>CAVVQX010000013.1:0-290229 GCA_963750415.1 uncultured Acidobacteriaceae bacterium
TGAAACAACGGGTCCCTGCGGGCCCACGACAATCCAGGCCCAGTGGGCCGGCACCAAAAATCAGTCCAGCCCGGAAGGGCTGGGTCCATAGGGCAAGCGGCCGGGCGCCGGAGGTGCGGCACCACACTCTTCGTTTGTTCATTGGGACCTGGGTAGCCTAGTGGACCTGTCCCGCCCGCCGTGGGACATGCTGCGGAGAGATCTGCGGTTTCTTTTGAGTTCTCACGCATTACACTGAAGCCTCCACCCTTTGGAAAATGTAAAGATATGCTTCAGTGGCTAATAGGCCAGATCTTTGTTAGGACTTTCGCTCGACTAAACGTCGGGCCACAATAAAAGCGTCAAGAACTTCCAGCCCTCGTTCAGTCTGCACCGATGCGGCACGACGGAAGCCATGGCCGTCGTTTGCAGCTTCTGGTGACATTGTTCGTTCCCGCGCTTTATATTTGTCCGCGTGTGCTCCGGGATCGAAAGTTCCGGACGCGTGACGGTCTGAATGAACGATCTTCTCTGGTGCTCATGATTACCCGCCGTAAATTTCTTGGTTCCGCTGTAGCGGCCGGCGTGTGCTCGCGGTCGGCCGCCGCCCGGAGGGAGGCGCTGCGGATTGGTGTGACCGACTGGAACCTGAACCTGGGCGCAAATCCGGAGGCTGTGCCGCTGGCCGCGAAACTTGGATTTGACGGGGTTCAAATATCGTTTGGACGAAAGCTCGTAGATGACAAAATGCCGGCTGACAATCCGGAGGTGATTGCCCGCTACCTTAGCCTTTCCCAGGAACATAAGATTCCGATTGATGGAACCTGCGTCGATAAGCTGCACGACAATGGTCTCAAGAGCGATCCGCTGGCCCGGAAGTGGGTGGTCGACTCCATTCGGCTGACCAAGGCGTTGCGAACGAGGGTACTGCTCCTGCCGTTCTTCTCCCGCTGGGCACTACAGACCAGGGAGGAAATGGATTACGTGGGTGATGCACTACGCGACCTGGCGCCGGAAGCCACCAAGGCGGGTGTGATCCTGGGCCTTGAGAATACTATCTCCGCAGAGGATAACGTACGCATCATGGAGAGGTCGCGCTCCACGAGCGTGAAGGTCTATTACGACGTGGGCAACTCGACGGTGGCCGGATTCGATCCGGTGAAAGAGATCCGCTGGCTTGGGAAAGAGCGGATTTGCCAGTTCCATCTTAAGGACAACCCGCACTACCTTGGGGACGGAAGCATTCAGTTTGGGCCCATCATGCGAGCGATTCGGGATATTGAGTTCTCAGGGTACGCCAACCTGGAGACGGATGCACCGTCGAAGGATTTGGAGGCGGACATGCGCAAAAACCTGGCTTACATCCGCCATGTCATGGTGCGATCCTGACGACAGCAACTAAGTACACCATGTCGCGGCGATTCATTGAACCCAAGGACAGCCACAAAAGCGAAAGGGCGATTTCTCTCACGAGACCTCGCCCTCTCAGTTCCGATTTTCGGAGATCCGGGTCGGCTTCCAGATCACAACGTTTGTTATCCCGGAATCACTCAGCACCCACGAGCTGAAGCCCGCGTTTCCCTCGCTCTTCCACGATCACACTCGCCACAAAAGCTTTTCACTGCCATCCGTTTCCAGTTGCCTGGCGCGAGTTTCGTTGCCGATTCTCTAAGATGACGGTTAGTCCGCTCTCTCCTTCTGGAAGATCACTCTTCCGTTGAAAGCAATAGTACTCCGCAGCAACGGAAATGCTAGTGGCTCCCGTAATTTTCTGCTGTGGAAATGACGTGACGAGAAGTGGAAATTGGGCAAGCCGAATCTATCGGCTGGTTCGGGAGCACTCAGGCGGCTCCGCAGTTCCAGTTCTACGGACTGGTTCCACAGCCGGTTCAGCAATTGCTTCACAAGATGTTTGTGAAAGAACCGGTTGGTGTTCGGCGCAAGTCTAGCCCAATGATGCCCACAAGGGGATCGATCGCCGTCCAAGTTTAATGGAAATTCATGGCACTACATCACCTGCAACGTGTTTCATCGAAGGCATAGCCACATTGGATCACGAAGGGCAAAGTTGTAATCCAGGTGTTACCGTGAGTCTCAGCGTCTTTACCTTCGAGATGAAGTATCAAAGACCCCTTGGTCTGCTCAAACTTTTTTGCATTCGTTGATAAGAGGGTCTCACCATTTGGTTTGTACACGGTCACTTGCGGCATTTTGAATCCGTCCTTTCCGACATTCTAGACTCCATCCTTATGTAGCACATTGGAGTTGGAACTGACGCTCCTTAGAATTGCAGAATTGCTTTGATCTTATTTCCCTCACCCAACCATTCCTCCTGTGCTACGAGCTCGAGGGAAAGAAATTTGGTTTCGGAGCTGCCGACTGCCCGTGATCAGTGCTCGGGTCCTTCGTTTGCCAACATCTCGAAGCGTCTCCAACTCCGAGCCACATATGCCACAGTTGGAAACACGAAGCAGCACTTCTCCCTCAAGCAGCTTTGGGATGGAAACGTCTCTGGCCTCAAGTTTCCCCAGGTTTGGGTAGTACGGCGCGTTCATTTTCGAAACCCCGTTCGCTGTGGGCTCGAGCCGAAAGGACTACTATTGTTAAGCGCTTAAGCGAAAATATAGCTGGTTGAGCGCCTTCTTGCCTCCCGCCTGTGACCAAGGAGCCTCGTGCTGGGGGGAGTCTCACGCTTTATGGAAAACTCAACAATCTTGCCGTTTAAGGGCCTATTCCACAGAAATTGACAGCAAATTCGAAATTGGACGTTGACAAGTGCGTGTGGCATCGACTAGCGTCATGACCGCTAAGAGAATCAAGCGCTTAGAAGCTCAACCTTTACGACTGCCGGTACCGCATGCAGAGGTTGGGCGTTGCCCCGGGGAATCGATGGTTGTTGGTTGTAGGAGCAGCTCCGAACTGACCGATAAAAGTTCCCACGGATAGCACCCTCCGAATAAGCGGAACCGAAGGTCGGCAAGTAGAACCAAAGGTCGAATTTTTTGGAGGAGATTGCAATGAAGTGGTTTCGGATACTCATTCTCGGAGTCTTTGCGTTCACATGTCTCAATGGATCCTTCCTGGTCGGGCAATCGGGCGGAGGCTCTGTAGTTGGCACAGTCCACGATCCCTCTGGTGCGGTCATTCCCAAGGCCGACGTTACCCTCACAAGCGTTGACACAAGCGCCACGCTTAATACGAAAAGCTCGTCCTCAGGCGAGTTCGTCTTCCCCCTGGTTCCGGTAGGAACCTACACATTGACGGTTACCGCATCTGGATTTGAACGAGTAGAGCAGCAAAATGTAAACGTGGGCCTCAACAAGACGGTCCAGGTGAACGAGGCGCTCCCAGTCGGAACTGCGACCGCCACGGTTCAGGTCAAGGGGTTGACCAGCCAACTGGAAACAACTACCTCTCAAGCCGCGACAACCATCGACCAGAAGACGTTCGACGATCTGCCTATCGCCATGACCGGTGCGGCGCGCAGCGTGACCAGTGTCGCCGACCTGATGCCCGGCGTCGCCGATACCGCTGCCATAGGATACGGATCTACCGGGGCACAGGGGCAGGAGTTCTCGACCACGATTAGTGGTGGTCAGGCCTGGGGGGGCGCCGTCATGTACGACGGCATTCCGTTCATCTCTGCCAATCAGAGCGGCGATTATCGTATCCAGCCAGTTCCCGTTGAGGCGTTGCAGGAATTCTCACTGGTGCAAAACAACTTCTCTGCCGAATTCAGCCGCACTCCCGGCGGCAACCTGACCTACACCACGCGCAACGGAACCAACGCCTTTCACGGGCAAGCCTACGAATACCTTAGAAACACCTCTCTGGACGCCGCGGGGTATTTCGCCAGCAGCACACCGGTCACGCATCAGAACGAGTTTGGCGTAAACGTCGGTGGACCGGTCATCATCCCGCACCTCTTCAACGGGAAAGACAAGCTGTTCTTCTTTGCCTTTTACAGCGGATTCCGCCTGGCGGGCGGAGTCACCAACAGCTTAACTACCATTCCCACCATGGCTGAGCGAACCGGCGACTTCTCCGCCCTGGGTAGAAATATCTACGATCCAAGATCGACCGTCTGCGATGCCTTAGGTAACTGCGCGCGGCAGCAGTATAACTACAACGGAGTCCCGAACACCATGTCTCCCAGCCAGATCTCGGCTACGGGAGCCGAATATGTCAAATATCTTCCCAAGCCGATCAACGACAATTTGATTAATAACTTTCGTCAAACCGGTGTAAATAACATAACCGAGGATCGTTGGGGCGGCAGGATCGACTACAACCTGAACGAGAGTAATCTTTTTCATGGATTCTTCTCGCTAGGGCCAATCAACACCACAAATGAAACCAACATCTTTCTAGCGCCCATATCTACCTATGGCGCCAGTGTGGGGAACAATAATCTCGCACTTGCACGCTTGGGTTACGATCACACCTTTTCGGCATCGCTGCTGATGCACCTGGGAGCTGGATACAACTACGACACGCAAAACGGTACCGCACCCTACAGCAACGTCGTGAACACCTTCGGCATAGGGAACGCGCTTCCAATTACCCCGCAGTTTTATTGCAACCTCAATCTATGCCCCTACGCCAGCACCGGCGGCGGCGGCGGCAGCACCAACACGGAGAACACCTATATCGGAAGTGGTTTCGTCTCCTGGACGAAGGGGAAGAACCAAATGAAGGTAGGCGCGGAATACGACAAGATTGAAGGCAATATCAAAACCCTGGACGGTATTGTCGACGCGATGAACTCGACTGAAACCGCACTTCCGGGCATTGGCGACTCGGGAGATGGTTTCGCCAGCCTGATGGCCGGCGCCTTTGACACCGTCCAGCAAGTCGACAACCCCTTCGGCGCTGAAAATCGCTTCAAGTATCTGGCCACATATATCCAGGACAACTACAGGCTGCTTCCAAACCTGACCCTTAACCTCGGATTCCGCTATGACATCCCCTGGACTTTGACCGTGGACAATCACGTGAATGGGGTGCATGTCGCTTCCAGCTTCGATCCCAACCTTCCCAACCCTGGTGCAGGCGGTATCCCTGGAGCGCTCATTTACCAGGGGAATGGTCCAAACACCTGCAATTGCTCGCGCTTGGCTGATACTCGGTACGTGATGGCGCAGCCCCGAATTGGCTTTGCTTATCAACTCGACAAAAAGACTGTGATCCATGCCGGGTACGGCCTCTACATCAGCATTGACGGATCCAGCAATGGAAACGGTTTTGCAATTTTGGCGGATGGTTTCAATGCAAATGTTGTGACCAACACGGTCAACAACGGAGTTACGCCGGCGATGCTGGTGGAAAACGGCTACCCGGCCTTCACCCCACCGCCCTTCATCAGCCCCACCTTTGATAACTTCTCCGGAACCAGCTGGACACCAAGGTCGACCGGACTTCCTGGTGTTATCAATGACTACACCCTGAACGTGCAGCGGCAGCTTGGCGGTTTCGTTCTCGACGTCGCCTATGTCGGCAACGTGGGCGCGCACCTCGGATCGCGTCTGACAAATCCTAACCAGATTCCCATCGGTTATGTCGCCCAGTACGGCGCCAGTACTCTGAAGTCCCTGTTGACTTCGCCGGCGGGAATAGCGAGTGGCGTTCCCGCGCCCTTTCCCAACTTCTCAACTGCTTTAGGAAGTGCGGCCACCGTTGCTCAGGCATTAAAGAAATACCCGCAATACACCGGCATTACCGTGGTCAAGCAAAATGACGGCCACTCGACCTACAACGCGCTCCAGGCCAGGCTCCAACGCCAGTTCAGCAATGGATTTTCGATGTTGGCAAGCTTTACCTATGCCAAGCAGATGAGCAATGCGGAAGATGAGATCGGCCAGTTCAATGACGGCCCGCAAGATACCTACAGCCTCGGAGGCGAATACGTCAATGCCCTTACGCAGCCGCCGCTGACTTTAGTCGTTTCCTATAACTATGAGCTGCCTTTCGGCTATCAACGAAAGTTTCTGAATCACGGAATACTGGCATCGCTCCTGGGAGGCTGGGGCATCTCCGGGATCCAACATTACCAAAGCGGTAACCCTATGTTCGAAACCTCCGTGAGTAACACTCTACCGATCGGCGGTTCTATCCTTCGTCCTGACTTCGTTCCGGGACAGTCCCAGAAAGCGCACTGGACCGGTAAATTCAACCCCCATACGGATCTCTATATCAATCCCAATGCGTTCACCGCTCCAGCGCCCGGAACCTTTGGCAACGTGCCCCGCAACCTCACCCTTCGCAGTTTCGCCTATTACAACGAAGATTTAAGTGCAAGAAAGAACTTCCATGTCTGGGAATCTCTAAACGTGCAGTTCCGGAGCGATTGGTTCAACGCGTTCAACCGGACATCCTTCGAGACTATATTTACCGGCACGAACAATCCCGGAGTGGCTAATTCCGGCTTCGGCTCGATTGGCAATCAAGGCAATCAACCACGAACCATTCAATTCGCGCTCAAACTGTTGTTCTAACCAATGCCGCCATAAGGAGTGAGGGAAGCGTAAACTGCTTCCCTCACTCCTTATGGCGCGTTTCTTTTTAAGCCAACAGTTCGCTCTCATCGAAGTTTCCCTCTATGACACCCCATTAACTGCGATGGCATCACTCCGATCCGGTGGCGGCTCCTCCTCTCAAAAGATTAGAAGCAGCTTTCAGCCGCGCGGTACGATGCGTTGGCTCCTTATCCCATGTTCGGGAAACACCCTGTGAAGGTATCCTTTCGACAGGTTGAGAAGGAGCATTCGAATTGTCGAAAGATAGAAAACAAAAGAAGGCGTTGAGCCGAAGGGCCTTTCTCAGCAGTTCCCTCACTGCAACAGTTGCGTCGATTGCATTGCCGGCAAGCCTGCCTATCGCTGCCGCTGGGAGCGTCGAGCCCACGTTGTCTGGGACTTCTGAAATCGCCTTTCGCTCGGCTAAGCCCATCTGGCCGAGCGGGCGCGAGAAAGAGATGAACCTATTTGTCGGATTTCGCGCCATTTTCGACGCGCCCTCCGGACAACACGTTCAACTGCGGGTTGCCGGTTCGACTCTTTATCGTATTTATCTCAACGGAGAATTCTTCGCATCGGGGCCCGCTCGCGGCCCGCATGATCATTACCGGCTCGACCTTTGGGAGATCGCTCCGCTGCTGGCGACGGGCAAGAATAGCGTCTGCATCGAAGTCGCGGGCTACAACATCAACAGCTACTACATTTTGAATCAGCCTTCTTTTCTCCAGGCGGAGGTCGCGACGGACTCGATTGTGCTCGCTTCCACTGGTGGAAGCGGAGTTTCCTTTGAGGCCCGGATTCTCTCAGAACGCGTGCAGAAGGTGCAGCGCTATTCATTCCAGCGCGCGTTTTCCGAGGTCTATCGCGTTGATCCTTCCTCTGTCGGGTGGCGCGAGCGCTTCGATGCTTCTTTCCGGCCCGTTCCATGCGCCGTTTCTGAGCCCCGAAAGCTGATTCCGCGCCGGGTTCCGGATCCGGCATATGAGAGACGCCAGGCCGAACAGGTAACTTCTGAAGGATCTTTTCAATGGGGCGCCGCCGGCCCCAAGAGCCTCGCGCAAGATCGCTCTATACCTTTTGGCGGCAAGATCAGTCCCACGCTTCTTGGATACCCGGAGCAGGAATTGACGGTGATTCCTTATCTTGAGCTGCAAAAAACTGAAACCGTCCTTAACCATCGTATCGATGAACCATATGTCTGCAATCAAGCCCTACGGTTGCGCGTAAATGAGTTCAAGATTCTCGATTTCGGCACAAATCTGGTCGGATTTTTTGGCGCAAGCGTAACCGTCCATACTCCCACAAAGCTCTATTTCACCTTCGACGAAACCCTGACGGACGGGGATGTGGACTTCAAGCGTCTGATGTGCGTCAACATTGTTGCTTATACCCTTGCGCCCGGGTCCTACAAACTCGAAACCTTTGAACCGTACACCCTTCGCTTCCTGAAGCTGATGGTTCTGGAAGGAGAGTGCGAGGTCGAGCAGGTTTATCTGCGCGAATACACCGCCCCCGACGTTTGGACCGCTCACTTTCACTCTAGCGACGAAGGGCTTAACGAGCTTTTCGCCGCAGGCAGAGAAACCTATCGTCCGAATGCCGTCGATTTCTTTACGGACACGCCTTCCCGGGAGCGCGCCGGATGGCTTTGCGATAGTTCTTTCACGGCACAGGTTTCTCCTTTATTGAGCGGGCATACCAAGGTAGAAAAATGCTTCTTTGAAAACTTCCTGCTGCCCGACCGCTTCGCGTATATCCCCGATGGGATGCTCCCCGCGTGTTATCCGGCAGACCATTATGACGGAGGGTTCACCCCAACCTGGGCCCTTTGGTTTCTGATCCAGTTGGAGCAATATCTGGCGCGGAGCGGAGACAGTGAATTAGTGGAGGCCCTACGACCGCGAGTGCTCAAGCTTCTCGATTACTTCAAGCCTTTCCAGAATGACGATGGCTTGCTTGAGAAGTTAAAGGGGTGGGTTTTCATCGAGTGGTCGAAATCAAATGATTACGTCCAGGACGTAAATTATCCGGCGAACATGCTCTATGCTGCGGCGCTGGCCGCGGTTGGGCGTATCTACAATCTGCCGCAATGCACCGGGCAGGCGGAAGCGCTGCGAAAAGTCATTCGCACACAATCGTACGATGGTGAATTCTTTGTCGATAACGCGGTGCGTCAGGGAGCAAAACTCGTTCCCACCCACAACCGGACGGAGACGTGCCAGTACTATGCTTTCTATTTCGACACCGCGTCTCCGGAAAAATATCCCAAGCTCTGGGAGACGCTGCACACCGCGTTCGGCCCGGGGCGCAGGACTACCGGAGCATTCCCGGAAATCTCTCCATCCAATGCCTTCATGGGCAACATCCTGCGTCTTGAGCTGCTATCTCGCGCTGGTCTCACGGATCAACTTGCCAGTGAAGCCAAATCCTACTTTCTATATATGGCTGAGCTCACCGGCACATTCTGGGAGAATATGGGTAATGAGGCCAGCATGGATCACGCCTTCGGATCGCATATAGTCGTAGCGCTCTATCGCGATATCCTCGGCCTCTACCAGTTGGACACGGTCCACAAGGCGGTCCATGTGCGCTTTACCCCATCTTCCCTTGAGATGTGCGAGGGCCGCATTCCCACTCCGGATGGATTTGTTTCCATGCGTTGGACAAGAACGCCGGATACCCTCACGTATCAGCTCGATGTTCCCGCTGGCTACAGCGTACAAGTAGAGAATCGCGCAACATTTAGCGTCATCAAGAAGCAGTTTCCTCACGGAAAGATCACCTACGGGTACAAGATTGAAGGAGGATACAAATAAGCGGATTCGCATGCCGGATGATAGGGCTCGCTACTGGGACTTCCGCAGGCGCAAAGATTTTATGTCGTTGAGGTCGGAGGAAAAAGCAGCGTCTCCTCGCGATGACGAATATGCCGCCATTATGGGTGCGGCCCCTTGCCATGTCAGGCAGCGCGAATTGGTGCTCTCAATAAGTTGGGGAGCTGTTGAAGCTAGATGGTGTGACTTCTTCGAAGCGGCCTGAACTCTCCGGTTTAGAATCCTCGGCAGAAGGTGGATTCGCTGAGCTTGGGGAGAACATAACTCGGGTGTGCTCGTGAAAGGTGTCAATAGTCTGGATCACGAGGCGTTCCGCAAAAACTGGATCGTGCGTTTTTAGCGCCTCGATGATCCGATTGTGCCGCTCAATGCTTTGAATCCACTGCCCCTTTTGAGTCCGTACCGTATGTATAACCACGAAAGCGAAAAGAGGAACGATGATCCGCCGGAGAGTCTGCACCAGCATTCCATTACCCGTCATTTCGGCAAGCAGGAGGTGGAATTGCAAATCACGCTCGTAGAATGCATTTATATTCTGGCAATCCGCAGCTGAGCGCATGTCGGAAAGTGTCTGTTCCAGTTCGCTCAGATCAACTTTCTTCTGGGCCACGATGCGAGCGCAGTAGCCTTCTAATACAGCGCGCAGCTCATAGCTGTGGGTTATCTCTGCATCCGAAAGCCGAGTTACCTGGGCCGAACGGCCTGATCCTTTTTGGACGAACCCTTCGGCCAGGAGGATATTAATCGCTTCACGGACGGAAGTTTGCGAGAGCTTGAGCTGTTTAGCGTACTTAATCTCTACGATCTTTTCGCCGGGCGCCAGCTTCCCCCTGATAATCTCCTGCCGGAAGTACGCGGCAAGATTGTCCTTCACCAGGAGGAGGTCCGCTTTTGCATTCTTTGTTTCAAGAGGAGACACGGCCATGATCACTCATTTTAACATGCCGCAGCTTCCGAAACCGGGAAGACAATGACTTGCCCATGCCATGGCATTAGCCCGCCAGATCGTCGTTATCGATGCCCAGCTCAACGAAACTTGTGGAGTAATACTCCGCCAATGCCGATGCTTGCCTCCCGCCAGATGTGGTTTGTCACAATTGGTTGCCTGGTACAGCGAGATCAGCGGCTCGGAGTTGCAAAGGCTGGCTGCCGAGGAAACGGTTCGCGCCTTATACGATCAGCCGCCGCAGAGTCGTATCGTCTGGTTACCGCTACAGAACGGACTCACTGCACATAACCAGTGCGATGTCGATTGTTCCTGGCGGAGTGATTTTACCGGCCGGATTCCACGACATCTTGAGTCTCTTCAAGGAATGCGCTGACGGTTTGGGTAACCAGGCGTTCGGCGAAGACGGGATCGTGCGTCTTGAGCGCCTCGATGATGCGCTTATGCGCCTCAAGGCTACTGACCCATTGCTCGTCCTCAGTCCGCGCTCCTTGCACACGCATGACAACGAAGGCGAATAGCGGCAGCATTATTCGCTTGAGGGCTTGTACCAGCATTGCGTTGCCGGTTTTTTCCGCAAGCAACATGTGAAATCGCAGGTCGCGCTCGTAGAATGCTTTGAGGTTGTGGCATTCGATTGCGGAGCGCATATCTGAGAGCGTTTGTTCAAGCTCCCCAAGATGGACCTTCTTCTGGGCTACGATGCGCGCAGCGTAACCCTCCAGGACAGCCCGCAGTTCATAGCTATGGGTTATATCTTCATCAGCAAGCCGGGTCACCTGGGCGGTGCGGCCGGAGCCCTTCTGGACAAATCCTTCCGCCAAAAGGATATTCAATGCCTCCCGGACGGAAGTTTGCGAGATCTTGAGAAGCTTCGCCCACTTGATCTCGACGATCTTCTCTCCGGGAGCAAACCGCCCACTGATAATCTCCTCCCGAAAGTACGCGGCAAGGTTGTCCTTCACCAGCAGGAGGTCTTGATGCGAGTGTTTTGGTGTCAACGGTGAGGAAAGCATAGCGGGCGGCTAGCTTAATTTTAGCATGGGAGCGGCAACTTAGGTCCTCTCCAGCCGCTCCGGCGGCCGGTATCTTTTGGCTACCTGTAGACCCTATGATAGTCACCAACACGAAAGATAGCGAAGAGTGTGATTCGGGTGGACGACTAATAGATATCAGGGCACTCAACCAAGCCCTCCATAAGGCGCGCGGCAGAACATCGCTGAGGGCGGCCTTTGAAATCGCGCGGCCAGGGAAATAGCTCGAGAAGATAGGGCACTTACTTCACCGCACCATCCGCCGTCTCATCTACCCGAACGATACGATCTCCGGGCACATTTGTGAGCACTTGAATAATACCGCTGGGCCATTTGATTTCTACGCTTTTCGCAGACTGATTCGAGCCCAATCCAAAGTGGGCCCGCAGATCACTTGAGGAAAGATAACTGCCGGCAGTCGTGACCGTGACCCACTGCGAACCTTGAGCCGTGACAACTTTGACCAGCGCGCCGATCCCGTCGCGATTGCTTTTGTGGCCAACCAGCTTCAAGGTCAACCAATGGTTTGTGGTTGCTGTTTCGTTGCGAAGAACATGGGCAGGTCCTCCGTTTGTAGCCACGACTGCATCGATGCGCCCGTCGTTATCGAGGTCACCGATGGCCATGCCGCGCCCCGCCCATGCGTCATGGAAGATATCGCCCGACTTGGATGATATGTCAATCAGCGACTTGCCGGTGTTACGCACCAACAGCATTGGCTCCCGATAACGCAGCAGCGGGAAGCTCTTTTGAATGGTATCCAGGTCGTGCCCCTGTGCGATGAGCAGATCTTTCCAGCCGTCGTTGTCGTAGTCCAGAAAGCGCACCCCCCAGCCTGAATGCAATAGCGTTATGCCGGCGATGCCAGTCAGATAGCTCGCATAGTCGAAGGTTCCGTCTCTATTGTTTCTGTACAGAGCGTATCTTTGGTTGGCCAGATCCGTCACAATCAGATCAGGAAAACCGTCGTTATCGTAGTCGGCGAAATCCACTCCCATTCCCGCGTAGACGTGGCCGTCTCCATCGACGGCCACTCCCGATTCCAGTCCGACTTCCTCGAAGGTGCCATTCCCTTTGTTGTGAAAAAGAAACTCGGCCATGGAATCGTTGGCGATAAAGATATCCGGATGTCCATCGCGATCGTAATCGGCTATGGCGATCCCCAGGGCTTTTGCCGGCTTGGCTAAACCCACCTTATTCGCAACCTCGGTAAAGTGGCCGTTACCGTCATTGTGATAAACCAACATGGTTATCGGTTGGAACTGATCCGGATGACAAAATCCGCGATTCTCCCGGGAACCACACCAGATGTCCTCCCAATCCCAGGTAACATAGCGGAGCACGACAAGATCCAACAGCCCATCGTTGTCGATATCAACCCACGCCGCGCTGGTTGACCAACCGCTTCCCGCCACTCCTGCCTGATTCGTCACGTCGGTGAACATGCAATGGCCGTCATTGTGATAAAGGCGATTCCCGCCATAGCCAGTTACGTAGAGATCCTCTTTGCCGTCATTATCGTAGTCACCCGCAGCAACTCCCATGCCGTAGCCGGCGCCCTGCACACCGGCCTTCTCTGTGATGTCTTCGAACTTTCCCTCTGGTGTCTGGTGAAACAGGCGATTCCAATACTCTGCGCCGGCCTTTTGCGGAATCGTACCCTTGAGGGTTGGATCGGAAAAGGGAGCCCCATTGACCAGGAAAATGTCGAGACGCCCATCGCCGTCACAATCAAACAAAGCGACACCCGGCCCCATTGTCTCGATCAGATACTTTCTGGACGTATGCGGAGCCTGGTGCGCAAAATGAACCCCCGAAGCGGCCGTGATATCCACGAACTTCCCGGGTACCTCAACAGCGGGTGGCGCGGCAGGGACGGCACTTTGCTGGGCGCCAGACGAAAGAGGTAGAATCAGCCAAAGCAACCAGCAACTCACGGCAGAGTGCAGCCTTGGAAGCGAATACCGCCAGCGTGACGCCGCACTTGCGCCGCACTGGACTGAACCGGTTGATTTGCTTCCCGCCATGCGGCGGTAAATCAGCCTTCGGTCGTTTGGGGTCATACCAGGAGGCATATTCCGCGGCGTGGGGATTCCTTTCCTTCGATCCCAGTGTAGACCGGGGCCGATAAATTACCCCAGCGCATATCATGGAATAGTGCAGTAGTATGCTCTGGAGTTTGAGGCAGTCCTCAACTTGAAAAACAAGTCTCCATTGTTACTGAGGGAAAAGGCGAAGTTGAGACTCGCGGCCGTTCTTGTCTGGAGTCTTGCCTTTGCCCCTCCGGTCTGGTCCGCTCTTCCGACACCCGACAAAATGTCTGAAGCCAAAGGGCTCATCGACGCCCGGGAACTCGACAGTGCCGAGAAGATCATCGTTGCCGAGATGATGACCGCTCCCCGGGATGCAGATTGGATAACTCTTCTGGCGCAGGTCAGGCTTGGTCAAAATCGCACGCCGGAGGCGTTGAAATTGCTCGACGATGCGAATCAAATTGCCGGCATTACTTCTTCCCGGGCGATGCTCATTAGCCTCGCAGAAAGTCAGGCGGGCCACATGGATCGTGCCGAGCCACCGCTCCGCACTGCGATTCGGCTGGATCCTTTCAACGCCTCGGCCCACTATTTTCTGGGCCGGCTGCTCTATACGGACAATCGATTCGATGAGGCCATAGCGGAAAGCAATAAAGCCATTTCGCTTGCACCCGGCTTTGTTCGAGCCTATGAAAATTTGGGGTTGTGCTATGAAGGAAAGCACGATCTAGCAGAAGCTGAGCGCTGGTATCTCAAGGCGATCGATCGGGAGGCTACAAGCGAAAATAAGACCGAGTGGCCGATGCTTGATCTGGCTACGATGATGATCCATGAAAATCGCTATGCCGAAGCCAAGCCCTATCTAACTCAGGCCATCGACATCAATCCCCGCAACATCCAATCCTTGTTTCAGATGGGTATTCTCCTGGAGAGGACCGGAGATCTTAAAGGAGCACTGGACCAGTTTCGTGCAGCAATCCGAAGTGACCAGGCAGGTGACCAACCTGGCCGCGCAAGCGCCTACTATCGAGCTGCTCTGGTATGCAAGAAGCTCGGGTACGCGGACGAGGCGAAAGAGGATTTCAAGAAGTTCAACGAAATCCACGATGCACACCACCACATCTCACCATAACGTAGCAACGATAAGTCGACTGCGGAGCTGCAGTATGCCGGGTGCTATGATTTGCCCATGCAGGCTTGCCCCGGAATTCAATGCCTGATCGCATTATTTGCCGTCTGTTGTGCGGCCCAGCCAGCAAATCCGGGAGAGCTTGAAGATCTCTTGAAAAGTGGCGCGGCCCTGAACCAGCAGGCGGATTATGTACACGCAATTCCGCTACTAAGGCGAGCTACTGAACTTGCACCTCAGAATCCTTCGGCGAACTTCTTGCTTGGTGTAGCCCTGCTGGAAAGCGGCCACCCGGCCGATGCCGTAGCTCCGCTGCGGATAGCTGCCAAGGCAAATCCCCTGAATGAGCCGGCAGAAGGCTATCTGGGCGACGCTGAGATGGAACAAAACGAATTTGCCCTCGCCGCCGAAACTTTCCAGACGGCGGTTGCCCGATCGCCAGACTCCGAGAGAGCTTTGTTATGGTGGACCGACTATAGCCTGGAACGGTTCCGGGTATTAGCATTCTCACTTCGCGGGTCTCCCCGAGGGAGAGCGGCGGCGCTGAGGGGCACAGCCGAAAACGGCAAAACCGGGGCGACAGCGAAGGAAGCGTTGTTGCGGCAAGCGGCGGCATTGGACCCTCAGCTCAATGGGATCTGGGGAGAATTGGGCGTAGCGCAGGCCCAGCTTGGTATGGACGCGAACGCTACGGTTAGCCTCAAAACGGCGCAGCAACGGCAGCCGGAAGCCTCGTCAACTTTACAGCTCGAAGCCATGCTTGAGGCTGCCCGCGGGAATTGGTCTCAGGCCGAGAAGAGGCTTCTGGACCTGGGTGAACGCTCGCCTGCCGGCTTGCAAAAATTTCTTGCCGCGTGGCCGCAACGATTGGTTCCGGACCAGGGAGTAAAGGGCGCTGTTTGGCAATGTCTACGCCAGGGGACAACAAGTTGCCCATCGAGAAAAGTAGAGGGAAACACTCTGCCCGTTGAGCGCCTCTTTCAAGAGGGACGTTGGGAACAGCTGGCGGCAATGCCTACTCCGGCGCCGGACAATGCAACGGAGTGGTTCTGGCGAGGGCTCGCATACGGAGAGTTAGGTGACTGTTCACAAGCAATCCCGGCCCTCGAACGCGGACTGAAGGCGGGCTCTGAGACTGCTGCTTCCTGGCTGACGAACTGCTACGAATTAGCGGCCGTGCACACCGCAGACCTTCTGAAAGCTCAAGGAAAAGAAGCGTCTGTTCATCAGATCCGTGGCGATATTTTGCTATCCATCAGGCTCGATGCCTCGCAAGCCGCAGCGGAGTACACCGAAGCGCTACGCCTGAAGCCAAACAATCCAGAAGTATTAGAAAAACTGGCAGAGGCATACTTTAGCCTCGGAGACATGGACCAGGCACGGCGCAGCGCGCAGCAGGCTCTCGAGCAGAATCCTCACCGTCAACAAGTACTGCGATTGTTGATCCGTGTTGCCATGAACCAACGCGACTATCCAACTGCTCTTTCGCTCCTCGACCGATTGGCTGAGCTGGCACCCGACGATGCCTGGACGCGCGTGCAACAGGGAACGGCTTATGCGCAGACAGGGCACCCGGAGGAGGCAGTTCAACACTTGAAACCAGCGTTGGACGCCGGTTATCCCGACGAGAAGGGTGCGCTGCATGCGGTGCTTGCCGGACAACTGCGCAAGCTTGGCCGCGATCAGGACGCCAACCATGCGGCAGATCAGGCCACCAGGTTGGCTGATTCTTTTCAGCAGCATACTCAAAGCAAACTAGATGATCATCAGTAGGCGAAGGTTTTTGGAGCGGTCTGCGATCCTTGCATCATCGGTACTGGTGCTCCCAAATGACTGGGCCGCACCGGCCGGCGGTCCAATCCGGATGGTCAATGGAGCGCCGGCGAACGGCCTGGATTTTGTGCTCCGTAACGATGCCCAGGGGCGCAAGTATCAGGTGGAAACGCTACCTGGCGGATTGGGCGTTATCGATTTTGATGGGGACGGCTGGCCGGATATCTTTTGCGTAAATGGCGCGGCTTTACCCTCTCTCACCAAGACCGGTCCGGAGTTCTGGAATCGTCTCTACAAGAACAATCGTGATGGGACATTCAGCGACGTCACCGTCAAGGCCGGCCTTGCCGCGCGAGGTTACGGAATGGGCGTCGCTGTCGGCGATTACAACAACGACGGTCATGAAGACTTGTTTGTCGCCGGCGTCCACGGCAATCAGCTCTATCGCAACAACGGCGACGGGACCTTCTCCGATGTTACAGAAAAGGCCGGACTCAACCAGCCGCCCGTTCGCAAACTATGGTCGGTTGCTGCCGCCTGGATCGACTATGATTGCGATGGCAGGTTGGATCTTTTCATATCCAACTATTGCGACTGGGAAGCGGGAAGCGATCCAGTGTGCGGCGGGCTCGCTGCGAATACGCGCGTCTACTGCCATCCGGACATTTACCGCGCGGAACGGATGCAGCTCTTCCACAACAATGGGGATGGGAAGTTTACTGAAGTGACCCTCAAGGAGGGTTTCCCGAACCTTCTCGGCAAAGGTATGGGAATTGCCATGGCCGATTTTGCAGGAGACCATCGCCCCGGTCTCTTTGTCGCCAACGACAATGCACGGAATCTGTTGTTGCGTTCCACGGCTCACGGCCTCGAGGAAGTGGGCATGCAAGCAGGCGTCGCCTACAACGGAGACGGGCGCAACATCTCCGGCATGGGCGCAGACTTTGGCGATATTGATGGAGATGGGCGGCCGGATCTGGTGATGACTGGACTGAAGAATGAGACATACGAGTTATTTGTGAACCGCGGAGACGGCACCTTCGATGATGGAAGCGTACCCTCGGGCTTGCTTGCTTTGAGCAGCCCGTGGAGCGGTTGGGGCTGCGGCCTGGTGGATCTTGACAACGATGGCTGGCTCGATCTTTTCATCGCCTGTGGAGGTTTAGATATCAATGAGCCGCAGCAGAATCGAATCTTGCGCAATCTTGGCGGGAGGTTTGTCGATGTGTCGGAGAGCGTTGGCGCGCAGTTCGCAACCCCGCGACTGCATCGCGGCGTCATTTTTGCGGATTTTGACCGCGACGGACGGATCGATGCGGCTGTCACGGCACTGAATGCGCCCATTGAGATGTGGTGGAATCGAAGTCCCCAGCGCAACTGGCTGCAACTGCGGCTCCAGGGAAAGCGCAGCAACCGCTCCGCAATTGGAGCGCAAGTGACCTGCAAGACTGCAAGCCGATCCCAGACACGTTGTGTAACAAACACTGTTGGCTACGCCTCCAGCAGCGATCTGACAGTGCATTTTGGACTGAACATGGACAGCAAGGCCTCAGTGGAGATTCGATGGCCTTCCGGGAAAGTGCAACCGCTAGGTGAATTGGCCGCGAATCAGCGTCTCCGCGTGGAAGAGGCGGATTAGCCCTGGATTAGCCCGGATTAGCCCACATTTCTCACAGACCCTGGGTAAACAATAAACGAATCGCTGCCAGTAGTGAGATCTCAATGCGTAACGAGTGACGGGTGCCCCATATCTGCCCGGTTTTGGCAGATGTGGGATTCAACGGCTGTCCACCGATCACTCTCTACCAGCAACAGATCTTGTCCATGGCCATCTACGCCCTGCACAGTCAGGGGTTGAGGTTTGTGGAATCCCACATCTGCCAAAACTGGGCAGATATGGGCCACCCAGGCTTTGTCGCAGACCAGGCTGTGAGAAATCCAGGTTAGTCTGTGTCTCGCTGGAAAGAATCCGGTGGAAGTGCGATGCCCAAGCGGACTGGTAGAGCATTTCAGTCGACTCGATACACACTTTAACCGAAGGGAAGGGATTCGCCGTCGCCCCCGGGCATTGAGCTCACCTTCGTTCCCGGTTGCCGGCTTCCCGCTTCGAGCACTCTGTGCACCAAACCTCCCGGCTGGGTCAATGCAGTGATGTCCTTGTTCAGCAAAGCGGCCGGCGCATTCCAGATCGACCAGTTAAACCAGTAATCCCAGCCATAGTTCACTTCGCCGGTGTCTCCGCCGGCGCTGCAGCCGTTCGTGCCATCCCACATATATCCCCAGGTAAGGTAACTGAGCGCAAGATTCTTGCGCAGAAGCTCCAGGCCAAACTTCTTTTGCCCTTCGTAGATAAATGTCAACGCATTCCAGATGACCTGGTGGTTGGTATACACATATTCGCCGGTAAGGTACCCCGTTTTGTCGGCGGTCCAAAGAGTGCCGTCGGGCATGGAGTAGATCGGCGGCATGCCGGTTTTGCTTAGATTGCAAACTTTCTCGCGCAGAGTCGAGAGCACGCGGCGAACATTTTCCTTGGGAAAGACCTCCGGCAATCCGCAGAAACGCGCCCAGTACTGGCCGTTGAGTTGAGGAGAGAAGAAGGCGTCCAGAGTCTTGCCCGTTTTCGTATCGTTGTAGACGAGGTAGTGATCGCCTTTCCACAGATACTGCTGCATGGCTCCTTTGCCGGCGGCGATCAAAACATCCAGGCGCTGCATCTCTGTGGCATCGCCCATACCTTGGGCCCACGCCTTGAGCATTTCGGCCCCGGCCAAACGCAGGCCGCCTGGGTGGGTAACGTAACCGTACATGGAACGATCTTCGAACCATTCGATATCATTCCAGGCATGCGGCCGAGGTGGCGGCATGGCGATAATCTGTGATGCTCCAAGGTCTGGACGCTGGCTGAAGGAATACTCGAGAGCCTTTTTCACCGAAGGATAGAACTCCTTCATGAAGGCCTGGTCTCCGGTGATTTTCCAATGCAAGTATGCCGCCGATACGTAGCAGAAGCCGGATATCACTTCCTGGTAGCCGTACGACATGGGATTTGCCGGATCTGCCCAGCGGCCCATGAGCTGGGCGACGTCGCCGTCCTCTTTTTGCGTTGAACGAATGGCGCGCAACAATGACAGGGCGCAATCCGGGAAGAAGAATGAAAGCGTCGGTCCCTGCATCCCCACGTTGGAAAGCGTGCTCATGTGCGGGCAGGCTCGGGGCGACTCTTCCAGGGCGAAGAGCCCGTCCTCTGCCCTGCACCAGCTTCCAATGGGATCTTTGGCCTGCGCCCACATGCTGCAAGGAGCAAAGTAATAAAGAGAATTAATCAGGGAGTCGGCCAGCCATCCGGGCAACGTCGGATCTTCGTAGATCGCCGACTGCCAGGCAATGACTCGCCGAAGCAATTGCTCGTGATTGCGCTCAAGAAAGCTTGCCACCTCGCCCGCATTGGCAAAGCGCGAGGCGTACATATGTGTGAAGCGCTTGCCGGTGGTGGAAAGGGTCTCCCCCTCGGGGGCATAAGTCATGATTCGGCTTCCCCCGGTTCCGGGGTTGCCATTGCCCTCCCATTCAGGTGCGTACCAGGCCAGGATGATGCGAATGACCTTTTCCTCGCCCGGCGGGATGTTGTAATCGACAGTCAATGACGAACTTCCATCGTCTTGTTCGGCGGCAGAAGGCAGATTTTTTTCTGCAGCATTCCAATACTTCCCATCCACACCCAGACCAGCACCTGTGCGCACCGAATCTCCACCGACTGCCGCCAGCACATAACTCATGCCCCAGGATTTGTTTTCCACCCAAATGCCGGAAAGTCCCGCCGGTGGCGCGCGGCGCGAGACTTGAGCTGGGGGCATGACAGGCTTCATTGGCAGGTCGGGCCATCCAATCGAAGAATCCCTGGAATGATGGTCGGCAAAGCTGGGCAAGTTGAAGATCAAGCAACCTTGCTGTGCTGAGGAACCTTTGTTTCTGAGGTGTGCCTCGAAAACAGCGCCCGGCGTATTCGACGCTATGGTATCCCCAGGAATAAAGGGCGACCAGCAGCGCACGCCAATTTGAACCGGCGCATCGGATTTGTATTCGATGTCGGCAATGGGATAGTGCCCCCAGTATTCACTCTCCTGCATTGAGCCCAGAACTTTGAGCCCCATCGTCGCACGATTGTTTCCGGCGTAATTCTTCGTTTGGGCGGTGCCACAGACCCACGATCTGCCACCGCTTGCCACGCCCAGGTAAGGAACATTCAGGGGGCCTCCGATGGGCGTGAGGTGATTGAAGATTGAGGTGTAACCGAGTACGCCAGAGGGTTCCAGATACAGCGCTCCAGTGTCGATGCCGCCCAGAGGCATTCCGGAACAAGGATAGAGCTTATCGACATAGCAGGTGAAATAACCGGCGACCTTGGTGCGATAACAGATGCCGGATACGTCTTTTGCATAACCGGCTGCTTGAAAGCTATTCCATTGCGAGCCCTTCAGGCCGGAAGAGAACAGCCGGCCAGGCTCTTTTCTCCTTTCCGGCGCGGCAACGGCAGATGCGTTGCCCCTGGAGGCGAAGCTCTTGACGCGTGACCAGGTCAGTGCGCTGGCGGCTGCGGAAACTCGCAAAAAGCTGCGCCGGGAAAGTCCAAGTCCCATAATTCGCCCTTTGCTTTCTCAGTTACAACCAACCTCAATTCGATTTCACGGGCATGAAGTTATCCAAGGCCGTGACGCTATCAGGCTTCACATCCGGGCCGAGTTGATAAGGAGTCTTGGCGTCATGCAAGTTGTTCTCAAAGAGATGAATGTCCTGAGTATTGGCTCCGGTGATCTTCAAAAAGAGGCCGGTGCCCGGCAGGGCCTCCATATTCCGCAAGGAAGCGTCTTTAACCCGGTCCAAAACAATTGCAGGAATATTGCGTTCAGGAAAGGCCGAACTTCCGGTAAAGCCATCCAGCTGCAGCCGGTCAACATTTTCGAGCGAGAGGGCGCTTTCCCACTTGTCGAACCAGGGCTTCTCCCAGGTTACCTCGATATTCCTGAGCCGGAGATTCCGGGCAAAACGAAAACTCATGGCGTTCACCGTGGTGTCGTAGGGTGACGCAGGATTGCTCGAGATGAAGAACTTGATATTTTCCAACGTAACTCCATCCAGCCAGCTATCCGGATGGCCGTAGAAAGTGGAGGCTCCCTGGCAATGCACGATAACGTCGTGAATGATGACGTTGTGAATCGAACCCGGGCTTTCGTCAAGCTTCACGGGCTCGCCATTCCATTCGCTTTTCCTCTTGAGCTCGAAGTTGAATGCGTTGCCGTCTCCAGCCCAAAACCAATCAAAGCGGTGCAGGTCCATGGTGAGATTCGACATGACCACGTTGCTGATAGAGCCCCCGGTCGCGATCTGTAGAGTGACGCCACGGTTGGTGTCAAAAATGGCGCAGTTGTTAATCAATATGTCGCGAATAACCAGATCGTTGCCTTCGCTGAATTTGATGGCGGCAGATGCGGACGAAAGCCGGCAATTGGTCACCGTGACATGTTCGCAAGGCGCCGTCGGCCCCCATTCGTCGATTCCACAGACAAAGACAATGCAGTCGTCGCCGGTAGCAATCGTGCTGTTGGCGATGTTGACGTCGTTCGAGCTCACGATGTCGATACCATCGGCCCAAACAGCCTCCTTCAGGCTGGTGTAGATGTAAATGCTGTCGATCTCCACCCGCGAGCAAGCATAGAGCGCGAAGGTCCAGCTGAAAGAGCGGACGAAAGACACGCCAGTGATACTCACATTCTTGCAGCGCCCCAGCCACAATAAATGAGGATAGACCTGGCGTTTAGGGAAGCCCGCGGGGTAGGAGCGCATCTGCGATTTGCCCAAGGTTTCCACCAGCACCTTGTGGCTGAATGTCCGCTCAATAGTATCCGGCGCCCAGAAATATTTGGCTTGGCCGTCCACCGTGCCTCGGCCTCCAATCGCAATATCTTCGAGGTCTTCGCCAAAGAACAGCGCATCTTTTGACTTGACCTTTTGCAGATCAAAAGCGGCGGGATCTTCTGATGCGAAGAGGGTGGCGCCCGCTTCGATATATATGTTTACGTGGCTGCGCAAAAGAAGAGCCCCGGAAGTATAGTCGCCGGGCGGCAGATACACTGTTCCGCCCCCGGCCGCGGCGGCGGAATCGATGGCTTTTTGAATCGCCGGCCGCGCGTCATCAGACTTTTTCCCCGTCGCGTGATAGTCCCTCACGTTAAACACGGTCTTTACCTGGAAGACGGCTTCGTCCGCGTAAAGACAGGAGCGCCCCGCTAGAAATAGCTGAAGCAGAATTGTGACCATCATAATTTTTTTCGAACTAAGCCGTCCCATCAAATTCCCGTCCTTTCAGGTAATGCTCGCGCCTGGCCTTAATTGAAAACGAAGAACCCGAACCTGTACCTTGCATCGATCGAGCATTTCTCTCTCCTTCACAGCGAAGAGCACTTCACAACTGCAGATGCTGGCGAGAGCCCATCCGACCTGGCCTGGAGAGTGATCGTACCCTCGTGTCCAAAGGGGCGCAGAATGGCCAGGCACCTTCCGCGGAAGGTCCTGCATCTGGGCTCGCGGAAGCTGGCTACATCCTTGGGGTTGGCGTTTCCCACCGCAGCCAGCTCTCCCGCGCCATCGACCTGGAACTCAATCTGGCGAACGATATCGGGGACTGGCGCACCCGCTGCATCCGTTATCTCTACTGTGACAAATGCCAAATCACCGCGCCGGGCAGGAATCGTCTGACGATCCGCTTTGAGGCGGAGCCGGGCAGCCTTTGCCACCGTCTTGAATGCAAGCGAATCGATCTCTTGCCCGTCTTTGAAGGCGATGGCCCGCAATTCTCCCGCGGCATAAGGCACATCAAACTGAGCGATGAGCTTGGCCGATTCGGGCACAGCCTTGGAGCTGATCTCCTTGCCGTTCAAAACAAGTTTGACCTGGTCCCCGGAAGAATAAACCCGAACCTTCAGGGGCTTGCCTTCATATCCTGTCCACGTCCAACTGCGAAGCTCGTCCAACCATCCCCAGTTAGCGAGTTCTTCTGTTCTTCCCGCCGGCAGCGGGCGCTGAACCGCCATCTCAAGCCGGCTTCGCCCCCAGAGTACATCTCGATAGTAGGATTGCGGCTTCTTGTCGCCGATCAGATCGATGTCGCCGCAGTATGCGTTAAACCATGGATACTGCTGTCGCCACCATGATGGGGTTTGCGAGAGGATCGAATGCCCAATCGCAGACTCGCCAAGGTAATCGATTCCGGTCCATACAAAATCGCCAAGCACATAGCTCAGCCGGTCCGCGGAACGCCAGCTATCGTAGGCCTCGATGGGAAAGGACTCCGTGCCCATCATGATCCGGTTTGGAAACCGCTTGTGATCTATTTCATATTGCTGCCACTGGTAGTTGTACCCGCCCACATCCAAATGCAGGAAAGCCGGATCATTGGCTTGCCACTCGGGCAAGTTGTGGTCGTATGGCCCGGGGACCGCCATGGTGACGGGCCGTATCGGATCGATACTCTTCACCGCGTCCCGGAGCTCTTTGGCGATTGCCACTCCTTTAGGTTCCCGCCGGCCATCGATCTCGTTGCCGATGCTCCAGAAAATGACGCTGGGATGATTTCTATCCCGCATCAACATGCTCTTGAGATCTCGTTCCCACCAGTCCTCGAAATAGAGATGATAGTCGTCGACATTTTTGCCGAGATTCCAGCAATCAAACGCTTCATCGATAACCATCATCCCCAGCCGGTCACATGCGTCGAGAAAGGCGGCCGAGGGAGGGTTATGACTGGTTCGAATAGCATTGAATCCGTTGGCCTTCAATATCTCTACACGCCGCTCCTCTGCCCGGTCGAATGCGGGGGCGCCGAGAATGCCGTTATCGTGGTGCACGCAGCCGCCTTTAAGCTTCACTTGCTCCCCGTTGATGCGCAGGCCACGCTCGATATCGACCTCGATACTGCGAATGCCAAAAGCAGCGGCGGAGCGGTCGACCGCTTTCCCGGCCACCACAAGCTCGATTTCGGCCCGGTACAATTGCGGCGTTGACGATGACCACAGCTGCGCGGGCTTGACATCCAGTGACTGCACGAATATGGATTTGCCGCCGGCTGGTATATCCGCCGTTTTCTCCCCGGCGCCCGCAGGTTCCCCGTGTGGCCCAACAATCCTGGTGCGGACGGTAGCACTTTGCGGAATCTTGCTGCGGTTTTCCACCTCGATGGAAACTTCAACCACCGAAAGCTCCGGCGATATCTTCGGAGTGGTCACACCTATGCCCCACAGTGGTATTCGAACCTCTCCGGTCAAAGTAAGCCATACATGCCGGTAGATTCCTGAGCCTGAATACCAGCGGCTATTTGCCCCTTCATTTCGTACTCGAACGGCCAGGACATTCTCACCATCCTGTTTCAGAAAAGGCGTCAGATCATAAGCAAAAGAGGTGTAGCCGTAAGGGTGGGTGCCGAGAGATTGTCCGTTGATCCAGACTTCGGAGTTCATGTAGACGCCATCGAAGCGCACTTCAGCCTGCGCACGCCTGTCCGTCGGGGGAAGCACAAAGTGCTTGCGGTACCAACCCGTCCCGCCCACAACCCATCCCGTTGCTTCCTGGCCTGCGCTCAAAGCCATATCAAAGGGGCCAATCCTGGTCGGTGTGTTGCCACCAACCCAAATCGTGCCCTCCCCCGTCGCGTCGGTGGTTGGAACGAGATCTTCGATGCTCCAGTCGTGGGGAAGATCCACTCTCCGCCACTTGGAGTCGTCGAAACGCATGTGTTCCGCGCCGGCGACATCTCCACGGAAAAAGCGCCACTCCAGATCGAGAGACTGCTCGCGCAGACGAGTCGAAAGAGACATGACTTCAGAAGCTCGAGCGGCATTGACGCCACGCTGCCCTTGTTCGCCTGAAGCTGGCTCGGCAAATAGCGGAATCGCGGCGAACCCCGCAAGCCCTTTCAATGCGTCCCGGCGATTGACCTTGCGAGAGTCCTGTTCAGACCGCTTCATTGCTCCTCATACCCACATCGTTAAGGTCAAAATAGAAAGCAATTCGGCCGTGTAGGTTCCAAGCGCTTGATCGCTTCGAGCGAGCAAACAGTAATTGATCAACTGTGACCTTGTCAACCTTTCCCTGGATTCCATCCAAGGGAACTGCAATTGAAGACTCTCAGCCCTCAAGTAACTGATTATAAACGTTATCAGTGCTCAGGTCTCAGAACTTTTGGATTGACCCCGAAAGACCCTGACGGCAGATGGCCCCCAACACGCGCATCACATCGCCGAGAAGATGTTAAGCGCTCAGCGTGGTATTTTGACCCGTACTACGAAAGCGTCTTTTCAGCCCAATTTCAGGTAGAGCGCAGTATAGCGATCTGGTCTTTCCAACAGGATACGAATTTTTCCACGGTGCTCCGTTATCTGCAAAGCCTTTGTCTTAGGCCAGACGACCTGCGCCGCGGTTACTTTCAATCGCCGCGGGTCAATGGAAATCTCGATCTCCGGCGTGGGCCGTAACTCACCCTTAGTCGCGAGTTGCATGGTGTCTAAAAGTTGAACCAAAATCAGCTGCTTGGCTGCATCGTGGAATAAAGTGCCATGCACGTACTCTGAAAAAGGATTTGTACGCAGCTCCGCCAGCGGATCCGGCACCAGCTGCCGTATTAATCCAGGGATCCAGCTCTGAATCCAGTATGCCCGCCAGTGCATGGCCCAAAATATGGGAACACCCAGGTACAAGGACTGCCCCTTGCCGAACTTGTTGAACGCCACTGCCGTTCCCGCGGTTTGTGGCCCGGGAGGAGGCGCGCCCCATCCAACCCACTGGTCGTGGGAAACATTTTCTGCAAGAAGGGGTAATCGGTAACGCATCACCTCCTGCGCAGTCGTTTTCCTGAGCGTGATGAAGGGGCCCGGCAAGCCTACCGAGCCTTGCGCCAGCGCTTCAGCCAAAGGATGGCCAGAAGATTCGATGTAAGTGGTGACAGCATTCCCCTCTCTCTGCTTGCCAGTCTCGTCATACGCGTAGGTCGTCACTTCCGAAACATAGTCGACGCCGAAGACATCGGCGAGAGCGAAGTTTTCACGCTGCTTGTGATTTTCCTCCACCAGGCCGCACCGGTAACTGGAGACCAACGTCCCGCCTTTTTCTACCCATTGACGAATCGTTTCCGCCTGTGGCGTGGACAGAACCGTGACTTCTGGAAGAACCAAAACTTCAAACTGGCCTAGAATTTCCGGCTTCAAATTGAAATCGGGTACGCTTTCCACCGGACGGCCGGCATAGGTTAGGGTCTCCAAAGCGCCTAAGGTGGAGCGCCTGAAATCATAAGGGCGCTTCTCTGCTTCAAACTCTTTGCGAGTCAATTCGCTGTAAAGCATTGCGGTGCTCAGGAGCGGTTTAAGATCCGGCCCCAGAAGGCAATCGACATTGCGAACGTCCTCCCAGGTGTTCTTCGCCACCGCAAACCATCGGTTGGAAAATCCCTGCCCGTCAACTCCACTTACAACCGGCGCATTCCCCACAAAAAAGCTTCGCGCATTCTGAACCATCAGCGCGTCCGCCTGCACCCTCGCGAGATCACCAGGGTAGGTGTCGGAATAGCCGTACTCGGTAAAAATCCCGGCCTGAAAATAGTGGCGCCCCCATCCCCGCATCAGGATGGATCCAAGGGCGATGCCCGTGGGACAATCCAGAGGTTCGGCATAGATGTAACTCACCCGCTGCATGATGTCGTCGGGAAATGATTCCGGGCCGCCGTTGAGTGAGACTAAAAGATTGGGCCGGTGCTTGCGCGCTCGGGCGATGATCTCATCCAGCATATCGGCCATGGTTCTTCGCTGATGCCATTGAAAGCGACGCTCCCAGCCTTCGCGCGTCTTAAAGCCTTCCCGATAAGGATCCTCAGGATGCTCTTTGTTCCAGGCCTCCTCAGTGTGCCGGCAGAAGCAGAACGGATTTATTCCGTTCTGGTTGTACATCGCAAATTGAATCCCAAAAATATCCAGGAATAATTCATCCACTTCATAGCGGGAGAAAATTTCGTCCATCATGGCCAACACGTATTGGCGGTATGGGGTGTCCAGGCACACGATGTGCCAACGGCCGTAAAATCTTTGCGGTACTCCGGCCTCGTTCACCCAGACCCAATCAGGATGGCTGATCGCGCATTGATTGTTGAACTGCAGGCTGTAGTAGGCCATGGTCGAAATTCCGGCTTTGCGCGCCAAAGAACACTCGGTTCCGAACAGGTCAAACTTCAAATGAGGGTGACGGATCGCCGAGTTGCTGGGATAAAAGGCATACCCCCAGTGATCTTGCGTGTAAAACATCAGGCTTTCCGCACCCGCATCGCGAGCGGCCCCTATGGCCCCCTCAAGGTTAATATCGAAGGTTTGCTGGGGAGGCGTGTGAAACTCCCACTCCATTGCCCGGTAGGTTCGCTCGGGAGAGACAAGGCCTGCCTGCCGATGCGCATGCCGGAGCTGCTCCAGATCCGGAAACGTGGTTTCACCTATGGCAAAGGGAATGCTGTTCAAAAGCACGATTCCGCCCGCGCTCGCGCTAGCCAGCTTTAGAAAAGTCCGTCGATCTGTCTTGGATGGATGGAGCAGTTTGCCCTGCAAGTTAGTTCTCTCCAATGGGAAAGCGGTGTTTGCAATCCAGGCCCAGAGGGCCGTCCGCCAAACGTCAGCCCAGCCCGGAAGGGCTGGGTATACAAAGGCAACCGGTCGAGCGCCAGAGGTGCGGCACCACACTCTTCGTTTGTTCATCCCGAGCGAAGCCGACCTGTCCCGCCTGCCCCGGCCTGCCGTGGGGCGTGCCGTGGAAGCGAAGTGGAGGGACCTGCTGTGCTCTCAACTCCGCAATCCAATCCCAAATGGAAGCTTCAACCCTCCCCTTTGTCATCCCGACCGAAGCGACCTGTCCCGGCGTGCCGTGGAAGCGAAGCGGAGGGATCTGCAGTTCTACGGACCGTTCCGCCACCCAAGAGAACGGCTGCCACGTGCCCTTACCTGCACATGATCTCTTCCCACTGTCCGGCGAACATGTTCAGCTTGGCATCGGGATTCTCCGGATGCGCACGGATCAGTTCTTCGTTCACATCCACACCCCATCCTGGCTTTGTAGGAACGGCATAGTAGCCCTGTTCGACGCGCGGGGTCCCGGGAGTCAAATCGCAGCGCCAGGGAACATCGTAGTCTTCAAAGGTCTCCAGGATGTCGAAGTTCGGAATATTTGCGCAAAGATGGATCGCTATTACCGTGCCAAGCGGTCCTCGGCAGTTATGCGGAGCGACGCTCACGTAAAACGCTTCGGCGATGGCAGCGATTTTCTTCGTCTCCAGGAATCCGCCGCAGTAGATGATGTCCGGCTGAATCAGATGCGCGCCCTTGCGGGTAAGCAGATCGAGAAATCCAAACCGGCTATAGGTGTGCTCACCCGTGGCAACGCGCAGCGGAGAAGCGGCGACAACCTGTGCCATAGACTCATGATTGTGAGCCGGAATGGGCTCCTCGCACCAGCGTGGCCGGTACGGAACCATCGCCCGAATGGTTTCGAGCGCCATGATCGGACTGAAGCGTCCATGAAACTCTAGCATCAAATCGATCTTCTCTCCCACCGCGTTGCGCACGGCCTCCACGATGCGGCACGCCATTCTTAGTTCTTCGCTGGAAAGTTCCCTGCCGCCCGGACCGAAGGGATCGAATTTCATCGCTGTGTACCCGCGGCCGACTACTTCCTGGGCTCGATCCGCAATCTTCGCGAGATCTCCCTGGAAGGCATACCACCCGTTGGCGTAGACCTGCACTTTCTTGCGAACCGCGCCGCCGACCAGGTTGTATACCGGTTGACCTAACGCTTTCCCGACCAGGTCCCACATCGCGGTCTCGATTCCGGCCATGGCGGCATACATAATCGGACCCGCGTTGTGCTCGATCTGATACAGCTTGAACCACAGGTCTTCGATGTTGAAGGGACTCATGCCGATGACGTATCGCCGGCCAAAATCGAGGATCAGATCTCGAACCGCCGATTCTTTCCATTCGAGTGTTCCGTCACCCCACCCGATGAGGCCTTCATCCGTCGTCAACTTGACGAAAAGAAAATTCCGCCACGTCGTACCCGTCAAAAAAACTTCAACTTTCGTAATTTTCATGGAAACCTTGCTCCCAAGCACGCCTTCTTCGGTTCCAGCAACCACTTTCCTTCAGTTCCGGCCGCCACTTTCCTTCAGAATGTCACCCTTTCCCTGTCATCCCGAGAGCTTGTGACTTCTTTTGGTGCTCACCCTCACTGTCAAACTGAATTGTCATCCCGCCTGCCCCGGCGAGCCGTGGGACCGAAGCGACCTGTCCCGCCTGCCCCGGCCTGCCGTGGGGCGTGCCGTGGAAGCGAAGTGGAGGGACCTGCTGTGCTCTCAACTCCGCAATCCAACCCGAAATGGAAACCCCGCCCTTTCCTTTGTCATCCCGAGCGAAGCCGAGGGATCTGCAGTTCTGCGGACCTCTCCTGGAAACGCCGAATTCTATGCTCAAACAGAATTGTCATCTCGACCGGAGCGTAGCGCAGTGGAGAGATCTGCGGTTTTCTCTTAGCCTTTGAGCTGCCCAAGCCCGGTGAGAAGCGCCCGAAGCTCTTCGCGCACCGATGCATCCACCGGGCTGAGCGGCGCTCGCGAAACACCAATAGGGATGCCACGAAGGGCCGCACTCTCCCGGCAAACGGCCAGCCAATGGGGACTTGCTTCATTCGTTCCCATGGCCCGGTATTCGAGCCGGATAATCGGAACGATGCGCATCCAGAGGGCGCGCGCCTGCTCCAGGTTTTTTTCTTGAATCAGGAGCCGGCACAGCTCGACGGCCAGTGCTGGCGCGATCATCGGCATGCCGCCGATCCAACCGTCTGCCCCAATCGCCAGCGCTGCAAACGCCGTGATGTCGATGCCGGCAAATATTGCGAAATCCTTCCCGCAGAGCAGCCGGGTGTCCTGCACTCTGGCGATCTCCATGTGGGACCACTTGACGGCGTGAACCACGTCCTCGGCGGCAAGCATCTGGATCTCTTCCGGCGTAATTTCGATACCGGTCAGTACGGGAACATTGTAGACCATGATGGGAAGCCCAACCCGCTCACGGACTCGACGGAAATGATTCAAGACGTCTTGCTTGGGCGGCCGAAGCAGATAGGGGGCCATCAACATGAGCCCGTCACAACCAATGGAGCGCGCGTGCTGGCTGAGCTCGATCGTCGTTGCCGTGCTGTAATCGCCAGTCCCAGCGTAGATAGGCACGCGGCCTGCAGTTTCTTCCACAATGGCTTCCAGTGCTTTCATTCTTTCGCTGGTACTCATGGCGATAGGCTCGCCGGCGCTCCCGAGCGGCGTCAGACCGTGTACACCTTGCTCTAAAAGGAAGCGTACAAACGCACGCGTTCCCCGTGTACTGAGAGATCCATCGCTCTCGAAGGCTGTGACCGTCGGGGCGAATACCCCGCTCAATCGTGGTTTTTTCGAAGTATCCGTGGCCATCTTGTCTCCTGTATGAAAATCTTTGCCTCAAATGAAGTCAGCAGAAACGTGGCCAGTGTGCGCATACCTTCCCATCAGGCCCCATTATTCTGTTCCTTCTTTTGTTCACCAGACTACGGAAGAGCGAATGCAACATAAACGGCGCCTGGGGGAGACTTGGGATCTCTCGCCCCACAGGCCGCGATCACGATGTACTGTTTGCCATCAACCATATAAGTGGCCGGGGTGGCTACGCCAGAGAATGGAAGCTTCGCTTCCCATAATAGTTCTCCTGTGCGGCTGTCGAATGCCCTGATTTTGCGGTCGAAGTCGGTGGCGGCAATGATCAACAATCCCCCGGCCGTCACAATGGGACCACCGTAGTTCTCGGTGCCCGTATGCTTCAGTCCATTGGCGGCTAATTCCGGATACTCGCCCAAGGGGACCTTCCACAGATATTTGCCCGTATTCAAATCGATGGCGTTGAGCGTGCCCCAGGGAGGAGCGACTGCGGGATAGCCATCCGCGTCGTCAAACCGCGTATAGCCAGTGATGCTATACGGCATCATTGCCTCGGCATCAACCGGATCCACGGCCGCGGATCCAGGGGCCGGCGGTCCAGCGTCGCTCGCTACAGCGCTCGACTTTCCAGTGTCTTTGCCAGTGCGGAGATACTCGAGCAAGGCATCGAGCTTCGCGCCTTGAAGGTCAGGGAAAGAGGTCATTCTTCCTCTGCCCTGGTGGATGATGCCGGTAATTTGCGCCGCCGTAAGCTGGCTGTACACATCCACAAGCGAAGGGTAGGCCGGCGGAGCGCCGGAACGGTCTACACCATGACAGACCGCACACTGGCTTCGATACGTCCGTAGGCCAATGCCCGCCAAGGGATCGTTCCTGACTAGCGTGGTGGTGAAAGCAACTTGATTTGCATTGATATAGATGATGCCGGTATTGGGATCGACGGCGGATCCACCCCACTCCGCGCCGCCCCCGACGCCGGGAAACAGGATGGTCGCCTTGCCCAGGACGCCGGGAACGAATTGTCCCCCGCCTACGAGGGTACGAAACTGCTGGACCGCCGCCGCGTGCGCCTCCGGGGTTCGATTGGTGAGCGTATCTTCGCTGACAACCTGCCGTGTATATGGCGCCGGTATGAGCGGCACCGGTTGCGTGGGCGAGGTCACCTCGCCTGGAACCGTGCTCTGGGGAAATTTGCGTTCTTCAATTGGAAACAGTGATTGTCCGTTGGTACGGTCGAAGAGGAACACCCATCCCTGCTTGGTGGTTTGCGCAACCGCATCGATGCTCTTACCATTTCGCCGTACCGTGACCAACGCGGGCGGAGCGGGGAAATCCCGGTCCCATATGTCGTGGTGCACGCCCTGAAAATGCCAGAGGAGCTTGCCTGTCTCCGCATCGAGTGCCAGGATCGAATTGGCGAACAGGTCGTTTCCAACGCGGTCGCCCCCGTAGAAATCGAAGATCGCGGATCCCGTGGGCGCGTAGACAATGCCGCGTTTTACATCGAGCGCCATCCCGGCCCAGTTGTTGGCGGCGCCCGCGCTTGTCCATGCGGTCCTGGGCCAGGTATCGTAACCCGGCTCTCCAGGATGAGGGATTGTATGGAACCGCCAGCGCAGCGCGCCGGTGTGAACGTCAAAGGCGCGAATGTCACCCGGAGGCGCCGGCGGCGTCTCCGGATCTCGGCCGCCGACAATGATCAGGTCTTTATAAATAGCGCCGGGACTGGTCAGCCCGATCGACTGCAAGGTGTAATCGCCTCTGAGCTCTTTTCTCAGGTCAATGTATCCACCTTCGCCAAAGCTTTCGATCGGCTTGCCGGTGGTGGGATCCAATGCGTACAGCAGGTTCCTCATACCGGCGAAAAGGCGGCTCTCTTTTCCGTCGGTCCAGTATGAGACACCGCGGCTGGAGTCAGGCTCATGCACCCCGGAATCGAACGTCCAAAGCAGTTTGCCCGAAGCGGCGTCAAGAGCAACAACCTTCAGGGAGGGCGTATATGTGTAGAGAACGCGTCCCACAATCACCGGGGTTGTTTCCAAACTTTCCTTTTCGCCGGTATCGAAGGTCCACGCGATCTTGAGTCTCTTCACGTTTCCGCGGTTGATCTGCGAAAGACTTGAGTAATGGTCCTGCGATGGCTGGCCGCCATAGCTCGGCCATCCATCGCCAGTTTGCTGTACCGGCGCTGCTCCATACTCGGCTGCATACGCCCAGGGAGCGATGCATGCGCCAAAGGTCAAAACCATCGTTGCGACGGTCGCGACCCAGGCCGCCCGCAGGCCTTGCGTTTCAACATCAAACGCCATACGGGTCATCGATTGATCCCAGAGCACACGTGTAAATAAGGCAATCCCGCAACCTGTCGTTACTACTATTCAAAAAGATTTGTGGATAACGTTTTCTCGGGAATGGAGCCAAAGGGAACCCGTTCGCCCTGCATACTCTACACTCTGCCGGGCCCTGTCTTCCAGTTTCTAGTGGTCGTCGAGCAAAATCCAGCTTCTCGAAGAACGACAGAATGACAATTAAGGCAGAGCGAAGGCCACATAAGCCGCGCCTTGCGGACCTTTGGGATTTCTCGCTCCGCTGGTGGCGATCACCACATATTGCTTGCCATCGACCATGTAGGTAGCCGGAGTGGCCACGCCGGAAAACGGCAGGTCCGCCTCCCAAAGCAGCGTTCCGGTCGCGCTATTAAAAGCCCTGATCTTTCTATCGTAGCTGGTCGCGCTAATAATGAGCACGCCGCCGGCGGTCACGATGGGGCCGCCATAGTTCTCGCTGCCGGTATTTTTCAAGCCCTGTGCAGCCAGCTCGGGGTAGGTCCCCAGCGGAAGCTTCCACAGATATTTGCCCGTATTCAAATCGATTGCGTTCAATGTGCCCCACGGAGGAGCGACCGCGGGATAACCATCCGGGTCGTCAAATCTGCGATAGCCATCAAAGACGTACGGCATCTCTTCACCGGCCTTCACAATCACACCCTCCGCGGTCGGAGGTGCGACAGGTACCTGCTCCGAAGCGCCGTTATCTTTGCCCGTTCGCAAGTAGCCGAGCAGCGCATCGAGCCGTGCGCCCTGCAAACCAGGGAAGGACGTCATCCTGCCCCTGCCTTGATGGATAACGTCGGCGATCTGAGTCGAGGTGTACCGCGTGTAGACGTCCACAAGCGAAGGAAAGGCTGGTGGAGAACCAGCGCGGTTGATGCCATGGCAAACCGCGCACTGGCTCCGATAGGTTTGTGAGCCCAACCCGCCCGATCCATCCTGCTTCGACAGGCTTCCGGTCCCCACAATGTCATTGGAGTTGATGTAGATGACACCTGTGTTGGGGTCGACCGCGGACCCTCCCCATTCCGCTCCACCGTCATACTCTGGAAACACGACCGTCTGCTTTCCGGAATCGAGGGGAATGAATGGTCCATCGCTGTGGTATCCGCGGAATTCCTGAACCGCCCACGCATGTGCCTCTGGCGTCCGCTGGGTAAGAAGGTCCTCGGTCAAGCGCTGTCTCGCATAGGGCGCCGGCGTCAGCGGCACCGGTTGCGTAGGCGACGTTACTTCACCTGGAACGCTGCTTGGCGGGAACTTCCGCTCTTCGATCGGGAAAAGGGGCTTACCGCTTGTCCGGTCGAACAGGAAGAGCCATCCCTGCTTGCTCGCCTGCGCCACCGCGTCGATACTCTTGCCGTTCTGTTTCACCGTGACCAACGCCGGTGGCGACGGGAAATCGCGGTCCCATATGTCGTGATGGACGCCCTGGAAATACCACAGGAGTTTGCCCGTCGCTGCATCGAGGGCTAACAATGAATTCGCGAACAGATCGTTTCCCACGCGATCGGCACCGTAGAAGTCAGAAACCGCGGATCCAGTCGGCACATAGACAATGCCCCGCCGGATATCGAGTGACATCCCCGTCCAGTTATTGGCCGCGCCTGCCGTCTTCCATGCGTCGACGGGCCAGGTATCGTAGCCCAACTCTCCAGGATGCGGGATGGTGTGGAACCGCCAGCGTAATGCGCCAGTATGCACGTCGAATGCGCGGATATCCCCTGGGGGCGAGGGCTGCGATTCCGGATTGCGGCCGCCGACGATGATCAGATCTTTGTAGATGATCCCCGGACTGGTCAGCGCGACCGACTGATCGCGGTAATCTCCCCTGAGTCCTTTCCTGAGATCGATGCGGCCGCCTTCGCCGAAGCTCTCGATTGGCCTGCCCGTGGCCGGATCCAGCGCGTAAAGGAAGTTCATGATGCCGGCGAACACGCGGCTCTCGTTGCCGTTGGCCCAATAGGTCACACCGCGTGATGGTTGCCGGCCGTCGATCCCTGAGTCGAATTTCCAGAGGAGCTTGCCTGAGGCGGCATCGAGAGAAATCACCTTGAGAGAGGGGGTAAAGGTGTAGAGCACGCGACCTATGATCACCGGGTTTGACTGCAAGCTCCCCGTCCGGTTGCCCTTTTCACCCAGATCGAATGTCCAGGCGACCTTGAGTCTATTCACATTTTTGCGGTTGATTTGAGAAAGGCTTGAATAATGGTCCTGCGCCGCCTGTCCCCCGTAGACTGGCCAATCCTGCGCGGTCTGCTCAGGTAGATTCTTTCCGGAAGCGCCGACCCGCATCACCAACGATGGCGCGGCCCACACGCCCAGACTCAAGAACGTCACTGCGATGGCCGACAGTTTGCCCATGCCACTCCTCAATTTCCAAACGTCTCAGTCTTTCACTTGCTCTGCAAATTTGGAGCGGAACACCACGCGGCAATCAGAAAATCGATGTACGAGTTTCCACATGTGTAATTGATCAGCCGAGCGAATGGCAAGTACGGGAGGTTCGAATAGCCACAGATACTGGGGAAAAGGCATATCGCCTCCATGGAAACAACCTCAGCCTGACCTTGCTGCCGAATACACTGGCTTGTAGATCTGCATTGGTGCTCCCCTTAGCGCCAACTTTCCCGGGTAGAGGTGCTTTATGAAGAGACGAGATGTTCTGCAGGGACTTGCGGCGATGCTTCCAGCCTCGTCTATGTTGGGGCGCTATTCAGCGATGGCCGAGCCGCTGAGAAAGAAAGTGAAGATTACGGATCTTAAAGCCATGGTCATAGGCAGATCTGGTGGCAACACTCTGGTGCGCATTGATACGGATGCAGGTGTGAGCGGATATGGTGAGGCCTATTGGGGCTTCGGGATAAAAGACGTAATGATGGGATACCTGCGAGATGCCATCATGGGCGAAGATCCGCTGGATATCGATCCCCTGTACACGAAGATGATTCTCGTCACAGGTGGAGCGGGTGCTATTGGCGGCGTAACCGTAACCGCGATCAGCGGAGTGGAGATAGCGCTCTGGGATCTTGCCGGCAGGCTTCTTGGGCAACCGGTGTGCAAGCTGCTGGGCGGTCAATATCGCACTGGCGTGCGCGTCTATCTCACCAGTAGCCCGGAGAACTTCCTGGATCCCGCTTCTTGCCGCGAATGGGCGGCTATGGTCAAGGAGCATCCCTGGGGCTTCACCGCGGTAAAGACAGACATTCTGCGCCTCGGATATCCCAAGGAGAATCTTTACAGCACGGTCTTCGACAATCCACATGGGTATAACCGCCAATTGACGAATGAAGATCTGGACAATAACGCAAAAGGCTTCACCAATGTGCGGGAGGCCTTGGGTTCCGATTTTGGCATCGCGGTGCACACACATTGGGAGCTGGACTGGTCTGATGCGCTAAACCTGGCGCGCGCGGTTGCGCCCATTCGACCGATGTGGATCGAAGATCCCTTGCCCCCGGATTTTTCCGATTCCTGGGTCAAGCTCACCGAGGAATCTCCCGTACCCGTCCTTACCGGCGAGAATCTCTATACCAGGCGCGGTTTTATGCCCTTCATCGTTCATCAGGGCTGCCACATCGTGCAAATCGACATACCCAAGGCGGGAGGCTTGCTGGAGGCCAAGAAAATCTCAGATCTGGCCGACATCTTCGACATGCCGGTATGTTCCCACAACGCGTCTGGTCCGCTTGGGGCTGTCGCAGCGGCGCACAGTGCGGCAGCCATGCGCGATTTCAAGGCGCACGAGCTCAGCGTCGGACGCCTGAATGGCAAATCCAATGACTCGCCCTGGGGACATATCGTCGGCGACCCGGTGAAGGCCTGGGAAAGCTTTGTGATCCACGACGGCCCGCTAGTGAAAGACGGCAGAATCCTCATACCGGACAAGCCTGGGCTTGGCGTCGAACCTAACCCGGACTATGTCCGCGCGCATCTGGCTCCAGGCGAAACCTGGTGGGGCTAAGGGTCTGCGTCAGATCCGCACGACCCTCCACTCCACAGCCGTGCCGGCTAGGAGAAAAACCTACGCTCGATTGACCGTCGCCTCGAGGCCCGGAGGGCCGGCAGCCCAAACGTCAGCCCAGCCCGGAAGGGCTGGGAGTCCTTCCACGACCACGCCGAGCACCGTAGCTGCGGCACTCACTCTAAAGGCCAGACGATCTGGCCGGGTTTACGTACGGGCTAAGGCAGCCAGATATTCAGTAAATTAGCCGGTCTCAGGAACATCGGCTTGTTGAAACAAGAGGTTCCATGTGATAGAGGCAAAAGAGTATAGTGCCAAGCGTACCTCTATGGGACCTCGTCTTGAGGCGGAAGCTTCGATGATTCCCAATTGTCCCGCCTGGGAGAGATTCCGATGTTTCGACTGGATGCTGACAAACGAGTTCATTTCTGTGACGGTGTCAGCCGTCGGGATTTTCTGCACGCGGGATCGCTCGGCTTCCTGGGGCTGACGATGCCCCACTTCTTCCGCCTCAAGGCGGCAGGTGCGGTGCAGGGCGGCAAGGATGTGAACTGTATCCATCTGATGTTGGTGGGTGGCCCCAGCCAGTTGGATACCTGGGATATGAAGCCCGACGCGCCGGCTTCCATCCGCGGGCCGTTCAAGCCCATCAAAACCAACGTTTCCGGAATTGAGATCTCGGAGATCTTTCCCCGCATGGCGACCCATGCGGATAAATTCGCGCTGCTGCGTTCGGCCTACCATACCGCAGCGGCCGTGCATGATACCGGTTGCCAGATGATGCAGACGGGCAGGCTCTTCCAGGGCGGGTTGGAGTCACCCAACTACGGCTCCGTGCTCAGGTTTGAAAAGGGCGCGAAGGGCGACATGCCCCCCAACGTTTTGCTTCCTTACACCATCGGCCAGCTCGGCGGGAACCTGCCTCATGGTGATACGGCCGGCTTCCTGGGCAAGGCCTACGACCCCTTCGTCTTAAACGCCGACCCTGCCGACCCCCACTTCAAGGTACCGGATCTGCTGCCACCCGATTACATCTCCGCCGTGCGCGTGGATCGCCGGCGAAGCTGGCGCCAAATGATTGACCAGTCCGTCGCGTACTTCGAGGAGAGCAACCAGGACTCGAAGCTGATGGATGCCACCTTCAACCAGGCCTATACCTTGATGACCTCGACCAAGGCGCGCGAGGCGTTCGATCTGACCCAGGAGCCTGAAGACGTCCGCAAGCGCTACGGCATGAACCGGTTCGGCCAGGGTTGCCTGCTGGCCCGGCGGCTGGTGGAGCGTGGCGTGCGCTTTGTCACCCTCAATATGTTCGAGACCGTTTTCAACGAAATTACCTGGGACATCCACGGCTCTGCTCCCTTCAGCCCTATTAGCTGTTACAGCGAGCTGGTCGGCCCAATGTTTGATAACGGCTACAGCTCCTTGCTCGAAGACTTAAGCAAGACCGGTTTGCTCGACACTACGATGGTGCTGGCAACCGGTGAATTTGGGCGCACCCCGCGCATCAATCCCGCCGGCGGACGCGATCACTGGCCGCAATGCTGGACCGTGGTGATGGCGGGAGGCGGAATCAAGGGTGGACAGGTGGTCGGCTCCTCGGATGCAATCGGGGCAGCGCCTAAAGATCAACCGGTCATGCCCGCCAACATCGCGGCGACCATTTATAAGTGCCTGGGTGTTCCCATCGACACCATATTGAAGACGCCGCAGGGCCGCGAAGTGCGGGTGGTAGACCACGGTTTTGAACCGATCAACGATTTGCTGATCTAAGAATTGCCGATTGAGGGGAAGTTGCTGATTCAGGGAATTGCCGGTGTAGGAACTTCGAGTTGAAAGAATTGCCGGTTCAGGGCAATCGGGAGCTTTCGGGTGACTGGCTATGACGACACGCAACACGCTTCTGGTGACTGCTCTGGCAGGTGCCCTTACTCTCCTGGGCGCCACTTTGTTTCTAGCTGAGACGTCCTCTCAAGTCTCCGCGCAGACCCAGGCGAAGACCGCAATCGGCGGTTCCCATCCTCAAGCTTCGCCGGCCTCGAAGCCGCCGGCCCGCAAAGCCTCCACTGCCGCAGCAGTCCACCCCGGGCAATCGTTGGCTTCGCTCACCGGGATTGAGATCCTGCCTTCCTCGATCTCGATCCTGGGGCCGCACTACAACCAGCGGCTGCTGGTCGAAGGAACCTTTGCCGACGGACATCAGGAGGAGCTTACTCCGCAGGTCACCTTAACCGTATCGAACCCCAAAGTCGCGATCGTCGATAAAGACCATTTCACCCTTCCCCAGGGTGACGGGCAGGCGACCATTACCGGTACGCTCCAGGGCCATCGAGCCGTTGCCACCGTGAACGTCAAAGACTTCGCGGCCGCACCTGCCTGGAGTTTTCGCAACGATGTGCTGCCCGTCATGACGAAGATGGGATGTAACTCCGGTCCCTGTCATGGCGCGGCGGCGGGAAAGAACGGATTCAAGCTAACCCTGCGCGGCTACGATCCCGAGGTGGATTACTACACGCTCACCCATCAGGCTCTGGCGCGGCGCACCGAAGTGATGGAACCGGCGCGCAGCCTGATCCTCTTAAAGCCCACCCTCACCATCCCGCACGGGGGCGGAAAACGATTTCCCGTTGACTCGCCCGAGTTCAAAGTGATTGCCGGGTGGCTTGCCCAGGCGATGCCGGCGCCCAGGGAATCGGACGCACGGGTTACCAAAATCGAAGTGTTGCCTGGGGAGGCTTCCTTACGCCTTGGCGCCGAACAACAACTACTGGTGACGGCCTACTTCTCCGACGGCCATACCGCGGATGTGACCCGCTGGGCCAAGTATGACAGCGGCGACGAGGGCGTCGCCACCGTCGACAATAACGGCCACGTCACCATGCACAGCAACGGCGAAGCTCCGGTAACGGTGTGGTACCAAAGCCACGTCACCTTTGCCCGGCTCCGCGTTCCCTTCCCCTGGAAGCTGGAGGAAGCGGTCTTCCAGAAAGCGCCCCGCCACAACTATATCGATGACGCAGTTCTCAAACATTTACAGGTCCTGCACATTCCGCCGTCGCCTCCCGCCGCCGACGCCGAACTTATGCGCCGGGCGTATCTGGATGCTGCGGGCATCCTGCCCCGTCCCGCTGAGGTGGAGCGCTTCCTCAAAGATCCCTCGCCGGAGAAACGAAACCGTCTGGTCGAAGACCTGATGAAGCGCCCCGAGTTCGTGGACTATTGGGCCTACAAGTGGTCTGACTTGTTGCTGGTTTCGAGCAACCATCTTTCTAACGAGGAGATGTGGAGTTACTACAACTGGATTCATAACAGTGTCGCCAGCGATAAACCGTGGAATCAGTTTGCCACCGAGATCGTAACCGCGACCGGCAACACGATGGAGAACGGCGCGGCCAACTATTGGTTGATCCACCGCGATCCGCTGGATATCTCGGAGAACATGGCGCAGGCCTTCCTGGGCATCAATATCACCTGCGCTCATTGCCACAATCATCCTCTGGCGAAATGGACCCAGAAGGACTACTACGGCATGGCCAACCTTTTCGCTCGGGTGCGGCTGAAGACCTTCGCACCCAGCGGCGCTCGTCCCGCGGTAGGCCCCCTCTTCAACAACGTCACCGTCTACTCCGCACCGACCGGCGAGTTCAGCGATGATCGCTTCATGATGGTGCTGCCTCCCAAGCCGCTCGATGCCAAACAGCTTGCCAGCGAAGCGCCGGGCGACACGCGCTTGTATTTCTCCACCTGGCTTACCTCGCCCCAGAACCCATTCTTCGCCCGCAACATCGTCAACCGGATATGGCGTAACTTCTTTGGGCGCGGCCTGGTTGAGCCGGTAGACGACATGCGCGACACCAACCCGGCCACCAACGACGCACTGCTCAATGCGCTGGTCAAGGACTTTGTCGCCCACAACTACGATGTGAATTACCTGATCCGCACCATCATGCAGTCGGCGACCTATCAGGCTTCCTCAACGCCTCTGAAGGAAAATGCCGACGACGACAAGTATGGCTCGCACTACCTCATCAAACGTCTCCCCGCCGAGGTGATGCTGGATGCCTACTCCCAGGTGACCCAGGTCCCGGAAAAATTCGATGGCTATGCCGTGGGTATGCGGGCGATGCAGTTGCCGGATACCGCGGTCACTTCTTACTTCCTGACCGCTTTTGGCCGCCCCCTGCGGCAGCAAACCAGGGAGAGCGAACGCACCTCGGTGCCTACGATCACCCAGGCGCTCCATATCATCAATGGAGACACATTGAACAATAAGCTGCGCGATCCTGACAACTCGGTCGACATGATGATCCGGCTCGGGTTCTCAGATGAGCAGATTATCAACTACCTCTATCTGGCTTCCTTGAGCCGCTACCCGAAAGACTCGGAGCGGTCAGCCTTGACCGGTGCCCTGGCATCGGCAGAGCAACAGCAAACCCCAGGGGTGGACGATCCGCGCCGGGCTGCGCTGCGCGACATGACCTGGTCTCTGCTGACCAGCCAGGAATTCATGTTTAACCACTAATATGCGAAATGCCCTGTGGAATTGCCGGCCCGTGATCAACGCCGCCCGTTACCTGGTTGTGCTCTCGGTTGCATGCGGCACGATTTGCGCCGCGATGGCGGCGGAGACACCGGGCTTCGATTCACAGGTAGCTCCCATCCTGCAGAAGAATTGCCTGGCATGCCACTCCAGCAGCGCGCGCATGGGCGGCCTGGTCATGGAGAGCTATGACACCTTGATCAAGGGCGGAGCGCACGGGCCGCCAATCGTTCCTGGCAATGCCGATGGAAGCCGCATCATCCAGATGCTGGAAGGAAAGATAGCACCGCGGATGCCCTTCGGCGCCGACCCGCTTCCCCCAGCCAACATCGCGGCCATCAGGGCATGGATCAACGCCGGCGCACCAGGCCCGGTGGCAGGCACGGCCAGCAAGACTCTTGCGCCTGCGGCGCTTCCGGATATCCGCCCCGTGGTTCCGGTGGTTTCTCCGGTGGCTTCACTGAAGTGGGCTCCGGATGGGAAACTGCTGGCCGTAGGCGGTTATCGCGAGGTCCGCCTCATCGATCCCTCGACCGGCAAAGAGGTTGCTACGCTCTCCGGTCATGCCGACTACGTGCGTTCCATCGCCTTCAGTCCTGACGGGAAGATGCTGGCCGCGGCTGGTGGACCTCCGCAGCGCTCGGGAGAGATCAAGATATGGGATCTCCAATCGCATCAGCTCCTTCAGACCATGCAGGGCCATAAGGACTGCATCTACTCCGTTGCCTGGAGTCCGGACGGGAAGATGATTGCTTCCGGAAGCTACGACAAGATGGTGAAACTGTGGGATGTCGCGTCGGGCAAAGAGCTCAAAAATCTTCAGGATCATATTGACGCCGTTTTCGCCGTGGCCTTCAGTCCCGATGGCAAGCATCTGGCCTCAGCGTCACAGGATCGAACGGTGAAGATCTGGGACGTGGCTACCGGCAATCGCCTGTACACACTGGGCGATGCGCTGGACGGTCTCACTGCCATCGCCTATTCTCCTTCCGGCGATCAGGTCTCCGCTGCCGGTTACGACAAAACCATCTACATCTGGACGGTTGGGGAGACGGAGGGAACGCTCAAACAGTCGTTGATCGGCGACGAGGAGAGCATCCTGGCTTTGGTCTGGTCGCCCGACGGCCAAACCATTATTACCGCCTCGTCTGATGGTTCCATACGGTTTCGCGACGCGAAGACGCTCGACCCAATAAGGGTCATCGATCACCAGCCGGAGTGGGTGCAGGCGCTTGCCATCAGCCCCGATGGAAAATGGCTGGCGGCGGGCCGCTTTAACGGCACGCTGAGCCTGTACGACGTGAAGAATGACAAGGCACCAGCAGGGCAATGGACGGTCTTTACGCCCCGCCAGCCTGCTGCGGGAGAGGAAAAAAAGCAGGTTGCTAGCCAGTAAAAACTCCCATCACCCTGCGCGAGGTGGCAAGTGAAAATCAAGATCCTGCGTTGCGTCTCATGGTTTGCCTTGACAGTCCCGTGCGTTTTAGCGCTGCACGCCGCGGAGCCAATCATCCCGCCGAGCCTTTCGAAGATCTGGCCGGTCGGCATGGAGCGCGGAAGCACGGCCACCTTTACCCTCGACGGCCGCAATCTCTCCGGCGCCAAGGCAGTGATCTTCGATGTGCCCGGGATCACTGCGAAGGTCACCCGGATCACTGACCTTCCCGAAGAGGCGGCCAGTGGAAAGTTTTCCACCGAAGCCGCCGTGCCGCTCGCCAAAAAGCAGTCCGCTTCGCTCGAAATCACCGTAGCCAAAGATGTCCCGCCGGGTGTCTACCGTTTCCGCGTGCGGACGCCGCTGGGCACAACCAACATGGTTCCCCTGGCCATTGGATCGCTCCCCGAGATGAAGAAAAGCGAAAAGTCAGGAAACACGGCGCGGTCACAACCGGTGGTGTTGCCTGCAACCATGGTCGGCACAATTGCAGCGCCCGGAGACAGTGATCGTTACGACTTCGACGGCAAAGCAGGGGAGGACGTGGTTTTCGAGGTCGTCGCCTCGAACCTTGGCTCCAGGCTCGAATCGCTGCTCGCTCTCAGCAACAACTCGGGCCGGGTTCTGGCCGAAGCGGGAAGACATGACAACAGCCCTGACGCCGCGCTGCATTACCACCTTTCTCAGGACGGGAAATACACTCTCACCATCTCAGACCGCGAAGGGGGTGGAGGTAAGGATGATTACTATCGTGTGGATGCGGGTGCCTTGCCTTATATCACGAGATACTTTCCCCTTGGCGTGCGCGCCGGTGAAACAACCGCGGTGGCCATAGAGGGCGTCAATCTGGGGGGAACCCGTGAGCTCAAGATCGAAGCGCCGAAGCAGGCAGGTACCATTCCCATTACGCTCAAAGAGAACGCAGCTCTTCCGTTGAACAAGGTGACGCTCGCGGTCGGCGTCTTACCCGAAATCCTGGAACGGGAACCGAATAACTCGGTCGCTCAAGCAGAGACTGTATCCTTCCCCGTCACCATTAACGGGCACATCGATAGCAGTGCCAAGCCTGGGGAAGCCGGCGATGAAGATTACTTCCGCTTCCACGCCGGCAAGGGGGAGCAGCTGACGATCGATGTCGAGGCCGCCAGAGCCGGTTCTCCCCTGGACTCGGTTATCGAGGTTCTCGATGCGCAGGGAAATGCGATACCGCGAGCTACCATTCGCTGTTTGAACCAAACCACAACCACGCTCAGCGATCGGGATTCGCGCACCACCGGTATTCGGCTCACCTCCACTACCGGCCTTCATGTCAACGATTACCTGATGGTTGGCGATGAGCTCAATCAGCTTGATTACATCTCAGATCAGCCCGATGCCGACGTTGAGATGAAGGGAATCAATGGTCTCCGGCTGGCCTTTCTGGGCACGTCCCCGGTTGTGCATGCCGTGAATACCCCGGTCTACCGCGCGCAGATTCTGCCTGCCGACGCCGAATTCCCACCCAACGGCCTGCCGGTCTTCCATCTGACCTGGCGTAACGACGACGGCGGCCCTGGGTACGCTGCGGACTCGCGCATCGACTTCATAGCCCCATCCGACGGGCAATATATCCTGCACCTCAAGGACGTTCGCGGTATGGGTGGACCAGACTTTGCCTATCGCCTTTCCATTCGCGAAACCGTTCCGGATTATCAACTCACCGCCACTCCCGAGAATCCCAATATTCCCAAGGGAGGAAGGGTGCCTTTGACGGTTTTGGCCAATCGGCTGCAGGGCTATGAAGGCCCGATCGCGATTGAGGTGAAGGGTCTGCCTGCCGGCGTCACCGCTGGTCCCGCGAAGATTTCCGCGGGAGAGGATTCAACGGTGGTAGTGCTCTCGGCCTCCGCGGATGCTTCTGTGGACGCTCCGCCGGGTACGATGGAAATCGTGGGCCGCGCGACCATCAACGGCCGTGCCGTCGAGCGGTCGGCCAACTTGAACGACATCATGGACGCCGGCCTGCATCCGGAGTTGTCTCTGCAACTCGCCACCATCATTCCGCCGCCGGATGTGGTGGTAACCACGGACACCCAGCAGGTCTCTCTTGAACCGGGGCAGCAGGTGACTGTGACCCTGCACATTGAGCGCCAAAATGGCTACAAGGGTCGCGTGCCTTGCTATGTGAAGAACCTTCCCCGTGGAGTGCAGGTCGTCAATATTGGACTGAACGGCGTGCTGGTGACCGAAAGCCAAACCAGCCGCACCTTCACCCTGCGGGCCGAGGACTGGGCAAAGCCCATCGAGCAGCCAATCTATGTCGTAGGCGAAGTCGAGTCAGATTCTTCGACCAACCACGCCTCGCCTCCGCTGGAGCTCAAGGTCACGGAGCGCAAGCAGGCATCAAGCACCGGCTCTCAAGCTGCAAGCGTAAACTAGGGGTCGCAGGAACCTCTATTCGACCCTCAAACAATCGTGCCAACCCGCCCGCCCCGCCCGCCCCGCCCGCCCCGCCTGCCCCGGCATGCCGTGGGGCCTGCCGTGGGAGCAGCTGACTTGCTTGGGGCAAGTTAAGGGAGGAATGAACATGGGAAAGCGGTGTTTGCAATCCAGGCCCAGAGAGCCGGCACCAAACGTCAGCCCAGCCCGGAAGGGCTGGGTCCACAAAGGCGGTCGAGCGCCGGAGGTGCGGCACCACACTCTTCGTTTGTTCATTAAGTGGGGCGAGCCGTGGAGGGATCTGCAGTTCCGCGGACCCTTCGTGGAAATGTTTTTCGACCGATTGTCATGGGTCTTTGGCTCACCAAAGCTGATGAAAACCAGCCGAAGGGGACGAAGCAAAGCGACCGCATTAGGCTTCACAGAACTCAAGCCGTCCCGCGCTCAGGAAGAAACGAGGGTCCGCTTTACTTCATCAAAGCTCTCCGCGAACCGGTCAATATCAGCTTTTTCTATGTAGTAAGGCGTGGAGAGGCGAATTCCACTAGGAACTCCGCCGCCACCGCGGATGCGAATCTTGTATCGCGACCACAGGGCAGGTTCGAGTTGACCGATGGAAACTGGCGGGACACTCACCGAAACGATTGCGCATCGAAATTGCCCATCTCCGGTTACGTTTTCCGCGCCGCGCTCTTTCATTTTTGACCACATATAGTCGCTGAGCTGGCGATTGCGCTTCTCGATGCGGTCGATGCCGATTCGATTTGCAAATGCAACCGCGGCTCGCAATCCGTAAAGCTGGGGCAGATTCGACGTGCCGAAGTGCTGAAAACGCTCCGCCCGTACGGTCACGTTGTCCCATTCTCCAGCGGTGATCGTGCTCCACATTCGATCGATCATTTCGTCCCGCACGTAAAGAAATCCGGAGCCTTTTGGAGCCATCAGCCACTTATGCGGGCTTGAGCTATACATGTCGCAACCGATATCACGGAGGTTGAGCCGCATCGCTCCCGATACCTGGGCGCCATCAATCATGGATATCAGCCCCTTGGTGCGCGCCAGGTCGCAAATTTGCTTTATCGGCTGAACCACGCCCGTCGTGGTAGTGATGTGGCTGGTAAAGAGAATCCGTGTACGCGGCGTGATGGCATCATTGATGCGGTTGAGCAGAGCGGAAGCATCCGTCAACGGCTTGGGTATTTCGAACTGCTTGACTACGATTCCATACCGTTTGGCCCTCAGCCTCCATGGCTCCTTGCCGCTGGGGTGCTCCTGATCGCTGATCAGGACCTCGTCGCCCGGCTTCATATCGAGGCCATTCGCCATGTAGTTGTTGGCCTCGGTAGCATTGCGCGTGAGCGCAAGCTCGTTGCGGGTTATGCCCAGAAACTGTGCCAGGGGATCGCGAACTTCGTTAGAAGGAAAGTATCCCCAGATCGGCCAGTCCTCGGGATCTCGCTGATCGAGCGAATCGCTACTGTAATAGGTATCGAAAACTTCCTTCAAAACAGGGAGCGGGCAAGACCCGAGGGTGCCGTTGTTCAGGAAAACTTCATCTTTGGGAATAATGAATTGCCGCCGAATTTGCCCCCAGTATTGGTCCTCATTCCGTTCAAAGAGCGCGTCGTCGGGCATTGGCGGCGTGGAAACGTGAAGTTGGTCGGCCAAGGCGGAAGAGTTTGGGGTCGAAATACCAGCCGCGCCCACAACGGCAAGCGCGCTTTGAAGAAAGTTTCTACGATCCATGAGCAAAACACTCCATCTGACATTCTGTGGCCCCGGACGACAGGAGCGTTAACTGCGTCGCTCGCGCAAGGGCGCGTTCAAGCATTTTTACTACTGTAGTTATAAGCCCCGTTGGCAGTGATGGGAAACACCGCGTTGTGTCTCACCCGTTTTCGGAGTGACGCTCGACTGGATATTGCCCTTCCTGCGCTAATTCCCTGCTTACCCAGAGCGGTAGTGAGATCTCAATGGGTAACGAGTGACGGGTGCCCCATATCTGCCCGGTTTTGGCAGATGTGGGATTCAACGGCTCTCCACCGATCACTCTCTACCAGCAACAGATCTTGTCCATGGCCATCTAGGCCCTGCACAGTCAGGGGTTGAGGTTTGTGGAATCCCACATCTGCCAAAACCGGGCAGATATAGGGACCCGGGCTTTGTCGCAGACCGGGCTGTGAGAAATCCAGGCCAGGCAGATTGTGGGTGCCCTCACGGAAAAGGGGGTGAAGTTTTCAAATCTGATGTGGCCGCGTCCGGCCGCCACGCGAGCTGTCACTTGTAAAACAATGCCAATCCGAGGATGAGCACCAGGAGCATTCCGATTAGCCCATTATAGAAACTCAGATAGCCGGACTGCAAAATGCTTACTTTGTCCGCTGCGGCTCGCACCAACCGAGTCAACGGGCTAAACAGGTACGGACCGAAGATGGGAGCGACTTCCTGATTGAAGATGAGGCGCGTCACAAAGTATGGTCCGTGGTCATACTCGCGCTCCAAATTGTGAGTGGGGCCGTAGATGAAGCCATAGAAGGTTCGTAGAGCATTGGAGAACGCCAGCGAGGTCGTAGCGATGCGCCGCGCATCCTCACGTCTCCCGCCAGACCACACTGGTACTCTGCGTACGGGAAACCTACGTCGGCTAAGCAGGAAAAACGCAATGGGAAGCATGGCCAAAACCGGGGCCGCGATGACCAGTTTGGTCGGCGAGATAAATGCGAACTTGCCGCTCAGAGGCACCAGGAGCCAACCATTCTTCATTGTCGTTGCGGCGTTGATGCCAAAAAGAAACTGAGTTGCTTGGCCAAGTGTCTGTACCCACCAGGGCATTCCCACCGCCAAACCCAATACACACATTCCCAGGACAAAAACACTGCCGCAGCGGCCGAAAGAGAGATGCGCCGGACCAGCATGTCCGTCTCCCAGCATGCCGATACCGAAAAGTTTAGCGAATGTGGCTAAGGCTACCGCCACGACCAGGGCCAGGCCCGCCGCAGCCAGCGCGATCGTCAATTTCGCAGCAACCACATCCACCTGCATTCCCTGAAAGAGAGTCTGAAAGACATACCATTCGCTCACAAACCCCGACTGCGGAGGCAGTGCCGCAAGACTCATCGTGGCAAAGAGCGCGCCCACACCAAAGAGAATCGGACCGTTGCGCAGTAGCGCCGTTTGGCGGATGAGATAGCTGTGGTTGACTGAGTACACGCCATCTGCAGTAAGAAAAAGCGTGCCCTTCGCCAGACTGTGGGCCGCCAGGTGCAATAAACAAACGATCCACGCCAACGCCGCAGGCCACGGAGATCCGCTGGCAAGAAACAATAAAGAGACGCCGAGCACTGCCACCGCCACAGCAGCATTCTCAGCCGAGGAGAGACTTAGCATGCGCCGCCAATCTTCCTCCTGAAACGCATTGAAGATCGAGAGGATCGCGCTCAGAACTCCGGCGATAACCATGATGATCGCGACGCTCATCGTCCACACGCCGGCATGGGGCAACCACTGCAACACGGCTCGCGCCAATGAGTAGAATGCGGCATTGAGAACGATGCCGGAGAAGATGACTCCTGTAGCGCCGCTGCCCGAGCCGTAAGCCGCGGGGAACCATTCGTAAAATGGCAGCACGCCCAACTTGGCGCCAAAGCCGAACAATAGGAGCAAACCGATCACCAGCGTTCTGATGTTCGATGAACCTTGTAGGTTCGTAAGATCTGAAAATGCGTACGATCCGGCGTGGCTACCGAGTAACAGGAGCGCTAGCAGAACTGCGATCGCCCCCACTTCAAGCAGAGCCAGCATGAAGAGCATGGGTCCGCCGGGAGATCGCGAGACTCCCTCGCCCAGGATCATGACAGCGCCCCCTAAGCTCATGACTTCCCACGCAACCAGGAAGGACATGGCATCCTGCAAGCCAAAGACTCCGAGCGCGCCTAACAGAGTAAGCGAGAGCCCCGCCAGCCAGTATCTCCTCGAGGGCTTCGCAGAGGCCGTGGTGCTTAGGCCTGCGGCGAAGAGCGCCGTAAGCAGCCCGAAGAGCAGCAGCCAGCAAGCGCCAGCGTCCAGGTGAAACTGCACTGGGGTATCGCTGAGACGCAAGCCGAGCGAAAAGACAGGCATCGCATCATGGAGATTGATCAGGCAGCCGCCAATGCCCGCGGCACACCCGAGCACAATTCCAATACGCGACACTCTCCCACTTGATCCAAGCAAAGCGGCTGCGAACGAAATACCCCAGAGAAGCGCCATCGCCAACAGCAGGTCACTTTGCATAATGACCTCCCTGAACGAGTTGCCTGGAGCGGTTGAGCAGCAGGAGGAGCGCCTGGATCATGGCTGCCGGATTTGGCGGACAACCGGGCACATAAATATCTACAGGGAGGATGCCGTCGATGCCGTGGCCACAACTGTATCCGCCGCCGGTGACTCCGCCTGAAACAGCGCACGTGCCCATGGCCATCACCCATCGCGGCTCCGGCATGGCGTTGTAGGTCTCGAGCAGGGCCTCGCGCATGGCATACGTAACCGACCCGGTGACGAGCAACAAATCGGCAAATCTGGGCGACGGAGTAAAGAAGATGCCCAGGCGATGAAGGTTGTAATAAGGATTGTTCAGCGCCTGCAATTCCGACTCGCACCCGTTGCAGGAACCGGCATCCACATGACGGATATGCAGGCTGCGCCCGAACCATCGCTGGATCTCCCTTTTAAGCTCCTGAGCGGGTTGCGAAGCCAGCGCTTCGACCCACACCAGGTCTTCGCGTCGCCGCACGCCAAAGGCCCAGTCTTGCGATTTGATCAAAGCATCTGTAGGACAGGATTCGGTACAGAGCTGACACGCAATGCATTTCCCGTAGTCGAGGGTAAGCCTGTCCCCCGACTGTCCTGTCTCAACCGCGATCGCACCGGGAAGGCAAACCTCGGCGCACGCACGGCAATTCTCCTGACACTGATCCGGCTGAAAATGTGGCAAGCCAAGCACGCCCGGCTGGACGTCAGCGTTTCCGCCCTCAGGCCATGGATTGGTGGCGATTCCCTGGCGGATACCATATAGAGTCCAGATCGGCATGTGTTTTCTCCAGTCCTTAGCGGTCGCAACCGGCCATGGTCAGTCCAAAGCTTGCCTCGTTAATCGCATAATCCATCATGTTGGTGTCGTGGACGGTAAACGGAAAGACACGCCAGTTGGAGAATGAGGCGGACTTCACTTTCACTCGCGCCAGTCTGCCTGCGGGATCAAAATGCGCGCAGTAGTAGATCGACCCGCGTGGACCTTCACACCATCCCAGGCCTTCGCCACCTGGCGACAAGGGAACCTCAGTGTCAACCGGCCCTTCCGGAGCCCTTTCGAGTGCGGTCAAGAGGAGGTCGATGCTGTTGTGGATCTCTTCCATACGTACCTGCACGCGGGCATGAGCGTCACCCTCGGTGCGCACTGGAATCTTGATGGGCAGTTGACCATACGCAGCATAGGGATGGTCGCAACGCAAATCGCGCTCGATACCGGAAGCTCTCTTAATCGGGCCGGTAGCCCCCTGGTCGAAAGCTGTCTTGTGAGGAAGATGGCCGGTCGTAATCAGCCGGTCGAGATGACTATTGGTTATTTCAAGAGATTGCATGTAGGTAGTGATGGTGGGTTCGAGAGCGCGTAGTTTGGCGGGAAGGGCGTGTAGATTGAGATCACGCCGTAAACCACCCGGTTTGAGCACTCCGCGCAGAAACCGGCTGCCGGTAAAGATGCCATTCAATTGCTTGCATTCCTCAGCCAACAGCTTGCCTTGCGCCTCGCCCACTTTGAGCGTGGTGGTATGACAGAGATGGCCGAGATAATGAAGGTGATTGTAGAGACGCTCCATCTCCGCAAGGATGGTGCGCAGATATCGAGCGCGTTGGGGAATCTCACATTGGCTCGCTGCTTCGATTGCCTGGCAAAAGGCAAGCGCATGGGCAATGCTGTCGACTCCGGAGATGCGCTCGGCGATCAGGACACCCAGGAGCGGAGACAGCCCTTCAAATCGCTTCTCCATGCCGCGATGCTTGAAGAAGAGCCGGGGAAGACAATGGAGAATCGCTTCGCCGATATAGTAGAAGACAATCTGTGCCGACTCGAGCACGTCGCCGCGTACCGGGCCAAAAGGGAGTAGCTGTACATCGCTGCCTTCGATGGGGGGCAGCTCCCAGGGTTCCGGCTCAAATGGAATGATCGTACCCTTTGGATACCTGGGATCGAGGGGTGGAAACGAGGGGTGAGCGCCTTCATGCAAAACCAGACGGCGCGGCTCCGGATGCCCTGCAAACGTGATCCCGCAGAGATCCGCCATCTCCCGTTCATACCAGCCCAGTAGCGGAATGCGCGTCGCCATCGACTCCAATGGCTGAACCAGGCTCTCAAGGCGGCATCGCAGCAAAGCGAAGGGTTCGTGAGCGGATTTGTTTGCCAGGTAAAGTACTTCAGCCGGTTCGCCCAACTCAGGAAACCAGGCATAGGCCATCTGAAGACGCGCGCCCTCTTCCATAAGGTCTTCGCATGCTTTTGGCACTGCATCCGGCCGAAGCCTCTGTTCCGTTGCAGGCATCATTGGCTGCCTCCCAACACGTCATACGAGATTTTGGTGAAGATATCCCACAAAGCATGTGGCCACCACAGGCCAAGGACCAGCAATGGGAGAAAGGCCAGCCACATGGGAAGAGTTCTCCAGACCTGCCCCGAAACCCTGGAGAGTTGCTGTTCCGGAGCTTCGTCAAAGTACATGGCGCGAAAGTGTGCCAGGAAGCCGATAAAAACGATAATCAAAAACACTACAAATACGACAGCCGCCCACCGGTAACGGCCGCCGATGCCGGCTCGCAGAATGGTGAACTCGCTCAGAAACAACGCAAACGGCGGTGCTCCCGCAATTCCCACTGCGCCGAGCAGCCATAGCGTGCCACTTACGGGAAAGGTCTTCAGCACGCGCCGGATACCGGAGATGTCCTTGGTCCCATAGACGCGCATCGCGTTGCCGGCGCCGAAGAACATCAGCGACTTATTTAAAGAATGGTTCAGCATGTGGTAGAGCGCTCCGGCAACGCCCAGGATGCCCCCAAATCCGAGGCCGAGGGCCTGTACGCCAATATGTTCCACGCTCGAATAGGCCATCAGGCGCTTGATGCCTGTTTGCCGAACGATGAAGAGCGCCGCTATGACAAAGGAAAAGATTCCAAAGCCGACGACTGCGGAATGGGCAAATTGATTGATCGACGTTCCGCGTACAACTGCGAGAAAACGCGCGATACCTAACATGGAGGTATTCAAGAGTGCGCCGGAGAGCATGGCAGAAACTGGAGCGGGCGATTCGCTATGAGCATCGGGCAGCCAGGTATGCATAGGCGCCAATCCGGCCTTGGTCCCGTAGCCGACAAGGACAAGCAGAAACGAGACCAGCAGGAGTGGCGGATAAACGGAGGGCGCGGATCGATGCAGAGCCACCCAGGTCATCGCATAGCTTGGCCCGAGAACAAACGATCCTCCCCAATAGAAGAGCACCGTGCCTAGTAGAGCGAGGCTGATACCACCCGAAACAACAACGATGTACTTCCAGGCTGCCTCTGTGCTTTCGGCTTCCCGTTCGAAACCCACCAGGAATGTGCTGATGAGGGTGGTCAGCTCGATGGCAATCCAGAAGACGCCAACATTGTTGACAATGCACGCCGCAAGCATAGTGAAGGCAAAGCCGGAAAAGAGTCCGTAGAACAACGGCAACCGGTCTTCTTCATTAAGAAGACGCATGTACCCAACGGCATAGATCGACGAGAGCGTGTAAACGATGGATATGCAGAGGATGACCCATGCTCCCAATAGGTCCACCTGGATATAGTTGTGCGCAAGCACGATGGGGCCATTGAGAACACGCAGCAGAATGGGAATGCTCACCGCCAGATCGATGACCGCGGCGATGACCGTTGCGTATTCCGAGAGCCTCGAAGATCGAATGGCAAACGACAACGCCACGGCTGCCACTGGAGCGGCAAACAGGATGATGAGCAAGTTCTCGATCATGAACCCTCAGCCGACCAGCCGGTTAAGTTGACGGCTACTGGTTGTGCCGGCATGTACCACCAAAAAGCGAACAAGCATTCCGAAACACGCGACCACGATGAGCAGATCGAAAAGAATCACGATTTCAATCAGCAGAGGCATGCCAGGAACCAGAATTTGGGATCCGAGAAATATGCCATTTTCCAGGACCAACAAGCCGAGGATCTGGCTAACCGCCTCGTCGCGCACAGCCAGCATCAGGAAGCCAAGAAACTTCATCGAAAGCATGATGGTGAGCGCCAGCACCACAACATGCGCCGATAACAAAGACTGCCGGTTCATATGGTTCGCGATCACAAATGCAAACATCACCAGGAAGGCTCCGATGACCAGGCTGGAACTCGGCTGAAGCACGGCATGTAATTCGCGCTTCACGTTCAACCGCACGATGATTCGCATCAGCAGATATGGCAGCACGAGACCTCGAAAAAGAGCGGTGAGAACCGCGATCACATAGAGTTCCGGATAGCCGGCGAAATAGCCCACGGACGCGGAGAGCGCAGCGATGAGCCATGACTGCGCGGCAAACGCGTAGACGTAGTTGCGCAACCAATGCGATCCCAGCATTACGAAGGTGAGCAAAAGGCTGAGGACCGCCAGCGAGCTGAAGATCGAAGCCTGCAACGAATTGACGTGCGCCAGGAACATCAGAAAACTCTCTTCAGAGCAGCTGACTGGAGACAATTGCGAGCACAGCAAACAAGAATCCTGCGGCCAGAGGTTCCTGGTATCGATAAAACCGCAGACGGGCCTGCACTGTTTCGACGACGATGACAGCGAGCGCCACAAAAAGAAACTTCAATAGCAAGGCAATGACAGAGCCGAACTGGCCCAGCGCAGTGCCCAGTTGCGACATCCCCCAAGGGAGCAGAAATACATTGCAGAAAATGGTGTAAAGGATGAATTGCTTCATCATGGATGCCCATTTGAGCAGAGCCAATAATGGACCCGAGTATTCGAGAATCCGCGCTTCATCGATCATGTAGATTTCGAGATGTGTGCTGGAATGGATGGGAAGGCGGTCAGTCTCCACCAGAAGCAACGCAAAAAAAGCCAGGATCAGGAATAAGTGAGCCGGGCTCCAGTAGGCGGATGCACTGCTTAATAAAAGGTGGTTTACCACAAAGGGCAGCATCGCCTTGGCCAACAGGCTTATACCAACCAGCACCAGGATCAGGGTGGGCTCAGCCAGTATGGCCAGCATCACAGCTCGGCTCGAGCCAATGCCGCCATATACATTCCCGCTATCCAATCCGGCGAGGATGATGGCAAATGACCCCAGCGTCAGGATCATTCCACCGCCTAACATGTCTCCCATATCCGACAGCGGCAACGGACGATCGGTTAACACCGGAATCAGGATGGGAACGATCATCATCGTGGTGAACGCGACGATGGGGGCAGTTAGATAGATCCAGGAGGCAGATTCCGGCATCACGCATTGCTTGTGAAACAACTTCCAGAGATCGCGGTATGGCTGAAGGATGCTTGGTCCGCGGCTCCGCTGAACGCGTTCTTCTGCTTTCAGAATGAAGCCCTGCAGCAGCGGCGCCAACAACAGAACGGATAACACCTGCAGGATCTGCAGGAGAACATCTGCAAGGATCACGGCAGTCTCCCGCCATGAACCAGGAAATAAGAGCGATCCCGGAGGGGACGCACACAGATGTAGGTTGCCGGGGTAGCCGGTTCCAGGCTTTCTTTCATCACAAGACTCCTCCTGTTGTAGGAGTCATCAGCCTGGAAGGCGGTTAAAGGTGGACTTCATCACCGAAGCGAATTGTATGACTTTGAATGTTGAGCCAGAACCATTGACTTGTCAAGGCCGCAGCGGCTTCTGTTTCGTTTTGCTCCCTAAGATGAGCCCGGTTAGGACGCCTTTCTGCCCTGGAAAGGCGGGAAAAAGCGCTTCCATGGGATCTTCCGGCATTTCTGCAGGGAGTTGACAAAGCTCGATCGCGCATCATACAAAGATTGTGTTGCGGTGAAGGAGTTCACCTTTAACCGCCGCCCAGCCAAACCACTCGCACTCCGGATGGGCGGATGATGACTCCTGACAGGGAATCCTGTTGTGGAGTCATGTCCCCGCCAGGATTCTCCAAGCAGACCCGAATGAAGTAAGCACGCGCACCGATTAGGTTCGTGCGCCTCCGCGGAGGTTTGGATCACTTGGAGGAGTCATGTCGGAAGCAGATCACGATGGAGCGCCATCCAGGACAGCTCAACGAGCACCAGCAATCCAGGTTGCGGGTTACCTGTCAATATATCGACAAGTTACTCAGCGATATGGAGGATACCCTCCACGCCGCAAGTTCCTCTTCGCCGTTTCCACGCTACGTGGTGGATCTTAATCCCGCGCAAATCCGGCTCATCGAGGACCACATCCGCCGGCTGCGGTCGCAGTTGATCCACTCACTCCAGTGGCAGCAAATGAAACCTTCACCGCCAGAGATTCCTGCTACCCGAGCGGTCCTCACCAATCTCAACTTTGTAGATATCGCCATCGAGGAACTCAAACCGCACTACATGCGCGGATTCGGCCCTGTGCCTGACGACGCCGTCAGGGAGCTGAATGGAGTCGTCCATGAGCTTCGGTCGCTGGTCACCGGGATGGAGCGGTACCTCAAGCAGGAGCTGGATCGAGATCTGGATAAGAGGCTGCGCCAACTGGAACAGACCGGATTTGACGTGGTGTTACTCCGTCTTCTCGAACAGGTCGCGACACGAAATGGGCTGGTTGAATTTCGCCTGCGGATCGATGCTCTTGCCTCCCGCCTGGAAGAAGATACTTTTGAGGTTGCCCTCTTTGGCCGCGTGAGTTCGGGGAAATCCTCGCTGCTCAACGCCCTTCTGGGAACCGACATCCTGCCCGTCGGAGTGAATCCGATTACAGCGGTGCCGACGAAATTGCGCTACGGCAAGACCCTGAAAGCTGCAGTTGGTTACGGAGACGGGCGCTCAGCACAAGTCCCGGTCCAGGAATTGGCGAAACTTGTCACCGAGCAAGGAAATCCGGGCAATCTTAAAAACATCGTGCGCGCTGTCATGGAGATTCCCTCTCCGCGGTTGAAAGATGGCATTCTGCTCGTCGACACTCCTGGCCTTGGCTCGCTCGCGAAGCGCGGTGCGGCGGAAACACTGGCTTACCTACCCTCCTGTGACCTGGCTCTCCTGCTGATCGATGCCGGAGCTTCTCTCAACGAAGAAGATATCGGCACGTTACGGCTTCTGTACGAGGCCGGGATTCCTGCCTTGGTTCTATTAAGCAAGTCTGACTTGCTGACGGATGGCGACCTCCAACGCACGATTTCGTATATAGAATCGCAACTTGAGCATGAGCTGGGAATTGCCGCAACAGTGCATGCCGTAAGCGCATTGAATAAATACCAGGTCGTGCTGGACCAATTCTTTGAACGGGAGTTGCTCCCCCGCTTCGAGCAGGCTCGATTCCTCAGGGAGGCTTCCATCACAAGAAAGATAGGGACAATGCGAGATGCCATCGTGGCTGCTCTTGATAGCAATCTGCACCGCGAAAAGAGAACTGCGTCACCGGCCCCAGCCATTGTTTCAGACGTCGAATCCGTCCTGCGCGTGGTGACTGGGGAGGTTGGAGAACAACGTACCGCTCTTGACCACTCATTCCGTACCCTCGGCGAGACACCAGACACTGTTATTGAAGCAGTCGCGGGTAAAGCAACATCGCTCATGCGCAGTACCTCACACCATCAGGTGTCACCCTTGCAATTTTCCGAATGGATTCACGAGGTCGTTAATGATTCTATCCAATCGGCGATGGAGACTCTTCGCAACGTAGGTAAGAACGCCGTCGACCGGCTACAACAAATTGCAAAGGAGCTTGGGCGTGTGGATGCTCCATCACAGAATGACTTTGAAGCGATCCTTCGGGAGATGCCACGCTTCGAAATGGCGACCTTGCCAGAAGCGTTCGACGCTGGGCCCTGGAGATTCTGGGGGCACAAAATACTGCGCTCCCGGATCAAAGCCAGTTTGCGGCAAAGTATCGGGTTCCATCTCAAAGAGGATCTGCACTCGTATGGCATGGCATTGTCCCAATGGAGCGGCCAGATTGTGCGAAAGCTGGAACTTCTGATAAATTCATACGCCGACGCCTATCGCATGCAGATCCATCGCTTTCGTGGAACGTCAGATTCGGCAGTGAATCCGGGACAGCTCCAGATGGATTTAGAGCTCTTGCGGAACTGGCGCCCGGCGAACAACGCTACTCTTACCGACACTCATGCATGAACAAGGGGAGATAGGGTTTGCAGAAATACTTATGGATTGCCATCGGCGGTTCGCTTGGATCATTGGCTAGATATTGGGTTGGTGCAACAATCGCAGACCGTATGGGAACCAAATTCCCCTACGGCACGTTCGTGATCAACATAACAGCCTGTGTGATCATCGGCTTCTCTCTGGCCTTTCTCGGACGGCGCACAGGGCTGAATCCGGCGTGGAGGTTCCTGATCCCCGTGGGTTTTGTGGGTGCCTATAGTACGTTCTCCACTTTTGAGTGGGAGACCTTCTCGACCTTGCAGACGGGCAGTCTTTCAATCGCCGGCCTGTATGTTGTGTTAAGTGTTGTTGTCGGTCTCGTAGCTGTCTGGTGCGGAATTCTGATTGCGGGAGTCATGCCATGAGAGCAATTAAGATCATGAATTACACGTCTCCACACCTCAAGGAAAACCCATGCTAAACGCTGGCAAGGCTGTCAAGGTCTCCATCTACATAAGCGAGGGCTCGACCCACCACGGCATGTCGACATACTCGAGCATCCTGGACTTTCTCTTCTTTCGCGGGGTCTCCGGGGCAACGGTGTTGAAGGGTGTGGCTGGATTCGGAGCCGACCGCCACCTCCACACGTCTTCCCTGGTCGACATCTCGGACCATCTCCCGCTGAAAATCGAGTTCATCGAGACCCGGGAAAAGGTTGACGAGTTGCTCGGAAAGCTGGAAGAACTGGCAGGCTCGGGAATGATCGAGATTCAGGAGACAACGATTGCCAAGCCCGCGCAGGTCTCAAAACCAAAGAAAACCGCACCGCCGGCGCATGTCAGGATTGAAGGCAAGGCAAAGATGATGCGGATCTACATCGGCGAGAGCGACCAGTGGAAAGATAAGCCGCTTTACGAGGAACTCGTCCGGGCCATGCGGAGTCATGACCTGGCAGGCGTTACCGTGTATCGCGGCATCCTGGGTTACGGAGCCCACCGCAGGGTTCACAAGGACAAAGCGCTTCGTCTCTCGCATGACGGCTCCATCATGCTTTCCGTTGTCGATACGGAGGAAAAGCTCCAAGGCTTTTTTCCGATCGTCGATCAGATGGTATTCGAGGGGCTTGTTGTACTCTCCGATGTAGACATCGTTAAATATGCCCATCGTGCCGTCGAGCTGAATCAGGATCCGGGGTGAGCCTTGAAAGAGCAATTCCAAGCCACGATGTTACGCATTCACTTTACCGAGGCTGATAGGTGGGAAGGCGAAGCGCTCTATAAAGCTATCGTGGCCAAATGCATGGATCTGGGAATCTGCGGCGCGACTGTCTATCGTGGCCTCGAGGGATTTGGAGCGAGCGCCCGTATCCACCATGCCCGCAGCCTCTCTATATCGAAAAATGCGCCCATCATGGTAACTGTGATTGACAGGGAGGAACAGATTCGCAAACTGATCCCGCACCTCGACCAAATGATTGCTGGAGGTCTGATCGCCACCTCGACTGTTGAAGTGATTCGCTATTCACGGTCAGCAAAAGATTCCCCCCAGGAGCCGATTAACAGCAGATAAGAGCTCGTCGTATGACAGCCACTGAGCAAAACATGCCACACTCGGCCGAGCAGCGCCATTCAATCGCGGCCGAGTTGCGCGTCCTGCTGGCAATCTCAGACACCGGAAGAAGAAACGATAGCCTGCACGAGAAGCTCCTCTCCCTGGAACGAAAACTTGCTTCCAATCGACTTCATCTTGCCGTGCTCGGTCAGATGAAGCGAGGAAAAAGTTCTTTTATCAACGCCCTGATGGGAGCCGAGATTTTACCAACCGGGGTTCTCCCCGTGACTGCCGTCATCACGGAAATCAAATATGGTGTGGCTCCGGAAGCCATTGTCCTTTACTCCACCGGCGCTCGACAGCAAATAGATCTGGGAACTTTGGCGGACTACATTACAGAATCTGGTAATCCTGGAAACCAGCGGCAGGTCGCGTCTATCGAGCTTGCTTACCCTTCACCCTTCCTTGCAAATGGAATCATCCTTATCGATACCCCAGGCATCGGCTCGACGCATGCGCACAACACTCGTACCACCGAGGGTTATCTCGAGCAAGTAGATGCGGGGATTGTCGTGCTTTCCGTAGACCCGCCAATCACTGAAGTCGAGTCCCACTTCATTCGAAAGGTCAAAGAAGAGGTTCCCAAGCTTTTCTTCATCCTGAACAAGGTTGACGCAGTCTCTGCAGACGAGGTGCCGCACATTTCGCGTTTCCTCGAAGAAGAATTGAGCCGTCTTCAGATCGAGTCCCCGGAGATCTTCCGGCTCTCGGCTCGCAGAGCGATGGAAGGTCTGGGCAAGCCTCCCGCCACGGTGGCATCGAGCGGGATAGAGATCTTCGAAGAGCGTTTAAGAACCTTTCTCCTGGAGGAGAAGGACCGGGTCCTGGTCCGGTCTATTGCCTTGGATGCTCTCCATATCGCTCGCACTCTCAAGTTTGCCGCAACGATTGGTGTGCGAGCGCAATCCATGACCCTGGACGAGCTGCATCTCAAAAGTTGTGCGATCGACCAATTGCTTGAGCAAACGGAATCCGAAATGCACGAGTTGCAAGTGCTGCTGCGCCAGCATTCAGCCGACATCATCGCCCGCGTGGAGCGCGATCTGACCCTGCGTGTGCGAGAGTCAGTTCCGGCGGTGCGAGAACATCTAAGACTGTTACAATCTCGGCATCCCAAGGAAACTGGCCGCGCCTTTGGCGCCCTTCTCGAGAGCTTTCTCATGGAAGAGATGGAGGCTGTCTTCCGCAGCTGGCGAATCCGGGAGGATGAAGTAGTTCAGTCACTCCTTGACGGCCTTTCGGCTCGTTTCATGAACCGTGCCAACGGCATCCTGGACCGTCTTCAGCAAGCTGCCGGAACACTTTTTGAAATACCGGTAGAGCCGGTGATGATTCAGTGCCTGTTGCGCGTGGAAAGTCACCTGCACTACAGGGTTGAGCCCGTCTTTCATTCGCTCGACTCGTTCTTACTGGCGCTGCCTCGTTTTCTCTTGCGCCCGATTGTTCTGGGAAAAATGCAGGAACGAACCTGGCAATTCTTGGACCTGAATGCAGGCCGCATCCGCTACGACTATATCGAACGCCTCCAGTCGAGCATGACCCAGTTTGAAAAAGACCTCTGTGCGGGTGTCACGATGCTTACAGAGAGTCTTCGGTCCGCTCTTCGCAGTTCAGGGGGCCGCGGAAAGCAAGGGACAGAAGTTCTGGAAGAATTGGACGGTGTCGTCAGAACCTGCTCTGAGCTGATGTCGTAGGCCAACGACTCTCAAGAACCCGGGCCCGTCGACTGGGACGCCACGGGTAGTTGATGCTTTTCCCGGCGAACCAAAATGCTTTGTACCACGAGTAACAGGAATGCGCTGACAGGAAGGAGCCAGATCCCGGCTTTGACGGTCGATGCCTTGGCAACATAACCAATGGCCGCGGGTAAGATCATGCTGCCCGTAAAACCAGCAGCCATAAGAAGCCCAAAAATGGTGCCGAAGATCTCCGGGAAAAGGCTGCTGGTTATTCCCGCCGTGGTTGGGAAAATGGGGCCATAGCAAAGCCCGATAACGACTACGGCAACGATCGTCGCCTGCAGATTCCATCCCAGGGCCAGAAATACCAGTCCGATGACCGCTCCGGCTGCACACACCGCAACCACGATGGGTCCACGTACTCTTTTCGTGATCTCGCTTGCCGCCAGCCGTCCAACCAGCATGGACGCAAAGAACGCAGCGAGTATTCCTCCGGAGGTTTGCGCAGAAGAAAAGAACTGCTGCTCAAAGTAAGTACGCAGCCAACCCGCTGTGGACGCCTCCAGCGACGAATAGAGGAAAATCACCAGCGCGAGCAGGAGAATCGATCGGTTCAACAGTGCGTTGCGGATCAGCGTCCAGTTAAGTCCACCCTGTGAACGAGCCGCAGGAAACGTCTGCGTAAGGCTCAGAACTCCCGGAATCGCGTTCGAGGCTCCCACCAGGACCAGCGCCGGCGCCAAACCAAAACGACGGGCCATCAACGTTACCAGCACCGGGAAGCCCACGGTTCCCAGGCTAAAGAAGGAATTCGCCAGATTGAGGGCGGCGGAGGGGTTCACCGGGTAAAGGTCGGGCACCAGGGTGTTGGATCCACTGTTGATGCAACTGCCTCCCAGGCCGACCACGAACACAAGCATGGCCAGAACCTGGTAGCTCGGAGCGACGCTGATGGTGGCAAGGGCAACGGCGCAAAGCAAAGAGCCACTGGCCAGCACCGGTTTTTTGCCGAAACGGTCGATCAACGGCCCGGCCACGAACGACATGGGAATCTGAGGCAGGAAGAGCAAGCTTATGAGTGTCCCGCCCTGGGCAATGTCGAAACCGAAGCGCGCGCGCAGTTCCGGCAGGGTAGCTCCGAGAAAGGCCACCAATGTGCCAAAAGCGAATGTCCCGGTGCACGCGGTCACCATCAAATACGGCCTTGCGGTCTGCCGCGGAGCGTTGGGAGCCGGCATTATCTTGAGCCTTTCTCCTTGTATCGCATAGATCTTACTCTGCGTGCCTGCATTTGAGCGCCGGGATCCCTGGTCCTGAAGATGCGCGCTGGGGGAGAAAAAATCTCCGGCCGCGCTACGAGATCATTGCTTTTGTGTACTATAGCCCTTGGTTTCGGAACATAGTTCTGAATTGTGCAAGGGGATGAAGTGAAACTCAGCCGCAGTGAATTCCTGAAGTTGATGGGGGCGATGGGGGGCACCGCTTTTGTACCTAAGGTTTGGGCCAATCCCTGGGGTTTACCCCTCGGCATTCAACTTTATACCGTTCGCAATGATCTCAAATCCGACTTCGCCGGCGTTCTGGGAAAGCTCGCTGCCATGGGATACAAGGAGGTCGAAGCCGGCTTCACCGACTCCGGAGAGATAGATTTCAATGGAGGTCCGGTGACAGAGTTCCGCAAGATGCTCGAGGGTGCCGGGCTCCGGGTGCCTAGCTGTCATTTCCCAGTGCCCAAGGACGATGCGGAATGGAGTGCAAACATCGAGCGGGCGCACAAGCTGAACCTTCAATATATGTTGTGCGCGGGGCCGCCTGAGGAAACCAACTCCCTGGACGCCTGGAAACGGGCGGGAGCCTTTTTCAATCACCTGGGCACGCTTTGCCGAAAAGCCGGGATCCAGTTCGCCTATCACAACCATAATCACGAGTTCGTCGTTTACGAGGGCGTGATTGCCTACGATGAGCTGCTGCGTTCGACCGATCCAGCGCTGGTGAAGATGGAACTGGATTGTTTTTGGATGACATTCGCCGGCAAAGATCCGGTGGAATATATGCACAAATACCCGGGCCGGTATCCTCTCTTACATATCAAAGGTCTCAAAGCCGGCTATAAGCCGACAACCGGACATTTCGAAGGCAATCCATTCACCGAAGTCGGAAACGGCGTCATTGATTGGAAACGTATCTTTGAAGCCGCCCGTGTAGGGGGACTCAAATACTATTACGTCGAGCAGGACCAGTGGGACCGTCCTTCGCTGGAAAGCGCGGCCATCAGCGCCGCCTATTTGAAGAAGCTCCAGGTTTGAAGGCGGAGAGAATGCGATGAAACTGGGACTCTTCACCGCGGCGCTTGCAAAAATCAGTCTTGATGAATTGATTCCGCGCGTCACGGCGCTCGGCGTCGAAGCGATTGAACTCAGTACAGGCAATTACGGCGCGCCTGCTCATATTCAACTGGAGTTGATAGAGCAGCCTGCAAAACTGAAAGATCTGCAAAAGAAATTGAAAGATGCCGGGCTGTTTATCAGTGCCTTGGGATGCGGAGGAAATGTTTTACATCCAGACACGCGGATCGCGGAGGCGCACGCGGCGACCATGCGGCGAAGTATTTTGCTCGCCGAAGCGCTGGAAATTCCGACAGTCATCAATTTCTCAGGCTGTCCGGGCGACTCCGATCAATCAAAGTATCCCAACTTTGTAACCGTTGCATGGCCACCGGATTTCCCCGAGATCCTGCGCTGGCAATGGGAAGAGAAGGTTCTTCCCTTCTGGCGGCGGGAGTCGCGGTTTGCCGCCGAGCATGGCATACGCATCGCGCTCGAGATGCACCCGGGATTTGTGGTTTATTCACCGGAGACTCTGCTCCGGCTCCGCTCGGAAACCGGTCCAAACATTGGTTGCAACTTTGATCCAAGCCATCTTTTCTGGCAGGGTATCGATCCATGTCTTGCCGTTAGAAAGCTGGGAAACGCGATTTTTCACGTGCACGCGAAAGATACGCGCATTTACGAAGCTAATTCCCGCGTGAACGGCGTTTTGGATACCAAGCCCTACGGCGATGAGATCAATCGCTCCTGGATATTTCGGACGGTCGGTTTCGGGCATGGTCTGGAATTCTGGACTGATTTCATATCGACTCTCTCCATGATTGGTTATGACGGCGTAATTTCCATTGAGCACGAGGATAGTCTCATGTCGTTAGAAGATGGACTGGAAAAGGCCGCGGGGTTTCTTCGTCAGATTCTCATTCGAGAGAAGCTGCGGGAAATTTGGTGGGCGTAGCTGATGACTCTGAAGAATGCGCTGACCCTTGCTGTGAGTGCGCTCGCCCTGCTTTCCTCTCCTATCCGGCTGGCCGCCCAGGGCGTGAGCAATGCCATGCTGCTGCATCCCCCGCCGGATAGCTGGCCCGGCTATCATGGCGACTACTCCGGAAGAAGGCATAGCGAGCTGGCGCAGATCACTCCGCAAAACGTTCATGAACTCAGCCTCGCCTGGGCTTTTCAATCGGCGCAGCCGGACGGCATCAAAGCTTCTCCGCTGCTGGTGGATGGCATTATCTACCTCACCGCGATTCAGAACGTATGGGCGGTGGACGCGCGCACCGGTCGCGCCATCTGGCACTACATCTACCCTAATAGGGGAGGAACCATCGGCCAGCGTGGTGTGGCGATGTATCACGACTCGATTTACTACCTGAGCCCGGATGCGTACCTGGTCTGTTTGAATGCCAAAGATGGCAAGCCGCGCTGGAAGGTCCAGGTAGCGGATTCCGCCAAGGGTTACTGGGCGACGGCGGCTCCGGTGATCGTGGGCAACCATGTGATCGTTGGCATCGGCGGCGATTCCGATAACATCCAGGGTTTTCTTAAATCGATGGATCCCGATACGGGCGCGTTGCAGTGGAAATGGGACTCTACGCCGCCTACGGGCACACCGAATGCCACCACGGGCGGCATGACATGGATCCCCGGAACCTACGACCCGGAGCTGAACCTGTTGTACTGGGGCACTGGGAATCCGACCCCGGTTTTGAATGGCGCTGTACGTCCCGGCGATGACCTTTATACCTGTTCGATCGTTGCCTTGAACCCCGACACGGGAAGACTTGTCTGGTCTTTTCAGCCTTCCCCGCACGATACCCACGACTGGGATGCCTCTGAAATTACTGTACTGGTGGACGGTGTGTTTCACGGAAAACCCCGCAAACTGCTCTTGCAGGCCTCGCGCAACGGCTACTACTTCGTGCTCGATCGTGCCACCGGCGAAAGTCTGTTGACCGTCCCTTTTGGTCCCACAAACTGGGCTCTGGGTATCGACAAAAAAGGGCAGCCGATTCCGAATCCTGAAAAAGATCCGGCGCCCGACGGCCGGTTCGTCGCCCCGGATGAAGGCGGCCTTACCAATTATCGATCGCCCAGCTTCGACCCCAAAACCGGACTGTTTATCGTGAGCGCCAGCATCAGCTACGGTATCTATTTCACTAAGCCCGAGGACGGAACATATGGCTGGGCCGGCGGAGACTATGACATTGCCGACCGCGGCGTGCTCGATGCCATCGATTACCAGACGGGCAAGACCCGGTGGACCCACCGCCTCGGCTATTTTGATGGCTCAGACGCCGGCGTTCTCACCACCGGATCGGGGCTCACATTCACCGGCGATGCCACAGGGAACATGCTTGCTCTCGATACAGCTACTGGCAAGACGCTCTGGCATGCCGGGTTGGGCGCGGATATACAGACCTCACCCACGACATACCAGCTGGATGGCCGCCAATATGTCCTGATGGGCGCAGGGCAAACGCTTTTCGCCTGGGCCCTTCCCGAGAGGTAGCCGCTGGTGAGGCGCGAGACTCAACCATGAAGAGGCGATGATACGCTTCTGACTGCGGCTGCGGCCGCATCTTTAACAACCGAACAGGAAGTCAACGAATGCCCGCAAAGAACCACATCGACCTTGTCGTCAATACTCTAGCGGTACTTGAAGCGCTGGCGATGAGCGAACACGGCAAAGCTCTCAGAGAAATCACCAAAGATGTTGGGCTGGTGAAGAGCTCCGTTTTCCGGATCCTATTCACCCTGAAAGAGGCCGGCTACGTGGAACAGCCCGAGGAGAACGGAGTTTATCGGCTCACACTCAAGACCGCCGGCTTGTCGCGGCGCAACACGAATCGCCTGGGACTGGCAAGCGTCGCGCGACCCTACCTCACTATGCTCCGTGACCAGCTGGATGAATCGGTGGCCCTCGCAGAACGGCGCGCCAGCTCTATCATTCTCATTGACGTCTTTGAGACTTCGCATCCCTTGCGGCTGAACATCCACATCGGCGATGATTGCCCCGTGCATGCAACCGCAATCGGTAAGGCGGTGGCTGCATTTCTTCCGTCAACTGAGCTCGCGGCATTTCTGAAAAACTCGAAGCTTCCGCAGTACACTGAACACACCCATACCAAATTGCGCGACCTCAAGTTGGACCTCGCGCGCGTGAATAAAACCGGCTATGCCTTCAATAATGAGGAAACCGTGACAGGCGTCTTTATCGTTGGTGCTCCTGTCTTCGACTCCCGGTCGACAGTATGTGGCGCCCTCAGCGTCAACATTCCCACCGCCCGGTGCTCGGCTGCGCGGAAGCAGCAGTTGATCGCTTCTGTCATCGATGTCGGTAAGCGAATCTCGGCTGAGCTGGCCGACATCGGCTTCGTCCGGTAGCCCATCACCTGTAAGTAGCGCACCCAGTCGTAACTAAGGCAGTCTTTCTGATAGAGGCGAGGGAATCCAACTGGGTTTCATTTCAAGATCGGTTAAAACAACCTGGGCAGCGTTATAGCCTGGCAGTCCCGTGATGTTGCCTCCAGGATGGCTGCTGGAACCACAAAGATAGAGTCCTGGCACATGGGTGCGGTAGTGCCCAGCACCCGGAAAGGGACGATTGTAACCGATCTGGCCATTCGTAAAGGAGCCAATGAGCAGGTCGCCTTCTCGCATATTCGGGAAGCAACGCTCCACGTCCAGAGGGGACCGCGTGAACGAATCGATTATCGCTGTCTCAAGATTGGGAGCGTACCTTCCCCAGAATTTGATCATCTCACGCCCGTGTTTCTCCCTCTCCCCATCCCAGTTTTTAGGATCGCCCCTAAGACGATAAGGAAGCTTTTCCCACATGAATGCCGTATGAAAACCCGCCGGCGCCTGGCTCGGGTCAAATATGGTGGGACATGCGCCCCACATTACCGTCGGCGGAATAGTACCCTGCTCATGATGCCGCACGAGATCGGAAAATTGATCGATATGATCCAGTCCCATGAGAACCATAAAGGCACGACCTACTTCGGGATGATTGGCGGCGATCTTATACTGCGGAGGTTCTTTCAAATTAAGATTCAAACTAAACAGAGGCGCAATCAGATTGTACTGAAAGCCTTCGATGCGGGCTCGGATGGAATTCGGTAAATGTGAGTCGTCGAGTAATTCCAGGAACGTTTGATGCGGGTTAAGAGATGAAACGATAAACTGCCGCGCTGAAATCACCTCGCCATCGTCAAGCTCAATTGCAGTAGCCCGTTCGTTTTCGACCAGTATCCTCGATGGGTTAACCATCGTGCGTATTTCACCCCCGGCTTCGCGAACTGCGGATTCCAGAGCGCGAGACAGTGTGGCCGAGCCGCCCCGTGCCATCTGAGCTTTGGTCGGCGTTGCCAGCAACGAGGCAATGTGATGGCCGAATCCACGGGCTCGCAGATCTACTTCTCTCAGTCCATTGAAGAATAAGAGACCGGCTTTGATTGTGGGGTGCTCAAACTCACGTTGGACGAATTCCAGGGGAGACAGTTCGCTCACTTCAAGGAGCCGCCGGCCGGCGGCGCTTCGCTGCAGGATAGTCTTCCGTATTTCTGGAGGAAGGGGCGGCGAGAAAGATTCCGGGATTAGAATATTCTTTACTATTGGCACGAATTCATCGTGCCAGCGGCGCAGAGTTTCCGCATCACGGCGGCTGAAGTGGGCGAAGGACTCGACTGTTTTCTCAAGGTCCGTCCACCATTCCAAAGCGCGTCCATCGCTGGTTAAAAGCGCCACATTTAATTCAGGTTGAATATATTCAACCCCATGTCGATCGAGAGCCAGGTCGGTGTACCATGGCATCGTCGTGATCGCTCGATGGAAGAATGAATGTGTATTGTGAAGAAAGCCGGGGTGGCGCGGATCTTCCATCGTGGTAAGACCGCCTCCTGCGATCGCCTTGCGTTCCAGGCATAAAACCTTCAATCCTGCCTTGCAGAGATAGGCCTGTAAGACAAGTGCGTTGTGTCCAGCTCCGAGGATGATGCCGTCATAGAGTTTAGACATAATCCATAAACACCCCCGCTAAGTTGGCGTGTCTTACGTTCACTGAACCCGAAAAGCCTCCGGCAAGGACGGAAATGGCAAGGACACCCCAACATCGGATAGTGCTGGCCCCTCGATGTTAGGCCATATGTATTAGTACCCGTGAATTCAAAGCAGGATTTCTCCAACAGCACCGGTTAGAGCGAGCGCTATGCAACTCCAAAGAGCTGAAATAGCGCCCGCGGGAGAGCCGTCCAGTTCAGAACAACAAACGCAAAGCAACCTGGACCGTTCTGGAATTTCCATTTTGACCTGACACCACCCCAAACGCGCCGCTGGTAGGACTCGTGTTGGGGTCGTTAAGGTTTACATGATTGAGCGCGTTATAGGCCTCGCCCCGCAGTTGCAGCCTCAGATTGTCGTGAATCGGAAAGTCTTTCAACAAGGCAACATTCCACAAGTCTTGCCCGTCGCCGCGTACATTGGACAGCCGGAGCGGGAACGTTCGTATATTATCGGCCAACTGATCAGCTGAATTCGTATCAAAGCCGGCCGTGTTGAACCAGTGATTTAGGTTGCGTTGACTGGCGCTCAATCGTACATTCGATAGGTTGCCATTGAATAAAACGTCGCCCCATGTCAATGCGTCCCCGCTCTGGTAGGTCACAATTGTGTTCAACTGCCAGCCACCGGCCACATAATCGATCAATTTAGGCATGGTGGAGCCCAGCATTTTGCCTCGCCCGACAGGCACAGTAAATAGGTTGCTGATAGAGATAATGTTCGGGCGGTCGTACGCGCTCACTCCGTACCACGGCAGCGGATCGGTGTTGTTCAGGTAGTTGATGGCGTCCATGAGCCGGGAAAATGTATACGAAATGCCAAAGCTGTACCCATGGGTGAATCGCTTCTCCAGTTGGACTTGCAGAGAGTTATAGTTCGACCGCCCAATGTCTGTGGTTTCGGTGATCGCGCCGAATTCTGGATACGGTGTCACCAGTTGAGCCACATTGGTTGTTTGCGTGTACGAAGGCGCGAGGCCGTAAAACGGATTCGGATAGACAGTGCCCAGATTATCGATGACAGCCTGATCGCGGTTTGGGGAAGTGCTGAGATAGGAGGCAGGTGTATTGTTGATTTGTGTCGATACAGGAAGTTTTTGTCCTAAGTTGCCAACGTAACTTACATTGAGGACGAAATCGGATGTAAGCTGCCGTTCGACAGTCAATGAATAGCGCTCCGCGTAAGGGATGGACCGGCTCCTCCCATAAACAGACAATGACTGCCCTAGCGCCGTGGAGAGTCCACCCGCCGCGCCTAGCGGTGGGATGACGCCATTGGGAACAGGATTGTTCAGAGTTGCGACATACGAAACACCATTGTCCAAGCTGGAATTCACAGGCGTGACCGAACTAAAGCCATTTTGAATCGCCGGTGAGCGATAAATGCCGATCGTGTCGTAGAAAATACCGTACCCTCCCCGGATTACAGTTTTGGGCGTGGCTTGAAAGGCGAACCCAAAGCGAGGCATCGCTTCTACCGCCTGACCGCTCCAAAATGAACGGCCATTTTGACCGCCCGCAAAGAGCAGACCTCCCAGCACCTGGAAACTGCTGACCGGAAGGGTTGGTATTGGGTTGGCCGCATAGTTCGCGGTGGCCGCAGCCCCGATAGGATTGGCCGTGGTGTTGTCGAAACCTACGACAGCGCGGTTATAGCGCTCGACTTCGGGAGTTTCGTGATCAAGCCTGAAACCGAAGTTCAGCGTCAGCCTTGGGGTCGCGCGCCAGTCGTCCTGCAGGTAAATGCCAAAATAGTGGTCCGCATCGGCATAACTGCTGTTGGTTTGTACTACCCCCCCGGTCCCCGGGATGCCCAATTCGAAGGAAGCAAGATCCTGTCCGATCGCCGATCCTGGAGACGTTGAAAATGGACCGTTTGTATAGGTTGAATCGAAGTTCATACTCGCCGTATTGGGGCTAAAGGAACGCTGGTTCGCGCGTTCGAGGCGAAAATCCACCCCGTAATGAAGACTATGGCTGTGGAACTGTTGAGTTACGCTTGCCAGAAAGCTGTGAATCATGCTGGATTGGTCGACCAGGGTCAGCCCGTTGAAATCGCCAAACTGAGTGTAGGTCGCGCCGCCGCTAAAAGTCATAAAAGGAAATGGCGCGTTTGATGGGAAAAGAGCGCTGAACTCCGGAGAAAAACCCAACGAAGGCAGACTGGTCGGACTGAGCGGCTCATTGGGAAATTCTTGAGCGGTAAGGCCGTAACGAAAATCGAAGATCGTCGAAGGATTAAGAACATAGACTTCGTCAAGCGCGACCCCAATGTCGGTGCGCCCATCCTTATTGCCGCTGGTTGGATTGCCGTAGCCGAACCAGGATAGTTCCTCTTCAACCCAGTTGTCGTAATCTATCCTCAAAAACATGCGGCTGCGGTCGCTGAAGGTATGATCGACCCGCCCAAAGTGGGCGTAGACGTCTTCAGTATCGTTAAGACTAAGGGGCTCGAGATAGTTGTTGAATCCACCCTCGGTGCCTGGCGTGTTCGGCAATGGAATTAGTTTCAGGATATTGAGCGCCGTGCTGTTCAAAAGGCCTGCTGGGATGACGTTGTTTGCAAACGCAGTCCGCTGGTAGACGCCGTCGCCGGCCGCCGTGGTAGAAAATGGATTGTAGATTTGATAGCTCGGGTCAATCGACAGAAGCGCTGAAAAATCGCCAGTACGTTCAGCGGCGGTGGGCACTGTTAGGTAGCCAACGGCGTCTGGACTGGTAAATTTGTGTCGTTCATACATGTAGTAGAAGAACGTCTTTTTGGTCCCTTTGTTTCCGTTGTAGAGGTGAGGCAGAAATACTGGCCCACCGATCGCGCCACCGTAACGATTGTCATTGAAGTGCGCGAGCGGCTGGCCGCCGTTGAAGGCGTAATTCGCATTCAAAATATTGTTGGCAACATATTCGTGCAGTTCTCCATGATACTGGCTTGTCCCGCTTCGGGTGTCCATGTTGAAGATGGCCCCGGACGTGTGTCCCAGAGAGGCATCGTAGTACACGGTCATCGATTTAAACTGGCTGATCATCATTGGTGGCGGATTGAATCCAACACGTGGCTGCGTGCCGCTGGCGAACATGTTTGGTATGCCATCGAAGTACCATTCATTCGCATAGAGGGAACCGCCGTTCGAGACGAGCCTGGACGTTCCATTGGTAAATGGCGCATAGTGGATTGCGATTCCTCCGCCTTGCGCAACGCCGGGGGCAAGTGCTGCCATTTCCGCAACGCCTCCTCCCGCATTCGCTAGATCTAGAATCTGCTTAGGTTCAAGGACCGTGCCCAGCGATGGGCTCGCTGTGTCAAGAAGAGGCGGGGCCGCGGTGACTGCAACCTGCTGCGACACTTCGCCTACTGTGAGCGAAACGTCGAGTTGCACGGTGCTGTCGATCAAGACCAGCACGTTTTCGCGAACTAGCCTTTTAAACCCAGAATGTTCAACCGTCACACTGTATACGGATGGAATAAGAAACGGCACCTTGAACAAGCCCTGATCGTTTGTCTGAGTAGGAATTATCACCCCTGTCTGTGTGTTCGTGATTTGTATCTGGGCGCCGCCAATCACCGCGCCGGAAGCATCCGTCACGCGGCCAGCAAGAGTTCCGCGCGACTCCTGCGCCCCGGATACGGATGTCGCAAGCAGTCCGATAAGCAAATACCTGATGATTCGTTTAACCATGACGAAGCCTCCCTCCAATATCCGAATGAAAACCCTTGAAACGCGCTCTGCTGGATGCAGTAGCCTGTTCGCGCTTCTGGACGGGTAAAGCCAGCGGAACTGAGCATGCTCCCCGCTCCACACCCTATCGATGGCCCATTCTGTTTACCTCAGCCAGGAATCCAGATTCTCCTGAACGAACTGGTCGTCGATCAAGTGTGGATAAGCCGCGACGACGCGATCGAGATCTTCCGCCTGGCCGGGCGACAAATCTTCCGCTGGATCCAGGCACCACCGGCCCGCCAGCAAGCCCTGCCTACGGAGAATCTCGTTAATGCCTGCGATGCATCCGTGGAACTGATGTGCAACGTCAAACAGCGCCGCATTCATATCGGTCACCTCGGCGCTTCGCACGAACCACTTGGGATCAATTAGCTCCTGCGACTGTGCAGTCTGACGCAGCTCCCGCTGCAACTCCACTGCGCGCACCGTCCACACCGCCCAATGCCCAAGCAGACCGCCCACCAATCGAAGGGTCCGTCCGCTAAATTGGAACTTGGAGAGCAGGTCCAGTACGATGTGGTCGTCATTCCCCGTGTAAAGAGCGATCTCGCTTACCCGGCCGGACGCCGCTACACCCCGGAGCACATCCTGGGTCGCATAGCGATTGAAAGGCGCTATCTTGATTCCGACCACACTCTCGATTTCGACGAAGGCTCGCCAAAACTCAGCCGGAAAAGATTGGCCGCCAATGGCCGGCTGAAGGTAAAAGCCAACGACAGGAATGATCTCTCCAACCGCGCGTACATGTGCGATGAGCTCGTCAACCGAAGCTTCAGCCAGAGCAGCGAGGCTGAGTAGTGCCGCATCATAGCCAAGGTTACGTGCAATTTCGGCCTCCCGCGTTGCCTGCGCTGTCCTCCCACAGACTCCTGCGATACCGATTACATCCTTTGTCGCAAGCTCTTCCGCCGCCAAAGCCAGCACCGGCTCGTATAAGCCGAACTTGGGATCGCGGATCTGGAACTGAGTCGTATGCACCCCCACCGCGATGCCTCCGGCGCCGGCGGCGAGATAGTACCTTGTGAGTGCGCGCTGCCGTCGTTCGTCCAGCTTGCGCTCCCCGGTGAGCGCCAGTGGGTGGGCCGGAATGACCACGCCCGCTTGGAACGAATCACGCCAATTAAAACTCGAAGTTGGCATTCCGCCTTTCACTTCGTTGATTTATAAGCAGCCGGGCGCAGCCTCATCTTTGCGCCTCCGTCTCAACTGCGACAGCAATTCCCCGCGGGTACTCACGTTCTTCGCCCGGCTTTAAAGAAGTGGAATTGAGCTTAGTCGGGGACAAAGTAGAATGCGTTCTACCTTCGTTCCCACGGAACCTAACAGGTCAGTATGGCTGTGTCAACATTTTTTTACGCACTCTTAGTATTGTGGTTGACAACCTTCGGTTAAATGACATAGGTTCCAGGAATGAGAAACGGAACGGATTCTACTAGAAAGAACGATATGTAGTCGTGATTAACGCGATCCTCACCGATGACGCCCTGGAAGAACGCTTGACGGCCCCCTCGGAACAGGATGTTTCTTTTGCATCGCAGCTCGAAGGCGATCTGATAATCCTGGGCGCGGGCGGAAAAATGGGGCCAAGCTTGGCTCTGCGGATAAGTCGGGCTATTCAGCGCGCTGGGCTGAAGCACCGGGTTATTGCCGTCGTGCGTAAAGATACAAATGGAGCTTTCCAGAGACTTTCTGATCGCGTCGAACTCGTCGAAGCAGACCTGCTCGATCCGAAAGCTTTTGACACGTTGCCGGATGCGCCAAACGTGGTGTTTATGGTCGGTCGGAAATTTGGATCTGTGGCTGATCTGCCTCTTACCTGGGCCACCAATGCTTGGATAGCGGGATTGGCGGCCCGGCGGTTTCGACGTTCCAGAATAGTTATATTTTCGACCGGGAACGTATACCCATTTGTTTCTGTCGATAGCCCGGGCGCAAACGAACATACCCCGGTCGCTCCGACCGGTGAGTACGCTCAGTCAGTGCTCGCCAGAGAACGTATCTTTGAGTATTTCTCGAACACAAACCGAACCCCGATCTTGCTGTTTCGGCTCAATTACGCCATTGATCTCCGCTACGGGGTTCTGCTCGACATCTGCGAAAAGGTTTCTTCCGGTGAGCCGATCGATCTGACAACTGGTTTCGTAAACGTCATTTGGCAAGGCGACGCCAACTCCTATTGTCTGCGTTCCTTTGCTCTCTGCGATTCGCCTGCCCGAATTTTGAATGTTACGAGCCCGAAGAAGCTCTCCGTTCGCGAGGTCGCCGAAAGATTCGGGCATCGCCTCGGCAAGAGGCCAAACTTTACAGGGACGGAAGCGGAAACCGCTCTACTCAGCGATGCCTCTCGATGTACACAACTGCTGGGGCCCCCCGGCACCAGCGAGGAACAACTGATCGAGATGACGGCTGATTGGTACAGCGCTGGAGGCATGATACTTGGGAAACCAACGAAGTTTGAGAGGCGCGACGGAAACTTCTAGTTTTAATGACTGGGTTTGCCCCTCAACCATTTTGGAATCGCTCTGACCTTTCCGGAACTATTGATATTAGGATTAGCTATCTGGAGCGCAACGTGTGCCCTTGGCCAAAACGAGTCCGCAATTCCCTGATAACCGTGCTTTGCCTCGGTCTCGGATTTTTTCTCGCTCAAACAGTTTGCGCCAATGCGAAACCGAACCCCATGGCGAAACCGAACGTGCAGCGGGGAGCGGCCCAATTTCAACAATCCTGCTCCCAATGTCATGGGGCCGAAGCCGCGGGGGGCGCCGGTCCGAATCTAATTGAATCATCTCTCGTGCGCCACGATGAGAATGGCAATCTGATCACTCCAGTGATCCAGAATGGCCGTCCGGACAAAGGAATGCCGGCTTTTCCTTTGATAAGTTCCGCAAACATGTCGGATATCGTAGCGTTTCTCCACGCCCGCATAGAAGTCGCCGATAGCCTTGCACTCTCAGGCCCTGTGGGAGGCTATTCCATCAAGAATCTTCTGGTCGGCAACGCAGAGGCCGGAAAGCAATACTTCTATGGAGAAGGCAAATGTTCGGCCTGCCACTCGCCTACAGGAGACATGGCAGGGATCGCGAATAAATACCAACCTGCGGAACTCGAGGCCAGATTGCTCTATCCGCCAAACGATACTGTCATGGCGACCATCTCCTTACCTTCCGGCGGAACGGTGAAAGGCAAACTTCTTCATCTGGATGCGTTTTACGTGGCGATTCAGAATGAGGAAGGATGGTATCGATCGTGGCCGCTTCCCGAAGTAAACGTCAAGGTGGACGATCCATTAGCAGGACATCTGAAATTGCTCCACGACTACACCGACAAGGATATCCATAATGTTTTTTCGTATCTGGAGACCCTTAAGTAGCGCAAGGACGGCGGGAATCCTGCTGTTGGTGAGTGCAGGCTGTCTGCTTGCGCAAACCACCGGCGTGAAGAATTCCATTCCATACGTGAGCGACTCATGGCCCACGTTCAATGGGGATACTTCGGGCAGACGCTTCAGCAGCCTGACGCAGATCAATAAGACAAACGTCAAGTCGTTGAAATTGGCATGGGCCTTCCAGACTCACGCGGTGACGCTGAAATCGACACCGCTGGAAATAAACGGGATCCTGTATTTCTCCGTGCCAGATCAAGTCTGGGCCGTGGACGCAAAAACAGGAGAAGGTGTCTGGCAATTTCGGCGGCCTTCGGAAGGTGACCACCTCGCACAACGAGGCGTGGCTTTCTATAACGGGCGGATTTATTTCGGAACACCCGATGCCCACCTCTTTTGTCTCGATGCGCGGAATGGAAAGACGATCTGGGACGTTGAGATTGCCGACGTTAAATTTGGCTACTATATTAGCGTCGCTCCATTGATCGTCAGGGGACTTGTTGTCCTGGGCACATCAGGCGATTCAGCAAATGTATCTCACTCGATCGTAGCGCTCGATTGGAAAACGGGAGCGATCGTCTGGCGAACCTCGACAGTGCCGAAGCCTGGGACACCGGACGCCTTAACCTGGCCGAACGATAAGGCCATGAGTCACGGTGGCGGCCCGGCCTGGATAACGGGCACCTATGATCCGGAGCTCAACCTGATTTATTGGGGGACGGGCAATCCGCATCCGGTACTGGCAGGCGGCGTGCGAGCTGGAGCGAACCTCTATACTTGTTCCATCCTGGCGCTAAATGCCGATACCGGCGCGATCGTGTGGTTCTTCCAGCCATCTCCTCATGACACCCACGATTGGGATGCAGTGGAAACGCCGGTTCTGTTTACTGCAGAGTTCAAAGGCAGATCCCGCAAATTGCTCGCCCAGGCGAGCCGTAATGGCTACTTTTTTGTGCTTGATCGCACGACTGGAAAGAATCTGCTGACCGCTCCGTTCGTGCCTACCAACTGGGCCAGTGGTATCGACAGCCAGGGACGCCCCATCTCGAATCCGGCAAAGGAACCTCAACCGGGTGGTGCGCTTGTGACTGGCGCGGCGGATGGTGGTACAAATTGGACGTCGCCCAGCTTCGATCCGGAAACCGGCTTGTTCTATGTAAATGGCTACACAGGTTATAGTTTCTGGTATGTGGCGTTAGGTACAGACAATACCCCGAAAGACCATCAAGGCGGGGGATCCGACGCATTGGTCGCCAAGTCCGTCCTGTTAGCTCTGGATTATCGAACAGGAAAAGTTGCCTGGAAACGCGAAAGCGGCAACGGGTACGGTAACGCAGGCATTTTGACAACTGCCGGACATCTTCTCTTCACCGGGGATGCTTCCGGAAATCTTCTGGCGCTCGATCCGTCGGACGGACACGTGCTGTGGCACACTCGGCCCGGCAGAAACATGGATCCCGCTCCTATAACTTACCAACTGGATGGCACCCAATACATTGTGACCGGAGTTGATGGTGTGATGTACGCCTGGAGCTTGTCCGGAAGCTTGTAGCTCGAAGGCGGGTTCGATGCTTGCCATGCTTTGGGCCTTGGTTGGACTACTGTCGATTCACTTCGGCGAAGTCCGGAATTCGTCGAGCTTAGCGGAATGGCTGTTGACCATATCTGACATAAATACTTCTCCGTTGCTAAGTTGGAGAAACGTGAACTAATGCTGAAAGGAAGCGATCAAATGTATAAACCAGGAGGCATATATATCCCGGCCGCATTACTTGCCGCTGTCTGTCTGATTGCATGCCATTCGGTCGCGGCAGGAACGGTGTGCGGCGGTACACCGTTAGCGAGCATATCCATTCGGGACAACTTTAGCGCGGGCAGCCTTAAGGCCTGGGAGATGCCTTTCCCCGAAGACTGGGAAATTCTCAAGGAGGGCAACCTTCATTATCTCCATATGGAGCGCTCCCGACCACCCGGCGTTCCTCGCCGTCCGGTACAATTTGCTCTGTTGAAAGGCGTAAAGGTTGGCAGCTTTGCTCTCGACGTGAAGGTGCGCCGCGCCGGCGGATCAATGATCCTGGTTTTCGACTATGTAGACCCGCTTCACTTTTACTATGTCCACCTTTCGGATAATCCTGGAACTAAGGTGTCCGTTCACAATGGGATTTTCATCGTTGATGGTGGACCCCGCCGACGGATCGCCGGCCTGGAGGCTTCTCCCGCGCTGCCGGACCTTTCCTGGCATGACGTTCGCATTGTGCGCAATGTCAGCACAGGCTCTATCAAAGTGTTCTTGGACAAACAAACGACCCCGCTATTTACTGGAATCGACCACACTTTCCCGTGTGGACAAGTTGGACTCGGTTCCTTCGATGAAACTGGTGACTTTGTTCAATTCCGGTTGCGGTCCAATTAATCCGATCAAGTGGTTTCCTGACATCAATGCGATTGGACCTGGCTCCGGGGTGACGCGGACGCCGGTACCTGTGTCCCTGGCGCAAGCGCGACCAAGGCTACACCGATTATCACAAGAGCAGCCACACCGATCAGTTCTCCCCGTGCGATCATGTTTCGCCATGCCTGCGTGCCCATCAGTGCAGCATGGGCGAAACTAGACCATGCTGTGAAGGCAATGAGGCTGCGATTCGCCGACGGATTGCGGATGGCCAAAAGCAGAAAGATGCCCAGGGTGACGTAAAGGCTAAACATCATGGATAACGCAGGATCTTGCCGGATGAACACTACCATGGGGTAGCAGAGACCGAGAAAGATCAATCCGGCCACTGTCAGCACGATTTTTAATGCCAATTCACGATTCATGGATCTCCTCTGAATGGCTGCCCACCAGCCTTATCTCTGGTTTGTTAAGGCTTGCACTGCATATATCGAGTCCGCAATCATCATACGCAGACGCACCCTGTATGTTCCTCGAAATCGCATGCGCATCCAGCGACCCAGCGGGGTGTTCGACATTCTGAGGGAATGGTGCGGCTCTCCCTATTGAATGTCGAAAGGAATGAGTTTCCGCGGCGGTTGATTTCCGCTGCTTGTGGGATTAGGATTGCGCTCTTCATGCAAAACCTGGCGGGGTTTCGATGCGTGTAGCACGATTGCTTTGGCTTTTCCTGCTAATGCTCACGGTGTGGTCCGGAGTGATGAGTTGGGAGTCGAGCGCGTACATGACACGGCCGTGTCCTGAACGCGGAGCTGCCGGTCACTGGGGCTGCGTCCTCGACAGCCCGATTGCGGAACTGGAGCTGGCGGCGAGCCCGGCCAACTTCAAGGCGCGGATCGATCAAGGCAGTCCCGGGCAATATGAGACCTGGAACGCTGCCATTGCCCGAGTGAATACCTGCATGGACTTTCTGCTGATCGGGCTGTACTGGGCTGTATTCGTGCTGTTTGCGATGGAGGGCGGCGGCCGGCTTTCCCGTGCGGTGATCGGCGTCATCTCAGCCGCGGCGATTCTTGATGTGCTCGAAAATGTGCGTCTGCTGCAGGCGCTGCGGGCTATCGGCAACGCGGCGGCTTTTTCGTTTACGCCGCGGGATTTCTCACTCGCGAAGTGGATTTTATTGGCGGTTGCCGCGGTTCTGCTGGGGGGTCTGCTGGCGCGGGGGCGTGGCCCCTGGCAGCGGGCTACAGCGCTGCTGCTGATTGCTGCTGCTGCAGTTACGATTGCCGGGCTCTTCTGGGTACCCCTGTTGATTGCGAGCTCTCTCCTGCTGCTGGGCTTTCTGCTGATTGCGATTGTGCTCTATGCGCCGTTGCATCCGCGGGATTGGAGGACGGTCCTGATGTGGGTGGAGTTTGGCTATCTCATCCGCTTCCAGGTGATCGGTGGGGCGCTGCTGGCAATTCTGTTGCCGGCCGGATACTTTGCGGCGCCTTCGATTTTCGCGGGGATCTTCGATGCGCAGAGTTTTCTTTCCTTTGTCTTCGTCGTTTATGTCGCGCTGCAATTGGCTCTGATTGTGATGATCACTAGCCGGCTAACCCTGGTCTATGGACCACTGCGCTTTGAGGGGATCGCGACTTTGCCCGCGGCAAGGCGCGTCACCTGGGGGATGACAGGAATGTTCAGCCTGCTGGCGTTGCCGGTGATCGAGATGACGTGCTGCGGCACGGAGATTCCGGGATGGGAGAAGACGATCGGCATTCTTGCCGCGGCGGCGCTTAGCCTTGGAGGGTTGTGGCTGATCGCAAAGCTGCATTTCTACATTGAAGTGACCCCGGGATACACGGCGCAGATGATTTTCCCGGGCTTTCCGTTTCTGAGGACAGATCGGCGGCCGCGGTGGAGTTCGGGTGGGTTCCTGCATCGACTGCTTGCGAGGTTGCTGCCGGGCAGGCTGAGCCGGGGTGTGTTGCGATCGGAATCGGAGGTGCGCCTGGAGGGCGGTGGCACGGTGGGCTCGCTACTCTCCGGGCACCAACTGGCGCTGGCCGTCATGTTAGTACAGGGGTTGAGCTACGTCGCCATTGGAATGCTTTCCGCGCCGGCGCTGGGCAGCCATCCGAATGCCGCAGGATGGTACAGGCTGCTGACACCCCTGAGCGAGCAACAGCCTGCAGCACTGTTTTACCTGCTGTTCCTACTGGGATTGGCTACGTTTTTCTGTTCGGGAGTTGCGTTCATTATCGATATCGCCCGGATTCCGGTGCTGACCACGAGCCTGGCGATCTCACTTGTCTTCGGGCTGATGGGCACGGACCATATCTACAGGGTGTATCGCGGAGACGGTCATGCGGCGCCGCGTTCGCCGGCAGAAGTGATTCACGCATGGGAGCAAAGGAGAGGCAGTGCGAACGCACCGATTGTGATTGTGGCGACGTCGGGCGGAGGGATTCGCGCCGCTGCGTGGACGACCGAGGTGTTGACCGGTCTGACGCAGGAGTGCGAGATTACGCCGGATGAGAACCGGTTTACCCCCTCGTTGGTGCTGGTGAGCGCCGTCTCCGGCGGCAGCGAAGGAGCAATGTATTTTGTGGGATCGTATGACAAGGACGGGGGAGTTGCGCTCGGCTCACTCGGAGCCATCCGGCAGAATGCGTACCACTCCTCGCTGAGCTCGGTGGGGTGGGGGCTATTGTATCCGGACCTATTACGTATAGTGCCGCTTCTGGGCTCCGCCGCGACACCTCTGTTGGGGAACAGTGTCGACCGAGGGTGGGCGTTGGAGAGGGACTGGCTGCGGAACTGGGCCGGTCACGCGTCGACGACCCAGCCGACGATCGGGGAATGGAGCGACGATGTGGCGCGCGGCACGCGGCCCGCGGTGATCTTTAACGGAACGGCGGCGGAGAGCGGACAGCGCTTCCTGATGAGCTCGACCGCTCTGCCGCCGGATCCGCGCTTCGAACGCGGCTATCTGCCTTCGATTCAGTTCTGGGATGCATTCAAGGGGTTGGACCTTCCGGTGGCGACGGCGGCGCGGTTGTCCGCATCGTTTGCGTGGATTTCCCCCATGCCGCGTTCTTCGATGGGCGAGCCGCGGTTCCGTGTACACGTGGGAGACGGCGGATACTACGACAATTCCGGCGTGGTAAGCGCGATGGAATGGCTGATTGCCGCGGGGGATTCGATCAAGCCGCATCCGGTATACATCGTGCTGGTAGATTCGACGCCGGGATGGCCGGCAGCGGGTGAGAGCTGGACCTGGCAGCGGCAACTGACGGCCCCGCTGGAGACGCTGCAGTCGGTGAGGACAAGCTCACAACAGGCACGAGCACAGTTTGAGCTGCAGCTTGCGACGGATTTTCTAACCAGCAAGGGCTTCGATGTCAAGCCGGTGCGCTTCCGTTACCCATCGGACTCGCTGACTCCCTTGTCATGGCATCTGACGCCTCATCAGCAAAAAAAGATTGGGGAGGCGTGGTCGAAGCCGAGCGCGGACCTGATGGCGCAGCGAGAGATTTTGCTGCGGGGGCTTGAGTGCCCGATCCCTTCTAAACCGCAATGAGCACACGAAAGCAAGAGACCGCCTGGACATCTACACATTGCCTGGTTCGAGAAGAGATGACCGTCTGGGGAGGTTAACCTCGCGACGCCCAATCGACTCCATGCATGTCTCCAGTGTCAAGGAAGCGGCAATGGAAAGCGAACGCCGCCCGCAGCGTGTGCGGAGTATGACCGCCCCGGACTAAGCGCAAATACCCGTGCAATTCGTCACGGAATTCGGGATGGGCGCAGTGCTCAATGATCAGTTCCGCGCGCTCGTGCGGTGACCGTCCGCGAAGGTCGGCGATACCATATTCGGTGACGATGACTTGAACAGAGTGTTCGCTATGGTCTACATGGCTGACTAAAGGCACTACCGTACTAATCTTGCAGCCCTTGGCGGATGATGGGCAGATAAAGATTGACAGATAGGCGTTACGCGTAAAGTCGCCTGAGCCTCCGATACCGTTCATCATTTGCCGTCCCATGATATGAGTACTGTTCACGTTGCCGAAGAGATCAACTTCGATGGCGGTATTGATCGAGATGAGTCCGAGGCGTCGGATGACCTCCGGATGGTTGCTGATCTCCTGTGGGCGCATCAGGATGCGCGAACGGAAGAAGTTCAGATCGCTGTAGACCCTATCCAACGCCGGCGGGCTGAGTGCGAGCGCACAGGTACTCGCGAACTTGACCCGATCGGCACAGATGAGATCGACTACTGAATCCTGCAGGACCTCGGTGTACATTTCGAACTGCGGCATGAGGGTGTGGCGTCCCAGCGCTACCAGGACGGCATTGCCAACATTTCCCACGCCGGATTGGATAGGCACAAAGCTTGGGAGGCGCCGGGCGCCGAGTTCCCCAACAAGAAACTCGGCGACGTGATTGCCAATGGCTTCGGTCGTCGGCGTAGGTTCATCATAGCCACAAGTTTCATCGTCCCGATGTGTTTCGACGATACCTGCGATGCGTGATGGGTCCACCAGCATGATAGGGGAACCGATTCGATCGGAGGCGTGAAAAATAGCTATTTCGCCACGATGCGGTGGATCGGCAGACTCATAGATATCATGCATGCCAAGGAGCGCCGGAGGGTGCCTCCGGTTCAGTTCGATCAACACCCGGCAGGCCTGACGGCCGAAGGTGGGTGCTGCCCCTACGGATGAGGTCAGAACTATGCCTCCTCCGGAGGTAACGTCGCTTGCTTCAAGGATTGCCCAGTCTATGGGGCCGAGAAACCCACAGCGAACGGCCTGTGGCAGCATCGAAAGGTGCATATCGAAAAAACGTGTGTCGCCGGCGTTAATGCGGGCGCGAAGATCGGCGTTGGATTGATAAGGAGTGCGAAAGCTAATCGCGTCTGCCTTTGCGAGTGCACCATCAAGCGATGGGCCAGTAGACGCGCCGGTGAGAACGCCTATCTTGAATGGTTCCCCGCGCCGATGCGCAGCCTCGGCTTTCGCCGCAACAGCAGAAGGTATAGCCTTTGGCGAGCCTGCCGCGGTGAAGCCACTAAACGCAACCGTCTGTCCGTGTGTTATTTGGACGGCCGCTTCTTCCGCCGTCAGCTTTGGAAATGGCAAACCCATCGGCCCCCTTAGAAATGGTCCTACATCGGGGAGGTGAAGTGTACTTCCTCCCGCTTCATGGGGGTAGCGCAATAAGGCTCATGACGAAGCGTGAGCACAGGACACGTCGCTCTTGTAAGCACCTGATAGGCTGCATGCTCATGGAATGCCAGGAATCGGTTTCCTCCCTCTGCGCCCAGGACGATCCAGTCAGCATCAGTTTTTTCCGCAGCTTTCACAATTTCCTCTGCCAGGGCGCCTGTTGTCACCAGGGTGTGGACAGGCTGGCCGAAGCTCAAACCGTCTGGCGCGAGTGCTTCCAGTGCATGCTTCGCCCAATCGATCGTTCGTTCGGGGTTGATCCCGTCCGCGTTGTTTCGGTCCAATACATGCAGAAGCGTCACTTCGGCTCTGTAGGTTTGGCAGAGTGCGAGCGCCAGATCGAGGGTCTCCTGATGGTTCCCTTCGAGAGAAACAGGATGGAGAATCTTTTTGGGGGTGACGTGCTCGACTGATTTCCGGGCATGCGGACCGACTAGAAACACCGGTATATTCGTGCTCGAGATAAGCTCCTGAGCGACAGAGCCAAGGGTGAGCTGGCCCAATTTGCCGCGGCCATGAGTGCCAAGGATGAGGCGTGCTGCACGAGTCTCGCCCAGCTGCTCACGAATCACCTCCCTTGGCGAGCCCGCTCGAACAGCAGCGGTACAGGTGATTCCCCGCGCTTCTATCGGACGGACCAGGCCTTGCAGTATCAGGCGAGCGTCACGAATGATCTTCACCCGGTCGGCATATGGGATTGCCGCGGGATCGCTGGGGGAGAATTGGGAAGGGAGAATGGCATGCACCAGCGTTATGCGAGCGCCGGTCGAATTTGCCTGGGCAATCACGTGGGGCTCAAGGTATTCCATATCGGTCAAGTCGGTTGCCACCAGGATGTGGTCAGGTGCCGCCAGAGCGCATTTGTCGAATTGTGGTTCAAAATCTTTCTGCACGAGAATCTCCTCTTGATTTGTGAGTGCCTGCTATTTCGAGTTAATTGAAAGTTTCGATGTCCGCCTTCAACTCTTCTACCGCCGGGTCCCGGAGCAGCTCTTCCTCAGGAACAAACTTATATCCGCTGAAGATGCTATCCATCAGTCCGCTTTCTTCCTCGATGGAAACCAGAATCGCCGTATAGATATGGTGGATGAAGAACATCCAAAACCCGAACATGATCAGGAAGTGGATCTCGCGAAGCCATTGGATGTCAATCAGACGCGGAACCCAGCCAACGAAGAAGCTCAGTGTTTTACTCCCCAGGATTTGCGAATAGAGCGCGAAGCCGGTAACAATCTCAACTATGGCCATTCCAAAGACGACGGCATAAGCGGCGCCCGCCATTGGGTTATGGCCGATATAGCGGACTGGAGACCAGGCCATAAAGCCGTAATACTTGCCCACTGCGATCAGATTTGCCAGGCGCTTCTTTGTAGTCGGAATGTATTGATTCCATCGTGACCAGCGGTTGGCGAAAAGAAACCAGTACATCCGCAGCAGAATTGCTCCAAGGAATGCGAAGCCCGAGGCCAGGTGCACAAAACGCATGGTGCCCATCACATATGCGGTTCTGCCGCGCGCGGCGACGTAAGGGGCGTGCATGTAGAAGCCCGTAATCGAGAGCGAAATAATGCTGAACACGAGCAGCCAATGACTAAAGCGCACAGGCCACTCCCAGACATACAGCCGCACTTGTCCGGATACCGGGTCTTTCCAGGAGTCATGAGTTCCTGTTTGCCGCTGGGTTTTCTTCATCGGCGGTCTCCGGTGATCGCGCTTTCTACCAGAAGGAGAGGAGTGCTGACAGGCATTGAACCCGGCCTCATGCTTTCTGTCCTCCCTCAGAATCGGAAGGCTGATTTTCCGCGGGGATATCTTTCGGTCTGATTTTGTCGCGCACCATATTGCCCACCACCTGAGCTACCATGGCAACACCCACTGCTCCTGTAGCCACCCATCCAATCTCCGAAGCTTTAACATCCACGCCAAATCCCGGCACACTCGGCAAGCGGTCATAGAACGGGGACTTGGTGTCCCAGAAGCGGGGCGAAGCACAGGCGATGCAGCCGTGGCCCGCCTTGACCGGCCAGCTGGTTCCTTCATTCCAGCGAACTGTGGGACAGTTATAGTTTGCCTCGGGTCCTTTGCAGCCCATTTTGTAGAGACACCAACCCTTGCGATGGCCTTCGTCTCCCCACTCCTCCACGTACCGGCCCGCATCGTAATGCGCGCGGCGCTCACATTGATCGTGGATGATGTTCCCGTAGGCGAACAATGGACGGTTGTATTGATCCAGGGCAGGCAGCTCGTGGAAGGTCAGGTAATGCACGAGCACCGCGGCCGTGTTGACGGGGTTGTGAGGACAACCGCCCAAGTTGACCAGGTTGCGGATGCCGGGAACCGCCTCCTGCAAGCCGACTGCTCCGGTTGGATTTGGATTTGAACGGACCAGTCCGCCATCCCAGGCACAGGCACCAACCGCAATATTGACGGCTGCATTCGCGCAGACGCGGCGCGCAATGTCTAACGCCGTCTTGCCGCCGATGGTGCAATACACGCCGCCATCCGCGGTCGGAATTGCACCTTCGATCACCGCAATATATTCGCCGGGGTGCTCGCGCACGGCTCGTTCGAGCGCATCCTCGGCCTGTTTGCCGGCGCCGGCCATGATTAACTCGTGGTATTCCCACGAAAGAAGATTAAGAACGAAATCGCCGACGGTGGGGTGGCCGGAGCGCAGCATGGATTCGGAGTTGCCGGCGCAATCCTGAAACTCCAACCACACCAAAACGGGCCTGGTCGTCTTGTCCAGAGCCTTGACGACCGCGCCCAGATAACGAGGGGGTAGCGCCAAGGTCCCAACCATGGTGCTGCAGAACTTCACAAACTGGCGGCGGGATATGCCATGAGCCTCAAGCGCCGATCGCAGCTCAATTTCAGATGACCCATTTGTCATAGACTCTCCCCAATTTGCTTTTCGACCGTTGGATGTCAAACGTGAAATTCAAAATGGGAGCAAGCGAGTCAACAGCGATGCGTCATGGATTCTATTGCCGTCGGCATCGGACCGAGCCGACTCTCCGGCGGGTAAGAGATATCTGATTCTGGCGGTATGATTCCCCGAAAATTGTCCCGTGCGGCCGGCCGTTTTTTCCCGACCCAGGATTTAAGCACGTAGAGTGGTTCGTTTTGGTGCCGGCGCGAGTTCCCGGTTCTCTCGCAGAGTATTTGCCTGGCCGTTAAAGGAGGTAGCAACGTGTCGAATGAGAACGCCGATGTTGCGGAGGAAAGTTAGATGGCGCGTGTCGTGATTGACCCGGTAACCCGGATTGAAGGACATCTCCGCATCGAAGTGGAGGTTAACAATCATGCGGTTGTGGACGCCTGGAGTTCGGGGACGATGTTTCGGGGAATCGAGCAGATCCTGCGGGGCCGCGATCCGCGTGAGGCGTGGATCTGGGCGCAACGCATCTGTGGTGTATGTACGACCGTGCACGCTTTGGCTTCTGTAAGGGCTGTCGAAGACGCGTTGGGCATTGAAGTGCCGCAAAATGCGACACTCGTGCGCAATATTATCGCCGGCGCGCAGAACGTTCACGACCACATTATTCATTTCTACCACCTCCACGCCCTCGACTGGGTGGATGTGACGCTTGCCTTGAAAGCGGATGCGGCGCAAACTTCACAGCTGGCGCAATCCATCTCCGACTGGCCTAAATCGAGCACGACCTATTTCAAGGGCGTGCAGGACCGGGTGAAGGCACTTGTATCGAGCGGGCAATTGAGTTTGTTCAGCAGCGGGTACTGGGGACATCCGGCCTATCAATTGCCGCCGGAGGTGAATCTTCTGGCAGTCGCGCACTATATTGAAGCGCTCGACGTGCAGCGGGAGTTCATCCGTGTGCAGGCGGTACTGGGGGGCAAGAATCCACACCCGCAGACTTACCTCGTAGGCGGTATGACCACGGCGCTGGACGGCAACGAGCCGGATGCAGTGATCAACCCCGAACGCATCACCCTGCTGAATCAGTTGGTCACCAATGCTCAGACCTTCGTGCGCCAGGTGTATGTGCCCGATGTGCTTGCCATCGCCAGCTTCTATAAGGATTGGTTTTACCAGGGACAAGGTCTGGGCAATTACATGGCGTATGGCGATTACACCACGGGCAGCATCAAGGATTCGGCGGGGTTCATCTTTCCGCGCGGCATCCTTCTGGGCCGCGATCTATCCCATATCCATCCGGTCGATAGCAGTCATGTATCCGAATATGTTACGCATTCCTGGTACACCTACGCCGAAGGCGATCAGGCAGCGAAGCACCCGTCGCGCGGCGAAACAGCGCCAAAGTATTCAGGCCCCGAACCTCCCTACGACTTTCTGCAGACCGACGAAAAATACTCCTGGGTGAAGTCTCCGCGATACGAGGACACGCCGATGGAGGTCGGTCCCTTGGCAAGGACGCTGATTGCGTACGCATCCGGAAAGCCGGATGTCAAGACGGCTGTCGACGGCGCTTTGGCAAAACTCAACCTGCCAGCGGCAGCACTCTTCTCCACCATGGGACGCATCGCTGCGCGGGCTCTGGAAGCGGAGATCATGGCAGGCCACCTTTCCGAGTGGGTGGCGCAACTGGACGACAACATGGCGCACGGAAATCTTAGTATCCATAACGGGGAGAAGTGGAACCCGGATACCTGGCCAAGGTCCTGCCAGGGATTCGGGCTGCACGAGGCGCCGCGTGGCTCGCTGGGCCACTGGGTCGAGATCGAGAACAAGAAGATTGTGAACTACCAGGCGGTGGTTCCGTCGACCTGGAATTCAGGACCACGCGATGCTAAAGGGCAGCGAGGAGCTTATGAAGCTGCCCTCCTGGGCACACCGACGATTGATCCTGAAAGGCCCCTGGAAGTTCTGCGCACCGTGCACTCCTTCGATCCCTGCATGGCCTGCGCGGTCCATGTGGTTGACGCAAACAGAAGCATTCAGGGTAAACGGGTTCCGGTACTCGCAAAGTGATTCGGGAGCCTGGCATGAAGCTGCCTGGCGCAGCGGCTGGAGCGGCTAAGATCCGGGTGCTTGGGTTAGGCAATTTAATGCGCACCGATGACGCGGTTGGCATGCTGACGCTGCACAGGCTTACGGCGGACAGCCGGTTCCCTGCTGAAATCGAAGCCATCGAAGGGGGCACCCTCGGCCTCGACCTGCTGCACGCTCTTTATGGAATCTCGCACCTGCTGGTTCTGGATGCGGTAGACACGGGGGCGGCTCCGGGCACGTTGGTGCGATTTGCGGGGCAGGAACTGGCCCGCCTCCCAACTTCGAAAAGTGTTCACCTGCTTGGATTGTCCGACCTGATCAATGCGCTTCTGCTGATGGAAGCGCCCCCCATCGAGGTCGTTCTACTCGGTGTGCAGCCGGAATCTACGGACTGGGGAACCGACCTTACGCGGCAAGTGGCGTTCGCGCAAGGCGATCTGGTGGAAGCGGCGCTCACGCAAATCGTGTACTGGAATAAAGAAATCGTTGCCCGCACGGCAACTTTCTCGCCGGCGGCTCGATAAGAGGGAGAAAGTCCCTGCGGGCGCATATTTGTTGAAGCTATGCATGAAATTGGAATTGCCAGTGCAATTATCGAAGCGAGCCAGGCCGAGGCGGAGCGCCGCACAGGCGCGAAACTCGTCCGCATCGGCATCCGCATCGGAGTGCTCGCGGGAGTAAACAACGATGCGTTACGCTTCGCCTTTACGGCCCTGACTCAAGGCACGGAACTGGATACAGTTGGTTTTGAGATCCAGGAGTGTCCGCGCCGCAATCGCTGTCTCAGTTGTGGATACGAATTCGAAACCGCACTTTACAGTAACCCCTGCCCCCGTTGCAGCTCACCGGGCGTTGCGCTTGTCGGTGGTGACGAACTGGACCTGGCTTATGTCGAATTGGAGGAACCGTAGCCTCTCTGAGCGGGAAATGTCTTCCGCGGTGTGGCACCCGTCCCGGCAGGTTCGCCCTTTCCCTGCCGGGAACGAAAAGAACTATCCGCTCAACTTGCAAACAGATCCGCCGATACAACTCTAAGTGAACGATCCCGCTGGGGGATTGAATGAGACGTGTGCTCTTGTGTGTGGCGCTGATCGCGTTGCTGACCGGTGTTCGGCAAGCCGGGATGGCTGCCGGCAAAGACCAGCAGGCAACCAGTACGAAACCGACTGTTGCGGTCGATCCCGCCAGTTACGTGGGCTCCGATACTTGCATGACCTGCCATGAGGATGTGGCCAAGAATTTCGCCAGCAACCCCCATTCACGTCTGGCATTGATGCACGGGGGCAAGGGCGCGACCTGTGAAAGCTGCCATGGACCAGGGAAAGCCCATGTCGATTCCGGTGGAGACGCGGCCAAGATCTTTCGCTTCTCCAAGGCGTCTGAAAAAGAGATCGATGCCACGTGCCTCGGCTGCCACGCCGCAGCGCACCCAAACTATGAGCGTTCTGCGCACGCTGAAGCGGGTGTTACCTGCACCAGCTGCCACAGCATTCATTCCTTTGAATCGCCGTTGAGCCAGGGCTCCGCGCAACAGCCCGCACGGTTCATTCGCCGGGATAATGTCCACAATTCTGAGGGAACGGCGAATCTGCTCAAGCTTTCTCAGCCAACCCTTTGCTTCACCTGCCATAGCGATGTCAAACCGGCTTTCGCACAGCCGTTTCATCACCAGGTAGAAGAAGGCCTGGTGCGCTGCACGGATTGCCACGATCCCCATGGCACGTTCCAGCAAAACCAATTGCGGGTTACCGCCGACCAGAACGCAACCTGCACCAGGTGCCATACCGAAAACGCCGGCCCGTTCGTCTACGAACATCCGGTGATCAAGACTGAGGGTTGCACCTCTTGCCATTCGCCGCACGGCTCTCCGAACCCGCGCCTGTTGAATGTGAGCAACGTAAATACACTGTGCCTGCAGTGCCATTCCGCATCCATGAATTTCCATGCGCCGGGCGCACCGTCGTTTCATAACCAGGCAACGCAGTATCAGGCCTGTACCATCTGTCACACGCAAATTCATGGCTCAAACGTCAGCAACGTCTTTTTCAAGTGAGGGGTGAATATGCGAAGCCGTTCTCTTCGTAGTGCTCTTGATCCCCGTTGCTTTCCCCTATACAGCGCACCAGCAGTGTTCCTTGCCATTGTCGCTGGTACCCTGGGCACCTCCTGCGTAGGGCAGGACACCTCGCCTAAGGGAACGGTCAAGGACGGCTACACCGTTCATCAGTCATTTGATCTTGGCGGCCATATCGTCAGCCACTCTGGCAGCGACGCTACCTACGACACACTGGTGAATCTGCAGAGCGGGCCGCGGATATTGAACCAGACGCTTGAAATGCACGTAGTCGGCAAAAGCAAGTACCCGCAATTTTTCGATGACCTGATGGAGAACAGCACTGGCTATGGAGGCGACCCAAACAACTTTACGATGCTGCGCATGTCCAAAGGAAAGCTTTACGATTTTCACGGTTACTTCAGGCGAGACCGCCAATACTTCGATTACAACCTGCTTGCTAATCCGCTGGTTCCTGCCGGATTGACCTCTAACGGCTACACTTTCCCTCAGGTATTAGATTCACCGCACTATTTCAATACCGTCCGCCGCATGACAGACACCAGTCTCGCCCTTTTCCCAATTTCGAAGTTCAGCTTCCACGCGGGATATTCGCAGAACATCAGCCAGGGTCCTACCGGCAGCTCCACCCACGTTGGGGCTGATGCGCTCCTGCAACAGAACTGGCGCAACAGCACTGACAGCTGGTTTGCCGCATTGGATTGGAAGCCTTTTTCAAAGACGACCCTTACCTACGAGGAATACATCACCCACTACAAAGGGGACACCAACTGGCAGCTTACCGGGCTGAACCTGCAGCTCGCCAATGGAACCCCTGTGACCCTGGGGTTTGACAATACGACGGTTCCCAATTGCAGCGGAGGACCAGCCATACGGAATAGCTCGACCATTCCACCCACCGCCAACCCCAATTGCAACGGCTATCTTCAGTACCAACGTTATGCTCCCACCCGCACCTTATTTCCGACCGAGGAGTTTCGTTTCCAGAGTTCCAACCTGGCGAGGATTCAGATGAATGGCCGCGTTCGTTATACGGGCGCCAATACTAACCTGCCAAGCTATTTCGAGTACTTTAACGGCTTGTCAAGCAGGACCCGCCTGCGCGCCTCCACCGTAACCGGCTACTCTACGGGCCAGCGGGTGAATGTTTCCGCTGACTACGGCATCGTTTGGCAAATCTCAGAGAAGATCCATCTGTCCGATCAATACGACTTTTGGGATTTTCGCCAGCCGGGAACCAATTTCTTAAGTGAAATCGACCAGGCCGGAACTTCGATGTTAGCGACTCCCGGCGCCCCCGGCGTACCATCCATCACCACTGCGCAAAACTTTCTCGGCCAGAAGACGAGCACGAATACACTGGTCGCCAGTTGGGATATCGCGCCCTGGGCCCAATGGTCGGTCGGCTACCGGTATAGCAGCCGGACCATTGTTGTTACCGATACCGGCGAATCCTACACTGTACCGATCCACGAGAACGGTGGCGTATCGGGGATCGTGCTGCGGCCAACCAGCCAATGGCGGGTGAACGGCAATATCGAGGTGATGTATGCGGATAAGGTGTACACGCAGATCAGCCCGCGTGCACTGCAGCATTACCGGTTGCGCAGCACCTACAAGCCAAAAAACTGGGCGACCATTACCGGGTCGTTCAACGATCTTGAAAGACGCGACAACGTTATCTATGTTAACCACCTCGATCATTCCCGGAGCTTCACCGCAGGGGCATCGCTGACTCCCAGCGACCACTACGGGATAGATTTCAGTTACGGTTACATCGATGTGTTCACGCGCACGGATGAGTGCTACACCTCCTCAGTTGTGCCGGCGGGCACGCCCACTGCTTCCCCAGCCTGTGTGGCGAACGGCACACCTCGTCTGGGAACGGGCTATTATGATGCTCCAACTCAGTTTGGGTCGATCGACCTGGTATTTGCGCCTGTCCAGAAGCTGCACGCCAACCTGGGATATCGCATGAGCGCTGTGAATGGCACGACGGAGTTCTTAAATCCTCGCCAGGTACCGGGCTCACTTCAATCTCAGTTTCAGACGCCTTACGGCAATGTGGCCTGGACCTTAGAACCTGGGTGGCTGTTGAGAGCGGAGTGGAACTACTACGGTTACGGTGAAGGCACTCCGATCGGGCCCACAGCGCCGCGCAGTTTCCGTGGCAATGTATACACCCTCGGCGTGCACTATGAATTCTGACCACCAGTGTTCTTGCCAGGAAGTACAGCGAAGCCTGAAGGAGAAGTAGTGATGATAAGAAAAACAATGGCCACTCTGAGTGTCATGGCGGTGTTTGGGGTTGGGGCGGCATGCGCACAGAACTCTGGGGGTGATATCTACAAGTCGAAGTGCCAGATGTGTCACGCGGCGGATGGTTCCGGAAGCACCCCGGCAGGAAAAGCCATGAAGGCAGTGCCTTTCAGCTCCCCGGACCTTTTGAAAGAGCCGGACGCAGATCTTATTGCCGTAACTAAGAATGGCAAAGGAAAAATGCCGGCCTACGCAGGCAAGCTCTCGGATGGACAGATTACGGCAGTCGTTGCCTACATCCGGACATTGCAGAAGAAATAGAGGGGCGGATGGCGGACTCGAGGGGACTGAGAGAAACTTGGCTTCGGTCCTTTTTCTTCTATGGAAATAACCCCACAAGCCTGATCGGGGGGGCGATCACCACTGCTGCTGCCTTCAATCTGATCGGCTATTGGGTGGTGTCTTTCTTCGGACACGGTGGTTCTTCAAATCCTTACGTTGGTATCATCTTCTACCTTTTGCTACCGGGCCTCTTTGTTCTGGGATTGCTGCTCATCGCCGCGGGTATTTTGCGGAGGCAACGGCATCTCAAGGCCGCCGGTCAAATCCCCTCCATCTTTCCGGACATCGACCTTCGCGAGCCAAGGTTTCGCCACGGCATTGATTTTGTGGTGATCGCCACCTTTATCAACTTTGTGATTGTGGGGACGGCAAGTTATCGCGGCGTTGCCTACATGGATAAGCCGTCGTTTTGCGGTCAATCCTGTCACGTGATGGCCCCGGAGTGGACGGCATACCAGGTCTCCCCGCATTCAGGTGTCGCTTGCACGGATTGCCATATCGCGGCTGGAATTCCGGGCTTTGTGCACGCCAAGGTGAACGGCACGAAGCAGCTCTTCATGGTGATGTTCCACGACTATCCGCGGCCGATCCTGGCCGACGATAAGGTTCCCCCTGCGCGGGTCACTTGTCTGAACTGCCATAATCCGGACCGTTATATCGGAGACAAACTGCTGATCAAGACTTCCTATGGCGACGACGAAAAGAACTCGCCGACTCACTCGGTCGTTCTGCTGCACGTCGGCGGCCGTGACCAGTTCGGTCATTTGAGCGGAATCCATGGTGCGCATCTGGGCCATATCGAATACATCGCCACAGATTCGACCCATCAGACCATCCCCTGGGTGAGCAAAAGCAATGACGACGGTTCCGTAACGGAGTTTGTCTCGACAGACGCAAAGGGACAGATTAGCGGCGAAAAGCATGTCATGGATTGCATCGACTGTCACAATCGCGCAGCCCATTCCTTTTCCACGCCTGAAGAGGTGCTCAACAAAGACATGGCGGAGGGGAGCCCAAACGCATCTTTGCCGTTTGTGCACAAGCGGGGGCTTGCTCTCCTCAAGGCGGCCTATGGGTCACAGGAAGAAGCAACATTCCGAATCACGGCCGGCCTGGAGAGTTTCTATCGTTCGCAGTACCCGGCTCTATGGACCGGGCAGCGCATGCAAATCGATCAGGCTGCCAGGACTCTTGTCACCATCTACAGCAGGAATGTGTTTCCTTACATGAACGTCAAATGGGGAACACATCCGAACAATGCCGGCCACAACGACTATCCGGGCTGCTTCCGCTGTCACGACGGCAATCACAACGTCAAGACGGGGAAAGGCGCCGCCAGCGTCACCAATGACTGCTCCGCTTGCCACAATCTGCTGGCATCGGACGAACCCAGTCCAAAGCTGCTCACGGACCTCGGGCTCCACTAGAGAGAGCGAGGCAAGCTCGCGATTCTCCCTGGCAATACCAAGCGGCTAGATCGATTCTGGGGACTTCTGCCGAATTGGCCCGGCACTGAGTGTGCCCTTCTCCCCACTTCCAGATTATTACGCACCGGGGGGCTTGCGGCAAGACCCGGGCTATGCTGCATCATCGTCGACTGAAGCACAAGAACCTACAAAGGGAGGCACGATGAAAGAGCATGCGGTAGTGATTGCAGGAGGAGGCCCGACCGGGATGATGCTGGCAGGCGAGCTGGCGCTGGCAGGCGTCGACGTAGCCATTGTCGAACGCCGCCCTAGCCAGGAGCTTGCCGGTTCGCGTGCCGGCGGTCTGAGCTCGCGCACGCTCGAGGTTTTCGATCAGCGCGGAATCGTGGACCGGTTCCTCGCGGAAGGACAAAAAGCTCAAGTCACGGGATTCGCGAGTACGCGTTTAGACATCAGCGATTTTCCGACCCGGCACAACTACGGGCTGGGGCTGAGGCAGAAGCATATTGAGCGCATTCTCGCCGGGTGGGTCAGCGAGTTGGCGGTGCCGATCTATCGTAGCCGTGAATTAACGTGTTTCCGGCAGGACGATGCCGGCGTCGCCATCGACCTGTCCGATGGTGCGTCGCTGCGGGCAAGCTATCTGGTTGGGTGCGATGGAGGCCGCAGTGTGGTCCGCAAAGCTGCCGGCATTGAGTTTCGAGGGTGGGATGCGACGACCAGCAGCATTCTCGCCGAGGCCGAGATGGCGGAGGAGCCGCCACTGGGCATCCATCGCACAGCACTTGGTATCCATGCCTTCGGCAGGGAGGAGTACGAAATTCGCGACGGCAAGATCGTCTTTGCCAATGAAGGACCCATAGGCGTGATGGTGACTGAAAAGAGTGCCGGCGGCGCGACCGAGCCCACACTGCGCGATCTCAGCGAAGCGCTGGCCGCCGCATGCGGAACAGATTACGGAATCCATAGTCTAACCTGGATTTCCAGGTTCACCGACATGTCGCGGCAGGCGGCGGCTTACCGCAAGGGCCGGGTTCTCCTGGCCGGCGATGCCGCACATGTGCATTCTCCGGTGGGCGGACAAGGCCTCAATACTGGTGTGCAGGATGCAGTGAACCTGGGTTGGAAGTTGGCCCAGGTGGTGAAAGGAACATCGCCTGAAGGCTTGCTCGACACTTATCACGTCGAGCGGCATCCGGTTGCGGCCCGTGTATTGCGCACGACAATGGCCCAGGTCGCATTGCAGCGTACCGATGATCGCACGGAAGCCTTGCGTGAAATCGTATTGGAGCTCCTTGGCATGGAGGAGCCACGCAAACGGATCGCTGCCGAGATGTCCGGACTTGCTATCCATTACGACCTCGGTGAGGGGCATCCGCTGGCCGGCCGCCGGATGCCTGACCTCGACCTGATCACGCCTGATGGTTCTATGCGTGTCTTTACGCTTCTCCAGAATGCGCGGCCTTTGCTCTTGAATCTCGGCGCGCCCGGCAGCTTCGACATCACGCCGTGGTCAGACCGCATTAAGGTGGTTTGCGCGAAATATGACGGTCCATGGGAACTGCCTGCGCTGGGCTTGGTATCCGCTCCAACCGCAATCTTGATCCGGCCCGATGGATATGTGGCGTGGGCGGGAGACCGAACCGGGCCGGGCCTCACTGACGCGCTAACCACCTGGTTCGGACCGCCTGCTGCGGCGTAGCGCACCGGTTACATCGTGCTGGTACGGCAGCGGGTGAGAGCTGGACCTGGCAGCGGCAACTGACGGCCCCGCTGGAGACACTTGCAGCCGGTGAAGACGAGCTCGCAACAGGCACGGGCACAGTTTGAGCTGCAGCTCGCGACGGATTTTCTAAGGAGCAAGGGAATTCCTCAGCACCTGCTCCTGCATTGATGCCTCATTGGTTGTTCCCTCAGGGGGACGTTTACTTCCAGTTTCCCTGTAGAAATGTGCGAAGAAAGCGAAGTAAGCGAACTAAGTCTGCTGCTGCATTGATGCCTCATTGGTCGTTCCCTCAGGGGGACGTTTACTTCCAGTTTCCCTGTAGAAATATGCGAAGAAAGCGAAGTAAGCGAACTAAGTCGGGTCTTGCATTGATGCCTCATTGGTTGTTCCCTCAGCGGCTGTGACTTTTTTCATTTCCCTTGTAGTCTGTGGCCGGAAAGCTCCGAAGAGCACCTGCCAACAAGCATCGCCGGGGTCCTTCGACTCCGCGCCATAATCCCTCTGTTATGCGATAGATCTGCGAGGCGCTTCGCTCCGTCGAAAAACACTTCCACGAAAGGTCCGCGGAACTGCAGATCCCTCCGCTACGCTTCGCTTCGGTCGGGATGACAAAGGGAAGGGCGGCGTTTCCATGAAAAGCGGTTGCTGAACAGAACGCGTTTTTCATCACCTTGGGTGGGCCCCCGGCCCATATAACACTCAGGATGACGCCTTTTCGGAGGGGATTGAGAAACATCCGGTCGGGTGCAAAAAACACGAGAAGATCGAAAAAGTTACAGGCCCTCAGGGGGGCGATTACGTCCACTTTCCCTGTAGAAATGTGCGAAGAAAGCGAAGTAAGCGAACTAAGTCTGCTCCTGCATGGACTCCTCGTCTGCTGTTTCCTCAACGGTTGATTCATGGTGTAACTCTTCCCCTGCCAAGTGCTCCGACTCCGGTATCGCAGACCAGAGGGTCGAGGGGCGGCCTCCGGTGGGCTGACTGGTTTGGGAGATTGCCCCCAACGATATGAGTTGTTCGAGTGCGGCTTCTATGCGGCTGCTGCTGAGATGGCCGTGGAAGAGAGCACTGATTTGCTGTCTGGACAACCTGCCGCCGGATGCGTTGATGGCTTCCATGATACGGTCGGCGGTGTGGTCACCGGTGGATGTGCCGAAGAAGAGAGAGGCACTCGCGGAGCAGTAGTCCCACACGGCGAGGGCAGCCTGAAGGTGAGGCAGCCGGATGATGGGGCTGCAGTCGAGAACAGCGTATATGGCGCTGAGGCGCAGGACCTGAGCTTCGGCCCGACTGGTTGCGGCGCCGTAGAGGCCAGGACGGACCTGGCTCAAGGCCGGGTAGCACTCGTGCCAGAGAGCTCGCGCTTCGTCGTCACGGACGAGGCGGATGGTGTGCGCATCGGCGACCCAATCGAAAGCGCGGCGAAGTTCGGCGGCGACGGCGGATAATTCATGAGCGTCCAGGTTGCCGCCTTCCGGCAGGCATTGGCTCCGCTGCACCCCTGTCCAGAGACAACGGTTGGCGAAGCCATTGCACGCTTCTGCAGGGTGGAGATTCTCTGCGAGCTCGCGCTGCGTGATGTGGGCGATCAGGCTGATATGCGTGCCGGTAGCCTGGATGGGATGAAGACCAGCGAGCGAGCGGAGATCGCCGCTATCCCAGGCGCAACGGAGCAGAGGCGAGAGGTGCCCCGTGGCCTGCCCCAGGGAATGGAGAACGGCGGCGAACTCCTCCGAGAGCGCAAGCAAGCGGCGATCCGTGGCCGGCTGCTGATCGCGCAGAGCATAGATAAGGGCCGCGGGCGTCAAGCGAGCGGTGGTGACACGTTCGGTGACCCACGGGCGATCGACTTCGGCGAAGAGGCGGCGGATCTGGTTCCAGCTCGTTCCCTTGCGAGCCTTGCTGGACTCGCCGACCAGCACGACGAAAAGGTTGAGACCATGGCGGGTGGCATCGACCATGCAGTGGGGCGCGGGACCAACGGCATTGCCGAACGCGGCCAGCAACTGGAGGAGGATGGCGGCGGGATGGGCTTCGCTGTGCGGGGCCAGGCCGCATACGGCCAACCCGGCGACGCCATAGAGTGCGGCATCGGCGAGGATTGGAGCCGGGGACACACTGGGCGGTGGCGGTGTGGGAGGCGCTGGGCCGGTCTGTAGCTGTGCCTGTGGCACAAGCTTCTGGTGAACGCCGGTGAGTTCGGCCATGCGGCGTTCTATGTCGGACAGAGTAGGTAAGGATGGACGGGTTATCCCGCCGGAAGGATTAGGTTTCATGATTGGCCTGCTTGCACGATTCTGAATTGGTGTCGAAGAGCATTGGTCAGTTGGGGTTGTTGTCGAAGGCCGGATAGCCCAGGCGAAAATGAGTCTGCCGGGTCCAGGGGCCGCGTTCTGTAAGCGGCGGAGTGGCGTGTCGATTGGATTTTTGCAGGGCGCTTTCTCATTTTTGTCCGCACGTCTCCCTTTCCCCAGTAAGTGGGGTTTCGGAGGATTTATCCGCGGGGGACTCTTGATTAGAAAGGTAATTCCGCATGCGTGTGGCGTCCATGGGGGTACGCAAATAAAGATGAGGATAAAGGGGTATTTAACTAGTAGTTAACAGGCTCGTTTTGATGCGAGGGTCAAGTGGGACCGCATAGCCATCATCACTCGGAATTTGGCAATTTAGTTCTTCCTGACGCAATGGTCATTATTCCGTCCAGAGGGAGCTGCCCATCGGATCGGGTGCATCTGTGGGAAGCGTTGCGCTATTCGGAGTTGAACCCGGTGCGCGCCGGCCTGGCGAGCGAGGCGGAAGCGTGGATGTGGTCCAGCGCAGCGGCGCACTGCGGAGCGGAAGCGCGGAACGAGATATTAGATTTGGAGGTATGGCGGAAAAATGGGACTGCCAGTGCCTGGCGGCAGTACCTAGCGGCTGGCGAGATGGAATCCAAGCTGACGGAGATTCGTCGGTGCACCCACACAGGGCGACCGCTGGGTAGTGCAGAGTTTGTGCAGGCCCTCGAAAGGTCGATGAAGCGGCGGCTAGGACGACGAAAGGGAGGGCGCCCTCCTAAAACCGGTCTGGATGCGAGACAGACCGAGCTAGCCTTTGAACCAGAGTAGATTGCGGCCCCATGATTTGATATTTGTAACTGTAGTTTTGTCGGTATGGGGTACGTCCTGTCTGTCAACTGGTTTTGTCTACGGTTAGGCGACATCCGTCCGAAACCGGGAGGCGACACTTAGTCGATAAGGGCGTTATAGCTTGGATTCGGGGACCGCTCACACGAGCAGTCCCCTACCGCGCCAGCAGCTCAACGCGTACCTGGCCGCTGGCTAGTCGTGTGTGCCAACAAAAGCGGTATGCATTGCATGCAGCTTGCTCTCATCCTCAGTGCTTAAATTGCGGGGCCCCAGTTCGATATCGACGCGCTCGACCGTCCCGGTGAACGGAAACGGCGGTTGATACGTGTTACTGACAGGCGAACCAGTGTCCGATCCCAGACCGAAGGTGTCGATGCCGAAGCGGCCGGGGACAGTATGGGCAATCCGGGCTCGCCCTACTTCTTTGCCATTGATTCCGATGACTGCCTCGCCCCCTTTACCCAGCCCACCGCCATCGTAGGCGAACTCCATCATGACGGTGGACTTCCCGGTCGGAACGGGAATGTTCGAGACGAGGTTCGTGCGCTCTCGCTCAAACCAGTTGTAATGGTAGACGAGCTTGCCGTTCTGAACGTAGAGCGCAAAACCAGCCGATATGCCTCCTTCCGCCAAAATCACTCCTTCGCCTCCGGCGGGCATGTCGATCTGCGCCGTAATTCTGTGGGAGACGTTCTTTGTATTGGGCGCCGCCGTCTCGGCCAACCTGGAAGCACCGCCGTAATAGGTGAATTTGGTGCGCTTAGGGTCTGAGCCCCCAGGCGAGGGTTTCGGCACAAAAGCGCGGCCGATACCACGATCATCGAACGGGTAAACGTGGTTCTTCTCGCACTCCTCATCGAAGATCGCTTTCAGCTCGGCAAGTTTGCCCGGATTTTTGGCCGCCAAGTCATTGCCTTCGCTGAAATCCTCGTCGAGGTTATATAGCTCCCACTTGTCGTTCTCCCAATGGCCCGGGGCCAGGTCCTGACGCCACGGCAGTGTATGCTGCGCGCAGGCGATCCAACCCTTGTCATAGATAGCCCTATTGGTGAATATCTCGAAGTACTGGCGTTCGCGCACAGGCCGAGCCTTGGCGTCGTCGAAGGTCGAAGCTATGGAGACGCCATCCATCGGTTTTTGATCGACACCATTGACGCTTTCCGGGGCTGGGATGTGAGCGACATCCAAGATCGTGGACGCGACGTCGATGAGGTGCGCGAACTGGTGGCGCACTCCACCTGCGTCCTTGATCCTTGTGGGCCATGAGACCACCATCGGGTTCCGTGTCCCACCCAGGTGAGAGGCCACCTGCTTCACCCACTGGAAGGGAGCGTTGCCGGCCCACGCCCAGCCGACCGGATAGTGCGGCTCAGTATGCGGCCCGCCAATGTCGGCGAGGATCTTCAGGTTGTCTGCCAGGGAAGACGGGATGCCGTTAAGATTCATCACCTCGTTAGCCGTCCCAGAAAAACCGCCCTCGGAACTCGCGCCGTTATCGCCTACGATGTAGAAGATGAGCGTATTGTCGGCGTCCGGAAGGGCCTCGACGGCGTCGAGCAGACGACCGCACTCGTTATCCGCGAAGGCGAGATAACCGGCGAAGTTTTCCATAAACGCTGCAAACAACGTTCGTTCCTCGCCGGACAGGGAATCCCACGGCTTGACCCAATCCGGACGGGGTGTCAGAACCGTGTCAGGCGGGATGACTCCCAATTCGAGCTGCCGCTTATAGGTAGCGTCGCGCACGACGTCCCAGCCGGCATCGAACATTCCCTTGAATTTCTCCCGCCATTCGCGAGGCGAATGGTGCGGGGCGTGGGCTGCTCCGGGGGCGAAGTAAAGGAATACAGGCTTTTCCGGAGCGACTGATTTGTTGTAACGCAGCCAGTGAATCGCCTTGTCGGTCATATCTGTCATGAAGTGATAGCCCTCTTCGGGCGTCTTGTCCGGCTCTACCGCGGTGGTATTTTCGAATAGCACCGGATAGTACTGGTTGGTCTCGCCACCGATAAAGCCATAGAAGTAGTCGAATCCCAATCCTGTCGGCCAGCGGTCGAACGGTCCTGCGACGCTGCTCTCCCAGTCGGGCGTGTTGTGATCCTTGCCGAACCACGAAGTACAGTACCCGTTGCCTCTCAGCACCTCGCCGATGGTTGCAGTGGTCTTCGGGATCATGCAGTTGTAACTTGGGAAGCCGGTGGCCCACTCGACCAGAAAGCCCGAGCCGCAATTGTGATGATTGCGCCCGGTGAGCAGCGCCGCTCGCGATGGGCCACAGATCGCGGTGGTGTGGAAACGGTTGTAACGCAGGCCACGCGCGGCCAGCTTGTCGAGGGCGGGGGTCGGCACTGGACCGCCAAAGGTACTGACTTGGCCGAAGCCCACGTCGTCCAGCAGGATGACGACAACGTTCGGCGCACCCGCGGGTGGCGCTGGAACCCTGGGCCAGTCCATTTCGGACTCAAGATAGGTCTTGCCGATTTTGCCCCGAAACGGCAATTCCGGCAGAGGGAGCTTCGAGCGATCGCGGTCTGCCTCAATGTTTGCTTTATTTGCTGTCATGGTTGTTCAATCTCAAGTTGTGAGTTTTTTGAAACTGACCGGCAGGCATATTTGGACTTGCCGGTCCTCAGTGTCCCTACTGGCGCGCCAGGGCGATGCGCATCTCGGCTTCCGAGTCTTTGATCATTTCTCCGCTCAAGTCCACGGTGGTGCTGTAAAGCGTGCCGGTGAACCTGTATGGCGGCTGGTATTTGTCCCAAACCGGAGAGCCTGTGTCGGCGCCGCACACCATGCCCCCAGCCAAACCGATCATGACGGCCATGGTGAGAGGAATGTCGCCCTCCCCGACCAGCTTGTCGTCGATAAACATCTGGCCGTGCCCCGGAGCGCCCTTGCCGCTTTTGTAGTCCATTGGGCCGGTCGTCTCGAATTCGAAACGTAGCTTATGGCGCCCCACGGGAACAGGAACGTTTGATTCGATGTGAAAGAACTGGCTGCCGACGTAGGAGTACACGTAGTGGAGGTTGCCGTCCTGCACGTAGAAGGAAAGGCCGCCCTGGACATCGCCTGCGGAGAGCAGAACTCCCTCGGCGCCGCCTTTGGGAATCTCGACATCCGACGTGATGCTGTAAGGCCGGTTCATCACATTGGGGCCGGCGTTGCTCGGCACCATCTGCGTGTTGGGATATAGGGTGTAGCTGGTGCGAGCCTCGGCAATCTGCGGACGAGGATCCATCGCTCTCCTCTGGCCCCGCGAGTCGACGGGCAGGACATCGTACTTACCCGCTTCGACGTACCAGGTGGCGATCATCTCGATCAGCTTTTCGCGATTCTCAGCGGCGAGGTTATGGTTCTCAGCGAAGTCTGTCTCGATGTGATAAAGCTCCCAATTCTTGGCATCCAGCTCCGTCAGCTTGTCCTTGTCGATCGGCGCGCCGAACGGCAGACCCGCTTCCTTGAAGGACGTCCCCGGCCAGGGGCACACCGCGCGCCAGCCGTCGTGATAGATGGATCGGTGCCCGAACATTTCGAAGTACTGGGTAATGTGATTTGTGGCCGCCTTTGCATCGTCCAGCGCATGGGCAAAGCTGAGGCCCTGGATCGGCGACTGGGTCACACCTTTGACAGAGGTGGGAGGCTCGAAACCCAGCGCCTCGAGCACAGTTGGAACCATATCAATGGCGTGAGCATACTGCGTGCGGATTTCGCCCTTCGCCTTGATTCCCTTGGGCCAATGGACGATGAACGGATCGCTGACACCACCACGGTACGTCTCGCGCTTCCAGCGGCGGAAGGGCGTATTGCCTGCAAACGTCCAGCCCCATGCGTAGTGGTTGAACGTGTTCGGCCCGCCCAGCTCGTCGATCTTTTGCAGGTTCTCTTGCAGCGAATCAGGCACGTTGTTGAAGAACTTGTTTTCATTGACCGACCCGTGCGGTCCGCCTTCCGCGCTGGCGCCGTTGTCGGAGATGAACATGATGAGGGTGTTCTCCCACTCGCCAATCGACTTCAGGAAGTCAAACAGGCGGCCATAGTGATAGTCCGCGTGGGTCAGGAAACCGGCAAACACCTCCATCATGCGGGCATACAGCTTTTTCTCATCGGCAGAGAGGGTGTTCCAGTCCTGCACGTCGGGATCGTGGCGCGACAGTTCGGCGTCTTGCGGAATGATGCCCAGCTCTTTTTGCCGCGCAAAAGTCTTTTCGCGATAGGCGTCCCAGCCATCGTCGAACTTGCCCTTGTACTTGTCCGCCCACTCCTTCGGCACGTGATGTGGCGCGTGCCCCGCGCCTGGGCAGAAGTACATGAAGAAGGGTTTGTTGGGCGCGACCTGCTTTGAGTCGGCGATGAAGCTGATCGCCCTGTCCGTCAGGTCCACGGTCAGGTGATAGCCCTCTGCCGGGGACTTCTCTGGTTCCACCGAATGGGTATCGTACACAAGTTCCGGATAATACTGGTGCGTGTCGCCGCCGAGAAAGCCATAGTAGCGCTCGAAGCCGCGTCCCAACGGCCAGCGATCGTAGGGACCGGCCGCAGATGCCTGATCCGCCGGCGTCAGGTGCCACTTGCCGAGGGCATAGGTGTTGTAGCCGTGCTGCAGCAGCATCTCGGAGAGCATCCCGTTCTCGAAGGGAATGTTCCCATTTCCGCCGGGATAGCCTGTCGAACCCTCGGTGATGCAAGACATGGCGTTCGAGTGGTGGTTGCGTCCGGTCAAGATGCAGGAGCGGCTCGGCGAGCAGAGTGCCGTGGTATGCATGTTGTTAAAGAGCAGGCCATTCTTGGCGAGCGCGTCGATGTTCGGCGTCGCGATGGGGCTTCCGTAACAGCCCATCTGCCCGAAGCCGGTATCGTCCTGCACGATAAACAAGACGTTGGGTGCGCCTGCTGTGGCGCGCAGTGGTGCGGGCCAAGCTGGGCTTGAGACATCGAATGTGCGTCCAATAACACCACTGAACGCAGTACCTGGTTTGTACTCTTTGAGTGCCATCTTGGTCTTCCTTTCGAATGGTTCGCTGTCTGACTTTCTTTAGGTGAAGAGGGCGCACACGTCCCGGTTCCTGTCACAGGCTAGGACTCTGGCCTCGCTGAAACAACTGGCAAAAGTGCCAGTTGTTCATAGCGGGTTTTTTGCGTAGCGTCAGTGTGCGCCCCAAGGAAGCTGGAAGATGCCCGAACCTCCCAAAGTATGGCCGCGTAATGCTCCGTCATACTTCCATGTCCTGGCCAAGCCAACCGGAGCGGTTTGCAATCTTGACTGCAAATACTGCTTTTTCCTTTCCAAGGACACTTTGTATCCGGGGAGCCCGTTCCGCATGGGGGATGACGTACTCGAGGCCTATGTCAAACAGGTAATCGAGTCTCAACGCGATCCCCAGGTCACGATTGCCTGGCAGGGTGGTGAACCGACCTTGATGGGTTTGGACTTTTTCCGGCGGGCAATGACCCTGGTACATAAATACAAGCGCCCGGGAATGGTGCTGGAACACACTATTCAAACCAACGGCATTCTCATGAATGAGGAGTGGTGCGAATTCCTACGGAAAAACAACTTCCTGGTCGGGTTGTCGATGGATGGTCCACAGGAAATGCACGACGCCTACCGTGTGGACAAAGGCGGCGGACCGACCTTCAGCAAAGTGATGCGCGCGGCTCGACTGATGCAGCAGCATAGGGTTGAGTTCAACATCCTCTGCACTGTTCACGCGGCTAACGCTGCACATCCACTGGAGGTCTACCGTTTCTTTCGCGATGAATTGAAGACAAAGTTCATACAGTTCATTCCTATCGTGGAGCGTGCCAGGCCCGAGTTGCTTGAAATTGCGAACCAGGGTTGGGGCGAGAGCAACCACACGCGCCCGCTTTACACGCAGGAGGGGAGTCTGGTCACGGAACGCACAGTCACTTCCGAGCAGTGGGGCCGGTTCCTGATAGCGATTTTCGATGAGTGGGTGCGGCATGATGTAGGTAACGTCTTCGTTCAGCTATTCGAATCTGCATTGGCGTCCTGGATGGGGCTGCCTCCCTCCTTGTGTATCTTCGCGAAGACCTGCGGCAATGCCTTGGCGCTGGAGCATAACGGTGACCTCTATTCTTGCGACCACTTTGTCGAGCCAAAGTTCCTCCTGGGCAATATCAAGGAGCAGCACCTGGTACAACTGGTCGCGTCTGACAAGCAGCGACAATTCGGGAATGCCAAACAGGATTCCCTGCCTCGCTATTGCCGGGAGTGCGAAGTAAAGTTCGCCTGCAATGGCGAATGTCCGCGCAATCGATTTACTGAAACTCCGGATGGAGAACCGGGATTGAACTATCTTTGCGCCGGTTACAAAGCCTTCTTCACACATATTGATCGCCCCATGAAGCTCATGATGGACCTGTTGCTACGGGGACGAGAGGCTCCAGATGTAATGGAGCTTCTGGCTGTGGAAGTTGCTCCTTCAGAAGCCATTCAGTAATCGCAGCTTTTACTACCCGGGGATGCCTTTGGATGTCGCTGGAGAACCTGCTGGACGATATGCATCGAGCGCCACCAGCCCCTGGGACTGAGCTGCAAAATAGCGTACTGTCGGTTCTGCGCGGATGCCCTCCGAACCGTCAGTTACCAGTTGTGCATTACCCCCTATAGCGCGGTAGCCTTTGCCGAGAGTCGCGACAGTCTCGGCAACAGCATTTACTCGGCTGGGTGGCAGGATGCTGACGCATAAACTCCTTGACGCATAAACTCCTAAGCTGTCTGCCCATCTCGCGGTTCCTAAGGTCTCTCGAGTCGCCGCACTGATGCGTGTCATGGGGGATATGTATCCTGTCGCCGAATTTTGTCGCCGAATTTGTTCCTCCAGAGTGCCGTCGTCGTTGAACGAGCTTCGACGATGCGGTCGAAGACTTGAGTGCCACGTCTCTTCCCGAGGCAGTCCCAGGCTTATTCTATGGAGGTCTCGACCCACCATATAGGCGGTCTGCCAAAATGACACAGTCTTCCTATAACAAGAACTCCAGCCCGGCCTGCTTTTCCACATCCGTCGAGAGCCGCCCGGACCGAATGGCCGCCCGAAAGGCTCCGTAATCACGTTCCGCCTGATCCGCGTAGGCTTCCGCATATTGGGCCAACGCGCCATCGAACTGGTCGGTCGCTCCCAGGTATCCGGCGATCATTGCTGCGTCACCGGCCTTGGCATGCGCCCGGGCCAAAGCCCAGCCACACAGCGTGGCGTACGCAACCAGGGTCGCCGGGCGGAAGGTCTCGATCTCTGCCGAGACCTTCATATCCCGGAACTGACGAAAGTAGTAATCGTGCTGTTTGGTGCGGGACCAGCCGAGAAAGATATCGCTCGCGCCTTGCATCAGGCGCTGGCCCTCCACAACCCGTCGACCCTGATGTGCATAGCGGCTTCTCCCATTCGGCGGCTCCAGCACAGACCGGCGCGCTTCCTTCACTTGAAGGAAGAGTGGATCCACGTCATCCGCAAGAAGCAGCGCGAGATAACAGCGGGTGCCGACGCTTCCCACTCCAACAACCTTGATTGCACTGTCCTGAAGGTGGTAGCGCTGGAACAACTGTTGTCTATCTGTCTGTAGCGATTGTGTGTATTCTGCGATGAACCTCGCATGTCCCTTTTCGAGGTTTTTGGCATATTCGTCGAAGTGATAAATAACAGGAGGGTTATCCTTGATTTTCCGGCGCCCATCTACGACCTCAGTTAACTTGGGAATCACAGCTTCAGAGTTTTGCGAGCGGGCCTGCTTCTGCTTCCTGGCCAACCGCGCTGACATATCCTTGTCATTCTGGAAATATTCTTTAACTTGTTCGGCGTTGACGGTTGCATACCAGGCGTCAAGTACTTTCATCTCCGCGAACTCGGCCATACGTTCCCGATAGGACTCAGCCGCCGCTCGCGCCGCCTGATTCGCAACGGCTTTGGAAAAGCCACGGTCCCTGGCCGCCAGTACCAGGCTGGCTCCCAGCCGCTTCAGGTCCCATTCCCATGGGCCAGGGAAGGTTTCATCAAAGTCGTTGATGTCGAAGACTAAAACCCGCTCGGGGGAGGCGAAGCCGCCAAAGTTCGCCAAGTGGCAATCACCGCACGCCTGAACCGTAATTCCTGAAACAGGCGCATGCGCGAGGTCCCGTGCCTGGATGATCGCCGCGCCACGAAAGAATGTGAAAGGTGACACAGCCATGCGCTGATACTTAACCGGGAGCAGACCCGCGATTCGATCGATGTCTGATTCCTCAAGCAGTTTCACAATATCCTGTGACTTTGAACGAGGTCTCCACGCCGCCTGTGCGGTACGTGGGAGTTTCTCACGCAGCGCTTTTCCTTGCTTGCGCCTTTCAATCCTGGATGAAGCGACTGCGGATTTCATGATCCTTCTCCTCGCTTATATGTGCAATTTGACAACGGCTGCTTGTCCCATGCGTCTTGTCCCCCACAGCCGGGAACTCGACAACCCGTGGTTAACCCAGCATCTTCAGCAAGGCGCGGATCAGCTCATCGGTGGGTGTCGCATACAGGACCACCGGAACCATCGGCAGGGCAGCTGAGATCGCTAAAGTGATAAGGGTCGGCTTGTCGATCGGTACAAGCCCCATTTGCCTTATAACCGTGAAGCTGCTTCCGAGATCTGCCAGGGAAGACGCGTCCGGATTTCCCAGAAGCGTCTCGCCTCCAGCTTCTTTCTTCTGAATCCACTTCTGCTCAAATAGCTGATTATGGATAGTCACTTGAGCGCCGTATTCGAGGAGCGCTTTTCTCTTTATTTGCAGTAGGACCGGTGTAACGACTAAAAGAGGAACGACCAGGACGAGGACCGCAAGGACCCCATAGGCGATCATTGGAACCTTTAGGGAAGAAAGTGACGCTCCTTGATAGGCGATGGCGTTTCCTACCTGGGCAGCAATCACCGCTCCTCCGGCGAAGACGATCGGGCTAAATGCCTTCTGACCTTCAGATAGAAAACCCAGGCCTGCAGCCAGATCAGTGTGTGTAGCCACGAGAAACAGGTTGATTCTTGAGGCGCTCCACAGAAAAGAAGTCCAGAGAAACATCCTCCAGGTCCACCTCAACAGGAGAAAGCGAAAGATGGGGGTGCTAACCAGATTGAACCACCAACCAGCAGCGCTGACTGCACCTGTATCCAGGGTATGCCAATTAGAGATGCCACTCATCAGCAACTCGGTTTTGACGATGAAGAGGGAGGGGAAGAATGCCAGGAAGGCCAACGAAACTTCAGGTAAAACACTGTCCCGCCAGCGTGATGTCCGTAGAAGCACTTCTTCAAAAGCCGGCAGGTTCCTTTGGCTCACTAATTCTGTTCTGAGAAACTCAAGTACCAGGGTGCGCCATCTTCGATCAATTCGCGATTCAGACAGAATCAGAATGGGGGCCGCAATCAACAAACGGACGTTGATGGCGAGATCTCGAAGAAAAGGGATATTGATCGTTCTTCCCCAAGCCAGCCCCTGCACCAGCGACAAAAGAAGCAGAGGAAGCCAGGTGATCAGGACGACAGCCAGCGCCCTGCGCAGGACCAGTCGGCGCCCGTCCCCAGCCTGACCGAGACGCACGAGAAGCCAATGCAGTGGGCCGCCCCGAGTGATCGAGAAATTTTCCGCGGCTGAGTACGTCCCCTGGTCCAATAACTGCTCGCCTGATGTGCTCGCAACTGACGCCGTTGTGGCTAAGATCGTCACTGTTTTTCCCTCGCGGGTACTTAGGAGCAGAAGCACGCCAGGTCAGGCGGGTGCGTTTTCACCCATGCTGCACTGTAGTGGATACATTGCGTCTCTGACACCTAGCAAAAGTTCGGTAACCGCTTTGAGTAATCTAACGGCAAGGCAAGAAACAAAGTCCAGACATCACCTACGCGCGGGCCCTCCTCTGGGCGGCGCCGCTTCTTCCGCTGATTGCAAACCGCAAAAGGCCCGCGCCGGGAGCGGCAGCCGTCGAGCTGGGCGCCCCGCAGTAGCTCGGGATCGCCCCTTCGGCTTAAGACAAGCCGGGTGAAGCCCTTGCGGCCACGGCGCAGGCTCTGTGACTTTTTTGCTTCATCACCTGGATCGAATCACCTCGAATCGGACGGAATAGCCAAAGCCGATCGAGTGATCGGGCGTTGCGGCCGAAAGACCAAAGCCGCAATGAAAGTCCAGTTGCTGTTGCGGCGTAGGCTTGTAGGCCGTGCCGAAATCAATCACATGCTGCGGACCGCCGCGTTGGGGGAACGCGCCGGAATATTCGACGTAGGCGTCCCAGGACGACGTAAGCTGCCGGTCAAAATACAAACTGGATTGGCCAGCCAGATTTCGCCGCGCTCCCTCGGTTGGCCACATAAGGGAGAACATGCCGGCAGCCGTCCAGTTCTTTGTCAACGAACGCGACCAGGGCAGTTGGACGGTCGGATCATAACCATGACTTGATATCAAGTTAGCTCCCGTGGGAAAGCTCACGGACGGTATGAGCGAAACGTTAAATCTACCCCGTGTTGGCCCAAGCTGCTGTTTGAAGCCCACGCTCAAATCACCAAAACCATCGGCTAATCCGGATGCGATGTCGTCATTGAAAAAGTAGTCCGGGGCCGCGAAACGGAGTTCGGTTTTGCTGGCGATTCCAAATCGCACCGCTGTCTCGGGGATATCAAAGCTACGTTGGCCCCCATTGCTGGTCTCCTGAAATCCATTCTCAAACTGCAGGGTGCCACAAGGGACGATGACACTCGAACTCGTGATCTGCGGCCGGTCTGTGGCAATCGGGCTTTGCGCATTGGCGCCGCAAGTCTGAGCCTTCGCAAGGAGAGCGAGAGTTCCCGTCGTGACGGAGAGGAACAGCAGAAACGTAGACCGCAGCATGCAGAAGATAGTAAAGGAAGGCCTATATCTCAAGTGTTCCAGGAGATAGAAGAGCGCTCGTCGGGATTAAGATCGCGGTAGGGACGCTATTGACCCCGCTGCAGCCTCGATGGCAGCGAGTTTAACGAGTCTGCGTGAGGACTAAAGGAGACCGCAGATCTCTCCGCTCCGCTACCCCGGATTTCCTGTTGAATTTGGTGGCGTTGGTAAACTTCATGCGGCTTTCCTTAACGAAAGCCGCACACGTGGTTGTATCCGGCGCAACAAGGCAGGAAATCCGGGTACGCTCCCAATGAACAAAGGAAGAGTGTGGTGCCGCACCTCCGGTGCTCGACCGCCTGGCTTGTGGACCCAGCCCTTCCGGGCTGGGCTATTTTTGGTGCCGGCCCTCCGGGCCTGGATTGCAAACACCGCTTTCCCATGTTCATTCCATCCTTGACTTGCCACAGGTAAGTCAGCCGCTCCCACGGCGCGCCCCACGGCACGCCGGGGCGGGGCGGGGCAGGCGGGATGACAAAGGAAAGGGCGGCGACCGTCTCGTGGAGAGTGGTTGCCGGACGAAGGGTATTTTTTTTAATCTAATTTGGACAGGCTTGATAGGTATCCTGTCGCCGAATTTGTCGCCATACAGATCGCATCGGACTGTGGACCATCGACGGAGAAACAACTCGCTGGATAGGGGTGATTCTGTACGTGCTCGGCGGAGCACTGCGACTGTGGCCGGTCTTTGTGCTGGGTTCGAGGTTCAGTGGGTTGGTGGCCATCCAGCCGGGCCACACGCTGGTAACACACGGCATTTACAGCCTTGTTCGCCACCCCAGCTACCTGGGAATGATTATCAACATGCTGGGATGGGGACTGGCGTTTCGCGGCTGGTCGGGCGTTGTGATTGCTTTGCTACTGTTGGTGCCGCTCATCCCACGCATTCACTCCGAAGAGCGCATTCTGGGGGCACACTTCGGCGCCGAATACGCTGCCTATGTCGCTCGAACCTGGCGGCTGATTCCGGGGATCTATTGACTCAGAACTTCCGACGTCTGGGATGGAGTTCCGGGTTCCGGGTGGATAACCGCCCACCCTACCGAGATGTACGCTAGACGCATTATCATGCTCAGGAGCCCACTATTCAGGAGCTTTTCGATGTGCTCCCGCAGCAGGTGGACACGGACCTTTTTGTCTCGAGGTGCGCGATGAGTTGTGTATTCAACGCGGTGATGCGAGTGATCAGCAGCCTCATCGGTGTCTTGATGGTTCTGATGGGAGGGATCTGGATTGTGCAGGGGCTGAATCTTGCTTGGGGCTCTCTTAGTCGCAGCTTCATGCAAGGCGATCAACCTTGGGTGTTCTACGGCGCAATCATGCTGATTGTCGGAGTGTGTCAGGTCGTTTGGAGCAACACCCGTCAACGGGAATGAGATCCGTCGACCATACGGGCGACAGAACTGAAGACTCCTCAGGGCTCAGCGGCTCATCCGAAACGACGTAACTTCCGGATTGGCGACAATCCTCCCGGGACTGCAATTTAAGGTTGAAAAGGTTGAACCAGTCGCGACGAGTCCCTCAGCCTGTGGGTGTCGTCCGAAGATCCTTATGCGCAGGCAGATCGGCGGACACATGCCGACATATCGGTACTAATCCGGTGTCAGCGAGCGCATTGGCGACTTGGCAACACCTGACCTGGATCAAGCATGCCCGGTTGCCGAATTTTAGAGAAGTTATCACCCATCAGCTTGACGCACATAGATAGCAATTGGTTTTTACGTTTGGCATTTCCGATCCTCGGGAGCCTTGCTCCGAGATGCGAGAACCCGTTTGATGTTGATGGCAATCAGATGCGCCTTATTCGTGACGATCGCTACATGCGGTGGGGTCACTACCTCGCTCGCCGCTTCTGTGAACAGCACCAGCCAGCGGCCGAAGTACCCTTCCTCTATGGGCAGGCGAAAGTGTGCCACGAGCGGATTGCCTTTATAGCGACCGGTTGCCAGCAATACACTGGACCAGAAGTCTTTCAAGAGAGCCAGATGGGCGTCCCAATTCTGCACCTCTTGATTGAAGAGAGGGCCGATCTCGTCATCTTCACGCACCTTTGCGTAAAAGCGATCGACGAGACTCGCAATCTCCGCTTCAGTGATACGGTTTTCTTTCTTCATTGAGGACCTCATGTACGCGGTGGGTGACACCGCCAGATTGGATACTGTAATCCCGCAAGCCTGTTGATTACGAACGCCTGGGCGGCCAGCAAGACCACGGCGATTTCGATGATCACAAGATATTCAGGTTTCGCGAGGATGCCAAGAGAAACGATCATTGTGGTCGCACCCGCTGGCGGATGATTGACGTGCAGCATGACCATGATGGCTCCGGTAAGTGCGAGGGCGAGTGCGGATGCGAGAATGCGTGGCCAATAGACCTCCCCGCCGAACCCTTGCGGAAACGGGTGCATACCTGTGATTCGATAGGCAGCGAAGCCGCAGATGAGCCCGATGAGATGTCCGAGCACGGCATTCCGAGGCGAAGCGGATTCCGTCTGCGGCGAGAAGAAGAAGAGGTAGGCAGTCGGCCCCAGAGACGGGAAGACAAACGGACTACGAGTAAGCAATGCTAATAATGTCAGCAGAGCAATCGTGACGAAGCTATTGAGGGCTACGTACGTTGCCCAGACAAATGTCGAGGGCAGATGGGCGAGCAGCCAACCGAGGCGAAGCCGTTCAATGAGCCGAAAGACATGTTCTGCCCGATGATTAGGTAGGGGGTTCAAAGGATGATGACTCGGCTTCGCCACTTCTAGATGTTCGGGAGCAAGTCGAAGTACTCATGGTCTTCATTGATCCCGCCTTCCCCTTCGCCTAAGACCTTCTCCGAGGCAACGAATTCAATGCGTTCGATCCACTTCACCATTTTGTAGCCGAGTTGGTTCTCTACCCGCAGTCGCAGCGGCGCGCCATACTCCGCGGGGAGCGGGGAGCCGTTCATGGAGAGAGCCAGAAGGCACCCCGGTTTGAGCACATTGAAGATGGTCTGGGTGTCGTAGTAAAGATCCCCGTAAAGTGAGCCGCCGAAAGAGTAGAACGCCACCACCCTGGCGGATGGATACGGTTTGACGTGATCGATGAGCTTGCGCATGGAGACACCACCCCATTGAGCGATGCCGGACCAACCCTGGATGCAGTGATGCATGGTGATGTTCTCTTCCAGGCCGAGAACGCGGAGATCATCCAGCGACAACTCAACTGGATTCTCTACCAGGCCGGTGACCTTGAGCCTGTAACTCTTAAAGTTTTCCGCAACCAATTGCTTCCAATCCTCGCGCACAGGGATTTTGCCGTTGGGCCAGAAGTGTGGCGAGAGGTCCTTCGTCGTGTAGTGTTCACGGAGAATCAGTTTGTCCAGCGTAAGCAGCATGACTGGATGAGTGACGGCCTTTTGCGCGTGTTGAAGTCCGCGTGGGAAGTACCAAGAGACATAGTGCGCGACCACCCACGACAGCAGGACCATGGCGATTCCGAGGAACCCCAGAATCATTCCGGTCGGGCGAAGATCGTCTGTCCCAAGCACGATGTGGTTCATATTCCGCTGAAACCCCGTCAGAGCGATAAGGGTTACGTGGACCACGATAAAACTTACAAATCCGACAAGCATGAGAAAGTGGATCGAGCGCGCCCCTTGCCTGCCGCCAAAGATCCTCGTATAGGACGGGAAGTGATTCACAAGTGCAGGAGACATCGCCATTCCGGTGAGAATCGACAACGGAGCCATAATGAACACCGTGGCGAAGTAGGCGAGCTGCTGCAGGGCGTTATAGCCGTAAAAGCCGTTCGGCTCAGGCGGAAAGTGAAAGTTGGCATAGAGAACAAAGGTGTTCCATGCCTGCACGAAGACGCCTGGAGAGGTCGGCACCAGCCTTTCCCACTGCGTGCTGGTTAGAAGGCCGATGACGAAGAAGACTCCGGTCAAAACAAAACCGTAGACCGTAATGAAGTGCCATGAGCGTGCAATCCCCACCGTGTGGCGGTAGCCCGGGGTCGAGACCAGCGGTGAAAGGTAGCGGGCGTCATCCTTCGCGGTCCACATGCGGTCTTTCGGCACTTCCAGGGGCGTGAACCGGATCCACTCCGTTCCCGGCGTGCAATGGTCGTTCCAGTAGAGTCGCGGATGATCCATCAAGATAGAGAGGCCGCTGCGAATGAGCATGAAAAGGAAGAACAGATTCGAAAAATGGCTCCAGCGAACCCAGAAGGGAAAGCCATGCGGTCCACTCGGAGTGCCTTCAGCAGAAGCCGGAGAAGGCTCAAGGTGAGGCAGTCCGAAGGTCGCATGTTGCAGCCACGCAAGCAATAGTGGCCCAAGCACCAGCGCGAAGGCGACCAGGAGAGCTTGCGAACTCAGCCAGACGCGAAAGCGGCGATCGTCCGGATAGTGAACTGCCTGATGTGCGGCGTCGAAAGGAATCAATAGACTACCTCACGCAGCGCGTGCCAAGCCTCGCGCCGGGCTCTGCTCCATAAAACATGTATTATATATACACCTTATCAGAAATTAAGGTCGTAATACGACATGTCAAACGCTTCAAAAGGTGAACAAAGAACTTGCGCCTAACCGCTTACACCGATTTCTCTCTGAGGCTTCTGATGTACCTTGCCGTTCAGGGGGACGGGCTGACGACGATTTCAAAAGTCGCCGAGAGCTATGGGATTTCGCAGAACCATCTCGTCAAGGTGGCACATCGGCTCGGGGTTGAGGGCTACGTCAGCACAACCCGCGGAAAGAATGGCGGGTTGCGTCTGGCCCGGCCAGCGGCGGAGATCAACGTGGGAGAGGTCGTGCGTCGGATCGAGCCCGACATGGGTCTCGTGCCGTGCATGCACCCTCTTGAAGCCTCGTGTCCCATCTTGCCAAACTGTCGGCTCCTCAGCGCAATGGAAGATGCGCGTGCCGCGTTTATAGAGGTGTTGGATGGCTATACGCTCGCAGATTTGACGGCACCGCGCGCCAAATTGCGAAAACTGCTGTCATTTCCATAGATCCTCCGCAGCATCGCTGCGTGAGCAGCTGTGGATGGTGAACGACAAAAGGCGCGTGGAACGGATCAAACTACGGCAGATCGGCATGAAGCTGCCCGTCCAGATTCGGGAGGACGGCATCAAACTCAGTGGAAAGGAAAGAACATATGACGACGGAAGGTTTTGCCGATGATGGGACCATGACGAAGGACCTTGCGCAGTTTGACGTAGCACAGGAGATCGCGGATTCGGAGCGGAAGAAACCATGGGAATCGGGTCATTATGCGAAGACTCTCTTTAAGAAATCAGACCTCAGGATCGTGTTGATCTCTATGGAGAAGGCCGCCAGGATAAAAGACCATCATGCCGATGGCACAATCTCGGTCCAAGTATTAAACGGATCGATACGCTTCACAGTGCAAGGAAAAGCGCATGATCTGAGTCCGGGCAATGTGCTGGCGCTGGGCGCTTCGATTAAACATCAGGTGGAGGCTCTCGAGGATTCCTCCTTTTTGCTTACCGTTTCCTGGCCAGATAACGAAAAGCTCCAGTCGATGAAACATCGGGGATATGGCACTTAATAGCATCCCCCAATAAAGGGTACGCACTGCGTGTTCGCGGCCACCAGTTCGAACTCCTGCTTAAGCCAATTCATGCTTCGAAATTGGTTGGTCATCTCCGTTCCTTGATCTAGGAGACGCCCCTCTGTTTCCGAACGGTGGCGGCCAATGCTCGTCGAGCGAGGGTTTTAGCCGACCTCGGAACATTAGTCCTGTGACGCGCTTTGCGGAAGTAATCCACATTCGTTTCCCGGCTCGATGAGTGACTCGACCTGTTGGCATCAACAGAGATCTGGGCGGGATTAGGGGAACACTTGTCAGCTATCGAGACCAAACAATGTGCACCCACGCAATGGTTGCAATCATATGCAGGAACTTGGGCTCTACTCGCACAGAAGGCGGCAGACATCCGCGTTGAAGGCGGAGATTGGGTCATACGCGAAGGCGAGGATCCGCGGTTCTTCGCGGTTCTGGAGGGCTTTCTCCAGGGGGTCAAGGATATTGTGGGACAACGCCGGGAGCTTGAGCAGCTCAGCACGGGCGAGTTCTTTGGTGAGATTCCAATTCTCTTGGGCACTGCAAATCTCGTCTCCGTCCAGGCAGTATCTCGATGCCGCCTGGCCCGTTTCGATCGCCAGCAACTGCAGACTTAGTCGAAACGAGTTAACACCTTCCGACAGACAAGTCGATTTGGATTTGCCGAACGCTCGGCGAAATCCCACGTTGCGGTGTGCAAAGAGCGTAGGGTCGAGTTACGACTTCCCGTTCCAACCATGTGTGCGTTATTGCACAGCAGCGACGCGCAGAAGATGCAATAGTCGCAGCACGTGCTCCAAGAGGGGCCTTCCTGCCTTACTGCTGGGCGCGCTCGATAGGGAAACGAACTTCTCATTCTTAACAGAAGAAAGCCAAGGCGAAGGATCCAAATGCGGAACCGACGGAGACTCGCATGTTTGTTAGCAGCAGCGGCAGCGCTGGCGAGTGCCGCCGTCGCGCAGCAAGTCCGGACTGAGACCGGAACGATATCCGGGGTACGCGCAAATGGGTTTGTTGTCTACAAAGGAATCCCATTCGCTGCCCCGCCTGTGGGTGACTTGCGTTGGCGCCCCCCGCAACATGCCGCATCCTGGACTGGCACGCGTAAGGCGGATGCCTTTGCCCCGGCGTGCATGCAGGTTGGGGTATCGATGCCGGGCGAGACACCGCCCAAGGTGGATGAGGATTGTCTGTATCTCAACATCTGGACGCCGGCGAAGAGTACGTACCAGCACCTGCCAGTCATTGTCTGGATATACGGCGGGGGGTACATCAACGGGTCCGCCTCGATGCCGCTCTACTGGGGCGACCGGCTGGTGCAGAAGGGCACGATCGTTGTCACCATTGCGTATCGGCTTGGCCCACTCGGGTTTCTTGCTCTTCCTGAACTGACGCGCGAGTCCCCGCACCACTCGTCCGGAAACTACGGCTTGATGGATCAGATCGCTGCACTCCAATGGATCCAGAGGAATATTGCTGCCTTTGGCGGCGACCCGAAGTGTGTCACCATCGCCGGTCAATCCTCCGGGTCAATGTCGGTGAGCATGCTGATGGCCTCGCCGCTGGCGAAGGGATTATTTCAGCGCGGGATTGGAGAGAGCGGCGGTCTGTTTGAGCCGCTCCAGCTCGCACCGAAGTTTCTGCTGGCCAATGCGGAACGCGATGGAGAGAAGTATGCCGTTTCGCTGGGTGCTACATCGCTTCAGGAACTGCGCGCTCTGCCGGCGGCGAAGCTTACTGGCGACGGCGGCGGCATAGTTCACGCTGTGATCGAACCTTATGTGCTTCCTTTTTCGCCCTACGAAGCGTTCGCTTCCGGGCAGCAGAACGATGTGCCGCTGTTGATAGGTTCGAATGCCGATGAGGCGCGTTCGTTGACGGATGCCAGCCAAGTGAAGGCGGCCACGTTCGGCAGCGACATTGAGCACAGCTTCGGCCAGCTCCCGCCCTCGCTTATTGCAGCGTATCCCCACGCGACCGACGAAGAGGCGCGGCAGGCGCGACTCGGCTTCGAGCGCGACCTCCGCTTTGGGTGGGACATGTGGGCATGGGCGAGGTTGCAGGCCGCGACCGGGCAGAAGCCTGTCTACTACTATTCGTTTCGACAGCAGCCGCCGTTCCCGGCCGGCTCCGTGTACGAGGGTTGGGGCGCAAGCCACTTTGCCGAGCTCTGGTATGTCTTCGACCATCTGAATCAAGAGCCCTGGCGCTGGAGCAAAGCAGATCGGAGAGTGGCCGAAGAGATGTCGAGCTATTGGGTCAACTTCGCGAAGTCAGGCAATCCGAACGGCCCGGACCTTCCCCAGTGGCCTGCGTTCACCAACGCGGAGAGCAAAGTTCAATATCTGGGCGATCCGATCACCGTGGGTGGCGTGGCAAATATCAACGGCTTGACCGTCTTCGATGCCGTCTACGCGACGGTGCGAGGCAAGCCCTTTGGCGCACGGTAATGTGCTGTACGAAAGAAAATCATGTCGACCCTTCGCTCCCCACTCTTCAGGAACCGCCTCAACCGCTGCTGGGGAATCGCTCTTTTCGGCATGATCATGCTTGCTCCCGGTTGCCTCCGTGTGCCCGCGCAGGCTGCTCAGGCGAACGCGCCGCTCGAGCTGAAGAGAGGTCAGGTCACCATTTTTCGGGACCTATGGGGGATGGCCCACCTCTACGCTGCCCGCGAAGAGGATGGCTTTTTCGGCCTTGGCTATGCGACGGCCGAGGATCGTCTCGATCAGGTGCTGTTGCTATATCTCGGCGTCAAGGGCGAACTTGCTGCTGCGTTCGGCCCTGGGCCGATCGGCGCCGACAAGGTGGGACCGACGCTCAGCGGGGAGATACCCGACACCATCGCCTCCGACCTGCGGGTGAAGAAGTTCCAGATCCTGGAGCAAGCACGCCTGAACCTGACGAAGATCCCGGCGCAATATCGTCTGGATTTGCAAGCCTACATAGCCGGAATCAACCAGTTCATGGTTGACCACCCGGCGCGCAAACCCGCTTGGGCGCCGGTGCTTGAACCCGCTATGCCCCTCGCGTTGCTCTGGCAGTTTACCCTCGAGGCGGACGCGATTTGCCCGGCCCGCCTGGCAGCGGCGGCGCAGAAAGTCGTGTACTCACCAAGTCGACTGACAACCAGCGAAGCCTCGGACGCCTTTGCCATCGGTCGAAGCAGGACGGCGGATAAGGGGATCACTTTCTCTTCCGATTCCCATCATCCGTGGGAGGCTGTTGGAACCCTCTTCTATCCGTGGCGCATGAAGGCGGGCTCGCTGAATGTGCAGGTATTCGACGTGACCGGCGCGGCAATGTTTTTCTTTGGCCACAGCAACGACTTCGCCTGGGGATGGACCGAAGGGCCTCGTTACACAGGGGACTGTTATCGTATCCCAACCGTAAAGGGAGACCCACGCGCTTACCTGTTCGACGGAAAGCTTCAGCGGATGGTCGTGACGCCGTACACGATCAACGTCCGCGGCACCGCGCCGGTTAACGGTGAGTTCGAGTACACGCGTCACAACGGTGTTCTTTCACCGGTGGTAGAGCGGCGTGGAGACGACGCCTTTGTCGTGAGCTCAGCGTATTTCGACCAAGTCGGCATGGGAAATGCCGAACTCTTCGAGATGGCTCATGCCCGCACCCACGCCGACATCAAAACCGCGCTGGCGCCGATGGATCTCTATCCCGCCAACCTGATCCTGGCCGGAAGGGATGGGACGTTGCTCTACATCCGGCCCGGCCGTCTTCCGAAGCGCCCGGACGGGGTGGACGTGACGCTTCCCCTCGACGGGTCGACGTCTCGAACAGCGTGGACGGGATTTGTTTCCTTAAGCGAAGCGGTGCAGGTGGAGAACCCACCCCAGGACTATGTCGGCAACGACAATGTGAGCCCCGACCGCATGTACGCCACACCGATTCTCGATCCTAAAAAATACCCGGCCTATTATGCTTTCGACCCCGGCCAGACCAACACCCGTCAACTGAGAATGATCGAACTACTCGAAAACGCTCATGGGGTCAACGATGAGGCGGCGATCCGGATCACCATGGACGAGAAGGTTTTTGGCGCCGATCAATGGGGCGGCATGTTCAAAGCGCTCAAGCTTTCGGGTGCCTGGGCTAAGAACACCGATCCGGACCTCGCGACGTTCGTTGCGGCTCTGGAGACTTTCGACGGCGTGTTCTCGAAAGAATCGCGCGGGGCCCTCTACTACATGGCGTTTCGCGAAGCGATGCGTTCGGCGTCCCACAAGGCTGCCGGGGAGATCGAAGGCGCTGTCGAAGCCGGGCGGCCGCTCTCGCCGGCGCAACAGCGCAGTGTGGAGGACGCCGTCCTGGCGGCGTACGCCTCTCTTCGTCAGGGCTTTGGCACTATCAATCTCGTCTTCGGCGACGTTCACCGTATCGGACGAGGACCCGACTCCTTTCCCGTCGGCGGCGCCGCGATCGATTCGTCGCAAGACAAAAGAGAGCTCAACACAATCGGCGCCTGGGTCCTGGGGCCCAGCGGGGCTGAAGCGATGCGGACCATGGCGTTTCGACAGGACGTCAAGAGGTCGGCCCTGCTCGACGCATACTGCTGTCAGCGGGTGCCATTCGTGGTCGCGTTCCACCCGGATGGGTCGCTAACCTCCTACTCTGAGATGCTGCCGGGCGTGAGCGAAGATCCGGCCTCGCCGCACTTTGGCGATCAGATGCGCCTGGCAAGTCAAGTGGAACTGCGACCCGACTACTTCTACTTGCGCGATCTTGAGAGGAATTTAGAGTCCCGAATCGATATCGTCGTCACCGGTGCATCGCCGCCGATAGCCAAAACAAGGTGAGAGATCGGGCATAACCCATTCCTGGCCCCCTGCGGCGTTTCTCGGTACTAAACCACATCCTCAATTGGGCAGGAGCAGGACCCCTGCGTTCTGACCCGGAAAGATCCCGAAACCTATTCACTCGCAAGCCTCAACCGTAGCGTCCCGCTTCAGTCCCTCGTTTGACATCCCTATGCATCTATGGGTACATTCACTCTTACTCATAGATGTATAGGGATGGTCGCATGGCAAGGAAAGATCTTCAGGGAGCGCTCGATCTGCTGGTTCTCAAGACCCTCGACCAGAAGGGCGAGATGCACGGCTACGGCATCGTTTTGCATGTGCAGCGGGCCTCCGACGAGTTGCTGGCTGTCGAGGAAGGCTCGTTGTATCCGGCGCTGCACCGCATGGAGCAGAGCCGATGGATAAAGTCCGCCTGGGCGCTGACCGAATCCGGCCGCAAGGCGAAGTACTACCGGCTTACCGCTGCCGGCAGAAAAGAGCTGGAGGCGGCCGAGAAGAGCTTCAATCAGTTGGTAAAGGGTGTCCGTGCTGTCATGCGCTACGCGTAGGAGGTACTCATGTCGCTGATTCGCCGTATCGTCACGCATCTTCGCCGCAGCGCGAATCTCTTCCGCCGGTCGAGCGTCGATCGCGAGATCGATGCCGAGTTGAAGGCCCACATCGAAATGCGCATTGAGGACAACCTCGCGGCCGGCATGGCACCGGAAGCGGCACGTCGCGATGCGCAGTTACGCTTCGGAAACAAAACTGTGATGCGCGAACGCGCTACCGCTGAGGACACCTCGCCGCTGCTGGCGGGTATCGGCCGAGATGTTCACTACGCGTTGCGGCAAATGCGCCACTCGCCCGGCTTCGCGCTGACCGCGATCCTGACGCTGGCTCTCGGGATCGGCGCGAATGTCGTCGTGTTGAGCGTGCTGAATGCGCTGATTCTGCGGCCGCTCGATCTGCCGCATGCGGAGCGCCTGTACGAGGTCGTGCAGAAGAACCAGGGTGACGATACTCAGTCATATCCGGATTACTTGGATTACCGGGTGCGGAACTCGACTTTCAGCGACATGGCAGCGTACCGGCTCGATGCGGCCGGAGTCAGCGTTCGCGGGTCTGCTGAGAAACGATGGGATTACGAAGTCTCCGGCAACTACTTCGATATGCTCGGCGTGCAACCGGAGCTCGGCCGCTTCTTCCACGAGAGCGACGAGCACGGGCCTGATTCCGCACCATACATCGTGCTCAGCGATGCTTTCTGGCGCAACCGCTTCCATGCCGACCCCCGTGTACTGGGAACGGCCGTCGAGCTCAACAAGCATCCCTTCACGATCATCGGTGTCGCACCGGCGAACTTTCACGGCATCGACCTCTTCATCTGGCCTGACTTCTGGATGCCGATGGTGAATGAGGACCAGATCCAGGGCTACGACTTTCTTCGAAACCGCGGCAATCACACGATAGGGGCTGTGGGACTGCTGAGGCCCGGTGTAACAGCGCAGCAGGCACAAGACAACCTCAACGTGATTGCCGGAGCGCTAGGGAAGCAGTATCCGGAGGATGACCAGGGCATGGGCGCGCGCCTGGTGAAGCCTGGACTGATGGGTGATTTGCTGGGCGATGCCACGCGCGCGTTTCTGCTGGGAGTTTTCGTGCTGGCCTTCCTGGTTCTTTTGGCCGCCTGCGCCAATCTGGCCAGCATCTTTGCCACGCGCGCCGCCGATCGCAGCCGCGAACTGGCGATTCGGCTGGCCATTGGCTCCAGCCGGTGGCATATCCTTCGCCAGTTGCTCACCGAAGCGGTGCTCGTTTCGCTCGCGGGCGGCATCGCCGGGACCGCATTCGCAACCGTCCTGCTTCGGCTGCTCACGCGCTGGCAACCCTTCCGCGCATTCCCCGTTCACGTTACGGTCGACCCGGATATCCGCGTCTATGGGCTCGCACTGCTGCTTTCGCTCGCCAGCGGCATTCTTTTCGGGCTGCTGCCCGCACGGCAGATCTGGCAGACGGATGCGGCCCGGGTGATGAAGGGTGCGCCTGGTCCCGTTCTCTTCCGCCACTTCACTTTGCGCGATCTTCTCCTCGGCCTACAGATTGCACTGTGCACGCTGCTGGTCACCGCCTCGCTGGTGGCAGCACGCGGCATGCAACACTCGCTGCACGCGCCGATCGGCTTTGAGCCGCAGGGTGCGATGCTCGCCTCTACAGACATGCAGATGGCCGGTTACTCCAACAAGGATTCGCTGGTGATCCAGAAGCGCATGCTGGAGAGGACTCTCGGCATTCCCGGCGTCACCGCCGCCGGCACCATCAACTACACGCCGCTCAGCGGGAGCGGCAACTCCACCGGCTTCTATCGGGAGGGCACTACGGAGTTCACTCCGTCTCATGTTGCGCTTGGCGCAAAGTACTTTTCCATCTCACCAGGCTACCTAAAGGCTGCGGGGACTCGATTAATCGCCGGACGCGATGTGGCGTGGTTAGACAACGCCGGCTCTCCCAAGATCGCCCTCGTGAGTGAGACTTTCGCTCGCCAGCTCTTCGGATCGGCGACAGCGGCCATTGGCCGGCGTTTTTTGCGCGGCGCCAAAGACGGCATTGAGGTCGCCGGTGTCGTCGAAGACGGGAAGTACGATTCGCTGACGGAAGACCGTCAGGGCGCAGTCTTTTTCCCGCTTGCACAGGCGGGCGACACCGAGACAACGCTAGTCGTGCGGTCACAGATGCCCGACGCGGATACGGCATCTGCCGTGCATCGCATCATTACCGGAATCGATCCCGGCTTGCCGTTCACCATTTCCAGTTGGCCCACCGCGCTCGGTCTGGTGCTCTTCCCCGCGCGCGTGGCTGCGGCCTCGCTCGGCATCATGGGCCTGCTGGCGGCGATGCTCGCCATTACCGGAACCTTCGGCGTGGCGGCCTATAGCGTCAGCAAGCGCATGCGAGAGCTCGGTATTCGCGTGGCACTGGGAGCGCACCGTATCCAGCTCATGCGCTCCGCCCTGGGGCGCCCATTCGTGCTGCTAACCTCGGGTTCGATCGTTGGCTTGGCGCTCGGCATGCTCGTCAGCCGCTTCCTTGCTCAGATCGTCTATCAGGCCACCTCACGTGACCCACTGGTGTTGGGCGGGGTAGTCGCAACCATGGCGCTCATCGGCCTGGTGGCGACCTGGGTCCCGGCTCGTCACGCCCTCGCCGTCAATCCGGCGCGGCTACTGCGAGACGAGTGAGCAGGAACGGTCCGTGATTACGATCGGAGGCGTGTTCGCCGCGCCAGATCGTGAACCACTGACAGAAAGGTACCGATATGTCTTAGTGTCTACAAATCCAGTTCACCTGGACGTAACCCCCCTACACGGACAGAACTCGAAAGTCGGGGTTATGTCCGGATTGGCGACCACACGACCGTAACCGCCAATGTGTGGTCTCTACGGTTCATGCGGTACATTGGATTACGCCATGCTTGGGCTGAATCCTCACCGCTTCGATCCGCCTCATATCAAGGCGCATAGGCATTGCACTCTGCACCGGGCCGCGCCTGCCCCATCCACCTTGGCAACCAAACTTCCGTCTAGCCGCCAGCCGACTCGTCATTGGCTCTGTTCCGCCTCATGAGCCACATCCGTACGGCTCCAGAGTGATAAAGCTAGGCTCAATAAGCGCACCGAGTCTCGGAGACGTGCAACACCATCCAGCGAAACCGACAGCGGTGAATTGTTGTCCCATAGCTCCTGACCCGTCGTCGTCTGCAAACCAGCAATGAGTCCAACCATGTGGACAGCGTGCCGCAAATAATTCTGCAACTCCTCACTCAAGGTCGTCGAAGCTGGCCATCTCTGCTGTCGTAAGGCGGTCCAGCGGTTCCGAAGTTCGTTAAGCTCATCTTCTGTGGGAGTACGAATCTGGGCAATCGCAGCACTCTTCATTTCTGTACCTCACATCGACTTGTCCCGAATAGGCAACTCTCATATTACTGATCCGATGATCCATGACGGGCAAACCGGAACTTTCAGGGAGGTACTTTTCAGGCATGGGACCGGACGAAAATGTCCGGATTACCGCCCACCCGGAAGTTACCCCAAAACGGGTGTCCCGGTTGGCGACCATCCAGAAGTGAATGACGAAATGCGCGTTACGATTACTAATTCTATTGGGAGGTCTCCGAAGCTGGATGAATGATTTGTGTGGCTGTTATCACTCAATGAGTCGTTGAGCGCATGGAATGGATCTCCCTGCGCTTCCCTCTAGCGAATGTCGGGGGCGGTCAGGACACAGCGACGCTGCGATCAGTATCCCATTGCCAATCGTTGAACTCCTCCCGCAGTTTGCTCTTCAGCAGCTTTCCGGTTGAGGTATGTGGAAGCTCGGCGACAACCACGAATGCATCGGGCACTTGCCATGGCGCGAAGGTTTGCTGCAGGAAGGAGCGCAACTCGCAAGGGTCCACGGTCAGATTCTCTTTCAGGACCACCAGAGCCAGGGGGCGCTCCTGCCATTTCGGGTGTGGCACGGCGATGACAGCTGCCTCTCGGATCGCTGCGTGTCCAACCAACGCATTCTCCAGGTCGACCGAGCTGATCCACTCTCCGCCCGACTTGATCAGGTCCTTCATACGATCCGTGATCTTGACGTATCCTTCCGAATCGATTGTGACCACGTCTCCTGTTCGAAACCATCCTTCTTTCGTCCACTTGTCCGGCTGTTCGAGGCCAACGTAACTGCCTGCGATCCAAGGCCCGCGCACCTGTAACTCACCCGAAGTTTCTCCATCCCACGGGACCTCACCCTCGTCGCCGATGGCACGCACTTCGACGAATGGCAGCGGGAGGCCTTGTCGGGCGCGCAGCCGGTAAAGCTCTTCTTTCGGCCATGCCTCCATGCCGGATTTCGGTGCGCAGACGGTAGCCACCGGACTCGTTTCGGTCATGCCCCAAGCTTGAGTGGCTTGAATGCCGAAGTTGTCGAACCGGCGGAACATCGATTCGGGAACTGCTGCGCCCCCGATGAGAACGCGCAACTTGCTCGCAAGGTTCCAACGGCTTAGGTTCTTTTCGAGCGCATCCAGGATTCCCATCCATATGGTCGGAACCCCGGCGGCGAGCGTTACCTGCTCCTGCTGCATCAGGTCAAGCAGGGCAGGCGGTTGGAGGTTTCGGCCGGGCAACACTAGCTTGCTTCCATTCATGACCGCCGAATAGGGCAAACCCCAGGCATTAACGTGGTACATGGAGACAACAGGAAGAACAGTGTCATGGCGACTGATGTTGAAGTGATCGGGCATCGAGCTCGCGAGAGCATGGAGCGCAATGGATCGGTGTGAATAGAGGACACCCTTGGGCCGGCCGGTGGTGCCGGAGGTGTAACACATCGCGGCAGCATCGTCTTCCTCAAGATCGGGATACTGCGGGTCGTCGCCTGCTTCGGCCAGAAACGCTTCGTAGGATTCCGTTCCGGCGGGTAATCCCTTGCCGCGATCTACCACGAAGATACGCTCGCAATGGACCCGCGACTTCACCTGTTGCCAGACATCGAGGAGCACATCCTCGATGATGAGGAAGCGATCCTCAGCGTGATTCATGATGTAGGCGAGTTCGTCCGGATGTTGACGCACGCTCAGAGTGTGAACGACGGCGCCCGCCGCGGAGATTCCGAAGTAGGCTTCCAGATGTTCATGCCCATTCCACAGTAGAGTGCCAACCCGGTCACCTCTGCGGATTCCCGCGCGACGGAGCGCAGTTGCCAAATGCCGCGAGCGTCGGTGGAGATCGGAAATCGTATAGCTATGTCGAGAACCATCGGGGAGATACGAGACGATCTCAACACGAGGAAACAGTTTCCCAGCCCGCTCCAGCATGCCTGGGACCAGAAGTGGAGATGACATCATCGTGGACTTCAATGAACCTCCAAACGTGCAAGCGCGAGGTACTCGGGAACGTACGCCAGCGAGCGCCAGGAAAGCGCAATCTGGGGAAGGATCGGCGAGTCCCACAAAGTATAGACGCAAGAAAAAGCACACACCATCCATAAATGTGGCTCCGTATCGTTCAATCCAGATCGCACTGGGACACGTGGCTCGAATTCGATCTCAATTCCGGGTAAGCCATCCTTGCGGGACGTGATGCTCAGCTTCGCTTGTTTCTCGCCAGTATTGATGACTTCGCCGTTGATCTTCGATTGACACAGAATCGCTAATGCACATTGATGCTTGATCAGTACCGCGAAGTTCTTACCTGGCCGCGACAGCGGACGACTAACGGATCAACGGACTCTCCCAGACGCGAAAAAGCAATTCCTTGAGTTGGGCGAAATCCCTGGGGCCAAGCTCGGCGCGCCATTGGCGCTCGATCTCGCGGAGCACTTCCAGAGCCTTTGCGTAGGCGGCGTGCCCACGCTTCGTAAAGTAGACGATTCGCGCGCGGCCCTCATCCGGCGCGTCGGACCGGACCAGATATCCGAGATCTTCGAGGCTTCCAAGCAAGCGGTTCATGGCCTGCTTGCTCATCCCTGCACGCTCGGCGAGAATGCCGGGACGCACCCCATCGGGGCCTGGAAATCGGAACAGCGCCATGTGCGGCAGGCTCAGCTCCTTAAAGCCCGCCGCATTCAGATCGTGGATGATGCGCCGGTGAATGGCCTCGGCCGGAACGCGCAGGAGCGCGCCAATGAGCATGTCTTTGGTTTTAACCGGCGAATTTTCCTGTGAAAAGCCCATTGACACCCTACGTAAACTCTGTTTACTATTCTTTTTGTAAACGTAGTTTACCAAAGGGAGAGACAAATGACACCTTTGACGATCGACTTACTTGGCCAAACCGAGAGGCAGCCCGCCGTCGGCGTAGAGGGAAACGCCGCCATGCCGCCGCGAAACCAGGTGAAGTACGTGCCCGATGGAACCGGCGCAGCCTACTGGGGTCCCGGTGAGCTGATGACGTTTCTTATTACCGGCGAGGAGACCCATGGCGCGTACTTTCTGTCGGAGATTTCTGTCGCGCCGGGCGGAGGCGCGCCGCCGCACATCCACCACCGCGAGGACGAATCGTTCCACCTGCTCGAAGGCTCGCTGACGATTCAGGTGGGCGGGGATAGAATCACCGCATTGCCTGGAGATTTTGTGTATCTTCCCCGCGAGGTCGCTCACTCCTTCAAGAACACCGGCGATGCGATTGCGAAGGCCCGGGTTCTGGCCACGCCAGCGGGCCTTGAGGGTTTTTTTGCGGAGGTGTTCGAGCCTGCCACGGATCGCTCCGTGCCGCCTCCGTCTCACAACCAGGAGTTGATCGGCCGAGCGCTCGCGGCTGGCCCCCGGTACGGAATGGAGCTGCTCCCCCCGGCATAACGGGGTTCTACCGGGATTCACGAAACGATGGATCGAATTCCGTATCGATCGGCGCAACGATCGGGGAACGAAACAATACGGGAAGAGGGAGTCTCCATGCCACCGCAATCCGTCGATCTATCCGTCAATCCAGCCGACGAAACGATACGCCTGGGACCGCTCGAACTGCGCTTCCTGGTTACCGCCGAAAACTCAGGCGGCACGGTTGGGGTCTTTGAGGTGGCTATCCCTGCCGGACAGCGCCTGATGGCGCCGGCGCACAGCCACGACCACTTCGAGGAGACGTTCTACGGCATCGCAGGCGTCTTGACGTGGACCGTAGATGGAAAGCCGATTGACGTGGGGCCGGGACAGGCGCTTTGCATTCCGCGGAGCGCCGTTCACCGGTTCGACAACAACGGCGCCGAAGACGTGAAGGGTCTGTGCATGGTGACACCTGCCGCAATCGGTCCGCAGTTTTTCCGCGAAGTGGCCGAACTGGCCCGCGCGGCGGGAGGTGGTCCGCCGGACCGGGTAAAGATGATGGAGATTATGCGCCGCTACGGTTTGACACCTGTTTCGCCGCCCGATCAAGCGTAGGGACTGCGATGCGTCAAAGCCATGGATCGCCTCCACTGAACCTGAAGTTTAATTCTGTATCACAGGGACGATCGAGCGCCGATAGACGAAGGAGTGATCGGAGAGGCTTCGTTGGAACCGGGTAGCCAAGGTTTAGCCGGAATTGCCGACAGCCGAGAACCTGAGTCAGTTGTCGGTAAATCACCAATGCACGCATTGAGCGCCTGGAAGCCGCAATCCACAGTTCCGGGCGAGTAACCGCCTACCCGGAAGTTACTGCTTGTTCGACAACCCGGAATTGGCTGGGCGATGACCGCCGATCAATACAAAGTGCATCAACAGCTTCACAGAGCTGTGATCGGTGACGTGATTTTTTGTCGTAGTTGTAATTCTGTTTCCGTTTCGCTGGGGAGGCGAAGAAGGGGAAGAACCCGAAACGTGAACGTCGCACAACCGCACTATGAGCGTGTCACTCTCCTCTCGTAGAAAGTAATAAACACAGCAGTGCAGTGTTGCTAAGTGTATAACTTCCGGATTGGCTACCATCCGACCGGACCCCCGGGACAGGTTGTCCTCGATTCTTGAGATCGAGTTGGTCCAGGGCCCCATGAAAAACGTTGCCCAAGGGAACCTGCACACAGAGGTGATACCATTCGCTGACTACCCGACGCGACTTTGGAAAGCCTATGACGACAATCCCTCAGCCGCCAGGAAGGTACATCTACTACTCCGCCTCCATCAGCTTCGCTATCAGTGAATCCCTGCGTTCGTTAGCCTTGTCATCCGAGTAATGCAACACACGCATCCAGACAAATAATGCGCCCACGGCCAACGCCAAGAATATGGGCACGGGTAGCCACCGGTTTTTCAAAGACCAGCAGAGCCAAAAGACGAACACCCCGACTCCGAGCACTCCCAACTGAATTAACGCAGCTGACAACGTGTTCGCCTGCGCTCCCGCCGGTCGCGTGATTCGGCCGGGATTAATGCGGTACGGCATTGTGAGTGAAAAGATGATTCCCGCGGCCAAATTGCACGGCAACGCAAAAACAAGCCACGCGCCAGTAGCCGCCAGCGCAACAAACGGCGGAACTCCCAAGCGAAGACAGCTCAGGACTCCCGCAGCGAACCCTACGAGGACGAACAAGATGGAGTGGAGCAGATTCTTGGCCAACAGAACTGTTCTGATCGGTGTTGGAGAAAGGAACAACAACTGAATCCCGGCTCCTTCAGCACCCAGATTGTTGTAAAACAATCCCGTAAATCCAAGGAGTGCGTAAGCCAGGCACAAAGGAAACGCATAAGGAAACGAGTTCATGTCACTGGAGGGACTGTGATGAAATACGCCTGCAATCACAAGCACAAACAGCATAGGTACACTCACAGCCCAGAGTAATGGCACCGTACGCATCAGACTCCGCAACTCCTTCTCCACAATTGCGGTAAAGGGACGAGAGCCACCCAATGTCCACCCGCCCCCGCGTCCGATAGCTTTGTCCCGGCTCGAAGCCCAACTCAAGTTCTGTCCCCGATACTGGGCCTTGAGACGACCCGCCAACGCACCTCCCGCAAGAAGCACCCAAAGCCCGAGCATATTCAGTGAGGCAAACCCCGCCACAGGTTTTTGCTCTATGCCCCGCTGCAACGTCCGCGCACCCAGCCCAGGGGGCAGCCATTGCTGCACCAGGTTCGCGGTCCTTAGCAACGGCGCATATTTGTCCAGTGCCTCCCGTAAGGGCGCTGCCTCTTCCTTGTGGTTCTTCGTGCCCTCATAGCGTTTCTGATTCCACACTGAATTGATCGCCAGGAGGCCCACGATAAGAACCATGAATACTGCGCCCAGAATCTCCCGGCTCTTTCGCTGCGCCAGCCAGCGGTCAATCCAAGCAAAGACAGCGCGCACCAATAGAATGTTGAAGACCGCGAACACGGACAGACCCAGCGCTGCCCACAAATATAAATCCGGTCGCGCGATGACGATTCCCAACCAAACGCCCAAACAACAGAGCACACCCACAAAGGTGGAAGGCTCCATCAGGCCGGAGATCAAATACAACAGAAAGTACGACCCGAAACGAATCGGAAAGCGTAGCAGAATGCCCAGGTCGGACTGCTCTTGAAATGAGGCTACAGCTATGGGAAACATCAGCCATAGGAAGCTCACCATCCAAAACAAGATTGGCAAATACTGCCATGATGCGCGTGATGCGAACGAGTAAGCAGCAGCACAAAGGCCAATTCCCAAACCCAGCCCAAAGACGAAATAGAACATCCACGCGATCCCAGTGGCGCCCAGATCACGTAGGCCGTGAATAGAGCGGAGACCATTCATAAATATCCGCCAACGCATTCGAGCCATGGCCGCGTACTGCGTCCGGGCTTCCCGGCCGAGCACTCCGCCTTCCCGATTCACGCCCACCCCGGTTACGCCAGCCATGAGAGTTCCTGCGTCGACTCTCGGTGACCGTCTGCTCCCAAGATTGCCAGAAAAATCTCCTCCAACGTGAACCGTTGCTCCTGCTCGACACCGGGCAGTGCGCTAGCCACGCCAGCCCTCAACTCATCGAGCGATCCAAAGGCCACCAGTCGCCCTTTCGAGATGATTGCCACATGAGTGCACAGCCGCTCCACAATCTCCAGCACATGAGTGGTGAGAAAAATTGTCGCCCCGCGGTTGATCATCCCTGTCAGCATGTTCTTCAACATTCCCGCTGCGATCGGGTCGATACCCTCAAACGGCTCATCGAGAAATAGCACCTTTGGCCCATGAATCACGGCGGCTGCCATTGCCAGCTTCTTCTGCATTCCGTGCGAGAAGTCCGTCACAAGTTTCCGGTGTTCGTCGGCGAGTTGCATAAATTCAAGTAGTTCTTCCGTTCGCTGATTGGTGGTCGCCGCATCCAGGCCGTACATGCGGCCCACATAGTGCAGATACTCCGTTGCAGTCAACCGTCCCAATAATGCCATCCCCTCAGGCACAACGCCGATCTGTCGTTTCAATTCCAGGGTTTCGGGACCAAACCGCTGCCCCAGGATGTCAATGGTCCCTGCGCTTGGCTCCAACAGCCCTGTTAGCATCTTGATCGTGGTAGATTTGCCCGCACCGTTCGGTCCCAGAAAACCAAAGAACTGCCCTGGAGCCACGCTGAGGGAGACATCTTCCACTGCAGCAAGCGCACCGAAGAATCGCGTGAGCCCGTTGGTCTGAATTGCAGGATTTTCCATCGCTACGAGACTATCAGGGTGGCTCCCACTATGTCGTAACGTTCTGGTTCGTTGCAGGCAATGCACGAGAAAGAAGTGGTGAAATCGGTGCCCGACATTCGTTGAAGTTTGTAGTGCCAAATCGCACTGTGGGCGAGTGACCGCCTACCCGGACTTAACCCGAAAATGGGGTAATGTCCGGGTCGCTGACGGTGCGGGAAGCCGGCAACCTGCGAGAAGGATTGCGAGTCCGCACGCGCAAAGTGTCTTCCGATTCAGCTTCCATAGCAGTTTCATCAATAGCTCCCTGGGAATCGAGAGATTCGGCGTGATTAGCGCTTTGCGGGTACAATATAGTATACTACATATAGTGGTGTCAAACTCGGAATTCAGGAAACGGGCGCTAAGTCTACTTATTGGGAAGCTGCTTCAGCTCATGGCGTGAGAGCCGGTTGGGTCCTTAATAAGTCGGCATCGCACAAGCTTTCCTGAAACCAACACAGCCATGCTTGTCCGGATGCTGGGGCGTTTATGAGGACTCAACTCATGTTGTCGCTTGCCAAAAGCAGATAGCGCTCTATTACGGTCGCCGCTCTTTCACGACCTGTGCCGAATCGTCTCTTCTTCGTCAGGTGAGCGTCGGCGAGGGAGTCCCTTCGCCGAGAAGTTGATTACTCCCCAGACACCGAATTTGTCTCCAGCTAACTTTCTTGGCTGCTCTACGGCCGCGGATTGGTTAGGGGGACATGAGTGCCGCGCCTATGGCGCTCGGGCGTACCCCCGATTGCTATCCCAGCCCTTCCGGGCTGGGCTCACGTTTGGCGGACGGCCCTCCGGGCCTCGATGAAGTCTGCTCCCAGAGACAACCGTTCCACTCTCAAAAAGATAATTTGGACAAGTCTGTGTCCGGAGAGGCGACGACCCGACCGGAACAGGGCGTGACATGGGCTTTTAAATATGAACTCGCATTGTCCTCATCGAAAAGAGTGGGTGCATGGGAAGCAAAGAACTGCGCCAGGTTTTCGGCCTCGATCCGCGAAAACCAGGGCTGCGCAGATTATTTTGATCATCGGCAGTGTACGTATTGCCGGTGTATTCTTCCCAAAATGGGAGACAGTGGCGGTTGGCGTCTTTCGCGATCATCGGTAGGGGCGCAGAAAAGGATTCTTCGACATGGGAAGCGAACGGGCAAGGTGCAATGTGTGTTTTGCCGGCAATTGCGCTGAGCGTTTGTCAACTAATCGAGTGGCGAATGGTCTGAAACATCTGAAACGTCTCTGGTGAGATTGTTCCGTCCTGATAGACCTCAACGTCCAGCAGGGGAACATTCCTGCGCCTCATCGACTCTTTGATTTTCTCGACCATGACATTGGTTGAAAACCGCGGAGGATCTATAGGCGCATCTGTCTTGAAATGACCCCAATCCCCATTAACGATGGCTGTGATCTCCCCTTGCAGGCCCTGTTGGGGACCACCTGTGAATCGTCCGGTGCCGCCTATAGGAAGATAGTTATCACCGGTAATCATCTCTGTCGAAAATGTGTTCTCGCCGGCAAAGACTTCGTAGAAGTCATTGAGTTTGGGCAAAATCCAACTGTTGTATGTGATCACCCGGTTAGCGTCCCCAGTTTTGGCTGCGGCGGTCATCTTTTGCCATGGTGCGTTGAAGGGGTAATAGGTGAAAGCAGCATCATCAAACCAGAAGCCCGCGACTAAATCGCCATACTGCCTACCGGTCTGGCTGATAATCTTGCACCAAAGGTCAAAGTAAGCAGTCTTGTTTTCATTGAAATATGTGCGCTGCCACCACTCGTTGTCATCGTGTCCGGGGTGGAAATACAACTCAAGCTTGATATTGTGCCTTCGGAGTGCCTTGGCGAGGTCTCCGACCAGATCTCTTGGGCAGGTCCGGCCAGGAAGAATAGCATCGATTACCGGGTTTGGCCCTGGAAAGTAGAAACCTGCATGCGAGGTCGTGAAAACCACAAAGCCGGCGCCCATTTGCGAAACCATATCTGCGAAGCGATCTACGTCAAAGTCGCGCACCGCTTCGCAGTAGGGTTTGGGAGCCCCGTTCCTGGGTTTCGTCTGGCTAGTCCAATGGAACATTAATCCGTACTTCGCTGCTACCATCCAGTCTGTGCTAGACGCCTGCTGCTGACTCAATCGAGCAAGGTTCGCCTCAGCCTGGGGCGTGACAAGTTCTAATGAAAAGAACTTACCGAGAGGTCTCGATCCAGTCGACCGAAATAGAATCGTTCTCGAGCCAATCGCGAGTTGAATCGCGCCCAGAGTCACTCTATTCCACTTGCTCTTGCCACACGGCGCATCTAATCTCTTAGAATCGACCGACACCTCAATCGCACAATCTTCCCCTGAACTCTCAAGAATGGCATAAACTTTGTATGCCCCCGCCTTTTTTATGTATGCAGTCCAAGTAAGTGATTCGTTGTTACTTGACCATGATTCAATCCAGCCAGTCTTCCCAGGTCCCAGGTCGATGGGCTTGATAGCGCCTCGGCGAACGGCGTCTGTGCCCATTAATATCGTGCGGTCATCCGTTCGGATGTCAGCCCTATGAATCGCGGTGCTTTCGATCTGCTCGCGCGCTATCTGGAGAGTAGACGGTCGAGTCAATGGAGCGAGCAATAGAGCCGTAAAGACGATGAGGTAGCAGCGGTACATCGGTTTGACATCTCCTAAGCCGAGCTTATCGGCACCTAGAATTCGTGAACCATTTTTGTTTGCTTACAACCTTCCGGCTGGGCTGTCTCCAGAGTAATCGTCGGCTGAGTACGCCTTCCATAAGTGGACACTGGTTTATTTCTTCATTCGTTACAGAAGGATTACGGTTTGCTTGATTTTTTGGCGCTAGGCGTTGTGTCGGCTTCCAGATCGCCAAGCACAAACTGGATTCCGGCAAAAACCATCTGGGCCATCTGCGGGGTGCCAAACAGCAACACCGTGTGACCCAAAGCGCAGTTGAAGACGCGCCCATTGCCATAGCTTCTGATCCAGACGAGCCCATAATCGTTGTCGGGCCGGACTGCCAGTTCCGGCGGCGGGGGCCCCGATTTGGCCAGGTCGATACTCATGAGCACGTGCAGCTTCTCCCGCGAATATGGTCCGCTCGGAGGGAAATGGTACAACTCATCGACGTAGGCTATATCGTGGCCTTCAAACTGTTTGGTGAGCGGACTGTTTGGATCGTCGATTTTAAGCATCGCCGCCTCAAACGCGCGATGCGGTGCGGTCGTTGCGCCCAGCAGTTCTCCATATTCAGGGACGTCGGGAGATGCAAAGGTCGAGCCGTGGATCGCAGCGAGTCCACCTCCCTCGCGGACATAGCGGATCAATCCGTTGATCACGTCCGGGTCGCTGAATACGGGACCGACGACGCTGTTCAGAAAAACGGCGTCGTATTCCTTGATCTTGGGATATTTCAGATTGTCCAAGTCATTGTTGAAGATTGGTTCGAAGGCGCCTGTGTTCCTGGCCATCAACTGCAGCGCAAGGTTGGCGTATGGAATGGTCCGGTGGTAAAAGCCTCCCTGCGGGCAGAGGTCGATGACTAACAACTTTCTCGCCTTCTTCGGTTTGACGAGCGCCTGGCGCGGAGCAGCATCCCGAATCATCCACCGGTCCAGCGTAGGAATCCCTCCATCAGATACGTTTGGGGACCCCGCGGACGGCGATCCGGGTCGACCATCGCTGATCGGTGTCTTCTTGGATATTTGGACGACTTGATATCCTTCCGCGGGTCGAGCCGCTTTTTCAAAAGCTTCGGCCGCGGCGCCGCTGGCGCCGATGGTGACAAACAAGGGCCCGACTGGAACTCGCGGACCGGCACAGTCGCCGCATGTTACCGGCGGAGGAGGCAGCGGTGGATTTAGCTTGGCCAATTCGAGGAGAAGCTGTTCTATGCCGGCGCCGGCGTCAGGCAAGCCCAAGATGAGCAGCCGATCGTTGACGAGTCTTAGCCCGTCCGGTGGCTTAATACCTGCCTGAGCCCAGGCAGCGGTGTCCACACTCACTCCGATCCGGCTGCTTAGGCCATCGAGCGAGCTCACGAGATTTTTCGGATTCGCACCTTCGAAAGCCACATTGACTTCGTATTCACCCGCAAGTTTGTCGAGGTCGGGCAAGGCCGCAGGTTCGGCGGACGTCACGATCGTTTCGATACCCACTGCCTTTGCGAATGCAAACAGCCGCCGGCGGGAGCTTTCGTCGGCGGGAATCGTGCCCGCGCGGTAGGCTACTAATCGGAGGCGAAGCTCGGCCAGCCTGTTCTTTACTGCCATGACTTCGTCCGGCGATAGATTGTAGTCCAGACTTTTGGGAATCTCGGGGCTGACTTTCTGGGAGCTCGAAGCTTCCAGGAACCCTGTGCCGAGCGCATCGGCTTTTGCCGCCGCCTCGGAGAACGAGATCGGCCCGAACGCGCCGGCGGAAAACCCGACTCTCAAACCGAGGAGGTTCAATGCCGACGAACCAATCTGCCTATCGCCACGTTTCGACACGCTCGGCGGCAAGACCTGCCCAACTCGCTCGGGCGCCTGTGCGTGCACTGAGCCGATTGTGACTCCCACGCCAATCGCCAGAGCGGCAAGAACGATACTCTTCCTCATTTCATTCTTCCTCATTTGTTGTGCCGATTAAGCACCCTAGCGGGTTGAGTAATGCACCTACCGCTGGTGGCTCAGGATGAAATCCACCACCGGCTTCGGATTCTTGCGCGACAATGGGAAGTGACCCTCACCCTCGGCCACCAGCACCGTGATCTTCCCGCCGAGTTCCTTGTACCGCTTCTCTACCACCCGTGTCTGGTCATTCAGCCACGGGTCGAGACTTCCGCAGTCGTGCAGAATCGGGACCCCGGCCTTGGCGAGCGGCGCGAGGTTGTCGATCGGCGGCGTCTTCGCCATCAGGCTGCGCATGAGCGGATTCCGCGCGTAAATCACCGAGACCTTGTCCGGGTTCGCGATCGCCCACGCGTACGACTCGCCCGCCTTTGCCCCGGTCCCCTCCATCACGACCATCTTCGCAAAGCCATTGTCGACCATCCGGGTATAGACCTCGTCCCACTCCTTTTGGACGGCCCCCGTCCCCGAGATTGGCGGCAACACGAGGTAGTAACCGTTGGCCAGCAGCGCCAAAGCCACCGCGGAGTCGCGCTCGAGAAAGCTCGGATAGAACACCCACAGCTTGCCCGGCGAAGGCTTCTGCGGAACCACGATGGATGTGTAATCCACGTGAAAGTTGCCCGTCCCCGAACTTGTATAGCGATCGTAGGAGGGAACGTATCCCGGTCCGCGCACCGTCGCGTACGTATCCTCCTTCTTTAGATAGAGGTAGGAATTTTGAAGGCTGTAGTAGTGCGTCTTGGTGTAGGTTGAATCGGCGAACGCCGGCCGGTTCGCCTCGACCGGATTCATGTGCTGCTCGATCCAGTCCGCGATTGGCGTCGGGTCGATGAGGCTGTGTGGGTGATGCGCAACGCCCTCCTTCATGATCACAGTGATTGAGCCGCCCCACTGGTGATAAATCTTCTCCACTGTCATCGTGTGCCGTAGCACAAAATCTTCTGTGCCGACGACGTGCAGCAAGGGTATGTCATGCTTGGCCAACTCCGGGATTCTGGCGAAATCTTCGTCAAAGACCGCCGGATTGTCCGCGTAGATACAGGCCACTTTGTCGGGGTTGACGACACCCCAGTTGAAGGCATTGACTCCGCCCTTGCTCATCCCGACGAAGGCCGCTTTCTTCGCCAGGCCGTGGTTTTCCGTCAGGAACTTGTACCACACGTCCCACGCCTTGCCCTGTCTGCCGGGGTCGGGCGCGACATAGGCGATGTGAAAACCGCGTCTCAGTAGCTCGACTTCGGTTTGAGGCTGGTGGTCCCAATAGCAGCCTCGCCATGACCACGGATTGCCGGGTGCCGCCTTTTGCGGGACGACCACAACGCAGCGGCGCTTGCCGTCCTTTAAACTCACGTCGATTCCGAAGCTCGTGACCTCGCTCGCCGGAGCCGTCGTAGGCGTGATCGCCCCAGTGGCGTCGTCCATGATGAAGTCATAGCGATCGAACCCTTCGCGCCAAGTGGTTTTCTCGCCTTCGAAGGGGACGTACACGTCCGCCGCCGCGGCGTTGGAAGGCCAAACGATGGCCGCTGCGCAGAGCTTCGCCCCAGTCTCAAGAAACTGTCTTCTAGAACTGTTCATTGATCTTTGGTCCTTCCGGATTCTGGCAAACATCACCCTTCCTGATCGTCAAGGTTTTGGATAAGAGCCGTCCTATTGAGAGTTGCTCAGAGCTTGCCTCCGCTGTTGTTCAACAACTTGCAGGGCGGCCTTAACACCCGAATCGTCCGGGACTAACGTCTCTGAGATCTTCAGTTCCCGCTCACCTGCGTCTAGTTGACCCCCATGGCAATATGCCAATCCAAGATTCTTCTCCAGGGGACCCAGGAGTCTGCACCTGCCGCAGAGAACGATCGCATTCTTCAGGTCGTCTATAGCGCCTTTATAGTTTGCCTCGTACATTTTCGCGTTAGCCTGATTTCCCAGCTGACTTACCTGATCGATAGTTCGCTGGTCGCGTTCCAACGTTTGAACACGCAACATGAGTCGCTTGGATTCAACCGGATCGGTCTGTCTGAGTGCACGCGCAATGGAATAAGTCGCTTCGGAATATTGCGGGTTGAGCGCGACAGCCCGCTTCCAAGCGACGACTGCTTCCGATTCGCGATGCTGCTCTTCCAGGACATGGCCGAGCTGATCAAATGCCGTTGCCTGGTCTGGACGCAATTTAACGTAGCGCTTGAGTAAATTCGCCTGTTCCACTATGTTACCTTCATCACCTTCCAATGCGGCCCAGTAATATAAGGCTTGGGCATACTCCGGTGCAATATCCAGCGCTTTGCGAAACTCGGCCCTCGCTTCCTCATGTTTTCCAAGATCGCCTAAGAGGCGACCTCGCAGAAAATGTGCGCTTGCGGAACCCGGCGCTAACCGGATTGCGACCGAGCTCTCTCTGAGTGCAGCCGCGAGGTCGGACCGATCGGCCAGTGCTATGCCAAGATTTTCATGAGCATCTGCTGAGCGCGGATCAAGCTCAATCACCTTGCGGAATGTCTGGATCGATTCGGGCAACTTTCCTAACTGTTCTTGCACTTGCCCAAGAGCAGTTAGAGCTCGAGCGTCGCGTGGATGGAGGGTTACCGCCTGCACGAACGCCTCTTCGGCTTTCTTAAAGTCCCCCTTCTGGGCTAAGGTAATCCCCCGTTGCAACTCTGGGCTGGATGACAGGTCATCCCTCTCCTGGCGCGTCTCTTGGGAGCGTGATAGAGAGCCAGAAAATAAAGAGAGGATAAAGCTGGCCAAGAGAAAGTAAAGGCCAATGGATGCAGCTATTGACTTTCCTCGACTATGGAGCGCCACTTAAAGTCTCCGCTCTTCATATGAAAACAATTCGCTTCCAGCGCCTCGTTCAGCTTTCACAACGCAGCTTCTCTCCGACGATACAACAGCTGATTGGCGGAAGCGAACAAGAACAATCGAGAAAAGAACCGGGGCCCCGTGAAGGCGGTCCCGGTTCATGGAGCTTGGGCATCGTTTCCTAGAAGACGATTTTCCCCGCCAATTGCATTTGGCGAGCATTGTTGATCGTAGAGGTGACCACGCCAAAGTTCTGGCAATTCTGGCAGTTATTCGGGACACCCCAAACGGGATGGTTGAAGGAATTGAACGCATCCAGCCGCAGTTGGACCTTTATTGACTCCGACACTGGGAACTCCCGAAAGAGTGAAGCGTCAAGATTCTTGTAGGGCTCGGTGCGCAAAGAATTTCTCGGGGTGTTCCCGAACGTATACTGAGCCGGCGTAACAAAGGCAGCGGGATTAATCCATTGGCTCTTTGTTTGCTGTTGAGGCTTCGGATTGCCTACTTGATTCGGGCGTTCGTAACCTGGGCCGACAAAGCTAAAATTGCCTGTATTGGCAATGTCGCCCGCGTCTTCTACAGTGTACGGGCGCCCGGACTCCAAGGTGGCAATTCCCGTAATCTGCCAATTGCCTAGCAAGTAATCCGATACCCGGTTGCCGGTCGAGAAACCACTCTTTCCGATAGGAACCGCCCACACCCAGCCAGCGGTAAACACGTGTGGCAGGTCATAGCCGGTCACACTGCGATCAGCCTTGAAGTCATATGGGTTCTGAATGCTGGTGGTACCAATCCCGTACCACCCATCCGTTCCGTAGTTGAGGCCTTTCGACCACGTGTAAGAAACCAGGTAGGTCAGGCCGGTAACGAGGCTTCGACCCTGCAATGAGGTCTCCAATGCGTTGTAATCGAGTTGCCCTATCGGTTGATCAAAAAAGGACTGTGGCATGTAAGGGAAGGGGGTGCGCGGGCCGACAGGACCAGGGCCTGGGCTTGTTGCAGTATTTGCCACGGGGCAATAATCTATATTCCGGCCCCTGGAACCGACATAATTGATGGTCCAGACGCCAGCGCCGGCGACCTGCTGCTGAACGCCGAACGTCCATTGATCGGAATAGGCATTCTTGAACTGCGGAGCGGTGGCCCACCCAAGGGATTGGAACGGAGTAGGAGCGGGATAACTACCGCCGAAAGCTGCTAGAGGATTCTCGCCGGTGACGACGGTCGATGGAGTCAGCCCGGGTTGTGTGTTCAGGTTTGTTACAAGGGCGCCACTCCCAATGAGCCAGGCGTTCTCATTCTGGGCGGATTGTTCGACGGCTGCCCAGTTATCGTAAGTGCGACCATAGCCACCATGCAGGACCGTCCCTGGCCGGAGGGAGTAAGAAATGCCGAACCTTGGCTGGATGTTGCTCCAATCGGGGAAAAAGAGCTTGCCAGGTTGGCTGGAAACGACCACATGGGCCGGCAAAGTCCCACCGGGCAGGCAGGGTGCGAACTGTGTCGCGCTGCACGCCGGCGGCGGCGCCTTCTGAATAATATCTACGCCGTGGACGAAGTCGAAGATGTCGTAGTAATTACCCAAAATGTTATTTGTCACGGGTATGATTGACACGTCATAACGTAGGCCGACGTTGATGGTCAGATTGTCGCGAATCTTCCATTGGTCCTGGCCATAGACACCATCCACCCAACCTCCGGATTCCCAATAGTTAGTGTTAGTCCGGCTGGCGCCGGTGGGCACACTCAACAGGAAGGACGCTAACTCATCGCCGCCGGTAGAGCCGTTGGACGTTTGAAAAGGCGAGAAAGTAAGCCCGGAGTTGCCTCCTGCGGTCCTGCCGAGGTTGTTGGTGTCGATGTTACCTCCAAAGTAGAGGGTATGCCGGGCGAATGTTCGTTGAAAATCTGCCTTGTACTCCCAAATTCCCGAAAGGCCTCCTGCTGACTCACTCCCTTCGCCGCCGCCTATATAAGAACCAAGGCTTAAGTCGGGAATATAACATCCTTTGCGACCATAGGGGTAAGCGCACGCAAAGCTCTGTGCGAAGCCGGCGGCAGAGGCAATCGAATTGCCGTCGCCGTGGTAGGTGGTGTTGTTAAATTGGGTGCCAATATTTTGGCCAACTCCCACAGTAAGGATGGAAGTTGGACCGAAGGTGTGGACCCACTGCGCACCGAAGTTGTGCGCGGTAAAGCTGGTAACAGTCGCAAGGTTCGGGAACCCTCCGTAAGATCCAATTGGGTTATTCTGCCGCAGAAAATGTGCCCAAACCAAATCTCTTTTGGTCAGATATTCGTCTCCGCGAATGTCGTACTGGTCAGAGGTGTGGGTACTGGGAACCGAACTTTGATAGTTGAAGACGCCGCCCTGATAACTGCCGGTTGGGGCCGGAAATATTGCCTTCGCTAAGCCAACCATGTTCTGGTCGATCATGTTGGAAGGAATTTGATTGTCTGGGAAAGGAGCCCGGTCGGCGGTGAAGGGGTTATAGAGTTGGATTCCCTTGTTGGCCAGCAAGCCGCTGAAATCCCCACTCAACTGCGCCGCAGTGGGAACCAACTGTTGCTGCACGGATCCGATCGTCTGCCTGAACCCTTCATAGCTTCCATAGAAGAACGTGCGATCCTTGCCGTTATAGTGGGGCAACAATACCGGCCCGCCGATAGCCGCGCCAAACTGGTTTTGATGCAAGTCCTGCAAGACTCCACTTGGATTGCTCGTGGCATCGAAGAACCGGCTGCTGCGCCAGAACTCCCAGGCACCTCCGTGAAACCGATTGGTACCCGATTTGGTGATGACATTGATCGTGCCACCCAATCCCCCTCCAAATTGAGGGGAGTCAGTGTGGGTCAACACTTTCATTTCCTGAATGTCATCGGGAATCACTGTGATAATTTCACTGCCGGAAACTGCTTCATTATTGTTCACGCCATCGAGGAGGTATACGTTGCTGCGGTTGTTCTGGCCCTGGATTGAGGGGGAGACGAGGGTGCCGATGGCATTCGTGCGACCACCGGTCTGGTCGTTGTTGATGGGCGTTACCCCTGTTTGGAGTGTCAGCAGATTGCTGATGTTTCTGCCGGAAAGGGGCAGGTCAGTGACGGCTTTAGACTCCAAAGTGGCCCCGACGGAAGACGACGAGGTATCCAACGTTACTGTTTGTGAGGAAACTGCAATCGTTTCGATCGACGATCCGGGCTTTAGCGAAAAGTCAAACGTAGCGCTTTGACTTACGACGAGTTCGACCTCCGGGCGCGAGGCCGATGAGAATCCTGGCGAACTGGCAGTAATGGTATAGAACCCTGGGGGTATCTGGCTCTGGACGTAGATGCCGGCGGAATTGGTGACGGTTTGCCGAGCTAATCCCGTGTCACGATTCTGAATCTGCACGGTTGCATTCGGTATCAGGGCGCCGCTTTGGTCACGTACGGTTCCGTTGATCTGTGCCGAATCGTACTGCGCTAACAGCGGCGTGCCGGCAACCAAACCCACTAGGGAGAGGATAAGGGCGCAGACAAAGCCGCCCCCCTTCTTCAAGGGTCTGGCAACTCCGCCATCGTGGATGGAGTCGATTGTTAGGATTTGGCTGTTCACTGTTGACCTCCCGAAAGATGATCGTCCGCGGAGCTGAATGTTCTGGAGACGAATGCCGAGGTCACTCATCTCCAAGTAACCCCTTTGAGTAATCGCACTGGAGAAGACGGCGTTCGTAGCCGGAAACATCAACGGCTCGATGACTTTTATACATAAAAATATATGTTTACGTATCAAACTGGTTCCTTATAGAATCGGCGTGCGACGGTTGTCAAGCATTTTTTATTGTGAAATCCGGTGAAGGAGAGAGAGGGCGGCCGCCAGGGCTTGCGGCGAATTTTTTGTCAGAGATCGACGTGATCGATAGGGCCAACAAAGTTATTTTCGGAATAACTACACGCTCATAGCTCTGCGCGGGACAGGCGGTTGCTCCCATGTCGCAAATCGCGGGCCGTTCCGGACTTCCTGGGGGGCACGGCGGGAAAAGCACGCGTGGATCTATCCAAGCATGCTTTTGGGACTATATGATTAGAGATCACTGCCGTGCGCGGCCAGGTGCGTTCTTCGTGGTGTCATGTTCAATCCTCGACGCGGATGCCAAGAACCTGAGACGCAAAGGGCATGAGCTTGAAGCCAAAAAGACCAACCCCACGATATCCGACTCCCGCCCTCGAGAAGGGCCTAGACATCCTGGAGCTATTTGCCCGCGAACCAAATGGACTCACGAAGAGCGATGTCGCCCGCAAGCTGGGCCGCACGATGTCGGAGATCTTTCGGATGATGTCGTGCCTGGAAGACCGCGGTTATATTTCCCAGTCAGGAGATGGCGAATGCTATCGCTTGACTTTGCGTCTGTTTGAACTGGCGCAAGAACATCCTCCCACCAAACGCTTGATTTCCGAAGCGCTGCCTATCATGCAGCAGGTTGCGCATCAACTTAACCAATCCAGCCACCTAGGCGTGCTTGACGGTCACTATGTAGTGATTATCGCCCAGGTCGATTCGCCGCTCAGCACCGGTTTTTATGTTAAGGCCGGCGGGATTGGCGATCTCATGCATTCGGCAACGGGGCATGTGATTCTGGCGCATCGAGCTCCCGAAGCCGCCTCTCGAGCGATTCAGCTTTGGTGTAAGCAAAACAAAGCGCGTGCTCCACGCGATTTTGACGCGCATCTGACTGAGATCAAGCGGCGTGGATATGAGGAAAGAGCGAGCTACGAGGTGGAGGGCGTGATCAACATTTCGTTTCCTATCGTGGATGATCGTGGCTACGCCATCGCTGCTCTCAGCGTTCCATTCCTGCAAAGAATCGGCGATCAAACCAACCCGGCCACGGTGAAGCGCGTCCTGAAAAAAGCCAGTTCTCTGCTTTCGGAAGCTATGGGGAGTGCCGGCATTCAAGAGGGTGATGAGCCGGGGATGGAGTGACCTGAGCCCACTGAGGGCAGGTGACGGACATCATCAGGAATAGACCACCGGTCGATGCGGGGCTGGCGGGAGCCCGTCTAATTTCGGCCGTTCTCGCAAGATTCCCCCGATGTCCTGGGAAAGCTGAGAACTCGTTCGTTTCAAGGTTTGCCGCACGATTGCCAGGGTAGATTTGTCGCCAATGCGGCGGATGTAGGGGACCGTTAACGCGGCAACCGCATGCCCATGTTCGTCCAATATGGGAAAACTAACATTGATGATTCCCTCCACCTGGTAACTTTCCTTCTCTTCATAGCCTCGCTGTTTAATGGCGGCAAGATGCGAACTCAGATCACGCGGCGGCTCAGTTTTGTTCCTTTTGCACCAAGTCTGTATGACACGTGCACGAGTTTCATATGTCTGATGAGCCAGGATGACGTGACCTGTAGCAGCACGCATAAGGTCCACAACTGCCCCAGCCTTAACATAGAAGCCCGGGCTCACGGGGGAATCTACCTGCGCGATTATCACGACCTGCGCCCCGTTGAGGACGCCCAAATGACAAGACTGAGTGAGCTCATGAGCAACTTGCTGCATAATCGGCAGGGCTTGCATCGTCATGCGTTTGATCGGCGGGTGCTCTTGCGCGAGCCTAAACAGGTGTAAGGCGAGATGGTATCGTTCGCTGCCCAGGCTCTGCGTAATGTAACCACGTTCTTCGAGGCAAACCAGCATCCGAAAGATCTCCGAAATCGTGCGGCCGAGCTTGCGTGCCACGTCGCTTTTTGTGAGTCCCGACGGCTCGCTGGCAAACAGCTCCAATATATCCAAGCCTTTCTCAAGAGCTGGAGTCGGGTACCGGCTGGAAGCCTTGGGCGCCTTTGTCTTCATAAATTGTCGAATCCAGTCTGCGTGAACGGTAGATGCCAATCATGCTGGTTAGTGTCAACGAACTTGCTGCAACATTGGTCCGTTTGCCAACCGGACCGACATAGCCCTCCCGAATCGTTGAAATAGCATTGCACCCAAAGAAGTTCTTGACAAAAGTTTATGGGTTAACGTAGGGTCCGCTCTGGCTCTCATGGGCGCACATAAGATTTTATATATGAAAATCATGGGAAGTGGTACAGCCTTCAAGATTGCGTTCGGTTAAGGGGTGTTCAATGCGGCGGCTTTCGCCCATCCGGTCAACGAGTCATCCCTCTTCAATTCGATCCCGCGCCGTGTTGCTGGAGAAATCTGTCTGAAGGATGAGATCATGAACAAGATTAGCGAAGCCGGGAACGAAACCTCACAGACTTTTCCTGCATTGGAGTCTCCGGCTCGGCGCCAATTCGTGAAAGGGGCGGCCGGACTTGGCGCTGCCTTTGCCTCTTCATCCTTTTTATCTGCGGCCGTCCCCGCTCAAGCTCAATCTCATCAGCAGGCACGCCCTGGCAACGAGATACGACCCATTCAGGACGGGTGGGGACCTTTTACTCCATCCAGCGGTGCAGGCCGTTACCTGCAGATCGTTTATCCACCCTCGACAACTGCGGGGGAGTTGCAGCTTGGCGTCACGTACACTCTTTGGATCCCTGATGGTATCCAGACTGTGCGAGCAGTGATCGTTCATCAACATGGAGCGAGTATTCCTGCAGCACAGGCCGGAGCGACCTCTGCGTACGATTTGCACTGGCAGGCTTTGGCCAAGAAGTGGGACTGCGTTCTTCTTGGGCCCTCCTACCGCGTGCTCAACGATGCGATTGACCTGACTCCCGGAGGCGCAGAACTGTGGTTCGACCCGAGACAAGGTTCAGACCGTGTCTTCCTTCGGGCTCTCGACGAATTTGCGGCGAAATCAGGCCATGCCGAAATCGCTTCCGTTCCCTGGTGCCTCTGGGGACATTCGGGGGGAGGGATATGGGCCAATGTAATGAGCATGCTCCATCCCGACCGAGTGCTTGCCGCCTTTCTCCGCTCCGGCACCGCGGCGATGTTTCGTTCCAGGAATGAGTTCATCCAACCAGCAGTTACGCCGGCAACCTATGAGATCCCCACGATGGTTAACTTTGGCGTGGGAGAAAGAGGAAATCGTCCCTGGGACGGCTCTATCGCTACCTTCGAAGAGTATCGAGCCCAGGGAGCTCCCATTGGGCTCGCTCCCGATCCGCGTACAGCCCACTACTGCGGGGATTCGCGGTACCTCGCGATCCCGTTTTTTGAAGCTTGCCTGGAAATGCGGTTGTCGGAATGGACGAAAATTCTAAAACCGGTTGACCTGAGTTCGGCATGGCTGGCAATTCCTTTCGGCGGAACAGCCGTGTCTGCGGCGGAATTTAAAGGTGATCCTAAAAAAGCTGTATGGCTGCCAAACGCGCACATCGCGAAAATCTGGATGGAATATGTCAGGAGTGGAACCGTAGCCGACACAAGCACTCCGCCTGCTCCGGTCAACGTGCGGGTGGGGGCCGACGCCAATCACAGCAATGAGATCAAATGGGACGCCGAGGTGGACATAGTCAGCGGGCTGGGCGGTTTTATCGTGCTTCGGGATGGGCACGGAATCGCAAGGATCCCGACACAAGCGCCAGAATCGGTGTATGGCCGCCCGCTCTTCCAGGGATTGTCGTTTCACGATACGCCGATCGCACCCCTTCCCCAGATGGTGCACGTGGATACGTCAGCCAAGGCCGGCGTGAAGCACGTCTACACTGTGATTGCCTTGAGCAGCGCGGGCGTGCCGTCGGAACCCTCTTCGGCGGCAACCATAGCATGAACGAGATTGGTACGCGGTCCAACGACAACCGATGCTGTCATAAGACTTTCCATCCACCGCTCAGGGGCTGTGAGCGTGCGGTATCCCCGGTGTCGGTTTCGTCCTTGACATTACTCCAACACGTGTTGTAGTAAATACAACACGTGTTGGAGATCCAATGCCCGACCCGAAGTTGTCAAAGCTCGAACTACGGATCATGGAAACTCTTTGGACCCGCGGCGAGGTGTCCATCCGCGAGATTCAGGAGAGCTTTCCCAAAAAGTCCAGGCCGTCCTACGGAACCATCCAGATCACGATCAACCGGATGGAAGAGAAGAAGATCGTGCGCCGCACAAGGAAGGTTGGCAACTTCCACCTCTTTGAGCCGCTCATCTCCCGAGATGCAGCCCAACTGAGATTGATCGATGAACTCGTCGCGATGTTCGGCGGACGCTCGCAGTTGGTCATGATGCACCTTGTCAGGTCCGGGAAGATCAGACTGGAGGACGTCAAAGAGGCCGAGAGGGAGCTCAAGAGACTGCAGCGAAAGGACAAATCGCTATGATCCCCGAATCTCTTTCTCCGATCTGGGCGGATGGGTTACGTGAGTTGTGCCATCACCTGTGGCAGTCCACGCTCTTCCTCGGCATCGTCGCGTTGCTCGCACTGCTGTTGCGGAAGAACCAGGCGCGGATACGGTACTGGCTGTGGATGACGGCATCGGCCAAGTTCCTGATTCCGTTCTCGCTGTTGGTCAGCCTGGGAAGCCATCTGCCCTGGCCCAGCCATGTGGTGGCGTCGAAGACCAGTGCCTACGTCGTAATCGAAGAGATGAGCCAGCCATTCCAGAACGTAACGGCCTTCGACACGGCGATTGATATTCCTGTTGCAAAGCCTGCACTTTCCCACATTCCGATTCGTAGCCTCCCGTCCATTTTGGCTGCGGTGTGGCTGACCGGCTTTATCACGATGCTGATGTTTTGGTGTGCGCAGTGGTGGCGCATCTTCAGACTAGTTCGGTCGGCAAGGCCGTCAATCGAGGGACGCGAGGTTGACCTGCTACGCAAAGCTGAGCGGTTAGCAAGGTTGTCGAGGTCAGTTCCGCTGTTGCCTTTGGGCAACACAATGGAGCCGGGAGTCTTTGGCATTTTCCGTCCCGTCTTGCTATGGCCGAAGGGAATCGCGCGTCAAATGGACGACGCGCATCTGGAGTCCGTTCTCACGCACGAAGTATGCCATGTACAGCGCCGGGACAATCTAACCTCTGCGATCCACATGCTGGTGGAGGCGCTCTTCTGGTTTTATCCGGTGGTGTGGTGGATGGAGAGGCAACTTGTTAAGGAGCGTGAGCGTGCCTGCGACGAAGCCGTTTTGCAGTTTGGCAATGAGGCGGCGGTCTATGCCGAAAGTATTCTCAACGTCTGCAAGTTCTATACCGAGCCTTCCATCGCATGCATCTCGGGTGTAACGGGATCGGAGCTGAAAGAGCGGGTCGTGCGGATCATGTCCGGACAGGGCGTGCGGAAACTGGACCGGCGACGGAAGGCAACGTTGGCGCTGACCTGTGTGCTGGCGGTGGGTATACCCTTGGCGGCGGGTTTTTTACGCGCGGCGAACGGGCAGACGCAGCCCGCGCAAGAGAACGGTAACGAGAAGAGCGGCATCGCCGGGACGTGGCAGGGCACGGAGCACACGCCGGACGGCCACGATCTACGCATGGTGCTGAAAATTGCGAAGGACGAGAAGGGCGCTCTGGGTGCGACTCTGTACAGCCTCGACCAAACGGAGTTGCCACCTGCCAGCGGCTCGGTACGTTTTCAAGAAGGAAAGCTGCGTTTCGTAAATGATTTTCCGGGGCTGACGTATGAGGGGACAGTGTCGGCAGACGGGAATTCCATGAGCGGGACAATGACGTACGCCAGACGCTCTCTGCCTCTGGCGCTGCAACGCACTAAGCCAGAGACCGAATGGGCGATTCCCGCTCCGCCGCCGAAGATTGCGCCGATGGCCCCGGATGCGAAACCAGATGTGGAAGTGGCCACAGTCAAACCGCATCAGCCGGGAAACCAGACTGTGATGTTTGGAATGCAGGGAGGAACCCTGGTCATCAAAGACCTCACACTCGGCTTCCTGATGAGTTCCGCGTATGACCTGCCGGCGCGCCAGATTGTGGACAAGCCGGGTTGGATGGACACGGACAAATGGGACATTGAGGCAAAGCCAGATACACAGGGGATGCCCAGCTTTTCGCAGACGAAACTGATCGTGCAGAAGGTGCTCGCCGAGCGATTCGGGCTGCAGTTTCACGAGGACAAGCGGAAGATGGCTGCCTACGCTCTGATCGTGCGCAAGGACGGGCCGAAGATGACGAAGACTGCAGACGCGTCGAAACCGCCGGAGTTGTTGTTATACCCCACCGGCGTGATGATCGCAAAAAGCGCCACCATAGCGGATCTTGCGCAGATGCTGCGAAGCATTTTTGGCCAGCCGATAGTGGACAAGACGGGACTCGAAGGGCGTTGGGACTTCACGATGAAGTGGACTCCGGATGAGACGCAGTTTACGGATGTGCCGGAGCCGGTACGTCGCCCAGCAGATGACGTGAATGCGCCTCCGCCGCTTTTCACCGCAATCCAGGAGCAACTAGGGCTGAAGCTGGAAGCGCAGAAGGCGGACGTGCCGGTGCTGGTGATCGATCACGTGGATCATCCGTCGCCGAATTAAAAAGCGGCGACCGTTCCTATGAAACGGGAGTTTATGCGTCAGGTTTATGCGGGTTGTCGTCACCTGGTTGTTTCCCAAGGTCGCTCGAGTCGCCGCACTGATGCGTGTTATGGGGGATATGTATCCTGTCGCCGAATTTGTATCCTGTCCTGCATTCCTTCGAAACCTACCCGTTATGAAACGAGACGGGCGCGGGCGGGCCTCGCTGCCGCCGTTGCCGTATAGTCAAGTGTTGTGAGCCGATTCGCCGGAGTCTGCGCCCTTGCAGTGATTATTAGCGTTGCTGTGCTCGGCCAGAAAGCCGCTATTCCAAAGTGGGCGGGGACTTGGGAACTGGACGTTCAAGAATCTAGTTTCGGGAAAATCCTCTTTCCCGGCGCGCCTGTCGATTTCACGCTCCTGAGCCAGAGAGCCAAGTTGGAACAAGCGACCGATAAATTGAAAATGTCAGCCGACATCGTTTATTCCGACGCGAACGGTCCTCACAAAGTTCACGAGGAAAGCAGCCTCAGTCTTGACGGGCAGGAGACGGTCATCGGCCCTGGTTCTCTCTCCTTCAGGCGAATTGATGATTCGACTTTCGACATCATCAGCCGACTGAACACAAAGAACACCAACGTTGGGGAAGTGAGCCATTTCGCCGTTTCATCGGACGGCCAAACGCTGACCGAGACAAAAACACAGACTGAAAGAGAGGGCGTGCCCAAAGATGCGGACAAAAACAGTGGCGCAGTGATCAGAACCTCGATATCCGTTCTAGTCTTTCGTAAGCTGCCGGACCATAAATGACATTGACCGCTTCGAGTTTGCGGCGTGTCACCGCCTATCCGGAAGTAATCCCCCCAAGAAAGAGGTCTGTCCGAGTTGGCGACAAACCGAATTGTATGTAGAGGCTCACCTTGACAGTCTACTGGAAGGCCGTTATTCTCGCCTAGAATGTCTACCAAAGGACGGGATGAGCGGATCGAACTGCTGCAGGGCACGCTGGACCTGCTGATTCTCCGGACGCTGCTGCTGGGGCCAAGGCACGGCCATGCCGTTGCCAAGGCGATCGAATTTAACTCCGACGAGGTGTTGCAGGTCGAGCAGGGGTCGCTCTACCCGGCTCTGCACCGTCTTATCAAACGAGGATGGATTTCAGTTGAAGACGGCACCTCTGAAAACAATCGTCGCGCGAAGTTCTACCGGTTGACGGCCAGGGGACGGCGGCAACTGGCGGTCGAGACCAGCAAGTGGGAGAGGCTGGCGGGAGCGATCGCACGGATTCTACGGCCCGTGGAGCAGGAAGGTAAATCGTGAGGCGCCGCAAGCGCATGATCGGGGATCTCGATCAGGACATCCGCAACCACATAGAGATCGAGACGCAGGAGAACATCGAACGGGGCATGCCGCCGGATGAAGCTCATTTTGCGGCCTTGCGTAAATTCGGCAACGTGACCAGGGTCAAGGAAGAGACGTGGAGGGTCTGGAGTTTTCCCTTGCTGGAGCAGTTCGTCGCGGACGTGTGCTTTGGCGTGCGAGCGCTGCGGAAGAATCCTGCATTTACGGCCGTCGCGGTATTGACCCTGGCCCTCGGCATCGGCGCCAACACAGCGATTTTCAGTTTTGTCGATGCCGTCTTGCTCAAGCCTCTTCCCTATCCGCATCCCGAGCGAATCGTCAGCGTATGGGAAAAGAATGCGGCAGGATTTCGCACCAACTTCATTTCCACACTGAACTTCCTCGATTGGAAGCGGCAGAGTCGCTGTTTTCAATTTCTCTCAGCCGTCGCCTCGGACACGATGACCTTGACCGGCTCGGGAACACCCCAAGAGCTTAATGTTCAGAGAGTCTCGGCGTCGTATTTCAAGGTGCTCGATGTGGGTGTGACCCTGGGACGCACGTTTGCCGCAAGCGAAGAGCACGTTGGCAACGATCAGGAAGTAGTGGTCTCGAACCGCATTTGGCGAACCCTGTTTGGCGGCGACCCCAACGTTATCGGCCGAAAGATCACGTTGGATGCGAAAAGCTACACGGTCATCGGCGTCCTTCCAAGGAACAGCACCTTTGATCGAACCTGGGCTGTGATGTGGCTGCCGCTCGCTTTCGGACCGGCGGAGCTGACACGCAATTATCACTGGCTCTCTGCCGTCGCTCGCCTTGAGCCGGGCGTCACTTTGAAGCAGGCCCGCGCTCAAATGGACGCGATTGGAGCACGCACTGCTACCTTGTACCCCGATTCGAATAAGGGTTGGGGCCTAACGGTCGATTCTTATATCGATGCGGCGGTTCAGCCGCAGCTCCGTCGCTCGCTTTGGGTGCTGCTCGCAGCGGCTGGGGCCGTGCTGCTGATCGGGTGCGCCAATCTGGCCAATCTGACGCTCGCGCGGGGTGCGGATCGCGAACACGAGATCGCGATTCGTTCGGCCTTGGGCGCGAGCCGCCTCCGACTGATCCGGCAGTTGGTTACTGAAAACATATTTCTCGGAATCGCCGGTGGCGCGGCTGGCCTTGCACTGGGCGATGCGTTGATGCGTGGAATCAAATTGTGGTTGCCGCCGGACATGCTGCCACCGCAAGCAAACGTCCACATGGACTACGGCGTATTGCTTTTCACGATGGTCACCGGAATCCTCACGGGAATCGTTTTCGGCCTGGTGCCAGCGGTAAGCGGCACGCGGCCCGATCTTGCAGGATCACTGAAGGAAGGTGGACGAACGACTGCCGGGCACACCCGGCATCGGACGAGGACAGCCCTGGTGGTTGCCGAAGTGGCGCTGTCATTTGTATTGCTCGAGGGCGCCAGCTTGCTGATTCTAAGCTTCAACAGGCTTGCAAGCATCAACCCGGGCGTCGATACAACCAAGGTTCTTGCGATGGACCTTCCAATGCCGCTGGCAGGTTTTACGAATAGCACGACGATGACGAACTATCTTACGGAAATCACGGATAACGTCCGAAGCGTGCCGGGCGTGCAAGACGCCTCCATCACCGATAGACCGCCGATGGAGGGTTTTGCGAACGGCGCGGTCTTCCTGATCGAGGGGCGGACTTATCTGCCCTACTCCGAGCGCCCTGTCTGTGGGTTCAAGGTTGTAGGCCCGTCGTATTTCCATACGGTCGGCATGATGTTGTTGAAGGGCCGCGGCCTCAAGGAGAGCGATGTTGCCGGCGCGTCGCCTGTTACCGTGATCAATGAAACTATGGCGAAGACTTACTTCAAAGGCGAAGATCCCATCGGTAAGCACATCTTGATTCGGCAACTCGTGTTCGGGAAGCGTGATCGCGGTCCGGAAATTCCCTGGCAGGTCGTGGGAGTGGTGTCGGATGAGAAAGCCGGCGGTAAAGTCTTTAGCCTCGACGAGGATACTCCGATCATATACGTCACGTTCTATCAAAGCCCCGGCACTTTCAATAGCCTGGTAGTTCGTTCCGCCATGGAACCGTTGCTCTTGAGCGGATCGATTGAACAAGCAATCTGGAAGGTGAACAAGAACCAGGCGGCGGCGAACGTTGAGACCCTGGAAGAAATCAAGACACAATCGGTAGCGCCAGCCCGGCTTCGCACTGTGCTGTTGGCCATCTTCGGTGGCATCGCGGTTTTGCTGGCTGCCGTCGGGATCTACGGCGTTGTCTCCTATTCCGTGGCGCAAAGAGTGCATGAGATGGCCATTCGCCTGGCCCTTGGCGCATCGCCGGGCGGTCTGCTGAAGCTTGTGATTGGGAAAGCGATGCTCATGGTCCTGGCCGGACTCGTTCTCGGATGGGCCGCGGCACTCGCGCTGACGCGCGTACTGGCGAGCTTGCTGTACGATACAAGCCCGACGGATCCGGTGACGTGGGTCGCCGCCGGGGCGTTGCTTGCAGCGGTGGCGCTCCTGGCTTGCTACATCCCCGGCCGCCGCGCCATGCGGGTCGATCCCATGGTCGCTTTGCGATACGAGTAGACGGTGTATTCTTTCCCAAAATGGGAGATAGCGGCGGTTGGCGTCTTTCGCGGTCATCGGTAGGGGCGCAGAAAAGGATTCTTCGACATGGGAAGCGAACGGGCAAGGTGCAATGTGTGTTTGGCCGGCAAGCCGCTGCATGGGCTCCGGTTTGTCGAGGCAGCAATCGTTACAGCTCTTTTAATGATGTTCACCGTGGCGGTTGCGAATGCGCAGGCCGCACCAGCCCCGGCGCCGGCCGGACAGAACCCCGCGACGCCCGCTTCGGCGACGGACATTGTCGGGACCTGGCAGGGGACGCTGCACATTCCACAGGCGAATCGGGATCTGCGTATTGAGAACAAAATCAGCAAGGACGACAAGGGCAACCTGAAGGTGGTGGACTACAGCATCGATCAGGGAAGTCAACCCCTAGTGGCGAACAAGGCAAGCTTTGATGGCGGAGTGCTGACATATTCAATCGACAGGATCGGGGGCAAGTACGAGGGCAAAATGAGCCCTGACGGAAAAACGATCACGGGGAACTGGACGCAAGGACCGAATCCGCTGGCGCTCAACCTTGATCGAACGACGGAGGAGGCGGCGTGGCCGATTCCCGAACCGCCCAAGCCGATGGCGGCGGATGCCAATCCGAAGTTCGATGTGGTGACGATCAAACCGAGCGATCCGAATCGACCCGGCAAGCTGTTTACTATTCGCGGGCGTCACGTGATGACGATCAATACTACCGTGAATGACCTGGTTACGTTCGGCTACTCGATCCAGACCAAGCAGATGGCGAATGCGCCGGCATGGTTTGACGAGAAGTACGACATCGACGGCGTGCCAGATGTGGAGGGCCAGCCCAACATCCAGCAGATGCGGATCCTGATTAGGGACGCGCTGGTGGAGCGGTTTGGCCTGAAGTTTCATAACGAGCAGCGCGAGCTTTCGGTCTACGCGTTGACCGTTGCCAAGGGCGGCCCAAAGATGACGGTCACTTCGGACAAGCCGAGCATGCCGGGGAACTTTCTCTTCGGCGGCCTGGGCAAGCTGAGGGTGACCAACTCGACGATGAAGGACTTCTGCCACGGCATGCAGGAAGCGGTGATGGACAAACCGGTGGTGGACCAAACCGGACTGACCGACCGGTATGATTTCAACCTGAACTGGACGCCGGACGAGTCACAATTCGCGGCGATGGGCGCTCATGTTCCGCCGCCGGCTACGGATGATCCGAATGCTCCGCCAAGCCTCTACGTAGCATTACAAGAGCAATTGGGCCTGAAGCTGGAGAGCACCAAGGCGAACGCGGACGTCATGGTGATCGACCACGTGGAGAAGCCGTCGGCGAACTGAGTTGGACGGAGGATGCTGTTTCGGTCGGATGACCGCCTACACTTCCTCAATGCAAATCTCCGGCGCCTTGCGTCGCTTGCGAGTATTGCGAGTATTGCGAGTATGTGGTAGTTTTACAGGTATTATGGCCGTTGCACCGAAGAAACCGATCCCGCCCCCGAAGTCAGAGCAGCAACAAGTGCAGGACTTGGAGAAGCTGTTGCGGCGAGGCGTTCCTGCCCTGATCAGCCCTGCCGGTGAACGGATCGAACTTCCGGGTACTGTGGTCGAAGTCCTCAGAACGGCAGTGGAGTTCATGTCCCACGGCCAGACCGTCACGCTGATTCCGGATAATCAGGCGATTACGACCCAACGGGCTGCCGACATTCTCGGAATGTCGCGTCCATTCTTCATCAAGCAGCTTGAAAGCGGTTTGATGGCCCATCATCGAGTTGGCAACCAGCGCCGTGTTTATCTTCGTGATGTCCTGGAATTCGCCAAGAAACGCGACAAGGAGCGTCTTGCTGCGCTGGACCTCCTGGCGCGCGATGCGTTCGAAGCCGGCTTGTACGAGCGGAATGTATTCCCCGAAGGCGGCACGGACGAGTGAATGGTGCTCGTCCCGTAGTCCTGGATGCCTGCGTTCTGGTCCCAATGCCCTTGGCTGACACGCTCCTTAGGCTTGCGGCTGGCCCACGTCTCTTTTTGCCGAAATGGTCTGATCAAATCATGGTGGAGGTAACCCGCACTCTTCGCAAGACTTTCGGCCTCTCTGATCAAAAAGCCATGCACCGCGAGAGCGAAATCAGGCAACATTTTCCAGGGGCGTGGATCGAGGACTATGAAGTTTTGATTCCCGCGATGACAAACCATCCGAAGGACCGCCATGTCCTGGCCGCCGCAGCGCACGCAGGTGTGAAAGTAATCATTACCTATAACATCAAAGATTTCCCGCGCTCCTCGCTTACGCCATATTCGATAACGGTACAAGGACCATCCGCGTTTCTCAAGGATCTCTATGGTGCAGCGCCGGTAATGGTGATGCAGGCGTTGGAAGATCAAGCCGCCGCTATCGGGAAGTCATTGCCATATTTGCTCTCCAGGCTCCGAATTAACGCTCCGGCCTTTGTCGAGATGATCAGGCAAAACATTTACTGAAAGAAATCAGCCGAGACGGAGGCGATCCTAATACCCGTCGACGACCACGCGTTACTGAATCACGCAACCATGGGATCGGGGCGTGACATGGTGACATTCTCCGCGGGACCGAGTCGTCTTCGATCTGCGCGGCTTGCGAGAAACTCGGCGAATATCCAGCATGCCCCGATCGCAGCCAGATTGTAGACGGCGGCACCCCATGCTGCCTGATTGTGCGGCCGGATAAAAATAGGAGGTATTTCTACAAAACCTTCAAACAGCAACAGCATCAACGCAAGAAGCCTGGCGGCCAGGACATCCATAATTCCGAAGCAAATTGCAGTTCCTGCCAGGAGGAAGGCGATTCCAGTGAGCACCGCCCAAAAATATCCAAACGACATCCAGTGCGGGACGATGCTCGCGAAGACGCGAGTGCTGGTGAGGTGAAATAAGCCGAAGATGACAGGTGGCAATCCGAGCATCCAACGTGCGGCGATAGCTGCTCTCTTTTGCAACAGGGAATCCGGTGAGGCGGTGGAGGCGTAAACGATTGCTGCCGGAGCGACCAGCATCAACTGTTGAGCGAGCCCGAAAGAGAAGCCCACGAGGACGGCGACTCGCCAGCCATACGCATGAATTCCAGCAGAATACCGAGGTAGCCAAAATATCGCAAAAATCAAGTAGGCGATGGCGGATGCCGCGGCGCCAATCCTTGCGCTGCGCCGCCACAAGATTGCAAGACCCGCTGCAACCATCCAGACGCCCGCGACGCAGGCTAGTATGTGTTGCCCAGGAAAATTTTTGCCCAGAGATTGGATGGGCTGATGAGAGGCATCGAATGCACCCCAGGCGATATCCAGAATGCCGGTGAGAGCCGTGCCCAGGCCATAGAACCAAATTCCAACTTTCATCGGTTGATCTCCCATGAGTCGCTTAGCAAGAGCCAGAACCCAATGACGATACATGCGTTCTCGACTTCTGAACTGATAATATGGGCCGCAGTGGTACACCGAACAGAGCCATTTTCGTAAAATCTATTGGACCATTTGAGATGCCCAAAGCCGTTAGCTCGTTCGAGCTCACTCTCAAAAGCCGGTCGCGCCATCAGACCCTGACCAATTGGTTGTATGGCGAACTGCGCTCTGCCATTCTGGAAGGCCGGCTCGCGCCGGGCGCCAGACTGCCAGCATCCAGAGATTTTGCCAGCCAGTATGAACTCTCCCGGGGCACAGTCGTCAGCGTTCTGGAGCGTTTACAAGCCGAGGGGTATATCACCTCCCGTGTCGGGTTCGGTACGTGGGTCAATCGTGTAGAGGCGCCTCGTCCGGCCCGCCAGGCAACCACGACGCCGGCATACATTCGTCGCGTCATTTCGACATATAAACGGCCGCAACCGTGGGTCGACCTGGCTTTTGTTGACGGGATCCGCGCCTTTCGGATCGGGGTTCCAGCCATCAACGAATTCCCGTCCGAGGTTTGGGGACGTATTGCCGCAGGCCGAGCACGTAATTTTAGGTCATGGTTAAAGAAAGAGGCTGATCGCCGCGGGTATCGGCCATTGCGCGATGCAATCGCCGAGTATTTGCGCGCGTCCCGTGGGGTGCGGTGCACGGCGGAACAAATCGTCCTCGTTTCCGGAATACAACAGGCGCTCGACCTGTTGGCACGGCTGCTCTTGAAAAAGAGCGATCCAATATGGATGGAGGATCCTGGATATTTCGGAGCCAGAATCGCGTTCGACAATGCCGGAGCCAGGATGATTGCTGTACCAGTGAATGATGAAGGGCTGTCTGTTTCCGCCGGAATTAAGATCTGTCCGGATGCGAAGGGCGCGTACGTAACCCCGGCTCACCAATTCCCGCTGGGGGTAACGATGTCGCTGGAGCGGCGGATGGCCCTTCTTAGCTGGGCCTCACGCGCCGGCGCTTTTGTTATTGAAGACGACTACGACAGCGAGTACAGGTTTGAGGGACCGCCTGTGCCTGCCCTGCAAAGTCTCGACAATCACTCAAGCGTTATCTTCATCGGATCGTTCAGCAAGACGCTATTCCCAGCTTTACGCGTGGGCTACGTGGTGATGCCTGCGCCGTTAATAGATTTCTTCCTGGGCTTCCGTTACCGAACCGATTTCCGGAATTCATCCTTTGACCAGGCGGTGCTTTGCGACTTCATCGTCGATGGGCATTTGGCGCGTCATTTGCGGAGGATGCGGAATCTGTATGCGGAGCGCCTCGCAACACTCATGGAAGGAGCCAAGCGACATCTGGGTGGGTTGCTTGAGATCTCTAACGTCAGGGCAGGCCTCTACACGATCGGGTACCTCAAGAATGGAATGACTTCACGACAGGCGGAAAAGTTGGCGGCGGCCCAGGGTGTTGAGGTTCTTGCCGTCGATCGATGCACCCTGAGACGTCCTGATCCGAATGCGTTGCTCCTCGGCTTTGGCGGATTTGACGAGCTTGCGATACAGCAGGGACTCATTCGACTCACAAGGGCATTGAGCCAGTCAGACCTCAGGACATGAGACCAATATTTGCTTCCCGTTCCCTCGTCTTCCAGCAGGCGTCAATTCGGCGAGGGTGTCTCGATGTGATCGACTACGAAGAAATCTACAGGGGCGATTGTCGGTCTCAGGTTGAGTCCGAGCTGCTCATTCAAGGCATGTCTGAATGTCAGTCCCATGAATTCCGGTTGATTGGCAGTATCTGAGGGCGAAGAGCCGGGCGGCACGTAAGCCCACTTGAGCGAAAAATCGAACCTTCCATCGAGTCCCGTTTGATCCACAACGGTACGATCAAGGTCTGCAGGACCTGACCCCGAAAGCCACATGGCCAGAGCGGCCATGGTCTCATCCCGGGACCCGGTGAGTACCATGTTGTTCGGCCTCACCAAGAGGTTGAAACTTCCACAATTGAACGGAAAGCTGTCGCTGCCACCCGCTGGGGTTCCTGAATCAGGCGAAGGTACAGAACCATTCTCGGAAGCGGGGACGTTGCAGGGTGGGCCGTTGCTATGAAGGCGGAGATTGGGCCCCAGGGTTCCGGGCTTGACGAGTGCAAGCGCGAAAACCGGGACGTTTCGGTGCTCAAGGTGAGAAACCAACTTAAACCGGTTTGCAAGCAAAGACTGCATCATCAGACGGTATTGATCTTTCGTCGGATTGCCCGATGATGCCCGGGCGTGCACGGCGAACATTTGTGTGGCAGCCCACTTCGGCAACGAGTCTAGAAGCAACTTTGCCTGCTCATGGTCTAGCGACAGCTTGTAGGCGAATACGATATACGTGACCAGCGGTAAATTCGCCGTGAAGAGACCGCCAGTGGGCTTGAGATAGTCTCCTGTATTCATGCTCATGTTAGCGCCGGGTGAACTGCCGGGTTGGCTCGGCTTCACGGACGCCACCTCAAACTCCAAGTGGCCGCCCGCCAACGACTGCCACGAGGGTGACGACAACACCCGGGTGGGGTGGTCAGAGCCTGAGTTCCCGGCGGATTGCGCCTTAAGTTCAGTGCTGCACCCCAGCGAGAAGATTGTTGAGCAAGCAATCGCCAGATAGAGTCTTCTGGTTAAGCCTAATCCATCGCGTGAGCCTTTCATCTCACAAACACTCCAGCTTGAACGATCGGGCGATTTAACTGTCATCGAGGACAGGTTTCGATCTATTGGAGAAGACGTCTCTGATCGTTCCTGCGCTCAACAAACATCTGAATGGGAGCCGCCGTGGGCGTTTGCCGGGACTAATTGGCGATCTGCTCATCCAGCCAATCCAGGACGCACCTGTTCAGCAGAGAGCGGTTTATCAGCACCTGAGCCTCAGTTTTAGGAGGCCCGCTACTCGGCCAGGATGTCTTTTAGCCAGCAAAAGCTTACTGCTCCCGCAGTGTCTCCATCGGATCAAGCCGCGCTGCGCGGTATGCAGGCACGGCGCTTGCGATCAGGCTTACCAGTACTAGAAGCGCCGTCACTGTTGCGAATGTGACCATATCGGAGGGACGGATGCCGTACAACATTCCCGAGAGCAGGCGGGTGATCATGGCTGAGATGGCCAGACCCGCAACCGACCCGATCAGTGCCAGCGTCAGGCCACGCCGGAGGATCATACTCAGCACATCTGTCCGTTGTGCGCCTAGCGCCATGCGCAGTCCGATCTCGAGCGCGCGCTGTGCCACCATGTAGGAGAGCAGGCCATACAGCCCAATCGCCGAGAGGATCAGCGCGATCCCCGCGAAGCAACACAGCAACAGAGTCTGGAAGCGCGGCTGCGCCTCCGACTTCTCGACATAGGTCTCCAGTGGCGAAACCTGATAGACGGGCACGCTCTTGTCCACCTCGCGGAGCACCGCACGGAGCTCGTTTTCGACGCTGGATGGATCGCCGGTGGTGCGGATCGTAAGAAACGGATTGGTGATGACAGACTGGGCGTAGGGCAGATAATACTGGGGATCCGCTTCGGCGGTGAGGCTCCTGTGCTTGACGTCTCCGACGACGCCGACCACCTCGCGGATGGGACGCTCGATGACGCCGTCACCGAGATCGACCTGGATGTGCTTGCCAAGGGGATTCTGGCCGGGGAAGTATTTGCGCGCGAAGGCCCGGTTGAGGATGATCACCGGCGCTGCCTTCACGCCGTCCTGTTTGCCAAACAGCCGTCCTGAGAGAAGCGGGATGCGCATGTTTTTAAAGTAGCCGGGCAATACCACACCGACTGCTTCGCTGGGATGATCGGCTTCGCTGACCTGGCTTCCCTGAATGCTGAAGGAGATGCTGGCACTGCTGTTACTCATGGGCAGCGGCCATCCAGCTGACGCGTCCTGCACACCGGGCAGCGCGGAGAGCCGCGCCACCAGCTGATCGTAGAACTGAACGTGCTGATCGTGACTCAAACGGTCAAAGGACACGCCGATTCTCGCGGTCAGCATATGCTTCGGATCGAAGCCGGGATCAACAGTCAGGATGCGCATAAAGCTGCGAATCAGCAGGCCGGAACTAACGAGCAGTACGAGTCCAATGGCTGTCTGCGCGACTACCAAGCCGGTGTGAAGGCGCTGTTGTCTACGTCCGCCGGACATGCCTCGCGCTCCCTCGCGCAACGCCTGCACCGGCTCCAAATGCGACAAGCGCCATGCGGGGAGTACTCCGAACAACAGACCGGTAACAACGGAAACGGTGACGGCAAAGGCCAGCACACTGCCGTCGATGGCCGCCCCCGCGATGCGGGGGATGTCGCGGGGTATTATGCTCACCATCCCTCGCAGCAGTCCATGGGCCAGCGCTGTGCCGGCAGCTCCGCCGCAGAGTGACAACACGAGAGACTCCACTAGCAACTGCCGGACGATCTTCACCCGGCTTGCGCCTATAGCGGCGCGGAGAGCGAACTCCGCAGTGCGCCGTGAACCACGTGCCATCAGCAAGCCGGCAACGTTGGCGCACGCGATCAATAACACCAGGGTGACTGCGCCAAACAGCACACGGAGACCCTGCCGGGTGTCGCCGATCATATGCTGCAACTCTGGCTCAATCAAGGCGGAGTTGTACCACTTGTAGGCCGGATATTGTTTTGCAACATTGGCTGCGACCAGGTTCATGTCAGCGCGGGCCTGTTCGAGCGTGACCCCAGGCTTCAGCCGTCCTATGACATTCAAGGAATCATTACCACGTTGCCCGGTCCTGGGCTGGGGTCCATCCGCATCGTCTGCCAGCGACAGCCACAGGGCGGATCCCAGGCCATCCAGAGGGAACCGGAAACCCTTTGGCATGACTCCGGCCACAATATAGTCGTGATCTCCCAACCGGATGGTCGTGCCGGCGATGTCTTTCGCCGCGCCGAAGGCTGACTGCCAGAGCGAGTAGCTCAGCATCACGGCCCGGTTACCAGGCTTTTCGTCGTCCCAACGAAAGTCTCTGCCCAGTATGGGGACAATACCGAACACCTGAAAGAAATTGGCGGAGACGGTCTGCCCTTCGAAATGCTGCGCTTCGCCATCCATCTCGAGCGTGATCGCGTCGGAGCGATAGGAGGCGATCCCGCTGAAGGTATGATTTTGCGTCCGCCAGTCAAAATACGTTGGATAACTCAGAGCTTCCGGCACCACTCCCGGCAGCGAATGATCTTGTTGGTGCAACCACATAAGCCGGTCCTGCTGGGGAAATGGCAGAGGCCTTAGCAGCACAGCATTCACCAGACTGAAGATGGCGGTGGTCGCGCCGATTCCGAGGCCAAGCGTGAGGATGATGGTTACAGCAAAGCCCGAGTTCTTGCGTAGTTGGCGAATCGCGAAACGGAGGTCTTGCATTGCAGATGGTCTCCTGACAGGCTTCTAGCTCGCGGTTCGGCGTGGTCTCGGATTATCCGCTTGGAACATAGACTTTGCAATTCACCGACCGCTCTGCCGCATTCGCCAACTCATTCTATGGTCGAGGGATAGCGCACGAGCGACTTTACCCGCAGCCACTCGTCTGTCCAAAATCCGAAATCCGGTGTCCCTAAATGGGCGCTGGACACCCGGTCCGACAATGAATGGAGTAGGCGAGGCCAAGGCCCAGGACTGAAACCCTGAAGACGACGGGGCATACGAGGTGGCTTTGTTGGTCTAAATTTGCCTCTTTAGATTCAGACCAACTCCACTCGCCCCGATTTCATACATACTCGATCCATATCTCACGTTGCACAGTTCGCCCAGGAATCCTCTCGGTTCGTTGGTGTCACACAGGCGAAGGTTTCCTCCGAGTCTCGGCACAAATCCGAACAACGTATTGATGATTGTCTCCGCGAAAGCACCGCCGCCTGTACATTCACGCATGCATCCGCCACGTTGCGCGATCCGGACTGGGGGGTTAGGCTCTAGCCTCTCGGGGCCATAAAATTCGTGAGCTTGCGCGTATACGCCTCATAAATTGCCGCCCGAGTTTTCTTCAAGAATTCCACAGCTTCTTTCCAATGTCCCAAGCTACACATCGCATCAACGGTGACAGCTGGCCAAGCGTCATAGGCGCCCATCGGACCATGATCAGGGCGATCCGAATCTGCAGCCGCGCCATCGAGTAGAGACTGTGCGCGCATCCACTTATCGGTCAAAAGTTCTCTTTGCACAAATCCCACCATCTCCTTGCGAACATCTGCCGAGAGGTATGGCGCCATAAATCGGCCAACGGTTGCGAAGTATAGCAATGCCGCATTTCAACTGCGTTCCATGGTGCAGGCTGGCCCAAACACCTTTCCGGGCTCGTACAAAGTCATGACGGCTCCAACCATTGTGTTGGCCTGATCACGTAGAGATCGCGCTTCCACAGGGTCACCTTTGGCTTCAAGAATGTTCGCAAGTTCGCGCATCATCCAGAAATTGGCGGCATTGAGTGAGGGAACCTTATGGATATAGGTGGGTACACATTGGAGCAGGTTCGGGGCCTCGCTATAATCGGCGAACTCGTCGGAAGGCTTAAGTAAGAGTTTCTTCCAGTCAGTTGCGAGTGTCTGCAATCGCTGAAGAACGGTTTGATCAGCAATCCTTCATCCAGGAATGCGCTATCCTGGGTTACGGACAGATAAGACCATGTCAGCCTGAAGATGGAAAGATCGTTGCAGCATAGCCTCTCAGATCCCAACCCTGGAGCGTCTTAATTGCTGTTGGTGATGAAGGGCGATCTGACTTCCAGATGAGCGCTGCTTCTATTCGGGTCTCTGGACTCCAAGAACAGCTTTTCTTCATTCCCATTTGTAGGCTCAAGCATCGCGAACAGGGTGGAGAACAGTGAGGTATCTCAATAAAAGACAACTCTCTGGCTCGCTCCCCACTCGTGATGAATGTTCGATCACTCCATAAGTTCGTCCTGAGAAGCACCAGCAGTGTTAGAACGCTCCGGTAGTAAATTTCTAGGATCTCGCATCCGAGGTGCGAAGCAGAGGCGCATTGCCAGAAAAGAAGTTATTACCGGGGGCGAACGCCGCACGCCACCGTTCCTCCCAGGTGCTTTTGGGGTGGTTCCACTCGGCTTCAAACGAAATTGGCGCCTTTGCTTCGGTGGATGGCTTCCCCGGTTTATGAACTTGCATCATGAAGCGAAGCTCGCGACTAGCGCCTGCGGGAACGTGGAGCACCCAGTGCGTGAGAGAGGTCACTAGACATTGCGGGACCATCGATGAAGCGATACACAGCATCCATCTTCCACTTCTCCGAGGTTCCGCGAATTTCTGGTGGCCCATTCGAAATGTTGCTCGCACCAGGCACGTGAAAAACTACGTGATATTTCTTTTCGATGCTTTCAGTATTCGAGAACCTGACTCGCCACAGCACGACGGTATCTTCCATCACCAAGCGATTGGTAGTCTCGATCTCCAGTTCATAGACTTTTGCCAGACGCATAGATTGGTACGCAGTCCAACGACAACTCATGCTGTCATAAGACTTTCCATTTACCGTTATCTGACAAAGTGGAAGGGTGTTATAGATGTACCAACGCGGTCCAGAGTCTTCGTACAACTGACCTCCAGGCAGGAAATTAACTCCTACAAGATCTGGTGCGCATGCACGCATCTCGTGAAAATTGTGCAGCGACGGCATATGAGCCAATTGGCTACAATAGAGCTAACCTGTACTCAAGTCGTCGAGTGTAGGCACTCCTTGTTGCTGTCCCGTAACGAGAGCGGTTGGACTAAGTCCAAATGACTTTGGGGCAAGCAGGCTCGTAGAAAAAATCGCGACCTCTGCTCCGCAGAATCTGCGTCTGCTGATTTTCTGCTTTCTCTCTTTACCTCTCACAGCCTTCGACATGCCCCAGGCTCCGGTATTATTTCGTCCTACCGCAAAACTCCGCGAACAATCGGCTCTAAGGACTGATCGCTCGCCGCTGAAAAGCGCCAGTTTCCGATAGTAGTGGAACTGCCCTCAGCAACGCAGCGTTTCCACACAGGATTGCAGCGCACACCGCGGTGTTCCCCAACTCGTCCAAGCGTGCTTTTCCACGTGTTCCTCGACGAATGGCAGGATGACATCGGCGTTTTGCATGACCCCTCCGCCGAATACGACCACTTCGGGGTCGTAGGCGTGAATCAGAGCAACCGCGTTAGCCGCCCATACGCTCAAACAATGCTGCCGGACTGCACTGGCGACGGCATCTTGGTTTCGAGCTGCGGCGAAGAGCGCCTGAAAATCGATTTGCTCTAAGCCGGCCAGGCTGGATTTGTCGAATCTCGGTGTCTCTCGTACTATCCGTGGCAATGCTCAGCCTGAGGCTTCCGCTTCGGCGCATCCAACGTTGCCACAAGCGCATTTGTGCCCCCGATAGTTCACCGGCAAGTGGCCTCCGAGGCATGCGGCTTGGGCATGGGCGCCGCGCACCAATTTTCCCAGCATCATCGCGGCGCCGCCGATTCCGGTGCCGAGCGTGATCATAACGACATCCTGTACGCCTTGGGCTGCCCCCGCGTATTGTTCGCCAAGCAGGGCCATTCGAGCATCATTCTCAATGCGAAGACCAAGGCCGAATTGCTCAATTCCCCATTGCTTGAGATCGAGATGAATCGCATCTTCATATTTCTTCAGCGTGGAGAGAATGCGGCCGTTACGCACATCCACTATTCCCGGGAACCCGATTGCAATGCCGTCACAGTCCTCTGCAGTTGCGCCACTCTCCTTCAAGAGAGTCCGAAGCACCTCGGTGACGCAAGGCAAAAGCGATTCGAGCGATCCGGCCAGCTCTGAATCGAGCGATGTCGAACCCAGCAACTCATTGTCCCGGACGACTCCACAGCTAATGTGGGTGCCACCCATGTCAAGCGAGAGAGCCAACATCTGTGTGAACTCCGGCCTTGGAAATTAGCGCAAGTAACGGGTTGAGCCAGCCAGGATGAAAATCGCGAGCACGAGCACGGCCACGCCTGTCCACCGGATGCGAATGGGAAGTGCTCCGCAATCTTTCCATTCACCCGTAAACATGCCCAACATAGTCGCCGTGATCACGATTAGCGACATGAATAAGGGCCATCCAAGAATGGGACCTCAAGTCTCCAATTGGCTGGCTGCCAGTCCATAAAGAAGGATGCTTCCAAACCAGAGGCCGGCCATCATCGCCGCGAGTGCCCAACCCTGCGCTATTCCCCAGTCCGCACCGGAATCCACAGGGCCACCTCAACGGCCGGAATTTTCAAGGCTGGGCTTAGAATTTAGCAGCAAACACCGAATATGTGATGCTTACTTCGTATTTTATCATTCGACACAATCAAAACAGATATTAAAGAGCATAAACTATGATTTTTATGTCATAACGCTCCGACTATGAGACTGCGTCACAGTCTCACACCAGCCGTGCCCGGAGAGGGGGCACAAGCCACAGAATTTGCGGCGTTTCACTCATGCCATCTCCTCTCTCTGATCTGAATTATGATTCTTTTCCCGTCTTTCGAGCGTGTCTGACGACTGTACGCGCACGGACATGTTATTGTAGAACGCAGTTACACGAACTGACCGTTTTTGGCCAGGGAATATGCCCGCAAAGAGCGACAACCTGATTGCACGTCACGAATACATCCTTCAGCGCTTGCAGGAGACAGGCACCGTCGCTATTGACGAACTCTGCACGACGCTCGGAGCATCGATCGCCACCATTCGCCGAGATTTAGAAGACCTGGAAAGCACGATCTTTGCTCAGGCGCACACGCGGCGGCGCAGTACGAATAGGACCACTGTTCTACGAGCCGTTTCGGAATGACAGTTCTTTCCAGGACAAGGTGAACAGCTTTGCCGAAGAAAAGCGTCGCATCGCCCTCGCGGCGGCTAAAATCGTCAGCACGGGTCAAACAATCGCATTGAGCGGCGGCACCACAACAACCGAAGTGGTTCGAAGCCTTAAGGGGCTGAGCGGCATTTCCATCATCACCAATACCGTGAATGTGGCAATGGAATTGAGTAACAGGAAGGACATCGAAGTGATAGTGACGGGAGGGCACCTCCGCGGAACCTGGTTCACTCTCGTGGGTCCGCTCGCAACGCCGCGGCCGAGATGCTCTTCTCCGATATCATGTTCATCGGCGTCGACGGCATCGATGCGAAACAAGGTTTGACCTGCACGAATCTTTCCGAAGCCGAGGTCCTGCGCAAACTTGTGCACCACACCAAAATGAAAGTCGTGGTAGCTGATCACAGCAAACTCGGTTCTGTCAGCAAGTATCTGCTCTGTCCAACAAAGGGAATAGACAGAGTTAATTACCGATACGGGCGCGTCTGCTTCAGCGATTGCGCCCTTCGAAAGACTCGGAATTGACGTCATCCGGGCCTGAATTCGATCGCAGCCGAGACTATGTGTTCAGGGCTTCAATGCGTAGGGTAACCAATTCCCAAGCGGGTACATCCACCTGTGTACCGAGCCGTTCAAGCGGTTGCTCGCGGAGGTCGCTACGCCAAATCTTGATCGGCGTGTGATCTGTCCACGTCAAGCTGGCTTTACGGTTTTCTCCCGAGGCGCCGAAAAGCCGGACAATCCACGCGCTGCCGTCTGCACTTCGCTTGCATTCCTGCAGAAGCACATCTTCCTGATCTATCCGGAGCTTCAGCGCCGTTCGGGATCGCTGCCCCGGGCCGAGACAACGAGGGGCTGTGACATGCCTATCGCAAAACGGCTGGCAGCTGCAGGATCGTAGCCGCCGTGCGGACGAAGCGCATACCGAAACTCGATGAGTCCATCCTGATACGCGCGGTAATTCGTTCCCCAATGATTGTTAATGACCCAGGAATAAAACTTCTGAGTGGGCTCAATATGCTTACGCCAGATCTCAGGATGGGTTTGCGAGCCTAGCATGGTGGCCGAAAGATAGCCGATTTCAACCAGAGGCGCATCAAGTGTCGCACAGGTGACGCCATACTCGCATTTGCTACATCGATCCACCGGCCCACAGGCAACCAGTTCTTGCAAGATCCCGGAAGTTGATCAATTTCAGGACGCATGACTGCAAGAGGAATATCGATGTGAATCTGACCGTTCTCAATGGCAAACGGAAAGGCGAATTGCATGCTTTCTTTGGATTCATGCTGAGCAAAATCTCTGGCAGGCCCACCTTTGCCTGGGTGCGGATTCAGGGGTGCACGTTTCTTATTTACGGTGTTGGATATTTCAATCCAATCCACATAAGCCTTCAATCGCACGCGACGAACAAGGTCCACACACCCGGCGCAGAAGACTCGATACGGATCGTGGCAACGAGGGGACCGGGTTCCTCGATTGCGATGCGCACAGGCCCGCTCGTGCTCACCTTCGATGTGTCTTTGCCTTCAAGGAATAGGTACTTATTTACAGCCTCGTCCGGAGCTGGTGTCCACAAGGTTGTGCGCGATTCCTCTTGGACGATCAGCTCGACGATGTTGCCGGTCTTGCTGTCGACTTTCGCGCGCACAACACCGTTGTCCAGGACTCCGTCCAGCACCGTAACGCGTTTTGCCGGAGCATGCGGCGCTGCTGCTGAAAGATGAAAACTCGGCACTTCCAAGCGCAGGAACATTCTCTGCGAGAAAAGCCAATTCTCCGGTTGAAAGACGTTGAGATGGAACAGATGTGCCGTGTTCGTTCTTCACATGATCTTTGCCCAGAGACCTCTCCTTCGAGATCACAACTACTTCTGTCCTCGGCCAAGAACAGGTGTTATGTACATCTACGCTTGAGCTATCGCTCTCGCTTGCGTATGCCTTGAGCACCCCATCGAGGAGCCTCTTTGATTCATTCTCGGCGTCAACTGCGAATTGGCGTTTAACTTGCCATTGTTGTGTCACAAAGGGATTCTCAGAATCCGAAACACTATTCCACGCTCCCCAAGTGTGTTCCGAATACAACAAGACATTTCTCCAGGCTGCGTCGAAATCGGCTCCTTTGTATGCCTGCGGCGCGAGGATCGTAGAGAGTGTTGCCGCCTGAGCCAAGCGCTCGGCTGCTCCGCGGTTCATTCGTGTCTCTAAGGCCGATGACCCTGCTCCATCCTCCCAATAAGGAGTCAAATCGCCCTTGAACTCCGGTAGTTGGTGGCCATGCTGTTTCTCGAATGCCGCAAACGCATCGCTCGTTGTCGAAATGGAGAAGCGCGGCCATTCGTATTCTTCATTCCATTGCTTCACGAACTCGCAAATGTCCGGATCAGGGACGGCATTGTCGCCGTGGCCCGACCACCGAATATAAGAGATTTGATAAGGGAAACCGATCTCATCCAGTCTCGCTTGATACTTATTGACCCACGATGTGTCTAGCTTCATGACGTGCGACATCGCATACCCGGTCCATGGAACCCAGAAAAGCACTCTTTCATTGCCTGAAGGAGAGACCCACCAGAACGGTTTATCCTGCCACGCGACCATAAAGGTACCTATGCGGTCGAAGAAATTGGGAGCAGCCGAGAAGTAGCGGATGCCTGCTTGAGCCATCGCGGAGACCGTCCCCCAGGTATACCCAGGAACATCGCTGATCATGGCGGAGTCGACGCGGACCCCGCACTGATTGCCTAATTCAATTGAGTAACGAAACAATTGCAGAAGTTCTTCAGGCCGGCAAAGGCCAGTAAGCTCGTTCGCATACATCCCGTTGAGCCCGATCCAACCCTTCTTCACAGCGCTGATCAGCTCTTCGCGCTCTGGCTGGGTCTTAGTTCGCATGAACAGATCTGCTCCCCAGAGAACCTCAAGGTTCCAAACGAATCGGGCTCCTGGCGGATAGTTGGCGGTGTTTCGCGCCAGTTCGATTCCCTTGGAGATATTTGCGATTTGTTTTTCTTCAACATTGCTCTGGAGATCGGTATATCCAAGGTCATGGTGAGAATGAGGCAAGATGAAGATCTGGACTTTGCGTACCGGTTCTACGCGAACTTCGGCTGAATCCGAATTGCCGGCGATTTCATAATCGATAAGCACTTGACTGCTGTTTCAACCGGATCGATATAGACGTTGAACGTATGTGTCCCTGAAGAGAGAACGCGACGTTCGACTTCTTGATGATCGGCGCGTACGACCAAAGTTGCGTCCATTCCGGCGTGCGCTATCGTCAGTTGGATCGGTTGGACAAGTTTCCCACTTTTATTCGCATATCGCGCGAATTGGCAGGGCAAAGCTCGACTTCTCAATAGAAGTCTGATCTTGGTCAAGAGCCAAGATCCGAGGTCGCACACAAAGGATACCGGCTGTAGCCGCAATTCCTTTTATGACTTTACGTCTTTCCATACTTGGCAAGAAATTCCCTTTCTGTGCTCTGTCTTATTCGCAACTCGTCATGGTCAGGTTCCTCTGTTTTTCAGTTTATTTGGGGTTGTTTTGTTACTAGCTTTTGCTGGTATGCGGGCTGTCGATTGTTTTTCATTTAATCATGGGAATGTAGCTTGAGCACACTCTTGAGTTTTTGATCACTCAATTCATTCACGCGTCTGTGCCTGAAGAAGCCAGCTGCTTCGAAAGCGCACTGGCCTCTTCCGCCTTTCCCAGAGCGAAGTATGCCCGGGCCAAGTTGTACGTGGCGCTCGCAGAAGCTGGATCAATGCTGTGAGCCAATTCGAGGTCGCTAACGGCGTCGCTCAGATCGTGTTGTTGCAGCCGGAGTTTGCCGCGAAGGGAAAGCGCCTGAACCTGCCTGGGATTCATGGCAATCGCGTGGTTGAGCTCGGTCAATGGGCTTGCAATATTACCTGGGTTAAGCCGCACCGTAGCCTCCGCAAGAAGATAGTTCAAATCAGAGTCCTTCACGCCCGCTCGAATCGCGTGCAAGATTTCGTCGCGTGCATCAGCGTACCTGCCCTCTTTGTACTCGGATGCAGCAAGAAAGAATCGTGGTGGGCCGGAGAGGGGCGACGCTTCGATCGCAGCTTGGAAGTCCGCTCGAGCCTTGGCAGTTTCACCAACCAGGGTATGTGCGGCGCCGCGCACGACCAGCACCTCCGCATTTCGCGGAAAGGCCGATACTGCCTTATCCGCAACGTCTACTGCATCCGGAAGCCTTCCCAGGTCGCATAAGAGCGTGACGAGATTCAGATAGGCGAGCCGATCATCGGGATGTTGATGAATTTCGTCTGTCAGGACCGTATATGAGTTCTGATAGAGCCCCAGCTTCGAATAGCTCACCGCCAAGAGATTCGCAGAGTCCTGGCCTAGATCCTGCCCTTCGGTGTGCGTCAGCGCTTCGACAGCCGCCTTATAATCGCCCAGCTCGAATTGAGCCAGGGCGATTGCATACCGGTGAGTCCTGGCGTTGGGCACGTCTTCACTTACGGAATTGAATTCGCTTAACGCCTTCCCAAAGGTGTGCGCTCGCCCGTAGAACCAGCCTAGATTAAACCTGTCGAGTGAAGGCAACGCCTTACAACCGAGAAGCCGGTCGAGTTCCCGTTCGGCTTGATCGTACTGTTGGCGTTTTAACTCAGCGTCGGCCAATCGAAACACACTTTGTGCGTCGCAGGCAGGTCCGGATTGATGTGGAGAGCACCATAGTTCTGTACTTAGACAAACCATGCACAAGCACGCAAGCGCAACACAAGAGAGCCTGCGAGCAAATTTGCGACATGATTGGAAATGCGGTCGTCTTGTCATTTTTTTACGCCGGCCGGTGTTCTACGTGTAAACGCCTCTCTCGACACGACGCCTTTTTCTTCGATGACCGTAATTAAGTGGTCCGCGGCCTCGTTCTTTATAGATTGACTATGCCCGCTCGGCCAGAAGATATCGACGTCAGCCGTGGCGGCGCTACCGAGCCCGAAATGAAGTCGTGGGTCATTCGCCGAGTAGAAGCTCGACTGACTGGTTACCGCTTGTGCTTGCACTTTTCCACCATAGTGCACCAAAACGCGCGCCCCGATTGCACTGCGATTGGATAACGCGCCGATGAGCTTGACCTTCAACCAGCGATTTGTTCCGCGGACGTCGTTCCTCAACAAGGAAGGCGGTTCATTCATGTTCACGATCAGGATGTCGATATCACCGTCATTGTCAAAGTCTCTGAAAGCGCAGCCTCGGCTTGAGTGGCGCTCCATGATGGCCGGACCGGCCTCCTTGCCCAATTCCTCGAATGTGGCGTTCCCCAGGCTCCGGAAAAGAACACGCGGGCTTTTGTCAGCGTAACGAGGGAACTTCCGTTCTACCTCTGGATATACGCTTCCGGCGACAATGAAGATATCGGGATATCCGTCGTTATCAAGGTCGACAATTCCCGCGCCCCAACATGTGTAACTTGTCTCAATGCTGATCCGGCTCGATAGCGTGGCATCTGAAAAATTCGCCTTCCCATCATTTTGAAAGAGTTCGGCCGTGTCTTCGACGAAATGAGTCTTCAAAAGATCTAGGTGACCGCTCAAGCTGAAGTCGCCGATTCCTACGCCCATCCCCGACTGCTGCGCGCCGTCGTCGTTAAGCGCCACACCGCGCAGGATCCCTTCTTCGCGGAAAGTGCCATCACGGTTATTCATGTAGAGACGGCTTGGAGTAGAATCGCAGGCAACGTAGATATCCTGCCAGCCATCCTCATCGAAATCAGCAGCAACCACGGTCATTCCATAGCCTTGCGCGGGTCCCGATAGCGAGGCTTTTTCGGTGACGTTGGTAAATGTTCCGTCACCGTTGTTGTGGAATAGAACGTGTTGGCTGGGAAATACGGGAGGAAGCCCTCGGGGCCCGCAATTTACGGGAATTCCTTTCCAGTTACAGTATGGGTTATCACCGGGCTTGGGAACTGCGCCTGGTTCGAGGATCAACTGTAATTCGAAATAAAGAGATCTAGTCGTCCGTCTCGGTCGTAATCCACAAACGAACAGCCGGCTCCCCAGCTGAACTTATCCGAAGCGATAGACAATCCTGCCTGCACGGTGACATCGGTAAACGTTCCATCGCCATTGTTTCGATACAGCTTGTTCTCACCATAGTAAGTACAGAAAATATCTTCATTACCGTCGTTATTGTAGTCACCAATGCACACTGAGCTCGCCCAACCGACGTGATGAAGACCGGCCTTCTCGGTTACATCCGTAAATGTACCGTCATGGTTATTCTTGTACAGCCGGTTCGTTGTGCCCGGCGGCGCGCCGGTTAGCCTGGTGCCGGTCAGCAGGAAGATATCGACCCATCCGTCGTTGTCGTAGTCGATAAAGGCGCACCCGCAGCCGTCTGCCTCGAGGATGTAGTCTTTGTGATCGACTCCACCGTAAATCACGGGAGCGACCAAGCCCGCGCTTGTTGCGACGTCTGTAAAGTAAGCAGCAAAAGGCCGTCCTGAGGTCGCCGGCCTGGGCCGTTGCGTCAAACCGCGCGACGCCATCCCGGATTGCGCAGCAAGTCGGGGGGCGAACGCGGACGCACATAAATAAGAAAGCATCCGGCGGCGAGAGATAGTCATTGATTTGTTCCCGTGGTCACCTTGCGAAGCTCTTGCCAACAGCTCTGCAAAGGGATTGATCATTTCTTCCAGCCCTGCGATCATGCACGCACAGGCCCGACGCGAGCGGCGGACCTGTGCTTCACAATGGGAGCGATCGAGGGTATCAGAATTGAACCTTCAGACCGAATTGAATCAGGCGGCTGTAACCGTTGGTGCTGGTGATCTGGCCGAAGCCGCTGCTTCCCACGGTATAGGCTGAGGGTGGCGTTCCGAATGCGGGGCTATAGTTTGTGTGGTTGAAGATGTTGAACGACTCCGCCTTGAAGACCAGTTTGCTGCTTTCAAACAAGGGGAAGGTTTTGGTCGCGTTCAAATCCACGTTCGCGTACGACGGATTGTGCAAGTCGTTTCGTGACTCGTTGCCTCGCGTGAATTGAGCGGGCTGCGTGAATGCGGCAGGGTTCAGCCACTGCTTCAAGGTTTTTCCTCCTCCTCCGCTGGACATATATGGATTCGCGCCGGTTCTCTGGGCCCTTTGATCCGGCCATCCCGTGTTGGTCACATCTCCATTGGCAAAAACATAGGTAGGCGCACCCGAGTCGAGGGTGATGATGCTTCCCACACTCCAACCGCCCAGGGCACCGTCGGTGAAGGCGTTGGCGCCGTTGAGGAACGCTTTGCCCTTGCCGAACGGGAGTTGATAGATGCCGCTGAGTACGAAGATCTGCGAGCGATTGTAGTCGGACGGACCCCAGTCCGGGCGCATGTCGTAAAAATCGACCGGCGAGCCAGTGTATGGGTCTGACTGCCAATCCATGGATTTGGACCAGGTGTAGGAAGCTTTGAAGCTCAACCCAGATGACATCTGTTTGTTGAGCGCCACCTGCAATGCATTGTAGCTGGAAGGCATTCCGTTCAGCGAGTAGCTGAAGGTACCGTATTGCGGATACAACGCACGTGGTTGGATCGCTCCGGGACCGGGCGTAGTAGCCGTATTCGTAGTAGCAGCGACGTAGCCGTGCCTGCCGACGGAACCTACGTAGTCGGCCTTCAACGTTAAACGGTCTTGCAGTTGCTGTTCAATGCCCAGGTTGTACTCGATGGAGTAGGGAATCTTATTGTGTGGGTCTGCTCCATAACTCACTCCAAATGGGTTGTTCGATCCAAGAAATGATGCCGCAGCGGGCAGGGCACTCCAATAGGCGCTGGTGGGCAATCCGATGTCCAGACTGTTAAGGGTCGGCAGTGCCGCACCGGGCCAGGAGAGTCGAATGTTTTGATTCTCCTGGATCAGCGTGTTGTTGTGATCGTCGAGGAGGGCGACTGCGGTGTGAACCACTGTGTGATTTGTCGCCCTGTAGGTTAAGCCAAAACGCGGCTCCCAACCGTTGTACTGGCTGTAAAAGTAACCGCTCGGACAGGTTGACTTAGGAAACTGCGGAGGTACAGCTCCGGTGATGCAAACTTGCCCGTTCGCCATGTCGAGTCCTGATTCGACGCGGTGGTAATTGGGGGGAGACACAAAGTCCCAGCGAATGCCTGCGGTGAGCACCAGGTTGCGCGTCGCTTGCCACTGATCCTGCGCATACCATCCATACCAATTCACGGTTTGATCCGCCGCGGTGGCGCCTACCCAGGGGGCATACTGATCGAGTGTGCCGAGCATGAAGCTGGCGGGAGTGAACCCGGTGTTGTTTGCGGTGAGTCCATTTTGCGCGGTGCCGGCTGCGGAGAATGACGCCGATATGCCCCAGCCGTCGTCGAAGCTCCGGATGTGGTAATACATGCCGCCTACACCCAGCGTGTGATTGCCCACCACCTTGGAAAGATCCACGTGATAGTCACTGTTCTGCATCGGACCCAGCGGTATGGCAAAATTCGAAATGCCATTGTATCCGTTGCCCAAACCTAGATTTGGAGCAAATACTTCCCCGTCATGCTCGGGAATTTGCGCAGTCAAGCCCATGGCTGTCACCAAAGCCGGATCTGATTGTCCATCGTTCACAAAGTTGTTTTGCCAGGTGTATCCGTAGCGAAAGTTCAGGATGGTTTTCGGATTGAACGAATGTGTATAGCCCAGCGCAGCCACCTGAGCATAGTTATGAATCACTTCGGTGGAGACGTTGAAGTTCAAAGGCTCTGATTCATTCTGATTGGAACGGTTGAAGCGCGCGAAGACACTGTCATTCGCGGTGAACTGGTGATCGAGGCGCAAGCCGAACACATCGCTCTTGATCGTGGTCGGTTCGGCCGTTGCAATGTTAGGCAGCACTCCCTCCGCCACGTTCAGGTTTGGCTTGGGATAAAATCGCGCAGCGAAAGCCTGCGACGCAGCGTTGAGACGGCCGGATGGAATCGTGTTATTTGGAAAAGGATCTCGAAGAGATAATCCCGGATTAGCCGGATCTGGGCGGCTGGTCGCCGGATCGTAGATTTGGTTCGCGTATTCCGGTCTCCCTAAACTATCCGTTCCAATCTGCGTGGTTCCTAGCACGGCGGAGAAATCGCCTGCGATTTCGTTCGGCGTAAGCGTGGCACCAAGTTGCGTGCCGGCCCGGGAGTAACGATATCCCTCCCAATAGCCGGAAAACCACGTATTGTTCTTGATAACTGGACCGCCAACATAGACGCCGTACTGGTTTTGCCTGTAGACCAGCCGCTTGGTATCCGGATAAGTCTGCGCGTCCAAAACATCGTTGCGGAAAAACTCCCATAGGTCACCATGGAACTGGTTGGTTCCAGACCGGGTGACAAGGTTGATGTTCGAGCCGCTTGAGATGGCGAACTGCGCGTCCGTAATGTGCGCTTGTACGTTAAACTCCTCAATGGCGTCGGGCGGAGGCGAAATCGACCACACATTGGTGTAGATATCGTTGTTCAGAAGACCATCAATGGTGAAGTTGTTCTGGTTGGCTCTTTGCCCGCTCACTGCCGGGGAGATGCCGCCCGCTCCCAGAGCAACCGTAAATCCCGACTGCTGCCCGCCCGACTGCGGGGCAGCTCCTGGAGTCAACAACGCGAGCTGTGTGAATTCGCGCCCATTCAACGGCAAGTCGACGATTTCTTGATGCTCAATGACATCGCTTAGTGTCGATGACGTTGTATTCAACATGGGCGGCGCCGAGTTAACTTCGATAGTTTGAGCGCTCGAAGCCACCGAGAACTTGAGGTCGATGGTCAAACTTTGATTGACCAGCAGCTGAATGTTGTCCTGTCTAATGGTAGCGAAACCTTCCTTCTTGGCCGTGAGCGTGTAAGCGCCCGGAGCTAATTGCGGAACGACATACAAGCCGCTTGCATCCGAAACAGCAATTCTTTCCTGACCCGTGCCCCGGTTAACGACACTCACCTGTGCACCCGGCAGAACGGCTCCACTCGAATCGGCCACTACCCCCGTGATGAGGCCGGCAGTGGTCTGCGCCCGCAAGCCGATTGCGAGGTAGAGGTACCCGACAAGTGCAATCACCAGCCACAATCTCTTGAGCATCTGCATCCTCCCAAAATTAGTTCCCCACTGACCCGATCAACGATCCGACTTCGCGTGATTGACTGACATGATCCGTCGGACCGCGGCGCCGGATTGGCAAGTCGTCGACGCTATGTTTCGATCATCGCGGGAACAATATGCGAGCGATATAGTATTTGTCAATCCTAAATAATGATTTTATTTGCATTTTAGATCGTAATATGAGAGTTTTCGTTCACAATGTAATAGCTGTCCGGGGTTTGTAAGGTCAAGTTCCGATACTTAGGTATCGCTCGCCCTATTGACGTATGATTAAGAAAGTAAACGCGTTACTATCTTTGCCGTGCATTTGGCAAGCTGTGGTTTGGCCACTTTCCGCGAGAGCTCCTGCGACAATCGGAGTGAATTGGAATTTTGATACTGATTGAGGATGGTTGTTCGATCAACACTGCGCATTTTGCGATCGTTCGATCATCATGAGATCGCTTTGGCCGGTTTCATTCCGGTGAAGTACGCTGAATGGAGTTTGAAGCGCCGATGAGACGAGAGTCGAACTACGATAAATTCCCGATCTTTACGGTGAGCCGGTGTGGGTCGGGAAGTTGGGAAGGCTGGCCCAGAATCCTGGAACGGCTAGAGGCTTTCGCAGCACCAGAACGATGCACGATATCTCTCGAATGTTACCCGGGCATACTGGAGAAGGCACTCATCAGCACTCTGGTAGAGGGCCTGCGTCCCCCGGGGCTGATCGTCACGTCGGACCTGTTAAAGAGTTCGTCGGAAATCGAGCTGATGGTATCGAGTGTGCTAGGCGACGATCCTGTGTTTGGTCGAATGAACGGTCTTCGAGTTGAGGACTTTTTCGATAACGCGAAGCTCGCCAGGGCGCGCGAGCGGGTCAAAAACTGGAAGCATGGGCTTTTAGTCATTGTCGGGGTGGGCGCATCGCTACTTTCAGCAGAACCAAATCTGCTGGTGTATGCGGATTTGGCTCGTTGGGAGATCCAGCAGCGTCAACGACGGAATGTGGTCGGGAATCTAGGTGCCGACAATTTGCAGGAAAGCCCAGGACAGAAATACAAACGGGCGTTTTTCGTCGATTGGCGTGCCGCCGACCACCTTAAGAACTCACTATTGGAGAAGATCGATTTCTGGCTTGACACGAACGGAGATATTCCGAAACTCGTGACCGGCCGCGCCGTGCGGGATGGGCTGAAGCAGATCGCCCATCGTCCCTTTCGAGTGGTTCCCTATTTCGATCCAGGGCCGTGGGGCGGCCATTGGATGGAGGAGGTTTGTGGCCTTCCCACGGGGATGCCGAATTATGCCTGGTGTTTCGACTGCGTACCCGAGGAAAACAGTTTGCTGCTTGGTTTCGGAGGAACACGCGTCGAGATTCCAGCTATGAACCTCACCCTTCTCTATCCGCGCGAGTTATTGGGCGACGCGGTGGTTTCTCGATTTGGCGCCGAGTTCCCGATTCGTTTCGATTTCCTCGACACAATGGGGGGTGGAAACCTTTCGCTACAGGTTCACCCGAAAACCCAATTCATCCGTGAGCACTTCGGCATGCAATACACACAGGACGAGAGCTACTATTTGCTCGATGCCGGCGACGATGCCAGCGTATACCTAGGTCTTAAGACTCGTATTGACCGAGAGGCCATGATCCGGGAGTTGAAGACAGCTCAAGACGACGGTGTGTCGTTCAGTGCTGAGACATACGTAAACCGCTTCCCGGCCGGAAAGCACGACCATTTTCTGATTCCGGCGGGCACCATCCATTGCTCGGGCAGAAATAGCATGGTTCTTGAGATAAGCGCAACTCCGTATATTTTCACTTTCAAGTTGTGGGACTGGGGCAGGCTCGGCCTGGATGGTTCGCCGAGACCGATTCATCTCGAACACGGTTTGGCAAACATAGTTTGGAACCGTGACACGGAATGGGTTGGGAAAAATCTGATCAATCGGATTGAACCTGTGGGGGAGGGACCGGGTTGGCGCGAGGAGCGCACAGGGCTCCACGACTTGGAATTCATTGAAACGCGCAGGCACTGGTTTACGGGTTCGACGCCACACGATACGCAGGAGACAGTCAATGTTCTCAACCTCGTTGAGGGAGAGGAGGCTCTCGTCGAAAGCCCGGCGGGAGCCTTCGATCCATTCGTTGTTCACTATGCTGAAACTTTCATTGTCCCGGCTGCAGTTGGCGGATATCGAATTTCGCCAAGCGGAGGATCGATCGGAAAGACCTGTGCAACGATCAAAGCGTCTGTGCGCAACGGGCGGCCTCACCCCGAGCGGCTGTAGGATAGATCAGGAACGGTGGTAAGGTTTGATCTATTTGGCGTCCCCGACGGGTCGGAAACTTTAATTGGACGCCAACTGGACGCCTGCCCTACACATTTCGGAGTCGCCTCGTCTCGCTACTCCGGCCGGTGCTGACTACCCAAAACCTTCTCTTTAACCAGCAAATCCAGAACCCTCTCCCGGATCTCATCCCGTGTCTTCCGAACGGACTCGAGGCTTTGCCCCTTTGGGTCCGGCAGTGGCCAATCGTCGCGGCGAAGACCAGGTACGTATGGGCAATCGTCACCACATCCCATGGTGACGAGCAACGCTGCCCCGCTAGCCAGCTCTGAAGTAAGCTTCTGCGGCTTCGCATCGCGCAGATCAAGGCCAACTTCGAGCATGGCTTCCACTACCATTGGATGAACGCGCTCCGCCGGTTGCGTGCCGGCAGAAATTGCCAGAGCCTTTGCCGGATCGGCAAACTGATTGAAGAAGGCAGCCGACATCTGGGAACGCCCCGCGTTGTGTACGCACGCAAAGATTACTGTTTGCACATCTCCTCCATTTTCTCCGATCGCAGGTCAGCCGCCCAACGGTGCGCCGAACCGGGTTCGATGGGCGAGACTGTGCCAATCCGGCGTTTCGCTGCTCAGGTAAAACGGCAACCCGCAAATGCTGTAGTTGGGAAAATCGTCGGCCAGGAGCATATCGATCTCTGCGTCACGGTCGAGTTCCCGGGCACGCAAAGCGGCGCTGATTCCCGCATCGCTCCTGCCTATAATCAGCATTCGCATGGTCATCGGCTTTCATCGGGGTTCTTTCAAGCTACTGCACGCATCAGAATTTATGAATTTGGTGCGCGCCATTCTCACTTGCGAAAGTTGCCTCACCGCTTCCCAATATCGTCGAGTTCCCGTTGCAGGGAAAAAGTGTCCAGGCTGTGCAAAGGCAGCGCGATGAAGAGACTGATGCGCCTGTCGAGCGAGGTAAATGCCTCGCGAAAAGCCCGTTCTATCTGCTCGGGCGTTCCATCCACGGCAGCGGGGTCCGGTATGCCCCAGTGAGCCGTCATTGGCTGCCCGGGCCAGAATGGGCATACTTCCTTAGCCGCGTTGTCGCAGACGGTGAAGACAAAGCTCAGAGGGGGCGCATCCGGCCGAGAAAATTCATCCCACGATTTACTACGCAAACCTTGCGTGGGCAAATGGGCCGAATCCAATTGTTTGATTGCTTCCGGCCGCACGATCCCGCTGGGGTGGCTGCCGGCACTGTATGCGGTGAAAGTCCGCCCGCCTTTGCGGTTCATGATGGCCTCTGCCATGATCGATCGCGCCGAATTGCCGGTGCATAGAAAAAGCACGTTGTAGTGCGATTGCATATTGACCACCCCTTCGGGCTTCCTGGTGCGGGTTCGCTCTTGCGTAAATCCTCTCGAAAGCCGGAGGATTTACGAACAGCAAGTTGGCCCGCAGCACGTCTTAGCTGTCGCCACTGCCGGTTTTACCGCATAGACCTTCACACTTGCCGCTGCGGCATTTACGTCGTAGTCAGACAGCAGCGTTGCGAGGTTTTCATGCAGCGTCGCCGGCCTTTCCGTCGAGCAGCAAGCGTCAGCAACCACTGTCGAGGCACTGGGGCTCTCCATGGGCGGCGAGCAACAGCCTGCCTGGTTTTCCACCTTGGCATAAGCGTTCAGATCGGCACCGCTATCCACGACCTGCACGTGTTCAAAACCAGCTGCGGACAAGCCTTCACGATAGGCATCCAGGTGGATCGCGCCCGCGATACAACCGACGTAGGCCGCCAGACTTTGCGCAAGGGCCGGAGGCAGGTCGCCCTTGAGGGCAATGTCGCTTACCGCCAGCCGCCCACCAGGCTTCAAAATTCGAGCTATCTCTCGAAAGACGGCCGGCTTGTCGGGAGCAAGATTGATCACACAATTGCTGATCACACAATCGACGGACGCGTCGGGGAGAGGAATTTTATCAATCTCAGCCAGGTGGAACTGCACGTTCTTATAACCACCCGCCAGTGCATTGGCCCGGGCACGTTCGATCATCGCCGGAGTCATGTCGATACCAATTGCGCGGCCCGCCGGACCAACTAAGTGGGACGCGAGGAATACATCCAATCCCCCGCCCGAGCCGAGATCGACGATCACTTCCCCGGGCCGAATGGACGCGATCGCTGTAGGATTCCCACAGGAAAGCCCCATGTTTGCTTCCGCGGGAATGGACGAGAGCTCTTCTGCACTGTATCCAAACGCCTCGGCTACAGCTTTGACACCCGCGTCTTTGGTTGAGAGCGTGCTGTTGGCAACGGCTGCGTACCTGGACTGCACCGATTCAAGCAACTGGTCTGTCATGAGCTCCTCCATGGTACATATTCGCTAAAACGACTATATTAACTCTAGACACATTCGTCAATACGTATATAATTATTTTTATGAAGGTGAAGGACAGGAATTTCAACATCGAGCGCTTCTTCCAGGCCCTGGGTGACAATACCCGGTTACGTCTCCTCAACCTCATGGGCGACCAGGAAATATGCGTGTGTTACTTCGTTGAGATTCTGGATCAACCGCAGCCGAAAATATCCCGGCACCTTGCGTACCTGAAAAGCGCCGGAATCGTGGCCGCGCGCCGGGAAGGAAAATGGATGCATTACCGCATCATGATGCCGCCCAATATAGGAGCGGCCCAGGTACTTCAGCAGACGCTGTCCTGGCTCAGAGAAGACCGCACGATGCAGGCCGATCGATCCCGCCTATCCAGAGCCTGCTGCAGTCCCGGAAAGTTTGAGGCCCTGCAGGGCGCTCCGCTTCCTACCCAAATCGAGCTAACCACGCCCACCCCAGCGAGGTAAGTATGTCCAGCGTTTTCTATACTCAGGGCCAAGTGTGTGCCCCGTTGCCACGCAAGAAGCTTTCTTTCCTCGATCGGTTACTTACGCTTTGGATTTTTCTTGCCATGGCCGCCGGCGTCGGGCTGGGCCACTTCATCCCCGCATCCGCATCGTTTGTAAACCGCTTCCAGGTGGGCACTACCAATATCCCCATCGCCATCGGGCTCATCATCATGATGTATCCACCGCTCGCCAAGGTGCGCTACGAGAAGCTGGGTGAGGTTTTCCGCAATCGAAAGGTTCTCGGCCTTTCGCTGGCACAAAATTGGCTGATTGGCCCGGTGCTTATGTTTCTGCTTGCCATCCTCTTTCTGCGCGGTGAGCCGGCCTACATGCGCGGTCTTATTCTGATCGGCATCGCTCGCTGCATTGCCATGGTGCTGGTATGGAACGAACTTGCGGGTGGGGACACGGATTATGTCGCCGGACTTGTCGCGCTCAACAGTATTTTCCAGGTGGTTTTCTACAGCCTCTATGCCTGGTTATTCATCACCGTCCTCCCTACCTGGTTCGGATTGAAAGGGGCTGTCGTCAGTGTGGGCATCGGCCAAATCGCCCAGAGCGTGTTCATCTATCTGGGTATTCCTTTCCTCGCCGGCATGTCGACGCGGTTTGCGCTAGTCCGTGCCAAAGGAGAAGAGTGGTATCGTACCCAATTCATCCCGCGCATCAGCCCGTTCACGCTAGTCGCGTTACTTTTCACCATTATGGTGATGTTCAGTCTTAAGGGCGACCTGATCGTGAAGCTCCCACTCGACGTTCTGCGGATCGCGGTTCCGCTTTTGATTTATTTCATCGTCATGTTTTTGGTCAGCTTCTGGATGGGCCGTAAACTGGGGGCCGACTACGCGCAAACCGCGACGCTCTCCTTCACCGCGGCAGGCAATAATTTCGAGTTGGCCATCGCTGTCGCTGTAGCCGTCTTTGGATTGAACTCCGGCGAGGCGTTCGTGGGAGTCATCGGGCCGCTCATCGAAGTTCCAGCACTCATCGGTCTGGTCAACGTGGCGTTCTGGTTGCGCAAACGGTATTTCTTACCGGAAACCGGCCTCGCTGAGGTCAAGGCTTAAGCATTGCCTATGAGTTCAGGCCGTCCTGGCTCTCAAGCGCCAGGGCGTTGAGGCTTGCCTTTAGCAATAGCGGAATAGGGTTTCCACTCGCTGATAGTGCAGGAGCCGGTGGCGATTGCTTCCTTTAAGCGCCGGATGTCCTGCCCGGTTTTCTCCCCAAAAACAAGCGGTTCCTCGGCCCGACGACATGTGGAAGTGCGCCCAGCTGTTTACACAATTAGCCGAATGCATTCGGGCGTTTACAACTTGTGGCTCCGTTCTGCCCGATTCGGAGGCGGTTTAACGTGACTGAGAGTGGCTAGTTTCGGAGTAAACAGAGGATTAGCCTTCAACGACCCTTTGTTTAGGCTCATTCCCCCGATCCCCATTTATTGGTGCAAGGATTGCAATGCTTAGTGAAAGGCGGCGTTGCTGGGCAGAAGATCATTCCCTTTTTCATTTCAGCAGCCCCCGCAGATCTTCTCCGGTGTGATTGTAGATGAACTCCATATGCTATTGAAGCCACGGAAGTCAAGCTGCTGAATTTGCCTGCGAGAGTTCGGTGCCGTGACCAGGCTGGGTTGTGAACATGCAAGAGAAACGGGAAGGTCCAAGACGTTTGTGGCAGGCAGTGGCTCCGCCGCGGAGCAACACTCCATTGAAGCTTATCGCTCGGGACAGTGCGGGTGGTGGGCCTCCTGGCCGCTCCAAAGGCCGCGATAACACTACGATTGGCATTCTCCTGGCTGATTCAGAGACGATCTACCGGGTGGGTATCCAAAAGATTTTTGCGCTCGAAGACGATATCCGGGTGACGGCGCTAGTCGACAGCCTGGCCGGCCTTCACGACGCCATCCAACGCCCCACTGATCTAGTCCTGCTTGAGGGCGGGTTGATTGATGCCGCGGTCGATACCATTTCTGAGCTGATCCGCCAGGTGCCTAAGCTGAAGATCATTGTCCAGTTGTCGCAGGGCGACCAGATCAATCCCGTCGAACTCTATCGTCGGGGGGTTCGAGGGATCATTCCTCGTTCCATCTCAGCCGATCTGCTGATCAAATGCGTACGCAGGATCGCCGCAGGAGAAATCTGGATAGACAACGAGTCTATCAATTCGGTAATCGCGGCCTACCGAACCCAGAAGGATGCTCTTACCAGCCTGCGAAACCAGCCGCGTTTATCACCCAAGGAGCTGGCTGTCATCACCTACGTCACGCAAGGCATGCGCAACAAGGAGATTGCCATTCGGCTCGGCACCAGCGAGCAGGTGATCAAAAATTATCTCCGTAAGATCTATGACAAACTCGGGGTCTCTGATCGACTGGAGCTTGCGCTCCATTGGCTAAATCTTCAGGTGTCTAACAAAGCTCCTTGAAAGCCGCCTACGCCATTGGGGATGGAAATCAGGTTCTGCTGAAAAATTATCAAGCCCACCATCCCTGCTTCCAATCATTCGGGGTAACCTTCATGATCATAGGTAAGCTCAGTAGTTACCAGAATCGTTAGTTCGATGGGGACGCGTCCGGAGTCTCCAGCTAATACCTTCACGGGGGGGATGGGCTCCTTAGCTGTTGTCTCGTCCGCTCCCGGTATCCATCTCCAATCTCGCCAACAGCTCCTTGGGGTGCACAGGTTTCGGCAGCACGTCGAAATCGTGACCTCTCTCCCGCACCGTTGTCAGAAGGTCGCCTGTGGCCGCCTGGCCGGAGAAGAGAAGAACCCGGCACGCGGGAAATCGCTCTCTTATCTTCACCGCCAGATCGATGCCGTTCATCCCGGGCATAACGACGTCAGTGATTAAGCAATCTGGGTTGGCGAGTTCACAGGCTAGTAATGCAGACTCAGCGCCGTAAAACGCAGACGCCTGGTATCCGCTGTTGTTGAGAATGGTGGCAAGCGAATCGGCAATAATTCTTTCATCGTCGACTACGAAAATCCTTTTGGTCATCACCTTTCCTTCATCTCTAGCACGCCATGATCGGCGGACCGATCAAGCAGGGTCTTCGAGTGGCCGCGACATGGTTAAGGCACGTTGATAACCAACGTCTCTGTCCTTTTTTCCTTTTGAAACGCCTTGTTTTATCGAACAGCGTCTTGGCGAGAATGGAACCATCCGTTTACACGGCGGGCCGAATGCATACGGTTGGATACAACATGGGTCTTGTCTGTCAGCAGGGCCGGCCATAGGCATGAGCTATCTTCAACTAAGAAATGACCACAACGATGCCAGGGGGCCGTGCTTCGACGCAGCCTTCTTGCGGGCCTCAGTAATGGTGTGTATGCTGTTTCATTTCGGGAAAGCGATCGTAAACGGCCCTATACACAAGTTAGGATGATAAAGGGAGTTAAACCCTCCAATTAATGCTCTCCTTAACGGTCTGCGATTTGGAGGCAGAATTGCTCCCTCATACAGGGTTGACCGCAGTCGAACCACTTCGGGGAAGATTCCCTAAGTCGACCGCGCTGGAGACGTTGTGAGACTAGTTTCAGTTTGCACGTTGCTCATCCTTCTCGGCCAGGCGATTTTCGTCCCGGCTGTTGCCCTTGTTGACACGGGTTCCGTGCAGAGCATGCCGCATACGGACTCGATGAAAAATTACCTAAAGCACCAGAAGAAAGAACAAAAGAGGGCGCGGAAATCGCAAAGAAGGGCAGAGAAAAACTGGAAGAAGGTTCACCATACAGCACACTGATAGAGTGCGGCGCTAAGGCACCGTTCGATTCAACTTCATAGCAGCCTGCGGGCGGCGAAGGGTTATCATCCCGTAGCGGCAGAGGATTTAAATGAAGCTGGATTTCATACCCCGCGCTTGCCCTCTCTGCGGTGGGGAAGACGCTACTGTGATGGTGGAAGCCTCATTCGATGAGAGCCGGCTGACGGCGTCGGCTTTTGCCTCTCGCAAGCTGCCCGAGTACATGCACTCCAGAATGGTCGAGTGCAACGGGTGCGGTATGCTCTATGCCAACCCGGTGTTGCGGCAGGAGGCTCTCGCGGAGGCCTACAAGGATGCGTCGTTCGATAGTGGAGCAGAATCGCGGTTAGCCGCAGTCACCTACCGGGAGATGCTCGAGCCTCATTTACCTGTCGTGCCGAGCCGGAATAGCGCACTCGATATCGGAGCCGGCGACGGCGCATTCTTAGAGGAGTTGTTGGCGTTAGGGTTTCAGAATGTCTTGGGCGTAGAACCATCGGAGGCACCCATCGCAGCAGCCAAGCCCTCCATCCGTGGTTATCTCAAATGCGGAATCTTTGCCGCTGACCAGTTTACGGCAGAGAGCCTTGATCTCATCACTTGCTTCCAGGTGATAGAGCACGTTTGGGATCCAGTGAAGATAGCCTGCGATGCCCATGCATTGCTAAAGCCGGGCGGACTGTTCGTCATTGTCGCGCATGACCGCCGTGCATTTTCAGCCCGGGTGATGGGCACGAAGTCGCCGATCTTCGACATTGAACATCTGCAACTTTTCGATCGGTCCACGGGTGCGGCACTCCTTCGAACTGCCGGATTCGAATCAATCGCCATCAGCTCGTTGCGAAACAGATATCCGATCAATTACTGGATCAAGCTGTTTCCGTTGCCCAGGACCGCAAAGGCCGCTGTTAGCTGGATGGCAAGGGTTTCAAGAATAGGGAACCTATTGCTGTCATTGCCTGCGGGCAATCTTGCCATCGTGGGACGGAAACCGGTTTAAGCCTGGCTGGAGCGAACCGCTAATACTGTATAGCCCAGGCAATCATCGCCTCCGCGGCCAGGCAGAGATAAATTCGCGACCACGGCCAGCAAAACGAACAAGGGCAGAAACAATAAGCCGGCGAGGCGAAGCAGCAGACGCGAAATCTTTGATGCGGTTTGGGGCATCAGGAGCAGCAGGAGAAGGGTCATGAGCTTGTAGCACGCGACCGTGCAGGCGTTTCCGCGTGCGTAGACGCGGACGCCGTGAAAGCCCGCTGCCGTCAGAAGCTGATTAAGACTGGAGGGCGTAAAGCGCCAGTAATCGTAGGGAATAAAGTGCCACCTGGCAGCAAAAGGAACAGTTAACAGCAAGGTTCCGCCCGGTGCGAGGCTGCGCGCGGCTTCGGCGAGAAAGCGGCGAGTATCCAACACATGCTCCAGGGTTTCGGTGCACAAAACCACGTTCGCTGACGCAGCGGCAACGGGCCAGATGTCGCCGGAAAAGTAAGTTGTGTTGGGCATCTCATAACCGAAATGCGCCTTGGCTTCGTCTGTATCGATGCCCTGGTAAGTCGCGTGCGGGTTGACCAGCGATCGAAAGGGCTGCGCGCCGCAGCCAACGTCGAGCACGGTGCCTTGCAGTGACGGAAGCACTGCGCGCAGATCGCGCCATGCAGATCCGGCCTGAATGTCAAAGAATCTTCGCGTCGCAGCCAAAAGTCGGGACAGTCCGGTCGTGGTTTCGCGAAAAAGCTGGGGCCGCCAGCTTTCCGAGGTGGCTTCCACCATGTTCCTTCGGCCCTGGAAGGCCGGTAGTCCTTGTTCGGGTAACAAGGGCGAGCCGCTACTTTCCATCAACTCTCTTTTGCCGCCAATCGTACTTCTCCATCTCGAATAATACTGCGGCGAATGAAATGAGGCCGCTGCTTGACCTCTTCAAAGATCTTAGCAATGTATTCGCCCGCCACACTGATCGCCAGCACGTTGAGCGACCCGAAAAAGACAATGAGAATGATCACACTGGCGAAGCCCTTGGGCGCCAGAGTGGGAAAGAGCAATTTGGCTAACAACTGTCCCACGACCATAAGTAATGAAATAGCGCATAAGACGATCGCCGCGCTGCTCAGGATATCCAGCGGAACATAGCTGAAGGAAAGGATTCCCTTCTTGGCCCAACCCAGATTTTTCCAAAGACTGTTCGTCGTACGTCCGAACATGCGTTCCGGCCGCACATAGTCGACACCGACCTGGCGAAAGCCAGCGTAGGCGCGCACTCCGCGCAGAAACAGATCACGCTCGGGAAAACGAAGCATCGCCTCCATCACTCTTCGATCTACCAACGCGAAGTCGCCCGCATCGTGCGGAATCCGGATGTAGGAGAAGGTGTCAAAGGTGCGGTAGAAGAGCTTATAGGCGATTTGCATGGGAAGAGAGGCCTCCCGTTTCACGCGGCGCCCATAGACTACGTCGAAGCCCTCGCGCCATTTCGAGACAAATTGCTCGATCAACTCCGGCGGGTCCTGCAGATCTCCATCCAACAAGACACAAGAATTCTTGGTTGCGATTTCCATCCCGCTGCGAAAAGCCGCTTGCGACCCGAAGTTCCGAGAGTGGGAGATACCCAACACCCGGCGGTCGTTGCGGGAGATGGAGCGGATCACCTCTTCCGAGTCGTCCGGGCTGCAATCGTTGACGAAGATGATCTCGTGCTCGACATTCAGATTGTTGAAGGTCTTCTTCAAGCGTTCGTACATGATGGGTATCGCCTGACCATCTTTGTAACAAGCGATGACCGCGGAGACACTATGCTTGGTGTCGAGACCGTAGCGCTTCGACGACTGCAGGTACGCGGCCTTGTCTGGCAGCGATCGATACCATGACGCTGTGCGTTCCAGCCCTTCTTCGAGGCCGACCCTGGGCTCCCATCCAAATCGCTGGCACACTTTGCTGATGTCGGCAAACCAGTCGGTCAGGTCCCACTCGCGGTTGGGCATGGTGAACACCGGCTCGCGGCTGATGTCAAAGAGGCGCTGTGCGGCAATAACGACGTCTCCAATCGTCGTCTTGCATCCCGTCCCCAGATTAAAGGATTCGCCGTAGTCACACTTGCTGAGCTTGAGGCCTACTTCAATAAATGCTCGCGCGACATCGTCGACGTAGATAAAGTCGCGCGAGACGTTTGGGTCGACCAGCTCCGGATAGGAACCAGACGCTCCAAAGTGCACGATATTGGGGATCAAGCGAGAGGAGTCCTCCAGCGGTCCGTAGGCCGAATACAGGCGGAGGTTCACGCAGGGCAGCCCTTTCTTCTTGCCGAAGTAATGAATCAGGCTGGCGGCCGCCACCTTGGAAACGGAATAATGGCTGTTCGGAGCAGGCGCAGCATCCTCTCGCGGCGCGGAAGAATTGTCACCATATTCCGAGGAACTGCCGGCGTGCACATAACAGGCAAGAGTTCGCGGATCGAGCCGGCCCAGCAACCTGGAGATCAAATTGAAGTTGGTGCGGTAGATCAGTTCCCTATCCGTCTCGAAGGAGTAAGCGCCATAGGCAATGCAGTCGAAGATGGTTCGGGGCTTCACGTCCTGGAGCAGCGCATCCAGGTTGGAGTCGATCAGCAGATCGGTGACCAGCACGTGGTTGCGCGGCAAGCCCTCGAGTCGCCAGGCGGGCAGGCGCGTCGCTGTCCCATAAACGTCTTCGCGATGCTCCAGGAGCATGCGCAAAAGGTTCGCACCAACGAAGCCACTTGCTCCGAGCACCAGGATCGGGCCCTGGAGCTGGCGGATGCTGTTGGAGCTGGCCTCGTTTGCTGTCATCAGATCGATGGAGCTCATTGGGCAGAGACGGCGGCGACGATGGAGGCCGGATCGAGGCCGCATTCCGCACGGTGGAACTTCTGTGACCCGTACAAACCGGATACGTAGCCCAATGCGTGTTTGTGGATGAATGAATCGAGTGGCTCGCCGGCGGCTGCCAGGTGATGAGCAAGCATCTGACCGAAACCTCCATGTGCGGTGTGTTCTTCGACGACGATCAACCGGCGCGTACGGCGCACACTGGCAATAAATTCATTGGGCACGTTGGTGATGGGGAGCTCGGTGATTAGCCATACTTCAGGGCGCACGTCTTCTTGTAACTGTTGCAGTGCGGTCAGCATGCCGCCCACTAAGGGCCCGACCCCGGCCAGGACGGGACCATTACCGCGTAGAAGTCTTCGCCACGGGGCATACTCAGGTACATTCCAGCCTTTCGGCTCTTCCGACAACCCCAACCGCAGGTAAACAGGCCCCTCGCATCGCATCAGCATCGGAATCATGGCGCGTACATCCGAGTCGAAAGCCGGGACGAATGCCCGTATGTGGGGTAAGGTCAGCAGACAGCCGTAGTCTTCCAGGGCATGGTGCGAACTACCCATTACACCATATCCGTATCCGCCTCCGTTGCCGACCAGAATCACGGGCAGGTTATGCAAGCAGACATCGTTACGAATCTGCTCGAAGGGGCGGGCATAGAGGAATGGTGCGATGCTATAGGTCCAGGGCCGCAATCCGCTTCGCGCCAGGCCGGCGGCGACGGAGACCATGTTCTGCTCCGAGATACCGGCATTGATGAAACGCGGGCCCAGGCTATCCTGCAGCGGTTCCAGGGCTTTGAAGCCCAGGTCGCCGGTGAGGAAAACAAATTCCGGTAGACCAGCCTGCTCCACTAGACCATTACAGAAAGCCTGGCGCACCCGGTCACCTCCAGCACGGCCTGATGATACTGTTCCTCGGTCATCGGAAGGTAGTGCCAGGCCATTTGGTTTTCCATGAAAGATACGCCACAGCCTTTGGTGGTTTTGGCCACGATCGCCAGAGGTCCATCATTGCACTCGAGCGCGGCACAGATGCTGTTTGCATCGTGACCGTCCACCTCAATGGTCCTCACACCGAAGGCACGAAACTTGTCAGCCAGGGAGCCGAGATCGGCCACTTGCCTGGTGGAGCCGAAACCCTGCATCCCATTCATATCGACAAGAAAGGTGAGGTTGTCGAGTTTCTGGTGGGCCAGAAAAATGAGCGCTTCCCAGCAGGAGCCCTCATTCCATTCGCCATCGGATGTGAGGCAAAAGATTCTGCCGTCTTGACCACGCAGCTTCTTGCCCAGCGCCAGGCCTGCGGCGAGGCTAAGACCGTGACCCAGGCTTCCGGTAGCGAAGATGACCTCCGGAATTCCGCTTAAGGGCGGGTGGCCGCTGAGCCGGGTTCCCTCTCCATGGAAGTGGCGCAGATCCTCGTCGCTCAAGAGCCCCATGGACCATAACGTTACATACAGCGCTCCCGCTGCGTGTCCTTTGGACAGGACAAATCCATCGTCAGGCCCAAGCCTGTAATGATAGAGACTCATCAGGATGTCTAGCGCGCTGAGGTTGCCGCCAATATGACCGACTTTGCTCTGGTAGTGCATTTCGAGCAGGCGGAGCCTGGCTCGTTCTATTAGAACGGCCGCTTCTGCTTGCACGATTCCAGTGGGGGGCCTGCCAGCCACGGCATACTGGCCGGATGGTGGACAAACCTCTGGACTAGCCTGCAGGATCGGCATCTTTCTGGTCCCCGGATATATGCTGGCAAGTTGGTAGCCACTTCTCTCCGGTTTGGGTGTCTTTATGAATCAATAGGTTGCGGGTTTAGCGGCAAGCCTTTACTGTGCCCGTTCGTTTACACCGTCGCAAAAGATAAGTACGTCTGTATACAGGAAGGAGGGATCCGCGGTTCCTTCGACCAACAACTTCTTTGAGCTTTGGCGCGGGTGGAAGTGTGCGCCTTAAGCGCCCTATGCGCCTTTAGGGGGTGTGTGTGAGAACCGCAGATTTCTGAAGGGCAATATCCATCGGAAGACATGAGTACCCGGTTATGAAAGCCGTACCTCAGGGGCTAAAGCCCTCCTCAACCCCGCCATTTACGGCACGGCTGAAGCCGTGCCCTTCGTTCAGAGTTGTTTCGTAGGGGGCGAGAGCGTAGCGGATGGATCCGCGGTTCCCTCGACCAGCGACTTCTCTGAGCTTTGGCGCGGGTGGAAATGTGCGCCTTAAGCGCCGTAAGCGCCCTAAGTCCCCGGACAATCCGTTTCCTACGCGGCACTGCGAGATGCGCGGCGCAAGCCGGAATATCGAGCCTCCAATAGAAGGTCTGTGCTAAGTCCTTTGTTTTATCGAGATGATCAAATTTTGTTTTTTCCCGCCCCCATGATGCTGGTAATGGGTTGGGGGAAAAATATGCGCTAAAAGCGCTAAAAGCGCTGAAAGTTACTTTGGTTACCAGGGTCTGGCTAGCGCCGCTGTGCAGACTGGAAATTCGCTCTCGGTTAGGTTTGTTGCCGGGCCCAGAGGGAGAGGCCATCCGTTGTAACTCTTGCGCACTACGCGCACCAAGCCGTTGCGTAGGCCCAGGCCTCGAAAGCGAGTCCTGGGGCACCCATTGGGGTCTGGCGTCCGTCGTGGTTCGGAGTAACAAGATTTTATTTGTGGACACACTGGTATATATGCGGATTTGGATAGTTTTACATCGGGAGAAATGCAGGTCTACCAGTCGGAGGTACCCAGCCGGCGGTCGGGAGTTCCATGGAGAAGGTTACCGATGCACAGTTTAGATCACTATGCGGGTGCCCGGGCGAGCAGAGCGTATTGACCGCCGAAGGGGAGTCTACGAAGCATCCCCTCCAGAAAGCCTAACCGGTGAAACATTTTCTCCGACAGATAGAGGAAGTAGTCTGCACTCAGGGCTTGAAAGCCGGCTTCCTGGAGTAGCCTACTGGCCGTTCGCGCTGTAAGAATCTCTGCGTCTGCGTCAACCGGGCATCTCCTTACAATTGCTCGCGTGACCGGATTCCAGGGATTGTGTTCGATGATGCAACATAGGCCACCTGGGGTCAGCACTCGCTTGATCTCCCTGGCCAGCAACGTCCTCGCTGGCCCATGGACATGATGGTAGACGCACACTGCGGTTACAAAATCGACGGAACTGTCGTCGAAAGGCAATTCCACGAGCGACGGCTGCTCGTGGGTCTTGAAGGACGGATGAGAGGAAAGCATCGCCGCGGACGGGTCGCATCCGATCGCCTGCGCGAAGTGTCTACCCGCAAGTTCCAGCAACTCACCCCGCCCGCAGCCGACATCCAGCCACCTCTGCCTGCTTAGAGTCACGCCTTCACGCTTTAAGAGCTTTTCGATCAGAAGCCATTTCCTGCGGTGGAAATGGAGAGGATCTTTTGCGAATCGATTCCTTAGCGGATCATCGAGCAACTCAGCATAGGAGGGCGCATACTGGTCGAATTCCGGGCGAACCTGCTCGCTAGTCAGCATTATCGTGGTTCTTCCGTTCCATGAGTTGGGTCTCTGTATCCGCCCAAACGACCTTGTAGTGCGATTGCAGGTATGGCTCGATAATCCGTTCGTCGTCGCGCAGCTTCCTCATGCCGGGAAAGAAGGTTTTCGCATTCTTTTCGAAACCCTTGTTCCACACTACGTACTTTACCCGGCGTTGGTCCAAAACTGTCACGACCTCCTGGAACTGGGAGGGAGTGTTGAAGTCGTACATGATCGCGGCGTAGCGGGTCGGATTCACAGTGCCGGACAAGAAGTAGTACATGGCGCAGTATGGGTAGGCAAAGATTTCTTCGCCGGGGGCTGCTTTACTCTGCAACAAACTTAGAGCGGGATCGCTCTTGAGCAGGGCCACGGAACCCACCCTGGTGGCCACAGGACGCGCGGAGAGAACCAGGAAAAGATTGAAGCTAGCCAGACAGGTGGCGCTTATGGCCAGGATCTGCAAGGCCAAGTCCGCAACCTTGGCGCGGTACTGCTGGAGATAATAGACACACAGGATCATCAGCAAGGGCGATCCGAATACCAGATGGCAGATGTCCTTGCGGTGAAACTCCGAGAACCACAACGCAAATCCACAAAGCCAGAAAAGCATAATCTCCGGTGGAATCTTGTTTCTTATGAAGCGGGCGGCGAGGACCGGCAACAGGGCGGGTAAAGCCGCGACAAAGAGGAAGGGTGCAATCAGGACTGACGCAGTGATGATGGTCCAGCGAAAGCCGCTCTTCGCGATTACAAAATGATCCCAGTAGTAGTGGATGATGCCTTGCGCGTATGGGACAACATTCACCGCGCTATAGTGCTGGGACGGCCAGAGCACGTTAACATAGAACAGATCCCAAAGTGCATGCCGGCTCCAGAAATAAACCAGCATGAGCGCAACTACGCTCGTGTAACCTCCAGCCGCTGCCCATAGCCACGATAGCGGGGCTGATCGCCGCCGGTGCTGCATCCATAGCCACACCAGCAGGGCAAGCAGCAGTAGCATCCCCTTGGGTTGAAAACAGCAGGTTGTGGCTCCCGCCAGCGCACCGGCGGCAAACAATAGACCGTCCTTGCGTTTATCCTGCCAGGCGATCATGCAAGCGACGGCGAGCAAGGCGAAACAATTACTGTCCACGTGATGGCTAATGGCCGGCCAGGACGAGCCGAAATATGTGCCGGCCAGAAGGATGCTCGGGAGAACCTGGTACCGGCTGCATATCCTGCGCGACATGAAATACAGCGCTAATCCCGTACCCAGGGACATTACGAACAGGCATATTCGGGTCGCCAAAAATGTAACGCCGAAAAACTTAAGGAACAGGGCTAGCCAATACAAGGTCCCCGGCCCCACTACCTCGAAGAAGTCGCGGGCGAAGACCTGGCCGTGAACGATCCTCACAGCGCCAGAAATAAGTAGTCCCTCGTCTCCATCCCCTGGCAAGAGGAGCCGCATGAAGGGAAGAAAGTACAAGCTGGCGCAGAGTGCGAATATCAGATACGGGATGTATCCCCGTTTAGTCAGCTTAGCCTTTGGCGCGCGTTTCACTGGATAGGGAGCGGTTGCCTCCATCTCATCAGCCCAAGATGTTTCGTGAACTTCCAGATCGCGTGGTGACGTCTCGCTAGTCTGCATGGCCCTCACCTTGCCGTTCCCTTATCCTGTCGTTCCATGAGGCGGGTATCAGCATCGGCCCATACGACCTTATAGTGCGATTCCAGGTAAGGCTCGATGATCAATGCGCCGGAGGATATACGCGCTGATGCAGGGAAGAGAGCGGGGACTTCTTTTGCCTGGAAGTGCGTGTCCCACAGCACGTATCGCACCCGGCGTTGTTCTAATACCCTCACGACCTCGTCGAACTGCCCAGGAGTGTTGAAGTTGTAGAGCAGGCCACCGTAGCGTGTCGGATTCGTAGTGGCAGACAGGAAATAGTACATAGGACAATACGGGTAAGCAAAAACCTCTTCGCCTGGGCGTACTTTTTCATTTAAAGCTGTGAGGCCGGGAACGTTTTTGAATACCGCTACTGAACCTACCCGCGTTGTCATGGGACGCGCAGACAGGGCCAGGAACAGATTGAAGCCCGCCAGGCAGGTGGCGCTTATGGCAAGAACCTGCAGAGCTAACTCCGCAACCTTCGCCCGGTACTGCTGGAGATAATAGACGCAGAGGATTATCAGCAGCGGCGATCCGAAGACGAGATGGAAGATATCCTTGCGGTGGAACTCCGAGAGCCACAATGCAATTCCGCAAAGCCAGAAAAGTACAATTTCCGGCCGAACTCTATTTCTTATGGATCGGGCGGCGAGAGCCGGCAAGAGGGCGGGTAATGCCGCGACAAAGAGGAATGGGACGATCAAGACGGACGCGGTGACGATGGTCCAGCGAAAGCCGCTCTTTGCGACTACGAAATGGTCCCAGCAACCGCGGATGATTCCTTGCGCGTAGGGGACCACGTTTACTGCGTTATAGTGCTGTGTTGGCCAGAGCACGTTCGCATAGAACAGGTCCCAAAGGGCGTGCTGGGTCCAGAAACAAACCAGCATGAGCGCAACCACGCTGGTATAGCCTGCGGCCACCGCCCCCAAAGATGACACCGGAGTTGAACTCAGCCGGCGCTGCATCCAGAGCCACAGCAGCAGGGCGAGCAGCAGCAGCACTCCCTTTTGCTGAAGGAAACATGTTGTGGCTCCCGCCAAGGCACCGGCAGCAAACAATAGAGCAAGCTTGCGTCTATCCTGCCATACGATCATGCACGCAATCGACAGCAAGGCGAAGCAATTACTATCCTCGTGATGGCTGATCGATGGCCATAAGGTTCCGAAATAGGTGCCGGCCAATAGGATGCAAGGAAGAATCTGGTACTGGCTGCATATCCTGCGCGACAAGAAATACATCGCTAAGGCCGTACCCAGGGAGGTAACGAACAGACATATACGGGTTGCGGCAAAGGTTACGCCGAACAGTTTAAAGAAGAGGGCTAGCCAATAAAAAGTGCCTGGTCCGACCACCTCGAAAAAGTCGCGGGCGAAGACTTGGCCGTGAACGATCCTGACAGCGCCGTAAACAAGGAGTCCCTCAGGTGGCGTCTGCAATAGGAGCCGCATAAAGGGAAAAAGATATAAGCTAGTGCACAGCGCGAATATCAGATACGGAAAGTATCCGCGTTTCGTCACTTTTGCCATGGGCGCGTGCGTGGCCGGATCGCTCTTAACTTCGAGGAGCCCTGGACACGAGGGGGCGCATTGGTCGCATTCAGCGCGTGATCCCTCGCATGTCCGCATGGTCTTCATTTCCGGTTGCGCGAGTGCCATCTAGCCTCGCACCCCGGCTAACGGGCGATAAGACGAGATCTCTTCTGTTCGCGAACGGGAACCGGCGCCTTCATCCATCGTGACGGGGACACGAGGACCGGAATCCGTCAATATCACGGCGCGCGTTAATATCCCCCGGGACTCGGGGAGGTTGCGCATGTCCGTCACAACATAAAGAGGGCGGCCTTTTGTTTCTTCATAGGTTCGAGCGACATAGTCGCCAATAGCGCCAAGCGCCAACAGGATCATTCCGGAGAAAGCGCATTGCAAGGCTACGAGGGAAGCCCATCCGGGGACGAGGGTAGTTGTCCAAAGCGCCAGATACACGGCTCGCAGTAGGTATAAGAATCCGGCACCACTGAGCATGCAACCGGCGGCAATGCTGATGCGCAGCGGGAATGCCGAAAACGAGGAGATGCCAGTCCAGGCGAACCGCAGCATCTTGAGAAGCCCGTAGTTGGTGTGGCCTGCTGCGCGCGCCCGACGCTCAAAGGGCAGCAGAGCCTCCTTCAGCCCGAGCCAGGCGACGATGCCGCGCATATACCGGTGTTGTTCGCGGAGGGAGCGGATCGCCAATACGGCTCTTCTGCTAAACAGGCGGAAGTCACCAACATCGGGGACGAGCGGCTGGTCCGCCATGCGCGACAAAGCGCGATAGAACAGCATAGCTGTCCACCGCTTAAACCTGGTCTCCGCCTCGCGGGAGATCCGCTGGGGCGATACGACATCGTAGCCCTGCTCGAAGAGGGCCAGCATGCGCGGCAATAATTCCGGCGGATCCTGCAGATCCGCGTCCATGACCACGACGGCATCGCCGTTGGCAAAATCCAATCCGGCAGTGACTGCCGCCTGATGGCCAAAGTTTCGGCTGAAGCGGAGCAGCTTGATGCGCGGGTCGTCGAGCGCGGCGTTATCAAGGATGGTCAACGTCGCATCCGTGCTGCCATCATCCACGAAAATGGCTTCCCACGTCTCTTCGCGAAGGATGTCGCGGAGGCGCGAGAGCATCAGCGGTATCGTCTCCGCCTCATTCAAGACTGGAATTACGACTGAAAGCAGCATGAATCCATTTCCTCAAAAACCCGATTGAAAAGTAAGAGGAGAGCACGCTGGGGCAAACTGGCCTGTTCTGCCTCTCGCTCCCAGCAGGGAACGAGGTGGCCCGGTGTTCCGGCATCCTCCTAACCGGCACTGGTGAGCGCCATGCCGATGGCAATGAAAGCATTGTTGAGGGCAATGGCCATCGTATTGATACCAGCGACTGCTGCGAGGGAGATCGCAGCCAGCATCAGCGTATATTCGATCAGGTCCTGACCTTCTTCCCTCTTGATCAGGCGCTGCATCCCGGAGAGCATCCACAATTTGAGCCGCCTTTGAGGTTCATTTCATACGAGTTGCCGGTCCTTGTTTGCCTTGAAGAAGGAGAGCAAGTCTGGTATGGCTGGCTCTCCCAGCAAGGAAAAAAGTGTGTTCAGGCCCGGTCCTAGCCAGCGGCAACGAGGGCTGCGCCAATGGCTGTGAAGACAGCGTTGATATCGACAGCCACCGTTTGCATCGCGGTGACCGCGGCGAAGGCGATCAAAGCGACCACCAACGCATATTCGATGAGGTCCTGACCTTCTTCCCTCTTGATCAGGCGCCGCATCCGGGAGTTGAGCATAGACATTTTGAGCTCCATTTGAGGCCCTTTCTAAATGAGCTGCCGGTCCATGTCTGCCTGGCGAGGGAGAGCACCCTGGTGTGACTAGCTCTCCCGGCAAGGAAAAAGTGGCACGGTGGTTCTGTTTTTTTACGGCCGGGGTCCTAGCCAGCTGCAACGAGGGCTGCGCCAATGGCCGTGAAGACAGCGTTGATATCGGTGGCCACCGTCTTCATGGCAGTGACGGCTGCGAAGGCGATCAAAGCAACCACTAGCGCGTACTCGATGAGATCCTGACCCTCTTCTTGCATCGACAAGAGTCTGCATCTTGACTGAGAGTTTCAACAGTGTATCTTTCATTTGATTTCTTCTCCGTTAGTTGATTGTCCCAGCGTGCAGCTGGGTATGCGCTATCTATGGCAAGTGGAGAGCCATTCTTACATAACTTGTTTTCCTTAAGAATCAGTGGGTTACAAGCCGCACGCTGGCGGCAGTGTGAACTCCTGTATACAACTCGAACGAGACAGACACGCCGCGTACACACAAACAAGAAAGTAGCGTCCGGGCTGGAGAGGTCAGAGGAGTTTTTAGCGATCGATACGGAAGATAGTCGAAGTACGAGAAGCTCGCTATGCATCATCAGGGCCCGCCCGGGAAATCTTGAACTACGTGACCCGGCTCGAGGGTTCCTAACATCGGCGGCGAGATATTACGCCAAAATCCTTGTCGCTAAGAACAGAACTTTGCAGGACATTTGGGCGACCTCCAGCCAGGCCGTTCTTGACGTGGATGGTGCTGCTTGCCCCAACGCAACCTTCACGTAACTGGAGCAATCATCGTTTACAGATAGGCTTTCAACGAGACGGAACCAAGTCAGACATCGCTCCGATCCCAAATCTAAGCACAGCATCTGCGTCGGGCCGGTGACGGTGAAGTCCTGTTCTGGCTGTGATTCACCATCCCAACCCTGACCGTTCCAACCTGGTACTACGTAACCATCACGGATATAGCGCAGACTGGCGTGCCCGACGATGTCGCAACGCTCGCGGCCACGCTCGGTGAGCCCCCAGCGAGTTAGACGGCGGCCGCCGCCGGTCGAGTTCGTGATTTTACCCTCGAGCTTCTGGTCCTCCTACCGGATTGTGTGATCTACGGCCGCTTTAACGACTGCCATCTTGCCGCCCTTTGGTTACTGCGTGTCGTGCCTTTGCTACTGCTCCACGCCCCGTGGTAGCTTGTAGATCCCTCCCCCGTGGGCGTATTCCCCCTGGAGATAAACCTTGATTAGCGAGAAGATGTTGCTCTTCATGCTCGCCATGTTCGCTCTCGTAGCCCTGACGACGTTCGCGCATTCATGGTGGGCACGATGAGCACCCTCAGCCTACCGGCACCGGTCCCTGATCACGGCACGGAATCGAGCGTTTCTGGGCGCATCCCCACGCTCGACGGTTGGCGCGGCATCGCGATTCTGTTAGTGCTTATTAGCCACTTCGGCCCAGGAATGGGCCACTTCAGCGCAGGAATCGATGACCGGCTCCGTAGCCTGGGCGGTCGCGGTGTCGGGATCTTTTTCGTCCTCAGCGGATACCTTATTACTACCCTGCTCACTCGCGAAAAGGCTCTAGGCGGAACGATCAACCTGCGCCGCTTTTACCTCCGGCGCTTCTTTCGGCTCATGCCGTGCGCCTGGTGCTACTTAGCCGTCATAATTTGTTTAACGATTAGAATGCATCCGAAACCGTTCACGTGGCTGGACATTCTCGGCTGCATTTTTTTCTTTCGCAACTTCCTAGATCCAGTCGGCACCCACGCAATTACTGGGCACTTCTGGTCACTGTCCATCGAGGAACAGTTCTATCTGGTCTGGCCGTCGGTCCTGCTTCTCGGAAGGCGTTCCGCCCTGTGGCTTGCCATCGGGAGCAGTTGCCTTGTAGTGGCATGGCGGTCACCTTTGTTTTCGGCGAACCACCACGCGTTGCTTACCGCGACCCAATATCGAGCGGATGCCCTACTTGTAGGCTGCGCAATGGGGCTCATGATTCCCACGCTCCGCCCGTATCTGCGCTCGTGGATGGCGCTTCCGCTCTTAGTATTCTTGGCGGCGTCCATCTATCAATCTCTCGCGTTTATTCCTCTTCACGAGTCCATAGCGGTCGCCCTATTGCTGGGAGTCACAACGAGCTGTCCCGGCTTACCGGTGCTCAATTGGAAGCCGCTTGTCTCACTCGGGACCATCTCGTACAGTGTCTATGTATGGCAGCAGCCACTCTGGCTATTAGCGAGCGGCGGTCACATCGCGGTATCTTTTGTCTCCTTTTCAATTCTTGTCGTGATCTCGATTCTCAGCTATTCCCTTATCGAGGAACCGATAAAAAGAATCGGTCGCCTGGCATCAGAACGAATTGCTGTACACGCCAAGCCCGATTCTTGCACAAAGGTTCAAAGCATAGCACCAGTAGAAGTTGCCTGAAGCATCATATGCCACTTTGCCCGGCTACACCGGCAGACCGTGTGCATCCCGGGCGCAGGAAGCGTGATGACTGTCCCGTTCAAAATCGCCGGCGGCGAGATTGATAGTGTAAGTTCCACTTGCCAGCGACGTGGCTGAATTGGCACATGCAGAGAAGGCGCCCCCATCGATTGAGCGCGTTGGCGTCACGTTGAAGCCGGGCGCCGGGGTAATGTGATCCGTGCTTGATACCAGCAGGAATGCGAATGGTTACTCCCGTTACTTACTTCCTGTTGAACCGAGTTAGGCTTCGAGGATAGCGTCCTTGCTGTTGTTGCATCGGCCATGGTAGGTTGTAGACCTCTCCCTGGTGTATTTCCCTGGAGACAATTTGGTGACTTGGAAAAAGCTGTTATCCATTCTGCTCGCCCCCTTCACCGCCATGGTTCGCAGCGCGTTCTGGCATTCGTGGTGGCCTCTATGAGAAGACCCCTGCGCGTCCTGGCAGCCACCTGCATGCTTGCCTTCGGGGCCGGCATCATAGCCTTCGCCATGACCAGCAACAGCGCGGCAGACCGGGACTTCATTGCCTACTGGGCCGCCGGCCAGCAGCTCGCGCACCACGCGAACCCATACGACAGCGTAGAAGTCCTGGGCATCGAGCATGCGGCGGGCTACATGGGGGACCGTCCGCTGGTCATGCGCAACCCACCATCCGCTCTTTTCCTGGCTTTCCCGCTGGGTTTCGTTAGCGCGAGAACGGGAGCGGTCCTTTGGTCGCTCGTACTGATCGCTGCGCTTATGGGATCAGTCCGTTTGCTCTGGATCATGCAAGGGCGTCCACCCGATCGGCTGCATTTGATAAGCTATGTGTTCCCACCAGTACTGGCCTGCCTGCTCGCGGGACAGGTCGGCATCCTGCTCTTGTTCGGCGCCGTCCTTTTCCTCTATCAGATCGAATCAAGACCGTACCTGGCCGGGGCCGGACTCCTGCTGTGTTTCATGAAGCCACATCTTTTCTTACCTCTGGGTGTTGCGCTGCTGGCATGGATAATTATGCGCCGGGCTCACAAGATCGCGACCGGTGCGGCGATTGCCCTGGCCACAGGCTTCGCTCTTGCGTTTATGCTCGACCCGCACGCGTGGTCGGATTACTCGCAACTGGCGCAGACAGCGAGGATCGAGAATGAGTTCATTCCCGCGCTCAGCACTGTCTTGCGGATGGCCTTAGACCGTCATGCAGCGTGGCTGCAGTTTATTCCCGCGCTTCTGGGCTGCCTATGGGCACTGCATTACTTCTGGGCACGCCGCGAATGCTGGAGCTGGACGGAACACGGACCGCTGCTGTTACTCGTCTCCGTAATGGTTGCGCCGTATGCATGGTTTACGGATGAGGCGGTGCTGCTGCCCGCGATCCTGTTTGGGCTCTACCGCGCGTCGGATGCCGGGCGCTCGCTCCTTCCCTTCGGCTGCATTGCTGGCGTGGCCCTGATCGAGGTGGTTGCCGGCGTTCCACTTAACTCCGGTTTCTACCTGTGGACAGCGCCCGCCTGGTTCCTCTGGTATCTGTCCGTCCCGTCAGAACATGTTGCTGTTTCTTCGGGGGAAGATACGAAACCGCAGGTTCGTGGCCGAGCACCAGTAGAAGTTGCCTGATGCGTCGTAGTCTACGTGGTGCTCTGTACCGGAAGCGTTGTGTGTGTCCGGGTTGGATAGATTCCAGCGTGTAGCACAGCTGCCGTTCCCGGCCGCGGCGCTGATGCCGCTCTCACCGGATGAATGACACTGACGAGGAGGTTCGGAACGACGCTGTTTTACCCGGTCCGTCTCCAGATCCGATAAACACGCAAACCATCTGACGAAGGCACCGGTAGCAAATTGATCACAGCCAAGAACCCGTTTACCCATGCGAACATTCCCGATAAATGCCAGAATAATACGCACAGAACCAAATTGATGCCAGGGCCGGCCAGCGAAATGAATGTGTTCTGTATCGGCGTACCCGATTCACGAACAATGTACGGTCCTTTCCAGCTAAGGCCGATATGTTTGACTCGCACCCCGGCGAGGTAAGCCATTGCGAGATGCGCAGACTCGTGAAGCACAAGCGCTGCCACTAAGGATGCCCAAAATACAGGACTAGTAAGAGTCACGGATTTAAGAGCGATGGAATTTGCCGTGGTTGTCACCGGCGTTGCCAACCCAAGAAGAATGAAATTGTTGGTCTCAAAATAGCATGCCTCAGGGACTCAAACGGTTTGTGGACAAAGGGATTGTTTTCGCAGAGACGAAATGAAGAGCGTATCTCAGGGGCTATAGAGGGTGTGTGAGAACCCAAAAAAGAGACCGCAGATCTCTCCACTACGCTGCGCTCCGGTCGAGATGACAATTCTGTTTGAGGATAGAATTCCGCGTTTCCAGTGCGGCACAGCTGAAGCCGTGCCCTTCGTTCCGAGTTTTTCCGTAACCTGTGAAGCCCGTACCTACCGGACTGTACCCTCGGCATTGAGTTTTCTCGCAGCCTGTCAAAGCACCTCCAGCCGGTGTTGTTGGGAGTTGTCAGGGTTAAAGCCCTGACCTATAAGCCCAGACCTATATTTCTTCCCGGGAGATCGGGCGGGAGCGCTGCCACATGGAGAATTCTATCCTGTCGCCGGGTTTGGTCTGGGTTTCGCGAATCGTGCCCGATGCGAGCTCGAGCACAGAGTGCGCAGTGAAACAGGCCGAGAACCGCCAGGGACGCATGCCGCTCCTGACCTTTTTCACTCGCAGTTTGCGGTCCAGGTAAACGAGATCGATGGGGAATTGCATGCCGAAGGTGTGGACCGCCTCGCAGGGCCGGATCCACAAGCCTTCTCCCGCCCGGAGTTCCTGGCGTCCCAGCAAACCCTTCCTGCGCTTCGCGCCTTCATCCGCAACCTCCACGGAATCGGCGAGCAGAGATTGGCGGGTTAGGTTCGAGATCCTGAGACGAAAATCTGGTTTCGCCTTGCGGCGCCGGGTAAGGTGGTCGAAAATCGAGCGAATCGGCTTCATCCAGCTGTGGCCTTAGTCCCTTCTCTGAAGAAATGCTCTGCGCTTAGCTTCGGTCCCACGGCACGCCGGGGCTGGCGGGGCAGGCGCGATGACTCATAGTACGTTGGTTCAGCGGCCCAAGATTGGCGATGTAAGACCATGATTACTCCTGCTGCTTCCAAATCCGATAGACACGCAGACCATCCGACGAACGTATCGGCAGCAAGTTCATCACGGCTAGAAAGCCATTCACGAATGCAAATGTCCCTGACAAATGCCAGCATAGTACACATAGAACCAAATTAATGCCCGGCCCGGACAAGGAAATGACTGTGTTCTGTACTGGAGTACCCGGATCACGAATAATGTATGGGCCTTTCCAGCTCAGGCCAACATGTTTCACTCGCACTCCACCGAGATAGGCCGCTGCCAGGTGAGCAGATTCGTGAAGAAGAACAGCCAGTGCTGCAGATCCCCAATAGACAGGTCCAACAAGCGTCACGGTATTTCCCTTTATGGGGGAGGGTTCTAACTGTTATGACTCGAGCGGTTCCCATTCATCGGGTTGTTAGCTCGGGGTCCTTTCTCTCTGCGCGCGTGGCTCACGGCCAAAAAACCTATGGCTATGCTTCGTTAAAGCCCTTAACTTTCGTCCGGGGAAGGGTCAGGGTTCACGGGCCGCACCTTCAGAAAGAAAGAAGTACCTCGGGGGCAGAAAGAAAGCAGTACCTCAGGGGCTAAAGCCCTCATTGGAGCCAGTCCGTTGCGGCACGGCTAAAGCCATGCCCTTCGTTCAGCCTGACCGTATCAAACAACGCCATCACTGGGGCGGCGCAGCAGGCGCCGCGGGGGTACCGGATGATGCTCCGGATTGAGACGACGCACTATAGCCGGTTACGGAATACCCGGAATCGGTGATCAGCGGCTGCTCAGGCTGCATACTCTGGATCAACTTCTCTACCGGCATGGTTGGCGGCGGTGGAGCGGGCGCTTTGGCACCGGTTACGTCCGCCCCCGGGGTAGTCATCGGTATGTTGGAATTCGACGGCAGGAACTTGTCGGGATACTTCAGCGCCGGCAGAGGCTGGCCAGCCGGGATCGGAGCCACGATCTCCGGCGTCACGATGACCATGAGCTCGGTGTTTGTCTTATTGGTCGAGATGGACTGAAAGAACTTACCCAGGATTGGGATATCTCCGATGAACGGGATCTTCTCGAAGGTTTTGGTCTCACGATTGTCGAGCAGTCCACCAATAGCGAAGCTCTGCCCATCGTTCAGCTCGACCTCGGTCTTCACTCTGCGGATGTCAATCGAGGGGATCTGGAACCCTGAAACCGTTACGGCCTGGGTGAAGTCCAGAGAGCTGACTTCAGGGGCGACCTGGAGATGGATGGTTCCGCGGGGGGTGATGGTGGGAATGAAGTTCAGGCGAACGCCAAATTCCTTGAACAGGATGGTGACCGCTCCGCCGACGCCCCCGGAGATTCCCTGCACCACTGGGTATGGATATTCACCGCCGGCGAGAAAGCTCGCCTGCTTGCCGTTGGTTGCCAGGACGTTTGGCTCTGCCAGCACCTGCACCAGCCCCTGGGACTCCAGTGCCTCGATGGTGGCGCCAAGATTCAGGTCGGGGCGGAAGAAGAAGAGGTTCAGCGCATTCGATATCGTCGCTATAGGGCCTTGTTGTGCCGTGTCCGTCACCGTCGGTATAGGGAACTGTCCCGTGCCGACGGTGCCGATGGTGTTGGTCGCGCCCAAACTGAAGAGATTGAGGCCGAGTTGTTTGGTCAAGGTTCGGTCAACACTGGCGAAGCGTACCTTCAAAAGAATCTGCGGGTCGGCAGAGGGAACATTGACGTACAGCAGGTTGACCACCTTGCCCGCGGTGGAAGCGATTTGCACGGCGCGATCGGAGCTGGTGAGATCCTTAACGTTGCCGCGAAGGAAGATTTGGCCATTCTCGAAGCTTACCTTCACCTGCTGTTCGGGAAGCTCTGCTTTGAGCTCGCGGCGGAGCGCCTCCATGCGATCGTTGGCTGCTGCGGCGCTGGGGCGGACGATCACGTTAAAAAATTGACGACCACCGCCTGCTTCCCAGACGATCAGGCTGGTCTCCCCTGGGGCCTTACCGTTGACCAGGATTTCGGATGGACTGATGGCCGTGGCTTCGGCAAACTCTCCCAGGCCGACGGCGATGCGCTGAACGGGATGCGCGACGTCGACCAGCACGGATTTGTCCACGGCCACGAAAAGCTCGTTGGAGGAGTCCTGATTGGACACACCGGGAGTTGGAGCTGAGGGCTGATATAGGGGACGCGGGCCCTGGGTTTGGGCGGATGACTCCGCGCAAAAGAATAACAGCCAAGCACAGAAAGAAAAGATGGTCATGCCGGATTTGACTCTCACTGTTTTTCCTCACCCTTGACAAATTTTTCTTCCGTGCGCTTCGATCCGTTAAAGACCTCAACCAGGTAGATACGAGCTGTTGGGGCGGGCGGTGGTCTGTGACTCACGACCGGCGGCTTTACCCCATCCGAAAACAGGGCGGCCATGGCGGTCCCTGGTGGATGAGCCATTTGCATGTCCAAGGGATTACGCAAAACGAGCTGGATTTTGGCCTGGTTGCTGGCCAGGCTCAGGAGCTCCGCCTGGTCTGGGGTCACCAATAGATTGACCACCTGAACTTGCTGAGGTTTACCTTCGGCGTCTTTCTGAATGTCCGTACCGGCAGAGAGAACTTCGATGTTCTGCAGCAGCGTCTTCACCTTGGTCCCTTGCACAAGGTTCGCGGGTCCCGGAGGATTACCCGAGATGAGGACATCTACGCGCATTCCGGGAGTTACAAAGCCTGCGACCCCGACGACCTCATCCACTTTGATCGCGCAGGCTCGCATGCCCTGGCGGATGGTGGCGGCCAAGCCGCCGCCCGAGCCGACGGCAGCCAGCCGGCTCTCAACAATCGGCTCCCCTTGATAGAGATCGGAGATGACGCCACGGCCAACCGCGTCCTGCCGTTTGAGGATGGCGCCCTTGGGAAGAGGCCCTGAGATATCGGTGGTGGAGAGATCGGCATCCTTCAAGACGCTCCCTAGTTTCACATCGTTGACGGCAACAATCACCCGCGTAGATTTCTGTTGTCCCAGGGCCAACCGGGTACCGACCACACGGTAGACGAGATAGCTGCAAGCGGCAGCGATGACGAAAGCGCTCACGAGTATAAGGAGTAGTCTTCGATTCATTTAGAGACCCATCCAAACCGGCTGTTCTGCCAGTCAGGCCTTCCTGACCTCCTGTCGCAATTCATCTGCCAAAGAAAAAGGGACAGGTTCGACGCGGAATCATGGGTTTAGATGGCGGCCCTGGAGCCAAGTGTGAACGTGTGTATCCACCCTTGGCCCCAGGTGTAGCCGGGGAGGCACGCCCCAGGCGGCACGCGTGCCATTCTGCAGCAACTTACGGCGCTAACGGTTGGCCTTGAAATTGCAACCGTTGGTTCAGGATCTCTGAAGGTTTGCAATGCAACTGAGAGCCCGGAGAGTGGCTCACCTGTAACCCCATAGTTGGGTTCCAGGGTGGGAAACAACGACAGTGTGCAATCGAGCGCAGGTTTTATTTGCGCTCAGTCGTGGTGAGAAATGATTTAAGTGTCACAACGACTGTAAAGGAACTGCATCAATGCAGTGAAGAAGGGGAGTTTACCTGGTTATGGAGTCCCGAATCATTACGCTTTTTGTGGATCCACCACCGTCTCGCCGGGGGCCTTCTGGATTCCTGGTCTCAATGGTGGTTCACGTGGTGGTGATGGGATCGCTGTATCTCAACCTCAAGCACAGGGTCAGGGTTGAGGATGAGGCGATCGTCCAACGGTACACAGTGCGCCTGCTCAGTCTGTGGCGGCCCGAACCACAGATACAGCGGCCGGTCGAGCACCGCAGCACACAAGCCCCTCAAGGCGCGACGAGCGAACTTGCTTCCGCAGGCCAGCCCTCAGCGCCTTCCCTCCCCGAGCAGCCCAAGGATCGGATTCCCGCGCCGCAAACGCTGGTGCAGCCGGACCTTCCGCCCAACCTGCTGCTCCCGCAAGAAACTCCAATTCCACTCATACTGATGTGGTCGCCGGAAAGCAACACGGCCAGGCAGATCGTTCTCCCTCCACCGCAAGAGAAGACGGTGGCTAACGTACGGCCCGATCTAAGCCCGCCCAATCACGAATTGGAGCTGGCGGACCTCAAGATTTCCGCAAGCGCCTTTGTTACAGATACTCCTTTGCCGCTTCCCAGCACGACCTCCCCTGTCGTTGTACGCGGACCCGAGCTGGTAAAGCAGGTTCCAGAAACGGCCTCGAAGCCGCTCGGTCCACCGGTACCGGCCAGGGTATTGTCGCTCTCCGATCTTCGTCTCGAGCGCGGGACCATCGCGTTGCCAATGGTGAATGAGACTGCGGCGGTAGGCGCCTCCGATGCGATGGCGCCGGCGCGTGAAGTCAACACATCCCAGGAAGGGAACGGCAAGACGGCCAGCAAGCAACATGGGATCGGGGCAGGAGAGACTCCTGGAAATCAGGCCGGGGAAGGTGCCGGCGCAGACCGTGCCGGCGGACAGGATGGCGCTAAAGATGGGGGTGACACGGGCGCCAGCCAAACGGTGGACGTAGCTTCTGGCGAGCAACCCACGGTGACGCGCATCGTCATGCCGAAGGACGGTAAGTTCGGCGTAGTGGTCGTGGGATCGTCAATGGCAGAGGAGTATCCGGAGACAGTTGGACTATGGGGAAGCAGGATGGCGTACACGGTTTACCTGCACGTCGGTTTAGCCAAGAGCTGGATTCTTCAGTACTCGCTGCCGCGGGCCGCAGACAATGGGACTACGGCGCGGATTGACGCGCCCTGGCCTTATGTTATGGAGCGCCCCGGGCTGGCGCCTGGGGATCTAAACGGTGATGCCATCATGGTCCATGGGTTCGTCAACACTTCGGGACGATTTGAAAAACTGGCCATTGTGTTTCCTGTCGACTTTTCACAGAGCAAGTTCGTGCTCGGTACGCTTGAGCAGTGGCAATTCAGGGCAGCCATGCAGAATGGATTATTGACCGCGGTCGAGGTGCTGCTGATTATCCCGGCAGGTTCGGCGGAATAGAAATAGCTCAGGGCTGACAGTGCGTGCGTGGGAACCGAAAAGAAACCGCAGATCTCTCCACTACGCTGCGCTCCGGTCGAGATGACAAATTTGTTTCTGGGAAACGGGAGTACCTCTCAATGAAGGCACACCCGTAAAGGGCTCAACAAATTTGTCATTTCGACCGGAGCGCAGCGCAGTGGAGAGATCTGCGGTTTCTCTTCGGTTCTCACGTACTGTCAGCCTCTCGACACCGTTCGATTGATGCCAGGGTTAAAACCCTGGCCTACCCGAACCCGGACCTACCGAGTGGGAAAACGCTATAAAGGCCTTCCGATCAGCCCCATGGGTGAAAGCATTCTCCTTGCTGGGAAAGAGGAACGTGAGGCCCACGCCATCGATACCCCAGCGAACGACCTTCGATTGGACGGAGATCGAGAGGGGAGGCCGGGCATCTACATATTCGTCCGTACTTTGCAGTGTCACCATGAGGATCGTGCCTGGATGCCAGCGCTCTTCGGTTACGATATAAGCCCCGGTAGAACTAATATCGCGCACGCTATGCGGCACCGCGTTGGCGCCGTTCCAGTAATATGCGTCCAACTGTGGCGCTCTCTGACGCTCGGTTTTCCGATGTTCGTGAAACAACATTCTCGCCAGCCAACTCATCCCCGGATTCACTTTCTACATACCTGGCTCCATCCATCACTCTTCTAGACGGAAGACTTCACTGCGAAATCACCATTGCCGCAGTGCTGGACATGCTTAGCGTCCGATTGGGCACAAAGGGAATGACTACCGGGAACGAATAGCTTACAGTCACCGTGACCTGATTCCCGGGATTGTTGCATCCAGCATTCGGCGTACAGGCTCCTCCCGCGGGGTAGGCGGCCCATGCAGTGGCGGCCGTCAGCTTATTAGGATTGATGCCAGGAAAGCCGAGGTTCTTAACGTAAGCCTGGATGTCCGAAGCCTGGGCCGGGCACGCCGTGGCGAAGTGGCAGGCGGAACCGCGAACGATGGCATAGCGTGTTCCTTCCCGCGCCGACTCGGAAACGACGTTGTAGCTATAAAGAGCGAACATCATGGCGATGATACCGAACACTACCATGAATAAAAGGGAGGCCCCAAGGGCGAACTCAACGCTCGAGGAGCCCCGCTCGCCACGCAGGCGGGATCTGCTTCGCATGGCAGAAGGGCGGAGCTGACGGCGTCCGATTAACTGAGTCATGGCTGCGCAACCTGCATGAGCGCAGAGCCGTTTGCAGTAAATGTAGTCGGCAGCCCAGGCCAGTGGAAAAGCGGGTGAATCGTAGACGACGTATTCACCTGAACGTATTCGAGAACAATGGCCGGGGAAGCACAGGCGCCGAGGGCAGTCGAGCACGCAAGCGCGGTCGTGGGCGCGGTGGAGCAGGCGCAAGAGTGACTCGGCGTCGCCGTCAGGCCGCTTAGATTGACACCGTCGTTGAGAGCGGCTGTCTGTATCCCGGCGGTATCGTTGGCGGTGATGTCGGTTTGAGCGCCATACTGGGCGCCGGCGCGCGCTGCGTTGGCGGTTTCGATGCTGGCCCACGCGAAGCGCGCAAACTCAGCCGCTCCCAATAGGATAAGCATGAGTAGCGGCAACGTAAGCGCGAGTTCTATCAAACCCTGCCCGGTGTCGCCGGTCAGGCGGGAGTAGGACACGCGCCACTTGAAGCGCGGAATGTCATGGGGATACGAACCGGAATCAATCGTGTTTGTCATTTCTTACTCCACTAATGCCACGGTGGTAAGCGGGGAGTTGTTTACTGTGGTGTTGTAGTTGGTTATGTTGACGGTTGCATTACCCTGCTCAATCAATTGGTTGACGATCAAAACGGTGGTGAGGTTCGAGACGGTGTTTCCGCTGAACTCCAGTGGAGCGTCCGGCATATAGATGATCCCTGTAAGGTTGGTAATGGGCGTTCCGTTGAACTCCGCCAAATTGGCATCGGTCCGATCCTGATAGATCAGAATGCCGTTATAAGGTCCGCTTGTAGGAGCGGTAAGGTTCAGGGTTGTATTCCCGTTGCCGGGACCGCCCAACTGTCCGTTGGGGCCGGCAAAATACAAAGTGACCCCGGTTCCTGTCAAGCTGCCATGGCCAGTGAAATCGAGATCTCCCGTGAACACGTAGGTACCGGCGCTCATCGTAACGTTCTGCTGGACCTTGATATTTCCGCTGTAGCAGACGGTACCCCCCGCGGTAGCCGGCCCCCAAGCCGTGCCGCTTGGGGCAGCGGTGCAGGAGGCCGCGTTATACGTGGGCGCGGGGAGGGAGGCGAGCGGGTCGCTGATCGGGGCGACTCCCGTTTTTGGGGCAGGGCTGCTGTCTCCGGTATGACCGCCGGCTCCGCCTACAACCCCGACAGACCCCGCAGTTAGCGTGCCGCCGCCGCCTGTGAAATCCAGAGCGTCAGGGTCATTCGAGTCGTCCACAACGGAGCAACCTGGAAAATTGGCATTAAAGGACCCTTGCAACTCGATGGTTTGTGGCGCCGTCGGATTTGTTGCCAAGACGCAATTGCTGCTGGTAGCTCCGTTGAAGGCGACCGCCCGGGCGGTCACTGTCATCGAGGTAAAGCTGAACAGCTTCATAAAAAATACCGGCTCGACTTGCGAAACAATCGCTTCGACATAACCGGCGGCCCCCGTATGGGGTCCGCTGAGCTGGCGGAGGGTTGATCGTGACTGTAACTTGATTGGATCCATTGGTAAAGCCGTTTTGGGTCGACGCCGTCTGGCCTGAGGCTTGTATATCGCCAGTTACGGAGCTGACTTTTTCCTCTACGGCCCCCGCGATGGCGGCGCTATCGGCTGCAATTTGCAGATCCCTTTTGTCGTGTAAAAGCGTCCCGACATCCGCGGCCATTGCAGTAAAGCCCAGGATGATGGTCATACTCAGAGCTACAAAGATCAACGTCTGTCCACTCTCGTCACGTAGTAGTGTCTTCACAATTTCCCTCCACGGCGCCCGTCTAACCCAACGGCGCACCGCTTGCTGCGTGGCCCCAACTCTCCGAATCGTTCTCAGAAGGACCCCCCTCCGGGCCCGATCGGGCGGTTAACCCACAAGGGCTGCAGGAAGAGATCCAGTGTCTTTTCATCCGCCAACCCAACCCCACCGGCGACGATACTTGTAACCCGATGCGCATCCTCTGGCTTCGGAAATACAAAAGCCACAGCAACGCCATCTTCGCCCAACCGAATCACCTTCGCCTGGACCGCGACGGAACTCTTTGACCCGTCATCGGACTTTTCTGTCCTTTGCAGGGTCATGGTGATCAAAGTGCCCGGATACCACCGTTGATCGGTCAACAGATAAAAGCCCGTGTTACTCACGTCCCGAATGTAGCGTGGTTGCGGAGCGGCACCATCCCAGTAAAAAGCAACCAGCCGGGGCTCTATATGACGCTCAGCCCTGCGCCGATGTTGTGACATGAGTTCCTCGAACCAGTTCTTCATCACGTCCCCTTATCCGTTTGCCACCTTGCGGTCCAGTTCTTCGTTTTTGGGTTCCTCGCTGACGGCGAGCGCGGCACGCAACCGGCTCTCCATCTCCTCGGCCGGGCAAATCACGAGCAGATCTCCAGACTGTGTCTGCGACGAATAGATTGTGTGGGGAGGTAGTTCCAGTACACTCGCAGCCTTTATCTTCAGTGGAGCGATACGGAACGTGGGAAAATACTCGATGACATGGATGACCTGATAGCTGTCGTCCAGGTAGATCAGATCCAGTGGGAAAAGCACCCCGAGAGTATGAATACCGCTCGAAGGTACTACCCAAAGACCCTCGCTCGATCTCAATCTGAGCCGTCCGATCAACCCCTTGAGGCGCGCGAAAGAGGTATCTGCGAGGGTTACTCCCAGATTGAGAAAACATTCGCGCGTGAGGTTGTATACGCAGTACGTCGGTCGTTCCATGTAACCCCTTCGTTTTGGCGTGCCCAGCAACCGGGCACACCTTCCGGCTCTCGATTCATTTATGAGAGCCAAACCACGGTTGCAATTTCTGTTTCTGGCTTGGCCCCGGAATTGAGAGAAATCCTCCATCCCACTCTTAATGCGACGTCTCAAAGAAACTCGAGTTTTTGATCCTGCTCGTTTTAGAAACGGTTAAAAAGTCCATACCCTTCAGGAGAAAGACGTACCTCAGGGGCTAAAGCCCTCATCAACTCCAGCCCACTGCGGCACGGTTGAAGCGTGCCCTTCGTTCGACTTTCTCCTCAGCCTGTGAAGCCCATAACTGACGTGCAACCAACAGGCTGGGGTTTCTTCTCAGCTACGATGCAGCGGCGTTAGCGAACTCGCGTCCGGCGGCGCTGAATCAGAATCACCAATATGACAACAAAAAATACGCCGGAAACTATCCGGATGATTGTTGGACTGTCCACGTTGTTCTCCCTTCTTTCAACGGTTGATAAGGCTTTTAAACTGTTCCGAAATGATGATGGCGGCCGGCCCGAGAGCCACCAGAAAAATAGAGGGGAAGATAAATAAGACCAGCGGGAAGACCAGCTTGACGGTGGTCTTAGCCGCTTGTTCCTCCACTTTTTGGCGGCGCTGGACGCGTAAGGTGTCGGCGTGAATGCGCAGGGTCTTGGCGATGCTGGTGCCAAACTGTTCCGACTGCACCAGCACTGAAACCAGATTGCGCACGCTGTCTACGCCAGTACGTTCCGCAAAGTGTTTCCAGGCGTCAGCCCGGGGGCGCCCGGCGCGCTGTTCCAGCACTACGACTCCCAGTTCATCGCTGATTTCGGGCTTCGCACGGCTCAACTCCTCGGCAGTGCGCGCTGTTGCCTGATCCAGGCTCTGACCCGCCTCCATGCATATCACCAGCAGATCGAGCACATCCGGCAGACCAAGCTGGATACGCTTCTGCCGCTTCGAGATCTTTCTCCCCAGCCAAAAATCCGGCGCCAAATATCCCAGGGCCAGCGCTATGGCACAGATAATGAAGGGGTTAGAGCTCGCGAGGCCGCTGAGGACGACGAGCAGACAGAGAGAGATGGGAACCAGCACCTTGGCGCCATACAAAACACTCACTGCCGAGTCGTTGCGATAGCCGGCACGGATCAGACGTTGCTGCGCGACCGAGACTTCTGCCTGGCTCCTGGGCATGATGCGTTCGAAGCGCCCCACCATGGCGCCGATGGAGACGCGTCTCTGCAGCGAGCCGTACAGACCGCCTGCTTGCCTGGCCCGCGGCGTGACTACGCTGGAGATGCGCTGGAGCATTGCCGCCCGGTAGAAGAGAAGCAGGCCGCCACTGGCGATCAACAGGAAGATGACGAAAAATGTAAAAGCTGCAAATCCCATAGTTCCCCTTCAGACTTCCATGCTTACGATTTTGCGAATGATCAAGGCGCCTATGATGGTCATGCCCGCCGACAGATAAAGAAGCTTGATGCCAATCTCACGCTTCCACAGCAGGCTCATGTGGTCGGGGTCGACGAAATACAATGCGATTCCGAGCACGATGGGAAGAAAGGAGAGAATCCATCCGGTGAGGCGCCCCTGAGCTGTATGAATGCGGACCTGCCGCTTCAGGCGGAATCTTTCCCGGATCACGTAGGCCGTCTTGTCGAGCACCTCGGCGAGATTTCCTCCGCTCTCCTTCTGAATCAGAATCGCGGTGGTGACGATTCTCACATCCTGCAGCGGGACCCGGGAGACCAGGTTATCCATGGCCGTCCTGAGCTCCACCCCGTAGTTCTGTTCATCGCAGCAGATCTTGAATTCCACCCCTATGGGATCGGGTGACTCGCTGCCTACCAGGCCCAGGGCAGCCACAAGACTATGGCCGGCGCGAAGGGCGCTCACCATCAAATTGAGCGCCTCCGGCAACTCCTCTTCGAATTTTTGAAAGCGTTTGCTCCGCTTATGGAGTACGTAAACAAAGGGTGTGGCGCCGAGCAGCAACCCGATCAACAAAGCAAAAGGAACGGCTCCCGTTCGCAGGTAAACGAGATAGGCAGGAAAGACAAAGCAGGCCGTGCACATGAGCAGCAAGCCGCCGGCAGTCCACTTTACGTTGGCCTGGTAGAGAGTGGCGCGCAAGCGCGGAGCCAGCTCGACCTTGAGCAGCAAACGATTGATCCAGGGGACCGCGCTGAGCAATTCCTGCTTGCGGATATCGACGATCTGATCATGCAATTCCCGTCTGCCTACAGCGAGGGCCGATGAAAGCAGGGTCAGGGTCTGCTTGGTGCGCTGCGAGGCCCCGGTTCCGCTCGCTATCATCAAGAGCGCGACAACTGTAAAGATCCCCAAGAATATTACCGCTAACAAAAGCAACATACGCTTCTCTCCACTTCCACTCTTCAGTTCACTTCCAGGGTCTGCTCGAACAGAGTCGGGGGCAGGAAGATGCCTCCGACACTAAGACGCTGGAGGAACTTAGGCCGAATGCCGGTGGGCTGGAAGGCGCCCACGACCCTGCCGTCGGGCCCGATTCCCTTCTTGTTGAAACTGAAGATCTCGTGCATGCTGATGACGTTTTCTTCCATGCCCGTGATCTCCGAGATGGCTGACCACCTTGCGGCTGCCGTCGCTCATGCGGGAGATTTGTACTACCAGGGTGATGGCGGAAGCCATCTGCTGGCGTACGGTTCTTTCCGGGATATTGAGATTGGTCATGGATACCATCGATTCGAGCCTGGACAAGGCGTCGCGGGGAGTGTTGGCGTGAATTGTGGTCATGGAGCCTTCGTGACCGGTGTTCATCGCCTGTAGCATGTCGAATGCCTCTTCTCCACGTACTTCGCCGATGATGATGCGATCGGGGCGCATACGCAGGCTGTTGATGAGCAGTTGACGCTGCCGGATTGCCCCGTTGCCTTCGATGTTGGGCGGCCGAGTCTCAAGGCGCACGATATTTTGCTGCGCGAGCCGCAATTCGGCGGCGTCTTCGATCGTGACCAGGCGCTCGCTCTGGGGAATGTATTGCGACAGAATGTTGAGGAATGTCGTCTTGCCGGCGCCGGTGCCGCCGGAGACCACGATGCTGATGCGGGCGCGCACCGCCGCTGCCAGCATCTCCATCATTTCCGGCGAGATGCTTTTCAGCTGGACGAGCTGATTGGCGGCGAGCGGGCCGGTTCCGAAGCGGCGGATGGAGAGAGTTGGTCCATCGAGCGCCAAGGGAGGAATGATGGCATTGACGCGAGAACCGTCAGGCAGGCGTGCATCGACCATCGGCGAAGATTCATCCACCCTGCGGCCCACTCGCGACACGATGCGATCGATGATCTGCAGGAGATGGCGATCATCACGAAACACCGTGTCTACCTTCTGCAGGAGGCCACCGCGTTCGATGAATACCCGGTCTTTGCTGTTCACGAGTATGTCGGAGATGGTGGGATCGCGGAGCAGCGGTTCCAACGGACCGAGACCGAAGACCTCATCGAGCAGATCTTCCTGAATTCTTTCCTGCTCGTTGAAGCTGAGCGGCACCTTCTGATCCCGGATGATCTCGTTGACCATGGTGGAGACCGCCTGCCGCGCCTGGCCGGAGTTAACGCGCGACAGCTTCTCAAGATCCAGCTTGGAGATCAGGGTCCGATGTATATCCGATTTGAACTGCTCAAGGCTCAGTTGTTCCACTCTTTACCATCCATTTCCTCATTGCGAAAAACTCGCTATCTACCCTTACGCGAACAAGCTGAACCGCTTCTTCTTGTCGAGGGTGGGGGACAAATTGCATGCTGTTCTAGCCATTTGCTTAATCACCCGGGAGATGGGCGAATCTTCCAGCGCGAGGGGCGTTGCTGTGTCCTGTGCGCGGCGGGCCGCCTGGTAATCGTTGGGGATTTTCCAGTTAATTGGTTTGGTCAGGGCTTTCTGAATGTGATCCTCGTCGATGCTTAGGGAACGGGGAGTGAATCGATTGACCACTACTTCAAGCGTGCGACCGGAGTTAAAGAACTCAGAGATCAGGCGGTTTCCGTTGCGCAGTTCCGGGATGCTGACCTGGGTCACCAGGTAAACGACAGATGCCGCATCGAGGAGCATCTTGCAGCCGGCACCCAGGTTTGACCCAGCATCGACCACCACATACTCAAAGTCCTGCCGGGCCACGGCTAATAGTTTCTCCACCGCTTCATCGGAAGCCTGCACCGACGTATATCTGTCGGGAGCCGCCAGCACGGAGAGCCCCGAGCTGTGTTTGATCAACAGCTTAGTGAGGAAGTTGGAATCCAGACGCTCGGAGTTCTGCAGGGCATTGGCGGTGGAAAACTCAGGGCTAATTCCGAGTTCGAGAGCCGCGTCCCCAAAGGGAAGGTCGAGGTCGACCAGCACAGTGCTTCGGCCAGACTCCTTGGCTAGCGCCAAGGCAAAGTTGCTGGCAATAGTGGTGACGCCGGAGCCGCCCTTGGCGCCGAGAAATACCATTAACTTGCCGCCCACCTTCTTGGTCGGCTTGGCTGCCGGGCGCCGTACCGAGGCGCGCACCAACGCCTCCGCAATGGTGTTGGGGGCGATGGGCTGCGTGAGAAATTCGCGCGCCCCAGCGCGCATGCAGCGCACCAGCAGTTCGGAGTCGGTGCTGGCTGAATAGACCATCACGGTTGCTGAACTGGTGCCGCAAATATGCTCCACGAGATCAAGCGCCTGCTCGGGATCCGAATCCAGTTCCACGATGATGACGTCATACCCGGGATCGAGCATGCGCGGCACGTCGTCAAACCCTGGATAGGAGGTAAACTCGCGCGCCACATTTGCTTGAGAACCGGCAAGAGCACCGGCCACCGCTTTGCGGCGTTGCTCCTGCGGCCCAATCAAGGCGACGGATAGCACCTTAGAGCCAAGTGCGTCGGGATCGTGGGTAAAAGTCGACATCAGTAATTCACGCCCTTCTGCGTTTCTTAACTTCGTGGCCGATTGAACTGAGTTAGACATGTTGTCCGTAAACTCTCCATGGTTTCTGTTTCAGTCCTCAACGAGCAAAAAAAGAGAAAATGGTCCCGATCGCGATCGCGGGAGCATAGGGCATCTTGCGTGTCATTGGATTGGTGAGAACCAGTTCCGGATGAGGCCGCAAGCCGCGCTTCCCAAAACCCAGGATGAGATCGCCCGTACCCTGGAACAATTCACCCAAGAATCCGCCGGCGGCGGCCCAGCCAAGCGCCATAATGCCCCCGGCGATTCCCGTGATGACCAGGGCAGTCAGCAATTGCGAAGGCCCAATCCAGGCACCGATCGCGGCACAGAGTTTCACGTCGCCCATGCCCATGCCGCCCATCCAACAGAGAACGCCGAAAAGCAGCCCACCCAGCGCTATGCCTTCAAGGCTGTGCCCGATGCCAGACCAGCCGTGGAGCGCAGCGGAGACTACGATCCCTGCAAGCAGGAAAGGGAAAACCAGCCAATTGGGAATGCGGCGGCTGCGCAGGTCGGTCAAGGTCGCAACGGCGACGACTATGAGCGTTGGCCACAAAGCTATCGAGTGCATGCCGGCTCCTTCCGGTTTTTGGGCGAGGTACGGTGGTGCAAGAGCAATTCGCCGTCCAAAGCGTGAAAGGGCTGGAAAAACCGGAATTCAGAGCTTTAGAGCTGTCGCGGCCCGGATCAGTGTCCACGGCTGTTTACAGGGGGCATGCGGACTGAAGCGGTCCATATACACCCAGCCAGTCCGAGGCCAGCTGATAACCGTGCCAGCCACGCGTGGATGGCCAAAATTCCAGTCGAGGCGGCTCCGAAAGATATAGCGAGTCGCGGCCACCGTGGCAGGAAACTCATTTCCCATTTGGGGCGAAGGAGTCTGGTCAGACATTTGAACGACTGCAATGCCATTAAGCTGAGCCAAGTACAACGATATGACCAGCTCCAGCCGTCAACCTACTGATGCGTGGACAGGTAATTCGCATAAATACCGTTAACCAAATAGATAACGAATTACTAAGACGGTTACTAGAGTTTCGTCGACATTGCCTACTTATTGAGATATTCCTTGGCAACCAATATTAATAAACGTTCATCTGCGCCACCCCCCCAAACGTGGATTTAATTCAAGGACGATGGATTGTTCCGCTCCTGCTGATATCCACCTTCCCTGCTTAGTTTGCCGAATTGAGGAAAGAACCAATTCATGATACGCATTGGGCTCTATTCTGAAGATCGAAAGCTCCAATCTGTACTCTCTTCCGCCCTGGGGATTGGCTTTAAGGTTCTGGTTGCGTCGGATGAGGCGGGAATACTGCGCTTGCTCCGTACCGAAGGATGTGATGTGGTCATCCTCGATCTGGACTCGAATGACCACTCGCTGGAAAAGCGTGTTGGGTGCTCGCGGCGAATTGCAGCGTCTGAATCTACATCGCGTTGTGATGGTGGATGACGCCTTGCGCGCGACCGCAGTTGAGCTTGTCGGATTGGGAGCACATGGCTATTGCCGGAAACCGCCTTCGGTCCGCGATCTGAAAACCATGCTGCAACGGGCATACGAGAACGTTTCGCTCAAGCGAAAGCTGCACAGTGTGGAACAGCAACTGGCGGAGGCAAGTAAGGGCTGCGACCAAATGATCGGATGCAGTTCACCGATGCAGCAGGTCTATGACCTGGTGCAACGCGTCGCCAGTCTAAATGCATCAGTGCTGATCGTTGGAGAAAGCGGCACGGGCAAGGAGCTGATTGCTCAAGCCATCCACAACCTGGGCTCTCGTTCCAATCGACCGTTCGTGGCTGTCTCGTGCGGCGCCATCCCTGAAACCCTAATCGAATCTGAGTTGTTCGGCCACGAGAAAGGCGCGTTTACCGGAACTGTGGGTTCACGAGAAGGCTATCTGGAACAAGCAGGCGACGGTACGCTCTTTCTTGATGAAGTCGGCGAAATCACGCTGAGCACGCAGGTGAAGCTGTTGCGGGTGCTGCAGCAGCGCGAATTCAGCCGGCTGGGTAGCAACCGGCTGCTGCCGTTACGCGCGCGCATAATTTTTGCGACTCACCAGGACCTGGGCGAGATGGTGCAGCAAGGCAAGTTCCGCCAGGACCTCTATTACCGCATTAACGTGATGAGGATCGATGCTCCCTCTCTTCAGGAGCACGCGGAGGATATTCCGACGATCGCAATGCATTTCCTGCGCCAATATTCAGAGACGTACGAAAAGCCGATGGAGTACATCGATCAGGCGGCGATGGCCGTTCTGCAGAGCTACTCCTGGCCAGGCAACGTGCGCGAGCTGGAAAATACAATTCAGCGCGCGATCATCGTTGCCAGCGATTCCTGCATTCGAGTGCAAGACTTGCCCCGGAACATCCAGGAAGAAAATGTTGTCAGCATCACCGATCACCATCCTGACAGTTCGTTCGAGCGTCAGATTCGTGATTTCAAGGTCAAGCTGGCCACCGCGGCGGTGCGGGAGAACAATGGGAACAAAACGCTGGCGGCTCGAAGTTTGAACATCTCACGGGCTTATCTGCATCGACTAATACGGCTCGCCGAAGGGGGCCTGACCGACGCGCAGGATCTGGTTGACCGGTCCATCGCGGACGACTCGATCCTAACGGAGCTGGGTAGCGCGTGAGCACCACCTGCCCGGTTGCGGCGCCGAAGTCCTGCGAAGCGCGAGCCACTGCTATACAGAGGATATTTTCGTTTCCAGCGGCCCTGGCGGCGTTGCTGTCAGTGCTGGCGGTGCTGACCGTCCGAGCGCGCTTTGATGACCCGGACATGTGGTGGCACCTGAAGATGGGGCAGATTATCTGGACGACCCACTCTATCCCGACTACTGACCTTTTTTCTTACACGACGAATCACCACGCCTGGATCCCCCACGAATGGCTATCGCAGGTGCTGATCTACGGTGCTTATCGATGGAATGGATATAGCGGCCTGATGCTGTGGCTGTGCTTCTTCACTGCCGCTCTATTGATCGCCGGCTATGCTCTGTGCTCGCTCTATTCAGGAAATGCGAAGGTAGGCTTCGCGGGAGCCATGTTCATTTGGCTTTTTTCGACCTCCGGTGTCGCGGTACGGCCGCAGGTGATCGGCTACCTTTTCCTGGTCGTGGAGTTGTTGGTGGTGCACCTTGGGCGCAGACGCAATCCTCGGTGGTTCTTCTGCCTGCCGCCGCTGTTTGCACTTTGGGTGAACTGCCATGGGTCCTTCTTTTTTGGGTTTGCTATCGCAGGGATATTCCTTCTGTGTTCCTTTTTTGATTTCCGTTCGGGTTCGCTCGTCTCATCGCGCTGGGATCGACGACCGCGCCAAATGCTGGCACTATCATTGATCTTATCGGCCGGAGCATTGTTCCTGAATCCTATCGGCGTCAAGCAGATCCTGTACCCCTTGAACACCCTGCTGCATCAGCCCCTCGGCCTGAGCCAGGTACAAGAATGGCAACCGCTGCAATTGAGTAACGCACGCGGGGCTGCGATGCTGGGAGTACTTTTATGCATCTTTCTATTAGTGATCGTTCGCCGGTCCGAGTTGTTTTGGGATGAGTTGCTATTGTTGGCCTTGGGCACGTGGCTCGCCGCGTCTCACCAGAGGATGGTGTTTGTCTTTGGAATATTGGCTGCGCCAATACTCTCCCGGCTGCTTTCGACCGCCTGGGACAACTACGACGCCCAAACGGACCGTCCTCTGCCGAATGCGCTTCTCATCGCGGCATCACTGGCCGTGGCTTTCTGGGGATTTCCCAATCGACAATCTCTGTCCCGGCAAGTTGAGCAGGGAAGTCCAGTCAACGCGGTTGCATTTATCAACGCACACCACCTTTCAGGCAGGATGCTGAACGAATATGTCTACGGTGGCTATCTGATTTGGGCTGCGCCAGAACATCCGGTTTTCGTGGATGGCCGCGCCGATGTCTTCGAGTGGACGGGCGTCCTCGACGAATTTTTAAAGTGGGCAGCGCTCGAGAGTGACCCTAATACGCTGCTTGACAAGTACAAAGTCGACTTTTGTGTATTGGCACAGCAATCCCCCATGGTCCGCGTGCTGCGGTTGCTAGGCACATGGAAGGTCATCTATTCGGATGAGCGCTCGGTCATTTTTACGCGCAACGGCACCTCCTAGTACCGCGAAATCGTCAGCAAGATCATCGATCAGCAAAGAGTTACCGCTGGTAGTTTTTGCCAAGACACACAGGCCGAACGTGAAAACACTTCGTTCATCAGAGAAAGATGCGCTTGTTTCTTAAAGCCTTCTAACAAGGTTTTGTGGAAACTGCGGCATATATGTCACCCGGCAGCACGATCCAGCTCAGGACTATCTCCGTAGGGAACAGGGCTGCCAGCCTGCCCTCCGCGTTAATGAAAGCCAAGTACTCCCCGCGAACCTCATATCGCGCCGCTACCACTTGTTGTATTGCGTAGCTGGGCGACTTCAGGGTCACGAGGTAGACCTGCTCTGCCATGCCCCACAAGTAGCCGCCGGATTGCCTATCCCCGAAGAGCCCCACGCTTAGCTCCAATCCACGGCCTTTTCGTTGCCATTAAGAACGTCTACACTCTTTTACTGCTTGGGCCCATCTGTAAACTGCTGTCTACACCCTCGTCTCAGCGACGTCGTCGGAGGTGGCTTGTGTAGAATCCTCGCAGTTCCGACTATATGAGGAATAGAGCCACGGCTGAACCTCCTCGAGTGCCGTGATCTTTGGAACAAACGTTGGTCGCTGCCCATTCGCGATTTCCACCAACCGCCTTTTTAGAAAACTTACGCGGCACCGCGGGACGAACAGCCAAGGAGTGATTGGCCACTGTTCAGCAAGAAAACAGTGGCGCGCTAGAGCACTACGCACGCGGTCCCAGTTGGCATTCCAACCCTTTAGCCGATTGATTAAACCGGCCAAATTAGCACCATAGGAGATTTCGCAGAGAAAGACTTCCATGTGACGGAAGTCTAAGGCGACCGCGTCACAGTACCAGTGTCGGCCGCCGTTGTCAGGGTTAGCCGCCTTGTTGACCTGGATACAGAACTCCGTGTTGACGAAGATTGCGCGATCAGCCCGGAGATAGTCCATGACAACGCTTTCGTAGTAATCCATTTGAGCAGCCCTCTACAGAAGCTATGCAATCCAATTGCCAACCTCTCCAGGGCCCTGGATGACTTCGCATCTGCCATGCGATTACGGACTGGAGCAGCATCTGTAACGAGGGCGGCCCTTAATTACCAGGCGCCGCGCTCCCGGTGACTTCATCGTCCTCACCTGCTACCAGAAAGTCGCGCCAGGATGTCGTACCATCCCCCGGGCATCCTAGCCTCCACCGCAGCGAGAAACACGCAGTGCGCCCCTACAGCGCGCGACGGCGCGGGCTTAAAATGCTCACATGCGACTATTGAATAGAGCAGTCCTTCAGTATGGGGCTGCCGATGACCACACCGTTGCCACGGCATACAACTGTGATAGAGATTAACTTTGCAGGCCGAGGCTACTGTCTAATCTCGGGGCCACCAGCCTGAATCTCTTCCGAAGAGATCTCAGACCAGGTCTTGACGTTCTCCAGCAAAAAAGCGGCGGCCAATTGGCCGTTCGAGTTTAAAAGAAGAAGATGCTCGCCTCTAACTTCAGCTCGCGCCGCAATGACAGGCTGAGTGCCTAGCTCGGGAATCTTAAATTGAATTAGGAATGTCGTGTCAACCATCTCGATTCTCAATTCTTTCGGGCCATGTCCGTAACCATTGGCGTTACAATCCTGGTCGTTAATGCTGGGGACTCTAGCGTTGTCGTCTTTCCGTCTCTTCCGATGTCATCAAGCTTCTCCATGTCCAGGCCGCTCAAGCATGCTGCCAAGCGTAGGATGCTCGCACTCGAGAACCTTTTCGGGCCACGCGGATCGACGTGAGCAGGCGTCAGTTGGGGATCCGGAAAACCGGCGTAATTTGGCCGTCTATAGAGCGAGAGTCCCTTCGCCCCCCGGTTAGGGACTCTCGCCTGTAGTCTGGAATCACCGATCCCAGTCTCAAGGGAGTAAGACATAGGAAGGTTGGCGAAGGTTGCTTGGACCAGGGATTCGCAGGTTTACCGCCTGACGGCCTGGCAACGCTAAACCAGCGAGGCAATCGAACCGGCCAGACGCCACCGAAATTGATCGACTCCAATAAATCTTGATCGACGGTCAACCGGGCTGCGCAACTGCGGCAGCAGGCGGGCACTGCAACGGCAAGGGTCTGCCGACCAAAGCTTTGGTCAAAAAGTCTGGCAAAGGGCACAACCGATCTAGGTTCACCCGGGCACCGCAGGTCGGAGAATACGCTTCGCGTTAGCTCAGCGTCCTAGGTAGTTGAGGAACCGTATGCACAAATGTCCCACCTGCTACGCCATCATGCGCGAATCGATCACACCAACCCAGATCCCTGAGTTGCAGCACAAGTCCATTGACGACACTCCCGAGGTCTCAGCGGCCAGGGTTCGATATGAGTGTAGCCAATGTGGTCACACGGAAGAATCGTTTACCAAACCCGCTCCGGCTCCGAAGCGTCGATGATCCGTCCCGGAGAAGGGCCGACGGCGGGTTCAATTCAGGGTAGCGAACCTGTAGAACTGTACGTACCGCACCATGGGCACATACGGTCCTATCCCACACAAAACCCGGCCTGGCATCCAGACGGCCCTAAAGCCACGGTTACGCCGTACGCCGGTTTCTGAGTGCCGAGCTATGGCCATTGTGATCGCCGCATCCGCTTCGCCTTCAGATCAACTCCCGACGCGACCCGGACAGTTGACGCCAGCTCAACGGTGCAACAGGAAACAGCGCAACTTCCAGACCAGAAAAAGCCCCCAGCCGAAGCTAGAGGCTCTTTCTGGTTCGTTTCTCTTTTAGTGACGCCGAAGCTCATGGAGAACTTCACGTCTAAAACATGTATCTTTACATGCTACTAAGGTGCTTCGGTGTAGCTATCGGTCCGTAGCTGGTTCGTCTGATTCCCTCTTGCCATATTAACTTTTCGATCAGCAATCCGTCGCCTGTCACAAATGCGAAAGAACATTCCAGCGGCGCTATTCCTCTCTAAGTGCACTCGAAACTCCCTTTTTAAGATTCAGTCGCCTCGGTATGGGTATCCGACTAGTTCGCGGGAAAGCACTGACTACATGGCGAACCTGTTAGATGAGTTAGCCGTGCGTCAACGCCGGCGTCGGAGGTTTCCACTGATCTGAGGGCACCGGCATCTAGCGCAGAGGATTCTACTTTACTATGCCTTTAAGGGCTGTCGGAGGCGCGGGGCGGGTTACCGAGCTTGATTGTCCGTAACAGCTGCTGGCGTTGAATAGACGAACGTTCGGATACAGCACCGACCCACCTGAAGCGAATACTCCGGGATTTGACGTTAGAGGGTAGCTGACGCTCGTTGGCGTAGATGCCGTGATCTGGAACGTGCCATTGTAGCCGGAAGGGTTTACACCAGAAACCGTGATTTCACCCTGCGTGATTGAGCCCTTTGCGACTACAAGTGTAGCTGTAGCGGAAGACCAGGTCGCTGCGGTCACCGAATAGGATTGTTGATAAGATGTGTCCGCAGGCGTGTTTGCATAACACAGCTCCGCCGGAATGTTATTCGCATGGCCGCCAAGGCCTGCGATATTTCCACCAGTGACATCAGGACCAACCGCCGGCCAAGGCGGCGTCCCCCAGGGTGTCGCCCACCAGGAAGGTCGCGACGGCGGCAGAAAGAAAGATGGGGGCAGAGTGTGACCTGCGGGTACCGGGACGGCGTATAAGCTAGGCGACCCCGTGGCGTCTTTGAGGGCGCTCGGCACTTCCGCCGAGTTCCACTGTACTGCAGCATTTATGACGTCATAATTGCCCCAAAGGATCTGGGATGCGGCACCCAAGGGATAGTCATTGAGCCCGGCGGTGGGATCGAACTGATCCAGGTCACCGCTCCAGCCAACGACGTAGATTGTCGAGTTGCTCCCCGAGCCACTTGGCTGGGTCGAGCTGGTTGGGAAGGATGAGTAGTTCTTGTATCCTGGCGAGCCAAGGACATTTCCGATGATGTTGAAGTAGCGAGAGAAGTGGTTGTCAACCGCCGCAACCTGGTTGCTGCACGCACTACCGTCGCAGGAAGCCTGGTTTCCGATTTCATAGTTTCGGAACAGAGTTGTGAGGTTATGCGTCCCGTGGCGGTTGTCAGCGATGAATCCCTGCCCCTGATTCCCCTCGAATAAATCCATCGCCGAGCCAGACGCGTGCAACCAATTTGCCGGCATGAACCAACCCACAGAACTCGAATAATAGTCGTCGATGGAATAGTTATAGGCGATTACATCTCCCTCATCCGCGCCGCCTTCAACGGTGGGTGAAACAATATGTTGGGCGATATTGTTCACGATCAGGTTGTCGGAACCGATGTAGTGTTCGACTCCGTAGCTCTCGTCTGTAGAGTTTTGCGTTCCGTACATATAATTGCTCGAAATCGTATCGTGGGATGACTCATAGAGCCAGATGTGACTTCGCTCCGTGTTGACGATGCGCGTTCCCGTCACCCAACAGCCATAGCAGAGATCCAGGAGAACGCCAGTCGAGTTTGTCGAGTTGCCGGTCGAAGATGACATATCGATGGAGAGGTTTTCAACCCCATCCGCAGTAATGGGGCTATGTGCGGTGGGCCAGAACGCCCCGGGCGACTGGGCGCTACGCCAATTCGACATATAGAGGCCCGGCGAGATCGTCACGGTCGAGCCGGTGATATTGGTTACGAGGACTTGCTGCTGCTGTGAGCGGTTGGTGCGGCCAGCGCCGCCAGGGCCGCCACCGGCGCTTGCGCAAGTGCCAACCGCGTAACAATTCCAAACTTGACCACTGTCGGAAGCTCTACCAGAACCGCAACCGCTCGTGCCTCCGGCCGCGCCGGAGCCGCTATATCCGTCATCGCATTGATCCAGGATGATTACGCTTCCGACAGATATCCCAGTCGTGCTGCTCAAGGTGATTGAGGAATTCCCTTGCGCGTAGCCCGCAGTCCAGTCCGCGTAACCGGTATTGTACTGGGCACCGGGATAGGAATTTACCTGGGCCTCCAGGCACACACCGGCGCTGAGCCCAACGTAACAGCCGTCCGCACCGGAGAACCGTACCTTCGTCAGATTTGCACCGGCTCCACGTAGCGTCACATTCGAGTGCCCAGCGAAATCGATAGGACCCGAGAGATTGTAGGTTCCAGCGGATAAGAACACAACATCTCCAGAAGGACACGATGCGATTGCACTATTGATCTGTGCGAGCGTGTTAGCTGTGGTCATTGTGGCGCAAATCGCCGAGCGCGTGGGAATGCCGCCGGGTACGCCTGCGTTAGCCCAGTTAACCGCCCGGCTCGGAGTAATGACCCCAGCCCATGGACTCTGAGCATGAACAAAAAACGGCATGTTCACAAGCAACAGAAACAACGATAAAAGTGATCGCGTGCGGATCATTTATCGGGACAGCTCCTTCGCCTTCCCAGAATATTCTTTTAGTTCCGTCGTCTAAATCCCTTGAGGACTCTTTGTGGGCCGCAAGATCGATCCCAATCACGGGTTGGGCTAGCGGCCAATACGAAGTGATTATATTATTGGCCTCGTCGCCTATTAGGAGGCATTAAGGTACCAAAGTTGTAGCTCAGATCTCAGCCCGATCCCGTACCAACCCAAATGGCTGCAGCCCTTCACAGCGATCAAAAATAGATCGCCGCGTGGGAACAGAAAAGGCTGTGAAAAAGATGAAAGGAAAAAGCCTTCCCACTTTCCCACAGCCACGACGACTACGAAATACTTTCAATAAGGGATACGAATTCAAAGGAGAAGGTCAAAGAAGTTATCCGATATAGGTCAGCGAATGTCTGAACCACCGCGCCTTCTCCATAATCGATGGGGCACTTCCAGGTCTGAACTATGGCCGATCTCTTCGCAGCAATTCAGCGTAAACGTTTTGGGTCAATTCGCCGACCTTCTCCCAGGAATGCCGTCCGTGAGCGTAATCGCGTATATGCTGTCGGCGTCTGCTCAGATTTGTGAACAAATCGCTCGCAAAATATGCCTCGATGGACTTTGCCAAATCGTCCGGATCGGACGGACTGCATAGAAAACCGGTCTCACCTTCGATCACATCGTCCCGTAGAGACCCAACGTCAGTCGCGATCACAGGCAGCCCGAAACTATAGCCCAGGAAAAGGACGCCGCTCTGGAAAATGTAGCTATAAGGCAGCACCAGAACGTCCGCCGCTTTGAAATACAGCTCGACCTCATGATCCGGAATGTGTTCTATCCGTTGGATTACCCTTTCGTGAATGGCGTCGCGGCTAGTCGCGTCGCGGATCTCATTCACGTATTTCTCAGACCCTCCTCTGGGCTTACCGATTATGATCAACCGGTACTCCGCATTTCCGCCCACAATCAGTTGAAATGCGGTGATCAGATGTTCGAGGCCTTTGTATGGACCGATCTTGCCGAAGAACAGGATGGTACGTTCGCCGTCCTTAATCCCAAGATGCCGTTTTGCGTCAGTGGGGGTCAATTTCGTATTTGGCACAGAATTGTTAATTCCGTACGGGATTACAGTGACAGCGCACTCTCGAACCTTAAAGTCTTCGAGGAGTTCGCGCTTCATTTGCGTTGTATGAACGAAGATGTGATCAGCGAGCCGGTACTGGATTCTCAAAGTCAGACGATTGAGCAGCGAGTCGTTCGCATCCCTCTTGCCCGCGTTCACGTTGTGTGCAGTGAAAACAATCTTCTTTCCCAGCAACTTGAAATACAACATCAAAAGAGTTCGATCGAAATACTCGAACTTGAAGTTCCATAAAACATGGAAGAGCTTTTCCTTGGTAAGAATCGTGTATGAAATCAGTCGTGTGTAGTATCTGACGATCCTGCACATCTTCCTGACTAAGCTGTCACTCTCTCTCGGCGCGCCGCCGAAATTGAGAAAGTTTAGCTTCGGCATCCCATGAAAGTCATGACTATCCACCTCATCGCTCCCGATAAGGTCCACATAAATATCTTTTGAGAGCAATGCCGTGGCCAAGCCATATACATAATGCTTATCTCTACACCCCGTGAGCAACCCAACCTCGAGAGGAGTCGATGCCTCGGGCACTACCCGCTCAAAATTGTCCGATAATCCAGATGGCGACTTCTTTGGGGCAAAACTTACCTGCATCGTCAAACCTCGGTCCTCGTTTGGCTGAACTAGACTGTGCTCTTCGCTGTATCAGCTGCTCTGATAGCATCGCGAGTAGCGGAGGAGTCGGGCAGCATTTCCATAATGAGGCGACCGGTCTGTCGAATGGGCGCAAGCCCGCGGTGAAGCACGACGACAACACAGAGGTAGAGCGCAAAAAAGAGAACGGAATCTGCGGCGGCTCGAAAAAAGGCGCCGCGCGCGCCGCCGGTGGCCGCAAATAGCGAGGCCGCGTGAATGAGCCATGCAGCACCGCAACCGGCGAGTATAGAGGCTGCAAAGAATTTCCAAATGACGGCGACCACGGGTGTTACTCCAAGACCTATGGGTTTTCCGGCGTACCAAAATGCAGGAAGCATGAGAGTAAGAGAAGACGCTGTCCAAGCCAGGGCGACACCTCTGGGGCCCCAAGGCAGAGCGACCACGAAAAGGCCGACAGTCCAGAAAAATTCAATTACGCCCCAGCGAAACCAGCGGTCTGGTCGTCCGGCTGAAATATGAATCCATCCGTGCGTGTTGTAAAGCAACATCACACCGATTCCGGGACCAAAAAAGGTAAAAATGCGGCCGGATTCGGCCCAGCCCGGACCTAGGATAAGGCGAATCATATCCCGGCCCACTAGGGTGAAATCGGCGCCAATACCCATGCCTACAAAAGCCAGAAGAGAAATGCCTGCCAGGAGGTGACGCTGGTAGTAAGCACGGTCGCTTTTGAAGCGACTGAGTGTGGCTATTGCGATCCCAGCTATAGGGGACAGGAGTTGGTTGGCGGGAAGATAAAAGAGGTCGAACGCTTTCTTGTAGACCCCAAGCGTCGGGGCACCGTAACGCCAGCCCACTAAGAGATTGTCAATGTTGCCCGTGAAATAGCTGAAGCCGAAGTGCCAGTATACGTTCAAGGCGAACTTTACTGACGCAGCCGTGCCGGCAACCCGGCGCGGTAGGCATGGGGTCCAGCGGCACATGATCCACGCGCCGATTGAAATGCTGATTCGCTGCGCAATGTAGCCCGTGACAAGCGCCCAATAGCCCCAACCCACCAGCGCGAGGACAATCGAGACAACTACGGATACCGTATATGCGACGACTGTGTTGGCCGCAACGGCTGAAAATCGCGTGGCGCGGTTGAGGAGAGCCAGGTGCACGACCGACAGGCTGCCAGCCACGATGGTCAGTGACATCCCTTCCGCAACGCTCTTCACGAGCGGGTCGTGATAGAACCACGCCATCAATGGTCCCAGGCAAGCGAAAACGATGCTCAGGAAGACGCCGGCGCCGAGGTTAATCCAAAATAGATTACTGGCGAGGGAATGGGTGACATCCTCGCGCTGTAAGATCACCTCCGAGAACCCATTTAGACCAAAACTACAAAACAGGAGACTAAAGGTGGTGACCATGGTCACGACTCCAAAGTCGTTGGGCGTGAGCAACCGTGCGAGGACCACGGTCGAGATCAGTTGTAGGCAAAAGGACGCTCCAGATGCAACTAGCGTCGTTCCGGCACCACGAACTGCAACACGGCGTAACAGGTCACCCTCGGCGATGGGATGAAACTGGCCTTCAGCGTCGAAGGGATGCAAAGACATTCTCCTGAATTTCGATTCAAGGATCGTAGTTACTGCGCGAGATGGAACTAGCTCTAGCGATCTGACGGAGATCAAGAAACGAATTTGGCCCAAGCATTACCAGCGCCCTAAGGCACGATTGTGCGCCGGGTTCCCGCAGCCGCAAGAATGCATACGATAGGCATGATCGGTACCCGATAACGTGAACTTGCCCCCGGTCCCCCCGCCACCCCTGAGACGATTAGGAAGTAGAGCGACGTTCCCAGCAGCAGCCATAAACATGCCTCTTGCATATGACCTCGAAAGGCTCCCTGCATGGCGAGGAAGACTCCGCGGATCGCGAATAGATACAGTCCCAGCATCACGGCCGTAAAAGCTGCCTTCTCTGCCGCTACCCAAGGATGGTTTTTGGCAAGCAGGATTGGCCCACGCACCAGACCCTCTTTTCTGATCAAACCAGTCACATGCCACGGGTCTCCGGGAAACAGGACGGCGTCGAAGGCCGCTGCCCCGGGCTCGAACACGGTCATAAACAAGTGAGTGAGACACGCGCGCAGATAAACTCCCTTATGCGCCCGGAGAACACGAACAGCCTCCGTATGCATGAAGGCTAAGCGTTGACCCTGGCTCCATCCGGCCTGCTGAGGATGCAGCGCCAGATAAGGCTGGAAGAGATAATCCTGCCCGCTGTCATTGGCAAACGGCAGATAGCCCAACTCCGTGCGCACATCGATCAATTCCCGGTGTTCCACGCGGGCTGTCACTTCGGAAGCGTCAAAAAAGTAGAGGTTTACTTCACGAACGCTTGAAAATCCGCCATAGCTGGCCTCCACCCAGTTGCGTATTTGCCAGGCGGCGAGCCACGGCAGCACACTGATCAGCAGCACAGCGGGTGCCTTCCAGCGGAGTCCGGGAACACGCGCCAAGACCAGAAACAATCCGAGAGACAATACAACCGGCAAGTAATAAGTAACCGGACGCACAAGGGTTGCCGCGGCAAGCCACAATCCACCCACTGCGAGCACCCGCAAACGACGCTCACGCAAAAACATCGCCAGCCGCTCCAAGCTGAGCAACAGGAGTGCGAGGAACAGAGTCTCCGACAACAACACAAAGGAGAAGATGACTGAAATTGGCTCAAAAGCGAAGATCCAGGCTGCGCCAAGCGCAATACGCTCATCATCGAAGACCGCCCGCCCCAGCCTCCAGATCAGAATCACGGACAATACCGAAAGAATCAGGTTGGCCACAGCCGCCGCGGACAGGCCGGCAAGGCTGGTCATGGCAAGGAAGATCGAATACCCCGGCGTGCGTAACAAGTCCGGGACGCCATCCGCAATAAATCGGCCATGCAGCAGCAGGTTGCGTCCGGGCTCCAGATAACTGTTTGTGTCGGCTAGGGCGAGAGCGCTGGACCCATTCCGGACAACTAACAGAGCCATAGCCGCCAGGCGAATTACCGCGGCTGCGATGAGCGGCCCCACGAGCCGCTGCGTACGGCGCGTAGGCATCACGCTTTGGTTCGCGGTCAGGTTACTGGATTCGATACTGAGGACGGTCATAGTTTTGAATGCTCCCCACGAGAGCCTGGGTGGCAGCACTATCTCTGTCGGGCAACTGAGGGACCCAGTCAGCGGGTGCGTGGCGAGGCGGGCGACGATTCGCTGTTGAAACCGGCGCTATGCCACCCGAGGCGACGATCGCGAGCAGAAGGAATGTCCACATTGGATTCAGCATCCTGAAGCCCGCTTCCGTGACGTTGTAAAGCACCGCAACCATAAGGTAAGCCAGCAATAAGCTTCCGAGTGTCGGATTGCTGCGAAACGTTGCGACGCAGCGACGGTAGCCATGAATGAACACAAGCACAATCAGGCTGAGTCCGACAGCGCCGACATTCAGATAGACCTCAAGGTAGCCGTCATGGGCCTCGTTGACATGAAGATTGGGAAGCGCGACCCATACCTTTTCCAGGCGCGGGCCGAGCCAGAAGCTTTCGAAACCCGCGCCACCAAAAACGTTGGGCGCCATGGGAAGAACAAGCTTCCAAATGTCTGTGCGGCCGGTAAGTGTCGTGTTTCTGCCCAACGTCTGCACTACGGTCTTCTCGCCACCCAGTATCATGACAAGACCAGCGGTTATGAAGAGCGCGAGCATGAGCGCATGCACGTTCCCGGGGCGACGTCGTATGGCTCGCAGTCCGGTCGCCAACATCAGAGCTGTCCCTACGATAAAGCAGGCCAAAGAAGTGGCAGAATTGGCTGTCGTCAAAAGCGCTACCCCAAACGCCAGCAGCGTTCCCTGTGCCAACAGATGCCTGCGGCGGCAGGGCGTTTTGCGGTACCGGAGGAGTGTGATAACCTGCCACGCCGCGGCAAGCGAGAGAACAAGTGTAATGACCCCGAGGGCATTTTTGCCGGGCGTCACACCAGTTTGTGACACATGTCCGAACCAAGGGTCATACGACCTACCCAGACTAGGAAAATACTTGATAAGGAGAAGCGAAGCGGGCAACAGGATAAAGCCGGTCCGGGAAAAGAAACGTTTGAGCGCAGCAAGAGGCTGGGCATCCGTTACGACGATGATCACCATCACCAGGTCGCCCGTGGCCTTAATCCACCGTTTCGCTGCAACGTCCGGGAAGTCCGACCAAAGAACGCTTACCAGACAATAGAAAAAAAAGATCAAAATCGGCCAAATCGTTACCAGGAGGGCTCGTGTCTGTTTGGCCCGGCGCACAATGACGATGATCCCCGCGGCCACCAGAATCAGGAAGATAAGCCGGTCGGTCGGGGTACCCTCAAATTGCACAGCTTGCAAAGCAGCATCGTTTTCCGGCGAGCTTCCCATCCAGGTAGAAATGGGTCTGGAGCCGATGATCCAGACCCAAATCACCGGAAGCCACAGGGCTCGCGACGTCCGGATGGACTTATCACGATCCAGATAGAAGAGACCAGCGATGCCAATACAATAAAGGAGAAGCGCGACCGAAGATGCCATTCTATGGGTGCTCACACATCGCTTGGCCATGCCATGCCCGGTTTCGCCACAGAGGCCAAGGCCAATTTAACCGTGCTTCCGAACTGCGCACCATCGATCCGCGAAGCCTGGAAGGAGGGTACGCATCTTTAGGCTCTAGCAGCGTCACTCTGCAACGCGCGTTTGCTGGGTATCTTGCTGAAGGCTCTTTCGTAGGCAGCAAGAAGGTTCCCGACAGAGTACTCCCACGCCAGTTCTTTCTCTACCCGCCTGCGCCCAAACTCGCCCATCCTCTCTCTCTCCGCGGGATGGTCAAGCAACCAGAGAATTTTTTCCGCGAAATCGGCGACACGGTTCGTACTATCGGTGTACAGCGATGCTTCCTGCGCGCTGACCTTGCCTTCTCTTAGATCGAATTGGACGATGGGTTTCCCCAGAGCCATGTATTCCATGATCTTGATCATGGTTGAGATGTCATTCATCTGGCAGGGCTTGTCAGGGTTAACGCAGACATCGGCAGTTGAGAGAACCTCCAGCAACTCCGCATTTGAAACTCGTCCGGTAAAATTGACTATGTCTCCGAGATGTTTGTCCCGGGTCAGCCTCTGGAGTTCAGCGAGTCCTGGCCCTCCTCCAACGCAGGTGAAATGAATATCGGTTCGCCCTAGGTTCCGAATGTACTCCGCCACCTCCAGAAGGATATCCAGGCCCTCTTGATCGCTCATGACTCCAACATATCCAATAAGGTAACGGGCGCCGTATTTCAGAGCGGGATTTACAGGGACAGATTTGAAAGTCTTCAAATCCGGCCCGTTGCGAACCACGAACACATCTTCCGGGGCATGACCCCCGCGAGTGGTGGCGATTTCCTTGTAACTATTGTTCGTCGACATGACCACATCGCTAAAACGGAAGGTTAGTTTCTCTAGCCAGATTTGAGCTTTGTAAAAAATGTCCTCCCTCTCGTATTTTGAAAAGTACAACTCCGGATTCACGTCGTGGTGGTCGAAGATGTATCTGACCCCGAAGAGCTTGAATGGCAACGCCACCAGGAAAATATCATCGGGAGGATTGCAACCCTGAATGACATCAAATTCGCGGCGCAGGTAAATCCACCAGGAGTACAAGAATTCCCAAAATAAGGCACACCCGTACTCGAGAACATATCCGAGTGGGCTGTTGCCCTCTTTCGGCATCGGATGCCGGTAGATATGAATTCCGTCAAGTAATTCATAGCCCTTCTTGTAGGCTTTGGTCCTTGGACACAATACAGTTACTTCATAGGCGGCTTTACGTAGTGAGACTGCCTCTTTCCATACGCGCGTGTCAAAGGGAACGGGTAGATTTTCAACAATGATGAGAACTTTCCTTTTCACACTAACCCCCCGTCGGTAGAGAGCTGTTTGTAGAGTCCCCCGAGCGCGCAAAGCATCGTCGCTTGTCCCCAGTGTAGAGTGGGCGTTTTGTTTACCAACCAGGGAGAGTAACGGCGATAGTAAAAGCAACCGCTACGGTCCTGCATATTGTCGATCGTCCACTGAGCGACCTTTAGACCGAGTGGCAGGCTTTCGGGATCCCGATCAGAGAAGAAAACAAAGGTGTCAATGGCTTGTGAACAGCACTGGATATCGAGAGGAAGCGTCTTATGATTGTAATACTTAGGAGTTCCATCCGACAGGAAGAAGGTGCTCTTCCAAAATTCGTACCCACGCATCATATCCTGGTCAAACTGGTTGTCGCCGGTGCCTTCACCGTAATGTTTGAAGCAGTCTAAGACGTACGCGGTATGGAAGTTGTCGACCCAGTGCAGATTGGCTTTCTCTCCATACCACCATGAGCCGTCCGGCCTCTGATGTTGTGCCGTGTATTGCATAGCCTTCCGCGCTCGTACTCGATAGTCTTCATTGCGCGCGCGTGCATAGGTCCGCGCAAGCAGGCTGCCGCCGAGCACATTTGCGTTATGTACCAGGCACTTCATGGCCGGCACATAACTTATGCAAGCGCCATCGCCATCAGGATATGTATCCAGATCGCGTAGGATATGCTCGCAGGCGCTCACGGCAATTTGCAAATATTGCTCGTCTTTGAGATGCTCATACCCATCCAGGAATGCGTGCCCGATGAGTGAGGTCCACACAATGGTCGGCACCCCTTTCGGCAGGAAGAAGGTTCTGGACTGATAATCAAAATGGTTTCCCCAACAGGATCCGCTGTATCCCTTGGATTGGTTGTCAATGAGCCACTGCAGGGCTGATTCGGCCCTTTTCCGCCAGGTTTGATCGCCAGTACACGCGTGAAGACGTAAGAAGCCGCGTGCCAGGAAACCCATGCCCTTACTGGAATAGCTTTCCTGGATTCCCAGGAGCGGACGCAGATTGAGCGGGAAACGACGCACTCCCTGTTGCAAGACAGTCCGAAGAAACCTGGTCTCAAAGGTTAGTGGGCGGACCCAGCTTGCGTTGAGCCCGTCGAATGTGTCATAGCCACGGTAGTCGTTCCTCTCCAGCCAATCGGCCAAGCGAAGAATTGATTCGTGCAGTTTCGCCGTTGGAGCCTTGATCTCGCTCTTGCGGTCGAGCCTCTCACTAGGAAACGACGTTGTGATTGCCATTCTGCTCCTAAGGTCTGCAGCGCGTACGTGTTTACGACGGATTAAGCGGCGCGCTGTTGATTCTACCCACTAACATTTCTGTCTTTGTTTTTCACCCGCTGATTAGCAGGCAGGCGTGCGGGACCCAAAGTGCTGCTGTGGAAGCCTGCTTTTTAGGCCGCTGTCACACCAGAAGAGCATCTACATTTCGAAACCATATGCGGCTGCTCCCGTCCGGACTCTAGCTACGCATTCTTGAATGATGGCCCATCCAGAAATAGCCGATGGAAGAGTTCTAATGTGAGCAACTTGTGGATGGCCGTCGTATAGTTTCGGGTTCCATTGAGATGGCCCTCGACCACCGCCTCAAGAGTTGCTTTCTGTAGATACGGTCGAGACAACGTCAACGGATCGAGCAGTATCTCGCGCACGTAATCCGCGAGCTGATCGCGATACCAAACCCTGAAATGGAGCATCTTATGGCGTCCTAAGAATAGCCGCTCCAAGCGCAGTCTGGAGAGGAGATGATCGATGCGGGCCACTGACTGAGGCATTCCGTAGTCGTAAGCATACTCGGCTTTGAAAGTGAATTCTTGAGAAGCGCGTGCGAGTACGGAAGTCAGGCCGTTGCCGCCGACACCGCGGTCAGAGCGGATTCGTCCCAAAGCGGGGCTCCCCTCCTTGATCAGACGCAGCCGGATATCTCCATTAGCTGCGCTCTCCTTGGGCGCGCGATAGACGGCCCGGATAAAATCGTTGTCCATGAATGGGGACCTGACCGTCAACTGGCTTTGTTCCAGCGCCAGGATGCCGTGGTGGTACCACGGCGACTGCCGGAAGACAGCGAACGTCACCGGATGCTCCTGTCGCAGGGCTGCATAGGTGCTTCTTGCGGCACGAATGCTCGAGAGGAATTCTGGGCAGAATAATCCTGCTAGCGGTTCCGCCGGTTTAAACATGACAGCATGTCGCAATATCTCGCTGCCGTAGGTCCCTACGATTTTCGCCGGGGCGATCTCTCGAACTTTCTTGCTGACATAAAGATCGGCCGCCCGATATACGTCGATGGTTCCCTCGCTCAGGTAAATGCTGCGCTCGGCATAGTCCGCAAATCCGGTCAGGAATTCATCACCGATCTCTATAACCCGATGAGACTGCCGGGAAACGGACGCGATTTGCCGTCCAATACGGACATCATACGAATCACGAAACTTGCTACCGAATGTGTAACTTGGAAGCGACCCGGGAGCCGGGGGATGACATGCCAAAATGACTCGCGTGTCCAAACCACCGGTCATCGCAATTCCCATTGGTTGCCGTCCGGCGAAATATCGGGGAAGCGAGGTCGCCAGGGTCGAACGAAGCTCCTTATAGTAGGATTCCGCAGCGAGCGGAGCCTGCTCCTCCCACTGACGCGGCTCGAAGTACGTAGCCTTGCGGTCAAGCTGGGCGTTCTTAAACGTCCACTCCGAAGCAGCGGGTAACAGATGGATATTTCTAAATATTGTTCGGTTTCCCAGAACACAACTGCAAGCTACGAACTCTCCCAGCGATCGCGAATCGCTCTCCCGGAGTTCTGGACAGACGGCCAGAATCGCCTTAGCCTCCGGTGCGAAATAGAAGCAATCATTTGACTCGTGATAGTACAGCCGGTGCATGCCATATCGATCATTAAAAAGGGTGACGAGGCCACGGGTGCGGTCCACAACGAGTCCATGAAACATCCCGTTAAGATTCTGACTGAAGTTCGGATCCTCTTCATACAAGTGAACCAGGTATCCAGCTTCGGCAGGATCAAGGGAGTGGCCTCGACTCCGAAGCTGTTTGCCCGTTTGTGAATCGCTATACTCATCGCCTGAGAAGAATAGGGTGACATCCTTCCGTTCACTGTGTAGCGGCATTCCGTCAGAAAAGGAGCCCTTTAATGCCGTCCAACCGACGTAGACTCCCAGTGAATCGTCACCTTCGGTTCCAGTCGTGTAGAACCTCTCATGTCGAATGGTATTTACCATCCGCAGCAGCTCTGGCTCTACGAGACTCCGACACTTTTTGGTGATGATTCCGACGATGCCTGGCATATTCCTGGTTGATACAAAGCTTTTCAAAAGTGCATGGCACAAACAGGAGGAAGTTTCCCACAACCAGAAGAGGATTGGGAGCTTCGATGCACGTTTCGTCTGAGTGAGTCGCCGTTGATACTAGCCCCGCGTTCCGGGTAGGGCATCCGCGGCAAACGGCATAAGCCTTGCGAAAATAGACTCAGGCCATATTGTCCTTCTAGAAGCTGGAGCCGGCGGGAGGATTTAAACGCCCCATCTGCCGATTACGATTCGACTGCTCTGTCATTGAGCTACACCGGCTTATAAATAATGCATACCACTTTGCACGAACACTCACTAAGGCAGTAATAACACGGTGGGGCAGTAGTCCAATAAGTCCATGATATAACCTTAACTTTATACCGATTGCACCTCGTAATGTCAACGGGACAAAATAACGCGGCACCAATATTTCTCCGAATCCGTTCCTGATCTTAAACTCGCGAAGAGCCGTGTCGTGTTTGTTATGGTAGTTAAACAACCCGAAAGTGACGTAGACCAGTTTCCTCTCTGCACATATTTCAACCACTTTCGCCATCAAGGCATTGGCGGGCCGTTTATCACTGTGGCTAGCCTTCGGAAGGAAGGTTAGAATGGAGGCAATATCGCCTCGATAGACTAATTTGACTATTCCGATCAGTTCGTCTTCGTGATAGGCGCAAATGTAGTCGCTACGATCAAGAAAATCTTCCTGGTCTCGTCTCACTTGATCGAGAGTTTTTCCGTAGTGGGTATAGGCCTTTCCCTGCCGCACCGGCGAGTCGTTATTCAATTCAACAAGGTCTTCGAGTAGCTTACGATCGAGCTTCTTTATTTGAACCGTCACTCCACGCTTCTGGGATCTGCGCACGTTCTTCCGTGTCTCCTGCGATAGTCCTTCCCACCATTCCTTGAAGGTTGTGATGGCAATGGCCGCAACACTCTCCCATTCGATGGGATATGAGTATTCCGGCTGGGTCTCGGGTAATTTTTGGCAAAAGGTAAAGATATCCGCCCGGAGACCGCTCGATCGCGCTTTCAATGCCCGGATACAGCGGGCCGGATCATCAACCGGTGTCTCAAGCCATTGCTCCACATTAGGGTATGCGATCCTGAGCCATCTTCCCTTTCGAATGATGCTCTTTCCATTCACGTTCAGCGCGGGCACACGAAACCATTTACCTTTGACACTGATCTCTACTGTCTCATCAGACATTGGACCTCACTCGAAATCCCCTACAACCCAACTCACAACCATCCCCAGACAGAGTGCGAGATGACGTTAATGACAGCGATCCGCCCTGCAAGCTTTTCTTGTACTGCGCCCTGGATGGGCGAGTCAATGGCCAACTGATACGGCTTGACCAAGGGCATTGCGGTAGGCTTCGGCCCCTTGCTTCTGTAGCTGCGCGAAGATCGAATCCATTATGCTCGCCGCAAGGAGGATTTCGCGGTAAGGAATCGGCAGCGGCTCGCCCTCTGTTATCGAACGGTAAAAAGATTCGATTAAGCACTTCATGCCGGACTTCATGTGAAAGTCCTTTGCGGCAAAAGTGCCGAGATTGGTGAAAACATTGCCGCAATATTGTTTTGCAAGCGTTAGTGGAGCACCGAACTTTTCAAGATAGCTTTTGAGCCTGGTGCCCGGAAGTATGATCAGTGTCTCCTGGTCCTGATCCAGGATGAGACCGTTTTTGGGACCATAGATACGGAATTGATGGAGCGCTGGTCTCATTTGGGAAGAGAAGGTGAAGTAGGCTGTAGTCCGCTCCTGTTCAGAAATAATAACTCTCAATTCGTCAATGATCTCGGTTTCGCCCATTCCTCTAAGAAGCGGGCTAGTGAATGCGTGCACCATGACGCGCGGCGAGTCCGTGGTCAGGTGTTCTGCAATTCTGGCGATGCCGTGACTGATGATGTTCTGCACCAACTTCCCGGGCAGTCGACGCACCCAATGTGACTTATCAGCCAGAAGTGCCCGCGCATAAGTGGAATTCCCGAGCTCGTAGCAGTAGTGACTCTCCATATGTACCGGTGGCCCACCCAGAAAGCCCTGCTGAACAAGGGCCCTCATGCGCCGGGCGACTTGGCTGAACTGATCATCATGCCCGGCGGTTACCTTGAGGTTCTTGGCAAGCGCCAGGTCGATCAAAACGCGCGCGTCGGCCTCATACAGCGTGAATGGCTTTTCCACGTAGACGTGGCATCCCCATTCCAAACAGAGCTTTGCAATACTAAAGTGGCTCCCGGGTGGGGTGGTGATGTGAACAACTTGAGGCCGGGCTTCCTCCAATAACTGTTGCACGTCACTGAAATGCCTCTTGACTGGAAACCGCTCGTACAGCTGTCTGGCCATCAGGGGCTCCCGATCGCAGACGCCGACGATCTCGCAACCATGGATTCTCTGTATCTGTTCCGCGTGTGAATCTGCGATCTTGCCGCACCCGACAATGGCAACTCTAAGCATGTGGGCCTCGACCTTGGCAGGCCTCACAATAGCGGCGAAGCCCTTCCGCCATAGGAACTCCAGGTGTCCAACCTAACCGCTGCTTTAGTTTCTTATTGCTATAGTGGGTCTTCTTCCAAAACGCATGCCATCTTCTGCGGTTGAAGGCCGGGGGCAGCTGCCCTCCTGACCAACTCGAAAATCTTTCCCAGAGCCAGCAGAGCATGTAGCTGAAGAAATGAGGAAGATACAAGGATTTAAAACGCGCGACGTTCTTTTTGTACAAACCTAAGAATTGGCGGCTCGTAGGTAAGTCATCGTCTACAACGTTGAATACTTCACCGTCCACACCCGGCTTCAATCCCGCCAGTACGATTGCCTCTGCACAATTATCCACGTAGGTGAGTGGTATCTTGTTTGGCCCACCAAGATGAAGGAAAGTGCCGAATGTGCCGATTCCAACGCGCGCGCTGATTGCCTCATTGCCGGGGCCATATACGTGCCCTGGCCTGACGATGACATACGGAATGCTCAACTTATTGCAATACTCTACGACAATTTCATCTTGTTTGACTTTTGCGAAGGTATAGGCGTCGCCGCGGAGTTCCGGATGTCGTTCCAGAGGGCAAGACTCATCCAGGATCCGCCTTGCGGCCTTATTGTAGTTGGAGTAAACCGCAAACGAGCTTATGGTGACAAATCTTCGCAGGGTGCGGTGGGAAATTGAGGCCTCTATGAGATTACGCGTGGTTACCACCGAGTTCAAAAAGGCGTCAGGATAAGACTTTTCGCCTCGACCGGCAGCGAGGTGAAGAATTACCGCTACATCTTGAGTTGCTCTGAAGCAATCTTCTGCTGAAAGCAGATTCCCCTCGACCAATTGAACGATAGGTGAGCCAGGGATTCGGTTACAAAAGGGCTGGAGCCTGGCACTCGAACGGGACGTCCTTACAAAGCAGCGCAGGTTACAGAACCCGAGGTCCACAAGCCGCTCGACAACCTTGGAGCCAATGAACCCAGCAGCCCCCGTCACGAGGATTAAGTCGTGTTTTGAGATGATAGTTCTCTCGCAGCTTTGGGAGAAGTCCATATCTTTACGATGTGCAGCGCGCGAGATTGCCGGATTATTTCGCTGCATGAGGCTTGGTACCCGGCGGTTTTAATGATGAGATAGGGCGGGAGGTGCGTCTATACTTCCTAGCCTATCGGGCTTCAGATCCTTAGCCGCGGCGCACTTTGGTCGCAAAACAACTACCGTTGGGCGACCTGGCTCAGCAGATTGCAACTTCTCGACGACGTTGAATTCCGACTCCAAAATTCCTAGCATCGCTGTCGGTCGAGATTTAGATTTGTCAGTTTCACGGCTTGCGGCGAACAGTCTAACCATGAAGACTCCGCCTTCCTTCAAACACGGTGAGTATCGGTCCAACGTCGTCTTGACCCTGCCCAAGGGCACATGGTACATCGATTCTCTGAAGAGAATAATGTCGAACTGTTCGGTCGGCACATAGGCGAGAAAATCGCCACACACAAAGCGATTCTTTTCCTTTCGGGCACTGGCCTCTGTCCGCGCTGCCGCTTTCGCCAACGCTTCCTCAGAAATGTCTACGCCTACGTAGCTGTGATAGACGTGCGCAGCCAATTCAGTGGCGGTGTTGCCCGGGCCACAGCCTAGATCTAAAATGCTCCCATTTCGGGCGTACCGTTCTAGCACTGGGTAGACGCAGTCACCGACCGTGTGGTCGATGAAATTCCATTGACCGGTCGAGAATCGCTTATCCCAAACGTGCCGTTTAATCACTTGTGGACCGTAGCTCAAGAGGAAAGACGACACTAGATTCATGCCACGACGAACTACACGCATGCTTTCATCTCCGTGCACCAATTAAAGTTTCACACCCTTGCGCGCGAGGAATATCTTGATAGCAGTCAAGTTCCGAAAATTATCAGCGACGATTTCGTCGACTTCCATAAAAATGCCGTAACGCGATTCGAGCGCGGCAACCAAAGCGGTAAGGTCAAGCGAGTCGAGTACACCTTGGTCGAAGAAATTCCGTGCACAGGAGAAATCCTGGCCCGGACGGATTTCATTCAGGATTGTGGTCAGTTCGTCCATAGACAACTCTGAGTACAGGCCTCGCTCAGATTTCCTCCCGAAGGCTGATTTGGGGTGGGATCACGACCCGCGCTGGATCAATCGAAGTTGCATTGGCCCTTGTAAACGTCGCCGCAAAAAACGCCTTGGCGGGCTCATTCCGAGGACCGTTGACAGGTAACGCTGTGACGCGATTTGCGCCGGCTGCTCGCGCCTGTGCCAGAGTATATCCGAGGATTGCCTGCTCGACCTTCTTGCCCATCACGCGACAGCTCATCACGAAATCCACGATTAAAGCGTCAGGACCCTCGAGCGAGACGCTCGCCAGTCCGGCGAGACCGAAATCACCGAAACGGTCCGAGACATGGAAGGTGTAGGTGGAGTTACAGGGTTCCTGGGCCCAGTTCCAGAAGCTCTTCTCGTCCAAGCGCCGGAGGCTTAGGTTGAACTGGTTCGTCTTGTTGAGCAACTGTGCCGCCCTGGAAAGGCTTTCCAGACGTAATCGAGCCGCACGCACCTCAATTTGAAGCGAGCCCAACCAATTCTCCAGATCACCACTCAGATCGAGTGCTTCTTTGCGGCCGCGCTGCGCTTGATACATTTCCGTTCGTTGGAAATCTTCCTTTCCCAGGCTCGATGTTTCGAAGCAGCTGAGCGAGGTGAGGAACGGCGCGAAGTCAGACGGCGACAGTGGCAGGTCTGGAGTGTACACCTGGGGCAAGATTTGCCGGATCTGATCCCGCTCCTGCGGGCTGTCGTCAAGAAATACAAACGAGTCAAGGCCCAGGTTAAGCTCCTCTGCCATCGCAAGCAGGTTTTCGGCTTTATCCTGCCAGTTAATTCGCCAAGCGACGAAGTCGTCCTTACGGAGTACCATCGCCGGGTGATCCTGGATCACGGAGAGCGCTACCTGCTCGTCGTTCTTGCTACAGATGGCAAGTAAAATGCCGCGCTGACGCAGCCCCTTAAGGACTGCCTGAAATGTATGAAAGCACTCCCCGAGTGGGTCAGGTGCACCGAGCCTGATGTTTTCTGGCCCATCGTCTCCAAGTACGCCTCCCCACAGTGTGTTGTCGAGATCGCACACGATAACTTTTTTCCCTTGACCAAGCAAGCCGCGCAAAACGGCCTTTATCTCCGCAGCAGCCTTTTCGAAGAGCTTTTGCGAATAGAGAATCTTCGCAACCGCGAACATCCGCGGGTCGTACGCCGGCCGGCCCAGGCTCGCTTGCCAGAATTCAGCGTCGAGCAAAACGATATTTGGGTGCGCAGCAAATTTCTCTGCCAACATGAGGTTGGCCCTGGCGAGCAAATTGGCAAGGCCTGTGCCTCGCCGCCAGGTTAGGTTTTGTATCCATCTCTCGTGCGGTGGGACCGCCCAGGTAGCCACGAACACGAGCCCGATCCGGGCAGCTGCGCTGAGAACCGCCTCTGCAAATTGCTCCACTTCACAGAGGGCCTTATCATATTCTGCCGCTGCCGACTCAAACTCGAAGCGGAGCAGCTTAGCAACGGAAGGCAGTGTGAGTTGAGGCGTCGTCCAAACTAGCAGAATTTCCGGCTTGACCGACCAAGCGGGATGACTCGGGTCCAACAGTATCTGGTAAATCTGACCATAAGGCGCAGCCGAGGCTAGAAGCGGGGGTGTTTGCGGGCAGCGATCGAGCAGGCGTCCAAGCGGATCCAGGATCGTATCGCCCACCAGGAGGACGCTGCGAACACCGGGTATATTTGTCATCTCGCTCATACAGATTTCCCGGATCGTTCCTTGGATGCCGCCAGCTCACCTGGCGAAGGAATCACGGTTGCCCGGGCTTTTCCGTAGATGGTGACTCCCCTGCGCGCCGCTTCGATCAGACGTTCCGTAAGGACCCCCGCCTGTGGGACCAGGAACATCGGAACACCGTGGAACCGCCATTCAACCAGCTCTTCCTTGGAAAGCACTGACCAAAGAACCCTAAGGTCTAACTGCTTCGTCCGGTCTGGAAGTCCCAGCGTGTGCTCGTAACGTTTACCGTCGTAGTCAACCAACGTAACCTGCGTCGAACGACTCACGAACTTGATCGGGAACGTATCTCCCATCTGGTGCCCTGCGGTGTGCGCATGTGTAAGGCAGCGGTAATACTCGACACCGAGGCCCAGGACAGCGGTAGAACGGCGCGTCATGACTCCGAAGGGACTGTCCGGACTCAAGCCTGTACGGGACATATGATGGGCGGCTGTCAATTCTTTCCCGAGGGGCCCGAGGGCGCACAGGCTACAGCTCGGGTGGAGGCTCCGCAAAACATGGGGTGTTCGCCGGAAGATTTCAGCAACTAGCCCCATGTCCGAAGGTGTAGTCCGAACGTCGAACGGTCTGGACCGGAAATACGCTTCTGAGTCATAAGTCCTGCCGCCCATCACGAAGGACGGCATCACCAGGGTGCGGTTAGGCCCACAAAAGTCAATTAAGGCACCCACAAGATCCTTCGCGCTGCCTTTGTACATCGGCAGAAACCCATCGAATGAGCTATGGACCATTAGGATTTCGAAATCCTGCCGTAGACGACGCGCCAACTCTGCCAACAGTTCGTCTGTGCTGAAACTTCCGTGAACTAGTGACAACACCGGCGCAAGTCTTTTTCGCGCCAAGCCTTGCAGGCGCTTGAGTTCGTTACGCCGATCCTGGCTAAAAGCGCGACGGAGCATTGCCCGGACGTGAGCCCGGGCGACCGTCGGGCCTTCAGACGCAAGCTTCACAAACCAACCTTCACGTTCGCTTTCGTAGCCGCTGACCGGAACATTCCACCGGCAAACCTTCTCAGACGCCTCATTTGTTCGCGCCGGGTGAATGTGGCTAATTCGCGCGAAATGGGAATCTCCGCTCTCCGCAGCAGTGCCGAAAGATAACCCGCACCCAAGGCGAATCCGCCTAGAACCAAAGGGGGCTTCGTCATCTGATAGAGCGTTCGGGAAAGTTCCCAAACTGGATGGTTACCAACGGAGTAATCCTTTGCACCCATTCTGAATTTGGCTTTCATCGCACCCTGCTGAGCTGTACCCATGACTCGATGATGAACGCATATCTTATCGGTGAATGTCCTGGTCTTCCACCCTTTCATCCTCGCTGAAACAACGGCAATGTGATCGATACAGCCTCCCTTTACCGGGACATACCCTCCGATCGCTTCGAAGCATTCACGCCGAAACAATTGACAGCCCCCCCAAACATTCTCAATGTTGGAGAAGCGGTAGTCGTATTGGCGCGATCCTTCGCGAAATGGCGAACCCCAGACACCGAGTTTGGGGTCCTCGCCGCACTTGCCCAGCAGGAACTGGAAGTGGTCGGGCCCAATCGAAACATCGGCATCGAGATTACAGACAACGTCTGGTTTGAGATCCTTCACCTTTGCATAACCAGCCTCGAAGGCATACACCTTTCCGGCAAAGTGCCGCTCCTTACGCTCGGGCATCCGCAATAGTTCAATCCATGGATTATCGACGGTGTACTTGCAGACGATGGCATCGGTCTCGTCGGTTGAGCCGTCGCTGACGATCATCCACTTCAGTGGAACGATGGTCTGAGCAATTACGGATTTCATCGTCAACTCGATGAACTCAGCCTCGTTCCTTGCCGGGGTGATAATCACGTAGTTTGCGGTTTCTGGCATGATTCTGAAAGAACGCTGCTGGGAAACGGACCGGAAATTAGAGCAGTGTCTCACTTGTGGCCCACGTCTCGCGGCTCGCAACAGCGTGTCCACGCGGATAGAGAGTTTTACATGGCCCAGGCGACAGAGATCCTGATTTCGCTGTCATGGGGCAGAGCAGTCTTCATTTATGCAGTTTGCTGTGCCGCTACGAACAGGCTCTCTTCCTCATCTGCCCGCTTTATGCCGACTTTGGAAGTAAAGGATAGGATCTCCGCGGCCACCCTGGCTTGCTGGTCTGATGTGAGGTGCGGGAACATCGGTAAGGAGACGATTTCCGCGGCAACTCTTTCCGCAACTGGGAAGTCTCCCCGAGCGTATTTCAACGAGGCATATGCCTTCTGCAAATGAAGGGGAATCGGATAGTGAATCCCTGTACCAATGGCCGCCTTTTTCAGGTGGTTCATCATGCCATCGCGGTCGTAGGTACGGATCACATAAAGGTGATACACGGCGTGAGACCAAGAGGGCTCGTACGGGAGAGTCAGGGCGGCATTCTTCGCCAGAAGACGGTTGTATTCGGTTGCGCGGTCGCGGCGTTGCGTATTCCAACTCGCCAGGCGCCCTAGCTTCGCATGTAGAAGCCCAGCTTGTATCGAGTCCGCCCGTCCGTTATAGCCTTCCACATCGTGGTAGTACTTTTTGCTCTGGCCGTGATCGCGTAGCATTTTGATTTTGGCGGCAATATCGGGATCGTTTGTGGTTACTGCCCCAGCCTCGCCGCACGCCCCGAGGTTTTTTCCCGGGTAGAAGCTGAAAGCAGCCGCGCGCCCCATTGAGCCGGCTTTCATCCAGCAATTGAGTTTCCTGGAGAAGTATTCCGCGCCATGAGCCTGGCAAGCGTCTTCTATCACCGTGAGCCCATATCCTTCGGCTAGCCTCAGGATCGGATCCATGTCTGCCATTTGACCATACAGGTGCACCGGCACAACCGCAGTTACCGGCCGGCCACTCCGTCGGCCGATCAGTCTTCCGCGCTTATCCCGAGTGCACTGCTCTTCCAGAAACCGCTCCAACATCTCGACTGACACGTTGTACGTGCCCTCATCGATGTCGACAAACTCCGGCAGAGCTCCGGCCTGAGAGATAGCTTCCGTTGTAGCGATGAACGTATGCGGCACCGTCAGTACCACGTCGCCCGGTTGCACGCCGCAAGCCATGATCGCGAAGCGTAGCGCGTCCGTACCACTGCTTACGGCAATAGACTGCTTCGTGCCACAGAAACCGGCAAATGCATGCTCAAATTCCTCGACCATGGGGCCGCCGACGAAACCAGCCGTAAGCAGAGCGCGGCGGAATACGGCTGTGAGTTCTAGCTCGAGTTCCAGGTGCGGAGTAATCAAGTCTAGAAGAGGAACGTTGTCAGAAACTTTATTAAAGATGCTCATTGCAAACTTGCATAATCCTTCGCGGTGGCGCAAAACTTCGCTCGGGTCTTCGGCCACGATTGTTTTGGGGAACACTTCGTGACGACGCGTTTTATCGCCGCTCTGTCCAGGCTTGCGGAGCGGTGCTAGGCTCGTGATCGAACTGAGTAATTGACCTTCGTCTTGACGATGGAATTCGGGGGAATATCCCGGGTGAGAATGGCTCCGGAGCCGATGATACTGTCGGAACCGATAGACAACTTCGGTTCGATGAATATTCCCGTTCCAAACTTCACCCCCGCTCCGATTCTGACCAGTGAACTCATCATTACTCCGGGACCGAAGGTACAAAAGTCCCCCACCGCGCAATGATGTTCGACATCTACGTAAGGGCTTAAGAAATTGCCATCCCCGAGGCTGGTGCAGGCACCAATGTGGCAATACGAAAGAATGACATTCCCCACGCCTAACGCGGCATTCCGTTGCACGCGCGCGCTCGGGTCGATGACGTTCGCCATGGGAATCTTCAACTGACGAAGCTTATTACCCATCTCTCGCCGGAATGCGATGCTCGTACTCACGGAAACTACCGCGGCATCGAAGAGATTTTGCTTGAAGAGGACTTCGATAGCTTCCTGTCCTCCCAAAATACCCACGCCTAAAAGGGTCTTGCCGCGTAAATCCGGGTTGTCATCTACGATGGCGGTTGCTCGCTGATGTTCGATCCGAGACAGTGAGTCCAAGACCTGCACGGCGCCCAGTCCGCCACCAACGATCAGCAAACGTTGCTGGCGGTTTCGGGGATAGCAATCATCGACGAGGTCTCTGTCCACACGTTCCCTAATTGATTGACCGGCGTGATGCTGGCTGAGGTAGGCTGCCACGTCCGCCTCAGTAATCGTTCCATCACCTGGAATGTCAACCTGTATCCTCTTCAGTTCCAAGCCAGCCTTGGCCGCAGCGAACTCGGCCTTTTTTGTTATCTTGCGGTCTGCGCTGTGGTCTTTTCCTAATTCATACCCGTTGAGAGGCTTTTCAGGCATTTCGTCTGGATTTTCGCAAACCGCACCGACGATCTCACCCACCATAACCTCGGTTCCCGCGGGTACAAAAATATGGAGGTAGCCAGTGTCCTCCGATTCGACATCAATCGTCGCCTTGCTGGTCTCAAGCACGGCAATTGTCTCGCCTTTGCTCACCAGTGACTTGTGCGGTTTCGTCCAGGCGCTCAGCAGAACTGCGTCATCGTTCGCATTGACCAAGGGTGTTCTTATAAACCGTGTCACTGCAAGACCCCGAAGATTGCATTCGTAATGTCAGTCTCGGTGGGCAACACGGCCCGTTCCAGCGTCCGCGCAGCCGGGATAGCGATATTTACAGCGCCAACTCTGCGTACGGCTGCTGAGAGTCTCCCAAACAAGCACTCGTGTATCCGCGCAGCGATCTCTGCGCCCCAACCCCATTGCACGCAGCCTTCTTCTGCGACCACGACCCGGCCCGACTCCTCCGCCGCGCTGCAAAACAAGTCAACGGGCAAAGGCTTGATCAGCGTCGGAATACAGGCTAGAACTCTGATTTCCTCCGCCGCCATGCCTCGCAGCACAGATACTATGAACCGGGTCATACTTCCGTAAGTGATGAGGGTGACGTCTGGGCGACCTGATTGGTAGTTCCGAACCATGGCAACAGGGTAGCTATGTCTATCGGAGACCGTTTCAACCGTTAAACCCGCAGCATCATATAGCAAATCCAGCGAGTAAAGGAGCTTTTGCTCAATAAAGAGCACAAGCTTGTCGTCGAGTACTGCCTGTCTGAGTACCTGACCAGCATCACAGAATATGGAGGGCGCGACAATGCGGATTTCGGGGATCCCCATAAAGAGGCTTTCAATGCATTGGCTATGCGTGGGTCCGTAGCCGCGGCCGCCCCCCATCGGCGTTCGGATAGTAACCGGCACGGTCACGCTGTTGTTATACATAGTGCGGAATTTAGCGCCGTGGTTAAGTATCTGATCCATGCAAAGGGCCAGGAAGTCTCCAAACATAATTTCCAGCACGGGGCGCAGTCCTCGCAACGCCATCCCATTCGCAATCCCAGTCAGCGCAGCTTCACTGATCGGCGTTGTCAGCACTCGACCTGGAAAGTCACGCTGCAGACCACGTGTAACTTTGAACGCGCCGCCATACGGATCGAGCAGGTCCTCTCCGAACACGACCACTTCTGGCAACTCTGCCAGGAGTTCTCTGAGACCCGAATTGAGACTCTCCAAATAGGTCATCGTGGGTCAATGTACGCCAGAAACTTGCCGGGTTCGAGGCTTTCTTCTTCGAGAGCCGCCGCTACACAGGCATCAATTTGGTGTACGACTTCGCGCTCCAATCGATCCAGGCGTTCTGCGTCGCAAGTATAAAGTTGTTGCCGATGAAGCGCGATCGGGTCACGAGCCCGTAGTGCAGCTATCTCTCGGGGATCTCGTGTATCGTCTCCCTTGCTGTGGGGACCAAGACGGCAGGTTTCCAAAACAAGTAGCTGGGGCCGCGAGGCGCGCCTGATTTCGGCCACAATGGAACGTGACTCACGATATACGGCAAGGACATCGCTGGCACGCAACCTTGTTGTCTGAATTCCGAAGCTCTCCCCCCGCGAGGCGATGTCGCCGGCATGTTCATACTGCTTCCGCGTGCTTTGAGCGATACCATTGTCTTCCAGCACGAACAAGACGGGTAACTCCCACAGAGAGGCTATATTGAAACTTTCGTACACTATGCCTTCCGCGATCGCTCCATCTCCAAAAAAGACGACCACTACGCCGCCACTTCCCTTTGCCTTCTCCGCATAAGCGCACCCAACGGCGCAGGGAACTATTCCGCCGAGAATACCGTTACTGTAGAAATTACCGCGGTGCAGGTGCTGGCTTCCCCCGATCCCCGCACACACGCCACTGGCTTTGCCGAGGAGCTCCGAAACTAGGCCTCTCAAGTCACCAGTAAATGCAAGATAATGTCCGTGGCCCCGGTGACTAGACCAAACAACATCTTTGTCCCTATCCAGGGTTTGCGTGACGGCAACTGCGCAGACTTCCTGTCCGATGCAGGTGTGGATGGTGCCAAAAATGAGACCGCGATCATAGAGCTTCAAGAGTGATTCTTCAACGTACCGGATCTCGAACATGCAGCGGTACAGTGACCAAAGCAAATCGTCTGCGACAATCTTTATCTCGTCCTCTAGCGCACACTCCGACATATTCGTGAATTCAGAGAGGGGGACGCCTTTCCACTGCTTGCCGTCCCTTGTGATGCAGTTAGGGGAATTCATAGATAAACCAGCAGACCTCTCTTGCTCAGTGATTCGCTAGCCGCTTCCAGCATCTTGACTACACGGAGGCCGGCGCATCCGTCATTGAACGGCTCTTGTCCGCTCGAAACGCAATCGACGAAGTAAGACAATTCCTGACGCAAGGCCTCAACTTGCTCCAGTTGCGGCGCCCACATATCTCCCGAACGATAGTTCACCAGCAGGTCGTAGACTCCTTCGCGATTTGTGATGTTCACTCCCTTGTTATAGACCTTTACCTTTTCGTCGGCCTCGAGATCGTTCCAGACAAGCATCCGCTTCTCTCCGCCGATGAGCGTGGTCCTAACCTTTACCGGCGAGAGCCAATTGACGTTGATGTGCGCTATGACTTTCTCGGGGAAATAGAGCGTCATGAAGGCCACATCTTCGAAGCCGTTCAGATGTTTTTGGCCAGTCGCGACGATTGCCTCGGGACATGCCTTGATTAGGTGATCCATGATGGAAAGATCGTGCGGCGCAAGGTCCCAAAGAACGTTGATATCGTGCTGGAAAAGGCCCAAGTTGACGCGAGTGGAATCGTAGTAGTAGAGCTTTCCTAAACTCCCTTCCTCGAGCAATTGCCCGATTTTCTTCACCGCTCCGGTGAATAGGAAGGTGTGATCCACCATGATCCTTAGATTCTTTTGCTTGGCGAGGTCAATAAGTTCCTCCCCCTGGGCGGTACTGCTGGTGAACGGCTTCTCAACAAAAACGTGCTTACCATTCTGCAACGCAGCTTTGGCCAGCACGTAGTGCGTCCAGACCGGAGTGACGACCGCAACGGCGTCAATCTCGACCGAGGAGATCACGTCTGCGGCGTCCGGGGTTACATTGATTCCCGGATACGCCCTCTGTGCGCGCTTCCTTGCGGTTGGGCTCGTCTCCGCAATAGCGAGCACTTGGGAACCCTCCAGACTCGCAAGGTTCCTCACCACGTTTGGTCCCCAGTAGCCGTAACCGATTACGCCGAAATTAACGATGCTTCACCGCCTTCACGCTACTGATGAGTGCCCATGGGTCTTGATTTAGAGAAAAAGTGAGTCGAGTATCGGATAAAGCGCGTGCAGTATTCACCGGAATCGAGTGAGAGGCTCAGACGCAACAATCAATAGGCGCCGTGGCCCTTGAGGACCGCGCGAGGTGTGCGCATCAGAATATTGATGTCCGTCCAGAGAGACCATGACCTGGCATATTGCAGATCCAACCGGACCATTTCATCAAATTTGACCCGGCTTCGTCCGTTCACCTGCCAGGAACCGGTAATTCCAGGTTTGACTTCCAACACGCGGCGCCGATGCCAGGTCTCATAAGCCGCCACCTCATAGGGGATTGGGGGGCGAGGTCCGACCAGCGACATGGTTCCTTCGAGAACATTCAACAGTTGCGGCAGTTCGTCCAAGCTGGTTCTCCGGAGGAACTTCCCCACCCGCGTGGTCCTCCGATCGTTCGTGAGCTTGTAGACGCCTTCACCCCTCCCGTTCGATGGTTTTCGCTCCGCGTCGCCGGCGATTAATTTGGTTACATATTCTTTGTGAACGCTGGGATCATTGTTCAGGTGCATCGACCGAAATTTGAGGAACGTGAAGCACCGGCCATACTGCCCAACCCGCTGCTGTCTAAACAAAGCTGGGCCTTTCGACGTTAGTTTGATTGCCAACGCAATGGCAAGAAAGAGAGGCGTGCACATGATCAATATCAGCAGGCTCCCGACAATATCCATCAGTCGTTTTATGCCCAATAGGGACCGTCTGCCGTGGTCGCGGCTCGAAAGGTCGGGATACAAGGCCGGGTTGCTTGGACGTCCAGAGAGGTGATGATCCCAATCGTCGGGAAAGAAGTGAAACGATATGCTCACTTGATTGAATTGCTCGAATGTCAACTTGTCCCGTAAAGTGGTACTCACTCTGGTTAGAATCGTGGTAAGGATCGAGCTCTTGTCATCGGCTAAGAGTCCGGTAAAGATCACTCCAACGGTGGCCCGGTCCTTGTACCAGCCGATCACATCGGTTTCCCTGGTGGATGACAGCAGGGCAGGCACGATACCCTTCAGGGCTTTGCCATAGTTTTCCGGAGTTTGCTGGGTACCAGCATCTAAAAGCATGAGTAGAAAGGGCTTCCTGGAGCGCTCCGTTCTTTTGCGCTCGATGGCGATCATCCTCTGAAAGGTTTCTTCGTTCAGAACCTCGCGTTCCTCAGCCGTCGTCACCTTGACCAGAGAGCCGGCTAGGACTGAACCACTACCCGAGCGTTGCAGAGTCACGACTTCCTCCTTTGCCCTGGATCCTTGTTAGTAGGACAGAAACACGCAACTTACTTACCCTTTTCCTTAAGTGATCTCGTGCGTTCACTACTTTGCACATGGCAAGCGGGAAAGATAACTGGACGCACACGGCGTAGGGAGCTGTTATGTCGAGCGGTTAGTCGGCTGTGCGGTTATCGATGGGGGTCCAGCGTAGTAATAGTAGTCGCTACGGGCCGGTCGATTAGAGCCGTTCAGTAGCGCACCAATCAGTTTGTTGCGCTCGAGTGCTTCTAGTCCTCTCAATAACTGCCGCTTCTCCGTGATTCCTTGACGCACGACCAGGAGGACGCCATCCGCTAATCGCATCCAGACGCTCGTGTCAGCCAGAGGCATTACGGGAGGCGAATCGATAATGATCCAATCAAACCATGCACTCAGCTGATCCATCATTGCAGACAGTTTCCCTGACTGCAGGAGCTCGAGGGGATTCGTAGGAGCACTGCCTGCTGGCAAGAACCAGAAGTCTGGACCCTCACAATGGTAGACGCTGGTAAGCAGATTGCGTTCGTCCTGCAGGCATTCACAAATGCCCGAAATCTTTCCCAACCCGAACAGCTGTGATAGAGACGGCCGCCGCACGTCACCCTCTAGCAGCAACGTCCTCTGCTGCCTTCTACGAGCAAGAGCACAGGCCAGGTTGGCGGAAACCGTACTTTTGCCTTCCTGTGGAATTGTGCTCGTAATTAATATTTTCTTGAGCGGCCGGTCTCGCCGGAGATTTTGGAGGCTGACCCCCAGAAAGCGAAATTTTTCCGCCGCCAGACTTTCGTTATCCGTGAGGCAAACGAGGCGGTTTTGAGGAGGAACCGCGATCTTTATGGATGGGAATTGACGAAACACGTCCGAGTGCTTGTCATTGACAAGCTCGTCTGGTCCGGAAACGTCCACTGCGGTCGCGGCTCGCGGCACTCCTTCGAGCGGGAGTGACGTGTCGGCTCTCCGCGGCGCGACCGGCTGCTCAAACTGGATCACGGCTCTTCGCTCTGAGGCCGCATGAAGCTCCGCACGCTGCAGCACTTCAGTCGCCACTGAAAGAGACGACACCTCAACGCCCGAGCGTTCAGCTTCCGATCTTTGTAATGCGTCAAAAATAAGGCTCATGCTTGCTTACTCAATGGTTAAAGGCACTCTCACGTTTGATTCCTCGGCAACCGCCCCTTGCAGAAGGGAATAAAGATCCGGCGCGCGGCCTATGTCTCGTTTACTATCCATCTCTTTATGGTCGCCCTCCGTGTCGGCAAAAGACGAAGGAACCACATCAAGGCGGAATTCCCTCGCTACATCCTCAATAATGTCCGGCGTAACCCTCTGTATCTGCCTGGCGTAGGCAGTAATGAGTGCGTTTTCGCAAATTGTGTTGATCAGCCGGGGGAATCCGCCCGAGTGGCGATACACAGCCATAATGGTCTGCTCACAGAACAACCCGTCTGCATGAGGGCTTGTCCCTGCAATCAGCAGTCGGCGTTCGATGTATCCCTTGGTCTCATCCCAATCGAGGGGCGCCAGCCACGCGCGAAGAGCAATTCTCTGCTTGAGCTGCCTGAGCCCAACGGAATCCAGTTTCTCATCGAGTTCTGGCTGACCGACCAATACGATTTGCAGCAGCTTGTCCTCGGCCGTTTCCAGATTCGTCAGAAGCCGGACCTCTTCAAGTATGTCCGCAGACAAATGGTGCGCTTCGTCGAGAATAAGGACGGTGGTCAATTTTCTCGATCCCCGCGACACCAGGAAGCGGCTAAGGTCGAGCAAGAGCTCGCCTTTGTTCTTACCAGAGGCAGACAGTCCGAAGTCAGAGACAATGTACTGTAGGAATTCCGTAGCACAGAGCCGGCTGTTAAAGAGATATGCATAGCTGATGTCTTTGCTTTCCTGCAGCAGTTGCAGCAGGCATCGAAGGAGCAGGGTCTTCCCGGTGCCTACCTCTCCAGTCACCACCACAAATCCCTTGTGCCGGCGGATTCCGTAATATAGCGTCGCCAGCGCTTCGTTGTGCCTTCTGGTCGAGAAGAGAAACGAGGGATCGGGCGTGAGCTCGAACGGGTTTCGAGCCAGATTGAAGTAAGCCTTATACATTGGAATTTAACCCTTAACTGCGGCGATAGCTGAACACAGAACCGGCCAGAATGATGGCAAGTAGCAGAGCAGTCATGGCCCATCCTAGCCATATTCTCCTCTTGCTCCTAAGTTCATCCGAGGGAACTATGATTTCCGGGATCTCAGAGATGACCCTCATCGGTAATAGGGCTTTCATTTCCTTTTCACTATGCAGCCGATCATCCATGAATTCAAATACACCCGCCACCACAAGTCCCAACGCCAGACCGAGGCCCAGCCCGATTCCGCAGAATTTGAGCCGGTTGGGAAAGTCTGGTTTCAGCGGCAAACTGGGTGGATCGATCATGCGGAATCGCTCACCCTTTTGCATCTCTTCCATGCTGGTAGCCATCTTTGACTCGTTTTTCTTTTTCAGCAGGTCGTCGTAATTCGCCTTGGATTGGTCGTAGCCGCGGGTCAGATCTGCCAGCTGCTGCTCGCGCACCGGTTCGTCGTTCAAGCGCGCCTGATAGTCGCCGACTTTGGCTTTTAGACCGGCAATTGCTTGCTCACGATTTGTGATTTCGGTCCGGTTGGCCTCCAACTGACCTTGCAGTTGCAATAGCGGCGAGCTTTGTGAAGGATCCGCTAGTTCTCGGGCAACGACAGCGCTATCGCGTTGGGTTCCGTTCTTGGATTGGTTCCTCAAATCAGCAATTAGATCGTCCCGCATCTTCTCGCTTTTGGCTATCTGGACCTTCAACTTCTGAACATCCGGATAGCGATCGGTGTATCGAGAGCTAAGATCTACCAGTTGGGCCTTTAATCTCTCGAGTTCCTTGTCAATCGCTGACAGCCGACCCGGCTGACCCATCGGTGAGCCGTCAGTGGCCCTGCCCTGAAGAGTGCGATATTGATTGATCAGCGTTTGTAAGTAAACTTGCTGCTGGTGCGCCGTATTAAGCGCGTCTTGTTCGTTTCCCAGTTGTGATTGCATGCCAGCGAGGATTTGGAGATTACTCGTTTGCTGGGAAGGCAAGTCGCCTACGTGCTCTCCTTTGAACTCTCGAATCTTTGCATCCTGTTCGGAAAGAGTTTGACGCGCACTTTCCAACTGTTCCGAAAGAAACCTGGTGGTATCTTCGGACTGTTGCTGGCGTACTTCCAGATTTTCGTTGATAAATAGGTTGGTCAACTCGCTGGTGACCCGCTGGGCAATGTGGGGATCGCGGGCTGAATAGTAAATTTTAAATGCCGTAATCTGGAGGTTCCGAGAATCATGAACAAGCTCGATCTCAATGTCCTTGCGCATCTGTGACACTTTTTCATCTGGCGTGAAGTGCCTGTGACTCTCGCTGTAGAGGTTCATCTGGTCAATGATACGGAGAAGGCGCGTGCGGCTAAGAATTTGCTGGCTGATGTTCTGGACCCGATCTTGCAAATCTTCATTGATGTTCGACACGACGTAGTCTTTCGGCATCGTGGGCTGCTCCACCAGGATCAGCGTGCTCGACTTATAACTAGCCGGTAGAATCCAACTGGCCCCCCAAACCGCCAACCACCCGATGAATACCGAAATCAGAAAATAGGGATAACGACGGCGAGCTACATCCAGGTAGCGCAGCACGTCAAGCGGTTCCGACTTATCTTCCTCGACAACTTCTGGCATGATTATTCTCCCAGTGCCCTGGCAAAGCTATACGAGAACGAGACATACTCCCGATTGATATTAGGAGAATTAGAGATCACCGGGATTCCATTGTAACTCTGGTGCAGGAGAGAGTATCCAAATTCCACTCTGAAACGATCGCTGAGCTGGTGCTGAGCCGAGACACTTCCCCCAACGCCGTGACCTCCGCCGCTGGATATAAAAGATGACGGAGTCTCATCTTTGTTGATTGAGTAGTTTGCCGCTGCTGTTGTGCTCCAGGCACGTGCTAGTTTCCATCGGGCGAATGCGGCTGCTGTATTCGATTGGAAGACTCCGACCAAGCCGCCGCCGCCAGTAACACTCCGCAGGTAGCTGGCTGAAAAACTCGTATGGCGCCCTTGCCAGCCTGTGCTCGCGCTTAAGGTCGGCGACCATGAGCCATACATCGGCATGGGAGACTGAGCAGCGTCGAAGTGTTGGGGGCCAACCGATAACGACAAGGAGAAAGTTCGCGTGAAATAAATTGTGTAAAAAAGGAAGACCGTGTCCGTCTGAACTTCACTTATTACTTTCGGTGGATAAGCCGTGATTTTTGAATACTGATACACGCCGCCGATATAACTATTTCTCAGCAGACGGTGGCTATAGAAAGCAGACCCGCCGCTCGAATGAGAATCGTAAAGACCAGGGACTTGGGACGGGTTCAGGAAATCGAGATTGGTAAATCTTCCCGCCGCGCCGATCATTCCATCCCTACTGAGTTGATAGGTCATTTCTGCATCTGCGGTATTCCCGAGCTGGTCCGCCACCGGGCCGATAACAGCATTGAGCGGAGGTTGGGGCAAACCAGACACCGCGCCACCGGAAAGCAAACCGGGTTGGTTGAACACATTCGAGATCTTTTGCAGGTTGTCCCTTAGGCTGACAGTCACATGTGGGCTCAATCGGTACTGGAAACTCAGGCTCAGATTCTGATTCGTTTGATTTTCAGAACTTGTGCGCTGATAGATCGTGAAACTTGGACTATAGGTCAATGTCAGATGTTCCCGAGACGTGGTCTTGTCAACTGTAAGCGTAGGGAAAAACGAGTAACCGAAATCGCTGACCGGAGGGACGTTCGCTTCTCCCACCACGTCGTTGCTGTACGAGGGAGTAAAAGTGAATCCGGCGCGCAGATAATTTGACCGTACTTCGGAACCGACCTCAGTCGGATAGGCCTGACCGCTCACTGGAGGCGGTGTAAGCATTTTGCCGCCGGTGCCCGGAACGGCTGCTGGGTCGCTTATAGGCACCTGGGACCAGCTCGGCATGGCCACGAACAAAGCGAGGCTCAGGTAAACTTTCAGATACATAAAGTACCTTCAAGGAACAACGATGGTGTCGCGTGGTTCAAGTTTGAGATTTTGCTGAGGATTCTTGCCCTTGATGACCTGCTTGTAATTGAACGCGATGCGGGACTCACCACCACCAGGATTCTGACGGAGAATGTAAATCCCTTTTACGTTAGCAAAGTCCTTGAATCCGCCAGCCGCTGCAATGGCGTCCAAAACCGTCGTCACAAGTTCAAGCGAGTATGACCCGGGCTTTGTGACCTGCCCCAGAATGTTAAACTTCTGACTGCGAATCTCCTGAACCATTACCGTGACTTCTGGCTCCGCTATATAGTTCCGTAGTCTGCTTGCGATATCCTCTTCAAGTTGTAGCGGAGTGCGCCCCGTCGCCTGTACTTCCCCCACCAGGGGCAGCGATATTCTCCCGTCTGAGCGCACTGGAATAGAGCGGGAAATGTCCGGTTCTTTCCAAACATTGATGGCCAGAAGGTCATCATTACCAATGACAAAGCTGGCTTCGTGGGGCTTGTTGGCTGATTGTGGAATCGAAGTTGCGGCGCCCGGAACCCGAGCGTCTGCTACTTGTGCCCACAAGGGGCCAGCGAGGACTATCATGGCGAATCCAAAGCCTACGCGATCGATTCTATTTTTCATAACAACTCCGGTAGACCAGCCTTGGATTGCGTTGCAAATGTCGCTCAACTCTATCCACGCGGATCAAGCTGTCGGGTGTTTTCGCGAAACCCAGTCCCCTTACTTTTTGGCCCAGTATCCCCTGGAAGGATCGGGAGAGCAGATGGTCTGATCTGGTACTGATCAATCTTATATAGCAAGGTTCGATAGCTGATCTCGAGTAACCGTGCGGCGGCTTTTCGATTCCAGCCAGTCTTCGTCAGGGCGCCGGCGATGGCGTTTATCTCGGCCTCCAGCTTCACCGTCTTGACAAGAGATTTAAGCGAGTCAGATCCGGCGACGGCAAGGCGCGAAACCTTCCTGGCACCCTCATCCAGATCTGGCCGGCTCTTTTCGAACACCTGCCCTTTGTCGCCACTCATGAGGTAGCGTTTCACGAAGATTTGAAGTTCCCGTAGGTTGCCCGGCCAGGAATACGCCTGGCAGGCTTCAATCGTAGCCGGCGAAAAGTCACGTGGAGCGAGGCCATATTGCTTGGCGATTTTGTGCATGAAATGGCGCGACAGAAGCCGTATCTCCTCCTTGCGCTCTCGTAGGGGGGGTACGTGAATTGTGTAGGTGCTTAAGAGATAGTAGAGATCTTCTCGAAATCGCTTTTCAGAAACTGCGTGTTCCATATTCGCGGTGCTCGACGCCAAAACACGAATGTCGACCTCTATGGCGGCGAAAGTTCCTGGTCTCATAAACCGCTTGCTCTGCAGGACGCGCATAAGGTTGGCCTGCACGCCCATGGGCATCTCGGTGATTTCATCCAGCAGGATCGTGCCTTTTACGGTAGGGTCCAGTTTGCCTGTTTTGATTTGCACCGGTGCGGTAGTACCGTCCCATTCGTAACCAAATAACTCTCTCTCCAGCAGATCGCCCGGCAGTGCTGCACAACTGACCTTTGTGAACTCGAATCCGGAACGGAGAGACAACTTATGGATCAGGCGGGCCGCGGTCTCTTTACCCGTCCCGCCCTCGCCAAGAATCAATACAGGTACGTTGGTTTCCGCCAGGGAAGCCGCTTGGGCGCGGAGCTTCCGCATGATCGGACTGATCCCAATGAAGCAGGTGTCATCGCTGATCAGCTCAACATCTTCACTAGTGATATCCGCCTCGATCGTTTCACATACGCTGGAAAGGTGGCTGCGGATGACCATTGCAAGTCGACGGTCGTCGAGGGGTCTCACAAGGTAGTCCCGTGCGCCCACGCGAATTAATTCTTGTCTCCTACGAACATCACCAGGGTGACCAATCAGGATAATCGGCAATGCGGGACGAAGCCGGCGCAGCCAGCGCAAGATGTGCAAACCATCGACATCGCCCTGGGGCAGATCCAGCAAGAGTAGATCCGGCGTTACCCCTGATTGGACACGCTCCATCGCCTCCCACACGTTGCCGACGATTTCGAGCTGCCAGGAGCTCGATTCCCCCATTGACCAGAGTGTCCGAACAAAGACCGCATCGCGACTGACGAATAGCAGTCTCGCTGTCTCGATCCCTTTTCTTACCGGGGAGCTGGTTCATACGGGGCAAAAGCGGGGGAAAGAGTCCTGAGCCTCGCACTTCTGAACACACGGAGGGAGATAAGAAACCAATGAAAGAGTCTTAGGCCAGCCACGCTAGAGAACCGGCGTTTGCTGACAAATTTCGGCAGATCGTTTCCTTAAGCTTGGTAACGACGCAGAGTTCCGATGTAACGGCCGCGGTTTCGCAGTGCAGACGCAATCACCACACTCAATTGCTAAGAACTGCTAATTGGTTCCACGTCGTATCCTTCCACCTGAATCGCCAAAGATCTCTGCATGGCCTCCACGGATATGATCAGCCGCCGTTCCCCGTGCCGAGACAGGAAAATTCCCTCTAAGCCCTCCAGTGCGCCCCCCCGGATCCGTACGCGCTGTCCTGTCTTGAGAAAAGGATGGGAACAGCAAGGAACTTGCTCTTCAAGCAAGATTCGAACCGCATCGATTTGCTCCTGGGGAATGGGAGTGCCCACTCCCTGAGCGCCGACGAGTCCCAGCACACTCGCAGTCCGAAGCACCCGCTGGCGCTCCTCGTTGCGAGGCAGCAGCTTGACGAACAAATAACAGCTGAATAATGGCAATTCTAAGGTCTTTCTTCGGTCCTTCCAGCGATGCACCTCGGTAAACGTGGGCAAGAAAATTGTTACCCCTCGGTCACGGAGGCGGTGAGCCACGGCTCTTTCGTGCGCAGCACGGGTATGCACTGCATACCAATTCTCGCCATTTTGCCCGACGATAGCACCTGAGTCTGGAGACTTCGATTTCTGATTGCCGGTGTCCAAAGCTTCACCCTCTGCACGCTACCTGGTGGCCCTGATGGATTAAACGGCCCAGCCGGTCTTGCTGCCGATGCCCGTCTTAGTCGCTAAGCGGAACGCCGCGAACCCCACGATTGTTAATTGGACATACCTAGCTTCGCCCTACGAGTCACATTTTGCAGTGACCCTAACCTTTTCACCTGGTTATAGTTCCATCTATAAAGCAGGGCTACCCGGCGTCAACTAGCTGCCAGGTACCGGAACGCGGAACATAGGGTGAAAGCACTCGAGCGCGGCAGTAAGTCACCCTAGCACTAATCTAACTTGCACTTACGTTAATTCAATAATTAGGCCGCAGTTGGATTCCTCTTTATCTTTAATGCAGCACATCCCGCGCAGAACCCAACTGGCGGTCGCACAATACTTTATTGGGGACTTCGGCCCGAGTCGGTAACGTAAAGCGAACCCAGCGTACAGAACGATGCAAGTTGCTGCAAGAGGTACACCACCTCAGGGAAGCACTTCCCCTCAAATGCTCTGTCGGCAGGGGCGATCGACTCCGAGGAGGTCTTCTCGACAAGGCCTAAGAAATTTGGCCATTTGTCAACGAAAGTGGCCTCGCTTTTTTTTGGGATGGCAATCCCTGTTGGGGTCCAATGCATTGCGGTTCATTTAACGCGGAGCCAACAATGGATTCGTCAGGGTTACCCGAAGAGCAAAAGGTAAGCGGTTCCCGGTTACCAATATCCCATTGACATCGGATAAGGATCTCTCTATGGTTCTCGTGAACTTCTCTTAATGTTCCTATTGAGTTTGCGGCAGCTACTCGATCAGCTTTAACCGAATGTCGTTGCTACTCTCCTATGCGGGGGTGGAGAACAACGGTGTAGCGAACAGTGCACTCTCCTTATACGTACACTCGGAAAAGCCTCAGCTCGTAGGCTCTCATGGAAAACTGCTCTAGAAATGTTGCGCTAACTGTCCGTCAATTGTACGTGCGGACTACAACCCCTCCCGTGGACTTTCCGCGGACCTAACCTGCAAGCCAAAATCTAAATAGCAGCTAGTCTTTGCAACCCGGGGGCAGTCGGCTACATGCCTTCGGAGCAGCTTTAGGTGTCCGTACGAAGGAAATCAGTGGAGGATTGTTACGGCCTACTATTCCTTCACAAAGGCATCAGAAACCTGATGACGGAGTAAGGGAATGCCCGATGGACTTCTAGAGTCAACCATCCGCGTTCTGGTTGCCGACGATACGCGGCTCCACACAACGCTGCTGGCAGATGCACTGAGACGTGATGGCGCGTTCGAGGTCATAGCTTCGAACTCGCAGGAATTGATTGCGCGAGCGCAGCTGCACGACATTGATGTTCTTCTCCTCAACTCTGAACTCGATGAGCAGCGTGGCCGCGGGTTCCAGGTTTTGCGGGAGGTGCGTGAGCCGCACCCAAACATCCGCGCCATCGCGCTTCTGGACTCCTCAAAAAGTGAATTGGTCTTAGAGGCGTTTAGAAGCGGTGCCCACGGAGTGCTAAGCAGGCACGAACCAATTGAAACCCTGAGCAAGTGCGTGAGAAGCGTTCATCAAGGGCAGATCTGGGCTAATAGTGAGCAAATGGGGTTGCTGCTTCAGGCCTTGGTTGATTCGCGAAATGTCCCCACAGTAAATGCTCAGGGCATGGAGCAGCTGTCCAAGCGAGAAATGGAAATCGTGGACAGCGTTGCCCAAGGCTTGTCAAATCGGAAAATCGCCGAGCGCTTAGGGCTAAGCCAACACACGGTCAAGAATTACCTTTTTAGGGTCTTTGAGAAACTCGGGGTTTCGAGCCGGGTTGAGCTTCTGTCGATGGCAATGAGTCGGAATGGGAAAGGAGAATCGGCAAATTCCCTTGAGAAGAACCGCACGGGTTACGGGTTGCCGAGTGATTCCACTTTGGTTGCGTGCCGACGAGCTGCTGAAGAGGGTGTGGCGATCGCGCAACTCGAGTTAGCTCGATCTCATATGGCTCGAAGTGCGGATTACAAGGACCTCACACAAGCCTACAAATGGTATTTGATCGCCAGCCAACAAGTATCACGAACTACCAAAAGCGTTGGAAGTGCAATGACGATCGAGCAAAGGCTCGAAGCGGAGAGGATGGCTGCTGAGTGGCTCAGGAAAAAGGACACACTTTTGCCGTCTCCCACTAGTGATCAAATGATCGTCAACAGAACACGGAAAGGCGTCCAGCCTACAGCTAGTTTTCCTCGTGATATCTTAATCGGGATGTAGAGACTCGGAGTCTTCATATATCTCTTTGAGAGTAATGTGCGAGGCTCTCGCGTGTGGAGTGGACTGACTGGACGACCCGTGGGTGATCATCCCCTCCCGTGTTAGGGAAGTGTTGCGGTATATTCGTTGGAAGGAATACTTTCCACTCCGGAGGAGTCAACACTTGTTACGATGTAGTCATATGTCAAGCCACTTTCGACTGTGCTATCAACATACGTCGTCTGAGGATCGACCGACGAGTTCAGTAGTTGATACGTAGAGCTGTTACCAGGTGACCGGTAAATGTTATAGCCTACGACCGCGTCTAAAGAAGTGCCGGGTGCCTCCCAACTCAGATCAACCTCAGCTAATACCCCCGTGCCGCTTAGACTGATGACCGCCGCACTATTGCTCGATGAGTTGCTTTGGATGGCCAACTGTCCCGTTATCGCCCCAGTGCCGGTGGGGTCGAACTGCACATCCAACGTAATTGCCAAGCCCGGATTCAGGGTCACCGGGAATGTGGCTCCGGACATCGTGAAGCCGGTCCCGCGCAATGTAGCCGAGTTGATGGTCACCGGCGCCGTCCCCGTGGAACTCAACGTCACAGGTTCTATCGATGTCGTGTTCACCGTCACATCGCCAAACGTCAAACTCGCTGCACTGATCGACAACTGCGGACTCGACACTACAGTACCCGTTCCACTCAGATTAACAACCGCCGTGCTGTTGGTAGACGAGTTGCTCTGTATGGTTAGCTGACCCATCACCGCCCCAGCCGCCGCCGGATCAAACCGCACATTTACAGTCACCGACTGGTTCGGATTCAATGTGATCGGGAATGCGGATCCCGACATCGTGAAGCCGGCCCCGCGCAACGCAGCCGAGTTGATGGTCACCGGCGCCGTCCCCGTGGAGCTCAACGTCACAGGTTCTATCGATGCCGTGTTCACCGTCACATCGCCAAAGGTCAAACTCGCTGCGCTGATCGTCAACTGCGGACTCGACACTGCCGTGCCCGTTCCACTCAGATTAACAACCGCCGTGCTGTTGGTAGACGAGTTGCTCTGTATGATCAACTGACCCGTCACCGCCCCAGCCGCCGTCGGATCAAACCGCACATTTATAGTCACCGACTGGTTTGGATTCAATGTAATCGGGAATGTGGATCCCGACATCGTGAAGCCGGTCCCGCGCAACGCAGCCGAGTTGATCGTCACCGGCGCCGTCCCTGTCGAACTCAACGTTACAGGCCGGGTCGATGGCGTGTTTACCGTCACATCCCCAAACGAAAGACTGGCTGTGCTGACCGTTAGTCCGGGGGTGGAACTGTCACTGCCACTGATCCCCGATCCACTGATTGAGCCTTGAGCTATCGGCTTGCCTGCGGCACTCATTACTGTGAATTGGCCGGAGTAACTCGATTCTTTGTCAGGCTTGAAGCCGATGACGAAGCTGTAAGTCGAACCGACGCTGACAGTAACGGGAAGGCTGCTCGGACTGTTCACAAAAAAGTTCTGTCCGGCAATATTCAATTGAGAAATATCGATCGACGCAGAACTCTCGTTGAGGAGCAAGACTTTACTAGTAGCTACCTGCCCGACAGGCACAGCACCAAATATGACTGCGCCAGGGGAGACGGGGAACTGACCATTCGTTGATCCATTCATCACGTATCCGCAACCTGACAGCGCGAGGAGGCAACATGCAACTACGGCAAACAGCTCTGAGAACAAACCGTCGAGTTTGCGGATCGGGTTGCCCCTGCGGAAAACATGCGAGCCAAACACCAGCATCACCCCTGTAGAAGTTCGCGCATTCCAGAGGCAGATGAAGGAAGACTGTAGGTGGTGTTCCCTGTCAACATCAGGGTCTGCGCACTCTCGATTCGAGGAGACATCTGGCGGCAGTTAATACCATCGGCTTGTACTGGGAAGCCCAACCATGAGTCTCACGTCATTTCAAGGCTCTCATGCAAGCTGGGATCCAACGCGCCCAGTAACTCCGCGATGCGATGACCATATGACGAAGTAGGTTGTGCTTTGTCCCGCGTATAAGGATTGTTACTCCATCATCGGGGGCTCTCAATGACACGAATTAGTCATTGATCGATGCCACGGGTTCGATGCAGCTTTGAGAAGTTTTTGACTTCAGCCAGGTTACCTTCGTTCTTATTTATCCAATTCCAAAAGCCTAGTTGCTGCGTTTTCGGGTTAGGCGCGCGACTGAGAATCTGCGTAGCCTCCCCTGCGGTGGGTCAAGAGCCAGAGGTATACTCGGGGGTCGGCATATGCGAGTTGCGCTGTCTCCCCGTGGCCCGGCCCCACGTAATCGTAGACCGAGGCAGTACTACTCGCCGCCGCTGCTTGCTGCAAGCGGAGGATGCTGGTAAAAGCTGGCGCCTGCGGATGAGCGTACCGGCCGGCCGAAAGCCAAACCGGGCACGGCGGGCATCCAGCCGGTACTGCCGGGGGATCGACGGCCCAAAGCGCCGCCCACGGACCGGTTGGGTCCTGGCCTATGCTAAGGACCCCGTTGCCACCGTAGCTAAAGCCTGTCAAGTATATTCGGGTGAGATCGCCGCCGTGCTCGGCGGCCACAATGCGGGCGAGATCGGCCACGGTCACGTTATGGTTCGACCAGACGTCGCCGCCGGGCGCCGCAAGCTGCGGGGCAACGACTACGAAGTCATTGATGCCGATCTTGGCGCTGCTTGTGGCCACGGGGCCGTGGAGCGTCAATTTCTCCATTATGTTCGGGGAACTACCAGGGAGGGCAGGACTAGCTTCGTCCCGGCCGTGGAGGAACACCAAAACGGGCCGTGAGGCGGAAGCGGTCGCCGAGCGCGGTGGCACGGAGAGCAGGCACTGAAACGAGTGATACTGCCGAATAGAGACAGGCAATTGTTCCTCCTCGACTGGGAGAGTGCGCGTTATGTCCGGGGGCGCGATCCCATCTGTACTAAATGGATTGGACTATTTCATCTCACCGACGGATGGTCAATATTTGAGATGAGTAATTCCACGAATATTTGCGTCTTCTGAGACATTCCGTGCGCACGGGTCGATTCGCAATTGCGGAAAACAACGAAGTCACTCAGCCGCGTTTGGGAAAGGGAGTCAGCTCGTGTTTGCCGAATCTGGTTTCCCGAACATCGCTATGCTTTGTGGTGTGGGAATGCGACTAAAGCGACTCCGTCCTCAGTACCGGCTGCATTGATTCCTCATTGGTTGTTCCTTCAGCGGGATGTTTACTTCCAGTTTCCCTGTAGAAATGTGCGAAGAAAGCGAAGTAAGCGAACTAAGTCGCTTGTACGGTTTCGAATTGGCGTCGAAGATCATTGGTCAGTTGGGTTTGTTGTCGAAGGCCGGATAGTCCAGGCGAAAATGAGCCTGCCGGGTCCAGGGGCCGCGTTCTGTAAGCGGCGGAGCGGCGTGTCGATTGGATTTTTGACGGGTGCTTTCTCACTTTTGTCCGCACGTCTCCCTGTCCCCAGTAAGTGGGGTTTCGGAGGATTTACCCGCGGGGGACTCTTGATTAGAAAGGTAATTCCGCATGGGTGTGGCGTCCATGGGGTTTGCAAATAAAGATGAGGATAAAGGGGTATTTAACTAGTAGTTAACAGTCTCATTTTGACGCACGGCAAAAGAGTGACCCTATAGGTGTCGCCGAATTTCGAATTTCGGTTTCCAGCTCGCTGCCCGGCCACATCGGAGGCCTGTCAAGGGGAGATGGGTGTGAATCGTGTGTCTCCCCATCCCTTCGAGAAAGTGTCTGCTTTGGTTGGGTGATTTTTCGTGCAGTAGACGTGAAACCAGACCGGCACTTCCGCTCTCGTGACAGGCACGAGCGTGAATGGCTCAGACGCCCCCGGCTTGGGAATTCCACAGCTCACGCAACGTAGCTCCCTTTACGCTTCGCGAGTGCCTTCATGAGATCATCGCGACGGTCTAAGGCATCCTTCGGAGCTACCGGCTCAACGCCTTTGCCCTTTGGGCCCGGTTTCGCGGCGACCGGTTATGAGCGGCTGACCAGGCGCATAAATCACGTCCGTCCGATTCCACCTTGACGCGAAGCAGCCCTTTTTGTAGGGTTGCAACATTAAACAAGGTTCTTGGGCAGACGCTGCAGGCGGCTAACGCCGGCAGCAGAATTCTTCGGTGCAGATGAGTCCTAACGCACGCGACCGGGAACTCGGGATGGGCCGGACAATTACCCGGCGTGATTTCATGAATGGGGCAGCCATGCTGGTGGGCGCCTCCATGCTTCCGAATAACGCCATGGCCGGCGCCGAACAGCTTCCTGAGCGACAAAACAAGCCTAGCTACGATCCACCGGTATCGACGGGCATGCGCGGAAGCCACCCCGGGTCGTTTGAAACAGCGCACAGCTTGCGCGACGGCACTTTTTGGAGCAAAGCGGGCAAGCCAATCGAACTTCGTGAGAAATTCGATCTGGTTGTGGTGGGTGGTGGAATCAGCGGGCTTGCCTCAGCCCATTTCTTTCGCGAACGCTTCGGCAACTCGGCACGCATTCTCATTCTCGAGAATCACGACGACTTCGGCGGCCACGCCAAGCGAAACGAATTTCATCTCGGCGGACGACTCGCCCTTCTCAATGGCGGAACCCTCGAGATCGATAGCCCAACCCCGTATAGCCGCGAAGCTGCCGCACTTATCCAGAAGCTCGGCATCGATCCGCCGGCGTTTGAGAAGAATTACACCGATCGAAACATCTATCAGTCACTGGGGCTTTCCGAGGGGATTTTCTTCGATAAGGAAACCTTTGGCGCCGATAGGCTGGTGGTCGGCGTGCCGAGACATAGACGCGGTGCCGGGAAAAACAGTCATGAATCCACCTCCTGGTCCGAGTTTCTTGCCAGGACCCCTCTGTCTCCGGTAGTACAGCGCGATGTGGCTCGGATTCAGGAAGCCGACATCGACTACATGCCCGGCTTAACCTCCAAACAGAAAAAAGACCGGCTGTCCCGGATAAGCTACAAAGATTTTTTGCTAACCGTGGCGAAGGTCGACCCCGGCGTGATTCCCGTCTATCAGCGGCGCACCCACGGCGAATGGGGAGTGGGCATCGATGCTGAGCCCGCGCTCGACTGCTGGGCTCTTGGGTTGCCGGGATTTCAAGGCCTGAATCTGGAGCCAGGCGGCGCTCCACGGATGAGTTATACCGCCGCAGGGTACGCCAATGGCGGTTCCTACCGGTTTCACTTTCCCGATGGCAATGCATCCATCGCCCGCTTGCTGATGCGCAATCTGATCCCGCAAGCGGTGCCGGGAACCACCGTGGAAGATGTAGTCACCGCACAGGTCGGTTACAACCAGCTCGATCGCGACGGTTCTCCGGTTCGGGTTCGGCTCAACAGCACCGTGGTGCGCGCGCAGAATGTAGGCGACCCGTCGGCCGCTCAAGGGGTGGAAGTCATGTATGCCACTGGCGACCAGGTATTCACCGTGCAAGCCGGTCATTGTATCCTCGCCTGTTGGAATATGGTGATTCCTTACCTATGCCCGGCGCTGCCAGACAAACAGAAACAAGCGCTGCATTACCTGGTGAAGGTTCCCTTGATTTACACCAGCGTTGCTATTCGCAGCTGGACGTCGTTTCAAAAGCTTGGCGTGCATAGCGTCTCCGCCCCCGGAGCCTATTGGCTGGGAGCCAGTCTCAATTGGCCCATGAAAATGGGCTCCTACTCGACTCCAAGCAGTCCGCAGGAGCCTATCCTTCTGCACCTTTCGCGAACTCCGTGCAAGCCAGGATTGCCGGCGCGCGATCAGCAAATCGCTGGGCGGCAGGAGATACAGGCGACATCTTTCGAGACCTATGAGCGCACCCTACGCGATCAACTGCAGCGCACGTTGCACGAAGGTGGCTTCGATGCTGCCCGGGATGTCGAAGCGATCACGGTCAACCGCTGGCCGCATGGCTACGGTTACGAATACAACCCGCTCTTCGATCCTGAGTGGCCCGAGGGAGAGCAGCCGCACGTAGTGGGGCGGAAACAATTCGGACGCATCGCGATCGCGAACACGGATTCCGGCGCGACGGCCTACACCGATGTTGCCATCGACCAGGCGCTGCGGGCGGTGAATGAGGTGCTGGCGGAGGAAAAGCATTCTTAGCGTGGTGTTCACGGCTACACGCGGATCACAGTGGAAAGGATGGTCTCATGGGAAACGATGACCAAAGCAAGGCTTACGATAAGGAATTGGGCATGCGATGCCCAATCTCACGCCGCGATTTCCTGAACGGCGTGGCGGTTGGAGTCGGCGGCGCGTTCGCGGGATCTATGCTTCCAGGCTTACCCTGGACCGCCGAAGGCGCCACCCAGATGGCGCAGAATGCTCCTGGATACGACCCACCCGCACTTACCGGTATGCGCGGCAGCCATCCCGGTTCCTTTGAAGTGGCGCATTCCGTGCGTGATGGAGCGTTTTTCGCCCACGACGGACAAATCTCTCAGACCGGCGAAGCCTACGACCTGGTGGTTGTGGGTGCGGGAATCAGCGGGCTGGCAGCCGCTTATTTCTATCGTAAGCTTGCGGGCAATAGTGCGCGCATACTGATCCTCGATAATCACGATGACTTTGGCGGCCACGCCAAACGCAATGAGTTTCGTCCCGGCGGCCGCCTGCTTCTGGCCAACGGCGGCACGCTCTCCATCGAGTCGCCGTTCCCCTACAGCACAGTTGCCCATCAACTGCTCTCGGATCTGGGGATCGATCCGCCGGCGCTGGAGGCGAAGTGTGTGGACCGATCGGTCTATCGCGGCCTGAAGCCGGCGGTGTTTTTCAATAAAGAAACATTTGGCGTCGACCGCCTGGTAGCAGGGAGCCCGGGAGGCCGCCGGTCCGGGGGAGACGCCGCGGCTGCGTGGAGCGAATTTCTGCTGAAGACGCCACTTTCCCCAGAGACGCAGAGCGATATCCTGAAGATTCAAACCGCAGCCGTTGACTATATGCCGGGCCTCTCGCAAGGCGAGAAAAAGGACCGGCTTACGCGCATGAGTTACAAAGACTTCCTGCTGAATGTGGTCAAGGCCAATGCGGCATCGATTCCCTATTACCAAACCAACACCCACGGTTTGTACGGAGTCGGCATCGACGCCGTGCCTGCGCTCGATTGCTGGGCCATCGGCTTTCCTGGTTTTCAGGGGATGGGGTTGGATCGAACGCCGACCGGCGGCCGATTGAGCTTTACCGCGTTAGGCGAGGTAACACCGCGGAAGGGCGAGTACACGTTTCACTTTCCTGACGGAAACGCTTCCATCGCGCGGATGCTGGTCCGTTCTCTTATTCCGGCTGCGATACCCGGTCACACCGCCGAAGATATTGTGACCGCGGGGACCGATTACAGCAAGCTCGACAGCAGCAGCTCACCCATAAAGATTCGGCTGAGCAGCACGGTGGTTCGGGTTCGCCATCTGGGAGACCCCGCTTCCGCGAAAGAAGTGGAGATTGCGTATGCGACGCCGCAGGGGCACGTCTCGGCAGTCCGCGGCAAAGCAGTGGTCATGGCCTGCTGGAACATGGTCACGCCCTATCTGTGTCCGGAGCTGCCGGAGAAGCAAAAAGAGGCCTTGAAATACGGCTCGAAGGTGCCGTTGGTGTACACCGTGGTGGCGATTCGCAATTGGTCTTCGTTCTCCAGGCTGGGGGTGCAGCGGATTGCGACCCCCGGTATGTACCATACGTCGATTGGACTCGATAGTCCGGTGAGCATCGGGGCCTATGAATGCTCGAAGAAGCCTGAGGATCCCATCCTGGTGCGCATGCTGCGTACACCATGCCATCCGGGGCTGGACGCGCGAGCACAGCAACGCGCTGGACGATACGACCTGCAGAGCACATCGTTCGAGACGTTCGAAAGAAACATTCGCGACCAGCTGCAGCGTGTTCTTGGCCCAGGGGACTTTGATTCCGCCCGCGACATCGATGCCATCACCGTGAACCGCTGGCCGCATGGATACGCCTATGAATACAACCCTCTGTGGGATCCCGAGTGGCCGGCGGGCCAGTCGCCCTGCGAACTCGGCCGCAAGCCATTAGGCCGGATCACGATCGCCAACTCCGACGCTGCGGCCGCTGCCTACACAGACCAGGCGATCGATCAGGGATACCGGGCCATACAGGAAATCTCCGCGTACGAAGCGAAGGCTGCTGCGGCTGCCTTGGAGCCGCCGAGGCCCCTGGGTAACGAGGGGCGACTGGTAACGCGCAGTTCGTAGCGTGAATTCAACTGCGTTCGAGGTCGTTTTCCGCCGTAAATCTGAATCGCTTTCTGCGGGGATGTAGGAACCTACTGAGCCGCTGCTTGAGCCGGCCTTGGGTTGAGGTTGATATTTTTCTTGACATATAGGGCGGGTTTTCTTAGGTTTATTTTTATACTACGGGCTTTGGTATCATTCTTGATTTTCAGAAAGGCACCTGGCCCGGCCCGTCCCCGGCCACGTCGCATGGATTGATCGCTTTAAATCTGCAGCAATGCAATAAGTAAGCCCCTGTTTCTTCAGAGTATCTTGGCAAACAACAACGTAGGCTGTGACCGCACCCTCTCAACGAGGTGTCTGTCAGGAATTTTCCAATCGCGACCGCCAAATGATTTTGCGTCACTGGTTTGCGCAGTTTTGTCCGATCCACAACGTGGAGAGTGCTGAATGAGCTCTGGAATCAAGCCGGCCGCAGACCGCTACGCGGTGCTGTTCTTGTTGTTCTTACTAATAAGTCTCGGTCTTCCTCTTCGAGCGCAAACTTCCGCAGGCAGGATTATTGGAACCGTTACAGATACGCAAGGGGCTGCGATTGGGGGCGCCCAGATCACGGTTGTTAATACCGGTACGGCCATCACACAGAAGACCACCAGCAATGGCCAGGGGTTCTATCAGGTGCTCGAACTGCCGGTGGGCACGTACAGTATCTCCGCCGAACACGGAGGGTTCGCCAAAGAGGTGACGCCCGCTCAATCACTGGATATCAACCAGTCGCTCCGGGTTGATCTGCATATGCAGGTCGGTTCGGTATCCGAGACCGTAGTCACCGACGCGACCGCTACCCAGGTGGAAACGGTGAACCCGACGATAGGCGGAACGGTCACCGGCGCACCCATTCAGAATCTCCCGTTGAACGGGCGAAACACCCTGGATCTGGCGCTGACTCTTCCCGGCGTAGTTCCCATTGCGGACGATATTGGCACTTATGGAACCAGCAACGGGGGGTCCAATGGATTTGGCGGGATCAGCATTGCCGGCGGCCGTGGCGATGCCGTCACCTATCTGCTCGATGGCGGCCTCAACAATCGAGTGACCAGCAACCAGGTTGTCTTCAATCCCAATCCGGAGGCGGTGGAGGAGTTTCGCCTGCTGGAGAACAACTACACGGTAGAGTATGGCCGCAACGGCGGCGGCACCATTTCCGAAGTGATCAAGTCAGGAACGAACTCTCTGCATGGCAGTTTGTATGACTACTTTCGCAACGATGCTCTGAATGCCAGTGATTACTTCGATAACCTGCAGGGGAATCCAAGGCCGGTGCTGAAGCGCAACCAGTTTGGCGGCGTGATCGGCGGCCCGATCATCATTCCTGGTCTGGTCCACGGCAAGGATCGCTTCTTTTTCTTCTTCGGGTATCAGGGTCAAAGGCAGACGCAAACCGTCAACCAAGGATTTGTGACGACCTATACGCCGGCGCAGTTGAACGGCGACTTCTCGCAATTTAACAACTCTGGTCCTGACCCGAATGTCGTCGCGTTTCTTCAGGCAAACCCGTTCTATCAGGCAGATCCAAACAAGGCCGCGCAAGCGATCATTGATCCGACGACCATCGATCCGGTGGCGCAGAACTATATCAAGGCCAACCTGATTCCCACGTCTTCGACCGGGCAGGTATTTGCTCGGGGCGGCCAGACCGATAACGTCGACCAATATCTGGGGAAGTTCGATTTCTACGCTACCCAGTCCGATCGCATCTCGGTCACGATCGGCGACAACAAGGAGCCTATTCTCAACCCATTCTTTGGTGCCAATGTCAACGGGTTTACGGCCAATACGACGACTTATGACAACTTCGTGAACATCGGCTATACCAAAACAATTTCTCCGACCAAGCTGAACGAGTTCCATGCCACGGCACAACGCTTTTACCAAACCGTGGTTCCTACCAGCAAGCAGCCTACCCCCACGCAACTGGGCGTGAATATCGAGTCAGACGACCCCTTCGGACCGCCGAACCTCTACTTCAACAGCGGACTCTCGATTGGCTACGACCCCAACGTCAGCCGCAAGGCCGACAACACCTATGCCTTCAGCGACACATTCAACTGGAGCCGAGGGCGGCATACCTTCAAGATGGGTGGACGGTTTGCGATCATGCAGGAAAATTCGGTGTATGCCTACCAGACTAACGGCAGCTACTACTTTTATGGGCCGGGCGGCGTTGGTTCAGGCAATGACCTCGCGGATTTCCTGTTCGGCGCAGCGGATGAGTACTATCAGGCGTCGAAAGCGCCCAGCAATGAGCACCAAAAGCAATATGCCGTCTTCGGGCAGGATGAATGGAAGGCCACACCGCGTTTAACGCTCACGGTGGGGCTGCGATACGAATACACCTCGCCGGAAAAAGATACGCGTGGGTTCAGCTTCACCATTATTCCCGGTCTGCCGTCCGAACGATATCCGGATGCTCCCCTGGGCCTGGTATTTCCCGGAGATAAGGGAGCGCCGACGGGGTGGTACTACCCTGACTACAAAAACATCGCACCGCGCTTCGGTTTTGCCTGGGATCCGTATGGCAATGGACGCACCAGCCTGCGCGGCGGTTTCGGCATGTTCTTTGACACGCTGAATGGGTGGATGTCCGACTGGGCGACCGATGAACCTCCTTTCGCCGGCAGCGCCGATCTGTTCTTTAATCCGAGCGGCAACGCGGCCAACACCCAGTTGGCGGACCCCTACGGAACCGCAGGCGCACCGGATCCTTTTCCTTCGCAGATCCCTCCCCCCTCAAGTCTGAATTTCAATGACGAGGGCCTCATTCCGTTCGGCAACGGAAACAATAACTTTGTCGATCCCCATCTTAAGACTCCGTATATCTATCAATACAATCTCGACATTCAGCAGCAGGTGTCGAGCGGCATGATGATGGAGCTCGGCTATGTGGGAAGCTCCTCGCACAAATTGCTGACGTGGCTGGACGAGAACCCTTTTGTCCTGGGAACCACCACACGCATTCTGAACCAGGGGCTGCCGGCTGACTCGCCCAACTTCGGCTACATCACCACCTTCGCCGGGCTCAACAATGCCAACTACAACGGCATGATTGCCAGCCTTACCCAGAGGGAGATGAACGTTGCCCAGCTGGGAAAGATGTTCTTCACCGTGGGCTATACCTGGTCACACAATCTGGATAATGGCTCAGGGTTCAACTCGCGCAACACCCAGATAGCATCGTACGACCACCATGTTCTTTACGGTAACTCAGACTTCGACATTCGCCAGCGACTGACCATAAGCGGGGGGTGGGATTTACCGTTAGCTCGCGCATGGGCGCACGGACCGCATCGGGTCACCGAGGGCTGGAGCCTCTATCCAATTTTCTTCGCGCAGTCCGGCATTCCCCTCGATGCACTGGCCGGTCTGCATCAGAGTCAGGATGTACCGGGACCCTCGGGCGCGGGAGACCGCGAAGTGGTGCGCGCCAACCAGGTCACCCCGTCCATTCATATATTCGATCCGCATAAGATGCAGACATTCAATGGTGTAACGGCGAATTACTACTTCGACCCCGGTGATTTTGATGTTCCATCCTGTTTCAGCAGCTCCGCCCTTCCCGGTTCGGGTGATCCCGGAGCGTGTCCGTCGCCGACCTATGGCACCTTCACCAGAAACTCGTTCTATGGGCCGCGCCGGGTTAACCTCGACCTGGCGATGGAAAAATCAACCGACCTGACGGAGAGCGTGAAGCTCCTCTTCCGCGTGGAAGCGTTCAACATCGCGAACCACGCCGAGTTCAGGCCGCCGGCGTCCTCGTCCTTTGCTTCGGGAACATTCGGGCAGATTTCGGGAACCTACGACCCGAGAATTCTCCAATTGGCTTTACGACTGAAGTTCTAGAGAAGCGCGAGGCTATGGACGAGCAGGAAGATAAGCGGCGGGGCAGTTGCCCCATCCATCGTAGAGATTTTCTCAATGGCGTCGCGCTCACCATCGGCGCTTCGCTCTTTCCCATGGAGCACTTGTTCGGACAGGACGCGGGCCCCGACTCGTCCGCGGAGGAATACTTTCTCGCCCGAGGAATTACCCAGCAGGATGCACGCTACTATCCGCCGGCACTGAGCGGCATGCGCGGCAGCCATCCCGGTTCGTTTGAGGCTGCACACGCTGTGCGTGACGGCGAATCTTCGACGGCGGCGGTCGACACGGAAGAACACTATGACCTTATCGTGGTGGGCGGCGGCATCAGCGGCCTGGCCGCGGCCTACTTCTATCGCAAGACGGCGGGGCCGAAAGCCAAAATCCTGATTCTCGACAACCACGATGATTTTGGCGGCCATGCCAAACGCAATGAGTTCCAGGCCGGCAATCGGTTACTGCTTGGCTACGGTGGCACGCAATCCATTGAGGCACCGGGGCGTTACAGCAAAGAGTCCATCGGCCTCCTCAAGGAACTGGGCATCGATGTGCAGCGCTTCTATCAATACTTCGATCAGAAGCTCTATGCATCAATGAAATTGCGAGGCGGGATCTTTTTTGACCGCGAAACCTTTGCGGAAGAAAAATTGGTCCTAGGCGCAGATCATGGGGAGGACTACGCGAACTCTTTTGTCCCCGTGGAATCGGTTGCCCAAATGCCGATCGACCCCCAGGCGCGAAAAGACCTGGTTCGTCTGCACACGGAATCGATCGACTACCTGCCTGGCTTGACGCCGGAAGAGAAACGCGACCGGATGGCGACCGTCAGCTACAAGGATTTCCTGCTGCAGATCGCCAAAGTCCACCCGGACGTCGTAAAGGTATATCAGACACTCCCTCATGACCTTTATTGTGTCGGGATCGACGCGGTATCGGCAACTGCCTGCCGGCAGATGGGCTATCCCGGCTTCAAGGGGATGACGATCGCCTCGCGAAGCCACCACCCGCAGCCCGCTCAAGGAGGGGAAGAGGAGCCTTATATCTTCCACTTTCCCGATGGGAATGCGTCGATTGCGCGTTTGCTGGTGCGCTCTCTGGTAGCCGGTTCGGCGCCGGGTAACACCATGGAAGACATTGTCACGGCAAAAATGGATTACACCAGGCTCGACCAAGCATCTTCGCCGGTGCGCATCCGGTTGAACAGTACGGCGGTACGTGTGAAGAACCTGGGCGAAACAGTGCAGGTGACCTACTCTCTTGCCGGAAAGCTATACAACGTTCGGGGAAACGCGAGCGTGCTTGCCTGCTATAACTGCATCGTGCCATATCTTTGTCCTGAGATGTCTGAGCCGCAGAAAGAAGCGTTGGCCTATGCGGTCAAGCAACCTCTCGTCTACGCGAATATACAGATCCGCAATTGGACGGCCTTTGCCAAACTGGGCGTGAGTGGCATCTATGCCCCCAGCAGTTACTTCAGCACGACCATGCTGGATTTTCCGGTATCGATGGGCAACTACAAATTTCCGGCCTCTCCTGAGGAGCCTTGCGTGCTGCACCTTCTGCGCACTCCATGCAAGCCGGGGCTGACAGCCAAGGAGCAATTCAAGGCCGGGCGTTACGAACTATTCACCACTCCTTATGAAGTGTTCGAACGCAAGATTCATGAGCAACTGAACCGCATGCTTGCGGGCAGCGGATTTGACTCGTTGCGAGATATCCAGGCGATCACGGTGAACCGGTGGCCGCATGGATATGCTTACGAATACAATTCCCTCTTCGAGCCTCAGAATCGTCTCCCCGCGGATCGACCGTGCGTTTTGGGACGCAAGCCGTTCGGAAGGATCACGATTGCAAATTCAGATTCCGATGGTCACGCCTACACGAATATTGCCATCGACCAGGGATACCGGGCCGTGCAGGAAGTTTTCTCGTTGAACCAGCAGAAAGCCAAGAGCTAGTTGGGTGAACACACCGAACACCTTCTAAGTGCCTGTTCATCATGGGAATACTACGCCTGGTACATAACCACACCGCCCACTACCGTGCGGAAGATCTCAATGTCCTTGATCTTTTCCTGATCGACGGTATGCAAATCTTCCGCCAGAACAACAAAGTCTGCGAGCTTGCCGGCAGTAATTGACCCTTTGCTGGTTTCTTCAAATGAGTTGTAGGCGCCATGCAGCGTATTGACGCGCAACGCCTCGTCGACGGTAATGCGCTGGTTTGCACCCCAGGTCTCGCCGTTCCAGCCACGGCGCGTCACCATTCCCTGAATACCCATCCGCGGATCGAATGGTCCTGGACCGAAATCCGAGCCCGCCGCCGCAGGTATACCAGCATCCAGTAGAGTTCGGAACGCCATAGAGCGTTCCATGAAGTCTTCTCCATAAAAGTGAAACTTATCGGAATTGTAATAGGCATAGGTAGTAAATGGCGCCGGCGTCACACCCAGCGCCTTGAGACGACGCACAAGATGATCATTGATCAACGTACAGTGGGTAATCTTAGGACGCGCGTTGGCCCGGGGAAACTTCTTCTGCGCCCGCTCGTACGCCGTCAGCACCCGATCGATGGCTACATCCCCATTGGCGTGGCAGTTCAGCTGGATGCCCGCACGATGGACCCGCTCGGCCCATGCATTCAGAACATCCTGGCTTTCCGTCAGATTCCCCTGGTACGGAGGACTAACCCCAGCATAGGGGCGGCTGATCGCCATCGTGCGCTCAGAGAATGATCCATCGACGGTGTGTTCAGATGTCGCGCCAAAGCGAATCCAGTCATCGCCGAAGCCGGTCGTAATTCCGCAATTGATCATCGCCTCCAGGACCTTACCCGTCGCCTCATAGCTCACGCGATGCTTGAGGTCTCCGCGCGCTCTTACCTTCTGCAAGGCAAACAGATCGCCGCCCTGGTGATGCACGCTGGTGAGGCCATAGCGTGCAAATTGCTTCGAAATGTGCGCTATACCGTTGCACTCCCGATCAAGGCTTTCCGCTTCACTGAAGACAGGTCGAGTGCCGGCATTCTGAAAGACGGCCATAGCACGATCGGTCACCCGGCCATTGAGTCTCCCACTTGCATCCCTGTCAAACGTTCCCCCTGGAGGATTGGGCGTGCTCTTCGTCACCTTTGCAAGCTCGAAGGCCTTGCTGTTGCAATACGCGGTATGGCCGCCGCGATGATGCACGGCCACCGGGTGCACCTGTGATACCTGGTCCAGATCCTGCATGTTGAGCGGCCGTTTGTCCTTCACCTTGGTATCGTCGTAGAAAAAGCCTTCGACCCAATTGCCCGGCGGCGTCTGCTTTGCCCGCGTCCGCAGCTTGCCAACCATACTGTCAATGCTGACAAACTCAACCACGAAGGGGTTGCCAACCAGCACCTCGTATAGGAGCGTGTCACCCGGTGCGTGATTGTGGCAATCGATGAACCCGGGTACGATCGTCATCTGCCTGGCGTCGAAGCGCTCGGTGCCGTTGCCTATCAAGCCCTTGACATCATCATTGCTGCCGACCGCGAGAAAGCGGCCGTTCTTGACCGCAAAGGCCTCCGCCTTCGGCCGGTTGGAGTCCACCGTATAAATTTTGGCGTTAAAGACGACCAGATCTGCTGATGCCGGGCCGATTTGGGTGATAGCGTTCGCCCCGTGCGCCGGCGCTACGGCCAGGCCAGCAAAGCCGGCGCTGGCCCACTTTAAAAAGCTTCTGCGGTCGTGCACGTTATTCCTCTTTCGGCGATCCCGGCTGTTTTGGCTGCTGCAACTTTAGAGCATTTAGCTGGTTTGGATCCTCAATCGCCTTTTCTCCCGCGGGCAGACCGTTGGATTGCAAGATGCAGGTCGTGATATCGATGGGATCGGTAAGCAGACTTCGAATTTACTATGAGACGCTGTTGGTGGTGCGCTAGCGCGGCGCAAGCGATGACCAGGAACGATCGAACAGTAACGCGTTTCATTTTCAGTGTCTACTATTTCTTTGTAAAGCCTATATTTTCTTGTGTAGACTTACCCTTCAACGCGGCATCCAAGAAACACTCTGATGGTTAGAACGGCGTTCATGCTGTAGCCGTAGCCATATGTTTTGGCAGGCGCCGAACGATCCCGTGCCGGTGAGCGCGGGATGCACGAACCGCCTCGTTGGACAGCCATGGCAGTAAATCCCCGAGACGGAGAACTGATTGAGCGACGGCGCCGAACGTAGGAGCGAATTTTCCGACCACACTCTGGGCATGCACCGCAAGATCGACCGGCGCGATTTTATTTACGGCGCTGGCGTAGGGGTCGCCGCATCCCTCATTCCCGGGGCGGCGCATGGCATGATGACCGGGGCGGGACAGGAACCAGCAGCGGCCAAAACCCAGAACCCGTACCCGCCGCAGCGCACAGGCATGCGCGGAGACCACCCTGGATCCTTCGAAGTGGCGCACCAAATGCGCGATCAACGCTCATGGAATCTCGCCGGCGCGTTAAACCCTGATAAGCCCTATGACCTGATCGTGGTGGGTGGCGGCATCAGCGGCCTGTCGGCGGCGCATTTTTTCGTGAAGGACGTGGGGCCCAAGGCCAAGGTGCTCGTTCTCGATAACCACGATGACTTTGGCGGCCATGCCAAGCGTAATGAGTTCGTCTACAACGGCCGCACCCTGGCAATCAATGGCGGCACATTGAATATCGAGTCGCCTCGGCGCTACAACCAGGCCGCTATGCAGGTGCTGCTGGATATCGGCATCGATCTCGACCGTTATAAGACCGAGAACGCCAGGAATCATAATCTTTACAACTCGCTGGGGCTTAAGCCTTCCTATTTCTTTGATAAGGAAACCTGGGGCAAAGACCAACTGGTAGTAGGTGGGCTCGACTACGAGGAAGGTGTAGGGCGTGTTTTTTCCCCGCAGTTCCTGGCGAAGACGCCGCTCTCTGAAGCGGCGCAGAAAGATATGCTGCGCCTCTTCGATGCCAATCAGCCGGACTATATGCCTGGTTTGACCTCGGCCGAGAAAAAGCTCCGCCTGGCGAAAATGAGTTATAACGACTACCTGCTGCAATGCGCGAAGGTCGATAAGCAGGTCATCTGGTTCTTTCAAAATGTGCCGGCAGGTGTCTTCGCCGTTGGTACAGATGCTACCCCGGCACTCTTCGGCTGGAACATGGGGCTACCTGGCTTTCGCGGACTGAAGCTGGACCCGATGCCCGATGGAGTACTGGCCGATTTGCCCGGCGGCCAGCACGGGCGGCAAAAAGAGAGCGGCACCGCGGTGCACTTCCCTGACGGTAACGCGACCGTAGCTCGCCTCCTGGTGCGCAAGCTTATTCCAGATGCCGTTCCGGGTAAGACCATGGATGATGTGGGAATGGCCAAGGTGCGCTATGACTGTCTCGACCGCGCCGGCCAGAGTACGCGTATCCGGCTCAGCAGCACGGTAGTGAATGTTACTCAGGAAGGTACGGAAGCGAACCCTACCGGCGTGGTGGTGAGCTACGTGAACGGCGGCAAGACTTATCAGGTGAAAGGTGCGGCCGTGGTGATGGCCTGTTGGAACATGTTCATCCCCTATCTGGTGCCGTCGCTTCCGGATGCTCAAAAGAAGGCGCTGGCGTACAACGTCAAGGCGCCGCTGGTCTACACCAGCGTTGCGCTCAAAAACTGGCAGGCATTTCAAAGACTTGGCGTGCGCAGCGTGACCACGCCGACTATGTATCACAGCAGCATCGCTCTGACCGAGGCTGCCAGCCTGGGGGAACTGCGCCATGCGCAAACGCCCCAGGAGCCGATTGTGCTGCACATGGTGCGCACGCCCTGTTCGCCGGGGCTGCCGCGCAAAGACCAGTACCGCGCCGGCCGGTACGATCTGTTAAACACCAACATCGAGACCTTCGAACGCAACATCCGCGATCAACTGGCTCGCACCCTGGGTGGAGGCGGCTTCGATCCGGCGGAAGATATCATCGCCATCACCGTGAATCGCTGGCCGCACGGCTACTCCTATACCTACAGCAGCCTTTACGATCCACTGGAGTGGGTGTACACCTCATCGCCGGAGCGCCCCTGTGTGATTGCGCGGCAACCCTTCGGGCGAATTACGATCGCGAATGCCGATGCGGCGGCCAGCCCGCACACGGATGCAGCGATTGGGGAAGCGTATCGCGCGGTCACCGAGGTAGTGGATCGGCAATCGATGCCGCTGCGCTCCTGAGTGTGCGAACTGCCATGAGCGCGCAGCCAATGCAGCACGTCGGAATCGATGCGCACAGTTGTTGAGGTTTTCGTTTGCCGATAAAACGGGTTTGGCACTGCCTTCTTCCAGAAATCCTCTTGCAATGGCGGAATATCACTGCAGTCGATCTTGTTTCCGGCTTGGCCCGGAGCGCCTTCAACTCCGCTTTCTGCGCTGCTGTCATTTGCAGGGGGATTGGACGAATCGATCTCATAATTAACCATTTTCTTCTTCATTGCCCCTGGACGCCTCCCTCCCTACTTGCTGATTTCCTCCAACATCTGTTTCCGGAGAAGGCCGTTCACTTTGGTTTGATAGCCGTCCCCCTTGGCTTTGAGCCATGCCAACACATCCGCGTCCAAACGAATGGATACAGGTTGCTTCACGGGGCGATACCATTTGCCTCGAACAGCTTTCTTCCATGCTCCCGGTGGAAGTTCGGGAATCTCCGAAGTGTCGATCTTTTCTTCGGGCATTGCGGCTAGCGCCTGAATTTCCCGTTTCTGGCGGGTAGTCAGCGGTTGGTCAGGCTTCAGTTCGCGGACGACCGTCTTAGATTTGGCTCGCTTCTTCATACTCGATTCGCTCCTGTCGAGTGACTCTGCGTGCTGAGATGATACGAAGAACTTCTTCCTTCTCGTCAACCACGATGTAGGCCAACCAAAATGAGCAGGACGCCGTTCACCATCCCGATGGTCTGCCAACGTTCTTCACCCTCAACCATCCGATCCTGACGGCTAAGGTGCAAAGGATCAAGAAAAACCTGCGAAGCCGTATCGAAACTGATGCCATGCTTTCGTTGATTGCTGCGGCTCTTCGGCTGGTCCCAGCTCACTCGCATCTGTATATACAATACTGCATATACGATTTTATGGGCATTTAGAAAAACGAGCGGAACTGCCCGATGATCTGGAATTTCACTTTAGGGTATTTGTTGGCGTCCCCGACGGGATTTGAACCCGTGTTATCGCCGTGAAGCCCCTGCTCTCCGTGCAGAGCGGCGTTTGTTGCGGTGCAGTGTCAGGGAGACGAATCCGCTCGGGCTACTGTCCACAATTACCAGACAGAGGTGACCGAATAGTCCAATACAGAATCAATCGGAGCTAAGCTGGGATGGTTCGAGATCGTTGCCGCACGGCGCCAATCCGAATACAGCGGTGCCCAGCATATCCGCTCAAGTGCATGTCTTCCTGCATGGCAGATGCATTCTAAAACCTTTAAGCTCTTTGTCGCGCTCTGCCTCGCTACTCCCGACCGACTCTACTCAGTTTTGCTATCAGGGCCCACCTCCTATTGACGCAAGGGTCCGCTGCCAAAATGATACTCCTGCCTGGGTTCCAGGGGGCAGCCGGGGTGCGTACTCCGGGTTCGTACCGAAAGGTCTCAGCGTGGTACCTGGCGATGCCTCTGATTCCATGGCTTCCGCGGAGCCATCTTTTGGCGTTCAGTAAACATGTGCTTTCGGAAGCCCGGGAATCTTTCATTGCTGTATGATTTGTTCCGCTATGCCAATCCAAGGCGGTCCATATTTAGCAGCTGCGTTTCTCTGCGAAAGAGCCCTACGGGAAGTAGACAACGTGAGCAGCTTCATTCGCATGGTAGATCGCTGGACTGTAACCGGTCCATCGGAAACGATGCCCACTACAGCGATTCAAGCGACCCTTGTGGTGATGTTCAAGTCGGGGATTCACAGAGGAAACGGTCAAGTCGCGATTACGCCGACCACTCCAGGGGACGTGACGCTGTCACCGATCACCGTGCCGGTTCTATTTGAGGGAGACGAGGATCGCGGAGTCGCGGTAATCATACCGATGGCCTTCCCGGTACAAGAACCAGGTATCTACTGGTTCAATGTTTCGATTGACGGCCAATCCTTCACCGAGATACCACTTCGGGTCGTATACCACCGAGTTGCCCCGACTCCCAACCCGATGCAGTCACCACAGCATTAGAGCTCGAAGTGCTGACGGAGGAAGACACGTTCGAGGGTTGCCGCCTGACTACAATTCCAGCCTTTTCCATCTGAGCGATCGGGTCCCAGTCGGTCGCTTGGGGGTCGGTTTTGCTCCACCATCTTGGGCCGGTCTTCAACCAGGTTTCGCGCAACTCTGCGATCGAGGCATTTGTGTCGGCAACACCAAACTCTGTTCCACACGATGGGCAAGTGTTGTAGTCCTTCGGGGGCACTTCCATTTCATAGCCGCACACAGGACAGTGATTCTCAATTTTCATTTTTTGCACTCCGCCTTTGAAATAGACGAGATTGTTCGCGCACGCGTGACAGCGACCAGCTTGTTTAGCAACGGCTCGCGCCGCACCCGGCAGTGAAGAACATGGAACGGGCTTGTAGTACGTTCTAATGATGTCAGTGCTGTCGATAACGCCAAATGCCTCATCGGCAGAATCATACCGCACCTTCATGCCACAGGAACGTACACATTCGTGTACTGTCGCTGCCTTAGCGCCACCAAGGAAGGCATCGGCCATTCGTTCATAGTCGCTCGCATCAGCTGCACCAAAGTCACTGCCGTGTTCCTGAAAATGGCGGTTTATGTGGTTTAACTGCGTTATGTTTACGAACCCCTTTGTTGTTAGTGCCATCCCAACCCGGGATGATACCACCTCACCTGACGCTGGGAAACGTAGGCCAGCCGGCGCGCGAAGTCCCATTTTATTTCAGATCACTCCGGCCCACGGTGAGCGGATCGTGAAAACCTCGTCTGCTTGCTTGCGCGGGGTTAATCGCCCGATCCAGCCCTACGCGCCGGCGCCGTGACGACTTTGGACCCGTTGACGATGCTCTCGACATAGGCCGGGGGTCTTACTCCGGCCCATCTTTCCCGAGACTTGTTACGCCTTCAGGCTCTAGAGACTGGTGTCTGGGATGCTTCCACGCGGCGACGACTTTAGCTATTTGCTCAGCTGTGAAATCTTGGTTCATAACAGTGGCAAGAATTTTTTGGTAGATTAGAAGCATTCGACGATAGGCATCCACCGTCGAGATAGGGCTCCGGCTCAGTTGACGACTTTTGAAGTGTTCGAAATTGTCGAGTACGTCGATATAGAAACGAGACGCCGTCAGTTGCTCACTGTCAAAATTCCCGCTGAATCCAGGAAACTCCACGTCTTTCTGGAACGCGCTAGCATGTTCTTCAAACCATTTCTTGTCCGACGGCGAGAGGTGGGCAAACGACTCCTCCAGCCTCTCCCACATGGAAAGGATTTCCAAAGTCTGATCCGCGACTTTTGGATCAACTTCCGGCGCAGGTTGATAGTAGCGATCTAAGCCCCAGAAATTACCCGTCATAAGCGCCTCTCTGATCAGCTTTGCATCTGTCTTTTCGCTAATCTTCAGGTGCTCGTGGATCTCGCAGAGCATCAACAAGATCAGCCTCTCGCCTTCAGTGAGCTTCATTTTCTCAATCCTTCCTTCATTTCGGCTCACCCTGCCCCAGGGTGAGCGGGTCCGTGAACACCTCGTCAAGCTTGCTCGCCGCTGTGCCCAGATATTCCGGGTTCAGGTGCGAATAGCGGGCGGTCATGCGGAGATCCTTGTGACCGAGCAACTGTCCCACCGTGTGCAGGTCCGCTCCCTTCATTCGTAACTGCGACGCGAACGTGTGACGCAAACCATGGAGTGAGAAATCCTCGATGTTCGCGGCTTGGCAGGCGCGGATGAATGCGACCGTCAATTGTTCAGGCGTTATTCCCGGAAAGAGCAGTTCTTGCGCCCGCCGGCCGTCCGGTTCGAGCGAGGCGATGACCTGATTCGAAAGCTGGTTCAGATACGCGAACCGCGGCTTGCCGCTCTTGGTCAACGACAGCAGGATTCTGCCGCCCTTCACGTCGACACCCTTCCAGCGGATCCGCATGAGCTCGCCGCGCCTCATGCCAGTGCTCACCGCGAGTCCGACGATCGGACGGAGCCAGGGCGGGCAAGCCAAGAGAAGCTCCTGTAGCTCTGCCGCCTCCAAGTGCCGAGTACGCCCTTCCGGAGCCTCCGTCATCCTCACGCGCCTGGCCGGGTTCGCGGGAATGACGCCAAAGAAGTGCTTCAACACATTCGTCTCTTTGATGATGGTTCCGGCCGACACCTCACCGGTTCTGCTCTCGATGTACTGCTGCCGGCGCTTCCCGTACTCGTCGACGTAGGAAATCCAAAAACCCGGCCGGCCGTCGCGCTCATAGACCCCGTCCCGCGCTCGTGTTTGCCTGGGCATAAATTTTCTATCGTGACCCCATCGTGACCAGGGGAAGGAGGGCGGTTTTGCGAGTCTTTCGCAAATCTCTTATTCTGTTTGCTTTATGTTGGCGTCCCAAAAGTTTGCGAGTTTGAACTCTTTTGCGAACCACTTGCCCAACCTCGCCGGGCTTCGCGCTGAAATAGCCTTCATAAATAAAGACTTACCGGCGCAGCATTCAAGCCCTGCACGGCTGGGCATCGAGCCCCCGTGTCGAAGAAGAACGGCCCCTGGCTTCTGAAAAAAGCCTAGCGCGAAGTAGCCAGGGCAGGGGGCGCTGCCCTAGTGCGCCCCTTGAACATAAAAATCCTGGGTCTCCGTGGAAAAGCCACCGCCGTCGAATTCAAATGCGCAAAGTCAAGGCGGCCCTGACCGCTGCCCTTATACTGCCGCCATGCCGCCAAAACTCTTCCAGTTCAGCAGCGACGTCGGTGCCGCCTGCGCCCGCCAGATGGTCACGTTCACCGACCTAGCCGATCGGCTGAAAATGGACATTCACCAATTGATGCGGGATTGCAACGGAAAGGCACCGCCATCGAAGGCGTTGGTCAAGGGCTTGGCCAAGGAGTTGGAGATCAATGAGCAGTATCTGGAGAAGCTGGCGGAAGAGATCAGGAAGGATCTGGGGGCGAAATGATGGTCTCAACGCAGGGTTAGCTGCAATTTGCACCATCCCTAGAACAGACATATGCATATAAACCACCAGATATAGTGGTTCTGGCTTGACACCCGCCATGGAGAGCGGTACTTTCGCTCTGTCCACGCTGGAGGCTTTTGCTGCGTTATTTGGATGCAGTCTGCTAATTCAAGTGATCGTCCACACTCCGGTATTTCACCATCAGAGGGAAACTAACGATGGAACCAACACCCGGTTGTGAGGGCAAGCTGGCCGTAGCATCACGGATCGCGCATTAACCCACCCCAGCGCCTAACCTATGAGACTTATCACGCCGCCCGTCGCTCCAGTGCCTCGTTCTCCTGCCTCGCCATGTGGGCCAACAAGTGCTGCGGTACTGCATTGGCAAACATCACCGGGACCCCGTTCCCCAGTTGCTTATACTTCTGCCTTCGGGATCCGGCTAGCACGACCCCGGCGGGAATGTCTGGATGGCCGCGCACTCCTCGACCGACAACCCGCGCAATTCATCTGGGTGGCAATGTGCAGGACGATCAACTCCAGTTCTCGGTCAGTGACACGGGCGTGGGATTGCCAACGGAGAAGGTGGATCAGATCTTTTCTGCGTTCTTTACCACCAAGCCGCAGGGGAGCGGTATGGGGTTAGCCATCAGCCGTTCCATTGTGGAGTCGCATGGCGGCCAGTTGTGGGCGACGGCCAATGATGGACTAGGTGCAACATTTCACTTCACCCTACCGACCCAGGTCACGGAGTCATCACCCTTGGTTACCTGAGACAATTCTTTGTTTCGTGACATTCGGATCTCAGAGACGACGCCTAGATTTGAGGGTAGAACCGGCAGCCTAACATGGAATACAGTTAACAGCCAGCGAGCGCGAACGGCTGGGGCGGCAAACCGTAATCGCCCCGATTCCGGCATTGTTGGGTTGTGTGCTGCCGAACGGGCCCTTGAATTTGGCTGCGGATGGCTGAAACCACGAAAATCGAAACGTTCATTCAAAGTTCTCCACGCCCTGCATGGTTGGCGACTACTCAAGGCCTTTGCGTGTATGCCAACCCCGCCCTCGAACGTCTCACCGGGCTCAATTCAGATCAGATCAACCGAGCTGACTGGTGCAGTTTCCTTCTCGACGAGGACCGACCCGTTGCCTCAACTTCGTGGCAAAGATCCCTCGCAACCGGAACTCCGTATCGCCTGCAGGTCCGCGTGCGTGGGAGCGATGGCGTCCCGGAACGCGTCGAACTTATCGCCTTCGGCCACAAAGCAGGCAACGACGCGGAACTATGGTTGTTCACCGCGTTAGACGTCAATGGCGGAGTGCCGCTCCGAAATGAAGATGGAAACATCGTCAAGTATGGGGTCGCCAACGACACCGAAGATCGCAAACCCGCCGAGGAAGCCCTGCAGGCATTATCGCGTGATTTGCAGGAAAGCAAAGCCAAGCTTGAAGAAGCTCAGCGCATCACCCATGTCGGCTACTGGGAATGGGACCCCTTAACGGATCGCGTGAACTGGTCAGATGAAACCTATCGCATCTACGGAATGCGCCCTCAGGAACGTCCTATGGACTTAGCGACGGTGGCGGAAAAGATCCACCCTGAAGATTGGAAGCGAGCCTTGGAACAAGCTCTCGGCGGTACCAGCATTGATGTTGAATGTCGCTTGTTCCGACCAACGGGCGAAGTACGCGTCGCACAGTTTCAGGGCGATGTGAAAAGGGACGCCTCGGGCCAACCTACCCTAAGGTTCGGAACGGTCCAAGACATTACTGACCGCAAGCGCGCGGAAGAGATGCTGCGTGAAAGCGAAGCGTATCTGGCGGAGGCGCAGAGACTCAGCCAAACTGGCAGTTGGGCATGGAACCCTGCGACCGGTGATATCAGGTACTGGTCGGAGATGTGCTTCTGCCTGTTAGGGTTCGATCCCGCTGGCCCGCTGCCGCGCTTCGAAGAATTCGCCCTTCGAATTCATCCGGACGATCAAGCGCTGGTCAGGGAACGGTTCGATAAAGCCATACGTGACAAAGCGGATTTTGAACTGGACTACCGCGTCGTGCATCCGGAAAAAGGGATCAGGGACATTCATGCGGTCGGTCATGCGGTCCTCGACGGATCTGGCAATCTTGATGAGTTCGTAGGTACCGTGATCGATGTAACGGAGCGCAAGGGCGCCGAGGACGCGCTTCAGAAGAGCCAACTTTACCTCAGCGAAGGGCAGCGTCTGGCCCACACGGGAAGTTGGGCGTTTAACCCTGCAGGTTTTTTTGATTACTGGTCTGAGGAGTTGTTTCGAATCTACGGGCTGGATCCGCAGAGGGGGACCCCAACACTTGAAGAGTATCTGGCTACAGTTCACCCACAAGACCGCGACTTGATGGCTGAGACCATAAGAAAAATGACTGCGGAGCGTTCTGGCTGCGATGTGAGAGGACGAATTGTTCGACCAGGCGGGGAGGTACGATACGTTCGCTGGGTGGGCGTTCCGGTTTTTGAAGATGGAGTTTTTAAAGCGTTTCACGGTACCACAATTGACGTCACAGAGCAGGAGGTGCTGACTCAGGAATTGCGGCGCGAGCAGGCATACCTCACCGATTCGCAAAGCATGGCCCACATCGGAGGTTGGGCGTACAATCTCGTCACACACAAGCTACTGCACTCATCGGACGCAAACGCTCGCCTTTATGGCTTTGATCCCAGCCAAGGCCCTATACCAACCGAACGCTTTTTCGACACCATTCTCGCGGAAGACGAGCCGCGTGTGACGGCCACTCTTGACAATGCAGCCCGCACAGGAACGGATTTCTATTTGCACGAATATCGGATTCGGCATACCGACGGCAGCATCAGATTCCTGCGTGCCATAGGGCGTCGCAATGCAACTGGAGAACCAGGCGAGTACGTCGGCGTCACCATGGACATAACGGAGCTCAAGTCTGCCGAACAAGAGCGCGAAAAACTACGACAACTAGAAGCCGATATGGCCCACGTCAACCGCGTGAGCACCTTGGGGGAAATGTCGGCGTCGCTGGCACATGAAATCAAGCAGCCCATCGCTGCCGCCATCACCAGCGCCAACAGCTGCATTGAATGGCTCGCGCACGAACCGCCCAATCTTGATCGGGCCCGTGCGGCCGCAGCCCGAATCGACAAGTATGGGAATCATGCGGCTGAAATCATCGACCGTATACGGTCGCTCTACAAGAAATCTCCTCCACAACGTGAGTTAGTCGACGTGAACGGAATTATCGAGGAAATGCTTGCGCTGCTGAAGGGTGAGGCCACGCGATACCCGATTGCGATGCGCACCGAACTTGCTGCCGAACTGCCCAAAATCATGGTAGACCGTGTGCAGCTGCAGCAGGTGTTCATGAACCTCATGCTTAATGGGATTGAGGCCATGAAGGACTCAGGCGGAGACCTTACGGTGAAGTCGGAACTGCAGGACGATCAACTCCAGTTCTCAATCAGTGACACGGGCGTGGGGCTGCCAACGGAGAAGATGGATCAGATCTTTTCTGCGTTCTTTACCACCAAGGCACAGGGCAGCGGCATGGGGTTGGCCATCAGCCGTTCCATTGTGGAATCGCATCGCGGCCGGTTGTGGGCTACGGTCAATGATGGACGAGGGGTAACCTTTCATTTCACCTTGCCGACCCAGGTCACGGAGTCATCGCCCTTGGTTGCCTGAGACAATTCTTCGTTTCGTGACATTCGGATCTCAACAGGAGAGGGATCGGAGATACATGAGATTGCAATGGTCCAAGGCTGCTAGTGGACTGTCAGACAGTTCTTTCCGAATTCAAAAGCAGGTTAGGAAACCGCCGCCCAAATTAACGGCGCGAATTGCTTCGAAAATCTGTGCCTTTTTGTGCCTACGAGCTTTCGGCGAACCGCTGGAAGTTGTTGGTTCTAAAGTGGCGTCCCCGACGG
>CAVVQX010000014.1:0-433972 GCA_963750415.1 uncultured Acidobacteriaceae bacterium
GATTTGAACCCGTGTTATCGCCGTGAAAGGGCGGTGTCCTAGGCCGGGCTAGACGACGGGGACGTTGCTTGGCCCGTAGCCTCGGGCCGGCCGGAGTCGACCAGTTTCAACTCTAGCAACTCGGAAATGAGGTGTCAAAAGCCGTATTGCCTCACGGCTCGCGCCGGTCCTCCCCCTCTAGTGTGTACAAAATGAGACTGGGTGGACTTGAGGGAATGGGTTGGGACAGCCTTGGTCTGCATCCGCGGTCATTTTCAGCCATCCCTGCGGTACTAAGTTCGGAAAACCCAGTTCTCAAGGCAAGACTCTAAAGGCCCTCGTTGTACCCTAAGTCAATCCCCATGGCGCGCTACAAATACCTCGATACCCTGGTGCTCATCTTCGTTGTTGTCCTGCTGGTGTCGAACCTGGTCGCCCAGAAGGTCTGCCGTCTTGGACCCTTTACCATCAGCGGCGCAGAACTGCTCTTCCCCATCACCTATATCTTTGGCGACGTCTTCACCGAGGTCTATGGCTACCAGGTGTCGCGGCGGGCGATCTGGATCGGATTTTTTGCGTCCGCGCTGCTTAGCGCAGCCGGCGCCATGGCGGTTGCCCTCCCCGCAGACCCGGGCTGGCATAACCAACAGGCGTTCGAGACGGTCTTTGGCGTCGTGCCGCGGTTTGTGGCTGCCAGCCTCATTGCTTACTGGGCGGGCGAGTTTGCCAATTCCTTTACCCTGGCCAAACTTAAGCTCCTCACCGATGGGCGGTGGCTCTGGACCCGCACCATCGGATCCACGATCGTCGGCCAGGCCTTCGATACGTTTCTGGTCATGTTCATCTCCTTTGCGGGTACGGTTTCGCGGCCGACCCTGATCCGGTTGACCGTCTCGTCGTACCTGATCAAGGTGGCCTACGAGACTCTGGCGACACCCCTCACCTATGCCGGGGTCGCATGGCTCAAACGCCGCGAGGGCGTGGATGCCTTCGACACCCGCACGGACTTCAACCCCTTCTCGCTGCGGAGCCTTTCCCCTGCGAACGAGGCGAAGACGCCATGACCGACCTCCCCACGTCCATGCGCGCCATCGAGATCGCTACCCCCGGCGGAGCCGAGGTTCTGCGCATGGCTACTTTGCCGACCCCAAGGCCGGGCGCCGGGGAGGTGCTGATCCGTACCGTGGCCGCCGGAATCAATCGGGCCGACCTGCTGCAGCGGCAAGGGCATTATCCGCCTCCACCGGGCGCTTCTCCGATTCTTGGAATGGAGCTGTCCGGGCACATTTTCGAGCTCGGCCCCGGCACCACCTCCCGTTGGCGGGTGGGCGACGCTGTCTGTGTCTTGCTCGGCGGGGGCGGGTATGCGGAGTACTGCGCGGTACCCGAGGGCCAGTGCATGACGGTGCCTACTGGTGTATCGATTCGGGACGCGGCTGCCCTCCCTGAGGCGGTCATCACGGTTTGGGCCAACCTCTTCGAGCCGCGCCGGCTGTTCCCCGGCAACCGGTTTCTGGTGCAAGGCGGCTCCAGCGGCATTGGGACCATGGCTATCCAGATGGCCCGCGCCTTCGGCGCCAAAGTCGCGACCACTGCCGGCTCGGACGAGAAATGCGCCTTTTGCCTGGGCCTCGGGGCCGACGCCGCCATCAACTATAGAGGCGACTGGGCCGCTGAGTTGTCCAGGTGGGCCCAACCCCACGGTATCGATGCCATCCTCGACATGATCGGCGGGGACTACTTCCCCGTGCACATCGACCTGCTCGCCACCGGGGGCCGGCTGGTGCACATTGCCACCTCGCACGGCAGCAAGGTCACGGTGGATCTGCGCACCATTATGATGAAGCGGCTGTTGGTGACCGGTTCGACCCTTCGCTCCCGGTCGATCGAGGAAAAGTCGGCGCTGGCGAGGGGTGTGGAGCAGCAAGTGTGGCCACTGTTCGCTAACGGACAGATTCATCCGGTTGTCGATTCCACTTTTCCCCTGGAGCAGGCCGCCGAGGCCCACCGGCTGATGGAGTCGGGCCGTCATACCGGGAAAATCATCCTGGCCGTCCGATGAAAGCAGGGGGGATGAAAGCAGGGGGATGAAGCAGCCTGCGAAGGAAGCAGCCTTTGCCCCAACCCATTAAAATTGTGAAGCAACCGTCGCTGCAATCACATCCAAGTGTCACTGTCAGAGTAGAGGCCTCCTGATCACCGGTCAGGAGCAGTGAAAAAAGCTGTCTGTCAAACTGCAGATTAAGATACGCGAGCGTTCTGCAGATTCTTTGCGTTCGAGGATTTCGTTTTGAGAAGGCTACCCGTTTGGATCGCACCAAGTCTGTCCCTCGCCATGCTGGCGCTCACAGCCTGCGCCAAGTCGGCTCCACCGCAAGCTGCGCCGCAGGCGATGCCGGTACAAACACAGACCATCGCGGCCGCGCCCGTTCCGCAATACGACGAATATGTCTCGACCATCAAATCGCGGCGCTCAGCGACCATCAATCCGCAGGTGGACGGTAACCTGGTCCGGATTTATGTCCATTCCGGAGACCGAGTGAAGGCCGGTCAGATCATGATGGAGATCGATCCAGCCAAGCAGGAGGCGACGGTCTCTTCGTCCAAGGCCACGGAGCAGCAAAAGCTGGCCGTATTTCAGTACAACCAGATTGAAGTGGAGCGGCAACGCAAACTCTTCGACCAGGGCGTCACCAGCCGCGATGCCTTCGACCAGGCGGAACAGGCCTACAAAAACTCCCAGGCCGATTATGAGTCCGCGGTAGCCACTACCCAGAGCCAGAGGAAGCAGCTGGGCTATTACCACATCGCCGCCCCCTTCGACGGCATCGTCGGCGATGTGCCCACGCACCTGGGGGATTATGTCTCATCCACCACCTTGCTAACCACGGTCGACGAAAATCGGGACCTCGAAGCCTACATCTATATCCCGACGGAACGTGTCACGCAGATCCGCAGGGGCTTGCCGGTGGTGATTCTCGATAACCAGGAGAATGTGCTGGAGCATACCGCCATCGACTTTATTTCGCCCCAGGTGGATAACGGACTACAGGGGATTCTCGCTAAAGCTCCGGTCCATGCAGACCTGGGCAAGCTGCGCAACCTGCAGCAAATCAAGGCGCGGGTGGTCTGGACAACGTCGTCTATTCCGGTTGTGCCGGTGCTGGCGGTAACGCGCCTCGGTGGACAAACCTTCGTTTATGTCGCTACCAACCAGGGCGGCAAATACGTTGCCAAGCAGCGACCCATCACTGTCGGTGACACGGTGGGTAACGACTACGCGGTTCTCAGCGGGCTGCAAAATGGAGAAAAGGTCATTGTGTCGGGGACGCAGTTCCTGATCGATGGCGCCCCAGTACAGCCGTTGGGCTAGACATCCAGTAACAGTCTCTGAGCTTCATAAGCCGCTGCGCCGCGCGAGCCAGATTATGCCGGCCAGACCAGTTTTCACAATGGCAGTTTATGTAAGCTGAAGTTTTTACGTGGTTTTCTCTCAAGGAAAACCACTCGTCGCAATTACCGACCGGGCCTCGTGTTGTGAAAACGGTCTGAGGCGGCGCACACCAAAGGGAGCGTTCTCGTGGTTGATTTTTTTATCCGCCGGCCGGTGTTCGCAACTGTCTGCGCTCTGTTGATCGTCCTTGCCGGGGCCGTCTGCATTCCGACGCTGCCCATCTCCTTGTATCCGACGTTGGCGCCGCCGGTCGTTCTTGTGACCAGCAATTACGTAGGCGCGAATGCGCAGACGGTCGAATCCGCGGTGACCATTCCCCTGGAACAGCAGATCAATGGCGTGCAGGGCATGCACTACATCTCCTCCACCAGTTCCAACGACGGAACCAGCGCCATTACCACCACCTTTCAAACGGGTTACAGTCTCGATATCGCCGCGGTCGACGTACAGAACCGCGTCTCGGCAGCGACCGGCCGGTTGCCGCAGATAGTGAACAACACCGGTATCACGATCAGCAAGGCGAACTCCAACTTTGTATTCGCTGCTGCTTTCTACTCTACGGATGGGCGCTACTCCGATCTCTTTATCAGCAACTACCTCGACGTTTATGTAAAGGACGCCCTCAAGCGTATCCCCGGGGTGGGCGACGTTGTGATTTTCGGCGAACGCCGCTATGCCATGCGCCTATGGCTCGATCCGGCACGCCTGGCTGCTCGCGGCTTGACCAGCGCCGATGTGACCAGTGCGCTGGCGGAGCAGAACGTCGAGATTCCCGCCGGCCAGGTGGGCCAGCCACCTTCGGATAAGAAGCAGACTTATCAGATCCCGGTGCGTGTGATCGGGAGGCTTTCCGAGCCGGCAGAGTTCGACAACATCATTGTCAAAAATAGCCCTGGCGGCATCGTGCAACTGAAAGACGTTGGCTACGCGGAATTAGGCGCCGAATCTTATTCTACCGACCTTAACTACAACGGCGCCGACGCTATCGGTGTGGGCGTTCAGCAGCTTAGCAATGCCAATGCGCTTGCGGTCGACCGCGCCGCCAAGGCGGCGTTGGACGAACTGGCCAAGTCGTTCCCTCCGGGAATGACCTACGTAATTCCCTTCGACACCACTACGGTCGTTGGCGATTCCATTCGCGAAGTTGTGGGTACTCTGGGCGAGGCGATCATCATCGTCATTGTGGTGATCTTCCTCTTTCTGCTCGACTGGCGCGCGACCATCATCCCCGCAATCACCATCCCGGTGTCGCTGGTCGGCACGTTTGCTTTCATCAAAATCTTTGGGTTCTCTATCAATTCGCTGACCATGTTCGGTATCACGCTAGCGACCGGCCTGGTGGTGGACGATGCCATCGTGGTGATTGAGAACGTGCAACGCCATATCAACGAGGACCACTCCGACCCGCACTCCGCTACCTCGGTGGCGATGGCTGAAGTTACCAGCGCGGTCATCGCTACCTCGCTGGTGCTCATCTCCGTCTTCGTGCCGGTTTCCTTCTTTCCCGGCACTACCGGCATTCTCTACAAACAGTTCTCGCTGACCATCGCTTTCTCTATTGCGATCTCGGCCTTCAACGCGCTGACCTTGTCACCCGCTCTGGCGGCGATCTTTCTGCGCGGCGAGAAACACAAACGCGGCCTGTTAGGGTTGATCGACCACGCAATTGTATCCAGCACAGTTTTCTATGGCAAAGCCATCCGCCAGGTGTTGCGGTGGCGCTACGTAGTGGTGCTGTTCTTTATCGCCGGCCTGGCCGGCACGGTCTATCTCTATAACCACACGCCGAGCGCCTTCCTGCCGACGGAAGATCAGAATTACCTGATCTGTATTGTGCAGACACCGCCCGGGGCTTCGCTCACCTACACCTCCGACGTTGCGCAAAAGGCGGTCAGCATCATCCGCAAGAACGATGATGTCTATGGCACCTTTGCCGTCATGGGATTCAGTCTCAGCGGGGGCAGTTCCTCGAACTACGGTCTTATCTTCGTCCCGCTCAAGTCAGTCGATCTACGCAAGAAAAAGGGCCCCGGGCATTCGGCTGCAGATATCTACGCAACGCTGGCCCCGAAGCTATTCGGTGTGCCAGGCGGGCTGGTGGCTATCTTCCAACCGCCGGCCATTCAGGGCCTGGGTAATTTTGGCGGATTCACTTTCGAGTTGCAGGATCTGGGCCGCAATACGCTTCAGGATCTGGACCGTGTTGCCCATCAGATTATTGGGGCCAGCCGCCAGGACCACAAGCTGGTTGGCCTGTACACCAGCTACACGGCGAGCGATCCTCAGTTGCTGATCACGATCGACCGGGTGAAGGCGAAAGCACTGGGAGTCCCTCTCAGTCAGATCAGTTCTGCATTAAGCGTGTACATGGGCTCGGCTTACGTCAACGATTTTAACTACAACAACCGGTCCTACCGGGTTTACGTACAAGCCAGACAGTCTGCTCGCATGACCCCAGGGGATCTGCGCAGGTTCTATGTGCGATCCGACTCCGGGCAAATGGTGACGCTCGACAACCTGGTGACCATCGCTCAACAATCAGGCCCGCAGGTGATCAGTCACTACAATCTCTTCCGGTCAGCAGAGATCGATGGTTCTGCTGCACCGGGTTACAGCACAGGAGAAGGCCTGGCTAACATGGAAGCTTTGGCCAAGAAGAACATGATCCAGGGAATGACCTACTCCTGGACCGGTCTGTCGCTGGAGGAAATTGAAGCCGGTGGTAAAGCGGTGCTCATCTTTGGGCTTGGGCTCCTGGTGGTTTTCCTTACGCTCTCGGCGCAGTATGAAAGTTTTGCTCTTCCATTCATCATCCTGTTGGCTGTACCCATGGCGGTGTTGGGAGCATTGGGATTGGTGACCCTGCGGGGTTTGTCGAACGATGTGTATTGTCAGATTGGTTTGGTTATGCTGATCGGGCTTTCGGCTAAGAATTCCATTTTGATCGTGGAATTTGCCGAGCAGATTCGTGGCCAGGGGAGACCTATCCTGGAAGCCGCGATCGAAGCCGCCGAGCTGCGACTGCGGCCGATTTTGATGACCTCGTTTGCGTTTATTCTCGGCGTGCTGCCGCTTTATTTCGCCACCGGCGCCGGCGCCCTGGGGCGGCGTTCTGTAGGCACCACGGTAGTTGGCGGGATGTTGGTTTCGACCATCCTGAACCTGGTTTTCATCCCCGTGCTTTATGTCATTCTGAAGACGCTTCTGGAGTCTTTCCGCAGGAAGCCGCGGACGGGACCGGCGGAGTATCCGGCCAAGCTGTAGGGCGGATCCAAGGCAAAGTATTAGTGTGCGACTTTACAGGAGGCTCCTGACGGGACCGTATCCTTCTGACTCTGTCGAAAAAACATTTCCAGGAAGGGTCCGCGGAACTGCAGATCCCTCGGCTGCGCTCGGAGGCTGTGACTTTTTTAATTCCTCTTGTGGTCTGTGGCCGGAAAGCTCCGAAGAGCAGCTGCCAACAAGCATCGCCGGGGTCCTTCGACTCCGCGCCATAAACTCTCTGTCATGCGATAGGTCTGCGAGGCGCTTCGCTCAGGATGACGCCTTTCTGCAGGGGATTAAACAACATCTGGTCGGGTGCAAAAAACAAGAAAAGATCGAAAAAGTCACAGGCTCTCAGGATGACGCCTTTCTGCAGGGGACTAAACACCATCTGGTCGGGTGTAAAAAACAAGAAAAGATCGAAAAAGTCACAGGCTCTCGGGATGACAAAGGGGAGAGTGGCGCTTCCATGTAGAACGGTCGCTGGACCGAGGGCGTTTTGCTGGACCGAGGCGTTGTTCATCACCTTGGGTGGGCCGCAGGCCCCGCGATTCCTCCGGTCGAGATGAAGGCTTGATCGAGGAGGCTTGCCCCCACTTTTCATCAGGGCGCTTGCGAGGCCAGGTAGCCGGTGATGGCTACGATGTCTTCGATGGTCAGCTTGGAGACGACGCCTTTCATCATCGGGGCCATGGAGCCGTTCCGGGCGCCGTTCTGGAAGTCGATAAGCTGCCGCGTCATCTGGCTTGGGGATCGGCCGGCAATCGACGGGATGTTTCCCGTTCCCTTCAGGTCCGGACCGTGACACATGGTGCATGCCATGGTCGTTCCGTTGCCGCCAGTGGTGACCAGGTCCTTCCCCTTAGCCAGGCTTCCCTTGGGAACATAAGCAATGAAACCCGAGGTGGGATCACGCAGCTCAGTCCGCTCCAGGTTTTCTGAGACCTCGATCACTCGATCGCCAATCGGCTCGTTTCCTCCGCCATCGACCACCACCATCATGCCGCCGGACGGCCTGGTCTTGGGCACTTGCTCCACTTCCACCACGCGAATCCAGGGCTTCAGCTTGAAGGAGGAGAAATAGGCCGCGGCCGCTTTGACGTCTTCGTCGCTGATCGACTTGGACAGCTTCATCATGTTGGTGACGGAGAGCATCTCGGGGTCAGAACCCTTGCGCGCCCCACTCTTGAAATCCGCCATCTGCTGCGTGATGTATTCCGCGGGGAGCCCGGCGACGCTCGCATTCTCTGGACGTCCCTGGCCGTTCGGCAGGTGGCAATGGCCACAGGAGAATACGTCCGGCTTGCGCCCGTGGGCGACAACCTCCGGCATGGGCGGATGGATGTCCGGGTACCAATCCGGCACGACAAAAATATCGTTGATCTCGGCCCTGGTGTAGCTTGCTTTGCTACCGGGAAGATGTTCCGCCTCGGTGCGATTGGCGCCGGACGATGGGCCTTGCGAAAAGTGATCAGGATAAGCCCAGATGGGGAGCTTATCCTGGGGCGTCGCCTGGGCCTGCGCAAACGACGCAGCGGCGATCAGGGCAATCACAGATAGTGCGCGATGTAGGGTTCTCAAAGGAGTCCCAGAATAGCAACTATCTCGCGTCGGCGACAACACTTCCTATACGGTTTGCAGACTCCAGCGCCTGCCGCAGCTGCTGGTTTCTGGCCAGCAGTTCGGCAACCAGCCTCTGCAGCCGGACATTTTCCCTCTCCAACTCGTCGACGATTTTCTGGCTGATTGCGGGGGCTTCCAGGTTCATCACATACCTCAGACCTTCAGTTCTTCGGGTTGAAAGTCGCGATAGCCACAGCGGCCACGCATAGCCCGGGTGAATTTTTCTCTTTCTTCGGGAGACATCTTTTCCCATCGCTCTCCCATGCGGTGCCTCCAGTGCATGCCGCCTCTTCCGCGGAAGCCCCCGAAGAGGATCTTGCTCAGCAGCAGGATGCCGACTGCCTGCCAGAAGTTAATGGCATGCCATCCGACAATTGCGGGTATGAGCCAGTTCCACAGATGTTGCACGATGAAACCAAATACGGCAACCGCCGCGATTACGATTAAGAGAATCCCTGGTACCTTGTACAGCCATTTCTTTCTCATTCTTTGCCTCATTTCTTCACAAACTCCTCGTAGATCGATTGCAACCTGCTGCGCAGATGCAGCACGGCATAATGCTTGCGCGACAATAACGTATTGAGGCTCACGCCGGTTTCAGCGGACAGCTCCTTGAAGCTGTACCCTTCCCATTCATGAGCGATAAAAACAGATCGCTGCTCCGGAGGCATCTCCTCCAAGGCTTCGTCAATTTCGTCCAGCAGCACATTCCGCGCATAGGCCGCCTCGGGCCCGTCATCCTGTGAGGGCAACAGGTCCTCGAGCGAGACGGCGATATCGTCATCCTCGCCATACTTAGGCTGGCTCAGCGACTCGAGCTTGCGGCCACGAAAGCGATCGATGATGCGGTTCTTTGCGACCCGGAACAGCCAGGCGCTTACCTGTTCGATTGGCTTGAGCAGCCTGTAGGCCTCAACCAATTCAACGAAGACCTCCTGCAGGATGTCTTCCGCAGCCTCCATGTCGACCACATGCTTGCGGATGTAGTTACGCAGACGTCCGCCATCGCGCTCCATCGCCTGAGCGATCGACTGGTCCTGTTCCGCGGTTAACTGTTCCAAGCTCGACATCGAGTTTCTAGAGTGAAGACGGAATGGAAAGGAAAATATTGTGCCCGGAACGCAAAAAGGGCTCCGCAGAGTGGCGGAGCCCTTCGGCAAGACTAAGCGAAGAGTTAGACGTTAAAGGAGGAGCCGCACCCGCAGGTGCTCTTGACCGCCGGGTTGTCGAACTTGAACCCAGCCGCCTCCAGGGTCTCAACGTAATCGACCACGCAGCCATTGAGGTACATCAGAGAAGTGGCATCAACAAAGACCTTCAGGTCGTCAAACTTGAAGACCTTGTCCATCATGCCCGCCTGGTTCTCAAACGACATGGAATACTGAAATCCGGAGCAGCCACCGCCGACTACGCCGATGCGCAGGCCTGCGGGCAAGGGATCCTGAGTAGCCATGATTTCGTGTACCTTCGCAACCGCCTGCGGTGACAACGTCAGGGGCATAGATACGGGATTGAGGTTTGTTACCGGTTCGGCGACGCTTGACATCTGTTTATCTCCGTTTGTTGCCTGTACTTACTAGTTTAGTCCCGGATGCCGGGCGAGTAAAGACGGAATCCTTCTAACAATAGATGCGGCTGCGGCTCCCTCGACTCACCCTAGTGCACGGTAACTTCAGGAGCGATTTCGGCGAACTGCCGCTCCGTAAGCAGGCCATCCTTGACCAAGTCGTGGGAGGAGGTATAAGGGCGATGGTCGATGATCTGCTTAGCTTTACCCACCGAGATTCCGTGGAGCGACTCCAGATCCGCCTGGGATGCGGAATTCAGATCGACGCGACTGCTCCCGTCGGGCGCGTTGTCGTTATGCAGGCCCTGCTTAACCCCTGCAGCCACATCATTTACGGCTTGCTCGGCGTTTTTCGCAGCTACCCGGGCGTCGGCCAGGGCCTCTTTTGAGCCCTGTTTTGCCTGCTGCGTCGCCTGGGCAGCCTGTTCCTGCAGGTGCTGGTCTGAGGCGGGTGGGTTACAGGCGGCCAGAAACGCGGCCCCTATGATCGTTGCTATCGCCAAAACACGTCGTTGCCTCTTGCCGTTCATTTTTCGTGCTCCTCGTATTGATCTGAGAGCGCCCGCAGTCCCAAGGAGTTGCCGGGAACCTGCCCGGTAAATGAGAAAATTGTGGGCAATCGCGTCTCTGCGGGACTATATTTTTAAGCCGTAAGCCCCTCCTACCCTCCGAGCCCGCCAAGTTTCGGACCCGCCTCGGTATCTGGGACTTCTTGGGGGATCCCCCGGGAGGCAAGTATGCACGTAGTTCCTACTTTGTGGATAGTCTGGGCGGTATTCGCGGTTTGCCTGCTGGGTCTGCTGCTTTACCGTGGAACCATCACCCGCTATGAAGACGATCAGTTGTTTCTGGATGATATTTCTGATCGCCAGCATCGGGAAAACGACGCGATCATTCGCAAACTGAATACCATTCAGCCGTTTCTACGGGTTTTTACGGGCGTCACCAGTATTTTGACCGCTGCGATCATCGGCATTTACGCCTGGGACGCGATCAAGACGTTCTACATGTAGAAGCGTCAACAGCCTGGATTTGTTTGGGTGCGATGGTTCGCCCCGTCGCGTCGTCACTCCAGCTGTTTGATTGTGCCCTTTGCAACCACTTCGATTTCCACCTGCTTGCTCACCTTGAGCAGAAATCTACTCGGGTTCTTCATTCCCCAATCCACGTAGGGCACCGTAAATCGTGTTGTTGCGGTGACAGTGCCGGCGTTCGCCTGCACTTTGAGCGGCAACTCCAGGGGATGGTCTGCGCCGTGGATGTTGAAGGTGCCTTCCCCTACCAACTCCTGTGTGCCTTCCTGAGTTTTGAACGCCCCTTTGATCTTGGTCGGATGGAAGAAGATGGCCGGGTAGCGATTGCTCTCTAGTACCTCGTCCTGCATGCGTTTGTCACGGGTCGCGTTTCCGCTCTCGCCGGTGGTCGCGTCCACCAGTATTTCTCCTTCGGCGACACCGGTAGCGGGGTTGAAAAAGAACTCTCCGCTCTTCAGTTTGAAGGTGCCATGGGTGGTGTGCAGACCACCGTTGAGCTTCCAATGAATTTCAGTCTGCGCCGGGTCGAGCTGGATTTTCAGCCCCTTGTTTTGCGCCAGTGCCAGTTGGGAACTGACGAGGACCAAAGCTGCGATGATGCTGGACTTGCTTATTTTTCTCAAGGTACCTCGCCCCTATGCCAGAAGCCGCAACCCCAGCGCAGGCGCGTCCCGAAGCAGGAAATCTCCCATAGACCGCTCGCCAAGGTGGAGTGCAAGCAAGTGGGCGAAGAGTTGTGGCTGGCCTGAGAGTACACTCATGGCCCGCTCCCGCATCCAGGGCCACGCATCCATGCGGAGCATGACTCTAGACATGAGATGCGGCATCCGTTGAATTACCGGATGGCCGGCCTCATAGATGTCCAGCTTTTCGACCGCAATGGCTTGGGCCAGCAGCAGAGCCTGACGAAAGGACAGCCCGATGCCTTCGCCGGTGACGGCGTCGGCGGAGCCAGAGGCATCGCCTACCAGGGCCACATTGCCGGCGGTAACTCGGCGCAACTTGCGGGTGGTGGTCAGCGCTCCTCGCACCCGGCTCAATACGCTCGCACCCTCAAGACGCATGCGCAGGGCCGGCAGGCCGGCCAGGACCTCTTCCATTCTGGTGGCGGGACCGCGGGCGACGGTAGCGACACAGACTTCTTCCGCTCCGACCGGGGTGATGTAGGCTTGGCCCAGCTCGCCCCAGTGCACCTCCACCATGCGGGACCACGGTTGCACCCGGTAATGACATCGGGTCCCGAAGCGGCGGCTCCAGATCTTGCCCTGGCCCAGGCCGATTGCCTGGCGCACACGTGAGGATTGGCCATCCGCCCCGATCGCGTACCGATAGACGCAAGGTTCGCCGTTGAGGCTGAGGGGCTGCTTTGAAACTACGTGGATGCGGCTGCCCCAGGCGAGTCGCACACCCAGTTCCTGACAGCGGGCAACCAGTAGGGAATGAAGTTGCAAGCGGCGGATGCCGATGCCGCTCCCACGCTCGAAATGAGCTGCTGCCTGGTGATGCCCGGATAGGAAGGCGATGCCGTCAAAAGCAGCGCCGTGGGTGACCTGGATACCGAGTGCGGCCAGATCTCTTCGCGCGTCCGGCATCAGGCCCTCGCCGCAAGCCTTGTCGATGGGCGGACGAAGCGCGTCGGCGACCAGAACGTCCAATCCCTTTTGCCGGAGGGCAATGGCAGCTGCGAGGCCGGCGGGACCGCCGCCGACGATGAGTGCATCACAACGGATCACTCTGCGCGCTCCATTTACCACTCCAGCAACAACATTTCGGAGCAAAATCCGGGACCCATGGCCGCCAGCACACTGCGCGATCCCGGCTTGGGCCGGCGATGGGTCATGACCTCATCCAGAACCACCAGCACCGAGGCGGAGGATAGGTTGCCTACCCGCTGCAGTGCTCCCCACGAGAGCTCAAGTTCGCCATCGTGCAAGCCTAGCGCATCCGCGACTGCCTCCAGCACCTTGGGGCCGCCGGGATGCATGATCCAGGAGTCGACCTGGTCACGAGTCACTCCATGCTGAGCGAGGAAGGCGTCTACGTCGCGGCCCAGATTCTCGCGTACAACCGTCGGCACGTGCGGTGACAGCACCACCTGGAATCCTTTCTCAGAAATCTTCCAGCCCATCACATCATGGGTGTCCGGATAGAAAGAGCAGGCGCTTCCAAGAATCCTGGGCCCTGCCAGCTTCACCTGATCACCGGCTACCAGAACCGCGGCTGCGCCATCTCCGAACAATCCGGTCGAAATCAGGTTGGCTACGGTGAAGTCATCTCGCTGCCAGGTAAGAGAACACAGCTCGACGGAAAGGAGAACCGCGATCTGATCGGGATACGCCCGCACGTAATCCGCGGCACGAGCCAGTCCGGCCGCCCCGGCAACGCAACCGAGGCCAAAGATGGGGTTGCGCTTGATACCTGGGGAAAGACCCATCCCGTTGACCAGCCGGGCATCCACCGAGGGGCTGGAAACTCCGGTCACAGAGACGAAATACAGGGCGCTGATTTGCTTTCGGTCCACGCCTGCTTTGCTAAGCGCGCATTCGATCGCCTGCGCACCGAGCCGTTCCGCGGTCTCGATCCAGACGTCGTTGGTTTTGCCCCAGGTGTCGAGTGGTGGGTATTGCTCTAAAGGGAGGGTGAAGTATCTGCCTGCCACGCCCGTCCGGGAGTGCAGCCTTTCCAGCACGGCTGCATTTTCCAGACCCTGCTCCCACTGGCCCTTAAGTGCCTCCACCACGGTGTCCTGTAAGAAGTAATGGGGAGGAAAGGCAGTGGCCGTTGAGATGATCCGCATGTGTTTGGCCAGTATACGTGGGAGAAAGTGAGCGGTTACGGACGCGATTTGATGGGAATGAATTCGATGAGTTAGGGAGATGAACCACTCAATCCACGTCGACGGCAATTGACGAGACAAACCCAGATACGTGTTCGAAAGAGTCGGGTTCCATGCCGCGATGCAGCACCGCCTCAAATGCGTGCCCGACCAAAAGCAGAGTGGGGGCGAAGGAGGTGGGCAGATCAGCCAGGCGGCCCAGTTGCGAAGCGGTGTACGCCGCTTCCGGGCGCGATGCATCGGTCACCGCCACACACGGCATCGTCGCGGGTGCACCACTGCGCAGTAAGGAAGCGGCTACCTGGCCGAGGTTTTGCCCAGGCATGTAGATGGCCAGGGTCGCGTCGCTAGGCAAGGTACCCGGCCAAAGATCCGGCTCTGGAACAGTTCGCGCGGCATGATGGCCGCTCACGACAATCAATCGGGATGAAACTCTGCGGTCGGTGAGGGAGGCCTCCAGAAAGGCCGCCGCAGCGGATGCCGCGGTCACACCGGGCACCACTTCAAAGGGCACGCCAGCCTCACGCAGGGCGTCGATCTCCTCGCCTGCGCGGCCAAAAATCATGGGGTCTCCGGACTTGAGCCGGATCACGGCCAGGCCTCTGCGGGCCGACATGATCATCAAGTCGTGGATGGCTGCCTGGGTGATCTTCTTCCGGCCGCACCGTTTACCCACGCTGATAATCAAAGCCCGCTTGCCGGCCAGGTTCAAGATGGATTGAGGAACCAGGTCGTCGTGCAGAACTACGCCCGCCTCCGCCAGCAGCCGGGCTGCTTTGAGCGTGAGTAAATCCGGGTCGCCCGGCCCCGCACCCACCAGGTAAACCTTGCCCGCTTCTGCCTTAGTCATTGGGGAACCTCATGCTTGATTTCTGCGTTCACAAAATTGCGGGCCGGGCAGGCCGGCAAGCTACAAACCTGGCGATGCGCCAGCTCATGCAGGAATGCTTTGCGTTCTGCCCCGGCCGGCATCACCTGCAGGACTTCGCGCCGCAACTGGCCCAGCTCGGCAAGCCACGGTCCCAGGTCGGAAGGCAGTTGAGCGTCGATTTCCCGCCGCAGGCGCTGCGCCAGCGCGGGACTTTGACCCGCGGTTGAAATAGCAATCTGCAGATCGCCCCGCTGCACAATCGAGGCGAAGAAGAAGTCGCACAAGGGTGGATCATCGGCAGTGTTGCAAAGGATGCGGTGACGGGTGGCTTCTGCAAAGACCGCCCGATTCACCTCGCGATCGTTGGTGGCTGCGATGACCAGGTCACAACCGCTTACGTCCGCAGCTTCAAAGCCGCGGGCCATCCAGTCAATGACTCCCCTGGAGCTCAGCTCCTGAACCCGCGCAACGGCATGGGGCGCCACCACCCGGACCGACGCACCGCAGCGCAGCAGGCTTTCGACCTTTTCCAGACCAATCAGGCCCGCGCCCACCACCAGGCATCTCTTCCCTTCCAACTTTAGGAATAAAGGAAAAAGACTGGCACTCTCACTCAAGGTGTCTACCTCCGACCGGAGCGGCATCCCTGGGCACGGCCTCGAGCACCGCGCCGGCAAGCTGCTCGCGCAACTGCTCGTCACTGGTACGGGCGAAATATGCGCGCAGGTTTTCGCCGGGGCGCCTCACATCTAAATATCCGCTTAACAGGCGTTCCAGCGCGTCCGGGACTTCGGTTGCGAGGCAACGGTATCCCACTGGCCTCGCGGTCTGCTGATGCAGGCCCACGGAACCACCTACGCAGAAGTAGTACGCGTCCTCAAGCTTGCCCTGGTGCTTGATCTTCTTGCCTTCCATCCCTATGTCGGCGATCCAGTGCTGGCCGCAGCTATTGGGGCAGCCGGTGACGTGCAGCTTAAGTTGCTGGTCGAATCCAGGGAGCCGTTCTTCGAGCTCATCGACGAGCCAGCGAGTGAAACCCTTAGTCTCGGTAATTGCGAGCTTGCAGAACTCGCTTCCCGTGCAGGCGATCGCGCCTCTCCAAAACGGGGAACCTTCGACCGGCAAACCCAGCGCTTCCAATTCCACCGCGAGTAGCTGCGCTTTATTTGAGGGGACGTTCACAATCACGAGATTCTGCATGACGGTGGTTCGCAATTGGCCATTACCGTACCGCTTCGCCAGGTCGGCCACAGAACTCAACTGTGCGGCGGTCATGCGCCCGCGCAACACCGAAAGACCGACGTAGCAAAGCCCTTCCTGCTTCTGCCGGTGGATGCCCACGTGATCGCGATAGATGTCGTCGGGAACCTTTTCCTCCACCGCCGGATCGAGTTGGTAGCCAAGCCGCCGGTTCAGGTCGGCAAGAAAGGTCTCGGCAGTCCACCCTTCGCGGAGAAACAGATGCTTCATGCGTGCCCGATCGCGGCTCTCGCGCAATCCCTGCTGATCGCGAAAGAGCTCGGTGATCTTGCGTACCACGTCGACCGCCTGGCCCTGTTGCACGAAGGCATTTAAGCGAACCCCCAGATGCGGATCAGCGGAGAGACCACCGCCCACACGCAGGGAGAATCCCACCTCCCGTCCGTTGCCGATTGAGCGCACGGCAGGAGTCAGCCCAATGTCATTGATCTCCGGATAGGAACACCATACCGAACAACCGGTAATCGAGACCTTGAATTTTCGCGGCAGGTTGTAGAGCTCTGGGTTGCCTTTCAGGTCTCCAGCCGCAGCAATGGCAATAGGGGACGCATCCAGAACCTCGTCTGCATCGAGGCCGGCCAGGGGACAGCCAGTTACATTGCGCACTACATCGCCGCAGGCGCCTTTGGGGGAAAGGCCAGCGGCGTCCAGGCGGTCGATAATCCCGGGGAGCGCTTCAATAGGGAGCCAGTGCAGTTGGATTGCCTGACGAACGGTAATGTCGACCAAATCGCGACCATGCTTGGCGGCGATGTCGGCGATTAACTCGATTTGTTCCGAGGTAGCGATGCCGTTGGGCAGCCCAATGCGCATCATGAAGTAATCGGTGGCCTTGCCTTCCCCGCCTTTTCCACCGAGGGCGCCAGCCCCATCTCCCTGGGTATAGACACCCCACCATTTGAAATAGGCCGAAGCCCATTCGGGGAGCACCGATTCCCTGCCGGCAGCGGCAAAGGCACGCACTTCATCCAGTGCCTCCCATGGGTTCTTCTCCCGCTTCAGCCGTTCCATGCGCTGGGCTTTTGTTTCCTTAACCTCGGCCATCGATATTCTCCCCTGAAACGAAAAACCCGCGTGCCGTTGATTGCCGACACCCGGGTTTCCGAAGATTGGTGATTTGCTGAATTCTTAGGACGTACCCGTACGGCGTGATGGGATCACGCAACAGCCAGCGCTACGGCGACAGTACAGGGACATAGACTAAAGCTAATCCCGTAGCGGACCCAAGTCAATACATCCGAGGTAGCAGGCGTCGGGTGGTTTTGTCATCCTGGGTCTATTGGTGGGTAGACAGGCTTTAGGCTGGATCGATTGGTCTTTGCCAGGGGGATCCCAGGTCTCAAAAAGCGATACTCCACGGCACGCCGGGGCAGGCTGGGGCACCCTTCGCGTGTCCAGTCTGCGGTTTTCGCAGCTTTGAAGTTCGTAGCTTGCGTTTCTTCAGTCGATGGAGGTACTTACCTGGTGCCGGATGTCGGCGCCGCGGATCCAGAAGATGACATCCCGGGAAATGTTGGTGGCGTGGTCGGCGATGCGTTCGAGGGCCCTTGCGATGATGATCGCGTTTAACGCCTGCAGGCTCACTTCCGGCTGCCCTTCCATTACCTTCATGAGCTCGCCCCGGGCTACCCGGTTCATGCGATCGATCTCATCATCCATGACCACAACCGCCTCGGCGAACTGAGCGTCGGCATCCAGCAGTGCCTGGATGGCCGATCGAATCATGCGCGAGGCATATTCGCCCATGGACGCGATATCCACCGGCAACTCGACTGCGGGATACTCCAGCAATTCCTGAGTTCGGATCGCGATACTCATGGACTGGTCACCCACCCGTTCCAAATCGCCGTTAATCTTGATCACTGCCAGGATGAAGCGCAGATCGATGGCCATCGGCTGTTCCTGGGCCAGCAGCTCATAAGCCATCTCGTCCACTTCACGCTGAGCCGAGTTGATGGCGGTCTCATTCTCCCGGACATACTGGCACAGCCCGGCATCTCGCTGCAGATAGGCATCCACAGAGGTGATCACCGCTTGCTGGGAGAGCGCAGCCATGGCCAACAGTTTGTCTTTGAGTGCGGCGAGCTGCTGCTGAAAGTGGATGCGCGGCAAAGGAGCCTCCTTCTACAAAAATTGTGCACCATCGCTGATGACAGTTTGAAGAATATACGGCTATTTTGGGTCCCGGGGTAGTCCTTACCGGTCCCGGCAAAGACGCTTTTCGGCTTCGCGTGTGGCCTCATAGATCTGCTCGAAGGACTCCACCGCGTAGAGAACCGGCTGCATTTCCGAGGTGGAAAACTGCTGGTTCAGAACCTGGTCCACGTCAAAGTCCCTGATTTCAGGCCGCCCCTCGATTACATGAGTAGATTCGCCCTGGGAGGAGATAAGCCCGCTTCCGTAGAGACGGTAGCCTCCTTTTTGCCGAATCACGCCAAATTCAACCGTAAACCAGAATAAACGCCCCATCTTTTCCAAAGCGTCCTTGTCGGTCAGGGCGGCACAAACGACGCCGTAATGCTGCAGGAAATCGGCAAACACCGGATGGGCGTGCATGGGAACGTGACCGAAGACGTCGTGAAAGATGTCGGGTTCCGGAATGTAGGCGAGCGATTCGCGGCTCCGCAGCCAGGTGGTGGTGGGAAACTGCCGGGCTGCGAGCATGGCAAAGAATGCATCCGGCGGAAGAAAACCGCTGACCGGGGTAGCTCTCCAGCCGCTACGCGGCCTTAGGCGCTGATTCACATCCGCCAGGTTCGGAATCAGATCGGTTCTAAGACCAATCTGTTGAAAGCCTTGCAGATACTCCTCGCAAGCATATGCCTCGATCTGAGGCATACGGCGACCCACCAGTTCAGCCCAGGTGGCGTGTTGCTCCGGCGTATACGCCGCCCAGTCTTGCTGGATTAAGAAGGGCTCAGCCGCCCCAAGTGTTGCTGAACCGATCGCCATGATCTTTCCTCTTTCCGATCCCTTCGTACACCCACCATATATAAGACGCGTTCCCGAGCATTTCCTCTTTACAAGGCATCCAATTGAGATGCAGGGTTCGAAAATGGTGCTGGCCTCCCGATGGGCGTACACACACAGTAAATCCTACCTTCCGGGGTCTATCCAAGTACCTCCCCAAAGGTATATCTTTCATCCGGCCCTGAAGAGGTTTGCCGATTGATGTGGACTGAAAGCAATGGATGCTGTCCTGGTTTTCTCGCTGGAAAACCATTCCTGGCGGTCATTGTCATCCCATGCGATGGTGAAACCTCTTGAAAGAAGGGCGACCCAAGGAGTAACCCCAGATCTATGACTACGCTTACGCACCAAGAACAACAAATAACCGAAGATGTTCTGCAACTGAACGGGACCGATTACATCGAGTTTTATGTCGGCAACGCGCGGCAGGCCTCCTACTTCTACCGCATGGCAATGGGCTTCAGCTTGATAGCCTACGCGGGTCCCGAGACGGGCCAACGCGACCGTGCTTCCTACGTCTTGCAACAAGGCAAGATTCGCTTTGTGCTTACTACCCCTTTGCGTCCGGACAACGAAATCGCGGAGCACATCCGCCTGCACGGCGACGGCGTACGAGACGTTGCTCTGTGGGTAGACGATGCCAAACAAGCGTGGAGAGAAACAACCAAGCGGGGCGCGCGCAGCGTGCAGGAACCGTTCGAAGCCTCGGACGACCACGGAAGTACGAAAAGAGCTTCCATCGCCATTTACGGAGACACCATCCACACCTTTGTTGAGCGCAAGAATTATCACGGGGCCTTTCTGCCCGGCTACGTCGGCAAAGGAGAAGATCACCTGGCGCGTCCCACAGGCTTGTTGCATGTGGATCATGTCGTCGGCAACGTCGGCTGGAACGAGATGAACCGCTGGGTGGAGTTCTACGCTACGGTAATGGGCTTTTCTCTCTATCAGCACTTCGACGATAAAGACATCTCGACCGAGTATTCGGCGTTGATGTCGAAGGTGATGGCGAATGGCAACGGGCGCGTGAAGTTTCCCTTGAACGAACCCGCGGAGGGCCGGAGGAAGTCGCAGATCGAGGAATACCTGGAGTACCACCACGGTCCGGGCGTACAGCACATCGCGCTGGCTACCAACGACATTTTGCATACGGTGGGGCGGCTGCAGGCGCAGGGCATTGAGTTCCTGCGTGTGCCGCACTCCTACTACACAGAGTTGCTGGCGCGCACCGGCAACATAGACGAGCCAGTGCACGAACTGGAGAAACTCGGCATCCTGGTGGACCGTGACGACGAAGGCTACATGCTGCAGATCTTTACCCGTCCGGTAGAAGACCGGCCGACCCTATTCTTCGAGATCATCCAGCGCAAAGGGAGCCGCAGCTTCGGCAAGGGCAACTTCAAAGCTCTCTTCGAAGCCATTGAACGCGAGCAGGCAGAGCGCGGCAATCTTTGAGCATGCTGGCTTTTGATCCCGCAGATCACTCTCCTGGGGATATTTACAAACTGATGATTGGTGCGATTGTGCCACGGCCGATCGCACTGGTCTCCAGTCTGGACGAGGCCAACGTCAGGAATCTCGCACCTTTCAGCTATTTCACCGCCTGTAGCTCGAACCCGCCGGTAGTGGTGTTCTGTCCTATCCTGCGTCCCTCGCCACCCACGGCGAAAGATACGCTGCGCAACATCATGGCGACGCGGGAATTTGTGGTCAACATTGTGTCGGAGGAATTTGTCGAACGCATGAATGCCACTGCGGCCACTGTGGGCCCGGAGGTCGATGAGTTCGCACTCTCCGGGCTGACCCCGATCGCCAGCGATCTGATCAAGCCGGCACGGGTCGCGGAGAGCCATGTACAGATGGAATGCCGCCTGCTACAGATCGTGCAGGTGAGCGACAAGCCCGGTGGTGGCAGCCTGGTCCTGGGCGAAGTCATGCGCTTTCATGTCGACCGGGATCTTATTGAGAACTTTCGCATCGACCCGGACAAGCTGCGGGCAGTGGGCCGGATGGCAGGTTCAACCTACGTGCGCACGACCGACCGTTTTGAACTTGAACGACCTAAGTGACCTATAACGCCGCAGTGAAATGTACTAGGATCTAGGCTGAGGGTCCCAATGCGAACTCTGGGGACAGTCGGAGCGATTGTGATGTTGTTGGTATCAGGCGCGGGTGCCAAGCAGACCAACAAACCCGATCTGAAGTTGACTGCTTCCCTCGATATGGCAGCGCCGGAACAGCAGCCGATCCTGGTGATTCACATTTTGAACCAGTCGGGCCATGTGTTGCGCATTCCCGACCCACCCCTGCTATGCAAGGCCGCGCCGGGCGCGTTTTCACTTGAGGTAAAGTTCATCCCTGAGAATTCGAGCCAGTCACAGCCGGCCACGGATTGCGGCCTGGAAGTGGATGGGAGCGGACTGCCCGACATCCGTGAGCGGGCCAAAAAATGGCTGGTGCTGAAGGCGGGTCAGGACTATGAGGCCAGGCGGCCGCTGGCCATGGGCGTCGATGCAAACGCGCACGGGACCTACGAGCTTCGCGTGGTTTATGACGGGCCGAGCGCGACCCCGGCTGATGACGAGAAGCTAAAGGAAGCCGGAGTCGCGGCACCGAGCGGCAGATTCGAATCGGACAAACTGACGTACAAAATTACCGCGCCCAAATCATAGTTAACCAACCGTATTGATCAGCGTTCCTATGCCGGTGATGGTGATGTGAATTTCATCCTGCTGCTGCAGCGTGAACTCATCGGGTGGAACGATGCCTGTCCCGGTGAGCAGGAAACAGCCGTCAGGAAATGAATTGTCACGGTAGAGATATTCGAGCAGGGTGTCGAATGTACGCTTCAACTCGGTGAGCGCAGTGGCGCCGGAAAAAACGGTCTTGCCCGCGCGCAGAATCTGCAGTTGAATCTCGGTTGAGGTGGGGATAGGTTCGCCGGCGAGGAGTATCCCCGGCCCCAGGGCACAGCTTCGGTCATAGAGTTTGGCCTGCGGCAGATACAAAGGGTTCTCGCCTTCAATATCTCGCGAGCTCATATCGTTGCCGATGGTGTAGCCCACAATCTTGCCCGCCGGACTGGCGAGAAGTGTTAGTTCGGGCTCGGGTACGGACCAGGTAGCATCTTTTCTTATGGCCACTTTGCCGCGATGTCCGACCACGCGATTGGGAGTCGCTTTCATAAAGAGTTCAGGACGTTCGGCAGCGTACACGCGGTCGTAGAAGTCCCCACCCCCGGCGCTCTTTGACTCCTCCATGCGGGCGTTGCGGCTGCGATAGTAGGTGACCCCGGAGGCCCACACTTCCTGTTTGCCGATGGGGGCTGCGACCAGTTTTTCGATGTCCGCGAACGAGCGCGCGTCCATGGGCTTCAGTTGGGACAACGCCTTTGTCAGATGGGCTTCGAGATCATCTCGAGTGATCAGCTGATCCCAGGATGTCTCCGCGCCTGCATAGAATCGATCCTGGTGTTCGACTATGTAGCCGCTGGCGGTGCGATAGAGTTTCATTCGTCATTTGCCTCTCTGGTCAAGAAGTCTATCGTGCACAGGTAAGGTAGCGAGCCGACCGATCCAGAAAACCGCAGATCTCTCCACTCCTCTACGCTGCGGTCGAAAAACATTTCCAGGAAAGTGTGGGAACAGCAGGTCCCTCCACTCCGCTTCGCTTCGGTCCCACGGCACGCCGGGGCAGGCGGGATGACAATTCATGTTTGAGCTGCAGCAGTGGTGGATGGTGGAAAGAACTGCAGATCCCTCCACGGCACGCCGGGACAGGTCGGCTTCGCTCGGAGCCTGTGACTTTTTTGATCTTTTCGTGATTTTTGCACCCCGTCCAGATGTTGTTTAGTCCCCTCCAGAAAGGCGTCATCCTGAGCGAAGCGCCTCGCAGATCTATCGCACAACAGAGGGTTTATGGCGCGGAGTCGAAGGACCCCGTCGATGTTTGTTGGCAGGTGCTCTTCGGAGCTTTCCGGCCACAGACTACAAGGGAAATTAAAAAAGTCACAGCCGCTCTTAATGAACAAACAAAGAGTGTGGTGCCGCGCCTCCGGCGCTCGACCGCGTGCTTATATCTACCCAGCCCTTCCGGGCTGGGCTATTTTTGGTGCCGGCCCTCTGGGCCTGGATGGCAAACACCGCTTTCCCATGTTCATTGGTTTCATGACCTCGCCGCAGGCGAGGTCATCGGCTCGGGATGACAAAGGAAAGGGCAACGGTTCCATAGAGAGTGGTTGCTGGACCGAGGCGTTTTTGCATCAGCTTGGGTGGGACCGCAGCGGAGTGGAGAGATCTGCGGTTTTCTCTGGACGCCTCCATCACGGGAAGGGATTGTGGGCGCGGAGTTCGGCGACTATTTCGGCAGCAGCGGCACGGGCCAAATCGCCCTTGTCGGGCGGAAAAGAGATGGCGCCTACGCGCGCATGCCCCCCTCCACCGTACCGTTCGCAGATCTGGGCCAGGTTCACCATTTGCTCAGGTTTAGCTTTGGTCCATGGGTTCGAGCCCACGGCAACCTTGGTGCGGAAACTGGATTTGCTCAGCCCCACGCTATAGGTCGCCTCAGGGTACAGGAAATAAGGAACGAACTTGTTGTAGCCCTCGACCGGCTGGTCGGTGATGTCGAAGTAAAGCGTGCCGTCAAGGGACTCGGTGCGCTCCCCGATAAGAGCCAGTGACTTGTGGTGCCGTTCGAGCAGCGGCGGAAGAAGCTCAGCCACAAACGGCTGCTTCAGCACTTCACTCAGACTCATCTCAGTCAGCAACGGAATCAGTTTGGGAATGAATGCCGGATCCTGACTTGATTCGATCACCAGGGTCAGCTTCATCGCGGGCTCCGCCATTTCGACCGCGACTTTGGGGCTTTCGTACAGTGCGCCGTCCACAATGTCGGCCCAGCGAATCAGCTCCGCCACCGGCTTGGGATCAAAACCGAAACGAGTCTGCGCGATGTGAGCGATAAAACTGGTGCAGGAGGTGTAATTCGGGTCGTAGAAATGGCGATCGCGCGCGCTGCCGTCGCGCTGCCCTTCAAGAAAGTGCTGTTGGTCCGCAGGAGTCAGAAACGCGCTCAGATGATGGTCGAACCACCAGGTGATACGCGGAGAAGCGCTGTACTTGAAGTCGACAATCGCGTTCTCGTCACCGGTAAAATCAGACTCTTGAAAGAGCGCTCCGGCCCGATGCACCAACCCGTGATAGTGGTAGTGCGCATCCTGGCGAATGCATTCGCGGTGGAAACGCACGAAGAGCGAAGCGGAACATGCTCCGTCAAAACACCGGTCGTGATAGAAAACGCAGGCCTTCAAACAGTTAAATCCTCTCCATCGACGAATGACTAGGATTGCCGGGAGGCGCTTGTGTGTCAAGCTGCTGACGCAGAAATCCGGGCCGCGATGAGACAATGAGCGCTGGAAGACGAGATGAAATGATGGCGAGGATCGAGGTTGGTGCCGTGCAGCGGCGAAGATTGCCGGTGTTCATACGGATTGCGGCCGGTCTGGTAATCGGCCTGTTGATTGCGGCGATAATAGGCGCAATCGGCAGTATGGCGTGGTTGAAGGGCGCCATGCGCCAGCAAATGCCGGTGCTCGATGGCAATTTGCAACTGCCGGGACTCTCCGCTCCGGTGCTCGTACGGAGGGACGTTCACGGTATACCGCATATCCAGGCCGCAACCATGGATGACCTGCTGGAAGCGCAGGGTTTTGTCGTCGCCCAGGACCGATTGTGGCAAATGGATATGGCACGGCGTTTCGCCGCCGGCGAGCTGGCGGAACTGCTGGGTCCCAGCGTAGTGGAACACGATAAGGTGCAGCGGGTGCTGCAGATCCGGCCGGCTGCAGAGCATCTGACGGCAACCATGCCCGAAGACCAGAAACGTCTCTTTGAAGCCTTCGCCAGGGGGGTCAACGCATTCATCAGCAGCCACCAGGACAACCTGCCGGCTGAATTCCGGTTGCTGGGCTATAAGCCCCGGCCATGGCAGCCGGTGGATTCCTGGCTGGTGGCTCTGAACATGGTGGCCAGGCTGGATACGCTGTACCCCTGGAAACTGGAGCGGGAGAAGGTAGAAGCCAAGCTCGCGCGCAACCTGACGGCAGAGTTATATCCCACCACCACCTGGCGCGATCATCCGCCTACGCAGTCGATTCCCGACCTGACGGCTCCCCCACAGAATATTCCGGAAGCCCCGCCCGACGAGTCGCAAACCAGCCTCGAAGACCTGTTGCGGCTGCGAGCAATTCTCAAGTTGGGGTCGGATGGATGCGACGGCTGCAAGCCCGGCTCCAATGAATGGGCAGTGAGCGGCGTCCGCACCGCCAGCGGAAAGGCAATGCTCTCGAATGACATGCATCTGGAGCATTCCATTCCCGACATCTGGCACGAAGAAGACTTGCAAGCCGGAAGCTTCCATGTATCGGGGGTAACCACCCCCGGCATTCCGCTCATCATCGAAGGGCACAACGATCACATTGCATGGGGCTTTACCACGTTGAATGGAGATGTTCAGGACGTCTACGTGGAAAAGACGAACGCCCAGGGAGAGTACTGGGCGGGCAACGGTTGGCACCAGCCAGAGCACGATCGCGAACATATCCATGTGCGCTTCGGTAACGATGTTGTGCTCGATGTGGAGCGAACCGAGCACGGGCCGGTGATCACGCCAATCCTGCCCCACGAGACGCGTATGTTGACCCTTAAGTGGGTCCTGTATTCGCCTGATCTGCACGGTTTGCCGCTGCAGGGAATGAACGCAGCCAGCAACTGGACAGAATTCCGCCAGGCGGCCAGCGAATGGTGGGGCCCAACCCAAAACGTCGCTTATGCTGATGACCAGGGCCATATCGGCTACCAGGCGGTCGGATGGTTTCCAATTCGACCGGCCGGCTTGAGCGGAATCCCCATCGTTGAAACCGGAACCGCCGCAGACAGCGAGCACGAATGGCAAGGGTACGTCCCATTCCAATTGCTGCCAAGCGTGCTCGACCCGGACAGCGGTATTGTCGCCACCGCCAACGCGCGCATTACGCCCGACGACTACTCGTACCCTCTGGCTCTTAACTGGGACGCCCCCTATCGCAATGAGCGCATCTGGAAGTGGCTTTCAAGCCATACGAAACTCACACCGGCGGACATGCTCACACTACAGACGGATACTTTTTCCGAGGTGGATCGGGCATTGGGCCAGCGATTTGCGTATGCCATCGACCGCTCAACGATTGCGGACGCAAAACTGCGGCAGGCCGCGGACCTGATGCGCACCTGGGATGGGGTGATCACTACGGGTTCGGTCGCGGCCGAAATCGTGGACGCCACGAAGAAAGCGCTATGGCCGCTGGTTCTCGAGCCTAAACTGGGCCCCGAATGGCAGCTCTACGATTGGCAAAGCAAGAACTTCGTACAGGAGGAAATGGTCGAGAAGGCTGCACCAGAATGGCTTCCGGCGAACTACAAAAGCTGGGATGAACTGATCGCGGCAGCAGTAAAAAAGGGAATGGTCGATGATCATGCTCCGGCGTTGCTTCGCGACTGGACCTATGGCAGCCGGCACATAATCAACGTAGAGCACCCTTTATACGGGATGATGCCATTCTTCAAATGGACCAGCACCGGGCCTTACCAGCTTGCCGGCGACGAGACCACTGTCGACCACGTCCGCGGTCTGCTGGGCGCCAGCCAGCGCCTGACGGTGGACTGGAGCAATCTGGACGGATCGACGGAAAACATCGTGATGGGTGAGTCGGGCGATCCACTCAGCCCGTACTATCTCGACCAGTGGCCGTACTGGTATAGCGGAAAAACTTTTGCCATGCCCTTCACCGAGGGAGCGGTGAGCGCGTCCACCAGGCATACTCTGCGACTGGTGCCGTGACGCGCGCGCTATCCTGCCCACGACTCCGGGATACCCACGGTCATGGGCAAGTGGAAATTCTCGATTGATGTCTTCCTCACAACTTCGAAGCCTGCTGATCGGTTGCACCGCATTGCTAGCGGTCGGAACGCTGATCGGGCGAGGCAATTCGTGCGGCCATGATTTCGATTTCCACCTGCTCTCATGGATGGAAGTAGCGCGAGCCTGGCATACCGGTCTCCCGTATCCACATTGGGTGCAGGATGCAAACTACGGCGCAGGCGAGCCGCGGTTGATGTTTTATCCCCCGGCTTCCTGGCTGCTTGGAGGCGTGCTGGGAACCATCAGCGGGTGGCATGCGGCCCCGGTACTGTTCGTGCTGCTGGCGCTGCTGGGTGCAGGGGCCAGCATGTACCTGCTGGCGCGGGAATGGGCGTCACCCGCGGCCGCTACCTTTGCCGCCTGTTTATATGTCGCCAATCCCTACGCCATGTTCGTGGTCTACGAACGGTCAGCGCTGGGCGAGTTGCTGGCCGGCGCCTGGCTTCCTCTGATGGTTTTGTTTGCCTTGAGAACCCGGTCGTCCATTGCGCCCCTGGGATTGTCGGTGGCTGCCTTGTGGCTCACCAATTCGCCCGCGGCGGTCGTGGGCAGCTATATGCTGGCAGTCCTCGCGCTGGGAATGTGGATCGCGGAAGGCAGACCATGGCCCGCTCTTCGCGCCGTGGGTGGAATGGCTCTCGGCCTGGGACTGGCAGCGTTCTACATCGTACCCGCGGCATTCGAACAGCGATGGGTACAAATCGATCGCGCGATCATCCCCGGGATGCGGGTCGAAGACAGCTTTCTCTTCGCGCGCACCACGAACGCTTTTCATGATCAAGTATTGTGGACGGCATCCTGGATCTTCACCGCGGAACTTACCGTGGCCGCGATCGCCGCCTGCCTGGCGTGGAGGAGGCAAGCCGGCGGCCGGGCGAGAATTGTGTTCACCGCGTTGCTTCCCCTCATTGTGTTGTTGCAATTACCAGTCAGCGATGTGATCTGGAAGCTCACCCCGCATATGAAGTTTTTGCAGTTTCCCTGGCGTTGGACGCTGGCGCTGAGCGTATTGACCTGTGCGCTTGCAGGGATGGCTGTAAAGAAAACCGGCGGACGCACCGCGACGTTGGCAGGGGTATTGGTTGCCGCCATGGCGATCGGCGGCGGCCTCCTCTTTTTCCAGCCCTGCGACGACGAGGATGCTGTGGCGGCACAGGTCGCCGGCTTCCGCCTGGGACAAGGCACGCTGGGCACCGACGAGTACACGCCGGTAGGAGCTGACAATTCCTCGGTGCAACAACATCTGCCCCTGGTGCGGCTATTGCGTTCCGCGCAGGATGACACCGCCGACAGTAGCCAGGGAGACAACCCGGAGTGGCACGCTGGAGCGGTGGGCACGATTGCGGCCAGGGCAGACACCAAACAATGGAATGCTGAGCATTGGCTAGTTAAGGTTGTTACCCCGGAGAGTGGCTATGCAGTGTTGCGTTTGATGGACTATCCGTCGTGGCGCGTGACCGTCGATGGCAAAGCGGCGCCAGGCCGCCCGGTGCGGGGTGATGGGCTGATGGCGGTGCCGGTCATGGCTGGAAGCCATGCGCTTGAAGTGCAATGGACGGCGACCAGGGACGTCATCGCCGGGCGCGCAGTCTCCACCCTCTCGCTGCTGGCGCTGGCACTCGTGGCCATGATGGAGCGTCGCAGCCGTCGGGTATGATTACCAAAATGCAGCAAAGTGTGCGCGAGATTCTGAGCAGCGAAGCAGAGATTATCGACCACGCTCTGGATCGTCTGTTGCCGGGTCCGGATCAGGCGCCGGTCTCGATTCATCGCGCGATGCGGCACAGCGTTTTTGCCGGCGGTAAGCGCTTACGGCCGGTGCTCTGCCTGGAAGCAGCAAGAATGATCGCCGGCTCCGGTCAGCTCCCTGTGGGGGTGGAAGAGCTGGGCGCGGCGATCGAAATGTTGCACACCTATTCCCTGATCCATGATGATTTACCCGCTCTGGACAACGATGACCTGCGCCGGGGCAAGCCGACGTGCCATGTGGCCTTTGGGGAGGCCATAGCCATCCTTGCCGGGGACGCACTTCAAACCCAGGCCTACGAGGTGCTTGCCGGTATCCAATGCCCGGCTCCGCAAGCGGTAGAGATTGTGCGCTCCATCGCTCAGGCGACAGGAACGGTCGAGGGCATGATCGGCGGGCAGGTCATGGATCTCGAAGCCGAGGAACACAAGCCAACCCCGGAGGTTGTGGAAGCCATCCATCGTGCTAAGACTGGCGCGTTGATTCGCGTCAGCCTGATCACCGGGGGCATTTACGCAGGCGGGGATGCTGATGACATCGAGCGGCTGCGGGAATTCGGACGCAAAGCGGGGCTGGCGTTTCAAATCATGGACGATGTGCTGGATGTAACCCAGAATTCGTCCCAGTTGGGCAAGACAGCGGGCAAGGATCTAGCCAGTGAGAAAGCCACCTGGCCGGCGGTCTACGGGGTGGAGCAGAGCGTCAAGGACGCGGAACGGCTTATTGATGAGGCGTTCACGCAACTAACCAGCTACGGTCAGCGTGCCGACCGGTTGAAGGCGGTGGCACGGTACCTGGTGGAGCGCAAGAACTAAGATGGCACTCACCGAAGAAGACGTTATGCAGGCTTTGCGGGATTGCTACGATCCGGAGATCCCGGTAAACATCGTGGACCTGGGATTGATTTATAAAGTCATGCTGACTCCGGATGCGAACTCCAAGCGAGCGTTTCCCAGGCAACGGGTGGAAGTGGAAATGACGATGACGTCCCAAGGGTGTCCGTCCCACGTCACCATCATGGAGCAGGTACGTAACCGGCTGGCGGGTATTCCGGAAATCAGTGACACCGTGGTCAACCTGGTGTGGGAGCCGGCCTGGACGCCGGACCGCATCAGCCAGAAGGCTCGCGAACAACTGGGTATCGGTTAACTGCGAGAATCTATTTCCAAACCCAGTCCGGTAGGGACGCCTGAGAGTTCCTGAGAGTAGCCCAGGACGTTCGTCAATCAGCGGAGCTGAAGCCAAGCTGTAAAGCGCTCTTTACTGCCGCACTGCTTTTTCAACCACGGTGCGCAACTTCTCGCCCTGGGCCGTCAACTCTCCCACAAACTTTTCAAAACGGGTCAGCATACTGTGACCGCTGTCGAGATAATCCGGGATGTTGTTCCACACCTTCTTGACGCCCTCAGGATCTTCGAGCAAGGCGAAGACGGTCCCGGCAGCAGCAACGGCCAATCCGGCTTTACGCTTGCCACTGGCCAGCAGAACTGCTCCGGTCACCAGCGAGCCTGCAGCCACGGTGCGGACCCAATTCTTGTCCCAACCCTGGTCAAGAAGCCGGTTTCCCTGGTATTTCAGGGTGTCGGTGGCGTCCTGAACGGTTGATGCCACTTGCTGTGGAATGCGTGTGATCCCCATCGCTGTCTCTCTTTCGCGTGCACTCTGTTATAGATGCGGAGAAATGCCTTAATCGAGATCGAATTCACGCAGAGGTCGCCCTTCGTCGGGAGATTCCTTTGCCTTGCGCAACGCTTCCTCGAATCGCTTGTCGAACAATTGTTGTTTATTCTTTTCCGCTTCGACCGACTGGCGGAAAATGTCTTCCTTGCGCTCGTCCTGTTCGCGCATGGCCTTGGCTGCCGCTTCAAAATCTTCAAAGGTCCGTTTACGCGGCGCGGAGCTGTGCGAGAGTATCGCCCTGGTCTCGGGGTCAACCTTCAGGATTGCCCCGCAATCGGGACAGGTGACATCGAACGGCTTGACCGGTTTGACCTTCATTGCTGCCAACATTCTAAAACATTTAACGCTGACCCGACCGGAAGCACATGGATGCTTTGTATCAGGGCCTGACTTTTTTCCGGGCCGGGGAGTCCCGGTCCCAACGCGACGGTTGGATCAAATCCAGATGGCTTTATGCCCGGGACATTGCTGACCGGCTTGCTCCACCAGCAATTCGGGAAGACCTTCCCCATAGCGGGAGAGAAACCAGGCCGCTCCCAGAACCCGCTCCTGTGGGTGACGATCCGGGAACAGGTTGAGCGCGATCAGCCCGGCATCGCGACCCAAAGATTGCTCCCGCCGGAGCTCATAATTTGCCGCCAACCGGCGCATGCGATTCATCTGGTAGCGCATCTTGGAGCTGCTGACATCCGCAGCCCGCCCCAGACCGGGATCGAGCGAATGCATATAAGTAGCGAGTGCCGAGAGTTCAGTATCCAGAGCATTGCCGGCGGCAGCGAGCTTGCGCTTGCCCACCACGGAAATCGCGCGCGCACCCAAGCGTTGGGCCAGATCCAGTGGATCTTTCAAGGCGCTCTGGATCACATCGGGTAACGAAACCTCATGCCGGGCCAGCAAGCCGGCGATCGGCGGCTCGATGAGTGTGGCCGACAGACGGGGAAGGACGGGGGTAGCTCGACCCAGCAGGCGCTCATAAAGTACCTGCGACTGAGCGAAATAGGCCACTTCAGACGGGCCGCCCACGTATGCCGCGGTGGGCAGAATAGCATCCTGAAACACAGGCCGCAGCAGGGCGTTGGGGCTTAGCCGTTCCGGCTCCGTATCCAAAATAGCAAGCAACTCTGAGGTGGAAAAGCTCTGCCTCGCCGCATGCCATCCACCCTCCGTAGTGCGCCTCAGGGGAACCCGCGCCCCGGTGTTGCCGTCGAAGAGGAAGAGCAGGCTGGAAAGTGGCGGAATCAAAACCTGGGAATGATACCCGGCGGCCGCAAGCTGCTGGTCGCGATCGTTGAGGGCCACCCGCAGTTCGTCCGCGCGCACAATTGCCTGGCGAAAAACATCGCTGCCCAGAGCATGGAAGCCCCGGGCCGAGGCATCAATCACCACCAGCCCTTGAGCAGCAAAGGTGCGGGAGATGAATTGCGCAAAAGCCTGGCCAAGGCTCTGCCCCTGGCGATAACAGGCGGTGAGCTGATCAAGCATCGGACCCGGGCCAAGGATCGCAGCCGCCTGTTCTACCAGCTCATCGATGTTCTTTCCGATGGTGACGGCGCCGACCGCCGAGCCATTCCCATGCTCTGAAGCCAGCCGCAAGGTCCTGAGCTCGTGGCGGTCGGGAAATGTCACGTGATCCGCTTCCGCCAGATCGTGGTCCTCGGTTGCCAACCAAAAAATCGGGATGTGCGGGCTGCCGGCGATAGAAGCGTCTTTTGCTTTGCGAATCGTCGTCGCCGCTTTGAGGATGGTAAAGAGTGGTCCGCCAAAAAGCGTCACCTGCTGACCGGTGACTACGGCAGCGGCGCCGTTGCGCAGCCGCGCGATGTTTTGGAATACCTCATCCGCAGCGCCGAAACTGCGGTTTTGCTGCTCCAGCAAATCGCACAAGGTCTCGCGACCGGCCGGCGGCAGAACCGGGCGCGTGGTCATCCATTCCGTAGAGTAGGCACTTGCCGGGTAGAAAGGCGACAGCGCTTCGCGGCGCTCCGCGAAATCCAGAAACAGGCGGCTGAGACCAGGCAGCATCGAGATGGGATAACACTCGGTCTTCATGGCCGTCCCTTCCACCATTGCCATTTGCTCCCTACGCAGATTGGTCTAGTTTCTCATCATTTCCGCTGCAACGAAGCCCACAGCTCCTTCTTGCCGGAACCGGGTAAAGCTTCAAGAGCATACAGCGCCAGCGAGCGATACACGCCCGCCAACATAGGATGGGGCTTAAGGGCCTGAAGATGCAGATCAATTGTCTGCGCGTCGCCCCGGGCAATTGGGCCGCTGAAGCTCTTGCCCGCCCCTCTGAGGAAGAAATTGTCGACGGTAGCCCGGACAATGGGCTCAATCAGTCTCCGTGCCTGGCGGCTGCTGAATCCGGCCAGTGCAGCCGCATCCTGGGCCGCGGCCAGGTGGCTTACCAGCAGCGGCGATGACACCACTCCTACCGCATGGTAAAGCACCTTGCTCGCGGCCTTGATGGCAAATGGGCGACCGCCGATCCGGCGGACAATCGCATTCAGGATGCGACGGCTATTGGCGTCCGCTTCGACGCCAAATGGCACTCCTTGCAGCGAGACCGGGACGCGGGTGGGAAAGCTCATCACGGGATGCACCGAGGCCACGGAGGCGCCAGCGTGGGCCGCTGCTTGCAAGACCTGCGCACTGAGTGCGCCGCTCGAATGAACGACAATTTGCCCCGCAAGGCCCCGTTTCCCAATCCGCTTTAGCAGGCGGCTGGTTACCCGCGGGATTGCGGCATCCGGCACGCAGAGCCAGAGGATATCGGCTTCCAGTTGAGCACGGTCGAGCGTGATCAGCGGCAGAGAGCGGTTTGCGCGGCGAACCACGGAGCGCCCGCGGGGAACGACGACCTCGTGCAGCCCAACCCCGCTAGCGCGGAGAGCCTGGGCCAGCGAGCTGCCCCAGTTGCCGAGTCCAATGATGCAAACGCTGCGATGCATACCGGATAGTACTTTAAAATTGTCCGGCACAGTGAAGGAGTGGCATGGCGAGAAAAGCATCCGGCAGGACCAAACCCAACGTGGAGGTGGTCTCATCAACATTGAGCTATGACGGCCCTCTCTTTCGCGTATACAGCGACAAGATCATCGAGAACGGGCGGGAAGTGACCCGCGATGTCGTTCGGCACAACGGGTCGGTGGTGATCCTGGCAATCGATGACGCGAAAAGCAAGCGAGACCCAATGATCGTGATGGAGCGCCAGTATCGGCACGCAGCGAAGGAATATTTGCTTGAGGTTCCCGCAGGAAAAATGGAAGAGGGAGAGGATGCGCTGGCCGGGGCCAAGCGTGAACTGCTGGAGGAAACAGGCTTCAAGGCGAAGCGCTGGCGAAAAATGGTTCGCTACTTTGCCAGTCCGGGTTTTTTGGGTGAGTTCATGCAGGTGTTCATTGCCGAGGGCTTGACGCTGGGAGATGCCCAGCCCGAATACGATGAGCAACTTGAAATCGAAATGATGCCGCTGTCCAAGGTGCTTAACATGATCGACGAGGGCAGGATCCATGACGGTAAGACGCTGATTTCAGTCATGCTTTATGAACGTCTGCGGCAGGCTGAGAAGAAAAAGAACAGAAAATAGGGCACTTGTCCGCTGTCTCCACGGGAGCGGCACCAGGCCGTCCGCGATTTGAGGAAAACCATTCGACCCTCTGATGCGTCTGTAAAGGAGAGCAGTTTGTTCTCTTCATGCTCGATCCGCATCAAGGAAGGTCGACAGGCTAGTGGCTCAATACAAAGGCAAAGTCAAGTGGTTCAACAACGCGAAGGGTTACGGCTTTATCGGCCGGGACGACGGCCCCGATGTGTTTGTTCACTACAGCGCGATTCAACTCGATGGATACAAGAGCTTAAAGGAAGGTGACGAGGTGGAGTTCGACATCGTTCAGGGGCAGAAGGGACCTCAAGCTGATTCCGTTACTCGAGTTCGAGAAGTAGCCTAGCGCCTCACGCCGTGGATGTGCCAGCGAATCAAGGGCCCCATCTCGCAGGTATCGCTGCGTGTGATGTACGGCCGCCGTGCGCTGAATCCTCAGCGCTCCGCTGAGTTGCGATCACAAGATGGTTTAATGTCCATTGATGGACAACAAATCCATTGCGCAGCTGTTGGGCGAAACCGCTGACCTGCTGGAGATTGCAGCCGGCGATCCCTTTCGTATCCGCTCTTACCGGCGGGCCGCGGAAGCGGTTGAGAACAGTACCGAACAACTCAGTTCCTTCGTAAACGAGCCGGAGCGGCTGCTTGCCATTCAAGGAATCGGCAAGGGCATGGCGTCGAACATCCAGGAAATCGAAACTCGCGGAAGCATGAAGCTACGCGACGAATTGCTGACCAAATATCGGCCCACCATGCTGGAATTGCTGAAACTGCCAGGCATGGGACCAAAGACAGTAGCCCTCCTCTGGGAGGCGCTTCAGGTTAGCGATATAGAACAGTTACAGGCTGCAATCGACGCTGGGAAGCTTGCGACTTTGCCCCGTTTTGGACAAAAACTGATCGACAAGCTGTCCCGAGGGATTGCTGAATATCGCAAGAATAGTGGCCGCTTTCTGCTCGACGACGCTGAAGCCGCTGCGGAACGAGTGACCCTCTACCTGGAGCAGTTCCCGGGGATAGAACAGGTCATGCCGGCGGGTTCCCTGCGCCGGGGACGGGAGACCGTAGGCGATCTGGATCTGCTGGTGACTGGTCCAGCCTGCACCGAGGAGGCGGTTGCCGCTGCAGTCGAGTACACGGCAAACTATCCCCCAATTGCTGAGCTGCTGGCGAAGGGCCAGAACAAAGTGAGCTTCCGTTTGCGGAGCGGACTGCAGGTAGACGTACGCTTGTTGCCCAAGGCGTCGTATGGAGCGGCCCTGCAATACTTTACGGGTTCGAAAATGCACAATGTTTCAGTACGACAGCGCGCGCTGAAACGTGGCTACACCTTGAGCGAGTATGCGCTGGCACGTTTGGATAATGGTGCGGTGGTAGCTGCCGCATCCGAAGAAGAGATTTATCAGGCGCTGGACCTTGATTGGATCCCCCCCGAGCTACGCGAAAACCAGGGTGAAATAGAAGCAGCCGCGGAACACCGCCTGCCTCGGCTGATCGAAGCCAGTGACCTGCGCGGCGATGTGCATATGCACACCCAGGCCACAGACGGGCGAAATACTATCCTCGAGATGGCCGAAGCAGGCATCGCGCGGGGCTACGAATACATTGCGATTACCGATCATTCAAAGAATCTGGCCATGGTCAACGGACTCGATGACCAGCGCGCCCTCGACCATGTGAAACAGATTCGCGAGGTCGATGCGCGGATGGAAGGCCGCATACGGGTGCTGGCCGGGATCGAAGTCGACATTCTGGGCGATGGAGAAATCGACCTCTCACCGGAAGTACTGGCGCAGATGGACGTGGTCATCGCCAGCGTCCACTCTCTTTTCCACCAGCCCAGAGAACAGATGACAGAGCGTCTACTCAAGGCTCTGGAGAACCCCTACATCAGGATTCTTGGCCATCTGACGGGGAGATTATTGCTACGCAGGGACAGTTACGAAATGGATTTGACGGCAGTCCTCAAGCAGGCGGCGAAGGCCGGCGTGGCGGTAGAGCACAATGCGTATCCAGACCGGCTTGATCTTTGTGACATCGATTTGCGCCGCGCCCGAGAGCTGGGTTGCAACATTGTGATCAATACCGATTCGCATCACATCAGCCATCTGGATGCGATGCATTATGGAGTCCGGCAATTGCGACGCGCCTGGCTGACGAAGGCAGACGTCCTGAACACCAGGCCGGTAGAAGATTTTCTGAAGGCTTTGCGTCCGCGACCCTAGCTAGCTAAGCTAGTGAAGCCCGGCAGAAAACCGCAGATCTCTCCACTACGCTGCGCTCCGGTCGAGATGACAAATCCATTGCAACGAAATGTAAGTTTTTCCATGGGAAGACCCGAGGTTGACCGACAACAGATTTGTCATCTCGACCGGAGCGCAGCGTAGTGGAGAGATCTGCGGTTTTCTGCTTTCGGCATCACAAACCATCAAGCCGTATCTGCCGTTTCACTGCTCGCTAGAAGACGCGCTCGTCCAGAACCGAGCGAAGATATCTTCCGTAGCCACTCTTCGCTACCCTGGCGATCAGCTTTTCCAGGCGTGCGGCGTCTATCCAACCCAGGCGATAGGCGATCTCTTCCGGACAGGCAACCTTAAGGCCTTGGCGCTTCTCGATTGTTTCGATAAAGATAGCGGCTTCGATCAGTGAGTCATGGGTACCGGTGTCGAGCCACGCGAAGCCCCGTCCCAGAACCTGGGTACGCAGCTTGCCCCGCTCCAGGTACCAGCGATTAACATCGGTGATTTCCAATTCGCCGCGTGCGGAAGGCGCAATCTGCCGAGCAACTTGCGATGCGGAGCCGTCAAAAAAATATAAGCCGGTGACCGCGTAGCGCGATTTTGGCTTGTCTGGTTTCTCCTCGATCGACAAAGCGCGGCCGGAAGCATCGAACTCCACTACGCCGTAGCGCTCTGGATCAGAGACGGGATAGGCAAAGACGACCGCACCATCCTCGATCTGCGCCGCCTGCTGGAGACTGTGGGCAAAATCGTGACCGTAGAAGATGTTGTCCCCAAGAATCAGCGAACACGGCGCACCGCCAATGAACTGTTCGCCGATAATCAGCGCCTGCGCCAAGCCGTCCGGGGAAGGCTGCACCGCGTATTTAAAGGAAATTCCCCATTGCTCTCCGGTCCCCAGAAGCCGCTCGAAAAGCGCCGTATCCGCCGGGGTCGAGATGATCAGAACCTCGCGGATGCCGGCGAGCATAAGGACCGACAGCGGATAATAGATCATCGGCTTGTCGTAAACGGGAAGCAATTGCTTGGAGACAACATGGGTGACGGGATAGAGGCGGGTCCCGGACCCGCCGGCAAGGATGATGCCCTTCATCGCGCAGCGCCTCCGCGATGAGCATAGTTCAGATCGATCCACTGGCGATAGGCGCCGCTGGTCACCTGCTGAACCCAGTCCTGATGGGCGAGATACCACTCAACCGTGCGGCGCAACCCCGAAGCGAAAGTCTCGGCCGGACGCCAACCAAGCTGACGTTCAATCTTGTCCGCGTTGATGGCATAACGCCGGTCGTGGCCGGGGCGATCGGTCACGAAGCTGATCAAATTGCGATGGGGCACATGGGGCGAATTGGGCAACAGCTCATCGAGCAGGCTGCAAAGCAGCTCCACCGTATCGAGATTGGCCTGCTCATTGCGACCGCCGATGTTGTAGGTTTCCCCGATCTCCCCGCGCTCCAACACCGTCCGCAGAGCCGAGCAATGATCGCCTACGTAAAGCCAATCGCGCACCTGCCGGCCATCGCCGTACACCGGCAGTGGTTTGCCGGCGACCGCGTTGGTAATCATCAGCGGCAAAAGCTTTTCCGGAAACTGATAGGGACCGTAGTTGTTAGAGCAGTTAGTGGTAACTGCCGGCAGGCCGTAGCTGTGCACGTAAGCGCGCACCAGGTGGTCAGAGGCTGCCTTGGAGGCGGCGTAGGGACTGTTGGGCGCATACGCAGTGGTCTCTTGGAATGGCGGGTCCTGAGGATGGAGCGTGCCGTAAACCTCGTCGGTCGAGACATGCAGAAAACGAAACTTCTGCCGGTCCTCCGGAGAGCTGTTAGCCACATATGCCCGGGCGGCCTCAAGCAGCCGGAACGTACCTTCCACATTGGTCCGGACGAATGCCTCCGGGCCGGAGAGCGAACGGTCTACATGACTCTCCGCCGCAAAATGCACAATGGCCCGCGGTTGATAGCGGTCGAGCAAACGATGGAGAAGCGGCGGGTCGCAGATATCGCCCTGCTCAAAGTGGTAACCGGAATGCCGTTCCACAGAAACCAGGTTCTGCAGGTTGCCGGCATACGTGAGCTTATCGAGGTTAACGACCGGGGTGCCCAGCAGGCCGAGCCAGTCCAGCACGAAGTTCGATCCAATAAAACCAGCTCCACCCGTGACCAGAATGGGCGACAAATCGTTCATCACTCACCTCTGACTAAGTGCGCGTGGGCAAGCTGGCCCGAAAATAATCAAGGGACAATTCGAGACCCTGGCGGAGACCGATCTTTGGTTCCCAGCCTAGCAGGGCTTTTGCCTTGGTGATATCGGGGCAGCGCTGCATAGGATCGTCGACCGGCAAGGGCTCGAAGCGGATCTTGCTGCGCGAGCCGGTGACCGCCAAAACCTCGCGAGCACAATCCTTGATCGTCCATTCCACCGGGTTGCCAATGTTCACGGGAAGATGCTCGCTCGAACGCGAGAGAAGAACAATGCCCGCGATCAAATCGGACACGTAGCAGAAGCTTCTGGTTTGGGTGCCGTCGCCATAAACTGTGAGATCTTCATCGAGCAGCGCCTGGATCATCAGGTTGGAAATGACGCGCCCATCGGTCGGCTGCAAGCGCGGCCCGTAGGTGTTGAAGATGCGTACCATATGGGTATCAACACCGTAGTAGCGGTGGTAGGCCATGATGAGGGCTTCGGAGAACCGCTTGGCCTCGTCGTAGACCGAACGCGGCCCGATCGGGTTTACGCGGCCCCAATAGCTTTCTGTCTGCGGGTGAACATCGGGGTCGCCGTAGCACTCGGAGGTGGAGGCGTGGAGAAAACCGGCTTGATATTTGCGCGCCAGATCGAGAACATTCCTGGTCCCCTGGGAGCCGACATTCAGCGTCTCCGGACCGAGCCGGGCGTAATCCGCAGGGCTGGCAGGAGAGGCGAAGTTGAACAGATAATCGACCTTTCCCGGGTCGAACGGCTGGCAGATATCCTGCTCTATCAGGGTGAATCGCGAGTCATTCTTCAGGCCAGTCAGGTTGGCAGCTCGTCCGGTAGCAAAATTGTCTACGCCCACCACATGATGGCCCTGGGCCAGAAGGGCGTCGCAGAGATGAGAGCCGAGGAAGCCGGCGGCGCCGGTGACCAGGACACGATGAGTCGTCAAAATACGGTTTCCCCCGTCTTGGAGTCGATCTGGAAAATCGAACGAACAGATCTTAAGGCCAGCGCTTGGTCGATGCCGATTCTACCGAGGTGTGCTGGGAAGGTCTGCCTACACTCAGATAGGTGAAGCCGAGATCCTGCATGACCCAGGGGTCGAAAAGGTTGCGGCCATCGATAACGATGGGATAGCGCAGCGTATAACGCAGCCGCTTAAGGTCCAGGCGAGTGAATTCCACCCAGTCGGTGAGGATCAATAAGGCATCAGCATTGTCCGCGGCCGCATAGGGATCGTCGGTGTATTGCAGATTGGCATGGGGCGGCATTTCGAGCTTTGCTCGCTCAATCGCGGCCGGGTCATGGGCACAGATGGTGGCACCGGCATCGAGCAGCATGCGGATGATCTCGAGCGCCGGGGACTCGCGAATATCATCCGTACCCCCCTTGAAGGCCAGACCGAGCACGCCCAGACGTTTCTTTCGCAGGGTCCACAATGCGGAGCGAATCTTCTGAAAGAACCGCTCTTTCTGCAGTTCATTGATCTTTTCCACTTCTTCAAGCAGGCTAAAGTCGATACCCAGCTGTTGCGCGACGTAGCGAAACGCGGCGACGTCCTTGGGGAAACACGAGCCCCCATAACCGATGCCGGCGCTCAGGAATCGCTTGCCGATCCGCTTATCCATTCCCATGCCGCGAGAAACATGCTCCACATCCGCATCGACCGCCTCGCACAGGTTGGCGACCACATTGATAAAGGAGATCTTCATGGCCAGAAAGGCATTTGAGGCGTGCTTGATGATTTCCGCCGCCTTGGTGGAGGTCTGCAGAAACGGTGGGAGATCGGCGGCGCACCGATGACCCGGGACGGCGTCGGAGCGGTCGTAGTAGCTGCCCGAAGTGAGAGGCTCGTAAATGGCCGCCAGCAATTTCGCGGCCGCCTCACTGTCAGCGCCGAGAACAATGCGGTCCGGATGGAGAAAATCCTTGACCGCGGTGCCTTCGCGAAGGAACTCGGGATTTGAAGTCACGTCAAATAGCGACCTCGAGACACCATTCCGTTCGATCGTGCGTCGAATCCAGTCGTTGGTGTAAACCGGTACCGTGCTCTTCTCGACGATGACTTTGTAGGAGTGAATAGAACGAGCAATCTCGCTGGCCACTGCGTCAACATAGGACAGATCCGCGTTGCCGGTCTCGCTCTGCGGTGTGCCTACGGCGATGAAGATGACCTGCGACGCCTGCGTGGCATGGCCAAGGTCGGTAGTGAACTGAACCTGGCCACTGGAACGGTGCCTGCCGAGCAACTCGGGGAGGAACTCCTCATGAATCGGCACCAGGCCCTGGTTAAGTTTGTTTACCTTATCTTCATCGTTGTCGACGCACAGGACCCGATGGCCGATTTCAGCAAAGCATGCGGCCGCCACCAAACCAACATAGCCCGATCCGACTACCGTGATCGCAATAGACTCGCTCATCTTGTCTCTGGACTCCGCTTTAGCATCAAATGCCTTGATGTAACTACGAATCTCAGGGGAAAGCCATACTCAAATCGTGCAAGATTGACACAAAGAACCGGGTGAAACGCGGACAAAGTTGCCACGAAATGAGCCCTTGCTGATAAGAAACCGCTACCTAGGGCTTTTATTCCCGGGCCGGGCAGACCACTCGGGTCCATTTTGTTCACCAGATCAGTGCTTTAAACGGCGGCCCCTACACTGTCCGTCTTCTTGGTGGGGGAGCTTGAAGTCCGTGTTTCGTCCTTGGCTTCCTCCTCATGATATTCCATCTCCGTATTGATGGACCAGACATTGCCCTTGTCCTGGACGCCGGCGATGATGTTATCGACCGCGGTCATGGCGGTCAGCATGGAATGGTCCTGATTGTTGTATTTGTGCATTCCATTTCGGCCAACCAGGTACAAATTATGGAAGCGATCAAGGAATTCGCGGATGATATGGAATCGGTCGTAGGTGCCAAAGTAGGCAGGGTAGGTCTTGGGAACCCGCACCACATGTGCATCAGTTACGTCGCAAGCCCGCAGGATTCCAATCTTTTCCACCTCGGCAATAGCAAATTTCTTCAAATCATCATCTGCCATCTTCCATAGGGCATCGGTCTGGTAGCAGAAATACTCAAGGCCGATCCAGGTCTTGCTGGGATCGGCAACCATATATGGGCTCCAGTTGTTGAAGATCTGTAGCCGCCCTACCAGTACGTCCGGCTCCTGGATATAAATCCAGTTGTCCTTGAGCGGACCTCCATCCGCTTCGCGCACCGTCAGGTGGTCGACCAGAAGCCCCACGGTGATGAAGTCGCGATATTGCAGGCCATCGCTCACTTCGCGGACCTCTCCGGGTATAGGGGTATCCATAGCGTCAACCAGCTCCCGGACCGGCATGGTCGAGAAAACATAGTCGGCTGAGAAGCGGCGCCGTTGCCCGGTATCGCTGACCGCCTCGACGGCGGTGATTGTATCCCCCTCTACGAATAACCGGGTGGCCCGCCAACCAAGAAGAATCTCTCCTCCCTGCCTGCGGATCTGGTCAGCGGCGTGCTCCCACAGCTGACCCGGGCCATATTTCGGGTAGAGAAATTTCTCAATCAGTGACGTTTCGGTCCCCTTCTGCTGGATCGCCTCGTCCTTTTTCGAAGCAAAGGCCTTCTTGAGGAAATGAAGAATGGCGGTAGTGAGCGACAGTCCCTTGATCCGCTGTGCCCCCCACTCGGCGCTGATCGACTCGCAGGGCACGCCCCAGACTTTCTCGGTGTAAGACTTGAAGAAAGTGAGGTACAACTGGCGGCCGAAGCGGTTCACCAGGAAGTCTTCCAGCGACTTCTCCACCTTGCGTGGAAACAGCCTGGCTATCAGGTAGCTGAAGCCGATTTTCAGGGTGCGGACCAGCCCGAGTTTGCCCAGTGTGTCCGCCGTCAGCTTGATGGGGTAGTCGAAGAAGCGACGCAAAAAGTAAATGCGGCTTTTGCGTGGACGCACCAGCATCACAAGATCCGTAGTCTCCGGAGATACCCCAGGACCTGTGGTTTTGAGGGTTCGCTGCTTATTTTGATGCCGTAGCGCATGCTCGGCATCCGCGGTGGCCTCGGGTGGCATCAAATCCATCCACCAGTTCATCACCCGGTCTGATTTGGAGAAAAACCGATGCCCCCCAATGTCGATGCGGTTGCCGTTATGACGGATGGTGCGCGAGATGCCACCGATCTCGTGGCTGGCCTCAAGCACGATGGGATGAATCTCGGAACGGCGGAGGAACTCGAGGGCGGCCGTGAGCCCCGCGGGCCCGGCGCCGATGAGTAAAGCGGTTTTAGGCATGAAAGCTCCAGCTGCTTGCGATCAAGGACCATTGAATGATAAGGCTCACCACCCCGGAGGGGTTGCTTGACTCATCAATACCACGGTAACAGGGTAGATGGTTGATGAAACGCTGCATTGCCGCTGGAGCAAATTGCGCGGGTTCAGGTCGCGCGACCCTGGTGAGATTTCAACGACGTCTTGCGTGCTCTTCGTGCTATTACCCGGAAAGGTTCCGGCTGATCTTTCGCTGGGGTTCGGGTATCTGTCACTGCTGCACACACGCTTGCCGTGTAAAGCCTACCACGATGGGTCTCGGTTCTGATCGCGTCTAATTGATGCGGTACCTCGCGCGCTAATTGTTAGCACTGTTCTGTTCTGGGACAGCATTGTTTCTGTTCTAGACAGATTGAGTACGTTTTGATTACCCTGAACGTGCATCAGTAGAAGTGCTGTTGCAAGAAACGAGCTTCGCGCTTTCATGCAGAGATGTGCTGCGAGGATTTCGTTCTTCCAGCTTCGAGAGTGGGTTTCTCTATAAAGTTTCGGATTAGGAATCACATCGCAAGCCGCCCTTTGGGCATCATAGTGTGTACTAGCGCTGCAACTATTGTTGGATTTGTAACCAGCGAGGTTACTTGGTAGAAACGATTGGATGCGGCGCATGCTCTAATTATGTCTGTACTATGCGTGACGAGATGGAAGCCTTAACAGGAAGCAAATGGGCCATTTTCGCCCTGGCTTTCCCAGATCTCCAGACACCGAAGGTATCAACATTTGATTTCACGGGCGGCTAACATGCGACTTCTCTCTAGAGCACTAGCTTTGGCAGTTCTCGTGGCGGGAGCCATGCTGCCGAATGCATTGGATGCCCAGGTTGTACCCGCGATCAAGGGTGGCGGAAGTCAAATCAACGTTTATGGGACCTACACACTAGTTAAGACGGACTTCAACTCCACGCTCGACTATCCGCCCGGTGCACCACCGCCCAGCAGCACCAATGACGCCAACGGATGGAACCAGGGGTTTTCTGCCGGGGCTGACTTCCGCCTCGGGCGGTTTGTGTTTGGTCAGCCGGCAGTGGGGACGCGCTTCACTTACAGCACTGGGGATTTCGGCAAGCAACGAACATTCTTATTTGGCCCCGAACTGCACTACATTTACCGCCGGTTCCGTCCCTATGGGGATTTCCTGATCGGTCCGGGAAACATTACTTATCGAACGGGTCAGACCGACAACAGCATTGTTTACGAGTTTGGCGGCGGGGTCGATTATCACAAGAACCGAACGCTGAATTTTCGTATGGTGGACTTTCAGTACCAGCTTTGGGACCTGGGGAACCACTACTATCCCCCGGGATTTTTGCCCGGGCAACCTGGTGTTTATATCGATACCAAGCTCAAGCCGTATACACTTAGCTTCGGCGTTCTGATCCGCGTACGGTGAGCTAGCAGCCCTCCAGGTTTTCTTCTTGCCCAAGAGCAGACGCCTCTCATCTCGCGGAAAGAGGTGCGGTGTGGGATTCCCTGCTCTCCTGGTCAGACGGAAAGCTCCTCTGATGTCATCGTGAAGTTAAGATGCACCGAGCCACCCAATCCGCCGATCCCTACCTCAGGCCTTCGTTTTCCATGTCGAATCGCGTGGGCAGGCTGGCGTGGTCGCTGGTATGGACACTCTTGTTTCGCACATCGCCCCGCCCCTTCCACTCCTGGCGTGCTTTTCTCTTGCGCTGCTTCGGCGCTAAGCTTGGACCGCATTGTCACTTTTATCCCAAGAGCCGGATATGGGCTCCCTGGAATCTGGAGTGCGCCGACGGAGTGAGTCTGGGGGACGAGGCGGAGATATACAACCCCTCACCCGTCTGCTTGGGATCACACGCCATCATTTCCCAGCAGGCTTACATCTGTGGGGCCACGCACGACTACAACGACCCGGCATTTCCTCTCATCTCCTTCCCTATGAGTGTGGGCGCTTATTCGTGGGTATGCGCGCGCGCATCGGTTTGTCCGGGGGTGAACGTCGGCGAAGGAGCGGTGCTTGGCCTCGGTTCCGTGGCCACGCGGGATCTTGAGCCCTGGACCGTGTATGCCGGCGTTCCGGCGCAGGCGTTGAAACGGCGAATGGGACCGGAGCCGGGGAGTTCCGCCACGTAATGAATTGGACTCCATACCCGACAGCAGGAATGATTTCATCCACTTCTCCTGTTACTGTGATGGGGTAGGCCCACAGGAGAAATGCTCTCAACGATGCAGCCTGTCTTGCGAACTCTTAAGCCGGGAATAGCAGGTGCCCGGCACCTTGTACTCTGGGCAACGATTGCATCCCTGGTCTCGATAGGCGCCCTGACTCCCAGCCACGCCAAGGGACAAGATAATGGCGGTATTTCTTCTCAGAGTTCGGCCCCGATTGCGATCACGCCCGCGCCTAGTAACCCGTCATCGAATACGCCGCTGGAGCCTATTTTCCCTCAATCGAACGCGCCCGCGGTAGCCGGTCCGGGCCGGCCTTCGAGAAACGCGGCGACGATAGGCCCGGCATCGGGGGCCGGCCTGGGCTACGGACCCATCCGCCCGGGAGATATCGTAGAGGTACAGATATTCGATGCCCCGGAGTACTCCGTGAGGATGCCCGTCTCCCCCGCCGGGCAAATCGCGCTCCCGTACGCAGGTCTCTTCCGAATAGAAGGGATGACTTCGATTGAAGCGGCAAAGGCAATTGCGCACCTCTTTGTGCAAGAGCAGATCCTGCGCGATCCCCGCGTGATTGTGACCACGCAACAGTTCGGTTACAGCGTAACCGTCATGGGCGAGGTGAAGGCTCCAGGCATCTATACTTTGGCGGGCAAGAGACGGCTGGTCGATATGCTGACCGAGGCGGGCGGCGTAAGCGACCGGGCGGGACACGTCATCGAGATCTTCCCTTCCGGCTCGATGAAAAATCCGCAGACGGTCTTATGGGACCCAACGCTGCGCGAAAATGACAACGCCGAACTGGAGATCAAAACCGGAGAGACCATACTGGTTAGCCGTTGCGGCGTGGTTTATGTGGGCGGCAACGTAGGGCGGCCGGGAGCCTTCCCGCTGTGCGAATCCAACCATACAACACTCTCCGAAGTCATCGCGCTGGCCCAGGGAACCAAGCCTAACTCCTACGGGCAACGAACGCTCCTGTTGAGAAGTTCAGGAAACGGAACAAGGGTGGTGCAAAAGGTCAAGCTTGAGGACGTGCTGCGGGGACGAACAGTGGACATTACCATGCAGCCGGACGACATTCTCTTTGTTCCCCCGAGCATACTCAAAGCAGCTGGAAAAACTGCTTTGACAGCGGCCGTAGGATTCGCCACACAGGCGTATTTCTACACCCGTTAGAAAGCGTTGCTCCATATACCCTTCCCAGGGAGAGCCCAGGGTCGTGACGTGCCGATGAAGTTCAGCGTGGTTACCATCTCCTTCAATCAACGGCAGTACCTGGAGGAAGCTATCACCTCGGTGCTGGCACAGGATTATCCCGCGATTGAATACATCATGGTGGATCCGGGTTCGACGGACGGGAGCCGGGAACTGATTGAAAGCTTTCGCAGCCACTTGGCGAGCATGATTTTTGAGCCCGACAACGGAGCCGCCGACGGCCTGAACAAAGGATTTCAGAGCGCCTCCGGCGACATCTATGGGTTTCTCAACTCCGACGACGTCTTGTTACCGGGAGCGATGAAAAGCGTCAGCCGTGCTTTCGAACAGAACCCCGATTGCGACATAGTGATGGGCAATGGCTTCATAGTCGACGCTCAGGGCAAACGCATTCGCCGCATTCGGGCAGCCGGTTTTACCCTGGATCGATATTTCTATGGAGGAGCCACCTGGCTGCAGCAGGCGACGTTTTTCCGGCGCTCGGCGTTTACGAGAGTGGGAGGATTTAACGTAAACAATCGCTCCTGCTGGGATGGAGAACTCCTGGTGGACATGGTTCGGGGGGGCGCCAGAATCAAATACCTCAACCATGACCTGGCACTGTTTCGCATCCATGGCCAGTCCATCACGGGCTCGCGCCGCCACAGTGAAATGATGAAGGCGGACGCGGATCGCATGTTTTCGCTTTCCCGCGGACGTCGATGGACAACTGTGGATACACTGCGTGGTTACCTGTTCCGGGTCGAGCGCATCCTTACTCATCCGGGCGCGGTTGAATCGGCGATCCGGGCCCGCATGCGCAGAAGCTAGCCGGCGCGCAGGCGGCGAAAATGGAGTTTCAGGCTAACCGTTGCCGGCTGAACGAAACCGCTAAGCACAGTGGTTCGCTGCGCGAGAAAGATTGGTGAACCGGCCCGCGGCACTCTATAATTTGGACTCTAATGGGAAAGAATCCGACCACTTTCCGGCAGGTGGAGGTTGAAATCGAGGGACGTCCACCACTTTGACACCTCCAGCCTACCGATTCGGTGAACTTCCAAGCGCATGAGTATTTATCCCCCACCATCGGAACCGGCCGTACTACCCGAGTATCGCGAACCAAGCGAACGCGAGCGTTCCTTTCTCTCCCTCGGATTGAACGACGGTCAGACGCTGCAGCACTTCCTTCTGATTGCCAAGAAATATCTATGGCTGGTGCTGACCTGTGCTCTTCTCGGCACAGGCGCGGGATACATTGAGAATGCCACCTCTCCCAAAGAATATCGCTCCACAGCGAACATCGAGATTACACAGGATACTGCCGATCAGTTCCGGGTGGACACTGGCGGGGGCTACGACAGCGGGTACATCGATGTAACCAAGCTGGACACGGAGATCGCGATTCTAAAGAGCTCGACCCTGGCGATGCAGACCATCCAGTCGCTGCGCCTGGATCAGAATAAGGATTTTTTGCCGCTGGGATCGAACCACGTCTGGGATCTATCCAAAATCCAGGATCGACACGCTCTGATCGGGATGTTTGAAGCGGGGCTGGCGGCCGAGCGCTTCGGTCACACAAATATCCTCGACCTCAGTTTCACGGCGCGCAACCCCGAGCTTGCCGCGCTCATTTGCAACACCCTCATCGACAACTACGTGCAGCACAACTTCAGTGAAAACTATGCGGCGACCAAGGAGGTCTCACTCTGGCTTTCGCAGCAATTAGGTGACCTTAAAGCCCGCCTGGAAGCCAGCCAGGAGCACATGCTCACGGTACAGAAAGATATTGGCCTGGTGGGCATCGATCAGACGCAGAGTATTGTGCTTTCGCGGTTGGTCGATATCAGCCACGATGTGACCACGGCTGAATCGCAGCGGCTGATCGCCCAGGCCAAGTTGATCACTCTGCAAAGTGCTCCGCCCGATGTGCTGGCCACACTGAGCGGAGACCCCGTCCTGATGGGGCTTAAAGAGAGAGTGACTGCCCTACAGGCTGAAAATGCAAACCTGAGCTCCAAGTATGGCGCCAAGAACCCCCGGCTGCTGGAGATACGCTCAGAACTCGCTGAGGTGGAGCAGAGCATGAAGGTCGAGCAAGGCACTGTTCTTGCTCGTGCCCAGCAGGAAGTAAATGCGGCCAAGGAAAATCAGGAAGCCCTGCAGAGAAGATTAGATCAGGAAAAAAGCAGCGCCTACATGGGCAATTCGAAGGCAGTGGAGTACTCACTTGCCCGCCGGGAATACGAAGCCAATCGAGCCCTGTACGACGGCCTGCAGCAGCGCCTCCAGGAGGCAGGCATCATCGCCGGCCTGCACTCCAGCAATATCCGCCGCATCGACCCTGCCGATGCTCCCGACTTCCCCAGTTCCCCGCGCAAGTCGGTTAATCTGACCCTCGGCCTGCTCTGCGGCTTGGGCATTGGCCTGGTGCTGGCCTTCCTGGTGGAAGCTCTGGATACAAATATCAAGACTATCTATGACATCGAAGAGCGCCTTGGCCTGCCGATGCTGGGCGTCGTTCCCCAGGTCGACTCGAAGCTGCTCTCACCAGAAACTTTTGTCAGGGATGCTACCTCACCCGTCCCCGGCGCCTGGTCACGGCTAGCCGAAGCTTACCGGGCGCTGCGCACCACTATCCTTCTCTCCCGCGCAGGCACGCCGCCCCAGGTCATCCTGATCAGCAGCGCCAAACCCTCCGAAGGCAAGACATCGGTCACCACCCTGGAATCGATCGTCTTTGCGCTCAATGGCGCCCGTGTGCTGTTGATCGATTCTGACCTGAGGCGGCCATCGGTACATCTCCGCTTCAGGATTGCCAACAAGGTTGGGCTCACTTCCGTGTTGACCGGCAAGACCGCCCTGCAAGAGGCAATCGTATCGGTGCCGGGTGTGCCGTCCCTGCACGTATTACCCGCCGGCCCGGTTGCGCCTATGCCCGCCGAACTGTTGGGCTCGCTGCAAATGCAGAGGCTGGTCGAGGGATTGCGGGCAAATTACGACTTTATCCTGATCGATACCCCGCCCGTGTTGACGGTAACCGACGCAGCGGTGCTGGTATCCATCAGTGATGGGGTGGTATTGGTTCTGCGGTACGGACAGGCATCGAGGAACGTGGTGGCGCGGGCCAGCGAAATCCTGTTGCGTTCGGGAGCCCACCTGCTGGGTGTGGTATTGAATGCAGTGGATCTGCAATCTTCCGATTACGCCGAGTACTATGGCCGCGCCTATAACGACTACTACCAATCGCGCGTGGATGTCGAAGAGTAGGGTTTGAAAGCAATCATTGCCACGGGATTCGGCAAGCTCCATTTCCACGAAACGGCCCGGGCGCTAGCCGCCGCCGGGGTCGAAATAAACTTCCTCACCGGCTGGGTACCCAGGGACAATCAGACGGCGTTGGTGGACTTTCTGGGAAGGTTCCTCGGCGAGAAACACCTTGCAGCGCGCATGGCTGCCCGGCAGATTCGGATTCCGGGCGCCACCGTCACCCCCGTAGCCTGGGTTGAGGTCACCGGAACCTTCATTAAATTGATCCAACGCACGCGGCTTATTCCTCTGGACCTGGCATATGGCATGGAGTTCCGCTTGGCCGCATGGGGCAGCCGGAAATATCTGAAGAATGCCGATGTGCTGCTGGTCCGCAGCGGGGCAGGCCAATCCGGTGCTATCGGGAGAGCTCGCAAGAATGGCATGGCCATTGTTACCGATCATTCGATCGCTCATCCAGCTTTTATGCATGAGGCCCTGCGGGAAGAATTCGCCCGCTTCGGTTTGCCGGCCGGCTACAACCCGCGGGCGGATCTCTGGAAGTTGGTGTTGCGGGACTGCGCCGATGCCGACCTGCTCCTGGTCAACTCCCAATTCGTGAAGAAGACTTTTGTCGAACAGGGCTACCCTGCGAACAAGGTACGGGTCGCGTACCTGGGAGTTCGGGAGGAATTTTTCGACCTGAAACGCAGCTACCGCATCGAGGGGCCGGTGCGTATTCTGTTTACCGGAAATTTCGATATCCGCAAGGGTGTGCGTCTCTTGCTGGAGGCGATTCGCCAGTGCCGCCTGTCAGGGCTCGACGTTCGCCTGGAATTGATGGGAAATCTGAGCAATGGGGTGTCATGTTTAGAGCCGGGCGATGCAGTATTTTTTAGCCATACTCCCTTCGCGCCGCTCAAGCAGGTGGCTGCGGCGTTTGCCAGCGCAGATCTATTCGTCTTTCCCACCTTTGCCGAGGGCTCATCGCGTTCCGGTATGGAAGCCGCGGCGGCGGGTTTGCCCATCATTACCACGGAAAATTGTGGCTTACCCCTGGAGCACGAAAAGAGCGCCATCTACGTCCCGGTGAACGACTCCCGATGTCTCGCCGAAGCCATTGCCCGGGTTTCGTCAGACGAGGTTCTTCGAGCATCCATCGGGAGAAACGCAATGAGCGCGGTTACGGAGAACTACACCTGGACGCATTATGGGCACCAGGTTGCGGAATACCTGAAGGAAGCGCTCGAAAGAAGAAGAGGATAAAACATTTCTGTCCTTCTGGGCGGGATTTGCGAGTCCTATTGGTACTCGTCAGAGTGAGTACCGCTGTTCCCGTGGGACCAGTGCGACGGTTATTCCACTCCGCTTGGCACCACGAGTCCCAGGTGCATTTCGACCGCTTGCAGGAGGGAGCTCGCGACCGCGTCGGCAAGCGTGGCGGCAGTGTCAGCTCCTGTTTTCTGACGGGCTGCCTCACCCTGGATGAAGATGGTCTTCATACTGAGCCGCTGGGCGGCCTGGATATCGGAGAGAGAATCGCCAATGACCACGCTGTTGTCCGCATTGATTTGTGGGAAGTCTTTCATGGCTTGTTCAAAGAGACCAATATCCGGCTTACGACATCGGCACTCCCCATGGTCATGCGGGCAGTAATAGATTGCGTCCAAGCGCGCGCCATTTCGGGCCAGGTGGTTCTGCATGTTGTCGTGAATTAGTTCCAACTGCGCAGTCGTAACCCGGCTAAGCGCGATACCACGTTGATTGCTGACCACGATGACGCTCAACCCAGCGCGATTCATGCGGGCGACCGCCTCGACCGCTCCCGGCAGCCATTGAAATTGCGCCCAATCGCTGACGTAAACGCCCTCGGGCATCTTGCGGTTCAGGACTCCATCGCGATCCAGGAAGACGTAGCGCACTATAATAATCAAGGCTAACATTCATGTCCGACGGTGCCATCAGGCGCATTACCTTGCTGAGTTTTCGCACGTTTGGCGATTACGTACTGAAAGCGCCCTTTCTCTTCGAACTCGGCCGTTTATATCCCAATGCAGAAGTCACCGTCATTACCAACCGCAAGGGAGGCCAGGTATACCCCCTGGTGGACTCACGCCTGAAGTTGGTCGTCGTAGACCATGGTGACCCAAAGCTGCCTATGCTCCGCACCCTCCTTGCCATTCCGCGGGCGGACCTGGTTTTCGCGCTGGATGACAGTCGCACAACGTTGGTGCTCTCGTTAGTTGTAAGGGGCAGACGGAAAACAGGATGGGTCCAAGGGATTAGCCGCCTCTATGCGGAGGGCGGCTTCTTTGAATGGAAAAGCGTTCGGCCCTGGCTCTCAGCCATCGTCAAGTCTGTCTACCGGCCGGGCATGGTTCGCCACCCGGAAGATAAGCACGATGGCGAAGTGGAGCTCGAGCTGCTCGGCCTGAAGGGGCGGGGCCAGCCGCTCGCCCTTTACCGCAGCGCCTATGCCTCTCCACCCGCCCCGCGGCCAGACCCGCCCTATTTCTATTGCGCGGCAGAAGCCGGCTGGCGTGCCAGGCAGCTTACCGATGAGCAATGGACTGGCATAATTCGCGGCCTTCTACAAGCCTTCCCAAAACATACGATCATGGTTCACGGCGCAGCGCATGCGGTGGCGGAATTCATGTCAGACCCGCGCGTCATTGGCTACGGCCAAAAAACCGTCAGGGAGTTGTTTGAGAAAATTTCATCCGCAGACCTGGTGATCGCTCCCGATAGTTTTGCCCTGCACCTGGCTTCGTTCTACGACGTACCGGCGATTGGCTATTTTGGTCCGGCATATCCCCACCGCTTCCAGCCAAGCGGCCCGGGCAGCGCAAGCCTCTTCCACCAACCGGATTGTTCCCCGTGCCTGCAGCTTCGCGGCGATCAAGCATGCCGCAAGGGGCTGATCCAATGCAGTTCGCTGGCGACCATGGAGCCCAGTGAGTTTGTGGCCGCGGCAGAAGCTGCGCTGGCGTTACCGAAGGTCTGAAGGCCTGCTCCAAGACGATGTACCCATCAGAGATGGGTCACGCGATCAACTCGACGTCGGGAAGATGAATTCTTTTGAGTGTTGCGCGGACAAGCTCGGCATTTGCCGGCGAGGCTTCAAACAAGAGCGCGCGAAGGCTCGGGGAAGCTGACTTAAGCAGCCAGGTGTAGTAGCCGATGTTGGCGCCGACATCCCAGAAAGACTGCAGCTTCAGGAGATCGACGCACGCGAGCGCAAGGGCCTCGGACCCCGGCTCCTGAGATCCGATCGCGGCAAAAGCCAAGCCGTGGGTAACCAGGCGGCCGCGCACCTTGAAATTTACATCCGGAATCGAGAGCCACACCGGCAGGTCAACCAACCGGATCACAAATCGCCCCGTGGCTGACTTCCGCGCGTAGTACAGCGGATGGAAGCGCTCTCGAAGTTGTTGCAACGGATTGCGAATAGCTAGCCCTTTTAACGTGCCCAGTTCGGATATACCATAGGCCTCACGATCACTCCCCGAATGAAGTTTTCAAGACCGAACCTGCACTTGCTGGTCCTTGGTATCGCTGCTGTCATTTTCTTGGCGGTGGGCGGTGCCAGAGCGTTCCGTTTTTCGCATGACTTTGTTCCCGTTTACACCGGGGCCGGATGTCTCATCCATGGCTGCGATCCCTACGACACGTCACAGTTGGAAGAAGAGTTTTTTCGGCGAGGCGGCCGTGTGGTTGACTTGCCTTCCTGGGAAATCGACGTACCCGTATATCCGCCTTCGACATTCCTGGTACTCACACCCCTGGCGCTGCTCCGGTATCCCGTGGCCCGCTTGCTGTGGTTCTTGCTGAATGGCTGTCTATTTATTTTTTCTGCTGTTCTGGTTCTATCCGCTTGCCCACAGTCACACCGGTGGCTGGCTACAACCATTGGATCATTGATTCTGGCTACAAGCGGAATTCTGCTGATAGTCGGTCAGCCGGCAGCTCTCGCCATTTCGCTCGTGATCATCAGTAGCTATCTCTTTATGCGTACGCGCTATCTGCCTCTGGGCGCGGTCCTCCTGATGTTGAGCCTCGCTGTCAAGCCTCAGATCGGTGGGCTGATTGCACTTTATTTTCTGGCGCAGAAAATGTACCGGCGCTACGCTGCACTAGCTCTGGTTGGCGCTCTCGCACTTCTTCTCTCCGCGGGTCTGTTTCTCAAGCTGCGTCCGCAGAGCGCTAACTGGACTTCAACGCTTCGAACAAACCTCGCTGCAACGTTGAGTCCGGGCGGCAGCGCTGACCCCAGGCCGGCGAATCAGGTAGCCGTCGGCGATATAAATCTACAGCCTCTTACCAGCATCTTCTTCGCGGAAGCGGGGACATTTAACCTTGTCGCCTACGCAGTCTTTCTGGGCCTGGTGGCAGTGTGGATCCTGGTGGTCCCGCGGTCGAGTATGTCTCCGGAAATGCAGTTTCTCGCCCTGGCCGCCTTATCGATCCTGTCTCTGATGCCCGTGTATCACCGCTTCTACGACACCCGCCTGCTCTTGTTGACCCTACCGGCTGTCATCGCGGTTTTTCAGAGGCGTCGTTTCCTGGGCGCGATTATCGCTGTTCTGACCGTTCTGACGGTTATTTCCGTGCAGTACCGCGTGCAAGTACTTCTGGTCCAGCACGCAGAATGGCAAAGCGTATTCCAACACAAATTCCTGTTTATCCTGCTTCTGCGGCAACAAAACCTCGAACTGCTGATTCTCTTTGGTCTGTACATTATGGCGATTCCTGGCATTCGCTCCTCCAGTGTCCTTCTATAAGCTAATTAGGTCCGCCCAAGGCGCCGCTATGGCTATCGTTTCGCTCACGCTCGAATTGCATATCGAGCAGGCTCACTCGTTGAAGGACCGCCGCCAGGTTGTCCGCAGCCTCAAAGAGAAGCTTCGTCACAGCTTCAATATTTCAATCGCGGAATTGGATGAGGCGGTCACCTGGCAATCGGCTACCATCGGCGTCACCGCGATATCCCGTTCACGAGATTATCTTTCCGGGCTCATGCGGCAGGTTGAAAACGCGGCCGTGCGCATCGCCAATGACCTGGGCGCCCAGGTAGCCGATTCATGGTGTACCTTCCTCGAAGAGGATGCCGGGGAATAGGCTCCGAAGGCGCTTTCTGATAATCTTAGGGGTTTAGCTAAGGACTTTTTTCATGGTGGAGCCACGGGCACGAAAGTACCATCGGGATCGCGTCGCCGAAACGCTACGCGAAGAGATCAGCGGCATGATTGTGGGTGAACTTGCCGACCCGCGCATCAGTTTCGCCTATGTCAGCGAGGTGGTTCTCAATCCAGGCGGCAAGTCCGCCCGGGTGTACATCGCCGTCGATGGGGGTGAAGTTGAGGAGGAGAAGACCCGAGAGGCGCTGACGGCAGCCCGTGGCTTCATCCGCCATGAATTGTTGGAGCGCATGGGGGTGCGGCACGTTCCGGAACTGTCGTTTCAAATCGATAAGTCCAGGCACCTTAAATTGCGGATTGACGAATTGCTCGGGCGCACTAGAAAAACACAGAAGGCGGATGCAAAGGATGGCCTCCCCAAGCCCCTGACGACCGCGAAATCCAAGGAGTAGTTGCGGCCCTTCGCCGGCTTATCATGCCATCCACTCCGCCAACCACGCCAACAATCGACGCGGTGCTCAGCTCCATCGCCAAGGCCGACCGGCTTTTGGTAACTGCGCATGCGCGCCCCGATGGCGATGCCGTGGGTTCGCTGATTGCCTGCTGGATGATGTTGCAGCGGATGGGCAAGAACGCTGACATGGCGCTGAGCGATCGGGTGCCGTGCATCTACCGGTCACTGCCCTGCGCATCGCTGGTGCGGCACTGCAACCGCATAGAAGGCGAATACGACACCGTTATCCTGCTGGAATGTGATGGCATCCCCCGGACCCGCCTGGAAGGACTCGAAAACCGCTTTCTGATCAATATCGACCACCACACCAGCGGCCGTGCCTTTGCCGACGTGAACTGGATCGACAGCAACGCCTGCGCTGTCGCAGAACTCGTCTATCAGCTCGCCTTCGCAGCTGGCATCGAAATAACGCCGGAGATGGCAACCTGTCTCTACACCGCCATGCTTTCCGATACCGGATCCTTCTGCTACGAGGGTACCGACGCCCACACCTTTGAACTCGCGCGCAACCTGGTTCGCTATGGGGCCGACCCCGTCCGTATAGCGCGGGAAGTTTACTTCTCCAACCCACCGTCAAAGATGCTTCTGCTGGGCGCCGCGCTGGCTAACCTCCACCACGATGGAAATCTGGCATGGCTGTGGGTGTCTGAAGACGATATGAATCGTACCCATGCGGCAGAGGAGGACTGCGAGGGGATCGTCAACTATGCCATTGCTATCTCCGGGATCGAGGCGGCCGTGTTTCTTCGCGAACTGCGCGACCACCACGTACGCCTCAGCCTGCGCAGTAAAGGGCGGGTGAATGTGGCCACCATTGCCGAGCAGTTTGGCGGAGGCGGTCACGAAAGCGCGAGCGGGTGCACACTGGACGGCCCACTGCCCGCGGCTACGGAAAAAATCCTGAAGTGCCTCCGCAATGAGATGGCGATCGCCGCCTCCGTCAACGGGGTGGCCTGATGGCCGCGTTTTCGTGCTCTTTCATCCGACGAGGCGCCATCCTCTCGGCTGGCGAGCGAATCTGATAGCCTTGTGCCCGAAAGATACCTGGCAGAACCGATGGCTGAGAAAAAAGCAATGCTGGGTACGCCTCAAGTCCTTAATCGGCCGGGCACCGGCCTGAGTGCGTTGAAAACCCGCTTTCCTGCTTTGCACGACACCCTGGAGGCCTTCAGCCTTTTCATTTTTACCCCGTTTTTCCTGTTTTATGGTTTGGTGCCGGTCTTCGGCGGAGATGGGCTTGGACTGGTGGGCGCCGACGAGCCCAGGTACGCGCAGATTGCGCGCGAGATGCTCCTCCGCCATGACTACATCACCCCGGTTCTCTGGGGCCATCCATGGCTGGAAAAGCCCGCTCTGTACTACTGGCGGGCCATGTTTGCTTTCCTCGAGTTTGGCGTACACGACTGGTCAGCCCGTCTGCCGTCGGCCAGCTTCGCGTTCATCCTGGTGGCATTGATCTATCTGCACCTGCGACGCTTCCGGCCCGGGAGTCAGTTGGATGCAGCATTGATCACTGCCTCCTGTGCCGGCATCGTCGGTTTCGCCCGCGGAGCGTCGACCGATATGCAGATGGCTGCTCCTTTTTGCATCGGCATGCTTGGCTGGTACGCGTGGTATGAGACGGACAAGAAATTCTGGCTCTTCGACCTCTATTTCTTTGTCGGCGTTGCCACCCTGGCCAAAGGTCCGGTGGCTCCGGTTATGGCCGGGTGCATCATCTTCAGCTTTGCCGCACTGCGGCGGGAATGGTCGCTGCTGCGCCGTACGTTCTGGATTCCCGGGGTCCTGCTCTATTTCGCGATGGTGCTGCCCTGGTATATCGCGGTGCAGCACCGCAATCCGGATTTTCTGCGCATCTTCTTCCTGGAACACAACCTGGAACGCTTTGCCACCAACCGCTACATGCACGAGCACCCCGTGTGGTACTACATCCCTATCCTGGTGCTTGCGCTTATGCCCTGGTCGGTCATCGCCATACGCGCATTGGTGGAGGCGATCCACCAATCGATCGCGGAGTGGCGCGCGCGGCTGGCCAAAGACCACTACGTCGGCCACACCCGGTGGGGCGATGCCTTCCCCGAGTTCCTGGTGTTATGGACGCTTTTCCCGATCGTCATTTTTTCCCTTTCCCAATCGAAACTACCGGGTTACATTCTGCCCTCCATTCCACCGCTCACCATCCTCACCGGCGATTACATCAACCGCATTCGCCATAAGGGTCTGAACCTGTGGCTGCTTTTGCTGCACGCCCTGCTGTCCGCGGTGACCATCATTCTGGTGCTGTTGTTGCCGTGGCACATCGTTCATCCGGGAGGCTTGCCGCCCGCCAGCATTTTGCTGCCTGCGGTTTCGAGTGGCCTGGCTGCGGCCCTTCTCATCTTGATCGTCGTGGTCCGCTTCGGTGTCAAGCGGCTGCGCGTAGCCACCATGGTGCCGCTGGTCGTCATGCTGCTATTTATTTTTGGAATCGGCCCATTTTTTGGTCTTCCCGCGGTCTCCGCTACCAAGAAGAACATCCGCCTGCTTGACGCTGCGTACTCCGCCCGGCCTTTGGCCGCCATCATCAGCCAGATTGCCCGGCCGAACGAGGGCGTCGCCGTTTATCGGGTGCGGCGCGACGTGGAATACGGCCTTTCGTTTTATCGCAATCACCAGGTCACGAATTATGAACCCGACGGTATCCCTCCGGAGGAGCACATCCTCATAACCCGTGAAATCTATGTTGGCCAGTTGCATACTCTGCTGGCCGGCCGATCGTACCAGCCGCTCTTTTCCTATCCCGCGCAAAACCTGGCGGTTTACCAGGTCTTCGCCAAGCCCTGAGACCCTTGGGCAAAGGCCGAGGTTTCCCTGGCATGGCTTTGTGCCGTACACTCCTGTTCAAACGCGGATGACACCGGCCCTGCACCTGGAAATTCTCGATTTGCGACACTTCTCTGCCAGCAATCTCAAGCCGGTGCTGGAGGCGGAGAGCCTTGTCTGGAACCAGCGCCTGCGTTGGGATTTTCACGCTTCCGCCAACCTGCTGCTGCAGTACCTCGACTCGCGTCTTCTGCCCGGCTACGTCGCCATTGAGAACGGCCGGATCTGCGGTTATGTCTTTTGCGTTTACGAGAGTGAAAAGGCCCTGGTTGGGGACGTCTTCGCGATCCCGTCCGCCAGCAATCCGGAATTGACCGCGGACGTAGAACGCCGTCTGCTCGAACATATGATCGAGCTGCTGCAACATTCTCCCGGGGTCGATCGCATTGAATCGCAACTGCTACTGCGACCGCATGGGACCCACGCCGAAACCCTGCACAAGGCCGGATTTCAGATTTACGAAAGACTGTTTATGGAGCTTGAGCTAAGCTCCGCAACCCTGCCCGAAGGGCCCCCAGCCGACCGGCCTGGCGAATTGGAATTGCGTGCCTGGAGAGACAGCGATTTTGCCGCAGCCGGCCATCTTATCGCGCATGCGTATGAGGGACATCTGGACGGCATCATCAACGACCAGTACCGAACCGTCGCCGGCTCGCTGAGGTTTCTGCACAATATCGTCCGTTTCCCCGGTTGCGGCCTATTCGATCCCTCCACATCTCGGGTGCTGGCTTTCCGCGGCCGCGAAGAGATCGCCGCTCTACTGCTTTGCTCGCGGGTGCGCGATGATGTCGGCCACGTCACGCAGATTTGCGTTAGCCGTCAATATCGTTGCCGTGGCCTCGGAGCATGGCTTTTGGCCGACTGCTCACGCGCGCTCCGGAGTCATGGCTTTCAGGCGCTCACGCTGACCGTGACGCGGCAGAATTCCGAGGCAGTTGCGCTTTATCACCGTAGCGGATTCATCACTCGCCAGACCTTCGACGCCATGGTTTGGGAGCGCCGCGGGAGGGCCCGAACCTGACCGCCCAGTGTATTCTTGAATGATGGCGCAAAGAGCAGACGCGGCGAAGCAATCGGCAGCAGCGAAGGCTAACCGGTTGGGATATATGGCACTGATTGCCGGTTGGCTGGTCCCCGGGGCAGGACATCTTATGCTCAAACGGTGGGGCCGCGGTCTTCTGGTGTTGGCTTCGATCAGTTGTATGTTTGTCCTGGGCATGATGATGGGCGCCAGGCTCTACGCGCCCAACACAGCCGACCTGTTGGACATGTTGGGATTTCTGGGTGATCTGGGTGCCGGCCTGCTGTACATGGTCGGCCACTTGCTGGGACTCGGTCAGGCGCCGGTGCAAGTAGTGACGGCGGATTACGGAGCAAAGTTTGTCGTGGTCGCGGGGTTGCTGAACCTGATCTCAGCAGTAGACGCGCATAGTATCGCCGTAGGGAGAAAGCCATGACTATTGCGCCTTCTCATTTCACGACCGTCATTCTCTTTGCCGTGTTTGCTTCGATCATCTTCGGCATTACGCAGCGGAGTACGCCGAAGGCGATGGTCCGCTACGGAGCTTACTGCTTCGTGCTGTTTCTGGGGGCGGTGATCGTCGCCAGCTGGGTTATGTACTTTATTCGGCACTAGTGTTCCGGCGCTCTAAACAAGAGAGTAAAAAGCGTACCCCCCAGCGGCTTCTGAAGAGGATATCTGAGAACCGGAAGAGGAACAGCAGGTCCCTCCACTTCGCTTCCACGGCACGCCGGGACAGGTCGCTCCGGTCGGGATGACACTTTTCTGCAAGGAAAGTGCCCAGAACGGCCAGAGGAATGGACCTCAACAGTCCAGCAGAATTGTCATCCCAAGAGCAGCTGACTTGCCCTGGGGCAAGTTAAGGATGGAATGAACATGGGAAAGCAGTGTTTGCAATCCAGGCCCAGAGGGCCGTCCGCCAAACGTCAGCCCAGCCCGGAAGGGCTGGGCTGACAAAGGCAGCCGGTCGAGCGCCGGAGGTGCGGCACCACACTCTTCGTTTGTTCATTAAGAGCCTGTGACTTTTTCGATCTTTTCGGTTTTTGCGCCCGATCGGATGTCTTTCAGTCCCCTCCCAAAAGGCGTCATCGTGAGAGCCTGTGACTTTTTTGATCTTCTCGTGTTTTTTGCACCCGGCCAGATGTTGTTTAATCCCCTCCAGAAAGGCGTCATCCTGCCTGCCCTGGCGTGCCGTGGGAGCGAAGCGCCTCGCACATCTTCCGCATAACAGAGGTTTTATGGCGCGGAGTCGAAGAGCCTGTCCTGAGCGTAGCCGAAGGAACCCCGGCGATGCTTGTTGGCAGATGCTCTTCGGAGCTTTCCGGCCACAGACTACAAGGGAAAATTAAAAAAGTCACAGCCTCCGACCGGAGCATAGCGCAGTGGAGGGACCTGCTGTTCCTCTTCCGTTCTCACTCTAAAGCCGTGGTATCCCACATCTCGCGAAAAACGAGTTGTAGGGCACCCGGCTGTGGTGCGGTCTAAATGCGCACCAGTTCGGTTTGTATCGGTCCGGTCACGACGGCGCGGCCAGGCTCGGTCAACATGTTTATTTCGCTGCGCACACCGAATTCCGGGAGGTAGATTCCCGGCTCCACCGAGAAGCAGGTGTGGGGCAGGATCAGGCGCTCGTCGTGGGTCTCCAGGTTGTCGAGATTGGCTCCGTTGCCATGAGTCTCGGTGGAGATGCTGTGGCCCGTGCGGTGCGTGAAGTATTCTGCGAAACCGGCGTTGCGAATGACTGCGCGGGCCGCGTCGTCGGCCTGCCATCCAGCGAGTGGCTTGCCTGCAGCAAACGCCTCCTGCACCGTCTTGATGGCCGCGTCCCTTGCTTGTGCCACTACTGAGAAGACCTGGTGTTCGCGTTCGGTTGGCTCTCGGCCGACCACTCCAGTCCAGGTGATGTCATAGAAGCAAGTTCCCGGGCGGTCCATGCGTCCCCAGATGTCAATGAGCAGGAAATCGCCCTCTTTGATGGGCTTCGAGGCTGCGGACGTTGGTTCGTAGTGGGAGTCAGAGCTGTTGGCATTTACCGAGACGTTCGGCCCATAGCCTTCTGCGATTCCTGCGCTGCCCATGGCCTGCTGCAACCACACCATCACTTCGTATTCATTCAGCGGAGCACCGCTGCCTGAGCGCAGCCGGGTGCCGATGTGCTTCCATGCAGCCCCGACAATCTCGTCGATGTGCCGCTGCGCTTCATAGTGACTGGCAATCTGCTCCGGTGTCAGGACCGCCTCGAAGCGGCTTACCAGATCGGCGGAGCTGACAATGGTCTTGCCCATTTCCCGCAGCACTTCGATCGTTCCCCCATCGACCAGCGACACGTACATGATGGCGTTGCGAGGGGAGTACTGCATGGCCAGTTTCTTAAAGGGCTGGAGCATGGTACGCAAGCCGTCTTCCAGCTCCTGCCACGATGAGTAGAAGTGCCCGCTGCCGGGCAGGGACGCAAGCTTTCCGCTTTCAACGCGGTGAGTCAGCTTGCGTGGCGAGCCTTCGGCTGGAATGAAGTAGTACCAGCGCCGCGACACATGCGATGAATCGCTCAGCCCCAGGATCCGATAGGCAATCGGATCCCGGTGGTGATGGTCGTAGAAAAGCCAGCCATCGACCTGCTGCTGGCGAAGAGCGGTCTGGATTTCTTCCAGGTTCATGAGCTGACTACTGAGCAGTCAGCTCGGCGGCAACCCGCTCGGTCACGAAGGCCTCGACGGTATCGCCTATCTGGATGTCATTGAAGTTGGCAATCCCCATGCCGCACTCCATGCCGTTGGTTACCTCGCGCGCATCATCCTTGAAGCGCTTGAGCGACGACAGCTTGCCCTTGAAGACCTGCTCTCCATCGCGCATGAGGCGAACTTCCGCATCGCGCTTGATGGAGCCGTCGACCACGCGGCAACCGGCGATGGTGCCGACCTTGGGAATCCGGAAGATGTTGAGTACCTGGGCGCGGCCAACGTAGTTCTCCTTGATAGTCGGCTCAAGCAGGCCCAGCATGGCTTTCTTGATCTCGTCCTGCAACTCGTAAATGATGGAGTGCAAGCGGATCTCGACGCCATCCTGTTCCGCCAGGTCGGCTGCCTTGCGTTCGGGCCGCACATTGAAGCCGATGACAATCGCGTTCGAGGCCGAAGCCAGAAGGATATCGCTTTCGGTGATGGCGCCTACGCCGGTGTGCAACACCTTGATGCGCACCTTCTCGGTCGACATCTTCTGCAGAGAGTCGGCCAGTACTTCGACCGATCCGGTCACGTCTCCCTTAAGGATCAGTGGCAGTTCCTTAACGCCGGCTTGCTTGATCTGCTCGGCCAAGCCTTCCAGCGAAACCCGCGAGGATTTCGCCAGCTGAGACTCGCGTTCCTTCATCTTGCGGTACTGCGCAATGCCCTTGGCCTTGTCGCGATCAGCAACCACCAAAACGGTGTCGCCGGCATCGGGCATACCTTCCAACCCGAGGATTTCCACCGGGGTCGAGGGTACAGCTTCCTGAGTAGCACGGCCGCGGTCGTCGAACATGGCGCGGACCTTGCCGAACGTATTGCCCATGATGAAGCTGTCGCCCGCCCGCAGGGTGCCGTTCTGCACCAGCACCGTAGCTACGGCGCCGCGTCCGCGATCGAGTTTGGCTTCAATCACTGTACCCACCGCAGGACGATCAGGGCTGGCCTTCAAGTTGCCCAAATCGGCGACCAGGCAGATCATTTCCAGCAGCAGATCGAGGTTCTGCTTCTTCTTCGCCGAGACGTCGACGAATACGGTGGAGCCTCCCCATGCTTCCGGCACCAATCCGCGATCGCCCAATTGCTGTTTCACGCGGTCCGGCTGCGCGTCGGGCTTGTCGATCTTGTTGACAGCGACAATGATGGGCACGTTTGCAGCCTTGGCATGGTCTACCGCTTCCAAGGTCTGAGGCATCACGCCATCATCCGCCGCGACCACGATGACCACGATGTCCGTGACCTTGGCTCCGCGCGCACGCATGCGGGTGAACGCTTCGTGACCCGGGGTATCGAGGAAGACGATCTCCCGGCCAAATGCGGGCGAATCCGGCTTCGAGATGCGCACCTTGTAGGCGCCGATGTGCTGGGTAATACCACCGGCTTCGCCGGACGCTACGTCGGTCTCGCGAATGGCATCGAGCAGTGAAGTTTTGCCATGATCGACGTGACCCATGACCGTGACCACGGGAGGCCGGGTCACTTCAATCTCGCTGACGTCCTCATTGCTCATGAGGTTTTCGAGGGCCTCATTGGCCATCTCGTCTTCGAAGGTGATGACCTGGGTGTCGGCTCCGAACTGAGAGGCCACATCCTTGACCAGCTCAGCGTCGAGCGATTGGTTGACGGTGACAAAGACGCCGCGCATCAAGAGCGATGCGATGAGGTCTTTGCCGCGCACGCCCAGCTTTTCCGCAAGATCTTTTACGCTGATGCCTTCTGTCACCGTGATGGTACGGGTGATAGGCACTGGCTCCTGGGGAACCTGCGCTCCGCCGAAACGAGGCGGGGGCGCAAAGCCCTTCATTGGGCCTTCCTTGGTCTTTGGGTATTGCTGGCGTCCCCGACGCTGTTGCGGAGCGGCTCTCTGCGGCCGCGGAGCTTCGCCCGGGGGTGGCGTGAGGCCACCTGCGCCAGCGACGCCGGGGCGGGGCGCGCCGAAACCAGGACGGGCGCCAAAGCCGGGGCGGGGTGCGCCGAAACCAGGACGTCCGCCGGGGCCGGGAGCTCCGCCGGGCTGAGTCCGAGTTGGGTGCATGGGCCGGCGTGCACCGCCAGGGCCATCCTGCTGCGGCCTTGGGCTATAACCTGGTCCACTGGGACCGGATCCGGGTCCACCGCCGGGCCGGCCACGATCGAAGATTGGCCGACCTCTCTGGATCGCCCCACCCGGGGGCTGGGTGGCGCTTGAGGTTGATGGCGCGGCCTGCTGAGTCACGGGTGGAGGCGGCGGGGCCTGGTACACCGGACGCGGACCGGTTTGGGGCATAATTACGCGCCGCGCTGCGGGCGGCGGTGGCGGAGCCGGTGCCTGGGTTTGAGGAGCGGCAGCTTCGACTGCAGGAGAAGCTTGGGCACTGGCGGCAGCGGCGGCAATCTCAGGAGCACTGGGCACTTGCGGCGGCAGCGGCGTCTGAGGAGTTTGCGGCCGGGGTTGCGGGGAAGCGGCTGCCACCACACCCTGACTGGCCACCGGTGGACGCACCTCAGCCCCCGGAAGAGTGGGCCGGACCATACCCGGAGCAGTCGCGGGTGGTCTGACTTCCACACCCGAAGCGGGTGGCCTGGCCACCACTGGCCCCGCAGGCGGTTTCGCGGCAATGGCGGGCGCTGGCGGCGGCGGGGCTACCACGATCCGCGGCTCCTGCCGAGGCTGGGGAACGATCCGCCGCGGCGCCGGGGGCGGAGGAGGAGGAGTACGTTGTTGGCCCTGACCACCCACCGTTGGACCACCCAAATTGGGGCGGGTCTGCACTGGTGAACCCTGACTGGAGGCCACAGGTTGACTCGGCGCCGCGCCGGCGGGCGCTGTGGCTGCAGGCGGACGCGGCGCGGCTGCTGAGGGCACACCTGGGGCCGGGCTGGCCGTTGGGGAGGCAGAGGCTATGGGGTGAGCCGGTGCAGCAGGCTTGGCCACCGGGGTCTGGGAAACGGGGGGCCGTTGGGCTATGGCTGCGGCTTCGTCTTTTCGCTGCTGAATAGCCTTCAGCACGTCGCCTGGCTTGGAAACGCGCGACCAGTCGATCTTCTGCTTCGGCTCGCTGTCTACGACCTTCGCCGGCCCGGCGCCATTCTTCCCGCTACGGTGAAAGTGCTGGCGCACCCGCTCGGCTTCGTCTTCTTCCAACGAGCTGGAGTGGGTTTTCTTTTCGGTCACGCCGACGTGCGTCAGGGCGTCAAGGATCGCCCTGCTTTTCACTTCCAGCTCGCGTGCTAAATCGTTAATCCGAACTTTGCTCATCCGTCCCTTTGTGTCGTACCCTCAAGCCATTCAGACGCTCATCGCAACCTCACGGCCCTGGGAATGACAGGTATTATTATTATCCTCTGAAAACGTGGAATTGCGTCATCCAACCACGCAGTGGCGTTCATTTAAGTCGGTCCATCCAATTACGCTCCTCTCCAGAAAGATCCAGAGATGTAGTTTTTCTTCAGGGGAAACCACGTCAGGGCTATTCCCCGTCTTAGACCAATTGCCTAGACGCCACCTTCGTCTACCTTCGAGTCCTGCCGGCTTTCCTGGCTGGCTTCTTCCACGTTTCCTTCATCCACGGTCTCCGACCGGGCTATCTCATAGTTGGGCACATGACTGGCGAGCGTCTTGCTGGTATCTTCCTGCCCGGGAGCCTCGGATACCCCACCGATGTCATCCAGGTCCGGGCCCGACTCAGTCAGCTCTTCCAGGCGCACCCGGGCAACGTCATCGCTAATGCGGCCCGATCCATCCGCGGTATCCGGAGCTTCGCGTTCCCCTTCCTGATCGAGGGTAAGGGCGTCGAGCTCCTCGTCAACCTGGGCGTCTTCAATGGCCCGGGCTTTGGCGACCAATTCTTCGTCTGACTTGGCCAATGCTCCCTCCGCGGCTGGACGCTCTTCGCCGGGCTCGTATTCGCCGAAATAGTGGCGGACGGCCAGGCTGATTTTCTCCAGCGTTTTTTCTCCTATGCCTGGAATCTCTTCCAGTTGCTCGGGTGTCATGTCGGCCAAGGCTTCGACGGTGGTGATGCCGGCAACCACCAGCTTCTGGATGATCTGCTCGCCCAACTCCGTCACCTGCTCTATCGGCGTCGAGGGCCCGCCACTCATGGCCTGCATTTGCTGCTCGACTTCCTGGCGCTTTTCTTCCTCGCTCTTGATGTCGATTTTCCAGCCCAACAACTTGGCCGCCAGGCGCACGTTCTGCCCCTTTTTGCCGATGGCGAGCGAAAGCTGGGAGTCGTCGACGATGACTTCAATCTGCTTCTCGCCCAGGTCTGTGATGCTTACGCGGCTCACCTTGGCAGGCTGCAGGGCCTTTTCGGCGAAGGTCGTGATCTCCTCGCTGAACTCGATGATGTCGATCTTCTCACCGCGCAATTCGCGAATGATGGACTGCACCCGCATGCCCTTCATGCCCACGCAGGCGCCCACCGGGTCCACGTCTTTGTCACGAGACAGCACGGCGATTTTGGTGCGCTCCCCGGCTTCGCGGGCAATGGCACGAATGACCACGGTGTTGTCGTAAATCTCCGGCACTTCACTCTGGAACAGGCTTTGCACAAGCTCGGGGACAGCCCGGGAAACGATGACCTGGGGCCCCTTGGCGGCGCGATCCACTCGCTGCAGGACCACACGCACGCGCTCCCCAATGGCGAACTGTTCCAGCCGCGACTGCTCGCGCTTCGGCATCCTGGCCTCTGCTTTGCCCAGGTCGAAGATGACGTCCTGCAACTCGAGCCGCTTTACGGTAGCGTTCAGGACCTCGCCCAGGCGATGGGCGTACTCCTTATATACGGTGTCCCGCTCGGCTTCGCGCACCTTTTGAAAAATGACCTGCTTGGCCATCTGGGCAGCAATGCGGCCGAGCACGTCGGTCGGCTTGTAATAGCGGATTTCGCCGCCCGTCTCCACTTCCGGAGCCAGCGCGCGTGCATCATCGAGCGTGATCTGATTCACGGGATCTTCGAGCTGCTCGGGAGCCTCGACAACGGTCTTGTAAACGTATGCCCGGATCTCGCCCGATTCCCGGTCCAGCTCGGCCCGCATGTTCTCCTGGGTCTTGTAGTACTTGCGCGTGGCCAGTGCAATGGCGTCTTCCACTGCAGAAACGACGATCTGTGGATCGATTCCCTTGTCCCGGCTCAACGCTTCGATACTTTGATAAAGAACACTCGCCATGATTTTTCTTCTACCTGTCCGCTCTAAATTTCGGGTGCCAGATTAGCTTTTTCGATATTGGCAAAGGCAATCTCGACCGTCTGCGCTGGGGCCGGCCCCTTTTTGCTCTGCTTTTGTTTTCTTGCCGTCAGGTCGAGCACGATACCTTCTGGCCTCACCTCTGTGAGCTTACCCAGCCAATGGCGGTTGCCTGCCACCGGGGTGAAAGTCTGCACCTTCACCGGACTTGCCTGGAAGCGCTCGTAATCGGCCCGCGTTGCCAACTTGCGATCCAACCCCGGCGAGGAGACTTCCAGGGTATAAGCGTCCACCGGGACAAGCCCCTCGACGTCGATGACGGTGCCAAAATCCCGGCTGAATCGCTCGCAATCCTCGTGCGTGACCCAGGCCAGCTGGTCGAGGGCGATGCCTTCCGCCTCCAGGTGTTCCAGCAGGTTTTGTTCCGCGGCCTCCTGTGCCTTGCGGGCACGCTGCTCGGCGTTTTGCTCGATAAACACCCGCAATACCCGGTGCTTGCTGCCACCGAGGTATTCGATTTCGACTACTTCCAGCCCATGCGATGCCGCCACCCGATCCGCCGTATGACGGAGTTGCTCAATACTCAGTGCCATAGTTGCCGCGTCAAGATGAAGATGCCGCCACGGGGCCGGGCCCCCCGGATTGCCTGTCAAAATTGTTAGCGTTGACCAACTTTATCCGGCTTTCTTTACGGAAAGCCGCACACATTACCGTTGGTGATTGCCGCGTGGCAGGAAATCCGGGCCGCACCAAAAGAAAAGTGGGCTTTCGCCCACTCATTTCTCCGTGTTTCTCCGCAGTGCACTTAAGGCGAAGCCAAAGGACAAATTCGTCTGCTTTTCAAGAATACGCCGTTTAGGGGTGAATTTCAACGGTTCGGCGCGGCCTTCCTGTAGGTTATAGGATTAACAGTAGCGCCATTTATGATCCAGACACCCGTACCGGAAGCCCTGACCTTTGACGACGTTCTGCTGGTCCCCGCATACAGCGACGTTGTTCCTGCCCAAGTAAGTACCCAGACCCTGCTGACGCGAAATATCTCACTGAATACGCCGCTGGTTTCCGCCGCCATGGACACGGTGACGGAGTCGCGCCTGGCAATCGCCATGGCGCAACAGGGGGGCCTGGGCGTGATTCACCGCAACCTTTCCATGGAGCAACAAGCCAGCGAGGTGGACAAAGTAAAGCGGTCGGAGAGCGGAATGATTGTTGACCCGGTCACGATCGAGCCACAGCAGCTTATATCGGACGCGCTGGAGGTGATGCGGCGTTACAAGATCTCCGGGGTTCCGGTGACCCAAGGCAAAAAGCTGGTCGGCATCCTCACCAATCGTGACCTGCGTTTTGAAACACGCACGGACATTCCGATTGGCGATGTGATGACCAAGGAAAACCTGATCACGGTTCCTGTTGGCACCACGCTCGAAGAGGCAGAGAAGATCCTGCACAAGCACCGGGTGGAGAAGCTGCTGGTGGTCAACGGCAATTATGAGCTCAAGGGCCTGATCACGGTGAAAGATATCCAGAAGAAGCTGAAATACCCGAATGCGGCTAAAGATGATCAGGGGCGGCTGCGAGTCGGGGCCGCCATTGGCGCAACCGGTGATTTTCTGGAGCGAGCTACAGAGTTGGTCCGTTTTCGAGTCGACGTGCTCACCGTTGACTCGGCCCACGGTCACCAGACCAGGGTGCTGGAGGCGGTGCGTGCGGTCAAGAAGCGTTTCCCCGAAGTCGCGCTGATCGCGGGGAATGTGGCCACGTACGCGGGCGCCAAGGCATTAATTGAGGCCGGCGCAGATACGGTGAAGGTTGGCATCGGGCCGGGATCGATTTGCACTACGCGCATGGTCACGGGTGCGGGAATGCCGCAGATTACCGCAATTAGCGAATGCTACCGGGCAGCGCGGGAGCATAACATTCCGGTGATTGCCGATGGCGGGATCAAATATTCCGGCGATGTGACCAAGGCGATTGCCGCCGGGGCGAACGTGGTGATGATCGGCTCGCTGTTTGCCGGGGTCGATGAGAGCCCGGGGGAAACGATCCTTTATCAGGGACGCAGCTTCAAGACGTACCGTGGCATGGGTTCCCTCTCGGCCATGTCGCAGGGGTCCGGGGAGCGCTACTTCCAGGGAAAGGGTGATGTAGAAGACAAACCCTCGACCGAGGGGGTAGTGGCCCGTGAACGCAACGGGGAAAACCGCCTGGCCAAGTTCGTGCCGGAAGGGATCGAGGGCCGGGTTCCGCATCGCGGGCCGCTCGAAGCCATGGTCTACCAGCTGGTCGGTGGTTTGCGGTCCGGGATGGGGTACGTGGGCTGTAATACGATCCAGGAGTTGCAGGAGAAGTCCTGTTTCATTCGGATATCCAGTGCCGGGTTACGCGAGAGTCACGTGCACGACGTGATCATCACTCGCGAGGCGCCGAACTACCACGTCGAGTAGGGCAGGGTTTCGCCGAAAGTCACGAGGATCCCATTTGCGGATTTCAGTTCGTCCTCAAAGGTTCGGGCTACCCTGTTTTCCTCGCGCTTGCCGACTTGAGCGCGGTTAGCATCTCGCGCCGCAGGATAGCGTTGATGCGCGACTGGTAGCCCTTTCCTTGAGCTTTGAGCCAGTCCAAGATGTCGGCGTCGACGCGTGCTGTAATCTGCCGCTTGAGAGGACGATAGAGGAGACCGCGCTCCCCATTCTTCCACTGCTCGTCCGTCATTTCAGGGACATCGCTTGTGTCGATCTCGCTGTCTGGACGGGCTGCCAGTGCCCTGAGGTTGGCCCGCTGCTTCCCGGTCAGCGACGGCAAGGTCCCAAAAGTGTAGCTAACTATTTTCTTCTTCATACCGCCGCCTTTCCTTCGGTGTCGCGCGTCGAGCTGAGATGATGCGAATGACCTCTGTCGTTGTGCCTTGCTCATCTTCCTCTCTGAGTGCGTGTGCCACCGTCAGAAGGAGCAAATCTCCGGCAATGCCGATAGTCTGCCATCGCTGCTCACCACCCTCGATGCGGTCCTTCACTAAGACATAGATGGGTCGCGGAATACCTGGCTGGCTTCCTCAAAACGCACGCTGTGCTTGCGCTGGTTGGCCCGGTTTTTGGCCTCATCCCATTCAAGCCGCACGCCCGTCACTTGGATATTGTAATTACAATTTTGTAGTTATGCAAGTGCCGGCTTTGTGATGCCATGCGCTCAATAGATCAGGACTTGAAGAAAGGGGATGCACTTCACAACATGCGGGGGACTACTAGATGCTCATGCGACATAGTTAAGGAAGAAAGAGCCCAACAATAGCGGGCGTTCACTCGCCCGTATCCTGACCTCGCTATTTCTTCTTGAGCACCTTCCCCGTATTGGCGTCAACGTAGGCAACATAGCCGGACTTCTTGTCCCCCCACATCAGATACCAGACGGGCGCCTGAAACCTGTAGGTGTTCCCAAGTTCAAACGATGAGGGTTCCTTGCCTGGATTTTTCTTGAGCCAGGCCGCAGCATCCGCTGTTGCGGCTTTGTACGCTGCATCCGAATCGATATTGAAACTATCAGGCTCAATTGGCATAGCATCGCGCGTTGGGCCGCTCCAGGGCATCCGGAGGCCGGCAATCACGCCCTTGTGAACGTCGGGCGGGACGTTGGCGATGGCGTAAGAGTAAACCCGATACTGATGCAGGCTGGGCGAGGCAAAGGCCGCCTGCCACATGGCCGCCTTGCCCGCTTCATTCTTAAACCCAGGGACTTCGCTGGGCGTGAGCCTGAGTATTACGAAATCGGTAGCCCAGTTCCGGGCGGAGGTGTACATCGGCCAAAAGGCCGTCTTGGCAGTCACAACTTCCGCAGGACCCGTGGGCTCTTTTGCCGCTTTCGATTCATTGCCGGCTGAAGGGTTGGTCGATTGGGAGCAGCCCGCAAGCAGCACTGCAAGAGCCATTGCCCCAACCGCGCGTTGTTTGAGCGCAGGTTTCATCGGAATCCTCCACCTGCTGCCCCTTCTCGTTGTTCTGTGGACGAGGTGCAATCTGATCTTCGGGCGCGGTGTAGCAGCAGTTAACCGCCGGGCACGGAGTCTGCCTGATAGTGCCGTACGTTTGCGTGCTCAAGCGAGCGGCATTGGCCGGTATTTGCGACGCGCAATTATAACTACCTCGACTTATTGATCGGAAGAGGGTACGGCCCGTTTTCTTCCCGAGGAAGCGACCTGCCTGGGCCAAGTTAAGGATGGAATGAACATGGGAAAGCAGTGTTTGCAATCCAGGCCCAGAGGGCCGTCCGCCAAACGTCAGCCCAGCCCGGAAGGGCTGGGTATACAAAGGCAGCCGGTCGAGCGCCGGAGGTGCGGCACCACACTCTTCGTTTGTTCATTAAGAGCAGCTGACTTGCCTGGGGCTAAGGATGGAATCAACATGGGAAAGCGGAGTCATGCCTGAAATCTTCAACGAACCCGACTAACCTTTGGGCGAGTACTCCCGAGCAAAAAAAAAAGCATCTCGCCACTAACTTGCAACCTGGAAAAAGCATATTTCAGAGTAGAGGATATCGGCAGGCGACGGCTTCTCACGCGACCGCGCCTGGCCGGCAGTTGCCGGTAGTTTCGGCCTTGAGCGCGAGCGAAGGATAGCGTCACCGCTGTCCGGTTCCACACCCTATCCTCGTCACAAAATCACCAACACCATCCATGACTGGTTATCGCGGCCCTTTCTGTGTCACCAGTGTGGGCCGGGAACCCCGTCCCCAATCTCCAGCAAACCGAGGAAAGAGACTACCCATGCCCAAAAATACTGTTAGCGACCTCATCACCGATCAGGAAATGGTCTTTGCTCGCCTGATCATGTCCGGAACCATGAATGACCGCGCCGCCGCGGAAGCCGCCGGTCTCAATCCCCGAACCGCCGCCTACACCAAAGCCAAGCCCCGCGTCCGCGCCTACATGAACGAGCTCCGCGCAGCCATGAAGGAAAAGCTCGTGGATCATGAAGCTGACCTGTCCCGCCTGGCCGCGGACCGTGCCGTGGAGCGGCAGCGCAAGCTGGACCTTGTCCGCGGCCAGGTCCTGGACCGGCTCTGGGAACTCGCCGCTCTCAGCCAGGAAGCCACGAAAGGCAGCATCGCCGGCCAGATCAAGGCGCTTGCCATGATCGCAGCCATCGAAGGCCTCATTCCGGACCGCCGCCTCTCCCCATCCGCGACGCAACCCGCGGCCCCGCCCGTCAAGCCACAAATCTATCAATCTGCGTGGCTCCGCAAACAGAAGCAAGAAGCAGCTGAGGAGTCAGGCGATCCCGTTGCCGACGCAGAAGCCCAAACCGAAGACCCCCACCTCCCCGACCCTGAGCCTGCTCCCAATCCGGCCCCCGAGGCGGCGAACGCCGCGCACCCTGATCTGAACCCTGACCGCAACCTGCCCACCCTTCCCGACCCCCTCATCCAGCCGGCGCTGAACCGGGTTCCCGAAGCGACCAACAGCGGCTTCGATGTTTATCTGGACACCACCAGCCCATTGAGGCAGCCCTTTTCCATAAGAACAGGCCCCTTTGCCCGACGCCGCTAAAGTCGAAAAAAGGCCAAATTTTATCGAATTTTAAAAGCGATAAAGACGACAGCACACCTATTGCCGCAATTTCTGGGCCCGGGCATGGAATGTCACCTGGATTCCAGCAGCGGAAAATGCCTGGCATCGAGCTTCGTCCGGGGTTGTTCCGTCCTGCATAAGCAAGCGTCAAAGCATCCCGAAAAAACTGCGGTTGCCTTTAGTCAACGACACCTGCATCCGCATGTTTGTTATCCGAGGTTCTTGCGTGCCAGAGTCACCCGTGGGATCGTTGGCTTGCACGGTTTCCTAACGAGAATCATGCCAAAGCGTCTTACCCAGGGGCGACTTACCACGCATATCACGCACTATTTCCGTCGCCGCCTTCCGCCCCGAGCATCACGGCAGCAAGGGCCTGGAGGCCAGATGATTTTGCTTGCGTTTATATACGGCTAAAGAGTGCGGACCTACGACAAAACCGCTGATATCCCCAGGTTCCTCCACGCCGCGGTACCTCAGGGACTAAAGCCCTACGTATTCCCAATGGTTTACGGCCCGACTAAACAGGCTGCGGAAAAACTCATGCTTTGTATCAGGGCACGGCTTTTAGTCGTGCCGTAAACGATTGAGAATAGGACGGGCTTTAGCCCCTGCGGTATTGCTCTTCTACTCGTCGCGGACTTTTTCCGCAGCCTCTTTAGTCGTGCCCTGATACAAAACCTAGTTTTTCCGAAGACTGTTCGGTCGGGCCGAAAAGGCTGGAAAAACCTGGGCTTTTAAGCCCCTGTCCAGACCCCATCGAGGCCCGGAGGGCCGCCCGCTAAACGTCAGCCCAGCCCGGAAGGGCTGGGTTGGAAATCCCGTCATGATCCGGAGCGCCATAGGCGCGGCACCCACGCTGTCCTCAAACAAAACGTCTTTCCGGTCCGGTCCCAAATTTTTCCGCACCCTCTGAAGTCGTGCCGCTGGAGTCTCTACTTTTCAAGAGGGCGGAGAGATCCAAATCCACCGAAGTTTCTGGAGCCACCGCTCTCATGCTTTGTATCAGGGCCCGACTTCTAGTCGGGCCCGGCACGGCTGAAGCCGTGCCCTTCGTTCGATGGTCTTCCGCGGCCTCTGCATGCCTGGTTTTTACGGCGCCGATTCACGAGACGGTTTGCAACTGCTTACCCTTGGACTCTATGGCAGTCAGCAGGTTTTGCCAGGATTCATCGAAGGACTTTGCGCCCTGCGATTGAAGGTCGGCCGCCAGTTTATCGAGATCGATTCCGGCTTTTCGAAAATCCGCCAGAACCGCTTCACAGTCGCCTCCGTCCCGGGGAAGAGTCCCGGATAGCTTGCCGTGATCGCCGAATGCCAGAAGAGTTTTCTCTGGCATGGTGTTAACGGTGTTGGGCGCAGCCAGAGCACTGATGTAAAGAACGTCAGAGGCCTTTGGGTCTTTGGTGCCGGTACTGGCAAACAGGAGTCTTTGGGGCCGAGCGCCGAAGTTGGCTAAACGCTGCCAGCGGTCGGAGGACAGGACATCGCGGTAGGCTTTGTAGACCTGCTGGCCAACGGCGATCCCGAGTTTGTCGCGTAACGGGGCGGGTACTTTTTCCATGGTCGCACCATCCCAACGGCTCAGGAAGACCGAAGCTACGGATCGAACGTCGGGACTGAGGCCGGCGGCAATCCGCCGCTCGAGCCCACGCATGTAGGCTTCTGCCGAAGCCTGATAGTGCTCGCGGGAAAAAAGAAGGGTGACGTTGATGGCGACACCGGTTGCGATCGCCTCTTCGATCGCCGGATTCCCTTCTTTGGTGCCGGGAATTTTAATGAAGAGATTGGGCCGATTTGCTTTCTTGTGCAGGGTTGCGGCGGCGGCGGCCGATCCTTTGGTGTCATACGCGAGAAGAGGCGATACCTCGAGCGAAACGAAACCATCGTTGCCCGCCGTACGCTCGTGAACGGAAGCGAAAAGATCGGCGGCTCGGGTCAGATCCTGTATGGCCAGTTCAAAGAACAATTCCTCGCCGGATAGACCCTTGGATAAGAGACGGCCAATTTCCCCGTCATAGGATTTGCTCTTGGAGATGGCATGCTCAAAGATGGTTGGGTTTGAAGTGAGCCCGGTGACGGATAACTCGTCGATGTAGCGCTTGAGGGTTCCGTTATCCAGCAAGTCACGTGTGATGTTGTCGAGCCACAAGCTTTGCCCGAGATCGTGGAGTTCCTGTGTTGCCTTCATTGCTCCTCCTTCGTTTGCGTTGGTTACCAAGGGCTGCCGCCGGTTGCAATCATTCTGCTCCTACTGCTCTTTTTGCCTCTAAAGGCTTTGCTTCGTCACCACCCAGACTGAAAAACCACGGCACGGGAGGATGAAAGAAATGCTGATCAGAGCTTGAACCGATGCCGGGTCCCGGAGGCTGCCGGTTCAGGTTTGTGGTCAGATAGATGAAACGTCCGGGGTTCGTTTGCTGGTGGAGGGCGAAACCTCGAGTTCGTGTCACGCGGCGCGATGGGGCAGGGTCCAATTGGGCCGGATGTAGTGGCAGGTGTAGCCGTTTGGATATCGCTCCAGATAATCCTGATGTTCGGGCTCAGCTTGCCAAAAGGGTCCTGCCGGTTCTACCGCGGTCACGACTTTTCCGGGCCAGATTCCTGAGGCATTGACGTCGGCGATGGTGTCTTCCGCGGTGCGTTTCTGCTCATCGGTGGTGTAAAAGATGGCAGAGCGATAGCTGGTACCGCGGTCGTTTCCCTGGCGATTCATCGTGGTGGGATCGTGAATTTGAAAGAAGAACTCGAGCAGCTTGCGATAGCTCAACTGCTGCGGGTCAAAAACGATCTCGATGGCTTCGGCATGAGTTCCATGATTGCGATAGGTGGCGTTGGGAACATCTCCGCCGGAATATCCGACGCGGGTCGAGATGACACCGGGGTAGCGGCGCAACAGGTCCTGCATGCCCCAAAAGCAGCCACCCGCCAGGATTGCAGTTTCGTGGGTTGATGACATTTCTATTTCTCCTTGTTTTGCTCAAATAGTTTGAGGTATTGACCGTAGCCTTCGCTTTCCAGCTCATCCACCGGAATGAAGCGCAGAGACGCCGAATTGATGCAGTACCGCAATCCACCAGCATCCATGGGGCCATCGTCAAATACATGACCCAGATGGCTGTCAGCGTGGCTGGACCGCACCTCAGTGCGGCTCATTCCGAGAGTGTTGTCAGACCGCTCCTCGACGTTTTCAGGGTCAACGGGCTTGGTAAAACTGGGCCAACCACATTCGCTGTCAAATTTGTCGAGGGAAGAAAAGAGCGGTTCCCCGGAAACGATATCCACGTAAATGCCTGGCGCATCGTGATCCCAGTAGGCATTCTCGAACGGACGTTCGGTATCGCCCTGCTGGGTGACCCGAAATTGTTCGCGAGACAGGCGAGATATAGCGTCCGCATCTTTGCTGTAGTTGGCCATGGGTCCTCCTGGTTGATCCGACTCAACCGCGGGCAGTCATTTGATCCTTTGGCTGGCGGAATGGATGCAGGGCAAATACAGGGCACTGCAGGAAGGCTGATTCCCTATGGGGCGCCGGGCACGCCAGCTTGCTCCACCAAAACCCGCCATGAGGGACCCCCAATCCGCGACCCTCCCATCCGGCTGATTCGGCTCCGTAACTATAGGATACGCTGGGTTTATCAGGGGGACGAGGCTGTTGCCGGAGCTTGCACCGGAGATTGAGCCAACGCTCTGGAGCCCTTGACTGAGACTGGATATGGTGAAGGATATAGGCCGATTTCGCCATTATCTCTACACAACCGAAGTGAGAGGAGTTCTTCGACAATGATCGGACTGAGCGAGATTCGGACCATTGCGATGAATCTGCCGGAGGTGGAGGAGGGGCCCCCAGTGCCGGCAGCGCGACGAATTGCAGGCTACAAGGTTGCGGGAAAGAGCTTCGTTGGGGTGGAGAAGGGAGGTGTGACCATGACCGTTAGCCTCGCCGAACAGGAGGCTAAAGCTCTAGCAGCCGCAAATCCAGATGCGTATGAGGAGATCTGGCGCAATGGGAAGCAATTCATGGGGCTTCGCGTAGATCTGTCCAGGATTCCGGCCCGCCGGGTGCGGGAGTTGATCGAAACGTCATGGCGCCATAGCGCGCCAAAACGCATCGTAGCCGCTTACGACCAACGTATCCCGCAGACCTAGGGCTTTCGTCCACCGTTTGCAAACCAGGAGCTGGAACATCAACGGGTTGCCGGATGAGGCTGGAGCATCCCGTCCAGACGAGAGTAACTGGCTTCCATCCCGTGCTCCATCCCTGTCGCGAGCATTGCGGCCCGTGTCTGGGCGTCGGGCAGCGTCATTCGCATCGTCATCAACGTACCTGCGCCATCTGGGTCGAATCGTGTTTCCACATGATTGTCCGGTGTAGCATCCGGCAGGTGCATCCGTTCGACATGGACGATTCTACGGTGGGGCTGAAGTTCGAGATATTCTCCGGTGAGGTAGAACCCACCGCCTTTGCCGTTGGTCCACTCGTAACGGATCTTGCCCCCTGGCTTGGCTTCATTGATGCAGACGGGCATCGTCCAACCTTCGGGACCGAGTAACCATTTCTGAATCAATGCCGGATCTGTGTGCGCGCGGTAGACGAGTTCCGGAGGCGCGGCGAAGCGTCTCTGAACGATCACGTGTGTGTCGCCTTCTGTTTTAAGTTCCAGTTTGTTCATCACGATTCCCCTTTCTGGTGTGGTGACAACGTGGCCAGAACGTTGTCCAGCCGGTCATAGTTTTGCTCGAAGGCTTTTCGGAGCATCGCAAGCCATCGATCCATGGCTTCAATGCGGGCCTTCACAAGACGACGGGGGCGTTTTGTTCCGTCGACTCGCCGGATGATTAATCCGGCATCTTCGAGCACCTTGAGGTGTTGAGAGATTGCTGGTTGCGTTATCTCGAAGGGCACCGCTAGTTCGTTGACGGTGGCCTCCCCTTTGGCAAGGCGCGCGAGTATCGCTCGCCGCGTGGGGTCGGCCAGGGCCGAGAAGGCGGAGTCGAGATTCTCTCTCGCTTTCATAATTAATACCTTATATAAGAATATACTTATTGTCAAGAAGAAGGTCAGAAAATTACAAGCGGCTCGCTCGCGCGAAAGCGGCAGCGAGGCTACTGTGCTTGAAAGAAAAATTCCGAACGCCGGGCGCCCATTGTTACAGGCCGTCTTAAGGTCACATTTCGAATCGGAGTCAGGCAGCAGCCGGCTTCTCGAAAAACACGCGCCAGTGAGAGCCCAAAGAGGGCTCAGCCACAACCTATTCCCCGGGATGGGGTCTGCATAGACGTAATGGACGTCGATTGCAAACCAAGGAGTAACTTATATGCGTAGTTTCTTTCCCTCACTGGCTCTCGGAACTGTGTTGATCGTTGGACTATCAGGCAATGCACTGTTGGCCCAGGACCAAAGCACGCCACCCGCCCAGCCGCCTGCGGCATCTGCACAGCACCGGGCTCACGTTCCCAACCCCCGGCACCAGGCAAAAAGGATGGCGAAACAACTCGGCCTCACGCCTGACCAGCAGTCAAAGATCGAGCCGATACTGGCCGACCGCGCTCAACAAATGCAGTCCGTACGGTCCGATAGCACGCTTGCGCAGAACGACCGAAAGGCCAAGCTGCACGGGATTCGCCAGGATAGCGACAGCAAAATTGAGGCGATCCTGAACGATACGCAGAAGCAGCAGTACGAACAGATGAAGCAAGACCATAAGGCCAACCGGCGACAGCAGGCCCCTCCCTCTAACAGCTAACGCCACGCAACTGTTATTGCGACGTAAACCTGCCGGCCACAGTTAGCGAATCGTTTACGGCGACCATTCCCCGGGTACGCCTTTCGAGCGCAGCTGTGGCCGGCAGCGCTTTTGCTCCTGCGGTTGTTTCCGATGATTCCAAATCCTTCCAATGGTGAGGTTGAGCTCGTGGTATCCAACATCTCGCGAAAAACGAGCGAGATGCCCCGAATTTCCTGTACGCTAAATTGGGACAAGACTGCGTGTGCGCCTTCCTTTAACTATCAGGGAGGTCCCATGGTTCCAATTTCTCTTTCTGTATAGCTGCGAGGGCAAGTGATCGACTGGAAGGCCACGCTCATGGGGATCCCGGGAATGCGGCGGGTTTCCACCCTTCGGAGCAAATTGTCCGCACAATGGTTTGACTGGCGTTATCAGGTGAAAACCTGTGGAGACGAAGATCCGCGGAAATTGGCCGTTGTTGGCGAGAACGCCTCTCACGCGATCCCCTATATACCCACAACCCCTGGATCCGGGCGGCACATGCTTCGCGATCTGCCGGTTACCGATCTTTCGGGCTACACATTCATCGACATGGGATCGGGTAAGGGCAGAATGCTGTTGCTCGCCGCCGAGCTCCCCTTCCGCCGCATCATCGGCGTCGAGTTTTCTTCGGACCTTGATGCTGTTGCCCGGAAGAATGCGAAGAGCTATCGAAATTCGAGGCAGGCTTGCTTCCAGATTGAACCGGTCAACATGGACGCGACGCAGTACGAATTTCCACCTGAACCATTGCTCATCTACTTTTTCTATCCATTTGACCGGTTTGTTATGGAGCCGGTCGTCCAAAACCTTAACCGATCTCTCGCCGAGCACCCGCGTGATGTGATCCTGGTGTACTTCAATCCGATTTTGTCGGAGGTTGTGGAGGCGGCAAGCCATTTGAAGGTTTACACCAGAAACAGCTATTTCGGAAGCCGCTACACCGTTTTTCGAAGCGTTGTCTAGTTGGCGGATTTTACTTCCTCGACGGAATAAGCCGGCGAGCTTGCAGGTACTTGTAGACGGGCTGAGGAGTCTGCGTGAGAACTGGCCTGATGAAATGGAGTCCCGAAGGGACGCCTGAACTTTCGCTGACCCTAAGAGCCCTGGGGAAGACACTCTCGAACGAAGGGCACGGGTTCAGCCGTGCCGTAAGGGTTTGCGCGCTTGACGGCTTTACAGGCTGCGGAAAAACTCATGTTTTGTATCAGGGCACGACTTTAGTCGTGCCGTAAGCGATTGAAAATACGCTGGGCTTTAGCCCCTGAGGTACGGCTTTCCTACCCAATGGCGAGTTTTTCCGCAGCCTCTTTAGCCGCCGAGGTACGCTTTTCGAAACCTACAGGGCAAAGTCATCTCCTTCCGCTTTTGAGTTCTCCATAGAAGATTGGAAAGACGTACCTCAGGGGCTAAAGCCTCACCAGAGCGAGTATTGTGGCACGGCTGAACCCGTGCCCTTCGTTCATCAACGCAACTCGAAACTGGTTGCCAGTTAGACAGCACCCGATCAACAGAAGGAACCCGATTTTGTTCGGCTAAGCTCCCGTCAAAGCAATCAATAGGTTACGTCTTCAGAAAACAACTTCATCCGCTAATTTGGACAGCCCTGAAGTCCAGCCGTTCCTGCGGGACTTATTTTGCATCCATTAGGGCCTCACGCAGGGGCCCGTCCCCTTCGAACCGCATCAAAGGCGAGTATCGTGATTCGCTATCGAGACAGGCCCGCAGCGGATTGTTAGGTGAATGTCCCTCGTGTGAGCGGAGTTTTAATGAGTATGCTGTCGAGGTTTTCCGGGCAATCGCAGCACTTAGAAAATGAGGATCCATACGAGAGCATGACTTTACAGATGTTCCACCCCTTCGATCAGCTTGCAGCGAAGCTTCTGGATGCCTCCGTGAACGATGAGGACGGAGCGCACGATCTGTCCCACATAGTGCGGGTGTGGCGCAACGCGAAGTTGATCCATGGGGAGGAGGGCGGTGACCTCGAAGCGCTGGCCGCGGCGGTTCTGCTGCATGACTGTGTTTCGGTGGCGAAGGATTCTCCTTTTCGCAGCCAGGCATCCCTGCTCGCGGCGAATGAATCGCGGGTTCGCCTGGAAGCACTGGCGTGGGAGCCAGCGCGGATAGATATGGTCGCTTGCGCAATCGAGAGTCACAGCTTCTCTGCCGGAGTGGCGCCGACGAGTATCGAGGGCTGCATCCTGCAAGACGCCGATCGCCTGGACGCCATCGGCCTTAGCGGCATCGCCCGATGTTTCTATACCGCAGGACGTATGGGCTCACGCCTGTATGATCTGGCCGATCCGGAGGCAAAAGCACGCCCGCTCGATGATGGCCGAAACGCGTTGGATCACTTTCCTAAGAAGCTGTTGACTTTAGAGGGAAGCTTCAAGACCCGCAAAGGCCAGGAGCTGGCGAAAGAGAGACATCGGCGGGTGCATGAGTTTTATTGCGCCATGCTCTCCGAGGTGCAAGAGTGATTCAACGTTTGGTCTCGAGTACCAATACCCACGATCCCACAATTACCAGTAGCGCTGACAACGCCGCGCCCGTGAGTGCCACATCCCCGGTCAGTGCGGGCGATGTGACGAACGGCCGGTAGACGGACTGAGGCAGCTGAAAAATTCCCCACAACAGAAAAGTGACGGAATAGAGCGCGCTGAGCGCACCGACTATGAGAAAGGGCCGCCGCGTGGCTCGCCGCATCGCGTCCTCATGGAGCCTGGCCTGGGCGCGACGCCAGATCATACCCGCAGGCGGAAGATCGAGCTGCCGTTCCACCTTTGCAGCATCCTCCTGCAGGGACGAGGCAATCAACTCGGTTTGGGTGCATAGGGCGCAATCTCGCAGATGAGCGCGCAATGCGGAGGCCCACACTCCGTTGCGGGTTGCTTCTACGACCTGTTGTTCCCTTTCACACTTCATGAACGGCTCTCTCCTTTTGTGCCAGCAAATCCGCCGCCTTGCGGCGCGCGCGAAGCAGCAAAATGCGAACACTCATTGATTGCAGCCCAGTGGCCTTCGCGATTTCGCTATGCGTCATGCCCTCGACGTAGGCTAACCAAAGCAACTGGCGCTCCCTCGGCTTGAGCTGCTGCATCAGATCGCGGACGTCGATCTGGGTGTCAAGATCTCGTTCGACCCCGAGTTCCGGAGGTTCGGACCATGTCGTATCCTCGCCGTTGCGCCATCGGTCGTGCAGGAGGTTAGTCGCGATTCGGAACAGGTAGGGCCTGGCTTCCGCGATCTCTGCCTTTCCCATTTGGGATGTCAGGAAGCGGCAGTAGGTCTCCTGCAGAAGATCGTTGGCCAGGTCAGGGCGGCGAGACATGCGCGCGATGTATGCCCAAAGAGGTTTCGCGGTAGCCGCGTAGAGCGCGTGGAATGTTTGCTCTTCCATTCCCGACGACTCCTCATTGCACTCAAGGCCAATTGCTGCCAGGCCACGCATCATGCGGTCACCGTCCGTCTTGCCGGCTCAAGAGACCAAAGGAACGCGAGAGGAAGTATGAGACTGCAGCGGCCACGCCGAATCCAAGTCCGAGAGCGAGGGCGAGCGTACCAAAGACGAGCGGCCCTTCGTCGCCGATGTTCCAGGCGTGGAGCCGCAACAATCCCCCGCCAAGAAAGATGAACACAATGCCAGCCTGGACCCCTTTGAGAATCTGGTTGTAGGGCGTGCTGCGATCGATCTCCATGCTCTTGATAAATTGGCTGCCTGCATCGCTCTGGGCATAGCCCAAGAGAGCATTGGGAGAATCGAATCGTTGCAGTAGAGTGCTTTGGATATCTGCCTGGAGCTGGGCTACTTTGTAGCGGCGAATGGAAGAAAAAAGCACCCACGCGACCCAGCTGATGGTTGAAAAGACCGCGATTACCGGAATAGTGTCCCCGCCCATGTTCATGCCTCCGTTTGCAAGCTTCACCCTATACAACGCTCCTGGAGCCGGATGGTTAACAGGTGATACGCAAATTGAGGACAAAAGGATCCCGGTTTTTGATATTCGGCGATTGGCAGTTCCGGTGAGCTTTGGTACGCGGTCTATGGAGTGCTCGCCGTGTGGAGCCCACGGCGTTCGTACCAACGGAGCACCCGCAGAGCCCGGAGTGTGTTCCAGCGACTCGGTTCATCGGCCGATTCTCCGAAAGGCAAGGCGAGCGCCTCGTCGTAGGCGCGATCGAGGAGCCAACGACCGTCGGCCCGCCTCCTGCTCTCGATGAGATGGACAGCATCGCTGATGCGCGCGTCGGGCTGGACATCGGCGGCTCTGAAGTAGTCGAGCGCACGAAGAATGTCGTAATGGTAGCGGGGCGGGAAGGCGAGCTCCAGGAACTCCGGATTAGCGATGTCGCCGGTGGAGCGCCGCCGGAAGAGGCTACGCTCGAGCAGATACTCCTCGCCGCGCCGTCTGGCCGCCGCGATTTCTGGCGCCGAGCCGACGGCACGCTCGTACTCGAGCAGCCCCTCCAGCACGCAGATGGTGGTGTGGAAAGACGAGCGCACACTCTCTGGCGCTTCGCAGTTCCAGCCGCCGTCATCGAGTTGCTCGCCGACGAGACGATGCGCGAGGTTGGCCGCCGGGCGCCCGAAGTAGCCGCCAAGTGCGAGCGCGCCGCCGTTGATGCAGGGCTCCACTTCGCCCTCAAAGAACGGTTTCGCGCCGGATTCCACCCGACGCAACTCCCAGCAGCCGTCCTGGTTGTCCCACCGCAAGCCTGCCTCCAGGCGCGCCACCGCCGACTCGACGGCAGGTTCGGCGCGGTCGACGCCGGTCGCTCGCAAGAGGAGAAAAGTGAAGAGGGTCGACAACCAGACAGGCTTACCGGCCCGGCGCCACGAGCCGTCCGATTCCTGGCGAGCCAGAATCGCAGCGCCGAGCCCTTCGCGCGGGACGCGGGCGCGCTCTGCGGCAATCACTGGCGGGGAGGCATTCGTGAGATCGCGTATCGCCTGCCAACGGATGGCGGGGTCCGCCTCGAGTAGCCAATCGATGGTGTCCACTGGGCTATATTACCTTTTCAGAATGGCCGCTCTACGTGGACACCTTCCTGAGTGGCGTATTTTTTCTCACTACTGTGGCGCGCTCGAGTTGTGTGCAGAGGGCGAATCGGCAGGTGCAAACCTTGACATGGTCAAGGGCACATCGCCGTTGACATAGGCTGTGATCTCCGTGCCCTTAGGGATGGTCATATCCTTCCCGTGCATGAACAGGAAGAGTGGAGCGGCGGGGAAGAACAAAAGACCTGAGGCGACCATGGCCGTAGTCATGATTCCCACGTGTCCACCGGCCTTACCACCTTCCGTAGCCTTCATGGCGGCCTTTTCACCGTCTGCCAGACGAATGCTCTCGAGCTTTAGTTCGAGCGTGCCGGCTCGACCCAGATGCCTCTTGTGCTCTGCAGCCGTGACGGTGGCTAATGCGACGGCGCCCACCGGGATTATCACCACGTTGTTAATTTTGACTTCTTCGGCTACTTCGAAATCTACCGGGTTACCGGCTTTTTCGCTTGCTGAAGAGATGGTTCGTCCGAGCCGAAGCCTGACAGGCGTACCGTCCATAAGGGTGTTCGGGACCGTGGGTTTAGGTAGCTGGGCCGCCGCCGGTGGAAGGGATGAAGTTGCGGACGGAGCCGCCGTTTGCTGGCAGTTGGCGGGTTGGGCCGAAACCAATAACAAGGCAGAGCACGCGATACAAGTGAATCGATGTTTCAATCCAGGCTTCCTCATTTTTTGACACAAACAGCAGGATCATAGCATCCGTTGGCGCGGGTAGCCACGTAACTATCGTTGCATGGCTATCGGACGCGTAGTAACCGCGGTGCCTGTATCCCAGGTCTACTTTCTTGCGGTCAATTCACGGATGGTTTTTCCGCGTGGTCTACGACGAGAACCTCGATCGGGGCTTTTGCAGATACGAGTTTGAGCCCAAGTTGTTCCTGGACGAGCGTGAAGAGTGACGGCCCATCCGGCTGCAACATTGCGGTGGCGGCACCTTTTAGGGTGATGTCGAAGACTCCTTTGACGCCGGTACGGTCTACTACGGGCCGGTCGATGTCCCGTAACTGCGATAACTTCTCCGCGAATTCAGGCATGGAAGTATCCTGGAAGACAAAGTTCCCATCGCTGACTCGTGGCAGCGATTCGCTGGAGTGGGCACCAAAGATCTCGCCTTCAGCTTTCGGCGCAGGGAGTTTGGGCCCACCTTTCGCAGGGACCAACTCATAGACGCCGAGCATCTTCGTCTCCCGATGAAGCGTGAGGTTAAATCTCTTTGCCAACAGATCCTGAAGCATTGCTTCGAGCTGGCTGAGCGGGACCGGACCGTCTGCCTTCGCAAAAATATCGTAGCGTTCGGTCTTCAGTGAGTTCAGTCCCGAGATTCGATAAAACGGAATGCCGTACGCCCACTGTATGCACTCACTCAGATCGACGTTACGCATCGTAAGGCTGTCCGCAGCGAACTCGATTTTGGAGCGGTAACTTCCCTCGCCTCCGGCCTTCGAGGCCGAGTTGGGTCTGATCGACGCGACTTCGAACGCCGCAGCATGGGAGGCCGACAAGGATTGGGCCCCACCAGGAGATGCGCTTCCTATTGGAGCGTCCCCAGTAAGGGCCCCTTCAACCACTTGAATAATACCGTGGCGTGAGATGGACGATTGCATCGCCAACAGGGTCGAATCGTGGACAGAAGAGATTGCCAAGGGCAAAATTTCCTGAGCTTGCGCAGCACATCGAAAGGACACAGCGATCAGAATTCCGGTCCAAACGCCACGCATCGTCCGCTCCATTTCAGTATGTACTTCTCTCTACCTATGTAGCATACGCTATAGAGGGGATACCGATCTAGAGAAGGGCTGGCGTGGAGAACACATATAACCGGGCGCACAGTGGATCACTCGATAAACTGGAACAGCAGGCGACGGCGCCGGACATTGCAGAAGAGGGGAGACTGCCTGAGGACGCGTGCCAGGGTGTTCCCTTCACCGTCTGCCTCCGGCTTATTGGCGGGGTGCGTTTGGCCTGGCGTTTCCTGCCCCCGAGTAGTCCTGATAACTCAATCTCGAATTGTAGGTACGACACTGTCGAGAATCGTTATGTGTTCCCCGGTGGTGAGAGCGCCTACGCTTGATTGCGTGACCAGTATGGTTACGCCTGGGAGAAGTGCGGCTCTGACGTCCTCCAAGAAGGCGCCTGGCATGTGGACGCGGTTGAGGGTGGCCTCGTCGAGTTCGCGGCCTTTGTCGTTGTCGTGTCCGGGCAGACCAACATAGATCCAGTGTTTTTTGCCGTCAGCGCCACGGGTCAGGGTGATGACGTGAGATCCGGGATCGTCGTCGTTGATCTCAGCCACACTGCGGCCGATTTCGACACCGTTGCGCAGGACCACGATCCGCTGGTCATGCTTGGAGACAATGATGGTCAGAGGCCCGGTCGGCGACTTGTCAGGTTCCCATCGAAATTCCGCCCCGCCAAGATGTTGTTGGGTTACTTTCTGTCCCATGACGTTCATGGGAGCGAGCAGGCTGGCGTCTGTGGTGGTAATGTGATTGGCGGCATCGCCTTGCACCACAACGGTGGCACCGAGAGTGGTGATGCCGAAAAGTTGTTGGGAAAAGGTGTAGGGAAGGTGAACGCATCCATGGCTCTCGGGATAGCCGGGCAGGCCACCGGCGTGGAGAGCCACCCCATCCCAGGTGAGGCGCTCCTGGAAGGGCATGGGCGCGTTGTTGTACTTCTTCGACCGGTGACTGGCGTCCTTTTGCAGGATGGTGAAGACCCCGGTTGGAGTTTCATGTCCGGGCTTACCGGATGAGATGGTGCTGACGGCTATGCGCACTCCGTTGCGGTAGACAGTGGCGCGCTGCCGCGAGAGATCGACGTAGATAAGGATTGGACCGGTGGGCGCGACGGACGGGGCCCAAACCCATTCGCCGGGCTGCAGAGCGTCGGCGATGCGCGCAAGCTCGGCGGGTGAGCTGACCTTCGCTCCCTGGGCATATAACGGCACACTGCTCGCAAGGGCGCCGGCCAGCAGCGCCATCATCCATGCGCGGAACCAGCGGCTTGCTTCGCTCCGACACTCACTCTTCATGTCTTTCTGTGCCACCTTGATCTCACGCATTGTCACACGAAAAGGTCCCGGCTACCAGACTGATGGCCTTGAGACCTTCGGAATAGTCCCCAGGTTTCTAAATGCCACTACAGGATCGACAATGGGCCACACTTCGGCCATACTTCCTATCCAAGAACCAGAGAGATGTAAGGGAGAGAGGTAGTTTATGTGCGATGAATTGATTCACCAGGGTCTTATCCATGATCCCACTGTTTCGCGCAGGGCGTTTGGGCTTGGGGCGATCGCGACCATGGTGCTGAGTTCTTCCGGGGCCGCGGCAGAGGTAAAGGTGGTGCAGAAGGACGTAGATGTCCCCATGGCAAGTGGTGTTGCCGACTCGGCGCTGTTCTATCCCGAGGGCAGGGGAAAATGGCCGGCTGTGCTGGTGTGGACCGACATTCTTGGGCTGAGACCCGTGTTTCGCGAGATGGGGCAAAGGCTCGCCGCCGAAGGATATGTGGTCCTGGTGCCGAATCCGTTCTACCGTAATGCAAAGGCGCCGGTAGTCGATGGATCGTTTGACTTCAGCAAGCCGGAAGACCGCGCCAAGGTGATGCCGATGGCCGCGGCGTTGACGGCGGATGCTAACATCAGCGACGCAAAGTCGTACGTCGCCTTTCTCGACGCACAGCCGCAAACGGACAGGAAGAAAAAGATGGGGGTGCAGGGGTACTGCATGGGCGGGCCGCTGACCTTTCGCACGGCAGCCACCGCACCCGAGCGCATCGGCGCGGCGGCTACCTTTCATGGCGGTGGCCTGGTGACCGACAAGCCGGACAGCCCGCACCTGCTGATCCCGAAGATGAAGGCCGAGATGCTCTGTGCGGTGGCAGACAACGACGACAAGCGCGACCCTGCTGCCAAAGACAAATTGAAGGAGGCCTTCGCGGCAGCGCATCTGAAGGCAACGGTTGAGGTCTACGAGGGCTGCAATCACGGCTGGACGGTGCGCGGCAGCCAGGTCTACAACGAGGCAGGAGCAGAGCGAGCGTGGGCGGAACTTACCGCACTGTATAAGCGGGACCTCGCTTAAGGGATGGCTTTTGCATCTGCTACCAGACACGACAGCGGTTTTCACGGACCATCGGCTGGCCTGCCTTGCAGCTGAAGGCCTTCTGGAATTGATCCATATTCACCATCAGTCCGTTTACGCGGTACTTGCCCGGTGAGTGCGGATCGGTGATGGCAGACACACGCAGGTTTTCGGGGCGATCGTTCTCGCAGGCCCACTGTGCGTTGCCGACGAAAAAGCGCTGTTCGGGCGAGAGCCCGTCGCGCGACTCAAGGTTCATGTTCCTGGTTTGATCCTTCCAGGCCATCCAGGCGAGGAGGAGTCCACCGAGGTCGGCGATGTCTTCGCCTTCGGTCAGCGCGGAGTTGATCTTGATGTCGTCGACGACGGTGTACTGCGCGTACTGATCGACGATGCACTGGGCGCGATCGGTGAAGTTTTTTGCATCGTCTTTGGTCCACCAATCTTTCAAGTTGCCCTGCGCATCGAACTGGCGCCCGCGATCGTCGAAGGCGTGTGTGAGTTCGTGGCCGATGGTTGCTCCTGTATTGCCGTAATTGGGTGCGTCGTCCATCTTCGGATCGTACAGCGGCGGTTGCAGCACGCCGGCGGGGAAGTTGATGTCGTTCATTTGCTGGCTGAAGTAGGCATTGACTGTGGGCGGAGTCATGCCCCACTCGCCCCGGTCAAGCGGTTTGCCGATCTTGTTCAAGTCGCGTTTCGACTCAAACGTGGTGGCACGCTGCACATTCCCAAAAAAATCGTTGGGCTTGATCTCGACGGAGCTGTAGTCGCGCCATCTGTCGGGATATCCGATCTTATTTACGATGACGTGCAATTTGGCGATCGCCTGCTGCCTGGTGGCCGGGCTCATCCAGTCGAGGGTGTTGATATCCTCTTCCATGGAGTGCTCAATTTGCCTGGTCATGAGGCTGGTTTTTTGCTTCAGCTCAGGACTGAATGCGCGGGCGACGAATTCCTGCCCGAGCGCCTCGCCGAGTTGATCGTCAACCAGGTTGACACACCGCTTCCAGCGAGGACGAAGCTGCGGAACGCCGCGCAACGTCTTGGAAAAAAAGTTGAAGTTCTCGTTCACGAAGGCATCAGAGAGGTAAGGCGCGGCCGCGCTCACGGTGTGCCAGCGCAAGTAGGTCTTGATGTCCTCGAGGCTGAGCGCCTTTAGTTGTTTGTCGAGTTCCGCGTAGAACGCCGGTTCCGTGACGTTGAAGGTGTTCTGCGCGGGCAGCCCGATGTCTTTGATGTAAATGGACCAGTCGAAATCGGGCGTCATGGCCTGCAAGCCCTTGAAGTCGACCTTGTGGAACCGCTGGTATGGATCGCGGCGTTGCACGCGAGTGAGGGACGCCTTGGCGAGCGCGGTTTCGATCTCCATGACCTTGGCGGCTTCGGCCTTGGCGGCGCCGGGTTTGTCGCCGAGCAACTCGAACATATTCTGCACATGGGTGAGGTACTTGTTGCGGAGGTCGACGGAATTCTCGTCGGTCTTGATGTAGTAGTCGCGGTCGGGCAGGCCGAGGCCGCCGGCATCGGCAAACGCGATCACATTCTGCGAGTTCTCGTAGTCCTGGTGGGAGCCGAAGTTGAAGAAAAGCCCTTCGGTTTCGAGCGAGGTATGCAAGCCGGCGAGCAACGCGGGCAGGTCTTTGGTCGATTGCATGCCCGCGATCTGATCGAGATACGGCCGTATCGGCTTGGCGCCTAGCTGGTTGACGGCAGCTTCATCCATGCAGGCGCCGAAGTAGTCGCCGATCTTCTGCTGGTTGGCGTTGCGGCCGCTCGCCTGCCTGGAGAGCTGGGAGAGAATGCCCCAGAGGAATTGCTCGTTGTCCTGGGTGAGCTTGCCGTAGACGCTCCATCTCGCCCGGTCAGCAGGGATGGGATTGTTCTTCATCCATCCACCGCAGGAGTACTGGTAGAAGTCGACGCAAGGGTCGGCGGTCTTATCCATGGAGGTGAGGTCGAGTCCGGGTGTGTAGGGGAAGGAGGTGAGGGGTTTTTCGGTTTGTGCGGATGCGGTAAGGGTGATGGCGATGAGGAGCAGGAGGCTTTTCATGGATGTCTCCGGGACGAAGAAAGAACCCCGAGGCGAGTTGGTCCGTCCCTTAAATTCCCCGGCTCACCGAAGTGCTTGAACTCCGCGGAGTAGTGTACATTCCGTTTGCTTATCGGTCATCTTCATTGTGACGGCTGTCTCCCCATTTTCTGCCTGACTCCATGTTTCAGCTTGGGGTTCGCTACAAATGGGTATGCTGTCGCCCTATTTCACATATAAGGCCCCGGGGAAAGTGTGCGCCTTAAGCGCCCTATGCGCCCTAAGTCTCCGGGCTGGCGACTTCGTGGATCGATACCTCACTGCACGTTCAACGCGTGCGGGGATCTCCAGGACCATGGCTGAGATTTGCTGCTCCGCGTTGTAGGTTCGGACTGATGGTTCGGCAACTCGGAGGTTGCACCAGCGATGAGCTGGATCGGAGTATAGAGTTTCGTAACAGTCTCGAACTTCTCTCAGACAACGCCGGCAACGAAGCAGTCCGAAGCTGCTTCGTTGCCGGTTTGCTGAAAGCCGCTTACTTGCTGGCGATCTCGATATTGTTGCCGTTGCTTGTTGGAGCCTTGGCGATCTGAAGCTCCTTCTCTTGCTTGGTGGCGCGGAAGACCATCCCCTGGCTCCCCTTTTCCCCCAGGATCTGGGTCAGGAAGTACTGGCTGCCGTAATGATGGAAGATCAGCTTGTTCGTCTTTTCGGACGGAGATTGCTGCAGGCCCATCGCCACTACGGATGTGCCGGTCTGGACGTTGCGGACCGTGACGAGGTTGGTGCCGAGTTCGTTCTGGATGGTGTAGGCGCCGGCCGGCATTTGCGTCGTTCCTACTTTGAATGCGAACGGCACGTTGGCCCGGGTTGCGGATTGAGCGTGGGCTCCGGCGGCGGTGAGCAGCAGTGACAGAACCACAAGTGATGACTGAGCGATTGAGTTGAATTTCATGACATCCTCCTTGGGGCTCCTTGCAGTGGAACCCAAACTGAATTTGTCTCTCAAACTCTCAGCAGCCTGGCTTTGAGTTTGCCCTGACGCAGTGACCTATTGCATGCTGCGGACCAAACGTTAACGATGTGGCCTGCGGATCGGTGCTCGTCTATTTGCAACAACATACGTGGCGGCCGCCTGGCCGGAGGCGGGGGAATGGTAGCCGAACGGCTACCGCGCGGAGCCGGTCAGTTCCAGCGGCGGGTTTGCCGACTACAATCTTGGTTATGGCCAGGACATTGGGTAACGCGCTTCATCAGCTTCAGGCTTTTGTACAGCCACACGTCAAGCACGTAATCACGCAGAGGTTTGAGCACGCGGATGAAGAATTCCTGGGTGACAAGAGCGATACGGTTGTCCATCTGCTTCGTCAGGCGATTCGCATTCAGCGCGGTGATGAGGTTGATCGGGTTTCGGCGTTGCTGCCAGGAAAACGGCTTGCCATGCGAGAGTAGCTAGCTATGGATCCCCGCCTGGACAAGCTGAAAGAATCTCTGCAGTTGGCGGTGGAGGGCATGTCCGGCGAGCAATTAAGCTGGCATCTTCCAGGCAAGTGGTGCGCAGGAGAGTTGTTGGAACATCTGTATCTCACCTACACCGGAACCATCAAGGGCTTCGAGAGAGTCGTGAGCAAAGGAAAACCGCTGGCGTCGCGGGCCTCCGTGGCGCAGCGCGCGCTGACTTTGGTCGTGGTGGGATTGGGCCACATGCCTGCCGGGGGCAAAGCACCTGCGATCGTGATGCCGAAAGGCTTGCCGGCGGAGACGGTGCGCAACGAGATCGGGGCAAAGATTGAGGCGATGGATGCGATCATCGGGCAGTGCGAAGCGCGCTTCGGGGCCCGGGTCCCGCTGCTCGACCATCCGATTCTGGGGCCATTGAATGCGACGCAGTGGAGAACGCTTCATGTGGTGCATGGGCAACATCATCTGAAACAGCTTCTCCGGCTTCGCGAACGCACGACGCGGCAAATGGATTGAAGGCGCGAGCTCGGGTCACTCTCTTTGGTCTCGAGTAAGTTAATCCGGACTGGCAAAAAGCCGCCGTATAATTCCCGCATGCTAACGCTTTGCGTCACGCCTCTCGCCCTCGTCCTTACTACAATGGCGGCGGTGCAAACCATCTCGTTTCCTGCCGAAGACGGTGGACGAGTTTGCGCCGATCTCTATGGCCAAGGAACCCGTACGGTTGTGCTCGCTCACGGGGGGAGATTCGACAAGGAGAGTTGGCGGGAGCAGGCCCACGTCCTGGCGTCCGAAGGATTTCGCGTCCTGGCAATCGATTTCCGCGGATTCGGCTGCTCGACGGGCCCCGGCCAGGCGGACTTCGACAACGCCCCCTTCGAGAATGACGTGATTGCTGCGGTTCGCTACCTTAAAGCGCACGGCGCCAAAACAGTGTCGGTGGTTGGGGGGAGCTTTGGCGGCGGGGCGGCCGGCGATGCGTCGATTAAGTTGTCGCCGGGGGAAATCGATCGCATCGTATTTCTCGGCGCCGCCCCGAACCTCTCCGCGGAAAAGTTGAAGTCACGGGCCCTATACATCGTTGCGCGCGAGGACGGCAACGCCAGCGTGCACGGCTACCGGGCATCCGTGCGCAATACGAAAAAGCTCCTCGGCCGAAAGAACTCATCGTTCTAGATGGTTCCGCCCATGCTCAGTTTCTCTTTCAAACTGACCAGAATACTCGGGTCATGCATGAGATCGTGCGATTCCTATCAATGCCATAGGCTTAGCTCCTATATAAGCCCCAACCGGGCAGCATTAGGGTCCCGCCCGGCCGCGAATTCTCCGTCTGTCGCTTAGTTGTCCACGTCCGGTGTGGCTCCCCAGAGTTTCCTTTTGTAGCCGTCATTATTTTTTAGGGTGCGTCCGTCTGTCCCTCCGAGGTCTGTCAGGGTAATAGGTATCCTGTCGCCGCAAATCGACCGACCGTTTCTCGTCCGCGACGGTTTCGTCTGTTTAACGTCAAGACACCATTGGAACTCTCCGCGATTCGGCGGTGTCTAAGATGCTGAACGGATTTCTGGGTCGCTTTCCTCCTCAGGAGGTCGCTATGAGCCGCACTAGCAGATTGGCGCTCTTTCTCTCTTTCACCACAGCATTATTGGCTCAAATCGATCTAAGGGATCGCCCGTTGGTGCCGCTAGGAACTAACTGCCCCGTCGGTATGCGCGCGACGGTGGAAAGAGCGGAAACTTGCTCGCCGCTCAACGGGTGCAGGTAACCCTGACCCAATGGCCTCCTTTTGGCATAGTTGCTTCCCGCATAGCCATTCATGGCATCGCGCCGGTTGCCAACCATCCCGAGCCGTCTGAGATTAGGGAGAGTTTAGACCTTAACCGGATTGTGGATTATCCGAGATCAGATGCCTTCACCGCGCGAGCGAGTCCCCTGCAAAACAAGGACAGCTAGCAGAGCTTGACGACATCCTGGGTCCGCCACCGGGCCCTGGTTCTTCCGGTATGTCGCAGCTCGCCCGACTCAAGGTGGTATGCCTGGGTGATCAGCTCGGCTGCCGTCAATTCTATCGATCTGGAATCGGTGAGCTATGCAGACGGCACAAGCTGGCACGCCTCAAATGGAACGCCCTGTAGAGTATCAGTACAGTAGGTTCTTCGGTCTGGTAGCACTTTTCGCCCCTGTCTATCAGATGGGTTTCGTGCACTAGATACACGCACTGGGCGCCCGGCGAGCTCTCCGACATGTGAGGAACCGTGACTTAACCCCGCAGACTAATTGATTTAGGACCATTTTTGTGCGTCCCCGATTAGCGTCGAGAATATGCTGAGGTCAGCGGGCTCGCTGGCTTTACTGCTGATCAGCAATCTACTGTTGGCTTGGAAAACAGCAACATTGTCATCCCTATAACGCCGAAAACGAAGCAGTTAGAAGGGCCGTCTTCTGTTTTCGGTTTGGCGAAAGCTGATTACTTGCTGGCGATCTCGATATTGTTGTCAGTGTTTGTTGGAGCTTGGGCGATCTGGAGCTCCTTCTCTTGCCTGGTGGCGGGGAAGACCATCGCCTGGCTCCCCTTTTCTCCCACGATCTCGGTCAGGAAGTATTGGCTGCCATAACGATGGAAGATCAGCTTATCCGTCTTCTTAGACGGAGATTCTTGCCGGCCCATCGCTACTACGGACGTGCCGGTCTGGACGTTGCGGGACCATGACGAGGTCCGTGCCAAATTCGTTCTGGACGCTGTAAGTGCCGGCTCTGCATCTGCGTCGTTCCTACCTTGAAAGCGAAGGGCACATTGGCTCGAGTGGGGATTGAGCGTGGGCTCCGGCGATGGTGAGCAGCAGCGACAGCACCACAAGCGATGACTGTGCGATTGAGTTGAATTTCATGACATCCTCCCTTGGGGCTCCTTGCAGTGGAACCCAAACTGAATTTGTCTCTCAAACTCTCAGCATCTTCGCTTTGAGTTTGCCCTGACGCAGTGACCTATTGCATGCTGCGGACCAAACACTCACGTTGTGTGCTGACGAAGGGTGCTCGTCTATTTGCAACAACATACGTGGCGGCTGCGTTGCCGGAGGCGGGGGACGGGTAGCCTAAGCGGCTACCGGCGGGGAGCCGGTCGGTTCCAGCGGCGGGTTTGCCGACTGCAATCTTTGTTATGGCCATGACATTGGATAACGCGCTTCATCAGCTTCAGGCTTTCGTGCAGCCACACGTCCAACACGTCATAACGCAGACGTTTGAGCAGGCGGATGAAGAATTCCTGATGACCAGAGCGATACGGCCGTCCATCTGCTTCGTCAAGCGATTCGCATTCAGCGGCGGTGATGAAGTTGAGCAGATCATGACAAAACCAAACGTCAGCAGATAAAGCCACTTTGCCTTTGCGGTACTTGCGGTGGCTGTCCTTTAAGTGCTTGGCGTCAATCCACCTGAAGTTCTGTCACGCCCCCGAATTACTCGAAGTTGGCGGCGTCCCAGGCGGCTAGGCCGCCGGCCATTTCGACGAGATTGGTGATGCCGTCCTGGTGGAGAATGTTGATGCTGCCGGCCAGATGGCCCTGGGCATATTCGGCGGCGTCCCGCACATCGAGCAGGTGCGCTCCCGCGTCTCCCAGGCGGAGCACTTCTTCGAGGGCCACTGGGTGCAGAGCTTTCTCCAGGTTGGTATCGAGCGTTACCCGCTCACGAGTGTTCAGGATGGCGTCGTAAGTAAAGTATTGCGGGGCTTCCGGCTGGTCGGTTGTCACCAGGCGGATGAATTCTTCCTTGGCCATTGGTTGCAGGGCGTAGTTCAGGCGGCGCTGTTCTCCCAACGTCGAGACGGTGGCGGAGGAAAGGTGCTTACCGCAGAGAGAGCCGGCGCCATGCGCAGGGTAGACCAGGGTTTCATCAGGCAGGGTCAATAGCTTGTTGTGCAGCGAGTCGTAGAGATGCGCGCCGAGATCGTTGGCGGTCCAGCCCAGCGAGGCTCGCAGGTCGGGCCGGCCTACGTCGCCGATGAACAGGGTGTCTCCGGTCAGCACGGCTTGCGGGTGGTTTGGATCTTTTCGCGGATCAAAGACGAGGATGGAGATGGACTCGATGGTGTGGCCCGGGGTTTCCAGAATTTGCAGGCGCAGGTTGGGAAAGTCGAGGGTGGCTCCATCGGCCATGGGGATGAACGGGTATTCCGCTTTGGCGCGGCTGCCTAGATAAATGGTGGCGTTGCAGCGGTCGCGGAGCTCCAGATGGCCGGCGACGAAGTCGGCGTGGAAGTGGGTTAGAAAGACGTGGCGGATGTGGAGGTTGAATTTTTTTGCGTCGGCCAGGTAGTGTTCGATGTCGCGCTGGGGATCTACGATGATCGCGGTAGCGGTGGCCTCGTCGCCGAGGAGGTAGGAGGCGTGGGCCAGGCAGCCTAGATAGTACTGTTTCAGGATCATGGGAATTTCTATGCTATCGCAGGTTGTGGTTGTCTTCGGTGGGTTGGTTGGGTTTCAGGTTTGGGTTCGGTCCACGGCAGGCTGGGGCACCCTTCGATGCTATGGGAGAGATTCGTTCCGAGGAAGGTGGTCCAGTCCCTCCTGATGAACAAACGAAGAGTGTGGTGCCGCACCTCCGGCGCTCGACTGCCTGGCTTTTGTAGACCCAGCCCTTCCGGGCTGGGCTGACATTGGTGCCGGCCCTCTGGGCCTGGAGTGCAAACACCGCTTCCCATGTTCATTCCTCCCTTAAGTTGCCCCAGGCGGGTCAGCTTGTTTGGTTGGAGATTATTATTCAGCCGGGGGCTCTGCTCCGGTATGCTCGGTTATTTGGGACCTATCGGTTGTAGGGCCAGCCAGAGAATTGGAAAGGGAAAGCGTTTCCGATGACTGAAGCTCAGGTTTGGAAGAGTGCACGACTGACGATCGAACGCGCGGAGAACGAAACGCATGGCATGGTGTTTCGATTTTTTGGGCCGTTTACGGGGCGGGATATGTATAACTCCCTTTCCCCGGATGAGTTTCGCAATATTTTTGAAGCGGCTCCGGGGCAGGAACAGCCGCCTACCCACTTGTTTGATTTGACTGAGGTTCCTTATATGGATTCGACCGGGCTTGGGATGCTGACTAGCCACTATGTCCGGTGTCAGAGTAAAGGGATTCGGTTGAGTATTACTGGGGTCGGCCCTCGGGTTCGGGAATTGTTCAGGCTTACCGGATTGGGGAGTGTGCTTCCGATTGCTTCTGTCTAGGGGGGGATGCTTCCCCTCAGCAGCCGTCTCATCCCATCTAAAGCCGGATTCGTTGTAAAGGTTATGTACGGGCTGAAGCCCGTACCCTTCCATTTGGGACCGTCCGATTTACTTGTGTCCGAACATAGGGAAGCCCGCGGTTTGGCGCGGGCTTTGGTGATTGGTGACGGTTTAGATTAGGCGTTGGTGTCGCTTCCGCTTCCGTCGGGTGGGGGGTTCTCGGACATGGCCTTGTCGATTTCTTCGCGGCGCTTGGCCCTGGCTTCAGCTCGCTTCTGACGCTTCTCGTCCAACTCTTGCTCGGAACCGAGGAGTTCGATGAAGGCTTTTTCGGCTCCGTCGCCTTTTTGGAAGCCGGTGCGGACGATGCGGAGATAGCCACCGGCTCGGTCTCCATAACGCGGGGCTACGGTGTCAAACAGACGGGAGACGGCTTCCCGGGTCTGCAGATAGGAGAGGGCCAGACGGCGGGAATGCAGGTCGCCTCTCTTGCCCAGGGTGATCAGCTTTTCTACGTGCGGACGCGCGGCCTTGGCCTTGGTAATGGTCGTCTCAACCCGGTCCTCGAGAAGAATGGACGTGACCAGATTCCGTAGCAGGGCTCGGCGATGGCTGGTGTTGCGTCCTAGTTTGTAGCCTGCATTGCGATGGCGCATGGGTTTCTCTTTCCTGAAAATGTTGCAGTGACCGGTGGGTGTTCCCCACCGGCCACCGCGAAATGACTAGAAGTTCTCCGGCTCGGACTGGAGGGGAATGTCTACGCCCTCGAGGTCTTCGTCGTCGTCATCTTCTTCGTCGTCGTAACGGTTGTAGCTTGCGGCTAATGTCGCGGCCGGTAGTACGCTGGTCGGTCCGGGCACTGCATTGCCGTGCTCGTCGATCTTCATACCCAGGGACAAGCCCATCTGCGCCAGGATTTCCTTGATCTCGTTCAAGGATTTGCGGCCGAAGTTCTTGGTCTTGAGCATTTCGGGCTCGGTCTTCTGCACCAGCTCGCCAATGGTCTGTATGTTCGCGTTCTTGAGGCAGTTGTAGCTGCGCACGCTCAGTTCCAGCTCCTCTACGGAGCGGTTGAGGTTCTCGTTGCGCAACTGCATGCGGCCTTCGTCGTGGGCGCTCTCGGCTTCGATCTCTTCCTCGAAGTTGATGAAGATGCTCATGTGGTCTTTGAGCAGCTTCGCCGCGAGGCCGAGCGAGTCGGCGGGCAATACCGAACGATTGGTCCAGACTTCGATGGTCAGCTTGTCGTAGTCGGTGATCTGACCCAAGCGGGCGGCGTCGACGGTGTAGTTGACCTTGCGTACGGGCGAGTGGACAGAGTCCACGGGAATAAAGCCGATGCCCAGATCGGAGTCGAAATTCTTGTCGGCGGATACGTAACCACGGCCGCGCTTTAAGCGCATTTCCATGTCCAGCTTGCCACCTTCGCTCACGGTCGCGATGTAGACATCCTTGTCCAGGATCTCGACGTCTCCGTCGGCATCGATCATGCCGGAGGTGACGACTCCCGGCTGGTCCGCACGGAGGTAGAGGGCCTTCGGGCCTTCGCCGTTGAGCTTGAAGGGAATCTGCTTGAGATTCAGGATGATGTCGGTGGCGTCTTCGACTACGCCGGTGATCGATTGGAACTCGTGCAGTACGCCTTCGATCTTGACGGCGGTGACGGCCGCGCCCTCGATGGACGAAAGCAGCGTCCTGCGTAGCGCGTTGCCAATGGTCGTGCCGAAGCCGCGCTCAAAGGGCTGGGCGCTGAACTTGCCGTATTTCTCGGTTAGGGTTTCGGTATCGACTGCAAGACGTTTCGGTTTTTGGAATCCTCTCCAAAGCATATCTGTGGTCCTCTCCATGCACGGCGTCGCGAAGCATTCTGCTACGGCCGTGCTGTGTTCTCCTCGTTGATTGAATCTGTACTCTGCAACTACTTACTACGTACTACTTACTTACTGTAAAGTTCGACGATCAACTGCTCGTTGATGGGCATGTTGACGTCGTCCCGCTTGGGTAATGCCAATACTTTACCGGACAGATTCGCGTGGTCCACCTGCAGCCACCGTGGCGGTTGCTGATGGCTGGCAAATTCTGTCGAGGTTTCGAGTACGGCAAGCTTCTTGCTGCCTTCGCGGATCTTGATATCGTCGCCTACGCTCACCTGGAAGGATGGGATGTTGACCTTGCGGCCATTCACTTCGACGTGACCGTGGCGCACGATCTGACGCGCCTGACGGCGGGAGCTGGCAAAGCCGAGACGAAAGGCTACGTTGTCCAGACGACGCTCGAGTTGCTGCAAGAGCAATTCGCCGGTGACGCCCTGGGACCGCGAGGCCTTCTCGTAATAGGCGCGGAACTGGCTCTCGAGGGTGAAGTACATGCGCTTGGCTTTTTGCTTCTCGCGCAGCTGCAGACCGTAGCCTACGATCTTGGGCTTGCGGTCGCGGCCGTGCTGGCCAGGGGCGAAGTTGCGCTTCTCAATGGGGCACTTTTCGGAAAAGCACTTGGTGCCCTTGAGGAAAAGCTTGGAGCCTTCGCGACGGCAAAGGCGGCAGACGGGTCCGGTATATCTTGCCACGTATTTCTCCTTACTTCAGAGGCCGACCGGTTTACGGATTTAATCCTTCGTCCCGGTCCTGCATTTTTTGTTCAGCGCGTCGCTATACGCGACGGCGCTTGGGCGGACGGCAGCCGTTGTGCGGAATCGGCGTGACGTCGCGGATGGAGCGAACATCGAGTCCGGCTGCGGCCAGGGCGCGCACCGCGGATTCACGGCCGGAGCCGGGACCGCTGACGCGCACATCGACCGAACGCAGACCGTGATCGCGCGCCTGGTTGGCGGCGTTCATGGCAGCCTGCTGGGCGGCAAACGGGGTTCCCTTGCGGGAGCCGCGGAAGCCGAGGGAACCGGAACTCTTCCAGGAAAGGGTGTTTCCCTGGCCGTCGGTGATGGTCACGATGGTGTTGTTGAAGGAGGCTTGCACATAGACCAATCCGTAGGGGACGTTCTTGCGCTCGCGCTTCTTGAATTTCTTGTTCTTGGCGGCCTTGCCGGCGCCCGCTTTTTGTTCTTGTTTCGCCATTAGGTCTTCGCCGTCGCTTTCTTCTTGCCCGCGATTGTGCCCTTACGGGGTCCCTTGCGGGTGCGCGCGTTGGTGTGGGTGCGCTGGCCGCGAACGGGCAGGTTGCGCCGGTGGCGCAGACCACGGTAGGACTGAATGTCAATCAGCCGCTTGATGTGCATGGAGACGTCTTTGCGCAAATCGCCTTCGATGTCGCCTTCGTTCTCGATTACCTGGCGGATGCGGTTTACCTCGTCTTCGCCGAGATCCTGGACTTTCTTGAACGGGTCTACGTTGGCCGTTTCCAGGATGTGACGGGCGCGCGGGTTGCCAATGCCGAATATGTAGGTCAGCGCGATTCTTGCCTGCTTCTGGCGGGGCAGATCTACGCCTGCAATACGTGCCATACAGAATCCTTTTTCGTTCTTGCTCGAAGTGGCTTCGCCGCTTCTTGCGGTTTTGCTGCCGGTTAGGACAGCGGTGAAGGCTACGGGAGAGGTTCAACGCAAGCCTTTATGGCTAACTAGCCTCTCCGGTGCTTGTTTTACTGAGAAAAGCTCTCAGTTTGGATTTGTGGTATCCCACATCTCGCGAAACACGAGCGAGATGTGGGGCACCCGTCATTTGCTTGGCCGACAGAGGATTTAACCCTGTCGTAGCCTCAGGGATTAGCCCTGGCGCTGCTTGTGCTTGGAGTTTTCGCAGATTACGCGCACTACTCCGCGGCGATGGATTACCTTGCACTTGTCACAAATCTTTTTTACTGAGGCTCTGACCTTCATTCGTGCTCCTGACTTTCGAAAAAGCTACTTGTAGCGGTAAACGATCCGCCCTCGGGTCAGATCGTATGGACTGAGCTCTACCGCCACCCGGTCGCCGGGGAGGATACGAATGAAGTTCTTTCGCATGCGTCCCGAAACGTGGGCGAGAACCTGATGCTTGTTCTCAAGCTCAACTTTAAACATCGCGTTCGGCAACGTCTCAACGACGGTTGCCATTACTTCAATCGCGTCTTCCTTCGACAAACGTTATCCCGATTCTGCCCGCGATAGCCATCCCGCAGGCTTCTTTACCTACTGCGTCAAAATCACAGCGCCCTCGGCCGTCACCGCCACGGTGTGCTCGAAGTGAGCGCTCAAACTTCCATCCTCGGTAACCGCCGTCCAGCCGTCGCTCAATACCTGCACACCCGGCTTGCCCACGTTCACCATGGGCTCGATGGCCAGCACCATTCCTGCGCGGAGTTTGGTACCCATACCCCGCTGCCCGTAGTTGGGAACCTGCGGATCTTCGTGCATCCGGGTCCCGATTCCATGGCCCACAAATTCCCGCACTACACTGAACCCGTCCGCTTCCACCACTTCCTGTACCGCTGCCCCAATATCGCCCAGGGTCGCACCCGGCCGTATTACTTTGATGGCGGTCTCGAGCGACGCTTTGGTCACGTCCAACAGACGCTTGGTCTTGGGCGCAACATCGGCTCCTACCGGAACCGTGATGGCCGAATCACCGTAGTAGCCGTCCAACACGACACCGGTGTCGATGGAGACGATATCGCCTTCACGAAGGACTCGCTCCTTGGAGGGGATTCCGTGGACCACCTGCTCGTTGACCGAAGTGCACAACACGCAGGGGTACCCGCGATATCCCTTGAACGCGGAAGTGGCGCCAAACTCAGCCATCTTGCTTTCCGCCGCGTTTTCCAAATCGAGCGTGGTCACGCCGGGCTTGACGAGAGCCCTCACATGCTCGAGCACCTCACGAACCACCGCTCCGCTGCGCCGCATTTTTTCAATTTCCTGCGGCGTCTTAATCATGATGGCCATCGGCCTGTTCTACTCTCTCTTCCAAATCTGGGATCTGAGTCGCGCCACCGCGGCCATGATGCCAGCCATTACTTCACCCGCCGGCTGTTCGCCGTCCACTTCAACGAACCGGCTGCTGGCGCGATAATGTTCCACCACCGGCGCCGTCAGCGCCGCATACGTGCGCATCCGTTCATGGAAAACTGATTCCACATCATCCGCGCGCTGGACCAGCGGTGTGCCTTCCACATCGCACACCATGTCGAGTTTCGGCGGCTGCAGGTAGACGTTGTAAATGCGCTGGCAGGTTGGACAGTTGCGTCTACCCGTGATACGACGCAACAACTGAGTATAACTTACCTGGATGCTAACCGCAATCAGGGGAAGGCCTTCCGGGATGGCTGCCAAGCTGAATCAAGCCATTCTGCCTGGGCCAGGGTGCGGGGGTAGCCGTCCAGAATGTAGCCTCGGACCGTATCCGGACGGGCCAGCCGCTCGGCCACCATCTGGTTCACCAGGTCGTCGGGGACCAGCTTGCCGGAATCCATCAATAGCGTGGCCTGGGCGCCCAGGGCGGTTCCGCGCTCGCGGTGATCGCGCAAAAGGTCGCCGGTGGAGATGTGGGGAATGCCCCAGGCGGCCATGATGCCTTTGGCCTGGGTTCCTTTGCCAACCCCGGGCGCCCCCATGAGGAGCAGGGGGCCGGGGATAATTTCCTTCCACGAGGTTTCTTCCGTAGACGACCCGGTTTGTGACTCTTCCGCCACCTGGACAGGTTTTACCACGACCGCCTTCCGCGGACCCGGCCGCTGCGCGGGGAGAAGCCATCGTAGTGGCGCATGATCAGCTGGGACTCGACCTGGTTGACCGTATCCATGGCCACGCCGACGACGATCAGGAGCGAGGTTCCGCCGAAGTAGAAGCTCACATTCAGGCCGTGGGTGACCCAGGTGGGCAGGTTTTCGAAGAATCCGCCTACCAGCCATAGGTCGTTGAGGCGAATGCCACTAATGAGGATTTGCGGGATAAGGGAGATGACGACCAGGTAAAGGGCTCCCACCAGGGTGATGCGGGTGAGCACGTCGTTGATAAAGTCGGAGGTGCGCCGCCCGGGACGAATGCCGGGAATGAAACCCCCATATTTGCGCATGTTGTCAGCAATGTCATCGGGGCGGAAGACGATGGAGATATAGAAGTAGGCAAAGAAGACGATGCCTACGATGTAGAGCAGCTCATACCAGGGTTCACCGGTGCGCAGCCCGTCGAAAACGCGGGTCAGGAAGCCGCTGTTGCGGACGTATTCGGAACTGGCAAAGAGCAGCGGGGCGGACAGAATCGAGGCGGCGAAGATGACCGGCATGACGCCGCCGGAGTTCACCTTGAGCGGCAGATGGGTGGATTGGCCCCCCATCAGGCGGCGCCCGACGATGCGCTTGGCATATTGCACCGGGATGCGGCGTTCGCTGCGCTCCACAAAGACGATGAAGGCAACGATGATGATCATCATGGCCACCAGGATCACCAGCGCCGGGACGGTGAAGGATCCCCATGCCTGGGTTTTCGCCTTATCGATGAGATCCTGAATGCCGCGGGGCAGGCCGACCACGATGCCGGCGAAAATCAGCAAGCTCATACCGTTGCCGATGCCACGGTCGGTGATCTGCTCGCCCAGCCACATGATGAAAGCGGTACCGGTCGTCAGCGTGACCACAGTCATGAGAATGAAGCCGATGCCTGGATTCAACACGTAGGAGACGCCGCCCGAGCCGTGGGAAAGGGTGAGCGCGATGGCCAGCGACTGCACGACTCCCAGGAGTACGGTGACGTATCGGGTCCATTGGGTGATTTTTCGCCGCCCCAGTTCCCCTTCCTTCTGCAGCTTGGCCAGCGGCTCGTAAACCACGGTGAGCAACTGGAAGATGATGGAGGCGGTGATGTAGGGCATGATGCCCAGGGCGAAGACGGTCAGCTTGCGAAGGTTGCCGCCGCTGAACAGGTCGACCAGGCCGAGGGCGCTGCCTGCCTGCTGATCGAAGAATTGGGCCAGTAGCTTGAGGTTTACTCCGGGTGTGGGGATCTGCGAGCCGAGGCGGTAGACGGCCAGGATGCCCAGCGTGAAGAGAACCCGCTTGCGCAGGTCGGGAATGCGGAAGATGTTTTGAATCTTCTCAAACATAAAGTCGATGCCTCAGGGGAGAAGGCCCCCATTCATCTTGCCGGTTCACGTACAGTGCCCCTTGTACATCAGGGGATAAAGCCCAATTTAGTGCGGCACGGCTGAAGGTGTGCCCTTCGTTCAGTTTTCTGCCCGTCCCTGCGGGATTGATCTTTCGAAGCCCCGACCCACGACCTGAGCCCTTCAACGAAAAGCGTAACTCAGGGGCTAAAGCCCTCTTCCACCCTTGCTTACGGCCCGGCTAAAGCCGTGCCCTGATACAAAGCACGAGTGCCATTATTCTCGCCCGATTTAGGCGACCAGTACTGCTTTGCCGCCGGCTTTCTCGATTTTTTCCTGGGCCGACTTGGAAAACTTGTGGGCGTGCACGGTTACCGCGCCCGTCAGCTCACCGTCACCTAACACCTTGACCAGACCGTTCCGCTTCTTGAGCAGGCCCTTGGCGGCGAAGGCCTCGAGGGTGAATTCCCCGTGACCTTCCGCCTGAAGCTCGGCAATGCGGGTGAGGTTGATGACGGAGTATTCGGTGCGGAAGATGTTGGTGAAACCGCGCTTGGGCAGGCGGCGATGCAGCGGCATCTGGCCGCCTTCAAATCCACGCATCATGTGGGAACCGGAACGGGAACGCTGGCCTTTGTGACCGCGGCTCGAAGTTTTGCCCATACCCGAGCCCATACCCCGGCCGACACGCTTCTTGTTGCTGTTCGCCTGCTTGGGCGCCCGTAAATTGGAAAGATTTTTTGCCATACTATCCTCGCTCAACGCCGGCTGGTTCTACCAGTCCGACTCGCTTATGTAATTACTGTACGATCCGCACTAAATGAGGCACGGCGTTGACCATGCCGCGGATCGATGGTGTGTCCTCGCGCTCCACGATTTGATTGAGCCTGGTAAAGCCCAACCCCTTCACCACCAGCTTGTGCTTCACCGGGGTGGAAATTTTGGACCGGTAGTATTGCAGGCGAATCATCGCCTTTGCTTGCTTCGGAGTCGCCGCCATCAATATAGCTCCTGTACCTGCTTGCCGCGAGCGGCAGCCACCTCACCACGATCGCGCAACTGCACCAGAGCGTCGAAGGTGGCCTTGACCACATTGTGTGGATTGGCCGAGCCCAGACTCTTGGTGAGGATGTTCTGCACGCCGACCGAAGTCATCACCGCGCGCACCGCACCGCCGGCGATCACACCCGTGCCTTCCGGCGCCGGCTTCAAGAGCACATGCCCGGAACCGAAGCGGCCTAATACCTGGTGCGGTATGGTCGTTTCGGAAAGATTGACGTGGACCAGGTTTTTCTTGGCCGCCTCAATGCCTTTGCGAATCGCCTGCGGTACTTCCTTCGCCTTTCCGGAACCAAAGCCCACCACGCCGGCCGAGGGATCTCCGACCACCACCAGTGCCGCGAAGGACATGTTCTTGCCGCCCTTGACCACTTTGGTGACACGATTGATGGACACCACCTGATCCTTCAGGTTGTACTGCCCGGCGTCCAGTTTCCGTTTAAGTATTGCCATGCTCTTGTCCGATCCTTCCGCGCCGCTCGAGAGCCGCGCCTATCCCCAAAAAACCTAAAATTCCAAACCTGCTTCTAAAATTCCAAACCTGCTTCGCGAGCCGCATCGGCCAACGCCTTGATGCGCCCGTGGTAGAGATAGCCTCCGCGATCGAAGACCACCTGCTTGATTCCCTTTTCGATCGCCCGCTCGGCCACCAGCTTGCCGACTTCTTTGGCTGCCGCCACGTTGCCACCAGTCTTTGCCTTGGACGCGAGGCTGGAGGCGGAGAGCAGTGTCTCGCCCTTGGCGTCGTCGATAATCTGGGCGTAGATGTGGTTCAACGAACGGTACACATTGAGCCGCGGACGCTCCGCGGTGCCCTGCATTTTTTGCCGAATGCGAAAGTGCACTCGCTGGCGAATTACATTTCTTTGTCGTATCGGGAGCATTGAATCTTCCTTTCCTAAAAGCGGAGCTGCCCTGCAACTCCGTTCGGTTTTACTTGGCGCCGGTCTTGCCGACCTTCTTCTTCAAACGCTCGCCCATGTAGCGCACGCCCTTATTTTTGTACGGATCGGGCTTACGCAGGGAGCGCATGTCGGCGGCTACCTGGCCAACCTTCTGGCGGTCGATGCCGCTGATCGTCAAATGCGTCTGCTTGGGGTCGATCGCCACGTCAATGCCGGTAGGTAAAGGGAACTCAATCGGGTGGGAAAAACCCAGGGTAAAGACCACGATTCCCTTGCCTTTGAGCTCGGCGCGATAGCCGATACCCACGATGTCCAATTCCTTGGTCCAGCCCTTGGTCACACCCTCGACCGCGTTCGAAACCAATGCGCGGGTGAGACCATGCAGAGCGGCGAGTTCTTCCTTCTCCCGCACGGCAACCAGGTTGCCATCCTGCTTCTCAAGCTTGATGCCGGTAGGCAGCATGGCGGTCAGTTTGCCCTTGGGACCCTCGACCAGCACGGTGTTGCCCTGCACGGTGTACTTGACGCTGGTGGGTAACGGAATCGGTTTCTTCCCTATACGCGACATAGACTCTTCAACCTCTCACGGCTTGCGAGTCGCGGTGCCGGCTGACCGGCGACCGTTCCACTGCAGCCAAAGCGCAGACGTAACCTGCGCTCAAATGCGTTACCAGACTTCGCAGAGAATTTCGCCGCCGACGCCTTCGCGCCGTGCCTGCCGTCCGGTCATGACGCCTCGCGGCGTGGTCATGATGCTGATGCCGAGTCCGCTCTGCACGCGCTTGATCTCATCCCGGCCGACGTAGACGCGGCAGCCCGGGCGCGAGACGCGCGACAGATCGCGGATGGCGGCTTCATTGTTGGCGCCGTACTTGAGGTAAACCCGGAGCACTGCACGGCCGTTCTCTTCTGCCGCCTTGTAGTTGGCGATGTAGCCTTCTTCTTTGAGGATGCGGGCGATCTCGGTCTTCAGCTTCGACGCCGGAACATCCAGCTTTTGGTGGCGCGCCCGGATGGAATTGCGGATGCGCGTCACAAAATCGGCTACTGGATCAGTCAAACTCATTCTCTCTCCTCCACTCCCCGTTCGCTCCGGCTTCGCAGCCGCAGAACCTGCGGGAATGCTGTACAGGCCGAAGCCTGTGCCTTTAAAAACCCTACCTCGGGGCTAAAGCCCTATTCGGCTCAGCTTGAGGAAGTACGGGCCAAAGCCCATACCTACCAGCCGTGCCCCGATAAAGCCCTTACCAGCTGGACTTAACGACACCGGGGATTTCACCCCGAAGCGCCAACTGGCGGAAGCACAAGCGGCAAAGGCCGAACTTGCGCAGATAGGCACGCGGCCGGCCGCAAATTTTGCAGCGATTGTGCTGGCGGCTGGAAAATTTCGGCTTGCGGGCGTCTTTCACTCGTTTCGCTGTTGTTGACATTCGTCTCCCTTAAATCCTCTCTACGCAGTTTGGCGGAAGGGTATGCCGAACTGCCGCAGCAGGGCACGCGCCTGGTTATCGTCCTTGGCCGTCGTCACAATGGTGACGTTCATGCCCTTCAACTTTTCTACGCGCGCATAATCGACCTCGGGAAAGATCAGCTGGTCGCGCATGCCCAGCGTGTAATTGCCTCGCCCATCGAAGCTCTTGGTGGACACACCGCGAAAATCACGAACGCGGGGGAGAGCTACGGAAATCAGGCGGTCGAGGAATTCGTACATGATGTCGCCACGCAGGGTCACCATGGCGCCGATGGGCATACCCTCGCGCACTTTGAAGGCGGCGATGGACTTCTTGGCCCTGGTGGTCACCGGCTTTTGCCCGGCCACGGAGGCCAGATCGGCTACCAGCGGATCCATGATCTTCACGTTTTGCGTAGCCTCGCCCAGCCCCATATTCAGTACGATCTTTTCCAGGCGGGGGACAGCCATCAGGTTATTGAGGCCAAGCTCTTTCTGCAGGGCAGGCCGAATTTCCTTGTGGTACTTTTCTCTAAGTCTCGCGTTTACCTTTGCTGCCATAAATCCGTCTCTTTCTTTTCACGGTCCCGGAGTGGGTTTCAAGAAAAATCCCGTATACCGTTGCGTGACTACTTTTTCTTCGGCGCCAGGACCTGGCCGCACTTCTTGCAAACCCTAACCTTGGTATCGCCTTCGAACTTGTGACCGACTTTTACCGGGCCGCAGGAGCCGCAGACCAACATCACGTTCGAGATCTGGATGGCTGCTTCCTGCTCGGCAATGCCGCCCTTGATGTTGCGCTGCGGATTGGGGTGGACATGCTTTTTGACCACGCGGACATGTTCGACCAACAGCCGGTTCTTATCGCTTAACACGCGCAGCACGCGGCCCCGCTTGCCCTTGTCGGCGCCGGTAATCACTTCCACCGTATCGTTCCGCTGTATGTTCAATGCCATAAATTCCTCGCTTCCACTGCCCTCCCTTAGATAACTTCAGGGGCCAGCGACACAATCTTTAGAAACTTCTTTTCCCGCAATTCCCGGGCGACGGGACCGAACACGCGCGTGCCCACGGGCTCACCGGCATCATTGATCAGGACCGCGGCGTTCTGGTCAAAGCGGATGTAGGTGCCGTCACGGCGGCGATACTCCTTGCGCGTCCGCACTACGACTGCTTTGACGACCACGCCTTTCTTGACCTGGCCATCGGGAGAGGCTTCCTTTACGGAGGCAGTAATTACGTCGCCCAGGCCGGCCTTCTTGCCGCTCGAGCCGCCCAGGGGCAGAATCATCTGCAGCCTGCGGGCGCCGGAGTTGTCGGCGACCTCCAGCATGGTTCTCATTTGTACTGCCATACTCGTCTCTCCTTGTGCTGCCCTCAGGGGCTAAAGCCCTCGTGGGTTCCGGCTGGTGGTGTATGGGCTAAAGCCCATACCTACCAGCCGTGCCCTGATGCAAAGCAATTTATCTGCCCGGCCAGTGCCTCTATCCGTATCTACCCAGCTTGAACACTCACGAACTGCGTACCTCCGGGACTAAAGCCCTCATCAGCTCGGATCGAGTGCGGCACGGCTGAAGAGGCTGCGGAAAAACTCGCCGTTGGGTAGGAAAGCCGTACCTCAGGGGCTAAAGCCCAGCGTATTTTCAATCACTTACGGCACGACTAAAGTCGTGCCCTGATACAAAACATGAGTTTTTCCGCAGCCTGTGAAGCCGTGCCCTTCGTCCTGACTTTTCTTCCACCTGCGAAGCCTTGACCTTCGTCCCGACTTTTCTTCCACCTGTCCCCTGATACAACAAAGCGACTTATCTTCGTACCCGAATCAGGTTTACCTAAACAACCGGCTGCGCGATTTCCTCGGCCTGCGGCAGCGAGGAACGGCGGATGACTTCTTCCAGTGTCCACCGCTTTAGCTTGCTCAATGGCCGGCTCTCGCGAATCCTTACTACGTCGCCGACGCGAGCGGAGTTCTGCTCGTCGTGGGCATAGAATTTCTTGTTCAGCTTGATCACACGCTTGTACTTGGGATGGGTTTTACGCATCTCGACCTGGACCACGATGGTCTTCTGCATCTTGGTGGACACGACGTTGCCGATCTTTTCCGTGCGGTGTGACTCCGGCTTGGTTGCGGTAGCTTCCGACATGGCTTAACGAGCCTCTTTTCTGGCCGGCTTGGCCTTCCTGGTTTTCGCAACTGGCTCAGCTACCGGCTTCAAGGCCGCGCCTTGCAGGCCGAGAGCCCGCTGACGAGCAATGGTCTTGATCCGGGCTACATCTTTGCGCAGATCGCGCAGCTTCTTCACGCCTTCGTTTTGCCCCAGCTTCATTTGAAAGCGCAGGCGAAAGAGCTGCTCGGCGGAAGTCTTTTCCTGCCGCGCCAGCTCGTCGTCATTTAAATTCCGAATCTTTTCCGTTTCCATGGATCTTCTTCTCTCTACTTGACTACTGCCGTGGTCTTGACGTCATGACGCATGACGAATCGCGTCTTGAGGGGCAGCTTGTTCGACGCCAGCCGCATCGCTTCAGCGGCAATGTCTGGAGCGACCCCTTCCATCTCAAACAGCACCTTCCCCGGACGAACCACTGCGACCCAGTGATCGGGAGCACCCTTGCCTTTACCCATACGGGTTTCGGCCGGCTTCTTGGTGACCGGCTTGTCGGGAAACAGGCGTAACCAGATTTTGCCGCCGCGCTTGATGAAGCGGGTCATAGCGACACGGCTGGCTTCGATTTGCCGGTCAGTGATGTATCCGCACTCCATGACTTTTAGTCCGTAATCCCCGAAGGAGAGCTCGGAGCCGCGCCAGGCCTTGCCTTTCATGCGACCGCGTTGCTGCTTGCGGTACTTAACCTTCTTTGGCATCAACATAAAAATTCCGCCTCGTTTGCACCCACCCTTAGATCCCAAAGAGCCGGGGGTCTGGAAGGGGCCACCCAATTCTTGTTAAAAACTCTAGAAAACTCCGCTGGTGCCGGCCGGCTGTGGCTGGCGGCGCTTCTGCTCGTAAATGTCACCGCGATAGATCCAGGTCTTGACCCCGATCACGCCGTAGGTGGTGCGCGCTTCGGCAAAGCCGTAATCGATATCGGCACGCAGGGTATGCAGCGGAAGACGACCCTGCAGATACCACTCTGAACGCGCGATTTCGTTGCCGTTCAAGCGCCCGGAAACGCGAACCTTGATGCCTTTGCAGCCAAAGCGCAGCGCCGAATCGACGGCCTTGCGCATGGCGCGGCGGAAGCCGACGCGCTTTTCCAACTGCAGCGCGATGTTCTCGGCCACCAGCTGTGCGTCCAACTCCGGCTTGTTCACCTCGAGTATGTCGATGAACACGTCGCGGTTGGTTCGCTTTTGCAGATCGGTCTTCAGCTTCTCGATCTCGGCGCCCTTGCGGCCGATGACGATGCCGGGACGCGCGGTGCGGATGATCAGGCGAAGCTTGTTGCCCGGACGCTCGATCTCGACCGAGCTGACACCAGCTGCCTTGAGCTTGTCTTTCAGCTCCGCGCGCAGGTGCACATCTTCAATCAGCAACTTGTCGTAGTCGCGCTCGACGAACCAGCGTGACCGCCATGGCTTGTTGACACCCAGTCGAAAGCCGTAAGGATGAACTTTTTGTCCCATAATTTCCTCGAAACTACTTCGCGGCCTTCTTCCAGTTTTTTGCTGCGCTCTTCTTGGCTGCGACCTTCTTGGCCGCAGTCTTCTTTGCCGCTGCGCCCCTGAGCAAACGCCTCTTGGCGGGTGCTGCTTCCGGATCCGCCGTTTCCACCAGTCCAGCCCGCTTGCGCTCCGCCACCGCGATGACAATATGCGCCAGCCTGCGCTGATAGCGGAAGGCCCGTCCCATCGGCGCCGGCCGGATGCGCTTCATGCGTGGTCCTTCGTTGGCCAGCGCGGTTTTCACGTAGAGGTTATCTACATCCACGTCCAGATCCCGCTCCTGGCTGAGGTAGTTGGCGTTCTGAATGGCGGCGCGCAATACCTTCTCGACCAACGGCGCGACACCCTTCTTGGTGAAGGCCACTGTTTCCAGTGCTTCGCCCACGCGGCGTCCCTTGATCAGCTCCAACACCAGGCGAGCTTTCTGCGGCGACACCCGCTGGAACTTTGCTTCGGCCCGGAATTCCTGTGTTTCCAGTTGCATTGGCTTCTTCCCTTAACTCTTATTAGCGGGGCTTGGCAGAGGACTCGGCTGCTTTGGCCGAGTGACCCTTAAACGTCCGCGTAGCGGAAAATTCGCCCAGCTTGTGCCCGACCATGTTTTCCGTCACGTAGACCGGAATAAATTTTCTGCCGTTGTGCACCGCGATGGTGTGTCCCACCATATCGGGATGAATGGTCGACCGGCGCGACCAGGTACGAAGGACTTTTTTGTCATTCGTCGCGTTCATCGCTTCAATCTTCACCATCAGGTGCCCGTCGATAAACGGACCTTTTTTCGTCGAACGTGCCATGCTTCGCTGCTCCTGACTATTTCTTTGCGCGGCTGACGATAAAGGTGTCGGTCCGCTTGTTGTTGCGTGTCTTGTAACCGCGTGTGGGCTGTCCCCATGGGGTGACCGGATGCCGGCCGCCTGAGGTCTTGCCTTCGCCGCCGCCATGAGGGTGATCGACCGGGTTCATGGACACGCCACGGTTGCTGGGGCGAATGCCCTTCCAACGATTGCGTCCCGCCTTGCCGATAGAAACGTTCTCGTGATCGGTATTGCCTACCTGGCCTACCGTGGCCATGCACGCTACCAGCACCCGGCGGGTTTCCCCGGAGGGCAGCTTGAGCAGCGCGTAATCGCCTTCCTTGGCTACCAGCTGCGCCGAAGCGCCTGCAGAGCGCACCATCTGCGCGCCTTTGCCGGGGCGGAGCTCGACGTTGTGCACGGTGGTGCCGGAGGGAATATTCTTCAGCGGCAATGCATTGCCTACCAGGATGTCAGCCTCGGGCCCGCTCATGATGGTCTGCCCGACCTTCAGGCCGACGGGCTGGATGATGTAGCGTTTTTCACCGTCGAGGTAATGCACCAGCGCAATGCGCGAGGAGCGGTTGGGATCGTACTCGATCGAGGCCACTTTGCCGGGCACGCCGAACTTGTCCCGCTTGAAGTCCACCAGGCGCAGCTTCTGCTTATGGCCACCGCCATGGTGACGCATCGTCAGGTCGCCGGAATTGCGGCGGCCCCCCGTGCGCTGCTTCACAGCCAGCAGCGGCTTGTGGGGGCGATTTGTCGTAATGTCGTCGTTCACCAGTGTGGTCTGGAAACGCAGCGTGGGTGTGATCGGTCTGTATGTCTTGATCGGCATCTTTTTAGCTCACTTACATCGCGTTGACGTAGTCGGGCATCTTCTCACCCGGCTGCAGACGAACGTAGGCCTTCTTCCAATCGGGCCGAAAACCGGAAAACTTGCCCCGGCGCCGTTCCTTGCCCAGAAAATTCGCCGTACGGACGCTCCGTACCTTTACCTTGAACAACGTCTCGACGGCCTGTTTGACTTCGGTCTTGGTCGCTTGGGGAGCTACGTCGAACACCAGGGTGCTCTCGGTTTCCTTTGCGCCCAGACCTTTTTCGGTAATCACCGGCCGCCGGATCACGTTATAGATAGTCGGCATCAGGCCACCTCCGAGCCGGCAAGCTTGCGCCGGGAAACTGTCTTCTTCAGGGTCTCCTGCAAATGCTCAATCGCGGCGCGGGAAAAGATGGCGCGCTCGTAGCGCAGCAGGTCGTAGGGATGCACTTCCTTGGTCAGCATCAACTCCACCCGGGCGAGGTTGCGCGCGCCGAGCAGCAATGCGCGGCCGGGCTCCTGGCCAGCTTCTACCAGCAAGGTAGTGCGTTTGGCATCGAGTTTGTCGAGTGCCGCGCGATAGGCCTTGGTCTTGGCATCTGCCAGCTCCAGGCTTTCGACCACGGTCAGCTTGCCGTCGGCCAGCTTGGAGGCTAAGGCAGAGCGCAGGGCGCCGAGTAGCTTCTTACGCGGGAAAGCGTAATCGTAGCTGCGCGGCTGGGGCCCGTGAACGGTGCCGCCATGGCGCCAGATGGGCGAGCGCACCGAGCCCACACGTGCGCGGCCGGTACCCTTCTGCTTCCACAACTTTTTGCCCGAACCGGAGACCAGCTTCTTGTTCTTGGTGGCGGCGGTACCTTGCCGCATCGCAGCACGATAGTGTTTCACTGCTTCCCAGAGCAGCCCCTCGTTGATCTGTTCCGGCGCGAAGATTTCATCCGCCAGCTCGAGCGAGCCCACCGTCTCTCCACCGAGATTGACTACATCGATCGTTGCCATATGCATTTCCTTAAGAGGGCGGGTTAAAACCCTTGTCGCCCCTCAGGGGCTAAAGCCCCCGAATGTTTCCCCGCATTTACGGCCCGACTAAAGTCGTGCCCTGATACAAAGCCCAATTTCCATCCACGCTGGGATAGGTACTATTTCCTCTTGGCGCCGGCTGCGGGCTTGCTACCGGAAGCCTTCTTCGAGGCCTTCAACGGATCGACCGTACCCCCGCCACCAAAGCCACGGCGCTCACGCGGCGGTGCCTTGGATTTTGAAATCATCACGTATCCATCACGGGGACCGGGAATCGCACCTTCTACCATCAGAAGGTTCTCGTCCAGGTCGATGCCGCGAATGCGCAGGTTCCGTACGGTCACTTGCGTGGCTCCGAAATGGCCTGGCATACGCTGCCCGGGAAACACCCGCGAAGGAAACGAAGAAGCACCGATCGAGCCCTGCACCTGAAACATGTGTCCGTGGGCTTTCGGGCCACCCCCAAAGTGATGGCGGCGAACTACGCCGGCAAATCCACGGCCCTTGCTGGTGCCTATCACGTCGACGTATTTCGCATCTTCGAAAATGTCCACCAGGACCTTGTCGCCTGCCTTCAGCTCCTTGGTCTCGCCGTCAGCCGAGACCGCCTCCAGCGAAACTTCGCGCATCAGCTTTACCGGGGGAACGTTGTTCTTGGCAAAGTGGCCGGCCATCGGCTTATTCACCTTGCCACCCTTGACAAACTCAATCAGGCCAATCTGCGCGGCGCTGTAGCCGTCGCCGGCCAGCGTCTTCAGCTGGGTCACCACGCAAGGCCCCGCCTGCAACACGGTGACCGGATGCACTTCACCCTTGTCATCGAACAACTGCGTCATCCCGATTTTCTTGCCTAGAATCCCTGTCACCGACATCGTGCTCTCCTTACTTCTCGAACGCCTTAATCTCGACATCGACGCCGGCCGGAAGGTCTAGCTTCATCAGCGCATCGATGGTCTGCTGGGTGGGCTCGAGAATATCGATCAGCCGCTTGTGGGTGCGGATCTCGAAGGCCTCGCGCGATTTCTTGTCGACATGCGGGGAACGCAGCACGCAGTACTTGTTCTTTACGGTGGGCAGCGGAATAGGACCCGCGACCTGGGCGCCGGTGCGCTTTGCTGTCTCGACGATTTCACCGGTCGAGGTATCGAGTACGCGATAGTCGTACGCCTTGAGTCGAATGCGAATTCTTTGTCCTACCATCTCAAATCCCTTCGTGCCACTTGCTTCTGCCAGAGGGCCCAGGTCGCAAAAGCGAGACCTGGGCCCCATCGGCTTGCTATCGCTACTTGATGATGTCGGTGATGGTGCCGGCGCCTACGGTGCGGCCGCCCTCGCGGATGGCAAAACGCAGGCCCTTCTCCATGGCTACCGGGGTGTGCAGCTCAATTTCCAGCTGTACGTTGTCGCCCGGCATTACCATCTCCGTGCCTTCCGGCAGCTTCGCCGTCCCGGTCACGTCGGTCGTTCGGAAGTAAAACTGGGGCCGGTAACCATTGAAAAACGGGGTGTGACGGCCGCCTTCTTCCTTGCTCAACACGTAAATCTCGCCCTTGAACTTGGTGTGCGGCGTAATCGATCCCGGCTTGGCCAGCACCATCCCGCGCTCCACGTCTTCCTTGGCAATGCCGCGCAGCAGCAGTCCGGCATTATCTCCGGCAAGACCTTCATCCAGCTGCTTCTTGAACATTTCCACCCCGGTCACCACCGTCTTGCGGGTCTCCCGGAAACCGACGATCTCCGCCTCTTCGCCCACCTTGATCTTGCCCCGCTCAATCCTGCCCGTCACCACCGTGCCACGGCCGGAAATGGAGAAAATGTCTTCAATCGGCATCAGGAACGGCTGGTCAATGGCACGCGCCGGCAAGGGCACATTCTTGTCTACCGCATCCATCAACTCGTCGATCTTGGCTTCCCATTGCGCTTCCCCGTTCAATCCACCCAGCGCCGAGCCGCGAATCACCGGCACATCATCCCCAGGGAAGTTGTACTTGGACAGCAGTTCCCGGACTTCCATCTCCACCAGGTCCGTCAATTCCTCGTCTTCCACCGCATCGCACTTGTTCAGAAACACCACGATGTAGGGAACCCCTACCTGGCGGGCCAGCAACACGTGCTCCTTGGTTTGCGGCATCGGACCATCGGTCGCAGCCACCACCAGGATCGCTCCATCCATCTGCGCCGCCCCGGTGATCATGTTCTTGATGTAGTCGGCGTGACCAGGACAATCCACGTGGGCGTAGTGACGGTTCGCCGTCTCGTACTCTACGTGCGCGGTCGCAATCGTAATGCCACGCTCCCGCTCCTCAGGCGCGTTGTCAATCGAATCAAACGAACGAAACAGGATCTTCGGATTGTGCTTCGACAATACCTTGGTGATTGCTGCCGTCAGTGTCGTCTTGCCGTGATCAATGTGCCCAATCGTCCCTACGTTCACGTGCGGCTTGGACCGGTCAAACTTCTCCTTCGCCATCTCGTCCCTCTCTCCTGCTTAGATCAAAATCTTTTAAACCCGAGGGTCTGATCCCTCAGGGGCTAAAGCCCTCATCAGTTCCCTGCTTCACGGCACGGCTGAAGAGGCTGCGGAAAAACTCGCCGTTGGGTAGGAAAGCCGTACCTCAGGGGCTAAAGCCCAGCGTATTTTCAATCACTTACGGCACGACTAAAGTCGTGCCCTGATACAAAACATGAGTTTTTCCGCAGCCTCTGAAGCCGTGCCCTTCGTTTCAGTGCCCCTCGTCTCAGTGCGGCACGGCTAAAACCTTGCCCTTCGTTAAACCGTTTATCCCACCCGCAAAACATCAAGCTTACTTGCCCTGGTTGCGGCCGATGATCTCTTCGGAGACCGACCGCGGCGCTTCTTCATAACGGTTGAAGTGCATTGAGTAGTTGGCCCGGCCCTGGGTCGAGGAGCGCATGTGGGTGGCATAGCCAAACATTTCGCTCAACGGCACATTGGCCTTGATCACTTGCGATCCGGCACGGTGCTCCATGCCTTCGATACGGCCACGGCGGGAGTTCAGGTCGCCGATGATGGTTCCCATGTACTCCTCAGGAACCACTACTTCGACCGCCATTACCGGCTCCAACAACACCGGCGTCGCCTTGCGGGCTGCTTCCTTGAAGGCCATCGAGCCGGCAATTTTGAACGCCATTTCGTTGGAGTCGACGTCGTGGTAGCTGCCGTCAAACAGGGTCGCCTTGACGTCAACGATCTCGTAGCCGGCCAGCACCCCACCCTGCAGCGCTTCACGAATGCCCTGCTCGGTCGGCTTGATGTATTCCCTGGGGACCACACCGCCCTTGATGTCGTTAATAAACTCGAAGCCCTTGCCGGCCTCGTTGGGCTCGACCCGGATCTTTACATGGCCGTAGTTGCCCGAACCACCGGTCTGGCGGATGTACTTGCCTTCCGCCTCGGCGTGCTTGCGAATGGTCTCGCGATAGGCCACCTGGGGCTTACCCACGTTGGCTTCGACTTTGTACTCGCGCATCATGCGGTCGACAATGATTTCCAGATGCAACTCTCCCATGCCACTGATGATGGTCTGGCCGGAGTCAGGATCGGTATGCACCTTGAAGGTGGGATCTTCCTGCGCCAGCTTGGCTAACGCCATGCCCATCTTTTCCTGATCGGCCTTGGTCTTCGGTTCCACGGCAACGTGAATCACCGGAGCCGGAAAGTCGATCGATTCCAGCACAATCGGCGACTTGTCGGTGCAGATGGTATCGCCCGTGACCAGGTTCTTGAGACCCACGCAGGCGCAAATGTCACCGGCATAGATTTCAGTAATTTCTTCCCGCTTGTTGGCATGCATCTTGAGCAGGCGGCCAATGCGCTCGCTCTTGCCGGTACGCGGGTTGAGGACGGTGTCGCCGGTCTTCAGGTGGCCGGAATACAACCGGATAAAGATCAGCTGCCCGACGAATGGATCGGTCATGATCTTGAATCCCAGCGCAGTCAGCGGCTCGCTGTCGTCCGCATGGCGGAGGATGACCTCCTCCATGTTGTCCGGATTGTGGCCTTCGATCGGAGGAACATCGAGCGGGCTGGGCAGGTATTCGACGACCGCGTCGAGCAGTGTCTGCACACCCTTGTTCTTAAACGAACTGCCGCACAGCACGGGAAAGAGCTTCATCCCAATGACTGCGCCGCGCAGCGCCTTGCGCAACTCGGCAGCGGTCGGAGTCTCACCTTCGAGAAACTTGTGCAGCATCTCGTCGTCGTTCTCGGCCACCGATTCGACCAGCTGCATACGGAAGGCTTCCGCCTTCTTGAGCAGGGGCGCCGGAATTTCTTCGACGTCGTACTTGGCCCCCATGGTCTCGTCGTGCCACAGGATGGCGCGCATCTCGATCAAGTCGATTACGCCCTTGAAGCCGGCTTCCTGGCCGATGGGGATCTGAATCGCGACCGGCCGGGCATTCAGACGTTTGCGGATGGTGTCGATGGCGTGCTCGAAATCAGCGCCCATCTTGTCCATCTTGTTGATGAAGCAAATGCGCGGGACACCGTATTTATCTGCCTGCCGCCACACGGTTTCGGATTGCGGTTCCACGCCATGCACGGCGTCAAATACGGCAACGGCGCCGTCGAGCACGCGCAGGCTGCGCTCGACCTCGGCGGTAAAGTCCACGTGGCCCGGGGTGTCGATGATGTTGATACGGATATCGCGCCAGGTGCAGGTGGTGGCAGCCGAAGTGATGGTGATGCCGCGCTCCTGCTCCTGCTCCATCCAGTCCATGGTCGCTGTGCCTTCATGCACTTCGCCAATGCGATGGGTGATGCCGGTATAAAACAAAATGCGCTCCGTCGTTGTGGTCTTTCCGGCGTCGATGTGCGCCATGATTCCGATATTCCGGCAACGATCGAGTGGTACTAGACGAGGCACGGGATTCTCTCACTCTCGCGCGAGACGTTCGACTCGCGATTCTTCTTGCTGCTCTGGTTGCGCCCGCCACCGTTTGGCCTCGGGCCCTTCTGTCTTACCTGCTGTTACCAGCGGTAGTGCGCAAATGCCTTGTTGGCCTCAGCCATGCGATGGACATCTTCTTTCTTCTTCATGGCTGCGCCGCGGCCGTTAGCCGCATCCAGCAGTTCGCTGGTTAACTTGTCGATCATGCCTTTTTCGCCCCGGGCCCGGCCGTAGGTCACCAGCCAGCGGATGGCGAGCGAAGTACGCCGCTCCGGATTCACTTCAATCGGCACCTGGTAATTGGCGCCGCCCACGCGACGGGTCTTGACCTCGAGCAGGGGCTTGCAGTTCTCGACTGCCTTCTTGAACAGCTTCAGCGCTTCCTCGCCGCCCTTTTGTTCCAGGTTGGTCATGGCCTGGTAGAAGATGCCCTGGGCCGTCGACTTCTTGCCATCCCACATCATCGAGTTGACGAATTTTGTCACCAGCGATGAGTTATAAACCGGATCAGCAGCAACTTCCCGTTTCGCGATATGTCCTTTTCTCGGCATAGTTTCCTTCTACTGTGAAATCCTGCTGTATTACTTAGCCCCGCTCTTGGGGCGCTTGGCGCCGTACTTGGAGCGGCTTTGTTTGCGATTCGCAACACCGACCGAATCGAGCGTGCCGCGCACCACGTGATAGCGCACCCCGGGGAGATCCTTCACACGCCCTCCGCGGATGAGCACAATCGAGTGCTCCTGGAGGTTGTGGCCGATCCCGGGAATGTAGGTAGTGACTTCCACACCGTTGGTCAGGCGAACACGCGCGACCTTACGCAGGGCCGAGTTCGGCTTCTTGGGGGTTTGCGTGTAAACGCGGGTGCAGACACCGCGCCGCTGCGGCGAACCCTGCAGCGCCGGCGATGCCGTCTTGTAGCGCGCCGCAGTCCGGCCTTTTCTCACGAGCTGACTAAATGTTGGCAAACCTTACTCCTTAAAAACTCGCAAAACACCACTTCGCCGCAAATCACCGGATCGGCGCCTGAGCCCGGCGCTTACCGGTGCACAAAGCCAGCGGCTGCTGCCCCCTGCCCTGTTACAGACCAAGACGAAAACTTCGACGGTGACCGCGCGTTTCTTTCTCTGGATCCAGTCCGAGGCGATTGCGCTCACGCGCTGTTATGCCTCGTGCCGGATCAGGCACCGGAAAACCGGGCACCAGAAAAGAAGCCAGTTCCGTTTCGAAGTTCCGGCCCGCATAGCCTTCCCAGGTGGAAGGTGTCGCAAAGGCCGATGCGATTGTTTCCCTGCATCACGCGAGCGTTTTGGAGGGACCCCGGATGAATGGGCCGCAAGGTGTCGCTGCCAGTTTTCAAGAGCGCCTTGCTGCGGGTAGCCGCAGCCCATCGTTCAAGCACGCACTTCACTGGCTAATGCGGAACCTTTTAAAGATACCAAGAGGCGCCCGTGCCGTCAATGGCGGGTGATGGCGATCCAGGCGCAGCAGTGTGTCGTAGGAGGGGTATGCTAGCATCCCTGCTGAATGTCTGCGTCTTTTCCCCCGTATTGTGTGTCCAGGCTGCGCGTCCGCGCCTTGGCCTGCGCTTGCTTTGCAGTTCTGGCCACGGCCGCTTTCAGCCGTAGCGCTGCCGCATCTCAGACACCGGTCGACCCGCGCATCACCAGTGTTATCACCGAGCTCGAAAAGACACGCGACATTCACCAGGCGGCGCTGTCACCCGATGGCCAGATGATTGCCTGGGCGGTCGATGGGCAGCCGGGCATCGAGATTCAGGTTGCCTCCACAGCCGATCCGTCTCACCCCCGCCGTTTGACTGCTGGAACGGGATCGGCCTGCACGGAGGAAGATCTGGCCTGGTCGCCAGACAGCAAGTCACTTGCGTTCACCTCCGACTGCAACTCCGCGGGCGGGTCTTCGAACCAGGCGGATGTCTACCTGATCGCACCGGCGGCGGCTGGTGCTTCGGCCCGACGGCTGACCCATCTGCACGGCGGAGTCACCAGCCTGGCATTTTCCCCCGACGGGCTGCACATTGCATGCCTGTATATCGAAGGCGCCACCCGGCCGGCCGGGGCGCTGGCTCCCATGAAGCCGCCGGCTGGGGTCATTGGCGTGGAGGGCCTGGAGATCCAGCGCGTGGCTACGGTAGAAACGGCCTCAGGCGAATTCCGCCAGGTCAGCCCGGCCAATCTGCATGTGTATGAATATGACTGGGGACCCGATTCCCGGCAGCTGGCCTTCGTGGCCGCGCCCCCGCCGGGAGAAAATAACTGGTGGGTGGCACAGCTTTACACCCAGCCACTAACAGGCAGCCAGCCGCGAGCAATTCTCGATCCCGAACATACGGCCGGCCCGTTGCATGGCTTGCAGATCGCTGTACCCCGCTGGTCGCCCTCCGGCGATCAAATCGCGTTTATCGGCGGGTTGATGAGCGATCAGGGAGCCACGGGGGGCGATATCTGTCTGATATCTGCCTCTGGCGGAGAGCCGAAAGATATTACCCCGAAGGCAGACAAGACCGCGGTCTGGATTCATTGGCTCAAGCCCTCCTCGCTGCATGCGGGCCCCCTTCTGCCGGATGACCCGGGCGGCCATGACTGGCTACTTGTTTCCTGGGTCAAGTCGGGACAGGTTGAGCTCGGCAATTTGGATCCTGTCAGCGGAGCAACCAAGAGCTACCAAACTATTCCTGCTTCGGTCAGCGACGGACGCCTGGAACAGAGTCTCTCGGTCGCCCACGGTGGGTTGGCTTACATCAAGAGCTCCTTCTCGGAAGCACCCGAGATTTACCTCGACCTGGGCGAGTCAGCTCACCAGATTACGCACTACAACGACGCTCTTAAGCCTTCCTGGGGCAAGTCCGAATCGATTGAATGGACCGGCGACGCCTTCCCGGTCCAGGGCTGGCTGCTCTACCCGGCACACTACGATCCGGCTAAGAAGTATCCCCTCATTGTCAGCGTGCACGGCGGGCCCTCGAGCGCGGTGCTGCCCCATTGGCCGGACCTGGGCTACAACCCGATTGCCTTTTCTGCACTGGATTACTTCGTGTTCATGCCCAACCCCCGAGGCAGCTACGGCGAGGGGGAGGCGTTTACCCAGGCCAACCGCAAGGATTTCGGCTACGGCGATCTACGCGACATTCTGGCCGGGGTCGACGCAGTAAGCGCCAGGTTTCCCATCGATCAGCAGCGCTTGGGTCTTACCGGATGGAGTTACGGCGGGTTCATGACCATGTTTGCGGTCACCCAGACGCAGCGTTTTCACGCGGCCGTCGCTGGGGCAGGTATTTCCAACTGGCAAAGCTACTACGGGGAAAACTCGATCGATCAATGGATGATCCCATTTTTCGGTGCTTCGGTGTATGACGACCCGGCGGTCTATGCCAAGAGCTCGGCCATCGACTTCATCCGCAACGTCAAGACGCCGACGCTGGTGGTGGTGGGGGACCGCGACGGCGAATGTCCTGCGCCCCAGTCTTTCGAGTTCTGGCATGCGTTGCGCGCCGAGCACGTGCCCACACAACTGGTGGTGTATCCGGACGAGGGTCATCGCTTCGACTCGCCACAACATCGCCGCGACGTGCTGGCCCGCGCCCTGGCGTGGTTCGAGCAATACATGCCGGCGCAGAGCTAGGGATGGCGATCGCAAAGCCGCCCCTGTTGCCTCGTAGCCCAGTCCCCTCTACACTTATGACGTTGACCACGCATAACTCTGCACGCGCATCGAAGCGGTGTCTACGGTGCCGGCGATCAGGCAACGCACAGTCGCGCTCCAACAGTATCTGGAGAATCGGCCTGGAGCAGAGCTGGTGGAACAGTTCAGGCAAGAGAGCGATCCCCGATTGCTGATGCACGACCGGAATGCGCGAGAAGTGACTTTTCCCCAAGGAAGAGCCACGCGGAAGAAAGCGGCTCCGGCGTACATATATCGGGGATTCGTCTCAGCAGTTCATCAACCGCCGGGAGCGGCGACACCCGGCGGGGAGGTTTCATGCAGCGGTTTTTGACTTTTGTGGTTTTGATTCTTCTTACCGTCCCCGTGGGTCTTTCTCTCCAGGGCTGTGCCAACAAAAATTCCGATTACTGCAACGGGCAGGGCTTCGGCTACAACAACAGCCAACCAGTCTCGATCTCTTTGCAGCCGCAGACGACGGGCCTGTCGGTTGCGTTCTCGCAAACCTCGCAGCTGCAAGCTCCTTCGGCGCAGAATTGCAAAGGTGGAGCAGCTTCGATAGGCACCTATACGTACGGCACTTCAGACCGGACGATCGCCGATGTTTCGCCTACGGGAGCGATCTGTGGCGGCACGTGGAATCTGCATACCCCGGCAGTCGCCGCGTATACGACTTGCCTCCCAACCAACAAGACTGGCGTCGCCTACATGACGGCCAGCGCCGCTGGGTTTACCAGCAACCAGGTCGCGGTGTATTCCCATCCTCCGCTGACCAGCATTTCCATCCAAGGGCCAACGAGCGGGAACACGGGGGCGCCGCAATGTCTTTCCCAGGGCCAAACCAAACAGCTGGACGCCACCGCCTATTGCTCATCGACTGGCACGACGGGTTCGTGCCCCAGTTCCACGATTCCGGTGGGCCAGCCGGCTCTGCTTTGCAGCCCCGATATTCTGCCGGGTGGAGGATATGGCCCCACGGATTGCAACAATGTGATCGGCCACCTCACCTACGGCGCAGCCAGCGCGGGCGTGGTCACGATCGACCAGAATGGCGTGGCCACCGCACAAGCGCCAGGCTCGACCCTCATCACCGGGACGATTGCCCAGACCAGCAGCAACGCCGGCTATTTCTATACCTGCCCTCCCTCCAAGATCGCGCTCAGCGTTGCCTCGACGGGCGCCACCAATGCCAGCGTCACGCTCAACACTCCTTTGGCCCTGACCGCGACCGTGACCGACGTGAACAACAACGTCATCAACGGCCTGGCCCTCAGCTATGTATCCACCAACCCGGGGAGCATTGGGGTGAGCGCCACCGGCGCGGTCACGGCGCAATTTCCTTCGAACTCGGCGATCACGGCGATCTGTCAGCCCACCACCTGCAATCCCGCTCCGATCAACGTGATGGGAACCCTGGGCACTGGTGTGCCGGTCATCAGCAACTTCGTGCAGATCGCATCCCCGGGCAAGAACAGCAATTACATCTGGACGGCGAGTCCGGGTTCGCCCTACTTCGTGCCCATCGATCTTTCTACCGGGACCATCGGCAACCAGGTCAAATTACCCTATTCGCCCAACTCCATGGTTCTCGATCCAACCGGGACGACGCTATATTTCGGCAGCTATCGCGAGCTGATGACCTATTCCGCAGTCACCAACAGCCTGTCCTCAGAAGTCCCCAACCTACCTGGTGTGGTGCTCGCTGTCTCGCCCACCAACTCCTCTGTGGTGGTCAACGATCAACTGCGGGGGGTTCTCTATATCTACACACCGGCGACCAGCAGCGGGACAGGAACCACGGCGACCAGCTCCGGCGGGAGCTATACCTCCTTCGCTGGAATCGGACAAAAGGCCGCCTACACTGCCGATGGCCAGACGGTTTACATCGTGGGCAACGGTGTGCTCTATATCCACAACAACTTCACCGGCTGGTCGGTTGAAAACCTGCCCGCCAACCAGGCAACGCCGACGACCGGCATCTGCCCGGCGACCGACACCACCAGTCCTATTCCCCAGGATCCGACAAGTTATCCGCCCAATACCACAGCGAACCCCAATAACACGTACAACAAGTTCTGCTCACCCGATCTTGCGGTGACCATTCCAGCGGCCGCGGTTTTCCTCTCTGGGGCGACCACCGCAGCTTATGGCCAGTGTCCGGATACCACGGTGACGCCGGTGGTGAATTATCCCGAGGCCACCACGCTCGCCGCCCTGTCTGACCATGTGGCCTCGACAACCGATGGCAAACACATCATCGGGGCTTCCGCCAATCCACCTGTCTTGTCGGATCTGTCGATAACCGTACCGATCAATGCTTGCCCGTCGAACGGGAATGCGCAGACCACGGGCATCACGTTTAATCCTCCTCCGGTGGTCAACCAGGCATCGCTAGCCGCCTACGGGATCACCAATATCAACCAGGTGGTGGCCGCGACCAACTCGCTCGAAGCATTCGTCACTTATGGCACTGCCGCGACTACGCCGCCCACGGGAGGCGCGTTGTTGCCGGTTTACAAACCCTCGACCCAAGCGGGTGCTGCCGGCACGCTCAGCAGCGTCACCCTGACCGGGAAAGCGCTGGCACCAGTGGCGGGAGTTTTCTCCCCCGATAACACCATCTTCTTTGCCGGTACCAGCGGGGACAACCAGCTGCACCTTATCGACACCACGACTCTGCTCGACACCAAGCAGATCGATCCAAAATTAACCGATATCAACGGCAACCCGTTGCCGCCGGTGTTTCTGGCGGTCAAACCTCGCCCGACCACATAGGGTGATGAATTAGCCCAGCTTCAGACGACCGGCCGACGAGAGGTGGCCCCAGATGGGGCGCGCTCGCTGTGTTTACGTCAAGGGTGCCCAGGAAGCATTGGTCCACGGCACGCCGGGACAGGTTGCGGGGACCCAGGTCTCAAACGCGAGACCCCACGGCACGCCGGGGCAGGCTGGGGCGCACCCTCCGTATTTTTCCTGTGATTTTTGGTAGGAAGAAAGTTTTGTCGGGAACAGGTATATCAGTCGCCGGCCAGGGAGATGGTGTCTGCCGGTCCGCTTTTGTAGGCGTCGTCCCGTTCCCAGCCCAGGATTTCTGAGATCTGGTCGGCGAGGGTGAGGGGATCGAAAGGTTTGGAAAGAATGGCGGCCGCCCCCAGTTCGTCGAGCTTGCGCCGGTCCTGACCCTGTACTTTGGCGGTGAGCAAAAGCACGGGAATGTGAGCCGTGTTCCCATTCTGCTTCAGAATTTGATAGGTGGTTGGACCATCGATGTCGGGCATCATGACATCGAGCAAAATGGCATCCGGCTGTTCGAGCGAAGCGCGGCGTATGCCTTGTGCCCCGGAAGGGGCCAGGATGACCTGCCAGCCGGCAATGGTTTCCAGGCTGAGCGCAGTCACCTCGCGTATGTCGGCTTCGTCGTCAATGATCAAAATTCGAGGAACCATGCCAGCGCCCGCTCTCCAGAGTGTTGTTATCACTCTAGGTTCGAGGCTGCCGGACGTACATAACACTTGATGTGCATTACCTTGATAACACGCCATTTAGGCATCCTTCTCCCGCAGTTTCCATGGTCGACAGTGACGGTTACGTAATAGCAAGGTCAGGCAGCAGATCGGTTATGCTAGCGGTTGGCCGGAATCCCAGCCAGGACGCGAGGAAAAGAATGACCAGATTGCTCAGAGTATGCATAGCGGCACTGCCTGCTTTGTTGGCGCTATCGGCGCCGGCAGCGATGGGCAAGAACAAAGGTTTGGAAGTGGACTTCAAGACCAGCGACGGCCAGGATGCAGGGTCGGCCATACTTACGCCTGCAGGCAATGGAGTCAAGGTCAAGCTGGATCTCAGGAACCTGCCGGAGGGCGAGCACGCAATCCATGTGCATCAGAACGCTAAATGCGATGGACCGGATTTCAAGTCCGCCGGCGGCCATTTCAATCCTGACAGCAAGGAGCATGGAACCAAGAACCCGAAGGGCTCTCATGCCGGCGACATGCCGGTGAACCTGCAAGTGATGGCCGACGGAACGGACCATCTCTCATTCGTGACCCAGAGCATTTCGCTTAAGAAGGACGCGAAGAACTCGGTGTTTGCCAACGGGGGCACAGCGTTTGTCATCCATGAGAAAGCGGACGATATGATGACCGATCCCACGGGGAACGCGGGGGCGAGAATCGCGTGCGGGACAATCGTCGCACCGTAGCGTAAGGAAGAACGAAGTCAGCGGCGCGAATGCCTGGCGATCGGCGGGTTGGTGGTCGTGAGATATTTGGGAATGCTCGCGGCCGGCAGAGGCGGGGCCAGTAGATGACCCTGCACAAAATCACAACCCAGAGTTCGCAGGCACTCCATCTGGTCGCTTCGTTCGACCCCCTCGGCTACGACCTTGAACCCCAGACTGTGGGCCAAGGCAATGATGGCCTGAACGATGGTGTAAGTCCCGTTGGGGTCGGATATCCGTTCGACGAAGGAGCAGTCGATCTTGAGCGTGCTGACGGGAAGCTGATGCAGATGGCTCAAACAGGAGTAGCTGCTGCCAAAGTCGGCAACGGAAAGATGGACGCCCAATGCAGCCAAACTACGCATCTGGGAGGCAACCTCCGGGCGATTGCGCATGACGGTGCTCTCGGTCACGATCAGTTCCAGCAGCCGGGGGTCCAGGCCACGCTGGGCCACGGTGCTCAGCACCCGGGCGGAAAAGTCGGAATGTAGAAATTGCAGCGGCGAGACGGCAAAGGAGATGCGCAGCGGCGTCAGGCCCTGGCCCTGCCAATCGATGCTCTGGCGGCATACCTCATCCAATACCCAGTTGCCTACGGGAACGATCAGCCCCCGTTCCTCCGCGATGGGCAGGAAGCGATCGGCAGCGATAGTGCCCAGTTGGGGATGATTCAGGCGCAGGTTCGCTTCCAGACTGCAGAGATTGCCAGCCATGGAATATTGGGGCTGGTAATAGAGCTCCAGTCCATCGTCTTTAAGCGCGCTGCGCAGGAACCGCTCCAGTTCGGTCACCTCGTCGGCGGAGCCGTTGCTGTGCGCGGAGACGAGAATAAACTGGTCCCCGCCCGCCTGCTTGGCGCGATACATCGCGGCGTCGGCGGACCGGCGTAGCTGAGCAGCGTCGGTCCCGTCGTCGGGATAAATGGAAATGCCAATGGACGCCGAGATGTCGAAGGAGAAATCATCGACTTCAATCGGCTTATTGATACTGTCGAGAACGCTGCGCGCGACCATCAGGGCGCTATTCTTGTGGGTCAGCTCGCCCAGGATGATCACGAATTCATCGCCGCCGGTACGGGCGAACGTGTCCACTGCCCGTAAGCGAGCCGATACCCGGGCCACTACCTGTTGCAGGCATAGATCGCCGGTGGCGTGGCCGAAGCTGTCATTGATCTGCTTAAACCGGTCGAGATCCAGGCAGAGCACCGCGGCTTGTTGCCCGTAGCGGGCTGCCTGGGCCAGACTCTGCTGCATTCGATCTTCCAGCAGCAGCCGATTGGGCAGCCCGGTGAGCAGATCGTGGTGTGCCTGGTGCACCAATTGCTCGTGCAGTTGCTGACGGTCGGTTACATCCTGGACCAGAACGAAACTGCACTTCCGCCCCTTGAACTCAATGAAGTGAGACGCCATATCCACCTGGATATAAGAGCCATCTTTGCGCCGATGGCGCCAGGGGCCGGTAAGCTTGGTGGAGCTGGCGGTCGAGTTTTCCCTGAGAATCGCTTCCACGTCCTCTGTCGGACGCAGGTCGGGGAGCGTCATGCTGACAAATTCCTCGCGCGAGTAGCCGTAGTGAGTCACCGCGGCATCATTGACCTCGAGGATGCGCAGGGTCTCCGGATCGTGCACCCACATGGGGTGTGGGTTGGAGGCGAAGAGAAGACGATAATGCTCTATGGCGCGCCCTGCGGCCAGGAACTCGTCTTCCAAGAGGGTCATGATCATGCCGAACGCCACAAAATACTTAGGCACGTTCCACAATTCCGCAGGGATCTGGCCCGCGTGCAGCAGATAGTCGCAAAGCAGTCCGACAGGAAAGACCGAAGCCCAGGCCACCAACCCCAGGATCGAGGTCAGCACGCCGGTCGAGGTGCGCCGGAAATCGAACCAGTAGAGCGCTGCGAAGGTGAGGAAGATTTCAAACAGAAGTGCGGAAATGCCGTAATCCGGCTGGTGGTGGGCGATTGAAACTACGGTCGCGATTCCGCCGCCGGCAAAGGCGATGGTAATGACGGCCCAAACCCGGCTGCGGCCGCGGCACAACCTCCACGCTAACACCATGCCGGCTGTGGAAGAGGCGGTGGCGGCGAGATAGAGAGGCCATTGATGCGGACCGTCGAAAATCAAGTAATTGGTGTAAAAAAGCGCCGGAATCCCAATACCGAAACCGGTCAGTGCGCTGCCCAGTGGGGATTGGAAGATGGCGGAGGCGGAGAAAAGAAAACACAACCCGGAAAGAAGCAGGGCGCTGATGCTCAAGCTGTCGACGAGATCCTGTCCCAGGCCCGCGGATGCGGGGAGCAGCAAGGCTGCGAAATGGAGCAGGACCAGGACCCAGGCGATGACCCAGGAGCGCAATCGGGCTGACGCGCGCTTGCGATAGATCGAGGCAAACAGCACCACGAGCAGCCCTAGAATCAGAATGTCGAGCACTTCGTTTTTCATGAGTACGAGACGCGGCAGAAAAAAATGCAAATGAAAACAAGTGGGAACAGCTCAAAACATTCGGCTTTTCCCTGGTGTTAAGTATCGCTCAACGCGGCAAAGTCTCAAGATCACCGAAGTGTGACCGGATAGGGGAGGGTCCTAACCCAGGCACACGCTTCCGTTGGCGACTGAAACCGACACGGATCAACAACTTGACACAAATATCCCGCTGGCGTCAAGACGAGTGAATCGCCGTCGCCGGAGAGATTTCTCAGGAGTATTTTGGGCTGGCAAAGCGACAGCCAGGGCGTTTCAACCCTGCCTGTTCGGGCCGAGCATTCTTGCGGCTTGTCCTGGCACATCATGGCGCGGAGCTTACTGCTGCGGGGCGACGCGAGGACCGGGAATTCGGGGAAAGCTAACCTTCCCGCATAGCTAGGAAGCTGTTTTCAATTCCTTTTCAGCGCGCAGCCAATCCTGCTCGGGTGAACCCTCGGGCCAGCCGCGCTCAGCCCAATACTTCTCCGCCAAGCGAGCAATTTCTTCCCGGGTGGGTGCTGGGGCAGCGGTCTGTTTCTTGGCGGCGGGCTTGCGGGGCTTGGCAGCTCCGTTTGGCGTTTCTACGCTCTTGGTAGGCATCAGTGTCTCCTTCATCGCGCGCCCGTCGTCGGAGTCGGGCACAGCCTTATGATACGAAGGAGAGGGTGGAATTGCCAGTCACAAGACTAGTAACCTTTGGGTTACGTCCGAACCGGCGGCGAGCAAACCCTCAGGTGCCCGATGCCGGGTTGTCAAAGCGCTCCTGGCGCCGGGAAATGGCATTGGACAGAGTGATGGGCGGCTCGGATTGCAGCAGCTGTACGCTCCATTCCTTCATCGCCGGTCTGGATTGCTGCAGTTCTCCCAGATCGGCCCTCCAGTTTCTGAGGTGGACTTTGGTGTCCAGCATGCGGATCCAGAAGGCGCGGTATTCAGCCAGGTTAAGCCGCTCGACGTTCGAGAAAAGCTCTTCGTCCCCCAACAGCCATTGCCACAGGAACCGGTCCTGCGAAGCGGGCTGGCGCGCCGCCAACGCCTCGTCTGCGAGTTCCTCATCGGTGGGAAATGCATTCAAGCCATAGCCGAAATCGGAGAAATCACTCTTCTCTCCGGTCTGCTCCGCGATGCGTTTGAGGCAGCGCGCCAGATTGCGGCGTGCCGGCCCGCGATACGATCTCTCCTCAATCAATTGCTTGTAAAGGCTGACTGCACGGCGCAGGCCGCGGACAAAGAGATCGCCGCGGGAACTGTTGTCGGCGGTGTCCTCGGGAACATAAAAACGGCTACAGAGCAAAGCTTCGACAAAGGTGGTGTGTTTCCATTCCGGATCCACCGAGGCGCCGTGAGCGATATCCGCAAAAGCCTGCTTGGATAAGGTTTCCAACTGGGCTCGTTCTGTTTTTCGCTGCCAGGACGGTTCTTTATCCTGGGCCTCCAGGATCTGGTACGCGGCCAAGGCGCGGTAGGAATAGGCTTGGGCAATCCGGCGCCTCTCCACTGCATCCGGAAAGTGCGCCATCTGGGAGAAAAATTGATCCAAGCGAGCAAACGCGGTCCATGGATCCGAGCGGCTCAGGTGCGAAACCGCGGAAAGCAGCAGGCCGTTCAGATAAACGGCGGCCTCGGGTTCCGAAGGCAAATCACGAAAAGCAAGGCGGCCCTGGCCGACGTAGGCCAGATGGTCGATGTCGTCGATAATCGCCTGCGAGCGCGAGGGAAAAGCGTTGCCTTCTTCCTGAAAACTTAAAGGCTGCTCGCCCACTTCCTGCAGCAAGGCAGGCAACGCACTTCTGGCTTCGGCGCGGGCATCGCGCCATACCTCCAGCTGGGTGGCAATCGAGTCCACTTCGCCGACGGCGCGCGACGAATCGCGGTCCCAGGCTCGGGCCTGCAGGTAGACCTGGACCACGATCAACCCGGCGATGACCGCGAAGACAACCAGAAACAGCGCCGACGCAGTGCGGATCCTGTGCTGTGCCTGGTCTGCCTGGCGCAAAATCTCCTGCGACTGGCGGAGTTGGTCGTGAACCGAATTCAGTTGAGCCTGGACCTCTTCAGAAGTCACGTCGGTGTGCTGCGCGGCAGCTAACGAAGCCTGCGACGCCACGGCATTGGCGGCGGGCGCTGCATAACTCGCCAGCGGCTGACGCCTGGGCGCAACTGGATAGGCTGGAGCAGGAGAGCCGGCCGGGTCGACGATGGTGGAACTGCCGGTCGCCTGCGCTTCCGCTGGAAATCCAATCAGAATGTACAGACAGGCGAGCAGACAAATGGCCAGCAGGCCCAGCGCCAGTACCGTCATCCAACCGTTGGTATGCTTACGCGCTGCCATGCTTGGGGGATCGCTTTGCATTCTGCCTCCGGAGCTGATGTCGAGCGAGCCCCTCGGTGCAGCCGTTGCTCCAGAACGGCTGCACATCAGCAGCTATAACCCCATCCACCATTACCCTGATTATGCTCTGAAGTATCTGCAACTTCGAGCGCCCGGGCAATCCCACTTCCGCAACAGGAGGGCTGGCTAACCGCGACTCCTGGTAACAGTCACCGGCTCAGCCAACTTAAAGGTGACGACGCTTTCTGCCGGCACGGTTATGTCCTTGTTGCCGGTGAGAGCGGCGCCCGCAGTGCCCGCGCCAGCGCCGAGCAGGCCGCCGATCAAGGCTCCCTTACCGCCTCCGGCCAGACCACCAATCAGCGCTCCGCCACCACCACCGCCACCGATGAATCCGGCGGTGCGTTTGCCTTTGCCTTTGGAGGTCGCCTCATACGCTGTCGTGCTGACTGCATAGTCACCGACTCGTCGGATGGCTATGGCCAGATCTCCAGCGCCCTTGAACCGGCCCTGACCCTTGGCAGCCGTGACCACGCCGGTGACCGGGGCGCCCGCGCGGATGACAGTAACGCCGTGGACCACCACAGACTGGGCCAGAACACCACTGAAGCTATCGCCGACGTTGCTGTTCTTGGCACTGACCGTTTGCGCCACCCGAACCACAATAGGGGTGCCGACAGGCACGGTGTATTCCTTCGGCGGAGGCGGGGGCGCGGGAGCAGCGGCAACAGCAGGCGCAGGAGCGGTAGCAGGCGGGGCGGCCGCAGGAGCCGGAGCAGCGGGCGCCGGTTCCGCAGCAGGGGCCGGGGCGGGTGCGGGCGCGGCAGCCTGAGCCGCAGGGGCAGGTTCCGCTGCGGGTGCGGCCGGAGCGGGCCCTTTGTTGCAGCCGCCGACCAACAGCAACCCGGTCATGGCAAGCGAAAGCATGCCAGCGGACAAATACGCGGATGTTTTGGTTGCAGCTAAGCTGGTGAAGTGGGTTGCGCTCAATAACGCGTGCTTTTTCATGATTCTCTCCCTTGATACGAAAGTTTTTCTGCGCCGCCATCGTAGCCCGACTGTTTAGAGCTGTTCTGAATCAGCGGTGGAGCCGACGTTACTTTGATGTTTCGGGCAGCCGTCGGCTGCACTCGATGTTTGCGCGACCCGGGATCGGTCTCAGACCGACCGTCCAACCGTTCGGCCCAGCAAGCCTTGCGAACCCCGGACAATCATGGATAGCCACGAATCGACGGGGCGGCTGCGTTGAGAACGCCTTAAGCTTACACCAACTGTGATCAACTCTTTTGATGCCGAAAACTCTGCCGGCAGGCAATCGGGCAGGGTTTATCCCTTGCAAGATCCTTTGCGGTTTGATGAACCCCGACGAGCTGTATGCGGCTTTGGCTGAAGGAGGGCGATGACCGTGCAGAGACTTTTTTCAAGCCACTTCAGAGGAAAGGCCGCTTTTCATTTGTTGCGGGAACAAATCTCGAGTTAGGTGGGTAGCCAAAACGGCTTGCATGGGCCACGCGACGGAGCTGTATGTGCGTGTCGCGGGAAGTCCGGGGGGGTGGTTCCCCCCGCGGATGGATTTGCGCTGCTTTCGATCGAGCAATTGGGCTGGCTGGGAGCTGGGGTCGGCAAGCGAGAGATCCGGAGGTTAAACCTGGGCCTGCTCGAGCCTGCGGCGGAGGCTACCGGCGAGTTCCGCGACCAACTCTAATTTGCCGGTGAGTTTCGGGGTTAGCTCCGGATCGGCCAGCGCGAGCTGCGACTGCAACAGGAGACCGGTCACGGTGGATTTCAATTCACTTTCAAGCAGCGACGCGGCAGCGCGCAAAGCCCGAACCTGGTGCAGCTCGCGGCGTCCGATGGCTGCTTGCACCTCGCGGGCGAGTCGAGAGCCGCCATGGAAAGCGAAGTTGACCTGCATGGGGACCGCCATGCCCAAGTTCTGCCACAACAGGTCGGTGGCTGCGGGATTGGCTTCCGCGGTGCAATCGTCTACTACGACGACGGAATAGTCGCGATGGCGAAGTTCGGTTACCCCGGCTCGATGGCTGGAGGCAACCTTAACCGGACATCCCAGGGCGCTGCTCAACGACTCCGCGACGCGAGTGGCATCGGCCATGGGGCTGATGATCAATACATTGTGTTGCACGGATGATTGCACGACTGCCTCCTTACGTGGTCAGGGGAAAGTGGAAATGGGTAAAGTTGCCTTGGAGCCGCATTCGCGTCAGCTTGGGGAAGCGGAGCTGTCGTTGCGGGCGTGCTCTTCGGCATCCGAAGTGCCAATGCCGTACTCCTTCAGCTTGCGGTAAAGCGTGGTCTTGCCGATTCCCAGCAGCCGGGCGGCCAGCAGCTTGTCGCCATTGAGTTTGCGCAGAGTTTCGAGGATCGCCTGTTTTTCCAGCTGGGCCAGCGGCAGGACGGGCGTCCGGGCAGAAACTGCTGAGGCCAGCACAGTCGGCGCGGCAGGTCCGGGGCGGCGGTTCTGCAGATGAAAGTTTTGCAATTGGGTGGGGAGATCGCCCAGGTGTAAGACCGGGCCGGAGGAGAGGGTACAGGCACGGTCGAGCGAATTCTCCAGTTCGCGCACGTTGCCCGGCCATTCGTACTCGACCAGGGTACGCAAAACATCGTCGCTAAGGGTGTGGCTGGTGCCGGTTTCGCGGAACAGCCGCTCCAGGAAGTGCGCTGCCAGCAAGGGAATATCCTGCTTGCGCTCGCGCAGGGGAGGAATACGCAGGTTGACAACGCTGAGCCGATAGTAGAGATCCTTGCGGAAGCGCCCTTGCTCAACCATGGCCGCCAAGTTGCGGTTGGTGGCTGCCAGGATGCGGACGTTAATAGCGACTCGATGGGTGCCGCCGACTGGACGAACCTCTTTTTCCTGCAGGGCACGCAGCAATTTGGCCTGAAGATCCAGGGGCAGCTCGCCGATCTCATCGAGAAAAACGGTACCTCCCTGGGCTGATGCCAGCAGGCCTTCTTTGGAACGATTGGCGCCGGTAAACGCGCCTTTCACGTAGCCGAAGAGCTCACTCTCCATCAAGGTGGGAACCAGCGAACCGCAATCGATGGGCACAAACGGCCGGTCAGCATGGGGGCCATTGGAATGGATAGAGCGCGCCACCAACTCTTTTCCCACGCCGCTCTCTCCCAGTATCAGCACCGGATGGGAGCTTTGCGCTACCTTCGCCAGAATGCGGTACAACTTGTCCATCTCCGGGCTGCGGCCGATCATGTTACCCAGTCCCTGGGGAGAGCGCAGGCTTTCCCGCAAGCGGCGGCTCTCTCCCTCCACGGTGCGCCTTTCCAGGGCACGCTCCAACACCGCGGCGAGCTCATCCATGGCAAAAGGCTTGGTTAGATAATCGGCCGCCCCGGTGCGCATCGCCTCGACTGCGGCCGGCACGGTTGCGAACGCGGTCATGACCACGACCATCAGGGCCGGGTTGAGCGCCTTGATTTCGTTAAGCAGACCCAGGCCTTCCTCGAGGGGGGCTCGTAGATCGAGCAACAGAATATCGATGCCCTGATCGCGCAGCAGAGTGCGCGCCGCGCTAATACTCGTAACCGTTTGAGGAACAAAGCCCAAGTCGATCGCGATTTCGCAGCAGGCGGAGCGAATCGCGGCGTCCTCGTCAACCACGAGCAGATGAAGCTTGCCGGTGCGCTCCACGGGTCGCGACATAGTTGTCACAGGGAATGTAACAGGAACGGTTATCGCCATTGTACGCAGATTCCTTTCTGGCCGGATAGAGAAACTTCCCTGCCTGCTGTATCGACATTTATTACGGCAACTTGCGTTTGCCTGGGTGGAAAACGCGGGTTGAATGAATGATTCGCCCAGTGAATAATGGCCGGCGAAGGAGAGCGCTTCGCTGCCACGGAGAGATTTCGCACCACCAATTCCAGACCGAAATTCATGATCACTCCTCTTACCTTTATGTTTGCTTCATGTTTGCTTCATGTTCGCTTCATGTTTGCTTCACTCTTCACGCCTGTTCTTTCGAATGAGCAAGCGGCCGATCCCCACTTGCCCGCCGCGCTTATGCTCAGTTGCCTTGTGTTCGGCTATCGTGTTCGGCTCTTGTGTTCGGGCCTGGTATTGAGGTCTCGTGTTCGTGAGGTGAGCCGGATGCAGATGCTAGAAGCAGGTAGGGGGCCAAATGGGGAGAGGGGATTAACCCGTTTGAAGGCAATCAGTTGCGAGAGAGGAGCCGGAGGTTCTCGTTTTGGCCTTTTTCCCGTAAAGGAACAGCGGTTATGGTCGCGGTTGCGGTTAAGTTAAAGCGAATCCTTGGGTTAAGTAGAGTGATTTCATTTCGGGACGTGTTCCGAAATGGGAATGAACGGGACAACAGCCGCTGGGCCTCTCATACAATCAGGGAATGAACCCCGAGCAGAAGTCCACCGCGGCATTCTTCCGTCCCAATGACCGGGCTCCCGAGGCGATGCGCCCGGTGCGCCTTACCCCGCATTACACATCGATGGCCGAGGGTTCGGTGTTGATTGAAGTAGGCCACACCCGGGTTTTGTGCAATGCCACAGTTGAAACCGGGGTGCCGGGGTGGCTCAAGAACAGCGGCCGGGGATGGGTGACCGCGGAGTACGGGATGTTGCCGCGGGCCACGCTCACTCGGACTGCGCGGGAAGCGGAGCGCGGCAAAGTGGGCGGACGAACCCATGAAATTCAACGCCTCATCGGGCGCTCGCTGCGGTCGGTGGTGGACATGCATGCGCTGGGGGAACGCACTGTGATCCTCGACTGCGATGTGCTGCAGGCCGACGGCGGCACCCGGACTGCTGCCATTACCGGCGCCTGTGTAGCCATGGCTATTGCGTTCCGCCGTCTGGTGGAGGCCGGAACTCTGAAGAAGCCGCCGCTGACCCAACTGGTAGCCGCGACCAGTGTGGGCATCGTCGAGGGGGTGACGCTGCTCGACCTGGCATACGAAGAAGATTCCCAGGCAGAAGTCGACATGAACGTGGTGATGACGGAGAGCGGAGGATTCGTGGAGGTGCAGGCGACGGCGGAGCGCAACGCGTTTCCGCGGGAAAAATTATTGGAGATGATGGATCATGCGCAACGCGGCATCATCGAACTTGTGGAGATCCAGCGCGCGGCGCTGGGGCAGTGAAAGTGCATCGGGAATCGCATTGGTTGGGAATGTTTTAGAATGAGCGCCAGGAAACAATGGGAAAAATGAGAGGGAATGAGCAATGACAAGCACCAAGTTGACAGCAGGAAAACTGGCGGGACTTAAGGCCGTCTCCGATGCGCGCGGGGTCATCGCTGCAGCGGCGATGGACCAGCGCGGATCATTGAAGAAGTCGCTGGCCAAAGAAAAGGGCGTTTCGGACCTGCCGGATTCCGCGCTGGTCGAGTTCAAGGAACTGGTCACCGAGGTGCTCACGAAATATTCTTCGGCGATCCTGCTCGACCCGGAGTATGGCCTGCCGGCAGCCAAGCGGCGTCATGGCAAAGGACTGCTGCTGGCCTATGAGAAGACAGGCTACGATGCCGACACGCCGGGCCGGCTCCCGGATCTGCTGGACCACTGGTCGGTGCGCAGATTGAAGGAAGCAGGCGCGGACTGTGTGAAGGTACTGCTCTACTACACCCCGTTTGAGAAGAGCGATATCAACGATCGGAAGCACGCCTTTATCGAACGTGTCGGCGACGAATGCCGGGCCCACGACATCGCCTTCTTTCTGGAGTTTGTCGGTTACGACGTGCACGGCAACGGCGAGAAGTCGCTCGATTACGCCAAGAAAAAGCCGGAAATCGTGTCGGGATCGATGTCGGAATTCGGCAAAGAGAAGTATCTGATCGATGTATTGAAGGTGGAGGTGCCGGTGCAGATGGAGTTTGTCCAGGGAACCAAAGCTTTCAAGGGCGAAGCTGCCTATACACGCTCCGAAGCTTTGCAGCATTTCAAGGACGCGGCAACGACCACGCACAAGCCTTTCATCTATCTCTCCGCCGGTGTCAGCAATGCGGTCTTTACCGAGACCCTGGAGTTGGCAGTGGAGAGCGGGACCACATTCAATGGTGTGCTCTGTGGCCGCGCTACCTGGAAGGACGGTATTGCGATCTACGCCAAAAACGGCGCCAAGGCGTTTGAAGACTGGCTCAACGACCAGGGCGTGAAAAACATTCAGAACGTCAATCACAGCCTGGAGGGGGCGCACTCGTGGTTCCCCAAGGTTGGCGTAACAGCTGCCGATGTGCTCGCTCTGGCTTAGCTCTTGCCTGAGGGGGCGCGAAAGCGCGCCCTCAGGGCTTTCCGATCCCGGTGATTTCCTCTCGCCGCCGATTTGGTGGAGAGCTGGGGTGCCGCGCCTCTGGCGCTCGACCCTGATGGGGTTCCAACCCAGCCCTTCCGGGCTGGGCTGACGTTTAGCAGACGGCCCTCCGGGCCTCAGAGTAGCGTCCTCGTGACTGGGCAGGCTGCGGATAAAGAAACGTAGCTTAGGGCCTAAAGGCCACTTCTTTTCTCCCCAACCTGTAAAGCCCGTCTCCTTCAAGTTTTATTCCCACTCGATGGTTCCGGGCGGCTTGGATGTGATGTCGTAGACCACGCGATTGATGCCCTGGATCTCGTTGACGATGCGGCTGGAAATCTTCTTGAGCAGGTCGTAGGGCAGCGGGACCCAGTCGGCGGTCATTCCGTCTTCTGAATGCACCGCGCGGATAGCACAGGTGTACGCGTACGTGCGTTGATCGCCCATCACCCCGACACTCTTGACCGGGAGCAACACAGCGAAGGATTGCCAGATCTGCTGGTAGAGCCCTGCGGCCTTGATCTCCCTGACCACGATGTCGTCGGCCTCCTGCAAGAGCGCCACCCGCTCGGGTGTGACCTCACCCAGAATGCGCACCGCCAGGCCGGGTCCGGGAAAGGGCTGCCGCTCCAGAATCTCGGGCGGCATCCCGAGGTCACGGCCAATGCGGCGGACCTCGTCCTTGAACAGATCACGCAGAGGCTCGATGAGTTTCAACTTCATGGTTGCCGGGAGGCCCCCGACATTGTGGTGGCTCTTGATGGTCTGCGATGGCCCTTTGACCGAGGAGGACTCGATCACATCGGGATAAAGCGTGCCCTGCACGAGCCAGGCGGCGCTTCCCTGCTGTTGCTCTAAAATGCCCTTGGCTTCATCGTCGAAAACGGCGATGAATTCGCTACCGATGATCTTCCGCTTCTGCTCGGGATCGAGTACCCCGGTGAGCCGGGACAGGAAGCGGTCGCTCGCATCCACGGCGACTAATCGCAAGCCCAGCTTGTCGCGCATGTTTTGCTGCACTTGCAAAAACTCGTTCTTACGCAGGACGCCGTTGTTGACAAAGACACAGGTAAGCCGGTCGCCAATGGCGCGCTCTACCAGTACTGCCGCGACTGAGGAATCGACTCCTCCGGAAAGGGCGCAGATGGCGCGGCCGTCCCCCACTTGTTCGCGGATGGAAGAAACGGTCGACTGGATGAATTGGGCCGGTGTCCAGTTGGGTTGCGCGTGGCAGATGTTGAAGAGAAAGTTGCGCAACAGGTCTGTTCCGCGAGGGGTATGCCGGACTTCGGGGTGAAACTGCACTGCCCAAATATTGCGCGAGGGATCGGCCATACCGGCTACGGCATTGGCCGTGCGCGCGGTCAGAGAAAAACCCGGCGGCAGCTCCAGGGCTTCATCTCCGTGGGACATCCAGACATCGAGCGAGGCTGGCAAGCCGGCAAACAAAGGATTCTCTGCTTGTTGACCGGGAACGATCGAAACCTGCGCTGGACCGTATTCGCGCTTATCCGCTGAGCGTACCTTGCCGCCTAAGTGATGGGTGAGGAACTGCAAGCCATAACAGATGCCGAGGATGGGCAATCCCATGGCCAGCATGCCGGGATCGGCCACGGGCGCGTCCGGGTCGTAGACCGAGCAAGGACCGCCGGAGAGGATGAGCCCGATGGGATGATGGGAGCGGATCTCGGCTACGGAAGCCGTGCAGGGAAGCACGACCGAGAAGACGTTCTGCTCTCGTATGCGGCGGGCGATGAGTTGTGTGTATTGGCTGCCGAAATCCAGGATGACGATCGAGGAAGTATCCACGTTCTAGTTTTTCAGGGTTTGCTTCGATGGGCAAGGACGGAAAATAATCGCCGCTTACCATTTCGCTTCGCCGGTATTTGGAAGCTGGGATGGTTGAGATTTGTGGAATCCCGGTTGGGGTCAGGAGTTGTAGAGCCGCCAGAATTGTATGAAGGCGGCCAGTCTTGCTACCTGGAAAAAATCGTTGGCGACCAGATAGAGCAGGCTGACGATTGCCCACCAGAGGTAGAGGGCGGTCCCGGTCATGTTGGCCTCGAAGGGTAAAGGAATGGCGGAGAAGACCATGGCGAGCACGATCAACGCCATGCGGACGATGCCTAACACCAGGTTTACTTCGACCAGTTTGCCGGTGAGCGCACCCTGATGAAGACTGCTGGTCAGACTGCCCAGGACGCCTTTGCCTTCCAGCATCGCCAGCAAGGGGGCGATAGAAAAAATCCAACTCAGCAACGCCCAGAGGACAAAGATCCCCAGCGAGAGGCAGATGACCCAGGCACTCCAGGCAACCAGGTTGGGAATGGCGCTGCTCAGGGTTGTATTTGCGGCCCAGCGAATGGCGCTGTACCAGCCCAGCCAGACCGCAATGAGAGCCGCGATGCGCAGTAGTTGGAGGAGTATCAGGGTAAAGGGAGCGGGATGCAATGCGGGGTCAAGGCGTTTGAGCACTACGCTACGCCCGAGCCCCGAGGCGATGGCCCAGCCAACAGCCAGCACTGGCCCCAGCCACCGAGCCAGCGCCTCCACGTCCGGTTTGAGAACGGCAGCGGCTTGCGCTATTTGTTGCCCGGCCTGCATTGGATCGGTGAGCGAAAGACCGGAGAGATCAGGCGAGACCGTGGCCACAAGCCGGATACCCTGATAAGCCAGGATGACCGCCGCGGGAATACCGAAGCCCCAGCGCCAGAGCAGCTCCCAACCCAGCAGGCTCGGGCGCTTCCAGCAAGCAGCGCAGATGTACAGCAGAGACTGAGTTCCCCGCACCGGCCAGCCTATTTCACGACGATGTTGATTAGCTTGTTAGGCACCACCACTACCTTGACTACCTGCTTGCCGGCGATGGCGGCCTGCACCTTGGCTTCGGCGACCGCTGCCCGCTCCATGGCTTCGCTACCCGCATCCGGCAACAGACGGACAACGGCGCGCAGCTTGCCATTCACCTGGACGGGTATTTCCAGTTCCTCTTCGCGAGCCAGGTCAGGATCGAAGCCCGGCCAGGGTTGGCGAAGCAGCACACCGGTGCCGCCGGTTTCATCCCAGAGCTCGGCGGCGAGATATGGTGCGAAGGGCGCCAGCAAGAGGATCAAGGACGGCACGATGGTGGCCATCAATTGGCCGGAGACCTCGGACGGCATCTCGGCCAGCCCTGATTCGGCTGCGGTGATTTGGTTGACCAACTCCATGACCGCTGCAATGGAGGTGTTGAAGTGCCAGCGCCCGGCAAAGTCCTGGGTGATCTTGCTGATGGTCTGGTGCAGCTTGCGCAGCAGCGCCTGCGCCAGAGGAGAAGTTGGCGCGGCGGGAGGTTGCCCCGCGTGGCTGCGGACCGACTCGCGGTAACGCATGCCCAGGCGGTAGACCCGGCCCAGGAAGCGGCTGACCCCCGCGACTCCGTCCTCCTGCCAGTCCAGGTCGCGATCCGGCGGTGCGGCAAAGAGCGCGTACATACGGGTGGCGTCGGCGCCATAGCGGGCGATCATGTCGTCGGGCGAGACCACGTTGCCCTTGGACTTGGACATCTTGGCGCCATTGCGGATGACCATGCCCTGGGTGAAGAGACGGGTGACCGGTTCGTCATTGCCGACCAGCCCAAGATCGCGCATCACCCGAGTCCAGAAGCGAGAGTAGATCAGGTGCAGGATGGCGTGCTCCACCCCGCCGATGTACTGATCGATGGGAAACCAGTAGTCGATCTTTTCCCGGCTGAAGGGGGCCGATGCGTTGTGGGCGTCGGGATAGCGGTAGAAGTACCAGGACGAATCGACGAAGGTGTCCATGGTGTCGGTCTCGCGCCGGGCCGGACCACCGCAGCGGGGGCAGGTTGCGTTCACAAAGCCAGGAACCCGGCTGAGCGGGGAACCATCCTGCTGGGTGATCTCAATCTGCTCCGGTAGCAGGACGGGAAGCTGATCATCGGGTACAGGCACGATGCCGTCCTTTGGGCAATAGAGCACGGGGATGGGCGCACCCCAATAGCGCTGACGGCTGACGCCCCAATCCTTCAAACGGAAGGTGATGGTCGGCCGGCCAAAGCCATGCTCCTGGGCGAAGGCGGCGAGCTTATGTTGCGCCTCCTGGCAACCCAACGCGTTGTATTCCCCGGAGTTGATGAGCAGGCTGTCCTCTTCGGTGTAGGGCAAGACGGGCTCGTCCGGTTGGCCAGGGTCTGCGGGTTCGAGGGTGCGGCGGGGCAGAATGACGATGCGCACTTCGAGCCCATATTTTTTGGCAAACTCGAAGTCGCGCTCGTCGTGCGCCGGCACGGACATGACCGCGCCCGTTCCGTACTCCAGCAGGATGTAGTTGGCGACCCAGATAGGCACACGCTCCCCGCTGAACGGGTTGATGGCGTAGTGACCGGTGAAGCTGCCGTGTTTGTCGACGGCTCCGGGATCGCCGGCCTCGCGGGCTTTCTTCTGTTCTTCGACCAGCGAGGCTACTTCGTCGGTCAGCCGCTCGTCGGCCTGGGCAAATTGCTTGACCAGGGGATGCTGAGGCGCGAGCTGAAGGCTAGTGGCGCCAAAGATGGTGTCCACGCGGGTGGTGAAGACGGGGATGCGGGTGGCGTCCGCTGCGATCGGGGCACCGGCAACGAAGTCTGCCGGCGGCGGCAGCGGAACCTTGCCACGATCTCGCCCGGTTCCCGCTTCCTGAGCGGCTGGGTCAAGCACAAACTCGATGGTCGCGCCTTCGCTGCGGCCGATCCAGTTGCGCTGCATGGTGCGCACCTTCTCCGGCCAGTGGGGCAGGTTGTCGAGCCCGTCCAGGAGCTCTTGCGCATATTGCGTGGTGCGCAGAAACCACTGCTCGAGCTCGCGCTGTTCTACCAGGGTATCTTCATGGCGCCAGCAGCAGCCATCGATGACCTGCTCGTTGGCGAGCACGGTGGCGCAAAGGGGGCACCAGTTCACCTTGCTTTGCTTGCGAAACGCCAGGCCTCGCTCCAGCATGCGCAGGAAGAACCACTGGGTCCAGCGGTAATAGTCGGGCAGACAGGTGGTGATTTCAGTCTGCCAGTCATAGCTGAGCCCGAGGCGCTGCATCTGGCAGCGCATGTGCGCGATGTTCTGGAGCGTCCACTCGCGGGGTGGGGTTTGATTCTTGAGCGCCGCGTTTTCTGCGGGTAGTCCGAAGGCATCCCAACCCATGGGATGAAGGACGTTGAAGCCCTGCATCCACATATAGCGAGCCAGAGCGTCGCCGATGGCGTAGTTGCGCACGTGCCCCATGTGCAGTTGGCCCGACGGATAGGGCAGCATCTCCAACACGTAGTACTTGGGCTTGTCGCCCTGGGGAGGCTCGGCGCGATAAAGCTCGGGGTCCGCATCCCAGCGCTGCTGCCAGCGGGTTTCGATCTCCGCCGGGTCATAGCGGTCGGGCATAGGAGCGGGGTGGGCCGTGGTGTCACTGGACCGGGGTTTGTTCGTTACATCGGTCGGGGGCATCATGCTTGATTGTAACTGGGCTGGCAAGGGTGTTTCGCGGGTTCGCGGCTAGGGTTCGTCGGTGTCGGCGGGTTGGTCTTTCAGGATTTTTGAGAGGACGTTGAGGTTGCCGTCGACCTTGGGGGCGTTCAGGCCGAGGATGTTTGCGACCAGTGGATAGATATTTATGTTTTCGAAGGGTTCGAGTTTGATGCCGGGACGAATGTCCGGGCCTACGGCGAGGAAGAGAGCTCGCATGGACTTCATGGCCCTCGGGTCGTAGCCGTGAGCACCTGCCTCGGGAGGCAGATCCTCGGCACCGAGATGGGCGCGGATGGCATAGGGCCCGTTGGCTACGATCACGGGGTCGCCCTCGCGGGGGTTGCTGTCGTAATGCATGGCTGCCGGGACGCGCTTACGGCGATAGACAGTGAAGGCGTCTGACTTGATTTTCAGCTCCTGATAGGCCTTTTCGGCCGCCGCTTCGGAGTTGGGGTAGAGAAGCGATCCCAATGTAGTGAAGTTCTGCAGGTCGGCGTACCTGGACAAATCGATCCAGGGCCCCTGCTCACGCTCCATGCCGTGGTCGGAAACCACGATGAGATCGATCGGCAACTGTAACCGCCGGAGGTCCTCCCAGAGAATGCCTATTAACCGGTCGACATGTTGGACTGCGGCGGCAGTCTCGGGGCTCTCGGGTCCGTATTGGTGCCCCGCATGATCGACGGTCGAATAATAAAGGGTGATGAAGTGAGGACGCTGTTCCGCCGGAAGACGCAGCCAGGCGACCACCTGGTCAATCCGCTTTTCGTCGGGAAAGCGATTATCGAATTTGAGGTAGTAGGAGGGACGGCCGCCGTCAATCTCTGCTTCTGAGCCGGGCCAGAAGAAGGAAGCGGTGCGCATGCCCTGCTTCTCCGCCAGCACCCACAGGGGCGTACCTTCGTACCAGCTTCCGTCGCGATTGGTCGCCGGATCGGTGTAAGAGTAGCGCTGCTTACGGGCTGGGTCGTAGAAGTTGTTGGCGACAATGCCGTGATGTTCCGGATAAAGCCCGGTCACCAGGGTGTAGTGATTGGGAAAGGTCAGCGAGGGATAGGCAGGGATCATGCCCTCGGGAGCGATGGCGCCGTCAGCGCCCAAGGCGAGCAAATGTTTGGCGCCATCCTTGCGGGCATAGTCATAACGGAAGCCGTCGAGCGAGACCATGACCACATAAGGCCTGGACTGCTGCGCCGCAGCATTCGGCCCATGGTCGACCGTGATTACCTGCGCGGCTACGCAGAGCGACAGGAATAAGGGAAACGCAGCGGGCAGGAACACAGCGCGGAGGTGAGCCAGCCGGCGGCGATGCATGATCTAGCCGCCTGCTGCGGAGCGCAGTTGTTCGGCAGCAGTTTCGGGGGTAATGTCCCGCTGCGGCATCCCCAGCATTTCAAAGCCGACCATGAATTTGCGTACGGTTGCGGAACGCAACAAGGGGGGATAGAAGTGGCCGTGGAAATGGCACTCCGGATGGGCGTCGCCGTCCGTGGGCCGCTGGTGAAAACCCATGGTGTAGGGAAAGCTGGTCGAGAACAAGCGGTCGTAAATGGAGGTTAACTGCTTCAGAATATCCGCCAACCCGTGTTGCTCGGACGGCCTGAATTCCGGGAGGCTGCCCACGTGGGAGCGGCTGAGCACCAGGGTCTCGAAGGGCCAGACTGCCCAAAAGGGCACCAGGACAACGAATTCCTGGTTCTGGCAAACGATGCGCTGTTTTTGCTGGAGCTCGATCTTGAGGGTGTCACAAAGCAGGCAGGCGTCATGCAGGTTGCGATACGCGCTCTGATTGGCCACCTCGGCCGCGGCTTCGTCTGGTATGTGTTCGGTGGCCCAGATCTGGCCGTGGGGGTGGGGATTGCTGGCCCCCATCATGGCGCCGCGGTTTTCGAAGATCTGCACGTGACGAATTTCCGGGTGTGCCCCCAGTTCCATGAACTCCGTTGTCCAGGCCTCGACCACGCGCACGATGTCGGCCACCTCCATCCCGGCCAGGGTCAAGCTGTGATCGGGATGGAAACACAACACGCGGCAAATGCCACGCTCGGTTTGTGCCAGCAGCAGGGGATGGCCAGTCTCGAGCACCCCGTCAGGCGAGTCGGGCAAGAGCGCGGCATAGTCGTTGGTAAAGGCAAATACGCTGGTGTACGGGGGGTTCTGCTTGCCCCCGGCACGCACATTACCGGGGCATAGATAGCAGTCCGGATCGTAGTGCACGGCGGGCGTTGCGTCGGTCCTGCTGACTTCGCCCTGCCAGGGCCGTTGGGTACGGTGAGGAGAAACCAGCACCCAGCGGCCGCGCAGCGGATCGTAGCGGCGATGGGGAAATTGCAGGTTGGCGTCCATCAGCGAGCCTTGCCGTTCGACTGCGGGACCTGGCCAGTCACGCCTTTGCCTTCTTCGACGGAGAAGATCTTATCCACGCCGGGAAGGTTCACTTTTTCCTTCAGGCCGCTGGGCCAGTGAATCTCAACCACATCCACTTTGTCGGCATCCCCCAGACCGAAGTGCACCCGGGGATCATTGGAAGAGACAAAGCTACCTCCACTGAGCACGTCGCCACGCTGCTTGATGCCCCCGGCGGTAAGGTATACGGTGGCGCCGACCGCGTCCCGCGGGCTTTTTGCCCCGCCGGTCAAGCTCAGTTCCACCCAGTGGTGATGATCGGGGTTAACGTTGCGCAACAGCACCGGCACGCTATCCATGTTATTGATCACCGCGTCGATGCGTCCGTCGTTAAAGAGATCGCCAAAGGCCGCACCCCGCGCGGGGATGACGACGGCCAAGCCCGTGCCTTCCACCGCCGGTACCAGGTCGAACTTCTTACCCTGCTGGTTGTGAAACAGCAGAGGCCGTTCCGCGTAGGTCGAGCCCCAGTTGTTCTGGTCCACCATGGGATAGACGTGCCCGTTGGCGACGAAGAGATCTTTCCAGCCGTCGTTGTCGTAATCGATGAACTCAGTGGCCCAGCCAAGGAAGGGCACGGTCACCTCAGCCACCCCGGTGGCATAGCTGTCGTCGGTGTAGTTGGCGTCGCCATCGTTGCGATAGAGCACATCGTAGTCGTCGGAAAAGGTGGTATTGAATAGACCCAGCCGGCCGTTGTTTTGGTAGTCGCCCACGGCGACCCCCATGGATGCAGTCTCGCGGCCGTTCTCATTGAGCGCATAACCGGAGGCGTAGCTGTCGTCTTCGAAAGTACCGTTGCCTTTGTTGATGTACAGGTAGTTGGGAGTGGAGTCGTCGGCTACCAGCAGGTCGACCTTGCCGTCGTTATTGAGGTCGACAAAGATCGAAGTGAATCCGTAGTAGCCGTTGGGATCGGTCACGCCGGCTTTCTGGCTGACATCGGTGAAGGTGCCGTCGCCGTTGTTGTGGAAGAGATGATCGTGCTCACCCTTCAGCCCGCGTGGACCGCACATTACACTGACGCCGCGGAATTGGCAGAAGCTGGAGGCCACCCCGGCGCCACCAGGCCCGGTGGCTTTGCCCGCGCCCTCGGGCAGGTCGAAGTGGACATACCCGGAAACAAACAGATCGAGCCGGCCGTCGCCGTCATAATCGCCGAAGGTGGGACCGCTGGACCAATTGCCCAGTTGCACCCCGGCCTTTTCCGCCACGTCGGTGAAGGTTCCATCATGGTTGTTGTGATAGAGGCGGTTTTTGCCGTAGTTGGCGACAAACAGATCAGGGTAGCCGTCGTTGTCGTAATCACCCACCGCTACACCGAATCCCCAGCGATCGTTGGTCACACCAGCCTTGGCAGCGACGTCGGTGAAGGTGCCGTCGTGGTTGTTGTGAAACAGCGCGGCGTGGGGCGAAGGTGCTTTGCCGGCAAGCGCCTCGTAGGTGGAACCGTTCACCATGTAAATGTCGAGCCAGCCGTCCTTGTCATAGTCGAGGAGGGCCACGCCGGACCCGGGCGCCTCGAGGATGAATTGCTTTTGGGGGGTGCCCATGGTGTGATGCCAGCTGGTCAGGCCGGCCTTGGCGGCAATGTCCTCAAAGATTACGGGGCCGGTTTTTACAAAGCCGCCGGCGGTAATAGGCCGCTTTTCGGAGTCGAGCACGGGCGCGTGGGTGCCGCCCGTGTTTACGCCACCCATGCCTTGAGGTTGGGGTTGAGGAGTTTGTGGAGCTTGCCCGGGCGCGGCGCTTTGGCCCCGCACAATCGTTGGCGATAACAGGATTGACAGCGACAACAGGACCAGACTACGGCAGAGCAAGCAGGGTACTCCTTTGAGGGTCACACCAAAGGATAAAGGATTTACCGCAGGCGGGGATCTGTGGAGCGAAAGAGACCGCAATTCCATAAACGATTGGGGCGGGTTTGCCCGGAAACCTCAACGGACGGCGCAGGTCTTAAGACAGGCCCACGGACAATAGACCAGGGTGGTGATCACAATGACGAACGCGGGAACATGAATAAGCGTTGCCGCTCCGGTGAGGATGGCCAGCGGCGCCCATGGGACGATAGAGCGCAATGCGGTTCGCCGCGAGCCCTTGCCGAGGCTCTCCAGAAGAAACAGGCAGAGCATAAAGCCCACTATGCCGACACAAGCCGACCCCATGTGGGCGCGCCATGCAGGAAAGGGTCGCAGATCCGCGGCGCCGGAATCCTTGATTGCGCCGTAAGTGACCTCTGCACAGTAGAAAGCCCCTGCCCCAATCAGCAACGATACTGAGAGGGCTACGGGGGTGGAAGCTGGCATGGTGGTCTGCTTTCTGCGCCTGGTCATTTTCCGATTTCCAATTGATGATGGCCGGCGACTATCCAACAATGGTTAATACGGGACAAGTCGCATGGACGATAAGCTGAAAGGCACGAGAGGTACGGGTCTCGATGCCGAGATGAGAAGACTTTCGGATGCCGAGCACTAACAAATCGACCGATCGTTCTTGTATGTGTTCGAGAATCTGATGGTGCGCATGGTCGACCTCTACAAAGCTTCTGGGATTGCAGAAGTCCTTGGCCTGGTCCGGAACAAGATTGTCGAGTACGCGATAAAAGCGGTTTCTGATTTCGCTCAACCGGTCGGGATGATCGATAGCTTCTCTTTGCACGACGTGGAGCACGTCAAGATCGGCGCGAAAGACCTTGGCAAAGGAGACTGCATACACCGCCGCATGCGCGGCCGCGGGGGTCAGATCGGTGGCGTACAGAATGCGCTCAAAAAGCGAGCGTTTCCCTGCCGCTGACGCAACCTGGGGACCAACGGTAAGAACGGGCCACGAAGTCGATCGGAGAATGCCTTCGGCAACGGACCCGATGATTTCCCGGACCAACCGTTCTCCCCCGTGCGTTCCCAAGACAACCAGTGAGGGCGCCATCGCAGTGGCGAGTTCGGGGATCATCCGCTTCGGATCACCTTCCAAAAGAACGGGTGTCGCCTTGAGGGAACCATGGGACAGCGCAATAGCTTTACGCGATAAAAGGAATTCGAGATCTTTCCTTTGCTGGCTTACCAGGGATGGATCGATCTCCACTTCCATGGCAGCCTGAGAAAGAGTGAAGGCGTGCGCAACCATCAAGGCGGTCGCAAAATGCGTGGCGAGGAAGGCCGCGTAAAGCCCTGCATTTTGGGAGCAAACGGAAAAATCCGTTCCATAGACGATTGCGTTCAAGTCCAAATCTGGCCTCTCGCCAATCACCGGCACGGTAGACGCCTCCCGTCGACAAAGACACCGGCCTTTTCCGTCGCCGGTGTGTTGAAGTTTTTGATCATGGTGTGGCGCCGATCTGATAGTTGAGGGTCGCCAGAGTAAGACGGTATTGATATTGCGCATTGGCGTTGCCGATGGCGGCATCGGTTTGCTGATACTGCGCCTGGCTCAGTTCCACGATGGAACTCAACCCCAACTGATAGCGTGTCTGAGCCAGAGTCAACGCGAGGTTCGCCTGTTGCAAGAGTTGGGCGGTGACGCTGACGCGCTGGAACGCGGTATTCGCGGCCAACCAGGCGGTACGAACATCGCGCACAATCCGGTCTCGGAGATCGCGGGTCCTTTCGGCGCCGGCCTGAGCGCGCAGGGCCGCTTCTTTAGATTCGGCTGAGTACAGGAAGCCATTGAAGATGGGGATATTCATGTTGACGCCGATACCTCCCCACCAGTTGGAGTTGTAGTACTGGGCGGGGCGAATGGGCACACTCCCGGCCGTTCCCGCGGCGCTGATGGTGGGAAACATCTGATCGCGCTGGGCATGGCTGAATTTGACCGCTGCCTGCTGGTCGTAATCCAACGCCTGCAGGTCGGGCCTTTGGCGCAATGCAAGCTGGGTCAGCGCTTCGACGTCCGGGGGCGGCGCCTGCAGGGGCGTAGTTTCGTCCTGCAATTGATAAACCACCTGTCTATCCAGTCCCAACACCGCGTCCAAGGCGGCCATGGTGGAATCGCGATTGTTCTGAGCATCGAGAAGGAGCAATTTGGACTGCGAGAGGTTAACGTCGGCAAAGCTCAGATCAAGCGTTGACTTGAGATTGTTCTTAGTCATCTGGTTGACCTGGGTTTGCGTGGTCTGCCTGGTATCTACATTCTGCTGGGCCACACGCAGCAGCGCCTGGGCTTGCAGTGCGTCGTAGAATGCCTGGTCGGTGGCAGCGACAATGTCGTCCGTGGTGGCCAGGGTGCTCGCGTTCTGAGCCTTTTCCTGGAGCTTCGAAGAAGCAACCAGATTTCTGGTTCGTCCAAAATCGGTGATCAACTGGGTGCCGCTACCGCCCGCGGCGGCATGTTCGAAGAGGCGCGACGCGGTGATGGTTCCGGCAGAGAGACGCGAGCCATCTTCGGCGTCCACGGCAGTCATGCTTCCGGTGACGGTGGGCAACTCGGCAGATCGCGACTCGCGAACGACCTGATGCTCGGCTAAGGCGAGCAAACGGGCCACGCTGATCCTCGGGTTGTTCTTGATAGCCAGCTGTTCGGCTTGCGCGCGGCTCAGGGGAGGAAGAGAGCCGGCGGGAGCCGGCGCTGAGTTGGCGACCTGCGGCTGCATAGGAGCGTTCGATTGGCCGCCCTGGGCGATGAGACGGATCTGCGGAGCATCGGGCAGCGATGCATTGGCCTTTGGCGTCTGGGCCGCAGAGCCGGCCGCGCAGCCGAGCAAGGACAGGGTCACTAACAAACAATGACGCGGATTCGTTTTTCTTCTCGACATTCTCGATGCCTCTTGTGCAACCGCATTCTTGTTCTCCCGCCGGCCATGGACGACTGCATGCCCGGTGGGGGCAGGGAAGAACGTAACCGCGACGGATACGTCGAGCCCGTCGCTGATCGCGCGCCCGGTGAACGAGTGAGCGTGCTCAGGCATGAGTGCCTGCCTGCCCGGCCTGCGTTTGCTTGCCCTTGCCGTGGATGATCAGGTAGACAGCTGGGACGAGGAAGACCGTGGCAACTACGGAAACGGCCAGACCGCCGATGATGGCGCGCGCCAGCGGTGCGTATTGCTCGCTCCCGGCCTCGAGACCCAACGCCATCGGAATCATCCCCAGCAGCGTGGCCAGCGAGGTCATCAGAATCGGACGCAAGCGAATCTTGCAGGATTGCACGACCGCATCGGAGATGCTTAGACCCTGCAGATGAAGATGCCCGGCAAACTCCACGATGAGGATGCTGTTGGACACTACAATGCCGGTCATCATGATCACTCCCATCAGCGACATCACATTCAGGGTGCTGCCGGTGAGCAGCAGGATGATGAGCACCCCGGTGAGCCCAGGGGGAATGGCCATCAGGATGATGAATGGATCCACGAAGGAGGCGAATTGAGCCATCAGGATGAGATATACGAGCACGATCGCGAGCACCAGGCCAATGCCAAAGCGGAAGAACGATTCGTTCATGCTGACCACGCTTCCACGGACCGTAACCCGGATGTTCTTCGGCTTTTCGACGCCGGCAATGATCTGGTTGACCTCGCGGTTCACGTGCTGCAGCGCTACTGTCGATGGCATCACATAGACGTCGATGACGCGCCGGATCTGATAGTGATCCACTTCGGTGGGGGTATTGATTTCCTTAATGGCCGCGACCGATTGCAGGGGAGTGTAGGAAGCCTGGCCATCGGCCCGCAGGGGAATCTGCTTGAAGTCGTCCATGCTCATGTGGGCGATCTTCTGGTCGAAGTACTGCACGGTGAGCATGTAGTTATTCCCGGTCCGGGGATCGATCCAGTAACTGGGGGCGACCATGCCGTTCGAAGTGAGCGCGGTGATGACGTTATCTACGATCTCCTTGGGTGATAACCCGATCAGGCTGGCTCGTTCGCGATCTATGTCGAGGGCCACACCGGGATAACGGAGGTTCTGCGGAATCAGAACATCGCCGACATCCTTGAGTCGCTTGACCTGGGCGGCGATGTGGCTGGCAATGGCAAACGACAGATCCATGTCGTTACCGCTTACCTGAACATCGATCGGCGCCGGCAGTCCCTGGTTGATGACGGAATCGACCAGTCCTCCGGCCTGGAAGTAGGTGGTTAACTCAGGCATGTCATTGGCGAGCTTTCTCCGCACGCGCGCCATGTATTCGTAGCTTCCGAGCTCGTGTCCCGGCTTAAGGCTCACCTGCACAAACGCCGTATCCATCGACGAATTGCTGGTATAGATGGCGGAGAGATCGGGAGTAATTCCGATATTGGAAACGATCATATCCAGATCGTGGGGACGAACCACATCGCGAATCTCCTGTTCCACCTGGGCAACGTAACGGTTGCTGAGCTCGATGCGGGTCCCACTGGGGCAGTGGATGTTAATCACAAATTGACCGGGGTCGGTGCGAGGAAAGTAGGACCGGCCGAGCAAAGGAAATAAGGCAAAACTGAGAAGAACAACGCCGAGGATGCCGAAGGTAGTGGCGACTGGACGCAATATGGAGCGATTCACCACCACGACGTACTGCTCCAGCATTCTCTGGAACCAGCGGTTGAAACTGCCAACGATTCTTCGGAAGAAGGATTGCGTTGGCGCAGGAGCCAGTACGGCCGCACCATCCGTTTGCACAACTTGTTCATGTTCAACGTCAGCGGACTTGATAAACCGGGCGCAATAGAGCGGCACCACGGTCATGGCTACGCCATAGGAAGCAAAGAGGGCGAAGACAACAGTCAACGCCAGGGCGGTAAAGAGATACCGGCTCACTCCGTAGAGGAGAGCAACGGGAAAGAACACGATCGCCGTCGTGAAGGTGGCCGCGAGCACGGCCAATTGAACCTCTTTGCCGCCGACCTCGGCCGCCACCTCGGGCGTGGCTCCCATCTCCAGGTGGCGGAAGATATTTTCGAGCACCACGACCGAGTTATCGATCAAGCGGGAAAAGGCCAGCGCTAATCCCGCCAGGACCATGATGTTGATAGAGCCGCCGCCGGCGCTGATGCAAATAAAGGCTGCGAGCGCGGAGAGGGGGATGGATAAGAGAACGGCGAAAGTAGCGCGTACGCTACCCAGGAACAACAGGATCATCAAGGCGGTAAGAACCAGGCCGATGCCACCCTCGTTCATGAGGTTCCTGATGGCGGATTTGACGAATATCGACTGGTCAAAGACAACGGCTGTTTTGAGCGACGCGGGTATGTCGACCAGGTTCTTGATCGCCGCCTTCATGCCGTTGACGATGGTGATGGTGTTGCTGTCGCCGCCCTGCTTCAGGATGGGCACATAGACCGAACGCTGCCCATCGATGCGCACGATGTTGGTCTGGAGCGTCCCCGAGTCTTGCGCCTTGCCGACGTCGCCCACCATGATGGAGGCGTTGCCGACCGACTTCAGAGGGAGGTCGTTGATGAGCTCCGGTGTAGGAACCTGGCTATTGGCGTAGATGTTGTAGTCCTTGGGACCGATGCGAACATCGCCGGCAGGCAAGATGAGGTTCGATTGATTCACTGCCCGGACCACGTCCATCAAGCTGAGGTTGTGCGCCTCCAGCTTGAGCGGATCTACGTAGACCATAATCTGTCGGTAGCGTCCGCCATAGGGCTGGGGCACCGAGGCTCCGGGCACATTGGCAATCTGGTTGCGCACCTGGAACTGGGCCAGATCTTTAAGATCGGTTTCGTTGAGACCCTTTCCTTTCAAGGTGACCAGGCAGACCGGCTGGCTCGATGCATCCATTCCCAGCACAACAGGAGGCAGGGTGCCGGGCGGTAATCGGCGCAGATCGGCCATAGCCAGGTTGGCGATATTGCTCAAGGCCGCGTTGGCATCGGTACCCGGCTTGAAGTAGATCTTGATCAGGCTGACGCCGGTCAGCGATCGCGACTCGATGTGGTCGATGTTGCTGCCCAGGGTGAAGAAGCGCTCGAAGGTGCCGGTGATGTCGGCTTCAATTTGCTGTGGGGGCATGCCGGAGTAGAAGGTAGCCACCACCACCACGGGAATATCGATTTTCGGAAACAGGTCCACCGGCATACCGGCGATGGCGGTGACGCCGACCACCATGATGACCATACAAACCATGATGATGAAGAAGGGATACTTGAGAGCGAACTTAGGCATGGCTACTCGCCCCCTGACTTTTCTTCATTCACGTCGAAGGCCGGTAATTGTTCGAGTCTCGGCTTTACGGTTTCCCCGACCTGGTAGTTCGACTGCCCTCCTGTGATCACGCGGTCTCCCTCAGCCAACCCATTCTTCACTTCCACCAGGTTGGAACCTTGCAAGCCGAGGGTCAGATTCCGCGTCTGCACGTGGTTCTGATCGTCGACGATGAGCACCGACGATTGATTGCCATTGTTGATGACGGCTTGCACGGGGATGGTCAAGACGTGGTCTCTGCGCTCTAACTCGATGGTGGTGTTGGCATACATGCCGGGGGTCAGCGATAAGTCTTTGTTTTCGACATCGATTTCGGTTTGCATAGTTCGCGTGGCGAGGCTGATATCCCGGGTAAAGCGAACTACCTTGCCCACCAGGGTGCGGTGGACAGCATCGACCTGCACGTTTACCTGAGCGCCCACGTGGATAAACTCGACTGCATCCTCGGGAACGGGAATGCGCAGGCGAAGCAGGTTGCTTTCGGAGAGCTTGACGACGGGCAGGGATTGAACGTCGGAGGCGGTACCAGCCTGGATAAGCGCGCCGGTATCGGCATAGCGCCAGATAATTACCCCGTCGATGGGCGCCACTACGCGGGTGTAGTCGGCCAGAGCGCTGACTCGCTCGTTATCCGCGCCGGCGACATCGAAGTTTTGCCGGGCAGCGCTGAGTGCAGACTTGGCTGCATCGATTTGCGCCTGTGAAGCCAAATCCTTCGATTCGGCATCGTCGAGTTCCTGTTCGGCGATCAAGCCGGGTTGGGTGGCCGCGGCTTGTTTCAGCCGGGTGTAATTGGCATGCAGGGAGGCGTGTTCGGACTGCGCGCGCAGGACTTCCTGTTGGGCGCGAGCAATCTCATCTTTCCGGCTGGCAACTTCGGCCACCGTACCCTTCAACTGCGCGCTCAGCTCCGGCACTTCAAGAACTGCCAGGACCTGCCCCTGGCGGACCTTGTCGCCAATGTCGACATAAATGTGCCGGATGTAACCGGAGACTTTTGCGTGAACATCGATGACCTGATAGGGCTGGAATTGCCCGGCGAGATTGAGCGTGTGCACAATACTTGCCCGCTTCACTGCGGCGACAGTTGCCGAGGGAATCTCCGCGGCCACAGCCTGCGGGCTACTGCCGCTGGAATTGCACGCAATCACACCGTCGAGGAGAGGCAGCGCCAATCCCGCCGCAAGAATCAAGGCGATTCGCTTTCGCATATCTGCAATGCACCTATTCGATAGATTGATAGCTGATCGAAGCCAGGATGACGGCCTATCCCCGCGGGGACACGCCAGGCTCAACCTGGATTTTTGGCATAAACCTGTGGTGGTTTACAAGAGAAGCTAGGTAAGCGAAGGAGGGGGACGAAAGAAGAAGGCGTTCAAACCCGGGCCGCAAGAAAGGCGCCAAGGACGCTTAGCTTCGCGCCCCAGGTGATGGAAGCTCTGCATGACCGTGTGGCTCAAACCGAGGAAGAGCAAGGCGAGCAGACTAAACGGCAAAATCTGCGCGATGACTGGCCAAGCTTTGGTACTGCTTACGAAAAAACCTTCCACCACGGTCGCCTGTTCATTGCGGGAGAGCAGCTTGGCTTCGGGCATCTCGTGGGAAGAGCAGTGGGGCGGATCATAGAGGGAGAGCTTGTATTGCAGGCCCCAGGCGAAAACGGAAATCGCCAAACCCAAGAATACAAAGCTGAACCTGGATAGTTTAGGACGATATTGGTGTGCGGCTCTCACAATCCCTTTTCATCATACCAGTCCGAATCCCCAAGCTGGGTCTAGAGGGCAGACACTTAGTACTTGCTTTGATAACGCATGCAGAGAAAAGGTAGCCTGAATTATTTTTTATCCTTCATGAATTATTCCGCTGGGAAGCCGCTACCGGCGTAGTGGGAGGAAAAACCTTCTGGCCAATCCCCGAAATCGTCGTACGCTGATGCGGAACGATGAGAGAGGTGTTTGTGAACCCCGTGGCCGGTCTGAAGAGGGGCGGCCTGCTCAGGGACACCACCCACCTTTCCATCGGCCAGGGTTTTCGGCTAGTCATTCAGGCAGGCTATTTCGTTCTGATTGCACGATCGCTGGGACCGGACGCCTACGGCGCCTTCGTGACCGTAGTGGCTATGGCCGCTCTGCTCGGTCCGTTTTCGGGGCTGGGAACACCTAATCTTTTCATTAAGAATGTGCGCTCAGGCAAACGGAAAGCTGCGATCTGCTGGGGCAACGGGATTCTGCTCACAGTGCTTTCCGGAACCCTGCTTTCCGCTCTCGGACTTGGGCTGAGCGTGGTTCTTCACCTGAAGACAGTACCTTTTGTGGTTACGATCGTTTGTGTTTCAGACCTGATTTTTCTCAAAGTGACGGAACTGGCGGCATTCGGCTTTACCGCCCTGGACCAGATGAAGCAAACCTCGGTGCAAAGTGTGGTTGCCAGCCTGCTTCGACTGGCCGGCATTTGTGTCTTAATAGTTACGACGCATCCAGTTACTCTCCACCTCTGGGTAGTTATCTATCTGATCACTACCCTGTTGGGCACGGTATTTGCGGTGGTGCAGGGAGGGCGGTTGTGGGGACACCCAGTTATCGATTTGGCGGCGCTCCGGGAAGACGCGGTAGAGGGTGTGTTTTTCAGCGTTGCCGGTTCGGCGACGACGGTTTACAACGACATCGACAAGATTATGCTAAGCAGGCTGGCGGACCTGGCCGCTACCGGTGTGTACGCCGCGGCCTATCGTGTGATCGACGTAACCATGACTCCCGTCCGCTCCCTCGCAGCGGCCGCCTACCCACAGTTCTTCCGTAAAGGGATGGGTGGGATGGCTGAAACCTATCCCTATGCTTTAACGCTGATCGCAAAGACCGCCATCTATGGTTCGTTAGCCTCTGCTGGCCTGTGGCTGCTAGCTCCGGTCCTGCCCCATGTTCTGGGTACCAAGTACGAGGCGGTGGTTCCGGCAGTGCGCTGGCTGGCACTCATTCCCTTGCTACGGTGCGTCCATTCCTTTTTTGCGGATGCGCTTTCTGGTGCGGGACTTCAGCGCACACGTACCGGGATCCAGGTACTTGTGGCTTTGATCAATATTGCGCTCAACCTGGTTATCTTGCCGCAGTATTCCTGGCGTGGCGCGGCGTGGACGAGTGTAGGCTGTGATGGATTGTTGGTTGTTCTGTTTTGGTCCAGTGCCCTTTACTACCACCGCCGGCACCCGCGGTTCACTGCGCAGCCAGGTTAAGCCGTACTGTTGGCGAATTATGACGGGCCTGACTGCCCCTGAAGATTTAGCCCGTAACTGCCGCTTCTGCTCATACTTATAATGGCCAGTGCTGTCCGAAGGGGAGGGATTCGTACCCTCTGCGTGGAAAGCTTGGGTATATGCGTCTTTATAGAGCAATCAAAGTACTGATGCTGTCCTGGCGAAGGATTTTGCCCTGGTCTTACCTACCCTGAAAGGGTCAGGATTCTTGGGGTGGCGAACGGGATGCATAGTGCTATACTCTCTTCTCAACGTCCCTCTTAAGGACAGATTTCACTCCCAAAAGGCCCAAAGTGGCCTGGAGTGAGTCCCTTTGCGGGCGAGCTAAAGAACTGCTGTTGTTTGTGGTTATTACTGCTGCGGTACACGCCTGATGAAGACAAGACAATAAAGCATAGTCGCGACGGTTTCGTTGTGCGGGAGAAGCACCGTGAGTTCAAGCGGGTTGATTGACAACAGTCAACGGCTGGATGACAGCACGTTATGGAATGAGTCGAAAGCAGACTCCGCGTTCATTGGCGGTCCAAGAGCCGCGCAGGTGGTCATTGGCAATCGACAGATCCACGCGCACCTGGCGGAGATTTTAGAGTTGCGCCGGCGGTATAGCCGGGAAGACGATCTCACCACGGAGCCGGAATACTTCTTCGCGGCAAATACCCTGACAAACAGAAGGTGTGCGGCAGTGCTGATTCGCAACGATCAGCAACTCGAAGCTTGTGTCCTGTTCTACGAGCATTGCAGATTTGGCATTGGCCTGGGACTCTTCCGAGGGGGAGACTACATCGGCGAGAGCCTGGTGATTGCTCCCGAAGCACTCGAGGTGCACTATGTGCATTTAGCGACCCAGGCACTTTTGAAGAAGTGGCGTGTCCATGGTGTAAGCATCACCATGAAAGCTTCTTCCGTCAGCTGTATCGAGCTGATGGGCCCGGCGAGTTACTTCAAAAGGTTTATCGGGAGTGAAGTACAGCACAAGCTGCCCCTGGCGAACACCTACGAGGGAATGCTGGCGAGCCTGGGACCACGCACGAGGCGCAGCCTGGCGGGAAAGCGCCAGCAGCTTGAGAAAAGCACGAACGTACAATTTGTCTCCGAGCTCGATCCTGACCAGTCGCTCGAGGTGATGCTGGGGCTCGAAGCCAAGTCAATGCCAAAACGTAACAGCGACTTTTACCATGCCCGTTATCGCTTGTTACGCGCAAGGTCGGATTTTTTTAACATGGGGCTGCGATTGCCGGATGGACCCTGGTTAAGCCTGGTTACTGGGTGGCGACGCAATCGAGTGACCTATGTGGACCTGCAGATGAACGACATGAACTACAAGAAGGAATCGCTTTCCGCTGTGATGCGAGCTTACTTGTTGGAGCATGAGATTGCGCATAAGCAGGAGCTCATCAACTTCGTTGGCGGTTCTTCCTTGTTGCTGAGACGATACTGCGAGCCGCTCGAACCGTCCAGCGACATTTTTATCGCGAAGCCTTGTCTGCGCTCGAAGTTTTTCGAGATGCTCGCCCGGCACGCGCAATCAGGAAGCGTATATGAGCGTTTGAAGCCCGGAGCTGAGGTCAAGACTTCCTGCGAAACGGAAGGCTGAAGAAAGAACCCGCGCCCGGATTGATTTGCATGAAATCTGCCGTCTTTTACAGGGAACAAATGAAATCCGCATATCCCGCTTCTGGCGCAAAAGGCGCGCTCAGAAATGCGGGCACCCTCGGGTTTGGGGCCGAGAATCCTAAAACTGTTCAGGAGAAACGATGTCGATGAGGAGAACAGTAATCGCGGCATGGATCGTCCTCATGGCCTCATTGCATGGGCTATTGGCTCAGAGCATCGTCTTTGTGAGCCCCAGCACCAAGGGTCCTCTGACGATGTCTTGCGCGGAAGGTTCACTCAAGTCTTTTGAGCAGCTGCACTATCTCGCCGCCGCGCAATACCTGGCGGGACATCTTTGCCAGCAGCCGCAAATCGACGGTGCTGTGGGGGTGTGGAATGGCCAGGCGGAAAACTCCGGCATGATCGACGGCTGCTCCACTGACCGAGCACGCGTGCTGGGCGCTCTTCTGGCGAGATACTACCATCAGGAGAAGGCGCTGGTTTTCGCCCGCGATGCAGGCGGAAAGACATCACTTGTGAGCTTTCGCGCCAGCCAACCGCTGGGCGTGATCTCGATCATGATGGCCCATGCGAAAGTGACAGGCGCCACGGTGATTCCGCACGTGCAAGATAATCTGATAATCATTGTGGCGGCCGACGCGACTCAGCGGGAGCAGTCCATGACTCTATACTCATTGCTGCATGGCCACGATCTGCATGAGGAACCAGGCACGACGGAGCTGATCGGCGATGTTGACCGCACCAAGGCTCGAGATATTTTTACCGGCATTCTTGCCAGTGCGCCAGCGGACGTGCGCCAACTGAACAACGATATGTATTCGGAACAGTTCAACGACCTGGGACTTCAACAGATACCCGAGACGATTGCCGGACACTAAAACTCGGCACTTTTCTTTCCAGGCCCAGAACGGCGGTTTGCACTCTATCCCCGCAAACAATCCCCGGGTCCCATATCTCGCAAGCCAAGACTGAACCGCTATCGAACACTACTTTGCGGTTTTCTCGACGTGACCGCCAAACTCAAAGCGCATGGCAGAGAGCAGCTTATCCGCAAAGTCGGCTTCGCCGCGCGAACTGAACCGTTCGTAGAGCGCTGCGGTGAGTACCGGGGCGGGCACGCCTTCGTCAATCGCCGCTTTGATTGTCCAACGACCTTCTCCGGAATCGGAGACGTGGCCGGCGAATTCCGCTAATGCCGGGCTCTTGGTCAAAGCAGCTGCGGTCAGATCAAGCAACCAGGAGGAGATTACGCTGCCCCGTCGCCACACCTCGGCAACATCCGACAGGTTGAAGTCAAACTGATAGTGCTCGGGATCGCGCAGCGGGGTGGTTTCGGCATCGATCTCTCCGGTCTTGTTGCCGACGTTGGCGTGGTGCAAGACGTTGAGACCTTCAGCATAGGCGGCCATGATGCCGTACTCCATGCCGTTGTGTACCATCTTGACAAAGTGGCCGGCGCCGCTGGGCCCGCAATGCAGATAGCCTTCTTCCGCTGTGCCGGCAATTTTTTCCCGTCCAGGAGTGCGGGGAATATCGCCGACCCCAGGGGCGATGGTTTTGAAAATCGGCTCCAGGTGTTCAACGGCAGCGGTAGGGCCGCCAATCATGAGGCAGTAGCCACGCTCGAGGCCCCAGACGCCGCCGCTGGTGCCCACGTCGACGTATTGAATGCCCTTGGGGGCGAGCTGCCCACTGCGACGGATGTCATCGATGTAATACGAATTACCGCCATCGATCAGGATGTCGCCCGACTCCAGATGGGGGGCAAGCTCAGCTATGGTTTGGTCAACCACGGCGGCGGGAATCATGAGCCAGATGGCGCGTGGCTTGGAGAGCTTGCTAACCATGTCTGCGAGCGAGGAGGCGCCCACAGCCTTTGCCTTCTCAAGATCCTGAATCGCTTGCGACGAACGGTCGAACACCACGCTGGTGTGACCGTTGTTCATTAGTCGCTTGACCATGTTGGAGCCCATTCTGCCGAGACCCACCATTCCTAATTGCATAGAATTGCTCCTCTTTCGATTGTGTTGTTCGTCTGTCTTGCCGGCTTACTTGAGTTTACGGTAGCGGCTGATGAGGTTATTGGTAGAAGGATCATGCTGCAGCGCCGCATCGCCCGGAGCTTCAATCTCGGCAATGATGTGCTGAGCCAGTACCTTGCCCAGCTCGACGCCCCATTGATCGAAGGAATCGATCTGCCAGATGGTTCCCTGGGTAAACACCGAGTGCTCGTAGAGAGCAACCAGTTTGCCCAGCGTTTCTGGTGTGAGTTTTTCCGCCAGCAGGACGTTGGAGGGGCGGTTGCCCTCAAACACGCGATGAGGAACGAGCCAGTCTGGTGTTCCCTCAGCCTTTACCTGCTCCGCAGTTTTACCGAAGGCCAGGGCCTCGGCCTGGGCAAAGACATTGGCAAGCAGCATGTCGTGGTGCCGGCCGAGCGGGTTGAGGGACTTCTCAAAGCCAATGAAGTCACAGGGAATGAGCCGGGTACCCTGGTGAATCAATTGGTAGAACGAGTGCTGCCCGTTGGTGCCTGGTTCTCCCCAGTAGATCGGGCCGGTGTCGTAGTTGACGCGCTCCCCTTCGAGGGTGACGTGCTTTCCATTGCTTTCCATGGTGAGCTGCTGCAGGTAGGCGGGAAACCGCTTCAGATACTGTTCATAGGGCAATACGGCCATGGTTTGGGCATCGAAGAAGTCGGTGTACCAGACGGTCAGCAGCCCCAGGATGACGGGCAGATTGCTCTCGAAGGGGGCGGTACGGAAATGCTCATCCATCTGGTGGAAGCCATCGAGCATGGCGCGGAAGTTTGCCGGGCCGATGGCGAGCATGGTGGAGAGGCCGATGGCGGAGTCCATGGAATAGCGGCCGCCGACCCAATCCCAAAAGCCGAACATATTGGCGGTGTCGATGCCGAACTTCTTGACTTCCGCGGCGTTGGTGGAAACGGCGACGAAATGTTTAGCGATTGCGGATTCGTCCTTGAGACCCTTGATCGCCCAGTCGCGCGCGGTGTGCGCGTTGGTCATAGTCTCGAGCGTGGTGAAGGTTTTGGAGGAGACGATGAAGAGGGTCTCCGCAGGATCGAGGTCGATCACGGCCTCGGCGAAGTCGGTGCCGTCGACATTGGAGACAAAGCGAAAGACCATTTTGCGGTCGCTGTAGTATTTGAGCGCCTCGTAGGCCATCACGGGGCCCAGGTCAGAGCCTCCGATGCCGATGTTGATGACGTTCCGGATGCGCTTGCCGGTGTGCCCTTTCCAGTCGCCACTGCGGACGCGGTCGGCGAAGGCAGTCATCTTGTCGAGCACGGCGTGGACGCCGGGAACTACATCTTCGCCGTCCACAACGATGGACTCGCCTTTCGGCGCACGCAAGGCGACGTGGAGAACCGCCCGTTTTTCGGTCACATTGATTTTTTCTCCGCGAAACATGGCATCCATGCGTTCGCGCAGGCCCGATTCCTGGGCAAGCTGGAGCAATAGCTTACGGGTTTCCTCGGTGATGCGGTTCTTGGAGTAGTCAAGAAACAGGCCAGCCGCTTCGGTGGTAAAGCGGGCAGCGCGCTGGGGATCATCGGAAAACAGGGAGCGCAGAGTCACGTTCCGAACTTTTTCGTAATGCGTCTCGAGCGCCTTCCAGGCTGCTCGTTGGGTGAGAGGCTGCATTTTTACTGCTGTTGCCATTGCATTGCTCCGTTTCCCCTGATGGGACTTTGCGGTTTAGATGCCCCACCAGCACTTTGGATCTTTCGTGGGCGATATTTCCAATGCAAGGATTCTCTCAGAAGTGAGGTTGCCGCGGAGGTGAGGTTGGTGTTGGGGATTAAAATCGGGAGAATTTTAGGGTTGTAAGCGGGGGCAGAGGGATTCGACCAGGGTGGTTCGCTCCTAATGCCGACGAGGGACCCCTATCAAAAAGTGAGCTCTCACACACCCTCTTCAGTGGGGATCAGTCCACGGCACGCCCCACGGCAAGCCGGGGCAGGCGGGACAGGTTGCACGGATCCGAGGTCTCAAAAAGCGAGATCAGGGGTGGTGGCTGAAAGAGGTTGATCCTAGGGGGCCAGGGCTGCCAGCGAGTCCTTGACGGTGGGAATGCCTCCGGCGGCGACGTCACGGCGGCGGATTTGATGGAATTTTGAAAGTACAGCGTTCGCCTTAGCCAGGGCTTCGATGCGCCAGGTGTAGTCCTCAAGCCTGGCTCCCGGGATTGCGAAAACAGCCACGTCGTCGGTGAGCACGTCCAGATAAGCCCGGGCTCCGCAGCAGCCTAAACTTAGGGCCGCCCGGCCAGTGTTCATGACCTGGGGCACGATGGCGCAGGCCGGCCTGCCCATGGCTGGAGCATTTTGGTTTTCCACCTGCTGCGTGGCTTCAGAGAGGATAAGGGTCTGGCTGGCGTTTACGAAGAGCAGCACCACGTCCGGCGGTAACGGAGATGCTGCTAAAGGCGCATACACGACGTATCCAGGCTGCGATGCCAGAACCGGAATTTGCGCCAGGTCTTCGGCCCGCACATATTCGAGCTCTCCGAATACTTTGAGAGCGTCCATGAGGTCGGTCTGCTGCGCGGGCGAGGGCTGAAGGTTGTGGGTATAAACACCTATGGCGCACAGGTTGTGATCAGAGGCGGAGGTGGCAAAGGCGACGCTGGCGCCATCTTGCCAGAATCTGCAGCCGGCTGGAACACGGCCGGCGTGCAAGGTTACCCCGTTGGGAATTGCGTCGGTGAAGGAAATCGATACCGGCGGCTGCTGAAGATCGAGCGATGCGGTAAGAATGGCGCTTAGTTGCGAATACATATCGTTCCTCGTTTAGCTCTTCTGCTGGCCTTCGACCGTAAAGCCCAGATCTGTGATGAAGGAGACGATAGCTTGCTCGGTTATCTGGTTGGGATCGAAACCGACGGTCACCTTGCCTTGGGGATAGGTTGACTTGCTGGAAAGAACACCTTTTTGCTGGCCAAGCATGGTATCGAGGCCGGTGGCGCAGGTGATGCAACTGAATCCCTTAACGAGATACGTAACGGTCTTACTGGCTCCCGCCACCATTGCTTCGAGAGGTGCCAGGGTGCCAACACTGGCCATGGTGACGAATTGAAGAAATTGCCTGCGGATCATTGTTCGTTGTCTCCTTAGCGAGCGGTTGCGGTGCCGGGTTCATATCTCCACGGTGTTTGAATGCTGGCCTGGTCAGAGAAGCGGGTGTCGGTGTAGTCGCTGAATTCGACCTTCTTATTCAAGACTCCCGTCTCCATCATCAGATCGCGCACCATATCGAAATCGGCTTTGCGCGGAGCGAGGGGGCTGTAGGTGACCCGATCCATCGGCTTGGTGAGGGCCCATCGTAGCAGTGCGGGTTTCTGGTTGTAGTAGAAGCGGCCGACAAAATCGGCAGCATCCTCGCGATGAGGTTTGCTGGTATCGAGCCAGAGACCCGAACGGGCGATACCATCGACCAGAGTCTGGACGACCTCCGGACGTTTGTCGATGAGGTCCTGACGCACGACCAGGATGCATGACATGTAATCGGGCCAATATTCCCTGGCCTGGAAAAGGACGCGGCCAAAGCCGCCAAGTTCCGCTTGCGAGGGGAAGGGCTCACCCATGACGAAGGCATCGATGGCGTGGGCTGCCAGAGCGCCGGAAACGTCTGGGGGCGCCATCTCGAGCATTTTTATTTCGCTGGGTTTGATTCCCCACGCCTTCATGGCGCGAAAGAGGAGAAGGCGCTCGTCAGAAAAGCGGCTGGGAATGGCGATGGTGCGGCCGCGCATATCGCCAAAGTTCTTAATAGGCCCGTCTTTGCGGACGACCACCGCGCTGCCATAACGGTGCCCCAGGTACACGACCTTGATAGGAACCCCCTGGGAAACGAGAGCAATCGCCAAAGGGGCAACGACGAAGGCGGCTTGTACCCGGTTCGAGATGAGCGCTTCCTTGATTTCTGGAAAGCCCTGAAACATTCTGGGCAGGAACATTTCTCCTGATAGAGAGTACTTGGAAATGTAGTCGGTTACCGGGCAGGTGAGCTGGCAGGTGACGGGGAGATAAGCAACTGTAATTTTTCGTTTCTCGGGTGGTTGATAATCATTGAGAACCGCTCCCCAGTTTACGTTCAAATAAGCATGCAGTCCTGTGATCAACAGGAGCCATCCAAAGACACCCAGCGCGATCTTACTTTTAAGACTCATCGCGAAAACCCCAGCGAACGGATTTGATTTTTTCCAGCCACCGGAAGCCGCTATCGAGGATGAGCCCGATGAGGCCGATGATCAGCATGGCGGCAACCACCAGATCGTAGCGTTTGCCCGAGTTACGCGAATCGATCACCAGGTAGCCCAGGCCGGAATCGACCGCGATCATCTCGGCGGCAACGACGACCAGCCAGGCGATGCCGAGGGCGATGCGCAAACCGACAATGATTTTTGGCAGCGCGGCCGGGAAGACAACCTGGGTAAGCAACCGGGCCGGCCCGAGACCGAAGTTGCGTCCGGCAAGACGGAACACGGAGGGCACGTTGGATACGCCGTCAACGCTGGCCACGATGATGGGAAATAGCGCACCCACGAAGATGAGCGAGGTGGCTGCATGATCCCCGACACCCAGCAGGATGATGGCGATAGGAATCCAGGCGATAGGGCTGATGGGGCGAAGAATCTGCAATACCGGGTTCACCACCTTGTTCGCCGCCGGATACCAGCCGAGGGTCAGGCCCACAGGAATACCGATGACAACCGCGGCGCCAAACCCAATGGCCACGCGGCGAAGGGAGTCGATAATGTCGCCCCATAAGACTTTCTTGTGAATGAGCTCGGCAATTCCCTTTTTGACATCGAGCGGTGAGGGGAAGATTTTTGTTGCCGTCCAGACAACGGAATAATGCCACAGCGCAAGGAATAGTGCGGTCGCGAGGACCGGCCAGAAGAACTTCTCCCATTTTTTTGGTTCGGCGAGGGAGTTCATATTTTGTGGGCCAGACCAATCTGCTGGAAAATTCCGTCGCGCAGTTCAAGGTAGCGCGGGGAGCTGATGTCGCGGGGATGCGGTATGTCGATATTGACGATCTGCTGAATGGTGGCGGGGCGGGCACTCATCACCACCACGCGGTCCGCAAGCTGCACCGCCTCGTCGATATCGTGGGTCACGAAGATGATTGTTTTGCGTTCCGCCTCCCAGATGCGCAGCAGTTCGCCGCGCATGACGAGTCGAGTAATGGAGTCGAGGGCACCAAACGGTTCATCGAGAAAAAGCATGTCGGGGTTCACGGCCAAGGCCCGCGCCACTTCCAGCCGTTGTTTCATGCCGCCAGAAAGTGCGGGTGGGTAGGCTTTTTCAAAGCCTACGAGCCCAACCATTTTTACGTAGTGGGCGACACGCTGGCGCCGTTCTGCTCCGGGCAGGTGGAACAGGCCGAAGGCAATATTGCCTTCGACAGTGAGCCAGGGAAAGACACCGCGCTCCTGGAAGACAAATATGCGGCGTGGGTCGGGTCCGTGGACCACTTCGCCATCGATCTTGATCTCTCCGCTCGTGGGCGAAAGGAAGCCGGCCATGGTGCTGAGCAATGTTGATTTGCCGCAACCGGAGGGACCGAGCAAACAAACAAACTCTCCCTCGGCAACTTCCAGGCTGATGTCATCGAGCACGGGTGTGCTCTTACCATCGCGCGTAAACACCATGGAGACGTGCCCGGCCTGCAGCTTCGCTGTTTGCACTAATCCTCCGAGTAACTCCAGCGGAGCGACTTCAGATGTTCCAGAGATCGCATCCCCATATCCAGCAACAGGCCAATCAGTCCGATGATGACCATCCCGGCGACCACGAGATCGTAGCGGTTGCCCGCGTTACGAGCATCTACGATCAGGAAGCCGAGTCCGGAGCTTACGGCGATCATTTCCGCAGCGACCACCACCAGCCAGCCGACACCCAACGTGATGCGCATACCGATAATCAGCTGTGGAACGACGGCAGGAAAGAGTACGCGGGAGACCAGGGCTGTGGAACTGAGACCGAAATTGCGGCCGGCATTGATGTAAACCGCCGGAATCCCCCGCACCGCGTTGATCGCAGTAAACAAGAGGGGGAAAAAGCAGCCGAGAAAGATAAGAAAGATAGCCGCCAAGTCGCCCACACCGAACCAAAGAATCGATATCGGAATCCAAGCCAGCGGCGAAATGGGGCGAAGCAGTTGAACCAAGGGATTGAGGGCCATCTCTGCCCTGCGATTCCAGCCGATGATGAGCCCCAAGGGCACGGCAACAGCAACAGCCAGCACGAAGCCCCAGGTCACGCGGAATAAGGAGGCGACTACGTATTTGAGCAGCAGCCCGTGTTGCAACAGGTCGCCGATTCCTTTGACGACTTCCCAGGGTGTGGGCAGGATGTGGATGGGGTTACGGGTGACGGCAAATTGCCACAGCAACAGTAAGACTGCGATGAGCGCGATCGGGCGGAGACGGACAATCAAGCCTTACGACCTCTTTCTTTCCTCGATCGAGCCCTGTGGTGCGCGCAGTCGCATTTAACGTCATTGCACGGGATTACACGTTGCCGAAAAACCGTACCTCAGGGGCTAAAGAGTCTGCGTGAGAACTCGAAAATCACGCAATATTCGTATTGATTTTGGGTACTTATCAACACACAATCGTATTGATTTTGCCCGAAAATCCTGGCTCTCACGCAGACTCTAAAGCCCAATCTTTGTTGAGCCCTTTACGGCCCGGCTGAAGTCGTGCCCTGATGCAAAGCATGAGGACGGTGACTCCCGAAAAAATTGCGCAGCCTAGAACACGAATCTCGAGGTGATGGCAAGCCCATGGTTATAAGTGTGAAACTGCGAGGTTGCAATCTGCATGCCTGCGCCGAAGGCCACGCCCGTGCGGCTTCGCTCGTCGCTGGGACGCAATTTGAATTTGCTGAAAACGATGCCCGGGGTCAGAAAGTTCTGTCTTTTGCCGTCGTTCTTTCCGCCAAAAAAGTAGGTGGTGTTCGCCTCCAGTTCGGGCCATACGTACTTGGCCAGATGATATTGTGCCGTGGTATTCCAGGCGATGGAGCGGCCCAGCTTGTTCGTCTCCCCCGTCGGCAGGTTTCCTCCGAGACAGGAAATCACATCGAACTTTCGAAAACCCTTAGCAGAAAGAAGCGTCGGCGCAACGGAGGAATCGGGGCTGCCGTTGCTGTAACTGCCGGTAGGAATGGTCGCGACAAGTTGAGCACTCAACATAAAGCCACCCTGCTTCTCGTTGCGGGAGAAAATGCGGTACTTGTAGAGGAAACCTACATCCCCGAAGCCGTCTTTCACTTTGGGCGCGTTGTGCTGAATATAGGGTGCGTAGTAAACATCAACTTCGCTGTTGAAACCAGGGATCAGGTTCAGACCTCGACTTGCTCCGTAGTTCCATGTAGAGGTGAGCGTCGGGGTGATCTGGCGGACGAAGTCCGCACGAAAAACCTGGATCAGCATTGGATAGGGGGCGACCAGCGGCGGCGGCCATGATGGCTGCCGGGCCTGAGTCGCGCCGGCTCGTGCCTCCCATTTGGCAAAGAAGTTGTCCTGGGAAAGCAAGGTGCTGGTTGTGGCCGCCAGAAAGAAAGACAGGGCAAAAATTTTTCGTGTCATATTGTTTGTCTGCGTAAGAGTGCTTGAACGGTTCGCGGCGGTCAACCTCCCAGGGGAGGAGATGCATGTCAACCTTTCGGCTGAGAACAGGCTGTCTTGATAGATGCGTTATTCTGGAACGCGAGGATACGATGCAGCAGAAGTATATTGAGCGCGTGGTGGATCTTACAGAGCCGGAAGCCAACCAGTTCCATCGCCTCTCGGTCGAGGAGGCAAGAGAGGTCGTTTTGCACGGTCCTGCGCAGGCCGTGGGCCACATCGCGGGTTCGTTTGCATTGGTCGCCTGCGAAGGCAAGACGGTAAGGATGGCCCGCTCGCTGGACCGTCCCTTGCGCTACTTTCTGGCCAAACGCCAGGAGGGGCCGGTGCTGATTGTGGCGGCTCGCATCGATACCATCTACCAGTGGCTGAAGGCGGAGGGGCTCGAGGGTCAGTTTCACCCCAGCTACACCAGGATGGTTCCCGCACACCACGTGGTGGAGCTGCAGCTCATTGGGTGCCCGGATCCAGATCCTGTGTACACACGTTTCTTTACGCCAGCACAGGGGGTGCTGAGCACCGACCTTGATCAAATCGGGGAAGCGTATATTGGTGCTCTTGCGAACGAGTTGGCGCAGTGGCTACCTCGCGTGCCTGGCCATGAGCCGATCGGGGTGTGCTTCTCGGGCGGCATTGATAGCGGCAGCGTCTTCCTCACGGCTTACGACGTCATGCTTAAGCTGGGCATGAACCCCTCGCGGCTCAAAGCGTTTGTGCTCGACTTGGGCGATGGTCCCGATGTGGGCCAGGCCCGCGCCTTCCTCGATGCAGTTGGGCTGGGGCTTTTCCTCGAACCGGTGGCGGTGGATCCGTCATCGCTCGATGTGGAGGAGACCATCCGCGTGGTCGAAGATTACAAAGCGCTGGATGTGCAGTCGGCCACCATGGCGATGGCGTTATGCCGGGGGCTGCGGCAATGTTATCCCGACTGGCGGTACCTGATTGACGGCGACGGCGGGGATGAGAACCTCAAGGATTATCCGATCGAGCAGAATCCTGAACTTACCATTCGCAGTGTGATCAATAATCCGATGCTGTACCAGGAAGGCTGGGGTGTGGGCAAGATTAAACACTCGCTGACCTACAGCGGTGGTCTTAGCCGTTCTTACAACAGAACCTACGCTCCGGCCCATCACTTCGGGTTTCAGGGGTTCAGCCCTTATACGCAGCCGCCGGTGATTGCGGTTGCGGAAGCGATTCCGTTCATTGCTCTGACCAACTATGACGTGGAACGGCTGTACCAGCTGAAAGGCGATATTGTGTCGCGCGGGGTGAAGGCTCTTACCGGCTTTGATATGCCGGTGTTCTGCAAGCGGCGTTTCCAGCACGGGGCTGTTTCTGAAGAGACGCTGCATTCCCGGCTTCCCTTTCGCGAGGCCGAGTATCGCCAGAAATTTTTGTCTCTGTATCCATGAGTGCCGCGGTTGATAACTGGATCGTGAGCCGTCGTCCGGCGCGGGAGAGACGCGATCCATATATTCCTTATGAGTATTTCGTCGAAGAGGAGTGTACAGCCGAGAAGGCCGTGCAACCGGTTGCCACCATCTTTCTTACCAATCGGGAATGTCCGTTCCGTTGTTTGATGTGTGACTTGTGGCGCAATACACTCACGGAAATGGTTCCGGTGGGGGCAATCCCTGCGCAAATCGATCATGCTCTTCTTGCGCTGCCGCCGGCGCGTCAGATCAAGCTCTACAACAGCGGGAGTTTTTTCGATCCTCACGCAATTCCTCCGCAGGACTATGGCGCGATCGCGCAACGCGCGAATCGCTTTGATCGGCTAATCGTGGAGAATCATCCCGCTCTCACGGGTGACGCTTGCCTTCGCTTCCGCGGTTTACTCAGCGGCAGACTGGAGGTTGCCATGGGTTTGGAGACGGCGCATCCGGAGATTCTCGCCAGACTTAACAAACGCATGACACTCGATCAGTTCTCGAGTGCGGCCAACTTTCTGCGGCGCAACGAGATTGATCTTCGGGCTTTTATCCTGATTCAGCCGCCCTATATGCCGGCAGCAGAGGCGCTGCACTGGGCGGAGCGCTCGTTGGATTTTGCGATGGAGCATGGGGCGACAGCCGCAGTGCTGATTCCCACGCGCGCGGGAAACGGTGTCATGGATGAACTGATGGCAAATGGCCAATTTGTGCCGCCCGCTCTGGATACATTGGAGTCCGCAATGGAGTACGGCCTCGGACTCAAGGCGGGTAGAGTGTTCGCGGACATTTGGGGATTGCGTGCGTCCTGCGCGGGTTGCCAACCATTGCGCACCGATCGTTTGCGGAAGATGAACCTGCAGCAAGCGGTGCTGAACAGGATTGCATGCGACCAGTGCGGTGGTGCCAGTTGAATCGTGCGGTTGATCTGGCCATCGTAGGCTCCGGCTTTGGCGGCAGTCTGTTGGCGATGATTGGCCGCCGGCTCGGGCTTTCGGTTGTCCTGCTCGAACGCGGACGGCACCCGCGCATGGTGATTGGAGAATCTACCACGCCGCTTAGCAATCTGGTGCTGGAAAGGCTGAGCGCGACTTACGATTTGCCGCGGATTGCACCGCTGGCAAAATGGGGGAGCTGGCAGGGCGCTTATCCTCAGATTGCGTGCGGGCTGAAGCGCGGGTTCAGCTTCTTCCACGAGACGGGTGAGCTGCTCGTGGCGGCGAGCCCGCATGATGATATCGCCGACACGCATTGGTATCGGGCCGACGTGGATCAATTCCTGGTTGTGGAAGCGCAGAGACTAGGGGTCGATTACCGCGACAACGTGCGGGTCGAGACGGTTGAATTTGCGGAGGATGGCGCAAACCTGGTTGGCAGCGCGGCGGATGAACCGTTCCGGCTCCAGGCCAGGTTTCTGATTGATGCCAGCGGGCCGCATGGCGTCCTGCACCGCGCCTTACAGATCCCTGAATCTCCATTGCCGGGGCTGCCGGCTACGGAAAGCCTCTACAGCCACTTCACCGGAGTCAGGCGGACGAAATTTCGCGACGGCGGTTCACCCTATCCAGTCGATGACGCCGCGGTTCACCATGTCTTCGATGGCGGGTGGGTGTGGGTGCTTCGATTCAACAATGGAGTTACCAGCGCCGGAGTTGCAGCCACTTCGGATGTTGCTGCGGAGTTGGCGCTTAGCGAAGGCGAGCCTGCATGGCAGCGGGTTCTGGACCGGGTGCCGGTATTGCAATCGCAATTCGCGAAAGCGGTTGCCTGTCGGCCGTTTCGGTACATGCCAAAGATCAGCTTCCGCAGCTCTGCCATTGCGGGCCCGCGATGGGCGATGCTGCCGTCAGCAGCCGGATTTGTTGATCCGCTACTATCCACCGGTTTTGCGCTTACGTTGTTGGGTATCGAAAGACTTGCGGAGATTTTCGAAACGAATCGTGATTGCGGTGAGCTTTCGGGGCTGCTGCAATGCTACGCACGGCAAACTGACGATGAGCTGTTGGCTGCCAGCCGGTTGATTGGTGCGCTCTACGCGACCATGGGCAATTTTCCTGCGTTCACCGCGGTGTCGATGTTGTATTTTGCCGCGGTTAGTTTCGCCGAGACGGCTCATCGATTGGGAAAGTCAGAGTTAGCGCGTGGCTTCCTTTTGCATCAACATCCGGATTTTGGTCCGGCGTCGCAGATTTTGCTCGAGCGAGCGCGCAAATTGGCTGGGGCCGCCGACACGCGGGCGTTTACGGAAGAGGTTTTGCGGTTGATTGAACCTTTTAATTTGGGTCGTTTCGGTGATCCTGCGCTTCGGAACTTATATCCCGTGTGCGCTGAAGACTTGATGCATGCGGGATCGAAGTTGGGAGTTAGCCGGGGAGAGATTGCTTCTATGTTGGATAGATCGGGCTTTTACCGGTCGCCCAGTCCAGCAGTAGTAACTCAATGATAGGTACCGCAGATCTCTCCACTCCGGTTCGCTCCGGTCGAGAAACATTTCCAGGAAAGGTCCGCAGAACTGCAGATCCCTCCACGGCACGCCCCACGGCAGGCCCCACGGCACGCCGGGGCGGGGCGGGATGACAAAGGGGAGAGCGAAGCTTTCGTGGAGGGCGGTTGCTGGAGAAGAGAGCGTTCTTGAGAAAAGGCGTTTTTCATCACAAGCCAATAAGCGCTAAGATAAGGATTGATTATGGTTTTTGTAGCCCGCCCAATGTGATGAAAAACGCCTCGGTCCAGCAATCCCTCTCTATGGAACCGTCGCCCTTTCCTTTGTCATCCCGACCGAAGCGAAGCGTAGTGGAGGGACCTGCTGTTCCTTCAGACCCTTCCTCGAAATGTTTCTTCGACAGAGGAATCATGGGCCTGCGGCCAGGCCATAGACCCGTTGCTACCCGGCCGGGGTGACAAAGGGAAAAGCGGTGCTCTGGTTTGGAAGGGTTGCTGGGGTAGTGAACTGCAGATCCTGAGTCAAAGTCTGTGCTATCCCCCGGTTCGGTCGCAGAGACAGGGATTGACGGCGGATTAGGAAGAGGATTTTCGCTTTTCTTTTTCGAATGCGACCTGATGAGCAGCGACGATTCCCTTCCCTTCCTGCACGGTGATGGCCTGGTTGGGGGTCAGGTTTTCGATGGTGTCTTTCTGGCCGCTCGGCCAGGCTATGGTCAGGTGCATTTTTCGGGCTGGGTCGGGCTTGCCTAATCCGAAGGTCACCGGTAACTCACTTTGTGACAAATAGCCGGAGCCGGTCTTCACCATGCGTAGCAGCCGAAGATTCTTATCGACCTGAAGCGTCAACTTGGCGCCGATGCCGTCGCGGTTGGAACGGGTCCCGGTCAGCTTGACCCGCAGCATGTCGTTTTGATTACCGTTCTCATTGCGGAGCAGGCGTGCCGGGCCATTGGCCTCCGTAACCACCAGGTCAAGATCGCCATCGTTGTCGAAATCTCCATAAGCAGCGCCGCGTCCTACTACCGGTTTCTGCAGTGCGGGACCTAACTGGGTAGACATGTTTTCGAATTGACCTTTTCCGCGGTTGCGAAATATCAGGGCGGGTTCCGCATACTTGAGATGCGGCTGCGTCACGCTGATGTCATCGGCAACATGACCATTCACAGCAAGTACGTCCAACAGGCCATCAAGGTCGTAGTCACAAAAGAACGTACTGAACGTAAGCGATTGCAACGACCAGCGATCGATGCCTGTTGCTTCGGAGGCGGAGGTATACAGCCCTGAGCCGTCGGTGCGGTAGAGCGCCATGCCCTCATTGGTGAAGTTGCCGATCACCAGGCCGGGATGGCCTGAGTTGTCATAGTCGCCGTTATCGACTCCCATGCCCGCGCGGGTGGCGCCGGCATCGCTGTAGGCCACACCGGCCTGTACAGCTACGTCAGAGAAAGTGCCGTTGTGGTTGTTGCGATATAGCTTGTTCGGCTGGGTGTCGTTGGTCACCAGCAGATCGAGCCAGCCATCGTCGTCATAGTCCACCAGGGCTATGCCGAGTGACTTGCTGGTCGCGTCGAGCAGCCCTGCTCGCTGAGTGACATCTTCGAAGGTTCCATCTCCGCGATTGTGGTAAAGCCTCGCGCTCTCGCCCTTGTAAACCTGGGGAGTGCAATAGGATTTGTTTTTTGTGTCGAGGGAGCAGAACTGGTCCTTGGCAATCGACCATTCCACGTAATGGGCTACAAAGAGGTCCAGCTTGCCGTCGTTGTCGTAGTCGAACCATACGGCCCCGCTGGAAAATCCGCTGCCCCCTACCTTCGCGCGTGCCGTTACATCCGCGAAGCGGCCATTGCCCAAGTTTCGGAAGAGGTGGTTGGATCCTACGGCGGTGATATAGATATCGTCTTTGCCGTCGTTGTCATAGTCCCCGACAGCGCACCCCATGCCATACATCTCGACTGCCAACCCTGCCTGCCGGGTGCGATCGGTGAAGGTTCCATCTCCATTGTTGTGGTAGAGAGCGGGGTAGTTTTTGGATGAGCCATGACCTGGCCAATCCATAGAGTTCACAAACAGGATGTCCTGAAATCCGTCATTGTCGTAATCCAGTACACAGACACCGCTCCCCATCGTCTCAGGAAGATATTTCTTTCCGAAGGCGCCGCTGTGGTGGCGAAAAGAAATTCCCGAAGCGGCGGTGGCATCGACAAAACGAATCGGTCCGGAAGGCCGTTGCGCCGATGCGCTCGATATCAGGGTCCCCAGCAAGCAGCAAGTAAGATAGCGCCACAATCGTTCAGGCATGTGCGACCAGAAGACGGGCACGGCGGGCATCCATCCACATTTCCAGGAGCATGGCCGTAGGTCCCACCAGGAAGAGGGCGTAGAACGGTGCATATACCGCCTGGTGGAGGCGCAACACCATTTCGACCGCGGCCACAGCAAACACGGTCACGCACTGGCCGGTCTTCGAGCGGACGGTCGTCCGAGGATCGGTAATCATGAAAAAGATGAATAACTGGTACATCGGTCCGGTGATGGGAGAAATCTCCGAGCTCAAGGGATCGCCCGTGATCCAGCTGCGCAGCAAAGCGAACCCCAGGAATGATAAGACGTAGGTCGCGCTGATATGAAAGCGCCGCAAGCGCCAGATGATCGCCGAGCCGAGGGTCCAGATCACGATCATCGGCCAGACAAAATTACCCCACTGGATGCTGAGACCGGCCACCGTGCCAGAAGCGAGAATGAACATGGCAACGATACCGAAGTTGGACGGGTTCCAGATATGGCGATCGTGGACGCGCAGCACATACTTCGAGGTGATGGAAATCAGCGCACACAGGGCATAAGGCCAGAAGGCGGGCGAGCGAACCAGGATGCCGACGCTGATGCCGGTGATGTAAGCACTAACTAGGTTTGGCCACTTGCCGAGGTAAATGCGCGACAGAATCAATTCAGCGCCAATGCTGGCGCCAATCGCCAGTAAGGTACGGGTGTAACTTTCAAGGATGCCATAGGAGAGTTGGCCTACCAGCAAGACACAGGAGATCAGCAGGGGGGAGAGATAGCGGTTGGATGGGCTGAAGAATCGCTTCCACGCCGCCTCAAGCTTTAACGGTTGCGCGATACCAACGCCGTGACTCATTCGGCCTCCCTGACATTGTAGAGCTTTCCGGGGGCGAGGTTCTCGATGGTTTGCACTTTGCCCGACGGCCAACGGATGACTGCCTTCTCAATCTGCGGGTTCTTGCCCAGGCCGAAATGCAGGCGGCGATCGTTCTGGGCGGCAAAGCCGCTTCCGCCGGAAACCTGCTGAACCTGCTGCTGCCCATTCCAATAGAGGGTTACCTGAGCGCCGATCGCACTCCTATTACTCCTGGACCCTTCGAGGGCAAATTCGACCCAGCCGTTCTGTGGGTTCACGGTGTTCTTGTAGATCAGCAAGGGGCCGCGCTGGTTAGCCACCACTACATCCAGAACCCCGCGATTCCACAAATCAGCCATCGCAACCGAGCGGCCGTCATAGGTATCGGTTGCACCAACGGCCTGGGCTACATCCACAAATTTTGCCGCCCCGTCATTGATCCAGACTTTCTTTTGCTGATAGCCCGACAGGCTGCGGCCATCGAAGGCGGGCCAATCTTTCGCGTCTCCGATTATCTTGCTATTGCCACCCGCGACTCTGGAGAAGTCATACCAATAGCTCTTCGTCCGGCTGAGGGAGATATAACCGTTGGCGAGATATAGGTCCAGGAAGCCGTCGTTGTTCAGGTCGCCAAACTGCGCCCCGAAACTCCAGCCGCCCAGCTCCACGCCCATGTCGCGCGCCAGGTTTTCATATTTAAGGGTTGGACCCTCCCGGGGCACCCAGAGATTATTGCCCTGTATCAACACCCCCTCCTGCGAGATGTTGGAGACGTAGATGGCGTACTTGCCCTGATTCAAAATGTCTCCATAGGAAACATTCATCCCGCTCTTGGGCGCAAAGCCTACGCCGGTCGCTTCGCCGGCTTCGCGAAAGTGTCCGCCTTCATTAAGGAAAAGCTCGGAGACGCCGTAGTCGTTGGCGACGAAGAGGTCGGGGTGTCCGGTGCCGCGCAAGTCCGCGGCCGAAGCGGCAAGCGCCCACCGATTACTTCTAATTCCCGCCCTTTCGCTGACCTCCTCAAACTTGCCATTGCCGAGGTTATGAAACAAGAACTTTCGGCCGCCATTTTTTGCGTACTCAAAACTCTCCGGCATCACGCGCGTGGTATCCAAATGCCAGAGATCCAGCTTTTCGGAATAGTACCCGCCAACAAACAGGTCGAGCCGCCCATCGCCGTCATAGTCAAACCAGACGGCGGTGTTGGTATTGATCCAGGGAGGTAAGCCGGCAGCGTCGCTAACCCGTGTAAACCCATGGCCCTGATCATTATGAAAAAGCTCGGGCTTTCCCCATTTGATGAGAAACAAGTCTTCGTAACCGTCATTGTCGTAGTCGCCCCAGACCGCTCCCATGGAGACTCCGGTTCCCGGCTGGTTCACATCGGCCAGTCCCATCTGTGCGGCAACATCCTGGAAAGTGCCATCGTGCATGTTGCGGTAGAGGTGATTCTGGCTGCCGATGGCGCTGTTGGTCGCGTATATGTCAGGCCAGCCATCGCGGTCGAAATCGACAATGGAGACGGAGGCACCCATCGACGCAACCTCGGGCATGATGCCTTCCAGCTTGGCGTCCAAGGTCGGGGCCTGATGGATAAAGTTCACGCCGGCCTGGTGTGAGACCTCCTGCAGATGGAAGCCGTAGCGCGCGATTGCCTGGCCCTGATCCAACTTTGCCTGGGCTTCTTCGCGCCGCGCGGAAACCTGCCTTATGGCAAGTGGAGTGGCTAACATGCCCACAAACAGAACGGCCAGAACTATTCTTGCACTGAGGCTCGCTTTCATTGGGTTGCGGTGCTCCTGAGTGCCTGGTCGATCGGTTGCGCGGTCACGTAGCGGGTGTGGTAGTTCTGCCAGTCGTCTGGATGTTGACGGTACACCCACTCGCTCTCCAGATTGCCTGGAGCCTGGTTGTACTGAGTCTTTGCGTGGTACGGCAAGGGCTGAACGGTTCGAGACTCGACGGTGTTGTAGTCTCCATCCTTAATCCAGCCGTCGCCGGCAATTACGTAATCCCGCACCCAGCCAGGGGGAGGTGGAGCCTGCTGAGGGAAATGCAAGGTAATCTCATCGCCGGCATTCATGATCACATAGCGATCATCGATGGAGGCCAACAATGGGCGGACATCGCCGTAGCGGGTGTAGTAGCCCTCAAGATCGCGCCAGACCTGGGTGCTGGCTGCGATCTTGTTGTAGTTAGGTAATTCGGGAGAAGAGGGATTGGCCTGGGTGACCACGGAATAGCCGCGGTAATGAAGATCGGCCAGCGATGGATCCAGGCGCGTGATTTTTAGTTCAGTGTCGGGCAAGCCCTGGGCCCACTCAATCTGATCCCAATAGACTTCAAGGTTCGTACGCAGGCGTAACTTGCGCGGCGTGCCCGGTAGAAAGACATTTTCCAGGTTGATGAGACAGGTCTTCTTGCGGCCGGCCGGGAAGCCCAGGTTCGCCCGGGCGGTGTGCCATCCTCCGTGCCCGTCCGGAACTTCGAGGCTCAGTGGTTGTGTGTTCTGGTGATGCCCCTGGCTGATGGCTACGTTCACTGAGGAGTCCGTCGGATGTACCCATCCCCTGGCTATCAGCCAGAGCGGGCCACTCGCGGGCACATCGTTGCCCAGGTCTACCTCGACATAGTGATCGCGGGTCAGGCCCTGGTATTGTCCGCGGCCGAAGGTATCGAGATACTTGCCGTCGAGGTTGCTGACGGTCGCGGTCACGTCGGTCCCTTGGTCATCCGTTGCTTTCGCAATGGCATGTGGAGGGGCGACGGTGGTGATGGTGAGCTTGGGCGCCGGCACTACGAACCGCTCATCGGTAAAAATTTCGGTGCCGGCCGGATGGTCGACGACCATCAACTTCAGGTAGTCGTAGTAGAAGGTTTCCCATAGCTCGCCGGTGAGCCTTAGATCGTAATAGCCATGGTGCGGCGCGAGCTGATCGCGGTTGATCTTGTACCACTCTTCGGTGGCGGCGATTCCGGGGGAACCCACGGAGTCGATTTGCAGACCGATCGCCGAACCCCAGGGGACCGCGTCTTTCACGAAGCTCATCTGCTTGCCGTTCCAGGCAAACAGAAAGGGACAGGAGCCCTTGAGACGCTGCTCGGTCAGCACTTCCTGGTCCGCCTTCAAGGCGAACTCGGCGTTTTGCATGCCATTGGGCCAGAGGATGGTGACTACGTCGGCGCTGGTTTGCTCGCCCAGGCCGAAATGCAGTTGGGGTGAGGTAATTGCTTGCTTCTGCACCAGCAGCCCGGAGCGTAGTTCCATTTCCCCTCCGATACCGAAGGAGTTGATGCGCTGGTCGCCGGTGGCTACGCGGGCCCGAGGCCGGAGAATTTGCCAGTGGTAGTTTTTGCTTCCAAGATTGAGCGCTTGTTGCGCTTCCCCGTTTGGAGAAAGGCCAAGCAAGTCCAGCTTCCCGTCAGCATTGAGATCGGCCACGTCAAACACGCGTGGGGAGCCGACGGGCGCGGGCAGAAGCGTAAACTTCCGGGCTCCGTCGTTTAACCATATAAAAGCGCCGGAGAAATCGCCAGGATTGAGTCCTACTGGGAGCAGTAAAAGGTCCACCGCACCGTTGTTGTCGAGATCCGCGGCATGCAAGCGTACCTCGTTTGCAAGGTGGGGGGCGTTCCCCAGCGGGGCTACGTTCCAGGTATCGTCGGCACGTGTGATTGCGACCAGTGCACCTGTCTGTTCCAGCGCTACCAGATCCAGCGTTCCTGAGGAACTGACGTCAGCGACAGTTACTGCTTTAACCGGCGGCAGATTTGCAGGCAGCGGAAGCTCGCTAAACACGCCGCCTCTCTGGTTGTGGAAGAAGTGAAGAATGCCGGAGCCATCGATCATGGCTGCGTCGGGATTACCATCGCCATCCAGGTCGACCCAGGCCAAACCGCGCAGGCCCGAGATGCTGTTAAACGGATGGATGGCAGTGAAGGTTCCGTCGCCATTGTTTCTCAGGACTAGCGGAGGTCCCTGGTGCGCGCCTAGCAGGATGTCCATATCCCCATCGGCCTCTACATCGATGGCCCAGGCGCCGGTATAGGTGTCATGGAGCAATGCCGGAGGCAGCTTGGTTTGCGCAGTCACGTCGGTAAAGGATGTAGGGCTCTCCTGGCGGAAGAAGCGAACGCCGCCCTCCCCTGCCAGCACCAGGTCAGTTTTGAAGTCGTAATTGAAGTCGACGGGCAGGATGGACTCGGGTCGAAGCGGCGCATTTGCGGAACCTCCGGGAAAAGGAAGTTCTGCGCCAGTCGACAGCTTAACAATGTGGCTGTTGCCTACGACGGTCGCTGGGGCTCTCGCGCCGCTGAGCGAGACAGACCCGATCCAGGTCCACGGGCTCCCTGACCCGGAACTCAGACCGGTCACTGCCTCGGCGTGGAAGTTGATCGCGGTGTCGGCGGGCGCTGGAGCAAACGTTGGCGAGGGCAGCAGCAGGAACCGGGTGAAAGGCGTGGCCTCATTGCCTGCTGTTGGCTGTATCAGGTTGAGGCTTTGACGAAAGTCCGGCACGCGCATGAGAGAGTTGCGCAAGAAGGCGATGCGAACGGCGGCTGATCGAGGATCGGGGCCAGCGGCGGCAGCTTGCAAAGCGGTCCACTGCTGTTGCACTTCCGGCGGCCAGGTTGCCGCGCGCGCGCTCAGTCGCGACACTACGGTGTGCAGGGTCTGCGCATCGCCCCGCTTGGCCGCCACTCGTCCGAGTTCCAGCAAGGCGGCTGGATTGTCCGGTTGTGCGACGAGAATCTTTTCCAGCAATTGTTGGAACTCGGCCGCTCCGTTGGCATCGCCCTGACGCTCAACTTCCTGGGCGAGCAGATACATGGCGCGCAGGTTACGCGGGCTGATCTGGACTGCTTTGCGAAGTTCGGTGATCGCCTGGGAGGGATTGCCTCGTTTACTTTCGAGCACACCGGATAAATAGTGAAGCTGACCGTTTTGCGGCACGAGCTTTTGCGCTTGTCCCAAGCGTTGCGCTGATACGTCGAAGTTTCCCTGACGTAATGCGAGCAGGCCCCAGTTGGCCCAGCCGGCTGGTTCTCCTGGCGCCAGTTGCGTTGCTCGCTCCAGGGTGGCGTCGGCACGCACGTCGTCTCCTACCTGCAGGGCCGCCAAACCTACGTAGAAGGCTGTCACTTCATCCAGATATGCCTTGGTGTCTGGCTTGGGTAATCCGGAGGGGCGGCAGCCAGTCAGAAATAAGGTGAGAATTGCTGCGATCCCGCAATAGGCGCATGCACGGGCTTGCTTCGCCCGGTTCCGCGGTCTTTGCAAGAGTTCACTCCTCATATGGCTGTTTGTTTGCACTCCCACGCTAGCTTACGTCACCGATGCGCTGGCTTCCTATCCGGATCGCGGGTGCGAAAATGCGCGGTCTGACGAGGCATATTGCGGCAGGTTGAGGGTAGCTGAGGTTGACTGAGACTTCATCAGCCTGCGGGTGGAGTGGATTTCAACCTTTTGGTTGATGGGAAGGATTGTGGTTGATGGTGAGAGCCGGTCATTTCTCTCCCGACTCGCCTTAGACCGCCTGGCTTGTGGACCCAGCCCTTCCGGGCTGGGCTGATTTTTTGGTGCCGGCCCTCTGGGCCTGGATTGCAAACACCGCTTTCCCACGTTCATTCCTCCCTTAACTTGCACCAGGCAAGTCAGCTGCTCCCACGGGACGCCCCACGGCACGCCGGGCTGGACCGTTGTACTGATCCCAGGTCTCAAAAGCGGGTCCGCCTTCGAGTTATGGCTGGGCCGGATTAGATGTCGTTCCTGGTGCGGAATAGGTGGATGAGGAGGGGCATCATGAAGAGGATCGCCAGAACGGTGGTGAACATGCCTCCTACGACTACGCGGGCCAGTGGTTGTTGCGCCTGGGCGCCTATTCCGTTTGCCAGGGCGGCGGGGCAGAGGCCCAAGCCGGCAGCCATGCAGGCCATGACGACAGGGCGCATTTCGTCGCTGCAGCCTTTCTTTAGGCCCTCGTCAAAGCCGTCTTCGGCCTGGGCGCGACGGATGCCGGAAAGGAAAACGACGGCTCCCAAGGTGGCAACTCCGGTGAGGGAGGTGAAGCCCACAGCGGCCGAGATGCTGAAGTTGGTGCGCGTGAGAAACAAAGTTAGCACGCCGCCAATGGCCCCGAAGGGCAACGTGCCGAGCACGATGAGCGCATCTTTCCAGGTGCGGAATTGGATGTAAAGCAGCACCAGAATCGCAACCAGGCTTATGGGGATGATGAAGGCCAGGCGGCGCTGCTCCTTGCGTAAGCTGTCGAATTCTCCGGCCCAGGTGTAGTTGTAACCCGAGGGAAGTTTGATTTTGTCGGCCAGCTGCCGCTGCAGATCCTCGATGGTGGTGGCAAGATCGCGGCCGCGCACGCTGAACTTGATGGGGATATAACGGCGCCCGTTCTCGCGATAGATCATGAACGCGCCATCGTGCGTCTCTACGTCGGCAACCTGGCCTATGGGAACCCGGTTACCGTCCGGTGTCGGCAACAGGATGCCTTTAATGGCATCGGGACCATTGCGATATCGCTCCGGAAAACGGACGGTCAGGTCGAACCTGCGGTCGCCTTCAATCATCTGGGTCACGGCAGCGCCGCCGACCGCGGCTTGAATGGTGGCGTTCACATCTGCCGCTGCGAGACCATAGCGCGCAGCCTTGGCGCGGTCGATCCGGATAAGCAGGCTGGGCTGACCACCAATGCGAAACACCCCAACATCAGCGACGCCTCTCACGGATTGCATCACCTCCGAGATCTGGTTGGCGAGGTGCGACAGGGTGTCAAAGTCGTCGCCAAACAGTTTGAGCGAGTTTTCGCCCTTGACGCCAGACATAGCTTCTTCGACGTTGTCCTGAATATTCTGAGAAAAATTCAGGTCCATGCCGGGGATGCGTGAGAGACGATGAGATATCTCATCGATCAAGGCATTTTTGGTCAAACCCGGGCGCCATTGGCCGGGCGGTTTGAGCGCGACCGAAACCTCAACGTCATTGAACGTGACAACATCCGTCCCGTCATCGGGGCGGCCCATTTGAGAGACGGCCTGGGTGACCTCAGGGGACTTGGCAATCTGTTTCCGCAGCTCGTCGGCAATGTTGGCGGCGGCGTTAAAGGAAATATCCTGGGGCAGCGTGGCACGGATCCAGAGATTGCCTTCTTCGAGAGGAGGCATGAACTCTCCGCCCACGAAGGTGAAGAGTATGCCGGAGGCAACAAGACAGAGAATGGCTACGACCCACGTGAACCCGCGATGGGCGAGGACCCGAGGAAGGCCTTTGTCATAGCGGCGACGGAGAAAGCTTCCCAGAAAGGTTTCGTGCTTCTCCTGCTTGATTTGGGTGGGAACTACCAGTTTCGCCAGCACGGGCGCGAAGATGAGGGAAAAGATAAGCGCGCCAGTGAGCGCAAAACCATAGGTTACCGACATGGGCGCGAAGATCTTACCGGGAACGCCCTGCATGGTGAAGAGCGGAATGAACGCCACGAGAATGATCAAGGTGGCAAAAAGAACGGGTTTGGACGCATTGCTCGCGCCCTCGATGATGAGATCGAGGTTGTTTTGGTCTTCTGTGCCGCGGGAGAGCTTGCGATAGATGCTCTCCAGCACGACGATGGAGGCATCGACCAGAATGCCAAAATCTATGGCGCCAATGGAGATCAAATTGGCAGACTGCCCGGTCAGCACCATCATGGAGAAAGCGAAAAGTACGGCAAACGGGATGGTCATCGCCGCGAGGAAGCTGATGCGCAAGTCGCCCAGCATGAAGATCAACACCAGGGTCACAAGAGCCAGGCCGGTAAAGACAACGTGGCGGACGGTTTCAGTGGTGGTCTTGATCAGGATGGTGCGATCGTAGACGGTGCTGATGTGCATGCCTGGAGGCAGCAAACCGCCCTGGTTCAATTGGTGAATTTTCTTTTTCAGGCCCTCGAGTGCGGGAAGGGATTTCTCTTCCTTTTGCAGCAAGACGATGCCCAGCACGACGTCTGGCTCGCCATTACGGCCGACTTTGCCAAGTCGAGGCTGGAAACCCTCTTTCACCTCGCCCAGATCGCGCACCAGCACCGGAGAGCCGTTCCGTTCAGCAACCACGACGGCGCCCACGTCGTCAGTGTTCTTCAATAGGCCGATGGCGCGGACATTGATGCTTTGATCGCCGAGGGTGAGATAGTTGCCTCCGGCATTGGCATTGCTGTTCTGAATGGCATTGAGGACCTGGGGTAGGGTGACGTTCATCGCCAGCAACTTATTGGGGTCCACTTCGACCTGATACTGACGGGTCGTGCCGCCGAAGGTCGTGATGTCGATAATGCCAGGAACCTGTCTCAGCTCGCGGCGGACGAGCCAGTCTTGCGTGGCCTTAAGCTCATTGAGCGAATAACCTCCGCCGGTGAGTTGATAGCGGTAGATCTCGCCGATCGGCGACCATGGGGAGAGCTGAGGCTGCAACCCATTCGGTAAGGACAGCGTCTGGAGACGATTCAGGACTTCCTGCTTGTCACGGAAATAGTCGCTGTCAAAGTTGAAATAGAGCTTAACGTCGCTAAGTCCGAAGATGCTGATGGAACGCACCTGATCGAGGTGCGGGGTGCCGTTCAAATTGGCTTCGACCGGAACAGTCACCTGCTGTTCCATTTCTTCGGCAGACCACGAGGGATTTTGGGTAATGATCTCGACCAGAGGCGGGGAAGGATCCGGATAAGCCTCGATGTCGAGTTTTGAAAAGGCGTAGACGCCGACCTCCAAAGAGACGACGAAGACGATGAGTACGATGGAGCTGTACTCCAATAACGTTCGGATCAATGCCTTCATGCTCAGTCTCCGGTGGGCGAGCGCAGCAGCGCCGCTCCCGCAGTGACGACCTGATCGCCATCCTTCAATCCGGAGGTCACCACGACTGTTTTGCCGCGCAAAGCACCGGTGGCCACCTGGCGCCGCTCATACTTTCCAGGGGCTGTTTGAAGGAAGACAAAGCTCAAGGATCCATCGTGGATAACCGCGGTGGTGGGAAGGATAAATTCCGGCGAAGTAGTGCGAGCAATGGAGAGATTGGCGAACATTTCGGGCTTGAATAGATGTTTGGGATTGGGCAAGACCACGCGCACCTTGACGGTTCGACTGGTGGGGTCCATGGCATCCGAGATATTCGAAATTTTGCCGTGCCACGTCTCATCCGGATAGGCAGGGAGCGTCACGTCGACGGACTCCGCGGCGCGGACGGCACCCAGGTCCCGCTCAAAAACATCTCCGAGGATCCAGACGGAGTCAAGGTTGGCGACGGTGGCAATAGGACTTGCGTTGTCGAGCGAACGCTGCAGTTCGCCACTGGCAGATCCTATATCGAGGACCGCGCCGCTGATGGGTGAACGCAGGGCTGCAGTGTCCGACGAGCCTTCGGGTGGAAAGCCCAGCATCTGAATTCGCTGCAAGGTGCGCGCAAGCTCCTCGTGAGCGGCCTGATCGGCAGCTTCGAGGTCATCGTAGTCGCGTTGGGCCATGACTTCGTGTTGCAGCAAAAGCTTGGCGCGGTCGAGCTGGCGATCGGAACGCGCGACCTCGATTTTTGCCTTACCATAATCGGTTCGTGCCGCAGCAATCTCACTACTTTGGATGAGGCCGATGGTTTGCCCCTTGCTGACCTCCTGTCCGGGCCGAACATACAATTCGACCAGCCGGCCGGTGATCTGAGAGTAGATATGGACCACGCGCGTGGGGTCGGGCTCGACTCGCGCTGCGAGGACCAGGCGATCGGTCACGGACTGTGGATGGATGGTAGTGACTTCGATCGGGCTTTTCTGGGAATTATCCTGGCTCCCGGTCGAGGTTGGCGCTTTGTCACTGCAGCCAAGGCAGACGAGCAGGGAAAAGATGGCTGTCCAAGATAGAAACCGGGATAGAAACCGGGACACGAACAGGGGTGCATGGGGCATGGCTGGCTTCATGGGACCATCTCCGATGCGGCGACATAGCTGAGTTGGTGGAGACCAAGCCAGACCTGAACATTGGCGTTCAAGGCGTCAAGATTGGTTTGACGATAGTCGCGAAGAGCGTCAAGGTAGTCGAGCAGAGTGCTACCTCCATTGCGATAGCTGAACTCCAGGTTGTCGCGAACGCGTAAGGCTTCTGCAAGATAGTGGCCGGAGTAACGCCGCGACTGTGCGGTTGCGGTTTGATAGGCAGCCCAGGCCTGGTCTACGTCGTTGATCACCTGGGTGCGTGCCGCCATCTCCGCGAAGCGGCTGGATTGCGCCTCATAACGGGTCCGTTCCTTCTCCCCTTGATTACGATCGAATATGCGCACGGGGATGTTTATCTGGAAACCGCCGGAGTTGTCGTTGCCCGACCGATCGTATTCGCCGCCCAGAGTGGGATCGGTGGTGCCATAGGCTTCCGCTAGTTTGACGTTAGCCTCAGCGAGACGGAGAGACTGCTGCGCAGCGCGATAATCGGGGCGTTCCGCGAGCGCCCGCTGTTCCACGTCGGCCACGGTCAGGTTGACCTGAGGGGGGTCGAGGGTGCCGGTGATGTCAAACGCCGGGGCGGACATGTCGAGCCCGAGCAGCATTTTCAACTGATCGCCGGACTGCACAAGATTCAAGTTCGCGCTGTCGTAATCGGCTTCAAACTCGGCAAGTTGCAGGTCAATACGATCGAAGTCGGTGGGGCTGATATCACCGGCATCGCGGCGTACCTTGCTCAAATCGACTGTCTTGCGATAGCCCTGCAGGTTGTCTTCCGCGATTTTCACGCCGGCTTTCGCGGCCAGCATTTGGGTAAAGGCCTGCTTCACGGCCAGGATCGTCTGCCGTTCGGTGTCCTGGTATTGGCTTTGGGTAACATCGGTGGTGGCGTGAGCGAGGTCAAGGCGCCAGCGCCGCTTTTGCCCTCTTTCAAAGAGGCGGGAGATGTTTGCGGCATAGGAGTAGGGGTTGCCGGGGTTGTTGGCGGGCAAGGTCACATCGGTGCCGCTCAGGGTCAGGTTTGGGTTTTGACGCAGGCCGGCCGTGACTTCGCCGGCTTTGGTGGCGATCACATGCTGCTGGCCAGAAAGAAGAGTAGGATTCTTCGCGCGTGCCAGAGCGATGGCCTGTTGCAGGGTTAGCGGGACCCCAGGTGTCTGGGCGGGCAGGCGAGGGTGTGCGCACAACAAGAGCATGAGAAAGGCCAAGGGCAGCCAACGGATTGGCGTCCCAGGCGATTTCAGCGAATACGGGGCAACGGGACAAAGGCCAGCAACGGGTACGGGCAGGCCTGAACGAGACTGCCCCGATGTGGCTCGCTGAGAAGGGTTTAAACCAGAACCGGTTTTTGCGGTGCGACTCCGTGCTGCAGGCACAGGAGAGGCGTTGGGCCCGTCGGCGATCATGCGAGAAGAGGAAGACCCGCACAGACGAGCGACGGCAATGAAGGCGGCGACTGTGCATCGTGCAGCAAGCCAGCACACTTCGCTGACGGGTCGCGCATCGCGAGCCGAGACACGGTGATCATTACAGAGAGCACGGGGCAAACGAAATGGGTCAAAATTGATGCTTGGAGCAATCTCCTGTATGAGATTCGGCGGGGAAAGGATCGGTGCATCTTTCCCGTTAAAAGAAGGATATAGCAATGGAGAGGCGTATCAATGGATTGTAACGGGGTTGGTAAACGACTTTGCTACGGCTTTTTGGTGAGAAAGGCGCCTCTGCCTCTTGACTTTTGATACTGCTTGCACTTCGCAGGCTATCAGGGGAAGCTTAGAAAAGGAGTGGCTCATGAGCAAGGTGAGGTTACTGGTTGGCACTCGCAAGGGCGCGTTCATACTGTCCGCTGACGGCAAGCGCGAACAGTGGGACATCAGTGGTCCCTTCTTTGGGGGGTGGGAGATTTACCATCTCAAGGGATCGCCGGTGGACCCCAATCGGCTCTATGCATCCCAGTCGACCGGCTGGTTCGGTCAGCTGATTCAACGGTCCGACGATGGCGGCAAAACGTGGCAGCCGATGGATAACAAATTTGTATACGACGGGGTTGCCGGCACTCACCAGTGGTACGACGGCACGCCGCATCCCTGGGAGTTCAAACGGGTCTGGCACCTTGAACCGTCACTGGGCGATCCGGACACCGTCTACGCCGGGGTCGAAGACGCGGCCCTGTTCCGCTCCAGCGATGGCGGCCAAAGCTGGCAGGAAGTCTCTGGTCTTCGCGGGCACGGCTCAGGGCCTCATTGGCAGCCGGGTGGCGGTGGCATGTGCCTGCACACCGTTATTCTCGACCCCGTTCACCCGGGGCGGATCTTCATCGCCATCTCGTCCGCAGGCGCTTTCCGGACCGATGACGGCGGTGAGACCTGGCGGCCGATAAATCGCGGGCTCAAGTCCGCGCACATCCCTGACCCGGATGCCGAGGTTGGGCACTGTGTTCATCACATCGCCATGCATCGGTCGCGACCGGGGGTACTATTCATGCAAAAACACTGGGACGTGATGCGCAGTGACGATGCCGGAGATTCATGGCAAGAGGTAAGCGGGAATCTACCCACCGATTTTGGTTTCGCCATCGATGTGCACGCACACCAGCCGGAAACGATCTACGTGGTACCCATCAAGAGCGATTCCGAGCATTACCCGCCGGAGGGAAAGTTGCGCGTATTTCGCAGCCGAACGGGCGGTAATGAGTGGGAGGCGTTGAGCAAAGGCCTGCCGCAGCAAGACTGTTACGTGAACGTTCTGCGCGACGCCATGGCCGTTGACTCGCTCGACGCATGCGGAGTCTACTTTGGCACCACCGGCGGCCAGGTTTATGCATCCTCCGACGCCGGGGATAGCTGGGCTCCGATCGTGCGCGATCTGCCTGCTGTGCTCTCGGTCGAGGTACAGACTCTGTCATGATTCGGGTCTTGCTTCCCGCCCACCTTCGAACGCTGGCCCAGGTGAACGGAGAGGTCAAATTGCAGGTGGAGGGGCCGGTCACACAGCGCTCAGTCCTGGATGCACTCGAGGCTCGCTACCCAATGCTGCGGGGAACGATCCGGGATCATGTCACCCAGCAGCGCCGGCCGTTCCTGCGATTCTTCGCGTGCGCGGAGGATCTGTCGCACGAAACGCCAGACGCCCCGCTGCCGGAGGCGGTAGTGGCCGAGGCTGAGCCTTTTCTCGTGATCGCGGCTGTGGCCGGCGGTTAGGCACCCAAAACAAAATAATTTCTGCGGCTGTCGATTTGGCTGCGCCTCGTTCGACGCATTAGTAGAGCCGGGTTTCCCAGGCTCGACTTTGAGACTAGAAAACAGGAGAAAGATAGCCATGCGATTTTTGTGCTTATATAAATCCGCAAAGCCGGAGGGCACCCCTCCGACTGAGAAGGAAATAGCTGTGATGGGCAAGCTGATTGAAGACTGGACGAAGTCCGGCAAGCTGCTTGCAAGCGAGGGGTGCTTGCCGAGTGCGTTGGGCGCGCGGGTTCGGCTCTCGAATGGACAGTTCAACGTGGTCGACGGGCCGTTCACTGAATCGAAAGAGGTGGTTGGTGGCTTCGCTTTGATCCAGGCTCCGTCGAAAGAGGCGGCCATCGAATACACCAAGGAATTCCTGAAAGTGGCCGGGGACGGTGAAACCGAAATACGCCAAGTCTACGGATCTTGATCAGGGTCGCACGGTGAATCAGCGTTTTCAGGCTGCTCGGCATCCAAACCTGTTGGAGGGTTATGATGCCCAGCAGCAAAAGCGCTCACAGCAACTCTCAAGGGAAACGGAAATGGTCTGCAGGGGTCACCACTGATTCCACACATCCCCATGCGGGGCTATTCAATAAGGACGCGAAGACCATCGCCCGACAATTGGCATCGAAGAAGGTGTCTCCGAAGGGCCCGTCGTCAGGCATGCGCATGCTGACGTTCTACATCAATCGCGCGGGCGAGAATCTGCCGGCCAGCCGGTTGAAGGTGCTCGAAAACGCCAAGAAGTTATTGCATGAAAAAATCCTGGCGAGCAAGAAGGGCTCACAGAAAGAGACCTCATCGAGAAAGCGGGCGGCTTAGGTAGTCAAGTAGAGGGTGGGTGAGAGGTGCCGATTTATGAAAGGAGCATCCATCGGAAGCCATGGTGCCCTCGAAAGTCGTACCCCAGGGGCTATTGAAAGTGCCCAATAATGCCCTCGTGGCAGGTTGAGTTTCGGAGGGCCGCCATAAGCCGAACTGAGAGGGAAATTGCGCCGCAGGGGCTAAAAAAGCCCTCGTTTGCGATTTGGACGGCACGACTGAAAGTCGTGCCCTGATACAAAGCGTCAGAGCCGTGACTCTAGAACGCCCTCTCTGAAATGTAGAAACCCTGGGGCGACGAATCTGCGCTTCGTTCGGTTCCCAGACAAACTCTTTAGCCTTGGGTTGGAACCGACGCGCGGCTAAGTCCTTTGTTTCAAGCGACGCTTAAAGTTAAGAGTGTATCTCGCCTCCGGGTGGTGAAGAGTGGACGACGGAAATGGTGCGTGATATGCGTGGTATGCGTGGTATGTCTGACGAAAATGGTGCGTGATATGCGTGGTATGCGTGGTAAGTCCGAATCCAGGCAAGAATTGTCCGGGATAATTTGCCCAGAGCCGTTCTGGCGGGCCGCGTTTCATGCATCCTCCGCGCACGCGGCCGGCAAATGATTTGCAACAGCACAAAGTTATTGCAGTCCACACCTTTATATATGCGGATTCGGGTCAGTTTTGCAGCAGGAAAAGGCGTTTTTCGTAGGAATTGTCAGACGGGTACCCGTGTTTTCCGAAGGATAGCCGGCCCGGGTACGCTCCCACGGCAAGCCAGGGCACTTCGGCGAAGGGTACCCGTCCATTTTTCTCACAAAAAAAGATCTAGTGTCGATTTCGGCCTCCTTTGTTCGACGTTTCTATAGAGGCAGGAATTTCACAACAGAGGAGAAACTACTATGCGATTCATGATGCTGATGATTCCTAAGGGATACGAGAAGGCGGAGCCGGGCGCGATGCCGAGCGCTGAAGCGGTGGCGGCGATGATGAAGTACAACGAATCACTGCAAAAAGCAGGCGTGCTGCTTGCGCTCGATGGGCTGCACCCACCCTCCATGGGAGCCCGGGTCACGTTCGCCGGGGCTAAGGCAAAGGTGACCGACGGACCTTTCGCCGAGGCCAAGGAGGTGCTTGGCGGCTATTGGGTGATCCAGGTGAAATCGAAGGAGGAAGCGATCGAATGGGCGACGCGGTGCCCGGGGGAAGACTGCATCGTCGAGGTGCGCCAGGTGCAGGAGTTTTCCGATTTCCCTGCCGATGTACAGCAGGCCGCTGCCGGGTTTCCTGAATTGCAGTCGGGGAAGCCCGGTACGGCCTGAGCCGGGGGCCCAGCTTGCGGCGGTGAGTTGAAGGTGATGTGATGGGTAGCTGTGAGAGCTGCCGACACACATCGCACCATTGATGCGGTCTGGAGGATCGAATCGCCAAGGCTCATCGCCGGCTTGATGCGGATGGTGCGCGATGTCGGCGTCGCCGAGGACCTGGCGCAGGACGCGCTGGTGGCTGCGCTCGAGCAGTGGCCGGAGGCGGGCATTCCGGATAATCCGGGGGCCTGGCTCATGACCACGGCAAAACATCGCGCTATTGACCGCTTCCGTCGAAACACGCTGGCGGAACGCAAACTGGACGAATTTGGCCGCGACCTTGCCTCGAAGGAGATGGCCGTCCCGGACCTGACCGGTGCGCTCGACGACGAGGTCGGGGACGACCTTTTGCGCCTGGTGTTCATATCCTGTCACCCGGTGCTCTCCCGCGAGGCCCAGGTCGCGCTCACGTTGCGTCTGTTGGGCGGGCTGTCCACGGGTGAGATTGCGCGAGCGTTCCTGGTGCCGGAGCGCACCATCGCGCAGCGGATTGTCCGTGCCAAACGCACGCTCAGCGAGGCTCGTGTCCCGTTCGAAGTGCCCCGGGGGCCTGAACTGGCCGCCCGTCTGTCGTCGGTGCTGGAGGTTATTTACCTCGTCTTCAACGAGGGCTATTCGGCAACCTCGGGCGACGACTGGTTAAGGCCGGCGCTGTGCGAGGATGCACTCCGCCTGGGACGAATCCTGGCGGAGTGCGCTCCGCAGGAGCCCGAGGTTCACGGGCTCGTAGCATTGATGGAGATTCAAGCGTCGCGCTCCAGGGCGAGGGTAGGACCAACCGGGGAGCCCATCCTGCTGCTGGAACAGAACCGCGCGCAGTGGGACCAACTCCTCATCCATCGTGGGCTGGCCGCGCTGGAGCGGGCGGAGAAGGTGGGTACGGTTCTTGGCCCGTATGCAATCCAGGCCGCCATCGCCGCGTGTCATGCGCGAGCGGTCACGGCTGAAGATACAGAGTGGCCGCGGATTGTCGCGCTCTATGATGCCCTGGCGCAACTTGCTCCCTCTCCGGTGGTCGAACTGAATCGTGCGGTCGCAGTGGCGATGGCCTTCGGCCCGCAAGCGGGGCTCGAACTCGTGGACTCGCTCACCTCTGAACCCTCGCTGAAGGGCTATCACCTTTTACCCAGCGTGCGGGGCGATTTTCTCACCAAACTGGGCCGCCTCGACGAGGCCCGCGCGGAGTTCGAGACAGCCGCGGAGCTTACTCGTAATGCGCGGGAGCGTACCCTGCTGCTGGAGCGGGCCCGATTGTGCGCAGCAGGAGAAGGACCTGCGATTCTCAAGAAAAACTAGTTATCAGCAGGGCTTGGCGTATCCATACAAAGGCATCCCGAAGAAATCGGTGATCCTGCCGGTGGGTGCGAAGCCATGCTTTTGATAAAACCGAATCGCGCGGCGAAGTGGCATTGTGGTGTCGAGAGTAATTCTTGCGCATCCAGCGGCAATCAAATCCGCTTCTGCGGCAAGAAGCAGTTGTTCCGCAATTCCCCGCCCTTGCCATGCAGGGCGAACGGCCATGCCTCGAAGGTGACCCTCCACACCTTCTACGCTGGATGCAATGGTGCCGACCATCTCGCCATTGGGGGTGACGGCGACATAGACCGTCATGTCCAGCAGGCGTTGCCGAAGGGCTGCCGGGCCGGGAACAGTATCCTGGAATGCGCCAGGAGTGTATTGAGTGCGAAAAGGCTCGAAGGCCGATTTCAGGCAATCGCAGATACTTTCCGCTTCGTCTACCTGGGCTCTGCGGATCGCGATCATAAGGGTACGAGCTCATTCCTTGCTATCAATTCCTTGCTATCAATTCCTTGATATCAAGGGCCGCGCCCGCGCAGAGGCTAGTCCACCATCAACATGATCTCGGTTGACTTGATGATGGCCGTGACCTCATCCCCCACCTTGATGCCGAGGTCCTCTACGCTTTGCCGGGTGATGACACTCTCGATAAGATTTTCACCCACGCGAACACTTACCTTCGCCGTGACGACACCAAGGACGATCGTCTCTACCTTGCCCCGCAGTTGATTCCGTGCCGATATCTTCATGCTTGCCATTGTATGGATGGCGCATTGCCGGGTGCAATGTAAGCTGTCAAAAGCGTATGAGAGGGAAAACAGACGCCTACGAAATCGCGCTCGCGCGTTGGCCCGAAGACACGGAGCTGGCGCGCGAGTTGCTGAGGAGTTACGGGCAGTACCTGGCGGCCTCTCCCGTTGGGGCTGCGGGTATGTGCCTTGCCGATTATGAAGCAGAGCTCCAGAGCCTCCCAGGCAAATATGCGGGGAGCGATGCAGACATGCTGCTGGCGCGGGTCAGGAACGAGGGAGCGGGTTGCGTTGCAATCACCCAGAGGGTGCTGAAGGATGGCATGCTCTCCACGGAAATGAAGCGGCTGTGGGTGGAGCCGAATTTTCGTGGACTAGGGCTTGGACGAGGGTTGGTGCACGGGGTAATTGCGTGGGCGAAGGCTCATGGATCCGGCGCGGTAGTGCTGGACACGGTGAATGACGCCATGCCGGAAGCAGCCGAGCTTTATCGGTCATTGGGATTTGCGGAGACAGGCCGATTCAACGAAAACCCCATCTCCGGAGTACGGTTCTACATTCTGAATCTACCCGCAAGACCGGAAACAAATGAGGATTAACTTTCATGTTGTAAAAAGCACAATCGTAGGCGCGCTCGGGGGGTTGCTCTTCGGATTTGACACCGCCGTGATATCGGGCACGACGAACGCGTTAACGCAAACCTACCATCTGTCACCGGCAATGCTCGGAGTGACGGTTTCAAGCGCCTTATTGGGGACCGTCGTTGGGGCAATCACGGCCGGCATCCCCGGGCAAAAGTTCGGACGCCGGGACAGTCTGCGGGTAATGGCAATCTTTTACGTGGTCTCTGCACTGGGATGCGCCTTTGCCTGGAATTGGACGGCACTCCTCTTCTTCCGCTTTATCGGAGGCTTGGGCATTGGGGGATCCTCTGTGCTGGGGCCCATGTATATCGCGGAGATAGCGCCACCCGAGTGGCGCGGACGACTGGTTGGCTGCTTTCAACTGAATGTCGTGGTGGGCATTTTGCTTGCCTATGTATCCAACGCATGGATTGACAGTTTGCAGCTGGGCGCGACGGAATGGCGCTGGCAGCTCGGCATCTCGGCGGTGCCGGCGGCTTTCTTTCTGGTCGCATTGTTTGGTATTCCACGCAGCCCTCGATGGCTGGTCATGCAGGCCAAGCTCGACGAATCGTTATCTGTGCTTCGGCTTACCGGCATTGCAAACCCGGAAGACGAACTCAAGGAAATTGTCGCTTCCCTTCATCAGGAACGAGCAGCCTCCAGCGATCCTCTGTTCTCTCGCCAGTACGGGTTTCCGATTTTTCTGGCGCTCACCATGGGCATGTTCTGCCAGTTGTCCGGAATCAACGCGATCTTGTATTACCTGAACGATATTTTTTCGCTGGCCGGGGCGACGAAAGTCTCCGGGGCTCTACAGGCGGTTGCCGTGGGAGCAACAAATCTTGTGGCGACGTTGGTAGCCATGTCGGTGATCGATCAATTCGGACGCAGAAAGCTGTTGCTGACCGGCACGGCCGGACTGACGATATGTCTAAGCGCAGTCTCGTATGTGTTTATGACCCACAAACACCTGCACTGGCTGGTTTGGCTGCTGATGGCGTATATCGCTTGTTTCGCTATATCTCAGGGCGCGGTGATCTGGGTATACGTCAGCGAGGTATTTCCTAACCGGGTGCGATCGAAGGGCCAGGCTCTAGGCAGCTCTGCCCATTGGTTAACGAATGCTGTCATCTCGCTGGTATTCCCAATCATGGCGGGTTCGTCCGGCGCATACCCTTTCATATTTTTTGCGGCGATGATGGTGATCCATTTCTTCCTGATCCTGAAGTACTACCCGGAAACCAAGGGGATATCGCTCGAGAAAATGCAGCACCGTCTGGGTATCGAATAGTGAGATGAAGAAACCCTAGATCCCTTGCATCCTATTGAGGGCTATGCTAACGTCGTTTCCGTGCATCCTGCCAGACCCACCGCCGCACGCACTATGAACGGGCTCCCCGCCTGTTGTTGTCGTTAGCTTTTTCCTTCCTCGCTGAAATTCCATAAACGCAGCAATCTTCACAGGAGTATTCCCATATGGCTGATTCATCGCCGCTTCGCCGCATTTCTCTCGATAGCTGGGCCGTTCTGCTTGCGCTCGCCGCGGCTCTGCTGGTCCGTTTCGGGATCGTGAAATCCATTCCCTGGTAACCGTGATCGCCAGAAAGAGGAAGACCCATGGCCAGCTCCGCCATCCGAACATCAGCCTCGGTAGTCAAGACAGAAACTGCGCCACCAGCCAGCGGCGCCGCCCTCTTGCCGGGAATTCTGCTGCTGGCCGTGGTGGGCTACGCGGGTAAGTTCATTGAGCAATTCATCGCCGCTTACGGCAAAGCGCACCATCTGGTGCTGCCGAATATTGAATATGTTCTGTGGGCTATTCTCATCGGCCTGGTCATCTCCAACACGGTCGGCATCCCGGCAATTTTTCGTTCCGGCGTAGCAACCTATGAATTTTGGCTCAAGGCCGGAATTGTCCTGCTGGGCGCGCGCTTTTTGCTGGGCGACGTTCGCCGGTTAGGCGGCCTTTCGCTGGTGCTCATCGGCATTGAACTCGCCCTGGCTCTCACGTTCATGACGTACCTGGGCCGCGCATTCAAACTCAAGCCCAAGCTGGTAAGCCTGCTGGCAGTGGGATCGTCCATTTGCGGCGTTTCTGCCATCATCGCCGCCCAAGGCGCCATCGATGCCGACGAAGAAGACTCGTCTTACGCCATCGCCGCAATTCTCTTGCTGGGAGCGATCTCTCTGTTTCTCTTTCCGCTGGTTGGACACTTCCTGCACCTGAGCGATCGTGCCTATGGCCTGTGGGCAGGACTCGCGGTCGACAATACAGCGGAGGCCACCGCTGCGGGCGCGCTCTACTCGGACGCGGCGGGCAAGGTAGCAGTGCTGGCTAAGACCTGCCGCAACGCCACCATTGGCTTTATCGTTCTGGGTTACGCCATCTACTGGGCTGGGAAAGGCCAGGCCGCCGACGTGCAGAATAAAGGCGCATTTCTGTGGCGCAAGTTCCCCAAGTTTGTGCTGGGATTCCTGCTGATTTCCCTGCTGGCTACGGTGGGCTTCTTCACCAAGCCTCAACTCGCCGCGGTCGGAAACCTTTCCCGCTGGGCCTTTCTGCTTACTTTTGCCGGAGTGGGCTTGCGCACCAACGTGCGTGAGCTGAGCAAGCAGGGAGCGCGGCCCTTCATTGTTGGAGCGGTAGGAGAAATCGTGATCGCCCTGATTACGCTGGGCCTTGTCTTTGGCGCCGACCACTGGTATCACCTGTAACTATGAAGATAAAACGGGGTCTGTGGATCTGCAGTGCTCTGCTTTTTGTGGGATACCTTTGGGGCCAAAATACGGGCTCGCAGGACTGGCCGGACCTGGGTCGTTATCGCGCGGAAAATGAGGCCCTCGCCCCGCCGGCACCCCATACACAGCGAGTGGTTTTCTTTGGAGATTCCATCACCGACGCCTGGGGGCGTTCCGAGGCGACGGGAGTGTTCTTCCCTGGTAAGCCGTACGTGAACCGCGGCATCAGCGGGCAAACCACGCCGCAAATGCTGGTGCGCTTTCAACAGGATGTGGTCCACCTTCATCCTGCCGCGGTTGTTATTTTGGCGGGGACGAACGACATCGCGGGAAACACCGGCCCCTCTACGCAGCAGATGATTGAAGATAACTATGCTTCGATGGCCGCTATTGCGAAGCGAAACGGCATCAAGGTTGTATTTGCCTCGATTACACCGGCATTTGCCTACCCGTGGAAGCCAGGCATCCAGCCAGTTCAGCGGATCCGTGAGCTGAACAAGTGGCTGCAGGATTTCTGCGTAAAGAATGGGTGCGTGTACCTCGACTACTACAGCTCGATGGCAGACGCGAAGGGCGCTATGCTTCCGGGCCTATCTTCCGACGGCGTACACCCGACAGCGCAAGGGTACGCGGTGATGGCGCCGTTGGCAGAACGTGCGATTGCCCGGGCTTTGGCCCACTAAGGCTTAGGCGCGGGCTTGGGGAGAACAAGTTTTTTGAGGGTATCCTCGTCGGTCGGGAAGTCCGTTTTCCCAGCGGGGTATTTGTTGAAGCTGAGAATGTACGCGAGAAGATCGGCGGCTTGCGGGCGGGTGAGTGTGCCCGGGGCGGTTGCCGGCATCAATTTCTGGACCATGTTGTAGAGATTGAGCGCGGGCTGCCCCTGGTATTTGGAGAGGAATTCATCTCCGCTAAGGGGCGGATACGGACCCACACCATCCAGCGCGTCGCCATGGCACGATGTGCACTGCGCCTTATAAGCAGTCTCGCCTCGATGCGCCTGATCGGCGGTGTAAAGGCCATCGCCCGGTGCGGCATCCGCCTGGGCTAGAAGGGCCTGACCGGAGAATGCGCCGAGTGTTAAGGCCAGCCAAATTGTGACGTTCTTTTTTGCAAGCACGGTGTCGACTCCTCAAAAAGATTACACTACTTGATCGTACGGTACGGCGCATCCTGTCGCGATCGTTATTGACCAAACAGCCTGGGGAAAAGGAATGACATCAAAACGCTCGTTCATTGGATTACTAGTGGCGGCGGCGTGTTGCATGACGAGCCTCGCCCTGCACGCGGCCACCCCATATGCCTGCGATCCAGACAACGCGGGATTGACGCTACCCGAGGGATTCTGTGCGCTGGTAGCGGCGGACGGATTGGGTACGGCCCGGCACGCAGTGGTTGCGCCCAACGGGGACTTATATGTCGCACTGCAGAGCGGCAAAGGAAAAACCGGGGGCGTGGTAGGTTTGCGCGACGAAAACGGCGATGGGCGCTTCGAAACCAAAGAATATTTTGGCGACGGAAGCAGCACCGGCATTGCGCTGCGCAATGGCTATTTGTATGTGGCCAAGGTGGAGTCGGTGGAGCGCTGGAAGATGACCCCGGGGCAGCTGAAGCCCGCGGGACCGCCCGAAGTCATCGTTGAGGACCTGCCGACGGAGCACGAACATCACGACAAGGGCATCGCGTTCGACGGCAAGGGCTCGCTGTACATCAATATCGGTTCTCCCTCAAATGCGTGCCAGTCGCAGGACCGGCAGAAAGGCATCGTCGGTCAGGACCCTTGTCCGTTGCTGGAGACGCACGGGGGCATCTGGAAGTTTGACGAAAACAAGCTGCATCAGAAGGAAGCGGACGGAGAGAAATTTGTAACCGGACTTCGCCAGGAGCCGGCGATCACGTGGCACGACGGCGCGCTTTATATCGTGATGAACAGCCGGGACCAGCTCGACGTTCTGTGGCCGGAGAAGTTTACCGCTGAGGATAATGCCACACGTCCGGCCGAACCGATGTACCGCGCCACGAAGGGGCTTAACTTCGGCTGGCCTTATTGTTTCTTCGACTATACGCAACAGAAGCTGCTACTTAACCCTGAATATGGCGGCGACGGCAAGACCGTGGGGCGGTGCAGCGCATTTGCGCTTCCGGTCGCCAGCTACCCAGCTCACTGGGCTCCGGTGGATGTGATGTTCTACTCGGGCAGCCAGTTCCCGGCGCGGTATAAGGGTGGTGCGTTCATCGCTTTCCATGGTTCCTGGAACCGTGCTCCTCTGCCGCAGGCGCCTTCGAATGTGACCTTCCAACCGTTCGCCGGCAGCAAACCATCGGGCAAGTTTGAAATTTTTGCCGGGGGATTTGCGGGCAAGGATCCGCTGGTGAGTCCGACGGATGCATTGGCACGCGCCGATGGCGTGGCGCAAGCGCCGGATGGCACTATGTTCATTACCGACAGCCAGAACGGCAAAGTCTGGCACGTTTTTTATCGCAGCAGAAAGTAAAGGAGCGATGATGAAGAATTTCGTTTTGGTTGCGGTACTGGTGACTGGTCTGGGAGCGGTAGCGCAGACCCCGGCGGCTCCGCCACCGATGGCTAAACCTGGCCTCACGCTGACCACGCCGGCGTTTGACGACGGCGGAATTATTCCGAACAAATACACCCAGGCGGCGGAGAACGGCGCGCCGGTTTCCCCTAAGTTGACCTGGACAAATGTTCCGGATGGCGTAGTCAGCTTTGCGCTGATTCTGCATGATCCGGATACCTCGTTGAACAAGACCACCAACGAGGTCTTGCATTGGATGATCTTTAACATTCCAGGCACTGCGCGCGAGCTGCCAGAAGGCGTGCCTGCGCAGGCCCAGCTGCCCGACGGGGCGATCCAGGCGCTGAACAGTGGACAGAAGGTCGGGTACAGGGGCATGGGCGCTCGTGCGCCTGGACCGTATCATCACTACACCTACGAACTGTATGCGCTGGATACCAAGCTGAGCGTGGGCCCGGACGCCACCCAGGCGGATGTAATGAAAGCGATGGATGGACACATTTTGGCGAAGGCCGTCCTGGTGGGACGTTTTCATCGGCCGTGATTTGTTGAAGCAATAAACTTTGCGTTCGTTTGCCCCACGTCTCAAAAACGAGACGTGGGCACCCATAGGTTCGTGACCATTTGAAAGTTGATGCTTGTGCGCAAGTTTTCCTTCCAGGTTTTTCTCGCTTGCGGTTTTCTCACGGCGAGCTCGCTGATTGCCCAGTCAACTCAGAACCTTAGCTGGACGTTGGGTCCTTTTGTGCGCCCGGTGGACGCGCCTATCATCGAGCCCAACCCGCAGGCTGTTTTCACTGATCCGATTACCAGCAAGCCCGTGCACTGGGAGGCGCTGCATACTTTCAATCCTGCGGCCATCGTGCGCCAGGGAAAGGTCTATGTCCTCTATCGCGCCGAAGACGACTCGGGAGCTATGGTCATTGGCATGCACACATCTCGCCTCGGGCTGGCCTCAAGTGACGATGGGGTGCACTTCACCACCGAGCCGGCCCCGGTTTTTTATCCTGATGTTGATTCGCAAAAGGACAGGGAATGGCCGGGAGGCGTCGAAGACCCGCGCCTGGTGGAGAGTGAGGATGGGACTTATGTTCTTACTTACACGCAGTGGAATCGCCGTAATACCGATATTGGAGTCGCAACCTCGACTGATCTTATTCACTGGACCAAGCATGGCCCTGCTTTGGTGGGTGACAAGTATCAGCACTTCGATTACAAGTCGGCCAGTATCGTTACCCGGCTCGCGGGCGGCCGCCTGATCGCGGCAAAGATTCAAGGGAAGTATTGGATGTACTGGGGAGAGGTCCAGGTGCGGCTCGCCACATCACCCGATCTGATTCACTGGACACCGGTTGAAGATTCCTCGAGCAAAACACTGGTGTTGCTGCATAATCGCCCGCGGCACTTTGACAGTGCTTTCCCTGAAGTGGGGCCGCCCTCGCTGCTCACCGATCACGGTATTGTCCTCATTTACAACGGCAAAAATGCGGCGGTTGGCGGGGCGCCCGGAATTGGCGCCAACGCGTATTCGGATGGACAGGCTTTGTTCTCGGCGGATGATCCTCGCAAATTGTTAGCACGTACCGCAAAGCCGTTTTTCAAGCCGGAGAAGCCTTGGGAACAAAGCGGGCAGTATGCAGCGGGGACCACGTTTGCGGAAGGTTTGGTGTTTTTTCAGGATAAGTGGTTTCTCTATTACGGCTGCGCCGACTCTCGTGTCGGGGTCGCTGTGTATGATCCGAAAGCACCGCTGAAGCCTTAGCAAGAGATTGACGATGAGAACGCATTCAGTCGTCCCTTTCGGGACTGAGCCGATAGGTGCAAGCCTACCCAAGACTGCGTCCCAGAAGCGTTAACCTATAATGGGGTGTTTTCCTTCGAACCTCCCACCAAATCGTCATCCTGAGAGCCTGTGACTTTTTCCGTCTTTTCGTGTTTTTTGCACCCGACCAGATGTGGTTTAATCCCCTCCCACCAAATCGTCATCCTGCCTGCCCCGGCGTGCCGTGGGAGCGAAGCGCCTCGCAGATCTATCGCATAACAGATGGTTTATGGCGCGGAGTCGAAGGACCCCGGCGATGCTTGTTGGCAGGTGCTCTTCGGAGCTTTCCGGCCACAGACTACAAGGGAAATTAAAAAGTCACAGCCTCTGAGCGAAGCGCCTCACAGATTTATCGTGTGGTACAGCGCTTGGTGGCGCGGAGTCGAAGAGCCTGTCCTGAGCGTAGCCGAAGGAACCCCGAAGGTGCTTATCTTGTCAATGCTGTTCGGAGCTTTCGACTACCCAAGCCCGAGAACTGAAATCTTCCTGCGGTACGCACTTGATGGTCACGGGTACATCTTTTCATGCCCAGTAATCATCTTCCATCCCCAAGTCTGTGCAAAATCTTTGAACCGTGGCGGGTCCGCCAGGTGCGGCCTTCTGTGGTTGAAAGGGTGCCAACGGCATGAGTAGGATAAGCGGCCCTCGAGGTTCCTTCGACTCCGCTCAGGACAGGCTCTTCGACTCCGCGCCCAAGCGCTGTATCACGCGATAAATCTGTGAGGCGCTTCGCTCAGGATGACGATTTGGTGGGAGGTTTGAAGAAAAACACCCCAAATAGGTTAACGCTTATGGGACTGCGTCCTGGGCCTGGAGTTTCTACATTTTGGGAGAGCGTGGATCGGCCAAATCTGAGTGGAACACGCGAATTTTCGGGCGCCACAGCGCTGGTGCTTTGTATCAGGGCACGACTAGTCAGGCCGCTCCAGACTTAAAGAAGAGTGTGGTGCCGCACCTCCGGTGCTCGACCGCCTAGCTATGGACCCAGCCCTTCCGGGCTGGGCTGATTTTGGTGCCGGCCCTCTGGGCCTGGATTGCAAACACCGCTTTCCTGTGTTCATTCCTCCCTTGACTTGCCCAGGCAAATCAGCCGCTCCCCGGCAGGCGGGGGCACCCTTCGATTTCGCCTCTGATTTCACACTTTGGTTTTTGCCCGGACAAAGTGAGAGAGAGGTCCCCGCCCTTGTGGGATGGGGACCTCTCTCTTTCAGGCTCGCAGTTCCTCTGCTTCGTCCATGTCTGACTCCTCGACAAACAAGCCGAGGGCCTGGCGCTCGAAGAGGCGTTTGTAGGTGCCTTCGGTTCGGCGGACGAGCGCGTCGTGCGTTCCCTCTTCGACCACGCGGCCCTGCTCGAAGACGAGGATGCGGTCAAGCATCCTTACCGTCGATAGGCGGTGGGCGATCACGATGGCCGTGCGGCCTACGATCAACCGCTGCATGGCCTCCTGAATAAGCGCTTCCGATTCGGAGTCGAGGCTGGATGTGGCCTCGTCCAAAATCAGAATCGGCGCATCTGCCAGGAAGGCACGGGCCAACGCTACTCGCTGACGTTCGCCGCCAGAGAGCTTGACTCCTCGCTCGCCGACCAACGTGGCATAGCCCTTCGGCTGACGAATGATGAAGTCGTGCGCATTGGCCAGTTGCGCCGCACGCTCGATCTGGGCCGCAGTTGCTTCCGGACGCGCGTAGGCTATGTTTTCCGCCAGCGAACGATGGAAGAGCAACGGCTCCTGCGGCACCAGGGCGAGCTGCGAGCGCAACGACACCTGAGCTGCCCGGGCAATCTCCTGCCCGTCGATCAGGATCCGGCCTTCGTTCAAGTCGTAGAGCCGCTGCAAAAGCTTGACGAAGGTTGTCTTGCCGGAGCCCGAGTGGCCGACCAGGCCCACGCGTTCGCCCGCCTCGATACGCAAGGTGAAGTTATGGAAAAGCGGCTCGGGATGCGCACCGTAACAGAAGGTGATCCGGTCGAATACAACCTCACCCTTGTCAATGCGGATCGCTTCGGCATCCGGCCGGTCAGCCACGCCCGACGGAAGCACGTGCATCTCGACCAGATCTTCCATCTCGTTCACACTGCGCTGCAAGTTCGCCACATGCTGGCCAACATCACGCAGATAACCATGCACGATGAAGTAGCTGGTGAGCACGAAGGTGACCCCGCCCGGCGTGGCGCGGCCTTGCCACCACAGCCAGATTGCATACAGGGTGACAGAGCCTCTGAGGCCCAGCAGTACGATCATTTGTGTGGTTCCGCTCCAGGTGCCATTGGTCCAATGGCGATAGGTGCGGCGACTCCACTTGTTAAGCACACGGCCCAGGCGCGCATCTTCACGCGCTTCGGCTCCGAACGACTTGACCACCGCATTGCAGGTGACTGCGTCTGCCAGGGAGCCGCCGACCAGCGTGTCTTGTGCGTTCGACAGCCGGGCCGCGGGAGAGACGAAGTTCAACGACAGTGCGATGGAAAGGCCAACATACAGGGTCGCACCCGTGGCCACGATGAGGCCCATCGACAGCCAGTGCGAACCCAGCACCAGGGCACTCCCGACCAGCACCAGCGATGCGGGCAGCAAGGCCAGCAGCAGAGTGTCGTCCATCAGGTCAACGGCCCACATGCCACGGGTAACGCGACGGACAATCGAACCGGCGAAGTTGTTAGCGTGCCAGTCAGTCGAGAACCGTTGCACGCGGTAGAAGGCATCGCTGGCGAGGCGCGCCATTAGCCGGATGGTGAGCCGGCTGATGCCCATGAGAGAAAAGTGGCGTCCTGCGACCAGGATGGCGCCCAACAAGAGCATGGTGACCAACGCCGACAATGCAGCGTGCAGTGCTTGCTGGTGGCTTCCTCTCTGCATCGCAATCGCGTCAACCATGCGGCCGGCAAAGACTGGCATGAACAGGTCGGCAATCGTCGCTACCACCATGGAGCAAGCGACACCGGTGACCAGCCATGCCTCCCGTCTCCAATGGCGGAGGAGGAAAGTAAGGACGTCACGCATCACGTTGTGATTATTTCCGGAAACACGCATAGATCACACACCAGGACAACTGGTAGATCGCGAGGCGTCTGTGCCTCGACGATGAGCTGGAGCCGAATGGCTCAACAAAGGAAGCTGTCCCCAGGGAATGAGAAAAGGCCCTGAGGCTGCGCCTCAGGGCCTTCGTAAAATTTGCTAACGAAGTGCGCTAGGGGCGCCCTACTTCCTTCAAGCTGACGAAGTCCGATACGCCGGAGGCCAGGACTCGTGGAGCGAGGTGACGGGTTTGTGGGTTGATTGACATAGCGCTTTATCCTGAAAGACTGGTTTAGTTTACCTCAGCTTTCCTGGCTCGGATATTTATTTTTGATCGACAGTGCATTTTTGGAACAAGCAGTATGTCAGCAGCAAGCGCACGTGTGTCCCTGCCATGCCGAGCGCCCTTCTTTAAGAAGGATCGGGATCGCCAACAGAGCAGCGACGGAATCAACCCAGGGAATATGAAACGCCGCGTTCGCGGCCAGACCGGCCAAGGTGATGAGGGCCAGGTAAGCGCAGGTGGCGGACTGAACCGCGTCGGCGGCCAGCGCAGGATTGTGGGTGCGCCGTCCTTCCTTGCGCTTCAACGTAGCTAAGACCGGCATCGCGACCAGGGCAGCGACGGTAATCATCATGCCCAGGTAACTGGTCTCAGGGCGCCAGTGAAGAACCAGAGAGAGGAGAGCCGTGGACGTGACTACGAACGCGAGAACGAAGAGCAGAGCTCCTGCGATGCGCGCCGCTTTTTGTTCAGAAATTGATTTGGGTGACCCGTATCTGAGTAGCACGACGGCAGCGGAGAGTAGCTCGACGAGACTGTCCGAACCGAATGCCAGCAGCGAGGGGCTATGCGCATGAATTGCTGCATAGAGGGACACCCCGCATTCGATGAGCATCCATGCCAACGTGACAGTCTGCAGCCATAACACCGCACGGGAAGGTCGAACGGGTGCGCACGCCACGGTGGCTTTGGCAGGCTGGGAACCGATCTGTACCAGTCCGGACATAGAGCCTTCAGGTATTGTCCCACATGCCGGGACCCATGTTCCTGCAGACGTTGACAATCCGCTTGCGACACCAAAGAATACTCATCGGTAAGCGATGGGAATTCTTGACAGGTTTCGTCTTGATGGAAAGCTTGCATTGGTTACGGGATCTGCCACCGGCCTTGGCGCGGCGATTGCTGTTGCGCTGGCTGAGGCCGGAGCGTCAGTGGCATGCCATGGGAATCGCCGCCCCGCGGATGAAACCGGTGATACGATTCGCGGCCTGGGCCGCATGTCAGGTAGTTTTGCCGCCGACCTGAGCCAGCCAGACGGCGCAGATCAACTATATGAAGCAGTGTCGTCGGCCATGGGCGCACCGGATATTCTGGTGAACAATGCCGGGACCATTTATCGAGAGCCCGCGGAGGACCACGACCTGCAGGCGTGGATGACGGTGGTTCAGGTGAATCTGAACAGCGTTTTCCGGCTAAGCCAACGTGCCGGCCGCAATATGCTGGAACGGCGGCAGGGCAAGATCATTAACATTGCATCCCTACTATCGTTTCAAGGCGGCATTCGTGTGCCGGCCTATGCTGCATCGAAGGGCGGGGTTGCGCAACTGACCAAGGCGCTGGCGAACGAGTGGGCGGCGCGCAATGTGCAGGTGAACGCTATTGCTCCCGGATACTTTCGCACGGAAAATACGACCGCGCTGCGGGAGGACGAGGTGCGCAACAGCCAAATACTGGCGCGCATCCCGGCCGCGCGATGGGGTGAGCCGGAAGACATAGCAGGCGCTGCGGTGTTTCTGGCATCTTCTGCAAGTGACTACGTTACGGGTGAAGTGCTGGTGGTGGACGGCGGCTGGATGGCGCGCTGAAAGGGCGCGGTCATTGAGGTCCGAGCTGATGTGTGAAACCGGCTCGGTTAGGAAGTAACTGTCGTTGACCTCAATCACGCTGGTGGTGCGGTCCACGGTTGCGTGGCTTTCCGTGGAGACGCCAAATTGACGCTGGGGCATGCACTTTCCTTTGGCTTGGCGCTCGATCTGCTGATGGCAGCCATTCTTTGCACCTCCTTTTAGCCCTGTCAAGAGCGTTACCGATTGATGCAGCGTCCCGCATGGCGAAACGAAGGGATCACTATGCTCTTGACACCCATAAGTCACGGCTGGAAGAATCCCGACCGTAGCCAAAAGACAGAAACCTGTCACCTGCAAGAGCGGGGTAACGGTTAGCCGGGTTCAGTGCTAAGCGTTTATCCCAATCCGAACAGGGAAAATTACAGGCTACGACGTTTTCTTTTGAGAGGACCAGATGCAAGCAACAAACATTGTCGCCAGAACCACATCCCCTTCGCGGGGAACGCGAACCGGCTTCACCAAGCTCGCTGGACTTGTGCTGCTGATGCTGAGCGGCTTGCTCAGCGCAAGCGCTCAACAGACCAATGCGACCATCGTGGGGAATGTGACCGACTCCACTGGCGCCGCCATCTCCGGAGCAAAGGTAACCGCGACAGAAGCAACAACCAACACTGTTCGCACAACGGTTACGGATAGCGACGGCGCGTATACGATTCCCGCCCTACCGGTCGGACACTATTCCCTCAGCGTGGAGATTTCCGGCTTCGAAAGCCAAAAAGCCAGTGGGATCAACCTGGACGCAAGCCAGACAGCGCGCCAGGACTTCAAAATGACTGTGGGACAAGTGAGCCAGACAGTCGCTGTCGAGGCGGGGGCGGCTGCAGCGCAACTGCAAACCGAAAGCGGAGCAGTCGGCCAGGTGATCGATGGCAGAAAGATCGTAGAGCTGCCGCTCAACGGCCGCAACTTTGTGCAGCTTGCCCAGCTCATCCCAGGGGTAAACACGGGGGTAGAGGGTTCGATCACCGTTCGACGCGCCCGCGGATCGATCGCCACCACAGACGCAACGGGCGGTACCATCGCGATCCAGGTGAACGGGGAACGAGATACACAGAACCTCTTCTCGATCGATGGAACCGAGGCCATGGACTACGACGCGTGGACTTATAGCTTCTCGCCGTCAGTCGACGCGATCGCGGAGTTCCGGGTTGACACCAGCAGCAGCGGTACCGATTCAGGCGCGGCGGCCGGCGCCAATGTGAACATCATCATCAAGTCGGGAACAAATAACCTGCACGGTACACTCTGGGAGTTCAACCGCAATAATGCCTTTACGCAAACCTACGATGCGATCGCAAAGAAGGACGTTGCCCCGGCACGGTTGAATCGCAATCAGTTCGGCGCGAATTTCGGCGGCCCGCTTTACATTCCGCATATCTACAACGGCCATAACAAGACCTTCTTCTTCTTCAACTGGGAGACGGGCAAGCTGCTGAATGGCGCCAACGTACAACAGGCGATTGTTCCCGACAACAACATTCGGGCAGGGATTCTCGACGCGACGGCGCTCACCTCATCCAGCGGTAAGGCGCTAAACGTGGTGGATCCGATTTCCGGACATAAATATCAAATCGGAGACCAGGTTACGGTCGATCCGCGATCGGCAATCATGATGCAGGTGACGCCGGCGCCCAATGTGACCAATGCCAGCTCTGCAACCAACTACAACACCACCCCGGTAAACACGCTGAATTATCAGTACGACTACATCGGCCGCATGGACCATAACCTTACCCGCAAAGACACGGTCAGCGGGCACTACATCTACGATGAAACCTATAGCAATGGGCCCTCGTTCTTCGGCAACGACGAGGACAACAACGACGCATTCAACCATCTGATTGAAGTATCTGAGATCCACGTTTTCTCTCCCACGATCGTCAACGAGTTCCGCTATGGGCACCAGAATTTTCAGGAATTTGAGACATTTGGAACCACGAACAACGCGCAGTACAACATCTCCAGCGGGTTAATGCAGATTCCTTTTGCTTCTTCGGATCCGCACTTTTATGGCGGCCCCAACATTACGATCAGCGGTCCGGACGGTTCGCACCGCCTGTTTGCCGACTTACGGAACATCGGTCCACGCAACCGCGCCAACGGCATCAACCAGTTCGTTGATAATCTTTCGTACCAGCGCGGCAGGCACTACCTGAAGTTTGGGGTAAACATTGGACGGCGTACCGATTATTTTAGCCAGGCGCGCGATCCTCACGGCACGTTCAGCTTTACCGGCCAATATACCGGCTCCGCGTTGGTTGACTATCTGCTTGGCTATATTGCCAGCGACAGCATCAACCCCACAGTCACGCGCACCAATATCTCCAGCATCATCCAGGCTTATTCGGTGCAGGATAACTGGAGTGTGACCCGGACCCTGACCTTGAATCTTGGCTTCCGATGGGATCATTTTGCGCCCTACACCCAGGATGACAATAAGTACGCGGACATTTACAACGCAGCCAATGGACTTAACCCAGACAAGGCGGTCACCCCCGCGACTTCACTCTACGGGCGCGGCCTCATACAGCCTACGTACCACGACTATCAGCCGCGTATTGGCTTCGCCTGGCAGCCCTATGGCTTAGGCAAGACCGTGGTGCGTGGTGGTTACGGAATTTACTTCACTCCAGAAATCGACAACGCGCCTTTCAGCATGGGTGAAGGGGATCAGGCGCAGTCCGGTGCACAGCTTACGGGAAACACCGGGGTGACCGCCGCAAATCCGGCGCAAAAAATCCCCAACATATTTTTCAGCAATCCATTCCCGGGGGTTACCACCGGCGGGCCTTTGACATATCCCTTCGACACCTCGATCGATCAGCACCTGCAGGATCAAATGACGCAGGAGTTTAACCTGACGATACAAAACCAGCTTCCCGGAGCATTTACCAGCCAGATCGCTTACGTGGGCGCGCGGGGGACACACAACTTTATTTCCTACAACGACACCAACATGCCGTTCCCGATCAACCCTGCGAGCACCACGTTGAGCATCAATGCAAGGCGTCCGAACCAGACGTTCCTGCGCCCGGTGCAGGGGGACTTCTCTCGCGGTTCCTCTACCTATCACTCGCTACAGACCAAGCTGGAACGCCGAGTTGGAAACGGTCTCAATACCCTGGTGTCGTATACCTGGTCGAAAGCGATTTCCGGGCCGGGCGACATCGGCGGAATCGTGGGGGGCGGCAATTTCGGCGCCAGCCCTTTAAACCCCTACGATCCGCGCTCAGACCGATCGATTTCTTTGTACGACATTCCCCACCGCTTTAGCGGAACTGTGCTCTATGACATTCCCTTCTTCCAAAGCTCGACCGGGCTCAAGAAGCTGCTCCTCGACGGGTTCCAGGTCTCAACCATCGTGACCGCCGTATCCGGCGACGCGTCGAACGTAAGTTATTCGGGCACATCGAACACCGGAACCGGACAGACTTCGCGTCCCGACAAGGTTCCCGGTCAAATTCCGAACCTGGCCCGGGGCCAACGGACCCCCATGATGCAGTTCAACACGGCGGCCTTCACGGCTCCGCTGCCCGGGGAGTTCGGTACGTCACCACGCACCGCTGCGATCCGCCTGCCTGGTTTGTTCAACGATGATTTCTCTGCGACCAAAGGGTTCAAGCTGGGAGAGTCGCGAAATCTACAACTCCGCGCCGATTTCTTCAACGCGTTCAAACATTACAATCCCGATCCGTCGACCATCACCACCAACATTACTTCGCAGACGTACGGAAGAATCAATAATGGTCTATCGGGTGGATATGCCACCCGGATTATCCAATTAGCGGGAAAATTCTACTTCTGAGCCACCGGACCAGTGTCGTGCTTGCATCGTTGGTATTGGCCGGCTCGCTCTTGTTTGGGCAGAACGCCGGAGCCCAGAGTGCTGAGGTCTGGAGGTTCGATCAGACCTCAGCGATTGGCGGCCATGCTACCGAGGTACTCGGTCATCCGCAGGTGATTGATACTCCCTTGGGCAAGGCGGTTCAGTTCAACGGGGTTGAAGACGCGCTGTTTGTTCCCGTGCATCCCCTGGCGGGCGCCGCAAACTGGACGTGGGAGGTTATCTTCAGGCCGGACGCGGATGGCGCCCCGGCACAGCGGTTCTTCCATCTATCGGTGCTGGATCCAGCAACCGGAAAAGATATGGATGACCGGTTGCTGTTTGAGATTCGGATCGTTAATGGGCAGTGGTGCCTGGACAGTTTCGCGATGGCGGGTGGTCAATCGAAGACGCTGCTGAACTGCCAGAAACTTCATCCTCTCGGAAAGTGGTATCGGGTTACAGCGGTTTACGACGGGAAGACGCTCAGGAACTATGTCGACAATGAGTTGCAGGGTGAGGGTAGCGTGCAACTGGCGCCCCAGGGGCCGGGTCATTCGTCCGTGGGGGTTCGCATAAATCTCAAAGATCATTTTAAGGGTGCAATCCTGGAGGCGCGGTTTACGCGGCGGGCATTGGCGACGGGAGAATTCCTGAAAATGCCACCGTCCCATTAGAGGTTAACTACTGCCTTACGTCCGGCTAAAAATATCGTTATCGCACTTGGCTGCCACTCGAAAAATCCGCATCCAACCAAGCACGATCGATGATCCGATATACGACAAGTTGGATGACGGCGCGCATTCCACTCTGCGCTGCACTGATGTTTGCGGGTTGTAACAGGCAAGTTGCGCAGCAGCCTGCCCAGCCGGCCCCGCAGCCGCAGCCAGTAATGAAAGCGGCTCCCCCAACTCCCATTGCGAAAACAAAACAAGAGCTGGGAGAGCCGTCATGGGACCCCCAATGGGACGTAATCGTGGAGAAAGCATTGTCTCCGGAAATGCTTTCGCCGAGGGTTGCCCGCGGCGTCAGAAGTTATTGTCCCCGATTCGCTTCCATGAGCAATGCAGATAAACGTGCTTTCTGGGCGTATACATTCCAGGCGATTGCAGCGGCGGAGGCAGGTTTGAAGCCGACCACCGATGTGCGCCACACAGAGCCCGAAGTGGCCGTGGAAGACACGGTTACCAAACGCGTGGTGCGGCAAGAGGGGCTGCTGCAACTGACGTATATGGACGCGACACGATATGGCTGCGACTTTGACTGGGAAAAAGACAAGAAGCTACCGGAGAAAGATCCGGCGAGAACGATTCTTACGCCACGTAATAATTTGTTGTGTGGGGTCAAGATCCTTGAGAACCAGATGCTCACGCAGAGAAAGCCGCTGCTTTCAGCATCGAGCTACTGGGTGACACTGCGGCCCGCACAGCCCAGCTATCTGGTATTCGCTAAGCAGATGAAAAATGTGCCGGCATCCTGCCGGGCGGCAACGCCCCGGGTAGAAGAAGCACGGACGCGGCGCACAGCTCCTGCGTCAGCGACGTCCCCTGGCGGCTCCGCCCGCGCACCAGCAACCGCTACGCGCGCTTCCGCGTCTTCCAATTGACACCGTATTATTCTCATCATGATCCTGACCCAGAATGACCGGCTTTTCGTTTTGACTGGTGCGGGTGTGTCGGCGGAAAGCGGCCTCGCTACCTTCCGTGGTTCCGGCGGGCTGTGGAATGGATATCGGGTCGATCAGGTCGCAACGCCCGAGGCCTGGCACGCCGACCCGGAATTAGTGTGGCGTTTTTATTCCATGCGCCGCCGCGACGCCCTTGCCGCGATGCCAAACGCTGCGCACGTCGCTCTGGCAACGATTGAGCAAAAGCTGGGCGACCGTTTCTATCTTTGCACGCAAAACGTCGACGATCTACATGAGCGCGCCGGGTCCCAACGTGTACACCATATGCACGGCAGCCTCTTCGAATCACGCTGCGTGACCTGTAACTCACCTTTCGCCGATCATGAACTGTACGAGACCGCGAACAATCTACCCACATGCCGCAAGTGCGGAGCGGCGGTCCGTCCGCACATTGTCTGGTTTGGCGAAATTCCGCTGGATATGAATGGCATTTATGGCGAACTCGATCGTGCCACCCAGGTCCTGGTCGTGGGCACATCTGGTTCCGTCTATCCCGCCGCCGGATTCGTTCACATTGCCAATCAGCGAGGCATTCGTACGGTCTACGTGGGGCCCGAGGAACCTCTCAACGCCGATGCCTTTGACGAGATCGTTTTGGGAGCGGCCACTGTGGTGCTTCCGCCGCTGATATAGGGTTACAAGTATTCCGCCTAGGCTGCGACACCCGCCGCCTTTTGCACTTTGATCCAGGCCTTGTACTCTTCACTAATCTCGCCGAGCAGGTAGCGAGTATTCCTTGTCTCCACGAGCTTGTTCTCAATATCGACACACACGATCGGAGAGGTAAAGATGAATTTGCCCCTCTCAATCCTCTGGTGGCCGAACGCTCTGCCCACCAATAAGTTTCCAGGCCGCAATGCCTGATAGCTCCCGGAATTAAGACTTGGCACAACCGCCCAATCTTCGAGTTTGACAGATGGCTTTTGCGTTTGCATGGCAGGTCCTTTCCGTTTATTTGGATGCGGTCACCACGCTTGGAGAGCAAGGGCAAATTTTACCGGTCCTGACCGAAATTTCTACCTGCCCGGCGAGCCCTCACAGGCTATCGTGTAACATTGGTGAACTTGAGGAGCCCTATGCCGAAATTCATCATCGAACGCAACATACCGGGCGCCGGAGCGCTCGATCGTCAGCAGCTCGCGGCCATTACGCAGGCGTCGTGCAGCGTGCTCAGGAATATGGGCCCACAGATTCAATGGCTGGAGTCGTTCGTAACGGATAACAAGCTATATTGCGTGTATATCGCTCCCGACGAAGCAACGATACGAGAACACGCGCGGCTGGGCCAGTTTCCGGCAGACTCAGTGCAGGCTGTGCGTTCCGTGATTGACCCCACCTACACATAGACTCGCTCGAAACCGATCGCAGAAGAGCACCAAGGCCGCGCCTTGGGTAACTTTCAATCGTCCCTGAGAGCCTTAGCTTGGAAACGAGCATTCTCACACATCCTCTAAAGCCGTCCTCTACAGACGAATTTGCAGCCTGTGAAACTGTCCCGGCGAGGTATCACAGAACTGTTGTGCAGCCTGTTACGCCTCTCCGGCGCAGCCTGCGTGTCCGCACTTGCAGAGCACCTCTACCGAACCTTTCAATGCTTCACAGTGAGAACTACAGTAGTTCTCTTTATTCGGCGGGGTACAGTTACATGCCGGATTGGCACACTTCTTCGGGTCGGTCATGCAGGTCTCCTTGGATAAGTCCCGACTTGCTGGGCAGGACCACTTGAAGCGTTTAGATGCGGAAAAGACGGATGATGACAATAAGGTTCAGGCAGCGTGTTCGTGAAAGCCCGCACTTTTGCCTTCAGCGCCGGTATAAGGAAAAATTAAAGTAAATGCGGTCCCACCCAATTGCGCCAGACACCTGCTACGGACGTGCAAACTCCCTTGGTGCTTGCGCACTATTCTGGCGGTAACCCACAGGCCGAGGCCCGAACCTCCGACACCCTTGGTGGTATAAAACGGTTCATACATATGCTTCTGCGTTTCAGGGCTAATCCCGGATCCCGTATCGGCAATCGTGATCCGAACACCCTTTTGACCCGTCCGCCAGTCGGTGCCAGGCCTTACCCTAATCCTTAATCGACCGCCCCTCTCCATCGAATCGACCGCATTGCCGATCAAATTCACAAAGACCTGGCGCATCTCGCCAGCAAAACACATCAGTTCCGGCGCGTCTTGCGCTTCTAATTCGACTTGCACCCGGGCCACCTTGAATTTTCCCTTGAACAGAGCCAGGACCGATTGCAGGATATTCACCACATTGGTAAAAGCCGGGGACGACGATTGACGATGGAATTGCAAACCATGCGCGGTGATCTCGGAAGCACGATTCAGCTCCTCTTCGGCATCTTTAAGGTACGGGGTGGCTTCCCTGAGATCCGCTGAATGTTGGGCCAGAAATATCAAATTGAGAACCGCTTCCAAGGGGTTGTTGATCTCATGGACGATCGAAGAGGTCAATCTTCCAATAGCGGCCAGCTGTTCTTGTTGCTCCAGAGCCAACTCAGCCCGTTTGCGTTGACTGATGTCTTCACAGATGGAGATAAGGTTGCTTGGTCTGGTTGGCTCGCCGTCTATCAGGCTTACCGAATTGCGGACCCAAACGGCACTTCCGTCGGGACGTACATACCGCTTTTCGATAACGAATCCGGGAATCTCAGAATTCAGCAACTTCTTCAACATACCGCGGTGCCGCGCCTGGTCCTCAGGATGGGTCAGCTCGAATAGATTTACTTCGCTAATTTCCGCCGGTGTTCGATCGACGATCCTGGCCAGAGTTTCGTTCGCATCAATCACTTTGCCTTCGACATCCGTGACTGCAAAGCCAGTCGCGGCGTGGGTAAACCAATCGCCAATTCTGTGGTGCGAGGTCATAGGATAAATGGGTAGACACCTAACGATGAGCCTGTCACCAACCAGCGGCCTTTTTAGGGTAGATGCGCCCAAACGGCGCGACGGTGGCCCGCAAGAACAATTTCTGTCAGCAAGAGGGTTCCAAACCGGGCGCGGCCCATCCAGGGGTTTGTTTGGCTGCCCACTTCCAGGAAGCTTATTGGTGGCTATAATCGGGGGGTATGCCACGTGTCGGAGAGTTTTGCCCTTCCAATATCGCCCGATTGCTGCTTGGAGTGGTCATCCTGGTGACGCTGGTGGTGGCGATCGGTGTCTGGTTGTTTCATTCCCCGGGTCATGGCACCTTTATCGAGCCGCCCCCACACGCTACCCAGCCGCACAATAAGTAACGGCCTACGATTCGAGAGTGTTCGGCTCTGCGCCCGGGCTGAATCTCTGCCATCGGGAGGGCTAAGCAGCCTTCTGCGCTGCCTTTATCAGACGCCAGGCAGCTACTTCTCCCTTGCACCCGAGCAGCTTGTACTTCTTCCCTTCCAGGCTGTGATAGTTCACGAAGAAGTCTTGCAACTCGTCGAGCCATTTTCCGGGAAGGTCCTTTAGTCTACGGACGTTGGCATACATGTGATTCATTTCGGCGACGGCAATCAGCCTGTCGTTGCGGATCTTTTTCTTTCCGTCGAGCTGTTCACCCTCGATAACGCCGATGAGACGAGCTTTAACCGCGCAGCCCGGGAAGGCTGGTTCGTCCATTAAAAGAAGGACGTCGATCGGGTCTCCGTCCGGTGCAATCGTCCGTGGGAGAAAGCCGAAGTCATAGGGAAAAACCATTCCCGCCGGAAGAACTTTCTTTACGGCGAATATGCCCTGATCGGGGTCATAGGCAAACTTATTACGGCTCCCCGCCGGCGTTTCAATGATGACCTGAATCAGGCCGTCCTTCTTGTCAATTGGCTTCAACTTCGTTGGGTCGGCCAGCGATTTCATCGGTCATTTCCTTGGAGAGCGGCTTCAAAGGAATATTACAAGCATCCCGCAATTCTTGCCCTTCTCCGACTTCCCCTTCCGAATGAACATTATGGCTGGCGAGATGGCTCGGCCGCTGTTCAAAAGTTGAAGCCGCAATCGAGATTTATTCTATAATGTATAGATAATGAGTGGCCGCGATTACCTCGGTGAATTCGAGCACATTGTTGTGCTGGCGCTCATGCGGCTGGAAGAACGAGCGTACGGGGTAACCGTGCGCCAGGAGATCGAGCTCCGCACGCAGCGTGAGGTGTCCATCGGAGCTGTGTACGCCACGCTCGATCGTCTGGAGACAAAGGGGTACGTTAAATCTTATCGAGGCGATCCCACGCCAGAACGCGGCGGACGTTCGAAACGTTTTTTCCGGGTTACGGCTAAAGGAGTGACGGCGGTGAACCGCACGCAAAGAGCGCTCCAAAGTATGACTGAAGGCCTTGACATCCTCGAGGGCTACTCATGACATCCCAACCGCTCTCCGTTCAACCTCCGCGCCTCGCCTTCTGGCTTGTGAATCTATTCACCATTCCCGACGATGCAGAAGCGATCATGGGCGATTTGCTTGAGGAATTCTCCTACCTTGCCTGCAAATCGGGAGTTGCCTTCGCTCGACGATGGTTTTGGCGACAGGCCGTAAAGACCATTGCACATCTCATCTACACCGCTTACCGCATCGCCCCATGGTCGACCGCTGCCGCCGTCGTCGGAGGATTTCTGCTACCGCGGTTTGTCATTGGCTTTTTGGGATTCCCTGAGCGGGCGATATTTGCAGTTCTTGAGAAATACCAGGTGCCGGATAGGCACTTTAATATATACGTATTCTTCGCGACAACTGGGATCGACATCGGGTTTCTCATCGTGTTCTTGTTCGTTGGCTGTGTTGTCGCGTTGGCGGCCAAGGGAAGGGAGATGGCGGCTGCGATTACCCTAAGTCTCATTTTTGCTGCGATGACTGGCGCTGCTTTGTTCGAGTGGGTGGCCGGCGGGCACACCTCGCTTCTGTGGAGTTTGTTGCCCTGGGATTTCGCCGATTGGTTCGCGATCCTCATTGGTGCCGCGATCGTCCGAAGCTCCAGATCTGCGCGCTGCATCAGCAGCGATGGTGGGCTGGGGAAGCCAATTCACTGAACATTTAAAAAGTAAAGACGGCCTGAAGAAAGACGGCACGGTTACCGGGGGTCGGTGATCCGAACGGACCCTGGGCGAGGGACTGCGTTTTGCCGAAGAGCGGTGAGGCGAGCGTGCCGTTAGGCGTGCCTAGATTCACGATGTTGAAGATGTTCAGTGCCCCTCCAACCAGGGTCAGGCTGTATTTTCGGGCCACGGTGGCATCGAGTTTCGGTTGCGCCTGCGCACCACTCAACCCGCGGCCATTTACGCTGCCATTTCCCCCTTGCATTCCGCCTGCACCTTTCGCGCCCTCGATTCTGGGGCCAATCCCAATTACTTTGCTGACCCGCATGTGCATAACGAAATTCGCGGGTCCAATCCCGGCGCCATAGGGAAGAATTTTCTCCCCCTTGCCGACCGGATCGGTATCCAGACAGCCGTAGGGGGTGGAAACCACATCGGCCTGCCCGCAGGTGCCATACGTAGGGCGCGCATTGAACTGGTTGTTCGCGGTGAGATCGTTGCCGATCACGAGGTTATAAGGGGTACCGGACTGAGCCGCTAACAGTGGCGCAAAGATAATGCCGTGAGGCGCGGAGTAAGTACCAAGCAGGAAGAGGCGGTTTCTGATGCCGAACCCCGCGCGGCCGTAATCAAGGCCAGGATCCTGGGCCACAGAGGGAACGTAGTTGACCCCCTGCGTATCGCTTTTTGCCTCATTGAAGGTGTACGAACCATGCAGCGATAGATGCCGTAATTGCATGTTCGCGGTGACGATCACCTGGTGCTGCTTGTAAATACCGCCAGACTGAAACTGATAGTTATACGCAGCGGGAAGAGGGCCGACCACGGTGTACGTTGAGGGGTCGAATTCGGGAGCGGTGACATTGTTGGTGAGATACTGATGAACGCCGCGCGTAAACAGGTAGGTTGCATTGACCATGAGCTTCTTATGGATCTGCTGATCGACCCCAACGCCGCCCTGCATGCTGAGCGCGGCGTGAAAGTGGGGATCGATGTTGTAGAAGGATGGGATCGACGTGGCGGATTGCGCCAGGGTGCTTGGTGACGCAGCGGCATTCGGATTATAGAAATCCGGATTGTTGATCACGTAACTTTGTTGATTGATTCCATTCTGGTGGATGGCCTGCACGATGTAGGGTGTCCCGGTGGACGACGAGAATGAGTTGGGCACGGTAAACCGATCGTAAAACCACCCGTAGCCCGCTCGCACGACGGTCTTGGGAGGAGTCTTGCCCAGGTGGCCCGGCGCCCACGCCAAAGAAAAACGCGGTCCCCAATCCGCATGGACGTGGATGCGATTTTGGGTTTCAAAGCGCAAGCCGTAGCTCAGCGTCAGATTGGGCCTTGCGCGCCAGTCGTCCTGATAAAAGAGAGCTGCATCGAATAACAGCGCCCGCGCCAGGGGATTCTTGATCACCGTGGCTTGATATTGCGCCGGTGTCTGGGCCAGGTACTGGTCGATCGAAGTAAATAGATAGTTCCCGTTCGATCCGGCGGTGGAATCGTTAACATCCCTATAGGCGCGCGGACGGGCGCCAAAGCGTATGGTGTGACTCCGAGCGGTTGCCGTCGAGTAGTTCTGCAACTCGAAGATATCCTGGTGATCCTGCGCGAACCCGGAATTGCTTCCCCCGGTGGTGAATGCTCCTTGAACCGTAACCGTTGGGGTGAAATAGGAGGCGATCTGGCTGTTCCGGACCCGGCGCCACTGGAAATGTGTTTCGTTGATCACGCGCGGGTTGACCACTACGGTGTCGCTCACCTGGATGGCATTTTCCTGATTCTTTACATTGAATGCCTGTTCGGGAAGGTTGAGTTGACCAGGACCATTGGCGGTTGCGACTGAGCGCACGTACGAGTCCCGGACGGAGAGAGTATTGCTCTTGCCCAGTTGGAAATCTATGCGAGGATTGGCGACCAGAAGAGACGATGGGTTGGGCAGGGCTTCATTGAATTTCGTGCTGGTATCGTCCGGGTTGACGGCGTCGATAATGGTCTGGTTTTGCCGGTCAAAGCGGAACAGGCTAAAGAAGTAGGAGGCGCTTTTGGTCAGAGGACCGTTGACATCCGCCTGAATGAAATACAGGTAGTAGCTCGGTTGCTGTTGTACGAGTGGATTTGCCGTGTTCCACGCCGAATCATTTCCCAACGATGTTATGTGCCCGGAGAATTTATCGGAGCCAGGCTTGGTGAGAATTTCAATTCTTCCGTATCCGATCTTGTCGAACTCCGCTGAAAATGGATCCTGGTTGACGCGAATCTCGCGGATGGATGACTTGGGCGGAATTTGGCCACCGGTGAAACCGTCGATGTAAATTTGTCCTCCGCTCGGCCCAGCGGTGGGCCCAGCCAGCGCCTGGAGTTCGTTTTGTAGCTCGTCGGGATCATCGGAGAGAGCATCGAGATCGCTTCCCTTCACCACCAGCGCGCTTGAATTTTCATCTGGGTTTACGCTCACACCTGCATTCTGATCAGTGACGGTAATGTCCTGCTGTTGAACGGCAATGGCGAGTGTTACATTCAGCTGACGAGCCTGACCGGCCGCCACCACGATGCCGGTTTTTGTGAAGATTGCGAACCCGCTTACTTGTACCCTGATGCTGTATGAGCCCGGAGGCACTGCCTTGAAGACGTAGATTCCATCATTCCCTGACTGCACGCTGAACACGGTAGATCCCTGGGTAAGAGTGACGGAGGCTCCAGGAACGACGGCACCACTGGGATCCAACACCTGACCTCGAAGCGTCCCCACCGACTGTGCCATTGCGAACAGAGGAAAAGCGAGCGTAAGAGCGAGCAGGAGCAGCAGGGCTTTCTTAACCGGTGTGCTGCGAATTCGTGGGAGGAAATTCAACATTGTCAGCGTCCTTCCTGAACTCCCAGGGCGAGGTCGTACTTAGCCCAGCATGGTCATTGCACTTATGCGTCCAATCTCAGGTTCGACTCAAAGCAGCTTTGCTTGCCGGGTTATTTGAATCCGGCCCGTCAGACAGGGTGGATATCCAAATCTACGGAATGCGCGAGTTTCCTGGCGTCACCGCTCTGATGCTTTGTATCAGGGCACGACTTTAGTCGGGCCGTTCAAAGGCCACAAAAATCTGGGCTTTACCCCCCCGCGTGAGAACCGATCAATAGAAAAATGAGTCCCGCAGAGACCACCCCTGAGCTTGTCGAACGGCGGAACTTGCTGAACTTAGCCCAGGACGCAGGCCTGGGTAGGGATTCGAAAAAACGAAAAGTCCCGTTCAATCTCGGGCAGCCCTGTCCGCAATCGAACACTGGATCAACCTATGAGGTAAGACGTAAGCAGACCGTCGGGCGCTCCAGAATTCTTGCGTTGACGGTCTGCGCGGCTATCGCGGGAACGAGCGGGTATTAAAGATTAGTAGCGAAGCCCAAGTCGTTGAGGAAATTCCTCCTCTTCTTCTTCCAGATCGATCAAGTTGACACCACAATAGCTTTTGGACAGGTTCTCGAGCTCGAGCATTGGGCCGGGCCTCCGATCGCTCTACCCTATGTAGCATACTATCTTTCACTGGTCAACAGTATGCTACATAGATAGAATGCTGACCATGGCCATCGAGCCCAAACTCTCACATACCGCGGCCATGATTCTGCAAACGATTCATGCCGGCCAGATCTACGGCTTCAGCGTGATGGAGGCGACAGGTCTACCCAGCGGGACGGTTTACCCGGCGATGCGACGCCTGGAACGCGACGGCCTCATCGCGTCGAAATGGGAACAGCAATCGATTGCCGACGCCGAACAGCGGCCTTTGCGGAAGTACTACAAACTAACGCGTGCGGGCGTAACAGCCCTGCAAGCTATGCACAAGCGCTACCCGCTATTGCAAAAAATGATCGCGGACCCGGAGGTCAAGAACGCATGAGTCTCCGCTTGCTGCTCCGCTCTCTCCCGAATTGCCGCTTCATTCTCCGTTGTGCCGCGTGGCTGGTGCCCGGTCGAGAACGCGCAGAGTGGTTGACAGAGTGGGAAGCGGAGCTTTGGCATGTGTGGCATGCGTACAGCCGCCAATCTCGCGGTTGTTTCCATGGCGCGCCGGAAGTGACTGATTTCTGCCTTGGTGCTTTCCGTGATGCTTTTTTGCTTAGGTGGATTAGCCTGGGCTCGGCGCCACGCAGGATTTTCCGTATCGGCTCTGCATCGCGCTGTTCCCTTTCCTTAGCCATATGGACGGCGATCAGCCTATTGGTGTGTCTATCTCTGCCAGGTGCCGACAAGGCCATCAAGCGCTCGCAATATCGAGCGGGCGACGGCCTGGTCATGATTTCGGGCGAAGGCTATTACGGAACCCAGATTCCCACCATATGGTTACAGGATTATCAGTCCTGGAAGACCAGCACCCGGCGCCTGTTTACTGGCGTTGCCTTTTATCAACCCATACTCAAACGAGTTCATATTGCAAGACACGCGACGGCAGAACTCACGATTGCCAGGGCAAGCGACAATCTTTTCAAGTTGCTCAACCTGCCGGTCCCTGCGTCTGTCGGGAACCAATCAAATGGTCCGTACGCCGCGAGATTGTTCCTGAGCCACGCCGCCTGGGACAAGTTTTACGGCGGCGACCCCGGCCTGGTTGGAAGTGTCACCCAGATAGCGGGGCAACCCGTCCTGATCGCCGGCGTGATCTCTCTGGACTCATGGCTTCCAGGCCAGATGGACGCGTGGTTGCTCGAAGATGAGCACCATTTGGATAAGTTGCCGCGAAAGACCATGGGATTCGTTCTGGCCCACGTGCGAGGGACCGGATCCGTAGCCCAGGCGGACGACGACTGGCGATACATGACGGTGCACCGGGAAGACGGTAACTCTGAGCGCTACGATTGCATATCGCTGGCACGACGGGCCCAACTGCCCTTCTCCATCTTTCTGTTCACGCTCATTGTGGCCTTAGTCACCTTGCCGGCCACCACAGCGTTGCCTCTGGGCGAGTACCCTCGCCATAGGGGACGCATCCCCTGGGCACTGCGAGCAAGACGATGGATTTTCTTCTGGAGTAAATTCGCACTGGTAGTGCCGCTGGTTTATCTCACTTCTGTCGATGTTGCCTATGGTGCCCACTCATTCAGTTCTACAACGGCGCAATATATCCAGCTGGGGCTCTCTTACTTCGGGTTGCTATTTGCTTTTCGCTGGATACTTCAGGATCAACGCAAGCGCTGTCCGGTATGCCTTCGGGTGCTGTCTCATCCGGCCCGCGTTGGGCAAGCGTCACGGAGCTTCCTGGCATGGAATGGGACTGAGCTGATCTGCGCCGGCGGTCACGGACTACTGCATATTCCCGAGCTGCCAACCAGCTGGTTTAGCACCCAACGCTGGCTTTACCTTGATGCCTCCTGGGGCGGCCTCTTCTCAGATGCTTATATGCCCTCTGCGGGCGTGGTCTAGAGTACATAGCAGCTGCGGGCTTTTAGCCAAGATGAACCCAAAGCGACCTGGGGGAACGGAATACCCATCCGCCCTGCCATTCCACTGGCTCGCCAATCCTGGCTGTTTTGAAGCGGGTCACAAGGGGCAGAGTAATTTGCTTCATCGCCATGCGGATCAGGTTCGCGCCCGCGCAGGCGTGCGGCCCCATCCCGAGGCTGAGGTGCCCGGAGCCACGCCGGGAAATGTTTAACGTGTTCGGATTTTCGAAATGGGCCTGATCGCGATTGCCGGCAATAATCCGCAGAATGAGTCGCGTTCCTTTGCGAAGATGCAGGCCGTCTAAGTCTATATCTGCCGTAGCCACCCTGAAGAGAACGCGGACCAGCCCCGCGTAACGCAGTAATTCCTCGACCGCCTGATCCATGAGAGCCGGTTCGTTATGCAGAAGCCCCCATTGATCCGGATGCTGTATCAGGGCGAACCATGCGTTGCCCAGAAGGCACGGTATGGTCTGCGACAGGGCTACAAATCCTGAGTCTCGGAGGGTTTCCGGTCCGGTAGAAAAGTGACCGCGAAGTATGGTGTCAGCGGCCTTTGCACGGGCCTTCAATGCCGGGTCACCCGGGTCAGCGGCTGCCGCCGAAACCTCGCGAGCATCCGGCGCCAGCCGGTGGGCATCATCTGTCGTTATGCCAGTTACTCTTGCTGCAAGCATAAGACAAAGTGGCATGGCATACTCCCCTAAAAGATCCACGGGCCGTTCCTGAGGCACTTGATCGACCAGCGCCTCTACTTGTGGAGCGAGCCATTCGCGCCACTGCTGCAACTGGGTGGGAGAGAGGGCATCGAGGGTTTCGGCAAGAATCGATTTGCGAGCACCCTCATCCGGCAGAGTCTCTGGCATTGCGCTGTCGAAACCCGTCATGGCCAATGTAGATGAGCGAAGCGCCGCCACGATGTCGGAGCGGCGAGTAAGCACCCACGCCCCCAATCCCGTATCGAAGCGCGGCGGCTGAACCTCAGGAGGCTCGCTCGAGTCCAGGAGATCTTGAGACCACGCGGGTGCGTGACGACATCGCTCCTGACTAACGGCCATCGCGCCACCTCATGCGGCAGAACCTATTCTATGTGAGCGAACCCTCCGTTTTTGTCTTTAGATTGTCATCGGGAAATAGCGCGCTGTGAAGCCTCTTCCCCCGATGCTCGCCGTTGAGCGCAAAGTGCCTTAGCGAAAGGTGCGGCTTTAGATGGTGTGTGAGAACTGAAAAGAAAACCGCAGATCTCTCCACTTCGCTGCGCTCCGGTCGAGATGACAAATTTGTTGAGCCAGGGACGGGCGTGCATCCACTGGATAGTTGGCAATTTCCGTGTGACAAATTTGTCATCTCGGCAGAGGAATCATGGGCCTGCGGCCCACCCAAGGTGATGAAAAACGCCTTCTCTCCGGCGACCGCTCTCCATGGAAGCGTTGCCCTCCCCTTTGTCATCCCGACCGAAGCGAAGCGTAGCGGAGGGATCTGCAGTTCTACAGACCTTTCGTGGAAATGTTTTTCGAAAAAGCGCAGCGAAGTGGAGATCTGCGGTTTTATTTTCAGTTCTCATACACCCTCTTTAAGCCCTCATCGGTGCGGCACGGCGAAAAGCCCTGCCCGTCGTTTAGAGACTTTTCCCCAAGCCACTCCAGGGTGGGGACACCCTTCGATTTGTTGGGGGAATAAACTTCTAAGGAAGATGTGTAGGGTTAGTAGAAAATAAGCTACGCTCTGTAGACACTCTACTGCCTTAAGGTTTACAGTTTCTACACTATGGCCCCAGAACGTCAGCCGTATCAGAATCGAATCGAGCTCCTGCAGGGAACGTTGGACATGCTCATACTTCAGACGCTCCAATGGGGCGCCCAGCATGGCTACGGCATCGGGCAAGCCCTTCGCGCCCAGTCTGGAGAGGTGCTGCAGGTAGAGACCGGCTCGCTGTACCCAGCATTGCACCGCATGGAGCATCAAGGCTGGATCGCCTCAAAGTGGGGTCACACCGAACAAAAGCAACGGGCCAAGTATTACCGCATCACGGCCGAGGGCAAGAAGCAACTGGTCCGCGATCGTTTCAAGTGGGAGGCGATGGTCGCAGCGATCGGCAACATAATGTCTCCATCGCCGGAAGGCTGAGGCCTACGATGAACTTCTGGAGCCGCATCCTTAGACCGGACCGCGCCAAATCAGACCTCGATGAGGAGATCGAGTCACATCTTGCCCTGGCTGCTGCCGATAACCGCGACCGCGGTGCTGCTGAGGAGACAGCGCGGCGCGAAGCCGAGCGGGATTTCGGCAACCAGGCGTTAATCAAAGACGTGGTACGCCGAATGTGGGGATGGGTTTGGTTGGAGTCATTGCAGCGAGACACCATGTATGCGCTGCGCCAGTTGCGGAGATCTCCGGGATTCTCCATCACCGTGATCGCGACACTGGCATTCGGCATAGGCGCAGCGACGGCCATGTTCGCGGTCGTCGATCACGTTCTGCTAAAACCCCTGCCCTATCCGCAGCCTGAACGGCTAGTGACGGTGGAGGAGGCGAGCATCCACGGCCCGAGAGATATAGTTGCGCACGGCGCCGCCTATCTTGATTTGAAAGCGTGGCAAGAACGAAACAGAACCTTTAATCAGATTGCTTACTTCACAGCCGGGCCGGGCGGGGGCCGATTCAACTTTCTCGAAGGGAACGGGGGTTCGGCAATGGTCCATCTCACCAATGTCAGCCCTAATTTCTTTCCTGCGCTGGGTGTCCTTCCGATGTTGGGTCATGGTTTCGACGAGGGTGCTGAACCCTTCAACGATGGGAAGAACGCCAATACGCTTGTATTGAGCGATTCCGCGTGGCGGCAGATATTTGGTGGTGATCCAGCGATCCTGGGCAAGAAGGTCCTGCTCAATGGTAAGGGGTATGCCGTTGTTGGCGTGATGCCGAGGGGATTTGGCTTGGGGGCGAAAACCAAGGGCCCGGAAGTCTGGACGCCGGTCCAGTTGGACGACACGGATAGGGTGCGAAAGAATGCAACTCGGGAATACCAGGTAATCGGCCGATTGAGGGATGGCGTTGCGCCGGCCGCAGCAGAGGCCGACTTGAAGACGTTGCAAGCCCAGATTGCCAAAGCCTATGAGGATCCGAACGCTCGCGAGAGTAGAGCTACCGTGATTGTTCGGAGATACGCCGACTCGCTCGGTAACCCGAGCGTGACGCGCGCACTGGTTGCGCTGCTGGCGGCAGCCGGAGTTCTATGGCTGATTGCATGCGTCAACGTGACCAACCTTTTCATGGTTCGCGGCAGTGCTCGGCAGCGCGAGATTGCGGTGCGCGGTGCGCTTGGCGCCAGTCGTGGGAGGATTACACAGCAGCTGATCGTCGAAGGTCTGGTTCTCAGCAGCACAGCTTCACTTTTGGGAAGTCTGCTTGCCTTCGGAGCGATCAGAATTTTCGACAAGCAGACTCCTCCACACTTGCCAATCCAGATAGCGGCTAGTGCAAACGGGAAGATCCTCCTGGTCCTGGTCGGGCTCACCTTGTTTTCGACCGTCTTTTCTGCGATGTGGCCGTCGCTTCTTGCCGCGCACATGCCCATCGAACCGGCGCTGAGGCAAGGTGGACAGCAGGGTGGAAGGAGCCGACGCCAGCATCGCATTGGCAGTTCACTGGTGATAGCAGAAATTGCCATGTCGCTCACGCTGCTCGCGGCGTGCGGGTTACTTCTGCGAACGATCTATGCCTTGCGTCATGTACCGTTGGGTTTTCGCACAGACCACATCGTCGTCGCCAACCTTACGATCCCCACTTACTCTTTTACGAATCGCGACATGACGAGAGAGCTGTACCAACCGCTGCTCGAAAGGGTCCAGCATTTACCCGGCGTACAGTCTGCCACCCTCATGACGGAGGTACCGCTCGGGCAAACATTCCATATGAGGCTGACCTTGCAGGTAAAGTACCGCGGCCATCACAACCGTGATGATCTCATCACGAGCAATTTCAGAGCGGTCAGTCCGGAAACGCAGCACGTGTTTGCACTCAATATGCTGGCGGGCAGATATTTTAATAGCGGAGATACCGCTTCGTCGCAGCCAGTCGCCGTAGTGAACCGCGCGTTTGCCAGGCTGTATGCTCCGGATCCACAGAATCCAAGGTCGGTCCTGGGTATGGAACTTCTAAACCTGCGCAAGGATCATAAGGCTGTGGTCGTGGGTGTGCTGGACGATGCGCGGCAGAGTTCGATCACACAATCGGAACCTGAGGCTGAAATTTGCATTCCGCAGATTGGGCCAGATAGCAATTCGTATCTTGCGATTGAGGGCAACGCGATGGATCTAGCGCTGCGCACTGAAAGGCCCGCGGCTGCCATTGTTCCCGAAGTGCGTTCTCTGCTTCGCCAGGCTAGCCCTGAACTTGCGGATGCAACATTTACCAGCATGGACCAGATCGTCCAGGACTCGTACGGAAGCCAGACGCTGGCGGCACACCTGCTCGAAGTCTTTGGAGGAACCGCGCTGCTGCTGTGCATTTCGGGGCTGTACGGGTTGCTGGCTTACGTCGTGACCCAGCGGACGCGCGAAATCGCCCTGCGTGTAGCGGTCGGTGCGCAACGGGGACAAGTACTGTGGCTCGTGTTGCGGCAGGCCGGCGTTTTAGTCATCACCGGCGTACTCATCGGCACCATGACCGCGGTCGCCTCGGGGAGATTTGTGCATAGCTTTCTTTATGGCGTCGCAGAGCACGACGCCCTTACGTTAACGGTCGTCGCTCTGCTTTTGCTGGTGAGTGGCGGCCTCGCTGCCTACTTCCCTGCCCGAAAGGCCTCGAGGGTAAACCCCATGGAAGCACTGCGAGCGGAGTGAGCCTGATTCCGAGCCTGGTTCCGAGCCTGATTCTGAGCTTGGTCCCGATCGGTCGATGTCCTGGAGTGAGTTGATGTCCCTGTCAAGGATCCAGCGAACGGTGTTGCCGATTGCAGTCATCGCCCTGTTGGGCGGATGCCTTGGCTGCGCTGTTCGTTCCCCCAGGAGCATCTACGAGCTCAGCAAAATCGATTCCGAATATTTTCTTCTTTCGCCCGATGCCGGCAGTACGGCGGCGGATCATCAGACGATCCGCATCCCTCGCGATATCGAATCACAAAAGGATAGGCCGGTGAGGGATTGTTCGATCAAAGGGCCCTGGTTCTCTTTGTATGCAGACGCCGGAAACTCATCCCTTTGGATAGCGGAGACGCCGAGCGCATCCGCATCTCAACTGAGCGGCGGAACCATCGACATGAAGGACCAATGGCAGGGCTTTGAGCGAGCTCTTTATGGATTGCAGCAGAGGCGGTGCTTTGCGTCGCTGCGCGAATACCTTTCAGTGAAGCAAAGAATCGCCGCAAGTATCTCCGCTCCGGCCGCAGATACGCTGTTCTATCGGTACGGCTATGGGCCCGGCGGATATGTTGACCTGACGCCAGGAATGCAATTGCAAATAGAACGCGATTTCTTTGGCGTGCGCACTCCCGAGCAGCCACCTCCTGCCAATTATCGAGGTACGACCGTCACGTATTACAAAGTCTCGGGTGATGCCGGATCTGGAACGAAGCTTATGTTCCTTAAGACCGAGAAAAGGTCCATGGGAGCAACCACACCTGAAGTGGATACCTCTGACGTGTCACTGGCTACAGAGTTCGAGGCCGCCCCTCGCTTACGGCTTTTCCTGGAGAACCTCGCAGTTTCCGGCAACGACAAAAGTCCCGCCATGCTCATCGGTGCGCCAATCGCCCAAGATCTGAACGACGCAACCCAGGCAATCGAAAGCGACCCTCGTATCTCGTGCGAAGCGTTGCTGCGCTGGCATGTGACGTGTGCCTTCTTCTCCGGAATCGTAACCGTGAGCCCGATGCTTCAGATCTTCGTCAATGGATCAGCCACTTACGTTCCAATCGGTTCGCGGTTGTGGGCTGTAATCCCTCAAACAACGAACGCACAACAGGCAGCCGTTTTCCGGACACTTCGGGTCCAACGCTGGTTCGACAACAAACCCGTCGATTTGCGCTTCGCACCCAATACTGAGGACATCTCGCAGCTGTTTCTATTTGGGGGAGATAGAGTCACCTGGTCGCGGAAGGCAGCAGCGAAAAGGTAGCGCGAACGCTCAAGACTCTAATCGGCTGTGGTTCTGGAGCATCGGCGACCAATGCCAACAGCAGCAGAACTGCGGCCGGGCCATTTACGAAGAAACTCGGTTGCAGGGCAGGCCGGATTTATCCCCGGCGTGGCCGGGGATTTATCCCCGGCGCAAATGCAATGTAGTCATCGTGGGCTTTAGAGTCTGCGTGAGAACTCGAAAATCACGCAATATTCGTATTGATTTTGGGTACTTATCAACACACAATCGTATTGATTTTGCCCGAAAATCCTGGCTCTCACGCAGACTCTATAGCCCCTCGGGCGTGCGTTCTTCCTCGATCCGGCTTTTCCGCAGCCTGTTCAGTCGTGCCGAAAAGAAGGCCAAAAAGATCTGGGCTTTATTGATGACTGCAAAACTAATGTCCGGGTCAGTCTGTTTCGAGCCAATCTCGAAAGCGCTTTGTATCAGGGCACGACTTCAGTCGTGCCGAAAAGGGCCAGTAGGACGAGGGCTTTAGCCCCTGCGGCGCTCTTTCCCTCGCAGTTCGGCTTCGGGCAGCGTTCGGCAGCTCAACCTGCGAGGAGGGCATTACCTTTACGGCATTCAATAGCCCCTGCGCTTTTTCCCGGCCAACTAGGGTACCAGTCCTGCTTTGAAAGGGAGTTCTGAACCCTAGATGCCCGTCTGTTGCCGTGGTCCTCTGGGAGACACGCCGTTGCGAAATCGCCTCAAGCTTTGCGCTCAAGAACGATCACCCAATCACGGAAGATAGGGAATTCCGGGGGCTGCCATGAGCCCCCGCTATCCGGGTGAACGTCTTCAATCGGGATCTCGGTTCCGTCGCTGGGATTGAAGAAAAATCCGCGATAGGTTGCCGCTTCCAGCTTCTTAAAAGTGACCGGGTTAAAGCCCGATGGACAAAAGGCGATAACGGCTTCTCCCGGAATTTGGCCGGCGAATGGTTGCCAGTAGTTGGTTGTGTTCCAGTGCGGATCGATGAGGTCGGGCTGCGGCTCGAGCTTCCACCAGGAATAGCGAGTGAGGAGACCCTTCGCCAACCCGAGCTGCCCCGATCCGGGGAGTTGCGCAGCGATGTCCCACGCGGGCCCACCCCAGGAGTGTCCATGCGGCGAAAGTCCATAGGGTTGCTGCCGAGTATTCACCTGCCAAATGCCGTTAGCTCCGTACGTGTGTCCGCCCGTCCCCCCCAAAAGCGCGGACCAAAACATGAAACGCTGCACTTCCTGCCGGCTCGCTTCGGCAATGCCTTCGTAGCACACCTCTCCTATCAGCACTGGCATCTTAGGGGTCGCGGCCAACGAACTATTGACGGTTTCGATGGTGTTGGGCACGCTTTGCCGATCGTTGTGCCCGGTCTGCAGCATGTCAAAGTCAAGCACCGCGGGATCATCCACACAGAGTCGCGAACTCTTTGAAGGATGAATGGTGATGGGGTGATGCCGCGGATCGGTGGCGTGCACATAGCGGGCCAATTCCGTCAGGCCGTGCTTTTGTGTTTCCGCATCCTGGTCCTTGGTTTTCGAAAGGTAGTAAGGCATTGTTCCCTCTCCCGCAAGGCACCAGACAACCGGGTATGCACCCCAACGGGCGATGAGATAACGCCAATGCTGTTTGACCTTGGCCATGCCCATGCGGGGAATGAAGTATCCCCAAAATCCGACCACACAGGCGGCAAGGCCTCGATCCGCGAGGTGCTGCATGCGCACGTCAGCCATATCGAAGTACGCAGGATTAATACGGGTAAACTCCGGATCCCACGGGAACCCCGCTTCATTTGCCCCGCGTGCGTCGAAGGGCTCCATGTCGGGATACAGGCCGGCCACGATTTGAACCATGGTAAAGCCCTTTTGCACGCGATCGGCAGCCAGCGTCTGAAAACCGTCTGGCCAGCTAAGCCGCTTGCACAGGCCCATCCACCAGGTGTCACCCAGCCAAAAGAAAGGGGTGCCGTCGGCATGCTGAAAATGACGCCTGTCGTCTGCAACTTTAAGCGCACCGTGTTTGTAATGGGCATTCTGACCGGTATACGGCTGCACGTTCAACACTGAGACCCGATCATGCAGGTCGCCATTTTTGGTGTCGGAGCAGGCCGATCGGATGTGGTAGAGTCCTGGCGCTGGTGCGGCGTAACGCACCCGCCATTCAGAGCCACCAGCCCAAAATGCCGGGGTGCGCTCCTGCTGACCAGAGGGCAGGGTGATGATGGCATCCAGGTCCACCTGGTTGAAGGGGTCGGAGTATTGCTTTCCGCTGGTGTAGCTCCATTCCGTTGGTTGCCCTGAAGCAGCCACTCGATCTTGCCCGAGGCTGGATTTGATCGCCGAGCTGGACACCGCGCTCACGGCCAGCGCTTTCACAAACGATCGCCTCGACATTCCCTCGAACATAAGAAGAACGCCTCCTCAATACCTGGAGTCAGAGTCATCAAATCATGGGTGAGTTACGGCATTTGTGTCAAGCAGCGGCATCCGCTGCGCAGAATTCGCAACTGCGGCTGAATGAGGTTATATCCGCGAGGGCGATCTGTTTCGAACTTTGCACGGGCTGGGGTATAAAGGCAGAACACATCCGGTGAAGCATGAAAACGAGCCTGATTGAACGACGAGTGGGTACCAGGGAAAAACCTCCGAAGAGCATCACCCTAAAAGCGGGCGCGCTGACTGTGGATTTTGTCGCGGGCGGCCTGCGTAATATCCGCTACGAAGACCACGAGGTGTTGCGGGCGATCGCCTACGTAGTGCGCAATGCGGATTGGGGAACCTACACCCCAGAGATGAGCGATTGCAACATCCAGAAGGATGGTCAGGCATTCGCCATTACGTATCGAGCTCGCTGCGCTTCGGCGGACGCCAGCCAGATCCTCAATTACCAGGCGCACATTACCGGCAATGCGCAGGGAAAACTCGTCTTCGTTGTGACCGCCGAACCGGTCACCGCGTTTCGCACCGCGCGCTGTGGCTTTGCTGTCCTCCATCCAATCGCTGGCGTAGCCGGCCAGCCGGTTACCATCGAGCACGTCGACGGTTCGCAGGAAGCAGCAGTGTTCCCGGACCACATTTCGCCGGCGCAGCCTTTCAAAGATATTCAAGCCATCCGTCACCAGGCCGCTCCGGGCATCACCGCACGCTGCGGCTTCCATGGCGACGTGTTCGAGATGGAAGATCAGCGCAACTGGTCAGACGCCTCGTACAAGACGTATGTCCGCCCACTCGCATTGCCTTGGCCCTATGTCATGGAGCAAGGGTTTGCTAACCAGCAGTCCGTTGAACTCGAAATAACGCGGAGCCCCGAGACAAAGCCCACGGGCAGAAAAGCCAGCCGCGTAAATGCCCCCATCCGCGTCAGCATCGGCGCGCCAGGAGGAACGTTTCCCGGTATTGGTGTATCAATCCACCCTGATTTGATCGAGGAGGCACGCGCTCACCCCACCCTGCTTGATAATCTGCGGCCTCAGCTTCTGCTCTTCCACTTCAACCCCACCGCGGGCCACGGGGAGAACCACCTTCGCGGTTTTGCAGACATTGCCAGGAACGTATCGGCAATAGGCAAAACGGAATCCGTTCTCGAGTTAGTGTTGCCGGCAAGGGAAAGCGTGCGAGACGAGTTGGCGGGCGTGGCTGCCATGGTCACTGCAGCGGGCCTGCATTTGACGGGAGTCCTGGTTTCACCCGCGGTTGACCTTCGGTCGACCCTACCCGGGGGCGTATGGCCCGCGTGCCCGCCGCTCAGCGAGATCTACCAGGCTACGCGGGAGGCGTTTCCGGGCCTGGCCATCGGTGGGGGAATGCTGAGTTACTTCACGGAACTTAACCGGAAGCGTCCTCCGGTGGATTTGCTTGATTTCGTCTCCCACTGCACCTGTCCGATCGTGCATGCTGCAGACGATCTGAGCGTGATGCAGAGCCTTGAAGCATTGCCGCACATTGCGCGATCGGCGCGCGCGATCATCGGGAAGGACAAGGCTTACTGGATCGGGCCTTCCACCATCGGCATGCGGCATAACCCATACGGTGCGCGAGTGATGGAGAATCCGGTAAACTGCCGGGTTGCAATGACAGACCGCGACCCAAGACAAACGAGCCTGTTCGCGGCGGCATGGATGATTGGATATGTCTCAGCCACGGCTGAGGCGGCACTGCAAATGCTTACGGTTGGTGCTCTAACCGGGCGCTTAGGGCTATCGAGCGCAGAGGTTCCTGGGGAACTGACACTGCATCCGGCGTTTTACACCGCGCGCGGGCTGGCGGAACTAGGTGGGAATCTTCGCTACGAGTCTCATTCAAGCCGTCCGGATCTTGTGGCTGCTATCGCCGGTGTGGATCGAACGGGAGCGCGCGTCGTGTGGCTGGCAAACCTCACCGGCCAAAAGCAGGAAGCTGTCCTGCATGGGGGTCTGCAAATTCAATCTGTCTTCCTGCTCGACGAACGCAGCTTCTGTGCAGGCGCCGTGACCTCGTGGCATGATTGGAAGGGTCCTCCATCAATTCAGCTGTCGCCCTACGCCGTGACCGGTCTGCGATTCCAGGTTCCCTGAGTGTTAGGTTAGGCCGGCGATTTATCCCCGGCGCGAATGCAATGCAATCATCGTGGGCTAAAGCCCCTTCGTGAGAACTACATTGCCAAACTAAATTCCCGCAGGGACGTCTGAACTTAGCCCATGACGCTAGCTAGCCCTACGCTAGTCCAGGGCTAGTCCCATAAGCGTTAACCTAATTGGGGCGTTTTTCCTCAAACCTCCCACAAAATCGTCATCCTGAGCGAAGCGCCTCACACATTTATCGCGTGATACAGCGCTTCGGCGCGGAGTCGAAGGACCTCGAGGGCGCGTATCCTACTCATGCCGTTGTTACCCTTTCAACCACCGAAGCCCGCACTTGGCGGACCCGCCACGGTTCAAATATTTTGCACAGACTTGGGAATGGAAGATGATTACAGTGCTTGAAAAGATCTACCCGTGACCATCAAGTGCGTACCGCAGGAAGAATTCAGTTCTCGGGCTTGGGTAGTCGAAAGCTCCGAACAGCATTGACAAGATAAGCACCCTCGAGGTCCTTCGACTCCGCGCCCAACCGCTGTATCACACGATAAATCTGTGAGGCGCTTCGCTCAGGATGACGATTTTGTGGGAGGTTTGAAGAAAAACACCCCAAATAGGTTAACGCTTTGCGACGCTCGTCCTGGGTACATCATGAAACATGATTGAGCGTGCCCCGGCCTGCCGTGGGTCCCGCAGGCACGGCTGAGCTGTTCAGGATTGCATCGCGACCTATTTTCAGCCAGACTTGTCCAAATTAGCTTTTTGAGAATGGAACGGTTGTCTCTGGGAGCAGACTTCGTCAAGGCCCGGAGGGCCGCCCGCCAAACGTGAGCCCAGCCCGGAAGGGCTGGGTCATCATTCCGGTCACGCCCGCCTGCCCCCGACTGCCGTGGGAGCGCCATAGGCGCGACACTCATGTCCCCCTAACCAATCCGCGGCCGTAGAGCAGCGGAGAAAGTCAGCGGTTTTTGTCTTGCCATTCTGTTATGGCTGGGTGGCCCATGCAAACTTTGCTTTGGCTTGAGTGAGCAAGTAGCCAACCTGATTCTCTTCGAGACCCCCCGCTTCCACATAATCAGCGAATTAACTCCACTCTAAACATGGTTCATCCGCTAATTTGGACAGCTCTGATTTTCAGCCGTCCCTGCGGGACTTAGTTTGGAAACGTAGTTCTCACGCAGGCTCTTCAGCCCCTGGGCATGCTTTCCTGCCCGTGAGAAATAGTTCGCCGGTCTGACCGGTTAGGCCACCGACCTCACCCAATTTGAAGTAGTTGCCCGATTGGTACCGTAAATCCTATTGAGAAATTTCTTTTCCCTTGACATTCATGTTTAGACCCCTATATTTTCGGGCGCGTATTTGGTGTGAGCATTTTTGTGTTGCCTGAGAGTCCGGGGGGCCTCGCTTCCCGGATTTCGTGTACCGGCCCTATTTAAATGGCCGGAAGGTGGGGGTATAGCCACTCACCGCGGCAACAGTAGCCACTTTGGGAGGAGGTCGTATGTTATTGAGAAGGATTTGTCTCTTCTGTGTTCTCGCCGTTGTCGCAGCCAGCATGGCTTTCGGGCAGGGGGTGGGAGCAAGCGGCACCATTTACGGCACGGTCTCCGACAGTACCGGCGCCGTCCTTCCGAACGTCAAGGTCACAGTCACCAACACGGGAACCAACGCCGCCTTCAACACTGAGAGCAACTCTGCTGGAGACTTCAACGCGCCCTCGTTGCAACCCGGATCGTACAGGGTTTCCGCAGAGGCCCCCGGCTTCCAAAAAGCCGTGACCGACTCGTTCACACTGGCGGTTGACCAAAAAATCCGCATCCCCTTGTCTTTGAAGCCGGGAGCGGTAACGGAAACGCTGCAAGTGGCTGCGCAGGCCGTGAACCTGAACACCGACGACGCCGCCCTGTCCCAGGAAATAAGCGGGGACGAGGTAGCTAACCTCCCGTTGAACGGGCGCAACTTCATGCAGCTGATGTTGATCAGTGCGGGCGCGGTTACCGTGGGCGGGGAGCAAGGCGTCATGCGCCAGGGTGAAGGCAACGCCATCAGCGTCAATGGCGGCCGTCCCGAGGGAAACAACTATACGCTGGACGGGCTGGTCAATACGGATCAGGCGTTGATGACCCCGGCAGTGATCCTTTCCCAGGACGCCATTGGGGAATTCAAGATACAAAGCGGGATATACCCTGCTGAGAATGGGTTCGGCGCCAGCCAAGTCAACATCGTCAGCAAGGGCGGAACAAATTCCCTCCACGGCGCTATTTACGAGTCGAACCGCAACAATGCCTTCGATAGCTCACCGTTCCCTACCGCTACCGATGTCATCTCCGGCGTAAAAACCGAGAATCCGATTCTCAAGCTGAACCAGTTTGGGTTTGTTGCCTCCGGTCCGGTCTATATTCCTAAAATCTACAACGGCCGCAACAAGACCTTCTGGATGGCCAATTACGAAGGCTGGCGCATGAATAACGGCGCCCGAGTGGAAAACGTTGTACCCACTGCGGCGGAACTGTCGGGCGACTTCTCCGCCACCACCCTTCCGCCTTTAACTGGCTTCCCCGGAGGCCCACTGCCAGCATACGGAACACCCGACTGCACTACCGTACAAAACGCGGGCTATGACTGCCTGCCGGCGGACCCGACAACCGGGCTGAATGACTGGGGAAGCCAGGTTCCGGCCGCTTTCCAAACGGCGCGGATAGGGCAGGTGGCGATTGCCAATCATTTCTGGTCTGCGCCGAATGTGGCCGGCACACCCGAGGGGGCGACCAACTTCATCATCAATATTCCCGGTCCGCTGATTATGAATCAGCAGACCTATCGGGGAGATCAGAACCTCGGCAGGTACGGCTCGGTTTTCGGCCGCTACACTCACGCCTATTACAACAACCACACCCAGTACAACTCCGGCTCCATCGACTACGGTATCGAGGAATATATCCAAACCGAAGACGCCTGGGAGATATCACATACCATCAGCTTCGGCGGTAAGAACGTAAACAACTTCCGCTTCGGCAAGCTGCGGGCCCAGGCCCCGGAGGGTTCGGCTGCTCCGCCCGCCTCCGTGGTCAGCGCGCTGGGCCTGGCGGGGACCTTTAAGGTATTCACCGCTCTTCAGGAGACCTGGCCCAATGTTGGCTTCGGGAATAACAAATTCGCGAGCGGCGGCGGTCCCGTCAATTCTTACAGCGGATCGGATAATCCAAACTGGGAGTTTGCCGATTCGTTTACCACCGTTCATGGCAAGCACAGCATCGGCATCGGCCTCGACTATCGTCGCTGGCACCTGATTCGCAACCTCGACGATGATTTCTACGGTGATTGGTCGTTTCAATCCAATACGGCCCAGACCAACTTTCTTACCTGCCCCAATCCCGCGTCACCCATCAACGCCGGCCATCCCCTTTGCGGCACCGGCAATGCCGTCGCCGACATGCTGACCGGCTATTACTACGGCGTAGGTGGATTTGTGCCCGGTCCCTTGAGCCCGACAACACAGGCTGGTAACCCACAAGACCACGTCTACAACTACTGGGGTCCGTACGTGGAAGACGATTGGAAGGTAAGCCAGAAGCTCTCCATCAACTACGGCCTTCGTTGGGACTTCCGCATGGCGCCCTATGAAGTCGAGAACCATTTCTTCTGGCTCGACACCACCAACCCACAAGGCGGTCTTTGCTACGCCGATCCGAAGCTGTCGACCGACGGAGTGGCGCCTGGCGTTGGCATCGATGGCGGCCCAATCCTCCGCTACTGCGGCAATTCGCCCCGCGGTGGCCAGAAATACCCCTTCGCCCCCCGTTTCGGTGTCAACTACCGTGTGGATGATAAGACCGTCGTTCGCGGCGGCTACGGCGTCTTTTTCGACTCCTTTGAAGGACGCGAAATCGATGACTCGGCGGATATCTATCCGTACAGCATCCGCAACAATCTCACCCCCACCACCGTCGCCGGCACTCCCAAGTTAACCAATCAGATGTTCCCCAGTTACTCCACACTTGGGGCCTTCCCAGAATCCTCACTGTCGTTCCTCGCGGTCATCGAGTCGGAGAATCCGCTCGATCCATATGTCCAGTCCTACACGCTCTCCGCCGAACGCGAGCTGGCAAGCCACACGACGCTCGAGGTGTTCTACATCGGCACCAAAGGAACTCATCTGCTCGATCGGCACAATATCGCGCAGCCGTATCAAGTCCCTGCGGCCAGCGCGGCGTTCTGCCAGGCAACGGATCCAGTCACCGGCAGCTACATCAACCTCAGCCAGGCTCCCTGCTCCGTGGTCAGCCGCTTGCCCTATCCAAACTTCAACGGGTTTTATATCAACAGCGACTTCCACGGCTATTCCAACTACAACGCGTTCAACGTCAAATTCGAGCATCGCGCTACGGATTTGGCCGCGACCGCGGTTTATACCTGGGCCAGGAGCATGGACATCAAGTCAGCGGCAGCCGGCGTGGGCGCTACCGGAGCCGGATATCAGGGCTTCGAGGACAACCACAACCCTAACCTGGACTACGGACCTTCGGACTTCGATGTCGATCAAAGGTTCATCGCCACCGCTGTGTATCAACTGCCGGTTGGGCGCGGCAAGAAATTCGCGGGCGGAATCAACCGTGTGGAAGACCTGGCAGTGGGCGGCTGGCAGCTAACCGGTATTGCCAACTTCCAGACCGGCTTCCCGTACACCATTCAGGCGAACGATGTTCAAAGCATAAACGACAGCCAGTTTCTGCACGCGAATATTGTGCCGGGTTGCAATATCAAAAGCAATCTGACTGCGCAGTTCCAGCGCATCAATACAGCATGCTTCACGCAACCCCTGCTGGGGACGTACGGAAGCATCGGGCGGAACACCCTGCGCCAGCCGGGCATTAATAACTTTGATCTGGGTATTGGCAAACAGTTCGCCTTTACCGAGCGGCTCAGATTCCAGATCAAGGCGGATGCCTTCAACGCCTTCAACCATCATCAGTATGCCGGTGATGTGGGTGGCTTGCTCGTCGCCGGATCGGGAGGCAACGCGGCCATCGACAATACCGTGGGTGATACCAAATTTGGCTTGATCACTCAATCCTCGAAATCACGCGAATATCAGTTCAGCGGCAAAGTCACGTTCTGAATCGCGGCCAAATCGCCAGCTCACCTCCGCCACGCCTCAACGGCGTGGCGGAACTTTCTAAGCAGGAGATACCCGACCGCGATATCGGCTCGCGGCGGAGCACGCGATTGGCGTAGCGCGCGCTTTCTTATGGGCGATACACTTGCCTGCATGGTGCTCAGAATCAAGGCTGTTGCCTTGTACGGTTTAGTCATGCTTGTCTTAAGCTCTGCATCGGGCATGGCACAGGGCTCTCAGGACGAAACCCTGCAACAATACTCTGAAGCGGGACAGCAGGCACTGGCTGCGGGGCATTACGACGAAGCAGAAAGCGATTTCAAGAAGCTGCTGCAGATCGATCCCAATATCGCCGAAATGCACGCCACATTAGGCGTGGTCTACTTCCAGGAGAAAAAGTTCGACCAGGCTGTGCCCGAATTGCGGCGGGCGTTGCGGATGAAGCCGGGGCTGACGAGAGCAAGCACCGTGCTGGCGATGTCGCTCTCCGAAGTCGGCGAATACCGGGAAGCATTGCCTGGGCTCGAGAAGGGCTTCCAGCAGGCGACCGACCCAGTTACAAAACGCATGTGCGGCCTGCAGTTGATGAGAACGTATACCGGCTTGCAGCGTGACCGGGACGCGGTAACGGTGGCCCTGGAGTTGAACCGGCTGTATCCCAACGATCCTGAGATCCTTTACCACACCGGGCGTATCTACGGGAATTACGCATTCCTCACGTTTCACAAGTTGGAAGTAGTGGCGCCGACGTCTATATGGCGCCACCAGGCTGCCGCCGAAGCTTACGAGAGCGAGGGATCGACCGACTCGGCGATTCGCGAATATCACGTGGTGCTTCAACTCGATCCGCGCCGTGCCGAACATCCATTACCGCATCGGCCGGACCTTACTGGCACGCTGGCAGCTTACCCGTAACCCTGAAGCGCAGACGCAAGCAGCGCAGGAGTTTGAACAGGAGTTGCAGTTGGATCCGGGCAATGCCAACGCCAGCTACGAGCTGGCCGAGATCCATCGCCAGCGGAATGAGCTCGACCAGGCGCGAGAGCTCTTTGAAACCGCGCTGAAGTACTACCCTGACTTCCAGGAGGCGCATGTGGGCTTGGCCGCCGTCCTTATGGCGCAGCGAAAGCCCGATCTCGCCTTGCCGCATTTGCAACGGGCTGTCGCAATCAATCCCGATGATGAGGTTGCGTGGTATCGCCTGGGACTGGCAGATCGAGCCCTCGGCAAGACGGAGGAGCAGAACAAGGCTCTTGCCCAGTTCCAGCGTTTGCACAGCCAGATCGCTTTGCAGCAAGGAACGAGTACGCCGGTGGAAGTGACAAAACAGGTGTTGCAAAATGGTGAGGTTCAGTGAGTGTTGCATATCCTCTGGTCAAGGGTCGTTACGGCTTCTGCGGGATTCGTCTACGTGCTGGCCGGTTGTGGAGGAGGCCGTTACACTCCTCCGCCGATCAACCTCTCAGTATCCGTGAACAACGCCACTGTCACTGTGCCGAATAACGGAATGCCGGTGAACGTTGCGGTGACCATCGTTGCACCCACCGAGACAGCAACGTTCACCATCGCCGGCTTGCCTGCCGGAGTATCGGAGACTTACAAAGAATCGGAATCCAACCCTTCAGGGCTGCTCACTCTCATCGCAAACGCCACGACAGTGCCAGGCACCTACATGCCCAAGATCACCGTAGGCTCCTCCGGTCAAACTGCATCGGTGGTTTTCACCCTGGTCATCACCGCCCCGCCCAAGCCAGCCAACGCCTGGAACACGATCGCAGTTCCAGTTCCTCCGGCATTGGTTGCAAATGATCGGTCGAAACGCCATGAGCCGGTGGGAGCCATTCCCGATAGAAACGTACCTCGGGGGCTTTAGTTAGAGGGTGTGTGAGAGCTCGGAAGAGAAACAGCAGATCTCTCCACTCTGCTGCGCTCCGGTCGAGATGACAAATTTGTTGAGCCATTGACAGAGATGTATCCACTGGATAATTGGCAATTTCCGTGCAACAAATTTGTCATCTCGACCGGAGTAGTCATGGGCCTGGGGCCTACCCAAGGTGATGAAAAACGCATCGGGTCCGGGAGCCGCCCTCCATGGAGCCGCTACCCTTTCCTTTGTCATCCCGTGCGCAGCCGAGGGATCTGCAGTTCTTTCCACCAGCCACCAATGCTGCAGCTCGAATATGAATTGTCAAGCCGACCGAAGCGTACCCAGATTTCCTACCTCGCCGCACTCGCAACAACGCGTATGCGGCTTTCCGTAAAGAAAGACGTATGAAGTTTGCCAGCGCCACCAAGTTCCACAGGAAATCTGGGGGAGCGAAGTGGAGGGACCTGCTGTTCCCACGCTTTCGTGGAAATGTTTTTCGACCGGAGCGTAGCGCAGTGGAGAGATCTGCGGTTTCTTTTCAGCTCTCACACACTCTCTAAAGCCTCATCAACTCCAGTCCGATGCGGCACGGCTGAAGCCGTGCCCTTCGTTTGGAGAATCCTTCCGCAGTTTGTTCGTATCTTTTTTGAGATCACTTTCCGGGCACGGCATAGACGACGATCTGCTCGCGAGTCATCACCGCGAGTTGGGAAGCATCGGGCGCCAGCGCGTACCCGTCGCGGCTCATGGACGGGGGAGCGGCATGCACGCTGAGCAGCCGCTTACCATCCGCTGCACGATAGACACGCAACTCTTCGGAGGAGAATTGCGATGCGCTCATCGGCGATCCTGGAGGCACGGGCAGAGTCGACTCCACGATCTTCACCACGAACGCCTCCTGGTTGGCACTCCCTTCGGCGGCATGTCCACACTCATTCAGAGTCGAGTCACCTTTCAGCGCCAGTTTTCCATTCGCGCGCAGCACGCGATACTCGCGCCCGTTTTGCTTATCGCAGCTCACCAGGAAGATAAGGTCCGGCGCGATGCTGGAAAGCTGAGGCGTACAACCTGAGATGAAACGGGCCAGGACCGAAGCGTGGTTGTCCCAGGCCACCATGGTGATGCGGTAACGCATGTTCGACTGCGCCGTCAGCGTGACCTGGCCCTCGTTCAGCAGGGTGGGCGCCATCAGGTTCGACTCTACCGTTGATTGGGCGATGGTCTCAAAACTGCGGTTCAGAACCAGGATCCTGACATCCTCTTCCGGCTCGTCATTGAGGCTCTCGCGAAGTGCCGCATGCAGTTCGGGTGTGTGCCGCTCACGGAGCACGCCTACGGCCATAAAGCTGCCATCGGGTGTCACCCGTACAAAAGCCAGGGGTCCATCCACGGGAACGCGCTTCTGAATCTGCAGTCCCTCGCCGTAGACACGAAGCTCCGAACCGACGTGTACCAGCACGCGGCCATCCGCCAGCGGCCAGAGGTATTGCCGGTTGTCGCGCATCTCCCAGTCAACGGTGTGGGTGACCCGGCGTGTCTCCGTGTCCACAAGAGCAGCACGGATTATGCGAACGATCGAGCCCATCCCCGGCGCATCCCTTGACACCAGCTCGTGGGGATTGAACGCGACCAACAGTTCCCTGGGGCCGAGGTAGGCCAGCACCTCATCGTGGACAAAGTTGAAAGCGTCTCTTTGCGGGCGCGGCGAATAGCCCAACTCGCGGATGGAAATGGTGCCTGCGGCGTGGCCAACATCATTTGCATCGCCCGAGGGCAACGCTACATTGCATTGCGGTGGAACGCATAGGTCAATGTCATTGAGTGGAGGCCGGACCGCCTGCGCCGCAGTCCTCGTCAAAACGGGAACACGAGCAGCAGGTTCGATTGATTCCGGATGGCTGCTGGTTGGTTCGCCTGATGACTGGGCAATTGCCCACTGAGCCGGAACCAGCAGAAACACGGAGTGCTTCTCCAGCGACACGTCGTGGTCCTTCGAGGTCAATATGGAGCTGTTCTCCGGCCCTGTGCCCACGCTCAGCTTCAATCCCCGGATGTGGTAGACATCCCCCATCTGCATGCGCGGGATTAGCGGGTACAGGTAAATCGGCGAAATCTGCTCCAGCGTAGGATCGTTGCTGATACGCATACTATTAAGGACCGCCAGTCCTGATACACCCGACATAGCCCGAACCGGCAAGTTTTGGCTCAATATGCCCAGGCCGCTGTCCTCCGGCGGCGCCGCGACCGCGGAAAGCAGCAGATGGAAGGGGCCCATCTTCAGATCTCCGCATTGCGCCCGGGTAAAGGCCAGACCCACTTCAGAAGCTTTGACCGGCTTGATACTGGGAACCACCGAGACCACATGCGCTTCCAGGACCGCTCCGTTCCTGAGGACGCAACTATGGCTTCGCCATTCGACGGTGACCCGCGCGTAGACGGTTTCGCCTACCTTTAGCAGGCGGGCGTGCAGGTCCGCCATCAACTCCGCCTCAACAGGGTCAGCGCCGGGCTTGGCGATTTTCTCCGCAGAAACTGTCGCGCAAAGCAGCGCGAGAGCAACTATCAGCCCGAGGATCCGCATATTCCTCATGTCGCTGGCAGCAATTCTATAAGGGCAAACTGCCTCTGTCTCATGCGAAATGGGCTCTCAGGGGAGACTAATGACAACGACCGCAAAAGAAGCCAGGCTCACATGATTCCCTTCACCCTTTGAAGCGCGGGCAGGGCCTTCCCCGCTGCCCTCATCGACGGTGGAAAGATTCCCATTCTGCACACCCTCCGGCAAGGTAACGTCGATGGCCCGATTTCTTTTGTTGATCAGCAACAGCTTCTTACCCGCCGAGGTGACAAAGGCCTGGGCCGCGATGTCGCTGTGAGAAGAGAGCGTGGTGGACACAAGCTGATCACCGGGATGAAAGTTGTCCTTCAACAGACTCAGCACCCAATAACGAGCGTTGGGTTTACCGTTCTTCCAGTCAATCATGCTGACACTTGGGAACTGCGATGGGTAACCCACCAGTTGCGATTCTCCAATGACCTCAATGCCTTGTAGCGCCAGCTCGTCGTAAAGGTACGCATAGAGCGCACCCGCCGCATTCCAATACAGGGCTGGAATCCTGTCGGGATGAGCCTTGCTCTCCGCGATCTCCGCTTCGTCGGAGGCAAGAATGATTCCCAACTCGTCAGCATCCGTCTTGGTCTGCGGAGAGAGGCGCTGGCGTATCGCATCGATGTAGCGGACCGTGTCTATGAAACGATCTGCCTGGTCAAAAAAGGTGAACTGCCAGTTGTTGATGTCCTGGTCCGGCGAGGGGCTGGCATAGAAATGATAGGAAATGTAATCGAGCGGGATGCCTGGCTTATGGTGAGCATGGTCGAGAAAATATTCGAAATAGCGAGGCTCGACCGAAGGCGTCGCCAATGCCAGGCCCATGAACTTTGTATTCGGGCTCACCGCGTGGATAGCGCTGACGATGGCATCGTAGCGCGCGGTGTATTGCTCCGGTGTGGTCTTGTGTTCGAACTCCACCTCGTTAAGTACTTCCCAGACGGGAAAGTCGTAATGGTAGCCCGAAGAGTGCTGTTTGCCATTCTCGTCGGTGAAGCCGCCCTTGGTGTACCAACTTACCAGCCGGGCATAGTATGCGCCCAGGTCCTTGCCTGACGGGTCTTTCAGCTCCGTGCCCTGGGTGTAATCCCAATACACCTGGTTAGGGTCGGCCGGATAGGTCACTGGCTTGTCCGTCTTGAATAGCCAGGCAGGGATGGTGCTGAAGTTCATCACCGTGCTGTGGCCTTCCGTCGCCGTCAGAAAGTCTTTGGTCATGGGATCGATGAGCGAGAAATCCCAGGATGTTGCCTCTTTGGTTGGCGGCTCGAGTTCGGCCACGCCGAGCCTGGGGTAAGGCAGCCAGGGAACGTAACGCACGTAGTCTGCGCCTAATTGTTTGATGGCCTGAAATGCCGCGTCGTGAATGGGGGAGCCCGCGCGCAACATAGGGTTGACGACAACCTGCAGGGTTGGTGTCGACCGGGAAACGATGATCGTCTTGTTCCAGTCAACCGTAACCTCATTTGGCTTGCTCGCAGGTTGAGCCAGCACGGGCCCGGAGAAAAGCGCTGCCGCCAGCAGAAGACGCGAGATAGCTTTCCCGGCGCCCAGGGACGCGTTACTGAGAGAAGTGTAGGAATGGATCAAGTTTTTCACCGCAATTGTCTATCCAGAATCTAGGCCAGAATCGCCTTACCCATGCGAGGGTACTGCGCTGCTGCCTCATCAAAGCAGGGTCTCCAGAGGCCGCACCCATCATACAGAAAATGGCAATAGGGCAACAGTTCCAAATAGGGAAATCGCTGTACTAACCCTGGGACAGGCACGGTTTGGGCTGCCTGCCATCGAGGATCTGCGGAGAAGCCTAAGGAGCGATTTCTCCGTACAAATGGACCGATCGTACGATTCGAAAGGTATAGCACTTTCCTATTGACATCATCGCCTCCACAACTCGATAGTTTCACCCGAATGCACATAAACCTTCCGAACGCCGTCAACCATGGGGACGCCGCAGCCACCGTTAGCCGCCGTCTTCGACAAGCAGTGCGCCTGGCGATTACAGGTGCCGCTGCGCTTTTGCTCGCACCCGCTTTTGCAGCATCGCCGGTGGGAAAACCAACCCATCTTACTTGCGATTCTCTTGAGCAGCCCCTGGGCATCGATTCCAATCAGCCGCTGTTCGCCTGGCAACTGCAGGATGCAGGATTTGCTGCGCGGCAGACAGCCTACAGGATCGAGGTGGCAAGCAAGCCGGCCATTCTGAATAGTGGCAAGCCGGACGTTTGGGATAGTGGACGGGTTGCTTCCGACAAGTCATTTGGCGTGGTATACGGCGGCCCCGAGTTAGCTGCTTCCACGCGCTATTACTGGCGCGTGGAGGTTTGGGACAAGGATGGAAAACCTTATCCGGTAAGCGACGCGAGCTGGTGGGAAACAGGATTGCTCAAGCAAAGCTGGAAAGCCCAGTGGATCGGCTACGAAGATCCGGAACACCGCGCGGTCCGCAAATCCGGTGCAACGTGGATCACAAATGCGGACGACGTTAAGCAGGGTGCTCCGCAGGGCAACGGCGATACGCAACACGATTTTCGCTTCAAATTTACGCTCACTGGGCAAGTGAAGCGCGCCGACCTGTTCGTTACCGGCGAGGATTCTGCTGCCGCATGGGTGAACGGCAAACAGGTACTGGAGACGCTGCCCCTGCCGCCATGGAAGCAGGCGCCGTGGAAAACGTACCTGCTCAAGGATGTCACCGCGGACGTGCACAGCGGTGAAAACCTGCTGGCGGTCGGGGTTACGCTGTACGGCACGCCCTCGCCGAACGGCACGGGCTCGTCTGAGACTGCCCATACCCCGATGAGCGCTTGTCTCTATATCGAAATGACGGACGGCAAAGTTGCTGTCGTTGCCAGCGGCACGGAGTGGAAAGCCAGGCTGAACGCGGAGCACGGTTGGCAGGAGCCAACGTACGACGATGCAGCATGGCAGAGCGCCATCGCCTACGTACCACCCAAAACGCCGATGGGCTCGGACGTGCTGGGGAATCCGTGGCGAACGGGGCCAGTGAAGTTGCTTCGCCACGGCTTCGAAATAAATAAGCCCGTGACCTCGGCGCGTCTTTACGTGACTGCGCTGGGTGCTTATCGATTTCAGATCAACGGTACACGGGTGGGCGATCAGATTCTGTCTCCTGGGTGGGATGATTTTCGCGCTCACGTTCCCTACCAGGCATATGACGTCACGCAACAGGTAAAGACCGGGCAAAACGTAATTGGCGCGTGGCTTGCGCCGGGCTGGTACAGCACACCTCTGATGTGGTTTCGTCAGGGATACAACTATGGAAATACTCCGCCGGCACTGAAGGCGCAGCTACGTTTGGAGCATGCGGATGGAACGACCGAGTGGATTGCCACCGACACTTCATGGAAGGCCGATATTTCTCCGATTTCTCAGGCGGAGATCTATGACGGCGAAGACTACGACGCGCGCAAGGAACAGGCAGGCTGGGACACAGCAGCTTTTTCTGACGCTCATTGGAAGCAAGTCGACTTGGTCAACCCTGTTGAGCCGGAAATTGTTCCTCAGTCCTTTCAGCCGATACGCGCCCACCAAACGCTCACCGCGGCGGAAATCACTAATCCCAAGCCAGGAATCTACATCTACGATTTTCGCCAGAACCTGGCTGGAGTCCCGCGACTGCGGGTGCACGGGCCTGCGGGTACAGACGTTCAGTTGCGCTTCGGCGAAGTGCTGAATCCCGACGGGACCCTGTATGTCGAAAACCTGCGCACGGCAAAAGCCACCGATCACTTTATTCTTTCCGGGAAGGGCGAGGAGGAGTTCCAGCCGGACTTTACTTTTCACGGTTTCCGCTACGCTGAGGTTACCGGCCTGAAGTATAAGCCTGACCTTTCCGCCCTTAAGGCAGTGGCCATCTACACCGACGCGCCCATCACGGTACAGATGCAAAGCGGCAGTCCGATGATCAATCAGCTGTGGAAGCAACATCCTTTGGGGACAGCGCTCGAACTTTGTCGGCGTGCCCACGGACTGCCCGCAACGCGACGAGCGTCTGGGATGGACCGCGGACGCGCAGGTATTCTGGCGAACTGCGTCGTACAACATGGATTTGACCCAGTTCTCAAAGAAATTTGCTCGTGACATCAGGAACACCCAGGTGGGCACACCGATGTACGGCATTTTCGCTCCCGGCACGGATACGCCCAATCCGGGCTTCGGGGCCGGCTGGAGCGATGCCGGTGTCATCATTCCCTGGACCGCGTGGCTGCAATCCGGAGACACGCGGGTAGTGGAGCAAAACTGGGATGCCATGGAGAAATACCTGGCAGCGATCCAGGCAGCCAATCCCTCTTACCTCTGGCGAACGGGTTACGGTATTCCTTTTGGGGATTGGCTCTCTCCCGAAGGGCCTACTCTCGAGCCATTGGTGGCGACCGCCTACTGGGCATACGACGTCACGCTCATGCGGCAGATGGCGCATGCCCTCGGCAAGACTGAAGAGGAAGCAAAGTATGCTGACTTATTCAGCAAGATCAAGACTGCCTTTGCTGCAGAGTATATTCATGCCGACGGTTTTATCCCGGGCGCCGATAATGGGCCTTCTCCCTTTGGACAGATCAACAATCCCGAAGCCAAGGCCGCCGGCGGAGATACTCAAACCGGATATGTGCTGGCGCTCAATATGAAGCTGGTACCCGATGCGCTGCGTTCTGCAGCGGCCAATCGCCTGGTCGCCAAGATCGAGGCTAACCATGAACGCCTGGCTACCGGATTTCTGGGTACGCCTTATCTGCTGGCAGTGCTGGTGGACACGGGACATAGCGATGTCGCCTACCGTCTGCTGCTCAACACCGAGTATCCCTCCTGGGGATACCTGGTAGGGCATGGCGCCACCACCATGTGGGAGCGCTGGAACGGCGACCAGATGCGCGGCGACCCCAGCATGAATTCGTATAATCACTATGCCTATGGAGCGGTGGCCGATTGGATTTACCGCTACGCGGCAGGGATTGATGCCCTCCCCGCGGACCCCGGCTTCCATACCATCTATCTCCATCCAAATTTTGATGGCCGCCTGGGAAGTCTCGATTTCCGCTACCAGTCTTCTTATGGTGAGATACGATCCGCGTGGTCAATGAAGGGTACGACCGCTACATGGCTGGTCACCGTTCCCCCAAACACGACTGCCCAATTGCCGCTTCCTGCCGCCCAGCAGGATAAGTTCACCTTGGACGGAGAATCGCTGGCAAGCAATAACAAACTCCGGTCACTGGGCAACGCAGAAGGAAGCACCACCTACGAGCTGCCGGCCGGCACTTATTCGTTTCGGGTTACTACCGAGTAAGTCCCAGCGAATGCGGCGGGCTGTAAAATATCCCATCACCTTGGGAAGCGGCACCTTTTTGATGGAACACGATGGGGAGGTGTTTTCCCCTATTGAATCTGGAAATTCTCCTCCCGGCGAGCGGTTGATATGTCTGTATTGTTGACATTGCTGAATTTAGGATAGAAACTGTTACCCTATTGCAATTTTTCAGCCTTGGCCGTTCAAGGCCGAAAAAAGTCCGCCGGCGCTCAAAAAGAACGTCGACTGAGCAGTTGAGCATGGTTTCGCGGATAGGGACACTATGGCACAGGACGTGGAAGGCTCCGTTTGGCAGGCACTTGATCAATTCAAGATTGAATTGCCTTCGTGGGGTTTCGCTAATACAGGAACCCGGTTCGGCAAATTTATGCAGCCCGCGGCAGCGACCAACCTGGCGGAAAAATTCAGCGATGCCGGGATGGTTAACCAGCTAACCGGGGCTTGCCCGACGATTGCCCTGCACGCCATTTGGGATCTGCCGAATGGGCTCAAAGATGTCTCCAAGGTACAAGAACTATCCGGTAAATGCGGCGTGGCCGCAGGGTCCATCAACCCCAACTTCTTTCAGGGACAGGAATACAAGTTCGGAGCACTGGGTAATCCCAATCCGGCAATTCGCCAGCAGGCGCTCGATCATCTGCTGGACTGCGTCGCGATCGCGAGTAAATTGAATTCTCGCGATATCGCGCCCTGGCTTCCCGACGGCTCGAGCTATCCCGGAACCCAAAGCATACGGCGCCGCATTGGATGGTTTGAGCAAGCATTCAAAAAAACCCATGCGGTGATGCGGCCTAACCAAAGATTACTGATCGAATACAAGCCTTTCGAGCCGTTCTTCTATCACACCGATGTTGCCGATTGGGGCATGGCGCTGCTACTGGCCAAGGCGGCCGGCCCGCAGGCACTGGTGCTGGTCGACACCGGCCATCACTATCAGACACAAAACATCGAACAAATTGTCGCCTGGCTGCTGCGTGCCGGAATGTTGGGCGGCTTCCACTTCAATGACCGGCGCTATGCCGACGACGACCTTACCCTGGGATCGATTGACCCTTACCAGGTCTTCCGTATCTTTCACGAGATTCGTAACTACGAATGGGAAACAGGCGCCTCTGTCAGATGTGGCCTACATGATCGACCAAAGCCATAATCTGAAAGGCAAAATGGAAGCCATGGTGCAGACCGTCTGCACCGCGCAGGAGATTTACGCCAAGGCGGCGCTGGTCGATCACGCGCGGCTCTCGGTGCTGCAGGACGAATGCAAGCTGGTGGAAGCTGAAGAGTGCTTCCGCTCGGCGTTCTGGCAGGACGTGCGGCCGATCGTGAAGAGCTGGAGGCGATCGAAAGGGCTGGTGGAGGATCCACTGCTGGCGCTCCGCGAAAGCGGCTATATCGAACAGATTACGAAGGAACGCGCTGCGGCAAACCAGGGGGCCGTGGCCAGCTACGCCTGAAACTTCTACCGTACTTTTAAATAATTTCCGTAACCCACTACGACCGTTGAGCCGACCAGCAGGAATAGCCCCAGGGCTACCAGCCCTTTCGTCCGCCGGCTGGTTCCTTTCCACTCCTTCAGGGCCAAGCCCCAGAGGGTGGCAAAGATGATGATGCTTGCCATATGCAGCGTCCAACTGGAAAAGTCATACTTGCCCATCTTTGTCTGCCCCATGGAATAGAAGAAGAATTGGAAATACCAGATCACTCCCGCCAGGGCCGCGAGAATGTAGTTCTTTACCAGCGTCTGACCGGAGAGGCGGCTCCCCAGAGCCAGCTCCTCGTCTGCTTCCGTGCCCGCGCCCATGGGGTTGATGCCCGGAGCTCCCGCGAACTGGGCGAGGGAATGATTCTTTACGATCAGAAAAAGCGACCATACGAAATTGGTGAAGAAGCCGCCCCAGAGAACGACGACCAGTACCGGAAGGTTCTGCCAAAGATCGAGTCGATGCTCCGCGAGGAGTTGCACGCGCGCTATCTCGGCGATGGGTTTGCCTGCGGCGAGCCCGTAGGCGAAACAGGAGCTCATAATGCCGGCGAAGATGGCCACGGCAAGCCCTTTACCAAAGGAGAAGTCGCGTTCTCCGGCTTCGGCCCGATCCTCGCTCGAAATTTCGTGCTCTTTCGAGTAACCGGCGAGACCGCTGACGGCAATCGCCACCATGCATACCCCGACACCCGCGAGTATTACCTGCCCCGATGTCTCGTGCAGGATCGACGACATCTGACCGCTGAAGATGGGTGGCATCAAGGTGCCAAACGCGGTACAAAAGCCAAGTGCGATCGCATATCCGAGCGCGATTCCGAGGTAGCGAATCGAAAGGCCGAAAGTGAGCCCGCCGATCCCCCACATCACTCCCCAGAAGCATGCGTAGGTGGATACTGGCAGACGGCGCAGCATGAAGTACTGCGAACAGATGGGGGACCAACAAGAGCGCCAGCACCATCGGCGCGATGATCCAGGCGGCAATGCCCTGGATGATCCAGTAAATTTCCCAGGACCAGCGTTTGATTCCTCGGAATGGGATGAAATTGCTGGCAGAAGCAAGGCCGCCGATCCAATGATAGATAACGCCAATAAACGGGTTAGGACCCACATCCACCTCAGTTTCACAGTGAGAGCAAACGCACTTATCCTACTTTAGTAAGGCGCACATTGTGAAATACTTCGTCTATTGAATTCGGTTCGAGGGTCTACCAGCAACACAAGGAGAAGACGTATGTCCCTGCAGTATCTCGCCGATCTTTGGGATGAAAGCCATGCCAAAACGCTCGATCCCGCCGCCCTTTTGCGCTATCGCTCGAACTTGCTGGGATCCGATCTGCGCATCACCAATTTCGGCGGTGGGAACACCAGCTCGAAACTCGAGGGCACCGATCCACTGGACGGGCAAAAGAAGGCGGTGCTCTGGGTGAAAGGCAGCGGCGGTGACCTGGGCAGCATCAAGGTCGAGGGCTTTGCCACCCTGTACATGGATAAGGTGCTCGCGCTATCCAGGATCTACCGCGGGGTTGAGTTTGAGGACGAGATCGTCGGCCTTTATCCGCTCTGCACTTTTGGTAACAATCCGGTGGCTGCCTCGATCGATACGGCACTGCATGCGTTTCTGCCCTTCCCACACGTAGACCATCTTCATCCGGACTGGGGAATCGCGCTCGCCGCCTCGGCAAATGGTAAAGAAAAGATGGATGAGTTCAACCGGCAGTTCAGTCACAAGCTGGTATGGATTCCCTGGCAGCGGCCCGGCTTTGAGCTGGCAATGATGCTTGAACGCGCGGTAAAAGAAGTACCTGGCTGCGATGGCGTTGTGCTCGGCGGTCATGGCCTTTTCACCTGGGGCAGCACGCAGCGCGAGTCGTATCTGAATACCATCACCATCATTGATCAAATCGGCCAGTTCATCGAGGCTCATCGAGCCAAAAAAAGCAGCGCTCCGTTTGGCGGCGCAAAGTACCAGCCGCACCAGCAACGGCAGGCGATTGCTGTCAAGCTCATGCCATTTCTCCGGGGCAACGTGTCCAACGCTCAAAGCGGATGATTGGCAGTTTCACGGATATCCCTGAGATCCTTGAATTCATCAATTCGCATTCTGCGGCAGAGCTGGCGCACCTGGGCACCAGCTGCCCCGATCATTTCATTCGGACCAAGATTCGGCCGCTTTTTGTGGACTGGGATCCAGCGAGTGATGCGGCGCAAATCCTGCCCGCGGCGAAAGCTGCGCTGGAGAAATATCGCAGCGAGTACGCGGACTACTACAAGCAGCACGCATTGCCAGACTCTCCCGCGATGCGCCATGCAAACCCAACGGTCGTGCTGGTGCCTGGTATCGGTATGTTCAGCTTCGGCAAGAACAGGGCCGAGGCGCGTATTACGGGCGAATTTTACGTGAACGCCATACACGTGATGGAAGGCGCCGGGCATTTGGATGAGGGCAGTTGTCCAGCCATCCTCCCGCAGTCGGGACCTGCGGCGGATACCAGCGCCTTCAAGGTCCACTCCAACTACGTTGCGTTGCCGGCTTCCGAGGCCTTTCGGATCGAGTACTGGGCTTTGGAAGAGGCAAAGATACGCCGGCAGCCCGCAGCAAAGGAATTAAGCGGCCGCATCGTACTGGTCGTTGGCGGAGCCAGCGGAATCGGCCGCGAAGTAGTGCTGATGGCCGCAGCGCGTGGTGCGCACGTGGTCGTTGCCGACCGCGAGATGGAACCAGCCAACAAGGTTGCCGCGGAAGCCCAGGCGATTATTGGCCGCGAAGGCGTAATTGCCACCAGGATTGATATTCGCGACCGCGCGGCGATTCGATCCGCGCTCGACGCGACGATTGCCGCTTATGGAGGCATCGACATCCTGGTCAACACCGCCGCGCTGTTCCCGTCATCGCCCGACGGCACGATTAGTGATGCGCAGTGGGCATCGACGCTTGAGATCAACGTCACCGCCAATTATTTGCTGGCGGACGAAGTAGCTAAGGTGTTCGATGCGCAGGCGATTGAAACCAGCATTGTGCTGACCAGCTCGGCGAACGCGGTGGTAGCCAAGCGCGGCAGCGAAGCTTATGACGTGAGCAAGGCAGCAGTCAGCCACCTGGTCCGCGAACTTGCTGTCACCCTATCCCCCAGGGTCCGCGTCAACGGCATCAGTCCTGCAACCGTAGTCAAGGGGTCCACCATGTTTCCTCGCGACCGGGTAAAAGCATCGCTGACGAAGTACAAGATCCCTTTTGAAGACTCCGCTTCCGATGATGAATTGCGGACCTTACTGGCGCAGTTCTACGCCCAGAGAACATTGACCCACCAGCCCATCGACCCCAAGGACTGTGCTGCGGCTATCCTTTTCCTGGCAGGTCCGCAGGCGCCCTGCACCACGGGTCACTTGATTCCGGTCGACGGTGGACTGACTGAGGCTTATCTCAGATGAGCGATTCTGGTTCCTCCATCCCAGCCTGTCCAAAAGACCGGCGCGCGATGATTGCGATCGATCTGGGCGCGGAAAGCTGTCGCGTTTCCCTGCTGCGCTGGCTTGATGGTATTCCTCACATCGAGTTGGTTCATCGCCATGCGCATGCTCCGGTGAACCAGAATGGTGAGATTCGCTGGGATTTCCGCCAGATTACGCAGCAGATGGATATCGGCCTGCGAAAGTGCGCTGAGATTGCCCGCGAAGGCATCCGGTCGATCGCCGCCGATGGCTGGGCAGTGGACTACGTACGCCTGAATGAGAATGGTGAGCCGGTTGCCGAACCTTTCTGCTATCGCGATGAACGAACCATTCGCTCGCAGCGAGAAGTCTTCCAACGAATCTCACCAGCTCGTCTTCGCTCCATTACCGGCATCGAGATGAGCCGCATCAATACCCTCTACCAGCTTTGCGCGGATGCGGATGAGCTGCAGGACAAACCGTGGCTGACGTTACCGGAATACACACTGCATCGCCTTGGGGGGCGTGCCGTAGCGGAATACACCAACGCCACCCATACCCAACTGGTGGATGCCGAGAAGCGTAGCTGGTCCCCGGAGATTTTTGCAGCGGCAGGCCTGGTGGGAGAGGCGGCAGCTCCCATCGTGGGACCCGGCACCGTGATCGGAAAATTGAAGGGACGGGAACTCAACTTGCCCGGTCTCGATGGAGCTGAGCTGATTGCGCCCGCCTGTCATGACACAGCTTCCGCCATCGCCGGCATACCTGATAGCGGGGATGACTGGGCCTACATCAGCTCGGGCACCTGGTCGTTGGTCGGAATGCTGCTCTCCGAGCCCGTCAACGGACCAGACGCACAGGCAGCGGACTTCACCAATCTCGGCGCCATCGGGGGCCGCATTTGTTTTCACAAGAACGTCAACGGTATGTGGATGCTGCGGCAATGCATGACGGAATGGGCCGCAGAGATTGACTGGACGGTGCCTGAATTGATCGCCGCTGCTGAGCACGTTCCGCCTCCTTCTACTCTATTGAATGTGGACGACCCGGACCTTCTACTACCCGGAGAGATGCCGGCCCGTATGAATCGACAACTCAAGCGGCGCGGGCTGACCCCGCTGGCAGAGGGCGCAGAGAATGCGCCACAAATGACAAGCCTCATTCTTCATAGTCTGGCTGCCAGGTATGCGGAAATTCTGGGCAAAGCGGCGCAGATCACGGGAAAGAAACTTCGCCGGATTTATATCGTAGGTGGTGGCAGCCGCAACACGCTTCTGAACCGCTTGACGGAGGCCGCAACTGGTCTCGAAGTACGATGTGGCGCTGTCGAGAGCGCCACGATCGGCAATTTTGCGGTGCAATTGGCAGCCCTCGAAAATCCGCAACGCGATGGCGTTGGCTCCCCCGCAGTCGCCCACTGGGCCCAGCAAATATCCTCAGCGATTGTTTGATGCTGCTTTTTTTTCTGAACTAACCACAAACGACGGGTGCCCCACATCTCGCTCGTTTTTCGCGAGATGTGGGATACCACAACTTTTAATCCGAATCATTCTGAGCCCAATAGGCAAGGAAAGTTAAGGTCCGCTGTATCCCACATCTCGCGAAAAACGAGCGAGATGCCCCGAATTTCCTGTTCGCCGACCTGGACGAGACCGCATGTGCGCCTTTCTTTAAGGAAAGGCGCATGAAGTTTGCGGATCCGCTAAATTGCTCAGGAAATCGGGGATGTGGGGCACGGCGTTTGTGGAAACATTAACAAACCTGGATCGACCGCAGCTGCAGCAAACCAGCAACCTTCTCAATCTGCGCAGCACCGTGCCCTACTCCTATGGCGCAGTGATGTGCGGGACCGTGTGAGTTCCAGGCCTCCACGAATTTGCGCGCACCCAGGGGAAACCTGTAGCGGCTATTTGTATTGCCAATTTCCAGAATGGCTCCAGGCACACTCTCACCTTCCGCTATCAGCAAGGCGAAGCCATTGTCTTTATCCTCGATCACGGAAAGCAGAGTTATGGGGCCGTGCTTGACCTGACATCTCGACGGAAAGACCGGCGCCCACCTTGCCGTGATAGACCTTGAGCGGGCGTACTTTGATCCGGTCCTGCGCAATGCCTATGTGGCCCGGGCCGTCATGGCCCATGAGAACGAGATCGGCGGCAAAATCCATCGCGTAGTACTCGGTAAAGGAACCACCCATACCCAACAAGTCCATGATCTTCATGGCGATCACGTTCTTGACCTCGTACTCTCCGGCGACCGGCACTCCGCGGCCGGTAAGCATCGATGTGCCGAGGATGATCGAGCTCATCGTGTCTTCATTGGCGGGCACGCCGCTTCCCTTGTAAAAGTAAGCCAGAAGATCGAGGTCATTTTGTTTCACCAGCTGATCGAGCGCCACAGCCGTACGGGCTGCGCGCAGAAGTTCCGCGTGCGGACAATCGTCACCCACTTCAAAGAAAGTGCGAAATTCTGCAAGCTTGCGATTGGCCTCGTCTTCGCTGACATTGTTGCGTAATGCGGTGAGCTCATCCACTTCGAGCATTTCGATGTACAGGTCAAACCTGCCGCTCACCTGCGCCAGATCGGTAGAGATGTCGAGCATGCCCCCGTAATAATGGCCCATCAATCCGAGGCGGCTATGAGCCAACATGTGGATTACCTCGGCTGCACGAAGCCACTCATCGATTTCCTGCCAGCATGCCGGATCGTCGTGGAGCATGCCGGTGACCTGCTGGAATGGAACGTCCAAGCGGCGCAGCACATTCGCGATCTCGGGAACAGGGCAGGCATTGCAGTAGGCGAGCCATTCGCCCGTCATCGCGGTTCTGCTGTCCATCGCGTTGAACCGCTTGTAGTCGATTGCGGATGCGGGTTGCAGATTCAGCAAAACGACCGGAACCTTGGCCCGCTTAATGAGCGGCAGCACGGTTGCGGAAAGTGCGTAGGTGGTGACGTACACCAGGAGAATCTCGATATCTTCGCGGCGGGAACGATGGGCAGCTTCGATCGCCTTCTCGGGCGTGTCAACCAAGCCCAGGTTCACGACTGCTCGCGAATTGCTGGAGATCCTCTTCCCGACCTCATTGACGTAACCATTGAGTCTTTCTTCCAGCCCTTCGAACTGGCTCCAATACGCCTCAAGCCCAAGCCCGACCAATCCTATGCGTACCTGCCGATACTGGCTCTGCATCAGTGCTCTCCACTGCCAATGCATCGATTCATGGTTGCTGTGAGGATACTCGTATTACTTGCACAGTTCCAAGCAGGCCCGAAGGCAGCAGCGGAGAGGTTGCCTTGTAAGGATTATGAGTGGTAAAGGTATATTTCTTCGCCGCGTTGGGCTGCTGATCGCCGATCAACCGATTGACCCAGAGATTGGCCACCCTGATTTCCAGTTTGTTTTCTCCCGGCTTCATGGCACTGGTCACATCCACGCGATAGGGCGGTTTCCATACGGTCCCCAGCGCCTTTCCATCGACAGTCACTTCGGCCAGGTTCTTTACGTCGCCCAGATCAAGCCATAGCTGTGCGCCGGGCTTGAACCAGTCTGCTGGTGCGTCCACTGTTTTGATGTAGGTACCGTGGCCGGAAAAATACTTCACTCCTTCGTCTGTGCTATCGCTCCACGACATCAGTTTATCGAGGGTGATCTTTTCCGGCGCTCCGCGGTTCGGTTCGAAGCGGACTTCCCAAGGACCCTCTACCGTTGCCACCACGCTCTCGCTCCTGGCGGGGAGTTCGCGAGCAGGCGAACCGGCCGGCTTGCGGAAGACGACGAACACCGTCTCATAGGGATCCAGATGCAATGGCACGGCCGTATGGCCATTCTCAATATGATAGGCGGCAGGTTCTATCAAGCCGCTATCGGCGTGCCAGAGTTCCGGCGCCTTGCCGTCGATGCGGAACGTCGCGTCCACCTGCTCCGCCCGGTCGTTCCTGTTATCGACGTAGTAGAGATCCGCCTGTTCCAGCTTGCGATGCACGAACAAGACCTCGGTGTCGTTTTGCGGCTTGGAGTAGGTAAAGTCTGGCGGAACGTTCATGCCCGCAAGCACGTCCGCCAGCTTCTCGTTGCCGTACACTTTGCCTTTGCCGGTCTTCGATTGACCCCAGAGCTGATCCGAGATGGAGTGGAATTCCGCTGCATCGTCGGCCAGGCTTGGGTCGTCCGCAGGACGCGACCCAACGACAGTTGCACCGGCCATCACCAGATCGCGAATCTTACGCAACACGGGAAGAGACATGTGCTGGCTATAGGCGTCGAGCGCCAATACGCGATAGCTCATGCCGCTCGCGGTAACCAGTTCCCCGTTCTTGACCGAGAGCTTATGAATCAATGCGTCGGCGTTTACGTAATCGAAGTTGTAGCCGATGGGTACGTCGGGCGACTTGGTGCCGAAGATTGCGGTGAGATTGGAATCCTCGCCGTAGAAGTAGAGGATGTCTGCTACGAAGCGTCCCTGCTGCAGCAGAAAGGAACTGCGCGCCAGGTAGGTGATCCATGGCCGGGCCTGCTCGGCCCACACCTCGTTGCGGGTAAACCATTGTCCGAAGGGACCAAGTGCGAGGCCTGGAGCCTTGTCGATGAGAGGTTGGTGCACCGAGGTGTGGATGACAAATCTGTTCAGGCCCATCGCGAGCTCTTTGTCGGCAGTGGGTTTCAGGGTCGATGGCGACCATGCCCACGGACCACTCGCTGCAGTGAGAGACTCAGCCGCAACTAGGTTCTGTCCGTAAATGTGGGCCACGGATGCCGATTCGCGAATATCGGCGTTGTACCCATACTGCTCCGCGTTCACGCCCGGGCGTTGCGTCCACATCGCGGCCATGGGGACATCGTCGGCCTTTTTCATCTCCATGCCATCGCCGATGGTGGCACGTCCCTCTTCATGCGACTCGCCATACTGGCCCATGCCTCGCGCGTGGAGAGATTGAGCAATCTGGCCATAATGATTTTCGGCTACCAGATCTGCGAGTGTTTTACGCCAGTCCCATAAGAAGCGGTCGCTGGCCTGAGCGCTCTCAACCACACGGCCGGTGAGCACAGGGAGCCAGGGATGTGCATCGTAGCCGCGGCGGGTTGCGAACTCCGCGAGCATGTTGTCCGTCCAGTTTTCGGTGCCCGCTTCCCAACTATCGGTAACCACAAACCGCACGCCGGTCTTACCCATGAGCGGGCCGACCGCGCTCTTGTAGTTGTCCAGGTAGTGTTCGAAATAGGCTTTCACGTATCCACGGTTGAGCTTGTCTACTTCCAGGCCGGTAGCCTCCGGCGATGCCGGGTGATTGGTGATTCCGGTGAGCGAATAACCCATCCGCTGCACGATCCAGTGGCCATGCGGAGGCGTCCAGTCAAGCGTTCCGTCGGGACGCATCTTGGCTGTCAGGTCGATGACCGTGCTCTTCTCAATAACCTGGCCGGGCGCTGCGTCTGGAGTGGCAAACGAATACAGATCCGGCAGAGTGGCAAATCCGGCCTTTTCCTCAAATCGATTCACCCGCGGGCCCGCGTGGAGCATAACCTCCGCGATGTGATAATCCGTCGGCGGTGGCGGCATTCCGACGCCCAGCTCAGAAAAATCAATGTCACCGAGCCCCGACTTTTGCGGTTCTGGCGTGGTGAAGGTCAAACGGAAAAAGCGAGCGGTCACTGCGGGAAACGCCATGGTATGTTGCACCGCCCCGGCGGTCGGCATGGTGACGAGAGGGCGGAATTGCTCTCCGTCTTCGCTCACTGCAAAGACGGGACCGTGACCCGTTTCTCCAGCGAACTGCGCCAACGGATCGCGCGGGCCTCCCATGGCAACGGTGACCGCATCCACGGTGTAAGGCTGCGGATATTCGAACTGTATCCATGACTGCTTGCCTACGGGAGCGATCGGCAAGTCGGTCGTTTTCATCAAATCGCCACTGGATAGGATCGCGGCATCCACATGCCCGCTACTCGATGTGACCTTTGGCTGCACCGCCGCGGCGGAGATCTCGGCATCCGGTATGCGGTAGGCAAGGACGACACTGTCCGCGTAGAAATCCTTGGGTGGCGGAGGCTGCTGGCCGCGGGCCGCCCATCATCCCCATCGGATCCTGCTGGGCCAGGTTCTGAAAGGGTCCAGTTACCCCGGGAGGCTTGGCGATGGCGCCGGTGAAGGGCTGCCCGCCCTCCACCGCTGTCTCACTCCAAACGAACTTCTTCATCGCTTGCGAAGACTCGACCCAGGGCCCCCCGGTCTCGCTCCACCCGGGTGACCCGGCGATGGCCAGTTCGAGATCAAGAGAATCGGCCTTTCTGGTAGCGAACAGGAACGCATCCTTCCAGTCGGGGGTCATGTAGACCAGGCGCTTTTCAACCACCTTAGGAGTGTTGAGGGCGGCATCGAAGTTTTGCATTCCGCCCAGGCCAACACGCTTCATCCACTCCATGTCCAGGCCAATGCCTTCCTTGGTAATGTTTCCACTCATCCAGTGCCACCATACGCGCGGCCTCGCGCCACTCGGAGGACTTAAAAAACCTTGCTCCAACGGATCGGCTGAACTTTGAGCAGGGGCAACGGCGGGCACGGCCAGCGCTCCGAAAAGAGCGACCACGGCAACTTTCCTGAGTGCGAACCGCGTCTTCATAGAAGGTCTTCCCCCTTAACTCTGCGCTGGATCGCCGGTCGCGAACGTGGCACAGGCTGGACGTTCGATGGTCAAAAGTGAAATAGTTCCCCAATTGGTTTACGGCGCGGACAAATATAGCATGCCGATGCAAGCCGTGGCGACGGGAGATTCGAGGGCAGCCGGGGATCGACGAGGGCGATCGCCGAAAGGACACGCCCGCACCCGGGTTGTACAGACGACCAAATCGGCAGAAGCTATACTGAGATCATCGTGGTTTCCGTATTGAACTTGAGCTGCCAGCTCAAAAAGGAGAGGCTTGGCTAAGTCTGGGTTAAAGCGGCTGTATCACATCCCGATCTTGTCAAAGGCCCTGGACATCCTGGAATTGTTGCAGGCTGAGGATGAGCCACTTGCCCTGGAGGCCCTTTATCAGCGAACCCGGATTTCCAAGACATCGGTCTATCGAATCCTGAAGACTTTTGTCCATCGCGGCTATGTTGCGCAAACTGAGAATGGCTTGTACCGGCTGGCGACGCGCCCGCGAAAGATACGCTTCGGCTTCGGCGGCCAGTCAGAAGATCTGCCCTTCTCTCAGGCGGTCACCGAAAGCCTGAGAACGGCCGCGGCCTCTTCCGGTGTGGATCTGATGATCCTCGACAATCATTACGATGCCGCCACGGCGATCCGCAACGCGGAGCAGTTTGTCGCGAACCGGGTGGACCTGGTCATCGAATTTCAAATTGAGCAACAGGTTGCGCCGATCGTTGCGGACAAGATTGCGGACGCAGGCATTCCTTTGATCGCGGTCGAGATCCCGCATCCGCACGCGATCTTCTTCGGCGTCAATAATTACCGCGCCGGCTTTGAGGCGGGTGAGTATCTTGCCATTCATGCGCGGCAGCGCTGGGGCAGCAAAGCATCGTGGGTCATCGGCCTGGATATTGAAGAAGCCGGCCCGCTGGTGCAGAGCCGCATCACCGGCGCGTTTGAAGGCGTGCGTTCTGTGTTGCCCGACCTGCCGATCGAAGCATTCGTGCGCATGGACGGGCGCGGCCTCCGCGACCGGGGCTACAAGCTCATGGCTGATTTTCTACGCCGTCACCCCAAAGATCGTAACCTGCTGATTGCCGCCGCCACGGATACCAGCGCCCTGGGAGCATTGCAGGCCGTGCGAGAAGCGAAGCGCGAAAAGCATGTCGCCATCGTCGGCCAGGACTGCATTCCAGAGGCTCTCGAAGAGATGACCAAGGCCAACTCACCGTTTATTGGATCGGTCTCGCATGAAGTGAACACCTACGGTGCGCGGTTGATCCATCTCGGGCTGGCGATGATCAAGGGCGACCGCATTCCTCCTTATAACTACGTCAATCACAAACTGGTAACCATAAAAAGTATTGAGACCCCGGTTTAGCTGAGCTCCGAATCCCACAGACGATGGCAAAGACGTACCTCGAGGGCTTTAATTAAAGGCGTGTGTGCGAACTCCATTTCCAAAAAACTCAGTCCCGCAGGGACGGTACAACCCGGAGCCCGGCACGGGAGTGCCGGGTAGGCTGAGGTTTATGATGGAGTCCCGCAGGGACGGCACAATGCGTAGCCCGTAGATAAATCCAGCGAAATCGTCTGGCCTTTTAGTCCCTGGGTACGCTTTTCTACGACGATGCCTCGATAACCGTACCTCAGCGGCTTCTAAAGCCGCGTTGTGCAGATGACTTTTACGGCACGTCTAAACAGGCTGCAGCAAAATTTTTCGTTCAAAGGTAAGGGCTTCAGAGCTTGCATGAAAGGTCCCCATTGTGTCGTCCCTTCGGGACTCGCGTTGCGTGAAATACTACCCGGCACTCCCGTGCCGGGCTACAGATTGTCCCGTCCCTTCGGGACTGATTGTAATACTCGTTACTGATAAGGCTAGGAAGCCTTTGGCGCCCCGCTGAAGATCTCAGCCAATCGGTCGGCGATGATCTTGTCTTCGCCGTCCTTGAGCTGCCAAACCGCGAAGCCGAACGTATCCGGATCAGTGAAATGTCCGTTGCGTCTGCCGCCGGCAGGAGCAGCGCCGGCTGGTGCGTCCGGGTTGCGTCCATGCATGCCGCTGGAATTGGCGCCCATGCTGCCGATGCCGATCGGGCGGGTATCTGCCAGAGCTTGCATCACCTCTGGTCCGGTGATTTTGAGCTTCGAGGAATCAATATGCCAGGAATAGTGCGGGGTGACATTGCCTAAAGCCTGGGGATCGAAGTCTCGCGGGCACGCCGTCACCCCAAACTTCTTTACCGCGTCGGTGATCACCTGGGCACGCTCATCGTACATCTTCAAGGTAGCGTCATAGTCCTGGTTGACAAAGATCTCAAGGGCCTTTAACAGCCCGAAGATGGTTTCTTTTCCAACTTTGCAACAGCGTCCAATCTTATCTTCCTGGGGACTCATGTTCAGCAAGGCGTAATGAATCAGGTCTTCCCTGCCCATCAGGACACCGGATGCCTGTGGTCCGCAGATATCCTTGCCGCCGCTCACGGTCAGCAGGTCGAAGCCGAGCGCAGGATATTCCCAGAGCCGCGAAACCGGCGGAACATCGGCAGAGAAATCATTGAAGCTGTAGATGTTGTGTTCCTTTGCAATTGCAACAGTCTCAGGTCCGCTGACCTTGCCGCGATTGGACAAAATATTGGTGAAGTGGATGGCTACGGTCTTGGGATTGATCGCGGCAATCATCTCTTCGCGCGTCTCCACCTCGACCAACTTGGCGCCCGTCTGCCGTATCTGGTGATCGAAAGGGTAACGATGACTCTTTTGAATGATGACCTCGTTCCGCGGGAAACTGCTCACGTCCGGGATGACGTGAAGCCGAGGCTCAAGATCTTCGGTCATCATGCCCGCGTACCCAACCACCATCGCCGCGGCCGCGCCGCCCGTCACCAGCCCGGTGTAGCCGGGGGGCAGCTTACACAACTTTGCGATGAACTTCCCCGCCGCGACCTCCAGTTCGTCGATCAGGACGAAATGTTCGTTGCCCCTGCGGATCAACTCCATGACCTCCGGCGCCATCACCGAGCCGCCAATCACCGTGACCGTGCCGTTGATGTTGATGAGAGGCGTTATCCCTAATTCTTCGTAGATGTCACCGGATCCAAGTCCACTGTTAATCCGTACGATGGCACTCCCGTCGTCGTTGGCTGTAGACGATTTGGGTTTCTTGCCGAAGAGCCCGGCCGCCTGCAACTCTGCCGGAGCAAACAGGCCTCCGGTGGCGGCCCCAAGCAAGGACAAAAAGGAGCGGCGGCTCCAGTCAAACTTCAGGTTCATCACAAACTCCCTTCTTAGGCTCCGGCGGTTGGTGTGTTCACGACCCTTGCGCTTCCGACAATTTCAATCAGGGAATCACCGGGAATCCATTCGAGCGCCATACAAGCGCGAGAGGGCGCCTTGCCGGGGCTGAAGTAAGTCCGGTAAATCTTGTTCAATGCATCGTATTGCGCTTTATGGGCATCGAAGCGCGCCTTGCCGCTCAGCGTGGGGACCCCATCAGCCAGAGGAAGGCAGAAAAACACCTGGGCGTGGATGATGCTGTCCATGGTGCAGCCCGCACCCTCCACTGATTTCTTTAGCGCGTCCATAGTGCGGGTCACGTGCTTTTCAAAAGGATCGGTGACGAGAATATGGTCGTCCTTGGGGTAGCCATCATTCGATCCCGTGCCAGAAAAGTAATAGATCCCATCGTGGGTGTGGCTGGCGGCACGATGAGCTCTGTCATCGCCGGACGCGCTCATCGGGGCACCTCCAGACGGCGGTGGTGCGGCGGGCGTTGTCTGCTGTGCGAAAAGTTTCGGTGTGCCGGCCAGGATTGCTGTCATCGCCGCAATCCTGCCAAAGAAGCTGCGCCGAGTATTGATCTCCATCATATTCTCCTGGAATTCGGGTTGGTAGCGTGTGCTCCGCGGTTAAGCTGGTGCTGATTAACAAAGGACCGGTCCAACAGCTTTGGCATCGAGAGAAAGAACGAGTTCATTTTGAAACCAGCGCTTTCAGATGTCATAGGCCAAATGGCCTACAAGGTTACTAAGAATCCTGCCCGCCGCAACTCCCCGCTGAAGTGAAACGGTCAGCCAACTTCAAGCTCTGCCTTAGACGGTGTATCCCGCGAAAGGTTTAGACCCCCTCGTGCCGTGGGGCCCAGCGACTTCCCGGCGCGCGCACTCTTCAGCAGACGGACCGTATAGGCAAAGTCATCGAGAAGCGAAGACAGGGTTTCTGAGAGCCGTCGAAAATCCTTCGCCGACAGACTCCCGAATAGATGGTCATTCACTCTCTGCCGTTCTGGCCCAATGCGCTCGACCAACGATTCTCCACGACGGGTCAAGCGCAGAAGAACGCCTCTCCGGTCCTTTGGGTTCGGCTTCTTCTCGATAAGGCCGGCCTGTTCCAGGCTCCCGGACTCGAGGGTGATGAATGCCGTGCTTACATGCAGACGCCTGGCAACATCGCTTACATTGATTCCGCCGGTGTTTTGATGATTGGCCACGATCATGGCGATGTTGTACTGCGGGGGAGAAATGCCCAGATGAGAAGCCAGATAAGCCCGCGCCACTTCGAGCGAAGCACCGAGTGTAGAGAAGTCATAAAGCAGCTGGCGAAAGCGATGGTCGGTCTTGCCGCCCTCGTCCAGCAGCTCCACCAGAGACGCTGATAACGCCAGGCGAAACGTGGAGCCCTTTCCGTTCACCCGGGTCTCCTTGTGCGGCGCGGCGGAAAAGGCGCGCTCGCGGGGCAAAGCACGCTTCGCGGGCAAGCCGTGACCCGGTCGTTTCTTATGCTTGCTGTTTGATGTGGGCGCCATCACCTTCGGCCTTGGTGCGGTCAATAATAGACTTAATTAACCTACTTGACTACATTCTTTTTCGAACCTATGCTACAGCCACATCGTACGGGGAAAGAACTCCGCGGTTCTTTTGAGTTAAAACATGCCTAAGAATGGAAAGGACCACATTTCGAGTCTTCGCGATGGCCGCCAGATCTTTCTGGATGGCCAGGTTGTTGAGGACCACGTATGTCATCCCGCATTCCGTTCCAGCATCCGATCGGTGGCCGCGATGTACGACTATCAGGCGTCCGCAGAGAATCTGAAGAAGATGACGTTCCCTTCTCCGGCAACCGGCAACTGCGTCAACCGCATGTGGCAGCTTCCTACCTCTTACCACGAACTGGTGGAACGGCGTGCCGCGCTCGAAGCCTGGGCCACGCTCTCCTGCGGATTTCTTGGCCGCTCGCCCGACCATGTTGCCTCGGTCGCTCTCGGGCATGTACATGGGACTTGATATCTTCCGCCAACATGGCGAGAGATTTGGCCAGGCGCTGTCGGATTACTACGAATACGCCCGCGACCATGATCTCTACCTGACCTACGCCATCATCAGTCCTCAAGCTAATCGCAGTAAGGACGTGGGGAGCCAGGCCGAAGAGTTTGTCGACCGCCGGCGTCGTCGATGAGGATAGTGAAGGCATCACCGTGCAGGGCGCCAAAATGCTGGCTACCGGTTGTCCCATGGCGAATGAAGTCATGGTCGCCGTCCATTCAACCGTTGAAGCCAGGCGAGGAGAAATACAGCTTCACGGCGATGGTTCCGCTCAACGCCAAAGGGCGTGAAACTGCTCTCCAGAAAGTCCTTCGAAGCTGCGGCTGCGTCTACGTTCGACAACCCGCTTTCGTCGGCCTACGACGAGAATGACTGCGTCCTGTACCTCGAATCCGTTAAAGTTCCCTGGAGCCGGGTGTTTCGTTCACAACGACGTACGCATGGCATCGGCGCAATGGCATGCCGCTCCCACCCACGTCTACCAGAACTATCAGTGCCAGATACGACTCATGGTAAAACTGCGCTTCCTGCTCGGCCTGGCAAGCAAGATTGCCGAGATCAATGGAATTATCTCCATTCCGGCTGTACGCGAGACCCTTGGCCAGATGGCTGCCGAAGCTTCGATGGTGGAGGGCATGGTCGAATCCATGGAAATCAGCGGCTCGCACTATGGCAAGTACTTTGTGCCCAACGGCCGCCGCCTCTACGCCGCAATGGTGCTCACGCAGCAGCTTTATCCGAAGTTCACCAACCAAATCCGCGAGCTGGCGGGCGGCGGCATGATCATGCTTCCCTCTTCAGTGAACGACTTTGCCAATCCGGAGATTGCAGGCTTGATCGAGAAGACGCAACATTCTCCTGCGACGGATTCTCTGGGCCGGGTTAAGTTCTTCAAGCTGGCCTGGGATGCGGTCGGCTCAGAGTTCGGCTCGCGCCACCTGCAGTACGAGATGTTCTATGCCGGGGCGCATATGGTCACACGAGGCCACGCCTTTCGCACCTGTGACTGGGAGCAGGCCACGGGCATGGTCGATCAATTCATGTCTACCTATGATCTGCAGGGTATAAAGGATTAGAGGCGCCTTATGTCATCGATCGGGGTGCGCGGTTTGCGAGATGTGCTGGGATGCTATGCGACCGGGGTCGCGATCATGACCACCCGCACCGAGCGCGGGAGAGCACGTTGCGGTGACGGTAAATTCGTTTTCCTCCTTATCGCTGGACCCGCCTCTCATCCTGTTCTCGCTCGGCAAGGCCGCCAATATTCTCCCCCACTTTCAGCAGGCGCAGTGCTTCGCAGTCAACATCCTCGCCCACACGCAAGAATCGCTCTCCAACCTCTTTGCCCGGCCCTCAAGCGCCTCCTGGGATACTGCACCCTATTCTGTAGGAGCGAACGGGTGTGCTCTCTTTGCAAATGTATTGGCGCAGCTGGAGTGCTCGCGTTTTGCGGAGATTGACGGCGGCGACCATCGCACTTTTTTTGGCGAAGTAACGCAGATGCACCTTGGGCCGGCGGCTGACCCGCTCCTCTTCTATCGCGGCCGCTATGGAACCTACGCCCGCAGCCAGTTTGAAAAGATACCCACACCAGACGGCTCTCTCTCTGACTTTGCTCCCACTGGATGGAGTTAATTCACGCCGATGACCGTTCAACGCAGGGTGAACAGCGCATGCCCGTAATCGAATTTCTGCTTCATGGCAAGCCGACGATGGCCGCGATGGATGATCTGGTGATCGCCGGATGGACGGGCCGTGATAGCCGCCTCAGTCGAACACCACATCGCGCGAACTTCAGGCGATCGGGGTCGCGCGTCCTCGCAACGTTCCGTGCTTCTATCGTGTGGGGGCCAACTTGCTGACAACCGGAGAGAGATTCGATGTTACCGGTGCCGATGGCAGCGGCGAAGTAGAGTTTGTGCTCCTTTCTCTTCCCCAGGGTCTCTACGTAGGCGTGGGTTCGGACCACACCGATCGAAAAGTGGAATCGTATGGGGTTACGGTTTCGAAGCAGATGTGTCCCAAGCCTGTCTCTCGCGAGCTGTGGCCGTTTACGGAGATGAAAGATCATTGGGACTCCCTGATTCTTCGTTCCTGGATAATCCGCGATAACCAGCAGGTGCTTTACCAGCAAGGCGTGGTGACCGCGGATGCTCTCTCCGCTGGATCTTATCGCGCGGTATACAGGTGGCAGCACCGATCTTCCCGATCGGGACAGCCATGTTCTGCGGCACCATGCCTCTGCTGATACCGATCGGGCCCACGGCCGAATTCCAGATGGAACTCGAGGACCCTGTCCTTCACCGTACGCTGCGCCATCGTTATAGCGTGCGAGAGCTACCCTACAACGACTGAAAAAGGAGGCGGCAGATGGCGATTCAGAAAGAGCACAAGGAGTTCTATACCGTCGACCTGAGCGCCGGCTGGGAGACGCCGCCGGGGTATCCAAAAGGGATTGAGCAGCAGATACTCGCAGGCTTTCTGGATGAGAAAGACAAGCGCGGTTTTCGCACCCGGCACCTGCGTTTTGCTCCGGGTGTTTACACCACCGCGCCTTTTGTACACGATTACTGGGAAGAGGTTTACCTTGTCTCGGGCGATCTGATCGTCGGTAATGATGCGCACGGCAACGGCGGCGAGAGCTTTCCGCCAAATACCTACGCCTGCCGTCCACCGGGTACCGTCCACGGTCCGTTCAAGTCCGAAAACGGCTGCCTCCTTTTGGAAATTCATATTTACGACGAACCGGCGTCGCGCCCGGAGTGAAGATGTTGCTGCCCATTGCGCAAACGCTGGAGGCACTCGCTGCCGGAGAACTTCGCAGCAGCGATCTGGTGGACTCGTGTCTCCATGCCATCATGGACACCTCGGGAGAAGGAACCCGGACCTTCACACGCGTCTTCTCCGACAGCGCGCGATCGGCGGCCAGGGAATTCGATACTCATCGAACTGCCGGAGCACTCGCCGGTTTGCCAATCTCTGTCAAGGACCTGTTTGACGTTGCGGGTGAGCGCACGACTGCCGGGTCGGTTGTGCTTACCCAGGCTCCTGCGGCCAGCGCGGACGCCGTAGTTGTGAGCAGGCTGCGCGGGGCAGGCGCGATCCTGATCGGGCAAACGAATATGACCGAGTTTGCCTTCTCCGGTCTGGGGATAAATCCGCATTATGGCACCCCGTCGAATCCATATGACCGCGCCGGCAAACGCATTCCGGGCGGCTCTTCCTCCGGGGCGGCGGTGTCTGTAACTGACGGTATGGCGCACGCCGCGATCGGGTCCGATACGGGTGGCTCCGTACGCATCCCGGCCGCCCTGTGCGGTCTTACCGGTTTCAAACCGACAGCAAAACGCATCCCGCTCAACGGAGCATTGCCGCTGTCCAGTACGCTTGACTCCGCCGGTTCGCTCGCGCCCACGGTTGCTTGCTGTGCACGCATCGATGCGGTTTTAGCTGGGCTCGCACAGAAACCATTCCAGCCTCTCGACATCAAAGCCCTGCGTTTCGCCGTGCTGCAAGGCTATGTGCTGGAAGGGCTCGATGCATCTGTGACGGCGGCCTTTTCTTCCACCTTGGCGCTTCTCTCGCGTTGTGGAGCGCGCCTTGAAGACGTTGCCTTCGCATCGCTGGACAAGATTCCGATTGCCAACCAAAAGGGAGGCTTCGCAGCCGCCGAAGCATATACCTGGCACCGCCCGCTGCTGGAAAATTATGGATCGCGCTACGACCCGCGCGTTGCCTCACGCATTTTGCGGGGGAAAGAGATGGCTGCAGCGGATTACATTGACCTGGTACAGGCGCGGCGCCAGATTATCGCGGATGCTGAGCGCGCCTTTGCAGGGTACGACGCGATCCTCATGCCTACGGTTCCCTGTATTGCTCCGCGTATCGCAGATCTCGAAGCTACGGATCCGGCGTACTTCGGAGCAAATGCGGCGATTCTGCGTAATCCCAGCGTTATCAACTTTCTCGATGGCTGCGCTCTCTCAGTGCCATGCCACGCCCCCGGCGAGGCGCCGGTTGGACTCATGATCGCGGGGCTGGCAATGCAGGACGAACAGGTTCTCAACATTGGCGCGGCCATCGAGTCCCTGCTTGCAGCCGACGGCCGCGCGATTCACGGCTCACACTCTGGTTCCCGTTCCGCGACTGTTGCATAAAAGGTTCGCCGTAGAAGGTTAACTATGATCCATGGCTTCGTCAGCGTATTTCCAGGTCATACAGCGCACGGAGTCGCCTGCCTTTTAGCTGTCGCGGCTCCCCTGTTCACCGCGCAGTCAAGAGAACCGTCTCTGACTCTTCGGGTGGCGAACCAGGCGATGGTGCGCTGGCCTGATGGCCGTATTGGGCCGAAAGGCGCATCTGCAGCCTGGGGATTCGAATTGGGCATCGTGCTCGCGGGTATGGACGCCGTCTGGAGTGCGACCAACGAATCTGCGTACCTCACGTACCTGAAGAACGCCGTCGACCAGTTTGTGCAGCCGGATGGCACAATTGCCGGCTACGACCTTCAGGCATATTCGCTGAACAATATCCTCCTCGGCCGTCAGCTACTGGCACTGTACCGGGTGACTCACGAGGAAAAATACAAACTGGCCGCTCAGAAAATCCGGCAGCAGATTGCCTCTCAGCCGCGCACGGCCTCCGGAGGAGTCTGGCACTCCAAGGCTACCCCGAACCTGATGTTGCTCGACGACCAGTTCATGCTGGCGCCGTTTTATGCCGAGTACGCGGCCACCTTCCATGAGCCGCAAGATCTGGACGACATCGTGAAGCAGTTCACGCTTCTCGAGCAGCACACACGCGATCGCAAAACCGGCCTGATGTATCACGGATGGGATGAATCGCGCACAGCGCCGTGGGCCAACGCGAGCACGGGCACGTCTGCGAATCTATGGGCTCGCGGCATGGGCTGGTATCTTATGTCGCTGGTCGACACGCTGCCGTACGTGCCGGAGCGCGATCCCCATCACGCGGTGCTGCTGGCCATGTTGCATCGAGCCGCAGCGGCGATCGAGCAAGCACAGGATGCGCAGAGCAGCCTGTGGTATCAGATCCTCGATAAGCCTGGAGCAAAAGAAAACTATATAGAGTCCTCCTCGGCGCTCATGTTCACGTACGCGTTCGCGAAAGGCGTACGCCTGGGATACCTGCCCGCCCACTACGGTATCGCCGCGGCACGGGCATGGAAAGCCATCCGGCTGCGTTTCGTCCGCACGACTGCGACGGGAGAAGTGGAAATCACCGGTACGGTCACGCATATCGCCCTCGGCGCCAGTCCTGCGGACGACGGGAGTTATGGCTACTATCTGCATGCTCCGGTGGTGGACGACGACCCAAAGGGCGTGGGGGCTTTTCTGCTCGCTGGAAGCGAAATGGAATTGTTGCGGCACTCATAGAGTTCGGGCCCGCATAAATAGCAACGCGAAGATCATCGCAAGACTAGGAGACGTGCATGACGCAGTTCCGCACCAACCGCCGGCAGTTCCTCTCTACCTCCACCGCAGCCGCGGCAGCGGCGTTTGCGCTCAATCCGGGTTCCTCTTTAGCCGCTCCCACTGCCAACAGCCACACGAAGAAGCCTGTCCTGATGAAGCTTGGCTGCCAATCGGCCCCAACCAACGATGCTCATCTGAAGTATCTTGCCCGCTATGGCGTGCGCAATATTTGCGGATATCCGGAGATCGCGGACGGACGCCTCTACGCCACCGTAGAAGAACTGCATCGCATGCAGGATCTGGCTCAGGCAAATGGCATTCAAGTAGACATGACCACGCCGCCGTTTCTGGCCTCCATTTCCGTGGACGAAGATAAGCATGCTTCCATCATGCTGGGTGAGAGCCCGCAGCGTGACCGCGACATTGAAGACCTGCAGACGATGATCAAGAACTGCGCCACCGCCGGCATTCCCGCCATCAAGTACAACCTGCAAATCGTAGGAGACCTGCGCACCGCCCGCACGCCCGGGCGCGGAGACGCGACTTATAGCACCTGGAAACTAGCCGAAGCGAAACCAAAAACGCCGCTGACGCGTGCCGGCCACGTGAGCGCAGACATGGCATGGGAGCGCATCACCTACTTCCTCGACCGCGTGATACCGGTGGCCAGCCAGTATAAGATCCGTATGGCCCTGCACCCCGACGATCCCAGCGTCCCGTCTCCCGGATATCAGGGAGTGGAGCGCGTTCTGGGCACGGTGGATGGAATCAAGCGATTCATCACCATCCAGGAGAACCCGTATCACGGTCTCAACTTCTGCCAGGGAACGGTGTCTGAGATGCTGGCCAACCCGGGCACTGAAATTTTCGACGTGATTCGATACTTTGGCACCCGGGATAAGATCTTCAACGTTCACTTCCGCAATATTCGAGGGCATCGCGACGATTTTGTAGAAACCTACCCCGACGAGGGCGACGTCGACTTTGTCAAAGCTCTTCAAACTTACAAAGAGGTTGGCTACCAGTACATGCTCATGCCCGATCACGTGCCGCAAACCCCGCATGACCCCACAACGACCCTGCAATCCTTCGCTTATGACTATGGATATATCCGAGGCTTGCTCCAATCGGCGGCAGAACTGAGTTAGGATGCCGACCCGAATTGGAACCGCGGGCAGTGTTCAAGATGGTGTGTAAAGAAGGAGGCGTCGTTGCTCACTTCTGAGAAGGTATTGCAACGCCGGATAGCGCTACAGAAGCGACCACGCTGATATTTGTAGCTGTAGTTGTGTGCGTATGGGGTACGTCCTTTCTGTCACCTGGTTTTTTTGGGTTTTTTTGGTTTTTTGGATTGGTACCCGTCCCTTTTCGGTCGAGCGCCGGGCTCATGCCGAGCGGGCAAGTTCCGGGGCGTTACGCTGCACCTTCAATTGATCCTCGTGACGGCGGGCACGGGCGAGGTCGTAATTGTTCTGCATCTGCAGCCAGGTGTTCGCGGTTCCGCCAAATGCCTTTTCCAAGCGTATCGCCATGGCGGCGCTGATGGCTGCCTTCTCGTTGACGATGTTGTTCAGGGTCTGGCGCGTCACGCCCAGGATCTCCGCCGCACGCTTGACTGTCAAGTTCAGCGGCTCGAGACATTCGTTCTTGACGATGCGGCCTGGGTGGAGCGGGTTCTTCATGGGCATTATTCTGTTTCCTTTCCTTAGTGGTAATCGATCAGCGAGACGTCGTACGCATTGCCGTTTTCAAAGCGATAGATGACGCGCCAGTTGGCGCGCACGGTCACGGCATAGAAGCCCTTCAGATCACCTTTGAGCGGGTGAAAGGCCATGCCGGGCAGATCGAGAGCCTCTGGGCGGTCGGCGGCGTCGAGAAGGGTCAGGATGCGCTCGATCTTGTCGATCATATCGGCGCCCACCGAACTCCTGTCGCCACGCTGATAAAGGCGTTTTAACCCCCTATGCCTGAAGCCTTCGATCATGTGACAAGTATAGCTTGTCTTTTGTGTATGTCAAGCGTGGCTTGTCACACGCCCCCCCCCAGGCGCCTACTGACAAACCCGGTGACAGAACGTATACCGACCGCTATGAGCACGCAAGGTAAGACCAAATGAACTCTTCCGGATTCAATCTACAAGGTTTATGGACGGGATTCATAGGCCTTGAACGCAGCAGCAGGCGGAGTACAATGGAGCGCATGGACGCCTCAATCTGGAAAGAATGCCGGCTTGTAAGCGTTGACCCCGAAGTAAGACATGGCGAGCCCGTGTTCGCCGGAACACGTATGCCTGTCGAGGGCGCGATTGAGAGCGTGCTGGCTTATCAGGAACTGAATGGCCTCTCGGAAGACTTGGCTATCGAACAAACTCTTAGGGACCATCCCGCCATCCCGGGCGCTGATGCGCTTCGCGCGGTTCTCGCGTTCGACGCTGCCCACGAACACCTGCTTATCCCTTGAAGGTCGCGCTAGACGAAGGTGTGCCCGAAGGGCTTATCGAGCATCTGTGGGCGACGGGGACAGGGCGACGGGGACAGACGAAAAGTACCCCAATGAAATACGCCTGTCACTTTACGAACGCCCCTTTCTTGATGGGGTTGGTTTCGTCTCCCCCCAGGGTCCAGAGTCCCCTAAGTACCAGTCCCGTCTGCTGACTACCAAATCGTGACCACCAAATTCCTGAAATCCCTGGGACGCCGTTGACGTACAACCCGGTTGGGATCGGGCTTCGGCAAACCGTTGCGCCGACCTATACATCAGTTGAGTCCTCCTTAACAAGGAACGCATAGAGGTGTCACACCAAAACAAATGTTTGACCGCAATGATTCATGGGAGTAACCTTGTCGCTAACCCCTCCCCCCAGGAAATAGAGTCATGAGGTGGTTACGTTTATCGATGTGGGCCTCTGCAATTTTGGCTATCGTTTTCCAAGTTGCGTTTTTGCTTGAGCTTCACAGCCCTGAAGCAATGGACGAGATGTTATGGTCTCTTTTTGTTGCAAGTGTTGTGTGCTTTATCATGTTCTTATACGCGAAAAGCGCTCTATCTTCCCTCAAAAGATATAAAAGCTGACTATTAGTTGCTCCCGGCTATCGGAAGCTGACCATCCAGGACAGCAATTCAGCCGGATGCTATTGTCGACGCGACCGTGGAAGATCAATCCGGGTCAGTCCCGTTTCTCCAAAGTGTCAGCTCCGGTCTGGTCGCCTGGTCCACAAAATCCTGTCCACAAAATCACGTCTGAAACGCAACAAGTCTCTTGCGCGTATGGTGATGGCGGTACCGGAGTGAGGTATGCGCTTTAGCCTTGCAGGAGGCATTCCCGATCTTGAAAGAAGACTCGCCGCTCTGTGATCAAAACCAGCCCCCGGACGGCACGAGGCCATTGAGGCGCAGATATGTGACGAGGTTGCCGTAATGCAAGGCGTCATGATTTCCGGCTTGCGTCAAGATGAACATCTTGTTCGTCTTGAAGCCCCAGAAGTCTGCCGGGTCATTGAGGTGAGCATCGGTGAACCCGGAATACGCGCCATCGCAGTAGCGGAACGCACCTTTGAGGTAGGCTACGATCTCGGTCTTCGAACCCTTCGCGGTAGCCGTGGCGGGGGGCGCTTCACCCTTGGCGTTCGAACACAAATAGTAGGATATATCCGCCACATGAATCACGATCTCGCCAAACGAGCGAACCTCCTTCGTCGGCCGGTAGCTGTACTTGGACTCTGGCATCGCGTCCGCCGCATTCATGATCTTGTCTTGCATATTGCTGCGAAAAATAGATAGCGTCGCCGTCAGCGGATTCGGCGCGCCGGTCGGATTGGGCAGGTTCGGCGAGATCTGGGCGTTGGCCACCGACGCCAAGACGGAAACAGATACCACGCAGAGAAGATTTGTCACGAAGTGTTGCATTCGAAGCCTCCTGCCTGGCAACGGCTGCACGCAAGGTTCCAGTTGGCGCGCTAAGTGCTACCTCTTTGTAATCTGCAGATAACAGAATGGCGAGGGTTTGGACGCAATGCCGCAGTGTCCATTTTCGATTAATACTGTCCACCAGCAGCCTTCAGCCAGTGGTTTAGATGCCCGAGTTCTTCAATCTTGATAAGCCTTCAGCAAACTCGCCCGGTGTCCTACAGCCACCGCTGCGGAAGAAAACTCCATAAATACGTACTAACCGGCTAACCGGATAACTGCCTGCACTCGTTATCAGTAAATTGCTCAGCTCGGGTACCGATCGATGCTCAGCTTGTATCCGCCTCAGGCGCTTTTACTGTCAGGCTCCTGCTAGTGTAGTGCGTCACTAATAGAGTCGCACTACACTAGCCCCCTCCTATGGGCGTAAGATGGTGACAGCTCGAAGAGCGACCCGGCGATTCGATCATGTGCCTTGCCCGGCGGTCCGTGGCTGTGTCTTGTGCGAGGGCCATTTTGTTGGCGCTTATCGCCGGCGCTCTTCACCCGCGCTGCGCAGCTCAACGCAAGCCCGACATCTCTGGGGCATGGGAAGTAAGCGGAGGGTACCACTTCCTCGCCAAAACCCACCTTTGGATAACAATGCAGATGGGCGGTCCGCCGAAGGCGGTGCTCTACGCGGCCTACGAGAATCCAAAGGCAGCCCTGGTGACATCAGCCCTCCTCCAAGGCTCGACTTTCCTATTCTCCGTTGAACCCCTTCACCTTTCATACACAGGCACGCTCAGCGCAGATGGCGACACGCTCACGGGTTCTTGCACCGTGGAAAAGCAGTCCCACGCACTCGACTTCCGCCGCAGCATCGACACCCAACCCATAACGATTCACGGCCTCGAGCGAATGCTCGTTGCTGTGGCAGGGAAGCCTGATGCGCAGGTGGCCGCACAAATCCATGGTACGAGGCTGACCGAACGGCTCAGTACCACCCGTCTAACCAACCTTGAGGCGAACATCCCCAGGCCCGAGGCACGACAGGCATTGATCGCCTTGGCAGATAGCTCGGCGTTTCTCGATCCACCCGACGACGAGATTCCCTCTATGGAGAATCCGGACAGCACCAGCCAGAACAAGATGCTCGCGCTCGCGAAAGACTTTGTCGCCCGGACGATTTCCCGCATGCCCAATTTCACCGCGACGCGAACCACCACCACCTACCAACGGGACCTGCTCTACAAAGAGTCGTGGCACGCGGTGGGGCTTTCCCATGCTCTTGTGTTCTATCGCGATGGGCAGGAAACACAGCGCTCCAGCGAATTCGAGATCGATCCCGCCTTATCGACCCGAGGTGAATTCGGTCCGATCTTGAGCGCCGTCATGCTTGATATTACTAAGGACAACCTCGCCTGGAGTCGCTGGGAACATGGTGAAAAGGGCCCGGTGGCGGTGTTCCGCTACCGGGCTGAGGCTGACCACTCGCATTACGAGGTAGAGAACCGGCTTTCCAGCTACGTGGGAGAGATCACCATTGATCCAGCGGATGGATCGATTGTTCGCCTGGCCCTGAAAGCGGATATGGAACCGGCAAATCCGTTTCTGATGGCGGACGTCATGATTGAGTACGGCCCTGAGGTACTTGGGGACAAGACCTATATCTGCCCGAAAAGAGGCGTGGCACTATCGCAGGGTTTGAGGCAACAGTCGGTGAACAACGTGGTATTCAGCAGCTACCACCTGTTCCACGCAACCACGCGCATCCTGCCTGGAGCGAAACCAACTGAATGAAGGTGCGCTCCATGCTCCGGGCAGATCTTGTGGCCCGACAAACGCCAGTCGATGATGACCCCGACCTAATCGGTTACCGCCAAATGACCTCTCGCTCAACCCTGTGCCCGCAGTCTCGGCGACGGGGACGTCGCTGCTCTACGGCCGCGGATTGGTTAGGGGGACATGAGTGCCGCGCCTATGGCGCTCGGTCTGTAGCGTTTAGCGGACGGCCCTCCGGGCCTCGATGAAGTCTGCTCCCAGAGACAACCGTTCCATTCTCAAAAAGCTAATTTGGTCGAGTCTGGACGCTAGTCCTGGGTAGCCCAGGACGCTAGCCTTAGGCTAAAGCCCCTGAGGTATTGCTTTTCTACTCGTCGCGACCTTTTTCCGCAGCCTCTTTAGTCGGGCCGCTCAGGCTCAACAAAAGATCTGGACCTTAGCCCCTGAAGAACGCAGTTGAGGACAGAGCGGTTGCCCCTGGGATCAAACCCATCGAGGCCCGGAGGGCCGCCCGCCAAACGTAAGCCCAGCCCGGAAGGGCTGGGTCGAATCCCCGCCCGTGCGAGTGCCAGAGGCGCGGCACACATGTTCTCCACAGGAGGATGTCACCGGTGACACAAGGCGCTCCTCCTAAAATATCCCGGGCACCAAAAACAGTCCCGAACTCACCGCTTCGTCTTGCTGATAGGAACTACCTGCACCGTCGCATCCCGAATCTCTGCCAGAAAACGGTTAAGGACGGAACCATGCAAAAGAATATCGAATCGGGAGCGCGCCGATTGTCCGAACACCACGTGCGAGATGCTCTCCTGTTGCGCGAACTCGATCAACGCGTCCGCGATATTCTTATCCTTGAGCACCACCACCTGCGCGCCCAACTCGCGGGCCAGACGCTGATACTCTTCCATCCGTTGATACTCCTCCGCGTCTCCGTGCCGGGAATCCTCGTCCGGTGACTCAACCCGCACCGCGTACCAGTTGGTGGCCAGCCGTCCGGCAATGCGGGCTCCCACCCGCAACAGGCGTTCGGCTCCCGGACGAGGCGACAGGCAGACCATCACCTTCTCCGGTATAGGAGCCTGTTCCAAACCCTGGCTTCGCCGGTATTCCGCTGCCCGGGAGCCAACCTCTTCCGCGGTTGTGCGCAGCGCAAGCTCCCGCAGCATACTGAGATTGCCTTTGCGGAAAAAGTTCGCCAGCGACTGCTCGATCTTCTCCGCGGCATAGATCTTGCCCTGTTTGAGCCGGGATCGCAGCTCCTCTACGGTGACGTCCACATTCACGACTTCATCTGCCCGCTTCAGGAAACTGTCCGGAATCGTTTCCCGGATCGGAGTATCCGCGGAGCGCGAAACCGAATCGTTGAGCGTTTCCAGATGCTGTATGTTGACCGCCGTCATTACATTGATGCCGGCGTCCAGCAATTCCAGTACATCTTCATAACGCTTGCGGTTTCTCGATCCCGGCACGTTGGTATGTGCCAGCTCATCCACGATGCAAAATTGCGGATGCCGGGTGAGGACCGCATCCAGATCCATCTCTTCCAGAACCACCGAACGGTACGGGATTGCTCGCCGCGGGATGAGTTCCAGGTCCTTTAACTGGTCTTGCGTATCCTTTCGGCCGTGCGATTCGATCAGTCCGATGACGACGTCGAGGCCCTGCTTCCTCATCAGGTGCGCATCCTCGAGCATCTGGTAAGTCTTGCCCACACCGGGCGCGGCTCCAATGTAAATGCGCAGTGTCGCCAGCTCTGGCGCGGAAGGTAGGATGTCAGTCGAGGCTTCGGTCATCTCTCTTGCGAAGATTAAAGCATCAGGCGAGAAAGCCCAACTGCGGGTTCACCCTGCGCATCGATCGAGGGCAAACCAGGAACCTGCCCCGGGCCACGTCTCGGGATTATTTTGACGGAACCGTAATCTTGCAAGGCTAACCAACCTCGATCGGATGCCGCGTGGCTACGGTGGTGGCGACCGGGAGAGTAAACGTAAACGTTGCTCCGTGGCCGAGCCTGCTTTCCACCGAGACCTGGCCGCCCAGCAATTCGACCAGCCGGCGGACCAGGGCAAGCCCCAGGCCGGTCCCCTGATCGTGCGCCGCGTTGAAACGCCCAAACAGGTTTGGCAGCCGTTCGGTCTCAATACCCCGGCCGGAGTCACGCACGAAAAATTGCACCTTTTCCTTCTCCTCCTTTGCCTGTAAAAGGATGGTGCCGTTCTCCGGTGTGTAGCGTACTGCATTGCTCATCAGGTTATCCATGATGCTCCGCAAAGCCCGCCGATCTCCATTCACATAAGAGAGATCCGCAAATGCCTCGATCTGCACATCGATGTTCTTGGCCCGCACTTCATCGCGTGCCCTCGAGTACGCGTCGCGCAGGATATCGATGGGCCGGAATCGATCCATGCGGATCTCGCGCCGGCCGGTATCGATTTCGGAAACTTCAATCAAATCGGACATGAGATCGTTGAGACGCTCCGCATCCTCCTCCGCTCCGTGGAGCACATCCGCCTGCAGGGGACGCAGCTCGCCGGCGAATCCTGAGGTGAGCGTGTACAGGCTCAGGCGAAGCTGTTCCAAAGGCTTGCGCAATTTTTGCGAGGCGACGCTCAGGAACCGGGTCTTGAAGCGATCGATATCCTGCATCTGCGTGATGTCCTCAAGCACGCTGACCGCTCCCAGCAATTTGCCTTCGACATCTCGCATGGGTGTCGTGCGCAGGCGATAGCTGCGCTGCCCCTCACCTAGTTTCATGGGCAGCATGGCAGCTTCATTCTCGCTGTTGATCGATTGCCGCATCGACACTGCGTCGCGCACCGCCCGCAGAATCCTCTCTCCCCCTGGCGTGTTGGTCAGGGCCATGCGATCCGCGGCGGCTTCGCCCAGCACTTCGCTCGCGGCTTGATTCACTTTCAACACATGCCCTTTCGCGTCAGTCACGATCACTGGCTCGAAAATCGATTGCACCACGGCATCCGAGAGCTGCTGGTCCATCTGCTTGCGTCCGTATTCCGTTTCCCGCAAGTCGCGAAGCCGCACCGCCATGCGGTTGAGCTCGGTCGCAATGGTGCCCAGGTCATCCCGGGTTCGCCACTCGACGCGTTGCTGCAAATCGCCCTGGCCAATGCGGCGCGCCGCGGCGGCCGTACGCCGGATCGGCCGGATGATGGAAAAGAGAAACCCGGCGGCGATCGCAACCCCGCTTAGCATGCAGAGGGCAGTGATGATCGTAGCCTGCCGGGCCAGCGCAGAACGTGCCTGCACTGCCGTGGAGAGGGAGGCGTGGTGATCGAGCGCGGCTGCCTGGTGGAGAGACAGGGAGTCATGCAGGCCGACGGCAAGCAACAAGGCGAGAAGGAGAACATAACCGAAAATAAGTCTCTGATACAGCGTCAACATGAACCATCTCTCCGCGCTTTTCGAGAGTATTATTTTGCGCCTTCCGGGCGGTGAAGCAAAGCTCCGCTTAGCCGGCAAACGCGGACTCGGGCATTGGTGAACGGACATGGGAAGGCCGTGCTTGCCTGGACTGGCAACACGATCCAGGTGACTCCGAGCGGCTGAAGCCGAGCCAGCCGCAGCTCATCGGTGGCATTGTTGAGCAGCTCGGTGGCCCCCGATTGTTGCTCCCACGCAGGTGCCGCCCGGGGAAAGTTGCTCGCGATCCCTCCGTCCTTAAACCAATCAGCGACCGCACTTCTCTCCGCGGTTGCGCGAAACCCCTGGGCGTCCTCCCCGGCGCTTTCAATGTAATCATTATCGAGCGCGAAGATCGCATCTTTCGGCGTGTTGGCGCGAATCCACAGGAAGGCCTGCTGCCACCGATTGCATGGCATGAGCCCCGGCCATTCCACGTGGTTGGATTCCGGATACGTAGCCTTCTGGCCGGCAAAGAGAGCGGCCAGTATGAAAAGCCAAAGCACAGCGATCGCACGCTTGTGTCGTTGCGCCAGCGTGGCCAACAGCCCGCCCGACAGCAATACGCCGGCCACGTAGACGAAATGGAAAATTCTCAACACTTGCAGTCGCGCCAGCAGAAGACTTCCGCTGCGATGCACAAAACAAAGGGATACAAGGAGCCCGCAACTGCCCGTCACGGTCGCTGCAATCGCCAGCGTCCGCGCAGGCCTCGGCATGCGGCTGCGAAAACCCGCGAAGCCTAGCAGGAACAGCGGTATCACCAGACCTGGATATTCATACCAACGCCAACTGGAGAGAAAAAAATAAGACCGGCTAAGGACCGCCTGGTTATACGCAAGACTGGGATCCGCATGGCGCGTGGCAACGAAGACGACTGCTCCCAGCAGCCACCCCGCCGTCAAAATCACGCCCAGAGCCAACCACATCTTTCGCCTGGCAAGTGCAAGCGCCAGCATGCTGATCGCCGTGTAGGCGGCCATCAGGGGATGGAGCAGCGCGGCCAGGGCGAGCCAGAGGAAGCACTCCGCCCATTTCTCGTCGAGCACCGAAGCCAACGCGAAAAGGCTAAGCGGGGTGGAAAAGGAGCGTGCCGTGACGTACGGATCCATGATAGAGAGCGACGTGCCCGCAACCGGAAGAGTGAAGCAGCATGCGGCCAGCAACACCGCGCCCCAGCAGGCGCGGGGCGTGGAAAATATTCGTACGGCTACTCTGCCATGACCCCAGAAGGAACAGAAAGATCGAAGCCAGATGGCAAACCAACAGCAACGCCGGCAGAGATCCCCAGTGCGGCACGAGCGGGGCGAGAACATGAGCAAAAATCGAGAGATGCGTGGGCGATGAGGCGAAGACTGCGTCGGATTGATAGAGGCTGGGATTGGCCAGCTTTTTGATGCCGGTAACGTAGACCGCTCCGTCATCGGCCAGCGGGTGGTAACCATGTACCAGAAGCACCGCCGGTGTGAGTAGGGCGATCGTGGTAATCGGATGGCGCGCGAGCCAAAGAAAGGGCCGATCTTCGCTGTCCTCGGGACTACAAACTGTTCGAGCCATTTGCCTCAGCGACTTCACCCCTCTGTCTTTTCGCCGGCCCCGGCGGATGCCAGGGGGATCCGAATTTCCCACAGCGAACCACGGAACCAAGCCTAGCCTACCGGTCGCAGGACTTAAGAGTCTGCGTGAGAACTCCATGGACGAACTCAGCCCCGTAGGCATCTGTCTCTGGTTCCTTCACTAAGGACGGGTGCCCCATATCTCGCTCGTTTTTCGCGAGATGTGGGATACCACCGATGTTGACCGTAAAGTGCATGGGATGAATCGACAGTCAGGGGGAAAAGCCGTGGTATCCCACATCTCGCGAAAAACGAGCGAGATATGGGGCACCCGTCCTTAGTGAGGGAACCAGAGACAATCGCACCGCTCTTCTTGATTCTGTTAAGGCAGAGACTCTGCCGGAGGAGTCACCGCTCTGCTGCGGGCACGACTTTACAGCTTCGGAAAAACTACGCTTTGTATCAGGGCACGACTTTTAGTCGGGCCGTAAAGGATTAAGAATACGTTGGGCTTTAGCCCCTGAGGTACGGCTCTTCGCCCTGAAGGGTACGGGCTTCAGAGGGTATTTGAGAACACGGGATTTGGAATGCAGTCCCGAAGATCTCCGCCCGCTCACTGCCGCTGGTAGCGGCCGAGCACATCGTCAAGAGTCACCATGCCCTCCAGGGTGCCCTTGCTGGCTCGATTCTGGATGGGCAGAACTGGCCAGCGTGCCAGGTACGGGATCGCGCTATCCAGCGGCAAATCCGGGAAGAGGAGGGGTATCCGATCGGGCTTGAGGGCGCGTTCGAGCGGGGTGTCCGGGGTCTGCGTAGCCGCGATCGACGTGTATTCGCCTCGATTCATGGAGTACCAGGAACCATCCCTAAGCCGGACCATCAATACCGGCGCATCGGCAACCGCCAGCTGGGCAGAGACCTCCTGCAGAGTCGCGGTGCCGGGGAAAATGGGCAGGTTCACCGGACGCAAGGCGTCCTCCAGATGCAGAACACTTTCCTCCCGCTGCTCTTCCATCGAAGGCAAGTCGAGGCCATCCTGGTGGGTGAAGGTTTCAAAGATAGGATAGGGCTGCAGGCTCCGTGAAACCAGGTAGGCAATCGTATTGGCCAGAATAACCGGAAGCACAATGGAGTAGTTTTGGCTGACTTCGAGCACCATGAAAACCGAGGTCAACGGAACGCGTAAGAAAGCCGCGAACAGCACTCCCATCCCCACCAGCGCATAGGAACCGACCGAGATCGGGAAGCTGGGAAAGAAGATCTTCTCGAAGGTTCCGATGGAAGCTCCCAGCATCGCCCCAATAAAGAGCGTGGGGGCGAACATACCTCCGGGTGTGCCGCTGGAGAACGAGATGGTCGTGGCCACAATCTTAAGCAAGGCAAGCGCGAGAAGAAACTTCCACGTGAATTGGCCGTGCATGGCCTGATCGATCACGTTGTACCCGGGCCCCATCACCTGCGGGAGCACCGAAATAAGCGATCGCGCCCACGATGAGACCCGGCAATCGGTGGCTGGATGTACCAGGTCCAGCGGGGAAGACGGCGAAGCCGAGGCCGGAAGTATCCCAGCGCCTTGGAAAAGATGAGCGAGGCGATGCCACCAGCAACACCTAGTACGGCGTAGGCAAGAAGTTCCTGCGGGCCCTTCAAGCGTGACCACCGGGATACGAAACATCGGCTCCGCGCCCCAGAACCCGCGCGCTACGACGACGCTGGAAATCGCAGCGAGCACGATGGATCCCAGAACGGCTGCGCTCCAGCGTCCAATCACCTCCTCCACAACGAAAAGAATGGCTGAGATGGGAGCGTTGAACGCCGCCGCCAGGCCCGCAGCGGCCCCTATGGGCGCGAACATCCGCAACCGCTCCCGCGAAAGATTCAGCCGACGGCTGACCATGGAGGCCACGCCCGCCCCAATCTGAAGCGAAGGGTCCTCGGGTCCTAGCGAGAATCCACCACCGATGGCCAATCCAGCGGTGATAAATTTCCCCAGCACCGTTCTGAAAGAGATGTAACCGTTGTAGATGTAAAGCGCTGCTTTGGTCTGGTTGATACCGCTGCCGCGAGCCCCGGGAAAGACAAGCTGAACCAGGGCCGCTACCACCAGCCCCACGCCCATGGGTACAAAAAATAAGCGGAGCTGACCCGGGTGTGGCGATGACCCGAGCGTGAGTACCTGGATCCAGCTGATAGCCACCCGGAAACAGACCACCATCAGTCCGGAGATGACGCCGATGAAGATCGAAAGCACGAGGAAAAGGCGCTCGTCCCGATTCGGCGCCAGTCTCTGTACCTCCGCAGAGTTAGGCCGGTAGCGCCTTTCCGCGGCAACCTCCACCGGGTCGATTTCCGGAGGCACGCCGGGAAGCGGGTTTACACCTGGAGTTTCCGTGGCCGTGCTCATTCTTCTTCCACCTGGTTCGGCGCCTGGGCAATTTTCAATAGCAAAGCATCGTCCCCTGTGGGAGCTCCGCAGACTTGCTGCGTAACGAGCTCAGTATCGTAGATGAGTTGAATTTGCGTTTGTGCCAACTCAGGATTTTTTCCGAGGTCGGCCAGAGAGATTTTTGCCGGCAACTTCTGCCATCGCTCCAACAAACCTTGCAGCGGGTCGACCGGAGCGGGGGCAGCCGCCTGGTCCCCAGCAGGCTTGGATGACTGTCGGGAAAAACGGGAGGCCAGGCTTTGTAGCGGGTTGGAGGAACTCTTCGGTGCAGGCGCGCTGGGCGCCGCCGGGCTAGCTGGCGTCGCAGCCCTGTCATGGGTACATTTCGCCAATCGTTCCATGGCCAGCTTACGGGCGGTGAGAATCCGGCTGTCCTGCTCCCGCTGGCTTAACCGCGAAGATGGGTAGACGGCCAGCAGCCGCGTAGCTTCTGCCACCTCATCGCGACTTTGCTGCAAAGCCGTCGCCGGCCCTTGGTCAGAGCCTGTTTCCGTTGCAGCCAGTTCGAGCGAGCGCGAGAGAAAACGTTTCGCCTCCAGGTAACGTCCCAGCTGAAAAGCCGTATGCCCCGCACCATCAAGAGCCTCTCGCAAAGAGGGGTGATGGTGCAGAATCGTCTTATAGACGTGCAATGCATCGGCAGGGTCTTGCGCCTGCTCCATGGTGCGCGCAATCTCCAGCTGGACGCTGATGTCGTCTGCAGGGGCATTCCCCGAAGCCACGAGCAACTCGTTTCGGGCTTGGTCCAGGCGATGATGGGCGATGAGGTAGTTGATGAGCTCAAAACGAACCTCTCTCCGCCGCACATAGCCGTCGCCCTCCCAGTTCCCGTAAATAGCCCTCTGATAATCCTCGATGGCTTGGCTTTCGTTCTCTTGCCGGGCCGCCAGCCGGGCAAGTTGCAGGTTGATCAGGCCGTTGCCCTGCTCGCTTTCCAGCAGCGCATTGAAGTAAACAGTCGCTTCCTGGATACGGCCGGCGGACGCGAGCGCCTCGGCCAGCTTGATTGCCGTGCTGCGATCATTGGGCTCAAACGCCAGCGCTGAGCTGAGGGCGTCAATCGCCGCCTGCGGCTTGTTATCTCGCAAAGCCTGTTCCCCGCGTTGCAGCCATCGGGCGGCCAGCTCTACCTGATGAGAGGCGTAAGATTGGTAGAGATAATTCGTCAGGACGGCCAATAATGCGGTGATCGCGAACAGGGTAACCAGAGATAGCGAGTCTGCAAGGATCAGGCGGCGCCGCTCAATCCGGTCGGTGGTACTCACAGGAGACTTTAAAGCGAAGAACGACATCTTTTTCAGTTTACTTGGATTCGATCATCTAAACTCCGTGGAGTATTTGCACTGCCGGGAGCGTATACACAAATGAACCAGACAAGCGGCCCCGAAACCGGCCTCGCGCAGGCCACCAGCCTGGAAGAGAAAGCGCAAGCCCTCCACGCGAGATTGTGTTCGCTTAAGAGCGTCATCGTCGCTTATTCCGGCGGCGTCGATTCCGCTTACCTGGCTTACGCAGCCCACCTCGCGCTTGGACCGCAAATGCTGGCGGTGATTGCAGATTCCGCCAGCCTGGCGCGCTCGCAATTTGCCGATGCGCTGGATTTCGCCCGGGAACATGGCATTCCCTTGCGCTCTATCGAAACCCATGAACTGGAACGGGAACAGTATGCGGTCAACGGGCCCGACCGGTGCTTCCACTGCAAGGATGAACTTTTCAGCGTGCTGGAGCAGGAGCTTGAGCGTACCGGCTTTGCGGCTCTGGCCTACGGGTTGAACCTCGATGACGGGCAGGACTTCCGCCCGGGGCATAAAGCAGCGGCGCAGCATCGAGTGGCGGCTCCGCTGGCGGAGGCGGGGCTTACCAAAGCCGATGTGCGTGCCTTGGCCCAGCGCGCCGAACTGCGGGTTTGGGATAAGCCGGCGTCGGCGTGCCTTTCCTCGCGCATGGAATACGGCCGGCGCGTGACCCCCGAGGCCCTGCGCATGATCGAACAGGCGGAGGATTCACTGCGCGGCCTGGGGCTCAAGCGATTCCGCGTGCGGCATCACGGCTCGATTGCCAGGATCGAGATCGCGGAAGAAGAGATGGCCGGCGTCCTGCAAATGGGCAAAATGAAGGCCATGGCTGCAGTGGTTCGCGCTGCAGGATTCCGCTACGTCTCGCTGGATTGCGAAGGCTACCGTTCCGGCTCCATGAATGAAGTGCTGCCCGTCGAGGTATTAACGGGCTTCCAAAGCGGCGGGCCCAGGTGAGCGAGTTTGGAGCAGTAGGTGAGCGAGTTTTAGGTGAGCGAGTTTTAGGTGAGCGAGTTTTTGATGAGCGAGGCGATGCGCATCGGTTACCTGGAGTGTTTTGCTGGCATCAGCGGCGATATGCTCATGGGCGCGTTGGTAGACGCCGGCGCTCCCATAGAACTGCTGCAGCGAACAGCGGCTTCGCTGGCTCCGGGCGCGGAATTGCGGGTCACCAGGGTAAGCAGGAGCGGGATTCAATCCACCAAGATCGATGTCGTGGTCAACGGCCAGTTGCATGAGCCCGCAGCCGATTCCGGACCGATAGAGCACCAGCACCACCATCATCATCATGACCATGACCACGGCCATGAACATGAGCACCCAACTCACCACCATGAGCACGAGCACAGTCGCGGCCTGCCGGAGATTCGTAAGCTGCTTATGGGTGCGAACCTGACCGAGCGCGCCCGCAACCTCAGCCTGAGCGCCTTTGAATTGTTGGCGCAGGCAGAGGGCCGCATCCACGGCATTCCTCCCGAGGAGGTTCACTTCCATGAAGTGGGCGCGGTCGATGCCATCGTGGACATCGCCTGTTCTGCCGCGGCAGCCGACTGCGCTCGACCTGGACACCTGGTATTGTTCCCCGGTCAATGTAGGCAGTGGCTTCGTAAATTGCGCTCACGGCCGCTTCCCGGTCCCCGCCCCGGCGACTGCGGAACTTCTCAAGAACTTTCCGACCTATTCCGCGCATCTGCAGGTAGAGCTGGTCACCCCGACCGGCGCCGCTTTGTTGCGCGCGCTGGACTGCCGCTTCGAATCGACGCCGGTGATGCGCACCCAGGCGATTGGGTACGGGGCCGGGACACGCAATCCGGAGCGCTTTCCCAATGTCTTGCGGGTGAGCATCGGCGAGACTGCGAAAGGGCTGCCGTGGGGCGGGGAAAAGGTGACGGTATTGGAGTGCGCGGTAGACGATCTCAGTCCCCAAGTCCTGGCTCATACAGCGCAGTTGGCATTGGAGCGGGGCGCACTCGACGTCATGAGCGCGCCGGTAACCATGAAGAAGGGACGCCTGGGGACACTGCTCACGGTGCTATGCAGGCCCGGCGATCGAGACCATCTGCAGCAGTTGCTATTCCGCGAAACCTCCACCCTGGGCATCCGCGTGCGGGAGGAAGATCGCGTCATCCTGGACCGGGAGATCATTCCGGTACAAACGGAGTTTGGCGTGATCCAGATCAAGACCGGCTCCTGGCAGGGAGAAGAGTGGAATGTGGCGCCCGAATTTGAGGACTGTCGTCGCGCGGCGATAGCCTTCGATGTACCCCTGAAGACGGTCATGCAGGCGGCGTTGGCCGCTTGGCGAAGCCGGCAAGTGGGTCTTGACCCTGCGGGCACAACCTTGGAGGCGGGATCCAGATCATGACCACCGAGACCATCCTCGAAATGCTGCAGCGGGTACGCGACGGTGACCTGCGTCCGGAACAGGCTATGGAGCGTCTCGCGAATCTGCCTTACGAGGAAGCAGGCTTCGCCAAGATCGACCATCATCGCCGGCTGCGTACGGGCCTGCCCGAGGTGATCTACGCGGCAGGTAAGACGCCTGCCCAGGTGGGAGAAATCTTCTTTCGTATGGCGGCTATGGGGGGTGACGTGCTTGCCACCCGTGCCGATGAGGCCGCGTTTGCTGCCGTAAAAGCCCTGGTCCCGCAGGCGCAATACCACCAGGTGGCCCGCATCGTCGCTCTGCGCCAGGCACCGGCAGATGCTACCCACGGCGCAGGTGCACTGGCGGTGCTTTGTGCGGGGACCAGCGATCTTCCTGTAGCCGAGGAGGCGGCCGTTACCGCCGAGGTCATGGGCGCGAATGTGAGGCGGATTTACGACGTAGGAGTGGCCGGCCTGCATCGTCTGCTTGCCCATCGGGAGGAACTCCGCGAGGCCGAGGTTGTCATCGTCTGCGCCGGCATGGAAGGCGCCCTGCCCAGCGTCGTGGGGGGAATGGTGGGAGCTCCGGTGATTGCCGTACCTACCAGCGTGGGCTACGGCGCAGCCTTTGCGGGGATCGCAGCCCTGCTGGGCATGTTGAATTCATGCTCGCCCAATGTCACGGTGGTCAATATCGACAACGGATTCGGTGCCGCCTACGTTGCTTCCATGATCCTGCGCCGGATCCACATTGGGAGCCGGGAGCATTCTGTCTATAACCAGGTAAGCTGATTTTCCGATTGCCCGGTTTTGCACCGGAAATGTATCTTATTCCCTCAGGAGAATCATGGCATCCACAGTCTGGAAGGGCTACATCTCGTTTGGCCTGGTGTCGGTGCCGGTGCGCCTCTATGCTGCCGCACGGGAACAGCACGTCAGTTTCAACCAGATTCACGAACCTTGCGGCTCCCGGATCAAGCAGCAGACCTTTTGTCCGGTTTGTAACCGCGTCGTGGAACGCAACGAGCTGGTAAAGGGATACCAGGTCGATCGCGACAGCTATGTTCTGGTAAATGGGGAAGAGCTGAAGACCCTGGAAGCCGACTCGTCGGAAGCAATGGAAATTGCCCAGTTTGTCAGCCTGAACGAGGTGGATCCGATCTACTTCGAGGCGTCGTACTACTCGGCCCCGGAAGATCCAGGCAAGCGCGCCTACGGGTTGCTGCTCCAGGCGATGGAAAAACTGAATGTGGCCGCCATCGCCAAGGTCACGCTGCATCAGCGGGAGCAGATTGTCCTGATGCGGCCCTATCACCAGGGCATCGTGCTGCACACGTTGTATTTTCCGGCCGAAGTGCGGGAAATTGCCGAATACGGCAAGACCGGGACCATGAACCTGCAAAAGCCGGAAATGGATCTGGCGGAACAGTTCATTCGCCAGCTCACCGCCAGTTCGAACCTGAGCAGTACAAAGACGAATACCAGCAGCGGGTTCTGGATTTGATTGAAACCAAGCGCGCCGGTCAGGTCGTCGCCGGTCAACCGCACTAAGCCCAAACTGGCTCCGGTCATCGACCTGATGGAAGCTCTCAAGAAGAGCATCGCCGAGCGGGGCGCACCCGCCGCGCCAACACTGGTCGAGGCGGACAAGAAGAAGCCGCCAAAATCGGCCCCGGCCGCAGACGCCAAACCCACCCGCCGCCGTAAGACTGGTTAGATCGTTTCCTTCAACAAAATCAATCGGACCGGGGAAACTCGGTTCGCGTTCCAGGTGAAAACTTGACCCCCTAGTCTTAAGCGGTTAAGACTATTAACAAGCCGCTGATGCGCTCCATCTGGCGCGGCGCGCGGCGTCCCTATGATCAAATTCCACTCGGCGAGTCTCCTGATGGCGGTCATGCTCAGTAGCCTGATCACGGCGAGTTATGGACAGACCACTGCGGAGGAGCCGGATCGAGCCAGCATCAGCGGCACAGTTCTCGATGTAACCGGTGGCGCGGTTATGGGTGCACAGGTGACCCTTGTTGCCTTGGATCAGCCTTCCACCCGTAGCGTGTTATCAAACGACCAGGGAGGGTTTAGTCTTTACGGAGTTGGCTCCCGGGAGATTCAAGTTCACGGTTGCATCGACTGGGTTCGAGCCCTACGCTTCCTCCGAGCTCGTCTTGTACGCAGGCGAGAAGTTGTTGGTGCCGGAGTTCCGGTTGTCCCCTGCGGCCACGACCACAAATATTCAGGTTTCGGTCACCCAGACGGAATTGGCTACCGAACAACTGAACGCTCAGGAGCAGCAGCGGGTCCTGGGGATTTTCCCAAATTTTTATAGCAGCTACATCTGGGACGCGGCTCCCATGTCTTCCGGGCAAAAGTATCAGCTTGCCGTGCGCTCGTTAGTTGATCCGTTTTCCTTCGTGGGCACGGGCGTGTTCGCGGCCGCCGAGCAATGGCAAAATATTTTCCCTGGTTATGGGCAGGGGGCGCAGGGTTACGCCAAGCGATACGGCGCTGCCTATGCTGACGAGGGACTAAGCAGAATGATCGGCGGCGCGATCCTGCCTTCGCTCCTGCATCAGGACCCACGCTACTTCTATCGAGGCACCGGCACCAAGAAAACACGAGCTCTGTATGCCATTTCTCAGGCCATCATCTGCAGAGGAGATAACGGAAGGATGCAGCCGAACTACTCCTACGTTCTGGGAAGCTTCGCCGCCGGCGGCCTCTCAAACCTGTATCATCCCGCGGGTGATCGCGGAGCAGGCTTGACAATCGGCAACGGCTTCCTCAACGTGGCTACTCATGCGATAGATAATCTGGCGCGTGAATTCCTGTTTCGCAAACTCACACCAAAAGTCCCGGACTACGCCCAGGGTAAACCGTAAGCTCTTGTGAACTTTCGCACCCGCGGCAGTGAATCGGAAAGCTTTCAAATCTATACCAGCGTGCTCATGGAAAGACTTCAACCGGCGGCTTGTGTCCTGGGGACAACGCAAATCCTGGCAGCCAGCACAACCAGGGTGATCCAGAGAATGTCCGCTACCAGAAGATGAGTAATCTGCATCCACAGCGGAGCCAGCAGCACCACGTCCGCGATCCCGAGGCCACACTGCAGGGCCAGGAGCGACAGCACTCCGATCGCCAATTTGCGTTCCCCCGGACGAGGCACGCTGCGCAGCAGCAGCCAGCAGATAAACAGCCCGGCAATCACCGCCGTGACCGGGTGAAGAAACCGCAGATGCTGCAACCAACTGCTGCCGCCGGAGAAGTCCTGCGCCAGTGCAGCCCGTACCGAGGTGGCAGGGAAGAGCGTGTCACTGAGCGCAGCCAGCGTCCCGCTCATGCCCACCAGCAGGATGGCCACAAGCCCGGTCATAGCCTGCGGTATCTGCGTAAAACGCACCCTACGTCGATGAAAGGCCTCGCCGCCGGAGAGAAAGTGCGCACACAGCGCGAGCGCGCCCAACAGCAGCAGCGTATTCGCCAGATGCAGCGACAGGTAAACGGCGCGTGCTGGGGAACGGTTGTCTGCCGTGAGCCGCAATAGAACCAGCAGGGCTCCCAGCAGCGATTCATTGAAGATCATCACCGCGGCCGCGATGACGGTGATGCGAGAGAGGTGTCCTGCCGCCGTGCTGCGAAAGATCCAAACCAGCAGGATCAGGACCGCAATCACGGTCACACCGGCGCTCATGCGGTGAGCCAGTTCGATCAGCGTAGCCACGCGCGGATGGGTCTGCACCACGACGCCGTTGCACAGCGGCCAATGATCGCCACAACCAGCGCCGGAGCTGGTTGCGCGGACCACAGCGCCCCACAAAACCGCCGCCACGTTGTAAACCAGAACTCCCCAGGCAAACCGCGGCAGTCCAACCGGAATGCGAGAGGCGTCGCGTGATGCGGCCGGCGATGCCGGAAGGGCATGGGCAGAACTCATCGGTACCCCTTTCCCATCTTACCCGGCTAGCTCCTTGGCGCGTTGGGTGGCGCGCATCACCGCTTTGATCAGTGTCACCCGCAACCCGCCCTCTTCCAGTTCCAGAATGCCATCGATCGTGCAGCCGGCCGGCGTGGTGACCGCGTCCTTCAGCAGCGCCGGATGGTAGCCGGTTTCGAGCACCATCTTCGCCGCGCCAAAGGTAGTCTGGGCCGCTAGCAAGGTCGCAACATCGCGCGGCAGGCCGACCTTGACGCCCGCTTCCGCCAGCGATTCCAGAATGATGTAGATAAAAGCCGGCCCGCAGCCGGAAAGGCCGGTCACGGCGTCCAGGTGCTTTTCTTCCACCACCACCGTCCGCCCGACCGTGGCAAAGAGAAAGGCGGCGAGGTCCAGCTGTTCCTGGGTGGCAAAGCGTCCCCGGCTGAGCGCAGCGATGCCCGCACCCAGCATAGACGGGGTATTCGGCATGGCCCGGACCACACCGATATCCATGTCGGCGGCATGTTCGATGGCCGTCGTCCGCACCGAGGCGGCGATCGACATCAGTAGCTTTTGCGGGGTGAGCGCGGGACGAATCTGGCGCACCACCTCAGGAACCGTAATCGGCTTGAGCCCGATCAGGATCAGGTCCGCGACCTGTGCGGCGGCCAGGTTGTCCGTGGATACATCGACTCCCCACTGGGCGGAAAGCTGCCCGGCGCGCTCCTCGTGCTCCACCGTGGCCATGATCTGCTCCGGCTCAAGAACCTTGGACTTGAGGAACGCCTGGAGCAGAATCCCACCCATTTTCCCGGCCCCGAGAATGGCTACCTTGAGGCCGTCAAGCGGCTGCCTGGCTGTAAATCCGCCCATGATGTCTCCCTTACTTTTTCGTTTGTTGCTCTGCGATCCAGCCGTCGATGTTTTTCTCCAGGTAATCCAGCGGCAGAGGGCCAGAATCCAATACCTGGTCGTGGAAGGCGCTCAGGCTGAATCGGTCGCCCAGTGCTTTCTGCGCCTTGGCCCGTAGCTCCAGTAACTTGAGTTGCCCGATTTTGTATCCAAGCGCCTGCGCCGGCCACGCGATGTAGCGATCTACCTCGGCTTGTACACCGCTCTCCTCGACGTTCGAGTGCTGATGGAAGTAGTCGACCATTTGCTGGCGCGTCCAATGCTGCGAATGGACGCCGGTATCGACCACCAGCCGCACCGCCCGCCAGATGTCGCCTTCCAGCCGCCCAAAATCGCTGTAGGGATCCTGGTAGAACCCAACATCCTTGCCTAGTTGCTCAGCGTAGAGCCCCCATCCTTCGGTGTAAGCAGTGTAGTCGTTGTATTTGCGAAACTCGGGAATGTCGGTGAGCTCCTGCGCGATGGATATCTGCAGATGGTGCCCGGGTAAACCTTCGTGGTAAGCCCTGCACTCTACGTCAGCCAGCGATCGAGTCTCAAATTTATACGTGTTGACGTACACCGTACCGGGGCGGGACCCGTCCGGCGCGCCGTGATAGTAGTAAGCCGCTGCCTGGTCCTTTTCCAGATAATCGGGCACGGGCATGACGACCAGCGGGGCTTTCGGCAGACGCCCGAACAGCTGCGGTAGTTTCGGGCGCATGCGGTCGAGGTAGCCGCGATAGGCGTCCAGAAGCTGCTCTTTGCTGGTTGGGAACAAGCTTGGGATTGCTGGCCGCAGCGTTCTGCAATGCCTTGATGTCGGCAAAGCCCAGCTTGTGGGCAATGGCCAGTAGCTGTTCCTCGTCCTGTTTTACCTGGTCGATTCCGATCTGGTGAATCTGTTCCGGCGTCAGGTCGGTGGTGGTGCTCTGCTTCACCAGAAAGCGGTAGTAGGCTTCGCCATCCGGCAGTGACCATATCCCTGGATCATTGCGGCCGCCGGGAATGTACTGTGCCTTCAGGAATTTGCCGAAGCGAACATAGGCAGGCGTCACCTGCCCGGCGATCGCCGAAAACAACTCCTCCTTGATACGCGCCTGCTGGGTAGGCGAAACAGAAGCCGGAAACTTTCGCACTGGCAGAGCGAACGGCCCGTCCTGCGGCTTTTGATTGGCGATGGCATTCACCTGCACCAACACTTTTTCCATCAGGTAGGCAGGCGGCTCGCGATGATCATCAATCCCGATCGACATGTCGTCGGTGACCTGCTGAAAGGCGAGCGGCACCTTCTTCAGGCGAGCGATGTAATCGTCATAGTCCTTAACCGAGTTGAAGGTCAGTTGAGGAACAAGCTGCGGAAGATCGATGGGCAGGCCATTGAATTGATTAACAGGCATTTCCCAGGGCTTGAACCGGGCTTCCTGCTGATCCTCGATCAATTGGCGTACCAACAGATCTTTGCTCAACTGCTCCTGGGCGGACATTCCGGCGGTATCCACTTCCGCCAGCCGGCCGAGAAAGCCTCGATCGCGCGCGAGCGAATCGTTATAGGCCTGTACAGAGTAGTCCCGCAGCTGATCGTTATACCGGTTGTCTCCGATAGAGGAGGCAAACTCGGGCTCGTGCCTGAGGTAATCTCCCCAGTAGTCGGAGAAGATAGTGTTCAGCGTTTTAACGCGGTTGCTCAGGGGAAGGTCTTGCGCTGCGCCTGCGCCGGCAGCAAGCGTGAAGAACACGAAAGGAATGGCGATAAAGGCTGGTTTGCGTAACAAACGGAATCCTGGGATAGCTGGAAGCTGGTCTCGGATTTCCTGTGGGGTTTGGTGAGGTAGCGAACTTCGCGCGGCTTTCCTTACGGGAGAGCCGCACACGCGACCAGGGATGGTGCCGGGTACAGGAAACCGCTCTAAGCGCAGTGTATCGACAATTTCGCCCAGGCGAACAGGGCAGGCCAGCCGGTTGCCGTTTTCCGCTGAAGGAACTCAGTCGTGGTGAGAAATACCGGGAGACGCAACCAGTTCCTCTTGCTTCGCGTCCGTGGCGGATTGCATGGGCATGGCGAGGTCGGCTTCAAGCATGCGGTAGAGCGTGGATCGACTGATCCCGAGCTTTGACGCGGCGCGCGCCTTATTGCCATCGCACACCTTCAGCACCTGGAGAATATGGCGCCGGATTACCCCGTCGAGGGTGAAGTTCTCGGGGAGTGCCGGCTCGCCTTCTTTGCTGCCGGCTGGTTCGAGCGGCAGGATGACCAGATCGATCGGCCGCAACCACTGGGCTTCGGTAGACTGGCACGCCGCCCGGACTACGCTTTCCAGCTCACGCACATTCCCCGGCCAGAGGTGGCGCAGCAGAATGGGAAGCGAACCAGGACCGAGCCCTTGCAATGGCCGCTGCTGCTCTCGGGAAACGGCGTCGATGAACATCTGCACCAACGCCGGGATGTCTTCCTTGCGATCGCGGAGCGCGGGCAAGGAGAAGGAGACGGCACTCAAGCGATAGTAGATTTCGGGCAGAAATCCCCCGCCGAGCACCTGGTTGCGCAGCGGTTTGCGAGCGGTGCAGATCACCTGCGAGGGGCAGGGCTGCGCCCCCTGCTTTTCAGCAGAGAGCGAGGTTTCAAATGAGCGAATATAGCGCAGCAGCTGTGCCTGGGGCTCGGCCGTCAATTCGTCGATGTTGCGGATGAGTAGGACGCCTTCCGCTGCTCTGCGGACCGCGGCGCGCAGGGCCTCGGAGCGCGGCTCGCCGCTGTTAGGGCTATCCGCCAAAAACAGGCCGGACGCCTCTTCTGCCACCAGCGCGCCAGAAGACGCGTGTCGCGCCTGGATATGCCGCGCAAGCAGGTGCTTCCCGGTGCCCGCTTCGCCTTCAATCAAAGCCAATCGTACTCGCGGCCCCATCTGCTGCAGCTGCTCACTAACCCGGCGCATGGCCAGCGAGCGTGAAACCAACTCGGGCAACGGGCTGCCCGGGGGCCGGCGCGACGGCGCCCAGCGACCTTGTTCCCGGTTCGGTTGCAACGGCTGATTGATCATTCCTCGCTCCTCCGCTTCGGTCTTAAACCGACTTGAAAGCGGCTCTTAGCGGTTTATCGGCGGTGCCGTAGAAGAGATGAGTCCAGGAAATGAGGAGGGCAACAAGGGCCGTAAAAGCTCTAAAAAGCGTCCGTGCCGGAACCGGGAAGAAACCGCGGATACACCCGCTACGCTCTCTGCCCCAGTGAAACAATTCGAACCAAGGGCACCGCTTCAGCTGTGCAGCCGTGCCGCAAATGGCGTTCTCTAGAGTGTGCGTGACAACCCAATTCCAAATTTGCCGCGCTCAGGGCTTTGTATCAGGGCACGGCTTCAGCCGTGCCGCAAGGCGGGCAAAAATGAGGGCTTTAGCCCCTGAGGTACGGTTCTCGCACACCATCTAAAGTGAACTGGTCGGTCGAGCATAGAACGGTTGCTCTGGGACCAGACGGATCGAGGCCCGCAGGGCCGCCCGCTAAACGCCAGCCCAGCCCGGAAGGGCTGGGTTGGCGTCCCCATCATGATTTGAGCGCCATCGGCGCGGCACCCATCTCCCCCTCAACCAAAAACCCGCCTTGTCGTGGGATTCTGCGATGACACACATTCCGATGGGCATGCTGGTAGGTACGGCCTCGTTAGCCCGTACCTAAAACCAACAAAATCCTCTGGGGGGGTGTTCTCACACACCCGCATCCAACACATCCACTCAGGCTTTAATGCTGTGCCCACGTGAAGAAACCGCGTCGGAAGCGATCACCCCGTCGCGGATGTAGACCACGCGATGAGCGTATTCTGCGATGTCTGGCTCGTGGGTGACCAGGATGATGGTGTTCCCTTTGGCGTGCAGCTCATCAAACAGCGCCATGATTTCATCACCGGTCTTCGAGTCAAGATTTCCGGTGGGCTCATCGGCCAGGATGATCGAAGGCCGGTTCACCAGTGCGCGCGCGATGGCCACGCGCTGCCGTTGACCGCCAGACAACTCGTTGGGTTTATGGTTCATGCGGTCATCAAGATTCACCGAGCGCAGCGCGGCCCTGGCCCGCTCAATTCTCTCGTCGGCGGGGGTTCCGTTGTAGATCAGCGGCAACTCCACATTGTGCAGAGCGGTGGCGCGCGCCAACAGATTAAAGGTCTGAAAAACGAAGCCGATTTCGCGATTGCGGATGCGCGCCAGCTCGTCATCGTTCAATTCACTCACCAGGTGCCCATTGAGCCAGTATTTTCCTTTGGTCGGCGTGTCCAGGCAGCCAATCAGGTTCATCAGCGTCGACTTGCCCGAACCCGAAGGACCCATGATGGCGACGTATTCATTGTGATGAATTCGCAGGCTGATGCCGCACAACGCGTTTACCACCTGGTCCAGCCCCATGGTGTAGGTCTTCCACAGATCCTCGACTACGATGACCTCTCCCTGGGCGCCATCACGGGCCATGTCGGCTTGCGCTGCGCCGCTGGTCTCGAGTGCCATCTTTCGCTCCTGTCTCGTGGTTGGTACGTTTACGACGATTCCGTGCTCTGGGTTGCGGTTGCATTATCCCGCTTCAGCTTGACATCGTTCTTGAGCGTGCGCAGCACCTTATAAGGCCCAATGACAATTTCGTCCCCATCTTTAAGTCCGCCGGTGACTTCAATGTCTGTGGAGCCGGTAATCCCAGTGGTGACGGGGACAAACTGCGATTCAATCTTGCTTCCGTGAGCGCGCAGCACGAAGACTCCCTGGGTGCCGGGATCCTGTCCACTGGTCGGCGCCCCATCCGCGGTCGACGCTGCGTTCACCGTCTGCATCGAGGCGCCCACCTTCAGCGACGCCGCGGTGCGCATGGCAAGCGCCTGGATCGGGATGGTCAATACATTATGCCGGCGCGCGGTCGTAATCTTGGCCGTGGCCGATAATCCCGGTCGCAGTTCCGGAGATGGATTGGAGAGCGTCACCACTACCTTGAAATCCTTCGCCTCCTCCGTGCCGGTGGTGCTTTGGCTGGTGGCGATGCCGGTGGAGCGCAGAATCGCCTGATCGCCGACTTCCGTCACCTCGCCCTGAAAGACCCTGCCCGGCAGAGCATCTACCGTGACGTCCACCTTCTGCCCCATGGAGACATTCACGATGTCGGTCTCGTCCACCTTGACTTCCGCCGTAATGACGGACAGGTCGGCCAGGGTCATCAGCGTGCTGCCCTCGGCGTTCTGAATGCCCACAACCACGGTCTCCCCTTCGCGCACCGGCATGTTGGTCACAATGCCATCAAACGGCGCGATGCTGACGGTCTTGTTCAGCGCATCCACATTGCTGGTCAGCGTGGCTTTGGCGGTCCCCAGCTTACCCCGGGCAGACGCCGTTTGGGCTCTAGCCTGCACCAGGGCCGCCTTGCTTTGCGCCAGGGTGGCCACGTCGGTGTCGTAGGCCGCCTTTTTGGAATCGTATTCCGACTTGGCGATCAGCTCGGCTTTGTACAACGCCTGCGCCCGCTGCCAGTCGAGAAGCTTTTGGTTAAGATCGGCCTCGGAGTGGGCCACCGTCGCTTCGGCCGTTTTCTCCGCGGCCAGAAAGGAGGATATGTCGGTGTCGGCGGACCGGATGCTGGCTTCCTGCGCTTCCACGCCGGCCTTGGCCTGCACGCTCTCGACCGTGGCCAACACCTGGCCCTTCTTCACGTGGTCACCTTCCTTGACATACAGGTGCGTGATGCGGCCGAAGGACGTGGCCCCGATATTGACGTAGGTCTTGGGTTTTATCTGCCCCGTCCCGCTCACCACGGAGACCAGGTTCTGGCGAACAACCTTACTGGTAAGTACCTTGGTATAGCCCGACTGAGCGCGAACGATGGTGAAGCCCGTGATGGCCGCCGCCGCCACGACGACACCTGAGATGATCAAAATTTTTTTCAGTTTCATGAGTGGAACGGTATTCTCCCGTCCTCGCCTATATCATACGTGGAAGGCTAGGTTACGGTTCCGGGCTTTTCCGGCAGTACCGCAAAATACCTGTTACCAGTGCCCCCGGTCGGCCGGAAGATAAGGGGGTGAAATCGCATTCCCCGCTTGAATTCGGAGTTACCGAACCTTAAACTTGATTTGCCGTACGGGGAGTATCGCGCAACCTATGCTAAGGGTTAATTCCACCCTTTTTCTGCTCTTGTCGTTGGGCCTGCCATCCATGGTCATCGCGCAGACTGCGGCGCCGCAGTCCAGCACTCCGAACGCCTCGCAGGATAACCAAAGCACTCCAGCCAATCAGGACCCGCTGCGCCGGCCACTCAGTGACAAAGAAAAGTTCAAGCAGCAAAAAGAACTGAGAAACGAGCTCAAGGGACCCTACAAGAAGTGGGTAGACGAGGATGTGCGCTGGATCATTACCGACCAGGAACTGAAGTCCTTCAAGAGCCTCTCGAACGATGAGGAACGGGACAACTTCATTGAGAATTTCTGGCGGCGGCGCAATCCCGATCCCGATTCCCCTGAGAATGAGTTCCGGGAAGAGAACTACCGGCGAATCGCCTATGCCAATGAGCACTTTGCCGCGGGCAAGCCGGGTTGGAAGACCGACCGCGGGCACATGTATATCGCCTACGGCAAGCCCGACAGCATTGAGTCTCATCCCAGCGGCGGTTCTTACGAGCGGCCTATGGAAGAGGGTGGCGGCGAGACCTCGACCTTCCCCTTTGAGACTTGGCACTACCGGTACATCGAGGGCATCGGCGAAAACATCGATATCGAGTTCGTCGATACCTGCATGTGCGGCGATTACCACATGACCCTCGATCGCTCAGAAAAGGACGCGCTGCTCCACGTCCCGGGCGCCGGTGCGACCCTGGGCGAACAGATGGGCACCTCGAAGCGGACCGACCGCTTCAATGGCGGCCTCGAAAACCTCGGCGGTGGTCCGATGGCAACCTCGAACCAGGCCAAGGAATTCGATCGTTTGGAGCAGTTTTCCAAGCTGCAAGCCCCGCCGGTGGTCAAGTTCAAGGACCTGGAGTCCTTCCTGGTCAATCACAAAGTGCTCAACGGACCCTTCTTCCCCTTCGAAGTCCGTACCGATTATGTGAAGGTCACCGAGGATACGGTGCTGGTTCCTTTGACCCTGCAGATCAAGAACCGCGACATTACCTTCAACACCAAGGACGGGGTAGCCAAGGGAGAGGTAAACGTCCTGGGGCGCATCGCCACCATTACCGACCGCGTGGTCCAGACCTTTGAACAGACCCTGGAAGTGGAGGAGCCGAGCCGAACTGTTGGGCAAGGCGCTCGATCAGGCCTCGGTCCATTGGTGGGCTTTGCCTCTGAAGCCCGGCCGGTATCGGGTAGATATCGCCATCAAGGACGTCAACAATCCCGACCACGTCGGTACCTGGGCCGAGGGCATCGTGGTGCCCAAGTATGACGATGAGAAGCTGTCTGCGTCCTCACTGATTCTGGCCGACAAGATGGAGCAGGTGCCGACCAAGCAGATTGGCACCGGGCAGTTCATCCTCGGTAATACCTACGTCCGGCCGCGGGTCAGCTCCGGGCCTGCCGTTGCCGTCAGTTTCCACCGCAGCCAGAAGCTTAACTTCTGGATGCAGGTCTACAACCTGGCAATCGATGACAAGAGCAAACAAAATGCCGCCACCATTCAGTACCAAATCATGGATATGGCGTCTAACAAGTCGATTCTGGATACTTCGGAGACCAGCGCGGCGTTGGGAGACAATAGCGCAAACTCCGATCAGTTGACCGTAAGGCGATCCGTACCCCTGGCCAGCCTGCAGCCGGGCAAGTATCAGGTCATCATTACAGTTAATGACCATGTATCCAAGCAGCAGGTGGCGCAATCGGCCCCGTTTACGGTTGACTAGGCCTCTGATAAGCTCAAATGGGTAACGTGATTGGCCGGAGCAGAGCCGTTCGGCGATAGCAGGACTGGGTTACTTGCAATGCGTTTGAGTGAGTAGCGTATTGAGTGCGTAAAAGGTATTGCCAAATCGCAGCTCTGATGGTGATGACCGTGGCTGGCCTTTTGCCTGCTTCGGCCGCGCCTTTCCCTGCAACTGTGAGCGGGGTAGTGCGCGACGGACGGGGCACGCCCCAGATGGGCGCCATGGTCGAGTTGATGGCCGCCAATGCCACGGTGATTGCCAGAGCCTTTACCAACAACCGGGGCGCTTTTACCTTCGATCGCATATTCCCCGGAACCTACCAGATAAAGGCAACCGGCGACTCCTTCCTTCCTACATTACGTGAAGATCTCCAGCTTAGTTCCCATAGCAAAGTCATCGTCAATCTCACCTTAAGTACCTTGTTTGAGGCTATCCAGTGGCTTCCCGCGCAGCCGCGAACTCCTGACGAGCCAGGTGACGACTGGAAGTGGACATTACGCTCCTCCAGCAACCGTCCGCTGTTGCGGTTGCTCCAGGATGGTCCACTGGTGGTTCTTTCCGGAGATGATCACGGCTCAGGGCCTCAATTGGCTGCCCGGGTGGCCGTTACCAGTGCATCGCGGGAATTTGGACAAAGTGGACCCCACCACGCCTTTGCGATTGAACGCTCCAGCGCCGTGGGTGGACACCTGATTTTGCGTGCCAACCTAAGCCCGCGGCCCGAGCAGGGCTCAGAGTACATGGCGGGATACCAGTTGGCGCTTGGCCCGGAACGCCAGATCCGCAACGTGGCCACGGTTCAGCAAATGAATGCCGTTGAGGGCGCCGGAAGTCAGGGTGTCTACGCACTGCGGTTGCGCAGCGCCGAGGCGGTAAACCTGGGTCCCAATGCGTCGATGGAACTGGGCAATGAGGTCCAGTCTGTGCATGGAGCCTCGGAAACAACCTCCAGCCTGCCCTTCCTCAATGCCGCCTGGCACGACGACGGAATCAGCGTCTCGTACCGCGCAGCCACCTCACCGGAGATGCAGAGCGCAGGAGCGGTCGCCGACAGCGTCACGCTTGCACCCATGTTCACCGAAGAAGGCGGCAGGGTACGCATCCAGCGCGGTCTCCATCAGGAGTTGCGGTTTGAGGACAATACCGCATCGCGTCGAGCGCTGGTGGCTTTCTATCAGGATGAAGTGCAGAGCCCGGTCATCGGCGGAGGCGGGTCGGTATCGCAGCAGGATCTCGCCGGAGGGGACGTTCTGTACGATCCAATTTCGCAAAGCTTTCGCGTGACTGGTCCTGGTTACACCACGGGTGGAATCAGCGCGGTGCTTGCGCAAAAAATCGTAGGGTCTACCTGGGCCACGCTTTCTTATGCGAATGGCAAAGCCCTGGCCTTCGAGATTCCCGAGTCCGCTGTCACCGTGGACGAGGCTGTGCAGGGCCTGATCCAACGCAGAACGGAAGCCGTCACAGCTTCGCTGGATGGCCGCGTAACGCGTACGGGAACAGGTTGGCACGCGTCCTACCGCTGGCAGCCGATGAATACGGTGACGCCAGTCGCCGTGTACGACAGCTTCGGCCAGAGCGCATACCTGAACATCTTGATCCGCCAACGGCTGCGCTGTGGCCACCTGCTACCCAACGGGACAGAGGCATTGGTGGACGTTAGAAATCTACTGGCGGAGGGATACCGGCCCTTCCTCACCCGCGATGGCAGCACACTCTATTTCGCGCAAAGCGAGCGATCGATTCAGGGCGGTCTTTCCTTCTCGTTTTAAGCTGCAAAAACTTTTCAGTTCTCTCCCCAGAAATTTTCCGCAGCGCTCCTTACTTGAGCGCATTGGCTCTCCTGAAGAGCACCGTCGATTATGTTATATTTTGCTTGGGCATGAGTCTGGCGCTATGCGCCAGGTCTCCCGAATGTTGCTTGACATCCGGCCTTCCTGACCCTTCCGGACGCGTAGCTCAACTGGCAGAGCATTCGACTCTTAATCGACAGGTTGGTGGTTCGATTCCACCCGCGTCCACCACGTATTGTGCCCCTTCCCTCAAACCCGGCGACCGTTTCAGGTTCTTTTTTCAGCCCGATGGGGCGGTTGTGATCTTGCCCAGGATCCCCACATCGGCGCTCAAAGGCAGTGTTCCAAAATCTTCTTGAGCACCTTCTCGCTGCAGATTCTCTTGAAGTTCAGAATGACCAACAGGTCTTCGAGGCAGCGTTCGCCCTCAAACGAGGTACCGGGGAGTTCGAGGACGCATTGATCGGTGCTCTGAACGCCTGGGCGGCCTGTCCGCATACGTTGACATTTGATAAGGGAGCACTACGGATGCCCTACTTTCAACTCATTGACTGATCGCGACCATCGCAGCGGAAGACGTCTACGGCCTTTTACGCCGCTACCTCACGGCGCCAGCGCCGTCGGCTACGCCTAAACCGGGTGAGTTTCTTCTTAGAGGCGCTGGCCGGCGCCGCTTAAAGACATCCGGCTCTTCCCCAACAAAAACATGAAGAGACTCCGAATCCACGCGTAATTGTGGACCCTCTCGCCGTATACCCCTCGTATGTTCGAATACGAGATGACATTGGCGGGGACCGTGAACATCGACACGCAAGACATCGCACGTGGTCTTCGGCAGAGAGACGTCGATTTTCTGCGAGCGCTGGTGGGGCAATATCAGTACCGCCTTGTCCGTTACTTCATTTATCTGCTTGGCAAGCGCGATCCCGTCGATGATCTCGTTCAGGAAACGTGGCTGCGCGTCCTCGAGCGCGGCCGCTCTTACGATGGACGATCTCGCTTCGAACCCTGGCTCTTCACCATCGCCCGCAACCTGGCCATTGACCACATGCGGAAGAGGCGACTGTTCAGCATCGATTCGAACCACTCTCCAGAACAAGAGTTGGAAGCGCTCACTCCTGTTTCGAACGCACCCTCACCCTTCGAGCAAGCAGCCCGAACTGAGGACGCCCAGCGGCTCGCTCATTCGCTGCAAATGCTGGAGCCGATCTATCGCGAAGCGCTCGTCCTACGCTTTCAAGAGGATCTATCCCTGCAGGAAATGGCCGCTGTGATCGGAGCGTCCGTTTCAACAGTATCTTCCAGAATTTATCGCGGCCTCGCTGCCCTGCGGGCTCAGTTGGACGGAGGACCCAATGCAAACTGATCGTCATCAACCGATCCGCCAAATGATCGACAAATCTCTCGTAGGCACAGCCTCGCTCCAGGAACAACAGACACTCCGCGAACATCTTCTTGTGTGTTCCTCATGCAACGAGTACCTGGGCGCTTCCCATCGCGCGATCGCCGGCCTCGGAGGCTTTTCCTTCGATGTCGATCCCGCCCTGCAGGAAAGAGTGCTCGCATCCCTCGCGCAGCAACCGGGCGAGACCAGGCGAATCCTTCCCATGCCGCTGTGGTGGAGTCGTGTGGCCGCCCTCGTACTCACGATGGCGGGCTCATTGGCCGCATCGCGATTAGCCGGTCTCGCCGCTCCAGTCTTTCGTCTGCAGGCTGCGCAAATACAGTTGGGAGTGGCCGCCTTCTGGATCGTCCCTTCTGTGTGCTTCTGTCTGCTGTTTTTTGTCTTGTCCGTTTCACCGAATAAGAAAAGGTTATCGCTATGAAATTCCCTCAATGGTTGAGTGTTGTGCCAAAGTCTGTCCAAACCGCCGCGCCGTTCATTGTGAGCTGCGCGACACTTATCGGCGTGGTCGCTGGGTTTTTTTCCGGAACGGCCGCCGGTCGAATTCCTGCGGGTAGTGTCTCCCCGCATGTCCTCGGATCGCTCGCCGGCCTCGGCATGGGTTTGCTTGCAGGTGTCGTGATAGCCGTCTGGGTGATTTGTTTAGGCTACGTCTACGCGGATGCGCGCAGGCGCGCGATGCCGCCCATCCTTTCGACTTTGATGGCCGCCTTCATCCCCAACTTACTTGGATTTCTTATCTACTTTGTGATCCGCCGGCCCATTGCGCTGCCGTGCCCGCGATGCGGACAGGCGATGAGGGCGGACCACCCATTCTGCTCATGGTGTGGTCATCAAGGGCATCAGACCTCTCCTGGCCAGGACCCCCCGCCCCCACCTTCTTCGGGATTGAATCCAACGGCCACGGCCTGAACGTCGAATGGGAACAGCAGGAACAGCAGAACGGGGTGGACTGAGGACAGGGAACAGCAGTCCAGGCTGTCACCGAAGTTCTTTTCAATTCCAAAGTCACCGCACTCATGCTTTGTATCAGGGCACGGCTTTTAGCCGTGCCGTAAACGATCGAGAATAGGACGGGCTTTAGCCCCTGCGGTATTGCTCTTCGACTCGTCGCGGACTTTTTCCGCAGCCTCTTTAGTCGGGCCGCTCAAGAAGGAAAAATAATTGGGCATTAGCCCTGAGGTACGTCTTTGGTTTCTGAAAAGTACGTGCTTCTTTTCGCGTTTGCTACAGCGTGTCAGCCCAGTTCGCGATGACTTGGGCGACGTGGTCCTCTTGGCCGTCATACATGTGATCGGCACCCTGGATCAGAGCAGTATCCACGCGACTTGGGCGAGTGGATAGCCGTTTGATTGAGGATTTGATCCCTTCCAGGTCCTTTTCGTTTCCAACGTCTCCCTCTGTTCCCAAAAGGACGAGCAGAGGACACTGTATGCGGGTGACGCCAGCATTGGTGCTCAGCGCTCCAAAAAAGTCCTTGAATTCGGGGGGTCTATTAAGGATATCCAGGAATGTGGCGGCGCTCAGAAAGGGGCCTTGCACCAATTCTTCTGGTTTCCCGTCAGCGATTAACTGCTTTGCCTTCGAGACCCATTCAGCAGGTGGAACCCTGGTATCGGGGCGGACGTCTCCGGAAGCAAGTACCACTCCTGCGACGCGGGGGTCTTGTGTTTGCGCTTGATATTCGCGTACGGCGTTCGCGCCGGCGCTGTGACCCACAAGGACGACCTGCTTAAACCCAAGCCCCTCTGCGAAGTCGATCCATGCTGCTATGTCTCGTACCTGTTCGCTCGGAATTCCCCAATAGGTACCGCCGCGAATTCGCTTTTCTCCCCGCCAAGCCTCCACATTTCCGAGATCGTGCATCCGCGTGTTACCAGTAATGACGGTGTAGCCTCGTTTCGCCATGGCCCTGCTGATGGCAAGGTAGGTCGGAGAATAGAAATTGACCGTCGCTCCATGGATCCAAATTACCGCGATCGGCTTGGCGATGTCCTTCGGCGGAGTGAAGAGCGCTCCTGCATCGGCGACGTCATCTTTGGACTGAACCTGGATGATGCGCTCTGTAATCTCTCCTGCCTTTTGGTCCCTGGCTTGGGCTGCGATGCTTTGCCCAATCGACAAGGCTGCACAGAGCATAGCCACGGCAGTGGCACGAGCTGCCATTTGAATCGAGGCTTCCACATTGTGTAGCACGATTGCTCTCCACTCCTTCGTTACGGAGGCAGGGTGCGCAAGGTTCCGTCATTTGCTAATTGGCGACATTAGGCTAAAGCGTTCATCGAGGTGCCTGGAACCCTGGAACGGGGTTTCCAGCGGGAAATTTAAGAGATCTCAATGCGTAACGAGTGACGGGTGCCCCACATCTGCCCGGTTTTGGCAGATGTGGGATTCAACGGCTGTCTACCGATCACTCTCTACCAGCAGCAGATCTTGTCCATGGCCATCTACGCCCTGCACAGTCAGGGGTTGAGGTTTGTGGAATCCCACATCTGCCAAAACCGGGCAGATATGGGGCACCCGGGCTTGGTCGCAGACCGGGCTGTCAGAAATCCAGGCCCTAGGGGCTCCTGTTCTTCCCTAGTTTGCAGTAGGCTTCCCGATTTGATCGAGCACCATTACATCAACCGATGCCTTAACCGGCACAAACCTCAACCCGAGTTGCTCCTTGATCGCTGTAAACATCGGCGGCGGCGCATCTGCATCGGCGGTTGGTGCATCGCCATAGGAATAGGTCAGCTTGAAATCGTATCGCCCCGATAGTCCAGTCTGGTCCACCAGCGGTCGGTCCATGAAGAGCTGCTTGATGATGAGGAAGTCCGCCATCGAACTGCTCCGATAGTTTTCCGTTCTCACCCAATCATGCCCTTGTGTCCACTCCAACGGTTGCGCGGCAGGATCAGCCGCAACGGTCAACTTCGGCTGATCCTTCACTACCTGCAACGCATACGAAGCCAACTCCCGCTTTTCTCGGTGAAATTGCAGCCCGAAGCGTTCCACTAGAAGCTGGCGAACGATCTGCTGTTCCTGCGGGAGCGTTGCGTCGTCAGTCAGATTTGTTTTGCCGCTCATGTCCCAGTGGTCCTCCGAAACCCAACCGGACGCACCCACAATCTGATGCGGATTCAGTGAGTAGGCAAACGCAATCAGCTTGAGCAATGGCTGATCTTCCAATTCGAAGCGGTTCTTTGCAAAGCTAAAGTTATTGTGCATCACCGCCGAGGGGTGCGGCTTCACCACCGCCACCTCGATGGACGCATCGCCCTTCGACTGCGCAGCAGCCCCCAACGAGGAGAGAACAACGGCGATGACAGGTAATGTCCGGTAGAGGCAATTTATGAGCATCCCGCACCTGGCGATTCCGTGATTCGGTACTCTACTGATGGTACGAGGCAGGTGCGAAAAGGTTCCAGACAAAATGCAGATGGTCAGATTCGTACCGGCTTCTCGCCAGAGTCACCGCACTCATGCTTTGTATCAGGGCACGACTTTAGTCGTGCCGCACAGGGTTGGGGAACAAATGAGGGCTTTAGTGTGTGCGTGAGAACTCTACTGCCCCGGGGAGGTCTGAATGGCTCTGTACGAAGGGCACGGCTTAACAGGTTGCGGAAAAACTCATGTTTTGTATCAGGGCACGACTTTAGTCGTGCCGTAAGTGATTGGAAATACGTCGGGCTTTAGCCCCTGAGGTACGGCTTTCCTACCCAATGGCGAGTTTTTCCGCAGCCTCTTAAGCCGTGCCGCACATAGCCTCAGCCAAGGAGGGCTTTAGCCCCTGAGGTACGTCTTTGGTTTCTGAAGGGTACGTGCTTTAGCCCTGGTAGCGGGGAGTCTCATTCCATTCCCAGAAATGCCGATGACCACGCAAACAGCTCCGGTCTCTAAATTCAAGCGCGCTTCGGCCGGACCTTCGCCAATGTAACTGTGGTGGTGTTTTTAATCCCCTGGGCGAAGGTGGTGATTCAGGAAGCTGGGCGATATTTCAAAAAGCAAAACGTATTTCCCGTTCGCGCGATACCACGAACAGCATTTGATCCAACTGTATCGCCTTTTCCTGTCTGTCCTGCTGTTCCCCTGCTATTCCCTGGACCAACCTTCGGAATGGCCGGCCATCCTTAGAGTTCAGAGGCTGATTCGGGCCGGAAGCGCGAAATTCTACGACGGGTTACCCTATGTCACCTTATTTCTTTTGTCGTCCGTCAACCCGCAATGAGTGGCTCGATTCTTGACACTCGCCAGTCACCATCGATATCGTGAGGCGATCCTTGTGAAGACGCAAGCTATGGCGCAGTTGTTGATGATTCTTGTAATCGGCAGTATTTCTCTGCAAGCATCTGCCGTTCAAGAGAAGTCAAAAAGCTCCGATGCTGTCCGGAAAGCAGCCATTCGCGATTTTGTAGATCATCTGTCAAGCATTCCTGTCGAATACCAAGCCGACCTTTTGTTCTCGATGCTCTCTAAGGAGCCCAACGCGCTTTCTCAACAACTGCAAATAAGGCTGTTGAGGGAGCTGTTTGAACGAGCGCCAACAGCCCATAACCAAGTTCCGGTTTCTGACGCGGTAATAGAGCGGGAATCCACCTTCTCTCATCAGAAAACTCTCGACTCGTCCACCGTTCCCTTCAACACACTCAACATCCAGGCGCGCACTGTCTCGCTGCTGCGGAGCAGGTCTCCTGTTCTCTCATGGAATCTTCTGCAGCAAATATCTCTGCCGGCTCGACGTACGGATTGCACCGATGGCAATATTCCAAACCTGACGCCCTATTACCAGGTGATGGTCAACTCGCTGAACTCGATAAAATCGACCGTCGTGCCAGACGGACGGACAAAAGTCGCATATCTTCTGCAACAAATCAATGAAATTAAGACGCCTTCCCAACTGCAGGCCTTTGCGAAAAGCGTTGTGGCACTGGATCTGAGCTCCAACCAGAAGATACCGCTTTTCGAGGCCATCGTAAGCCGGATCGGTGCAATGGATGGCTCAGATCGCGAAATGTTCGGTGCCGAAGACTCCGAGAACGTAGACCGTTTGCTGACGCCTGCCATCGCTGGTCTCGTAGAATCCGAGAAATCTGAAAATATATCGCCAGTTCCCTTATTGCGTGCATTCCGAGCCTTCCTGGTCCGAAATCTGCACACTACAGCCTGCGCCGACTCGACCTCAGACAGGATCGCAGAAGCTACAAACTTCAACGCACTCGATCCCGCCCTAATTGGAGAGGATCCAAAACCAGTGAAATCGCTCTTGCCGCAGGAATTGACGCCAATCAGCGTGGGGGGTGTGGCCAAGAATGAAATCATTGAGAGTGATGGAGGAGTTTCCAAACAGATGCACCGGATCGGCCAGATCTGGATGGCTAATCAAAAAACCATGTATCAATCGAACTTGACGGAGTATCTTCAGCCAGATCCGTCGGACGTTCAGGATGTGCTGAAGTACGCGTCGGACCTGGCGAAAAACGATTCCCTGAGCGACATCGCTCGATTTGAGGAGCAAAGCGGTACGCTCCAAGATCTTGTGATCGCCCTTCCCCCGGGTCCTTCATTCAAGGACGCTATTGACGCAGAGGTCGCACTCCTCAACCTCAACCCGATTGAACAACAATATCCCTTGTCATGGCTCAGGCAATTTCGAGAACTGATTTTCATCAGTCGTCCTATTACGGTCGATGTGATGGCAGAGCTTCAAAAGCGGAGTAAGAGTGGGGAAATTATGATCACACTGCCAAGCCCAGACGCCGTATTCATCCAGCAGACTCTCCGGCGGTATCAGTCAGACCCCATCATCTCCGCTTATCTCGCCTATGAAGACATCTTCCATCCGCTATACGTATCTGAGGACGTGACCGCCGAGGCTCCGCCCTTATAAGCCGTTACCGAGAAGAGGGTTGACCTGCATCCCTGGATCTATCCCGCGCGCCGGCAACGCGAACATCTCATGAACCCATGACGGGGCGAGCTCGATTTACGGTAGAGTAGGCTGCAAAGGTGTATCAGATGTGTGGCAAGATCCGCTTCGGGGTGTACGAACTGGACCGAGACGCCATGGAATTGCGCAAGCATGGCGTGCCGATCCGGCTGCAGGAGCAGCCTTTCCGGGTTTTGTCGATCCTGCTCGAGCGGCCAGGTGTGGTCATCACCCGTGAGCAACTCCAGGAGCAGATCTGGGGCAATACATTCGTCGACTTCGATCAGTCCCTGAATAAAGCCATAAATCGGGTGCGGGAAGCATTGAACGATAATGCCGGCACGCCGCAATACGTGGAGACAATCCCGCGGCGGGGATATCGATTTATCGCTCCTGTGGAAGCGGCCCCGCAAACCGAAGAACCGATGGTTGTCAACCGGGGCTCGGCTGAAGAGCCGGCGAGACCGGGCTCTTACAGATCACCATCCGGGAAACTCCTCACCGCCGCGCTGACGGTTGCGGTTGTCGCTGCCATTGGCATCGCGATCGTCGAGTCGTGGAGGCAGCCCACGAAGCCCTCCTTGCAGGAGGCCACGCTTGTCAAGTCGTTTGGTTGGGCGCCCGCACTTTCCCGGGATGGAAAGCTGCTCGCCTATTCTTCGAGCGTGGGTAGTGGCCAACAGCATATCTGGGTCCAACAGACTGCGGGGGGCGAAGCCATTCAAGTGACCGCCGGTCCCGACGCAGAAACGACGCCCGATTTTTCCCCCGATGGCGCCCGCATCGCCTTCTATTCGGTCAGAAAAGGAGGCGGAATCTACATCGCCTCCACTCTACCTGGCGAACCTAGACTTGTCGTCAGCACCAACGATGCGGAAGACCCGCGGTTCTCGCCTGGCGGCGACACCATCCTTTACTGGCAAGACCTGAAATTATTCACCGTATCTGTGAATGGCGGCCAGCCCACCCTCCTGCCGTTGAATCAGGACTTTCGCATATATAGCGCCCCCATCTGGGCTCCCAATGGAAAACAGATCCTGCTCTATGGGGCACGCAACAACCAACAAAAGGAGGCGCCCAGTTGGTGGATCGTGCCGCTGGTTGCAGGCCATGCCACGCCGGCCAACCTTCCGGGAGTGGCGGAAAACTACCAGCCTGGGTATTCCGTGCGCGCGTGGGTGCGGACCGCCGAAGGCCACGAATGGATCATCTACTCTACCGCTGACCTCGAAAACTGGAAGCTTTGGCGCATCGGAGTCTCTTCGGCGGGTGTCATAGACGTGAACCCGGAACTAGTTTCTTCGGGCAATGGCAGGCTCGGCCCGGGCGGCTCGGTATCGGAGGACGGTAAGCTTGCCTATACTATCTGGAATTCCAACGCTTCGATCTTTCAGATCTCGATCAACGACCGTGGCCAGAAACTGGGTCCGACCTTCCAGTTAGCTCTCCCCGAAGGTGGCAGCTATACCTCTCCGTCCCTCTCTCGGGACGGAAAGTGGATGGCCTACGACACTTCCAACCCGGGCAAGCCCAACACCATCCTGCTGAGAGATCTAAACACTGGTACAGATCACATCCTGGACGAGAAGGGCCGGCGGGAGAGTGGTCTGGGCGAAAACGGAGAAACTTCCATTTCTCCTGACGGATCACGGGTGATCTTCAAACGCGACGGCAAAGCGGGTAGATGGCCTGACGCCACGCAGTCCCCTTTGCCGAGCGGATTCATGACAACGGCGGCGGAAGGGGAGCCGGAGCAAGTCTGTGAGCGTTGCACGCCGCGTGGGTTTTCATCCGACGGTTCTGTGCTTCTGCTGCAGAAATACGACCAAACAGACCAGAGCAAGGATCGGATTGTCGCCCTCGATCTACAGACAAAAACCGAGCACGATTTCCTGAGTGATCCGGACAAACCCCTTTACCATCCTTTCTTTTCCTGGGATGACCGCTGGGTGGTGTTTAAAAAATCGCAGTCATCGGCTGGGCTCGCTCAAATACTGATTGCGCCGGTGCGGCATGGCTCGGCCGCTGGCCAAGCGGAATGGATCGCGGTAACCGACGGACGGAACATTGACGATAAGCCTCAGTTCTCTCCCGATGGCAACACCGTGTACTTCACCTCCACCCGCGACGGATATCTTTGCATTTGGGCCCAGCGGCTCGATCCGGTGACCAAACACCCACTGGGGCCACCTTTCGCCTTCGAGCACTTTCACAACTCGGAGGGTCGCGCCGCCGCCTATAATCAAATTACTTCGGACCTCACCGTCGCTCGAGACAAGATCCTGATAAATCTGCCGCATATACACCCTGATATCTGGATGACTCAGATGCGGTAGGCCTGCGGTGCGGCCCTCACTTTCGGACTGCAATTGCTGTACCTGCAGCGGTGTCAGCCTGATAGCCGGAACCGAAACGGCCTGTCAGTTCCCGGGTCTGCTCGCGGCTGAAATGAAAGCCGTTCTGTGCCATTGCCTGGAAGTCCTTCTGGTCCCAGGTCGCCCTCATCAAACCCTGGCTGGTGTGCGCCTGGTCACCGAGAAGCAGGTGCCCGATTTCGTGCGCGGCGGCATAGGCGAGCACTGTGGTCCGGGGGAGGTTTGCGTCAGAAGCCTTCTCCTCTGCTCGCTTTAGAAAGACAGTGGCGTAGGTTCCCCCATCATGGCCGGCAACAGACATGCCCAACGGCTCCCAACGTACATTCTTCATCTGCTTGCCCGCATCGGCGACCACCCTGATCACGACCTGCCGGGAGGTTCCGGCATGGCTCTCGCACGGCGCGACACCTCTCGGGCAGGCATCCACCTCCAGCGAGACGCCGGAACTGACCAGGATTTCTTGTGTCCTCGCGATGAATTGACGGAGAGCTTCCGGGCTCAAACCGGCGTAGTCATAAACCTGTACCTGAAGTGCAGACGTCTGCGCTGAGACGACGTTCGTGTTTCCAGCCAGCGTCAGCAGAAGGAGGGGAAGTAGACAGCCTCGGTTCGACATGGCCCGAGGCTGCACGGAAGATCAGAGAATCAAAATGGCCTGCGGCGGATCTAAACCTGACCTGAAGATTCCCTGCAGATGACGAGCTAACCGTTTGCTTCACCGTGGAATACGCTCGATCCTTCCCCGGCGACACTTACCGAAAACCCGGCTTTACAGGCAGTTCGCGCGATCGCTTCCAGGTTGCCAACGGCTCGGGATTTTGCCCGCCGGGGACCGGCCAAGATAATGAAGCCACCTTTGTCCATTCGGGCCCTGTAGAGATCGCGTTGATCTTGCCACTATTCTGTAATCACTTTGTCGGCCCATTCCACGAGAGAAACAAAGATCGTGGGATTTCCGTACTTGGCTCCGTAGTTGCTGAGATCGACCTCGGTTACGCCACGAGCCCGGGAGCAGGCGCCGCAGGCATAAATCGGAATGTGCCTCGCCGCGACTTTGTCCAGTGTCTCGGCCACCTTCGGCCAACCCACGGGCGTGACGGCCTCGGCCACAACTTTCCGCATCAGAACGACCGCTTCTCCAAGAAGAAAGATCTGCACCTCGTGGCCCGCCTCGGCGAGGGCGAGTCCGTGCAGGAACGGAAATGCCGCCTTGGTCGGGTCGTCCGAGCCCCAGGCGCTCTTCATCATGATCTTGAGCGGCTTGTGGGTTTGACCTTGTACTTGCGCCTGCACCCCCTCCGTCGCGGCCATCGCGAGGAGTGGTAAACCGGCCAGGCGGGAGAGAAAAAAGCGACGAGGCTCCATAGAGTGCGCTCCTTACAGCTTGGCGTATTCCGCCTTGGCTTTCTTGAGGATCGGGATGTCGGGGTCGGCGTCTTTCCAGAGAGTAAGGAAATCCTGATAGGCAGCCTTGGCCCTGGTTTTGTCTCCCGACAAAGCGTACGCTCTGCCGAGTTGCAAGCGCGCGGGTGCGCCCCATGCGAAGTTCCCCATCTGGCTGTGATGGTCGACGAACTTCTGAAATTCTGCTGCCGCCCGGTTTCCGTCATGGAGCATAAGATAGGCTTCGCCACGCAAATAGACCGGGAATAATCGGTTGCCGTAGTCCCCCAGTTCTATCGCGCTCGCCGCCTGCAGTATTTCGATCGCCCGCTTCGGATCTTTGCGCTGCAGGGCGACAGCCGCCCGGATGGTAGGCAGCCGATACCTCTGGGTTAGGGTGTGGAGCGGGAAGTCCTTGTCGAGTTGGGCCGCCAGCTTCTCCGCCCCTGCCGTATCGCCTGCCCGAGCCAGGGCCAGTGCTGCCATTGCCCGCCAGCGCCCGTTCGGGGCCAGCTTCACGGAAGCATCGGCATCGCCACGCGCGTCCTCCCGGCGGCCCGATTCCACCTCGCGTACCGCTCCCTGTGCCAGATAGGCTGCAGCGGCCTCTTTGGCGTCGTTGTGCTGAGCTGATTCCGCTGCCCGGCGAGTTAATTCACGTGCAGCCTTCAATCGCCCGTACCAGGCCTCCGTGTTCGCTTGCGCGTCCAGCATCAGGTCTTCCGTGCCCGGCTTGCCCATGGCGGCCGAGGCCAACTGCGCCATCTGTGCCGCATCACCCGTCAGGAAGGCCAACTGGTAGCGGAGCGCAAGCAACCACTCATTCTCCAGCTTGCGCTCCTCAGCTTGCTTGAACACCGCTTCCGCCTCATCCAGCCGGTTGAGGCTCATGCAGGCGGTGATGAGGGCCTCGTAGCTGCTCCCGGAGTTTGGCTCCAGGCGCACCGCCTCGCGGGCCTCCTCCAATGCCTTGTCCAGGTTTCCAAGGTTTCTGTAAAGAACTCCCAGGTGACTGTGAAGCAGGTAGTCCCTGGGATAGGTCTGCCCCCACAGCTCGTATGCTGTCACCGCCTTCTCCAGTTCTCCCGTCCCAGTAAAGTAGTAGTTTGCCTCGATCAAGAACCGCTCCCGCTCGCTGACCTTTTCCCGCAGCTCGTAAGCCTTGCGGATATTCTCGGTCGCCCTCCCCTGCTGGTTTAAGTTGTTGTACACGGCTGACATGGCCCGGTAGGCTATGGCGAAATTCGGGTCGAGTTCCACCGCCCGCTTGAGGAAGGGCAGTTCTGCGGTGTACCCTTTCGCGTAAAGCGTCTTCCGTCCCAGGCTGTAGGCCTTTAGCGCCTCCAGCGATGGCGTGGTCGCCTCCTCCAGGGGCGTGGCGTATCTCTGTACCGAGCTGCGTGATTCGCCCAGCATGTCGCGCAAGCTGATCGCCGCATGGTCGAGAGCCTTGAGCACTGCTTCCTTGCCCGCTGCTTGCTGCTGCGCTTCCCCCAGCATGTCGCCCGTGTCACAGGCCACCGCCCTTAAGCCAATCACGTACTGACTGCCCAGCGTGGCAATCGAGCCAGTCAGCATGGCCTTGCTGGCCGTGCGCTGGCAAACTTCGCGCGTGACCTCGGGGGTCAAGCGGTCACCGGCGGTACGGCCCATCAACGTCAAAGTCTCATTCACCTTGCGCTCGGAAACGAGGCCGAGAAAAGGGGATTGCTCAAGTTGTATCGCAAGTCCCTGCTTCAGCGTGTCGTCGAAGACCACATCCCCGGTAGTATTCGCGAAGTCACCGAGGACGATGGTGTCCTTCTCTGTGAGTTTTGGTGAGTCGTGAGGTGCCCGGTGGAGATAGAAGTAACCGGCGACGAGGAACGCCAGCACAGTCGCTGCAGAGGGAACAATCACTTTCCAGCGTTTTGGCGTCTCACCCGCTGCAAGTACAGCTGCCAGAGGCTCGCTCGGACGATGTGGAGTGCCTTCAACACTACGCGTTCCCGGTAATGGCTCAAATTCACTGCTGTCATGCGCGTGGTGCAAACCAGCCCCATTCGGCCCGGAGAATCCATCTTCCACAACCTTCACATCGCAGAGGAAGCGATACCCGACTGTGGGCACGGTGGCGATGTAGCGCGGCTCGCGCGTTTCATCCCCGAGCAGCCGTCGAAGCAGTGCAATGCTGCGTGTGAGCGAATTGTCGGAAACGGCGCAATCGTTCCAAACCGCATCCAGAAGCTCGTCCTTCGCGATCAATCGATGGGGACTGCGAAGCAGGAAGAGCAGGACGCGAAAGGCCTTCGGCTCGACTGGCAACAGCTGGCCAGCCTTAACGATGCAGAACTCGCGTTCTCGCACCTCCACATCCGCGAAGGTGAAAACAAAGCACTTATGCTCCGTCATGAATTCATCACCCCCTTTCAGGGAATGATCAGGAGCCCGTCATGACCATGCAGAGCCACGCGCAGAGAGTTCACCCAGCCAATCCGGCTGAGGTGATCGCCAATGTCGCTTATCAAGTGCTTAGCTTCCATCAGTCTCGCCGCCATAACTCTTACGACGCTGCACTCGGAACCACACTGCCCAGGAAATGCTGCCAGTCTACCCTTCCACCTCGTACAGCGCTCCAAAATTATCGTGCCGGTAGTCATTAACCGTACCGGCCCCTACCAATTTCTGGTGGATACAGGCGCCGGGTCCACGATCGTGGATCCATCGCTGGCAACCGAACTTCACCTGAAGACCCAAGGCTCGGCTGAGGTCGTCGGTGTCGGTTTCAGTACGCAGGCTTCCTTTGCGTATCTGGACTTGCTGGAAGCCGGCTCCCACTCGGTTGCAAACCATATCGTTGTGGTGCATGACCTCCAGCCTCTCCAAGCAGCCGATCTCCATTTTCGCGGCATTCTCGGAGGGGATTTCCTGGCGCATTTCGACGTGCTGATGGACTACGCGCACCGCATGCTTTGCTTCGACGACACAAAGGTGATGCAGGCAGCCGTGAAAGGAGGGCACATCGCGTTGGTGAAACCCTCTCCGGCACCCAACGAAGTATCCTTGACCGGGCTGCTCATCATCCCGGTTCGTCTGTCCGGCTTCGGGGCGCGGCAGTTGCTGTTCACGCTGGATTCGGGCGCGAATGCATCGTTCCTTTTCAACCATGCCGTCAATCCGGCTCCCGGATTGCGCCAAGCCAGGCAAAGGAACGGCTATGGTGCAGATGGAGTGAAACGAGGGTTTTCGATCTTACCCCCACAGAGCATGCAGATCGGCTCACTCAACATGCAGGAAGTATCCTTCGCGGCGCCGGCCGACTCCGGGGAAAACACCCTAACGTCTCGGCAAGATGGACTGCTAGCCACCGTAGTCTTCCGGCGCGTCTTCATCAGCTACGCGGATCGTTTTGTTGTCCTTGACCCTTGGTAGGGCGGAATACTCTGCGCCGAACTTCCTGTAAACCGGATTCTCGGTAACTTGACCTGCCGAGCTGGTTGCAGGCAATTCGGCAATTCATCATCGCTTCCGGTTTGTCCGTGACCCGGACCGAATCCACCTGCGCAGAACTCGTCTACCATGCGATCGTGAGAGATGGTTTGCCGATCATGGTTGCAGATTCGTCCGTCGGAGAAGATCGGCGTAGCGCGGATCGGAACGCAGCGGATCGAACATCGGGTTCGGCTTTATAAATCCGACGCTTACTATTGACCGGTCCTCGTAAGCTTTTTCCAGCCACTCAAATGCACGCTCCTTCTCCTCAAGGCCCGCATAGATTTTCGCCCTCCACACTGGTGAAACATACTCGTGCTTTGAGAGCTCATTCAATTTGTCGAGCACCTTCTGCGCCTCCGCTCTTCTGCCCGTCACGGCATAGCCGTATCCGAGGCCCGTCAGCGCTACTAGGTTGACAGGGGAGAACGCCATGCCCTTGTCAAACTCCGCCATACCTTGCTCATACATGGACTTTTTTGAATAGGCGACGCCGCGAAAATAGTAGGCTAGAACGAAGGTTGGGTCCAACTCCAGTGTCTTTGCCTCTTGTTCGATGGCCCGGTCATACTGCCGTGCCAGGAAGAATGCTATACCCAACGTGGCGTTATCGTTGATTGAGAGTGGATCAAGCTCGAGGGTTCGCTTGATTTCAGCGATGGCTTCGTCCAGCCGTCCGGTCTGCCATAAAACTTCGCCATGCAATCGGTGGGCGTCCGCATAACTCGGATTGAGTTCGATGGCTCGTCGAATCTCCTTGTCTGCGCCGGACCAATCCCAGTCATAGCTTGATTCGACCAACGCCAGCGAACCGTGAGCTTCGGCGAGGGTGTCATCGAGCTCCACTGCCTTCAGCGCGGCATCCTTGGCTTTCAGATAACCCTCCCTGAAGGGAACAAAACCCCTATTCGCAAGCGAGCTGTAGCAATCCGCCAAGCCGGAATAAGCCAGCGCGTAGCTGGGATCCTTTGCGATTGCCTGCTGAAAGTATTCGATGCCCTTGTCGAATCCCCCCTGGGTGCTCTTGTTCCACCAATAGCGGCCTTTCAGATAGTCCTGATAGGCTTCGGGATTGGCGGTGTAGGTCTTGGTCAGGCGCTTCTCTTCTGCGCCCGTTAAACGCACGCGCAGCGCGCTCGCCATCTCCCCTGCGATCTCTTCCCGGAGAGCATCCATATCTGTGAGCTTCCGGTCGTAATGTTGTCCCCAGATGTGGCTGTTGTCGCGGGCGCGGATCAGCTCGGCGCTGATACTCAGCGTTTCCCCACGCTGCGTAACTGTGCCCTTGAAGATCGCGCGGACGCCCATCTCGCGACCAACCGTTCGAGGATCCGCCTCTTTTCCTTTGAAACGGAAGGCAGTGTCTCTGGACATCACCTTCAGGTTCGGCAACTGCGACAAGCTGTTGATGAGGCTCTCGGTGATGCCGTCGCTCAGGTACTCCGCGTTCGGATCACCGCTGGCATTCACGAACGGCAGCACCGCCACGGAGTCTATTGTTTCTCCGCCGTTGCGGTGGAAAAAGAGCCGGTAGGCACCCGCGGCAGTTGCGAGAAGGAGGAGAATGGCTGCCGGAATCCAGATTCTGCGTCGCGGGGCTCCGGCATGGGCCGCGGGTGGGATGGCCGCGGGTTCGATTAGCGATGAGGCCCCAACGCCAGCATTCTGCTCCACTGCGCTCACGTTGGCGATAAACCGGTAGCCCGCGGTCGGCACTGTCTCGATGTACCGGGGCACGTGACTGTCCTCATTCAGCGCCTTGCGCAGGAGACCGATCGCTCGGGTCAAGGAGTTCTCGGTCACCATGGCGTCCTGCCACACCGTGTCCAGCAACTCCTGCTTCCGCACCAGCCGATTCCGGTTTGCGATCAGGTAGATCAGCAGCCGGAGCACCTTCGGCTCGATCTGCATGGGCGCTCCGCCCTCGGAGAAGCGGAATTCGCGATCATCGACCTCGAATTGATCGAACCGGTAAACCATGTGATTGCCTCACTTAGCCGCCTATCACAAGGACATCATTTTCATCACTGAAGCAACCGGCGTCCCTCAAGACCATCGTCTTTCGCGATCAATCGATGGGGACTGCGAAGCAGGAAGAGCAGGACTCGAAAAGCTTTCGGCTCGACTGGCAACAGCTCGCCCGCCTTAACGATGCAGAACTCGCGTTCTCGAACCTCCACATCAGCGAAGCTGAAAACAAAGCACTTATGCTCCGTCACGAATTCATCACCCCTTTCAGGGAATGATCAGGAGCCCATCATGACATTGCATAGCCACGCGCAGAGAGTTCACCCAGCCAATCCGGCTGAGGTGATCGCCAATGTCGCTTATCAAGTGCTTAGCTTCCATCAGTCTCGCCGCCATAACCCTACCCACGCTGCACTCGGAACCACACTGCCCTGGAAATGTTGCCAGTCTACCCTTCCACCTCGTACAGCGCTCCAAAATTATCGTGCCGGTGGTCATTAACCATACTGGCCCCCACCAATTTCTGGTGGATACAGGCGCCCAGTTCACGGTGGTTGATCCATTGCTGGCAACCGAACTTCGCCTGAAGACCCAAGGCTCGGCTGAGGTCGTCAGTGTCGGTTTCAGTACGCAGGCTTCCTTTGCGTATCTGGACTTGCTGGAAGCCGGCTCGCACTCGGTTGCGAACCATCCCGTCGAAGTTCTGGACCTGCAGCCTCTGCAGGCAGCCGATCTCCACTTTCGAGGCATTATCGGAGGGGATTTTCTGGGGCATTTCGACGTGCTGATGGACTACGCGCACCGCATGCTTTGCCTCGACGACACAAAGGTGATGCAGGGAGCCGTGAAAGGAGCGCACATCGCGTTGGTGACACCACCTGAGACGCCAGACGAAGTACCCTTGACCGCGCTGCCCATCATCCCGGTTCGTCTGTCCGGCATGGGTGAGCGGCAGTTGCTGCTTACGCTGGATTCGGGCGCGAATGCGTCCTTCCTTTTCAACCATGCTGTAAATCTGGCTCCCGGATTGCGCCAAACCAGGCAAAGGGACGGCTATGGTGCAGATGGAGTGAAACGAGGGTTCTCGATCTTACCCCCACAGAGCATGCAGATCGGCTCATTCAACATGCGGCAAGTATCCTTCGCGGCGCCAGCAGACTCCGGGGAAAACGACCTAACGTCCAAGGAGGATGGACTGCTGACCACGGGATTCTTCCGGCGCGTCTTCATCAGCTACGCCGATCGTTTTGTTGTCCTTGAACCGTGGTAGGGCGGATTACTCGGCGCCGGGGACAAAGCTGACGGGGCGATCAGGCGGGACGATCACCAACGAGCAATGACTAAGGTCAAAACGAGGGCACAAACAGGGCACTCTCCGCCGTAATCCCCTGTACCCGCGCAAACGTGCTCCTACCGCAACCTACACCGCTTGAAGTTGCAGCGGTTTGAATCCCTCCGATATCGACACTCCCGGATTCGGATATCGTTGTTGGGTGCTCTTCCAGTACCACCCTAATACCCCGTGCCCGCATATCACTCTGTAATGGAAAAAGTCTGCACCCTTTTCCTTGTATTCCTGCTCGTGAATAAAGATCGGGGTGGTTTTTGGGAGTCCAAAGGTCACGTTCAGCGTTTGGTAGAGGTTTGGGCCGGAGTACTTCGCTGAGCTTTTCCAGCCGCTGCCAGAGGCCTTAAGCACCCCGACAACGTGCAACTGGGTTATATTGCGACTGCCGCGAGAAGCATTGATCTTGTTAAGAATCGTCTCCACCAACGAAGTTGGTGAGGCAACGGTCAAATGCGTACCGAAAACTTCATTGTTATCTAACATCACGGTAATGGTCGTGCAGCTGTTGACATTGGGGTAGACAAGAGCGCCGTTTTGCGGGTAACCATACTCGTCCTCTGAAATCACGTTTACTGCACCACCACAGCCTACGGTCGTGAACTCCTTCTTGGATTCGGAATATCTGATACCCACGGTGCCTCCTTGCGATTTGCAGTGTACCGGATTTCTGAGACAAAGGCTTCCCATTGACCCGTGATCTCCCTGACACTCAACATGCTGCCGCCAACGCGCATATCAAACCCCGGTAACCTTTGGGCTCGTGACTGCTGTGCCGAAAAAAAAGCCTCTCCCCCCTTACATCAAACTCCGAAAGGCTGTATCTCTTAAAGCAGAAGATATCGGCAGGCGACGGACCCCTCACGCAACCGTGCCTGGCCGGCAGTTGCCGGTAGTTTCGGCCTTCCGCGTGAGCGAAGGATAGCTTTACCGCTATCCGGTGCCTCACTCGATCCCTGTCTCAAAATAACCAACACCAGCGATCCGTGGCTAACCGCGGCTACATAACCCTTTCTGTCCCTAAGAGAGCAGCAAACCAACCCAACCCAATTCCCAGCAAACCAGGAAACGAGGATACCCTTTGCCCAAAAATACTGTCAGCGATCTCATCACCGATCAGGAAATGGCCTTTGCTCACCTGATCATGTCCGGAACCATGACTGACCGCGCCGCCGCGGAAGCCGTCGGCCTCAACCCCGACACCGCCGCCTATATCAAAGCCAAGCCCCGCGTCCGCGCCTACATGGCCCAGCACCGCGCCGCCGTCAGCGAAAGGCTGGTGGACCAGGAAGCCGTCGGGCTGCGTCAGCTGAACATCGGTCGCGACCAGATCCTGGACCGGCTCTGGGAACTGGCCAAGCTTCCCTCCGAAGCGACCAGAGGCAGCATCACCGGCCAGATCAAGGCTCTTACGATGATCGTAGCCATCGAGGGCCTGATTCCAGACCGCCGCTCCACGCCAACCGGGATGCAACCCGCCGCCCCGCCCGTCAATGCACAAATCCACCCCTCTGCGTGGCTCCCCAAACAGCAGCACCAAGCCGCAGGTGAAGAGCCAGTCGATCCCGCTGCCGCCAAGGAAGACCAACCCGCCGCACCCCAGGTTCCCGACCCGGAGCCGACACTCGATTCGACCCCCAAGCTGGAGAACGACGCGGCCCTTCCGCCCGCTGACCGGAATTTTGACCGGAACATTGATCCGGACCACGACCGCAACCAGCCCAGCCTTTCCGACCCCCTCATCCCGCAAGGCATGAACGGGGTTTCCCTCACCACCGACAGCGGCTTCCTTGCTCTTCTTGACACCACCAGCTCACCCAGGCAGCCCTTTTCCATAAAAACAGGCCCCTTTGCCCGGCGCCGTTAAAGTCGAAAAAAAGCCAAATTTTATCGAATTTTAAAAGATTGGCCCCAAGGGAAGTCCGAAACATTGCCACAAGTGATTGATAAGAGAGGGGGGTGACAAATGGCGAAAGCTGGGCTCAGGAAGAAACCGCTCGGACTCTGAATCGACAGACTGACGGTCGATTCCTTCCGCGTCCACAATCTGGTTTCAATGGTTACGCGTAGACCGGTGTAGCACTCCCCAAACGTACGCAATGGCCGCGTCTCCCTGGCTAATTACCCGTAGCGTCATTCCGCGCGAATGGTTGCATTCACCGAGTCCGGCTCAAAGCCCTCGTCCTTTAAGGTTTTCTGCACAGCCGAGCGGAGCGTCTGCTCGTCGGAATTCTTTGGAAGATTGCAGCGGCGTCGAATAACCTCCTCGCCGTTCACAATCCGAACCAGCCAATTTGCCTTCGCTGCATCCCAGGTCACTTCTATGCGATCCGCACGCATAACCAACCTCCGCCAAAAACTCCATTATGATCCCCAACCGGGACGGTCCAAGCCGAAAATATCAACACCGCCAGTCCCAGACCCCTGGGGTAAACGAATAAACGAATCGCTGCCAGTAGTGAGATCTCCATGCGCAACGACTGACGGGTGCCCCATATCTGCCCGGTTTTGGCAGATGTGGGATTCCACGGCTGTCCACCGATCACTCTCTACCAGCAACAGATCTTGGAGTCCATGGCCATCGACACCCTGCACAGTCAGGAATTGAGGTTGGTGGAATCCCACATCTGCCAAAACCGGGCAGATATGGGGCACCCGGGCTTTGTCGCAGACCGGGCTGTGAGAAAGCCAGGCTAGCGTTCCGTTAGCCTGGGTTAGCCCCCGCGTGAGGCCTAACGGATGCAAAATAAGTCCCGCAGGGACGGCTGAACTTTGCTGAACTTAGCCCATGGACGCAGTTCCATAAGCGCTAACTTGTTTGGGATGTAGTCCTAGGGCTAAGCTCAGACGTCCCTGCGGGACTCCATTTCATCAGGCCGGTTCTCACGCAGACTCTTTAGGCCCCTATATGCCCGTTTTGAGCGGCCCGACTAAAAGTCGTGCCCTGATACAAAGTACCCGAGCGGTGACTCCGAGGAGACTCGCGCATGCCTTCGATTCGGATCTATTCGCGCTGTCTGCAATGCCTTAACGGCATTCGGGGGCGCCGTTGCGGTAGAGAGCGTTGCGGGGGTAGGCAATTGCCAGTTGATGCAGCAAATCGCAGCCTTGCTGAGTGTTCTTGTCGCGCAAGGCGGCCACGGCCAGCAATAGCTTGGCGAAGGGCTTTAAGAGGTCTCCATGGGCAGCGGTTTGCTCAAGCTCGCGAATTCCCTGCTCCTTGTTCGGATTGATGCCGCCTAAGCTCAACATCCAGCGCACCGGCGCCGGCTTGATGCCGGTCATGTAGTTTTCTACCCCGACGGCCAGCAAAGCGTCGTACTCGTCCGGCTTTTGCCTCAGTAACTGTTGCGCAAGGATACGCCCTTGCTTCATGTATCGCAGGGAAGCAAAATCCTGCTTGTCAATCAATGCGGCGTAGTCGGACCGCAAGCCGAGTGACAGGACGCTGGCAAAGAGAGCGTTGTTGTCGCCGGGATGCTGCTTAAGCACCGCGTTTGCAAGCTGGTCTCCCCGATTCAGGGCGCGGTTGAACGCATCGCGCACCTTGGGATCCGGAGCCAGCCTGGGCCGGGCTTCGAAGGCCTGGTCGTTGGTAAAGAACTGACTTTCGAGGATGCCGAGACGGGCAAACTCACCGAAGAGGTAGCCGGCAGCCTGGGAAACTGGTCCGAGTGGATCGTCCGGGTGCAGCCGCTCCCAGGCGGAGAAATCCTGATGGGCCTGGTCAAATTCCAGGTTATACATACTCTGGAAGCCGTGCTCGATGTCGGCGGGAGGCGAGGCATTGGCGATATATGCGGGCAAAAACATCAGCATGAGAACCACAGCGAACCGTTTGTGCGTTACCTTCATAGCCCCCTTGTTCGACGCAATTCTTTCCTCGATTGTCACAGTTGAAGGGGGCAAACTCAAGGCGGAGGGGTGAAGGGTTTAACCCTAGCGAGATGGCGAGATGCCCCGAATTTCATGGATCATCGCTCGCTCCAGCGCACGGAACTGGCGACCGCCGGCGCGACGAGGGTGCGCAGCCAACCGGCGAGGGTTCGATAGTCTTCCGCAACCTGGGAACCCGGCGCGTAATCGATCACCGTCATACCTTCCGCTAATGCCTCGCTCACGGCGGGGCTGCGATGGAGCACGAAGGGCAGGAGGCGATCGCCTAATTGCTGTTGCAGGATGGCGCGGACGTCGAGATGCAGCGGAGACGAGTCATCGAACTGGTTCAAGAGGTAAAGAATTTTTCCCGGACGTCCTCCCTGGCCAAGCTGACTGAGCGGACCGGCCAAGAACTCCTCGATCAGTCCCAGACTGGCTACCGAGCTCATGTCAGGAAGGACAGGCACCAGAACGGTAGGCCAAAGCGCCAGCAGCCGGCTCGTCATCTCGCGGCTGCCCGTAGCTATGTCGAGCAGGATTCGGCTTGCCCCGCGAGCATCGTGCAAGAGCTCTCCCAGCAGAGGATCAGGCTCGCCGCGTTCGCTGGTAAGTGGCAGTGCCTGAAGGTTCAGCATTTGCACGGGAGCGTCACATTCCGGAACGAGGGGGGAAGGCGGAGGAGAGAAGGTGCGGACCACACCCGGCTTTCCTTCCCGCGCGCCAAAATAGAATGGCAAGACTCCGCCGGCAGCCGTGTCGGCGATGAGTACGTGCTCACCAAGAGCTGAGAGTGCACGCCCGAGCGTGGAAACCAGGCAGGTTTTTCCGACCCCGCCGGCAATCGAGAAAAACATAACGACGGGGGGCCGCTGATCGAACCGGGGCAGCGAAACCGAATCCACGGGCGGCTCTGCGGAGGTAAAGACGGAGCGCAACGCGTACCAGCGTGTAAGCGCTTCCGAAATGGCCGGCGGGGTCGTCCCGGCTGGGGCCGCGCTGTCCGGTGCGGGGACCGGGGCGCTCGCGGGGGTGGCGCCGGTTTGCGGTTGGGATTGCGGCGCCTGGACCTGGGAGGTTTGAATTTTCGGTGAATGAGGAGGAATCTGCACGCCGGGCTCCGGAACAGGAACTTCCCGCACTTGCGGTTCCGGAACAGGAACTTCCTGAGCGTGTGGTTCGGCAAGCTGGAAGTCTCGAACGTGAGGTTCCTGGACTTGGGGTTCCTGAAACTGTTCCCCTGGGCGCGGCGGCGGCCAAGCCGGACCACGCCATTCCAGAGGTTCGCGAACGATTCCAAGGCGGAACTGTCCCCGCACTTGCATGCGCGATGCAGAAAAGCCCCAGTACCGGGTTCCCTCCATGTGCGCCTGGGAATAGAGCGTCGCGATATCCTCCGGTTCTTCTTTCATTTGTTCGACGACCCCCAAAAAGTCGTGCGCGGGTTCAATCCCAGGTATCGAATCCCCGAGGAACTCCAGTTCCCTAACATACCTTGCAATCGGCCACTGTGCCAGCGTTTGGAGCTCGCCTGCCAGGGTCCAGTTATCTGGGCCCTTTGTGGTACTTTGGAAACTGTGCAGAGAATGAGCTCGTAGCTCAGTCGGTAGAGCAACGCACTTTTAATGCGTGGGTCGTGGGTTCGATTCCCACCGAGCTCACCACGTCTCGGAGCTACCTGAGAAGTTGGTTGGCGCGCAGTTCCAGAGGCTCCATTCGACGCTCCTTTCCGGTGCCATCCATGTCCGCCAGCCCGCCCGACCCCCTGCTCCTCAGCTCGATGCAGGTCACTTTGCTGCAGGACCGCTGCACTGAGGCCTGGCACCAGGAGGCTCCGACCGTGGACCAGTCTCTGCCTGGGTTCGAGCGCGCGGTCGTGGAGCAGCACCTGGCCAACTTTGAGCTGTGGCACGCGGAGGATACGGCGCGCAGTCCACAAGCCAGCGACCAAGACATCGCCGGGATCAAACGCTTCATTGACTGCGCCAACCAGCGGCGCAACGATCTCACTGAACAGTGCGATGTGCTGTTGTTGGATTTTCTGAAAGGGCAGAACTTGCCCGCTGCCGGCGCGGAACTCCATTCCGAATCTCCGGGCCTGATCCTGGACAGGCTTTCGATTCTGTCGCTTAAGCTTTTTCATACCCGGGAAGAGATCGACCGCCCGGGAGCGCCCAGTGGCCATGCCGAGCGCAACCTGGAACGCCTGCGCATCCTGAGGGAGCAACGAGAGGACTTAGCCACATCACTCGACCGGCTGTGGGAGCAAGTGCTCCATGGCCGGCGAAGTTTCAAGCTCTACCGCCAGCTCAAGATGTATAACGACCCAGCGCTCAACCCGGCGGTTTATCGGCCACGAGCGAATTCCTGAGCCGCCGCGCCAGGAGACGGTTCTCCCTGGAATGAGGACGTTACCGGGCACCCGTGCTACAGTCTTGCCAAGGATGCCACGCGATTGCCGGGTTGACGGATGCGCTTGCGGTGGGTATAAAGACGAATCTGACAGCCGGTTGCATCACAATGTTTCGATTTATGAAGACTCCTGTCGCCTGACAGGTTGAAAGAAGAGTGGGTTATGCAAAACACAGGTCAGGGTATCCCCGCTCGGCGCAATCCTCGAACCATCGAGGGCAAGGCGCGCCCTATGCCTAATGCTTCGCACCAGAAATCTCTGAACGAATACCAGACTGCGCTGCAGTGGATGCATGAAGGCAAGTACGACAAAGCCCGCGTGGTTTTTGAAAAGCTCAGCCAGGACGGTCCAGTCGAGATTCTAGAGCGGGTCCGGGTGTATCTCGTGGCCTGCCAGCGCCGTGCACAGCAAAGCGGTCTCTCCTTCGACAATACAGAGGAGCAGTACGACTACGCGATTTCCCTGTTGAATACCGGCTTTTATGAAGAGGCTCGCGATCAGTTCCAGGGAATTCTCAAAACCAACCCGACTGCCGACTACGCCTATTACGGTCTGGCTATTCTCGAAAGCATGACCGGGCTGGCCGAACCCTGTCTCGAGCACCTGGCCAAAGCGATTGAACTAAGCCCCCGCAACCGCATCCAGGCGCGCAGCGATTCAGATTTCCAAGACATGGCCGATGACCCACGGTTTACCGAATTGCTCTACCCCGAAGTTCCGTAAGCTCCGGGAATCTTCGCTTTCCCGGCTCCCGCTTTCAGGGAATCGTTGGAATTGGTTTCCTGACGTAGGTTAGCTGTGTGATCGCTTTATGGTGAAAACTCCCTCCGCCACCCTGGCTAAACCACGGCCTGCGAATGCCAGCGTCGCGCGAAGGATCCCTCACCGTAGCAGCATTCGTGCCGTAGCCATCGGCGGAGGGACAGGTCTTTCCACTCTGCTGCGCGGGTTACGGCGCTACGTCGCATCGCCGCATCCATCTTCGGCCGACTGCGGTGACGCCCCTTGCCTTATCTCCGACCTTTCTGCTGTGGTCACCGTAACCGACGACGGGGGCTCCAGCGGGAGGCTGCGCCGCGGGTTTAACATGCTGCCCCCCGGCGATCTGCGCAACTGCATGGTGGCTCTTTCTGAAGACGAACATCTGATCTCCCGCCTCTTTCGCCATCGCTTTACCACCGGCGAGGGCCTCGAGGGTCATAGCTTCGGCAATCTCTTTGTGGCCGCACTGGTCGAGATCACGGGAGATTTCGCCCAGGCGATCAAGCTTTCTTCGCAGGTGCTCGCGACCCGGGGCCACATTTATCCCGCAACCAACGCCAACGTGTCTCTGGCGGCGCAAATGGACGACGGTTCCGTGGTGCACGGAGAGACCAACATCACCGCCAGCCGCCAGCGCATTGTTGAACTCACGCTCGATCCAGCGGATGCCGAGCCGCTGCCGGAGACGCTGGAGGCGATTGAACGTGCCGACCTGATCACCATTGGTCCGGGTTCGCTTTTTACCAGCCTTATTACCAACCTTCTGGTCAAAGGGGTTTCTGAGGCTCTTGCTTCTTCGAAGGCGGTACGGGTGTATATCTGCAACTTGATGACGCAGGCCAATGAGAGCCTCAACCTCACCGCGTCTCAGCATATCGAGCGGATTTATGAACATGCTCACCGGCAGATTTTTGATTATGCCTTGGTGAATACAGCGCCGGTCTCGCGGGTTCTGCTGGATCGCTATGCGGGGGAAGGCGCCTCGCCGATTGTCGCGGATGTCGAGGCGATTGAGGCGCTGGGGGTTCGTTGCATCGCCGGGGATTTTGCGGCTGAGGGTGATGTGCTTCGTCATGCCGCGGATCGAGTTGCCGATGCGGTGCTTCGATTGGGCGCCGCGGGCCGGGGGTAGAGGATCCTGAAGTGTGGTTACGGGTCGAATGAGACTGCAGATCCCTCGGCTTCGCTCCTAATGAACAAAGGAAGAGTATGGTGCCGCACCTCCGGCGCTCGACCGCCTGGCTTGTGGACCCAGCCCTTCCGGGCTGGGCTATTTTTGGTGCCGGCCCGCTGGGCCTGGATTGCAAACACCGCTTTCCCATGTTCATTCCATCCTTGACTTGCCACAGGTCATCGGCTCGGGATGACAAAGCGGAGAGTGGTTTCCAGCAAGAAATTTGATGCTGATTAAGAGAACAGTAGGTCCCTCCACTTCGCTACGCTTCGGTCCCACGGCAGGCCGGGGCAGCGGGATGACAATTCAGTTTGGTCCTCCCGATTCAGTTGGGCCCTCTCAGTTCAGTCGGGGTTCTCTCATCGATTTTGTTGCCGGGAGAAATCACCTGGTGGACTTCTTCAGTGGACTGCGGGTTGGATTTCGGTCAGGGTTCGCTTTAGTTGGCCGCAGGCGGCGTAGATGTCTCGGCCTCGTGGGCGGCGGAGAAAGGCGGGCACGCCGCGGGCGATGAGTTTTTGCTGGAAGGCGGCGACTTGCTCTGGCTGCGGCATCGAGTAGCTGATGCCCGGGCCTGGATTCCAGGCAATCAGGTTCACCTTTACCGGCATGGGCGCAGTCCGCGCCAGCGCGATCAATTGCTCGGCATGCTCTAAGCCGTCGTTCAGGCCGCCCAATAGCACGTACTCAAACGTGACTCTCTCCCGCGGTCTCAGGGGCACCTGACCGGCTGCCTGGATTACGTCCTCGATCTTCCATTTGCGGGTGATGGGCATGATCGCCTCGCGGATCGTATCGTCGGGTGCGTTCAGGCTGATGGCCAGCCGCGGCCGCACAGGCTCTCCGGCGAGACGCAAAATGCCGGGCACAATGCCGGAAGTGGAAACAGTCATTCTGGATTCGGCAAGCGACGCCTCGTTCACCAGCAGGCGAACGGCAGCCATGAACTCGTCGTAATTTAAAAAGGGCTCGCCCATCCCCATAAAGACGAGGTTGATCCGGTCGCGCCCTACCTGCACAGCCTGACGCTCCAGCACCGCGATCACCTGGCCTGCGATTTCTCCGGCGGAGAGATTTCGCTGCAGACCGAGTTTTGCCGTGAGACAGAACTGGCAATTGACGGCACAGCCCACCTGGCTGGAAACGCAGATGGTGGCCCGGAGATTTCCGGTTTCCCGGGCATCACCCTGCTCGGCTCCGTCCCCTCCAGGCATCCAGACGGTCTCTACCGTCTGCCCGTCGTGGCCGGCCACCAGGTAACGTTCGGTACCGTCGATGGAGCGAAAAGTCTCGACAATCCGGGGCCGGCCGATCCCCCAGCCCGCCTCTGCCATCTCCTGGCGCAACGCGCGGGGCTGGGTCTGGACCTGGTCGAGGGAGTCGATCCGATGGCGGAACATGGCTTCCAGGAGCTGCCCGGCCCGGTAAGGGGGTTGTCCAAATTCGGACATTATGCCCGTAAGTTGTTGACGGGAAAGGCCGAAAAGATTTTTGACTCCAGCCGTGGCTACTCCGTCTAATACTCGGACGAGATTTTCCCCACCAGGCATCGACGGCCACCCCAGGCCCTTTTCGCAGCATAGCATCCGGTTGGCTGCAGGAAATCCGCTGCACCCCGGGGAAAGCCGATACACTTAGATGGTGACAGAACGCAGCATTCGACGCACGGTCCTTCCCTCCGGCTTAACGATTTTGACAGAGCGCATGGAGCACATCCGCTCGGTTGCCATGGGTGTTTGGATCAGAGCCGGCTCCCGGCATGAGTTGCCGGAGGTGAACGGCATCTCTCACTTCGTCGAGCACATGGTGTTCAAGGGAACACAGTCGCGTTCGGCAAAACGAATTGCGCGCGAGGTCGATGCAATCGGCGGCAACCTGGACGCATTCACCGGCAAAGAGACGATCTGTTTCAACCTCAAGGTACTCGATGAGCACGTTCCTACGGCACTCGACGTTCTCTCTGACCTGGTATTGAATCCGGTATTCAACAACGAAGACATCATGCGCGAGCGGGGCGTCATCCTGGAAGAGATCAAGATGGATGAGGACAACCCCGACTACCTGGTGCACGAGATTTTTACCCAGAATTTCTGGAAGGATCATCCGCTGGGGAAACCGATCCTCGGCACCAAGGAGACAGTGCGCGGTTTCGAGCAGAACACTTTGTTCGACTACTACGGCAAGCGCTTCTCCGGCAACAACATGGTTTTCTCCGCCGCCGGCAACCTGGAGCACGATGCCTTTGTTGACCTGGTGGCCCGCCGCTTCGACCATATCGGCCCCCCCACCAGCGACCTTGCCGAAACGGAGCCACGTACGGCTTCGAAGATTGTCCTGCGCAACAAGAAAGCCCTGGAGCAAGTGCAGCTCTGCCTGGGTGTTCCTTCTCCGCCGATCGCGCACGAGCTCCGTTACGTGACCCTGTTGCTGAACACTGTTCTGGGCGGCGGCATGAGTTCGCGTTTGTTCCAGACAGTGCGTGAAGAACACGGTCTCGCCTACTCCATCTTCAGCGACCTCAATCCTTACCGCGATACGGGCTCACTGTGCGTGTATGCGGGCACATCTTCCACCCACTGTTTAGAGGTGATAGACCTGATCATGAGCGAGTTTCGCCGCCTGAAGTACGAAGCTCTCCCGGAAGAGGAGCTTCGGCGGTCCAAGGACCAGCTCAAGGGCAACATCATTCTTGGTCTTGAAAGCTCCATGTCCCGGATGTCGAACCTGGCTCGCCAGGAAATGTACTTCGAGCACTTTTTCGGCGTCGACGAGATCATGGAAAAGGTCGAAACGGTTACCAGCGAGCAGGTGATGGAGATGGCCAACTTCCTCTTCGACCCGGACAAGGTTGCGGTTACGCTGCTGGGCCGCCTTGATGGGCTCAAGGTGAGCCGGACACAACTGGCCTGCTGAGTCCGGGTGAGCGTTTCTGGTAACGTCTGCGTCCATCTTATTCTTGATAGACTTGTAGCGGTCAGACGGGCGGGACCGCCCTATGGCTACAGGAATCGAGAACACCCATGACTCAAATCAGCAACACCAGCTCGACGAAACGCAACCGCCAAGGTGGCTTCACCCTGATGGAACTGCTCATCGTCATGTCCATCATGATCATTCTGATGTTGATTGCCATTCCTAATTTCATCAGCATGAAGGCGCAGGCGGACGAGACCTCGGCCATCCAATCGCTCCGGGCTATTTATCAGGCACAGATCCAATACCAGACCAACTTTCCCACCAACGGGTTCGCCTGTGCATTGACCGCGCTTGGCGGCAACCCCAGCTCGGGTCCACCCACGCCCGAGGCGGCGCAGGTGCTGCAGGGAGATCTGGCCACGGGACAGAAATCGGGCTACACGTTCAATATCATCAACTGCAACAAGGTCAACGTTAACAACCAGGACATGTACACCTCGTATGAGGCGACCGCGGTTCCCCAGTCCATTGGAAAGTCGGGCCATCGCGGCTTCTGCATCGACTCCGCAGGGGAGATCAAGGCGGACCTTGCGGGCGGCACGAATTGCACTCAGCCAATTCAGTAAGCGCTCGCGTTCTGCTGCTGGGGTTTCTTCTGTTCCCGCGAACAGGATTGTGTGCCGATACGGCGCAGCAGCTGGCGCAGCGGGTGGACAAGTACTACAACCGCCTTCATTCTTTGCGGACTGCCTTTACCGAAAGCTTTCACGGGATGGGGATCGATCGGGAAGAGAGCGGCACGCTGCTGCTGCGTAAACCGGGAAAGATGCATTGGAGCTATACCAATCCGGCAGGGAAGATTTTTCTGCTGGATGGCAAGTACGCGTGGTTCTATTCTCCCGGGGATGCGCAGGTAGAACGCGTGTCCGCGTCGCAACTGGATGATCTGCGGTCGCCACTTCGCTTTCTTCTTGGCCACACACAATTGCAGAAAGAGCTTGAAGGGTTGACGCTCTCGGAAACGGCCGACGGGCTGCAACTCTCGGGCGTGCCTAAGGGGATGGAGAAGCGGGTGGAGAAGATTGTGCTTGGGGTGAGTCCCGACGGCGTAATCCACTCTATGAGCATCACGGAGATTAGATGGCGCCCAGACTGCATTTACGTTTAAAGACAGCCAGGCGAATGCGCCGGCGCCGGAGTCGGATTTTGTTTTTCATCCGCCGGCGGGTGTTCCGGTGGTGGATGGGCTGCCTCCGATATAGGGGGACGAAGCGATCATTGGATCGGCAGCAGAGGCTTTAGAGTCTGGAACTGCAAGATCCCTCGCACGACGCGCTTCGCTGAGGGCGGGATGGATGCGCGCCACGCGTCGGGGCATGATCGGGTTGTCATTCAGCTTCCGCTGGCTACGTCTGCGGGTGGCCCGGCTGAGAGTCTGGCCCGCAGAGCATCGTTCTCCCAACGAGCATTTCGCTCAGAGGGTCCTGTCGAGACTTCGCGGCTAAACCAATTCTTTCCATCTGTTACGGCCGATAGATCTGCCTGAGGCAAAGCGTCAGGCGATTCTTGCGCGGCAGCCGCCATCAAGTCTGATGACGGTCCCATGGAGATGGCCGGAGACAGGTCGGGATGACCAAATGAATAGGAAAGGGTGGTGGTTTCGATCGGGAACTGGTTGCCGGACCCAGGTCTCGAAAGCGGACCTTGGGCCCTTCGTCTGTCGCCGAGCCGCAGTTCAAGTGGAGTAGATCTGCGGTTTCGATTTAGTCTTCAAGCATGCGAATCATGGCCTGGTGATTTCGACCGTATGGATGTTAGCGGGTCTCGTCGCCGCGGCGCAAAGCACGGGACAGAGCGGTCCTTGGGAGCTCGAGGATAGCGGGTCTACGGCGGGCTTGCGGGGAGTCCATGCGGTTGGGGGTGGCGTGGTCTGGGCCAGCGGTACCGGGGGCACGATCCTGCGCAGCGAGGACACGGGATATTTGTGGCAGCAGTGCGCGGTGCCAGCGGGCGCGGGCAAGCTGGACTTCCGCGGGATCTGGGCGTGGGATGCGCAAAATGTTTTGGTTTTGTCGAGCGGGCCGGGCGAGCTGTCTCGCCTGTATGAGACGACGGATGGCTGCAGCAGCTGGAAGCTGCTTTTGACTAACCCCGATGCGGCCGGGTTCTGGGATGGTCTGCTCTTCCTCGACCGGCAGCACGGCGTCATCTATGGTGATCCATCGCCGGCTCCCGGGCGTAATGATCATGTGAGGTTTGGTTTGCTGGTTACCCACGACGGAGGAAAGACGTGGAGCCCGGCGGCCGAGCTGGAGCCGTTGCCCGGAGAGTCGATCTTCGCCGGCAGCAATAGCGCGATGACCGCCGATGAAGGGCAGATCTGGTTGGGAACCAGCAAGGCGAGGGTCCTCTGGACCAAGGTGGGGAGGGGGGACCTGGCCACGTGGCAGAGCGCGCAAGCCCCTGTGGCAAGCGGAAATGACTCCTCTGGCGTCTTTTCCTTAGCGTTTCGCGACCAGAATCACGGGATCGCTGTTGGTGGAGACTATCGGAAACCAGAGGAGGCAACCGGCACTGCGGCTTATACCTCGGACGGAGGAAAACACTGGAGCGCCGCCCACAAACCGCCCCATGGGTATCGTTCTGCCGTGGCCTGGGACGCTACCGACAAAGCCTGGATCACGGTGGGCAGCAATGGATCCGATATCTCCTACGACGATGGTGACACCTGGCAATGGCTCGATAGTGGTAATTGGAACGCTCTCAGCCTACCGTGGGCCGTTGGTCCCAATGGCCAGATTGGTAAGCTGGGAACGCTTCCGGCCCACCCGGCTGGAGTATCCCGGTAAACTGGTAGGGGGCCCATGGCAGAGTACGTAGTCAAGCTGGCGGATGAACGCGGACGCATTCAGGAGCAGGTGCAGATTGCCGGCTCCGCGGAAGAGCTGCGCACCCGTTTCCTGCAGGCCGGGTATTACGTTTACTCGGTGCGTCCGCGCGGCATGCGCGGCGTGGGTGGCAGCCGCAAGCGGGCCAACCTGGAAGCTTTCATCATTTTCAATCAGCAGTTTCTTACCCTGATCCGCGCCGGCCTACCGATACTTGGATCGCTCGATATGCTGGTGAAGGGGCAGAAGAACCCGACCTTCCGGGCGCAGCTGGAAAATGTAGCCGCGCGAGTGCGCACCGGAGAGTCGCTTTCCGCCGCCTTTGAAGCCCAGGGCGGGTTTCCGCTGATCTACACCACCACGCTGTTGGCCGGAGAGAGAAGCGGCCAGCTGGAAGACGTGCTGTCGCGCTATCTTGCCTTCCAGCGTATTTCGCTTTCCTTCCGCAAGAAGCTAATGGCTTCCCTGCTCTACCCGTGCCTGCTGATCACCATGGTGGTGGCGTTGTTTGTTTTTCTGATCAGCTTTGTAGTGCCGCGCTTTGCCATGCTTTACGACCAGCTAGGCACGAATCTTCCAGCGGTGACTCGCATGCTGCTGACCGTGGGCAACAATTTTCAGCACTATATTCTTTGGGTGCTGGCCGGATTTGCGTTGATCGTCTACGGGCTGTTTCGCTACAGCCAGACCACGGCGGGAGCGTCGCGGATCGATCACATGCGCATCGGGATGCCGGTATTTGGGAATATCTGGCGCAAGTACCAGGTTGCGCTCTTTGTGCGCACCCTTTCGAGCCTGCTCACGGGCGGATTGCCTCCGGTGCCCTCGCTCGAGACAGCGGCGCGCTCGATCTCGAGCAACACCATTGCCAAGGCGGTGATGGCGTCGGTAGGGACAGTGCGCGAGGGAAAAAGCCTGGCCCAGAGCCTGGAGAAGACCGGCGTCTTCCCCGACCTGGCAGTGGAAATGATCGATGTGGGCGAATCGACCGGAGCCTTGCCGCAAATGCTCAATTCGGTCGCGGAGTTTTTTGAAGAAGACGTACAGACTGCGCTGACCGCCGCATTGGCTCTGATCGAACCCGCCATCCTGATCGTGATGGGGTCGGTGGTGGTGGTGATCCTGATCGCACTTTATCTGCCCATCTTCTCGCTGGGACAAGCGAGCACCATGGGAGGCCACTGAGGCCTCTTTGTCCATTTTGGCGTTAGGAGTTTTTTATGGCTGACAGCACAGTACTTGTCACCACGGCTGTATCGGAATCAGACGAGACCACGCGGGCGCAGGCGCTCGCCCATCGCTATCGCTGCGATTTCGTCGATCTGAAGAACTTTCGCATCCAGCACGAGCTTTTCCGCAGCGTGCCGGTAGACATGATGTTTCGTTACAACTTTGTGCCCCTGGAGCAGATGGAAGACCGCCTGGTGATCGCAGTCAGCGATCCCAGCCGCCTGATGGTGCTGGACGAGATCAGCGGCCTGCTGGGGCAACGGATCATCACCCGCGTGGCCACTCTGTCGCAGATCACCGATCTGCTGAAGAAGACGGAGCAGTCGCAGCGGGTGCTCGACGAGGCATCCGAAGGCCTCACGTTCGACGTGATTTCGGCCGAAGACAATGCCGATGAGAACATCTCGATCGAGAAGCTCACGTCGGAAGAGGACATCAGCCCCATCATCCGGCTGGTCGATACCACCATCTTTACCGCTCTTGAACGCCGCGCCTCGGACATTCACCTGGAAACCTACGACGACTCGCTGGTGGTCAAGTACCGCATTGACGGCGTACTGCAGGCAGCCATGGCGCCGATCGCGCGCGAGCACCACTCCACCATCCTTTCCCGCATCAAGGTCATGAGCGAACTGGATATCGCGGAACGCCGGGTACCGCAGGACGGGCGCTTCCGGGTCCGGTACAAAGGGCGCCTGATCGATTTTCGAGTCTCAATCATGCCCACGGTGCATGGGGAGAATGCGGTGCTCCGCGTGCTCGACAAGGAGTCGATGAGCGAGAAGTTCCGCAAGCTCACGCTCGATGTAGTGGGTTTTGGTGAAGACGATCTGCGCCGGTTCCGCCGCTACATCCGCGAACCATACGGCATGGTGCTGGTTACCGGCCCGACCGGATCGGGCAAGACGACAACCCTGTATGCCGCGCTGAACGAGATCAAGAGCGACGAGGACAAGATCATCACCATCGAGGATCCGGTCGAGTACCAGATTCGCGGTATCACCCAGATCCCGGTGAACGAGAAGAAGGGACTTACGTTCGCCCGAGGATTGCGTTCCATCCTGCGCCACGATCCAGACAAGATCCTGGTGGGTGAGATCCGCGACCAGGAGACGGCGCAGATCGCAATCAATTCCGCGCTTACCGGCCACCTGGTGTTTACGACCGTCCACGCCAACAACGTGGTCGACGTGCTGGGCCGTTTTCTCAACATGGGGGTGGAAGCGTACAACTTTGTTTCTGCGCTCAATTGCATTCTGGCGCAGCGGCTGGTGCGCACCATCTGCGAACACTGCACCCGCCCGGTGCGGTACGACGATGAATTCCTGCGCAATAGCGGACTGGACCCGGAGTTGTGGCGCAGCTTCGACTTTCATGAAGGGGCGGGCTGCATTGAATGTGGCGGGACTGGCTATCGCGGACGAACCGCGATCCACGAACTGCTGGAGCTGACCGATCCGATCCGGGAAATCATTCTGGAGAAGAAGCCGTCCTCCGAGGTGCGTAAACTGGCGCAGCAGGGGGGCATGCAGTTTCTTCGCGAATCCGCCGTAGACCGCGCCAGCCGAGGCTTGACTACACTTAAAGAAATCAACAAGGTCACCTTTATCGAGGCCTTCCGCTAGAGACATGCTTTCCAACATCGCCAATCGCATCTTTCCGTCAGAAGCCAACGCACTGCGTCCTCGCCTGGCGTGCGAGATCACCAGCGCCGGTGTAGTCGCAGGGCGGCCCGGCGAAGCCGAACAGGAAATTGTCTCTGCCTTTGCTCCGCTGCGTCCCGGGGTACTGGCCGCGGGCCTGCAAACGCCCAACTTCAGCGACCGCGCGGCGGTTGCGAGCGCGTTGCGCCAGGCTCTGGATGAAGTCAGCGTCAAAGCGAGCGAGATCACCGTGGTCATCCCCGACGCTGCCGTTCGAGTACTGCTGCTGGACTTCGACCTGCTGCCTGCGAAGGCGGTCGAAGCTCTGCCGATTATTCGCTTTCGCCTGCGCAAACTAGTGCCGTTTGAAGTGGAAGATGCGGCCGTCAGCTACCAGATCATGCCCGGCAAACCGGGGCTGGTGCGGGTGATTGTCGCAGTATCCCCGGCCGCGGTACTGGCGGAGTATGAAAGCGCGGTGCGCGAAGCCGGCTACGAGCCGGGCGTGGTATTGCCCAGCACGCTGGCCGCGCTGGCAGCAATCAGCTCGGAGGAACCGTCGTTGGTGATCAATCGCAACGGCAGCTCGGTCACCACCGCGATTACCAGGCAGAATGAACTGCTGCTTCACCGGACTCTCGAGCTCACCGAAAAAGAGTGGTCGCCCCGGGAAAACTCGTTGCATTCCGCGGAAGAGCTGCAGCAGTCGGTCACCGTGGCGGTGGCCTATTTTGAGGACACGCTGGAGTCGCCACCACGGCAGTTACTGTGCTGCGGTCTGGGCGGCCCGGAAGAGCTTATCCGGCTGTTGGGTGATGAGAGAATTCCAGTGCGCGACCTGGTGCCCACACCCTATTCAAACAGAGCCATGCCGGGCGGGATCCTTGCTGGGGTGGTGGGAGCGCTGGCCAACTGATGCGCATCCAACTCAATCTCGCTTCGCGCCCTTTCGTCGAGCTGGGACCGCTGTACCTGCGACTGCGGGTGTTGATCGTCCTGCTGGCGGTGATCGCGGTGCCGCTGTGGCTTCTACTGGGCACGGAAAAGCGAAAGGCGGCCGAGGCCCAGGCACGGCAGGATGCTGTGCAACAGCAGATATATGCGATCGAGGCGCAGCGGCAGGCGTTTCAATCGCAGATGCGGGAACCGCAGAATGCCTCGGTATTAACACAATCGCAGTTTCTTAACCATGTCTTTGCCCGCAAAGCCTTCTCCTGGACCGCTGTCATGATGGACCTGGAAAACGTGCTTCCCAGTGGAGTGCAGGTGCTGAACATCGACCCGGTCGTTTCGTCGAAAGATGGGAAAGTGACGATTCGTCTGCGAGTCAGCGGCGCCCACGATCGCGGCGTCGACCTGGTGCGCAACCTGGAACGTTCTCACCGCTTTCTCTCGCCTCGCCTGGCCCGGGAGACGGCGGAGAGCAACCAGAACGGACGGCCGATCGAGCAGGTGAGCACGGCCTCCAACGTGAACTTCGATCTGCTCGCCGAATACAACCCTCTACCCGAGCCGGTGGAGAAGCCAGCCCAGGCCAAGCAGGCTAAATCTGTAACCAAGACTGCCCGGGCACCGCGGACTGCCCGCGCACCGCGGCATGCCACCAGAAAGGCGGCCGCGCAATGAAGGCGCTTCGCGGCAACCTGCTCAGCTTGCTCAACCTGCATATTGCCGGGGTTGCCCTGCTGTTGATTCTGAACCTGGTGCTCGGCGTGCGCCTCTTCCTTGCCTGGAGTACCTTGCGTTCCGCCAGCGCCGAACGGCTGCAGCAACAACAGACTGCGTATCGGGCACTGCAGCTGGAAATGAGCCCGCTGCGGGGGCTGCCGCAAAAGGTCGCGCTTTCGCGCACCCAGGCGGATGATTTTTATAACGCTCGCTTTCCAGCCGCATACTCCACCATTTCCGCGGCCATCAATGACCTCGCGGCTAAAAACAATGTCCGCCTGACCAGCCTGGCCTATACCCCAACACCCGCGCTTGCGGGCCTGGCGGAGCTGCGCATGGACGCCAGCCTCAGCGGAGAGTACGCACCGCTGATGCACTTTATCAATGGGCTGGAACGAAGCAAGACGTTCTTTCTGATCAACGGGCTCACGCTCACAGGGCAACAGGGCGGGCTGGTGAATCTGCGGCTAAAGCTCAATACGTATCTGCACGCGTCCGGCTTGAGCCAGCTCCCTCCGATCGAGGAGGGGGCGCCCGCAGGTGAGGAGGACCGCTGATGGCGCTCAAAGTCGGTACCGAAGATAAGAAGAAGGTATACCTGGCGACGGGCCTCGGGTTGGTCATGCTCATCCTGCTGGTGCGTTTCCTGTGGCAGACCTTCGGGCCTTCGCCGGCAGCGCCTGTTGCGCCGCCACCGGTGGCGACGGTGACACGTCCTGAACCGCCGGAGGGAAATACGACTGCCCCGGCCAATGTCCATCAGGCGGCAAAGGTGGGGGGCTTGGCATCGCTTGACCCGACGCTGCACCCGGAGATCATGCGTCAGGCCGAGACGCTCGAGTACACCGGCCATGGGAGAAATATCTTCTCCCAGTTCTCTGCTCCTCCGGCAATCCCCAAACCGATTGCTCCCATCCGCCAGGCGCACGTCGATACCGGGCCGCCTCCGCCTCCTCCTCCACCGCCCATCAACCTGGGGTTCTATGGCTACGCGGCAGAGAGAACCGGCCAGAAGCAGGTTTTCCTGTTGCAGGGAGATGACATCTTCATTGCTTCGGAGGGGGATGTCGTGGACCGGCGCTACCGGGTAGTCAAAATCGGCGCTCTCTCCGTCCAAGTAGAAGACATTCCGTACCACAACACGCAAACGCTACCGCTTCGCCAATGAGGGCGATGATGAAACGCAACCGCTCACAATCCGGCTTTCGGAACGAAGATGGCTTTCTGCTGCTGGGCGTGCTGTTTATGATCCTGGTGATCATGATCATGCTGGCGATCGCGGCGCCCAAGATGGCTGACTCCATCCGCCGCGATAAGGAAGAGGAGACGATCCATCGGGGCAAGCAATATGCCCGCGCGATCCAGATGTATTACAACAAATTCGGAAAATATCCGAACACGATCGACCAGCTGATGAAGGCGAACAATATGCGTTTCCTGCGCAAGCGTTACCTCGATCCGATGACCGGCAAGGACGACTGGCGCATCATTCACAATGGCGAGCAGAAGGTACCCACCACGGGTCTGTTCGGGCAGGTTGTGCAGCAGAACGGCATCACGCCTACCGGTGCTACCACCGGCGCTGGTACAGGGACCGCGGGCTCTTTCGGATCCTCTTCGCCCTTTGGATCGCCGGGGGGGTCGGGGGGGTCGTCTCTGGGCTCTTCCTCAGGATCGGGGTTTGGCAGCAGCGGCTCGTCGTTCGGCTCCGGATCGTCCACTTCCCCGTTCGGCTCAAACTCCAGTTCGCCTTTCGGCAACAGCGGCTCGTCTCCTTCGCCGATTGGCGGTACAAACTCCAGTTCGGGGAGTGGGTTCGGTTCGTCCAGTGGAATCGGGGGAACCTCGACGACCGGCGCTGCAGAAACGACCAGTGCGAACAATATCGGTGGCGTGCAAACAACCGGGGGTAGCAGCGGGGGTTTTGGCTCCCCGGGAGCAACGGTGGGTGGGGCACCGATCGTGGGTGTCGGGTTGCTCGACAAGAGAACATCGATCAAGGTTTACAGGAAGCAAACTCATTACAACCAGTGGGAATTTGTTTTCGATCCCAATCAGAGCATTATGGAGGCGGCGGGGGTTGGGGGCGCCAATGGCGCCGCGCCCGGCATGGGGGTGAATGGTAGCAATGGTGGTGGCTTGAATTCCGGTAATGGGACTGGTGGGTTTGGTTCTAATTCGGGGTCAGGATTCGGTTCTAATAGTGGGTCTGGATTTGGTTCTAATAGTGGGTCTGGATTTGGTTCTAGTGGTGGATCTGGATTTGGTTCGAATAATGGGTCCAATAACGGGTCTGGTTTCGGCGGATCGCCCACGAGTCCGGTGAGCCCTACTCCGCCGACCAGTAATTCTCCTCAGTAGATCGAGCTTGTAAGGGGATACGGAAACAGCAGGTCCCTCCACTCCGCTACGCTCCGGTCCCACGGCACGCCGGGGCAAGCGGGATGACAATTCATAATGCGATAGATCTGCGAGGCGCTTCGCTCAGAGCCTGTGACTTTTTTGATCTTTTCGTGTTTTTTGCACCCGACCAGATGTTGTTTAGTCCCCTCCAGAAAGGCGTCATCCTGCCTGCCCCGGCGTGCCGTGGGAGCGAAGCGCCTCGCAGATCTATCGCATCACAGAGGGTTTATGGCGCGGAGTCGAAGGACCCCGGCAATGCTTGTTCGCAGGCAGCTCTTCGGAGCTTTCCGGCCACAAACTACAAGGGGAATTGAAAAAGCCATAGACTCCGAGCGAAGCCGACCTGTCCCGCCTGCCCCGGCCTGCCGTGGGGCCTGCCGCGGAGGGATCTGCAGTTCCGCGGACCCTTCCTGGAGATGTTTTTCGACCAAGCGCTCATTGGCCTGCGGGCCCACCCAAGGTGATGAAAAACGCCTCGGTCCAGCAACCACTCTCCATGGAACCATCGCCCTTTCCTTTGTCATCCCGGGAGGCTGTGACTTTTTTAATTTCCCTGATAGTCTGTGGCCGGAAAGCTCCGAAGAGCACCTGCCAGCAAGCATCGCCGGGGTCCTTCGACTCCGCGCCATAAACCCTCTGTTATGCGATAGATCTGCGGGGCGCTTCGCTCCCACGGCACGCCGGGGCAGGCAGGATGACGCCTTTCCGGAGGGGACGAAACAACATCTGGTCGGGTGGGGTTCGGCGGATGCCACTTCAGCGCTTTTGAAAGTCGGGGGAGCCTAGGAGCAGGCCGGCCACTAGTGCGGCTTGCTTGTCGGCGGGGGGCGGTATCGGCGTTGCCAGATCCATCATTTGTACGAATGCGGCCCGCATGGGCATGGTTCCGGCTTGCTTGGGGCCGGGTCTGGGTGGCTCTGATCCGGGGAGAGCGATTGGCCCCTGAACAGCCAGATCATTTGCCTGCTGGAGGACAGTTTGCCGCGCCCGCGGGTTCAACTGGCCATCGAGGAACACGGCTTCCAGTTTCATTTCCTTCTGGGCGGCAGAGGCCGCATCCGGTCCCTTGATCTTCATGAGTGCATCCAGATCTGTCGCCGTGCCCAGCTTGTGGCTGGCTAAAGCCAGGGCTATATTGATGCGGTTCAGCAGGTCACCGGAATTCACCCACGGTCCGGCAGCCCAGGAATAGCCATTTGGGGTTTGACAGCCGAAGAAAGGCATCCCCAATTGGCCCATCGCGTTCAACACAATTGCCGGTCGATCGATTTCGCCACCGGTTGCCCGCACGGCCGATAGAACAAACTCTTCCGGCGTTTTTACCTTGGCGCGATAGGCCTCGCGGGACCAAAACTCCGGCGAGGCAAACAGGGTGCGTAGTACCTGTCGGATGTCGCCATCGGAATGAAGATAGGTCTTCGCCATGCGATCAACCAGCGCGGGGGGAGGCGTGTCGCTCACAAAACGCTCGGCCAGCTGCTGGGACAGATGGTGGGCCGTCGCCGGGCTGGCCGCGAGCCGGTGCAGCACTTCGAGACCCTCCTGCTCACCACTCTCCTGAATCGTCTTGCCCATCACCACTTTTGGTCCCGGCTCATGGCGCCGCTCATTAAAGTTGAACCCCCCGCCTTGCCGCGGCTCTTCTATCGTCCACCCGGTAAAAACCTTGGCCACTTCGGTAACGTCTTTCTGCGTATACCCTCCATCGACCCCGAGGGTGTGCAGTTCCATCAATTCGCGAGCATAGTTTTCGTTAAGTCCCGGAGTTTTGTTTTTGGCCGCGGGATTTGCCTGCGCACGCATGGCGGCAAGGGAATGCGGTCCGATGCTCGCGTGGTTGTCGAGATAGAAGAGCATGGCCGGACTTTTCGCTGTGGCCACCAGCAGATCTTCGAACTTACCCATGGCATGCGGGGCAACGACATTCTGTTCGTAATCCACCAGGTACCAGGGCGCAAGCTGGCCCTTCTTCAGATATACGTTGAAGTGGTTCAGCCAGAAATCCGTCATCACCGCCTGGAGCTGCCGTTGACTGTAGACGTCGGTGAGCAGCCGGGTTTGCAAGAGTTCACCGGTCACCAGCAAGGTGGGGTTAATAAGCGCAACCACTGTTTCTTTTTGCTGCGGGGTCATGCCGGCGGTGAGCCTGGATCGTTCTTCCGGTGTCAGCTCCTTGAGGAAACCGCGCAGTTGGCCCGGCTTCATGCCGACCAGGCGCGCCAGGCGCTGACCGGGGGGCATATTTATGATCTGGGTCGAGGCCAGGTCCGCATATAGCTTCTGTTCATGAACGGCGATCGAAGGGGAGTTCGCGACATCTTCGAGCGCCATGGCATCCGCCATCACGCTTTCGGCGGCGGCCGCCATCTTCGCGGTGTCCTGACTGTTCTCGGACGGCGGTGCTGCCATGTTGGGCGCAGCCGCAGCAATGGGCTCCCCTACCGGCTGTTTAGCCGCCTCCTGCGCCTGCTTCTGGCGTCGTTCTTCGTAAGCGAAAATCTGGTTCTGATAGATGGCGCGCTCCACACGATCCGTAGGCAGGGGGATCTTTCCGTCGGCCGCGGCGCGAATTACCCCCGCGGATGGGAAGGCCTGCACCAGGTTCTGTTGGCTCATGCGCATTGCGGGAAATGCCTGCAGCCGAGCGTCAAGCAGGCTATCGTCGATCTTTTCCGGGTTGAGCTGCATCTCAATCCATTTCTTGACTCCAATCGCCTGTATCCGTTCCAGGTCGCCGGGTTTCGGGCCGAAGGTAAGGCGATTGAGAGCGTGGGAAGCGCGCTCTTCTTCCGTCAGGGGTCTGGCGGTGGCTTTTTTGTGCCAACCAGGCACAGGGGCCGCCAACAGGGCTAACGGCCCCTGCACCAGAGAGAAAACAAGGCAGCCCGCCAACAGGCGGGTAAACGGGCCAAAAGTTGAAGAAAGAGCCATGGTCGAGCAACTCCACAAAAAACGGTCTAGGCTTTCAGACCCCCGGATGGGGTTGAAGTCGCGTGCGCTTGAAGGGTATTCCTGCCGGGGCAGATAAGTCCTTTGTTTCAGGTCCGGCCCTGAGCTTTTCGGCCGGGGGAGGCGTTAAGTACCAGAACGTGCCGCGCCGATGGCGCTCCCACGGCAGGCCGGGGCGGGCCGGATCATGACCAGATTCCAACCCAGTCCTTCCGGGCTGGGCTGACGTTTAGCGGACGGCCCTCCGGGCCTCGACGTGATCTGAGGACTAAAAGACGTTCCGCGGATAGTCTTTGCTTGCCTCGCCGAAGCCTAGCCGGCAGATCGGGCGCGGTGCTGGAACTACAATGGTCAACAGAGAGCTGAGGCATGCCTTTGACGTTTTTCCATAACCCCCTGGTCATCCTCTGGACTGTCTTCGGGGTTGCGTGGATTTTGCCGGCGGTGTTCGGGAAGCGGACCATCCGGCGACAGTCATCCGGGTCCCGTATCCTACAGCTTGTTCTGCTGCTGGTGGCGTACGGATTGATGGTCGATGGCAGCCTGGGATGGGATTTGCTGAATCGGCGCGTGGTACCGGCAGGCACGGCTTCTCTCTGGAGCGGATACGGGCTGTTGCTCGCAGGCATGCTGTTCGCGGGTTGGGCGCGCATTTTTCTCGGCGGCAACTGGAGCTCGAGCGTCACTCTCAAGCAGGACCACACCCTGGTTCGCTCCGGACCCTACCGTATCGTCCGCCACCCTATCTACACCGGGCTGTTGGTCGCTTTGCTGGGGACGGCGATCGTGCTTGGCGAGCTGCGCTGTTTTATCGGGGTCGTCCTGGCGGCGATCGCCTGGAAGATCAAGTCGATTAGCGAAGAAGCTTTGATGGTGCAGGAATTCGGAGACCAGTACACCCGCTACCGGCTACAAGTGAAGGGACTGGTTCCCTATCTCTGGTAGGGCTCGCTGCAACCTCTGACCCGCATACTGCACCCAAACAGACAGACCTATCTGAAGAAACCACTCAATTGCGCCAAGAACGAGGAGAAAGCCATGGCTACTGCCACTGTCCCTGCTGAAAAAACCATCACCCGTAAACAACTGATCGCCGCGCTCAATGAAGACCTGGCCCGTGAATATCAAGCTGTGATTTCTTATGTGACCTATTCCCAGGTATTGAAAGGGGCTGCTTACATGAACATTGCGGCCGAGCTGCAGGTACACGCTACAGAAGAACTGCAACATGCCATCACGGTTGCCAACCAAATCGATTATTTGGGCGGCATGCCTGTTGTGGTTCCCAAGCCGGTTAAGACGTCGGAAAAGCCAGAGGAAATGCTTCGCTTCGACCTGGAGAACGAGAATGAGACGATTCGCAATTATCGGCAGAGGATTCGCCAGTGTGACCAGTTAGGCGAGTACGCGACCGCGGAACACATCCGGGAAATCCTGCTGCAGGAACAGGACCATCAGATCGCGCTGGCCACAGCGCTCGGCATCGATGTCCCAAATCTCAGCGAGCCATCTGCTTCCTCCCAGGAATAAGCCGTCCGGCTGGGGACACTCATCCCCAGCCGCCCGCCCTCGTCGGTTAAACTGAAAGTACCGTCATGTTTGAAAACCTATCCGACAAGCTGCAGCGGGCATTCAAGAATCTCCGCGGTCAGGGCACCGTCACCGAAGAAAATATAGGGGACGCCCTGCGGGAGATCCGCGTCGCCCTGCTCGAAGCCGACGTCAACCTGAACGTGGTCAAGGAGCTCATCGACCACATCCGGGAGAAGGCGTTGGGTCAGCAGGTGATGACGGCACTTTCGCCCACCGAACATGTGATCAAGATTGTGCGGGACGAGCTGGTGGCCCTGCTGGGCAAGGATACGGCTCGCTTCAATTTCGCTTCCCGGCCGCCCACGGTAATCCTGATGGCCGGTCTGCAGGGCTCGGGCAAGACCACCACCTCAGGCAAGCTGGCAGCCTGGCTCAGGAAGGGGGGCCACCGCCCGTTGCTGGTGTCGGTGGACGTCTACCGTCCCGCTGCCCGGGAGCAGCTCCGGATCGTCGCCAATGCCATCAAAATCAACCTGTATGAGGGCGACACGAAGGGCGAGGCACCTGGGCACGCCCTGGTGGAACGCCTGGCCAAAGAGGCGCGCCGGGAGGCGATCAATTCGGGTTGCGACACACTGATCGTCGATACCGCCGGACGTCTGGCCCTGGATGCGGATTTGATGGAGGAGATGCGGCGGCTGAAGAATCTGCTCAGCCCGCAGGAGATCCTCTTTGTTGCGGATGCTATGACGGGGCAGGACGCGGTCCATTCTGCCGGAGAGTTTCACAAACAGCTGGCACTGACTGGGACCGTGCTGACGAAGATGGACGGCGATGCTCGCGGCGGCGCGGCGCTCTCTATCCGCCATGTCACGGGACAGCCGGTGAAGTTTATCGGCACGGGCGAAAAATCGGACGCCTTTGAGCCCTTCCACCCCGACCGCATCGTCAGCCGGATTTTGGGCATGGGCGACATGATGACGCTGATTGAGCGTGCGGAAGAGACCCTGGACAAGAAGAAGCAGGAGGAGTTTGCGCGTAAAGCTCTCTCCGGCGACGGCTTTTCGCTGGAGGACTTTCGCGATCAGCTGCGCCAGATCCGCAAGCTCGGTTCCATGCAAAGCATTCTCAAAATGCTGCCTTCGGTCGGCCCTTTTCAGGGTATCCAGCAGATGGCGGGACAGGTGGATGAAGGGCAATTTACCCGGATTGAGGCCATCATCAACTCGATGACCAAACAGGAGCGGGACAAGCACGAGATCATCTCGGGAAGCCGGCGCAAGCGGATCGCGCGCGGGTCAGGAACCAGCGTGCAGGAAGTGAACCAGCTGCTACGGCAATATGCCCAGATGCGTAAGATGTTCAAAAGTGCGGGTAAGGGCGGAGGCATGCAGCGGCGGATGATGGGCGCCCTGGGTGGCATGCGGGGTATGGGCCGGTAAACAGCAGTTCCTGCGATCTCAATGCGTAACGAGTGACGGGTGCCCCATATCTGCCCGGTTTTGGCAGATGTGGGATTCAACGGCTGTCCACCGAACACTCTCTACCAGCGACAGATCTTGTCCATGGCCATCTACGCCCTGCACAGTCAGGGGTTGAGGTTGGTGGTGCCCCACATCTGCCAAAAGCAGGCAGATATGGGGCACCCGGGCTTTGTCGCAGACCGGGCTCCTGAGAAATCCAGGCTAGACAAAGGCTAGACAGGGTGTGTGAGCACCGGTTCGCACAGCGCGGCTGATGCCGTGTGCTTCGACAAGGTACCTGGCTATAGCTGTAATTCTTGAAACGAAACCGGATCTCGCCGCGTCCAAGGGAAGCTAAGCGTCTTAGAAACGGTGTAGAGCCATCATGTCGAAATTGCAAGACCAACTCGATCAGATTACGGCTAATACGCGGAACCTTGTGCAGCCGGAGCGTCTCGAAATCAGCGAGCGGGCGGTGGCGGAGCTTTATGCGGCGGGGATCGAAGACAGAATCCTGCCGGTTGGGTCAATGGCTCCGGAATTTGCGCTGCCGGACGCCGGCGGGCGCATTATCCGGAGCGCTGATCTGCTGGCCCTCGGCCCGCTGGTGATCAATTTCTTCCGCGGACGCTGGTGCCCTTACTGTGTGACCGAGTTGGAGACCTGGCGCGATCTGTATGGCGCGGTGCGGAAGAGGGGCGCGTTACTGGTCGGGATTTCCCCCCAAACTGTGCGGCAAAACGACTTTACTGCGGTACAGCATGGGCTTGGCTTTCCTGTTCTTACGGATGCGGGGTGCCAGGTAGCCGCACAATTTGGTTTGGCCTACGCAGTGGCGCCTTCGCAACAGCAGTATTACCGCAGCATCCTGGTGAACATCCCGCTGGTAAACGGGGATGCGAGCTGGCGGTTGCCGCTGCCGGCAACCTATATCCTGGGGCGTGATGGCACGGTGCTGTTCGCGGCCGCACACGCGGATTTTCGCGTTCGACCCGAGCCGCGCGACGTGCTGGATGTGCTGCTGCCGTAATCAGAGAACCCAAGACATTCAAAATTTCGGGTAGGCAGGTTAGTTTGTCTATTCTTTTAAAGTAATGTGTGTTTAAATTTTGCTACTTCCCCGAGACTACTTATTGGTAGAAAGGGGGACTAGCGTGCCAGTAACTTCCAGCTTCCCTCTCTCGCCATCCCCACCCTACAGATATCTGAAGACTGCTCGTGTGCCTGTCTGTTCTGCTTTTTTGGCTTCCGCTCAGGCATATGCAGCGAATGCTGGCCCTGAATCCGCGATGAGGAACTGGAAAGAGTGATGGCAACCCAACCGCAGAAGCTCGTAGACGCCGAAACACTGCACGTCAGCAGTTTCTGTGAGAGTGCGCCAGCATCCGCGTTGAAGCGTCTGGCTACCGAAGCACGGCTGGAAACGCGGATTCAATCCTTGACGTTGGTACTTGAGCGCTTGTGGCTGTTCTACGAGGCGATGCGCTCCGGTAAGCCTCTCGCAGGCGGCGATGAGTTGCTGGCACAAATGGGGAGCGCCCTGAAGGATGCCACAAGGACGAAGCATAGGTTTTAGGACGACGAACTCGCGTCACGTCAAGACTCCTTTTTTAATAGCCTGGTCTCGGCCAGGGTGCCGGCCTCAAACAGCCCTTCGAATTTTTTCATGAACAGTACTCGTCGCCGCTTCCTGCGCAATTCCGCCCTGGTTGGCGCGGCCGGCTCCATTGGGCCGCACCTGGCGATGGCAACTGCAGACAAACCAGCCCCGTTTCGCACTCCGTATAAATTCCCCAAGCTCGTGCTCTCTGCCACCCATCGAAAAGGCGATTTTGATCAGCGCAGCATTGACGACCCGATCGTTTTCTATGCCAACGGCGCGTTTCAAATGCTCTATATCGGTTGGGATGGCATTGGCTACCAAACCGGGCTTGCGACCTCCGACGATCTGCTCCATTGGACGCGCACGGCCCTGGTAGCGCCACGCGATCCGGCGGCAAAATATACCAGGTACAATCTCGCTCTCAGCTCCATACTTCCCATCCTACGCAACGGTCCGCGCGGTAGTGCTACTTATCCTGCTACGAACCCTATCTTCTCAACCAAGCCGCCTACGCCAGACGCTCGCGACAGCCGGTTTGCTTCGAATCCGTTCGTGGTACAAAACGGCCATGACTTCGCCATGTTTTACTATGGCTTCCGATATCAACGCCCGGGCCGAGCCTGCGAGATGCTGGCGCTGGGCGCCGATCCCTCTCTCCCCGCAAATAGACCCTGGGTGCCCCACATCTCGCTCGTTTTTGGCGAGATGTGGGATACCACGAACGTCGACCACTCGCCTCCAGAGAATGAATCGAAAGCCTAACTAAGGGCGTCGAGAGGGTAAAGAGTTACGACGAGAGGGCTGTAGTATCCCACATCTCGCCAAAAACGAGCGAGATGTGGGGCACCCGGGGTCTGTTCGCGGGGACAGAGTGGACTGCAAAGAATTCAGAAAACCTGCGCCGCGCTTGCTCCGCTGGCGGCTCCTAGCGATTCCATCAGCAATTCAGCGGCGGCACGGGCAAAGCTGTCGTCGTTAATATGCGCATCCAGCTCAACCAGATTAATCCCGGAGTTGAGGTTCGCCTTCAAGGCGCGGCGATAGAGGTTGAGCGCCTCCGGCGAATAGAACGGCCCTCCTAACTTGTCGATAGCGGAGACACCTTGGAGCGGAATCAGCACGGTCACCGGCCCGTTGGCGCGGTTCAGCTTAGTCGCCGTGATGCGCCCGATCTCTGCACACTCTTCAGGCGTTGTCCGCATCAGAGTGACGGTGGAGTTGTGAACGTGCAATTTACGGCTTCGGAACTTGAGGGGCACGGTTTCGGCTGGCCCGAAATTCACCATGTCGATGGCGCCAGGGCATACGAGCTGAGGAATGCCCTTGCGGCCTGCTGCTTCCAAGCGATGCGATCCCGCGCTCATCACACCGCCAGCCAACTCGTCGGCGAGTTCCGTGGTCGTCAGGTCGAGAACCGCTTGGATTGCACCGTCTTCGATTAACTGCTCCATCGCCTGGCCGCCGACACCGGTTGCATGAAACACCAGAACCTCGAAGCCCTTCTGCTCGAGAATGCGCCGCGCCGCGGTGACGCAAGGCGTGGTGACGCCAAACATGGTCGCCGCAATTGCAGGCTTGTCCTCTTGTGCGCCGGCGGGTTCTGCGGCCACCATGCCGCAAATGGCCGCTGCGGCATTGCCGAGTATGCGGCGGGAGACGCGATTGAGGCCCGCAATATCGAGCACGGAAGGCATCATGCAGATGTCTTTGGTTCCCACATAGGGTTTAATGTCGCCGGCGGCCAGCGTAGAAACCATCAACTTCGGGAAGCCATAGGGAAGCGCACGCATGGCTGCGGTCGCAATGGTCGTGCCGGCGGATCCGCCCAGCGCAGCTACACCGTCGATCGCTCCGGTTGCCTGAAGGCGAGCGAGTATCGCGGTGGCGCCAAGCGCCATGGCGGTTACACTTCGACCCCGGTTTCCTTCCTTTTGCAGCGCGGCGAGATCCTGATTTGCCGCCGCGGCCACCTCGGCCCGCGAAATGTCGACCGCAAAGGGCGAAGCGCCAAGCACACCGGCGTCGATCATCATGGTTCGCAGGCCTGCGCTTTCTATGCGAGCACGCAGAAAAGAAAACTCCTCGCCCTTGGTGTCGAAGGTGCCGATGAGCGCTATGGTTTTGGGATTCATCAGGCTAGGTTTCGGGCAATTCGCCTGGCGCGAGTACGCGGCACTCTGGCATGGCACGCAAAATCGCTTCGGGACCCGGCGGCGAATAGACGGCGATCAATTTCAAAGGCTCCCATCCGCTGTTCACGGTGGCGTGAAAGATGTCTGCCGGAATATGAATCATATCTCCGGCGCTGATGGGCTCCCACTGCTCTCCATCGATATCGATCATCTGCTTGCCTTGCCCCGAGACTACGTACAGGATCTCCTCTGTACCCGGATGATTGTGCCGCACGTGGCCTTTCCCGGGCTGCAAGAGCACCACACCCATGGTGAAGCGTTCCGTGGCGGTGACGCGCGGTTCACTCAGCCACTTGATCGTCCCCCAGTCGAAGACCTGGGTCTCGACGTCAGCGGGTGTTACGAACCGGCGACCGGTGAGCTTAGACATGACTGCTCCTTTCGCTGCGTTCCGTGTGGATGCTTAGATTCTTGAAACTTTTTACCTGCTCAGTAATGGCACGCTCCGTGGGCAGACGCTCGATGCTCGAAGCCCCGAAGAATCCGCAGACACCGTTGGTTCGATTGAGGACGTATTGAACGTCTTCCGGCTCGGCGATCGGGCCGCCATGACAGAGGACCAGAATCTCCGGTTGTACGGCAACGGCCGCTTGCTGGATGACCTGAATGCGGTCAACCGCCTGATCGAGCGTGATCGCCGTCCTGGCGCCGATGGTCCCTTTGGTGGTTAACCCCATGTGTGCGATCAAGAGGTCAGCGCCCGCTTCTGCCATGGCCCTCGCTTCATCTTCATTAAAGACATACGGGCACGTGAGCAGGTCCAGTTGATGTGCGCGGGCAATCATCTCCACTTCCTGGATATAGCCCATGCCGGTTTCCTCCAGGTTTTCGCGGAAGAGGCCGTCGATGAGGCCCACTGTCGGGAAATTCTGTACTCCGGAAAAACCAAGTTGTTTGAGGTCGCGTAGAAATAGGTCCATCACTCGAAAAGGATCGGTCCCACAAACACCGGCGAGGACAGGGGTTTTACGAACAATGGGCAATACTTCGCGCGCCATTTCCATGACGATGGCATTCGCATCTCCGTACGGCATGAGACCCGCCAAGGATCCTCGCCCGGCCATGCGGTAGCGGCCGGAGTTGTAGATGATGATCAGATCGGCTCCAGCGGCTTCGGCACATTTGGCAGAAATTCCAGTTCCTGCGCCCGCACCGAGGATAGGCGTGCCCCGCGCGCTGCTCGCTCTCCATCGCTCCAGGCACGTTGATCGATCCATCACGCTTTCTCCGGTGCGCCGGCTTGGTTCACACGGCTCGAACCGAAATATATAGTATTTCTCGGTTGCTGCGTTCGTGAAACAGCGGCTCGCTCCACTACGCTGCGCTCGGTCGAAAAACATTTCCAGGAAGGGTCCGTAGAACTGCAGATCCCTCCACGGCACACCCCACGGCAGGCCGGGACAGGCGGAACAAGTCGGCTTCGCTCTAATGAACAAACAAAGAGTGTGGTGCCGCACCTCCGGCGCTCGACCGCTTGCCTATGGACCCAGCCCTTCCGGGCTGGGCTATTTTTGGTGCCGGCCCTCTGGGCCTGGATGGCAAACACCGCTTTCCCATGTTCATTCCTCCCTTAACTTGCCCCAGGCAAGTCAGCTGCTCCCACGGCAAGCCCCACGGCACGCCGGGGCGGGGCAGGGCAGGGCAGGGCAGGGCAGGCGGGATGACAAAGGGTGGGGTGGGGTTTCCATTTGGGGTTGGATTGCGGAGTTGAGACACAGCAGGTCCCTCCACTTCGCTTCGCTTCGGTCGGGATGACAATTCAGTTTGACAGTGAGGGTGAGCACCAAAAAAGTTACGAGTGGCTGACTTGCCTGGGGCAAGTCAAGGGTGGAATGAACATGGGAAAGCGGTGTTTGCAATCCAGGCCCGGAGGGCCGGCACCAAAATCAGCCCAGCCCGGAAGGGCTGGGTCCATAAGCAGGCGGTCGAGCACCAGAGGTGCGGCACCACACGCTTCGTTTGTTCATTAGGCTCGGGATGACAACGGGGCGCCGCTTCCATGAAAAGTGGCTGCTGAACAGAAGACGACGGCATCTTCCAGCTATTCGGCGCGGAGGGCCTCCATGGGTTCGATCGACGCCGCGAGCCGCGCGGGCACGATGGATGCCAGGGCCGCAGCTGTCAGCAAGAGTGTGACCATAACAGCCAGCATCTCCGGGTCACGCGAGTTCCCGCTTGTCCAGTGAGAGAAAATCCTGCTTAGCGCTACATCCAGGGCAAGGCCAATTACCGCACCCGCGAGGACCGCCAGGAATGACGCCCTGGTCACGAGGCCTATGATGTGCTCTCGCCGTGCACCCAGCGCGATCCGAACCCCCAATTCGCGCGTCCTTTGGGTCACCAGGAAGGACTGAATGCAGTAGAGACCGCTCACTGCGAACGTCAATGCAAGTAATGCAAAAGCAGTGAATAGGCTTGCGACGAACCGGTCTCGACCAAGGTCTTCGTCCAGCAGGTCCTCCGCTGTCACTATATCGCCCACCGCCTGCCCGGCATCGATCGCGTGTACCCGCTCCTTGATCCGGTGCAACAGCCCCGCGGTAGCGCCTCCCCGCGTTCGCAACACCAGATTGAACCAGTCGTAAATAATCCCGGTGTACGGCACATAGACTGCCGGGGCCACCTGCTCCTGTAAACTCTGATTCGGCGCGTCCCCCACCACGCCAATAATCAGAAAGTGCTGATCGTTTCCCGGAGCCACGAGCGTCCATACGTTTCCCGCCGCTACCCCATGATTCAGCACAATTGTCTGTCCGATCGGATCCCCATGCGGCCAGTAGCGCCGCTGCATCGCCTGGTTGATCAGTGCCAAATGGGCGGCGTGTGCAATCTCCGGCGGACTCCACACGCGGCCATGCAGCAACGGAATGCGCAGGGTCGCAAAGTACTCTGCGCCCGCGCGCTCCAACGCCACTTCCCTACCCGCTGCATTCGCTCCTGGAATTGACAGAGGCGTTAAGGCAAGATTGCCGGGCGGCAAGCTGCCCTCTGCGATGGCTGCAGACGATACGTCCGGGTCGGCGCCAATCGCCGTCCGAATCTGATCGTAGTATGCGATGCGATCATTCCAGCCGGCATGAGCACCCTCCCGTACCGCCAGGCTGACGGAAAGCAGGTGGTGCGGATCGTATCCCAGGTTGGCGTGCATCAGCTGCGATAACCTCCGCACCGTAGCGCCCGAGCACGCCAGCAGCAACACCGTAATTGCTGCTTGACCTGCCAGCAGAGCCATATGGCTGTTGCGTGTGCCTTTTCTCCCGGCCAGCTTATGTGATCCCGCATCCGCCGCCTGACGCGCATCGATGCGTGAGCCTCGCAACGCTGGCCATAGTCCGCAAATCACACCCGTCGCCGCCGACACCCCAAGACTGAACAGGAGGACCGGCATATTGAGCGCGATCTCGGCTTCCGAGGGAAGCGTCGGAGGAAGAAAGTGCCGAACCAACCGTATCGCTCCGAGTGACAGCATCACGCCGCAGCCCCCACCAACGAGGGAGAGAAGGAGCGACTCTGTCAGCAATTGTCCAATGATCCGGCGCCCTCCGGCCCCCAGCGCCTTGCGCAGCGCGATCTCCGTTTGCCGCGTCTCTCCCCGCGCCAACAGTAGGATGGCCACGTTCACGCATGCCAGGAGTAACAGGAAGGAAACGGAAATGAATAAAATGACCAGCACGCCTCGGAAACGCCCAATGGCCAGCTCATTGATGTGCACGAGATGCACCTTGAATTTCTGGGGGAAATTTTCCGGCGTCTGGCGGTGAAACTCATCCAGCATCGGCTGAATTCCTTGCTCCGCCGCCTGGTCAGTCACTCCGGGCTTTAAGCGCGCGAACACGTTTGCAACGCGATGAGGATCCGTTGAGTAGGCGAGCGGCGTGTAGAGGTCGCTGCCCATCCACGCAAAGCGCTGCGGCAACACACCGACGATGGTGAATGCTTCGTGATCCATCTCGAGCATGCTGCCAAGGATGTCGCGTCGCCCATCGTAGTGCTTCTTCCAGAAGTGGTAGGTCAGCACCGCCACATGCGTGTTGTCTGACGGTCCAAACTCGCGTCCGAGCAGTGCCGGCACGTCGAAATATTCGAATGCATTGGGTGAGATACGAGCGGCTTGCACCTGTTCGGGCAAGTCTTCGCCCGTGAGCGCGCGGCTGTACATGTCGTCGGCAATGGCTCCGTCGAGGACAGGAGACTTTTGAAATTCAGCGAACTGTGGTCCGGTCAAACCAAGGTCGTCGGGAACCGGATCCTTATCGTATAGGTGCAAATGCACCATGCGCATAGCGCCGCGATACGGATAGGGGTCGATCAGTACCGCGTGCACCACGCTGTAGATCGTCGCCTGGGCGGCGATCCCGATCGCGAGCGTCGCAATTGCGGCGAATGTAAAGCGAGGCAGCTTCATCGCTTGTCTCCAGGCGAATCTCAGATCGGCGATTATGTATTCCAGTAAGGGCAGCTGCCAGACTTCGCGACTGCGCTGCTCGATCAGGGCCGCATTGCCGAACTCGCGCCGAGCGGTGGAAGCTGCTTGCTCTCGCGACATTCCTTCTTCCATCAGCTCTTCGATTTTTTCTTCCAGGTGTTCTTGAATCGAAATGGAAAGATCGGTATATCGGCGACGACGAGAAAAGAATTGCCGGAAGGCAAACATGGCGGTCTCTTATGCCCTGGCAGCTGCGAGCACACGAGTGATGCCTGCGAACATCTTTTCGAAGCTTGAGATTTCCTGCTCCAGATGACGCCGGCCCGCGTTCGTCAGCCGATAGATCCTGGTGGGACGGCCCTTGGCAGAGATGCCTTCTTTCGAATCCAGCCACCCTTCTTTGAGCATCCGCTGCAGAGCGGGGTAGAGAGAACCCTCTTCAATCTGCAGCAGATCCTCGGAAACCTGCTTGATATGCTTCACCAGTGCGTATCCGTGCATTGGCTTCAACCGGAGAGAGTGCAGGATCATCATCTCCAGGGCGCCGGGGAAAAGATCGCGGTGATCGGGATTCTTTGTCATCGTAAACAACTATAGTTGAGAAATACCTATGTTTAACATAGGTATTTCGGAAAAAACTCTACGAATAAATGCCGGTCAAGCGAGACCACCAGACTGCTCGGTTCTGCCTCGATGCGGCCAGGTCACTCACGCAATCTCATGGTTTCGCCCGTGCGTGGCGTGGCGGTTCAAGGTTGGCAGGGAGATCCGGACATCCAAGCCTGTCCAAAGGCATCTAAATACATGGTGCTCATGGAACCCAGGCACTCTGACGCGGCTTTTACATGCGCGGGGAGAAGCAAAGCAATGTCCAGTAATCCAACGCAAAGAATGGCAGTGCCCCCTTCTCAGATTGTTGCAGCGTTGTTCTTGAGGGATATGTCGGCGCGCGATGCAATCGCCGACCTGGAGATCGCGGGATTCTCAGCGAAGGATATAGGTGTCGCCCTTTCTGAAGAAGGCAAGCGGATGAAGGATCAAAGCTCAAACGCAGACCATACTCCCAAGCCGGTTCAGGAAGGAAAGCACAGCTTTTACTGGAAGTTTCGGCACAGTCTGGAGCACGACTTGCATAGTCACGGGCCGGGTCTGTCCAGCCGGCCGGATGCAGCCAGAACAGGCGGGGAGAACCCGCCCTACACGGAGATCGATCTCACCGATACACTGGTGGGTTTTGGGATGCCGGATGAGACGATTCGGCTAATGGACCGGGAAGTCGGCCCCCACGGGATATTGCTCTTGGTCAATGCGGGAAACCGCGTCGATGAAGTTGAATCGATCCTGGAGAAAAATCGGGGCATCCTGCGTACGGCAATGGCGACCGACCATCCGCACACGAGCCGGCACAGACCCACTGTCTGATCAGGGGAGATGCGCAGTCCCGCCAGGGACGGCTGAAGCCTCGTCCCCTGTTTTCAGCCGTCCCTCACGGGACCCACGGCGGGCCGGGGCAGGCAGGATGACGATTTTGTGGGAGTTTTGATGAAAAACACCCCAATTAGGTTAACGCTTATGGGACTGGCGTCTTCGGGACTAGAGCAGTTCTAAGACACGCTCTAAAGCCCCCTGGGTAAACAAATAAACGAATCGCTGCCAGCAGTGGATCTCTATGCGTAACGAGTGACGGGTGCCCCATATCTGCCCGGTTTTGGCAGATGTGGGATTCAACGGCCGTCCACCGATCACCCTCTACCAGCAACAGATCCTGTCCATCGCCATCTACGCCCTGCACAGTCAGGGGTTGAGGTTTGTCGAATCCCACATCTGCCAACTCGCGCAGATATGGGGCACCCGGGCTTTGTCGCAGACCGGGCTCCTGAGAAATCCAGGTTAGCTGGACACTGTGGCGACAGGCCTATTGACCCCAAATACAAAGGGATTCAGGCCCGCTCGTGCCAACACGACAGAGAATGCGATCAGGGTATAGAGTTGGGCGCCGACTGCTGACCAGGCGATACCCACAGCCTGCAAGCCGGGAGCCAGCACCAGAGCGCCACCAAAACCAAGCAGGCCGGCCGTAAAGATCACCGCATTGAATTGATAGTCCATCTGGTTGGGGAGCAGTAGTTGGAAAGTGATCACCGTGGACAGTGCGACGAGGGGAATCCACAGCGAAAATACGCGCAGCGCGGCAATGGAACCATGAAAGGCGTTGCCCAGAACAACGTGGACGAGCAGCGGAGCCCCAAAAAAGAGAACCACCCCGAAAAGCAAGCCGAGACCACCCAGAAAACAAAGACTCCGCCTGACCATCTTCATGGCGTCCGCGCGACGTTCATGCATCTGTTTGGTCAATTTTGGGTAGAGAGCCTGATTTACCGGCCATAGCCCCTGTTGAAAGATCCGGGAGATTCGTTCAGCACCTGCATATTGGCCGAGCGCCGCCATGGGAGCGACCGAGCCCAGGACGAGCCCGTTGAGTGAACCGGTCAAGCCTTGCGCCGCGCGAAAGAGGAACATCGACCAGCCGAGGCGAAGCGCACGCCCGACCGAGGAGAATGTCGGCCATGCGAAGCCTACTTCGCGATAGGCGAGAACAACGGTCACTCCATGGGCAACGACACAGCCCACACATTGCGCCGCCATGACCTTCCATCCATCGTCGGGGTTACGGACGAGGACGAAGATACTTAAGGTCGCAACAACCTTTCCCCCAATTTCAAGAGCGCTGGCCAAACGCATGCGCTCCAAACCCTGAAAATACCAAAGCATGTTGATGCCCTGGCAGACGCCCCAGATCGTACTCGCCCAAAACAGCGCCAACGATGGTGCAACATGGTGGGTATATCTGCGGGAGAAGACCGCCCCGCAAACACAAAAAGCGGCAAGAACAACCTTCGCGCCCAATACACCGGAGATCAATTCGGATAGCCGTCCCGGCTCCTCCCGGTGACGCGAGGTCTCTCGCGAGGCTGAAAGATCAAAGCCGTACTCCACAAAGATAGCGATTACGGACCCAATCGCCTGGGCAAAGACCACACTGCCCCACCCCGACGGGCCCAGGACGCGGGCCAGGTAGGGAAAGGTCATCAGCGGCAGGGCATAGGTGCAAATCTGGACCCCATACAGGGCGACAATATTTTGCACCAGACCGCGGCGGAGGAGTTTTCGAGGATTCCAAACCACGTAGAAAGGACCATCCAAGCCGTAGCGGAATCTGGGGGTTACCATAAAGTAACCACCTAATCTTACTGTACAGATCTGCTTAACGAAAATCAATGGTGCCTTTACACTAGTTTTGAGCCTCGAAAGCACCAGGAAGCGCGTTTCGGCGGCACCGACCTCAAAGACCAGCGAAGATGGCCGAGACGAAGCTTGGCCGATCCACAAGCTGAGATGCAAAAAGGTGCTTGTGAGCCGCACGGTCGCCCACGATCCGGGCAGAAAAGCGGACTTTCAGCAGCGTGCCCCTTCTTCCCTCCCCCACCCGCGAGAACCGGGTACACTCCGGTCCTAACGGGGCACACCCCACGGCACGCCCCACGACAGGCCGGGGCAGGCGGGAGCTCTGGAACATTGTTTTTCGGTGATTCGTATGAGTTCGTAGAGGACTTCTCATGCAAACGTTGCGGCAGGATATTGCGTATGCCCTTCGACAGATGCGGCTATCTCCCGTCTTCACGCTGGCGGCGATGCTTACGCTGGCACTGGGGATCGGTGCGACAACAGCCATCTTTTCGCTGATTCATACGGTCATGTTGAAGTCTTTGCCAGTGGTCGACCCGTCTCGGCTTTACCGCATTGGCGACGGACGAGATTGCTGCGAGGAAGGGACCCCACAGGATAACTGGGGGATGTTCTCGTATCCCTTTTATCTGCGCATGCAGCAGAATACGCCGGAGTTCGAAGAACTGGCGGCGTTTCAAGCAGGCGGATGGCAGTTCAGCACGCGAAGGGGGGAGAGCGACCGCGTGGCAAAGCCGCTGCGCGGCGAGTTTGTGAGCGGCAATTATTTTTCTACGTTCGGCGTGGGTGCATTTTCCGGGCGGACCATTGTTGCCTCCGATGACCAGCCATCATCGGCTCCGGTCGCCATGCTGAGCTATCACGCCTGGCAGCAGGAGTATGGATCCGACCCACGAGTGGTGGGTTCGACGTTCATCCTCAACGGCCATCCCTTTTCGGTGGTCGGCATTACGCCGCCGGGGTTCTTCGGGGAGACGCTGCGCAGCGATCCACCGGCGATATGGATCCCGCTCAACCAGGAGCCGGTGCTCGACGGAAACAACGCTTTACTGCACCGGTTCGGTGCGTGGCTGCGGGTGATTGGGCGGCTGAAGCCGGGGGCTTCTCCGAATGCACTGCCCAGCCGGCTAACGAATCTGCTGCGGGGGTGGCTGGTGAACGAGAGCGGCTTTCCCGCGGAGTGGATGGCGGGAGTGAAAGCGCAACTGCCGAAGCAAAAGATCAACGTCGTGCCGGCAGGGGCCGGTGTGGGCGTGATGAGGGCGAACTACTCGGCCAGCCTGAATATTCTGCTGGGAGTGTGCGGGCTCGTGCTGCTGATTGCCTGCGCAAATATCGCCAATCTGCTGCTGGCGCGAGGCGCAGCCCGCCGAGCGCAGACTGCAGTGCGGCTGGCGCTGGGCGCATCCAGAAAACGGCTGGTGAGGCAGTCGCTGACCGAGAGCCTGGTGCTTTCAGTTATGGGCGGCCTGCTGGGGCTGGCGGTGGCTTTTCTAGGTGTGAAGTTGGTGGTGATGCTGGCGTTCCACGGGGCGCAGTATGTGCCCATCGATGCGGCTCCGTCGATGCCGGTGCTGGGGTTTGCGTTTCTGCTTTCATTGGTGACAGGGGCGCTGTTTGGAACGGCTCCCGCCTGGCTGGAGACGCATGCCGAGCCAGCAGAGGCGCTGCGCGGGACCAACCGCAGCACCAAGGACCGCTCGTCGTTTTCGCAGAAGGCCCTGGTAGTCATGCAAGCGGCGCTGTCTGTTGTGCTGTTGGCAGGCGCAGGATTGCTGACGAGGAGTTTGCAGAAGCTGGAGCATCAGGATTTTGGTTATCAGACGGATCATCGGGTGACGATCAGCCTGACGGCGCCATTCAACTCGTACTCGCAGCCGAAGCTGGACGCGATGTACCGCGAGTTGCAGGACCGGCTGGCGCATCTTCCAGGCGTGGAGCGGGCAGCGCTGGCGCAGTACACACCGTTACAGGATAACTGGGGCGAGATCGTGATCCGGCAGGGACACGGGATGCCCAATATGAACGACGATATCGGCTCATCGTGGGATCACGTGGGTGCCGGGTACGTGGAGACTCTGGGCCAGAAGATTCTGCGCGGCCGCTCGATCACCGAGGACGATACGGCGTCGACGGAGAAGGTTGCCGTGGTGAATGAGGCGTTCGTGAAGAGATTTTTCAAGCCAGGAGAGGAACCCCTGGGGACCCTTTTTGGGTTGGACATGCCGCAATACGGCGCTACTTTCAAAATTGTAGGGGTGATGCAGAATGCCAAGTATCAGGATCCTGCGGCAAAGGAGCCGGCCAGACCGCTGTTTTTTGTGCCCCTGGCACAGCGGGTGCACTATGACCAGCCCCTGATGCAGTCGCTGGACGATGGCTCGCACTTTATCGAAGGCGCGGTGCTGCAGCTGCACGGCAGCATGGAGGGACTGGAGGCGGAGGTACGGCACGTGCTGAGCGACGTCGATTCTAACCTGACGCTGTTGCGAATACAGACGCTTGAAGAGCAAGTGGACTCGAGTTTTGACCAACGGCGTGCGGTGGCACAGATGATGGGGCTGTTTGGAATACTGGCCCTGGTGCTGGCGGCAGTGGGACTGTATGGCGTGACGGCGTACACGGTCGAGCGACGGACGAGTGAGATCGGGGTGCGCATGGCGCTGGGGGCAAACCAGATGAACGTGATCCGAATGGTGCTGCATGGGGCGTTTCTACAAATAGTGATTGGGTTGGCGATCGGGATTCCGGTGTCACTGGCATGCTCTCGCCTGATCGCAGCCCAGCTGTACCAGGTGAAAGGATGGGATCCACTGGTGTTGGGCGGATCGGTGCTGGCGCTTGGTTTGTGCGCGCTGGTTGCCAGCATCATTCCGGCGTGGCGAGCGGCTTCAATCAATCCGGTGACTGCGTTGCGTACAGAATAAACGCCAAGCCGTTTTCAAATCCTGCCCAGGACGCTAGTCCTGGGTCTGGAGTTTCTACATTTTCGTAAGCCTTAGGTATGATCGATCGAGCTTAGGTTTTGGGTTTTGCTTTGTATCAGGGCACGACTTTAGTCGTGCCGCACAGATCTCGAAATGATCAGGGCTTTAGCCCCTGCCAGCATTACGGGTTCCATGTGTCCTCCTGAACTTCGAATTGAGCTGTTGCGACTGAGCAGCCGCTTCGGGGGATTACGGTGAATTGAGCTTTTGAAGCATCTGTACGGCATTGGCGTTCCGGGGGTTTAACTGCAGAGACTTTCGATAGTTGGCGATGGCCTGGGACTTGTTACCCTCGTCCATGTATGCTTCGGCGAGGCTGTCGTAGGTGTTGCCTGATCGCGGATAGGCTTCTATGTTGAGCTGGAAGATGCGGATGGCTTGCTTGACCTTATGGGCCAGGATAAGTTGGTAGCCTAAGGCGTTCAGTTCGTCTTCGTCGAAGTTGTAAGTGGCGGGCGCCGCCGCCTTCAGTTCATGGTACTGCGTAGCCGCCTGGTCGATGCCGCTGCTGGTTATGATCGCAGATAGGGTTTCGGCGATGGATGTGCGGTGGTCGTAGGCGCTTTTGATGCGGGGCAAAAACGCGAGCGTGGTGGCCGCGGCGATGCCCGCGCCCATGACCACCGTAAGCACGAAAAGGCCTGCGGCCATGGCAAAACGGCCCGCGGCGCCGGCCCGGTCCTGGGTGCGCAGATAGATTTCCAGAACGGCAAGGGGCACCAGGTATTGGCCGAAGGACAGGAAAGTAAGGAAGGGCCCGCTAAATGTCGCCGCATTGAAACCGAAGGCGCCACGATTAAGGACGAGCGAAAAGAATAGTCCTGCGCGGATGAATAAGGATGCACTCACTACCATGAACAGGCGAAGAGCCCAACGGCGATGAGTTTTGAAGTCACGAGCTAATGCATACCGCAGCGCCATGGCGGCGCACAGCATGATAAGGACGGCGTCGAGGCTCTGGCCGAGGTGTTGGGAAAGGTCGCCGACAGTTCCACGGAACCACATCATATAAAGACCGGCAAGGCTGATGGCAAAGGCGCTCACGAAATAGACACGCCCATTCCAGCGATGAAAGACCGGTGCACGACGGCGGACTTGCGGAATGAGTTGAATCGCACCGCTCAGCAGGATGACCACGGCCGCGCTGAGATGAATGATGACCGCCAGATTGCCCATGGGATGCCCGGGGGTGTACCCATGCGTCATCGATTTGTTCCACTGCTGCCAATGACCGCGTGCGGCCGAGAGACCATAGAAAGACGCGACGGTAAACGCGAACACCAACTGGCCGAGGACAGCCACCACAAACCAAAAGCCGGCTGCTGCTTTCAGGGTGCGGTCGGCGAGTGGCCGCAGCGAATGCTGCCTTGGCGAAGTACCAGCGACCCAGAATGCCGTTTGCAGCTGAGTGCTCATGCGCGGTTCTCCTTCTGAGATTCATCGAATTCAGTGGCCGAATCCAATGGCCGAATCAAGTGGCCAATTACATTGGTTCCCGGTAGCGGCGCAGGCGGACAGCCGCGGCAATGAATAGCGCGGCGACTACCAGGCCGGTCCACAAGCCGGGACTGAGGAGGAATTTACTCAGGCCAGGTCCTGTCAACGGAGCCATCACCATGTGCCCCGCCGTGAAGGGCACATCCTCCGGGCCGCCGCCGAACCGACGCCCCAACATGGCGGCGAAATGCGAAGTGTTAAAGGCAATCTTCTCCGCCATGCCAATGGCAAGTGGCGGTAACACTGCCCAGAGCAATGGCGCGCGCCGCGCCCAGCCTGAGACCAGCAGCATCCAGCAGTAGACGGGCGCTAGCCAGAGCCCATGAACGCCCACCATGTGGAAGAACACCATCAGCCACATCTGCACTAACGGCAAATGGCTCCATAGCATCGCAACGCTCAGCCCGCTGGCCAGCAGCACTACGCTGCTCAGCAGCAGCATCAGCAATTGCGTAACAACGGTGAGCACGACGGCGAGCAGCGGGAGAAGCAACAGCGGGATGCTGGCCTTCGCGAGCACAGTCGTCAAATCGGAAACCGGCAGCGACTTCCAAAACAGGATGCTGCGATCGCGACGCTCGCCGTACAGCGCGTCGAGAGAGTAGAAGACCGATACGACAAAAATGACTCCCATGAACAGAAGCGCGGCAAAAGTGTACGGCTGCTCGAAGAGCTCCTGCTGCTGCATGGGGTTGAGCGACGACGCGCCACGCATCTGAGCCGGCAAATGAATCATCCTGATCAGGAAGCCAAGCAGAAAGAGTGCCCCGACGCCCAGGGGCGCGAGATAGAGCGAACGGTTCTCCCAGAATTCGCGACGCACTGACCAGTAGAAGCGGCGGCTCGCGGGGATGACCGCGGGCGTAACCAGATGCGATTCGAGCGGAGACTCGCGTAACGCTTCCGACGGCGTATTCATCTCGCCGCTCCTTGTCTTTGTCCGGGTGTGTCGCCGGCCTGGTTATCAATCACGGCGACAAACAAGTCCGCGATACCGGCCGTGCGCACCTCGCCAAGAGCGGTCAACTGCTGATGATCGACACGATCGAACAGCATGATATTGCGACCAAGCATCTCGCGCTCGTACATCGGTTTGAGTGCCCGTGCAGCGTCGACCTGCTCGGGACGCACCGAGACTTCAAAATAGCGCGACTCCAATTCTTCAATGCTGCGACTGAATACGATGCGGCCGCGGTGGATGAACATGACATCGGTAAGCACGTGCTCGATCTCTTCTACCTGGTGGGTGGTCAGAAGGATGGTGCGGCTGCGATCGAAGTAGTCGTTCAGCAACGAATCGTAAAACTGCTTGCGATAGAGAATGTCCAGGCCCAGGGTTGGCTCGTCCAGCACCAGCAATTTCGCGTCAATGGCCATCACCAGGGCGAGATGCAGTTGAGCGACCATTCCCTTCGACAATTCCCTCACCCTGTTGGCGTGGTGGATGGTGGTCCTGGCCAGGAAACCTTCCGCCTTGGCACGATCGAATCGCGGATGCACGGCGGCGAGATAATCGAGCGCCTGCGAAACCCTTATCCAGCGCGGCAGCACGGCGACATCGGAAATGAAACAGACATCGCTCATGAGCTGATCGCGGTCGGTCCAGGGGTCGCGTCCCAGCACCTTCAGTTCCCCCTGGTAGGGAGTCAGGCCAAGGATGGCATTCAGCGCGGTGGTCTTGCCTGCACCGTTGGGACCGATGAGTCCGAGGATGCGGCCCTCTTCCACCCGCAAATCAACGCCGTCCAGTGCCATCTTCGCGCCGTAGGCTTTGCGCAGGCCGTGTGCTTCGATGCATGCCATGGTTCAGCGCTCCTCTTTCTTAGCGTCATTCTTAGCGGCTGGGGAAGGCTGGCGGCCGGCGCCTGCCTCCAGCAGTTCTTTCGGATTCAGGCCAAGGCGCTGAATGGTGGCGTAGATCCTGGGCCATTCTTCGCCCAGGAATTTTTGTCGTTCGCCCTGCAGCAATAAACTGTGTGCCCCGCTGTTGATGAACATGCCGCGCCCTCGTTTGGTCTCGACCAGTCCCTCGTCCACCAGTTGCTGATACCCCTTCAAGACCGTGAGCGGATTAACACGATATTCGGCGGCGACATTGCGCACCGACGGAAGCGGGTCGCCTTCCTTAAGAAGGCCGTCCAGTATCATCGCGACCACGCGGTCGTGCAGCTGGCGGTAAATCGGTTGACCGTCGTTCCACTCAGGATCCATGACGTTTTCCAAATAACTCTTGCCACAAATAAGCTCCCGTCATTTTGTCTGCTGCAGCTCCAGATGTGCGTTGACGGGTTTTTTCTGAGACAGAAAAGTCCAGTCTTTGGGGTGATGTTTCGGGTCGAGCGTGGCATGCTGCATGAATTCGACCTGCTTGCTGGGACGTCTCCAGACGGCCTATGTGATGTACTGTTATACTTAACTACAACACTAATCTCACGTCAAGCCCTTTCTTACTTTTCTTTTTTGCCGCTGTTTGTTCGGGAAAGTGCCCGGGCTAAAGAGAGCGCGGGAGAGCTTCAGACTATGAAAGGAGGTATCCATCGGAAGACACGGGCGCCCACCTGGAAATTCGTATTAAAAACGCCTTTCTCCTGCTGCAAAACTGACCCGAATCCGCATATATAAAGGTGTGGAGACCAATAACTTTGTGCTGTTGCAAATCATTTGCCGGCCACGTGCGCGGACGATGCACGAAACGCGGCCCACCAGAACTACCTGGATTCGGACTTACCACGCATACCACGCATATCACGCACCATTTCCGTCGGCCACTTTCACCCACCCTGGAGGCGAAATACACGAATAACTTTAAGCGTCGCTTGAAACAAAGGACTTAGCCGCGCGTCGGTTCCAATCCAGGGACTGTCGGTTCCAACCCAGGACTAAAGAGCGTGCGTGAGAACTCCTTAATCCCGAAGGGACGTCTGAACTTCAGTCTTATCCAAATTAGGTTGCTCAATGGGCCAATTTGGACAGCACAGGAAGCATTCACTGGTATTAAGGCTGGGGAAGACCCTCGACGAAGGGCACGGCTTGACAGGCTGCGGAAAAACTCATGTTTTGTATCAGGGCACGACTTTAGTCGTGCCGTAAGCGATTGAAAATACGCTGGGCTTTAGCCCCTGAGGTACGACTTTCCTACCCAACGGCGAGTTTTTCCGCAGCCTCTTGAGCCGTGCCGTAGATCCGTCTGCCCTCCACACGGCCGCTGGGGTACGCTTTTCGAGGCACCTGGAGCGAAGGTCATCTCCTTCCAGAGAGGGTTTGCCACCGACTGTGGAAAGACGTACCTCAGGGGCTGAAGCCCACCAGCCCGATAGTCGGGTGGCACGGCTGAAAGCCGTGCCCTTCGTTCCTCAACGCAACTCGAAGGTGGTTGCCATCCAGGCAGCAGCCATCAACAGAAGCAACCTTATTTGGTCAGCCAGGCTCTCTTCAAACCAATCATCAAGTTACATCGTCAAAAAGGCAGTTGATCCCCTAATCTGGACAGCTCTGAAATTCAACCGTCCCTACGGGACTGAGTCAACCCCCACCATGCGCGGCAGGGCTGAAGCCGCGCCCTTCGTCCAGAGTTTTTGCGCACTTTGTTATTTGCCGATTTGCACTGAGCCGAGCTTTCTCGAGTGCAGCGCTGGTTGACCGGTGACAGCGGCGAAGGTCTGAGGGGTATTAGCCATGTCAGCTCGTGCAAGCAGGTACGATTCGCCCTTACGGACGGGAACCCGGAGGGTGGCATCCTCGCTGGTCGTTAACGTCTTTCCATGCGCATCCATCACGTCCACCCGCTGACCCGGCCAGGGATGGCGGATACGCAGGGTTTCGGTAGCTCCGGCTTCGATGGCGACGGTGGTGGGCACTCCCGCCCGAACCTGGACGTCGACTCGGGTGCGATTGCGTACCCACACGCTACCGTCGAAGTTCCATTCCGGCGGCACTGCTGGTGCGATGCGGATCAATCCGTCGTAATCCTGCACCAACGCCTCTGCGAGCGCGAGCGCCACCACGCCTTCCTGCTCCACATAGAACTCACCGGCGGTGCCGCCCCAATTGGAGAAGCCGTTGATGAATTGCTGGTATCTCTCGGTCAAGGCAATCAGGGTCGAACGGACTTCGCTGCTGAGGCCAAGGCGGGCCGCCTGCACGGGATCAAAACTCCAGTCCTGGTGAACGGGGTAAGGACGCGTGGCATAAGTGGCCCTGGCCAAGGCGAGCATCGGAGAGTCGTCGCCGATCAGACCGTAGGGCCAAACCGGCTCGAGGCCAAGGTTTTCTTCGTTATGTTCAGGAGCCGTTGGCTCGTAAGACTCAGCAATGACCTTCTGTTTCTGCTGGCCGGCGTCTGCTTTCTCGGTCTGAGGCAGAGGAGGGATCCGGGTGAGTTCTGCTTTGAGTTGCTGCACCAGCCTGGCGTCGGTGTGGAGCAATCCGGCCGCCTGGATGACCGCGGCAAAGAGGGCCGGCCTTGCCGATAGATCAGTGGTGGGATCCGTCACGTCCCACTGCTGCTCGTGCGCATTGGAAGGATGAGTGTGCATCTTGCCATCTGCGCCGCGCGTTTCATAGGCGAGCAGGAACTGGGCGCTCGCAGCCATCACCGGATAATTGGCTGCGAGAAATGCACGATCGCCGGTGGCCAGATATTGCTGCCAGATCCAGAGCGAGACTTCCGCGCCCGTGGAAATGGTGCGGGCGTTGTAATAAGGGTGGAAGGCGGCATCGCAATTGAGGCCGATGATCGGGGGCGTCAACCGATTCCAATCGGGTTCGTACTCAAAACCGGCACCGTTGAAGCGCATGGTCTCGGGCACACAGATACCAGGACGGCCAACCATATGTTTCCTGGTCCAGTCTTCGATGTTGACCAGATTTTCACGATAGAGGCGGAAGTAGGGAGCGTTCAGTTCAGACACGCCTGCATCGAGATTGGCAGCTACCTGCATGCGAAGGTTCCATTGCCAGAAGGCGGCCGGGTCCCAGCGGTGGACGTCCTGTACTGCGGAGAAGAGGTCCGCGATGCCGGCCTGTGAGCCGGGAAAACGGCTGCCGCTCTCAGCCGCCGCGGTATAGAGATAGAGGTTGCGGAGGTTCTCCATGTACTCCCCGGAACCATCTTCGGAGGTGAGCTTGATGAGCCCTGCGCGCTGCCAGAAGGCGTGCCACCAGGCGGTGTGTTCTGCGGGATCGGCATTCGACAACGCTCCCCCGATACTGGCCTCTTTGGACTGGGTCCCGTTGTAGTGAGGGCAGGCGACAGTCACCCGGAAATGGCCATCCAGGGCAGGTTTGAAGCTCACCGTCACGGTGCGGGAGCCGCTAACGGCCGCAGACACATCGCGGCCGGTTGCGGTGACAGAGGCGAGAGAGCCGAACTTTTCTCCAGACGCTCCGGGTCCGTATTGATCGACCCAGGTTTGGGCGAGCATGGCCGACCTGCCGTGCGCGCTGGCCTCAGGCGTGCGTGGCGGCCAGAGCCTAAGCTCGGCCGTCTGCGCCGTGTTCGGATCCGCACCGGTTATGTCGACGATGAAAGTATCAGTCGAGACCTGAACGTAGGCGGTAAGGCTCATTCCTCCGCCGTGCTCAATCAGCGTTCCGTTGTACAGATCGAGACGGCCGTTGAAATCCTTTGCCGAAGTAAGCGCGGCGAGCCCGGGGATGACAAGCTGGCCGGGAGAGTCGCGATGCGGCAGGGTGTCTACGCGGTTCAGTTGCGCAGTGAATCCTTCCGCGGACCAGACGGCGATGCCGAGACGCCCGTTGCCCATCGGCATGGCTTCCGCCGGCAGGGCGTTTGGCTGACCCAACACGATGTCGGAGCGGCCGACCAGGGCTGCTGTTTCCATCACGAAATGGCCGTCTTTCCACGCGGTCGTGGGAAGACTTTGCTGCGCCAGGGCGCTGATAGGAGCAGTGAGACTGAGAGCGACCGCAAGATAAGACAAACGCATCCATCTGGTGTATCACTCCGTTTCCCCGGCGGCCAGTCTGTATTTAAGGTTCGAGAAACAGCGTGCGCCGGTTTCCAATGCGTAATTACTCGACTACGATCGGGACTTGCGAGCAGGACTTGCGCAGTGAGTGGGCGGGATGGAGCAAAGAATTTTCAATCTGCATCTAACCCCACACCTTGTGGCCTGGAACCTGGGACTGGACTAACGTAGATGCGAAAAAGCATTGGGAATCTCTGGACACTCGGCGGGCTCTCGCCTTTCGACCTGCTCCGTCGAACCGTCCGTGAAAGCTGGCAAGACGAAGTATTTGGTCAGGGTGGCCGCATGGCTTTCTACCATTTCCTGGCTATTTTTCCGGCTCTCCTGGTTCTTTTCACCATCAGTGCGCGCGTTCCTCATCTCGGCGATCACATGGTGACGGCGTTCCAGGATTTGATCAAGCAGGTGCTCCCCAACCAGGCCTCGCAGCTCTTTCAAACGATCACGTACGAGCTAAACGAACGTAGTCATTCCGGGCTGCCCCTGATTTCCGTTTGTGCCGGAGCCTTGTGGGCTGCCCTCAATGGCACCTGGGCAATGATTTATGGGCTCAACAAGGCCTACGAGGTGGAGGAGCGGCGCTCCTGGCGGCAATTGGCGGTCATCATTACCGGCCTGACAATTTTTCTGGCGGTCATCGGTTCCATGGCGGTTTTCCTGGTCTTCTGCAGTGCTTATCTCCAGGCTCGGCTGCACGGCGGCGCGATCGCGCTCCGCGCTCTGGAATGGCTGGTGCTGACTACTTCGATCTCTTTCTGGTTTGCGGTGCTCTATCGCTTTGCGCCAAATCTCCGCGATTGCAAGTGGCGTTGGAGCACGCCTGGCGCGCTCTGTGCGGTCGTGCTATGGATAGGCTCGACGTTCGCTACCCGGCTCTACTTCGAGCATGTGAACAACTACTCCCGCAGTTACGGTCACCTGAACGGCGTGGTCATCCTCCTGTTGTGGCTCTATGTCAGCAATGGAGCCATTCTCATCGGCGGCGAAATGAACTCTGAGATCGAAAAGCACATAGCGGAAGGGGATGCGCCCGAAACTGGTGCGCATCGGGACCGCTCGGGATCGCGGAAGTAGAACCGGGCATGGCGAGTGTTGCGGTGTGGTCAGAGCCGAAGAGCTCTGATCGGCCACCGGCACGCACCCCACTCAGAATCGATATCCCGGCTTAAGCTCACAGCGGTAGACCGTGGTTTTTTCTTGCCCCGGTCCAGTTCGGACGTTGCAGGCGGCCCAGCTCAACGAGAGATTCGGACCGAGAGGGAAGACCATGGAGGTGCCGTCAACTTCGGCCTCAAGACTCACACCCTCTTGGGTTGGGGGCAGGGTAAAGTTGAGCGTCTGGCCGAAGATCACCGGATACAGTTCCCGCACTTCGGAACTGATGGCTGTGTGGTAAACCTCGGCCTCCATCAGGAAGGTAGCAGTGTCTGACCAGTTCAGGGCGGTCACATTGATTTTGCGGCCGCCATGAACATACCCGCTTGAATCAATCCGCGTGAACGGGCAGGGCCCCGCAACACAGGAGGCTGTTACATTGCCGAACATATTGTCTGCCCCGGCATCGAGCGATATCGTCGTAGAGGTCGCTTTCCACTTGCCATCGGGTGAACACGGTGCCTGGTGGTTGCAGGGCACATCTCCCTTGTTGACCACCTGGAAAGTCCTGACTGCGTAGCCTACACTCGTCTGGGTGCGGGTATTGATGGTATACCGCACGCGGATATTTGATACCAAAGATGCCGGACGGACAGGTCGAGCTGGAGACCTTGGACCGGCCGGAACAACGATCTTCGGAATGATGGGCACCATGGCGGCCACATAAAGCTGGTCCGGCGTCTTCAATCTTCCCGTTTGTACGGTTATATCCAGCGGCTCGTAGCGGGGATGACGGAAAGTGACGTGAATGGGCTGGTCTGACAGGACCCTCTTGTGCAGCACCAGCTTGAAATAGCCCGAAGCGTCGGACCGGGTGGCGGCACTCCTCGTGCCATCGGAGGCGGTGATGACGACATCGGCAATGGGCAGTTCCTTCTTGGTGTCATCATCGCGCTGAATGACCGCACCTTCAATCGGCACCGAGAGCCGCTCGGAGATCACCCGCAAGTGGCGGGCACGCAGCAACAAGAACAGCCCAATGCCGGCGGCTGCCGCAACTGCGATAATCGTCCAGATAACTTTTTTTCTTGTCATGCCACACCAATCGGACGCGCAATTTGAGAGTTCAGGCTGCTCACGTACCGCTTCTGCTGGATCGTCCCAGCATCTATTATTCAATTATTCGATTCCATTGTCGCCGATGAAAGGTTTGAAGACACATTCTCAAGATGACTGACCCGCGCGCACATCGTAGATCCCGGCGGCAATTGCTGCGTGAAATGGCCGGTTTCTCCCTGGGTTTGCCGCTCGCTCAATGGACAGACCTTGCTGCGCTGGCGCAGCCCCCCCAGCAGGCTGACAAACAGCATAAGGACTCGGTGCCTTTGCCAAATGCCTTTTCGCCGGAGGAGGAACAGTTCCTGGACGAACTTGAACGCAGCAACTTTCTCTTCTTCTGGGAGCAAGCCAGCCCGCAGACCGGCTTGATTAAAGACCGCTGCAACGCCCGCACAACCGACACCGGCATAGTGGCGAGCATTGCCTCTACCGGCTTTGGCCTGACGGCGATCTGCATTGCGGAAAAGCGCGGCTTCATTCCGCACCAGGACGCTCGCCTGCGCGTGATTGCGACCCTCACCTTTCTTTGGCACACGCTGCCGACGCATCGCGGATTTTACTACCACTTTGCCAACATCAATACCGGGGAAAGAATCTGGGACTCTGAAGTCTCTTCGGTCGACACCGCCATTCTGCTTTGCGGGATCCTTACCTGCCGCCGGCACTTTGAGGATCGCGACATTATCCAGTTGGCGCATGCAATTTTCGACCGCGTCGATTGGACATGGCTCTCAGAAGACACGGCGCTGCTGCCCCAGGGGTGGACGCCGGAGTTCGGTTTTCTGCCTTACAAGTGGGACTACTACAGCGAATTGATGATGATCTACCTGCTGGGCATGGGTTCAGCCACTCACCCGCTGCACCCTTCAGCATGGTCGGCATGGAAACGAACCACCTTCGAATATGACGGGGAACGCTACATCGGCTCGTTTGCGCCGCTCTTTGTTCACCAGTATTCGCAGGCCTGGTTCGACTTCAGGGGCAAGCGCGACAAGTATGCCGACTACTTTCTGAACTCGGCCATCGCCACCGATGTACATCGCCGCTTTTGCCTGGAATTGGCGCCGACTTTTCCCGATTACAGTGATGATCTTTGGGGAATCACCGCCTCCGACTCAGATAAGGGCTACGTGATCTGGGGAGGACCGCCGGCTATGGGCCCGATCGATGGAACCGTAGTTCCCGCAGCGACTGGAGGCTCCATTCCATTTCTGCCCGCCGCCACAATGCGTGTCCTGAGGAACATTCGCACCCGTTACCCGGGGGCCTGGAGCCGCTATGGTTTCGTCGATGCCTTCAATCCCCTGAAGAACTGGTACGACCAGGATGTTGTCGGCATCGACACCGGCATCACGATGCTCATGGCGGAAAATGCCCGCACCGCCTTCGTGTGGGAGACGTTCATGAAGAACCCCGAGGCGCAGCGGGGGATGGCAGTAGCGGGCTTTCAAAGCTATAACCCAGCCGCTCCGGCATCGTAGATAACGCCTGGGCCGGGTTACCCCGGTGCGGGATCGACTAAGGATCAGAGGGGAAATCGTTTCTGACGGACGCGAGCGGAAGAGCCAGAAGCTGCTGCACCAATGCCGACAATTTTCTAACATCAACACCCAGATCCGTTGCCAAGGCTCTTAGTTCGGGGTTGGTTTCACTGCGGGCCGCGAGATAGATGACATTGGTGATGCCTTGCAGAGGATTATTGATCTTGTGAGCAAGTTCATTTGCCATGGAAGCCGCCGCAGCGGCCCGTTCCTGCTCGATCAATCGCTTTTGCTGCCGTTGCTGGCGAAAGCCCATCGCCGCGAAGTCTGCAAGCATCTGCATCATGCGTGTGTCTCCGCTGTCGAAAGCCTCGTCGCGTCCGTGAGCCATGACGAAAATCGTTCCCCGCGTGCCGCCGGTTTGCCAGGGGAGCAGGATGCCATCCGTCACCAACGGAGCTTCCACGCCCAGTATTTCGAAGAAACGTTGGGAGACACGGAAAAGCTGCGGCCGGCCCCGCTCCAGACAAATGCCGCAGGCACTCGGATAGCGCGGAAGGATCGCGTTCAAGAAACCGGAGTAGGCTCCAGCGGTCGCCACCCAGTGATAGAAATCCTTGTCGGATCCATCCTCTCTTTCGATGCTGATGCCCGCGCTATCCGCTCCACATAAGGCAACGGCCGCGTTCACCAGTTCCTGCAGGATGGTTTCGGGGTTCTCGACAAAGGCGTGAGCCAGGCGCTGCAGACCGGCCATCTGCACGGAAACATCGCGGACGTGCAGTTTTCGCAAGACAAACTGAGGGTCACTCAGAATATCGATTACTTCGAGGCCGGTGTCTTTTGATTCGGGTATGACCACACTCATGGCAAACCGTCCTCCACAGCGGGCGGGGAGGTGTTCATTCTAAACCATGGACTTGGCCTTAGATGCTGCGGGAGAAATCTCAGCATAGACGGAGTCGTCCCCTCAGTGGCTTCTAAGGCACGTCATTCCAAAGCAATTAGGGACGGGCGGAGGCATCAGTTTTTCCGCTGCCTGTTTAGAACCGGACGGTTGCGGTGAAGGAATCTGGGACAGGTGGGTGTGTTGATCGCGGCGATCTGACGTTATGGGCGACGCGATTACAGCGTTACGTCGCCCGACCGCCGTTGCCCGTTTGGTGTGTCAGCGGGTTATTGATCTTAGCTGGCTGGTATTTTTGCGATGGAGTCAAGCTCGGCAATCTTCGCAGCCGAAAGCGTAATCGCTGCCGCTTTGAGATTTTCGTGAAGATGCTCGATGGAGGATGTACCGGGAATCAGCAGGATATTGGGCGAGCGCTTCAAGAGCCAAGCGAGCGCGATCTGCATTGGCGTGGCCCCTAGTGCGGCGGCTACGGAGTCAAGAGCCGACGATTGTAGCGGCGTGAAGCCTCCGAGAGGAAAAAATGGAACGAATGCTACGCCTCGCCGGGCGAGGTCATCGACAAATCCGTCATCAACCCGGTGAGCCAGGTTGTACAGGTTCTGAACGCAGACGATGCCGGTAATTTTCTGCGCTTCGGCGAACTGCCGCGGACTCACGTTGCTGAGACCGAGTTGGCGAATAAGACCCTGACGTTTGAGATCCGCCAGTACGGTTAACGGTGCTTCGATGGATGTGTCCGATGGCGCCATTACTCCTCCGACCCGCAGATTCACCACGTCGAGCGTATCGAGGCCAAGGTTTCGCAGATTGTCGTGAATGGCGTCAGTGAGTTCTCTTGGAGAGAGAGCCGCGGGCCATGATTTGTCCTTCTCCCGGCGGGCACCGACCTTGGTGACGATCACCAGTCCTTTAGGATAGGGATGGAGCGCTTGTTTGATGATCTGATTGGTCACGTGCGGACCGTAGAAGTCGCTGGTGTCGATGTGATTGACCCCGAGCGCGACGGCTTCCCGTAGTACAGAAATTGCAGCCTCAAGATCGCGCGGAGGTCCAAATACGTGTGGACCCGCCAGTTGCATCGCGCCATAGCCGGCACGGTTCAAGGTCATCTTCGTGCCAGGGAGCGTGAAGGTACCACCGAGGTTCGATTGATTCTTCATCCGTTGTTTTCCTTTAGCCTGTTCAAAGGCCGCCAGTAGATTTGGCCACAAATCATTAGATGAGCAAAGCTTCAGTTTAGGAGTTCGTATTTGATGGGGCGTTGCCCGAGGGCATTTGGAGTCGTAAAAAACACCGTATCCGGGCAGTTTTGACAGCCAACATAGAACCAATTTGCCGAGCGACAATTCAGGTTTTGCCCCCAAGCCCGCGAGGGGGAGCAGGACAGATGAGTGAGTTTACCCAGACTGGCGGATGCCGCCAACTTTGGACGGCGGGGACGCCGCGGCTTGGCCAGATCGATGCGGTTGGGTGTATTTTCTTGTAATGATGCGCATTCCGTTTTCGAGCCTCCTCATGTCTGCGGCTCTTATTGCCGTGACGGTTCCCCTTTTCGCACAATCGCCGGCCAAGCCGAAACCTGAAGAAACGGAAATTTGGGAGCCGGTTCCCAAGGTTGTAACTCCGGGCGCCACCTGCGGTGCGGCACCCTCGGATGCGATTGTGTTGTTCGACGGCAAGAACCTGGACGAGTGGGTCACAAACCGGGACAAGTCCCCGGCCAAATGGAACGTGGCTGATGGGGTGGTGACGGTGAACAAATCGGGGGGAAATATAGAGACCAAGCGAAGCTTCACCAACTACCAGCTTCACCTGGAATGGAAAGTTCCCACGAGCATCACGGGCAGTGGCCAGGCACGCGGCAATAGCGGTGTGTTCCTCGCCTCCACCGGGCCGGGCGACGATGGATATGAGTTGCAGGTTCTCGATTCCTACGAAAACAAAACCTATGTGAATGGTATGGCGGGGAGTCTCTACAAGCAGGCGATTCCGCTGGCGAATCCAACCCGAAAACCCGGAGAGTGGCAAACCTACGACATTGTGTGGACAGCCCCTACCTTCAACGCCGACGGTTCATTGAAGACTCCGGCATACGCCACGGTTTTCTTCAATGGCGTCCTGGTGGAGAATCACTTCGAGCTGAAAGGCGAGACGCAATACATCGGCAAGCCGGTGTATAAGGCCTATACCAGTGCCCCAATCAAGCTACAGGCGCACGGCGACAAGAGCGAACCCATCAGCTTCAGGAATATCTGGGTACGGGAGCTTAACTAGGGTTGGACGCCAGACCTGGGGTTGAGTCTCAGACAAAGCCACCGGCCGTTGGTAAGAAGCGCGCACACTAGCCTCGGTCTTTGCTGCGTACACTCCGCCTGGCAGCCTTCCGTTTGGAATGATTGCCGGCCGGTGATTTGCCACGGGACTGAATGTTGTGGGCGTTGACAATGGCCGCAATGAGCCCGGGAAAGCGCTGGTCGATTTCAGTACATCGCGAAGTGTTTTGCATCTCCACACCGTGGCGTTCCCCATGGATCAGACCGGATTCCCGCAACACTTTGAAGTGCTGCGAGAGGGTTGATTTGGGGATTGGCTTTTCGTTGACGTTTACGAAATTAGTGCAGTTTTGCGAACAATTCGAACCTGCGATGTCGGCAAAGATGGCTACCCGCACCGGGTCGGAGAGGGCGTAGAGAATCGCTTCCACGGTGACGTCGTCAATCGAAGGGTGGAAGAGTGGCCTCATGGTTTTCATCTTACATTCACATGGCCGATTGTTCAATAGTGCATATTTCCTGAACTATTGAATCCTTCACAGAGGGTGCTCCATCTTAACCGTCAGTAATTGGTTGAGAGACCTTGAAAAGGATTCGACATGAGCAAACTCAAAGGTAAGGTAGCGGTGGTTACGGGCGCCTCCAAGGGCATTGGAGCTGCGATCGCGAAGTCATTGGCGGCAGAAGGCGCGTCAGTAGTGGTTAACTACGCATCCAGCAAGTCGGGTGCGAAAACGGTGGTCGACTCCATCACCGCAGCCGGCGGCAGAGCCGTCGCCGTGGGCGGGGATGTCTCCAAAGCCTCCGAGGCGGAAGGTATTATCGACGCCGCGATAAAAAACTATGGCCGGCTGGATATCCTGGTCAACAACTCCGGCGTTTACGAGTTTTCCCCGATAGAAGCGGTTACCGAAGAGCAGTTCCACAAGATGTTCAACATCAACGTTCTCGGGTTGTTGCTCACAACCAAGGCAGCTCTCAAGCACATTGGCGAGGGCGGTAGCATCATCAACGTGGGCTCGGTGGTCAGCCGCGTGACCCCTCCTGCATCTTCCGTCTATACCGGCACCAAGGGCGCCGTCGATGCCATCACGGGTGTGTTGGCGCGCGAGCTGGGACCAAAGAAGATTCGCGTGAACGCCATCAATCCCGGCATGGTCGAAACTGAAGGTGTGCATAGCGCCGGCGTTCTGGGCACTGACTTCGAGAAGGCCCTGGTTGCACAGACTCCGCTTGGCCGCGTCGGTCAGCCAGGCGATATCTCTTCGGTCGCGGTGTTCCTTGCCTCCGACGACTCCGGCTGGCTCACAGGTGAACAGCTGCTCGTCGGCGGTGGCCTTCGCTAAAGCAACTTGTGCCCCATGCAGCGTGCGGTTGCATGGGGCAAAACTTTTCGTAATCTGCGCCATCCAAAAAGAACGCACCTACAGAAGAGGATCCACTACCTTTGTCACCGACCTCGCCGGCGGCGGCCTTCGATAAGCCGACCCACACTCAAGGAGAATGCAATGGGAAAACTGGACGGAAAAGTAGCAGTCATTACCGCAGCGACATCGGGGATGGCGCTGGCAACAGCGAGGCTATTCGTGCAAGAGGGCGCTTATGTCTTTATTACCGGCAGACGCAAGGACAAGCTGGACGAGGCGGTGAAAGCGATTGGCCGAAATGTTACAGGTATTCAAGGGGACGCTTCGAACCTTGAGGATCTCGATCGACTGTATGACACGGTCAGGAAGACGAAGGGAAAGATTGACGTGCTGTTCGCCAGCGCCGGCATGGGTGAGCTGGTGAAGCTGGATGACGTGACTCCGGAGCACTTTGATAAGACGTTTGACCTGAACGTGCGGGGCACACTGTTTACCGTGCAGAAGGCGCTGCGCATCTTTAACGATGGAGGGTCGATCTTCATGAATGGATCGATTGCCAGCGTCAAAGGATTTCCAGGGTTTGGAGTCTACAGTGCGAGCAAGGCCGCGGTGCGATCGTTTGCCCGGACCTGGCTGCTGGAGCTGAAGGAACGGAAAATACGGGTGAATGTACTGAGTCCGGGAACGATCGATACGCCGATTCTGGACCCACTGGGGCCGGATGCGAAGGAGTTCTTCAAGTCGCAGATCCCGCGCGGCGAAATTGGACATCCGGAAGAGATTGCCACAGCGGCCCTCTTCCTGGCTTCGAGCGATTCCAGTTTTGTAAATGGTATTGAATTGTTCGTGGATGGCGGCGTGGCGCAAATCTAACCTGGCTGAATATGAAGAATACGTGAGCCCGGACCATCTACTCAATGAGGGCGATTATGTCGAAGTGCGGTGATTCCGTGAACTCCTGGACGAAGCGCCAAGTAGCCAGAAGGGTTGTTGAAACGGTGGTCGTGGGCCTGGTGATCCTGATGATGGCGGCTTGCAATGTGGGGCCTCAGGGATCCAGCAGAGCAAGGGTGCGATCGACCACACCAATGGCGGTTCTAAAGGTGTTGGGTAATTCTTCGATGCCGATCAGGAATGCGCATTGGGCGAGCAGGTCGACGAATAAAGATTGCTCTCTCCACGATTTGTCCAGATGGCCGCCGGCGGCCCGATATGCATCCGCAAACCAGGCGCTTTCAACAGCGGGTGATTCATGCTCAAACCTTAAGATGTTGCCGATGTCGACGACGCCGGATGCTGAGAATGCGAACTCCCAATCGAGCACCGCAGCCAGCTGATAGCGCCCACTGGGGCCCCGCTGTATCAGCAGATTCTTCTGATTAAAGTCGCTATGACACAGTTGGTGAGTCCAGGATGGTTGATGCAGATCAGACCGATGTGTAAGGCAGTGCCGCAGCCGATCTAATCGGCAAACGCCAACTCGACGTTGAAGAAGTGGATTGTCGAGACAGGACTCGAGGAAGCCGAGCGTCCCGGCGACGTAGCTTGCAAAGGGCTCCGCTACTTTGGGACCCGGTCCCAGCAGGCCACATTGGGCAAATCTTATCTTGTGAATCTGTGCTGCAGCTATCGCCAGTTGTTCGCAGATATCTTGACAATCTGCGCGGGATAAATCGTCCTCGGCGACTGCAAGGGGTCTCCCTTCTACGTATGCCATGGCGAATGCTCCGTAGCCGCCAGGAAGGCGTTCGGGAGTGCGCCACAGGATTTTCGGAACCGGCACCTCCGGTGCTTCATGCGACAGGTAGTTCAGGAGATCGGCCTCCATGTCCAATCGTTCGGGCTGAGGGGAAAGTCGGAGCACGCAACGTTCGCCATCGGCGAATTCCAGAACGATGTTGGTGTTGCTGAACCCGCCGGTTAGCGCCGATGAGTGCCGCAAGGGCGAGGCACTGAGTTGAGATGCTAATTCCGAGATCGTCTCTGGGTCGAGATTGACGGGAGATGAACCTCGGCGATCGAATTTTTTTTTGAAGTCCATCGAGGCCTTAATGGTTCTAGATTAAACGGCCAATGGGTTTCGAGGACGATTGGAAACAGGTACCTCAGGGAATGAATGGAATGTGCGAGGGGGAGGAGAAACAGCGGGTGCTTCCACGGCACGCCCCACGGCAGGCCCCACATGAAGCAGGCCGGCTCGACTTCGCTGGCGGATCCTATTGCCGCGCAATACCTCTACCCGGTAGCGAGCCGGCTGATTGACCGCTGTGATGCGGTGTTTCGCATTGAGGGGCAATCCAAAGGCGCGGATGAAGACGTCCGGCTGGCACATCAGCGAGGATTACCGGTCTACCGGCGCGTGGAAGAAATCCCCGTGATCCCAGGGCTACGGGAAAGCCTCTCATCTTGACGGCGAAATTAGTGACCACCCGATGCTTCGCCTCCGGGGCGGAAGCTCCTGGTGGCCAGGGCCAGCGGAATACCAATCAGGGCCACGATCGCCATCATGCGGAAACAATCCATGAACCCGATCAGACTCGCTTGTTGGTTCAGTTGGTTGTAGAGCATCCCCTGCGCGTGTTGTGCTGCGTCGAAATGAGAAAATCCCTGGTGCTCAAACGTCCTGGTCAGCGAGTCTATGCGTGAGTGAAATAAGGGCGAGCCGAGATCGGCGCTCTGCGCCAACCGGTCGGTGTGCAGGTCAGTGCGCCGCTCATGCATGGTGGTGATGAACGCGACGCCGAAACTGCCGCCCCAGTTACGCGCGAGATTGGTGAGGCTGGAACCCTTGTTGTTCTTCCCTGGAGGCAGGTAGGAATAAGCAAGTACGCTGACCGGCACAAACAAGAAGGCATAGCCAAAGCCCTGCAGGGCTCGCGCCAGCGCATAGTGCGTGTAGTTGGTCTGCAATGTGAATCCGCTGTAATACAGCATGGATAACGCAACCACAGCAAAGCTGAAGGCGATCAGCCACCGGGGACTTACTTTTCCCTTTTGGGTCAAAATGGCGACGAAGGGCGCCAGTACGGTGATGACCGCCGCACCCGGCCCCAACACCAATCCTGCATCGGTGGCCGTGTAGCCGTAGAGACTCTGCAGGATCTCCGGAATCATGGTGGTGCTACCGAAAAGAACAAAGCCGAAGAGAAAGTAGAAGATGTTTGCGAAGGCGAAATTTCTCTCCCGCAGCAATCCGAGTTCGACCACCGGATCGGGCACGCGCAGTTCCCACCACACCGCGAGCACAAGGCAAACCATGGCTGCGACAAACATGGACGAGATTAAAGAACTGCCAAACCAGTCGTCAATTTGCCCGCGATCGAGCACGAATTCCAGAAAGGCAAAGCCCAGCGCGATCAGCAAAATGCCGACGTAGTCTATGCGCAACTTTCCCAGCCGCTTGGCCTCGGCGACCTCTGCCTTGAAGGCGGGTGGATCGCTTACCAGCCTGCTGCTCAGGAAAAGAGATATGAGCCCAATCGGCACGTTGATGAAGAAGACCCAGCGCCAGGAAAAACTGTCGGTGATCCAGCCGCCCAGCGGAGGCCCGATCGCCGGCGCCGTAACAATGGCCACACTATAGAGCGCGAAGGCCGCGGCCCGTTTGTTCGCCGGAAAGGTATCAACCAGAATGGCCTGCTCTACCGGAGCCAGCCCACCACCACCAATCCCCTGAAGCACACGGAAGATGACCAGGAAGTTCAGGCTGGGCGCGATGCCGCACAAAAAAGAAGTCGCGGTGAACAGCCCCACGCTGATCATGTAGTAGCGTTTGCGGCCCAGAACGCGGCTCAGCCATGCGCTCATCGGCAGCACTACGGCGTTGGCCACCAGGTAGGAGGTCAGGACCCAGGTGGTCTCATCGAAGCTGCGCCCCAGCCCGCCGGCAATATGCGGCAGTGAGACATTGGCAATCGACGTATCCAGCAGTTCCATGAAGGTGGCCAGGGTGACCGTCAATGCCACCGCCCACGGATTGACTTGCCTGGCGCTTGATGAGGCTGGTAGGAGCGTTAATTCCGCGGTTGTTGTCGCCACGTGGCCTCAGCTCTCCCGCACTCGGGTTCTTTTCAGATGTATACTGAGACCGATCGGTCGCAAAAATGACTACACCAACGACTAAATCCACCCGCGGAGAAGCTACCCGGCAGCGAATAGTGGAGCAATCGGCCGCGGTTTTCAATCGGCACGGCTACTCCGGTACTTCCATGTCTGCGCTGATGGACGCTACCGGCCTGGAGAAGGGCGGACTGTATCGCCACTTTGAGAGCAAACAGGACCTGGCCGCGGCCGCCTTTGAGTACGCCTGGGAGACGGTCAGCGAGCCACGCCGGCGCGGACTTGAAAATTGCGCCACGTCTCTCGATAAGCTACTGCTGCTGGTGCAGAACTTCGTCAAGCAACCGCCGCGTACACTTCCCGGGGGCTGCCCCCTGCTCAACACAGCGATCGACAGCGACGATGGCAATCCGGTGCTGCGTGGCAAGGCCCGGGTGGCGCTCGATGAGTGGCGCGGCAACATCGCCGACATCGTCTGCCAGGGACAGAAAAACGGGGAGCTGCGCGGTGACATCGATCCCGCCGCGGTGGCGACGATTGTCATCGCCAGCCTGGAAGGAGGCGTGATGATGTCGCGGCTGGAAAAAACCCGCGAGCCATTGCATGCGATCGGAGAGCACCTTGCGGGATACCTGCAAACACTGAAGGGTGGAGCACTCTAGATTGTTTCTCCCCCTTGCTCGCTTCGGTCCTTCCCTGCCATCCTAGGACATGGCCATCCGTACTCTCTCTACCCGGGAAATCTATCGCAACCCCTGGCTGCGCCTGCGCGAAGATGCCATTGTGCGCGCCAATGGGGCAAACGGCATCTATAGCGTGATCGATAAGCAGGATTGCGCGATCATTCTTCCTATTGACGGCGATCACATCTGGCTGGTGGAGCAGTTTCGATACACCATCGGGGAGCGAGCGCTCGAATTACCGCAGGGCGGATGGGAAGCAGACAACATTGACCCGGAAGCATTGGCCCGAGGTGAACTGCGAGAGGAGACCGGTCTCACAGCTGGAAGGATGACGGAGTTGCCCTGGATGTGGATCGCCTATGGTTTCACCCGGCAACGCCAACATGTTTTTGTCGCCGAAGAGCTGGTTCCAGGCGATTACGAGCGCGATGTGGAAGAGTCCGATATGGAGATTATCCGGCTGCCCATCGCCAGCTTCGAGCAGAAGCTTCGAAATGGGGAGATTCGCGATGTATGTACCCTTGCTGCCTGGGCCGGCTATCGATTGTGGCGCGAAACCCCTGAGGGTTCTCAGTGACATGGGATATCAACCGCGTTCATCGAAGTGCAACATTTGCCCCCGGTGAGGGTCGAACTCGTTCTGCTACAGTGGTGTACTTCCTCTCCGGAAAGACTTCATGAAGCGACGAGTTCTTTACCGTGCGTTTTGCTCGCTGGCGATGGCGTTCGCTGTTGCTCCGTCCTCCCATGCAGCGAATGCAAAGGAGACCAAACCCGCTGCCGACCTTCGCCGTTCTCCTACAGAAGGCCAAGGCCCGGTGGATGTCTCGGTGGGACTCTACATTACCAACCTGGTCGCCATCGATGAAACCCGGGAAAACTTTGAGGTTGGTGGATTTTTAACCGCTCAGTGGCAGGATCCCCGCCTGGCGTTACCCGGCAATCAGCAAGAGAAACCTCGCATCTTCCGCTTGGAGGAGCTTTGGACCCCAGCCATTGAAAGCGCCAATTCCATTTCCCACAAGACAAACCAATACTCGCTGGAAGCAGACAGTAGAGGGACCGTGACCTACCGCGAGCGCTTTGACGGGGTTTACTCCAACGATTTTAAGTTGAGCAAATTTCCCTTTGACACCCAGGTGCTCCGGTTTGAATATCAGCCATTTGTTTCTGCCGCTTCCGAAATCCGATTCGCCTCCCAGGCGCTCCCGGGAACGGGAATCAGTCCCGAACAGCATACAGAGCTCGCTGCGTGGCACGTAGAAGACCTTAAATACACAGCGAACAAGTTGGTCCTCGATCCCTTCGAACCTGCGACTCACGAGGCGTTCTTCGAACTTACTGTTGAGCGGCGATCAGGCTTTTACCTTTGGAAGATCTTCCTACCGTTGATTATGATCACGATGATTCCTGTAGTCGTTTTCTGGATCGATGTAAAAGAATTTGACTGGCTTTTGAAGATTCCCATGACCATGTTGCTGTCGATGGTCGCTTTCCAGTTCACGGTCACGCGCGATCTCCCAAGAATTGGCTACATCACGTTTCTTGATGCCGTGTTCGTTGCCAGTTTCATCTTTTGCTTCCTCACCATTTTCGAAATTACGCTGGTCTATGTCCTACAAAAATATGAGAGGCGATTGCTGGCGGTGAGACTGCACACCGCGGGACGATGGGCTTACCTCCTGTCATATGCCGGCGTAATCCTGGTTCTGGCGTTTGTCTTTCTGCTTAGAAAGATCTAGTGCGCCGCAAACGAGATAATCAACTGGTCCAGTGGCATGGCTTGCTTGACTGCCTGCGGAGGTATAACTGCAGTGACTGGAAGCGGAGTTCCGTTCGATTCCGCCTCGTCAAAAGCCCGGGTGCCGCCGGCGGTTTCCCCTGTTACCTGGAACTCGTCAATCTCGTAAGGAAATCCGTTCGAGGAAAGCGAGGACGGTCCATCCGTCACCTGGAAGTGCAGGTGGGGCACAATCGAATTGCCGGTGTCACCCACCAGCCCGATCACCTGGCCAAGATGGACTTTTTCACCGCTACGAACCTTGATACTCCCGGGCTGCATATGGGCATACAACGCATAGCGGTGATTGCCCAGGTCGAGAATGATGGAGTTGCCGTCGGCTTTATCCAGCGCGATGTTGGTGGGGTAATTGCCTGGCGTTTGCTCGGGCTCTCCGTCGATGACGGAAACCACGAGGGCATCTGCAACCGCCAGAACGGGCTGACCAAAGATGGCGTAGCTTTCGAGCTTTTCACGCGGGCCGGTATAGATCCGTCCGCTGTCATCCATCTGTTCCCAATCCACCGCGTAGCGTTGTGCGACCCAGGCGCGACCGTTCACTGGCAGGGCCGCCCGGGTATGACGAACGGCGTCGCAGCAGGAGTCCGCCGAAATGTAGCGCGATCCGCGGAGGGGAGGGCCGATCAACGCAACCGGCCGCCGATCGACCGTCGTTTTGCCGCCGCTTTCCTCAAATTCCTGGTGTCCCGGCGGAGCAGCACTCACCCGCAGGGAGATGCGATGCGAGAGCTCGACCGGAACTTTAGCGCCAGTAGCAAGGGCGACGTTGAGAAAAAGCAGCGCCCGTGTGCTCCTGGCTAGCGTCCCTGTGGAATCGCGTTGCCCGCCGGGTTGGAGGCGTGCGGCAACAGCAGCAGTGTCGAGTGTCTGCAGCGTGGCGCCGTCGCTGATCACCTCAACTTTTTCTACCGTGATCTCGGCACTCGAAAAGTTATTCATGTCCAGTTCATAAACCAGGTGAACGCGCCCGTCCGAACCCATGAAGGGCACGGGCGCGTCCTGCACCGAGAGCAGAAGAGGCGTCATGCTCTCTGAAGCCTCGGCGCGCTCGATTGTGCTAAAGGCCACGAGCGTGAAAAGTACTAACAAGAGTGGGGCGACGAACGAGATTCCAGCAACTTTCATGATTCTTATTTCCCCGAGTTAGCTTCCTTGCATTGTGTGCAGGAGCGGTAGTTCGGAACGACTTCTGGATTGTATAAGTTAAAGAGGTGCGGTAACACTCTTTGGTACTGAATACCCAATTTGATTCTGGTTAGATCGTCGATCACTTTGGTAAACTCGGGCAACCATTGCCCAGAACGACCTTATCGGCTTGAAGGACTTGTTCCAATGTCTGCTATCTCCCGGTGTAACACCCGGCGCCAAATCGGGCCTTTCCGTCTGTTTTTCGTGATAACTCTCTTGCTGCCGGTCGCAACGCTGGGGCAGACACAACAGCCGATCTTCCCTACAACCCAAGTCACTGCCCCAACCGGTGTCGTGCTGTCAGTGGCCACGGGCGATTTTAATGGGGACGGTCAGCCGGATGTGGCCTACGCTGCGGTTCCTTCCTTTTCGTCGCAGGGACTGTTTCCGGTTACCGTGACCGTGCTCCTCAGCCAGGAAGCGAATAGCCCTCCCGTTGCAGTTGCCACGAATCCGTTGAACGGTTGTTCAGGGGATTCGAATTCGTTGGCTGCGGCCGACATGAACAAAGACAATAAGCTCGACCTGGTGCTTACCTGTTCCGAAGGGTATGTTGCTGTGCTGATCGGCAACGGAGACGGTAGCTTTCAGAGCCCGGCTTATTATGCGGTTTCGGGTCTGAAGACGCTGGCGCCACCGGTGGATCTGAATGGGGATGGATATCTCGATGTGGCCGTATCCACGCTGGTGGGCAACGCCCCCGCGGTTGCCGTTCTGTTGAATCAGGGCAGCACCGCTCCGGGCAAGCTTGCGACGCCGGCAACTTACCCGGGTCCAGCCGGGTTGATTCCCGGGCCAGCCGCCAGCGGCGACTTTAATGGAGATGGCAAGCAGGACATTGTTGTGGGCGGCTCATCGCTTGCGGTTTTCTATGGGAACGGCGATGGGACTCTGCAAGCCGCACAAAGCACGTCTGGCAGCGGTAATCCCGTCACTGGAGACTTCAACCACGACGGCGTGACCGACATAGCTTATGTAACCACTCCAAATGTGCAGGGAACCTCGTCGTTGCAGGTCTTGCTGGGCAGTTCCAGCGGGAAGCTCACTTCAGGAATCAACCTGCCGCTGGATTATTTCCTGGCGAATGCTTTTCCCTACATTGTGCCAAGCACCGATGGCGGCAAGAATATCGACCTTGCCCTGGTTGGCGGCTACACCTCGATTCTTCTGGGCGATGGCAACGGTGGATTTGCTTTCGGAAATTCGTACGTCTTGAGTGGATACCCGTCGGCAACACAAGCAGGAAGTGATGGGAAGACAAATCTTGTTTTTTCTGCCGCGCCGGGGTTTTCTATCCTTGCGGGCAACGGCGACGGCAAATTTCAAGGAACCTCACGGATAACTCTGAACCCAGCTACCACCCTGGTCTCTGGCACCGCCAACGGTCAGTTCGTTGCTGCGGACCTTAATGGGGACGGCCTCACCGACGTGCTGGGGATCAGTGCCTCGTTCGACCTTATCAGCTCCCTGGGCCGCGGCGATGGAACGTTTGCACCAGCCAATACATTCCCCGGTAGCAATCTCGGAAGTCTGGCCGCTGGAGATTTCAACGGAGACAGCAAAATCGATGTTGTCGGCATCTCTCAGGGCACCCAGAATTCGGCGCTTTCTTTCTATTCCGGAAATGGAGATGGAACCTTTCAGCCAAGCCTCCCTGCGATAGACCTGACAACTCCCGGAGCCCAGGTACCGGTAACCGGTGATTTTAATGGAGACAACCATCTCGATGTCGTGGTCCCGTATAGCCTCACTTTCCCAGCGACGGGGAGTGGTCTCATCTTCCTGCCGGGGAAAGGAGATGGCACCTTCGGCAGCCCGGTGTTGTTTTCTCAGAAGAATACCTCGGTGAGCCAGCAAGTGGTGGCTGCCGACCTGAACAGCGATAAGAAGCTGGATTTGATCTGGAATGGCGCCGTCTACCTGGGCAATGGAGATGGAACCTTCCAGCAGATTCCTTTGTCTATTGGCGGGGCTCCGTTGGCTGTTGCCGATCTGAATGGCGATGGGATACCGGACGTGGTGATGGGCAGCACTCTATTGACATACAGCGGTGCAACGGGCGGATACGTCTACGCGGGGAATGGCAATGGTACGTTCCAGGCTTCTCCCTTCTACACGTTTCCAAATGGATCCCCGGTGTCTGCTTCCGTTAGCGATCTGAATGCAGACGGCCACCTGGACCTGCTTCTTCAGTATTTCACCACCACCGACTTTTATGGAGCCAGTGTTGCGTTGGGAGACGGCGCGGGCCATTTCACCCTCGACAACAATACTTATTACACCAGTTTTATCAATGGCTATACGACCGGTGGCGCGCTGGCGCGGTTGAACAACCAGGCTCCCAAGCTGCCTAACGATAATGCTTTGGATTTTCTGAGTTTCTCGGCTGGGGCAGTCATTCCTCTGCTTAACCAAACGAATCCCAAGCCCACACCGCCCCCGCCCGACTTTGGCTTCACTGTGTCGCCGGCGACAGCAACCATTGCTGCAGGTCAATCGGCGGTGGCCGCGCTGACAGTCATGCCGATTGGAGGGTATAGCGGGACGGTGAATTTCTCTTGTGGCACGCTGCCGGGTGGAGCAGCCTGCTCGTTTGCGCCGTCCTCGGTGACTCCCGCCAATGGTGTGGCAGCGACCGGCACGCTGACTATGACAACAACTGCACCTTCCAGTGCCATGGAGCGAGGAGTTCCGAAACCCCTGGGAGGAATCGCTTTGATAAGTGCCGGAATGCTCCTGTTTTTCCCGGGGCGCAGGCTGAACCGGCGGGGAATCTATTCCGCTGTGGCGATGTTGTTTCTGATAGGGGGATTCGTTTCGCTGTCTGGTTGCAGTTCATCCGGTGGTCCCAGCAATCCCAGCACGCCCAGCAATCCCGGGACACCTAAAGGCACGCAAACGGTCACTGTGTCGGCGACTGATGCAAGCGGCAAACTTACCCACTCGGTCACCCTGCAGATAGTGGTGCAGTGATAAGGGCAGTGAACGTAGAATCAGAGCATGCAACTCGGTTTTATGAGCGCCATTGTCCCCGATCTCAAGCTGGAAGAAGTATTCGCCCTGGGCAAGGCTACAGGCTACACGTGTGTGGAGTTAATGTGTTGGCCACCGGGGAAGGCGGACCGCCGCTACGCAGGCGTCACTCACATCGACGTCAACAACTTTGACGATGCGGATGCCTCGCGGGTCTTAGAACTTGCCGATGCGCACAGAATGAAGATCAGCGGTTTGGGATATTATCCAAATCTTCTTTCGCCAGACAAGGAGGAAGGCAGAGCGACGGCCTCGCATCTTAAACGTGTTATCAGCGCAGCGAGAATGCTGAAACTTGGGGTCGTGAGTACGTTTGTTGGACGTGACTGGACACGGTCGCTCGATGAGAACTGGCCTCGCTTCCTTTCCGTCTGGAAGGATCTGATGGCATATGCGGAAGACCAGGGGGTTCGTATTGCGATCGAGAATTGCCCCATGATTTTCACCGCGGACGAATGGCCAGGGGGTAAGAACCTGGCGTCCAGTCCTGCGATCTGGCGACGGATGTTCGCGGATATCCCAAGCGCCAACTTCGGACTTAATTATGATCCGTCGCATATGCTGTGGCAGCAAATGGACTACGTCGGGCCGATTACTGAATTTGCTTCCCGCATATTCCGGGTTCATTTGAAGGATGTAGCGGTCGATCGAGAACGGCTGAACCAGGTGGGCATCCTGGCTTACCCTCTTCAGTTTCACACTCCGAAGCTGCCTGGACGTGGGGATGTGGACTGGGCAAGATTTCTGCGCGCGCTCGCGGAAGCCGGGTATGACGGACCAGCTTGCGTGGAAGTGGAAGACCGGGAGTTTGAGGGTGATCTGGCGCAGCGGAAACAAGCGCTCGCGGTTAGCTATCAATATTTGCGGCCGTTGTTTGGATTCGATGCTGGTTGAGTGAAACTGCAGATCCCTCCGCTACGGTCGGGATGACAAAGGGGAGAGCGGGGTTTCCAGTGGGGATTGGTTTCGTGATTGGAGCCGCAGGTTCTCTGCGCACGCCGGTTCCACGTCACTTGGGGGGCGGCGCGCCGTGGGACCTGCGGTTCCCGTTCTGCGCCCAATCATCAATACATGATCCAACCGCCGTCGACGTTGAGGGTCTGGCCGGTCATGGCGTCGCTCAATTCGGTCGAGAGAAACAAGCAGACACGGGCCAGGTCGAGCGGGGTGATACGGCGCTTGAGGCTTTGCAGGGCCATCACTTTATCTGCATCGTGCTTGGACATGAGCTTTCGTTCTCCCTCGGTTTCGATGGCGCCCGGGGTGATGCAGTTTACGCGTACATTGTGCTCTCCCACTTCTCGAGCCAGGGCCCGGGTAAACCCGATGATCGCACCCTTGGAAGCGATGTAGTGGGTCAGGTTCTGCAATCCGGTGAAGAACGTGACCGACGAGATATTTACCACGGCTCCGGATCGCTGCCGAACCATGTGGGGCATGACAAGCTTTGTGCAATGGAAGACGCTCTTCAGGTTGATGTCGTGCATGTCGTCCCACTGCTCTTCTGTCATTTCGAGGAAGGGTTGGCGAGGATAAACACCGGCGTTGTTGATCAAGACGTCGATGCGGCCGAAGCGTGTGAGCGCATCCTCGACAACTTTCGCCATAGCGTGGCGGCTCCGGGCGTTGGCCTCAAAACCAAACGCCGAGCCGCCCTCCGATTGGAGAGCCGCTGCGACCTTTTTGACTCCTGCGCCATCAAGGTCGGTGAGAAATACATGGGCTCCGCACTCGGCAAACAGCTTGGCCACGCCAGCGCCGATCCCCGCGGCTGCCCCGGTTACGACGACAACTTTATCCTTAATCAGTTCCATCAACCGCTCCTGCTTACAAGGGCTGATGGTATCAAATGCCCCTCTACACCCCTGGCCCAACCTCGAGCCCGAAGCGCGACAAGTCGCGCTTCTGCAAGTAATAGTCGATCAGGAAGCCAACCCCAATCGCCAGCGGAATCAAGCCGGCTGCGCCGGCGGATAGCACCTCGTGGACACTCAGAATCCAGGACAGCGCAAAAGAAAAGAGAACCAAACCGACGCCGGTCGATATGAGCACGATCGCAATTCTGCGCGTCCTCGCCAGGCTATGCATCGGGTCTTTCACGGGTTTGGCGTCGTCGTTTCTCGTGCCTAACAACCTATCGATGTCGTCGACGCTCATCCCACGCGCAACCATCGCGAGGCGCTGATCGGCCCGGAGCCTTTGTCTGTTCGCTTCTCCTGCGACCCCGGCGACGATGGCTACGATCGCAACCAGTAATGCACCGAGGGGTATCATAATCGGGCTAAAATGCCAATCCATAAGCTTTACCTTCCTTTCTGACCGCCTTAGACTGCCGGCGTTGTCGAGAGTTTCAGTCTGGGCATGAAACTTTCAGCGAGATTCACAGTCTGACTCTTCTTGACCGCCGACCCCAGCTTCGAGCAGATCGTCCGAGACCACCAGCTTATGGTCTTCCGCACCCTGATTCGTCTTACCGGCGGCCGCGAACATATCGATGATCTTGCCCAGGAGGTTTTTCTACGCCTCCACCGTGCACTTCCCACCTTTCGCGGCGAATCTCTGCTCAGCACCTACCTCTATCGCATCGTTGCCAACGTGGCTCAGGATGAATGGAAACGACGACGACGTGACGAACGCCCTCTGGTCTCGTTTTCTGAGGAGGAGTCCGATTGGGAAGACCGGCTGCCGCATCCCGGCCCCGACGCAGAGCAGCAATTTGCCGAGAGGCAGTTCCGGTATTCTGTAGAGGAGCAGTTACAACGACTGAGCCCTGTTGAGAGGACGGTATTGGTGCTCTACCATCAGGAAGAGCTCAGTTACGAGCAGATTGCGCAGTCGCTCAAACTGCCGATTGGCACGGTGCGGACGCACCTGCATCGCGGGCGCAAGAAGCTTCGCGAAGGCATCCAACGGCAGCAGGAAATGGAAAGGGGAAGCGCATGGCAAAAGACAAGATGAATCCTCCCTCGGATGCACTCGAACGAAGGATCATGCTGGCCCTCGAGACTGCTCCTCGACCGGAGATCCCGGCCGGCTTCGCCGCCAGGGTGGCAAGCCTGTTGCCTCCTCAACCCGCTGTAGTCCTCACCCCAAGGCGATATGGGCAGCGTGCGGCCGTGGCATGCCTGGTGGTGCTGCTGGTGCTCATGTTGGCATTTGCCCACCAGGCGGCTGGAAACTCTCTGTATTGGTTTTCGATCGAGTCGATTTTCTGTGCTCAATTCGCTCTTCTGGCCGTCTGGCTGGTGGCGCGAGACTATATTTCCGCAAGATCGTTCTGAAATCCATCCCTCCGCGGAGTCTTTGATGGCCATCACGATTACTCGCAGCGATCCGCGCTATGCGATGTTGCATCGCAGCCGCAATCTTCGGTGGGACGGCAATGCAGCGGAGGCGGCGGCGGAGATCGAACTGTGTGAGACCGCGGAGCAGGCGGCCGAAGCTTTGCAGCGTGCCGTAACGGCGGGCATGCGCCCAACCGTCCGCAGCGGCGGCCACTGCTATGAAGACTTCGTGGTTAACAATCCCAATGGCGTGATCCTGGACCTTAGCCTGTTGAAGAGCGATGCTTTGCCGGGCGACGGAACCCGTCACCGCATAAGCCCCGGGCAACAACTGGGTGAAGCCTACATTGACCTGTACAAGCGGCACGGTGTGACGATTCCGGCCGGCAGTTGTTACGAGGTGGGCGCCGGCGGGCATATTACCGGGGGCGGGTACGGGGTGCTGTCGCGGTTGCATGGGCTCACCATCGACTGGCTTTCTGCGGTGGAAATCCTCACCGTCGATAGCAAAGGGCATGTGGCGCTCAAGACGGTCGACAAACAGCATGAACCCGATCTATTTCGTGCCTGCCGCGGTGCGGGCGGAGGGAATTTCGGCATCGTTACCGGCTTTCTCTTCGATCGCTTACCGGTGGCGCCGTTTGAAGTTGCGAATGCCCACTTCTCCTTTGACTGGCCCAGCATGACCGAGGACAAGTTTATCGCCATCCTGCTGGCGTTCGGAGACTACTGGGAGAAGCGCGGCTGCGACAAGGATACCTGGGGACTGTTTGCCGCGATCGGTCTGACACACGCTTCTGCAGGCCGCATCGGACTTTCCCTGCAATTCTGCAACCCGGATGGGCGCTGCGACGACCTGAAGCCGTTAGAGGAATTTCTCGACCGTTTTGAACCGTTCGATCCGTTGGAACGACGCGCGGGTGTACCAGGCGACCAACGTTTTTCACCGCGCAACCCCAATGCCCGCCAGCAGACAGGCAAATACAGCATCGATCGGCTGTTGTGGCTCGATGCGACAATCGGCGACAGTGGAAGCGGGCGCAGTGGCCGCGCGGCGTACAAATCCTCTTATATGAGACGCAACTTCACCCGCGCGGAAGCAAAGTGCATCTACAAGCACCTTACGCGGATAGTCCCGGGCGTTGACCTGCGCGGTTCAGTGATGGCAGTGGACTCGTATGGAGGCGCCGTGAACGCGAAGGGCCTGGCGGGGGTGACTTCGGTCTGGCAGCGTTCGTCAGTCATGAAGGTCCAGTTTCAGCAATATTGGGACCACCCGGAGCAAGATGCGGGCCGCCTGCAGTGGATGCGAGAGTTCTACACGGATCTTTACTCACAACAGGTAGAACCGCAGTACGCGGGCACGCCCTACCCTAACGAGTACTACGAGGGCTGTTACATCAACTATCCGGACGGCGATATGCTCGCGTATGCCTTCTGGCCGCAGCTTTACTACGGCGCCCACGATCTTTATCCGTTTTTGCAAAAGGTGAAGCGGCACTATGACCCGAACAACGTTTTTCATCACAAGATGTCGATCCGCGCTTAGGGAGTGATTGGGCTCGATCACCATCCAATGAAAAGGAGTACGTCCATGGGAACGCAGTCCAGAAGAAGTCTTCTCAAGAACGCGACCAAAGCGGCCGCCATCGCAACCGGGGGCACCATGCTGGGCGCCTCTGCAGAGGCAAAGAAGCCGGGCTCGCTCGAGAAGAAGGCCTACTCGTGCAAGCCGAATGAGGATAATGCGGCCGCTGCTACGCCTTTGTTTTCGAGTGCAGTGTCATACGGCAATCTGCTCTTCCTGGCCGGGGTGGGCGCGCACTTCGAGGGCACGATTGAAGAGCACACCAAGCATGTTCTCGACGAACTGGAGAAGAACCTCATCTGTGCAGGCTCGTCCATGGACAAGGTGCTCAAGGTCAACGTCTACCTCAACGACATTAAAGACTGGGCCAGGATGAACACCGCGTATGCGGGACGGTGGGGCAAAGTACCTCCCGTGCGCACCACGGTTGCGCCTGCCGGCGGCATTCCCGGCAACTCGCTGGTTGAAATCGATCTCATCGCCTATATCTAAAACTCAAGAACCCTGACCCTATGACCAGGAAATTTTTGATGCAGACCATGATCGCGCAGCATAACTACTGAACTGTGGACAGCACCGGCCGGTCTCCACGACGCGGAGGCCTACAAGTGGACTACCTTCGCCCCATCAAGGCCGCACCGTGGGGCAGAATCGGCGACCCACTAAAGTAAGACCACGGAAGCAAAGGGGTTCCTGACCCGGCCCTCTGCCGCTTTCATCTGAGGCGGCCGGTGTGTTAGTGTCTTAGAGTGACTTCTGCACTAAAGAGCCTCGTTCGTTGTAGCCGCGCCTCCTCGGCGCCGGCCCGCTGTTGTTGTTCGCGCTAGTACAGTCAACAGGCAAATCAGCTCACTCATTTCATAGGTTTCCAGGACATTCTCATTTGAGCCTAGCTCTCTATCTACGCATTTCTGCATCTCGCGCTTCCCTCTCGCCGCGCTCCTGCTTTTGTTGTTGCCGCTAGTTGTTTCCCTCCGTATCCGAGAAAAAACTCCAGGAGTTATTTATGCGTGACGTGCGGCTTCAACTTCGATATTGGCTGTTATCTCTTCTCATCGTGCCTGCGCCCTGGGCTGGTGCCCAGATGGTGGGGGGCACGATCTCCGGTGACGTCGTGGACCCCGCGGGCGCAGCCCTGCCCCGGGCCGAGGTGGTCATCCGCAACGATGAGACGGGCAGCGAACGAAAAATTGTTACTGGGGAGGGCGGCACCTTCTCCGCACCCTCAATCGCTGTGGGCGTGTATACCGTTTCTGTTTCCCACAGTGGATTTACCCCAATCGAGCGTACCGGCGTCGCGCTTACCGTTGGCCAGAATGTCCAGCTGCACCTTGCCCTCACGCTGGGTAGCGTGCAAGAGACTGTCTCCGTTGTGGACACGCCTGCCGTGGTCGATGTCTCTACCCTCCAGACACAGGGGCTGGTGGATGAGCGACAGGTTAAGGAGCTACCGCTGAATGGGCGGAGCTTCGACCAGCTTGTTGAACTCAACCCGGCTTCGGTGAGCTATACCACCCAGCGTTCCGGCGGCGTGGGCACATCCAACTCTTCAGTTGGCAATATGTACTCCGTCTCCGGGCGGCGCCCGCAGGATAATCTCTTTCTATTGAACGGAATCGAGTACACCGGGGCCTCGCTCATCAACGTAACCCCCGGGGGCACCAGCGGGCAGTTGCTGGGAGTGGACGCGGTTCGCGAATTCAACGTGGTCAGCGATACCTATGGCGCGAATTATGGCAAGCGCACGGGAGCGCAGGTTTCGATCATTACCGCGTCAGGCGGAAACAAACTCCACGGGTCGGTGTATGAATTCCTGCGCAACAGTGCCCTCGACGCGCGTAATTATTTCGACCAGGCTAATATTCCGGAGTTTCAGCGCAATGACTTTGGCGCCGCACTCGGCGGCCCCATACGCCATGACAAGCTGTTCGGGTTTGGTAACTACGAAGGTTACCGCCAGCATCTCGGCCTGAGTGCAGTCAGTTTTGTTCCGGACAATGCCTCGCGGGCGGCTGCTTCCTCCGTCGTCCGGCCGCTGCTCGCGTTGTGGCCGGTCGCCAATGGGCCTGAGCTGCTCAACCCGAACGGCACGCCAAGCGGGATCGCTGAAGCCTTCTCCAATCCGCCCCAGCACGTTCGCGAGGATTTTGGGACCACACGGATCGATGCCAACCTGACCCCCAGCGATCTGCTCTTCGGCGTTTATACGGCGGATGACAGCGACGCCAATACGCCCTCGCAAAACCCTTATTCAACGATCTACGAACGGCTGCGCGAGCAGGTGGTGAGCGTGCAGGAGCAACACATTTTTTCACCTAATCTGCTCAATACCTTTCGCATCGGTTATTCGCGCGGAGCTTATTACTTCACCGGCCAGGCGCCGGATGCAGTGCCTGGCTGGATAGCGGGCAAGCCGGTCGGCGCTGTCGTGATCTCGGGAAGCACGGCTTCGAATGGCGCCTCTCAGGTCACACTTGCGGGGGCGAATACCGGCAGCAACAACCAGGCTGTACGTAATCTCTTCACGGTCGACGAGCATGTTTTCTGGACCCACGGGCAGCACCAGGTTGAGTTTGGCGTGTGGCTGCAACGGCTGCAATCCAACGACAACCTGGCCCAGAACCAGTATGGACAGGCGTCTTTCTCCACCCTCAGCTCGTTCCTCAAGGGCAGCGTGGCGACCTTCACGGTTGTGCCTTCCCCAACGGCGCTGGGCTGGCGATCGCTTTTTGGAGCGGGCTTTATTGAAGACACCTGGAAGGTAACGCCACGGCTCGAGCTTCGCGCCGGCTTCCGTTCTGAATCGAGCAACGGTTGGAACGAGGTTCACAGCCGGGCCTCGAATTATGACTTTACCAACGGCATCATCAATACGAATCCCACCATTGGCGGCTCTGCTCTTTCTGACAACCGGGCGAAGTTCATGCCCGAGCCCCGCATCGGGGTGGCATACGATGTATTTGGAAATGGCAAGACTGCGGTGCGCGCGAACTTCGGCGTACACCGGGCCCTGCTGGACACACTGGATTACCGGCTTGACCAGACGGCGCCGTTCAATACCACGCTGTCGTTCAGTAACACCACGGTAGACAAGCTCGCCAGTCTTGCCAGCGGAACAATCACCGGCAGTGGACAGATCTCGCCCAGTAACGTGCAGCCCGATATCGCAACCCCGACGGTACTGGCCTGGACGTTCAAGATTGAGCAGCAGGTTGCCCCGGCCACTTCGCTCACCATCGGCTATGTTGGTTCGCACGCATACCACCAGATACTTTCCGAAGACCAGAACACCCCCGGCACCGTGACCTGCCCGGCGCCGGGGTGCCCTGCGGCACTTGCGCCGGGAACGGTGTTCTACCCGTCAACCACTAAAGCCAACCCTAATGTCGCTAATACGACCTCCTGGGTCTCACAGGGAATCAGTAACTATAACGGTCTCGAAGTGGATGTGCGGCGCCAGTTGTCGCACGGGCTGCAGCTTCGTGGGGTTTACACATTCGCCAGCAATCTTGACGACGGATCGGCCTGGAACACCAGCGTGTCGGCGAACACCCCGGCCTACGTCATGTATCCGGGAAATCCCAGGCTCGACTATGGACCGGCGGCCACGAATATCCGCCATGCCGGCGCTATCAATGGCACCTGGGAGCTGCCCGTCAACCAGGGGCGGCTGGTAAACCCGGCAGTAAAGGCGTTAGTTGGCGGCTGGTCGCTCAGTGGCATCGCGACCCTGCAAAGCGGCTTCCCGTTCTCGCCGCAGCTGGGCTATAACCCGACCGGCAACGGGGACACGCGCAACCCGGTGCGCCCGAACCGCGCTGCCAGTCTGAACGAGCCGCTTTATGGGAAGACAGTGCAGCAATGGTTCAATCCTGCCGCGTTTACTGCGCCTTATCCGGGTACGTTTGGCAACCTGGGCCGTGACACGCTCACGGGGCCCGGTCTCACGGAACTGGATCTATCCCTGGCCAAGAGCACCACGATTCATGAGCGGCTGCGAGCGCAATTCCGGGCCGAGTTTTTCAACGTGCTCAACCACTCCAACTTCACCACGCCGAACGCGGTCGTTTACAGCTCCGGGCCAACCCCGAAAACTCCCACGGTAGAAGCTGCGCAGTCACCGACGGCCGGGGTGATCAGTGCTACTGCGACCACCTCGCGGCAGATCCAGTTTGGGTTGAAGCTGCTTTTCTAGGTTGCTGTGCCACCTTAGATTGGGCATGCGGCAAGTACAAAGAGATTAGAACGCTCGTATCCGCGTCAACCGTCAAAAGCTGCCGCGCTCCTCGATCAGCAGATCGGCACCCGGCAAACGGCGCTCCCCGAATATCTTCTCGACGCGGCCGGCGAAGTCCGGCCATTGCTCGGGTTCGGCGTGAGCCGGCTCGGGAACAATATAGGCAAGAAGGCGATTCCGCTCGTGGAGTTCAACCGTCTTTCCGGACCGAAGCCACGCCTTCAACTGGCGAGTGTCTCGAAGCTCACGAAGGTTAATCTTAGGCATAACGCGAACGTGTCACATTATGTGATGCGCGTGAACCCATATGCTCGTTGAAGTGACAAAAAATGTTCGTTGCTCCGCGTTTATTTACGCTAACCTTTTCTCGTCACGAGGGATGAGCTAAATGAAAGTTCTAGCGCAAGTCTTGCTTTGGGTCCTTTTCTCTGCTGCCGTACCTTCGTATGCAGACATCATTGTTTTGCACGACGGCACCAGTTATTCCGGACATTACACACCCGCTGGAAACGGAAAGCTCTCCTTCACCGATAACCAGGGCATTCATTATGAACTGCCGGTTGCCGACGTTCAGTCGCTCGTGTTCTCGAATGCTGCGGACCACCTCACCTTACGCAATGGCAAAACCTACTCTGGCCAACTGAACGGGGCGGAGATGATTCCCTTTGAGGGCAGCGGCGGCATCGACTACCAGTTCCCCTTACGCGACGTCAGCTCGCTCGTCCTTACTGGATCGGTGACCTCCACCGCGCCGCGACACATTCCCACGATCGTTATTCCTGAGGGGACGGACATTGTTATCCGCTCGGATGACTCTGTCCGATCAGGGCAGAACTCTTCAGGTCAGCTCTATCCTGCAACCATCGAACGGGATGTTTACGGCAGCTCCGGAAGCGTAGCGATTCCCGCGGGCACGAGAGCCAAACTGGTGGTGAGCAACGTACGCAGCGGGGGCGCAGTGCACAGCCCGGAATTGGTGCTGGATCTGTATTCCATAGACGTACACGGTGAACAATACCGGGTTGATACTTCCTCGGTGACGGAAAGTAACAAGAGTGGTCTCGGTGCGAATCGCCGCACGGCCGAGTTTGCAGGCGGAGGCGCGGGCATTGGCGCGCTGATGGGCGCGGTTTTCGGCGGAGGCAAAGGAGCCGGCATCGGCGCCCTGGCGGGAGCCGGCGGAGGCGCGCTTACCCAGCTATTTACCAGGGGCAAAGAAATCAGCGTTCCGGCGGAGACCGCCATGACGTTCCGATTGGAACGAACTTTGGTGATGCACCCCTAGGTTAGCGGGCATAGGTTAGCGGGCGCCGACTACGCCGGCGTCTTTCAATGCGCGCTTCTCCGCGTCGAGGGACGAGGTGTGCAGTTGCACCACATGTTGCATGGCGGCGTCAGCCTCCTGCACGTGGCCCTCGGAACGCAAAGCGCGGGCGAGCAAATAGAACGATCCCGCGTCCTCGGGGTTCATCTCCACAGCCTGGCGAAGCAGGCGCACGGCAGCCGCTGTATCGTGCTGCTGAAACTGCGCCTTTCCCATATAGAAATAAGTAGCCCATGAATCCGGGGTCATGCTCTGCGCTTTTTCAAGGTAAGACAAACCCTCGGCATAGCGCTGCGATTGGACCAGAAGCGCGCCCAGGAAATAGAACGCGCTTGCATCCTGCGGATCGGCGTCGATCGCTTGTTTGAGCTGCTTCTCAGCCTCCTCGTTTTTCTGCAGGCTGATGTATACCTTGCCCAGTTCGCGATGAGCCCCGGGCAGTGCAGGATCCGCTTGCAGGACTGCCTGGTAGGCTTGCTCAGCTTCATGGAACTGGGCGGCATCGTAATAGGCATGGCCCAACAGGAAATTTGCCTGGGCCGGTGTTGCGCTATCGGCAAAAAGCCTGGTGAATATGTCCTGAGCCGGTTGGGCTTGCCCAGCGCGCGCATAGGCTACGCCCAGCAAGTAAAGTGCGGCGGGATCCGCATTTTCCGCCTCCGTCAAGGGCTTCAATAAGTTGAGCCCCTGATCGGGATGGCCGCTGAAGATGAGGCACGTCGCCAGAAGCATAGTCGCTTGATGGTCGGCGGGAGACCGGGTGTGCAGCTGCCGGAAGTAAGGCAGTGCATGGATGTAGTCTTCCTGCTTAAGGTAAGCGAGGCCGAGATCGAGCTGAACTTCACGCAGTTGGGGGCTGATGCGGAGAGCCCGCTGGTAAACCTGGATGGCCTTTCCATAGCGATGGGTTTTGGCATATAAGACACCGAGGTTGGCGAGCGCACTGACGTTGCGCGGATCGGCTTCCAGGACCTTGTTGAAGCCCGCCTCTGCTGCCGGATAATCGCCCGAGTTCAGTGCCCGCATTGCAGACTCGAAGGTCTGCCTGGGAGTATCCGGGGCGAACAGCAAGGCGATGGCAATGGCCGAAGCGATGAGTTTCATGAAGCGATCTTCTCTATCAGTTTAGAGCACGCAGAAAAAAATAGGCCGGACCCATGATCGGTGTGGGTCCGGCCTTTTGTTGAGGAAACGAGGTTAGAAGTAGAACTTGCCTCCGAGTTGCAGCTGACGAGGGTCGCGGGCACTGGTGATCTGGCCGGAGCTGCCTGCATTGCTGCCAGAGAAGGTATCTCCCGGTTGGGGCGCTGACAAGTTGATGTTGATGTTTCCCCACTGGGTATGGTTGAAGACGTTGAACGCCTCAAACCGCAGCTGAAGCCGGGTGTTTTCAGTGAAGTTGAAGTTCTTGAACAGCGACATGTTGAAGTTCGCAATTCCAGGACCGTAAATCGAGTTGCGACGGAAGTTACCGAAGCTGCCATTGGCAGGAGCGGCAAAGACCGCCGGGTTAAACCACATGGGATTTTGTCCTGCCGGCAGATTGTGGCTGTGGGGAGTCCGAATCTGACCACCGACATAATCCGGGCGGATGTGGCCGAAGCCGCCATTTCCAAGGTTTCCGCTGGAGGTCAGATCGCATCCATCCCCCGACGTACCGTTGAGGCAAGGGCTGCCGCTCCAGAAGTACGTAACCCCGGAATACTCCCATCCACCCGCGGTGAGCTGTACCAGCTTGCTGTGGCCGCGGAATTCGGGAAGGTTGTAGACATATTGGAAGTTGAAGACGTTCCGGCGATCGAAACCCGCAGGTGCGTAGAACTTGTGGAGCTGCGTGTAATCCGGAATCGTGTTCGCTTCGTTGTCGGTGTCTTCGAGATCGATCGCCTTCGACCAGGTGTAATCGGCATTTATCGTAAATCTGTCGCTGAAACGGCGTAACACTTTTACCTGGAGGCCGTTATAAGCGGCCTGGGCTCCGAACCTGGTGAAGTTGATCGAGCTATAGCCTTTGTAGGGCAAAATCGCCGCCGAAACGTTGTTAACCGTGGAGAGAATGTTCGTGCTTGTGGTCAACCCAAGCGGCAGCTGCTCCAACTCCTGGACGTAGGCATAGTGGCGGCTTGTGTTTCCGACATAGCTGATGTCGAAGGCGAATTTGTAGGGCAATTCTCGTTGAAGACCGAGGTTGTAACCCAGGGTCGTGGGAATTGGGGAATAGCGATCCGCCGAAAGGATCCCGCTCGCCGGGGTCAGAGGAGCTCCATTCACGAGCGATGGCGAGAGAGTCCCGATATTACCTCCGTAAATGGTCGGCGTATAAACCACCGGAGGATTGCTTATACCGCCGAAATTGAAAATATTCTGCTGGGTGCGCTCGTAGAAGATACCCGCACCACCGCGAAGAGCAGTTTTGCCGTCTCCGAAAACGTCATAGGCAAATCCGATCCGTGGTCCGAAGTTGTTCCAGCGGAATGCCTGCCCACCCTTGGGTAATCCGTTCGTGCCCTCACGGACCATGCCGTTGTAAGGATCCCCAACGCCGGGGATGATAGAGCCCTGCGTGGGCGCCTGTCCTGGGACGTTAGGCGCGGTGTTGATCACCACCGCGTTTGCGGGGTTGTAGTCGTTGGGGACAAAGTAATACTGATGGTATTGGCCGGTCGTATAAGTCGGACCGATGAATTGATAGCGGAGACCATAGTCCAGCGTAAGTCTCGGTGTCGCTTTCCAGGTGTCCTGGACATAGCCCTCATATTGGAAGAAGTGGAAGTGACCGTAGGCGAAAACATTCGACTGACTGACGGTGGTGTAGTTCCCGAGAAGCGTGTTCGCAATGCCAACGTTGCTATTGTTTCCGTTCTGATTACTAGCGCCGAAGTTCAGGTTAGGATTTTCGGTCCAGGTTCCTTCCTGCCCATTCTCATTGAGATCGGCAAAGAGGCCGAACTTAATTACATGATTGCCGAGGATTTTGGTTACGTCATCCGTCGCAACCAGGGTGTTGCCGGTAGAGGTCCAACCGGACGGGAAGGGGCTGATATTGATGTAACCGTCCCCGCTATTAATGTTCGGGGCCAGATCATGAGTATTGGTCTCAGGGTAGAGATCGCTGAAGTTGAATCCAAGGGTGCTCTTGTCGTAGAGCGACTTGGAAGTACCGGGAACGATATCCACTACCTGGGTCAGGTGCAACCAACCGACGGTGGCTTCGTTGGTGAGAGTCGGGGAAATCACATTTACCAGGCTCCAGGCATAACTCTTGCCTGGCTTTTTGCGGTACTGAGGGAGGACGGGAAAGCTGTTGCCCGAGAAGATGCCGAAACCCTGGCTCTCCTGCTGCCGATCGTCCACATAGCGGAAGAAAGCATTCGCCTTGGGTCCGAAGTTGTAATCGACACGCGCGACGTACTGGTTTTTCCGGAACGTGTATGTGTCCTGGAAGTTGATCTGCTGTTCGTCACCAAAGCCATTGTTGTAGGTGGGATGATTGAAGGTACCCCGATATCCCGGAGTGAAGTATTTGATCATGGCCGCGTACTGGCTACTGAATTGGGAAGCCGGGATTATATTTCCGGGATATACCGTGCCCGTGAGGACCTCACCAAACGAGTTGTACTTGATGGTGCCGGGAACAAAAGCAGATCCGTTTCTTACCAGATTCCCGTTCGTATCCGTGATGTTCGCCTGACAGGTACCCGTGCCGTTGGTCACGCACTCGTTACCCGCTCGATACACCGGTGAAAGATCCGCCTGGCCATTGGGAGTGCCAATGCCAAGCATCGACGGTTGCGGCATGGTATAAAACGTGCCGCCGGCTGCCCCTGGGTTGCCGTTGGGACGGTTGGCCCGGGTTCCCTCATAATTGAAGAAGAAGAAGGCCTTCTTGTTGCTTCGCGGCGAGACTTTAGGAATCGGAATATAGCCGCCAATATTGCCACCGAACTGGTTGAACTTCAGCACGGCCCTCGCCGAACCCTGGTGGTTACTGAACCAGTCATTCGCATCGAAGGCCGTATTGCGGTCGAACTCATAGGCGGTTCCATGGAAGCGTTCTCCCCCGCTCTTGGTGTTAACCAGAATCATGACGCCCGGACTGCGGCCGTACTCGGCGTTGAAGTTTCCGGTCAGGGTCTTGAATTCCCCCACGGCATCGAGGCTCAGATTGGTGTACTCACCATCGTTGGCGCCCACGTCCGTGTTGATCACGCCGTCGAGGAAGAAGTTGTTGGAGGTGCCGCGCATTCCGTTCACAAAGAAGTCATCTGTCTCGTTGAATACCAGGCGGAACTGCGATGTGTTGTTGGTGACGATGCCAGGCAGAGTCGTCAACAGCGATTCAAAATCACGCCCATTCAGAGGCTGCTCGGTAACCTGCCGCGGAGAAATGACTGCCGCATTGCTGGAGGTGGCGGTGTCGATCAATGGGGTCTGCGTGGTCACGGTGACCGTTTGCGAAGCCTGGCCAACCGTCAGTGCGAGGTTACCCAGGCTTAGACTCTGGTCCTGATCCAGAACAATTCCATTCCGATCAAGCTCCTGCATTCCAGAAGCGGTTACTTTGATCTGGTAGGTGGCGGTCGGCAGGTTTAAGGCACGGAATGTCCCGCCGGCATCCGATACCGCCTCGCGGGTTAGATCGCCGGTCGCCTGATTGACAATCTGGACCTTGGCTCCTGGTATTGCAGCGCCGGACTGATCGACCACGGTGCCGGTAATGGTGCTGGTTTGCGCATGCAGCGTAGCGCCGGGGAAGAATGCAGCGAGCAACGCGAGCAATGTGAGCTGCAGAAAGAGACCTGGCCTAACGAAACGGCCATTCCCAGGGAAATTCTCACGAGGGGTTTCGGACGAACTGAACTGGGTCGGGTAGAAGGCAGCACACTGCCTTGACAGCTGATTGCGTCGCATAGATCCTCCAAAAGGTAGAACCGACAAAAGGTAAAACCGAGCTGTACTTTCTGGGCTGCCTCAACCAGCTGCTATCGCGGTTTGGCAGGTCTTTCGGTCGCTCTTGCTAGCTTTCATAACTGCGCAGCGCCTAGAAGTGGACCGCAACCGAGGTTATCGAAGGGCGAGCGGCGCTGTCAAACTAGCAGAACCGTTTCTGTAAAGAGGGAGAAACGTTTCTGTTAACAAATCGACCACAAGTAGAACGCAACTTTGACGTGACTGTCAAGGCAGCTTTTCATCCCCTAAACACTGGTTACAGGACAACTTAAGGGGGCCGGGGCAGGAACATTAGAAACCGGAGGTTGTTTCCCTTTTGACAGGGCCAAATTAAGATGCGACACTCCCTCAGCGATTTCTACAAAACACCCCGGAAGTTTCCTTGACCGCGAAGAAAACAACTGACAAAAGCGAAAACGTAACCCTACGCACCCTGGCCAACCATCTTGGCCTGTCGCTTACGACCGTCTCGGTTGTGGTAAGCGACTCACCCGCCGCGCAGGCCATCCCGCCTGCTACCAGGAAGCGGATACTCGCCGCAGCCAGCGAGTTGCACTATCGGCCCAATTACTTTGCCCGGTCACTTCGCAGGAAGCGCAGTATGTCGGTCGGCGTGCTGGTATCTGAGATGAGCGAGGGCTACTTCACGCTGGTGATGAATGGCGTGGAAGAGTATCTGATGTCGGCCAAATATTTTTATTTGCTGGCCGCGCACTACTGGCAGCCCGATCTGCTCGAGGAATACCCCAAGATGCTGCTCGAACGATCAGTTGACGGTCTTCTGCTGGTGAACACGCCCACCCCACCGCGGGTGCAGGTGCCGATCGTCTCCATCTCCGGGCACCAAGCCGTACCCGGCGTGACCAATATCCAGCTGAACCACAAACTGGCCGCTCGTCTGGCGCTCAAGCATCTCGCAGAATTGGGACACCGCAGAGTTGCGTTTATGAAAGGCCAGGAGCAGACGGTCGACACGGACTACCGCTGGAAGGAGATTTTGGAAACAGCCCGCGCCTGCGGCATGGAGCTTCACCAGGAGCTGCTGATCAAATTAACGGAGAATAGTTGGTCGCCCGCCCTGGGGTATGGCCCGGTGAAGGCGTTGCTTTCGCGCACTCGGGATTTCACCGCGCTGTTCGCGTTTAATGACATCGCAGCCTTCGGCGCGATTCGAGCACTGCACGAAGCTGGGCTGCGAGTGCCCGACGATGTATCCGTAATCGGCTTTGACGACGTGCTGAGTGCCCCCTTCCACATTCCGAGCCTGACGACCATTCGCCAGCCGCTGCGCGAAATGGGCAAAATGGGCGCTGAATCTCTGATCAACCGGATCAATCATCCGAAAGCGCCCTACGCCCAACAGGTGATCGTGCAGCCGGAACTGGTGGTACGTGAATCGACTGCGATCGCTTCTTCACAATACTCATCGGTGAGTCAGAAACGGAGCAAGGCTGCGTCGCGTATCCTCGGGTAACGCCACGTTGGGCAAGGTTGACGAAGCAGCGGTCTAGGCGTTCGACTCGCTGGTGCTCAAACTCTGGAGCGCGGAATGACACTCTTGCTCCAGAGAAGCCAACAGCTGATCCATGTGTTCCGTGCGCGTGCGGAAGTTTACCGGACTGATTCGAAAATACATTTTCCCTTTCAGCTCAGTGGTCGAAAACCAGAATTTCCCGCTCTGTTCGATACGCCTTGCGACCTCTGTGTGCAGTTCCCTGGAATGCGCCTGGTCCAAATCCGCACCTCGATAGCGGAGACAGATCGCCGACAGCGGCGGCTCACAAGCCGGCTCGAAGTCAGGGTGTTCAGCCACCAGGGAGTAAAGATGCTTCGCCTGGCGCACGTTGTTGTCGATCCATTCCCCAATCTGGCTTGCACCGTATCGTTTGAAACTCATCCACACCTTAAGCCCGCGAAAGCGTCGCGACTGCTCGAAGCCGTGAAGGTAATACTGGTAGCGTTCATTGGCACGATCGAATTGGTCGGTAAGATATGGAGGCTTGATCCCAAAGGACGCGGTTAAGCGACGATCATCCTTGACCAGGATAGCGCCCGCATCGAGCGGCGCGTAGAACCACTTGTGGGGATCAATGGTGACCGAATCCGCCAAGTCCAACCCTTGATTGCCCATGGGCCACGCATGGGAGAGCAACATGCCGCCACCGTACGCGGCATCCGCGTGCAGCCACATTCCTTCGCGATCCGCGATTCTACGAAGCTCGCGCACCGGATCAATGGCTCCAGTGTTCGTCGTTCCGAACATGCCCACGATGCACATAGGCCGTACGCCGCGTTTACGATCCTCCGCAATGGCCGCCTCAAGCGCATCCAGACGCACCCGAAACGCAGAGTCGGTGGGTAACGCACGCAGTGCTTCCCTTCCCAGCCCCACTGCGTCGACCGCCTTATCCACCGAAACGTGGCGCTCCTCCGACGTGTACACTGCCCAGCGTTGCTGAACCCCCTCTTGCTGTATCCGATCGCTGGAAACGGAGTCCCTCGCCAGCTTGAGCCCGATAAAATTCGCCATCATGCCGCCGCTGGTCAGGTTGCCGCCGGCGTTCTCTCCGTAGCCAACAAGGTCGGTGAGCCAGCGAACAGTGCGCCGCTCCATGGCGACTGCGGCAGGGCCGACGGTATAAGCTCCGATGTTTTGGTTGAGGGCGGAGCAGATAAAGTCGGCAATGATGCCAATTGGAGTCGGTGAAGGAGTAATCAACCCCATATAACCTGGGTGCCCGACATGGGTGCAATTGGGAAGAAGTTTCTGCTCCAGCTCACTCAGAATATTTTCCGCGGTGCTGGGATCCTGAGGGAGCGGCTCAGCGAAAAGCCGGGCGAGTGCCGGCGGTTCCATACCCGGAAACACCGGTTTCTCTTCGATGTTCTCAAGGTACTCGGCCAGCAGATCGACCACTTGGTGCCCGACTTCGCGAAATTCACCCGTGTCCATGAGTCCCCCTATGCCGACTTAAATCATAAATAGAAATGGCAGCGGCAGAAATCGCATGCTGATGGCGAATACGAAGATTCCTCGATTGCCTTTGGAGTTGGAAGGGTCTTAGCTCGCTCTTGCCACAGTGACGGGAGAAAACTCAAAAGGTGAAAGAAACCCCACCGCCAACACGCTGCTCACGCATGGGTCCCTGAAATACCGGCCCGACAAATGTCAGCGTTGCGTTCTCCACTTCAACTCCACTGAGGATGCTGTTCGTCGACTTGGTCCAGAAGTCAGGTTGTGAAGTGAGCGTTGCACGATAATCCAACCGAATCATCCACCGGGGTGTTACCCGATAGCGAACGCCACCGCCGTAGTTGAATCCCACCTGGAAGATACCGCCACCCTCCAAGGGAGGCGTGCTCCCAAAGTTATAGGCCGCACTGAGAAGACCGATATTGCTCAGGCCCAGTTTCCAATAGCTGGGCGCCTTCTTGATCGGGGCGTCATCCAAATGCATCAATTGCAGGGCCGGCCCGATTGCGAAGTACGGTCGCAATCGCGACGTCTTCGGGCGAGTGTTGATTAGGAGGTTATAGGACATCTGCGAAGTGAGGAGCCCTGTGGTGGCAAAGGCAAATGCGCTCTGCACGCTGCCGCTCGTGGTGTCGTTATCCACCACACCTAATCCCATCTTGAAGCTACTGAAACTTCGGTTGTAACTAAATTCGTGGGAGAAATATTTATGCGGGTTGATGGTCACGGACCCGCCAAGATTCCAACCATTGTGCAGCGAATTGTCGATCGCGATGACAACCTGCTCTCCGGGGGGATTAATCGAATCCAGAATGAAACCGATTCCCCCGCCGTTCCCGCCGGCGTAGCCCAGCCAGGATGCGCGAAAACCGATCTCGACCGAGGGCGGCTTCCAGCGGTCGTATTCTATGCTTTGCGTCCTGCTGCTCGCGATGGCGGCGGAATCGACAGCATAGTCGGTTTTGCGCCCGGTCTTTCCGTTGATAGTGTATTCATCACCCTCAATATCCATGCTTCTCTGGGAATGCGGAGTATCCTTCTTCTTGAATTCCGAGATGCCGGTACGAATTCCGGAATAGGCCATAACACCGACGTTGTCGCGCAGAATATTGTTCTTGAGGGTAAGCGTCGTTTGCCGGGAGACGCGTTCTACACGGTTACCATGAACCCGCAGCGTATTGCCGGCTTCCTCGATTGTGTCTTGCGCAATGAGGCATTCGTTCAGCTGAAGCACCGCGATTCTTCCGTCTGTGATCAGATCTTCGCCGGTCCCGTTTTTGGCATCTTTGGGGATCCACGAGCGCGCGACCAGCTGAACGTTGGATACACACCCGGTAAAGATAAGATCATTCACCACCTTGGCACGCTCGTTATCGATATGGCTGTCGATGAGGTGGATGAAGGTCTTGTTCTTCTTGGAAAATCCGATGCCCGTGTCGTGGGTGGAGGATGAGGTCCAGACGGTCTCGCCATTCCAGGGTTGTGAGCTTGCCCAGATGCGCAGATGGTGACGTTTGGAAAAAGTATTCAATGTCTTGGCATAGGCATACGCGGGAGGTTGCCCACCGAGCAGCAAGGTGGACATGGGAGCACTCTTATAGCCCTGGTTCTCGGCCACGGAGCGAATGGTCGCGTAGGTCGACTCCGCGGTGAGGGAGTCGACTTGCACCCAGTCACTGGCGGCGAATGCGCGCTGAACTTCGTCTGCGCTGCCTATGAAGATGAGGTTGGTGATATCAGACGGGATATGGCCTTTGTCGGTATAGGTCCGAAACGGCAACTCTTCCACGAGCTTGAGTAAATCCTGCTTGTCGGCGGGGGTGGTAGCGATCGGGGGAACGAGGATAGGCTCCACCTTTGGAAGTACGATCGGGGCGGTGAGCTCGGCGATCAGTTCTGTGCCTGCGGGAAGCGAAATCTCAGGCTCTGAAAATCGCAGAACCGATGCCGACGCAGCAGTGGTAAAGATGGCCGCGATCGGATCGCCAAAGGCCAGGCTGCCGACAAAACCCGAGGCACGATTGCTCAATGTGGCGGTCGAGCGGATGCCCTGAATGCGGCCTTGAGCATCCACAGACTCGCGGGCATTTTCTACTTCTATTACGCGGCATTGCAAAGGAACGCTGGTCCCGTCGGCGAGCAGCACGCGGTTGAACTGCAGCTCCAGGCGCGCGGTTTCGTGGACGACCCCAAGGCCCACTTTCCTGACCGAGACCACGGAACCTTCAACAGTGGTGCCCAGAGGGAGCAGCATTTCGCCGGCCTCGGTTAGTGGAGCGACCAGGACGCCCGAGATCCTGGCGCCCTTCTGGGTAGCGTAGGAGCTGATTGGCTGTTCAAGCCGAATCTCCAGCCTGGTCCCGACAGATACCGACTCGGCTAATGTGTGCATGCCGGCCAAGACAAGCGCTGCACAGCAGCAGCAAAAAAGGATCCTGCATCTCTCAAATCTCATTGAACGCGCCGCCCCGTGAAGATCGGGCCCATGGACATGAACAAAATACTCACCTCACGCAGCCTTCCATGAAGACTCCAGGCCTGGTTTGACGGGGGAACGCCGGTTTATTGTATGCCTTCGCCGGCGGAATTTGGCTTCGCTCATGTGTTCTATATTTCTCCGGGCCTTTTACGAGCAGCCTGTCCTAGACGTATGAGGTTGAAAAATTTCGGGTGCCGGGAATGCTGAGTAGGATAGAGTTTGAAGCGCAGCAGGAGACTCCGTATAGATGGCCGGCAAGTATCGCATAGGGCGTCGTGATTTTTTCAAGCAGGCCGCGGGGGCCGTCGGCGCTGCAACGCAGATTCCCCACTGGTCGCCTTTCGCAGAGGCGGAGGCTCAAGACGCCAGGCAGCATCTTCGCCCCGCAGCAGACAGGATTGCGTTTCCTCGCATCTTCTCAGGCAATCAGCTCAAGATGCTTGCTTTCCCGCTGGGCGGCGTCGCTGCGGGAAGTCTGGCCCTCGGAGGGCGAGGCCAACTACGCGATTGGGAGATCTTCAACCGGCCGAACAAGGGCTTCTCCCCGCAATACGCGTTTCCTTCAATCTGGATCAAGTCAGGGAATGCCGAACCCATTACGCGAGTGCTCGAAGCGCGGATATTACCTCCCTACGAAGGCCAGGACGGCCTGGGCTCGAACAACTCTCCAGGGTTGAGCCGGATTGCCACAGCCGAGTTTACAGCGCAGTATCCGTTGGCGCAGCTTCGATTCAAAGACCCCAGCCTTCCAGTGAGGATTGACCTCGATGCGTTTTCTCCGTTCATCCCACATGACCCGGACGCCTCAGGATTGCCGGTGGCCATCCTGCGCTATCGGGTGAGCAACCCGGCGGCTTCCAGCGCAAAAGTGGCAATTGCCTTTTCCATCGACAACCCGGTCAAGGCGCCCGTCAACAACGACGTGGCGCGTCCCAGCGAGGACCCCCGGATCAACGAATACCAGGCGGCGAACGAGTTGGCAGGCCTCTTGATGACCAACCCCAGCTTGAGCACCATCGATCCGATGCAGGGTAGTTTTGCCCTCGCGGTGGTTGGCGGTCAAGGAGCTCAAACTACGCATTGGCGTGGGTGGCCGCGCGGGCGCTGGTGGAATTCACCCATGCTGTTTTGGGACGCCTTCTCTCAAGATGGAGCGCTCCTGAACGAACCGGCAACGCGTAGCGCAGTGGGCGCGTTGTGCCAACAGAAGTCGATTCCTGCCGGCGGCTCTGCCGAGTTTACTTTTCTATTAGCCTGGCACTTCCCAAACCGTACCCCGGAGTGGTGTGGATGGGACTTTCCTCCGGGCGAGGGCCAGGCCATCATCGGCAACTACTACGCCACGCGGTTTAAAGATGCGTGGGAAGTGGCGCAATATACAGCGACGAATTTGCAATCGCTGGAAAACCGCACTCGAACCTTCGCCAACGCCTTCGCCGCCAGCACCCTGCCTGCGGCGGTCAAAGAGGCGGCGAGCGCGAACCTCTCCACGCTGGCGACGACCACTTGCTTCCGCACCGCCGATGGAGAATTTCACGGTTTCGAGGGCTCTGATGATCATCGAGGCTGCTGCTTCGGCAACTGCACGCATGTGTGGAATTATGAGACGGCAACCGCATTTCTGTTTCCGTCGTATGCGCGGTCGCTGCGCCAAGCCGCATTCGGTTACAGCATGGACGATCAAGGCGGAATGCGTTTTCGCCAGCTGCTTCCCGATGGTAAGGAGAGATACCACATCGCGGCGGCCGACGGACAGATGGGGCAGATCATTCACGCATACCTGGATTGGAAGCTTTCCGGAGATGAGGCGTGGCTCAAGACAATGTGGCCGCGGGTCAAGAAGGCGATAGAGTTCGCGTGGATTCCGGGAGGCTGGGATGCGAACCGTGACGGTGTCTTAGACGGTGTTCAGCACAACACCTACGACGTGGAATTCTACGGCCCTAACCCGCTGTGCGGGATCTACTACCTGGGGGCTTTGCGCGCGGCGGAGGAGATGGGGCGCGCGGCCGGCGATGATGGTTCTGCGAATGAGTATCGCAAGCTGTTCGATCAGGGCAGCCGGTGGATTGACGCCAACCTCTTTCGGGGCGAATTTTATATCCAGCAAATTCGAGGCTTTCGCCCGGACCAGATCTCTCCGCAATTACGCAGTGGCATGGGGAGCGAGAATACGGAACAACCGGAGTATCAAGTTGGCGCGGGATGCCTGATCGATCAGCTTCTGGGACAATATCTCGCAGACGTAGCCGGCCTAGGACCTTTAGTTTCGCCGGAGCATGTGCGAACCACGCTGGATTCGATTTATCGCTACAACTACAAGCGCAGCCTGGTGGACCATGACACCGTCCAGCGCACCTACGCTCTGAATGATGAAGCCGCTGTCGTGGTCTGCGATTATGGTAAGAGGCCTCGTCCTCATATCCCTTTTCCGTACTACGCTGAGGCGTGGACTGGCCTGGAGCATTCGACCGCCGCCCTCATGTTTTACGTGGGCATGATTCCGCAAGGGGTGGAGTACATTGAAAATCTTCGCGCACGGTATGACGGCGTCAAGCGTAACCCGTGGGATGAGGCGGAGTGCGGCCACCACTATGCGCGGGCCATGTCCTCGTGGTCCAGCGTAGTAGCGCTGAGTGGATTTCACTATGAGGGCGATCGTGCCCACGTCATTGCCCTGCCGCGGCTTCCTCATGAGAACTTTCATTGCTTCTGGGCGACCGGCACGGGTTGGGGAACCTATTCGCTGAAGCACACGCAATCGGGCGCAACGCAGTTCACGATCAAGACGCTTGCCGGCACGTTGCCGTGCAAGTCCTGCACCGTCGCGGCACTCGGCTCGCGAGCGACGGCGCAGGCAGGCGCCAAAAAAATCACCACGCGTTTGGAAAAGAGCAAGGAACAGACAACGGTGTACCTTGCGGAGCCGATCCAGTTGGGAGAAGGCGAACAGTTGGAGATTGAGATCGCCGGATGATCAGGATGCCATGCCGAGGCCGACGATATTTGCCGCCGCGATAATGACCAGCATCCCTGCCCAAAGCAGACGCACAGGCTTCGAGCCCACCCCGGCCCATTCGCCAAGTGCCAGGCCCACGATCCCGCCAAACAAAACATAGCCGCTCATGTGCAGCATCCAGTTCACGTAGGCGAAGCTTGCAGGGATGCTCGCGGCTCCCCAGGCATAAAAGAAAAACTGAAGATACCACATGATGCCGCCGGTGGCGGCGAGAGTTCCGTTCTTGAATAAGGTGGCTCCGGGTAGCGCAAGGTCGGCCTTCAACGAAAGCTCCTTCTTGAAAGCGAGCCGGCTGAAGCAGTAAGCAAAATTGACCAGGCCTCCTCCGCCCATGATGATCACGTAGCTGGGCAGTGCGCTGTAGAGTGGGTTGACCCCAAGGGTCAGCGCCCCGGCCTGAATCGGCCTCGCGGCATCGATAGCGAAAGACATGCCGGAGGAGAAAATGCCGCACATGATCGCCAGCAGCAATCCCTTCTTCACATCGAATTCGCGAACCTCCGATCCCAGTGCAATCTCCTTGCGGTGCCCGGCAACAGACACAATGACGATGCCGCAAAGCGCGATCACTATGCCTAGTAACGTGAGCAGGCCACCGCGCGTGCTCACCAGTTCATGAGCCTGACCGTGGACGAGCGGCGGAATCAGCGTTCCCACGACGAGGGTAACCCCGATGGCCACTCCGATGCCGAGCGACATGCCGAGATATCGCATGGTGAGACCGTAGCTCACATTGCCGACTCCCCACATGCAACCAAAGAGGAAAGTCCTGAGGACGACGGACAAGTCAAGCGATGCGTAGAAGGACCGCATATCCGGCAGCAGGATGGCGCTAACACAGATGGGCAGCAATACCCAGGAGAAGATGCCGGCCACCGCCCAGGTAGATTCCCAGGTCCACCGCTTGACCTTAGCGATGGGTGCGTAAAACGATGCGGCCGATGCAGCGCCCACCATGTGCCATCCGATTCCGCTGATGATTCCCGTCACTCAAATCTCCTTAGACCGGCTGGCCCACGACAATGTGTTGACCCTTCAGGACTCGACAGGATTACCTGGGTTCCAGAATGGCTCCCTCGCCGGAACAAATTCGATCGGGACACCGGTCACGAATGACTTTAGCCACTCGGTGCAGTACTTCATGCCACCCTGTTCTGAAACGACGTGCCCCAGCACGATGAGCGCCTTTTGGTTGCCGGCGGTAATGCTGTCTTGCGCGTATTCGACCAATTCCCACTCGCGCGCTTCCCCAACCACGAGCACATCTACATCGGGCCGGGCAAACAAGGGGATGGTGGTCATGCGATCCGCGGCGCCCCAACTGGCAGCCACTCTTTTGACCGGCATTGCGGGCTTGCCAACGACGCGCATAGTGCGATCATTCAGACGGGTTTGTATGCCCCGGCAAAACTGCGCCAGTGATTCACCGGCGAAAGTGAAACGCGTCGGGTCAGCGGGGTCGGCATTCTTCTCCCAGCCGAGCTCCTGCATCATCCCAACGGCAATCCCATCCGGGTGGTGGGCGTGCCAATGATCGTGGAAACGGAAAACAGCTACGTTGTTCTTGCGGATGAAGTCCAGTTTGTACTTGAGGGTAGGGTCATTCTGAATCTCGGCGGTTGTGTCCTGATGGACGTAAAACGTGGGCTCATGAGTAATGATCATGTTATTTCCCGCGGCGACGGCTCGCTCGATCACGTCGAGTGTCGCCATCATGGTGACCGCAACCCCGCGAACAACCGTATTCGCATCTCCAGCAAGAATGCGGTCGACCGTCTCCGCCCGCCATGGAACGCCCACCTGATTGCGAATGCGTTCCACTACTTGACCGGCAGTCAGATGAGCCGGTGCTGGTTGTGCTTTGGCTAGCGGCGCCGCCAGCAGAGCGCTGCCCGTGATGATGAAGTTTCGGCGGGAAATGGAGTTTGATCTCATGACCCTAGAACAGTAGCACAGCGCCGCTGCGACTCTCAGGCGCGAAGAAGCATCAGCGATGGTAAAGCCCCGTGAGCTGGCCGGTCGCCAGGACGTGACCTTCCATCGCCTGCAGCAGCTGCTTCTTATTTACCGGGGATGGGGGACTTAGCATGGCGTCCAAAGCATATAGAGTGAAAACGTAGCGGTGAGTCGATTTTCCAGGTGGACACGGTCCGGTGTAGCCGATGGCGTCGTCTGTATTCAAACCCTGCTTCGCGCCACCTGGCAGCAATCATTGACAGAGGCTTGCCTGCAGGCCATAAGTGCAGCGGGAAGCAGGAAGACGAATGCAATACGAGCCAGGGACAAGCCTGAGATGGTCATAGAAGTCCGTGCCTTTTTAAACTATAGATGTGGCGGAAAAATGAAGGGTTTCTGCGGAAACGAGATTGAACTCTCCCCCCGCAAACAGACCCTGGGTGCCCCACATCTCGCTGGTTTTTCGCGAGATGTGGGATACCACAGCCCTCCCGTCGTAATTCTTACCCTCTCGACCCCCTAAAGCTTTCGATTCATTCTCTAGAGGCGAGTGGTCGACGTTCGTGGTATCCCACATCTCGCCAAAAACGAGCGAGATGTGGGGCACCCAAGGTCTGTTTGCGGGGACAGAGTGCAATTTGCAGCTTGTTTAGACGTATTGTTCCATTCATCAAACGGCAAACGAAATGCCGGCGAAGGTGACTACACTGCTTTCATCGATGTTCCATTGCTGGTAACGATGCAGCGTTCCCCGTGCCTGCGGCACAGCCTTCATGAAGGAATAAATTGGCGCGGATCCGCACCAGTTCAGATCGTCTTTATTCTCTTTTACCAGTTCCCAAAAACCGCGCGCGTCCGATGCATTCACTCGCCCGATCCGAAGCATGTCCCGATCTCTCACCAGGGCCATTTCATCCCTATCCGCATGGGCCACAAAGTTGTGGCCGAATCGCTTTCCCTTGTGGGCCATATCGACACCCAGCACCCAAAACAGACGTTCTTTCTCTCTCTCCGCAATTTCTCCGAGTGCGTCCAGAAACCGCTTCACGTTCTCGTTATCTTCAGGAAATCCCCCGGCCTCGATACTTCTTCCGAATGATCCACATAAAACCGGAAGTATGCGCACATCCGCTCCGTAAATGGCCTGCAGGAAGACGACTTGAAACTCGATCGAATGCTCGATCGCATGGCAGTAGTCTTCCGGCAGTGCCGCGGGTTGCGATTCCAGCTCAGCCACCAGGGCCTGGTCAATGCTTGTTGTTCCAAATGGGGTTTCGTAGGGTTTTCGAGTCAAACCAAACATCCCGGGTTGTCCGTAGTGCGAAGTTCCCAGAATAATGAACGTCCGGTCTCTTAGATCCGGTGTTAGCTCTTTATAGGCTGCCTGGTAGCTTTGCCAACCACCGTGGGGGCTGATATGCGGCGCGGCAATCCCCATTACTTCCGCCTGAGTTGAAGGCGCGCCCTCCAGATAGCAATGCAGCGTGTCGCGCAACGGTCCAAACTCCTCAGGATATGAGGACCCCGCATGAGCCGGAGGGCGCACCGGACTTCTGGCGAATGCTAGAAGACGCCGTTCTCTCAACCTATGGAAGGTCTCGTCTTCGAGAAATCCGGCCTCGCTCAGCGCCACAATCAACTGTGCAACGGCACTAAGGATCTCGGGATTCCCCGGGGAACGGGTAAGCTCCGCTTGCAGCTCGATGTCTGTCCTCGCCCCATCGAAAAACGAAAGGCCCGCTATCAAGAGCGGGGGGACGATCAGGGTGACATCCGAATAGCGAAAGCGGTCGCGTATCAATAGCCCCGGCCGATCCGTCACCGGTGAAAGCATGATTTCCAGGTTGGTTCGAAGCCTGGCAAGAATCATTGGCTGGAATCAGGGTGCAGATTGTTTGGCATTACTCGGATCTCCTGATCGAGGAGCAAGACACCAGGAAAGAGAAGGGGCACCCATAGGTGGGTATCGTGAGGATTCTGAAACGATTATCGTCAGCCGGGCGAAACACTTTAACATCCCGTCGGCGGAGCATCCCAAGACAGGATTGCGGCTCATGTTTTCGGCGTTTGAAGCCGATAAGGCTACAGCGAGGGTTTGTCGGGGCGAAGTGGTCACGGTCCCGTGGAGGCGGCTCCTTATGCGATGGGGCGTCCGATTGAATGCATATCCGCCGCCGCCGGCGACTGCGCATCACAGTAACGGTGACGAATGAATCGTACTCTGCTGGCACTCATCATTGGCGCAACCACGGTGCTGGTTGCATTGCTCGATTTCGCGACTTCCGCAGGGTTGATCGGGTCGGTGCTGTTTACTTTCCCGTTAGCGTTATGCGTCATACAACGCTCCAAGTGGCTGCTCTGGTCCACAATGGTTATAGCCACTCTGCTCACCGCCGGCGCTGGGATTTGGAGCTTCCATCGGGTCCAGCTGCTGAATCCGTGGGTTGCTTCGATCAACCGCGGGCTTTTCATTGCGTACCTGATTACGCTTGCGACTCTCATCCATCTGTGGATCAACAAAAGTCACAAGTTCGCGCTTGAAACCGCCAAGATGGAACACCACAGCAACAGCCTGTCCGCCCGGATTGAACAGCTCGAAAACGAATTGTTGAAGATCAAGGCGCTCGCCAAAGGGAAGGGGAAGCCGCTGGTTCTTACCATCAAACAATATCAGGCGTTTGTTGCCCAGCTTTCAGAACTGCATAGAACTATGGTTGTGACCGTGATGTGTACCGAGCTGCGAGTTTCCGAAGTGCTTGCACTCAGGTGGGATCAGGTGGACTTTGTAACCAGCCGGATATCCGTCCAGGAAGATTTTGCAAATGGCGACGCAGCGAAGACGGGAGCGTTCAGCGGGCAGACTTCCATGGACCCCGTTCTTGTAGAGGCCTTGTTGGATTGGCGGAACAAGACTCCGGGCACCGGGCTGGTGTTTCCTTCCCATATCACGGGCCGCTGCTATCACGCAGGACCCATCCAGCAGGACTATTTCAGACCGGCTGCCCGGAAACTGGGTTTGGCGGGAGTGTGCTGGCACACATTTCCCATCTCCTACAGGACCTGGATGGACGAAGACGGCGCGGCCAGCGGCGTGCAACAGAAGCTCATGCGACATGTGAATCTTTCAGCGGTCACGAACGCCCGCGGCAACGCCTCGTCGAAGGCAAAACCGAAGGGCAAGCGAAAAGCTGTCGAGCCCGTCTTGCCCAAGTTGGCGTTCGGAGGAAATGGCGCTTCCCCTGAGGCGCAGTCATTGTAAGCACGGCGTCTCAGGCAGCGGCAGGGAAATTGTTATCGACCGCGACGAAGCCTGGGATGCGTATCTTTGCTGCGAGCTTGCGATCGCCTGGATCCCATCGTTCACTATTTAGACGGTCGTGGCGCGCTTCTAGCGTAGCTCGACCTGTTTGGCGTCTCCGCCGGCTTGGACCATGATTCCCCATCGTCCGTTCAATTCGGTGAGAGGCACGCCGCGGCCATTCACCGCGCCACGATTTTGTTTGGGTTTCCATCCCACCACTTCAACTCGATAGGTCCGCCACCATGGCTTCCACGTGCCCTCTTGCTTTGCGATCGTCAGGCTCACTGAGCCGTCCGGCGCAACTGCACAGGTGAACCGAATACGTGCGTAGGCTCCCTGGCGGAAATTAAACGTGTGGCCATCGTCGCTATAAACTTCTCCCGCGCATTGTTCTCCCACAGTTTTGAGCTTTGCTGCCATCGGATAAATACGCAAGGTCAGCGGGCCACTAGGTGTTTGGGCCGTGCTTTGGGTGAGCGGAGCGATGGGAAGGATGGTGCCGCCGCGCACATACACGGGCATTTGATCGAGCTTCGGCGTGATGTTCAGCTGCTTTTCCGCAATGACCAGGTCCCGCTGTTCGGCATCAAGGGAAGCGCCCGGGACTTCCCGTATGTACTGCTCGCCGCTCCAATAGTCATACCAGGTTCCGGGGGGAAGGCGCACGACGTACGGGGCCACTTCCTCCGGTGATGGGTTCGGTGCAATCAGCAACCGGCTGCCGACGAGGAACTCGGCCCCACCCGTGGTGAGGTCAAAAGGAGTGCCATCTTCAATGGCATGCGGAAATTCCAGGAACAATGGCCGATTGATCGGCAGACCGTCCTGCGATGTTTCCTCGGCCACTGTGTACAAGTAGGGCATGAGCCGATATCGCTCTTCAAGATAACGGCGGCGAATCGCTTCCTGCTGCGGACCGTCGACCCATACCTCATGCATGCGTGTGCCTTTTGCGGAGTGATCACGATCGATCGGCTGAAAGGCTGAGAGTTCAATCCACTTGGTAAGCAGATCGGCCGGTGGCGAGCCGGCAAACCCACCAACGTCTGCCCCTGACAGTGAGAAGCCACTCAGGCCAAGGTTGACGATTTGGGGCACAGTCATGCGCAAGTGATTCCAGGTGGAACTGTTGTCGCCAGTCCAGGTTGTACTGTAGCGCTGGCCACCGGCAAAGCTGGCGCGAGACATAACGAAGGGCCGCTCATCAGGCCGAAGTGCGAGCAGGCCTTCATAAGTGCCGCGCGCGTTCTCCATGCCATACACGTTGTGAATTTCCAGGTGAGAGGCGGTGCGTTTGTTGAAGCCGGGCTCATCAATGCGATGCTGAACATCGTCGGGCATGGTCTTGGTCGGTGTCTCGAACACCGCAGGCTCATTCATATCGTTCCAAAATCCAGCAACACCGTCATCGACGAACGTTTTATAGAGCGATCCCCACCATTGCCGGGTTTGTGCCTGGGTGAAATCCGGGAAGACGGCGGGGCCAGGCCATACCTTCCCCACGTAGATAGAGCCGTCCGGATTTTTTACAAAGTGGTCGCCGGCGATTCCAGAATCGTACGGTGCATAGCCGGCGTTTGGCTGCCTTGCGATGTGCAGGTCGGTGATGACAACAAGCTTGAACTGCTCCCGGGCCAGATCTTTCACCATCCCCGCAAAATTTGGGAACGCCTTTTGATTTACGGTGAAGGGCCAGTTTTCGTGCTGGAAGTCGATATCCAGCCAAAGAACGTCGGAGGGGATGCGATCTTTGCGCATCCTGGCGGCAACCTCCCGAAGCTGTGACTCCGGGAAATAGGTGTAGCGCGACTGTTGGAAACCAAGGGCCCAGAGCGGCGGCAGCGGCGTCGGTCCAGTGAGCCACGCCCAGTCCGACACTACTTGCTTCGGCTCGGGACCATATAGGAGGTAGTAGTCCAGTGGTCCGCTCAGCGCGCCGAAACAGTAGCGGTTTGGATCAGCATGGCCAAAATCAAATTCCGTTCTCCAGGTATTGTCCAGGAACACACCCAGAGCACGCCCGTGGTTCATGTCGATAAAGAAAGGGATGCTTTTATAGATAGGATCGGTAGACTCCTGCCAGCCGAAGGAGTCGGTGTTCCACATGGTGAAGGATTCGCTCTTTCGATCAAGTGGTCCCGGTTTGTCTCCGAGGCCAAAGAAGTGATCGCTCCATGTGCCCTGTTTGCTGATCTTGAATTTCGCCCCATCCCACTGCACAGGCCCTGCATCCTGTTGAATGACGTTACCGGCAAGATCGGCTACCGTCACCTGCAACTGATCATCGACCGTCACCCGAAGTCTGCCGGTCGAGAACCCGCGCGATTCTGCCGCGACCGCTGCACGGCTCGAACGCGCCGAAGGCAGAACCGCCCAGGACGCATCTTCTGGCTCGGCGGTCCCTCTCCACATGCGTACCCGAAGCACATCATCACGTAATGCAGTCACCTCCAGGGTCAGCCCGCTGGAGGTCATCGTGATCCCCGCAGGCAGCTGCTTGAGCTGAGCAGGCGCGTCCACAGCCAGGCAGCACGCTACAACAACGAAAGAACGGGCCCAATTCGGCGCAGATTTCGACATTGTCTTTCCCCGCAATCTGTACAGTGACCCGTCCTTGCAACGTGCCCACGCTTTAAGGATGGACAAGCGGCCAATGGACTGTAGACTGATCGGCTGACAGTATACCTAGAGGACCCCATTACGGCAGCGGTTATCTCGAGGGTGGTTTATTCGGCGGCATGACCCGGGATTGGACCCACAGCCTCGGTCGCGTTTCATACGACGCGAAAAAGTTCAGTTTCGTCACTATTTGCTCACAACGTGCTTTCAATTACAAAACTATGACGAATGAAACTGCGCAAAAAGCGTTGAATTGGGCTTGTGAGCAGAAGTTCGACTAATAGTCCGATAGAAACGCAAACTGTCCGCCCAGCGGTTGGCTTCACATCCGCTGATTCAGAGCAGCCGGCGATGATGCCGCCAGAGAGGGCGGCACTCCGTATGCTTGCGCTCTCGCGCGCTGCACAAACGCTGTCAGTCAACTGGCTGGTGCTTGGTTTTATGATTCTTTTTCACCTGGGAGCCATCGCAGCTTTGTTCTTTTTTAGCTGGCCCGCGTTTGTAGCCGCCGTCATTCTTCATGTGATCGCCATTAATGTTGGAATCGGCATGGGTTACCATCGCCTTTTAACGCACCGGGGCTACCACGTACCGAGATGGCTGGAATATCTTTTAGCGGTATGCGCCACGCTGAGCCTGGAAGGTGGACCCCTGGTTTGGGTGGCCACCCATCGGGTTCATCATCACCATACTGACCGCATGGGAGATCCGCATTCTCCGCGCGAAGGCGGGTGGTGGTCCCATGCGGGGTGGGTCATTCATGGAGCCGGCGCCGAGGGTGAACCCCTTCTGCTTGCCAAGTATGCTCCCGATTTGATGAAGGACGCTTTTTATCGGAGGCTGAACCAGTATCACTGGCTTCCGCTCACACTGGTTGCCTTTATCCTGCTCGCGGTTGGCGGGTGGCCGATGGTATTGTGGGGCATCTTTCTACGCGTGACACTGGGCCTGCATGCTACCTGGCTGGTTAATTCTGCGACGCATATGTGGGGATCCCGGCGTTTCGCCACGCGCGATGACTCGCGGAATAATTGGTGGGTCGCTCTTCTTACCGGCGGTGAAGGCTGGCACAATAATCACCATGCCCACCCCGTTTCGGCTCGCCATGGGCTCGTTTGGTACGAGTTTGATCTGAATTACTACGGCATCTGGGTGATGGGCCGATTAGGTTTGGCGAAAGGAATTAATACGCCCCATTGGAAGAAAGCGCGCACCGGTGCATTGCCCTGCGCCGAGAGTTCGGCCAATATTTGATTTTGAAGTTGCTAGCAGGGTGCTAAGAAAGTCTGTGCCTGGACGGAGTCGGTCAGCTGCGGTTGCTCAAATGCATTGCCAGCGCAGGTGCGAGGTTCGCCAGGTAGACGAAAATCCAATCTGCACTCATTTCTTCTTCCCCACCAGCTCGCGCAGCCATCGGGGCCACCACGACGCGGGTATTGCATACAAAAAGAGGCCTACGGCAAATCCGGCCATACCATTGCCTAACGCCACCCATCCATTCATCGCACTCAACCTTCCTTCTGCTCCGTGCTGCTCGGCAGCAGTATGACCGGTCATCTGTGATGAGCCATGAGCCTCCTGCCTTTCACGTGTCTACCAATACAGTGAGCATATTTCTCTCATCGGCCTGCTTTGGCGGCTACTGATCGTGGTTGACATCACCACGATCGCCTCAGCCCAGGCGTGAGACAGAAATGGAACACAGCAGTGTCAGGCCGCCCAAATTGACATCGGGCGACAACGCAGGCTTGGCTGCCTATGAATGTAGCCGGGAGTTCAAGGCGTTACGGGTGGCCCACCGGCAAGCGTTAGGCCAGATGGCCAATGCTGCTTTGAACAGACTGGCCATCAAAGAACAAGCATTACAAGACTGGTACGACGACGAAAGCAAACATGAACTTAATGCTACCGGAACCCATGAGGACGCCCTATCTCCCGGCCTTAAAGCACTGGCGAGATCCTGAAGAAAAAACACTTTATCTCCTACTATGGGCCTACCCTGGGTAGGTCAACTCCTTTACGATTTGCGCCGCTTCAGAGCAACGGCGGATTGCACTCCGTTAGCGATCATGGCAAAGACGGTAGTAGCGGCGCCTCGTTGGCGACAGGCATCGGTATCGAAGAATAAAGAGATGGTCCCGTGCGCCTCTTCGCGCTGGCTCTCATCGGCATCCGTCATTGGTGAGAGAATCCACGAGGGTGAGCTTATGGCCAGGACGAAGAAAGTTGTCATTACGGCGTTCGGCGACGAAAGCAAGCTTGCGATCGTCGAAAGTGATCTGAACGATCCTGCAGCCGGTGAAGTTCAACTTTCGGTCGAGTACACCATCGTCTCAGGTTCCGACGTCAACATGCGTCGCGGCACGTATCCGCTTCAGAAGAAGCCGCCGCTGACTCCTGGTTATAGTGTCATTGGCAAGGTGCGGCTGAATGGCCCGGGCTGCGCGAAGTTCGGTATTGGTGACTGCGTTGCGTGTCTTTCGAAGTATGAGGGGCAGTCGGAACTAATCAACCTTCCGGAAAAATTTCTGGTAGGCGTGCCCGAGGGGTTGGACAAAAAGGCTGCTGTCGTCCTCATCCTGGACTGGGTCACCGCGTATCAAATGCTCCACCGGGTAGCGCATGTCACCGCTGGTCAGAAGATCTTCGTTCATGCGTTGAGCGGCGCCGTCGGAGGCGCGCTCCTACGGCTCGCAAAACTACAAGGAGCCCAGGTCTTCGGTACAGCTTCATTGAAAAAGCACGACCAACTGCGACAACTTGGAGCAATCCCTCTCGATTACTCGAATAAGAAGTGGATCGCCTCCACGCAAGACCTCGGTGGGGTAGACGTAGTCTTCGATCCGCTCGGATTTGAGAGTTTCGACGAGTCCTACTCGATCTTGAAAAGAGGAGGGGTTCTAGTGGGGTATGGGATGAACTTGCCGGCGTGGACCGACACCCCTGAACGTTCGGTGATCCCTTCGGCTCTCAAACTGTTCTCGAAGAACTTGTTCTTTTGGTCGGGGAAGCGCACCACCTTCTTCGGCGTGAATCGCGGGTCGAAGCATTTCGCTTCAGATCTGCAGCAACTTTTTGAATGGCTCAAAGACGGAAGGATCGCCGTGCCAATCAAAAACATCTTCGGGCTTAATGAGATCCAAAAGGCACATCGGGAGTATGCCAGCAGCGAACGCATGGGTTCTATTGTGATTGAGGTTAGCCGATAGCAACCCGTCACGAGATTCGGCTTCGGTCTGGCAAAAGGCGGAGCCAGCTTCCCGCTTGCGTCGCTGGACTCCGTCAGCGCCAATTCATACAACGACCGATGATCTCAGTGCAAGCCGCCGAAGGATTTAGCAATGGTGTCTTCGAGCGAATGGCTCAGTCCGGCAAGTTTCCCGATTCAGATTGTTGGCGAACACGAAAATTTAACTCGCCGGGCATAGTTTCCGTTGAGCCCGGCTATTCAAGTTTCCCGAAAAAGGGGATTATCGCTAACAACCCCCAGCTCATTATTTGCATCTCCAGCACCGGCAGTCCGGAATAATGCGGGTACAGCCCCGATTCGTTAGGGGCATTTCCATCTTCCCGGACAGCTTGTCCCGCCTTCAGGGACAGGAGGCGGTTTTTAGCCTGTCCCGGATTGGCCGGCATTGCCTGGCGTTTCGCGCATTTGGTACACATGGTGGGTGTTTTTTTCAGCATGTTTGGAGGCCTCTCATGCAATCGTTCGCCGATTTTCTTCGCGACGGAAAGATAAGAGCTGGATCTAAAGCCGTCTTTCTGTTCACCTTGTTCCTGTCCCTGGCGTCAGGAACGCTCCATGCCCAAGCCATCGGTGGTGGCCAAATTCAAGGTACTGTCACCGACGAGACAGGATCCGCGGTCTCCGGGGCGACGGTCGAAGTCGTACAGACGGAATCCGGACTCCAGCGCACGGTGACCAGCGGCGCTGACGGTGGTTACAGCTTGCCCAGCCTGCCGGTAGGACCCTATACCATCAAGGTGACGGCCAATGGCTTCAGCACCTACAACCAATCTGGAATCGTGATCCAGGTAGGCAACGAGCTGCGCATTGACGTGAAATTGCAGGTTGGCGGCGTCTCTCAGACAGTCCAGGTACAAGCCGCCGCCTCGATGGTGCAAACCGAAGATCAATCGATATCTCAGGTCGTCGATCGGCAGCGCACAGTGGATCTGCCGTTGAATGGCCGTCAAGCCACGCAGTTGATCCTGCTGACGCCCGGAACGGCAAATGCGCCGACAACCGACCTGGCATCGAGCAAAAACTATCCCAGTGCCGTAACCCTCTCGGTTGCCGGCGCCCAGGCGACCAACATTAACTACCTGATGGACGCCACGGACAACAACGACGCGTTCACCAACGTCAATCTTCCCTTTCCCTTCCCTGACGCCATTCAGGAATTCAGCGTGCAGACTTCAGGTTTGTCGCCGCAGTACGGCGTTCATCCCGGCGCAGTCGTGAACATCGTGACTCGTGCCGGCGGCAACTCCTTCCACGGAACACTCTTCGAGTTCTTCCGCAACGGCGACATGAATGCGAAGAACCATTTCTCCACCAAGCAGGACACGCTCAAGCGCAACCAGTTCGGCGGGGTTCTCGGTGGACCGATCCGCAAAGACAAGTTGTTCTTCTTCGGTGGCTATCAGGGCACGCGCACCCGGCAGGAAACCAACGCATTCACCAGTTTTGTCCCCACGCAGGCCATGTTCAACGGCGACTTCCACTTGTATACCAGCAAACAGTTGATCGACCCGGCAACGCTCCAGCCTTACCCCATGAACCAGATCCCGACGTCACAGTTCAACCCTTCCGCGATCGCGCTCTTCAAGTACATCCCATTGGCGACCAACCCTAGCGGCCAACTGGTGTACGGTCTTCCGCTGCCGCAGAATGAGGATCAATACATCGGCCGCATCGATTGGACGGCGACCGCCAAACAGACCGTTTTCGGCCGCTACTACCTCACGCACTTCAAGCAGCCAGGTATCTTCGACAACAATTTGTTGAACACGCAGAATCAGGTACTCGATGATCGGGTTCAATCCTTCACCCTGGGCCACACCTACACCCTCACTTCGAGCCTGGTCAGCTCCTTTCACCTGGGGTGGACGAGAAACATCGTGAGCCGCAACATCGCTCCTGATGTCATCAATCCCAACACGCTTGGCATCCAGGTCTACGCGCCCATCAAGAACTACCTTTACATGAACATCTCGAACGCGTTCACCGTTGCTTGCGGCACGTGCGAAGGCCTGCTGAACAGCACCAACGGTTACAACGTGCTCGAAGACATGTTCTGGAGCAAGGGTATGCATCACTTCTCGTTCGGCGGGAATTACCTGCGCAACATGCTCGTTTCTAACGGCGTGAACAACGCCAACGGCCAGTTCAACTTCACTGGACAATACAGTGGAGACGGTTTGGTCGACTTCATGCTCGGCCGGATTCAATCGCTGTACCAGGGCAACAACAGCGGCGTCGACGTCCGCAAGAACTATGGCGCTCTCTATTTTCAAGACAGCATACAGTTCAGCCCGCGGTTGACGGTGAACGCCGGTCTGCGTTGGGCCACCGGGCTGCCGGGCATTGAAACCACGGGCCGCGGCGCCAGCTTCTCACAGGCGGGCTTCACCGCTGGGACCAGATCGGTTGTATATCCCACAGCACCGCCTGGAGTGTACTTCTATGGTGACCCGGGGATTCCTAAGGGCTACTACCACGGCAAATGGAACCGGCTTGAACCCCGCTTCGGCGTCGTGTTCGATCCGCGCGGCGAGGGAAAAGAGAGTATTCGCGCTTCCTACAGTCTTGGTTTCCAGGAGCCGCCGCTCTACTACAACTCCCGCTACGCAGCAATGCCGCCGTGGGGCGACTCCGTTACGCTGACGCCTCCCCCGGGCAACCTCACGACTCCTTATGACGGATATCCCGGCGGGAACCCTTACCCCAAGCCGTTTCCGCCCACAGCAGCCAATGCGTTTTTCCCCACTTCCGGAACCTTCTTCGTGCTGCCCGTGAACCTGCAGCAGGCTTACTCGCAGAACTGGAACCTGAGCGTGCAAAAGCAGTTTCTTACGGACTGGGCACTGACCGCTACCTATCTCGGCACGCGAGTATTGCATAACTCCTACGGCAACGAGCAGAACCCGGCGGTGTACTACCCCGGAACATCAACCGGCGCCGCGGGCTCCTGCGGCACGCTCTCGCCGGTGCCTGCGGCTACCAAAAAGTGCTCTACGACAGCAAACACCAATGCCCGCCGCGTGCTGAGCGGCATCGATGCCGCGCAGGGGGCCTATTTCACCCAGGTCACCCAGGCTTATACCGGGATGGGATCGAACTTCAACGGACTGCTGGTTACGGTGCAGCATCGCTTTTCGAAATACTTCACGCTGCTCAGCAACTACACCTATTCGCACTGTCTCTCCGGTCCCGCGGAAAATGGAGACAATGCGGGAGACCAATTTCAGGATCCGGCTCACCCCAACCGCGATTACAGCAACTGCGGGTCTGACCTGCGGCATAACTTCGTGACTTCGGCCATCATCCGCAGCTCCGCAAACGGAACCTACACACGCCAGCTCCTGCTGAGCGGCTGGCAGCTTGCGCCCATTGTCACCGCGACGACCGGCGTTCCCTTCACAGTAACGACCGGCACCGACGCCTCCCTGACCGCCGTAGGCCAGGACCGGCCTAACTTGATCGGGAAACCCCGCGCCCAGAATGCTCCCACCACTACATGGCTGAACAAGGCTTCCTTTGCCGCAAACACGGCCGGAACGTATGGCGCCACCCGGCCCTATGAGTTCTACGGGCCGCACTACACCAACGTGGACACAGCGCTTAGCAAATTCATCCCTTTGCATGAGGCTTTGCAGCTCGAAGCCCGCGCAGAGTGCTTCAACTGCTTCAACCATACCAACTACGCCAACCCGGGCGGCGCCATCAATAGCGCCGGCACCGGCGTCACCAACCCCGGCCAGGCGCTCAGCTCCAAAATCTTTGGAACCATCAATGCTGCAAATCCTCCCCGGATTCTGCAGCTCAGCCTCAAGATGGACTTCTAAAACACTAGCCGCATTTCTGCATGCCCCCTCTCTGAGGGGGCATGCAGCTCGAGTTTCTACATTTTCTTGAGCCCGGGGTATGATTTATCGAGCTTCAGTTTTGGGTTTTGCTTTGTATCAGGGCACGACTTCAGTCGTGCCGCACAAGGCCAACAAAAATCTGGGCTTTAGCCCCTGCGCTTTTTTCTCAGCCAAGTAGGTGTACCGGCCCTGCTCTGACGGGCTTCTGAACCATAGATGCGCAATGCATTTCGTGCAGGATTGCCATTGCAGGGGCTAAAAAGCATGTGTGAGAACCGGGATCTATGAATTTAGTCCCGAAGGGGCGGCTGAACTTCAGACCTGTCCAAATTAGGTTTGAAACCCGCGTTCTGTGTTCTGTCCTTCTATCCAGCAACCACTATTCATCAGACTGTTGCACTTTCCTTGTCATCCCGAGCGAAGCCGACCTGTCCCGGCCTGCCGTGGAGGGATCTGCAGTTCCGCGGACTTCTTCTGGAAACGCGGAATACTATGCTCAAACAGAATTGTCATCTCGCCTGTCCCGGCATGCCGTGGAACCGGAGCGGAGCGGAGCGGAGAGATCTGCGGTTTCTCTTAGCCTCACCAGACTCTAAAGCTCCATTGATCGCGGATAGGAAAGATCTGCAATAGGCCTTGGGCCACTGTTGGAGAGCTTCAATGAGGCCGCGATCAATTGATCGAAAGCTCTTTGAAAGACGTGCTCTTGTATCCGCTCGGCTTTCGCTGCGGCTAGGGCGCGCTGAGAACAATACGGAGTGTTATGTCGACCGTCAGCTTCGGAGTATTTCCAAAGCGCAACGCTCATGGCCTCCGCTCGATGGACACGCAGGATCGCGGAATCTTCCTGTAACAGCAGCTTGATCAAGTGCCTGGCGCTACGCCGCCTCGCGTCAGGTCACCTGTCCTGAGCGTAGCCGAAGGAACCCCGGCGATGCTTGTTGGCAGGCACTCTTCGGAGCTTTCCGGCCACAGACTACAAGGGAAATAAAAAAGTCACAGCCTCCGACCGAAGCGTACCCGGATTTTCCTGCCACGCCGCACTGGACAAAACCGCGTATGCGCCTTTCTGTAAGGGAAAGGCGCATGAAGTGTACCAACGCCACCAAGTTCCACAGGAAATCCGGGGTAGCGAAGTGGAGAGCCTGCCCTGCAGTTTCCGTCCATCCACTAACGAAATCCTCGATAGAAAGCCGCCCTCCCCTTTGTCATCTCGCCTGCCCCGCCCCGCCCCGGAGTGCCGTGGGGCGTGCCGTGGGAGCAGCTGACTTACCTGGGGCAAGTTAAGGATGGAATGAACATGGGAAAGCGGTGCTTGCAATCCAGGCCCAGTGGGCCGTCCGCCAAACGTCAGCCCAGCCCGGAAGGGCTGGGTATACAAAGGGCAGCCGGTCGAGCGCCGGAGGTGCGTCACCACACTCTTCGTTTGTTCATCAGGAGCGCAGCCGGATTTCCTGTTTCACTGCTCTCACCAGCGACCACGTGGCTGTGCAAGGGGGCTTCGGCTCCCAATACATCTCACCGTCTGTTTCGAGGCCGGCCGGTTTACTCTAACGCAATCTTCGTGGACGGCGTCTGCCCGGCGTTGTTCCTGCAAATGGATGTCTGGCCACGCTGGCAAAGCGTTGGTCCTGATAAGCGATCGAGGACAGCCAAAAGCTAGAACCTTTTGCTCGCTCGGGGAACCTGCTCCGCGGGTCAACGGGAATCTCCGTTTCCCCTCGACCATTACCTATCATGGATGACCCGCATCTCCACAAATCTTTTCCGCAAACCAGTCCCGAAAGGGACGGAAGAATCCAGAGCCCGGCACGGGAGTGCCGGGACAGGAAGCAACGGAAACCAAGTCCCCTTTAGGGGACGGCACAACCCCCCGGACCTACTCAAAGAATCACTCGGGGACGGATATAAGGGTAGGTACGAGCTTTAGCCCGAGGAGTTTCGGGGACAGGGAATCTCGGGATGCAGCGCACCCCTAAGGTGAGACACGCTGAGTTCCGAAAATTGAAGATGCGGGACGAAATAACCCCCATTTGCGCCGTTGTTTCGGTTCATTGGGGGGGGGTTCGTCTGTCCCGCATCTCCCAGGGTCGTGGTGGGGGTTGAGTAGCGGTGGGGCTCCGGAGTCTAGTGAACAGACGGAACCGGCACTTTCGCGATCTTGGGTGCGGACGAAAGTGCCAGATCCGCCTGACCACTAAACTCCGGTACATCCACCTGGCGGGAAAAAAGCGCAGGGGCTAAAAAGCATGTGTGAGAACCGGGATCTATGAATTTAGTCCCGAAGGGGCGGCTGAACTTCAGACCTGTCCAAATTAGGTTTGAAACCCGCGTTCTGTGTTCTGTCCTTCTGTCCAGCAACCACTATTCATGAGACTGTTGCACTTTCCTTGTCATCCCGAGCGAAGCCGACCTGTCCCGGCGTGCCGTGGAGGGATCTGCAGTTCCGCGGACTTCTCCTGGAAACGCGGAATACTATGCTCAAACAGAATTGTCATCTCGCCTGTCCCGGCATGCCGTGGAACCGGAGCGGACCGGAGCGGAGAGATCTGCGGTTTCTCTACTTCGTCTGCACATGCTAAGTCGGCAGCGCAGCCGTATCGGCAAACGATGGCAGTGACTCGAGCACCGTATTGATCTCCTTGGATATCTCGCTCTGCGATACCCTGCTTTCGATAATCAACGGAACGTGTGCAGGAACAAGATGGGCAATTGATTGAAAACCTAGCTTGGTGCCGTAGGTAATCGGATCATGCTGACTCGCACTGTTGACCTCGCTCACGTGGAGTTGCGCCAGGCGCGAACCATAAGCATCCAGAATCCGATACGACTCTGCCATCGAGGTGTCGCACTGCCGAGCGTGACCGATGTCGAAGCAGAGTCGCGCATCGGGCAAGACGCAGTAGACCGGGCGGAGTTCCCCGGCTGTTCTCCCGGTCGGCTTTCTCCGATCCATGTTTTCAATGGCCACTCGGTGTCCTAACGCGTTCCAAACCGAGGCGTCGTGGATCGTGTCCGGGTGGAGCACAATCGGCCACTCTTTGGGTACGAACTGTGTCAACGCCGCAAACAGAGACGCTTCCTCCTCAGCGGGGAACGAGCTCGGAGCATGAAAAGAGATGTAGCTGTAGCGATTGAGATCCATACTGGGAATCGCGCGCAGCAAGGGCTCCACTTCAGTGAGGCGCAAAGCGGAAAGTTCAATGCTGTCGATCCCGGGCTGGCTTGCCAACAGTGTCAGAGCAGAGGAAAAATCGGCCCCCAGCCACCGCGCCCGTTGAAAATCCGATATGCCTCATTAAAAGACTCCGTACTCTATGGTGAGCTGACCGAGAGTTTAGTGAAGTTTAGTGAACAGACGGAACCGGCACTTTCGCGATTTTGGGTGCGGACGAAAGTGCCAGATCCGTCTGACCACGAAACTCCCGAAACTCCCGGCTCACCCCAACCGCGATTACAGCAACTGCGGGTCTGATCTGCGTCATAACTACGTGACTTCGGCCATCATCCGCAGCTCCGCAAACGGAACCTATACACGCCAGCTCCTGCTGAGCGGCTGGCAGCTTGCGCCCATTGTCACCGCGACGACCGGCGTTCCCTTCACAGTAACGACCGGCACCGACGCCTCCCTGACCGCCGTAGGCCAGGACCGGCCTAACTTGATCGGGAAACCCCGCGCCCAGAATGCTCCCCCCACCACATGGCTGAACAAGGCTTCCTTTGCCGCAAACACGGCCGGAACGTATGGCGCCACCCGGCCCTATGAGTTCTACGGGCCGCACTACACCAACGTGGACACAGCGCTTAGCAAATTCATCCCTTTGCATGAGGCTTTGCAGCTCGAAGCCCGCGCAGAGTGCTTCAACTGCTTCAACCATACCAACTACGCCAACCCCGGCGGCGCCATCAATAGCGCCGGCACCGGCGTAACCAACCCCGGCCAGGCGCTCAGCTCCAAAATCTTTGGAACCATCAATGCTGCGAATCCTCCCCGGATTCTGCAGCTCAGCCTCAAGATGGACTTCTAAAACACTAGCCGCATTTCTGCATGCCCCCTCTCTGAGGGGGCATGCTGCCCTGGACTCCAGCCCAGGGTCAAACCCCGCGTGAACGCTCCGGTAAATAGATTCGGGGCTTTAACAGCCTGCGGAAAAACTAGGGTTTTTGGTAGGCCGGGAATTTATCCCCGGCGAGGCACGACTAAAGTCGTGCCGTAAAAGTAGGAAAGAGAGTTGGGCCTCAGTCTGCGTGAGATCTGCATTTTGGCTTTGTATCAGGGCACGACTTTAGTCGTGCCGTAGAGGATTAAAGACAATGAGGGCTTTAGCCCCTGGTACGTTTTTCGTCTGAAGGGTACGGGCTTCAGCCCCTGCAATGGCACATCCTGCACGCAATGCAACCTGGCGGGAAAAAAGCGCAGGGGCTAAAAAGCATGTGTGAGAACCGGGATCTATGAATTTAGTCTCGAACGGACGGCTGAACTTCAGACCGTCCAAATTAGGTTTGAAACCCGCGTTCTGTGTTCTGTCCAGCAACCACTATTCATGAGACTGTTGCACTTTCCATGTCATCCCGAGGGCCTGTGACTTTTTCAATCTTTTCGTGTTTTCAGCATAGCTAACCGCGGGATCTTCCTGTAACAGCAGCTTGATCAAGCGCCTGGCGCTACGCCGCCTCGCGTCAAAGGTCACCTGTCCTGAGCCTAGCCGAAGGAACCCGGCGATGCTTGTTGGCAGGCACTCTTCGGAGCTTTCCGGCCACAGACTACAAGGGAAATAAAAAAAGTCACAGCCTCCGACCGAAGCGACCTGTCCCGGCGTGCCGTGGAAGCGCAGTGGAGAGCCTGCCCTGAGCGAAGTCGAACGGGGACCTGCAGTTTCCGTCCATCCACTAACGAAAATCCTCAATAGAAACGCCGCCCTCCCCTTTGTCATCCCGAGCGGCTGACTTACCTGTGGCAAGTCAAGGATGGAATGAACATGGAAAAGCGGTGTTTGCAATCCAGGCCCAGAGGGCCGTCCGCCAAACCCCCCCCACAAGCCAGGCGGTCGAGCACCGGAGGTGCGGCACCACACTCTTCTTTTGTTCATTAGGAGAGCCTGTGACTTTTTCGATCTTCTCGTGTTTTTTGCACCCGACCAGATGTTGTTTAATCCCCTCCAGAAAGGCGTCATCCTGCCTGCGCCTGCCGTGGGAGCGAAGCGCCTCGCAGATCTATCGCATAACAGAGGGTGTATGGCGCGGAGTCGAAGAGCCTGTCCTGAGCGTAGCCGAAGGAACACCGGCGATGCTTGTTGGCAGGCACTCTTCGGAGCTTTCCGGCCACAGACTACAAGGGAAATCAAAAAAGTCACAGCCTCCGACCGAAGCGTAGCGAAGTGGAGAGCCTGCCCTGAGCGAAGTCGAACGGGGATCTGCAGTTTCCCGTCCATCCACTAACGAAATCCTCAATAGAAACGCCGCCCTCCCCTTTGTCATCCCGCCTGCCCCGGCGTGCCGCGGGACCGGAGCGTACCCGGATTTCCTGCCACGCTGCACTGGGCAAAGCCGCGTGTGCGCCTTTCTGTTAGGGAAAGACGCATGAAGTGCACCAACGCCACCACGTTCCACAGGAAATCCGGGGTAGCGAAGCGGAGGGACCTGCAGTGCGCCCCTAGGGCTTCTCAAATCCTGGAGTTCTCACGCAGACGCTGAAGCCCCCTTTTCGCAATAGTAATTATTACAAATAACCCTCACCGAACCGCACGGGGACGCAGCACCAAAACCCTCTCCGCCACCGACTCCACCTTCGACCGGCTATAAAAGATCGGAAAATACTCCCCCCGGGCCCAAAGCGCATACAAGTCTCGATAGTGAGGACTATCAACATCCCCAGACTGCCCCGGGCTATTCAACCCGACCGACTTATCCCAATCCTCAGTATCCGCGACAATCTTGAACGACCCGCCCGTAACCTGGTTATCGCCAGGCCCCGCGGTAGCCGTCACAGTAAAAGCGTCCCCGCCCCGCGGAGCATGCCCGACGTCAAACTTCTCCTCAAGATCCGGAGCCAACGCCTCGCTCATCGGGCTGAATATCCGTGCATAGTGATAATCCCCCAGCGTCCATTTCCCCATCTCTGGACCGAATCGCCTGGATAGCTCCGCCACCCCCTCCTGCAAACTCTTCCGCAAAATCTCATCCCTGCCGGCAAGAGGATCCGCCCCGAACCGTCCATCCGGCGCATACATCCAGCTAACAATCTTCACCATAGGCGGCGTCATCGGAGGAAAAAACTCCAGCGCCTCTTTCGGGATCACCAACGCCCGCACATTAGCAATCACCCGCCGCTGCCACATCTCATAAATCCCGGCCTCAACCGAATCCTTATCCAGCACATAATCCCAATGGAGCAACCGCGAAGCCGCCTGTTGCGTAGCCGCATCCGGCATCGCGATCCCGCGCAAAAGTGGAACCAAACTCCGTGCTGGAATCGAAAGATCGCTGTTCTGCAACTGCACCATGTCGGCAACGGCAAACTTCCGTCCCGACCCCAGAAACTCCGCCACCCGTTGCCCCCGGTAGGGATCGGCCCACACATAATGCAGAGCATCGCGATGCGGCCACCCGAGTGGAATCTGGTAGTCGTTGGACGTGTTATAGAAACCCTTCTCCGGATTCAACACATGGGGCAGCTCCTTGATAGGCAGATACCCGTCCCATTCATAGCGGCCATCTCCAGGCACCGGCACCAGGCCGCTCCAGTTCGGGCGTCTGGGTGCGATGGCCACCGCCTGGTAACCGATGTTCCCCTCGCGATCGGCCCAGACCATGTTCTCCGCGGGAATCCGGCTATAACTGCAAGCCTCCTCAAACTCCTGCCAGGTGTGGGACTGGTCCATGCGCAGGCTTGCCAGGTACGGCGCCCCGCCGGTCTCCCGCCACGCCGCGCGCACCGCATACGCCTTGTGATGGTGGATATCTTCGAACACCACCGGCCCGTGCCGCGTATATTTCAGTTCCACCGCGCGCGGCGCTTCGCCTTTCACCGCAATCGATTCCCGGATGACCTTCATGGCCTCCCATCCACCCGCGTATTTGTACTCCAACGGGTTGGCCGGGTTGGTGTCATAGACAAAGAGGTCTTCGCTGTTGGTGCCGAAAATGGTGAGTCCCCAGGCGCCCGATTCATTATGGCCGACGGACACTCCCGGCAGCACAGGCTCGCCGGCTCCAATCACGTTCCAGCCGGGCGCCACCAGGTGAACCCAGTAACGCAACGACGGCGCGCTCAAATCCCGATGCGGGTCGTTCATCATCATCGGATATCCGCTGGCCGTAAGCTTTCCGCTGACCACCCAATTGTTGCTGCCGATGCCTTGCCGGATGTCCTCGAATACGGGAACTTCGCGGTCCAGCCGTGCCGTTGCCGCGCGGCTGCGGTATGCGGGCAATAACTCATCCGGCGTAAATCGCAGCGGGGTGCGAAACGCGCGAAAAGTAGCCAGGATCTCTTTCGAGAGCAGCGACGCATCGATGGCCGGATCCAGTTCCAGCTTGGGATCGGAAGGTTGGAAATACATCACGTCCTTCACTGGTTCGACGCCCATGGTCCGGATGGCCAGTGCGAGCATCAGTTCCTGATCGGCGCGTCCCAGCAGGCCGTTAAAGCGGGAGACGACGACGGCCGGGGTCCATCGGCCGGGCCGGATGCCCAGCATTTTGAACTCCGGCGTGAGCAGGGCGGGATGGGTCTCGGTTTCGGCGATGTAGGCGTTGATGCCCTCGGTAAACGCTCGGATAATCCGCGCGCCGTGTGGGTGATACCACTGCATCTCCTGCTCCAGATCGCCGCGGAACAGGAACAGCCGATTGCCGAGGTCGCGAGCGACCTCCTGGGGTCCGAGGATCTCGGCCACCGTGCCGGTAGCCTGCCTCCTCCACATCTCGAGCTGGAACAAGCGGTCGCGGGCCACGTTATACCCTTGCGCGAAAAAAAGGTCTCCTTCGCTTTTGGCATAGATATGCGAAACACCCCAGCGGTCCTTGATGATCTCAACCGGCTGGCTCAAGCCGGGGCAGAGTAGCGTTTCTGATGGGGGAGCAGAAGGAGCCGCGCCGGCGGGCAGCGTTATCGTGGCTAAATAAAGTCCGATGCCTAAAAGCGCTGTCCTGGAAAGCTTGCTCATGCTGTAGTCCTCAACCGTGCGCTGTCAGACTACACTGTGGCTGCTTCCGAGAGCTGGAGGGGCGTCCCGTTAGTCCCCATCCGAGGGGACCCCGATTCTTCGTACGACGATGCGGTTAGTTCGTCTGTCGCGCATCCCCTTCCCGCATCCCCCATAAAGCGATCCAGGCAGATGTTTGCGGGAACTGGCGCGGGACGGGACTATTTTTTCCAAGTAGTTTTGAAGCCAAGATCACGGTTTACCTTGAATGGCGGATAGCACTTGACGCCGAACGCATCGCAGATATCGGGCAGCTTTCTGTTCTGGCGCTGCTTTTTAGGGGACGACACTTCCGTCGTCACCACACACCGATCAGGGCCTGACATCGCGTATGCCACAAGGAAAGGATCGCGCCCGATCTCTTCAACTTCGATGTCCGTCAAATCCGGCGCATATCCCTCCTCCAGAACTTTGGTCACGAGCTTCGCATCAACCTTCTCGTCAAGCAAGAGGGCCTTCCGGACCTCCGGTTGCTTTATCCAGAGAAGTAGAAGGTCTTCGTTCTTCTTGCCCTTTTTCGTGTTTTGGCCGGCCAGGATTTCATCCATGATCTCGGCCGGGATTTTTATATTTCCTTGTTCGCCCTGGTATTGAAGCCAGTCCCAATACTCCTTCACCTGATCGATTGCGTAATACGTGTTGTTCGCCGTGATTAACACGTTCGCATCCGAGAGGTGGAGCACTTTAGCGCATACCTCGATTCGTTCCTGTGGCCAGGAGAGGCTCCACGTTCCCCGGCTTCACGCCCAGCACCCGGCTTGCTTTGGTATACGTCAGGTTCCCGTCGTCAATGGCCCTGCGAACCAAACCAAGAAGCGCCGCGCCGATGCGATGACGCCGCACCACGTAATAGTTTGGGCCGGTGTCTGATGCCTTTTTCTTTTCCGATTCCTTTTGCTTGAAAGCCAGAAACTCATCGTGAAACTTTTCGTTAAGCCTGCTCCACGAAGAGTGATTGATTTTTCCGGTCCGAAAGAGCTTGAACGCGACCATCGAACGGCTGACTCGCCATTGAGCAGCGAACGCCGTTATATCTTTCACCGCCGTCTCGAACGACGCCACATTCCCAAAAACCTTCAAATCGTCAGCTGGCAGAAGAATTTCGCCGGCAACGTCATTGCAGTACTGCTCAACTTTGTCCGTTGTGTCGGTGCCGCTGATGCCCGTGCTCCCCAGCCAGAGATGCACAAGTTCGTGCATGGCCGTGAACGACCAGGCCGACTTCGCATCCTGATCGTTGATCACAATCATGGGCGCGAGCTTGTCCGAAATCGCGAAGCCCCGGAAAATCTCAACCGGAATGTTGGTGTGGTGGCTGCCGAGATTTCCCAGCAGCAGAACGAAAACTCCTCCTTCTTCGACCTTGCCGCGCAAGTAGGCGAATGCCGCCTCGACGGTTCTTTCCTCCCGGTAACGTTTCAGATCGATCTCAAATCTCTTGGCAATTCTCACAGCCAGGACCTTCGGAGCAACATCCGTGGTCGCTGTCCCAACAAAGTCAACAGGCTCGTATTCCTCATCTTCGAGGATCGAGCGCACCAGACCTTGGCGGCCCTTGATGTCGCGAATCAAAGCATCTAGCTCAGGATTGTCCTGCTCTCTGCCCGGAAGCGTCCTGAAGTCCTGCCCCCGGTCGCCTTTTTTGGGCGGCGCGCTGAGGTAGAAAACCAAAAGCGGACGCCTGTAGACTTTGGCCATCTTCTCCAGCAAGGGGCGGTGCGGTTCAGCCTTGCCGTCCTCTAATTTCGCGAGTCTTTCCGCGCCGCTTTCCCCATAGGCCTTCTTTAGGCCGACAGCGCGCGCGGCCTCGTCGAGCGACAGCCCCGCTGTCTCTCGCGCCCAGGTCAGAATTTTCGGCTGGATTGCGCTCATCGGAAGATCCACTCTACTTTATTAGACTCTAACGGGAGAACGCGCATGACCGTTAGCCAAACTCCCTTTAAGCTCCCATTAAGCGTTACCTAGGGTCGGTCCGCACCTTGCTTGGCCAGGACGCCCTCGTTGGGCGGACTCGAACAGGATATGCGTTCCTCGGGGCTGCAGGTAATCAGCGTCGATCGGGATAAGGAACCTGCCTGTGACCTCCTGGTAAACAGGTCAAGTTACCTA
>CAVVQX010000015.1:0-110114 GCA_963750415.1 uncultured Acidobacteriaceae bacterium
CCCGTTTTGCAGGAGCTACGCGAGTAACCTCCGATAATTGAGGCCAGAGCAGCACCGAGAATCCGCAATGGCTCGAACGGAGCTGATGCGTCTTCACCCGGCCATCGCCAGGGCCATCTAAGAAGACATCTCACCGATGAGATCAGCACCAGGAGATAAGACACTCTCTTCCTTACAGCTAGTCGTGTCCACTCGATGCGGCGCATTCTAAACAACCACTAGCTAAAGAGTACTAGTATTTCTGCTAGTACTCTTCGACACTAGGCCTTGGTACCTTGATCACCGATTGGAATCAGTGGCTTGATAGGCGGCGAGCTGGCTACAGAGTCGCCCCTTCTAAATTCAATCGCGTGTGCAATCGGAGGACAGGGTGAACATCATATCCAAACGACTGAAGATGAGTATTGCTACGGCGGCGATCTTAGCCATGTCAGCCGTCTCAGGATTCGCCCGCGATACCACTGAGACGATCGATGCCCAAGCCTATGGCACCAGCACCCAATCGGGCAAGAACTTCACTGTCAGGCTCATCGTCTACGAGTATTCCACTCCGGATGACCGAAAGATTCTGATCGAGTCCTTTCAACATGGTCAGAACGACGGTTTGGCCAACGCACTTGAAAAGATGAAGGCAGTGGGCCGGATCACGATGCCGGGCACCCTGGGATTCGATGTCAGCTACATCCGTGAAATCAAGACCCCCACGGGGCGCTCGATCCGTTTCGTCACCAACCGCAAGATTGCTTTCGGAGAATCCTACTGGAGTACTCAGTCGAAGTCCTTCAACCTGACGGCGGGTGAAATAAGGATCAACGATCAGGACAAGAATAAGGGCGACGGGGTCCTCTTTCCGGCAACCCAACTCACTATCAACAAGGATGGTGAGCCACAGTGGGATTTGAGAATGAACCCCTGGAAGCTCAACAACATCATCGTTTGGCCGAGCGGAAATAAGGAGAAATAGCTCCGTCTATCCGACGCCTTCAATTGAGAAGAAGCGGTTCACAATTCCTGTGAGGTATTGACCATGAGAATGCAACTGCGCTCGTGCAGTGTCGCGCTGATGACGGCTGTCATCATATTGGGCAACACGCCAGCCAATGCGAAGAGCAAGTACGTCTGCGATGAACCGCAACCGGCGGACATGTGCAACACCGGCAACACATGCGGATCCTCATCCGCGCCGTGCACCATCGACATCCGAAAATCCGGGGCTGGCGCAAGCGTCAAGCCGGGGGTTCATGACTCGAAGGGCAATCAGTTCTTCTGTATAAGAGCAGGCACTACGGTCGTGTGGATGACCTCGAGTAAGAACACCGGGTTCTCGATTGCATTCGGGACAGATTCGCCGTTCACTCCAGACGAGGCCATTATCGGCGGCGGAAGCAAGCCGATAACCGTGAAGGCACAGAACCCCGGTTGCTACAAGTATGACGCGGGAGCATTTTACTCTGGGGCTGTTTACGGTATGAGTGCTGGCAGCAAACCCGAGTTGGTGATTCTGCCGTAGTCTAATGGGAATTGGCCACTCCGTCTGCGGCGACCAATCGTTTTTACCTTTTTTCTGGCGCCTAGGCACCGCACCCACAAGAAAAGCTTCTCCGTCTGCCATCAACCCGTGCAGGCGGCCTTCACATCCCGCTTAACATCGTGCGGGCACACGTGCTCTCAACAGCTGGTGACGCCTCGATTGCGACTGCTGATCGTGCAGGAACTTAACGAAAACCCCGCTTGTTTCAGTAACTTCACGGGGATGGCCGGAATTTACCGAGAATCCCGTTTTCAAGGGCACTCGGCCTCACGCGCCGCAGTCTGTCTGCGGGCATGTTCTTGACGATTATTGAGGCAAGGGGGGCAGTGTCAGATTGGCGCGCCAATTTCCCGCGCGACCCGAACGCCCGACTGTGCTGCACCTTCCATCACAAAAAGTGTAGAGGTGTGCTCCCCGGCAAAATGGACCCGCCCCTCCACCGTGGCGACGTGGGGAAACATTGTCGTCATCTCCCCTGGCGCATAGTAAGCCGACGCTCCCAGGGACCACGGCTCCTGGTCCCACACAATGGAAGTGCCACCCTCAAAGTTCTCGGTCATTTCCGGGAAAACCTTGCTCACGTTCTCCAAGCCCCAACGGAGCCGTTCATCTGGGCTCATCGCCGCAGCCGCCAGCGCATTCGGACCCGTAGTCTCCGTTCCGAGAATCGCCCGGGTTCCAGCCTGAGTGTCAGTGTGATCGACAATGGTTCGGACGGGTAGATCTGTGTCCGCATTTCCGCTCATCCCTTGTTGCGTCCAGAACCGGCTTCTCGATTGCAAGTACACGCGCGTAATTGAGGTATACCGAAGCCTGGAAATAGCCGTTCGCTTCTGGGGAGAGAAGGAACTATCCAACTCCACGTTGCGGAGCACGGAAAAAGGGATGGTAAGAACCACCCGGTCCGCTTCCACCTGTTCCAACGAACCGGCGCGGGAAACCGATAGCCTGACTTTGTCTCTATCCTGAGTAACTTTACGAACGGCCGCGCCGTAACGCATGCGTGTTCCCAGTCTTTCGGCGAAGGCTCGGGGCAATTGGTCGTTGCCCCCGCGCAGCTTTCCCCAGGTCTTTCCGCGATCCAAAAATGGTTGCCACGTCATGTCCTGCAGCGCCGAGACATAATCAAAGTCTTCTCCGAGGAAGGTCATCCGAAGGAAGGATATTACCCCCTCGCTGGCGCCGCGTTTTCGAAGTAATTCGTTTACCGTGACGGCGTCCAGCTGGCGGGCCGCGGAATCAGGCCACCCCGGGGTAAGCGGGTCTTTCATTTGCCCGGCGGCAGCGGCCATATACTTATTCAACAGTCCCTCGGGCCCCAGGTTTCGTTCTTCTTTCGAAAGCTGGTACGGCCAGTCGGGTAATGTTCCAGCGCGCACGACATAGCGCTTACCTTGCAGGTAAAAGACATCGTTGGCGCCGACATTTTTCTCGGCGGCGCCGCTTTCTTCGATGGGCAAAGTGAACAGGCGAATGTAATGGTGAAGGAGCGTGTAGGCATCGCTAAGGTCATAGGCACCCCCTTCGGCATACAAGCCGTCGGAGAAATCATCACGAAGTGTATGCACCCGGCCGCCCGGACGCATGCGTGCTTCCAACACGGTCACGTCGTGTCCGGCATTCATGAGTTCAAAAGCGGCAGTCAATCCGGCGATTCCCGCTCCAACGATTGTCACTTTTTGGGGCCGACCAACAGGGGCAGCCCTTTCCGCGCTCCTGGCAAGGAACGGGGGAAGAAAGGCGAGAGCTGCCCCCGACCCGATGGAATCTTTCAAGAAGGTCCTGCGAGAAACACTGTGAGGCATCTTCCCCCCGTTTCGTTGATCAGGAGTGTAAGAGTCAAGGGATTCACGAGCAAGACTTTTCGGGAATTGCCAAACGGTTCAAGGGGGCCGCCGGGATCGGCCAACAGGTACGATACTCATCAAAGCCAAGTCCAGGACGAGGGCTGATGAAGCAATTGCCGGACCGCCTGCGAAGTCTTATCGGTAGCTTCCCCTGCTCGCACCAGCCGCGAGGGACTGAAGTTAGTCAAAACCCCGTTTTTCACGCATGACGGCTCTATAGTCGAGATTGCCGCTGTGGGGATAATGTCCGGGTTGGCGACAAACCAATGGCGATTGCTGAGCATAAGGTTGGGGTATTCTTTGGGGACCTGCCATGCTCGAGTAGCATGATTCACCTTGAAAGGGTGGATTCTTCGCAAGGTGCACTGCGATGGCGTGTCTTCCACCTTTTGTATTTACCTAGTTTGCGGTCGGCTTGCCGATGCTGTCGATCACGAGGACTTCGAGCGGCTCTTTCTTCGGCGCGAGCTTGAAACCCAGCGGTCTAACACCAAGAAGAAAGGCCGTGGCCATGTCATTACTACCCTGCACTGAGCTGGTAGGGATCATCACCGTGAAATCGAAGCGGCCGTTCAGGCCAGTTTCGTCTACAATCTGCCGGTCTGGGATAAAGTTCATCAAGACTTCGGTGAACTCGGGCATGGTGGTGTGAGAAAACTGCACCGCCGTAGTGCCATCCCCCAGGTCCCTGGGAGAAACAACATCCTCATTGAGGCTCGGGGCGCTGACTTTGATCTTTGGAGGGCTTTTGTCGACGACGAGGGCGTAAACCGGGAAGTCCTTTTGCACGATGTGCACCCGGAAGCCGAACCGCTCCGCGAGTAGCTTCCTGAGCATACGCCGCTGCTGATCCACGCTCGGCAGGCCTGGCGCATCCGGTTCGCCGGTCACGTCAAATCGGAGTTCGTTCATCCAGGAGGGCCCGCCGTCGATTTGGCGCGGCCGCACCTGGTAGGCGAATTGGATGAGGTCGGCAATGGTGTTGTCTCGCGCCTGAAACAGGCGGGTCCGCACTGAATAGCCCCAGTCTTTCGCATCGGGCGCGCTGGGCTTGATGGTGGCAACTTCAAAGGATGGGTCAGCCATTGCCGACATTGTAGGCATCGTGGACGGACCGGAATACGTCCAAAGTGTTTCCGGCGTGGCGAGGGCAAAGCTCACCGGGAAGGACTGGTTGCCCTGTGTCCAGGTCCCTGCGATTGATTTGCCGTCGGCGTTCAGTTTGCCACGAAACGTGATATCGCCAATCGCCGCGGTCAGGTCCGGGGCCCTGTAGGTTGTCGAGAGGAACGGAAGCGCATCGGCCGACCTGTCAATAAAACTAATGGACCCGTGCAGGGCTCCGTTGCCGGCATCTTTGATCCTGAGCACAATGCGCGGGCTTTGGCCAACGGGCAGGGTCCCCTGCCAAGTTCCGGCGATGCTCTGCGCATAGGCAGCAGCCGCAGCGCTTAGTGAAATCATCAGAATGGCGGTACTCCTGAACGAGATCGAGAATGCATCCCACTTCACGGTTCTTTCCAAACGCATACGACAAGGACGCTCTGGCCCACCAATTCATTCGGAGAATTTTCATCCTGGTGTTCGGTGGAATGTGGCGGACGGACCGCCAAACCGGTGGTAAATCCAGAGATGCCTGTGAAGTCGCGTTTTCAGTAAGTTCCCCGGACGGATAAGGGTCGGGGGCAAATTACCGGAAATCCCGTTTTGAGGCAGTTCGTTATGCATGCTGGCTCCCCCAGTGATGGGGTTACTTCCGGATTGGCGACGACCCTCCCAGAACACATATCAACGCGGGTGCAAAAGCAACCAAGCCAGATAAATCCCAAGGGCGCTGTCCACGAGGCCCAGCAACGCTGCGCTGAGGAAGACGTCCCCGCTGATGAAATAAGTCGCATGCGGGGTCGTCACCGTGAATCCCTGTTGAGATGGAAACCACTGCAACAAGGCAGCACTAGCCAAAATGACAGCCAGATTGAGCAGCAGGCAGCATACAAGTGTCGTGCGCATCCGGAAACTCCTCGAACATATTATCCGCTCGCCTGACGAGGATTGCTTTCCGTTGGCGGGCCTTTCCTACCATGGAATCACACGTTTCCTGGTTCTGGGAGAATCACCGCCAATTCGTCAGCCAATTCGTCAGTTACTGCTTGAACGACAGCGCGTCTGAGATCATATGCAAGCGAGGAGCGGTCATGTCACGAGAACAGAAAGTCGCTGTGGTCGAAGCCTATTTGGATTGCTTTGCAACAAAGGACTTGTCCAAAGTGTCCTTTGCCGAAGACGTAACATTTGAGGGGCCCCGCATGCCAAAGTTGACAGGGCGTGCAACCATACTCGGATTCCTTACGCAAATGCTCCCCGTGGTCAAGGGTATTCAGTTAAAGCAGCACATCGTCGAGGGAGATTACGTTGCAACCGCATTCGACATGGAGACTGTTAATGGAGTGGATCACGTCTTTGACCGGATTCACATCGTAGATGGACAGATTAAGGCGATACATGCGTTCTATTACCCGGAGCAACCACCTGAAGGACAAACCTGGTAAGGGGCCGCTGAAGAGGCAGTTCTAGTTGAGCCCTCGTTCGACCATAAGCACCAGGCGCTCGCCCAGCGCAAGTACCATCGCTTGCGGCATCTGGTGCAGCGGTCCTTCAAGCACCAGAAGTGCCAGCCCGTGGACTGTCGACCACGCAAGATACTCTGCGTCTTTGCGATTCTTTTTGCTGAGCAAGCCCGATTCCTGCATGCGGTCCAGCGCCAGCGAAAGCAGTTGAAACGGATTCAGTCCCATAGAGGCCGTGTTCGCCGGGTTTTGCTCATGTACAGCCGGTGGAACCGAGAAAGCCGTGCGAAACATCCCCGGCTCTCTCATCGCGAATCCCAGATACCCCATCCCCACCGCCCGCAGACTCTTCCGCGCAAACGCTTGCGGGTCGCGTCCTGGACGGCACTGTTTCATTTCATCTTCAATGGCCGTGGCGAGCTGGGAAAAACATGCCGATCGCACCGCCTCCAGCAGTTCAGCCTGATTGGCAAAGTGCCTGTATGCCGCATTGGGGGAGACGCCCGCCTGCCGGGTTGCCTTTCGCAAGATGACTGTATTGGGTCCCCCGACCCGCGCCATCTCAATGCCGGCAGCCAAGAGCGCGTTGCGCAGATCGCCATGACGAAAGGTCTTGCGCTTCTTAAGGGTAGCGGTCTTTTTCATCGTCTGGTTCAAGAAGAGTGTACAGCGGAAATGGCCGCTTGTGGACGGCATCCACTTTCTGATAGCTTATGTGGACAGTGTTTACTTGATAGCGATGCCTCGCTAAAGGGACGGTACAAAATGGCAGACGGATTCATCTGGTACGAACTCGTAACCAATGACATTAATAAGGCGGTCAGCTTCTACAGCAAGGTAGTCAGTTGGGACGTCAAGGACGCCGGTATGCCCGGCTTCACCTACATGCTCTTTGGTAAAGACGGCAAGGATGTCGGTGGCATGATGACCTGGGCCGGCGCAGGCGCGCCTGAGCTTCCCACTCAGTGGATGGGCCACATCCACACCGCAAAGCTGGACGAGGAGCTGAAGGCTGTGACAGCCGACGGCGGGACGATTGTGAAGCCTGCTCAGGACATACCTGGCGTCGGTCGTTTCGCCGTTGTCCTGGACCCGCAAAAGGTAAAATACCTGCTTTTCGAACCCGGTAAGCAAGGTGCTCAGCCACGTTTGGATCAAATGGCGGTGGGTAATGTGGGGTGGCACGAACTGCTTACCGATGATCCGGCAAAGGCCTTCGATTATTACTCCAGGCACTACGGCTGGGAGAAAGATCATGCACATGACATGGGAGCCATGGGCATTTACCAGACTTTCCGGACCGGCAAGCCCCTTTATACCGGCGGGATGATGGCTCGTAAAGGCCCCGGCATGCCCGAAGGGATTCCGCCGCACTGGCAGTTCTACTTCACCGTCGATGACATCGAAGCTGCGCAGAAACGTGTGATTGATGCGGGCGGAAAAATAGTGTTGCCTCCTATGGACGTCCCTGGAGGGTCGCGCATTCTGCAGGCCACAGACGATCAGGGCGGCCACTTTGCTCTCATGCAGGGACCAAAATCGTAACCGCGATGTACTCTTGTTCTGTGCAGTCGTTCTTCGTTCACAGGAGAGCGGCTGCCGAATTACCTTGGAGTTTGAAAAGCTGAGAGGAGGGAGTCAGATGTCCGAGAAGATGATGACCTGCCTGTGGTTCGACCATGGAAAAGCCCGCGAGGCCGCCGAATTCTATGCAGCCACATTCCCCGATAGCCACGTCGGGAAGACCGGCGCCTCACCCACGGACACGCCATCGGGGCCTGAAGGCCAGGAGTTGACCGTTGAGTTCAGCGTCTGCGGGCGCAATTTTCTTGGCCTCAATGGCGGTCCGAACTTCGTCCCCAACGAAGCGGTCAGCTTCATCATCCTCACAGAGGATCAGGCCGAGACCGACCGCCTGTGGAAAGCCATCGTCAGCAACGGGGGCCAGGAAAGCATGTGCGGTTGGTGTAAGGATCGCTGGGGTTTTTCGTGGCAGATCACCCCGCGCGCGCTGCTGGCGGCGACGCAGGACCCGGATCGCGCTGCAGCGAAGCGCGCGATGAACGCGATGATGACGATGCGGAAGATTGACATTGCCGCGATCGAAGCTGCACGCGCGAGACGGTAGAGCCAGATCATCCACCACATCGTCCGAAGGCCGCCGTCTGAGCCCGATAACGGTTCGCAGGAACCCTGCGTCAGTGCCGAACTGCCACTTCAGGGGCTTTCCATGACGATGTCCTGCCGCGCTCTTTCGCCCCCAACCGACTGCGCGCTGCCGGGCTCACCGAGGAAAGCGCGGACGGGGAGGCCCGCGCTCGATAAAGCGATGGAGCAACGTTAGAAATCCAGCCGCATCGACACCTGGCCGGAACGCGCTCCGCCGAAGTCTGATCCAATCGTGTTGCTGATCAAACCGAAGCTTGGTGAGCTGATATTCATGTTTGGGTCCCCGAGGTTGGTGTGGTTCAGGACGTTGGTGAACGTACCTTCCGCTCGCAAGTGAACCCGCTCGGTAATCGGAAACACTTTGCTAAGTCCGCTCGAAAGGTTCACCGTCCCTGGACCGGCGATCGAGCCAACCTGCGCATTGCCGAAGCGCCCAATGGGTAGCGGGACTGGACCGTCACCGCTGCCAGTAGTGCAGGCGGTTCCGGGAGTCCAGCCCGGATATCCGGGGCACGTCAGGCTCGAGGGGTTGGCCCAAAGGTAGCGGGTGCGATTCGCAGGTTTGGTGCTCGTCCCGAATATCCGATCGGCGGCCTGGTTGCGGTGGCCTCCGTCAAAACCTGTATTTGTGCCATCCAAACCTGAACCGGTTCCGGAGGGATCTCCCTGACCGTCTGGGAAGTATGGCGATTCGAACGGACCCGACTGCCAGAGAAAGATGTTTGCCAGCCGCCAGCCGCCTATTGCCAGGTCGGCAAAACGGTTCATGGAGGATCCGAATTGTTTTCCGCGGCCGAGCGGCAGGTCGTACACCATGGTCGAATTCCAGCGGTTGCGGCGAGTGCCGTAGACATTCCCGAAGTCCGCATGGCGATCGAGGATCGAGGTCGCGCGGTTTCCACCGGTTTCACCGGCAAACCCGCCATTATTCGCAGGCCCCTCATTATCAGCAAGCGCCTTGGCAAAGGTGTAGGAGGAGTTGACTTGCAGGCCCTTCTGGAAGCGGTGAGAGAACTCTGTTTGAAATGACTGGTAGCTTTCGTTCGCGCCGGTTGCCCGCGTGTTGATGCGGCCCCAGTTGGGAAAGAGCCGCGAGGTTATTGGCGCGTTTGCGGCCGACAGCGTACTGGAAAACGGCAAGGTGTTTTCATCCGGCGCCCAGACCAGTTGATGTGTCTCCGAACCGACATAAGAAAGCCGCAGCGCATATCCCACCCCAAAAGAGTGGTCGACGCTTAGGGACCACTGCTCGGTATAGGGGTCCTTCCAATTGGGGCTATTCGCGGTGCCGAAATAGTCCTGCCCATAATTCGTGGTGCCGCCACTGTTACCCGCCCCGGCGTAGATATTGGGCCATTGGTAACCGACGGTGTGCGTCGCTGTATTCAAGGTGTTGGTATATTGCGTGGTCTGGGCCTGCAAGGTGCCGGTAAGAGAATAGAAGTTGGCGCCCAGCAGGGTGATGTTGTACATGCCAAAGCCGCCGCGGAGCACAGTCTTATCATTGTTGAACGGCAGGTAGGCAAATCCGAATCGTGGCATAAACCGCAGGTGCGGGTACTTCTTCAAGCCGGCGGGATAGCCTGCCTGGCGGTTGGAGAGCACGGGCATGCAGGGTACTCCGTTGATGACCGCGCCGCCGGTGGTGGTTCCGTATGGCATACATGCGTTAGCGCTAGCCAGAAAAGCCGTGGCCAGCACGCTTGCGTATCCGGTGGGGTAGATCGACGCGCCCGAGCCAGCTACATCGGGAAGGAAATTACCGATATCTCCATGGGCATCGGAGTAGCCGGGATGCAGCTCATACCGTAAGCCGTAGGTCAGAGTCAGCCTGGGGCTTGCCTTCCACTGGTCCTGACCAAAAAAATGATAGTGGGTGGACCGCCCGTCGTTGTCTTCCTGCACGACGTCATAAAACGTTTGATAGGGCAATCCAGAGAGGAAGTCGGCAAAGTCTACTCCGGTGAATAGGCCGGCGCTATTCTGGGTGTTGTACTGGAAAGTGCCATAGTTATCAGAGCCGTTGAAGCCAAGTGGCGTGATCGCGCCCAGCCTGCGGATGTCGGCGCCAAACCGCAACTGATGTTGCCCTTTCGTCCAGCTCACTGCATCGGTATAGACATAGGTATTAGATTTTGTCAGTGAGCTCAGCCGATCCGCGTCCAGTGCGCTGATATTGTTGAAGGAAACCTGCGGCAAGCCGTTGTAGAACAAGTTCTGCAACCCAGTCAGACCTAGTCCTTGCGTGAACGCTTTTCCATCGAAGCTATTCGATACACCAGTGGTGTAAAGCGTGTAACCGAATCCAAATTCGTTGATGATGCGTGGCGTGATGGTATAGTTTGCGCTGATCTTGAGCACGCGGCTCTGATTCGTGTTCTGGGCTGAAGGCACTAATAGCGGCTCCGGGGTGTTGGTGGGAAAATTCTTCCAGGTAAACCGCCCCCATACCAGGAGCTTTTGATTGGAGCCGAAGTACTGATCGCCACGAATGTCGAATTGATTCGAGTGTCCGCTGGAATCCTTGTTGGTGACGTAATTGGCCACGCCATTGTCGGTGTAGGTGGTAGGATCGCCAACATTCGGATCGGGATAAAACTTCAGAAGCATGGCCGCGGCGCCATTGACAGCAGGCAAAGCCGTACCGTAGCTGCCCCCGGTAAAGGGATTGGTGAGCCCGGTGAATCCGGCTGAGGAGTATTTGGAGAAATCCCCCGCCTTCATCAGGGTGCTGGGCACGACATAGGCCTTGGTATCCTGCGAAGGGTGCTGCCATCCTTCGAACGCCCCAAAAATGAAGGTCTTATTGTGGCCGTCATAAAAGTGGGGAATGACGACCGCCGAACCGAAGCTCCCGCCATAAGTATTGCTGACCAGCTTCGGCTTCTTCGTGGTTGTGGGGAAAGTATATGGGATGGCGTCCAAGGACGCATCCTGGTGATACCAGAACGCCGACCCATGCATTTTATTGGTGCCGGCTTTGGAAATTACCGTGATCTCGCCCGGCTGACCAAACTCGGCATTGTTCATGGCACCATCGGCACGCAGCTCAGAGATGGATTCTGTCGATGGAAATGCATCTGCAATCGGCGAGTTGTTAGTCGAGTTTTGAACGGTGATCCCGTCCACGGAAACTTCCGTCTGGAACGGCAGCCCGCCCTGCAGGGAGAACGAGCTATGGTCCGCCTGCACTCCAGGCAAGGTTCCGACAATGTTTAGAGCACTGGTACCGGTGGCGCTGGCGCGGGTATTTACCGGCAGATTCGCAGCTTCCGCTGCTGTATACACGGCGGTGATCGCCGGCGTGTCCGTATTGATGGGAGTAATTGCGTCGGCAGAAACCCGGACTTCCTGTTGGACGCTTCCTACGGTCAGGCTAACGTCGATGCGGAGTTGTTGGCGCGCCGCGAGAACAACGTCGGTAATGGTCCATCGTTCAAAGCCTGGGGCAGATACTTCCACGGAATATCGCCCAGCCTTTGCATCGATGAACTGATACTCGCCGGTGCCGCTCGAAACCGCCGTGCGAATGGAACCTTCATCCAGATTTGTAAGCGTGACCGTCGCGGCAGGGACCACCGCGGCAGCCTTATCCGTAACGGTTCCGATGAAGCTGCCCTGGATCGACTGAGCCACACTGCGGGAGTCAGCCAGGAAAGATACGATGAGCAACAAGAGGGATGCGAAGGCAGTGGTAGATACCACCACGTGGGTGCGGACGCTGTTAGAGGGGGAATTCATGATGTCGGTCTCCTGAATGCAGCCGTCAGGCTGCTCAAATAACAAAACTTGCTTGCGCTATAGCCTCGTGAATCTTGACCGTCCCTGAATCCTCTTTGCTGCACCTGAAAAAGGTTACATCAGCTGATAGCATCCTGAACCAGGGAGATTGAGCCTTGTAGACTGCGCCTCTAGAGGCAGAATAGGCGTCATTTTTCTATACCGCTATCAAAAAGTGGTAAAAAGTGGACGTCATTCTCTCATCCTTGACTGAACAAAATAGAGCAAAAGGGCAGGCCGCTCTGGTGGACCCCCTTATGGTCGCAACGTTTGCGGAGAGAATCCGCCCGTGCCTGATCGTCGCGCTATGAAGCAGAAAGCTCATGCTCGAACAACCACAGAAACAAGATCAACCATGGTCCTTCCACGCGGCACACTGCGGGCCACCGCAATGTGTCGATCTTTAATAGTCGAACACTGAGGGTCGAGGTTAGCCTTACCTGGATGCAGGAATGCAGAGGGTTGGTTGTTCGATTGCGCAGTCTGAGTGCCAACGAAGTGGCTGTGGAGAACATTTCTGGGTCAGTCCAAGGAAGAAACTGTTGTCAGGCGCATAGAAGCATGGGACATTGTTGTTCCACTTCTTTTTTCCGAATGCGAAGTCCCGTTTGACGTGTATCTTAGAGTGCCCCTTGGGCGAGGAGAAGGAAATGGAAACGAAAGTACCCGGCCAGCATGCTGGCCGGGTCACTCATCATGAATTGAGACGAACTCTCGGTCCGTGGCAACTCTGGGGCATTGCAGTTGGCCTGGTGATATCCGGGGAATATTTTGGTTGGAGTTATGGTTGGGCAACGGCCGGCACACTTGGGTTTGTAGTGACATCACTGCTGGTCGCAGCGATGTACGTAACGTTCATTTTCAGTTTCACGGAGCTTACGACGTCGATCCCTCATGCTGGAGGTCCGTTTGCATATGCACGTCACGCATTTGGTCCGTTCGGTGGGTACCTCGCTGGTGCAGCAACTCTTATCGAGTTTGTTTTTGCACCACCAGCGATTGCACTGGCAATTGGCGCATATTTAAATGTTCAGTTCCCAGCCTTGCCGCCAAAGCACGCTGCAATGGGAGCATTCCTGGTCTTCATGGCGCTGAACATTGTCGGGGTGCAAATTGCGGCTGCTTTCGAACTTGTCGTAACCTTGCTGGCAATCCTTGAGTTGCTCGTATTCATGTGTGTGGTATCACCAGGCTTCTCAATCCATCATTTTGTCAGGGGCGGCTGGGCAGGGATGGACCACTTCAGTGTCCACGCGCTGCCGGGAATGTTTGCTGCAATTCCTTTTGCGATCTGGTTTTTCCTCGCAATCGAAGGTGTCGCGATGGCAGCTGAGGAAGCAAAGGACCCAAAGCGGTCTATACCGATTGCTTACATCACTGGAATTTGTACACTGGTCGCACTCGCCATCGGCGTGATGTTATTTGCCGGCGCTGCCGGCGACTGGACGAAGCTATCCAATATTAACGACCCTTTGCCACAGGCCATGAAGGTTGTCGTCGGCGCTAAAAGCGGATGGCTTCGTATGCTTGTATGGCTTGGCCTGTTTGGACTGATAGCGTCCTTTCATGGAATTATCTTGGGATACTCCAGACAAATTTTCGCCCTGGCCCGTGCGGGATATCTGCCCCATTTTCTCGCACGCGTACATCCGCGCTTTCGAACGCCATATCGTGCGATTCTGACCGGTGGCATTGTTGGTATAGCAGCGATCTACAGCGACCAGCTGATCACCTTTGGCGGGCAAACGGTAACCGCGAACATCGTTACAATGTCAGTGTTCGGTGCAATTCTCATGTATATCATCAGCATGCTTGCGCTCTTTCAATTACGCAGGACAGAACCAGATATTGAGCGACCCTTCAAGGCACCCATGTTCCCCTATTTTCCCGGATTTGCACTTGTATGCGCACTCATCTGCATGGGGAGTATGCTGTACAGCAACCCCCTGGTTGCTGTTCTATTTGCAGGTCTCTTGTTTTTCGGATACATCTACTTCCATATAACCCGGCGGCAGCGCGCAGTGGCTCCACTGGACACACTGCTGGAATCGAACCATGAACTTGAATCCGGGCACGGCATAGAATAGCCGAGGAAATCGCCGCCTCGATGTTGGGTGGACTGCTTTATGGCTGTGGCGATGTGCTCGTTGGTATCAATCCGGCGACATACGGTCTTCGTGTAATGGGATTTTGATGAGAGGGATGAAAAGCAGACGGGACTTCCTACGCATGGCCGCGACATCGGCAGGAGCCGCAGCCGGTGTGGCGATGCTGCCGTCCAGCATTCGCAAGGCGCTCGCGATCCCTGCCTCTCAGGCTACCGGCACCATCAAAGACGTTCAACACGTGGTGATCCTGATGCAGGAAAACCGTTCGTTCGATCATTATTTCGGGAGCATCCGGGGCGTACGCGGCTTCAACGATCCCCGCCCGGTCTGCATGCCGAATGGCAAGCCTGTCTGGTATCAGCCAGCTGCCTCGGTCCATACCAGCCACTACAAGGCGAGAGGCTTAAGCCCCAACGCGCCTCATGTGCTGCCGTTTTATCTGAATCCCCAGGCCACAACTGAGCATTCGCCCGGCACCGACCATGGTTGGAGCAGCGGTCATCTCGCCTGGAACCACGGCAAACACAACCAGTGGGTCAACCAGAAGCAGGATGTGTTGACGATGGGGTACTTGAAGCGCGAAGACCTCAGTTTCCACTATGCGCTCGCGGACACCTTCACCCTTTGTGACTCCTACCACTGCTCGGTCCACGCCAACACCGCACCCAATCGCATTTATTTGTGGTCGGGCACAATCGATCCCAGGAATGTTTACGGAACCAGGCCTAATGGTCCCGGCTTGGATGAGCGCGCTCACACCAATGGCTATACCTGGACGACTTATCCGGAACGCCTTGAAGCAAATGGCATCAGCTGGAAGCTCTATCAGGGCGGTACAGGAGAACCCGGCACGCCCACCGACAACTACACTGATAACTCGCTGGAGTTTTTCGCCAACTATCAGGTAAAGGAGGGAGCACCCCCAATCAGCCCGCTAGTGACGAAAGGCGTGTCCAACCACACACTGATCGAATTCCGCGAAGACATTCTCAACAACCGGTTGTCCCAGGTTTCATGGATAGTCGCGCCGTATAAGTACAGCGAACATCCGGAGGCCAGTCCCACTGATGGCGCACACTACATCAACCTGGTGCTCGAATCCCTGACCGCCAACCCCGATGTCTGGAGCAAGACTGTCTTGTTCCTCAACTACGATGAAAACGATGGTCAGTTCGACCACATCGTACCGCCCATGCCGCCGCTAACGAGCGAGCTTAACGCACAAGGCAGGGTGTCAAACGACCTTCTCGGGAGCCTCGGCGATGAAATTCTCGATCTGGATAAGTACCCCGGCAACAGGCGTCCGCTGATTCCCGGCGCCGATCCAGGAGGACGGCAGCCCATCGGTTTGGGACCGCGGGTCCCCATGCTTATCATCTCGCCTTGGACCAGCGGCGGATGGGTGTGTTCGCAGGTCTTCGACCATACATCTGTATTGCAGTTCCTGGAGGCTCGGTTTGAGATTCCCGAGCCGAATATAAGCGCGTGGCGCCGTGCTGTCTGCGGTGATCTGACATCTGCCTTCGATTTTTCCGGTTCCTCCCGGCCCGGCGTCCTCCGCTTTGAAGTGCCGAGACCTGTGGCCTCACTTCATCGACCGTACCAGGTTCCAGCCATCGAATCGATGCCGGCCCAGGAGCGGGGGACTCGCAGAGCACGGGCTTTGCCGTATGAAATGTTTGCACACTGCCGCCTGAGAGACGAAGAAACGGAAACCATCCGCGGGAAAGTCTGGATTGACTTTGCAAATACAGGCAGGGCCGGCGCAGCGTTTTACGTGTATAACGGCAAGAAACCGGACCACAACCCACGGCGCTATACGGTCTCAGCCGGAGATATGCTTTCCGATTACTGGGAAACCGCCGACGCTCAGGGAGCCTATGAACTTACCGTGCATGGTCCGAATGGTTATCTCTGCCAGTTCCGTGGCAACACAGATGAGGCTGCGTCTCAGGGCAATTCACACCCTGAAGTCAAGGTGCGCTACGACGTCGCCGAGGGAAATATATTTCTTTCGCTGTCGAATTTCGGTTCAGCACCCTGCGCTATGAAAGTAACAAATGCTTACGACCAGAATGCCCCGCATATCTATTCGGTTGCGTCCAGAGCTAGCGTGGAAGATCACTGGTTACTGACGGCCAGTTCGGGCTGGTATGACCTCTCCGTCACTTCCGTGGAAGCGCCTGAGTACTTGCGACGCTTCGCCGGCCATATTGAAACCGGACGCCCCAGCATCAGCGACCCGGCCATCCCCGAAGGCCAAAAAGAGGGGTGAGATGGTTTTCACATTTTTCCAGCAGCCGGACCGACGGCGGTGGCCTGCTGGTCTTGGGGTCAATGCCGATCAGCGCCACTCCGCCGACTCCGCCGCGGTTGACGGTTACTACGTGGCCACGAGTCTTCAAGTTGGCCTGCACCGCTTCGGGGAGGGTGGTGGGCACGGAGAGGCTGCCCAAGCTGGCACGGTCCTGACCGAAGGAACTGATGAAATGTTCGGTGGAAAAGCGGGGCGCCTTAAACGCCTCCTCAGGACTCATGCCAAACACAACGTAGTTGAGGATGACCTGGATGGCTGCCTGATCCTGCTGGTCGCCGCCCGCTACCGAGATCGCCATCACGGGTTGGTTGTCGTCGTCACGGAAAAGCAGCGTGGGACATAGCGTGATTTGCGGCCGCTTGCCGGGCTGGATGACGTTGGGAGTTCCCGCAAATGTGTTCAGGCTGCTGAGCCGGCTTCCGTGGATATTTAGACCCGCCCCCATCCCCCCATTGCGCCCTTTACGGAGAGAGACTCCACCCGTCCTGGGGACTTAATTCGCTTAGTTCGCACATTTCTACAGGAACAAAGAAGCCCGAGGGCTGGGGACAGGAAGTCTTCGGAGGTCGATCAGGGCAGACCAAGACTTGTCAAATCCAGTGACAGGCGAAAAGTACCCCGAAATGCGTCATAGCAATCCGTAGTCATGCCAGGGAAGCCAGCGGCGAAGCCTTCGGGATTGTGCTTCAGGTGCGGTTAACTCGCTTCCGCAATCAACCAACCGAAGTTAAACAGATTGCAGTCACAACACGTTTGCTTAGCGATCGACACATTTCGTCTCCTTGCCCTTCCGATACATCTGCGGCGCGCCACCCAATGCCAGTGTCAGCCTTGCCGCTTTCGCGATCACAGCCTTGCGCCATGAGGGGTTCCAACGATGCGTAGGCATCGTTAAGGTAAGTGCGCCCATGAGATCTCCTCGTGCGTCGAAGACGGGAGCGGCGATTCCAGACAGTTCCGGAATGCGGCCGCCCAACGAAATCGCATAGCCCCGCTTGCGAATATCCGCCAGTGATTTCTTGCCTTTCTCTGAGAAGGCGAGAAGTACCAACCCTCCTGCTCCCCGGTCGAGCGGCAGCTTTTCTCCAATCAGAACGTGCTCACGCAGCGGCTGGGGTGACTCCACGATGAATAGACGAATGCGATGCGATCCGCGCCTGACATGGAGCGCGGCTGTTTCCCTTGTTTCCGCAACCAGCGCGCGCAGGACCGGCATCACAGCACTTTCCAACCCGCCCGCAGCACTCATGATCGCCTGCAAGCGAAGAATCTCTCCCCCCAGACGGAAGTGGCCCTGCCCGGTGACGACAACAAACCTCGCCGCGGCCAACGAACGCAACAGCCGCAGTGCCGTGCTTTTGTACAAGCCGGTGCGGGAAGCCATCTGGGTGAGGGTCAGCTCATCGTCCCCGAAATTGAACGCGGTCAGTAGAGACAGGACGCGGTCAGCAGTGGCGGATCCGCCATTATCCGAGGGCGCAATACGCGGCATAGACCCCTCCTTGACAGAAGCAAGCGAAAGCTATCACACTTTCAATTATAAAAGAACGGCGTTCTGTTTTAACGAGGAGGCCGCCAGCGATGTTCGAACCCATCGAATTCTCAGCCGGTCCGGGCGGCCCGTTGCATGGTGTGCGCATCGTAGATCTCTCGCGCCTCGTTGCCGGGAACATGCTGACGATGGCACTTGGCGATTTGGGCGCCGATGTCATCAAGATTGAGCCGCAAAACGGAGATACGTTGCGCGAATGGCGGGTCTCGGGAGTCGAGACGGCATGGAAGGCCTATAGCCGAAACAAACGCAGCCTTTGTCTCGATTTCCGTAACCCCTGCTCCCGCGAGATTCTGCTTCGGTTGGTACGCTCGGCTCACGTGCTGGTGGAGAGCTTTCGGCCAGGGACGCTGGAACAGATGCAGCTGCCAACGCAGGCGCTTCTCCAGGCAAATCAAGCGCTGGTCATCGCCAGAATCTCTGGCTGGGGGCAGTCCGGCCCTTATGCTCAGTTGCCTGGTTTTGGCACTCTTGTGGAGGGAATGTCCGGTTTTGCTTCCATGAATGGCTTTGCTGATCGAGAGCCCGTGTTACCGCCTATCTACCTCGGCGACATGACCGCCGGACTCTATGGCGCGATCGGGGTCCTTACTGCGCTTCGCCAGGTCGAAGTAAATGGCGGTCGCGGGCAGGTGATCGATGTCCCTTTGCTCGATCCCTTGTTCTCCATACTCGGTCCCCAGGCCGCAAACTATCGATTGACAGGCAAGGTGAAGCCGCGCACCGGCAGCCGCTCGACTAACAGTGCCCCGCGCAACGTGTACCGCACATCAGACAGCCAATGGGTATGCCTTTCAGCATCTACGCAGAATATGACCGAGCGGCTCTTCCGGGCGATTGGACGTCCGGAACTCATCGCAGATCCGCGGTTTGCGTCGAACACGAATCGTTTGAAGAATGTAACCGAGTTGGATGAGATCCTCTCCGCCTTTATCGCCGAGCGCACACAGCAGAATTGTCTCGAGTTCTTTGCCCATGCCGGTGTGACTGTTGGCCCGTTGTATGACATGGCGAATATCGAGACGGATCCTCATTTCCGGGCTCGGCAGATCGTGGTCGAACTTCCTGACACTTCACTGGGCACGGTTCCGGTACACAATATCTCTCCACGGCTCATGGATACACCGGGCCTCTTTCGTCGCGCAGCGCCTGAGCTCGGCGAGCATACTCGCGAAATACTCCAAGAGGCCGGATATTCAGAAGCCGAAGTTGAAGAACTCATTGCTGCTCGCGTCGTGTGCCCGGCGCTGCAGCGATCGCGAGACGAGACCTGATGCGGAGCAAACTCTTCGTTCCTGCAATCCGCGTTGAACTCTTCAAGAAGGCTCTTGGCTCAGGAGCCGACGCCATATGTTTCGATCTCGAAGACGCAGTCACCCCTGATGCTCGACCTGAGGCACGCGTGCGCCTCGAAGGATTTCTGAAGAATCAAAGTGCAGGTTCACCCCAGCTACTGGTTCGCACCAACGCCGTGGCTTCCTCGGATTTCCGTCTCGACGTTGCGTCGGCTGTTTGGCCCTCAACGTTTGCAATTGCGTTGCCCAAAGTGGAGTCTGCCGAGGATATTTGGCTTGCAGAGAAATCGATTGCCCCACTAGAACTGGAGCGCGCGATCACGACGCCGCTGGGGATTTTGCCGACCATCGAGTCGCCCCGCGGGCTGCGCCTGGCAGTGGAGATTGCTCGAGCCTCCGCGCGCGTGATCGGCTTGCAGATGGGCTTCGCAGACCTGCTCGAGCCAATGGGGATTGCACGAGACAATGCGTTTGCTCGTGACCAGATTCGTCTGATGCTGCGGCTCGCGGCCGCTGAAGCCGGCCTCGATTGTTACGATTCTGCCTTCGCGGACTTCAGAAATCTCACCGCTTACCAACAGCAATTGGATGCTGCCCGCGCCCTTGGTTTTGCCGGCAGCAGCTGCATCCATCCAGCCCAGGTAGAACCGGCAAACCGCACTTTTACGCCAACTCCTGAAGCGCTCGCGGATGCGAGGCAGATCGTGGCTGCGGCCAAACTCGCTGCCGAACGCGGCGATGCCGTGACCTCGGTCAAGGGACAAATGATCGACCGGCCCTTCGTGCTTGCAGCCCAACGCCTCCTGCGACGAACTTCGTCGTGACGAACCAGCCTCGTACCCGCAGCTTTCCCCTTCCATCCAGCCAACCCATAGGAGAAGGCATGAAGACTTCAATCCGGAATTTCTTATTTTTCCTTTCTGCCGCCGCGATACCTTCCACGATGCGCGCAGAGCCAGGCAAACTGGTGCCTCATCCATTCACCCACAACAGTTACAGCCGTCCGTATCTCGTTTACACTCCCAGCCATCTCCGCGTTCACCCGCCGGTCGTGTTTGTGCTCGGTGGGGTTGGTAGCTCCGCAGCATCCACCGCCCAGGAGCTGGGCTGGACCGAAGAAGCCGACCGCAATGGCTTCGTGGTGGTATTCCCGGAACCGCTCACCCAAGACCCGTTAAAGCCCTTTGTCAAACGCGAGAACACCACATTCTGGGAAATGCAGGGCTCCCGCACGCATATCGTTGGCACGAAGTCCCCGGTCGACGACGACGGCTATCTCATGGCGGTTCTTAACCGGGTGCTGCACACTGAGGCAGTAGACGGTAAGCGCGTCTTCCTGGTTGGTTTCTCGAGCGGTTCCGGCATGGTTCAGCTACTCGCCTCTCGACATCCCCGGTCCATTGCTGCGATTGCCGTGGTTGCCACGCCACTCATGGAACCGCCGTCAAATCTGTCTCGACCGGTGGCCGTTCTCTATATCCACGGGGATGACGATGAACAGTTTTCCGGTTTTGAGGTCAACAGTCCTGACTTCGCCACGACGCCGCACGGAAACTGGGTTACCTGGGGATATCTGGACGGTTGCCACATCCAGCGTGCAAAACAGACCCCGTGGGGCGTGCAATTCAGCTGGCAAGGATGTCGCAATCATGTGCCGGTTATCGCCGATTTCGTGCACGGATTGGATCACGAGTGGCTAACCAGCAAGAGCCCCTGGAACCTTGCACATCGGCCTGATGATCCGCTGGACTTCACGGAGATAGCCTGGAACTTCTTCTCTAGCGTTCCTCCGCGCTGAGTCGCGAGCGAAACGCCTGGGGCGAGGCAGGCGAGGCACTGAGAGCGACGTTCGACGAAATCCTACACTCGAGTAAAGGAGGCCTATCGCTCAGACCCAGATATTCCCAGGCTGACCAGGGTGCGATGTCATCACCAACAGATTTTTCTACTAGCGGTCATGCTGTGTTGAGCTCTTGAGGCCAAAGCAATAAATATGAGAATCATGATCAACGGCATACACTCGCCCGTCACTTACAGCTAGCCCACTGAAGTGAACCCAGGTCTTCATGGCGTCGCCACTTTGATAGAGAAGCTTCCCACTTCTTGCGTCAAGGGCATGTAGCACTGCGGGATGGGTCCCCAGCGCCCTCTGTTCCGTTGTTAGTAGATTCTTTTTCCAGTCTTCGGTGCTGTTGAAATGAAGCAGGGCCTGGTTGTGCACCTGCTGAGGGTTTTCTCCGGTGGAGAGGGCAAATAACACTCCATTGGCAATAACCGGCGGGTCGGGAAGATCGAAGTCAGCTGAAATCCAGGCCGGCCGCAGAGTAGGCTGATGCGTCTGTTTATCGCTGACTACATTGAACGCCATGATGCAGCCATGGGGCACCTCCCCATTCGTCATCGGAAACGACGGAGCATGTGTGGATACCGGACCCCATATCGTCACATAGAGCCACTTCTGATCATTTTTGCTGTCTGTCCAAACGGCTGGAGCACCCCACATGCCCTTTTGCTCCAACGCCTTTTCGTCATTGGCAAGTGCCGGCGTAATGTCAAGAGGAGTGTGATGATCCTTCCCGCCCAACGAGTTCCCGCGCAGCAGGTAAAGAACGGCTTCCTTCCCGCCTCCGGCGATTAATTCCTGATGTTTGTACGAAAACGCGACCAGTCCGCCTGAGGATAGGTCCAGGTCGCGCTTGTTGATGTCTTTGTAGTTGGAGGGCGTGTAATAGTCGAGCAGCCGAAAATCTCGCAGCGTGGTAGCCAGGAAGCTGCTCCCATAGTCACCGACCGCGGGGTCGAAGTTTGCATCGCCTGTGACGGTGTATAGCCGATGATTCTCGCCGATGACCACGCCTCCCCGAGTCCACATCCCGGCACCGTAGCCCGTTCGCACAGAGAACTGGTGGATGACAGGATGCATCGCATCGGTCACGGTCATCGCGTAAAGCTCCGAGCGGTCATGACCGCAGCCTTGTGAGGTGCTGGTGTAGACCACACCCTCGTAAAGATTCAAACTCCATGGCTTGGCAAAGGCAGGTACAAATTGAAAAGGCCCGAATTTCGTTTTCCCGGAACCCAGGTCAAGGCCATATAATTTGCCGTCCCGCGCAATCGTATACACGATTGCGTTCCTTCGATCGATGACCGGCGTCGCGTTGACAGCGTTCGGACAAAGGAAAAAGCTTTCGCTACGGGGCAGGACCGCGGAGTCAAACGTGCGGCTCCACAGGATCTGCCCGTCTTGCGCATCCAGAGCAAAGAAAGTATCCGAAGAGCCAGCCACGTAAACGACCGTCTTGATTCCCTGAGGAGTCGTGACGCCGCTGGCCGCCAAAGGTTCTGTTAAGGAATTCAGCGCAAGCGGAACATTGTCCACTCGGCTTGCCCACTTGAGCTCCAGATCGCCGACATTTTCGGGAGAGAGAAACGTTTCCTGAGTCCACCCGGACCGTTGGGGGTCGTGCGCGAACGTCAGCCAGTCGGCAGCCGTGATGCTTCGGACCGAACCAGCTACGAGGAACAGAATGGAACCACTGAAAAGCCAAAACTTGATATTTGTTTTTCCCACGGTATCCCGGCTCCAAGTAAAACTGTTACTGTCCTCGTTTGACGTTCGGCGCATGTTATGGGCTGGTCGCACCCGCACCATGCGTTGCAGATCGGCGTTGGCCTCATCCTGAATGCTCGTATGCCGGAATACCCTGAGACCTTCCATCTCACGGATTGGCACAGTTGAGACGCGCCCGATCTGATAATACGATTCGCGGATCGCTCGACACCAAATAACTTTCCTACCGGCCCGTAACCTGAGCGGTATCACGGGCCGCGATTAGGTCTCGAATGAACTTCAGGTTCCGGCGCATATCCGCCTCCACAGACGTGGGGCAATCAGTCTCGAGTTGGGCCCACCCTTCGAAACCGATGTCGGCGAGCGCATCAATCACGGCTTTGAAGTCGATTTTCCCCTCGCCGAGATAGTGTGGATTGTCTTTCAGGTGGACCTCACAGATGCGCGCGGCCCCCAGCCAGCGAATCTCATCCACCACGTCAAACCCTCCGTTGGTCGAGTTGCCCACATCATAGTAAGTGCGGACTGCGGAAGACCTGGTCCGATCCATAATCCGAACGTTATCCCGGGCCGACAATGTGTCCTCGAGCCCCAGGAGAACACCTTCCTTCTCGGCAGCCGGAGCGACCTCCCGGAGGCTGTCAGCCACAGTGTTCATCTCGGCAACGTTATTCATCGCGCCCTTGCCGAAGAAGGGAAGCAGTACCACCCTCACGCCCATGGCGACGGCGATGGGGATCGAGTCGGCCACCCAGCGTTGGCCGAGAGGGTCCGACTTCAGATAGTTCTGATGTAGAACATTGAGGCATAGTGATTCAACTCTTAAGTCCACCCGCTTCGACTCATCTAAGAACGCTTTCTGCAAACCGGGGTCGGAAAGAGGCAACTTATCGGTCCCCTTGCCGATGCTCACTTGTACTCCGTCGAAGCCTAGCTCCTTGGCAAGCGCAATGGACTCGATCTTGCCCTCCTGTTTCAGGTTCCAATCGGTGACGCCAACCTTGAATTTGACCGGCGCCCTGGTGGCGAATGCCGGGAGGTCCGAGATCGCGATGGCGCCCAAGGCACTTAGGCCGACTCTAGTAAAATCGCGTCGAGTTAACATTGGAATGATCTGGGCCTCACGCCATTGCTTAGGCTACTGATTCGTTGTCCGGCCCCGTAAACGGTGTCCGGGCCGGCTCCGTCCTCTCCGCAAAAAGGAGGGCTTCTGGGAACTGTTGCCACGCTTGTCGTAGAGGTCACTCCAGACGAGCTGGCGACGCTTTTTTGTTTAGATTCTGAAAAATCTGTAGCTCTTGTTTTGCCAGTTCCTGGTTTCCGGCTCGCCGATAGACTCTAGCAAGCACATAATGCGGTTGTGGGTCTGATCGGTCAAGAGCGGCAGCTCGATTCAGCTCCGTGACAGCCAGGCTAGTTTCGTTATGTTTCTCTAGTAACACGCCTAGCTGATAGTGCGCCTGGGCGAAATCCGGGTCGAAGCGCAATGATTCTCTAAGGAAAGGTTGTGCTTCGTCTAACCGGTCGAGCTTTACCAGCAAGGCGCCCAGATCCAGGGAGGGCCACGCGGATTTGGGGTTGTGTTCGCGATTGAGCTGGACGGCGTGCCGGTACTGCAGAAGTGCCTCATCGTACTTACCGAGCCCTTCAAAACACAGGCCGAGGTTGTCATATGCCTTCATGAAGTCAGCGTCCAGAGCAATCACCTTTTGGAACTTATTGACCGCTCCCAGGAGGTCCTGGCCGTCATAATCCAGTCGCCCCTGCCAGTAGAGATACAGCGGGTTTTGAGGATGGATCTGGGCCAACTTCTCCAACTCAGGACGAGCCCAGTCGGGACGACCGAGAATTACGTATGCCATCGCGAGCGTAAACCTGTCCCCTTCGTCCAGCGGCTGTAGGGCTTCAGCCTTCTTCATGGCGATGGCGGTATTGAGGTATTTATGATCGACGAAAAATACCCTGCCGAGATAGCTGTAAAGCAGCGGCACGTCCGGGTGCTTGGCCGCCGCGGTTAAGAGCCGCTCTTCTGCTCGGGCAAAATCGTGACCTTGCAACGACTGCTCTATTTCGTGACGAACGGAAAGATCCAGCGGCAGAGCGCTCAACGTCGTGTCGTGGAGCAAGCTGGAAGCAGTATCATCCGCATGAACGACGACCCCAAAGGGCAGGGAAGAAGCGAGCAGCAACGTCGCCAGGTATAGGCGGCGAATGCTGCACCAGCGGCGTTGAATGAAACGCGCGCTCGAACCGTCTCGATGCGCGTCATCCCTGAATTTCTCCATGGACTTTGCGACCGGCCGGATCGCAGGGACTCCACGGTCTTGCGTGGACGCGAAGAGGAACGCAGTGAAGCTCGATTTAGAACGGAACACTGTACCTCCTCTCTCGCCGGCGCTGACGCGCCCTTACTAAAACAGAAGTTTCAAGACGAATTGAATGTTTCTGGGCACGCTTACTGCTCCGTTCCATTGGCCGAACGTTGGGCTCGCAATGTCGTTGTCGAACGCGGTTGAACCGAAGCACCGGGTTTCACAGACAAAGAAGTGTTGGTTCCACGCATTGAAGAATTCCGTCTGGAAACGTAGACCGATTCTATCGGTCAATCTGAGATTCTTAATGAGGCTGAGGTCCTGATTTGAAAATCTGGGCCCGCGCAGGGAGCTGATCCGTGGACCGTCGCCGAAAGTGAAGTTGAACGAGCTTGGACTTTGAAATGCGGCCGGATTGAACAGCGCACCCTTGCTGGGATCGTAATCCGTGGCGCTCTGCAGGAATGGTTTCTCTCCTGAAATCTGTGACGGAATGCAACCAGCTACGAATTGTGAAGGCAGATTGCAATTGCTGGACCGGAAGAAGTAAGGCGTGCCCGATGAGATCTTTATCAGTGAAGTTACTTGCCATCCACCAATCACCGAGTTCACAACTCCGCCCACATTCGCGAATCGCTTTCCTCTCCCCAGTGGAAGTTCGTAAAGAGCAGAGAAATTTAAGGTATTGGGAACGTCATCTACGGAGAGAGATTTGTTCCTTTTCCGTTGAAACGGCGAGATGACGCCGGTGGCTCCCAGGTTACCGTTTTGAAGCGATGTGTTCTGAACCGAATCTGAATCGGTCAGTAGTTTTGCCCACGTATAGGAGGTCTGCAGCCAGAGACCGTTTGAAAGCCGATGTTCCCCTTGCAGTTGCAGGGAATGATAGGTGGAGTTACCAACATTCTCGTTTACACCCTGAAGGGGCGAGCAGTACTGGGGAAATGGCATAAGCGCCTGGGCCACCGATGGCGCACATGCCTGCATCTGATCCACCCATCCGGGATACGGGGCGGATACTCCATCGAGCGTAGTTTGGCCAGGTTGGAAAATGTCATACAGTTGCTGTCCCATAGAAAGATAAGAGGGATTCAGAGCATTGATGGGGGCCACATCAGAGAGCAGCCGAGTTCCCTTGTTCGCTACATAGGCCACACTGCCGGAAAAATTGCTGCCAAATTGATGATCGACCGTGAGATTCCACTGCTGTGCATTCTGCAAGCGATTGGCGTTCAAAGGCCGATAAAGAGGTCCACCCTGGCCGTTCAAAAATGTAGCGTCGATCACCGGCTTATTTGGAAGATTGCCGGGAAAGCCCTGGCTCAGGATCATCGCCGGACTGAGCCCACCCATGCTGCTGGAGAGGGTGGGGGTGGTATTGAAACCGTCCTGCGCGATGCCGCCATTCCATCCTGGGTAGAAAGCCTGGCTGTAAAAAATGCCGTAACCTGAGCGTACTACCGTCTTCGGCGTTAGCGAATAGGCGATGCCGAGGCGCGGGCCATACGCGTGATAGTAGGTCAATTCGGGATGACGCTTCCCGTAGCTGGGCGCGCCCCACCTGGCGCCGGCGAACGCTAAGGAACCTGGAATTCCGTTTGCCCCCGGATTGGGCTTGGTCGGGTCGAGGAACGAGAAAATATTCTGGCTCTCGACAGATGGCGTGCTCATGTCCCATCGCATGCCATAGTTGACGCTCAGCTTGCTGGTCGCTTTCCAGGTATCGCCGGCGTATAGCGCATAAAGCTTACCCCGCGCCCGAAATTCGGTGATGTTGTTAAAGCTGGTACTCCCGTTATCGACAGCGCCGAGTATGAAGCTAGCGACCGAGCTGCCGCTATTAATGCCCAACAGGCCCGTGCCCAGATCGGAAAAGCCGAACGTACCCGATTGGTTATTGTTGTTGAGCTGATTGTTCTGGAGAGTGCGTATTTCTCCGCCAAATTTGAAAGTGTGGTTGCCGTGAGACCAGGAAAGGAGGTCGTTCCAGATATTAGTCGGCCTGTCTTCGTGGTGCAGATCGTCTAATCCCATAGAAAGGAAGCCATCTGCGAAGTTAATTTGCGGCGGCTGGCTGTATCCGGCTGCTCCTGGGATTTGCGGCAGTTTGCTCGCATAATCCGCGTCTACGGCAATCTCACTGCCGCGAAAATCCAGGTACCCATAATTCAGGTTGTTGAGCAAATTCGCTGAAAAGGTGTGATCGTAGTTCACCCGGTTCACCCAGGGGCCGATCTCGCCCCCGTCAGGGAGCAGGAACGAGTCATTACTGATGGGTACGGGGAGGGTGTTCACCTTGAGAAAGACCGTGTCGTGATAGTGAAGTGTCACTGCGACGTGATCTTTTTGGCCCAGATAGTCATCGATGCGGATGTCGTAATTCTGCCGGTAATCCGTGCCGGCCCCGCTAATGTCGGAGTTGGCCACGGGGGAAACGAAGTTATTCAAAGCGCCCGGGAAGGTGGGGGTCGGAAGGTATTGGAACCACTGCTGCGCAAGGGAATTCACCAGCCGCGGATCGCTGGCGCAGATGACGTTTGGTTGTGAGCCATTGCATCCCATGAACTGCTTACGCAAGTAAGGTAGATTATCGGCACTTTGCGGTTGGCTCGGATCATAGGCAGGATTCGCCGTCGTGGTCGCCGGATCGTAAATTGGTATCAGATTTCCTTGCGAATCCACCCAGTCGGTGAAATCGCCCTGTCTTTCCCTCACCGAGGGAATGCTGTCGACCGGGAAAACCGTCCCGCCCCGGATCGTCCACCGTTCAATGTTGAGGAAGAAAAAGGCTTTGTTTCTGGTAGACCAGATGCGGGGGATCTTGACCGGCCCCCCCACGCTGCCGCCAAACTGATTCTCGATATCCTTAGGCTTGTAGGGCGATCCAAATTGCGTCGCGTTCAGCGCGGTGTTGTGCAAATACTCCCGTAAATCGCCATGGAATTCGTTGGTGCCCGACTTCGTGACCATGGTGATGACTCCCGAGGTTGTGGTCCCATATTGCGGTTCGTAAGAGGAAGTGAGTACGCTGACTTCGCTGATGGCTTCCGGAGAGATCGGATAGTCACTATGCAAAGCCACTACACCGCTCTGGCTCATCAGACCTTCCTGCATGGACGATCCGTCCAGCGCCGCCTCGTCGCCCATCTTCATTCCGCCGTTAATTCTTGTTTCGAACGGATTGTTGCCGGCGCCGGTATTAACACCGGGCAGGATCACAACAAAGGAAGCTGCCGAGCGGGAACTGCCCGAAACGTTCAGCGGAAGATCTTTGAGAACTTCCGGGCTGATTTCTCCCTTAAGCGTAGCGTCCTCGTGATTGATGGGGGATGCGTTCACCTCCACATTTTCGGTGGCGGTGCCAATCGACAAGGTCACGTCAACGGTTGCGGCCTCATTCAAAGCGAGGATGATTCCTGCCTGGGAGAAGGGGGCAAATCCGACGGCTGAGACCTTCAGGGTATAGGCGCCCGCCTGCAGATTACTAAAACGATAGGTGCCTTCAGAGCTTGTGTCTACGTGTCTCACCGCGCCAGTGGCCGAAGCCGTGAGTGACAGGTGGGCGTTGGTAACGACAGCTCCGCGTGGATCTCTCAATGTACCGCTCAAACTGGAATTGGTGCTTTGCCCCCTTAGGGACGCAACCGGAAAGGTGACGAAAATTCCGATTAGGAGGAGCACGCGGAGGCACGCAGGCGCCGACGTGGGAAACGGGCGGCGGGCAGATGTTTGAAAGCTTTCAATTAAAAGCCCGATTAAACCAACTCCAGCACATTGGGGTGTGTCCAAACAGAAGCTTTGCAGTCCGTCTGTTCTCGACCCTGTCGAATCCGCACATGACTTCGCGTGCAATACCATACGCTTCCTCCAAGAAATGCAGAAAACCTTTATCGTTCCCAATCTCTCATCATTCAGGGCGTGACTTTGTCTGTGCGCGGCCTTTTGAAGTGCATGAATAATACCGCGCCGGGAAAAGCTCGGTCGAAGCAGCTTAAAGTTTCCGACTGGGAAAAAATCGTGCGCCAATCCAGCTCTTGGGTCAAACATCAGACAAGCAGCTAAACAGACAAGCGAAATAGTAGACACGGGAGAATTTCCTGTCAATATCGAAATGAAATTCCAATTAAAGCGTTGATTTCGATCCGATACAGGGGAATCAAGCGCAGACGGCGGAGAAACAGAAACCGGCGGAGTATGCCCGATCAGGTGGACCCAAGTGCTGGTGCGCCTTAGATCGAGGAGGGCATGCGGGAGGAAATGCGCTCAGACTTGCCAGGAGGCTCGTCTGCCGGCGAAGGGATTCGACCGAGAAGTTTGTACGCTTTTTGGAATGTTTCGATGTGGTGCCGCATTTCTCTGCGAGCGCTCTCGGCATTGCCGTTGAGAATGGAATTGAGGATCCGCGTGTGATGTTCCTGAGCGCTGTCGAGCCCTCCCGGAAACTCTTGCGATTTGGCGATCCACTCGATCAAAAGCCCGCTGATGTCAGCCAGGAGGCGCTGCAGGACGCTGTTGTGTGAAGCCTCAGCGATAGCAAGATGAAATTCTACGTCAACTTCGATATAGGGCTTTCCCTCGCCGGCCAGGCTTGCCTGCAGTTCGGCGCCGAGTGCTCGTAGTCGTTTGCGATCGGAAGCTGTGGCCCGTTTAGCCGCCAATGCCGCGAGTTCCGTCTCCAACAGCACTCGCGTTTCGCAGACGTCTGCCAGATCTTTCCTGGTCTTCAACAAGCCTTTTGCCATGACGCGATCCAATAGGCGGCCCGAACCTTCCGCTACATAAGTTCCGTCACCGGCACGCACACGTACCATACCCACGAACGCGAGGGACTTCAGAGCCTCCCGTAATGTCGAGCGTCCCACATGCAAGGTTTCGCAGAGTGCCGATTCCGGCGGGAGCTTCTTGCCCGGAGCCCAATGCGCATCGGAAATCATCTCCGCCAATTGGAGAGCTACCTGCTCCGCGAGGGTCGTCCGTGAGACCGCTTTGAGAGTTCCCATGCCAGGACGATATCTTAGTTCATCATTGGTTAATCGCAAAGATGCCAGTCTGAATGGAAAATATCTGCTCTAAGGCGTCAAGACGGACATGATGAGGATGCGGATACCCAGGGAAGGGGACATTTTTGGGTTGAAGCCAGGTGGATTATGCGCATCAGCAGGCCCAATTGGCTTGAACCTTGTTTACGGCGATGTGCTTAGCCGGTCCCCGCCCCACACTCCAATTGTCTCCCGTTCGCTGTGCTACCTTTATTCGATTGTGAGAGACACCCGATCCTCGAAAACGAGTGGAGAAAAGGATATTGGATTCCCGAAGGCGGGGAGCAAGTTCGCGGTACGAGAGGGCAATTGAGCTCCAGGAAGGAAATGGAAAACCTCACAAGACGAAGAGTTTTGCGGCTTTTGGCCGCGACCTCGATCGGAGCTTTGCAACCATCGTTGGCCGTTGCCTCGCTGCCCTCGCTTGATCACGGTTCAGAGCAGCGTGTGTCAGGCAATCCCTCGGGAGTGCTTTTCGAACGAGTGGCAGCAGCGACAAGCGGGATCGGATGGAGACATGTTAGCGGCCGGTCCAGCGAATATTACCTCCCGGAAACAACTGGGGCCGGCTGTGCTTTTCTTGACTATGACAACGACGGCTGGATGGATATCTACCTTGTGAATAGCGGCCGCTGCGATTTTTATGACCCTAAACCGCCTCTTCGCAATGCGCTTTACCACAATAACCGTGACGGAACATTTACCGACGTCACCGAGAAAGCGGGGGTGTGGGGAGGTGGCTATGGGATGGGCGCCGCTGTTGGGGACTACGACGGGGACGGCTTTCCTGATCTGTATGTAACACAATACGGAAGAAGCATCTTATACCGTAACAACGGCAACGGTACTTTTGCCGACGTCACCGAAAAAGCCGGGGTGGCCGCTCCTGGTTGGGCATCGAGTGCAGTTTGGTTCGATTACGATAATGACGGACGACTCGACTTGTTTGTTTGCCAATTCGTGGAATTCAACAAGGCCATGAACCGTTCGTGTGGGCTCGACCGAACGGGCCACCGCGTTTACTGTATTCCGTCCGTATATCCGCCCAGTCGCAGCTGGCTGTTCCATAACAATGGAGATGGAACCTTCACCGATGTGACTGAATCTTCCGGCATTGGTAAAGCACTGGGAAAAGCATGGGGTGTGGTAGCAACAGACATCAATAACGATGGCTGGATGGACCTGGTCGTTGCCAATGATAAAGTAGCCAATTTCCTGTTTGTTAACCGCGGTCACGGCAAGTTTGAGGAGATTGGGCTGTCTTCGAATGTTGGTTACGGAGAGGATGGCCGCGCCCGTTCGGGCATGGGTGTCGATGCTGCCGACTACGATCAGGATGGCTGGCAAGACCTTGTGGTCACGAATGTGGATCAGGAAATGTACTCGCTTTACCACAACAATCACGATGAAACATTCAGCGATAAGGCCGGCGTATTCGGCATGTCTGCCGTGACCCGTCTTATGAGTGGTTGGGGAGCAAAGTTTTTTGATTACGACAATGACGGCAATGACGATCTGTTTATCGCCAATGGCCATCCGGATTACCGGGTCGAAGAATACTCTGCCGACGTGACTTACCGGGAACCGCTCCTGCTTTTCCGTAACACAGGAAAATCCTTGGAAAATGTTAGCGCCCAGGGGGGTCCAATTTTCCGGCAACGATTTGCGGCCCGTGGTATGGCTATAGGGGACTTCAACAACGACGGGGCTGTGGATGTTCTGGTCGCTGTCAACGACGGACCACCTTTGTTGCTCAAAAATAGCGCGGTGCGCGGAAATCATTGGCTCGGCGTGCGCCTGATTGGCAAACAGGCCAATCCGGATGCGATCGGCGCCCTTATCACCTGGCACGCACAGGATTTGAAGCGAACGCGCCTCAAGTCCGGCGGGGGAAGCTATCTTGCTTCCCACGACCCTCGGGAAGTTCTGGGCATCGGCAAGCACAAGGCTGTCGATCGCTTAGAAATCCGTTGGCCGCGACCCAGCGACAAATTTGAAACCTTCACCAACTTACCCATTGATCGATACATTACGATTGTCGAAGGACGGGGCATCAGGTGACGCCGTCGGTTAGCAAGCTCTTCAGTATGGCCGTACCTCAATGGTTCGCCAGAGCAGTTGCTCGTCTTCGGTTCGTTTCTTCTTAATCTGGTCGAACCGCGCCTGCTGCTCAGGTGCGCGGGGATCTCCGGTCTTTTGATAAAGAATCAGAAGGTTGGCGTTCACGCGAAAGTTATCGGGCTCGATGGCATAGGCGCGGTCGAGCTCACCTCTGGCGTCGTCATACTGGCGAAGCCGGACATGTAGCAGACCCAGTTCGGCCAGGGCATCGGCGAAGCGCGGGTCGGCGGCGATTGCCTGTTTCAGTTGTGTCTCCGCTTCGGGCAGGTTGTCCTGGAGCTTGGCGATACGTCCGAGAAGGTAATGTGCGCCGGGCGCGGTCTCGGGCTTATCCGCGACAGCGCGCAAATCCTTGGCCGCCGCTTCATAATCTGCCAAGTAGAAGCGGGCCACGCCACGCGCGAACCGACCGCGCGGATCTTGCGGTTTACTCTTGATGTACTTTTCAAAATAGGAAACAGCTTGTTCCGGATCGCGACCGTGCAACGCCACCGAGCCAAGCGCATAGTTGTAATAGGCGTTTTCCGGGTCGAGCCGCACTGCCTCATCCAGCGATTTCCGCGCCTCCAGAGGAAGGTTTAGCTCAATGCAGACCACTCCGAAGAAAAAATGGATGCCGGCATTGTGAGGATCGAGATCGCGGGCATGTGCCAAGTATCCAAGGGTAGCGTCGCGGTCGTGTTGCTGGTACGCCACCCGAGCCAGTTCGGTCAAAATTTCCACTGACGGCGGCCCGGCCTGTTCAGCTTGCTCGAGCACCTCGCGTGCCTGCGGCAGCTTTTCTTCCCGTTGATAGTACCGGCCGAGTTGCCACAGCGCTTCGCGACCGGCGAGCTGACGTTTTACCAACTCCTCGAGCATCCACACGGCAAGGGCCTGATCGTGCGTTTCGACGCGAGGCAAAATGGCCACAACATCGCCCTCGCTCAAGTCCTGGCTCGCTAGTAAATGTTCGGCGACCTTCGCCGCTTCTGCGGCATGCCCCAACCCGGCTTGGTCGGCACAGCGCACCGCCAACACTTGCGCCCGGTCTTGCGTTTCTGCTGGAAGCCTGTCTAGGTGATGGAGCGAAGTCTGATACGAATCAGCGGCCGAGAGCAGTGCTGCCGATTGGTACAGTGCTTCCGAATTGTTCGGTTCGTGGCGTAGGACCTTCTGAAAGGCGTCCAGCGCTTTCCTTGGCGCCTCAGGGTCGTGCGATGCGTTATCCAGATATAACCGTCCCAGGTTAAGCAGTGTGCCGGTGGACTCTGGTGCATACACAAGAGCTCTTCTGAAATCTGCTTCGGCGGCGCTGCGATTCCCCCGCTGCGCCTCGACGATGCCAAGGAGGTTGTACAGGCCAGGATCAGTGGGAAATTCCTTGATTGCGGCATTCAACTGGCTACGTGCAACTTCCAGATTTCCTTCCTGAACAACCTGTTGGAGTCGTTGGAGCAGTCCGCGCGGCGCCTCGTTTGCGCTGGCGCCGGCAAGGCTTATAGCCACCAGGCCTACTATGCAGACCGTTATCTTCTGCCACCCCAAAGGTTAGGCTCCCTTCAAATACCGCCAGAACTCAAGGACAATATCATAGGCTCGAAGAGCAGGGCACAATAAGATTGCGCTGATGGTATGGTCCAGTATGGATGTTAGAGCAAACCATCGTGGTTATCGATGTCCCTTTGCTCGATCCTTTATTCTCCATTCTCGATCCTCAGGCTGCAACCTATCGATTGACAGCCAAGGCGAACCCACGCACCGGTTTGCTCCTGTTTTGAATCCTGCGATTTGTTTGCTAATTTCATTCCTGTGCCAGATCCGAGGCGATCAATGAAGATGGACCGAAGGAAATTTTTGCTCAATACCTCGACCGCGGCCGCCGCCTCTCCGTTTTATGGTGTGATCGAGCGGCGGGCATCCGCGTTGTCGCCGGCGGAGCTGGAAAGGGATCCACTGCGCCCGCAATTCCATCTGCTGCCGGCGGCAAACTGGATGAATGACCCGGATGGGCCGGTTTATTGGAAGAACAATTACCACATGTTCTACCAGTACAACCCTAACGGCGCGTATTGGGGTGATATGCACTGGGGGCATGCAATCAGCACGGACATGGTCCACTGGAAGCACTTGCCGGTGGCGTTTTCTCCAACGCCTGGCGGACCCGACGCGGATGGCTGCTTTACCGGGACCTCCGTGATCCAGAATGGCGAGGTGGTCGTTCTGTATACGGGTGTTCGTGTCGTGCCGCAAGATCAGGCCACCAGCAAAGGCGGCGCGCTAAATTTTCTTGAAACGCAGTGTTTGGCCACATCGACCGACCCGGAATTGAAGATCTGGACAAAGCTGCCGGCGCCGGTAATCGCATCGCCACCACCAGGCATGCAGGTGAATGGCTTTCGCGATCCCTCCCCGTGGCGCCAGGGCGATTGGTGGTATATGGTGCTTGGCTCGGGAGTCGCGAATCAGGGTGGCTCCGTTCTTCTTTACAAATCAAAAGACCTGCGCCATTGGGAGTATGTGCATGTGCTCGCACTCCGGAATGAAAGTAGGGAGCACTCTTTTGATCCGTACAACCCGTGGGAGGTTTGGGAGTGCCCGGAGTTCTTTGCCCTGGGCGGTAAGCATGTGCTGATCGTTTCCACGCTCGGCAAGGCGTATTGGCAAGCCGGCGTGCTCGATGCAGACACGATGCAATTTCACCCGGAGCAAGCCGGCCTGCTGGATTACGGGTCCTTCTATGCTCCCAAGACCCAGTTGGATAAATCTGGAAACCGCATTCTTTGGGGGTGGATCCAGGAGGCGCGGCCGCTGGAGGAATATAAGGCTGCCGGCTGGGCGGGAGTGATGTCGTTGCCGCGGGTGCTCACGCTGGGGAGCGAGGGCAAGCTCAAATGCAGCGTTGCGGAAGAAGTAAATGTGCTTCGAGGCCGTGAACAAACCCTTGACGTGACCGCTGACGAAGACCGGAACCAGAGCCAGATCAGTGCGATGCGCATTGAAAAAGGCTGTGGCGAAATCCTGTGCAAGGTGCAAAGAGGCGCGGAACCATTCGAGCTGCAGCTTTGCGGCTCCATGCCAAACCCGGCTCCGTGGCTTATAGTGAGATACGACCCGCAGTACCCGAACCAGATGTTGATCGATGCCCGGCCACTCCCCATAACGCTGGGTGAGCGCGAGCATTTGGAACTTCATTTCTACATCGACCGCTCGGTAATTGAAGTGTTTATCAACGACCAGATCGCGTGCACCAGGCGTTTCTATTACACGAGCGGCAATCCGCAAGATCTGCGCATGAATTGGACAGGCAAGACGGCGAATATCGCGAGCCTTTCTGTTTGGCAATTGTCGTCAACTTCCTCCGACCGGCCCACAAGCTAAAGTTAGCCCTATTTCGCCTTTGCCAGGTCAACATAGTGGTCGACATTGGCCTTGGTTACCAGCTCGCAGCGGATGACCTGCCGTTCCGGCTTACCGGTAGTGCCCGACTTGAGAAACTGGTTGGCTTCATCGACAGCAAGCTGGGAGATGACGGCTGTTGGTTGCAATGTCGTCGCCTGCAGTTCTCCGGAGCTGATGGCTGCGAGCGCATCCGGAATTCCATCGAAGCCTGTAATGCGGATGTTGTTGCGTCCTGCGGACTTGACGGCGGCTGCCGCGCCAAGGGCCATGGTATCGTTGCCGGCGATGATACCCGCGATGCCTTCATGTGCCTGCAAAATTGTTTCCGTCTTCTGAAAAGCTTCCGATTGGGACCAATTTGCCGACTGCGCTGAAACAAGCTTGAGCGCGTGCTCTTTGTCGAGGACGCTATGGAACCCCTGGGTACGAATCTGCGCATTGTTGTCGGATTCGCGGCCGAGCAGTTCGGCGTATTCGCCTCCCTGCGCGCCAAGCACGCGGGCGAACTCAGCAGCCACCACTTTCGCGCCTTGATCGTTGTCGGCGATGATCTGTGCCTTGGCAATGCCGTCCGCCTGGATCTCACGATCGATCAGGAAACACGGGATCCCCGCCTTGGTGGCACGCCGGACCGCAGCGATAGACGCGTCTGCTCCGGCGTTGTCAAGAATAATAGCAACCGCGTTGGAGGCGATCGCGGCATCGATCAGATTGTCTTGCCGGTAAGCATCGTCATCGTGCGCATCGACGCGGACGCGGTAGCCCAGGGCCCGGGCACGCTGGGCAGCGGCGTCTGCTTCTGCTTTGAAGATCGGATTGTCCTGCGAGGGGACGATGATGGACATGAGCGGCCGGTTGTAATCGCTGCGGCGACAGGCATTCATCGCCAGTATCGTGGCGGCTGCCACTGTGGTAGCCAGCATGCGTTGAAAGCCGGGCCTCACGGGTGTGCCTGTAGATCGGAAGCAAGGAGATAGGGCAGGAACCGTGCCTGCAGGCGCGACTGCAACTGGTCAACCGCGACCGCCACCACGATGACGGCGCCTTTGATGACCATTTGCCAGAATTCCGAAACGCCAAGCATGACAAGTCCGTCGGTTAACACGCCGATAACACAGGCCCCGATGAGGGAACCGGTAACGGAACCGCGTCCGCCCATCAAGGACGTCCCTCCAAGAACGACTGCAGCAATCGCATTCAGCTCGAAGCTCTCCCCGGTCGCAGGATGCGATGCCTCGAGCTGGGCGGCGATGATGAGGCCGACAAGTGCAGCGCAAAACGAGGAGACAATATACGTCGCCAACACTACCCGTGGAACTTCGATTCCTGCAAGGCGCGCCGCCCGCGCATTGCCCCCCACGGCGTACACGTGTCGACCAAACGGAGTTTTTGCAGCGACAAACGCGGCCAGGGCAAAAAGAACCAACGTCATCCACACGGGAAGTGGGATGCCCAGCAACGAATTCTGCCCCAGGGCAGGGAAGCCGGTATTCCCGCGCGCCGCCTGGCCGGCGAGATTGGGAAAGGTTTTTCCATCGGATATTAGCAGCGCGGCTCCACGCGCCACATAAAGGGTTCCCAGGGTTGCGATGAAAGGAGCGACCCCCGCCTTCGCGACCAACCAGCCATTCAGTGCGCCTACGAGAAGGCAGACGAAGACCGTACCAACCACCACTGCGTAGACGGGGGGATAATGAACCGATCCGGCGAAAGAGATTCCCTGCGTCAAAGCATAGCCCGCCACCATGCCACCGAGTCCCGCGACAGATCCCACCGAAAGGTCAATCCCTCCGGCCAATACGACAAAAGTCATCCCGATAGCCAGGATGGCGGAGATGGCGATGTGTTTGGACAAAATTGCGAAGTTGTTCGCCGTGAAAAATGACGGCGCCAGCGACGAGAAGAGAATCAGTAGCAACAACAGGACGAAGATCGCGCGCCCCCGAAGGACCATGAGGACCGTGCGCGCCGAAGAATTTGCGAACCGATTGCGACGGCTAAAAGGGCCGGAAGGCGAGTTCATGCGGATACGTCTCCTGCCGCTGCGGAAGGTGCACGTACAACATTGGGACTGGCGGCGGCGAACAAGACTTCATCTGTGAACTCAGCAGGTTGAAGCTCAGCCGATACAGTCCCCTGGCGTAATACGATCACCCGATCGGCGAGGGCTCGCGTCTCTTCTATCTCAGAGGAGGTAAAGATGATGCTGAGCCCTTTGCCGGCAAGGTTGCGGAGAATGCGATAGATCTCTGCCTTGGCTCCGGCGTCCACTCCCCGCGTGGGTTCGTCCAGCAGCAGCACGGTTGGCGAGCGCATGAGGCAACGGGCCAGCAGAACTTTCTGTTGATTGCCACCAGAGAGCGTCGTGACCGGCAACTCCAGGTCACGAACTGCAATGTTCAGCTGGGTGAGCAGTTGCCGGACGTGGATAGTTTCCTGCTTGCGTGACAGCAGCAGACTTTTAGTAGCTGCGAGTGCTACATTTTCGCGGATGCTAAGTTCGGGGACAAGGCCATCTCGTTGGCGGTCCTCTGGCACAAGCACGATCCCGGCTTTTACGGCGTCCGCGACGCTTTTGATCCGGAGTAGTTGGCCGCGCAGCAGAATTTCTCCCGAGAGCGAGGCACGGCAACCTGCCAGCGCCTCGAGCATTTCGGTTCGTCCGGCGCCAAGCAGGCCATAGACACCGAGAATCTCACCCTGGTGGAGGGTGAATGCAAGATCGTGGAGTGGAGCCTGCGCTGCTTCGTCCCCGGCGGATGCGGCGAGGGAGAGCCCGCGAACGGTGAGTACGGCAGGGTGCCCGGTAAATCCTGTCCGCGCGGGCGGTTCGCTCGTATCCGCGCGCCCCGACATGGTTTCAACGATCCATCGGCGAGATACCTCCGCCCGCGGTGCTTCGCCAACCAGCCGTCCGGAGCGAAGAACTGTGAAATGGTCTCCAAGATAGAGCACCTCATGGAGGCGGTGTGAGATGTAGATGATGGTGACACCAGAACGCTTGAGATCATCAATCACCTGAAATAAGGAATCTGCCTCCGCAGTCGATAGAGCGGACGTGGGCTCGTCAAGAATAAGAATCTTCACGCCATGTGCGAGCACACGCGCGATTTCTATTATCTGGCGGCCACCCAGGGAGAGTCGTGCGGCGGGTGTCTGCACCGGCATCGGGTTGCGCAATCGGTTTAACGCTGCGGTGGATCGAGCATCCTCGTTCAAGCGGTCTACGACAATGGCCGCTCGAACCAACTCTCGTCCAGCGAATATGTTCTCGCTAATATCCAGGTTGGGAAGAATGGAAAGTTCCTGGTGCACGATGGATATGCCATGGGCAACTGCGTCACGCGGCGACCGGACAGAGACGGCTAAGCCCTCAAGGAGCAATTGACCCTCGTCTGATTTTTCGACACCAGCAAGCACCCGCATCAGCGTCGATTTGCCTGCGCCGTTTTCTCCGATCAGAACATTGACCTGGTTTCTGTGAACGCGGAAGGTCACATGGTCGAGAGCAACGGTTCCGGGATAGCGCTTGGTAATGTTGCGCGCCTCGAGAATCAGGTCTGGCGGGGAGGCGATCATACTTCAACAGCCCTGGCGTCTCTTGCATGACGCGTTGGAAACTATATCAACAAAGAGTTGCGAAGAGACTAGGGGTCCATGCGAAATGCGGGGAGAGGTACGGCGGCGAGAGACCGGCATGGAGGGGATGTAGGAACCTCGGTTGATCGCTTCCGGCTCGACGCTTGAAAGGGTTCAAACCACGAGGCAGTTTACGGCTGTAATCTCAGGATTGTCAATCCGCCGCGACGATCAGGACCTTGTTCTCAACGATAACGCACTCATTTACGTTGATAGGCGCCGATGTCTGGTGAGGTGGCCGGCACCGGTGTATCCTCGACGTCTTTTGCGTAACCTAAGTTGACGCCCGCGCGAACGGCTGGGCTGTCTGCTTGTAAGTGGAAATCTCCCTCCGCCATATTTACGAACTTCGGGTCCGCGATCTTATCCCCTACACCCAGTTCGGCATTGGCTCCGAGGAGTGCCCAGCCGCGAATAACGCGATCACGAGGCCGGTAGTAAATATTGTGATCGTGGGGAAAGTCACAGTAGGGCGAGACTCTAAAATTACCTCCGAGGAAGAAAATATTATTCCGGTAGGTCAACATGGATGACGGTTTGCTGGTGCCGCAAGACGAACCGGAACCTACCGTGCCGAACCAGCTAAAGTCAAACATGGAAGGCGTAAGGACGCTTTGCCGGGTCAGAAGAACGGTGTTGTTTTCCACCCGGGCATTCTCGATCTCGGTCGAGGAAAGGCGAAGGAACTGCTGGTAGTCGTTCGAAACGTTGTAGGCCACGAGCAGATTCTTGAGCGATACGGAACCTTCCACCACCTCGAGAAAGCCTTGATTGTCGATGGCGACATTGTGATGGATTGAGATATTGTCTTTGGGGTAATCGCGATCATCGAGCTCGAGGGCGCCCCCGTCAAAACCGTAGGCCTCACTCTTCTGACGGCAATTGACGATGCGGTTGTAAGATACTTCGTTGTTTGAGTTGCAGATCATGATGCCCACCCCCCACCAGCCGTGCGCCGGCAAGTTCATCAGGTCGTGAACATAGTTGTGGGTGATGAGGTTGTGCTGTCCGTAGACGTGAATGGGCATGGGCCAACGGGTGATTTCGCAGTTCCGGACGATATTGTGGTCGGCATTGGTGGAGATAAAGATTGCGCCCACTTTGTGCGACGCTGACGCTCCTGGCGCCACCGCTTCCGGCGGAGCCGTGGCGCCGTCGGAAAAGTACAGCCCATCAATGACGATGTAGCTGCCATCGATTCGGATTGCGTTGCCGTTCAATACCGAATAATCCGGATTGGTAAATCTCGGCGGGGAGCCCATTCCATAGGTGGTGAATGTAATGGGCCGGGTTTGGCTGCCCGAACTGGAGATCACGAACCCGCCAGTGAAACTGGAGCCGCGCGCGAAATAAATACTATCCCCAGGGTGAAAGGTCCGGCCATCGAGGTTTTTGAGCGTCTTCCATGGGGCCGCCTGATTGCCGGGATTGCTGTCCGCGCCATGCACACTGTCCAGGTAAAGGCTGCGGCTGCCGGTGGCATTCTCAGTTTGTCCGAAAAGCTTTTGAGGGGTAGCGCAGAACAGCAGGGCGATGAGCAGTCCGTGCAGGCCCACACATGCGAAAGAAGTCCGCGACATGAGAATCTCCTCTTAGCTGTCAGGGAAGCTCAGTTGAAATTGAGGGGCAACCCTCAAAATCGATGACGAAGGAGCCCCTGGGCCGGCGAGGATCACCACGAGAAACCGGCTGCCTTCTCAACGCCGGGGGGGGCTTTCTTGAATCGATTCATTTTGTAAGTGGTCTTCACGCTAAAAGTCAAGGAAATTAATTGGATGGCCTGAGCTGGAAACCCCGGGGTTGGTCTTGCATTCTAACGCCGGGCCAGGCGGACCTCATAGCAACTGGTGGACAGGCGAGCTCCAGCGTGCGGCTCCCCGACACCAACGCGCGCCTGATCGCCTCGCATCAAGGTGAATGTTTTTTGTCTTGACAGAGCTAAGTGTGGGGGACTAACTTTCGTTGCATCGAGTACTTGAAACCTTTCAACTAGTTCGAAATTGCTTCACTTTTAGAGGCCTTCCATGAAACAACGCGTCCTGCCCTTGCTCGTATCCCTTTTCCTGATCCTCGCTCCCAACAGTTCGTGGGCCCAGTTTGCGCAACGCGGCGGGCTCGCAGGGACTGTCTTCGACGCTTCGGGTTCTGTTGTTCCCGGCACCGAAGTCACGCTACTGGATCTGGGACAGAACCAGAGCCGCAAGATCACTACAAATTCTGCAGGGCACTTCGAGTTCGATAACCTGGCAGCCGGCCAGTATCAATTGACGGCCGCCAACAAGGGATTCGAAACCCAAAAGTCTGAGGCGATCGCGGTAAACATCGGTGCGGTCGCCAATTACGACTTCAAGTTGGCTCCAGGCGCCGAGCAGCAAACGGTCACGGTGAGTGCCGAGTCGGGCGGTCTGGTAACCGACCAGACGACGCTTTCTACCAACATTTCAGCTAGGGAGTTTGAAGACCTGCCTCTGAACGGGCGCAATTTCACCGCTGTCACAGCTCTCGCGCCGGGGATAGCAACGATTCCGCAAGCAAATATCAATCCGGGAGGTACCTATTCGGTAGGCGCGATGTTTGCCTTCGGCGGAACCCAGTTTCAGACCGGAGGCTCATTTCAGGGGTCCCGTGATAATGGCTATTACATCAACGGGGTCAACGTCAACGACAACTACGAAAGTAGCATCAGCTTTGCTCCCTCTACCGAAGCATTATCTACGGGGACAGTGAGCGTAGCAGAATTCTCCGCCGCCTCCGGCCGCGACATCTCCTCATTAACCATGCAGACCAAGGCTGGTTCGAGCCAGTTCCACGGTGCGGGTTTCGAGTTCCTTGAGAACACCGACTTGAACGCCTTTAATCCCTACGATAAAGCTTCGGAGATAATCACCGGTCAAACCGTAACTAAGCCGACCATCATACGTAACCAATTCGGAGGCAATTTGGGCGGCCCGGTTTACATCCCCAAGATCTTTCCCAGTCTCAGGAAAAAGGCCTTCTTCTTCGCGAATTATGAAAATCTTATTGAGCATGACGGCGGCCAACCCGTACAAACTTCTGTGCCTTCCGCGGCAGAGCGCAACGGAGACTTCAGCGAATTGCTATGCAATAACCCCAGCTTCAACAACAACCAATGCGCCCCGACTCAACTATATAACCCCTTCTTCACGACTTACGATGCGAACGGGAATAGTTCGCGGCCGCCCATTCCGAACAATCGCCTTGATCTGGCGCTGAGGCCCGATGGGACGCCGCTGATCAGCCCGGCATCCGCTCCTTATCTCGCCTTGTGGCCATTGCCTAACCTGCCCAACGTTCCGAGCAGCGAGGTGAACTATGTGACCACTACGGCTCCAGGCATCTCAAGGTATGTTATCGACACGCGGTTTGACGCCACCATCACCGCCAAAGATTCTGCGTTTGCTACCTGGTCGCGATCGGTTGGGTCGTCAACCATTACGGGCGGTCTTGCTCCCGAACAACTTCATAACTTTCCCAATGTGGACCACGGGTACCTCGTGACGGCGAACTACGTTCACGTATTCACGCCAAACCTGACGAATGAGTTCATCTTTGGATTGGGCGACAGCTGGCTACTGGCTGGCGGTGATTTGAGCTACCTGAACAGCGACGCTAATCCCCTGAACAAGCTGTTTCAGAATACCGGAACGGGCATTACGAAGGGATCCTTCCAGATATTTGCGGGGAATTACGCCGGGGTTGGACCCAACGAAGATTTTCGTGCCGAGAATGGCTCATTACAGTTTTCCGATAACGTCGACTGGGTATTTGGCCGGCATACGCTAACGTTCGGTTTTAACTATTTGAAGAAAACTGAGCAGGACTGGGACGTCGCGCGAAACGTAAGCTTTGGTACCAACCAGGTACCCTATCCTCTTGGAGTCAACACCCAGGCCTTCAGCTCCGGCGGCTTTCTCCAGAACTATGTCGGCGGCGATAGCATCGCCGACCTGGAGTTGGGTATCCCCGCGGATATGCAACCGCGATACACCATCACCGGTGGTAGCGCAACTGCTCCGGATCCGCAGAAGATTTCTCCCTATTGGGGCTTCTATGTAAACGAAAAGTTCCGTATCAACCCAAAATTGACGGTGTCAGCCGGACTGCGCTACGACTTGAGCCTCCCCCTCTACACGCCAGACCCGCACACAGGTCCCTGCTGCCAAATCTATTTCCCCAACGCGGATGGCGGCATTCTGCAGATCCCGGGCCTCGCCGCCGGAGTGCCCCAGCACTACCTGAAGCCACACAAATTGAACTTTGCGCCCCGCGTCAGCATTGCCTATAGCGCAAACCCCAGGACCGTAATCCGTGCAGGCTACGGCATTTTCTTTGACGCGGGAGCCACTCAGGTATCTGCTCAACAGGGTCAGGGTGTTGGTGGCGCGATTAATTACAACGTGAATAACGTTTCGCTCGGCCAACCACAAGATACCCCGTTTTTGACTCTGGCGAACGTATTCCCGGCCGACCAGACAACCGCGCTGGGAACCTATCCGGTTCCCACAGGACCGGGTGAAGGATACCTTGGTGACCTTTCCACTGGCAGCGCATGGAACCTCGTCCAATACTTCGATCAGAAATCATTCTCTTTGCCCTACTATCAGCGCATGATCCTTGATGTGCAGCGGCAGCTTGGTAATCATGATGTCTTTACCTTGTCTTACGCGGGAGCGCAAGGGCGGAAGGGTTTGGATACAGATAACATCAACCTGCCCCCCTATCAAACGGGCTGGGTCAACGGCGCGGGCTCCGATGCGTACAACGCAGCTCGGCCTAATAATTCTTCGAGGTTTGGCGACATTGAGGTTTGGAGGGGAAAAGACAACTCCTTCTACAATGCGCTGATCGCGTCCTATAGGCACGACTTCAGCAACGGCCTCCAATTCTCAAGCAACTACACCTGGGCGAAGACGGTCTCGGACTATCCCTTTAGCAACATCTTGAACTTGAACACCAATGGCGGAGCTAACGGACTTCAGTATTCGAATCTTCGCAGCCGCGGGGAGGCCACATTTTCTCATCGCAATCGCTTTGTCTTTAGCGGCGTTTGGGGCCCAGTCTATGGTCAGAACTGGAAGGAGTATGCAAAGGTCCCCCTCGCCGGTTGGAGAGTGTCAGGCATATTCACACTGGAGTCCGGCGACGCCCTCACTGCAAGTAACGGTGGCGCCGGTAACTGCCTCGCCGATGGGATCACCTGTGGTACGAGTGCCAATGACGGTGCCGGTATGGATGAGCTGAATGTTATCGGCAATCCGAACCTGGGCCACGGAAGCAAGACCTTCTTACAGCAATTCGATACGTCGAAGTTCACGATCCCGGACCAGAACACTCGCGGGAACTCGGGTTTTGGGACGATTAGAGGTCCAGGGCAGAACAATTTGGATCTTTCGCTCGCGAAGACCTTCCAGTTATATGAACGGCTTCACCTGGAATTTCGGGCGGATGCGTTCAACGCCTTGAACCACACCCAGTGGAATCAATTGAACACCACCTACCCCAGCGGCAATCCGCAGTTTCCTTTTGGCTCCGTTGCAGGAGCAAGAGAGGCGCGCATTGGCCAGGTGGGAGCGAAGGTCGTCTTCTAAGACTGACTTTGAGGGGAATCGGCCCGTGCAGGCAAGCTCTGGCTAGAACGATACATACCTAACGTTTCATTGCGCCATGTACGTCTGACAGTCACTGCCTCGCGATTACGAGGCAGTGGCGCTTCCAGATCGCCTCTGCTGGAGCTGCATTTGATGATTCGCCAAAAGCGCTGCATCCGTTTCCGCATCGCCACTTTGGTGTTTTGCTTATTGCTCTCCGGTACGGTTTCATCTGCGCAGGCAGATCGGGTCTCTCTATGCAAGGTCTTGAAGGACGCTGATGGCCTGCGCCGTTCGCTTCCGGCCTGCTGGTATCAGAAGGCCGCGGGGCTTAAGGTAGTCACGTTCAAGAAAAATCTGCGCTACGGCCAGGAGCTGTCGCTGAATCCGGCGGTGCTTTCCACACAACTAGATGAAATTAAGAGCCAGGGCTTCTCCGCCATCGAGATCTTTGCTCCGGCCGAGGGCTTAACCGCTTATAACGGCCTGGATACGAAGAACCATTTCGACATCGATCCTACACTGGGCGGTATGGGCGACTTTCGCCGCGCGGTGCGCCTGGCTCATAGGAAGCGCCTCGCGGTCATCGCGTTTATCAATGTAGGTTACTTCAGCGTGGAGGCGCCCGATTGGATTCAGGCCGCGAAAGATGAGAAGGCCGGGATACAGAGCAATAAGACTAAGTGGTTCCTTTGGGCGGATAAGCCCGACGCACCCCTGGTGCGAGCCCAGGAAGACATCGATGTGACCCCCGCATACCGCGAGCGCAGCAAGGACTACTGGGGATGGCATTACAGCGAACTGGCCGGGCACTATTATTGGTCCCGCTGGAAGGCAGACGGCCCCGGCCACGCGGTGATTCCTCTGCCGGAGACGAACTGGGGCGATCCCGGCTGGAGACGGGAGGCTGAGCGGATCGTGCGTTTCTGGATGGACACGGGCATCGACGGAATGTTGATCGATAACGCGCCCGGTTATCCCAACCAGACCTGGGCGCAAAATCGACGTTACATCACTGGTGTGATCGCCAGTTATGGCAATACGCTGATTGATCCGGAAGGCGCACGAGATACTGCCTGGATTACCGAGGCGGGCTACAACACGCTTCATGACTATGGCATGAACTATGGGAGCGCGGTAGACTCCGGTGATCCAAGTAAGATCGATTCTGATCTGCGCCGCTACCACGATTTAGTGGTTGAAGCCGGCGGGGTGTTGTACTCGGCGCATTGGTCGAACAAATTCGACGGCGATCTCGCCAAGCGCCACCTGCAGCAGGCCTTGATCGTGGGCGTGGGTGGCATTGTGGTCTACACCAGGATGCAAGGTAGCCCCGACGCGGAGGAGGCGGCAAACCTGCACTTGAAGCAGCTGCATCCGGCACTGTATCCGACGGCCGCGCGCCGCAAACTGGCCACCAACGCCGAGGATAAGTACTACGCCATTTTGAAAACCGCTCGGGATGGCTCTGAGCGTATGGTGGTGGTGTACAACTTCCAACCCACACCACAAACCGTGCAGTTATATCTGGGAGTCGTCGATACGCCCGGCATCGTAGATACGCATTCGGGTGCGACGATAGCGCAACCCGATCAATTTCACCCCCTCACGGTGGAGCTGCCCGCATACGGGTACCGCTTTTTTACTGTGCTCCCGCGATCGCGAACTGGCCGCACTGGATAAAGTAGGCCTGTACAAATAGTAATAGGACATACAGGATTGCTAAACTTCGCCTAACTACATACTTCAGGTAGGTTTGGCGGCAAGAGTCATACCTTGGTAGCGCGACGAGCGGCTGCTTTTCGCGGAGCGCGACGAGGGACGGCTGCAGCCTTTTCAGGAGGTGGGCCTACCGACCCACGGATCTTTAACTGCGTTTGCAGCACTTTATGGCTAGCCGGACCCTGGTTGCCCTGCATGCGTTCGAGAAGCATGTGAGCGGCTGTGGCGCCGAGCTGATAGCCGGGCTGAAAGACGGAGGAGAGCGATGGGCTGGTGAACTCGTCAAAATCGAGATCGTCGAAGCCCATCACAGAGACGTCTTCGGGGCAGCGCAATCCAAGCTCGCGGATAGCGTGGAGCACACCGAGCGCTATCATGTCATTGCCGGCGAAAATGGCTGTCGGCCGGGGAAGCATCCGTAATAGAAGCAATGCTTTGGAATGTCCGCCGACACGATCGAAATTGGTCTCCTGAAAGTAGGTTTGGGCGAGCGAGATATCCGCCTCGGCGAGTGCACGTTTAAAGCCATCTACACGCTGCTGTGCGTTAGTCAGATGGAGCGGGCCGGTAATGACTGCGAGGCGCTGGTGACCAAGCTGGATGAGATAACGGGTTGCCTGGAATGCACCCTCTTCGTTGGCGACGGTCGCGCTGTCGCCGTCCCAGCGCTTGGGTAGACGGTCAAGGCACACCACGGCTGTACCAGATTTGCGGTACGACTCTGCTTGGGCCGTCAGATCACTGAAGTTAGACGGAATGACGAGAAGTCCGGCGGGCAAGTAGGTGCGGAGTTCGTTAAGGTGAACCAGCTCTTTAGAATGATCATTGTCCGTATTGCAGAGAACCAGCCGATAGCCATTAGAGAAGGCTACATCTTCGGCACCACGAACGACGGCAGGGAAGAAGGGATTGGTCACATCGGGAATGACCATGCCGATCATGTTCGTCTTGTCACGGCGGAGCCCCCTGGCTAACTGGCTTGGTTGGTAGCCTAAGGAATTAACCACATCCAGAACACGCTTGCGAAGGGGTTCTTTCACGCGTGCCGACCCATTAAGCACGTGCGAAACGGTGCCAAGCGAAACGCCTGCCATCTTTGCAACCTGCTTCATGTTGGACATAGGTTGAACTTCTCCCGCCTGGTCGCACCTTATTGGTTCGTGGATGTGTTGTGGGCAGTATACCAGTATGTAAATGGTTTCAAGGATCTGCGATGATCACAGTTTCTATCGCCAAAAGGCATCTTGACCGCGCCAGGGAAGGCTATGTGGGAGGGTGTTGCAGCCGGCGGTTGAAGGAGGATCATCATCTGCGATGGATTCTAACTTGACAAGGGCGAGCGTGGCGGAGTGAAATACCGTTGTCGAAATGAAACGTTTCAACAGCGCGTAAATGACTGGTATTTTCGCCGGGCGTTCCGGATCCATTGAGCGATAGACAAATCAAATAGCCGCCCTGACAAGTAGGACGCACCTTGAAGTCGGAGGAACAGAATGATTCGTGCGAAGGTCCTGATCGCGGCGTTGGCAGTGCTTGCCGGCTCGCCCGGTAGCCAGGTAGCCGGCAATGATCCGCAGGGAAGGCACATGGTGGCGCAGAACTGGTGGAACTCGGCCGTGTCGATCGTTCGCGTCTCGATCAACCCGGGGACCGAGAGCAGGCAGGGGAAACGCTTACAGTTCCCAATCGATCCGGCGAAGGCGGCCCCGATCCTCGACGACTATAAAGCTCGAGGTATCTCCGCCATTGAAATCTTCGCGCCCTATTATGGCGGCCGAAGCTACGGAGGTCTGGACGCAATCGACCGGTTCAACCTCAATCCGAAGGTTGGAACGATGGACGACTTCCGAGCTTTGGTCCGGTTGATTCACAGCAAGGGCATGGCGGTGATCAGTTTTGACAACCTTGGCTATTGCAGCTCAGAGTCACCAGACTTTCTGAAGGCAGCCGATGATGTTCGAGCCGGTAAAGACACGCCCGAAGCACGGCGGTTTCTTTGGGCGGACAGCGCCGATGCACCGCCGCCCGGACCGAACAACGACAAGTTCTTCATGGTTCGTCCGCGCCATCTTCCAAATAACTACAACCCCGACAAGTCAGAGTTCTGGGAGTATAACCCACGCGCCGGGAAATACTTCTGGACCAAGTGGCTGGGCCCGGATCTTTCCGGCAAGGTGGTGCGGCTGCCCCAATACAACTGGCGCAGCGTTGAGTTCCAGCAGTATGCGGAACGTGTGGTTCATTTCTGGATGGATACTGGCCTCGACGGCATGATCATCGACGCGGTGAACTGGTATGTAGGCCATACCTGGGAGCAGGATCGGCACAGCATAACGGATGTTATCCGGAGCTACGGGAATGCTTATCGCCAGCCGGAGGGCGGTGGAGCTTTTTACGAAGACCCGCTCGGCTGGATTCAGGAAGGCGGCTGGAATTCGGTGCAGGACTACGACCTGTTCATTTGGTGGGAAAAGAGAAACGTGATCGCCACAGCCCTTGATACAGGTGATCCAAGACCGATCGAGCAGTCATTGCGTCAATATCACGATCGAGTGGTGTGCGCGGGAGGCGTGCTCTACTTCTACTTCCCCCCGATACCAGATCCCCCCAAGGGCAAGCTGGCCCAGGCCATGTTGGCTTCAGTGGGCGACCTGCTCGCGTCCAACCCGCCCTCCGGCCCCGCGGACGAAGACTGGGTCCGCTTGCTCAAAATGAAGGCGGCGCACCCGGCCTTCCACAACGACAGCTTACGAAGGCAAATTCCAACCGGTGTTGACGACAAGCACTACGCGTTCCTGCGCACGGCAAAGGACAATTCGGAGCGCGTGCTCGCTGTCATGAACTTTCAGTCGACTCCCCAGACGGTGGAGGTGGACATCAGCGGAGTGGCAGGCGAAGCATTCGTGGACGTGAACAGCGGTGAACGCGCGGCTCGAAAAAATCCGCTTCCGGTGCAACTGGCTGCATACGGCTATCGCTTCTATCGGGTGGAATAGCGTGGATCCGTTCTGTTTCCCGTTCCGGTCCGCACTTCGCGGCTCCTCCGAACCCTACTGCCGGCAATGAACGGAATAGATCTCGCCTCGTGCGTTTCCCAGGAATGCGACTGGGTCAACACCCTCTATTCCGCATCCATCACACAGCGGAACCCGACTGTGGCCGACCGGTCTTCACTCGGAGCCATGAGCAGGAATTTTCCATGCTGATCGTTGCGATAGGCCTGGGGAAAGTACCAGATTGATCCCTGGGGCTGATAGTAGCTGCCACCGCGTAAGATCGCGGCACGCGTGTGATCATCGTCGAATTCGTCCGTCCATTGCCATACATTGCCCACCATGTCATAAATGCCGAAGGGACTTAGGCCTTTCGGATGAGCCGTCACATCATCGGGACCCTGCAGCGTTCTGCCTGTGTCCGGAACAGGCACGTTCGCGGCATCCCAATCGTTGCCCCATGGATAGAGGCGTCCGTCGCTTCCTTGTGCGGCATATTGCCACTCCCACTCATGCGGCAGCCGCTTGCCCGCCCAAGCGGCATAAGCGCGCGCGTCTTCCATCGAGACCCACGTCACGGGCTTGTCCTGCCAACCCGCGGGATATGTCCCATCCTTCCAGTCCCTCAAAAAGCCGGCTGCGTCTACCGGACGATAGTGGGTCGCATCCATGAACTTCTTGAACCCGGCGTTGGTGACCGGATACTTGTCCATCCAGAAAGAGTGAATCTGCAACATGTGATCGTGGTAACGGCGTGGAGAACTTTCCCAGGGATATTGCACATCCACTCCCACATCGTCGTGACCTTCAATTTCGATTCCTTGCAGCCGGAAGCGGTATTCGCCGGACGGAATGTGCACCATGCCTTCCGGGTTGCCTTGTGGATGCGACGTCGCGGTGATGGGGACCATCTGCTGCGGGAGAAAGCTCCATTCGCTGCTGTAGCTGGCTAACGGCTTTTGCGTCATGACTCGCATCTTGTCCATGAGCTGCTGTAGATCTGAGCTGGCCGGCTGGCTGGTCATGAGGACGGCCCCATATCCGTTTGCCTCGACGCTGAAGTTGAGAATCGCGTCCCCGCCTTCCATGCGTGGTTCAAGGGCAACTCCGTGGTAAAGATCGTAAAAATGCGCTCCTGCGGGAGCACCATGAACGCGCAGCTCGGGCCCATCCATCTCAAAGTCGGTCCGGTTGACCAGCGTCCAAACGCTATCCCCGTTGAGCGGAAAGCGACTGGAGAACAAACCGCGCGACAGCGTCGGGTAATAGGGCTGCCAGTCGGCGCTCACGAGAAAGGGCGCAACTCCGCGCTCAATGGTGGCGAACCGCCGCAACGCCTCTCCATCACGGGGAGTGATGCCGTTCCAGATGCCCCAGACGTTCTCCCAGCTTTCGAGGCCTGTTCCGTTCAGGAATGCGGATTGAAATAAGTCTGTCTTGGCGTGACTCCAGCGAGCGCAGATGTGCACCATTGACCGTGGTTCGAGCCACTTGCTGCGGCTGACCAGGGGGTTGTAAGGATAGGTCCAATAGCCCCAGGTCATGATGTTCCAGGCGAGCATCTCATCGTGCGCGGGAAAATGTTCCGGCTCGAGCACCAATGGATGCCCGACTTTTTCGGCGGACCTGGCAAATGCTTCAGGAATGCCGTCCATGGTGTCGCCATTCACTCCGTCGGCGTCGACAGCTTTCATCAATTCAGCAGTGGCGTCCCAGTTCGGTTTGCCTTCATCTCTGGTTCCCTGATCCCACACCATCACGGGAAAGAACACCTTCACGCCGCGCCGGTGAAAATCCTCAACCATCGCCCGGACTCCGTCCAATCCACCCGGCATATCGCGCAGCAGGTCGTATTGATTACGGTTATCGATACCAATATTTGTGTATGTGTGCCAGATCAAGACTGAGTCGATTCCGCCATATCTTTTGGTCAGATCGTCCAGGTAGCGGTCCACAGTGTACTTGTGCGTAAGGGGATCGTAAAAGTAGCGGTCCTCCATCATCATTTGCGGCTGGATGAAGCTGGATTGTGTCCACTTCAACTGGGGGAGGCCGTACAGGTTTGCGTCATAGCCCATGCGGATGCGCCGCTGTGCGCGCCAAGCACGCATTTCCCCTAGCCATTGGTCCATTGCCTGCTGAGTGCATTGCACTCCCCCATTGACAACCAGCCTGGGCACATCCATGCAGCTTGGCGCTTCAATTCCTTGGTCCTCAAGATGCAAGTGAGGATAGTCAGGGGTCTGCCCTTCCGCGAAGAGACTCGCCGAAGCTATAACAAATGACGCCAAAAGCCGCAAACTCCATTTCATGCTTATCTCCATAATCCATAGTTGCAATGCAAAGAGCGAGTTAAAACGAACCGTGGTTTGCCAGGCAGGCGGCATGAATCAGAGAGTCAGAGGTATTGTGAAAGCTTTCAAGGGGCGCGGTTGGCATGTTAGTTACGCGCGCCTTGCCTTGTCAAGGGAAGATTCGCAATGTGTTCTCGTGGTCGTGAGCCCGGTAGATAGCGCTCATCGGGTGAAGGAAAGAGCAGCTAAGGAGAGACCTTGACATCATTGGCCTGCTTCGCCGTGGCTTCATTCGCCTGTTTCTGTAATTGTGCAAAGGTAAGCATTTCCTGCTGTGCTTCGGCGGCCTTGCCCTGCGCTTTGTAAACGGCGGCGAGGAGGTAATGAATGCTTGGCTCGGCCGGGCTATTCTTCTCGGCCACCAGAAGATCGGGCAACGCATCGCTCTGTTTCCCCAGCCGTATGAGCGTGCGCGCACGATCCACCCGCGCCTCCATAAGCGTGGGGCAGCGGTTGATGGACTGATTCAACTCTGAGATTGCATCCTCGTAGGAGTTATGCGCCTCGATCATGGCATCGCCCAGTTTCCAGTATGCAATGCAATTGTTGGGATCGTTCGCCAATTCGGCCTTGAATTCGGCTTGCGCGGACTCCCACCTGCCGGTATGCCAATATGCATTTGCCAGGTGCATATGCGTTCCCGCCTGGTGCGGAGCCATATCGATTGCCTTCTTGTATTCAATGAAGGCAGCGGCGTAGTTATGCGCGCTCTCCTCTATCTCACCGGCGATTTCATGGGTAATAAAGGAATCCGGGTCAATTTCATTGATCTTTTTGAGCGCGTCCTCCGACATCAGCAGATAGGTCTTGCGCAGCAGATACCATCCTTCCTGATTTTTCGGATTTCGTTCGAGAAAGTTATTAAGGTGCAGCGCCGCCTCGTTAAAGTTCTTGAGGTCGATGAGCAGAAGGGCCAGCATCATCTCCACGTTGTCATCCCTGGGGTTATTGCTCAGTGCTGCCCGTAGGAGGGGCTCCGCTTTGTCATACACACCCAATTGGAAATAACTCATGCCTAACAGGGCGGACGCAGTGTGCAAATTGGGATCGATTGCCAATGCGCTCTGCAGCACTTCCACGGCATGGTTGTAGTCACGATCCTTGAAGTAGAGCATTCCCAGGTTGTTGTACGCCGCGGCAAGATGGGGCGCGAGCTTGATCATCGCGCGGTATTTTTCAATGGCAGTGGCACGGTCTCCCTGCTGCTGGGCCGCTTTGGCCTGGGCATATAACTGCTGCACCTCGGGAGTGGCGTCGTCGGACGCCTGGCGGGCAAACGCTCCGGATACCGAAACGATCAGCAACCATACGGCCAGAGATTGCGACGCCGAGCTAAAGAATGCTGTGGATCGGCCCACCCTCATGGCGAGATATTCTAATCGTCCACTACCGGCTATGGGAAGCGTCGTCCATCATGCGGCTTACCGGGTGCCGATGCGACTGAATTACTTATTTGATGGTCAAACTCGTCAGTCATATAACCGCAATCCAAACGCAGGTAGACCGAGGTATAGGGGATGGCGCTGTTGGTCTTGATCAGGAGAATGCGAAACGTTTTCCCTACCTCATAAATGTCGGACAAGACCTGGGCGTGCGGAATGCTGGACAGCCTGGTGTGGTCAAAGGTCCGCGCAATTTCATCGCGGACATCTGCCACGCCCGGATAGTCGTCTTCCTGGATAAAGTGCAGCTCCTGGTCGAGGAGGACGTTGGCTCGCACATGGCGGGACGAGGCGATGGCTCGGCCGACGTAGTTCAGTACCGCGGGTAAATCCTGGTCTGCAACAATGGTTTCGATCCCGCCTTGCAAATAAGCGGGGAAGGCGGCATCGGCCACGATGATCCAGTTCCGGTGCCCGTAGACTGGCAGGCGCTCATCAAAAGTTTTCTGCCATTCGGCCGAGGCCCGGTTAAACGCGGTAGACTGGCGCAGACTGCCGTCAAGAGACATAGAGAGACCAAAGATGTAGGAGGTACTTTTAACGTTTCAAAATACAGGAGGCCAAGTTATGCCTCTCATTCGCATCTGTCAAGACCCGTTCGATCCAGGAACCAACAATCGTTATGGTTGGCGTTGGGCAGGTCTTCTACCGCATCATTGCCGGGATGGCCAGGGCTTGCAGGAAGCACATTTTAGTCTTTGACAATGCATGCTTTTGCTATGTATGATTCGGTGCAATTTGAATGGTTTCAAGAGACGAGACAGAAATCCATAAATGCAGGAAACCAGAAAGCTGCGCTGGTGGAGATTTGTAAAAGGAAGAATTATCACGCTCGTTGAAAAAGTTGTATTCCGCGGACCTTCGGTTGAAGGAAAGGATAGTTCGCAGCTTGTATCAGCCCGAGACCTACACGATTGCTCTTTCTTTCATGATCCTCACCATGTTGTGCTGGGGATCGTGGGCCAACACCGTTAAGTTATGCCCAGGTTACCGGTTCCAGCTCTTCTACTGGGATTACGTAATCGGGTTGATCGTGGGCGCCTTGCTATGGGGGTTCACTCTGGGATCCGTCGGTTCGACGGGAACGTCCTTCCTTGCCGATGTAGAAGCTGCACAGGCCTCTCATATAGTTTGGGCGCTGGTTGGGGGTGTCATTTTCAATGTGGCCAACCTGCTGCTGGTGGCGGCCATCGAGATCGCGGGGCTGGCGGTCGCTTTTCCAGTTGGGATCGGTTTGGCGTTGGTGATCGGAGCCGGCAGCAGTTACATATTGGCTCCCCATGGAAATCCGGCCATGCTGTTCGGTGGGATTGTCCTGGTGGTGGCTGCCATCGTGTGTGATGCGACCGCCTATCGCCTTCGTGAACGGGAACACCAGGCGACGAGCCGCAGAGGTGTGGTGATCAGCCTGATCGCTGGATTGCTGATGGGCACCTTCTATCCCTTTGTTTCGCGCGCTATGATCGGGACGGGCGCTCCGGGGCCCTACGCAACGTCGTTCTTTTTTGTGATTGGTGTGGCGCTCTGCGCCATTCCATTCAACTACATTCTCATGCGCAAGCCGCTCGACGCACAGGGCCCTGTATCTATGGTGGGCTTTACGGCAGCTTCTGCCCGTTGGCATTTGTGGGGGATACTGGGCGGCGTAATCTGGTGCACCGGGGCAGTCTTCAACTTTGTAGCATCAAGAGCCCAGATAGTAGGGCCGGCTGTTTCCTACTCCATTGGGCAAGGGGCTACGATGATTTCCGCCGCGTGGGGGGTCTTCATCTGGCGTGAATTCTCTTCCGCCTCGTCCCGTGCGAAGAGCTACCTGTTCTGGATGTTTGTATTGTTTCTGGTGGGGCTCACGCTGGTGGCCCTGGCGCCGCTTTTCTAGCTGGTAATTGTTCAAGGGCAGGTATATGTCGCGCAGGCAACAGGCGATTGTCGTGGTGGGCAGTATCAATATCGATCTGGTTTCGAAGGCCCAGCGGATTCCGGTTCCAGGAGAGACGGTTCTTGCTACCGAGTTTAAAACGCATTTGGGCGGAAAGGGCGCAAACCAGGCAGTCGCCATTGCACGGCTCGGGTATCCGGTGCACATCATTGGCAAAGTCGGAAGTGATTCATTTGGAGAGAACTTACGCATTGGATTAGAGCAGGCGGGGGTCGATATTTCGGCAGTGGGCAAGGTTGAGGATAGTTCAGGAGTCGCCATGATCGTCGTTTCTCTGGAAGGCGACAACATCATCATAGTGACGCCGGGCGCGAATTCCGCCTTGGGGCCGGATGAGCTGGATGCGCATGTCGAGATGATTCGAAGTGCGAGGCTGGTGCTCGCACAATTAGAAACTCCAATGGATACGATCGAGCATCTTGCGCAGTTGTGTGAGCGCGAAGGGGTTCCACTGATGCTCGATCCTGCTCCTTCGCATGCTCTCTCTCCGGCTGTGTTGAGGCAAATCAGTTGGTTTACTCCCAATGAGACCGAAGCCACGTTTTACGCCGGCGGAAAAAAGCAGCAATCTGTGGAGGAGAACGCTGAAAGGCTGTTGCGGCAGGGATTACGCGGGGTGGTCTTGAAACTTGGTGCTTCCGGCGTGTACCTGCGCACACAAGAGGGTCTGAAGTTGCATGTGCCGGCGTTTCCCGTCAAGGCGGTAGACACGACCGCCGCCGGAGACGCATTCAACGGAGCATTCGCAGTTGGACTGGCCCGGGGTCAATCTCCCCAGGAGAGTGCACGGTTTGCGGCCGCCGCCGCCGCCGTTTCGGTTACACGCGCCGGCGCGCAGCCATCTATGCCCACAACCGATGAAGTGGACGCAATCCTGATTGCGGCGCAGTCACAAGTAAGTTAGGGAACAGATGAGAGGAAGGAAATGAAGAAGATTGCTGCTCTTGTTTTGGCCGCGGCTACATGGACCCTCCCCACGCTGGCTCAGGATACCAAGTACAAGCCGGTGAATCAGCAGATTCCTCCACCCTCCTGCCTAACGCTCAAGGGTGCGTGGGAAGGGGGGTACACACCCTGCACAGACGTGACTCATCAGCAGTGGCTGACCGATGTTACGCATTGGCGCACCGAACGACGGATCCGCATCGGCTTTGACGATGCGCGATACCGTCTGCCGGCGCTGCAATGGGCCCAGTCCGCATTCATTCAGCCGCAGATGATGGTGCAGGATCGATATTTCTACGATCCTGTGGCCCATAAATATACCGTCGAGCGTTATCTGGATGATCTCGATAAGCGGTACGGAGGCATTGACGCGGTGCTGATTTGGCCCACCTATCCAAACATGGGCATCGATGATCGTAATCAACATGACATGATTCGCTCCATGCCTGGCGGCGTGGCGGGCGTTCACCAGATGGTGGAGGATTTCCATAAGCGTGGAGTGCACGTTCTGTTTCCCATGATGATGTGGGACCAGGGGACACGCGAGCCGGGCAAGTCCTGGCCTGTAGAGATCGCCGGCCTGATGAAGGAGCTTGACGCTGACGGCATCAATGGTGATACCCAGGATGGGGTGCCGCTGGCTTTTTCCCTGGCCGCCGATGCCGTGGGACACCCGCTCGCGTTCGAGCCGGAGGGTGGCCCTGCGGACGAGGCACTCGCGTGGGATGTGCTCACCTGGGGCCAGTATAAGTTTCAGTTCGTGCCTACCGTTGATCGCTATCGCTGGCTGGAGCCGAAGCACCAGGTCAATATTCAAGGGCGCTGGAATCGCGACAAGACCGACGATCTTCAATTTGCATTTTTCAATGGAGAGGGTTGGGAGAGTTGGGAAAATGTGTGGGGCATATGGAACGGGGTGACGCCTCGCGACGGAGAAGCAACCCGGCGCATGGCGACGATCGAGCGCGCAGTCGCGCCGTTCTTTGCCAGCAGCGGATGGGAGCCGTTCTATCCAATGCACATCTATGGTGTCTTCGCCAGTCGGTGGCCGCTGGAGGGTCGCACCGTCTGGACGATCGTGAACCGCAATGAATACGATGTGACGGGGCGCCAGATGACCGTCCCGGCGGAAGATGGGGTTCGCTACTTCGATCTGTATCACGGCGTCGAACTGACGCCGGAGCCTGACGGAAAAGAGGTGGTACTATCGTTTTCTCTCGAGGCCCACGGAATGGGCGCAGTGATGGCCATGCACGGCGCGCCCGAGGCCGGTATCAATGAACTGATGTCGCGCATGAAGAAGATGACTGCAAACCCACTGTCTTCCTATGCGCATGAGTGGAAGCCCCTGGGGCAGCAGTTAGTTGAGATCGAGAAGACGAGGCCCCCGGCGGCGGCGCCTGACGGAATGGTAAAGATACCGGCTGGCGATTATGTCTTCAAAGTGCAGGGAATTGAAATTGAAGGATCAGATGATGTGGGTGTGGATGTGCAATATCCCTGGGAGGACTCGGCCCGGCGATTTCATGAGCATCAGATGCACGTCGGTGCATTTTATCTCGACAAATACCCGGTTACGAACGCCGACTTCAAGAAATTTCTTGACGCTACTCACTATCACCCCCAGGATGACCTGAATTTTCTTCGCGACTGGAAGAACGGTACTTATCCCGAAGGATGGGCAAAAAAGCCAGTTACCTGGGTATCGCTTGAGGATGCACGCGCTTACGCGAAGTGGGCCGGTAAGCGGCTGCCCCACGAGTGGGAGTGGCAGTATGCAGCGCAGGGTGGTGATGAGAACCGCATTTATCCCTGGGGAAATACCTGGAACGCGGCGAATGTTCCTGTGCCTGACAAAGGACGTACTTTGACGTCGCCGGACGACGTGGATGCGCATCCCGCCGGCGCGAGTCCGTTCGGTGTGATGGATATGGTCGGCAACGTGTGGCAATGGACCGACGAATACGTCGACGATCATACGCGGGGTGGCATCCTGCGCGGAGGGAACTACTACCAGCCGCAAGGCTCCATTTGGTACTTTCCGGAGGCATATCGAAATGATCAGCACGGCAAGCTGCTCTTGATGGCGCCGAGTTATGACCGGTCAGGCACCCTTGGCTTCCGCTGCGCCAGCGAGGTCGAATAACCCCACTGCCCGGATCGAGGTTCAAAGGGGATCGCACTTACTTCGGGGAACATATTGCGTTATACGCAGATCCGACATCAGCTAGCTAAGAGACTACTTTCGTAAAACTTATTTATAAGCAAAACGATATTTGGCCGGGTGCTTGACACCCGCCAATAAGTGAGCGTAGAAATTCACTCTGTACGATTTTGGAAGCTTTCAAAATCAATGTAGGAAGTGCCCATGTTCCGCAAACGTGGTTTACTTGTCTTGCTGTCGCTCTTATTCGGCCTATTACCAGTCACTCTCCAAGCGCAATTTGCACAACGCAGTTCCATTTCCGGGTTCGTAACAGACTCATCTCGAGCAGCCATTGTTGGAGCCAAGGTCACACTGCGGGATCTCGATCGGAATCAGACCCAGACGACCACCACGGACAGCAGCGGGCAGTATGCCTTTTCCGATCTGACAATCGGCCATTACGTGGTGCATGTCGACCAGCCCGGATTTCGGCCTTTGGAATCGCAACCGGTCGACCTGGTGGCTCAGCAGGGGAAGCGTCTGGACTTGGTGATGTCTCCGGGTACGGCTGTGGAGACGGTAAATGTGACCGACGCATTTCCCTTGCTTGAGACGGACCATGCCACGGTTGACCAGAATGTGGATCAGCAGCAGTTCCAGCAATTGCCGATCAATGGTCGGAATTTCACTTCGCTCACGGTTCTGGCTCCGGCGATCAGTACCTATCCACAATCCAACGTTAACCCGAATTCGAACTACACGCCCGGCACCAACGACGTTCCCGGCGGCGTGCTGTTCGCCAGCGGGGGAGAGGTCAACGGGCAGCAGGACAACGGCTATTACATCAACGGGGTGAACGCGACTGCGAACTACGGCGCCGCTCCCACCTTCGCCCCTTCTGCTGAAGCTATTCAGGACGCTAAGATAGCAGTCGCCGACTTCAGCGCGTCGAACGGACACGACATATCGGCTCTCCTGGTTTCCACCAAGTCGGGAACCGCAACCTACCACGGCGAAGCCTTCGAATTTGTCGAGAACGATATCTTCAATGCGCGCAATCCGTACGACAAAGCGCTGGGGCTGTTCAGCAAATCCACCCTACGCAGAAACCAGTTTGGCGGCAATCTCGGCGGTCCGGTCCGCATACCGAAGGTGTTCAACCAGATACGAAACCGGGCATTCTTTTTCGCGAACTACGAGCGACTGGAGGAGCGGGATGGACTTCCGAACACAGTTGCTAATATTCCGAGCCTCGCGGAACGGCAGGGCGATTTCAGCGAGTTGCTATCAGGAGATAATCCCGTTCAACTTTACAATCCCTACACAACGACTTACGACGCGAACGGGCTGAGTCACCGTCTGCCGGTTCCCGGCAACCGTCTGGACCTGGCCACAAAGCCCGATGGCTCGCCGCTGGTCGATCCCGAGTCTGCTGCGATCTCGAATCTCTATCCGGCCCCCAACACACCGAACACGGCTGGCTTCAACTACGTTACGTCGGCAGCGCATGATGCCAGCGCGTATCGCTTCGACAGCCGCTTCGACATAACCGTGTCCCAGAAGAACAGTCTCTATTTTGCGATCGACTGGTCCAACGGGGTGGATACAAATCTCGGCGGCGTGTTCCCGCTCTACACACCAAACCTGGCCGACTACGGGAAGCTATTTACCGTGAGTGACGCGCACGTGTTCACTCCCAACCTGGCGAACGAGTTCACTTTCGGATTTGGGGATAGCCAGTATGTTACCGTGCCGTCTTCGCAGCTGGCGGCCCTGAATGGCGATTCGAATCCGTTCAACAAGATATTCCAAAATACCGGTTCTGGAAGCAACAAAGGGGTACTAGCTTTGGATATCTACGGCTACAACTCGCCTGGGTTCAACGAGATATTCAAGAATGAGGCCACCAGCCTACAATTTTCCGACAACGTTACCTGGACCCATGGGCGGCATAACCTGACCTTCGGAATGAATTACTTTAAAAAGGGAGAGCAGGACTTCGATTTCGTCCGCTCGGTTTCGTTCGGTGGTCCATTCAATGTGATCGACTACAGCCAGCCGAAGCAGGCGTTCTCCGAGGCAGGCACAGCGGACAACGGTGTAGGCGGCGACGGATATGCGGACGTGGTGCTGGGACTGCCGAGAATCATCCATCAGCGCTTTGATTTAACCAGCGGCGGCCCCGCTGCTCCTTTGCTAGATGTGTACTTCCCCTATTGGGGATTCTACGCAAACGACAAATTCCAGCTAACACAGAAGCTGACCCTGAATGCAGGCCTGCGCTACGATCTGAACGAACCGATCTATGCAGCCAACAGCCTGTGTTGCGCCTTGGTGGACAAAAGCGTGCCTGGATGGCAGCTTCAAATTCCCGGACTGGCTCCCGGGGTACCGCAGCACTTCCTGAAATCTGATAAGAACAACATTGCTCCGCGCATAAGTCTGGCATACCAGGCCAGGCCGAAAACCGTGATAAGTGCGGGCTACGGTCTCTTTTTCAATGGCGGCGCCAGCCAGATAGCAGGCTCCGTGGAACAGGCGCTTACCGGCATTCCCGGCTACTTCACGGGCGATGAGCTGACCAATGCGAGATTCAACATCCCCGATGACATACCATATCTGCACTCATCGCAGATCTTCCAGACGGCTGTGTCTGTAGCGCCAGGCACCTTTCCGATCAGTACAGGTCCAGGCTCCGGACTCTTCGCCGTGGGAACGTTTCAAGATGCTTATACATTCGACCAGACATCGGCGCTCTCTCCTTACGTCCACCGCTATGAAGCAGATCTGCAACAACAGCTTTCGACCACCTCGGTTCTGAAATTTCAATATTTGGGAGCACAGTCAAGGAAGGGCTTATATTTCAGTGCGGGGAACGTGCCTCCGTATCAAACGGGATGGCCTTCGCTGGCAGCTTACAACGCTGCCCGCCCAAATAACCTGGGGAGTTTCGGGACGATATACGCCAATCATCCGGGTCTGAACGCGTTCTACAACGCCGGCGTCGTCGAGTTCCAGAGGCGAATGGCCAACGGGTTTCAATTTGTTTCGCATTACACTTTCAGCAAGACGGTCACCGACACGGCGACCTTTTCGGGCGACAGCTGGAATTATCATCCCCATCTCGGGCGCGGCGAATCTCCAACGTCTCACCGGCACCGTTTACTGATCTCCGGAATCTACCAGCCGGTGTATGGCGGGAACTGGCCCGAGGCACTGAAGCTGGCGGGCACTGGCTGGCAGCTCTCCTCGATCGCGAACTTCGAATCAGGCGACACCTACACACCGTATAACAACACCGGCTCCAGCGCCTTCGATTACGATGGCCCGAATCTGCTGAATATGGTGATGAATCCCAACATCGGCCACTTTGACAAGAGCTTCGCGCGTCAGTTCAACACTGCGGCGTTCACTGTACCTCCTAACAATGTAAAGGGTCTGACGCAGACGGGAGTGATTCGCGGTCCAGGACAGTTGAATGTCGACCTGTCGGCAGCCAAGAACTTCGCCATCTACGATCGCCTGCGGCTAAACTTCCGCGCCGACGTGTTCAACGCTTTCAATCACACGCAATGGACGAACGTCTGCAATACCGATCCATTCTGCTACGACAATAGCGGCAACCAGGTGAACTTCGGAACAGTGACGGCAGGAAAAGAAGGGAGAATCATGCAGTTGGGAGCTAAGCTGCAGTTCTAGCCCCGACGCAATCGTGTTGGCTCCCGGAGCATCTAACCGGAGAACCCGCTGGCGCGCGCGCCTTTGTTCCCGCGCCCTTGCCTCCTGACCTCGGGCATTCAAGCTGACATCACGTCAGGCAAATCCTGGCCGAGGCCAACCATGCCCTTGAGAAGCTCGATGGCACTCGGCAGCCCTCGTGCTGAAACCGCCATAAGTTACGGGGTAGATAAGCATATGAGCTGGTCGGGTACGCTAGCGATTGCGGATTTGCTTAGTCTGTATCGTTCTAATAAGTTGCGACCGAGCGATATGCTCGAATGTATCTACGCCCGGATTGCGGACCGTGGGGATGACCACGTCTGGATTTATCTGACTCCGAAAGCCGAAGCGATGGAGCGCGCTCATCACCTAGAACGGAGCGTGCCAGACTCCCCGCTTTATGGAGTTCCGTTCGCGGTTAAGGACATCTTTGATGTGAACGGATTGGCTACAACAGCCGCATGTCCCGCGTATTCCTATACCGCGACAGGCACAGCCACCGTAGTCCAGAGGCTTCTCGATGCGGGTGCGATCCTCATTGGCAAAGCCAACCTAGACCAATTTGCAACCGGGCTCGTCGGAGTGCGATCTCCCTATGGCATCGCCCGCAATCCCTTTGATTCGCGTTACATCCCCGGTGGATCGAGTTCAGGTTCCGCCGTGGCCGTTGCCAGCGGTCTGGTAAGTTTTGCCCTGGGATCCGATACTGCCGGCTCGGGACGCGTTCCAGCGGCATTTTCAAACATCGTGGGGATGAAACCTACACGCGGCTTTCTAAGCACCTCCGGTATGATACCGGCGTGCCGAACGCTAGACTGTGTGTCTATCTTCGCACTGGCCAGCTCCGACGCCAGAGTTGTGATGCGTACAATTGCGGGTTTCGATTCGAACGACTCTATGAGCCGGCCGGAAGCACAAACCGTCAACCTAGATGTCGAGCCACCGTCCGTATTCCGATTTGGAATTCCTCGTGCCGAAGACCTATTCTTCTTTGGCAATCATGACACGCCGCTTTTGTTTGCGCAGGCAACCCGACGCTTGGAACAGCTCGGCGGAATCACCGTGGAAGTGGATTACACGCCATTTCGCCAGGCCGGAGAGCTCCTTTACCAGGGACCCTGGATAGCGGAGAGGCTGGCTCAGCTGAAGGAGTTCTTCGCGCGTAATGCTGAGGCAGTACTTCCGGTTACGCGCGATATCATTCAAGACGGCGCCCGATATTCGGCGGTTGATGCCTTCTTGGCCACATATTATCTGGCGGGTCTAAAGCGTCAAACCGAACGTGTATGGGAGAAAATTGACGCTCTTGTCGTGCCGACTGCTGGCACAACCTACACGATTGCGGAAGTCCAAGCGAACCCGGTGACATTGAATACCAATCTTGGGTACTACACCAATTTCGTGAACCTGCTTGACTGCTGTGCTGTGGCAACCCCTCACAGCTTCACGTCGAGTGGATTGCCGTTCGGCATAACACTGATTGCACCGGCGTGGCGTGACGGGCTGATCCTGGCACTCGCGGAGCGATTGCAGCGGTCGCTCGGTCTGCGTTTGGGTGCGACCGATCCGATCGCGCCGGGAGAACAATCGCATCCGGGTTTTGTGTCTTCGGGCGACGGACCTTAAATCGAGACTCAGAGACAGCGATATTTACAGTCTGCTGCCGTCAGCCGATAATGACAGCATTAAGTTAATCTCTATGCGCAAGCATCATCAACTACGGGGACAAGGATCGTAGGCAATACTAAGCATTAGTCGCTGGTTACTTGATCTCCTTTGAGCGGTGAAGTGGAGTTTCTGCTGTTGATCAAGAAACGCTTTACGGGCGCGAACGGATATTACGCCGACGCATTGTTGGTCAAAAGGATCGTCTGGGTGAAGAAAAACCTGGGAAATGCAGTTATCTTGCCTCTTATGCTATACGTCGTGTGGGCAAACGGGCAAAGCGGACGGCGGTCCGTTCCCGGGAATGGTCCGTTTGGAACTCCGGAGACTACTTTTCTCATTCATCACCTGGGAACCGACCAAGATGAGGCCCTTGCCACACTCGACATGAATGACGACGGGCGGCCCGATCTGCTCAGTGGAGCCTACTGGTATGAAAACCCCGGACCAACAGGAGGCGTCTGGAAGAGGCATCAATACCGTACAGTTCAAATCCATAACGAGTTCGTGTCGGATTGTGGCGAATGGATCTTCGACGTTAACCATGACGGCGCGCCCGACGTTGTCACAACAGGTTGGATCGTCAACGGGCTGTGGTGGTACGAGAACCCCAAAAAGTTGGGAGCGGACTGGCCTCGGCATTTCATAACCGACAGTTACGATACCGAAGGCGGTGCCACCGGCGACATTAACGGCGACGGTAAGCCTGATCTCGCGTTGGCACACTACAATCGTTCGGGCATTGTCTGGGTAGACTTTTCCGGACCAGCGCCGAAGGTGCATCATCTGGGCGGCAGGGAGCAGGATGGTCACGGCATAGGAATCGCAGACATAGACGGCGACGGCAAGGCGGACATACTCACGCCATCCGGATGGTTCAGGAATATCGATGCGGACAATGATAAGTGGGAGTGGCACGGGGATTGGAAGCTAGGGGAAGCAGGGTTCCCGATCATCGGCTACGATGTGAATGCAGACGGCAAGATGGACGTTGTTTATGGTCGGGGCCACAGTTATGGCCTCTATTGGTTAGAGCAGCGAACGTCAGGTACCAGCCGTGATTGGGTGGTGCACACGATTGACGAGTCATTTTCGCAAATCCACGCGCTCCTTCTTGCCGATATCGACGGAGATGGGAAACCGGAGCTGATCACCGGCAAGCGTTATCGAGCTCACTCTGGGAACGATCCCGGGGCCTACGACCCACTGGTGGTGTACTACTACAAAATCGATCGCAAGGCGGGTATATTCACGCGATATCCAATCTCGATGAATGGTACCGCCGGAGTAGGGTCACAGATCCTTGCCTTGGATCTGGACGGTGATGGTGATGTCGATCTAGCCACCGCTGGAAAGAGCGGCGTGCATTTCTTTGAAAACCTGAAAGTTGACCGCGTCCCGAAGTCCACCCGTGAACAAGAAAAATTGCTCGACAAGAATTGGCCATTCCCCGGCGAAGGTGTCGAGGTCCAGCAAGAAGACGGGCCGACGCCCAAGTGACAGAAACCGAGTCAGGACGGACTAAATGGGGGCCAGTAAGATGAAAATTGGAATCGACAGTTATTGCTACCATAGATTTTTCGGCGAAGTTTATGAGCAACAGAGCACACCGCAGAAGCGTATGACCTTGCAGGAGTTCTTGATCCGAGCAAAGGATCTTCAAGTCGACGGTGTTTCTTTGGAGTCCTGCTTTATTCCTTCCCTGGAGAGAAATTACCTGAAAGACGTCCGTGACCAGCTGGATGCCTACGGACTAGAGCGGGTCTTCGCCTGGGGACACCCGGATGGGCTTGAAGGTGGTACAAACCAGAGTGCCTTTCACGAGATGGTTAGCTGTTTTAAAGCGGCTCAGACAATGGGCGCCAAGGTCATGCGCGTAGTTGGAAGTAGTCTAAAATTCCGCTACAGCTCACACGAACCACAGATCGAGCGTTTGACGAGAATGTTTCGTGAAGCGGTGAAAATTGCTGAAGAATACGGCATCAGGATGGCAGTGGAGAATCACATCGATTTCACCGCAGACGAAATGCTGCAGCTCATTCACCAGGTCGATTCCCCATACCTCGGCATCAACTTCGATACCGGCAACTTCATCCGCTTGCTGGACGACCCGATCAAAGGCATGATCAAGCTGGCGCCGCACGTATATGCGACGCATATTAAAGATCTCAAGATCCAGGCCCGCGTCCCAGCCGATGAGTGGTTCTTTATGTCGTGCACGCCGGTGGGAGAGGGTGTTGTCGACAACGGTAAGCTTGTGCAGTTACTTGCAGATGCGAGCTACGAGGGGTTGCTTGCCGTAGAGATTGACTTCTTGCACCCGGATTACAACGACAACGAAGATGAGGCTGTTGCTCAAAGCGTAAGAGAACTGAAGCGATTAGCCGCCTCGGCAACTCATCGCGTGTAAACGGAATAGGGAACCGCACTGCCGGCCGGCTAGCCTGCGTCAACCTCACACTCAGAAATGATGCGATCGTAAGTAGATCGCGCATGGTCGAATGCCGTCTTCGCCGCTTCTAGTTCTGAAGCTCGTACTCGCCCAGCTCTTTTCTGCCAGGAGACATCAACGGCTTTGCGACACCACTCGGCGCTTCTCCTGGAAGCTCGGATGGGGGTCCCATTGAGCAGAACAAATATGGGATTTGTATGTGAAGAAGGCAGGATTCGCAATGCGAGCCAGCTACTCCGGTGAATCGGCGTTTCGAACTCCACAGAATGCAAGGCTCCATCTGCTTCAATCTCGGTTCGCTGGACGGAGATCCCGTTCACGACTAGCTCGACAGGGACCTTGTACGATTCGCCAAGCCGCGATCTCTCCAGATGCCAATATGGCCGGTTATAAGGCGATGTTTTGCGAATCGTTTCTGTTCTATCGTTCATTTCACGTTCTAATCGTGCGCAAACCTGAGCCGTCACGCGCACGGTTGCTGCCTTATCAAGAACAATTTCGTTTCCCTCGGCTGGTTGCGCGTCTTGCTTGACAGTGAAAGCAAAAATGTGGCTCCTTCCGTCGCCGAAGTACGAGCGCCCTGCCTTGACACCAGATATCCAATTGCTATAGCCCTCATCACCGGAGGGAGGCGCATTTAGCTTCACGTAGGAGCGGCCCCCACCAACGTGCTCGTCCGATAGGCACGGAAAGTCAGTTTCGCCGGCAAAAGAAGCGCGGAAGCCACAATTCAAGGAGTGATACCAAAGATTGAGCTCCACAAACGGCCACAAGTCGCAGCCGGAGATGAAATCAACGAAATCTCCATGAGTAATATCGACAAGGTATTCATTCGCCCCAAAGCTGTTGAATGCAGGCATTAGATAATTGGGTAGTTCCGTGCTGTCAACGGTCAAACCGCCTCCGGAGTGCGCGTATCCGACGACCGCCCCCTGCGCTTTCGCCCACTTGAGAATGGGCAGGTTCCAACTCGGCCACTCGTCCAATGTCGTTGCACCTGGATAGTTCTGGTCGCTAAGCCGTAGTAACACCAAATGCCCGCAGTGGCTTGATGGAAATCCGGAGACTTCAACATCGTATCGAATCGTTGCCGTGCTCTCCGGAGGATCCTCGGGTGAGTCATGCGGCGATCGCTGGAACGATGAGTCGAAGTGGTGCACGTGCCCACTAAAAAACTGCTTTTGATAGTAATAGCCCGGGGCCCAGGTTAATACGTCGCCGACGTCCAGCGCTTCGCCCTGGACCTGCCTGAACATGACCTCCGGAACCACTCCTTCGTAGGGACTCTCATAGTGAGCGCAGCCGGCTGCGTGAATATGGGTGTCTCCGGAGTAGTAGTTATGTTGGCGAGGATGTATCCAACGCTCGAGGGATAAAGATATCGAAGAGGGAATTCCGGGAGCAGAGAACGACATTTGCCTTCGAACATACTCAGGGCCGCGTCCATATTCGATTGAGAATGTTCCTGCCGGCAAGCGGACAGTTTCACCGTCTCTGCGATAAATCTGGCGTTCAAACCACAGATCCGGAAGGGAACGTTTTCCCTGCACGGGATAGACTCTGTTCAGTGAGTCGGTGATCAATAGAGATGCCGTAGTGGGTGCACCGTCTACATCTCGTATTTGAAGCGTGATCTCGCTGGTGGGACGGCAATTAAAAAGAATTGATATAGTACTGCGAAATCCGAGATCCTGCTCGCCGATACCTGCGATTGCTTCAAAAGATGCCTCTCGCTGACCAGAGTCCCGGCTGTAAATCTGAAGGATGCGGTACTCAATCTCTAACCCCGACAATGTCGGCGCGAGAGGCGGATTATCCCAGCTATTTATCGCAATCCACCGATCGCGGGCTTCCACAGCATCAACAGCACCGTTTGTAAAGTCGTGGACCCCGGTAATGGCCTCGTCGGACCTGCGGCCCATCGGACGGGCTTGGGGACACTGAATCTTGAATACCGAAGTATCTGCTGCCTGATTCGTTACCTTGATAAGGAAGCTGCGCCAACCTTGCTCGATCAGTTGTGCTTCAGCTTTGCCGCGGCTGACGCTTATCCGGCTCTCAGGGTTGACTGCAACATTGAACAGCACATGCTGATCTAAGATCTGTTGAATTTCCTCGACACTCCGACCCGCCATCGAGTCAGCAAAGGCAGCATTCAACGCGGCCACTTCATCCCCGCGGAGTGGTTCGCCTATAGATCCAAGAGCAGTGAGCAGCCTCTTGATCTGCGCCACCAGGGGCTGCAATGGTACCGTTTGATTCTCTGCCAGAAGGAGCGCAGGACGACTTCGAAACAGAAGTCCGTTACCAGAACTCATGAGAGCAAGCCGGTGGAATACACGACGGCTGATCCGCGACATGATCCTACCCTCTTTCCGTGAAATGCAAGGCTCTGGACCGCGCTCTCATGCAGGGTAAGGGCTGTTGAAAGCTTTCATATAAGTCAAGTCAAAGACTAGATGGGCGCTCTGAACCTTGTCAATGGCAAAAGGCCGAGAACAGGCGGCTTCTTGTGGCGTCGATGTTATCAGCATCTTAAGCTGTTGTTCCTTGGCCAATATCAGCAAACCCGGCCGCTCCGGCAGTCACATCAACCATGCCGGCTTGACAGGCATGCAAGAAGCGGCGTAAATTTTCTGCCAACTGTTGAAAGCTTTCAACAGTTGGCCTTGCTGGCCTAACTGCTCTCTCTCTCTCTCCCGGAGGCATGCTCTCGCTTGGGAAACGATTGCAGCCCCCTCTTTCCCAAGCCTCCGGGCAATCTCTATAGGTGTTCACAAGTATCGAACCGACTGCGCGGATGACCCACATGAACAAACGCGAGTTTCTAAAAACGGCGGCGGCGGCGGCCGTATCAATCGCTCTTCCGCGATCGTCGAAGGGTGAGCTGCAGGCTGTGCCCAAGACCTACATCTACAAAACTGCCGGTGGATGCGAGGTCAAGGCTGATGTTTACGGTTCAGACGCGAGCCTGCGGAAGCCCGTCATCATTTGGATTCACGGCGGGGCGCTGATTTTTGGCTCGAAAGAGTCTCCTCCGGAGTGGTTGAACCCTGACGGACGTTACGTCGTTGTCTCGATTGATTACCGTCTGGCGCCTGAGACAAAACTGCCGGCTATTATCGAGGACGTCCAGGATGCTTACCGATGGGTACGCGAGCAAGGCCCGGCAAGTTTTCGCATTGATCCAGAAAGGGTAGCTGTCGCCGGCCAATCAGCGGGCGGCTATTTGACATTGATGACGGGATTCTCGGTGAGTCCTCGCCCTAGAGCGCTCCTCTCATTGTCAGGCTATGGAGACATCACCTTGCCTTGGTATAGCCGGCCCAGTCCCTTCTATTTGCGACAGCCGTTGGTATCTAAAGAAGAGGCGTTACAATCCGTAGGAACACAGTGCGTCTCTGCGCCCCCCAAAGAAGGTGGCCACCGTGGAAAATTCTATCTATATTGCCGCCAACAGGGGATCTGGCCCAAAGAGGTAGCATGCCATGACCCCGATACCGAGAGCGCCTGGTTCGGTCCCTATTGTCCGATACGCAATGTTTCGGCAAAGTTCCCACCTACGCTATTGATCCATGGGTCAGGTGACACGGATGTGCCATACGAGGAATCCGTGAAGATGGACGAGAAACTATCTCTGTTTAAGGTAAAGCACGAGTTTCTGCGCGTTCCAGGAGGTAGTCACTGCCTGGCTGCCGACCCCCCCGCCGTCAGGACAACAGTCTTTCACCAAGCGATGGATTTCGTGAGAGAACAGATGGGTTGAGACGTACTGGGTCATTTTCGGACTCACACAACTGCGACCAACTGAGTCGTCCGCCGCCGCAATTCACGCATCGCGGTGGAGAGCATTTCGCTCACTTCCTCGTTTCGTCAGAAGTTCATCGTTAGTTCCAGCGTGCACGATTGTTCAGAGGCCGAAACAAAGAATATTCGGACCTGCCGCAACGACAACGTACTGCTTACCATCCGCCAGAAACGTCATGGGTGAGGCTTTCATAAAGATGTTGGTGGGAAATCGCCAGAGCGTTTTTCCGTTCCGTTGATCCACTGCCACGAAGCCTCCATTCGGCTGCCCGTAGAAAATCAAGCCGCCCGCGGTGGCGAGAACGCCCGACCAGGTCTTGGCACGAGCGGCGCCCGGTTGCGGAATTTCCCAGGCAATCTTCCCCGTGTCGATATTGAGCGCACGTAGAAAGCGCTGGCCCTGCTGATCGGGGTAGCCGCTATTGTGCTCGCTGACACATTGTTCCAGTGCCAGGAAATAGTACAGCCGCGTTTCCGGAGAAAAAGCAGTGGAGTCCCAATTGGCCGCGTCGTTGGGGCAGCCATGCGGATCTTTGACCACTGGCCGGCCATCGGGCCCGATGCTCGAGGCCCAGTCAATGCGGTGCAGGAAGGGCTTGGCAAGCAACATTTCACCATTGGTGCGATCAAGCACATAGAAGAAGCCGTTGCGATCTGCGTGAAGTAACAGCTTGGAAGGTTTGCCACGGTAGACACTATCGACCAACACATCGGGTTCGGCGGCATCTCGATCCTCTACATCGTGCGGGGTGAACTGGTAGTGCCATTTCAAGGCTCCGGTCTTTGGATTGAGAGCTAGAACGCTGTCAGTATAAAGATTGTCGCCGGGCCGGTCGCGGTCGTCGCCATTGGGAAAGGGATTGCCCGTGGCCCAGTAGAGTGTATCGGACGACGGGTCGTATGAGCCGGTAAGCCAGCTGGAACCTCCGCCCGTGACTGGTTCTTTGCTTCCCCAGGTTTCTATGCCGGGTTCCCCTTTGCGAGGCACCGTCCAGTGCCGCCAAACGAGAGCGCCGTTGCCGGGTTTGAAGGCGGCGACGAAACCACGAATGCCTTCATCCGCGCCTGAAACGCCGCCAATGATCAAATCGTCGACGATTAGCGGGGCCATTGTGCCACCATAGTGCTGACCTTCACTGTCGGCCGCAACCGGTGTCTCCCAGAGTAAATTGCCAGTGGCTCGCTCAAGCGCCAATAGATGACCATTGTCGGTAACAAAGAAGACCTTATTGCGCAATATGGCGACTCCGCGATTAGTTCCAAGTTTTGCGTCACCGACCATACCTGCGCTTGCGGGACGGGAATACTGCCAAATCGTACCGCCGGTGAGCGCGTCGAGAGCGAACACCTGGTTGGGGCCGGTTACATACAACACTCCATCCGCGGCGAGCGGTGTTGTTTCGAGGCCAAAGTACTGGATGGGGAAAATCCACTGCAACTTCAGTGAGGACACATTCGCGGTGTTGATCTCTTTGAGGGGACTGTAGCGATTGGCTGAGTCATTTCCGTTATAAGTCAGCCAGTCGCCGAGCTTCGGCGGTCCCCATGTTATTTTTCGCGTGGGTTGGGAGGCAATAGGTGGCCTCACAATAATTCCCGCGTTGAGGTTACGCAGATATTCGGCAAGCGCCGCCCGGTCGGCCGCGGAAAGATCGGCGAAGGAAGGCATGCCACCGGCGATGTTGCCTTGTTCGAGGAACGCGCTCAGCTGTCCGGGCGATTGTCCCGCCACCCGTTGATTCATGGCGAGACCGGGCGCTTTAGCGGAACCGCGTGCGTCGTCGCCGTGGCAGCCAGCACAATTATTGTGGAACAGCAGCTGCCGCGGCGATTGCTGAGAGAACAAAGGCTGAGGTAAGCAAAGAAGAAAGAGAGCGAACAATCCAAAGGACGCTATCCCGCTGTGTCCACAGCGGGAGCCGGTGATCGTCGAGGCTGGAGTAACCGTCCTGAGGAGCATGTAATCCCTCTCTTTTTATCATCAGCCTCGAGATTATGGGATGTGCCAGCGATACTGGCTGGCCCACTCTAAATGCCGATGGCTATCTGCGCGTGCAGTAGCAATTCGAGACCGTTGGGTACAGAGAAGTCAATCGCCGCCCCAACCCGGAAGTCTTTGACCTGTACTCAACGGATGGCGGCTGCCTATCGCAGGTCCGCCGGCGTGACACCTTTGACATAACGATCAAAATCGAAGGGATGGGGATGATACTCACCCACCAGCCCCACTTTTGCGTTGGGCTTGATTTGGCGCTCAAGCCCCAGCGCCCAGTAGCAAGCATTCACCAGCAACCGGCGATTTGCTTCGGTGAGCAAATCCTCTGAAGTTCCAAGTGTCGTGGCGAAGACCCGGGCGGTCCTACCGGCGGTGCTGGTGTAGGTTTTTATCCACGCGATTGGCATCATGGGATCGTTCACTGCGCCCGGGACGGGGGAATCCTTCGGATCCATGCCGGAAAGTACTTCCCCGAACACCAAGGTCTTGCTGTCTCCGGGAAGGGGCAACCGCACTTCATAAACGTCAGTCTTGCTCCACAGCTCACCGTCATGAATTCCGCTCAGGATAGGGTTCTTGATCTCTTTCGGATTGAGAACACCCATGGTGCTTTGTTTCCCGTGGCGTCCGTGGTGCCTGATCCAGGTTTCCCCCAGCACCCGGCGCCCGAAACCGCCATCCGGGGCGTTCCAGTTGTACCTGGCATAAGTTGGGCTGGATTTGAGCTCAAACGCGTGCGTGGCTGTTCGGATCCCTACGATGGGCTTGCCTGATTCCACATAGTCCGCGATGTGCTTCATCTGATCGTCCGGCAGATCGCGAAAACGAGTCAGGATGACCATCAGGTCGGCAGAATCAAGCGCTTCCAATCCAGGGATGTTGTCCAGTTGATTGGGGTCGATCGTGCCGTCCTTTGGGTTGATTGCGAAAAGCACCGTACAGTGGAACCCATGATACGTCGACAGGATTTTGGCCAGTTGAGGCAGGGACTCTTCTGATCGGTACTCCTCATCACCGCTGATCAGAACGATGTTCTTCCCCTTGGCATGCCCATGGGGTTGGAAGACCAGGAATGGTTCAGCCGCATGGAGAAGCGGAGTTGGCCCGGACAGGAATGCAAACAAGGAGAACAACCAGACGACACGGCGCATAAGCGATTGCTCCTCGATTTCCTTCAAATGCCCCGTCTCGTGAAGGGGTTTGCACTGGCAGAACTTCATCTACCGCAAAGGCGTGATTCCAAGTCGCAGGCGACTGGCGACGGGGTGGCCGTCCTTGAAGGCGGGAATAAACTTCCAGTCGGTCGTGGCGTCCATCAAGTCCTTCTCGGGTTTTCCTTCCACTTTCGCCGACCGGACCTTTCCCGCAGCGTCGATCACCAAATTGACCATAACCTCCGTCCACAAAGCCGCTGACGGCGCCGCCAACAATTGTCCGAAGTAGCCGAGGGTTTTTTTTGAGCGAGTAAATTTCGTATTTCTGGAGCCGATCAAGATCGGTCCCTTTTGTCTGGAATGCGATGACGAGTGAGCCTAAGCCGAGGTCTATGCCCATTGCATCAACATCTACTTGCCACGCATCGGGCGCGACCAGCAAGTCTTGTTTCGCCCAAGCCAAGTTAGCTGTGCAGGTCCGTCCTGCGAACTCCAAATTCCGTTTGGCGCCGACGGAAACAGTGACGCCCGTGGAAGACCTCGCGGTGAAGCTCCCGAATCCTCCACTGCACACCGCGTCCTGCGCAGGGCTCCAGTGAACATAGGCGATGACGCAGAAAGTGAGGAGCATCAATTTCCTGGCGCGTTGGCAATGGAACGAATGAAACATGGCGAGCCTTGGTCTGGCCTTTCCCGGGATTGCGGTCTCGTTGCGAGCCGGTGATCCCGCTTCCAGCGATGATTCCAGCGGCGCTAGCCCTCTATCGCGGGGAACTGCGGGGCAAGATGTGGCACGCGAGCACGTCGACATCACTCGAGAAACCAGCCATGGTATTCAGTCGCAGCAATAGAAGACTCGCTAAAGTTGAGTTACTTTGCTATTGCGTGGAGTGCAATCGTTAGTGCACAGTAGCGGAGGCTACTCTCGTCCATCCGGCTCTGTCAAGAATGGAATAAGCAGGTCTTCTGGTCGGGTAACACCACGCGGCTTCAAATATTTCCGCGCAAAGGATAAGACCCGTGAGACAGTTCGACGAGCAATCACGCACAAAAGATTCTGAATGCTGTTTAACCGATTTCGCCCGGAGGCGGCGCGCTCTCGTGGGTGGTATGGCGGCGTTTGGAGCGGGGCTGGCGAGTTCGATCGTCTTACCCACAGAGGTGATGGCGCAGCCCTCCCACTCTCAGGTTGCCGAAATGCCTTGCGGGGGAACTACGGTCGTTGCTTCCGATGCCGCAACGGTAGCGGAAACGACTGAAGGTAAGATCCGTGGATTCGCGCGCAACGGCGTCTACGTTTTTAAAGGCGTACCCTACGGAGCTTCGACCGCCGGTGAGATGCGGTTCATGCCGCCCGCCCGGCCGGAGCCCTGGAAAGGGATTCGCAATGCCCTGCAATACGGCCGCGTTTGTCCGACCCATGACTCTGCTCACTTTGAGACGGATGGGAAGAATCTGGCTAACTCCGATGAAGACGCATTTGTGCTTCATCGCGGTTCTGCCGCCACCGTGCCTGGCGAGGACTGCCTGCGCCTCAATCTTTGGACACCACAAATCAACGCCACACGCAAGCGCCCGGTCATGGTGTACATGCATGGGGGAGGATACTCCGGTGGCAGCGGGCATGATCTTCTCTCTTACGACGGCGAAAGTCTCGCGCGCAATCACGATGTTGTTGTGGTCACGCATAACCACCGGCTGAACGTCTATGGTTATCTCAACCTTGCCGGGCTCGGAGGAGAAGAATTTGCATCCTCTGCCAATGTTGGCATGCTCGACATCGTCGCTGTCCTCGAGTGGGTACGTGACAACATCACAAGCTTCGGGGGCGATCCTGGCAGTGTAACCATCTTTGGCCAATCGGGCGGCGGCGGAAAGGTGATCGCACTCATGGCCATGCCGGCGGCCAAAGGCTTATTTCATCGTGCCATCGTGCAAAGCGGGCCGTTCCTCAAGGCGCTCTCTCCTGAGTACTCAGGACGCGTGGCCGAACTAACCATGGAGCAGCTCGGCTTATCCAAATCACAGGTGAAGGAACTGCAGAGAATTCCAGTCGATCGTCTCTCCGGCGCAGCAGTGGAGGCGATGAAGAAAATGCCTCGGCCGCGACCCTCCCTACGAGAAACATTCGGGGAACGGGACTGGGGACCGACAGTCGACGGCCGTGTTCTTCCCCACCATCCATTCGACCCAGGAGCGCCCACCCTTTCTGCGGACGTTCCGCTGCTTACAGGCACCAATCTGCATGAGTTTGTGAATGGACTCGACCATCCCGACGCTGGTGCAATGGGAGCAGAGGAGATGACCCGCCTGGTGCGCGAGGCATTTGGCTACGATGCTGAGGCGATCATTGCAGCGTACCGGCTCGATTATCCAAAGGCCACTCCATTCGGGCTTTACGCAACCATCGCCGCTTCCCGGCTACGCGTCCCCGCATTCGCGCAAGCCGCCAGGAAGGCTGATCTGGGCGCCGCACCCGCATACACTTACGTGTACGCGTGGCGCACCCCGGTATTGGATGATCGCCCCGGGCCCTTCCATGCTTGCGAAATTGCGTTCGCCTTCGACAACGCCGAGATCTGTGACCATTACAGCGCCGGTTCTCCATCTGCCTTAGCGTTGTCGAAGCAGATCAGCACCGCCTGGGTGAATTTTGCCCGAAGCGGAAACCCCAACCACAGTGGCCTGCCGCATTGGCCCGCATACACCACCAACAACCGCGCTACCATGTACTTCGACACGTCCTGCGAAGTACGCAACGATGCAGAAGGAAAAGGCCTGGGCTTGATCGCACGATCCCGCATGGGTAACACCAGCAATGATCCGGCATAGCGAAGCTATTTCGGCGAGACGGAGGATTTCATGATTGAAACCATAGAAAGAATGATTGGTGACCTGGAGCGCGGCAAACTGACCCGCCGTCAATTTGCTGTTTCACTCGCCGCACTGGCCGCCGGCTCGTTCACGCCGCCGGGTGCGCTCGCCTCTCCACCGGCGCCGGAAGGCTTTCGCGCGGTCAGCTTGAACCATGTCACCGTACGGGTCCCTGACCTTCACCGCACGTCAAAATTCTACCAGCAGTTCTTCGGGATGCCCCTCCGGCAGCAGTCCGCGACGGTACATATCCTCGGAGTCGGCGACTCCTTTTTCGGGATCGAGCAGGGCCAGAATCAGACCCCGACCGTGGATCACTATGATTTCGGGATCGCAAACTTCAATGCAGATCAGGTTCGCGCCCGGCTGTCGGAACTGAATCTGAAGTTCTCTGATAAAACATCAAAGGAGTCCTTCAAGTTCTATGATCCAGATGGATTTCAGGTTCAGGTGAACGCACCCGAATACGTAGGTCACGTAGGCTAACCGCCCACGGTTGACCTGTATTCGGTACGGTCGATCTGCAATTTCTATGGAGGTTGGATGGTCGCTCAGCCCAGAGGCCGGCCGGTCATCTCAGGAGGTTCGATTGTCCCCAGTTGCCGCCGACGCTTTTTCCCCTTGGGGCGTGTATGCCCCCACCATTACTGCATTTGAAAAAAACGAAGATGTCAGTTTGCCCGGAACCCGTGCATTCGTGAGGTTCCTCCTCGCCCAGGGCGTTGACGGCTTGGTGCCATTGGGGAGCTCTGGCGAACCTTTGTCGCTCACCATCGATGAGCGCAAGGCCATCCTGGAGGCGGTGACGGAAGAAGCCGGCGGTAAGGTCCCAATCATGGCCGGAATCGTCGAATACAGCACCAGGTCTGCAATCGAGTTGGCTCAGCATGCAAAAGCCGCTGGCTGCAAGGGGCTCATGGTTATGCCGCCCCACGGTTTTCGGCCGCCGAAGCGCGACGTATTCGATCATCTGCGAAGAGTGCGAGACGCAGTTGGCCTTCCCATAATGCTCTACAACGTTCCCGGCACGAGTGGGATCGACCTGATGCCGGAAGAGGTTCAGCAGTTGGCGGAAGAAGGTGTCGTGCAATCGGTGAAGTGGTCGACTGCCGAAGTCGCCAGGATCCGTGAAACCAGGCTTCTGTGTGGTCGTTCGTTCCCGGTATTTGTAGGCACCGATGTCATCGCTTTCGAAGGTCTGGCGGTGGGCGCCGATGGCTGGATCAGTTGTTTGCCCATGATTGTGCCCAGCCGAGCCGTGAAGTTATTCAGGCTCTTGGCAGTGGAAAATAACTTGAGCGCGGCGCGCGAGTTCTTTTATCCCCTGGTCCCCTTGATAAGACTCGAATTTCAAGCCATCTCCTCACCAGATAACGATCCGCATTGGCTTGCAGTGACCCGCGAGTCAGCCATCTTACGGGGAATCCCCGTAGGGAAAAGTCGACGACCTCTATCCGCAATTTCTCGCGTGCATGCCCAGCAATTGAAGGAACTGCTCGTGGGCTTGGGCGAGATTTAGAGCGGGAGAACAATGGATGACTAACCTGCGCAGTCGTGCCTGGTACGGAAGGAATGATCGTGACGGATTCTCCCATCGCAGCTGGATGAAGAACCAGGGCTGGCCTCACGACGTCTTCAGCCGTCCGGTCATTGGCATCTGCAACACGTGGTCTGAGCTGAACCCCTGCAATGCGCATTTTCGCGAGCTGGCGGAATGCGTCAAACGAGGCGTCTGGGAGACGGGTGGTTTCCCCTTGGAATTCCCCGTGATGTCGTTGGGCGAATCGCAGCTGCGTCCCACCGCCATGCTTTTTCGCAATCTCGCCAGCATGGACGTGGAAGAGTCCATCCGCGGAAATCCCATTGACGGAGTGGTCCTGCTGATGGGGTGCGACAAGACCACACCCTCCCTGCTCATGGGAGCGGCTTCGTGTGATCTGCCTACCATTGGGCTATCCGGCGGCCCCATGCTGAACGGTAAATTCCATGGTCGCGAGCTCGGTTCCGGCACTGGTGTATTCCAGATGATCGCTCAGGTGGGCGCGGGCAAAATGCCGCTCAGTGAATTTTTCGAAGCTGAGAGTTGCATGAACCGGTCCAAGGGCCACTGCATGACCATGGGAACAGCTTCAACCATGGCCTGCATGGTCGAAGCACTGGGCATGAGCCTGCCCGGAAATGCCGCCATCCCCGCGGTCGATGCGCGGCGAAACACGTTGGCGCAATTGACCGGGCGGCGCATCGTCCAGATGGTCCACGAGGAACTGCGCATTTCCAGCATATTGACACGTTCAGCAATAGAAAATGCCATCTTCAACAATGCGGCTATCGGGGGCTCCACCAACGCGGTCATTCACCTGATCGCGATCGCCCGTCGCATCGGCGTGCCACTTGTTCTCGAGGATTGGGATCGCCTGGGATCTGAGTTACCTTGTTTGCTCGATCTGCAACCGTCTGGCAAGCATCTGATGGAAGATTTCTATTATGCCGGCGGGCTTCCGGTAGTCCTGCGGGCACTGGCGGAGGCCGGTGTTTTGCATCGCGAGGCCTTGACTGTGAATGGGCATTCGATTGGGGAGAACGTGGCCAACGCAGAGTGCTGGAATAGGGAAGTGATCCATCCCTTTACGGAACCGTTCAAGTCTCACGCTGGAATTGCGGTGCTCCGAGGCAATCTCGCGCCTAATGGCGCTGTGATCAAACCATCGGCGGCCAGTCCAACTTTGCTTCGACATAGCGGACGTGCCGTGGTTTTCGAAAACATCGAAGACTTCCACGCTCGAGTGAATGATGACGATCTTGAGATCGATGAAAACTGTGTGATGGTCCTTAAAAACTGCGGCCCACGCGGCTACCCTGGCATGGCGGAAGTTGGCAACATGCCGATACCGGCCAAACTGTTACGCAAAGGTGTCACCGACATGGTTCGGGTATCGGATGCGCGCATGAGCGGCACTGCCTATGGAACCGTCGTTCTTCACGTCTCTCCTGAAGCCACCATCGGTGGACCCCTGGCGCTGGTTCGATCGGGCGACATGATTACGCTGGACGTTCCAGGCAGGTTGATTCGCCTGGAAGTGGACGACGCAACTTTGAGTCAACGCCGCTTGCAGTGGACGGCGCCTCCCGGTCCCCAACGTGGGTGGGCAAAGCTATACGTCGATCATGTCCTACAGGCGGACGAGGGAGCTGACCTGGACTTTCTGGTGGGATCGAGTGGCGCACCAGTTCCACGAGACTCTCATTAAAAGCGTCGATCAAGCGCACAGCGTCACGGAGTGTCCGTTTCCGTCTTCACCTGGTTGTATGCTTCCCCCCGGGTATTCCACCTTCAGGAAACGCCAGTCGGAGAACAAGGTCAACACGATGCGACCAGGAACGCCGACCGGCTTAGGATCCGGTTAGAATGCATACCTCAGCGAGAGCTGAATTGTGCGTGGGCTGCTGTTGACGCCAGTGATCTGGCCAAAGTTAGAGTCAGTCACGCCGAAATCCGGCTGCTGGTAGGAAGCGATATTAAAAGTATTGAAGAAGTCACCGCGAAACTTGACGCTATGTTCGCGATAGACAGAAAAGCTTTTTTCAACCGACATATCGATGTTCTGGAAACTGGGCCCGGCAAGAGAAGACGGGCGGACATTGCCGAAGTGATTTGCTGACTGCGCGGCAAAGACGCAGCTCCCATCATCGGTATCTGGAGGACAAGCGGTGCCCTGTAAATTAGTTCCGAAAAAGGCTTTAGAAGAACGGCCGATTTCATGGATCGGGCGTAACTGGTCCGGCCGGGCCGCCCCGGTAAAGGCGAACACCCGGTTGGAGTAGTTTGGAGGAGAACTGACGGTGACGGGGAAGCCGGAGTAATACACTTGAGCACCGCTCAACTTCCAGCCGCCGAGAGCCTCGTCCAGAACACGGTTCCAGTTAGAGCCGAACTTCTTACCGCGGCCGAAGGGCAGATCGTACACGCCGGTTACAGAGATGTTATGGCGGGTATCGAAACCAGACGGCGCCCACTCCGCGGCCATGTTGTAAGCGTCCTGCTGATAGTACTGGCTACTGTTGACGTTGCTTGTGCCGTAGAAACCGATGTCATCGGTCAATGATTTGGAATACGTATAATTCGCAGTCAACTCCAGACCGCTTGTAAGATGCTGTCTGAAAATGGCCTGCAACGCATTGTAGTTACTCGAGGACTCCGTCTGAGTAATTTTGATCACACCGCTCTGGCCCACGATGTTGGCATAGGGAGCCGTAGCCCCAGGAAAGGGCAACTGGTTCCCCCAGTAGGGGTCAGTGAGGTGACGGCCGAGGATACCCACATATCCCACCTGGAAGGAAGATGAACGGGTGACTTCATATTCCGTGGTTAAGCTGAACTCCTGGGTAACGGACGGCTTGAGATCGTGCGGCCATACATAGAACGTGGTGGTAGGAACCGCAGTAGTTGGGAAGCCGTTCGAGGCCTGAAAGAAGCTTCCCGGTTGAAAGGCTCCATTGACGACGGTCGGGACGATAGCGGTCTGCTCAAAGTCTTTGTGGAAAGGCGGGTTTTGGGTCAAGCGAAGGTTGGCGCCCGTGCCCTCCAAATAGCTTGAGATGCCATAACCCCCACGGATGACGGTGCGCGGTGTTGGCTGGAAGGCGAATCCAATGCGCGGCTGGAATTGGGTCCAGACTGAGTTATAAAGTGCGCGGCTGTTGCCGTCCACCCCGGCATATTCAATCTGCTTGGTCTGCATATTGATGTTTGCCATCTTATTATTGACTTCATAAATCGGCTGATCGTACTCCCAGCGAATGCCGAGGTTCAAGGTGAAGTTTGGATTTACTTTGAAATCGTCCTGGGCGAAGACACTGTCGCGCCATTGACGCTGTCCTGTTCTTCCGGTCACGGCACCGGTCTGCACATCATAGACCCGATCGGTCACGAAGTCGGCGAAGGGGTACAGCGTGCTGGCATTCGGGCCGGCTGTAAAGGCACCGGTGTAGGTGAAATTTCCCAACTCACCGTCATTGCCTGGATAGAAGCTGTTCTGTTGATAGCGGAGAAATCCGCCGCCAGACTTCAACAGATGGCGGCCATGCTGCCAGGTGAGGTTATCCGTATATCCGAAAATATTGTCTATGAATATTTCCGGCGTTGGGTTGGCGCCGAAGCTGCTGGGATAATTATTACCTGGAGAGGGAGGGCCGCCTTCAATACCGTTAAAAGATTGCAGGCTGAAACCCGCTGTCAGTTGGGGATTGCTGGGGATGCCAACGATCTTGTTGCCGGTAAGCCCGAAGATGCCGCTGGGATCTGTAGTATTGCCGCTATTAAAGCGAATGCGTCCATAATTTGCAGTGAACTGATTCACAATAGCGTTTGAAAAGGTATGCACCCAGCTGGTATCGACGAAATGATCCGGATAGTTGCTCGCGGTTGGGAACTGGACCGGAACTGGATCCGCGGTCTGACCATCGCGCGCGTATCCCTGCGAGTAGCGGAAGAAAAACACATCGCTGGGGCGAAAATTCCAGTCGACTTTTGCGTCTCCCTGGTCATTTTTGACGAAAGAGCCCGACGGTCCAATGAAGTTGTTGAAGATGCCAAGCGGATCACTGGTTGGGTTGTTTGGAGTTGGGTAGGCTTTTGGATTGCCAGCCAGGTATGCAGCGACGGGATTGTTGACCGGAACCTGGTTGTTTGGATAGGGAACCGGCTGACCATCCGGACCAATAGTCGAGGTATCGTACAGCTGAATTCCAAGGACGGATTTTAGCTCTGAAAAGTCGCCCTTGAGAAATGCCAGCGGAGCTTGGCTGGCGGTTGTCTGGCCGCTGGTGTGCAAACGAAGGGCCTCGTAATCGATAAAAAAGAACAGCTTGTCTTTAATGATGGGACCGCCGAGAGTTCCACCGAAAAGTGTCTGCGTGAATGGGTTCTTGGGGGTGGGGATGACGTTGTTGTCGTTAGCCCAGGTGTTTGCGTTCAGATTGTAGTTTTCCAGGAACGCGAAGACGCTGCCATGGAGGTGATTGCTGCCGCTCTTCATGACGGCCAGCACCGTGCCGCCGTTCACGTTACCAAATTCAGCGTTGGCGTTGGAGGCGACGACACGAATTTGACCCAGCGAATCCGGGCTGGGAGCGTAACCGATCGTGTTGTTGAGGTTTTCGTTAATTTCCTGGCCGTCGAGTAAATAATTGTTGGACTGGGCCCGGTTGCCGTTAACGTCGACCTCGTTGGCTGCCATAGTAGAGCGCTCGGTTGAGTTCATGCTGCCGTACTGGTTAAAACCAGTCGAAACGGCGCCGGGCGTATAGACGGTCAACTGAGAAAAATCGCGGCCATTCAGCGGGACACTATTAATCGTGTTTTCCGTGAACGTTTCCCCGAGGGTCGCACTTTCGGTGTTGAGGATCGGCTCAACCTCGGCCGAAACGGTCACGGTAGACGCGGCCGTTCCTACACTGAGCGGAATATCGATTTTTGCAGTCTGGTCGATTTCAAGAGCAAATGGGCCATAGGTGGCAGTCTTGAAGCCGGACGCCTCGACGACCAGCCGGTATGTGCCGACTGGCAGGAACCGGATTGAGTATTCACCAGCCGGATTTGTTTTTGTTGCGGTGGGCACTCCAGTCGCCACGTTGGTCGCAGTCACCGCAGCGCGGGCTACGATGGCTCCGGAGGAATCGGTAACAATGCCGCGGATGGCACCGGTCACTGTTTGCGCTAAGGCTGGACAAAGGGGTAAGAAAAGAACCAGTGCCCACGCGAACGATTTCGAAATAAGCTTCATGATCTTGCCTCCGTTGAGCGGGATATCATTGCCAGTGCCGCAATCAGGCACGGTCGTCCAAAGACTGGGTTACCAGGAAAAGGCCGCAAGGCTAAAGCCCCTACGTCGTTCCATTGCTCGACTCATCGGGGATGAACGCTACTGACGCGCTTTCACTTTTCCCCTGCACGGGGAGAAGTGATGCGGCAGCTTGTTGGCCTAACAGGGGGCGGCCGGCGCTAAAGAGCCCCAGGACCGTTACGGGGGCTAAGCCCCATAAGGTAATTCGTCTCATCCTCGCCTCCAAGAATCTACAGGTGGTCCTATAGATACGACTGTCAGCAACTCCTCTAGGGTTTGCTTTCTAACCGACCATTATGAAGGTCGATAACCGCAATATAACCATAACCTGACAACAATGCAAGCGAGTGTTATGAAAAAGCCGTCCTTTTGTTTGTTGCGCGGTTCTAATCCATAGCCTGATGTATTCATTTGAAGACAATCGTTTGCCTATGCATAGCTATCTTTTTTATTGGTGGCTATATGTGATTGGTCCCGAGTGGCTATGTTCACTTATTTCGAAGTGGCTATGTAAGGTTATTTCCGAGTGGCTATCTGCATGTTATTTAGTGAGTGGGCTAGGAGAAGTTATTCGCGAGTGGCTATCTGTAGTTAGTAGTAAGTGGTTATGTCACCACGCGTCACCCACCACTGAGGTTTGTCCCGTGTCGAGCCGCGTCGATCGGGCGTGTCCGTCACTCCCGGAATGATTCACTCGGACTAGAAATCGGCAACGTGGACGCTGCCTGCCAGGGGAAGAGAGAAAACGGGTTTCGCCAACTTTTCAGGTCGTTGCCACAGCCATCGGCATCTCGCGCAATCGAGTTCCTGTGGCAGAGAAGATGGCATTGCTGATGGCTGGCGCCAGACCCACGATGCCCGTCTCGCCTGCTCCTGCCGATGGCAGGTCCTTCCGGTCGATCAGGACCACATCAATCTCTGGAGTATCGCTGAACCGGGGAACGCGATACTGGGCAAAATGGGGATTCAGGATACGGCCGTCCTTGAACTGAATGGCTTCGAACAATGCTCCACCAATTGCCTGCACCACGGCGCCCATTATCTGATTGCGCAGGCCGTCAGGGTTTACGATGGCGCCCGATTCCCAGGCCTCGACAATTCGGCGAAGCTGCACCTTTTTGGTCGTGGTGTTCATCTCGACTTCGACGCAGGTAGCAACGTAGCCACCCTTCTCGGTTCCTCCCGCAAGGCCAAACCCAAGCTCCGGCGTGGACTTTGATAGGCCCCAGCCGAACCGCTCCGCAGCTGCCTGCAAGACGGCGCGCAGTCTCGGATCACTCAGATTTTTCAAGCGGAATTCCAGTGGATCCATGCCGATGGCGTGCGACAACTCGTCCATGTGGGACTCGCGCGCGAAGTGGTTTGCGGTGGCCGCCAGTCCGCGGTACGACCCCTGGCGCAACGGAGACTTTGTGGGGTGAAACTGGATGATCTGATTCGCAACGTTGTACGGTGTGTTGATTCCAGACGGACCTGAGTTGTAGTTGTGGTGTTCCCAGGCTACAAGCGTCCCATCGCGCTGCACACCGCTGCGGATCTCGATCCATCCTGCTGGCCGGAAATAGGCCCATGTAAACTCTTCTTCACGTGTCCACACTAGCTTTACCGGTTTCCCAGCCGCTTTCGCGAGCCGCGCTGCCTCGATGGCACATTCACCTGAGTGCTTGCCGCCAAAAGCGCTGCCCATATCGGGCATGATGACGCGGACTTTTTTTGCGGGAATGCGGAAGGTCTCGGCCAGCTCGTCGCGCACTCCAAATGGACGCTGCGTTCCAGTCCAGACAGTGAGCTTGTCCCCATTCCACTCAGCTACGGCGGCGCGCGGTTCTAGGGGCGCGTGAGCGATGTACTGGACTGTATAGTGCTGTTCCAGCTTCGCAGCGGCGGTCGTCATCGCATGTGTCACAGACCCACTGGCGTGTTGCGGCCCTCCGCCTTCGCTATCAGGATGGTTACGAAGATAATCGAAGAGTTCTTTATTCGAGACTTGCGGAGGCACATTCCACTTCGCCTCGATGGCCGAGAGCGCCTCCTCAGCGATCGATTCTTCCTCGGCCACTACTCCCACAAAATCGCCATCGCGCACTACCAGAACTGCAGGTAATTTCTCCGCTGCGCTGGTATCCAGCGAAACCAGCGTGGCGTTGAATCCAGCGGGCCGCAGCACCTTCGCAAACATCAGATTAGGCCGCATGATGTCCGATGGATACTGGTGTTTCCCGGTGACGAAGTCGCGGCCATCGGCCTTGGGAAGGGCAGCGCCGGCGATGTTCCAACCGCTGGCCGGGGTCAGTGGCGGATCGCCTGACACAGTCTGGGTAAGTTTTTCTCCGCGCGTGATTTCACCGTAGGTGAGCGACTCACGGTTTTTCGGATTGGTTACCCGGCCGTTCGCTGCTGTCAGCGTTGATGGATTGGCCTTCCATCGCTGCGCCGCGGTTTCCACTAACATCTGCCGCGCCGTAGAGGCCATGGTGCGAAGCTGTGGTCCCATGGTCGGCGTCGAACGGCTACCAAATGTGCCCATGTCCCAGGGAGTAAGGTCCGTGTCGCCCATCACCATGGTAATTGCATTGAAAGGAACTCGAAGTTCCTCGGCGACAAGCTGCGCAAGCGAAGTGCGAATGTTCTGTCCAATTTCCACTTTGCCCGTGAAGATCGTAATCTTGCCATCTTCATCGATGTGCACCCACGCACAGACCTCCTCGGGCAGCTCGTGCTCGCGAATGCCTCGACCAGCCTTCTGCGCCGTGGCGGTCGTGCTTGCCAGGCACACTAACAGGCCGCCGCCGCACAGTTTCAGAAAATCGCGGCGGTCAAGCTGGAACCAGTGCAGGCGTTCCCGGATTTGCTGCTGCGCGAGTTCGAGAGTAAGTTCATCGGCTGGCATGATCCGCGCGTCCCTTTTCCTGCGATCGTGAAGCACGCTTTATTGCAGCCGCGATGCGCGGATAAGTTCCGCAGCGGCAGATATTGCCGTCCATGAATTGGACGATCTGCTGGTCTGTGGCATGAGGATGCTCCCGCAGCAGCGCGGTGGCAGAGAGGATCATGCCCGAGCTGCAGTAACCGCACTGAAATGCCTCTTCATCCAGAAACGCCTGCTGTACCGGGCTGAGCTTGCCATTGCTTTCCAGTCCCTCGATGGTCGTGATCCGTGCGCCTCGGGCGGAGGCGGCCCGCGTCAGACAGGATCGCGTGGGAGTTCCGTTAACCAGCACAGTGCAGGCGCCGCATTGCCCTTCCCCGCAACCGTACTTGGTGCCTGTCAGGTGGCACTGGCTGCGCAGAACAGAAAGGAGGGTTTCGTTACTCACCCAGCGGACACGATGTTCCGCACCATTGATATTTAAAACGAAGTCATCCATCCCGGACCTCCTGAGCAAACAGATACGGAGGTGCTACGGCTATAGAATACGCCGGACCCTTCAACCCCGGCCTGATCGCGGACAAAAGTAGCACGAGTTGCTTCGTCCGCCTGGGACCGGCTCGCGGTCGGTAGATTGCGAACGGTTACGCATCAACCCGCCTGGTGCGGCTCATATACTCCTCCGCGCCATCGCACGTCATGCATCATGCTTGGACCCGATCCTGAGAGCAAAGCCGCCAGTTCGGCGTACTCGCGTCCCGCTATGCGGGAACTGGAGTCTCTACATTTTGGGAGAGCGTGGACAAGCCAAATTTTGGCTGGAGCACGCGAATGTTTCGCGTGCCACAGTGCTGGCGCTTTGGTTTACGGCCCGACTTGAAGTCGTGCCTCAACAGGGCACCAGGGTGGTGATTCCCCCAAAACCGGCCCATTCCGCAGATTTTGGATCTGACCATCGAAATGTAGAAACTCTAGGTCCCGCTATGCGGGAAAGGCAACGTTCTCATTAATATCTTCGCAATCACACTACCGGCCTCGACGAGGACCATGCGGGTTGCTAGATATAGGACAAGACAGCTCCAACTTGACGTATTGGAGATCGAGGTACGCGAATTCATACTACTTCCCCATACCAGTACATAGAGACCAAGCCTTTCATAATGATTCGGCGAGGGGCTGCTCGTGCTGAGAATAGGGAAGTGCGTAGGCTTCCACATTTCACTTTCCGGTCGCAGGTGGAACCGGCTCCCCCTCCCGATAGTCCGGTTTCTTCGGCCCAAGCCGGCGGAACTTGGTCCGTTTGACCTTCAGTGAGGTGGTATGCCATTTGCGCACATGAGTGGATATCGCATGCACAACATAGGTGGGTTCAAGAACAACCGTTTGTCTTAGTCAAAATCTGTGAAGTTTCCCCTTGACAAGCTCTGGAGGCACGGACTACCTTTTCGCCTGCCAACCCTCACTGGGATGAAACCTGGATTACTTTACGGAGTTTCTGGGGGAAGAGCAGGGTTTTAGAGAAGCCATCAATGGGCCGCTTCTTCCCCGAGAGCAAACGGGTAATTTTTGGAGGAAACGATGATCAGACGCAATTGGCTTGTGGTCGTCTGTGCGCTTTATCTGGCCCTTTCTGGGTCCGCTTTCGCGCAAAATTCAAACTCCGGCGATATTCGCGGCACTGTGACCGACTCGACCGGCGCACTGGTGCCAGGCGTGGACGTCACCGTCACGAACAACGAGACCGGTGTGGTCAATCATTACGTGACGAATAGCAACGGTCTATACGACACTAATTCGATTTTGCCCGGAAACTACACGCTTGAATTCAGCAAGCAAGGCTTCGAAAAATTGAAGCGCGAGTCGGTCCCGCTTCAAGTGGGAATCGTTACCGTGGATGCCGCCTTAAAAGTTGGATCGGCCACCCAGGAGGTTGAAGTGAGTTCCCAAGCGCCTCTGCTCAAGACGGAGGATGCGCAGGTGTCAACCACTCTGACGACAACCCAGTTGGACAACCTTCCCAACGTCGATCCGCAGAATGGCTGGACCTATCTGCTGAAGCTGATTCCCGGCGCTACCAGCACGCCGCAGGGCCCCAACGGTGGTGGCGCGGGTGATCAGGAACCCCAGGCCGATCAGGCCATTAACGGAACCATGCCATACTTCGCCAGCTTTCTGGTTGATGGTGGCTCGATTTGGTTGCCGCACAGCGCCAACTTTGACCAGGGTCTAAGCGAAGCCGTGTCTGAGGTGAACGTGATTGCCACAAACGCCCCCGCCCAATACGGCGGAGGCGGCACGGTCTTCAACGTCATCAGCAAGAGCGGAAGCAATCAATTTCATGGCTCCCTGTATGACAATTTCCAGAACGACGCCCTGAATGCGAGAGACTACTTCAACACTGGCGCCAAAAGCAAGGTGCGCTACAACTACTTCGGCGGTTCGGTAAGCGGGCCGATCCTGAAGAACAAAATGTTCTTCTTTTACAACTATCAGCAGTTGAAAAACCCGCAAAACTCGATCACCAACAACTCGCAGCCAACTAAAGCCATGAAGGCAGGTTGTTTCGATCCTGCGCTTTTTGGAACGAGTCTGACTCTTGATGCCCGCCATGGCGGTACGCCGTTAACGACCAATCCCGCTCAGTGCGGGGCCTATGATAATAACAACGGCGCCGATTTGGCGATTCCGGTAGCGGATTTCGATCCGGTAGCTGCCAACATCCAGAACGGTTATTACGTTGATCCCAATCTCAGCGGATTATCGAACAATTACAGCTATCTGCAACCAGCCGTCAATGACCAAACCAAGATGTTTGGGCGGTTGGACTACAACATTACTCCGAACAACCGGCTCAATTTTTCGATCGTGGAGCGCTACGCCCCGGTCGAGGTGTCTTACAATGGCAGTCCGAATTGCCCGGTCAATTGCCAGAATAATTCGTCCGACGGTGGGAACGCACAGATCTCGGACGTGTACACCATCAGTCCTACCATGGTCAACGAATTTCGTTTTTCGTGGAACCGCGAGGCGGATTACGATGCTCAACAGTCCCTCGGCCAGGGTATCCCGGCCAAGATTGGATTGCAGTTCTCTACTGCGGATGTCTTTCCGTCGGTGAATATAGATGGAACCGGTGCGCCCTCGGGCCTTGGCCCGGGCACGGAGGCACTTTTCATCCAGAACACCTACGCTCCCTCGGATACGTTTACTTGGATAAAAGGCAAGCATATCCTGCACTTTGGTGGTGAGTTGCTGATGGAGGAGGATAATTCGACTCCATGGGGCGCCGTTAATGGGGCAACCATGACGTTTACCGGCCAGTACACCACCAGCAACCCCCTCGTCCAGGTTGGCTATGCCGACTTTCTGTTGGGAGATGTGCAGTCGTGGAATACAGCTACTCAACCGAAACACTACATGCGAGCCAAGAATCCTTCGTTCTTTGCTCAGGACGACATTAAGTTGCGGCGGAACTTGACCATCAACCTCGGGTTGCGCTCAGAAACGCATGGCGGAGCGAGCGAAAAGTACAACAATGCGGGGGGATTTGACCCAACCCTTCCCAATCCGGTGCCGAGTACGCCCATGTATCCTACCAACCCGAAGGGCTCGATGTGGTTTGCCGGCCTGAACGGAGCGCGGAGGAATAGCTTCGCGACAAAGACCATTGTGATGCCTCGTCTCGGTTTCGCGTACACACCTACGGAGAACTGGGTCTTCCGCGGTGGCGTGGGGCAATTCGCTACACTGTGGAGCGTGGATACCGTGGGTGGAGTTATGGGCTTCGGCTCAGGCTGCGGCTTTCCCGACTTGTGTGGCGCTGTGGGCAGTTCGTCCACTTCCAGCACAACAACACCTGTGGTGCAGCTATCGGGGAGTGGGGCGAATCTGCCCATAGTTACAGGTGCTGCAGCCCGCAACCCTCTTTCTTACATCACCCCGGCAGATCCTCAGGGAAGCGGCGGGACTATCCCGTATACCCCTTACCATCTTCCAATTCAGAACGGCTGGCAGTGGACGGCGGGCGTGCAACGGCGTTTGCCCGGAAATATGGTCGCCGAGGCCCAATATGTCGGCAGCCACTGGGACAACATGATGTTCGAGGCAGATGTCAACCAGCTTTCCGCGGATAAGCTGGGCCAAGGCCAGGCGGCACGGCCGTACCCGCAGTTCTCCGGCATTGGTGTCGGTTCCGGCGGCTCACGTACCGGCACCTACAATGGCGTTTCGAACTACGAGGCAGTGCAGTTCATGCTTCACAAACCTACCAGCCATGGCTTGGCCGGCGAACTCGCTTACACGTGGTCGCGGCTGTATGACGACATGGACGATTCCGGCTGGGGGGAACAGTTCGGCGCAGTGTACTATCAGGACGCTTATAACCCCTCGGCCAACTATGGGCCCTCGAATTTCAACCGGCCAAACTCCTTGAAGGGGTCGGTGATCTATGTGTTGCCGCTCGGGAAAGGACACCAATACTTCAACTCGACCTTAGCCGATGCGGCGCTTGGCGGTTGGCAAGCATCAGGTGACTTCGAGGCCGCATCGGGAGTTCCGTTTACGGTGATTATGAACAGCTCGATCCCGAGTGGCTCACTGGGTGGAAGTGATGGCAATGGTCAGGCGGCTCTCTATCCTAACCGGGTAGGGAATCCGCATGCGGCGAAACAGTCGATCAACCAGTGGTATAACCAGCTCGCGTATGCAGCGCCGGCAGTGAATACATTCGGCACCAACCCGAGAAATTCGCTCCGTGGACCTGATCTATCGAATTTCGACTTCTCATTGGCCAAGAGCTGGGGTATACCGGGATGGGAGTCAGGCAAAGTGCAGCTTCGGATGGATGCGGAAAACATCTTTAACCATCCAAGCTTCCGAAATCCCAGCAACGGCCTCAATCCAACCGCTCTGTCCACCGGGATTCCGGATCCCAGCGTCGCACAGATCACAGCAACCACCGTCACCGGTCGATCGGTGATGCTCACGGGCCGATTCTCCTTCTAGGAAGGACACCGCGAACGGGTCAAGGCATAGGCTCGTTCTGCCGTTCAGCAGCTAACTGCATCAGCCGCCGATCTCGCCACGCTCGGCGGCTAGCCAGGCCATCCTGGCTCAGTACTGATCTGCGTTCCGCTTCTACCTTTCGGATCAACGCGGGCGACCACGGTTCCTCGTGGGTGCGCGATCGCGCGATTTCCTGGGAAAGTGGTCCCAGGCGGTTGGCGTAATCTGCCACCCCGCCGGGCGCGTTAAGGTCGATAGTCTCAAACGGTCCCATGAACGACCAACGCCAGCCCAGGCCATCACGCATCGTCCTATCGATGTCCTCACAGCTTGCTACACCGTCTTCCACTAGAGCCCAGGCTTCGCGCAACAGGGCCGACTGAAGCCGATTCAAAACAAAACCCTGAACCTCTTTGCGCACATGTACTACGCTGCGTTGCAGCCCCCGCATGAGCGTGTCGGCGAATAACACCGTTGCTTGAGAGGTATCTGGCGATGGGACCAGCTCTACCACGGGCACCAGGTAAGGAGGGTTAACTGGATGCACAATCAACACCCGCGACGAAATTCTCAGGGCGCGCGTGAAAGCTGATGCAGGAATACCTGAGCTTGAACTCCCGACGACCAGATCCTGAGGTCCAACCTCCTCGAGTTCCTGCATGAGGCTTCGCTTCACATCCACTCGTTCCAGCACCGATTCTTGCGCGTAAGCGGCTCCCTCGACGGCCTCAGCCAGTTGGTATGTCGGTCGAAGGCGTGCAGCGACCGCAACCGGATCGTCAACCAGGCCGAAGGACGCCAGTTCCTTCAATTGCTCGGCAACCAGAGTAAGCGCCGCTTCGGTGGCATGTGGTTGGGCATCATAGATGCGGACCTCTAAGCCCGCGCGTGCAAAAACGATCGCCCATCCAGCGCCCACCAAGCCTGCGCCGATAACGGCCACTGGGCGGCCCTTGAGAAAATCGTTCGGCCTGCTGCTTTCAACGTCTTGACGCTCACTCATTCCTGACCTCGATCTCTGAAATTTCCCAGACTTGAGCGCCTCGTGAAAGCCAGAGTCGTGACCCAGCTCCGCAACCACCCGGCCACGATATTATCAACCAGCAGTGGCGACACAAATTACAGAAACAGCAGGTCCCTCCACTGCGCCACGCTTCGGTCCCACGGCACGCCGGGCCAGGCGGGATGACAATTCATCTTAGAGCTACAGCATTGGTGGCTGGTGGAAGGAACTGCAGATCCCTCGACTGCGCTCGGAGGCTGTGACTTTTTTAATTTCCCTTGTGGTCTGTGGCCGGAAAGCTCCGAAGAGCACCTGCCAACAAGCATCGCCGGGGTCCTTCGACTCCGCGCCATAAACCCTCTGTTATGCCATAGATCTGCGAGGCGCTTCGCTCCCACGGCACGCCGGGGCAGGCAGGATGACGCCTTTCTAGAGGGGACTAAACAACATCTGATCGGGTGCAAAAAACACGAAAAGATCGAAAAAGTCACAGGCTCTCGGGATGACAAAGGAGAGGGGCGACGCTTCCTGGGAGAGTGTTGCCTGGACCGAAAGCGTTTTCATCACCTTGGGTGGGCCACAGGCCCATGATTCTCCGGTCGGGATGACAATTCATTTGCGGAGAGAAAACGATTTTCCCAAGAAATATCTTCGCTGGTTGCCAAAATGAATTGTCATGCCGCCTGCCCCGGCGTGCCGTGGAAGCGTAGCGGAGGGATCTGCAGTTTCCATCCGCACCCGGCCGCTGAGCAAACTCCAACCAGGCCTCCCAGGCTGCCGAAGGAAAAAAACAATCGGCTCAAGTAATCTAATCCTATCTGTGGACGGTTGGGTTCTGCATGAGCATTAAGAAAGAACTTGGCTACAGGGCTTCACCGGCGGATAGTCAGGTGCGCAATTCGGGCCCCCGCGTCTGGCCTTTGCATCTCGTCCTGCTCTGCGCAGCATTCCTCAGCGGCTGTCACGCTGGGAATTCCCCGCAAGGCCCGGCAGTCGAATTCACCAGGATCCCGCCGGCCGCACAAGGTGGCCGCGAACGAGTGGATGTAATCGCAGGGCGCGTTTCCGGTGCGCATCCCGGTCAGCAAATTGTTGTTTATGCCAGGAGCGGACCATGGTGGGTACAGCCGTGGCCTGACAAGCCCTTCATCCCAATCAAAGCGGACGGAACCTGGAGCACCCCAACCCACCTTGGATTTGAGTATGCAGCCTTGTTGGTCGATCCCGGTTTTCACCCGCCGCCTACCATCGATACCGCTCCAATGCGAGGCGGTTCTGTCGTCACCTTAGAGATTGTAAAGGGGGCGGGCAGCGTGCAGATAGCACCGACCAAGCCCCTTAAGTTCAGTGGATATGATTGGAATATACGGACAATTGCAGGCGATCGCGGCGGACTAAACAACCTCTACGATGCTGATAACGCCTGGACCGATGCCAGCGGAGCCCTTCATCTCCGTATGAAGAAACGCGCCGGACGCTGGTCTTGTGCGGAGGCGGAAATCTCACGAAGTTTGGGATACGGAACCTACATCGTCGTGGTCCGGGATGTCACCCATTTGGAACCCGCCGCGGTCCTGAGTCTAAATACCTTTGATGACTGGGGAGGAGATCAACACTTTCGCGAGCTTGATGTTGAAATGAGCCAGTGGGGTGACGCCCATAATAAGAACAACGCGCAATATGGTGGTCAGCCCTTCTACATACCCCGCAACCTGGCGCCATTTACGGTGCCCGCCGGTACCCTGACGCACGTGATGCATTGGGAACCAGGGAGGGCGAGTTTTAAAACAGTCCAGGGCTCGTCTGTCCATCCCGGAGCACCCGTCGTTTCTGAACATGTCTTTACGTCACAGGTACCCACCCCGGGTCAGGAAAAATTCCAGCTTCTGTTTTACGTAGTCGAATCGCAAAAATATCCCCTGCAAAGGGAAAATGAAGTCGTAATTGAAAAGTTTCAGTATCTCCCGTGATCGACGAATGAAGGGGCTCATTCGAAAGATCGTGCTCTCGATTGCCGTTATTTGCCTATCATGTCCGGCTCACGCGATCGATCCCAATCGAACTATTGCGCAATACCTTCATGAGCGGTGGTTCGCCGATCGAGGCTTCCATGACGGGGCAGTGACCGCCCTTACGCAGACCCCGGATGGCTACCTGTGGATTGGTACAGATAAAGGTTTGGTTCGTTTCGATGGTTCCACTTTCCGTGCGTTTCAGCGAGCCAGCCCGAACACCTTCCCCATTGGTCCTGTTCAGGCTCTCATGACGGACGCGCAGGGTGCCCTTTGGATCATCTTGCGAAGCACGCAGATCCTGCGTTACTCCCACGGGAACTTTGAGCTCGGCCATGATGAAGCCGAGTTCGGGATCACCTCGATCGCCGGCTTGAAGGATGGTACGGTCGTCTTGTCTTCACTTGCCCTGGGCCCACTAAAATATAGCGCCAATCGCTACCAGGTTCTCACTTCTTCAGAATTGCCGGCTGAGACAGCGAACCACGCGGAGATTACCGCCGACAATATGTCCAGCCGTCTCAGTTCTGCTACCGGCGTTGCGACCCATCGCTTTGCCGACCCAGACTCGCCCGTCATTTCGATGGCGCAGACCGCAGAAGGTAAAGTATGGCTGGGAACACGGGATAAGGGGCTCTTCTACATTAGCCAGGGCCGGGTTCTCCCCAGCGGGAAAAAACTACCCAGCACTCAGGTGAACTGCTTACTTTCCATGCAGAACGGGGAGTTATGGATCGGAACCGATGGCGGCCTGGTCAAGGTGAACGAGAGCACTTCCGCAGCGATCCCGCCGTCTCTCCGGAACATACCTATCCTTGCGATGATCCAGGATCGTGATGCGAATGTGTGGGTGGGCACGGCCGGCGGATTATTTCGCCTGAACGCCAACGGAGTCTCCGTAGATAAAAGCAACACTCCGGTGACAGCGCTCTTTGAAGACCGCGAGGGGAATGTATGGGTTGGAAGTTCGCGTGGGATCGAATACCTTCGCGATAGCGCGTTTGTTACCTACGCCCCGGCGGGCCTGAATTCGGAGAGCAGTGGGGCCATTTATGTGGACCCGTACGACCGCGTATGGTACGCGCCCATCGAGGGCGGGCTGCGCTGGATGAAGGCTGAACAGGGTGGAACCGTAACCAATGATCTGCTCAGCCAGGACGTGATTTATTCGATTACCGGAAGTAAGGACGAATTGTGGGTCGGCAGGCAACAGGGCGGACTGACGAACCTGCACTTCACCGGCACATCGTTCGCAGCCCGAACCTATACCGAGCGGGATGGCCTCGCGCAAAATAGTGTCTACACCGTTCACCAAAATCCTGATGGAACGGTATGGGCCGGAACCGTCAGCGGCGGTATCAGCAAGCTCAACGACGGCAGATTCACCACCTATACAGTTGCAGATGGCCTGGGCGCCAACACGGTGACTTCGATCGCAGACAGCCCCGACGGGACCATGTGGTTTGGCACCTCCAGAGGGCTCACAGAATTGGCGAAGGGCAGTTGGCGGACGTACACGACGCGCGACGGCTTGCCCGCAGATAACGTGAGTACGATGTTCCGTGATTCGGCCGGGACCCTATGGGTCGGTACTAGCAGCGGTCTCGCATTCCTGAGCTCGGGCCGCATCTCGGTCGCAGGGGCGGGGGTCGAGGTATTGCGCGAACCAATTCTCGGTCTCGCCGAAGACCAGGGTGGATCATTGTGGATAGCGACCTCGAACCACGTTCTTGGAATCAGTAGAGACCGGCTGTTACAAGGCCACCCACGCAGCAGTGATATCCGCGAGTATGGTCTCTCGGATGGTCTGCGCGGCACCCAGGGCGTGAAGCGCGACCGGTCCGTAGTGAAAGATCTGCATGGAGACATTTGGTTTTCTTTGAACGTAGGGTTGTCAGTGCTGCATCCAAGCCGCGCAAACTATCGTGCGGCGCTCCCAGCAGCCCAGGTAGAGGCGATCCTGGTTGATGGCAATCCCGTGAGCCTGCAGGGGCCGGTTCGCATCCCTTCCTCCCAACGCCGTCTCATGATCGATTACTCGGCGCTATGCCTGGTGGGTTCCGACGGGCTCCGTTTCCGCTATCGTCTGGATGGCTTTGATCACGCCTGGAGCGAGCCGGTAGTTTCCAGGCAGGCCATCTACACCAATCTTGGGCCAGGGTCCTATCAATTCCGGGTCGCAACTTCCAACAGCGACGGCGTGTGGAGTGGGGCCGAGGCGACGCTCCCCTTCAGAATCGATCCGGCGTTCTGGCAGGCGTGGTGGTTCCGCTTGTCATCCCTGGTTTGCCTTGCCGCCTTTACCTGGCTTATCTATCGGCTACGGCTGCACCACGTCTCCAGGCAGTTTGACATGCGCGTGGAAGAGCGCACAGCCGAACGCACGCGAATCGCTCGCGAGCTCCATGACTCTTTGCTGCAGGGCTTTCAGGGACTCCTTCTTTATCTTCAGGCTGCGCAGCACATGCTGCCGGCGCGACCGGAAGACGCCAAGCGAGCGCTCGAGAAGGTTCTTGACCAGGGAGATCAGGCGCTCGCAGAGGCGCGAAGTGCAGTCCAGAATCTGCGCACATCCGCGGTCATCCCCAATGACCTTCCACAGGCGCTGGCGTCGATAGGCAAGGAACTTGCGGTTCCCGGCAATACAGAGCAATTTCGCGTCATCGTAGAAGGTAAAGTACGAAACCTTGATCCAATTCTTCGCGATGAAGTCTACCGCTTCGCCCGTGAGGCACTGCGCAATGCGTTCGGCCACGCCCAGGCGCAGAATGTAGAAGCAGAAATTGGCTATGGGGAACTACGATTTGTGTTGCGCGTCCGGGATGATGGAGTCGGCATCGATCCTAAAGTCCTCGATCGAGGCAGCCGGCCAGGGCATTGGGGACTGCCCGGCATGAGGGAGAGGGCCGAAAGCCTCGGCGCGCAAATGGAAGTGTGGAGTGAAAGCGGCGCCGGGACTGAGGTACAGTTGACCATTCCAGCCGCTATCGCATACGAAGAACCTGCAAAACGAGATGGATTTCGTTTCTTTCGGGGGAAAAGGACACCGATGTCATGACGACGCAACCCGAGGTAATCCGCATACTTTCCGTCGATGATCATCCGCTCCTTCGCGCCGGGGTCGCCGCGCTCATCGGAACCCAACCTGACATGACGATCGTGGGAGAGGCAACTTCGGGCCGGGAGGCGATCGAAAGTTTTCGCACCACTCGACCGGATATAACACTGATGGATGTGCAGATGCCAGACATGGATGGCATAGACGCTATCCTTGCCATCCGCAGCGAATTTCCCAATGCCAGAGTGATCGTCCTGACGACCTATGAGGGTGACGCCCTGGCGTATCGAGCTCTTAAGGCCGGAGCTCGCGCCTACATATTGAAGAGCCTGGTGCGCAAAGACCTTTTGAATGCAATTCGAGCAGTCCACGCCGGGCACAAGCATATTCAATCAGAGGTCGCCGTCCAGTTAGCCGATCACGCCGCGGATGATCCATTGACTGAACGGGAAATTCAGGTGCTCACCATGATTGGGGATGGAAACTCCAACAAGCTTATCGCCGACAAACTTTCGATTACCGAGCATACGGTGAAAGGACACGTAAAAAGCATTCTATCCAAACTGGGGGCCAGCGACCGTACGCACGCAGTCAAGCTTGGACTTCAGCGCGGAATCACGCGCTTGTAAAAAGCGCCCCTCTAAAGAGCTGTCGTTGGGTAGCCACTTCTGGTCGTTCGCAGGTTGTGAGTGACTCGATAAGTTAACTTAGAGGGCCCTCGTGCAGCGTTTATACTCCACTTTCCCCACCGGCAGGCCAGGAGTTGGACTCCTGCTGTTGCGCCTTGCTGCGGGCTGTTCCCTCATCGTGGAGAGAATCCCGATGATGCTGCCTATTCCGCCTTCTCCATTATTGGAAATCAATGTCATGTTGATTTGTATGGGAGTTTGCATTTGTCTTGGCCTTTGGACCCCGGTTATGGGTGGACTGGAGGCAGTAGCCGAGCTGCTCATGACGTTCTCCGACCCAGGCCGGTACGAAAGTCACATCCTGCTGGCCGTACTCGCCATGAGCCTCGCCATGCTCGGTCCGGGTGCATGGTCCATCGATGCCCTCATATTCGGAAGGAAACGCATCACGGTCTAGGCGAAAACCCTAAAGCGCAGCAACCGAACCATCGTCATGGAAAACAAACTCCATCGGTTTCGTGCCTCCGAATGGATACTTGTTCAAAGCGGATTCGCTTAGTTCGAAGCCCAGGCCCGGTTTTGTGGGGAGGGGAACTCGGCCGTCCACCATGCGCATTGCGGGGAATCCAAACCATTCCGCCCAAATCTTCTCCTTCTCACCAGGCTTTACGAAGCTGCAAATTTCCTGCACTAGAAAATTGGGCATTGCGGAATCTACGTGTAACGTCGCCAGGCCGCCGATGGGTCCTTCACACGCGTGCGGCGCCATGGAGATATTCGAAATATTCGCCATGGCCGCCACTTTCCAGAGTGCGGAGATACCGCCCACGTGATTAATGTCGGTTTGCAGAATGTCGACAGCCCCCATTTCGATCAGCTCCCGGCAGCCGTAGGCAGTCACCAGGCGCTCGCCCGTCGCGATGGGTGTGGTCGAATGTCGCGCAATACGGGCCATGGCTTGAGGGTTTTCCGGAGGGCAAGGCTCTTCTACAAAGAGCAAATGAAACGGCTCAACTTCCTTGATCATGATCGACGCCACCGCGGGGCTCATCTTGGCGTGGAAGTCAACCGCGATATCAATGGAATCGCCCAGGCCCTCGCGCACCCGCTGCATATCTTTCACTGCGCGATTGATTTTTGCGTTGGTTTCAATCCATTCGTAGTCATGATCGGGAAGCCCGATCTTGAGGCATGACACGCCGTCTTTGAGTGCGGTCTCGCGCAGCTCCGCGAGATCTTCTGCCGTGCGTATGTGTTCAACATGATAGTAACCGCGGATACCACCTGCATCGTAAGGGCCGCCCAAAAGCTGATAAACCGGAACGTTCAAAGCTTTGCCGCGAATGTCCCATAGCGCCTGGTCGATGCCTGACATGGCGGATCCAATCAGCGGGCCCGCGCGATAGAACGTGTGAACATACATGGACTGCCAAAGGTGTTCCACCTGCATGGGATCGTTGCCGATCAGAAAATCGCGAAAGTCTTCGATGCAAGCCATGGCCGACCCGGCTTTGCCCTCCAGCGTACCCTCGCCCCAGCCCACCAGGCCCTGGTTCGTCTCCAGCTTGACAAAGACGTAGGGCCGATCGGAGTTAGGCGTCAACGACACACCAAAGACTTTCAGGTTGGTGATTTTGATGCCCGAGCTGACATCACGAAAAGCATCACTGGCCAGGGTTTGACCGTTGGGATTGACCGCGTACGATGCGTCCCGCGCCTGGCCGAGAAATGGATCGCATGCGCACGAATCTGCCGGCCTGGGGCCACCCACCGCCGCTCCCATGCGGGAGCCGGGCACCGCCGCCGCCATCATCGCTGCTGCGCCAAGAAACTTCCGTCGATTCATGCGATCCGATTCCTTTCGAACGTCTTCTCGTCCACGGTGATGCCTAGTCCTGGGCCCTTCGGCAATTCGAAGAATCCGTCCCGTAGCGTGGTTCCGGCATCTCCGCTGGGCGATTGAGCGATATAGAAATTTGCCACGCTGGCTGCAGTGTGCAGCGCTGCAGCGGTGGCGATAGGCCCGCCGTGATGCCACGGCGCAACGTCCACGTAGTACGTCTCTGCCATCGCCGCCAGCCGGCGAATGCCGGTGATTCCGTGAGTGAGCAGGTCAGGTCGAAGCAAATCGACCAGGCCTTCGCGAAGCAGATCCTGAAAGGTTCCCGGATCAGAAATTGTGCGTCCGAAGCCCAACGGGACGACAGTTTCCTCTGAGATCTTCCGAATCGTTTCAAGATTGGAAACCGGACAAGGCTCATCTAACCACAAGGGATGCATTCGCTCTACCGCGGCGGCGAGGGTAGCCGCATCTCCAGGAGTGAGCTGCGCCCGCGCCTCTATGGCGAAGTCAGCCTCCGGAGCGGCACTGCGCATGGCCTCGAGACGGGCGACCGCATCGTGCGCAAATACACTGCCCTGGTTGCGCGCAGCTGGAGGGACGATCGGAATAAGAAACGCTCGGTAACCCACAGCCAGTTGCTTCTGGAGATCGCTGTGCAATTCCTCGTTGGATGCCCCGGAGAGCCGGATGATGGCGCGGGCCTTATTGCGGGTCGGGCCGCCGAGCAGACGATAAATCGGCGCCTGGGTGACTTTTCCAAGAATGTCGAGCAGGGCGATGTTCAGGCCTCCTCGCACGGTGGCCGGCACCAACCCGTCCACGGCCTGATAAGACGACACAGCACGGCCGGCAAGGGCCTGGTTGGCCGCCTTGAGGTCAGGGGCGGAAAGCTCGTTGCACTCGCCGTATCCAATCAGGCCTCTGCGCGTTCGTACCTGGAGAATCGCGTAGGAACTCATCTGAAATCCGCGTACTTCGGAAATCAAATGCTGGTCAGTCGGAAACAGTGTTGGGGATGCCTGCGCAAACCGTAGCAGACGTTCTCTTCTTGCTGAAATGCTGGCTATCGATGGTCTCACCGCAAGTCCTTCGCTGTTGAGTTTTGGTAAACCGGATCAGCTACCCCGGCTATTTGGGCGACCACTGCTCGTCCGCGGAGGGACCGTAAAGCCCGGGTACGGGAATATCGTTGAGCCGGAGATACACGCCTAGTTGTGCCGTGTGATGTACCAGGTGATCGAAGCACATGATCCGGAAGGCCATAGAGCGCGGATTATGCGAAATCAGGTGCTCGCCAAAGCTGAACCTCCACAACGCGGTCAGGTGTTCGTCGCTGGCCTTCGCGATCGCAGCCCGGCACTGGGCAGAAGACTCGTTCAGACGCTCCAGGCAGGCTTGGCGCGTTTTAAAGGAAAGGTCCGATTGAGGGCGCTTGCTGTTCGCCATGTCCATGCCCTCGTCCTCCATGATGTAGTAGCCAAAGATCGGCAGCGTCGCGCAATGCATGGCGAGCCTGCCCATCTTCATCGACTTCGCATGTGGAACCCAGTCAGATTTTTCTTCGGGTACACGTTCCAGCGTACGGCGGGTGTTTGATATCTCGACGTCATAGTCCTGCAAAAGGATTTCGGCGATGGTCATGGAAGTTGGGTCCTTTCCCGGCTACATTGAAGGGCGCATGGAATTTTAGCGATTTGTCCTGGCGAAACGCCAGCAAGGGGCACCCCAAGCATCTATTCTATGTGGATAGGAGGGGGTCGAGATGGAGCGGCGTAATTTCCTCAAACAAGCGGCGGCTGCGCTCGCCGGATGGAAGAGCCTTGCGGGCCGGGATCTTACCGCGCAGGCGAGACTGGATGGTGCTGCGGCGCATACTCCTTTGCCTGCGGTCACCACGGTGAATGGAATTGGGCGGCGGAAGTTGGGCCGGGCGGATGCTGAGGTTTCAATCATCGGCATCGGCGGCTACCATATCGGTCTCTCCAACGTTTCCGAAGCGGAGGCGATTCGCATCGTGAGGAAAGCGCTGGACGAAGGCATCAACTTCCTCGACAACTGCTGGGACTACAACGACGGCGCCAGCGAAGAACGAATGGGGAAGGCACTACAGGATGGCTATCGGCAAAAAGCCTTTTTGATGACGAAGATCGACGGCCGAACGGGTGCATCGGCGCGGCAGCAGTTGGAACAGTCTCTGACGCGGCTCAAGACCGATCACATCGACCTGCTGCAGATCCATGAAGTGATTCGCATGGGCGATCCCGAGCAGGCGTTTCAGCCCGGAAATGTGATGGACGTCCTGAAGCAGGCGCGAAAGGAAGGAAAGATTCGTTACATCGGATTTACCGGACATAAAAGCCCGTCGATCCACCTTCACATGATCGAAACGGCAGACCAGCACGGTTTTACGTTCGACACCGTGCAGATGCCGGTGAATGCGCTGGACGAGCACTACGACAGCTTTCAGCAGAAAGTGATTCCCGTGGCTCAAAAGCATGGTATGGCGATCCTGGGCATGAAGCCGTTGAGCAACGGCGCCATTTTAAAGACCAATACTTTGAGCGCGCCGGAAGCATTGCACTACGCCATGAGTGTGCCGGTTACGGTTACCATCACCGGCTGCGACTCGCTCGGTATCCTGGAACAGGCCCTCGGCGTGGCGCGAAACTTCAAGCCGATGGACCAACAGCAAAAGATTGCCACTTTGCAAAAGACTGCGCCGGCCGCGGTAGCGGGAAAGTTTGAGCAGTATAAGTCGTCGCAAATTTATGACGGCACAGCGAACAGTCCCCAGTGGCTGGGCTAATCCGCTTTCGCCGGCAACCGCTCTCCACGGAAGCGTCGGCCTCCCTTTGTCATACCACTCTGCCCCGCCTGCCCCGCGTGCCCCGGCCTGCCGGGGGAGCAGCTGACTTGCCTGGGGCAAGTGAAGGGAGGAATGAACATGGGAAAGCGGTGGTTTGCAATCCAGGCCCGGAGGGCCGTCCGCCAAACGTGAGCCCAGCCCGGAAGGGCTGGGATAGGCATCCGGCGGACGGTCGAGCGCCGGAGGTGCGGCACCACACTCTTCGTTTTGACCTGTCCCGCCTGCCCCGGCGCGCCGTGGGGTATGCCGGGGATGTGCAGTTTCACTCCACCCCATCGAACGCTGAAGGCACCGCTCTCTCAACCCCAAACTGAATTGTCATCCCGCCTGCCCCGGCTTGCCGTGGGACCGCTCCACAGCGTCTGAAACGTACGTATCGAACCCCGAGCGCAGGAAGAACATCTGCCAACCGGGGCGACCGTCCGGTGTAGTTTCCCAGATTGCCCCGGTCATGCCTCCGCCGTGCCACATCAGCAGCGGCCAGCCGCACGTATTGCACATACATCTGCCCCAGCATGATTTCGCCGTTGGAGTCGATGCTGTAGGCCGGTCCGCCTGGCATGCTGGTTCGCTCCCGCTTGGCCATCCCTTGCAAACGGCTCATGCGGCCACCGACAAAAAAGCTGCCAATCGCGGCAACGGATAGGGCTGAAGTCTTTTCAGGCATGCTGCATCTTAAATGTCCGGCTGACAACCCCTCTACGCCACAGGCGCTGGGCGTTCACTGTCCTGTGCGGGCGGTTCGGACGCGGCCTTGCTTGGCTGGACAGGAAAGAGAAATTTGAGTGGTGAGGAGACCATCTGCTTAAACACATAGCGGAGAATCGATGCCCGTTCTTTATGGCCCACATCATAGGCACGGAGCGCCACGAAGGAAGCGATGGCGAAGCTGACTCCAAGGTTGAGCACAAACATCATCGCGATGCCGACCATCGCCGAGTACAGCCACACCTGCCTGAATGCGGAGGGTCCGAAACGAGCGGCTGCGAACGCGAACATGCCGGTATTGAGGGTGACGTGGCGGACGTCGAGCGGCAGGCCGAAAAATGCGAAAAACTCCGGCATGAATCCCATCAGGTAACCGAGCGAGATGCTGGTGGTCCAGGGACCAATGTTGTGGTCAACCCAATGTGCAAGCTTTTCCATCCTTCCTGCGCCAATGGTTTGGCCGAGCTGGTGCTGCGCAATCGACGCGGGAATGCGATGGTAAACGGCGAAGTTTTCACACCATCCCCCGATCAGCCCGGCGAGCCAGAGCAGGACGCCGGTGAGCGCGGCGTCAATGGCGGTTGCCGAAGCCAGTGGACGCAGCGATAGATAGACCTTCTCTGCCTGGCCGGCCGGCACATAGGGTGCGTGGAAAGCCCTGAGCCAAAGCAGATTGAAGATGACGGCCCCGATAGATACCGCGAGAACATTGCCCAGCGCCGCCGCGAGCTGCGTCCGGCTTATGGATGCGCCGAATTCCGTAATCTGGTCGCGGCGAGAGTCACCCCGGTTGCGCCGGATGATATCCGCCAGCGTAGCTCCTGTCATCGCGGGCTGCTTGGTTGCGAGCGCCAAACCGAAGATCTGCAGCAACAGGAAACTGATGGCGTAGTTCGTCCCGATCAGAACCGCTTCCACAAACGGCGGCCAGTGTTTGCCGACCACGTGTAGTTTGAGCGCTGCAGTAAATACGGTAAGGAATCCGCCCCCGATCGCCGCACCCCACATGTGCCAGTATTCCTTGCGGCTGTGGGCAATATAGTGTTCGCCACCGTGACCGGTACGTTCCACCGTCTTGCGCGCGAGCAGGTTGAAATTCTGCCGGATGAGAGACGAGATGCGCACATCCTCGCGCAGACCGTACAGCAGGGTACATAATAAGCGGCGTGCGACAGCAGGAACTTCGCTGCGGCGCTCTACCAGGGTAGCGGCAAGCATTTCCATCCGGTCGAGCGCGGCGTCCATGGCGCTCAGATCGAATACCAGCGGAGCGTTCACACCGGCATCTTCCATGCGGATGCGAACAATCCCGAGCTCTCCTCTGCAGGCGAAGACGGCATTGAGCCAGGGTTCCCTGCACTCCGCCGGACAGTCACCTGGAAGCGCAGTATGTTCACATTCAATGAATTTTTCCGTAGCGAAAACCAGGGCGTAAGAAGGCGATTGCTCCACCGTCTCGCTAGCGCTACGCTGGCGGACAGCACGGCTCGTGCCCCGCGCAGAAACACGCGCCGCCAACAAGCGAAGTGCTTCGTGCAAGTCCAGGTGCACATGCGGATACGCAGCCAGCCCTTCGGTGCCCCAGATGTTTGCCGTCAGGCGAGCAAACCCGTCCTGATCCATATCGAGAAAGCGTTGGGTGGCGCGCGAGGAATCAAAGACGGCGGAGAAAAGTCGAGCCGTATCGTCCTTTTCGCGGGGCGGGGGCAGCCAGCGCTGGAAGAGCCGGCTGGTGATCTCCCGAAAGAGCGCATGTTGTGCAGGGATGCCCGCCTCCGCGAAGAGGGAAACAGAATCGAGCTGGCGAAGCGTTGACTTCCACCCCTGCTGAAAGCGGGATCGCAGGTCGGCGTCTTGCTCCAGCAAGCCCAGCCAGCAAACCAGGCGAGATTGGTAAGCCCGCTCCGAGCGCAGCTGCCAGATTCCGGAAAAGAGTTCGATCAGGCGATCGGTTTGGCCGGCCACGCCAGTCGCTGCGCAGAATGCCTCCGTCTGAGCCCGCAATGTGGCTTCCATTCGAGACGAGGCTTGCATCCCTCCGGCGCCCGGCTGGAACAGACCTTGAAGATCAGAAATAAAGCTCATGCAGGCCTTAGATCATAGCCTGAAACCCACCACCACCACCCTTTTTTTGGCCGGGCCCGAAACCGGCCATGTAACGCCGGGCGCCTTTCCAACACTATTCATTTGCAAAGCGTTTTCGCCTGCAGCCACCCGGCGCAGTCTATTTTCGGAACTGATCATGTATTCCGGCGATTGTTTCTGGGTTAGGTATGGTTTTTCCACGGGCCCGCCAACGAGGCGATTGATTATTCAACAACCCGGCGACAGCATACTTATTCCCTGTTACGGTCTGCGCAAACCAGCCGGCCCGTAAAGGTCTTTGCAAAATGTATGCTGTCGCCCTGTACTTGGATCCACCCTCAGTCGACCGTGATCCGGGTAGCGGCGATAGGCCTTGCCGTTTACCATATTGAATGGTACAGAGTTGTGCCCGTAGGTGATCCGCCAGCGTCCGTCGATCTTCTGGAAATCCACCGTGGATCGCCACCACATATCCAGCCGGTTGCCGTCTGTCCTTATCGCGCTCACATGGTTCCTCTGGGTACCGTCCAGGATCATTCGCTGCATTGCTACCGCTCATATCATTCCCTGCTATATCTATCTCGAATACCGATTGCCTGGCATCGACAAATCAAACAGATCTGCCTCAGATTTCTCGGTTACTTCCGCTTGGTGAGGATGACGTGGGTCGCGGTCGGAGTTGGAATGTGCTCAGTGAGTTGATACCCCAGTACCGGCGTGTTAAGGCCGTCAAATAGACGTTCTCCTGAGCCGAGCAGGGCCGGCGAAAGAGTCAGATGCATCTCGTCCACAAGCCCCGCGCTCAGATATTGCCGCATGGTCGTGATCCCGCCGCCCAGCCGGATATCTTGCCCTTGCGCAGCGTCCACCGCTCGTTCCAAGGCGCTCTCAATGCCATCTGTGACGAAGTGGAAAGTAGTGCCTCCGTTCATAGTGATCGATGCCCGTGGGTGCTTGGTGAGAACAAAAACCGGTGTGTGGTAAGGCGGAGTTTCCCCCCACCAGCCCTTCCAGGTTTCGTCTGGCCACGCTCCACGAATCGGGCCAAACATATTCCGGCCCATGATCCATGCACCGATCCCCTTGAAGCCCCGGGCCACGAAGTCATCGTCAATCCCCGTCGTGCCCCCCTCTTTGCCGTGCATCTGGTGATGAGTGCGTGTGGCAAATTGCCATCCGAATACCGCCAGGCCGCCAACTCCAACTGGGTTGTCGCGATCCTGGTTGGGTCCGGCACTGTAGCCGTCGATCGATACGGAAAAGCAGTGGACGCGAAGCTTGGGCATAAAGGTCCTCTCGTCGGTTTAACTGCTTGCAAACCGCAAGCAGTAACAAATATAGTAAAAACTGTCCGCATATGGCAAGCAGTGCTCGATCCGCACGCCCCATGACGACCACGCAAGGCAATCATCGATCCGGTTGCCCCATCAATCTCACGCTCGAGATGCTCGGCGATCGTTGGAGCCTGATTGTCATTCGCGATGTCATGTTCGGTAATCGCCGCCACTACCGCGAACTTCTCAATCTCTCGGAAGAGGGTATCGCTTCCAACATTCTGGCCGATCGGCTCAAGCGGCTGTTGGAAAAAGGCTTATTGTCGAGGCGCAACGATCCCACGCACAAGCAAAAAACTATCTATAGCCTCACCGAGCCAGCCATCCAACTGGTTCCCATGCTGGCCCACATGGGCGCATGGGGGCGCAGACACACACCGGTGTCGCATGAGCTGTCAGTCCGCGCGGAGCTGCTGGAAAAGGGTGGAGAACCGATGTGGGAAGCTTTCATGACGGAACTGCGGAGCATACATCTTGGCGCGCCCGCGCCACGTCGTTCCGTCTTCGCGGAACTTCAAGCCGCTTTCGATCGAACTGTCAAGCCGCGACGTGCTTCGTCCAAGTAAACCTGGCGATCATTGCGCACGTCGCAACCGGGGGCGCGCCCCCTCCCTCTCTTTAGCTATAGCCAAAGCCGGTATCGTATAGTTCTTTCCTCCTCTCCCTTTCCTTCGAAGACCAATCCACACTTCTCCATGACCCGAATGGATCCAATAAGCTCAGGGAACGTATGGGCTATGACACTCTTGATCTGCGGGTTTCCGCGAATCAATCGGATCAGCGCTTGAGCAGCCTCAGTTGCGAGCCCTTGCCGTTCATGCGGGGGAAGAATCGAATAACCGATCTCGCATTCTGCGGGAGACGTTTCCCGCCAAAAAGCACCGGTCATACCGATCAATGAACGTGTGCCATCCTGGTTAACTAAAGCCACATAACGATGCCAACTGACTTGCTCCGGACACCGTTCGTATTGCTGAAGAAGGATGTCCAGAACATGGGGCTCCCAATCGACGGGCGGCCAATTTGGCGGAACGGCGCAGCCGATGAGAGCGCCTAGTTTCTGATCGGCTGATTGTTCTGAAACTAACATTGCCGGGGTGATGGCTATCAAGGCAAGGCGTGGGGTGCGCAGGTCCTCATGGTGATCAAGCAACATGGTGAATTTCTCCTGAAATCGTCGAAAAGACATGGAAATGCAAGCCCACATAGAAGCGGGGACTTACAACATCAGTGGACGAAATCAGACAGTCATAGGCAGGAACTCATCCTATCATCATGTTGGGCTTTGCGCGGCAACGATGCCTTCCGGGGAGGGAAAATCGCAGTGCGTTGCCGCTGCACCGATGAAATGGAGCCAACAGATGGCATACGTTACGATCTGCGAGGAACTGGCCGCCCGCGCCGTAGCTTTCTCGCGAAAGCGCGTGCAATCGTGATGGGGTGAGTCATCAACATGGAGATTTGTCCCAACGGGCTTTGCGGCTCGTGGAAAGCGCCTAGTTGTCTCAACACTGTCCCTCGGTCGTAGTAGATTTTTTCTCCCGCCAGGTGGTCATCGGCATCGAACGTGTATACACCGCAAAGTGGCAGCTCGACTCGCCGGCCCGTCGCCGGTAAACCGCGCCATGCGCCGAGGTGCGTTCCGCGAATCATAACTTCAAGAAGAATGGCGTCCGCTGTGACATGGCGGCGTTGTACCGCGATTTCCAGGTCAGGTAGCGCTTCCATCAGCTGCTCGTAAAACACGCGGACTTGGTTCCGGCCTTCATAGTGTTCGTCCCAGGCCTCATCATCGTATCGAGCTGTGTTGCCAAAAGTGCTGAGAACACCTTCAAGGTCGTGTTCGTTCTCCAGTCGAATGTGTTGTTCGACAATCATGATCCGAGCCGACTCTCGGTTCATGTGATTAGCTATCCCTTCCACATTTACCCTCGTTCATTGTCTTGTTGAACGCAACCGGTGAGCGGGCGGCTCTGTTTTGGAGGGAGGGAGGTCGTTGAAAGCTCGGCTGAGTTACCGAGTGAACCAGTAACTCAGCCGATGATAAGGCGGGGCACTTTATGTTAAGCGCCCCTCTCGATGGCAAACCTCAAACTGTGGAAGCAGTGCCCCGTATGAAATGGAAGACGATGGAAACTACGGCCAGTATCAGCAAGATGTGGATAAAGAACGCTGTGACGTGGAACATGAAGAAGCCGCCCAGCCACAATAAAAGCAATACGAATCCGATAGCTAGAAACATAGTCCGCCTCTTTCTGCCTAAGATATTTGACGCATTTCGGGTCTGCGATCCGACCGACTGCCTGCAGGCCAACGGGGACGTGACCACGGCACCGACGCTCCTGCGGAGTGGGGGAACAACTTCTTTTCGCCGCCGGCAAGCCCGTGCTTCGAAAAGTTAGGTGCCCGCAAATTACGAAACGTTGCCTCCGGAAACCGATATGATCTCTTTCTGGTGACTGGTGGATGAAGAAACAGAAATTGACCGGTGTTGGCCGCCGGGAATTCCTCAAAAGCAGTATCGCGCTCGGTGCTCTCTCGGCGTTCCCTACGGGGTCTGAGGCAACCCCAATCGTCGCAGAGCCCAACGATCGTGAGTACTGGGTTCAAGTCTTGACTCGCGTTGCGCACCCGGTTCTGAAATCTCTGAGCGAGAGAAAACTCAAACTCCAGATGCCCGTCGAAGCCCCACACGGCAACGTGGAGGAGCGGCGGCAGTTTACTTATCTTGAGGCGATGGGCCGTTTACTTAGCGGCATTGCCCCGTGGCTCGAATCCGGCCCGCAGAACGGCCGGGAAGGCGCCCTGCGAAGCCAGTATGCCGAGTGGTCGCGTGCGGCCATCGAGGCGGGCACAGATCCGGCGTCGCCCGATTTCATGAATTTCAATCACGGTAGCCAGCCCGTGGTCGATGCGGCCTTCCTTGCCCTTGCCATAGTGCGCGCACCCACAGAGCTGTGGAAGAAGCTCGATGCCAGGACGCAACAGCGAGTAATCACCGCGCTTCAGTCATCGCGCGTGATTCAACCTGGCTACACCAACTGGCTCCTGTTTTCGGCAATGATCGAACCGGCGTTATCGTTCATGGGGGTTTGGTGGGATCCAATGCGTGTGGACTATGCGATCCGCACGGTGAATACCTGGTACAAAGGAGACGGCGTTTACGGCGATGGGCCTGTCTTCCATTGGGGCTACTACAACAGTTACGTGATCCATCCAATGCTGCTGCATATCCTGGATACCATTGCGAAATCTTCCCCGTCCTGGGACACATACCGGCCGGTGCACGCGACCAGATTTTGTTTAGTCCCCTCCACAAAGGCGTCATCCTGAGCGAAGCGCCTCGCAGATCTATGGCATAACGGAGGGTTTATGGCGCGGAGTCGAAGGACCCCGGCGATGCTTGTTGGCAGGTGCTCTTCGGAGCTTTCCGGCCACAGACTACAAGGGAAATCAAAAAGTCACAGCCTCCGAGCGAAGCCGACCTGTCCCGGCCTGCCGTGGAGGGATCTGCAGTTCCGCGGACCTCTCCTGGAAACGCGGAATATTATGCTCGAACAGAATTGTCATTTCCTCCCAGTTCTCATACACGCCCCCCTGAGGTACGTTCATCGCTCGCCCTATCTCGTCCGCGTGCTGGTTGTCAACCCGCGACTCATACCTTGCACTTAAGCTTGGTTTGCCGGCTTCTATTCGCCAGGTCATGGCAGTAGTTTGCGCTCGATCAGGGACAATAAGGCGCATAGGGCGCATAAGGCGCACACTTTTCCACGCGCAAAATGGCACCCACCGGGGCGCAGCTTTGCCCCTACCC
>CAVVQX010000016.1:0-252015 GCA_963750415.1 uncultured Acidobacteriaceae bacterium
GCGTGCGTTAATGGCCCGCGGGGATGCCTCAAGTTCTATCCAGCCACCTTTTTCGATGCATGTACGCTGGTAGACCTTTCTTTCTCCATCCTCGTACAGAATCCAACCGAGATGTTGATCGCAGGACCGGAACCCTGATTTGCCGGTCACCCGCATGAATAATAGGCTGGGGTTGTCTTCTGTCGTCAGAATGACAAAGGGGGCTGGGAGCCTTCGAATTGCTCGCGGGAAAGCTCAAGCTGCTTCTGTGAGCTTTCAAGTTGACGGTTGCTAATTGCGGCAAGGCTGTTTGTATCCGCGACGTAGCGCCGCAGCATTCTGAGGTTGGGTATCGCAAGCCCAGCAAGACTTATGGTTGCAAGGGCTCCGACCGCCGTCGAAATGACTTCAACTTTTGTCCATATGTCGGTCATCCAACAGAGAGTAACAGACCACCCCAGGTGATCCGCGATGGACTCGCGCAGATGCGTCGCAGATCCGAAATGATCGCAAAATTACGCATTTCGTGTGTACATTCCTCTTGATTTCGTGTGTTATTAGTGTGTATAGTAAGGCAACGGGCCAAGGAAGGCAGATGAACAGCCGGGACGTTATCAGCGTTCTTAAAGCAAACGGCTGGTATGAGGTGAATCACGTCGGTAGTCACAAGCAATTTAAGCATGCGCAAATTGCAGGCCGTGTCACGGTTCCTCATCCCAAAAGGGACATCCCACCCGGGACACTGAAGAGTATCGAAAAACAGTCCGGGCTAAAATTCAAGTAGAGAAGGAAAAAACATATGGACTACATCGCCTATCTACACAAGAACAAGGACTCCGATTATGGTGTGAGCTTTCCGGACTTTCCGGGCTGCATCACAGCTGGGCGTACCCTCGAAGAGGCGCGGCGCATGGCGGTAGAAGCATTAGCCCTGCATATTCAGGGGATGGTAGAAGACGGCGAAGCTGTGCCGGAACCCTCAAAGCTCGACGATCTTGAAAATGACCCTGATCTGCGGCACGGGGTAGCAGTTCTTGTGACGACGGAATTACCAAGCAAGCGGATCAGGGTCAATATCACGGCAATGGAAAGCCAGATTGCGGAGATTGATCGCCTGGCCGAAAAAGCCGGCCTGACCCGATCCGGATACATCGTGCAGCGCGCTCTCGATCGGTCATTCGATGAGCTTGTCGAGCGACCGCGCGCGAATAAGCGGCACAGGAAAGTCGCATAGCGAGCTAGTCGGATACCCGGCACCACCGAAGCCCCTTCAGAGCGATTCTGAGGGGGTTTTGATTTTGCCAATTTGCAGGCCAAAAGTGGCCAAAACTTCCCGCCAGGATACCCTGAGAGCGGCCGATGGGACCGCGGGTAGGCTGAGGTACCTTCCAATTGCAGCAGCTTCGTGGTTGACGCCTGAAGGGTTGTCGCGCATGGTAAGCGCCGCTGGTAAGCGGTAAGCGTACGCATTTTCGGATCAGTATGCGAAGCTGAGACGGGATCATCGATAGCCGTTCATCGACTAGGCAGGACGACGTAACTGAAAACGATCCCATCGTCGCCGTCAGCGTCTGCATGATATTCCCGATCAGACTGTATATATGCCGAAATGTAGAAACCTCGTCCGATATGCTAGCTCTCAAGTTCGAATGAGAATCTACTGTCGCTCTGCCATTGCGCTCCGAAGCTGCCCGAATGGGTAAACTTGTATTTCAACGGTCTGTCCTCTGGATCGCTCGCATTAACGCTAATTTGAATTTGATCTCCAACCCTCAGCGTTGGCCGCGAATACAAAATCGTACCCTTCGGGAATACTTGGCCATAATTGTCAAAAGCGCTCTCGATACGAGGAAAACAATCTTCACTCGTCTCTAGGCGGGACCTGTATCGAGCAACCTGGGTTCGGATCTCGCCGCAGATACCGACCACTAGTTGTTCTTGGAAGGGAAGCAGACCTCTCCGATGTGCTTCGGGATTTCTGAAAACTTCCAGGATCGAGACGAGCACATCGAATTCACGCTTCTCGCCAAAGACGTCCTTAAAGAGTTCCCAGTTTTTTGTGATAACCGTCTTGATGTCGGTGAAGTCGGCAAAATAAAGAAGCCGCGTTTCGAGGTTTCCTGTACTCAGTCGCGCCGCTTCTTCTTTCCTCCGCGAGCGCCATTTTTCCACTCGGTCGGGGGTGACGCCTAATCGATCTTCCCATTGCGGACCAAATTTTTGGCTCAACGTCAGAGCAATGAAATCTCTCAGCACATTTTCCGTTGCGGTCAATGCGTCGGTTACGTTTAGACGTTCACTCACACCAGTTCCTCGATTTCGGATTCATGGGTGCTGGGTGATTGTAACCTTAGATCTAGTTGAATCACGGCCCGAGCGAAACCCCATATAAGAGCCAAAAGGCACCCTAATCAGGTGCCTATCTTCGCTCATAAAATTGTGCCGTAATTGTGTCGTAGCCAAATCCACACCAGCGCAAACGCGCAATAGTTGACAAAATCCGATCAGCTTCCGTGCGGGCGGTTAATGGCGCTAAGTTGTTTGTTATGAGTGACGAAGATCACTCGATTTTTCTAATTTCGAGTCAGGTGCAATCGACCGGACTCTGCCACCTCTCCGTGTTTGGTGACGACAACCGGTGCAAGACAATCATAAATGAGCGGCTCGCCGGCCGCGATTTTGCCTTAAAGGGCAACCCGCAATCCCTGAAAAACATGAATTTCTGCCGATGGTGATCCTGCCCAGAAGGTACACTCCGGACTTGCGATCATCAGCTTTTCCGGAGGCTCGACTTTGCTGAAGCTCTTTCAAGGTGTGCGGCCGTTCAAGAGGGCAGCCGCCTTGCGCGATGGCTTTGCCGGGTTCTCGCTCGCGGCCATGAATATCCCGCAAGCCCTGGGATATACCAAGATCGCCGGCATGCCCGTGGTTACCGGTCTTTACTCGTTGCTCCTGCCGGCCGTGGCCTTTGCCGCCTTTGGCTCCTCCCGCTACCTGGTGGTTTCCGCCGATTCCGCGACCGCGGCCATCTTTGCCGGGGGAGTCTCCGGTTTAGCGCCCGCAGCCAGCCCTCGATATGTTGCGCTCGCGGGCGCGGTGGCATTGCTCACTGCGGGGTTTCTGCTGCTGGCGCGATTGCTCAAACTGGGCTTCATCGCCGACTTTCTCTCCCAGACCGTACTTGCCGGCTTTCTGACAGGAGTCGGATTTCAGGTCGGCATCGCCGTATTGGGAGAAATGCTGGGAGTGCCCGTCTCCGCTCGCCGAACGGTCCTGCAATTCGCGCAAGTGGTAAGAAGATTGCCCCAGGTGCATCCTCCAACCCTGGCCGTTTCTGCTGTTGTCGTGGTAACCGTGCTGTTGCTTCGCCGCTTTGCGCCGAGAGTCCCGGGCGCGCTCATTGCGGTTGCCGGAGCCATGACCGCGAGCGCTCTCTGGAACTTGAGCGGCCACGGTGTCGCCATTGTCGGACCGGTAGCAGGCGGCCTGCCTCAGTTCAAACTGCCCGCTGTCGGTTGGAAAGATCTACCCCCGTTGTTTTCCATAGCCGCATCGTGCGCCATCATGATCATCACCCAGAGTGCCGCGACCGCCCGATTCTATGCCGCGCACCATGAGCAGCAGTTGGATGAGAACGCCGACCTGGCCGGTCTCTCCGCGGCCAATGCCGTAGCCGGTTTGAGCGGGACCTTCGTGGTCAACGGAAGTCCGACCCAGACCGCGATGGTCGAAGGCGCCGGCGCCCAGAGCCAGTGCGCTCAGCTTGCAACCGCGGCCATTGTTGCCCTGGTCTTACTCTTTCTTGCCCGGCCGCTTGAGTACCTGCCGCGCTGCGTCCTCGGCGCGCTGGTTTTCATGATCGCCATACGCATGATCAAATTGCGCACCATCCTGGCGATGCGCCGCGAAAGCCCGGGGGAGTTTGGCCTGGCTCTGATCACCGCGGTGGTCGTGGTTGGGGTGGGAGTCGAGCAGGGAATTTTGTTGGCGATGGTCCTTTCCCTGTTGCGGATCGTCCAGCACAGCTATCATCCTCACACCGGGGTCATGGTTCGGACGAAGGACAGAGCCTGGGATCTGAATCCCGTGACGCCTGGCGCGATGACCGAGCCTGGACTGGTCATGTATCGCTTCGAAGCCGAGCTCTTCTACGCGAACGCCAATCGTTTTGTGGAAGAGGTGATTTGTCTCGCGGGTCAATCGGCAGAGCAGGTCCGTTGGCTGATTGTCGACGCCGAATCCATCACGCATCTGGATTACTCGGCGGCTCGCCTTGTCGAGCAATTGCACCAAAAACTGGCGAGGGGTGGAACTCTATTGGGTTTCGCCCGCATGCCGTTTGGCTTGAAATCGGACTTTGCCCGTCACCGTCTAAGCGAGGTCATTGACCCGGCGATGATCTTCCGCCGGCTGCATGAGGCGCTCGAGGCTTTCCAGAAGCTCCCTCGCCCTTGAACATGGAAACACCCGCCAATTCGCTGGTTGGCGCCATTACCAACCGGTGTTACTATAATCCTCCTCCGTATTACGCAAGGACTGTAGCAAATTCCCTATGAACCGGTATGCTCATTCACGAGCGGCGATTCCTCGAAACTCTGTGATCGATTCTTTCGGGGGAGGGACTCGGTAGTGGAACCAAGGGAGTCGCCGCCCTATGTCCTCTGTCACACTCAGCCTTCGTCCAACCCTAGAAAAGATGGTCATGCCAACAAAAAATTCTTGCAAGGTATTGCAGTTTGCCACGCCTCAGACTTCCATTGAGGGTGAGCTGGAGAAGTGGTTTCGTGGTGTCATGAAGAGCAACCACGATCTGATTTTTGCTTTGGAGCGGCTCCGTGATTCCTACAAGGGACTTCTCGGCGCGAAGGTGGCGAGCGAAGCCGATCAGGCTGTCCTGATGGCGGTTGAGATCACGCTTCGGGAAGCCAGGAACGCGCGCGCCCTGTAACTGCTTTCCCCGGCCTCGGCCAGAGAAAAGAATCCCCGGTACCACCTTTCATTACTACAATCCTTCCCTGCGTTACCCATGAGTTTCGGTGTCCTTTGCCGGAACCAGTATGCTCTTCAATAAGTAAACGGACCCCGGGTCAATTTCGGGAGCCGGATCTGAAGGCGGAAGCAAAGGAGCAGCGTTCCAGCTTTGCCTGGCAGCTGGCAAAGAAAACGGCAGTAAATACCTTTAACGGTTAGGTAACCGCTCTATGGCCAACAATATTGATGTCTTTTGCTCGACCTGCTTTGCGTTGCCGGGAGAATTGTGTCGAACGAAATTTCTCGTACATGGCCGGGGTGAAGTCATGCCGGTCATCTGCTGTACGCACAGCGTTCGTTCAGTCGATAGCCAGAGGAAGTCGATGCGCCAGTTGTTTGCCCAGCAACTGCTGCTGGTAGCTCTCAAGAGCCTCGGCAATCGCTAGACGAAGGCCAGATCCAAATTAGTTTTTTTCAGCGAGTCAGCACATGAAGCTTTCGCTGACCGAGCCCTGGGGAAGACCTGTCGAACGACGGGCACGGCTTGAGAGGCTGCGGAAAAACTCGCCGTTGGGTAGGAAAGCCGTACCTCAGGGGCTAAAGCCCAGCGTATTTTCAATCACTTACGGCACGACTAAAGTCGTGCCCTGATACAAAACATGAGTTTTTCCGCAGCCTCTTGAGCCGTGCCGTAAAGGATTTGCGCGCTTGACGGCTTCAGCCGAGGTACGCTTTTCGAGACCAATAGGGCAAAGTCATATCTTTTCGCCTTTGAGTTCTCCATAGAAGATTGGAAAGACGTACCTCAAGGGCTTCTAAAGAGTCTGCGTGAGAACTGGCCTGATGAAATGGAGTCCCGAAGAGCCTGCCCTGAGCTTGTCGAACGGGGACGGCTGAACTTCAGACTTGTCCAAATTAGCTTTTTGAGAATGGAAGGGTTGTCTCTGGGAGCAGACTTCATCGAGGCCCGGAGGGCCGTCCGCTAAACGTCAGCCCAGCCCGGAAGGGCTGGGTCGGAATCGGTACGGACCGAGCGCCATAGGCGCGGCACTCATGTCCCCCTAACCAATCCGCGGCCGTAGAGCAGCGGAGACGAAGGCCCAATCTCCCTGAAAAAGAAGACGGCGCAGGACGTCAGCCCTCTTGTCTTACCGGCTTACCAGGGACCTCGCCTCCGGCCGGATATTCTGATTGACGCGGAAAAAATTATCGGGATCATAGGTGGCCTTAATGCGCGCCAGTCTCTCGTAATTGTCACCGTAGGTTGCTCGAATACGGTCTTCGCCCTCGTCTTCCATCATGAAGTTTACGTACGCGCCGCCGGCTCCGTAGGGATGCAGCGCGTCCCAGTAGTTTCTGGCCCAGGCAGTAATGTGATCGGTATTCGCCGGGTCTGGGTCAACGCCGACAATCACTTCGCTCCAGGTGGCGCCGCGATGGCTCCAGGGCGTGTCGCCGTTTTTCGGTTTGTGGGCGGCGCCGTTGACGGGGTAGAGATGCATCGTCGAGTGCAGGGAAGGCAGCTCTGAGCCATGTTTTATGTGCAGGGCGATCGCCTCGTCACTCAGTTCGTTCACGAAGTCTGCCTTCCAGTACCACTGCAGGCCTGGGGTATAAAGACCGTCGAACATGCTTTGCAGCATGGGAAAAGGCATGGGCGCAAAAAATTCGAAGGCGGGGCGCCGGAAGCTGCGCACCGGCTCGATCATTTTATTTGCCCGTTCGAGTGTTTCCGTTGAGCACCACACGATGCCGCACATCTTTTTGAAATGCAATTCTTGCGGGAAAGGCGGCCCAGGCGGGACGGTAAGAAAGGCAAAGAAACCGTTGATCTCGTCCGGCGCCTGAACAATGAACTCGCGATACCACTTCATGACGTCGGAAGCCTGGTCCAGGTCCCACAACATGGGGCCTGCGCACACCATTTGAACCGGATACGCCTGGAACAGAAACGACGTTACAACCCCGAAGTTCCCTCCGCCTCCGCGGATCGCCCAGAACAGATCGGCATTCTCGTTGGCGCTTGCGACTACAAATGTTCCATCAGCCAAAACAACATCGGCTGCTAACAGGCTGTCGATGGTCAAGCCGTACTTTCGCGTGAGGTGTCCCATGCCGCCACCCAGGGTCAAGCCTCCAACCCCGGTTGTGGAGATAATCCCAGAGGGTACCGCCAGCCCAAATGCATGCATTGCGTGATCGACATCGCCCCAGGTGCAACCGCCGCCCACACGTACGGTCCGTGCTGCTGGATCGACACGAACATACTTGATGGGGGAAAGGTCGATGACCAGGCCATCATCACAGATGCCCAGACCACCGGCATTGTGGCCCCCGCCTCGAATCGAAACCAGAAGATCTTGTTTGCGGCCGAAATGAATGGCCGTCATTACGTCGGCTACGTCGGCACACTTGGCGATCAAACGCGGCTTGCGATCGATCATTCCGTTGTAGACTTTTCGCTCTTCCTCGTATTGCTCATCGGCAGGTTCAATCAAGTCACCGCGGAGCTGACCTTTGAATTCATTGATATCTTCCTGTTGCATATCTTCCTCTCTTTCCGGGCAACGCTGCCACGCTATGGCCTCTTAAGTTGAGAGCAGCGTGTACTTCAAGGGGTGAATGGGTGCCTTTGATTGCCGGCGTCCGGGCCGCTTCTTCCAGCCGATGAGTCGATCGATAAATTGCCATTGCTGGTCCAACCCGAACTTAGCCGGCCTGACCAGTCAACTGCGTGCGCGAACCCCTGGGGCGCCGCGTCATCGAGACGCCCTTCGGAGGCTTGCGTATAACCGGTGGGAAGAGCGCGGTTCGCGCCTGTGGCGACCGGGACATCCGCAAAGGGGTTGGTTGAATTCCAGGCCGTGCTGATAAGGCCGGTGGCCTTGCCTGGCCGTACGGGTGTAGTGGGGTGCGGTTGACTCTCTTGCGCCAGGGCGCACAAGAAACTGGCGCTCAAAAGGGAAAGCGTCACCACGCAATACCGCGACCTGACCGCGAATTGTCTGATTTTCAATAAAAATGTGGGCAACCGCACGACTTTTTCTCCTTTACGCTGATAGAAACAATTGATTCTTCTGCCTTATTCCCTTCGGCTTCTCCGGCTAGGATCTTTTGTTAAAATCCGCTCTAGAGAGGGTGTTGTTCGGGTCGCGAGAAGCGCAAGCTGTGGAAGGTTGATCTCGCCAACCAGGTCTACAGTAGCGGCCCGCAAGACCGGAAGTAACGAAACAACGCCGAAGAATTGCCAAAAATTCGGGACAAGCCGCCTGTTTTTTTGCGCAAACGAGAACGCCTTGGAAGCGAGCCGCCTGAGTTATCAATTCGGGGAGTTCACCCTGGACCTCGCCAGGGGATGCATGCTCAGGGCAGGCGTGGAAATCAAGCTGCGCCCGAAAGTCTACGAAACCCTGAAATACCTGGTGGAACACCCCGGACAACTGATCGGTAAGCAGGAACTGATGCAGGCAGTGTGGCCGGGCTCCTTTGTTACCGACGATTCGCTGGTGCAGTGTACGCTCGAGCTGCGTCGCGCACTGGATGATGGGCGTCAGCAATTGCTCAAAACCGTACCTCGGCGAGGCTACCTGTTTGCTGCCCCAGTGATCCAGCACCCGGCCCCACCGGAACGCTTCCCAGCAACGCAACCTCTTGATTTGTCTCGTGGCCGTGAGACCGCGAAGATCAGGGAGCGCCATAATCTGCCGGTCCCGCGTACTTCACTGATCGGACGAGAACAGCAGGTGGCGGAGGCCATCGATTTACTGCTGAGGGAAAACATCCGGCTGTTGAGTCTCACAGGTCCGGGGGGCGCCGGAAAAACGAGGCTCGCGATTGCCGTGGGGGCTGCGATTGCCGACCGCTTCACCGCCGGTATTCAATTTGTCAGTTTGGCATCGATCACGCAGCCCGGCCTGGTAGCCACTGCTCTGGCGGACGCACTCGAAATTCAGCAGGTCGCCAACCGCACCATCCCGCAAATTATCGGCGATCAACTAAAAGACTCGGGACCCTTCCTCCTGCTGTTGGACAACTTCGAACAGGTGATCCCGGCTGCGACTGTGGTGGCTGAGATATTAGAGGCTTGCCCCTCGCTCAAGGTTCTGGTGACCAGCCGGTCCTGCCTGCATATTTACGGCGAACAGGAATTCCCGGTAACTCCGCTGGCGCACAATTCTGCCATCGAATTGTTTGCCCAACGCGCTGCAGCGGTGTGGCCTGATTTTGCCATTACGGAAGAGAACGCACGCGTGGTTCAGGAAATTTGCTCGCGTCTGGACGGGTTGCCCCTGGCGATCGAGTTAGCCGCGGCACGCACCAAGGTGTTATCCCCCGGGGCCATTCTGGATCGGCTGCAGAGTCCGCTGCAACTGCTGACCGGGGGGCCATTCGATCTGCCCGAACGGCAGCAAACCCTGCGCAAGGCCATCGATTGGAGTCATAGCCTGCTGAATAACGCCGAGCAGAAACTGTTTCGGCGGTTTGCGGTATTTGCCGGGGGGTGCACGATGGAGGCGGCAGAGGCGGTTTGCAACGCCAGGCGCGACCTGGGTATCGATCCTCTGGAAGGATTGTCATCCCTGGTGGATAAGAATCTGGTTCAGCGAATGGACCGGTCCCTGGTTGAGCCGCGCTTCGCAATGCTCGAAACCATTCGAGAGTTTGCCCTCGAACGCCTGTTGGACAGCGACGATCACCCGGTGGCGCGACGCGCGCATGCGGCCTACTGTCTCGTTCTGGCGGAGGAAGGAAATCCGGAATTGAGCCCCGTGGATCGCGGTCGCTGGCTGACGCAATGCGACGCTGAAATGGATAACTTCCGTTCCGCCCTCGACTGGCTGTTCCAGTCGCTCGATCTCGACTGGAGTTTACGTCTTTGCGTGGCTCTGTTTCGATTCTGGGACATGCGGGAACACCTGAGCGAAGGCCGGGCCCGGCTGGAGACGGTGCTGCGGCTGGCTGGTGCGGGGCGCACCAGGGAGCGGGCCAGGGTATCCCTTTTCATCGGGGCCCTGGCAAGTGCCCAGGGCGATTATGTGGCCGCCGAGCACTCTCTGGAGCGGGGTTTGTTGCTCTACGAAGAATTGGGCGACGAGCCGGGCATCGCCGCCTCCCTGAACGCCCTCGCGATTACGGCGCGAGATCGTGGGGACTATGGGTCGGCACAGAGCAATTTTGAGCGCAGCCTGGCATGCTGGCGTTTGCTATCGGATCGCTCGGCAATTGCGCGTTGTCTTCACAATCTCGCCAACGTAGTCAGGGTTCGTGGCGACTACCCTCGGGCTCGATGGGCACTCGGGGAAGCCGCGGATATTTTCGAAGAACTGGGCGATCGCAGCGGAGCCGCCTGGTCGATCAATCAGCAGGGTGACATTGCCTCCGCCATGGGCGACATCACCACCGCTCGAAGGGCGTATCAACGGGCTCTCTCCGCCTTCCGGGAAGAGGGAGATCCGTGGGGCTGCGCACGGTCGCTGACAGATTTGGGTTACATCGACTTCGAGCAGGGAGACTGCCTGGCGGCACACATGGCATTCCGCGAGGCGATGGAAATCTTCGCCGGGCTGGGCCAGCGGCGCGGTATGGCGAGGGTGCTGGAAGGTTACGCGTGCCTGGCTCTGGCAGAACGATGCGCCGCGCGCGCGCTGACGCTGGCGGCCGCCGCAGCCTACTTACGCCGGCTGATTTGTGCGCCTCTTTCCCAGGCGGAACAATCGAAACTCGATCGATGGCTGATACCTGCCTGGGAATCGCTCAGTGAGGCGGAAGGGAAAGACGCCTGGGCAAAGGGCTTCGCGATGAGCGTGGAAAAGGCTATGCAATATTCGCTCGAGGACCCGAGTGTCGTTAGTTTAGATTCGCAGGGTCAATGAGACGGCGTACGGCTGAGACGCGATCGGCGGGGATGCCGGCGCGGCGGGCGTGCTCCCGAACCGTGTCTTCGTCTGGTGCGAGGTAAACGCAGTAGACCTTATCCTCGGTGACGTAGCTGTGGAGCCATTGAATCTGGGGTCCCACGTCCTTGAGCGCCTGCAATGAGCGCAGCGAAATCTCCCGGATCTGCGTATCCGACAGTGCTCCAGCACCAGGTAACTCGCGCTCGATTACGAATTGCGCCACAATCCCAGAGTTTACCACCACGCTGCCATCGCATGGCGCCTTGACGGGCGTCGGGTTGCGCCAGGAGCCTGTGACTTTTTCGATGTTTTCGTGTTTTTGCACCCGACCAGATGTTGTTCCAGAAAGGCGTCATCCTGCCTGCCCCGGCGTGCCGTGGGAGCGAAGCGCCTCGCAGATCTATCGCATCACGGAGGGTTTATGGCGCGGAGTCGAAGGACCCCGGCGATGCTCGTTGGCAGGTGCACTTCGGAGCTTTCCGGCCACAGACTACAAGGCAAATTAAAAAAGTCACAGCCGCCAGGCGGAACAGACGGGAGTTAACCCCAGCCGGTGCGTCTAAGAAGAGGTCCGTCCTGTCACTTCTCCTTGCTCCGCGCGGTTAGTGTCGTAACTGCTGGCGCCAACTGTTCACGAAACTGGTTGGTAGCCCCATGCCTGGAACACGCGTGGCAGGCCGACAATCGTGCCCGGAGTTTGAGCGTACTCGAAAAGGTCTGCTACCAGGCCGGCAACCTCGGCCTCGGAAGCCAGGCCTCCAGCAATCACGGCCGGCCCGATGCACTGCATCGTAATGGGGGTCAGCAACTTTACCTCGCCCACCATGCCCGCTGGCTGAACCAGGCGCATCTCCACGTTCTCAAAACCCGCGTCCGTCAGCAAGGAGGGCACTCTAGGTCCAATGTTCGGGTCCGCGCCTTTTCGCCGCACGATCTCGGAGTAGAGTTCCACGTAGCGCACCAGCGCCGCGCTCTCCGGGTAAGAAAAATGGCCTCGGAAATCGATGTCTTCCACGACCACTACGCCGCCGTGCCGTAAAGCTCCGCGCATGTTGCCCAAGGCGGTCGCGGGATCAGCCAGGTGCGTCAGCACAAACCGTGCATGCACCAAGTCGAACTCCGAAGCAAACGTGCTCTGAGTAATGTCGGCAACACGGAATTCAACGTTGTTGAGTTGCAGATCTGCGGCTTCACGCTTGCCGAGATCAAGTACCGTTTCGTCGATATCCGTTCCCACCACCCTGCCGAGAGGACCGGTCATGCGCGCCATGTCGAAGGCCACATCGCCGCCGCCGCAGCCGATCTCCAGGCAAGCCATTTCTTCTTTCATACCGGCCTGCGCCAGGCAAGCAAGCGTCGTCTGCTGCATCACACGCGAGAGAATACGCAGCCGCTCTCTTCCCTCAACGCCCCCGCGAATGACGTAGTCATTGGTGCTCATGAGTATGTTTTCAAATCATTGACTACGTCTGGAAGTAGAGCGAAATCTCGCAGCTGCCGTCTTTCTGCTGGCTGTTGAGACGGTCGGGAAACACAGAAGACAAAAAGCCCGACAATCCGACAGCGAAAATCTGCTCCTCTACCATCCCGCGGGGCAGCCGCTGTTCTGAGGCGACGTAGGGCAGCGTGCCCTGGTAACTGAGCTTGATCGCCAGGTCGAGGTCATCATAGCTGACGCTTGCCGTGATTGGGCTACTTGCATGACCCCCTTCTTCGATCAGCCGCAGCAGCTCGGTGATACTAGTCTCAGCACGGCCGGTATCGGCCGCGCTCAGCTGCCATAGCTTAGCCTGCGCGTGGAACTTGTCGTCGAAACGCGAGAGATCTTTGCCGTCGCCAGCCTGTAAGACCATCACCTCGGTGCGGCGTTCGCCGATAAGGAAACACAGGTTGAGCAGCACGCAGACCACCACGGCGATCGATAAGATCGAATCGGTAAACGCATGGGTCCAGGGGGGCAACAGGCTGAAAAACTCGGGATACACGCGCCGGCTTAGCGCAAACAGCAGCGAGATGCCGACGATGAACGTGCTGCGCATGGTTACCGGGCGCGAGGTCACGATCTGGATCCCGCCCATCAGCATCGAGGCGCCATTGAAAATGAGCGCGGCGCCGATGATCGGCAACGGCAGCGCCAGCAGCACCGCGCCGACCTTGGGCACGCATGAGAGCAAAACGAACCAGCCCGCGATCGAATAGGCAATGTAGCGGCTGGTTGCCCCTGTCACCTTCTGCAGCCCGACCAGGCTCGGAGCGGCGCTCAGCCCCGGCGTCCCCAGCCACCCACCGGCAACGCACGCGACGCCATCCGCGAGAACCCCGGAGCGGATGTTCTTCAGGTCGGGCCGCCGCCAGGATGCGTCGTTGATCTTCTGGCAGGTTGTGATCACCCCGATCGCGCGCAGGCCCGAGGCCAGACCCGCGATGGCGAACGGTACCATCAGCGACGATTCAAACCGGTAGGAGAGAAAACGCGGATCAGGCAGCGCGAACCACGGCCGCGCAGCGATGATCGCGACGTCCTTGCTGGTCACCATGCCGACTGCGACGGCAATCGCCATTCCCGAAGCAAGACCGATCAGAGCGCAGAGCAGCCGGGGCAGGCCCTTGCCCCATACGCCGAACCCGATCATCACTGCCAGGGTCAACCCGGCCGCGCCAATGTGGGTGGCAAGGTTCGGATCGTGCAGGTCAGCAATCCCCAGAAATCCGCGCACTCCGATAAGGCCCAACTCCACGCCCACGGCAATCACGATAAAGCCGGAAACGACCGGAGGAAACACCCTGCGCATCCGCGGCAGCGCCCAGGCGAAGATCGCTTCAAACACACCGGCGAACACGATCATCCCGCAAACCAGCGCCAGTCCGCCGCGATGCGCCGCCTCCAGTGCCGGTGCGAAGTAAATTGCAGAAACCACCGGCGGGGCCAGATACCCTGACCCCACTGGGCCCAGGCGATGGGCTTGCAGTAGCGTGGCCAGCGCAATGGCGATCATGCCCAGCCCGACCGCGTGGGACGACACCGTGGTGGACGCCCCTGCCTCCTGCGCGATTAAAGTAACGAACACCAGGTAGGGACAAATCACGGCCACATGCTGGGCGCCGAGAAGAATCAAATGCGCCAGCGGAGGCCGTTCGTCCAATCCATAAATCAGATCCGGAGGACGCAGACGCTGTTCGCGCCGCGGCGTACTCGCGCCCGCCTCTTGCGGCGGCTCACCTGACTGCGCTTTCATTCGCCCGAATTATAGCCCGGGGAAAGGGGCGCTTCGGTTGGGAGTTGCTGCTGGGCTACGGTGATAAGGCGAATGCGTCCCTGAACCTGAACCGGAGCCAGAACCTGGGCGCCGACAATAAAGCAATATTCGACCTGGCAGGGCCATTTTTGACAAATCAATATCGTCTACACTCGGCCTACCCGGTACTCTTAGAGCTACACAAAATAAAGAAGCAAAGTCTCCATCCAGGGCCTTGCAAACATGCTCTGGCGCTGGTGCAGATTTTAGAAGATGATGCCGATACATCCTCGCGGCGAGGTTTTTCTGTCAACATGACCCGTGTTTCGAAACGCAACCTGGTAATCGCTGGTGCCGGAGTGCTTTGCCTGGTCGTCCTCGGCGTGATCGTCGGGGCTCGGCCCAATAACGTTTCGGGCGCCCAACCGGCTGCCCCTACGGATGTCGAGGTAGTGCAGGTCGAGCAGAAGGATGTTCCGATTTTCGGTGAATGGATCGGCACTCTCGACGGGCTCGTGAACGCCGACGTCCGGGCGCAGGTTACGGGGTACTTGCAAAGGCAGGGCTATCAGGAGGGAGCATTCGTCAGAAAGGGTCAGCTTCTGTTCGAGATCGACCCGCGGCCTTTTCAGGCAGCCCTCGACCAGGCCCAGGGCCAACTGGCACAGGCGAAGGCCGCACTCGCGAATGCCGTAGCAGTGCAGGGACGCACGGACCTCGATGTCAAACGATACAAGCCCCTGGCACAAGAACAGGCCGCCAGCCAGCAGGATCTCGACAACGCCGTGCAGAACAATCTGGCGGCCCTGGCCACCGTGGAAACCGCCAAGGCGCAAATTAAGACCTCTGAGGCCGCGGTGGAAACGGCAAAGATCAATCTCGAGTTTACCCGGCTGGTTGCCCCCATCGACGGCATCGCCGGACAGGCCCTGCTGCAAGTAGGCGCGCTGGTCAATCCCAACAGCGGGCCGGTCACCTCCGTTTCCACGGTCGAGCCTATCAAGGTTTACTTCACGGTCGGCGAGCCCCAGTATCTCGCATGGCGAAAACGCTTCCCCACGGAGACCAGCCGCCAGCAGGCCGATAAAGCTCTGCGCCTGCAACTGATCTTGGCCGATGGTTCCACCTATGAGCATGAGGGCCGATTTTTCTTTGCCGATCGGCAAGTCAACGAGAGCACCGGGGCCATTCGGATCGCCGGGCTGTTTCCGAACCCGGGGAACATTTTGCGTCCCGGCGGCTACGCCAAAGTGCGCGCCGTCATCAGCCTGCAACATGACGCCCTGCTGGTTCCTCAACGCGCGGTGTCAGAGCTGCAGGGCGCATACCAGGTCGCAGTGGTGGATAGCGACAACAAGGTGAGCATTCGAACCGTCACGGTCGGTGACCGTGTCGGTGGCATGTGGGTGATCGCCAGTGGGTTGAATCGCGGCGAAAGAGTCGTCGCCGAGGGAGTGCAAAAAGTGCGCCAGGGCGCGAAAGTCAACCCCAGGCCGTTTACACGCGGAAGCCAGGGATAGATAGCCCGATGTCAAAGTTCTTCATCAACCGCCCTATTGTCGCCATGGTCATTTCCATCGTCATGGTATTGGTGGGTGCGCTCACTATCCTGAGCTTGCCGGTCGCCCAGTTTCCCAACATCACCCCGCCCGAGATTCAGGTCCAGGCCACCTACGTGGGTGCCGACGCGCAGACGCTTGAACAAGCCGTTGCCACGCCCATCGAGCAACAGATGAACGGCGTGGACAACATGAACTACATGTATTCGCTGAATGCCACCGCCAATTCAGCCACCAGCCTGATTGTGGACTTCGATGTAAAGACAGATCCGAACACCGATTTCATTCTCACCCAATCTCGAGAGACGCAGGCTGCTTCTCAGCTTCCAGCCGACGTCGCCAACTACGGCATCACGGTTCGAAAATCCGTGACCGCCCCGCTGATGTGGATTGCTCTCTATTCGCCGCATGGAACCTATGACGCCAAATTTCTCGCCAATTACGCGTACATCAATCTTGTGGATCCCATCCTCCGTTCGCGAGGCATCGGCAACGTTACGGTATTCGGGGCTGGCCAATACGCGATGCGGCTTTGGGTAAAACCCGATCAGCTGGCAAAGCTGGGGATTACGGTTCCGGATATCGTGAATGCCGTCCAAGCGCAAAATGCAGTGAACCCAGCGGGTAAGGTAGGAGGCGAGCCGGCTCCCAAGGGGCAGGAATTTACCACCGCCGTTCTGGCGCAGGGCCGCCTCACCTCACCGGAAGAATTCGGCAACATCGTGGTTCGCGAGACTCCTGACGGCGGCACGGTCCGAGTGCACGACGTGGCCCGTATCGAGCTTGGCGCCCAGGACTATAGCAGCGCCGGCCGTTTTGACGGCAAGCCGGGCGCCATTATTGCCTGCTATCAATTGCCCGGCTCGAACGCAGTCGACGCCGCCTCCGGGATCAAGAAACTGATGGCGCAAATGAAACTACGCTTTCCCCAGGACATGGACTTTACCGTGTCGCTGGATACGACTCGGTCGGTTACGGAAGGCATGAAGGAAATCATCAAGACCCTTCTGATCGCCCTCGTCCTGGTGATCCTCGTCGTCTATCTCTTCCTGCAAAGCTGGCGTTCCACGTTGATTCCTCTCTTGGCTGTGCCCGTTTCCCTTTTGGGCACGTTCGTGTTCTTTCCCCTCTTCGGTTTTTCGATTAACACGCTCTCTCTCTTTGGCCTGGTTCTCGCAATTGGGCTGGTCGTCGACGACGCCATCGTGGTGGTCGAGGGCGTGGAGCGCCACATCGAGGAAGGGCTAACTCCCAAAAACGCTGCGTTCAAAGCAATGGAAGAGCTCTCCGGGCCGGTGGTAGGAATCGCGCTCGTTCTCTCCGCTGTATTTTTGCCTACAGCCTTTATTCCCGGAATTACCGGAAGGCTTTATCAGCAGTTCGCAGTTACGATTGCCATCTCCGTTGTTCTCTCCGCGTTTAACGCGCTCACGCTGAGCCCCGCGCTGGCCGCGCTGCTTCTCCGCCCCCGGCAACCGAGCCGCGGCCTGCTCAGGCGATTCTTCGATTGGTTTAATCGCGTGTTCGCGCAAACCACAGAGGGATATGTCCATTGGAGTGGAGTACTGCTCCGAAAAACTGCCGTCCTGGTTGTCCTCCTGGTGGCCTTCGGGATGGCCGCGGGCTTCTTCGCCAGCCGCCTGCCATCAAGCTTTCTTCCCGACGAAGATCAAGGTTATGCCTATGTCAATCTGCAACTGCCCAACGGAGCTTCGTTGGAACGGACAACCGCGGTTGCAGCGGATGTAGAAAAAATCATCATGAGTACCCCCGGAGTGCAGCACACGACCACCGTCGTGGGGTTCAGCTTGCTGAGCTTTGTTCGTATCAGCTATAACGCATTTTTCTCTGTGGCCTTTTATCCCTGGGACACGCGCGCGGAAAGAGTCCAGCAATTTCAATCCATCAAGGCTCATCTCAACCAGCAGCTAAGTAAGTTGCCTGGCGGAGTTGCCTTTAGTTTTTCGCCGCCTGCCATTCCGGGCGTTGGCACTGCCGGCGGATTCACCTTCCTCCTCGAAGACCGTTCGGGAGCCGATATTCCGTTCCTTACCAGGAACCTCGCCGTTTTTCTCGACGCTGCTCGCAAGCGGCCGGAAATCGCCAGCCTCTCCACCACTTTCCTGCCCAGTGTCCCGCAGCAATTTATCGACGTAAACCGCGACAAGGTGCTGAAGCAAGGGGTGAGCCTGAGCGACGTGTACCGCACCATCCAGGCGTTCATGGGTGGTTACTTCATCAACTACTTCAATCGCTTCGGCCGCCAGTGGCAGGTGTATGTCGAAGCCGAGGCTGACTACCGCGGCAGAGCGGAGAATGTCGGACAATTCTATGTCCGCAACAACAGGGGAGAGAACGTCCCCTTGTCTACGCTGACCACGCTCAAGCCGCGCTCCGGCCCGGAATTTACCATGCGCTTCAATGAATACCGTTGCGCGCAAATCAACGGCAGCGCCGCGCCTGGCTATAGCTCGGAGCAGGCAACGGCCGCGCTGGAAGCTGTGTTCAAGCAAACCATGCCGCGAGAGATGGGTTTTGACTACTCCGGCATGTCGTTTCAGGAACAAAAAGCGCGCGAAGGGGTTCCGCCGGCGCTCATCTTCGGACTCTCGCTGTTATTCGTCTTTTTGATTCTTGCCGCACTTTACGAAAGCTGGTCGTTGCCCTTCAGTGTATTGCTCAGCACGCCGGTGGCGGTTTTTGGCGCCTTCTTCGTGCTGTGGCTCCGCCGCGTCACTCTGAGTGCGTTCCTGCCTGCTTACATGGTTCAGATTGAGGGCGACGTCTACTCGCAGATCGGGATGGTTATGCTGATTGGCCTGGCGGCCAAAAACGCGATTCTGATCGTGGAGTTCGCCAAGTATCAATACGAGCAAGGCAAACCGCTTGTCGACGCGGCGCTTGAAGGCGCCAGGCTTCGGCTGCGGCCGATCCTGATGACTTCTTTCGCATTTATTCTCGGTTGCGTGCCGCTGTGGACCGCAACTGGCGCCGGCTCAGTGGCGCGCCAGATCATGGGAACCACGGTGATCGGGGGGATGCTGGCCGCCAGCGCCTTCGGGATCTTCTTCGTGCCGGGAATTTTCTACCTGGTGGAAAGATTGTCTGGCGCCAATCAAGAGCATATTGCCGCGCCGTTGACGGAAACGCCTTCCCCTGAAACCGGTGATTGAAACGTTTGACTGAAACAGGTGATTGAGATGCACCGGGCCGCGACCAGCCGGACAAAAACACAACCCGAGTTGCCCATCATGAGGCGCACACGATCACTGGCTGCGGTGTTGGCTCCCGGCTTGCTCGCCGGTTGCATGGTTGGTCCCAATTACCATCGGCCGGCCGTTCAAACTCCCACGGTATATCGCGATCTATCCGAGAACCCCCAGCTCCAGGCTCAGGCTGCCTCTTATGCGGATCTTCCCTGGTGGCAGGTCTTCAAGGATCCGAGACTGCAAGAGCTCATTCGCCTTGCGCTCAAGCAAAACTACGATTTGCAACTGGCTACGGAGCGCATCGTGGCTGCGCGGGCCGAGCTTGCCATTACCCGCTCAAACCTGTTTCCCCAAGTACAAGGCAACGGCAATTTCATCGGTGGACAGGAAAATATTGGCCAGAGCAAATACAACTTTCTCACCCTGACTGCCGATGCCGCGTTCCAACTGGATCTCTTCGGCCGTCTGCGTCGTGCCACGGAGGCCTCAAGGGCCCAGCTGCTGGCTACGGAAGCCGCGAGGCAAACAGTCGTATTGACCCTGGTGAGTGATGTTGCCGCCGACTATTTCGCGCTGCTGCAACTGGACCTGCAACTCCAGATCACGCGCGATACGGTCAAGACACAGATAGATTCGGTCAAGCTCACCAATCTGCGGCTGAGCCACGGCGTGGCCACAAAACTCGATGTGCTCCAGGCACAGCAAGTACTTGATACGGCGAATGCCTCCATTCCCGATCTGGAAAGGCAAATCGCTCAGGAGGAGGACGCGATCAGCATCCTGCTGGGCAATTACCCGCAGAGTGTGCCACGCGGGCTTCCCCTGGTGGCGCAAACACTTCCCCCCGAGGTACCGCCCGGCCTTCCCTCCTCCATCATCGAGCGGCGGCCGGATATTCGCGAGGCGGAACAAAACCTGATTGCCGCGAACGCCGAGATTGGAGTCGCGAAGGCTGCATTCTTTCCGCAAATTTCGTTGACCGGGTCTGGTGGCGGTGCTTTCGGTAGAAGCAGTAGTTTCTCGAGCCTCATGAGTTCGCAGCTTGGCATCTGGTCATACGGTGCCCAGGTAAGCCAGCCGATTTTTACCGGGGGCGCCCTGCGCGGGAATCTGCACCTGGCGGAATCGCAGCACCAGCAGGCCTTGATCGCCTACCGGCAAACGATTCAGCGGGCATTCGGCGACGTCTCCGATGCGCTCATCGGCTACCAGAAGCTGCACCAGGTGCGACTGCGCCTGGAGGATAGCGTCGCGGATCTGCAGGAGTCTGTCCGCCTGTCTACCATGCGCTACAAAGGCGGCACCACGACCTACCTTGAAGTGTTGGACGGCCAGCGGTCGCTTTATTCCGAAGAGCTGACGCTCGCCGAGGCGCGCGGAAGCGAGTATCAAAGCCTGGTGCAGCTTTACCGTGCCCTCGGCGGCGGCTGGCAATGAAGATGTATTTCCACCCCAGCCCTTCGGGTTGGGGTGGCCCGGACTTTAGATCCAGCGGAAAAAAAGGCCTTTCTCCGGCGTGCAAAACTGCCCCCAATCCGCATATATATAGGTATGTCACCAATAACTTTGTGCTGTTGCAAATCATTTGCCGGCCACGTGCGTGGATGATGCATGAAACGCGGCTCGCCAAAACGGCTCAGTTGGGCAAATTATCCCCGGCAACCTCTTGCTTGGATTCGGACTTACCACGCATACCACGCATGCGGCCCTCAGCGGCTTCTAAAGCCAATTCATCTTGATTGCTAGACGTACGGCCTAAAGGCCGTACCCTTCAAAAAGTGCCTACTTCTGAAAAAGCAGCGGGGCAAAATGTATGAGATTGTCGCGCCAGACGGGCCATTGGTGGTGACCCGGGGTTTCGATGGCAGTCACCGGAAGGCCTTCGGCTTTGAGGGTGGCAATCACGTTCTGGTTGGATTTGAGCAGCGCGTCGTCTACCCCGCAGGCCATCCAGAGCAGGCGGAGGTTTGCCTTCTGGGGGGTAGTCTGTGGGAGCTGCGAGATGTTGTTGGCATTGAGGCCGGCGGAGAAGGTTCCGATCCAGGCAAACAGCTCAGGGTGAGTGAGTCCGATGAGCAGGCTTTCATGTCCACCCATGGAGAGGCCGGCGATGGCACGATCTTCCCGCTTCTTCGATACGTGATAGTTGGCCTCGATCTGCGGGATCACTTCGGTGAGTAATGCCTTTTGATACAGTTCGACGCTCTGCGCGCTGAGAGCAGGAGTCCGGCCCGGTTTGAGCACTGCCATGTTGCCATACCCAAGCGGCATGACGATGATCATCGGCTTCGCTTTACCAGAAGCAAGGAGGCTATCAAGGATAAAGTTCGCCTTTCCCACGGATGACCAGCCGTCGGCTGCATCGCTGAAACCGTGCAAAAGGTAGAGCACCGGATAGCTGCGTCTGGCTTTGGGGTTATATCCGGGCGGCGTGTAGACGTAGTAGTCGCTTTGACTGTTGGGCAGACCGAGAACGACCTGCGACGAATAAAAGTGGTGCTCAACGATTCCGTGGGGAATGGACTGCAATTCCCATGGTTCCGGCGGCGTGCCGGGCACGGTGAGGTTGCTCGTAATGGTCTGCAGGTTGTCGCGCACATCCGTATTCCGCGGGTCCAGTATCGGCGTGCCGTCCACCACAAAGCGGTAGGCGTAGATTTCAGGGGCGAGCACGGCAGTGGTCGCGGACCAAAGACCATCGGCATCCTGCTGCATCGGGGTGGTTGCGCCTTCGAGGACCAGATCGACCTTCTTCGCGTTGGGCGCGCGCAGGCGCAGGGTCACCGTGTCGTCAGGGTGGATCTCGGGCGAGAGGTAGGGCGCAGGCGCAGGTGTGGCCGGGTTCACCGTGTTCGGTGCTGCCGGGGCAGCGGGGACCTGGGCAACCGTGATCAGGGGCAGGCAGGCAGACAGAAGAAATATGTTGCAGGCGGTGACAAACGATCGTCTCTTCATTCGCCGAAGTCTATCAAACCAAGGTCCAGCGAAGGGTACGTCGTCCCCCTGGGGCGGGTCCACAGCCCTGAAGGGACGACTGAACTTCAGACTTGTCCAGATCACTAGCCACCTTTGACCCAAGAAATGTAAATTTTTTGCATCAAATTCGCCGACCGGCTTGATGTACGACCGGAGTGGTCTTATATTAAATAAGACCGAAAGGGTCTGATATCCAGTAAAGCAGCGTTTCACCCCAAGTCCCCGCACGCAACTCTGGCCGAGAGGTGCGAGGACCCGGGCAAACCCACAGCTTGGCAGCCGCAGATTCCTCCCACTATAGGTCTCGCCGATGCCGCTTTCAACCGGTCACTGGCTCGGAGCGTAATAACTCCGGAGGCTGGCTGCGCCGAGGAGACTTAGCGGAACGATGAAAAGCAATTCCGGTCACACCTCTCAATTGCGACTGGGTCGCAAAAAAAGTACCTGGCTCAGGCTAGGCACAGTGGCTGCCTATGCGGCGGTCTCGATCACCCGGTCTGTACCGGCCTGGGCGCAAGATGCGGCTACGGCCAATCGCAAGCCACGAGAGCAACAGAATCTGACCGTGCGCCGTCTGGATATACCCGCTGGTCCGCTCGATGTGACGGTCGCCGCCTACCAGCGCATCAGCGGCGTCGAGGTCACCTTTTCCATCCCGACTGAAACCATCTCCGGCTTCAAGTCGCCGGGAGTGAGTGGGCTGTACACCGAGGATCAGGCGTTAAGGGCCATCCTCTCCGGGACCGGACTCTCCTATCGGATCGACAGTACAGGCCGGGTGACGATTGCTGTGCAGGCCAATGAATCGGTTAGCGTGCAGGATTCTTCGCCGCAGATCAGCCTCGACCGGTATCCAGTTCCACTCCTGGATACACCGCAGTCGATCACCGCCATCCCGCAGGCGACCATTCACGAGGAAGGAGCGACTACCTTGCGTGACACCTTGCGCAACGCTCCAGGCATCAGCCTGGCGGCCGGTGAGGGCGGGTCGCAGGGCGACAATCTCACTTTGCGCGGTTTCACGGCGCGTAACGACATCTTCCTCGACGGCATGCGCGATTTCGGCAGTTATTACCGCGACTCTTTCAACTACCAGGAAGTAGAGGTTCTGGAGGGGCCCTCGTCGGTGACGTTCGGGCGCGGATCGACCGGCGGTGTTATCAACCAGGAGAGTAAAACTCCGGTCGACCGTCCATTCATTATCGGCGAGGGCGACTTCGGTACCGACATCACCCGGCGCTTCGCCGCTGACATCAACCAACCACTTAACAATTTTGGCCACGGAGCCGCGGTTCGACTCAACCTGATGGCCCATGATGCCAACGTAGCCGAACGCGACGTAACGGAGAATCGCCGCTTTGGTGTAGCGCCTTCGCTGGCTCTCGGTTTGGGAACGGCAAACCGGCTCACTGCAAGCTATTTCCATTTTGGCGAGGATGACATTCCCGACTACGGCATTCCCTGGTACTTCAACAAACCATCGCCTGTGCCGCGGCACAACTACTACGGTTTCCGCGATGGGAATTACCTGCGGACCGATGTGGACATGGTCACACTCAAAGTCGAGCACGACATCTCGGATTGGGCGATTCTGCGCAATCGCGCCCGGTTCGCGAACAATCAACGCAATGCGCGCATCACCGAGCCGCAGGTGAACACTGCGACCTCCGGCTCTATCACGCCGACGACTCCGCTGAACCAGATTTCCGTGAATCGCAATCAGATTGTGACCTTCAGCAACGAAGGCTTGTTGTGGGATCAACTCGATGCTACGGCGCACTTGAAGACGCTGGGCCTTCGTCACATTGTCGTCATCGGAGCAGAAGGCGGCCGGGAAACCTCCGATCCGGTGCGCCCAACGTTCAACTACGTGAACCCGGCCGCGCAAACGATTAATACAGTTCCGACCACCAGCCTGCTGACACCGAACGAGAGTCAAAGCTTCAGCGGCACCTCCGCACCCTCGACCAATGTTCACTTGACCTCCACCAGCTATGCTCTCTACCTGCTCGATACCATCCAGCTTGGCCGCTACTGGGAGCTGATTGGTGGCGCACGTTTCGACCGATTTTTGAGTGACGAGAAAAGCATTACTTACCCCACACCGAAACAGGCGGTTGCTGGAGGGCCGATTGTTCAGGGGCCGCCGACGATCACCTATCCTTCGCGTCTGGATCGCAAGCCGAGCTGGCGCGCGGCGGCGGTCTTTAAGCCAACGACGTTCGGAAGCATCTATTTTGATTACGGCACCTCTTTCAACCCGTCAGCGGAGACCCTTGCACTCACCGTGGGTCCGGCCGGAACCGGCACCGCGAACCTGGCGCCGGAATTCAACCGGTCTTATGAAGTCGGCACCAAGTGGGACCTGAACAATGCGCGCATGTCTGTGCGCGCTGATCTGTTTCGCACCACCAAGGACAATGCTCGAGAAGCCTCTCCCACCAACTCCCTGGTTTATGTGCTGGCGGGGACGCAACGCGTGGATGGAGCGGAGCTGGTGTTCAATGGGCGGGTCAGCAACCGCTGGCAGGTGCTCTCGAGCTATACCTACATGCATAGCGAGGTGGTGAACTCGCAGTACTATCCGAAGTCCATTGGCTACCGGCTGGCGAATGTGCCGAACAATCTGTTCAACATTTGGACGACGTATGAACCCATGCATCGACTGACGGTAGGCGGCGGCGGCAACTATGTTGACAGCCGCACGGCCAGCTCCACGGTTCCAGTAGATCCGACGACCGGATTGGTTAAGCAAGTGCCAGGGTACGTCGTACTCAACGCAATGGGCCGCTATACGCTGACCGACAATCTGGCATTGCAGGTGAACGTATTCAACCTTGCCAATCGCAACTACATCGACGAGATCCATCCGGCGCACATTGTGCCCGGAGCCGGAACCTCTGGCCTCTTCGGCCTCGATTTCAGATTCTAGAGCGGTCTTTGGGCCAGAGATGCTGGCATCACACCAGGAATGGGAGAGCAGCACAATGTTGATTACAATTCCGGATGTTCTGACTGCCGCGCAGGTCGCGCACGCGCGGCAGACTTTATCTTCCGCAGAATGGGTGGATGGCCGCGTGACCGCGGGACATCAGTCCGCGCAAGCGAAGGACAACCTGCAAATCCCGGAAGGCCATCCTGCCGCGTTGGAGATCGGCGACATGATCCTGACCGCGCTGGGGCAGAACTCGCTATTCATTTCCGCCGCATTGCCGATGAAGGTATTTCCGCCATTGTTCAACAGTTACGGGGGAGGGCAGTCATTTGGGACTCACGTGGACAACGCCATCCGTCATGTGAAGGGAAGTTCGCATCGCGTTCGCAGCGATCTCTCCGCGACTCTGTTTCTCACCCCGCCCGAGGACTACGATGGCGGCGAATTGATTATTGAGGACACGTACGGCATCCATAAGGCTAAGCTTCCTCTCGGACATATGATTGTCTATCCCTCGTCAAGCCTGCATCGGGTGGAGCCGGTTACTCGAGGACGGCGGACGTCTTCGTTCTTCTGGATTCAGAGCATGGTGCGCGGCGACGCCCAGCGCACGTTGCTCTTTGACCTGGACAACGCGGCGCAGCGCGTGAACCGCGATATGCCGTCCAGCCCGGCGGCCGTACAGCTTACCGGCATTTACCATAACCTGCTGCGGCAGTGGGCTGAGGTGTAAACGAAGACGCTCCAGGTGTTGCATCGCGAGCCCTTCGCGGCGTTGAGCCGGGGCCAACGATGGCGAAGCTATGTGCGCTTTACGCATACCGGGGAAGCCGGTGGGTGGTGGGGCGAGTCGCTTGCGTTGGTCTCGGCATGCGCTGCGATCGTACTCTCAGTTACCGGTGTTGCCATGTCCCTCGATCGCCTTCGTCGCTGGCGGGGTTGAGGGGTCTGCGGTCTCTTAGTGCCGCGCCTACGGCGCTCCGGATCAAATCGGACGATGACCCAGCCCTTCCGGGCTGGGCTGACGTTTGGCGATCGGCCCTCCGGGCCTCGATGCGGTCTGAGGGACCCATTGTTTTGTTTCCTGTATGTACGCTCTGAAGAGAGCGTGTGAGAACCGAAACAGAAACAGCAGGTCCCTCCACTACGCTATGCTCCGGTCGGGATGACGCATTTCTCCAAGAGACAGGCCAAAGAACGGCCAGAGGAATGGATCTCAACAGGTCAACATAATTGTCATCCCGCCTGCCCCGGCGTGCCGTGGGAGAGCCTGTGACTTTTTCGATCTTTTCGTGTTTTTTGCACCCGACCAGAAAGGCGTCATCCTGAGCGAAGCGCCTCGCAGGTCTTTCGCATAACAGAGGGTTTATGGCGCGCAGTCGAAGGACCCCGGCGATGCTGGTTGGCAGGTGCTCTTCAGAGCTTTCCGGCCACAGACTACAAGGGAACTTAAAAAAGTCACAGACTCCGACCGGAGCGTACCCAGATTTCCTACCTTGTGCATTCGCAGTGGCCACATATGCGGCTTTCCGTAGAGAAAGACGCATGAACTTTGTCAGCGCCACCAAGTTCCACAGGAAATCAGGGGGAGCGTAGTGGAGGGACCTGCTGTTTCTCTTCCAGTTCTCATGCACCCTCTTCACCATGGGGTCACGGCCCATCGCAACAGTAAACCTATACGCTGCGCAGGAAAGCTAGAAGGTGTCGGAAGTAGACCGCCTGATCATCCCATAGGTCCAGATGACTTCCGTTGGGACAAATGGCGCAGGTCGCGTTAGGCATCAGCTTCGCCATTTTACGCATGTCGTCTGGGTCCATTTCGTCATACGTCGAACCGATGGTCAGCGCTTTTACCTTGATCTCGTGGAGGCGGTCCCAACGTTCCCAGTCCTTAAGATTACCTGTAACCTCGAACTCGCTCTTGCCCTGCATCTGGTTGTAGATTTTGTCATTCGCAAGCCGAAAGGCACGGCTCACAGGCTCAGGCCAGGGCTTCAGACGACAGATCATTTTCGGATACAAATCCTCCATGACAATCCGTGTGTAGGCAGGATCGTCGTACTTCTTCGCCGCCTCCAGCGCATTGAACGTGTGCCAGGGTCTCGGGCGTGAGGAGTTGGGTTTTGAGCGAAGCCGTTCGTTTGAGGTATGACTGCGTGCCGGCAGTCATGTTGGAGATCACCAGGGCGCGCAGATGCTGTTGATAGTTCAGCGCATATTCCATCGCCAGGATGCCGCCCCACGAGTGGCCATAAAGGACAAAATGATCCAGGCCCAGACCGCGACGCACCTCCTCTACTTCGGTGAGATAACGAGGCAGGGTCCACAGCGCGGAGTCGTCCGGCACGTCGGAGTTGCCGACACCAAGCTGGTCGTAGTAGTACATCTCGATTCCTGCCTGTGGCAGGAAGGATTCCATGGCTTCCAGGTAGTCGTGGGGAAATCCTGGTCCGCCGTGCAACAGCAGAACCTTGACCGGACCGGAGCCGATCCGTTTGGTCCACACTTTGTACTTTCCATCGACGACAGGAATCATGCGAATGCCCGCTACACGGATTCCGCCGGGGTTCAAAGCGTCTGACACAGACAACGACTCAGGGCCAGACGGCGCTTGCGCGATAAGAGACGAGGATGCTCCGTAGACCGTTGCAGCGAACGCCGCCGCGTATTTTAGGAACGTTCTGCGCTTGATGTTCATGTTCCATAGAATAACCTTCATCACCGAGGCTCGATTCCGTCGAGCTACTCCGCGCGCAGGGCCTTTACCGGATCGATGGAAGAGGCTCGTTGCGCTGGGATAATGCTGGCGAAAAGAGCGCAGACTCCAAGGGCGATGATTGATCCTGCAAGGACCAACGGATCCCAGCCCTGAACGTGATAAAGCTGAGCGGCGATCAAGCGGGAGCATCCGATCGAAGCCGGAATGCCGATTAGGAGTCCTATGAGGACTTGTAAGAATGCACCCCGCAGAACCAGTCGAATCACGTTGCCTCGGTTTGCGCCCAGAGCCATCCGCACGCCGATCTCGCTGGTGCGGCGCTCGACGGTATAGGCAGTGACTCCATACAGTCCAACAGCAGCCAGAATGAGTGCGAGGATGCCGAAGAGTCCGGTCATCTGGGCGACGGTGCGCTGCTGATCGAGTCGATTCGCGACCTGTTGCTGCATGCTCCGGATGCTCAGGATGGTCAGGTTCGGATCTACTTCAATGAAGACACGGCGGATTTGTGGCTCCAACCCTTGCATGCTGCCGCGTAATTGCAGAACCACGCTTTCGATGAGGTGTGTGCGATCGTCGATCTCCTGCATCATGGGTAAGGTGTAGTGCACGTGCTGCGCCAGTGGGACAAAGAATAAAGGGCGTCTCCAGTGGCCGCTGGGGTCAGTGTAGTTTGCCTCGCGGACCACACCAACGATCTCAAAGGTACCGCTGTATTGCGTCTTGTTTAAACCAAAGTGCGAGCCGAGTGGTTCTTCGCCCTTCTTAAAGAACTTGCGCACAAAAGCTTCATCGACGACCGCGACGTTTTGCGTTGCAGCCGTGTCCTGGTCGGTGATGCTCCGGCCGCGCAGTATGTGCTGGCCCATCGCCTCCAGGTAGCCAGGGCTCACGTGGTCCCAGGATGAGTCTTGATCTTCGCTCACATTGGGAACACCGTGCCCTTCGCGGATGACCATCTCGCCCCAGTTATCGGTGAAGGGAGAATAGAGGGCGAGGGCGGCACGCTGCACTCCGGGAAGGTGGGATAATCGGTCCTGCAGTTCCCGGTACAGGGCATCCAGCTTCTCTGGGGGATAGCCGGAAAATGGCGCGTTTACGCTGATGTTTACGCGATTCTCGGTCTCAAAACCGAAATCCTGATGCTCCATCTTCTGCAGGCTGCGGATGAGCAACCCTGCTCCCGCGAGCAGAACGATGGAGAGCGTAGCCTGCATGACCACCAGAGTCTTCTGCGGCAGGGAGGAACGGTCGCGCGTACTGCGATTGGCTCCACGCAATGCTTCAGCCGGGTCGGCATGCGAAGTAAGCCAGGCTGGTGCGGTGCCGAAAAGCGCTCCCGTCAGCAGCGACAAGCCAAACGCGAAAGCAAGAATGGGCAGCGAAGGCGTGGCATCGATGGGGACGAAGTGCGCGCTGTGGAAGGCCAGGGCGACGATCATCTTGACGCCGAGATAAGCGATTGCCATGCCTGCCGCTCCCCCCAGAACGGACAGGACAACGCTTTCCGTGAGCGACTGGCGAATCAGCCGTCTTCTCGAAGCACCCAGGGCAAGACGCACCGAGGTTTGAGCGCGGCGGGCCGTCCCGCGAGCCAGCAACAGATTTGCGATATTTGCGCAGGCGATCAGAAGCACCAGGCAGCAGACAATGAGAAGGATCCGCAGGCTGTCTTTGTATCCCTCCTTCATTTCACCCACCCCTGCGCCCGCCGGCACGACCTTGATAGTTTGCTTGCGGGCCATGGCCTTTATCTGCGGGAGATACTCCTTCAAGGCGTCGCCCACAAAATCAGTTACCAGCCACTGTTGCAGGATCCCCGTAAAGCGGCTGGGAAGACCGTCCGCGACAGTTCCGGGGCGGAGACGCCCGATCACGCGAAGCCACGCATTGGTTTGCTTCAGGATGGAATTTGCCCCCCTGAGCAGTGGCTCTTGCTGAACCGGAATCCATATTTGCGGAGGGTCGCTGCGCAGAGTTTCACCGTAGAAGCCCGGTGGGGTGACGCCGACGATGGTGAAGGAATGGCCATCGAGCATAAAGTTTGCCCCGATGACCTTGGGGTCGGCGCCGTATTCCTGCTGCCAGGCGCGGTAACTGAGCAAGGCTGCCGGCGATGCCGAGGGCTGGTCATCCGCAGGCACCAACGTTCTGCCGGCGAAAGCCTGGATGCCGAAAGTGCTGAAGTAGTTTCCAGTGACGAATTCGCCGCGCAGCGGCTTGGCCTGGCGATCGGTTTCACTGCGCCGCACGCTGAATTGCGATCCGCCCGCCTGGAAGGCCGCCAGCTGTTCGAATTCCGGTGCGGCATCTTGAAAACGCTTGTAGAGCTGGTAGGAATACATGCCCCAGTTGTCTTGCATGCCGCCCTCAACACAGCAATCATTGCCTTCACCCACGCGAACGAGCTTCGACGGATCGACGACCGGCAGCGACTTGAGCATGACGGAGTGGATCAGCGAAAAGATGGCCGTGGTTGCGCCAATGCCCAGGGCCAGGGTGAGCATGGCCGTCAGGGTGAAGACGGGGGACAACCGCATTTGTCTCAGAGCGTAGGCAATATCCTGGCGCAGAGTTTGCATGACAGTCCTCTGGCGGCAGATACGGGTTATCGAGGAGGATTGTTCCCAAAAACTGCAGACGTGCCTACCGGCAATCTTATTGCCGCTCGCGGAGCCGGCCAACCTGGGTCAAAAGATAATTCCGTTCCGGGAGGCTTGTCGTCCGTTCTGCAGCCAGCCGGTAGTGTTCGATCGCGCCGGAACAGTCACCGGATAACTCCAGCAGGTAGGCGCGAACAGCGTCGAGACGATGGTGGCCGGTCAATCGTCCATCATGGTCGAGTATTGTCAGTAGTTTGAGTCCTTCCGCAGGGCCCTTGACCATTGCCGTCGCAATGGCATGGTTGAGCATCACCATGGGATTGTTCGACATGTGCTTCAAGAGTTCATAGAGCGCCAGGATTTGCGGCCAGTCCGTGTCCTCAGCCCTGGCCGCTTCGGTGTGAACGGCGGCAATGGCAGCCTGCAACTGATAGGCACTGATCGATCCTTTGGCAAGGGTTGCGGTGATGAGCGCGATGCCTTCGGAAATTTCCTCCTGGTCCCACAGGGTTCGATCCTGTTTGGCTAGCGGGATCAATTCTTCGTTGGGGCCTGTTCGTGCTTTGCGGCGCGCGTTGGTCAGCAGCATGAGTGCCAGCAATCCACCGACTTCGGCGTCGCCGGGAAGCAGATGGTGTAGGCCGTGGGTGAGCCGAATGGCTTCACTCGATAACTCGAGCCGCTGAAATTGGGAACCCACACTGGCGACATAGCCTTCGTTGAAAATCAAATACAACACATGCAGCACTGCGCCGAGCCGTTGTTTTCGCTGTTCATCTGTGGGCAACCGAAAGGGTATCCCGGAAGACTTGATGCTTTGTTTGGCCCGGCTGATTCGCTGCGCCATCGTTGCCTCGGGCACCAAAAAGGCATTGGCAATCTCCCCCGTTGTCAGGCCGCCCGCGGCGCGCAGGGTGAGAGCAATGGACGATGGCAGGCTCAGGGCGGGATGACAGCACATGAAGAGCAAAATCAACGTGTCGTCCTGCTCTCCATCGCTTTCCATTTCGGCCATGGGGGCCAAATAATCAAGTTCGGCCGCCACGGCAGTTTCCCGGCGGCGGCGGGCCAGTTCGCTTCTAATGTGATCGGTCATGCGCCGGCTTGCCACCTGGCAAAGCCAGCCGCGAGGATTGTCAGGAATGCCTTCTTTGGGCCATTGCACGGCTGCTGCGATCAACGCTTCCTGCACAGCATCTTCAGCGTCGGAGAAGTCATGGAAGCGGCGGATGATGACCCCGAGCACCTGCGGCGCGAGTTCGCGCAACAGGTGCTCGGAACGGTCGTCGAGGAACCTCCCGCTCACGGCAATTCCCCGGAAACCCGACTCATGATTTGCCGCACTTCAATCGGCATGCTCAATCGTATTCCCCCGGGTCCAGGCCCTCCCGATATGCGGGCGGCGATTTCATAGGCGCGTTCCGCGGTTTCGACATCGACAATCCAGTAGCCCAAGACAAATTCCTTCGCTTCGGGGAATACGCCATCCGTGATCGGCGCGAGATCTTTTCCTGCCCGCACCACCTTAGCCTGCTGTGGACCTCCGAGGCCTTCCGTGGCCACAAACTCTCCGGATTTGCTCAAATCATTTTGTAGTCTTGTCAAATGTGCAAAGTGGGCCTGAATGTCCTTCTCCGACCAGGCCCGGTACGCATCGACGCCTTCTTTCGTGCCCGTCATCAGCAAGATGTACTTCATAGGGTTTGCTCCTTTCGTTTGGCGCCAACTTTATTGCGCTTTTGTAAGAGAGTCGGAGCAGGCGCCCACTTCTCGACATCGGTCGCCAGCGATTCGCAAAAAAAAATCTGACGTGAGCATCGAGTGCATCAGCTTTCCCATCCGTCTCCCCTCCCATGCGCCCCCAAGCTGAATCGGCGACGGCACATTTTAATCCCCACGGCCGTTGCGGCCTAACGATCCGGTTCACGGGTGTCATCGATTTGTAAAAATAAAATTCTTGCTCTTGATGTCGAAATACTGCCTTGTGGCTCGACATACATACAGAGGTGCAGAAATGGCGATAGACGGGGTTGTGATGGAGTGTGCCAGTGAGCGAATGGCTGCCTTCGAGGTGCAGCAGAGATTCCTGCAACATTGGGGTCCTACCATCGATACGCTCGATTACAGCGCTCGTTGCCGACAGATGGGTGAGGTGGGCGGGGACTTCTACGATTTCGTCACCTTGCCCGGGGGGCGATTGGCGATGGCCATTGGGGATGCTTCGGGTAAGGGGTTTGCCGCGGCGCTTATGATCTCGAATGTTCAATCCTCTCTGCGCACGGCAGCTTTGTTTGCCGGAGACGACAGCGCCATGGCGCTCGAGGCCGTAAACCGCCAGGTGTATGGATCATCTCTCGCCTCCCGGTACGCTACCCTCTTCTACGGCATCTTCAATGGGGAAAAGCGCACCTTGCACTACGTCAACGCCGGGCACAATCCTCCTCTGGTTATTCGAGCAGATGGCTCGGTCCTTTGGCTCAGGACTGGCGGTGCGCCCGTCGGCATGTTTTCAGACTCTATCTATGAGGAAGGGATGGTTGAGCTGAATCCTGGGGATCTGGTCGTGGCCTATACCGATGGGGTGATCGAAGCTCTCGACTTGTGTGGAAGGGAATGGGGTACTGAGGGACTCCGCAACGCGGCCATCGCAAATGGCGCGGCATCTGCTGACGACATGGCAGAAGCAATCATGGAATCGATGGGTAGGTTTTCACATCAACGCCAAATCGATGATGCAACCCTGGTGGTGGCACGGGTCAATTGAATCGGGATTAGAAGCAGAAAATTGACGAGCTCGTCACAGGCTGCTGTCACCGCTTTCCAGCATGTGTTCAATCAGCTTGCGGCTCACTTCCGCAGCGCTCACGTGATAGGCCCCGCCGGCAATGGCTCTTCGACGAGCCTCGATCGTCTCCGATCTTCCTTCATCCTCCAGCCGGTCAAGTTTGCGAATGTGGTCCAGGCAGTAGCGCATCGCAGACCCGGACGCCTGTTCAGTGTTGGTTAAAGGGAATCCGAAATTCAAACCTCGATCGTCTCCTGCGGTCATGGGAGCAAGGTAGCATTTTGCGGGGGTTCCGGAATCGCTGAGTCTCTCGATGGCGCAATTTGTCGCGAAGCTGCATGTCGACGCCCGTACCTAGCCTCCCTACGTTCAGCATGAGTTTTTCCGCAGCCTGTGTAGTCGCTTCGAAACGAATCCGCCAGCGTATGCTGCGGATACGCGCAAATATGCCTTATTTAGTCACAGCAGGGAATTGGACGCCGTTAGTTCAGGTTGGCCGGCTGAACCCACGCACCGTTTCCCGCAGAATCCCACACTGAGAAGCGCACCCACTTCTTGCCGGTGGCGTCGAAGGGAATCCTGAACTGCCTGGTTCCGAAGGGAGTTGTATCGGTAAGGTCGATGTACCTATGTTCGACCTTGGTTCCGTCGCTCCATACCAGGTCTGCGAACTCGAGCGGATAGGTGTATTCAATATTTGCCGAATAAATACTCTTGGCACCGCTGCCTTCGACGCCCCACTGGTGAAAGAGGACCTCTCCTGTTGTGCCGTAGAAATCACCGAGCTGCATAAGATCGATGATAGGCGCCCAGCTTTCGTTGTAAGAAGGAACCTTGTCGAGCTTTACGTAGTTAACGGCCAGCTGAGGATAGGTTTCGTCGTCCGGCCACTTGGTGTAGGTGTCGCCTTCGGCAATCATGAACTTTGCTTTCGGGGCCCAGTTACTCATATCGTCCTGGGTTCCGAAACAGCGCACCTCGCACTCTTCTTTCTCTGACAGATCCACCGGTAAGGATTCCCATGAAGCCCCGATAAAGCGGTCACTCTGAAAGAACGGCTTGTCTTTATAAGCTTCGGGGTATCCTTCGGAATTCTTGGTACGGGGATGCGTGGTCCACAGGATTCCGTGTTCGCGATTGACCATGTTCAGGATGTCTTCAGACGAACCAACATGGTAGACCTGACCGTAGACCGGGTCGATCTCCATGAACTGCTGATCCGCCGGCCTGGGTTCGGCGTGGGAAAAGTAAATTGGCTTCGGCGTCATCAGCCACCAGTGGCCGCCGAAGTACGCATTCGGCTCTTCCGCCGGCATGACCAGGAAGTCTCGGTCAGAGATGCGCTGAGCACCCTCAAAGTAGACCTTCTCCTCCTTGAAACGCTCTGGCCCCGGATCATTCGGATGGGAATCGTCGTGAAAATCGCCCAGATAAAGAATGTTGATTCCCAGGGCACGGAAGACGCCAACCCACGGGGGCTGATAATCGAGCGTGCCCCGGTCGCGCAGCTGTTCGTTGAAGTCCATGTGGAAGTGGCCGGCCATGACCTTGAAACCGGGCAGAGGCTTGAAGACATCGTCATGGGTATAGGCGAGTACCGCTTCCTGAGTGGGGACGGGACGCTTGGTGCTCAGGTAGTAGTAGACCGCCATACGCTGCAGGGTGCCGGCCGGTGCGTTATAGAGTGCATAGTTGTCCCATTCCGCCCGGGATACGCCAACCCTTCTCTTCCATTCCGCGTCGCTCGCGCCCCAGGGATGATAGCCTTCTCCTCTTTCCGGCCAATAGGTACCCAGAGAGAAAGAGCGGCCGTCGTCTTTGCGGTAGTAGACGAAACCCAGGTTTACCTCGTTCTCGCGAGCGAAAAAGAACTTGTGCGGCGGCGGAAAGACCGCTAATGACCCGGCGCCTGCAGCCAGAATCAGCAGCCGGTTGCGCGCCCGTAGCCCGACCACATCGGTATTCGGCGGCCCGCCCAGATGCGCGTGCTGCCAGTGCTGCGCGCTATCGCGCCACCACAACGCTGTGTTGTCCTCGACCGGGAAGCCCTTCAGCCCGGCTTTGTAAATGTAGGCGACGGAAGGTTCCTGGGTTTTGGCAACCGCTTCCTGCCGCAGCAGGTTCGATCCTTTATATACGGTGAACCGCAGATCGCCGGAGAAGATACCCAGCTTCAAGCCGTCGAAGGTGACGCTCTCCCGTGCTCCGCTGCTGACCACGGTGCAATTGCTCGAGTTGTAACTTACCGTTCCGCGAGTTATTTCGGATTCGGAGCGAGGGAGGTCGGTAGTATCTCCCCCACCCGGAACCACCAGTGGAGCGTCCCAGAAAGTATTCCATTTGCGAGTGTTTTCCTGTTCGGGTGTGTCCAGGTTGAGTTTCTTAAGCTGGTTGCGCTGCGCACCCGAGATGCGGCGCCGGCCGGTGGTTACCTGGAAGTCCGGAGTCAGGTTTTTTCCCAGAACGATCCAGGCACCGGTACCCTGGCGTGCTGCGAGCTCCTCGACCACCGGTTGCCCGTCGCGCAGCGCGAACTGCGCCCGGAGCTGCTGTCCGCTTTCGCCCTGCCAGGTAAAGGTCAGAGAGTTTCCGGTGGCCTCTGCTTTCACCCCGTCGATTGCCTTATAGCCCTGCAGATTGCAGTGCAGTGATTGCGGGCGCCCAACTCCGGTCAGCAACGCTAAACCCAACAGCAGTCCGCCAAGCTTCATGTAGATTCCCCTGCCCGCTATCAGCTATGTAAGCTCGAAATTCGCCACCGCGTCAGGATACCTATTGTCTGCACCTCCGGTCATGTTCCATTCATTTCAAGGTAATCGCAGACGGATTCTCTCCTCGCAAACAGATCCTGGGTGCCTCATATCTCGCTCGTTTTTCGCGAGATGTGGGATACCACGAACGTCGACCACTCGCCTCTAGAGAACGAATCGAAAACTTGAGGGCGTTTAGGGTTAAGAGTTACGACGGTAGCGCTGTGGTATCCCACATCTCGCGAAAAACGAGCGAGATATGGGGCACCCAGGGTCTGTTTGCAGGGAGAGAATGCAAATTCGCGGTTCCCGCGCGGAGACTGCAAGCCCGTTCCCTTCAGACGAAAGAGTTTGTCCGCAGCCTGTTCAGTCGATGGCCTCCGGTCTATCCGCGAGGGGTGAACAGGGGTTAGAACCAACGAACGAGCACCTGCTAAACTTTTCTCGCGGCGGACGCTCCAAGCCCGGCCCTCACCGGCTTCTCCAGGGATACCCTGGGGCATCGTGAAAACTGGCAATTCAGCGCATGAGCGACACTGCGCGACTGCGCAGACAGGCTCATGCAGAGCGAGACTCGTTGGAGCGGTCCGCCGCCTGACCACATGCTCACTTCCGCGACCGTCCATGTGCTGGCCAACGCCATCCTCTCTGGAAAACAGGAGACGGACGCCATCGTCGCGCGGTTGGGCTATGTTCTCGGCCGGAACTGGCGCTGGATTCGGCCCCTCGCTGGGCGTTATGTTCAAACCTTCGCGGGCCGCATACGTCCGCGACGCCGCGAAGTGGTCAGCTTTCTTCGTCTGGATTCCGGGTTTGTTGAGGCCTGCTATCAATACCGGGAGCAGATCAAAATCCTTCACCTGATTGCTGGGCCACACTCGATGCAGCCGGTCACCGCTGCGCAAGCCTGGCCGATCCCGCATATTGAAACCGTGGGAGCCCTGGCGGAGTGGCTCGCGCTTGATCAGTCGGAACTTGGCTGGTTGGCGGACGTCAAAGGACTCGGATACAAGCGTCCACAACCTCGACTCGAACACTATCACTATCGCGTGCTTACAAAAGCGAACGGCAGCATTCGCCTGATTGAGACTCCCAAACCGCGTCTTAAAGATTTGCAGCGGCGAGTTCTCGCCGGCATCCTGGACCGAATTCCTTCGCATCCTGCGGTGCACGGCTTTGTGAAGGGCCGCTCCATCCAGACCTTTGCCGCCCCGCACGTAGGCCAGCGCGTAATTCTGCGGATGGACCTGGAGAACTTTTTCCCCACGTTTCCCGGAGCGCGGGTGCAAAGCTTTTTCCGCACCATCGGCTACCCGGAGCCGGTTGCCGATCTGCTGGGTGGGCTTGCGACCAATGCGGTCCCTCGCAGAGCCTGGCGCAATGCGATCCAACAACCCGGCTTTGCCCTCGATCCACAGGAGCTATGGCACGTGCGGGCCATGTACGCCCGCCCTCACCTGCCGCAGGGTGCGCCCACATCTCCTTCGCTGGCGAATCTCTGCAGCTACCGCCTCGATTGCCGCCTGACTGGGCTCGCTCAATCCTCGGGGGTACTCTACACCCGCTATGCGGATGATCTCGCTTTCTCAGGGGGCGAAAGCTTTAACCGTTGTGTTGCGCGTTTCGCCACGCGAGTCGCGGTGATCCTGATGGAGGAAGGCTTTACGGTTCACCATCGCAAAACGCGCATCATGCGCTCATCTATGCGCCAGCATCTCGCCGGGTTGGTGGCCAACCAACGGCTGAATGTACGGCGATCAGATTTCGACTTGTTGAAGGCGGTACTCACCAACTGCGTCCGCTATGGTCCCACCAGTCAGAATCGGGAAGCGCATCCCCATTTCCGGGAACATCTCGCGGGGCGCATTAGCTTCATTGAAAGTGTCAATTTGGAGAAGGGAAGCCGCCTGCGAGCGATCTTTGAGCAGATAGAGTGGGAGTGAGGTTCGGCCGACTACCATTCAGGGCTGTCCAAATTAGCGGATGAAGTTGCTTTCTGACGATGTAACTTGTTGATTGCTTTGAGGAGAACTTGGGCGAACCAAATCAGGTTCCTGCTGTTTATCGGGTGCTGTCTAACTGGCAACCAGTTTTCGAGTTGTGTTGATGAACGAAGGGCACGGCTTCAGCCGTGCCACAGCACTCGTGCTGATGGGGGCTTTAGCCCCTGAGGTACGTCTTTCCAATCTTCTATGGAGAACTCAAAGGCGAAAGACATGACTTTGCCCTATAGGTCTCGAAAAGCGTACCTCGGCGGCTAAAGCCGTCAAGCGCGCAAATCGTTTACGGCACGGCTCAAGAGGCTGCGGAAAAACTCATGTTTTGTATCAGGGCACGACTTTAGTCGTGCCGTAAGTGATTGGAAATACGTCGGGCTTTAGCCCCTGAGGTACGGCTTTCCTACCCAATGGCGAGTTTTTCCGCAGCCTCTCAAGCCGTGCCCTTCGTTCGACAGGGTCTTCCCCAGGGGGGCTCTTAGGGTCAGCGAAAGCTTCATGTGCTGTCCCGCTGAAAAAGCTAATTTGGACAGGCCGACTACCATTCACTCCTCACGCAGCAGCATCATGGGATCCACCGAGAGTGCCCGTTGTGCTGGAATCCAGGTGGCCAGCAGTCCCAGCAATGCCATAGTCAGAACAACTCCAGCCAAGACGATAGGGTCTCGGGGAGTTGCCTGATACACGATAAAAGCCAACACCCGGGTCGCCAGAACTCCGAGGAGCAAACCTGCTGCCGAACCAATCGCCAGCAATTTGAGGGCGCGCCCCAAGGCTGCCTGCAAGACCTCCGCGCGTTGTGCGCCGAGGGCCACGCGAATGCCGAACTCTCGCAACCGCTTGCTGACCGAATACGCTGCCATTCCGAAAATGCCGGTGATCGAGAGCATCGCGCCCATCATGCCCAGCACGCCCAGCGAGACCGTCGCCACACGCGAGGGAAACAGCACCACGTTCAGCATGCTGCTCCAGGTCTCGGTGTCAACCGGCATGCCTCGATCCAACTCGTGCCATTTTGTCCTTATGGCTGCGGCCAGTTGTTCCGGATTGCGGTGCGAGCGCACCACCAGGGACGCCTGACTCGATGGCAATCGGAGGGAAGGGAGAAACATAGCGGGCTGTTGATCTTCAGTAACGCTGAGATATTTTCCATCTTCCACAACCCCCGCGACCTGGACCTGCGTTCCATCCTGCAGCTTGTAATATCTGCCGACTGCATTGGTGACTGAGCCAAACATCTTTTCGGCAAGATTCCGATTCACGACCGCAACGGGAGGCGCATCCTTGTCGTCATGCCAGACGAAACTCCTGCCTGCCAACAAGGTTGTGCCGGCCGCATCGAAGTATCCAGGAGATACGTCGTACCGGTATGGCATGGCAGCGACATTCGATTGCCGTCGATCGGCGACATCAACCTTGAAGACATTCGTCCTGGTGCCCGAGCCATAGGCCAACGGAGGGTAATCATTCACCAGACCCGCCCGCTCGACGCCGGGAATCGTCTCCAATGCATCGATCATGCGCCTTTGCATGGCGGGCACTTTGTCCATGCTGTAACCGGCCATGGCGAGGTTCGCATGGATCACCATCGCGTTACGAGGCTCAAATCCAAAGTTGCTGTGTAGGGAGCGCGCGAGCCCGCGCAGGGCAACCATGGAAGAAGTGATCAGCACGGCACAAATCGCAATCTGCACGACCAGTAGCGTGTCGCGGACCGTAAACCGCCGCCGCAGCCTGCCACCGGTAATTGAATTTGCCAGGCCCGAATTCGCCATGCCCGCTTTGACGATCTCGTACGGATTCGCCCTGAGAACCTGGCGCACCGGAACGATACCGAAGAGAAATCCGCTTACCAAAGCTAAAACCAAAGCAACGGCATAGATTCTTGCATCGGGAGTTACAGGCAAGCGGACCGGAGCCCCGGCAAAAGGATGCCACGTGCTCAGGCGGCGTAAAAGAATAATGCTCCCCAGTAGCCCGGCGGCGCCTCCCACGAGCGAAATCAGTAAAGCTTCGGTGAATAGCTGGCGCAGAATACGATGGCGGCTTGAGCCAAGCGCGAGGCGGAGGGCAACTTCGCGAGAGCGGTCGGCAGCATGAGCCGCAAACAGACTGCCCAGGTTGGCGCATGCGGCCAGCAGGATCAAGCCAGCCAGCAGCATCAAGCCGGCGACGAACTCCTGCGTCGGGCCGCGAAATGAAGTCAGCCCTTGACGCGACAAGGTGGACCCTTTATGACCAAACTCTGCAGGGTGGGTCTTTTCGATGTACGCCATCGTTGCGTTCAGATCGGCGATCGCCTGGGCACGCGTGACTCCTGGCTTCAGATGCCCCATAACCTCGAAAATTCCGCGATAGTAGCCGCGTTTGTTGAGATCAAACTCCCCGTCCACCTGCGCCTGGTTCACGATTGGCATAAAGAAATCCGGAGTGATAAATAACAACGTTCCCTGGAACTCCGGCGGCGCTACGCCAATGATGGTGAAAGGATGTTTATTCAACTGAACAACACGGCCCACCACGCCTCGATCGTCCTGAAAACGGCTGTGCCAATACGCGTAAGTGAGCACGATATAGGGGGCGCTATTGAGGCCGTGCTCATCGGAGCCGTGGAAGAAGTGGCCCAGATACGGTTGAATCTTTAGCACGTCGAAGTAGTTTCCGCTGGCTGCAAAGCCGGTGGCAGCGGAGAGATCGTTTCCCGTATCGAGGCTTGCAAAGGCGAAATTAAAAGCTGCCAGATCATCAAAAGTGTGGTTGCGATGGCGTAGATCGATGTAGTTGGGATACGACTGCCAGCCGGCGCCGTCACCGTACTCGCTTCCGTAGAGGGTCTGCTCCTGGGGCACATTCAGCGGGCGCAGGATCAGCCCATTCAGTATGCCAAACACCACGGCGTTTGCACCGATGGCCAGCGCCAGCGTCACTACGGCAGCGAAGGTGAAACCTGGGGACTTGCGCAATATCCTGAGAGCGAACCGGACATCCTGCGTAAGGGTTTCGAAGAAGTGGCCGCCCATGGCTTCGTGGCACTCTTCTTTGAATCGTTCCCGCGCCCCGAACTCGATGCGCGCCTGGCGTTCCGCCTGGGCACGCTCGAGGCCGGAACGTTCAAGATCGTCAGCGCGGTGTTGGATATGGGAGCGAAGCTCCTCCTCCATTTCCATTGCAGACTCAGAGCGATGAAAAAACCTGGCAGCCAGGGAGCGAAGATTGGCTTGGAAATTCATATCTCCTCCGGCCGGGTGGCAAGGGCAGAGGCCATGGCCGCAGCCAGGCGGTTCCAGCCTTCGGTCTCTTGGCGAAATCGTTTGCGGCCGGCTGCGGTGAGCTCGTAAAACTTCGCCCGGCGGTTGTTTTCCGAGACTCCCCAACGGGCTTTCAGGAGTCCCTGACGCACCAGGCGAAACAACGCCGGGTAAAGCGCCCCTTGTTCAATGAGCAAAGCACTGTCTGAGATCTGCCCGATGCGCAAAAGTACGCCGTAGCCATGAAGAGGTCCCAGCGAAACCGCTTTGAGAATAAGCAGATCGAGAGTCCCTGGCAGGAGTTGGGCTTGAGCCATCTCGCTCCCTCCTAAGATGATCAGGAGAGTAACGCAGTTCCTCCTAAGCTGTCAAGGAGAGGAGTGAGTCTCTAGGGAAAGCCGCATGAACTTTGTCAGCGCCACCAAGTTCCACAGGATCTGGGGGAGCGTAGTGGAGGGAACTGCTGTTTCTCCTCCGGTACCCACGCACCCTTCTCAATGCTTGCGATTAAGAAATTTTGGCGGCCGAATTGAACTCGCGTTGCAGAGCCTTTGCGACGAAATTCGCCGCACACCCTGTGCCCTGAGCCAGGTGTGCCACCCCCCAGCCAGGAAATTTTTGCTGGCTTTGCTGCCCCGCGCGCTCCACCTCAGCGTAGCCTGCGGGCCGTGCGTCTAAGGCAAATTACCTAGACGGTACACAGGCAATCGACCCATCACATTTCTCTCGAAAAGCAGTCGAATGTACTCATCCCAAGTGATATACTCCGGGCCCTACGGGTCAATAATAGTTCCGGTCTATCAAAAATCGAATAGAGACTGTACTCAGCATAATTTTCCTGGCCAGCCAGGAGTTGATAATAGGAGCCCACAATGAAGAAAGCGTTACTTGCTTGTCTCGTCCTGGCGTTGAGCCCATTGTTCCTCCGGGCCCAAATCGCAAACAACACTTCACTCGTTGGCACCATCAGTGATTCAAGCGGTGGTGTCATAAGCGGCAGTAAAGTAACGGCCGTGGAGGAGAACACCAAGGTTCAATCCGTAGCCGTTACCAATGCTGTGGGATACTACGCGATTACTTTTATCCAGCCCGGAACATACGACATCACGGCGGAGCAGTCCGGCTTCAGAACGGTCACCAAAACCGGGGTCGTCGTCCCTATCGACCAGGCCATCCGGACTGACTTCGCGCTACCCGTCGGCTCAGTGCAAAACGTGGTCACTGTCACCGCGAATACGACGCCACTCTCTACCGACGACGCGACCCTGGGCGAGACGTTTAACACCCGCGCAGTAGAAGACCTTCCGATTAGCGGCCACAACGCGCTTGAGATCGCATCCCTGGCCTCAAACGTCTATATCGGCTCAGCGACCAACTACCAGGGCAACCCTCCGGGTGAAGACTTCATCGGGGCCGGCCAGCGCGAGATTCAGAACGCTCTCTCTCTCGATGGCGTCTCCATTGTCAACAACCTGATCACGACCACCCCGGATCACCCGTCTGCGGATATGATCTCGCAAACGCAGATGCAGAGTGGCAACTACCCAGCGCAGTACGGCTCGTACCTCGGAATCCACATCAACCTGGTCAGCAAGAGCGGCACAAACGATCTTCACGGCGCGATCTACGACTATGTCGAGAACACCGCCCTGAATGCAAATGTGTTTACTGCCGCTCCAGGCAGCAAGAAGCAGGTTCTGCACTACAACCAGTACGGCTTCCAGGTAGGAGGTCCGATATACATCCCAAAGCTGTACAACGGTCGCAACAAGACGTTCTTCTTCGGTTCCTACGAGAAACTCAAGCAGGTTGGCCAGGGATCCAGCATTGTCTCCGTCATCACGCCCGCAATGGAGAACGGGGACTTCAGCGCCTCTGGAATTCCCCAGCTCTACGATCCTTCCACCGGCCAGCCTTATCCCAACAACCAGATTCCAGCGGCCGAGTTAGCAACCCCGAGCGCAGCGATTGCCAAGAAATATGAAGCCTACATGGTACCTCCCAATCATCCGGGCAATGCCAGCAACCTGAACAACGCCTATCCGAGCGACCTGACGATCACGCAATCCATCGATCGCATCGACGAAAATATCGGCGAAAAGGTCAAGCTCTTCGGTCGCTACTACTACCAGAACCTGACCTTCGTCAACGGCACGAACTTTGCAGCCAATGCTTCCAACGGGCCGACCAACAGCAGGAATTATGCCTTTGGCTACACCCACGTCATCACGCCAAGACTGATCAACGATCTGCACTTCGGCGTAAACAAGCTGATCGCGGAAAACCTGAACTACTGGTACACGGCCGGCCTCAAAGATGCCGGAACCCAGCTCGGTATTCCCGGTTTCACTGGCGATACGCTCTACAACAACCCGGGCGTTCCAGTGCTTACCATCACTAATTTTACTGGCGTCGGCAATGCGGGCAGCAACTGGTTCCAGGATGATCGCACCTACGACCTGTATGACCAGTTAAGCTACTCCAGGGGCAGGCACAACATTATCGTTGGCGGAGAGTTTCGCCGTCTGACCCTTGGCCGCGAAGCGACCAACAACCCGCTTGGCACCATCGCTTTCTCCGCAACTTCGTGTAAACCTGGCCTTTCCGGCGCGTGCCCTACACCACTTGTCAGTACCGGATATTCCGCCGCGGACTTCGTGCTGGGCTATGCCAACAGTGACACCACCCCGATCGATACAATCAAGGGTTCAGTGGGTGAGTGGCGGGATGGCTTCTTTGCCCTGGACAACTGGCAGGTAGCTCCCAAGTTGACCATCAACTATGGCTTCCGCTATGACCTTCCCACGGCGCCGTACAGCCTTAACGGCTATGGCCGGTTATTGAACGAAGCTCAAACCGCCCTGATGCCCGCTACCACGGCGACCTCAGGCGCAACCTATACGCCCACGCCGGGATACAAGTTTGGCAGCGCACAACTGGACAACGCCGGACCACGGCTTGGTATCGATTATCGTGTAACGGATAAGACAGTGATCCGCGGAGGTCTCGGCTTCTACTACAACGCCAACCAGCTCAACACCTATACGCTGCTCACCTCAAACTACCCATTTGCCGCAGCGGTCAGCTACAGTACCACCGGAGCCAATCCCATCACTTTTACCAATACGACTCCGGGGGCCGGCAACAAACCTCCTGTGGCCGGCACGCCCAAGACCTACGTCGCTGCCTTCACGCCAGAGCCCAACCTGAAGACACAGCGCGCCTACCAGTGGAACGCGGATGTCGGGCAAGCGCTTTGGAATGGAGCCGCATTTGAGCTGCAGTATTTAGGCTCGCACTCCCTGCACCTGGATCGCAGCTTCTATAACAACGAGCCGATCAATCCCGTCAACACGACGGTCATGTCGCTCAACTCGCAACGTCCCAACCAGCTCTTCGGCAGCATCCGCGTCTTCCAGGAAGATGAGTACTCGCACTATAACGCGCTGACGGCGATTCTGCGGCAACGGGAACTCCATGGGTTAGCCGGCCAGGTCAGCTACACCTGGTCGCATGATCTCGACATCGGCACCAATTCCAACGCCGGCGGTACCACATCGCAGCAGTACAACATCGCCGCTGATTACGGCAATGCGAACTGGGAGGTTCGCAACCGTGTCGTGGCCGAATTCACCTATGCCATGCCAACACTGACAGGCATGAACATGATCTCGCGCGAGACGCTCGGCGGATGGCATGTGAGCGGTATCGTCAATATCCAGTCGGGCATGCCCTTCACCGTTGCCATGAGCAGCAGCACGACCGCGGCGGGCGTCGATCAAGGCCTCCAGCGTCCATCCTGGGTGCATCCCGAAAGAGCCAACTGCAACCTGAAGAATGCCTATGTCGGCCTCAGCCATTCGACTTCATCATGCATTGATAAAACCGCCTACGAGCCTGCGGTCAACTACTCGACGGGAGCTGTCGGCTATGGCAATATCCATAGAAACAGCCTTTTTGGTCCCGGTTTGCAGTATGAGAACCTGGCTGTCTTCAAGGACTTTTCCATCTGGGAGCGGCTGAAGTTCCAGTTCCGCGCCGAGGCCTTCAATGTCTTCAATCACCCAAGTGGCATGAATCCCCAGTCCGGAGCGACTTCCTCCTCAAGCGGCCTGAATATCAGCACCACTGGAGCCTGTGCCTCCGTCTCATGCCTCGTCTATCCCAGCAATTTCGGCACGATCACGGGCGTCCAGCAAGTGCCGGGCACCTTCAGCGGAGCTCGCATTCTTGAACTGGCCGGCAAGATAATCTTTTAACTGGGGCAGCGGCCGGAGTTTCAATGGATGCCTTTTCCGTGCTTTGCCTTGCAGGCGGCCTCCGTCATTGAGACGCGATGGTTCGCGGTGAGAGCAACTCAGGCTTACCCCGTTGGTTGCGGGGTGGACCTATTTTCAGAGCTGTCCAAATTAGCGGATGAACTTGCTTTTTGACGATGTAATTTGTTGATTGCTTTGAAGAGAATTTGGCCGAACAGAAGCAGGTTGCCTCTGTTAAATCGGCGGCAGTCTAAATGACAGTGTGTTCTCGGGTTGCGATGGTGAACGAAGGGCACGGCTTCAGCCGTGCCGTAAAGGGCGGGGTTGATGAGGGCTTTAGCCCCTGAGGTACGTCTTTCCAATCGTCTCTGTCGCGAACTCAGACGCGAAAGAGTTGATTTCACCCTATAAGTCTCAAAAAACTTACCCCAGCGGCTTCTAAAGCCGTCAAGCGCGCAGGCAATTTACGGCACGGCTGAAGCCGTGCCCTATCGTTCGAAATCTTCCCCAGCTTCTCAAGGGCCAGTGGAGGCTTCATCGCTGTCCAAACTTCGTCAACTGAAAAATCTAATTTGGACAAGTCTGACCTATTTTGACACCCCGTTCTGTGCGAAGTCCCACCGATAAACAAGCTCTACATATCCGAATTGGGCATTGCGATCCACTGGATAAATTGCACCAACCACGCTTTTTCCCCAAGCGTGCGCATAGTAAAAGTTGATGGCAACGTTCTTTGTCGTCTGCCAGTCGGCGCTGGCATCGAAGACGGAGGCGAAAGAGGAGTGCCCGTTGCCTGGACGTCCCGTAAAGCCGAACACCTTGTTGTCATAGGCGCCGCCGCCCTGATACCAATCGTCGTTACCCGAGGTCAATTGCAACCAGTGCAGGTCACTGCGCAGGGCAAGTCTCTTTACTGGCTTATCGATGACCTGGGCGAACTCATCGGTGCTGTTCATCAGGTTATAGAACGGGAACCGGGCGTAAACGCGCGGCGTCGGCAGCACCTGGAAGAAGGTGTTGTGCGTGCCGTCAGTGGTGTTGCTGTCGCCACTGCCCCGAAACCATCCCGCGCGGAGCCATGGAGCGGTGGGCGCCTTTTCGAGTTGGTATCCTGCCTCCACTGCGGCTGCATTCGCGTTGTGGCTTAGTTGTCCCCAGCTGCCATTTTGCAGCGCTCCCCAGAATAGAAAGTCGAAATTACCGGGTCCGGCAGGAATACTGGTAACCAGGTCGCCGCCATAGGTCCCGATGCGAATGTTGTTGTGGTCCGCGGTGCGCACTGCCGCCGGGCGATTGTCGGATTTGGTGACCCTGCGGCCGTCGTGATAACCGGCAGCAAAAGCGCGCCACAGGACGTGTTGACTCAGCTCAGACCTGCTAAAGGCGGCATACTGAAGGTCGACGTTCAACTCCGGATTGCCGTTCATATTGAAGACGCCCTGATCGGCTCGGCCGGCCATGGCTGTGAGATCCCAGGGCCCCGCGCCGTAATGGGCATCTGCCCCGTCGAAACTGCGCTGTGTATCCGAGAACGAGAAATTACCAATCAACCGGTTCGCGATACGGTTGGCCTGCAACCAGCCGATGGTTGCATTTCCCGGCTTGGTCTCCTGTCCTTCGATAAACTCAAATCTTCCCACCCGCAGGGATTTATCGTCGCTGAAGCGGTAGCGCAGAAAGCCCTGCTTCAGAAATGCAGCTGCAGGTTCCGTGTTGTTGTTGGACACATAGTACGTTCCTCCCAGCCCCAGTTGCCCTTGCGCCGCGATCGGTGAGACGGCGTGGTCCGGCAAACCGAGGACCGCCGGTTGCGCGAGCTCCAATTGCCAGTCCCAGTTTTTGATCCGTTGGGCCACGCCTAGACGCACCAGCGATTCCACGTAACCATAGGTGTTGGAGTCAGGCGGCGCTGCGAACCATTGCCACGAGTTCACGCGCGTACGGTCATAGACGGAGATGCTGATGGGCAAATTGTTGCCTGTCTGGGCGTGGCATAGTGGGGAGGCGGCGATCACTGTCAGTAGAACGATGAAAGGTGCTGCGATGGCAGTTTTCCTGAACATTCCTTTTCCTCGTCTTTGAACGCATCATCCTGGGTACACATCGCCTCAGCATCCGCAGAGGCTGCAAACGGAGATTGGCTGGCTGAAGGCGCGAACCTAAGTCAAACCTCAACCGCCTCGGGGAGCGATTCCAAGGAACCAACAGGCGCGGGCTCGACTCCCTTTCCTGGTGCGACTCTGCCGATCCACAGCATCGGCAAGCCCACAAAAAGAAATCCACCCGCGAGATTCCCAAGGGTGACGGGAATCTGGTTCCACAGCCACCATGCGCGGATGGAGACGGGAGCGCCCATCAGCATGCCCGCGGGAATGATGAACATATTGACGACCGAGTGCTCATAGCCCAGCGCAAAGAAGGTAAAGATAGGCAGCCAGCAGGCGGCGATCTTGCCCAGGGTCGATCGCGAAGTGAGCCCCATCACAACGCCCATGCAGACCATCCAGTTGCAAAGCATGGCTTTCACAAAAGCAAGCCCCACGCCGGCAGCGCCGAGCTTGCTGTACCCCAGCGTCTTGACCTGTGCGGCAGCGACGATCAGAGCCCCTGCGCCGGTCGCGGGAACATGGTGAAACTGCGTCTGCACAATGGCATACATCCATGCGTAGAGACAGCCCCCCATCAGGTTGCCCAGAAACACCCAGACGAGGTTTGTTAGTACGCTCGGCAGACCGACGCTGCCCGCCATGAAGGCAGCGGGCAGCATTGCAAAGCTGCCGGTTACGAGTTCGAAGCTCAAAACGACGATCATTGCGAAGCCCACCGGGAAGAGCAGTGCGCCTAAAATGGGCGCTACTCCCTGTGCGTTGGCAGTAAATGCAATGGTGGTAGCAAATCCGAGCAGTGCGCCAGAAAGAAAGCCGCGCAACAAGAGTTGAAACACCGGCAAATTCGACTTTGCGACGGCGTTGGCGAGAAAAGTCTCGGCCACCTCGGAAGGCTTGATATAGTCCATAGATTTCCCCGTTTCCTGCGTGAGGTTCCTGAAAGCGAGTACATGCGTGGCTACGCGGCGCGCGCTTCGACACGCAAAGTGTGAGTTGCTCAGCGGAGAGCAGGAATAGATCGCTATGGATCAAACAGCGGACACAGCGTGGTGCCCTTTGGAGCTGTCGCTTATGGTTAGCAATAGCATAGCTTGTGTGACATTTCAAGAAATATTCCGCGATGCCTGCGGAAGTCATAGTCCCAGAGTTGGAACGCAAGCCGCTCCGGAAGGTTGGCGGAAAAATTGTTTATACGATCCCATCCAGCCGATTTTGCCAGGCAAGCGTGTAATCGATCAGAGTGGAGCGATATGATCTTGCCTGCCAAACCGGACGCAAGTCGCTATACCTTTCGGCCAGTGGTGCGCGCGGATCTTGCTCTGCTTGGCGTCTGGTTGCGGACTCCCGAAGTTGTTCGCTGGTGGGGTGAACCGGAAGAACAGGCAGCGTTGCTTGAGGAGGATCTGGATGAACCCGCCATGGTTATGCAAATTGTCTCTTTCGATGGAAAGCCGTTTGCGTATGCACAGCACTATGCGGTTCACACCTGGCCTCAGGCCCACTTTGCGGGCCTTCCTTCAGGATCGCGGGCGATTGACGCCTTTATTGGCGATCCGGATATGGTTGGAAAGGGCCACGGATCGGCTTTCTTGCGGCTCCTTGCCCGGCAGTTGCGGCGCGAAGGCGCTCCGGTGGTCGCGATCGATCCGGACATCCAAAACCGACGCGCCCGCCGTGCATACGAAAAAGCCGGCTTCCACGAAGACAGCGAAGTCATGACCAGCAGCGGCCCGGCAATGTTGATGATTTTCGTATAGCACTCCGAGCCCAACAGAAACAGGGAAGTCGCGCTACTCCGTTCTCAGTGCATCCATAGGTTCGACGGTCGCGGCGCGGCGGGAGGGAAGATAGCAGGCGACATACGCGACCGCAACGACACCGATCGTGATGGTGACGTAAGTGATCGGATCCACCGGGCTCACATTGAATAGAAGCGACGACATCAGGCGCATGGTAACAAAGGCGGTGACGAGGCCGCAGGCCGCACCAAGGAGGGTGAGCCGCAATCCCTGGCGCACAAACATGGCAGTCAGCGTGTCTCGCTGCGCACCAAGCGCCATGCGAATGCCGATTTCCCGGGTACGCTGCGACACTGAATACGAGATGACTCCGTAAATTCCCACGATCCCGAGTAGCAAAGCCATGCTTCCCGCAACGCAGAGCATCACCAGGGTAAAGGAAGTTCGGGCCATGGATTTCGTGTAGAGGGCGCCCAATGTTGAAACCTCGGCCAGCGGAACATCGGGATTCACGGACCACACGCGCTCCTGAACCTCGTTCATGAAGGTGCGCGAGCCGGCGCGCGGACTCCGAATCGTGAAAGCGAGATTACGCCGCACTGTCTGTTTTTGCCCCTCGAAATGGTCCAGCATGACCGGCCAGTACACTGAGCTGGGCGCGGCTTTCTCGACTCCGTCGTCGTGCACGTCCTGCACCACTCCGACGATCTCGCGCCAGTCGTCCGTATTCGCGACCCGTATCCTTTTGCCCAGCGCTCCATTCGCGTCGTGCCAATACTGGCGCGCGAAATTCTCGGAGATGATGGCCACGGGCCGCTTCTGGTAGGTATCGGTCCAGGTGAGATCGCGCCCGGCAAGCATCCGCGTGCCCAGGGTCGCGAAAAAGCCCGGGGAGATGAATTTGAATCGGCGAATCGGCGGGAGCTCACCCTCGCCGTACACATGGTTCTGCGCATACAGCACATCATTCGAATCTCGCCCATCCATTGGGACGTTGGTGGAGAAGCTGACGGAAGAGACTCCTGGAATCGCGGCGAGCTTATTCAAAATCTCTTCGTCCATCCGTACCACCCGCTCCGCTTGAGCGTCTGGTATCTGGGTTTCCGGGATGTAAAAACGAAAGGTTTGTACAGTATCGGGGGAAACGAAACCGGTAGAGACATGCATCAAGGCGCGGAATGTGCGGATCATCAGCCCCGAGCAGATAAGCAGGACCAGGGCAAGGGCCACCTGCACCACAACCAGCGCCTTGCGTGCGCGATGCCGTTCGCGGCTCTGGCTGAGCGCGCGGCCACCCTCACGCAGCCCGCTGTTGCGCGCCCGCACCCGCATACTTGAGGACTGGGATTAAACCAATGAGCAGACTGGTAAAAAGGCTCAGGGCAAGGGTGAAAAACAGCACCGGAATATCAATGCCAATTTCGTGAACGCGAGGAAGGCCGGTGGGCGCCATTGCCACCAGAAGCCGCAATGCACCGTAGGCCAAAGCCAGACCGATCAGGCTACCGGCAACGCCAAGGACCAAACTCTCGAAGAACAACTCCACCGCGATTCGTCCCCAGCCTGCGCCCAGAGCCGAGCGAATGGCCAGCTCCTGACGCCGCCCTTCGACGCGAACCAGCAGGAGATTGGCAACGTTGGCGCAAGCGACCATCAGAACCAGGACGATCGAGCCCATCAGAACCCACAACACATTGCCGACATCCCCGATGACGTCCTGTTTTAACGGGCGGAGGTTGGGCGAGATCCGTGCTTTTTCAAATAGGCTGGCGCTAAAACCTTCCGGCGCCGGGAAAGTTCGCAAGACCACGGGAAGAAGCCGCGCCATGTCTGCGCTGGCTTGCGCTAACGTGACGCCTGGTTTCAAGCGGGCAAGCCCACGCTCGCTGAAATTGCCGAGCTTGGTCTTATTGCGATCCCATTGGAAGGGCAGGAACAGCGCGGCATCCTGTTGATCGAGGAAGTGAAATCCCTTCGGCAGCACGCCGATGATTTCTCTTGGTTTTCCGTCTACCGTGATGGAGCGCCCAATCACCGAAGACGCGCCGCCAAATTTCGCTTGCCAGTACCCATAGGAGAGCACTACGGTCTGCGGCGCACCGGCCGAATCGTCGTTACGGGTAAATAAACGGCCCAGCACTGGGGCTACTCCCAGGACGGCTTAACGCGCCGTCGGTGACATCAAGGCCTTGCACATGTTCCGGTTTTCCAGCGCCGGTCACGTCCAGCGAATCGCCGGAGTAGGCGCCGATATCCTGGAGCGTGGTGTTCTGCTCACGATCGATAAAGTAAATCGACGGCGACATGTTCAGTTCCTTGATGCCGATCCCTGGCGCCGTATGCCACACGCCGATTAACTGTTCGGCATGCGGATAGGGTAGCGGTTTCAGAAGCACGCCCTCCACGACACTAAAGATCACCGTGTTCGCGCCAACACCGACTGCGAGCGTTATCAAGGTAATCGCTGTAAACAGCGGTGCCCGGCTCGAGCCTGCGTAGAACCTGCTTCAATTGGTCGTTGAACATTGCCATGCCTTAGCCTCCGAGCACGTACGCGGCCTGACCGGGTTGGCGAATGGCCCCCAGTGACCTGTTATACGTTACCGGGCAGTGGATGGTTCCACTCTTTCTGCATCGCTTCCGTCGTCGAACGAACCCGGTCCTCAGAACTTCCGTAGTCCTTCAACGAGATCGAGTTTCCAATCTTCAAGGGGACTTCAATCATCATGTTTTTCCAGGGTGTATAGGGCAGAACGCGCCACATCAGGTTACTCAGCCACAGTCTGAATCGCGTCCGGGGTACGAACCAATCGGTGCCTCCGTCGGCGATCTCCTGGCACCGCTTCACGAAATCCCGCATGAGGCTCTCATATCGTTCGAACGCGACTCCATAATCGCCGTCAGCTTCCATCAACTCACCGGCGAGGATATAGGCGCCCACCACCGCCATCCCGGTTCCCATCCCCGAGAGCGGCGAAGCGCAGTACGCTGCGTCTCCCAACAGAACGCTGCGGCCTCGTGACCATCGGTCCATCTTGACCTGGCTGACGGAGTCGAAATAAAAATCCGGCGCCTGGTGCATCATCTCCATCAGCCACGGCACTTCCCATCCTTCCTGAGCAAAATTTTCCTGCAGAGCTCTCTTCTGCTGCTCGACATCGCCGCGGCCGTACTCCAGCGGCTCCGAAGCAAAAAAGAAGGATGCTTTCGCCTCACCACCATCGCTTCCACTGAAGATCCCCACCTTCTTCCCCAGCGTCCCGTAATACAGGCCGCTGCGGTCGAGCTTGAGGTAGTTGGGAATGGTGAAAATCGAAACGTAGTAGCCAAGATGCCGAACAAACTTGGCCTCGTCGCCAAATGCCAACGACCGCACCTTCGAATGCAATCCGTCCGCGCCCACCACCAGGTCAAACCGGTGCCGCCTGCCGCTAAGGAAGGTCACATCCACGCCCGCGTCGCTTTCCTCCAGGCTTGCGACGCTGTCGCCGAAGATGTACTCCGTCGTATCGCGCGTGGCCTCATGGAATACCCGTGCCAGGTCACCACGCAGAATCTCCAACTCGCCACTGGTAAACCCATCGGGCATGCTCGCTACTTTTTGGTTGTTCGCGTCGACGATGGTGATCGCGCCAATGCGGGTTTGCCGCCGCTGTACCTCCGCCAGCAGGCCCATGCGCTCCAGCACCCGCACCGAAGCTCCTCGAAAATCCACCGCGTAGCCACCGGGGCGCAGGGCCGGGGCCCGCTCCACAATCGTGGTCCGAAAGCCATAACGGCTCAGCCAAAATGCCAACGCGGGGCCGGCTACACTCGCACCGGAAATCAGGACGTTTCGGTTTTTCATGCTGTCTATCTCCTCTCTCAAATATAGACAATCGTATCAGACAAACGTCTCACACGTTTGTGTGGAATAAATTGTCGCGCCGTCCTAGACTGATTGCATGGGAAACCGTGAAGCTCTGTTACAGGCGGCCAAGAGCTGCCTGTTGGAAAAAGGCTACTTACGAACCACGGCGCGCGACATCGCGTCCTCGGCCGGTGTCAGCCTCGCCGCCATCGGCTATCACTTCTCTTCGAAAGAAGCACTCCTTACTGAAGCCCTGGTGCTCGCCTTTGGCGATTGGGACCAGGAGTTTCGCCAGGCACTGCAAACCAATGTCTCTTCCAAAGCCACTCCGGCGGAACGCTTCGAATCCATTTGGGCAAGGCTGATTGAAACCTTCGAAACCCATCGATCGTTGTGGGTGGCCAACTTCGAGCTCTTTTCGCAGCTCGAGCACCGCCCCGAGATCGTCCAAATCCTCGCCAACAAGGTTCATCTCGCCCGCACCGGGTTGGCAGCGCTGTTTCTCGGCGAGCAGGGGTCCGCTATTAGTCGTCGCACAGCAGAAACCATCGGCACCTTCTATCACGTACTCCTCTCCGGCCTGATCGCACAATGGCTTATCGATCCCAGGAGCGCTCTTTCGGCCCGAGACCTCACGGAAGCTCTGCGCAGCACGGCTGCGGGACTGGAATCGCGTAAAAGAAGCTCCAAAGCCAACCCCGCGCGCAAGTCCAAGAGGTCCGCTAAACGCTAAGCACATAACTACGCCCTCGCGTCTCACTTAGGTCACCGGCGTCATCCAGGTTTAAGCTGAGGCTCGTCCGTCTCTGCGGAGTGCCAGCGCCTTCCCGAGGAACTGTTGCACCTGCTCTATGCGATACAGGCGCGCTACCTGGTTCACCATGGCTACAGAAGAATAAGATGGCCGCCTGTTTCGCGAGTCGTTCAGGAAACCTTCCAGCCGCGGCACCTTCTTACCTGGACCACTCTCGGTTTCTCGGGTCAGTTCAGTCCACCTCGCCACCAGGACCTGAACCCGCTCGCTGGCTGGATCTTCGCCCAGACAAGACTCTGCGTCGCGAAAGAGTTCAACCCATCGTTTAGACTGTCCCTCATCCTTTGATTTGCCGGCGAGGGCGAAGCGCATCGAGGCGACTGCGCCGTACTTGCGGCCAATGGCCCGTCCGATGAATTTAGCCACCTTTTCCACGCGCATCATCGACTCGCTTTTGTCTCGAATTGGGTCGAGGCCGTAACGTGCAAAGAGCGCATCCTGCTCAGCCAACGGCCAGTTTTGATGATCTTTCCAGGCTTTGATAGCGCCGGCCTTAATCTCGGAATCTCCCTCACTGGCGGCCTCCGCCAGCAGGACCCATCTTCGGGCAAGTAGTTGAGCTGCTTCACTCGCTGGATCGAGATCGAGCCCGGCCTCTACTTCGAGGAAGAGATGTTTCCACTTCAGCCGACTTTCTTCCAGTTTTTGGGGAGGCATTTGTTTCTTAAGCAGGGTTCTTTTCGCCCAGGCTTCGCTGGTGTAGTACTTCCTCATGAAATCGTCGTCTTCTTGTGGTTGCATATTCATAGACTCCAGAATGTTCTTAACCTGCTCAGAGAGGCTCCCGAGGCTTTACTTCGGCGATTCGACACTACGGCATCGATGGAGAGCTTGTTTGAAGCATCCTCACCGTCCATTCTGCTCCCGGGAGTCCGCAGGAGGAAAGCGCCTTCACTTCCTCCTCGACGCTGTACTCGACCCTCCGGATCGATGGGACACTCCCGTCAAGAAGCAAATAGGAAGCGCGCGGATCACCGTCATACGGTAGGCCGACACTCCCGGTGTTGATCAGGAGTTCAGGATTTCCGGTGAGGCTGCGAATGCCGGGAAGATGGGTGTGCCCATAGGCAACGACAGGCTGGCCGAGCGGGCCATAGATGGCTTCCAGTTCTTCATCCGTCGCTTTTGCTGCAGGCGCTCGCCAGCAACTCCCCGGTTCAGCATGGACGAGTGCGAAGCCCGGCAGCGTCATTACCGGAGGCAGTTCGCTGAGCCACGCCAGTCTCTTGTCCCCAAGATTGGTGCGGGTATTCGACGCTATGCGGCGAATCGCCGACCACAGAGTCGGCGGAGCGGAAGATTGGCTCGCGAAATCCTCCAGAGAAGCTGGCCGCACAAGCATTTCATCCGTATTGCCCATAACACCTTGCCAGCCTAGATCGCGAATGCGATCAACGAGGTCGACAGGACTGGACCCAGGGTCGGCCAAATCGCCTCCGTGTAGCACTAAGTCCGGAGACATACGTCGGATATCCGCCAGTACCGCTTCGAATGCGGTCAGGTTTCCATGAATGTCCGACACCACGGCGATCCGCATATGGCTTTCTTCCTGGCCACCATATTGCCACATGGCCCGCGGTAACGATCGGAGGAAATAGGTGCGGAGCTGCCGTCACGCAAAGAAGATAAATTATTGACAACCCGGTGACATGATCCAGGAACGCAACAGGTAATCTCAGGGCGTGACGGCCATCCACGACAAGAGAACGATGATGCCATTTGGCACGATCGAGATGAGGGATGCCAATGGAACCACGCTCAATCCCATCGATTTGAAGGGAGAGATGGACAGGCATGGCTACGTGTTGATCCGGGGTCTGCTTTCGCCGAAGGATCTGCACCCTCTCCTGAGAGACATCACCGAAGTTCTGTACCAGTCAGGGTGGCTGAACTCTGATCGCGATCCACTCGATCGAATCGCAAATGCCGGCGCCGCTTGCTTCGAGGATGACGCTGCTTTTAAAGCCGTCTACGATCAGGTCTTCTGCCTGCCTTCTTTTCATACGCTGCCCCATCATCCCGCATTGCAGCGGGTGATGAAGCAGCTTGTCGGCCCGCATCTCCTCATTCATCCAAAATCTGTGGGCCGTCTCATCTTTCCAAATTTCGAGCGCGCCATCACCCATGCCCATCAGGACCACACCGCGGTTGCTGGAGACGAAGAGACCTATACGGCGTGGCTGCCACTTCACCGTTGCCCTTTGGAAGAAGGACCGCTTCGAATATTGGATGGCTCGCACCGGTTTGGTCTACAGCCCACTGCAGGACAGACTGGCTGCATAACACCAGGTACTGAGCGCGGTGGCGATTGGGTTGGGGGAGAGATGTGCGCCGGCGATCTGCTGCTGTTTAATAGCCTGACCGTGCATGAGGCCGCACCAAACACATCGAGCCGGATGCGGATCTCGTTAGACTGCCGATTTCAGAGCTACCAGCGCCCAATCCATCCAGGCGCACTCGTGTTTGCGGGGTCTGGCCGACGTTCCTGGGAAAAAACGTATGCCAATTGGGCATCCGACGAGTTGAAATATTATTGGAGACAATTCCCGCTGCAACTCAAACCTTCGAAGCTCGAGTTGGCGAAACTTGCTCAAACCTCCGCTACGCCTGATCTGCGTGCACGGTACGCCGGGATTCTGGAAGCCATCGAGTCCCTGAGTCAGCATTCACTAAATTCAGCGAAGGAGAAAAATCCTACTGGTACCAGCGTTGCCATCGTTGATTGGAGTGGTTCGTAAGCAGAAGGTAATCATCCTGCAACCCTCAGAGCGTTACCTCATACCAAAGGTAGTATGGCCGACTGCGTTTGGGCGTGGCATTCTCTTCCTACGATGCGAGTCAACATCAAAGCCCGTATCCCCATGCATCTGTATCAGGAGTTTCACACTCTGCCCCTTGTGCTGACGATTGAAACGGCACACGGCCTGGCTGCTCGTTGTGAACATCGCACCACTGCCGCCCAACTGATGTGGACCCTGGACCAGAAGACCGATATCAACTCCGGACTGCTGGACCGGTTTCGTCAAAAATTAAGGCTCATTGAAGAAGCCAATCTAACCGACGTTGAGGTCAGCGATGAAGTCCTCGATATGTTCGGTTTCTTTCTCTAGGTCACGGCACCGCAGCATTCCCAAGCTTCTCATTCAAGAGTCGTGCCAGGCGTAAGCCGGCGAGGGCGAGTTGCCGGTCCACCACCGGCCGCTCGCGCAGGTAGTAGGCCTCGTCGATTTCCGTCTGCGGTTGCACCCATGCCTTCTTCGCGAGTTGCAGCGAATCATTCGCCCATGCAACCGGGTTTTCGGAACCAGCCTGCAGATGATCTTTTGCAATCATCCTGTCCAGCCCGCGCGCGTAGCGGTGTTCGCGCACGCCGCTATGCCGGATGAGTTCAGTATCCCAGACACTATGCAAATTGCAGGCATAGTCGCCGCACTGGTTTGAGCCGAAGACGGTAACCGGAATGTCATTGCCCCCACGCGCGTCGGCCATGGCGTGGAATGGCTGGCTGAGGTCGCCGACAAAGTGAACCAGGTACTTGAGCGCTTCGCTCCGGGCCGCAAAGGGCTGATCCGGATCGCCCAGAATCCGGGCAAACTTATCGATCTGCGCCACCACGCAATTATCGTTGGGGCAGTCTTTCGGCTGGTACTCGCCAGAGTCGGGAGGGATATCGACATAATGCCAGGGGCCGGTCTCCGGGCGCGCTTTGCGGATGTCGTCCGCCCAGGTGGAAATTGACGCCAAATCATTGTTGCCCAGGAACTCTCGCAGGTTCGAGCGCGTGGAACGGTCGAGGTGATCCCAGGCGATGTCTGCGATGATCCGGTGGCCCTCGCTTCCCCAGGCCCATGCCTGCGGGTGGGGCACCAGGACCAGCAAAGCGGTTACCGCTGTCAACCAAGGTCGAAGAACGCAACGTAAACCCATGCTTTCAAATCATATCTTGGCAATGTAGATTTCTTCGCTTTTTGTTCGATCCGCGGGTCTCGTACTAGCCCTTTTCGGTCGCATTTACAGGTTTGGGAAAAACTCTTTCGAGTGATGGGGACGGGCTTTTAGCCCGTCCGTAACTTAGGCGGGTTCTTTGAAGGGGACGGCCTTCAGGCCGTCCATAAGTGATGGCAAATCTGTTCGGCTTTAGAAGCCGCCGAGGGGACGGGTTTCGCTTCCTGTTCGACCTTTTTCCGCACCCTGTTTAGCCACCGGGGGAACGGCTCTGTCCAGCAGCCCATTCAAGCCAAAAACCGGCTTGAATGGGCACCAGAACGAACTGAGTGGGAATGAGGTCACGCCGACTCTTCAGCCCGGCGCCGATTACAGAAACAACGGCGCCAGGACCAGCGTGACCGTGGCCAATAACTTGATCAAGACGTGCAGGGAAGGGCCGGCCGTGTCTTTGAAAGGGTCGCCGACGGTGTCGCCAACCACCGCCGCCTTGTGTGCGTCCGAACGTTTACCGCCGTGCGCGCCGGTCTCAATGTACTTCTTGGCGTTATCCCACGCGCCTCCACTATTGTTCATCAGCATGGCCATAAGGATGCCGACGATGGTCCCCACCATAAGCAGGGCGGCGACCGCCTCGGCTCCGGCAAGCTCAATTGTGTGGCCGTTAAGGATCGGCCGGTATTCTTCCGACATGTGGATGTGAAAGCTCCCACTCAAATTCCTGAAGACCAGCCCTACTACCAATGGAGTGAGTACCGCGAGCGCGCCGGGCAGCACCATCTGCTTAAGCGCGGCGCCGGTAACGATGCGTACGCAACGGCCATAGTCCGGTTTCGAAGTGCCAGCCATGATGCCTGGGTTCTCGCGGAACTGCGCCCGCACATCCTCAATGATGTATTGCGCCGTACGGCCCACGGCTTTGATGGCGAAAGAAGAAAAAAGAAAAATCAACATCGCGCCTAACAGCGCCCCAACGAAAACCGGCACGCTGGCGAGATTGATGTTGGTAAAGCTCCAGGTGGAAGGCAGCACCTGCTGCGCATCGGCGAAGCGTTGCGCCACGATGCCGTGGACCGTCTCCAGGTACGCGGAAAACAGCAGAAATGCAGCCAGGGCAGCGGAGCCAATGGCGTAGCCCTTGGTTAACGCCTTGGTGGTGTTGCCGGCCGCGTCCAGCTTGTCGGTCTTTTCACGGACCGCGTCTGGCTGATTCGACATTTCGATGATTCCGCCGGCATTGTCGGTAATGGGTCCAAACGTATCCATCGCCAGGATGTAGGCTGCGGAGGACAGCATGCCCATGGTGGCAATCGCAGTCCCGTAGATGCCCTTGGCGTAGTCGGAGATGGTGGCGTCGGCAAGTCCGCGCACACCGAAGTAGTAGCTGAGCAGCAGGGCGGCGCTGATCACGATCACCGGCATGGCCGGTGTCTCCATACCGACGGCGAGCCCGCTGATGATATTCGTGGCCGGGCCAGTCAACGATGCATTGGCAATCGATTGCACCGGCCGGTAGCGGGTCTCGGTGTAGTACTCGGTGATGCGAACAAAAAGAAACGACGTCACCATGCCGACCACACCGCAGCCCAGCAGCCACCAGCGGCCCTGCAGCATGTAGTACACCGCTGCGGCAAAGCCGGCCAGCGCCAGCAGAGTCGTGACGTAGTAACCGCGGTTCAACGCGTCCATCGGATCCTGATCTTCGCGGCTGTGCACCACCAGGACTCCGATAAAGCTGGCTAACAGGTTGATCGCGTGAACCATCAGCGGGAACAGGATGCCCTTGATGCCAAAGACGGGGTAGAGGGCGGTCCCCAGGATCATGGCACCGACATTTTCCGCAGCCGTGGATTCAAAGATGTCCGCGCCGCGCCCGGCGCAGTCGCCCACGTTGTCGCCCACCAAATCGGCAATGACGGCGGGGTTGCGGGGATCGTCTTCCGGAATGCCGGCTTCCACTTTACCCACCAGGTCGGCGCCCACGTCGGCAGCCTTGGTATAGATGCCGCCGCCCAGCTGCGCGAAGAGCGCGACCAGCGACGCGCCAAAACCAAAGCCCACCAGTTGATACGGAACATGCTGCGGATCCTGCAATCCGCCGAACAGAAAGAACAGTGCGCCCACGCCGAGCAGGGATAGGCTAATCACTACCATGCCGGTGACGGCTCCCCCATGCAGGGCAATCTTCAACGCCTGGCCGAGACTGGTACGAGCAGCGCTGGCTGCGCGGATATTAGTGCGGATGGAGACGAACATGCCGGTGTAGCCGGCAAGACCGGAACAGATGGCGCCGATCAGGAAGCTGATGACCACTTTGCCCGCCAGCGGTGCCGTGAAGTCGGAAAACTTATAGCCCACAAAGAGGGCAATGGCCAGCACAACGGCCAAGGCGGCAATGGTCGTATATTGGCGCGACATGAACGCTTCCGCGCCCTCGCGAATGGCATTCGAAATAACCCGCATTTCCGGCGTACCGGTATCGTAAGCAAGCACCGAGCGGGCAAGAAAAAGGGCAAAAACCAGGCCGAGCAGACCGGCAATAAGAGCGATCCACAGAAATGTGCTGCCACTGGTGTCGATGGCAGCGGTCGAGCCCTGCCCTAAGACAGTGGCCGATAAAGAAGAGAAAACCATTCAAACGCCTCCAGGGAGTACTTGCTACTGGGGTGACCGAGGGATCGCCGCGGCTGCTCCGCCCGCCGCGAGCGCAAACACCTGCAAACCGGCTGATTAGACCACGCTGAGAAAAAGATGGTCAACGCCGCAACCGTCATCATACTGGCAGGAAAGGTACCCACGACCACCATAGGATGCAAATGGCGGGTTCGAATTTCCTGTTTTGAGGGACTCGCAGATCGCCAGCCGCGGACCTTCCTTGAAGAAAACGTATCGAGTTCGCTGACTCCCCTAAACCCTACAGGAAATCGGGGCGGAAAGGTTGACCCTTCCCAAGCAAGAGTGGGAACAAACCATTACAATCTGGGGTTGGAGTTGACCCGAGGTGTGCATGGCGAAGACGGCCACTACTGAGCTAGCTACTGCTGCGTCCTACGCTGGTTTGGAGCCCGAGCAGCTGATACGGATGTACCGGCTGATGTATCTGTCGCGCCGCACCGACGATCGGGAGGTCCTGCTCAAGCGGCAGCAGAAGATCTTTTTTCAGATATCCGGCGCCGGCCACGAAGCATTGCTGGTAGCCGCTGGCATGGCTCTGAGGCCCGGCTACGACTGGTTTTACCCCTATTATCGCGACCGCGCGCTGAGCCTGACGTTGGGCCACACCATAGAGGAGCAGCTGCTGCAGTCCGTAGGCGCGGCCTCCGACCCGTCCAGCGGCGGACGCCAGATGCCATCGCACTGGAGCAATCCGCGCCTGAATATCGTCAGCCAATCTTCTTCGGTGACCACACAGTGTCTGCAGGCGGTGGGTTGCGCCGAGGCGGGCAGGTATTTATCCAGCCATCCGGGTGGGGCTGAGCAGCGTCAGGGAGATTACAGCCAGTTCAAGGCAACCAGGTTCCACGGAGACGAGGTCGTGTATGTTTCGCTGGGCGAAGGCGCCACCAGCGAAGGCGAATTTTGGGAGGCGATGAGTTCGGCTTCCGCACTGCGATTACCAGTCTTGTTCGTGGTCGAAGATAATGGCTACGCCATCTCGGTTCCCGTCGACGTGAACACGCCCGGAGGAAATATTTCGCGGCTGGTGGCTAATTTTCCTAACTTTTATTTTAGCGAGGTGGACGGAACGGATCCGGTGGCCTGCTATGCCGCATTGACCCAGGCAGTGAAGCACTGCCGCTCCGGCAAAGGGCCGGCGTTTGTTCATGGGCACGTGATCCGGCTGTATTCTCATTCCTTTTCCGACGACGAAGGTCTTTACCGTTCAGAAGCAGAACGTACGCGGCAAGCGGCCCTCGATCCTCTGCCCAAGCTGCAGATGCGCCTGTTGCGCGATGGCATTCTCGATCCCGCGGCCATCAATCGCCTGGAACAGGAGGCGGATGAGGAGGTGCGCAGCGCTGCCGACAGGGTGCTGCGCGCGCCGCTGCCTGAGATCAGCTCGATCAAGCGGCACGTCTATTCCGAAGACCTGGATCCCACCAGCGAGAGCATAGCTTGCGCCGCGGTGCAGACTCCGGATGCGCCGGAGCGCACCATGGCCGATCTGATCAACGCCTGCCTCAAGGACGAGATGCACCGTGATCCGCGAATGGTGATCTTCGGCCAGGACGTGGCCGATACCAGCCATGATCAGGAGCTGCGCGATGGACTGGTAAAGGGCAAGGGCGGTGTCTTCAAGCTCACGGCAGGGCTGCAGCGGGAATTCGGTCCCGACCGCGTGTACAACGCGCGGCTGGCCGAGGCCGATATTGTCGGCCGCGCGATCGGCATGGCAACCCGCGGACTCAAGCCGGTGGTCGAGATACAGTTCTTCGACTACATCTGGCCTGCGATGCATCAGTTGCGCAACGAGCTCAGCCTCTTGCGCTGGCGTTCCAATGGTGGCTATTCGTCGCCGGTCGTGGTGCGCGTCGCCATTGGCGGATACCTGACCGGCGGGGCGGTTTACCATTCGCAATGCAGCGAAAGCATCTTTACCCATACGCCGGGGATCCGCGTGATCTTTCCCTCCAACGCGCTTGACGCAAACGGACTGCTGCGCACCGCGATCCGCTGTGACGATCCGGTTCTTTTCTTCGAGCATAAGCGTCTCTATCGCGAGACCTACGGCCGAGCCGCCTATCCCGGACCTGATTTTGCGATCCCTTTCGGTAAAGCCAGGGTGTTGCGTCCGGGCAAGGACATTACGCTCATTACCTACGGAGCCATAGTGCCGCGTGCCCTGCGCGCCGCGCAACAAGCGAGCGCTGAATTAGGAGTAGAGGTCGAGCTGATCGATCTGCGTACGCTGAGTCCCTATGATTGGGAGGCGATTGCTGCTTCGGTCGAGAAAACCGGCCGGGTGATCATCGCCCACGAGGATATGTTGAGCTGGGGCTACGGAGCGGAAATCGCTGCGCGCATCGCCGATGAGCTCTTCGACTACCTGGACGCCCCTGTCAAGCGGGTGGCCGCCATGGATACCTTCGTCGCCTACCAGCCAATTCTGGAAGACGCCATTTTGCCGCAACCGGAAGACATCTTCCGCGCCATAGCCGAGCTGGGCAAGTATTAGGGAAATCTCCATCCCAACTGAGACTGTTGAGGCCCAGTTCCCGAACAACAGAACATAGCTCGACCCGTGCCAGCCCCGGACTTCAGTCCGGGGAAGCGGGTTTTCAAACCCGCGAGAACGCTTTATCTTGCAACTTCGGGGCTTTAGCCCTGGCTAAAATGCTCCAATCTAACAATCAACTCCTACGTTTTTAGCAAGATACAGCTAACGGCAAATCCTTCCCTTTAACTTTCCGTCCCTCCCGAATTGGTCATTTTTCCGTACAAAAGCACATCCTGCAGCACAACTTTCCTCTCCTCGCAGCGTTCGAACTGGTGGGGCGCGGGGCTTGGAGCAGCAGATGGCGACACGTCGGGCATTCATGAAGGGCGGAGCGATGGCCTTGGTGGGCACTTCGGGGGTGCCGGCTTTTCTTAGGCAATCCGTCCTTGCTCAGACCACGAGTGCGCAGGGTAAGAAGCTGGTGGTGATCTTCCAGCGCGGGGCCGCCGACGGACTCAATATCGTGGTGCCGCACGCCGAACCTGACTACTATCAGCTGCGCCCCACGATCGCGATCCCGCAGAATCAGCTCATCGACCTGGATGGATTCTTCGGACTGCACCCGGCCATGCAATCCTTCAAACCACTGTTCGATCAGGGGCATATGGCTATGGTTCAGGCCGCCGGCTCGCCCGACACAACCCGCTCCCACTTTGACGCCCAGGATTTCATGGAAAGCGGCACCCCGGGCGTGAAGGCCACACCGGATGGCTGGTTGAATCGCGCCTTGCAGGCGGAGGATCTTCGGCGTCCGGCGGCCCACACCGCCTTTCGCGCGGTCAGCCTGGGAACCCAGGTGCCTCGCACCCTGGAGGGTAAAATTGCCACAGTGGCGGTCAACCGGGTGCAGGATTTCGCAGTGGCTGGGAAGAATCAAAATGCGGCTCCGATCAGCTCCGCCTTTGAAGCCATGTATGCCGATTCTGTCGACTCCGGACTCCATGGCACCGGCCAGGAAACCTTTGAGGCGGTTAGAATGTTGAAAGCGACCGACCCCGCACACTACAATCCGGGACCGGGCGCAAATTATCCCAATGGCGCTTTCGGCGGCAATATGAGGCAGATTGCTCAGCTGCTGAAGGCGAATCTGGGGGTAGAAGCGGCATTCACCGACATCGGCGGCTGGGACACACATCAGAATCAGGGCAGCGTGAACGGACAGCTGGCAAACTGCCTGCGCGACTTCAGCCAGGGCATTTCCGCTTTCTGGACTGATATGGGCAACGATGCGGAAAATGTGGTGTTGGTAACAATGTCGGAGTTCGGGCGCACGGCGCAACAAAACGGTACCGGTGGCACCGATCACGGTCATGCCAACGTAATGTTTGTGTTGGGTGGAACCGTTAAAGGTGGCAGGGTATATGGCAAATGGCCAGGCATGGCAACAGAGCAGTTGTACCAGAACCGCGACCTGGCGATTACCACAGACTTTCGCCAGGTTTTAGGTGAAGCAGCTTACAAAACTCTTGGAGCACGCAACCTGGAGCTGGTTTTCCCTGGGTCGGAACTGAAAACGAGCCAGTTTCTTAATATGATATTGAGCTGACCGGGCCACAATCAAAGACAGATCCGCCAGATCCGGCACGTTCGCTGTGTCAGATGGGGAAGCCGCGATTCTCGGATTTTTGAACCTTACAGGCCGAATCGAAAAGTCGGGGGGCTTGCGACGATGCCGAAGGTTTCTGGGAGCGTGGAATCCCTTATCTGACACAGCGAAGGTGTCGAATAAGGCCTTCTTTTGGTTAGCGGCTTGCTACCCTTGCGCGTGCCCTGCCGCCCCTTCCCACAAAATCATCCAGCCCTAACCAACCGCATCCGGTGAAGACCAGCATCACGGAGATGGAAAACAACGCTAACGGTAAAGCGAAATTGTTTGGTCCCATCAGGCCGCCGTGGAGGTGGACTTTGAGGATGGCCACCGCCATGTCGATCGCCGTCATGAACGCCGCCACCCGGGTCAACAAGCCAACGATCAGAAGCATGCCGCCGAAGAATTCCGTAAAGGCTGAGACGTATCCAAGCCAGACCGGCAATTGCATGTGAACCACTGAGTGGCTAAAAGTGTAGAGCGCGCCTGAGGGAATGATCTTCGTGTATCCGTGACGGACCATGATGACGCCCAGAACCAGCCGCATGACCAGGGCGCCCAAGCCCTGAAAGCGATTCAGCCAGCTAAACAATAGGAAACTCCTGTTGGTGTCAGTGTCGTAGGCAAGCTTAGCAGGCATCCGCTATCCGCCCGGTAGATATTTGCCCAGAAAACTTCGCAGGCTGTCCACGTAGTCCTGAGCGGTGCCGACGTTCGCTCTCTGCTTCGGGTTCGCTGCTATATCGTAATAGCGACCGGTCGCATCCCGCGCGGAGTAGATTAACAGCTTGGGCGTCCGCAACTGCGAAAGTATCTTCGTGGGATCGAAGCGATCATGGAAGAGCAAGCGGATGGGCAGCAGATGCATGCGGGGGTCGAACCGCAACGAATCGAGAGTGGGTGGCGCGGGATCTTCAAGGATCAGCGCTGGTGCCTGCGGATGGCGCCGGGCGGTCTCCGCGGCGATCGCCGCGCCCAGTCCAATTCCATCGAGGACGATACTGGACGGTGATACATGGCGCGTGTCCGTGAGATAACGCCACGCCGCGTCAGCATCTTCATAAGTGCTTGCCTCCGACGGATGGATGGGTACGCTTTTTCCAAAGCCGCGATAATCGAAGACAAAGATGTTGATGCCGAGGCCGTGCAGGGCCAGCAATTGCGGCACCGTGTTTGAGAGCGAGCCGGCCCCGTTGTGCATCAGGAGCAGGGTATCGGATGAGTAGGGTGCGTTGCCTTGCGCGGGGATCAGCCATCCGTTGAGCTGCAGAACCCCGGTCTCGGTTGCGTCAAAACCAATCTCGGCATACTTCAGGCCGACGCTGGCCGGAGTCGCGGTGATGATGCGTGATGGTTTGAACACCAGTTGCCATTGTCCCTGCCAGAAGAGCAGGCAAAAAGCAATATAGACGCAAACCAGTGCCAGGCCCAGGGTGGCTGCCAGGACGCCGAGCAGCCAGCGGGCACTGGCCAACGGTTGCTGCGGGGCCAGGGGGCTTTTCCATCCCGGCGGAGGTGTGTGCTTGCGGAGCTTCGCCATGATCTAGCCGAAGGCGAGTTCATCGGCGGATTCGAGCGGGGTTCCACAGATGCGGCAAAGGACTGCGGAGCAATCGCCGCAAACCAGCGGATCACGAACGGGCTTGGCGCAAGTAGGGCACCACAGATCTGTCGTTGAGGGAACTTCAGGTTGGGTCGGGGGTGGTTTGCTGGCCATTCCAATCCGAGGATAGCGTATGCTCGGCTGTATGAGCGACAAAACTCAGCAGAGTCCCACCGTCCCCGTCTATCTCAAAGCCCTGCACAAGTGGACGTTCTATATCTTTCCTGATGGTGTGGAGCAGGAGGCGGGCGACTTTCTGGATGAAGAGACTGCCCGGGCGGCATCCTGGAAAACCTATCGCACCTGGCAGGCCAACGGCTGCAAGTATTAATACCCATGAGTGCATTGGTGAGAATTTGCACAAAGGGCGAGCTGCCGCATCCCGGGGAGGCCAGGGAATACAGCGCCGGCTCTAGAACACTGTGTATTGCCAATGTCGACGGGGTAATTCGGGCGTTGGACAATGAATGCCCTCACCGTGGAGGCCCGCTCGCCGAGGGGATGATCGAAGATGGCAAATTGATTTGCCCCTGGCATGCCTGGTCGTTCGATCCCGCGACCGGGGCTACCGAAAACTCTCAGGAAAGAGTTGCAGTGTATCCCGTAACTGTTGCAGGGGAAGACGTTTTCGTCAACATCTAGTCCGCATTTCTCACAGGGCCCCTGGGTAAACGAATAAACGAACAGCTGCCGGTTTTGAGATCTCAATGGGTAACGAGTGACGGGTGCCCCATATCTGCCCGGTTTTGGCAGATGTGGGATTCCACGGCTGTCCACCGATCACTCACTACCAGCAACAGATCTTGTCCATGGCCATCTACGCCCTGCACAGTCAGGGGTTGAGGTTTGTGGAATCCCACATCTGCCAAAACCGGGCAGATATGGGGCACCCGGGCTTTGTCGCAGACCGGGCCGTGAGAAATCCAGGCTAGTCCATCGAGACGCGTACATTTAGCCACAAGAATCGCTGGGCTTTACAAGCTTCGGGACTAAATCGAGCTCTCCTAACCAGAAACTCCAGCTTTGATGATGGCAGTGAACGAACTTGGATCGAGGCTGGCGCCTCCAACCAGCGCACCATCAATTTCCGGCTGGTTGAGCAATGCTTCCGCATTTTCCGGCTTCACGCTGCCACCGTACAGAATGCGCATCGCATCGGCCACCGGGCGCCCAACCAGCCGCGCTACCTCGGTGCGGATCATGAGATGGGCTTCGCCAGCAATGGCAGGGGTCGCCGTTTTTCCCGTCCCAATCGCCCAGATGGGCTCATAGGCGATCACCATCGGGCGCAGCTTGCTCGCGTCGATCTGATGGATTGCGCGGCTGATCTGGCGGCAACAAACCTCTTCCGTCTTGCCGCACTCCCGTTCTTCCTCCTGTTCCCCAATACAAACAATCGGAACCAACTGGTGTTTGAGCGCTGCGATCAGCTTCTTGTTCACCGTCTCGTCGGTTTCACAAAAATATTGACGACGCTCGGAATGGCCAAGGATGACGTGGCTGACTCCCAGGGCAACCAGCATCGAAGCAGAGATTTCTCCGGTATAGGCGCCCTCCTCCGCGAAATGCATGTTCTGCGCGCCCACCGTTACCTCAGAGCCTTTCACTGAGTGGAGCGCGGTTGCCAGATCGACAGCGGGAGGACAAATCACGATTTCGCTCCCGGTCACGCCTTTTACCAGAGGCAAAAAGGTATGAAGGAAGCTCTGTGCCTCCGCGGGCGTCTTATACATCTTCCAGTTGGCGGCGATTAACAGCTTACGCATGCTTTGGGGTTCTCAATGGTTGTCGCGCTTCTTGTGTTCCTTGACCAGATTGTAGAGCACAGCAAGAGTGTGTTTCCTATCCAGCTTGCCAGCCAGACGAACTACCGTCCAGCATCCGAGAAAGCCAAACACTATGTATCCGAGCCAGGCGAGGTTCAACACGAAAGACATCGGTTTGCCCGCGAGCCAGTCGCCGAAAACGCTGATCGCATTGAGCGTGGAAATAAAGCCCATCAGTCCGCCCAGCGGGAATGCGATAAGCCCCAGGCTGACGCGATATCGGTATCCGCGAAGAAACTGCGTGAACGTTGCCAAAAGCCACGCAGCCAACGCCAATACCATTCCAGCAAGGAGGACCAGCAGCGGCAGTTCAAGACTAACGACAGCCATGTTCTATGAGCTGGGAGCTTCGGAGAGTGCTTCGACGCCAGGAAGTCGCTTACCTTCGAGAAACTCGAGCGATGCACCGCCACCGGTTGAAATATGCTTGATCTTGTCTGCCACCCCGGCTTGCTTGACGGCAGAGACGGAATCACCTCCGCCGACAATGGTGATGGCGCCCGCGTTCTCGGCTAGCGCTTCCGCGATGCCGGTAGTGCCCCGGGCAAAGACCGGCATTTCAAACACCCCCATGGGTCCGTTCCAGACGATGGTCCGGGCTTTGGCGATTTCTGTCGTAAACAACTCCACCGTGGCCGGCCCTATGTCGAGCGCCATCCAGCCGGCAGGGAACGGTCCGTCGCCCTCGAAGATTTGGGTATTGGCGTCGGCTGCGAATTTGTCGGCCAGCACGTGGTCGATGGGCAAAAGAAAACGCACACCTTGCTTTTCGGCTTCCTTGAGCGCTTGACGAGCCACCTCCAGCTTGTCGGCTTCCACCAGGGACTTGCCCACATCCTGACCCTTCGCCTTGAGGAAGGTATACGCCATCCCGCCCCCAATGAGCAGGGCGTCCACCTTGCTCAACAGGTGGTGAATGACCTCGATCTTGTCGGACACCTTCGCCCCGCCGAGGATCGCCACGAACGGCTTCTCCGGCGCTTCCAGCGCTTTCCCCAGGTAGTTCAACTCCTTTTCGAGCAACAGCCCGGCTGCCGACTGGGAGACGAAATGCGTAATGCCTTCGGTCGAAGCGTGCGCCCGGTGCGCGCTTCCAAAGGCGTCATTCACATAGACGTTGCAAAGGCTCGCGAGTTGACGCGCGAAATGCTGGTCGTTGGCTTCCTCGCCGGCATGGAAGCGCAGATTCTCAAGCAGCAGCACCTGCCGCGATTCCAATTGCCGTGCCATCTCAGTAGCCACGTCGCCCACGCAATCGGGAGAAAAGGCGACGTTGACCGATTCTCCCAAGGCATGGTCCAGCAGGGTGCGCAGCCGGTCTACTACCGGCCGCAGGCTGTATTTAGGATTCGGCTTGCCCTTCGGACGCCCCAGGTGCGAAGCCACAATCACTTTGGCGTGATGCCGTAACGCATACTCGAGCGTGGGCAGAGTCTCTCTTATGCGCGTATCGTCGAGAATCTGCAGACCGCTCTCAGAGAGCGGTACGTTGAAATCAACCCGGACAAAAAGATATTTGTTATTCAGCTCCAGGTTGCGGATGGATAGCTTTGCCATGGCAGTTCCTCAGCAAGTCGTCGAGACCAATTCCTACAGCCCCGCTTTTTCGAGAAACAACACCAGGTCCCTCACCCGGTTGGAGTAACCCCACTCGTTGTCATACCAGCTGATGACCTTGGCCATGTTGTTGCCGACGGTCTTGGTGAGAGGGCTGTCGACGATAGAAGAAAGCGGATTGCCCTTGAAGTCGCTCGAGACCAGCTCATTGGTTTCGTAGCCCAGGATGCCCTTCATCGGTCCCTCAGACGCAGTCTTCAGAGCCGCGTTAATTGATTCCTTGGTCACCGGCTTTTCCGAGGTGAAGGTCAGGTCGACCACGGAGACGTTCGGTGTGGGAACGCGGATGGCGAAGCCGTCAAGTTTCCCTTTCAGTTCAGGCACCACCAGGTGCAGAGCCTTGGCCGCGCCCGTCGAGGTCGGAATCATGGACAGCGCAGCCGCGCGTCCACGGCGCAAATCCTTATGCGGAAAATCCAGGATCACCTGGTCGTTGGTGTAGCTGTGGATGGTGGTCATGATGCCGGACACAATCCCGAAGGTGTCGTTGATCACCTTGGCCAGGGGCGCCAGGCAATTGGTGGTGCAGGACGCATTCGATATGACGTGGTGCGCCTTGGGGTCATACTTCTTTTCGTTCACGCCTAGCACGATGGTCAGGTCTTCGTTGCTTGCCGGCGCAGAGATGATGACCTTCTTGACCGTGCCCTGCAGGTGCGCCTTCGCCTTGGTGGCATCGGTGAAATGTCCGGTGGATTCGATGACTATCTGGGCACCCACCGACGACCAGTCCAGCTTGGCGGGATCGCGCTCGGCGTAAACCTTGAGCTTCTTGCCATCTACCGAAATGAAATCATCGCCCGCGGTGATGGTGTGGTGCAGGTTGCCGAGGATCGAGTCATACTTGAGCAGATGCGCCAGCGTTGCTGGACTGGTCAGGTCATTGACCGCGACAAATTCAATTTCAGGATTGCCGAGCGCGGCCCGGAACACGTTGCGGCCTATACGGCCAAAGCCATTGATGCCAACCTTTACAGCCATAAACTTTGGAATCTCCTTGAAGGTGGGTAACGTTTTGTGTGCGTGGGTATAGACAAAATTGGCGAGCCACTATGGGCAGAGAATGAAACTTGAGTGTACCAAAGACTGCCGCCTGGAAATGGGGCACGGCATTTGCTGCAGTGGCGGAACTTGTGTTACATCCTCATCATGCGCTTATGGATGCGCGCCCGAATGAAACGACGTGGCAAGCGCGGAGTGAACGACTCGGAATCGACAGGCAAAATCGGGCAGGAGATTCCAGCCAACCAGCCGACGCCTTTACAGCCTATGTACCCGGAAGACGAACGCAGAAAGGCGAATCAAGATGGAGCAGTGGACCTGGACAAGAGGCCGGCCCGGGCGCCCGAGCCCTCTGTGGTCGACCCTCCGGACGTCCGCCCCGCTGCGGTGAAAAAGGACGAAAGTGTCCCGTCCGGGGACACAACCGTGCCCGAAGTGGAAGCGGCCAGTGCGGCTCCGGCGGCCGGAAAGCTGGTCGTCGAGACCCAGCCGGAATCGCCGTCTGTGCCTCCTCCCGAGTTGCCGTCCGCCAGCCAAAAAGACCTGAAAGGCTACGTGGTACTGGCCATCGGCTTGCCAGGGTCGGGTAAAACCACCTGGTTCAAACGCCGTGGGGTGACACCGCTTTCCAGCGACATGCTGCGTAGCATCCTGTTCGATGACATTACCGAGCAGCGCTACCAGGGACTCGTATTTTCTACCCTGCGCTCGCTGCTCCGCGCCCGCCTGATCGCCAAAATGCCGTGGAATTACGTGGACGCGACCAATCTTTCTGCCCACGAGCGCCGGCAGTGGATCAAGATGGCCAAGAGTTTTGGTTATGAGGCGCAGGCAGTCTTCTTCGATGTTCCGCTGGAAGTATGCATGGAACGAAACAGCCGCCGCGAGCGCACCGTCAGCGATGACATCATGCGCAAGATGGCAGAGCGCCTCCGTCCACCCAGCTTCAAAGAGGGTTTCAGCAAGATCACCATGGTGCGCGTCAAGGGCGCACCGCCGCTCAAAATGGACGGGGTCGTAGTCGAGCCGCCCCCCAGCTCTTGACCGGATGGTTTGTATCAGGGCCTAGCGAGGGTGTTTGGACCCCAAACCTGCCCCGGCGTGCCGTGGGTCCCGCAGGAACGTCTGAATTTTTCTGAATTTAGCCCAGGACTAGCGTCCCATAAGCGTTAACCTATTTGGGTGTTTTTCTTCAAGCCTTCCACAAAATCGTCATCCTGAGCGAAGCGCCTCAAGATTTATCGCGTGATACAGCGCTTGGGCGCGGAGTCGAAGAGCCTGTCCTGAGCGTAGCCGAAGGAACCTCGAGGGCGCTTATCCTACTGATGCCGTTGGCACCCTTTCAACCACCGAAGCCCGCAGCTGGCGGACCGCCACGGTTCAAAGATTTTGCACAGACTTGGGGATGGAAGATATTACAGTGCATGAAAAGATGTACCCGTGACCATCAAGTGCGGACCGCAGGAATCATGTTTTCAAATCTTACCCAGGGCTCACGTCATGGGCTAAGTTCAGCCGTCCCTGCGGGACTGAGTTCGGCTCTTTAGTCCTGAGGTACGTCTTCCTCAATGTTGACGCAGAATTCGATGCACTCAAGGAGTGGCCGATTGACGGGAAATGCCCACGAATCGGCCATTGCCTTTGAGCAAGTCGGGCTCACCACGCCCGAAGGGCGCGTGATCCTCGACCACATCGACCTCCAGGTCGCGACCGGTTCCACGACCGCGCTGCTGGGCCGTAGCGGCTCTGGAAAGACCACCCTGCTGCGCATGGTGAATCGCCTGATCGAACCCACTTCGGGGCGAGTGATGGTCGAGTCCAAATCCACTACCGATTGGGACCCGATCAACCTGCGGCGGTCGATCGGTTACGTGATCCAGGAGACAGGTCTCTTTCCTCACTTTGACGCCGAGCGCAACATCGGGGCGGTACTCGAAATCGAAGGCCGGCCCCGGCAGCAGATCGCAGAACGCGCGCGGCAACTGTTTACCCAGGTGGGCTTGGACCATGCGACCTTCGCTCGGCGTTTGCCGTATCAACTCTCCGGTGGACAACGCCAGCGTGTCGGCCTCGCCCGGGCGCTCGCGGCCGAACCAAAACTGCTGTTGATGGATGAACCCTTCGGCGCGCTCGATCCATTGACCCGGGGAGAAATGCAGGACATGCTGAGAGACCTGCTCCGGCGACTGAACAAGACGGTGTTGTTAGTGACCCATGATCTGGATGAAGCGCTCTACCTGGCAACGCACATCGTGTTGCTGGAAGCGGGCAAGGTCGTGGCCAATCTTCCGGCCGACCAGTTTCTCAGCTCGCAAATTCCGGCGGTGCAGGGCTACGTGCGCGCAGTGCATCGGGGCGCTCCCCAGGAAAACCAATGCCCGGCTTCCTAGCCCAACACGCCTCCGAGATCGGGGAACTGACTCTCGAACATCTCTGGCTGACCGGGTCGGCCATGTTGCTTGCGGCGGCCATCGGCGTGCCCACGGGCATATGGCTAACCCGGCATCCGCGCTGGGCCAAGCCGGTGATCGGGGTGGTGAATATCATCCAGACCATTCCCAGCCTGGCGCTGTTCGGTTTTCTATTGCCCTTGCCGTGGATTGGCGATCGAGCGGCACGTATAGCCATAGCTGCGCTGACTGCCTATGCGCTGTTGCCGATCGTGCGCAATACGTACGCCGGCATTGAAGGGGTTGATCCCACCGTGCTCGAGGTAGCCAAGGCGCTGGGCATGACCAGTGGCCAGAGGTTGCGTAAGGTAGAGCTTCCGCTGGCGGCGGGTTTTATTCTGGCCGGGCTGCGCACCGCGACCGTACTGGCAGTGGGGATCGCCACCATCGCGGCGGCGGTCGGCGCTGGAGGCTTGGGCGAGTTCATCTTCCGGGGCGTGGCATCGGTCGATAATCGGCTGGTGTTGGCCGGAGCGATCCCGGCTGCACTCTTGGCGATTGCCGCCGACACCGGGCTGGGATGGATAGAAAGCCGGCTGAAAGTGCCGGCCCCGGGACGAACGTGATCATCCGTATTTTCGTCAGTATTCTGCTCCTGGCGATTGCTGCCTGCGCTCCACCGCGTCCCGATTATCCGGTGATTGGCGCCAAGAATTTTACCGAGCAAGTCGTTCTGGGAGAGTTGCTCGCCCAGCACATCGAGGCAGTGACCGGCATGAAGGTGGAACGCCGGTTCTACCTTGCCGGCAGCTATATCTGCAACCAGGCGTTGATTGCGGGGCGGATCGATTCCTATGTTGAGTACACAGGGACCGCGTTGACCGCGATATTAAAGCAGCCAGTGAATAAAGATCCGCAGCAGGTGCTGGATACCGTGCGGCGCCTCTACCAACAGCGCTACCAGGTGGCGGTCACCGAGCCGCTGGGATTCGAGAACACCTTTGCCATGGTGGTTCGCGGGCAGCAGGCCCGGGATCTGCATATCTCCACGCTGAGCCAGGCGGCGCGGTACACCCCGCAATGGAAACTGGGAGTGGGCTACGAATTTGAGCAGAGACCCGATGGTCTGCCGGGCCTGCAAAAAGCCTACGGCTTGAAGTTCGATGGTTCGCCAAGACTTATGGATTTGGGACTACTCTACCGGGCACTGAACGGACACCAGGTAGACATCATCGCCGGCAGCTCAACCGACGGTCCGATCAAAGCCTTTCACCTGACCGTGCTGCAGGACGACAAACATTATTTTCCTCCGTACCAGGCGGTCCCCCTGGTGCGGCAGGAAGCCCTCGATCGTTGGCCAAAGCTGCGTGCGGCCTTCGCCGGGCTGGCCGACAAGGTGACGGCAGAGGAAATGCAGACCATGAACGAGGCAGTCGACGGGCAGCATCGCGATCCGGCGCAAGTCGTAAGAGAATTCCGCCAGGCCCACGGCCTGTAACCCTATCGGCTGAGGCTCTGAAGCACCAAGTGTGGGACGAGGTCCAGGACGGGTGCCCCAATGTTCGCCGAAGCGTACATGGGCCGAAAAAGATGGGCGAAGCCCGACGATTGCTTTTGGTCATAACCTAAGCAAACCTCTCGGACGTGAGATCTGTCCCGATCAAGGAACCCCTGGGTGCCCCACATCTCGCTCGTATTTTGCGAGATGTGGGGTACCTCAGCAGTGATTTGCGAAGATTCTAGTGGCCAAGCAAGATTTAAAGAGCAGGATTTGGGGAATCCCATATCTCGCAAAACACGAGCGAGATATGGGGCACCCGAGATTCGTCGATCAAGAAAAATTCAAATGACAGAACCATGGCTGCAAGGCACGCTGACCGATGTTCCGGTAGTGCAACGGGCGCTCCTTCATTCCCTCCAGATGGCGCAGGAAGACACAGTCAAATGGTGCGGCAATCTCAGTGACCTCGAACTGCACGCGCGGTCATTTGGTCTACCGTCGGTCGCATTCCAACTGCGCCACATCGCCCGCAGCCTGGATCGCTTTTGTACCTACGCCGAGGGCAGGCCGCTCAATCAGGACCAACTGACGGCGCTGGCAAGTGAAATGGACAGCCACCAAACCCGCGAGCATATCTTCAATGAACTGGAACAGAGCCTCGAAAACACACGCCGCCGTTTAGACGCCATCGTCCGCCAACCGCTCGACTCACCAATAGCGATCGGGCGCAAACGATTGCCCACCACCCTTGCAGGGCTGCTGGTGCATGCCGCGGAACACACCCAGCGCCACGTAGGCCAGGCGATTACTACCGCCAAAGTGATTGTGGCGCAACGCGCCTAACCCAACTCCGGGAAGACGCGGTCGATAATGTGGCCCATCTTTTCCTGTTTCACCTGAACGTAGCGCTCGAAGCTTTCCAGCGGCTCGACCTCGGCAGAGATGCGTTCCACCACCTGAATGCCAACGGATTCCAGCGCCTCGACCTTATCCGGGTTATTGGTGATGAGGCGGACGGAGTTCACGTGGAGCAGCTTCAAGATTTCCGCGGGTAGCTCGAATTCGCGGCAATCCGGCTTGTAACCCAATCGGAGATTGGCTTCGACCGTATCCAGGCCCTGGTCCTGCAATTCGTAGGCACGCAACTTGGCCATCAGCCCTATGCCGCGGCCCTCCTGTTGTTCATAGAGCAGGATTCCGGTGCCGGCTTGCGCGATCATCCGTAAGGCCAGTTCTAATTGCAGACGGCAGTCGCAGCGCAGAGAACCGAAGACGTCTCCGGTAAGGCACTGCGAGTGAATACGAACCACGGGCGGCCCGTTGTGGATATCGCCCAGCACCAGCGCAATCGCCCCTTCGATTTTTGTGGGCATCGGAATGGTTCCCGGCTTGCAAGGTTCCAGGTCGATCCGCGTACCTTCAAAGCCGAGAATACGGAAATGACCCCAACGGGTCGGAAAATCCGCATCCGCCACCTTTTTCACACTTTCCAATGGCATATATCAATTAGAGCCTCTATACCGGCCTCATGTCCAGCCAGCGTAAAGTAAGAGTGTGAATGAGACCAGGGTCGTCCTCATCTCATTGCTGATCCAGTGGGGCGTAGCTGCTGCGGTGTCGGCGGTGACCGCCAGGGCGCTTACCTTTCAACGCCTGCTGTTCGCCGATCGCCGCACCACGAGTCAGACCATTGGCCTGCTGGCCTTCCTCTGTATCCCGCTGACCCTGGGGGTGTGGATTCGCTTCATCGTGCCCAACTTTTATGCCGCAGACATCGGCTTTGAAACGGTAATCATCCTCGGCATTCTATTGGGCCCGCTCTCCGCCCTCTTTGGCGGAGCGGTGCTTTCCTTGCCCGCCATGTTGCATCACGAGTATCTGACCCTGCCCTTCTTCCTTGCCGTGGCCGCTGTTTCCGGCCTGTATGGGCGGGCCGTGGAGCCGGAAGAAGTATGGTCCTTTTCCCCATTCGTCGACCTCAGCATTTATCGCTGGGTGCGCCGGAATCTGCGCAAACCACGCTTTGATCGCCAGATCCTGTTGCTGATGCTGATCGTGGGTATGCAAATGGTCCGCATGTGGCTGGCGCGGCTTTATCCGGGGTGGCTGTTTAGCCTGGATTCCTCCAGATTCGCGGTAAGGGTCTGCATCTGGGTGGGCGCCGCGGTGGTGGTAGCCATCCCGTTGAAGATCTGGAATGCAAGCCGCATTGAGATCAAGCTGAAGGAGCAAAAGCGGCTGGTGCTGGAAGCGCGTTTCGACGCCCTGCAGCGGCAGATCAACCCCCACTTTCTCTTCAACACCCTCAACTCCATCGCTTCCCTGGTCCGCTTCCGGCCCGAAATGGCGCGGGAGATGATTGTGCAACTAGGCAATATCCTGCGCGCTCTGCTGAAGGATCACGATTCGTACGTGCCGTTCCGGGAAGAACTGACCTTTACCGACGACTACCTGGGCATCGAAGTGGTGCGGTTTGGGGCGGAGAAGCTGCGCGTAGTAAAGGAAATTGATGCCGCCACCCTGGAGCTGCTGGTACCTTGCATGCTGCTGCAGCCCCTGATCGAAAACAGCATCAAGCATGGTTTGGAGCCACGCCTGCAGGGAGGAACCATCACCTTACGCAGCCGTATTCAGGGCGCCAAGATGGTGGTCGAGGTGGAAGACGACGGCGTGGGCATGGCCGAGGGCCGGGCAAGGGAAGTAGGCTTTGTCAGCCGGGGAGCCGGCATCGGCATGCGTAATGTGCGCGAGCGGTTGGAAGTGCTCTACGGCAACAGTGCCCGCTTTGAAGTTTTTAGCCGCCCAGGACGGGGAACGCGCGTCATCCTGGAGATACCGATGGCGCCCAACGTCGTGGTCCTGGCGGATCAGACCTCGGCCCGCGCCAGCACTCTCTCGTAGTACTGCTCATACACCGGGATGATCCGTGAAGCACAATAGCGATCCTGGGCCGCTCGTCTGGCGGCTTCTCCCATGGCGGTAAGGCGAGCGTCGTCAGTCAGCAGTTCGATGGCTCCGGCAGCCATGGCGGCGACATCGCCGACGGCGAAAAGGCGCCCGGTTACGCCGTCTTCGATCAATTCCGACACGCCCCCGACCCGGGTGGCGATGGTGGGAACCTTGCAGGCCATAGCTTCGAGCGCCGCCAGGCCGAATGACTCCAGTTCGCTCGGCATGAGCATCAGGTCGGCGACCGGCAACAGTTCATGAACCCGTTCCTGTTTACCCAGGAATTGGACCCGGTTCTGGATGCCTTTGCTATTGGCGAGCCACTCGGCCGAGGAACGGTCCGGCCCATCGCCTACCATTAACAAACGCGCAGGCATCTCTTGCGCGATACGGGAAAAAACCTCGACCACATCGAGAATGCGCTTCACTGGCCGGAAATTCGAAAGATGGAGCAGAATCTTTTCCTCCGGGTCGGCGTAACGCGCCCGGGCGTCGGCGCGCCGCTCGCCCAGCGGTTTGTATTCGTCGCAGTTCACGAAGTTGGGAATGACTTCGATGGGGCGCAGAATGCCGAAGTCATGCACCGTTTTCTCCCGCAGGTAATTTGAAATCGAGGTGACCCCGTCGCTCTCTTCGATGGCGAAGCGCGTAATGGGCAGATACGAGCGGTCTAGCCCTACCAGGGTGATATCGGTACCGTGCAACGTGGTGACAAAGGGCAGTTGTCTGCGTTTCGCCAGCATCTGGCGGGCCAGCAGGGCGCACACCGAATGGGGAATGGCGTAGTGCACGTGAAGCAGATCGAGCTCATAGTATTCCGCCACCTCAGACATGCGTGTGGCCAGCGCAAGATCATAGGGCGGATATTCGAAGAGGGGGTAATTGGAGACCGGCACCTCGTGATAGAAGATGCCTTCCTCCCGCCCGGTGAGCCGGAATGGTTGCGAATAGGTAATGAAGTGCACCTGGTGGCCGCGCGCTGCGAGCTCAATACCCAGTTCGGTCGCAACCACCCCGCTGCCGCCATAAGTCGGATAGCACGTGATACCAATTTTCATCTTGAAGCCCTTCCCTTCAAATCCTACTTAATGTGCGTTTTCTCATTTGCGGGAAGAAATAGCAGTTCCTTCCACGGCGCTACGCTCGGGTGGGGATGAAAATTCTGTTTGGGTGGTGGGATGCTGGTATCCAAACAGAATTATCATCCCGCCTGCCCCGGCGCCGTGGGACCGGAGGAATCATGCAAATGCGGCCTGGCCTCTGGCCCACTCAAGGTGATGAAAAACGCCTCGGAGCGGCAACCACTCCTTTATGAAACCGTTGCCCTCCCCTTTGTCATCCCGACCGAAGCGAAGCGCAGCGGAGGGATCTGCAGTTCTACGGACCTTTCCTGGGAATGTTTTTCGACAAAACGTAGCTCAGAGGAGGGACCTGCTGTTCTCTCAATCCCTAAACCCAGCGGACGAGCACCTCAGATCATTTCCAGTTGGTGAAAATCGATAAGCGCCAGGTCCGAGTCGTTCCTCAGTGCTTCAGGAATAACCGCGAGCAGAGCACGGCGCTCTACCTCCCTCGACGCCCGCAACCGCGTCCGTGCCCGGTCGAGCGCGGAGTCGCCATACCCCGGGTGGCAAACCAGCTCCCATGTTCCCTGGGGCATGGCCCGAAGCAGAGAACGCAACACCGAATCATCGAGGGTTCCCGTGGCCAACAGGCCGATGGAGCCATCGGCGGTCATCATACCGTGCTCCGCGGTTAACCTGGAGAACGCTCGTGCCTGGGTTCGCATGGCATGCACTTGCAAGCGGCGGAACGTGCCCGCGGTCCGGGTGGCTTTCAGGCTCCACCACGGTTCGAATGGATTGCGGACGCAGTGCACCCCACAGTGCCGCGCTGCCCGAAGCAGTGGAGCCAATACCCGGGGAAGCGCATGAACGTGTTTGTGGGAGTCGATGTGGCTCACGGTAAGGCCGCTCGATTGAATCCGCCGTATCTGGGCGATAACCTCAGCCTCAATCTCCTGCTCCCGGATGCGGCCCCGGAACAGATCGGCCAGGAAACTTCCCACCGTAGCCCGGAAAGACATCGGCGACGCGGGATCGAGCAGCGAAGGCACTTCGCTCGTCCGCAGGCAGGGGGAGCCATCCACGAGGACCACATGACAGCCCACTGCCAGGCGTGGTTGGGCAAAGGCCAGAAAAACGGCGGGGGAAAAATAAGGCCCAGCCGCCATCAGCGTGGTGGAGCTGAGGGAGCCGGCCTGCTGCAACTCAACGATGGCCTGGTTCACGCCTGGCGCGAGACCAAAGTCGTCCGCGTTGATGATCAGGCGTTTCACTTTCGCCAGTGTACCAAGACACCTTTTTTCTTTTCGCGCATCGAAACCGCAGTTGGCGAATGTGTCTTGAAGGGTTGGAGCTGGATGCGAGCGAGGCCTGGCGGTCAACTATTCACACGGTCTGCTAAAGGACAGCGCTACAATAGGTTTTCTTTGCGCGGGGGAGGATCCGCAACAATGTTTGGACGATGGCTGCAGCGCCCAGGGCCCCGGCAAGCCGCCTATGCGTTGCTGCTCCTGCTGATCTGCGCCGGACACCCGGCGTGGGCAGCCCCGACCGACAGCATCGTTTACCAGACGCCGAGCATCTTCAGCCCCCACTCCGGCCCGGCGCAGATGATCTACCATTTGTCGCTTTTTGTGATGCAAATAACGGGCGCGATTTTCATCGTGGTCGCAGCCCTCTGGTTGTTCGTCGTGATCCGCTACCGGCAGCGTGACCCGAACGACGACAGCGAGCCACCCCAGATCTACGGCAGCACCCAGATCGAGTTGGCCTGGACGGTCATCCCGATTCTCATTGTGGTGGTTCTCTTTCTCACCACCGCCCGCATTCTCTTTGCCATCCAGGATCAGAAAATCCCGGCCTCGGCGGTCCGTGTCGATGTCGTAGGACATCAGTTCTGGTGGGAGTTTCACTATCCGGACTATGGCTTCACCACCGTGGGTGAGCTGCATGTGCCGGTCAGCACCGAACAGGCTCCCATGACCACTTCGGCTCGCCTGCTCTCCGCTGACGTAGACCACAGCTTCTGGGTGCCCGCATTATTCGGCAAAATTGACTCCATCCCAAACAGGGTCAACAGCATTTGGTTCAATCCGGATAAAGTCGGTATGTTCGTAGGCCAGTGTGCGCAGTTCTGTGGAGTGGAACACGCCAAGATGCTGGTGCGTGTCTACGTGCAGACTCCCGACGACTTCGCCGCCTGGGTGAAGAATCAGCAGCAACCCGGGGTGCAGGATCCAGCGGTAGCCGACGGGCGTCAGGTGTTCGAATCGCAGGCTTGCGTTAGCTGCCATGTGATTCGCGGAACCTCGGCGCACGGGAAATTCGGGCCAGACCTTACCCACCTGATGAGCCGGGATACGATCGCCTCCGGCGCGTCAACCAATACCCCGGCGAATCTCAAACTGTGGATTAAGGATCCGGACTACGTGAAGCCCGGTAGCTTGATGCCGGCGATGCAGCTGAGTGACGATCAAATCGATAAGATCGTCGCCTACCTCATTACGTTGAAGTAAGGAGTTTTGCGGTATGGCTGATTCCACTCTACCCATCGGCGGCGCCATCGACCTCACTCCGCCAAGTGAGAGGTATGGAACGTGGCTCGAAACGGTGCACAGTTGGGTGGTCACCGTCGACCACAAAAAGCTCGGCATTATGTACATGGCTTATGCCCTGGTCTTTTTGCTGGTGGGCGGCTTTGAGGCGATTTTGCTGCGCATTCAGCTGGCCGTACCGCACAATAATTTTCTTTCCCCCGAGGTCTTCAACCGCATCTTTACCATGCACGGCACCACCATGGTGTTTCTTATGGGAATGCCGTTAATCATTGGCTTTGCCAATTACCTGGTTCCCTTGATGGTCGGCGCCCGGGACATGGCGTTTCCCCGGTTGAATGCCTTCAGCTTCTGGATGACCTCGCTGGGCGGTCTCTTCCTCTATTACAGCTTTATCGGAGGCGTGGGTCTGCAAGGCGCGGGCAGCGCACCCGACGTGACCTGGTGGGCTTATGCACCGCTGACGGAACGCGCATTCTCACGCGGCCACAGCACCGACTACTGGGCCCTGGCGCTCATTGTCTCCGGCTTCGGCACCATCGGCGCCGCGGTGAACATTATCGCCACCACTCTATGCATGCGCTGCAAGGGCATGACCCTCTTTCGCATGCCGCTGCTGGTTTGGCTCAACCTGGTGGTCGCGGGCATGATTCTGATCACCATCAGCCCCTTGACCGCCGCGCAGATCATGCTCGTCATCGACCGCTATCTCGGAGGGCACTTCTTCGATTCTCAGGCGGGCGGCGCGCCTTACGTTTGGATGCACTTTTTCTGGATCTTTGGGCATCCGGAGGTCTACGTTCTGGTGTTGCCGGCCTTTGCGGTCGCCAACGAAGTCATTCCCGTCTTCTCGCGTAAAGCAATCTTCGGATACCCCGCGATGGTGGCGGCGTCGGCCGGGATCGGCTTGATCAGTTTGAGTGTGTGGGCCCACCACATGTTCACCGTCGGTATGAATTCAGCGTCCAATGCTTTCTTCGTGCTCTCTACCGGACTAGTGGGGGTCCCGACTGGAATCAAAATCTTCAACTGGATCGCCACCATGTGGGGTGGCAAGATACGCTTTGCCACGCCCATGCTTTTCTGTACTGCCTTCGTTATTCAGTTCCTGTTTGCGGGCTTGACCGGCATCATGCTTTCGACCGCGCCCTGGAATTGGCAACTGCACAACTCCTACTTCGTCATCGCCCATTTCCACTACGTTCTCGTGGGCGCCATCGTTTTTTGTTTTCTCGGAGCCTTCTACTACTGGTATCCCAAGATGACCGGCAGGATGCTCAACGAGCGGCTGGGTAAATGGCATTTCTGGCTGTTCGTGCTGGGCTTCCATATGACCTTCGACTTTATGCATATCCCGGGCCTGCTGGGCATGCCGAGATCGATCTACACCTATGAGCCTGGCCGCGGCTGGGATAGCTGGAACATGATCGTGTCCATCGGAGGCATCATTCAGGGAGTGGCCACGCTCATTTTTGTCTACAACCTGGTGATCTCCTACTACAAAGGCAAAGAGGCTGGGAATGACCCCTGGGACGCGTGGACGCTGGAGTGGGCCACGACCTCGCCTCCGCCCGAGTACAACTTCGCCAGCGCGCCCATAGTCGCCAGTCGCAGACCTCTGTGGGACTTGAAGCATCCGGAAGATCCGGATTCCCGATACGAATGACTTTCTTACCCGAGGATAGAGGATGAGCGCCGCCACCATTCCCCTGGCTCACGGAGTCACCCACGAAGATTGGCAGCCCTATCACGGCACCGTGGGCATGCTGGCGCTGATCGTCGCTGAGAGCGCGATCTTCGGCATTTTCGTGGTCGCCTATATCTATTACATAGGCAGGAGCATTTCCGGGCCCCAGCCGCGCCAGGTGCTGGACCTGCCCATCTTCAATACGGTATGCCTGCTCTCCAGCAGCTTCACTATCTGGATTGCGGAACGCGCCCTGAAAAAGAGCGCGATGGGCGCTTTCATTTTGTGGTGGGCGCTCACCGTTGTCTTGGGCGCTATCTTCCTGGTTGGTACGGCTCTGGAATGGAAGAAATTGATTTATCACGACGGGCTGACCATCAGCACTAACCTTTTTGGCACTACGTTTTATTCGCTGGTCGGCCTGCACGCGAGCCATGTGATCGTCGGCCTGACCATGCTTTCGATCGTGTTGATTTTTGCCCTCACCGGAAAATTGAAAAGTGAGCACTCGCGGCAACTCGAAGTCCTCTCGCTGTATTGGCACTTTGTCGACGGGGTCTGGGTCGTGGTCTTTACCGTTGTCTACATCATCGGCCGGTAACAGAAAGAGAACCAGCAATGGAAGATCATCAGGAACATCCCGAGGTTGCCGACCAGGTCGTGCAGCTGCCTTCCCCGACTGCGTGGCCACTGGTATTGGCTTTAGGCCTGACCTTTGGGCTGGCCGGCCTGGTCACCAACCCGGGTATCAGCGTCCTGGGGGGCGTGCTCATCGTTGCCGGCTGCGTGGGTTGGTTCGGCCAGGTGTGGCCGCATGCCCACCACGTTGCGATGCCGGTCAAAATCCAGCATGTCGTGTACACCACTGTGCGCACCAGGGTCGCTCATATCCAGATTGACGAAAGCCATCGCGCACGCCTTCCGGTCCACACTCCCTCTGTAATGGCTGGGGTAAAGGGCGGGATCGCGGGTGGCGCAGCTATGATCGTGCCCGCAACCCTCTATGGCCTGATCCGCTATCACAGCCTATGGTACGCAGTAAACCTATTGGGCGGAGCCGGCGTGGCGGGCTGGTCGAATCCAACGCTTGCGGAAATCACGCACTTCCGCTTGAGCGCCCTGATCACTGCCATCATCATCCATGCCGCCGGCTCGCTGCTCATCGGCCTTCTCTATGGGGCCATGCTGCCCATGCTGCCCCGGCACCCCATACTCCTGGGCGGCATCATCGCTCCCGTTTTGTGGACGGGCGTACTTCATTCCGCCCTCCCCTTGATCAATCCTTTCCTCGCTGAGCGCATCGACTGGGGTTGGTTTGTCGTCTCCCAGGTGACCTTTGGTTTGGTAGCTGGTTGGGTAGTGTCCAAACAGATCGACATCCGAACCGAGCAATTCATGCCTTTCGCTGTTCGCATGGGATTGGAAACACCGGGAATGATGGAAGAACACCATCCGGAGGACGGACCGAAGTGACGGCACGCTTCCTCAGCGCCAGCCTGATGCTGGTTACTTGTATGACCGTGCTGGGCTGCCGGCAACTCCCCGGCCATCCCAAGCCTGGACCTGAGGTGCCGCGCCCCGATTCGATAACAGATTTTGCCACGCTCTACCGCGAGAACTGCTCCGGGTGCCACGGCGCCCAGGGTATGAACGGCCCATCGTATCCATTGGCCAACCCCGCCTACCAGGCCCTGGTCGATGAGCAGATCCTGCATCAGATCGTGGCCAACGGCGAACCAGGCACGCATATGCCGCCGTTTGCTATCAGTGCCGGGGGAAGTTTGACCGATCAACAGGTAGATGCTCTGGTGCATGGTATGCGTGCCGCCTGGCTTAAGACGGGAACTCTGGAGGGCGCCAATCCACCGCCCTACAAGGCTGTCAAGCCGGCGGATGCAGCGCGCGGCCAGCAGGTTTACACCACCTATTGCGCTTCCTGCCACGGTGGTGCCGGAGCATCGGGCAAGAGCAAAGCAGGATCGATTACCGAGCCGGCATTCCTGGCGCTGGTGAGTGACCAGGTGCTGCGCACCATCGTGATTGCTGGACGCCCTGATATCGGCCAGCCCGACTGGCGCAACCTTCTGCCCGGGCACCCTATGAGCGATCAGGAAGTAACCGACGTGGTGGCCTGGCTCGCCGGCCAACGGCCGGGTGGAGGAAGCGCGCGATGAGCGAAGACAAGGCGGTAAGCAGACGATGGCTGTTGATGTCGATCGGTGTTGTGCTCAACGGCGCAGTGGCTCTGTTGATCGCTACCCCGATCGTGGGCTATCTGCTGGGGCCCATTCGCAGGAATGGCGGTTACAATTCCTGGATTGATTTGGGGGACATCTCTCAATTTTCCGTGGGAGAGACGCGGTTGGCCAGCTTCGTCAACCCGCATAGCGCGCCCTGGGACGGCGCTACCGCAAAAGCCGCCTGCTGGGTTCGCCGGACGCAGGAGCAGAAGTTCCAGGTTTTCGCCATCAACTGCGCCCATCTTGGCTGCCCGGTGCGCTGGTTTCCCCAGTCTGAGCTCTTCATGTGCCCCTGCCACGGCGGCGTCTACTATAGCGATGGCTCGCGCGCCGCGGGACCCCCACCGCGAGGCCTTTTCGAATATCCCTACAAAGTGCAAGACGGAAAATTGATGATCGACGGCGGGCAGATGCCTACGCTGGCAACCAGCGCCTCGCTGCGGAAAGAGAGTTCCGAATGCACTGGCTGAAGCGCACATACGATTGGTTAGAGTTCCGGTTGAAGTTGGAAGGGCCGATCAAGGACACGGTCCTCCACCCCGTGCCTAAGAACACCGCCAGCTGGTGGTATGTCTTCGGCAGCGCCAGTTTTGTTCTGTTACTGCTACAGATTGTCACCGGTATCCTGCTGGCCATCGTCTACGTTCCCTCTGCGGGAGAGGCCTGGAACAGCCTGCAGGTGCTGAACCAGCAATTGCCGTTGGGGTGGTTCTTGCGCGCCATGCACGGCTGGGGATCGAACTTCATGGTCGCCGTGGTGCTGATCCACATGGCGCAGGTATTCCTGTTTGGTGCGTACAAATTTCCTCGCGAACTCACCTGGGTCCTGGGTGTCTTCCTGTTGCTGATGACCCTGGGCATGGCATTCACCGGCCAGGTGATGCGCTTCGATCAGGATGCCTATTGGGGGCTGGGTATCGGCGCCTCGATCGTAGCCCGTGTACCGCTCATTGGCGGCCCGTTGGTGGATCTGCTGCTAGGGGGTCCAATTATCGCGGGTCCTACGTTGACCCGCTTCTTTGCTCTGCATGTTTTTGTCATTCCAGGGATGATGCTGCTTTTCGCCGGCCTGCACATCTGGATGGTCGTAGGTCTGGGCATCAACGACTGGCCCATGCCCGGGCGGGTCGTCAGACGTAGCACCTATATTCAGGAATACCACGAGCTGACAAAGAAGGATGGCATCCCTTTCGTACCTGGGGCGGTGTGGAAAGACATGGTTTTTTCCGCGGCGATCCTGTTTGCAGTCGCGCTTTGCGCCGTGTTCTTGGGTCCCTTCGGGCCGACCGGTTTTCCCGATCCGACCATCATCCAGACCGTCCCCAAGCCCGACTTCTTCTTCTTGTGGATTTACACCATCCTCTCGTTTCTCCCCGAGAACCTGGAGACGCCGTTCATCTTGATTGCTCCGATCCTGGGGATTGGCTTTCTGCTGGCTCTGCCGTTCTTTGCCGGCGAAGGAGAGAAGAGTTGGCACCGGCGGCCCATCGCGGTCCTCTCGATCACCTTTCTGGCGGTAGGTTTTGCGGTGTGCCAGCATCTGGGAACCTATACCCCCTGGAGTCCGGAGATGCAGGCGTGGAGCGGCGATGCGGTCCCTGTTCACTACGTGCACACGGCCACGCCCCTGGGCAGGCAGGGCCAGATTGTTTTCCAGGATAAGCAATGCCGCAACTGCCACATGCTGGGCGGCGTGGGCGGCCAGCGTGGTCCGGCGCTCGATGAAGTGGCCACGCGCCTGACCTACGATCAACTGGTACGCCAGGTGCTGCAAGGCGGCGGAAACATGCCCGCCTACGGAAAGAATCTCTCCCCGCCAGAAGTAACGGCCTTGGTAAGTTTCCTCGAAACACTCCACCCCGATGGCCAACGACCCGCGCGCGATGCCGCGCAAGAATACATCAGCACAGGAGAGCTCAACCCACCGCAATAAAGCTCAAGCGCTGTCGGCAGCTAAATCGAGAGTGAAATAAAAGCATCCAATCGAACGGTCAAATCAAAGGGGTCAAATCGAAGAGTGCCCCAGGTCTCGCTTTTGAGACCTGGGATCCCTGCAACCAATCCAGAGTGAAAACCCCCATCTCCCCTTTGTCATCCCGCCTGCCCCGGCGTGCCGCGGGAGCGGCTGACTTGCCTGCTGCAAGTTAAGGATGGAATAAACATGGGAAAGCGGTGTTTGCAATCCAGGCCCGGAGGGCCGCCCGCTAAACGTCAGCCCAGCCCGGAAGGGCTGGGTCCACAAAGGCAGGCCGTCGAGCGCCGGAGGTGCGGCACCACACTCTTCGTTTTGTTCATTAGAGAGCCTGTGACTTTTTCGATCTTTTCGTGTTTTTTGCACCCGACCAGATGTTGTTTAGTTCCTGCAGAAAGGCGTCATCCTGCCTGCCCCGGCGTGCCGTGGGAGCGAAGCGCTTCGCAGATCTATGGCATAACAGAGGGTTTATGGCGCGGAGTCGAAGGACCCCGGCGATGCTTGTTGGCAGATGCTCTTTGGAGCTTTCCGGCCACAGACCACAAGGGGAATTAAAAAAGTCACAGCCTCCGAGCGAAGCCGACCTGTCCCGGCGTGCCGTGGAGGGATCTGCAGTTTCGTTCCACCGGCAACCAAAGCCAAAGGAAAGTCCACTCTCAAACCCAAGATCATATTGTCATCTCGACCGAAGAGTCACGGGCCTGCGGTCCACACTCGCCGTATCGAGTTCGGTGGCTCCTAATGAACAAACGAAGAGTGTGGTGCCGCACCTCCGGTGCTCGACCACCTGCCTAGGGACCTTCGCTCTCTCTGCGCCCTACGAAAACAACTCTGAACGAAGGGCACGGCTTCAGCCGTGCCGTAAATGGCGGGGTTGATGAGGGCTTTAGCCCCTGAGGTACGTCTTTCCAATCGCCGGTCGCGAACTCAGACGCGAAAGAGTTGATTTCACCCTATAAGTCTCGAAAAGCGTACCCCAGCGGCTTCTAAAGCCGTCAAGCGCGCAGGCATTTACGGCACGGCTGAATAGGCTGCGGAAAAAACTCGGTTGTTGGGTAGGCCGGGGATTTATCCCCGGCGCAAATGCAATGTAATCATCGTGGGCTTCAGCCCCTGGGCCATGCTTTTCCTGCCCGATCCGAATTTTTCCGCAGCCTCTGAAGCCGTGCCCTTCGTTCGAAATCTTCCCCAGCTTCAATGGAGGGCTTCATGTGCTGTCCAAATTCGCCAACTGAAAAATCTAATTTGGTACCCTCAGCCGTCCCTTCGGGACTCGACAGATCCTGAGGAGCCTGCACGTTCAATGCCGCCACACTATAGTAGGAGTCATGTCAGAAGGCGTATCACAGGCCGCGTGGACTTCCTGGGCCTTCCCCTTCTGGGCGACCACTGGATTGTTCGCGACCGCCCTACTCTACCTCCGCGGCTTTAGCAAAATCCGCCGAACCCGGCCGCTTCTCTTTCCTCCCTGGCGCGCTTACTGCTTTCTCGGTGGCCTCTTCGCTCTCTGGGTCGCCATCGCTTCGCCCCTTGACACCCTGGACGGCCTGCTGCTGGTCGCCCATATGACACAACACCTGATACTGATGTCGGTGGTGCCGCCACTCTTACTATTGGGCGCGCCGGCCGTTCCCCTACTGCGGGGGCTCCCGCGCTCTGTGCTGCGCGAGGGCCTGGGTCCTTTTTTCCGCACCCGCTCCCTGCATCGGGTGATTCGTCTGTTGACCCACCCCGTATTCGCATGGCTGGCCATGAACATCGCTTATCTCGCCTGGCACGTTCCACCAGCCTATGAACTTGCCCTGCGCTCCGCTGGATGGCACGAGGTAGAGCACGCCTGTTTTCTGGGTACGTCCTTGCTCTTCTGGCTTCCTGTGATCCAACCCTGGCCCACGGTTAGCCGCGGCTCCCGCTGGGCCATGTTGCCGTATCTCGTCGGCGCAGACCTGGTGAACACCGCGCTGGCCGCATTCCTGGCCTTCGCCGGCAATGTAATTTACCCCAGCTATGCCGCTGGACCGAGGGTCTTCGGCATATCCGCACTGGGCGATCAGGAGGCAGCCGGCGCGTTGATGTGGGTGATCGGTTCTATCTTCTATCTCGTGCCGCTGGTGGGGATTGTCATGCACCTGCTCTCGCCGCAATCGCGTCGGGCCGCCCCGGCGACTACCCGGCAGGGAAGCATCGCATCCCCGCGACCGAAGCGTTTCGACTTGCTGCACCTGCCCCTGCTCGGCAGCTTGCTGCGTGCACGCTACGGACGGATGGCGCTGCAGAGCGTCGCGTTCGTTGCCGCGGTGCTGGTAATCGCGGACGGATTCCTCGGCCGTCCCATGGGCGCGATGAACCTGGCTGCAGTCTTACCCTGGACCTACGTCCGCGCCTTCGGCGTGGTCGCGTTGCTGGTCCTGGGGAATATCTTCTGCCTCTCGTGCCCCTTCATGCTGCCGCGGGAGTTGGGTCACCGCTTAGGCATGGCCCGCTTTAAGTGGCCGCGCTGGCTGCGCACCAAGTGGATCGCGATTGTGTTGATGGTCCTGTTCTTCTGGTCCTACGAAGCCTTTGCGATCTGGGACCATCCCCAGCGCACCGCGTGGCTCCTCATCGCCTACTTCGCCGCGGCCTTCCTCGTGGACACCTTCTTTCGCGGGGCAAATTTCTGCAAATATGTTTGCCCGTTGGGGCAATTCAATTTCGCCGGTTCACTGCTCTCGCCCTTCACCCTCGAAGCCAAAGACCATGCGACCTGCGACCGTTGCACCACCCATGACTGCATTGCCGGAAATCAGCACCAGCGCGGTTGCGAACTGCAGCTCTATATGCCGCAAAAAGCCGGAAACATGGACTGCACACTTTGTATGGACTGCGTCAAGGCCTGCCCCCACGAAAACATCGGGCTCTTCGCAATTCCTCCGGTGCGCGATGTGCTGCGCGATCCGGCACGTTCGTCGATCGGCAAACTGTCATCGCGCGTCGATATCGCCGTTCTCGTTCTCGTGGTCGTCACCTCCGCATTTGCAAATGCCTGGTGGATGGTGGCTTCGAACGCCATAGGGAAATACCTGGCTGTGGCGCTCTTCCTGGCAGCCGTGCTTACGCTGCTGCTGCTGCCCGCGGCCCACCACGTGTCGAAGAAGGAACTTTTCTGCCGCTTCTCGCAAGCGCTCCTGCCCTTGGGATTGGCCATGTGGGCTGCCCATCTGCTCTTTCATCTCTTCACCGGCTGGGGCACCCTGGGGCCTGCTCTCCATCAAGCCGCAACAGACGTAGGCTGGCATTTCCTGGCTCCGGCTCATTGGGGAAGGGAATTGCCGCTCTTGCCCGCCGATACGTTGCTGTCAATACAGCTTTTCCTGCTGGATGCCGGGCTGCTTTTGACCCTGTACCTGGGATGGAGACTTGCGCAGCAATGGGCTAAGCGCGCCGGCCGGGCCGTGCTGCTGTTATTACCGTGGGCCGCAACCGTTGCCGTGACCTACGCGATTGGTGTCTGGATCATGCTCCAGCCCATGCAGATGCGCGGCGTCATAATGAATCCATGAAGGCGCTCGGTCCGCTGGCCGGAGTCTTGATGCTGGCGATGTGGGCAACTGCGGCACTTGCCGATGGCGGGACCGTGCTTCTGCATCAGGATGCCGGTGCGTTTACCATCACACTGTTTGCTGCGTCCCAACCATTGCGGACTGGAGAGGCGGACCTGAGCGTGATGGTGCAGGATCGCAGGAGTGGGGAAGTGCTGCTCGATCCGGTGATTGATTTGACCATTGCCCCGGAAGGGGCCGACGCAACGCAGCAGACCGTGCGGCTGGCGAAAGGGCAAGCCAGCAATCGTCTTCTGCAGGCATGCACGGTACATTTCACAAGCGCCGGGAAGTGGCGCCTTACGCTGCTCGTCCGCCGCGGAAACGATCAGGCTCGCCTGACCACGGACTGCGTCGTCGAACCCGATCGCTCACGCTCTACATTGGTATGGTTTTATGTTCTGTTGCCGGTTGCCATCATTCTGTTGTTCGCCCTCCATCAGTTTTTGAAGCTTCGCACCGAGGTGTCGGCTCCATGATCCATGCGCCAAATCCGCTCATCGCGATGGGAGTGGTAGCGTCTACCGCCGCCACAGACGCAGTCTACGTGCTCTTCACCGCGGCGGTGGCCGCGCGCCGCAGGACCGTCGCGGCAAGCTGGAGCAGCGTCTGGTATCTGCTCTCCGCCTTCGCTGTGATCAGCTACACCGGCAACGCCATCTATGTAGTCTTTGCCGGGATCGGCTCCTGGCTGGGAGCCTTTGGCGCGGTGACCTGGCTGGGCACAGCAGATGTAAAGAGTGCTTCCGCAAAGCCTCATCCTTAGTGAGCGTTCGATCGCCCGGGTGCCGGGGCTTTGCCCCAACCGGAAGACTACACGTCATTTGTGGTAAGTTTTCCAAAGCCTCGTCGAGAGGCATTCTCGGGTGAAAATATGGCGGAAGCAAAGCACATCAAGTGGAACGACATAGAAGTAGAAAATTTAAGCTCGACCATAGGCCGTCAACTGCTCGTCGGGACCAACATCATGGTGGCGCGCGTTCTGCTGAAGAAGGGCGCCAGGGTTCCTCTGCACAGCCACCACAATGAGCAGGTCACCTACATCCTCGAAGGTGCTTTGCATTTCTTCATCGACAACAAGGAGTTGACCGTCTCTGCCGGGGAGGTGTTGTGCATTCCGCCCCACATGCCGCATGAGGCAATTGCGCTCGAGGACACGGTAGATCTGGACATCTTCACGCCGCCCCGCCAGGACTGGATCGATAAAGACGATGCTTACCTGCGCGACGACGCAAAGAAGTAGACGAAAGGAACAACCGTGGATCTTGGACTGAAGAACCGCAATGTCATTGTCGCCGCATCGAGCGATGGCATCGCGCGAGCGGCAGCAGAGAAGTTTGCCGCCGAGGGCGCAAAGCTGGCGATGTGCTCACGTGACGCCAAAGAAACTGAACGCGGCCGCAGCACAGATTCGCAAACACTACGGCGCCCAGGTAGCTTGCTGAGCCGCTGGATGTAACCGATGAGGCTGCGGTCGAAAAGTTCGTGAAGCAGGTGGCGCAGGAGTTCGGCGGAGTCGATGTTTGCGTGACCAACGCCGGTGGCCCACCACCCAAGATGTTCTTTGCCACCACCACCGAGGAGTGGCATCGCTCAATCGAGTTGAACTTTATGAGCGTGATCTACTTCGCCCGCGCGGTTCTGCCCTGGATGCAGAAAAACCAATGGGGCAGGCTGGTGACCATTACCTCCATCACCGTTCGCCAGCCGGTTTCTGACCTGATCTACTCAAATGCGGTGCGGGCAGGGGTTCTTGGCCTGATCAAGAGCCTTTCCAACGAGTTCGGCAAAGACGGCATCACCGTAAATAATGTAGGGCCCGGCTTCACTGCGACCGAGCGGCTCAAGCAGCTCATCGCAAAACGCTCCAAAGAGATGGGCATGAGTCCGGCAGACTTTGAAGCAACTCTTAGGAATGGACGCACCTTTAAAGCGCGTTGGGCAGCCGGAAGAAGTTGCCGACGCCATCGTCTGGCTAGCCTCGGACCGCGCCTCGTTCATTACCGGCCAGACGCTGCTCGTCGACGGCGGCCTGTTCAAGGGCCTCTGAGCTTATGTATCGATTGCGATTACCATTCACCCTGGTTCTCACGATTACGATGTTGTTCTCAACTCCCGCAGCGATGCGGGCGCAGGCCAGCCCTAATATGGCGCCCGGCTACCAGCAGACTTACGACCGCATGCTGCAGCAGATCCGCCAAATCGCCATCTTCGACGACCACGGCCATCCTGGGTTTGCAGATGACAGCGACGTGGACGCGATGGCCTCGTCTCCCTCGCACCCGCCGCTACGGCTGCAAAGCGACAACCCCGAACTCATCGACGCCTCGAAAGCTATCTTCGACTATCCCTACTCCGATAACACCCCGGAACATCTTAAGTGGCTCATCGCCAAGAAAGCGGAGATGCGTCAAACCTACCCCGGCTATCAATACTTCGATCGCATCCTCGATAAGCTGAACGTGCAGACCATGATGGCCAACCGCGTCGCCATGCCCAGTTACCTCGATCCCAGGCGTTTCCACTGGGTGTTCTTTGTCGACTCATTTCTTTTTCCCCTCGACAATAGTGATCTGACAGCGCGCAACATCGATGAAGGCGTCTACGTGCCTTTGCAGGAAAAGCTGCTGAAGCGCGAGCTTACGCAAGCTGGCCTGGGCGCATTGCCCAAGACCTTTCCTGATTACCTGGCGTTTGTGAGCAAAATCCTGGAGCAAAATCGCGCCCACGGCGGAGTTTGCATCAAGTTTGAGATTGCCTATTTCCGTTCGCTGCATTTCGACGATCCACCCGAAGCCGCCGCCGCCAGCATTTACAACCAATACAACGCAGCAGGTAAGCCTTCCGCGGCCGAGCACACCCTCTTCGAAGACTTTATGTTTCGCTACTTGCTGCGGGAAGCAGGGCGCCTCCACCTCGCCGTGCAAATCCACACCGCCGTCGGCACCGGCGACTTTTTCAGCGTGACCGGCGGCAACGTCTTGAATCTCGAGAATGTGCTGCGCGATCCTCGGTACAGCAATGTGAACTTCGTTCTCTTGCACGGTGGCTATCCATTTCAGGATCAGGCCATTTGGCTGGCGGCGCGAGAAAACGTCTATCTTGACTCCTCGCTGATGGGCCTTTATCTCTATCCCGCCGACCTGGCCGAAGTGCTGCGCCATTGGCTGCTGCTCTATCCTGACAAAGTTGTCTTCGGCTCGGATGCCTTCCCTTTTAGCGAAGCGATCGGGGCAGAGGAAAGCGACTGGCTGGCGATTGAGTCGGCGCGGAAAGCACTCGCCGCCGCGTTGTCACGCATGATCCTGGATGGCGAAGTGGCCGAACCGCGGGCCCTGCAATTTGCGCATGCGTACCTTCATGACAATGCGGCCCGCATTTATCCCGCGCCCTTGCAGTAGCTAGTCGCCTGCCGCCTCCAGCGCGGGCAGCTGCTCCGCCACTTTCGCGCTGGTCACCAGGATCACCGAGAGCACCACGACCGCGCTCCCCGCAAGGATAAAGCCGCTCACCCGCTCATGCAGAACAAGCCATCCCAGAAAGACGGCCACTACTGGATTCACGTAGGCGTAAGTCGATACCTTCGACGTGGGCACATGCTCCAGCAACCAGATGTAAGCCGTATAGCCGATCCACGACCCGCATACGACGAGGTAAGCGACCGCTCCGAGGCCGCGCCCGGTCCATATCACGTGGGAAAAATCTCCCGCGACCACGGCGAATAGGAAATTCGACACTGCCGCCGCCGTGATCTGCCAACCAGTCGCGCTGAAGGGGTCCATCCCCGATTGCCAGCGCTTCGAAAGCACGGAACCAAGCGCCCAGCTAAACGATCCGCCCAGCAAACTAAGCGAAGCCCACAGTTCCTTGCGCCCGATGGCTGTGCTCGACGTGAGCTCAGGGTAGAACAGCACAAGCAGTCCCACCACGCCGAGGGCGAGACCCGCTTTGCCGCGACCCGAGATGCGATGATGACCAAGCAGCATCGAGTCAAGAACCAGAAACCACAGCGGTGTGATGGCAATGATGAGGGCCGCGAGGCCAGTGGAAACCGATAGCTCCGCGTAGGAAAGAGTAAGATTGCCGCCCATCAACAACAGGACGCCCACTACGCCGGCCAGCGCAATTTGCCGTGGCGGATACCAGATCCTCCGTCCAGTCAATGCGCAAACAGCCAACATGATGACGCCGGCAATCGAAAACCGTACCGCGCACATGAGCGCCGGAGGAATCGACTGCACCGCGATGTCGATTCCCAGGTAAGTGGATCCCCAGAATAAATAGACAAGGCCAAACGCAAGGATAATCTTCCACCGGCTTGGCTGCTGGATTTCGCGCATGACTTTAATGGACAACGATCTGCTTCGGTGCCTTTTAAAGCCTATCGTGGTAAAGCAGGCAGCGGCAATCCGTACAGAGTGGCCGTTCAAATCCCAACCAGAACCCACGTCCACGGCAAAGGATGGAATGAACATGGGAAAGCGGTGTTTGCCATCCAGGCCCAGAGGGCCGGCACCAAAATCAGCCCAGCCCGGAAGGGCTGGGTCCATAGGCAGGCGGTCGAGCGCCGGAGGTGCGGCACCACACTCTTCGTCTGGTCATTAGAGGCTGTGACTTTTTCGATTTCCTCGTGTTTTTTGCACCCGACCAGATGTTTTTCAATCCCCTCCGAAAAGCCGTCATCCTGAGCGAAGCGCCTCGCAGACCTTTCGCATATCAGAAGGTTCTATGGCGCGGAGTCGAAGGACCCCGGCGATGCTTGTTGGCAGATGCTCTTGGGAGCTTTCCGGCCACAAACGACAAAGGAAATTGAAAAACTCCATAGGCAGGCGGTCGAGCGCCTTAGGTGCGGCACCACACGCTTCCTTTGTTCATTAAGAGCGTGCCCGGCGCGAATGAAACCAGAGACCGAGTCTCTGGGCCTTCTATCTCCGAAGTGCGTCGCAAGTCGAGCGCAACGTGAATTCCAATGACTCGCGTGGAATCTTCTCGATAAACGGCTGAATGATCCAGTTGAGGCCACTCGGAACCGATCGCGAAAGTGATATCGATTCGATTCGCATATAAAGACCGCCGTCGCGTTCCTCATAAGTCCAATAGGTATTTTGCCGCCACAAAAAGCCATGCTCCTCGTCAGGGCTCAGCGCATGCTCAGAAGAGCTGCCGGGCGATGCAATCTCGGAGATCCTGGTGCTTCGCGAGAGGCTGTAACCGTGGTGTTCATCGAGACGCCCGAAGGTAATGTCGTAGGTCGTGTCCATCACCACGGTGATGACATGCCGTTGACGAACCCGCATAAGCGCTTCCAGGCTATCCCCCTGTTGCTTGAGCACTTTTGCCTGAAGCACCTCCGGAGAAAAGTGTTGCGGATAGGCGCTGATGTCCTTCATCAATCGCTCAAAATCCGCAACCTTGGCTCCAGCAACAAAAGCAGTGCCGCGCCAGTCGTGTAGCAATGCTCCGGGTAAAGCCGTGCCGGTGAGAGGCGTGATTGGTTCAATGATCAACTCTCCCTGTTGCAGAAGTTTTTCATTTTGGGAAGTCAAGGGTGGCGTGAGGAAGTCATTTCTGGACTGGTGCTGCTGCGCGAGCCTGGACTCAACCGCTTTGACATAGGCGTTGAAAGCCGAAATCGCTTCCACCGTGGGTTCTCCTGTCGCGCGGGCCGGAGCAGCAAGGGTCAACAGCCCAATGAGAAGCAGAAGAATTCGAAATTGTGGGATTTGCCGTATTGTCATCAGTCTTTAACTTTAGCCGGTTCTCCTCCGCCGGCGTGAGCGGCATCCGCACTGTTCCGGTACACCGCGCGATTCGAAGTGACGAATACCTCGTCCCGATTTAGGCAGGCCACCATTGCGCATAGTAAGGATTTCTGCCATAGCCTTCGTTGTTGGCGTACCTTCCAAAGAATAAAGGTTTCTGGCTCCTGATCCCGAGCTCTGTGAAAAATGCCACGGTATCAATCAGTCAGCCAAAACTTGCGTTGACTTTCGACCCCAATTCTTACAGTCTAGAGCCACAGCGAAGCACAACAGATGCAAGGGCCACCTTATCCGATTTGTCGAAAAGGGGTTTGCCTATGAAACGCACCATGCTTGACACGAATTGCAGGAGGTCGGTGGAAGGCCCGGCCGTTCGAGAATCCGACAAGATATTAATTCTCGTCGTTGTCTGTATTCTCGGGCTAATGATCTCTCCGGTGATGCATGGCCAGGCCACAGGCAGTTTCTCCGGAAATGTCAACGATAAATCCGGCTCAGCGATCCCGGGAGCGGCCGTCATCGCCACCTCCCAGGGAACCGGCCTGACGCGAGACACCAAGGCGGATAGCAGCGGACACTACCTGATCCCTTTGCTCCCGGTCGGGACCTACACCTTGCACGTGGATGCGTCCGGCTTTCAGAGCGCTGAATCCAAAGATCTGCGTCTGCAAGTGGATGAAGCCCGCGAACTTGACTTTTCGCTGGTGCCCGCCACTGTAGTCACGACGGTGGCAGTTTCCGGCGAGGCGGTCGCCGTCGAGTCAGCCAATCCCTCGCTCGGCCAGGTGATCACGTCACAGGAGGTGGCGCAACTCCCCTTAAACGGCCGCGACTTCGTCCAGCTCGCCACCCTGACCTCCGGCGCTACGGCAGAGACCAGCACCAGCAGCTTTTTCACGTCCGCGGCCAGCAGCGAGGTGGCGGCACGCGGCCCCTTCTCGCTCTCTGTCGGTGGTTCACGGCCGAACAGTACGGACTGGCTGCTCGACGGCGTCGACAACAACGAATTGACCGCCGGCGGTATCGGAGTTTTAACCTCGATTGACGATATTCAGGAATTCAAGGTATTCACCGCTACCTACTCCGCCGAATTCGGCACTCGCGCCGGACCCGCTGTCCTGGTCACAACGAAATCGGGATCCAATAACTTCCACGGGACCCTCTACGAATTTGTGCGCAATACCGATCTCGATGCTAAGAGCTACTTCGCCAACTCCATCGAAAAGTTCAACCTGAACCAGTTTGGCGGCGCCGTTGGCGGCCCCATCCGAAAAAACAAAACCTTTTTCTTTCTCGGTGGAGAACAGAAATATCAGCTCCACGAAATTCCCTTTACCGGCCTGGTGCCTTCGCTGGCCATGCGCACCGGCGATTTCTCCAGCGACCCTTTTGGCAATCCTGCGTCTGGTCTCGTCATCACTAACCCCAACATGGTTGGGGCGTCCCCGGACCCAGGGCAGCATCCCAGCATTTATTACCAGTGCGATAGCGCCGGGAATCCTCTCCCTGCCAACGCTGATGGAAGCCAGGCTCCGGGCACTGCCTGCAACAAGATCCCAGCCAACCTGATCAACCCCATTGGACAGGCAATGATTAACCTGTACCCAAATCCCAATGCCAACAATGCCAGTGCGGGTATCAACTACACCAGCCAGCCCGTGCGCCAGTTGGACGACACCAAGTTCGACATCCGGCTGGACCAGAACTTCTCCAACGCTGATAGCGGGTTTGGCCGTTTCAGCTACGACCAGGCGTTCTCCTTTGTGCCCGGCGGCTCACCAGGATTTGCCGAAGCCAACGCCTTCGGCAGCAACCAGCGCATCAGAAACCACGCCCGCAACATCGCCCTGGGCGAGACCCATGTGTTCAACGCCAACATGGTCAACCAGGCCACCTTTGGTTATAACCGCATCTTCGACTACATCACTTCGCAGGGCACGGGGACCTGCATCTCCTCTACGATTGGGGGCGGCATTCCCAACGCCAACCTGGGATGTGCCGCCGGCAGCACTACCTGTACCAACTTTTACAGCTGCGGCCTGGTTTCAAGCGAGTTCCAGGGTGGCTATTGGTCCCTGGGCGATCGCGGCTACTCTCCGTTCCAGGGTGGAACCAACATCTTCTCTTTCCGCGACACCCTCGATTACATCCACAATAAGCACGACTTCAAGTTCGGGATCGACTTTCGCGCTAACCAAATGAACGTCGGCACTGAGGCTTTCCAGGACGGCTTCTGGATCGTCGGCGTCGCCGGGAACTTTACCGGCAATAGCACCTTAAACATCGCCGGCAATTCGGAGGCCGACTTCTTGCAGGGCATCACCGGCCTCGCAATTCATGACCAGACGTATGAAGGCCCAGTCACCGGCCGCCGCTGGAAAAGCTATCGTCCCTTCGCCGAAGACAATTGGCGGGTCACACCAACCATCACCCTCAATATCGGCTTGGCGTGGGATATGACTACGCCGATCACGGACAATCGCGGACGCCAGGCCGACTACATTCCCACAACCGGTAAGCTTCTGATCGCCAATCAAGATGGGGTGAGTGGGTCGGCAGGCATCGATATGGATTGGACCGGACTCGAACCCCGCCTCGGCGCTACCTGGAAGGTGCTCGGCAGCGACAAGACAGTGTTGCGCCTCGGTTACGGCATTTTCCACGACTCCGCTTGGAGCCAGGGCGCCCAGGGTCTATGGCAGAACCCGCCCTTCCTGGGCGAGTCGGATGCGTTCGGCCCCCAGGGCTGCGCCTTTGCCACCTCGTACTGCGCGACCACCCTCGCACAAACGCCTGCCGCCGTTAGTCTCTCCGACGGATTTCAGGCGATTCCTACGCCGCCCACGGCCGCGACATTTACCGGAAACTTCAATTACGAACCCACCAATCTGAAGCATGGCATGGTGCAGCAATACAACGTGAATGTCGAACGCCAGTTGGTCGGTAACCTGGTATTGACCGCCGGATTCGCCGGGGCCCAAGGCACACACATCCTGGTGACCGGCAATGACCTCACGGCTTCCAGTCCGACTGCGTGCGGCACGGTGCAAAACTACACGCTCGGTTGCAATTTCAATGGCTCGGCTTACACCTCGCCGTATATTGCGCCCAACTTCAACAAAATCTTCCTCTTCGGTGACGTGGGCAAGACAGGCTATAACTCGCTGCAGATCAAGCTGGAGACCAGGACCACGAAAGGACTCTACGCCTTGGTCGCCTACACTTACTCCCGCACCAATGACAACGGGCTGACCGACGGCTTAGGTTCCGTGCTCAGCGCCCCATATTTCCCGCTTCCCAACTGGCAAAACCTTGATTGGGCCTTATCGCAAATTAATCTCGATAACAGCTTCACCGGCAGTGTCCTCTACGATTTGCCCGTCGGCCGCGGCAAGCGGTTCGGGAGCAACTGGAATTCCTTGACCAACGCCCTTCTTGGCAACTTCCAGCTGACTCTGATCCAAAAAATTCTTTCCGGTTTCCCCGTCCCCTTGATCGACAGCATCAACGATTCCGGTACCTCGTTCGCCAACGGCGGCAACCTCAACAATTGGAACCGGCCGGACCGGGTCGCCAATTGCAACGCGCCCCGCGTCAAGCTGCAGTACATCAGCTCCACCTGCTTTGTAGCGCCTACCGCCGGCGAGTTGGGGAATGCGGCGCGCGTGCCCGCCACCGGGCCTGATTTCGTCAATACCGACTTCTCCGTTATCAAACAGATCGGGCTGCCCAGAGAGATGGATTTGAACTTCCGCGCCGAGTTCTTCAACCTCTTCAACCACGCACAGTATGGTGCGCCGGTAGGCGATGTAAGCTCGCCTGGATTCGGCTTCACCCAGTCCACCGTAAACAATCCTCGCCTGGTCCAGCTGGCGCTCAAACTGACTTTCTGAAGTGAATGGGATGATTTCTAACCCCGGATATCTCACAGTCCGGTCTGCGACAAAAGCCGGGTGCCCCATCGAAGACAATACTGGCCAGATCTCCTACCGCCGTTGATCCCCTCCGCTGGGACGTTGTGGACCTGCGGGCCGGTTCTGCTGCGGCCGATTGGGAGCCGAAGCAGGCCGGTTCTGCTGTGGGGGCCTATTCTGCGGGGCAGGCCGGGCTTGCGGACGCGGAGCCGAAGCAGGCCGGTTCTGCTGCGGAGGCCTATTCTGCTGCGGCGGCCGGTTTGCGGGAGGCCTGACCTGCGCTCCGGGTCTGGGTGCAACCGTCGGCCTCGGCTGCGGCCGATTGATCGGCGTACCCGGCTTTACCGGCTGGATCGACGGACGTCCACCGTTTGGCGGCCGGTTATTGTTTGGCGGTCGATTATTGTTCGGTGGCCGATTATTTCCGGGCGGCCGGTTCCCCGGCCCGCTAATGGGATGGGTAAATCCCGGACGGTTTCCTGGGCGCCCTGGGCGGTTGATGGGTTTGGGTGGCCGATAGTTCGGTGGCCGATAGCCCCAATTGCCGCCATACCCCGGCCGGTTGCGATAGAGCACGGGCCGGGGTCGATACCACGCGTGCGGTGGCCGATACCCGCCACCCCAGCCGCCCCACGGGCCGCGGTTGTAGTAAATCCGCCGGCCTCCCCAGTTCCATCCCCAGCCACCCCAGCCCCAGGGCTGACTGACCAGAAGCGCGGTGATGCCAATGGCGATGCCAAAGGTCACCAACCCCGGCCCTGCGGAACCGGCATACACCACCGTGGGATCGTATTGCGGCAGGTACACCACCTGCGGATTTGCCGGTTGGATCACGTAGATCGGCTGGCCCCCGCTCTGTTCCACTTCCACCTGTTGCTGCGGGGTGCTGCGCAGTGCGCCCGATGCGTACGCCTGCGCCCGCAAACGCTGGATCGCCGCGGACACCTGTCCTTGATCGGCCGTGACGGCTGCTCCAATCGCGGCATAGTCGTCGATATTCTCCGCCATCATCTGCACCACCTGGGGAAACGCAGCCAGCGCGAGAAAAGCTGGATCGAACCCCTGTTGCTGGGCGGCACCGGTCAACTGCGACACAGAGAGATTCTGGTTCTGGCCCAGCCAGTTAGCGAAGTCCAGAATCTCCTGCGGGTTGGTGGAGGCGGTCGTGATCTGCGCCAGTAATGAGTCAGGATAAAGCGCAATCGGTGCCAGCAATTGGTCCAGTTCCTGTGGCGTGGGAGGCGGTGGACCCTGCGCCTGAAGATCGGGCGCGAGCCCCTGAAACACCAGCAGGCCAACTAATACAAAAACGGCACACAGACTTGGTTTGCGCTGCATTCGATTCTCCAAACGCTCAATAAACCGCCCACGATACTACTGTAAGAGATGCAAATCCTGTAAAGTAGCCGAGCTCTGAATGTGGGTAAAACGAAATATGCCGGGGAACTTCAGACCGAACCCGAGACAACGGTCGAAGCTGATATGCGATAACCAGATAAGCGCCAGCTGCCCGGCTAACGGCAGCCCCTGCTTCCAGGCCAGAAGTCCAAGGGCCAACGGTAGCACATAGCTATGGACGAGATTGTAAACAGTGGCCGAGCTCTTGCCCGCGGATCGCAGGTATCCCAACAGAGAGAGATCCGGCACCAGGAACAGCAGCGCGAACATCCCCCAGTGGCCTGGAAACCAATGTTGATAAGCGACGCATTCAATCACCAGGGCAGTCAACCCCTCGAGCCGCAACAGAACATCCGGACGTGTAGGGTGGAGAGACTCCTTTGAGCCAGTCATGACTTCCACCCTAAGCCAAAAGGGAAGCATTGCGCGAGTCGGTGCCGTGGTCCTGGCTGCCGGCGCATCTGCCCGAATGGGGCGGGCGAAGCAACTTCTCCCCCTGGGCAAGAACACGGTGTTGGCGCAGACGCTCAACAACATCCGCGCCGCCCGAATGCACGAAATGGTTCTCGTCCTCGGTGCCTCCGCAGAAGTCATCCGCCAACAGCTTCCCCAGGCTCTTCTCGAGGGCGTGAAAGTAGTGGTCAACCAGGACTACGGACAGGGAATGGCGACTTCACTCCGTGCGGGACTTTCTGCCCTGGATCCGCGCAGCGATGCCGCACTCATCGTGCTCGGAGACCAGCCATTCATTCGTCCCCAGACGCTTGATCGAATTGTCGAGGAATATAGCCGCTCCCGGGCGCCCATTGTCATTCCTTCTTATCAGGGCAATCGCGGCAACCCTGTCCTACTCGATCGCTCGGTTTTTTCTGAGGTCATGGCGCTGGAAGGGGATATAGGTTGCCGGGCGATCTTTGGCAGTCACTTGGAAGACATACTTAAAGTGGAAGTCGAAGATCCGGGAGTGCTGCTCGACATCGACGATCCGGGCGATTACGACCGGCTAAAGAAACTTCACGAGAGCTTTGGCGAGTGACCCGGCCTTATGGAACGACATCCGCCTCGCACTGCCGGATCACTGCATCCGTCACATGGTCGCGCTCAAACCCATCCTCTGGCAGAGGATCGGGCAGTGCGCCCCGCCGCAACGCCACCATTTGACTTATGACGCTCAACGCAATCTCCTCCGGAGTAGACGCGCCGAGAAAAAGACCGGCAGGCGCGTGCACAGTTGCGATCTTTTCTTCGGCAGTTCCTCCAGCGCGAAGATAATCCAGCACTAGCCGTGCCCGATGGCGGCTGGCGATCAGGGCCACGTAGGCCGCATTACCCTGCAACGCCTTTTCCAGCCAAAGATGATCTCGCTTATGTTGGGTAGCGATGACCACGTAGCTCTTGGGGCCGATCGGGGTCTCGGTAAGGTCGAAATCTTCCGTGACCAGCCTGTCTGCCTGCGGAAACGCGCTGCGCTCCGCGGCCGGGTCGTTCACCGTGATCGAGAAGCCCATCAGGTCGCCCAGTACAGCCAGGGTTTCGGCGATTCGGCCATGGCCGACGATCAGAAGTTCAGGCCTGGGCAGAACCGGCTCGATAAAAATATCCATGGTCCCTCCGCAAGGCATGCCGACGCCCAGCACTTCGTCGCTCATATCCACGGTAATCATCCGCGGTCTTTCCGTCTCGATGCAGGTCTGGGCTTCGCTGCGAACCGCGCTCTCCGCACAGCCTCCCCCCACCCATCCCAGCAACAGTTTGCCGGATGGATCGATGATGGCCTTGGCGCCGCGCCGGGCCGAGGAAGAACCTTCAACCCGGACCACAGTAGCCATGGCGAAGGGTTGGCCCTGGGAGGCAAGTTCGGCCGCTTTGGTATACAGGTCTGAGAACATCCCTGAAGGCTTATCATATTCTTTCGTGGTTGACCGCTTCAACCGTGGGGATCCCGTATTTCCTGCACGCGCCACTGGACAGCGCTGCGTGTGTGCCTTTCTTTAAGGAAAGGCACATGAGGTTCGCGGGACCCAGTAACTCGACAGGAAATCGGGGGATTGGCATGTATAGCGAGCAGGTGCGCGCCCATTACGCCCATCCGCGTAACGTGGGCAGCGTAGACCAGCCTTCCGGCAAGTCGATGGTGAAGAGCGCGCTGGATAGCGACACCGTCCTGGTCACGCTGCGCATTGAAAACAACATCATTCAGGAAGTGAAATTCAAGTGCATGGGATGCGCCGTGGCCATCGCCTGTTCCTCCATGGCGACCGAGATGGTTTTGGGCAAACCTGTCCAGGAGGCCTACGGGATCACGGAGCAGTCGGTAGCCGAGGCCCTGGGCGGTATTCCCGAATACAAAATGCGCTGCAGCAACCTGGCCCCAGCCGCCATTCGCAACGCCATCGACGACTGGAGAACCCGAAGCGCCGGGTGAGTCGATGACTTTTTCGATCCTTTCGTGTTTTTTGCACCCGACCAGATGTTGTTTAGTCCCCTCCACAAAGGCGTCATCCTGAGCGAAGCGCCCCGCAGATCTATCGCATAACAGAGGGTTTATGGCGCGGAGTCGAAGGACCCCGGCGATGCTTGTTGGCAGATGCTCTTCGGAGCTTTCCGGCCACAGACCACAAGTGAAATTAAAAAAGTCACAGGCTCTGAGCGAACCGCCTCGCAGATCTATCGCGTCACAGAGGGTTTAGCGCGGAGTCGAAGGACCCGGCCTTTGTGGTCGTTATAGTGGGACTCCGGGCTAGTGGGGGCTAGTGGAGAGGACTACGGTCCTTACTTCGTTCTCTCGCCCACCCTTCGATTGCGGTCAAGGTCAGGCCTCTTTGCAGCCTTTCTCCTCCGAATTCCTCTCCCGCGAGCTCCGCTTGCATCTAATCACCATCATCACAAGGAGAAACATCCATGAATCCTGGCCGCTTTCGGTCGTTCGCCCCCCGGTCGCTGGTTTTGCTTGCCGCGCTTGTCTTTGTCCTTCCCGTCGCCTTCGCGCAGAACACCGACCAAGGGCCAAAACAGGACATGAAGGATGCCGGATCAGACACCAAGCATGCCGCGAAGAGTGTCGGCCACGGCGTCAGCCAGGGAACCAAAACCGCCTATCACGATACGGCATCAGGAACCGAGAAAGGCTACGACAAGACCAAGTCTGGAACCAAGACGGCGTACCACAAGACCGCGGCCGGCACAGAAAAGGGCTACGACAAAACCAAGTCTGGAACCAAGACGGCGTACCACAAGACCGCGGCCGGCACAGAAAAGGGCTACGACAAAACCAAATCTGGAACGGAGACGGGTTATCACAAAACCGTGCAGGGAACCAAGACCGGCTACGACAAGACAGTGGACGCGACCGAGACCGGGGCTGACAAATTAACCAACAAACATCAGCCGCCGGCGGACGGTCCCCAACGATAGCTCTGCGTAAAACGCGAACTCCTTGCAGGGCACGGCCTTCAGGCCGTCCATAATTGCTTTGTAATGAATGCGGCTTTAGCCCCTGAGGGAGCGGCTTTCGCTCCCTATTCGACCTTTTCCGCACTTCAGCCGGCTACGGCTTCCGGCTCCAGTCGCAGGTAACCGTGCAGCCGGAGTGGCTGCTCTCCAGTGCCATCTCCAGCACCCGCATCGTCCTCCACGCCTGCAGCGGCGTGACGTCCAGCGCCGCATTTCCATGCATCACATCGCGAAGGTTGATGTAGTAGCTGCGATAGTCCCCGGCCTCGGTCGGAATGCGCGTGCTCACCGGCTCGCCTCCCTCATCGACAGTAAGTGTGCCCCAGTGCTCCGGGCCCTCCACCCCCCAGGGTTTGGACGAGAACATATCGCCGGCCATCAGGTGCGCCTCCTGGCAATCGATGCCGAATTTGCGAAAGGTGCCCTGGGTCCCGTTGAGCGTAAAGCGAGGTCCGGGATCGCGCGCCAGGCAGGTGGCGCGCAGCCAAACGCCCAAGCCCGAGAGAAGACCGGACGGCACCGGCCCGGAGGAGGAAGCAGATGCCTGCGTGTGAGACGCGGGGTAGTGCAGATACAGGTCGAAGGCGTCGTCAATCCGGGCGCTCTCGCGCTCCACGCGCACGCTCGCCCAGACCGATTCGGGAACACCAAAGAGCACCATTGCCTGGTCCACCAGGTGCGCTCCCAGATCAAAAAGCACTCCTCCACCCGGCCCCCCGTCCTCTCGCCACGCGTGCAGCCGGGGCAGCTGACGGAAGCGATCGTAGTGCGACTCAAACATCACCAGCCGTCCCAGCCGGTCGCTTTCCAGCAGCTTACGTACCGTCAGGAAGTCGCCATCCCAGCGCCGGTTCTGGAACACGCTGAGCACTCTTCCCCGGGACCGGGCCAACTGGATCAACTCCGCGGCCTCGTCCGAACTCAGGGCAAACGGCTTATCGATCACCACATCCCGGTCGGCCAGCAGGCATTGCCGGGCGATCGGAAAATGGGTAACGTTCGGCGTCGCCACCACCACGAGACGGATGCTGGTGTCCTTCAGCAGATCCTCGACCGTCGGCAAAATTTTCGCATGCGGAAAGGCTATGGCGGCATCGGAGCCGCTTCTTTGGACGATGGCCGCCAATTCCAGGCCTTCCACCGCTTGAATTGCGTTCGAATGAAAGATGCGTCCCGCAAATCCAAAGCCAACCAGCCCAACTTGTATGCATTTCATGAGTCTCCGCGCCGCTCCTCTGAATCTTTATACGTGAAGGGGAATTTTGGTTACTCTTGCGGATTCGAGAGAGTGTCCTCAGCTTGACAAACGGGGACCAAGGCAAGAGTATTAAATCCTGATGCAAACTCTGCACCATCCCGCTGGCTGTTGTTGCTGTGACAAGTGTTGTCCATTGTCATTGCGCATAAGCGGGTGTGAGTTTTCATAGCAGAGAGGTAGGAATTTCCTACCAGCCTTTCGCATAACTCAGACGAGTCATCACAACCGCTGCCAGCCTCTGGCGAGCGGTTTTTTATTTGGACGAAAGCGGGCACATGCAAGCCTCGCCGCAAGGGACTGAAAAGGAGCCAGATTGGCAACCCTGGGGGTCGAAACAACACCGGTAGGCTCCGCGCCAAAGCTGAGCCACCTTGAGATGCTGGAGGCGGAGAGTATTCACATCTTCCGTGAGGTGGCGGCTGAGTTTGAGAAGCCGGTCATGCTCTACTCCATCGGCAAGGACTCTTCCGTCATGCTCCGGCTGGCGCAGAAGGCCTTTTATCCCGGACCTATTCCGTTTCCTCTCTTACATGTCGATACCGGTTACAAATTCAGGGAGATGATCGCGTTTCGCGATGACTATACCCGGCAGCTCGGGGTAGAGCTGCTGGTGTGGAGAAATGAAGCGGCGATTGCTGACGGAGCCAATCCGGTCGCGCTTGGAACTCGCCGTTGCTGTGGATTGCTCAAGACCACCGCTCTGCTCGATGGTCTGCGTGCCCATGGCTTTGACGCCGCCTTCGGAGGAGCCCGCAGGGACGAAGAAAAATCCCGCGCCAAGGAGCGCATCTTTTCCTTCCGCGATAGCGCCGGCCAGTGGGATCCGAAGAACCAGCGCCCGGAGTTGTGGAACCTCTATAACGCGCGCGTAAATCCTGGCGAGAGCATCCGCGTCTTTCCCCTTTCCAACTGGACCGAGTTGGACGTCTGGCATTACATCCACCTGGAAGATATCCCCGTGGTCCCGCTCTACTTCGCAAAAGAACGGCGAATGTTGGTGCGCAGCGACAGCCTGATTCCCATCGAACAATCCTTTGTGCAGGGCCTGCCCGGAGAAGAGCAATGGGTCAAGTGCCGCCTGCGGTCGCTGGGGTGCAGCCCGTGCACCGGAGCCATTCGCTCCGACGCCGACACCATTCCCAAAATTATTGCCGAGCTGGTGGCGTTCCGTTCTTCTGAGCGCGCCAACCGCGTGATCGATCACGATCAGGACGGGTCGATGGAACTGAAAAAGCGGGAGGGCTACTTCTAGATGCCGCTCTCCCTTGATCCCGGCGCCGTACAAGACATGTTTTCCATGGAGGATTTTCTCGCTGCGGAGCAGGCGAAAGAGCTGGTGCGCTTCAGCACCGCAGGCAGCGTGGACGATGGCAAGTCGACGTTAATCGGCCGGCTGCTTTACGACTCGCAAAATGTCTACGAAGATCACGTGCGCGCCGTGACCAAAGCCGCGAGCGCGAATGTCGCGGCCGCGATCGATTTTGCCCAGCTCACCGATGGTCTGCGGGCCGAGCGAGAGCAGGGAATCACCATCGATGTCGCTTACCGCTACTTCTCTACCACCCATCGCAAGTTCATCATCGCCGACACCCCGGGCCACGAGCAGTACACCCGCAATATGGCCACCGGCGCCTCCACGGCCGATGTGGCCATCATCCTGGTCGATGCCCGCAAAGGCATCCTGACGCAATCGCGCCGTCATGCCTACATCGCATCCTTGCTAGGCACCCGTCACGTGGTCGCAGCCGTCAACAAGATGGACCTGGTGGATTATTCGCACCAGGTCTTTTCCGCGACTGGAGCGCGACCTTCAGCAACTGGCAGAGAAGCTCGACATTGCCGATCTCCACGTCATCCCTATCAGCGCGCTGCTGGGAGACAACGTGGTCGACCGCGGCTTGAACATGCCGTGGTATGAAGGCCCCACGCTGCTTGAATATCTGGAGACCGTGCCGCTCGAACATGATGTCGCGGGTGCTCCCTTCCGTCTTCCGATCCAACGCGTGATTCGCGTGGAAGGAAGCCCGGAGCTTGACTACCGCGGCTTTGCCGGACAGATTGCTTCCGGTTCGGTGTGGCCGGGGGATCGCGTCGTCGCTCTTCCCTCCGGACGAACCAGCCGGGTAAAAAGCATCACCACCTTTGACGGGGATCTGGCCCGGGCCGTGGCGCCCATGTCGATCGCGCTCACCCTGGAAGATGAGTTGGATATCAGCCGGGGCGAGATGCTCGCAGCCGCGCACCAGGCGCCGCTGGTCGCCGCGAACTTTTCCGCCGCCCTGGTTTGGATGGATGGTCAACCGCTCGATCCGGCCAAAACCTATCTGCTGAAGCACACCTCGCAGACAGTCAAGGCCCGGGTCAAAACCATCCAGCATCGGGTAAACATGCAGACCCTCGATCCCGAGCCTGCCTCCACGCTCGATCTCAACAACATCGGCGTGGTGGAACTGGAGACCACCCGGCCGCTGTTTCTCGACTCGTACGACTCCCACCGTCTCACCGGAAGCTTTATCCTCATCGATCCCGTCTCCCACGCCACTGTAGCCGCCGGCATGGTGCGGGAGATTTTGACCGCCGGGAAGGACGCGAACACGGCGGCGGCGATCGCCCTCCGCAACCCTCAGCTGCTGCGCCGGCTGGAGACTGCACTGCGCCAGGCCGGCATGGAAGTCGTGCGCACCCGTACCAGAGATCGAGGTCTGTTACAGCGGTTGTTACATGTAGGAGTCGTTGTCCTGATCGAATCGGAGGGTCTGGACGATTTTCCTGGTGAGGTCTCGATCGCCCGCGAATCTGCCGCCTTCGTCTTCGAGCCGTTAGCCGGATTACCGGAAGAGCCTGGGGACGCAGTCAGCCATATTCTGCACGCTCTTCGTGGGGAACCCCGATGAGCATGGAACAGAAAATCGACCTGGCGCGAAACCTGGTGAACCAACAGATCGCGGCCGCCCACACGGAAGAAGTTTGCGTCACCAGCAGCTTCCAGGCGGAAGACATGGTGGTGGTGCACCTGGTGCGGCAAGCGATCGGCGAGGTGCCGGTGATCTTTCTCGACACCGGTTATCACTTTGCCGAAACCTACGAGTATCGCGATCGCTTGGCGTCGGAATGGAAGCTGAACCTGGTCAACGTACTGCCCGAGCTCACCGTGGCGGAGCAGGAGTCGAAATTCGGCATTCTGAACCAGACTGCGCCCGACCGTTGCTGCGGCATGCGCAAGGTCGGCCCGCTGTTCGCATCGCTCGAGCCATATCGTTTGTGGTTTACCGGCCTGCGGCGCGAGCAGGCAAAGACCCGTGCCAACCTGCAAGCGGTGGACGCCTTCACCCTGCCCACGGGGAAGCAGTTGCAGAAAATCAGCCCGCTGGCGGAATGGTCCACCAGGGACGTGTGGCAGTATGCCGACCAGTTTAGCATACCGCTGCTGCCGCTTTACGAAAAAGGCTACACCAGCATCGGATGTGAGCCTTGTACCAGCCTGCCCTTCGATCCTGGTGACCCGCGCTCCGGCCGCTGGGGTGGCCGCAAGCAGGAATGTGGTATCCACGTGCAACCGCAGTAGAAGAGAGTCCTCATGTTGCATTTGTTGATCGGGTTTTCGATAGCAGTAATCATCGCGCTCACGGGCGTGGGCGCGGGCGTGGTTACGGCACCGCTATTGATACTCTTTCTTCATGTGCCGGTGGAGATTGCCGTCAGCACCGCTTTGGCTTATGCAGCCATCGTCAAGTTGATTGTGGTTCCGGTACAGATTGTGCGCCGGCAGGTCTCCTACCGCATCCTGCTGTGGATGGTGCTCGGTGGCGTACCCGGAGTGATCCTGGGTTCGCTCTTCTTCCGCCATGTCGCGCTGCACGGCCCCAGGTCGTTGCTTTACGTGGTCCTCGGATCCATCATCATCTTTTCCTCCGCCTGGCAGCTGTTTCGCCATTTTCGCCCTGACGCCATCACCCGGCCTGTGACCGACCGTACAAAGTGGATGGGGTTAATCACCTTTCCCATCGCCGCCGAGGTAGGTTTCTCTTCATCGGGAGCCGGCGCGCTGGGCACTGTGGCGTTGCTGGGGCTGACCTCTCTGACCGCCGCACAGGTAGTGGGCACCGATCTCACCTTTGGCCTCGTGCTTTCCGTAGTCGGCACGGGAGTGCACATGATCGGCGGTTCCTATGACTCGGCCCTGTTGTGGAAGCTCGGCATCGGCGGCGTCTTCGGAGCCATTGCCGGCAGCGGAGTCGCCCCGCGCATCCCCAACCGCCAACTGCGCTTCGCCCTATCCCTGTGGCTGATGACCATCGGCTTCCAATTCGTCTATCAAGCCGCCCACTTCGGACCCCGATAAACGTCTAGGGAACAGGACGGGTGCCCCACGTTCGCTCCAGCGTACGTGGGCCGAATAAGAAATTTTTCGAATGCTTTCCCATGGCTCTTATCCCTGAACTTCTACAATTTCAAACAAATGACGGGTGCCCCACATCTCGCTGGTTTTTCGCGAGATGTGGGATCCACGGATCTCACCCTTGAGTGCCGATACCCAGCCGAATCCGCACGGTGCAACGCCGTGGTATCCCACATCTCGCGAAAAACCAGCGAGATGTGGGGCACCCTGCGCCTTTCTTTAAGGAATGGGCTCACAATCGGCGAGGCGAGGCCCACCCATCATGTGTTGCAGATAAAATAGGCGGCACCATGAAGATCCTCACCTCCGAACTTCATACCAGCCGCAAAGGACCCGAAGCCTACTTCACGGGAACGGTTTGGCTCAACGAAATCGTGGGTCCAACGCCGCCCTCGCACCTCAAAGCGATTCGGGTCTGGTTTTCTCCCAACAGCCGCACCGCCTGGCACACTCATCCTTTGGGCCAAACGCTGCACGTGCTGGATGGCCTCGGCCTGGTGCAGTCAGCCGGAAAGGCGCCGCAGATCATTCGTCCGGGCGACACCGTGGCCATCGCGCCGAACGAGCGTCATTGGCACGGCGCTGCGCCGGGAAGAACCATGACTCACCTGGCCATGCAGGAGACCGATGAACACGGCAGCGATGTCGTATGGCTGGAACACGTCACCGACGAGGAGTACGCCCACCCGCCTATTTGATCGCTCCATGCTGCGTAGGGATGTGGCGGGTTTCCTCGGCACTCTTGACCGGGTCGCGATCGGAATTCTTCTGATACGGCGCGCGATCGTGTTGGCTGTCTTCTTTGCGCTGCGCCTCGGCAGGCTCTTTCCTGGTAGCACCCTTGCGTGATTTGGGCATAGAACCCCTCACGTTCAAGATGCTGCCCAGTCAGGAGAGTTGCCCCGGCCTATGCGTCCAGCCGGAATTTGTTTTCCGCCAGCCGAAACATGGGCCGCCACACCAGCCGATTCACCGTTACCACCATGAGCGACATAATGATGGTGGCCAATAGCAAAATCGAAAACTGACCATGATCGCTGGCCGCGCTGATCTGTGCCCCCAGCCCCAGCGTCTCCAGGGTACGATCCTTCAGGTGGAAGTACTCCGCAACGATGCTGGCGTTCCAGGCGCCCCCGGAGGCAGTCACCAGCCCGGTCACCAGGTAGGGAAAGATCCCCGGCAGAATGACAATCTTCCACCGCTGCCAGCGGGAGAAGCGGTAGAGCTGCGCCACCTCTTTCAGGTTGGAGGGAATGGCTGAGGCGCCCGCAATCACATTGAAGAGGATGTACCACTGAGTGCCCAGCAACATGAGTGCGATCGAGCCGATGCCCAACCCACCGCCCCAGCGGACGAGGCGAGCAGCAGGATGGGAAAAATCGCCGTCGCCGGGTAGGAAGCGGCGATCTGCGCCAGGGGCTGGGCGATCCTGGCCAGACGAGGATGAAAGCCAATCGCCACGCCCGCGGGGATCGTCCACGCGGAGGCGATCAACAAGGCGGCGTTCACGCGGAGAAAGGTTGCGCCCGCACCTTTCAATAACTCCACGATCTCCATGCCCTGCACGTGACGCAGCAACTCGATCGCCCGCAGGGCGCCAAAGGCCACCAGCAGGATAGCGGCGCCGACAAAGAGGATGGCCGCCAGCTGCGATCGCTTGCGCGCTTTGTGTGTGCGTTGCGCCACCAGCCGCTGTTGCCGATGCGCCAGCCCGGCATAGATACGCTCGCCTGCGGGCACAATGGTCATCTCCTTCAACCAGCTCAGTGCGCTCGAGTTCTGCAGCATGTAAAGGATGGGCGAAGTTTTGCGGCTGGTGCTCTCTCCCTGTTCGAACTTGAACTTATCGGCCCAGGCGATCACCGGCCGCCACACCAGCTGATCGGTGGCGATGATGATCAGCACCATGGTTACCGATCCCCAAAGCATGCCATGGTTGTCGCCGGTGCTGGCCGCCGTCTGCAGATAGGAACCCAGCCCGGGCAGGCGGAAGTCGCGATCGCCCAGCACGAACATCTCGCAAGCCATCAGAAAAAACCATCCGCCTGCAACCGAAACCATCGAGTTCCATACCAGCCCGATGGCCGAGTAAGGCAACTCCAGCTGCCAGAAACGCTGCCAGGCGGAAAAGCGAAAAACACCGGCAGCTTCCCGAAGTTCCCGCGGCAGGCTCTTGAGCGAGGAGTAGAAACTGAAGGCCATATTCCACACCTGCCCGGTGAAGATGAGCAGGATAGCGCCCATCTCGATGCCCAGCTGCCGCCCGGGGATGAGCGATATCATGGCCAGCATTACCGCAGGCAGGAAGCTGAGTACCGGGATCGATTGCAGAATATCCAGCGCCGCGATCATGAACGCTTCCGCCCGCGGAGTATATGCGGCGATGTAGCCGTACCCCACGGCGAAAGTCAGGCTCAAGAGGTACGCAACGCCGATGCGCACCACGGAATAGAAAGCGTAGAGCGGCAGCATCTTCGCCGAAGGCGAAATGGCAATTGCGGGCACCGGGTGCCCCATCCAATACTGCGCAATCCGCAGAACGGCATAGAAAAGCCCCAGACCGCACGCGGCAACGCTCAGGTCGAGGAAAAAAGGCCACGTCCGCTCCAGCACCAGGGAGCGCGAAAGGGTGGGGACACGGAAGAGCCTGGTGGGCTCACTCATTCGGCTCGCGCCTCTTCGACCGCCTCCGGCGAGTCTTCCTCCTCGGGAAGAATGAACCTTCTGCGGGAGGCATCGAAGTCAAACAACTCCGCATAGCGGCCCCAGTTGATCGCTGTTTCCAGCTGCCGCAGCGTCTCATCCGCGCTGAACTGCTCATCGAGCATGTCCAGAAAAAATTCCTCCGGCACGGTGTGGTCCGACTTGGTATCGAGTGCCCGCGTAATTTGCCGCAGCAAGAGTACGTTCTCCACCGCTGCTTTTCGGAACAGCTCTTTCTGGCGGAGGATCTCCGATTCGGCATACTCCCGTCCTTCAGGAGTAATGGCTGCGTCGCCCTCTTCGACCTTGAGGAAGCCCAGCAGTTGCGCTGCATCGACGATGGGTAAAAGGTCATCGATCTCAAACGCCAGATCGTCGGCCAGGCGATAGATATCGGCCCGCCCGTTGTAATCGATCAGCAGTTCCAGCAGCCCGGCAATCCCTCCAGGCCGGGCATGGGGAAGCATCTGGTAGTGCATCTGGCGTTGGTCCCGCGCCGTGATGCTTTGCGGCACGGCCGAGGGGGCCACATCGGGCCGGGTGAGCACCTTATAGATGTAATCCACCAGCTGGGTAAAGGCAGCGCTCTTGCGATCGCGCGGCTGGGTCAGGGTTACCGCGAAGTCCACGCGCACATGGCCAGGATTCCGGCCCAGTACGATAATGCGGTCGGCCAGCAAAAGGGCTTCTTCGATGTTGTGCGTTACCAGAAAAATCGACTGCGTAGGAATTGTCTTCTTATGCCACAGCTCCAGCAGCTCACTGCGCAGGTTCTCCGCCGTCAGCACATCGAGGGCAGAGAACGGCTCATCCATAAAGAGCACTTCCGGCTGCACCACCAGGGCCCGGGCGAACCCAACCCGCTGCCGCATGCCTCCGGAGAGTTCCTTGGGATACGCTGCCTGAAAACCATCCAGGCCGACCGTGTTCAGAATCTTGAGACTCTGTTCGCGTCGCTGCTCGCTCGAAATGCCCCGCGCAATCAACGGCGCCTCGACATTTTCCAGCACCGTCAGCCAGGGAAATAGGGCAAAGCTTTGAAATACGATGCCTACGTTTACCTGGGTCTGCAAAATCGGCTTGCCGTGCCAGAACACCTCCCCGGCCGAAGGCCGGGAGAGGCCGGCCAGCATGCGCAGCAGCGTCGACTTGCCTGAACCCGACGGACCAAGCAGGGCTACGATTTCTCCCTGCACAATCGACAGGTCAGTGGGCGCGATCACCTGGATGCGATTCTCGCTGGGTTGGGCATAATACTTCTCAACCTGCTGCGCGCGAATGATCGGTTCAGCCATGGGAAAATGTCCAACGAAAGGATTTGTGGTCAAATTATCTTATACGGTTAGCTTGGCGCCGCAATCTCTGCCGGCGTCCCGCAACGCCACGCCAGGAGACAGCATCTGAATCGGAAGCGTATGATTCGAGAGACCGCCCAACGTTTCCTTACTACGATATCGTGACCTGCTTCGGCCGATCGGGAGTGCTGGAGCGCCGAGCGTCAGAAAGACTTAGATCGTCACTCAGGAGCAAATGATCAATTCACAAGCAAAGCCCAAGGTGCTGGTAGCTGATGACGAGCGAGTGATCGCAGACACGCTGGCCATTATCCTAAACCAGAGCGGGTTTGAGGCCACAGCTGTGTACAGCGGTGAGAAGGCCGTGGAAGCAGCGCGCACGCTTCGGCCCGACATGCTCATCTCCGACGTCATCATGACCGATATGAACGGCATTGACGCCGCCATCACCATTCGGACCATTCTGCCCAATTGCAAGATTCTGCTCTTTTCCGGCCAGGCTGCCACCGCGGATCTGCTGGATCGCGCTCGGGGTCAGGGCCACGAATTCGAAATCCTGGCAAAACCCGTACACCCGCAGGATTTACTGGCGCGCCTCCGCGGCTAGGCCGGGCGGCGCGGCCGCTGTTTGGCGGAAATCGACTTGATGATCGGACGGGGAGCTCCGCGGGGAGCGAGAGGAATCGCCGCTCTCGCCACCGCTTCCTCCATCAGTTTTTTAACCGACATTTCATCCAGTCTATCCGCTGACGTCAGGCGCACGTGACGGACGACGTTCCCGCTCCCCTGTAGAATCCCGTCTGGATCAGGCAGCCCTTTGCCTTGTAACAAGAGGATATTCGGCCGCGATCGGCAGGCTCACTGCTTCAGGTCTGGATCGATTGCTTCTGCCGGAGAGGAAATCCGAACGCGATCGCCGGGCAAGTGGATCCGCATGGTCGTCCCCTTTCCGGGAGTGCTCTCTACCAGCAGCCGCCCACCGTGGCGCTCTACAATCTCGTTCGATATATAGAGCCCCAGCCCGTTGCCGAGATCTCCCTTGGTGCTAAAGAAAGGCTGAAAAAGCTGCCGCTCGACCTCTTTGCTCATCCCTGCTCCGTCATCGCGAACAGCGATTTCGATCGTAGGTTCGTTGGCCACAGCGTCCAGCCAGATGTGGCCCCCCACCGGAGCTGCATCAAGCGCGTTTGACACCAGGTTGGCCAGCACCTGTCGTATCTGACCGACCACTCCATAAAATCGGACTTCTTCTCCTCCCACAATCGTGACCGTAATCTGGCGATTGCGCGTCTTGGCTGCGAACAAGCGCACCACGTCGTCAAACAGAATGCCTACCATACCGAACTCGGCGTTCTGCACACTTTCTTTCGACCATCGTAGCGTCTGCTTGGTGATGCCGGAAATCCTCTCCAATTCGTGCTGCGCCATCTCGATGTGCTCGAGCGATGTGGCATTCTCGCGCATTTGTATGCTCAGCAGATACAAAAGGTTGGTGATCGCCTCCAGCGGGTTGTTGATTTCATGCGCGATCACGCTCGTCATTCGTCCGGTAAGCGCCAGCTTTTCGGCGACCCGGAGCGCTGCCTCACGCGCCCGCCGGTCGGTCAAATCAGTACACGTACCGATCCACCCGGCGCGGCTGTGATTCGCCCGCAGAAAAGGAACCGCTCGGACCAGGCACCACGTTTCCACCCGGTCCACGCCGGCGCGAAACCGCAATTCGGCTTCGAACGGATTCCCACCCTCCACAGCCGCCTCCCACGCCTCTCCACACTCGGCTGCTTCTTCCGGCGTAAGCCCCACCTGCTCGTACCATCGCCCTTGCTCTCCAAAACCCTGCTCGCGCCACTGCTCGTTCACGTACGTAAGCTGCCCGTCGTCGCTTGCGGCCCAGACCGGACTGGGCAAGGCTTGCGTAAGCTGCTGGAACCGAGCCTCGCTCAATTCCACCGCTTCTTCTGCTTGTTTGAGGCTGATGGTCATCAACGCGGACCGAAACTCCCGGGCGGACTCGATCTCCGTCTCACTCCAGGGCATACTTTGCCCCCGCACGAGTTCCTTCCAGCTGTTGAACGAATCTCGAGGGCGAAGGCCTTTCCCTTTCTGGGTGTCTGGTTCTCCCGCCCAATGCACAGTGCGCACTACCTCCGGGCGAAACCACATGAGATAGCTTTGCCGAACATCCGAGATCCGTATGGCCAGCAGGCCGCTCGCCGTGTCCGCAATCTCCTCGGCCCACGGAATCTCTTTCTGCAGCTGGGGGCTCTCAAACAGGTTGAGATCCGGCTGCAAATCCAGCCAGACGGCCAGGCGGCGCACCGCTTGCTCTTGCGGAACCTGGCCATGACTACTGTATTGCCCAGCAACGATCATTGCGGCGCCTGCGGCGTCCGTCACCTGGATCAGATAATCCATCTGCGCAGCGAGGGTGGCAACGTAATCCTTTTCCGCTGCCATCTGGGTCAGCATCGTTCGCTGTATGCCGTCAAAATAGACCATTTTCTTAAGCTTCGAGGTGGTCCGAAACGCCATCAACTGGGATGACACCATCTTGGTCAGCAGATCGCAGGCGCTTCGTACGAGGTAGGGCACGGAGTGAGCCTCCGCATGGTGCCCGCTGATCAGGCCCCAAAGCTTTCCTTCACAAACAATGGAGATCGACATGGACGATCGTGTGCCCATATTGCGCATGTATTCCAGGTGGATGGGCGACACGCTGCGCAGGATGGACATGGATAGATCCAGGCTTCCCATCGGGCGTTGCGCAACGCCTCGCAGGGGCGACGGTACGTAGGCCGCGTCGGGGATGATGCGCACCGTGTTTAACACATACAACTCGCGTGCCTGCCGCGGGATGTCACTAGCCGGAAACCTCAGATGAAGATAGCTGGGAAGCGACCCGTCATTCTCTTCCGCCAGTACCGTGCCATGGCCAGCCGGATCGAATTGATACAGGAGCACCCGATTGAATCCCGTTAGATCTTTCACCTGCCTGGTGATCGCTTGCAGCAACTCCAGTTCACCGCCCAACGTGCTCAATGTGGCCACGAAATTCGTGATCACCGCATTCATCAGCTCAGGACTGACCAGGCGATCCAGGCGCTCAAACTCCAGCACTCGTTCGCCATCGATGCGATGGGTCACCACGCTATGCAACTCATCGCGTATTTTGAAGGATCCCAAAAATGTATGCAGCGAAGGAGTGTCGTCAGGATGCGTGAGCGATCGTACCGCCGCGAGAATCTCACGCTCCAGGATGCTCGCGATAGGGGCGCCCAGGATTAGCTTAAGGGGAATGCCAAGGAATTCCTCCGCGTTCTCGCTGGCCCCCGCCACATGCTCGCCCCCTGGATCGAGAAGCAGGAGGAAACCATGCCGCTGAATGGAGCCCGGGATTCGTATCGGTTCGTCTTCGCAATTTTCGAGGGTTGTGGTCATCACTTCCATCATGGATGCAGAAGACGCCGCTTAGCGATGTGAACCATCGGGACTGGCGTATCGTTTCGAGCCTCAAATGGGCGAGATTCAGGGCGCGCCACTCCCTAGGCAAGCGGTCACGTGCCTGAGTCAGGGCTCTCATTCAGGATTCCATTTGAAATCCAGCCTGGGACTAGGCAAGATGGTTGTATGACAGGGAAATCAGCGATTGAGGCAAAGAAGCAATCCGCGGCCACGGCTGTTGGTGTCGAGGCGCGGGCAAATGCATCCGCTGCCGGTTCCAAGAAAGAGGCGAAGGTTCGCCCGGCAATACTCACCGAAGATCAGCGCTACGAATTAGCGCGCAAAGCGGAGGAGGCACGCATTGTGAGGCACGACCTGCGCGACCGGCTCAGGGAAAAAGCATAAGACAGCCTAGTCCTCAAGTTGGAATCTTGCTCGCGTAAACCGGCCCCTGGCCGATAGACGAATCGCAGGGGTATCTTTCGTCTCTCCCCAATCGTCTTTGTGGGAACGATGAGGGAAGCTTGACGTAGAGCTGTTTAAATCGGGAAGCGACGCCTCCGAGGGCGTCTTGGGCTACGCTAATTTCTCCGATCTCCAGGTCAGGGGCGGGGAGGGTCGTTCGTCTCAGACCTGTCCAAAGTAGTTTTTCAGCGGGCCAATTTGGACAGCACATGAAGCTTGCGCTGATCCTAGAGCCCTGGGGCAAGACACTCTCGAACGAAGGGCACGGCTTGACAGGCTGCGGAAAAACTCATGTTTTGTATCAGGGCACGACTTTAGTCGTGCCGTAAGTGATTGAAAATACGCTGGGCTTTAGCCCCTGAGGTACGGCTTTCCTACCCAACGGCGAGTTTTTCCGCAGCCTCTTTAGCCGCCGAGGTACGCTTTTCGAGACCTACAGGGCAAAGTCATCTGTTTTCGCGTTTGAGTTCTCCATAGAAGGTTGGAAAGACGTACCTCAGGGGCTTAAAGCCCTCATCAGCGTGAGTGCTGTGGCACGGCTTAACAGGTTGCGGAAAAACTCATGTTTTGTATCAGGGCACGACTTTAGTCGTGCCGTAAGTGATTGGAAATACGTCGGGCTTTAGCCCCTGAGGTACGGCTTTCCTACCCAATGGCGAGTTTTTCCGCAGCCTCTTAAGCCGTGCCCTTCGTTCAGAGTTTGTTCTAATCCGGTGAAGCGTGTATCAGCCGTCCCGGGACTGAATCATGTTTTCGATCCTACTCAGGACTACGTCCTGGGCTAGGCTCAGGCAGACTTGTCCAAATCAGCTTTTTGAGAATGGAAGGGTTACCTCTGGGAGCAGACTGCATCGAGGCCCGGAGGGCCGTCCGCTAAACGTCAGCCCAGCCCGGAAGGGCTGGGTTGGAATCGTCGACCGCCTGCCCCGCGTGCCGTGGGGCCTGCCGTGGGAGCGCCATAGGCGCGGCACTCATGTCCCTCTAACCAATCCGTGGCGGTAGAGCAGCGAGAAAGTCAGCGGGTTTTTGTCTTGCCATTCTGTTATGGCTGGGTGGCCCATTCAAGCCTTGTTTTGGCTTGAGCGGGCCAGTAGCCAACCTGATTCTCTTCGAGACCCACCCGCTTCCACGCAATCCGCGAATTAACTCCACTCTAAAACAGCTTCATCCGCTAATTTGGACAGCTCTGTTCGTCTGTTTGCCAACCCGCGAAAAACGAGCGAGATATGGGGCACCCGGCATCGGTGGAGGGAGACGACGGGGGACGAAAGTAGCTACATTCCATCCGTTACTTTTCGTCCCGCGCAGTCGAAACCAGGTAACCTTTGGGCGGGTACTCCGCTGCCGAAAAAAGGCATCTCCCCCCTTACATCAAACCTCGAAAGGCTGTATTTCTTAGAGCAGAAGATATCGGCAGGCGACGGACTCCTCACGCAACCGCGCCTGTCCGGCAGTTGCCGGCTGTTTCGGCCTTCCGCGTGAGCGAAGGATAGCTTTACCGCTATCCGGTGCCTCACCCGATCCCTGTCCAAAAATCACCAACACCAGCCACGAATGGCCTGCCGCGGCTCTCGCCCCCTTGTCCCCCCAAAGAGAGCAGCAATCCAAATCCAACCCCAAACCGAGGAACGAGGATACCCTATGCCCAAAAATAAGGTTAGCGATCTCATCACCGATCAGGAAATGGCCTATGCTCACCTGATCATGTCCGGAACCATGACTGACCGCGCCGCCGCGGAAGCGGTCGGCCTCAATCCCGACACCGCCGCCTATACCAAAGCCAAGCCCCGCGTCCGCGCCTACATGAACGAGCACCGCGCCGCCGTCAGGGAAAAGCTGGTAAACCAGGAAGCCGAACTGTCCCGCCTTGCCGTGGAAGGGCAGCGCCAGCTGAGCTTTGGTCGCGACCAGGTCCTGAACCGGCTCTGGGAACTGGCCACTCTTTCCTCCGAAGCCACCAGGGGCAGCATCGCCGGCCAGATCAAGGCCCTCTCCATGATCGCGGCCATCGAAGGCCTTATTCCGGACCGTCGTCGCTCCCCATCCGGAATGCAACCCGCGGCCCCACCCGTCAAGCCACAAATCTACCCAGCTGAGTGGCTCCGCAAACAGAAGCAAGCCGCAGGGGAAGAGCCAGGCGACCCCGTTGACGCCGCGGAAGCCCAACCCGACGCGTCCCACGTCGCCCACCCGGAGCCTGCACCCGAGCCAGCCCCCAAACCCGCGAACGGCACGTCGTCTTCCAACCTTGATCCCAACCTTGACCCGCCCCAACCCACCCTTGCCAATCCCTTCATCGACCCCAAAAGCCAGAGCTGGGTTCCCGCCGCAACCGGCTCCATCTTCGACGCCGTTCTGGGCCGAGGGAGCTACCTCAGGCCCTCCTTTTCCCCGCCTAAAAGCTTCTCCGGGCGCCGCGGAAGGCGATAAAAAGCCAAATTTTATCGAATTTTACAAAATATCCCGCCCCCTTTGACTCGATTGGCGCGGCCCAGCCGGACCGCGATGCTCTACCCAACGACAACGCGGGGCCAGTACTCCTTCGCGGAGAGCCTGTGACTTTTCGATCTTTTCGTGTTTTTCACCCGACCAGAGGTTGTTTAGTCCCCTCCAGAGGCGTCATCCTGCCTGCCCCGGCGTGCCGTGGGAGCGAAGCGCCTCGCAGATCTATCGCATAACAGAGGGTTTATGGCGCGGAGTCGAAGGACCCCGGCGATGCTTGTTGGCAGGTGCTCTTCGCAGCTTTCCGGCCACAGACTACAAGGGAACTTAAAAAGGTCACAGCCTCCCGAGGGAAACCGGGCAAGCTGTCCGAATTGGCTTGCCGACCATACAGGCAAGCTCCAATGACCGGGCTACCATCGATCTTCACAGAGTGCCTTTTCTCTTCCACCGATGCCGGGTGCCCCATATCTCGCTCGTTTTTCGCGAGATATGGGATGCCGCAAAGCTCAATGGTTTTTCCCAATATCCGACAAAACATGGCGGGTGAGCAGATGCATAACGTATAAATCGTGAGGCTACCTTACGATATTGGGCGACACGTTAAGGTGGCGACAGAAAGGCCCGCCAAGGGTAGGACCATCTAGCTGATCGCCTTCTAGTGCAGCAGGCCAAAGACAGCCACGCTGTTCGTCGTTCCCACGTACACCTTCCCATTAGCAATCATGGGAGGAACGAATTTATTGTCGGAAAAATGGTCGCGACTGTTCGCCGCCTGATTGCTGTCATACAACTCGGTCGGGATGTTGGTTGTGTCGTAAGCGTGCAGGACTCCGGCGCCGTTCTGATTTTCGATCGCCCACACGATGCCATTCTGTGCCCCGTTCGAGCTCACGCTCGGAGTTGCACCCGGGTACGGAAAAGTATTCGCTGACTGGGCCGCCGGGGAGGTGGCCAGCAACGCTGTGGTGATGGGAAACGCCTTGAGGTGATCGCCCACGCCCGCATAGTAGACCGTGTTGTTGAACAAGGCAGACATGGACCATGCGCCGCCGCTCAGCGCATTCGGCAGCTCCTGATAAACCGCATTGTTGCTGCTGGCATTGAATTTGCCCATGTTGTCGCGGTCGACCACATAGATATTGGTATCTTTGCCGGCGCCCACAGCGAGATGACGCGTGTTGCCCTTGGAATCGGTTTGGTCGGGCAGAAGCATGGCCCCGCCGGAGCCGAGGTCCTGGTCAGCATCGCTCTCGGATTGCAGATTGTACGCGGCGAAATAGTCCGCGGCGGCCAGCACATTCCCGGTGGTGGATACCTTCATGAACGCGTTACCGAAGTCTCCGTGGGCAGGAAAGCCGTTCGCGCTCAGGGTGGAGTCAAAGGTCCCGTTTGCGTCCAGGAAGAAAATATTGCCCTGCGTGTCCCCGGCCAGGCCCGCGCCGCTCATCCATATCGAACCCTCCGCGTCGCCAAAGTGGGGCGTGGAAGGGCCGTTCGGCGTCAGGTTCAAAACGCTGGTCTGCTGCAGGGTCGCTTCGCTGTAGGCCATGAGCCACCCGGTGTAGGGATCCTGATCGCAGTGCGAGGTCCATGCCAGGTACAGTTGTCCATTCATCAATAACAGGCCCACACGCTCTGCGTATTGACCGGGATCGAATACCTGCGTTCCGTTGGTGGAACCATATCCCGTGCCGGGAAAGCTGGCCTGAATCTCCGACGGGCTGCCTTGCATCTCCGCACCGGTCGTGAGGTCCAATGCATGCAGCCGCTGATGATACTTACTGCTCGCATCCTTCGACATGGCGACAAGGAAAACAGTGCCGTTGGGGCCGTGGGACCGGTCGATCACCGGGGTGTCGGTGATGCCGATCTCCGGTGAGATCTGGTTGCAGCCGTGATCGTCGCTCGTGGTTTCATTGGCTCCCAGCGCGCTCACCTTCCACAATTGCGTGCCCGAGTCGGCGTCAAATGCATAGGCGCTGCCGTGTTCGGTAACTACGATAAGTACGTTATGCGTCTGGCCCGCGATCGAAAGACTGCTCACGTAGAGCGGCTGCCCATCGACCTTGCCGTCTACGGGCAATTCACGAAGCTTGCCAAACCCGTTGACGTTGACATTCTGCGGAGTGAGCACCGTCTCCGCTGCATTCCATCCGTCGCGCGCGTTGTCATTGTGATATGTGGTCACGTTCACGCCTGCGGAGACAGTCACCGTAAGAGCCAGGGTGGCGGCATGGGTAAGCGACCCGGAGGTGCCGGTGAAGACTGCATTCGCACTCCCCGCCTGGGCGCTGTTGCCGGCCGTAAGCGTAACGCTCTGCGGCGTGCCCGGGGTGAGCGAAACCGAGGCTGGGTTAGCCGTCACCCCAGCGGGCAATCCACTGAGTGCGACGTTGACGTTGCCAGTGAAGCCGTTGAGTGCGGTCGCAGTCAACTGCACCGGTTGTCCCGCGCCGCCTATGGTCACGTTCAGAGACTGAGGGCTGACCGCCAGCGAAAAGTCGGCCTGGGCCGGTGGTGGCGCGGTCACGGTGACAGCCAACGAAGCAGTATGCGTAAGGGCGCCTGACGTCCCGGTAAGCGTAGCCGTCGCGGACCCGGCGGCGGTTCCAGCCGGAGCAGTCAGCGTAAGCGTTGCGGCGGTGCCCGGGGTCAGCGTGAGCGAAGACGGCTGGACCGTCACCCCGGTTGGCAAACCGGCGATCGCCACTTGCACGCTGGAAGAAAATCCGTTCTGCGCTGTTGCCAGCACTGAAACGGTCCCGGCTGTGCCATTGGCTGTCAAGGTCAAGGATGCCGGCGTGACGCTGAGCGAGAAGTCGCCCGGCGGAGCTGCCTGGATGGAAAGCGAGGCTTGCGTGCTGACGCTCTGGCCGTTGGCGCTGGCGGTGAACGTGACCATCGCCATGGTGGCTGCCGCTGAGGATGCCGCTGTAAACGTCAGCGGCAAGGCAACACCCGGGGTCACCGAGAGCGTCGCCGGGGAAACCGTGACCCCACTTGGCAGGCCGGACACCGCGACGGTTACCGCACCAGTCCCGGCCGGCGCTGTCAACAACAGGGAAGCCGGTTGCCCGGCGGCGCCCGCCGTCACTTGAATAGTGGAGGGAGAGAGAGTCAGCGTAGCCTGAGATCCAGTGCTGTCACCGTTGCTACTGCTACTGCTCCCACTACAGGAGGAAAGACTGCCTACCAGGAGGCCGCTGACGAGAAACGAAAGTGCACCTCGGCAAAACGGGTTGAAGCGGCGGGTGTGGTGAGGCATGGCGTCTCCAGGGCAGAGTGCGGGCGCTGTCGAGTCTCTTTCGCCGGCAGAGTGGCTGCCCATCCTGACACGGGTCCAACAAACGCGCACAATCCTGCGTCAATAAATTATCCCATCTACCTTCCTGCCGAAGGTGTTATGTCGCAATCCCACCTTGGGGTGGACGCTGCGGCGAACTGCATAGGCTTGTGCTAAAACTTACTGCCTGGAGTACGCTGGGAACTTTCCCGGGGATGTTTTCATCTTCTTACCGTGCGCGGTTATCCGAATAATTGAGTGTTAATCGTGGTGCAATTGTGTTGATGACATGGCAAAATTCCTAGAAATTCTTGACACCATGAGAGTTTCTTGGTACTTCTGATTTATCGGCGACCTACCACTCTGTTTTGTCCTGCCGGCTCGCTCTCCTCAAGCTGAGTATGGTATCTCGCTGCTTATTGATGAATGTGCGGCATAGCGTCGTAGTTGGGTCCGAGGCACTGTGAGATTTCCTTCGCGGCCCTGCGCGTGATCGCCATAGCCCTCACGTACCGAAGTTGCAAACGTAACGATGAAACTCACGTTGCGACAGCAGCTCGCTCATTGTTTCTTGACGCCGATTGAATCCTGGAGTCACTCATGAGACTGCTTACCTTCCTGCCCCGCGTCGATCTGCAAAGAAGGGTCGAAAAGGCTCTGAACTCGGCCCAGTTCGTTGTCGAGGGCGTCAATTCGGCAAAGGAATGCGTTTTGTCCACGCGGTTCGCAAAGTACGACGGAGTTCTTGTTGATTCGGATTCCCTTGTCTTTCCCGAAGCCCTGGTTTTGGTGAAGCAGCTGCGGCAGGAAAACCCGGACGCATCCCTCTTTGTTTTCGCGCGCTACCTGGACCTGGAGCAGCGCTTGAGTTTGTTCGAAGCTGGCGTGGATGATTGTGTGCGCGAGCCTTTCTTTACGTCGGAACTGGCAGTGCGCCTTGCGCTTTCGATCCGCCTTCGCCGGGCCGCCTCACGTATATCCACGTCGCACACAGTCAATAGGCTACGGTCCGGCGACCTCGAACTGGATCTCATCCGGCGAAGAGCCGCGCGGTTGGGCAAAGACATCGACCTGCGCCCCAAAGAATTCCTGCTGCTTGAATACCTGGTACGCAACGTGAACCGCCCGGTCACGCGGACCATGATCTTGGAACATGTCTGGAACTCCTCCTTCGAGGGTCTGACCAATGTAGTCGATGTGTACATAAGCGCCTTACGAAGCAAGGTGGATCGCGACTTTCCCCAAAAATTGATCCAGACGAATCGGGGCATAGGCTATACCTTCACCTGCATGACCGCCGGCCCTGGCGCCTCGAATGGCCATTCCGTGAGAGACAGGGACGCACGTGCCCTCTAACTCGCAACGGAAATTTCGGCGGCCCTCCCTGAAGAGAGTCGTTGTTGATGTGGCCGCCCGCGTTGCGGTTGATCGCTTAAGCGCGCCTCCCCCGTCCTACTGGATGGATTGCGGACTTGAGAGAGAACAGACTTGCAGTAAGTTGTGGGTGACCATCTAAATAAGCTGAGCATAAGAGATGCGGAACACCCGCTCCCCATGAGGCGAAAGAAGCGCCCGTGGCGATGAGTAATCTGCATTTGCAAGTTGGGGTAGCACGGGAAAGGTTCGCGCATGGCAGGGATTGGTGCAAGGCTCCGTACAATTCGCCGGCAATGGCAGCTCTCCTTGCGAGAGGTGGAAGAACGCAGTCTTCGCTTTGCCCAGGAACGCGGCAATCAGGCCTACCAGGTCTCCGCCAGTTGGCTCGACCGCCTGGAACGCGAAGAACATGAGTTAACGGTCAACAAGCTAATAGCTTTGGCCGACATTTATAACGTCCCTACAGAGCAATTGTTACGCTCCATGTATCCGAGCAAAGCGCAGACCCTGATTCTCAAACAGCTTTCCAGCCCCAATGCAACTATATTGCTGACCGAAGGCCCCCTCGAGGACCAGGCGCGATATTTGCTTCCGGATCCGCCGGCCTCCGATCAGCCGCCGGATGAGACCATGCTGCTTGCGGCTGAAAATGGTCAGTCGCTGGCCCCTTACAGGCGCGGCATCATCGGCAAACGCGACCTGACCCTGGATCCCATGATCCCGGCTGGTTCGATCGTTCAGATCGATACCCAGAAACGCGCGATCTGTTCCCGGAAAGACTGGACCCATGAATTTCAACGCCCCATCTATTTTCTTTTGACCCGGGAGGGCTATGTCTGTGGCTGGTGCGAATTGGATAAGGCTTCGGATTGGTTGACCCTGATCCCCCATCCCCTCTCGCCAGCCACCAGCCGCCGATGGAAGTACCGCACAGAGATAGAAAACCTGGGGCGAGTGATTGTCGTGGCAATTCGATTGGCGCCCTGACCAGCTCTAAAGTGCCCGTTGCAAGTCGGCGAGCATGGCAAAATTTCCCGCCTCATAAAGACTGAGTACACGGCGGGTCATGCGGTAGTAACTAACCACGGCACGCTGCGCATAGAAGGGGAAGGATACCTGCAGATCTCCTTTCTGCGCGGCTGCCCTCAACCGAGCGACATGCCACTTCAACTCCCGGGCATCGAGGCGCAGCCGCTCTGCAATCGGCAACGCTTCCGGATACCACTGTTGCACATAAAAAGCCAGATCGATCAACACCTCGCTGTTCTTCTCCAGCACTTCGAGTCCGTTGAGCCCGCCAATCAAGCTCCATATCTTCGCCGGCTCCATGGTCCCGGAATCCTCGGATATTTTCGCTTGCCCAGACTCGTCAATCAGGTCCAGTGCAACCTCAGCAATGTTATTCCGGTCAACCCACGTCAGCCTGGCAAACAGGTCTTCCCAGTTTGCCGGAGATGGCCGGCGGCTCTGGCTGTAGTAATATCCAGCAACCAACAACAGCGCGCCAACAAAAATCCCGATCGCAGTGAGGAAATAAAAATTATGGGTGTTCACCACTTTTTCCTTGACCGCAAATCCTGAAGATCGTATTCGACCAATGATTGCAATGCAAACATTTTGTCGCGCATTTCCGCCGTCATTCTGCGAGCCGGCTGCTCATCAGGCCATAGATTGATAATCCAATAGTTAACACAGACCAGGTATGCAACCATACGAACATACGACAAAACCAGGAACGCTGGTAGCTCCCGGCTTACCCCAAAGTAACTGTGGCCGGTCTCAATCAGCACCGCGAGCAGGGAATACGCGCCCAATCCCTCGGCAATCTTGGCGACATGCGTCTTCCAGGGGAGCCTCGCGTTGATCGACAAAGCCATCATGACCACAAAGAGTTCGCTCTGCAATGCAGCCGCAAACAGGTTACCTTTCGTTGCGAAAGCCTGCATCCAGGTTCGCGCCGGCGGACTAGCCAGCCATGTCAGACAACAAGCGACACAAAAGCTCAAGCCCAGCAGCCAGGCATAACTACCGCGGACATCGTTCGCCCACACATCCAGCGGCTTGAACACCCGGGAAGCGATCTCGTACACAACGCAAAATTGCAGCATTGTATCGAGCACAGTTAGCGACCAATAGATATAAAAATACCAATCTTTAGACAGGTAATGCAGTACGAAATACAACACAATTGTTTTAATCACGATCAGCGTGATGAGCGCTGTGAAGAAGGGGAAACCTTTGGTGCGGCGTCGATACCACAGCACGAAGAGCAACCCAGAGTTTTCCAGAAAGCCGGCCGCCCAGAACAGGAGATCCAAACCGGTAAGATGCATTCCCTGAGTCTCCCTTCAAGGCGGCTGGTCGACGACAGGCGCGCCGTCAGCAGCTTCACAAGGTGCAGACGATCCCGAACTGTCCTTGAGTTCGCGCCATGCGCCGGAGTGCTTGCGGCCCCGAATAACTGGAACCATATTTTATTGCGGCGGCGAACGTCACACTCAAGAGGGTGCGGGAGCCCGTTGATGATCCCGGCTCGCCGGGATCATCAACGCTATCGGCCACAGTGATTGTGAAGCTGCTTCAGGAGAGTATTCTACGCCAAGCCGAGGAAGACCAGGACGGCATGGACGACACCGGGTTCCGGATCTGTGCCAAGTGGGGTGGAGGCGAGAGCGGCGGGGGTAATCAGCGCAAAAAGCGTTGCGCCGATTGCGAGCGTGCGGGCAATTTGTTTCAGCATGGGAAGTCTCTCCTTGGGAGTGCACATGTGCACTGACCGGGAGACTACGTTGCGGAGCTGAAAAGTCCGAGGCTTTCGCTCAGGATGTTGCTTCGACGTAACAATGCAGTCTGATCAAAACCCTGGGTCACCTTCCCCGCTTGTAAGTGTGAACGCCTTTCTCTCCTTGGATTTGCACGCCGTAACCTATCTTTCTGTTTCCGATCCGCAACACCGGGCGCAGCCTGCTCACCACTCCGTAGTCGCATGGTTTATTCATCGTGTGACTTGAACGGGAGCTTTACTAAGATGAATAAAATACGAGATCTGCCCGGTCCGATCCAATACTCTGCTCCGCTCTCTTGTTAGTCACAATTGCCGGCCGAATACAAAGCAAATTAGTTTAAATTGACAGAGTAAAGTAACTTCTGTTATTGCTTTTCCACCATGTAAGCTTGTTTGCCTCATCGCATTGAGGTTGTCACTCCTGTCTTGTACCTTACTCGCCGCTCTACTCTGTACGCGGAGTAACGAATAGGGCGGCTTGCAGAGACCTCCGAATGCGATCTCAGGTTCCCATGGAGCAACTCTGTTCTTACCACTCCTATGAATCGTGATCATGGCATCTCAGAACTTACCGGCAGTAGCGCAAAAGCAGATTGCCCTTCCGGTACAGCGATTTCACCTTAGTACAACCAGCGTAAATGGCTTCACCCGCGACTCTTCTTCAGGAAAGCCGCGGCTCACCAGGGTGGATCGAACAACAGAAGTTATGAATTGACTCGCGCCGTTTTCCATCGGACTGTTCGATCGTCGTGATTTTGGAGATCCTCATGAAAGTACTCACTTTCTTACCCCGCTGTGATCTGCAAAGAAGAGTTGCCAAAGCGCTCAGCTCCGCCCAGTTTGTAGTGGAAACGGTTGTCTCAGCACGAGAGTGCCTGCAACTCACCCGCTTTGCTCCATACGAGGGCGTTCTGGTCGATTCTGATTCCCTCATCTTCGGAGATATTGTGCTTCTGGTGAAACTGCTGCGGCAGGAGAACTCCGACGCCTCACTTTTTGTTTTCGCGCGATACCTTGATCTGGAACAGCGCCTGCAGTTGTTCGAAGCCGGCGTCGACGACTGCGTACGCGAGCCGTTCTTTGCCTCGGAGCTCGCAGTCCGTCTCGGACTTTCGATACGGTTGCGTCAGGCGGCGGCCGATCTCGCCGCAGCAAATGCAGTGAATGTGCTTCGCTCCGGCGAACTCGAACTGGACCTCATCCGAAGAAGAGCCGCACGCCTGGGAAAGGCGATCGATCTACGCCCGAAGGAGTTTCTGCTGCTCGAGTACCTGGTGAGAAACGTCAACCGTCCGGTCACTCGAACCATGATCCTGGAACACGTTTGGAACTCCTCGTTCGAGGGTTTAACCAACGTCGTCGATGTGTATATCAGCGCGTTACGAAGCAAGGTAGATCGCGGCTTCCCGCAAAAATTGATTCAGACCAACCGGGGGATCGGCTACACCTTTATCTCCGGGGATCCTCCACCCCCGGCCTCAAACGGCCATGGCATACCGCCGCAGTCGAGTACAGAGCCGCTTGCCGGCCACATGCGACAGGCGTGAGCCGGTCGCGCTTTTTCGCTTGACCACTTTTTGAGCCGGCCGGTCCGCCGGCACTTGTTGGCCACCAGGCTGTTGTTCTCCCTTGCCTTTCACGGGTTCGTGCCCAGCTCCCGAAGGGACGGCTGAACCCCGTTCTTTTTTCAGCAGAAGAAACCTCCGCTGTTTGCGCCGTGAGCGCGCTCGATGAAAGACCATATCGGTTTGTCTTCATGAATCATTTTTAATATCGCTGCCCATGAAGCGTTCAGGTTCTCCTACTAATCTCTCGGCTACAAACTACGAATTCGAATGAGACAGTGACACAGTCGGAGGCACAAAAATGGCTTCGGTAAGCGCACTCCCGGCAGAGGCGGCCTATCCCCTGATCGGCTTGCCGAGAATCCGTTGCCGCCGGTTCCTGTCTTCCATGGTCTTCTTTGTTTGTGATGCTGTCGCCATCACGGTTACGGCCAGCCTGGTGTTGTTAGGCAAGCGCGCCGGCGGCGGAGACCTGGATATTCATCGTTATCTCGCCCTTTGGCCGGCCCTTGGAGTATTCATCGCCATATTCTTCTCGTCTCATCTTTACCCCGGCGTCATCCATAACGCCGTAACCGAGCTTCGCCGTCTTGGTCTTGCATTGACTCTTAGCTTTCTGGTAATCGCCGGAGCGATCGCCGTCACTCGAAACGTCGATGATTATCCCCGCCGGATACTTCTCTTGTGGTGGATGGCAACCATGGTTGTGACCCCCTGGCTGCGGTCCCTGGTGCGCGGGGTAGTCTGCCGTACACCATGGTGGGGAATTCCGATCGCGGTCTTTCATACCGGTGATGAATCAGTCGCGATCATCCGGGAACTGGAGATACATCCGGAAATTGGATTGAGGCCGGTAGTCATTCTTTGCTCCTCTGACGCCGCGCGCCCTCGGCATCGCCTCCCGGTTCTCGATATTCGGCTTGCCGCTTCGGTGAGAGCCTGCGGAGTGGAACGAGCGATGATCGCTTTGCCCGACGCAGGTTCCGGGAAATTGCTGCAGGAGCTGGAGAAATTCGAAAGCATATTTCCTCGTCTGCTGATGATGCATAGCTCCACGGCTCCTTATAGCCTCACCGTAGACGCCTGTCAGTTGGGCGGGTGCTTAGCGGTCGAGGTGAAACGAGACCTGCTTCTCCCGCTCCCGAGAATGACCAAGCGGGCAATCGATCTCTTGGTCGTGGCCCTTACCATCCCGATGGTGGCGCTCACTGTCCTGCTGGTTGGCATGCTGGTGAGACTGGAATCCCCGGGCCCGGTTTTTTATGGTCATTGCCGCGTCGGCCGCGAACACTCGACATTTCGCATCTGGAAGATCCGGACGATGCAAGTCAACGGTGACCAGCTGCTGCAGAACGCCCTGGCCAATGACGGGGCTCTGCGCGACGAATGGCAGCGCGACCGCAAGCTGCGGCGTGATCCTCGCATTACCCGTGTGGGCAGGTTCTTACGGAAAACCAGTCTCGATGAATTACCCCAGCTCTGGAATGTCTTGCGGGGGGAAATGAGCCTGGTCGGCCCACGTCCGATTGTGGAAGAAGAAGTAGCTGCGTACGGACCGAATTTCTCGTTGTATTGCCGGGTGAACCCGGGCCTGACTGGTCTGTGGCAAGTCTCCGGGCGGAATGCTGTCAGCCGCCGGGACCGGGTTCGGCTGGATAGTTATTACGTTCGCAATTGGTCTCCTTGGCTCGATCTTCATATCCTGGCGCGCACTGCCAGGGTGGTATTCACCGGACAGGGAGCGTACTGACTCACCCTGACAACACCGAGGATTATCTCTTCGGTCACCAAGCGCATTTGATTCCTGCTCGCGGTCAGTAACTGAGCCAATCTTCGATCGCGGTGGGGCTGGGCGGTAAGGGAGAGGGAAATGATGAAGTTGCCAAGAGACAAGCGGATATTAGTCACCGGCGCGGCCGGTTTCATCGGCGCGCATCTTGTCCACCGCCTGCTGGCGGATGGATTTGAAGTTGTGGGTGTAGACAACCTGAACAACTATTACGATCCCAGGCTCAAGGACGCGCGGCTGCGCAAGCTTTGCATTGGACCTCGATTCTGGTTTTTTCCTCTTGACCTGGCCGACAAGGCCCGAGTCGAAAGCCTTTTTCGCAACGGAGAGTTCGAAGCTGTGATTCATCTGGCCGCGCAGGCCGGAGTACGGCGCTCCATCACCAGTCCGGACGAATATGTGGCCAGCAATCTGGTCGCCTTCGTCAACGTACTCGAGGGTGTTCGCGCCTGCTCCTGCCGCCATTTCGTATTCGCGTCTTCAAGCTCGGTCTACGGCTCGCACAATAAGATCCCCTTTGCCGAGGAGGACTCCACCGATTTTCCGGTCAGCCTCTACGCGGCTACCAAGAAGAGCAACGAGGTGGTGGCCCACGCCTACAGCCACCTCTTTCACATTCCGACGACGGGGCTGCGATTTTTCACGGTCTACGGTCCGTGGGGCCGTCCGGATATGGCAGTCTTCAAATTTGTGGATGCGGTGATGGGCGGCCGCGCCATTGAACTCTATAATTTCGGCCGCCTGCAACGCGACTTCACCTTTGTCGACGACATCGTTGAGGGCATTGCTCGCCTCTTGCCCCTGCCCCCGGACTGGGATAAAGCGGACGGGCCCGGCGCCGAAGCACCGATGCGTCTCTGCAATATAGGGAACCAACAGCCAGTTGAGTTACTCCACCTGGTGCGCACCATTGAATCCTGCCTCGGCAGGCCGGCGGATGTACGTTTCATGCCCATGCAACCAGGCGATGTCTATGAGACCCAGGCCTGTGTCGAAAAACTGAAAGCCGTTACCGGGTATAGCCCCCGGGTCCCCATCGAAGACGGGATACGGCGATTTGTGGACTGGTATCTCAACGAATATCTGCCCCTTGGTCTGGCGGACTCACTGCAGTTTCCGCTACCCCCGCGGGCGCAAAGCGTTCGTCAGGATGTGGCCGCAATCGCTCGCGAGGGATAAAGCGGTTTAACAATTGGTGTAGACCGAAGCAAAGGACCTTTTCGTGGTTTTCTCCCAAGGAAAACCACTCCTCGCGGGCTTTTGTCGGGCCACAGTAATTGTTAAACCGCTCTAGCCCTCACAGGCAAACCATGATTTACCCCGGAAAGGGAGATTAAATGGACACTGTAACCATCATTAGTATGTTGGCCGTCGGTTGCCTTCTGGCGGTGGTCGTTCTCTTGCAAGTACGTAAGCTTTCGGACCTCACCGCCAGAGCGATTGACCAGTCGGCCGTCCTCAACCGTATCGATTGGCTGCAGGCGCGCGGGGAACAGGCGGATCGATCCGCCCGCGACGAGGTCGCCCGGACCCGTCTGGAGCAGACCGCCCTCGCCCAGGGCCTTCGCAGCGAGGTGGTAAGCTCGCTGACCGGTATCGGAGACTCTGTCTCCGGCAAGGTCGAAGGATTTACCAGGTTGAACGATCAGAAGCTGGAGCTTCTTCGCTCGGGCATGGAGCACCGTTTCGATTTCTTTACTACCGAATCCGCACATAAAGTCGATGGGTTGACCCAGGCCATCGCTGCTTCGTCCGGCAAACTGCAGGATGAGCTATCGGCCAGGTTGGTGGAGTTCAAGTCTTCCCTGGATACAACGATCATGCAAACCCACACCCTTCAGGGCCAACAAACAGAAGCCATCTCAAGCGTGATTCGGATGTTGCAATCGGGTGTCGATGGAAATCTCTCCCAATTGCGCGAGGAGACGGCCAATGCTTTCAGGAATCTCGGCGATAGCGTGTTGTCAACCCTTACCGGCATCTCCCAGATGCAGCAGGCCGAACTGGCGGAGATGAGAAACACAGTGGATACCCGGCTGGTCAATATTCAGGTCGAAAATGAAAAGAAGCTGGAGCAAATGCGGCAGACGGTGGACGAGAAGTTGCAGGGTACGTTGGAGGCCCGGCTGGGTGAATCATTCAAGAAGGTCAGCGATCGCCTGGAACAGGTTTACACCGGCCTGGGTGAAATGAAGACCCTGGCTACCGGGGTAGGCGATCTCAAGCGAGTGCTGACCAACGTTAAGACACGTGGGACATGGGGAGAGGTACAGCTGGGGGCAATCATTGAAGAGATCCTCGCCCCGGACCAGTTCCGTAAGAATGTGGCCACCGCGCGCCCGGATGAGCGCGTCGAGTACGCTGTTCGGTTGCCCGGCCGGGATAGCCACGGCGAGCCCGTCTGGCTTCCCATAGACGCAAAGTTTCCCGTTGAGGACTACCAGCGTTTGATGTATGCATCCGAACTGGGTGATGTGGAAGCGGTCGACAGAGCCTCGCGGCAATTGGAAGTGACCTTGCGGGTGAGTGCAAAGAGCCTATCTGAAAAGTATCTTGCGCCGCCGCGGACAACCGACTTCGGCATCCTGTTTCTGTCTACCGAAGGTCTCTATGCAGAAGCCATGCGCAGGCCCGGTCTCGCTGACTCAATCCAACGCGAGCATCGTGTCGTGCTGGCCGGGCCGAGCACTGTGGCCGCGCTCTTGAGTGCTCTGCAAATGGGGTTCCGTACCCTGGCCATCGAAAGAAGATCGAGTGAGGTTTGGGAGACCCTCGGTTCGGTGAAAGCGGAATTTGGCAGGTACGCGGAGGTTCTCGCCAAGGTCAAGAAAAAGCTGGGCGAGGCGCAAAACACCATCGACAGCGCGGAAACCCGCACCAGGATTATCCAGCGGAAACTGAGGGATGTGGAAGATTCCGAGGATCCGGAGCTTGCCTCAGAAGCCCTGGCGGAACAAGAAGCGATGGAGGAGATCCCTGTCCTGACTGGCGGAAATTGAGGTCCGCAAAAGGACCAAAGCTGAATTTGGTCTCAGATGGACCTCGTCTGAGACTCGCGGTAATCGGTTTTGCTTTCGAAACTCTGGCTTACACTCCCCTCGTCATAGCTATAAGAACCAAGGCACGCCCCGTGCATCCTCCAACCGAGGAGCGTGAGGCTGTCTGCCGGTAAGAAGCCTTTGGAGGGTGGACGCCGCGCAGCCTTGATGAAGGGAAGTCATGTCTATCCAGGCAAGCATCGGCGTCGTTCTGCTCAGTCCTCTGCTTTGGGTCAGTGTGCTGTTCGCGCAGCAAAATGTCCCTCCAGCGTTAGCTCGTGAATCCAGAATCGACCTCGACGTCGTGGTGACGCCAAAATCCGGGCCTCCTGTCGCCGATCTTGAACAAAAAGACTTCACCATTTTTGATAACAAGACCCTGCAGCACATCACGTCCTTCCAGGCCGTCAGCGGCAAGCAGGACCCTGTCCACGTCATCCTGGTAGTCGATGCTGTGAACACCGGATATCAGAGCATCGCCTACCAGCGGGGACAGATCGATAAGTTTCTGCGTGCCAACGGCGGCCGTCTGGCCCAGCCCATGGCACTGGCGTTCTTCACCGATACAGGAACGCAGGTCCAACAAGGTTTCACCACCGATGGCAACGGGCTCAGCGAATCTTTCGATCAATATGCGATCGGTCTGCGCAACCTCCGGCGGTCTTCGCAGTATCAGGCCAGCGAGCGCTTCCAGCTCTCCATGAATGCGCTTCGGGAGCTTGCCGAGCAGGAAGCCAGACTACCCGGCCGCAAGATAATCCTCTGGGTCTCTCCCGGTTGGCCGTTGCTTTCCGGTCCGGGCGTTGAGCTGGACAATAAGCAACAGAACCAGCTTTTTTCGAGCATCGTCGGGCTTTCCACCCAGCTTCGACAGGCACGGATCACCCTCTACAGTGTGGACCCGTTGGGGTCCGCCGAAGGATTAGGCCGTATCTTCTACTATCAGGATTTCCTGAAGGGTGTCAGCAAGTCGACCCAGGTCCGCGTAGGTGACCTGGGCCTGCAGGTGCTAGCCACGCAGAGCGGCGGCGTGGCTCTCACCTCCAATAACGATATCCTCTCGCTGCTGCAGAAGTGCCTGGAGGACACCGAGGCTTATTACGAGTTGTCCTTCACGCCCGCGCCCGCCGATCATCGCAACGAGTATCACAATCTCCTCATCCAGGTGGCGAAACCCGGCCTGACTGCACGCACCCGGACCGGCTACTATGCGCAACCCTAGGGCTATTTTCCCCGGTCACCGATGCTGGGTGCGGCTCGATTTGAATCGAGTCCCGAAGGGACGGCTGAAAATCAGACCTGTCCAAATTAGTTTTTTCAGCGGGCCAATTTGGACAGCAAATGAAGCTTTCGCTGATCCTAGAGCCCTGGGAAAGACACTGTCGAACGAAGGGCACGGCTTCACAGGTTGCGGAAAAACTCATGTTTTGTATCAGGGCACGACTTTAGTCGTGCCGTAAGTGATTGGAAATACGTCGGGCTTTAGCCCCTGAGGTACGGCTTTCCTACCCAATGGCGAGTTTTTCCGCAGCCTCTTCAGCCGTGCCGTAAGAAGTTTGCGCGCTTGACGGCTTTAGAGGCTGCGGAAAAACTCATGCTTTGTATCAGGGCACGACTTTAGTCGTGCCGTACGTGATTGAAAATACGCTGGGCTTTAGCCCCTGAGGTACGGCTTTCCTACCCAACGGCGAGTTTTTCCGCAGCCTCTTTAGCCGCCGAGGTACGCTTTTCTAGACCTACAGGGCAAAGTCATCTCTTTTCGCGTTTGAGTTCTCCATAGAGGGTTGGAAAGACGTACCTCAGGTACCTCAGGGGCTAAAGCCCTCATCAGCGCGAGTGCTGTGGCACGGCTGAAGAGGCTGCGGAAAAACTCATGTTTTGTATCAGGGCACGACTTTAGTCGTGCCGTAAGTGATTGGAAATACGTCGGGCTTTAGCCCCTGAGGTACGGCTTTCCTACCCAATGGCGAGTTTTTCCGCAGCCTCTCAAGCCGTGCCCTTCGTTCATCAACGCAACTCGAAGCTGGCCAGTTAGACAGCACCCGATCAACAGAAGGAACCTGATTTTGCTCGGCCAAGCTCTCGTCAAAGCAATCAACAGCTTAAATCGTCAGAAAACAACTTCATCCGCTAATTTGGACAGTTCAGCCATCCCTGCGGGACTCATTTTTCTATTGATAGCTTCTCACGCAGACTCTTTAGATGGGATGAGGCCAGCCGTCTCATCCCATCTAGACCCCAAATCTTCTGTTGAGCTTTATCCAGGGTGGCGTGCAGGAAATTCGGAGTATCGCACTCGTTTTTCGCGAGATGTGGGGCGCCCAGCATCTGTGACCGGGACGAACGGTCGACCTAAATGGCGCGAATCAGCCGGGCGGGCAGGGTGATCAGCGCCACGACCAGTTCCAGCGCTCCGTGCACCGCGATCCCGGCCAACCGGAATGGCAACAGGATCAGCCACACCAACGGATACAACACCAGCGCCATCAGCGCCAGTGGCCAGCAAAGGAGAAAGAGAATACACCACAGCAAAAACTTGACCATCGATCATTCACCTCAAGCCTGAAAAGGCACGGCTCTTGGCCCTCTTTAAGAAGATACGCAATACCGGCCCCGTAGGTTCCATCCACCTTCATTCTGCACCGAAGAGACTTATCCTGGAACCGCACATCTGACACCAAGAGCCACCGCCGAGGAAGGAACGCGTGACCAGCAACGGAATCATCAATAAATCCAGCAAGCACTCGGTCGATGAGACCCTGGGGAAGCTCCAGACTATCCTCCAGGCGAAAGGAATTGCCGTATTCGCACTCATCGACCACAGCGGAGAAGCGGAGAAAGTGGGGATGAAAATGCGTCCGACCAGGCTTCTCATTTTCGGCAACCCAAAGGGGGGCACTCCCCTGATGCTCGCGGCACCGAGCATTGCCATCGACCTGCCGCTCAAGATCCTGGTTTGGGAGGATGATCAAGGAAAAGTCTGGGTCTCCTACAACAGCCCGGAATATCTAGCGGAGCGGCACGGTCTGCCGCCGAATCTCACGCAGAATATCGTCTTCATGGAGACACTCGCGGCCAACGCTGCGGAGTAACACTAGAATGTAGGTTCATGCTTGATGCCGCCGTTCAGGAGCAGATCGTCGCGCTGGCTCGGGAGGCCGGATTTTCCAAGGCCGGGATGGCTCCGATTCCGGCGACCGGGGAGCCGGCAGATCATCCTGAACTGAGTCACCTCGAACCCTACCTCGAGAGTTGGGTCGAGCGCGGCTATGCCGGCGAAATGGAATACCTCAAGCGCCGCGACCAGGACAACCGCCTGCTGCGGTCTTCTCTGCGGGTTGCTGTTCCGTGGGCCCGATCCGTGATTGTATGCGCCGCGAATTACAACGCCGACGCACCCAAATCCATCGATCCAGCCTCAGCGGAGAGCGCCTGGATTGCCCGCTATGCCTGGACGGGTTATCAGCCTGGCCACGACGAGAGCCCGCGACAGCCCAGCGACTACCACGATGTCCTGCTGGCGCGTCTCAAGAAACTGGACCAGAGGTTGCAACAGCTCCTCGGCCCCTTTGAGTCACGCTGCTATGTGGATACAGGCCCCCTGGTAGAGCGGGTCTACGCCCGGTATGCGGGCATCGGCTGGACGGGCAAGAACACCTGCATCATTGACCAGGAGCTGGGGTCGTGGCTCTTCCTGGGCGTGATTCTTACCGGGCTCGAGATGCCGCCTACTGGTCCGATCACGTTGCCGGAAGATCGCTGTGGCAGTTGCACCCGTTGCATCGACGCTTGCCCAACCGGTGCCCTGGTGGCGCCATACCAAATGGATGCGAGCCTCTGTATCGCCTATCTGACGATTGAGAAACGCGGGTCGATTCCCGAGCCATTGCGTGCCCAGATGGGTCGCCAGGTTTTCGGTTGCGACATCTGTCAGGACGTGTGCCCCTGGAATCGCCGCGCCCCGCTGAGCACGGATGCGGATTTGGCCGTTCGCACAGAACTGGTCAACCCGGCCCTTGCCTGGCTCGCGGAGCTGGATGCGGAAACCTTTCGCAGCTGGTTCCGGCAGTCTCCGGTGCAACGCGCCAAGCTGGGCGGCTTGTTACGCAATGTGGCCATCGCCATGGGAAACAGCGGACTGGCCAGCTACCGGACCAAGTTGCAGGAGTGGGCGGCCGCCCCTGATCCGGTGCTTGCGGAAGCGGCGCAATGGGCCCTGGTTCGTCTCGCAGCCAGGCAGACGGACACCCGCAACGACCTTTAATCCAATCTCAGGCGCTGCGGACCACGTTCGCGGCGTTGAGTCCTTTGGGTCCTTGCTGGCATTCGAACTCCACCGCGTCGCCCTCGTTCAGAGTCTTATACCCGTTCTCCTGAATAGCGGAGAAGTGTACGAAGACGTCCTCACCGGTGGAACGCTGGATAAACCCGTATCCCTTGGCTCCGTTGAACCACTTGACCACGCCATTTTCCTTCAAGCGAACTTCCTTTCAGACTTGATTAACCGTCTACAGCATTCCCCGGGGACACCTCGAGTGGCCGCTACGATACGGCAAGTCATGGTTGACCTGGCATGCTTTGAGGGTGGGGAAACAATTACACCAATTGGCCTTCTAAGCGTTTCGAACAATGAATTTATGTTCGAGCTTGATGATGTTATGGCAGGAATTGGAATTGAGTGCAAGAAAAATTTGCCTGCAGTAACTACAAGATAGATGCCGGTCAATCCCATGCAACCAAGGTTGCTTCTCTTGTCCCGCCGGCGAAGTGATCGAAAATGAAACTCAGGGGGGCATCAAGGTTGTAGAGGCTGCATCGGGCGGGTGATTTCGAGCGTTCATCCGTACTGCTAGCATGGATGGCTATGGCGTTTAGCGTATCCGTCCCCCGCCCTGTGGCAACGCCTGTCGAAGACGACGCACTCGCCGCCGTTCCCGCCGAGCCAAAACCGCCGGCGAAAATAGCCAGCAATGCAAGATTGGGGACTCAGATCTGGAGTCTTGCCCGGTACATGACGCAGACCGAAGTACATACCTACGCCTTCAGCGTCGCTGCCAATACGATCTTGTCCCTGTTTCCGTTCATCGTGCTGATGTTCACCATTGCGCGCCTCGTCTTCCATTCCCACGCCATGGAGAGCGCGATCGCAGACATGATCCGGTACTTTCTGCCCACCGGCCAGGAATTTGTAACTAAGAACATGGAGATTGTGGCCCATGCCCGCAAGGGGGTTCAAGTTGCATCGGTGGTCATGTTGCTGATTTCCTCGACCGGCGTCTTCCTTCCCCTCGAGGTGGCATTGAATCGGGTCTGGGGCGTAACCAGGAACCGTTCCTACTTCATGAACCAGCTGGTCTCGCTCGGGTTAGCCGCCGTGATTGGTACCGTTGCCCTTCTGAGCGTCGCCATCACCGCGGCGCAGCAATCCATCCTGCGATTCCTGTTCTTTGGACACATCAATAATGTCGCGTATGTCCTTGTCTCCCACTGGCTGTTGCAGATTTCGGCTGCGATCGCGAGTGTCCTGCTTTTCTTCCTCATCTATTGGATTCTTCCCAACCGCAGGCTCCCCATCCGTGCCGTGCTGCCGACCGCGATTGTGATTGGGCTTTCCTGGGAACTGGCAAAGATGCTATACATCCGGGCGCTGCCCTGGATGGACCTTCACTCGGTATACGGCCCCTTCTCCGTCTCCGTAAGCTTGATGCTGTGGGCATTCGTGACTGGCCTGCTGTTGTTGGCGGGCGCCCACTATTCGGCTTCGCGTCACGCTCTGCGGCTTGCCTACCTGGCCGACCTGGAACGCGACCGGGAAAAAAAAGAAGACTTATACTCCCAACTCCGTCCTGCCTCCGCACCCAGGGCGAAGAATCCGGCAGAGACGAGCTGAAAAGCGTACCTAGGGCTGGAGTTGTTCAGAAAGCGAGAAGAGAACCTAGCGGACCAGGAACGCTTTGACGACAATGGCATTCGGTGCGCGTCCTGCGGGGAACAGGGTAAGCAGGGAAGCAGGGTTGGCTGTGCGCACCACTGCGATATCTCCCGACTGCGCATCCACTACCAAAAGAAAATGGCCGGACGCGGAAAAAGCCAGAGCGTCAGGGCCCTCCCCTACCTTGACCCCCGCACCGAGCAGCTTGCCGTCGTCAATGCTGTACACACCCACTCGTCCGGCGCTGTAATCGCTCACGTATAAGAGAGAGTTGTCCGCGCTCACCAGGCCGCGCACGGGATGCGCACCGATCAGGTAGGCGCCCCCGACCTCGTTGGAGGAGATGGTGAGCTCGGAAATGGTGTCGCTGTCGTAATTGGAAACGAACGCCTCTCCCCCATCCGGCTTCAGAGCGATGTGCATGGGGGTCTTGCCAACGTCGAGGAAAGTGAGAAGAACGTCAGTGGGTACGGGATCGCTTCCCGTGGTACGAGCCAGCCCGATCACCATAATCTGGTGTCCCCCGGAGCAGGCGATAAACGCCTTGGAAGAATCCGGCAGGATGATGGCATCCGCCGCCCCCGGGCAATGATCGAAAATGCTTCTTACTCGTAGTGAGCGCACGTCGGCAATGCTGACGCTGCCGCTGACCCGGTTGGTGATGACCAGCGTCTTCCCGTCATTGGCAATACGCGCCATCCCCGGCCCCTCACCGACGCCAATCACCCCAATCTCACGCCGGCGCGCAAGGTCCAACACCGAAACATTGTTGGATTTCGAATTGGTGACGTAGGCTCGATCCCCCTGCTGATCCACGTCGATAGAGTTGGGCTGCCGTTGCACGCGAATGGTCGCAGCCACGGTGTTGGTCTCGGCATTGATCACGGTGACGGTATCACTGCCGGAGTTCACCACGTACACTTCATTTCGCCGGGGGTTCACAGCCAGACCGGAAGGGCTGGAACCGACCGCGATCACGCGGTCCTGCCGCATGTTCACCACATCGAGCACGGTTACGGTATTGCTGCCGCCGTTGCTGATATAGGCGTACTCGCGATAATTCGCCGGATAGTTGGGGAAATCACGCTGTTGGCAACCGGCCGCTCCCAGCGTGATCAGGGCCAGCCATGGCAGGAGTCGCACTACCGTCTCTATACCCTCGCGGCAGGGGCGGGTTCGACCATCGAGATTCCGCGGGGCAAAGAGCGGTGAACCGCCCCAACGATCTGGGCTATCTCATCCATGAGTTCGACAAACTGGTCGGGGTAGACCGATTGTGCGCCGTCGGAGAGGGCCTTATCCGGCTGGTGGTGCACCTCGATCATGAGGCCGTCGGCCCCGACCGCGGCAGCCGCGCGCGCCAGGGGAAGGACCATGTTGCGCTTGCCCGTGCCATGGCTGGGGTCGACGATGATGGGCAAGTGACTAAGGCGCTGCACCGCCGGCACGATACTCAGGTCGAGAGTATTGCGGGTGTGATCGGCGAAGGTACGAACTCCGCGTTCGCACAAAATCACCTGGTAGTTGCCCTCGCTCATCACGTACTCGGCCGCCATCAACAGCTCGTCCAGGGTCGCCGACATGCCGCGCTTGACCAGAACAGGTTTGCGTGTCCGCCCGGCGCGCTTCAGCAAGGAAAAGTTCTGCATGTTGCGGGCCCCGATCTGGATTACATCGGCGTACTCCGCAACCAGGTCGAGGCTCTCGTTATCCAGCGCTTCGGTAACAATCCGCAGGCCGAACTTGTCGCGTATCTCGGCCATGATCTTGAGCCCGTCTTCGCCCATGCCCTGGAAGGCGTAAGGGGAAGTGCGCGGTTTGTAGGCGCCACCGCGAAAGAACTGTGCTCCGGCGTGTGCAACCTGCTCCGCGACCGTGAATGCCTGCTCCCGCGATTCGATCGAACAAGGTCCGGCAATGACCGCCAGGTCCCGGCCGCCAATGGTCGCATTGGTGCCGGGGAATGTAATGATTGTGTCCTCTTGCTTTACATCGCGGCTGACCAGCTTGTAGGGCTTCGTAACCCGGATAACTTCTGCGACGCCGGAAAGTTCTTCCAGGTCGCCCTGATCGACGGCGCCGCTATTACCGGTGATTCCGATGGCGGTGCGCTGCGCGCCCGGCATGGGGTGGGCGCGAAAGCCCAGCAGTTGAATTTGCTCGCAAACTGCCTGGATTTCTTCCGGCGTTGCCTGCGGCTTCATGACCACGAGCATGGGGATGGACGACCTTTCCGTGCACTCTAAGTGTACTGGCTGCAGTGAGCTGCGGCAAACATCTGGTATACCTGAGCTGATGCATCACACAGCAAGGCTTCGCCGGTTGCGCCGCCAGATGAAACAGCGGGGGATCGACAGTTTAGTGGTCACGCATCTGGCCGATGTCCGCTACCTTTGCGGGTTCACCGGGTCCAATGCCTTTCTCGCGATTACCGCAACCCGGGCGGCCATGTTTACCGACGGCCGGTATATCGCGCAGGCTCGGCAAGAGACCAGCGGGGCTCGGGTGGTGATCGCGGCTAAGTCCGCGCGCGAGGAAGCTTGCCGGTGGCTGGCCGCGAGCGGCGCCAAGCATGGTGCCTTCGACCCGGAAACGACCACGGTTGCAGACCTGGCGCTTTACCGCAAAGCCTTGCAGCGAGGGAGCAGGGGACCAGGGAATCGAGGATTTTTCCGGCCCCTGGCCGAGCCTCTGGTTCGCAATCTTCGCCTTATTAAGGACCAGGATGAACTCGGGCTGATGAAACAGGCGGCCCGCTTGGGCGTCGACCTTTTCCATGAACTCCTCCCCAAACTGGAGCCGGGATTACCGGAAACAACGGTGGCGGCCCTGCTTGAGCAAAGCGCCCGCACCCGCGGGGCCGAAGGCATGTCCTTTGAGACCATCGTCGCCAGCGGCCCTCGTTCCGCCTTCCCCCACGGCCGCGCCACCGCCCAGCGGTTACCGCGTAAAGGCTTCTTAACCTTGGACTTCGGTGTTATCCTCAAAGGTTATTGTTCAGACATGACACGCACTGTATTCCTGGGTCAGCCAACACGCCGGGAGCGCTTCACGTATGATTCTGTGCTGGAGGCGCAACAGGCGGCCGTTTCGGCGGTCAAGCCGGGAGTCTCCTGCGGTGAGGTAGACGAAGCAGCGCGCAGCGTCCTTCGCAAGGCCGGCTTGGCGGAGTACTTTACTCACTCCACCGGTCATGGCGTCGGGCTCGAAATTCATGAAGCACCCCGCATTGCCGCGGACCAGTCGCAGTTCCTTTTGCCGGGAATGGTCGTCACCATCGAACCCGGCGTCTACATTGCAGGTCAATTTGGAGTGCGCATTGAAGATATGGTTGCCGTTACCCGGGAGGGTGGAAAGGTCTTAACCGAGGTATCCACCGGCTGGACGCAACTCTGATGCAGACGAGAGATTCATGACGCCTGAGGAAATTAAAGAGTTACGGGAACTGATTGAGTTCCTGAAAGAATATGATATTGGTGACTTCGAATTCGAACGCGGCGACTTCAAGATCCGCCTGAAGTTCGGGCAGTCAGTGCAGGGATCCCCCGCTTCGGTTCTCGATATCGCCCGGCTCGGACAGTTGTTGTCGCCCGGCCAGCACCCGCCGCCTGCGGTCTCGCACGGCATCCATGCGGTAGCTTCTGCCCCATCGGCGGCGGCCTCCGAAGCCTCCGCCGCGCCGGCTGAAGAAGAGCAACTGCACATCGTCAAATCGCCGATCGTGGGCACGTTCTACGAGTCGTCGTCTCCGGGTGCCGCCGCCTTCGTCAAGATTGGCGACGAGATTGAAAACGGCCAGGTGCTGTGCATCGTCGAAGCCATGAAGCTGATGAACGAGATCGAATCGGACGCAGCCGGCGAAGTGGTGAAGCGTCTGGTCACCAACGGCCAGCCGGTGGAATACGGTCAGCCGCTTTTTGCTCTGCGGGTACACTGATCCTTCCGTGCCATAAACGTCACAGTAACGGTATGACCGCTCCCGGGTCGTGATTGGAAACATGTTTCGAAAACTGCTCATCGCCAACCGCGGCGAAATCGCACTTCGCGTCATTTGTGCCTGCAAAGAACTGGGGATCCGTACGGTTGCCATCTACAGCGAGGCGGACCGCAACTCTCTCCACGTGCGTTTCGCCGACGAAGCCATCTGCATCGGGCCGCCACGCTCCGCGGAGAGCTATCTAAATGTTCCAGCGGTAATTTCGGCTGCGGAAATCGCCGATGTGGATGCCATTCACCCCGGGTATGGCCTGTTGAGTGAAAACGCGAACTTCGCCGAGGTCTGCCGCGCCTCCAACATCAAGTTCATCGGACCCACACCGGAAGCGACGCGGCTCATGGGCGAGAAGGAAAAAGCCCGCCAGGCCATGAAGCGGGCGAAAGTGCCGATCCTTCCCGGTTCTGAAGGCGTACTGCAAAATGAGGACGAGGCGTTGACCTGGGCCCGTACGGTGGGCTTTCCGGTCATCCTCAAGGCCTCGGCCGGTGGTGGCGGACGCGGTATGCGCGTGATTCGTTCGGAGGAGGAGCTGCCCCAGCTCTACCAGGCGGCGCAGACCGAGGCCTCCAATGCCTTTGGTAACGGCGACCTCTATATGGAGAAATTCATTGAGCGCCCCAGGCACATCGAGTTCCAGATCCTGGCTGACGAGCACGGCAATGTGATCTCTCTTGGAGAGCGCGAGTGCTCCATCCAACGCCGCCATCAGAAGCTGATCGAAGAGGCGCCCTCGCTGCAGGTGACGCCCAAAATCCGCGAAGACATCGCCAAGACGCTCAAGAGATGCCTGACGGCCATCGGTTATCAGAACGCCGGCACGGTCGAGTTCCTCATGGATGAGGATGGCAAGCTCTACTTCATCGAGATGAATACCCGTATTCAGGTGGAGCATCCGGTCACCGAGGCGGTCACTGGTATCGACCTGGTGAAAGCGCAACTGCGCATCGCGGCGGGCGAGACGCTGGCTAGTATTCTTCCCGAATCGATACCCATTCGCGGCCACGCCATTGAGTGCAGGGTCAATGCCGAACACCCGGAGAAATTCACCCCTTCCGCCGGCCGCATCACCGCCTTCAATGTTCCCGGTGGCAACGGGGTGCGCGTGGATACCGCGCAGTACGCCGAAGGCATCGTGCCTCCTTATTACGACTCGCTGATTGCTAAGCTGATTGTCCACGGCAAGGACCGGACGGAGGCCATGGCCCGCATGTCGCGTGCGCTGGAGATGTTTGTGGTGGAGGGCATCCACACCACCATCCCGCTGCACCGCCGCATCCTGGAAGACCAGGAGTTCCGGGACGGAAATTTTGACACCAAGTACATGGAGCGCTTCTTCGAACGCGAGAAACTTCGCCGCGAGCAGATTCTTGCCCAGGTGTAACCTCCCTCGCCTCTATCCCATCCTGGATGCCGGCCTGCTGTTGCGGGCGGGCCTTTCGATTGAGGGTTTTGCCCGCGAACTGCGTGAGGCCGGCGTCCGTTTCCTGCAATATCGCGATAAAGAGGAAGTCGATGAGGTGGTGTTGGAGCGGGCGGCGCTTTTGCGTAGCATCTTCCCCCCATCCGACAGCTGTCTCATCCTCAACGACCGGGTTTCGTTAGTGATGGCAGCGCAATTCGACGGAATCCATGTTGGCCAGGAAGATTTATCTCCGGCCGAAGCCCGCGCAACCCTTGGGACCGGGGTGCTCATCGGCGTATCGACCCACGGCGAGCGTCAGCTCCTCATGGCGGCGGAGGGCCCAGCGGATTACGTTGCCATTGGCCCCGTCTTCGCCACTCTGTCCAAGCAGGTTCCAGATCCGGTGGTTGGTATTGACGGGGTACGGGCAGCCCGCGCGATGACGACGAAGCCCCTGGTCGCCATTGGAGGCATAGACCGATCGAATTGCGCCGCAGTGATCGAGGCTGGGGCCGATTCTGTGGCCGTGATCTCCGGCCTGATCCCGCGCCCGGGGGACTCCGCAGTCAAACGGGTAGGGGAGTTCTTTTTAAGCCTCGGTGATCCACGGCGGTAACCTTTGCTGGACACCCTACCCGGAAAACGGTATAGAACATAACAACCGGCCGCAGCACATGTACCCTAGATCCTTTCATGGAGGATGATCCGGACCGATGCCTAGACTCCTGGCAACCAAACCCCTTTCGGTACTTACCAAAGAGGCCTACGAGGTGGGGGAAAACACACTCAGGCGCTCTCTCGGCCCGGTCAACCTCATAACCCTGGGAATAGGCGCGATCATCGGCGCCGGGATATTCGTGCTGACCGGCCAGGCGGCTGCCCTTCATGCCGGTCCTGCGGTTGCCCTCAGCTTTATCTTTGCCGGCATCACCTGCGCCTTTGCCGGGCTTTGCTACTCAGAGTTTGCTTCCATTATTCCCATTGCCGGCTCCGCCTACACCTATGGCTATGCCACCCTGGGCGAGTTGGTCGCCTGGATCATTGGTTGGGACCTGGTGCTGGAGTACGCCTTCGGCGCCGCAACGGTGGCGTCCGGCTGGGCTGGATACTTTGTGAGCCTGTTGCAGCAATTGCACATTACCCTGCCGCCGCAGTTCACCACCACCTATGGCAACGTGCTGTACCTCTACGGCGACAAGTGGCAACCCCTGGCCTCGCTTCCTTCCACGGTCAACGCCGCGGCTCTGCCCCACGTCGCCGGGGTCTTCAATTTTGTCGCCTTCTTTGCCATCCTGGTCGTTACCGCGGTCCTGGTGATCGGCATCAAGGAATCGGCCAACCTCAATTCCGCTATCGTCATTGTTAAGCTGACGATTGTGGGCATCTTCCTCGTTCTGGGCGCGGGTTATCTGTTCCATCACCCGGAGCTCGCCAGGGTCAACTGGCATCCCTTCATTCCTCCATCGCAAGGCCCCGGCGTTTTCGGCTTTGGCGGCATCACGGCAGGCGCGGCATCCGTCTTCTTTGCCTACATCGGCTTCGACGCTGTCTCCACCGCGGCGCAGGAGGCGCGCAACCCGCAGCGCGACATGCCCATCGGGATCCTGGGTTCGCTGATCGTCTGCACCCTTTTGTACATTCTGGTTTCTACCGTGCTTACCGGGCTGGTCAACTACCGCAGCCTCGACGTGAGTGATCCGGTGGCAGTAGGCATCGACGTCACCGGCGTTTCCTGGGGCAGCTTGCTGGTTAAGATCGGCGCTGTCTTCGGTTTGGGTACCGTGATGCTGGTGATGTTACTCGGCCAGTCCCGGGTCTTTTATTCCATGTCGAAGGACGGCCTCTTATGGAAATGGGCGTCCGACGTTCATCCTAAATTCCGCACTCCGTGGATTTCTAACATTGTCGTGGGAACGATTGTTGCTTTCCTCCCCGCTTTGCTCCCCATCGATAAGCTGGCAGCGCTGGTCAACATGGGTACGTTGCTCGCCTTCACCATCGTGTGTGCCGGGGTTTGGATCTTGCGCCGGCGCCACCCTCATATGGAGCGGCCGTTCAAAACTCCACTGGTTCCGTTGGTCCCCATCCTTGGTATGTGTAGTGCTTTCTATCTCATGATCAAGCTGCCCCTCCTCACCTGGGAGGTGCTGATCATCTGGCTCGTCATCGGTTTGGGAATTTATTTCAGTTACAGCATCAAACACAGCAAAGTTCAGGCCATGAGCCCGGTCGAGACCACTGGCCGCACCCGCTAGCTAACTTAGTCCTGGATAAGTCGCCGCCCCTGCAAAGGCCTGACGAATATTCGTACTTAGAAATGGACCCATGGCCTTATACTTCTCTGGCCTAAGAGGAGGCGTCCATGAATAAGTATTTTGCGGAACTGGTCGGTACGTTCGTCCTGGTTTTCGGGGGCGTCGGCAGTGCGGTGCTTGCGGGGAATCACATCGGTTTTGCCGGCATCGCTGCGGCCTTCGGGCTTTCGCTGCTCGCCATGGTGTACACCATCGGGCCTGTTTCCGGTTGCCATGTGAATCCAGCGGTCACTCTCGGCGTCTTTCTTGCCAAGAAGATCAATGCCCGGGACGCAGCCGCCTACATGGTGGCGCAGGTGATCGGCGCCATCATCGCATCCGCAGTCATCCTGTTCATCGCCAACGGCCTCCCGGGCGGCTACAGTGCGCCCTTGAGCGGTCTCGGGGCAGACGGCTACGGCCTGCATTCTCCGGACCACTACTCCATGGCTGCCGGCTTTGTCGCTGAGGTCGTCCTCACCATGTTTCTCGTGCTCACCGTTCTGGGAGCAACCGACGTCACGGCTCCGGTGGGCTTCGCCGGTTTGGCCATCGGCCTCGTGCTGACCCTGATTCACCTGGTCGGGATTCCCATTACCAACACTTCCGTCAACCCGGCGCGGAGCATCGGACCTGCGATCTTCGTCGGAGGTTGGGCCCTGCAACAGTTATGGCTGTTTATTGTCGCGCCGTTCGTGGGGGCGATTATTGCCGCCCTCGTCTACGCCGGCCTTCGTCACTCCTCAGTCCTGATTACCACCCGGAAAGCCGAGCAGGCGTTGCCCGGAGAACAGATCGACCGGATCGCCTAAGCCGCTACCCAAACCCTTGAGGGAGTACGAGATACTCCCTCAGGGGTCAAGTCCTGCTTTAGGTCGTATGGCGGTCAACCTGAACCTAAATATCCTCGATAGACCAAGAGCACGCCTGCGGCCCGGCTCTAATCATTATTGCGTCGGCTCTCGACTTAGGTAATAATAGTTCATGTAATCGAGAGGATTTCGTGACCACATTCTCTCCACCCGTCGCTGGATACACCTTCGAGGGGGCCGCGAATCTTTCCCAGGCGGAAACGCGGGCGCGCCTGAGTGAAACCGCGATTAAGACATTCATGAACATCGTTCAGAAATGGGATCTGAATGAGGCCCAATCCCGGGGTCTGCTCGGTGGCATTGCGTCATCCACATTTCATGGCTGGCGAGCCCATCCCGAGCTTAAACACCTGAGCCAGGACGAGCTGACAAGGATCTCGCTGGTGATTGGCATATACAAGGCTCTCCACATCTACTTCGGCGAGCCGTGGGCCGATCGCTGGGTGACCTCTGAGAATCGAGGCGCCTTATTCAATGGTCGCCCGCCCATCGAATTTATGGTCAGCACCGGGTTGCCGGGCATGTTAGGGGTGCGGCGCATGCTTGATGCCTGGCGCGGCGGCCGGTGACTACACCGCCGGTCCAGGATTTCTTCCGTGAAGGAACTCACCACCTCATTCCATCGCTCCACAGTACGCAGCAAACCCTGCTTGCCGGCGTGGTCGATGGCGGCAAAGATGCAATTCAAGAAATGATACTGCTGGACGGCGTCACCAACGATCGCATCGTCGGAGAGTCCGGAGGGCTAAGCGGGATCACTCCTTACGAGTTGGTTTATGGAATTCCGAATGCCGACATTGTGAATGCAGCATTTACTCATGCCAACGAGTTCGGATCGCGTTTTAACGATGCTACTCGCGGGGCTTGGTACGCTAGCGACGCGCTTGACACCTCTGTTGCAGAAGTCGTCTACCACAAGGCAAAGCGGCTCGGGGAGATCGTCGTACCCGACTTACCGCAAAATAAGCCCGACTCCGACGTCTCCACCCACGACGATTGGTTGGCAGATTTCAAGGCGGCGTTCCATGTTCTGGAGCCGCCGGAACAGTATGCCGATTGCCTGCAACCGGAGCCGGTACCGTTTTGTTATGGCTCGTCACAGACGCTTGCGAGAGCGCTGCTCCAGCAAAAATCCTGTGGCCTTGTCTATCGCAGCGTGCGCCGGCCTGGTTTTGATTGCATCGTTTGCTTCAGGCCAGCGCTGGTCTACAACCCGACCAGGGGCGAACGGCTGGAATTAACTCTTACGGCCAACGATATTGGCTACACCCCGGCGGTTCGCGCCGTCCCCATTGAGCCCTCTTCTTTAGACACCTAGCACACGCGGCTCGGAACCATTGGATCTCGGTCTACTAGAGAATTTTACGTGCCCCGCGCCGAACCAATTCCGTGGTCACCCCGTAGATCGCGTGTGTGACCAGTTCGCTGGCGTGCTCGCGCGCAGGTTGATTTTCCGGGCTTTCGGTTAAGCCCATCATGGGCAAAGCGGATGCATGCGTGATCCCACACAGCATCAGGCCAAAGTTAGCTCCGAGTCGCCGCGTGACCACCGGCTGATACTCGGCCAGCGCTCCGTACACGCCACCTGCCAACGCTCCAAAACCCCAGTGAATCGCGCGCACCGAGACTTCCTCCGCTTTCTCACTCAGGGGTTGGTCGGTCATTCGGTTCACCAGCACTGCGGGAGGCGGGATTTGCCCCTGCGTTCGCGGCGGATAGACGACCTCCCCGGCGGCCTTGGCGGCCGCTCCCACCAGACCCCCAATGGCTCCGGCTAGAAATCCCTTCAACAGCGATCGCTGACGGCTAGGAGTAGCAGTTTCTTCGGTCGTTGTCATGTAGAGTGCGGCCTTTCGTCCTGTTAACCTAAATCGTCATCGTAGGCAATGCAAGGTTGGAGAGAGCATGGCCATCAGCAGGCAGTGGACCGAGTGGCATTTAACGCCAGGCGGTTGGGTTTCCGGATCGAGCCGCCGCGACGGGGAGGGGAACGTCTGGCGTGATGAACCGGAGGACCGGATCATCACCTTCGTTTATCAGGAGCAGATCGGCAAAGCTGACGCCGAGCCGCATGTCACCTTGCAGGAATCCTGGCGATCCAAGGCCGCGGGGGCCGGGGCTGACATCGAAAACTTACTCGCCCAGCATGGCCCTTGTCCGCAAAAGCTTTAAGCAAGTATCGAAACTAAGCGGTTGTCTTGGAGCAGAGTTCATTCATCGCCCGCGTCAGTTCCTGGGCGATCATCGGCGCTGTCGCGGTTTCGATGGCGGAACGCTGCATCAGGTAGACCAGCTTGCCGTCCCGCAGAATGGCGATTGCCGGCGACGTGGGCGGATGACCTTCGAAATACGACCGGGCCTGCTCTGTAGCTTCGCGGTCCTGTCCGGCAAATACGGTGATGGACTGGTCGGGCAGAGTCTTGTTCTGGAGTGCCAACCTGACCCCAGGGCGCATCTTGCCTGCGGCGCAGCCACAGATCGAGTTAACCACCAGCATCGTGGTGCCTGGTTTTGCCAAAGCCGCGTCGACTTCCTCTGCGGTCCGCGTTTCCTTGATGCCCGCGCGGGTAAGCTCTTCGCGCATCGGAATGACCATCATCTCGGGGTACATGATTGCTCCTTAGAATACTTTCCTGATTGTAAAGACTTGACCAAGGTTCCGCCAGTGCATATGCCCCGGCGCCACTCCTGATATACCTTGATGGAAAATGCAGTTCCTTGAGCAAGTACCGCTCGCCCCATACACCACCTTTCAGATCGGCGGCCCCGCCCGCTGGTTTGCCGAGGCGGCGAGCGAAGACGATATCGCTGCCGGCATCGCGTTTGCCGGCGAACGCCGGTTGCCGCTTTTCATCCTGGGCGGCGGCAGCAACCTGCTGGTTTCCGACACCGGCTTCTCCGGTCTGGTGCTGCATATTGCTCTGCGGGGCATCAGATCCAGCCAAGGTAACTGCGGCTCCATTGTCTCCGCCGCGGCTGGAGAGGACTGGGACGGGCTGGTCGCCTACGCGGTCGCCGCGGGGTTCGCGGGTGTCGAGTGCCTCTCGGGCATTCCCGGAACAGTGGGTGGCACCCCGGTGCAGAACGTGGGCGCTTATGGGCAGGAGGTTTCGCAAACCATCGTAACGGTACGGGCGTTCGATCGGGAGACCAGGCGATTTGTGGACTTGCCCGCCTCGTCCTGCGGGTTTTCCTACCGCCGCAGCATCTTCAACAGCACCCAACGGGAACGCTATGTAGTAAGCCGGGTGGACTACGCATTGCGTGAGAATGCGGCCCCCAACTTCGCCTACGCCGACCTGGTCCGGTATTTTGCGGCCCGCAACGTGGTGTCGCCCACACTGGCCGAAGTTCGCGACGCAGTGCGTTTTATCCGCGCTCAGAAAGGCATGCTCCTGGTGCCTGGAGATGCGGATTGCCGCAGCGCCGGCAGCTTCTTCAAAAACCCCGTCGTCCCGGTAGCCGTCCTTGATTCACTGGCCCAGGAACTCGGCGTTGAAAAGCGAAGCATTCCCGCTTATCCGGCGCAGGACAGCGAGGTAAAGCTTTCGGCGGCGTGGCTGATCGAGCGCGCCGGCTTTCACAAGGGCTATGCGCTCGGCAACGCAGGAATCTCCAGCCGCCACACGCTAGCGCTCATTAATCGCGGGGGCGCCAGCGCGGCTGAAGTCATCAGCCTGCGCGACAAGCTTATCGAGGCGATCTCGTCGCGCTTTGCCATTCGCCTGGAGCCCGAGCCGGTGTGGCTGGCCTAGGGCTCGCCCAACATTAGGTGAAAAGGGTAAGAAGCTTCGCGAGCACATCATCGATTATTGGCTGGGGTACGTGCTCAAGCCTGCGGCCGCTGCGCGCGACCAAATCGAGTGGTCGAGGCTGATCACAACAAATCACGCCCTTGGTTCGCGTCCCCGCCTCCGCAAGCGAAACTGTGAAACCGGCATCGCGGGCGAAAGACCCACCCGAAGTGATGGGCACGACAATCGGTACACCCGTGAATCTGTTGAAGCGGTCTGGAGACACTACGAGAACTGGGCGGGTGCCCTGTTGCTCGTGTCCCGCCGTCGGATCGAGCGAGACGAGATAGATGTCGCCCCGTTTCACAACTCGCGGCCGGCCGGGGCGGCGTCGATCCAGGCGCGATCCTGCGCAGTGATCTCAGCATCGGGGTCGCATTGTGCCAACAGCTCATCCAGCGTGTATCGAGGCTTCGGCTGCGCCTGGACGACTAAGCGCTCTCCGTCCACGGCGAGCCCCACGGTAGCGCCAACCTCGAGATGAAGCAGGTCCAGGATGGCGCGGGGAACAGCCAACATGACAGATCCGCCGACTTTGCGCAAATTAGTCGTGTGCATAGTTCTCCATAAATTATATATAAATATAACATACCTTTGAATCATTTGAGATACAATGTATCTCAGGAGGGATAGCTTTCATGCCTTCGACAACGATGGTTCACGTGCGCGTGGACGAAAAGATCAAAGAAGATGCCTCCGCCACCCTAGCGGCGATGGGAATGTCCGTTTCCGATGCCGTACGGATGATGCTTGTGCGGGTTGCGGCAGAAAAGGCGCTTCCGTTCGAAGTCCGCGTCCCGAATGCAACTACGGTCAAAGCAATGCGATCCGCCGAGAAGAAGCAAGGCAAGCGCTTCCGTTCCGCGAAGGCATTATTTGAAGATTTAGGCATCTGACGTGCGCGAGATTATCCGCAGCACGCAGTTCAAGCGTGACGTATTGCGGTGCGAGAAGCGCGGAGGTTGAAGATTTCGGTTTGGGCAGACGCAATCAACCTGCACCCTCACCGAGTTGCCGCAGAAGTTGGTCCCGCCGAGTTGCCAATACCTCACGTGCCGGTCCATGCGCCTGGATCTCGCCCTGATCGATCACCATCACATCCGCTGCGGTCTGGAAGGCTTCCGCTACATCATGCGACACGTAGAGTGCGGGCACATTCCGCGCGGCTAGCCACGCCGTCAGTTGACCAAGAATGGAGACCTTCAGATCCGCGTCCATGCCGGTAAATGGCTCGTCCAGCAACAACAGGCTTGGTTCGGGCGCCAGGGCGCGAGCCAGCGCCACGCGCTGCTTCTCCCCACCCGAAAGATCGGCAGGCATCCGTCGGGCCAGTTGGCCGGCCTGAAAGAGCTCGAGCATCTGCCCCACCCGCTCTCCGCTCGACCGTTGATCAAGCCCGGAAAGGCCAAAGGAAACGTTGGCGGTTACATTCATATTTGGGAAAAGCGTGGGCCGCTGGGTGACAAACCCAATGCCGCGCTGCGCGGGCCGCACCCAGGTTTCACTCGCTGTGTCGACCAGCGTTCGCCCGTGCAAGATCACCCGGCCGCGGTCCGGTCTGATCAACCCGCCGAGGACGCGGAGCAGGGAAGTCTTGCCCGCGCCAGAGGGGCCGAACAGTACGGTCCAGGGAGCCGACAGCGAGCACGAAACCCGCAACGACAGATCCCCCAAGACATGCTTGACATCGACCTGAAGATAATCAGACACCCGCTCTTCCCCGGCGTCCGTAGATGAGCAACAACGCCAGGAAGGAAAGACTCAGCAGCAGCAAAGCCGTGTGGTTTGCCTGCGCATAAGCAAAGTCCTGCACCTGATCGTAAATGGAAATGGAGAGTGTCCGGGTCACGCCGGGAATATTGCCGCCAATCATCAGCACCACCCCAAACTCGCCTACGGTGTGAGTGAAGGCCAGCACCGCGGCGGTCAGAAGAAAGGGACGGACTAACGGCAGCAACACCCGCACCAGTGTCCTGCCGCGACCGGGCGACAGGAGTTCTGCTGCTTCCATAATCTCTCGATCGATCGAGCGGAAGCCGGAGGTCATGGGCTGCACGGCAAAGGGCAAACTGAAAATAACAGAGCCCACCACAAGCCCGGCAAAAGAGAAGGCCAGCGGGTGACCGAAAACCGTCGATACGGCTCTTCCGGCCGTACTGCGCGGACTCATCAGCACCAGCAGATAGAAACCCAGGACCGTTGGCGGCAGTACCAGCGGAAGTGCGACCGCGGCTTCCACCAGCGGTTTCCAGCGTGCCCGGCCATAGGCAAGCCAGTAGCCCAGGGGAATGGCAATCGCCAGCAGGATAAGCGTCGTGAGGGTGGCCAGGCGAAAGGTGAGGAAGATAGCTTGCTGGTCCATAGAGGAAAAAAACTACGGTGCTTTCAATCCCCGCTCCGCCAGCTGCTTTCGGATGGGCGGGGAAAGCAGAAAGGCTAGGAATTGGTGGGCCTGGTCGACCATGGGTCCTTGCTTGATCACGACCGCCCCCTGCAGTAGCGGAGGGTAGGAATTCTCAGGCATAGCGACGAATTTTCCATCCGCTCTCAGGCGGGGTGTCAGCGCGGAGGTTAGCGAAATCAAGCCTGCATTTGCGTTGCCCGAGTCAGCGTATTGGGCTGCCTGGGCGATGTTTTCCCCCACCACCAGCTTGGCCTTCAAGGCATCGGCTAATCCCAGCTTTTCAATTGCAGCCCTGGCGGCGCGTCCGTAGGGCGCGTGTTCGGCATTGGCAACGGCCACGGTTCGCAACGAGGAACTGCGGAGCGAGTCGAGCGTGAGCGGTTGGATCGGGGAATCGTTGCGCGCCCAAAGCACCAGGGTTCCGCGGGCATAGGGGATTGGCTCGGAGCTATCCGCCAGGCCTGCCGCAACCACCTTTTGCGGGAACGATAGGTCCGCCGAAAGAAAGAGGCCAAATGGGCCCCCGTTCAGTATTTGTGCAGCCAGCGTAGCCGACGATGCGTAAGAAGCCTCGACTTTTTCATGCGACTGCTGCTCGAACTGTTCGATGAGCGCGGGCAGAACTGGCTGAAGATCGGCAGCTGCCGCAACCTTGAGCGTGCCGTTCGTCTGCGCGTTTGAAAGGGGGAAACCCTGGATCGTGCCCACAACCAGGAGGGCCAGAAACCACCTTGGTCTAAACACGCAGCACCATCACTTCGGTGGACTTGATGAGGGCAGCTGCCGTTTCGCCCACTTGCAGCCGCATTTCCCGGGCCGCTTCCGCGGTGATGATAGAGGTGATAATCTGCCCGCCGATTGAAAGCTTGACCTGGGCCAGCAACCCCTCGATCTTCAGCTCGACGATACGGCCGGTCAGTTGATTGCGCCCGCTGAGCGAGCGCAGCATCTCCCGCCTGGGGGTTTCAGGCCGCTTCGCCTGGTGCAGAAAACTATCCAGTTCCGCCTCTGGAATACGATAGTGACCACCCGGCGTCTTCACTGCCTTCAGCTTCCCGCGATAGAGCCATTGTTTGATGGTGGGATACGAAATCCCTAGGCGCTGGGCAGCTTCGCGGGGAGAGAGCAACATAGCGAAATAATACGATACGATCCCCTAACCCATACGAATTTATCTTGATAGATTCGCTCCTATCGCACCCGTTTTCGCGGCAAGGGAAATTTCGCGAATCTGATTCTCAATCATCCGCCACTCGACCCAGTGGGTTCCCGGAGTTGCGAAAATCACGTTCTAAGCTAGGCTTAGACCATGCAAGAAGCTTCTCATCAACTGCGCTGCGTCGGTTGCAGCGCCGTCATTCCCCCGGACGCAGTGGAAAAAGACTTCCGTTGCGTCGACTGTGGTGAACTTCTCGAGGTGGAATACCCCTCCTGGAGCGCGGCTGGTGTCCCGATTCCCGGTCCTCGCCGTACACCCAATCCGGGTGCCCTGCGGTGGCTGTGGCAGGAGCGGCTCCAGTCCAGGCTGCCCATCGATCAGAGCGGCGTGTGGCGGTTTCGTGAGTTGCTGCCAATTTTGCTGGAACCTGAAAAAGCGGTCACGCTGCGCGAAGGCAACACCCCGCTTTACCGGCTTTCGCAGTGCGCAGAGGAGCTGGGGATGGAGCAGCTCTACGCCAAACATCAGGGCATGAATCCCACCGGCTCGTTTAAAGACACGGGAATGACGGCCGCGCTTTCGCAGGCGCGGGAACGAGGCTTCCAGTGGGTGGCCTGCGCCTCGACCGGCAACACTTCGGCCGCTATGGCGGCCTACGCGTCCCGCGCCCGCATGAACAGCCTGGTTTTGCTGCCCGAGGGCAAGATCTCCTGGTCTAAGCTTTCCCAGGCGCTCGATTACGGCGCGGTCACCTGTCAATTGAACACCGACTTTGATGGCTGCGTCCGCGTGCTGGCAGAAGTGGTTCGGCGCGCGCCGGTTTATCTGCTCAACTCGGTGAATCCTTACCGCCTGGAAGGGCAAAAGACTCCCGCTCTCGAGATCGCAGAGGAGTTTGACTGGCAAGTCCCTGACCACCTGATCGTACCCGGCGGGAATCTTGCCAATAGTTCTGCCCTGGGCAAAGGCTTCCTCGAAATGAAGCATTTGGGACTAAGCAACAAGGTCCCGAAAATCAGCGTGGTCCAGGCCGAAGGCGCCAACCCGCTCTACTTGAGCCTTCTGCATCACGACGGCCGCGAGATAGAGCCTGTGCAGGCCAACACTCGAGCGACGGCGATTCGCATTGGAAACCCGGCATCGTGGCGCAAGGCGGCGCGGATCATCAAGCAGACCGGAGGCTATTGCGAGCAAGTCAGCGAAGCCGAAATCGCTCTGGCAAAGGCCGAAATCGGCCAGGAGGGTATCGGTTGCGAGCCGGCATCCGCCGTCACCCTGGCCGGCCTGAAGAAATTCGTGCATCAGGGCAAGATTCACCGCGACGAATCCGTAGTGCTGCTCCTCACCGGGCACACCCTCAAGGATTCTGCGTTCACCATCGATTTTCATCAGGGGACGTTGTTGGGGGACGAAGAGACGGCCGGATTGGAACGGCAGATTTCCGCGAAACGCCGGTCCACGCTCCCGCTGGAAGCATCTTCCGACGCAGTGCTTCGGATCCTTGAGGCGGCGATTCAGGCATGAAGAAAATCCAACTGCGGCTCCCTGCTACCTCTGCCAACCTGGGTCCCGGCTTTGACGCCATGGCTTTGGCGCTCGAGCTCTTTCTGGAGATCAACGCCGTGGCCGCCGACGAGTTTTCTATCCATGCCACTGGGCGGGATCAGAAGATCTGCGGCGGAATGAGCAGAAATTTGCTGATAGAGACTTACAAATCGGTGCTCGCCGCTGAGCAAAGACAAATCGTTCCGCTCGAGATTGGTATGCGCAACGGGATCCCTGTTGGTATGGGCTGCGGTTCGTCGGCGGCGGTGCGCCTGGCCGCCGTGGCACTTGCCTCGGCCTTCGGGGGCCTCGATTGGGACGAAGCCGGAATTGTCGAATACGCGGTACGGCTCGAAGGGCACCCCGATAATGTGACGGCCTGCTGGCATGGCGGCCTGACGATTGCCGCCAGCGCGCAGCCATTGGCCATTGTTTCCCTTCAGCCGCCCCCCGGTTGGCAAGCACTCCTGGTCCTTCCGGAGACTCCGGTGGCGACCTCCAGGGCCCGTTCCATGCTGCCTCAAAGCTATCCGCGCCAGGACGTGGTTCAGAGCGTGCAATGCGTAGCCCTGTTGACCGCGGCTTTCGCTTTGGGCAGGGCGGATCTTATGCATTTGGCGACCCGCGACCGCCTGCACCAGCCGTATCGCGAGGAGCTTTGCCCACTCTTGCCCGCTCTGCTGCCTTTGGCCGGAAGTCATGGGGTGATGTCAGTTACGTTAAGCGGAGCAGGCCCAGCGGTCATGCTGTTGACCCAAAATCACCAGGCGGAGCTCGGAAGCCTGAAAGAAGCGATTCTGGAGCTCGCTCGTCCCGTATGTCCGGTTGAAATTCTGCCCGCCGGGCTGTGCGGTGAGGGAGCGGAGATGGACGCCGGCGGATAGAGGGGCCATGCTGGAGGTAAATTTTCAGGTTCGTCGAATGTTACTTATTCGTTACCTAAGTTTTGTTTACAACGGCTTGGTTAAGCCCTACATTTACGCGTCGTGGGCAGTTCTGGGGGAGGGCTGCTCTAGCGCCTGTGGCCGCAAGGCCCAGGCGCTTTTGGTTTTAGGGCGGTTATGCACCTTTTGGCTCTGGCCCGCATCCATTGTTCAGGCTTGGAGTGCAGCGCGGGTGCTATGCTCAGCCAGGAAGTGAAGGAGGAACATGGCAGGACCAGGGGTCTTTGAGGTAAATGATGCGACGTTTGAGCAGGAGGTTTTGCAATCGGACCAACCCGTTCTCGTCGATTTTTGGGCCGCTTGGTGCGGACCTTGCCGGGCCTTAGCGCCCGTTGTAGACGAAGTTGCTGCGCAGTACCTTGGCAAGCTCAAGGTCATGAAGATGGACGTGGATAGGAATTCCGCAACCCCGATGCGGTATGGAATTCGTGGCATTCCAGCCCTGCTGCTCTTCAAGGGCGGCAAAGTGGCGGAGCAGATTGTCGGGTTCGTCCCCAAAGATAAGATCGATCAGAGCATTAACAAGCTCATCGCTGTTTAAGCGTTCTGCTCGCGGTCAGCAACGAAAAACCCCAGCGCAAGCTGGGGTTTTTTTTGCGCCCGAAGGCGTCGAAGAAAAGCAGTACCGTTGTTTAAGGCAAACGTATCAAGCGTAGCGACGCAAAACACCGAGGACGCGACCCTGGATGGCAATCTGCGAAAGGGGAACGTAGATGGGTTCCATCTCGATATTGGAGGGTTGCAACCGGACCATGTTTCCTTCAATGTAATACCGCTTGAGCGTGGTCTCGCTACCGCGCACCAGGGCAACGATAATCTCTCCCTGGCGCGCGGTGCTGGTGTGCTCTACCAACACATAATCGCCATCCACGATGTGCTCGTCGCGCATGGAGTCTCCGCGCACCTGGAGCGCAAATACTTCGCGATTTCCGATGATGTCGCCCAGAGCGATGGTCTCGCTGGTCTCTGATGCCTCAACCGGTTGGCCGGCTGCGATCCGCCCCAAGAGCGGGAGCCGATCCGAACGCCTGGTTTTGCTGCGCGGCGGAAGTACGTCAATCGAGCGGCTGCGGTTGTGAGCGCGCTGCAGCAGCCCTTTCTTCTGCAGGTTGGTGATGTGTTTGTGAACCGTGGCCAGGGACTTGAGACTCAACCCGCGAGCAATCTCCTCGAAGGAAGGGGAGTATCCATTGCGCTGAACAAAGTTGCTGATAAAGTCCAGCACTTCTTTCTGCCTGCGGGTAACTGACATGTCTGCATTATAGCGAACAAAAAGCGAACCACAACAATCTTTTTTAGTTGTGTATTTTGCGCTGCGAATGACTTTAGTTAATCCGGAGATTCGATTTGGGACGATGTCTGCTCGTCCTTTCCCTTTATGAGACTGCACACCAAGGAATCCCTGCGCGACGCTTGTTTCAGCGGTGAATGCGATGCAGGGTAGAGATGCACGCGGAAAGACATTACTCGCATGTTGTCACCAGAAAGTAAACCAAGGAGCGAGTCGAGTTCATTTGAGGGACGCCGATACACAATCAGAGTCTTCGTTTATCGGCATCGACGCCGTTCCCGAACAGTCTGTGTGCTTTTTGCCGGAAGATAAGTCGCACTTCGGGGCACTTTACAGGTCTTCAACAATTCTGAGCCTCCAGTTTTCAGATACAGGTGGATTTTGAATATGCAAGAAGCAGGAAAAGGTCAGCGGCGTCCTCGAAGAAGTGGAGCATTCGTGAAGGACATCAATGCAGTAGGCCACGTGCCGCCAGAAAGTGTAAAGAAGGAAATGCCCGCTGCCGCGCCCGCAATGGCGCCACGGCAGCAGTCCGGAGATCTGCTCACCGCAGAACAGGAAAAGCTCATGATTGAACATCTGCCGATCGTGCGCTTTATCGCCCGGCGCATCCACGAGCGGCTGCCGCAGCATGTGCCGATAGAGGACCTCTACAGCGCAGGCGTGGTAGGCCTGCTCGACGCCTTCGGTAAGTTCGACCCATCCAAGCAGGTTCAGTTCCGCAGTTACGCGCAATTCCGGATCCGCGGGGCAATCCTGGATAACTTGCGCACCCTCGACTGGAGTCCAAGGGAGTTACGTCGCAAAGGCCGTGCCATCGAACAGGCCATCCAAATTCTCACCGCGCAATTCGGCCGCGCTCCGAGCGACCTTGAAATCGCCGGCCAAATGCATATTGATCTCGCAGCCTATCAGCAACTGTTAGGCGAATTAAAAGGGCTTGAGATCGGCACCCTTCATTCCGAACGCTCGGAGGACTCGGGTGAAGAAGAGCTGGTCTATCTGCCCAACCGGCCGGAAGACGATCCGCTCTTTCGCTACCTGCACGCCGAAATGCGAGAGCGACTGATCGACGCCATCGGCGATCTCCCCGAGCGTGAGCGACTGGTCATGACCCTTTATTACTACGAAGAGACAACCATGAAAGAGATCGGAATCATCCTCGGGGTGGTGGAATCGCGGATTTCGCAGATCCATGCCTCCGCGGTGTTGCACCTCCGCGCCCGTCTGGCCGACTTCGCTTCACGGCCAGAGCCGGCCGCCAGCCCGGCCCAGTCTCCCCGAGCCTCAGTCCCCAAAAACGCCTGCTGAGTCTTTTATGATGGCTGATGCACCGGTTACCAAGGGTCCCATTTTGTACGCCGATGATGCTACCCTAGAGACCGGCATGGATCGTCGCGACAACCCCGCGGTAACTGATCGGCACGAAGCTGATCCACTCAGCGCTCTCGATTGCGATCTGATCGATGAAGAGCATGTGAAAAAAATCGCCAGACTGAAGCAGGCCGTCGCCGACGGAACCTATCACGTCAGCCCGGAAGCATTGGCCGAGAAACTGATCGAGCACATGTTGGAGCCCAAGGGTTAGCCTGAGGCGCCTGTTTGCTGTCCGTCTTTTGCGTCCGTCTTTTGCGTCTTGGATATACTTGGCAAAGAGGCGCCCTGGCATGGCGATTCGCTTTTTGTGGAATGCTACGAGAGGCCATCGACTGGCTCCGTGGCGCAGCGAATACCTCAAGTGGCGCATTGAAACCTATTCCGGCCGCAAGGCAGACACCATCGACGCCAAATATTTCTGGTCCTTCCTCTGGAAGGAGCGGGCACAACTGATGCGCTTCCTCGGTTGGACCCGCAATTACGGAACCCGGAGCCGGCAACGATCTTGAGTCTTCTTCACCTACCCCGCCGGGCCGCCTATCGTCTTTGCCTGCTGCTGATAGGCACATCCTTCCTGGGCTTCTTTCAGGCGCAAGGCCTGCAAGCGTCCTCGCCCGAGACCACGATTCGTGTGCAGACCTCAGAAGTATTGGTCCCTACCCTGGTTCAGATGCCATCGGGCGAGATTGTCTATGGCCTGGGACCGGCCGACTTCGAACTCCTCGACAACGGCGTGCAGCAGAAGCTGCACGTTGACGATGATCTGGACAGCGAGCCAGTTTCGGTGGTCGTCGCCGTGGAGAAGGGCCGCATGGCGGCGCTGGAATTCGACAAAATCAATCGTCTCGCTCCTTTGATCGATCTGTTTTTGGGGGATGGGTCAAGCGAAGCTGCTTTTGTAAGTTTTGATTCCAAGCCGCAATTGGTGGTGCCCTTCACGCGGGATGCCGATCGGCTGGGCCGTGAATTCAAACGCATAGAGCCGGGTGATGGGGGAGCGGCCATCCTCGATACTGTAGGTTACTCAGTCAAACTGCTGGAAGACCGGCCGAAGGATTACCGCCGGGTACTGTTGTTGATTAGCGAGACTCGCGATCATGGCAGCCACGATGTGGACGCGCGGCGCCTGGTAGAACAAATAGGCACCAGCAACACCCTGGTTCTCAGCGTCACCTTTTCTCCCTCAAAGGCGCTGTTGCTGCACGATCTGAAGCACAGCAATGAGAACGCAGGTCCGGATTTCCTCGCCCCCCTGCTCATGGCCGTGCAAGCGGTGCGCAAGAACGTCGCGCGGGAGATTGCGCTGATGAGTGGTGGAGAATATGCCCCCTTCACGACCGAGCGCGGCTTTGAAGATCGCGTGCAAGAGGTTGCCAAGCACGCCCGCAATCGTTACCTGCTGAGTTTTCGACCCTCGGATAACACGCCGGGATTGCACGTTTTAGATGTTCGCCTCACGCGCAACCTCGGAGCCAGGGTGGTGGCTCGTGCCAGCTATTGGGCACTGGAACAGCAACCGCCGGCGGTTCCGCCCGTTCCGTAACGTGGAATGAAGCACTTGACAGTTTCGGCCCGTCTGCACTCGCAACAAAATCAAACTTCTGACTCAAGAAAGTTGGTTTTTTCTGCATCGAAACACAGAGAAAAACGCGCTGCTACATGCGCCCAGCCAAGGAGTTCGGAATGAGCGAGGTAGTGAAGTTGCGGGCCAGCGACGGCCACACCTTAGATGCCTATGTGGCCGAGCCAGACGGTAAACCCTGGGGAGGACTGGTCGTGGTGCAGGAGATTTTTGGCGTCAACCAACATATGCGTTCGGTCGCGGATCGATTCGCGCAAGAGGGTTTCTACGCGGTTGCTCCGGCACTCTTCGATCGCGTGGAACGTGGTGTCGAACTTGGTGATGATGCCGTGAGCATGCAAAGGGGCATCGCCCTCGCACAAAAAATCAACATCGACGATGCAGTCAAGGATGTGGATGCGGCTCTCGAATACATCGCCAAGGTGACGGGGAAACCAGCCGGCGTAGTGGGCTATTGTTACGGAGGAACACTGGCTTGGCTGAGCGCAACACGGCTGTCGCCGGCCGCCGTTGTAGGCTATTATGGCGGACAGATCGCCAGGTTCGCCCAGGAAAAACCGCGGGCTCCGGTCTTGCTTCACTTCGGCAAGGAAGACAAGCATATTCCGGAGGCCGATGTGGACAAGGTGCGGGCCGCTCATCCGGAGGTGGAGATCCATTGGTATGCCGCCGGCCATGCATTCAACAACGACACCCGCACCACCTATAGCGCCGACGCGGCGAAGGATGCCATGGCCAGGACGCTAACCTTTTTAAATCGACATCTTTGATCCCTCCGTCTCCAGAATTGGCGTCGCAAGTACAACACGGTGCATCTATCAGACTGGCTTCGGGCTGAGTGGGCAAACCGTAGGGGGGCAAACGGACAAGGATGGCCGCAGCGACCACCTCCGCCGCAAACGCGGCAATGTATGCATGGAAGCCAAAGACAAACCCGTGGCTGATCGCTGCGACGGTGGCGCTCGCTGCGTTTATGGAGGTGCTGGATACTTCGATCGCGAACGTGGCCCTGCCATACATTGCGGGCAGTCTGGGCGCGAGTGCCGATCAGAGCACCTGGGTGCTCACCTCCTACCTGGTGTCGAATGCCATTGTTCTACCCATGGGCGCCTGGGCCGCCAGCGTGGTGGGGCGGAAGAATTTCTTCATGCTCTGCATCGTGATTTTCACCGCCAGTTCGTTTTTATGCGGCATCGCGCCCACGCTGGGTCTCTTGCTGCTATTCCGGGTGTTTCAAGGAGTGGGCGGCGGGGGACTGCAGCCGATGGCGCAGGCCATCATGGCTGACTCGTTTGAGCCGTCAAAACGCGGGCTCGCCTTTGCCCTCTACGGCCTGGTTGCCGTGCTGGCGCCTTCGATCGGGCCCACGCTCGGCGGGTGGATCACGGACAACTACTCCTGGCATTGGATTTTCTACATCAACATTCCCGTGGGGATCCTGACGCTGTTCCTCACCAACCGGCTGGTCGAAGATCCGCCTTACCAGAAAACCGACCGGAACAATCTTTATCGCATCGACTACATCGGCGTGAGTCTGCTGGTGGTCGCGATGGGCGCGTTGCAGATCACGCTTGATAAAGGGGAGGAAAAGAACTGGTTCGGATCGAATTTCATCGTCGGCTTCAGCATGACTTTCATCGTTTCGTTCATAGCCCTGATCATTTGGGAGTTTCACGCCGAGAAGCCGCTGATCGACCTGCGATTGTTCAAGTTCAGAAATTTCGCCGTGTGTGCCTTCCTCATGCTGCTGACCGGCGGACTGCTCAATGCGACTACGGTCTTGCAACCGCAGTTCCTGCAGCACCAACTCGGCTACACGGCGACCATCGCTGGGCTGTCGCTTTCCGGCGGGGGACTGGCGTTGCTCGTCGCCATGCCCATGGCGGGCCAGGCCGTGAGCAGATTCCCGGCCCGGAACTTGATTGCGATGGGGTTCGTCATCTTTGCCATCGGGTATTTCTATACCGCGAAAAATCTCAGCTTGCTCATCAGTTTCGGTTTCGCTTCCAAGCTGCGTGTGGTGCAGATCATCGCTATCCCCTTCGTCTTTATATCGGTGACTACGGCTGCCTACTTCGGGATTCCGCCAGAGAAGAATAACCAGGTCTCCGGGCTCATCAATTTTGTGCGCAATATTGGGGGCAGTATTCTCATCTCGCTCACCAATGCCCTGGTGACCGAGCGGGCACAATGGCATCAAAGCACGCTCTCGAAAAACACCACGTTGGCCGGCAGTGTCTATCAGCAGAAGATTGACGCATTGCGGAACACGTTGGACGCGACTGCGGGCAAGGCGAATGGACTCCATCTGGCGCAGGGGCAGTTGTATCAACAGCTGCAGCAGCAGACGCAAGCGCTGGCGTATGTCGACGTGTACTACGTGCTTGCTTTTGCTGCGGTCCTGATGGTGCCGCTGGCATTTCTGCTGGATCGCAACCGGCCAGGCGCAGGCGGAACGGTCATGATGGAGTAGGAGGGTTTCATCCTCGCGACCGTGTGCGCGTCAGAGTCAGCACGAGGACCGCACTCCCAAACTCAGTCCCGCAGGGACGGCTGAACCCCAGAGCTGTCCAAATTAGCGGATGAACCAAATTTAGAGTGGAGTTAATTCGCTGATTGCGTGGAAGCGGGTGGGTCTCGAAGAGAATCGACTGTGCCGTAAGGGTTTGCGCGCTTGACGGCTTAGAAGCCGCCGAGGTACGCTTTTCGAAACCTATAGGGCAAGGTCATGTCTTTTCGCCTTTGAGTTCTCCATAGAAGATTGGAAAGACGTACCTCAGGGGCTAAAGCCCTCATCAGCACGAGTGCTGTGGCACGGCTGAAGGCGTGCCCTTCGTCGAGAGCTCTTCCGCGGCCTCCCCATACAAGTGAATGCTTCCTGTGCCGTCTAAATTGGCCCACTCAAAAACCTAATTTGGACAAGTCTGTCTGAACTTAGCCAGGACGCTAGTCCTGGGTAGCCAAAAAACATGATTGACCTGCCCCGGCCTGCCGTGGGTCTCTCAGGGACGGCTGAAGGAGGATTGCGTCGCGGCCCATTTTCAGCCGTCCCCTCGGGACTATTCCTAAATCTCGTTGTCGCACGCGCTCTTTAGGCCCTTGGATTACACTTCGTGCCTGCTCCAATCATGCCGTTTTCACCCCGCAAATACGTGCCCATTCTGCGGCATGATGGCGTTTCTGAAAGCGATTTCATGTCCTGTGGAGCCTCCTTTTGGTGTGCGCCAAAACCCAAGCCATGTTATTCTTAGTCAGACACTTAGAGAGTGGACTCGATTTAAACGTAGAGGAGTAACGCGCTGCCGTGCTGGCAACTGCAAAGAAGACCGAGGTTATTACGCGCTTTCGCACCCATGACAGTGACACGGGGAGCCCGGAAGTGCAGATTGCGATTCTCAGTGAACGTATAGGCGAGCTGACTGAGCACTTCAAGCTTCACAAGAAGGACCACGCCTCCAGGCGAGGTCTGTTGATGCTGGTGAGTAAGCGCCGCCGTCTGCTGGACTATCTCAAGACGAATAATTCCGACCGCTACCGGGATGTGATCGGTAAGCTGGGCATCCGCAAGTAAACAAGCGAGCAACTTGTACCCCACAATAAGGCGAAGAGACTGGATCGAGCTGGACGCTGGAACGACTGGTGCACACGGGGTGGCACCGGTTGGCACGCGCACGCCCATTCATAAGCTACCTCCGTCTCCGTACGTTGCCTCTCGCGCCGGTATCGTTCCCGCCCTCTGCACGCGCCCCGCCCTGCGTGCACATACGAAATGAGGATTTTATGAAACAGGAAGTGACCGTCGAACTTGCTGGTGGCAAGCGATTGACTTTTGAAACAGGCCGTCTGGCCAAGCAGGCCTCTGGTGCAGTTGTTGTCACCCAAGGTGACAACGTAGTTCTGGCTACGGCAGTAGCCGCGCCAGATCCCAAAGAAGGGCTCGATTTTTTCCCTCTAACCGTGGACTACCGCGAGTACACGTATGCCGGTGGCCGCATTCCCGGTGGCTTTATCAAGCGCGAAGGCCGTCCCAGCGAGCGTGAGGTGCTCACGTGCCGCCAGATTGACCGCCCTATTCGCCCCATGTTCCCTAAAAATTTCCGCAATGAGACCCAGGTCATCGCCCTGGTTCTGTCTGCGGATAAAGATAACGATCCCGACGTCGTCGGGATCAACGGCGCCGGAGCGGCCCTGGCTCTTTCCGACATCCCGTTTGGCGGCCCTATCGGCGCAGTCCGCGTAGGCCAGGTGGATGGCCAGTTCATCGTCAATCCTTCCTATGACGAGCGGCTCAAAAGCAAGTTGAATATCACCGTCGTGGCTACTAAAGATGGCGTCGTGATGATCGAGAGCGGGGCCAGCGGCGTCAGCGAGGATACGGTGGTCGATGCTATTGAATTCGGCCACAACGAGGCCAAGAAGATTTGTGCCGCGATCGACGAGTTGGTGGCCAAGGCCGGCAAGAAGAAGCGCGTGGTGCCTCCGGTCGAGTTTGATCAGGAGTACCTGACTGCGCTTCAAGCCAAAGCCGGCGACCGGTTGAAAGACGCGCTCGATACCAAGACCCATCCCAAGGCGGAAAGCTACGCCCTGGTCAAGCAGATCAAGGACGAGCTCGCCAAGGAACTTCCCGAGGGTGATGCTGAGGCCAAGAAGAAGCTGGCGAAGTATTACGAAGTGATGCGCGAGCGCATATTCCGTGAGCAGGTAACGAAAGACCGCATACGGCCGGACCGCCGCAGCTTCGATCAGATCCGTGAGATTTCGATTGAAGTAGGCGTATTGCCGCGCGTTCACGGCTCGGCGCTGTTTACCCGCGGCGAAACGCAGGCGCTGGTTACGGTAACCCTGGGCACGTCGGATGACGTACAACGTCTGGAAACCTTCCAGGGTGAACAGCGCAAACGCTTCATGCTGCACTACAACTTCCCTCCGTTTTCCGTCGGCGAAGTGGGCCGCATGACGGGCGTAGGCCGGCGTGAGATCGGTCACGGCGCTTTGGCGGAGCGCGCCATCGCTGCGGTGCTGCCCGGGGAAGACGAGTCTCCCTACACCTTGCGCGTAGTCTCGGACATTCTGGAATCGAATGGCTCTTCCTCGATGGCCAGTGTCTGCGGTGCCAGCCTGGCCCTCATGGAAGCCGGCATTCCTCTGAAAGCAGCGGTCGCAGGCGTGGCCATGGGATTGGTCAAGGAAGGGGATGCATACGCCATCCTGACCGACATCGCCGGTGCGGAAGACCATTACGGCGACATGGACTTCAAGGTGGCTGGGACGCGGGAGGGAATTACTGCCCTCCAGATGGACATCAAGATCAGCGGGGTTACCGGACAGATCATGCGCGAGGCCCTCGAACAGGCCCGCCGCGGACGGTTGTTCCTGCTCGACCAGATGGATGCGGTGCTGGCTACACCGCGCACCGAGCGTTCGAAGTTTGCTCCCCAGATTCACACCTTGCAGATCCCGACCGATAAAATTCGTGATCTCATCGGACCGGGCGGCAAGACAATTCGCGGCATCATCGAGGCAACAGGAGTCAAGATCGATGTCGACGATACCGGGCGTGTGAATGTCGCCTCGAGCGATGAGGATGGTCTGAAGAAGGCACTGGCCATGATCAGCGACCTTACGGCTGTTCCAGAAGTAGGGAAGACTTACCTGGGCAAGGTGGTTCGGTTGGCCGAGTTCGGCGCATTTGTCGAGATCTTTCCCGGCACCGACGGACTGCTGCACATCAGTGAGATTGCCGAGCATCGCGTAAAAGATGTGAAGGACGAACTGCGCGAAGGCGATCAGGTCCTGGTCAAGGTATTGGGAATCGAGGGCAATCGCATCAAGCTTTCGCGTAAGGCGCTGTTGAAAGAGCAGCGCGAAAAGCTTGGGCTTCCGGAGCCATCAAGAGGCGGCCCGGGTGGAGACAATGGAGGGGGCGGCGAAGTCTCGGCACCCCGTGCTCCGCGGCCGCAGTCGCAATCGCCAGTAGAACGGCAGCCGGCGTCGAATGCCAGCACCATCACGATCGAAGGCGGAGAAGAGTTCGATGACGATGAGCCCTTCGTTGATGGCGGCGACGAGCCAAACTTCAATCGTGCGGATGGTACTTCGGATGCTGCACCGGCTGAGGCACGCAGGCCGGCATCTCCCGGTGGTCCCGCAGGTCAGCGGCGGCGGCGGCATCGCAGCCGGGGACGCGGACCAGGTGGCGGCGGTGGTGGCGGAAATCGCGGGCCGCAGTAGACATTGGCGCCGGTAGTCTCCGGGGCGGATGGAAAAGGGTTGCGCGAAGCGCAACCCTTTCGTTCTTCAAGAGTGGCCAGTCGTCGATTGTATGGGCTAAAGAGGGTGTGTGAGAACGGGAAGAGAGCAGCAGGTCCCTCCAATGAACGGAAAGACAGACCCCAGAGCAGCCTATGAAGCTCGCGCCCCTCAAGAAATGGTTTGCGTTCGCAGCGCTGGGTCTTGTTTGGGGATCTTCGTGGGTGGCTGCCGATACGCTTGCTGAGTCCGTTCCACCGCTGCGTGGAGCGGCCGCCCGCTTTCTGCTTGCTGCACTGCTGTGGATTCCGGTCCTTTTGCGGAAACGGATCAGGCTGCCTCACGGTCGCGCAGTGGGGGTGGTGCTCCTGCTCTCCGTCACCATGATTGTATTGCCGTTTGTGCTGGTACTATGGGCGCAACGGCACGCATCATCGGTAACTATCACGGTTCTATTTGCCACGATGCCACTGCTGGTGGGGCTCCTGACCCTGGAAGATATGCCCCGGGGCGCCATGCAAGGCGCGGTTGTCGGACTGGGAGGCATTGTCCTGGCAATGGGCCCTTCTTTTTCGGTGAGTCAGGCCGCGGGTGCCGCGGTCGCATTGCTGGCGGTGGCAATCACCGGCGCGTCCGCGGTTCTGGCTCGCCGGGAACTCAAGGCGGTGAATCCGCTGGCAGCAACCGCGTTGCTCTCAGGTGCTGCCGCCGTGCTGCTCTTTCTGGCCAGCATGGCATTCGAGCGCGGAGAGCCGGCGCAATGGAACCGCAGCGTGGCCGGCGCATTGGCCTTTCTTGGCCTGGTTGCGGGCGGCCCGGCCTATGCCCTCTACTTCTGGCTGCTGCAACAGCTGGAAGCCTACAAGGTAACCACGGTGCAATGGGTCGAGCCCTTGGTCGCTCTCGCAGAAACGGCTCTTTTTCTCCGCTTTCGCTTCTCGTTCAGCATGATCGCCGGTTCCGTTGTTACCGTAACGAGTTTGTTACTGGTAATGCGTGCGCGAGCGGAAGATGACAAGAACGTTTCCCTCCTGGGGAATTGATAGCGGGAACAAGGCGATATCTGGCGAGGGATGCGATAAACTGCAGGCGATGGGCGCTACTTTATACATTGTCGTCGAGGGCGAGGACCCCGGCTTCGATATCTACGTGAACGGCAGGGCGCTGGCTCGCAACGAGGACGCTTTGGAGAAGATGGCGCAACGCATTGGGGTCAAACCGCTGCTGGAATTCTTTTCCGCGGATGAGAACTCGATGGCCCTGCTGCTCGAAGAAGGCGCGGGAGATCCGGAATGGGCGAAGACCTTACCTCCTCCCCAGTGGTTCTCCCCTGAAGATGGCCTGATTACCGTTTGCACCTTGCTTGACCACCTGAAATCATCCCCAACCTCTTTGGGAACAGAGACTCCAGCGGTGCTGCGTGAGATGGAAGAGTTCGAGCGCGTGCTGCGTAAGACAGCGCAGCGGCAAATGCGCTGGCAATTGGCAGTCAGCTGGAAATAGAACCCAGACGGCCTCAGCCTTTCCAGGCCCCCAGGATCCGGCGCAAGAAAACCAATTCCCCGGTGTGATAGCTGGTGTGATCGGCAGCCAGCAAAAATTCACGCAACAACGTCTGATCCTTCTTACCCCACGGAATCTGCGCGTAAAGATTACTTTTCGGGTTTTTGATCAGCTTGCTAAAGGCGTCCAGATCTTCCTTCAGCGCCCGCACCGAATCGTGCCATGCTTCTTTGGAAGGCGGCTCCGCTGTTGACGGCCAGTAATCGTCCGGCCAGTTCTTCTCGACGTATTCCGCGTTGGTCGAAAAATCCCAGAGGTCGCGGAGCGAGATGCGCATATGCTCCAGCAGTTCCCAGGCGGAGTGGGGTGAGTTTTCCGGCTTTGCGCCGTAGAGTTGAGGGGGAAAACCTTTCAGCGCCGTAAGCACGTCGACGTGGGCGTTGCTGCCGTGCAGCAACTCAACCAGGTGATCTCTGAGGGAAGCGTCATTGTCGGGCATACTCTGTTCGGATGCAAAGAAAGCCGGCTAGGAAACCTGGGCTTCCATCGCAACCTCGCGCTTGCCACTGCTGAAGAGGTCACCCATGCGACGGATCTGCGCCCCAACCCCGCGAAGCTTCTCTTCAATCCGCTCGTAACCGCGGTCGATATGATAAACGCGATCGAGAATGGATTCGCCGTCAGCAACCAGCGCGGCAAGCACCAGCGACGCCGATGCGCGCAGGTCGGAACACATGACGACTGCTGAAGACAGCGGAGTTTTTCCGCGCACCGTCGCCGTGCGTCCATCGACCTTGATGTTCGCGCCCATTCGGACCAGCTCGCCTACGTGCATAAAGCGATTCTCGAAAATGTTCTCTTTTACCGTGGTGGTCCCTTCGGCCTGGGTAGACAAAGCCATGTACTGCGCCTGCATGTCTGTAGGGAAGCCGGGGTATTCTTCGGTCGAGATGTCGTTCGCGCGGAGATTGCCTTCGCTGCGAACACGCAACGAATCGGCGCCCATGGGTGTGATCCGTACTCCGCAAGCTTCGAGCTTGGTCACCAGCGCGGAAAGATGAGCGGGTTGACAATTGGCCACCACCAGGTCGCCGCCACTGATAGCACCCGCAACCAGAAACGTTCCCGCTTCGATGCGGTCGGGATTGATGCGGTGCTTGGCCCCGTGCAGCTTATTAACGCCCTTGACGCGGATGGTGCCGGTGCCTGCGCCGTGGATGTTTGCGCCCATGGCCACCAGCAAAGCGGCGACGTCGACGACTTCCGGCTCCCGGGCGCAATTCTCCATCAGCGTATCGCCCTCGGCCAGAACCGCCGCCATGAGCAGGTCTTCCGTGCCGGTCACAGTAATCTTGTCGAAAACAATATGTGCGCCATGCAGTCTTTCCGCACGAGCTTCCAGATAGCCGTGCTCCTGCAAGATGGTTGCACCCATCGCTTCCAGACCTTTGAGATGCAAATCGATCGGGCGATCGCCAATGGCGCAACCGCCTGGCTGGGCTACGCGGGCAAGGCCACAGCGGGCGACCAAAGGACCCAATACCAGCGACGAAGCACGCATGGTTTTGACGATCTCGTACTTGGCAGTGGGGTCAGAAAGGACGCGACAACTGATGGTGGTGCGGTGCTGTGCGCGACCGTAACCGAGTTCGACCTCGGCGCCCATCGAAGTAAGTAGTTTCCGCTCAGTCTCAATGTCGCGGACTTGAGGGACATTCTCCAGCACCACTTCGTCTTCGGTGAGAATCGCGGCGGCCATGCAGGGCAGGGCGGAATTTTTGGCTCCGCTCACCCGAATCGTTCCTAGCAGCGGATTACCGCCGCGAATCACAAACTTATCCATGAGGGCCCGGGGGTGCTCCTTCGTTCTAACTTGGTTCTATAACTCCAGCGTTGTGTCCTCGATTGCCAGCCGAACATTGCCATCTGACTTAGCCAGTCGTCGTACTGCTTCAGGTTTGTCGACTCCTGCCTTGAGCATTACCAGGGCAACCGGCACGCTGCGCCCGGCGGACTTGATGGTGAGCACGGCCCGTTCGCGGTCGATATGACAGGCACGCATCAGGATACTGATGCCACGCTCCACCAGCTTGGTGTTCTGCATGTGGACATTGACCATGAGGTTGTCATAGACATACCCAAGCCGTGTCATAGCCCCGGTGGTGATCATGTTGAGCACCATCTTCTGTGCCGTGGCCGCCTTCATACGCGTCGACCCGGAAACGACTTCCGGCCCAACTTCAGCCACGATGCATATGTCTGCGGCAGCAGAGAGCGGGGTGTTGTGATTGCAGGTGACGGCAGCAGTCTTGGCTCCACGGGCGCGAGCGTATTCGACCGCAGCCACCACGTAGGGCGTGCGGCCGCTGGAGGAGAGGCCGATGACTACGTCTTTGCGGGTCGGGCGGCGGCGGGCAATGTCACGCTGTCCCAGCTCAGTCGAATCCTCGTTCACTTCGACCGCAGATGCCAGGGCTTTCGGGCCCCCGGCCATGATGTACTGAACGCTTTGCGGAGGAGTGGAAAAAGTGGGCGGGCACTCGGACGAATCGAGCCCGGCGATGCGGCCGCTGGATCCGGCGCCCACGTAGATCAGGCGTCCTCCATCGCGCAGACTGCGCGCCACCATGTCGATGACTAACGCAATCTCGGGCAGCGACTTCTTCACTGCGGCGGCTATTTTTGAATCTTCGTGGTTGATGATGCGGGCGATTTCAAGTGCGGACTTGGTGTCGAAGCCCATCGAGGCTTCGTTGGAGCTCTCCGTCGTTAAATCATGCAGGTCTTGCGGCTGATCCGTATTCGCTTCCTGGCCGGTGCCTGTCTCCGTGTGAATAGTACTTGTTGTGGCCATGTTGGTTTACTCTGCTCCCACGCAACTACTTGATTTTATCTCTAACCGGGCAAACTTTGCTCTGAAATTAGGGCTTAGCGTGCCATCCACGCAAACACTTTTGGGTTATGGCAATTTATCCCGGCCCAATGCTTCCATCACCGCGTCATGGAAGACGGGACGAACAGTGCGAATGGCCTGGTTCTGGCGGTGTGGCCAGGTGCGATTGGTAAGCAGCACGATCGCCAGCCGGCGCTCGAAGTCGATCCACAAAGAAGTTCCCGCATAGCCAAGATGACCGGCCGATTGGCGGCTGAAGAATCTGCCCGACGATGAAGGCTGAGATGGTGTATCCCATCCCAGCGCCCGCGAACTGTCCGCAGGTAAACCGGAACGGGTAGTGAAGAGTTGGACGGTCTCCGGTTTGAATAGTTGCTGTGCACCGAGGAGGCATCCTGCATAAAGCAGCGGATCGAGAGCGTTGGAGAAAACGCCGGCGTGGCCGCCGACTCCTCCCAGGACAAAGCAATTCTCATCCTGAACTTCTCCCTGGATGATGCGATGGCGGAAGGTCAAATCCTCCTCGGTGGGCGGGATATGCGAGCGCCAATCAGGAGGCGGTCGAAAGCAGGTGCTGGTCATCGAGAGGGGAGTGAAGACTTCCCGCGCGCAGAAGCTGTCCAGTGTCTCGCCGGCGATCACTTGAAGCGCCTCGCCCAACAAGATGAATCCCGGGTCGGAATACTCGGCACGGCTTCCAGGGGAGGACTCCAGGGGCAGGCGAAGGCAGGCATGCAGGAGTTCCTCACGGCCTCCGGGCCCCTCGAACAGGCGAACGTAGCCAGGCAAACCCGATGCATGGGCGAGCAGCATGCGCAGAGTCACCTGGCGCCGCGCGCTGCCGGCGGCTTCGCCCTGGGCGAAGCCAGGAAGCAACTGCACCAAGGGTTGGTCTAGCATGAGCGCTCCATTCTGGTACAGGAACATCGCCATGGAAGTGGTCGCGATCACCTTGGTGATGCTGGCCAAATCGTAAACCGTGGATACAGTGACAGGCTCGGCCGGTTGGTCGTAGGTGAATGCCCCAACACCGTCCAGAGCGAGCACCCGGTCCTGGGCCAGAACGGCGAAGACCGCCCCCGGGAAAGCCTGCTCCGAAACTGCACGCTCGAGAATCGAGTAAGCCGCAGCAAACCGAAGGCGCTGCGACGAAGCGGAGGATGGCGTTTCGAGTTGCGGAGGAGGCATGGTAACCAACAGAGATGTTACCCGACGCGCGCCCTCGGCATGTTTCACATCGGGACAATTCCATAAAATGCGCTCGCCGATGGCTCTCTGGAGCCGTCTATACTTGTGAACTGAGGTTGGCGGGATGGGCATTCGGGGGCAAGTTGTTGCAATGGGGCTATTAGCCGGAATAGCAGCAGCCCAGGGACTGGCGCAAACCGCAACCACATCCTCGGCGCCGACTCAACCGCCTGCGGCTGCCGCACCACAGACGTTCACGGTGCCCGCGGGAACCAAGGTACTGCTGTCGCTCAAAAGCGCCATCAATACCAAGACCGCCCAGCAAGGGGATGGCGTCTATATGGTTTCGTCCTTCCCGGTCGTCGGCAGTTCGCAAATCATGATTCCAGTCGGGGTATACGTGCAGGGTGTCGTCGACCGGGTAGTGCGGCCTGGCAGAGTAAAGGGACGAGCCCAACTCGACCTCCACTTCACCACCATGATCTTTCCCAACGGGCAGGTGATTGAGGTTCCTGGGGTCCTCAATAGTTTGCCCGGATCCGACGGGGCTAAGGTGAAGGGGAATGAGGGCACGGTAGAGCAAGCCGGGAATAAAGGCCGTGATGTGGGCAATGTGCTCAAGGGGGCAGCGATTGGTGCCGAGGGTGGCGTCATTGGTGGTGCTGCATCGGGAGACGTTGCCAAGGGAGTCGGCTATGGCTCGCTGGCCGGGGCGGCCGCGGGCGCCATCTACACGCTCTTCACACGCGGCAACGACATTGTCATTCCTTCGGGAACATCGGTCGAGATGGTTTTGCAGCGCCCGCTGGTTCTGCAGCAATCGCAACTTGCCGGTCTGGATCAGACCCACGGGGCGGCGCAGATGGTTCCCGCCAGCCAGCAGCAACCAATGCCTAAGCGGAAGCAGCGAATTCTGTGTCCGTTTGGGAGCCCGGGTTGCGACGAATGAGCTCGGAAGCGCAGGAGCCCGGACCAGTACAGTTGCCGGGGCGCAGTTTCTGGTTGTGGGGCCGCGACATGCTGTTTTCTCTCGCGGTCTCGTTTTTCATCATCACTTTTCTTTATCAGCCGGTGAGGGTCGAGGGAACGAGTATGTTGCCTCGGCTGGGGGACCAGGACCGGTTATTCATCAATAAATTTGTCTACCACTTCGAGAGCGTCCATCGCGGGGATGTCGTGGTTTTTCACTACCCGCGCGATCCTCAGAAAAGCTATATCAAGCGCGTGATCGCAGAGCCCGGCGACGAGCTCCGCATTGATGATGGCCGTACCTACATCAACGGCAGGTTGCTGCCCGAGCCTTACGTGCCCAGGAAATATCACGACAACCGCTCACAGGATGCGATGGTCATTCCGCCCGGGGAGTACTTCGTCATGGGCGATCATCGCTCCATTTCCAGCGACAGCCGCGATTTCGGGCCCGTGCCTCGCGACCTGATCTACGGCAAGGCCGCCTTTGTCTATTGGCCGGCAGAAGACATGGGAATCATCCACTGATTCACTGCCGATACCTGTTAAACTTTACTGAATCCACTCGACGGAGAAGCCATGCAGGCAATCCTCGCGCTCGAAGACGGGCGCATCTTCCGCGGTGAGAGCTATGGCGCCAAACGCGAATGTTTTGGCGAAGTGGTTTTCAATACCGCCCTGACAGGCTACCAGGAAATCTTTACCGATCCTTCTTACGCTGGACAGATTGTCGTCCTAACCAATCCGCAAATCGGAAACTACGGCACCAATGCCGCTGACAATGAGGCTAGCCGACCCTACATTGAAGGGCTGGTGACGCGCGAATTTTCACCGGTAAGCTCCAATTGGCGATCGCAGCAGGTGACGGAAGAATACCTCGAGCGATTCGATATTCCCGTGATCGCTGAGATTGATACCCGCGCGGTGGTTCGCCATCTGCGCACCCACGGTGCGCTCCGAGGGGTCATTTCATCCCTCGAGACGGATCCGGACAAACTCATCCACAAAGCGCGCAACATCCGCAAGATGGATGGCACCGACCTGGCGAAGGTCGTGAGCACCAAAGCTTCCTACGCGTGGGACTGCAACGACCGGCGCAATTTCAATGGCGATCCTCTATTGCAGGGGGACGAGAGCCTGAAGCTGCCGGAGCCGAACCTGCATGTAGTGGCTTATGACTTCGGCATCAAACACAACATTCTGCGCATGCTGGCGCGCGAAGCCTGCCGGGTAACCGTGGTGCCGGCGGAAACGTCGGCGGAAGATGTTCTGGCACTGAACCCTGACGGCATCTTTCTATCCAATGGACCCGGAGATCCGGAGCCCGTGACCTATGCCCAGGAAAACATCCGCAAGCTGGCCGGAAAGAGGCCGATGTTCGGCATCTGTCTCGGTCACCAGTTGATCGGACTGGCCCTCGGCGGCAAGACCTACAAGCTCAAATTTGGGCATCATGGCGGCAACCATCCGGTGCAGCAAACGCAGAACGGCAAAGTGGAGATCACCGCGCACAACCACAATTATGCCGTCGATCCGGATTCGATCAACCAGAGCGAAGTCGAGCTCACCCATGTCGATCTCAACGACAACACGCTCGAGGGCCTGCGCCATCGCACCCTGCCGCTCTTCAGCGTGCAGTACCATCCCGAGGCGAGCCCCGGCCCCCATGACTCCAATTACCTCTTTCACGACTTCCGGAAAATGATGGAAGAGTGGAAGCGATGAAACTGCACCCGTCCAATAAGGATCAAGACGGGAAGCCAAACAGGCTGCGAAAGAAGTCTTTGGACGAAGGGCACGGCTTTAGCCGTGCCACGCTGAGCAGGGGCAGATGAGGGCTTTAGCCCCTGAGGTACGTCTTTTCCCGATGCTTCATCTCGATCGAGATGTCTTGAAAAGCGTACCTCAGCGGCTAAAGCCGCGCAGCGAAGACGATTTTTACGGCACGGCTGAAGCCGTGCCATTCGTCCAGAGACTTTTTCCCCAACCAGCAAAGTCACTGAGGTTAGCTAGGGCAGACGGAGGGGCTGAAACCCCTCCCCTTCAAAATCCGGTACACGAAAAGTCCCATCGAAGTCCGGCACAAATGGCTGAGGCGTTGTTCACTTTCAGCCCAAATCGAACGGAAGAATAAGATGCCACGCAGGAACGATATAACCAAGATTCTCGTGATTGGCTCAGGGCCGATCGTAATTGGGCAGTCGGCGGAATTCGATTATTCCGGTACCCAGGCATGCAAAGCACTCAAAGCTGAGGGCTATGAGGTGGTGCTGGTGAATTCCAATCCGGCCACCATCATGACTGACCCGGAGTTGGCGGATCGCACTTATATCGAGCCATTGACCCCGGAGTATGCAGAGGAGATCATCCGCCGGGAGTGCGAGCGGATGACGGATAGCAATGGCCATCGCACCGGCAAGTTTGCCCTGCTGCCTACGGTAGGCGGACAGACAGCCCTGAATCTCGCAGTCGATCTTGCCGATGCCGGCATTCTCGAAAAATATGACGTGGAGATGATCGGCGCGCGGCTTGAGGCAATTAAGAAAGCGGAAGATCGCTTGCTCTTCAAAGATGCCATGTCGCGTATCGGCCTCGATGTTCCGCGCTCCGCGCTGGTAAACAATATTCGCGACGGCTCGGAATTTGCCGCCAAGATCGGCTTCCCGGTGATCGTACGGCCATCCTTTACCTTGGGCGGTTCCGGCGGCGGCATCGCCTACAACCGCGAAGAGCTCATGGAGATCCTGGGCCGCGGTCTCGATCTGTCTCCGGTGCACGAGTGCCTGATCGAAGAATCAGTGCTGGGCTGGAAGGAGTACGAGCTCGAGGTGATCCGCGATCTTTCCGACAACGTGATCATCATTTGCTCCATTGAGAACATGGACCCGATGGGGGTGCACACAGGTGATTCCATTACCGTCGCCCCGGCGCAGACATTGACCGACCGCGAATACCAATATATGCGCGACGCGGCAATTCGCGTGATGCGCGAGATCGGCGTTGAGACCGGTGGGTCCAATGTGCAGTTTGCGGTAAATCCGGCTACCGGGCGAATGACCGTGATCGAGATGAACCCGCGGGTATCGCGCTCGTCGGCCCTGGCTTCCAAAGCGACCGGTTTTCCTATCGCGAAAATTGCCGCCAAACTGGCCGTCGGTTATACGCTCGACGAGATTCCCAATGACATCACGCGGAAGACGCCGGCGTGCTTTGAGCCCAGCATCGACTACGTGGTGGTGAAGGTACCCAAGTGGCAATTTGAGAAGTTCCCCGGAGCGGATGAGAACCTCGGGCCGCAGATGAAATCCGTGGGCGAAGTGATGGCGCTGGGCCGCACCTTCAAGGAAGCGCTCATGAAGGCGTTGCGTTCGCTCGACACCGGCAAACGCATTAGTTCTGAGATCATCGAACCGCGGCGGTTGACGCAGCGCCTGGTGACTCCGCAGCCGGAGCGGCTCAACTACATCCGCTATGCCTTGCGTAGCGGACTCTCGGTGCGCGAAGTAGCCCGCATGACGTCGATGGATCCGTGGTTTCTTTACCAGATCAAAGAAGTCACCGACGCCATTCAGAAACTCGCCGACTATTCGCTGGAAACCATGCCGTCGGATGTAATGCGTAAGACCAAGCGCATGGGCATCTCCGATGCCAGGATCGCCGAAGTGTGGGGCATGGATACCGTCGACGGGGCAGTCGCGGTTAGAAACCTGCGGCAACGCCAGGGTGTCACGCCGGTGTTCAAAAAAGTGGACACCTGCGCGGCGGAGTTTGATAGTGATACGCCCTATCTGTATTCGACCTACGAAGAAGAGGATGAAGCGCCGCCTACGTCGCGACGCAAAGTAATTATTCTGGGCAGCGGGCCTAACCGCATCGGGCAGGGAATCGAGTTCGATTACTGTTGCTGTCACGCTGCGTTTGCGCTGAGCGAAGATGACTTCGAGACCATCATGGTGAACTGCAACCCGGAGACGGTCTCGACGGATTACGACACCAGCGACCGGCTGTACTTCGAACCCTTGACCCTGGAAGATGTGTTGGCCGTTTATGAGCACGAGGCCACTTCTGGCGCCGAGATCGGCATGATCGTGCAGTTCGGTGGGCAAACTCCGCTGAACCTCGCCCTCCCGTTGAAGAAAGCGGGCATCACCATCCTGGGCACGTCTCCGGAATCCATCGATCTTGCCGAGGACCGCAAACGCTTTGGTCGATTGCTCGAGGATCTTAATATCCCGCAGCCACCGGGTGCGATGGTGACCACCATCGAGGAAGCGCTGCAAGGCGCCGACCGCGTAGGCTATCCGGTTCTCGTGCGGCCGTCCTATGTGCTGGGCGGCCGGGCGATGGTGATTGCCTACGACGCCGATGCGGTGCGCCGCTACATGGGGGAAGCAGTGGAATACTCCCAGGAGCGCCCGGTGCTGGTCGATCACTTTCTCGAGGATGCGGTCGAGGTCGATGTGGACGCGCTGTGCGATAGCAGAGACGTCGTGATCGCCGGCATCATGCAGCATATTGAAGAAGCCGGCATCCACTCTGGCGATTCTTCCTGCGTACTGCCCGCGGCCGACCTGGCGCCATCGACGCTTGAGACTATTCGCACTTACACCCGCGAGCTCGCACTGGCCTTGAACGTTGTGGGTTTGGTGAACCTGCAATTTGCCATCCAGCGCCGGCCCGGGGAGCAGGACAAGGTCTTCGTTATCGAAGTGAATCCTCGAGCTTCCCGCACTGTCCCCTATGTCTCCAAGGCGACCGGCGTGCCGCTGGCGAAAATAGCTGCACGTTTGATGACCGGGCGTACCCTGCGCGAGTTGATGCCGGAGCAGGTATCCGAGCGCACCGATCTTGCTACCGGCAGTCACTTCTTCGTTAAATCGCCGGTCTTTCCCTGGAACAAGTTTCCCGGTGTGGATACGGTGCTGGGACCGGAGATGAAGTCGACCGGCGAAGTCATGGGCGTGGCCGATAATTTTGGCGAGGCATTCGCTAAGGCGCAACTCTCGGCAGGACAGCTGCTGCCGGTGAAGGGCACGGTTTTCTTCAGCGTGAATGATCGCGACAAAGCAGTGGTCGTGGATCTTGCCCGGCAGTATGTGGAGTTAGGCTTTCACCTGGTCGCCACCCAGGGCACAGCGGACGTCCTGGAGCGCGCTGGGATGGTTGTTGAGCGCGTCTACAAGGTGAAGGAAGGGCGGCCGAACGTCGTGGATCTGATCAAGGGAGAGCGTATCCAGCTCATCATCAACACCCCGCACGGCCAGGACACCTTTTTTGACGAAAAAGCGATTCGCAGAGCAGCGGTGACCCAGAGGATTCCCACCATCACGACCATTGCCGCGGCAAGGGCTGCAGCCGAGGGCATTGCTGCCACCCAACGCCGCCAGATCACCGTCAACGCCCTGCAGGAGCTGCGCCGGGAACCAGTCGTCGCCCACTAGAAATACGAAGAGAAGAACAGCAGGTCCCTCCACTCCGCTACGCTCCGGTCGGGATGACAATTCCGTTGCAACATGGACCTCGCGGCGTGAATTTATCGGTCGTAAGAGAATTGTCATCCCGACCGGAGCGCAGCGGAGTGGAGGGACCTGCTGTTCTTCTCTTCCACAAACAAACCTGTCTTAGTTACGAATATCCGCCATCAACTCATCGACTTTCCGCTGCTCGTCGCCGGTCAGGGGCAGCAAGGGCATTCTCGGGCGGCCACCGTAGTATCCGTTCAGGTCGAGCGCATACTTTATGCCCGGAATTCCCATCTTCCCGGCAATTTCAATTCCCGCCTGGGCAATTCGTTGCTGCTTTTCTGCTGCCAGCACGGGATCCTTCTCCGCCCACGCGGTGTAGACTTCACAGCACGCTTGTGGCGCACAGCTTGCAAGCGCGAGAACACCCCCTGTGGCCCCGGCTTCGAGCGACGGGTAGAAGGTCTGTGCGGAGCCGCAAAGCAACTGGAAGCCCACTTCTTTGGTACGGGTTTTCAGCGGAGGCCGGGGTGGCGCCGCGGCCAGAGCCGTGGCGCCGGAAACAAGCTGACCTGCGGCTACGAAGGTCGCCCCTCCGTTGCCCTCCTGCTGAACCGCCTTGGGAGAGAGCATCCTCGATGTAACTGCCGCAAAGACAGGGGTTACCGTGACCGTCCGCTTTTTGGCTGAGCGGGTGGCTTTGACCAGCTCTGCAATCCGCTCCACGTTTCCGCTCGAATCCTTCATGCCGACGATGTTGGGGTGCATCGCCAATTCGGCGACCACCTCTACGGGCAAGTCGTAGGCGGTGCAACTTGGCACGCTGTAGAGAAGAACGGGCAAGGGAGAACGGTCGGCGACCGCCTGATAGTAGGTGAGCATCTCCCGGTTCCGCATTTGTTTCCGGTAGTAGTGCGGGGTGCGCACCAGGATGGCATCGTATTCGACCTGGGCAGCATAATCCGCAAGGCGGAGGGTCTCGATGACGCTTTCACGGCCCACGCCCGCCAACAGGACCTTTTCTGGCGCGGTCGCATTCCGAGCCACGAGCAGCGCCTCTCGCGACTCTTCGTCGCTCAGCATGACGGCCTCGCCGGTCGACCCCAGCATGACCATCCCACTCATCGGGGTCAGGGAGTAGCGCTCCATGTTCGCTTCCAGCTTGCGCCAATACGGGCGCCCGTCGGGATAGAAACAGGTAGTTACCGCAGCAAAAACACCTTCCAGCAACATGTTTTTATTGTATTCCCGGCCACCAAATGCGACTTAGACCGGGATTTCTCCGCCCAGTGGCGAATTATAGCCATTGGACAGCCCGGGCAAAGGCCGGGTAAAACGCTGAACTATAATGTTTGGAGCGGAGATCAGGGTCCTTCTTGATGCAGACCGTAGTGAGAAGTCTGGCCAACGATGGTGCCGCTCAATTCATCGGGGAAGGAATCCGGCCAAATGGCGACAGGAGACGTTGCCGTCGGAGCACCCGGAGCGGGTAGCTCAGCGGCACTACAGACGCCAACATCCAAACGGATCATTAATGACTTCAGCATCCAAGTAGCGACCGTAAACGGGTCCGGGTCGCAATCAGCCAATCTGGTGCTGCTAAAAAGCATTTTCGGGATGGGAATCCCGGTTAGCGGAAAGAACCTTTTTCCCTCCAATATCGCGGGCTTACCGACCTGGTATACCATCCGCGCCAGCAAGCAGGGATACGTTGCCCGCAGAAGAGAAATAGAACTGCTGGTGGCGATGAATGCTGAGACGGCACGCGAAGACATCCTCTCCCTGCCTGCGGGCGGCGCCGCCATCTACGATGAGAGCCTCAACCTGAAGCAGTATCGCGATGATGTCGTCTGCTATCCGGTTCCGTTCGACAAGCTCACGGCTGCGGTCTGTCCCGAGGCCAAACTGCGCAAACTCGTGCGCAACATGATCTATGTGGGCGTGGTGGCGCAGTTGCTCGCTATGGATCTCATTGAGGTCGAGAAGGCCGTGCGGCGCCAGTTCGCCAAGAAGCAGAAGGCGGCCGATCTGAACTGGGGAGCCATCAAGGCCGGCTTTGATTTTGCCGCCAGTTCCTTGACCAAACAAGATCCTCTGCTGCTCGAGCCTATGCACGCGACTGAGGGGAAGATCATCATCGATGGGAACGCGGCGGCTGCCCTGGGCGCGATGTTCGCCGGGGCCACGGTGGTGACGTGGTATCCCATTACTCCGTCCTCTTCGGTGGTGGAAAGTCTCATTGACTACATGAAGAAATACCGCGTCGAGCAGGATGGCAAGGCGACTTTCGCGATCGTTCAGGCGGAAGACGAACTCGCCGCCATTGGCATGACGCTGGGCGCCGGCTGGGCTGGCGCGCGTTCCATGACTTCCACTTCCGGTCCAGGCATTTCCCTGATGGCAGAGTTTGCCGGCCTGGGGTATTATGCGGAGCTGCCCGGGGTCATCTTCGACATTCAGCGGGTCGGTCCTTCCACTGGTATGCCAACGCGCACCATGCAGGGCGACCTGCTGTCGATTGCCTACCTTTCCCACGGTGACACCAAGCACGTCATGCTGCTCCCCGCTTCCGTCAGCGAGTGCTATCAATTCGCGATGGAGGCCTTCGACCTCACCGAACAATTGCAGACTCCCGTCTTTGTTCTGTCCGACCTCGACATCGGCATGAACAATTGGATGTCGGACCCATTTGTCTATCCTGAGAAGCCCTTTAAGCGGGGCAAGGTTCTTACCCGCGAAGACCTGGACCGGCTGGGTGGATTCGAACGTTATAAAGACGTGGATGGAGACGCGATACCATATCGCACCCTGCCGGGAACCGACCATCCCAAGGCTGCCTACTTTACCCGTGGCAGCGGCCACAACGAGAAGGCGCTTTATACCGAGCGCCCGGATGAGTATCAGGCACTGATGGAGCGTCTGGACAGGAAGTTCGAGAACGCGCGGACCCTGGTGCCTCCGCCGGAAGTGGTGCAGACAGGTAAATCCAATATTGGACTCATTGCTTTTGGCAGCTCTGATTTCGCGGTGCGCGAGAGCCGCGATCAGCTGAAAAAGGAGTATGGGCTCGAAACCGACTATATTCGCTTGCGCGCCTTTCCCTTTTCGTCCGAAGTACACGCCTTTGTGGCCGCCCATCCACGGGTTTACGTGATCGAGCAAAACCGCGACGGACAAATGTTCAGCCTGCTCAAACTCGACCTGCCTGCTACCGATGTCGTCAAACTGAGAAGTATCCGCCACTTTGACGGCTTGCCCCTTGACGCGCGAACTGTAACCGACAAGCTGATCCTTCAGGAGGCGATTTAATGGCGACGACTGTAAGCAATCCACCGGCAGCTCCCGGTCCTAAGAAGAACCGCCTGGGTCTTCAGGTATTGGATTACCGCGGGGGCAAGACCACGCTTTGCGCCGGTTGCGGACACAACGCCATTTCCGAACGCATTGTCGATGCCATGTACGAGATGGGGGTCCAGCCCGAACGGGTCATGAAGCTCTCTGGCATCGGCTGCTCCTCGAAAACGCCCGCCTATTTCATGAATAGAGCTCACAGCTTCAACGCCGTACACGGCCGCATGCCCTCGGTTGCCACGGGGGCGCTCCTGGCCAATCACACCATGATGGGGCTTGGCGTTAGCGGGGACGGGGACACTGCTTCGATCGGCTTTGGCCAGTTCGCTCACCTCATGCGGCGCAACCTGCCTTTGATCTACATCATTGAAGACAATGGGGTTTACGGGCTCACCAAGGGGCAATTCTCGGCTACCGCCGATCTTGGCTCGACGCTCAAAACCGGGGTGGTCAACGACCTGCCGGCAATCGACACCTGTGTGATGGCGGTTGAGCTGGGGGCGACTTTTGTCGGCCGCTCCTTCTCGGGGGATAAAAAGCAGCTGCTGGCTATGCTCAAGGCGGCGATCGCCCATCGCGGCACGGTCATGCTCGACGTCATTTCACCCTGCGTCACGTTCAACGACCATGAGGGTTCGACCAAAAGCTACAAGTATGTTCAGGAGCACGAAGAGGCAGTGAACGAGATTGGTTTTGTCCCGTCGTTCGAAGACATTTCAATCGACTACGACCCGGGCACGACCTATGACGTGGAAATGCACGACGGATCCCACATGCGGTTGCGCAAGCTCCACCAGGACTATGACCCGACCAATCGGATTGACGCGGTGACCACCCTGATGCGGGCGCATGAGCAGGGCGAGGTTTTAACCGGCGTCTTCTACGTCGACACGACCAAGCCCAGTTTCACCGACATGCTGAATCTGGTGGAAGAGCCGCTCGCCACTCTCCCTGAGTCGCGCGTTCGCCCCTCGCGCCAGGTCCTCGACCAGATCATGCAGAGGCTTCAGTAGCCCCGTAGAGCCAAAGGCCCTCCAGGTAAATTTGACATCAAGTTACCTGGGGGCAGGGTCTTTTGGGTAATGTGGGTACTATTTAATGCAGCAATAATTGTTCACCTATCCCCTAAAAGTTGTATCATCAGCTCGTTTCTCTCAACAGAGCAAGGGGATAGGATGCGTAAGAATTTCCTACGTGGGATTTATCTGTCGGTCGTGGCTGTAAGCACTTTGGCGCTCGCCAGCGATCATTTGGTTGTCCCCAAGATTGCTCCTGAGATAAGCAAAATGGATGTCTGGGTAGGAACCTGGGAGTCAGAGACCCAGGTGATGACGACGCCCTATAGCGAAGCTGCCTCGGTGACCTCCGAGATGACCTGCAACTGGTCGCCCCATCATGGCTTTATCCTCTGTGACCACCTGATGCACAGCCCCACCGGAGTCAGCAACAGTTTGTCTGTCTACACCTATGATGAAGCCGCCAAAACCTACAAATTCTTCGGGGTTGACAAAGACGCGTCGCCGCGGGAAGTACCGATGCAGGTTAAGGGGAACATCTGGAGCTTCGGCACCGAGGTGCAGAACCAGGACAAGACCATCATGTTCCTGACCAATGACGAGTTCCTTTCCGACAAGCTCATGCACTTCCGGACCGAGTTCAGCGAAGACAACGGCCGGAACTGGAAGGAACTGAACCAGGGACAACTCACCAAAATCGGCTAGCCGCTATTAGAGGAAGTCGATCTCAAACACATAGCCGCTGTTAGGGCTATGGGTGAGCTCGAAGCCTGGCGGTCCAACCCCTGCATCGCAACTGATCAGAGTGCCGTTGTGCATAGCCAGGCCGTGCGGATCGGCCGATCCCTCGATAAATTCCGCCGTCTCCAGCGCCTGCCCTGTGGCTGCGTCGTACTTGACCAGGCCCGGTGTGGTGGTGTGGGTCAGCTTTCCGTCCTGCTCGATGAAGCGATCCACATCCGAGCTGCCCGTCACCATCCAGATGGATCCCTTGTCCCAGGCGATCCCGTGCCAGCGCGCCGTAGTGATGGGAATCATGAATTCCGGTTCCCAGGTTTTTGGGTCGACCCGAAGAATGGCACGCAAACGGTTGGCCACAATCCACAGTTTGCCTTCATGCCACATCAGACCGTGGCAACCGCCCCCATTGTCGGCTGGACCTAGAGGGATCTGCCGGTGAGAGACCGTTTTGGAATTCATGTCGGTCTGATAGATACCTTCCGGGCCGCCGTTGGCGCCCATCCAGACACAGCCATCGCCGTAAGCCATGCCGCTGGTGTTGCAGGATTCGGAAAGGACCGTCTTGAGCAGTTTGCCGTTCCAGTCCAGCAGCCAGCAGGCTTCGGGCGAGCGCTTGGCGTCTTTGCCGTAATTCTGCGCCTTCTGCTCCGCGACCCATAGACCCTCGGGCGCGATGGCCACCGCATTGGGAAATCCTGGCGGAGCTTTGAAGAGGGGCCTGGTCTTGACCTTGCGATGCGGCAGCTCACGTTTCGGTGGTGGAGGCGCCGCGTCCAGATGCTGTGATTGCCCCTGCCCCCACGCACGATTAGTCAGCAGACCGGCGCTCAGGCCGAGGCCCGAGATTAGAAATTCTCTTCTCCTTTTGTCCATTCTGTCCTCTCGTTATTGGCCATCGGGCAAGGCGAAGACGTAAAGCTGCTGGCCGCTATCCGGGCGATGCACTTCGGTGAGGATTACGTTGGGCATGTTTTCCGGACTTCCGCCGCCGAGGCCGGTAGTGACAGCAATATACTGCGTGCCGTCGATGCTGAATGAGACTGGATAACCCTGTACTGTAGTGCCGAGCTGCGTCTGCCACAAAATCTTTCCGCTGTTTGCATCCACTGCTTTAAATGTGCGGTCGTAATCCCCGACAAAGGCGATGCCGCCGGCGGTCGAAAGAACGGCGGTCAGGAAGGGCGCCCTCTGTTGGAAGGACCAGACCTCCTTCATCGTGCTGGCGTCGTAAGCAGCGAGCTTGCCCATGTTGCCATTGGTGCCCGGCATCTCATAGACTCGCACTGCGGCGGCGACCCCGCCCGATCCTGCTTTCCTCTCGACCTCATGTCCGTTGAGTTCGTTGCAGCTCTGGGATAGCGGGATGATGAGCAGGTCGTTGGGCGCATAGTAGCTCATCGCCTGCCAGTTGTGGCCGCCTTCCTCGCTGGGGCAGGATTGAATCCATTCATTCGTCCTGGCGTTGGCGATGTCGTCGCGATAAGTCGGAATACCCGTTGTCGGGTCGATGCTGGAGAAGACATTCTGGAGGACGGTTTCCTTGTAATCGAGAAACTTGCCATTTGTCCGGTCCAGTTTCCATAAGATGCCGGCCTTACCGATCGTCATCACGGTCTTCTCCGCGCCATGATCGATCAGAACCCGCTCGAAGACCTCGTCGAGATCCAGCGATTCACCGGGCGAGTGGCTGTGATACCACTTCAGCTTGCCCGTATCAGGATCGAGCGCGACAGTGGAGCTGGAATAGAGCGCGGCCCCGTTGGCGGTGCCGCGGCTCGCGCGCATCCAGGGCTTGGCCTGGGCCACACCCCAGTAGGTGAGATTGAGTTCGGGATCGTAAGTGCCTGCGATCCAGGTCTCTCCGCCCGCGCGATATAGGTCGTCCAGATCGTTCCAGGTGTCGCCCCCCGGCGTCCCTTTGAGGGCGACAGTGGTGAAACGCCAATCCTGCGCGCCGGTCTCGGCGTCAAATGCGGTGATGGCGCACTTCCCGGTTCCGTAAGCACTGCAGCCGGTAAGGCCGACGAGCACTTTACCGTGAATCACCATCACGCCGCCGGTCTGGTTGTGTCCCTTGCTGCCAATCGGCACCTTCCAGGCGAGTTTGCCGCTGCGCGCGTCCAGGGCGACGAGATTTGCGTCAGTGGTAGCTACAAATACTTTTTCCTGGTAAAGCGCGAGGCTGCGATTGCCCCCGTAAAGATAGGGAGACCTTGGCCCGATGCGGTATTCCCAGATCAACTTGCCGGTTTTGGCGTCGAGCGCCTGCACCATGTTGTCGGTGTTGGAAAGAAACATGATGCCATCATGCACGATGGGCGTCACTTCATTGGCGCCGCCCTCATTCATCGCCCAGGCCCATTTGAGTTGCAGGTTTTTCACGTTGGCGGCGGTGATCTGCTTGAGCGGGCTGAAGCTCCAACCGTGATAATTGCGGCGAAACATAAGCCAGTCGCTATCCGGTGGATGATTCAGCATCGCGTCCGTCACAGGAGAGTAATGGGCTACCTGTCCAGCGACGGTAAGACCGCTGCGCATGGGTGGCGGTGTCTCTCCCCGCCGGGCGAGACCTCCTGGCATCTGGCCGTTGGCAACGTTGCCGATCTTCACCTCGGTATCCGCGGTGAACGGTTTGCCCCCCGCCGTTGCACCGTTGGCCTCGAGGAGGAAGGCCACGATGTTCTGATAAGCCTGGTCGCTCAGGCTTCCACCCTTGCCCAGAGGCATGGCTGCGTGGAGGTAGTCGTAGAGTTCGCGTGTCGAACGGTCACCCCAGGACTTGAGAAAATTGCCGCCGGCCAGGGAGGGGGCTTCGCCGCCGCCCGCCAGGTTTTCGTGATGACAGGCGGCGCAAGCGGCGGAGTAATCAGTATGGCCTTGTGCAGCTTGCCCCGCAGTGAAAGGGCCAGTGTCCTGCTGGGCGGCCGCACTGCAAGTCCATAGGGCAAGGGCGCTGACCGCCAACGCAAACCTTCTTGGCATGTTTGTCTCGCGCTGATCAGCGTAACTCATGGACCAGCCGTCCAGCGGAAAAGTTTGTGGGGGAAAGGTACCGCTTCACCCGCAACGCGCTGTAGAAAACATTTCCAGGAAAGGTTCGCGGAACTGCAGATCCCTCGGCTTCGCTCGGGATGACAAAGCGAGGGGCGGATTTCCAGTGGGGATCGGTTGCATGGATCCCAGGTCTCAAAAGCGAGACCTGGGGCATCCTTCGATTTCACCCTCGGGATAGCCCTCTGTCCAGCAACCGCTCTCCATGGAAGTTTCGCCCTCCCCTTTGTCATCCCGACCGAAGCGAAGCGTAGCGGAGGGATCTGCAGTTCCGCGGACCTTTCCTGGAAATGTTTTTAGACAGAGCGTAACGGAGGGATCTGCTGTTCCTCTTCAGGTTCTCACACCATCCAAAGCCCTGATTCTGCTGGGTAAAAGGTACGGGCTGAAAAGCCGTGCCCTTCGTCCTCATTTGCTCTGCGGCGGCGGTATGATCCAGCCCCAAAGATCCCCTTCGGGTGCCTTGCCGCTATCGATCTCTACATAAAGAGCGCCCTTGCGCAGGGCGGTCAGCTGGCTGGGACTGAGTTGCATTGTGCCGCTCAAGGTTCCACTTGTAGCAGGAGAGACGGTGAGATCTGCGATGACCGGTCCGCGCACCCCTGGCAGCGAACCCATGGCCAGATGCGCAGCTGTCGGAACAGCGAGTAGTCCGCTGAAGGAGCCCTGGAGCGTGAGTTTGACGTCTTCAAGTGTCGCAGTGACTGTGCCGTAACCCGAGCTGTCAGCTCGCGTGCCAACCAGGCGCGGCCCTGGAGAAAGCCGGAATGTGATGGTGGACGATGCATTGGCGCCAAGCAGTACAGCGAGCATGCAGGCGCCGAGCAGGAAGCTAGCTTTCCTCTCCACTGTGCTCAGGACTTGAACCGGGCTCCGGAAAGTCGGTGTCCGCATCTTTGAGCATTTCATCCTCATCCCGGTGACCTATCTGATCCTGCAAGTTGGGCCTGCCGTTGGTGGAGGGGGTGCTGGTTTCTTCTTCAACCGCTCCCTTGTGGAAATCGCTGTCTGGGTGTTGTTCTTTTGGCATGGTCTTTGAAAGATGAATGTTGGGCCCAGGAAGTTGTCCTCAGGGCCGGAGTTACTCCGGCCCTGAGCCGTTTTGGGCTATAAGGCCGCGGTGACAGCCTTGACTTCTGTGTAGTTGTGAAGCACTTCCTCGCCCATCTCGCGACCCCAGCCGGATTGCTTATATCCGCCAAAGGGCAGGGAAGCGTCGAAGACGTTGTGGCAATTGATCCAGACGGTTCCGGAGCGAATGCGCCGCGCCATCTTGTGGGCCGTGCTCAGATCGCGGGTCCAGACACTGGCGGCGAGCCCATAGATGCTGTCATTCGCCTCGCGTGCCATGCGATCCAAATCGGCATCCGAGAATGACTCGGCGCAGACCACGGGTCCGAAGATCTCTTCCCGCACGACCTTCATATCCGGCTTGGTATTGGTGAGCACGGTGGGCTGAACGAAATATCCGCGGTCCCCATGCCGCTTGCCGCCGGCAGCTACTCTTGCTCCCGCTTTTATGCCGGAATCGATATAGCCGGTAACCTTGTCGAATTGCTCCTCGCTGACCAGGGGTCCCATCGCGGTCTGCGGGTCGAGACCGGGGCCCATGTTGATCCCGCCGGCGATATCGCTGACGCCCTGAAGAACCTTGTCATAGATGCTCTCGTGCACGAACAAGCGAGAGCCGGCGCAGCAGCATTGTCCCTGGTTGAAGAAGATGGCGCTGGCTGTGCCCGCGATGGCGCTGTCAAGGTCGGCATCGGGAAAGACAATGGCTGGGCTCTTGCCTCCCAATTCAAGGCTCACTTTCTTCAAGTTGCCGGCGGAAGCCTGCACGATCAACTTGCCAACCTCTGTCGAGCCGGTGAAGGCGATCTTGTCCACCAGGGGATGTGCGGCGAGCGGAGCACCCGCGCCTTCCCCGAATCCAGTGAGGATGTTGACCACACCAGGAGGAAAGCCTGCCTGGTCGAACAGTTCGGCCAGGCGGAGAGCGGACATCGGCGTTTGCTCGGCGACTTTCAGGACGACGGTACAGCCCGCAGCCAGGGCTGGTGCAAGCTTCCAGGCTGCCATCAACAGTGGGAAGTTCCAGGGAATGATCTGGCCGACGACGCCGATCGGCTCACGCATGGTGTAGGAGTGAAAAGCGCCGGGCGTGGAGAAGGAAAGCGTGGAGCCCGAGATCTTGGTGGCCCAGCCGGCCATGTAACGGAACATGTCGACGGCTAATGGAACGTCGGCCACCCGTGCAACCGACAGGGGCTTACCGTTGTCGAACGATTCAATCTCCGCGAACTCTTCCAGGTTCGCCTGGAGCAGATCGGCTACTTTCCAGAGCAGCTGACCGCGTTCGGAGTTCGACATTTTACGAGTCCATGGGCCGTCGTCAAAGGCCCGGCGTGCGGCGATCACTGCACGGTCCACATCCTCGGTCTCAGCTTCCGGTACCTTTGCGACCACCTCGCCAGTGGCTGGGTTGTAGACCGGGAAGGTTTTGCCGGATGCGGCCAGGACAAAGCGTCCATCAATCAACATGCGGTGTTGGCGGGTGAAGAACTCCGCGGTTTTCGAATTCAGGCGTGAATCAACGGGGATGGTTGCCATCAAATACCTCCGGCGCGGTCGACAGGAAATTGTTTTGGGGGTGGGACGCTGTCGACGTCGAACGCCGTTGGAAACGATAGCACCGCAGCGGAAGGGCAGTCCAGTCGACGGGGAAACCATGGTTTGCAACTTCGTGCACACTCAGCGCACTAAGTATTGGTGCGGGTTCCCCTTGCGTTGATGAACGAAGGCCACGGCTCTAAAGGCTGCGGAAAAAGCCGGTTTTAGGGTAGGCCGGGGATTTATCCCCGGCGCAAATACAATGTAATCATCGTAGCCTTTAGCCCCTGGGGAACTTCCTGATCCGGCTTTTTCCGCAGCAAGTGAAGCCGCGCACTTTAAGGCTAGGTGGGGGGATATGCACTTGGTTTGGCGGCGTAGATGCGGACGCCCATACCGTTCAACTTGCTCCGGCCTTCCTGGGCTTCCGGGGTTTGCGGGTAGCGCTGCACCAGGGTCCGCAATTCACGGACACCGGCGTCTTTCTGGCCCATTTCAATCAGCGATTGCCCCTTGCGCAATTCAGCCGCGGGAGCCTTTGCATTGCCCGAATATTGTTCCAGGACGGCGTCGTAGCTCTTGATCGCTGCGGCGTATTTGCCTTGCCTGTAGTTAATCTCACCCAGGTAAAACTGGGCATTCCCCGCCAGCGCATCCTGGGGATAATAGTGAATCACGTCTCCAAATTCAGACGCTGCAATGTTGTACTTGGCGGAGTTGTAGTCGCGCAAAGCGCTCTGATAGAGCTGGTCTACGGGGGGCGCCGCGGGGGTCGCGGGCGCCAATTGCGGTGCAGCGGCCTGGCCTCCGGGACCCTGATTTGCCGGCATCCCTCCTGCCGGGGGAGGACCGCCCCCGGGCTGCGCAGGCATTCCATTGACGTTTTGCATTTGCCCCTGAATCGATTGCATCTGCGTGGTCAAGTTGGCAATGCGTGTCTTCAACTCGTCGACCGAGTCGTTCAGCGACTGGATCTGGGTCGATAGTTGGGTGTTGCTGGAACCCCGCTGCTCATTCTCCGCTTTTAATGTCTGCTGCAAAGCGTTGACAGAGGCCATCATCCGGTTCATGTTGTCAGTGTTTTGCTGCACCAGGTTGACGATGACACCCATGCGTTCGTCATTTGAGGTCTGCAGGTGTTGCACCATGTCCTGCAGTTGCTGTACCTGGGTTTGCAGCTGGACCATTTCCTTGGAGACGGCAAATGCTTGGGGCAATCCAACAGGCAAGGCAAAGAGGGCAAGGGCTGTGAGACGGACGATGTATTTAGGCATGGGCTCCCCCGTGACAGTTCAAGGAGCGGCCGAGGCCGCTCCCCTTTAGTCTAGTCCGCGGCTATCGATCGAGCGAGAAGCCGGCACGGCGGTTCTGCTGCCAGCACGCCTCGTTGGCCTCGGTGCAGAACTGCTTCTCCTTGCCATAGCTTACGGTGCGAACGCGATCCGGGCTGACGCCTCCATTCACCAGAGCCTGCTTGGCCGCATTGGCACGGTTTTCGCCCAGCGCCAGGTTATATTCCGCCGATCCGCGATCATCGCAATATCCGCCAACGACGACCTTGAGAGTAGGATGCGCGGCCAGGAAGCTTGCGTCCTGAGCCAGGACGGTCTGGGCATCGGGGCGGATCTCATAGCTGTCGTAGTCGAAGAAGGCCGGCTTCACATTCTGCTCGAATATCTGCTCGTCCATGTTTTCGCCGGTGTTCTGGGGTGGCGCAGCCGCAGGTGTGACAGTCAGCCGTGCCGTGGCATCGGTGGAACCGCCGGGGCCGCGGGCGACCAGGTGATACGTGGTCGATTCGGTGGGGGTAACGTTCTGCGTACCGTAGGCATTTACGGTGCCGATGCCGTCAATCGAGATCTCGGTAGCATCGGTCGTCTTCCACGCAAGGACTGCGCCTCCCCCTGGGTTGATGCTGTCCGGCGTCACGGTGATAGAGGCGGTTGGTGCGGGCGACGTAGCTGCGGGCGGGGGGGGCGGTGGAGGGGGCACCGCTTTCTTGTGGCAGCCGGCCGCGAAGGTGAGAGTGGCGACGGCGATGAGCGAAGCGAAATGCCTGTAGTGCGGAGTCTTCACGATATTCTCCTATGTTCAGTTCGTTCCCGGGGGCTTGACTTGCATCGGCTTCTAAACCGATGGAGGCCAGTAACGCTATTTCCAACTCCAGTTGGGCATCGAATTTCCACTGCTCTGGGTCAGCCGATGTTGCTCGGTGCCATCGGAAAGCATGGTCCATATTTCGGCGCCGCCCCCCTTTTCGCGTTGGAATACGATGTGCCGCCCATCCGGGGACCAGGAAGGAAAATCCTGCCGTCCCTCGTCATGGGTGAGTTGGGTCCAGCGTTTGCTGGCAATGTCCATGATGTAGATGTCCTGCCCACCCGGTGCGCCGGGACCGTACTTGCGGTTCCAGGCGAACGCGAGGAACTGGCCGCTGGGCGACCACGCCGGCGAGGTGGCATAGCCACCGTCTGTCAGGCGCTGCACGTTGGTTCCATCCGAGTCCATGATGTAGATCTGTGGCAGGCCGGTGCGGCCGCTGCACCAGGCAATCTGCGAGTTGGTCTTGGGATTCCAGGTGGGCGAAACGTCCGGTCCCTTGAAGGTGGTCACTTGTTTCACGTTGCCGCCACTCGCATCGGCGGTGTAAATCTCAGGATCGCCTGAGCGTGAACCAGAGAAGGCAATCTTGGAGCCGTCGCTGGCCCATGCCGGGGAGAGGGTGGTCCCGACCATGGAAGGAAAGCTGACGACGCGGCCCAGCACCAGCGAAAACATCCGGATCGCCCATCCTTGACGTTCCAGCGAGGCAAAAGCGATGCGATCGTTGTTTGGGGAGACACGCGGAGAAAGCGAGATGGTGCCCAGATGCGTGACCTGGTGCGCGCCTTGCCCGTCGTAATCCATCTGCCAGATTTCTTTCTTCCCGCCGCGGGATGCGACGTAAAAGATGTGAGTCTCGGCGATGCCCGGAATGCCGCCTCCCAGGCGGGTAATGATCTCGTCGGCAAAACGATGAGCGATGAGCCGAGCATTATCCTGGCTGGCCGCTTCGTTGTACTGCTTGCCCAGGATCTGGGGTGAAGCGGGATTCTTGGCATCGAAGAGCCAACCGTAGACCGCCAAACGCCCGCTGTTTACGGACAAAGATCCAAAGGCCACAAAAGCGGCGTTTGCCGGCGCCGCCGCCCATTGCGCCAGGTTCATCTGTTGCGGAGATGCGGGCATGATGGGCGGAGCCATGCTCTTCGAGACCATGTCAAAAATGCCGGCGCTGTTCAGGTCGTTGTAGAGCGTGGTGTCGAAGGTGGTTTTGAGCGCCGGAGTTTGCGGGTCAGCGGAAGCAGGATTAAAATCGGCCGCGGCCAGGCGAATGCGTGCCGCACCCAGATTGGTACCCGTGCGCACCCAGTCCTGTGCATCTGCCTGCCAGCCAAAGGGAAGGATCAGAAGGATAAGAAACAGAAACCGGAAGTGGGGGAAGGAAATTCCTTTGATAGCTCTCATGCCCTACGCAATCTTGAGTTTATATGATAAAAACCCATCTTCGTTACACCGGTAACCTCATCGGGTACCGGTCCGGGCACGTCCCGCGACAGCCGGCTACCGCAGAGCATGGATACCGGGACCAAGTAAGCTGGGTCTCATGGACCATTTCGTCACCACTTCCTGGCTCGCCGGCCGGCTGGACGATCCTGGTGTTGCTATCTTTGATGCCACGCTTCCCCCGGTCGGCGTCACCCCACCGGTAGATGCACGTGCGCGTTACCTCGCGAAACATATTCCGGGGGCAGTTTTCTTTGATATCGAGGAGCTTTCCGACCGCTCGAGCCCACTGCCCCACATGCTGCCTGCGCCCGATGTTTTTTCCCAAAGCATGTCGGCTCTCGGTATCAGCGATTCCATGGCAATCGTTATCTATGAGCAGGGAGGCGTCTTTTCCGCCCCTCGTGCATGGTGGACGTTGAAGACCTTCGGCGCGCGGAATGTCTCCCTTCTCGACGGGGGTCTTCGCGCCTGGACCGAAGCGGGTCTCCCCACGCAGTCTGGGAGCGTTCCCCGCGCGCCGGCTGTTTTCCACGCCAGGCTCGACCAAAATGCGGTGAATGACTTCTCGCAGATGCAGCAGGTGATTGCAGCGCACGGGCAAATTTTGGACGCTCGCTCAGCGGGCCGGTTCGCCGGAACCTTACCGGAGCCACGTCCCGGCATAAGTTCCGGACACATGCCCGGAGCTACGAGCATTCCTTACTCCGAGTTGGTGGAAGAGGGCCGCCTGAAGCCGGTGGAAGAACTCCGCCACATCTTCGTTGCGAGGGGAGTGGATTTGCAACAGCCCATCACCACTACGTGCGGCTCCGGCGTTACTGCCGCTGTGCTCGCGCTTGGACTCGAGGTCATAGGCGCGAAGCACGTCAGCTTGTATGACGGATCGTGGGCAGAGTACGCCGCTCATCCGGGAGCGGCGATCGAGAAAATCACTTAGGGAACCTGCAAGCTTATTCAGCGCAACTAAGGTGCAGTAGAGGCCGGTAGGGAATAGAAACACTGACCCGACGGGGCGCTGAACTCTGTTGATTGACCTCCGGAGGTTTTATTCGGGACTGGTTGGGTTCAATGGCGTGTAATGGACTTATGCATTACTATTGATGTAGGCGAAGGGGCTGAGAGCATGACGACTTTGACCGTTACCACAAGAGGCCAGGTAACGTTCCGCAAGGATGTACTCCAACATCTCGGGATCAGGCCAGGGGAAAAAATTGAATTGGAGAAGCAGCCGGATGGGGCGGTAACGCTCAGGGCAGTGCGACCACTGGGCAAGATAGACAACTTCCTTGGCTTGCTCGCGGGTAGGACCAGGAAGGTTGCGACCCTGGACGAAATTCACGAAGCGGCTGCGGCCGGCTGGTCCAGTCAGAAATGAAAATCACTGCCGATACGAACATTCTTATCCGCGCCGTGGTTGCAGACGACAAGAAACAGGCCCGAGCGGCCACCAGGCTGCTTAAGGAAGCAGAGCTCATTGCCGTTACCCTTCCGTGCCTGTGTGAGTTTGTCTGGGTTCTGCGCCGCGTTTACCAATTCGGGCAAGAGAACATTTTTGCGGCCCTAGAAGCCTTGCTCAATGCGGACAATGTAGCTGTCGATCGGCCCACTGTGGATGCCGGGTTGTCGATGCTCAAGGCGGGAGGGGATTTTGCGGATGGCCTGATCGCCTACGAGGGCGCCTGGTTGGGCGGGGACACCTTTGTTTCTTTTGACAAGCGGGCCGTCTCCTTGCTCTCTGCTCAGGGCAAGCAAGCAAAGTTATTGGAATAAGCTCCTCATACTTGCTGATGTTCGGGATGCGTACATTCTGGAAAGGCAGCAAGGTAAGTGTTGCCAACATACTCCATCTCCTTGTGTATGCCCGTCGCAGACGTATAGTAACCATTGATCGTCATCTGTTTCAGCATCACGAAGAAGCGTTGCAGATCGGTTTGGGGATTCTCTTCGCTGACCGCCGCTTTGCGCACCGCCTCGGCCAGTGATGAACCCTTAGCCTCCTCCCGGATTAGCCGGATTCCATCCTTCCATTGATGCTTGACGCCGTCGCTGCTGGTGGCCACCATCAGGTCAGCAAATAGGTTGGTCCCGGCCTCGTGCGCGCCCGGGGAGTGCTCGTCGGCGGGGATAATCATTTCCATCAGCTGGTCGAGAAAACGGCTTTCCTCTTGATTGAAGAACTGCAATGTGTACGCAGTCGCCGTGGGCGCCGCCGGAGCTGCTTGCATATGGTCCATTGCGGCGACCGGCAGTGCGTTCAGCTTTTGTGATAGCGCAGTGAGCGCGACGATTTTGAGCACCGCTCTTCTTTCCATATTCTCCTTACCAGCCTGGCGGGGTGTCGAAAACTGCCTCGAATCAGGATCGCTGCCCTCAGCGGCTAATAGCCCCATTCCTTTTAAAGAAAGTAACGTATGGGCGTTAGAGCGTGCGTGGGGACGGAAAAGAAACCGCAGATCTCTCCACTCCGCTGCGCTCCGGTCGAGATGACAAATTTGTTGAGCCATGGACGGGCGTGCATCCACTGGATAATTGGCAATTTCCATGCAACAAATTTGTCATCTCGACCGGAGCGCAGCGGAGTGGAGAGATCTGCGGTTTCTTTTCCGTCCCCACGCACGCTAACGCCCTTCCCCTTCTGGGATTTTGTGCTTCCACAGCCTGTACCGCAAGAGTCGTTCGTCCATTACCTTCTTTACAAAAAATGCGGCTTCAGATGGGAGGGCAGGGACCCTATCCACCCCACAGACTTTTTCTCAGCGCACCCTTGAGAACAAATCGCTCTTCCCGCGATGCCTACAGTTCCCCTCTTTTTCGTTGCTCCTTTATATAATCAGCAGCCCGCAATGACAGGGCCATGATGGTAAGCGTGGGATTTTTCTCGCTGGAAGTGGTGAAGCAGCTTCCATCAGTGACGAAAAGATTCTTCACATCCCGTGCCTGGCAATAGCTGTTGAGCACCGACGTGCGCGGATCGTTTCCCATGCGCACCGTCCCCACCTCGTGGCTCGCAAAGCCACTGGGGCTCTTGCCGAAACTCGGGAATACCGTGCCTTTCATGTGCGACGAAACTTCCAGCATGCTCTGTTTGGCTGCACGCCACAAAGCATGATCATTTTCGCTGAAGCGAAAATGCACGACCGGCGTGGGAATTCCATGCGCATCCAGGCGGGCCGGATCGACCGTCACATGGTTCCGATAATCGGATGTGACCTTGCCCCAGCTCCCAAAGGACAAATATCCAGGCTGCATTCTCCGCACCTGCTGCTTAAAGGCAGATCCATAACCCGGCAGCCGGGTAGCCTGGTGCGGGAACATGTAAGTGGAATAGTTCACTTGAAAGCCCCAGCCTCCGACGTAATCGGTCTTGCCAAAGAGCTGGTTGTAACGCGGCACGTAGACGTGATCAGTGGCCCCATCCTGGTTGCTCGGCTTTTGCCCTTCGAGTTCCTCCAGATAAATGGTGAGCGCCTCATTCAGGTGACCGTTCAGATGATGTCCCACCCTGCCGCTGGAGTTGGCAAGTCCCGCAGGGAATTTAGGCGACCGTGAATTGAGCAGGAGTCTCGCCGACTCCACCGTGGAGCAACAGACCACCACGATCTTCGCTTTGACCTGCTGTTCCGCACGCGTCTCCGTGTCGATAAATGAGACCGCGCTTGCCAGGCCCTCGCGGTCAACCAGGATTTCACGTGCGAGCGCATTCTGACGCAGGGTGAAATTGCCGGTAGCTCGAGCTTTGGGCAACATGCAATCGGGCGTGCTGAAGATCGACGCGACGTCGCATCCATCCATGCAGTGGCCACAATAATGGCAAGGCAGCCGCTTGTCGTAAGGGCGGGTCAGGACTGCCTTGCGCACCGCAATGAGCGGGATGCCCATCGCGCTGGTGGCCCTGTGCATGATGTGTTCGCTACAGCGCCAGGGGATAGGAGGCAAATAATTCTTTCCCGCCGGCAGGATCTCCAAATGATCGTCGTTACCGCAAACCCCGATGATCTGCTCGATGCGATCGTAGAAAGGTGCGATTTCCTCATAGGTCAGCGGCCAGTCTTCTTCGATGCCCTGCAACGACCACTCTTTGAAATCTCGAGGAGCATAGCGCAGGGCAACCGCATTCCAATGCATGGTTCTGCCCCCGAGGACGCGCACGCGATCGATCATCACGTTATCGGAATCGGCGAAGGCGATAGATTTCGCAATGTCCCCTTGATAAAACGGCGCTTGCTTCTCACCTCGGAATCCCCGGAAAGGCAACTCGTACGGCCACTTGTGGGAGAGCAATTCCCACGGAGCGATTCCCTTTCCCGCCTCCAGCATCACAACTTTGGCGCCGCCTTCGCACAGTTCCTTCGCCATCACGCCGCCGGCGGCGCCGGAGCCGATGATGCAGACGTCGAAGTTTTCGTCTTTGCTCAATCGTTCCCTCCTTCCCGCAGACGATCCAGCGAAGTGGTAGCTGTTCCCATCGGAGCCGCTTTATCTGGCGCCCGGGAAAGTGCAATGGTAGAGCACGTTCAAGGTGCTTTCGTTGTAGCCGGCGGGCAGGGGACCAAAGGTATCGACTCTCTGCACGGCGTGCAGGCAGGAGGAGTTGAGCGACGGGGAATTGCTCGGCGTGGCCAGGGAGACGTTGCTGGGCGAGCCGTCGCGGGCCACCGTGAATTGAACAAACACAGTTGCTCCCACCGGTGTGCCGGGGTCCACCTCCTGCAGGTACCAGTCCTGGGCTACCTTGCGTTTGATCACGTCCACATACCAGCCGAAGCGTGAACCGAAGTCTCCTCCGGTTTGTGCGATGGGACTGTTGGCAGCATTGTTAGCGGCCGTAGACCGGGGTGTGTTGGGCGGTGCGGCTTCCCCATAGTTGGCTTTGTTCTGCGGCTTGGGCGGCGGTTGGCGTTGCGGCGGAGTCTTGGGTATCGGCTTAGGCTCGGCCTTCGGCTTCGGCGGCTGCTTTTCTGGAATTGGAACCGCGTCGGGCAGAGGGATCGGCTCTGTTTTCTGCTCCTCCAACGCCGGGGCTACGCTCGGCGTTTCGGTCGATAGCACGTTGTCCGTCGGCGGGTGATCCTGAGGCAGGGGCAACGCGGCGGTCGACACCAGGGTGGCCTGGATAGCTCCCTGCTGGAATGCGTTCGCACCCCACTCGCTTCCGTGAAACAGATTGTGAATGTATCCGTACCCGATCAGCAGGCCCACGATGAGCGCATGCATGAGGGTCGACATGGCGAAGGGCGAACCAATGCCATCTGGTTGATCCAGTAGTTCGCTGGAATAAGTCCCCGCCATGGCCTGCTACTTCGCCGTCTTCTGGAGCGGCTGGGTCACGATGCTGATGTTGGTGATCCCGGCTTGCTTGACCGCGTCCATGACCGAGGCGAAGGCTCCAAAAGGAACTCGCTCGTCTGCTCGAAGATAAATAACCTGGTGTGCTGGATCCGTATTGGGTTGGTGCAACACTGTTGGCAGTTGGGCCAGGTTGACGGGTTTATCCCCCAGGAAGACATTTTGATCGCGATCGATGGTCAGCACCAACCGCTGCTGGGTGATCTCTTTTACGCTGCGCGTTTTGGGCACGGAAACATCGATACCCGACTGCAGCACCGGCGCGGTGACCATGAAAATGATCAGCAGGACCAGGACGACATCGACCAGCGGGGTGATGTTGATTTCCGCAAGCGAGGTGCGGGTATGGCCGGAACTAGCGGTGAAGGCCACTGGTGGCCTCCCTCTCCATTGCTTCCTGTTTGGGGCTGATCTCTTCCAGGCTGTTGAGCAATTCGCGGGAGAAGTCGTCCATGCGGGAACCAAACTCGCGCAGGGAAGAGGTGAACTGGTTGTAGGCGATGACGGCCGGAATGGCCACCAGCAGGCCGGCGGCGGTAGTGATCAGGGCTTCGGATACGCCCGGCGCTACCGCGCGCAGCGTGGCCGCGCCTTCAGTGCCCAGGCCGTGGAAGGCATCCACGATTCCCATCACGGTGCCGAAGAGACCGACGAATGGAGCAACTGCACCGATCGTCGCCAGCCAGGTCAGGCGCCGCTCCAGCACGGTGAGCGACTCGCTGGCCGCCGCTTGTGCGGTGCGCTCCAGGGTGACGATGTTCTTGGGCGGTCCAAACCCCCCGGTCTGGCGACGGTAGGTGTCATACACCTCGTCGAACACGGTCACCAGGGGACTGGGCTTGAATTGTTCGCTGACAGCGGCAATTTCCTGGAGCCGGTCAGCCTTGCGAAAAGCGCGCATAAAGCGGCGGCTTTGGGTGCGCGCCCTGCGGAACAGGGCGGATTTTCCCAGTATTACAGCCCAGGAGTAGAGGCTGGCAATCAGCAGCACCACGAGTACCGCGATGGCCACGGGCCCGCTATTGCGCACCATGTCAAATACAGCGCTGACTCCGTAGGTGGGAGAATGCGCTACGGGCGCGGCTGCGTCGTCCGCCTGAAGGAGAAGAAAAGCTGCGATATGAACCGGGGACATCATCACTTCCTCTTTCACGGTAGCAGACATGCGAACGCGAAACCAAGTTGCAGCATAAGATGCCCGCGCAAGGTAACCCGGCCGATAACCGGGTAGCCACTTCATGCTATGCTGCGCTCGAACCTTGCCATGCTGCTCGAATTACGCGCTGAAAACTACGCAGTCATCGATCACGCCATTGCTGTCTTCGGTCCCGGCCTCAATCTATTGACGGGCGAGACGGGTGCGGGTAAGTCCATCCTGGTCGACGCGCTGGCGCTGTTGATGGGAGATAAGGCCTCCTCCGATGTGGTGCGGCATGGCGCCGATCGGGCGGTGGTAGCGTGCGTGTTCGAGAGCACCCCGGGCGCGGAGAACACGCTGGAGAGCAACGGCATCGATGCCGAAGGCTCGGAAATTATCCTGCGTCGCGAGATCCAGGCCGGCGGCAAGGGCCGCGTCTATGTGAACAACCAGCCGGCTACGGTCAATGTGCTGCGCCAGCTGGCTCCGGAGCTGGCCCTGGTGCATGCGCAGAGCGAGACCATGGGCACCTTTGACCAGGCGCAGCAGCGGCAGTTGCTCGACCGGAGTGCCGGCATCTCCACCGATCGGGTGGCGGCGGCGTTTGAGGCGTGGTCGGAGATTTGCTCCCGGTTGAGCCGTTTGGAAGGCGATGAACAGGCTCGCCTGCGCGAAGCGGACTTGTGGAGTTTCCAGAAGAACGAGATTGAGAGTGCAGCGATCCGCGAGCGGGAAGACGAAGAGCTGGAGGTCGAGCGCCGCGTGTTGGCAAATGCGGAGAAGCTCTTCGCCGCTGCGATGAGCGCGCATGAATTGCTGTACGAGAGCGATCGCTCCGCCGAGACCGCCTTGCGCGCGGCGGAGAAAAACCTGGAGGAACTGGCACGCTACGATCCGCAATTTGCCGAGGCAGTACAGCAGGTAAAGTCCGCGCGTGCCGCGGTCGAGGATGTCAGTGGAACGGTGCGCGATTATGCCTCCAGGATTCAGGCCTCGCCGGATCGGCTTGCGGAGCTGGAAGATCGCCTGGAAGAGCTGAACCGCCTGAAGCGCAAATATGGACCCTCTCTGGAACAGGTGGTGGCTCACGGGCATGAGGTTGGGGCGAAGCTGGCGGAGGTGGAAAATCGCGACCAGTTGCTGGTTGAGTTGCGGGCAGAACAGGCAAAGTCCGCGGAGGCTTATCGGGCAGCGGCTACGGAGCTGACGGCGGCGCGCACGGTTGCCGCCCGGAAGCTGGAAAAGCTTGCCGAAGCGCACATCAATGACCTGGCGATGAAGGCAAGGTTTGCGGTGCAGGTCGCGGCACAAGAAGGGGAGAATCATTGGACACGGCAGGGGTGGGATTTCGTCGATTGCCGCATCGCTACCAATGTGGGTGAGCCGTTAAAGCCGTTGGAGCAGATTGCCTCGGGAGGCGAATTGTCCCGGGTGATGCTGGCGCTCAAGGTGAGTGTCGAAGAGGGTGCGGCTCGAGGACAGAAGCGCAAAACGCCGGTTCCTCGTACGCTGGTGTTCGATGAGATCGATATTGGCATCGGTGGCCGCGCCGCGGAGGCAGTGGGACAAAAGCTGAAAGAGCTGTCTCGTGCGCAGCAGGTGCTTTGCGTCACCCATTTGCCGCAGATTGCCGCCTTTGCCGACCAGCATTTTCTGGTGGAGAAACAGGAGCGGCAGGGAAAGACGAAAACCTCAGTTCGCTTGCTGAGCGATGAAGAGCGCACAGAAGAGGTGGCACGCATGTTGAGTGGCGCCAAATTGACCGAGACATCGCTGCGCCACGCGGAGCAGCTGGTGAAGACCAGCCGCAAGGCGGTCAAGCCAAAGGCGGAGTAGTAGGACCGGTTTCCCGGGTGAATGGGAAAAGGAGACCGCAGATCTCTCCACTCCGCTGCGCTCCGGTCGAGATGACAATTCCGTTGCAAGGCAGTTTTTCGAGTTTCTCCTGAAGACACAGAATCTCGTCTACCCATTGATTTGTCATCTCGACCGGAGCGCAGCGGAGTGGAGAGATCTGCGGTCTCCTTTTCCCTGTTTCCATGCGGGAGCGCCCGGAAATGGATCGTTGTTTCGGCCGGATCATCTAATGGCTTCATGGGTGGCTGGAGTGTCTATCTCTCAGACAGATAAGGGCTGGCGCGGTATACTAGTCAATGTGACAGGTCCCCTATTATCCCCACCCGTCGACGGTCCCCGATCCGAAGTCGCAACCAAGAAGGTTCTCCTTCTGAAACCGCGCGGCTTCTGCGCCGGTGTAGTGCGGGCCATTGACGTGGTGAATATTGCCCTCGATACCTTTGGCGCTCCTATCTACGTCCGCAAGGAAATTGTCCACAACCGTTTCGTAGTCAACGAGTTGGCGGATAAGGGCGCGATCTTCGTCGACGATATCGACGATGTTCCCGAAGGAATGCGGGTTATCTACAGCGCCCACGGAGTGTCACCAGCCGTCCGCGCCCGTAGCAAGTCACGGAAACTAAAGGTGATCGACGCCACCTGCCCGCTGGTAACCAAGGTCCACGTAGAAGCGGTCAAATTTGCCCGGCAGGGCTATTCGCTGGTGCTGATTGGGCATCGCGATCATGACGAGATTGAAGGAACCCTGGGAGAGGCTCCGGAAGTCACCCAGGTGGTCTCGACCGTGGAAGAAGTGGATGCGCTCAAAGTCTCTGATCCGGAACGGGTTGCGTATCTCACTCAGACCACGCTAAGCCTCGATGAAGCGCGGGACATTATTCACGCGCTGAAGGCAAAATTCCCCAATATTGTTGGTCCGCACACCCAGGACATTTGCTATGCCACGGAGAATCGGCAGGTGGCGGTCAAGAATGTCGCCCACCAGGCAGATCTGGTGCTGGTGGTGGGATCGAACAACAGTTCCAATTCCAATCGCCTGGTTGAAGTTTCACGCAACCTGAGCACCAATGCCTTTCTGATCGAAGACTCGGAAGCCATCAATCCTGCGTGGTTGGAGGGCGCCACGACGGTTGCGGTTACAGCGGGCGCTTCCGCTCCCGAGGTTTTAGTTGCCGAAGTGGTCGCGTACCTGGGCGGCTGCGGTTTCTCAGACGTACAAGAAGTCGAAGTCATGCCGGAAAATGTTCGCTTTGGGCTACCTCCGGAAATAGTACAGGCCATCAAGCCTGTACTTTAACCGGGTATGAGCCTGCTGAATACAGCGTAAGACAGCTGTTTTTGAGAGAGAGCGTTAGTCCAGAATGAGTAGACCAGCTGAAAGTGGACAACCTGTCACGCCCCGCTTTGGCCGCATCGATGCGGGTTTAGACCAGGTAGAATCCGCCGTCGCACAAGCACGTGATTTTCTATTCTCCCAACAGCACCCGGACGGCTACTGGTGCGGAGAACTGGAAGCCGACACCACCCTCGAATCCGACTACATCATGGTGCATACGTTGCTGGGGACCGGCGACGAGCGCAAGATGAAGCGCGCAGTGTCGGAGATCCTGCGTAAGCAAAACGAGGACGGCGGATGGAGTATCTACGCCGGCGGCCCCTCCAACATTAGCGCCTCGGTGAAGGCCTATTTTGCTTTCAAGCTGATGGGCTGGCTACCGGAGCACCCGGTCATGGTCCATGCCCGCGAGTGGATTCTTGCCCATGGCGGGGTGGTGGAATGTAATACCTTCACCAAGATCTACCTCTGTTTCTTCGGCCAATACGAATACGGCGCCGTACCGGCCATCCCTCCGGAACTGGTTCTTTTTCCTAAATGGTGCTACTTCAACATCTACGAGATCTCCTCCTGGTCACGCGCCATCCTGGTGCCGCTTTCGATTGCCTATGCCAAGAAGCCTTTCAAGAAACTGGCTCCTGAAAACGGGATCGATGAGCTGTTTGTCGGTGGCAAGGCGGATGCCAGGCTTCGTCTCCGGTGGGATCGCGAGAGGTTGGTCGGCTGGCGCAACTTCTTCCTGGTCGTAGACCGGCTGTTTCACTGGGCGGAGAGAGTGCATATCCGGCCGCTGCGCAAGGTCGCTATCCGCAAAGCGGAGAAGTGGATACTGGAGCGCCTGGAGATGAGTGATGGATTGGGCGCCATCTATCCGGCCATGCTCAACGCCATTCTTGCATTACGCTGCCTGGGCTACTCGACCGACGATCCGCAAACCATCCGGGCGATGGATGAGTTTGAGAAGCTGGGCATCGAGGACGAGGGGATTCCTGACTATACCGAGCCTACCTTCCGCATGCAGCCCTGTATGTCTCCGGTGTGGGACACCGCGTATGCGGTCTACGCGCTAGGCCAATCGGGCGTTCCACGCACCGATCGGCGTCTGCTCAAGGCGGCTGACTGGATGCTGTCAAAAGAAGTCCGCCATAAGGGCGATTGGGCCGTGAAGGTAAGGAATGCGCAGCCGGGCGGTTGGTATTTCGAATTCAACAACGAGTTTTATCCCGATACCGACGACTCCGCGCAAGTGCTTCTGGCCTTAAACAAGGTCGATAACCACGCGCGGGAACGATATCAATACGATGTTTGCCAGCGCGCTATCGCCTGGATCTTCGCTATGCAATGCAAGAACGGCGGCTGGGCCAGTTTCGACAAAGACAACACCAAGATGGTGTTTGAGAACATCCCGTTTGCTGACCACAACGCAATGCTCGATCCGCCGACGGTCGATATCACTGGGCGCATCCTGGAGATGCTGGCTACTTATGGCTACACGCAAAAGGACCGGCGGGTCGAGAAGGCCATTCGCTTCATCTACAACGAACAGGAGCCGGATGGCAGCTGGTTTGGCCGCTGGGGTGTCAATTATCTTTACGGCACCTTCCTGGTGCTCCGCGGCCTGGAGGCCATTGGAGTATGGAACCACGAGCCGCAGATTCAGCAAGCGGCGGAGTGGATACGCATGGTGCAGAATGCCGATGGCGGTTGGGGCGAGAGCTGCGGCAGCTATGACGATCCGAACACCCGCGGGGTTGGGCCAAGTACGCCCTCCCAAACGGCGTGGGCCATACTTGGGCTGCTGTCGGCCGGGGATACGCGCAGCGATTCGGTGGCCAAGGGCGTTCGCTGGCTGATCGAGCGGCAACTCCCCGACGGTTCATGGGATGAAAGCATGGGTGAAGGTGCATCGCGGCAAGCGGTGGTCACCGGCACCGGATTTCCGCGGGTCTTTTATCTTTCCTACCATCTTTACCGGAATTACTTCCCCTTGCTGGCGCTCACGGACTACCGCCGGGCAATGGAAAGAGCTTAGGGAAGAACTTAAAGGAGATTTGAAACGATGGCAGTGCCGATTTCACAAATGTGGACCGTGGCCAGCTATGTGCTCAAGAAGCGGTTGAGCGGGCAAAAGCGCTACCCACTCGTCCTCATGCTGGAGCCACTGTTCCGTTGCAACCTGGCTTGCGCCGGCTGCGGCAAGATTCAGTACCCCGCGCACATTCTCAAGAAGGATCTTTCGCCGGAAGAGTGTTTCCGGGCGGTGGAAGAGTGCGGAGCGCCCATGGTGTCCATTCCCGGCGGCGAACCGCTGATGCACCCGCAGATTGCCGAGATTGTGGAAGGGCTGGTGGCGCGGAAGAAGTACATCTACCTGTGCACCAATGCTCTGCTGCTCAAGGAAAAAATCGGGCTGTTCAAACCCAGCAAATATCTAACCTTTTCTGTCCATCTTGACGGCCAGCGGGAGCACCACGACTTCTCGGTCTGCCGCGAAGGCGGGTATGACAAGGCGGTTGAGGGCATACGCGAGGCGGTACAACGCGGATTCCGGGTCACCACCAACGCCACGCTTTTCGATGGCGCCGATCCCAACAGCGTGCGCGCTTTCTTCGATGAAGTGATGGCCATGGGCGTCGAGGGCATTGTGATCTCCCCGGGCTATTCCTATGAGAAGGCGCCGGACCAGAAGCATTTCCTGGGCCGGGCGCGCACCCGCAGGCTATTCCGCGCGATTCTGTCCAACCGGGAGAAGCACTGGAAGTTCAATATGTCTCCGCTGTTTCTGGAATTCCTTATGGGCAAGCGCAACTACGAATGCACGCCCTGGGGCAATCCGGCTTATAACATCTTCGGCTGGCAGAAGCCCTGCTACCTGCTGCAGGATGGCTACGCTTCCACGTTCAAGGAGTTGATCGAGGAGACGCAGTGGGAAAACTACGGCACCGAGTCGGGTAATCCCAAGTGCGCCAACTGCATGGTCAGTTGCGGATATGAGCCTTCCTCCGTGAACGAGATGTTTGGCTCTTTCCGGGGATTCATGGCTGCAGTGCGCGCCACCATTTTCGATAAATACGTCGACCAGGGTGCACGCGATTTGCTAACTTCTCCGTTGCTTAACGGGCATTCGTCGCCGCCGCTGGTGCAGATCTCGAGCGACGCCAAGCGGCAGATGGAAGAGACACGGGTATGACCGGGCAAAAGGGCGCAACGACGCCACAGTTGGATCCTGATTCGCTGGAGCTCGCACCCGGGACAGAGCACCAGAACCTCGAGGGCTGGACACCGGTTCTGGGCAGCGACGCGGAGGTACTGGATGCGCTGGAAAAGGCATTCGATTATCGGGGCGACGTGACCATTCAGTGCAAGGATGGCTCCGTGGTCGAAGGATATATCTTCGATCGCAAGACAGGCGCCTCGCTCTCCGAGTCATGGGTTCGCCTTTTCCCCAAGGATTCCGCGGAGAAACGTTCGATTGCTTACAGTGAGATCGCGGGCCTGACCTTCAGCGGCAAAGACCGCGCCGCCGGCGCCAGCTGGGAAGCCTGGGTGAAGAAGTGGAACGAAAAGAAGGCGGCCGGCGAAAAGGATTTTGGTCTGCATCCTGAAGTATTGGAATAGCAGTCGGAGTGGAGGGACCTGCTGTTTCACTGTTCCTTCTTAGAACAGAGGTACAGGTCTGAAAGTTTTCATCACAGGAGCTACAGGGTTCGTCGGGAGCCACGTAGCGCAAGAGCTGTCCCGTCGCGGTGCTGACTTACGCATCCTCATCCGCTCTACCAGCAAGCTTGAAAATCTCGCCGGACTACCGGCCGAAACCGTCACTGGCGACTTGTTGCAGGTGGACGCGTTGCGCAGTGCTGTTTCCGGCTGTGATGCGGTCATGCATGTGGCAGCCGATTACCGGCTGTGGGTGACCGATCCGGAAAAGATGCACGCGACCAACGTAGTGGGTACGCGTGAACTGCTCCGCATCGCTCGCGAAGAAGGCGTTCGCCGCGTGGTTTACACCTCGAGCGTCGCCACCATAGGCTGTTTCTCTGACGGACGGCTGGCGGATGAATCGACCCCGGTCTCGCTGGCCAACATGATCGGGCACTACAAGCGGTCAAAATACCTGGCCGAGCAGGAGGCGGTGACCGCGGCGCGCGATGGCCAGCAGGTCATCATTCTCAATCCCACGACTCCTGTCGGATCCGGCGACATTAAGCCCACCCCGACCGGCCGCATCGTGGTGGATTTCCTCAACCGGAAATTTCCGGCGTATATGGATACCGGACTCAACCTGGTGGATGTCAACGAAGTAGCCAGGACCCACGTCCATGCACTGGAGGGAGGACGATCCGGCGAGCGCTACATCCTGGGTGGTGAGAACCTGACGTTGAAGCAGCTTCTGGATAAAATGTCTGCGATCACCGACCTGCCTTCCCCGACCATGCGAGTTCCGCACGGCGTGGCCATGGCATTCGCAGTTTGGGATCAAACCGTCACCGGGAAGCTGCGCGGGCGAGAGCCGCGTGCTACGGTGGAGGCCGTGCGCATGGGTAAGAAAAAGATGTTTGTCTCCTCTACCAAAGCCGAGCGCGAGCTGGGATTTCATGTGCTGCCTGTGTATGCGGCGCTGCGGTCGGCCATTGATTGGTTTCGTGCGCATGGGTACGCGCCCTCCGCATGAGACGGATTGGGATTATCGCGGCCATGCCCGGCGAGTTGAAGCCGCTGGTGCAGGGATGGAAGCCACTGCACCTCCCGCGCGGGGAGAGTGCGTGGCAGGGCAGCGTGAACGGGACCATGTGCATCGCCGCTTGTGCAGGGATGGGTATGGCGGCGGCCGAACGAGCTTGTGCGATTGCCGCTCGGGAGGCTCCGCTCGATGCCCTGGTTTCGATGGGATGGGCCGGAGCGCTCTCCTGCGGCATGCAGCCCGGTGACGCCTATGTGGTGAATGAGGTAGTCAATGCAGCCAGCGGCGAGGGGTTTCCCACCTATTCCCCGCCTCGACCGGGAAATGCCTCCCCGCTCAAGTTGGTCACCATTGACCACGTGGCCATGGCTGCGGAAAAGCGTGGGCTGGGGCAAAAGTACCAGGCCGTTCTGGTGGATATGGAAGCTGCAGCGGTGGCCCGTTTCGCTCAAGCCCACGCGGTGGCCTTCTATTGCCTTAAGGCGGTTTCCGATGCGGCGAGCGAAATATTGCCTGACTTCAGCCGCTACACCGACGGCCAGGGGCAGTTGCAATTGGCGGCGTTGTTGGCTCACGTCGCGATTCGGCCCCGGTACTGGCCGGCCCTGGCCCGCATGGGGAAGAATGGCAGGAAGGGCGCGTTAGCTATGGCCGCAGAGTTGGGTCCTCTGGTCGGTGGGGCTTAGTTGGATGATCTGGAATTTGCGTTTGGGCGAGAGTCGCCGGTTGAGTGTTGTGGTATCCCACATCTCGCTCTTTTTCGCGAGATGTGGGATACCACGAACCTTAATCTTTGTGCGGGGGCCAAGAGGTCGCGGGTTAAAAGAAAATGCAGACCCTAACAGAAATCAGTAAGCAGAATCCGCTCGCGGCACCAGAAAGCATGCAGGCGGCCGTCTATCGCGGCGTGAACGACGTACGTGTCGAGACCGTTCCTGTGCCCGCGATCGGCCCGGGCGAAGTGCTCATCCAGGTTCATAGCTGCGGCATCTGTGGTACCGACCTGAAGAAGATCCATACCGGGTCGCACTCCGCTCCCCGCATCTTCGGTCATGAAACCGTAGGCACGATTGCGGCCGTTGGGGCTGAGGTAGGCTCCTTTGCCGTGGGCGACCGGGTGGCGGTGTTCCACCACATTCCCTGTGGCACTTGCTACTACTGCCGGAAGAAAACTTTTGCCCAATGTCCGGTTTACAAGAAGGTAGGTTGCACCGCGGGCTTCGAGCCTTCCGGCGGCGGATTCGCTGGATATGTGCGGGTGATGGACTGGATCGTGAAACGTGGGCTGATCAAGATTCCCGACGGCATCCCATTTGCCCAGGCTGTCTTCGTCGAGCCTTTAAATACTTGCCTCAAGGGGGCTCGCAGCCTGAATCTCGCAGAGGATGAGACGGTGTTGGTGATCGGCCAGGGCCCGATCGGCATCATGCTGGCGTCTTTGGCCAAACGTTCGGCGGCAAAGGTGATCACCGCCGACCTTTACCCGGAACGTCACAAAATCGCGGCCACCTTTGGGCTGGATTCGCCCATCGACGCTTCCCAAGAAGACGTGGTGGAAGTGGTACGTGCCGCCAGCGACGGCCGGGGGGCGGATGCGGTGATTCTGGCCGCCGCCGGGAATGCTCTGATCCGTACTGCCATGGATGCCGCCCGTCCGGGAGGCCGGGTGCTGCTGTTTGCCCAGACTCAGCACGGGGAGGCAATCATCGATCCGGCGGCGGTATGTGTAGACGAAAAGACGTTATTGGGGTCCTATAGCGCCTCGGTAGACATTCAAGACGAGGCGCTGCGTATGGTGTTCGAGGGTTATGGGCAGGGCTACGACCTGACCCGCCTGGTCTCGCATCGGTTTCCTCTGTCAGAGGCGGTGGAGGCCATCGCGATTGCCTCCGAGCCCAAAGCCACCTCAATGAAGATCATGATTGAAGGCACGCCTGCCCGGATTGGGCGAGAATAGGAAGGTATGTTAAGTGAGATGAACGCTGCCGTGCTCTATGGCAAGGAAGACGTCAGGATTGAACGGGTCCCTATCCCCGCCGCCGGTAAGGGAGAGATTGTCATCCGCGTTCATGCCGCTCTCACTTGCGGTACTGATCTGAAAGTTTTCCGCCGGGGGTACCATGCCAGGATGATTGCGCCGCCGGCGCTCTTCGGGCATGAGCTGGCCGGCGTGGTCCATGAGACGGGAGCCGGCGTACGCGGCTTCAAGCCGGGCATGCGTGTAGTGGCGTTGAATTCGGCGCCTTGCGGGGCCTGTTTCTGGTGCGTCCGCAAGCAGGAAAACCTGTGTGAGGATCTGCTGTTCAACAACGGCGCGTACGCCGAATATATCCGCATTCCCGCGCGCATCGTGGCCAAAAATACCCTTATTGTTCCGGAGAGTTTGCCCCTGGAGCACGCGGCGCTGACGGAACCGCTGGCTTGCGTGGTGCGCGGCCTGGAAGAGACCGGGGCCAGGCGTGGGGATAGTGTGGTGGTGATTGGAGCCGGACCGATCGGGCTGATGTTCATGCACGTGGCGCAGCTTTCGGGGATGAAGGTCATCGCGGTGGTTAAGCGCGATGAACAGATTGCCTCAGCAACGACCTTCGGTGCTACCCATGTGGTGCAGACCACGACGGTGATCGATGCCGTGGCCGCGGTACGTGGTCTGACCCCCGATCATCGGGGCGTGGACGTGGCCATCGAAGCGGTGGCGACCCCTCTCACCTGGCAGTGGGCGGTCGATATGGTTCGCCGCGGCGGCACGGTGAATTTTTTTGGCGGCTGCGCCGCCGGAACCAAGGTGGAGATCGATACCAATCGACTGCACTACAACGACATCACGCTCAAGGCGAGTTTTCACCACACACCCGCCGCATGCCGCAAAGCATTTGACCTGCTGGCGAGTGGCCGATTCAAGTGCAGCGAATACATTACCGGGAGGGCCCAGTTGTCAGACCTGGAGACAGTGCTGCGCCGCCTGAAGGATCGTTCGAACGATATCAAGACGGCTATCATCCCCTAGGTGATTTATCCCGCGCGGGGCTTGAGTATGGCCTGGAGGGCAGCGACAGCTCTGGACGAAGGGCACGGCTTCACAGGTTGCGGAAAAACTCATGTTTTGTATCAGGGCACGACTTTAGTCGTGCCGTAAGTGATTGGAAATACGTCGGGCTTTAGCCCCTGAGGTACGGCTTTCCTACCCAATGGCGAGTTTTTCCGCAGCCTCTTCAGCCGTGCCGTAAACAACGGCTAATGGGCACGGCTTTAGAGGCTGCGGAAAAACTCGGGTTTTGTATCAGGGCACGACTTTAGTCGTGCCGTAAGTGATTGAAAATACGCTGGGCTTTAGCCCCTGAGGTACGGCTTTCCTACCCAACGGCGAGTTTTTCCGCAGCCTCATAGAAGCCGCTGAGGTACGGTCTTTCAAGGTAGGTTGCGTGAATAAGGAAGCGTGGAAAAACGTACCTCAGGGGCTAAAGCCCTCGATGGTAGTGGTTGTTTACGGCACGGCTGAAGCCGCGCCCTTCGTACAGAGCTACCCGCGCAGTGAGAGGTGCTTAGTTTGCCGCTTTTCTACATCGAAGGTGAAGTGGCGGTTTTCGCGGCACAGCCCGGGCTTTGGAGTGTGTGAGCACTCAAAGAGAATAGATAGGCCGAAATCTGCGGAATGCACAAAATTTTTCGGAGTCACCGCGCTCATGTTTTGTATCAGGGCCCGACTTTAGTCGGGCCGTAAGGCGCCAAAGATCTGGGTTTAGCCCCTGAGGCATGGGACCGTTGGGAGAGGATCACGAGGCAGCATGACAGTCAAGAGCGCGGACGAGCGGGAGTTGTTGGAACGCGGCTGGGCCGCGCTGCCGGCGGAGTATCGCATTCCCGAGCAGCGCCCGAGCCTCGAGGAAGCGCGCGCCTACTGCCAGCGGCTGGCCACCACCCACTACGAGAATTTTCATGTAGCTTCATGGTTTCTGCCTGCCCGGCTGCGGCCCCACTTCCACAGCATTTATGCCTATTGCCGGATTGCGGATGATCTGGGCGATGAAGTAGGGAATCGCGAGCAATCGCTCGCGCTGCTGGATTTGTGGGGGAGGGAATTGGACGCCTGTTACCGGGGTGAGGCGCGCCACCCCGTCTTTGTCGCGCTAGCCGAGACCATACGCGCTTGCGACATCCCCCAGCAGCCTTTCGCCGATTTGTTGGTGGCCTTCCGTCAGGACCAGAACGTGATGCGCTACCAGACCATGGACGATGTGCTGGATTACTGCCGGTACTCCGCCAATCCGGTTGGGCGGTTGGTGCTTTATGCTTGCGGCTATCGGGGCGCGGACATGTTCCAGCGCTCTGACTTCACCTGCACTGCTTTGCAACTGGCAAATTTCTGGCAAGACATAAGCTCCGATTACGCGCGGGGCAGAATCTATCTTCCCCTCGACGACATGCAGCGTTACGCTGTGGACGAGGACACGATTGCCCGCCGCGATCCAACTCCGGCCTTTCGTGAACTGATGCGGCATGAGGTGAACTATGCCCGCCTTCTGTTTACCCAGGGCTTGCCCCTCATCGACATGGTCGATCGTGAGCTGGCGCTCGATCTCGATCTCTTCAGCCGTGGCGGCCTGGAGATTTTGCATGCCATTGAGCGCCGGCAATACGATGTGCTTTCCATGCGCCCTGTCATCTCCAGGAGTCGCAAGCTTGGACTGCTGGCGCGCGCACTCGGCGGCAAGCTCGTGCCCAGTTTGGCAAGGGGAAGGCGGCCGGCGTGACCGCCGAAGTGCAAGCGGCGTACGCGGCCTGCAGGGCCATCGCGCGCAAGAAAGCGAAAAATTTCTACTACGCGTTTGTCGCCCTGCCGGCAAGCAAGCGAGACGCGATTTGCGCCGTCTACGCCTTCATGCGCCAGGCCGACGATCTCTCCGACGATGAGTCCCTGCCCATTGCTGACCGGCGGGTCGCACTCGATCGCTGGCTGGGTGATTGGCATCGGGCACAGGCAGAGGCCAGCGCAAGCGATCCTGTCTTTGTAGCCCTGCTGGATGCGCAGCACCGCTTTGCCATCCCGGGTCAACTGCTGGACCAGCTGGTACAAGGTACAGCCACGGATCTCGAACCGCGGTTTGCCGCGTATGCGACCTTTGCGGATCTCTACCGCTACTGTTACCTGGTGGCTTCGGTCGTCGGGTTGGTTTGCATTCGGATTTTCGGATATCTCGATCCGCGGGCAGAGAAGCTCGCGGAAGAAACCGGCATTGCTTTTCAATTGACCAATATTCTTCGCGATGTGCAGGAAGATGCGCAACGCGGGCGGCTCTATTTACCGCTCGAAGATCTGGAACGCTGCGGGGTGACCGCCGGCTCCATCAGCGGCATTCACAGTGGGCAGCAATTGACACCGCAACAGCGACAGGTGCTCGCCATTCAGGCCGAGCGGGCGGGGCAGTTTTATAAATCCGCAGAAGCGTTGCTGCCCTTGATTTCACCCGACAGCAGGGCGGCGATGTGGGTTCTGGTCACCATTTATCATCGCTTGTTGCGGCATATCGAGCAGCGCAATTTCGACGTATTTTCCGCGCGAGTGGGCGTTCCGGCGTATGAGAAGCTGAGCATATTGGGATGCGGCCTTTTCAAGACGCTGGCGCAGGGAGTGTGGGCCTGAAAGGTTTGCGCTCGGTCACTGTGGTTGGCGGCGGGCTGGCTGGGCTTTCGGCGGCGTGTGCCCTGGCCGACGCCGGTTACGCGGTACGCTTGCTCGAGAAGCGGCGCTACCTTGGCGGCCGGGCTTCTTCATATGAACACCCGGGAACCGGAGAGGTAATCGACAACTGCCAGCACGTGCTGCTGGGCAACTGCGTCAACCTTATCGATCTTTATCGACGGCTGGGCGTGAGCGACGCGATCCGCTGGTTCGATCGTCTCACCTTCATAGAACCGGGTGGACTGAGGAGCATTCTTCAGCCCTCCTTTTTGCCCGCGCCTTTTCACGACATGCCGGCCTTTCTGCGTGCGTCGGCCTTCTCGTTTGCTGACAAGCTGGCCATCGGTCGTGGCATGAGCGCATTTATCGCCGGCATCCCCAAAGACACAGATGAGAACTTTGCTCAATGGCTGGCGCGCCATGGGCAGACTGCCGGAGCGATCAACCGGTTCTGGAAGCCGGTACTGGTGAGCGCGCTCAATGAGGATCCGGATCGCATGTCGGTGCACTACGCCGGCCAGGTGATTCGCAAGTCGCTGCTGCTTTCGCCGGGAGCGGGGCGCATGGGTGTGCCTACCATTCCGCTGAGCGATTTGTACAGCCGGTCGATTGGTTACCTGCAGAGCCGCGGCGGGCAGGTGGACCTTAGCTCTGCTGCGGAATCGTTCCAGTGGTCGGCAGAAACGCAGCAATGGACGATCGCGACTCAGGACCCGAGCTTCACCAGCGATGCCATTATTCTGGCGTTGGCATTTGAAGGGTTGAGCAAGTTGCTGCCTGCTTTGCCGCGAAACCCCGAGGCCGAACAGTTGGCGCTGAACCTGCAGTGCTTTGAGCATTCGCCAATCACGGGCATTCACCTTTGGTTCGATCGGGAGATCACCGAGCTAGAGCATGCCATTTTGCTCGACACAACGATACAGTGGATGTTTCATAAATCGCGGCTGCAGCCGGAAAAGCGGCGCGGTGAGCCAGGAAGCTATATCGAACTGGTGGTGAGCTCGTCTAAGTCCCTGGTAGGGATGCAGCGGCAGGAGATCATTGACCTGGCTCTGCGTGAACTGGCGGAATTCTTTCCCCTGGTGAAGGAGGCGAAATTACTCAAGGCGGCCGTGGTCAAGGAAGTGCGCGCTACCTACTCCATTCGTCCGCAGCTTGAGTTGCTCCGGCCGGCTGCGGCGAGTCCATGGCCGCGGATTTTTCTCGCGGGCGATTGGGTTGCAACCGGTTGGCCGGCCACCATGGAGGGCGCCGTCCGCAGCGGCTACCTGGCCGCCGAAGCCGTGAGCCGCGCTTCTGGGGAGGCAGCCCGCTTCCTGCAACCCGACCTCCCTGCGACGGGATTGATGCGATTGTTTCCCTGAACCGGGATTTTCCACCCGCCGGGGCAGCGCATGCGAACTGCATCCGTCATAGTTTGTTATTACTCAAACGGTCGAGCGACAGGAAATCGATAGGCAACGACGTTCTGCCCTGCAATACCAGGTCAGCCAAAGCCAAGGCGATCACGGGGGCGAACTTGAAACCGTGTCCGGAGAAGCCGGCGGCAAAGACAACGTTGCGGAATTCCGGATGATGATCCACGATGAAGTCATCGTCGGGCGTCATGGTGTAGAGACAAATAGCTGAATGCAACAGTCGAGAACGCTCTTGCTGGTAACCGCCCGCCAGTCTGGGCATATATTTTCGAGCGATCGCTGCGATGGGGTCCAGGTCGGCTGGTCCCGGGGGTGCGACAGGGCTGTCGGCGTTGGGCAGGAAACTCCCGCCCAGGTGTTGCGCCATCTTGACACCCAGCCCGGGCATGTTAGGAAATCCGTACGTGAAGTTCTCCGGAAAGGTGAAGATGGGCAGGCGATCCGCCGCGAAAAGTTCCGGGGCCAGGGGATCGAACCACGCCAGCACTTTGCGCTTCACGGCCAGAGGCAGTTGAAGATCGCGCAGCAGCTTTCCCGCCCAGGCACCGGCGGTGATGATCAGGCTGGACACAGTGATGGTGTCATTGTCCAGATGCACCCGTACTTCGCGGGCGGTCGCATCCCAGCCTTTCACGGGTTGCTCAAAAAAACACTGCACTCCAAGACTCCGGGCATAGGCGTGGCTGGAACTGATCGACGCGTCTACATCGAGCCAGCCTGCCTGTACGTCGAAAAGGCCGGAGTACTCTTCAGGGATCTCGAACGCGGGATAGCGGTGGCGCACCTCACCGGCGGAGAGCGTTTCCACCTGCAGGCGGTTGGTTGAGGCGCTGTCCTGAACTTCGCGGAGAAGGGCCTCGCCCGGAGGGCCCATGTAGAGCATCCCGGTACGGTGCAACAGTTGCGTGCCCATTTCCTCGGCGGCCTGTTCCCACAACTGGCCGGACCGTCGTGCAAGCGGCACATACCCTGTCCCTTCGGGATAAGCGAGACGGTAAATGCGGGTGCCGCCGGAATGGCTGCCTCGGCCATGTGGTGGCGTGAACTGATCGAAACCGGCAACGGAACAGCCGCGCCTGGCCAACTCGACGGCAGCGAAACTGCCCATGGTTCCCAACCCGATGACGGCAATATCGTAGTGCCGGGTCATGGCAAATGGCCATCCTGTCACACCGTTCTGCTATCGTGAAACAACGCCAGGGAGTGTTTGGTGCGACTACGTTGTACCCTAGCACATTGCCTATTGCTGGCCGACTAAGGAGAGATGGATGCTGGAACGTTTACAAGTGCCCGGTGCGCCGTTGCCGCAGGGACCTTATTCAACGGTGGTGCGTGCGGGGGATTTCCTGTTTGTTTCCGGTCAGGGTCCGGTGGATCCGATAAGCGGCGAGATTGACCCAGATGCGAACGTGCGGGACCAGACGCGCCTGGTCCTGCAGAACATCAGGACGATTCTTCTGGGGTGCGGTGGCGATCTGAAAGACGTCGTCAAGTGCTCCGTATACCTGCACGATGTCAAAGAGTTCGACCCGATGAACGAGGCTTACGCGGAAGTCTTTGGCGACGTCAAGCCCGCACGGACTACGGTTGGGGCGGGCATGGTAGCGCTCGGCATGAAGGTCGAGATCGACTGCATTGCTTACCTGCCCAAGAGCAGCGATTAAACCGTCTTTCCTTTGACGAGGCTGCTCATTGGTTTCACCCGATTTACAATATAGCTCTTGCTATGTAGCATACTACTCCAACGAGCGTCCTGGCATTTCGTCCTGGGCTTCGGTCTTGGGCTTCCGTCCTGGGGCCTAAGGAGGAGACATGAAAAGACTCAGTCGTCGCGCTGCCCGTTGTCGCGCATTTGTCTTCAGCATCATTGCAGCCTGGGCCGGGGTGTTTTATGCATCGGGTCAGACACAGATCACAACCTCTCAGTACAATAACGCGCGGACCGGAGCGTATCTGAATGAAACCAGGCTTACGCCTGGAAATGTGAACCCGCGCAGTTTTGGAAGGCTCTTCGCGCTTAAGGTCGACGGTGACGTGTACGCGCAACCGCTCTATCTCACCGGGCTGCAGGTTTCCGGCCGGGGAAAGCGCGACGTGGTTTTCATTGCTACGGAGCACGATAGCGTCTATGCGTTCGACGCAACACAGAAAGCGTCGCCGCTGTGGCAGATCAACTTTACCGATGCCGCAAAGGGAATCACTGCGGTTCCCGCACGCGAGACTCACTGTCCCTTTATCAATCCCGATGTGGGCATTACCTCCACGCCGGTAATCGATCCCAAGCGTGGAGTACTGTTTGTCCTCGCTCGCACCAAAGAGCAAACATCGGGAACGGGCGCCCAATATGTGCAGCGCCTTCACGCCCTGGACGTAACCACGGGCAAAGAAGTCCCGGGTAGTCCGGTGACCATTAAGGCGAGCGTCGCCGCGGAAAAGCGCGCCGATAAGCAGCAAGCGATCTCTTTCGATCCATTGGTGGAACAGCCGCGCGCCGCCCTGTTGCTCGTGAACGGCAACGTCTACCTGTCCTGGGGCTCTTCCTGCGACGCCGGTGACTATCACGGTTGGGTCATGGCTTATGACGCACAAACACTGCGGCAGAAAGCCGTCTTCAATACCTCTCCCAATGCCAAAGAGAGTGGGATATGGCAAGGGGACACAGGTCCTGCAGCGGACGACAACGGCAACGTTTTCGTGGTTACGGGAAATGGCGAGTTCGATGCGGAGAATGGCCATGATTACGGTGACACGATCCTTAAGCTCGCGCTGGGCGAGGATAACCTCATTGTTCGCGATTACTTTACGCCTCACGATCAGGAGACGCTTAACAAGAAAGATCAGGATCTGGGGTCGGCAGGTCCCGTACTCCTTCCCGATCAGAACGGCGCGCATCGGCATTTGGCAGTCGTGGCCGGCAAAGAGGGCACTCTCTTTGTTATCGATCGCGATCGCATGGGACAGTATCACTCTGCGACGGATGATGTGGTGCAAACAGTCAATCTAAAAGGTGGCCTCTTTGGCGCGCCCGCTTATTGGAATCAGAATCTGTATGTCTTCCCTGATGGTGACGTTCTTCGCCAGCTGACAGTTCGCAACGGAACACTTGCATTGGCACATAGCGGAAGCATGGCACCCGTGGATCCAGGCGCTATCCCCACTGTTTCGGCCAATGGCGACCGGGACGGGATCGTGTGGACAATCAGTACCAGATCCTGGGAAGTGATACCGGAGAGTTTGGCAGTACTTCACGCCTACGATGCGACCGATGTTTCCCGCGAACTTTACAGCAGCGAAGAAAACTCCGACCGTGACCGGGCAGGCATTTCCGTTCGGTTCACGATCCCTTTGGTGGCAGGCGGACGAGCATATGTCGGCGCGCGAAACGAAGTAGACGTCTACGGATTGTTGCATAGCGCAACCAGGCATTAGTTGCGGGAAACCTGGAGCTACGAAGTCCCCCTCACGCCGGGTTCAGAGCTCAACTCTCGTCGTATGTTAGAGATTCGCCACTAAATAGTCGAGAAGTTGTTGTTGCATAGCATAAGGCTCGGCGCCGCCAGTCTCCATGGAATACACGCCTTTAAAGTCCATCTCTTTCGAGATCCGAATAGCGGTCGCGAAGTTGAATCTTTCCGGATTCCATTTGACATGGCTGACCGTCTTTGCAAGCGGGTACATCAGGCGCAATCCGCGCTCCGTGTTTTCTTCGTTCCCGAAGTTACCTATATCGGGATTTGCATAAATGCCGGCTTCTTTGATTAGCTTTACAAGCGTATCGATAGGAGTCTTTCCCCTGGGCTCCAGGATGATCGAGACGCCCTTTGAGGCGCCGTAATCGGCCAGTTGCTTGAGCGCGTCGATTGCTGGAGTAAGATCGCCTTCCAACAGCATCCCTTGATTCGGCATGATGCTGGGACATTGAATCATGGCACCTCGATCAATCCATTGCTTCGTGAGGTCAATGGCATGAGCACGAATCTGCGGGTCAGGCGAACAAGGGCTGATTATTCCCTTATAGCCGCTCTCATCCAATTCGAGAGGCATATTCACCATCCGGGAGTTTGCCTTCTGTAGCCGGGCGTGAAACTTATCGAAGTAAGATGGTTCCATCGAGAGAAAATGTATCTGCTGCACCTCCACGTTGTGAATGTGGTAGCGGCTTGCGAGCATAGACGGAAAGTCCATTATGTCCAGTTGTCCCGGCGTCGCAGGCTGGCTCCAGTCCCTGACTTCCTTCAGAAGGCCGTCGAAATTCCCGGACATTGCCCCCACGCGGTCCAGCTTTGACATAAGGACAGTGTCTTGAGCCGTCCCATAGGCGGCAACGGATGCAGCGGCCATAGAACCAATCAGGAAGTCTCGACGTTTCAAAATGTAACCTCCAATGATTTCCGTGTAACCAAGCGCTCATGCGGCCCGGTTCCCCAGCGTTCGAATCAGGAGCATCGGCATCAGTATCAGAAGTCAGGAGCCGATAAAACGCCGTCCCGGCTTCTGCCTAGTGTGGAGCCTTGCGATATCTTCGTCGTGAAGTTTAGTCTCAGCGAAGAGAAGATAACGCAAATAAAGGAATCCTAACGAAACATGTGCGAAAGTCAAGAGAAACATTCGCATGCAGCTAAGCTTGATTTTCGTTTGCATCTGTTGGGAAATTATGCGTAAACTGCGTAACGCGAAATGAAACGAAACAAAATGAGACCCCAGAAATCTCTTTTCAGGCCATCGGTGAGCGACATCGATTCGACGCATTGTGCGCAAGGCCGTGGTTCGGTAACAGTCACAGCGTCTGGTTTTGAGTCAGAGACCCGGGTTGGCGACAGATTGAAATGCATTGCCATTCTTGGATCGATAGCGTGTTTGACCGCGGTTTTGATTGCTAACGCCCAAAGCTTGCCTAGAGGGAGCGGGAAAGCAGACTTTCAGCGTATTTGCAGCGGCTGTCACAGCCTGGATAGGGCGTCCGGCCAGCGGATGACCCGGGCAGAGTGGGCTGTGGTGGTAAGCGACATGGTGGCCCGCGGGGCTCAGGGAAGTTCCACGGAGTTAGACAATGTTGTGAGCTATCTCAGCGCCAACTTTGGCGAAAATAACGCTTCCGCATCGTATGTGCCGCCGGCGCATACTGCGGCGTCTGCGTCCCAGCTAGCGGCGGTAGAAACCCCGCTCAGTGCAGAGGAAATATCGAACGCAAAGAGGCTGATTCAGGAAAACGGATGTCTGTCATGCCACCGAATTGGTGAGACGGGTTCGTATGTTGGGCCGGATCTGGACGGTGTCGGAGCGCATCGTTCGCCGGAGCAATTGCGTGCGTCGCTCGTTTCTCCAAAGAAAGAAGTTCTCCCGGAGAACCGTACCGTGCACTTGGTCACCAGCGACGGGAAAACGGTGATGGGAAGACTGCTCAACCAGGATGGGTTCAGCGTGCAGCTTATCGACTCGTCGAGTCAACTAAGATCGTTTGAGAAATCAGGTCTTCGCGAGTTCACGATTGTGATTACGAATCCCATGCCCTCGTACGCGGATAGGCTCAGCGCGCAAGACCTCACTGATCTGGTTCGCTACCTCAGTTCCCTGAAGGATGGGAGCGTGTAATGAATTCGGCTTCAGGCGCTGAGGGCTGCTCTCTTCGCAAAATCGGACTTTTTTCGCAGCCTGTAAAGTCGTGCCCTGTACAAAGCAGGGCCTTTCCGCAGCCTACCTGGGCAATCATGCAATAACGAATGGGAAGAGGACGAAAGATGCGTACCGTTAAATCGCTGTTCGCGCTGTTCGGGCTGGTTGCTGTGACCACTTTGACGCCAACCGCGCGGGCTGCTGCGGCAGACTTCAATGGCCGGTGGGACGTTGAGGTGCTAGCCAAGGCCGCTGATATTCAGTTCACCACAACCAAAGCATGGTGGCTGGGCATCACTGGCGCGGGAACACCCGAAATGAAGATCCAGTTCGTGGGGTCTCCCGACGGCAGCCTTGATGACATAACCGAGGCGAAGATCCAGGGTGACGTGCTGCACTTTACATGGACGCCAAGAGTACGTCCGGGTGTCACGCCGAGTCCGAATGACCGTCTTGAATATGACGCGAAGTACGTGAATGGGGTCCTGGAAGGCAAGATGACGGGCTCCCAGGGTGAGGTAAGGTTCACTGGACGGCGAGCGCCGGAGATCAATGAACACGACGATGGCACCTGGGTGAAGGGTAAACCGATAACACTGTTTAACGGCAAGGACCTGAAAGGATGGACAGGCGTTGACTCCGACAAAGCGGAAGGCTGGACGGTTGAGGACGGCCTTCTGAAGGGCAGGGGTCAGGCGGACGATCTGATCACCGTTGCGAAGTATTGGAATTTCGAACTGCACGCCGAATACAGGCTGGGCGAGAAGAGCAACAGCGGCATTGGCCTGCGCGGCCGCTATGAAGTGCAGATCGCATCCGATTACGGCCGTCCTCCGAACATGCATGGCACCGGCGCGTTGTATACGCGCGTTTTGCCCCGCGTGAATGCAGGTAAACCGCCGGACGAGTGGCAGACCTACGACATCCGTCTCGTGGGACGGGAAGTCACGACGACGCTGAATGGACAGAAGCTTTATGAAAGAGGGGTCATCGACGGCCTGACCGGAATCGCCTTCGATCCCTTCGAAGGCCGGCCAGGACCGATTGAGTTGCAAGGCGATCACGGTTCGGTCGAGTTCCGGAATCTGGTGCTGGTACCCCTTACGCAGCGCAAATAGCCACGATTCACGGGTAGTCATAGGACAGAAATATGAAACGACAACTATTTCTTACATTTGCGCTGCTGACCGGTTCCTTGCAGGCGCAAGTGACCTACGAGCGCCTGCTTCACGCTGATCGGGAGCCGCAAAACTGGCTCACGTATTCGGGAGGTTATGCCAGTCACCGTTACAGTTTGCTTACCCAGATCAATCGGGATAACGTCAAAAATCTTCAAATGAAATGGGTCTACCACCCCACCGGTCATCCGGAAGACGAGAAGATGGAGAACACGCCCCTGGTGGTGGATGGCGTCTTGTACGCGGGGACCATGACGGAAGTGGTGGCGCTGGACGCTGTCACAGGGCGGCAGTACTGGAAGCTCTCACGCCCATTCAATCCAGACGACTACCACGCACAACGGATTTACCTGGTCAACAAGGGTCTGGCGATTGCCGGGAACACGTTATTGTGGGCGACGGCAGTCGATTGCCATCTGCTCGCCATCGATATCAAGACGGGCCACGTGAAGTGGGAGATCGCTGCTGCGGACTGGAAGAAAGGCTACCAGTTCGACGTGCCGCCTTTGGTGGTAAAGAACATGGTGATCCTCGGGCCGGCGACGAACGATATGGGCGCGAACTGCTGGGTCGGCGCCTTTGACATCAACACCGGGAAGCCACTCTGGAAGTTCTACACCAGTCCGGTGAAGGCCGGCGATCCGGCCGCCAAAACGTGGGGAGACGACACCTGGAAACACGGCGGAAGCCCCATCTGGAACGGCGGTTCCTACGACCCTGAGACGAATCTCACTTACTGGGGCACGGGCAATCCGAATCCAGGCTGGAATGGCAATCAACGAGTGCCCGGCGACAACCTCTACTCGGATAGCGTGGTTGCGGTTAATGCCGACACGGGAAAGCTCAAGTGGTATTACCAATTCACTCCCGGCGACGAGTACGACTGGGACTCGACACAAATTCCTGTCCTGGCGGATATCGACTGGGAGGGCAAACCACGCAAGGTGATGTTTTGGGCCAATCGCAACGGGTTCTTCTATGTGCTCGACCGCGAGACTGGTGAATTTTTGTCGGGCAAGCCTTTCATCAAGGAGACCTGGGCGGATGGCATCGATAAAAATGGCCGGCCGGTCAAAGTCGCAAAGTTCTGGCCCAAACCGATGGGTGGAATCGTCGTTATGCCTGGTTCCCAAGGCGGCACAAATTGGTACCCGCCTTCTTACAGCCCGCGAACCGGCCTCTTCTATATGTCCGTCTGGGACAACTACCAAGCCCTTTCGACCAAGCAGCCCTATAACCCCTGGGCCCCAGGCGTGTTATACACGGGAGGCGGTTGGTGGCCCGGCTTTGGAGAAAAGGGACCCCCCGCTGACTGGCCCGCCCGCGTCCCGCCGCCGGTTACGCCAACGCGCGGGCGTGTGGCTGCGAACTATAAAACGGAGGCCGAAGGATACGGCGCGATCCGAGCGATCGATCCGAAGACCGGCGAGAAGAAGTGGGACTTCAAGATGGTCAACAATACCGAGTGCGGCGTGCTCTCCACGGCGAGCGACTTGGTATTCGGGGGTGGCATGGATGGGGACTTCGTAGCCCTCGACGCGAAGACCGGCAAGCCCCTGTGGCACGCGTATCTGGGCGGCGCCAATGCGAGCGGTCCGATCAGTTATGCGGTCGATGGGAAACAATACATCGTGGGTACGGGCGGCGGCGTGATGTACGCCTTCGCCCTGCCGGATTAGCCGTCCGACGGTGAAGCGAGATACTCCTTTCGCCACCCTGACGTGACTCACGCACAGGGTACCCGCGCTCTGGTGTATTGGGACCATGCCTTACTCAGAGCGGAGAGCTTCGGCGGGTGGGACGGCGATGGCGCGGTGGGCGGGCAACAGGCAGGCGAGGAGTGCGCTGAGAGCAAGGAGGGCGGCGGCTGCGAACAGACTGCCTGCGGCAAAGGGGCTTTGCATCCAGTGGCGGGCCGACCGAGGTCGATGCGGGCTTTGCGGCGGGCTTCTTCTTCGGGGAGGCCCCGGCGGATTAAATCTTCCTGGTAGGCGTCGAGGGTAGAACGAAACTCTTCTTCGACGTCGCTGTGGGTGCGTGGTGTGACGGAGTGCCAGAGCTTGCGAATTGCGGCCAGGAGACTCATAGGTCGTCCGCCTTTTTGTCGAGAATGCCGGCGACCACAGCGGCCATGTCGATCCATTTGGCGGTCTCGGCCTTGAGCTGACGTGTACCGGCAGCGGTGAGCGAGTAAAAGCGGGCGCGGCGATTGTTCTCGGACTCACCCCACTCGCCTTTGATCCAGCCCCGGCGCTCAAGACGATAGATGGCGGTGTAGAAGGAACCCTGAAGGATTTCGAGGCGCTCGCCGGAGATCTGTTGGATGCGCAGCAGGATGCCGTAGCCATGCAGCGGACCGAGCGAGATCGCCTTGAGGATGAGCATCTCGAGTGTGCCCTGCGGGAGTTCAACCGGTTTCGTCAAAGGCTCTCCCCTATCTGGAAAAGGAGAGTACGCGCTCTCTCCTTTCCCGTCAAGGAGAGACTGCCACCTGGGCGATTACGTCTTCGGCGGGTTCAGCCGATTTGCTCTCGGAGCTGTCCCGTTAACTCCCTCAAAAAACTGAAACCTGCTGAGAGGCTATACTTGAGGCCGAGGTAATCTGATGCGAAGCAACAGCGATTGGCAGAATCGCTTGGGAACAATCCGGGTCGCAGCGCTGGGTGCCATTGCCGCAGTAGCCGCCGTGATCTGGTATATCCGGCACTAAGCAGCGCTCTGCAGCATGGGAACAGATCTTAATGTCGTCAGAAAGGCCGGCACTTGTCGGCAGGGCCAGATCTCGTCGGCGCGCCGGCTCGCCAGGCCGCAGAACCCAGGCGAAAGGCATTCGCCGAGAGGAACTCAGTTAAAGTGCGTATCGCCAGCGCGGACGAAATTGTTCAGTCTGGGAGGACTAGCGCCGGTTGGTTGCTGAGCTCGTGACTTTGGATCAGGCATCTAGCAGAAAACCTCGTGCGATAAGGTCTTCAAGGTCGACATCGACCGAGGGTGAAGAAAAACCTTGCGCATAGGTCGGCACTGGTTGGGTCATATCCGCAAGCCCCTTGTCCTTCGTCGTCATAATCTGCAGCTCTTCTGCCTCGGTTGTAGCATCCTCCATGGACGGATACTTTTTTCGCCAGACCTGTTCGCCCGCACTCACCACAGTGTAGGCTCCTTTTTCGCTAGGGACTATCTTCACCGCCATGTCTGCCCTGGTCATGAAGCGGATTATAGGCTTCACTCCGACTAGTCTTCCCGGTCAATCAGGTGCTACTTAGCAGCGGATGTACCAGGTCACCCCAACCACGACCGCCATGACACCCTAAGCCCCGACCCGGTTGGTCCTAAACGCTCGCGGTCACGCTAGTTCAATCGACCATGGGGTTTGCGCCGCGGGTTGCAGGCGGGACAATCCTGCGCATGAAGACGCATTCTCTGACTGGCCTCGTTTCTCTCGTCCAAGGCCTTCTGCCTGACCTTCTCAGCCAGACGCGCTGATGCGTCGATAACTTCATACTTATGGGATGACACCTCGATCTGTGCCCAGCGTCGGAGAGCCGCGTCATAATGCTGGCGAAGTCTTAAGTATTCCGGGCACGACATCTGCAGTGGGATGCCGTTTAATCGGACGACGCCAGTCAAAACCGTCAGCCTGTGGACATATTCGCCGTTTATTCTCCCATGCTGAGGCTCACGCCTGAGCCGTACCCGATGCTGAGGCGCGGATAGTGGTGAGACGTGATGAGGGGCACTGCCTGCGATTGCCGATGTAAGAATTCTGATGGCTGCGATTGCATTCGTCGTGCTTACAGTTGTATCGATCTTTCCCTGATCGGATCTGTCTCGATACCCGTCCCCGCAACTTCCTCAAGTCGAGCTCGGGAAGGGTCGGCAAAAGCAAGGAGCAGTCCCGTGTACCATTCCCTAGGCAAGAGTTTTGGGGCAGAATCGGTAATTTCGGCAACTGTTGCGTGAGGCTGTCAACGACAATGCTTCTTTTGGGGCGTAGCTATGCGCGCGTGGCGGCGTCGTGCCGCCAAGGTAGTAGCGAAACCAGATCAACTGCAGGTGAAAGGACCAGATGACTTGGAAAGTACGATTCATAGGCTTGGGGATTCTGACCGGATCGATTGCACTGGCTTGGGCTGGACAGGGGGCACCCGTGCCGCAAGCCCAGCAGACGGCTCGGCCAACGCCGCCAACGCGCGATCCGCATTCCCCGGGGTATGTGCAAGCCAAGGAGCTGTCTGACGGCACCGTGCCGCCGTCGGATCAGGATGGAAATTTCATCATCGGGCCGACGCATCCCCCGGCACCGGAGATGACGGCTCAAGACTTGACGCATGGCCGCCTGGTTGAATTCACCATGAGTTCGACCGATAGCAAGTACTACCCGGGTATAGCTCGCGACAAAGGTACGTTCGGTACCCCTGCCCCGGATGACCCGGCAAAGCTGGTGGTTACGACAAGTCATCCCGCGTCGTATACGCGCAAGGTTGCGGTGTATGTGCCGAACGATTACGTGCCGGGTAGAGTGGTCCCGTTTATAGTGGGGGCGGACGGGCCGGATCGAATGCTTTTCACCGCGCTGGATGGCCTGATTGCCGAACACAAGCTGCCGGTCATGGTCGCCATCTCCATTGGCAATGGCAGCGGCGATGCGCAGGGCAGCGAGCGCGGACTTGAATACGACACGATGTCGGGCCGCTACGCAGAGTTTGTCGAACATGAGGTGCTCCCGCTGGTGGAGGAGAAGGCGCACGTTAAGTTGACCCACGATGCCGATGGGCGGGCGACCACGGGCGGCAGTTCAGGAGGATCGTGCGCGCTGATTATGGCGTGGTTTCATCCGGAGCTGTATCACCGCGTGCTGACCTATTCGGGGACGTACGTGAACCAGCAGTGGCCGAACGACCCCAAGAGCCCGCATGGAGCTTGGGAGTTTCACGAACACCTGATTCCGGGTAGCCCACGGAAGCCGATCAGGCTCTGGATGGAGGTTGGCGATCGAGATCTCTACAATCCCAATGTGATGCGCGACAACATGCACGACTGGGTCGAGGCCAACGAACGCATGGCGAGGGTGCTGGCAGCAAAGGGGTATCACTACCAATTTGTCTTTGCAGAGAACGCGGGACACGTGGACCGCGCGGTAAGAATGCAGACGCTCCCGGAAGCGCTCGAGTATCTGTGGCAGGGCTATCACCCGCAAAACACGCGGTGAGACGAACTCAGCCCCACAGGCATCTGTCTCTGGTTCCTCCACTAAGGACGTGCCCCATATCTCGCTCGTTTTTCGCGAGATGTGGGTTACCAGTGCTTTTCCCCCGGACTTTCGATTCATCCGATGTACTTTACGGTCAACATCGGTGGTATCCCACATCTCGCGAAAAACGAGCGAGATATGGGGCACCCGTCCTTAGTGAGGGAACCAGAGAGAATCGCACTGCTCTTTTTGATTCTGTTAAGGTAGAGACTCTATCGGGACTCCCGTCGGCCCCTAGAGGGTGTGTGAGACCACAAGTCCCGGTTCTCACGCAGACTCTTCATGGGATGTCTGAGAACCGGGATTTAGAAATTGAGTCCTCGGGACCAATTCACCTCGAAAAGATTTCACAATTCTGGCTATTGCAGATCGCGAAAATGACTCTGCAAATCAAGCGATCCGATACACGGGCTCCTGCGCACGAAATTTCCGTGCGTGCGACCCGTCGTATCAGGGACGATAGAGTAGCCTAGACGAGTCGCTATGACCAACCGTCGATTTACTCTTTTCGCCGCTCTCTCTTTCAGTGTCGTACTCTCCCCGGCTCCCGCGCAGGTGTCGCACGTTCCACCTTCCAACCTGCAGCTCGCCAGCCCGCAGATCGAACGGAAGGTCGATGCGCTGCTCAAACAAATGACGCTCGACGAGAAGATAGGCCAGCTGGTGCAGTACAACGCGACCGAAGCGCACCCTGAGCCCACACCCGCCAACACAACGACCGCTCTGAACGTGAACCCGCCAGCGCCTGGGGGTGTCGACAGCTACGTGCTGGCGCAAAAGGGGGAACTCGGCTCCATGCTCAACACGGTTGGGCAGGGCCTTACCAATCATTTTCAGCACGCTGCCGTTGACAACACGCGCCTGCATATCCCGCTGCTTTTCGGAGCCGACGTCATCCACGGCTTCCGCACCATCTTTCCTGTTCCGCTGGCCACTGCATCCAGTTGGGATTCCGCCCTGATCACGGATCTGGCGCATATGGCTGCCATCGAGGCGCGCACTGCAGGGGTCGACTGGGTCTATTCCCCGATGGTTGACATTGCGCGCGATGCACGATGGGGCCGCTGCACCGAGGGCGCGGGGGAAGACCCCTACCTGGGTTCTGCGATCGCTCGTGCCTATATCCGCGGCTACCAGCAGGAAAGCCTCTCGGCGCCTGGCTCCGTCGCTGCCTCGGTCAAGCATTTTGCCGGTTACGGTGCTGCCGAGGCAGGCCGTGAGTACAACACCACGGACATGAGCGAACTGCTGCTGCGTCAGGTCTACCTGCCCCCCTATCATGCAGCGGTGGAGGCCGGCGCAGCCACCGTGATGTCCGCCTTCAACTCGTTGAATGGTGTGCCGGCGACCGCCAACCCGTTTCTGATGCAAACCATCCTGCGCGATGAGTGGGGCTTCGATGGCGCCGTGGTCTCTGACTACACCGCTGTCATGGAGCTCACGCATCATGGCATCGCACTCGATGCGGCCATGGCGACTCAAAAGGCGCTGATGGCCGGCGTCGACATCGACATGATGTCGCATTACTACGACGCCGAGCTGCCGGCTCTGGTCAAGTCGGGCCGCGTGCCATTGGCTGTGGTGGACGAAGCCGTGCGCCGCGTCCTGCGGGTGAAGTTCGCACTCGGTCTCTTCGACCACCCTTTTACTGCCGGGCCGGAGGTAACGGGAGCAGTTACCGAGCATCGCCCACTGGCCCGCCGGGCAGCGGAGGAGTCGTTGGTGCTGCTGCAGAATAATGACGCGCTCCTGCCCCTAAACCCGGCCACCAAAAGGATCGCGCTCATCGGGCCGCTGGCCGACGATGCCAGCGATATGGTCGGCGCCTGGTCCGGCGCGAACAATTTCGGCGATGTGCGTACCCTGCGCGCCACCATGGCCGAACGAGCCCAGCAAAGCGGCGCCATCCTTACGTACGAGAAGGGAACTGAGATCTCCGGCACTTCCGACTCCGGGTTCGCCGCGGCGGTTACCGCGGCACAGAATTCCGATGTCGCCATCCTCGCCCTGGGCGAGTCGAGCGCCATGAGTGGTGAAGCCGCGTCGCGCGCTCACCTGGATTTGCCGGGAAACCAACAGCAGTTGCTTAAGGCTGTGGTCGCAACCGGCAAGCCTGTTGTCCTGCTTGTTTTCTCCGGCCGGCCGCTGGTGCTCGACTGGGCCGCTCAGCATGTGCCGGCAATCATGGAGGTCTGGTTCCCGGGTGTCGAGACTGGACCCGCGATTGCCGGCGCTCTGTTCGGAGATGTAGCTCCGAGCGGCAAGCTCACCATGAGTTTCCCCCGCGCTGTGGGGCAGGAGCCGCTCTACTATAACCAGCTGCCCACTGGCCGCCCCATCCAGCACGCTGACCCCGCTCACCCCGGTTACGTGGAGATGAAGTATGTGTCGCGTTATCTGGACGTACCGAATGACGCGCTCTTTCCTTTCGGGCATGGTCTTACCTATTCGACGTTCGGTTACTCCGGCGTTACGCTTTCGACGCAATCCATTAGCGCAGCCTCGCTGATGCGCGATCAAAAGAGCCAGCCGGTGGTCGCAACCGCGACCGTCACCAATACAGGAAAACGCCGCGCCACTGAGATCGTTGAGTGCTACGTCAATGTTCGAGGCGCCAGCACCGAGCAGCCTGTGCGCAATCTCAAGGGCTTTGCCCGCATTACGCTCGACCCAGGCCAATCACAGGCAGTTCACTTTCCTCTGGGCTTCGCCGAACTTTCGTTCTACAACGTCAAGGTGCAACGGGTTGTCGAGCCGGCTGACTATACCGTTTTTATCGGTGGCAGTTCGACCACCACCAATGCCGGCCACTTTACGACTACTCCGTAGTAACAAGCTCCGGCTGACTATTCCGAAATTCAAGGAACCTCTTGCGGACCAGCTCGTCGCCGTCGTGGGGCATAGGAGGGCCACACGGAACAACCGCCATTTTGTTGGTCAGATCAGGATTCCAAATCTCGCGTGGCGATTACTCCCTTTGCCCTTTTAACTTCCGCGCGGGCAAGATTGGGCAAAATCGGCAACCCAGCCCCGTATATGATTCTGGAAAGTGAGTGAAACCCAGACACACGCCAGCACTGTGCTTCGGATAGGTTTCCTCCGATCACTTGTTCCATGGCTGGTCATCGGCGTGGCGCTTCTCTGGTCGCTCGCCGCGCTGCTCGTTCTGGCTGCCCGGTGGGTCGATCCACCGACCACCGCTGTACACATCGAGCGTCGCTTGCAGGCCTTGGTGCACCAGGCGCCGTATCGCAAGCGCTACAAATTTATTCCCCTCAGTCAAATCTCGCCCAACCTCCAGCACGCTGTCATCGCCGCGGAAGACGGGCGTTTCTACCAGCACCACGGGTTCGATTGGCACCAGATCGAAATTGCTGCCGATGAAGATCTGGAAGGCGGTCGTACGCGCGGAGCCTCCACCATTACACAGCAACTCGTAAAAAACCTTTTTTTCGGAACAGGCCGCTCGATCCTCCGCAAGGGCGCAGAGGCCACACTGGTGCCGGTGGCCGAATTCGTATTGGGCAAGCAACGGATTCTGGAGATCTACCTGAATGTGGTCGAATGGGGACCCGGCATTTATGGTGCGGACGCGGCCTCTCGTTACTACGACGGGACCGCGGCCCGCAATATCGATCGGGAGCAGGCTGCGCGGCTGGCCGCAATTCTACCGGCTCCCCTGAAGCGGCGGCCAGCGCGCATGAATCAGTACAGCGCGCTCATCCTGCTGCGGATGCGCCAAATGGGTTGGTAAAAGATCATGGGCACAGGACAGGAGTTATCTCTGCTTCCACGATAGTTGCGAATGGGCGGATGCCTGCCCGACCTTGAGTTCGGCTTATGGACGCTAAGTTCATTTCGTAGAGCAAGCTATTCACGGTGCGTTGGACGAAAGCCATGTCTTCGGAAGCTTCTCCTTTTGCCTGGGGAATGTCTATCTTTGCCAGGGATTGTCGGGGACCGAACCACTTATATCCTTGAGTGCCGTAATTGCCTGCATCAATGCCGATTCGGCCTCCGGGACAGCCTGCATGGCCTGCGCTCCTGCCGGGTCCTTCAACCTCCAGTAAGCGGCCATTTCCTTCCGCGCCGAGTTCAATGCCGCGTCTACGCTATGCTCTATATCGAAAACGCGCCATGAATCCCGCCGGCCCCTGGAGAAAATTGTGCCAGAATCCAGGTGGGACACCTTGCCAACGCAGGCAGATAGGCTACACAGTAGAGGAGAGGCGCAGATGGTGCTGACGAGTCGCCGAAGGTTTGTCAAGGGTGCCGCAGCCGCTTGCATCGCGCTCGCGAACCTCGAGGCAAGAGGGTTCGACGGCGTGACCACCGGCGGCCTGCCAAACTCCATCTTTGCCTATGAGTTTGGCGATATCAGTCCCCAGCAGCAGGCCGCATTTGCGCGCGAGTTTGGATTTGCGGGAACCGTCTTCGATCATGCGCAGCAAATCCCCGAGCGGTTGCGAGCCCTGGATGAAGCGCATCTCCAGTTGTTCTTTCTTTGGTTGACTGTGGACATCAGCCATGGCCAGACCAAATATGAGCCAGGGATGGAAGCCGCGATCGAGGCCTTGCAAGGGCGGGGAACTGTCGTGTGGGTCGCAATTCAAGGAGATGACGCCGGCGGAGCAGAAGATCGGGCGATCCAGGCGGTCGATCGGATCTCCGATCTCGCCGCTCGATCCAACCTCCGCGTCGCTCTCTATCCCCACTATGGCTTTTACCTGGCCCGGTTCCGGGACGTGGTGCGGGTTGCGGAGCGAGTTCGGCGAAGCAATGTGGGCGTAACGTTCAATCTGTGCCATGAATTGCGCTCCGGGTTTGATCCGGAGTTCCCTCAGTTATTGGATAAAGCGATTCCACGCCTGTACGGGGTCACGATCAACGGAGCGGACCGGCAGGGCCGGGATTGGAGCACACTGATTCAGCCTCTCGGCCGCGGCGACTACGATGTCACCGGGCTGGTCCGGACGATCACAAAGGCCGGGTATCGAGGGCCGTTCGGCATCCAGTGCTATGGACTCAAAGGTGATCCTGGGGTGTATCTGAAACAATCGATGGCGGCATGGCGTGAGGTTTCCGTGCGTGCCGCCCAGGGCTAGTTCCTGCATATACCACCGGTGGGATCTTTTCGTCTCGCGACTGGCGGTGGCATTGTCTGTGCAGGCTCCCGTGACTCATCACAACCAGGCCCTGCGCCTCACAACCCGGGCGCTCCCAGGTTTCGGGCTATTTGGCGGAATCGTTTGGATGGTCTTCAGCGATGATGAGCCTAAGTTGATGGCTGGTTCGTAACTGCCCAGCGGTCATAAATTTGCCTGCAGAACTACGCGACCTCATGGGGTGAAGCGCATCAAAAGCCCAGACGGTGAGGGAAAGTAAGTTGCTTAAATCTCTTTTCGACTCCATCGGACAGATGGCGTTATTTGGCGCAAAGGCCATCCGCGATGCGTGGGTGCCGCCATTTGAAGGCGAGTACCTGCTCACGCAGTTCTACGAAATCGGCGTAGGTTCTTTCTTCCTGGTGGTGGCTTCCGGCCTGGCGCTCGGCGTGGTCATGACGTTGCACACGCGAAGTACCCTGGTGCAGTTTGGCGCCACAGCAGAAATTCCCGTCTTCCAGTCACTTGCGTTCTTCAATGAGATTGGCCCGCTGGTCGCCGCCTTGCTGATGGCTGGGCGCGTAGGAGCGGGCATGGGAGCGCAGCTTGCCAACATGCGCGCCACAGAGCAGATCGACGCGATTGAGACCCTTTCTGTCAACTCCTTCAAGTTGCTGGTAGTCACCAGGGTCATCGCTTGTACCATCATGCTTCCCCTGCTGACTATCTTTATGGATGCAGCGGGTATCCTCGGTGGCTTTCTCTCCGAGCATATCTGGTCGCATCTAAGCTGGACGCTCTACATGCAGCGTGCCTTCGACGGAGTCGCAGTTGCCGATTTCCTTCCCCCCACTCTCAAGACCGCGGTCTTTGGCTATCTCATCGCCGTCATCTCCTGCTTTTATGGCTACAACACCAACGAAGGCTCCGACGGCGTGCGTAAAGCGGCTACTAACAGCGTTGTCGTCTCTTCGCTGGTCATCATCCTGGCGGATGTGATCCTGGTCAAATGCATCTTCTTCCTTTTTCCGGACCAGGCCATATGACCGGGGGGCAAGCCGGCGGCGCCGCGGTCGCGTTTGAACGAGTGGAAAAAGGTTTTGACGACAGGAAAATTCTGGACCAGGTGTCGTTCACCGTCGCTCGGGGAGAAGCAGTCTGCATCCTGGGCCGAAGCGGGACCGGCAAGAGTGTGACCTTAAAGCTCATGATTGGCCTGCTGAAAGCAGACGCTGGAAAAGTCCTGGTGACAGGAGAAGACATGTCGGCTCTGGATGAAGATGGGTTGGCGAAGGTCCGCCGCAAAATGGGTTATCTCTTCCAGAGCGCAGCTCTCTTTGACTCCTTCACTCTTAATCAAAACCTCGCCATGCCCCTTCATCGGCTGGCCCCCAACAAATCTCCTGAGGAGATCAAGCGCGCGGTCGAAGAGACCTTGGGAGAAGTGGGCCTGGGAAAGGATGGCAACAAAATGCCGTCGGCTCTCTCCGGTGGTATGCAGAAGCGAGCCGGCCTGGCGCGCGCCCTGGTGCTTGAGCCGGAAATTCTGCTGGTGGATGAGCCCGCCAGCGGGTTGGACAGAATCACCGCCTCTGAGATTGATGCTCTTCTGATGAAAGTCAAAGCCGAGCGTCACACCACCATGGTGATTGTCACCCACGACATCAATGGGGCGCGCAAGATTGCAGACAAGTTTGCCGTGTTGGATCAAGGCCGCCTCCTGGCATTCGGCACGCCGCAAGAACTCGACAGCATAAATGACAAACGGTTGCAACAATTCATAGCGGAGCGCTGCTAGTCGCATGAAAAACCACAACGTAGTCGTCGGGATTTTCGTTACCGCCGCCATCGTGCTATTCGGCGCCTGCCTCTTTCTGATTGGCAATCAGCACAAAGCGTTTAACCGCCACATTGTTTTCTACGCCAATTTTAAGAGTGTGGATGGCCTTCCCAAGGGCGCGAAAGTCCGAGTGGACGGCATGGATGCGGGCGAATTGGTAAATATCCAGATCCCCGCAAGCCCGGCACAAAAATTCCGCCTGAAGATGAATGTAGAGGATCGGCTCCATGGTTTGATCCGTGAGGATTCGCTGGTGACCGTCGAGACCGAAGGGTTAGTGGGGGATAAATTTCTGCTCATCCATTCTGGTACCGATCGTTCGCCCGAAGCTCCGCCGAACAGCACTCTCGCCGGTAAGGAGCCCTTCGATTTAACCAAAATGCTGGAGCAGGCCCAAGGCCTAATGAACCAGGCGGGCACCACCATCACCGCCCTTCAAGGCACCATGAAAGACGTAAGCGGCCGCCTTGACACCACTCTTGATACCGCGACCGGCACCATAAGAAACGTAAACGGAGTGGTGCTGGACGTGCGAAACGGGAAAGGCGCTGCAGGGCTCTTGCTCGAGGATAAAGCAACTGCGGCGGACGTAAGGCAGTCAATCGCGAACGTCCGCCAGACAACTGAGAAGCTCAACACCACCACCACTCGCGTCGACAATCTCCTGGCGGACGTGCAGTCCCGGCAACTGGTCCCCAAGATGGATGACACTCTGACCAGTGCCAAGGCGGCAACCCAGAATCTCAACCAGACGACCGAGCAGATCAATACCACGCTGAAGAGCGCATTTGCCCAGGATCAGTATGGCGAAGATGCAGGCACCAACCTGCAGCAATCCCTAACCAACCTCAACCAGGCCTCAGGTAACCTGACCGACGACACAGAAGCACTGAAGCACGAATTCTTCTTCAAAGGCTTCTACAAACACCGCGGCTACTACAACCTTGACGATCTGCCGGTGGAGCAGTATCGCGCCGGACAGATATTCAAGTCCTTGCCTGAGAGCCGCGAGTGGATAGAGGCTTCTGGGCTTTTTACTACGAATCAGAGCGGGGAAGAAGTGCTGTCAGCGAATGGCAGGCAGAATATCGATCAGGCAGTAGGTCAGTTTAGAGCTTTCTACGATACCCCCCTCATCATCGAGGGCTACGCATCTTCAGGATCGCCGTCGGATGAACTGCTGCAGTCGCGTAGAAGAGCGACCCTGGTCCAGACCTATCTGCAACTGCACTACCATCTTATGCCGAAGAACACCGGCATAGTTGCCCTCAGGAGCACCCCTCCGGTGAATGCCGGCAAAACTACCTTTGACGGAGTCAGCCTGGTAAGTATCGGCATGGCCAGCAAGTAAAGGCATCGACTCAACAACCAGCAGCGGGCTGGATTTCTCGACCGACCGGGAGATTGAGCAGTCAGGCGGGAGAGAACCGAAAGGGTGGGAACCACGGGAGCGGACGTGTTCAAAGCCCGTCGACAATACTTTGGCCGAGTCGTCGATAGCTTTCAAACTGGGACTCGGTAAACCATTGCTCGGCGGTGGAGTCGTGCGGGAAATGCGGGTGCTGCAGTTTGTAGTTCTGCACATCGCCGGGCGCGTCGGGCAACTCTGCGCTTCCTTCCTCACCCGCGGCGGGAGGTTTGCCGGTGAGCGACGCCTTGATGTACCAGACAGCGCCCTTTTGGTCAGAAGGGGTCTCAGGGTAGCGGATCGTTCCGCGAATAATGTGTGCGGTACTAAGAAGGCTCTTGGCGTTGGGACGGGTTGGAGATAGATCGAGCTCGATTTCGGCGCCGAAATCGATGCGGCACTTGCGGATGGCATTCCCGATGCCCTCATAGGAGTAATCGCCATCCTCTTCGGCGTCGCAGATGACAATTTTGTAGCAGCGCCTGCGCACCAGCTCATACAAACCCATATTGTCGAAGTGGCCGCCGTCGGTCAGGTACACGTAGCTCGAGGCATCGTCGACACTCCCCAGCAATTCGCTGGTGAGCCGCGCGGGTGCGAATTCCGGTGAAGCGGGCTTGGGAGGAGTGTCCGGCTTCACTCCTAGTTTCTGGCCCGCTAGTGGAGAGTGACGAGGGTTAGGTATCCACAGGCCGAGCCGCACATCGAACATCGTCATCAGGAACGCAGTGGCCGGATTTGTATGGTAACCCCAGTTAGGGCTGACGGCAGCGCCGGAGGCGGCCATCGCCGTGGCTAGATTAGGGCCGCCCACCTCCTTGGTGCCGCTGGGATCTCCTTGATACAGAAACTCGGTGGGCACAAAGCCGTTGAAGCGCAGGCCTTTGCGAGCTTCGGTCCAGCCCACTGTATATCCGCTGTAATAGGGGGTGAAGGCAAAGGAGGCGGCCTTGCGCTGCTGCCACGCCAGGTCCTCTCCGAGCGTGATATTCATGGCGCAGCAGAAGATGGGGATGGGACCGGGATATTCTCTGTCGAAGGCTAGTTGCGCGATCTGCAGATTTGCAGTGTCGCGCTGGTCGAATCCCGTCACCGGACTGGGACTGCGAGTCAGATTCGACGCCCCCAGGTAGCAACGTGTCAGACGGTTGCGATAAAAGGTGTGCATGGAAAACTCATTGATGTCGAGCCGGCGGCCAAGCCATCCTGCCATGAAGAGGAACACAGCAATGGCCGTTACCCAAAAAAGTAGATCGGAATGGTAAAAGACATTGTCGGCCAGCGGCCCATGAAGCTTCTCGAGCACCAGCGATAGGATGAAGACCAGCCCGGCGATATAGACATAGGGGCCGATCAGCACGACCCCCTCGAGAACTACGCCAGTGGTGGACCCATTATCATGGCCACTCGTCTTGCTGCTTTTACTGCCCAACACGCTGCCGGCCGTGGTTGCAGCCCAGGTCAGCACTGCGGGCCATTTGATCCAGCGGTCCCAAGGTTCAGAAAGATGAAGAAATAAGGCAGGCATCAGCAGGGAAGAGCCGCAGAGGAAGACCCAGACGATGCCCATGATCAACGAGTATGCGCGGATGCGGCCCAGCCACTCGCTCAGCCAGTCGGGAAAATCTTTTCCTACAAAACCTGAGGCCACGACCATGGTGAACGGTGCCAGCCAGAAAAACAGAATTGTGCCCAGCACCAGCCGCAACGACCACGGGGCGGTAAGGCCGAGCCAATTGGCGGCCGAATCCATCCTCCATGATTGCAGGAGAGCGGCAATGGCTACACCCACTGCGGCGCCGGTCGCAGCGGCCGGAATTGCCATTGCGATCAGTCGCGCTCTCTTGATTGCACGGGCCAGCCTTTCGCCATTTTTTGTATTCTTACCGCGCCACTGAAGTGTTTGCGTGCGCCTGGTCATCATCTGGGCCAGGGCACCTCCGGCAAAGGTTTCTGCGCATACCAGGCAGAGGAGCACGAGAAACAGCGAGACTGGATACGCGGGACCAACCGGATGTTGCAGTGTGATCAGTGTCCACAGGATGGCAAAGATGAGTAACAGGCACAGCATCAAATTGGCAATCAGTACCTGATGGCGGCGAAGCGTGAGCATAAATTCGACTTTGGGCTCGGAGCCTTGTACGGGCTGTACGGCCAGGTCGTACTCCCAGCGAAGGAGGTAGATGACTAGAGCGATACCCGTAGCGAAACAGAACAGCGCCGCGATGATAGTTTTGCCGGCGCCGGCTACTTTGTAAAAGAAGCTTACGATACCGGCAACATTCCAACGCCCGTGCCAGTATTTTAGAAATAGAGACCGGAAATAACGGTCCGGAGAAATTTTCGTTGGCGCAGATTTTGTCTGGTCGACCAAACAGGGTTGCAACGCTATCGGCACGACTCCAGCCGCAAGGCCGAACGCGCCGGCGCCCGTAGCGCAGGCCGCAGATGGGTTCGGACCGAGCCGGACGCTCGGCGCCAGCAGGTGAGGGAAGCAGAGGAGGCACAGAAACATTGCGATCAGAAGCGTCTGGTTGAGCGCGGAGTTGCGTATCCACATGGCAACTGCGGACCAGGTATCGCTGGTGAACAAGCCAACCCGAGGAGTGAGGTAGTTGCTGTAGCGGCGTAGCCATTGAATCTGGCGGGGCCAGACTGTTTGATATTTCTCTAGGCCGGTGCGCCCGGGTAAGGGTGTCAGGCGGTATGTCACGTGCTTCCATGCGGCAAGCAAGTCGTCCTGGTTCGATTTTGTTCGCTGATTTTTGTCGCGCTCCTCCAAGGTTCTGCGCTTAAGCCATGCGGCCAACCAGGAGTGAATATAACCGCCCCCTGAAACGCTCGAGAGGTAGTCGAATTGGTTGAGCGATCCCCTCGAGGCCAGGCCCTGCAGTATACCGAGGTTAAAGGTTGCGCTTCGAATGCCGCCGCCGGAGAAGCATATACCTGAGACCTCACTGTCGCGGGCCCAACGGTAGATGTCTCCTGCATCATCCTGTGAAGAATCGGGGAGCGTGCCCTGGCGCTGAAACTCTCGAGTGTCCGGCCTCCACTGGTGCAAAGTACGCCGCTTCCCAATCTCCGGAGCCTCCTGCTCCAGCAGCCATTTGCTCGGCGTGTAACGCACAATGAATGCCAGGGCCTCCTGCAGGCCGGGATATTTGTAAAGCTCGTCATAGCTCAAGTCCTTGCCCAGTGGACCCTTGATATCGGGAAAGCGGGTGCGCAAATCGGCGGGCAATGCGGCGTCGACAAACTTGACGTGGACTTTTTCCAGCAACCGCTGCAGGTAGTCGTTTTTCTCCATCTAGTTGTTCTCCTGCGCCAGTTTAGCCACGGTATCACCCTCAAAGGAGCCAGGTGCGCCGTGTTAAGCGGGAACTATAGATTGCCCCTATGGTGAAGCGAGTTCGACAAACGTTTCAATATTCCCTGCGGGGAGCGAAGCAGCGCCAATCCTTCATCTCCCCAAGATTCGCCCGAGGCGGATATCATGGGCGACGGGAATCTTTCCGCCCAAGCAAAATGACAAATTCGACCTACGCCCGGTATTCCTATCGCAATCTCTGCCTCCTCGTTGTTCTCGCCTGCGCTCACGGGCTTACGATGGACGGACAATCCCAGTCCAGCGCCGCTGCAGCGGACACGATGATGAAGGCTCCGGCTGATGTAAAGCCGGGCAGTATCACGTACGAAAATGTCCCGTATCCATATCCAGTGATGTTTCTGCCGTTGACACTGTACGGGCAAGACGTGCGCATGGCGTATATGGACGTTCCACCTGTTGGTCAGCCGAACGGGCGGACGGTGGTGCTGCTCCACGGAATGAATTTTGGAGGCTTCTACTTCGGTGGTCCCATCGAAGCGCTGCGCAAGGCGGGCTTTCGTGTTGTCGTGCCGGATCAGATCGGATTTGGCCGTTCCTCGAAGCCGGTCATCCCTTACAACTTTCACGACATGGCCATGAACACGCACACGCTGCTGCAATCGCTCGGCATAGGCAAGGCGGCGATCGTAGGACACTCCATGGGAGGCATGCTGGCAGCGCGGTTTGCCGCTTCTTATCCGGATATGACGGAGCGCGCCGTACTTTACGATCCAATCGGCCTCACCGATGTACGTTGGAGCCAACCCTGGCACAGTGCGGAAGAGGCCTACCAAGCAACCATGGCGCAAACCCGTGATCAGCTCTGGCAAGCTGCCTATGCCAACATTCAACGCTACTTCCCGGATGCCTGGAAACCGGAGTACGAGCAATATGCCCGCATTTTGTATGCCCCAACGCTCAGTGGCGATTGGCCGCGGCTCGCCATGGTGCGGTCGGTCTATCGGCAGATTACTTATCTTGACCCGGTGGTCGATGACTGGGCGCACATAAAGGCGAAAACGCTGGTTCTGGGCGGAGAGAGGGACGGCCAGAATTTTCCCGCGCTGGCTAAGCACATTGCCGACACCATTCCCGGTGCCGAGCTGGTGATCATTCCAAATGTGGGCCACGTACCTCACATTCAAGTCCCCGATACCTTCAATCGGGAACTGCTGAAGTTTCTGCTGTCGGAAGGCGGCCCCGGTTCACAAAGTTCCAGCCGTAGCCACTCCCACTAGGTGGCGCGCTACACGGTTGCGGCAACCGTTCGCATCCCGCTATCCGGGACTATTTGTGTTCGCCATACGGGACATCCGAGACGTGGGTATCCGCCGCGTTGGTGAGACCCACTTTGCTTCCATCGGCGGTCTTGATTTCGTTGTCCGCAAATTCCCAGTTTCTCGCATTGGCGATGAAGCCTGCCGTTTTCGCTTCAATGTCCAAGTGGTCAAGGCGGAAGTTGTCGAGTGTGGCATTGGGGTAAGCGCTGACGCTGAAGGCTTGCGTCGCGCCGGTTGCCTTGATGTTCCAGATGTGAACATCCCGGAAATGCGGCAGCCCCTGCTGTTCGGGAACTTTGGTGGTTAGCGTAACCCAATAAGCAGGAACATTCTTCAATCCGGCCGGCAGTGTGGCGTAACTATAGCTCGGATTCCAATTCATGGTGATGTGAATGGGAATGGCGACACCCTCGAGCGTCAGGTCATGGATGCGGATATCGCTGGCAGTTCCGCCGCGAGTGTGGGCAGATTTGAAGAGCACTCCGGAAGGCACGCCCGACAGCGCAGTAAGGTCATAGGCTTCGATGCTGCGGAAGCCGCCGGAGGTTTCGCTGCCGATGGTAACTGCCGCCGCTCCGCGGCGAATGATTGAGTTGCGAATGACGATATCTTCCGTGGGGCGGTTTACCCGCAGTCCGTCGGAGTCGCGTCCCGCTTTAAGGCAAAGGGCATCGTCGTTCACATCGATATCGGCGTGCTCCACCAGCACTTTACGCGAAGAGTCAATGTCGATGCCGTCGGTCGATGGGCCCTTGCCACCTTCGTTGTTTCGAATGATGACGCCGTCGATGGTCACATGCTCCGAGTAGAGCACGTGAACTGTCCAGAAGCCGGAGCGTTTCAGCAGGATGCCTCCGCCCAGGCGAATGTCTGACGAATTCTGCAGCAGGACCAGGCGCGGCCGGCGGGCATCGTAGTCGGAGGCCCAGCGAAGTCCCTTTGGTTCGTAAGTGGCGCGAAGATCCCAATAAGACTTCCACCAGACAGGTCCGTCGCCGTCGACGGTTCCTTTGCCCAGAATTGTGACATGGTGTTGATCGCGGACGTTGAGCAAGGCCGCCGGCCACGTCATCTCGATTCCCGCGATGCGCGTAGGCAGCATGGGGTAATCGCCCAGCTTATGCGAACCGATGAGCGTCACCCCTTGGCCGACATCCAACGTGGTCCCCGATTTCAGGAAGAGAGAGCCAGTCAGGTACTCACCCGGTTTGAAGGTTACCGTTCCGTCCGATTTCGCGGCTGCATCGATTGTCTTCTGTATGGAAACAGTGTCAAGTGTCGAACCATCGCCCTTCGCTCCGTAGTCGTTGGCCAGAAAGGTCTTTGAGGCTGCATGAGCGGCACACGTAAGCAAGAAAAGAGTACAGGCAAAGACCAGAACGCGGGGACGACAGGTCACGATTGTGCCTCTCTGACCAGGTGGATCGCAAGGCACCACTTTCATGTTGCGACCAGGTGTTGATCCATCCAGGCGAGAATCTCTCGCCGCATCTCCGGTAGTTCCTCGTGGGCGCAATCGAAGAGTTCGATCTTACAGTCTTCAGCGTTGCCATAAGTTCGGTAAAGAGGCAGCAGCTTTTCGCGGACCTGCTCGACGCCCGCCGGCGGAGTGAGGTCGTCCCGTCGCCCGTTCACGCTCAGGTGTGCGCGGGGCACGATCAGTTGGTTAATTTGAAATGTGTCAAAGTGCTTCAACAACGCGGGAACAAAATAGTAGACACCGTGCTTGCTCAGGCCGTGTGCGTCAATCAGCGATTGATAATTCGTCAGGCAGCAAACATCCATAGCGACCCGGACGCGCGGATCGAGGCCGGCCAGCCACCAGGCCTTCGTGGCCCCCATAGACATGCCAAATGCTCCCAGCCGCGCCGGATCCACTTCCGGACGGCTCGCCAGATAACTGAGCGCGCGTAACTCATCAAACATCATCATTCCCCACAGCACCTGGCCTCGCCACAGCATCAGCTTGAAGGTGTCTTCTTCGCCCTGGCGTCCAACCTCTTCGTGCTTCCGTTCGCCGAAGCACCAGCAATCAATGGCGAGCGTCACCAGGCCTTTTTCCGCGCAGACGGGCGCGTATGCCGGTTGCACGCTTGTGCCACGCAGCAATTGTTCTTTTCCCAGGTCGTACTGGCCGGCGTGCCAATGCATAAAGAGCAGCCCGGGCGCCCGTTCCTTTCGGCGGTCCGGAATCAGCAGCACCGCTGGAACGGGCTCGATCCCATTCAGATCTAGTATCAACCGCTCGAGTGTGTACCCGTCATGTTTCTCGGTGCGCACCAGGCGCGGGGGTGCGGGCTTGTGGTCCCAGGGCAAATCGCCCAGCAGGCTCCAGAGTTCCCATCGGCGGCGTTGCTGATAAATGTCGAACTCGGCTCTGGCTTCCGAGGAAGCAAACTGATGCGTGTCCGCCTGCATTGGTAACGTCGCTCCCACAGCAGCTAAAGCTGCCGACGCGGTCAGAAACTCACGCCGGCTTACATGAGACACTGATTTTTCCATATCTGCCCCGAGGTTTGATATTGAAATTCGTGGACATCATGGTAAATGCCGGCGGGGATGGGCTCGCTGTGATACCTGTCCCCTAGTTTCTCCACGGGTTGAGAATCGCAACGCCGGTGGGTTCGAAGTCCACCACATTTCGTGTAACGACAGTCAGCCCGTGAACGAGGGCGGTCGCGGCGATCAGTGCATCTCGGTCGGAGCACGGGTTTGGTACATGCAACGCTGCGCATCGCTGCGCGACCGCTGTGTCCACAGCGAGAATGCGATCATGGAAGGTTGGCAATATTTGTCCGTTCATCCAAGAGCGAAGAAGCTTCCCCTGTACGGGATCACGGCGTTCAACTCGGAGGATTCCCATCTCGACTTCCAGAATCGAGATGGATGACAAGAACAGAGTCGTTGCGGAAACACTCTTAGCCCAAGTCTTAACACGACGATGGATCTTGTCCGTTTTCGCCTTCCGCAACTCGGATACGACATTCGTATCGAGCAGGTACATTAAGATAAATCCGCCACGCGGTGAAGACCGGTCCCAAGACGAGGTGGTTCAAACTCAACCTCATCGGCATTCGGCATCGCCAGCAGGTCGACGATGCTTTCGCCTTTGTCCACAATCTTCCGATATTCCTCGATGGTCAGCAGAACATGGGCGGGTCGTCCGCGGTCGGTGATAAATACCGGGCCACGCTTTGCGGCCTTTTTTGCGCCGCTGGTGTCCTGGTTGAACTCCCGGCTGGAAAGTGTAGTGATCGCCACACTCCTTCTCCTGTCTCTTCAATATAGCAACGTTTCTACATTATAGCCGTAACGCTAGTGGCTTTCCCCGATCCGGTTCACTCCGCCGCGCAATGGCTGTTGCTTGCCCCGCCAGACGAATACCCCCTCCAGCGCCGCCGGCAGAGTGACGGTTCCCGTCAGCGCGTCGCCGCTACGCTCGAAGTGCACCTTGATCATTCCCTGCGGATGAGGAAAGTCCGCCGACAGCTCGCGCAAATCCCCCAGGTGCGGCGCAATTCGTACTGTGGCGAAGCCCGGTGATGCCGGCTCGATCCCCGCCACCAGCGTCAGCAGATCGTAGATGGGATGCGCGCTCCAGGCATGCGAATCGGATCTCGTCTTTCCCGGCGTCTCCGGCCAGGTGCTGAAATGGAGCGGCAGTAGATCGCGCCAGGGCTTCAGACTGGCGAGATATTCGTCCGCCATCCCCGCGTGCTCCAGCGCACGCGCCAGATAGAAGCGAAAGTAGTACGAGCCGCTCAGAATTCCGCCCGGCGCCGTCCCTGGAGCGATGTCGATCAAGCGCCGCAAAACATCCTGTTGCTCCCCGCGTGGAATCACATCGTAAAGAACCCCCAACGTATTCGATTGCTGGCTGAAGGCGGTGTGGTCCGGGTTGTCCGACAGCAGCTTGCGCCCCGCATCCCAGCATTTGTCGTATAGCCCGCTGCGCACATGCTGCGCCCGCTGGTCCTCTCGCGTGGCGCGGTCCTTGTCTCCCATCGCCTGCTCCAGCTCTGCCGCGTCCGTCAACGCTCCCAGATATTCGAGCGTGGTGGTGCAGGATTCCCCTTGCTGACTGTAGGTGGGCAGCTCACCGCTGGAAACCCAGTCGATAAAGCTCCACCATGGTATCTTGCGCAGCAATCCATCCGGCTGTTCGTACTGCGAGAACCACGTGAGCACGGTGCGTGTGCCCGGCAACGCAGCCTTCACCGGCGAAGGATCGGGACGATACAACCAATAGTCGTGCAGCATGCCGATCCACAGCAGCGAGAAGGTCGGAATGATCTGCGGCTGCGATGTGGGATAGCGGCTCTGCGTCAAGCCTTCCGGTATGCGCGAGTCATCAAAATTCTGGATCGCCTGCTTCGCCAGCCGGTCGTCGCCGGTCACCGCATAGGAAATCAACGCCTGGATGCGGGTATCGCCCACATACTGTAACTGTTCCCAATAAGGAGTATCCATATACGTCTCGTGCGCATCGAGCCGCGCCGTGCGCCAGCTGATGTCCCATATCTGCTTGAGATCGGGATCCCTGCTGTCGAACGAAGCTCGCTCCTCAAAGGGATACGCCGTGTATTCCCCGCGCAGCGATTCGAGCGTCAGGGGCTCACTGCGGGTCTGAATGTCGAGGTCCAGATAACGCCACACCCTCCACCACAGAGGCTCGAAGGTGCGATGCTCACCGCCGTCGGGAAGAAAGCGGTCGTGCACTCCCATGGCCTGGCGGTCGCCCACGTCATTACGGTCCCCCTTCTGCTGGTCGCGGTCATAGAGGGCCTCGGCGTAAGTCAACCGGATACTCGCTCCCTTTCCCCCCGAAACCGTCAATTGAGGGTAGGCCGTGGTCAGCGTCTTGCGATCGAGCAGCACATGCACGTGGCGACTGGCCGGGATAGTGAGAGGCTTGGCCGGAAACGCTTCGGCGCCCGGCTGATCCGAACGTACCACTTCTCCCGCCTCGGTCGGTGTGTACGTCATCGGCGGCAGCTCATCGGGCACCAATTGCCAATAGTTGTCGACCTGCTCCCCCTCGAGACCGGCACGCGCCGCCGAGGGATAGATGTTTTCCCGCATGGGATCGCCGGCAGCCACCCATGCACTGCTCGGATCACCAGGAGCATTCCACTGCCAATCGTAGCCCGCGGCATTCAATTCTTCTCCGGGCCCATTGGCCATGTAGCCGTCAACGCCACCCGGTGTTCGTGGGACGGCGATCCGTCCCGGCTCAATGGCCACCATCCAGCCTTTTGGCGTGCTCAGACCGGCCTCCAGCGCTCCGTCGCCCTGCAGCAGAAAGGCCGTGCGGTCGGTGATTTGTGCGGTGGGCGCGTAGATACCGAAGTTCCATACTGTGGCGGTTACGAGATTGGCGCCCGCCGTAAGGTACGGAGCGAGGTCGAAGGTTTCGTAGCGCCAGTGCGCCAGGTCACCGCGGGCCGGCCCGTCGCCCACTCGATGACCGTTTACGTAGAGGATGAACCGGTTGTCGGCACTCACATGTACGACATAGCGGGCCGGCTTGCTCTCCAGCTGCAGCCCGCGGCGAAAATGCAGGACGATCGGCTCGCGCAGGGGAGCGGTGGGATGGGTAATCCAGCTTGCCTTCCACTGCGGTTCCGCGGCCAGCACTCCTATGGGCAGCGCTGCGGCGAACATAAACAACAGGACCGGGGTGAATGAGGATACTTTGCTTCTCATGTGGGTTGTACCGGGCGTCGATCGCGCGACCACCATGCTATCAGTACCCGCCGCAAGACTTTCCCCGGCGTATATGGAGATGCGGACGTGGAAGCGAGACTGTTACGAAACCCTCTGCGCGGACCCAGTTCATCGCTGGTTGAATTTCCGAGTGGCCGGCCTTCCTCTTCCAGCACGCTCCTATCCCTACCAGGAATTGCATACACTATGGGCAGCCATGCCGCGACCGAAGACCGGAGACAAGCGTGCTGCCATCCTCGGTGCAGCCACCAAGACGATTGCTGAAGATGGCATTGGCGCGTCCACTGCCAGCGTTGCAAAGGCTGCGGCGGTGGCGGAGGGATCGCTGTTCCGGTACTTTCCGGATAAGGATAAGCTGCTCAACGAGCTCTACCGCGAGCTAAAACTAGACATGCGCAGCGCTATGATCGCGGGCTTTCCCTTGACCGGCTCACTCCGGAAGCGAATGCAACATATCTGGAACGCCTACGTGACCTGGGGTATGGATTCGCCGGCGAAGCGCAGGGCGATGATGCAGCTTACCGTTTCTGAGCGCATCACCGACCAAAGCACGCAGGAGGGGCAGGCGGGCTTCGAAGCCGCTACCGAAGCCATGCAGCAGCTTGTCGCGCAGGGCAAATTGAGCGGTCTGCCTGAAGCTTTTGCGTCAGAACTCCTGCTCGCGATGGCTGAGACGACTATGGCGTCCATGTTGGCCAATCCAGCCAAAGCGGAGCACTACCGAAGCGCAGGTTTCGAGGCCTTTTGGAGTGCGGCAGCCAAGAAGTAGCCAAGCGCCCTATGCGCCCTTCGGGTGGAAGTGTGCGCCTTAAGCGCCTTAAGCGCCCTTTGGGTGGAAGTGTGCGCCTTAAGCGCCTTATGCGCCCTTTGGGTGGAAGTGTGCGCCTTAAGCGCCCTTTGCGCCCTTTGGGTGGAAGTGTGCGCCTTAAGCGCCTTATGCGCCCTTTGGGTGGAAGTGTGTGCCTTAAGCGCCCTATGCGCCGTATGGGTGGAAGTGTGACTGAGCCGGATAAAGGGCGTAATGGGTGGGGTGGGTCTCTTTTTTGAAGAGACGCAGGGAATAGGTCGGCCTATCTCGTCCGGGTGCCACCTGTTCAACTCTTTGTAAAATTTGATATTTTGGGTCCTTTTTGAGGTTTGGCGACTCAGCGGGGGGGGGTTGGTGCCAGATAAGTCCTTTGTTTCACGAAGATGGTCAAGATGATCAAATAATTAATTGATCATGTTGCCTGGGTGGTGGCAAAGGCGCGTATGCGCGCTCATTCTACGGAGACGGTGCCAGGAGATGGTTTGCCAAATTTTAAGTGCGCTAAAAGCGCGATAAGCGCGATAAGTGCTGAGGGATGGAAAGAGAAGCGTGCCTCAGGGCCGGTGGCTCCAGGGGATCGATGTCCGGGCTGAAGCTCGCTGTGGCAGCCCGGACTACCCAGCATCGGAGTTCTCCTATACCGGCTTTAGCGCGGTGGTGTGCTGTTTCCCAAGTTGTCAAAACTGCTCAATCAAGAGGACGCACTGAGCGCACCCTACTCTCCGCAGGCACCCTCGCGGGGCGCTCCACGGCTGGCCGGGACAGGCAGGAATGCTGCGGACAGGCTTGATCCGTCACTTCTGATGTCACATTGCTGTTCGCTACACCCAACTCATCACGCCCACGAGGGCTGATGAGTTGCCGGTGGTTGGCGGCAGTTGCACGGGTGGAGCGCACCGATGCAAGGCCAAGCAGGGCCGTCGTGAAGACCGCGCTGACGTGTGGATTCCTGTTTCCAAAGTAGCCCGGTTTCTGGGCTGTGTCCAGAGCTAGAAAAAATAATTTTGTTAACCATGGCGCGCTCTATTAGCTCATCATCGCGCAAAGGAAGTGATCGCCGATGTGGCCGGTTTACTCTCACTCGATCTTGGTGGACGGAGCGTGGGCATCGTGCCGGCGGATGGATGCCTGGGGCCACGCGAGATTGTTATCGATAGTTGGTGATGCCCAATATTTTGCCACAGGCGAAGTTACTCCGTGAGGCTCAGTGGGCGAACGAGGGTCCATTGTATGTGCAGACACGAACGGTTTGGTTCCGTGTAGAAACCGTTGGGACCGGACGGAACGATACCTCTACTGAGACGTAACTGGCTGGAGTGAACGTCCCGTCTGTCACTCGTTCATTTCTCTGTGTCACTCGTCCATGTCTGTCACTCGTCCATGTCGTGTCACTCGTCCATGTCGTGTCACTCGTCCATGTCGTCACTCGTCCATGTCGTCACTCGTCCATGTCAAAGTTTTCCCGTCCATGTCACTCGTCCAGACGGGAAGTTCACCGTCATTATGTACTGGTAATTCTTGCGTTATCTTCCCGTCCGTCCCTCAGTTTTCCGTCCCTCAGTTTTCCGTCCGTCCCTCAGTTTTCCCGTCCCTCAGTTTTCCGTCCCTCAGTTTTCCGTCCCTCAGTTTTCCGTCCGTCCCTCAGTTTTCCGCGGCAAGCGGCGCTTCCCGGGTGCTCACTAGCGACAGCAAGCACAGTCTTCCGATCGCGCCCAACGCGCTTGATCGCAAGTTTAGCGTGGGGGCGCCCAACCAGGTGTGGGTGGGCGATTTGACTTACATCCCGACCGCAGAAGGTTGGCTGTTTCTTGCCGTCGTGATCGATCTATTCAGCCGCAAAGTGGTGGGTTGGTCGATGCGGCCGGATATGCAGCGCGAGCTGGTGCTGGATGCTCTGGATATGGCTTGGTTGGCACGCAACCCAGGCCGGCAAACAGGGCTAGTCTTCCACAGCGATCGTGGCAGCCAATACGCCAGCGACGACTTCAGTCGGCTGGTCAAGAGGCACGGTATTGTGCCCTCGATGAGCCGCAAAGGCAACTGCTGGGACAACGCTTGTTCGGAGACGTTGTTCGCTTCGCTGAAGGTGGAGCGACTGCACGGCAGGCAGTTTCAAACCATCCGCGAGGCCAAAGATGAAACCATCGCATGGCTGCTCTGGTATAACCGAACACGCATGCATTCGACGCTGGACTACGTCAGCCCGATGCAGTTCGAGCAAGACTGGACGGAGGCTACGACTAAGAGCGCCGCCTGAAGGTTGCAGCTGAGAAGCAGGCTGTGGAAATGACGGTTTATGGAAAGCACGGAAAACGATGGTGCTGTTTTCCGACCTTCCCACAAACCTTGGAAATCGATCAAGCCGATTCCCACATTCCCACCGCCACGACTACCACGGGATCATCCCCAAAACCAGTCGGTTAAGGGATACGCATTCTGAGGGCAAGGTCAGATAGCCGGACCCCACCAAACTCGAAGAACACGACCCCGGCGCTCTATCTTCCAAATCTTGCAACTCATGCCAGACTTAAGTGCGTCATTCACGCCGACAAAGAAGAAGACTCGCATCGCACCATTCTGGCACACAGACGCCAGGATTCAAGCCGATTTTTGCGGAGGTTGAATGTGGCCGGCACAATGAGAGGTTCGCAACCATCTTCGATGGAGTCTGCTCTCCGTTTCCCAGGAGGGGTTTCGAGAACGATTAAAGGCCCAAAGGCCGGGGACAGAGAAGAGTACCCCGACGTTCGGGAGTTATCTTCCGTTGCTGCAGTTTCGTCTGCTGGGATCCACTGGATTCCAAAGCCAGAGGGGTGAAGCTCGGCCGCAAGCCGGAGCTCACCCTGCATCACCGTAAACATGCACTAGCCAGGCGCGAGCACGGCAAGGAATCCATGACCGACATCGCACGGAGCTACAACGTCAGTCACAGCGCTATTTCGAGGCTTAGAGCATGACCGCTACTGTTCGTTGCTCTACCGTCTCGACGTGCAGCCTGATTTGTTCGGGCAGTGTTGCCTCGTGCGCGAATAGGGGCGCATTGGCACTCCCGGCCGGAAGTG
>CAVVQX010000017.1:0-237159 GCA_963750415.1 uncultured Acidobacteriaceae bacterium
CAAGGCACGTTTCGAGTATGAGTCTCTGAGCGGTAGTAAATACATCACCAACATGAACGGCGGAACAACTACGTTCATCAAGAGTCCGGCAGAATCGTATGCCTGACCCAAAGCCCTACAAACCACCCTACGCCTTTGCCGTAACCATCGGAGAAAACTGTGCGCGAAAGATGCGGACGTTTCAGGACTCGGCTGAGAAGCTGGGAATGCCGGTGGAGGACTTGATGCGCCAGGCAAACGGTCACACGTCACCGTCCAAAGCGCTGGTCAAAGGCGGCGATCTTGGTATATCCCAGGGCTTGCGGGATATTCATGGCCGCAAGCGAGAACCCGGCAAAGCCATCGCGCAAGGCGGCTGCCCTCTTGAACGGCCGCACACCTTGAAAGAGCTTCAGCAAAGTCGAGCCTCCGGAAAAGCTGATGACCGCAAGTCCGGAGTGTACCTTCTGGGCAGGATCACCATCGGCAGAAATTCATGTTTTCAGGGATTGCGGGTGCCTCTTTAAGGCACAATCGCCGCCGGCGAGCCGCTCATTTATGATTGTCTTGCACGGTTGTCGTCACCAAAACACGGAGAGGTGGCAGAGTCCGGTCGATTGCACCTGACTCGAAATCAGGCATACCTTCACGGGTATCGGGGGTTCGAATCCCTCCCTCTCCGCCAGCAACTTCCGTAAATGCTCTCTTGCCATCCACGCTGTCATCATTGCGCTGGTCCTAACGTTTGGATGGACGGTTCACAAACTTCCCGCCTCGCACATGCACACCCTGGTGCTCGCGCCATCACTGCCCGTACCGATAACCACGCCGGTATTTCATCCAGGCGGTCACCTGTCAAGACCTACGTGGAGATTTTTCGTCCCTCTAAGTCTTGTCTCAGCAACACAGAGATCGTGGCAACGAGTTTATGGCGGCAAAGCGAAAGTAATGCGAAACCCAAGTGGTACAAAGTAGCAACCGGAGAAAACCAATGCGAGACTTTTACCACCAGGCAATAGAAGAGGACGGCATCGACGCGCTCATGACCCTGTGGGACCGTCTCGGCTCCGTCTACACGGCAGGCAGCATCAACGAGGCTCTCTCCGAGTTGAAGCAGTACGCATCACAGGAGAATGCCCTGTGGGGAGATGCGGACACACTTCCCGACGATGAGATGGGGATCATCGACTCCGATCTCAGAAACACGCAGAAGGTCGAGACGATGGCGGCCCTGAGGGCCACCAAGAAGGCAAGGGCTAGTGCGAGTGGTCTCCGCGTCGTTCCCGTACCTGTGCCCATTCCTGTGCGCTAGTTTTTAGTTTAGTGACGCCCCTGGGGTGAGAGGTTGTGGGATTCCTCGCTATCACCCCAGGAGTCCCATTTTTTTCGGCGAGGCGTGGCTACTCAAAAAGCCGCGACAATGCGACGTTCCTTCCGGTCATCTCCGCGAACGTCTTACCACCTTGGCGATTCCCTAGCTCCCGATTTAATCGGGGTTGAGGGGGCTTGTGCAGCCTGCTAGACTTCCGGTTGCAAATGTTCATTCTTTACAACGGAAATGGAAGCAACTCGCAAGAAGTGCAGCTCATCACACGGATTCACGACGCACAGTGGTCGATAATCCGTGGACAAGCTGCTCGTGTGATGCGGATTAATGGAGACCTAGCGAACGCCGCCGAGTTAGAACGGCTTCCCTACGAACTCTGGACAGCCACGAACCGCTTCGGAGACCAGTTCGAGGTGCTTCGAGCGCGCGTTCCGCTGAAAACCTATCGCGATGTAGAAAAAAATATTGATACATATCAGTCGAAGACACGATACGACAATATTCTTCGCGCGTTAGATGACGTAGGCAATCCGGTCCGGTTTATTGGAATGGAAGTGTTCGAAGAGAATCTGACGAGGACCGGGCAAGATCCTGTCACCGACGAGCATCCAACTGACAGAAAATCGTCACAGGAACGAAAGTCCAATCCTTGGCTTCCCGACGAGTGGAAAATAGACGGGGCGTTAGGGGAGGGCGGTCAGGGATGGACTTACCGGGTTCGCCGTTCAAATGGCTCCGATCCTGTTCTCTATGTTTTCAAACGGCTCAAGAATGCGGAGCGAGCGGCCAGATTCATTTCAGAAATCAAAGCCTTAAAAGCTCTTTTGCATCCAGGTATTTTAAGAGTCGTCGAGAGCGGCGAATGGAAGGGGCTACCATACTATGTGGCGGAATACTGTGAGAATGGCGACCTAAGTAAACACAATCTGTCCGACAAGACGCTCCGACACAAGCTGCTGTTCTATCGAGAGATCTGTGATGCTGTGGGCGCGGCCCATCGAGCGGGCATCATTCATCGTGATTTAAAGCCCTCAAATGTCCTCATTCGCAGCAACGGCGCGGCTGTTGTTGGCGACTTCGGTCTCTGCCTTCATCTGGCAGAGACCGGTGAGCGCTTCACGTCCTCCTCCGAAGCAGTCGGAGCCCGCGACTACATTGCACCTGAGCTTGAAGATGGCCGATTGGACACCCCCACCCCTTCGGCTGATGTGTATTCTCTCGGAAAGCTCCTCTATTACCTTTTTTCTGGGAAGTCCTTCTCGCGTGAAAAGCATCGAGTCCAACCCTATGACCTGCTGCATCCCGGAAATGGCCCTGTCAATCCTAACCTTTATTTCGTTTACGATTTGCTGGACAAGACCATTCTTACTAAACCTAGTGATCGCTACCAGAACGCTACCGAGCTGCGTGATGCTCTTGACGGAGTGATAATGAAAATCGAAGGAAACGCTCATGTGCTGGATTTGGACGTGCCTCAGCACTGCCTTTATTGCGTCAGCGGACGTTACCAGGTTCTTTCGGGCGGCGATCAGTTTCGAGTCGCTCTTGTGTGCTTAAAGTGCGGAAACACGCAACAGTTCATGACCCACAACATGGCTGTGTCAGCTTGGTGGCTGAAATAATGACACCTCCCCTAGGGCTGGCACCGGCTGATAGCTTTCAGTGATTCAACGTTTTGATTCGTCCGACCGCCTCATCCTCAGCCCCCACGTAGTTCATGACAAGCTCGACAAAGTCGTCACCCGCATTGAACAGGGACTTCTGACAATCGTTAAGAGCTTCAGCCGCAACGGCATGCGGGTCATTTTGTTGGTAACATCGTTGTCGATAATCATGTGCCGCAACACTTCAGACCTGGTAGATCCAACTCCAACCGAGAAGTCGTCAGAGGTTGACAACAACTGCTACTAGCATCTTGCCGCTCATCTTATCTGGGTGAGTGATGAGAAAACTTGTGAATGCCTCCGCGTGGTCCAAGTTTTTCAGGTCTTTGTCGTAGTTGTCGGCTCCCACGATGGGTTTTAGAAGAGGCTCTTTTAATCCAGGATACACTCGCGTGTAGGACTCCCGGCAACCTGCAAGAGCCTTATTCATGGTCTTCAGTGAAAGACTTAGCGTGGCAGCCGAAGGCGCTTGTGCTGCCGCCCATAGCGTGGCCACATACAATCCAGCAATCGGGGCAACGATTTTGAACATGTGCCTAAGCATTAATAGAGACCGGTCATGCCATGCGCAGCTGAAGTGATATACCGCGTCCCATTCGACACGCTAGTCCTTCACTTCTTAGCCTTCGCCCATCTCGCCTTTTGGGCTGCGGCTATCCGTGCCCGGCCCTCCGGGCTCATCTTCCTGCGCTTCCGAGTGGAGACGTTTCCGTCGTTGCGCGGGAGTCCTCGCTTCAGCGGAGGGATGTGATCCGTGAGCAGGGCTCGTGCCTTCTCTAGTCGGTCGATCTCTGCGTCGATGGCCTGGAGGATTTCTGTCGTGCTCATACCGGGATTATAGGCTCGGATGTGGTTGGAGCTTGATGGGCCAGTCTGGAATCGAGGACAACTTGATCTCTGTCCATGGTGGGATTATAACGAGGCTGAATCTCAGAACTCACGGAACGATAGATTCCTAAGAGAGCATCGTATGCCCGTTTATATTTTTGCCTGCTCGACAACGAACGCAACCCAGACCGTCACGCTCGACATAAAGGACCCTCCGTTAAGACTTTCAATAGTTCTAAATGGGATGCCGCTGGAAGTCAAAATCATCATGTTTGGAACTCCAGCTTTTTACTTGCATGTCACAAGCGAGCAGCCGCTGGCTGACATACCATTTGTCGCCGGGGTCTTAGGCAACGCAATGTCCGGCCTTTATGATGCGTTGGGACTCTCTGAAGGCGTTGCCCTCAACGTCAAGCTCGATGGCTACCAACTAGTCGGCTCTAACACGTTTGCTAAGTTTTCTCCTTCTCTTCCACGATTCGGTGAAGCGATCAGTCAAGCTGGCCTGAATCCTCATGATTGGACCATGCTGGCACTTCAGAGCGAGCACCTTACGGCAGCATTGCGTGATTTGAGACTAGCCATGCAGACCTCGGCTGATGTGGCAACACATTGCTACCGGGCGATAGAACGAATCCGCCATGCGTTTGGTAGAGGGGAGCGGGACCGGAGTCTGTCGTGGGGACGACTGAGGGACGCTCTCTGTCTGGACCGTAGTTGGCTTGACACATATGCTGACCATGCGACAGCGGTACGACACGGAGAGTTGATGGCATTGACGCTTGAAGAGAGGGACAAGTGCTTAACACAAGCCGCTACAGTTGCCATTCGCTACGCCGTTTATCTCAAAGGTGGAGCGCAGAATCTGTCACCATTGGCTTTTCCCTTGCTCACAGCTTGATCCAATAGCCATAGTCACCAAAAATGGAGACCACAAAATGAAACTTGCTCGGATTTGGGGAGTCTGGTTTTTGGCAGCCGCTTTCACAGCATTTCTGCTCATTGTGTTTGGCCATTTCTCGATAGTGCAGTCTGTGCTTTTGGTGTTTCTTTTTCCATTGGGCATTCTTGCGTATGACCGCAAGCAGTCGGTACAGTCGGCTCAGACGTTCACGCCATTTTTCGTTCAAGTCGTGCCGAACTGGACGGCAATCCTAAAGGACTTCGGGCTTGCGAGTACCGATGAAGAACTGCGGGCATTTTTTGAGAGAACCTCAGTTTACGAAAAAGAGCGAGAAGACGAGGCGCTGTTTCGTGGATTCACCTTCACCGTTCTGGGACCACAACTCGTCTTCTGGAATCGTCGCCTCTGGTTCTATCGGCGAATCGACTTTAGACTATCGATTTTCCCTCTGACGCATTCCAACATTCCCTTTACTCCGAACTTCTATTTCCAACAGAAGGCAGACGGCATTCGTATTGGGATCTCAACGCCCGAATCGTCTAAACGAGGGGGTTTGGTTCGCCAAGACGAGTTGGAAGTCGTTACGATTGCCACACTGCCCTGGCTGGCGCTAACCCAGTACTACGGCGATGGAGACCCACCGCCAGAAAAGCGACGGCAGTCCCTCCAGAAACAGGGATGGACAGAAGAGATCCCAGACTTCGACTTTAGAGAGTTTCCGTGCGAATTAAAGCACAAGTATTGTAGTGTCCATCACGCTGAACTTCAGCCGTTCCACTATGGTTCTTAGGTCACTCCTGGTACGCAGTACAGTTAGAGAGTCGTGAACTGTCAAGTAAAGGCTCGGTCCATTGAACCGGTGGAGTTGATCTGTGCCGATAGAGTTCTGGAAGTCGATATTTGAGACCGGCGGCGTCGTGCTGCTCGGTCTGACATTCCTTTTTGGCCTTGGAGCCCTGTATACAAACATTCGCATAAACTCCGTTCAAGAACAGCGGTTGCGAAAGTTCGACAAGGACCTGACTGATGAGAAGAATGCTTTGAGTATCCAGCAGGAGCGCGCCGCAAATGCCGATGCGCGGGTCGTAGGGCTGGAGATAGCTGCCTCAGATGCCAAGACCGAAATGGCGAAGCAGCAAGCAAGGGCAGCAACGGCAGAGCGAAGCCTGTTGGAGCTACAAGAACGGATCAAGCCCCGCAGGCTTACAGATCAGGAGAGTGCTAAGTTCGTTGCTGCTCTTCGGGTGCTCCCCAACGGTTCGGTCCAGTTTGGATATACATCGGCAGGCGGCGATGAGGCTTTAAATTTTGCAAAGCAGCTGATGGCACTGTTCAAAGAAGCTCGCTGGACTATAGAAAATGAAGCCAAGATCACGAATCACCTGGAAGTACAGGTTATCGGCCTCGGTATCTTGACCCGGGGCCTGCCAACCCCCAATTCGGAAACTCCTCCTCCACCATCGTTTATTGCCCTTACTCCGACAACGGCGACTCTGCGCTCTGCCTTTCGATCCGTTGAGATTGAACCGCAGTTCATCAACTATCACCCTGCACCCGGCGACACTCCAGAGGTTGTAGTCGGATCAAAACCCCAACCCTGATTTGCGCTCTTGGACCTGCGTGACATATTCGCCTTCTATTCGCCTATACTCTAGCCATGTCCCGATATGATCGTCCGTCCGACCGCGTGTACATGTCGTTCTTCTTTCGCAAGGACTGGCAGATTCAGTTCCTGGAAGCGGACCTGAAGACGCCGTTGCCCAGGAAGCTGACGTTCAATGCGACCCAGAGAAGATTAGGGAGTTGGCGCGGCGGAGAAGCCTGGGGCACGTCTGAGGCTGGGCAGATGCTGGAGCTTGCTATCGAGCAGGGGCGGGGCGGGGTGTACTTGCGGCTGACGCCGGAGCAGTACGCGAGGCTCAGGCGTGGGCTGAGTCGTCAGCGAAGATCAGGTACCACGATGTAACGCGTACATTGCTGAAAGGCGCGGTATGCTAACGACCAAGACCTGCCCCAAAGGAGGAGGCATGTGTTACAAGTGTTTGCGATGTGGAAGCAGTGGGGAAATCCGCAGAGGCAAAAAGACCGGGAACAACTGCGGTAAGTATGTCAGCCTTGAAACCGGTATGAAGGATTCGAAGGTCCTTCAACTCAGGAGGACTACTGTTGAGAGAAAACTCTGTCTGTCATGCCTGGAGGAAATATCGACCTGGCTGCAGAACAAGAGCACGCACCTTAAGACGGCATGACGAGGGTACGGCTCATCACGGTGTTTATGATTGGTGCGTTGGTTGGCGGGATTGCTGTTGAACTGGTCCACCGTTCAATCGATCAGCACAGCAGGCTGGTGTTCGCTCGAAAGCTCAAGTGTCAAAGTCTCGCCGCTGCATACGTAAAAAGAGACGACAGAGCAGATCTCGTCACCGCCGTTGACTTCAGCCCAGCGAGGGACTCTTGTGTGGCTTCGCTAATGGAATCTGCTCGCCCAGCGGTCCTAGTCCCTGGGGTGAAAATGCCTCCCAGCCCTGAGTTCACCGTATACGAAGTCCGAGACCTTATTTCGCAACAGGGCCTTTGGAGCACCATATGTAACGGAGAAGAATGCAGGGACAACGTAAAAGAGCCTCAGATGCAGAAAGCCATGGACGCTGCCTTTGCAAGGGCCATGGCTGGGCGGGAGTGACGAGTTATCTATTCCCTGCCGGTCAGCTCTGCGCTCAGAACCCCGTGGAAGCGCTCGTAGTACGTGGACCATAGATCGGGCGGGAACGACGCGCTCACGCACGTATCCGCCAGCTTGGCGGCCAAGGCAGCGGCCTTGTAGTGAAGCGCGTCCTGGGCGGAAAGGGCCTGCGAGGGCTGTACCGGTACTATCGTGGTCATTATGGGTCTCCCGCTGTTTGTTTGCCGTGCGAAAATCGTGCTATCGCAAGAGACCCAAACATAAGCCACCTATAGTCAGCAACATACGTTGCCAAACGGTATCCCTCCCTCTCCGCCAGCTGGCTATCCATTAGAGTCCGCCGGCCGTCCTAAATCCCCAAAAACCCCCGTAAAAATGCAAACGTCAGGCCGCGAGAGCAAGAGCGCGAGCGCTGACTCCACCTCCTTCAAACGCATGGCCCAACTCCGGGCTGTCGCACTGGAGTGTGTGAACTAGCCGGCGGCAGCGGGTACAACGAGGCCGATCCAATTTCATTTTGCGCCAGGGCCGTTTCGCAGGGGTATTCCTGTTTCGTGACACGATATGGCGCGAGGTTTTTCTCCGTTTTGCTGGTTAAACTACACGGTGCCTGCCATGAGCAAAATCCTTTGCGTCGAAGCCGACTTGGCCGTTCGTGAAAGCCGGTGCGCAGTTCTGAAGGTTTCAGGCTACGACGCTACTTCGGCGTCGACGCAACTGGCTGAAATCGTGCTTCGCAGCCGAGAATTCGACCTGATTGTTCTCTCCAGGCTGAGCAATCACGACCTGCACAAAATCGTTAACTTAGCTGATGGCGCGGAGGTGCTGGTCCTTGAAGAATTCATCACTCCGTCGGAGTTACTCTCCCTGGTGGCACAACGATTGAACCGGCATCAGCGGAGGGCTTAGGCTGCAATGACAGAAGAGGAGAGGGACGAACTGACCGTGCTCCAACTACGGGAACTCATGCAGCGGTTTGGAGACCCCCTGAAGCGACCCGCCAAAGTGATTCCCTGGCCACGCAAAAAGAGGCCCGAGCCGAAGCCAGGGCCGTCCTAAGAAGCTAATTGCCGCGGATCATACTCCTGTCGACCCAAGCTCGGATAGTTATTTTTCAATGCAGAAGGAGGGCTGCTTGCACGGGTCTTTCCGCCGGCCCTAAACTCCCCGGCGGAGCTTTTCATTATTTGCAACAGCCGTGCTGTCCCTCCGCAGGACCGGCCATTCTCACTCAATCTTCGTGGACGGAGCGTGGGCGTCGTGCCGGCGGATGGATGCCAGAGCACGCGACATTGATACGGAATGATGCCTCTACCGAGGACGTAACTGGATGGGGTGAATGGGTGAATGTCCCGTCTGTCAACCTTTTTCCCCCTGTATCGGTCAAGTGTTGCAGCACGACCTTGTTACCAAAGATGGTGCGGGTTACTGCAACCCTGGATCAAAACTCGCATTCTTAATCCCCTGAGACTGGAAGCGGGTGATTCCAGACTGCGGGCGAGAGTCTCTAACCGGGGGGGCGAAGGACTCTCGCCACTAGCACCTACAGGAGTAGCTCAGGGCCGCCGCTTAGCCAACATCAAGCGCACGCGATATTGAAGTCAATTCATCTATATGTGGAAAGAAATCGCCGCTACTGAAACACCCAAGACCGCCGCCCCGGCCAAGAAATGGCGCGAAGATTTTGAAGCTAAGCATTTGAGCGTGAAAGCCGGCGCAAAACCGGTCACCGAAGACGAATTGCGCGCGATATTTGACCGGTTGGACGCAGCCCGGGACATTTTTCGCCAGAACCGGGAATTGCGGGAGGTTTTGTCCCGCCTCGACACCGAGGCCCGGGAATTGTGGAGCCGCAATGCGGAGTTGGAAGAGATGATGCAGAAATTCGCTCCGCTATTGGACGCGGCAGCCACCATGGGATTGGTAGAAAAGCCTGAACCGGAAAACTCTCAGTACCCGAACGACAACGCTCAGTAAAGCATCTCGGCCATGGTCAGACAACTACGCACTGGGCGGTCCGTGGAATATCGAGGAGTAATCGAGGAGTAAAGGAACAGAACATTCTGATCCAGGCGGCAAAGGCTAGCAGTGGCCACTGGCAGATTCGAAAGGAAATTTGAGGTGACCCAAAGGAATCCCGTAGAGGCGTTGAAGCTGTTTGCCATGATTCTCTTCGAGGTCATCGCGGAGATCCGTCACGAATGGAAGTACAGGAAAGAATTCGAGGCGTAACCCTCACGAGATGCTGCGACTCGATCTTCGGCTTCTCAACTCGGTCGCCGAACATCCCGGAATTGCCTGGCGCAAGCGGCTGCCAGGACAGGAGGACTGGAGTCTGCTTGAGAAACCGGGGGCACCGGACGGAACGATACCTCTACTGAGACGTAACTGGCTGGGGTGAACGTCCCGTCTGTCGACCTTTTTCTTGTCGAGTAACGGAACGGGCCATTCCCATTCACCCTTATAGAGTTGATCGTATCGATCATTCCTTGCTTCCCACCACTCCCAGGATAGGTTGCAGTTGCCAGCGGCTAAAACACCCCGCTGTGCGTAGTTGCTGTCGATATGGAAGGAGAACTGATCGAACCCAGCGCATGGCCTTTGATATCGGCGCTCGGTGTTCCATTGATGAAGATTCCCTGAGCGGTTCCAGCCTCCCCAGCAAGGTTCTTCTCATTGAGCAGCGCCATCGCTCCTCGCCCTCCAACATCCGCGTTTACTCAGGATGACACGGGTTTCCCTGGGGAACCCCGCAAAACGCTATCTGTTGGATAGCACGATGGTTACCCGAGACCAGCGCCAGGTTTCCCCACAGTTACCTGAAAGGGGTGGAGTGCCACCTGACCCCGCTGCGTAGCAGCGCGCCTTTTGGCGATGCTGGATCAGGCACGAGTTTAAGGTGGGCGGCATGCTGACGGGCGATGCTGGCTCGGCCACGGATGCAGCAAGACCTTCCCGAAGGACGGGCTCGCAGGGAGGATGGCAAGTCAGGCTTAAAGTTTGACGCTCCGACCTGTGCTCAGGTTTAGCACTACTGGTGGACTATCGCTAAAGGAAAGGGTCAGGGTATCTCCTTCACGAGAAGCACCCTTTAGCAGGTCTCTACTGTAGTCCCAAAGTTCCTGCCCGTCAGACGTGATGGCCTTCACCCCGATCTCGTAAAAAACCAGGATCAACGGATCGGAGGGCACTCTTGCGAACGACCAGAAGAGACTGTTGAGCTTGTGCTCGAACGCGATGCCACCTGACTCACAATCGATGGCTACGACCCTTTCATTGAAGCCCAGCAAAAACAAACCCTTTTCGGGAAGCGGAAGCACTTCGGGAGAGAGGCCGTGTCCTTCAGAACAGATTCCAACCGCGACCTTCTCAGTCCTTGATTCGACAAAGGCTGGCTGGCTGACGATTGAGTAGAACTCCTTTTCTTGTTCAGATGACTCGAATAATGAGAAGTGGCCTTCCACTTGTAGATGAGCAAGCAGCTCCGCCTTCTTTGCGAAGCTGTGGCATGTAATCTCAGTCAACCCAGTCGAAAACCTCATTAATGCCCCCCAAAGATTTTGAACGTTATCAACTGCGTCCCCTGCCAAATTGTCTGCATTTTCACCGCGCCTCCCGGTCCCATAAGAAGGGTGTCCCGGACTGAAGAACCTCCCGCCTCCAGACTCGACGGGTTATTAAACGCCTCGGTGATTTTTTCGGTAATATAGGCGCGAGTCTCGGGAGAATCACTAAGCCCGATCTTTAGATAAGGCCGCTGCCATTGAGAGAGACCTCTGGACGTTGTAAGCCGATCCACTTGCTTGACCCAGCAGATAGTTAAGCTTCGACCCTATCTGAGGGACTAAATCCAATTCACCTAGCGTAGTCAACCCGGCTCCCGAACCTAGGGCGGAAAGACCTAGCCCTCCCGTATACCGCCGACTGCAGAGGCTGCGGCAAAGTCCCGAATCGCGCCCATCCCCTGATTGCCAATTTGGCCAAATATAGCGGCGTTTTCCTGCCCATCAACTCCAGGATTGTTCGGGCCCCACTGCGCCGTTCCTACGACATTGCCGTTGGCGTCGGTGATGTTCATCGAGCCGCCGGATTGTTGCAGTTGACTCAAAGTCGGAGCGTTTAGGCTATCTTGACCTTGGGCCTGAGAGTACTGTTGGTCATCCCAAATCGTTTGGCAGTTCTGACCATTCGCATCGCAGATGTTGACGTAATGACCGTCAGGATCGGTGTTGGTCAGAGGGTTGTTTTCGACATAGCTGTAGTGATTTAGGGTCTGCGGATTGTCCAGAAGGCCGTACGGCACCGGGGCGGGAATCCCTTCCCAATCCGGGCTAAGGAACCGGCCCCAATGATGCTTCGTGCGCTCATAAGGCACAGGCGCCCGGCCTCAGACAATAACCACTCCATCAGGCCTCTTAATCGTATATGACTCGAACTGTTCGCTATCGTCGTATAGCTCGACCACATATCCTGTCTCGAATGTGATCGATATTCTTCCGTCCTTTGCCCAGGTAACATCACTCACGAGCACCGAGAGCAACCGCAGCAATTCCTGCGATAGCTTCACGAAATCGGAGCTTTTAATAACACGATCAGCGTTGACGCCTAAGCCTATAGAGGAATAAATTCCAAAGGATAGATTGCCCGAAAAATTGAGGAAAAGATCATTTTCCCCAAAACAAATTTGAATTAGGGCCTGTCCTTTCAAGACATCTACTGCTGGGTCAGACTGCAGTCCGTACATATAAACTCCCCTATGGATTTGTATCCGGCGGCGGTAGTGGAACATGTGTTTGAGCGCGGGCCTCGGGACGGCTGACATTTGATGGAGGCTTGCCGGTAGCCGGATTTATCGGCTGGCCGTAGCTATTTGTCTCCACCCAGTACCCGTTAGGATACTGAGCCGTGGGAGGCATCACTCGAACATTATTCCCAGCCGGAACGCTTGCCGGAGGATTTTGTGGTGGATTTGTGGGTGGGACGAAATTTGGCGTCGGCTTTGGACCGGACTTCCCTGGATTGTTCGGTGAAGGTGCTGCGGCAGGTGGAGGGGCCGCGTTCTGATCATTCGAGGACGAAAGATGTATCGGATGGGCAGCCAGATAACCCGCAGCCGTCAGAGCACCGACGGCGGCCCAATCGACTGGCCCAAATTCCTCCCCAAATATGGCGGCCCCGCCCGCCAGCCTGTATAACGTGCCACTTGGATTCGTCGGTGGATCGTTGGTGCAATGGAATGTGAAAGTGCCGTCCGGCGCGACGCTTCCGTTGTCGCATTTGTGGCCGTCGGCGTCCTTGTGGCTTAACGGGTTGTTCTGCACGTAGCTGTAGAGATTCAGCGACTGCGGATTGTCTAGGTCCGCATAAGGAACTGGGTCCAGATCATCATCGGCTGCGTTGTAATCAGGCGTCAAGAATCGGCCCAAATTTGCGTTATAGTACCGAGCAGGAAAATAGTCGAGTCCAGATTCAACGTCGCGTTCTTTGCCGGTGAAGTGGTGTTCGGATGGATCGGAACCGGTGCCGCTTTGGGTCAGATAATCGCCAAAGGGGCCATTGAAGAATGAGGTCGAGTAGCCGCCATCAGAATTGGTGATTACTCGCTTAGTCCCCAGCCAGTCGTTTAGTGTAAAATGCCAATTCGTCTGGGCCAAGCTTGTCCCATTGTATGTCCCCAACACCTTACCATCCCAGAAAGAATTGAAGTGCAACAAATTCATATTTCCGTCTGTCTCCTCCAGTTGCTCGCCCTGCGGGCCGAGGATATACACATTAGTCAACACCAGGCCGTTTGACGTCAACATCCCGTTCCTGGTCAGGTCGCAAGAGAAACTGGTGAGATTTCCTTTTCCGAGCCGGGTCCCGTCAGGAGCGTAGAGATACCCGATCAGCCCGCCGCTGATCGATTGCTGTACCGCGCAGATACGGTTCTCCGCGTCATACAGGTAGTTATTGGTTCCGTCGGAGATCGGGTTGCCGGCACCATCGTAAATCCCTTCATCCGCCCGGTTATTGCCCGCCGAGAAGTGAAGATAAGACGAGGGTTGCATTTGGTTTGATCCAGAAGTGACTGTCTCCACATTGCGGTTCCCAAAATGATCATACGTCTCCTGAACCGTGTAGGCCACTCCTGCAACCGTGCCTGACACGCCCAACAACCGGTGCAGTGCGTCGTTCGTGGTCGTCCAGGTCCCCGCCGCACTATCGTTATATCCCGTCACATTGCCATTGCCATCGTAGTTGACCGAATAGGTGTATACGGTCTGCTGTTGGCTATTGGTATCCGTCTCCCCGATGAGTCTCCCCCGCTTGTCAAAGGTCCTGGAAAGGCTGATCCCAGGAATCTGAGTCGCCGGGTCGATCGCAAGATTCGCAGTCTGGACTGCACCCCCCGGATAGTAGGTCAGGCCGGTAAAGGCCGTGGAGGTAAGCACATTCCCGCTGAGGTCAACCCAAATGGAAGTAGAAAGGGTGTTCAGCCGGCCCGCATTATCGTAGTTAAAATATTCATACTGTGCCTGTCCGTTGAAGGCGCCATTGCTTCCGAGTACTCCGATCGCATTGAGACTTTCGTCGAGATTGTAGGCGTAGGCTGCAGCGGTATTCGCGCCCGGACAACTCTGAGCATTCACTCCCGGGCAGATGGCGTAGCCTAAGAGTTGACCTCTCTGATCGTAATCGTTGCTCGTCCAGGTGATGAGGTTCGTCGCTCCCAAGGTGGCCGTGACCCAGTTCAAGTGGCCAACCGGATTGTTCTCATTAGTGCTGATCTGCCAAGGGTATTCCTGATCGTAGCCAAAACTCAACGCCGGTGTATTGGCGGGGTCATTCGTATAGCTCTTTGCGACCAGGCGATTTAGGGCGTCGTAGGTGTAGTTCGTGACGATTCCCCGTGCATCCGTCCTGGTGGCGACGTTGCCATTTGCGTCATAGCTGTAACTCGCGCTCCAGGGCCCCGATGCGGGGGTGCAGGAACTGCCAGTAGGGATCGCCTCGGGATTGCAAGCGTTGGTCAGCCGGGACAAGGCATCGTAAAGAAAAGTTCGATACCGTGCCGCTGTGTCTCCCGATCCACCTTTCTGGTTCACCGAGGTCAGGTTGTTCAGCGGATCGTAGGTGTAGTCCGTTTCCAAGGTGAGAGCTCCCGACCCGGATGGATCATTCTCCAGCACCCTCGTCAGCCTACCGAAGGCATCGCTCGTCCGCTGCCAGTGGCTATGGTCTTCATCGTAAAAATCGACGACGTTGCCGTTAGGTTGCCAATGCTGCGTGGTACCGTCCGGTTGTGTCTGGGTGGTCTTGCGTCCCAAAGCATCATAAGCAAAGTAGGTGTATCCATCGGTGACGGCGGCGGCTCTATTTTGCCCGACGGTGCAACTCAGAGGGCCTGGATCGTTGAACGTCGGGTTCGAGACTGCGCATACGCGGCTCAATCCATCGTAGGCAGTCTCCACTACAGACCCATCTCGCCCAACTGTCCTGGTCGGGCGGCCAATACCGTCATAGAGGGTGCTGCTCTTCAGCACAGCGTCCCCGGTCGAATACAAATCCTGGGACACATCCGCTTCTGTCACGCTTGGATAGGTGTACGAGGTTTTACTCTCAGCGGAAATACCATTTGCCCAATTGAGGGCGCCGGGAGCGTTGTCGCGAAGCGTGAGGCGATTAAGCGGATCATTGTAAGAATAATTGGTGATGATATTGTTTTGGTCTTTTGTCTGGGTTAGTTCGCCCGCAGGATAGTTGTACTGATAGCTTTGGATATGAGCGACACCTGTATTCGGAGCCGTTGTTTGTGTGAGGTAGGCGTTGGAGTTACCGTAGGCATTGCCACCGGATGGGCTATCTGTGTAGCTGTAAGTTGCCGTGTGTCCTGTACCGGTCATGTCCGAGCAAGTGGCATTGCCGCACGGGTCGGTCATCGAGACGATCTGGCCGGTCTCATCGTATGTAAATGTTGTCGTCGGCCCTGCGCCCCCGGCCGCCGAACGAGTTTCGTCATGTTGCCTCTCGCCACCGACGACCCCGCACTGGGGCCATAATTGGTCTCATCATGGCTCGTTGGGAGTGGGGTAACCGAGGCCGTATTGCTACCTCCACTGTCGGCGCCACACAGGGTGCTGCTTCCATCGTAGTATCCATCCGTTTCAGAAACCGAATTGTTAGCGCCGTCGGTGATGATGGTCTTGCAGGGCTCATTGACAATCTTTCCTGGTGCCGTGATTGGTTGATAGGTGATGAGTGTTTTGCGCGTCGCTGAGCTTGTTCCAAAATCATATTCATCAATTTCCGTGGGTAAGAAGGAGCCCGGACTGTAAGTGATCTTTGACGTTACTCCCCCGAGCGTTGTGTCCTGCTCGATCATGTTGAATTGGTCAGCCCAGGATTTTGTGACAGTTTGTAACGGTGAGGTTGTGTTTCCCCAGTCGTAGGTCATTACCTGGTATTCCAGGGGTATCTGCGCGGCAACGGTGGATGTCGTGTACACAGGCTGAGCCAAGCCATATGGGTGGTACGAATATTTTGTAAGATACGATTGTCCCGATGCTGTTGTTGTGACGGAAGTCGACTTACTCGACCAATTCGTTCCGTCTCCCGGGAGAGCGGTGTCGTACGTAAACACTTGCGTCAATGCGACGTTGGTTCCATCGTAGCTCACCGTCCTTGTTGCTACGACTGGAGTGGAATATTCATAGGCGCATGCGTTTGGGACTAATCCATAACCCAAACCTTCAGCTTCTGTACCGGCGAATAACCCTAATTCTGAATGAGTATCGCTTTCTTTGTAAGTGTATTTTACCCAGCCGCCGTCAGGATAAATAATCTCGTTCAGGAGCCCGTAAGGATTGGAGACTGTCGAATCCGTCGGGTTTGTTGACCCTGTATAGAATGTATATTGCTGGCCATTAGGGAGGTGGATCGCTGACACGGCATTCACGGTGCTGCTAACCGCACTGCTGGTGGAAGGGGTGCCAGTTGGGCAGCCAATGCCGCTTGCGGGGGTGCCCACTTGTGTGATTGGCATGGAGTATGACGCGGTTGTGGATGTCCAATCGACGCTAATGGCAAGCGGTCCAGCCGTAACACTATCCGTAGTTCCGCTGCTGCCCGTCCCGCTGACGTGAAGAGAAGGCCTCCCCGAAGTGTCGGTAAACGTCGCCGAATAGGTGTTATTTGACAAACTGTAGGTTGCATTGACCAGGTTTCCATTGCGATCTTCGATCTGTTGCGGGAACAGAACGGTGGCATAATTGAGTTCCGGCGCGAAATCGCGATAGATGGTGCCGGCGGTGTCATATACGGTGATAGGGTCCCCTCCACCGGAAGACGAGAGAACGGCAGAGACTTCGGCGTCTGACGATGGTGACGATGTGCTTGTGCCGTGAGGGCAATTCGTGTTGCCACCCGAGGTCCAGGCTTTTGACAGATGGTAAAGGTTGTGGCGCACATGGGCGGGGTCGGTAAAGGTATATTGGGTCGCGAGATAACAAGTCCCTGTCCCCGTTGTGGGTGGCGAGGTCGTGTAGGAATAAGCCGCCGATGGGATGCCGTACTCCCAACCGCATTGGTTGCCGAAAGGTATGGTGTTGTTATTGGGCGGACAGGAGGAATAAAGCCCGAAAGAGTTAGGAACCATTTCGTCGACGTGAAAAACTCCCGCGCTGCTATAGTTGATTGAAAATGGGAGAGTGATACCTCGGGACTTCGGTAGCGGAACTTCCACATTTACGTTGACAGAGCCACTTGAAGGATCAACCGTCTCGTTGAGTAGGTGCAGGTAATCATGTCCGACACCCGGTATAGGGACGGCAGTATCGCCAGTTACCGATGGTCCAACGGAAGTGGTTTGCCCTGAGATAACCCCGGATGCTCCCACTAAGAGCGTCACCAGAGCAACTGTGGGAATCAAACGAACGCGAGTTCCGGAACGTCTCGGCGCGCGTGGAACTCGGAAAGCCGAACCAGGCGACGCTGTCGGCGGATCCCATTGAACTTCTTCGTGAATGAATGCAATCCGCTCACCCAGGCCTGCACAGAGAGTGCGGATGCGAGCTTGTTGGCGGTTGAACCGATTCTGAAAGCCGGGAAAGAGAGACATACGCCGCTTCCTCCGTAACTCCGAGATCAAAAGTTCGTAGAGCCTGTGCAGCCTCGGACTGAGTACCGAGACGAGTGGGAATTCAAAGAGAACTGATGGAAGTGTTCAGTTTGTTGGACCGGTAGGGCCTGGGCAGACAACAACGAGCTTAGAAGCAAGGCCCTCATCAAAACGTCCTCCGGTCGCTGCTCCCTGGAGCCTCTGAAGCAAGTTAGCGATAAAACAGGAAAGTAATTGCGACGGTTATGTTCGTGCCAGAGTACGAATGTGGGATGACCAAAGAGCCTGCTGGTTACCGGTTAAAAGGTAAACAGCTTTTGGGGGCTGCGCTGCACGCTTAGTGATGCGTATGGATGCAATCATTGTCGCAACTTAGAAGCAAGATCCAGAGTGCAGTCGAAGCCCACGTAGCTATAGCCTGAAGCACAAGCTTGCGAAGGGAGAGAAGGAAATCTGACAGACAGAAAACCCAGCAACAGACGAAACGTAACCGTTGAGTTAGATCGAAGTTATTCTTCCCTCGTACGCATTAGGATTCGGTATCAGACGAACTAACGCCCCACCGTTTCGTGCTCATACTGGGGGGACATAATACCCTAGGTAGGACGCGTCGCAATCTTCGAGTAGCCGCCGCTAGGCATCGAATGTGAGTTCGCCTTGTCGAGCTTCTAGAAGCCGTCGTCTCTTTCTCATGTGCCGCGGAAATAAGGGTCGTTTCCGGTCTGCCCTGATTTTCTTCCTGTCCTGATTTCCCCCGGAGTGGGTGGGGACCGGACGGCACGTTATCTTCTGCACTGGCAGTGGTAACAACGTCGTCGATTACTTCCTGGCGCGATGATGAGCCAACAGAGCGCGTCATGGTTACCAAAATTATTTTTCCTCGCTCAGTCTAGGTCTATGGACACAGCCCCAAAACCGTGCTATTTTAGACGCAAGCATCCACACATCAGCGCCGTCTTCCCGACGGCCCTGCTTGGCCTTGCATCGGTGTGCTCCACCCGTGCAACTGCCGCCAACCACCGGCAACTCATCACCCCTTGTGGGCGTGATGAGTTGGGTGTAGCAAACAGTAATGTGACATCAGTAGTGACGGATCATGGCTGTCCGCAGCATTCCTGCCTGTCCCGGCCAGCCGTGGAACGCCCCGCGAGGGCGCCAGCGGAGAGCAGGGTGCGCTCAGTGCGTCCTCTTGATTGAGCAGTTTTGACAACTTAGGAAACAGCACCCCACCAGCGGAGCTAAAGCCTGTCTATGAGAGCTCCGATGCTGGGTAGGTCCGGGCCGCAGCGAGCTTCAGCCCGGACATCCATCTCCCGGGAGCCACCGGCCCTGAGGCCCGCTTCTCTTTCCATCCCTCAGCACTTATAGCGCTTATAGCGCTTCTAGCGCACTTAAAATTTGGCAAACCATCCCCTGGGACGCCGTCTCCGCAGAATGAGCGCGCATACGGGCCTTTGCCACCACCCAAGCAAGATGATCAATTAATTAATTTGATCATCTTGATCATCTTCGTGAAACAAAGGACTTATCTGGCACGACCACCCCCGCTGGGGCCGCCAAACCCCAAAAATGACCCAAGAATATCGAATTTTACAAATAGTTGAACAGGTTGCAACCGGACGAGATAGACCGACCCATTCCCTGCGCCTCTTGAAAGAGACCCACCCCACCCATTACGCCCTTTGCGGAGAGAGGCTCCGTCGCATCTAGACCGCATCCCACGACTTAGTTCGCTTACTTCGCTTACTTCGCACATCTTCTACAGCCCTCGACATCCCGACACACGTAACGGGCCGTATCTATCCTCTACTTTGAATCAACTCTGAGATCCGGGACATTACCCCTGTGTGCGAACCCGCGTACAGAAGTCATAAACGATGTTAAGCAACACTTGACGGCACCCCCCTCGCAGCTTAGGCTGTTTTCTAAGGGCGCTTGTTAGAGGCCCTGTCTCTATAGAAGCACCGTTTCCTCCGACGGTTTTTTGCCTTGGTAACCAGACGTCGGCCTCTATCGAAAAATAGCGGTGTGTGACCGGCCATCTGACCCCTGCTTACGTGTGCGCACCGACGGGAGTGAACGTTACCAGGCCAACCGCGCATTTCGGGTGGAGGTAACGTGGCTCGCCAGAAGCAATATTTCCCCACACTGGATGGGTGGCGTGGACTGTCTGTCATTGGTGTCATCCTTTACCACGGCCGATTCGGCTTCTTCCGGAGCGATTCGCTGCTCACGAGATTGTCGTCTCATGGGGAAATCGGGGTTGACATTTTCTTCGCCATCAGCGGCTTTCTCATCTGCAGACTCTTGCTGAACGAGTATGAGCAGGATGGCGGCATCAACTTGCGCCGGTTTTACATACGGCGATGTATCCGTATTCTGCCTCCCTACTATGCAGCCGTGGCCGGAATTGCTGCCTTATCGGTGTTTGGCGCGATCCACGTGAATTACTCCGACCTGCCGAGTTGCTTTCTGTTTTACAGAAACTACCGGCTGCTCGGAGTGGACCACGCCGGCGGCTTTTACACTGCACACTTCTGGTCGCTTGCCATGGAGGAACATTTCTACCTCGTTTGGCCCATACTGCTCATTGCGGTAAAACCGAAGCGTTTGGGACAAGTCGCTTTTCTTCTTGCCATGGCTGTCGCCGGTTGGCGCGTGTTTGAAGGTCATGCCGAGTTATTTCCTACTATCCTCATTCCGTCGAATTTGTTGGCGCGCACGGATGCCAAGGTGGACGCGCTGGTCTGGGGATGCATTGCCGCCATCTGCTTTCCTGCGATCAAGCGATATGTCGAGGGGATTCGCTTCACCCAGGTATGGCTTCCGATTATGGCCATACTTTTGGTGGTCGAGGCGCTCCACGTGCCGGGTATCCTCGTATGGCAGGCGGTCCTGCTCCCCGCCCTGGTGCTCAGCACCGTCCTCCAGCCGAACAACATGCTGGGGCGCTTTTTGGAGTGGCAACCACTGCGCTGGGTGGGCACCATCTCCTACAGTCTTTACCTTTGGCAGGAGGTCTTCCTGCCCGAGGTTGCCTCGGAGAGGGCGGTGGGAGTTTTTCATTATTTTCAACAACCGCCGTTGAATGTGCTGGCCATGTTGTTATGCGCTTGTCTGAGCCGGTATCTGCTCGAACGTCCCATGATCCAACTGGGGCAGCGTTTGAGCATGACTACTCCGGGGTCAAACAGGCCTCTTCGACCCACTCTCTCTCCAAACGTTGCCCTGCGAGGCGCCTAGCGTGGGCAAGACTGAGCCATTGCAATTCCCCAGGGTGCGGGCGGACAAGACCGAAGAATTATTCGGCGAAGAGGCACGCCCTAACGAATCACACATGCACAGGGACCACGCGACCGATGTGTGCGCTGGCCTGGACGACGAATATCCTGGTATCCGCAACGGGGTTTTTCCCGTGTTGGCGACCGGTCGCCCCGTGCGAGCAACCCCAGTGCGTTCCTACTCCGAGTGGAAGACGAATATTTTGTCAGGCCTCACGGTTGCGCTGGCCCTTGTTCCGGAAGCCATCGCATTTGCACTGGTGGCTCACGTCAATCCGCTGGTGGGGCTCTATGCGGCTTTCATCATGTGCCTCATCACCGCGTCGTTCGGCGGCCGCCCGGGCATGATCTCAGGAGCTACCGGTTCCACCGCGGTCGTGATGGTCGCGCTCGTCGTGCAGCATGGAGTGCAATATCTGTTTGCCGCCGTGGTGCTGATGGGCATTTTGCAGATCGGGTTCGCCTTGCTTCGCCTGGGTAAGTTCATCCGTATGGTCCCTCATCCGGTGATGCTTGGCTTTGTGAACGGGCTGGCGATCCTGGTTTTCCGGGCACAATTCGGGCACTTCAAGGTAAGAGACGCAGCCGGCAAAGAGCATTGGATGGCGGGCTCTCCACTGCTGGTGATGGGTGCGCTCATCGTCGCGAGCATGATCATCGTCTACCTGTTTCCCAAGCTCACCAAAGCGTTTCCGCCGGCGCTGGCGGCCATCCTTTTGGTGGCGATGTTTGCCATCTTTACCGGCATCCATACCAAGACGGTTGGGGACATGGCTTCCATTCGCGGAGGCTTTCCTGCATTTCATGTGCCTGCCGTTCCCTGGAACATTGCCACTCTGCGGATCGTTCTTCCCTACTCCCTGGTGCTTGCAGGAGTCGGACTTATAGAAACGCTCTTGACGCTCAATCTGGTGGACGATGTAACGGACACCCGAGGCCGGCCGAACCGGGAATGCCTGGCCCAGGGAGCGGGCAACGTGGTATCTGGCTTTTTCGGCGCCATGGGCGGTTGCGCAATGATTGGGCAAACCATGATCAACGTCGGCTCGGGCGCCAGAAGACGGCTCTCGGGCATCACCGCCGCTCTTTGCCTGCTAAGTTTTATTCTTTTTTGCTCGCCGCTCATCGAGCGCATTCCGATCGCTGCGCTGGTGGGCGTCATGTTCGTGGTGTGCGAGAAGACCTTCGAGTGGGGCACGTTCAAAGTTTTCGGCAAGATACCGAAACATGACGCATTGGTGATCGTCGCCGTCACCGCAGCGACCGTGTTCACGAACCTGGCAAGCGCGGTGATTCTGGGTATCCTCATCGCCGCTCTCGTCTTTGCCTGGGAGCACGCAAAGCAACTCACCGTGCGGACCCGCATCGATGAGCAGGGCGCCAAAGTGTACGAACTGAACGGCACATTGTTTTTCGCCTCCAGCGCGAGTTTTCATGAGCTTTTCGCGCCAAGAAACGACCCCGCGGAAGTGATTCTCGAGTTTAAGCACGCCCGCGTCATGGACCATTCCGCCATAGAGGCAATCGACAAATTAGCTCAAAAATACCAGCAAGCCGGGAAACGCCTGCGTTTACGGCACCTGAGCCCCGATTGCTATGAGTTACTGCAAAAGGCCAGGTCGATGGTCGAAATCAATTTGTTTGAAGATCCTCGCTATCATGTCGCGGATAACCAATTGGGCTAGGTTAATGAGAGTTCCCAGCTTACCAATGCATCACCTGGCCGCCATCGACATTGATGGTTTGACCGGTGACTTCTCTGCTCCTGGCTGAGGAGAGGAACACCACCATATCGGCAACATCCTCGGGCTGCTGCCAGCGCGCCAGGGGTACCACGGCGCGCACTTTGTCGTCCGCCCAGTCGTCGTACGACCGGCGTTGGGCCGGTGGCTGTTGATCGTTCCATGCCTGCCAGATGCGCTCGTTCAACGGCGTACGCACCATACCCGGACACACCACATTGACCCGAATACCATGGGGCGCCAGATCCTTTGCCAGGCACTGCGCAAAGTTGATGTTCGCCGCTTTGCTCGCGCTGTAAGGCGGGTCCGTCTGGGAACCAATTTGCCCGGCAACGGACGCCAGAAAAACCAGCGTTCCCTCTTTCCGCGAGGTCATACCCGGCGCGATGGCATGAGCGGTGTTCACCATCCCCAGGACGTTGACCTCCAGCACGCGAGGCCAATCGCTCGGCGTCAGATTGGTAAAAGGATAGCCAAAACGGCCGGAACCGATTGCGGCGGCATGAACCAGGTGGCCGATCGGTCCCAACCTGGCTTCGGTTTGCCGAACCGCTTCCTGCACCGCGGCAAAGTCGGAGATGTCTACGGATAAGCCGAGCGAGGGTCCGCCAAATTCCGCGGTCAGGCGCGCAGCCGCATTCCCGGCCTCCGCCGATACGTCCCACAGCGCAACCCGGCACCCTTCCCGTGAGAAACCGCGGGCACAGGCCCACCCGATGCCGCTTGCTCCGCCGGTGACAACAGCGACTCTTCCACCAAGTTCCAAATCCATCCAGATTCTTCCTCTCCCGGACCGGGCGCGATGGATTCTTATTGGGGTTTCTGAACCTGCATCAGGCCTGGTTTACTTTGTTCAGCTGCGAGACTTTTTAGCCAGGCTTCGCGTCTGAATGCTGTACGGCTGCTAACCTTCGTCGTTACAGGGACTTTGGCCTTGAAGTTGAAGCAATAGGCGAGCCAGCAAGCTGCCAGCACGGCTAAGCGACCCCCATTTTAGCCTAACCTTGTACTGTATGCTGGGCGTCGACCGGCAGCGAAGATACCCACATGGAGAAATCTGGGTTCAAGTCGACCAACGATTTCCAAGGAGGGCAGACCCGTGAAGGCAGAGGCAACCAAGGCCCTGGACGCGAATGAATCGTCAGAGGGCGCTGCGGAGGATGGCCAAGCAAAACCGCGTATACAGTCCGCGGTGCGGACGATCTCTGTTTTGCTGGCGGTTGCGGATAGTCCCAACGGCCTCAAAGCCAAAGAAATCATGGAAAAACTGGGGCTCTCGCGCCAGGTCACCTATCACCTGATCCATACCATGCATGGGACCGGCATCATCCGGAAGAATGACAGCAATCGGTACGTGCTTGGCCTGGCCACGGTTTCGATTGCGGAAGGCTTCAGCCGCCAATTGGCTCCCCCTGAGCACCTGGCTCGCAGGGTTCGATCGATCGTCGCGGCAACCGGAGAGACCGCATACGCAGGTGGATGGGTGGATGGGGAAATCGTTGCCCTGGCAACTGCGCGCGGCGAATCTCCCGTAGGAGCAGCCCAGGTGCCTCAGGGTTACAGTGGATACGCACATGCACGAGCGGCGGGAAAGCTGCTTCTGGCGATGGTCGAGCCGGCGGTGCGCGAGGCCTATCTGGCAAAGCATCCCCTGGATGCCAGGACCAGCAAGACCATCACGGATCCCGACCAACTCAAGCGAGAGTTTGAACGAATTCGATCCCAGGGCTACTCCGTAGACCACGAGGAGTTTCACGAGGGGTTACAGTGTCTCGCCGTGCCGGTGGAGGGCCTCGGGGGCCGCTTTGTGCTGGGGATTTCCGTGCCCAAGCAACGTTTCGAGACAAATTTTGAACGGTACCTGGGGGCCCTGCTCAACGTAGCAAAGATCAACGGCTGAACGGGTCACGCCAGCGGCAAACAACTCGGGCCAACCGGCTCAAAGTATTTGTAGGTGAGTACAAACTCCTGGTGTCCTAGAGATTCTGATGCAGTTTGCTTACCTCCGGCAGTAGCCATCAATGCGTCATAGATCTCACCACCCAGCTGGTCGAGTGTGGCCGAGCCTTCAAGAATGCGCCCGGCGTTGATGTCCATATCCTCCGCCATGCGACGAAACGTTTGTGGATTGGCGCAGATTTTGATCACGGGCGAGATAGCGGACCCTACGACACTTCCCCGCCCGGTCGAAAATAAAATCACATGCGAGCCACACGCGATCAGTTCCGCAATCTCCGCATTGTCGTTGATGTTCGGAAAGCCAAACCGGACCGGGCCGTCGGGGACGATGTCGAGCAGATACAGACCGCCGCCGGGAGGAACATCTCCGGGTTTGAGGATGCCGCAAATTTTCGCGCTGCCGCTCTTGCTATACGCCCCCATGGACTTTTCTTCCTGCGTGGTGAGTCCCCCCTCTGCATTCCCCAATGCGAAGCTGCCATGCTCCAGGGTGGCATAGTATTTTGCCGCCTTGGCAACCACGGCAATCAGTTCATCCGCCAGAGAGGAGGTTGCCGCACGTTGCGCCATGATGTGTTCACAGCCAATCAGCTCCCCGGTCTCTTCAAAGATGGTGGTCGCATTTTGCGCGGTCAGCATGTCGAATGCACGGCCGATGGCCGGGTTTGCGGTGATCCCACTGGTCGAGTCCGAGCCTCCACACACGGTGCCAACCACCAGCTCATTCACCGTCATCGGCGTATCGGGGAACGGATTCATTGCCGCCAGCGTGGACTCGACCCACGCCCGCCCCTTTTCAATGGTCTTGCGGGTTCCGCCCGCCTGCTGAATCACCAGCGTATCGACCGGCCGTCCGCTTTGCCGAATCGCCTCTTCGAGATCTGCCCGGTCAAAGCTTTCGCAACCCAGAGAGACCAGCAAGACCGCCCCAACATTAGGGTGAGTGCAGAGACTCCGCAGCATGCGCGAAGCATAGGCGTTGGGGTAGCAACCTCCAAAACCAATCAGATGGACTCCGCGTTCCGGAAAAGTATTCACGATTGCACGGGATACATGATGGGCACATTCCACCAGGTAACATACGGCAACATAATTGCGAATGCCCTTGCGTCCGTCGTGGCGAAGATACCCACGCAGTTCCTGATCACCGGGCATGGCTATCTTCCTTGTCGAGCGTATAAGTGGGCAGATAATCGCTCTTCATGTTATGCAGATGAACCAGGTCTCCCCTGACGATGTCTCGCGTCGCGGACCCTATCGAGACCCCATATTTTACGATCGATTCGTTGGTAGCGATATTGCAGCCAGCTATCTTGAACCCTAGCGGAATGTCCTGCCTCAATAGAACGGTGTGTCCGCTTATCTGCAGCTCTGTGCCGCCAGCGATGGGCGTGATGGCGGTGCACACATTGTCTTTTGCATCAAGAAACAAGAGGCGGCCATCCGTTACCGTGACTTGTGACATACTTGCTTCCGCGCCCTTTACTGAATGCCCCATCTCACAGGATGCCGTACTTGCGAAACGCATCGGTACTGGAAGAACCGGCTTCGATTGCTTTCCGTACTACCTTTTCGCCGCGTGCCTTTTCGAGCGCGCGCGCGACTGCTTCCTCTTCGATCGCACGGGGCACAGCGAGAACACCATCCATGTCTCCGAAAATCAAATCCCCCGGTTCGATGTGGACTCCACCGATTTCTACCGGGCACCGATAGGCCACAATCTTGGAACGGATGCCTGCATCCTGAGCATAACGGCCGCGGCTGAAAACCGGCCAGTTCTGCTCCAGGACGCGCACCGTGTCGCGGTGGTATCCATCAATGACCGCGCCTACCGCTCCGCGTGTGCGAGCCGTCGCAGTAAGGATTTCTCCCCAGGCGGCACAGTTCTGAGAGCCCCCCGTAGCAACGTAGACTTCGCCCGGAAGGAGTTGGTCCAGGGCTGCCGTCATCAGGCCGAACGGATCGTCTTGCTTGCTCCACGTGTCGGCGATCTGCACCGGCATGGCCCGGCCGACCACCCGCATGGTTTCCTTCATCGGTTGCACTGGTTGAGGCAGAAACTGATGGGTATAACCCAGGACATCCAATACATCACCCAGCACCGCTGTATAGAGATTCTCAGTGATGGCGCGAAACAGCTCGACTTCCGTCTGCACTCTCGAGTGGTCCCCCTCAGGCACGGCCCACTATAGGAGCCAATCAGAAGGCCTGTCAACGCGGCCTTCCACCAGCAGCAAATGCCGCCAGACCCTCCTTAACGCGCAAAGGCATGTGTGAGAACTGGGATTCAGGAATTTAGTCCCGAAGAGCCTGCCCTGAGCTTGTCGAACGGGGACGGCTGAACTTAAGCCCATATGACGATAGTCCTGGGTTGGATTTGAAAGGACGACCTAGCCTGCCCCGTTCCGCCGTGGGTCGGCTCAATCATGTCTCTTGATGTACCCAGGACTAGCGTCCCACAAGCGTTAACCTATATGGGGTGTTTTATTTCGAACCTCCCACAAAATCGTCATCCTGCCTGCCCCGGCGTGCCGTGGGAGCGAAGCGCCTCACAGATTTATCGCGTGATACAGCACTTGGGCGCGGAGTCGAAGAGCCTGTCCTGAGCGTAGCCGAAGGAACCTCGAGGGGCGCTTATCCTACTCATGCCGTTGGCACCCTTTCAACCACCGAAGCCCGCACTTGGCGGACCCGCTACAGTTCAAAGATTTTGCATAGACTTGGGATGGAAGATGGAAAGATGTACCCGTGCAGGGCAGGCTCTGCGGGACTAAAATTCTTAAATCCCAGGACGAAAGACTGCAGTCCTAATGCACTCTGGCAAGAAAGGCCCTCATTTCACGCAACACGTCAGACTCGTTGGACAAGAACAAATAATGATGTGCACCCGGGAGCGTGATCACGTGCGCAGCGGGCAGGCCATGTTCCACCGCCTGCTCCTGCCTTTCTGTTAAAGCGGCCAACGCGGTGGAATAGGCCTTAGCTGCGGCCCGCACCGCAGGATCCTTATTTTCGTCAACCCAGCTTCCCTGGCCGTGCGGGTTCGCGAAAATTGCCAGCGCAGGCACCGGAATAATGGTGAACTTCTTCGTGCCCATCATCAGCGGCATAAATAAAGCCACACCGGGAAAGTCGCGTTGTTTCCCTACCCCTCCATCGGAGGTCGATGCTCGCTGCTCGCGGAGCTCCGCTTCGGGAAATCGGAATCCATTGACACGCTCGTAATATTTGACGAGTGCGCTAAAACTGGCTAGATCCGACTCATCGGGCGGTGGAGGTTGAGGAGCATGGAGAGCCTGCATTTCCATAACATTTGTTCCCTCACCGTTATCGAAGGCGTAAGAATATGCGGCATCAAGATAGACGAGTCCCGACACTCGTTTCGGATAATTATTGGCAACCGAACTTAATTCCGCCCCCGCGATCGAGTGTCCAACCAGGATCGGCTTATGCAGCCGCAGCGCGTCTATCACTGCGACTACATCGTCGCCCAGGCGGTCGGCCGGATTCTCTGTTGCGGCATAGCCCGACGCGCCGAATCCCCGCCGAGTTATCCCATACACATGGGCGTGGGCCCTGAGCTTCGGCGCGAAATCATCAAATATGTGGGCCGTATTGCCGCCCCCGGCCAAGAGAACAATAGGTCTGCCGGAACCGCCCCAATCGAGCACCTCCAACCGAACATCTTTGTCCACAGTTACAAACCGTGTGGTGTGAGGCGATCGATCTTTCCAAGCGGAGGTGCTTTGTGAGGGAACAGGCGTTGCCAATAGTGTCAGCAATACGGAGCTGGCTAACCAGTTGTATCCCGGCATAGACTTTCCCCCTTGCCTGTCACCTACGTTGCACTGGCCTCCGTAGTTCCCACTTGATGAATTCCACGGAACTAAAGAAACCGATCGCTCGTAATCTTGTGTACAGAAGTGCCAGCAGTGGACCACGGCCCTTTTTGGTTTGTCGATCACGCGTGTTCAGGTCGCTCTCGGAGGAAGAAATGAAGTGGTCAGCCCGAACTTCAGTTTTGCTTGGAGCTGTAGTTGTGACTTCAACTATTTTTTTGCCGGTGTTGCGGGCAAAAGGCGCACCAACGACAAACTCCACGACAACTATTTCACTGTTGGAAAGAGACGTTCCTGCCCTGATGAAGAAGGGCATCGTGCCAGGACTGGCAATCGCTCTGATTCGTGGCGGAAACACGATATGGGTGCACGGTTTCGGAGTGAAAAATGCAGAAAGCCCTCAACCTGTAACAGCGGACACCGTCTTTGAAGCAGCTTCACTGAGCAAGCCGGTGTTTGCGTACGGTGTGCTGAAACTTGTGGATCAGGGGAAGCTGGCGCTGGACGTTCCGCTCACGACCTATTTGCCAAAGCCCTACATCAATGGCGACAACCGCCTGGCTAAAATTACGGCACGGATCGTCCTAAGCCATCGAACTGGTTTCCCGAACTGGAGAGGAGACGACGGCTCCCTCCCAATTTACTTCACGCCCGGCGAGCGGTTCAGCTACTCGGGCGAGGGCTATATCTATCTGCAACGCGTAGTCGAGCACATCACGGGTAAACCGCTGAACGAGTATATGACCGAAGCAGTGTTTACACCACTGGGTATGACCAAGAGCAGCTATGTGTGGCGGCCAGACTTTGATGTGCTCACCGCCACGGGCCACGACGCAGATGGCAAGCCGGCTAAATTATGGAAGCCCAATGAAGCGGGAGCGGCTTCAACACTGAACACAACGGCTGGGGACTATGCGCTGTTGGTTGACGCGATTCTTAATGGGAAAGGGCTGAAGCGGTCGACGCTGCATGAGATGGAGACGCCGCAAGTCGCGCTTGATCCGCAGTGCAGGATATGCATCAAGCAAGAGCCGAAGGAATTATCGAAGAATCTGTTTTGGGGATTGGGATGGGGTATTCAATCCGAGGATGGAAGCACCGCGCTGTGGCATTGGGGAGACAACGGCGTATTCAAGGCTTTCGTGATGGCCGACCCAAAATCAAAGTCCGGCGTAGTGCTTTTCGCAAATAGCCAAAACGGGCTGGAGATCGCGAAACCAATCATAGATGCAGCGATGGGTACAGACTCCCTGGCCTTTGCATGGCTGAAGTGAGAAACTCGTATACGGCGCGATCCGGCTGATCGTGCGACGCAATCCGGCAATGTTCGATAATTCCTGAATGGAAGATAACGGGTTACCCTCCCGTACCTCGATTTTGACCGCTGCGGCACGTGCCTTTGGCTCGCGGGAGCCCGATGCCAGCGTGCGCAATCCCGACTGGGCCGCCGACCGGCTGATCAGTCAGGCTGAGTTGGCTCTGATATTCGACCATCCCATCAGCAAGGCTCTCGACCTGGAATTTCAGGAAGCCCTGTACGATCCCGATATCTTCGGCTTTGCCTGGCTGATGCTGGTGCGGACGCGGTTTATCGACGAGCTGATGGAGCGCGCCATCCGCGGTGGGGCGACGCAGTTGGTGATCCTGGGCGCCGGATTCGATACCCGTGCCCACCGCTTCCGCGAACTGTTGAAGGACGCCCTGGTCATCGAGCTCGATTACGGCGCCACCCAGGAGTACAAAAAGCGGCGCGTGGAAGCGGCTCTGGGCGGCGCGCCCGCCAACCTCGTGTATGCCCCGATCGATTTCGCGCGAGAAAGCCTCGGCGAGGTGCTGCACCGCACCGGTTTCGACCCTGGACGCAAAACCTATTACATTTGCGAAGGCCTCAGCATGTATGTCCCGGAAGAAGGAATGAAGGAAACCCTGCGCGCGATCGCTGCCGGATCCGCTCCGGGCAGCGCACTGCTGCTGGAGTATCTCAACCGAGGTGCGCTCGAATTGCTGAGAAAATATCCCACGGGGATGATCAAGAACGCCATTGATTGGGGAGAGCCGTTTATTTTCGGTGTGCCCGATGGGCAGGACCGGGAGTTCTTCCTCGAAGCCGGCTTGGACCTGGGCGAGACGCTGAAAATCGGCAGCCCGGAATCGGTGAAACGCTACACCATGCGCCAGGACGGGAGCTACTACGGCGCGCATCTGGAAAAAGTCTTTCAGCAGCGGCGCGAAGCCGCGCTGAAGGCGATGGGCGATGCGGGTCGCCAGCAAACCGTCGAAGCTGAAGTTATGTCGGGCTACTGGCTAGCCGAGTTATCTATCCCCTAAGTTGGCAAGAGAGCGCCTTAAGAAGATGTTTCGAGGTGAAACTTCTTGCAGCCCTGCCTGATCCACCGCTCTTTGGCCTCATCACTGCACTCGCAAGCCTCCTCTGGCCCGTAGCCACAGCCACCGTCGACTTGTGAGCAACGCCATACTGCTGGATTCGGTTTGAAAAGATCCGTGACGGACTTGAAAATATAGATCATGGCTGCTATCCCAACGAGCGCTGTAACCATGCCGTTCCCTCCAGTTCTGTTCACCCTGAGAAATGCTCGTTTGCTGCAATAGATATGCTCTCACCACCCGAGGCCGATCCGAGCAATTTTTGGGGTAAAGAAACATACGAAAGATATCAGCCGACGCTTCCGGAGTAAGGGAGCGCGTCGGCTGATACTCCGAAGAACACGGAGTTATTGCTCGTCGTCCTCTTGCAGTTCGGTGGTAACCGGCGTCAAGGTTCCAAATAAGCCATTCGTCTCGTTGTCAGGGCCCGCAGTGAAAAACAAAGTACTACCCGGGCCGGAAGCGCCACCATTGCCGAACGCCAGTGCCCACAGCCCGTCAATATTTACCGTGTTGCCCGTGGCATCGAGGACGTTCCCCATAAAACGGCCGGTCCGTGCATTGAATGCCGCAATGGTGCCGCCACGGAAATTGCTAACCAATAGGGCATGGCTGAACTCGCCGAAGTCTGCCGGAGCCTGCACCACTCCCCACGGCGCATTGAACCAGTCTCCATGCTGAAGGTGGGCAATGTTTCTGCCATGGCCATCGAAGACCACGACAAAACCTAAGCCCGCGCCCCCGACCGGATCGTGTTTTGCAGAGTCCTGTTGGGCAAAGGTTACGTAAATGTTGGGTCCGATGCCCTGCACGTTGAAGGGCGCAAAGCCGCGCGGAATCCCATCGTAGTGAAAGAACTGCTCGGGAACGGGTACCGGTTTAAAGTTGGAATCGAAAACGTCAATGTTGCCGGTGCGGAAGTTCGCCGCCAAAATGTATTCGTTACCGCCAATCTCGGCGATGGTCGCTCCCTTGTAAACGGCTCCATAATTTTTGTTTGGGACTTTGGAATTGTCCACCTCGATGACCGCCGTGGTCGCATTCACACCTGGGTTCCAGCCCTGGATCGTGCCGTCTTCGGTGGCAAACAAGAAAACCGCCGGCATCTTCGGGGCAAGGAGGAAATTAGTGGTGCTGCCGTTGTACATGACCGCGGTGGGAGATCCGGGGGCCGGCTGGCCGGGGGCGTTGGCGATCTTGACCCCATTACCCGGCGTACCCCCAGGGTTATTCAGCCCAACGATCGTCACCGGCGCCAGCACCGGGGGCGGCATTGTTATTGGATTCGCCGGATTTAAACCGGAATCGTTGTACAGCGTGGAAGTGCCGCCTGCATTATTTGAAATCCACCAGGGGGTGGCCGGGCCATGGACCAGTCCCCAGGCATTCTGAAGGTTGGGATCCGTAACTGAGGCTGCTGGAGTCACTGGCACATTGGACACCAGATTTGTCTGCTGATAATGTTGCGCCGATGCAAGCGCAGGAAACAGCGATACGACGAGGGCACTCACCAGTAATGGCCTCAAGGATTGGACCGCGAATGTCATATAGTTTCTCCTTTTAAATGACCGCGATTTTCGTTTGGAGCCTCCCTCCCCGCGAAAGCTGCGCTTCTATCCCCCTCGAGGCATCCGCAGATCGCGATGCTCTTTCGAGTAGGGGCTTGTTTTCTTGATCGGCACGGTAGCTTCATTGGGTTCCAGTCCACACCCAATGGCCGGGGAGAACCTCGCCAGTCCGCAATCCTATTCCGCCCGGCGGCCAAAGTTGTCACAGTTTCGTCGCCATCCTGTCAAAGTTCCGCAATCTAAAACAGAACAACCTGGCGGATCGCTTCCGCTCGATCGAGGCGATCGAAGCCGGTGTTCATCTCGTCCAGCCGTAGGCGGTGGGTGAGCAAGCGGTCCACCGGCAAGAGACCGGCGCGATAGAGCGCAATGAAACGGGGCACATCTCGCGAGGGAACCGACGAACCCATAAACGATCCTTTGATGGTGCGTTCTTCGACAACCAGATTGAAAGCGGGCACACTCAACATGCGATCGGTAGCGGGCAGGCCAACGGTGACTGTGGTTCCGCCGCGGCGCGTGGCCGCGTACGCCTGGGCAAGCACTTGCTCGCTGCCAACAGACTCGATCGCGTATTGCACGCCACCATGCGAGAGCTCGCGCACAGAGCCGATCGCATTTGCGTCGCGGGCGTCGACACAATGGCTGGCGCCCAGTTCACGGGCTAGTGCGAACTTGTGCGCGGCCACATCGACAGCAATCACTGGATTGGCTCCGGCAGCCCGAGCTCCCAGCACAGCAGCCAATCCGACGCCTCCCAGGCCGAACACGGCAACGCTCTCGCCGGCAGAGACTTTTGCTGTATTGACCACGGCGCCCACTCCGGTCATGACAGCACACCCGAATAGAGCCGCGATCTCGGGCGCAAGGTCGTGATCAATGCGAACCGCCGAGTGTGCCGATACCACCGTAAATTCAGCAAACCCCGACACGCCGAGATGATGCTGCATCGTCACGCCCTGGGCGTCGAGCCAGCGCCTTCCGCCGCCGAGCAATGTGCCGGCGGCATTGGCCGAAGCTCCCGGTTCGCAAAGCGATGCGCGGCCGCTCGCACAAGGTCCGCAACGGCCGCAGTTTGGCACGAAGCAGAAGACGACGCGATCGCCGACACGAAAGCCTTCGACCTCGGCGCCCAGCTCGACAATCTCACCCGTGGCTTCGTGGCCCAGCACGATGGGCATAGTCCGGGGACGAGATCCATTGATGACCGACAAATCCGAGTGGCACAAACCCGCCGCCAGCACGCGTACGCAAATCTCTCCAGTGCCCGGAGGTGCAAGCTCCACGGTTTCGATAACCAGGGGTTGCGACACAGCATAGGGAGCCGGTTGTCCTACCTGACGCAGAACCGCTGCCTTCACTTTCATGGTTTAATCCTCGCTCAAGATCCTAAATCGGGGAACCCAATCGGCGACAGGTTGTAGTTGGAGGGACATTTGGCTTTGTATCATGGCGCCAAACAGAGACTGGGCTTCGGTTGCCGGTACAGAAGCCGGCCATTTCTCTCGCGACTCGCCGCAACGTGCTGCGTTCCCGTCTAATTACGCCCTGATCGGTACCGGCTGACCAACTCCTGCACCGCCGCCGGCCATTCGGGATAAGTAAAGGTAAAGCCGGCGTTCAAGAGCCTGCCTGGGATGACCCAACGGCTTTTGAGCACGAGTTCAGATTCCGTGCGCAGCAGGAAAGTGCCGACCTCGATCATCCAGGCAGGAGCGGGAAATCCCACGGGTTGTCGCCAGCAAGCGCGAAGAGCGCGCATGAACTCACGATTCATCAGAGGATTGGGAGCTCCGATATTTACTGGACCTGTAAAGGTCTCGTTTGCGATGAGGAAGTCGATGGCGCGGACAAAATCGGCTTCGTGGATCCACGAGACGTATTGCGTCCCGGATCCCTGCGATCCGCCGAGTCCGCAGCGAACCAGGCGAGAGAGAACATCGAACACGCCGCCTTTGTCCGCACTGAAGGTCATAGAGCTGCGCATGGCGATTTTACGCGTGCCTGGCGTGTGCCTGGCGAAGAAAGCTGCTTCCCAATCCTTTGCGATCTTGATGGAAAAATTCCATGTGTCGGGAGCACCTGGTTCGTTGCCGCCCAGTTCCCCGGTCATCTCGTCCATGGGTCGATCGAGTGCGTGGCGATAGATCGTGGCGGTGCTCGCGTTAAGCCAGAGTCGCGGTGGGTTGTGTAGCGAGGCTATGACATCGTTGAGCAGCCGCGTCGAAACAATACGCGAGTCGTACATCTGACGCCGATTCTCTGTGTAATAGCGGCAGTTCACGCTACGTCCGGTCAGGTTGATGCAGAGGTCGCTCTGATCCAGTGCCGCGGTCCATGGTCCAACAGTTTGCGCGTCCCAGCGTATTACCTGCCATGGAGCCGGCTTCGGGGCGCGGCTCAGCACCGTAACCGTGTGGCCCTGTCGGTGGAAGTGCCGGGCAAGGACGGTACCAATCTGTCCGCTGCCGCCGGGGATGACAATCTTCATGGGGCCTGCTCTTTCCCGTGCGCCGGTACATAGCGCTGCCACTCGTCCGATTCAGCGAGCTGCTTGATGACGGTATTGCGTTCGCGGTTCAATGCCATCATGTAGCGGCGCAGAAAGAGTGCCTCGGCGATTGGCCCCAGGATTGGGAGCGGAGCCGCGATAGCAAAAATGTCCCGTAACTCAGTGACTCCGGAAGGCAGGCTGCGAAACAGATGATCGGCCTGCATGGAGCGGAAAATGCCTTTAACCATGGTCACCTGGAAATACGTGGGAGGTTCCACGGCGGTGGCCTCACTGGTCAGGTTGTGCCATAGTCCAAAGTGTTTGGCGCGCCAGGTGACCTGCTGGCCGAGGTTGACCAGTCCAGTGGTCACTCCGCTGATGGCGAGGGCTTGTTCGTTGCCATGAATATTTGCCAGCAGATGGACCTCGACGCTACGCGATAAGTCAAACACCCGCTCGATTGGCGCGTGGATGAGAGTGGTTTCTTCAAATCGGATCATGATGTAGAACTCCGGTGACAAATCGCGCGCGTCAAGCCTCATCGCTAAGCTTCTTTTTTTGACTTGGGTGAGGATTTGTCATAGATAACCTCGAGCAGCTCTCCGGCCAGGCGGTGGATCGGGCGCACGAACGGCAGGCCGGCTAGCCGCAGGGCGATCAGAATCATCTTCAGAGTTTTGTCGAAGACAATCTGGGTGCGAGTTTGCCTGGCTGAGTGGTCATAAACCCAGAAGAGCAGCAGCCCCATTTGATAGAGCCAGAGCAAGCGCGATAAATACGGGGCAATGTTGGACGGGAGCTTAATTCTGGAGTCCTCAACCGCACGCTGAAAAAAAGCTATGTCCTGCTCCCGTATGGCGGCTGTTTCTTTGCTGAAGGGCGAGAGGGCGTGCGTGGGATCGGCGTGAGCGGAAAGGGCGCCGAGCAGCGCGCGATTGGGCAGGAAATACTCGAATTTGTATTCGATAAGCCCGCGGAGGCGAGCCTCCAACGTTTTCGCTTCCGAGAGTATTGTGTCCAACGATGGAGCCATATCCTGCTGGGCACGCTGGTAGAAGGCCATGACAATGGCGTCCTTGGAGTCAAAGTAGTAGTAGGCAGCGCCGACGGCTACTCCGGCAGCCTTGGCGATCTCGCGCATTGTGGACTTCTCGAATCCGCGCTCGCGGAAGATAGCAAGCGCGGACTCGAGAATGCGGGCGCGGGTAGCCTCGGATTTGAGCGTGGTCGACTTTTTCTCCGCTTGGCTGAGCATGGGCATCAGGCGTGAACAGCGTGAGCTGAGTTCTTGCGCATTCTTGACAACACGAGGATGTTGAAGAAGTGCATCGCGCCGAGAATGAGGAGAACAACGCCGAGTTTAGTGCTTTCCAGTTCGATAACCTCGCGCACCGTCCGCAATGGCTGTTGTGTCTTCAGGGCCAAAGCGATATATCCAACGTTAATGAGGTAGAAGCCGACCACGAGCAGACGGTTCACTGAATCGGCAAGCTCCGCGTTGCCGTGGAAGGCCTCGATCAGGAACACGCGTCCGCTACGTTGGAGCGTGTGCGCGACCCAGACCGTGAGGGCGATGCTGATGGCGAGATAGCTGAAGTAGCAAGTGACTACGTACATGATTGGCTCCTCCCTTGATTGCATTTCTGAACACGTTCAATTAAATAGGAAAGTCATGGGATCGGCAAGACTTTTTTTGAACATGTTCATTATTTCTTCGGAAAAACCATCGCATCCCGGGCTCCAAAGGCTGGAAACAACCAGCAGGGCGGGTGAACGACCACGCAAGGGAAGCTGAATTAAAACTCCATTCACCTGTTTGGCCACCGGGCAATACTTCGAACCTTGAGGAGCGGCTCCCAAACAGGGGATGCAGACGATCTTACGACGGCGCTTGACAGTATATCTTAATCAATTAAGACTAAGGATGGAAAAGTGATCGCAGATTTTTGAAAAGCAAGGTCCAAGACGGCTGGCGCGGGAAAAAGGAGGAGCTCCAAATGAAGCTGATAGGAGCGAAGATCGTCCTGGGGTTGGGGTTTCTCGCGCTTTCCTTCCTCATCCCGAATATATCGCGAGCACAGGTCGCCATCACACTGTCTGGCGCCATCACGGACTCTGCGGGCAAAACCGTGTCGAATGCCACAATCTCGATCAAAAATGTACAGACCGGCCAATCTATCGAGACTGAAAGCAACTCGGCTGGTCTTTACACCGTGCCCAACCTCACCCAGGGAGATTATGAGGTTTCGGTATCGGCCAAAGGCTTGGCCACGAAGGTAGCCAGGGTGATCCTCACCGCGGATAAGCAGCAGACGGCGAATTTCAACTTAAACACTGGCCAGGCTCAGCAGGAAACCCCAGCTAACAAACCAACGGCATCACCCCCAGCCGCTCTCCCCAACGCCCCTTCCCAAACTACGTCGGCTCCTTCGCTGCAGGATCTCGGCTTCACTCCGCAACAGATACAGGCGAATCCGCAGATGCAGGAGATGCTGGATAAACGAACGCACATGCTCAAGGTCCATCAAACGCTCGGCCTGATCACGGCGATTCCGATGGTCGCCAGCCTGATTACCGGGCCACAGGCCAAGGCCAAGGGGAAAAACGGGCAAGTAATTACCGAACCGACCCCGGCCAATTTGGATTTCCATATCGCGCTGGGCGGACTGACCACGGGGCTTTATTGGACAACCGCTTACTATTCCATATTTGCCCCGAAGGTCCCCGGGGTCAAACCCAAAGGCGCCATACGTCTTCATAGAGACCTGGAGTGGGTTCATGGCCCGGGTATGATCCTGACACCCATATTGGGGATCATGGCTTACAAACAGGAGAACGCCGGGGAGAAGGTCCACGGGATCGCATCTCAACATGGCACGGTCGCATATGTAACGGCGGCAGCGTACGGAGCCTCGATCGTATCGATATCGTGGCCGATTCATTGGAAGTTTTGGAAGTGACCATGAAGAAGATGACCCTGATTGCTTTCCTGATCGTGGTGCTCCCGATGCTCGCACAAACCGATACGCAATGGGCTCTCGAGCAATCGACTCTCACCTATCACATGACCCATCCCATGCATGAAGTTGATGGCGTCAGTCATACGGCGAAAGGCAAAGGCGTTTGCCACGCAGGACAATGTGATTTCCTGATTGCGGTGCCGGTGAAGTCCTTCGACTCCGGAGACAGCAACCGCGATCTTCACATGATCGAAGACGTTCGCGGGGCGCAGTTTCCCATGGTGGTCGTACGCACACATTTTCCCGAGGCCGAAACCACATCCCCAACCATTTACGCCGATTTGGAGGTGCAATTTGCCGGTCAGACGGCCCAGTACAAGCATCTCGCCTTCCAGCGGTTGACACAGGGGAACCAGGTGCAAATATCTGGAACCATCCCGGCTACGTGTTCCGATTTTAAGATCGACCGGCCATCGTTTCTGACAGTTCCAATCAAGAACGAAATCCCGGTGCGGATAGAGATGACTTGGCGTCCAATGTGAGCACGATGGGCATATCTACCGTCCATGGCTGCGCTCGTTTTATAGGAGGCGCTCTCCTCTTTCTTCTGGTCCGGCAGTTTCTCGTGTGTATCAGTTTGCCGGCTCAGGTAACTCAACCCACCCCCGCGATCAATACGGTCGATCAGATGGTCCAGGCTGAAACCGCTGCCTGGAGAAACCGTCAGCACTTCTTGTACAGAAACCAGGAAAGGTCAAACCGCACCAACGGCCGGCTTTGGGAGGAACTGGTGGTCGAAACCTCAGATGGTTCTCTCCCGCGTCTTATCTCCGAAGATGGCAAGCCTTTATCCAGCACCCGGCAGAGGGAAGAAGATAAACGCATCGCATACCTGGCGAGCCATCCCCGCGAATTCCGCCGTACCGGGCAGCGCCGTCAACAGGATGAAGCACGAATGCCGGAACTGCTCAGAGCAGTCCCCAACATCTTCCTATTCAGGACCACTAGCTCTGAGGGCGCATATACACGGATTGCTTTTCAGCCCAATCCATCGTTTCGTGAAAAGAGCTATCAGGACCGCGTGATCCATGCAATGTCGGGTGTGCTGCTCATCCATACGACCGACATGCGCCTATGCGAGCTTGATGCACAGCTCGAGCATAAAGTGGAGTTTGGCTATGGTATCCTCGGGCAACTAAGTGACAAAACTCACTTTTTCCTCGCACGCGAGGAAGTTTCTCCTGCCCAATGGACAACGACAAAGATCCGCATACATCTGGACGGAAGCATCCTGCTCTTGAAAAGCATCTCCCGTGATGTGGACGCTTCGCGTGACAATTTCAAGGTAGTCGCTCATGATCTGACGGTGGCAGCGGCGGCGGGCATTGTCCGCTCAAATTAGGAATTTAGTCTGAAGAGCCTGCCCTGAGCTTGTCGAACGGGGACGGCTGAACTTAGCCCAGGACAAGCGTCCCATAAGCGTTAACCTAATTGGGGTGTTTTTTTTCGAACCTCCCACAAAATCGTCATCCTGCCTGCCCCACCAGCCCCGGCCCGCCGTGGGGCGTGCCGTGGGAGCGAAGCGCCTCACAGATTCATCGTGTGGTACAGCGCTTGGTGGTGCGGAGTCGAAGAGCCTGTGACTTTTTTAATTTCCCTGTAGTCTGTGGCCGGAAAGCTCCGAAGAGCACCTGCCAACAAGCACCGGGGTCCTTCGACTCCGCGCCATAAACCCTCTGTTATGCGATAAATCTGCGAGGCGCTTCGCTCAGAGGCTGTGACTTTTTTAATTCCCCCTGTGGTCTGTGGCCGAAAGCTCCGAAGAGCACCTGCCAGCAAGCATCGCCGGGGTTCCTTCGGCCACGCTCAGGACAGGCTCTTCGACTCCGCGCCATAAACCCTCTGTTGTGCGATAGATCTGCGAGGCGCTTCGCTCCCACGGCACGCCCCACGGCGGGCCGGGGCTGGCGGGGCAGGCAGGATGACGCCTTTCTGGAGGAACTAAACAACATCTGGTCGGGTGCAAAAAACACGAAAAGATCGAAAGAGTCACAGGCTCTCAGGATGACGATTTTGTAGAAGGTTTGAAGAAAAACACCCCAAATAGGTTAACGCTTATGGGACGCTTGTCCTGGGCTAAGTTCAGCCGTCCCCGTTCGACAAGCTCTGGGCAGGCTCTTCGGGACTAAATTCCTAAATCCCGGTTCTCACACACCCGTTTTAGCCCCCGTGGTACGTCTTTTCCAATCTTTCATGGTGGAACGCGCGAAGCTCCGGACTCACCCGCGTTGATGCCGGCAAGTCATGGTGTCTTCCCTGTCAACGTATTTTCCTAACAACAATTTAGCTAATCTAATAAACAGCGGGTATTCGTTGCGGGCAACGTGACCCCTTAAAAGCAAGCGGGTTCCAACTGAGGAGAGCGATGATGACGATGAAGCTGTGTTGGACGGCAGTGTGGGGAATGGCTGTTTTACTCGGGCCCATGCTCTCGGCTCAGGTGCAAACGATCGTGCCTGCACCGGTTCTGGGTGCGAAGCCGGTGGCGGTGGAGCACATCAAAATACACGGTACCGCTCTGGAAGGCAATTTGGAAGGAGATGCCGTTGATCGCGATGTGATCGTTTTTCTGCCGCCCAGTTACGAGAAAGAAAAGCATCGCCGCTATCCCGTCGTGTACGCGCTGCACGGCTACTCGATTGGCGCCGAACAGTGGACGCATGAGATCCATGTTCCGCAGACCATCGAAGGCGCCTTCGCCCAGGGCGCCAAAGAGATGATCGTGGTATTGCCCGATTCGAAGACAGTCCACAACGGGTCGATGTACTCAAGCTCTGTAACTACGGGGGACTTCGAAAAGTTCATTTCTCATGACGTGGTTACTTATATCGATGCGCATTACCGGACCATCCCGGATCGCATGAGCCGCGGCCTGGTGGGACATTCGATGGGCGGCTACGGTGCTAGTCGCATTGGCATGAGACACCCGGACGTGTTCGGAAGCCTGTACATCATGAGCCCGTGTTGCATGTCTGCACGAGCGGCCGGTGCGCCGAATCCCGAGCTCGAAAAGGCAGTGGCTGCGGCTAAAACTCCGGCAGACACTTCGAGCCTGCCCTTCTTCCTCGGCGCTCAGCTTGCAAGCGCGGCCGCCTGGTCGCCAGATCCGAAGAATCCTCCCCTCTATCTCGATCTACCCGTGAAAGACGGCGTTCCGCAACCGGACGTCGTCGCGAAGTGGGCGGCGAATGCACCGCTGTCGTTTGTCGACCAGTACATAGGGAACCTGAAGCAGTACCGCGCCATTTCCATGGATGTAGGCGACCAGGATAGGTTGCGCATCGATGCCGGCAAGCTGCACGATGTTCTCGACAACTATGGAATCGCGAATAGCTTTGAGATTTATCCCGGCACGCATACCAGCGCCGTCGCTGACCGGTTTCAGAATCACGTCATGCCGTTCTTCAGCAAGAACCTCTGCTTCCAGGCGAGTTGCAAGTAGGTTGAAGTGGGGAGTCTGCGATGACAGTTTTCGTATTGCCGCAGATGAACGACGGTGGATAGGTATCATGCCCGTACTTTCCCCGACGTATTATCATGACTTTCATGTCGAACCGCCTTCCCATCACCTGCACCGCGTTGCTCGCGTGCGGGCTCCTCGCGAGCTCTCTGATCGCTGCCGCACCAGCGTACGCACAGGGAGCTGCATTTGCGCAGCGCTTCGATGCAGTTCTGTCGCAACACGGGGTGGTGGGCGGAGGGATCGCCATCGTCCACATGCACCAACCGGCAACGCAATTGTTCTTCGGCAAGGCACGCAAAGATACCCAGCAACCCGTCGACGGAGAAACATCTTACAACTGGGCCTCGATCACCAAGACGATGACCGCAATCGCCATTCTGCAACTGCGCGACCGGGGCAAACTTTCACTGGATGACAGCGCTGTACGCTATGTGCCCGAACTGCGGCAGGTGCACGATGAGTTTGGCTCCATCGATGCCATCACCATTCGCGATTTGTTGACACACAGCGCGGGGTTTCGCAATCCCACATGGCCCTGGGACTGCGAGAGCGCTTCCAATTGCGACTGGCAACCGTTTGAACCAACGCAATGGGCGCAGGTCGCCGCCATGCTGCCGTATACGCAGGTTGCCTTTCGTCCGGGATCGCACTGGAGCTATTCCAATCTAGGTTACGTGTTTCTAGGCCAGATCATTCAACGGCTCTCGGGCGATGACTTCGAAATCTACATGCACAAGAACATCCTCATGCCGCTAGGGATGACCGCCAGCTACTTCGATCGCTCGCCGTACTTTCTGGAATCGCATGTCTCGGCCAGTTATCTGCGCGCGGGCGATAAGCTTACCGCGCAGCCTTTTGACTTCGATACGGGCATCACGGCTTCCAACAGCGGCCTGAAAGCGCCCATCACCGACATGGTGAAGTATCTCCAATTCCTGATCGGAGATCCGGCGAACCCGCGCTATGCTTTTGTGCTGAAGCGCCATTCCCTGGAGGAGGCATGGAAGGGAGTTCTGCCCATCACCGAGCCAGGCAAACCGGCGACGCCTTACACCAAGGGCGCGCCGATGATGGGCCTTGGATTTTTCGTGTTGGACTTCCAGGGCCATCGCTACATCTATCACGACGGTGACCAGGGCGGCTTTTCCTCCGAGATGTTGATCGACCCGGCAGGGCACACGGCCAGCATTCTAGCGGTCAATACGACCGACACCGGAGCGCCTGCGCCCTCTTCCACACTGCATCCCGAATCGAATACCGAGCCTGACCCCGGCACCGACCTGCGCCTCACACTGCGACAGGAACTGATCGACCACGTGTTCCCCAGCTATTCAGATCCGCTCTAGTCGTGACCCCTGTTGTCGCCGTTTCAGTCGTTTAAATCCAGGAAAACTGACCACGGCTTTCATTACCGTCTCGGGCTGGTATCGAAAACGGTTTGATAGATCTCTGCTATGGTTTTAACGACCTGCCTGCTAACCAGGAGGGAGAATTGAGTTGGTGAGAAGAAGTGCGCGTAAGCGCAAGCTGCCAGTCCCGGCGGAAGAAGCATCACGGCCAACCAGCTTGCGCCATATCAATGCCCGGGAGTTATACCTGCTCCTCCGTGCAAACAGCCCGTGCTCGAGAGCAGATCTTGTCAGAATGTCAGGCTTAAGCGGGCCAACTGTGTCCAGAACGATTGAGTATCTGGTGCGGAGGGGGCTTGTTATTTCTCTGGGATTTGGAGAATCTGATGGCGGTCGGCCACCAGATCAGTTGTCGTTGAATCAGGGTTACCTCTATGTCGCAGGACTCGAAATTCAGGATTCGGGAATTAGGGTCGCATTGGCCGATTTACAAGGGAACCGAATTGCGCAGTGGGGTGCGCGTTTACCACCGCGAAAAACTCCCGAGAAAGTTGTTCGTACACTCGTAGCCAGCGTTGAAAGGTTGTTAAAGCGGCACTCCATCGCGAAGCGGAAGTTGTATGCGATTTGCGCCTCGGCACCCGGAGTTACCGACGCTAGCACTGGGAATCTCATCTTCGCGCCATTTCTCAAAGACTGGGGCGATATCCCGCTGAGAAAATTGTTAGAAAGCGCTTTTGAAGTACCTGTAATCATAGACAACGAGTCAAATTTGCATGCGCTGGGAGAACGGGCGTACGGCGCCGCCAAAGGCGAAGATCATTTTGTGTTTCTGGAAGTCGGAAACGGTGTAGGCGCCGGCATTTTCATCAATGGAATGCTGTACAGGGGAGCGACCGGAAGCGCAGGCGAAATCGGATATATGCAGGTGCCGGGTGCTCCACGCGGCCCTTTCTCCACCCACTTGCCGGGCCCCCTGGAAAGAGTGGCGGGTGGAAAAGGCATGGAGGAAACATGGCGCGGAATGAATAAGAAGCTGTCTCCCAGGAAACCTGCGACTGCCGCTGAGATCCTGGCTTTCGCGGAGGCTGGAGATGTATTGGCCGTCCAGGTTATTGAGACCGCAGCAAAAGCTCTTTCTGATGTGATCGCCAACATTTCTGTTCTTCTCGATCCCACCCTGATTGTTTTGGGTGGCCCATTCGGGTGCTCTCAGGCACTCTTTGCAGCTGTTTCACGTCAACTCCAACTTCAAAAACATGATTCGGACCGGATTCGAGTGCGCCTAAGCCTTTGTGGTAAAGATGCTGCGCTGCTGGGCGCCGTGAAGACCGCTCTTGAGGTCGCTGAAACCCGCTTGCTGAACTTCAATTTGAGCTGACCATACCTTATTGCGTTTTCCAACTGCGCGAATCCCACCGCCTTCCATGGTCCAATCCGGGCAGACGGTAGACCCTGAGAATCCTGTCTTGTACAGCCTTTTAAAGGCGTGTAAAATCGTGCTTAATACTTTATTTCTGTATGAAATAAAGTATTAACGGGCTCCTTCAAGGTATGGAAAACGAACTATACCGCGCAGACTTTGCATTTCCACATGTGTGGCAGCACCTTGATTTTCGTGTAGAAGCCTTCAACGCTCTCAATCACCCTCAGTTCGCCCTCCCGGTTCGGCCCTCCTGGATCGGTCCAGGGCACCGGCACCTTTGGCGTGGTTACTATGACCAACAGCGACGACCGCGAACTGCGACTGGCCTTGAAATACTTCTTTTAGGCCTGCTTTGTTTTCTGCCTGGAAAGGAACAATCGTGCTGTCTGAAAGGGATCTTCAAAATAGTCTGAATGGCCGGCGGTCTTTCATGAAATTGCTGGCCGCGGCTCCATTATTTGCAACCATTGGCACGCGCAGCCTCGCCGCTACGGTCAAGTCCACTGTCAGGCATTCTTTCTCCGACAATATTTACACCCGGCTTGGCGTGCGGCCCTTGATTAACGCGCGTGGCACCTGGACCTATCTGTGCGGTTCGCTGGAACTGCCCGAGACTCGGCGGGCCACGGAGGAGGCGTGCCATTATTTTGTTGACCTGTTTGAGCTACAGGCAGGCGTTGGCCGCCATCTGGCGAAGCTCTCCGGAGCCGAATCTGGAATGGTCACCTCTGGCTCAGCGGGCGCGATGGCTTCGGCGACTGCAGGCTGCATCGCCGGGACTGATCCCAAAAATGTATGGCAATTGCCGGACACAACCGGCTTGAAGAGTGAAGTCATCATGATGGGCGGACGGAGCGCATTCGATAGCGCCATTCGCCTCGCCGGAGGCAAACTGGTTATTGCAAAGACAGTCGACGATTTGCAGCCGGCCATCAATCCACAAACCGCTATGGTCTACACCACCTGGAGAGACGACCGGCTTGAGAGCATACTCAAGATCACCAAGCCCGCTCAAGTACCCTTGTTGCTGGACGACGCGGCTGGTATTCCTCCATATACAAATTTCACGCGCTACGCAAAACTCGGCGTCGATCTTTTTTGTTTCAGTGGCGGAAAAGGTCTGTCTGGCCCCCAATGTGCCGGGGTGCTGCTGGGCCGAAAGGATCTGATCGATGCGGCTCTGGCAAATAGCAACCCCTGGGAAGGCGCCGTGTGCCGGCCCATGAAAGTCGGCAAGGAAGAGATTATGGGAATGCTTGCGGCAATTGATTATTGGTCGCATGCCGATCTTGGGGTGTTAAATAAAGAGTGGCAGAGCCGCGTAGAACGCATCCAGAAATTAGTGGAAACGGTACCGGGCGTCACCACAAACATTGCAATTCCTCCAGACGAAAATAGTTATCCGACCCTGACGGTCACCTGGGACGAAGCAAAATTCGGCTTGACGGTGGCTCAATGCGACGAGCAGCTGCGCGCAGGTGAGCCTCGCATTGAAGTGCTGACGAACAGTAATCCCAGCGGGGTGCTCGCCCGTATAAGAAACAGCGATCCAAATAGACAGCGGAGAGACCGCCCGAATCATTTACAAATTATCTCTATGACCATGCAACCAGGCGAAGATCTGATCGTCGGCAATCGTCTCCGCCAGATTCTTGACAAAGCGCGCAAACAATCTGCGTGAAGTAGGCTCTCCGGACTATGGAAAGGTTAGGCGGCCATCCATTCCCTCGGTTGTTTGGAGGCTCTCGCGATAAACTGGTTTCCTTGTGCGGCCGCGAGAGGTCTTTGGAAGGAAACATGAGCTACTTACTCAAGAGTTGCCGACGAATTGCCTTATGTGTTTCGCTTGCTGCGTGCGGCATGCAGGTCTTTGCGCAGCGGGGCGGCGCCCTCAAGGTCATCAAGGTGGATGGTAAAGATCCTGGCCCGGTATCCAGTGCCGGCATTCTCGCCAACCAAACGCTCTACGTAGCGGGTCAGAATGGCCGGAACACCGATGGCAGTCTTCCCCAGGATTTTCGCCAGGAGGCCGGCCAGTCGTTGGCCAATGTGCAACGTGTGCTTCGCGCCGCAGGAATGGATTATGGCAATGTCGTCTGGATGAACATCTACGTCACCAATGGGCAGGATATATCTGCTATGAACGATGTCTATTGGAAAACGATTGGTCAAAATCCTCCCGCACGTACCGTACTGGTCGTGGGCGCTCTGCCCGATGGAGAAAAGATTCAGATCAACTGCATTGCCGCGAGCAGCGCGGCCACACGCCGCGTGATCCATCCGCAGGGATGGCCAGAGGGCCCACACCTTGATCCGGCCGGAATCCAGGTGGATGACGTACTCTACATGTCGGCGCAGGGGGGAACCGACCCGCTGACGGGAGAGGTTGCAGCGAATTTTGCAGGCGAAGTGAAACAGGCCCTCGATAATGTCACCACGATTGTAAAGTCGGCGAACCTGAGTATGGCGAACGTTATCTGGGTGAATCCATATCTCAGCAGCACCGATGCTCCAGAAGATGTGATGAACAAGATTTATGCGACCTATTTCGAATTTGGAGATACGCCAGGACGGGGAACAATTCAGGTATTAGATCTCCCCAATAGGAATCACATCGTTTTCAGCTGCATTGCGGGGGCCGACCTGGCAAAACGCAGGGCAATTCGCCCCAAGAATGAGAAGCCTAGCCGAACGGCAAGCCCCGGCATCCTCTATGGAGATACCCTCTATCTCTCAGCAAAGGACGCCTACGTTCCGGCTTTAGGGCTCTTTAGCCCTGATCTGGGTGTGCAGACGCGGCTGTCGATGCGCAACTTGCTGGACGGGCTGGAGGAGGCCGATATGGATTTCTCCAATGTCACCTCTTCGACCATCTATATGCGGGAGATGAAGGACGCAGATCAGGTCCATGCTCTGTATGGAAAGTTTTTTAAGACCCATTTTCCGGCACGAACGACATTGCAACAGAATTTTGATTCGAAGGCAGAAGATGTCGAACAGATTTCATTCATCGCTGTGAGACAACCGACGCATTGAGCGACGTTCAGGGAGAAGCCCTCTCCCCCGCCCTGCCACGTTCCCCAAACTTTCTACGGATAGCCAATGTATTCCACTTCTGCCACAACCAAAGACTGCTTTTTAGAGTGGTTCACCTTCCTTGCGCTGTTGGCACTGCCGGCCAGTCTGGCGCTGCAATGCCAGGCCGCGTCCACGCCCGGCTGCACTGTGCAGGAAACGAATTACCTGGGATGGAAGGCGGAGGAGTTGGCCAATCCCTGGGTGAAGCTGGAGCTAGTTCCACAGATTGGCGGGCGGCTCATCCAGGTTACTTTCGGTGGCCACGATTTTCTCTATGTAAATCCCGAACTCAAAGGTAAGGTGATTCCGCTGGAACGCGACCGAGGCGGTGAGCACAACTACGGTGGCGACAAAGTATGGCCGTTACCAGAGGGCAACCAGGACGAGCAGCATTGGTCCGGCGGGGGCAACCTCGACGGTGGCCCCTTTACTCTGGAGGTGCTGTCGCGCGGCGCCAGGTGTGCGGTGCGGATGACGGGGCCGGTAAATCCCGAGATCGGACAGCGGTATATCCGCGACATCAGTATCGACGCGGACACACCCGTGATCTCGTTTCATGTGGTCATGCAGAACATGAGCGGCTACCCGCAAACCTGGTCGGAGCAGACCATCACCGAGTACCCCACTTCCAATCCTGCGGGCTCGGAGAACTTCAACCCGAAGTTCTGGGGAGTGACCGCTGTGAACCCGACGAGCGCATATCTCAACGGCTACTATGTGCGCACCGGGCCGGCGGACAACCCGGCTTTCTCAGTCAGCGATGGCATGTTACACGTGCATTGGAACGACATCATGCAAGAAGTCTGGATCGACTCCCCACTGGGATGGTTGGCCGCCGTCGATGGCACAACCCGATACACCATGGTCGAGCGCCACCGTGTTGATCCCACTGCCGTGTATCCGAGTAAAGCGACCATCATCTTTTATTCGTCCGGCGAACCTTCACGGCAGGATAAACACGCGGAACCCCGTGAGGGACCTTTCATGGAGGCCGAATTGAACAGCCCTTTAGTCGAGCTCGCGCCGGGCGAAAGCTATGCTATGGACACGCAGTGGTATCCCACGCGAATGGGAGAGGACTTCAAGACCACGACCTATAGCGGAGTTATCGGGACGCCACTTACGGCCACTGCTACCCCCGCAGGCCTGGTACTCTCCGGAAGCTTTGGAGCGTTCTATGCAGGCGATCTGGTGGCGCACTTTTACGGAAGGGGCGTGCGCGGTACCGCGAAGCTTATGTCCGTGACTCCCATCGAGCCGGTACAGTTGCAGACCACCATACAGGCGCCACCCAATACCAGCAGGGTCTCAGTGCATTTGGTGGATGCGAGCGGCCTGGACCGCGGCCCACTGGGAGAGGTTCTCGTGACTCCACCTCCTTCGCGAGATGCCAGCACTCCCATGCAGTAAGTCCCGTACACTCTCTCTCCCGCAAACAGATCCCCGGGTGGCCCATATCTCGCTCGTGTTTCGCGAGATATGGGATACCACGGACCTCGACGACTCGCCTCTAGAGAATGAATCGAAAGCTCAAGGGCGTCTCGAGGGTTAAGAGTTACGACGTTAGGGCTGTGGTATCCCACATCTCGCGAAACACGAGCGAGATGTGGGGCATCCAGGCGTCTGTTTGCGGAGAGACGAGTGCAAAGTCAGATTTACCCCAACTTCATTTTTTACTTTTCACATCTTCTTATCCTCGAGACCATAGGTACATATCCGTAACTGACAGAGAGAGCTATCAAACAATGCTCAGGGTGATGGCTGCGCGATATGGAATCCGAGGCAGATCCTTCTTATCGCAAGGTTTTCGATAAACTATAGACGCTTACGGTGCAGGCCGAACAGGACGTTCTGGTCTGACTGTCTATCCTTTCCACTTCTTCGTGAATCTTCTGTGCTTCCACCCTCCTGCTTGTTGCGATTAAATAGTCCTGGTATTGCAGCAGCGCGCCGGCCAGGCGAGGATCGGCCGGAACCAGCTTTGTCCTGAGTATCTGAATACCGTGGAGCATAGCTTTCTCCCCGTCCTGGACTGCCCCGTTCTTCCACTCCGCAAACCCGAGCGTCTCCAGCGCAAATGCAACAGCCGCCGACTCTGGCTCGAAGTGGGTGTTGGCGAAGGCAACCGCTTGCTGTGCGCTCATCAATCCTTCACTATAGTGCCCCTGTCTGCAGCGTGCATACGTAACCGTAATTAATCCAGAGAGCATCCCCGACCTGGGAGGGTTAGAGGAGGACTCCATCTCTTCCATTCCCCGTAGGGCCAGCCGCTCTGCATTCTTGAACTGGCGCCGCGCAATAGCTACGTTCGCCAGATGTACCTGGCTAAGTCCAATATCGGATGGGTTGCCCAACTTCTCGCGTACCGCGAGCGCCTGCTTCCTCACGCTCTCGGCGTCATCGACACGGCCATAAAGCAGATAGAGGGCGGAGAGGCTTTCGAGCGTCGCGGCATATTCTGCCCGGGCTGCGGGTGCACTCTTGAGCAGATGCAGCGACTTGTTGTAGGCATCTTCTGCCTTCAGGAATTCTGCTGCGTACTGGTACTCCGATGCCAGTTGCGCCCACAACGCGCCTCGCTCCGCATCGGGGCGATGCTCCTGTTCGGCGGTATGAATCAATGCAAGATCGTGCGCAATGCGCACCTGCGAAGACCAGCTTTGGGTTTCGGACGTTTGCGCCCAGACGGCACAAACGCTCAAGTTCAGCGCGGTAAGAAGAAGCAAGCTCACTCTCAAGCGAAGATAGGGTCGGTATGCTCGATGGGAAAACAAGGCGATCATGTGTGTCCCTCAATAGAGATTTGGAAGAAAGATGAGATCGACTGCTACCTGGATTGTGGTTACGCAATCCTTTCGTCGTAAGTTCCCGTACGTACATGGTTACGATCAGAGTCTCGCGGTAGAGTTCACATAGCTTGATGTATTGCATCCGAAAGGCCACAAATGAAGAAGGCCTTTCCCTGCAAACTTCAGAATTTAGCTATCAGAGTTGCGATAAGAAGGGACGGGGTGGTTGAAATTAAAAAACCATGTTCGTTTATGAACACTGTTCACGAGGATGTAACACGTTGTTGCGGTGTCCGTTTCTGAACAACTTGAACACTCTCTCCGGCAGCTGCTTCCTAATGTCTCTGGCTTTGGTCAGCACCCGATAGGCAATTAGTCAGTTCCACTTAGTAGGGAGTCTTCTCCTTGCCGCGAAATCTTGGGTGCTCCACATCTCGCCTTTTTTTTTGCGAGATGTGGGATACCACGGCCGTGACCCTCTGAGTGTTGGCGCTTTCAGTTGTCAAACCGGCTACGGACCGGTTCCTCACAAATCGTGTTTAGCCACGAGATGCATCCTTTCCAAACCCTTCGTGACGGAAATGCGCGGGTCGTCTTTGGAGTCACTGCTCTAATGCTTTGTATCAGGGCACGACTTCAGTCGTGCCGCACAGGCCCAACAAAGACGAGGGCTTTAGCCCCTGAGGTACGTCTTTCGCTTGCCTATATCGAGTGCTTTCAGCACGTCTGGCGAACAGGGGCCTCAGGGGCTAAAGCCCATTTGTTTTCCGACTATTACGGCACGACTAAAGTCGTGCCCTGATACAAAGCATGAACGCGTTGACTCAGCGAGTCTGAAGATACCAGGGTTGCGTTGTTCCCTGGGTTCTCACGCTGACTCTTCAGCCCTGCCCTTCAGGGAAGATGAAAGAGTTTTTCCGCAACTGTTCATCGTTCGTGAATGGCGGGGTTTATGCAAGCGAAGACTTTGTCCGGCAGCCTGCGAGACCAGGAAACTACGCAGCGGGGAGCCGGCAAACCGAACTTCGGCTCCCCAGGAAACCTTCTCATGCGCAAAGTTGTTTCCTCCACTCTTCGGCACCGTACGCTAGCGCTCAGCAATTGTCCGACGATTGAAGTACGAGGCCAGGTTCTGAGCGAGAGGAGAATCTGTGTTGGCACCCGCCATGGCTTTATCAACATGGTCGTTGCGATCGCGCTCCGAACCACTGAAGGTGATGAGAGCAGCGGCGAATTCCATTTCCGGATCCGATCCTCGCAGGCTGATGGCCTTCTTTACCCAACCGTACCCGTCAAGGCTGCTCGCCGGGTTCGGCTCTCCTTTGCCCAGCCATTGTTTATAAGCCTCGACCAGGTACCCGGCGTCGAACCACGCAAGAGCGCCGCGGCTATCGGCCCCGGAATTGGTAGCCTGCGCGTAAAGCCGGGTCAGCAATTCTTTCGCTACTTGAGGATCCTGACGAGCGTAAATCGTGGCTCTCCGCAGCGTCTCCATTCTGACCAACACAGACGGGTTCGAATCGAGAATTCCCAGAGTGTCCCGAGTGAGGTTCTTCAGGTCGTAGCCTCCACTTCCCTTCCGATAGCTTAAGTCGACCCAGGGCAGCGTCTTCGCCTGGCCGATTTCAATAGCACGGCAGATAAGAGGTGGACCCGCGTGTGCGAAGGTGGTGAGCCCGAGCAGGACAGCTGCCAGGCCAATGGCGCGGCGTGAAAATGCAGGTGAATTCATTTTCGAAGTGTCTCCTTGTTGGTGGATTCAACTTACGTTCAAAGAGACGCCAGCAGCATGTGAACTGTTAACAAGGCATGGGATAGCGATTACGATGTGCAAGCTGTGGATGACCAAGTGGTTCGCTGACTCACTATTCGCGATCTGACGCTCCGGACCAGGAACGCTCCCAGTGGCGCCAAACCGAAATGTCGTCAAACCCGAGCGCGTTCCACCATAGATCAAGCATGGGTTGATCGAGACGCAGAATTCCTTCCTTGGTAACACCAGCGGGGGGAGGCGCGAGCTGACGCAACCGATCGTATACGAGCATTCGCTGCCCCTCGTCGACACGCGCCAGCAAATGCCACAGTGTCAGTGCGTCACGTGCCCGGGATTGGGCAAGAACAATCGCCAGGTCTTCGGCGCGTTGCTGCGGTGTCTTGTCCTCAAAGTCGAATCTCGCCAAAGCGGAACGAAACTCCGCCGGCGCATCTTCGAAGTAGGGAGTGCCAGGGCCGACTTTCCGCCTGGTCGCGCAAGCCGCGCCGGCAGGGATGAACGACTCATGACCATTCAGCTTGAATCCGACCCACCCGAGAGACGTACGCACGATCCCGCTGCCCGAATCCTCCACCTGCAAGGTATAAGCACAACCCAGGTCCACGGTCACAGCTGATGGCGTGTCGACCACGAATTGACCTGGAGGCGCCCAGATAAACGCTTCAATGGTTCCGCGATCCAGGGCAATCCGCTTCAAGCCTTTGCCCATGGTGAGCAGACGCAGGCGTGTGCCCGGCCCCACCTCGATCTGGCCGATACCTTCAGCCTGCAGGCTGGCCCGCGACTGGTCATCGGTTTCAAGCATCTGCCCGACGCCGAGGCGGCTCGGTCCTTCGTTCCCTCTCATGACGCTTCGTCCGATCCGAGGTGTTCCTGAGAGGCGAGATACCTCCCAACCCACCATGGTGAGTGGAGAAGGCTTCCTTCCGTGAACCAGAAATGTGATGACTCCAACTGCCAACACGACAGCCGCAGTCGTCATCAGAGCGGGAAGCAACCGCAACGGAAAAAACGACCATCGTCTCTCCGGGACGATCTCTGCAAATACGGGAGCCCGGCCGTCATGTCGAAACTTTCCCAGTAACGCTTCCAGCTTCTGGATTTCAGAATCGGGCTCGCCAGATCCGTCCCACAGATAGTCGCCACTCTTCGTATGGGTCGATGTTTCGTTCTCTCTATTGTTCTCCCCCGCGTCCATAACTACGGCATCTCCTGTTCTGGCCCACGGCTGCTTGTGTTCGCACTCAGTATCGCGCGGAGCTGCTCCATGCCTCGGTGAAGATTAACCCGCACGGATCCGTGCGTCATCCCGGTGCGAGCCGCTATTTCAGGACCCGTTAAGCCCTCGACAAGCCGCAGGATCAGTGTCTCCCGATAGGCGTTGGGCAGGCTCCTGATCGCATCGAGGATTGCGACGCCCGGGCCTTGCTGTTCTCCAGCAGCGCTTACACGGCCGGGATGGTTGTCTGGCCCGTCATCCGCGAGTGGATCCGTTGGCACCGAACGCCGGTGGTAGTCATTCGCCCGATTGCGAGCGATTGCTGCCAGCCAGCCTCCAAAGCTTCCGCTTTCCCGCAGCGTGGAAAGCCGAATCATCGCTTTCAAAAAGACATCTTGAACCAGGTCATCCACATCGCCCAGCGGGACCTTCGCGAGCAGAACGCCGTGGACCATCCGGGCGTAGCGCTCGTAGAGGCGCCCAAATGCCGCCCGGTCCCCGTCCCTCGCCGCACACACCAACATCGCATCGTCGGAGACTTCAGGCGCGGGTCCTTCCCTCACGGGCCGACGTCCCAGGCCGGCCGCGAGTACGCCAGCTCGATCTCCTGAACTCGACGCCATGCAGGCAAAATCCCCACGAGATCATAGACGTTCACAGAAGAAGAAGTGTTAACAGCCACCTGGGGTGGCTGCAACAAACGCAATCCTATTCAACCGATAAGTGGCGTGCTTCCGGATCGCATGCCTGGACGAGGCCTTGAAAACCTCTCAGTCGCACTCCCCTGGAGGCGGGAGAAAGCGCAGAGGCGTTGACAATTCCAAACTGGCTTTTTAATATATCCGTAACGGATGCATTGGAAACATGACGACACTGACACCCGCCGTCTTTCACATTCTCTTGGCCCTCGCAGACCAGGACCGGCATGGATACGGAATCATGCTGGAGGTAGCCGAGCGGACCAATCAGCAGTTACAGATGGGACCGGGAACGCTTTACGGTACCTTGAAACGTATGCTCGAAGGCAGCCTCATCGAAGAATGTGATGAGCGTATCGATCCCGGCCTGAGTGACGAGCGGCGGAGGTATTATCGAATAACCAGACAAGGCCGACGAGCAGCGGCAGCCGAGGCCGAGCGTCTACAGGCTCTGGTGCGTATGGCTCGTGCCAAGTCGGTCTTGAGGACGGCATAGCTCGGGACGCGGAGGTGTGATGACTTCAGAAGATCTCTATCGAATTCTGCTGAAGGTTTACCCCGCTCGATATCGTCACAAATACGAGCAAGCCATGACTCAGTGTTTTCGTGATCAGCTTCGCGCAGCGGACACCAGAGGGAAACGAGTTCGCCTCTGGTTCCGCACCATAGTTGATTTCGCGCTGAACGCTCCGGCGCGCCATTTGGAGACATCGCCTGGTACTCCTTATCCAAACGCCTACAGCGAACGCGCCAGGCGAGCGATCTATCTTGCACGACTCGAAAAAGGTCCACTCAGTTATGGAGAGGTCAGCCTGGAGAACCTTCTCCTGGGTGCACTGCGCAGCGACGACGAACTTACCAGTGCTCTTCTCGGACCCCGTGGCTTGGAAACTCTGGTGACGATGGTTCGAGCAATGGAGATTAACAAAGCGGCCCCCCGAAGCCCGCTTCTTCGCTGGGAGCGTGGACGTCCCCGCCTGGGACCCACACTTGCTTTGGACTGCAAGAAAGCTCTTGCCAGGGCCTCACACCAAGCGCACGACTCAGGCGAGTCGGTGAGTTGCCGCCACATCTTGTTGGGGATTCTTGATCAGGATACGAGCTTAGCAGCACGTCTTCTGCAGGAACGCGCTCTCGATCTGTCGTTGCTCCGATCCAGCTCGGATCCCGGCACCGGCGGACCTATTGCCTGAGAGCATCACTTAGCGACAAATGTCATGCTTGCTGATCTGGGTCGTTGCCGCTTAGCCTTCGCTTAGCCTGGATTTCTCACAGCCCGGTCTGCGACAGAGCCCGGGTGCCCCATTTCTGCCCGGTTTTGGCAGATGTGGGATTCCACAAACCTCAACCCCTGACTGTGCAGAGTATAGATGGCCATGGACTTCAAGATCTGTTGCTGGTAGAGAGTGATCGGTGGACAGCCGTGGAATCCCACATCTGCCAAAACCGGGCAGAAATGGGGCACCCGTCACTCGCTACGCATTGAGATCTCACTACCGGCAGCGATTCGTTTATTTGTTCACCCAGGGGTCTGTGAGAAATGCGGGCCAAGGCCGTTGATTGCCAACCGGCAGTGATCCACCAGCTCTCCGGAGGGTGAAGCCCTAATCACCTCGCTTGCCGTCAAGTTGCCGCAAAGCCGGCCTTACATCATCGTGACTTCTTCTCATACAGCCGTGATTGTGCTCCAACGAAAATCGACGACTCTCGCTTGGTAAAAGCTTACCTCTTGACATTCGACAAGAGCGCTAGTAATTCTATTGTCGAACGCCGAGGGGAACATGCCGCAATCGACCGACTTGCTGCAGGGGACGCTGGACTTGCTCATCCTGAAGACGCTTGCTCTGGAGCCGATGCATGGGTGGGGCGTAGCCCAGCGCATTCAGCAGTTGTCGAAAGACGTATTGCAGATTGGCCAGGGATCTCTTTATCCGGCGCTCTATCGGCTGGAGTACAAGGGATGGATCCGTTCGGATTGGGGGAGCTCAGAGAACAATCGCCGGGCGAAGTTCTATCGCCTGACGACGGCCGGCCGAAAGCAGCTTGAGGCGGAACTGGCCACGTGGGATCGGCTGACCTCCGCGATTGCATCGGTGCTTGGCCGCCAGGCAGAGGCGTCGTCATGATTACAGAATTCCTAACGCGAATCCGGTTCCTCATTTTCCGCAAGAAGAGGACTGACTTCGAGCACGAATTGCAGTTTCACCTTGAGCAGTCCATTGCACAGAAAATTGCAGAGGGCCTGAGCACTTCCGAGGCGCGCCGGCAGGCCCTGATCGAGTTCGGTAGTTTAGAGCGCACACGGGAGCGATGCGACCAGCAGCGCCCCGGATGGTGGTTAAGCACCGTGCTACAGGACGCGCGCTATGCAGTGCGCGGTTTCCGCCGCAACCCGCTCTTTACCGTCAGCGTGATCCTTACCCTTGCACTCGGCATCGGAGCGACCACCGCCGTCTTCAGCGTAGTCGACCGCATCCTCTTTCGTACCCTGCCCTACGCAGACCCTGGCCGAATCGTCTCCCTGGGTATCGTGCACTCGTTGGAACACCAGGAGTTCCTCATGGGGCGGTTTTATCTCGAGTGGCAGGACAATCAAAAATCCTTCGTCTCACTCGCCAGCCAGAGCGCGGGCACGCATCCCTGCGACCTGGTTGAGAACAACCCAGCGCAACTCGACTGCGTTTCCTTCCAAGCGGGCTTCCTCCCACTCTTTGGAATCTCGCCGGTCTTCGGACGGAACTTTCTGCCTGAGGAGGATCGCCCTAACGGTCCGCGTGTGGTGATGATCTCCTACGCTCTCTGGAAGGGGCATTACAGCGGCGATCCACATATTCTCGAACGAGCGATTAATATTGATGGCAGCGAGGCCCATGTAGTCGGAGTTTTGCCCAGGAATTTTCAGTTTCCCACCCTCGCGTCGGCTGACGTGATCTTCCCGATGGCGCTGAACCGCGCGGCGCAACACACCTTAAATGGGGGCTTTGGCAATCCGATGCGAACTTTCGCCCGCCTCAAAGCGGGGGTGAGCATCGCACAGGCTTATGCGCAAATGCAGCCGCTCTTCAACTCCGAGCGGCAGCTTTTTCCTGCTGAGGCGCGGGACGAAGCGCACCTCAGCATTCGATCTTTGCGCGATCGCGAGACAATGGAGGTGCGGCCGGTTGCCTGGATTTTGTTGGGCTCGGTTCTTGCGGTTCTATTGATAGGCTGTGCCAACGTGGCGAGTTTGATGATGGCTCGCGGTGCTGCGCGCCAACGCGAGCTTGCGGTGCGGTCAGCGCTCGGCGCAAGCCGCAGCCGGCTTATCAGGCAGACACTCACGGAGGCCATTCTGCTCTCTCTGTCGGGAGCTGTTGCCGGGTTAGTCGTGGCTCAAGGACTGCTCGCAGTTTTTATCAACCTTGCTCCAACTGGGGTTCCATTCCTGGGCGAAGCGCATCTGGATTTGCGCATCGCCATGTTCACGGTATCCCTGGCACTGGTCTGCGGAGCGCTTTTTGGCTTTGCCACCGCGCTTCAGAAACCGAGTTCGGCCGTCCTCAACGCGAGGACCTCACTATCCCGCAGTCACGTGTTGCTAAGGCGCAGCTTCGTCATGGGACAAATAGCTGTCAGCATCATTCTGGTTTCGGGCGCGGCATTGTTGCTGCGCAGCTTCCAGAAAATTCAAGATCAGAACCTCGGCATGCAAACCGGAGGAGTACTCACCGTGAAGCCTGCGCTGCCTTGGTTCCGCTACAACACCAATGAGAAGGAGATGCAGTTTTATCTGCGTCTGGAATCTGCTCTGCGGCGGCTGCCGGGAACGCGTGCGGTGGGCATGGCGGACTGTATCCCGCCCGGAGGATGGCAAGGAGAATTCCGGTTCTCCGATCTGGCCGTAGAAGGACGAGCGCCGTCTAAGGCGGGGACCGGTGTTACGGTCGTCATCCGCCGGGTCACGCCGGACTACTTTCCTGCACTCAACATTCCGATCATTCGGGGCCCCGGTTTCGCAGAGGCGGATCGCAACTCCTCGCAGAATCTGGTCGTGCTCAGCAAGCTCCTGGCCGCTCAATTGTTTCCGGGTGCGGACCCTATCGGAAGACGCATTCAGATCGCTCACCAGTCGGCTGACGATCGAACCTGGTTCAACGTTGCAGGCGTGGCGAACAACGTAAAAAACGGCGGGCTTACTGATCAGGACGATCCTGAAATCTATGTGCTTCGGCGCAATGTAAGCGACGACTGGGCCGGAAGCAGGTCCATCCTGCTTATCGATTCGGTTTTTCCGCCAGCGACCATTGGGCCTTGGGTCCGGTCGCAGATCACAGCGCTCGATCGGACCGTGCCTGTTGACATGGAACCTCTTGCCAAAACGATAAGTGGGTTGGCGGATAGGCCCCGCTTTGAGACGGCACTTCTCGGATTCTTCGCCTTCACGGGCTTGGTGTTGGCCGTCATCGGACTCTATGGCGTCATTGCATACATGGCCACCCAGCGAACGCAGGAGATCGGTGTGCGCATGGCGCTTGGGGCGGCCAGGTCAGATATTCTCCATCTGATCGCGAAGGATGGCATTCGACTGGTGCTGGCAGGCGGAGTCATCGGACTCGGCGCCGCCTTAGCAGTGTCACGACTGCTGAAGGCGCTCCTGTTCCAAGTCAGCACCTACGACCCACTCACCTTTATCGCTGTCCCGATGCTTCTGTGTCTCGTCTCTCTGGTCGCGATCCTCATTCCCGCCTGCGCGGGAATGCGAGTGGATCCCGCTGTCGCTCTGCGCAATGAATAGCGGTAGGTATTCGCAGTCTCTTCCCTCAATCTGGCGACGGTGGTAGACACTCGACTATCAGTTGTTAAGGAGAGCAATTGAGGGCGTGATTCTCAATTGACACCAATTCAATCGATACATTTCCGTCATAACCAAATCCCATCGATTTTGGCGGACGCCTGGGGCCCTGGTCAGATGGGCCGATTCTCGTTCGGCATGGTCGAAAGAATCTGACGGCCTCCTGTCACGTGGGCCTAACGCCACCCAGTTCGCAACATGCTACCTCCCCGCGGCCTGTCGTGGTAGCAGATTCCAAAGACACCTTAAGCGGTTACCATTGTTTGGATTACACGGGAACAGGCAGATGGTAGACTCTCGCAGACGCTCAGAAAAACGAGAGTCGCGGAGGTTCGACTCCGCGGATTTGCCGTGTTGGGCGTCCCCCTCCCTTGTTAACTACGGCTGACAAATATCTCTGTCCTTGTTACAAGGGGCCTTTCGGTGATTCCCTGTCTCTGGTGTGGGCCTTCGTTCGCCTTCAATCACAGTGGGCGACGCAGGAATTCTCTGAGTACATACCTGGTGATGCTCGCGGTCCTGCTGACCGGGACTTGCAACCTGGGGCGCGCGCAGCAAACGTCTCAGTTACTGCACAATCACGTGCACCGCGAAATCACAGGTGGGCAAGCGCCGCTTGTGGGTTCTCTGCCGCCGGGGCAGCAGATGAATCTTTCCATCGTGCTGCCATTGCGCAATCAGACAGAATTGGCAAGCCTGTTGCAACGGCTCTACGACCCCACCAGTCCCGACTTCCGCCAGTTTCTTACCGTGGATCAGTTCACGGAGCGGTTTGGTCCCACCGCTCACGATTACCAGGCCGCCGTTTCTTTCGCCCGGGCCAACGGTTTTACGGTCACGGGAACACCCGTGAATCGGCTCATCGTGCCCATCACGGGCACAGTGGATCAGATCAACAGCGCCTTCCACCTGAGGATGAATGTCTATCGGCATCCCACGCAGGATCGCACCTTCTACTCTCCGGATCGTGAGCCGTCGCTCAATTTGAGTGTGCCCGTCGCGCATATCGCCGGCCTGAACAGCTTCCATCTGCCGCATCCGATGCTGTCAGAGCCGCAGCTTGCGCAGGCGGCCGCGAGCGTGTTTGGATCCGGCCCAGGAGGTTCTTATCTCGCCAGCGACATGCGCGCGGCCTATTACGGCGGCACAACGCTCGATGGCAACGGTCAGTCGGTGGGGCTCCTGGAGTTTAGCGGCTACGACCTCAGCGACGTGAACAGTACGTTCAGCAATGCCGGTCAAACCTACAACGTCGCCATCAATAACGTATTGCTGGATGGCGCTACGGGAGCGCCAGGCGCCGGCAATGGACCTGCTGAAGTGGTGCTGGATATTGTGCAGGCCATTGGCATGGCTCCAGGCCTCAACCAGGTTCGCGTGTATATCGGCCAGGGTCTCGACGATGCCAACATCCTCAACACCATGGCCTCAGAGAACATCGCAAAACAAATCAGCAGTTCCTGGAGCTGGTACCCTGACGATCCGGCGACGGACGATGTGTTCTTCAAGGAATTTGCTGCACAGGGACAGAGTTTCTTCACTGCCTCCGGCGATTATGGCGCCTGGGATGCATCGATCAGCCCGTTTTTCTATCCGGCGGAAGACCAGTACGTGACCGCTGTCGGCGGCACCCATCTGACCACCAACGGCACCGGGGGCGCGTGGGCTTCAGAGACAGCCTGGAATTCGTTGGGAGACGGCAGCGGCGGCGGCATCAGTCCGGATAACATCGCGATTCCGGGCTGGCAAAGCGGCGTGGCCAACTCATCCAATGCCGGTTCGGCCACCCTGCGTAATGTGCCCGATGTCAGCATGGAAGGGGATTTCGACAACTACGTCTGTAACCTGGGCTCGTGTAATGGAACATGGGCGGGCACCAGCTTTGCGGCTCCTCGCTGGGCCGGGTTCATGGCGCTGGTCAATCAACAGGCTGTCGAGGCAGGCACAGCACCCAAAGGTGGAGTGGGCTTCATCAATCCAACTCTTTACACCCTCGCGGAGGGATCCACCTACAGCAAAGATCTTCACGACGTCACCTCCGGTAACAACGACACTGGGAATCAGCCAGTATGGTTTAGCGCCGTCACCGGCTACGATCTGGTGACCGGATGGGGAAGCGCCAATGGGCAGAACCTCATCGATGACCTGGCGGGGGCGCAGATGCCGGGTTTCTGGATCCTGGGCACTCCGGCCACTGTCCTGGTAAACCAGGGAGCTTCCAGTTCCACCACCATCAATGTGACCGACGCCGGCGGGTTTAGCGGAAACGTCACACTGGCTGTGACCGCTCCGCTGCCCAGTGGTGTGACGGCGGTGTGGGGTAAGAATCCGACGTCCGGGAGCAGTGTGCTGACTCTCACGGCGAGCAGTTCAGCGGCCAGCTCAAGCTCCACGCTGACCATCACCGGCACGTCCGGAAACCTGAAGGCAACTACCAACATTACGGTAGCAGTTCATGCGGCCGGCTTTCTTCTTTCCGTTTCGCCGAGCAGCCTGGGGCTGAACCAGGGTGGTTCCGCAACATCGACCGTTACCGTCAACCCTCAATATGGATTTAACGGCAACGTGAACCTCGCCGTGTCGGGCCTGCCCAGCGGCGTGAGCGCTTCTTTCTCACCTACTTCCACGACCGGGACCAGCACGCTGACCCTGACAGCAAGCAACACCGCCAGCGTAGGCATCAGCACGCTGACCATCACCGGCACCTCCCGCAATTTGACAGAGACCACCACCCTGTCACTCTCCATCCATGGGCCAAGCTTCACGCTCTCCAGTCCAGGCAAATTGAACCTGGGCCAGGGAACGTCAAGCCCCGCCTCTATCCAGGTGACCCCCGAGTATGGATTTAAAGGCAATGTGAATCTTGCCGTTTCCGGTTTGCCCCAAGGGGTCACTGCCAGCTTCTCTCCCAACCCCACGACGAATACGAGCACGCTGACTCTCACGGCGAGCAGTACCGCCAGCGTGGGCACCAGCACTCTGACCATCACCGGCACTTCGGGCAGTCTGACGGCGACCACCACCCTGACTCTTGGCGTATATGCGCCGGCCTTTACACTTTCCATCCCAGGAAGTGTGGACATCGGCCAGGGAATGTCAGGCACGGCCTACGTCTTCGTGAACCCGCTGTATGGATTTACGGGCAATGTCACGCTTGCGGTCTCCGGGCTGCCCAGCGGTGTGACCGCCCTCTGGAATCCGAACCCAACCGCCGGCACCAGCATGCTGACGCTAACGGCAAGCCGTTCGGCGGCTCCAGGTACGAAGACGCTGACGATCACCGGCACCTCGGGCAATCTTACCGCAACGACCACTGTGACTTTAGGCGTATATGCGCCGGCCTTTACACTTTACGGCCCGGGGAGCCTGAACCTTGGCCAGGGTACCTCCGGAACCGCCTTTGTCTATGTGAATCCTCAATATGGATTCACTGGCAACGTGAATTTCTCAGTGTCTGGCCTGCCTAGCGGCGTGACAGCATCCTTTTCTCCCAACCCTGCGACCGGGTTCAGCACGCTGACCCTGGCCGCAAACAGTTCTGTCCCGCTGGGTACGAAGACGCTGACGATTACCGGTACCTCGGGCAATCTGACCGCAACCACAACCCTGATCCTTACCGTCTATACACCCACATTCACGCTCTACAGTTACGGCTTGAATGTCGGTCAGGGGACTTCCGGAACCACCTATGTCTCTGTGAATCCACAGTACGGATTTGCCGGCCAGGTGAATCTTTCTGTGTCCGGCCTGCCCAGCGGCGTGACCGCATCCTTTTCCCAGAACCCAACCACCTCAAGCAGCACGCTGACGGTGACGGCCGGAAGTACAGCTTCCGTGGGCCAATACACACTCATCATCACCGGCGCCTCCGGCACCCAGACAGCAACCACCACGATTACATTAGGGATTTATGTGCCCAGCTTCATCCTCTCCAGTTCCCCCAGTGTGGCTTTGGGCCAGGGCAGCTCCGGCACCGGGTACGTCTATGTGAATCCACAGTACGGATTCTCCGGCCAGGTGAATCTTTCCGTGTCCGGCTTGCCCAGCGGCGTGACAGCATCCTTTTCTCCGAACCCAACCACCTCAAACAGCGTGCTGACACTGACAGCGAGCAGCGCGGCTGCCCCGGGACAATACGCTTTGACCATCACCGGCACCTCCGGCACGCAGACGGTGACGACGCCGCTCGCGCTGGGAATTTACGCGCCGAGCTTCATCCTCTCGCCGGGAAGTATCGCCGTTGGCCAGGGAGGCGTGGGCACCGCAAATGTTGGGGTGTACCCGCAATATGGATTCAGCGGAAGCGTGAACCTGTCTGTCTCCGGCCTGCCCAGCGGCGTCACAGCATCGTGGTCTCCGAACCCGGCCACCACATACAGCACGTTGACACTCACCACCAGCAGCTCGGCAGCTCCAGGACAATACAGCCTGACTATCACCGGCACCTCCGGAACCCACACGGTGACGGCTACGATGTTTCTGGGAATTTATGTGCCGGGCTTCATCCTCTCCTCGTCTGCCTATAACCTGAGCATGAACGAGAGCAGCTCCGCAACCACCACCATCTATGTGAACCCGCAATGGGGATTTACCGGAAGCGTGAACTTTGCCGCGTCGGGGCTGCCCAATGGAGTCACAGCCTCCTTTTCTCCCAACCCGTCCACCGGGAACAGCACGTTGACGCTGGTGGCAAGCGACACGGCGGCCTCGGGGAACGCGATTGTCACCATCACAGGCACCTCCGGAAGCCTGACTTCATCGACGACCTTCAGTCTGACCGTGAATGCAGGGAAGTTCGCTATCAGCAATGCCCCCGGTGAAGTCAACCTCGCGCCAGGCGGTTCCGGGGAATCAACCATCTCTGTGATCCCTCAATATGGATTCGATGGAAACGTCACCTTTGCAGCCGCCGGCCTGCCCAGCGGTGTGACCGCGACCTTCTCTCCGAATCCCAGTGCCGGCGGAACCAGCGTGCTGACTCTGGCGGCAAGCAGTTCTGCGCCGCTGAGTACGAAGACGCTGACCATTACCGGCACCTCGGGATCGCAGACTGCGACAACGTCTTTAGTGGTGACCATCGGGACTGCGGCCTCCACCTCGACAACCCTGCAGATATCTTCGGCCGGCAATCCGGTCACCTCCGTCGCATCCGGTACGGTCGTGATGCTGACTGCTGCGGTGAAGGGCGGCTCCACTACCCCGGCCGGGCAGGTGAACTTCTGCGATGCCACGGCGACGTACTGCGATCCAATCCATCTGATCGGCAGCGCCCAGTTGACGAGCGCGGGAACAGCCAGTCTTCAGTTCATCCCGGGAATGGGAAGCCATAGCTACAAAGCTATGTTTGCCGGCACCCTTGCCGATGGAAAGAGTTCTTCCGTGGCGTCGAGTCTGGCCGTCACCGCCTCACAAGTGTCGACAACGACCATCGCGCAGAGCGGGAATCCAGGCGATTACACACTGACCGCCACCGTGACTGGACAAGGACCGGTTGCCCCGGGAGGAATCGTGTCTTTCCCCGACACGAGCAACGACACGAGCAACGCGAACTCCGTGCTGGGTAGTGCGGCTCTGGGCAACGGCGTGGCGACTCTCAGCTGGCAGAATCCCCAATCACCCGCCACTGGCGCACAACCGGGTTCGATCGCACTCGCCGATTTCAACGGGGATGGCGTCCTCGACATGGCGGTAGCCAATGCAGGCGCCAATACACTGACCATCCTGCTGGGGAAAGGGGACGGCACCTTCACTGCCACTGCCTCGAGCCCGCAAACGGGTGCCGACCCCGCATTCGTAACCGTAGGAGATTTCAACAAGGATGGCAAAGCCGACCTGGCGGTTGCCAACCTTAGCAGCAACAACGTGACCATCCTGCTCGGTAACGGAGACGGTACGTTTACGGCTGCCGCCTCAAGTCCGGAAACCGGCTCCCAACCGCAGTCGATGGCCGTCGGAGAATTCAATGGCGACGGCATCCTGGATCTGGCCGTGCTCAACGCCGGGATCAATACGGTCACCGTTCTGCTGGGCAACGGCGACGGTACCTTTACCGCTTCTCCCTTGAGTTCGCAAACCGGCGGCCAGCCGAGATCGCTGGTGTCCGGAGACTTCAACGGAGATGGTTCCGTGGATCTGGCAGTGACCAACGGCGCCGCCAACACGGTGACGATTCTGCTGGGCAATGGGGACGGATCCTTTACTGCCGCGCCAAGTCCGGCCGCGGGGACCTATCCTTATGCAGCCGCCGTTGGAGACTTTAATCTGGACGGCAAGCTTGACCTGGCCGTGGCGAGCGTAACGGGCGGTTCCGTGACCATTCTGCTGGGCAATGGAGACGGAACGTTTACCGCAGCCAAGGCAAGTCCATCGGTGGGTTCCACTCCCGTCTCCGTTTCGGTCGCGGACCTGAACAGAGACGGCGACCCCGACCTGGTGGTGGCGAACGGAAACAACGGCACGGTCACCATTCTGCTCGGCAATGGGGACGGTACGTTTCGCTCGGCAAGCAACCAATCGGCAGGCACAGATCCCTTTTCCATCGTGGTTGGGGATCTCAACGGCGACGGCATCCAGGACCTGGCAGTCGCGAACACGTACGGGAACGACGTAAGCATTCTCACTTTGCAGCTGACGCAGGTTGCGACAGCGACGGCGACCGGCATCTCGCCGGCTGGCTCCGGAACCCACAATGTTGAGGCAAGCTACCCGGGAGACACCAGCTACCGGTCCAGCGTCTCCGCTACCACGCCACTGACTGCAGAACTCATCACGCCCACGCTGACCGTCACTCCGTCCTCCTCAAGCATCACCACGGCGCAGGCGCTCGCGGTGAGCGTGGCCGTCAGCGGAGGAAGCGGCAACGCCGCACCGGCTGGTTCCATCACGCTGACGAGCGGAAGTTATAGCAGCCAACAAACTCTGGCGGCAGGCACAACCACATTTAACCTGGCAGCCGGCGCGCTTCCGGTGGGCAAGAATACCCTCAGCGCGACGTATACGCCTGACGCTTCCGTAGCCAGTGCATATGCAACCGCAACCCAATCCGCCAGCGTCTCCGTGGCAGAAGCGCTAGCCACAATCGCTCCAACCATAACTGCGAAGGCTTCCATTGCGGTCCTTACCGATTTGCAAAGCGACCAGGTGACGGTCACGCTGTCAGGTGTAAACGGGCAAGCCACGCCGACCGGCAGCATTTCACTGTCGAGTGGCGCCTACAATGCGCAGCAGACCTTGTCCGGTGGGATAGCCACCTTCACCATTGCGCCGGGAAGCTTGAGCAGCGGCGCCAATACATTGACAGCTGTTTATTCGGGGGATGCAACCTATGCCACGGCGAGCGCAACGACGGTTGTCACCGTCGCTCCGTTTGTGATGTCCGTGCTGCCCCTATCCCCGGTTGCTCCCGGGTCGAGCGCTACCGGGAGCGTCACCCTGACGGCTGGCAGCACGTATTCGGGAACCCTGAACCTCACTTGTTCTCTGATGGCTTCTCCGGCGGGCGCACAAAGTCTCCCCACGTGCAGCCTGAATCCTGCGAGCATGAAACTCGCATCCGGCGGAAGCGAAACCGCCGTGCTGACTGTGACCACGACTGCAGCTTCGGCTGCATCGGCACGACTGCGCTTCTGGCCCCTGGGCGGGGGTTCAATATTGGCAGCTCTGATCATGTTCGGCATACCGTCACGGCGTCGCCGCTGGGCATCGGCACTGATGGTGTTGTTGGTCATGGCGGGTGTGGGCGTCATAGGATGCGGAGGAGGTGGAGCGGGTGCGAGCCAGAAATCTGCGCAACCCACTACTCCGGCTACAACCGCAGGCAGCTATACCTTTACCCTGACGGCGACAGACGCAGCCAATTCGAAGCTCACAACCTCTACTAACTTCACCATCACCGTAGAGTAGTCGTCGCGTCTTTGGAACCTAAGCCCGTCAGGAAGCTCGAAAACCGCAAGCGGCTGAACTTGATCGTAATAGGTATACTGTCGCTACGTTTCGTCCATTTGCTTTGGAGCAGCTTACCCAGAAAGCCCATCACTGGGTAATTTCATGGATGTACTGTCGAAGTTAAGAGATTGAAGAAACTACGCTGTTAGTTATCATGGTTGGCGTGCATGAGGGTCCTTACCAGAATCTCCCAGTTGCTGCTGCCGCTGGTGCTGGTCGTCGCCGCGTCCATCGGCTGGAGCCAGATTGCAGAGGATCCTGCAAGCAGTGGCGGAGGGGTAAGCCCGCAGGCAAGCAACCCGACCTCCCTCAGCGGAGTGGTCGTGAACAGCATCACCGGCCAGCCCATCTCACGCGCGCTGGTGCAAATAGGTGAGCATGCTGCACTAACCGGCCACGATGGGCGTTTCGAATTTGAGAATGTTACCGAAGGTACCGGCGCGCCCACTGCATCGAAGCCAGGGTATTTCCCCAAAGACCGTGGAGTGCCTCCACAAAACCAGCCCATGATTCTCGAGCTTATCCCTGAGGCTATTGTTTATGGCACCATCACTGATGCGAATGACCAGCCGATCCAGGATCTGCGCATCCAGCTCAAAATGCTGCAGGCGCAGAACGGGCTTAGCCATTGGCAACAGATTCAATCCACCACGACGAATGTAGAGGGAGAGTTCCGGTTTGCTGGGCTCGCGGCGGGGAAATATTCCCTTGCCACCGGCTTTCATATCGAAGGCTTGCCGGAAGCAGCGTCTTCGGTTGCCTTCGTGCCCATCGTCTACCCCCCGCTCCAAGGGGATGGAAGCAGTGGCGCCCTTGCGCTCAAGCCCGGCGATCATATAGAAGCGCAGCTAAACCCTCCGGTTGGGAAACTCTACGCCGTGACCGGAACCGTCTCTGGCCCGCCCGCGCGGGGTGCAGGATTCCAGGTAGAAACGCGGGACGGCGAAACAGTCAATCCTCCCACCCGCTTTAACCGACAGAGCGGCAACTTCCGCATGATGCTGCCCAGTGGCTCCTATCGGCTCATATTGCATTCCGCTGTCGAGGACACACAGCTCATCGGCATCCAGGAGATTTCCGTGGGTCACGCTCCGCTGCAAGGGGTCACGGTCAAGCTTAGTCCGCAGCCGTCCATTCCTGTCGAAGTCGAGTTCCAGACCATCGACGCAGGTTCGCAAGAGTATTCCCATCGTGATCCATGCCAACGAAAAGTTGAAAGACACGGTAGAAGTCCAGTCGCGGTAGTCAGTCATGGGCTGAACTTCAGACCTGTTCAAATTAGTTTTTTCAACGGGCCAATTTGGACAGCACATGAAGCTTTCGCTGACCCTAGAACCCTGGGGAAGACACCGTCGAACGAAGGGCACGGCTTAACAGGTTGCGGAAAAACTCATGTTTTGTATCAGGGCACGACTTTAGTCGTGCCGTAAGTGATTGGAAATACGTCGGGCTTTAGCCCCTGAGGTACGGCTTTCCTACCCAATGGCGAGTTTTTCCGCAGCCTCTTAAGCCGTGCCGTAAGGGTTTGCGCGCTTGACGGCTTTCAGCCGCCGAGGCACGCTTTTCTAGACCTACAGGGCAAAGTCATCTCTTTTCGCGTTTGTGTCCTTCCGTAGAAGGTTGGAAAGGCGTACCCCAGGGGCTAAAGAGTCTGCGTGAGAGCCAGGATTTTCGGGCAAAATCAATACGATTGTGTGTTGATAACTACCCAAAATCAATACGAATATTGCGTGATTTTCGAGTTCTCACGCAGACTCTAAAGCCCTCATCAGCGCGAGTGCTGTGGCACGGCTGAAGCCGTGCCCTTCGTTCATCAACGCAACTCGAAGCTGGCCAGTTAGACAGCACCCGATCAACAGAAGGAACCTGATTTTGTTCGGCCAAGCTCTCGTCAAAGCAATCGACAGGTTAAATCGTCAGAAAACAACTTCATCCGCTAATTTGGGCAGCTCTGGCCGAAACTTAACCCAGAACGCCAGTCCTGGCTCAGTTCTGCCGTCCCTGGGGGACTAAATTCCCGAATCCCAGTGGGACGTTGGTCACCGCATCCGTTGACGTAGAGGTCGCTCCCGATGACGTCGTTGTGGATGCTCGAGAATTCAAGGCAAGGCGGTTCCTTCCGTATGACGCCGAAGGAACCCTAAGTAATCTCCTGAAGTCAGAGCGATCTCTCATGGCATATTCTGAGGCTCACCATCCCGTAGCGATGGTGTCTTCTCCCACGCCGCCCTTTCTCTCTACTTCGGCATCGGAATCGACACTGCCTTGCCGGCGCCGCGTTCGGCGACCCAGATCGTGTCGCCCGCGGGCTCGACTGCGGTTGGTGTCTTGAGTCCTTCCTTGATGACCGTAACGCTGGCCTTATCGCCATTGACGATAAGCACGGAAATCTTGCCGCTGCCGTTCTCAGCAAGCAGTAGCTTGCCATTGACTGCGCGCATGCCATCCGGCCCTTTCACCGGCTGATCCATCCAGATATCGACAGGCTTTCCGGCCTTGCCGGCAGCGTCCACCGGGATACGGTACAGATTGTTCGAGAACACATTGTTGACATACAGCGTGCCATCCAAAAAGGTGATCCCGTCAATGCCATAGAGCGCGTGATCTTCCAGGAAGAGTTCGGCAGTCTTCGCGCTGGCTGGCAGCTTGTAGATTTTGCTGTTAATGGTGTCGCTGATGTATAGCGCCTTGTCCGGTCCGACCGAGAAATCGTTGCAGACACTGTTGTCCCCGGGCAGGTTCCAACGAAGCTTTTCGGCGCCGGTGGAGAGATCAAAGCCCCTCAGGGCGGTGTGACGATTTGCCGGCGTGGTGCCTGGCACCGGGGTTAGCTGGCACGCCCACAACGTGTTGGTAGCAGCATCGGCAAGCATGCCGAAGAAAAAGGTACCGGCACCCTCCGCGCTGGCATCCACAAATTTCTCAGGGGTGGTCGACCCCGGGCGCACCTTGTAGATGAACGGAGTGCTCGCGCTACCGACGATCAGGATCCCACCCGGTGCGACCGTCAAACTCTCTGGCTGGGATTTATCGTCAACAATCAGAATTTCAGCGGCAGACGCAGCCTGTGCAAGGCCCGTTAACAATACGACGCAGGCGGCAACCCGTCGCGCACTTGAATTGGGCATACTCAAATCTCCTCACTCTTTGGATTTCAATGCAGAGCCGATCACGAATGCCTCTTGCCAAACCACTAGGCTCGAAGAAATATTTATAAAGAGATACGTCGACACGATACCATCCCCTGTTTCTTTCCTGAAAGACTTCTCCCTCACCCACTTGTACGTGGGACAAATTCCCTCTTCACCTAAGCAACTTAGGAGGGGTGGAAATTACAATTTGACCACCTGATGAAACGAAGAACTTATCCGCTCTCCCGCCGGCAAACCGGAGCCACGCTGGTTCGCGAGCCATTGGCAGCTCACTCAACCAAGGATCCTCATCTGCCGGCAAAGCCAAACCCTCTTACCCACACCCCGGCTTACTCGCATACCGCAACGCCTGCGGCAACAAAAGACCCCGCAAATCTCATAATCATCATATAGTTTGCATATTGTCAGATGCAGATGTTTTCCTTGACAAGCCCAATCACGACACATATATAAGGATGCGACTCAAATCCTAAGCTTATTTTGGTCGTTGATTGGTTGAGGGCTCCGTTCCCTATGAAGTTAAAAAATCGAAACGTCTGTTTGTTCATGTCCCTCTGCATCGCTGCCATGCTCAAGGGGCAGACGCCGAAAGATCCCGCTAACGTGAACTGGAGCGACTACGGCGGCGGGGTGGACGCGATGGCCTACTCCCCCTTGCAGCAGATCAACAAAACTAACGTGAATCAACTGGTCCAGGCCTGGTTCTTTCCCGTGCCGGGCACCAGCGCCAGGTTCGACTTCAGCCCTTTGATCGTCGATGGCAAAATGTATGTTCTCGGCAAAGGCGACGAGATTGTTTGCCTCGATGCCGCAACCGGTACGGAAATTTGGTCACACCCAACTCCAGGGACTCCCATCGACCGGGGCATTACTTACTGGGAAAGTAAAGACCGCGCTGACCGCAGACTCATCTTCGCCGCTGATAGTTATCTGCAGGAAATCGACGCCCGTACCGGCGCCGCCATTTCCACCTTCGGCACCGATGGGCGCATCAATTTGCGTGAGGGCCTCGGCCGCGATCCCAAAACCATCCCCCAAATTCAAACCGGAACCCCCGGACACGTCTTTGAGAACATGATCATCCTGGGCTCAGCCACCAGCGAAGCCTATGGTTCCCCGCCTGGCGACATTCGTGCCTACGACGTGCTCACCGGCAAAACAGTGTGGAGCTTTCACACCCTTCCCCACCCCGGCGAGTTCGGTTACGACACCTGGCCGAAGGACGCGTGGAAGTACGTTGGTGGAGTGAACACCTGGGGCGAATTTGCCATCGACCAGAAACGAGGTATTGGATATTTCCCGGTAGGTTCGCCCACCTACGATTATTGGGGCGGCGATCGCAAAGGCGCCGGCTTGTTCGGCGATTGCTTGCTGGCCCTAGATTTGCGAACCGGCAAACGTCTTTGGCACTTCCAGACCGTCCATCACGACCTGTGGGACTACGATCCGACAGCAGCGCCCAAGTTGCTGACGGTGCAGCATAATGGCAAGCGTGTCGATGTGGTCGCCCAGGCTACGAAATCTGGCTTTCTGTTTGTGTTTGACCGCGTATCGGGAAAGCCGCTTTGGCCGATCGAGGAACGGCCCGTTCTCAAGAGCGATGCGCCCGGAGAAGAATCCTGGCCCACACAACCGGTTCCCACCAAGCCACCACCGTTTGCCCGCCAAAGTTTCACTGCCAACGACGTCAACCCCTATGCGAGTGACCAAGACAAGGCACGCATTCTTGAGATATTGCGCAACACGAATAACCACGGCATTTTCACACCAGGTACAGACAAGAGCGACTCCATCCAGTTTCCGGCCGACGATGGCGGCGCAAATTGGGGCAACGGCGCAGCCGATCCGACAACCGGAGTGGTTTATTTGCGAACCGCAGATTCGCCAGAGCTGAAGTACAAGTTGACGCCGAAAGTCCCGTTGATGGTACCGCCCGGGGCCACTCCTGAAACCCAGGGCCACGTGATCTTCGCTCAATTGTGCCAAAGTTGCCATGGCCCAAACCGCACCGGTGTCATGTCTCCTAAGGATATAGGAATCGACAAGTTCAAAAAGATCGTTCGCGGCGGAGAGGGCGAGATGCCAGGCTTCTCCGATCTGCCGGAACATTATCTGGATTCGCTCGCCGCCTACATTGTCAATCCAAGCGTTGCCGGTCCGGCGCGCAGAGCCGGCGCCGGCGGTGGAATGGAGCGCTTGCCCCCACCTCCGGGGATCACGCGCTATTTCGGCAACTACGAAAATCGAATTCTCACCAACGACGGCCTCCCGGCGATCAGCCCGCCGTGGACCTCGCTGGTGGCCATCGACCTGAATAAAGGAGAAATTAAATGGAAGGTTCCCTTGGGCGTCGTGCCCGGTCTGGCTGCCAAAGGCATTAAAGACACGGGCTCGTCGAGAGTAACGTTGGCCGCAAACAGAACTGCACCCGTGGTGACCGCGGGTGGGTTGGTTTTTGTGGCCAGCTGGGCGGATCGCACTATCCATGCCTACGACAAAGAGACTGGGCAGTTGCTTTGGGAAAAGGAGATTGATGCGAATCCCGAGGGACTTCCCTCCGTGTATGAAATCGACGGTCGACAGTACATCGTCTTCTGTGCCGCCGGGCATCCGGCAGAAACCGCGGTCGCAGAAGGATTCGCCTGGAAAGCGGGAAAGGCCGAAGCGCAAGGCTACTACGTGTTTGCCCTGCCTGGAGCAGTGACCCGCGAGAAATGAAATGGGCTTATCTTCTCTTCATGCTGTTCTAGCAAAGGAACCAACTGCTGTCCGCGCAAAGAGACCAGCTGTTGTCCGTGCAACGGGACCGCCTGTTGTCCGTGCAACGGAACCACACGTTGTCCATGCAACGGAACCACACGTTGTCCATGCAACGGAACCACACGTTGTCCATGCAGCGGAACGGACGGGTGCCCCACATCTCGCTCGTTTTTCGCGAGATGTGGGATGCCACGGCACTACACCGGTAGGTTTTAGAATCTATGGACAAGGGACATTAAGGTTAGCGTATCCCACATCTCGCGAAAAACCAGCGGGATGCCCCGAATTTCCTGCACGAGGCAGTCGACAAAGCAGCGTGTGCGCCTTTCTTTCAAGGAAAGGCGCATCAATCTCGCGTGACTCACTAAGGTCCACAGGAAATCGGGGGTGTGGGGCACACCCTGGTCTGTGGTTGGGAAAAATCCTAAGTAGGATTTCTTCTCAAACGAAGAGTCCACATACCATGCGCGTCTTCCTGCTGCTATCAGCACTGACTGCAATCCTCCTCTGTCCTCACCTGAGACTGGCGGCACAGGATATCGATTCCATCATCACCTCGGCCAGCCGTACCTCGGCAACCATCGCCGACGGGATCAAAGATCCCGCTGAGAGATCCGCGTTTATCACCATCTCGAAGACCACTGATCCCCAAAAATTACTCGCCCTCACACGTTCGTTTCTGGAGAAATATCCTCGCTCTGCCTTCCTCGCACAAGTGTCGGAAGGAGCAGCGCGCTCCAGCTTTGACCTCGGCGATCTCAAATCCGGCATGGACTACGCAAAGTTCTCTCTCTCCCTGCTGCCCGAGAATCCGCTCTTGCTGGTTGCGGTCGCCGATGTCCAGGCGGTTCTCCACCAGGACGAGGCAGCGATGGCCAGCGCCCGGGATGCTCTCGATTACCTGGATCGATTCGATCGCCCGCTCAAGATCTCAGAGCAGGATTGGCCGGACGCGAAGAGAAAGCAGCAGGCCACCGCCTGGTTCGTCATTGGTCGCGCCCTCGTCAACGAAGCACTACAGCAACCAGCAAGTGCAAATCGAACATCGCTCCTTGAACAGGCAATGGCCGCGCTTGATCGCGCCTGCGCTCTGAAACCTGGGGACATGGAAATCATCTATCTGCTGGGTGTTGCCCACCTGTCCGCAAACGATTCCTCCACGGCAGCGATGGAATTCGCCACCGTATACCGGCACAACACAGAACTCGCGCCGCAAGCTCGGGAACAATTGGCGGCGATCTACGAAGCAACCAAACCGAAAGCGCAAACCACCTTCGAAGATTTTGTCAGCAGCCTGCAGAATCGACCAGCCCCAGCCCCGCGATCACCACCAGCTGAGGCGCAGGCGTCCGCAAGCAAATTGCCTGCATATGCCGGCTCCCAGGCATGCGGGCGATGCCATGTGGACATTTTCCGTCAGTGGGCGCAGAGCGGCATGTCGAAAATGCTGCGCCCCTATCTAGCCCAAAACATTATCGGAGACTTCGACAAAAGGAACGAATTCTATGAAGGCGACGATATCACCTACCGCGATGGCAAGGTTCAAATCACACCTCATGCAGATCCCAAACTCTTCGCGCGCATGATCATCCGAGGCGGTCGCCACTACTTTGACATCAAGGAATCAGACGGCCGCTGGCACTCCTATCCAGTTGATTACACCATCGGCTCGAAATGGCAGCAGGCCTACGCCACCAAATTACCCAACGGACAAATCCACGTTCTCCCTATCCAATACAGCGCTGTCGAAAAGAAGTGGCTGAACTACTGGAAGGTCATCGACGCAGCGGGCAGCGAACGTGCCGATCCCGGTCAATGGGAGAGGCTCGACGGCTCCACCAGCTACGAGTTGAATTGCGCCGTCTGCCATACCAGCCAACTGCGCAACACACAGGGCAGGAGCCTCAGCCCGGATAATGTTGTGTTTCGCGAACCTGGCATCGGTTGCGAAATGTGCCACGGCCCTTCAGCCAGCCACGTTGAAGCAATGGCGAATGCCAGGTTCTATCCCAAGAAACCTCTCGATCCTCCAGTCGATTTCAGCCGGATAACCAATCGCGAATTCGTCACCATCTGCGCCCAATGCCACATGCAATCCAATGAGCACCGAGGCAGCCCCCAGGGAGAATTGAACTACTCAAGCACCGGAACCTTCTTTCTCAAGAACGCCGCGCTGCCTTTAGGCGAGTTTACCCGTGGCGCGTTCTACAAAGATGGACGCTTCACCCAGGCCACCTTCATGGTCGAGGCGCTCGAACGCTCTCAATGCTTTCGCAAAGGCCGGGCCAGTTGCGGCACCTGCCACGATCCCCACGGGCACGATGAGTCATCCAACCTGACCTCGCTCAAATTCAAAGACCAGCCTGACCTGATGTGCACCGGTTGCCACACCCAATTCCAGGATAAGACCCAGGCCGCGGCTCACACCCATCATTCCAACGCCAGCGAGGCGAGCCGCTGTGTCTCCTGCCATATGCCTCGTATTGTGGATGGCATGCTCATGCGTGTGCGGTCGCACCAGATTGACGATATCCCCAATGCCGAGATGACGATGCGCTTCGGTCAGGAAGAGAGCCCAAATGCCTGCTTGCTCTGCCACTCTGAGAAGACTCCGGAGTGGGTTCAGGGCCAACTCCGTTCCTGGAAAACCAACCCATAGAAAGTGGAAGCCGGCGTGGATGCTTGGGTGATGAATTGACAGTATCAATTTCCAGCACTGATAATCGTATGTTTATCAATTCAAAAGCTTGTGGCCGGAGATTCATGTCTTTGTTCATGCAGCATGGCTCGCGATGGAACTCACTGCTCGTCGCTTTGCTAACAATGTTCTCTGTTACTGTGCCCTCCAGCATGAACGCGCAGACACAGCCGGCTCCCCCCATATACGGCGGCAACCCGCAGTCTCAGGAGTCGGGCTCCGCGACCGGCGGTGTGTTCGCGCCCGTCCTGGACTCAGAAAAAAGGCCCATCACCGCAGGCGGCTTTGTGAAGACCGGGCCCATCATTTATCAGGATGTCTCCCAAAAATCCGGCTTGACTGTTTGGCACCACAAGATGGGTAACTCCGGAAAAGAATTACATCCTCGAAACAACCGGCTCCGGCGTCGCATTGCTGGACTATGACCATGATGGTTGGATCGATATTTATCTGGTGAACGGCTCTACCTATGAAGCATTGGACGGCAAAGCCGAGCCCCGCATGCCGCCCTCTTCCACAACAATCACGACGGAACCTTTACCGATGTCGCCGCCAAAGCTGGGGTCACGAATGGCCGCTGGGGCTATGGGGTCGCTGTTGGAGACTACGACAACGACGGTTGGCCAGACCTGTACGTGAGCAACTTCGGTAAGAACCGCCTCTTTCACAACAATCATGACGGCACGTTCACTGACGTCGCGGAGCAAGCCGGGGTGACCCTCGGCAACTGGTCCAACGGCGCGAGCTTTGGTGACTATGACGGTGACGGACATCTGGATCTCTTTGTCCCCGGCTATGTGCATTACGATATGAAAAACCCTCCACCCTCCGGCGGCGGAGATGCAGCCCATTCGTTCTGCCAATATCGTGGAGCAACCGTCATGTGCGGTCCTCGCGGCCTGCCCGGGGAGCCCGATCATCTGTTTCATAACAACGGCGACGGCACTTTCACCGATGTAAGCGAGCAGGCCGGGGTGAGCGATCCACGTCACTATTTCGGCTTTTCGTCCACCTTCGTCGATATCAACAACGACGGCAAGGTTGACCTGATCGTTGCCAATGACTCGACCCCCAATTATCTCTACATCAATAAAGGCAACGGCAAGTTCCAGGATGCAAGCTTCTTCTCTGGTTTCGCCCTGAACCAGGAGGCCCGCGAAACTGCCTCCATGGGGCTCGCCGTGGGCGACTATTTGAATAATGGTCTGGTCGATCTTTACACCACCACCTTCTCCGACGATTACAAAACCCTCTTCCGCAACGAAGGAGGCGGCAACTTTTCTGAGATCACGGAGCAGATGGGGATCGCCCAGATCACCTATCCGTTTCTCAGTTGGGGCACTGAATTCATCGACTACGACAATGATGGATGGAAGGACATCATGTCGGTCAGCGGCCACGTCTACCCGCAGGTCGACAAGCATCACTTTGATTGGGGCATGACCTTCGCCGAGCGTCCCCTGCTGTTCCATAACCTCGACAAGGGGAAACGCTTCGAGCTTGTTCCCGCGGTGGAGGGGACTGGGCTTGCCGATGTGATCCCAGGACGCGGGGCCGCCTTCGGTGATCTGTTTAACGACGGCAAGATCGACGTCGTCATCAACTGCATCGACCATACGCCCGTGCTGCTGCGCAATGTAAATGCCGACAAGAACCATTGGGTAGGGCTTGCGCTCATCGGCGGAGCGAAGAGCCCCCGCGATGCCGTGGGGGCCACTGTCTACCTGACTGCGGGCGGCATCCGGCAGCGCGGCGACGTCATGAGCGGCGGCAGCTATGAATCATCGAATGACCAGCGCCTTCATTTCGGGCTGGGGCAAGCGGCAAGCGTGGAAGCGGTTGAGATCCACTGGCCGAGCGGCTCTGTGGAACATGTCAACCTCCCCAGCGTCGATCGGTTCTTCATGATTGAAGAGGGCAAAGGAGTAGTGCCGAGCGTCTACGACGCCATCGCGAAAAACTCGCCTTCGGTGCACAAATGACGAGCTCTCAGAAGGAATAGACGGTGAAGACCATATTCCTGCGTGGGGTTTTGATTCTATCCGTCGTCATTGCGGCCCTCTGCCTGGTGAAAGGGCACGATCCAGGCCGCCTCCAGCCAGGACCAGGCACGCAAGGAATACGCCGATAAGGTTCGTGCTACCTACAACAACCGGTTTGGCGCAGACAAGCCTTCTCTGCCCGGCAATGCTTCCATGGTGGGAGACGACTTTGTTCAGCCCGGGGCCTTCCCCAACGCAAAGTATTGTGCCCATTGTCATCAGGAGGCGTACCACCAGTGGCGACAGGCTCTTCACTCGAATTCCTTTCGCACCCCCTTTTATCGCACCAGCGTAAATATCCTGATCCGGACAAAAGGCATCGAGTTCTCACGGCACTGCGATAGCTGCCACAATCCGATCGCAGTATTGTCGGGCGGCTTGACCCAGGATTCGCAGGTGGATCGGAGCTTCGATAAAGATGGCCTCACCTGTACCACCTGTCATTCCATTCAGAGCCTGAAGTCAACCAGTGGCAATGGCGGTTTTGTCATGGGCATTCCCGCCGTGATGGTCGATGAAAAAGGCCATCGGATTCCTGGCGAAGTGCCCTACGACGAGATCATGAAGTACCCGAAGCGCCACTCGATGGCCATCATGAAAAGCTTCTACAGAACTCCCGAGTTCTGTGCAGCGTGCCATAAGGCCAATCTCCCGGATACGCTTGAACGACTATAAGTTCGTTCGCGCTTTCACTACCTATGATGAGTGGCAGCAGTCGAAGTTTTCGCAGCGCAATCCGCTCACTTTCTACACCGCGGATTTCAAGACCTGCCAGGGCTGCCACATGAAGCGCGCGGCAAATACGCTTCCCGATTCCGGAGCAAAGAACGGCATGTTTGCTTCGCATAGCTGGGCTGCCGGAAATACCGCGGTTCCCTTCTACTATGGCTTCGACGAACAATTGCGCAAGACAACCGACTTCCTTAAAGCCGGCGACTATCTGAATGTAGATATTTTCGCCCTCCAGAAGGCCGGCGATGACAAGCTCATCGGTCCGCTTGGTTCAGTGCCCTTCAGCCTCGAGAGCCAATGACGTCGTACAGGCTCTGGTGGTGATTCAGAACAAGAACATCGGCCACTCGCTGATCCCTGAAGTCCGCGACCTCTATGAGGCCTGGGTCGAGTTCACCGCCAAAGACGCAGCAGGTAAAGAGATCTACCATAGTGGCTTTATCAAGCCGGATGGGATGCTGGACGAGCGCGCGCATAGCTTCACCAATCGCCCGGTCAACGTCGATGGTGGATTTGTCGATAACCACAAAGTCTGGACGATCCACTCTGTCGCCTATGACAACTCCGTTCAGGCGGGCCGATCGGTACTGGTGCGGTACCAGTTCCGCATACCATCGGACTTGAAGGGTCCCATCACCATCACGGCGAAAGTAAACTACAGGCACTTTCGTCAGAGCTACATGAACAATGTATTTGGCAAGGATCATCCCGCCTATCCGGTGGTGGAAATCGCATCGCGTACCCGGACTCTGAATGTCGGGGAGAACCCGGCCATTCCAGCGGAGGCCGGCGATAACCCCGACTGGATGCGGTGGAACAATCTCGGCATCGCGTACCTGGACCAACAGCAATACTCCGACGCTGTGCGAGCCTTCAGTGAAGTGGTTAAGCTGAGACCGGACTACCCCGATGCCTATACGAATATCGCCCTCACCGAGATCCAGTGGGAGAAATACGATTCTGCCCGCGCCACTATACAGCGCGCGTTGGCGCTGAGCCCAAAAAACACGCGCGCCTTGTATTACCTTGCGCTGCTGCAGAGAAGGGCAGGCGACTACGACGCGGAAACCGCCAATCTAAAAAAGGTGGCTGAGCAATTTCCTCAGTCGCGCGATGCTCGACGCGATCTTGGCCTCGCCTTTTACCGGCGAACATGATTACGTGAAAGCGAGAGAGCAGTTTGAGGCTTTGCAGCAGATCGACCCGGATGACCTGACGGCCCACTACAATTTGTCGATCATCTACCGCCGCATGGGCATGGATCAGCAGGCTGCGGAACAACAAGCCGAGTTCATCACCAAGAAATTCGACCCCGGAGCGCCCACGTATTCCTTCGACTTTCTTCGCCAGCATCCTGAGATATCGATCGAGAGCATTCCGCAGCATGTGCATACCGATCTTCCCTACGAAGCAAAGCCGGCTTACGCGGGGGCCCAATGATGCTATCCAGGGCGTAAATGAGATATTTCAACGCTAGCTATCTTTGTAGTTCTGGCTTCTTGGCCGGCAATCGGCCAGCCGAATACAGGTTGTCCCTGGCTCAACGTGGCTACCGCCTCAGGCATTCTCAGGAGCAGCGAGAGCGGGCCCATGGCAACCCTTTCTCAGGCCAGCGCCGCAGCCTGCAGTTTCGACTACCATGACGCCACTGCATCTCGTGAGCTTAAGAATCACTGTGGAAAAGGTCAAGGATCCAGGCCGTGGTCTAGCCGCCTACACGACCCAATGCAGGGGCGCTGCGGCGCCTTTACGGGCCATTGGCAATGAGGCGGTGATGTGTGCCGCGGATACCAAAGGCCACACCCACGGTGAGCAGGTCATCGGTCGCGTTCGCGACCAGATCTTCACCGTAACCGTGACTACCAGCGCCCGGCAGGATCCTTCCATGCCCAGAGAAGCGCTGAAAGAGAAAACCAGAAACATAGCGGAGCAAGTGGCCGGCGCTCTTTTCTAATCGGAACTTTGCTGCCAATCAAGCGGCAGGTTTTGCCGGGTGCCACAAACGTGACGTGGTGTCTTTTTCATATCCCTTGCCGTTGGGAAAGCTGACCAACTCAAACTGCATCCCCCAGGGAGAAAGAAAATAAATCCACGTCTGCCCTGCATTTGGCCCGGTGGTTCTCACGGTGGGCTTGCCCAGGAGCCGAACTCCTTTGGCCGCGAGATAGGCCACTGCCGCATCGAAATCATCGACATAGAAAGCAAGGTGATGGCCGCCTACATCGCTGTTCTTGGGCAGCGAGAGATTCTGATCGGGCGCTTCGTACTGAAAGACTTCAAAGTTCGGCCCGTATTTGCAGCGGAAAAAACGCAACCTGCGCATAACAGTTCTGGGGTGCACGTTGAGATGTGTTTCCATCCAGTCATCCTCGGCCACAAATGGGCCGAGTTCGAACATATATTCGCAGCCAATGACGTCTACAAAAAATCTCGTCGCCTGCTCCAGATCAGGCACCGTGAAGCCAACGTGTTCCGTTCCTCGTAGACCGGGAAGACCGGTGGAAGGCAGGTTACTGGATTCAGATGACAACGTGACCTCCTGTGTCTTGGCTTGTTCCGCAAAGGCGATGAGTAAGCCTTGATGGAAGGTCGTTTATACCATAATGTTCTTTCATGCAACAATGCATTGGTCATCGAGGTAGAGCATCTTGCAAATTTCAAAAGTACAAATCGCCGAGTGCGGCATATCGCTTCCCTACGTTCTGCGATTGGGTCCGGTTGAGATTCGCACCCGGGACTACGTGCTCCTCCGGATCGAGAGCGACGAAGGTGTGTTTGGGGAAGCCATAGGCTATCCGCGAGGAACTCCTCTGTTTGAGACTTTGAGCAGCATGGCGCGCCGCATTCTGGGCAAAGACGCACGCATGCGGCGGCAGGTGATGTTCAGCCTCGAGTACTCCAATGTTCCCGCTCGCGCTGCGCCTGACGCGAGGCCTGAGCCTGATTGACGTCGCCCTTTGGGATATCGCATGCAAGCGCGCCGCGCCAGCCGCTCTTTCAATTTCTGGGAGGCCTGCGAGCGTCGGCCGACGTAACCGTGGTGGCAGGCTACTACGTGGATCAACGATCGATCGCAGCCGTGGTGGATGAAGTCGGTCTGCTCCAGGACGCCGGATGCAAACGCGTAAAGATCATGCTGAAGGGCGACGATCGCGACTTCGATCGCAAGTATGCTTCAGCGGTAGCGGAGAAAATGCCGGGAAGAGTCGCAGCAGACGCCCATTGGACCTGGAATACATTGACCGAAGCCAGGCGAGCCTGTCTCGATCTGGATGGGCTGGGCCTGAATTTCATCGAAGATCCTTTCTCTGCATCCGACGTGCGGCTGACACACCAACTAAGGCGCGAACTAGCCACTCCAATTGCGGCCGGTGAAGACGTTTTCGGTGCCGGCGTGGTTTCCGATCTGGTGAGCGGAATCGACATCCTGCGCGTCGATGCGACCACAGTAGGCGGACTCACGGGTGCCATCGAAGCAATCAACCTTGCAGCGGCGCCGGGAGGACCGTATTCCCACATGTCTTCGCGCCGCTCCACATCCACCTGGCATGCGCATTTCCAAACGTAGAAGCAGTTGAGTGGATCACGAAGGAGTGCGGCGCCGATCCATTGGATCAGCTTCTGCGAAACATTCCAGTCGTGAAGGAAGGAAAGATGGCACCCAGCGAAGAACCCGGCATCGGCATTTCGATCGACTGGGACGCAGTGGAACGGCTCTCCCGCCGGCGAGTCGTCATCACCGCCGACAGTTGAGGTATTAGGCGCAGGGGGCACTCGGCACTGTCGGGCAAACGTGCTGGCGTCTGATCCGCGATAATCCTGGCTGCTCACTGAGACGCTTGTGCCGCAGGAAGAGTCTCCTGCCTCGTCAGATTACCCGCGGCCACCTCCTTTGCGACGGCCATGATCTGCAACGTCTCGGCATCCTCAGAATCAATGGCGAGAATGTCTCGCAACCGCCGGATGGCCTCGTCTGCTCTTCCCAGCTTGCACAGAAGAAGAGCTGCGTTGCGTTGGAAAACCACGTTGGTCACATCTACATTCGCTGCCTGGTCAAAATGATCCAATGCGCCGGCGAGATCGCCTTTCTTCTCCAGCTCGACGCCCGTGTTGTTTAAGACCAAGGCTTTCGTCTCATTCTCCGCTTCGGCCCGATTGCTGGCGAGCAAATCTTCCAGCTCCTTCTGCATGCGGGGGCCGTTGACCGGATCATCCTTGAGGCTGTAAATCCTGTACAGCCGGTAGATGACCTCCTGGTCATTGGGCATCAATCGGTATGCGGCCTCGAACTCCGTGATTGCTTTGTCCTGCTTGCCGGCGTCTTGATAGAGCTTTCCGAGAAGTGCATGTGCGGATTCCATCCTCGGAATCTAAAGCGACTGCTTTCTCCAGGGCCGCCACGCTTTCCTCGGAACGGTTCAGCGAGAAGAGCGCCTCTCCGATAGCCGCATAGGCCTCCGCCGAATTCGGGTCCAGTTCCAGCGTCTTCCGGTAGGCGTCGATAGTGTCTTGCCATTTTTTCTGAGTAGTAGGCGTCACGGGCTTTTAAATGCCAAAGGTCGAGAGGAGACTCCGTCTTCGGAGCTTTGCTTTCCAACTCCAGATCCGCCTGCTTTCTCTGAGCTCAGCGTACTTTCCGGCTCTTGCCAGTACGAGTGCGTAGTTATAACGGAGCCCTGGCAAGGGTGGGTCAAGCTTTAGCGCAAGGGAAAGCCGTTCGAGAGCCCGATCTAAATTGTTGAAACCCGCATAGGCCAAGCCGGAGGAGAAATGGACGGGGCATAGCCCGGGCGCAGGTTGATCGCCTGATCGAACTCGGCCGCCGACTCGATTGGTTTGGCCAGCAGGGCGAAACAAATTCCTTTCATCGCGTGTACGTCGCTGGCCGTTGGCGCCGTGAAGATCCGCTTGCTGCAGCACCGCCAAGGCGCCTTGCGGATCGCCATCCTGAACCAGCTTCTTCGCTTCATCAAGAAGCGCAGAGTGTTCCGGAGGATGTCTTGCTTGCATGCGGCACTTTTGGCTGCTGCTGAGAGAGACCGATCGCCGGCGAAAGAATTTGGCTGGCCGCACTCGCAAGCGCCAGAGTTATTATGCGCAGGTGGTTTGTTAATCTGCGCAGAAAAAGACGAAGAGCGAAAGCAGACATGGTTGAATCCGAGACATTTCTCCAAACACCTCGCGCTTCCACGTTTCGTTGGAATCAGGCGCGACAATACCTGAGTGTAAATCTACGCCAACTCACAATTTCTTAAAGAGCGTAGAGCGATTTGCCTCTGGCACGCCATAAATCATTGCAAAGATGAGATTACGGTCGCTTTCGGCGCAACCCGATTTTCGTCGAGGCCACCCGGGACATCGGCCTCGGGAACCGGGAGATCCGCCAAATCATCATATAGTTGTCCTTGATTCAGAGTGAGATATTTTTTCCTTGACAATCCTACTACGCGACTCCTATACAAGACGGCGTGAAATCCAGAGGATATTTTTGCACCCTGTAGGGCCAAGTTCCATGAAGCCGTTGTCGGGCCCTCTGTCTTGTCGTTGATTGAAGGGACTTGATGTTCCCCGACGTAGATGAAAGCGAAAGTTCAAGCAGTTGGAATACTCTTCGGAAACCACAGCACTAAAACAGATCACATGGGGTCACTTTCTAGGAGTTGTTTTGGGCTAAGCGCCCAGGAGGCTGATGTGGGAGAATTTCTATCGAGAGCAATTACATTCGGGAACATGCATTCCCGGTGCTATCCGCCAAAGGCGGCCTACCATTTACGCGTCACAATACGAGCCTTCGTGTGCCTTGTGTTGATGATTGCTTTCTGCACTGTTGCTCGTTCGCAGACTGCAACCGGACAATTCAACGGCCATGTCTACGACCAGAACGGGGGCGTCTTACCTGGCGCGACGGTAACCCTCCTGAATCTGCAGACAAACCTGACTCGAAGCACCCAGACCAACGGGGAAGGGTTATACGAATTCCCATTGGTTAAGCCCGGATCATACAGACTAACAGTGTCCCAGACAGGCTTTGATACAGCGACGAGCCCCGAATTTAAGCTCGAAGTGAACCAGATCGCGACCCAGGACTTTAAGCTACAAGTCGGGGCGACATCGCAGACGGTCAACGTAACGGCCATCTGCCGAGTTGCTCCAAGCTTCCAGTGCCAACCTGGGCGCTGTGGTCGAAAGCCGTCCGGTTGACTGATCTACCCCTCAATGGAAGAAGCTTCTCGGCTCTGCTTAGTCTCGCGCCTGGTGTCAGCACCGTGAACTACTCACAAAATAGCAGCGTCGGAAACGGCACTGGATTTGGCTCCACCGGAATTCCGGGCTCAACCTACACGTTTCCATCAACCCAAGGTCAGTGGAACCGGGAGAATCTCTACTATCTTGATGGTGTCGACAATACTGCTGCTTTGCCAGCTCCTACGACGTTCAACCGATAATCGACTGCCATCCAGGAGTTCAAGATTCAGTCGCATAACGACCAAGCCGAATTCGGCAGCGTGTTGGGCGGAGTGGTCAATCTTGTAACCAAGTCAGGCACAAATTCGTTTCATGGAGCGCTTTGGGAATATTTGCGTAACAATGCCTTCGACTCGCGAAATCCGTTTACCGATTTCAAAGGAACAGTGTCCCATCAGCGCCCGCCTCTTTCCGGCAAAACGAATTTGGCGGGGACGTCGGCGGCCCGGTCATGGATCCCCAAGCTCTACAACGGCCGAAATAAGACCTTCTTCTTTGCCGCTTACGAGGGATGGAGGTACTCGAAGGCGGCAGGAGCCAGCTACATTTCGCCTACCGCCGCCGAGTTAGACGGCGATTTCAGCAATTCTTCGGTCGTGACCAGTACGGGAAAGCCCCAGCCACTCCTCTACGATCCCTTATACCACAGCGGGCACGGCAGGAAACTACACCCGCCAGTTGCTGGGCGGTGACGGCATGCACGTTCCAGCAAGCCTGATCGACCCGGGCGTCCAGGCGTTTCTGAAATGGCTACAGCGATACTCCCAATTTCACGCCGACCACACCAGGCGGATCCAATACCATTCTGAATTCAGTCGGTACGAACAATGCAAACGCGTTCACCGGGCGCGTCGACCAGAACTTCGGGGCGAGCAATACGCTGTGGTTCCGGTTTAGCTTTCTCAACGGAACGAGCATAGCGCCCAACTCACAGCACGCCAGCGGATCGACGAGTGCGGATAACAGAAACTATGGCGGCGGTTATACCCACACCTTTTCGCCGACTTTGATCCTGGACGCGACCGCAGGGTTTTCCGGCAGATTTAACACGGTTTCAGAGCACCACAGCGTTTATCGGGGTTCCCAGCGGCTCCGACGTCGCATTTACTGACGTAGAACAGGTCTACGGTTTCGTGAACTTCGGCTACACCGCATCAATCCGCCAGCGGCCAAACCGGGTTAACGGCAAGGCTATAACGGCATCGGCGGCAATGGTCCTGCCGGATCGGAAAGCCACGAATTCAATTTCGCCGCGAATATGACGTGGATCCGCGGGAACCATCAGATACGTTTTGGTTATGAAGAAAGATTCCGGAGATGACACAGGGCCTTTCAGGTGGACATTTCGGCGGCGCCACATTTCACTTTCTCAACTCCAGAAACAGCAGACCCACAAAATGCTTCGAGCACCGGCAACCCGATGGCTTCGGCTCTGATGGGCATTCCGGACAATGGCCGCTTTCAATCAGAAGTAAATGCGGTTCGCACGGTATCGTCCCCTCCGCCTATATCCAGGATTCATGGAAGGTGACGCCGCGCTTAACCCTGAATTGTGGATTGCGTTGGGACGGAGAATCGTCACCCCATCTGCTGAATGGAACGACGGCGGCTATGCTTGACCCGAATACCGGCAACTGGATTGTTTCGGGTGGAAAGCTGCCTCCACCCTGCAACGCGGCCGCGGGGTGTACGCGCCGTGCATCCCATCAACAGACTCCTGCCACTGATGCAATCATCGCAGCGCACGTCAAGGTAGCTGCCAATCCTAATCTGGGCCCCGACCCCACTTACAAAGACTTTGGCCCGCGCCTTGGTTTCGCCTACAAGCTGGATGACACCACCGTCATCAGAGGCGGATACGGCTTGATCTATGACAATTTCTACAGGTTCCATCCAAACCGTCAGGGATCGCCTGTTAGCCTGGCCGTCGAATGCCTCTCTTCCTCTTGTCTTCAATGTCATCGGTCAGCCCGTGGACACAATGGCCGATATCACTCCGACCCTAAGTAGCACCAAGGCTCTTCCGGCGGTCGCAACACCTTTCAATCAATTCGGCTGGTATTACGATCCGCACCTGAAAAATCACTATTCTCATCAGTTCAACCTCGAAATACAAAAGCAGCTGAGCTCAAGCCTCGTCGCAACAATCGGTTATGTCGGAAGCGTATGACAGGAACCTACCCATAACTGGCATAGACAACAATTCGCCGAAGCCCGGCGGAGCCGGTCTTGATCGTCCATTCCCCTGGTCGGGAACTGCAATCATGGCGACATCTCGTGGCGCATCAAATTACAACGCGTTCCAAGCAAGAGTTGACAAGCGTCTTACCAATGGCCTTGCATTCGGCACCGGCTTTACATAGTCGAAGTCGATGGACAATGGTGGCAGTGGCTTCTACGGCGTTGAAAATGGCCCACAAAGTTATTCAACCTTCCAAAACTACAATGACCTAAGCTAGATTATGGCATCTCCGGAAACAGCCTTAAATTCATCTACTATGGTTGGGGTCTCTACGAGCTGCCGTTCGGCAAGGGACAAGCCGTATCTGAATCACGGCATTGCTGCCGCCGTATTGGGCGGCTGGCAGGCCAACACAAACATTGCCGCCCACTCTGGAGTTCCATTGGGCTTCCCGGACGCAGGCCACGACCCGGCCAACATCGGAAATACCGAGTTCTTATAATTACGCCAGGGCGAACATAATCGGGAACCCGAAAGTATCGGACATCCCACGAAGATCCATGGCTTTCAACACCGCGGTCTTTGCCCATCCCGTCAACGAGTATGGTAACTCAGGACGAGGTGTCCTATACGCCATGCCCTATGACAACATTGATTTCTCGCTCATGAAGGCAATTCCTATCTGGGAAACATTTGCAATTTCAAGTTCCGAGCGGAATTCTTCAACATCTTCAATATTCAAAACTATGGCCTGCCCGGAACTACAATTTGGAGGAACTGGCTTCGGCGTGATCAGCTCACTTGCTGGTGGCGCCACTCCGAGGCAGATACAACTTAGCTTGAGAGCTAACTTCTAGATGCCGGTCCATCAGGGCGCCACGCGACTTCCCTTTGCAAGGGTGCATGCGGGGCCGTCGTCATGGCTCCGGTGCAGGTTCTCACGGAACCAATGGTAGGTTGAGAGAGGACTGGAGGCGCCATATCTCTGCGGAGTTCCGTTACTGTGCGCGCACTGAAACAATCGACTACAAGACGCGAACCACGATCCCTATGGACGGCCGTTGGTCAGCGTAGCGAACCATTCAGGTCGTATCAGCGAAGTAGAATGAATGGGTGAGGGCTGACCAATGACTGCTTCCGTCTCTGGGGTTGCGACCGGTGTAGGCAAGAACGACCAGGCTGCTTCTGTCGCGCTCCTTAGGGATATGCTGCGCATCCGGGAACTTGAGCAGCGATCGCTCGATTTGAGCACCGCGACGCCTCCTGAAGTTATCGGCTCAGCACATTTTTGCGCGGGTCAGGAGGCCGTTCCTGTCGGAACCGTCGCCGGCTTGGCCGACGCTGACCAGATCGTAGCAACCTATCGGGGACACGGATGGGCATTGGCCTCGGGCCTCTCTCTTACCGAAGTTTTCGGAGAAATTTGCCAGCGCAGCATTGGTGTCAACGGGGGTCGCGGGGGCTCAGCTTACATGATGGCGCCCGACCGGCGGTTCATCGGCGAAAACTCGATCGTCGGCGCCGGAGTTCCGATTGCTTGCGGCGTGGCCATGGCCAACGTTGCCTCGCAAAATGGGAAGGTAGTCGCCGTCTCCGTTGGAGATGGCGCGTTCAATCAGGGTTCAACTCATGAAGGGCTTGCGTTCGCAGCCGCGCGCAGTCTACCCGTGCTCATCATGTGCGAAAACAATGGGTGGTCGGAACTTACGCCGACTTCCCTCACCTTCCGGGTGGAACGGATTGCGCAAAGAGCAAACGGCTATGGCATACCCGGGGTCACGATTGATGGTTCCGATCCACTGGTTGTCCGCGACACCGTCAAACAAGCGGCGAACCGGGCCCGGGATGGCCATGGACCGGTATTGATCGAATGCCGTGTGCCCCGTTTGTGGGGTCATTACAACCGCGACATCGAACATTACCGCTCCAAAGAGGATCGAGACCAGGCGCGGGCTCGCGATCCTATCACCACCTTTTCCGCCAAACTGATTGCCGCCGGAGTGCTGACCAGCGATTCTTTCCGCGAACTCGAGAACCAGGTCAAATCCGAGGTGGATCAGGTTCAAAAGGTCGTCCTCAGCTCACCACCCCCAAACGCGGCAACCGCCTGTCTCCACGTGTGGTCCGAGGCGCCACTCCAACCGGCCTCTTCCGCGGCATCCGGGACAGCGGAGACAAAGACCATCAGTTACATCCAGGCAGTCAATGAAGCTTTGTCGCGCGAATTGGCCACACGTCCCGACGTCCTCGTCTATGGCGAAGACGTCGGACAGGCGGGAGGCATCTTCGGCGCGTCGCGAGGCCTGCAAAAGATCTATGGCGCAAACCGCGTATTCGACACACCCATCTCCGAGAGCGCCATTCTCGGTTCGGCGGTGGGCGCAGCGTTGATGGGCATGAAGCCAATCGTGGAAATCATGTGGGGCGATTTCATGTTAGTGGCGCTTGACCAGATCATCAACCAGGCAGCCAACGCCCGCTACGTCACCGGCGGCCGGTCGGGCGCACCCATCGTCGTCCGCACCCAGCAAGGGGCAACCCCTGGATCGTGCGCCCAGCATTCGCAAAGCCTCGAAGCGCTTCTTGCCCATATTCCAGGATTGAGGATCGCCCTTCCCGCAACCCCGCAGGACGCATACAGTATTTTGCGCACCGCCACTGCCTCCCCCGACCCGTGCGTCATCTTTGAAGCCAGGGGGCTGTATCAGACCACGGGCCCGGTAGAGATCACGGATGTGATCGAGCCTATGGGAAAATCCAAATTGCGCAAGTCCGGACGGGACGCGGTGATTGTTACCTGGGGAACGATGCTGCAGGTCGCGCTGGAAGCAGCCAACCAATTGGCGCAAGAGGGAGCGGACGTGGGCGTCCTCGATCTACGCTGGCTCTGCCCTCTGGATAATGATGGCTTGCGAGCCGCGGTCAAAAGCGCATCGAGAAAGGTGATCGTTCTGCACGAAGCAAATCGCACCGGGGGATTCGGCGCGGAAGTGGTCGCACGGCTGCACGAGTTTTTCGGCAATGACATAGGTCTCAATATCCGTCGGGTTGCAACCCCGGATATGAGAATTCCCGCTTCCCCGGTTCTCCTGCGTGCGCTGCTTCCCTCGGCCGCAAAAGTTATGGAGGAAACCCGGCGTCTACTCGCGGGTAAGTAACACTATTGCGGTTAAGCGGAAGAGATCATGATGGAGTTCCTGGTGTACATGGAAGTCGCTCGCATTGAGGGCGGCGAGGAAAGAGAAAAACAACTGCGAGAACAGGAAGCGGCGCGGAGTCTCGAGTTGGCGAAGCAGGGGGTGCTCCTCCGTCTTTGGCGAGTACCCGGAAGGCGGGCGAACTGGGGCATCTGGAGAGCTGAAGACTGCGATCAGCTGCACAATGCGTTTGTCTCATTGCCGCTCTTCTCCTATCTGACCATTACCGTCCATCCCCTTGCATCGCATCCCAACGATCCGGGCGCCCTCACCCGGTCAACGCTGCAATAAGAAGAGAGGATCCGATTCTGGAATGACAGCTATCGATGAGTTATACCGGCTGAATGGCAAGGTTGCCCTGGTGACGGGAGGATATGGCGGCATTGGCGAAGCGGTTTGCCGTGGTTTGGGAGCCATGGGAGCAAGGATTGCAATTGCCGGGCACAATGGTGCTCGCGCTGCGGCTTGCGCAAAATCCCTGCAGACCGAAGGCAGGGATGCCTGGGCAACCTCGTTCGAAGCAACCTCGGTCGCCGGTACACAGCAGATGGTGGATGAAGTCGTTGCTCATTTCGGAAAGCTCGACATCCTGGTGAACTGCATTGGATTGAACCGGGAGGAAAAGGCGGAAGAGGTTACCGAGGAGATGTTTGACTACGTTTGCGACGTAAACCTCAAGAGTGCCATGTTCCAGGCGCAAGCGGTGGCTCGCCACATGATAAGACAGGGCGCAGGCGGGAAGCAGGTCCACCTCGGTTCCGTACGCTCGCTTCTGGGGCTGCGCGGGCGCGGCTACGCCGCTTACTGCGCTGCCAAAGGCGGCTTGATCACCTTGTGTAAACAGCTTTCGGCGGAGTGGGCGCCCCACTCTATCAATGTAAACGTGGTTGCCCCCACATTTATCCGAACCGAGCAGGTGGGCAAGATGCTTTCCGATCCGGCATTTTATGCCAATCTAATCGCTCGCATTCCGTTAGGGCGGATCGGTGAGCCGGAGGACGTGATGGCCGCGGTGCTGTTCCTGGTGGCGCCGGCTTCTAATTTCATCACTGGGCAGACACTTTATCTGGATGGCGGTATAACCGTGACGCAGTAACGTCTCGGTCTTCGGGAAAGGATTGCATCTTGGCAGAAAAACTCATCGATCTAAGCATGCCGGTACACAACGAAATGGTTACGTTTCCCCGGGTCGTGCGCCCTGCTCTTCTCATGTTTGAAACCTGGCAGGGATTTGCCGAGCGGATTGGGGCCGCGAAGTACGGCGTAAAATCACTCACGGCTCATTGCATGGTGGTGCTGGGCGACCACATCGGCACCCATATGGACTCACTACGGCACATGCGCGAGGATGCCCCGGGCCCGGAAGGAATTCCTCTGGAGTACTGCTACGGAGATGGTGTCTGCCTGGACTTTCGTCATCTTCCCTTCGGCACGGGCATCAGCATTGAGGAAGTGCAAAAGGCCCTCAAAAAGATCCAATACACGTTAAAGCCCCTGGATATCGTGTTGATCCATACCGGGGCCGGGAAGATCCAGGACAGCGACAAATATCTCACCGACCACGTCGGCATGACCGGGGAAGCAACCAATTGGCTGCTTGATCAAGGCGTCAAGATGACGGGCATTGATGCGGTCACGTATGATCCCCCGATTTGGGCGATGTTTGAGCGAAAGAAATTCTGGGAAGCTCACCGCGTCATGTGCACGCGCGAGTACTACCACCTGGAAAACCTGACCAATCTCGATCAACTCCCAGGACATGGATTCAAGCTCAGCCTGTTTCCTATCAAATGGGTCAACACAACCGGGGCGCCGGTTCGAGCGGTCGCAATTCTCAAGGACTAACTTGACCATGCAGTTTCTATCCATATCGCAGCGGCGAAAAGGATTCACGGAGGAAGAGTACACGAGCTTAGCGGAACTGGAGATGGAGCGTGCCCGCGAGTTATATACGGAAGGATGGATTCGCCAGATCTGGCATCGCACAGACATCCCCGGCGCTTGCCTTCTATGGGAAGCCGGTGACGAGGCGCAGATCCATGAAAGGTGGAATAGCTTTCCATTCGCCAAGGCAGGAATGACAGAGATGTTACTGGTTCCACTCAAACCGTACGGCGGCTTTCGACCAACGAAACCTCCGAAAATCAGGACCTAGCCGAGATTTTTGTTGAAGACGATCAGCCAACCCGCGCTTGCAGCCCCACTCACACCCAATCAGAGGCTTGGATTTTGGGCGGCGTGGGGCGGCCTGGCCCTGGACGGAATGGATTCGTTCATCTATGCATTAGTGCTGGTGCCGGCAATGCGTGAGCTTCTGCCCCGTTCCGGGATCGAGGTCACAGTCGGCAATCTGGGATTCTATGGCAGTATCTTGTTCTCAGTCTTTCTGATCGGTTGGGGTTGTGCTTTCTTGTGGGGGCCGATCGCGGATCGCTTTGGACGCGTGCGCGCCCTCATCCTTGCCATCCTTTGCTATTCCGCATTTACGTTTCTGGGTTGTATCGCACAGAACATCTGGCAGCTCGGTGTATTTCGGTTTCTAGCGGGCTTCGGTGTGGGTGGAGAATTCGTAGGGGCTGCGATTTTTGTAGCCGAGGAACTGCCTGGCCGCCGCCGGGTGACTGGGGCCGGCTACCTTAATGCGGGATATTATGTCGGCATTTTCCTCGCCGCAGGACTTAACTATCTGATTGGCGCGCGCCTCGGATGGCGCGCCATGTTCGCGGTAGGTTTGGCGCCCGCGTTGTTTGTTGCCTTCATTCGGTATCACGTGCATGAGCCAGAGCGCTGGAGAAAACGAATCGAAAGCATCGGAGTGTGGACTGCGCGTGATTCCTTTTTTGCCCTCTTCTCACCGGAGTATCGCAAGAGGACCACTCTGAACTGCATATTCGTGCTGGTCTCGATGATTGGTCTTTGGGCGGGCTCGGTGTATGCGCCCGGAGCCGTCACTCAAGTTGCGCTGCGCGAAGGATACGGCAGCGCGGATGCAGCAAGGATCGCGTCATGGGCCACGATGCTCTTGGCCACCGGCACCATTACCGGCTGCATGATCATGGTGCATCTCGCCGATTGGCTCGGCCGCCGGGGGACGTTGGCCTTCTTCTTCACCATCATGGCGGCCTCCATTTCTCTGGCCTTTGGATACACCTTTTATCCCGGACACGGTGGCTTGCGGGCGTTCATCCTGTGCCTGTTCGCAGTCGGTGTGGGCGGAGGCAGCTTCTCCGTCGAGCTTCTATGGTTGCCGGAACAATACCGCAGCGAGTGCCGGGGCAGCGCGCTCGCTCTTGCCACCTGTGTTGGCCGCTTTGTGGCGGCTGGTGGGACGCTGCTCGTGGGGGCAGGAATTGCGCATTACGGAAGCATCGGCGCACCGGTCGCGTTGACTTCGTTGGCATTTGTTCTCGGACTGTTATTTGTCCCCTTTGGTATCGAAACAAAGAATCAACCTCTACCGGTATGAACGGGAGCGAACGTGAGGAAATTCCGGAAGAAGATCAGGAGTCAACCATGAATGAAATGCTGGAGCGTCGCCGCTTTTTGAAAACCATGGCCCTGGGGTTGGGCACAATGGCATTACCCTCTTTTGCAACCGCCTTCGCCAAGAAGAAGACCTCCGTGAAAAAGATGAAAATCGGTCATACGTGTATTACCTGGGGAACATTTCCACGGCCGGGAGACGACGCCACGCTGGAGCCGGCGCTCAAGGACATCTCAGCCGAAGGCTTTTGGTCGTTTGAAACCTTCCCCGAAGTCCTGGATAACTGGGATAAGCGAGGGCTGCTGGCCCCCATGATCGCAAAATATAACGTGCCCTTGCGGTCTGGCTATATCACCGGCAATCTCATCGATCCCTCTAAGAGAAAAGATGAGATCGCTCGCATCGTTGCACTTTCAAAGGTGGTTCAGAAGTTCAACGGGGCGTTTGTTGTTCTTGCTCCGAACAGCGTCAAACGCGACACCTATAACTTTCAGGAGCATCGTGCCGACATCATCTCCGCGCTGAACGATTACGCGGCCGCGATAACGGACCTCGGTTTGGCAACCGGCCTCCATCAACATACCGGCACCTGCATCGAATCGCGCGATGAAGTCTACACCGTGATGGAAGCCGTCAATACCAAAAACCTTAAGTTCGCCCCAGATGTTGGCCAGTTGCAGAAAGGCGGGGCCGATGCGGCAAAAGTAGTGAAAGACTTTCTGCCCCTGGTAAAGCATATGCATTTGAAAGATTACAAAGGTTGGGAGTGGTACTCGGGATACTGCCCGCTGGGTATGGGCACGGTCGACCTTAAAGCGATTTTGGACATGGTGGATAGCGTAGGTCTTGTCAACGACGTCATGGTTGAACTGGACCCGTCGCCCAATGGACCGATGACCCCGTTACAAACCGTGCAAACTACCAAAGCCTATCTGCAAAAACTGGGCTATACGTTTCGCACCTGACCCCTGCGTGTGCGAGACGTTTTGATCTGCTTGTGAGCCAGGGGGAATACGTACTATGCAATCACGATACATCGCGTTACTGTTGAGAGCCGCCGCTGCCTCCACATGCGTGGGGCTGGCGATCCTTTACCTGCCTAAGTCGATCTCCGCTCGATCGCAAGAGGGATCCTACACCGCGTGGAGCGATTATGGCGGTTCGCCCGACTCCATGGGGTATTCGGCGCTCAAACAAATCGACAAAAGCAACGTAAATCGGCTCAAGTTGGCCTGGTTTGTTCCAGCGCCCGGACCCGCCGGCAGGTTCTCATTTAATCCCCTGGTCATCGACGGGGTGATGTATGTAGTTGGAAAGGACGACGGAATTTACGCCCTTGATGCTGCGACCGGAAAGCAAATCTGGGCTCATCCGGTGCAGGGAGGGCAGCCTACCAATCGGGGTTTCAACCACTGGATATCGAAAGACGGTAAAGATCAGCGGCTGATCTTTGCCGTCGATGGCTACCTACAGGAACTCGATATGAAGACCGGAGAGTTGATCCGCTCGTTCGGCGACAATGGGCAGGTTAATCTTCGGGAAGGGTTGGGACGAGACCTGGCTACGTTCACTGAAGTCCAAAGTGGCACGCCGGGACGAGTCTTTGAAAATCTGCTAATCCTGGGCTCGGCGCCGGGCGAGGCGTACGGCTCGCCGCCGGGAGACATCCGCGCGTATGACGTACAGAGCGGAAAGATGGCCTGGATCTTTCACACCGTCCCACGCCCCGGAGAATTCGGGTACGATACGTTCCCTCCGGACGCATGGAAACACGTCGGCGGAAACAATGCGTGGGGTGAAATTTCACTGGACGAAAAACGCGGAATAGCCTATTTCCCTCTCGGGTCTCCCACCTATGATCTGTACGGCGCCGATCGCACAGGAGCGGATCTGTTTGGCGATTGCCTGTTGGCCCTCGATGCGCGTACAGGCAAGCGTTTGTGGTACTTCCAGGTCGTGCACCATGACCTTTGGGATTACGATCCAACGGCAGCGCCGAAGCTCCTCACGGTACAACACGACGGCAAGAAGGTCGATGTCGTAGCTCTGGCAACAAAGTTTGGCTTCCTCTATGTCTTCGATCGCGTCACCGGCAAACCTGTGTGGCCAATCGAAGAGCGGCCGGTTCCAAAAAGCGACATGCCGAACGAACACTCCTGGCCTACCCAGCCAGTGCCCACTGCCCCGCCGCCTTTCGCCCGCCAGAAGTTCACCGTCGATGACATCAATCCATATCTGGATCCGGAAGAAAAGGCGCGCTTACGCGACATACTTCTGAAGGCGAGTAACGACGGAATTTATACGCCTCCCGCTTATCAGCGGCAGACGATCGAGGTGCCAGGCGAAAATGGGGGCGCCAACCAGGGCAGTACCGCCGCAGATCCATCGACGGGTGTGATGTACGTGAAAACGTATGACGCCCCAACCATTCACCGGATGACCGAAGCGCCGCCCGTGCGGCGGATGAGCTCGACCGAAGGCACGCTGGAACAACGAGGTTTTGCCCTCTATACAAAGAATTGCGTTGCCTGTCACGGACCGAATCGGGACCGTATTACTTACCCCGCGACCATTAGTTTCGACAAATTTACCGCGATCCTGAGGGCGGGCAACGGAGTGATGCCGGCATTCTCCGAATCGACTTTAAAACCAGAAGACATACTTTCGCTGTCCGCGTACTTAAAAAGCCCCGCTGCGGGAGAGGGAAATCCTGAGAACCCACACGTCAACTCCTCAGCTCCTCCTCCACCTGCGGGCCAGACGCGCTTTTACGGTCAGTTTGGTTTTGTGTTTCGTGCCGACAACGGACTCATCGCGTTCAGTCCTCCGTGGTCTTCCCTCGTGGCCTACGACCTCAATGCAGGCACGATCAAGTGGCGCAGGCCGATTGGAACCACGCCCGGTCTCGCCGCCAAAGGTATCAAGGATACGGGCAGTTCGGCCTTCATCAGAAATGGTCCGGTCGTGACCGCGGGAGGCCTGCTGATGATAGGAACAGGTCCGGACCGCATGGTGCATGCACTCGACAAGGACACGGGGCAAACGTTGTGGGAAGCGGAAATCGACGGAAACCCGGATGGGATTCCGGCGGTCTATGAGGTGGGCGGACGCGAATATATTGCATTCTATGCAGCGGTGTCCGGCGCCCCGGAAACCCTCAGCTACAAACCCGGTAAGCCAGGAGCACAGGGCTATTATGTTTTTGCATTACCTCCGGCGAGTTCTTCCACCGGCCAGTAAGTCGCTCGCGGAACATGGCGGCATTTCACGGAGTTAGCCAATGAAGCTCGAAGGCAAGATAGCCCTGGTCACCGGAGCCGCCCGAGGTATCGGACGAGGCATCGCGGAGATATTCGCGGAAGAGGGCGCTGATGTTGCCATCAATGACGTCGACATTACAGGAGGCGCTGCCGATAGCCTGGTGCAGTGGATACGCTCCAAAGGCCGCCGGTCTATGGCGATCCAGGGAGACGTCTCGGACCGTGCTGCGGTGGAAGCCATGTTCAAGCAAGTTTGGAAGGAGCTTGGCCACATCGATATTCTGGTGAATAACGCCGGCATCGAGACCATCGTTCCATTTATGGAACTCACCGACGAGCAATGGACACGCGTTAACGATGTCGACCTGCGCGGACCCTGGCTTTGTTCCCAGGTGTTTTGCCGGTACGTGCTTGCTGAGGGACGCAAGGCAAATATAGTGAACATCGGTTCGGTGCAGGCGGCGAAGATTCTTCCCGGACGAACGCACTACGCTCCCGCGAAGCTCGCCATCGAAGCCCTGACGCGGAACACTTCAGCCGAAATGACGCCAAAGGGTATACGCGTGAACTGCGTTCATCCAGGCTTCATCGCAACGGATATGACGGATTGGATTTTGAGGGATCCCAACATCCTGGCCAGTGTCGTCGCACAGATTTCCGTGGGCCGCGCAGGAGAGCCTCGGGATATTGGAAAAGTAGTAGCATTTTTCGCCTCAGATGATTCCGCCTACATCACGGGTCAGTCAATCCACGTAGACGGCGGATGGATATTCAAGTAATTCATTACCCCGGCGATATCGGGGCAATCTTGGGAGATAGCGACACTTAGCAGGACACAAGTATTCACGGAGCAGCATAGTTAAGGCTGTATTAGAATGCCGCTCCACACTTGACCACGCTTGATCGTGCCCGGCAGCATGCGCGATCTGAGCTAACACATGATTCAGAGGTGGAGACCATATGACCAGGAACGCGCTTCTAATCGCTCTTGCGGCCGCGACCATTGCTATCACATCTGCCCAGGTGGCCAACGCAGCCCCCGCTCCCCCGGTGGACCGCGGACCGGACAAATCGTTGAGGCCGGACGCGGCCCAGATCCGCATCTCCGTCGATCATTTGCTTGGCTGGCATGTAGGCATCTCTTCCACCGTCTTCCGTTCGCTTACATTCTCCGAAGCAGCGGGCTTCGCTGATGCGTTGGGGCTCGCGAACATAGAGGGCAACAGCGGTCAGAAGGTCAGCCCGCAGATTGACAAAAACCTTGATGATCAACTTTCTTCTGATGAAGTCGCCGCGGTTAAAGCGAGGTTGGCGGAGCTGCGGCTCAAGATGACCGCCTACCGCGTCGATAGCCTTCCCTCCGATCAGAATTCCGCGGCTAAGCTTTTCGCATTTGCGAAGGAACTGGGTGTAGAGACCATTGTTACCACGGCGACCCCCGCGTCTCTTTCCGCCATCGATAAGCTGGCTGGCGATAGCGGAGTGAATGTGGCCATTGCGGTTGATGGAGACCCAAAGACAGTCATGGATGCAATCGGGAATCTCAGCCCCCATGTTGGTGTCAGCATTGATTTGGCCAACTTGATCGAGCACGGCATCAGGCCGGTGGATGGACTTGGCCTGGTCAAAGATCGCCTGATGGTGGTGCGGTTGCGCGACCGAAACGTTCTTGGGGCAAATGGCAGGGATGTCTCGTTTGGAACCGGTGTGGCGGACCTGCAGAAGTTCCTCTTCGAAGTCGCCAAGCTGGAACCGCCACCGCAGGAGGAACCCAACAAATGTGTCAATTGCAGCCGGCCGTATGGAGGCACAAAGCCGCTGTTTATCGCCCTGGACGTTGACCCATGGCAGGTGGTAATAGCCACCGGACCACAACCCGGCACATTCGGTGGGATATTCGCCGAGCTGTGGCAGCATGCCGCAGATTTCGAAAGAGTGGTCCGTCCAGCGATGGGATATCGCGTCGACGAGGATGCGAAGATAATCCCCATCACCAGCACCGATCGTATTCCTGCTGACGTGAAGGAAAAGATCGAAGCGGCCCTGCCTAAAAAAGCGCTGGCGACCCCAGCCAAACCGAGAAAGCTGCTCGTCGTGGACGTTGCTCCCGCGGGCGCCTACTATCACGACACCGCGGCGCATGCCAACTTTGCCATCCAGAAAATGGCAGACACGACGGGAGCATTCCAGGCAATCTTCAGCAACGATCTAAATAACCTGAAATATCCCAAGATCCTGGATTACGATGCAGTATTTATGAACAGCGGCGATGGAGAAGTCTTCTCCGATCCACAAGTGTTGAGCGGACTTATTCGTTTCGTACGCGAAGGCGGTGGCCTCGCCGGCCTGCATGGCGCAAGTTACGCTTCCTGGGACGTGCCCGAGTTCGGCGACCTGATCGGCGCGCAGACCGGTCCTCATCATGTCGAGACGGCCACACTTAAGATCGACGACCCCGACAGCCCGCTGACCAGGCAATTTGTTGACAGTCCGCTCACTGCCAAGCTCGGAGGGAAAGGCTTTGTCTACACGGATGAGTTCTATCACTTCTTACCCACCGGGCCTTATTCACGCCAGAAGCTTCACGTATTGATTAGCATCGATGCGGACAAAACCGATCTTAGCCAATGGCATGTCCGCCCGGACAAGGACTACGGCCTGGTTTGGATCAAGAGCTATGGTGAGGGCCGCGTCTTCAATTGTGCAATCGGGCACACACCCACGCTCTTTGAAACACCAGCACTGGCGCAAATGATGTTGGGTGCGATCCAATTCGTGCTGGGAGACCTGCCCGCGGACACCACACCGAGCGCAATGCTGGCCAGGAAGTGACCGCGGACCTGTACCATTCAGAGGATGACTAATGTCCAGGTCAGTCTGTTTCGAGCCAATTTCGAAAAGTGCTTTGTATCAGGGCACGACTTCAGTCGTGCCGAAAAGGGCCCAGTAGGACGAGCTTTAAAGTGTGCGTGAGAACCCAATTCCAAATTCACCGCCCTCATGCTTTGTATCAGGGCACGACTTCAGTCGTGCCGAAAAGGCGGGAAAAAATGGGGGCTTTAGCCCCTGCGGCGCCATTTCCCTCTCAGTTCGGCTTCGGCAGCGTTCGGCAGCTCAACCTGCGACGAGGACATTACCTTTGCAGCATTCACTAAAGGGAAGAATTGCGCTGGTTACTGGAGCAAGCCGTGGTATTGGTCGCTCCATCGCCCTGTCATTGGCAACGGCCGGTGCGGACATGGTTCTCAACTTCCAGACCCGTGCAACGGAAGCCAAGGCAGTCGAAGCGGAAATACTTCGGTTGGGACGTCGCTGTGTCTGCGTTCAGGCCGATGTTTCCGTGGCCGGCGAGGTTCAGCGGCTCGCCGCCGAAGCGGAAAAGTCGATGGGGGCGATCGACGTCCTGGTGAATAATGCCGGGATTGCTCGACAGCAGGCTCTGGAGCAGATCACAGAGAGCGATTGGGACGAGTTGATTGATGTAAACCTGAAGTCCTGCTTCCTTGTCACCCAGGCTTTCCTTCCGGCGATGCGTACTCGCAAATGGGGCCGCATTATTAACATCTCCTCGGTTGCGGCTCAAATAGGTGGTGTCGTCGGGCCACACTATGCGGCTTCAAAGGCCGGCATGCTTGGGCTGACGCATTACTATGCTCGGTACCTGGCAGCGGATGGAATCACTGTAAATGCCATCGCTCCAGCTCTGATTGAAACAGAGATGACACGCACGAATGTGAAAGCGAGCACAGCGAATATTCCGATGGGCCGGTTTGGTTCGGTGGAAGAAGTCTCGGATATCGCACTTCTGCTGGCGACCAATGGATATATCAGCGGCCAAACCATCCACGTCAACGGCGGCTGGGTTATGAGCTAGGTGGGCTAACTTTTAACCTGCGCTTTGCTGGAATGTGTTTTGGTCCTTCTGTTCCGAAGGCTGCCAGGAAGGCGTCGGCGACGTGAATTTCAAGATCTTTGGGAGCCTTGCCGCCGAACTTGCTTACGAACACGTGGCGATAGATCATGGGGCCAAGCAGGAGCGCAATGCCGATCTCAGGATCGATGCCGCGGCGGAGGATGCCGCGCTTCTCTCCACGCTTGATCATATTGGTGAGCGCCACGCGGGCCGGCTCGACCACTCGCGCCCGCCAGATTGCACCCATAGCGCGATTGCGCGACGCGTAGGCGATCATGTGCGGCGTCATTTTTTCCCTCAGCGCCTGCCGGTCGGCAGCCGGATGATATTGCAGCTGGGCAATAAGATCGGCACGGAAGTCGCCGGAGTCAAACACCGGCGGCTCCTCGTCCAGACCATGCAGGTAGCCCATCACTTCCAGGCATAGGGCGTCCTTATCCTGCCAGTGCTTGTAGATGGTGGCCTTGCTTACACCCGATGTCTCGGCGATAGCATCCATACTGGTGGCATCGATGCCGTGTTCTGAAAACAATTGCACTGCCGCATCCAACACTTTCTTATGGGCCTGCGCGCTTTTCGGTCTAGCCATCTGCTCCTACGCTTCAATCCTGGTGAATAGATAGGCGCCGGCACTCAGGAAGACCGCGGCGATCACCGCAAGCAGCGTCACGTCGAATAGCAAACTGAATTGCCAGGTGTTGATGAGCGCGCCGCGCAGCCCGTCAACTCCGTAGGAAAGTGGATCGAGCCTGGTGATGATGCTCATCGCGAGGGGCAAATTGGCCAGGGGAAACAGCGCGCCCGATAAAAAGAAGATGGGCATGACCAGGAAGTTCATGACTAATTGGAAGCCCTGCATATCCTTGATGACCGAGCCGATGGCGGTGCCCAACGCGGCGAAAACTACAGCGATCATGACCACGAAGAGAAAAGCGGCAGGGATGGCAAACCAGCTGTGGGGGCGGAAGCCGGCGATCAGGCAGATGACCAGGATCAGTGTGCCCTGGATCACAGCGACCGTTGCGCCGCCGAGCGTGCGCCCGATCATGATTTGCATGCGGGACACGGGAGCTACCAGCGTTTCTTTCAGGAAGCCGAATTGCCGATCCCAGAGCATCGCTATGCCGGAGAAGACGGAGCTAAAAAGGACCGTCATCCCCACAACGCCAGGGGCCATAAACTGCAGATAGCTGCCGTGGCCGGCTTGCTTGAACACCGGACCCAGTCCGAAACCCAACGCTAGCAAATAAAGGCATGGTTGGCCGAGAGACACCACGATCTGCACCCGCGACCGCACATAGCGCTTCAGCTCCCGCAGCCACAAGATATAAATCGCACCCATAATGATTTCCTCCTGACGATGGTTAGCGCCGTTGGAACATCTGCGCCATCTGGCGCAATCTATCCTTTGAATCTGCAGCTTCGTCGCGCAGCGAAGAGCCGGTGAGGGCGAGAAATGCGGCCTCGAGCGATTCTGCTTTCGTCTGCTCCTTCAGCTCTGCCGAGGTGCCCTGGGCCACGATCGTCCCGTGATCCATGATGGCGATGCGATGGGCAACGCGATCGGCCTCATCCATATAATGCGTCGTCAGAAAGACGGTGGTTTTTTCCGTTTCGTTGAGCCGCTTGACGTGGGTCCATAGTTGATTTCGGCTCTGCGGGTCGAGACCAAGCGTGGGCTCATCGAGAAAGAGAATCTTAGGTGTGTGCAGAAAGCCACGGGCGATTTCAAGCCGCCGCTTCATCCCACCGGAGAAGGTCTTCACGTATGCATCTTTGCGGTCCCACAGTTCGAAGAGTTTCAGCAGTTCCTCGGTGCGCTGGGCCCGAACCTTGCGGGGTACATGGTAGAGCACGCCATGCAGGTCCATGTTTTCGTAGGCGGTCTGTTCATTGTCAAGGCTAGGGTCCTGAAAGACGATGCCGAAGCGCTGGCGGGCGAGCTTTTGCTTGGTTGTAGGATCAAGCCCGTCCAGTTCGATGCGGCCACTGGTGGGGCGCAACAGGGTGGTAAGCATCTTGATGGTAGTGGTCTTGCCGGCCCCGTTCGGCCCGAGAAAGGCGAATATCTCGCCCTGCGCGACGTCGAAGCTGATGTCGTTGACAGCGGTGAAATCTCCAAATTTTTTGATCAGATGGCTGACCGAGATCATGCGAGAACGTACCTCCTGCGAGCAGATAGCTTCCCGGCAGATTACAATACTGAACGGTTTAGTTATGCTTGTCAAGCGATTGACTCCCGTCAGAGCCACGTGAGAGATAGATTCCGGCCAACCGTTAGCCGAGATAAAAACGAAAGATATGACCAACATAGTCATGTCTGTTAAAATGGGATTATGAAGAGCGTAAACATCAGCGTCCTGAAAGCGCAACTCAGCGCACACATCCAATTGGTCAGGAGGGGTGAGGAGGTGCTGATTTGCGACCGAAACAAACCTGTTGCACGAATCATTCCCTGCTCTTCCAATAACTACGCCGAACAACAGCAGCGGCTGGTCGCACGGGGCACCCTTGTGCCACCACGGAAGTCCTCAAGGTCTGGAACCGTGCCTTGGCCTATGCCCCCGGGGAATGTTTCTGATAATGCGATGGAACAGATATGGCAGCAAGAACGCGAAGGCAGGTAGACCGCGTCGCCGCATTCTGGGACGCAAGTGCCCTCGTGCCTCTCTGTGTACGCCAAACCCTCACGTCTCGTGTACGGAGTCTGTACAACGCGTACGAGGTCACCGTCTGGTGGACCACTCCCGTTGAAATCGCCAGCGCCCTCGCCCGATTGCTGCGCATGCAACAAATCAATGCCCAAGAAATAACCGCAGCGCGGAAGCTCGGGAATGATCTTTCTGAGACATGGTGGGTCGTCCAACCCTCCGATATCCTGCGGGCGAGTGCCTTAGCGCTAGTGGAACGGTACGATTTGCGCGCGGCCGATTCCCTTCAACTTGCGGCTGCAATCGAGTGGTGCGAGCACCAGCCACATGGGAGAGTTTTTCTGACTGCCGACCAACGACTGCGTGACGCTGCGCTACTCTGTGGCTTTGAGACCGGGCATCTCTAGTTAAACCTTTCAGTAGCCTTCAAGACTCTATAGCTCATATACTTGGCCGCGATATCTACAGTAGCAATTCAACCAGGCTTGGGCCGTGTGTTTAAATTGTGCGCTGTTGTGAGATTGCGGAGCGGAAAATCCTACGCATGGCGATGACCAAATACCTTCTTAAAAGCACGATCGTCGGAGCCCTGGGCGGGCTCTTGTTTGGTTTTGACACGGCTGTAATTGCAGGCACCACCCAACAGTTGACGTTGGTGTACCAGCTCACACCCTTCACCCTCGGGCTGACCGTCTTTATCGGGCTGGCGGGCACGGTGATGGGAGCGATGACTGCGGGAGTGCTGGGCCAGCGAATTGGCGCCCGTGAGGCGCTCCGCATCATGGCCATTCTCTACACCGTCTCCGCGCTGGGGTGCGCGTTCGCCTGGAACTGGCCCTCGCTGATGGTCTTTCGTTTCATTGGCGGTATTGGAATTGGCGGATCTTCCGTGCTCGGTCCGGTCTACATCGCGGAATTGGCGCCGGCCAAGTGGCGAGGCAGGATGGTAGGCCTGTTTCAAATTAACGTGGTCGTCGGCATCCTGCTCGCTTACCTTTCCAACTACCTCATCTCGCTGCTCAACCTGGGCGAGTCGCAATGGCGCTGGCAGCTCGGTGTTGCGGCGGTTCCTTCTGTTCTCTTTCTGATCATGCTGTACGGAATCCCCCGCAGCTCACGCTGGCTGGTAACCCGGAATAAGACTGATGAAGCACTCACCATCCTGAAGATGATGGGCTCTCCGGACTCCGAAGCCGAACTGCGCGAAATTGTCGACTCAGTTCATCTGGAGCGCGGCATGGCCGCCGAGCCGCTGTTCAAGCGCGAGTACCGCCTGCCTATCTTTCTCGCCATCAGCATCGGACTCTTCAACCAACTCGCGGGAATCAACGCCATTCTGTATTACTCAAACTACATCTTCGCCTCGGCCGGCTTCAGCCAACTTTCCAGTTCCCTGCAGACGGTGCTGATCGGACTGATGAATTTGTTGGCGACCTTAGTGGGCATGTCGCTCATCGATAAGCTGGGGCGGAAAACGCTGCTTCTTATCGGCAGCGTGGGGATGACCCTTTGCCTTGCGGGTGTCGCAGCCGTCTTTTACACTCATACCCATGCCGAGACACTGGTATGGCTGCTGGTTACCTATATTGCGTTCTTCTCGGTTTCTCAGGGTGCCGTGATCTGGGTTTACATCGCCGAGGTTTTTCCCAACCGCGTCCGCTCCAAGGGGCAGAGCCTGGGATCGTCTTCGCACTGGATTATGAACGCCATCATTTCCCTTCTTTTCCCGGTGCTCGCAAAATATTCAGGAGGACTGCCCTTCGCGTTCTTTGCCGCCATGACCACCCTGCAGTTCTTTGTGGTCCTATTCGTCTATCCGGAAACCAAGGGGATCACCCTCGAGCAACTGCAACGCAAGCTTGGCATTGCCTAATGCTGCGATGGGGCAGAGAGAGAGCCCTTGACGTTTACACTATGTACATACAATAAACGCCGATGAAACAGCGATATGACTTCAGCAAAGGCAAGCGCGGCCGTATTCTCCCTGCCGAAACGGCAGCAGCGTGGCAAGATGCGCATCACCATTCGACTTGACGAGGATCTAGTAGATCACTTCCTTCAAGCGGCTGAGCGATCGGGCGGTTCGACCGGTTATCAAACATTGATCAATGATGCCTTGCGTCAGCACGTTGAGGGCACAGCTCCGAAGTTGGAAGACACGCTCCGGCGTATCCTCAGGGAAGAAATAAAAAACAGGCGGTAAATCAGTCCATCAGAACAATCATCTATATGTTGGGCGCGGAAAACGAGCTGACTAGTTCAAATGGAAAAAAAACTGACCGTGAGCCTCAGCCCGCAGACCGTGCAAAAAGCAAAGGCTCTCGCGGCCAAGCGCTCCACATCCCTGAGCGAGCTCTTGACAAGACGAATTGAGGCGTTGGTGGACCCAAACGAAGCCTACGCGAATGCGCATTGGGCGGCGCTCGAGCTCATGGAGAGAGGCTTCCACATGGGCGGGATTCCACATGGGCGGGACTCATTCCGCCGTCCGGCAGAGCTTGCATTCGCGTTGTTAATACTTTCGCAGACCTTAACACGAAACGCGTCTCCGAGACTCTACTACGTGATGGGCGCGGGGTTAAACAAAGCAAACTCATTGTGTAGACCCCAATGGTCGGCCCAGGTTTGTTTGCGACCGCTCGCCACGTCAAGAATCATCCGAAAAATCTGCTCACCCACCTGCTGAATGGTTGCCTCACCGGTGGCGATGCGGCCGGCATCGATATCAATCAGGTCGGACCACCTATCTGCCAAAGCACTGCGGGACGCCACCTTAATCACCGGAGCCATGGCAAGCCCATAAGGAGTTCCGCGTCCGGTGGTAAAGACATGCATATTCATCCCCGCCGCTAACTGGAGCGTTCCACAAACGAAGTCACTCGCTGGTGTGGCAGCAAAGATGAGCCCCTTGCCGGTAACGCGTTCCCCTGGGCCGGAAACACCGGCGAGCGCGCTGCTGCCTGCTTTTGCAGCCGAGCCCAGAGCCTTTTCAACAATATTTGTCAGACCGCCGGTCTTATTTCCCGGCGTTGGATTCGCGCTTCGGTCGGCCCCACCCTTTTGCAGGTACTCGTCGTACCAGGCCATTTCGCGGATCAGCGCGCGGGCTACCTTTTGGTCCGCAGCACGGGCCGTCAGCAATTGAACTACATCGCGAACCTCTGTGACCTCTGAAAACATCACGGTGGCGCCGGCGCGCACCAGCAAGTCCGCAGCATAGCCCACTGCCGGGTTAGCGGTTACCCCGGAGAACGCATCGCTTCCCCCGCATTGCAACCCGACGACCAGGTCCGCTGCCGGCCGCGTTACGCGGGTTCGTGCATGCAACTGCACCAGCCGCTTCTCCGCCATCTCCATGATGGCCGTGATCATGTCGCCAAAGCTGCGATGCTGCTCATCCTGCAAGCGGATGACATAGGGCACGCGGGACAAAATGGGAAGGCTGCTCGCCGGCAGCATTTGCGCAGGCTGCAGTTTTTCGCAGCCCAGGCTGACCACCATCGGAGCGCCTCCGAGATTTGGATTCAGGCTGAGGTTACGGAGGGTGCGAATGGGAATCTCGGAGCCCGGCGCGTTCATCGCGACCCCGCATCCGTAGGGATGGGTAATCGCAATCACATCGTCAACTTTCGGGTACTTCGGCAGAATCTCTGAGCGTATGCGCTTGACGGCAAATTCTACCGTAGCCGAAACACACTGTACCGTCGTGGCAATGCCGAGAATATTTTTTGTTCCAACGGACCCGTCGTGGTTGAGATAGCCTTCGAAGGTATATCCATCCAGCGGGGGCAGCGGAGCAGGCACGGCGGTCGCGAGGGGGAGTTCATCGAGCGGCGGGGCCGCGGGCAAGCTCATCACTCCCTCGTGCACCCAGCTGCCTTGTGCGATCGGGACTTCGGCGTATCCGATAACCGCGCCATAACGCACAATCGCCTGGCCGGGCCCAATCGCGGACAAGGCAACCTTGTGTGCTTCCGGTATCGCCTCCAGGAGCGTCAGGCCGGATATCGAATTGGGCTCCGGATGGAAGCCCACCTTCATTGGCGATGATGGCGACGTTGTCCCGTGCGTGGACCTGAATGTATAGGGGACGCAAGCTACCGTTGCTGGGCATGTGATTCTTCCGCTTCTATATCACTATCCTTTTACCATGGGCCGGGTTGCTTCTCTTATTTGTCCTGCATCTTGGCGTGCTCAAGCATGATGACGGGAGCTCCACTCGCAACCTTGACGGTAAAGGCATCTGTGGTGACGGTCGCATTGCTGATCGTCATTCCCTTCTCCGCCGCGATATTCACGTTGGTCAAAGCCGTCGACGTGGTTGGACTTTCGGGTAGGCCAACGATGAATCCGGCGGTTTTCGCGCCCGTCGCGGTCAGATTGCTGATGCTGATGTCATGAAAGTGTGGCGTAAGACGGGTGACCGGCTGCGCAGCATCCTGCTCCGGAATTCGCGGGTAGTACTCGGTAATAAGGATCGGTGTCCCCACATCTTCCATGGTCAGATCGCGAAAATCAAAATTGCCGATGTCACCGCCGCGATCGCGATTCGATTTGATCCGCACCCCGTTCGCCGTTCCCTTGAAGTGCACACGGGCGACACGAACGTTTTGCACTCCGCCGGAGATTTCGCTGCCAATGGAGAGACCATGCCCATGCATAAAGGTGCAGTCCGAAATGGTGATATCTCTGCTCGGCGCATCCGGTCCGGGTGAGTTGGCTTGGCCGGATTTGATTGCGATATCGTCGTCTCCTACATCGGCATAGACATGCTCGATACTTACATTGCTCGACGAGAAGGGATCAATCGCATCCGTATTCGGAGAACCGGGATCCGCCAACACCCTGATATTGCGAATCGTAACATCGTCTGAGTAGTAAACAACGATCTGCCAGAAAGGAGAGTTCTGCACCGTCACGCCATCCATAAGGATCTTGTGGGAGTGATCAAAAACAATCAGGCGCGGCCGCAAAATACCTTGACCCATGATGCCATGATCGCCTTGGGCGCGCGCTTCCTTCCACCAGCTCTCTCCGGCGCCGTCGATAACGCCAGCCCCGGTGATCGAGACGTTGCTCGCATTGGCCGCGCTTACCAACGACTGCCGACCTGGGTTTCGGAACTCCATCTTCTTTGGATAATCGTCATGATTGCTGGAGCCCTGCAGTGTCGTGCCTTTCGCAATATCCAGATCGATATTGCTTTTCAGAACGATGGGACCGCTAAGAAAGGTGCCACCGTCGAGCCTGACTTTACCTCCGCCTTTTTTGGCACAAGCATCGATGGCCGACTGGATCGCATTCGTATCCATCGTGGTTCCATCTGCCTTCGCGCCATAGGCGCGCACATCGCAGACTACTGCCGCCTTTGCCACGACGCCGCAGCACAGGGCCAACATTACGGCACAAATCACCCCCAGAAAACCCGGCAGATGATCCCGCCCGAGGCCTCCCGTTTTCAGGCTCACCTGGCGTCTCGGGTATTGCCCACTTGTCCAGAATTTCTTACGCAGCGGAAGCCGATATTCGAGGCTGAGCTGTCTGGAGTATTGGAGGTCCGCGCCGCGACACGGTAGCGGTTGCAATACGATGCGTGGCAAAGAAACGAACCTCCTTTCATCACCCTGGCTTGTCCCGCCGGCGGCCCGATTGGGTCGTGAAGCGTGGACTTAGACGAAAACGATGTATCGAACCAGTCGGCGCACCACTCCCAAACATTTCCGGTGACACCATACAGCCCATAACCGTTTGGCGGAAAGCTATCAACCGGGCAGCTCCCTCGATAACCGTCCTCGCCGGTATCGTGATAGGGAAATTCGCCCTGCCAAATGTTGCACAGATGCTTTCCTCCAGGAGTAAGTTCATCTCCCCAGGGATAAAGCTTCTGTTCAAGGCCGCCACGAGCGGCGTACTCCCATTGCGCCTCCGTCGGAAGCGTCTTCGATGCCCATGTGGCATACGCGGCGGCATCGTTCCATGAAACATGCACCACAGGATGATTCAGCGTGGACTGTACGTCAGAACCAGGGCCCACGGGGTGATCCCACGTTGCGCCGGGAACCTTGCACCACCACGGAGTGGGAGCGGCGGTGTCTTCCACCAGCTCTTCGAAGCGCTCTGGCGGAATGTGAGACCAGAACACAAAGGACCATCCAAATACCTCGGCCTCGGTGCGAAAACCTGTGCTCCCCACGAAGGCCGCGAAATCAGCGTTGGTTACCGGGTATGTATCGATCTCGAAGGCTGACAGTGAGACTGAGCGGACCGGACCTTCGCCATCGGCCGGAAAGCCGCGATCGTAATCGGTACCCATGAGAAAAGTCCCACCCGAGAGCGCCACCATAGGCCGATGCGCGTCGTCGGAAGATGGGGCAAACGACGTGCCTGCGTGCGGGTGTCCCGATTCCCGCTGTCCTCCGGGAGCACAACAGGAGCCGGGTGTATGGTCGCTCATCATGCAGCCCTCGGACGAATGCTAAGTATAGAGCTTCGCCGGCACAATCTCCGGCTCCGGCTCGCCGGCAGCTACGATCAGCTTTTTCAACTCGTCTCGGAGCGCGTCTGCCTGTTTACGGTATTCTTTGCGGCCCGCGAGATTGATGATCTCGTTCGGATCGCCGCATTCATCGTAGAAGAGATACTCGTGGTATTTTTTTCCGGCTTTGTCAGTTCGTACGTTTGCATCCGGATCGGCCACGCAATAGACCCAATCCGCGGTTCGAATGGCTCGGGCAACCATGGCTTCGCTAATTTGTATCAGCTCTTTGTTAGGCCATTCGTCACGGGCTTTCTTGTCGGTGAGCAGCGGCAGCAGGCTTCTTCCCTTCATGGAAGCCGGTACCTCGACGCCCGCCGCCTCAAGCAACGTGGGCGTAATGTGCAGATTGCCGACGATCTCATCCAGGCGCTGTGATCCATTGAAGCCGGGACCTTCGATGATCAATGGAATACGAATGGAACCGTTGTGGGGGCTGCGTTTGTATTCCTCGTTGCGAGTCATGAAATGGCAGCCATGATCGCTGATGAAAACGAAGATGGTGTCATCCGCGAGATGCTCCTCTTCCAGGATTTTGCGGATTCTCCCTACGGAAGTGTCGATCGACTCGCAACAGCCGTAGTAGTCCGGCAACTGCGACTGCCAGTTTCCCGGGAAAGGGCGAAGGTCCGGGGGCACAAATGAATCCTGAAAGCGTTCCGCCACGCCCTTAGGCGCAATAAAGCGCTTCGCGTCATTTTGAAAATGCGGTTCCAACTGCGAGATGAATAACAGGAACGGTTTGTCATGGGGTTGACGTAGAAACTTCTCCGCGCGATCGGTCACGAAGTCGACGCGAAACTCGTCTTTGAAGGTAATCTCCTTGCCGTCTCGATCGTAGATAGTGCCTTCATAGGGGTGGGTGGTGAACTCAAATTCGTTGGCGCCCTCCCACATATCGAGAAACCCGCCACGAAACTCTGGCTTGACGTAGCCGCGGCCACCGCCCGCTTCCTCCGTAGCGGGGGCAAGGTGCCACTTGCCCAGCAGATTGGCCGTGTATCCCGCTTTACGCAGCTCGCCCGCTAATGTCGGCAGTGCCGGATCGATGGGCAGCGCATTGTGCCAGACGCCAGTCTCGGTTGCATAACGGCCAGTCAGCATGACCGACCGCGATGGGGAGCATACCGGCTGGTTGGTAATTGCATGGGTAAACAGGGTGCCACGGTCTGCCATGGCGTCGAGGTTAGGCGTATTGGTCGAGCTATTCAGGCGATTGGCGCCAACGAAATCCCAACGGAACTGGTCCGCGAGATAGAGAATGATATTGGGTTTCTTCTGTCGCGTTGCGCGCGGTACCGGGCTCTGTGCTTTGGCCGTGAGCGCGGCCGCCGCTGCCGCCGTTCCCAGCATGAACTCGCGTCGATTGGTCGACAAGGCAAACTCCCTTCTCCATCTTACGGCTGTCTCCTGGTTGATGAAAGAACCACTGCGCTTCGTGAGTCCGGGTCAGTCTGTTTCGAGCCAATTTCGAAAAGCGCTTTGTATCAGGGCACGACTTCAGTCGTGCCGAAAAGCGCGGTAGAACGAGGGCTTTAGCCCCTGCGGCGCTACTTCCCTCTCAGTTCGGCCTAGGGCAGCGCTCAGCAGCCCAACCTGCGAGGAGGACATTGTCTTTGCAGCATTCAATAAAGCCTGGCCAGGACAGATCGCCGATGTACATTTGACAGTGGAGCTTCTGTTTCCGTAGCCAGTTCCAAGAGGAAAACGATGAACAGCAAGATGACCCGGCGCGAAGCTCTCAAACTTGGAACAGGTACTGCTATCTCAGTCGCCGCCACTCCGCTATTATCATCTTCGATCGCCAGGGGAGCCACAAACCCGGATTACACCATGCCTGATTCCTCGAACGAAATCTGTTACATGCGTGCCATCGACATGGTCGATGCGATCCGCACGAAGAAGCTTTCTTCGCGCGAAGTCATGCAGGCTCACTTGAAGCAAATCGCCCAGGTGAATGCCAAGGTGAACGCGATGGTGACCATGGTTCCCGAAGACCAGTTGATGGCGCAAGCAGCTGCGGCCGACGAGGCGCTCGCCCATGGCAAATGGCTGGGCCCTCTGCATGGTTTGCCGGTTGCCGTGAAAGACCTGCACGAGACCCAGGGGATCCGCACCACCTACGGCTCGCCGCTACACAAAAACAATGTGCCGGATTTCGATTGCCGGGTGGTGCAGCGGGAGAAGGAGGCAGGAGCGATTGTGCTCGGCAAGACCAACGTGCCGGAATTCGGCCTTGGCTCGCAGACCTTCAATCCGGTCTTCGGTCCGACGCTTAATCCTTATGATACGACCAAGACATGCGGTGGAAGCACGGGCGGAGGGGCGGTCGCGATCGCATGTGGTATGGCTCCATTGGCCGACGGCAGCGATATGGGCGGGTCACTGCGCAATCCTCCCAACTTTTGCAATGTAGTCGGCATTCGCCCGTCTCCGGGGCGCGTGTCAAACGTACCCACCAATTTAGGTTGGTTCACGCTTTCGGTTCCCGGACCGGTGGCTCGTAACGTCACGGATTGTGCCTATTTCCTGAGCGTGCTTGCGGGCTACGACCACCACTCGCCCATCTCCATCGAGCAGCCGGGCGCTCCGTTTGCCCAGCCTTTGGGAAATCGCAGCTTCCAGGGAGTGCGCGTGGCGATGTTCAAGGATATGGGATTGCCGTGGGAGCCGGAAGTGAAAAGCGCGGTGCAGGCGCAGCGAAAAGTCTTCGAATCGCTGGGCTGCATTGTCGAAGACGCGGAGCCAGATTTTGCCGGCGCCAACGAATCCTTTCTGGCGTGGCGGCACTGGTCGACGGAGCTAGCCTTTGGCGATTTGCTGGCCACGCATGGCAACCAGCTCAACGAATACATTCACTGGCACGTGGAGCAAGGCCGCAAACTCACCGGGCCTCAACTGTCTCGCATCGAGGCCAGGCGTACCGCGCTCTTTCAGCGTTTATGTAACTTCGAAGGAAAGTATGAGTTTTTCGTTCTGCCCGTGAACCAGGTGCTCCCCTTTGCAGTCGACATTCATTACCCGACGGAGATTGCCGGGGTACCGATGGAAAACTATATTGCCTGGATGAAGTCGGCTTATTACATTTCCGCCGCGGGAAACCCGGCCATGTCAGTTCCCTGCGCTTTCTCTGCAACTGGGCTTCCCATCGGCATGCAGATCGTTGGCCGCCACCACGACGACTGGGGTGTGCTGCAGCTGGGGTACGCGTTTGAACAGGCCACTCACATCGGCCAGCGCCGGCCGGTTGTGGTCTAGATAGCTGCGGAGACGAGATGAAGAACGTATAAGGGCCTGAAGGCCGGACGATTTTGCTGGGTTTATGTGCGGGCTAAAGAGTCTGCGTGAGAACTGGCCTGATGAAATGGAGCCCCGAAGAGCCTGCCCTGAGCTTGTCGAACGGGGACGGCTGAACTCCAGACTTGTCCAAGTTAGATTTGAAAAACGCCTCGGTTCAGCAACCACTTTTTATGCAACCGTTGCCCTTTCCTTTGTCATCCCGTCGAAGCCGACCTGCCCCGGCGCGCCGTGGAGGGATCTGCAGTTCCGCGGACCACTACTGGAAACGCGGAACACGATGCTCAAACAGAATTGTCATCTCGACCGGAGCGTAGCGCAGTGGAGAGATCTGCGGTTTCTTTTAGTTCTCACGTAGGCTCTAAAGCCCTGATGAGTCCACGTACTTGTGGTCGGCTGCGGACGCCTGCCCGACGTTCATCAAACTGACCCGAAAAGTCGCGGCATTTCGTCAGCAGCCGGTCAACAGAACAACCTGATTTTCTTCCGTCCCATTCTCCCCAAAGTAATCAACAAGTTAAATCGTCAAAAAGCCAGTTGACCCGCTAATTTGGACAGCTCTGGCCCCGTTCGACAAGCTCAGGGCAGGCTCTGCGGAACTTATTTTGCATCCGTTAGGGCCTCACGCAGGGGCTATGAAGCCCGTACCTACTCCTCGAACCAATCTCATGGGCCGTCATTCCTGAGCGCTCCGTATGTTGAGTTAGTTCCGCAACTCAGAGTGATTTGAGCGCAGATCTCCCACGATAAACCAGTAGCAGAAGATGCCGGCGAACAGCACGATCGCGGCCAGCGCAAACCCGGGGGCATAGGAACCCGTCCGGCTAATGAGCAGCCCGGTAAGCAGTGGCGCCAGCACACCAGCCAGGTTGCCCGCGAAGTTCTCGAAACCGGTCCACAAACCCACATCCTCCTGGGGAGCGCAGCACTGCAGAATCACCAGCAGATTGCCGGTGGCAAGGCCAACCATCGAAGCGCCGGCGATCAGCACCACGGCGGTGTTGGCATTCTGAACGCGGGAAGCGGGTATAAGAAGTAAGCCACAAAGGAAGGCCACGGTTACGATTCCCTTGCGGGTTCGGGTCTCGTCCCAACCGAACGCCGTCAACCGGTCGGCGATCCAGCCACCCAGGGGTTCGCTGGCTCCAAAAACGAAATACGGCAGCGAGGAGAAAAAGCCGGCGCGGAGGATGGTGAAGTGCCGCACGGTCACCAGGTAGTCCGGGAGCCAGGTGACAAAGAGGTACCAGTAGTAGTCGAAGCAAAAGAAACCGAGGCAGATACCGATAAGGTTGCGATTGGTCAGCAGCCAGCGCAGCTCCTGTCGCCGGTTGCGCGTCGGCGTAGAAGGCCGAGGACGCTGATCGATACGGCCCTTGGTAGCCCACAGCCAGGGGAGAACCCACAACAGCCCGGCGAATCCGATGAATTGAAAGGTAAGACGCCAACCGAGGCGGACCAGCAGCCAGGGGATGATGAGGCCACCCAGAACCAGGCCCATGCGCGTACCAAAATCAAATAGACCGCAGGGGAGGCCACGCTCGGTGGACCCGAATAACAAACTGACGATCTTCGTCCCGCCGGGCAGATAAATGGACTCACCTATGCCGAGCAACAGGCGAAACAAGATGAGCACGCCCAGGCTTCCAGCGAGACCGGTCAGGCCCTGGCCCAGCGACCAAAGCACAAACGCTCCAAAGTAGAGCCACCGCAGGTTGACGCGGTCGGCCGCCCAGCCGACCGGGATCTGCATCAGGGCGTAGGTCCAGAAGAAAGCTGAAAGCAACAGGCCCTTGCTCTCCGGGCCCAGGTGCAGGTCCCTGGACAGCAGGGGCAGGGCCAGCGAGATGCTGGAACGGTCAAGGTAATTGATGAGAGAGGCTGCAAACAACAGCCAAACGATCGTCCAGCGGCCGGATTGAGAGCGTGCACCGCCCAGGGTAGCGTTGTCTGCGGAATAGTGAGCGTCTCGCGGCATTGGCCTCAGGTTCTATATCGTTCTGCGTGATCGCCAAAGCCGCCCAATCAGTCGCGGAGAGCGTCTCAAGCAGAATAGGCCCACCCGGACGAAAAGGAAATCCGAGCCTGAACAGAATCCCACCACAAAGGCCACGACGACCTGCCCAAACCGCGGACTGGGATGAAAACAAGCGCCCGCAGAGGCTGCGGAAAAACTCCGTTTAGGGTAGGCCGGGGGATTTATCCCCGGCGCAAATGCAATGTAATCATCGTGGGCTTCACAGTCTGCGTGAGAACCCCATTGACGAACTCCAGCCCCACAACCATCTGTCTCTGGTTCCCTCACTAAGGACGGGTCCTCAGTGAGGGAACCAGAGAGAATCGCACTGCTCTTTCTGATTCTGTTGAGGCAGAGACTCTACCGGGACTCTCGTCGGCCCCTAGAGAGGGTGTGTGAGACCGTAAGTCCCAGTTCTCACGCTGACCCTTTAGCCCCTGGGGCATCTTTCCTGCCCATTCCGGCCAGCACGGTCTCTTCGCCGGCGTGGCCGCCCTCTTATCCCCGGCGCTGGACTTTTCTACATTTGCGGAGAACGTGGACAAGCCAAATTTGCGGGGAACACGATAATTTTCGGGTGCCACCGGGCTGGTGCTTTGTATCAGGGCACGACTTTAGTCGTGCCGCTCACGCTCAACAAAAGATCCGGGCTTTAGCCCCTGCGCCTTTCCAGGCCAGGTAAATAAGGCAGTAGGGGTACCGCTCGCCGCTATCCACGAGTCCTGCCTTAACAGGGTTTCAGTCGCGATGCTTCGCGGGCGATCAATGCCTGCGCGAGCAAAACTCCAGCGGACCCTAAGTCTGTTCAACGATTTCCAGGCGTGTGTTTTTCTGACTCCTGCCCTAAGCCTATGCGCCCACGCTCTCTCTTATGCACGGTTAGAGCAGAGGCCTGGGAGACCTTCGGATCGGAAGGCACTAACGGCACACGTCTCCTCTTTCGCCATCGATTTCATGAGTTGGCGGGCCGGCGCGAGCAACGATCATATCTGGGAGATTGAACGCTTAACGTCGTTCACCACAGTCTACTCACCCCGAACGCATCGAATTGCTGCTCGTTTGAGACGATGAACAGCTTCTCCAGCAAGGCTTGGGCAATCAGAATCCGGTCGAACGGGTCGCGATGGATGCCGGGCAGCGTGCCCGCTACTTGCGCGTGGTACAGGCTTATGGGTAAATCGGTAAAACCCTGATCAGCAATAACCGCGCCAAGATTTCCCACGATCGAGCCAACGCCAGGTAATTTTCCAATGCGGTACTTGGTAGCGATTTCCCAGGCAGAGGCTGCACTGATGAAAATTGTGTTCTTACCTTCGCCGATTGCTTTTCGGGCTGCGGAAGAGAGCGCGCGCTCCCCCGCGAGCCACCAAAGGAAGGCATGTGTATCCAGCAGCAGCCGCACGCTTGCTATTCCAGGCTACCGAGTTCTTGCTCAGGGAGCGGATCGAAAAACTCTCGACTTACTGTGACTGTGCCTTTTAACGCGCCAAACTTGCGCGTGCTCCCTTTCGGCTGGAGTGGCACCAGTTTTGCGACGGGCTGCTTGCCGCGCGCCAGCAGGATTTCTTCACCAGCTTCCACCCGCGCGATCAACTGCGACAAGGTCGTCTTTGCTGTGTGAATGGTCACGATCTCCATGCGCCGCCCCCCTAGCTAAGTAGCTTAGCTAAGGGCCACGGCCTTGTCAATCAGTGACAGGTTCCCCGGCTTGACCCCGCACTTCGAAGTTCCGGCACCCGGGCAATCAAAGGGACGCGGCGACTCTGATAACCTTTTGAGATTGCAGGTTCTCGAAAGGAGCCTCCGTGTACCTCGATTACTTTGCATCCACACCAGCCAGGCAGCCCAGGCTTAGCTCACATGTTTGGCTGTCAGTGATTGCTCTCGGCTTGGCCATTCTTGTATGCCCTGCCGTAAAGGCGCAGGACGACGTTCCGCACACGGGTAGCGATGTCCCGCCCATCCTGAAAATCGGCTCGCATGCGCCGGATTTTAACCTGCCGGGAGTCGACGGAAAATCGCACAGCCTCAATGACTATGCCTCGAGCAAGGTGCTCGTTGTTATCTTCAGTTGTAATCACTGCCCCGTCGCACAGATGTACGAAAAGCGAATCAAGCAGTTATACACAGACTATAAGGACCGGGGAGTCGCCGTGGTTGTCATCATGGGCAATGATCCGAAAGCCGAGGAGCTCAGCGAATACGGATACACCGATGTAGGCGATTCTTTTGCGGATATGAAGGCCCGCGCTGCCTACCGGAACTTGCCCTATCCCTACTTGTATGACGGCGCCACGCAGGCCGTCGCGCTGAAATACGGACCAACGGCAACTCCCCACGCGTTCATCTTTGACCAGCAGCGCATTTTGCGTTACGAAGGACGGATCGACAGCAACCAACGTGAACAGCTGGCGAGGAAACACGAGGCCAAAGATGCCATCGATGCTCTGCTTGCTGGAACCACGGTCGCCGTCACCGATACACCCGCGGTTGGCTGCTCCACCAAGTGGGCCTACAAAGCGGCCAACGTCGAAAATGAGAATGTGCATTTCAATGAGAGGCCGGTAACCCTGGATTTGATCTCTGCCGATCAGCTCACAAAATTGCGCCAGAATGCCGGTACAGACAAGCTCTTGCTCGTGAACGTGTGGGCTACCTGGTGCGGGCCATGTGTCAAAGAATTCCCGGATTTGCAAACCATGGTCCGCATGTATGCCAACCGGCCATTGAATATCGTGACGTTAAGCATCAACAATCCTGACGAGAAGCCACTGGTCTCCGCATTTCTTCAGAAGCAGCACGCGTTCAACAAAAACTATCTCTTTAACAGCGACGATGCGGCCGATGCGGTAAAAGCCCTTGGCACGGGGTGGGAGGGCGGTGCTCCGTACACCGTCCTGATCGGGACCAAAGGCGAAGTGCTCTACAAAACGCAGGGAGAGATGAACGCTTTGGAGGTGCGCCGCGCCATATTGAAGAACGTTGCCGACGACCTCTACCTCGGACAGCACGCCTACTGGAACAGCACATTCTGATGCTTTGTATCAGGGCACGACTTTCAGTCGTGCCGCTCAAGGTCAACAAAGACATGGGCTTTAGCCCCTGCGCTTTTTTCTCTGCCAAGTCGGCCCATCAGTCCTGCTTTAATGGGGTTCTGAACCATCAATAGAGGCGCAATGCATTTCGTGCAGGATTGCCATTGCAGGGGCTGAAGCCCAATTCTCTTTCCTTCCTTTACGGCACGACTGAAGTCGTGCCCTGATACAAAGCAAAACCCAAAACTGAAGCTCGATAAACCATACCCCAGGCTCGAGAAAATCGATTAAATCAGTGACGCATACGGCTAGGAGCCGTGAGCTATGGGAAAACCTAGGCGTTGCCCACTTGGAAAACGCCTCCGGCGTTTCCACTTTCCCACAGCTACGGTTGCCGGGTAAATTTATACATTCGCGTCAACGGATTTAGGGGGCAGATCAGTGGCTCCCATATCCCCGCTTCCACGTTGCTCTTTTCCACAGTAGCCCGGAAGCCCTGCCTTGCCAAAATATCAAGTTAGAGATAGTCTAATTTGCGGTGGACACTGAGGCGATCAAACGGTCATTGGAAAGCGGCGGGTTGCGCTGCACTCCGCAGCGCTACGCCGTGATGGCCTTCTTGATGGAACAGAACAGGCACCCCACCGCAGTCGAAATCTTCGAAGCCGTGAATAGAACCGATCCCCGCTCTTCAAGGGCCACCACTTATAACAATCTGCGTGACCTGGTGCAGGCAGGGTTGGTGCGTGAAGTGGCGATCGAGGGCCGCGCCGCCCGATTCGATGCCAAAGGCCTGCTGCATCACCACTTCATCTGCGACCGCTGCGGTAATGTTGAGGACATCGAGTGGTACGACGTGCCCAGGCCTGCCGCGCGCTCCCTGGGTAAACGGATCGTTCGCGATTGCGAACTAATTTTCCGCGGACTTTGCACCAAATGCGCGGCGAAGCACGGTGCGCGTCAGCGCCGGTAAGCGTGGGCGGGCGCGTGGTGAAATGGCCCCCCGTGAAACCTAAACTTTCAAGACCACAACACTGCTGAGGAGAAACTCAATGGCGAGCAAAGGAACCGAATTTACGTCCGAAGTGAACGCGCAGGTAGCGTCCGAAGCTAAATGCCCGGTTGACCACGGAGCAATCGCAGCCGGCCCGGTAAGCAAACCCGGCGGGCCGCGTACCAACCGCGACTGGTGGCCGAATCATCTGCGGTTGGAGTTGCTCCATGCGCACTCCGAGCTTTCCGACCCCATGGGCGCGGAGTTCGATTATGCAAAGGAGTTTAAGACCCTCGACTACGAAGGCCTCAAGAAAGATCTGGCCTTTGTCATGACCGACTCGCAGGATTGGTGGCCCGCCGACTTCGGCCACTACGGTCCCCTGTTCATCCGCATGGCCTGGCACTCAGCCGGCACCTACCGCACCTACGACGGCCGTGGCGGCGGCGGACGCGGTCAGCAGCGCTTCGCTCCTCTCAACAGCTGGCCTGACAATGTCAACCTCGACCGCGCACGCCGCCTGCTCTGGCCCGTGAAGCAAAAGTACGGCAAGAAAATCTCCTGGGCCGACTTGATGATCCTGGCCGGCAACGTCGCGCTGGAGACCATGGGCTTCAAGACCTTCGGCTTCGCCGGCGGCCGCCCAGACACCTGGGAGCCCGATCACGATGTCGACTTCGGCGCCGAAGCCACCTGGATGGGCACCGACAAGCGCTACTCCGGAGACCGCGACCTGGCCAACCCGTTCGGCGCGACCACCATGGGGCTCATCTATGTGAACCCTGAGGGCCCCGAAGGCAAACCGGACCCCGCGGGTGCAGCCAAAGACATCCGTGTCACTTTCGGCCGCATGGCCATGAACGACGAAGAAACGGTGGCGCTGATCGCGGGTGGCCACACCTTCGGCAAGACCCACGGCGCCGGCCCGGGCACCCAACTCGCGCGCGAGCCCGAAGGAGCGCCGATTGAAAACCAGGGCCTCGGCTGGACCAGCGCCTACAAGACCGGCATCGCCGGGGACGCGATTACCAGCGGCCTCGAGGTTACCTGGACCACCAAGCCCACGCAATGGTCCAGCGAGTACTTCGACCACCTCTTCAAATTTGAATGGGAACTCACCCAGAGCCCCGGCGGCGCGAACCAGTGGAAGCCCAAGGGCGACGCCGGCGCCAACACCGTCCCCGACGCCCACGACCCCAACAGGAAAAAGCAGCCCGCCATGCTGACCACCGATGTGGCCCTGCTCGCGGATCCGGCCTACGCGAAAATCTCCCGTGACTTCTACGAGCATCCGGAAAAGTTCGCTGACGCCTTCGCCCGCGCGTGGTTCAAGTTGACTCACCGCGACATGGGTCCGCGCGCCCGTTATCTCGGGCCCGAGGTTCCGGCCGAGGAGCTTATCTGGCAGGATCCCGTGCCCAAGGTCGACCACCCGCTGGTCGATGATCAGGACGTCGCCGCCCTCAAGGCCAAAGTGCTCGCGTCTGGCCTCTCGGTCTCCGAGCTCGTCTCGACCGCCTGGGCCTCCGCCTCATCCTTCCGCGGCTCCGACAAGCGTGGCGGCGCAAACGGCGCCCGCATTCGCCTTTCCCCGCAAATAGATTGGGAGGTCAACCAGCCCGCCCAACTCGCCCGCGTGCTGAAGACGCTCGAGAAGATCCAGGGCGAGTTCAACGCGTCGGCCACTGGCGGTAAGAAGATCTCCCTGGCCGACCTGATCGTTCTGGCGGGCGCCGCGGGTGTCGAGAAGGCGGCCAAGGATGCCGGTATCAAAACCACCGTGCCCTTCCTCGCCGGTCGCACAGACGCCTCGCAGGAACAAACGGACGTCGAGTCCTTCGAGCCGCTCGAGCCCAAGGTCGACGGTTTCCGCTCCTACGGCTACAAGAACTCGGAGTCTGCCGAGGTCGCCCTCCTGGACAAAGCTCAGCTACTGCGCTTGACCGCGCCGGAGCTGACCGTGCTGATCGGCGGTCTGCGTATGCTCAACACGAACTTCGGCGGCACGAAGTTTGGCGTCTTCACCGAACGTCCGGAGACACTGACCAACGACTTCTTCGTGAACCTGCTGGACATGAAATACGTGTGGAAGCCAACCACGGACTCGAAGGACACCTTTGAGGGCCGCGAGCGTAAGACCGGCGCGCTGAAGTGGAAGGCTACTCGTGCCGACCTCATCTTCGGCTCCAACGCCCAGTTACGCGCCACGGCGGAGGTTTACGCCTGCGCCGATTCCCACGAAAAGTTCGTCAAGGATTTCGTCGCCGCCTGGAACAAGGTAATGAACCTGGACCGCTACGACCTCCTGCCGTCCGTCGTCTAACTTCACCTTCTTTCACACCCCAGCCCGGCCTGGCCTGAGACCTCTCAGCCAGGCCGGAGATGGCCAATCCCGGCTCCCGCCCCACCGGCGAGGCACGAACGGGTTGAGTTCTACATAAAGCCTTCGCGCCTGAGTTACCTGCGCATCCCCAATCCAAAACAGTGATCTCCATTCATCAGGAAGGTATTATCTTCCAGTTAAATACCCCTCTATCCTCTTGTTTATTTGATTGGGCCTATGGACCGCTCACCCGAGCCGTAATACCGTGTAGCTGACAGCCCCCGCCAGATCCGCCCGAAAGCTTGCGCACGGTCATCGAACAAAGACTTTGCAGCAATCAATCAGGGACGGATAAAAACCATCGTCTGCCGAAGGAAGGGTTCACTGTGTCTGAAACCATTACTGATTCAAAATCTCTCCGCATTCCCACCTTGGCGGAAGTATTACGCCGTCGATCAGAGCTGCTGGCGCAGCACGCTGCGTCTCAACCCGAGCCGCAGTCCCTCGAGGATTTTCTTGAGGATCCGGCAATGGATTTCACCCCCGGGAATCCCGTAGAGGATTTTGTCGACCAGGAGCCGGCTCCCCCAGCTCCCCCCAGAACCCCACCCTGGCCCACGCTTGCCGCCACCGCCTATCACGGCCTCGCCGGCCTGGTCGTGCGCACCATTGCCCCCCACACCGAAGCCGACCCGGCCGCCATTCTCCTGCAATTCCTCGCCGCTTTCGGCAATATAGTCGGGCCCGCCCCGCACTGCATGGTCGAGTCCACACGCCACAGCTTGAATCTCTTTGTCGTGCTCGTCGGCGAATCCAGCAAGGCCCGCAAGGGTTCAAGCTGGCGCCAGATCTCCCGTCTCTTCTCTGAAGTTGACCACCCTTGGGTCGATGACCGCGTAACCTCCGCCCGCCTCTCCGCCGACGGCCTCATCCACGCCTTGCGCGACCAGGATTCTGACACCGACCGCCGTCTCCTCCTGCTCTCCGAGGAGTTTGCCGGTGTTCTCCAGGCCCTCGGAAGGCAAAGCAGTCATCTTTCCCCGTTGCTCCGGTGCGCCTGGGATACCGGCAATCTCCGCACCCTTGACCGCCGCCATCCTCTGCAGGCGACCGGCACCCACATCAGCCTCATCGGCCACATCACCCAGCATGAGCTCGTGCAGCATCTCCATCGCACCGGCTCTCACAACGGTTTCGCCAACCGCTGCCTCTGGACCTGCGTGCGCAGAAGCCAATGTCTCCCCAACGGCGGCAGCCTCGCCCCGGAAACCATTGCCGCTCTCGCCCGCGATGTGCGCAGCATTCTTAACTGGGTGGAAACCAGTGCCGAGCGGCCCTTCTGCCGCGATGCAGCCGCAAGCGAGTTCTGGGACGCTCATTACGAAGACTTGAGCCAGGACTGGCCCGGAATCTACGGTGCCGCCACCAATCGCGCCGAAGCCCAGGTTCTCCGGCTCAGCGCAACCTACGCCGTTCTCGATCGCAGCCCCGTCATTGCTCTGCCCCATCTCCAGGCAGCTCTCGCCGTATGGGATTATTGCTCCGACAGCGCCGGCTATATCTTCGGTAACGCGACCGGTGACCCAACCGTCGACCGCATCCGTCAGGCCATCGAGAGCTCACCCAATGGCCTGACCCGGGAACAAATTCGAAAATTCTTCCACGGACACCTCTCCAGCCAGCGCATTGATGCCGCCTTGCAGCAGCTCATGACGCTGCGCGCCGTCCGCAGCAGAAGCCTGCCTGGCAACGGCCGTCCCCACACCCTTTGGTCGCCAACCGACCTCGACATCAACCAACCCGCCTGACTTACCACGCATACCACGCATATCACGCACCATTTTCGTCGCCCGTGGGGTCGCCAACCGATGCAGACATCAACCAACCCGCCCGACTTACCACGCATACCACGCATATCACGCACCATTTTCGTCGCCCCTGGGGTCGCCAACCGACGCAGGCATCAACCAGCCCGCCTGACTTACCACGCATACCACGCATATCACGCACCATTTTCGTCGCCCGTGGGATCGCCAACCGATGCAGACATCAACCAACCCGCCCGACTTACCACGCATACCACGCATATCACGCACCATTTCCGTCGCCCCAGGGGTCGCCAACCGATGCAGGCATCAACCAACCCGCCCGACTTACCACGCATACCACGCATATCACGCACCATTTCCGTCGCCCGTGGGATCGCCGACCGATGCAGACATCAACCAACCCGCCTGACTTACCACGCATACCACGCATATCACGCACCATTTCCGTCGCCCCAGGGGTCGCCAACCGATGCAGACATCAACCAACCCGCCTGACTTACCACGCATACCACGCATATCACGCACCATTTCCGTCGCCCGTGGGTCGCCAACCGATGCAGGCATCAACCAACCCGCGCGGCTTACCACGCATACCACGCATATCACGCACCATTTTCGTCGCCCGTGGGTCGCCAACCGATGCAGGCATCAACCAACCGCGTGACTTACCACGCATACCACGCATATCACGCACCATTTCCGTCGCCCGTGGGAGTCAGAACCCGCCCCCACCAGTCAACCAACGATCCAAAACGCCTCAACCACTCATCCACGCTGGCACTCAACCACTCATCCACGCTGGCACTCAACCATTCATCCACGCTGGCACTCAACCATTCATCCACGCTGGCACTCAACCATTCACCCGCGCTCGAATGACCGCTGCATCGAGGCCCGGAGGGCCGCCCGCCAAACGTCAGCCCAGCCCGGAAGGGCTGGGAATCAAAAGGGGTCCGATGACGAGCGCCGTAGGCGCGACACTCCAGGCGACCTCGGATCCCTTCCATGCCCTCTGCGGTCTTTCTCGCTGAACTGTCTTGACACACCTAACCATCTATGGATAACCTCATCGCTACTTAGTTGTCTAGGGGTGCAGGGCTGTGAGAACCAATTCAGATCCGTCCACTCGGTTTTTGAACATGCGACAAAACTCTACGAAGGGCACGGCTTCACAGGTTGCGGAAAAACTCATGTTTTGTATCAGGGCACGACTTTAGTCGTGCCGTAAGTGATTGGAAATACGTCGGGCTTTAGCCCCTGAGGTACGGCTTTCCTACCCAATGGCGAGTTTTTCCGCAGCCTCTTCAGCCGTGCCGTAAATGGCGGAGTTGATGAGGGCTTTAGCCCCTGGGGTAACGGAAACCTTGGAAACTATGATTGCGCTACGCGTGAGGTGATCCCATGTCGCTCCTTCGCCGCATCTCAAACCTTTTCACTCGATCCAAGGTAAGGCAAGAGATCGATGCCGAACTGGAGTCGCACATTGCCATGCGGGCTGAAGACAACATTGCGTCCGGCATGCCGCCCGAACAAGCTCAGCGCGATGCCCTTCTTCGCTTCGGAAACCCCACGGTTATGCAGGAACGGGTAGCCGCCGCGGACGCTGCTCTGGTTCTCGATAGCATTCGACAGGATGTCCAATATGGAATCTATGGATTGCTCAAATCCCCAGGTTTTACCATCATCGTGACCTTGACGCTGGCGCTGGGTATCGGAATCAACTCCAGCCTGTACAGTCTTGCTAGCGGCATACTGCGCCGGCTTCCGATACACGCGCCGGACCGCGTCGGCGTGGTCGTCGCCACGAATCCCACATTCGAAGAGGAGCGTGGCCCTCTTAGCGTCCCGGAGTTTTTGTTTCTTCGTGAACAAGCCCAGAGCTTCAGCGAAATCGCTGCCGGCGATTCTTCCAGGAGTCTTAATCTGACTGGAAGCGGTGAACCGGAGCGGTTAACCACATTCCAGGTTTCCCCAAACTATTTTCAGCTCGTTGGCGTCGCTGCCGACTTGGGGCGGACTCTCTTGCCCGGCGAAGACCGGCCAGAGCAACAGCACGTGGTGATTCTGAGTCAAAGCCTGTGGCAGCGCCGCTTCGGACTTGATCCTGGCGTGATTGGCAGAACGATTCAGCTTGACGGCGAGAAATACACCGTCATCGGAGTGATGCCAGGCTCCTTCGCGCATGCATATTATCCGGTTGATATTTGGACGCCGCTGGTTTTCGGGGAGGAGCAGAAATTTCCACGAACGGATGCGCCACGGGACCTGGTCGTCTTCACCCGGCTGAAACCCGGCGTAACTTTTGCGCAAGCCAGGGCAGAGACGCAGTCGCTTGACGGGCGTTACTCAGCCAGCCTGCTCGAACACAGCAAAGGCTGGAGCGCATCGGTAACACCGGTAGAGAATTATTTTGCACCGCGGCCTTTGCGCATTTCACTGGCCTTCCTCATGGGCGTGGCCGGTTTCGTCCTGCTTATCGTTTGCGTGAACATCAGCGGTCTCTTGATTGTGCGCGGTGTTTCCCGGGAGAAGGAGTTCGCCATCCGTAGAGCTCTGGGTGCCGGAACCTGGCGTTTAGTGCGGCAACTCATGATCGAAAATCTCATTCTCGCGTCGATTGGGGGCGCCTTTGCTCTCCTTGTGGCTTGGGGAGGCATCCGCTTACTTCGCTGGCGACTGGATTTTAACTCCTTCGGCGCTTTTATCGCCGGCAAGATCACAATGAATGGAGGTGTGCTGGCTTTCACTTTGGCGATTTCCGTCTTTGCAGCTTTGCTATTCGGGCTCTTGCCTGCGTTTGCCACTTCCGAGGTTCATCCAGGTTCTTCACTTCAGGAAGGTGATCGTGCCGGTTCGTCAGGAACCAGGCGGAACCGCCTCCGCAGCGTTCTTGTTGTGGGAGAAATCTCGCTTACGGTGATATTGCTTACTTGCTGCGCGATCATGATCAAAGGCTTATACGATCTGGACCAGTTGAACGCGGGTTTTGACTCAAAGCAGGTGGTAACTGCCGGCCTTCAGCTAACCAAGGGGACCTATGACAACGCTGCGAAGCAGCGAGCATTTGTCGAGGAGAGCCTGCTTCGCATTGCGAACCTTCCCGGGGTGCGCTTGGCAGCCGCTACTACGAACTTGCCCATAAGCCTCGCGCGCATGATCCCGTTCCGCGTACAGGGGCAGCCGGTGAAGAAACCGGAGGAGCGCCCTCTGGCGCGATACTACGCCATCACCCCGAATTATCTTCGCGTGATGGGTATCACGCTCTTGCGAGGCAGAGGATTTGCAGCTTCAGACAGTGCAGGCAAACCGTCCGTAGCCATCATCAACCAGGCCTTCGTCGAGCAGTTTTATGCGCAGGGTGACGTCCTCGGGAAGAATGTGACTGTAGCCTTGAACTCGCCTTCAGATCACGTCGCCTCGGAAATCGTAGGCGTGGTTGCAAATGTAGCCGACTATCAAGGCCAATCATCCTTCCAGCCACAGATCTATTTCCCGTATGCTCAGCATCCGGATGCCAATTTCACCGTTGCGGCACGCACCAGCATGAATCCCAAAACGGTGATCGCTTCGCTACGGCAAGCTATTTGGTCAGTGGATAAGAATCAGCCTATTGATAACCCTCGAACCATGACTCAGGTGGTCGACAATACCAATGGCGGCAACCGCCTTATGATCATTCTGCTCGAAATCTTTGCCACGCTGGCGCTCTTGCTGGTTGCAATCGGAATTTACGGAGTGATCGCCTCCACGGTTAACCAGAGAAACCGGGAAATCGGGATCCGGTTGGCTTTGGGCGCGCACCGCCCAGATATCCTGGTGATGGTATTGATGAACGGTCTGAAGCTTACTGCGATAGGGCTGGTGATTGGACTTCCACTTTCCGCGCCCATACCTCGCCTGCTGGGGAGAATTTTCCAGAACATGTTCGTCCTACACACCCTCGCCATACTCATCGGCGTTCCCTTATTCGTCGCGCTCGTCGCAATCGTCTCGACCTGGCTGCCGGCACTTCGGGCATCGAGGGTGGACCCAATTCGTGCATTGCGATACGAGTAGCGGTTCGAAGCAAGACGGCGCTTTTGACCGCGCTCTTGCGGCGCTACGGAAAGTTCCGCGCTCGATCCTGGCAGTTCTCGGGGTGCTCGCCCTTGGTCTTGGGGTGAACACAGCAATGTTCACTGTTAGCTACCTGGAATTCGATGGGCTCTATCCTCATCCTGACGAACTCGTGGTTCTCCGGCCGGAGACGCAGGGTCGTGAGCGCGGGATATCGGCACGAGACTTCGTCAACTGGAGACAGGGAGCCACGGTCTTTCAGGATTTGAATGCGTCTACCGAAGGCACATTGAGAGTCACCACGCCAGACGGGGTGGAAAACGTCCCGGCAAGCCTCGTTACTCCCGGGCTTTACTCGATGATGGGTGATCACTTTTACCTTGGTTACGATTTCATTTCTGAGGATGGAATGCCGGGTAGAAACCGGGTGGTGATCCTTGCGCACGCGATGTGGAAGCGACTCGGCGCCAACCCGGGCATTATAGGATCGGCCCTACTTATGGATGGAGAACCGTACACGGTGGTGGGAGTGCTTGCTCCGGGTCTGCGCGATCGGGGTGCGCCTGTATCAGTGCCGCTCGTCTTGATGCCTGAACGACGCGATCAGGGTGGCCAACGGCTGAACGTGACAGGACGTCTCAAGCCCGGCGTCCGAATCCGGGAGGCCCAAGCGGATATGGATTCAATTGTGTCTCGGACTACCCCTAGTAAGGATTGGAGAGTTTCGGTGGAACCCCTTCGAGGCGCCTCCCGCCCTAATGATCGGAAATTGGTGATCTGGGTGCTATTGGGAGGGGGAATGTTTTTCTTCTTATTTGCATGCGTATGTGTAGCCAATCTTCTTCGGCTGCGCGCTGATGCGGGATATCAACTCCACTAGCGGGGGCGCCAGCACCATCGCCGCAGGAAAGCTCTCCCCTCAGGGGCTATTGATGGCTGCAAAACTAGTGTCTGGATCAGTCTGTTACGAGCCAATTTCGAAAAGTGCTTTGTATCAGGGCACGACTTCAGTCGTGCCGAAAAGGGCCAGTGGGACGAGGGCTTTAGCCCCTGCGGCGCTATTTCCCCCTCAGTTCGGCACCACACTCTTCGTTTGTTCATTAGGAGAGCCTGTGACGTTTTAGATCTTTCTTGCTCCTGCATATCCAACCAGCTGTATTGCAAGCTCCCAAACAAAGTCGTCATCCTGAGCGAAGCGCTTCGCAGATCTACCGCAAACAGAGGGTTTTATGGCGCGGAGTCGAAGGACCCCGGCGATGCTTGTTGGCAGATGCTCTTGGGAGCTTTCCGCCGCAAACTCACGGAAGATAAAAAAGCCACAGACCCCGAGCGAAGCCGACTTGTCCCGCCTGCCCCGGCCTGCCGTGGGGCGTGCCCTGGAGGGATCTGCAGTTCCGCGGACATCTCCTGGAAGCGCGGAATATTAGCTCAAACAGAATTGTCATCTCGCCTGTCCCGGCATGCCGTGGAACCGGAGCGTAGCGGAGCGGAGAGATCTGCGGTTTTCATTACCTTTCAGCCCTCATGAGTCCGTGTGCCGAGTGTTACGGCCGCTCAAAGCCGTGCCACTCGTTTTTATTGGGAGTGGATATCGAGGCCTAGATCAAGGGAGCGCACAGTGTGGGTGAGCGCGCCCACCGAGATAATATCTACACCTGTGGCGGCGATTTCCGGGATGCGGTTCAGGGTTATGCCGCCGCTGGCTTCCACCAGCGCGCGGCCTGCAATCTGGTCTACTGATGCACGAAGTTCGGCGGTGGTGAAGTTGTCGAGCAGGATGGTGTCGGCGCCTCCATCAAGGACTGCTTCGATCTGATCAGGGCGATCCACTTCCACTTCTATGTGCGTGGTGTGGGGGAGAGAGGCACGCATGGATCGCAGGGCGTGGCCCAGATCGGTGACTCCATTGGCAGTCAGGATGGCGAGGTGGTTATCTTTGACCATGACCGCATCGGAGAGGGAGAAGCGGTGATTATGGCCGCCGCCGCAACGAACTGCATAGCGATCGAGAATGCGAAGGCCGGGGGTTGTCTTACGCGTGTCTGCAATGCGCGCGCGGGTTCCTGCAACGGCTGAGACATACTGCGCAGTGACTGTGGCAATACCGGACATCCGCTGCACAAAGTTCAGCGCAACCCGCTCAGCTTGCAGGACCGATTGCGCGGGACCGTTCACGGCGGCGAGCACCGTGCCGGCGGTGAAAGCTTCCCCGTCATGCACATGGAATTGGGTGCTGATTCTAGGGTCGGTCAACGACATGGCCGCGATGAAGACATCTTCCCCACTGTGAATGCCGGGTTCGCGCGCAACCAGTTGCATCGCGACGTGCGCGGCGACAGGAATCAGGGCCTGCGAGGTGAGGTCGCCCCAGGGTGCGTCTTCGTCCAGTGCCATGCGGACAAGGCGGTGGATGGCGACCGGACTGGGCTTGATCAGCATGCCACGGTTTTCGCCACTTCCTGCGAGTAGACCAGAGAATGCTGGAAGCCGGCAGATGTCTGGGGAAAGTCCTCGCGGAAGTGAGCACCGCGTGATTCACGGCGAGCCAGGGCCGCAGCAACCATAACCCGGGCAAGGGCCAGCAGGTTCGCAGTTTCAAGATCGTGGACCGAGGCGCCCGGTGCCTGCCAATGATCCAACCGTCTTGCCGCGGCCTCGAGACCCGATGCATCGCGCTCGATTCCTACCGCGTTCCACATCAGGGTTTGGAGAGCGAGGCGGTTCAACGACACTGCGTCTGACGCAGCGGGACTCGACGGCGAAAATAAATTCGCAGCAAATTCGCGCGAGCCGGTGGAGGGAGGAGCACCCATTTCCCCGCCGACATTTTCATTGAGCAGAAATCCAGCGCAGCGCCAGGCGAAGACCAGGCTTTCCAGCAAGGAGTTGGAGGCGAGACGGTTGGCTCCGTGGACTCCGGTGCAGGCAACCTCGCCAACCGCAAACAGGCCAGGGATCGAGGTACGGCCCCAGGTATCGGTGCGCACCCCGCCCATCCAGTAGTGTGCGGCCGGGGTGACGGGGACGGGTGTCTTTGACCAGTCGAAGCCGCGCGCGCGGCAAGCCGCGTCGATCGTAGGAAATCGCTGGGCAAGAAAGGATGCACCCAGCGCCGTTGCGTCGAGCATGACCGGCTGGCCATTTTGAGCGGCCATCTGGCGCGCAATGCCCCGGGCTACCACGTCGCGCGGGGCGAGATCTCCACCAGGATGGATGTCTTGCATGAAGCGGCGGCCCCTGGCGTCGAGAAGTACGGCACCCGCCCCGCGCACGGCTTCGGAAACGAGGAACGTACCTGGCGTCGCCAGCGCAGTGGGATGGAACTGATAGAACTCCAGGTCGGCGAGCTGTGCGCCCGCGCGCAGGGCGATGGCGACGCCATCTCCTGTGGCTACGGTGGGGTTGGTGGTATGCAGATAGAGCTGGCCTGCGCCGCCGCTGGCCAGAATGACGGCTTCCGCGTCGATGTCGTGGCGCTCGCTCTGTATATCGAGGACCTGTAGACCGGCGACTTGTTGATTGCGAAGGATGAGGTCGCAGGCGAAGGTATGTTCCATGACCGAGATGCCGGCGGCGCGCACAGCGCGGGCCAGCGCCAGCTCGATGGTGAGGCCGGTGGAGTCCCCGCCCGCATGCAGGACACGAGCGCGGGTGTGGGCGGCCTCGAGCCCGCGGGCGAGCTCGCCATTATCCTGATCGAAGGCGACGCCGAGGTGGATGAGATCGCGAATGCGGGCCGGGCCCTGCTCGCAGAGGACTTCGACGGCCGCGGGATCGCAGAGCCCTGCGCCGGCGCGCAGGGTGTCGGCAATGTGCTCGGCCACGCTATCGTCGGAGAACATGGCGGCAGCGATCCCGCCCTGGGCGAAGCGGGTGTTGCTGTCTTCCAGGCGCGCCTTGGTGACCAGTGTGACTGCATGCTTGCGGCTGAGCTCGAGCGCAGCGATGAGCCCGGCGATACCGCTGCCCACTACGATGATGTGCTTCATGCCGCCGGCGCTCATGCCTGCCTTGCGGAGGAGCTTTGCACGGTGGGACCCGGCGGCGGTGATGGGGGCTTGACGCTCAACATGCGTTCCAGGGCGATGCGCGCGGGTACGGCCACCTCCTCAGGTACGGTGATGCGATTGAGAACTTCGCCCCGCTCCAGCGCTTCCAGCACCCATGCGATGTAACTGGGGTGGATACGATACATGGTCGAACAGGGGCAGACGACGGAGTCGAGACAAAAGATTTTGTGCTGCGGATTTTGGTTGGCGAGGCGCTGCACCAGATTGATCTCAGTGCCGATGGCGAATGTGCCGCCGGCGGGAGCCGCGGCTATGGCCCTGGTGATGAAGTCCGTTGAGCCCGAGGCGTCGGCCGCATCCACGACCGGCATGGGACACTCGGGGTGCACGATGACGCGGACGCCTGGAAAACGCAGGCGCGCCGCTTTAATCTGGCCGGCGGTGAAGCGCTTGTGCACGGAACAGAAACCGTGCCAAAGGATCACTCGCGACTGGCGCAGGGTTTGTTCGTCGCAGCCACCGAGCGGCTTATCGGGATTCCAAAGCGGCATTTGTTCCAGCGGTATGCCCATCGCCTTGCCAGTGTTGCGGCCGAGGTGCTGGTCGGGGAAGAAGAGCGCACGTTGCCCGCGAGCCAGGGCCCACTCGAGAACCTGGGCCGCATTCGACGAGGTGCAAACTATGCCGCCGTGTTGGCCGCAAAACCCTTTGAGGGCTGCCGAGGAATTCATATAGGTCACCGGGATCACCGGTTGGCGGCCCGACGCGTCCGGGGCGGCGCCAAAAAGCTGTTCGAGCTCTTCCCAACAATCGGTCACTGAGTCCAGGTCGGCCATATCGGCCATGGAGCACCCCGCGGCGAGGTTGGGCAGGATGACGGCCTGATCGGGGCGCGAGAGCATGTCGGCGGTTTCGGCCATGAAGTGAACCCCGCAAAAAACGATCGCTTCAGCCTCGGGGCGGGTTTTGGCGGCGTTCGCGAGTTGGTAAGAGTCGCCGATGAAGTCGGCGTATTGCACTACCTCGTCCCGCTGATAGAAGTGGCCCAGGATGACGAGGCGGTCGCCAAGGGCGTCCTTTGCGGCGCGTATACGGAGGTCCAGCTCCTCCTTTGAGGCCTGGCGGTATTCCTGCGGAAGCACTCCCTGGTGAGGCGACCCGGCCGGGAGGGTGTCGTGCATGGAGGCGCCGGGGCCGTAGCCGGGCGCCTGGGTGTCAAATACCCAAGGCGCATCCGCAAGCGCGGTGGAGCAAACACTCGTGGCAGCGGGAAGCGAAGGGTTGGTGCTCTCAGGGCGTTCGCCGATGCGAATCAGCTGTATCGTGTCGTCGATGGATAACAATGAGTCTCCTCTGCCACTCTGTTTAACCCGGTGACACCGCAAGAGTTGCATCACTCATAGGTTATCGCCTGAGGGTTTTCCTTGCTAGGTTACGGAAAACACTGCGACCCCCTGCTCCGTCTCATACACTTTGGGATGCTAAGGGAGGGGGCCAGGATTCATAGACGTGCCTTGTCTTCTCGCGAAACCCTGAACGCACAGGGCTGTCCAAGTTAGCGGATCAAGTTGTTTTCTGACGATGTAACTTGTTGATTGGTTTGACGAGAGCTTGGCCGAACAAATCAGGTTCCTGCTGTTGATCGGATGCTGCCCAAATGGCAACCAGGTTTCGGGTTGCGTTGATGAACGAAGGGCACGGCTTGAGCCGTGCCACAGCACAGCGCTGATGAGGGCTTTAGCCCCTGAGGTACGTCCTTCCAATCTTCTAGGGAGAACTCAAAGGCGAAAAGACACGACTTTGCCGGGGGTCCTCGAAAAAAAGCGTACCTCAGCGGCTTCTAAAGCCGTCAAGTGCGCAAACCCTTTACGGCACGGCTTAAACAGGTTGCGGAAAAACTCATGTTTTGTATCAGGGCACGACTTTAGTCGTGCCGTAAGTGATTGGAAATACGTCGGGCTTTAGCCCCTGAGGTACGGCTTTCCTACCCAATGGCGAGTTTTTCCGCAGCCTGTTAAAGCCGTGCCCTTCGTTCGACAGCGTCTTTCCCAGGCTCTTAGGGGGTCAGCGAAAGCTTCGTGTACTGTTTCAATTGGCCCGCTGAACGCACGTACCGGGTTTCCAGTCGGGATCGGTTGCAGGGCACCCCCCAGGGCAGGGCGGGGCACCCTTCGATTGGTAACCCGTTCGATTTCTACTAGTTCGATTTGTTGCGTTCGATTTGTTGCGGAGACATGGGAAAGGGCTCATTACCGGAGCAGGTAATAGCAGACAGTTACGGTTGCGAGTAACACGAGCGAGATGATTCGGGGATCACTGGCCGCCATCACAGGTCCTCTTAGAAATGACAGCGGGTGGTCCCAACAGACTTTGGATACCTCGGCTTCGTCCATGGGCGGGGTCAGCAGGCTGGTCACGACGTAGATGGCCACACAGGCTCCTGCGATGATCGGCCCGGCGAGCATAAACGGAATACCGAGACCTTGCACCGGATCGGTCACGAATCCGCCGAAATCTGTGAGGCGGGCGGAGGGCAGAAACCAACTTCCGATGCCAGGCAGGTCGACGAGAAAATAAATGACTCCGATGAGGGAGCCAAAATAGAGAGTGGCCATGGCGGCTTGCCTTGTCCCCCGCTTCCACAGGACGCCGAGCACAAAAACGGTGGTCACCGCCGGGGCAAAGGTCATGGGGATCTTGTTGACGGCTTCGAAGATAGTGCCGAACTGGTCGCCCTGGGTCGACCACAACATGGCCAGCACCATAATCACCCCGGTGGTGATGCGGCCTACGCGCACCACCTGCGCATCCGTTTCCTGGGGACGGAGACGCTTGACTACGTCAATAGAGATGAGCGTGGCACAACTATTGAGGGCTGCCGCCATACAGCTCATGAGCGCGGCCGCGAGGCTGGCGGCAATCAAACCGCGCACTCCGACCGGGATGAGATATTGGATCAACAATGGCAGCATGGTGTTGTAGTCAGGGCGGTTTGTGCCGGGCACGTAAGCCAGGTGGATCGCACCTCTCTGCCAAAGCACATAGCCGATGATCCCGGGAAACACCATGAGAAATACGGGAGTGAGCTTCAGAAAGCCGGCAAACAGAGCTCCGTTCTGCCCATCTTTCAAAGTGTGCGCGCCCAGCACGCGCTGCACGTGGGTCTGGTCCGCACACCAGTACCAGATGCCGAGAATGGGATAGCCAAGCACAACCGCGAGCCAGGAGAACTCGCTGAGATGCCCCTGGGCATTCATCACCGGCTGCAGCATGTGGAGTTGTCCTGGAAAGACCGCATGTTGGAAGGCCGCCAGGTCATGCACCCCCACGCCCGGCAGCGCGCGTATGCCAAGAATGGTGGTGAGGGTGGCGCCCCCCAATAGCAGGACGACCTGGATACTCTCCGTCATCACCACCGCCTTCAGGCCGCCCAGGGCCGCGTAGGTGACGGTGAACAGCGACAGTACAACGATGGTGGCAAACATGGGTACGCCGAGGAGAGTTTCGAAAACCTTGGCGGCGGCAAAGAGGCTGATACCGATGTGAATGAGGAGTGCGCCCAGGATCCCGATCACCGCCAGGAACGTGCGCGCGGCGGGACAGTAGCGACGCTCCATGAACTCAGGCAGTGTGGCCACACCGGAATTAATGTAGAAGGGGGCAAACATCAACGCCAGCAAGATGAGGATGAAGCAGGCCATCCACTCGAAATTGCCGATGACCAGACCGTCGCGCACACCGCCGGCCGCATAGCCGACCAGATGAAGGGTCGAAATATTCGATGTGAACACGGCCGCGCCGACGGTGAACCAGCCGAGCGATTTGTTGGCCAGGAAGTATTGCTGGGAGGAAGCATCCCGGCGATAGCCTACCTTGATGCCGAAGGCCGTTATGCCCACCAGGTACACAGCTATCACGATGGCATCGATCGGAGAAATGGGCATGCAGCTAGGGCTGGATCTGCACTTTCAGGGCCAGGGACTTGTCCGCGGCAAGATGCAAGGCTTTTACCGAATCCTCGAGGCTAAAGACGTTGTTGATCAGAGAGTTTACGTTGATGCGGCCGGCTGCTACCAGGCGGATCGCTTCATCAAACGTGTCACCGTAGCGCATCGATCCGCGGAAGTTGATTTCGCGCACCATGAGCTGGTTCACGGGGATCGGAATGTCGCCGGTACCGACGGTGCCTATCTGCACGATGGTGCCGCCGGGGCTCACCAGATCGAAAGCCGCGCGCAGGGCGGGGGGCGCACCCGATGCCTCGAAAACCATGTCAAAGCCAAGGCCAGTCAGCTCACGCACCTGATGGTGCAAATCGCGCGCAGCCGGATCAAGCGCCATATCCACCCCGAGCTCGATCGCCTTCTGGCGACGGGCAGAGACAATGTCGCTCACCGCGACCGGAACGGCGCCAAAGGCGCGCGCGGTCATGGCTACCAGCAGGCCGATGGTTCCCGCTCCGGTCACCAGCACACGCTTGCCCGAGACTGTACCGGCGCGCCTTACCGCGTGCAAAGCGACGGAGAGGGGCTCCATCATGGCGCCGATCGCATCGTCCATGTCCGCAGGCAACAAGTGACATTGGTCTGCGCGGACGACGACGAATTCGGCAAGAGCTCCGTCGGTTGGGGGCGTGGTGCTGGCGCTGCCCAGCATGATGATCTTGCGGCAGAGATTGATCCGGCCGCCTTTGCAATAAGCACAAAAGCCACAAGAGCGGGCGGGGTTCACCGTGACCCGCTGACCGGCTTTCACCGTGTCGACGTCTTCGCCAACCGCAGCTACTTCAGCACTGAGTTCGTGGCCGAGAATGAATGGACGGTCGGGCACAAAAGCGGCGTTGTGTCCGTGCTCGTAGTAGTGGAGGTCAGTACCGCAGAGGCCGACGCGGCGGGTACGTAACAACACCATGCCGGGCCCGACTTCGGGCTGCCGATAGGACTCGATGCGCAGGTCTCTTGCGCCATGGAGTACGGCGGCTTTCATGATTGTTCCCCGACGGGAATCTGATAGAAGCGAGCACAATTGTCGCCCAGGATTGCGCCTTCCGCTTCTCCCGCCACGTAATCCATCACGATGTTCATTACCGGCTGGTACTCTCCCGACAGCGTGCAAACCGGCCAGTCCGAACCAATCATGAGCCGGGCGGGACCGAACGCTTCGAAGACCGTGTCGAGGTACGGGCGAAAATCAGCAGGACGCCATTGCTTCCATCTCGCCTCGGTCACCATGCCGGAAAGCTTACAGGAAACGTTTGGGAACTGCGCTAGCTGGCGCAAGTCTTCTTGCCAGGGAGATGTTGTTCCCTCGGCGATTTTCGGCTTGGCGATGTGATCGAGAACAAATGGCTGCTGGGGGAATTCTTCCACCAGCTGCACCGCTGCTTTGAGGTGCCTGGGAAAGAGGAGGAGATCATAGGTGAGGTTGAAATCAAGCAACTGTGCGATGCCGCAGCGAAATTCCGGCCGCAGCATAAAGTGATCGTCCGGTTCGTCGTGTACTACGTGGCGTACGCCGACAAGCTTCGGATGCTGGGCAAATCTCTCCAACTGCTGGCTTAGTCTCTCAGAGCGAAGATCTACCCAGCCCACTACGCCTTTGATGAATGCGTGCTTTTCCGCGAGCTCCAGCAGCCAGCGCGTTTCCTCGAGAGTTTGCCGGGCCTGCACGGCGATGCAGCCATCGAAGTGAATGCTTGCCAGCAGCGGCTGCAGATCTTCAGGGAGAAAATCGTGTTTGAGTGCCGCCATCTGGTCCGTCATCCAGGTGTGCTCGGCCGGGTTGTAGCGCCAGAAGTGTTGATGGGAATCGAGTCGCATGAAATTTGGATGGCGTCTGAAATCATGAACTAATGGATGGGCGTTGGCAAGGTGGCCCGGCATGGGCAGCATTCAGGCGTTAGTGGTGTGCGCAGCAGAGAGTTGAGGAGAACATGAGTGCCGCGCCTCTGGCGCTCCCACGGCAGGGGAATGTCCCAGCCCTTCCGGGCTGGGCTGACAGTTTAGCGGGCGGCCCTCCGGGCCTCGGTGGGTTTGGTCCCACGGGCGAAATCTGTTGGGTCTGGTTTCTCCGGGTTGTGCAGAGGTGCGATCATTGGGACGCTTAGTAAGGGAGATGAAGAGATGAAGAAGATTGTTCTGATGGTGTTTTTTTGCGGCGTTGCCGTGCTATCGATTGCGCTCTATAGCCAACAGAGTCAGCCCAAACGGGTCGGCATGATTATCGGTATCAAGCCGGACAAGATCTCGGCATACGAAGCGCTGCATGCGGCATCGAACCAGGGCGTCCGTGATTTGCTCGACAAATATCACATGAACAATTTCTCGATTTACATCCAGAAGATGGATGAGAGCCACTACTACCTGTTTGCTTACTACGAGTACACCGGGAACGATTACAAAAAAGATATGGATACGATGGCGAAGGAGCCGCGCAATATCAAGTGGCTCAGCGCGACCGACGCGATGCAGATTCCCTTCCCGGGCCAAACCTCCTGGACCAGGATGCAGGAGGTGTTTCACAATCCTTAGTGGCTTATTCCAGGTTAACGGCCGCCCGAGGTTTGAAATCTCACGCTCACTCCTCGAAGGAACGGTTCCAGGTGGAGATCACTCTTGTCTCTCGCTCAAATCCTAAGGTACTCACCGAGCCTGTTCCCAGCGCCAACAAACTGCCCGCGCGGGGTGGCAGACCAAGCCAGGTGGCGGCCAGAATTCTGAGTACGTGGGCATGGGCAAACAAGGCAACATCACCGCCGCTCCTGGCGGCTCGATCGATCACTTGCTGGGCCCTGGCGGCGACGTGCTCGACGGGTTCGCCCTCGGGCACGGGAGATTCCCAAATGGACCAGTCAGGCTGCTCTTTGCGAATTTCCGTGGTGGTGCGGCCCTCGAAAATACCGTAATCCCATTCGCGCAGGTTTTCGTCAATCTGCGCGACGTCGGCATAGCCGGCGACACGGCAGGTTTCCCGGGCTCGCTGCATCGGGCTGGTGAGGACCAGACTGAACTTTCGATGGGTGAGGTAGTCGCGGATCTTCGCCGCGCGCTCTTCTCCCCGCGCCGTCAGGGGGATGTCGGTTCTGCTGGTATGGGCACCGGAGAGGCTCCACTCCGTTTCCCCGTGACGAATCAACCACAGTTGCAGATTCTCGCTAGCAGGTGGGTTCAAGCCATCTTCCTTTCATCTTGCGTCTGCCGGCGGCTTTTCGAGACCGCCCTGCAGAGTGTAGTTCTGGAGTGCAATTGCATTTTGCCAGATGCGATCGAGGGAGTCGATGTAATGCACCTCAAGCTCAAAGAGCGTCCGCTGAGACACGATGACCTGAGGATACGCCTGCGCCATATTCCGGTACTTGTCGAGATAGAGCTCATACGCTTTACGGGCACGAGGCAGCAATGCGGTGCGATAACGCTCCGCTTCATCTTTGGCAGACAGATAATTCTGCGCCAACATCTCCGCCCGCTGCCGCAGAGACAGTTGGGTGCGCGTTATCTCCTCCCGGGCCTGTTCGAGCTGCGCTTGCGCAGCGCGGACGTTGCCCTGGTTGCGGTTCCACAGCGGCAGCTCTATGCCGACGCTGGCGAAGCTCTGAGCTCCCGTTTTTTTGCCCGGCGCCTCGGGGAGCGCCTCCAGGTTTTGTTGCTCACCGGCGCGCAATTGAAGATCAGGCACCACTTCACGCCGGGCGTCCTTGAGCCTGGCCTCGGCAATCGCTGCCTGCTGTTGCGCCTGCCGCACGGTGGGTGCCTGCTGCACCAACGCATCTATGATTCGAGCCGGGTCAATCTCCGGTGGTGCATCGAGTGCTGCGTCGAGTGGGGCCACTTCTGTGGCTGGACTGCCGGCCAGCGCAGCGAGCGACTTGAATTTTTCGAGGAAGACGCGCTGGGCAACGGTATAGTCAATGGCTGCCTGCTCCGCCTCAACTTCCGACTGTAAGACGTCGGGCGAATCCGCCTGGCCCACGTTGGCCAACTGGTGTGCGGTCTCCACGGCATCATTCGCCAGCCCCAGGAGCCGGCCGCGCACCAGCACCGTTTGCTGAGCGCTCAGAGTTTCGTAGAACTGCTGCGCTACATCGTTGTGCACGCGCGCGAGCTGGGCCTCGGCTGCGATTTGGTCGGAATGCTTCTGCTGCTCATAGATGTTGCGGCGAAGGCCGAGCTTGCCGCCCAGCACGATGGTTTGGGCGACGAAGCCGCCCTGCTCCCCTCCCCCGTAAGAGCCGCCGCGAATCTGGTCCCCCTCATAGCCGACTGTGGGATTGGGGTAAAGGGCAGCCTGCCTGGCTTCCGCTTCAGAGCGGCGGATGGTGGCCGCAGCCTGCTGCAAGGTCGGGTTGTTTTTGTCGGCCAGGGCGAGAAAGGCTTCCAGCTTGAGCGGCGCGCGCGAGTCGACACCCTGGAGCAGCTGGGGCGCAGCCGGTTTTTCCGACAGCATGGCCGGCATTTGCATCGAGGGCTGCGGCGCATTCTGGGAAAACAGAGGCGCGGCGCACAACCATAGAACGGACGCGAATCTCTTGTGCATCTTCTTCTCCCCGGCTGGCTATGAAATGCGCTGCAATAGTGATGCGTAGGGATCGTTGGGCCTTTGCGCCTGCTTCATGCGCGCGACCACCTCTTCGTATTTCTCGGGCGGCAGCACACGCAGGAAGGTCATCATGCCCATCATGTAACCGCTCCAGCCCGGCCGAAGGCCGTAGTTCTCCGGCTTTTCGACCATTTGGTCCATGGCCATGGCGGGACCTTCCATGTAGGCATCCTGAGGGAAGCCTGGCACCGTGTTCGCGTTGGCAGCGATATCACTCGCCATGCCTGCCATTCCCGCCATCGAGTGCATCGCTTTCTGCTGCCCGAGCGGTCCGTTGGCGGTGGCCATGTCTGCCGTGCTGCCAAACCCCATACCGCGGCCCAGGCTGGTGCCGTAGTCATCTCCGGTGGGCGCGCCCGGGGTGCCTTGCAGCATCCCCATGCCGGTGTTCATGTCCACTCCTGCCGGTTGACCGGGGCGGCGGGTCATGCTGCCTACGTTGGAGGACATCTGGTTCATCATGTGGTGCGGCAGGTGGCAATGCAGCATCCAGTCCCCAACACGATCCGCGGTGATCTCGATGTCGCGTGCCTGGGCCACGCCTACCAGAACGGTCGTCCCCGGCCACCAGGCGGTTTGCGGAATACGGCCTCCTTCGGTGCCTGTGACGTGGAAGGTGTATCCGTGGATGTGCATGGGGTGATGATCCATGCCCAGGTTGACAAAGCGAATGCGTACGCGGTCACCCTGGCGAATGATCAGCGGCGTGGATGCGGGCCCCGCCTTGCCGTTGAGCAGGAGCCAGTTGTATTCCATGTTCATGGTGTTGGGCACGGTGTTGTTGGGCAGAACGGCGTACTCCTGTATGTGGAGCAGAAAATCCTTATCGCAATGCGGATGGTTGGGAGTGCGGGGATGCATGATGAATCCACCCAGCATGCCTGCCATTTCCTGCATGGCCATGTGGGAGTGGTAGAAGTAAGTTCCCGCCTGGTGAATATTGAATTCGTACACGAAGCGGCCGCCTGGTTTGACCGGCTCCTGGCTGATGCCCGGCATGCCATCGTTGCCGATCATGTCTTCAAAGCCGTGCCAGTGGATGGAGCTCGACTCAGGCAAGTGGTTGTCGAAAATAATGCGGACGTGATCGCCCTGGTTGACCTGGATGGTGGGTCCGGGCGCGCTTCCGTTGAATCCCCACACATCGATCGTTTTATCGGGGTGGATCTTCTGGCGAAGAACTTCCGCGACCAGGTGATAGACCTTGGTGGGGCCGTCCATGGTGTAGGCGAGGTCGCCAACTTCGGTGGTTATAACGGGTGTTGGGGATGTTGCGGGGGGCGTGGTGGGGATGGGTGGTGGTGCTGTCTGCGGATGCGGCGGAGCCGGAGGCATCGGCATCGGCATGGTCTGCGCTGACAGGCCGCGCACGGCAAAGAGAGTGGAACAGGCGCTGAAGGCGCGCCCGAGGAAGGTCCGTCGGGTACTCATGATGACTCCTTTTAAATCGATGGCGGAAACGCGGAGTGGGATCGGCGGGACGCAGATCTCCGTTAGCTCAAAGAGGGCTAAACACGGAGAGGAGTGATCAAAAGCGGGTCGCCATACTTCGGATCAGAGGGGAAACGGGGGTTCGGGCGGCGGTTTTTGTGATGGGGAGGAGGCTGAAAGGACGCGCGTCTGCATGGATGGTTGGCTGGGCCTGGGTTTTTTGCTGGGTGTTTGCCGGAAGATCGATCACACAGAAGGACCTGCTAGTTGATGGGCAGGTTTGGGCTGCGGCGCTGTTTGGCGATTGCGGCATCGCGTGACAGTGGGTCATGGTTCCGGGATTGCTGCCTGACAGATGTTGGAGACACTGCGCGTCGCAGACCGAAGAGGCCGCCTGGGTCACAAGCATTGCGAGTAATAGCGCCACCGTGGTTGCGGGGAGGATGCGTCGCGCGGCGGAGTGAAATGGCAGGCTCAGCACGGGTTCAGGATACGCCCTAATAAAAAGCTTTGGAGGGGCTTCGCCCGTCTTTTTCGGCCCACGTATGCTGCTGCGAAGGGGCACCCGTCCTGTTCCTACGGGTTGTTTTTTAGGGCCGAGGGCTTGAGTGCGAGGGCAGCGGTATCCCACATCTCGCGAAAAACGAGCGAGATGTGGGGCACCCGGCTTTAGTTCCGGGTTTAGTTCCCAGCCTTTAGTTTCTCTGGGTTTAGTTCCCAGGTTTGGTTCCCAGGTTCAGTTGTTGGTGGAAAAGTTTGCGGGGCTAGCGCGACAGGCCTAGGCGTCCGAAGCAGGAAAGGAGGGTTTTTTCCAGCAGGCCACGCTCGGGCAGCATGATCCAGGCGGTCATTGCTACGTGATAGAGCAGCATCCGCTCTGCCAATGGGATGGAGGTCAGCAATAGGGCTACCAGCTGGTGCCCGCGGATGGCCGTGAGGCTCTTCCATGCCCCGGTTTTGCTGCACAAAGCCATGCTTACCAAAGGCTTGCCGCTCATGTGTGCCCTCCCCTTCCGCTTGATGACTAAGACCGAAAGAATCGGGGAAAGACTTCCGAGTCTTTTTTGCGGAATCAGTGTTGCGTTCATCGGCACCTTCGGGCCGGAGTTCTATAACACTCTGGGATAATCAAGCAGGGGATCGCCCCCCAGCCTGCCCATGACCACCTTGAATACCGATCAACTGAAGACGCAACCGAAGCTGCACGGCTTTGAACCCCTTGGGGTGCCGCTTTTTCGGGATTTGTGGCTGGCCTCGATCGTTTCCAACCTGGGCGGGTGGATGCAGGATACGGCGGGCACCTGGTTGATGACCGTGCTCACCACCTCTCCCCTGCTCATTGCCCTGATGCAGACGGCGGCCAGCCTTCCGGTGGTCATCCTGGGCTTGTTGGCCGGGGCAACGGCGGATATTTTCGATCGCCGCCGGTTGCTGATTTTCTGGCAGGCGTGGATGCTGACGGCCGTGGCGATCCTGAGTGTGCTCACGTTTTTTGACATCGTTTCGCCCTGGATCCTGCTGATTCTTACGTTTCTTTTGAATATCGGGGCGGCGATGAACAGCCCGGCATGGCAGGCGATCGTGCCCGAGGTAATACCCCGGGCGCAGCTGCCGGATGCGGTCTCGCTCAACTCCGCTGGATTCAACCTGGCCCGCGCCCTGGGGCCTGCCCTGGGCGGCCTGGCGGTGGCGCTTTTCGCCCGCGCCACGACCGGCGCCGCTTCAGTGTTTCTGCTCAATTCGCTTTCGTTTGTCGGGGTCATTCTGGTTTTGTATCGCTGGAAGCGCAATCCGCTGTTCAAGAGCGCACTGCCGGCCGAACGTATACGCGGGTCTGTGCGCGCAGGCATCCGCTATCTCCGCTACGCTCCGATGCTGCAGGCCGCCTTTGTGCGTACCCTCATCTTTACCCTTTTTGTGAGCGCGGTCTGGGCTCTCCTGGCGATCGTAGCCCGCAACGATATGCGGCAGGGCGCGATGGGATACGGCATCCTGAACGGCAGCATGGGCTTTGGAGCGGTGATTGGCGCCACGAGCCTGCCCCGGGTGCGCAGGGTGCTCTCCGCGGACGCCATCATTGCCACGGCCAGCTGCATCTTCATCGCTACGCTGGCGGTTCTGTCGCTGATAAAAATGCCTTTGGTCATTATTCCCATGTTGATTGCCGCCGGGTTTGGCTGGACCAGCGCCATGTCTACCCTGAACCTGGCGGTGCAGGTATCCGTTCCCGCCTGGGTGCAGGCGCGGGCGCTCGGCGCCTATCAAATGGTCTTTGCCGGAGGCATGGCCCTGGGCGGTGTCATTTGGGGCACGATCGCCGAGCACCTTTCCACTCCAAAGTCACTTATGTGCGCCTCAGCCGGACTGGCGATCACGCTGCCGTTGTCTCTCCGCTTTCATGTGTTGCGTGGGGTGCAGCCGGATCTAAGCCCCCACCGCTATACCCTGCCGCCGCCCAAGCTGAACTCGGAGCGTGACGACAGTGAAGGGCCGGTGCGGGTGTCGATCGACTACTTTATCGATCCGCGGGACTACGCCGCTTTTACGAAAGCGATCCATCAGCTGAGAGATGTGCGTTTGCGGAACGGTGCGATCCGCTGGGGCGCCTACCAGGATGCGTCGGACCCTGGACACATCAACGAGACGTTCGTGACCGAATCGTGGCTCGAGTACCTGCGCCAGCGGGAGCGCTTCACGGCTTCAGACCGGCAGATCCTGGAACGAGTGTGGAGTTTCCATCGAAGCAAAGAGCCGCCCCGCATTTCGCACATGTTCTACGCGAAAGAAGTCAGCGATGGGCAAGCGAAAGCGGAACCATAGTTATTTCAACAAGTCAGGCCGGCCTTGCTCAAGGTGTTCTTTAGCCCTTGCATGCTGATCCGGGTGGAGGCTTCCGGTGTGCCCGCACCGCGCCAGTGGGTTTCCAGGCTCACAGCATAGTGGTAGCCATCCCTGGCGAGTGCGCGGAACTGACCCGTCCAGTCGACAACGCCCGCCCCGACGGGCGCCCACTCATACTTTTTGCCCGCGGGCCGCACCACATCTTTCGCGTGACAATGCCCGATGCGGTCATGGGGGATGAGGCGATACCCATCAGGATAAGGTGTGCTGCCGATGGCTGCTGCATTGCCGGGATCCCAGTTGAGCATGAAGTTTTTGTTGGGGATCGCTTTCAGGACGGCGGCTGATTCTTCTCCCGTGGCCGTGTTGCAGGCCATTTCGTTTTCCAGCAGCAGGATCAGGTTGCTCTTCGCGCAAGTCTCCGCGGCGGCGCGAAGCTTCTCGTTGATGGCGGCGCGAAAGGGGGCCTGGTTCTCCAGCCGCCAAAAATCGAAGCATCGGATGCGATCCGTTTGGAATTGCTTTGACAAGTCAATGCAGTGTTCCAGTAACTGATCCTGTTGCTTGAAGTCGAAACCGGCGTGGAATTGGTCGCGCTGCGGCCTTTCTTTGGAGAGAGGCGCTCCGGGCCAGTCTACTTTGAAGAGCGGGCTGGCTATATCGGTGACCCGCAGTTGGTATTTCTGCAAAATGCGCTGCGATTCGGCGATCTCTTTGGCGTCGAGATCGGTGACGTTCTTGTTCCACATGGAGCGGAGTTCGATCCAGTGCAAGCCGAAGTCTTTTGCGGCGATCTCGCAGGCGCGGCCGAAATCTGGCGTCAGCTCGTCGTTGATGACGGAAAGTCGAAAGGGACAGGTTGCGCTGGAAAACGCGTGCGCTGGTTGAAACTGGCTCATCGCGCCCATGACGGCGAGCGATTTTACGAATTCACGGCGTGATGCGGTCATGTTGGCCCTTCCCTCCCTGGGGATGAGTCCACGATAACGAGAGGCGGTTCATGCTTGCAAGTTCAGGGTAGATTGACTTCCTGATGGAGCGGCAGATCTTTCGATGAGCCTCCGACCATGAAGGTGTAATTACCTGGCAACTGTTTCCATCCGTTGGTGCTCTCGTCGTAGATCGACAACTCCCTGGGATTGATCTTCACCCGGACTTCCCTCGTCTCCTGAGGTTGCAACACCACTTTGTACCACCCCGCGAGGCGTTTAGGGGGTTCACCCGCGGCCGGGGGCAGGCCTACATAGATCTCGCCAACTTCGGCTCCCGCGCGCGTACCAGCGTTCTTAATGGTGAAATAGACCGTCGGCTCTTTGCCAGGCTCAACCCTCAGTCGAGAGTATTCAAAGGTGGTGTAGGAAAGACCGAAACCGAAGGGGAACAGCACCGGCTTATTCTCCGCGTCATACCACTTGTAGCCCACCTTGAGGCCCTCGTCGTAATGCACGCTAAAGGTCGGCTTGGCATCTTCCGGCTTCAGATCAGCGCCGGCGTCTTCTGCTTTGCCGGGGGGTTTCACCAGTTCAGGACGGGGCAGATCGGCTTCGCTCCTGGGAAAGGTGATGGGCAATTTCGCGCTCGGGTTCACAGTGCCGAAGAGGACGTTGGCTACCGCGTCGGCGCCTTTGCTCCCGGCATACCAGGCCTCGAGCACTCCGCCTACCTTGTCGAGCCATGGCATCAGGACCGCGGTGCCGGTTTCCAACACCACCACAGTCCGGGGATTGGCTGCGGCGACCTGGGCAATCAGCGCATCCTGATTTTCTGGCAGGGAGAGGTTGGGCAAATCGGTTCCTTCGCTCATCCACTCATAGGCAAAGACGATGGCCACATCCGACTTCCCGGCGAGGGCCGCGGCTGAGGTGGGATCGGCTCCTGAATCGAATTGGACATGGGCGCCTGGATCTGCGGCCACGATGGCCTTCAGAGGCGAAGTCGGAAACCACACCTGCGACTGCCAGGGATGAGCCGGCTCGCCGGGCGGATCCACCTGCGCCGATCCGCCACCGGAGATCATGCCGGTATCGGCGTGCGGCCCGATCACGGCAATGGAGTGCACGGTGTTTGGGTCGAGCGGCAACAGACCGCTGGTGTTTTTGAGGAGAACGATACTTTGCTCGGCGAGGTGGCGCGCAGTAGCGAAGCCACCTTCTACATCGACCACGCTCTTTTGTGTTGGGTAGTCGAAGAGCCCGGCCTGAAACATCGAACGCAAAATGCGGTGCGCATGATCATCCACCTGCGCCATCGGAACCTTGCCCGCCTTGACAGCCTGCTTCAGCTTCTCACCGTAGAAGTCGTCCATGGGTTCCTCATGGTCGAGTCCCGCGGCGGATGCCTTGACCGTGCTGTGGGTCCCGCCCCAGTCGGAAAGCACGAAGCCCTTGAACTGCCAATCCTGCTTGAGCACGTCGGTCAGGGTGTATTTATTCTGGCAAGCGTAATCGCCGTTGATGGCGTTATAGGAGCACATGACTGCAGCGGGGTCGCCGATGCCAATCCCGATATGAAAGGCGAGCAGGTCGGTTTCCTGCATTGCCCGCTTGCTGATGATCACGTTCACTTCGTCGCGGCCATCTTCCTGATCGTTCAGCACGTAGTGTTTGATGTCGCCGATCACATGCTGGGCCTGCTCACATTTGATGCGATTGCCCACCATTGTCCCGGCAAGCAGCGGATCTTCGCCCTGGTACTCAAAGGTTCTTCCATTGCGCGGCTCGCGGGTTAGATTGACGCCACCACCGAGCGACATGTTGTAGCCCTGGGCGCGCAGTTCCCTTCCGATCAGCGCACCATATTCGCAAGCTCCCTCAGGATCCCAGGTTGCGGCGGCCGCTATGTTTGAGGGCAACGCCGTGGAGTAACGTCCATTTTGGGCGCTCATGCGAACGCCATAGGCGGCGTCACTCATCTCTACCTGTGGAATGCCGAGGCGGGGGATGCCAAGGATGAAGCCGGCGCCCTGATTGCCAAGATAGGTCTTCGGCATGGGCCGCTTCCAACCGGGCATGCCCTGGCCATGCATGAGCTGGATCTTCTCATCCAGGGTCATTTCTTTCAGGACCAGGTCAGCGCGCTGGTCGAAAGAGAGCTGGGTGTTCATCCAAGGCCGGTCCGGAGTGGGCCGGTCCGGGGTGGCCGCGCTGGTGACGCCAAGTGCTGCAAAGAGGCCCAGAATCGCAGCGAAGGAGACGCTGCGGAAGGTAGTGATCGTTCGTTCGTTCAACTTGCCGCCATCCATTTCCCGATTATTGCTTGCCGCCGGCTAACAGTTTGATAAAGCGGTCATAAAACTCCACTCCGCGGTAATAGGAGTCTACCAATACACGCTCATCCTTGCCGTGCGCCCGCACATCACTGATATCGATGGCAATTCCGTTGATCCCGTACGTCGGCAAACCAGCCTCGCTGGTATATTTGCCGTCGGACGCGCCAGTTTCCATCACCGGCAGCACGGGAACGCCCGGCCACATCTGTGCCACCACCTTGGTTAAAGGCTGCATGACCTCGGGCTTCAAATCGGTGGGAGGCACGGCCCTGGTGGTTGGAGCTGTATCCATGACTTCACCAGAGTCTTTAACGTAGCGCACGCTGACCTTGGGGTCGTGGAAGATCCGGATCAGCTGCTGGCGAATCTCTTCGCGCGTGACGCTGGGAAGGATCCTGCAATTGACAATGGCAGTCGCGGTTTGCGGTAAGGCGTTGTTGGCATGTCCGCCGGAGAGGCGAGTGGCCACACAGGTGGTACGCATGGTCGCGTTGTATTTGGCGGTCTCAGACAGTTGCTTCATGGCCTGCAGCGAAGGCGGGTTCTTCAGAATACCCTTCATATCGGCAGCGATCGGACCAGACTCGAGCTTGCTCATGCGCGAAAAGTAGGCGCGCGTCACCGGGTTCAGCTCAAATGGGAAGGTGTAGGCCTGCAGACGGGTAAGCGCATCGGCTATGTGATAAATGGCATTGTCGGGCCCAGGCAGAGAGCTGTGGCCGCCAGGATTCGTGGCAGTGAGCAAGTAGTCGCCGTAGAGCTTCTCCGTCGCCTCCACATTGAAGGTGAGCGGCTTGCCGTGCTCCAGGTCCACTCCTCCGGAATCGGAGTTGAGCACGAAGGCCGCATTGATCAGGTCGCGGTGGTTTTTCAGCAGCCAGTCAACACCGTTCGATTTGCCGCCCTCCTCGTCAGCAGTGAGCGCCAGGATCAGGTCGCGATCCGGCTTGAACCCTGATTTCTTCAGCCGGATGAACGTGGTCACCAGGACAGCGTCGCTCTCCTTCATATCCTGGGTGCCGCGGCCGTAAAAGTAGCCGTCCTTCTCGATGAACTTGAATGGGTCCGTGGTCCAGTCGGAGCGCAGGGCTTCCACCACATCGAGATGGCCGATAAAGAGAATGGGCTTAGCAGTGCCCGTGCCATGAATACGCGCCACGAGGTTGCCCTTGCGATCGTTGGGACCGAGGACAACCACATCCGCCTTGGGGAAACCAGCGTCGAGCAGCCGCTTGGCCATCGCATTGGCCGCGACCGTTGTGCTCCCCACGGAGTCTGTAGTGTTGATTTCAATAAGCTGCTGAAAAATATCGCGCGAGAGCTGCTTGGTTTGCGGATCCAGTTGCGCCAGGGTAGGTACTGTTAGCAACGAGAGCAGCAGACTGAACGCCAGAAAGCGGAGCTGTTGAGCTCCGGCAACAACCAGGGGCATCGAATTCCTCTTATCAGCAAGGTTAAACACGCAAGGTAGTATACCCAGACCACGCGATTCAAAGCCGCGATCTCGGGCGCCGGGGCCGGAGAAGTACGGCCGGCCAAAACGCGCTGACCGCGCTCCCGTCAACGCTTAGCGGCCAGCACGCATCTGCGCTACAAGAAAGTCGCCGGATCTTTTCTGATCATGCGCTCTTTATGCGCTCTCTTGTATCCAATGCCATAAGGCGATGGTTTTAGTCTGTCTGCCTAGCGGCAGCAGGTGCGGTCTGCGCGCCGAAGCGGGTACCTGCGTGTGTGACGGTTTGCTCCTTATGGAACTTTTATTCCCCCTTTATGGTTTCTTTAGGGGCCTGCGCTCCTAATGGAGGTATGACAGGCATAGGGCGATTTTCCACTCATTATGCAGCGCGGGTCCGGCCAAAAGGGCACATCGATCCGACATCCGCAAAATGAGAGGCTATATGGAGAGCAAATTCTGGAAGATCGGGACACTTTTCACAGTACTCGCTTGCGCATCTACCGATCCAACCTGCATGGCGCAAACCTCGGAGAATGCCGCCCAGGGTTCCACTCCTCTCACCACTTTGGAGTACGCCGCGGCCGCGCCGCCGGACGGCCGCCCAGCCGCACCCCCTGCGGCCGCCGCTGACCCGGCACCGGAAGTAAGAACGGAAGTAGCCCCTGGTACGGCTGTATCGGGCACCGATGTACGTCCTGCACTCACGAAGGAGCTTGAGGCGATGAAGCAGCGCATCGCGGAGCTCGAAGCCGAGATTCGGTCCGGCGGAGCCACTGCCACCGACGCCGCAACGGCATTGCAGGGTGCAAAAGTGAATCTGGGGACACCCGAAGCGCTGCAATCAGGGACCCGGCAGGCGGCGCCCCTCGTGGCGACACCAACCACCAACTCTGACCTCCCTGCGGAAGTGACCACAAAGAGCCTTCCGTTTGCCTACGCCGATTGGACATGGCTCAACGGCTACGCACGCACGAAAGACACCCCGCTCGCCACGAAATATTTCACCCCCGAGTTCCGCGCAGACGTCAATTACATCCTCGACTTCAATCACCCTAAGGATGACTCCATGGGTGGGTCGACCGAATCTTTCCGTTCCGATGAGTTCCAGGTTGAGCAGCTGAGCTTCGGTGGCGACCTCCGCATCAACAATGTCCGCGGACGATTTCTGACTATGTACGGCATGTTCGCAACGACTACGCCACGCAATGACGCGAGCCCCGGCCGCGGACAGTGGGACCTCGCCAATGCATACCGTTACGTCTCGGAGGCCTGGGGAGGATATCACTGGGATGTTCAGCATGGACTGAACGTGGATGCAGGCATCTTTGTTTCCTACATCGGCCTATTCAGTTATTACAACTTTGATAATTGGGCCTATCAGCCTTCTTTTGTCTCTTCGAATACGCCGTGGTTCTTCAACGGCCTGCGGGTACAGTGGTTTCCGACAGACAAGTTGAAGATTGAGCCGTGGTTCATCAATGGCTGGCAATCCTATGGCCGGCCGAATGGCAAGCCCGGTCTGGGCGGGCAGATTCTCTATCGTCCAAAGCCCTGGTTATCCATGGTGTTTAACAACTATGGATTGGGTGAAGATGCGGTAGGCATCCCCAATCGTTCCCGGCTGCACACCGACGACAGCGTCGAGATCAAGTACTACGACAAGCCCGAGAGGTTCCTGGACAAAGCAGCCTTTAGCCTTACGGGAGATCTGGGATGCGAATTTGGCGGAGGGGTGAGCTGCACCGGCAAGGGCGGCAATCCCAAGCAGGCGTTCCTGGGCTACATGTTCTACAACCGGCTTTGGTTCAAGAAGGATCTCTATGGACTGACCATTGGCGGCGGGCAGATGGCCAACCCCGGCCGGTACCTGGTTCTGTTACCGCCGATCAACGGAGCAACGGCGATCACGGGTACGCCCTACTTCACGGAGAATCCAGGGCAGCCTTACCACGCCTACGACTTTACGACGACCTTCGATTACATGCCTAACCAGTTCATCACCTTCCGGGCCGAAATGGGATATAGGCACGCAGACGTGCCCTATTGGACGGGTCGCGGCGGCATTACTCCGCCCGGAGGTAACAACGGTTCACCCGCTAGCTACACCTGCTCGACCGGCGCCACCTCCGGAACCAACGTACTGGCGGACGCTGAGGCCGCTTGTGGCGGGGGTATCGAGAGTGTCTGGTTCCCTGATCTGCGCACGGGACAGATCGCGGCGACGGCTGCGATCCTGGTTAAGTTCTGAGGTTAAGTTCTGAGATAGATTCCAATCGTAGGGACTTAGTTGGGTGAAATCGATTCGTTCCTAACGTGATTGAGGTTCAGACTTCGCCGAAAGTCATAAAGAAACCATAAGAACCCGGCCGTCCCTTACGCCGTCTTTATACCCGCCATTGTCGACTAGCGAAGAGGCCGGCAGTCCTTGCCGGCTTACTGGAGAACTGTCATGTTCATACATAGAGGCCTTTTGTCACTCCGCTCTTCTCATGTAACAATCACGGCTCTGTATCGCAAGGCTAAACAGCTTTGCCAGGATCGTAGAGGTATAGACACATCGCAACGCGCAGAAGCTTCTCGCATCAGGATCCTGTCATGGAACTGGGCGCGAGCGGCTCTGCTTCTGGCGGCCGCCCTTCTCTTCAGCGCAGCGGGTAATGCACAATCCACATTCGGGAGCATTCGCGGCACGGTACAAGACATCTCCGGAGCACTCATCCCTGGTGCAACCGTGTCGGTTCACTCGCTGGATGAGAGTTTCGACCGCCAGGCGACGAGCGGCGACTCGGGTGAATTCGTTGTCGAAAACCTGAAGCCGGGTCACTACAAGGTGACGGTTCACCACGACGGATTCGCAGATGCGGTCATCGGCTCCGCCACGCTGGAAGCGCGTCAGGAACTCCGTCTGCCCGTGACTCTTTCGGTCGCAACTGACGCCACAGTGATTCAGGTGACGGCAGACAGCGACCTGATCAACACGGAGAGCGGGACGATCAGCGATTCTAAAGACAACCAGCTCATCACACAGCTCCCGCTGAACAATCGCGCAACCACAACCAGTCCATTGGGCGCGCTCGCGTTGTCTCCCAACGTGCAGCAGGATAGTTCCGGAAATATCGCTTTGAGCGGCTCCAGCGCGTCCATGGTTAACTTCTCGGTGGACGGCATTTCAACCGTAAATGTGCGCCAGAATGGTGCTTTGCAGGATGCGTATCCGTCTCAGGAGGGAATTTCCGCCGTTAAGGTGACTGCGTTCAACAATAGTGCTGAGTTTTCGCAGGTGGGCGACGTCACCTTTACCACCAAGAGCGGAACCAACCAATACCACGGCAGCCTGTTTGAATATCTGCAGAACAGTGCTCTCGATGCAAACCCGTACGGGTTTAATGGGAAGGCGCCGAAACATTTCAATACCTTCGGTGGATCGCTCGGCGGCCCATTGAGCATCCCCCACATCTACAACGGGAAGGACAAGACGTTCTTCTTTGTCGACTATGAAGGCAACCGCCGCACGACGGCCATAGCGCAGCAATTCCTGGTGCCCACCCAGGCGGAACGCGATGGCAACCTCACCGATCTAAACGGGCCGGTGATTCCCCAGGGCAACATCAGCCCCACCGCTCAAGCTTTGCTGAAGTACTACCCTTTGCCGAATGTCGTTGGCCAGCAGAACTACAACTATGAGAACTTTCAGGCAACACCTGCGCGGACGGATGGCGCGGATCTTCGCGTCGACCACAACCTCAGCGCGAACCAGTCTGCATATGCGCGATTCAGCCGCAAGAACATTACGGCAGATTACGCCAACCCGCTTCTTCCGAACGACGTGGACAGCATACATAACCGCAGCCTGCTGGTTTCCTATACCTACGCCCTTACCCCTAAACTGTTGAACGAGTTCCGTTTCGGGTTCACGAATGTAACCACGAGTGTGGGCTTTCCGATTGAAGGAGCCGCTGCGCTCGCCCAGCTTGACTTGACAGGCGTGAACATCAGCCAACACCCGACCACGCATGCGTTCCCGACCTTTAACTTCAGCGCCGGCACTGGCTTTACCCCGATCGGGAGGGACAAAACCGGAGTGACGCAATCGCGGACCACGCAGTTCACTGACAATGTCACCTTGACTCGCGGCAGCCATACCATGAAAGCCGGCATCGATGCACGCCGAGTGCGGTACTTTGACGTGGAGTTGTTCTTGCCCTCCGATGATTTCGGCCAGTTCACCTTCCAGCCCACGTTCACCGGAAACTCCTTTGGAGATTTCCTTCAAGGCACGCCCACGACGCTGTTCTTTGCCGTCTCAAGCCCTGACGTCGGAGGCACGGCATGGCAGTACAGCGTGTTTGCGCAGGACGAGTATCAGCTGAGCAGCAAGCTGACGCTCAGCTATGGACTGCGCTGGCAGATCCTGCCAAGCTTCCACGAGGATGGGGGCAATCTGGCAAACTTCGACCAGAGAAACAACTCTATCGTCGTACCTGACGAACTCTCCTCGTATTTGGCCAAACAGAATCTGGAGAGTTCAAATCTGGCGTTTCAGCAGTCGTTCAATGCCTGCAATCTTGGCCAATCAGCGCTGCCCTGCACGAATTATGTAACTGCGAGCCAGGATCATTTGCCGCAGGGGCTGCGCAATACCTACAAGGGCAACTTTCAGCCACGCGTTTCGGTGGCCTACCGTCCATTCAATGACACGAAGACAGTTATCCGTGCCGGCTTTGGCATTTACACCATGACAAATCTTGGGCCGCTCTCCTTTAACAACAGCGGCAATCCGACATCCAACCTCCACACCTATACCAATTCCACGACCGCCGCGGGTACGCCACTCATCCAGTTTCCGAACACGGCGCCTTCAACCCAAGGTGTGCAGTATGGCGGTGGCGGTCTCGATCAGGGGGTTGATCCTAACTACCGCGATCCGCAATCGAACCAGTGGAACGTCACAGTAGAACGGCAACTTACCAGCAACGACAGTTTGCGCGTCAGTTACGTCGGATTGCATAGCTACCGGCTGAGTGTTACTGAGGACCTGAACCAGATTCCCGCAAGCACAACGCCCTACCAGACAACACCTGGGAGTCCGTATGTCGATCCACGCGCCCCTTACCACAACTGGTTTTCGCTCTACAGTACATTCAATGCCGGCAAATCGAACTACGCCGGACTCGAGGTGGAAGGGACACACCGGGCATCGCACGGGCTGTACTTTGATGCGAATTACACGCTGGCAAAAAATCAGGCGGATAATCAGGGAGACACACCGACCGCGTACGCCGGCGAAGTCAACTATGGCGTTCCAATCGCCGACAGATTCCATGTTGCCAGTGATTACGGCAATGTGGAAGGCACGCGCCGCCAGCGCTTCCTGCTCACCGGAATTTACCAGCTCCCCTTCGGGCAGGGGCGCGCATTCCTGAATGGAAGTGGCTGGAAAAACATATTTCTGGGCGGATGGGACGTCAACAACGTGACGCTACTCGAAACCGGGCCACGGCTCACACCCAGCATCAGCGGTTCATTTGACCAGTCCAATACAAATGTCGTGAACCGCGGTGCAACGCTCCGTCCCGATGTGATCTCGAAGAATTATTACAGCGGCCAATCGAGGGCACACTACTTTAATCTCGCCGCATTTGCTCCCACCCCGGCAGGGGCTGGCCGTTTCGGCAATGCAGGGGTCGGGACCCTTGAGGGACCTGGCACGGCAGCTGTGTCGCTGGGGCTGGCGAAGAACTTTGCGATAACGGAGCAGGTAAAGCTGCGCTTTGAATCCACATTTACCAACGTTCTCAATCACACTAATTTCGCTCCCCCGGCAACGCAGGTCGATAACACCGCCACGTTCGGCGTCCTCAGTGCTCCTCAGACCGCAGAGAATGCCGGAAACCGGACCGGGCAAGTTGCCCTAAGGCTGGACTTCTAAGATCAAATCGATTCACATCGGGCCGGGGCAAATGCTCCGGCCTGCCTTTTTTGGGATTTGCCGACAGTGCTGGAGGCAAAGTGCTCGAGGGTCGCCGTCGGCAGCCTGCAGTTTGGGAATGGTTTGGGAGACTGCAATGGAGGCCAACGCAGCTTTGATCTCTCAAAGAGCCGTGCGATTGGGGATCGCTAGCAAAACCGACCTGGGTCTTGCGGCCCCGGACTACTTATTTTAACCGAAGCTACATCGGCTGTGGTTTCCGCCCACGCTAACGATTGCACTATGGCGCCAATATCGATCCTGTATGCACGCGGCTCTCGGTGAAGTCGAGTTCCCGCTGCAAGGTCCGCATTGCCTCATCGTCGATTCGTCCCTCATTGCGTAAGCGAATGAGTACCTCCCGCTCGACCTGGAGTGCCGCCAGAATTGCCTCATTCCGGCTGTTCCGGTCGACCAGTCCTTTTACTTGTTCCTCGCGTTCTGCAGGCATCGCATCGAGTCTTCGCTGGTAGCTCGCGATCAATTCTCCAAACATCGCCGACTGATCACGCTTCTTGGAACGATTGCGAGCCAGATGCACCAGCGCTTCTTGCAGCATGACGCGTCGCGCTTCCTGCTCTTCCTCGTCTACGTGACCCAGATCTGACAATCCGACTTTCCGGATCAGCCAAGGCAATGACAGACCCTGCAATACCAGGGTCGCTACGATCAGGCAGAATGCGAGGTAAATGATCATGCTCCTTTGCGGAAACATCCCCCCTCCCGGTAGCGTATATGGCAGAGAGACTGCCGCTGCCAGGGACAGTACTCCCCGCATCCCGCCCCACCCGATCACAAACAGCCCTCGCGGCTCTGGCCTCTCGACCTCGATCTTTTGCACCCACCGCCGAACTGCATACACGATGTAGGTCTCTCCGTACACCCACGCCATCCGAAGCACGATGATTGCCGCACTGAAGCCGATCCCATACCCCAGCAACATCATGTGGCTCAGACCGCCGATCTGTGCCATCACATAGGGGAGTTGCAGCCCGATCAGCACAAAGACGATACCGTTCAGCACAAAGGTGAGCGCGTCCCACACCGCTGTCGCCTGCAAGCGCACCTGCGGTGACATATACTCCGAACTCTTTCGGCTCATGTACATGCCGCATGCAATCACTGCGATCACACCTGACGCATGCGCCCGATCAGCTATGAGGTAAGCCGCGTAAGGCACCAGGATGCTGATCACGATCTCGATCGGCCCGTCATCTACCCAGCGTTCAAACAAGGCAACGACTCCGCCGATCGCGAGCCCCACTACCACGCCGGCCCCGATCAAGAACACCAGCCGTCCGCAGCCCTCTACAATCGATGGAGTCCGGCCCGTCATCAGAATGGCCAGGCCAAACTGGAGTGCAAGTAGTCCAGTGCCGTCATTCACCAAACTCTCGGCTTCCAGGATGTGCACGATGCGTTGCGGCAGTCCTACTCTTCGCGCAATCGAGGTGGCCGCTATGGCATCCGTTGCGGCCACAACCGCACCCAACAACACTGCAGACTTCCAGTCAAACCCAGGCAACAACCATCCCGCAGTCACCGCCAGCCCCACAACGGTGAACGACACCAGTCCGACGGCGAGCATCGCGATGCTCACGAAGTTCCGTTGAAACTCCCTCCACGACAGGGTCCAGGCAGCCGAGTACAGAAGCGGAGGCAAAAAGACCAGAAAGACCAGATTGGGATCTAGTCCGATCCGTGGCATCCCCGGCAGAAAGCTCAACTGCAGTCCGGCAATCACGAGCAGGATTGGATAGGGGACTTTCAGGCGGCGTGCCAGCCCGGCAAACACCGCCACGAAGACCAGCAGCAGCAGAAATATAGCGTGTACTCCGCCGACCATCAGCTCACCGGCGGGATGTAAAGTATTACCACGCTATGTTCGAAGACATTGGCTAAAAACAACATGGTCCATTATCTCCCCCAGGCAAGCGGAGATTCTCCCGTTGAGCACTCCGGTAGAGCTGAGCTTAAGGTCTTGGACTTATGATGAATGACAGGGAAACTAGCCAGCCTCGATTTATCTGCATCGACTCCGGCCGGGTTCCTCCCCTCTGGGCCCTCGACAGACGTTCCTTGTTGATGCGGGCCATTTACCTGTTGGGTTTTAGCCGTTAGCTGCCCGGACCCGATTTTCTATCTGCAGGATACCCTATGAAGTGTATCGACCCGGTGCTCAGACCGGACAGTGTTAACCCAGACAAAGAATCGCCCACCAGGGCTGCGGCTTTCCTGCCATTCCACGAGCCCTGGCAATTTTCTGCTGTGCCAGCAGCAGGATCCGGTGAAGAACTTTCGGCCCCGATGAAAATTTTGTGTAAAGTAAGCGAACAGAGAAAAGAAATAGGACTGTTTCTGGACGGATCGACTTCTCTGCAGCCTAATGGAGGGTGAATTGATCAGACGATTCGATCGCATAGGGGTGCTGGTTCGCGTCGTTATGCTAGTGACGTCGCTTTGGCTCGGCGGAAGCGCGGCCTGGGCACAGACTGCGGTTCCAGCGAAGGGGACGGACACCGACCGGCTGGCCGCCCTGGAAAAGAGCTCCGCCGACCAGGCCGCCGCGATTGCTGCTGCACAGACGGCCGGCGACAACAGCTGGATGCTGGCCAGCTCTGCGTTGGTCCTGATGATGAGTGGACCCGGGCTGGCGTTATTTTACAGCGGCCTGGTGCGCAGGAAGAACGTTCTCGGCACCATGATGCAGACCTTCGCCATGATGGCGGTCATCACCGTGCTGTGGGCCCTGGTGACTTACTCGCTGGCGTTCGGTGAGGGAAATGCCTTTATAGGCGGTCTGCACAATGTGTTTCTCCATGGTGTAGGCCTGGCGCCCGACCCCAAGTACGCGGCCACGATACCGCTGCAGACCTTTATGGTCTTCCAGTTGATGTTTGCGATCATTACCCCGGCACTGATTACGGGAGCATTCGCGGAGCGCATGAAGTTCTCGGCCATGCTGACCTTCATGGTGTTGTGGGCCATTTTTGTCTACAGCCCGATGGCGCATATGGTCTGGGGCAAAGGCGGCTTGCTCAATGCTTCCCTGGGCGGACGGTTCCCGTGCCTGGATTTTGCCGGCGGCACGGTGGTGCACATCACCTCAGGAGTGTCGGCGCTGATGACCGCGCTCTACCTGGGTAAACGGCTGGGGTACCCGCGGGAGCCGATGCCGCCGCACTCAGTGGTACTGAGCTTTATTGGCGCATGCCTGTTGTGGGTGGGATGGTTCGGATTCAATGCCGGCTCGGCTCTGGGCGCCGGTGGCTTAGCGACGTCTGCGTTCGTGGCTACCCACTTCGGGGCCGCCGCAGCAGCCATTGGCTGGAGCGCGGCGGAGTGGATCCGCGGTGGCCGCTGTACCGCGCTGGGTGCGATCTCCGGGGCAGTCGCCGGACTCGTGGCCATCACGCCCGCTTCCGGTTTCGTGACCCCGATATCTGCTTTGTGGATCGGCCTGATCGCCGGCGTATGCTGCTACCTGATGGTGGTGAAGGTAAAGGCAATATTCGGATATGACGATTCGCTCGACGCCTTCGGTGTGCACGGCGCCGGCGGAACGATCGGAGCATTGCTGACCGGGGTATTCGCCAGCAGCACTATCAACCCCATCCTGGGGGCAGGTAAGGCAACCGGCCTGCTCGAAGGGAACAAGGGGCAGATCCTGAACCAGGCGATTGGCGTGGCTATCGCGTGGTCCTTGTCCATTGTGGGCACCCTGATCATCTTGTTCGTCGTGGATAAGACAATCGGGCTCAGGTTGAGCGAAGAGGACGAGCGCACCGGGCTCGACCTGTCGCAGCACGGCGAAGAAGGCTATGACTTCGCTAACTAGGAACCGTGGGAAGGCTTCCGATCACGCCGTTTGGATGGTGAGGAAGGACTGAGGGCAATGCAGAAGATAGAAGCCGTGCTACAGCCATCGAAGCTGGATGCGGTGAAAGATGCACTGATCGAACTGGGCATTTCTGGTATGACGATTACCGACGTACGCGGGCATGGCCGCCAAAAAGGCCACACCGAGGTGTACCGCGGGCGGGAGTATTCCACCGATTTACTACCCAAGGTGAAAGTGGAATTAGTGGTGGTGGATGAAATGGCGGAGAAAGCCGTGCAGGCGATCGTGGCCGCGGCAAAGACAGGCAAGATCGGGGATGGAAAGATCTTCGTGACCCGGGTGGATGAAGCAATCCGCATTCGCAACAATGAGCGTGGGGAAATTGCGATTTGAAGCCACTCGGCGCCCACCAAGCCCATCTACATGGGCGGCGCGCTGATCGTCAGCGGCGGTCTCGTCATCGCGTTGGGCGTGACTAGGCGGCCGTATCCGGATTTTCTTTTCACGGTTTGCAGTACAAACAATCTCTGGAACACGATTCCCTGAGGAGAACCATGTCAGACGCACTTCGCAGCTTTATTGAAATGCCCTACGCCGAACTCGAAGAACACAACCTGACGGCAAAGGATCAGCGCAGACGCCGTGTCCCTGCGGGAAAAATCCGTGAAGAGCGGCTGAAGTATCTCACGGACGAGAGGCACATCAAGGCCGTCACCGTGCTCTTCAGTGACCTCGAAGGCCGGCTGCACATGCTGGACTACGACAAGAAATTCATCATCAAGAGCGACGACAATCTGACTTTTGATGGCAGTTCCATTCGCGGTTTTACTGCGCAGAGAGAGAGCGATCTTCGCCTCGGGATCGACTGGGGCTCGTTCTACTGGGTGCCGTCCGACGTCTTTGGCGCCGGCAAGGTGCTGGTCTTTGGTGAAGTGATCGCCAAAGACGGCAAAGCGTATTCCGCTGATATTCGCGGAGTACTCAAGAACTATGCCAATGGCCTTTTCGACAAGAAGGGTTACACGCTGAATGCGGCCAACGAGATCGAGGGATTTCTCTTCAAGGGCACTGACGCGGAGCGGCACTATCACGAGACGCAAAGTTTCGAGTATGTAAACACCGGCGGCTACTATCACTCGCTCCCCGGCGATCCGCTGCGCACTTTCATTGATACCTGCGCCGAAGTTCAGCGAGCCATGGGCTTTGAAAACGAAAAGGACCACCCGGAAGTGGCGCCTTCACAGTTTGAGATCAACTACAGCTATAGCGATGTAGTGAACGCGGCGGATCAGATTCAGCTCTATAAGCTTATCTGCCGCCAGGTGGCTACGAAAATGGGACTGACTGCATCGTTTCTGCCCAAACCTGTGGTAGGCGTAAATGGCAGCGGCATGCACACAAATGTCTCCATCAGTCAGAAAGGCAAGAATCTCTTCTGGGATGCCAAGGGCGAAGAACAGCTCAGTAAGATGGGTTGGGAATTCATCGATCGTATTCTGACCCACGGCAATGACATCTGTGTGCTGCTGAACGCGAGCGTCAACTCTTACCGCCGTCTTGATCCTCACTTCGAAGCTCCCAACCAACTGATGGCTTCGGCCACCGACCGTGGCTCCATGGTGCGGATTCCTATCGGCAACGAGAAGAGCATGCGGGTGGAAGTCCGCTCGGTAAGCCCCGATGCCAACCCCTATTTGGTGCTTTATTCAGTATTTAAGACCGGCATCGACGGGGACACTGCAAAGATCGAGAATTTACGTCAGGCCAAGCGATTTCTCCCTGACAACATCTACACGGCGCTCGAAAACTTCAATACAGCGAAGTGGACGGACACGTTGCTGGGAGCCGATGTAAAGGAACGGTATGCGGAATTGAAGAAGGCCTCCGCAGACCGTTGCCCCCGGTTATTGGGCACGTTCGTGAAGGCGCCTGAGCTGCAGTATCACCACGACGTTTATAACCAGTACCTCTGGAATAAGTTCTAGGCGGGGATGGCGAAACAGCAGTCTTTCTACTCCGGTGCCCCGGAAACTCTTTCCTTACCACGAAGGGATGGGTGCCCCACGTCTCGCTCGTTTTTCGCGAGATGTGGGATACCACCGGGCTAAACCAAGAGTTTCGGCCCCCAATACGCACTGTCGATCGAGAGTCGTTGTATCCCACATCTCGCGAAAAACGAGCGAGATGTGGGGCACCCATCCCTTCGTGGTAAGGAGAGAGTTACGGGTCAGGAACGTCCTGCAATCAGCTTGGTCAGTTCCGCCAGCTCGGCTTGCGTGAGATCGGTGAGCGGCGAGCGCACCGGGCCTGCGGGACGACCCACGGCTTTCATGCCTGCTTTCACAATGGAGACAGCGTATCCTTTGCGGCGGTTGCGGATTTGGATATAGGGCAGGACGAACTCCCGCAGGCCGGTGAATACCATTGCATGGTCGCGGCGGCGCACGGCGGCATAGAACTCAAGCGCGAAGTTGGGCAGGAAATTAAAGATGGCGGAAGAGTATGTGGTCACGCCCATCTCCAGGTATGGAAGGGCGAAGGTTTCCGCCGTCGGCAGGCCTCCGATATAAGTGAGACGGTCCCCCAACCGGGCGTAAATCCGTGTCATCCGCTCAATGTCGCCAACACCATCTTTGAAGCCGACTAAATTCGGGCAGCGATCGCATAGCTGCTCCAGAGTTACGTCATCGAGGACAGCGTTGTCACGGTTGTACATGATGACGCCGAGTTTGGTGGATGCACAAACCGCCTCGACGTGGGCAGCCAAGCCCGATTGCTCCGCCCCGACCAGGTACGGCGGCAAGAGCAGGATCCCATCCGCGCCCGCATCCTGCGCGGCCCTGGCGAACTCTTTGGCCATGGCGGTGCCATAGCCACAACCGGCAATGACGGGCGCCTGCCGCGCGGTCTGGTCAACGGCGGCACGGACCACCGCGGAAAACTCGGCGAGGGTGAGGGAGAAGAACTCCCCTGTACCGCCAGCCGCAAATAGGCCGGCGGGCTGATGCGACAGCAGCCACGCAATGTGTTCCTGGTACGGCCTCGGCCTAAATTCGAGGTTTTCTCCAAAATGGGTGACAGGAAAGGAAAGCAGGCCTCCTCCGACCCTTTTCGCCATTTTCCCCGGATCCATGGTCTTCATCAACACTCTCCTACTTCCGGGTTTTCTTCATAAAGTTATCCAGCACGGTGTTAAATCTGTCAGCATCGTCGACGAACAGGCAATGGCCCGCGTCCTCGAAGACTTCTGCTTGCGCACCGGGCACGGAGGACTTGATTAGCTCCGCGGAGGAACGGTTGTTTTCTGTCATGGCAGCGAGGACCGGAATCGTGAGTTTCGGCAACGCGGGCCGAAGATCGTTCTTCACCGCGAACTCGGCCAACATGGCCACCCCCGAATTAGTCGGCGTCTTTAATGAAGCAGCGGTCACACTCTCGAGATATGACTCCGGCTGCGGCTTGTGGTACATGCCGCGCACGAAGGTAGCAGCGAAGTGCTTCCGGTCAGCCTGGAAATTGTGCAGCATGGCATAGCGCCCGTCGCGCTCTTCCTGCGTAGACGGCGTATAAACGCTCAGGTCGACCAAAACCAGCCCGTTCAATTTATACGTTCCGAACATCTCGACATACGTGAGTGCCTCGTGAACAGCCAGTGACCAGCCGACGAGGACTACCGATGATCCGCCCAGGTGATCGATGAGTTCCTTGTAATCCTGCGCGCGCCTGCTGGGATAGTTTCCTTCCGCCGGTTTGTCGGACGCTCCTTGAGACCGTGGGTCCACCGCGACGACGTGGTACGCCTTGCTGAAATATTCAATCTGCGGCTGCCAGATTTCGGCCGGCATAGTCCATCCGGGGACGAAGAGGATGGTGGGGCCTGCACCACTCTCCAGGTAGTGGAGCTTGACCCCATCGCTGGTAGTAAAGAAACCATCCTTCACCGTGGCTGCCCCATGAAGGGAAGGAACGAGCATGACCACGCATAGAACGAGCAAAGCATACTGGGCCGCCCGCATAGTTGATCTCCCTATGAACACATGGAATCCAGTGACTGAATCAAGGCCCGGATGTAGCCGTAGCAGAAAGCAAACGACTGCAGGCCATTGGGGTCGTTCGGCGCCACTGGAACATGGTCCGGCATTAGCATATAGGGATAGCCGACCTCTTTGTACACCTTGATGGCTTTTACAAAGTTAACGTCCCCCTCATCGGGATAAACCTCCAAAAAATCGTTACGATGACCGCGAATGTTGCGGAAATGTACGTTGAAGATCTTGTTGCGCGAACCAAAATAGCGGATCACGTCGTAAATCTCGGTGCTCGGATCCGCCAGCATTTCAGAGACTGTGCCCTGGCAAAAATTCAGTCCGTGATACGGGCTCTCGCGGATGGTGATGAATTTCTTCAAGCCATCGACGGTGCCCAGCACCCGGTTGACCCCCTGATAGCCTTCGGGGGGCATGCCGGGGTCGTGCGGGTGACAGGCCATGCGGACCCTGTATTCATTGGCCACGGGAATCACGCGGTCGAGGAAGTACGTGATCCGCTCCCAGAACATATCGGAGTCTACGTGGCCCGCCCTGGTGAGCGCCGGATCAGGATGAGCTTGGGAAAGTTTCCAGGTGCTGTACATGGCATCGCCGCGGCCCGGCGTTCGTCCACTGCGGACGACGCCCAGGATGCTCATGTTGTATTTGATGGCGGGGATGCCCGCCTGGGCACAGTTCTTGATCATGGTTTGCAGGGCTTCGATGTCGCGGTCCCGCTCCGGGCTTTGTGCCAGCATGATCGCTGGATGCTTTTCTTTGTCGATGTGACTGGACGCCAGAAACGGAGGAGCGGTGCAGTCGATGCTGATGCCACATTTGTCCGCCATGTCGACCATGCGATTGAGTTCTTCGACTGTCGCATATAAGCGGTCACCTTCAATCTCCGGATAGCCGCAAATGTTTCGCACGCTGTAGCGAGCCAGGTACTTCAAATGTGTCTCGTTGGTAGGAGCAGTCTGGTCCCCCACCTTCATCAGCACCGGCTTGGCGAGAACGGCCTTGGGCGCCGCGGCGGCAGCCAGATCTTTCGCTGCCAGCAGTCCGGCCGCACCGCTGGACGCGATAAATTTCCTTCGATTCATGACGACTCCTCCGTGACCCTACTCGACCATTGCGTGTTGGCTGCGTTGGCGCATAGGTTATGCACCCATCTTCATCGCCTGCCCTTTCTGTTGCAAAGATGGGACCCCATATTACTATCCCCACTTCCCTGCTCCCTGGCCAGCTGATGTTTTTGCTTTGGTCTGCAATTGGGATTCTAATGAGGCTCTATGGTTTCTCGACGGGAATGGATGCTGGGCGCGTTTGCAACTGCGCATGCATGGGCCGCGCAACCCCGGGGGATGCAGCGAATCGCAAGCGCGTTAGCAAGTGCAGCCCCTGTGCCAGGGCGGCCCAAGGGGGTACTGATCGAATCACATATCCATCTGTTTGCCGGCGATCCGGCCCGGTTTCCCTACAACAGCGCATCCTACACGCCCAACACGGAAACGGTGGAAGCTTACGTGAAGTTTGCCCAGGAGGCACACATCGACCATGCGGTCATCGTTCACCCCGAGCCTTACCAGGATGATCATCGCTACCTGGAATATTGTTTCGCTCACGAGCCTTCGCCGGGGTTCTTTAAAGGAACCTGTCTGTTCGACCCGATCAGCCCCGATACTCCGAAACGAATGCAGGCTTTGGTGCGGAGAAATCCAGGAAGGATCGTGGCGTTAAGGATCCATGAGATTCACGCGGCGGGCACGCCGTCCACGACCAGTGGGCTGATTCGCGACCGGGATCTCAAAGATCCGCAGATGGCAGTGACCTGGCGTGCGGCACACGAATTAGGGCTGGCGATCCAGATCCACTGCATCCCGCACTACGCCGTGGCCATTCGCGAGTTGGCAAGCAAATTTCCCGGCATGCCGGTTATTCTGGATCACCTGGCTCGCCCCGGCCAGGGGACCCCCGAAGAATATGAGCAGGTTCTCAAACTGGGCCAGATGGCGCGCGTGTATATGAAATTCTCCTCGACCGGTGTGGCATCGGCGTCGAAGGAGCCGTTTCCCCATGCAGATGCCAAGCCGCTGGTGAAGCGCGTGTACGAGGCATTCGGCCCGGACAAGATGATCGCGGGAGAATGGGGTGGAAATATGACCGAATTTCACCAGGCTGTTCAGTTGTTTGATTTGATGTTCGATTTCGTTCCGGAGATGGAGCGGGAAAAGATACGCGGGCTGAATGCGAAAAAGCTTTTTGATTTTTCGTGAGGGGGCGTTGGGGTTTGCGGTTTGCGCGGGAAGGAGAGTTCGAAGTAGTGCCGCACCTACGGCGCTCAGGATCACGACCTTTGATAACCCAGCCCTTCCGGGCTGGGCTTACGTTTGGCGGACGGCCCTCCGGGCCTCGATGGTGCGATCCCCCAAGATGCGGTGCCGACCTCCGGGCATGTGTGAGAACCAAGATTTAGGAATTTAGTCCCGAGTTCTCACACACCTTCAGGCCTTCTGGACCACGGCGGCGTTTAGGGCTTGGCCCACGATCGTCTGCGCTTCTTCCTCTATTTGCTCAAGGTGTTGCTGGCTGCGAAAGCTCTCGGCGTAGATTTTGTAAATCTCTTCCGTGCCGGAGGGGCGGGCCGCGAACCAGCCGTTTTCGGCAATCACTTTCACACCGCCGATTGCCTGGCCATCTCCGGGTGCGTGGGTCAGGATCGTCTTGATCTTCTCCCCCGCCAGCGTTGGGCTCTGGATGCTTTCTTTGCTCATCATCGCCAACATCGCCTTTTGCTGAGTTGTGGCGTGCGCGTCGGTCCGGTCGTAAAAGGGGTCGCCGTATTTTTGCGTGAGGTCATGGTAGATCTCGCCCGGGTCCTGTTTCACTGTGGCCGTCATCTCCGCCGCGAGCAAGGCCGCGATGATGCCGTCCTTGTCGGTAGTCCACACTGTCGCGTCACGACGCAGAAAGGAAGCTCCGGCACTTTCCTCGCCAACAAATCCCAGCGTGCCCTCCAGCAGGCCATCCACGAAATACTTGAAACCGACGGGAACTTCAAACAGGTCTCTGCCCAGCCCCGCGGTTACGCGATCGATCATGCTGCTGCTGACCGCCGTCTTGCCCACGGCAACTTTCCTGCTCCACTGCGGGCGATGTCCGAAAAGATAAAAGATGCTGGTCGCAAGATAGTGATTGGCAGGCATCAATCCCCTGCTCCGGGTTACGATGCCGTGGCGGTCATGGTCAGTGTCGCAGGCGACGGCAACATCGAACTTGTCCTTTAGCGCAATCAGGGACTGCATCGCGTACTTCGACGATGGATCCATACGGATCCTGCCGTCCCAATCCAGCGTCATGAAGCGAAACGTGGGGTCGACCACATCGCTCACCAGCTTCAGATTCAGGCCATAGCGTTCGGCGATCGGTCCCCAATAATGGACGCCGGCGCCGCCCAGGGGATGGACGCCAAAGCACACGCCGGAACTGCGAATCGCCTCCATGTCAATGATGTTCCCCAGATCCTGCACGTAGGCTGTTACGTAATCATGGCGGTGCGTGGTAGGAGCGGAGAGAGCTTTCTCCAGCGGCCAGCGCTGCACACCATCCAGCTTTGCGCTGAGAAACTCATTTGCCTTGTTTTGAATCCAGGAGGTGACGTCGCTCCCCGCCGGGCCGCCATGAGGAGGGTTGTATTTAAATCCACCGGATTCAGGAGGGTTGTGCGAGGGCGTGACCACAATGCCGTCGGCCAGGCCAGTTTTGCGGCCGCGGTTGTAGGTAAGGATGGCATGCGAGATTGCGGGCGTCGGCGTGAACTCGTCTTTTTCCGCCAGCATTACTTCGACCCGATTGGCAGCCAACACTTCAACGGCGCTATCCAACGCCGGCCGTGAAAGTCCGTGGGTGTCGATGCCGAGAAAAAGCGGTCCGTCGATTTTCTGCTCCTGGCGGTACAGGCAAATTGCCTGGGTGATGGCGAGTATGTGCCATTCATTGAACGACCGATCGAAGGATGAGCCTCGGTGGCCCGAAGTGCCAAAGGCGACCCGCTGTTCCGGCACACGGGGATCAGGCTGTTCCGCGGAGTAGGCGGCAAGCAACTTCGATATGTCAACGAGGTCGGCGGGGGTGGCCAGTTTCCCGGCCTTGGAACTAATGGTATTCAAGGCTCTGTTTCCTCATGCATCGGTTTCTTTGACGCGTACCGATTGTCTCGCAAAGGCGGACGCTCGTCAGCACGTTGTGATTTTTCTTAACACTAGAATATTCTGACGGCCTTTCCGCGGCGCAGGCCACCTGCCTATGATGAAAAGGTAGGATGGGCTGTTGCTTGCGCATCCAACCATAAGGAGGCCCCATGCCCCAGAGCACCCACGATCGAATCGTGGAACTCCATAATCTGGCTGCTCACACTCACTCCGCCGCAGCAGTCGCTCACGGCAAAGGAGATCATCTGACGGCTCATGAATTGTCCAGGCAGGCTCACGAGCACTCCATGAATGCCCTCAAGCTGAGCGAGGAACTCGCGTCAAAGGGGGAGAAGTAGGGAGACCATGAAGGCTGCCATCCTTGCGACGGGCCGCACCGGGCCCGAGCCATTCCTCCAGATTCAAGAGGTCCCCCGTCCGGAATTGCAGCCGGGGTATGTGTTACTCCGCGTTCTCGCATGTGGCGTCTGCCGGACCGACCTGCACATTGCCGAAGGGGATTTGCCACCGGTTCTTCCGCAGCTCATTCCCGGTCACCAGATCGTGGGCGAGGTGGCCGACGGGGCGACCGCAGAGTTGCCCTTAGGGAGCAGAGCGGGCGTGTCCTGGATCGGAGGCATCGATGGGGATTGCTGGTACTGTCACCACGGGATGGAGAATCTCTGCGACCATCCTACGTTTACCGGGTACTCGGTGAATGGAGGCTACGCCGAGTATGCCTTGGCTCGCGCGGATTTCGCATTTCCTTTGCCCGAGGGTTTAGATAATGTGCATGTCGCTCCCCTGTTGTGCGCCGGTATTATCGGATTTCGCAGCCTGCGTGTGGCCGGCGTCGCTCCGGGTGAGCGAGTAGGTCTTTATGGCTTCGGCAGCTCAGCCAGTTTGGCTATTACCGTTTTGCAGTCCTGGAAGTGCGAGGTTTATGTCGCCACCCGGGGTGAGGCCCATCGTCAGACGGCGGTTTCGTTAGGTGCGACATGGGTGGGCAAGGAGGATGAGACGCCCCCGGTTAAGCTCGATCGCGCGATCACGTTTGCGCCCAGTGGAAAGGTAGTGGTCAGCGCGTTATCCGCCCTGCGCAAAGGTGGCGTGGTCGCGATCAATGCCATTCACCTAGATCAGATGCCCGCCTTTGACTATGACAAACTGCTTTGGGGCGAACGCCAAATCCGCAGCGTAGCCAACATGACGCGCCAGGATGCTCGTGATTTTCTCGCTGTTGCTCAGGAGCTGAAGATCCGCCCCCAGGTAGCGGTGTTTCCCCTGCAGGACGCAAACAAGGCGTTGCTGGCGGTGAAAGAGGAAACTGAGCGCGGGTCGGCGGTGATCGTTCCTTGAAGGTGATTCGTCGGGGTGTGGGCAGGCCCAGGGCGCGCCTAGGTGCCGTAAGAGGAGAAGCAGAGTAGCGCCCTCATCCTTGTAACAAACGACGGGTGGCCCACATCTCGCTCGTTTTTCGCGAGATGTGGGATTCCACGACTCTCCGCCACTCTTTCTTGACGTCAGACAAAAAGCACGAGGGATTAACATCAGTGGTATCCCACATCTCGCGAAAAACGAGCGAGATATGGGGCACCCGTCGTCTTCTTTAGGGATGAATCTCACGGAAGCCTAGTAGATGAGCTTCAGGGAGAATTGAATTTGGCGGGAGGTGCCGGCGGTTCGGCTGATCTCGCCGAAGCCGGCTCCGGCGAGGGTATTGGCCGGCAGGCCCATATTTACGATGTTGAACAGGTTGAAGAACTCGCCGCGAAATTGCAGATCCATCAGCTCGATGCCGCTCGAACGCCGGCCGAACGGTGTGCTCTTGATTAAGGCAAAGTCGAAGTCATAGTAGGCCGGCCCGCGGAAAGTGTTGCGCCCCAACGTGCCGAATCGCCCATGGTTCGGACCCGTGCCCCCCGCTACGTTGATGGGGATCGAGAAGTAAGAACCGTTGTTCGTGCCGAGACCGAAGTAGTCTTCGCGAACCTTGCGGCTGGTGGATAGGTGCGGAACGCCAACCTGGTCGGGACGGTCTGCTCCGTTGGTGCCGGCATCTGTCTGCTGAACGCCGGAATAGACGGTGAAGGGTGCACCGCTGTTGATGCTGGAAATACTAAGCAGTTCCCAACCCCCGGTGACGGCTCTGCCCAATGGCCTAAGCAAGGCAATATTTTCCCCGTGAAGATCCTGCGCGAGGCTCAGGGTGAAGGTGTGGGCTATGTCGAAGCTAGACGGCCCTTTTTCCGGATGAGTGTCGAAGGGATTCTGCGGAGATGTTTGGGAGATGGCGCCGGTGCCTCCAGTAATGAATCCTCCAACCACCGAACTGGTTTCGTCCAGAGACTTGGACCAGGTATAGCTGGCCTGGACGCCGGGCCCGCCATGGGCGACAGTACCCTGTAACGACGTCTGCAATGCATGGTAGGAGGAATGTGCCGTGCTGGTGACCACGTCCTCGGTACCGAAGCCGCCGGTGATGTTTCCTGCAGAATCAAACTGGGTATAGGGAGCAAAGCTGGGACCCGCGCCGGGATATCCATTGAAGAAGGTTGTCCGGGGCAGCTTGACCGCGGCAGTCCCAATGTAAGTCGCGTCCGCTACCAGACCGCCGAAATGGCGCTCCAGGCCCAGAGTCCAGGTCTGAAGATAGGCGTTGCCAAACGCGGGGTACACAGACGAGATGGTTAGCGGCGTAATCCGGTGGCTCGGCGAAAGCGATGCCAGATCCTGCTGATAGCGATTCAGATCCATCACCGTGTTGGCGTGAACCGCCTTGGTGCCGTTGGCGAAAATCTCCTGCCCATCGGGGGTATACACGAGCGGCAACTCGTCCGGTGTGATCTGAAAACCGTAGGGGATTGGCCCGGTTGGAGCCGAAGTGAGGCGCGGATAGACAGCGAACGGCGTCGAGCCGGTCAGGAAGTTGTCCTGGTATAAATTGGGCGGGATGGTGGTGATTCCACCGCCGGCGCGTACGTGGACCTCGTGCCCGGCCAGCCAATCCAGTCGCACGCGGGGTCCCAGGCCGTTCAGGTTGAAGCGATAGCCAGGCTGCGGATTGACGACGAACTGCTGTGCAACACCGGAGGGAGTTGACGAAAAAGCAATGCCTGACGTCCTCTTGGCGCGCTCAGTGATGGGTGTGTACAGCTCATAGCGCAGGCCGTAGTCGAGCACCAGCCGCGGTGAGATCTTCCAGGTGTCCTGGGCAAAAAAGGCAAAGGCATTTCGGTTGATGGCTGCGGCTCCAATGTGTTCCCCCCCGGAGAAGTAGGGAGGCGCGACTACGACGGTGTATACAAACGGGCTCCCGCTGAGCAGTCCGGAAAGAGTGTCGGGCAGCGGATCGCCAACGCGGATGTTGTGCTGGCCGCTCTGCGAGGAAATATTGACCGGAGAATAGGCGGTACCACCGCCGAAGTCATACTCGCCATCGGGGCTGATGCCGAAGTAGGTGGTGTCGCGGTTCAGGCGAATTTCGGCCCCCGCCTTGAAGGTGTGCCGGCTGGTGGTGAAAGAGAAATTCTGCCGTGCCTGAAAGAGATTGCCGTAGATGCTGATCACCGTTCCGGCCGGCTGATTGAAAGGTTCATAAAGGCCGTCGTTGAACTTAACTGCGGGGTCGGTGAGGTCGGTGGTGGGAAAGGAAGGAGTGGCGCGGGTAGCAGAGACTGAGGATTCCGATATCAAACGCGGAGAAAAAGTCCGGGTATAGGTAAGGACGAGGTTTCGCTGGCGATCGATGTAGCGAATAGCGAAGTTGGGATCGAGTACGGTCTGATCGGGGTTGGTGGTGGGCCCGTTCAGGTTGTTGAAGTTGAAGCGAGCGAAGAGCTGAGACCGATCGGAGATCCGGTGATCAAGGCGCACAGAAAACTGATCCGCATCCGTGACCACCGGCGACGAGCTGGCGTAGGTGTGGACTCCGTAGGAGCCCACAGGATTGTTGGGTAGCGGGTAGCGCGCCAGCACACGCGCGATTCCGGGGTCGACCGGCACCGTGAGCACATCACCGGGAAAGGCCGTGGTGTCCATGCCTTCGCGTTCCTGCTCCGTGGGCACGGGAAACACCTGGGTGGTGCCCAACACCTGGCGAAACCCCTGGTATTGACCGAAATAGAAGGTTTTGCCGGCGCCGTTGTAGAAGTGGGGGAGGATGACCGGGCCGCCATTCGTGAAGCCAAATTCATTGCGGCGGAAAGGGGGCAGCCGGCCAGGATTGGCTATGGAAGCGTGGTCGAAGTAGTTTCTGGCGTCGAAGGCCGAATTGCGAACGAATTCGAAGAATGAGCCGTGGAAGCCACTGCTCCCCGATCGGGTGACGATATTGGTAAAGCCGGCGGCACCGCGGCCGATTTCGGCCGGCATCCACCCCGATTGGGATTGAATTTCCTGCACCGCATCCACGTTAAAGTTGCTGAACGTGGATCCGCCCATCTCCGGGTCACTGATGTCTGCGCCGTCCATGGCGAAGGTCGCCTCTACGCCGCGCTGGCCGTTGATGGCGAACTGCTGGGTAAAGTTGGTAGCTCCATTGGCGTCGGTCATGGTTCCGGCGGCCAGCAGCAGCAATTGGCTGAAGTCCCGTTTGTTCAGAGGAAGTTGGCTCACGGAATTGCTGGAGAGGTCCACCCCGCCCGTGGTTTCCTGTTCGCTGGCAAGTGCCTCCATTGTGAGGGCTCCCTGGCTAGTAAGAGTGAGCAGAACATCCGCCTGCGGGGAGGCCAGATCGATGGATTGAGGGAAGGCGATGCGATGGCCGTCGACGGTCACGAAAAGCGCATACCGAAGGCGCGGGAGCTGATGGAATGAAAAGCTGCCATCCGGCTGGGTGATCGCGGTCGCGGTACGTCCTGGGGAGACCAGTTCGATCGTCGCCCCAGCCACGGGTTTGCCTGCGGCGTTGCGGAGGGCTCCACTCCAGCCGGCGTCCTCGCTCGCCGGCTGCTGGGCACACAGGGGGTGGGCAAGACTCCCGAGTAAACACAGCAGAATCGCAAGAGGCAAGAAAAATGCTTGGACTGCAGAAGCAAGTTGCGCGACAATCGTCCGATTAGAGCAGGTCATCCAAGACGCATCCTATCGTGCTTCCCAGATTTCCTTGAAATTCGGGGTTCGGGCGCGAAAGGGACGTTTACCCCGTTTTTGGTGTGTTTTTGCGATCAGAGCGCTTAGCCGAGCCCGGGGTTGACTGGGAAGCTACGCACCGCATTGGGGACCCTTCGATTGCACAAAAAGCGAGACAGTGACCCCGGCATTGTGTAAACTGCTTCCCCATGGCAACCGTACGTGCCGCCAACCCGCCTGCCATAGAAGTGTAAGGAGAGAAGACGATGAGCTTTTGCCAAACCTGTGGAACCAGCTTGCCCGACGGGAGTCCGACCTGCACTGCTTGTGGAGCTACGCAAGGGGTGGCTGGATCGAGTGCCGCACCGGGGCCGATGCCCGGTTCAATGCCCGGGCCTGGACCGATTCCTGGACCCATTCCTGGTCCCATGCCAGGCGCAATGCAAGCTCCCGTGCCTGCGGCAGGAGCCGGCCTGACCCCCAATGTTGCCGGCGCGCTAGCTTACCTGGTGGGCGCCATTACGGGAATCCTGTTTCTGGTCATCGATCCCTTCAAGACCGACCGTTTTGTTCGCTTCCATGCTTTCCAATCGATTTTCTTCAACCTGGCGTGGATCGCCTTCTGGATCGTTTGGATGATTGTGGGCCTGGTGTTGGGCGCGGTCTCCCATGGCTTGTTCTTCATCATCCAGCTGCCTATCAACCTGCTGGTGACGGTTGGCGGATTCTGCATCTGGATCTACCTGATGTATTCCGCTTACCAGGGCAAGACTTTCCAATTACCGGTTATCGGTGCACTGGCAGCGTCCCAGGCAGGAATCGCGCCGGCTGCCACCGGCCAGCGGCTGTAGGGTTCCTCCGAGGCGCCGGTCTGGCTACGCCGGGCCGACGCTTTCGTGTCTGGCTCAGCTGACCGATACGGGCACCGAACCAGGCTGCTTCTTCGCCGAGCCACGAATGCCGAGCATGGTGAGGATTGGCGTGGTGAGCATGGTCGTGACCAGCGCCATGACCACCAACATGGTGAAGAGCGTTGGAGTAAAAGCGCCAACGCTATAAGCAATGTTGAGTACGACCAGCTCCACCAGGCCGCGGGTGTTGAGCAGGGCTCCCAGAGCAACGGCGTCTCTCCAGGACTGACCAGTCCACCGAGCCGCCAGCGCGGCACCTCCCATCTTGCCAAAAACCGCCGCCAGCAGAACGACCAACGCCCAAAGCCACATGGAAGTGTCGTTCAGCAGATCCAGGCGGGTCCGCATGCCGGTGAGGGCAAAGAAAAGCGGTAGCAACAAGACCGAGACCAGCATGTCAAGACGTTCCCGCAGGGCCAGCTGCCAATGGGGTATGCGGGGGAAGCACACCCCCGCGAGGAAGGCCCCGAAAAGCGGATGGACCCCGATCTTGTCGGTGGCAGCCGCAGAGAGGAGCGCTCCTGCGACCACGACCCCAAGTAATTCCAGCGTTAATTCCGGCTTCTTATACTGGCGCACAAGGCGCGCGGCCAAGGGGCGAAGCACGCCCAGCATGAGAAACAGGTAGATACCCAGTCCAGTAAGGCGGAACAGCATTGAGGTGGGAGCGTCCTCTCCACCGATGAGTGCCATGGCTAAGGCGAGCAGGCTCCACGCTACAACATCATCCACCGCTGCGCAGAGAATCGCGGTCGTGCCCAGGGAAGTTCCCTGTAGGTTGCGCTCCTCCAGGATGCGGGCCAACACCGGGAAAGCGGTGATGCTCATGGCGATGCCGAGGAAGAGCACGAACGGAAGGCTCCCGATCCCATGGGGCGCGAAGCGGATACGCAGCGAATGCGCCAGTAAGGCGCCCATGGCGAACGGCAGCAGGATGCTGACGCCGCTGGCCATGACAGCGGTCATGCGCTGGCGATAAAGCTGCTCGTAGTCGAGCTCCATTCCTATGAGGAAAAGGAAGAGAACAAGGCCAACCGTGGAAAGCGTTTCGAACGGGCCGAAGGAATTGGGAGGAAAAAGGCTGGCAGAGAGATGGGGCGCAAAGCGCCCAAAGACCGACGGTCCAACGAGGATGCCGCCGATAATCTCGCCGATCACGCGTGCCTGGCCGACCTTGAGTGCCAGCCAGCCGCAGCCAACCGTGATCAACAGGACGACCGCCATTTGGGTCAGCAACAGGGTCATGAGTGTTCAGTTTATCGCTCTCGCCAACCTTGTGGCCTTGCCCGGCGCGGGTATGGACGGTAAATTACTCTTGGCTGGAGGGTTGGCCGAGCCGCGGTTGAAATTCCTCTCTTTTTGTCGTTTCACTTTGGTTCTGCTACTCGCCGCAGCCTCGGTCTCCGCGGACGGAGCGACGCGCGCCGATATTCTACGCGGTGCGTACGGAGCTTATCGTGCGAACAACGATTTGCTGTTCTACCACCTTGATATTCGCGTCGACCCGGAGAAGAAATTCCTCCAGGGGAAGAACACCATCCGGTTTCGGATGCTTAAGGACGGCAGGCGCATCCAGCTCGATCTGCACCCCGCACTCCAAATCGACAAGATACTTTTGGGTGAGGTTCGACTCCGGTACAAGCGCGATTCAGGAGCGGTCTTCGTCGACTTTCCGAAAACTCTGCAAGCGGGACGCGAATACGCCATCGACTTCTATTACTCTGGCCATCCGGTGGAAACGGGGCGATTTGGCGCCATCACTTTCCGCAAAGATCCCGCCGGCCGGCCCTGGGTCAACACCGCATGCGAAGAAACCGGGGCCAGCGTATGGTGGCCGAACAAGGACCAGTGGCGGGATGAAGTAGAGAGCATGCAGATCAGCGTGTCCGTTCCCAACGGCCTGGTTGATGTCTCCAACGGAAAATTTATGGGGAAAACCGACCTGGGCGACGGCTACACGCGGTGGGACTGGATGGTTCATTACCCTATCAACAACTACGACGTCTCTCTCAATATCGGAAATTATGTGCACTTCTCCGATAAGCTGGGCGACCTGCCACTCGATTTCTACGTACTGCCGGAAGACAAGGCGAAAGCGGAAAAACAATTTACCCAGGCAAAAGAAATGCTGCTCGTCTTTGGGCATTATTTCGGAGACTATCCTTTTCCTGAAGACGGCTATAAGTTGATCGAGGCGCCCTATTCCGGGATGGAACACCAGACTGCGGTGACCTACGGCAACCACTTCACCAATGGCTACCTGGGGCGGGATTGGGCCGGGTCCGGTATCAGCCTCCGGTTCGACTTCATCATCATCCACGAGAGCGCCCATGAGTGGTTCGGCAACAGCATTACGGCTGCGGACCGATCGGATATGTGGATTCATGAAGGCTGGGCGACCTACATGGAAAGCCTTTACGTGGAGTCGCGCTGGGGCCACGCCGATGCTTTAAAGTACCTCAACGGATTGAAGCCGAAGGTGAAGAACCTGCAGCCGATTATCTCCGCGCGGGGAGTCAACAGCACGCCGCCGGAAGACCAGTACTTCAAGGGCGCGCTCTTCCTCAATACGCTGCGCAGCGTGGTCGATGACGACCCACGATGGTGGGCATTGCTGCACGGCTTCTACCAGCATTTCAAATATCAGAACATCATGACCGAGGACGTGGTGGGGTATTTCAACCAGGAAACGGGAATGAACCTGACACCCATCTTCAACCAATACCTGCGTCACGCGGCGCTGCCGGTTCTGGAATTGCAGTGGGATCCGGGGAGAGTCCGCTACCGGTGGCGGGCCGATGTGCCGGGGTTCGCGATGCCGGTGCTGGTGGGCAGCACGAAACACTGGCAGAAAATTCAACCCACGAATGTCTGGCAGACCATGCAGACTTCCCTGGGCAAGGATCAGTTCGCGGTGGCGACTGACCTTTACTACGTCAAGGTACTATGGATGCCGTGACCATGGAACTCTCTCCAATTGCCGTTCGCGTGCTCGGATCGTTGATTGAAAAAGAAATCACTACGCCTGAGTACTACCCTCTTTCTCTGAACGCGTTGGCCAATGCCTGCAATCAGAAAAACAACCGCGAGCCGGTGACCAACCTCGATGAAGGCGAGATCCGGCAGGCACTGCACAGACTGGAAGATGCCGGGTTGGCTGGCGCCGCGCATGGCGCGGAAAGCCGCGTCGCCAAGTATGAGCACCATGTACAAGAGGTGTTCAACTTTACACGTGGAGAGATCGCCGTGATGTGCGTTCTGATGCTGCGCGGGCCACAAACCCCCGGCGAGTTGCGGGGGAGAACGGAACGGATGCACCGCTTTGAGGAGCTGAGCGATGTGCAGTCGACACTGCAACGGCTGATGCAGCGTGAGCCTGCGCTGGTAATGGTGCTACCCCGTCAGCCTGGCACGAAGGAAGCTCGCTATGCCCATTTGTTATCGGGTGAGGTGACAGAGACCTTTCCCAGAGCAGTGGAGACGGAGAGTGCCGGGAGAGGTGGATCGCAGCTCGAAGCAGAGGTCGCGGCGCTGCGTCAGGAAGTGGCGCAGCTGCGTGAGCAGGTGGAGAGAGTGCTGCGGCTGGTGGAGTGACGAGGACTGAAAACCGCGGATCTCTCGACTACGGTCCGGTCGAAAAACATTCCCAGGACGGGTCCGCTGAACTGCAGATCCCTCCGCTACGCTTCGCTTCGGTCGGGATGACAAGGGGAGTGCGAAAGTTCCGTGGAGAGCGGTTGCTGAAAAGAGGGCGTGGTGCCGCGCCTACGGCGCTCAATCACGATGATTTCGATACCCAGCCCTTCCGGGCTGGGCTGACGTTTGGCGGTCGGCCCTCCGGGCCTCGACTCTGCGTCAGGAAGTGGCGCACCTGCGGGAGCAGGTGGAGAGAGTGCTGCGACTGGTGGAGTGACGAGGATGGAAAACCGCACCCTCGCTCTTATCATGCTGCGTCTCGCTCCATCCACTGGCTTCGCCTTCTCTCACCGGTGACGGAGGCGCAGGCTTTCCCAGCTGGCATCGGTGGTCCATCCGCCATCCACCACCAGGGCATGACCGTTCACAAATCCGCTGTGCGCTGGATCAGCTAGGAACAGGATGGCCTTAGCGATGTCGTCCGGTGAGGCAAAGCGGCCCATCGGGTTCACCCCGATAATGTCGGCATCGGTGTAACTTCCGCTTGCCTGGTCGGTGACATCCATTTCCGTCTTCACCCACCCCGGGCAAACGGCGTTGCAGCGCACACCGCGCCCTCCCCACTCCGCAGCTAACGTGCGGGTGAGTCCGATGAGCCCGTGCTTCGATGCGTTATACGCGGCGCGGTCAGCGATACCGGCAAGCCCAGCAATGGAGGCTACATTCACGATGCTGCCGGAACGCTGCAGCAACATCGTTTTTCCGAAAGCACGAGCCAGCAGAAACGGAGCAACCAGGTTGACTTCGAGCACCCGGCGAAAGGTTCGTGCGTCAATCGTTTCCGCCGGCGCAATCGAGCTGATGCCGGCGTTATTTACCAGGACGTCGACGCGGCTCCATCTCGCGCGGATCGCTTCAGCCGCGGCCTCGACCACCAATTCGTCGGAGAGATCACCGGGAAAATCCATGGCGTCGCAGCCGGTGGCGCGCACAGCGGCAAGTGTGGAAGCGCACGATTGCAGGTCTAATAGAGCGAGGGCATAGCCAGCCGCGGCAAGAATCTCGGCGGTGCGGCGGCCAATACCCTGGGCAGCTCCTGTAACGACAGCTAATTTCATGGCAGGAAAACTCCGATCGTTTCCAAAGTACTAGAATCCGTCGCACGACGCCCATGGCTGCGTCAGTTAGGGGTCCCTTGGCTGCGCTCTGGACCATGTAAGATGGTGCGGGGCAGCTATGAGCGAAGGCGCAACGGCAAGCGAACTTGTGCTGAGCGAACAAGTGGGCAGCCGGGTATTGATGCTCTTCGATGAGGATGCATGCGATTTGTTCAACTGAAAGCAGGCGACGTGCGACGCGTCGCAGTCGTGGAAGAACCCAAGCTGCACTTGCTACGCGAATTTGATTCGATGTATGCACTGGCCCAGGCGGCCATTGCAAGCGGCGGCAAATTGACCAGCGTGGCAACCAATCACCTTACGGATGACTCTCTTGACTATGAGCCGGTTTACGAAGGAACCGGCGACTGGAAACTGCTCGCGCCCATCGACCACCCACAAGAGACTGCCCGTTGCCTGGTGTCGGGCACAGGCTTGACCCACTTGGGTAGCGCGCGTGACCGGGCTTCCATGCACATGGCCAAGGAGCAGGAACTGACCGATAGCATGAAGATGTTTCACTGGGGCGTGGAAGGCGGCCGGCCTCAACCGGGGGAAATAGGGATAGCCCCGGAGTGGTTCCATAAAGGGTATGGTTCAGTCGTGCATGCGCACGGCGAGCCGTTGCTTATTCCCGCCTATGCAGAGGACGGTGGCGAAGAGGCCGAGATCGCGGTGGTGTACGTGATTGGTCCCGATGGTCAGCCCTATCGAGTTGGCATGGCACAGGGCAACGAGTTTTCGGACCATCGCTTCGAGAAGAAGAACTACCTCAACCTCGCGGGATCGAAGTTGCGCACTTGTTCGATTGGACCCGAGTTAATTATCGATCCGGATTTCCGGAGCGTGCCTGGCACCGTTACCATTACACGTGACGGCAAGGAATTCTGGTCGCAACCAATCTCCAGCGGCGAAGAGGAGATGTCTCACAGCCTGCGTAACCTGGAGCACCACCATTTCAAGTTCGAGCTGCATCGGCGGCCCGGAGACGTGCACATCCATTTTCTCGGCGCGCATTCGCTGAGTTTCGGGCAGGGCATCGAGCTCAAGGACGGAGACGTGATGGAAATCCAATTTAACGGATTCGGCCGCCCATTGCGTAACCCCGTCGAGGTATCACGCAAAAAAGATTCTCCCTTGATCGTGATTCCTCTCATCTAACTTGCCGATGATTCTTTCTCGATCCGTTTCTTTCCGCGTTGGTTTGGCAGCACTTGCGCTCGCTTTTCTCGCCCCTGCACAACAAACGAAACAACCCGGACAGGCTCTCTATCTCGCGCCTCAGGATCGAGTGAAGATCTGGTGAGAACGCGGCCGAAAGGGTAGGCTGTTTTCGTGAGCAAAGAAGAAACCGCTGAAGTGCTCTCGATCGAGGGACGCGAGGTCCGGGTCACCCACCCGGACAAGCCTTATTTTTCAAAGCAGACGCGGCTGTCGAAACTCGACCTGGTGCGCTACTATCAGTCGGTTGCGCCGGGCGCCCTCGCCGGAATCCGGGACCGCCCTATTGTTCTTAAACGGTTTGTGAACGGCGCCGAGGCAGAGGCTTTTTATCAGAAGCGCGCGCCCAGTGATCGACCAGCGTGGCTGCGGACGGTAACGCTGTCTTTTCCTTCCGGCCGCACGGCCGAAGAGATCGTTGTGGATGACGCGGCTGGGCTGGCCTGGATCGTCAATCTTGGTTGCCTCGAGTTACATCCGCATCCGGTTCGTTCCGCGGATCTTGACCACCCCGACGAGTTGCGGGTTGATCTCGACCCGGGTCCTGGGGTTGCCTGGGCCGATGTACGCCAGGTCGCACTCGAAGTGAAGTCGCTGCTGGAAGAGCTTGGGCTTCGCGGCTGGCCCAAGACCAGCGGCTCTCGCGGGATGCATGTGAATGTGCGCATCGAGCCGCGTTGGACTTTCAGTGAAGTGCGGCGAGCGGCGCTCGCGTTATCGCGTGCGGTGGAGCGGCGGGCGCCCGCGTTGGCCAGTTCGAAATGGTGGAAAGAGGAACGCCACGGCGTGTTTCTTGACTACAACCAGAACGCCAAGGATCGCACGACCTGCTCCGCGTACTCAGTGCGGCCGCTGCCTGATGCGCGCGTCTCCGCACCTCTTCATTGGCACGAGGTGCCGGATTGCGAGCCTGCGGATTTTAATGTGCTCACCATGCCGCGCCGATTTGCGGAGATCGGCGATCCCCACGCGGGCATGGATTCCGCACCGGGTTCGCTCGAACCATTGCTGGAACTGGCGGCCAGGGATGAGTCCGCAGGACTGGGCGATGCGCCCTGGCCGCCGCACTTTCGCAAGATGGAAGGGGAAGCGCCGCGGGTTGCGCCTTCGCGAGCGAAGTCGGCCGCGAAGAAGGCTCCGCGGACGAAGATGCCTTTGATCGTGGTCGCGAACTCTCCCAGTAAAGAGGATGCTCTGGCTGGTCTGGAGAGATGGAAAAGCAAATACTCGGAAGTAGCTGCACTGCTGGCTGTCGATGATGTGTTGGTCGACTCCATGCGCGGCACGTCGTCCACCTGGACTCGTATTCGGGTCAACCTGCGTCATGTTCCCGAAGAGCTAAGGCCGGCTCAGGAAACTCCCGACCCGGACGATGATCCCACCCGCGAATGGCGAACCGGCCGTGCTTCGAAGCGCGCTAAGTGAGTGGAAATCTATCCATGCAAACAATGCTGGGGTGCCCCACATCTCGCTTTACGCCGACTCACCCAGCCGATGTTGAGGCCAACTCAGAAAGCTTCTGTGAGGCTGACTCATAAATAAGTCATCAGCGGCCGCTGGCGAAGATCTCCGTCAGCTCTTGTGGGGGGACCACTTCCAGTTGCGCGTAGGTACAATCGCTTGGCTTCTTATCTGTACGCCACCTGCGAAATTGGGCCATGTGGCGGAAGCGAGTGCCCTGCATGTGCTCGTAAGCGACTTCGACCACCAGTTCGGGCCGAAGCGGTTCCCACGACAGGTCTTTCCCCTGGCTCCAACGACTCTGACCGCCGGGCATGCGCTGTTCCCCTGCGCCAGGCTCTGCCCAACCGCTCCACGGGTGATTGGCCAGCGCATCTCGCCGATAAGGCAAGAGGAATTCCGCCAGGTCACGGCGCTTCTCCTGCGTGAAACTTGCGCATACACCCACGTGCTGTAAAGAGCCGGAATCATCGAAGAGCCCCAGCAGTAGCGAGCCGACGTTGCCCTCACCCGTTTTGTGCCAGCGAAACCCGGCAACCACGCAATCACAATCACGCTCGTGCTTGATTTTGAGCATCACCCGCTTATCCGGCTCATAAGTCCCGCTCGTCTGTTTGGCGATCACGCCATCGAGACCGGCGCCTTCGAAGCGGCGAAACCAATCCGACGCAACGCTTGCTTCGTAGGTCGCCGGGGTGATGTGCACCGGCGGCGCCGCTGAGGCCAGCAGCCGTTCCATCTGCTTGCGCCGCGCTTGAAACGGTTCGCCACAAAGATCCCGGTCTCCCTCGCAAAGCAAGTCGAAGAAGACAATCGATGCCGGCGTTTGCTGCGACAGGAGCTTCACCCGAGACGCGGCGGGATGAATGCGGAGTTGAAGCAGCTCAAAGTCGAGACCGTCTTCGTTCGCAATGACGATTTCTCCGTCGAGTACACACCGTTCCGGCAATTGCGCGCGCAGCGTCTCGATTAACTCGGGGAAATACCGATTGAGCGATTTCTGGTCGCGGCTCTGGATCAGAATTTCGTCTCCATCGCGGAATACCAGGGCGCGGAAGCCGTCCCACTTCGGTTCAAAGACCCAATTGTTACCTGCAGGTATTTCGGCGACTCTTTTGGCCAGCATGGGCAGAACCGGCGGGTTTACGGGAAGCTGCATGCCCCCATGGTATCGCCTGCCTGGCGCCATGTTCAGCTACGTGGAATTTGCCGGGATTGACCACGGAATTGGTACTGCGAATCCTAAGCGCGTTATTCTAGGGATCCGATGCCAGTAGACCCACGCAGAACCATTGCCGATCTGGAGAAGCTTCGTGCGCTCACCGCGGACGATCACGGGGCGCAGCGCATTGCCTGGACTGAAACCTGGCTCAAAGCGCGTGCCTGGTTCCAGAGCAAACTGGCCCAGCTACCGGTGGAACACCACCTTGATGCGGCCGGGAACTCCTGGACGACGCTACGTGGCGACTCGGATCGCGCGCTCATCCTCGGCAGTCACCTTGACTCCGTGCCCAACGGGGGTTGGCTGGACGGCAGCCTCGGAGTCCTCACCAGCTTCGAGGTGCTGCGCAGCGTGGCGGAAGACTTTAAGGGCAGGCCGCCGGTCACCATTCGCCTGGTGGATTGGGCTGACGAGGAGGGCGCGCGCTTCGGCCGAAGCCTCTTCGGGTCTTCGGCATTTGCGGGGACGCACACGATTCAAGCCGACCGGGGCCGAACCGACCGGGACGGCATTCGTCTGGAAGATGCTTTGCGCCAATGCCATGTCGACGTAGACCGCATCGGGGACGCGGGCGTTGAGAGGGGCCAGGCGGGGGCCTACCTGGAACTGCATATTGAGCAGGGACCGGTTCTGGAAGGCATGAAATTGCCACTGGGCGTGGTGCTCGGGACCAAGGGCGTGGAGCGCCACGCGATTACTTTTCATGGCCAGGAGGCGCACTCCGGATCCACACCGATGGCTGTGCGGCGCGATGCGCTCGCCGCCGCCGCCAAGCTTGCCCTCGAGATTCGACCCATCGCACGCAAACACCCTGACTCCGTGGCAACCATGGGCAGCGTGAAGACCTTTCCCGGTATCGTGACCGCGGTGGTCGGCCGCTGCGAAACTACGCTGGACATGCGTGACCTGGATGCCGGGGTGCTGGCGTCGATGCTGGCCGAAGCCCAGGAAGCGAGTCGGCGTTTTGCCGCGGAGGAGGGTTGTACTGTCGAGTGGTCAAGAATCTGGAGTATTGAACCGATTCCGTTCGATTCGCAGCTTATCGAGCTTTGCGAGCAAGCGGTTCGGGAGACCGCGGGCGCTTCCCACCGGCTACCCTCAGGGCCGCTGCACGATGCCGCCGAGGTGGCACGGGCTGGAATTCCGGTGGTGATGATGTTTACTCAATCGCTTGCCGGTCTAAGCCATAACCCGGCAGAAAACACCAAAACCGAGCATTTGGAGCTTGCTGTGCAGGCCTTTGAACGGCTGGCCCGAAAGACTATGCAGTGGCTGGAGGGGGGCACAGCAGGTCCCTCCGCTCCGCTATCGCTCCGGTCGGGATGACACATTTAATGCAAGGACATGACGTTGGTGCTGGGTGCCCCATATCTCGCTCGTTTTTCGTGAGATGTGGGATACCACGAATCTTAGGGTTCTTCTCTATCGTGTCCGAAAACTTGCCGGTTGACAGCAGTGGTATCCCATATCTCGCGAAAAACGAGCGAGATATGGGGCACCCGGCCTTGGTTATCAGGAAAGGCGCATGGGGTTCGCGAAACACTACAGCTTCACAGGAAATCAGGGGAATGGAGCACCCGGCGGTTGTTGGCGGAGACAGATCTATACCAGCGATTTATGCATTGGGATAGTGCATAATGATGGTTTCCCCACTAACGACGCAGGGAGAGGACATCGCCCGAATGAGCGGTCAAACGTCTTTTGTGCAGCAGGCGCCGGTGCATCCCGAGACCTCTGCGCGCTTCGGCGATTTTCATCCGCCGCTCGACCGGCAGGCTGCGATCCCCGAGGCCAATCGGTGCCTCTACTGCTTCGATGCACCCTGTACCACCGCTTGCCCCACGCATATCGATGTTCCCCGGTTCATCAAGAAAATCGCCAGTGGCAATCTTGCCGGGTCCGCCCGCACCATCCTGGACGCCAATATCCTCGGCGCCAGCTGCGCCCGCGCGTGCCCGGTTGAGGTCTTGTGTGAAGGCGCCTGCGTCATGCACCGCTACAACAAGCAGCCGATTCAAATCGCACGCCTGCAGCGCTTCGCCATGGATTCCCTGCACGCCAGTGGTGCCCCATTGCCTTTCACGCCGGCAGCCCGATACCGGCCTTTCGGTGGCGCTCATCGGCGCTGGCCCGGCCTCGCTTGCCTGCGCTGCCGAACTGCGGCGACGCGGCATTCGGGCTGATCTCTATGACGCACGTCCTCTGCCCGGGGGCTTGAATACCTATGGCGTCGCCGAATACAAATTGCCCCTGATAGAGAGCCTGCGGGAAATCGAAATGCTCTCGCAGCTCGGAGTCGAGTTTCACTTCAACACAGTGATCGACGCGCAAAGCCTGGCTGAACTTGAACGCGACCACCATGCCATCTTCCTGGGAATTGGGCTAGGCGCGATCCACCAACTGGGTGTCCCCGGTGAACACCTGCCGGGGGTGACCAATGCGCTTGATCTGATCGCCCGCTATAAGTCAGGGGAATCCACCTCAGTGCCACCGCGGGTGGTCGTGGTGGGAGCGGGAAACACTGCCATCGACGCCGCCATAGCCTCCGTCCGGCTGGGCTCAAACGATGTGCACATCGTCTACCGGCGCGGCCCGGAGCAGATGTCGGCATTTTCCTTTGAATACGAGCACGCGCGGCTGGAGGCAGTAAAGTTCCTGTGGCATGTGCAGCCCACGCGCATCCTGGGTGGTCAAGCGGTCGAGGGCCTGGAGCTGATCACACTTGCCGCCTCTACCGATGGATCGATGATCCCGCAACCTGGTTCGGAGTTCATTCTGCCGGCGGATCTGATTGTGCTGGCCATCGGCCAGGCAAACCAACCCGGCCTTGCAGAGAAGCTGCAATTACAGCGCGGCCGCATCGTGATCGACAGGGCCACTGGCCAGACCTCTATTTCCAAATTCTTCGCCGGCGGGGACTGCACTAATGGCGGCCGCGAAGTAGTCGATGCGGTGGCGGACGGAAAACGCGCCGGCATCGGCATTGCCGCGTGGCTGGGAGCAAAGCATGCCTAAACCAACGCTGGGAACAACCTTCTGCGGTATCCCATGCCTGAATCCATTCTGGCTTGCGTCGGCTCCGCCGACCAACTGCGGTGAACAGATCATGCGCGCCTTCGATGCCGGTTGGGGGGGCGCGGTATGGAAGACCATCGGCGAGCCCATCACCAACGTCAGCTCACGCTATTCCTCCATCGACTGGGACGGCCGCCGCATGATGGGCTTCAATAATATCGAGCTCATCTCCGACCGCTCCATCGAGATCAATCTGCAGGAGATGGCGGAAACAAAGCGGCGGTATCCGCACCACGTGGTCATCGCGTCGCTCATGGTCGAAAGCAAGCGCGAAACCTGGCACGACATTGTTCAGCGCACAGAAGATGCCGGAGCAGATGGCCTTGAGCTCAACTTCGGTTGCCCTCACGGCATGAGTGAGCGGGGCATGGGGTCGGCCGTAGGACAGGTGCCCGAATACTGCCAGCAGATCACAGGCTGGGTCAAAGAAAAAGCGCGCACGCCCGTCATCGTAAAGCTCACGCCGAACATCTCCGACATCCGCATGCCCGCGCGCGCGGCCAAGCGCGGTGGAGCGGATGCGCTTTCCGCGATCAACACCATCAATTCCATCACCGGCATTGACCTCAACACCTTCCAGCCCAACCCCAATGTCGATGGCAAAAGCTCTCATGGCGGCTATTGTGGCCCGGCGGTGAAACCTATCGCGCTCAACCTGGTGCATGAGGTGCTGTCTGACCCGCAGGGTGCATTGCCCGTCTCCGGCATCGGCGGAATTGCCAACTGGCAGGATGCTGCCGAATTTATCCTGCTCGGTTGTGGCACGGTGCAGGTATGTACGGCCGCGATGCATTACGGCTACCGCATCGTCGAAGATATGCAGGATGGACTCCTGGCATGGATGGCGGACAAAGGCTTTGCCACCATCGACGACTTCCGCGGGCTCTCGCTCCCCACCGTCGTCGATTGGAACCAGCTCAACCTCAACTACCAAATAGTGGCCCGCATTCACGAAGACCTATGCATCGGGTGCCAGCTTTGTTACACCGCCTGTTGGGATGGCGCCCACCAGTGCATTCACCTCGATCGCACCTCGCCCGCACCGGACACCACGCGCACACCAGCGATGGTCGAGGCCGAAGCTGCGCGCCGCATCTCGACTACGCCCATTCCCAAACTTGATTCCGGCGCCACCCGTACCAATGCCGTAACTCCACTGGAGCGCATCCCGCGAGTGGACGAACACCACTGTGTCGGTTGCAATCTGTGCTCGCTGGTCTGTCCGGTCGAGGGCTGCATCACCATGGAGCGGGTGGATAACGGGCTCGCCCCACAGAGTTGGGCGGAACGCAGTGCGGCGGCGACAGTGAGGTCTTAACCAACGTCCTATGCCTACCCTGATCAAGAATGGCACCGTGGTCAACGCTGATGGCCAGCGGCAAGCCGACGTGCTCTTCGCCGGCGAGACCATCTCGCAAGTTGGACCCAACCTTCCTTCCGCAGGGCACACCGTCATCGACGCCACGGGTTTGCTGGTCATGCCCGGCGGGGTGGACGTTCACACCCATCTGGATATGCCCTTCGGCGGCACCGTGTCGGCTGACGATTACCGCACCGGCACGATTGCCGCCGCCGTCGGCGGAACGACTACGGTCATCGACTTTGTCCTCCAATCGCGCGGCCACACCATGGCTGAGGCGCTCGAAACCTGGCTGGCCAAGAGCGACGGCAAGGCATGTGTTGACTTTGGGCTACACATGGCCGTCACCGACCTGGGCCCGGGCGATGGAGCACAGGGCCTGGCGGAGATGGAAACGATGGTGCAGAAAGGCATCACGTCGTTCAAGCTCTTCATGGCCTACCCCAACGTGTTGATGATCGACGACGGCCTGATGTACAAGGTCATGCACAAGGCCGGCACAATGAACGCGCTCTGTTGCGTGCACGCTGAAAATGGTCACGTCATCGACGTCGTGGTCGCGCGCATGATCGCCGAGGGTAAGACGGCACCCCACTTTCATGCCCACAGCCGTTCGGCCAAAGCGGAGGCGGAGGCTACCCACCGGGCTATTCACATTGGCGACATGGCCGGCGCTGCCGTCTACATCGTGCACCTTTCCAATGAAGATGCGCTGCGCGAGCTCAAGCATGCGCACCAGCTCGGCCTGCGCGCCCTGGCGGAGACTTGCCCTCAGTACCTGGTGCTCTCGCTCGAAGAACACATGCCGGGCAAGAGTTGGGACGAAGCGAAGTTCGTCTTCACTCCACCGCTGCGGGCAAAACACAACCAGGCCCCACTCTGGAAAGCGTTGGCGGACGGTACGCTTTCCGTGGTCTCCACCGACCACTGTCCCTTCCGTTTTGCCGATCAGAAATCGCTGGGCAAAAACGACTTCACAAAAATTCCCAACGGCGGCCCGGGCATCGAGAACCGGCTGCAGATCCTTTGGCAATTTGGCGTGAATGCAGGCCAGCTCACGCCGGAAAAATTTGTCGAGCTCTGCTGCGCCGCGCCAGCACGTATTTTCGGCATGCCGCAAAAGGGAGTGATCGCCCCGGACAAGGACGCGGATATCCTGCTGTGGGATCCCAGGGCGTCTTACACTATCACCGCCGCCACCCAGCGCATGGCAACGGACTACTCCATGTTTGAAGGCTGGAAAGTATCAGGAAACGCCCGCCACGTCTTCTCTCGCGGTGAGCTGGTGGTTAAAGACGGACAGTGGATCGGGCAGACCGGGCGCGGGCGATTCCTCAAGCGCGAAGCCAACGCCGGGGGATTCGCCTGATGCCGGTGCTCACCGACGTAGATCCGCGCTTATACAACGCTGACCTTGCGCCCACGACGCCGGCCAATCGTACCTGGAATACTTATAATTACATTGCGTTGTGGTTCTCCATGTCGATGGAGGTCACCACTTACATGCTGGCCTCTTCCCTGATTGCCGGGGGCATGAATTGGAAGCAGGCGCTGTTCACTATCCTGCTGGGCAACCTGATCGTGCTGGTGCCCATGCTCTTGAATGCGCACGCCGGGGCCAAGTACGGTATTCCCTTCCCCGTGTTCGTGCGTGCCAGCTTCGGCGCATTCGGCGCGAATATTCCCGCGATGCTGCGCGCCCTGGTGGCTTGCGGATGGTTTGGCATTCAGTCATGGTTGGGCGGCCAGGCCATTGCGGCGATGATCGCCGTCGTATGGCCGGCGACGGCGCACAGTCCTGCCGTTTTATGGTCGAGCTTTCTCGGCTTCTGGCTACTCAACATGTTCGTGGTTTGGTGTGGGGTGGAGTCGATCCGCTTCCTGCAGAGCTTCTCAGCACCGTTCATGCTGGTGATGTCGCTCATGCTGCTCTTCTGGATGCTGCACCAGGCAGGCGGTTTCGGGCCCATGCTTTCTGCGCCCAGCCGCTTCCACAGCACCAGCAGTTTTCTCCATTTCTTTTTCCCATCGTTGACCGCGATGGTGGGCTATTGGGCTACGCTTTCGCTCAACATCCCCGACTTCACCCGTTACGCCAAGTCGCAGGACTCGCAAATCGTCGGCCAGGCCTTCGGTCTGCCGGTCGCGATGACGCTGTATTCGTTTGTTGGTATTGCTTGCACTTCGGCCTCGGAGAAAATTTTTGGCGAGCCTATATGGTCCCCCATTACCCTGCTGGGGCGTTTCCATCAGCCGGTCGCGGCGATACTGGCATTGGTCGCGGTGCTGGTGGCCACCCTCAACGTGAACATCGGCGCCAATGTGGTTTCGCCTTCGAATGATTTTTCCAACCTGGCTCCGCGCCTGATCAGCTTCCGCACCGGTGGCCTCATCACCGGCTTTCTTGGCCTGGCTATGATGCCGTGGAAACTGATGAGCACCTTTGGTACTTATATCTTCGGCTGGCTGGTCGGTTACTCGGGACTGCTCGGCCCGGTGGCCGGCATCATGGTGGCGGATTACTTCCTGATTCGCGGCACACATCTGGACGTTGCTTCGCTCTATCATCGTGGCGGCCCCTACGAATACTCGCGAGGATTGAATCCTCGTGCGGTTGCGGCGCTGGTGGTGGGTGTTTTCGTGGCGCTTATTGGACTCGCGGTGCCGCCGGTTGGGTTTCTTTATGACTACGCCTGGTTTGTCGGCTTCTTTATATCGGCGGCGATTTACTACGTACTTATGCGGCGGTATAAGCCGGTTGAACTGCACGCGTAAGCGCTGGTAGATTTCGCTCATATTTTCGTCCCATGTGGTTTGGGCGAGCGTAGGTATCTCAGTGGGTCTCAGCGGGCCGCACGTGTTCACTTCAGCACCAACTCTCCCCTTTGTCATCCCGACCGGAGCGAAGCGGAGCGGAGGGATCTGCAGTTCTTTTCCTTAGCACGGGCGGCGCGATTGAGTGAAACTGCAGATCCCTCCGCTCCGCTTCGCTCCGGTCGGGATGACAAAGGGGAGGGCGAAGCTTCCATGAAGAGCGGTTGCTGGACAGAGAGCGTTTTTCATCACCTTGGGTGAGCAGCACGCGACGGGATGACAAAGGGGAGAGTTGGTGCTAAGGAAGGCTTCGCTTAGGGGGTGTCCGGATGCGTAGAAAACGACGCACTCATAACCCTCGAGCGGTCCGGCCAACGCAACCTACCTTAATGAGGCTAGGAAGAATGCTAAAAATAGTTTTCGTCTCTACGGTAGTTGTAATCACGACCATCTCTGCGTCGGCGCAGGATCGCTCCTATGGCCGCTCCATGGTGGTTACACCCTACGGCATTGTGGCCACTACTTATGTGCAGGCTTCGCAGGCCGGCGCACGAATACTCGAACAGGGTGGATCGGCTATCGATGCCGGCATAGCGGCCAACGCTGTGCTGGGCGTCGATGAGCCCATGATGAACGGCATTGGCGGCGACCTGTTCGCTATCTACTGGGAAGCAAAGACCGGGAAACTATACGGACTGAACGCCAGCGGCTGGGCTCCACAGAGCCTTACCATCGATCACCTGGAAGCGAAGGGGATACACAGCATGCCCCAGTCGGGAATTGATTCGGTGACCGTGCCCGGCGCCGTCGACGGCTGGACCAAACTTCATGACCGGTTCGGCAAGCTCGCCTGGAGTGAGCTGTTTCAACCCGCCATCTTCTATGCCGGGCATGGATACGCTGTGCCAGAAATGCTCCATGCCTACTGGGAAGGCGCAGCGCCTGACCTGGCGCCATACCCCGAGAGCCAGCGCGTATATCTGCCGGGCGGCAAAGCACCCGCCATCGGCCAGGTCTTCCGCAACCCAGATCTGGCACGCGCGCTCACCATGATTGCGGAACACGGAGAGGCTGCATTTTACAAAGGGGACATTGCCCAGGCCATACTCAAAACATCCTCTGAATTGGGCGGGACCATGACCGCCAGCGACCTAAGCCAATACTCTGCGGAGTGGGTAGAACCCATCTCCACAAAATACCGCGATTGGACGGTGTATGAGCTTCCACCCAATGGCGATGGCATGGCCGCGCTGGAAATGCTCAACATCATGGAGAACTTCAAGCCCTCAGCCGATGGGCCGCTCAGCGCCGCCGAGTTGCACACCAGGATCGAGGCCATGAAGCTGGCCTACGCGGACGTCAAAGCCTACGATGGAGATCCGCGGTTTGGATCCATCCCGGTAACCCAGCTGATCTCCAAGCCATTTGCCGCCAAGCGCGCCGCGCTTATCAACCCTGACAAAGCGAATTGTGAAGTAGCTCCAGGAGCACTGGCGGGAAGCGACACCACGTATCTTTCGGTGGTCGACCGCGAAGGGAATATCCTCTCCCTGATCCAAAGCAATTACGCAGCATTCGGATCCGATGTCACGGTCAAGGGCATGGGATTCGTTCTTCAGGATCGCGGCGGACTCTTCTCCGTCGATCGCAAGTCACCCGACGCGCTTGCCGGCCACAAGCGCCCGTTCCACACCATCATTCCCGCCTTCATGGAGCATGGAGACCAACATATCGGATTCGGCATTATGGGCGGCATGAATCAGCCGCTTGCGCATGCACAGTTTGTTTCCAATGTGGTCGACTATCGCATGAACATTCAAGCCGCGATGGAGGAAGCACGTTTCACTGTGAGCGGGAAACTTGGATGCAACATCGTGATCGAGTCACGGGTGCCGCCCGCCTCGCTCGAAAAGCTTGGCACCATGGGTCACGTATTTGATGTCAGGAAAGAGTATTCGAGCGCGATGGGGCGCGGACAGGCCGTGCTCCACGACAGCACGACGAACATCAACTATGGAGCCTCGGAGCCGCGAGCGGACGGGGCGGCTATCCCCGAAACACCGCGCTTTTCGGTCTCAGCTCCTAAGCAGTAATTCTCACCAGATGGTGCAGCGATGGACTGGGGCCATCGGCTGGCCGGCCTTGCACGCAAAAGCCCGCTGGAACTCGGGGAGGTTCCGCACCACACCATTGGCGCGGAATTCTTCCGGAGAATGGGGATCGGTCTGTATGCGTAGCCGCAGATTTTCCGGGCGGTTTTTCTGGCACCAGTTCTGACCGTAGGCCACGAAGAACTGTTGCTCCGGGTTTAATCCTCCGTACTCCGCGCTTCCCTTCTTCTCCAGATCGACGCCGCTCGTCTGTGCACGGTCAAGATAGGCGAGGAAAGCCAGCTTCAGTCCACCAAGATCGGCAATGTTCTCGCCCAGGGTGAGTTTCCCGTTCACATGCAGATCGCCGACACCGACGAAGCCGTCGTATTGATTCACCACGCAATCGGCGCGCCCGGTAAATTGCTTGCCGTCTGCCTGCGTCCACCAATCCTGAAGATTTCCCTTGCCGTCGAACTGTCGTCCCTCATCGTCAAAACCGTGCGTCAATTCGTGACCGATGATGCCGCCGACTGCACCGTAGTTCACCGCATCATCCTGCTTGGGATCAAAGAACGGGGGCTGCAGAATGCCGGCAGGAAAGTTGATGTCGTTCATCTGCGGGTTGTAGTAGGCATTTACCGTAGGCGGGCTCATACCCCATTCGCCGCGATCCACTGGTTTGCCAATCTTTGCGATCTCGCGCCGCTCTTCAAATGCGGCCGCCTGCAACGCGTTGCCGATTGCATCGTCGCGGTGAACGGGCAACGTGGAGTAGTCGCGCCATTTATCCGGATACCCGATCTTATTGGCAACCGCATGCAGCTTTTCCTTCGCGCGAGCCTTCGTCGTTGCACTCATCCAGTCGAGTTGGTCGATATCGCGACTCATTGCTGCTTCCACATTGCGAGTCAACTCCAGGGTCCGCTCTTTGTCTTTAGCGCTAAACCGCTGCTCGACATAGACCTGGCCCAACGCTTCTCCTAGTGCATCATCCGTGGCAGCGACACACCGCTTCCATCTTGGCTTCTGCTCTGGTTGGCCATCCAGTGCTTTACCGTAGAAATCGAACGACTCCTGATCGAGCGCCAGGGGCAGGGCGGTGGCCGGCAAGTGACGGATCAGAGCCCAACGCAGGTAGGTCCTCCACGCATCGAGGCTGGTGGTCGCGAGCAGGTGATTGAGACCATTAAAGTAGGCCGGCGTGGTCACGTTCAGCGCTTCCACCGGGGGCGTATGCGCCGCACGCAAAAAACGCACAAAGCTGAAAGCCGGAGTGCTACTGTCAAACTTTGCCAGGTTTATTTTGTGATAGATACTCGCAGGATCGCGCCGCTCCACATTGCTAAGGGAAAATCCGGCAAGCGCCGTCTCCAGCCTTAAAACTGTATCCGCATCTTTTGCCGCTTGCGCTTGCGATTCGCCGAGCAGCGCGAAGGTGCGCGCGACATGCGCCCGGTACTGGCTACGCAGCTTGACAGACTTTTCGTCCTTGCGCTCGTAGTACCCCTTTTCCGGCAAGCCCAATTCCAGCTGGTCGAGAATGGCAATCTGTTGCGTAGCGTCTTTGTAATCCTGATCGGATCCGAAAGAGAACAGAGTATTCACCCCGACGCTGTCCATATAGGCGGCCAGTTCCGGTAATTCGTCCTTCGATTTGAGCCCGGCGATGCGCTCCAGGAGTGGTTGCAGCGGCTTGAGCCCCGCATTGTTCACCCCATCAACGTTCATGCAGGCAGCATAGTAGTCGCCGATTTTCTGTTCATTGGAAGAGCGTTCTGCACCCCCTGCAGCCGCCTTCTCCAGGATCGCCTTTAACACCTCCTGGTTGCGGTCGATGATTTCGTTGGGGCGCCCGTATGACGATTCGTCTTTCGGAATTGAGTTCTGCTTCAACCATCCGCCGCACGAGTACTGGTAGAAGTTCTGGCATGGGTCGACGCTCTTATCCATCAGGTTTGGGTCGAGCGCCTTCAGCGTTTTTGTTGCCGGCATTTGCTCCTGCGGGAAGCCAGATAATGGCGCGGCAACAAACCATAAAAACAGAAGTGAAACCGTTGTACGTGCACCCATTAAAACCTCGCTCACTCAACGTATTAGCAAAACGAGCCCCCTCACAAGCCTCCGGGATGGTATTCCCTTTCGGTGTGGCCTTTCAGTTGTTCCGGGTAGAAGTAAACCTCGCGCAAGTGGCCCGTCGCTGTATCTCTCCACCTGATCTTTGAAGTGCCGCGACGCAGGATGCCCGCTTTCGCCGCCGACAGTCACGGCTCTGGCATGCACCTCATCCCCAAACTCAACCACCGCAACAAAACTGTTGCCACCGGTGCCATACCACTTTCTGGTACCGGTCGCGCGGCCCGTTTCGCTCGCAGTATAGGGTCTGGCCGCAAATGACGCCAACGAACCCCAGGAGGAATATGTGAACCCCACCGGCGTGCTCGGCTTGCCGTCATCGAACCGCTGCACAATATCTCCTGTTAGACGTTGAAAACGGTTGATTTGACCCCATGGTGTTTGCCAGGTGCCGAAGTCCGCTGTCAGCCTTTCGGAGGCCGTAGCCAGGGCTTTCAAAGCCACATCCCCCGGTAGTACCGGTGCGGAAAATTGTTCCTCATGTGCGGCGGTATGGCCGGCGGCCTTCGCGATCTCCTGGCCCCAGAAGACGGCAAGCGACGTTGCGACCGAGTCCACACCCCACCTCAGGTCCCACTTTTGCAAAACTGCAATCTGGCCGGCAAGCTCGACCTTGGTCGCAGAATTCGCCGGGAGCTTTGTCCACGCATCCAGCAGCGCATGGAGCGGTTTGATAAACCAGGGGAGATAGCTGTCGTAAGCCGCAGTCATCAGCCCATCCAGGGTAAAGTCTTTCCTGCCCTGCAACAGCCGCATCGCGTGGATGCCCCGGGCCGATTCGCTGCCTGTTTCGACATAGGCCGGGTAGTCCTCCCTGCGCAGGCTGCTCTCGCCCGCACCGTTCCAGGGCGAATCATTCACGTTGAACAGATATCCACTCTTCGGGTCCAGCAGGTGCGGCGACTCATCCACAGTCAACAAGCCTTTCCACTCCGTTGCCGGATCACTCCCATCCACTGGCTTGGTGAAGTCGAAGTGCGTATCTCGTCGCGGAATAAAGTTGCCGTGAAAGTAGGCTATGTGCCCGTCCGCATCGGCATAGACGGTGTTATTGGACGAATTGGCTCTTAGCTCCATCGTCTGCAGGTATTGCGTGTAATCTTTCGCCTTGGTACGCAGGTAAGACTGCATCAACGCCTTGATCGGCTCCTGCATCAGCCGGATGGTCACCCACTTGCCGTCCTGATCGCGAATGACCGGACCGTGATGGGTGTAGTATGCGGTGAATTTTCTCTCTGCCATTCCGTGCGCAGTCTTGTAGGGCACAGTGATCCGCTTCTCGATAACCGGCCGTTCGCCGTCCGCATATTTGTAGTAGTAGTGTCCGTCCTTGCGATGCACCGTTTCCAGATACTCATCCACGGCGTCTACGCCGCTTGAGGTATGCATCCACCCTACCCGCGGGTTGAATCCCTGGTAAATGAAGAATTGTCCCCAGGTCACCGCTCCATAAGCATCGAGCCCCTCTCCGCTGACCATCTGCAACTCCGAGCGGAAGAAGAATGAGGTGTGCGGATTGATTAGCAGCAGCGCATGGTGATCGGTGGTATTCGACGGTGCGATGGCGATTCCATTTGATCCGCCTGGCTCTGCATCTGTTTCTGTCGGCAAAGCGGCTTTCGTATCAGGCTTTCCGTAGAAGGACGCGAGCTTTTTCAGGTCGACCCGTTCGATGTCACCCCCGATGCTGCCCTCAGTAAACGAGAGCGCCATCCAGGGCTCGAAATGTTGAATCACGCGAGGTTTCACTTTGGGATGCTTGCTGAGATAGAAGTTGAGCCCATCAGCGAACTCGTCCATCAAGATGCGTAGCCACTCCGGGCTAGCGGCGTAGTCTTTCTTTAACTCCTCGGGATCGATGAACATCTTCATGCGCAGGTCCTGATAGACCTTAGCTTCGCCTTCAGCCTCTGCCAACCGTCCCATGGCGTTCAGGTAGTTGGTCTCTACCCGGTTGAAGTCGTCTTCGGCCTGCGCATAGATCATGCCAAACACGGCATCCGCGTCCGTTTTGCCGTAAACATGCGCAATGCCCCAGTCATCGCGCACAATCTTGACGTTGGCCGCCTCCCCAGCCCAACGTGACCTTTCCGCTGATTTAGTAGCCTGCGCGCCGCAAGGCAGAAGCAATCCGAAAATTACGATCATCACCAGAGCGAAGTTCTTCCTCATTGGTTCAGCCGGCCCTCATCGGCTCAGTTTATATGAGGGTTACGATGCCTATTTCGTAAATGGGGAGACGACCCAGGAGACGGGCCCCGAACCTACGGAGCAAAAACCCTGGGTCACGCCGAGGGGCAGAAACAGTTGCTTCCGAGGACAGGATTGCTAATGCAGCGGAGTTGCGGAGGCAGGTATGTTGTGGCTCGATTCAGTCGACGTCTCGACCGGCTCACCACGCTTGCGTTGTTTCTTGGGCTGGGACCTCGTCCGCACGAATTCGGGGCGGCCGTATCGTCGAATCCTGGGATGATCCGAAATCCATCCGAAAAGAACCGCACCAACCAAAATGGCGATGCAAATGATGGCGGGAAGAAAATCATCCAACATCGTCAGCTCTCCTGATACAGGTCAATGCCTACATGTGGTAGTGATGGAAAGATCTGCATCGTTACAGGAGAATGGAGTGCGTACCACGCTGGTTACGGGATGCTTCGGTCCTCTGGGGCAGGACGAAGGGCACGGCTCGAGCCGTGCCGTCGATGCGTCTGCACTCCACACGGCTTTAGCCGCTGGGGTACGCTTTTCGAGGCACATGGAGCGAAGATCATCTCCTTCCGAGGAGGGTTTTGCCACCGACTGTCGAAAGACGTACCTCAGGGGCTGAAGCCCTCACCTGCCCGACTGTCGGGTGGCACGGCTCAAGCCGTGCCCTTCGTTCATCAACGCAACTCAAAAGTCGTTGCCGTACAGACAGCAGCCATTAACAACCTTATCTTGTTCAGCTAGGCTCTCTTCAAACCCAATCATCAAGTTACATCGTCAAAAAGGCAGTTGATCCGCTAATTTCGACAGCTCTGATTCTCAGCCGTCCCTGCGGAGTGTGAATCCGGGACGAAAAGCCCCCGCTTCTTTAGGCCGCCGATTGGTTGAGGGAATTAGGTGTGCCGCGCCTACGGCGCTCCCACGGCGGGCCGGGCAGGCCGGATCGTGACGGTGATTTCCAACCCAGCCCTTCGGGCCGGGCTGACGTTTAGCGGACGGCCCTCCGGGCCTCGATGGGGACTGGTCCCACAGGCAACCGTTCTATCTTTACGGACGCATGCAGTTCTCAACTTGCCCGATCCAACGCAGGTGTCTCCAACTCGAGGGTCCAGACCCTGATGGCTGCCGCATAACTTGCTCAAAGCACGATTGCCAATTAGCGTCTTAGAATGAATCGCGACATAACAACAGCGGCACAGGCCGACGGCCTGGAGGATCCCAGGCTGACCGGCGAATGGTTTGCCGTAGCCTGGTCGCGCGAAGTGAGGCCGGGGCAGCTTCTCGCTCGCAGACTTCTGGGCCGCGACGTTGTGTTGTGGAGGTCTGCGGAGGGCATCCACTGTTGGCGTGATCTTTGCATCCACCGTGGCGCCCAGCTTTCGTTGGGCAGATTGTGCGGCGATCGCCTGGTGTGCCCTTATCATGCCTGGGAATACAACTCGAGCGGCCAGTGTGTGCATATCCCTTCTCAAGCGGACCAGCCACCTCCACTGAAGGCACGTGCGCAGACTTACCAGGCAAGGGAGCGCTACGGCATTGTCTGGGTCTGTGTGGGAGAACCGCTGGGCGATCTTCCGCATTTTGCGTATGGTGACGACCCGGGGTTCCGCTTGATGCTGGCGGGGCCGTATCTCTTTCGCGCCAAAGGTCCGCGGGTGATCGAAAACTTCCTTGACGTAGCCCATCTGGGCATCGTGCATGCGGGGCTGCTGGGCGATCCGCAGCATGGTGAAATTGAAGATTACGAAGTAGGCATGGGACCGCATGGACCGGAGGCGCGCGAGATTCGCATCTGGCAGCCAGACCCGGACGGCACGGGAAAGGGCGCGCTGGTCACCTATCACTATTGGGCCTGCGCCCCGCTCACCGTCGCTCTCGAAAAAGTGCACGGCGACCAGCGATTCGGCATTCTGGCCCCAGTTGCGCCAGTCGATGCGGACACTTGCGAATCGCGCCTGGTGATTGCGATGGATTACGCGCACGATATTCCCGAAGAGGAATTCATTCACTTTCAAGACCAGGTCACTGCACAAGATAAAGTTGTCGTCGAATCGCAGCGGCCTGAGCTGCTACCGCTGGATCTGCAATCGGAGCTGCACCTGCGCTCAGACCGTATGGCCATTGCCTATCGTAAGTGGCTGCGCGAGATCGGCTTCTCTTATGGAACGGCCTGAGTGGTTCACCGCTGGTGACGTAGACGGCTTCTTCGGACTATTCTTCAGCGGCTTTCCCGATCTTCTGTTGATTGTGGGCCTGGCGCCGGTGTGCGGCTTCCCTTTGAGCTTTGTCGCCAGCCGCATCCTTCCCGGTGCGGCGATCTCCGTTCTGGCGGGGAACCTCTTCTACGCATGGCAAGCACGGCGGCTGGCGCTGCGGGAGGGCCGCAACGATGTTACCGCGATTCCCTTCGGCGTTAATACGCCTACCATCTTCGCTTATGTCTTCCTCATCATGGGCCCGATTTATGTGCGGACGCACGACGCAAACCTGGCCTGGCACGCAGGCGTCTTCGCCAGCATGTTGAGCGGCATGGTGCAAACCGCCGGAGCCTTCTGTACCGATTGGCTGCGCCGCAACACCCCCCGTGCCGCGCTGCTCTCTCCCCTGGCAGGACTCGCCCTCGCCTATCTATGCCTGGGTTTCGTTTTCGGCATCTTTCAGCAACCGGCGATTGCGCTCTTGCCTATGCTCGTCCTGCTTACCCTCTATGGCTCGCATCTCAAACTCCCCTATCGTTTGCCGCCTGCTCTTCTCGTTATCGGCATCGGTGCGGTCCTGGTGGCGGTGCTGCGCTGGCTCCATATCTACACCGTTCCCATGCCGGCAGTACCAGCGCTGAAACTCTATCTGCCCCATGCGGTCAATGTATTTGTCCTCTTTAACCAAAGCACCTATTGGCCGTATCTGACCATCATTGTGCCCCTTGCCGCGCTGGACACGCTGGCATCGCTGATGATCCTGGAAAGCGTCAAAGTTGCCGGCGATGACTACGCCACCAGGCCGTCTCTGTTGATGAATGGCGTAGGCACGATTGCCGCCGCCTGCCTGGGGAGTCCCTTTCCTACGACGCTTTACCTGGGCCATGCCGCACACAAAGCCAACGGAGCCCGTTCTGGGTATTCCGTGCTCAATGGCCTGGTCACGCTGGCCCTGTGCACCACCGGGATCCTTCCAGTAGTCTTGCGCTTTGTGCCTCTGGAGGTGGCGGCGCCGGTCATTATCTGGTTCGGCCTGATCACGGTTGGGCAAGCCGTGACCGAGGTTCCAGCCAGCCAGGCGATCGCGGTGGTCATCGGGCTGATTCCTGCGCTTTCGCAGTGGGCCACGAGCATTGCAGACACGGTCGCGCGCAAAGCAGGTAGCAGCCTGATGGAGGTCACCCCGCGCATGGGGGGAGATCTGGCCATGGGAGGTCTGATTGCATTGGGGCAAGGATCATTGCTGACCTCGATGTTCTGGTCCGCAGCGCTGGCATTCATCGTGCAGCGCCGCTTCGCCCCTGCGGCAGCGTGGCTGGCAGCGGCGGCGGCCTTTTCGGCCGTGGGCATCATTCATGCTTACACGCTCTCACCCAATGGTGTGGAAAGCCTGATCGGCTGGTGGGTCGCGCCACAGTTTACACTCGCCTACGCGGGCGGGGCTGCGTTCCTGCTGGCATGCGCCTGGTATGCGCTTAGAAGACAAGTGGAATAAGGAGGGCACTTATGGATCGTCGCAGTCTGCTCAAGAATCTCTCTACCGCCGCCGCTGCCGGTGCGGTCACCAGCCTGGGCGGTGGGCGTACGCTCTCTGCCGAAGCAGCCTCCGGTGTCGTCAAGACCATGGGAAATGGAGGACCGCTGGCGCAGGCCAAAGATGCGGCCCGGAGAGGGATGCCTCCGCTGAAGATCACCGACGTCAAAATAATCGCCACCGCGCCATCAGGTTCCAACTGGACCATTGTCAAAGTGGAAACCAGCGAGCCCGGTCTCTATGGCCTTGGCGCCGCGACCCACCAGGAAATTCCGCAGGCGGCGCAAGCCTACATTGAGAAGCGTCTGAAGCCCTTCGTCATCGGCAAGAACTGCGATGACATCGAGGACATCTGGCAGTCTGCGTACCTGCAGGAATACTTCCGCTCGGGCCCGGAAGGCAACGATGCGTTAAGCGGGATCGATGGCGCGCTGTGGGACATCCTGGGCAAGCGACTCGGAGCGCCGGTATACCAACTACTGGGCGGAAAGGTTCGTGCCGCGGTGCCGCTTTACGGTCACGCGGCTGCTCTTACACAAAATGAATTGAATGACCAGGTGCAGGCCTACATCGAGAAGGGCTACCAGGTGGTGCGGATACAGTTGGCGGTTCCGGGGTGGTCCGGCTATGGCGTCGGCGGCGCGAAGACCTCCGCCGCAGTGCAAGCGTTGCGGCCGGATGGAGTAACGCCATCGCCGGTCTTCGATGCCGGGCGTTATCTCACCACCACGATTGGCATGTTCGAGGCGGTCCGGGCAAAGTTCGGATTCGACATCGGGCTGGTTCACGATATTCATGAGCGGCCGGCGCCCAACCAATCCATCGAGTTGTGCAGAGCGGTGGAGCAGTACCGGCCGTTTTACATGGAAGACCCGCTTTCCCCAGAAGACGTCGGGTGGTTCCAGATCTTCCGCCAGGAGACTTCGGCGCCATTGGCGATGGGAGAATTATTTGTGAACCGCAACGAGTGGCTTAGCCTGGTCGCGAACCGGTGGATTGACTTCATCCGCATCCACCAGTCGTCGGTAGGTGGACTGAATATGTGCCGCAAGGTGGCGCACTGCTGCGAATTCTTCGATGTTCGCACGGCGTGGCACGGGCCAAACAATGTGGACCCAGTCGGCCACTGTTACAATTTGCATCTGAACCTTGTTACTCCGAACTTTGGGATTCAGGAAGAAACTTTCTTCGACGAGAAGACGCGGGAGGTATTTCCCGGCACTCCGGAAATCAGGAAAGGCTACATTTATTGCAATGAGAAGCCGGGATTCGGCATTGATATCGATGAGAAGGCGGCAGCACGTTATCCCTACACCAAGGACTTTGAGGAGCGGGGAAACGATCGCATGCTGGATGGGACTATTGTCCGGCCTTAGCGAATTAAGAGGGTGTGGGAGAAAACCAGATTCCAAATTTAAGTCCCGCACGGATTGGAAAACCTCAATTGAGAATCTCGATCGGCAGCGGAGCTTGGGTGCCCCACATCTCGCTCGTTTTTGGCGAGATGTGGGATACCGCGAGCTTCAACCGTTCGTCTCCAAGGACGGATCTAGATTCAAGAGTTGCAAGGGCAGAGCAGTGGTATCCCACATCTCGCCAAAAACGAGCGAGATATGGGGCACCCGTCGTTGGTTGTCAGGACGGAGTCTTGGGGCCTGCTCCGTGGCCGACTTCTAACAGAAACTACCCTTTCGGGCATCATTGTACGAAGGTGGGAAAACCTCAATTGAGGGTCTATACACCCGACGTTGGTTGTCGGGACAGAGTCTTGGAGCCAGCCTCAGCTAACTAAGAGCGTTCCCAGATGTGAACATAGGTTGGCTCCATCCATCCGTGGCTGATGATCGCCAGTTTACCCGGGGTTAGTTCCACGGTTTTGGCACCGTCATGGTGCTCGAAGCGGCTGTCGATGGGGAAGCGGCTCCAAGCGACCCCTTGTGGGTCAACCTGCTTGTACACAAAAAGACGGCATTCACTGCGGTACGGCTTGAACGGATCGTGCTCGCCGACAACCACCTCCATCTTCCCGTCCCCGTCAAGGTCGCCAACCGAGATGGAATGGGGAGAACGAACCTTATCGATGATGTGGAGGTTGAACTTTCGATCACGCGGGCTGCCGGTATTCTCCAACCAGCCCACCGGCGAGAAGAAAGCTTTATGAACATCCCAGTCGACGTTCTCGACCGTGAAGAGAATATCGGGACGGCCATTGCCATTGATATCCGCGATCGCAATGCGGCAAATCGCGTGAAGGTTCGCGGACTGTAAGTACTCGGGATCAATCAGCAGGTGGGGCTGGAACTGCCCGTCTCCCAAATTCTCAAGCCAGTAGGGGCCGGCTACGATATCCAGTTTTCCGTCGCCATCCAAGTCGTAGGGAATCATTTCTTCGCCGTAACGGATGTCGGCGATCACGCGTTTGGGCCAGGGTTGTTTCGGGTCCTGGGGGATTTCGAAGAGCTGCGGTGGATTCTTCCCGTCATGGTATCCGCAGACCATCGCCGAGCGGCCGCCCGGCAATATCGGTGCAACCGTAATTCCGTGGGGCCAGTCTCCGTCGCCGGTACCAATCACATGTTCTTCCCAGAGGTCGCGGCTCAGATCCGTCGGCTTTAGCCACACCAGGTCGCTCGTGAGCGCGTTGTAGAAATCATTCTTGCCTGGTTTGGCTTTGATGGCGATCAGTTCCTTGCGACCGTCTCGATCCACATCGTAGCCGGCGACGATCTGTCCCACCCCGGGAATCGTGTGCCGTTCCCAGGTAGGGTTCTTATACCACCAGGCTCCGCATACGATGTCCACCAAGCCGTCGCCGTCCACATCGACCGAGTGAATGTCTATGCCGGTGTAGGGCTTCTGCCGATCGACAAAGGTGTGTTTGTATTGCGAGAAGATAGGCGCCGTCGTCCGCGGACGGTACATTTGCACCCATCCGTCGTAGACACGGTTTTGTTTGGTCATGATCTGCGCTGAGTGTCCAAAGATCACGTAGGTGCCGGAACCGTCCAGCTCGGTATAGACCGCTTCGTGGGTGCCTTCACCGCGATACAGAGTCTCACTGTGCCAGGACTTACCGCCGTCCAGCGCGGTATACCGAATGAGGCGGGCGTTCCAGTTGTAAGGAGCTTCCCAGCCTCCCTCATTCATTTCGCAAGCCAGAACCTGTAGTTGTTTCGTTTTGGGATCGCGCCATGCCTTGAGCGAATGCGAAAAGTTGAGAGGAGCTTCGATCGGATGTTCGATCCATGATGTTTCCGCGGGATGTTCTGCGCCCGCGGTCAGTTTATTTTCGAACCACGCCAGCCGGCCATCAGGATATTCGTCCTCCACCAGGATGACATCCGGACGGCCGTTCCCATTCACGTCAATGACGGCGGCACGGCAATACTCACGATAGTCCGGGGACAACGAATGCGTCTTCCACAGCTCGCCGGAAAAAGCACCGGCACGCGGCGCGGAATACCAATAGGGACCGGAGACAATTTCGTGTTTGCCATCGCCATCCAGGTCGCCGGTCGCAGTACCCTCCGCAGCTATGCCTAATTGCACCGCCTGCTTCTTCCAAGGGGTGGTGGGATCGCGAGGAACCTTGTAGGCAAAGAGTCCCGGATGATCGACATACATGGCGTTGGCTACCAGTTCCTGCTCCCCGTCTCCGTCGAGGTCGCCGAAAACAACATCGTGCGGGTGCCCGGTGCAGGCGTCGTCCAGTATGTGTTCTGTCCACGGGTGGTTGAGACTGGAGCCAAACTTGTACCAACAGAGAGCCCATTTCTTGTTGAGGAGCTTACCCACGATGACTTCTTTGTGCCCGTCACGGTCGACATCCTCCAGCGCCATGCCGACGTTAAAGGTGCCGCGGCTCACAATGCCTCTTTCGGAAGTGGACGGACGGTACCACAGCAACGCGCCGTCGGTGGCAATGACTAGTTCGGTCTTGCCGTCTCCATCTATGTCACCTGCTGCCGTGCCCCCTACCTCGGTGGAATGGGGGGAGCGGCGTCGAGAATAATTAACTCCCACGCATTGCTGCCGCCGCTGGGCGGGATATCTGCAATGTCCGATTTCTGCAAAGCCGGCTTTTTCTCTGCCCCAGCCATCCCCTGTACCCCGGCGGCGGTCACCGTTCCTGCCAACAATTTGCTGAAGTTCCGTCTGTTCATAGCCCTGCCCCTGTTGCTATCACACCACAACCCGGGAACCGCATGGAACTTTCGCGACCGATGAATGAAGATCGACAACAAAAAAATGGGCTGCCTCGTTCAAGAGGCAGCCCTCACGGCAAAGTTCTTACTGAATGGTTACGGTCAACGATGTGCTGCCAGTGATATTCGCGTTGCTGCTGTCAACCGCGTTGATGGTAACGGTATAGGTTCCGGCCGGAGAAGCGCCCGCGGGGCCGCCACCACCGCAACCCAGCCCCGCACCCACGCTGAGGAAGACCAGCATCGCCAACGCCACGGGCCATCTCTTTCGCCGGATACCAGGGATGAGCAACAAGAGGATGCAACCCGCTGCTGTTCCTCCGGCCGCTGCAATCCGCCCTGCTGTCTTGCGGAAGTTGCCCGCCGGGCCCTTTTGCAGATTTCCAGTAGCAGAGATGGTGGTGATGGTGATGGTTGTGGTGCCGGTGCCACCTGAAGACAACGCGACGCTTGCCGTCTGCGAGGCCGCGCTGCCGAATCCATAGTTTGCATCGAGCGTACTGGCTGAGGCAGTTACGGTGGCCGTGCCGCTGTATCCCCCAGTCGATGTAAGGGTGATGGTCGAGGTACCGCTGTTGCCCGGCGACGGCGAAGAGATGGTCATAGCGGTGGCCGAAAGCATAATGCCCGGGTTACTGACCGTCGCCGGTGTCGTCCCCGAAGAGCCGGCGTTGAAGGTATCACCGCCATAGGTAGCGGTGATGGTATCCGTACCGGCAAGGAAGCCCAGGGATGCCGTAGCGTTGACAGTGAGCGTCGCGGTGGCGGTATTACCCGTTCCGATGGTCACTTGCTGGACCGTGCCTATCGTCTTTCCTCCCGTCGTAAACGTCATCGGTCCGGTAAGTGTGCCTGCGGTGGTTGCAGTCACGGTAGCCGCCAGGGTGACGCTATTGCCCAGGGGGAAGGTTGAGGGAGTGATGGTGACTGCGGTTGTGGTTGCCGCTGTTCCCTGGGCGACCACGTTGATCGTCTCACTGGAGCTGGTGGAACCGGTGTAGGTGGTATTTCCCGAGACGAAGGTTGCGGTAACGGAGTGCGTACCCGCCTGAGCGAAACTGGTCTTAAACGTGGCCGTGTAAGGCGCAGTGCCGGAGAGCGGCACTGCCGTTGGCGCCGTCGCATTCGAGTCTACATAGAAATTGACCGTGCCCGTGGGCGCCGTAGTCAGAGTATTCGGAGAAACAGTGGCGGTGAAGGTTAAGTCCTCATTGATGGCCACAGAATTCCCGGGTGTGACGGTCAGTGCAGTCTTGGTGCCGGTTGCGGCCACCAGGGCGGCAAACGCCGTTGCCAGGTTGTTGGCATCGAGCGATCCCAGTCCGGTGGCCAGGTCATAGCCGGTAGCTGCCGTGTAACCAATCACCGGGTTAGAACCGCTGGGGCAATTGGTCGAACCGGTAGTGCAGGGCACCTGGTTGTTTCCGGTGGTGATGTCGTGAAAAGCGGAAGAATAGGTGGTCGCGTTCGCGGCTAATTGGTAGAGGGATGGATTGATGTTTCCCAATCCGCCACCAGAGGCCAGCTTTTGCTCAAGGATCGAAAGCAGACCCGCAAAAGCAGGGGCGGCAAAAGAGGTTCCGCCGGCGGAGGTGAGGTTGTTGTTGTCGGATTGGCCTACATCGGCTAAGCGAAAACTGGTCGCCTGGCAACTGGAGACGTAGTTATTCCCGCTGGCCGCGGTCTGCACCTGGGTGCAGTAAAGATAGCCGTCGTGGTCCGGGAGAAGAATTGAGTGATATATCCGGCACATCGCGGTGCATATCGGCCGGAATGCCAGGTACTCCGGTCTGCCAGGAAGGCTTGGGCCACAACGCGCTCACACCGCCCCCGCCCGCGGAAAGACCGCCTCCGTTGGCAATGGAGAACGTAGTGTCGTTCCAAGCCATCTCCGGGATATAAGACTTAGCTGAAGTGATCAGATCGTCCGAGACACTGCCGCTGCCATTCGCGCTCCAGTATGTGCCGGCGCCGGTCTGTGGATTTTGAGCCGTGCCATCACCCATGAATTCGCTACCGCCCAGGTCGGTCACGTAAGCGCTGCTTCCTGGATAGTCCACGGCCAGACCCTCGGTTGCCGAGGTAATGGTTTGCGTATTGCTACTGTCGCAGTCCGCTGCGCCGGTATCTCCGGCAGCTAGAATCACAGTCTGTCCCTGACTGTTTGCCTGCGCCAGCAAGCTCTCGATGGTGTTTAACGTTGCGCTTGGAAACCCCGGCTCACAAGCGCCGTAGCTTTGGCTGATGATGGGAACGGTGATGCCGTTGATCGGATTTTGAATTACATACTGCAGCGAAGTGAACACATTGTCCGAATTGACGAGCACGATGGACGCAGCGGTGGCCACCCCACCAGACCACTCCAGGTCCAGATCGGTTTCCGCCAGGTCATTCGAGGCCGCACCCTGGGCCACGGTTAAAGGAATCGAACCGGGGACAGTGACCACCATAGGATCGTTGGCCGACAGGCCGGCTGCCCCGCGAAAATCAGTAATATCGGCGGGAACGATATCGGTTTGGCCCATTACCGCGATGGTTACCCCTTTGCCGGTGTTTCCCGCCTGATAAAGCGGGTTCACGTCATAGATGACGGCAAAATCGCCTGGCGCCACGTAGTGTTGTCCGGTGAGACCCGAGGTGAAATGCGGATTGCTGGCAACCTCCCTACTTTTCGCAAATTGCACTCGCGGTTTCAAGCGAAAGTCATCCAGCCCGCGAACACTGCTCACGGTGGCGGCAAAGGCGCTGGGAAGCGAAATCTGGGTCGCGTTGGCAAAGTGGGTTTCGCCATCCACGTTGTAATTATGAATTTGTGTCTGGAAAGCTCTTTCAACCGCAGCGATATTGCCGCTGAAAGAAATGGCATTGTTGCTCGTTGGAATCGAACTAACGGTGAATCCCTCCTGCTGCAACCATGCCGAGACCTTATCCAAATCCGCTGCGCTCATCCCGAACAGCTGTCCGAATTGCGCCGGGGTTAGCCATTTGTGGTAACTCGATGAAGCGGGGTCCTGTTGCGCCTGCAACAGCGCTTTCAGGCTCGCTTCCTGCGCCGCGGTGCGCTTGAAGTTGATGGTCATGCGTCCGAGGACTTTGGAATTGTCGGCCACCCCCTGTTCGAATTCAGCTTTCGCCAAGGGATGCAAACTTCCCGTCAGCGGTGACATGCTGACGTTATCGATCGGCTGAACAATCCGATCCTGAAGAACAACCTGAGCGAGGGAGACTTGGGAAAGGGCACATACACCAAGCAGGAGAGAAAAGGGCACGGAGAGGATGTTGCAGAGTTTGCGCAAAGGGCTTTCTCCTAGGGTCGGAGCTCAATCAGTCGGAGCTCAAAATCAGTCTTTAAACGGTCAACGCCTATTATCCGTCATCCGTTAGACGCATCAAATGAAAAAGGTTGGTCTGACCTGTCAATATTCATAGAGGAGAAGTGTCTCCCGCAGCGATGTCGCTGTGCAAGTTACTTGTCGCCTTCCGTGGACACAGACGTCAAAAAAGAACCCCGGGTTTACGAAGTTCCGAAAAATGCACTGGGAGTTGGATTCCGGATCATGACGGTAATCCGGGTAAAACCGGTTTTACAGGGACCCAAAAGGTAAAGGTCGCCCCCTGGCCGCGATGGCTGACGACGTCAATTCCCCCACTGTGCGCGCGTAGAATCGCCTTGGCAATGGCCAGGCCCATCCCTGTACCATGCAGAAGGCGGTGCCGGCTGCCGCGGTAGAACTTGTCGAAGATGTAGGCCTGCTCAGCATCATCGATTCCCTGCCCCTGATCGGCAATGCTTACCAGCAGGCGGTCGTTTTCCAGCGCGGCCGCGATGCGCACCGGGGAGCCAGCGGGAGAGTAACGCGCGGCATTCTCCAGCAGATGGCGGAGGACGCGGCGGATCAGTTCCCGGTCGAGCGAGATGGCGGGGATGTCGGGCGGCAAATCCACCATCACCGGACGACCGCGCAAGAGTGCCCGGCAGTCCTCGAGCGCCATGTCAATCACCGCCTGCAACCGCTGCGGTTCCAGGCGCACCTCAATGCCGTCGGTATCGAGCTGGGCCATTTCCACCGCCTGACCGATCAGCCGATCCAGGCGTGCGCTCTCCTCATCGAGGATTGCGAACATCTCGTGCCGCTGGCTTTCTCCGAGTGAGGGTTGCGATAACAGGCTAGTCGCCGCCGCGCGTATGGCGGTCAACGGCGTACGCAATTCATGGGTCACCGAATCGAGCAATGCGCTGCGCAAGCGTTCTCCCTCGCGGGCCGCTTCCACCCGGCTGAAACGATCGAGCGCCGTGGCTCGCTCCAGGGCAATGGCCAGCAGGCCGCCGATCGCGTCATACAATCCGTCGGAGTAGCCCGCTTGTGTCATGGCAATCGATCCACTCGCGCGCATGCCCAGCACCAGGGGAACAATGCATACACGGTCTTTTCGTGGCCGCGGACCATCGGGCAACCGCGCGGCGGCCCGCAGGTCATCGAGCGAAACAAAAGACCGGCGCGGATCAGAAGAGTACGCGGTGTCGTTTTCAGTGAGATAGAGAGTGACTGCGTCGAAAGCGAAGATGGAGGCCACCACACGCGGCGCGTGCCTGGCCACATCGTGCAGGTTCTCTTCCATCAATAGCTGATTGCTGAACTCATAAAGCCGCTGCAGTTCAGCGCGCCGGACTTCGCTCAGGGCAGTCTGCCTCCGTTCGTTTTCCGAGATCTTGCTAATGAAAATGGCAGAGCCGAGAAACGAGATCAGCGTAATCCAGTTTTGTGGCTCGGCGATGGTGAAGCTGCCAATCGGGGGCAGGAAAAAGAAGTTATAGAGCAGGGTGCAACCGACGGAGAGGCAGACGGAATAGACCAATCCCCAGCGAAACGCCGCCACCTGTACCATCACCAGAAAGGTGAGGGCAACAGTGGTCTGGTTTACATGGAGTATTCTGCGATAGACCAGCACCACCAGCAGGGCGGCCGAGGTCATCGCCAGATAACGAAAGACGAGCACCCGAGACCGGGAGAGAAGCACAGTGGCGATCATATCGCAGCCTTGCCGCGCAGAGGATGGAGATGGCAGAACGAGTCCTGGTAGTAGACGACGAGGCCCAGATCACGCGGGTACTGCGCACCGCGCTTTCCGCCCAGGGGTACGACGTCCGGGCGGCCAACGATCCCGAAGAGGCGCTTCGTCTGTTTGAGGAGTGGAGTCCGGACCTGATCGTGACCGATCTGATGATGCCGGGGATGAGCGGCGTAGAACTTTGCCGCCGGGTACGCAGCAAGACCGCGACCCCCATCATCGTGCTGTCGGTGCGTGACCAGGAGCGATCGAAGGTAGAGGCACTCGATGCAGGCGCCGACGACTACGTGACCAAGCCATTCAGCATCCAGGAGTTGCTGGCCCGGGTGCGGGCCCACTTGCGGCGCGCGCCGGAACGTACGGTCGATGCGCCCATCGAGATTGGCGACTTTGCCATCGATGCCGCGGCGCATACGGTGACCGTAAGCGGCAACAGCCTGCACCTGACGCCGACCGAGTTCGATCTGCTGCTTTACATGGCACGCAACGCGGGGAAGGCGCTTACCCATCGCGCTCTCCTTACCGCGGTCTGGGGTGGCCAATCGGCACATCAGCCGGAATATCTGCGGGTTTTTATTGGCCAACTTCGCCGCAAGCTCGAAGCTGAAGGTCCGCGGCAGTATATTCAGACCGAGCCTTGGGTGGGTTATCGGTTTCTCCCCGAAGGGGTCCCGGAATAGGGCGGGGGCATCCGGATGGTTAGGAGCAACAGCAGGTCCCTGCTGTTGCTCCTAACCTCTCCCAAATATCCGCCCGAAGCTTCATCTTTATGAATTCCTTATCTCTCGCTTACACCCCCTTTAGTAGAGTGGCGTTTCACTAAAGCTATGCAGGATCTGCTCATGATTGTGTTGACCACTCTTTTCTTCGCCGTCGCCCTGCTCTACGTTCGTGGCTGTGAGAAGTTGAGGTAATGCCTGACATGTCCCACAGCACGATGATCGTACTGATCCTCACAGTCGCGACCCTGATCTACCTGGTGATCACGCTGCTGTATCCGGAGAAATTTTAGAATGACTGCCAACGGTTGGCTGCAGTTTGCAGTGTTCTTTGCTGTGTTGCTGCTGCTCATGCGCCCCCTGGGGCTCTATATCGCGCGCGTGGTGGAAGGAGAAAAGACCTTTCTCGATCCGGTGCTCCGGCCGATCGAAAGGCTTCTCTATCGCGTTAGCGGCATCCAGGCAGACCAGGAGATGAGTTGGCAGCAGTACACCATCGCCATGCTCATCTTTAGCCTTGTATCTCTGCTCCTGACGTACATCCTCGAACGCGCGCAAAGCCTGCTGCCCTGGAATCCGCAGCATCTGGCTGGTGTTTCTCCCGGCGTCGCCTTCAACACCGCGGCGTCCTTCACCACTAACACCAACTGGCAGGTCTACACCCCAGAGACCACCATGAGCTATTTCACCCAGATGGCTGGTCTGGCCTATCACAACTTTCTCAGCGCGGCCATCGGCATCGCCGTCGCCATAGCCTTGGTTCGCGGCATTACCCGCAAGCAATCCCGTACCATCGGGAACTTTTGGGTGGATACAACACGCATCTTCCTTTGGATCCTACTGCCCATTTGCCTGGTAGTTGCGCCCGTGCTCATCGGCCAGGGGGTGATACAGAACCTGAAGCCCTACACCACGGTTGCCACTGTGCAGCAAGGGCCGGCCCCTCAGGTCATCGCCCAGGGTCCGGTGGCCTCGCAAGAGGTGATCAAAGAGTTGGGCACGAACGGAGGTGGGTTTTTCAACGCCAATTCCGCACATCCTTTTGAAAACCCCACGCCCTTCAGCAACTTCATCGAAATGGAACTGATCTTTCTGATTCCGGCAGCACTGACCATCACCCTGGGCAAGATGACCGGCTCCTCCGGCCACGGTTGGGCGGTCTTTGCCGCAATGGCCATCCTGTTTATCGCGGGATTCGCAGTGTGTTATTGGGCAGAATCGCAGCCGCACCCTCTGCTGCATGGCGTGGACCAGAAGACCACGCTGGTAAACCCCGGCGGCAATATGGAAGGCAAGGAGGTACGGTTCGGCATCTCCCCATCCGCCCTCTTCGCTACCATCACCACCGACACCAGTTGCGGCGCGGTCAATTCCGCTCATGACTCGTTCATGCCGCTGGGGGGCATGGTGCCGCTCGTCAACATCATGCTCGGCGAGGTGGTCTTCGGCGGAGTCGGCTCTGGACTTTATGGAATGTTGATCTTTGTCGTCCTCTCCGTTTTCATCGCCGGTTTGATGGTGGGTCGAACACCGGAGTACCTGGGCAAGAAAATCGAAAGCTACGACGTCAAAATGGCGATGTTGTATGTGCTCATCTTTCCCATGTTGATCCTGGTACTGGCCGCCGTCTCGGTGCTCCATCCTGCCGCTCTCGCGAGCCTGCTCAACAATGGGCCGCATGGCTTGTCCGAGATCCTTTACGCCTACGTATCCACTGCAGGCAACAACGGCTCCGGCTTCGGCGGCCTTGCGACCAACACCAATTGGTACAACCTGACCCTGGGCTTAAACATGCTGTCAGGCCGTTTTTTGATGATGGTGCCGCTGCTGGCCCTGGCCGGCAACCTGGCGCTCAAGAAGAGCGTTCCACCCTCGTCCGGGACATTCCCCGTGAACACGACGTTGTTCACCGTGCTGCTGGTAGGCGTGATCGTGATCGTCGGCGCGTTGACATTCTTTCCCGCACTCAGCCTTGGCCCCATTCTTGAACACCTGCTGCTGCATGCGGGAAGAACTTTTTAGAGGGTCGGAGGGAGAAACGACATGACAGAACAACAAAGTCTGTGGAACCCCGCGATCCTGCGTCAAGCGGCGATCGACGCGTTGAGAAAGCTTGACCCGCGCCTCATGGTGAAGAACCCCGTGATGCTGGTGGTCGAGATCGGCAGCGTGCTCACCTCCATCCTGCTGTTACAAGGAATTCTCAGTCACCAGGGCAGCTTTGCCTTCAACCTTCAGATCACCTTGTGGCTGTGGTTCACCGTCCTGTTTGCAAATTTCGCTGAGGCCATGGCGGAGGGCCGGGGCAAAGCCCAGGCCGACACGCTGCGCAAAGCGAAAGGTGAAACCATGGCGGTTCGCCTGAAAAGTCAGAGCAAAGACGCGGAACGGGAACAGGTTTCGAGTGCCGCCTTGCGCTCGGGCGACATCATCTATGTCCGGGCCGGCTTCTATATTGCCGGGGATGGCGAGGTCATCGAAGGCGTCGCCTCGGTCGACGAGTCGGCCATCACCGGAGAATCCGCGCCGGTGATCCGCGAAGCGGGCGGTGACCGCTCCGCAGTAACGGGTGGAACCAAGGTGCTTTCCGACTGGATCATGGTCAAGATCACTTCCAATCCGGGCGAGACCTTTCTCGACCGCATGATTGCGCTGGTCGAAGGCGCCCAGAGGCAAAAGACGCCCAATGAGATTGCCCTCAGCATCCTGCTCTCCGGACTCACCATCATCTTTCTACTGGCGGTGGCCACTCTACAGCCCTTCGCGGTGTATTCCCAGGCGCCGCAGACCATCTTTGTGCTGGTCTCGCTGCTGGTCTGCCTCATTCCCACGACGATCGGGGGCTTACTCTCCTCGATCGGGATCGCGGGCATGGACCGCCTGGTGCAATACAACGTGCTTGCCATGTCTGGCCGGGCGGTCGAAGCGGCGGGAGACGTCGATACTCTGCTGCTGGATAAGACCGGCACCATTACGCTGGGCAACCGCCAAGCGACCGAGTTCATTCCCGCGCCGGACATTAGCGCCGAGCGATTGGCGGACGCGGCCCAGCTTTCGTCGTTTTCAGATGAAACCCCGGAAGGCCGTTCGATCGTCGTGCTGGCTAAGCAAAACTTCGGCATGCGGGGCCGTGACCTCACTTCCCTGCATGCCGAGTTCGTTCCCTTCAGCGCGCAGACACGCATGTCTGGAGTCAACTTCGCCGGCCACGTCATCCGCAAAGGCTCGGTCGATGCCATCACACGTTTTCTTGTAGAACAAGGATCGAATCTGCCACAGAAGGTACGGGAAAGCGTAGAGCAGATCGCGGGTATGGGTGGAACCCCGCTGGTGGTGGCGGAAAACTCTACGGCGCTGGGTGTGATTTATCTCAAAGACATCGTCAAGGGTGGATTGAAGGAGAGGCTGGCCCGGCTGCGCACCATGGGCATTCGCAGCATCATGATCACTGGTGACAATCCCCTGACGGCCGCTGTAATCGCGCGCGAGGCAGGTGTTGACGACTTTCTGGCCGAGGCAAAACCCAAGGACAAGATGGACCTGATCCGCCGCGAACAGGCCAGGGGAAAATTAGTTGCCATGACTGGGGACGGCACCAACGATGCCCCGGCTCTGGCCCAGGCCGACGTGGGAGTAGCCATGAACTCGGGCACCCAGGCCGCCAAGGAAGCCGGTAACATGGTCGACCTGGACTCGAACCCCACCAAGCTGATTGAAATTGTTCAGATCGGCAAGCAGCTGCTCATGACCCGCGGGGCGCTCACCACGTTTTCCATAGCGAACGACGTGGCCAAGTATTTCGCCATCATTCCGGCTATGTTCGCCGGCGTCTTTCCGGTGCTCAATCAGCTGAACGTAATGCACCTGAGGACGCCACACTCGGCGATTCTCTCTGCGGTGATCTTCAACGCACTGATCATCGTCGCCTTGATTCCCCTGGCCCTACGCGGAGTCAAATATGAACCCCGGTCGGCACAGGCATTGTTACGGCGCAACCTGTTGGTGTACGGAGTAGGCGGGGTGATCGTCCCTTTTATCGGGATCAAACTCATCGACATCTGTTTAACCGGCGTGGGCTTGTCCTGAGCGGAGTTATTATGCTGCGCAATGAATTGAAGATCGCCATTCGGTTTACCCTGCTCACCACGCTGCTGCTCGGTATTCTGTATCCACTAGCCGTCACCGCCATCGGGCACTTCGCGTTTCGCCACCAAGCCGACGGAGAATTGATTTCTACCAACGGCCAAGTCATAGGCTCACGGTTGATTGGGCAGAGCTTTGCCGGGGACCAGTATTTCCATGGACGCCCTTCGGCTGCCGGGAACGGCTATGATGCCACCTCTTCCGGTCCTTCGAACTATGCTGCCTCGAACCAGAAACTGATCAGCCGCATCGATGGCGACGTGGCTCATTATGCAGCAGAGAACAAGAATCAGCCGGTGCCGATCGATTTAGTGACTGCCTCGGGTTCCGGACTCGATCCGGACATCTCGCCGGCCGCGGCGATGTTCCAGGCGGCCCGTGTGGCCGATGCCCGGCACCTGCCGTTGGCCACCGTACGCGCTTTGGTAGAACGCCATGTTCAGCCACGCCAGTTTGGTTTTCTCGGGGAAGAGCGAGTGAATGTGCTTCTGCTGAACCTGGATCTTGACCGGGTTAGTCGTTGACGACTTACCCGGCAAAGAAAAAGTGCTGGGTCTTGATTCACCCAGAACTAGCGTCCTGGGCCGACCCGACTTTAGTCGGGCCATAGAGTCTTAACAAAGATCTGGGCCCTGGGTTGCAACCGACGCGCGGCTAAGTCCTTTGTTTCAAGCGGCGCTTAAAGTTGCGCTGTATTTTGCCTCCTGGGTGGTGCAAAAGTGGCCGACGGAAATGGTGCGTGATATGCGTGATATGCGTGATATGCGTGGTATGCGTGGTAAGTCCGACGAAAACAGTGCGTGATATGCGTGGTATGCGTGGTAAGTCCGACGAAAACAGTGCGTGATATGCGTGGTATGCGTGGTAAGTCCGTAAGTCCGAATCCAGGCAAGAGGTTGTCCGGGATAATTTTGCCCGCTGAGCCGTTCTGGCGAGCCACGTTTCATGCATCATCCACGCACGTGGCCGGCAAATGATTTGCAACAGCACAAAGTTATTGGTGGACACACCTATATATATGCGGATTGGGGTCAGTTTTGCGCCAGGAGAAAGGCCTTTTTTTCCGCAGCCTCTAAAGTCGTGCCCTGATACAGGGCCAAAACTCGGCATCCAAGGGAGTCACTGTCGGTTGAAATACCATACGCTGGTCCCTGAAAATGTAGAAACTCCAGACCCAGAACTAGCGTCCCATAAGCGTTAACCTACTTGGGATGTTTTTCATCAAAACTCCCACAAATCCGTCATCCTGAGAGGCTGTGACTTTTTTTAATCTCCCTTGTAGTGTGTGGCCGGAAAGCTCCGAAGAGCACCTGCCAGCAAGCATCGCCGGGGTCCTTCGACTCCGCGCCATAAACCCTCTGTTATGCGATAGATCTGCGAGGCGCTTCGCTCCCACGGCACGCCGGGGCAGGCAGGATGACGCCTTTCTGGAGGGGACTAAACAACATCTGGTCGGGTGCAAAAAACAAGAAAAGATCGAAAAGTCACAGGTTCTGAGGATGAACAAACGAAGAGTGTGGTGCCGCACCTCCGGCGCTCGACCGCGTGCCTATAGACCCAGCCCTTCCGGGCTGGGCTGACGTTTGGCGGACGGCCCTCTGGGCCTGGATTGCAAACACCGCTTTCCCATGTTCATTCCATCCTTAACTTGCCACAGGCAAGTCAGCTGCTCAGGATGACGATTTTGTGGGAGGTTTGAAGAAAAACACCCCGAGTAGGTTAATGCTTATGGGACTAGGGTCCTGGCTAAGCTCAGCCGTCCCGGGACTAAATTCAATTGAGGTTCTCGCAGCGGGCTTTAAGGCCAGGAGCCTTCATGTCCTCAGATGGGAGCGGAACACGCTACCCTGTGGTTACGTCACGGGTACCGATCAAGTATTGGTTGCGGGGGAAGCTTGAACGGCACAAATACGACCGCCCCGGCCTTGCGTGGGCAAGGCGGGGCGGGTCAGCAACAGGGACGGCACACAACGAGTGTGAAACCGCTTTAGAGGCGAATAGAGGTTGGTTCGAGCTGCCTAGACGGCTTCGCTGTACTGCTCGACGTACTCGTTGGCTTCCTCTGGCTCGGGTTCCTTGTGGGCAACCGGTTCTTTTTTCGCCGGTTGGACTGAGTCAGTGAGGTCAACGTAGCCTTGCAGCGTGGCGTTGTCTTCAATCGACAACCTTGCGGCAGAAATGTCTCCGATGAAAACTGCGGAGTGCTTCAATTCGGCACGACCGCTTGCCTTGACACTGCCCTCAACGCGTCCAAAAACCACCAGGTCGCCGGCGACGATGTCGGCATGAATCACACCGTTGGCCCCGACGGTCAGCCGTTTGCCCGTCAAGGTGATGTTGCCTTCCAATACTCCATCGAGGAAGAAGTCTTCCTCACCTGACACTTCCCCGCGAATGCAAATACCCTTCCCGATCACCGTCCCCGAACTGTTCATCATTGGTGGTGCCCTCCGATTGCCACAACTGTATGGGTCGCAAGAGGGGGTCGCAATCACCGAAACGTCGCAGATGGTTCCTTTGGTGACAACCTGCTATTTAAGGTAGAGAGAGAAAGGATCTGCCTGCCGGCCGGGTCAAAGTTGGCCGGCGCAAGCCACTGCTCGAAGCTCGCCTTGCGCAGGGGCCATTCCGAATCCAGCATGGAAAACCAGGCCGTATCGCGGTTGCGACCCTTGACGATCATGTGCTGGCGAAAGACTCCCTCGAAGACAAAGCCCAGGCGCAGAGCAGCGCGGCGGGAGGGTTGATTGAGGGCATTGCACTTCCATTCGTACCGGCGATAGCCCAGATCCTCGAAAACGTGGCGCGCCATGAGATACATGGCCTCGGTTGCGCCGCAACTCCGCTGGAGAGCGGGAGTAAAGATGATGTTGCCAACCTCGATCACCCGGTTGGGTGGATCAATCCGCAGGTAGGAAGCCTGCCCGACCGGAGTGCCGCTGGCGTTTTCCACAATGGCGAAGAAGAGCGGGTCGGTGGATTGTTGTTTCTTTTCGAATGCAGCCTCAAAATCGGCCCGGGTGGCGAACGGACCATCGTGCATATAACGCCACAGGTCCTCCTTTTCCGGTCCGTGGGTGGCCCGGTAAAGCGACTCTGCCTGGGCCGGCCGATCGAAAGGCCTAAGGGTGACTATCCGGCCGGCAAGTACAGCAGATTGCGGACGGGGGGCCGTTGATGGGTTGACCAGAATGCCGAGCTCGCTCATGCACCGATACTAGCAAGGGCACGGAGATCACTCTCCTGAGTAGTAACCGGCCCGCGTCTGTACTTCCAGGTCCTTTTTCTTAGCGGTCAAATGTATGGAGTGGTAGCCGCTTTGCTGGTCCTTGGGCGGTGTATATCCCAACATGAACTGGGTGCGGAGTTCCTCGGCGATCTGGGCATAGATGTCGTCCACCGAATCCTTCTTGCCGGCCTGGAAGTATCGTCCCCCGGTCTCCTGGGCGATTTGCTGCAGAATCTTCTTGCCATCAGGCCGTTTGACCTGTTCGCTGGGATAGCGGCCGCCTCCGGGATAGCCGCCACCTGGGTAGCCGCCAGGATACCTGCCCCCTGGATAACCTCCCCCCGGATAGCGCCGGTCCATCGGGTCGTCGTCCCTGGGGCCGTTAAATCCGCCATAGTCCCGATCCTGGTGACCTCCGATATATATGGTGTAGACCACGGTTTCGGCTTTTTGCGCCGACTCAATGGCGCTGTTCAGGGTCTCCTGGCTGCCCCGATCCTCTCCATCGGTCAAGACAACGATGGCCTTACGGCCGGTCTGCTTCTTTGCAATTTCGTCGCAGGCCAGAAAAATGGCGTCGTAGAGCTTGGTGCCCCCGCCTCGCCCACCCCGGTGGGACCCTGAGCCCTGATCGTTGGCTTGGACACTCTCCACCGCCTGCTGGGTGTCGATGAGACCCACCGCTTTCTCAAGCTTGGCGTGATCGGAGGTCAGGTCCTGCAGCAACTCGATCTCGCGATCGAAGTGGATGACGAAGGCTCGATCCACCGGCCTGGTGATCATCTGGTCAAGGAAGCTCCTGCTGGCGCTGCGTTCCCGTTCAATATTGTCTCGCTCGCTCATGCTGGTATCGACCAGCAGACCAACGGTCAGGGGTAGATTCGACTCCTGGCTGAAGTAGCGGATGGATTGTGGCTTGCCGTCCTCTTGCAGCTCAAAATCATCTTTGGTGAGATCGCGTATGATCTTGCCCTTCTTGTCGCGGACAGTCACCGGCAAGGTGACCACTTTTACGTTGACCGGAATCGTGGTTACGGGCGCGGCCGGGCTCTGGGCTGCCGGCGAGACTGCGGCGGGCGGCGGGCTACTCGAGTTCTGGGATTGGAGGGCTGGAGCCAGAAGAAGCAAGCAAAATAGCGGGGGTATACGCGTCAGACCCATGCCCACCTTAGACGATACCGGCGTTCGTCTTGTCACCCTTCATCCGCATAGACGCGGATCCAGTCTATCCGGTTTGCAGTCATTGAGAACGGTACTTCTCATTGCATCTAAATCTGCTGACCGGAAGACCGGCAGAATATGGCGCTTGGGATTTGCCGACCACGAGGAACAGATCCGTTGCCCGCGCGCGTAGTGTGAAACTCTTCTTGTGACTGCAATCGAAGTAACCACTCGACAGTTCTTCGCACCAAAGCACAAATCTCTGTACATTAAGACGGTTGGGTTCGGCTCGCCGGACAGACTGGACCGCTGGAGCGTAGCATGGCAAAGATATTAGGCTCAATCCAGAAAAATCAGGATGAGCTCCTGGAAGAGTGGTTGCGCGGGATCAAGGGCGGTATTCGCAGACGCGATTTGATCGATGAACGTGAAATGAGGTCGCAGGCGACGGAAATGCTGGCGGCTATATGTGCCGTTCCCGCGGAGACCCCGCTGGATGACCTGAATTCGCCTGCGTGGCAGCCAATTAAGGATTTGCTCGCGAGTTTATCTGCCTCGCGAGCCGTTCAGGGTTTCACGCCGTCGGAAACGGCTACGTTCGTCCTGTCTCTGAAGGCTCCTGTCTTTGATTTGATTCGCAAGCAATCCGGAAGCGACACCGACCTGATGTTCACGGACCTCTCAACCGCTGGTGATTTCCTCGACAAGCTGGCACTTCACACTACGGACAGCTACATCCATGGACGCGATCAGGTGATCCACCGGCAACAAGAAGAAATGCTGGAACTTTCGACTCCGGTAGTGACTTTGTGGGACGGGATTGTTGCGCTTCCACTGATCGGCACGCTGGATAGCGCAAGAACCCAGGTGGTAATGGAATCCCTTTTACAGGCAATCGTACATACGAACTCCCGCTTTGCCATCATCGACATTACGGGCGTGCCCACGGTCGATACCCTGGTCGCACAGCACTTGCTGAAGACCATCACGGCCGCGCGATTGATGGGCGCAGAATGTATCCTGAGCGGCATCCGACCGCAAATTGCGCAAACGATCGTTCACCTCGGCATCAACCTCGAAGACGTGATTACCAAGGCTCGGCTGGCAGATGCCTTCCGGTTGGCGCTGGAGCGGAGTGGGCGGACTGTGACGCGGATCGCGCAGCCAAATGGGGTTACCGCGTCCACCTCACGGGGGCTATAGCCAGTGGACCGTATACCTATCCTGCGCATGGGGAACTTTCTCCTCGTCACCATTCAAGTCGATATGCACGACAAGCTCGCGCTGACGCTTCAGGACGATTTGACAAACAGGATTGCCGAAGTGGGAGCGCGGGGCGTGCTCATCGATATCTCTTCGCTTGAAATTGTGGATTCCTTTATTGGTCGAACGCTCGCCAACATTGCATCGATGGCCAAGGTTCTCGATGCACAGACGGTCGTTGTAGGCATGCAGCCGGCCGTGGCTATCACCCTGGTGGAGCTAGGCATGTCGTTGCCCGGTATCCGGACCGCGCTCAATGTGGAATCGGGAATGCAATTTCTTAAAGAGACAGCAGCTGCCTACGGTGAGGATGAGGGCTATGACGGGGATAGTGCAAAGAGCTGAAGTACTCCCCATCAAGGACTCTTCCGATGTGGTGTTTGTGCGCCAGCGGGTTCGTGTGTGGGCAACGGAACTGAAGCTGAGCCTGGTCGATCAGACCAAGATTGTCACGGCTGCGAGCGAGCTTGGACGTAACACACTGGAGCATGGCGGCGGCGGCGAACTCGAAATAGCCGAATTGAGCAACGGCATCCGCAAAGGCATCCGGCTGACTTTTTCCGATAAGGGCCCTGGTATTGAAGACGTAAAGCTGGCGCTCACCGACGGCTTTACGAGCAAACAAGGCATGGGCCTCGGGCTCGGCGGCAGCAAACGCCTGATGAACGAATTCGAGATTAAAACGGCGCCAGGCGAAGGCACTACGGTCACCGTAATTCGGTGGAAGTAATGCTGCCGGCCAGCGTGGCAGTGCCCATCAGCACAGCCGATTCCAGCCAGACAGGCTATGCGCGGCGGCAGGCGTTATCTCTGGCGGGACGGATGGGCCTGGGCGAGCTTCGACAGGGTCAACTTGCCATCATCGTCACCGAAGCCGCGGCAAACATAGCGGCGCACGCGGGACGCGGTGAAATCGTTCTAGTCCCCTGGCGATTTGGAAAAGACTCCGGCATCGACGTTCTGGCGCTGGATAGTGGCAAGGGTATCGTCGACGTGGGCCGCTCGCTTGAGGATGGTTATTCCACAGCCGGCTCATCTGGCGAGGGCCTTGGAGCCATGTCGCGGATGGCCGCCGCTTTGCAGATTTACTCTGCATCCAGTGGCGGAACCGCCTTGTTTGCCCGGGTCGTCATGGAATCTGCCACTGCGGATCAGACGTCTGACGGCTATGCCGTGGGAGCTTTTTCGCTCGCCATGAATGGGGAAACAGTATGCGGCGACGCGTGGAGCGCCGATTTCACGCCAAACCGCAGCATTTATATGGTTGCCGACGGTCTAGGACATGGGCCATCGGCCGCCGAAGCAGCGCAGGAGGCGATACGCGTTTTTCAGGAAGCGCCGCACCTTCCGCCGGTGCGCATTCTGACCGACGCACACATGGCGCTGACGAAGACGCGAGGCGCTGCTGTTTCCATTGCGGAGATTCTGCACGATAAGTCGGTTGTGAACTATGCGGGCGTGGGAAATATTGCGGGCGCGATTTATGACGGGAACAAGACGCGTAGCATGGTCTCGATGAACGGAACCCTGGGCCATTCGGTCGGCCACATCCAGCATTTCTCCTACCCGTGGCAGAAGACCTCTGCGCTCATCATGCACTCCGATGGGCTAGCGACGCGCTGGAATCTGGATCAATATCCAGGCCTGGCGGCCCGTCATCCGGGACTGCTGGCGGGCGTTCTCTATCGGGATTTCAGCCGCCGGCGTGACGACGTTACAATTCTTGTTTCACGGGTGTAAGAACGAGTGAGCGATACTTTGACATTGTCGCCATTGACCGTGCGGCTTCGCAACGAGCGACATGTCGTACAGGCCCGGCAGCGGGCCCGGGAGATAGCAGCGCTTCTCGGATTCGAGCATCAGGAACAGATTCGGCTGGCGACGGCGGCTTCAGAGGTGGCTCGCAATGCCTTCCGCTATGCGGAGGGTGGTTTTGTGGAGTTTTCGGTCACGGACGCCAGCCCGCAATTCTTCATAGTCCGTGTGGGCGACACGGGACCGGGCATTTCCAATCTAAGTGAAATCCTGGCCGGCCGCTATGTTTCAAAGACTGGTTTAGGCAGGGGGCTCATCGGAACCAAACGCCTGATGGAGCATTTCAGTATCACTTCGACATCATCGGGCACGCTGGTGGAATTTGGTAAGCCCTTGCCGCCCGCGGCCGGGAGGGTGACGGCAAGCTCGGCAAAATCGCTCATGATGCAGCTAGCCAACAGTGGTTCAGCGGATCCGTTTGACGAAATCGAGCGACAGAATCAGGAACTACTGAAGACACTGGCTGAACTGAAAGGAAAGCAGGAGCAGCTTGCAGACTTGAACCGGGAGCTTGAAGACACCAATCGCGGGGTGGTGGCGCTTTATGCCGAGTTGGAGCAACACGCCGATGATCTGCGACGGGTCTCAGATCTCAAAACGAGCTTCCTGTCGAACTTGTCGCACGAGTTCCGCACACCTCTCAATTCCATTGCCTCACTGAGTCGACTCTTGTTGGGTAGATTCGATGGCGAACTTTCGGTCGAACAGGAGAGGCAGGTTACGTACATCCAGAGTTCGGCTGCAGAGCTTTCCGAGATGGTGAACGACCTGCTCGACCTGGCGAAAGTGGAAGCGGGCAAGATCGATGTCAGGCCGCGGCACTTTGAAGTGCGCGATTTTTTTGGAGCGTTGCGGGGCATGTTGAAGCCTTTGCTCGCCGGAAACAGCCTCGATCTGATCTTCGAGGCGGCTCCGGATCTGCCTACCATGTACATGGATGAGGGAAAGATCTCGCAGGTATTGCGTAACCTGATTTCCAATGCCTTGAAGTTCACGAAGAAAGGATATATCCGGGTTTCGGCGGACCTCGAATCTGGAGGATGGATTGTCTTCCGCGTAGCCGACACCGGTATAGGAATCGCACCTGAAGATCAGCAGCGGATTTTCGAGGAGTTTGTCCAGATAGAAGGAGAGATGCAAGGCCGGGTGAAGGGCACCGGATTGGGCCTGCCCTTGGCGAGAAAATTGACCGACGTTTTGGGGGGCACGCTTTCGGTCGAGAGCGCTCCGGGAAAGGGTTCGACGTTTATTGTGCGCGTGCCGGTGTCGGTGGGTCGGCCGGTTCAAGAGCGGGTACTATCGGCATCGCAAATGGAACTGGCGGACGCCGCCATATTGTTTGTTGAAGATAACCGCGAAACCAGCTTTGTGCACCAGGCCGCGATGAAGAGCAGCGGCCACCGGGCGGTGTTTGTCTCAAACATTTCCGAAGCGCGCGAAGCAATGAAGATCATGAAACCTGAACTGATCGTGCTTGATCGGCTGATTGACGAAAAAGACTGCCTTTATTACATCGAAGAGCTGAAATCCCAAGGTTACGGCGGCCCTGTACTGGTTGTTAGTGTCGTCGACGACGAGAGATCTGCATTGGAGGCAGGCGCCACAAGGTTCGTGGTGAAGCCAGTGGCACCCTTCGCCTTGCTGAACGTTGTTCGTGAGCTCATCAAGGGGCAGCCATCCAAAACCATCCTTTTGGTGGATGATGACGAGGTTACGCGCTATCTAGTTGGCGGTGAGCTTGCCAAATTGGGATATCGCGTTCTCGAAGCACACGGCGGACGAGAGGCCATGAGCCTCATCTCGAAGGAAACACCGGACGCAATTGTGCTTGATATCGCCATGCCAGACATGAACGGATTCGAGGTGCTGCGGCAGATCCGGGATCGTCCTTCCCTGCAGTCGCTGCCGGTGATCATTTATTCCTCGCGCGAATTTTCCAGCGACGAGCGAAAGGCCTTGTCTGACTCAGGCGCGCTCATCTATCCCAAGCAAGCGCCGAAAGGCGGGGCTAGCCCGAGCGGTTTAGTTGAAATGCTGCAGACCGCGGGCGTGCGGGCATGAGTTCGAACAAAGACACGATCCTGGTAGTCGACGACCGGCCTGCTAACCGATACGCCATTGTCCACGCGTTAACGCGTTCCGGTTTCCACGTGATCGAGGCTGCGAGCGGGCGTGAAGCTCTGGAACTTGCAAAACAAGTACCAGCGGCGATCTTGCTTGACGTTAAATTGCCGGATATTTTGGGATACGAAGTATGCCGGCGCCTCAAATCCAATCCGCGCACGAATCACATACCGGTTCTGCAACTTTCCGCCGCGTTCGTGGATAACGAGAGCAGAGTCTACGCGCTCGAGAGCGGAGCAGATGCTTACCTTACCCAGCCGGTTGAACCGAACGTCCTGATTGCGACAGTAAGGTCACTGGTGAAACTCCACGAGGCGGAATCTCTGGCCAAGCTTGCTTCGAAGCAATGGCAAGCAACCTTTGACGCGCTCAGCGAAGGTGTAGCCCTGGTGGACACTTCCGGCACGATTCAACGATGCAATCGAGCGATGACAGAACTTCTGCATCGCACGTTTACGGAGATCGAAGGCAGTCACCTCGATGAGCTGTTGCGGGATACGCTGGGTCTCTCTTTTCTCGACGAAAACCTGTTGGAACCCCTTGAGGTGTTCTCCGGATCTCAGTCTTTCCGGTTGAGCCTGGAGCCGGTCTATCTTGATGAAATAAAAATCAGCCGCATCTTCGTTCTGGCGGATATCACGCAGCAGAAGTTAGCGGAGCACTCAGCACTGCTCAATGAGCGTCTCGCGGCGACAGGCCGCATGGCGCATACCATCGCACATGAAATCAATAACCCTCTGGAAGCGATCACCAATCTTTTGTATCTTCTGCGGGGCCCTGTGTCTGGATCTGCGGAGGGAACCGCCTACCTGGTATCCGCAGAAAGAGAAGTCGAGCGCGTTTCGCGCATTGCTCGCCAGATTTTATCTTTTCATCGCGAAGCTGCGACGCCAGTGCTTGTCGACCTTTCCGAACTCATGGAAGACGTTCTGGCTCTCAACAACCGCGATATTCTCGAGAGACACCTTAAGACCTTCAAGCAATGGAAAGGTCCTGTCACGATACATGGTTTCCCGGCGCAACTGCGACAGGTGTTTTCTAACTTGATACGCAATGCAATCGAGGCCTCCAATGCCGGCGCCACAATCCGGGTCAGGATTTCGAGGAGTGTCCTGTATCGTGAGCCAATAGAACAGGGAGTTCGCGTCACGATCTCTGACACTGGTGTCGGCATCGCTCCAGAAAATCTTGCCAGGGTATTCGACGCATTTTTTACCACTAAAGAATTGAGAGGTTCCGGGATCGGGCTTTGGCTCAGTTTGGCAATTGTCCAGGAGCATAAGGGGCTGATCAAGATTCGGAGCAGTACACAACCAAGCCACTCGGGCACTTGTATATCAGTGCTTTTGCCCGAGGGCACTTCCTGAACCAACGCGCTCTCTGAGTTCCTCGCCCGCCGGTACCCGATGCCCGGCCGGCTTCTAAGCATTCGATGGCGTGGGATAACCTCTGCATCGATGCCCAACAGATCCTTTCGTCGCCGACCAACACTTACCGTTTGCATCTTAGGATTCAATCAGAATGGGAAGCAAGAGCACCCCCGTCCTCAGGATGCCCTTGCCTTAGCAACGTTTGGTCAGAGTTACCGGAGACTTGCTGTGGTCTTCGACTTACCTTCAACCGCGACATTGTGGCTCTGAGCAATCTGCTGAATCATCTGGAGGTGCTGAGAGATAACTCCTGCGCCCTGTTGTGCAGCTTGCTTTACATTTGGATCCTGAGCGTTCTGCGCTTCGTTTCGAAACTCTTTCAGGTCCTGTTTATGATCTTTCACCATCGCCTGGATATAGGCTTCGTCGAATTGCGGACCCGAGAGTCCTTCGAGTTTCGCCATGAGCTGCTTGTCTTTCTTGGAGGGGCCCTTAGGTTCCTTGACGCCAAGCTGCTGTGCGATGGGCTTCATCTGATCGCCGAGCTGCGTGTGGTCTTCGACCATCTTCTGCCCAAACTGCTTAACATCCTCGCTTTGCGACTTCTGCTGGGCGAGTTGTCCGAGTTGTACCTCGGCTGTACCGCCTTCAAGCGCTTTGCTGACAAACGCCCGATCGGCCATCTGCTGTTGATTTTCTGAAATTTCATTTGATCCCATAGTTCCGGCAGCCGGGCTAGTCGACTGCTGACTGGGCATGTTTGGCTGGCGTTGTGCCGCGCCGGGTTGATTTTGTGCGACTGCCGTGGAGATTGCCAGCAGCATGGAAGCTGAACATACTAGACTATTTCTCCAGATTCGACCTGTGATCATTGGAATTCCTCCCTCCATCGGTTCTCTGGATCGTCGCGTAGGGGTGTCCGGGGCAACTTATTGCCGTTGCGAAATCCCTCCGCCCTTTTGAGTTGAATGCGCCTTGCGCGGTGCCCGCCCTCTACCCGGAACAGATCTGACGAGCCCTGGCTAGGCCGAAGACCGGGCCAACTCGATTGGGTGAGCCACCTCCTGACATTCTCGTGGACCGTCTTCGATTTCTTTGGCTGACTACAGTGCTCCTCCTTTGGGAGGATTCCTGCTCCGCTAACGAATGGGAATCTATAAGGACGGCCAAGGTTGGCTATCGACGCATTGAGCCAGGAAATGTCGGCAGATTTTCGACCGCTAGCTCAGTCCGGCACCCGGCAATAGAGTGGCTTCGATGATGATGTTGCGGACAAGGGTGGTCCGAATCGCCTGCTCACAGCTTCTCGATCGTAGCCTTTCTTAATGCATCAGCGGAAGCAACGCATCCAGAATAGAAACCATCCCTATCCGTAGTCCGCAGACGACCGCCCGCGGCCTCTTGTCGAAAAACATCTGTTTGAGAACCATGGAGGATTCATGAGTGTTAAGACGATGCAGGAGTTATTGATAGACGAATTGAAGGACCTCTACTCTGCAGAAAAGCAGATCGTAAAAGCCCTTCCGAAGCTGGCGAAAGCCGCTTCCACACCTGAGCTACATGATGCTCTCCAGAGTCATCTGGAAGAAACAAAAGGCCAGGTCGGCCGTTTGGAAAAGGTCGCCGAGCTGGTCGGTCACAAACTGACTGGCAAAACATGTGTCGGGATGAAAGGCGTGCTCGAGGAAGGCTCCGAGGTACTTGATGAGACGGAGGAAGGCACGATTCGTGACGCCGCGCTCATCGCAGCCTCTCAACGGGTTGAGCACTACGAAATAGCCGGCTATGGATCGGCACGCGATTTCGCAAATACTCTAGGCCTGACAGAGGTGGCCGAACTGCTTGAAGAGACGCTTGCGGAAGAGAAAGAGGCTGACAAGAAATTGACCTCGATCTCGAAGGGAGTGAACTCGACGGCAAGACAAGCTGCCTGAGAAACAATGATGGTTCGGTCAGCTGGGATGCATGGACGGCGCCATGCCTTCCGCATCCCAGTTGTATATTCATGCCAGTTTTGTGATTCAACGCCTCCGGTCGAAAAACATTTCCAGGAAGGGTCCGCGGACTGAAGATCCCTCCACGGCTCGCCGGGGCGCCGCGCTTCCCCGGATTTACTGTCGAGAGTTGCGGCTTCGGTTAATTGCATGTGGTGCTCTTTAGAGAGAACCACATAAGTGGCGCCGGTGAGAGCTGTGAAGAGGAAATCCGGGTTCGCTGCTAGTGAACAAATGAGGGGTGTGGTGCCGCACCTCCGGCGCTCGACCGCCTGGCTATGGACCCAGCCCTTCCGGGCTGGGCTGATTTTTGGTGCCGGCCCTCCGGGCCTGGATTGCAAACGTCTACCTGGCGCGCCAGCAGTACGCCCGCGAGGCGGCAATCGATTTGGCAACCGGGAAAGGTCGGCTCATCGCAGAGCACCAGCACATCGAGGGGATCGCCATCCTCTGCGCGCGTGCCAGGAAAGAAGCCGAAGTCAAAGGGAAAGACCATACCCTCGGGCATGATTTTGGAGAGCTTGAAGCGGCCGCTCTTCTCATCCAGCTTATACTTGTTGACTAACCGCGGGGTGTCTCTATGACTGCCGGCACAATATGTGCGTCCTTAGCACCGGCCGCATAACTCCGGCTCACTTCTTCAACCGATTTCATCCTGCAAGCCTCGCTGCCGTCTTAATTACCGAATCGTTTATATGGCCTCGCCTGCCGGTGGCACCGCCATCGAGATAGTGCGCCCGCACCTTGTTGGCGGTAGCCACAGCCTGCTCGAAGCTGTTGTTCACCGTTTTTGCAATCTGCCTCAGTGTTGGTCCGTTATTCTTCTTATCCAGCACGTCCTGGGCTATCTGTTGAAGTTCACACCAGTCATGCCAGTCGCCGATTTGATCTTTGACCTTACCAAGAGCATCGAGCCACGCTCTGTCTGGGGCTGGACCCGAGGAGGCGCCTGAGCTTTTAGCCAGTTGCAGCATGTAGCGCAGCTTCTTCGCCTGTTTGCGAAATTCATGAATATTGCCCTGATTCAGCCGTGGCCACTGACGAAGGCTAGTGGCCAGGTTGGTGGCTACACCAACGGCTAACGCGGATGAGGTTTGATTGTTCTGCGACTTTTTGTCTGAAACTCCGCTGCCAACCAGCCGGACGCATTGCTTGAGATAGCGGCGTGCCTGCTTACGCTGGCCGGCTATGATCTGGCGCAGTTTGCTGGAGCTTTTAGTGCGCATGCTGCCCAAATGCTCCACCAAGCGGACGATGGATTCATTCCTGGCGGCTTCGGGCAACGTATTCGGTTCCGTCACTTTATTCCTTCTCCGTTGATTGGGGGGTGCACTGCGAACCAGGATCAAGACCCACCCAGACGCCGGACCGCAGGGATGCAGCACATGCAGCACATTTTGACGGCGGCAGGGGAGTAACGGACCCCTTCAGATTGCAGTACGCAGCGGGGCACGATAACATCAAGACGACGATGCGTTATGTCTACCCTCAGGCGAACGCTGTCCATACCTTATTTGCCCGTCTGGCGGCTTTATCTGACGGTGGTTGCAAAAGGTAATGACAAAAATGGATACACCGCACCGAAGCGTCAGGCGGCCTATCCATCAAGTCGTTGAAATTAGAGCGGTTTTAAGGGCGGAAGTGGTGAAATTGGCAGACACACCATCTTGAGGGGGTGGCGCCGAGAGGCATGGGGGTTCAAGTCCCCCCTTCCGCACCAACGATTGGGGTTCATGTTCAGATGATCTGGTTCGTCGGTACTATTCACGTTATCGTTTGCCTCGTCCTGATTGGAGTCGTTCTGCTCCAGCAGGGTAAGAGCGCCGACCTCGCGGGCGCCTTCGGCGGCCAGGGATCACAGACTGCGTTCGGTCCGCGCGGTGCAGCCAATCTGCTGACCAAGGTGACTACCTGGGCTGCCATCGTGTTCATGTTTACCTCCATCGGACTTACGGTGCTGATCCAACGCAGCAGCGGAGCCCGTTCGGTGCTCTCGGGCATTCAGACCACGCATACCACGCCGGCCAAACCCTCGGCTCCCGCTAAGTAAACGCGAATACATCCAGGCTTCTATATGGTGTACGACGCGGCATTAGCCGCCGGGGTACGCCTTTCGCGAGTTTGCCCCTCTGCAGTCCCAACCCAACCCTCCCGGGCTGGGCTGACGTTTAGCGGTCGTCCCTACGGGCCTCGATGGGTCTGATCCCAGAGAGGACCATTCCTTCCTCAACGGACAGGTGCGGTTCCCGATTGCCCGAGGATCCAACGCAATGGCTCGAGTCTTGACTCAGCAGGAATTCCAAGGTTGCGCATGGAGGCGTCTACCTTTCCGTTAAGGGTTCCTCCGTAGGCTCGGATGCATTCAGGAGCGCGCTCGGATTCGGCGCGCCAGGGCCACAACCAGCAAGCCCATACCCAGGAACACCAGCAGGAAAAGCGCGGCCCGGGCTAGCACGCCACCGTAGCCCAACACGTTCACATCGACGAATGGGTACGGATAAAGCCCGCTCATCGCTCCCCGCGCCAGAATGTACACCAGGTACACGGCGGGATATGCCAGCCAGGCGACGGCAGTCTTCCAGTTCAATCCTGTGCGCGGCCCAAAAAGCAGCCAATACACTACATATCCAACCGGAATGACGCTATGCAGCAGTACGTCGGCAACCCACTGAGCACCTTGCGGATTCCATAGCTGCCGCAGCAAGATCTGATAGATGGTCCCAACAATGGCAATATAGACAGCCGTGCCGGCCTGCACGGACGGACTGCGGAACCACTCCCCCCGAGCAGTTTTCAGATCCAACGCGACCGCGGTAAAAACCAACCCGGTCAGGAAGTTGGTGAGGATGGTAAAGAAACTGAAGTAGCTGATCACTGTCCCGAGCATCGCCAGGCCAGGGGTTTTCACGAGCATCAGATAAAGTTGCAGAATGAGTGCGAACCAACCCAACAACGCCCCTACCGCCGCATAAATGCGCATGGCGCATTTTAACCAGCGATGCCGCTGCCAAGATCAAATCCCCTAAAATGTTGTAATGATTCTTGAAAGCTTTCCAGTCGGCCCGCTCCATTGCAACTGCACAATTCTGGGCGACGAGGTTACGCGTGAAGCTATCGTTGTGGATCCTGGAGATAACATTCCAGAGATTCTCTCCCGGCTGCAGAAGCACGGCCTCACCTTGCGTCAGATCGTGATCACCCATGCTCACATCGATCATGTGGGGGGCGCGGTTCTGCTGAAGAGAGCCACCGGTGCTCCTATATTCCTTAATCAGAAGGATCTTGGCTTGCTGGGTGCAATGGAGGTACAGGCGGGATGGATCGGGGTTCCCACACCAGAAGTGGCGGCTCCGGATGCCAGCGCGGAGGACGGTCTGGCCCTCGGCCTGGCGGCACTACCAGGCGAAGTGATCCATACCCCGGGACACACGCCGGGGAGCGTCTGTCTCCTTTTCCACAAGCAAAATCTGCTGCTTGCGGGGGATACGCTCTTCGCCGGATCGATCGGGAGGACGGATCTTCCCGGGGGCGATGGACGTCAGATCCTGCGATCCTTGCGTGACCGCCTCATGGTCCTACCCGATACCACCCGCGTTTTGCCGGGCCACGGCCCGGAGACAAGTATTGGTGAGGAAAAACAATCAAATCCGTTTCTTCAGCCAAATTTTCGAATGTGACACATTAACCGTTTGGCGCAATTCGGGACAAAGCGACCAAAAATGAACCAGATTAGGATTTATGAACAAGATTTATCGGTTAGTAAGCTTATTACAATCTGTTGTTTACAGTGTTTATCCAAAGCGTTAATTGAATGACACGAAAGTATTAGTAGCAAACTTGAGTCCTCCTTTGCACAGGGCATTTCTCTCAATGGCCCTTGAAATGCGTGCAGAGCTCGTCGATGCCCTCGGCAAAGTCTGCAGAGGGGGTCAGAAGGCTCACCACCAGCCATCCTTCCCGTGAAAAACCAAAGAAGCCGCCCGGGTGAACCACAACGCCTCTCTCCAATAAGAGGCTGAGCGCAGTCTCTTCTTCCGGCTGCAGGGCAGGAATTCGCAAAACGGCATACCAGCCGGCCTCGACATCCAGTCGAGTCACTAACTTCTGGCGCAACAGGATTGCATCGAGGCTAGCCAGGTTCGCTGCCACACGCCCCCTAATTTGCTCTTGCAGTGTCGCCCGTTGGCTCAGCCAGACCGGGAGGGCGCGCTGGATCGGAGCGCTCATGGAAAGAAACGTGTCGGAGATGACTTCCAGCCGCTGCCTGGCGTCGCCCTCAGCAAAGCATGCGATCCAGGCGGCTTTCATCTGCGGCAGCGCGGCCACCTTGCTCAGTCCGCTCAGCACGAATGTTGGCACGGCATGGCCACCCGTGGCGAAGCTCTCACCGGCTCGGTTGAGGCCGTAGTCGAGAAAGACCTCATCCACAATGAGCGCCAGGCCATGCTCACGGCAAAATTCTTCCAGCGCGATTCGTTCACGGGGCTGGGTGAAGTGACCAGTGGGATTATTGGGGTGGACCACCGCAACGGCTCGGGTGCGCGGGGTCACCCGCCTGCGCAACGCTTCCGGGTCCAGATGCCAGCCGTGATCGTAGAAAAGCTCATACGGGACCAACCGCACATCGTCGAGCCGGGCCAGGAAGTCGAACAGTGGGTAGCCCGGCTGACCAATCAATATCTCGTCCTCAGGATCGCAGAGCAAGCGGAAGAGGAAGCTGTAGGCCTCGCTGGTGCTGGTAGTGAGAAAGATCTGTTCCGGATCTACCACGGCTGCGTGGTCACGGTAATAGTGGCAGACTGCCTCGCGCGCCCCGCGAAGACCCTTGGGGTCCGGGTCGTAGTTCAGGGAGCTGGGATCACCCAGGGGGGCCAGAATCGACGCGGCATCGTAAGTGAATTCGCAGTGGGTTGGGTTTGAGGCGGTCAGATCCAACATCCGCGTACCTGCTGCCCGCAGTCGCGCAAGCTGCTGCGCCCAAGGCGTCTCGGCCAGATCCCAGTGGGTCCGCGCGGACCAGGGGTATCGTTTTGAGCCACCGTTCCTCACCCAATTTCCTCCCTACCGCATGTTGTAATAGAGCAGAAACAGCAGGAGCCCGCAACGCATGGATTTGCAAGCCGTTATCTTCGACTATGGTGAAGTTCTCAGCGGACCGCCCGATCCTCAGGCGCATCGCAACCTGCTGGCTATCGCAGGAGTCGAAGAGGAAGCTTTCGAGAAGGCCTATTGGGCGCATCGGTTGGATTACGATGCCGACGTTTTGAACGGCCAGACATACTGGCAAACCGTAGCCCGGGACACTGGAGTGCTTTTCACGCCGCAGCAGATCGGCCAATTGCTCGAACAGGATGCGCTGATGTGGATGAATCTGAATCCGGCGATGTTGGCCTGGATTCCCCGGATCAAGGAGGCGGGTTTCCGGCTTGGGATCCTTTCCAATATGGGCGACGGGGTGCTTGATTATTTACGGCCGCGTTTCCCCTGGCTGGCCCAGTTCGATCACCTGACCTGGTCCTGCGAACTGGGAGTAGTCAAGCCCGATCCGGCTATTTATCTGCACACAGTCAAGAAGTTGCATGTTTCCCCAGACAGGGCCTTGTTCATCGATAACCTGCGAAAGAATATCGTGGGTGCGGAAGATGTCGGATTGCACGCAGCTCTGTTTGAAAATGTAGAACAGTTGCAGAGCGACTTGGCTCGGCGTGGATTTGGTCTTCCTGCTCTGGAGCCGGTGTCCTAGCTGGCGCATGAAGCTGCGGACAGAGTCTGAAGGACGATTTTACGGAAGATCATAAGTGTCGCGCCTCTGGCGCTCCAGATCATGATGGGATTCCAACCCAGCCCTCCCGGGCTGGGCTGACAAATCTGGCGGGCGGCCCTCCGGGCCTCGATGGGGCTGGCCCCAGACCCAACCGTTTCAACCTCAACAATACGGATACCCTACGAAGAGGATTTTTTTTATCCCTTTCCGGCTAGGCCGACGTTTAGTTGGCGGCCATCCGGGCCTCGACGGGATCTGGTCCCGCAGCCAGCCGTCCCCTGCGGGACTCAATCAAGTTTGAAGGTGTACCCAGGACTAGCTAGCGTCCGGCTAAGCTCAGCCGTCCCCTTCGGGACTTAGTTTGGAAACGGGGTTCTCTTGCAGATTGAAGCGCCTGAAGTACGGCCGATTAGCGAGCGCCGGGCTTGGTGAGGGCCAGGGGCACTTGATCCACGATCTCCAGGTTGAAGCCTTGCAGCGCCGGCACGTGCGTGGGGGTGTTGGAGAGCAGGCGAATTTTGCGGATGTTCAGGTCGGAAAGAATCTGTCCGCCCAGCCCGACCTGGCGGAGAATTCGTTGATGCTTGTCCTCCCTATGCTCGCCGCTGCGATGCAAGGAAAGGCGGTGCGGGGTCACGCTGCGGTCAATCTCGAAACCTTTGCTGGTGTTGTGCAGGTAAACCAGGGCGCCACGCCCGGCAGCAGCGATCATCTCCAATGACCGCTGCACCACCTGGTGGCAATCGCATAGTGTCGTGCCAAAGACATCGCCGGCCAAACAATGGGAGTGTACCCGCACCAGTACCGGTTCCTGGTTGACCTCAGAGCTCACATCGCCTCGAACCAACGCCAAGTGGCTCTCTCCTCCATCCACTTCGCTCTCGTAGGCGATCATGCGGAAGTCACCGAAACGAGTCGGCATGATTGATTCCGCCATGCGGAATATATAGCGCTCATTCTGCAGCCGGAAGCGGATGAGCTCGGCCACGGTCAGCATTTTGAGCTGATACTGATTGCAAAACTCCACCAGGTCGGGGACCCGCGCCATGGTCCCGTCGTCGTTCATGATCTCGCAGATGACTCCAGCGGGAATCAGCCCAGACAGACGCGCCAGGTCGACTGCAGCTTCGGTTTGCCCGGCGCGGACCAGAACGCCCCCGCGACGGGCGCGCAGAGGGAAAACGTGCCCCGGCCGAGCCAGGTCGGCTGCCGTCATGCTGGGGTCGATGGCGACGCGGATGGTGTGTGACCGGTCGTGGGCAGAGATGCCGGTGGTCACCCCCTCCCGAGCCTCAATGCTCTCTGTGAAGGCGGTCCCGAAGCGAGACGAATTCTGTTGCGTCATGGGTCCCAGACGGAGGTAGTCAGCCCGCTCCTCGGTGAGGCTGAGACAGATGAGCCCGCGTCCATACTTGGACATGAAGTTGATGGCTTCGGGAGTGACGAACTCCGCCGCCAGCGTCAGATCTCCCTCGTTCTCGCGGTCCTCATCGTCCACGACGACAATCATGCGTCCGGTCTTGAATTCCTCAAGCGCCCCGGGCACATCGGTAAACGGCGTTTTCGACTGCATAGCTGTATTGTCCGCCAGAAGGATTCCAGACGCAAAAAACGCCGCGCTGGGCGGCGTTTTCTCTTCTCTGCGGATCCCTTTTCGTTTTACAAGGTGGATTCGATCTCAAAACCCCAAGCCTCGAGTAGCGCTTCCGGGATATACTTCGAGTTCTTGTTGCGCCGGGCCCACTCGCGCAACCTTGTGGAACGCACATACTGATCGGGGGTCAGCTTAAACTCTTTCACAACCTGCTCGAAAGAAGTGACAGTCGGGACCACCGGGCCTATCGGCTCCGGCTTACCCCAGTTTGGATTACCACGTCGTTTTGCCATTTGATCCGTTATCCTCTAGGGAGATAAGCAACAAGCAACACCCAGCGGCTTTTCTATTTCTGGACAGTAGGTCCCGCCGGGACGTGCCAAAGCTCTTATTTTAAGGATTTTTTCTCCAGAAATCAATAGCAAATTCGAGCTACGAGTTAAGGCTCGCACGGCCTCGTTAAAGCCCTACTGCAACCTATCCGGTCTCAGTGCACTCCAAATGAATGACTTACTTGCTATTCGTGAAAGGTGGATGTTCCATGAGCGCAGTCCGTTACTGGGCAGTTTTCTCTCTCGGGGTAGCGGCCGGTGCAGCCGCGGCTCTCATTTATGCTCCGCAGACCGGGGAAAAAACCCGTAAGCAACTTAAACGTCATTTGGAGGATGCAAGTGACTACATTAAGGACGCGGGTGACGATCTCAGCAAGCACGCAACTCGTGTCTATCAGACGACCAAAGACAGGGCCGGCGATGTAGCTTCGCGGGTTAGTGCGGTCGCCAGCAACGTCAGCTCCGCGGCCAGCAATATCGCCGACAAAGTGGGGGATCTAGTCTAGACTCCTCTTTCCTGCAAGTGTAATCAGACAAAGGGTTAATCCATCTGTCAGGTTCAGGTGGGTTTTGCCAGTAGCTGCTGGGCGGCGCGATAACCGGAGCGCAGGGCCCCGTGGACAGTGCCCCAATGGCCGCTGGTGTCACTATGCTCGCCGGCGAAAAACAGTGTCGCCTCGACTGGAACCGAGAGCTCATCCGAAGCACGGATGGCTCCGCGTGGAACATATGTGTAGGCGCCCAAGCTGTTGGGATCGGTCTGCCAGTCGTGCTGGTGCCAGCGCATCAAGTGCTTGCGAACTCCAGGTACATCACTCCCAAGAACGTTGGCAAGCGTTGCCAAGCCGGTTTCTGGCAACCCGGTCATATTCAGATTGATCGCTTTGCGGCCACCAATCCAACCCGTCAGCATCGAATCTTTTCTGGGGTGGGTGGTCCACCAGGTAGGCGGAATGGCATCCGGAGCGAAGACAAAGCTCACACCGTCCAGGCTGGTGAAACGGGACCAAAACCCGGGGTCGAACTCGTAGACCACGCGCGCAGCCGTCCCCATCACAAGCCGATCCGCCGCGGCGAGAATCTGTTCCGGTTGGGGCGCAAACGCGATGCTTCTCGCCTGCAGGACGCCCAAAGGCACGGTAACGATCGCGGCGGCAGCCTGGAAGACGCGATCGGTCGCGGTCGCCATTTCCACCCATCCCGGCTTCCAGGTGATGGTGCGCACTACAGTCGACGGAACCCACTCGCCGCCCGCATCGAGGAACCTGCGCAGCAGAAACTCTGGGATGCGCGCATAGCCTTCCACCACCCGGAATACACGGTCTCCTGAAATCGCATCTTCGGCCGCCTGCTGTTTCTCGAGGGCGCGTATGCTAATGCGATCGGCATCCGCCGCGTTGAAGCCTTCGACATAGTTGGTCGCCCGGGCTGCGGCCTGCGCTGTGAGTTGGCGCTGGGCCACAAATTCACTGAAGCTGAGGTCTACCTGGGGCGGCGGCAGGTGCGCCAGATCATCAAACAGCTGGTTCACCTCGCGCTGGTCGCGGCAGGGTCCCAGCCGGTCCACGCCATGCTCTGGCTGGAAACAACGGGGATTGCCTTGAAGCTCGAAACGGGTAAGACGCGCTTCATCCGCAAGGTGGATGAGCTCCGGAGGCAGACCATGAATAAACTCCGCGCCCAGCTCGATTGGCAACTCGCCCCCAGCCGCCGGGACGGTGTAGATGCGTCCTCCCACCCGGTCTCGCGCTTCGATCAGCATTACCCGGAGCCCAGCTTCCGCCACGGTTCGGGCCGCCGCCAGTCCAGCAATCCCTGCGCCAATTACAATCACATCCTTCATTGCCACGTCACTCATTCCACTCGCCAAGTCAGGGTTTCGGCGCGTGGGCCATCCGCCGGCACGGGATGAATCAGAGCCTGGATCGACAACACGGAGCCGGCGCTAACGACCCCGGGGACGAAGCGAGATTTCTGCCGTCGCTTTGCATCCTCACTTTGAGCGCAGTTTGCGCCTGGGGCGAGGACGGATGCGCGAGCGGAAACTCGACTTCCCTGCTGAGGCCGCTCAACAGGAAGAGAGACACCAGGTCGCAGAACCCCAGGGCCGCCGACCACCTTTCGATATCCGCGTCGCTTGCAGCGCCTTGGAGTCTCCGCTGACGCGACTTCTCGGCCTGGAAAAAACGTTGGTGGGCCTGATCATGTTGGGCGATCAGGCTGAAGTGCCGGCTGATGACCAGCGCTCCGGCGCTGGAGAAGGCCTCGACCGTTTTGATCGAAGCGGTCCACGCTTCTTCCGCCTCCTGGGGCGAGGTGGCGATAAAGGAAACCGGAAGCGCCGTGCTTGCCTGTGGTCCGGAGCGCAAACTTTGAATCTGCTGCGCGTCGCTCGAGGCCCAGCCGGTATCGTGCATTTGAATGGCTCGTTGAATCTCGGGAGGCAATTCGCCGAAGCCTGTCAATCCTGCGGCTAATTCTCCCGCCAATACGGCATGAGCCGGCTGCGGTATCAGCAAACATGGCAGGCAGACTCGCCGCTGCGCCGCTTCTACTTGTTCCCAGGCTGAGGCGCCAGCCTGCGTCGCGTCTTCCTGTTCCGGTTTAACCGCCCAATCACCATTTGAATCCTCTTGCTGCCACGGGGTCATTATCAGTTAACCTGACCCGGGAGAGTTTCTATGATCCTTCAAGAAGCAACAGCGGTTGATCTTGCCACGCCGACGGGCCCTATGCGGACCTACATGTATCGCCCTGTAGCCAAAGAAAAATATCCCGCGGTAGTGTTGTTTTCTGAGATTTTTCAGGCCACCGGCCCGATCCGTCGCTTTGCCGCCTTTATCGCCGGCCATGGATACATCGTCGCTGTACCTGAGGTGTATCACGAGCTGGAGCCGGCGGGAACGGTGCTGCCTTACGATCAGGCCGGTTCCGATAAAGGCAATGCGGACAAATACGGCAAAGCTGTTTCGGCCTATGACAGCGATGCGCGTGCGCTGCTGGATTATCTTCAGCGGCCTCGAAGATTGCACCGGCCGCCTGGGGACCATTGGCATTTGCATGGGTGGACATCTGGCCTTTCGCGCGGCCATGAACCCCGATGTGCTGGCGACCGTATGTTTTTATGCCACGGACATTCACAGCCACAGCCTGGGATTGGGCAAACAGGATGATTCCCTGCAGCGCGCGGGGGAAATCAAGGGCGAGCTGCTGCATATCTGGGGGCGTCAGGATCCCCACGTACCGCTCGCCGGACGCAACCTGATCAAGGCCCGGCTGGATGAGGTGGGGGCGAATTTCCAGTGGCTGGAAGTAAACGGCGCGCACGCATTCATGCGCGACGAGGGCTATCGTTATGACCCGGAGCTGGCGGCGATTGTGCCTGAATATGACGCTGGCCCTGCTGCACCGGAAATTGGCACTGTGACTGATCAAGAACTAAAGGAAATACCTGCAAAAGCTCCCGAAGATCCATCCAGCGATCTGGGGTTTGGCAGAGTCGTCTCGTAGCAGCGTGAGCTTCGCCTGCTCAATCGGGACGGCAGCTTCAACGTGCAAAACGAGGGCGGGGGCTGCGGACGTTTCTGGCCTACTCCAACCTGGTCAGCACGACATGGTCCCGGTTTTTCATCTTCGTCGCTGCTGTCTACCTTACGCTCAATGGCTGTTTCGCTATACTGTACGATAGCTGTGGGCCGGGAGGACTCGTCAACACCCTCAATACCGAAATCAATACTCCTTTTCTGAAGGCATTCTTTTTCAGCATTCATACCTCGGCCACAATCGGGTACGGTAGTACTGTGCCTGTGGGGCTGGAAACCAACATCCTGGTCGCGCTCGAGTCGGTCGTCAGTCTTATTTGGCCTGGCCGTGGTAACCGGATTGGTGTTTGCGCGCTTCTCCCGGCCG
>CAVVQX010000018.1:0-50352 GCA_963750415.1 uncultured Acidobacteriaceae bacterium
GGTTGCGGGGGCTGGATTTGAACCAGCGACCTTTGGGTTATGAGCCCAACGAGCTACCGGACTGCTCCACCCCGCACTTTGATAGTAGCAACCGTAACGCACAGGGTCAAACCAAGCCCCATCGTTTGCTTTCGAGAACGAATGCGAACTTTCCGGTGAAGTGTGCGTCTGCCCATCACCGACCCCCAGATAACGTTTGGCCGGTCGTGAGTTAGCCATGCAGCGCGTACATTGGAGAGGCGGGTCCCGCGACGCGGCACTCGAAAACGGCTCTTTCTGGATGTCTCACGTAAATCACAGTGCGGCCGGGGCTCTTCGCCTTCGTTTGCTGGAGCCATTGCTCCACCTGGGAATCGCCCTCACTGGCGTCGGCACGGTGTTGTTGGGTTGCATTCTGCCGCGGCTCTCGGCGCAATGGCACCTACGGGATAAAGATGCCGGCCTTCTGCTACTGGTGCAGTTTGCCACGGCGTCCTCGGGCGCCCTGTTGGTCCGGGGAAATCTTTGGAAGACTCTGGCCGTCGGCTACGGGCTGTTTAGCGCAGGAGCGATCAGTATTTTTCTGCTGCAACAAGAATCTTTGCCCGCATTTGGGGTGTATGGACTCGGCCTTGGATTGGCCATGACAGCGAACAACATACTCGCCGGCCGGCGCCACCCAAAGCGCATGGGAGCGGCGCTCGCTTTTTTGAATTTTTCCTGGAGCGCTGGTTCCGTGGCCTGTCCGCTTCTGGCTGCCCAATTTCTACGCCATGCCGCCGGCGGTACGGCCTTTGGCCTGGTCGGACTGCTGGCTTTACCGTTCGTGGTTTTAGCGCTGCTGGCGGACCGCGGCGATCTGAACGCCGCCACCGATTCCGCATCGGCGCCAAGTGGGATCAAAGAGGCAACCACTATCCTTTATTTTGCCCTGCTCGCCTTTCTTTATGTAGGGATCGAGGCTGCCGTGGGGAGTTGGATGAGCACCTATACCACTCGTACCACAGCCTGGACCTTCGCTGGTGGCACCCTGGCGGTCGCCGTTTTTTGGGCGGCCCTATTGTTGGGGCGAGGCTTGACGCCAGCACTGTTGGCCTGGGTGACGGACCTTCGTCTCTATCGAGCGGCTGTGGTTGCCACCATCGCAGGCGTCGCCTTGCTGCTGGCGGCCCGCACCCCGACCACCATCCTCGCAGGATCGGCGCTTACCGGCCTTGCCCTGGCACCCGTATTTCCCCTTATCCTTGCGCTTTTCCTGACGGAGATCGGCGGGTCGCGCAATGCTGGCTGGGTGTTTGCCTCCGCCGGGCTCGGAGGAGCTGTACTCTCCTGGTTAACGGGGACGGTCTCGACTAATACCGGATCTCTGCGTATCGGCCTGCTGGTACCTGGCGTCGCAGCCCTGCTGATGCTAGCGATAATCAGCTTTCGTCGAACAAACAGCGGGCCCATCACGGAACAAGCCCTGCTGGAGCCGACGATCACGGGCGACCTCTAAAGCTACATGGGTTGGGGTTTACTCAGCATTCGCTTTCTGTTCCTGATACTGGCTGATGTCCACAACAGTCTGCGGTTGTCCCATTTTTTGACCTCCTACGCTTTTCCTTCGCTTTTTAAGAAGATGTCCTGAGGCCGGCTCGCGTTGCCTGGCGCTGCGATGGCGGTCGCTCTGGAAGGACACCGTAGATCGCGGTTGCCTTTCCTCGCGCCCGCTTGATTTGTCACTGTTATTGCAGCAAACTGAGTGCAAAGTGAGCTGGTCGGGTCACGATTGCGTGCGAGAAAGCGGCTGCTGCTCAATCACCACAGTCGATACCATCCAATCCCTTCCCTTCGCGCAAGATCAGCAAATTAAAAGCAATTTAAATCAAGCTATCCCTTGCTCGCCTAATCTACTTTTGACTAGTCATATCGTGATAACGGGTTGGTGCCACCCCATATTGCAGATCACCGTTAGCTAACAGTTGCTCACTGGTTTGGTCCGCAGAGCTTCTGTCATTCTCACGGTACGCACAGGCCGTTTCCACACACGAATTTTCCCCCGGTCGCTTTTCTAAATCTCCTGAGGTGTTTCTATGACTTCCTGCAGTGTGATTAATGACAGCATTGCCCAGCATCTGGAACCCGGCGCTATGGAAGACGACCTGCTCGTTGAGGCGGCGCAAGCCGGCCACGAGTGGGCCTTTGTCGAACTCTGCGCGCGCAACTCAAAGCGTGTCTTCAATACCATTTACGGGGTGACCAAGAACCGGGAGGATGCGGAAGATGCCCTTCAGGATTCCATGATGAGAGCCTTTCTGCATTTGAAACAGTTTGACGGCAGGTCCAGCTTTGCCACCTGGTTCACTCGTATTGGTATCAATTCGGCGCTCATGATCCTGCGGAAGAGGCGCATCCGTCTGGAAACATCGATCGACGCCACCGCCGAGGGAGAGACGTGGCAGACGTGGCAAATTGCCGACTACTCAGCCGATCCCGAGAGGCATTATGCCGGTCGTGAGAGGTCTTTGCACCTGAAGAGGGCCATTTGCCGGCTGCCAAATGCACTTCGCTCGGTTGTGGAACGGGGACAAATGGAGGGGCACTCCATGAAGCAGATTGCCCGCAACATGGGTATCTCCATTCCGGCGACGAAGTCCCGGCTGGCGCGTGCCAAAGTTGCGTTGCGCAAGACGATGGTGCCGACCTCGGATAGGGCCGCCGCCGCGAACTGAGGTTTGCCGGAGGTGACGCGATGGAAGGGCAAGAAATAGCACCGAGCAAGTTGATCATCATGCCTGGCGCCGCCCGTGCTACCACGACCAAGCGACGGTTCGCCGACCTTGTGATCGCTGGGTTGATCGTGGCGCTTGCGATTGGTGGATTGGTAATGTAACGGTGGGCTGGGCGCGATGCTCGACTCTGTGGGCCGAGCAGCCGTAGACGTACAGCGCTATGGTTTCCCGGACACTGAAGAGAAAAGAGGCACGAGGCCCTCCGCAAGCGTGGGGTGAGCAAGCGTCATATCGCGCAATACGGTGTACGGTGTGCCCGTCCTCATGGCGAGCTGGATGGTAGCCATAGTCTCCCCGGCACCCACGCCGAAACCAGTAAATCCCAGAATCTGGTCATCCGCCGCGCTGACCAGTGCTTTGAGAAACCCCCTCGTCTCTGCCAAGGTGCGGGTCCGCAGCACGGCGGCCATCGGTATTTTCGCCAGCCGGTAAGGAATGCCCTGCCGCTTCGCCTGCGATTCGTCCAGGCCCACTCGCGCCAGTTCAGGGTCAGTAAAGAGGCAGGACGGCACCTGTCTTCCCGTCGTTGTCCGGTTGGCGCCTCCAAGATTGTCACGGACAATACGGTAATCGTCGAATGAGATGTGGGTGAAGAAAGGACTACCGGCGCAGTCGCCGAGCGCCCAAACGGCAGGAGCGCTTGTCTCCAGCCGTTCGTTTACTTCGATAAATCCTTTTTTCGTGGTCCTGATTCCCGCCTGTTCGAGCCCGATGCCTTCTGTATTGGGCAGGCGCCCAGTGGCCACCAGCAAGTGCGAACCTTCGACAATGATCTCGGAGCCCCGCCTTGAACCATGCAGCCGCACCCCCTGGCCTGACTTGCCTTCTACCCGCCCCAGGTTGGTATTTGCCACAGTGACGATACCCTCGCCCTGGAAGAGCTGTGTCAGTGCTTCGGAAACGTCCGGATCCTCACGGTGCAAAAGACGATCGTTACGCTCCATGATGGTCACGCGGCTGCCCAGGCGGCGCATGGCCTGGGCAAATTCCAGACCGACATAGCCGCCGCCTAGAATCAGCAAGTGTTCCGGGACGGAGTCGAGCTCCAGCGCTTCCACATGAGTGAGCGGAGCAGATTCAGCGAGACCTGGTATGTTACCGATCTGCGCCCGGGTGCCAGTGTCGATAAACACCTGGTCGCCGTGGAGAACGCGCTCCGTTCCCTCGGGAAGCGACACTCGCAAGGTCCTGCCGGCGATGAAGCGCCCTTCGCCCATGACGATCTCCGCCTTGCTGCGCGCAAAATTGTCCAGGTGCATTTGGTGAAGGCCATCCACCATTTTTCGTTTGCGCGCCCGCACGCCCGGCATGGAGATGGTCCACTTTTCGGTCAACATGCCAAATTCTTCGCCTCGATTGAAATAGGAGGCGACCTTTGCTGTGTGCACTACGTTCTTGCTCGGCAAGCAGGCAATATTCGGACAGGCACCTCCAAGATATTTTCGTTCGATCACCGCAACCCGTCTGCCGCCGGCGCCCAGGTGCCAGGTCATGTATTTTCCGGCCTCTCCGCTGCCCAGCACAACGGCATCGTAGCGCTCAACGTCAGGCATGGTTTCCTCTCATGCTTCTTGTCGTCAGTCGATTTCCTCGATACGTACCTAACCACCGTAAGAGCGGCAAGGAGGCAACATCTTGTTTCAGGTTGCGGAGAGTTTGCTCTTATTGCTGCAACCACCGACTGGGATGCCGGCGCCGGCCAACGAGAAATTTAAAGCACGCTTCACGAGCGCGTGCATCCATGTAAGGTAGCGGCGCGGAGAAGACTCTCCGCAGCGGACAGAAGGAGATGCGATGGCAACGGCAGAAAAGGTTGAATCGAAGAACGAGAAAGCTTCAGTGAAGAACGTTGGACAGCTGGACCACGACGCAGTAGAGGAAATATCAGGCGAGCTGCGTCACCTGCTGGCCGATTCGTTCGCCCTTTACTTGAAAACCAAGAATTTTCATTGGCATATGACCGGAAAGAACTTCCGCGACTATCATCTGCTTCTCGATGAGCAGGGCGATCAAATCTTCGCCATGACCGACCCCATCGCCGAGCGGGCTCGCAAGTTGGGGGGCACCACGATTCATTCCATCGGCGAGATCGCGAGTCAGCAACGGCTAAAGGATAACGATAGCCTCCACGTTTCTCCCAAAGGCATGCTCAGTGAGCTGTTTGCAGACAACCGGCAGCTGACAGCCTTTCTTCGCTCCGCGCACGAAGTATGCGATCAGCACAACGATGTGGCGACAACCAGCCTGATCGAGGTCTGGATCGACGAGACAGAGCGCCGAGCATGGTTCCTGGGAGAAATCGTCAACAGCCTCGACTGATCGTCGAAGAAGTGATCTGTGGCGGCGGCAAACTACCGGGTCTTACTGCATCCGTATCCGCCGCCACTCCCCGGGGGTGGTGTCAAGCAATTTGCGAAACGCCCGGATGAAACATGCCTGATCGGCAAACCCGCATTTGAGTGCAATGTCTACCATGGGCAGGCCGGAATGCAGCAAAAGTTCCTTGGCTGCGTCGATGCGTTGTTGCAAGAGCCAGCGGTAGGGCGGCTGCCCAATTGTTTGCTTGAAGGCACGGACGAAATGACTGACGGAAAGTTTGCATTCGCGCGCCACCTGGGAGAGCGTGATCTGTCCATCCAGATTTGCCTTCAGCATCTCCGTAGCCCGATGCAACTGCCAGGGGGCCAGCCCCCCACGCACAATGAAAGGTGCAATTGTGATTCCACCGTAGGTGCGGGCGATATAGGCATGCGCTGCAAATACCAGGTGGTCTACATACAGCTCAGTGGCGGCTTCAGGTCTCTCCAGCGCAGGCAAGAGACACAAAGCCAGATTCTTCAGCTTGGTATCAATCTTGCCAAAAGGCCAGCTGAGGGTTTCACATCGGCAGCCATCGTTCTCATCGGCGAACTCATCCAGGGCAGCACGGGGCACATAAAACTGCACCATATCGAATGCACTCCCCAAATATAAAGCGGGTTCCTGCTCCAAATGAAAGACGCTGACGCTGCCTTCCCCCTGTACCGAATCCACCGCCACCGGGCGTTCCTGAAGCCAGAATTTGACGGGAGAGACCGGCCGTAGATGCAACTGAACGGTGAAGGCCCGCTCGCAGGCGAAAGGCGTCGTCCGGTCATCGAGTGCGGTTTCTGAGCGCAGCCGGGTAACCGCAAGCTGCGACCGGTGCCGGGTCTTCACGCCGATTGCGGGAGCGCTCGCCATGTGCAGGTGCTTCGCCATGCGACTTCCGTAGGTTCCGGCGTCGACCAAACTGAGTGCGTGGGCTGGGCGAGCAACAGCCTTGGCGGCACGAAGTTGAACCTTTTTGGATGCTATTCCTGGAAACGCGCTTACGCTGTTGAAGGCAACCTTGGCATTCAGCATCGGGGGACCACCTTTCGAGCAAATCGCGGTGGGATTGTGCCGCGATGATTCCAAGTTAGTGATCCATGCCGTCACGGCGAAACCCTCAATCGGGCGGATCTGAGGCAGCCATTTGGGAGGAAACAGATTACGATGGACCACGCGACCGGTTCGTGACCCTGGGACCACTTTTGGCGGCCAAAATCGAGTGGACAACAGGGGACGATGCCACTTCAGCTCGAAAGGTTGCTAAGGAACACCTGCAAGTGATGGCGAAGAACAATCCTTTCGAGGGGGGCGCACACCCTGGAAGGAATCGTTGCGGCATGGAGGGGACAGGACTTGAAGAAAATTTTGGTATTAGCTGTTCTCTGCCTGTTTGCAGTCGACGCGCGGCGGGCACGATCGCAGGTTGAGCAAGCGATCGATCCAGCTCTCGACATTTCCACTCTGCAGCTATGGCCGAGTGGAGCACGCGAGGTGGTCGGCACTGATCCGGCCGATTTGCCAACGCTTACTGTCTTCCTCCCTCAGAAAGGAAGGGGCACGGGATCGGCAGTGATTGTCGCCCCTGGCGGAGCCTACGTCGGACTCGCCAGTAACCTTGAGGGCCGTCAGGTCGCTGACTGGTTCGCGTCCAGAGGTGTGACTGCCTTTGTGCTCAAATACCGGCTGGGGGCGAAATATCTCTACCCGATTCCACTTCAGGATGCGCAGCGCGCAGTACGGCTGGTGCGGTCCTCGGCCTCCACCTATGGCTTTCTCCCCAACCGCATCGGTATCATTGGCTTTTCCGCAGGCGGCCACCTGGCAGCGGCCACCGGCACGCTCTTCGACGCTGGAAAACCCGACGCGAGCGACCCCATCGAGCGTTTCAGCAGCCGGCCTGATTTCGTGGTGCTCGGCTACCCATGGTTGAACGCCATGCAGCCCAGCGGCCACTACATCAGCTACTGCTCGGTGATCAAGACAATTCCGGTCGAAACCTGCAAGGAAGACGAACAGAAATATACTCCCAGCCTGCACGTTACTTCCCAAACGCCAACCACATTTATCTACAGCACTTCGGACGATGCCACAGTCCCCGTCAGTGCCAGCGTCGTTTTCTATAACGCCTTGCAGACTGCGGGGGTTCCGGCAGAATTACATATCTTCCGACATGGGGATCATGGCAGCGGAATGGGAGCGGGGGTCGCGGCGCTGGATCTATGGCCCGTCTTGCTCGAACAATGGCTGCGGGACCAGGGTTTCCTCACCCCAATTCCCAAAAAATGAGGAAAGTCGCGGGGCATCGGCTTCTCCCCTTCAAGAAAGGGCTTGAATGGGCCACCCATGGATTCGCGAGAATTCCTAAGACTTATTTGATGGCCTGAAAGAAACGACGCTCCCGCCGGTGAGCTTTGAGCGCCCAACCAGCTAAAACCCCTCAATCCGCATCTATTTGAATCTGCATTTTTTTCTTGAAATTGTTATCAATCCGCGTACGACAGGACTCACATCAACATGTCCGCAATAACCATGACCGAACCGGGCACTGCCCCAATCAGAGAAGGCCTGCCTCACCCAAGAGGCGCAACCTGGGATGGGAAAGGCACGAACTTCGCTTTATTCTCCGCCCACGCCACCAAAGTCGAAGTCTGCCTCTTTGACGAAAATGGTGAACAGGAGTTGGAACGGATTGAATTGCCCGAATATACCAATCAGATCTGGCATGGGTATCTCCCGGATGTACGTCCGGGTGCTGTTTACGGATATCGCGTGCACGGGCCTTATGAACCCGAGGCTGGGCATCGTTTTAATCCCAACAAATTACTACTCGATCCCTACGCGGTGGCGCATCAAGGCGAGCTCAAGTGGGACCCCGCGGTCTTTGGTTACCAGATGGAGTCTGGTGACGATACGACCTTTGATGAACGGGATAGCGCCCCGTTCATGCCCAAGTGTCTAGTCGTAGATCCCAACTTCGATTGGCATGGTCAAAGTGTGCTAAGCGAAGTCCGGGTGCCCTTTGATGACACGATTATTTATGAGCTGCACGTCAAAGGCTTTACGAAACTTTTTCCCGGGATGCCAGAGCACCTGCGCGGCACTTACGCCGGCCTGGGCGAGGAAGCGGTAGTCAAATACGTCAAGCAACTGGGCGTAACCTCGGTCGAACTGCTACCGGTCCATTTTTTCATCAATGACAGCCACCTGCTGGAGAAGGGTCTGACCAACTACTGGGGCTACAACAGTATCGGGTTCTTCGCGCCCGATACGCGCTATGCTGCCAACCCCAAGCATCCACTGCGCGAGTTCAAGGAGATGGTCGCTCGCTTCCACGATGCGGGGATCGAAGTCATTATGGACGTGGTCTACAACCATACCGCGGAAGGAAATGAACGCGGGCCTACGCTATCGTTCAAGGGAATTGATAACGCAACTTACTACCGTCTGTTGCCTGATAAGCCGCGCTATTACATTAACGATACCGGGACCGGAAATACTCTGAATATTAGTCACGCGCGCGTAATTCAGATGGTCACCGATAGCCTGCGTTTTTGGGCCGAGCAGACCCGCGTCGATGGCTTTCGCTTTGATCTGGGGACCATTCTTGCGCGGGAACCCAACGGGTTCGACAATCAGAGTGGATTTCTCAAAGCCTGCAGCCAGGATCCATGTCTCTCGAGGATCAAGCTCATCGCCGAGCCCTGGGATCTGGGGCCCGGCGGCTACCAGGTGGGCGCTTTTCCTCCGGGCTGGGCAGAGTGGAATGACAAATTCCGCGACCACACTCGTAAATTCTGGACGGGTAATGCCCCAGCCGCCGCTCTGACGGATAACCTATGTGCATCCGCATCCCTCTTCAACCATCAAGGACGCAGACCGTGGGCGTCGATTAACTTTGTCACCGCTCATGATGGCTTCACCTTGAATGATGTGTTCAGTTATAACGAGAAACATAACGAAGCGAATGGAGAAGATAACAACGACGGCAGTTCGAACAACAGCTCCTGGAATTGCGGCGTCGAAGGCCCTACGGACGACCCCGAGATCAATGCTTTGCGCAAGCGCCAGATACGCAACGTTCTGGCAACTTTATTGCTGGCTCAAGGTACGCCCATGATATTGGCCGGCGATGAGTTCGCCCGTACCCAGGGCGGTAACAACAATGCATATTGTCAGGATAACGAGATCAGTTGGGTCAATTGGGAACTGCAGGAGCAGAACGAGCCGCTGGTTGCCTTTACCCGGAGGCTTACCCGCATGCGGCACAAGTATCCGATCCTGCGCCGCAATCTATTTCTCACCGGTCAATACAACGAGGAGTTGGGGGTCAAGGATCTGACCTGGATTAACGCCAATGGATCCGAAATGGAGCAGGAGCATTGGGGTGATACGAACATGCGCTGCTTCGGCATGCTGCTGGATGGCCGTGCACAAGTGACCGGAATCAGGCAGAGAGGAAAGCAAGCAACGCTGTTGATCGTGATCAACGATTATCACGATCTGGTTGAATTTACCTTGCCTGCGTGCCCTGGTGGCGATACCTGGTCGTTGTTGATCGACACCAACGTCGCAGACAACAGCGAGAAGGGATGCTTCAAGGTGGGCGACTCTTATGGCGTCACGGCGCGTTCCTTGCTTGTGTTTGCCCTCGAGTCGGCTCAGCAGTACGTAATGGCCCAGGCCCATCCTTGAAAACGTCTCAAGGATGGGACACGCTGTTACTTCGTGACTTGCCAATTACTGCCATTCATCACCAGTGAATCCTGGCCCGGCTGGCTATGCGCCAGTGCCGCGCCGGCCGATGAGAACGCTGTTTGCACCTCTTGTGACTTCGCCCACTGCGGAACATCGGCAAAGGTGTAGTGGTAATTCACCTGGGCCGTCTTCAAACCGGACCCGTTGACTCCGGTGGTAAAGCTATCGATGGAATCGACAACACGATGGCCGTAACAGAAATTACCGTATCCCGGCTGGGTCGTATCCGGCGTCCAGGCGGAACGCCCTTGAGCTGACAAATCGTAGTTGTTCACCTGCTTGGAAGCAATAATGAACACTTTCTTCTCTCCGGTCGTGCGAGTGAGAAGGCCGGCATCCGTAAGGGCGTCGTAACCCTGTGTTTTGGCATCGTCCGAAGTCGCAGCCTGGACTGGAAATTTCTTGGTGTCCTGCCAGATGCAGGCCGGATGAGCCTTGTAATAGTCGTTAATTGCGGATTGGTAGTTAGCCTTGGAGTTGTCTTGCTTATTACAGCCCGCCGATAGAAGAGTGACACCGCAAAGCAGCATCGCTCTGAATTGGTTGTATCGAGTCATGAAAATCCTTTCGAGGCTCACGATGCAGGTGTGCAACGGAGCAGGCGATAGGATGCTTTCATGCTGCCTTGCTGTTGCTAGCCACACCTGGCTGAATAGGCTCGGCTCTTTCTCTCGGATCTTGAGGCGGCCTTCACTCGTCTCGACAATCGAAAGGCTGGGTACGTATTCTGACTGAGGGTGAGGAATGGACGTGGAGCAGGATTGGGCATCGATGTTGACGGTCGCGATACGTGAAGCCCGGAGCGGCCTGGCCGAAGGTGGCCTTCCCATCGGCGCAGCAATGTTTGATAACCACGGGCAGTTGCTCAGCTCTGGACACAATCGGCGGGTACAGCAAGGCGATCCCTCGGTCCACGCGGAAACTGATGCGTTTCGCCGCGCGGGTCGATTACGCTCCTACCGCAATATCGTGATGGTGACCACACTGGCGCCCTGCTGGTACTGTAGCGGCCTGGTGCGTCAGTTCGGCATCCGCACACTGGTCGTAGGCGAGAGCAGGACGTTTAGCGGCGGCCTCGACTGGCTCCGTGCGGCTGGGGTAAAGGTTATCGATCTGAACTCTGAAGAATGCATGCAGATGATGCAAGACTTCATAAGCGAACATCCGGAAATCTGGCATGAAGATATTGGTGAGGATGACCAGGCAGCCGGTTAAATGTGATGGTCATGGTTGCCTAACTCAGCTGGGGCACATGAGACCCCCGGCGCCGGCTGACTTTGTGGTCTTCTGCCAGAGCGAGACGGACGACGTTACTCCGGTGGCTGTTCCAAACCAGGTGGCGAAGGTATTTGGTGACGAGTAGGCGGACCCTGCGTTCACGCTGAATGCCATGATGTTGGTCTGGCATGGAATTGGGCTGATCATTCCGTTGGTCACAATGCCATAGGAAGCGATGAAGTTGAGATAGCCGGCTGCGGGCAAAGGCGACGGCGGCCAGCCCATGGCCAACTCCAGCCGGGGCGCCTCGGTAGCGGCGGTAAAGCCCACTGCACCGGCGGCCACTACCCGATTATCGGTTCCGGCGACATCCGCATCGACATTGATAGATCCTGCTGGCCTGGTTAGGCCATTCGAAAAAACGAAGCCGCCGCTGCCACTGTACTTTATCAGTTTGCTACCCTCAACGACGCTGTTCTTTGAGGTGAGGGCGGGAATAAAGCTGAAGCCGAGCGAGATCCGCAGATCGAATGGCACCACACCCACCAGGATAGGGACATGATAGGCGGCTTTGGAGAGCGGGCCGCTCTTCAAGAGCTCAGCGGGCCAGGAAGTGATCTTGGCCATGGACCCCGGTTTCATGGCATCCGTAGCCACCGCAAACCACTTCAGTTCCGTTTGGCCGGTAAGATTTGCATTCGTAAACCTGAGGTCGATAAGTTCCCCATCCTTGATCTGCATCTTGATGGTCGAAACGAAGTTGCTAAGGTAACCGATGCCCTCATATGCCAGGGTACCCTGGCTGCCGCCATATTTAATGGTCGCCTGAACCTGGATGCGATCATCGGTCGGCGTGAATTTGACATGGTAATTGTAACCGCCAAAGTTGACATCAAAGTCAGCAGCGCCCTGGACGCCGCTTTTCATCCTGCTGAAATCGATCCTGTACGTGCCCTCCAGGCGGCCGTCCTTGATGGCGTCGGTGATTTTCGCCGATCCCGTCTTGATCAGGTATCCGCCACTGGTTTCTTTTACATCGACCACCGTGCATAACGCCAGGCCGGACAGCAGGAGTATGCTTCCGGGCTCGAGGTTCGCGATTCGACTGGCCGAGGCGTCAAAGACGTAGCTCCCATCCCGCCGGATGGCCAGCAGATGCCGCAACGTTTCGGCCCTGCTGAGGACAGTCACGCCATCTTGATAGACCACGTTGTACGCCGTAGTGCCCTCCTCCATGGGAGAGGAACGGGGAATGTAGACCGGACCCGAGAAATGATTGCCGTGATATCCACCCGCTTCTACGTTCAGGCGGGCATCCTTGGGTCCCGAGGTCACGGTTTCATGGAGCCTGTCCTGTTTCCTACACGATGACAAGAGCAGCAGTGCGGCGACCGACCCGGTTACCAAAATGATCGTTCGCATCCCGGTTCCTCGCAGGACCAAATGGGGTAGGAATTCCTCGAATGGTACAGCCTGGACGCGAGAGCCTGCGCGACCTGGACCACAAGGCAATCCGCAACCAGGGGCTTTCATGCGCAGACCGTGACAGCTAAGCCATGCCTCCGGTAGGCTTCGCCATGATTGAGGCCGTCTACCGCTCTGCCGCGGCCGGCGTCCTCCAGGCCGTCTAACTTATTCCTTCGTCTTGAGCAAGTGGGCGTTGTCGTGCATAAACTTCTCTATATCGTCCTTCATACCAAGAACTTTGGCCCACTGTTCCTTGTAAAGCGTCACCGGGAACCGGCCAACTCCGTAAAGCGACACTGCTCCCTTCTCACTCACCTTTAAACTTAGCCCACGCACACTCTTGCTTTTCAGCTGATCATTTTCTGCGCGCAGTCTCTCAAGCTCTGCTTTTAAATCTTCATCGGACATGGCACACCCTCCTGAATCCTAAGCACGTCAGATCAGTCTAGAGCATTTTCTGCAAGCCCACCCAAGCCAAAAGAAGGCTTAAATAGGCCACCCAGCCAACACATGCAGTCCTGAAATGTGCTACATGCAAGAAGTCCTGGGTATCTCGCTCGTTTTTCGCGAGATGTGGGGTACCACTGCGCTGCACCAGACAGCTTTCGGCCGGTTAAGAAAAGACGTTAAGATTCGAGGTATCCACATCTCGCAAAAAACGAGCGAGATGTGGGCCACCCGAGGTCATTGGAAAGGACGATGCCAGGCCATATGCCTCATTGCGACACGCTCATTCGGAACGTTCGGGTCCTCGATGGTAGCGGCGCCGAGCCTGAGACAGCGGATGTCGCCGTCGAAGCCGGTGCCGTTTGCGCGGTCGGACAACTCGCGCATTACGTTGCCCGGCAGGTTACACAGGGAGAAGGGCAGGTCCTTTCTCCTGGCTTCATCGATGTTCACACCCACGACGATACCAGCGTCATCCGCGACCCACAGATGATGGCTAAACTTTCCCAGGGGGTCACGACCGTGATCGTCGGCAACTGCGGCATAAGCGCGGCGCCGGTGCAGTTGACGGGACCGCCTCCCGATCCGATGAATCTGCTGGGGGAAGCTGACGCCTTCCGTTACCCAACTTTCGCGGCCTATGTCGCGGCCGTCGACGCGGCCCAGCCGGCAGTGAATGTGGCTGCCCTGGCCGGCCATACGGCTCTGCGCAACAACCACATGGACCGGCTCGACCGCGCCGCCACCGCAGCCGAGATTCAGGCCATGCGCGCACAACTGGTGGAGGCCCTGGACCACGGAGCCCTGGGGCTAAGCTCCGGCCTGGCCTATGGTTCGGCCCGGTCCGCTCCGGCAGAGGAAATTTTGTTGCTGGCCGAGCCCCTCGCTGCCGCCGGCGCCATCTACGCCACGCATTTGCGCACCGAAGCCGAGCAGATCCTCTCCGCCATGAGTGAAGCTTTCGATACCGGCCGTCACTGCAACGTGCCGGTCGTCATCTCCCATCTGAAATGCGCGGGCATCGCCAACTGGGGCAGGAGCGGAGAGGTACTCGGCGCATTGGAGATGGCTCGCGCTGAACAGCCTGTGCAATGTGACTGCTACCCCTATGCGGCCTCTTCCAGCACCCTCGATCTTCGCCAGGTGGATGAGCGGGTCCGTATCGTCGTTACCTGGTCGACGCCACACCCCGAAATGGCCGGCCAGACGCTGGAGCAGATTGCCCTTGCCTGGGGCATGAAACAAGGGGAAGCGGCGGCGCGCTTGCAACCCGCGGGCGCCATCTACCACTGCATGACGGAAGAGGATGTGCGCCGCATCCTGCGGCACCCGGCAACCATGATCGGCTCCGACGGGCTGCCCAACGACCCCCGGCCACACCCCCGGCTTTGGGGAACGTTTCCTCGGGTGCTGGGCTATTACTGCCGGGAACAGGGTATCTTCCCGCTTACGCAAGCGGTGCATAAAATGACCGGCCTGCCCGCGCAACGATTCAGACTGGCCGGACGCGGTCGAATCGGCGAAGGCTCCTCCGCTGACCTGGTACTCTTCGATCCGGAGAAAATTATCGATACGGCTACCTTCAGCAACCCTATCTGCGCCGCCGCAGGAATCGTCGCCGTATGGGTCAATGGAGTGCTGTCGTACAAAGATGGCCATGCCACCGGCCAAAGAGCTGGGCGATTTCTACCCCGCCCTTCATTGGGTTCCTCTTGAACCCAACCCCGTTGCTCGACAGTCATAGCATCTTCCTGTTGATCGCCGCTATCAGCGCGGTGGTGGGCCTGGTTCTGCTCATCGCGGTGGGCAAGCTGAATGCTTTTCTCTCGTTGATGATGGTTTCGCTGGCGCTCGCAATCGTCACGGGGATGCCGCTGGGGACCGTCGTCTCCTCTTTCGAGACAGGGACGGGCAACACCCTGGGGCACATCGCGATCGTAGTTGGTCTCGGCACCATGCTGGGCAAGATGATGGCAGAATCCGGGGCCTCGGAGCGTATTGCGGAGACCCTGATTCAGCTTTTCGGCGAGCGGCATGTGCCCTGGTCCATGATGTGCGCGGCGCTGGTAGTGGGCCTGCCGGTCTTTTTTGAGGTGGGCTTCGTTCTGCTCATACCGATTGCGTTTACCGTGGCCCGGCGCACCCGGACTTCGCTGATCCTGGTGGGCCTGCCCATGTTGGCCGGGCTTTCCGTGGTGCATGCGCTGGTGCCGCCGCATCCGGCGGCGATGCTGGCGGTTACGATCTTCCACGCCGACGTGGGACGGACCATCCTATACGGCCTGCTGGTTGGCATTCCCAGCGCGATCATCGCAGGCCCGGTTTATGCTCACATCATCGCCCCCAGGATTGTGCTCGATGCCCACAACCCCATGGCGGAACAGTTTTCCGAGCACGATGCGAATCGCGCGTTGCCCGGCTTTGCGATCTCGATGGCCACCGTTTTGCTGCCGGTGGTGCTGATGCTGATTGGCAGCTGGGCGGGGGTGCTGGCACCCCCCGGCACGGCCACCAACCGCGTGCTGCATTTGCTGGGCGGTGCCGACATGGCCTTGCTGGTCGCGGTCCTGGTCAGCTTTATCACCCTGGGCAAAATGCGCGGTTTCAACCGGGAGATGCTTCTCAAGTTCTCTAACGAGTGCTTGGCGCCCACGGCTCACATCACGCTGGTGATTGGCGCGGGCGGAGGGTTTGGACGCATCCTTCAGGATAGCGGCGTCTCACAGGCAATCGTCGCGGTTGCGCTGCACGCCCATGTATCGCTGCTGCTGCTGGGATGGCTGGTCGCCGCGCTCATCCGCCTGGCTACCGGATCCGCCACTGTTTCCTTAGCCACGGCCGCAGGCATCCTCGCTCCCATCCTCGCGCATAGCCCAGGTGTACGGCCGGAATTGCTGACCATCGCCACAGGCGCGGGATCGGCCATCTTTTCGCATGTCAACGATGGCGGATTCTGGCTGGTGAAGGAATACTTCAACATGAGCGTCACCGATACCATGAAGACCTGGTCCATCAGCGAAACTTTGATATCAATCATCGCCCTGCTCTTGACGTTTGCGCTTTCGGCGGCTCTCTGATATGTAACTTCGTTTGAGTCTTATTGATTCTCTCTACCACCGGACCCGGGGGGGCAACTCAGGCCGTACTTCAGTCCGGAAAACCGCAGACCTCTCCACTGGGCTCATCGCCTTGGGTCAATTCGGGTTGAAACTCTTGTTGTAGCGCTGCTGCGCGACGAACTCTAGCGGCGGGTGGCGGGGCTGCTGGGCACAGCGCTTCCGGGTCCGCCCACATGTTCCAGCATGGGCAGTCTATCCTCCACCGGCGGCAATGGAGGGAAAGGGGCGTGTGGCTCAGTCTGGTACCAATAAGCCACCGAGTAGTAGTTATCTGAGCGATGGTTCGCGTTGCCGTGTTCGATGGTCGCCTTGAACGACGTCTTGAAAACGATCGGTGAATCAAGATGAAAGCGGTATACGCTTGACCGGGCCCCCGCCCTGCCTTTCCCTACGATGGGCGCACCGTACAACTGGTAGGAGAAAGGATGGTCTTTGAAACCCCAGGCGCCAAGGAAATAATCCTCCGCCCCAGTGCCGGCGATCGACGGCTTCTTCGCGCCATCAACGAAGAACATGTCGTCACCTTCGCCCCACCAATCATCCTGGTTCTGCAAAATGGACATGGTCACACCGGCATATTGACCGCTACCTTTGGCGTCAAGCCAAACGTAGTTATCCTGTCCGGTAAGGTTAGCTTTCTTATTCACCAGCGGTTGCGCGTTCGATGTCCACTTATTTGTCCAGCCGTGGTTGGGTTGCGCCTGACGGTATTGCGCATGGAAATACAGCGTTCCCGGCGCCAGGGTTGTTGCGTTGATACGGTAGTCGATGTTGTAATACAGCGCCCTGATAGCCCGATTGCCTTCGTTGGTCACGGTAATTCGCGCATGCCGCTGAAAAGGCATTGGGAAGAAGCAGTTCAAGTCTTTAACGCTTCCGACCGAAAGCATTTCAGACTGCCAGGGGTGATAGTAGCCGAGACCCAGGCCAAAAAAATCGCCAATCGGAGCCTCTACGCTCGGGGTTTCTTCGCCATCCCAGTAGATGCGCAACACGATCCGTTTCAGATGGTATGGCTCTGAGCTGGCAATGGTGAACCACAGGTGCGAAACCAGGCCGGGCCCGTCCGTATCCAGCACGGTCAGTGTTTCCCCGGGGTCGACCTTCCGACGGTCGGCATTGGCCCCGGTCGGATCCGCGCTCGAAGCCCGATGCGCGGTATAAGCCTGCTGGCGGGTAAGATTCGGTTGCCAGGCGGCGCTCTGACCCATCGCCATGAGCGATACGCTCGCAGCCAGGTATACGAGCAAAATGCATCGGCTCACAGGCAACTTTCCTCAACTCCGCTAAGATTATTGCACCGATGTTCGGCAGCAGCGAATGCCCGGCCATCAGGTACCAGAATCGATTCAGTTTAGCCCGAACCCTGGGAGCGGGACACGCTACCCTGTGGTCACGTCAAGGGTGTCCATGAATCATTGATTGCGGGGATCCCAGGTCTCAAAAGCGAGACCCCACGGCACGCCGGGAGAGGCTGGGCACCCTTCGCGTTTTTCCTTTGATTCTGGTTAGGAAGGAAGACTTATGTATGGGGTGATCCGGCGTTCATGCGGGGCGTGGAACAGACACCAGCGCCACGCTATCGGGCCCTAATTTAATGTTCGCGCCGCTTAGGGCTATCGAGTCATCGGAGGCCAGCAACAGCTGCGCTCCGTTCCCTACTTCCATATCCACGGCTGCTTGCCCGAGGTTGCAGGCAATGCGCAGGCTTCCGCGTTCCAGCATCAGCCACTGTGCCTGTTCATCGAAACGCACCTCGACCGCGTTGAGGTTTCCGTCGGATAGTTCGCTCTGCTCCCGCCGCAACTTGATGAGGTCTTTGTGCCACTGCAGCAGAGAGGCGTGCGGCTGCTCCGTCAATTCGGCCCAATTCAACTTGGATTGGTTGAATGTCTCCGCGTCCTGTGGATCTGGAATTTGATCCGGAGTCCAGCCGAAGCTCACGAATTCTCGCTTGCGTCCTTCGGAAATCATCCTGCCCAGTTCCGGGTCATCATAATCGGTGAAGTACAGGAAGGGAGCAGACGCACCAAACTCTTCCCCCTGAAAGAGCATGGGTACAAATGGCGCGGTCAGTACGAGCGCTGCAGCAATCTTGGCGCGGCCCTCGCCAGCTTCATGACTGACGCGTTCCCCCTGGGCACGGTTACCAACCTGATCGTGGTTTTGCACGAAGCCCACGAAACGATGGCCTGACAGGCCTACGACCTGGCGGCCGTGGCTTCGCTGCCGGTATTCCGAATAGTTGCCGTCGTAGACAAACACGCACCGCAATGACTTGGCCAATTGGGCCAGGGAACCAAAATCCGCATAGTACCCGGCTCGCTCGCCGGAAATGACGGCGAACAAAGCGTGGTGAAAATCGTCGCTCCACTGGGCATCGAGACCGTATCCTCCCGCCTCTTCGGCTTTGACAATCCGGGGATCGTTCAGATCGCTCTCGGCGATGAGGACGAAATGTTTTCCCATGGCTGCCTCCAGCCTTCTTACTTCCTGGGCGAGCTGTTCCAGAAAATGGATCGCGGAGCGATCATTGAATGCATGCACCGCGTCCAGGCGCAATCCGTCCATGTGGTAGTCGCGCAGCCACATCAAAGCATTGTCGATTAAGAAACCGCGCACTTCGCTGGCGCCGGCCTCTTCGAAATTGACTGCGTCACCCCAGGGCGTAGAGTGACTGGCAGTGAAGTACGGTCCAAACTTTGACAGATAATTGCCTACCGGGCCGAGGTGGTTATAGACCACATCCAGCAGCACGGCGACTCCTTTGCCATGGCACGCATCCACGAAGTGTTTAAGATCATCGGGCTCTCCGTAGGCATTAAAAATCGCATACAAATCCACCCCGTCATAGCCCCATCCACGCTTGCCGGGGAAATTCGCGAGCGGCATCAGTTCTACGTGGGTCACTCCCAGATCTTTTAAATAATCGATGCGGCCCTCTGCCGCTTTCAGCGTTCCTTCCGGCGTAAACGTCCCCACATGCAACTCGTAAATAAGTGCGCTCGAGAGAGGCGGCGCCTGCCAGCCACGGTCGCTCCAGGCGAACGCGGCAGGATCGACCACCCGGGACTCACCATGAACTCCATGAGGTTGCCACTGCGTTCGCGGATCGGGGAGTGGCGGTTCCAAACCATCGATCACAAACCCGTAATCCGTGCCTGGTCCTGCCTCCTTCACCCCCGCTGACCACCAACCCCTATCTCTTTTCTCTAAAGCAAATTTCTTATTTCCGATCTTGACTTCCAGGGTGCTGGCTCGGGGAGCCCAGACCTCAAATACGTGCATTCCAATCCTCCATTGCGGAACTATGTGCTTCCAGTGGGATGCGCTTTGGGTCGCTACTTCGTTGGTGGGGCATCAAAGCCGGCCAGGTTGACGGCAGCGTTTACCAGCGAGATGTGCGATAGTGCCTGGGGAAAATTTCCCACCAGGCGCCTGGCGCTTGTGTCGTATTCCTCGGCGAGCAAACCGACGTCATTGGCCAACGACAGAACGTGCTCGAAAAGCTTTTTGGCATCGGCGTCTCGCCCTTGCAGCTTGAGCGCGCTTACCATCCAAAAACTGCAGGCGAGAAACACGCCTTCGCCGGGTGGAAGGCCATCCGATACCTTTTCCGTGTTGTACCGCAAGACCAGTCCGCCCGACATCAGGTTGCCCTCGATGGCTTTGAGCGTGCCCTTGACGCGGGGATCGTCCGGGGGCAGAAACCCGGTCAGCGGCATAAGCAACAGAGATGCATCGAGATGCTCTGAGCCATAACTCTGCACAAAGCTGCCAAGCTTTTCGTTATAGCCGCGAGTGCAGATCTCATCGTGGATCTTCATCCGCACCTTTTGCCACCGGTCCACCGGAGCGTTGGCGTGCAACATGCCAGCCGCCTTGATGGCGCGGTCGAACGCAACCCAGGCCATCATTTTGGAATAGGTGAAGTGCTGCCGGCCGCCTCGCGTTTCCCAAATGCCTTCGTCGGGCTCCTGCCAGATGGTTTCGAGATGCTCCACCATGGCTCGGAGCATGGCAAACGACTGCTCGCCATCCTTGCCCATCTTGCTCAACGCATGATGGAATGCGGCCAGCACCTCGCCATAGATATCGAGCTGAAGCTGTTCGGAGGCTGCGTTCCCGATGCGCACGGGCCTGGAGTTTTCATAGCCCGTAAGCCAGGGTATTTCGCGTTCAGGCAGAAAGCGTTGACCAGCAAGGCCGTACATGATCTGAACCTGATCGGGGCTGCCGGCAATGGCGCGTAACAACCATTGCTGCCAGGCTTTTGCTTCCTGGAAATATCCGCCAAACATGAGTGAGAGCAAGGTGAAGGTGGCATCGCGAAGCCAACAATAGCGATAATCCCAATTCCTGGAGCCCCCCAACTGTTCCGGCAAGGATGTGGTCACCGCGGCGACGATCCCGCCGGTCGGTCGATAGGTGAGTGCCTTCAGAGTGATTAGGGAGCGCTCCACGGCTTCGCTGTAGGGGAGTTCCTGGTAGCAGTTTTCATCCGCCCACTTCTGCCAGAAGCCGTGCGTCTCCTCGAGCGCCTTGTTCACATCGATGGTGCGCGGCGCAGGCAGGTGTGAAGGCCCATAGGTCATCACGAAATCGACGCTTTCTCCTGCGTTGACGGTGAATTCGCTCACAGTCGTGAGTCCTTTGCCTTTAAGGGGTGCCTTGGTGTGAAGGACCACGAGGTCGGGCCCGGCAATGGCGCGAATGCCGCCGTGCCGCCGCGTAACCCAGGGCACAGTGCTGCCGTAGTTGAAGCGCAAAGACATTTCCATCTTCATGGGTGCGCTTCCACGAATTCCCTTCACTATGCGGACGATGTCGGAGTTGGTGCCTCGAATGGGCATGAAGTCGATCAGCATGACCGCGAAATCGGCGGTCTCGTATGTGGTTTCCAGAATGAGCGTGTGGTCGCGATACTTGCGCGTCGTCTTTTCAACTTCGGTGGCGGGCGCCAGTTGCCAGCGGCCGTTTTCCTCGGTTCCCAGCAAGCGAGCAAAGCACGCGTCGGAGGAGAAATCTGGCCAGCAAAGCCAATCGATCGATCCATCCAGGCAGACGAGTGCTGCGGTCTCGCAATCACCGATGACCGCATAACTTTCAATAGGAGCGTGGGTGTGTTTGGTTGAATCCGTCATTCCTCTAGCCATCCTCAGGGCTCATTCTACGGTCGGGGAGCTTGAAGGAGGTGCTGTCGCCCACTCAAGCCAAAAGAAGGTTTGAATGGGCCACCCGAGGCCTTGGTTGCAGTTGACATCCCAGGAGTCTAGCGATAGTAGCCCCCCTCTTCTCCGCCTTTCACCTGTCCGTACTCCAGCAGAGTCACCAGCAGCACGCCTCCGCAAATATTGCCCAAGGTTGCCGGAGCAAGCCATGCAAAGTAGCGAGACGTGGCGAGCTGGTGATTGAGGATCGCCGCTAGAATCTCGCCGCTGGTTGCAATGCAATGAGCAAAACCTCCCAGGCCCACGACAAACGTCAAAAGCCAGATCAGCATTACGGAGCCGGTGATGGAGTGGCTCCCACTCACCAACCAGGCGACCAGCGCGATAATCCACCCGCCAATCACACCACTCCAGAATACGTGGCTCGTGGTTACGCCCGCCGCTTCTACGCCCATGTGGGTCATCGCCGCTACAAATTCGGGCCGCAGGGCGCCGGTTTTCACGGCGAGGAGGGCGAAGAAGAAGGCTCCCAGAACATTGCTGGGAAGAACGATGGCCCATAAGCGGAGGGTTCTCAAGCCATGACGCCGCTCGGCGAGCATGAGCGCCACTGGGTACAGCGTATTCTCCGTGAATAGCTGAGCGCGGCCGAGTATAACGGCGATAAATCCGATGGGATACAGAAGGTCACCGATGAATCTCGAAACTGGACTTTGCCCCAACTGAGCGAGCACGATGGATGTGCTCAAGGTGGTCAGGCCCATGGTGATTCCGCCGGCCAGCCCGGAGATACAAAGCCCCACTGCCGAGCGGTCGAGCTCGTGACGCGCGTTGCGCGAAACCTGCTCATAAATCTCGTCCGCAGTTGGCCGGTCGAGTTCGGTCTGGACCTGAGACGCCCCGGCGTTCGCTTGGGGTCCCGGGCGAGGGTTCTTTTTTAACTTACGTAAGGGCACGAAAGCTCCAATCCGGAAACAGCTGACTGGGATGCAAAACTGCGTTCCGGCGACGCATGACGAAATTTCGGATCGATGGCGGCTTTCCGTGCAATGAAAAAGATGGGGCCGCGGTGATACATTCATTTCTGTTGAACACCATCTGACAGGGGGGCCCTCTTGCTACCCGCAAAATCCTGCTTGACCATACTGCTGTTCGCCGCCCTGTTTGTTTCTCTGCCTGTCACCGGTGAGGCTGCCGCCAGCCCCAGCCCAGGCATACTGAAGGCGACGGACATGGCTGAACTGATGCCCGCGACAGTTTTTTTCCGCGGCCAGGTGGCCAGCGTTCAGGCACGAAATTCTGGGGGAGTTAAGCTGGCCGACGGTATGTTGGTGCTTTGCGCCCTGGTCGACACTTCGGGCTATTCCACCGCGGTGCAACAGAAATATCAAAGCTACTTCATCACCGAGGTAGCACTCGATATCAATGGACAAACGTTAAAGCCTGGAGCTTACGGTGTGGGCTTTGTTGAGGGAAACAAGTTTCTGGTGATGGATCTCGGCGCCCACGACCTGTTCACGACCGGCAGCGTTCACGATGCCGAGTTGAAGCGTCCGATGCCTTTGCAGGTTCTTGCCGACTCCGCTCCTAACCGGTACCGGCTCTACATCAACCGTAATTATGTCGTTTTTGCTCCTGCCCCGGGTAAATGACCCACTAAAGGTGTAGAGAGAAGGGAGATCGTTTTCCGCAGAATGAGTCGATAATTTCATGAACGGAAAGAGGTTCGCATGGTCTCCCCCGCCCCTGTCAATCCACCCGGTCCGACGCAGACCGCTGAATTCCCACCCGGAATGGAAGCGGGCTCACCGGCCGGCAAGAGCAACACCCAGCGTTTCCTGGATACATTCGGTTTTCACTTGCTGGTGGTACTGCTTGGGATCGCTCTCGCCTTTATGTAGCCAATGAACCGGAGCGTGCGCTCGATTCCTCAGCAAGCCGAGGATGTCCTGCATACTCCAGGATTCTTGCTACCGCAGACCGCAACCCGCCCGGGTTGTTCAGGTCCACCTGGTAGGTTGGTGATCCGAGCTCTCGATTTTCTCCTGAACGGATCGCCAAAATCCTGGGATTGGGATGCAAGGCCGAGGCTTGGGCAATCAAGTTTCTTGCCTGCGTTTCCTGTACGGTTTGACTGAAGATCAGCAGGTCATATTTCCGCGACCGCATGGCTTCTACTGCGTCCTGTGAGCTTGCTGTCGTTATATGCCAATCCCGGAGCAGCTCCGCGCGGGTGAGCTGGAGAACCGGGTCGTCCCCGACAATCAGAATCCTCGCCTTCATATCTCAATCCCCTTGTTTGGGTGTTGTCGCAGAGCCTAAGGAAGACCAAAATTCCCAGGGAATTGACGCTCATACTACCCTTAGAGTTGCTCACCGCCAACAGACTTTTTGCGCCACGACTGCGAACACCCTATTTTTTACCTCCAGTTCCACCACTCGTACTACACTCGTAGCACTTTATGCGTTGGACACCAGGTGGTCTTAGCAGCGACGTTGAGGATCGGCGGGGCCAATCGGGCGGCGGCTTCGGCGGCGGTGGGCTGGGAATCGTAGGGTTCATCATCCTGCTGGTGATCAGCCTGGTCACCGGGCGCAATTACATTGGCGCCTACTTTTCCAGCGGTGGCGGTGTAGCCCATCAGCAACAGGCTGGGCCACGATCGGTGTCACCTCAGGAAGACCGCTCGGCGCAACTGGCCTCCTTTGTGGTGGGCGATGCGCAAGATACCTGGACGCAAATTCTCGCGCGGGAGAATATCCGCTATCCAAGAGCGAAACTGGTGCTCTTCCGTGACTACACGCAGTCGAGCTGCGGCGCGGCGCAAGCCTCAACGGGGCCATTCTATTGCCCGGCAGATCAAAAGGTGTATCTGGATCTCGGGTTCTGGGACCAGTTGAAGCAGTTCGGGGCGTCAGGGGACTTCGCGCAAGCATACGTCATTGCACATGAAATTGGGCATCACGTGCAGAATGTTCTGGGCATCGAGCGCAAAGTGCGGGGGATACAGCAGCAAAACCCCCAAGCTCGGAACCAGCTGTCCGTGGCCATGGAGTTGCAGGCGGACTGCTTCGCCGGGGTATGGGCCAACTCGACCGCGGATCGCCAAATACTCGAACAAGGGGATGTGCCGGCGGCGCTACAAGCCGCGGCCGCGGTGGGCGACGACCGCATGCAAAAAATGGCGCGGGGATACGTGACCCCGGATTCATTTACCCACGGCTCCTCTGAGCAACGGGTATCCTGGTTCAACCGCGGGTTTAAGACCGGCCAGGTGAGCGCCTGCAACACCTTTTCCGGCGGGCAATAACCTGCTCGTCAGAGCTTGGCGGCGACCGCCTTGGTTTCGGTGTAATGCTCCATGACTTCTTTGCCCATTTCGCGGCCCCAGCCGGATTGCTTGTAACCGCCGAACGGCCACGCAGGGTCTCCGTAGTTGTGGGCGTTGATGCAAACCGTTCCTGCCCTGATTTTGCGCGCCATCATGTGGGCAGACTTCAAGTTCGTCGTCCAGACGCTTGAGGAGAGGCCGTATTCGGTGTCATTGGCAAATTTGGCCACTGCATCCAGGTCGGAATCGTCGAAGGACTGGACACATACCACCGGTCCGAAGATCTCTTCCCGCACTACCTTCATGGAACGGTTTGTCTGGGCCAGAACCGTCGGCTCGACGAAATAGCCCTTCTGACCCCTGACTTTGCCACCGGTGACCACCTCAGCGCCCTCTTGCTGTCCCGCCGCGAGAAACCCGGTAACGCGGTTGTGCTGTTCCTTCGAGACCAGGGGTCCCAGAGTAACGGACGGATCAAGGCCGTGTCCCACCTTCAGCTTGCCTGCCTCCCTGGTGACGCCGTCCACGATCTTGTCATAGATCGATTTATGAGCGAACAGCCGTGAGCCTGCGGTGCAGCACTGACCCTGGTTGTAGAAGATCGCACTGGCTGTTCCGGCGATGGCGAGTTCAAGATCGGCATCAGGGAATACGATGGCTGGCGACTTGCCGCCCAGTTCGAGGGAAACGCGCTTAAGATTGCCGGCCGCTGCCTTGACGATCAGCTTGCCGACTTCGGTCGAGCCGGTAAATGCCACCTTATCAACGTCGGGATGCTGTGCCAGGGCAGCACCGGCTGTCTCGCCATAACCGGTGACGATGTTCACTACCCCGTCCGGAAAACCTGCCTCGGTGATGAGTTCGCCCAAGCGGATGGCAGAAAGCGGAGTTTGTTCTGCGGGTTTGAGCACGATCGTGCATCCCGCCGCCAGGGCCGGAGCCAGCTTCCAGGCCGCCATCATCAGCGGAAAATTCCAGGGGATAATCTGGCCTACAACACCAACCGGTTCGCGAACGGTATAAACGTGCCAGTTGCCCGCCGTCGAGACCTGGATCTGCTCACCATTCAATCGCGTCGCCCATCCTGCCATATAACGGAACACTTCGATCGAATTACCGAGATCGTCGCGGCGGGCGTTGGTGACCGGTTTTCCGTTGTCTAATGCTTCCAGTTCTGCAAGCTCATCGGCATGACGTTCGAGCAGGTCGCCCATCGACCAGACCAGGCGCTGTCGTGCGGCAGGCGAGATGCGGGACCACGGCCCAGTCTCGAAAGCCCGGCGTGCGGCCGCGACCGCAAGATCGATATCCGCTTTATCCCCGGCGGGGACGTGGGCGATAATTTCCTCGGTCGCCGGATCCTCAACCGAAAAGGTTTCTCCGCTGCGGGCATCCACCCACTTGCCGTCGATCAGCATCTGATGTTTCTTGGCCAGGAATGCACTTGCGGCTGCACCGAGCGCAGGTTTGTGGATCGCAGCCGTCGTCTCTGTCGCTGTGATGGGCATGTTGGGGGACTCCTTCGGGTGGCAATTATCTCGCGCCTAATGTTGCCTCCAGCAGCCCCGGAGTGTCAATCAGCCGAAACCGAAGTGGCTGGACCGTCATGAGCGGGGTGAACTTGCATGCGGCGTGGTGCGAGGCGCGGAAAATTAATTTGCCGTCTCGCGCCACTGCAAAACATTGACAACCTTGCGACAATTCCTTGACAACTTTCACCACCAAAACACCTACGCTTGCCCCGGCATGAGATGCAGAGTTCTGATCACGCAAGATCGTGTGCACATAGCCGAGGAGGATAAGTATGGAAGCGCGCCGCAGAATTTCCCGCCACATGCGTGTGCTCGGCCTGATCTTCTTGATCATGGCCGTCGCGGATAACAGAGCCTTTGCCGCCGATGCATCATTTATCGCCGATCTAAACACCATCTCCACCCTCAGCACGACAATACCCAAAAATGGCGACGTAAATCCCTATGGGGTTGCTCGAGTACCCCGGACCAGGGGAAGCCTGGTCGAGGGCCGATTCCTCATCAGTAACTTCAACAACGGTGCGAACCAGCAAGGAACAGGCACCACCATCGTGCAAATCGCGCCTAACGGCACGTTCAGTCTTTTTGCCCAGATCGATCCAAAAAAGGTGCCTTGTCCCGGAGGGATTGGGCTGACGACCGCACTGGTGGCGCTTCGCAGCGGCCTGGTTGTGGTTGGAAGTCTGCCGACGATGGCCGGGGATCCGACGACCTCCGAAGCGGGTTGCCTGATCGTGCTGGATAGCAAAGGGAGCGTAATCAAGACCATCTCCGGTCATCACATCAATGGTCCGTGGGACATGATTGCCGTTGACGGCGGTCCCTTCGCCGCGCTGTTTGTGACCAACGTGCTGAATGGCACGGTTGCTGCGAAGGGCAACCTAGTAAACGGCGGGACGGTTGTACGTCTGCTCCTGGCCATTCCCGAGAGCGGGCCGCCTGAGGTGATCGATAGCACAGTGGTTGCCTCCGGATTTCCGGAGCGCACGGATCCTAACGCCCTGGTCATTGGCCCGACGGGCGTCGCGTTTGATGACAACTCCGGGATTCTCTACGTCGCTGACAGCCTGAACAATCGGATCGCAGCGGTTCCCGGCGCGCTGTTCCGGCCGAACTCTGCGGGCCCTGGCTTGACAGTTTCCAAGGGAGGAGCCCTCAATGACCCGCTCGGTCTTACGATCGCGCACGATCACCACCTCATCGCCGCTAACGGGGACGACGGCAATCTTGTTGAAATTAATCCACGGAGTAGCAAACAGGTTGCGGTCAAGCTTGTCGACAACACAGGAGGACCGCCCCCGGGATCGGGAGCCCTGTTTGGCCTGATTGCAGTGCGCGATGGCGTTTACTTCGTGGACGACGCCTCGAACACCTTCAACTTCCTCCATTGACCACAAATGGGAGGTGGCGATGCTTGTGGGTGACGCAAGAGAATGTACCGGTCATGCGTAAACGGGGGTTTCGGCGGCGTTGAAACCGCCGCCGTCCCTCTGAGAAATTAGAGCCTCGTGGGCCCACCTTCCGCCAGGATTACGAGGCCTATCCTGCGCGGCTCAATCTGAGCCGATTTTATAGGAAGAGTCTGTGAGTTGCTGTTCAGCTGCAAAGACTGAGCAGGTTTCGTTGTAAACGTCACCGCTATAGTCGCGCAGACTGACAAAACTATCAGGGTAACGCTTGCAGTAAAACTTCGCGTTCTCAATTGACTCCTGAACATTGACATTCGATTTGATCGGCTTGGTTGGGTTGTCAATTCTGCTCACCTCACTCTTTGCGTAGTTGCGCACACTTCAGAAAGGTAGTAGCGGTGAGCCTTAGAGGGGGGGTGAGGGATCCGCAAAACGGTAGGACTGCAACGCTACTCACGATTGGCATCGTCCGCAATCGCTCTTAAGTAATCTCTTCGTGGACACTCTAGTACCTAAGGCGTTTTGGAGGTGGCGACGATACGGAGATCCGCCATGGGACACGACTGGCTCGCGCCCCGGAACGCGGGCAGCACCTGGCTATTTCTGAGCAGCGTCGCCAATCGGGGATCGTGCTGATTTTTTCAGATGTGTGATTGGTGGAGCTAAGCGGGATCGAACCGCTGACCTCCTCGTTGCGAACGAGGCGCTCTCCCAGCTGAGCTATAGCCCCACAAGACGGGAACAACCAGGTTCAGTTTAGCAGCGAACCCGCGAATTGCGGAAGCAGCCGGAGCAGCGCATGTGGCTGTCGGGAAACACCTCAGGCGTTGAGGAATCGGCCTTCAAGCCCGCTGAAGAGCGTGTCCAAATGGATCCGTGGTATTTGACCTTGCGCCATGGTGGGCGATCCCCCGCCGCGCAAACCGTAGGCCGCCAGCGCCTCGCGGAGCAGTGACCCGCAATCGATCTTCAGATCGGCACTCGCCGCCACGACCACGCGGGCCGGTTCCTCCAGCGTGCTGGCCAGCAGTGCGCAGGTTTGCGGAGCGGACGCAATCAGCCGCGACGCCAGCAATTTGAGATAGCCCGCATCGAGATAGCCTGCACCCGGGTCAGTCAAGGCTAACCGCACCACCCTTCGGTTTCCCTGCATAGGATGCTGCAGCAATAGGCTTGCGGCGTGATACCCGGCCAGTTCCTCGGTGAGCTTCTGGCGCGTCTTGTGCGCGGCCTTGCCCTCCGCCAATAACCGGTCAACCGCATCCGCTACGTCAAGGCGACCCACCGATAACGCGGCGGCGGTTCGTGTGAGTCTGGCCAGATCTTGCCGGGCAGTCGCCACCGCCCGAACTCCACAAACAAACTCAACCCGAAGCCCCTGCCGCATGCGCTCTGTTCCGCGGATGAGCAGACCGCCGATCTGCCCCGTCGCCTCAACGTGGGTGCCACCGCAAGCATTGAGATCGATCTCGTCGATCTCGATAAGCCGGATATCTCCTTCCCTATCCGGCAATTTATGGAGTGTTCCGGCAGCCAGCAGCATCTCCGCTTCGCTGCGCGGAATGGTGCGCATCGTGACCGCGCGATCTTCGGCGATGATTTCGTTGACCGCGTCCTCCACCCGCTCCAGCTCCTCTTGCGAAATCACCTCGCGGGCAAGATCGATGGTTGAGCTCATCTCCCCCAGATGAAACGAAATGGTGGCCGCGCCGAGCTGGCGATAAACAATGGCGGAAAGCAAGTGCTGCCCCGAGTGCTGCTGCATGTGGTCGCGGCGCCGGCTCCAGTCCACATACCCGCGCACCGCGGTACCCGCCGAGAGGGGCTTCGGGGTCGTGTGCCAAACCTCGCCCTCCTCGTCCTCCTCCACTGCAAGAATGGGGGCTTCGAGCAACGTGCCGCCCGAAGAGGTAGCTGTGAGCAGCCCCGTGTCATGCGGCTGGCCCCCGCTGGTAGGGTAAAAAGCGCTGCGGTCCAGGGCAATTTGCCACAACGACCGCCCCTGCGTCCGGGAAACCTCTCGAATGTCGCAAACATGCGCATCAAAGGAAGATAGAGATGGGTCAGAGTAGTAGAGCCGGTCAGACATCCTGCACGTTATTCTATTCGTGGAGATCGAGGTTGCCACTTTTCGCGGGCCGGGCCGCCTTCGGCGGGATTGCCTTTCTGCTGAGCGTTGGAGCCGCACCGGGGCAGGGTGGAGGTGTGACCTGCGCCCAGTTGTTGCAGGCACAGGATGCAAGAGCGGTCACAGTCTGTAAGGCGGAACTCGATGAGGCCGAAAATGCCCCTCCCAGCGAGCGCATGGCACGCATCGTGGCCCATGATGAATATGGCGTTGCCCTGCTGGGGGTTGCCCATAAACCAAAACAGTCACTCGAGGCTTTTGACGGCGCAATCGCGCTGCTGCCGGCAAGCACGGTGAAGCCCAACAGCCTGCAGTGGGCAGTAGTTTTCTGGCACCGGGCCACAGCCTACCAGCAGATGGAAGACTGGCCGCGCGCTGCCGGCGATCTAAAGACGGCAGAGGATACCTTCACCGCCGCCATCGCCGCGGCCGGCGACAATCCGAACCTGGTAGACCATTTCCGGCAACTCCGTCAGCGAGTGCGCAAGCAGCACGCGGATGTGCTGGAGCGCCAGGGGAGACACGGCGAAGCACAAAAGCTGTTAGCTACACAATAGTGCTATGAACCGAGGTCATCTGACCAGCCACATCCGGTTGTTCATCCGGCATAATCAATCTGAGGAGAAGGGTTATGACGCGAATCTGTATCTGCTGCTGCGTGGCCCTTCTCATGATGGCCCCGCACTCCTTGCCTGGACAGCAGGCGGCCGCCAAGACGGATAGTGCCGTGCCCCCGGCAAGCCCTCTCCCCACAACGCCTCCCATGTCCGACGAGGATAAAGCCAATCAGTTGAGCGAACAGGTTGGCAAACTGATGGTGAAATGCGTCAATCTGCTCACGGCACAGGACCCGCTCTCGCTGGACTACTGCAAGCAGCAGCGCGATCTGGCCGATCAGTATCCTCCCCATCTGCGCCTTGTCGACAAGATGATGGCGCACGATGAGTACGGTATCGCGCTCGCGGCCTTCGATCACAAGCAGGAGGCGCTGGAGGAGTTCAATCAGGAAATCATGCTGGTTCCCAAAGCAGTCAAGGCAGGGTCACCTGAGTGGAGCACCGCCTATTGGCATCGGGCGATGATCTACACCCAAATGGGTCAGACCGATAAAGCCGACCACGATTATCGAGCGGCAGAAGAAAACTTCCGCAAGGCGTCGAATACTTCTGACCCGGCCGCGGTGCAGAAAAAACGGCGGGCCATTCTGCGCCAGCATGCTGCCCTGCTGCAAAAGGAAGGCAAGACCGAAGCAGCCGCTCAATTATTGCAAGAGGCGCAGAAATGACAGAAGAGGTACCGGCAAAAGAACAGCCGCGGACGAAAGATATTCCTCGTAACGTCGAACCCTACTACATTGCGCTTCTACTCAAAGGCGAGCGCTGGAACGATACCCAGGGTGCGGACGTAGCCGACCTGGTAACTCGGCAACTGGCATTCATCCGGGACCAGGTGCAAGCCGGGCGCTACCTGTTGGCCGGACCGATCACCGATGATGGACCACTCGTGGGGATTTCGATCATCGCCGCCGGCTCTGCCGCGGAAGCATTGGCGATCGCCACCGCCGATCCCGGGGTCCAGGCGGGTCGATTGAAGGCGGAAGTGCATCCAGCCTTTCTGCCCTCGTTGAAGGATTTAAGGATTAGCTATTCTTAGCCGTCTGCTTGTCTTCCTTGTCGGCGCGCCGCACCGCCGCAGCCATTTCCTGAAGGTATCGTTTCGGCTTTTGCGGCAGCAGTGAATGCTCCACCGCCTTTCTGTACCCCCCGGAGTAAATGGCATAGAAAACCGCAAGCGCGCAGCCCACCCCCAGCGCGAAGCCAAAAAAATACCCAATCATGATGTTGTAGAACACTCCCATGGGTCAGAGGCCGCCTTGCACAACGTGGGAACGGTGCAGGACCGGCGGACCGGCCCGTCCCCATTCATTGGGATCCCAGTGAACCGGGCTGAGTTCGTGGTCGCGATAACGAAAAGTGATGGGGCGGAGAGGCCCGTTTGACCCTATGGGGTCAAACGTAAGAACGATTTGGCTACCGCTATGTGTCCAACGGCCGTGCTGGGTTACATCGTCTTTGCCGATGTACTGGGTGGTCAGCGTCGCTGTCCCGTCAGAAGCCAGGCTAAGCGTAAAGACACGCCTCGCCGCATCTTTCGCCGGCGCGTGCCCCTGGTAGACACCGGAAACATCGGTCTCCCGGCCCCCGGCCACCAGGGTGGCGCAGGCGGCCGGAATGAGCCAGCAGAGGGCCAGCAAAGAACGGGGAATCAGGGAACGGGCACCCATGACGAATGATCATAGATGCCCCTTGCACCCCCGGTCACAGGAATTCGACGGAGCTGTGGCGGTAAATGCCGAGCGGAAAGGGCGTATGATGCGTCTCTATATGCGACAGTCTCTGTTCAGTTATGGGAACGGTTGAAGGACAATTCGTCGGATGGCTGGAGGCCGAGCCTGTGGCCTTACCAGAGCAGGATACGCACGCTCGGGTGACCGCGCTGGTGGAAGAGTATTCCACCACGCTTTATCGCGTCGCCTATTCGGTTACGCGCAATACGGCCGACGCGGAAGACGTGGTGCAGGAAACCTTTCTCCGCGTTCTTCGCCACCGCAACAAGCTGGTGGAGGTGCGCGACTATCGCGTTTGGCTGGTGCGCATCGCCTGGAACCTGGTCCTTGATCGCAAGCGGCGTGCCAAGACGCGTCCCCAGGTCGATGATTTTGAAGACCTGGCACGGGTTTTGCCGACCAGCGAAATGAGTGCGGAAAAGATGGTGATCACCGCTCAGCGCCATTCCCGGATTCTGGGTCTCATTGACACCCTGCCGGCGAGGGAGCGCGAAGTTTTGCTTCTTTCCGCGGTGAAAGAGCTGTCAACTGTGGAAATCGCCCTGGTGCTCGAGACCACCGAATCGACCATCCGTTCGCGCTTATACCGGGCCCGGCACGCGCTCGCAGCCTTGCTCGAGCAGGAAGGGAGTTTGCAATGAACGTACACTCGGAAATCGACGATACCCTGCGGCGGCTGGGCAGTGTCGACCCTCCCTCGGGTTTGGAGGCGCGCATCAACCAGAGGCTCCGGGAATCGCGTAGCGCCTCGCGCAACCGTTTTTCCGCCTCAATCACCCGCACCTTAGCCACCTGTGCGTTGGCAGCCAGTGTTGCTTTGTCCGCCGTGGTCTTGAATCCTGCCTTGCGCAGCCGTGTGTTTCACCACCATACCAGCGCCCAGAGCGCACCTCCGGTCAATACTCCCCGGATGGTTCCCCCGGCGTCTGGAGGCTTCGGAACGGCTTCAGCGGTACACGTTCCTGTCGAGCCGGTCCCCGTGCAGGCCACGCCTGTTAATCAGGGAAGAGGCCGATCCAGAACGGGGCGGGCCGTGCTTCCAACCGGCAACCTGGCCCCCTTGCCCCGTGGGGTAGCGGCGCCCCATGCTCCCCCTGCCGTGGCTCCTGACTCGACGCGCTGACTGTCTAGAGCACCGCCTCGATGATCATGTGAACGACAGCCAGCACCGCTGCGCCAATAAACGCCGCGCCGAAACTCGCGATCTGCAGTCCAGGTGTGATTTTGCTCGCAAGTATGAGCATGAACGCATTGATGACTAAAAAAAGCAAACCAAGGGTGAGGATGGCGAAGGGAAAAGTCACGATTTTCAAAATTAATCCCAGGGTCATGTTCAAAAAGCCGATCACCAGGACCGCCACCAGGGCGGAGGGCAGGCTAACCACCCGAAACCCGGGCACGATATAAGTCACCGCCAAGAGAGCCAGGGCGCCCAGGACCCACTTCAAGAGCAAATGCACCATCGTTTTCATTTCCTTTCGTACGGACCGGTTAATCAGTGGTAACAGCCTACGCTAAGATGAGCAGTAAGGGGCAAGATGTCTCTCGTACCAAGTTGGCTGGCCACTGGGGCGTTGTTGGTTTCGTTCGGTTGCTTGTCTTCCTCTGCCCTGGCCGCGAATGAGCCGGCAGCGTTACCGGATGCGGCGACCATGTTGCGCGAGGTTGAAGCGCACCAGAAGCAATTGGATAAGTTGCGCGAGAACTATACCTTCCGCGCGGTGCAGACCACCCGCCAGCTGGACCGCAGCGGAAACACCAAAAAAGTTGAGACCGAGGAGCACGAGGTCTTCTTTGTGAACGCCCACCAGGTGCAAAAACTGGTTCGCAAAGACGGCAAGGACCTGACTCCGGACCAGGCGCGCAAGGAACAGGACCGGGTCAATAAAGAAGTCCTGAAGATTTCGCAGCCGGGCTATACCAATCCCGACAAGGATGAGATCACGGTCGCGCGCCTGCTGCAGATTGTTACCTTTTCCAAGCCGCGTCGCGTCCGCCTGAACGGGCGCGACACCGTCGCTTTCGACTTCAACGGCGATGAACATGCCCGGACTCACGGGCGTGATGAGGAGGCGCTCAAGAAGGTCAGCGGCACGATTTGGATCGATGAAGCCGACCGCGAGGTGTCGCGTATGAGCGCGACTCTCGATGAAAACTACCATGTCGGTTTTGGACTACTGGCCTCGGTTGCCAAAGGCAGCAATGTGGTGTTCGACCAAGCGCTCATTCGCAATGAGGCGTGGCTGCCTACGGCGATCGCCTTGCACCTGCAGGCGCGTGCTTTCCTGGTGGCCGGCTTCCGTGCTGAGATTGACGTTCGCTTTGACCAGTATCGCAAGTTCCAGACCGACGCCGTGCAGCAGCCGGGGGCAACTACGCGCTAACCCGGACTCTCTCCTGACCGCTCGCAGCCCCAACGTTTGCATAGGATGGAAGGTTATTTTTGTTGGAGTTTTTGCGTCGCGATTTGGCCGGCCGCTGTTTTCGAACTCTTTAGCTGGACGTAAATTTTGTTGGCTTCCGCGGGATTGGTCTTCTCGTAGAGCGCCGCCAACTGCAACCGGGCAGCATCCGCCGGCACTGTGGCGGTAGGTTTCGCGATGAGTTGGTTGTAAAGCACAACCGCTTCGCTATTGCGGTTCATCTGCTGGTACAGGTTGGCAAGCGCGAGTTTCGCCAATGACCCCAGAGCGGCGTCATGGCCATCGGCAACCTGCTTCAAATCTGTCTCGGCTGTCCCGCTCTGGCCCAGGTCAATCGCCGTCAACCCGGCAAAGTACCGGGCGGCTTTTCCCGCTTCCAAAGAACCATATTGATTCGCGATCTTCGCAAACTGCTGGTTGGCCAATGTGGATCGTGCAGCGGCGGTAGGAAAGGTTCTTTCCCCCGGCGTGGCTGGCTGTCCCGGCTGCGCCAGAGGAGCGTTGTAGGTGTCCATGGCTTCGCCGAAGGCCAGATCGGCAGCGGCGGCGCGCCTGTTGTAGACCACCAAAGCGGCGATCATGAAAGCGAGCAAAAGGACCGCAGCCACAGCGGCTTGTACGACTCGTGATCGATGGTCCTCGAACCAGTCAAGACTGGTCCTGGCGGTGTTGACCAACCGGTCCTGTTTGAGCGCGTGACGTGTTTGGGTATCCACTAATTTCCTTCAGAAGCCATTCGTAGGAGGGGTCGCAAACCGGCCGCTATACCTTTTGCCGTCTGCGTGAGCTTCTAAAGTTTAGCAGCGCCGAAGTTTGCGGGTCAAACAGGCGAGATTCGGCGCATGCTGAAAACATCCGATGAACTCAGGCAGCGGCGACCGGATCTTCGATCTCGCCGTTTTCGATCTTCTCCCGGCAGTCGATGCAGTACGGGGTCCAGGGAAGGGCCTCCAACCGCTTCAGGCCGATGGTCTTACCGCAGTGCATGCACTCGCCATACGTGCCCTCGTCCAGCCGTTTCAAGGCCAGACGCACAAGCGCGAGTTGCTCATGCCCGCTGGTCCCCTGGCTGAACAGCATCTCCTTCTGGTAAGACTGCACGGCCTGGTCAGCAGCATCTAAGGCACTGTCTGCTGCTACTTCGCGCCCCTGTTCCACGGCCGAGAGCATGGAGCGTTCCAACTGCTTTTCCTGCCGACGGAGGGACTGTTCGAATTTCTGTATTGTTTCTGGATTATGCACCACTTTTTTCGTTGCTCCTCGACACCTTAAAAATGTCGTTCTAGTGTTTTCACAATCGCATGAGATCGGCTGCCCGCACTCTGCAGCTGTTCCTTGACAGAGTTCCTGCACCTCGGAAACAACCTCAAAACATCGCAATTTTGAAAACGCTATTCAGTGTCGCCTAATTGGACGCAGATTATCGGTGAAATTATCTTTCTTTTTAATTTTTTTCAACTTTCTTTTCGAGTGCCAAAGAAGGAACGCCCTGCCTGGAAGAAAATGCTCTAGGCTGGTAATTATGTACGAAGATTTCCATGTAAAGGACCACTGGACGCAGGAGGACCTGCACTGCCGATGGAAGGCGAACGTCGTCGCGATCGCTACCCGCCACGCCGACGCGGTCGATATCCGGTTTGAGGTCAATGGCCGCCCAGTTTGGATCGCCATGCCGGCGCAAGCCTGGGTAGAACAGAAAGAGCGTTCCGGCCACGTCATCACCGACCGGCTGGCGGCCCAGGTCGCGGGCCGCTACCTGAAGCAGGCTGCGGAAAGTGGGTATGACAACGGGCGCGAAATGTACACCATGAGCGTGCCTGAGGTCCTGGAACAGGTGGATGCGGTGATGGCGGAAGCTGGGCACTCCACCCTGTTACCCGAACTGCCGGTGATGCCCAAGTCTTAACCCTCCCCGGAAGACCGCCCGTTATGGACAAATAGCTAAGGGGTAACCTTCCTTGGGCTAGACGCAACGGTTGTTGGACAAAGCGCGGGACAAAGCGCGGCAAAGCGTTGCTCCGAGGGGATCAGCTTGGGTAAACTCGTGCATACCTGAGCGGTCGCCAGGGAGGAGCTCCCCCAGTGGATTCAGTCAAGGCAACCACAATGACCGGAAAGCTGGTGGAAGGCGCCCATGTCCACCGGAACCTCTCCACTCCTCAATTGGTCGAAGCAGCGATTGCCCGGGGCGAAGCCAGTCTGGCTGATAACGGAGCCCTGGTGGCCCTCACCGGCGCACGAACGGGGCGTTCCCCGCGAGACAAATTTATCGTGCGGGATGGCATCACCAGCGATACCGTGGCTTGGGGCAAGGTAAACCAGCCCTTCGATCCGGACAAATTTGAAGCTCTTCTGGCGCGAGTGGTAGCCCACATGCGGGAGCGGGACCTCTACGTCCTCGACCTCTTTGCCGGCGCGGATGAGCACTACCGGCTTCCGGTCCAGATCATCGCCGAGTATGCCTGGCACGCCCTGTTCGTGAAGCAATTGTTCGTTCGCGTGCCGGCGGAGAACCTGTCCAGTCATAAGCCTGAATTTACCGTGATTGCCGCACCGGAGTTCGAGGCTGTGCCGCAACGCGACGGCACCCACTCCGGCACTTTCATCATCACTGACTTCACTCGCCGCATCATCCTTATCGGGGGCACAAAGTACGCCGGGGAAATGAAAAAGTCCATCTTCGGCGTAATGAACTTTCTCCTGCCCGCCCAGGATGTCCTGTCCATGCACTGCTCAGCCAACCTGGGGAAGGCCGGTGACACGGCACTCTTTTTTGGACTTTCAGGCACAGGCAAGACTACCCTCTCCGCCGACCCCCAGCGTCGCCTTATTGGCGACGATGAGCACGGCTGGAGCGAAAACGGCATCTTCAACATCGAAGGTGGGTGCTACGCCAAATGCGTCGATCTATCACCCGAGAAGGAACCTCAGATCTACCATGCCATCCGCTTCGGGGCGGTGCTCGAGAACGTGGTGATCGACAGCAGAACCGGAGCGCCGGACTATAGTGACATCCGTTTTACCGAAAATACCCGGGCTGCTTATCCAGTGGAGTACATCGCCGATGCAGTGATCCCCGGGGTTGGGGGTCATCCGAACCACGTGCTCTTTCTTACTGCGGACGCGTTCGGGGTGCTGCCGCCCATCGCAAAGCTGAACCCCGCCCAGGCTATGTACCACTTTCTTTCTGGATACACAGCCAAACTGGCGGGCACCGAAGCAGGATTGGGCAGTGAACCAGTGCCGGAATTTTCCACCTGCTTTGCCTCGCCCTTCATCCCGTTGGCGCCTGCGGTGTATGCAAAGATGCTGGGCGAACGGCTGCAGCAGCACAACGCGCAGTGCTGGTTAGTAAATACCGGCTGGACCGGTGGCGCTTTCGGGACTGGTGAGCGCATGAGCCTGAAGCACACCCGCGCCATGGTGAACGCCGCCCTGGATGGCCGCCTGAGCAACGTTGAGTTCGTCACTGAGCCGGCGTTTGGCTTGAGCATTCCGCTCAGTTGCCCCGACGTGCCGGCGGAGTTGTTGAATCCTCGCAATGCGTGGAAGGATCCGCGGGCTTACGATAACCAGGCGGTCATGCTGGCAGAGAAGTTCGAAAAGAATTTCGCCAAATTCGAAGCGCCTGCGGTCGTACGCGAAGCTGGTCCCCCAGCCAGGAAACCCAGGCACTAACAGTTCGATCCTTCGACTACCAGGGAACGCTGGGTGCCCCATATCTCGCTCGTTTTTTGCGAGATGGAGATGTCGCCTCGGGTGGACACTCCGACGTCGGTTTTGCGGGCAATTGAAATTCTCAAATGGTCCGGGCTAGCGCGCCGTCACCACTGGAACGCGCGGGGCGACCGTACGCCCGTCGTGGAAAATAGTCACAATCGACCGCGTGTTGGTGATGTCATCGAGAGGGTTGGCAGCCAGCACAAGCAGGTCCGCGCGCTTGCCCGGCCGCAGCGTTCCCCTTGTCGCCTCAATGCCCAGCAACTCAGCGTTGTTCTTGGTGGCGCATACGATGGCCTGCATCGGGGTGAGCCCCGCCTGCACCATGTCTTCTAACTCCCGGTGTTCCGAGAATCCTGGAATCCGTGTCGGCATGGCGCCTGAGTCGGTTCCAAAACCAACCCGAATGCCGGCGTCGTAGAGCGTCTTCAGGTTTCGTTGGTCCATGGCAAAATCCGCTTTGTGCTGCGCGGTCGCCGGGTCCTGATTTACCTTCTGGCTGTACGATTCGCTAGTTAACATCGTTAGCACCACTGGGGAGACGGCATCCTTGAAGAAATCAAGCTGCATGAACCCCGGGTGCTCAGCGTAGATGTAGAACGATTCGTCGACCGTGAAGGTGGGAATGTACCAAACGCCGCGGCGCTTCATCGCCGCAATTAATTCCTGGTCGACAGGTTTGTCGCGGACGCTGTGGGCCAGTATGTCCACCCCGTCGTTGACCAGCGATTTGGCGTCAGCCAGGTAGAAGATATGCGCCGCCACGCGCAGATGATGTTTGTGGGCCTGCTTGATCACGGCACGGTAGACTTCCGGGGACATCGCGGGTTTTGTTCCTCCCACGCTGTCTACCCAAATCTTGACTACGTCCGCATGGCGCTTGGCTATCGCATCCACCACCGAGCGAGCTTCTTCGGCGTTTGCCGGACGATAAAGCTGATCTGGCGCAGCCGGAAGGCCTGGCGCCGCGTCCGGAACACCGATACCGCGGTCCGCCGTAAACACCGTGGCGCCGTCGAGTTTACCCTCGCGTTGCTGCTCCCGAATGGAATAGAGAAGGTCCCGGTTAAGCCCCAGCGATAACATGGAGGTCACACCGTAACTCTCGTACTGCCGCAGTTCCGCAAGCACGTTTTCCGGCGTATAAGCCGTGGCCGAATTCTTGCCGTCCGCAATCAAAGCCAGATGACCGTGCGCATTTATCAGGCCAGGCATGACTGTGTCGCCATGCAAGTCGAGTATTTTCGCGTTCGCAGGGATCGAAGCCGTCCCCTGCTCAATGGCCAAAATATGATTGCCCTCAATGACCACGGTTGCATCTTCAAGCGGAGGGTGGCCGGTACCATCGATCACCCGCACATGAGTCAGAGCCGTCAACCCTGTGGGTTGATCCAGGGCTACGAGCGACAGCGGCGCCAACACAAACAACATCGGTAACAATAAGCGCGAAAGCATCGTGATTATGGGTTTCCAGAATTAGTGTAGTTCGACGCGAGGCCCAGTCGTGATCCCTGCTGGCCGGGACTATTCCTCAATCTTACGGCAAGTGATGATGGACCCGCCGTAACCGGCCGCCAGATGAGATACTCTCCGCAAGGTGCACAAGCAATGTGGCTGGCGCTCGCGATCATTCTCATCCTGCTTTGGGTTGGCGGCTTTCTGCTTTTTCACATCGCCGCTTTTGCCCTGCACATCCTGCTCATTGTCGCCGCGGTGGCCCTGGTCATCCACCTCTTTAGCGGCCGCAGGGCGATATAACACTACTCGCTGTAATGCAACAGGCTGAACACGTCGTACTCTTTGAATCGGTCGCGTCCATTGAGAAAGTCGAGCTCGATAGCAAATGCAAGGCCGACGATCCGGGCTCCTAACTGGCGTACCAGTTTCACCGTCGCCTCCATTGTCCCTCCGGTAGCCAGCAGGTCGTCCACGATGAGTACGTTTTGCCCCGGCTCGATGGCGTCCAGGTGAATTTCGAGCGCATCCGTTCCATATTCCAGATCGTAGGTCACGCGTGCAGTGGGCGCGGGCAGTTTGTCTGGCTTGCGTACCGGTACGAAACCGGCATTCAGGCGATAGGCGAGAGCCGGACCGAAAATGAATCCCCGCGCCTCAATCCCCAGGACCAGATCCACATCCTCGAAGCCAATGTAGTGTGCTGCCAATGCGTCCACCAGGGTCGCATAACCCTTCTTGTCCTTGAGCAGGGTGGTGATGTCGTAGAAAAGAATGCCCGGCTTGGGAAAATTCGGAATCGTCCGGATAAGAGATTTCAGAGGCTCACAGTTAATCGGAGGGTGAGTCATTCGTAGCTACCAGGCTCCTTCAATCTGGAACGATTCCAGGCCGTGTGCCGTGGCCTCATCCATATCTTGCTCGTCCACTGCATCCACACGGCTGCCGCGAGAACCCCGTTCGAGCACGGCACGCAGTTCAGCCAACTTGTCCTGGCTGCCCGCGACCATAATCTCGACCTCGCCTGCCTCGGTATTACGAACCCAACCCCTCAATCCACGAGCCCCAGCTTCCCGATGAACAAGCCAGCGGAAGCCGACCCCTTGAACGCGGCCTTTCACGATGTAATGGCGCACTATAGTCATGCTTTTCTCTATGCCCGGGACAGATACGCGCCTTCGGCCGTATCGACACGAATCTTTTCCCCCTCGTTAATGAACGGGGGCACCTGAACCACCAGGCCAGTCTCCATCTTGGCCGGTTTGGTGACGGAGGATGCGGTCGCCGATTTGAGGCCGGGCTCGGTTTCTACCACCGTCATCTCCACTGTTTGCGGCAACTCGATACCCACCGCCACACCGTCGAAGAACGAAACCTTGATCTGAAGATTCGGGATAAGGTACTCGATCGCATCGCCCAGGGTGCTTCCCTTCAAGTTCGTCTGTTCATAGTTTTCGGTGTTCATGAAGTAGAAGTCGTCGCCGTCGGAGTAGAGGAAATCCATGGAAATTTCGTCGACAATGACCCGGTCGATGGGGTCCGGGGAACGGAAACGGTGCTCGAACATCGCGCCGGTGCGCAGGTTCCGGAGCTTGGCCTGGATGAATGCGCGCAGATTTCCCGGTGTCCGATGCTCAACGCTAAAGACTGTGTGCAGCTCGTTATTGTGCTTGATGACCATGCCCGGGCGCATCTGTGTGGCAGGAATCGCCATAAAAGAAAAACTCCTTCATTGCTTGCTGGATTGGATGATGCAGAATCCTCAACAGTCGATTGTAGCCCCTTCTCTACTTGCCGAAGATTCGGGCGAAGAAGTGGCCGATACGATGGAAGACCCCGCCTTTATCGGATGACTGTTTGGGTGGAGGGGGTGCAGACGCCACCTCCGGCGGAGGCGTTGGCTTGGGAACGGCTGCGACGGGAGCCGCCGTCGGGGCGGCAGCTGGGGTGGCAGGGGCCGCTGCGGGATTCTCTCCGTTGTAGGTGAGCGGAACCGTAACCTGGGCATGCGTCTCTCCCGTGGGAACCACTGGTGTGGAACGTGGCGCGGGCGGCGGAGCCAGGCCCTCACTTTCCGCTATGGGAAAAGCCGTATCGGCAGGGGTCGAGGAAGGGCCGCCGACCGGCCTGCCTGGCGCCGCAGGGTTAGCTCCCGCATTCCCCGTACTGGCCACGGAAGTGACCGGCATCGCTGGACAGCCGCAAGGCTCCGGTTCATGATCCACCACCTCGCTCAGGCTGCCATGCTCGAAGGTCACGCGTTGATCCGGCATCACCCGGTACGCCCCGCCTTCCAGTTGGCTGCTGACCGTAACGTAGGGTGCGTCTGCGCCGTGATTGTCGACGCAGGTATCTCCCTGGGTATTTACCCGGATGCTCAGATTAGCTTGTCCCGGCCCGGAGATGAGGATCCGCAGGTCAGGGGTGAGCAGCACATCGGAATACTTGCCCACCACGTAGTTGGCCTCGATCGCGCCCCGGTCCAACGCCATCATGAGCGCGCTGCTGCCCGGGTCATCAACCGAACGATCCTTCGCCAGGTGAACGCTGGTGGTCGAGCACAGCTGCAACGAGCCGCCTCGCTGCAGTGTGATCTTCACCGCCTCGGTCCCGGCAGTAATCTCGCTGCCATTGCCCAATACTGTCTCGCCGTGGGAAATGGTCACCGCACCCGACACCTGCACCTCGGTGGCCGAAGTGCGTCCGATAGGCTGCTGAGCTCCCAGCAGCGGGGCAAAGAAAACAACGGTGACGGCCAGGAGAAGTCGCATCGTCACAACAATTCTCAAAGAGAGAGAAAATTCCGGATCAGGTGCTTGCCGTCCACGGTAAGCACGCTTTCGGGGTGGAACTGGACCCCCTCGATGGGAAAGCGGCGATGCCGCAGGCCCATGATGGTCCCGTTGCTATCGCCATTTTGCACCCGGGCGCTCACTTCCAGTTCCTCGGGCAAACCCTCGTCCGCAACAATGAGCGAGTGATAGCGGGTACAGGTCATGGGGCTGGCAAGGCCGGCAAAGAGAGTGCGTCCGTCGTGCTCCACCAGGCTGGTCTTTCCGTGCATCAACTTTGGTGCGCGTACAACGTTGCCGCCAAAGGCAGCTCCGATCGCTTGATGGCCGAGGCAAACACCCAATATGGGTATCTTCCCGGCAAAATGCCGGATAAGAGGAATGCTGACGCCGGCTTCCTGAGGTGTGCAAGGTCCTGGAGAAAGGACAATACGCTCGGGCTTGAGATCCTCTATCTGTTCGACCGTCAACTGGTCGTTGCGGCTGATGGTCATCTCGGCCCCAAGCTCACCCATATACTGCACCAGGTTGTAGGTGAAGGAATCGTAGTTGTCGAGAACGAATACCATGCGAGCCACTTCCTTCAGTGTAGCCCCAGAGGAACACTCAGACGGTAGTGAGCTTCCTCATTGAATACAAGCTCACTTCCTTTCTGTCGCCGCGGCCCGCGCCCTTTCGACGGCTCGCACGACGGCTTTCGCCTTATTGACCGACTCCTCATACTCCTCTTCCGGGACCGAATCGGCCACAATGCCCCCGCCCGCTTGAATATAGCCCTGCTCTCCCTTGAGCAGCATGCTGCGAATGGCAATGCACGAATCAAAGTTTCCGGAAAAATCGGCATAGAAAACACTTCCCCCGTAAATCCCCCTGCGCGTCGGCTCCAGTTCTTCGATGATTTCCATCGCGCGTATCTTGGGCGCGCCGCTCAGGGTGCCGGCCGGGAAGCAGGCGCAGAACGCATCAACCGCCGAGAGTCCTTGCTTGAGCTGACCCTCGAGTGCGCTGACCAGGTGCATCACGTGGGAATAGCGTTCCACATGCATCAGGCTCTTCACTCGCACGGTGCCGAATTCGCATACCCTGCCAATATCGTTCCGCCCCAGATCCACCAGCATCACATGTTCGGCCCGTTCCTTTTCATTTGTCAGCAGCTCCTGCTCGATGCGGAGATCTTCCGCTTCATCGGCAGAACGCGGACGGGTCCCCGCGATGGGACGATACTCGACGTGGCGCTGCTGCACGCGCACCAGCAATTCCGGAGACGAGCCCACCAGGCAGGTCGACACCTTCTCCAGATCGAAGCGCAGAAAGTAGAGATAGGGAGACGGATTGACGATGCGCAAAGCGCGATAAACCGAGAAAGGATCGACTCCGGGCTTCACTTCAAAGCGCTGTGACAACACAGCCTGGAAAATGTCGCCAGCGGCGATGTATTCCTTGATCCTGACCACGGCAGCCAGAAAGTCCTTTTTGAGGGTGTGGCTGGTAACGGACAGCTTACCCCGGGGCGGAGCATGTCGAGGCTTGGGGATGGGTCTCGCCAGGCGCTTCTCCAGCTGGCTGAGCCGCTTTTTGGCATCCGCGTAAGCGGCGGCTGGTTTCTGGCGCCCAATATCGGCGGTCACCATCAGCAGGATCTGCTTGCGCACATGATCGAAGGCCAGCACCTCGTCGAAAAACATCAGGCAGGCATCCGGAACGCCGAGATCATCCTCGGCCCGCTCGGGCAGACGCTCCAGTTGCCGCACCACGTCGTAGGCAAAAAAGCCGACCGCGCCACAAGTAAATGGCGGTAACCCCGCGATATGCGCCGGTGTTTGCCCGGCCAACAACTCCTTGAGGAGGGCAAAGACGTCGCCTTGCAGGGATCGGCTCTTGCCTCGCTCTTTGATGACGATAGAGTTGCCGCGGGACAGAATCGTGCGATAGGGGCGTACGCCGATAAAGGTGTAGCGACCCACTTTTTCGCCCCCCTCCACGGATTCCAGAAGGAAGGACTGGGGTTCATCGGCTGCCAGGCGCAAAAAAGCCGAGACTGGGGTCTCCAGGTCGGCCGTGAGCGTGCGATAGATCGGGACCAGGCTATGCGTTGCCGCCAGCCGGAGGAATTCCGCTCGTAGGGGAAGAATGGTCGTATCTGCCGGCATTTCTGCTCATACTAAATGGCCATAGCCGGAGGCAGGCAAACAAGAGAGGATTCGTCCTGATGCCGCATCTCAAAGAGTGAGTGCGCTTGCCCGGGTTTCTGGGCACGCATATACTCGATAAGTTTGGGGTTAGTACGAGAAACAGGTCCCGGCCAAGTGGGCGCACACGCGCGTAGGGCTCGCCGGGAGCGGAAATTGAGCAGAAGCTTCTGAAGGCTCGATTTCGCCCCGTCGAAGTGCCTGCGCCGTCCCGCCCGGGCGCGAACGGCTCAACCGCAGCGGGACTAGGCGAACTGCCACCGCAGTTCATATCTGGAGAATTCGTTATGCAAACCGTATCCCTCGAGCAGGAGATTAATCCATGGGAAGCCCAGGCTGCTCGATTTGACTTTGCGGCTCAAAAACTTAACCTGGATCAAGGGCTGTGGAAGGTATTGCGTTACCCGGCGCGCGAAGTGATTGTGCACATCCCGGTGATGATGGACAACGGAAGCATTGAGGTCTTCACCGGCTTCCGGGTGCAACATTCGATCGCCCGCGGTCCGGGCAAGGGAGGCATCCGCTATTCCCCCGATGTGACCCTGGATGAGGTTCGCGCGCTGGCCAGTTGGATGACGTGGAAGTGTGCCGTGGTCAACATCCCGTTTGGGGGCGCCAAGGGGGGCGTGATCTGCGACCCCAAAAAGATGTCCATTGGCGAGCTGGAACGCATGACCCGCCGTTATACCTCGGAGCTGATCGAATTTATCGGGCCGGAAAAGGACGTACCCGCCCCGGACATCAACACCAACGAGCAGACCATGGCGTGGATCATGGACACCTATTCCATGCATATGCGCCAGACGGTGACTGCCGTCGTTACGGGAAAGCCGCTCAACATCGGCGGTTCACGGGGCCGAAGGGAAGCGACCGGCCGCGGCATTGCGGTAGTGTGCGACGAAGCTCTGCGTTACCTGAACATGCAGCGTGAAGGGTGCCGGGTGATCATTCAGGGCTTTGGCAACGTAGGCTCGAATGCTGCCAAGCTGATGATGGAAAAAGGCTACAAGATCATCGGGATCGCCGAATACGACGGCGGACTCTACAACAGCAATGGAATCGATATCCACCTGCTGCTCGAATACCGGCAGCGCAACGGGACCGTGATGGGCTTCAGGGGCGCGGAAGCGGTGAATTCTTCCGAGTTGCTGGTATCCGATTGTGAGATCCTCATTCCCGCCGCCACGGAGAACGTCATCACCAGCCGCAACGCGGACCGCATAAAGGCACGCATTGTTTGCGAAGGCGCCAACGGACCAACTACCGCTGTCGCCGACGAGATCCTGGCTGACAAGAAGATCTTCATCATCCCAGATATTCTCGCCAATGCCGGCGGGGTCACGGCCTCCTACTTCGAGTGGGTGCAGGATCGTCAGGGCTATTTTTGGAAGGAAGCCGTGGTCAACGAGCAGCTGGAGAGCATTCTGGCGGAAAGCTTTGGCGACGTGGTTCGCTACGCCGAAGCGCACGCAGTTAACAATCGGATTGCCGCCTACATGCTAGCGATAGACCGGGTTGCCTTCACAATTAAGCAACGAGGTATCTACGCCTGACCTCCTTGCTCCGGGCACGGCCGCGTGTGCGCGCTTCCCTATCCGGGAAGCAGGGACCAAAGTAACCCGCAGCTGCGCAGGGCGCACCGGGCACCGAGCCTGCGGCAGGCGCCTGGTGCATAATTGAAGAGGGATGAGCGCGAGCCTTCCCTCAACAGCCGAGTCGATCGTGAACCTGCCAAACTCCATCACGATGAGCCGCATCTGTTGCATCCCCCTGCTCATCTGGATGCTTTCCAGTGTCTATCCCTTTCGCAGCGTCCACGGGGAACAGGAAATTGCCGCCTCGCTGGTTTTTATCCTGGCCTCGATCACCGACGGTGTGGATGGCTATCTGGCCCGCAAGCGCGGTCAGATCACCACCATGGGCATGTTGCTCGATCCATTAGCCGACAAGCTGATGATTACCGCGGCGTACGTTTGCCTGGTGCAGTTCAATCCTCACCTCATGAAAGCCTGGGTTGCGGTCCTGGTGATTGGCCGTGAGTTTTTGGTAAGTGGCCTGCGCTCGATAGCAAGTTCGGAAGGTTTCACCATCGAGGCCAGTGATCTGGCCAAGCTCAAGACAGTGATTCAGATTGTGTCCGTGGTCGCGGTCATCCTCGCCCACGGCTGGTATGAGTGGCATTTTGGCTGGTTTATCATGCCGGTCGAGTGGATCGCGATCGCCGCCATCTACTTCATGGTGCTGGTCTCAATCATTTCCGCAGTAGATTACTTTGTGGCTTTTTGGCGAAAGATCGACCACGCCTCCGCCGACCGTCGTTCACGTTCCAGCTTTGTTCTGAGCCGAAGAAAAGACTTGCCCGCCGCGAACAAAGTTGGCTGAGGTTGAACGAAGGGCACGGCTTTAGAAGCCGCTGAGGTACGGCTTTTTCCTGCCCTTTCCAAGCGGCTGAGAGCGCGAGGAATGACAAGAAAAAGATCCCCAGGGGCTAACTAAAGCCCTCATCAATTCGATTCTTGTACGGCACGGCTTAAAGAGGCTGCGGAAAAACTCGCCGTTGGGTAGGAAAGCCGTACCTCAGGGGCTAAAGCCCAGCGTATTTTCAATCACTTACGGCACGACTAAAGTCGTGCCCTGATACAAAACATGAGTTTTTCCGCAGCCTGTAAAGCCGGGCTCATCTCAAAGCAGTTATGTACGGCCTAAAGGCCGTACCCTTCAGCCGGATGAGTTCTTGAAAGGGTACGACCTTTAGGTCTTACGTAAGCCATGCAAAGAGGTCCGGCTTTACCGCTGAGGGAGCGAGCCTCGCCCTCTCCATGAGCCTTTCCGCGGCCCGTAAGAGCGTCCAGAATTTTCTAGCCGGCAAAACGAAACCCCGGCGAATTGCCGGGGTTTGTTTTGCATCAGTTTGCAATCGTCCTACGCAGGTACCGCATGTACATGCACCGGACGAGTCAACCGCTGCACGAAGTGATAGGGTGGCCAGGGTCCGGAGAGTTGCATATGGCAATCCTTCAATTGCTGGCTGGCGCTTGAGTACTTGTTCTGGTAGCGCTCGATACCCTTGTGATCAATCAAGTGAGCGATGTCGAGCAGCATCTTGCCGGAATCCATCCTGCGGCAACTGATCTCTTCATCGAGTGGGCTGAACATGCGATGCATTTGCACCGAAACAGCCCGCGCTTTAGTCTGCCGTTCACGTTGCCGGGTAGCGCTCTCCCGCAAGCTGGACAAGTATTCTTTGCCTACCCGGTCCATCGGAACCGGAGCGCCCTGTTCGCGGCAGCAATCGTCCAGAAGCACTTTAAGGTGCATCTCTGCCTTCCCGCGCAAACGCTCAACATTGGCAAGAAACTGCCGCTGATTGGAGCGAATCGACTTTCTCAAGGCTTCATCATCCGCAAAAACAGTGCCAAAGCGGAAAGGAAGAACGGTGGAGAGTTTGAAACAGTCGCTGATCACACGTGCGTGTTCGACGGCTGCTTTCTGGTCTAAATTTTCTAAGGGATGATGTTCGCTGACGATAACTGCGAGATCACTGGCTGGATAGAGGAAGATCTGATTTCCTGAGATACCCATCACCGATTCCATTGGAACGGGTTTTCGATGGCGGCTAAGTTCAGGAAACGCCTGCTTTTCACTAATGCAATAGGCATACCATGCCATAGAGAGTCACTCCACACATGCTGACGAAGGAAGTCGCCAGCTTTTCTTTGCTATCGTGAGGCCTGGAACGACTTCGTGGGGGATCTGGCACGTCCAGGGAAGAGGACTGCACCGAACTATCGCGTATCCTAGTCCCGGATTAGAACGACTGGCAACAGAAAGCCTGCTTCGATGTGCTACAAATTGCGCTGTTCGATAAATCGAATTTGTATCATCAAAAATCATTTCAATGGAATCAATGGTTGAGGAAAAATCGACATAACCGCCAATCACGAAGCGTGAATAAAGAGAAAAGTGACCATCCCCGCCGTGACCAGAAGAAGCACAACGATCACAATGGCCATAATCAGGATCCAGCGGCGGAGCGAGCGCACGTCGGCAAAAAGCCGGCGGCTTTCTTCGATGCTGTTCTCGTGAACCACGCGCAGGCGGCCCATTTGCTGTTCAATTCGCTCCAGCTGGAACGCCTGGTTCCTGACCTGCACTTCCAGATCACGGCTGCCGGTTTGCATCGCGGCGATACCGTTGGTAAGTTCCGTCAAGTCCGGGCCGGGCTTGGACATACCTGGATCGAGCAGCGGCAAAAGGCGACCCAGGTAGGGCAGCAGAACGCGCAGTTGGAGTAGAACCTCCCACATAGAGCGGTGTGAGCCTTTCTCCACCTTTTGGAGCGAAAGTGGGGGTACGCTGGGTTCGGCAGCAGGGTCGGAAGTTCGATTTTTCGTCATCGGGGCCGGTTTCCTGTCTTCGCCCATGGTACGCAGTTTGCACTAAAACTTGCCTGGAGAGTGGCTTACAAGCGAAAATAGACGATTCTGAGGAAGCTTTTTCGAATATTCCATTTTTGGGAATCAATCGAGTAATTTCTATGAAAAAAAGTGTTGACCCTCACTTTCGATCGCGATAACTTCTATTTGGCTTAGTGAGAGCGCGCCTTTTGGGCATTGACTCAGCGATCTGTCCTTTCTGCGATCATCCAGCTTCAGTAAGGGCATCGAGCATCGGAAGACTGAACTTCACTAGGCACAGAGGTCACAGCAGCGCGACATGCAGGTTGTTTCGATGCATGCGCCACCTGGAGACAGAGGCCACACTCACAAAGCGCCTCTGCATAAAGGTCTCGCGCGAGGGAATTCCGCCGGAAGCGCCGTTGAATTGCGACGCAGGGAATCTTTCCAGTAACCGGTTGGACAACATGAAACCCAGACGAAAATATTGTTCCCGCAAGAGAGCATACGCGTCTAACAGATAGAAAATCGACCGACGCAGCGCGCGGCAGATCCTTTGCCATCTGGAAATGCGCACATGGACGGTCAAAGGATGAAGGAGAATACAGATGCGCTCTGATCTTATCTTTGGGGCACTTGCCCACGTCACGAATCGCTATACACTATGTCAGCTTGCTTCGAAAGCTACGCGCAAGCTGCACAAGCCCAATACCCGTCTCCAAGACACCACGAATGAGGTTCTAGTCCGCTTCCATCACGAGAGCCCGGCGGCACCAGCCGCCTCTACCCCGGAAGCATCTCAGATCCAGCAGCGCCGCGCAGCTTAAGCGCGGCCCTGTTCTGGGCCTTTCCGACCCCTTCCTAAGACAATTCGAGCCTGCTTAAACCAGCAAGATTCCTTCCCGATAAACCCCTCCAAAGCTACCCCCCGTAGGTGAAAATGACCATTTCCGAGTTAAAAGAAAAGAACATAACGGAGCTCAGCCGCATCGCCCGTACCCTGGAAATCCCGGGTGCCAGCGGCCTCCGCAAGCAGGATCTTATCTTCAAGATCCTTCAGGCCCAGAGTGAAAAAGAAGGCCATATTTTTGCCGAAGGGGTGCTTGAAATCCTTCCCGACGGATACGGCTTTCTTCGTTCGCCCGATTACAACTACCTCCCCGGGCCGGATGACATTTACGTCTCGCCTTCGCAGATCCGAAAATTTGACCTCAAGACCGGCGATACCATCAGTGGCAACGTCCGCCCTCCTCATGAAGGGGAGAAATATTTTGCCCTGGTGAAGATCGAGGCCATCAACTTTGAGTCTCCCGAGGAAACTCGCAACAAGATCCTTTTTGACAACC
>CAVVQX010000019.1:0-45800 GCA_963750415.1 uncultured Acidobacteriaceae bacterium
TATCCTTCCCGCCTTCTCACACACCTCTTTAGCCCTGAGTACGTTCCATCTTTTTTTCCGAAAAATTCATTTTTCCGCGGCTGTTTTAACCGTGCCCGCTACAGTATCAAAACGCAGTCGGCCAGAGCGGCCCACCTAGAGCGTAGGCTCGTAGAGCTGCTTTAAGTCGCGCATTCGGCTGCGTGTTAGGGTGATGAGGCAACGCGTCTGTGCACTGGGTTCAGTCGACCCTGGATGTTTGATCGTGCCTACGTCGTAGACCTTCACGAGTGCATCGCACGCGGTTACCCGGTATTTCTCCCACACCACCTCCGTCCCGTCGAGGGCCAGGGCATTGGAGTCATTTGGGGAGCTTTCGATCAGAGCCTCCCGGAGTGCGTCGAAAAATTGTGTGTAGTTCTTGTACGTCTCCACCCGGGCGTCGTTCAGGCACACGTTGCGATCCGTAACGTCGAGCGCATCCGGACACGCCCCCACCTCGTGCGACATTTCTGCCTCGTATGCCAGATCTGCGATGCGCTGCTGCTTACCGTTCTGGGCGACGGCGTCCAAGCTGGAAACCAGCGCCATCCACATAAATAAAATCGCCGCCTTTTTGCGTGAGTGCATCGCTTGATACCTCCGCACCCATACTAATTCTCTGCACCCTTTGTCCGCCGATACCTCTCCAGCAAGCGGCGGCCTTTGGCCGCGAGCCGTGCCGCGGCAGCCATGGTCTTAGGAACAGGTTCACTCCACGCGTGAGCTGACGACAGGCCCGATGGGCTGCCCGCGAGGGAAGGAATCTTTGCCTGTGGTCAAAGTTTTCGGGGCAAATTTCGAGAATTGCAGAACGGAACGAGAACCGGGGAAATGTGCCTTTGTCCCTCACATTTCCCCGGCGGGGGAGCTTGAAAATCGCGGAATCAATTACGGTTTTTCGTTGCTGACAGCGCAGCAACCAAATCAGACCCTAATAACCGAGAAACTTGCCCATGGTGCCGTAGGTTGGTTCGCGCCGTTCCGGCATTTCGACAGGTACGGGAGTGTCCTGCCAACGGCCGGACGTTTCCGATTGCGCCGGCTTTTTCGCCGCCAGCGGCTGTCCCTTTTGCGACCAGTTCCCAATCGCAGTAACGATCCGGGCTGCGGCCAACCGCCTCGACGCTGCATCCCCCTTGGTCCCGCCGTGAAATTCTCCCAGGGATTGCGGGGCCCGCCCGTCTTCCAGTGCGTTTAGCGTCCAGTGACCCTCAGGCTGCGGTGCCAGCACGAAAATTGCTCGCAAGCTGCGCACGATAAATTCCACTGTGGGTTTGCCGTCCTGGATGTCTAACCGGGGATCGAGTTCCAGCTTTTCCTTGCTCGTAAAGTCAAATGCCGCCTCGATCTGGGTAGAAAGCTCCAGCAGCTTGGCTTCGCGCTCTTTCTCCCGGATCCGGTCGTTTTCTTCCGCCAATCTACGATCGGTCTCCACCACCAGCTTACGCGCCTGCTCGAACATCTCTAATAGAATCTGCTCCATAGAAAAACCCTCGGGAGCAGTATGCTGGCTAAGAGATGTACGCGGCCATACAACTACTTGGTTACATTTGACGGGCTAAACTCTAGTGGCGCCGGCGATCGCGGTCGCGGTTCCCGCCCCCGCCCCCTCCGCCGCCGCTTCCGCCGCGACTCTGCCGTCCGCCCCCGCCCCCTCCGCCGCCTTGCTTGGGCCGATAGCAGCTCTTGCAGTAAACCGGGCGGTCTCCACGGGGTTCGAACGGCACCGTCGTAGTTTGTCCGCAACTCGCGCAAACCACGGTAGTGCCCGTGCTCATACCGGGTCCAGCGCCCCCACCGGCGCTATAACCGCCTTCTTGCTGGGAATGGGACGAGTGGTGGCCGCCCCCGGCGGAACCCTGCTTAGCTTGGCGGCATGGTTTACAACGCCGGGGAGACGAGTAGCCGCGCTCCTGGAAAAACTGCTGCTCACCAGCAGTGAAAACAAATTCCTGACCGCAGTCGCTACAGGTAAGTAACAGGTCGCTGCCGCTCATGGCTTCGCCCCCTTCAGCGAGTGAAGAGTGAACGCTCCACGCGCAATGGAATGGTACACGCAAAAATCGCCGCCTAACACCGTCTTTAAGAAAGGGCAAGAGAAACGATTTAAACTGGCATTCTGTAGAAAGGAAGCGAATGACGAAAAGACGGATGCTGGTGCTGCTGATTCTGCTCTCCGCGACTACACTGGCCCCGGCTAAGAAGCTTGGCTGGATGCAACTTTTCGACGGTCATAGCCTTCAGGGCTGGAAGCATGTGGGCGCCGGCAGCTTCATTGTGGAACATGGACTCCTGAAGACCCAGGGGGGCATGGGACTGCTCTATTCCATGGTCGGTCCCGTGCCTGATTGTGAGCTCAAGGTGGTGTATCGGATGGAGCACGAAAATGATAACTCCGGCGTATTCATTCGTATACCGACCGAACCCACGGAACCGTGGATGCCGGTCAACCGGGGATACGAGGTTCAGATCGATAACCATCCCGAGCGCAGCAACGAAGATGATTATCACATCACCGGTACTCTCTACTCCCTTACCCGTCCGCTCGCCAAACCGGGCAAACCGGGGCCGGAATGGAACACGATGCTGATTCGCATCGAAGGAACCAGAACCCAGGTCTTTGTCAACGACGTAAAGGTGACCGACTACACTGAAGGGCAGCCCGTGCCCGATAAGAAGTTTCCCTACGAACCCGACCGGGGACCACGTCCGGATAGAGGCTGGATCGGCCTGCAGAACCACAGCGAAAAAGATGTCGTCTACTTCAAGACCGTCGAGATGCTGAAGTTGGGAACCGAGCAGCAGGGCGTGGTGTACCGCTAAGATCTACCGGCGCTACATGCCGTCATAGTTCGGCCCGCCGCCCCCTTCCGGCGGTACCCACGTGATGACCTGGTAGGGATCCATGATGTCGCAGGTCTTGCAGTGCACGCAATTGGCGAAGTTAATGTGGATCTGCGCCTCGACCATCTCATACACCGCTGCCGGGCAGAAATGCTGGCACGGGTTGCCGAACTCCTGTACACAACGATGGTTGCAGATATTCGTATCGCGGATGACCAGGTGTACCGGTTGGTCGTCGTCGTGACGCGTGCCTGAGTGGTAGACGTCGGTCAGCTTGTCAAAAGTCAGTTTTCCGTCACTCTTGGCCGGGCCCAGCGTTGCTTCGCGGCCATAAGTCGATCGGCCGATGGCGTCCAGGTGGCGCATATTGCGATAGCCGGCATGGTTCTTAAAATCCGAACCGACGTTTCTGCCCCCTAGCACCTGCTGTACCCCAGCGTGCAGCAAGCCAGGCAACAAACCATGCTCGAAGCCCTGGTGAAAATTGCGCACCGGGTAGAGTTCCTCTTTAATCCAGCTGCCTTCCACCCGGCTTTGGTAGGCGCTGAGAGCCACGCTTGTGTTGTCCCCCACCACCATCGATTCAAAGGCCGTTTCCGCGGCCAGCATCCCGCTCTTGATCGCCAGGTGGATGCCCTTGAGACGCTGCGAGTTGAGCATGCTGGCCGAGTCACCCAGGATCATCCATCCCTTCCCGGCCAGTTTTGGCATCGTGAGCCAACCGCCATAAGGCAGGCTCTTGGCCCCGTAACGGACCATCTTTCCGCCCTCTAGAAGGGGCCTCGCCAGAGCGTGTTGCTTGAACGACTGAAAAACGTGGTGCGGGTCGACCCGGGGATCCTGATAATCCAGTCCAACCACGTAGCCTACGGAAAGCAGTGTATTCGAGATGCCGTAGATCCACGCTCCGCCATACTCCTGGCTGGTGAGCGGATAGCCCAGGGTATAGATCACTTCCCCTTTCGCCACCCTGCCGGCTGGAACCTCCCACAATTCCTTGATCCCTACTCCATAGATCTGGGCGTGTTCTGGGCTCTCAAGATGGAAGCGCTCGACCAGCTGTTTGGTGCACGATCCACGTGCGCCCTCGGCCATGATGGTGATCTTCGAATGAAGATCGTACCCCGGCTCAAAGTTGGCCTTGGGATTTCCCTCTTTATCTACCCCCTTGTCATCGGTGCGTACCCCGGCAACCCCATCCTGCTCGAACAGTAACTCGCTGCCGGCGAAACCGGTAAAGATGGTGATGCCGGCCGCCTCGACTTTAGCCGCCATCCACTTTACGAACTTATTAATGGAGATGACATAGTTGCCGTGGTCGCGTAGGGGAGGGGGCACGACGGGGAGCTTATGGTGGCCCTTCTCCGTCAGGAAATACACCGACTCCGTGGTTACTTCCGCATCGATGGGGGCTTCAGACTCAAAACCGGGTAACAACTCACGCATGGAGCGGGGGTCGAGCAGCGCTCCGGACAAACAGTGCTGGCCGGCTTCGCGTGCCTTTTCGAGCACGTAGATATTTTCTTTGGAAATAGGAGGAAGGGGTGAGCTCTTGAGTGCCAGCTTCGCGTTGTGGGCGTCAATCAGCTGCGAAAGCCGCAGCGCACAGGCCATCCCGGCGGGGCCGCCACCGATGATGACGACATCCGCCTCCATCTGTGGCCGTTCGATTCCCTCAATTGGTTGGCGAAAGTGAATCATGGCTTTTGGCCGGCCCGCGGCTCAGGCCTTGGCCTTCTTGATCTCTTCGGTGAGCGCCGGCACCACATCGAAGAGATTGCCCACAACGCCATAGTCGGCGATCTCAAAGATGGGTGCTTCCACGTCTTTATTGATCGCCACGATCGTGCGCGCACCCTTCATGCCGACGATATGTTGGATGGCGCCGCTAATGCCGAGCGCTATGTAAAGCTTGGGGGCAACCGTCTGTCCCGAGCTGCCGATCTGGCGCTCCAGCGGTAGCCAACCGTTGTCACAGATGGGCCGCGAAGCCGCTAGCTCGCCACCCAGTGCCTTGGCCAGATCTTCGGCCAGGGCAACGTTCTTCTGTTCTTTGATGCCGCGGCCGATGGCTACAATGATCTCTGCCTGGGAAAGGTCCACTGCCTGCTTGGCTTCCTGGAAGATTTCGTGTGGCGTGATGCGCAGTGCTGCCGGCTGTCCAGCTTCGATCGTCTCCACCGGCGCGGAACCCCTCTCCGCTTGGTCCGAGCGATAGGTTCCAATCTGCAGCGTCGCCAGCCAGGGAGCCTCTCCGGCAAAGGCCACATCGGCCACAAATTTCCCTTGAAACATCTGTCGCGTGAAAAGCAGCTTGCCGTTTTCGTATTTGTACCCGATGGCATCCGAAATCAAGGTGCGGTCAAGCGCCAGGGCGAGCCTGGGGGCAAAATCGCGTACCTGGTAAGTGTGGGGAAAGAGCACCAGCTTTGGTTGCTGGCTCGCGATCAGTTGCTTCAGCGCGCTGACGTATCCGTCTGAGGTATAGGCTTCGAGCGAGGCCCCTTCCAGGTCGTATACCTTCTCAACCTTGTGCCCTGCCAATTCCTGCGCCAGTGCGCTGGTGTGGTAGCCCGGCAAAACCACTTCGACCGGCCAGCCGGTTTCCTTGCCTATGGCTTGGGCGGCAGCCAGGGTTTCCAGCGAAATGCGGTTCAGTTTACCTTCCCGCTGTTCCGCGACTACCAGGATCCGATCTGCCATCGCTGCCTTTCGCCAAGCGTTTTCACAACAGGTGTAGCCAGGTAGAAAGTCTCACCCGAGGGGGTCTCTTCAAGAAATCCCCCGCTGGCTGGTTGGGGCAATTGAATCGTGAAAACGCTTTAAAACTCGGGGGCGCCGCGGCGCATGTACGCCCCGGTCAACCCGGTGAGCCCTGAAACTATCACCGAGAAGGCAAAGTAATATGCGATCGGATGGGCCCAACCCGGCGCATACGTCAGATCCTGGACCAGCCACAGCAGCAATATCGTACTGATGATGGCGAACTGGCCCGAGATCACCATCAGCAGGAAACCGCGGTTTCTGCGCTTGTCCAGCTGTTCGACCTGATTAGGGGTTAGATTTTGCTCTTCTACTGGGAGGAGTGTATTGGCCATGCCGTATCCCTCGTGCGCAACACTGAATTGTATTAAATCACGCGTGCCTGATTCTTGAGTTGTTCAACCAGCTTCCGCGCCACCTCCGCGGGAGCGCCCTCCAGCATCTCGGTCTTCTTCTGCTTTACCGGTACGTAGAGCCGTTCGATCCGCTGCTGGTTCTTGCCCAGTTTTGCTTCTACTTCGGCCCACGTAACCTTGCGCAGCGGCTTGAGCTTAGCCTGTTTGATGCCAATCAGCGTGGCATAACGAAGCTTGTTGATACCGCTTTGGATCGTCAGGACAGCGGGCAGCGGCACATCGACGTGTTGGTAGCGTCCGGCTTCGAGTTCGCGCTTCAGGCGCAATCCGGCATCGGTCTTTTCGATGCCGATGATGATGGTGGCGTGTGGCCAGCCCAGCACCTCGGCCAGCAACACACCGGTCTGGGCATACCCAAAATCATCCGATTGCAGACCGGTCACGATCAGATCGAACCCTTCCCCTGCGATCGAAGCCGCCAGGGCCCGCGCGATATTGGCGGCATCCAGGGTGGCGAACCGGTCATCCTCGAGATGGATGGCACGATCTGCGCCTTTGGCCAAAGCTTCGCGCAAAACCTGTTGCGTTCTCGCCGGGCCGGCGGTCACCACCACCACCTCGCCCCCATGCTTCTCCTTCTGTCGCAGAGCCTCTTCCAGAGCGTACGCGTCGGGCTCGTTCACCTCATACGAAACGTCTTCGCGAATCCAGGTGCCGCCCTCATTCAGCTTGAGAGGCGCATCTTTCTGCGGCACCTGCTTGATACAGACGAGTATTTTCATAGGCCTCTTGGTCTAGATAAACGCCACCGATTGCAGGCTCGAAACCTCGAACCGCTTGCGGCAGCGGATGTTCTTGCAGCCGACGACGTCATCCTTGCGCACCATGTACGACTGGGCCTTGGCAAACCGGGCGCGGTCCCGCTCGTCCGCCCTGCCCGGCAGTTGCGCTTTTTTGCGTCTTACCAGCCATGCCACCTCATATTCTTCGGCTTTGCCGCAATGAGGGCAGGTCAACGTGTGTTTCCGCTGTTCAGATTTTTCGTCAAAGAAGTCCCGTTCTTCCATGGCCTGAGACCCGCTTTCCCGGCGCTGGACAAAAAACCCTCCCGCCGAAATCATTAGAAGTATTCCATACTTGGACAGGGATTCCATAACTCCGGCCCCTGAGGAGAATCGCTTTATGGCCAAGAGAAAGCGGCGGCCGGAAAAATTTTCGATTGTCAAAGCAGTCAAGGCCAATGCCCGGGAGCGGGTTGGGCAGCCCCGGCCGGAACGCATTATCGAAGATCCGAAGCGGGCCCACGGGCGCAAGCCTAAACACCGCCAAACCATGCCGCAGTTGTTGAGCGGAGAATGAAGGAAACGATGGCGCGAGCCACGGGAGTAGGGGGTGTGTTCCTGCGTGCAGCCGATCCGGAGAAGCTTCACGCGTGGTACGAGGAGCACCTGGGAATTAAACGCACCGAAGACGGAGCCTTTGCCTTTTTCAGCGAGGGGCCGCGGGAGATGACGGTCTTCGCCTTTTTTCCTCTGGATACGAAGTACTTCGGGCCGAGTGAACAACGGGCCATGATCAATTTTCGGGTCGACGATCTGGACGCGGTATTGGAAAAACTGCGCGCCGCAGGCGCCGGCATCGACCCCAACCGGGAGGATTACGACTACGGCCGCTTCGCCTGGTTTAACGATCCAGAGGGCAACCGGGTAGAACTCTGGCAGCCGCCGACCGTGGCCGAGGGCTGAAGTCAAGGCCCGGAGAGGCCTCCCGCTAAACGTCAGCCCAGCCCGGAAGGGCTGGGAATCAATCCCGATAAGATCCTGCCTGCGGGGCAGGCGCGGCACTAAACCCGTTGCAAACTCAGGGTTATCGGGTACACCATGATCTGGCTACGAAAATGAGGCCTTTTTAGAAGACCCTGAGGGGAACACCTTTTCTCGGCTGTCAATCGCACGGCCGTCGGGCCGGCAGCCCGTTACGCCGCTGAGACGACGAACGGATCCACGATCAAGGGCTCGATCGCGGCCTGGGGCAGAATCTCCGGCATGCAGACATCGGTGTAACGGCCGGCGGCGACGTCGACGAACACCACATTGGCGGTATCTTCAGTCCGGGTGGTGCTGATGTGCAGTTTGCGAACTGCTTTGATTGCAACAGTTGCGAGCAAAAACCGGTTCGCTATTTTAATGCCGGCCGAGTACACCAGTTCAGAGCGCATAGAGCCTCACTATATCCGGGTTAAATATCCTCTAAGGGGACTCAGGCTCAGGGAGACAGGACACAAGCCGAAGCGTTACAAGCACTCTCACCAGCATACAGGTGCATAGAGGTTGTTCCTATCGAATTCGTGCACCCCGAGGACACAACTCAACTCCGCCGGTAACGAATCCGGCTAAGGTTGAGATTTCTGAACGAGTTAGATCAGCAGCGCCCGGCCAGAACCTCAGCCAGATGAACGGCGTGGCGCGTTGAATTCTGCCGGATTTGCTCCCGGCAGCTGAAGCCATCCGTGACCAGGATGGTTTCAGCGCCGGCCGTGCGGACCGCGGGCAGAAGCACGCGCTCGCCCAACGCTTGTGAGACCTCAAACTTGTCCTTCTCAAACCCAAACGGGCCCGCCATCCCACAACATCCGGAATCCAGCATGCTTACCTGGGCGTTGGTAGCCTGCAGCAGGGAAAGCTCATCCTGCATCCCCATCAAAGCCTTCTGATGGCAGTGGCCGTGGAGAACCATCTGCCGCCCAGCCAATTGTGGAGGGCGATAATCCGGTGCCTGGTGAGTGAGAATTTCGCTCAGCAAAAATGTCTGCTTTGCCAGCCGCTGGGCGCGTTCATTGGTGGGGAAGAAATTGGTCAGCTCATCGCGGAAAACGCTGGCGCAGCTCGGCTCGAGAACTACGAAAGGCATCCCGGAATCAATCTGCGGGCCGAGACGTTCGAGGATACCGAGCAGGTACTTCCGCGCCCGGTCGAGGAAACCGAAATCGTAAAGCGGGCGGCCACAACAGATATGTTGTGCTGGGACCTGAACCTGAAATCCGGCCGAGGCGAGCACCTCATGCGCTGCGCCCAAAACCTGCGGATGAAAGTAGTTATTCCACGTATCCGGCCACAGCAATAGAGGGGTCCCGCTGGAGGTAGAGCGGTCGCGGTATTGCGATTGGAAGCTTCGCCCGGCAAACTGCGGCAATGTACGCTGCGGCGCGACGCCGGCGATCGTCTTCACCAAGCCGCTCAGCCCGGGAATCCGCATCGGCAGGTTGGCCAGTCCGGGTGCGATAGCAGCAAGGTTGGCCCACCGGTCCATAAACCCGAAGAGGTAGTGCTGCAACGGGTGTACCCGGCCCTTGTAATGATGGCCCAGAAACTCCGCTTTCCACGTCGCCATGTCGACGTTCACCGGGCACTCCGTCTTGCAAGCCTTGCACGACAGGCAGAGATCGAGGGCTTCTTTTACCTCTTCGTTTTGCCACCCGTCGGTGATTACCTGGCCCTGCATCATCTCCCATAGAAGGTGGGCCCGCCCGCGGGTGGAATGCTTTTCCTCCCGTGTAGCCATATAGCTTGGGCACATAGTGCCGTGGTCCTGCTTGCGGCATGCTCCCACCCCCACGCAGCGCAGCGTGCTTTCTCCAAATCCGCCAGGGTCCAGAGGGTACTGGAACCAGGTGTCCACCTTTTTGGCCTGATAGCCCACCCCCAGGCGAAGATTGTCTACCGCATCGTAAACAGCGACCGGATCGATCATCTTGCCCGGGTTCATCCCGTTATCCGGATCCCAAAGAGCTTTGAACTCCTGAAAAGCCTTCATCAGTTCCGGGCCGTACATTTTCGGTAGCAGGGCACCTCGGGACTGGCCGTCCCCGTGTTCGCCCGACAAAGATCCACCATGGGCCAGAACGATATCCGCCGCCTGGTCGATAAACTCGCGATACTTCCGGATGCCCTCCGCGGTCACCAGGTCGAAGGTAATGCGCAAGTGCACGCAACCCTGTCCGAAGTGTCCGTACATAGGTGTCTTATATTCATAGCGTTCGAGCAGCCCGTAGAGCTCGCGCAGGTAGCTCCCCAGCTGATCCGGCGGCACGGCGGAATCTTCCCAGCCTTCCCACCCGTGTTTTTCTCCGGGCACGAAAACCGTAGCGCCCAGGGCGGATTCACGCACATGCCAGACCCGTCCGGCCTCGGAATCGGAGTAGCGCCGCACGGTGCAGCTCTTGCCAAAGGAGTTGGCGGCCTGGGTGAATATTTCCGCAATCCGGTCGGCCTCCTCAGCGGAGTCGGCGCCAAATTCGCACAACAGAAAGCCGCGGCCTTCCGGCAACAGCAAAACATCATCGACCGCCAGGTGCTTGCGGAGCATGTAGTCGACCACCAGGCCGTCGAAGCCTTCAAGACCGATCGGCTTGTACTGGAGCACTGCCGGCACGTGGTCGGCGGCGATGAAGGGATCGGCAAATCCGAGCACGACCAGGCGGCGATGCTGCGGGCTGTGCTTGAGCGCGCAATGGGCCTGGAGCACGGTGACGCAGGTGCCCTCCGTTCCCACCAGGGCGCGGGCCACGTTGAACCCATTCTCGGGCAGCAGCTCGTCGAGGTTATAGCCGGAAACACGGCGGGGAATCTTGGGAAAACGTTGCCGGACAAGGTCGCTATAAGTGTCCCGGATGCGGGCCAGGCCGGCATAGATCTGGCCCCGCCGTCCGCCGCCGGCGATGATCGCCTGTAGCTCGGCTTCTGTCGTAGCCCCAACCGTGAGCCGTGTGCCGTCGTACAGCAAAACATCGAGCGACTCGATATTATCTACCGTCTTGCCCCCCATCAGCGCGTGTACGCCACAGGAGTTGTTGCCGATCATTCCCCCCAGCGTGCAGCGGCTATGGGTCGCCGGGTCGGGGGCGAACGTAAGGTCGTGTACTTCCGCCGCATCGCGCAGCCGGTCGAGCACAATGCCCGGCTGGACGCGGGCAAATTTCCGAGCCGGGTCCAGTTCGAGAATCGAATGCATGTATTTGGAAAAATCCAGGATCACGGCCACATTGCAGCACTGGCCGGAAAGGCTGGTGCCGCCCCCGCGTGAGAGCACAGGAGCGCCCGCCTCACGGCACGCTGCCACCGTGGCGATTACATCGGCCTCGTCCAGGGGAAGAACCAGGCCGATGGGCACCTGGCGGTAGTTGGAAGCGTCGGTGGCGTAGAGGGCCCGGGTACCCGGGTCGAAACGAACCTCGCCGCGGACGACCTGCCGTAGCTTCTCTTCCAGTGCTCGCGAGGCAGAAAAGCTTTCGTGCGGGTGTGGCTCTCGGGGTGCCTGTTGCAGGATGGGAAAAGCAGTGGGCGCGGCCATGGTCAGGAAGATGTTACCAAGACGGACGGAGATGGGGGGTATTTATAGCCCAAACCGGAACCAGCCTTGCCGCCGCAAGCCTTGTCTTTTCGGATGTTTGAACAGTTGCTGAGGCACACCGCTACGAGCTTCGTTTTCAGGAATCGTGGTAAGTCCTTTGTCCCGGCCCAATTACCGTTGTCTAACGAGACGAAAACGTTCCCAGCGCCCTTTTTGTCTTTGATGCCCTTGGTTCGAACCATTGAAAATTTTCCTTCACTTTCACTGGACTTGTACTCCGTGTCGGCGACAAACTTATGTGTGCAAGGAGCATTGCAGATGGAAATGGAAATTTCGGAGAAGATTCAACGCCTGACGCGCATTCTCTCGGAAGAGGCTGGGAAGTTTCCCAGGGTCACTGTCGACCAGTACTCAACCGGCGCGTACGGGTACAACTGGAAAGTGTACATGGACGAAGAGCGACAGCTTGGCACCATCGCTTTCACCACGGAGGTGCCTCTCTCCGAGAAAGAACTCCGGGCAGCATTCCGGCACGAGTTGAAAGCGCTGGTCCGGAATCAGGTGGCGGCTCCGGTTTCGGCAATGAGCGCCGGTGCCCACTAGCAGAATTTTTCAGAGGATCAGGCCGCACGATTCAAACTAAACATCGGTGCGGCTGGAGCATACTTCTCCTCGGTACTTTATCCGTAGCCGGGTGCAGTGAAGGTCTGTCATGTCTCTCCCGGATTTAAGTGACTGCAATGGTTGCGTAATTGTTTCTCATCCACGAACAGCCCATGGGGCGGGTCTTCCTTCCTAACCAGAATTACAGGAAAAACGCGAAGGGTGCCCCAGGTCTCGCTTTTGAGACCTGGGATCCCCGCAGCCAATGCTCCATGGACACCCGTGACGTAACCACAGGGAAGCGTTTTGCGCTTCCATCTGGACACATTCCTCAGGGCTTTGAAGCCCTCCAGTTGAAGCTCAATAACAAGCTGGCGTGGTTATAATTGGGCCCTTGCCCAATGCCAACAAATCCCGTCGCTTAAGCAGGCCTGCGTTCGAAAAGCGACAGCGGCTTGAAAGAGGGAGGCTCGCGTGACGTCGAATCGCCGTGTTCCCCCGATCTGGCTGATGGGCATCTCCAATGCTTCCTTTGGGCTCTATGGCGGCATAGCCTTTTTCGCCATGCCCCAGGTTTTGGCGACGCACCATGTTTCGGAGGCGAGAATCGCCGCCATCACCGCGATGGCCTTGTCGCCCAATTTCTGGGCGGTGGTGTTTGGCCCTATGCTCGATGTACGATTCAGCCGCCGTTGGTATGCCACGTTCTTTGCTGGCCTGGCCGGCGTTCTGGCCTTCATCTCAGTCATCAACCTGCGTCATCTCGTTATCCTGGAAATTGCCCTCGTCACGGGTTCTGCCGCAGCCATACTCTCCACGACAGCGCTGGGCGGGTGGCTCTCGACGGTTTGTCCAAAAGAAGACGAGAACAAGCTCAGCGCCTGGTTTAACTTCGCGTATATCTGTTCTTCCGGCTTCTCCATGATGATCGCGGGAGAATTAATTCGCCACCTGCCGTTATGGCTGGCGGCGGCCCTTTTGGGGGCGATCGTTTTTCTTCCCGCCAGTCTCTTCCTCTTCATTCCCGCTCCCGGTCCCGATCGGCGATTGGCTGGTGAAAGCTTCACCCAGTTCAGTCGCGAGATCTTTGCCCTCTTGCGCCGCAAGGAAATACTGGTCACACTTCTGCTCTTCATTACTCCCTGTGGTTCGTTTGCCTTGACCAACCTGCTTGGCGGAGTCGGCAACGATTTCAGCGCATCCCCCAGGATGGTAAGCCTGGCCGGCGGAGCGGGCGCCATCCTTCCCGGCATCCTTGGCTGCCTGCTCTTTCCGCTCCTTTCCAAACGGATGCCGCTGCGTCTGCTCTATCTCGCCAATGGAGCAGTCGGCGGCCTTTTCACGCTGAGCCTCATCGCGCTGCCCCATGTCCCATGGACCTTCGCGCTCGCCCTGCTGGGCGAATTCCTGTTCCAGACGATCTCCTACACCGGTACCGTCGCCCTTACTTTTGAGGCAATAGGAAAAAACAACCCGCTTGCCGCAACCACCTTCACCTTTCTCATCGCGGCCACCAACGTCCCGGTGGCTTATATGTTGTATGTGGACGGCAGGGCTTACTCCTTCGGAGGAGTGCGCGGCAGCTTCGCAGTGGATGCTGCACTCAGCATCGTTGTATGCGTGCTGCTCGGCTGGCTTCTTTCCCGCCGTCAGGGTGAGGCATTTGGTTCTGGTGTTCCAGCCGACCCTGTGAGCAGCCTGTTGCCCGACGAATGAGTGAACTGTTGACGTAGCTCTCTGCCGGCCCAGCCTCACGCACGTCCGGAGTGGACAATCGCGCCATAGCGCTCGAGCGCGTTCAAATGGTCGCCATCGCATCGCAGCCCAATGTAACCGTCAGGGCGCACCGCGAGCAGTGTGGTGTCTTGAACTCCGAGGCGAGCGGCTTCGGCGAGGTCCAGACGTCCGATCGATAACGGCAGATCCCCGTGGATGCCGAGTGCGATCGCCGTTTCGAACAGAGGGGAGCCGTTGGCGAATTCCTGCAAGGCCTTGTGCAGTGCCGCGAGTGTCGGACCGTCTGCGGTGGGGCCGCCCAGGAGCATCAAGGTGTGCCCAATGCGGTGGGCATACTCGTGCAGCCGGCAAGGCTGTCCGTCCGGCCGGCGCACCCAAATCGTGTCTGGTAACCTTTCCCCCGGAGCGAGACCGCCGTTGACCTTCCCGGAAACGATGGGCGATTGCGAGTAGTTGATATTCAGCTCAGTCTCGGCCACGATTTCGTGTTGCCGGACCGTCGGATCCGCGATCATGGCTTGGATGGCCTGGTCGCGGCTGTCGCACTCCGCTGGGTCGGTCATCGTGAGTGCGTGCTCGAAGTCGTCTCCGGTTTGGATGACCAGCTGGGCGACCGGCCGACGCTCGGCCTCATAGCTGTCGAGCAGAGCCGGTTCGGCGGCGCCCTGGTGGACCAGGGCAAGTTTCCACGCCAGGTTGAAAGCATCCTGCACGCCGCAGTTCATGCCATGTCCCTGACTGGGCGAGCAGAGGTGCGCGGCATCACCGGCAAGAAACACCGCCCCGGATCGGTACTGGGTAGCCATCTTGGCGTGGCAATGGAATCGCGTCGGGTTCTCCACGTCGACGAACGACACCCCGGGTGCATAACGGTGCACGGTCGAAGTCGCATCCGCGACCAGATCCGACTCGTCCGAATTCGGTGTCAGGTAAACACGCCACCGTTGGCCGGGTAGCGCAGTGAAGATGGTCGGAGGCGTGCCGAAATAGACGAACGTAGCCTCATACGTGTCGGTCCAGCCTTGCAGCGTGGCGTCGAAGACCGCCCACGGCTTGGCGATGTCACGGCCCTCAAATCCGATGCCGATCATCTCGCGAGTCGGGCTGCGGGCGCCGTCGCACCCCACTAGCCAGCGGGTCTCCACCTGGTAGCGGACTCCATCGCGCTCGATCTCTGCCACGACGCCGTCATCATTGGATTTCAGCCCCACCAGCTTGGACGATCGATGGACCTCGCCGCCCAGTTCGTGAAGGTGGTCGGTAAGAATGGACTCGGTGACCTCTTCGGATAGGCCTAAATTGGACTCATAGATGCTTCCGCACGACGAGAGATCCATCGTCCCCAACAATCTGCCGTTGGAGTGGATTCTCACCGATCGTTGTCTGCAGCCGGCCTTGAGGAATCGTCCGGCGAGGCCCATCGATTCAAAGATCTGCAGCGCGCGGGGATGCACCACCGTCGCGCGGTCCCAATGGAGCGCCTCGGATCGGGCATCGATCAGATGACACGGTACACCACGCCGCTCCAGCTCCGCGGTGAGTAGTAGCCCTGTCGGTCCGGCGCCGACCACCACGACCGCTGGCCGTTTGCCTGTCTCGGGGAGGGCTGTTGCAGGTTGGGAAGAATCTCTCTCCGGCACTACCGTACTCCTTGGGAACGCATGTGGAGCGCGCCCACAATGGGATGGATCGCGTTCTCAAAACCTGGGCGATTGCGCTATTTATCCTACCGGGGAACAGAGTTTTGCGGTAGCACTACGCAAGAGCAGCAAAAATCCACCATGAGGAAATGAATGCCATGGCATCAATAGAGGAATTCAGATGCGAAGTCTGTGGGCTCGTGACCAGTAATCCCACTCACTGGTACGTGATTCACTGTGGAGATTCCGAACTTACCGTGCGCCGCTGGAACGCGGAAGCCGCTAACGCAGCCGGGGCCCGCCACTACTGCGGTGAAGCTCATGCGCAGGTATACATCAGTCGTTGGTTCGAGTCAGTCTGCACCCCGTCGAAACCAACCTTCAAATAACACCTCCCCTTTACCCAGCAGGTTCACTCTACCCTGTGCGGTCGCACTCATGCTTTGTATCCAGGGCCCGACCCTCAACCAAGGGCACACCTGATGCTGCACCCATCGTCACTCCGCGCGCAGCGCCTGTATCGGGTCGACCTTGGAGGCGCGCGTAGCCGGCAACCATACAGCGAGAAGGGCCACCCCAACCAGAACAATCGGCGCCAAAAGGAACGCTGCCGGATCCCACGACCGGACCCCGAACAGAAAACCCGCAATCAAGCGGGTGAGACCAAAGGCCGCTGCCATGCCTATCGCTACCCCAACCAGGGCCACCCTCATACCCTGCCAAACCACCAGCTTGCGGACCGCGGATCGGTCCGCGCCCAGGGCCATGCGGATGCCCATCTCCTGGGTGCGTTGCTGGACTGAATAGGCCATAAGGCCGTAGATGCCGATTGCGGCCAGAACCAGCGCAACCGCTCCGAAGATTGTGAGCACCATCATGTTGAAGCTCTCCCGCGCCGTGGATCGCCCCATCACTTCATCCATGGTGCGAATATGCGCCACCGGAAACCCGTTGCTGGCCAGGCGCAGTTGTTCGGTCGCGGCAGCCATAACCTCGTGTGGATCGCCGCGTGTACGCATCACCCAAAGCAGCGCCGAGGTGTCGGCGTAAGCCCCGGCGTACCAGTCCACGACCTGAGCCGTGGGCTCCATCATCATTGGTTCGGGTGGAAGGCTGATCCCCACATTATGTGTGTCGCCGACTACACCGATGATGGTCCGCGCCTGTTCCGTGAGCTCCGCTCCCATCCCCACGCCGACGAGGATGTGTTGGCCGACGGCATCTCCCTTGGGCCAGTATTGTTTTTCCAGCGCCTGGTTGATGAGTACCACGCCAGGAGCGGCGAGCGTATCCGTCTCCTGAAAGTCGCGCCCGCGCAGCACGGGAATTTTATATACGCGCAAATAGCCCGGCGAAAAACTCATCCATCTGCTAACCAGCGGGCCTCTGTCGGGTGGCCGCCCAACAATCTGGAACGGAAGAGCGTCATCGACCTTGTCGGGTAACCAAACGGTAGTCGCCGAAATCTCCACACCGGGAAGGGCATTGAGCCGGTCGCGGCCGTCTCGCGAGAGCTGCGCTATGCCGGCAGTTTTGTGGTATCGCTCGCCGGTGAGCGACATCTCCGCCGTGAGAACGTTGTGGCTGTCGAAACCGGCATCCACCTGTCGCAGCGCAACAAAGGTGCGGATCAGCAGCCCTGAGCTGATCAGCAACACCAGCGCGAGTGAAACCTCGCTCATAACCAGGAGTGAGCGGGCCTTGCCTTGATGGAATCCGCCGCCGGAGCGGGTTCCCCCTTCCTTTAACGCAGAGTTCAAATCGTAACCGGCAGTGCTGAGTGCGGGAACGAGTCCAAAGAGGACACCGGTGAACAGCGACACAGAAAGGGTGAAGCCGAGCACCCGCCAGTCGACCCCCACGGCCGAGCCATTCTCGCCCAGGCGCGGTAAACCCGCGGGGCTGATGGCGAGCAAGGCCCGCACACCAACAAAACCAAGCAGCAGGCCAAACATTCCGCCAATAAGCGAGAGCAGTACGCTTTCGGTAAGCAGTTGGCGCACGATCCGCGTCCGGCTCGCCCCTAAAGCAGAACGGATGGCAAACTCCCGCTTGCGCCCGGTAGCCCGCACCAACAACAGATTGGCCACGTTGGCGCAAGCAATCAGCAGCACCAGGCCAACCGCGCCGAGCATGACCAGCAGCGATCTCCTCGCGTCACCGATGATCGAATCGCGCAGCGGCTCGACGGCAAATCCAGACCCATCCACAGGGCCTTTCGGGGGGTATAGCCGGTAATACTCCGCGGTCGCAAGCTTCATCTGTGCGTTGGCCTGTGCCGTTGTAACCCCCGCCCTGAGCCGCCCGGCAACCTGAAATGATTGGTTCATGTTGTTGCTTGCGGGATCAAACTGAAACGGCAGCCACACGTCTGCTTCCGGGTCAGAGAAAAACTCCCGCCCAATCACACCCACGATGGTGTAGGGCTCGTTACCCAGCGAAATCACCTTTCCGGTTATGGCAGGATCACCGCCAAACCTGCGCTGCCACAAGCCATAACTCAACACCACCACCTCGCCGCCGTGGGGCGAGTCTTCCTGCGGAGTGAAGGTGCGGCCTTGAATTGGACGAGCGCCAAAGAGACGGAAGTAGCTCTCGGTGACGTGAATGCCTCGTAGCTGCTCCGGCCGGTCACCGGTCAGATTGAAGCCGGGGCTGGTAAAGTCGAAGGCGGCCACTTCCTGGAATACATTGGCCTGCCGCTGATAGACATGAAACATCGGGATAGAGGCAAGGTTGGAGGCAAGAAGAGTGCTGCCATTGGCCGTGGTCTGAAAAAACTCAACCATCCGGTCTGCGTCGGGGTAGCTTAGCGGCTTGAGCAGAACCGTGTTGACTACGCTGAAGATGGCAGTGTTTGCGCCAATGCCCAGCGCCAATGCGGCCACTGCGGCGAAGGTGAAGCCGGGGTTCTTCAAGAACATTTGGAGCGAGTGTTTGACCTCATCCCAAAGAGCGCCCACGCATCGACTCCGCTTCCGCAGCTTCAACCCAATCTATCTGGAGATAGCCCATGGGCTAAACTCAACCGGAAATGTCCAAACTAGTGGATTAACTCGTCTTTGACGATGCAACTTATTGATTGCCTTGAAGACAACCTGAGCCGAACAAAATCAGGTCGCCTCTGTTGATCGGCTGCCGTCTAAACGACAATGTGTTCCCGGGTTGCGGTGATGAACGAAGGGCACGGCTTTCAGAGGCTGCGGAAAAACTCGCCATTGGGTAGGAAAGCCGTACCTCAGGGGCTAAAGCCCGACGTATTTCCAATCACTTACGGCACGACTAAAGTCGTGCCCTGATACAAAACATGAGTTTTTCCGCAACCTGTTCAGCCGTGCCACATCTCACTCCCTTTCATGAGGGCTTTAGCCCCTGAGGTCCATCTTGCCAACCGTCTGTCGCGAACTCAGACGCGGAAAGTGGCGGCAAGAGTTGGTTCGCCCTAAAAGTCTAGAAGAGCGTACCTCAGCGGCTTCTAAAGCCGTCAAGCGCGCAGGCCATTTACGGCACGGCTCAAGAGGCTGCGGAAAAACTCGCCGTTGGGTAGGAAAGCCGTACCTCAGGGGCTAAAGCCCAGCGTATTTTCAATCACTTACGGCACGACTAAAGTCGTGCCCTGATACAAAACATGAGTTTTTCCGCAGCCTCTCAAGCCGTGCCCTTCGTTCGAAAGTCTTCCCTCAAGGGTCAGTGAAGGCTTCATGTGCTGTCCCAACTGAAAAATCTAGTCTGGACAAGTCTGAAATTCAACCATCCCTACGGGACTGAGTTTGGAATTGAAGTTCCCACACACGCTCTAAGCCCCTGGGTTGGAATCGACGCGCGGCTAAGTCCTTTGTATCAAGCGGCGGTTAAAGTTATGCGTGTATTTCACCCTTCAGGGTGGTAGCAAGTCCGACGGAAATGGTGCGTGATATGCGTGATATGCGTGGTAAGGGCGGCAGGTCCGACGGAAATGGTGCGTGATATGCGTGGTATGCGTGGTAAGGGTGGCAAGTCTGACGGAAATGGTGCGTGATATGCGTGATATGCGTGGTAAGGGCGGCAGGTCCGACGGAAATTGGTGCGTGATATGCGTGATATGCGTGGTAAGGGCGGCAAGTCCGACGGAAATGGTGCGTGATATGCGTGGTATGCGTGGTAAGTCCGAATTCGGGCAAGAGGTGTCCGGATAATTTGCCCACTGAGCCGTTCTGGGGGGGCCGCGCTTCACCCGTCATCCGCGCACGTGGCCGGCAAACGATTTGCAATCGCACAAAGTTATTGGTGGACACAACTATATATATGCGGATTGGGGTCACTTTTGCAGCAGGAGAAAGGTTTTTTATAGAAACTCCAGGGCACGGACTTTCAGTCCGGGGAGCGAGTTTTTGAACCCGCATGAAGGCTCGACTGTATAGATTCAGGCGCTCCCCTCAAAAATTGAAAGACACTTGCAGATCGATGCTGCGATTGGAGGAAGGAGACGAAAAGAACCCTCCCGCCAGGGCATTGGATTTGCCAAACAGAGGCGACTCGAGAACTCCGACCGGCGGCGCCAGGTTCACATTGTTGAATATGTTCCTGCCCATGACCGTAAAATTCAACGAATAGCGTCGCGATGCCTTCTGATCCAGCATGGGAGGGCGTCCACCGGAGCTGCTCAGTCCGCCTGGACCAAGTCCCCCTCCCGGAGGGCCACCGCCCCCCGGTCCACGTCCGCCGCCGCCCGGAGGCGGTCCATTGAAACCTCCACCCGCCGCCCGCTCGCTGCGCGGTCCAATGCCGATCGATTTGCTGACTCGCAGATTGGTGCTGAATTGTCCCGGGCCGGTCACAAAGTTGTAGGGAATTCTTGCCCCATCCCCAGCGGGATTCAGGTCGAAGGTGCCATATTTCGTTTGCATGGTATCTGTGCTTGCAGAGGTGGCGAATGCGGGCCGATCGTTAAACTGGTTATCACCATTCAGATCCTGCCCCACCGTGATATTGAAAGGGCTGCCTGAATCGACAACCAGGAACGGACTGATCGAAATCCCGAACGGGGCCGAATAATTTCCGCCCAGTAGAAATCGATTGTGGACATCGAAGGTAGATCGTCCATAATCTGCACGCGGGTCAAATTGATTGGAGGGAAAGTAGGTTGCCCCCGACGTGTCGGCCTTGGCAAAGTTCAACACATAAAACCCGAAGAGCGTAAGCTTGCGCTCTCGAACGCTGAAGTTGGTGATCAATTGATTCTGGTGATAAATTCCGCCGGACTGGAACTGATACGTATTCTCATTTTGTCCGTTCGGTCGAATGCCGGTTCCTGTCGTAACGTCGTACGTGCCAGGCAGGAAGGCGTTGATGTTGTCGCTATACAGTTGATGCAGCCCTCGTGAATTGATGTAGGTGCTCGATAGAGTAATAGCTTTTCCAAAGCGATGTTCTATTCCGATGGCTGCTTGCATGTTCACCGGCGCAGTCAGGTTGGGCGCGATGGAGTAGGTCGTAGGCGCCGCCTCGCTCGCCGTCAGCGATCCGGCTGAAATCGTGACCCCCGGAGCCGGGTTTTTGATTACATACTGCTGCTGGTTGATGCCGTTCTGGCGAATGGCCTGCAACACGTTGGTTGATTGAAAACGGTCAAAGAACCACCCGTAACCGCCACGGATCACAGTCGTCGCCGGCTTGCTTCGGGCGCCCACGGCCCAGGCGAACGAGAAGCGCGGTCCAAAGTCAGCATGATCGCTGATACGGTTTTGGCCCTCATACCGAATGCCGTAACTCAACGTGAAGTCCGGCCGCAACTTCCAGTCATCCTGAAAGAACACCCCCGCGTCAAAGAGAGTGACGCGCGCGGCCGGGTTACCCGACGTCACCACGTACTGCGATGGCTGGCCGGCAGCGTAGGTTTCGAGCGAGGAATAAGTGTAGTTTCCATTGAAGCCCGCGGTCGATTCGTTGGCGTCGCGCACAGTCCGCAGCCGGCCGCCGAAGCGTATGGCGTGTGCTCCCAACGCCACCGAGGTATAGTTCTGCAGCTCATAGTGATCCTGAGCGTCCCGGATCGTCCCCTCGTTGTTGCCGCCCCCGGTAAAGGAACCTTGTACGGTGACCGTGGGCGTGGTGAACAGCGGAGTTTGATTGTCGCGATCGCGAATGTATTCGAACCGTGTTTCATTCACCACCTTCGCGCTGAGAATCTGGGTGTCGCTCACCTGCAGGGTATTCTCCTGGTTCAAGGTGTCATAGCCCTGCGTCTGCAAGGCAAACTGGGAGACTCCGCTGTTCGAGCTTTTTTGCCGGTCATACATGTAACGGAAACTGAGCGTATTGGTGGGCGTCAGTTGAAAGTCAATACGCGGGCTTAGATCCATCCGCGATTGCGGATTGGGAACTGCCGCCGAGTAGTTGTAGCTTCCGCCAGTGGGGTCGAGCAACTGCGCATTGATGATGGAGTTGGCATTATTGTCGCGTCGAAACCCACTCATAAACCAGGATGACCGGCTGTTCAACGACCCGCTGACGTTTCCCAGGAAGAAAGTGGAGTAGTAAGGCGGTTCGCTGGTCACAAACGTGTTCAGCGAGTTGAACGCCGAGTCGTTACCGCTGGCCATGAACATGCCATGCAGGCGGTCGGTGCCCGGCTTGGTCAATATTTCGATACGGCCGTAACCCAGCTTGTCGTACTCCGCAGAGAACGGGTTCTGGTTGATTCTGATTTCGCGGATCGACGATTTGGGCGGCAGCTGTCCGCCCGTGAATCCATCAATGTAAATCTGGCCCCCATTGGGGCCGGCCGCGGGTCCGGCAAGCGCATTCAGTTCATCCTGCAGTTGATCGGGATCGTCGGAAAGCGCGTCGAGATCCTTGCCCTTGATCACGATGGAACTGGCGTTGTTGTCCGGGCTGGTATCGAGCCCCGCACCCTCGTCGGTAACGGTCACCTGTTGCTGCTCGACAGCGATGTTGAGCGCAAGGTTGGTGACGGTGGCATGGCCCGCTTCAACCATCACGCTCTGTGCCTGCGCCAGAGCGAGGCCCGGCGCGGCCACCGTGACGACGTAGGTACCGGTGGCAAGTTGAGGAAAAGAATAGGAGCCGTCGGCGCCGCTTTGCACATTCGATGTGGTTCCGTCTGTCCCTTGAACGGTGACGGTGGCTTTGACCACGCGTGCCCCGGAAGGATCGGTCACGACTCCGCGCAGCGATCCAGTCGCTGGCGCCCCCAACAGATTTGCGGCTGCAATTAAGCTCATGGCGGCTAACAGCAGGCCCGATCGTAAGGCGGTGACGAAACTTTGCATCAGATCACTCCTGAAAGACGGCTGCTTTTCGCAGCAGAGGGTCGTGGCTTGCGCCATATTCAGAAGACACCTGTCGCGAGTGCCCTGCGGTCACAATGCGTAACTCTTGGTAAAGGACTGTCACCCGCCCGTGACAATTTGTTACATTTCCCACGTCCCCCTGCCGCCCCCATCGGCGTACGCTCGGTAGTGACAGAAAGACGACAGCATGGAGTCCATTCTTCTCATCGACGACGACGTGGAACTCTGCTCGATGCTGAGTGACTACCTTGGCCGCCATGACTATCAGGTGACCGCCGCGCACGATGGCAAGACAGGATTGGCCAAGGCCCTCGGTGGGAACTACTCCATCATGCTTCTCGATGTCATGCTGCCGGGCCTGGATGGTTTTGAAGTGCTCCGTCGATTGCGGGCCGCAGCATCCCCCATGAACGTTCTGCTGCTTACCGCGCGCGGTGAGGATGTCGATCGCATCGTCGGCCTGGAGATCGGGGCAGACGACTATCTGCCCAAACCGTTCAATCCTCGTGAGCTGCTGGCCAGGATACGCGCTGTTTTGCGACGCCGTGGGAATGCCGAGACGCCGGCTCTTGCTGGAAACTTCCTGACCGTGATGGGTCTGGAACTGGATACCGCTGCCCGGGTCGCGCGCTGTGGTGGCGCCCTATTGGACCTCACCGATATCGAGTTTGGGCTACTGCAAACCCTGATGCGAAGCGCCGGCGAAGTGGTGGCCCGGGAGCAGCTCGCCGAGGCCGTCCTGGGTCGTAAATTTCACCCCTTCGATCGTAGCCTCGATATGCATGTGAGCCGGTTGCGCCACAAGTTAGACCAGGCGGACAACTTCGGCGACCGGGTCAAGACCATTCGCGGTATCGGCTATCAACTGGCAGTGCCGGCTCCGCGTAAGTCTGCAGGAGACCGATAGGCGATGCGAGGACTATTCGCCAAGATATTTCTCGGTTTCTGGATCGCGCAAAGTCTCACGTTCTTGATTTCGACTGTGTTGATTCTGCGCCACCAATTTGTGCGGCCCAACGAGATGATGGGAGTTTTGAACTCCACCTTGCCAACTGCCGGGACTGCCGCGGCGAACGCATACGAGGCGGCTGGATGTGCAGGCTTGCACCAGTTGGCCGGGTCGCTTCACCAGACCATTTACCTTGCCGACACACCGGCTCACGTTCTTTGTGAGAAGGACATCTCCCCGGCAGCCGCCGGCGTTTTGGCCAGCGCGAGCAGGGAGTCGCGGGTACACTCAACTCTCATCGGCGAGCAAAATCTGTGGAGTACGGTGGTCGAATCTGCGTCCGGCCGCCGCTACATATTTCTCCTCAGCCGCCGTCACAACGCTCAGACCTACGGGCTGCGCGAGCTCCTCTTTTTCGCCTTCCCTCAACTTCCTGTAGCCATCGTGGTTTTCGGTATAACTACGTTCGTACTTGTTCTCCTGCTGGTCCGTCCGATCGGCCGCTTGCGTATAGCGGCGCGCGCTCTGGCCAACGGCGAGCTCGCCACCCGCGTCGGCAAACCAGACGGAGAAGAGCGAATCTTTGGCGGCGACGAAATTCAAGGGCTGGTTCACGACTTCAACTACATGGCGGAGCAGCTGGAACGCCTGGTCAGCGCGCAGAAGATACTGTTGCGCGATGTCTCCCACGAATTGCGCTCGCCCCTCGCTCGTTTGAGTGTTGCCCTCGAACTGGCGCGTGAGGAAGCACCAGCGGCCATGACGGAGCATCTGCAGCGCATCGAGCGAGAAGCCGGCCGCCTCAATCTGTTGATTGGGCAACTCCTTCGCCTGTCTTCCATGGAATCGATGAACGCCTCGAGCCGCATGGATAAGTTCAGTCTGCATGGGCTGATCGAAGAGTTGCTGCCTGATGCGGAATTCGAAGCCCAACAAAGGAGCTGCACCATTCGCGTGCTCAATCATTCTGACTGCATGGTGGAAGGAAATCCGGAACTCATCTATCGCGCCATAGAGAACATCGTGCGCAACGCCATTCGCTATACCCGGCAGGAATCGGTGGTCGAGTTAGCCTTCCATTGCGAAGATCGTGCCGGGGTGCGCATGGTCACGCTCGATGTAAGCGATTGTGGGCCGGGTCTCCCGGAGGCGGAGCTGGAAAATATCTTCCGCCCCTTCTACCGCGCCGACGATGCAAGACAGCCCGACACGGGGGGCTTTGGCGTTGGCTTGGCGATCGCCGACCGCGCAGTGCGCCTGCATCACGGGGAAGTCCGGGCGCGGAACCGCCCGGAAGGCGGCCTGAGCATCAGCCTCAGCCTGCCTTGCGAGAAGTGAAGAAGTTGATCGCGAACCTAGCGGCACGCCATTCCGAAATCGTTCCGGAAAAGCCAGGACTATGCGAAAGTGCTAACACGAGGGAAAGGCATGAGCCGGAGATTAGCCTGTTGCGTGGGTCTTGTGGGCGTAGTTCTAATAGCAATCGCCTCGCCGGGTGTGGTGGCCGCGGCGTCAGCACCGCTGCAAATCCGCGTCGTCGTTGTGACTACCTTCGAGGTGGGCAAAGATACCGGTGACGAGCCCGGCGAGTTCCAGAACTGGGTCGAGCATTATCCGCTAAGCGAAGTCCTGCCGTTTCCCCAGGGCTTTCACCCCTTGCGCTACAATCCCACGGACCACGTGCTGGGCATCGTGACCGGGGTCGGCAAGTCCCACGCAGCCGCCTCAATCATGGCGCTTGGCCTCGACCCGCGCTTCGACTTCAGCAAGGCCTACTGGATCCTGGCCGGCATCGCGGGAATCGATCCCAAACGCGCTTCGCTCGGCTCCGCCGCCTGGGCGAGTCACGTCGTGGACGGTGATTTGGCCTACGAGATCGACGGGCGTGAAATTCCCGCCGACTGGTCGACCGGCATCGTGCCCTACGACCGGTCGAGGCCTTTCGAGCAGCCCGCGCCGCCGGCCGCATCGGACAACGGCCTTCTCGCCCATGACTTGAATGACGGCCTTGCCACCTGGGCCTTTGCCCTGACCCGCGGCGTCATCCTCCCGGAAAATGAGAAGCTCAAGAAGGCGCGCGCCGGCTATCCTGACCTGCCCAATGCGCAGCGGCCGCCCTTCGTGCTGAAGGGCGATACCTTGACCGCCGATCGCTTCTGGATCGGTGCCCGGATGACCGAATGGGCAGAAAAGTGGGTCCCTTACTGGACTAAGGGCGACGGCCTTTTCACCACCTCGGCCGAGGAAGACAGCGCTTATGTGCAGGCGCTCGTCTTGTTGGCTCATGCCGGCCGCGTTGATCTGGCGCGAGCGCTCGACCTCAGAACCGCCAGCGACTTTACCGTCCCGCCCAGGGGCATGCCGGCCGCGCAATTTCTCAAGAGCGAGGCCACGGGCAACTACACCGCCAATACCGAGGCCATTGAGAACGCCTACCGGGTGGGCAGCCCGGTCGTACGCGAGCTGGCACAGCATTGGCCGCGCTATCAGCAGACCGTGCCGGCCGGCAAGCCCTGAGCCAGCCGCAGTCCACGGGATCGCTCGTCAACCACCAAATCGTTCGCTTGCCATTCAGGCGGGGGTACCGCCGGCCCGTTCTTCGGCGCTCGGCTCGGCGTGCAGCGGCACAATCGAGGAGGCGGCTGCGATAGCCGGACCAAGCGCTCTAGCCATCATGTCGATGTGCGTAGACAAATCCTTCGAGAGCCTTGAGCGAAGAGCCATCTCGACGGCAAAGGCCGCCTCGGTCAAGTCAGCGGCTTCGAGTGCGGCAGCAAGGCTCTTGAGCGAATGGACCAGCCGTTGCGCCTCTTCCGTCTTGCCCTCATCAAGGTAAAGTTTCAGTTCGAAGATCGCGTTTGCGTACCGCTCGTGAAAGGCAAGAAGCAATTTCCGAATAAGTTTCGGATTGCCATGATTGCGCAGCAAAGCGGCCGGAATGTCGAACGGCGGAAGTTGATCCGGAATGCCTTCCTGAGCCGGCAGCGGCGACGGTGACGGCGTTTCCCCCTCAGGTGGCCTGGCCGGCCAGGCCGGCATCCAGTGCAGCAGAGACTTGGTCAGCTCATCGAAGCTGATCGGCTTGGTGATGTGGTCATTCAGTCCGGCATTCAGACTTTTTTCCCGGTCGCCGCTCATGGCATGCGCCGTCATGGCCAGGATGGGAAGGTTACGAAAGCGGGCATCGGCACGGATGAGCTTGGTTGCTGTCAGCCCATCCATCACAGGCATCTGGATGTCCATGAGTACCAGGTCAAATGCTTGCGCCGCCACCAGGTCGACCGCCGCTCGGCCATTCGTTGCCACGCTGAACGAGATGCCTAGCTCTGCGAGCACTTCGCCGGCGATATCGCAATTGAAGTCATTGTCGTCGACTAACAGTACATGCCGCCCTTTAAGCCGGGCTTCATTCGCCTGCGTAGATTGCAACCCATCCGCATCGCCGCCTGGTCTGGCGCCAAATACCTTCTTAAGGGTGTACAGCAATTGCGATTCGGCGACTGGGCTCATAAGGAAGCCTTCCAGCTCAAGCCCGTTCAGTTGGCTCATAACCTCGCTGCGGTCAAATGCAGAGACCATCAGGATGGCCGGGATGTTGAATAGGCTCTTGGAAGCCTTGATACGCCGTGAGGTCTCGATTCCATCGATTCCTGGCAGGCGCCAGTCCATCAGCACCAGGTCGAACGGCTTCCCCGCCTGGGACCCTCCGGCCAGGGCGGTGAGCGCTTCCTCGCCCGATGCAACAGCGCGGGCCTCCATTCCATTTGCGCGCAGCATCTCCACCAGCGACAGTCCGGCTTTCTCACTATCATCGACCACCAGGACGGATTTGGTCCGCAGTTCGCTCAAGGATGCGGAGACTGGCTGCGGGAGGGCTGCCGCAGCGACACCGAACGCTGCCGTGAAGTGAAAGACACTGCCCACTCCAAATTCGCTCTCCAGCCATATAGTCCCACCCATCAACTCGGTGAGCTGTTTGCTGATAGCAAGACCCAGTCCCGTCCCGCCATACTTGCGCGTAAACGAGGTGTCCGCCTGGTTGAACGCTTGAAACAGGTGCGCCATCTGTGGCGGAGTCATCCCGATGCCGGTGTCGGAAACCGAAAATTTCAAATTCCCTGATTCGCCGGCTGATCTGGTCTTCTCCATCTTGCTTCGCATCCGATACCTTCACGTTGACGGCAATCTCGCCCTTCTCGGTGAATTTAACCGCGTTGTTGACCAGGTTGATGAGCACCTGCCCCAGCCGCAACGGATCACCAACCAGATAGTCCGGAACTCTCGGGTCCACAGAAAATACAAGCCGCAATTGCTTCTGTGCCGCCTTTTCGCCCACAATATCGCGAACGTTTCTCCAACACCTCATCCAGAGAAAATGTAATGTGCTCCAGGGTGACCTTGCCCGCCTCAATCTTTGAAACATCGAGGATGTCGTTCATGATGCCGAGCAGGTTCTGCGCTGCGGTGTCGATCTTGGTCAAGTAGGTTCGCTGCTTTGCATCAGGATTGGCGCGCAGCGCCAGGTGCACCATCCCCGTGATCGCGTTTACTGGCGTACGGATCTCATGGCTCATGTTAGCGAGAAAATCCGACTTGGCCTGGTTGGCGAACTCGGCTTCAACCTTTGCGTTTCTCGACGCCTCTTCCGCCTGCTTGCGTTCGGTAATGTCATTGTTGCTTTCCATCACCTGGATAGGTACTCCATTCCCGTCCCGCTGCAATACCCAACGGCTCGCCACCACGATGCGTGTACCGTCTTGAAGCGTGTGCTCGAGTTCGCCTTCCCAGTGGCCCTTTTTGAGAAAGTCCGCTTTAATTTCGGCCAGCGGCTTGGGAAAGATGGTGCCCAGCAGGACATGAGAAATACTCCCAACAGCTTGTTCTTTCGAGTACCCGTACATCTGCTCCGCTCCATGGTTCCAGAACCGAATCTTGCCGCTAAGGTCGCGCATCAGGATCGTGTCGTGCGATAAATCGAGCAGGTTAGCCTGGTCGCGCAGCTCTCTCTCGCCCTGTTTGCGGAAGGTTACATCTGTAGCAAACTTCACCACCTTGGTGACGACACCGTCTTTATCGAAAATCGGGTTGTAGGTGGCTACAATCCAGATCTCGCGCTGATCCTTGCTAATCCGCTTGAACTCTCCCGACTGGAACTTGCCGGCCCGCAGGTTATTCCAGAACTCCTCGTAGGCCGTGCTCCCTCGATCTTCCTCCGTAACAAAAATGCTGTGCGATTTACCTTTCAGATCGGCACCGGTGTACCCAAAGGCGCGAAGATAGTTGTCATTTGCCTGGATGATGGTTCCATCCAGAGTGAACTCGATCATCATTTGCGACCGATTGATCGCCTCAACCTGGCCACGGTAATTGGCCACCGCGTCGCACTTCTCCTGCTGGGCCACCATAATCGCCAATGCGTCTCTGGTCCGTTCTGCATCCATCGACGTTTGTAACACCTTGGCTAGATCGCGCATCTGGCGTCTGAATAGCAACCAGATGCCCCCTGCGCCCACAAACGCAAATAGAAAGCAGCTTATACTCAGCACTACAGATCTGCTTCGGACCCTCTGTGATCTTGCATCGCGCAAAACGATTTCACTTGCGATCAAGGACTTATATTTCGCGCGCAGGATATCCATGGATGCCTTGCTTTCGAGCATCTGGCTGAACAGGGCTTCCTCCGAATCCTGCACCGAGCTGTCTGCGCGCTGTCGAATCATCTCCTTCGCTCGTAGTCTCCACTGGTTGAAGATCTCTCGAATGTTTGCCAGTTCAGCTTGCTGAGTGGGATTGTCAGAAATGAGTTTGTTGAGCGCAACGAACCTTGCATCGATGACGTCTGCCGCTTCGTTGTAGGGCTCAAGGAAAATCGGTTTACCGGTAAAAAGGAAGCCACGGAGACCCGACTCCATATCGATAGTCAGTTTGACCAATTCCCGCTCTGCGCCGATCACCTGGCTGGCGTGGTCTACTGATTCGAGAGTCGTTCTCTGAAATTCCGCGCCTTCGAACAGTAGTATGGACACGAAAATGGTCAGCGCAACGATGCTGAAGAATCGTCGATCGCTTTAACGACGGTTTAAAGTCACCCTGACCCATCACGAGACACCTCAGAAACTAAACATGTGCGAAATAGCACCATGCCGGACAAGGGATTGGCGTTCATCGTAACCAATCCGCGGAGCACGGGGTGAGAGTTCTAATGTAATAAGCCGCCGCTGCAAAACAGAACGTCTCAAAACGTGGCAGCCTGTTGCTACAGGGCGGTATACCCGCCGACGCTTGAGCCCGAGGGTTGCAGGTAGACTTCGAGATTCCAGGCACTAAGGCAAGGCATTCGTTTGCTCGGGGTCACCACCTCAGCTTGGACTTCTCACTATCTGCTACCTTCGACTAATTTCGAGACGCCGATGTAACACTTTCGGGCCATAGCCGTAGGCTTGGCCCGAGCGTCCGGCTTCGTTGGTTCTCACCCATTTGTTACTCCTTCTCTTCCGTGGATTCCGCTGCACCACAGAGTCGGGTTTGCGCAAACGATGCCTGATTCAGCCGATCCCAACGAGCTCTTACTCGACTTGCCGAAGATCGATTCCAAGCTGCTGACACTTCTTGTACAGGTGGCTTCGCTCGAGCCCGAGCGCCTTTGCCGTGTTGGTTACATGGTGGTGATTGCGTTCCAATTCCGCCAAAACAGTTTCACGTTCAAAACGGGCCACACGCTCCGACAAAGGCCCGCCCATGGAAACTGAGGATGCGGCGCTCCCCATCCTTTTTGCACTCGGCAACGCCAGCTCGACCGCGCCTGTGTCCACCTCACCCTCGGCCAGCAGCAGAACCCTTTCGACCACATTTCGTAATTCGCGGATGTTGCCCGGCCACGCATACTGCGTCAATGCCTTAATCGCTTCGGGAGCAAACCGCTGGGCCTTCCAACCGTTTTGTGCGCATACTTGATGCGCAAAGTGTTCTACCAGGGCCGGGATATCTTCCTGTCGCTCGCGAAGTGCGGGAAGCATGATTGGGAACACATGGATGCGATGGTATAAGTCACGGCGGAAGGTACCCTGCTTTGCCAGCTCTTCAAGGTCTCTATGGGTTGCCACCACGACGCGAACGTCGACGGTAATGGGCTTGCTGCCGCCAATGCGTTCGACCTCCGATTCCTCCAGCACGCGCAGCAGTTTCGCCTGCATCGCCAGGGGCATGTCGCCGATTTCGTCAAGAAACAACGTGCCGTGGTGAGCCTGCTCGAACTTACCCAGGTGCCTGGTGGCAGCTCCTGTGAAGGAACCCTTTTCGTGGCCAAAAAGCTCTGATTCGATCAGCTCGGTTGGAACGGCTGCACAGTTTAATGTAACGAAAGCACCGCCGGCGCGGGGACTCTTCTCATGCAACGTGCGCGCAACCAATTCCTTGCCCGTTCCAGTTTCGCCGTAGATGCAAACCCGCGTCTCGCTGGCAGCCACGCGTTCAATTTGCGCCATCACCCGCCGCATTGTCTCACCCGAAGATACGATCTCGTGTTTGCCGATGCGCCGGCGCAGCTCATTGTTCTCAACTTCCAGGCGTCTCAACTTCAACGCATTCTCGACCGTCAACAGAAGCTTTTCCGTGGAGAGCGGCTTTTCCAGAAAATCGAGCGCGCCCATCCGCGTGGCCTGCACAGCCATCTCTATGTGCGCCTGCCCTGACATCATGACTACCGGCGTGGTCACGCCATTCGTTTTCAAGTCCTGCAGCAGGGCAATTCCGTCACGCTTGGGCATCACAACGTCAGAAAGGATCAGATCGAAGGCTCGCGATTTTGCCAGTTCCAGCGCCTTGACCGCGTTGTCGCAAACAGTCGCTTCATGCCCAGCGAGGCGGAACGCGCGAGACAACGAAGCAAGCGTGTTCGCTTCATCATCGACGATGAGGATGTCGGCTTTTGAGTTCATGCGTGCGCCTCGTTCGCGATTGGCAGTGCAGGCAGCTCAATGACAAACGTCGCCCCGCTGCCCTGGAGGCTCTCGACTGCAATGGTTCCATGATGATCCGCGACTACCGATTGCACGATCGCCAGACCGAGACCGGTGCCATGCTGTTTGGTCGTGTAGTAGGGCGTAAACAAGCGCTCGCACTCCTCCGGAGTGAGACCGCTTCCGGTATCGGAGATTCTGATCTGGACCACATCGCGTCTCCTGGCCGCAACCACCGTCAGGGTACCGCCATCCGGCATCGCGTCGATTGCGTTCAGTACCAGGTTTGAAAGCGCCCGGTGCAATAACTCCGCATCTGCCGACACCATCAATGGCTCCGATGCAATTTCTGTCTTCAACGCAATCAACTGCTCTCGCCGATTGAGTGTCGGTGCGAATAACACCAAAACACGTTGCAACACTTCCCGCACATCCAGGTTCGATTCCTGCGGTTTTGACATCTTCGAGAAGTCGCTGAATCGGGCGATGATGGTTTTCAGATTCGCGATTTCCGCCATGAGGGTCGCAGTGCTCTCGTTGAAGACCTCGTCATACTGCTGTTGTGGAAGATGCCTGGCGCGCATCAGGTTCTCGACCGTCAGCTGCAATGGGAAAAGCGGATTTTTCAATTCGTGAGCGAGCCGCCGGGCTAACTCCCGCCACGCAGCGACCCGCTCCGCCTGAACCAGGCGGCCGCGCTGCTCCACCAGCTGCGACGTCATGCGGTTAAAGCTTTCCGCCAGCAAACCGACCTCATCGTGAGAACGTACGCTAACCCGCGTCTCCCAACGCCCATCTGTAACCTCGCCTGCCGCGCGGGCGAGCTGTTCAATGGGACGCGACACCCGCGCAGCGATCCATAGACTCGCGCCGATGGCGAACAGAATACCAACGCCGGCAACTCCATAAGCGATCGCCTTGATGTGTTGCTGAACCTCCACCATGCCTCGCCGCGAGTTCGCGATGACCAGCACGGCCATCACGTTGCCGTCCTCTGCCTTGAGGGGAATTGCCGTCACATCCGCGCTGTCCTCGAGATTTCCCGTCGGGTAAACCACGGCCTCCGAATCCTCAGCTCTGGCGCGTGATTGATTGATCAGCGCCTCGTAGGGCGCTGCGTTGTCCACACTCCCGTTCACACCGACCAGGCTGTGAGGGTCGAAAGCTGCGTTGAAGTTTCGATAAAGAAAGATCTGCGTCCCTGCAAGGGCGGGCAGACTCGTAAGAAATTCGCGATCAAGCCTTGTCCCCCCGACCAGGTATACAGTCTTTTCACCGCCGCGCACCGCGCAAATGGCAAACAACCCGATCTGCGAAGAACCGTCCGGAAGGCTTTCTTCTTTGAGAAATGGCTTAGGGTGCGTGCCCGTGATAGCGGTCTCCTTGTAGCCGAATCTGGCTGGCCACTGTGCTGAAGACACAATGCTGCCGTCAGACGACACAATTTCCAGAAAATCCAATTGGTATTCCTGGGAAAGCGCTGCTGCACGGTTGAGATAGGGCGCAGGATCGCCTCCATGCCCCAGTTCGAATGCGATGCGCGTGACCGGCTCACTGCCGGCCATTCGATTGAGCGATAGAGCAACAGCATCCGCCCGGTGTTGATATTCTCGTCGAAACTGGCCCACAAAGTCAGCCGTTCGCTCCCTGTCAATCTTTTCGAATACACGACGCACACGTAAGGAAACTGTCCAGCCGACCGCTGCCACGGTGACCATAACAGTCACTGCAATCATCGCCAGCATCTTCTGCCGGAGATTCACTTTGCACCATCGATCGAAGCATCCGCGATCATCGGAGTTCCATCCGCGGTCAATCGCAGGTCTCGAACCCGCTCACTCACAGCAAGCGCGCGGGGAACATAGAGCAGCGGGATGGCCTGGTATGTCTTGAGAAAATCACGCTCTTCTTTGTAAAGCGCTTCCGGATCGCGCCTCTCCCCAGACATTTTCTGACCGAAATTGTCCAACATTTCATCCAGGCCGGCAGCGGCATCTCCCGCTTCCAGGTGAATGCGCTTCAGCACCAGATCTGCAGTCGGCTGGCTTGATGCAGGCCTGACAATGGCGTTGAACCCTGCTTCGCGCAAATTCAACACGATGCGCTCAGCAACCAGTTGCTCAGTTGCATCCGGATTTTCGATCGTGAGCACCAGGGGTGAGGTATTCGCACCAGCCCGATCGCTACGTGCGCGCGTAACATCGCGCTCTGTGGGAAAGAGAAAAGCGTAACCGGTAAGATCAGAAGGCAACAGGCTTCCGGTAGGTTCCCCTTCCTTCTGAAAAATTACATTGAAGAGCGCAGCTCGATCCACTGCGAGTGCGATCGCCTGTCTAAGCTGATCGTCGTGTAGAGCGCCTTTCGAGGAAACGCTCAAAACCAGCAGATCGGTGGGGCGAGAGCCAAGAACCATCAAACGATCCTGCAGGGCCTGATGAAGCAATTCAGCCGGAACCTCAACCAGGTCCGCGCGCCCCACACTCAGGTCCAGCCATTGATCCCGCAAGCTTCGATTGCCCTCGATCTGAACTGCGTCGACAAACGGCCTTCCTTGCCAGTAGTCATTGTTTGCGGCGAGAGACGCCGCCCGATCGGCAGCGTTGGTGATGCGAAATGGCCCCGTGCCAGATGGCCGCGCGGCATCACGGTGGCGAACAATAAGGTACTTACTCCGCGCAAGCTCCGCAGGCAGCTCCGGCATGGGCGAATCGCTTGCGAAGACCAGGGAATCGCCAACCGCATTCATTCCGGTCCACGGACATTGTTTCCCGCAGGATTGCGACAGTGACGCTGCCACCGCCGCGGGTGTGAGCGCCGCGCCATCGTGAAACCGTACTCCTGGACGCAGCCAAAACTGCCAGCGAAGATTGTTATTTTGCGATTCCCATCGCATGGCCAACCCAGGCGCCACAACCCCTGAATCATCTAAACGGGTCAGGCCATCGAACACGAGCTTACGAGCGATGCCGTCCGGAAACCGCCACGGATCGCTCTGCGTTTCAATCCGCAGAGCACCGCCGTAATGCGGACGTGTGCGCGCCCCGGCACTCAGTGCAAGGCATATCACGAGGCTGCTAATTACAAACGGCCGAGACATTGTAGGCCTCATACTGCACTGGTTGCTCTTTCCGGATCACCATCGTTGCCGTAGCGTTGTCCGCCGTCTGCCACATGGCAACCACCGAACCATCCAACGGCATCGGGCCGCTCACTGGGATTGCTTCCCTTCCTGGAATTTCGTACGCTCTTACACTGTCGGTTGGAGCAGCCCCGGCCGCCGATACAAGCAACAGCGAGCCTTCACCGCAGCTCGAATGGATGCTCACAACGTCGCTTCCCCAGTCTCTCGTGCCCGTGACAATTCTCGGGATGCCCTTATCGTAGAGGACAGTTTGGCCAGTGGTTCGGCTGAAGAGGGTTACTATCCCGCCAGAGCGTGCGTATTCCGCGGCGCTATAAAACGGACCCGGCTGCGTACTGTAGCCCGGTACCACCACTCCGGTGAAGTAATTACGAGTTGCGTTATAAAACGCTTTCTGCGAAGCAATCGGCCACGGACCATCGTTGTCGCTGCAGGAGAGTTCCAATCGACCATTGCTCTCCGATCCACCGCACACTACTCCCGGAACGTACGCATCGAACAAGTGTCCTGAAACAGCGCCCGCCCCCACCACAATGCGCCCACGCGGGTCGCGCGGCAACGGCCCTGAATGCGCGATGTCAAAAGATTGGTCCTTCACCCACGTCCCATTGTCTTGACGATATGTGATGACCCGCTCCGGCTCCAGAACAACCATCCGTCGCTCGTCGCCAACTGGAATAAAACCCACGTCCAGGATCGGTGTTTCCTGCGCCAGCAGCAACGCTTTGCGGATGGTGACGCCCGCGCCCGAGGATGGAGTCTGAGTCGCCGGCAGGTCCGTGCTTACCATCACGACTTTCACTTCCGCGCCTTCTTGCACTTCGGCGACCCATAACTCATGTTGCAAATTCTGTGAAAGGGTCACGCGAATCAATGTCGCCACTTCGGGACTGCTCGATGCAATCACGCCGTAGGACTGCAGATCGTGCTCCAGCGTCCGTCGAATTGCCGGAACCTGCTCTGCCGGAAGGGAAGAACGATTCCTTATGGTGAGCTTTGCGGGCCCGGGTCCGGCAATCGCGGCGATTTGCTTCGCAAGCTCATCCGAAGGGTTGTCCCAGCCAGAAGCACCCGCAGGAAAAAGGAAGACCAGAGCAAAAAGCAGCAGAATTGGCGGTCTGAGAGAGATCATTCGTTGCCGCGGATTATAACCTGCGACGCGCATTTTGACTCGCAACTGGGCCCTCGTGAGAGACGAACTGGTCAAGATGCGGCCCCGGTCTCCGCCTACTCAATGTTAATGTCCATGGCGGCCTTCTGCCTGCGGGTCTACGCCCTCCTTGACCGCTGCATTTGCGCCAAAGCCCTTGAACACCTCGTTGGCAAAGAAGAACTTGCCGTCTCCGGGCACCATCATCACCTGAATCTTGTCTGAAAGCCGTTCGGCAATGATCTTGTTGATCAGCAACGGCGACTTGTTCAACAGCGTGGCTTCGCTTTGCATGCGCTCAGCATCCGCCGCAGCAGTCACGCGAATCCGGTTCGCTTCCGCTTCGGCCAGCAGGTTGCGGCGCTGAAACTCTGCCTTGCTATCGATAACCTTGGCTTCACCCTCGGCCTCCGCATTCTTGATCGTAGCTTCTTTGCGCGCTTGCGCTTCAAGCCTCGATTGCTCAATCTGTTTCTCCTTGAGCGGCAGAGTAAACTGCATAGCATCCGCCTCCCCCTTTGCTTCCATCACTCTGGCTTTTGCATCGCCTTCCGCTTGTTTGACCTTCCGCGCCGCTTGCGCCTCCGCCTCGAGTTCTGCAATGCGAACCTCTTTCTGCTGGATGTCCGTTTGTACTGTGAGCTGGTCGTCTTGCTGTTCTTTCAACAACAGATCTTCCAGGCCCTTCGCATACTCCGGCGGCAGTTGAATATTGCGCAGCATCACCTCTTCCACGATCACGCCATCTGCGCTTAGTTTTTTTGTGATCACCGCCGCCGCCCGCTTCCGCACCTCTTCCCGCTTGGTGCTGAAGATCTCTCGCACCGTGTAATTCGGCGCAAGCTCGCGCCACGCGCTGGCTACGACCGGCGGAACAATCTCAGATTCAACCGGCTGCGGAAGACGCGACTGGATGTAATCAAGTCTGCGCGGATCGAGACGGTATCGCACCGTGATTGCCAACCCCAGGCTGAGCCCTTCCTTTGACTGCACATCCAGGCTGTCAGGCCGCGATGTCGCGTTGACCTTGGCGCCGTCCTCGACCATCCCTGTAGTGAATAACTTGTCACGCAGATCAAACGTCTGCAGCCGTTCCACCAGCGGCGCCACAAAGTGGACACCGGAGTACAGCGTGCCCGGCAAGGTACCACGCGTCTCGCTTATGCGAATGCTGCCCATACCGCTGGGCACAACAGTAATGCTGTTGGCGATAAGCAGGGACACGCATCCAATTGCCATCATCCCGAGATAAAGGCGCCATCGGACCGGCCCTGGCTCAATCCTTGATGGTTCGAGCTCAAATGGCGCGGCTGCACCCTCCGGACCGCGTGCCAGCTTGCGGCGGAACTGGAATATTAGCCAGAAATGGTATCCCGACATGATCAACGTGGCCGCAATCGACAAAACTGCAACCAGCATCAGTATGTACTTCAAGGCAAGCATGTGCGTTCTCCGTTATCTTCTTGCGCCGGGGGAAGGTTTCTCGCTGGCGCTCCGCCGACCGGCAAAGAACAGTCGCGCCAGCCCGCCGAACACCAGCTCTTCAAGCAATAAACCGCAGGCTACCGTCAGTACGATTGCCGTAACCGCACTCAATATCTCGGCAAATGTTTCCACCTTGCACCTCTCTCAATTGGTCATTGTCCGGAAACGAAACTGGCGGCAGTCGTATGGGGCGGAGTCCCCAGCGCAACGACAGCATCGGAAGTTCCAAAGATTTGCGCCGTCAGGTCGTCGCGCTCCCCAAGAATGACGACTGCGTCACCTACCCTCACTTGTGAAAACAGTTCTTCGATATCAGGCCCCGCCATGCGAATGCAGCCGTGCGACGCGGCATGGCCAATCGATTTTGGCGCGTTGGTTCCATGAATGCCGTAGCCCTTCTCGCTTAACCCCATCCAGCGCGTTCCCAGAGGATTGTGTGGTCCAGGCGGCACAACCTTGCTCGCGTGGTAATAGGTGGGATCGGTTACGCGGTCAACGATAAGAAAAGCGCCCGTCGGACTCGGAGCCGAGCGCTTACCCACGGCGACCGGGTAAACCTTCTTCACCATGCCGTTCTCGATCACCGCAAGTTTGCGGTCGGCGACACTGACCACAAGCGTCCGTCCCGGCCTCGTTTGCGCGAACGAGGGAGCGTTCACTACAAGGAACATGGCCACAAACCACGCTGCGGAGGAAATTCGTAAGTGCAGGCTTTTTGTCATCACTCACCTCTCGTGCGCGATGACACAATGCACAACCAAGCCCGTTTCGTGAAGCGTTGAAAAACAAACCCCTTAAGCGCGGAGGCTGCCCCTTAAGGCGTGTCACGGGCAATACAATGTGTGTCACCCGTGACACGAAAGCGTGGCGGTAGGGCCGTGTAAGGCACGGCCATGTCCTTGTCCAAAGGTTTGGTTTTTCCGCAGCAGCGGCTACTCAGGCTGCGCAAGAGCTGATTCGTCTGAGGGGGACGGGCTTAAGAGGGTGTGTGAGAACTGACAAACTACCGCAGATCTCTCCACTCGGCTATGCTCTGTCGAAAAACATTTCCAGGAAAGGTCCGTAGAACTGCAGATCCCTCCGCTACGCTTCGCTTCGGTCGGGATGACAAAGGGGAGGGCAACGGTTTCATAAAGGAGTGGTAGCTGGACCAAGGCGTTTTCATCACCTTGGGTGGGCCGCAGGCCCATGATTCCTCCGGTCGAGATCACAAGGTAAACGCCCTCTGTCCAGCAACCGCTCTCCATGGAAGCTTCGCCCTCCCCTTTGTCATCCCGACCGAAGCGAAGCGTAGCGGAGGGATCTGCAGTTCTACGGACCTTTCCTGGAAATGTTTTTCGACAGAGCGTACCCAGATTTCCTGCCCCTCGGCACTCCCAATTTCCACGTATGCGGCTTTCTCTCAAAGAAAGCCATAAAATTTACCGGCGCCACGAAACTCAATACGAAATCTGGGGGAGCGGACTGGGGAGATCTGCGGTAGTTTGTCAGTTCTCACACACCCTCTAGAGGCCAGATCCCATAGGGGCCCGGAGGGCCGCCCGCTAAACGTCAGCCCAGCCCGGAAGGGCTGGGTTCGAATCCCATCATGATCCCGCCTGCCCCGGCGTGCCGTGGGAGCGCCATAGGCGCGGCACTCATGTTGCCCTCAACCGAGCCGCGTGGAGGAACCGCGGATGTCAGGGGTTTTGTTGTGGGTCCCGCAGCGACCTGCTGTCTCTCTTCCGGTACTCACGCACCCTCTTTACCCCGTTCCTTTCCGTCCCGATACACCGAAAAATCTGTATTAGACGCTCGCCGTCAAATCCTCTTCCGGTGCTCTGCCGGAAACATTCAGCACCAACGACACAATCCCCGCAACCGCCAAATTGAGCGCCAGCGCAGGCAAAGCCGCATACACACCATAGACATGCCCGCCAAGATGCAGAGGATAGATCGAGCTCCTGAGTCCGAGAGATCCCACCATGGCTGTACCGGCGGCCATTCCGGCAAACCAGCCCCAGAGCAGTGCTGAGCCATGAAAGAAGCGGGTGAACAGGCCGCCCACCACCGCCGGCAATATCTGCAGTATCCACACCCCGCCCAGTAGCTGCAGCTCAATGGCGAATTGCGCCCGCACCAGCAGCACAAACGCGAGCGCACCTAATTTAATCGCCAGGGAAACCAGTTTTGCCGTCGCCGCTTCCTGACCGCCCGTCATCGCTGCTGAAAAGAACGAGCGATGAAAAAGCTCTCCGTACAAGTTGCGAGTAAAGAGATTGGCGGTGGCAATCGACATGATCGCCGCCGGGACCAGCGCGCCAATGGCAATCGCCGCCAGGCAAAAGCCGCCAAACCAGGGGGGAAACATGGTCGTCAGCAGCAACGGCACCGTACTGGATGAGTTCGCGGTGTGGATACCGGCGGCAATGGCCACGTACCCGAGCAAAGCGATGAACCCGAGCAGCAGATTGTACGCCGGCATCAGGGCGGCATTGCGGCGAATGACTCGATCGCTGGCGGCACTTAGCGTGCCGGTAATCGTGTGAGGGTAAAGCATGAGCGCGAGCGCCGAGCCCAGGGCAAGCGAGGCATAGCTCGCGTACTGCGCAGGTTGCAGGATGATCGACGCATGGGGAGAGTGCTGGGCCAGCGCAGAGGAGGCAGCCGCGAACACATGGCCATAACCGCCCAACCGCGCGGGAATGATGAGCACCGCCGCCAGCACCATGATGTAGAGCATCACATCTTTCACGATTGCAATCAGTGCAGGCGCGCGCAGGCCGCTCGAATAAGTGTAGGCGGCGAGAATCACAAAGGCGGCAATCAGCGGCCACTCGCCACGGATGCCCAGGGCGGCAATAACCTCGCGCATCCCGATCAACTGCAGCGCGATGTAGGGCATGGTAGCCAGAATTCCGGTAACTGCAACGGCCACCGAAAGCCAGCGGCTCTGGTACCGGCCGCGCACATAATCAGCCAGGGTAATGTATCCGTTGCTGCGGCATATACGCCAGAGCGGCGGTAGCACGAGCATCATGAGGGGATAGCTCATGATGCAGTAGGGAATCGCGAAGAAACCAATTGCCCCGGCGCCGAACAGCGCCGCAGGTACCGCAATGACGGTGTAGGCCGTATAAAGGTCCCCACCAATCAGGAACCACGTGATCAGGGTGCCGAACTTACGCCCCGCCAGCCCCCACTCATCCAGGTCGGCGAGACCCGGGCCGGCGATGTCTGAGCGCTTCCAGCGTATGGCCCAGAAGCCGGCGCCCGTCACCAGCACGAAGCAGCCACAGAAGACTGCCAGCGCTACGGGATGGACGGACGCAAACAAGAGGGAATGCTAGCGTAGCAGCGCGCCGGTCGAGCCGGTCCACTCATCCACTACGACGCCAAGGTCGTTCAGGATCTGAATGGTGGCCTCCACGTTGCGGCGGATAGGGACGCGCTCATTCTTGGGCGCGGTCGGTGACTCCTCGATCGCAACCACCCGGCCATAGGGCCAGACGTCGGGCGAAAGGGCGGCAAGCGCCTGCGGTAAATCGGCGATCCGCACATCGACCTCCTGTTTGCGGGCTTTCGCCGGGCGCAAAAGGCCTCCGGCGTCAAAGGCATGCGGATCCTGGTCACGATAGATGATGCTCAGGGTGATGGTCTGCGGGTGCACAACGAGAAACGGATTACCGTACGCCTCTTTAGTCCGAACGCTGAGGTAGCGATTCTTCGATGGTGGTGGAATCTGCTCCAACTCCTGCCGGGCTGTTTCAATCTTGCTCTGCTCAGCTCGGCGTTCCTGCCGTACTTCCGCCCGCGAGGAGGCAGAGGCGGGCGCTGCATTCCTGCAGCCGGTAACGCCGGGCAGAAGCGCGCACAACAAAGCGAGCTGTATAGCCGGCACCGATGATCGCCGTTGCCGGCCTATCGGGACGGGAGCAGGTTGCGGCCGAGCCACAAAATCAAGCATAGCAAGGGGAACACCGAATTGCCGCGGAGTGTGCGCGCGGCGTTGGTGAGCGTGGTTCATTTTCCGCTCCAGTTTGGCGCCCGCTTCTCGAAAAAAGCCCGCGCACCTTCTGCCTTGTCGCTGGTCGAGCAAGCCAAACCGAAAAGCGACGCCTCCAGCTCAAGAGCACTGGCCAGGGGCAGATCGTAACCCGAGTTCACGGCGCGAATGCAGTCGCGGACGGCAAGCGGCGCCATCCCGGCGATGGTCTGGGCAAGCTTTTCGGCGCGTGGCATCAGTTGATCTGGTTCCACCACCTCATCCACCAGTCCCAGGCGCAAGGCTTCGGCGGCGCCCACCATCTCGCCGGTAAGAATCATCTTGAGCGCAGCACCCTTGCCAATCAGGCGCGGCAGCCGCTGGGTCCCGCCGTAGCCAGGAATGATGCCAATCTTCACTTCCGGTTGCCCTAGGCGGGCGTTGGAGCTGGCGAGGCGCAGGGTGCAGGCCAGCGCCAATTCGCAGCCGCCACCGAGGGCGAAGCCATGGATGCAGGCGATCACCGGCTTGCCGCAGTTTTCAATCAAATGGAAAATGCGCTGCCCGCGGGTAGCGAGCTGCTCGCCCTCCAGCGGCGAAAGGGAAGCGAGCTCGCTGATGTCCGCCCCGGCCACAAAGGCTTTTTCTCCCGCTCCCGTCAGCAGAATCACGCGCACCTCGGCGTTTTGCCGTAGATCGAGGAAGACCTGTTCCAGCTCCGTCATGCTAAGACGGTTCAGTGCATTGAGGACCTTCGGCCGGTCGATCGTGACCACCGCAAGCGGCGGCCGCAGTTCATAGCGAATGTTTTCCAAAACCATGGTGTATCCACTCCGGGGGCAAAGCTGTGAGTCTACACCGGGCAAACTGCCTGGCGCGGAAGCTGCCTAACTTTTGTCCTTCCGAGCATCCGACTCGCGTTAACGAGTCACGAGAGCAATTACTCAGTTCGCTGCGTTGGTAACAATCGAAGGGTGCCCCAGCCTGCCCGGCGTGTCGTGGGATCTCGGTTCCGAGACCTGGGATCTGTGCAACCTGTCCCGGCGCGCCGCGGACCGACCCCTAATGGAAACGCCACCCTACCCTTTTATTAAGAGCAGCTGACTTGCCTGGGGCAAGTTAAGGATGGAGTGAACATGGGAAAGCGGTGTTTGCAATCCAGGGCCGGAGGGCCGTCCGCCAAACGTCAGCCCAGCCCGGAAGGGCTGGGTCCACAAGGCAGCCGGTCGAGCGCCGGAGGTGCGGCACCACACTCTTCGTTTGTTCATTAAGAGAGCAGCTGACTTGGCCTGGGGCAAGTTAAGGATGGAATGAACATGGGAAAGCAGTGTTTGCAATCCAGGCCCGGAGGGCCGTCACCAAATGTCAGCCCAGCCCGGAAGGGCTGGGTATGCAAGCCAGGCGGTCGAGCGCCGGAGGTGCGGCGCCACACTCTTCGTTTGTTCATTAAGAGGAAATGCCTGGAAGCCGAGGGATCAACTGGGACGTTGCCATCCCATGAAAATTGGTGCACCTGCCTCCCCCCATCACACCCCAGTAATAGCAAAATCCTCTTCCCCGGACCCAGTGTTAAAGTCAAAAGAGGATGATCAAAGGAATCACCATTGTGCGCCCGGCGGGCACGCCAGAGGCCTACGCCAAGCTGGCCAGCTTCTTCTCCGCACTGGGATTTGAAGGCGGCCGGGGATGGGAAGAAGAGCTCAGCCGGGGGGTTTCGTTCGTTGCCCCACTGGGCAATCTGGAGTTTGCCGACGGTATCGCGCCCTCTTCCGCGGAAATCATGGTGGAAGTGACTGGGCTGGAGGCCGTGCGGGCAGTGGCCCGCGATTGGATGATCCGCAACTGGGGAGAACAGGAAGCCGAACACCGCCTGAGCGTCGTGACCGAAACCGATTGGAAGACGCGCCTGTTCATCGTAGAGCCCGCCCCCGGCCACTCCATCGCCTTTTGGGAGTGGGACGACCCCCATAAGGGGAGACCCGTGGCCGTGGAGGGCGATCTGAGCGCCCACGGCATGCGCTTTGCGGTCGTGGTCTCGCGATGGAACGCGGTCATTACCGACCGCCTGTTACAGGGAGCACTGGACGGCCTTTACCGTAGCGGCGCTGCCCGGCGGGATGTCCAGGTGATCCGGGTACCGGGAGCATGGGAGATTCCGCTGGCGGCGCGCAAGGCTGCAGCCAGTGGCCAGGTGGACGCCGTGATTACCCTGGGAGTGTTGCTGCGCGGGGAGACTGCGCATTACGAAGCCATTTACAACGAGGTGTCGCGGGGTATCGGCCAATCGCAGCAGGAGACGGGCATTCCTCACGCCTTCGGAGTGCTGACCTGCGAGAACCTGGAGCAGGCGTTGAATCGGGCCGGGATTAAGGCCGGCAATAAGGGATTCGAGGCCGCGATCGCGGCCATTGAGATGGTCTCGCTGGACCGTAAGATGCAAACCCCATGAGCGCTACCGGTAAGCGGCGCAAGTCACGCGAGCTGGCGATGCAGATGTTGTTCCAGGCCGATGTGGGCAAGCACACTGCCGAGCAGGTGCGCAAAACCTTCTGGGGATCGCGGGATGAGGTGGATGCCGAAACTCGCGGTTTCTGCGAAGATATCTTCCGCGTGGCCACCGCCCGCAACGAAGAGATCGACGAACTGATCCAGGCTCATTCGGCGAACTGGCGGCTCAATCGAATGCCTGCCGTCGACCGTAATGTGCTGCGAACAGCCGTTGCCGAGCTGCTTGGCTTCCCTGACACCCCGGTTCCGGTGGTCATCAACGAGTCGCTCGAAATCGCCCGCCGCTACTCCGCCCCGGAGTCCCTGACCTTCCTCAACGGGGTACTGGACGCAATCGCAAAGCAGAGGAAGTCGTCAGCCGTATCGTCCCCGGCAACCAGGGAAGAAGACGAACTAGCCTAAACAGGCTGCGGAAAAATCCGAATTCTTTGCAGGGGTCGGCCTTCAGGCCGTCCGTAAGTGGTTGCAAATCTGTCCGGCTTTAGCCGCCGCTGAGGGAACGGCTTTCGCTTCCTATTCGACCTTTTTCCGCAGCCTGTAAACCCCGAAACTCAGCGCCGTGCGCCGCTCCCCCCCGATCCTGCGGGGCTGGATCCTGCACCAGAAAGCGCTTTCCTTTGCGCCTCATCCAAATAGAAAACATAGAGACATAGCGGGCACTGCACATGCAGGGCATCCACCACGATGAGTGACTCGACCGCCGATGCATTCTTGCAATCTTTGCAAAGCACGGTGAAATCTTCCGCTTCATCGTTGCGGCTATTGGAGAGAGATTCCTGAGTTGTTGGCACGAAAGTTGTACGAACCAACCTGGGCCTCTGGATTCTATTTTTTTTGTTTTTTATCGCCGCCGTCACCTTTTGTGGGAGTTAAAGCAGAAACGATCGAGTCTAAGCTTGGCTCAGCCGTCCCGTTTAAGCCAGCGAAGCCCCGCGGTCAGGGCTTGCAGGATCCACTCCGCAAGCGTGGGAGAGGCGTAAACCCTGGGGAGACAGAAATGGGCCCATTCCAGCAGCGAGGGCAAGCGTGATCACCTTCCGTTCGTCTCGCCGGCTGGGGGCATCAGCCCTGGTGATTTGTTTGGCGTGTGCCGCCCAGGCCCAAACTCAGTCTGCTTCAGCCTCTCCCGCAACTTCCATGCCCGGTGGATCGACTCTATCGCAGCAGCAACTGGCTGCAGAGCAGGTCCGGCAGCAAGAGAAGCAGCGAATCGCCGGCGTGGTGCCAAATTTCAACGTTTCTTACAACGAAGATGCCGTGCCGCTTTCACCAATGCAGAAGATGCATATCGCTCTCCGGACCGCGGTAGATCCGGTGTCCTTTGGCGTCGCCGGATTCGACGCCGCTCGCAGCCAGGCACAAAATGACTTTCCTGGCTACGGGCAGGGGTTGCAAGGTTACGGAAAGCGGTGGGGAGCCGCGTATGCCGACAACTTCGACGGCACCCTGCTGGGCAATGCCATCTTTCCTATCTTGTTAAAGGAGGATCCGCGATACTTCCGGCGAGGGACAGGAAGCTTTTCCTCGCGCCTTTTCTACTCTCTTTCCACCACCGTATGGTCCAAAAGGGACAACGGAAAATGGGGCCCGAACTACTCAAATGTCTTAGGAAACCTGGCTGCCGGTGGGATCTCGAACCTCTACTATCCGGCTTCTGATAGGGGCGCCGACCTGACTTTCGAACGCGGGTTTACGGTCACTGCCTACGGCGCGCTCGGCGGCGTCTTCAACGAATTCTGGCCGGATGTCGCGCGCAAGATCTTCAAACAGCGCCTGGCCAAACTACAGCCCATTGTTCCTCCGCCGGCCACATCGGCCGCAGCAGCAACGCCCCCTGCCGCCCGCTAGAAAGAGCTCTGCTCAAAAGAGAAACCCACCCGTAGGGGGGCGCTAAGCTCTCTGCCCGCTGAGAAAGAACTCTGAACGAAGGGCACGGCTTCACAGGTTGCGGAAAAACTCATGTTTTGTATCAGGGCACGACTTTAGTCGTGCCGTAAGTGATTGGAAATACGTCGGGCTTTAGCCCCTGAGGTACGGCT
>CAVVQX010000020.1:0-1188036 GCA_963750415.1 uncultured Acidobacteriaceae bacterium
GGCTTCGCGAATTTCTATAAGACAATGCCCTGCGTTGGGGGATATATCCGACGGGCCGGTGTCGAGATTCGGCACCGGGAATCAGTCCATTGTGTCCGGCAAAAATCGCGACTACGGGTTCAAGGCGATTGGCGTCGTCCAAACTTCGGATAACCGGCGGCGCGACCACGCCAATCTCGGCAAATACGTCACCTGGGTGAAGTGGTCCGAACCGACGGCAGAAGCGTTGCGACAGGCGTGCCTTGCGAAGGAATCGCGCCTGAGCCAGCGCAATCTCTATCTTCCTGTGCAGTGGATCGTGTCGATGAGTGTCTCGAATTCGAGCTTCCTCGGCAGGATCGAGGTGGAGTTCAACCAGCAGAACAACGCGGTGATCGGCGGCCGAGGCACCGGCAAATCGACGATCCTCGAATACCTCCGGTGGGGTCTGTGCGATCAGCCAGTCGACAACACCGATTGAGACTTCACTTCGGTGCAGACGCGGCGGAAGAAACTCATTAACGACACACTGCTCAAGCTTGACGGCGAGGTAATCGTCACCTTCTTACTCAACAACGTGCGGCACATCGTGAAACGCAACGCGAAAACGCAGGAGATTTCCCTCAAGATCGGCGACGGGGCATTCGGGTCGGTCACAGAGCAGCAGGTACGGAGCATTTTGCCGATCCAGGCATACAGCCAGAAACAATTGAGTAGTGTCGGCGTCCGGCTCGAAGAACTCAAGCGCTTTGTTGAACTTCCCATCAAGCAAGATCTCGACAAAATCCGGTTCGACATCCGCGACACCGAGGCGAAGCTACGGAGCGCCTACAGCAACGTGACGCGGCAGCGGGAGATTGAGAACGAAATTATCAGGCGTGACGTGGAAATCATGTCGCAGACCGAGCAACTCGCCTCCCTGCGCGCCGCGCTCAAGGGGCTCACCGACGGAGACCAGAATATAATCGCCCAAAAAGCGGCCTACGATAACGAAGAAATCATCACGGATCGCCTTGCCGCCGAACTCCAGCGTGCGAGAGGGTCAGTGGAAGCGTTGCGGACAGTCATCGGGCGCGAGGAAGCCGCGGGATTGCCGTTGCAGACCGGAAACTCTGAGCTTATCCGCGCCATCCACCGGGCCTACGCGGCGAAATTTCGCGCGATTCGGGAGCAGATTGGACAACTTGCCGCGCTTTTCGGCGAGGATGCACTATCCGGTATCGAACAGGCGCTCAGCCCCTGGAGGGAGAAAAAGAATGCATTCGATGCCGAGTACGAGACCGCAAAGTCTAAAGCGACGAGTAACCGGCAGCAGCTCGACCAGATTCAAACTATTGAAAAAGGGATCGCAGAGCAGAGGAGATCGCAGACGACTAGCCATCGCACGCTTCAGGAGGTGGCCGAGGCCGCATCGCACTACGCCGCTTTGCGCAAGCAATGGAATGATGCCCACGCGCGTAAGCTCACGGCGCTCGAAGTCAGCGTGCAACGTTTTCCGCATTATCGGACGGCCTCATTCGAGCGGAGGTGCGAAACAGTCTTGACATCGCAGCGCTCAAGCAGAAACTGAAGTACGCATTTACAGGATTTAATATCAGGGAGCAAAAGCTCGACGATTTGTGCCAGTCTGTGATCCGCGCCAGCGATCCAATCGCAGAATGGGCAGAGGTGCTCAAGAACTAGAGGCGCTCGCCCTCCACAGTACGACAGGAGCCGAGTCGCTCCCTAGCGCAACTCGCCTCGACGCCTGCGGCTTCATCCTCAGCGAAAAGAGCCGGATCGCAGCAGGGCTCACTCCGGCAAAATGGCTGGATCTCTGGTGACCGAACTCGAATTCAATCCGTCATTCCAGTATTGTCGAAACAAGGACACGCAGGAATTCATTGCCTTTGCCGATGCGTCCGCTGGGCAGCAAGCGACCGCCCTCCTCGACCGTACTCCTCCAACCAGCCGGGCGCATCGCTGATCATCGACCAACCGGAAGATGACGTCGACAGCAAAATGAGCCAAGAGATCGTCCGTATGATGTGGACTGCAAAAACCCGCCGCCAATTCATTTTTACCAGCCACAATGCCAATCTGGTAGTGAATGGCGATGCTGAACTCGTCATTTGCTGCGATTACATCAAAGCCGGTGACCAGACCGGCGGGCAAATCAAGGCGATAGGGGCCATTGACAGTTCCGTCATCAAGGATGAAATTACCTCGGTCACTGAAGGTGGCCGCGAAGCCTTTCAACTACGGAAAGAAAAGTACGGTTTTTGAACAACCCCGTCTTGCAGTAAATCAGTGAAACCTCTGGGAGATACATGGCCCGCCAAATGACGAGCTCAATCCTCGCTTTCCTCCGATTGCACGCATTCGAGCGAAAATGGTGGTCAGAACGCCGACAAGGTACTACTACGCAGGCGTGAAACATGGGGAAGTAGCGTTCAGGCTTGAATTATCAGAGTCTTGGTTCGGCAATGTTCAACTTCCGTTCATCCACCAACCTTGTCCAAAAAATCCATGACCGCGAAACCCGCGAGGTTCGGGAGCTATATCCTATTTGTGATCGGGAGCATGCTTGCGATACAAAATAGATGATCTTGGCTGGTATCAATTTGAACGGATGATTCAATCGCTCCTTAAGGCTAAACTAGAGATCAGAATCGAATCTTGGGGCGGGAGGGGAGATTTCGGCAGGGATGCTTGTAGTCCGGGTCCCCTGGCGTTTCCATGAAGGCACATGGATTCGGAGGGCCCCTTGATTTTTCAAATGAAGTTCATCGAGCCAGAGGGCGCCGACAGATTCGCACGATTGCGAAGTGCAGTAAATAAGGAGGTCCATCGGATTTCGACTCGGCAGTTGAACGGTGAATGGCTCCCCACAGCCCATTACATCTTAATCACGAACATAAACCTGAGCGCAGATCAACGAACTATCACAGAGAACGATTTTGCTGACACACTATCCACTGTCAAGATCCACACGCTTTCGGGAGACGATGTATGCGACCTGCTTGACGTTCACCCGGAACTCCGTCGATCGTTTCCGCAACTCCTGAGCCTCAGGGATCTAGATGCGTTACTCGAAGACGCTGTAGCGAAAGATGTGCGAGAGCGTAGTTACGCCGCGATAGCGGCGGCCAAGATGTAATCCCGTCATTTGTTCCGACCGGTTCATATAGAAAAGCTTGGAGTGTGTTGTTTAAACACAATTTCTGCATCCTAGAAGGTCCCCCTGAGATGGGTAAGACGGCTATTGCCTGGACCATCGCTCTAACCCAGATTTGCAAGGGCTGGGAGGCTGTCGTCTGCGATCGCCCGGATGACCTGTATCGAGCCCATGCACAGGACCGGAAACAAGTGTTTATTGCCGACGATGCCTTCGGCCGGACTGAGTATGATCCCTCCCGGGGCAGAGACTGGGAACAGCAAATCGATCGGGTATTTCGAATCATCGATAAGAACATTGGCTGATTTGGACCAGTAGAAGGTATATCTTAGAATCTGCGCTTCGGTCTATGGACTTGCAGGGCAGGGCCGCGCACTTTCCCGATCCCGGCGACATTTTTGTCGACGCGACTAAACTTACGGACGAAGAGAAGGCCCTGATCCTCTACCGACATGCACAGGGCGCGCTCGCTTTAGAGGCCGTGCTACCGCCCAGATTGTTCGCTTTAACGCAAAGACGGTAGTCAAGAATTCCCACTTTACCCCAGAGCGTATTCGCCGCTTCGTTGAGGATCTGCTGCCAACGCTCGCTACAGGATGGCCAGAAGCGAAGGCTGCCGTGGGAGAAAAAATTAACGAATCCATTCGGAACCCGACCGAACGGATGAAAAAATCTTACCGTGCGCTCCCTCCATCCCACCAGTGGCTCTTGATTGCTATCTTACAAGCGGGCAACTTTCCGTTTAAGACCTCGGTGAAACGCGGTTATGAGTTGTTATGTCCGGCCAGCGAGCTTCGGCCGTTTTCGGACGCTCACCGGGATCTAAGGGAGTCGTTTTTGCGAGATACCGCGTTCTCCGAGTTTGGGGAAATCAACTGGATTCATCCGAGCTATCGCGATCTGGTGATCACGCAACTCGAAGCCGAATCTCAACGAAGGCAGCATTTTCTTCGTCGTCTCTCTGTCGACGGTCTTAAACTTGTGCTGACGGATCGTGGTTACGATGGACGCCCGCGAAAATTCCCTTCAAACTGATGATGACTGGACGATCGTGTGCGATGGTCTATTTTTGTGGACCTGGCGGAAGACCCCTCAGAGACCTCGACCGACCTAATGGATGCTTTGTCGGAGTCCACAGAGCAACTAGGAAAAGGCCCAACAGCGGAGTAATCCTCAACCGCCTTGCCGAAGCTATAAAAGGGAAGTGGAATATGCAAATGAAAGTGCTTAACGAGCGGGACATTTTGTCTTTTAGTAGGTTTTCGCAGTCTATTAGCCCTCTCCGCCATTTCCTAATCTCTCGGCGACTACGAGAGAAAGCCCTTAGTATCTTGGCTAAGGTGACCGCACAAGTGGGGGCGGGGCACATCGATGCCGATGGGGTTGAGGGGTCCCGTCAGGTTGATTGCTGCCATTCAAGCAGTTGAGCCACGGCTATTGAGGCAGGCTGGAATTGATGACGAGGCGACGCCTGTTGTTTCGTTGATTCAAGCAATTGAGGAAGATCGCAAGAGCGGAAGCCAACTATGTTCGATGCAGAGCAGTATCGAAGCGAGGCAGCACGAGCAAAGACTCTGGCAGACAGTCTCACTTTTTTATTGTCAAACATTTACCCACGGTTGACTTCTCGAACCGCGCCGATTGCAGTGACACTTATACATAAGTCCGAGCATTGTGAAGAACGCGCCAATGAAGAGGATCCCCCTGAGCCGGACGACGACTCATCGACTCAAATTACGCCCCTCCTTCTCAATTTGATATCGATGGCCTATTCACTGATCTTTAGGGGGTAACCCGGGGGGTAACCCGGGGACGGGGTAACCCCGGGGACGGTCACCTCGTTTCGGAAGCAATGTTGGTGAGGAGTAGAGAAGGGGACATGATATGGTATCCCCCTTCTGCTTTTGATCTGAAATCTTGGCAGGAGAGATAACGAGTGGGATCACATCTCGTTCGGCTCGGCCGGGTGAGCGCGGGTGAATTGCTATGGTGCCAACCTATCTTGTTAGCGGAAACGTCTCCACGCTACTGCCCTAACCGATTCTGCTCGAACCGTTCGGGTTTCGGTCGGGCGACCAGCCGTACGACGTCGCCGGCCCTCATGTCGGCTCGAGACCCATGCCTGAACATTACGAATTGCCCCTCGTCCATACAAACTGACGTGTCGGAACCCGTAAAGATATTTGCGACGAAGACCGTTTTTAGCAGTCGCTTCATCGGCCAACGTGTCGGCCTACCCTGCCGAAAGACGGAGTTTATACGTGTTTGCGCAGTTGGTTGAGCTTGCCCAGGTCCGCAGACTGGAGAATGAACGGAAGAGCCCTTAGTCCCCCACCCTACTATGCCGACCGCTCGCCGTGAACCTGGCACCTCGGCACTCTCCTGCGCCAGGCGAAAAATTGCTGGGCCATATTTATATTGGCGATGCTCTTCATAGAAACATGCTCGGACGCCTGAGCACTCCGGTTCGATATCCTCCTCAAGGGGGTCAACTAAATAGCCCACCGTCAGCAATTCTTCCTCAAAACAGGGAACAGTAACTCCGAGGTACCATGGATCAATCAGCCGACGCCTTATCGCAGCGTCTAGGCAGTTGAAGTCCTCTACTACAACCGCCACGCCATTAAGATCAGTGGGCTCTCCTCAATCGCATCAAACAATTCGGCGAGCATCCGCCGCCGCCTATTCTCATCCCAGTCAAGGAATTCACCTTTTCTGTTCTCGAAATCCGTCATGTGGAACGTCCCCACTGAGAATTTCTCTAGGATGTTTGTCCCATTTCTTCCTCAATGCTCTCCAGCGTTTTGGCGTTGCCATCGCTCCACCAATAGCAACCGCGCAAGTAGACGCTCAATGGCCGCTTTCATCAAAGAAGGCCGTCACGCAGGGAAATTCCTTATCGATCAGAGTGCCACTAAATGTAGACCGGGTCGCCCCCATGGGAACCGAAGCCTCGTCTATCTTAGAAGCGTTGACTTTCGGGGACAGATAGCTCAACCCCCGTGCGAAATGCTGGTAGTGATTCAATGCTGGGCTCTTGCTCGACGTTTGTCGTCGCCTGGTCTCGTCCGAACACTGCCGATGGCGCCTTGTCAGCTATTCCGCCTCCAGAAACGTGCCAGGCGTAACGATCCGAACTCCCTGAAAGGGATGCAGTGCAAGCAGGTCCGCATCGCCGGTCACAATGTGAGTCGCCTGTCCGCATACAGCGAGAGAAAGAAACTTGTCATCCTTCGGATCGCGGCAGGCGGTTATCTGCACATCGATATCGATCCATTGCGCCTCGCGGGTCAGGACAGCGAGAAAACGCCGCATGTCTTCTTCATCGATGTAACCACGAAACTGCTTCCGGCTCAGAACCTCGAATAGCTCCGTGAGGGTTCCAAGGGAGAGCAGAATGGCTCCCTCCCGATGCGCTCGGTCAACCGCCATCCGCGACTTCGATCCCGGCGACAGCAATGCGCTGACAAGGACGTTGGTGTCGAGGACACAGCGCAATTACACGCCATTCAGAAGCGAATCCAGAACCTCAGGAGTAAGCCCGCGCTCCTGTGCCTTGCGCCCTGCTTCGTCCAGCACCTGTTCCAACGCCGGAAGCTCGTTGGATGTCAACTCGCGCAGCCAAAGTCCCACCAGCGCCTGCATCTTCAGCTTCTCTTCGGCGCGTGCGGCACCATAGGCCCGCGCCGTCTGCGGGTCGAGAGGAATGGAGATGGTCTCGGTCGGCATGATGGAACTCCCGACTTCATTATATGGCAAGTGCGACGAATGCAGGACAGACGAATGCAGGACAGACGGAGAGTGTGTCGGAGATAGATAGGCAACCACCGAAAAGCCTACATGGGCGCGCGCAGGAAGTTTGTATGATTCGGGAAATTTCGGGGACACGGGAGATTGTGAAAAAATTGATTTGCTTGAGTTTCCGCGATTTTATTTTTAATACCAAATGCTTGCCGACACCCCTGCGGTCGCTTATATGGCATCCTTAGAGCGATTTTTTTCACGCCGAGCTCACTGCAAATTTTAAAATCGATTTTTTCACATCTTCCAGATAGCTCAACCCCTATCTGAAATGAAGTCCAAATCCCAAGCCCTCCGAGAAGGCATCCCGGTGACGGCATCCCGGGGACCAGGCGGAACGTAACCGTAGATGGTTGCAGTTGTCCTTGTTCGGCGTGGCGTTACGTTCTGTCATGTCACCGGGATTCACCGGGATTCGGTGATCGGGATTCGCAGTCCGATGGTTTCCCGTAGAGGTAACGTTCGTCATGCTGAGATAGAGCCCATACCTGTTAAGATTCACCAGCTGTCATACCAGGCCAGGGGACTGTTCGTTGGGTGCTTTCCAGGTTATATCCAGAAAACTCTTCGGGCTTATCGTCCTACTGCTGGCGACAGGTCCAGCTTCTGTGACTGTTGCCGCACAGACCTACCTCTACAATCAATCGAGTCTACCGGCTGGTACTCAGCCGGCCAGCGTTTCTCTGGCCGACTTCAATGCTGACGGAAAGCTCGATGTAGCGGTAGCCAATGAGGTCGACAACACCGTTTCCATCATGCTCAGCAAGCCCGATGGAAGCTTCGCTCCCAAAGTTGACTACACGGTGGGAACCGCACCGGTTGCAGTGGTCAGCGGCGACTTCAACGGGGACAAGATTCCAGATCTGGCGGTGACCAACAGTCAGGACAACACCGTCTCGGTTCTGCTCGGAACAACGAATGGAACGTTTCAGAGCCAGGTCACCTATGCGACCGGCAAAACCCCTGTTGCGATCCTGACCGTAGATCTGAACGGAGACAAGAAGATCGACCTCGCGGTGGCGAACCAGGGGGACAGCACAATCGCCACAATGATCGGAAACGGCGACGGCACCTTCCAGGCGCTAACCGCAACGGCCACCGTACCGGCTCCGCTTACCCTGGGCAGTGGTGATTTCAATGGGGATGGAAAGCCCGATCTGGTTGCGCTGAACGGTCAGGGAGACCTCTCACTCCTGTTGAACAATCAGGAAGGCGGCTTCACTGCGTCCACTCAGAGCATAGGATTATCCGGCGGCGGTCTGGTGGTAAGCGACTTCAACAACGACGGCAACTCCGATATCGCTGTTGGGGACCCCCTTACCGCCAACCTGGTCATCTTGATCGGGAACGGCAAGGGTGCTTTCACCACTCTCCAGCAAAACCTGGCTGGTCCTTCATTCGCCATTGCGAGCGGAGATATCAACGGTGATGGCAAAGCCGATCTTGCGGTAACCAGCGGAGGCAGCACCTACCCCTCTTCCATTTCGATCTTGTTGGGCAATGGAGACGGAACCTTTCAACAGGCTCAATACGACGGGTTTCCTGGGCATGAAGTCCCTGTGGCGATAGGGGACATGAACAACGACGGCTACCTGGACCTGGTCGTTCCAGACACGATCAATAACGTGGTCACGATCGAGCTTGGCAACGGGACTGGTTCATTCACCAGTCGTGCCGATTCAAGCCTGCCTGCCTCTTATGGGGTTTTAGCGGGAGCAGTGGATGACCTCAATGGTGACGGTAAGCCCGATGTAGTTCTGGTTCAAATCAACCAGAACTCTCAGGGGGTCACCGGTTTCCTATCGGTGCTTGCCGGCAACGGTGATGGGACCTTCAAGACGGCGGTGGAAAGCCAGGTGCCGAATATTGGTGTCGGGGACCTGGTGCTTGGCGATTTCAATGGAGACGGAAAGATCGATGCCGCGTCCGCATTCGTACCTGCGACGGGCGGCATCGCTGTCGTGCTCGGCAACGGAGACGGTACGTTTGGCTCCTCCATCGCTAACCCGGTGAGCATTCCCGGATTGAACACCCAGGCCATGATCGGCGGCGACTTCAACCACGACGGCAAAACAGACCTGGCCATCCTTTCCCTGGGCCAGGCGAACACTGTCTCTCCTCTCTACGTTCTATTCAGCAACGGTGACGGAACCTTCCAGCCGAAGCTCGTTGATAATATCAGCGGGATCATCCTGTTCCTGACGGCCGGCGATTTCAACCACGACGGCTATTTGGATATCGCGGTCAGTTCCGGCTCGGGAATAGGAACGGCGGTTCTCGTCTACTTAGGGCATGGCGACGGAACGTTTGCCGCCGCGTCCTCGATGAGCCCGGGAACCGCAAACGCGTATGGCCTGAAAGCGGCGGACTTCAATGGAGACGGCAAGATCGATTTAGTCGTCGGAACGGATCAGGGTTTCGTCTTCTTCGCCGGAAAGGGAGATGGTACTTTTCAATCGCCCACCACAACGCACACGCCCAACGATATCCAGGGGTTTCAGCTCGGAGACTTTAACGCCGATGGCAAGCTTGATGTGGTGGTGATCGGCTCGTCGCTGAATGGCGCGATAGGCCTCGGCAACGGCGACGGTACCTTTCAGGCGCTTCTTCCCTTTCAGCCTCCGTACTTTCCACGTTCGTACACGATTGGCGATTTTAATGCCGACGGCAGCACCGACTTGTTCATGCCGAGCACCGCCAACAGTTGGACCCCAACCCCATCGCAGGTAGCGTCGGTTTGGCTCAGCACACCAACCATCAGCTTGCCCGCCTCGCCGATCCTCTTTGGCCCGCAGCTGGTTGGAACCACCAGCTCCCCGGCAACCATCGCCGTGACAAATGTGGGCAATGCGCCGCTCGCTCTCTCCGCCGTAGCCGCGAGCGGAGATTTCCGTGCGACCGATACCTGCCCGGCATCGCTGCCCATCGGCCAAGGGTGTAGCCTTGACGTTGCCTTTACCCCAAACGTAAGTGGTACGGACCAGGGAAACCTTCGGCTGAGCAACAATGCTGCTCCCGGAACCCAGGTGCTGGGTCTGGTTGGAACCGGGGTCACGCCCCCTGTGCCCACGGCGGCCTTATCGGCCACCAGCCTCACGTTTTCCCCCCAACCAACGGGCTCTACCAGCGCTGCCCAGCTAGTTACGTTGACGAATTCCAGCCAGGTTTTGCTGGATATTGCCTCGATTGCGGTCTCAGGAGACTTTGCCCAAACCAGCACATGCAGTTCCAGCCTGGCTGCGGGAGCCAGCTGCGCCATTGCCGTAACATTTTCCCCTACGGCTACAGGAAATCGGCCGGGCAGCCTCAAAATCACCGATAATGCCGGCGCTTCTCCGCAATCCGTTGCCCTGGCCGGGACTGGGTCTTCGATTGCCATCTCCGCGGCCTTCGGGACGGCGACCGTCAGTTCGCCCGGTGGCACACTGACGGATACGATTCAAGTCTCCTCTGTCCAGGGTTTCACTGGCGCCGTGACTCTCAACTGCACGGTGACCTACAAGGGGTCAGGGACTCCGACGGATGCTCCCGTCTGCAATATCAATCCCCAGCAAGCGCAGCTCTCCGCGAGTTCACCGCTGACCGTAGCTCTCACCGTCTCCACGACCAGAACCGCGGAGAGCCGCACCCGTTGGCTGCATACTGGAGGCGCGTTTGCTGCGGTGTTCCTGATAGGCCTGGTACCCATTCGGCGCCGGAAGTATGCGGTCCTTCTGGTTGTATGCGGAATCGCCTTAGGTTTGGCGGTCGCAGGTTGTGGAGGGGGCGGCCCAGGGGCCCCTAGTACGACTCCATCCGATCCGGGAACAACTGCTGGCACCTACCAGGTGCTGATTACTGCCGCCAGTTCTACCGTCTCTGCCTCCACAACCATTTCCTTCACAATCGAGTAATCCGCCGCAGCGCGGTCAGAGATGCGGCTGGACTGGGGGTAACCCGGGGACGGTCACCTCGTTTCGGGGGCGCGGGAGGGACGGGCGCGGGAGGGACAGACCGGGACGTTTACTGATCCAAGAGGATCAATGAGTAAACCGTAACATTCCGTCTGTCCCTCCGCGGCCTGTCCCTCCGCGGCCAGACGAAATAACCACCAAACTCTAAGTTTTGTGCACAGACGGAGCTGGCACTTTGATTAAACTCTCGCCCTTGAGTGTCGGGTCCGTCCGTGCACAAAACTTCCTTTCCCCGGCCCGTGAAATCTCTACTCCATATCCGGAAGAGCCGCTGCCAATACAGCCTGGAGATCGTCACGACGCAGCAATGTAGCTACGGCATAACCTGCGGCCGCGAGAGCGACTCCGGTCAAAGCGATGATGGCCGAGTTGCTCTTCTCAAGTTCTGCACCCTCGATAAATTGGGTGGATAGGGCCGTAGCTCCGCCGTGGGTAAAGCTGTCTAAGACTCCTAGGAGTTTTCCACGAAAAGGCTTGTTCTCTAGTTGCTTTATCAGGAGACGATTCAAATCTCCGAGCAACGGTAGCCTCTCTCGTCCTTTTGCAAGTTCTGTAATGTCCCGTTCGCTCGCTTCCTCCAAAAGCCAAACGGTGCGGAGCCCGGCTTCCATGAGAGGTCTCGCCAACGCCCTAGCACTTGCGCATTTGTCATTCGAGAACAGCAGGTGAGTGGAGCAATGGTGCTCTTGAGCTAGGCGAAATGAGGCCATAGCAAACGCGATGCGGTCGTTTGGTTCCCAAGATCCGCGCATCGGAATAACTGCGCAGATTTCTCCGATACGCAGGCTAAAAGCCTCCGCTTTAGGCCAGTCCGTGATCCAGTCGTCGCCTGTGAACATGCGACAAGTTTAGTTCAGCCCTTTTGGACAAACCCGGTGACGGTGACAAATCCGGTGACAGCGAATGCAGGACAGACGGAAGTGACCCTAATGCAACCGTATCTGATAGTGTCATTCCGACGCGCGTTCCTCTAGTGTCAGTTCCGTCTGTCCTGGTTTGTTCAAGCCAGGGTCGCAGCTAGACATCCTTTGGCGAGCCGATCGCATTTGTTGGCCCCCACCGGGCAAGTCCCAATGCTGCCACTACCGACACCAGAGCCGTGATTCCAAGGAGTCCTCCGAAACCGTGCACGCGAGGGCCGGAACCAGCGGACGGTAACCCGGGGTAACCCGGGGACGGTCACCTCGTTTCCTCCGGCATGATTACGAAGTCATGCAATTGAAATTTTCCTGCTGCTACGTTCGAACGCAATACTTCAATCAACAGCGTCGCATTCCGTTCAGATTGAAGGATGCGTCTCACCATACTGGTCTTCGTGGTGACAAAGAATACCCGTGCGCTACTAAGTATTGCTTCCGGGTTGCCGTTGCGCGCAGGGATTGCCATAACAGGGGCTAAAAGCCCTGATCATTTCGGGTTCATAGCGGCACGACTGAAGTCGTGCCCTGATACAAAGCAAAACCCAAAACTGAAGCTCGATAAATCATACCGTAGGCTCGAGAAAATGTAGAAACTCGAGGCCCCGGACTTTCAGTCCAAGTTTGTCCCTGTGTAACGCTGGGATGGCGCTAGACTTAGGTTCACCATCTCTGGAGATCTCTCGGGACCCGGACCCTATCTCATATCCTGTTCGGTATCGCCATGGGCAACTCGATACAACGGCCGATCGCTCGCTTTGAAGATTTCGAGGTCCACCTGGAGACAGGTGAAGTGTGGAAGGCGGGCAGGCCTCTCAAGGTGCAGGACCAGCCGTTCAAGGTTCTGGCGGCGTTGCTGGAACGGCCGGGACAGATCGTGACGCGGGAAGAGCTGCGTCAACTGATCTGGCCGGACAAGAACTTCGGAGACTTTGACCATGCCATCAACCTGGCTCTGGCTAAGCTACGGGCGACCCTGGGCGATTCAGCAGATGTGCCGCATCTGATCGAAACTCTCCCCCGCCGTGGCTACCGGTTCATCGCACCCCTCAAGGAGCAGAGTGATCCGCCTCCAGCGCCCGGTATCGCTACGCCGCAGCAACCAGCTGTTCCCTCTCCGTTGCAGGAGTACCCAGCCAAGGCTGGGGGAAAAAAGCTATGGACAATCGCCGGGGCCTTGGCATTCCTCCTTCTGTTTGCAGTCATGCTGTTCCGGGTGTTTCCAACACTGTCGAGGCAGCCCGAAGTTGCCAGCGAGAGCATGCCCTTAGTCGCTATGGCGGGCCTGCAGGCCGCGCCTGCCGTTTCTCCAGACGGCAGCCAGGTTGCGTTTGAATATTCGGGAGCCCCGCACCCCGGCATCTACCTGGCATTGATCGGCGGCGAACGCCCGTTGCAGCTCACTGAGGGCGAAAACGACCACGATCCTGCCTGGTCGCCCGATGGCCGTCAAATTGCCTTCGCGCGTTACCCCGTTTTCTCGGGCCGTCCGAAAAATCTTTATGTGCTTCCCGCTCTGGGGGGCGCAGAACGTCGTGTGTACACGGCCGCCCTGCCGGCGTGGTTTCCGTGCAACAAGATTGGCTGGTCGCCGGACGGCAAATCGTTGGTTTTTTCGGAGTCAGTGGAGGACGGCACCAAAGCTCGACTGACTCTGCTTTCGTTATCTGACATGGCTGCTCACGCGCTCACTCTTCCGGGTACGAAGGAGCTTGATTGCGACCCCGTCTTCTCCCCCGACGGCGCCACCGTCGCGTTCGCACGCGGACCAATGGGATCTTCTGTGAGTGACTTGTTTGTGGTGAAAGTTGCCGGCGGCCAGACACTGCGCCTGACTACCGGAAATTCCGGAGGCGACGCCGCCTGGACTCAGGACGGGAGTGAGATCGTCTTCGCTTCCTGCATGAAAGGGGGTCCAGGTCTCTGGCGCATTCCCGCCTCCGGCGGTACGCCGCAGCGCGTCGCCGGCGTGGGAGAGGATGCCGGCGACCCTTCGATCTCCCGTAGGGGGAACCAACTCGCTTATACGGTCGGGAAGCAATGGGAGACCATTTGGCGGCTCGACCTGAAGGATAGGCGCCACGCCGTGGCTGCTCCCGTAAGGCTCCTCTCCGGAAGGGGAATTGCGTGGCGGCCCAGCTATTCTCCCGACGGCAAGAAAATCGTCTTCGAGTCTAACCGCATGGGTTACGCGGATATTTGGATGTGCAACAATGACGGATCCAATTGCTCGCAGCTGACCGCTCTGCACGGATCGACTGGAACTGCCCGCTGGTCTCCGGACGGCCGGTACGTGTCCTTTGAATCCATATCGCAGGACTATTACCAGGTTGGTGTGGTCGAGGTTCCAGACGGCAGTCCCCGCATACTCAAGACTGTTCCCGTCGCTAATAACGGCGCTCCAAACTGGTCTCACGACGGCAGGTCAATCTACTTTTACTCCGACGCTCATGGGACTTTCCAACTATGGAAAATGCCGCTAAAAGGAGGCCCTCCCGTGCAGGTGACAACCAATGGGGGTGTTTATGGAATCGAGTCGAAAGATGGTCGATTTCTTTATTACTCCAAGTTCGACGGGTCCATTTGGAAGAAATCATTGGATAGCGGCCAGAATTCTCGCCTGCCGATTGACGCTGGCGCCTGGTATGACTGGGATGTCAGCGACGGCGGAATCTACTTCCTGAACCTGAACTTTCCTCCGAACGGCCGAATTGAATTCTTCGATTTTGCCAATGGACAGTCCACACCCATCTTCGCTCTCGACAAGCCGGCTTCCCTCTATGGCGGTTTGGCGCTTTCCCCTGATGGCAAATCCATTCTTTTCGGGCAAAGTGAACTCAACGAGTCCTACATCATGCTGATGAAGAACTTTCGCTAGCTCTATGAAGGAGTAGTCGTGCCCTGACACAAAGCCAGAACTCGGCATCCCACGGAGTTACTTTTGTCGAAATACCAATACGCCACTCCCAAAATGTAGAAACTTCATGCGCCTTTCTTTAAGGAAAGGCGCACACGCAGACTCGTCCAGTGCCGCGTACAGAAAATTCGGGGCATCTGGCCCGTTTTTCGCGAGATGTGGGAACGGAGTTCAACCTTCTTCAGTGAATCCGCGACGGAGGCGCAGGTGAACCATATAACTGGACGGGTGCCGCAAGTTCGCCCAACCTGCCCCGTCGTGCCGTGGGGCGGTCATTGGCGGGAAGTACCTTGTAAAATTCGATAAAATTCGATGCTTTTGGGGCTTTTTTGCGCGAATCCATTCGGTGCGCTGTTGTTGAGAACTTAGCCCGGCTTTCTCACGGCCTGGTCTGCGACAAAGCCCGGGTGCCCCATATCTGCCCGGTTTTGGCAGATGTGGGATTCCACCAACCTCAACCCCTGACTGTGCAGGGCGTAGATGGCCATGGACAAGGTCTGTTGCTGGTAGAGAGTGTTCGGGGGACAGCCGCTGAATCCCACATCTGCCAAAACCGGGCAGATATGGGGCACCCGTCAGTCGTTACGCATTGAGATCCTCACTACCGGCGGCGATTCGTTTATTTGTTTACCCAGGGGTCTGTGAGAAATGCGAGTTGGCGGCCGGGTTAGGGCGCAGCTTCCATGCGCCCATTCTTAAGGAGAAAGGTGGTCTGCTGGCCGGAACAAAGTCAGCCCCGGGAACACGAGGCACCCATGAGGCGGTTTCCGGGGGACTCGAGTGGCCGGGGAAATCAGTTGATTGGGTAAGGTCAACCGTTGGCGAAACTGGAGGCGGAGGGTCGGCCGAGCCGGGAGCAGATGGGGGCTCGGGAGCGGCTTCCTGCCCGTTGGGCTCCGGCTCCTGCTGCTTCCTCAGCCAGGCGGCCCGGTAGATATCCGCGGTGACGGTTGGATGGGCGGGTTTGTTCGGCGCGGAGGCCCAGCCCCCGATCAGGTGATTTCAACCCCTCCGTGATAGTAAACCTCGATAGAAGCATCTCCCGTCTTGAGAGCCTCAATCAGAGCACCGTTCTTGTCCCGGGCCTGCCACTTGGCGAGAACCTGTCCAGTCAGCGCCTTGAGGCCCAGTCCTGCGCCAGCGGGGTACTCCATGCTCTCTACCCAGGCTGCCATCGTGACATATTTCTTTTCGTCGTCACTCAACTTTACCCAGGCCTCGATTTGCACATATCGATGGGGCGGAAGCAGGTTCCGGTTCGCAATCGCCATGCCTTGCAAAGCCTTTCTCAGCACCTCACGCGTGTCTGGTGTCCACCCTTGAAATGGCTTTCCATCTCCATCCAGGTCTCCTTTCTTATGCGCGGTAGTGCTCCACTTGATATGGGGATGCCGGGTCGCAATGATCAGATCGCTAGCAGTGATCGACTTCAGAATAAAATTTCCAGCCACGATGAGCTCCTTGTCGGTTGACTTGGTTGGATGGGATTCCTGCCCAGTTCAGTCGCTGCCGTTCACTCGAGAAGACAAAGTCTGCTGCCACTCCATGGCGACGCTTCGGCTTCTGCCAGGCGATGTGGCGCAACGGCTTTCGTGCCGGACTACGACTGCGTCTGGATTAGACAATAAGGGGCCCCGTCGCCGCAAAGTTAAAATTTGAAGATAAGGGGACCCGACGGAAGTACCCCCCCAAGCAAATGCTCGCATCGTGGAGCAAAGGCGGGACAAACGGAACAACCACCATCGCGTCAGCGTTCGTTAGAATTCCAATTCGGTGTGGTGATTGATCCGTCTGTCCCTTTAACTCAGTGCCGCGAACAGAAAATTCGGGGCAGCTGGCTCGTGTTTCGCGAGATGTGGGATACCACGGACCTCAACCTTCTTCAGTGAATCCGCAACAGAGCGCAGGTGGACCATATAACTGGACGGGTGCCGCAAGTTCGCCCAACCTGCCCCGTCGTGCCGTGGGGCGGTCATTGGCGGGAAGTGCCTTGTAAAATTCGATAAAATTCGATGCTTTTGGGGCTTTTTGGCGCGAATCCATTCGGTGCGCTGTTATTGAGAACTTAGCCCGGCTTTCTCAGGGCCTGGTCTGCGACAAAGCCCGGGTGCCCCATATCTGCCCGGTTTTGGCAGATGTGGGATTCCACCAACCTCAACCCCTGACTGTGCAGGGCGTAGATGGCCATGGACAGGATCTGTTGCTGGTAGAGAGTGATCGGTGGACAGCCGCTGAATCCCACATCTGCCAAAACCGGGCAGATATGGGGCACCCGTCAGTCGTTACGCATGGAGATCTCACTACCGGCGGCGATTCGTTTATTTGTTTACCCAGGGGTCTGTGAGAAATGCGGGTTGGCGGCCGGGTTAGCGGCGCAGCTTCCATGCGCCCATTCTTAAGGAGAAAGGTGCTCTGCTGGCCGGAACAAAGTCGGCCCCGGGAACACGAGGCACCCATGAGGCGGTTTCCGAGGGACTCGCGTGGCCGGGGAAATCAGTTGATTGGGTAAGGTCAACCGTTGGCGAAACTGGAGGCGGCGGGTCGGCCGAGCCGGGAGCAGATGGGGGCTCGGGAGCGGCTTCCTGCCCGTTGGGCTCCGGCTCCTGCTGCTTCCTCAGCCAGGCGGCCCGGTAGATATCCGCGGTGACGGGTGGATGGGCGGGTTTGTTCGGCGCGGAGGCCGCGCGACGATCAGGGATCAGGCCTTCAATGGTTGCGATCATCGAGAGAGCCTTGACCTGGCTGGACATGTTTCCGCGAGTCTTTTCGGCGTCGAGGCCGGCGATTTCCCAGAGGCGGTCCAGGAGCCGGTCGCGGGTCTGGTTGAGCTGGTGCTGTTGGTCTATGGCACTCTGGGGGGCACGGCCCACGGCAGGCCCCACGGCAGGCCGGGGCAGGTCGGCATCCTCGTCGACAAGCTGCTCGTTCACGGCAGCGCGATGCTCAAGCATGTAGGCGAGAACATCAGGCTTGGATTTGGTGTACGCGGCGGTGTCGGGGTTGAGACCGGCAATCTCCGCGGCACGACGGTCGGTCATGGATCCAGAGAGGACCAGTCGAGCAAAGACTCTTTCCTGGTCGGTCATGAGGTCGGTCGCCCACGGCACGCCGGGGCAGGTTTGTTTTTTGGGCATAGGTGGCTCCGTTGATGGGAAGGTTGAGGGGTTGAGAGCAGGGAAAGACTTTCTCCTGCGCGGGCAGGAGGGCAATAAAAAATCCCGCTGCGGCGGGATGATGGTCAGACGGGTTGAGACATGGTTCGGGTGAGGCACCGGACAGGGATAACACTGTCCTTCGCTCGCGCTTAAGGCCGAAACTTCCGGCAACTGCTCAGCTCGGAGCGGTTAGGCGAGAAGCCGCTGCCTGCTGGGATCATTTGCGTGCATTATGCAGGAGTTCATACTCTCGGTCAAGGGGCAATGGGAGAAAATTTTGGGGACGTTCCGCCCGGGTGGGATTGGTGGCCGGTCCTGGCGTGCGCAGGCCGCCCCGGTGAGGATGAGTGGGTAGGGCCAGGATGAAATCCTTTGACTTGCAGTGAGATCGCAAAAGTAGCAGTTCCGGTCTGACCACAAGATTCGCTCGGGTAACCATTTCGACTGGTGATTACTCCTGTCCCTTTAACTCCCAATGCCTATCGTGTATCCCTTATCACCCCGAGTCCATTAAGCGCCCGACACCCTTCGGCGTGGATGCACTGGTTGTGCTACCAGACGCACTCCAAGCGCCGCGCAAACGCGGCTCACGGTGTCAAATCGCGGGGCGCTATCCGGGCGCAAGGCCTTATACAGTGCTTCCCGAGTAATGCCGGCTGCCTCGGCGATCTCGGTCATGCCGCGAGCGCGAGCAATGTCGCCCAGTGCCGCTGCCAACAGGCCCGCATCGTTGGCTTCCAGGATATCCGTCAAGTAGGCAGCTATCGAGCTCTCGCTCTGAAGATAGCGTGCTGCGTCGAACTCAGGAAGATCCGCAACCTTGATTCGTTTACTCATGACCACTTTCTTCTCCGTCAAGCAAACCGGCCAATATCCTGGCCCGCTTGATATCGGCTTTCTGCGTCCGCTTCGACCCGCCGGCAAGCAGCACGATGATCTCCCTGCCGCGCTGTGTGAAATAGATGCGCCACCCCGCGCCCAGGTGTATCCGCAGTTCCAAAACGCCGTCGCCTACGGGCGAAACATCTCCCATGAGGCCCCGTTCCAACCGCTTGATCCTCGCCAGCACCACGCCGCGGACCATCTCGTCCTTGAGACCGTCGATCCAGGCCGTGAACCCAGGAAGAGGTCTGATCGAGAACATGATTCAATTGTAATCGATCGATTACATGTAGGCAACCACGGTTAAACAGATCCTCTCAGCCTTAAGTCCGGAAAATCTGTGCTAAGACTGAGGGGCATGGGGCTCAACGGAAAACAGCGCTGTCCCTGACTCCCTTCCGCGGTCTGGGTTATGTTGATAGCCAATTTCGGCTTTGGCCTGTAGCCGGGCAAGAAGCGCTCAAGAAAGGGCGGTCTGCATGTTGCGCATGAATGGGCAGAATTCTATTCACGAGGTTACGTTCCGTCCGTCCGCGCCGGAGTTAAGCATTTGTGAGGGGGTTGAACTATCTGCCCCCGAAGCTCCAACAAAAATTGTTAGGTGAACGTCCTGTCCGTCACGCCTTTCTCGATCCATAGGTAGACGGTGTCGGAACGGTCAAGCAGCGCCAGGCTGAACGCTACGATGCAGAGCAGGGTGTAGACAATCGCTTCTATGAGGAGCCCCATGTGGGCGCGCCTTAGTCCATCCCAGCGCATTTGATACTGGGCCGCTACCGCATCCGCCTCACCGACGAACGGCGCGTTGTGAAAACCACCCGAGTCATCTCCCTGAAGTAAGGTTGACGGATGCATCCACACGCGGAATGCCAACACCCTGGAGGAGTGATTTTTAACTTTGGCGCCCGATTGTGAAAGTTGGAACAGCATGGGTTGGCTGTAGTACAACCTGGGTGGGTCCGACGAAAAATCGCCGAAACTTCCCAGGTATTTGCCGTTGTCGAAAACCTGGTAACCGTCGTCGACGTCCGATGGGCCGGCCAGGTTCACCTGGTCACCTGGTTCCCCCTCCACTTGTATCCGAATGCGGTACCAGCCAAAGCCCCAGCGGCCGGCGTGGCCCCGCGCCGTCCACCCTGGAAGGTACCCTGGTTGCCCGCTGATTGGGTCGACAGCCCCTTTCGGCGTGAGGTCGACTGTCTCCCACGTGGAGTCGTCAAACTCAGGCTCGGCCCAAAGGGCCGCTCCAGTTCTGGGATCAACGGGAGAGTCGCCGATCGCAAACTTCCAGGGCCCATAGAGTGGAGCGACTGCTCGGCCAAGCTTGATAGGAACGGTGCTCGTAACCTGTGGGGTTGACGGCTCCGTAGCCCAGGCCGACCATCCCATCCACAGGGAAATGAACAGGGCAAACCGGAATCGTCGTGCGATGGCAATACCCTCTGCTTTCAGGCGAGTCCCAATGCGCAATATACGCAGGCTCAATGCGGCTGCATACCTCTTTTTGTTGCCAGGTTGTCTGCGAGGGGTGAATCCGATGACAGCATACGCATTGCACCAAATACAACTGATCGCTTTTGAGGACTTTCGAGGAGGACTTTCGAGGGGGAAACAGGGACAGGGACGGAGTAACCCCCATTGACGGTGTTGGGGGTTACTCCGTCCGGAAGATGTGAAAAAATCGATTTCAAAATTTGCAGTGAGCTCGGCGTGAAAAAAATCGCTCTAGGACGCCATATAAGCGACCGCAGGGGTGTCGGCAAGCATTTGGGATCAAAAATAAAATCGCGGAAACTCAAGCAAATCATTTTTTTCACATCTTCCCGTCCCGGAAATGCCCCGTCCTGAGTGAAGCACACGACACTGGAGAGGAGCCGGTCCCTTGACGGGGGTACGTTTCGTCTGTCCCCAGTCTGTCCCCAGGAAGTCCTGTGACGGCGGCACAGTCTGTCCCCAGGAAGTCAATGCCTTGTCCCTTCAATGCCTAACACGTGGCGGTAGTACAATTGGACCCGCCAAAATTCCTTGGGAACCGACAGACAATGCCCCCTCCTCGGTCCTCCCCCTCGGTCTGTTTCCCTTGGTCGTGAAAGGAGAAACGATGCGAATGAATCCCAGTCGCTGTCCTACAGCCCATGTCGCGGCTCTGGCGTTTGGCCTCTCAGCCTCACTGTTCGCTTTCGGGCAAGCCCCCCAGCCTGCGCAAGTGGCCAGTCGCTTTGCCGGAAATTGGGTCGAAGATCAGTCTCAACGAAAAACGGGCGCAGAACGCAGTCTCACGTTTCGCAATGGCGCAAACGGATTGGAAGAGGTGCGAGGGTCGTACACTCGTCCGCTAGTGGAATCCGTTCGCTTTGGCGCCGGTCCGTATGGATTTGGTGAACCCAACGCCGCTATGGAATGGAAGCAACAGGGAGACGGGCGCTTTGAGCGCACGATGATGGTAAACGGCAAGACTATGGAAACTCGCGAGATTACCGTTTCACCAGACGGTAAGACGTTAACCGACATTTCGGAAAGGGATCTACCCGACGGCAAGAGGTCAACCACGACGATCGTGTACGCGCGCACCTCCGGTTCCGGTCAGAAACTGGAAGGCGTTTGGAAACCGCAGACTGTGCGCTCCGACACGCCTGACAAAATGTCCATCCAGGCCGTAGGGGGCGCTCTTCAGGTGTCCACGGGGACCGGGATAAAGTTTGTGTTCGACGGAAAGCCCGCGGCCATTACAGGACCGAACATGATTTCGGGAACAACGATGAGCGGCAAGATCATGAGCGATGGAGTAATCAAGACAGCGAGTGCGCGACTGGGAACCCCGATAAGCACGGGCACCTGGACGCTTTCCGCCGACGGGAAGACGCTCACCAGAAGCGTCATGACGGTGGGGCCGGACGCAAGTAAGGAACCCTCGGTGACTGTCTACATGAAACAATAGGCCGCGACTGCGAAACCGGCTGAAGCTGCGGCTTCTTAGACGGGACTGGCACTTTTCGGAAACAGTTCTGAAAGTACCAGTCCCGTCTGACGCATAAACTTTCGAAGTCCTGGAAAGACAGGGTAGCCCTCTATGGAGTGGTCTTAGGGGTAGCCTTTGCGCTAGTTGCAACCGGAGGATGATCGGCGATCAGCAAATACAGAACGTGGGGTTCTGCCGGAGTACTCAGAGACCTGTCACCAACAGTAAGCTGCAAAAATTGTGGTGGAAATCCCTCATCACCTAGCGCTTTCTTAAGCAACTGGACTTGCGGCAAATCGCGAACAATTGAATCAGTGAATCCGATATATAGGCCACGTTTACCGTTGGGAATCCAATTTAGGTACGCCCTAGGCCAGTGGGCTTTGCTGAGCGCATCTGAAAGATCGCCTGCAAAGTCACCCGCTTCGCTGTCCAATGGATTGCGGCAAATCACAATTGTCGTCGGGATGGTTGCAAGCGCTTTGCCAATTGATACTTTTTGCTTTTCAGTAAGCCGTCGCGCTCCAGTTTCTTTTCTCAGTTTGAGAAGGTCAGCCTCGGCTGCGTCAGCATCTGCTCTAGCTTCACCAGCAGCTTCTTTCGCATCAGAGGCAGACTTTGATGCGTTACCAGCCTCTTGGGTAACAACCGCGAGCAACTGGTCGCTCTTGCTTCGCAATTCTGCGCTCTTTGCTCGAAGCTGGCCGTTTATAGAAGAAATATTTAGGCCTACGCCGAATTCACCCATGACACCGGCAACAACCAAAATGACGCTTGCGATTTCGGTGCCGAGTTTTATCAGTGACGGGCCTTTGGGTATCAACTCACAGATGCGCCATTCTTTTACTTCCTCTCTGTGGTCCTGGATTACTACAAATATTTCTAGAGCGACTCCAATTGCGACAAGTAATGTAAATCGTCCAAGCCAAGGTTCCAAGCCGGTCGATTGGCTTTCTAGGGATGTAATGTCCCGCTCTAAAGCCGATATGGAGCTTTGCAGGGCAGAAGCAGCAGTTGGCAGAGTGGGAAGTGCCCAAATCACGTGCATAGTCAATCTCCGATTCTGGACTCTGGCTGGACTCTGGCTGGGACAGACGAAACGTACCCCACCAAAAGAGAGCGTTGCGTAACGTGGCGTGCTTAATTCATTGGGGTACTTTTCGTTCTGTCCCCGCCAAGCCTGTCCCCGCCAAGCCAGCTTCCTGTCAGCTGGTTTTGTCATCTGGTTTTGGTGGTGGAGTCTTCCGTAGGGATGGCGGAAGCAGCGCGTCCAACTCATCGTCCGAGAAGGCAGAATGGCCAGACTGTATCTGGGCGCCGGCCTCTTTGTATGCCTCTGGGGACGTATTGGGTGCAAATTTGTAGATGGCGTGGACCTCTCGGTTCACGATCTCCAGGTTGCGGCGCAAGGTCTCGACCGGGAGGGGGATGTGGCAGTCGGCGATGAGCATGAGAAGCTGCTGACGGCACCAAAGCAATTCTTTAGCCGCTACTCGGTTCTGCATTTCTTTTCCGGCGGCGTCGGAACTGGACTGCCAGATCGCGAATGCTGTGGTCGCACCCGCTGCAACGGCCGTAAGGATCAGAACAACCGGGCCGGGCAGGGTGGCGGAGACAACGGCCAGTACGGTTGTCGCTGTCGCCAGAATAGTGTTCCGGCGGTTAGTGGTTGAGACCTTTGCGCTGCAGATAATCCGTTCGCGCTCGTGGGTTTCATGGGTATAAACGACCCGACCGTAAAGATCACGGGCCGTGGCGAGGATCGGTTCTATGTCGGGGTTCATTTCGAGAGCGCCGTCAGAAACCGTGAAATGTCCGCTGTGTCTAGCGGGAACTGGGAACCGAAAATCTTTCGCCATTCAAACGAGGCGCTGTAACGATCATCGGCCTGCTCATATTCGCAGGCCTTCACGGCACGGTCGTAGGCGGTGCGCCCCTTGCTTGGCCAGTCGGGACCTAGGTCAATCCACTCATCGATACCTGCCGGTTTTGCGCGAGGGTTAGTGTAAGAAAGCAAAAATGCGAAGAAATCCCGGACGAGAAAGTCGTAGTAAACGAATCCTTTGTCCCGGTTTAACCATTGTTCGACAAAGACAACGGCTGCTATCTCAAGACAGATGCTTTTGACTTCCACATTGCACTCGCGTTGCCAAGCCTTGAGCATTTTGACCAGGTGCCTTGCCATGCCTCCCGAGGTAGCGTCAGCGCGGTTCAGGTGATCAAGCTCTGCGGCGGGATGGGAGAACGCCCAGCGCCCACCATTCTTCGTGTGAGCGTTGAGAAATTGCCCGGTGCCTGTCGCAAAGCACGGCACCAGTTCGACTTCATAGGTTTGGAACGGGATTTTCACGACTGGCCCGTCTCCCCGAATATCCGTATTCGGAAAGCGGCCAAGAAGAACCTGTTTTACTTCCTGGAGAAGGTACGACTGCTTGTTGCCTGAAATGCCTTCGATCCGGAGGAGATCATCCGCCGGGAGGACGAAAATCATATCGATATCGGTGCGAGGCTTGGCGGCGGTGTTTTTTCCGTATGAGCCAACGATTTGGTAGCAGCTTGGATTGAAGAAACCGCGGGTTGGGTAGTAGCGGGCGTGGAGGGCTGTTGCAACACGCTGGGCTTTGCCTTCGGCGTCGAGCCGCTCGTTCGTTTCTAAATCAAGGGTATTCAGGAACTGCCTGAAATGGCCTTCGACGTGGAGGAACGGCACTGCGCACCTTCGTCTTCCGGCAGCCAGTCTTGTAGCGAAGGAGGCAACAAAAACTCTTGATCAAGGCTACAAACTCGAAACCGTTTGTTCATAACTGAATCATACAAACTTCCTGCGCGCGCCCATATAGGCTTTTCGGTGATTGCCTATCTATCTCCGACACACTCCGGAGTAACCCCCATTACCGGCGTTGGGGGTTACTCCGTCCGTCCCGGAAATGCCCGTCCCGGAAATGCCCCCTAAATATTTCATTGTCCGGTGGCTTTCCCGAATTCCATGGGAGGAAGCAATACACCTAGGCTCACACGGGCCTTTCATTTAACAGTTCTAATTGTGAGGTTTGCCGTTCGACTAAATGTCGCAAACCAGGGTCGTTCCCGATTTTTGAATTCACGAAGTACCCGACTCTTTAAGTTAATGAGCGCTGCCACCCATTCGTCTTGTTCCTCGGAGCTATTGTGCGCGGTCGCAAGTATCGCGACTTGTGTTCTTTTAATTTCGATACGATGCATGTTCTTCATTTCGTGATCCCTGGTTACGAGCATCCAACCGTTCTTGTCGCAAAAACGGATAACCTCCGGATCCTCTACGTTTTGCCGAACGCGGCCGTCCGCGTCCACAAACCACTCGGGAAACCGCTGGACTGTAAAACCCGCCGTCCGGAGGCGAACAGCGACTGACTCGGCTGAAAAGCCTTCGTCGAGGAAGAGGACGCATTCCTCACGCCGCTTTTTGACGTATGTTGCCAATATGAGCCAGCGCCTGGTCTACCATGTCGCGTTCAAGCCCGTAATCCTTTGCAATTTCATCTGTACTCACTCCGGCTCGTTTCCGGCCCCAAAGCACGGAAACCGGTATGCGGGTGCCGGTAACGACCAAGCGCCCTGACATGATGTTTGGATTCATTGACACCGGACGACTCTGGTGATCCGTTGCCGCGAAGCGCCACGGGAAAATAAATTTACCCTTGATTATCCGTTCACCGAATAGATCGGCGACTTCGCTCACGATTTGTTGCCCCGGCTTTTGGCCGAGCGAAGTGACTGTGCGGGGACGCCTACCGCGAGCGGGTTTATCGTAAACGAGGTCTTTTAGGCACTCTTTGACGGCGTCAGAGCGCTGTAGGGGATGTTGAGTCCCGAACATTGCGCGCGCATTTCGCATCGACTTTCTCAAGAATTGTAGCGAGAAGTGGAACTTGGCACGCAGCAAGTAGACTCTATAGGCCTCTTCAAGATCGCGGTAAGATAGCAGATGAATATCGCCAAAGCTGCCCGATGCTTTCAGGATCGGCTCTTCACCGTCGTACCAAGAAAAAAGGGTTCTCTGGCTTAGCGCAATGCAAGTCGCGGCCTCTGGAATTGTGTAAGTGGGGAGTGTACGGATGTCCTGTCCCTTTTCGCGACTTGGCTTCTGGGTTAACACGTCGAGAATAATGTAGAACATCCTGTTTCGCTTGGCTACAGCGTTCATACGTCTGTCGGTCGTGAGGAACCTGGAAATATTCTGAATACATATTGCTACGAGAGCGTTGACCTAAAAGAAGACGCTGAAAAAATGGTGCGTCCTTCCCGAGTTTCCCAAAGGCATTGAAAGACGGAACATCCGCAGGGCACAACCCCCGAGACGATGAGGGACGAAAGTACCCCATCAAGAAAGGGGCGTTGCGTAACGTGGCGTGCTTAATTCATTGGGGTACTTTTCGCGTGCCGCCCTCAAGCGCTAGCTTTGGTGGTCCTGGCCGGCTATCCGGCGTACCATGAACGCTCATGTGGCTGAAAACCTTCATTGCCGCCTTCGTTATATCTTGCGCTACCAGCTGCCAGCCGGGCGCGAAGCCCGTTGAAATTACGGAAACCGGCTGGATTATCACCTGTTCCGACAAGAGCGACCGAAGCAGCTCGGCACATGGTCTGCCATTCATGCTATTCCAGACCCAGAATGGCGGTCACTTCGATACCTTCACATTTTCTTCGAACAATGTGCCTCCATGCGAAACGTGGTTGAAGCGCGATCTCCATGAACTCGACGAGAACCCTGAAGCGCCCCGCGATTACGAAATCAGCGTCGTGCAACATATGAACTGGCGGGGCAATTTCGACGGGACGTGGGACCTAATTAAAATGCAGTCTCTCTCACCGCGCTAAGCCATGGGGCTTCGGAGTGGGGAAACAGCGACATGAGTTGGGGAAACAGGGACAGGAAGATCTGAAAAAATCAGCTTTGAATTGGACAGACGGGGTAATCACCATTCCAAATCTCAAAATCTTAACCAGTGGCGGAATGGTTGTTGTTCCGTCTGTCCCTCCTCAGTCAGACGCTGTAAGGTCTTGTCTGGGGGGACTACCTTCGCATGGCCTCGCTCAAAGACCGCGCCGTAATAATCTTCAAAAGCCTTGCCATGAAAGAAACCCGGTGACGGACGGGCCTGACACTTTCAGAAACTCTTGTCGACGAAACCTCCATGAAAGTACCAGCTCCGTCTGTCCACGGAACCTGAGTTTGAGGAGATAAGGGGACAGCATATACCTATTGCAGCAATTTTGGGTGATGCATATCGTGTCCCCTTATCTCCTCCTTATCTCCTCAAACAGCAAACGATCTGATCGACCTAGCAAGCGCATCAATGCGACGTGTAGCGTCGTAGGATAGCCTTTCCGCCCGCAGATCGCGGGCTGAGACTCGCGCCGCGTGTATGGCCACCTTCGTAGACCACGATGTTTCCTTTCTCTGAAGCCAACCCCCAGGCTTTTGCTTGCCGGGTGATAATGAGGGTCTTCTCTCCTGCACGAGCCGCGGGCACCAGGTCGCGTTGCACAAAGGCTCGGACCTTCGCGACTGACGGAAGACGTTCAATGATTCCGTGCTCATGAAATGACGATGAGTGGTACGGTACAAGCTCGACCGATGCTACGCGGTGCGAAAATTCTCGAAGCGCATCTCGATAATTCCCATTAAATTTCAACCGAGCGATTTCCTGCACGAGTTCGCGAAACTTCTTCTCCCACCACACAAAGCCGCTGTGCCAACAGAACTGAGGATCTAGATACAGAAATCCGTACTCCGACTTCTCGAGCTGCTGACTAAGGTTGTAAAGAAGGCGTGTCCTGAATTCGGGCACATGCGTTTCGCCCCAGTAATCCGTATAGCTGAACCCGGGATTGAGGAGCAAGATGATGAAATCGGCGCGCTCAAGATCACCAGCGTATGGAACCGGCAAGAGAGAAAGGTGGAACCGGTCGTCATCGAATGATGCGAAGCGGGGGCCCGAGATGTAACTCTCAAAATCTGCAGCGTCATCCTCGATCCATCGTGCATGAGTCCTAAGGACTTCAAGGTCAGCTGGGTGGGCGAATGGAGGCTTACTGATCCGGGCTTGACGCCAAAACTCGATGAGATCGTTCGGCATTGGTCCTGATCATAGCGCAGTCTGGGACACAGCGGGACATGATACCTATCCCCGACGCCCCGCGAGCAGATCTTTTACGAGACCACCAACCCTTCCGCCGTAGACGGAAAACAGGGACAAAGATTACCTATCATGGATGACCACAAATCTTCAACCTTAAGCAAACCACTACGAAGAAGCGCCTGGCCTCTCGTGGGATACGGAGCCACCGACGCGTTTTGATCAGCAGACAGGTCGCCATGAACTACGCTTCTCCCGAGGAGCAGGGCGTGAGCAGATGATCCAGCTCAATCCGTCAGTGATCTTCGCATGCGTCCCACGCGTGCCCCACCATGAACGACCACAGCGGAGCGCCCCTCGACACATTTCCACTATTGGAACAATCGGGGAGCAAAGTCAGCAAAAGCACGTCGCCACGATAGCCACTCGTGTGCCGTTTCCGGGGACTCGAAGTAGACATTCTTAATCCCCGCCTGAGTCAGGGCATCGCTAAACTGCTTCACACGCGGCCCTTCTACCGACCCGGTCGAAAGAAAAAGCAGCTTTACTTTGCTGTTGAACGCCGTTGCGTCCGCAAAGGCCCCACCGCAAATTGTCTTGATATCAAACGTGCCGCCGCTGAACCCGCTGCAGTTGCCGCTCAAGCCCCCCAGGTAGGCAAACTTGTCGAGATGCTCGAGACCCGTAGTGAACGTTTGGAATCCCCCCATCGACAAACCTGCCATGGCACGGTTTTCGCGCCCCGGTGCTACCCGGTAATTCTTTTCAACCATGGGAATCAGATCGGTGAACATCATCTCGGTGAACGTTCCGCTCAAGTGAAGCGCCGGCCGAGGCGGCGGTGTGCCGCCTGCTGGGCGCTGTCCCGCACCCGGTACGCCAGGCGCTCCGCCCATGGGTGCCTGCGGCTGCGGCACCGCCTGGGTAATCACACTGCGTGCGTTGTAGATCGTTCCATCTTCCCCGGGTTTCACCGCGTTCAGGTTGTCCATCACGATCAGCATTGGTTTTGTCTTGCCCGCAGCGAGCAGATTATCCATGATCTGATCCACGTGGCCCTGGAATGTCCAACCGAGTTCGTTTTCTCCCCAGCCATGCAGCAGGTAAAGTACCGGATAGCGCATCTTCGCATTCTGGTCATAGCCCGGCGGCGTGTAGATCATGGCCCGTCGCCACTGTTGCGTTACCGTGGAGAAGTACCATTCGTCGCGTACCAGCCCATGCGGCACCTCTTTGTGGCTGTAGAACTCCGCATCGGCCGCCGGCACCTCAATCGCGCTGCTCCATTGCCCGCCGCCAAAGAAGCTCGCCGTCGCCGGATCGGACATGCTGGATCCGTCGATGTTCACCATGTAGTAGTGGAAGCCTTCTGCCAATGGCGTAGTCGTCGCATACCATAGGCCGTCTGCTTCCTTGGCCATATCGAAACCCGTTCCCACCCGGACACGCACCTTCTGGGCATCCGGCGCGGATAACCGGAACATGGCACGATGGTCGGGAAACACACAGGGATAGGGCGCCCCCGGAACGTTTAAGGAAGAAGGTTTGCAATCGGCGGGAGGTTGCGCCCAGCAGATCGCCGGCGCCAACAGCATCCATAAAGCTATCGTCTTTTTCATCGGTCTCCTCTACGTCGCAGGCAGCCAACCGTAACCGCGGTTGTGTTACATAGCAAGCGATAAAACGGAATAAGAACGCGCAGGCAACTGCAGCGTCATGCGCGCGCCGACTTTCGGGTTTTCCAGCGCCTGTGGCGTCACCCGCTTCGGATCAGCAAATGTGTTGCCGGCCTTCAGGTCTGGCCCCGTAATCGTCAGGAATTGCTTCACCGCGCTGGGCGCAGCATCGCGCCAGATCACTTCCACATCCTGCGGCTTTTCGAGATTACGGTTGAAGAGGAAGAGCGCTGACAGTCTTGCTCTCCAAGTCGATGGTGGCCGCCACATCTACCCACCGCACGTCGCCAAAACCAGGGATCGGCAGTCCGCCGCCCTCAATCGGGCCGCCTATGGTTGCCACCTCGTATCCCGGGCCCTCCGGCTGCAGACTTAATGCCCGGCCCCGCGCATACTTAAGCGCCCAGCTATAGGGATAAAAGATGGTGTGACGCAGAATGCCATCTTCATTCGTGGCAATCGGCGCAATGACATTGATGAGTTGGGCCAGGCACCCCACCTTCACGCGGTCCGAGTGCCGGATCAGCGAATTGGCCAGGCCGCCCACCAGCAGCGCATCTTCCAGGTTGTACGGTTCCTCCAGCAGATGCGGATGCGGCTTACCATGCCCGTTCGAAAACTCTCCGCCTCGCGCGCGATACCACACGTTCCACTCGTCGAACGATAACCACAGCTGTTTCCCGGAGCGTTTTTGTGCGCGAACGGTGTCACAAACCGCTGCTATCTCCTCAATCTGCCGGTCCATCGCCAGGTTCATCGCCATATACACCTGGCTGTCATGATGGGTCTCCTCGGTATTTCCCCAGTAGCGGTGCATGGAGATTCCATCGACCACGTCATAACATTCTTCGAGGACCGTGCGATCCCACTCGATATACGTAGGCATGAAAGGTCCGCTCGATCCGCAGGCGATCAACTTGATCGATGGATCGACCGCGCGCATCTGCCGCGCAGCGTCGGTTGCTTTTAAGCCATATGCCTGCGCCGGCATGTGCCCAATCTGCCACGGGCCATCCATCTCATTGCCCACACACCAGAACTTCACCCCGTATGGTTCGGCGTACCCATGGGAGCGCCGCAGTTCGCTCCACTTCGTTCCCCCGGCTACGTTGCAATATTCCACGAGAGCGGCCGCATCCTCTGCCGAACCGGTCCCGAAATTGAGACCCATGAGCGGCTCTGTTCCCACGAGCCGCGCCCAGGTGAGGAACTCGTTTGTGCCGAACTGGTTCGTCTCCAGCGTGTTCCATGCGCGGTCCAGCACCGTAGGCCGTTTTTCCTTGGGTCCTACTCCATCCAGCCAGTGATAGCCCGACACGAAGTTCCCCCCGGGCCAGCGAACAATCGGCACCTGCAGCTCACGTACTTCTGCAATCACATCATTTCGGAATCCCTGCGCATTCGACAATTTCGACCCCGGCTCGTATACGCCCTCGTAGATTGCGCGCCCAAGCTGTTCCAGAAACGAACCGAACAGCTCGTGACTTACCGGAGCAATCTGCCGGTCTGTGTCAATCACGACCCGGGTGGTCGCGCTCTGCGCAGTGCCCATCCGGCCGGCAATCGCCGCCGCCGACATGACCAAGCCGGTCTGAGAAGCGCTTTTGAGGAACTTTCTTCGGGAGATCTCTCGCATTAAAAACCATCCGTTACGAAGGCGACCGCCGCATGGCCCATCTCATTTGCGCGCTCTCCGAGTCGAGTACAGTAAACGTTTCCCTTCGGCCGCCATTCTACACAAGATCGGTCTTGTCCGGTGATATGATGGCGGCTGAAATGCCGCAGATATTGATAGTTACCGGAGATACGGGCGAATCGTACGAAGCTCTCTATGCCGTTCATCGGTTTCGCGAGGAAGGCTGGCGTGTTACCGTTGCCGCCCCTTCGGTTCGTCGCCTCCACCTCGTCATGCACGACTTTGAGCCGGGGTGGGATACCTATGTCGAACGTCCCGGATACGGTCTAGAGGCCGACCTCTCGTTCGACCAGGTAAATGTCCGTGATTATGATGCCATCCTGATTCTGGGCGGGCGCGCTCCTGAGTACCTCCGCAACGATCGGCGATTGCTCGACATTGTCCGCGAATTCGACGCACAGCAAAAATGGATCTTCGTCATCTGCCATGGCATCCAGGTGCTCGCCGCCGCCGGCCTCACCAAAGGCAAACGTATTACCTGCTATGAACACGTGCGCTTCGAAGCCGAGCAAGCTGGCGGAACATTTGTAGACCAGCAGGCCATTCGCGATGGCCGCATCGTCACCGGCCAGACCTGGCAATCGCACCCCGAGTTCTATCGGGAGATCTTTGCCTGTCTGGCGCCTCACCGCCGATCCTGATTTTGCGGCATTTTCTCTCCCTTGCCCGCTGCCGCGATCAACACGCTGAAGTCGAGGATCAGTCCACTAATCTTCACCACAAATCTTCATGACCACAAATCTTCACTGCTGGCGCGGGCCCCGGGGCGCCGTGCGATCCGCCGTCCGAGCACGCGCTCAAACCCGGCCCCAAACCAGCAAACCGAGTCGACGGCGAGCAGCTAGAGTTGCTGCAATAGGTATCATGTCGACCGATCTCCAGCCCAGGGATGGGTAGGCCCGGTGAAGTCTTACCGATAGTCCTGCAGTTCGATGCCAGTGCGCATTTGGGCTCTGAACAGCAGCTGAATGAGCCCAAGGCGGTTCGCGGCGTTGATGGTCGCGTTTCGCAGCCACAGCCCGTAAGCACTCCTGGGGACGAAGCTCGCAGCGAAATCGCGCGCCCCCTTCTGCTTGCGCTCCACATAGGGCCGCAGGCGCTGTTCATAGATTTCGAATGCGGACGCGTGGCCTCCCTGCGCGACAACCAATTCCCCAGCGAGCGTGTAGGCTTCGGCCATCGCCATCGCTGACCCTTCGCCGGCGAGCAGGCTCGGACACGCGCACGCGTCGCCGATCAGGGCGACGCGGCCCTTGGTCCAACTCGGCATGACGATCTGACTGACCCGGTCGAAATAGAGATCGGTGCTTGCCTGAAGCGCGTGGAGCATCTCATCGGTTTCCCAGCCACCGCCAGCGTAGAGGCGGGTCAGGACCTCTTTCTGACGCGAGGCACCGTGGACGGGAGCTGCGTGGGAATCGGATTCGGCGAACACCAGCATGAAGACCGTCGTGTCCTCGTCGACAGTGATTCGCCAAATCTGCCGGCCAGGTTCGCCGTAAGTCACGTATGCGTCCGGATCACGGAACCGGTAGCCTTGGGCGGTGAATGCGGCAACGTAGTATCCGAGAAAGTGTTCGAATCGCGTTTCTTCACCAAAGCAGAGTCGTCGCACGGCGGAGTGGAGGCCGTCGGCACCGATGACCAGATCGAACGTCTGAGCCTCACCTTCGCGAAGCGTCACCTCCACGCCGCGCGGGCTGTCTTCGAGGCTGGTCACGCTGTTCCCGAACCGCACGTCGACTCGGTCCTTGACCGCTTCGTAGAGCGCAGAAGCCAGCGCCGAACGCGGAAGGCTCATGCCCCGGCCCTTGATGAGCTTTTGCACCGCGCCCTGGTTGAAGCCGCTGATCCGCCGGCCCACGCGATTGACGATCCGGAATTCCTGAACCTTGAGGTCATGCCGGCGGAGTTCGTCCAGCACGCCCATCTTTTCGGCCACGTCGTAGCCGAGGCCCCAAAAGTCGATGACGTAGCCGCCGGTGCGCGGTTCGGGCGCCTGTTCCACCAGGGTCACCGCATATCCGTATCGATCGAGCCACCAAGCCAGACAAGAGCCTGCCACCCCAGCTCCTGACACCAGAACGCTCCCACGCATCCGACATTCTCCTATGGACCGCTTCTCTGATCGGGGATTCAACCCGGCGATTGAGAAACGAGAACAGGTACACCAGTGTAACGGGGGAGTTTTGGGGCAGATAGCTCAACCCCCGCTGGAAATGCCCTTCAAACGTTACGCTCGGTGCCCCGACAGCTTACCTGGGAGATGCGCGACAGGAGATGCGCGACAGACGAAATAACCACCAGGCGACCCAGTGATAGACGGAACGTAACCGTTACAATCCCGCTTGCCAGTGGCCCACTTGAACCTCACCCAGGGTGGAGGGCGTGCGCACCTGACAGTTTCGTGGACAAGTTTCGTGGACAAAGTTTCGTGGACAGACAAGTTTCGTGGACAGACGGACCTGACACTTTCAGAAACTCTTGTCGACGAAACCTCCGTGAAAGTACCAGCCCCGTCTGTTTGTCCACGGAACCCACGGAACCTCAATCGCGCCGGCGAAACTCTCGGTGTGCTGAATGCGGGCCACGGAGGAATCCGGGTGACGCAAGGTCGGGCCGGATCCCGGAAGCGGCTGTCGGCGGCATGCAGCGCGGCTGCTCCGAATCCTACGCGGAAATCGCCTCCAGGGTCTTGCCACGGGTTTCGACCCCGAGCACCAGCACACTCAGCGCCGCAATCAGGAAGGTGCCGGCACCCAGGGCGAACACCCCATTTTGTCCTGTGCGGGGAAGAATCACTCCGACGGCGTACGGACCGAGCAACGATCCGAGCCGGCCGATGGCCGACGCGAATCCCGCGCCCGTCGCCCGAGCCCGGGTGGGATACAACTCGGGCGTGTAGGCATAGAGGATCGACCACATACCGAATTGGCAGAATTGCAAGGCCAGGCCCCACCCTATGAGCTGGGTCTGGTTTGCCGCAGTGCCATAGAACCACGCCGATACAGCGGCCCCAACCAGTGCCGCGACGCAGGCGGGTTTGCGGCCCCACGCTTCGATCAGATACGCCGCCGTGAAAAACCCCGGCACACCAGCCAGCGAAATCAACGTCGTGTAATAGACGGACTGGATCACTGAATATCCGGCCTCCTGCAGCAGCGCGCCGAGCCACGTGGTGAGCCCGTAGTATCCCAGCAACGCGAAGAACCAGAGCAGCCACACCATCATCGTCCGCCGGATGTATCGGGCGGACCAGAGTTCCAGGAACGGGAATCGCGCACCTGCCGGCCCCTCAACCGGCTGGGGCCGTGGCTCCGGCAGAGCGGCGCCGTGGAGGCGTGCCGAGACGGCCCTCTCGAACTTCTGCGTGACCTCGTCGGCAGCCGCCAGGCGGCCGCGCACGGCGAGCCAGCGAGGGGATTCGGGCACCAGGAACCGAACGGCAAAGACTAAGACGGCCGGGGCCGCTTCGATGAGGAATACCCGTCGCCAGCCACTGATCGGCAGGACCGCGTGAGCGATGAGCCCCGCAACAATGAAGCCGAGCGGCCAAAATCCTTCGAGCAGGGCGAGATACCGCCCGCGCAGGCGCGCCGGAATGATTTCGGACACAATCGACTGTGCGACGGGAAACTCCATGCCCATGCCGAACCCGAGGAGAGCGCGCGCCGCACCGAGGGCAGTGACGCTGGGCGCGAGGCCGCAGGCGAGGCCGCCCAGCCCCCAGAAGATCATGCTCACCTGGAACACGAGCGTCCGGCCGTATCGATCCGCGGCCATCCCGGCAATCGCGGCGCCGAAAAACATGCCGACGAAGCTCATGCCCGACAGCAGCCCGGTCTGCGGCGCGGACAGTCCGAATTCCGATCGGATCGAGCCCAGCACGAAGGTGAGGGAGCCCAGGTCAATCGAATCGAAGAACCAGGCCGTGGCGATGATCAGGAATAGCGTCCGCTGGTAGGCGGTCAGCGGCAGGCGTTCGAGTCTGCCGGCAATCGTTGCCAAGCTCACCCCGGTGGCGGCCGAAACTTCGTTCCTATCTGACATATCTCTTTCCCAGCGCACCTCTACAGCGTTCGGTATTGACAGACGATGTCGCGTCGTCGAACTATCCGGTCTTCAAAGGGCCGACGACCTTGTAATGATTGAGGAGGACGCCGGTCGGCGTTGTTTTCGTGCTGAGGAGTTCGAATGTGCGTGGCGGCGTTCCTTCCATAAAGAAGCGTTTTCCCGTGCCCAACAGGACCGGATAGACGACCAGCAGGACTTCGTCCGCAAGCCCATGTTCGAGCAGCGGCGATGTCAGCGTGGAGCTACCCCAGAGGATAAGGCCCGGGCCGTCCTGTAACTTGATGCGGCGAAGGCCCTCGACCAGGTCCGGTCCAACGGCCTCGAATGGGCCCCATGCAAGGCTGTCTGGCCTGTGGGTCACGACGTATTTCGTCGCCGCATTAAGGCGGTCTGCCATCGGACTGCTCGGCGCCTTTGGCCACAAGCCCGACCATGCATCGTAGGTGCGACGGCCAAGCAGTAGGTCGCACTTCTCGCCATGGGCGGCGACGAGTGCATCTCTGCCAGCCGGGGTCCGATAGGGTGTGGACCAGTCGCCGTAGGGAAAATTGTTTTCATCGGCGGAGTGCTGGATCACACTGTCCAGCGAGATGTGTTCGCAAATTGTGAGCTTTCTCACTTTGGGTCTCCGTGTTCTGGAATTGCGTTTCTATTGTTTCCGGCCTTCACGACAACGACGAACGGTCAGACCGAAGCATCGCAGGGGGATAAGGGACTGGACGGAAGTACCCCCTGAAGCAAACGCTCGCATCGTGAAGCTGACTTACGACACTGAAACGAAAGCAGGACAGTCCCCCGTCTGTCCTCCTTTTCCCTCAGGAAAAGGTGTCGTCCTGCAGGCCAGATACCCGCGCACGATACGCTGCGGGGGTTTCAATAAAAAACCGCGTTTGCCCGGCCAGAGCCAGGAGGTCTCGATCTCCGGTGACCAACAGGTCGGCCTTCCCACTTTCGGCCAGGTCGAGGAATAACTGGTCGTTTTTGTCCCGGCAGGCCCACTTGGATTTTCTCGTCACCTTAACTATTTCGCAATAAGGAAGGTACTCAGCCAATAGTTCATCCCTGTTATCGAAGGAGAGTTGGAACTTTGGATATCGCAGTACCCGGGTGAGTTCCTCAATGGTGGCGCGAGAAGCCAATGGCAAGGCATCTCCTGCGCGCCAATGCCCGCGCAGCCAAGCCAGGCGGCCGCTGCTAAATAGCAGTGCCGACACAACGACCGTTGTGTCAAAGACCACGCGAGGGCTCACGCGTGTTTGCGTGCCCACGAGATAGCGGCGGTGACATCCTCATCCTCAATTCCCAGCTGGGAGAGGCGAGCCCGCACCTCATCGGCGCGGCTCTTCTGCAGCGGGCGCAGAATGATGCACGCCCCGTCGGTGCTTACGTCAAAATACTCCACCCCGGTGAAGCGGGCGACCACTTTTTTGGGAAGAGTGATCTGGTTTTTTGTAGTCTTTTTCGCAAGCATGGATACCTCATTTAAAGAAAACAAGGAAACAATGCAATCTTACCACGTACTCGGGCTCGTGTAAGCGGGAATGACTTTGGGTAACCCGGGGACGGGCACCTCCTTTCGGAAGCAATCTGGTGATTGCCGAGGCGAGATGGCGCGCAGCATACCTATTACAGCAATTTTGAGAGTTCCAGGACAAGAGACGAAATTACCCCGGATCAATAAGAGCGGTCCGGACAAGGGTTTCGTGAACAGGCAGACCTGACACTTTCGGCGACCAGACCTCGCTAGGGAAAAAGCGGCACCAAACGTAAACCGTTAAGACTGCGCACTGCGGCAGTTGCTACTCTCCGGCAGCGATCAGTTCCTCCCATGCCAAAGCGTAGCCGACCGCGCGCTTCACCTCGTGGACCCGCTTTTGCGAGAGTCTTGCAATCTTCTTCACCAGGAGAACTTTCGAAATCGTTCGCAAATTGTCGCAGTTAACGACGCAGGGCCTGGGCATTCCCTCGATCGAGCCGAGAGGAACTTCGATCGGAATATTTCGAACGGTCGCCGTGACTTCAGCCGCAACAAACTTATTGAGAACCGGATAAGCATCATCACGGCTCAGCAGAAGCACTGGCCGGCGCCCGGCGGGTTTCGGCAGGTCCGCCCACCAAATTTCGTACTGCTTCATGGCTTCCACTTGTCTGCGTTGGACCAGTCATCAGCGTCATCCGCCGAATCAGGCTGCCGCAGATATGCTTCGCGAATGGCTTCGTACTCGCGTTTCCGAATTGCGTCTCTCACGGCCTCCCGGATGAATTCAGCGCGCTGTCGCTTGGCGGCCGGCGCGACCTTATTCAGCGATCGCAAGAGCGGTTCGTCCAACTGGATCAATATAGACGGCATTTGTAAACAACTATATCATAGAAGCATATAGATCGACTCGCCGCAACCTCTGCCGACGGCACCTTGCGGACGACCTGGAGATGGGGTTTGAAGGGGAGACGGGGGCTTTAAGAGGGTGCTTGAGAACTACCATGACGAAATCGCGTCCCGCAGAGCCTGCCCTGAGCTTGTCGAACGGGGACGACTGAACTTCAGACTTGTCCATCGAGGCCCGGAGGGCCGTCGGACGTGTGTACGGATAGGTTGATTCAGTCTGGCACTTCTCCGTCCGGCTAAAGTCGTATACCCAGCACCGAAGTCAGCTTTCTAGCGTTCACAGCAATTTCCCATCTATAATCATGGTTGACGAACGATTTTCGACGAGTTAATAATCTGCTCGTCAATCATAGGTATACGATGGTGATCGAATCGAACACTGAACGACCTGCTTCCTTGGAGGACGTCCAGAGGATCGTCAGCCACTGGATCAAAACTCTGCCGGCCCACGACTCTGCCCGCATCAGGCTCTCCCGCGTGTCGGGAACACCTAAGCGATTGCTGATGTCAACCGCAATTCATAAGAATTTGAAGTTCGAGGTGACTCAGAGCAAGGTCTCCCTCGAGGCAAAAAGCCGAAGAATCTCGCTTGAGGTTTCAGACTTCGTACTCACGACCGAGGTGGACGGAGCGACCTTCCTGGTCATCTTCGAACTCAAGACCAGCCCCCCGCTCAGGCCTCTGACAAGGGTCATCGACTCGCTCTCGCGAACCGAGCATCCAGTGTTCTTTTCGCGGGCATTCAACGCGCTCTCCTCGATTGCGAATGAACTCTCTTCGCAGAGCGTCGAAGAACTGACCGCTTCGCCCACAGACTTCGAACTCCTGGTGAATGCCGTTTCGGCAACTTCGACAGCCGCGGCTTCTACCGATGGCGATCCCCTGATTCGAGCGAAGCTTAGAGGCATCGAGCACAGGAAACGGATCATCGAGAAGCTCGGAGGAACTCTGTCTGCCCAGCAAGTGTCCGAACTCATCGGTATCAGCCGCCAAGCGGTAGATCGGCGGCGAAGCCAGAACCAGCTGATCGGCCTGACTCAGGGGAAAAGAGGCTATGCGTATCCAGCTTTTCAATTCGAGGACGGAAAGACTCTCGATGGCCTCAAAGAAGTTCTGGATGCGCTCAGTGGGCACGATCCATGGATGCAGTCGATTTTCTTTGCTAGCGGCAACGACAGGCTAAACGGCAGAACTCCACTCGATGCGCTCCGTCAGGGAAAGACCGAAGCAGTGGTTCGCGCGGCCGAAGCATATGGCGAACAGGGAGCGGCGTGACCGATTTTCCCGGCGAACATCCGGAGCCGCCGGGGGACCTCGAAACCAGTGAACCCCTCCTTGCCGAACTATCAATCGGTACTATCCTCTCGCGGCTGCATAACCGGGGTAGAAGTCCACTGTTCTTTGGCAGAACAGGGGGCAATCGCTTCGATTCGCCGGATCGTTCCTACGCTGTTCTTTATGCAGGACTCGACGAATATTGCTCATTTATTGAGACGTATGGCCAAACAACCGGTATCCGGACCGTAACGTCGACCGCTCTCGAAGGACGCTACCTGGCCCACCTCGAACTTCTGCGCCCGATGAAGTTGATCGACCTGTCCAATTCAGGAGGGCTCGCCCGCGTCGGAGCAGACTCCCGTCTGTTCAGCGGCTCTCACACCGTCGCACAACGATGGTCCGCTGCTTTTCGCAAGCATCCCATCAAACCAGACGGCATCCTCTATCCCGCGCGGCACGATGCAGCAAGAAACGCCTGCGCGATTTACGAATGTCTCCCTTCCATCTTCAAATTGCATGCGAAGGGTTCGCTCCTTGAACATCAACACCTCGCCTTGCTCGGAGCAATCCTTGACTGTTACGGGTTCGCTATCATTCCATAGCGTGACTTTCGGTAACCCGGTGACGGTAACCCGGTGACGGTCACCTCGTTGTCAGCGTCAGTTCACATCTTCCCATCTTCCCGGACACGAACCCCCGCCGCATCCAGGACAGGTTTCGTGGGACGGAGCTGGCACTTTCAGAAGCTCCCGTCCACGAAGCTCCAAAGTGCCGGATTGCCTGCACGCGGGGTTTGCCGAATATCCTCAGCAGTCTCCTACTCGCCCCGCAAAGCCAGCATGGGATCCGTACTCGATGCGCGCCTGGCCGGTACCGCAGAAGCTGCCAGCGCCAGCAGCAGCATGGCAATGGCAGAAAGTCCAAGCACAGCCGGATCAAACGGGCTTACTTCAAACAGAAAGGAACGCAGCAAACGGGATGCGGCCACGGCGCCAAGCAAACCGAAGCCACAGCCAACAGCCGCAAGCCTGGCGCCGGAACTCAGGATGACCAGCATCACCCCGGATCGTTGGCACCCAAGCGCCATGCGCACCGCAATTTCCTGTTCGCGCAATGCCACCGAGAACGCAATCACGCCATAGATCCCCAGAACACTGAGCAGCACCGCAGCCATGGCCAGCGAGGAAATCAGCACCGTCTGGAAGCGTCGCGGCGCCTCGCTCTTCGAGATGGCGTGCTCCATCGTCTGCATCTGGTAGAGCGGCAACTGCGGGTCAATCTTCCGCAGCGTTGCGCGCACCGTATTTTCCATCTGCTCCGGATCCATCCGGCTGCGCAGAACGATCCAGCCGTCGGCGCCGTTCAGTTCTCCGGCAGAGGCGAAAGCGCCTTCACTGGCCACCGCCTGTGTTACCGGCTGGTATACCTGTGGCACCGTCTCCGCGTCGCGCGATCCCAGCTTCACGTCATCGACCTCGCCCACCACCGTCATCCACGGCGTGGCCGTCTCCGCCAAGCCCCGGCGCAGGCGTTTGCCGATCGGGTCCTGGCCCGGCCAGTAGCGCTCGGCCATCTTGCGATTCACCAGCGCCACTAACGGTGAGCCGGCGTTATCCGACTCGATAAAGACGCGCCCGCGCAGCACACGAATACCCAGCGCTTCGAAGGGATCGTCCTCGACCAGCGACATCGCCGCCATATTCAACCCCGCGCCCTTGGCAGGCACATAGCCCTCCATCGTGAAAGGGGTGCTCCAGCTATTGCCGGCCGCAGGCAAAAACGAAGTGATGCCAACCGCATTCACTTCAGGCAACTGCCTTAGATCGTTCAGCAGAGTTTTCGTGAATTCGTCGATCGCGGATTGCGTTCGATATTGCTGCTGCGGCAAAACGTAAAGCGCAGCCAACGTATTGTCGGGGCGGAAGCCCAGGTTCACGTCGCGCATCTTTTCGAAGCTGCGCAGCAATAGGCCGGCGGTGGTAAGCAGAGTCAGCGCCACGGCAATCTCCGCCACCACCAGCGCCGAGCGTAGCCTGGCATGGCCGCTGCCCGAGATTCCCCGGCCTTCTTTGAGCGTCTCATTCACGCTCGTCCTGATTGCGGCAAATGCTGGAGCCAATCCGCAGAGCAAGCCGGTCAGCAGCGCCAGTCCCAACGCGAACAGCATGACCGGCCAGTTCAAGCCAATCTCATCGATGCGAGGCAGCGTCTGCGGTAGCCGGCTTACGCCCACCCGCAGAGCAGCAGCCGCCAGCGCCAGCCCTATGCCGCCACCGGCGATACTCAAGACCATGCTTTCCACGATGGCCTGTCGAAGGAGTGTAGCCGCACCGGCACCCAGGGCGAGCCGCACCGCGAGCTCTCTTCGCCTCCGGATGGCACGCACCAGCAGAAGCCCCGCCAGGTTCGCACAGGCGATGAGCAGAACAACAATCACCGCAAAGAAAAGCGTGCCCACCAGGGGTCGCGCCTGCTCCACCGTATCTTGCTGCAGCGGGGTCACCACCGCGTGAATACGAAGACTGCGCATGGGGGCCGGATAGTCGCGCATCGTCTCCCGGGCGACCCGCTCCGCATCGCTCTGCGCCTGCTCGGCACGGATGCCGGGCTTCAATCGTCCCACCATGCGAGAGTTCCACGATGCCGCGCTGCCCGCCGTAAATTCCTCTGGCTGCAGGCTGAGCGGAAGCCAAAGCTCGCTCTGGTTCACATGCCCAGGATTGAGCGGAAACTCAAAATCGCGCGGCATCACGCCAATCACGGTGTAAGGCTTGCGGTAGAGAAGGATCTTGCTTCCCAGTACGTTCGCATCGCCGTGGAAGCGGCTCCGCCACATGCCATAGCTCAGCACCGCCACTTGCTGGTGTTCCTCTTCTTCGCGTTGCGTGAAAGTGCGCCCCAGCAGCGGCGGCACTCCCAGCGCGGCAAAGACCTCGCTGCTCATCCGCGTCGCATTCACCGCCGCCGGATCGCCCGTGCCGGATAGTTCAAACAATCTAGACCGATACCCGCCCAGGTGGCTAAAGCTTTGCGTGTCGCGCATGTAATTGCGGATGTCGGGAGCCGTTACGCTGGAGTGAGCGCAGGACGCGCAGTGCGAGCCTTCAAGCACATCTCCCAGGATGACCAGGCGATCCGGGTCGGGGAACGGCAGCGGACGCAGCAATACTCCTTCGACAATGGAAAAAATCGCCGTCGTCGCCCCGATGCCCAGTGCCAGCATCAGGATCGCCGTCATTGTAAATCCGGGAGACTTACGCAGGCGGCGGAAGGTATATCGAGTATCTTGCAGAATCTGGTCCAGCCCTTGAAACGCTCGCTCATCGCGATGCAGTTGCTTCGCCTGCTCCACACCTCCGCAGGCGAATCTGGCTGCCCGTCGTGCATCTTCAGGGGGCATGCCCTGGCGCAAATATTCGTCTTCCAGCAACGCTAGATGCGCGCCAATTTCTCTTGCCAGTTCCGCTTCCGCTTTGGAGTTGGCAAAAAGCAGATAAAGTTTCAGAAAGATGCGTCTCAGGTGCTTCATGGCTAAGACTCCTCAAGCAAGAGCCGTTCCACAAGAGCCGGCATCCTTCTCCAAGTCTTTGTCTCCTCCCCTAAGGCTTTCTCTCCCGCCCTGGTGATTTCGTAGTATTTGGCTTCCCGGCTGCTCTCGGTCCTTCTCCACGTTCCCTTAACCCACCCGTACTGCTCCAGCCGCGCTAATGCTGGATAGAGAGTGCCCTGGTTGGGGTTGAGCAGCCGATCGGAGATCTGCTGCAGACGTGTCGCAATTTGATAAGCGTGTTCTGGGCCCATCGCCGCGAGTGTCCGCAAAACGATGAGGTTAAGTGTTCCCCGCAGCAGCTGGATTGATTCTGTTTCTTTATTAGACATCCAAGTGGTCTCTTTAATGAAAGACTATTACGTTTCACTTGCTTGTCAAGTGGACTTGATGCGAAAAGACCGAGAAACCCGCAGCTGCTGGCGTCAGAATCGGCGATTACCTCCTTGCGCCATGATGAGGTAACAGAGCGCGCCATGGTTACTAAATTTATTTCTTCTCGCTCTGGACACAGCCCAAAAACCATACTACATTGGAGGCAAGAATCCAGACATCAGAGCGGTCTTCGCGACGGGCCTGCTTGGCCTTGCATCGGTGCGCTCCACCCGTGCAACTGCCGCCAACCACCGGCAACTCATCAGTGCTTGTCCTAGTGATGAGTTGGGTGTAGCCAACAGTAATGTGAAGTGACGGATCATGCCTCTCCGCAGCATTCCGCCGGGGGGCCGGCCGTGGAGCGCCTCGCGAGGGCGCCCGCGGAGAGCAGGGTGCGCTCAGTGCGTCCTCTTGATTGAGCAGTTTTGACAACTTGGGAAACAGCACACCACAGCGGAGCTAAAGCCTGTAAATGAGAACTCCGATGCTGGATGGGGCCGGGCTTCCCGGCCGCAGCGAGCTTCCGTCCGGACCCATCCCCTGGAGCCACCGGCCCTGAGGCACGCTTCTCTTTCCATCCCTCAGGACTTATCACGCTGGCAGCGCTTCTAGCTCACCTGAAATTTGGCAAGCCACCCCCTGGGATGCCATCTCCGTAGAATGAGCGCGCATAACGCGCCTTTGCCAACACCCAGGCAAGATGATCAATTAATTATTTGATCATCTTGAGCATCTTGATCATCTTCGTGAAACAAAGGACTTATTTGGCACGACCCCATCGCTGATCCGCCAAACCCCCAAAAAAGACCTAAAAATATCAAATTTTACAAATAGTTGAATAGGCTGCACCCGGAGGAGATAGGGCGGCCTAATCCCTGCGTCTCTTCAAAAAAAGAGTCCCACCCCACCCATTGCGCCTTTTACGGAGAGAGACTCCACCGCATCCTGGGGACTTAGTTCGCTTACTTCGCTTAGTTCGCACATTTCTACAGGACCAAACGACGCCGGAGAGTCGGGAATAAGGGGACAGGAATAAGGGGACGAAATGCTCGCATCGTGAAGCCGACTTACGACACTGAAACGAAAGCAGGACAGACCGAATACGTCACCGGCTGGAACTCCGTGCTGGGTAACCCGGGGACGGGTAACCCGGATGTTCACCCCAATCCGTTAGGTCCAGCAGAGATATTGTCCCGTCCGTTCCCGAGGGTAAATAAAGGGCAGCCTTGGACAGCATACCTATTGCGGCACTACAGGGTAATACGCGTCGGGATCCTCTCGTCTCTCCCTGCACCCTAAACGGCAGCGACAGGCTCAAATCCCGCAGCTACCAGATCCGGAATTTGAAAAATCTTATGACCGGCTCTCCCGCCGACCACCACCTCTTGCGTTTTTTGAAGGCTATTGCGAATCGTTGAAATCTCCGATTCCGCGAGATGAAGGGCTTTCATCGCCTTCACGATCGCTGACCATTTGACCGGTCGCGTGGATAGTGTGCTGCCGCCCTGGTGGTGAAATGGCCGCGCTTGCAATTGAAAAGCACCGTTCTTTTCTGTCTGGACCACCACGATATACGGCTGATCCTCATAGTCCCCGAACCGATTGATGACGATTGCGCCGCCTTCGGGAAACACCGCTTGAATCTGGAGTACTCCGCCCATTGCCTGAACATAATTGCGCAATGTGCTCAGATACATGTCGGTTCGTTGTTCGATACGCGAGATCGAACTCTGCGGAACGTTCAACAGTTCCGCCAGATCCGCCTGCGTGAGCTGTTTGGCGTTTCTCAACTCGTCGAGCGCCATGCGCTGCAACTCTTCGCGTACACGCTGCCGATTCTCGGCAACATCCGCAGGGTTCATCTTTGCTTGCAGTTCCTTGTAGTTTCTTGCCATAACCGTCGCTCTCCTCAGTGGATAACCCAGTACGGAGGACTGGTTCTCGTTCTATCCCAACTTCCCACGCCATATATAACAGTATGTCATGGACAGCATTATGCCGCCTACGACATTATTCAGGTACGGTACAACCAATAAGTTACGACCGATAAGGAGACGGGGGAGTTAAGGGACGGGCTTGTCTTAGCGGCGACTCTCCCCGGCCGGGCAAGGCGAAGCCTACGGCAAACCCGCTTTTGCGGAGGTTCATTTGGCCTGGAGTCGGGCTCTTAACTGACGAGGGATAGCGGAGCCAGTGAGGTAGAGCGACCCTCCGGCGACGATTAGCCACAACGCAGTTCCTGCGGCGAGGACGATGACATCAGCGATGCGGCTGGTGGCCGGCAACAGATAGCGCAGACCGTAGAGAGCCACCAGGCTTCCCACGGTGGCGAGCAATGCACGACCAAGTTCCGCCTGTTCCAGTCCAGAGATGCGAACCATCCTGCGACGATGAAGCAAGATGGCGAGCGTCGCCGTTTGCAACAGGATCGCGATGTCTGATGCTGAGGCGAGACCAATGGCCCCGGCCGCATGGTAGAGCAGGCCGTAGACAGGTAGCGAGACTAAGGTGACGATCACCCCCGCCGCCATTGGTGTGAGGGTATCTCCGGCGGCGTAAAATGCTCGCGCATAAATGGCCTGGGCGGTCCAAAGAAAAAGCGACACCGCAAAGATGGCGAAATAGTGCGCGGTCTCGACCGAATCACCGCGATGGAAAGATCCGCCGCGGAAAACGAAGTCTACTGCAGGATAGGCTAAACCGATCATCCAGGCAGACAGGAGGAATGAAAAAATAAGAATGCGCGAAACCGAGCCATTCACCGCCGCGGCGAAGTCGGCGAGGCGGCCCTGGTTGAAAAGTGATGCGAAGAAGGGCAGCGAAGCGGCACCAGCCGCTTGTCCGAGCACCGCCATCGGCGCAGTGAAGAGACTCTTGGCATAGGTCAAACGCGAGATCTGCCCGTGGATGCCGGACGCGAAGTAGTTGAGGATCCATCGGTCGGCAGTGACCACGGTCACGCCTAACATGAGAGGAAGTGAAAGCCGAATCCACTCGCGGAGTCCTGGATGTGCCAGGTCGAAACTGAGACGAAAACGCATTCCGATGCGGTACGCTCCCCAGAGATTCAGCATCAAGTACCCCAGGAAGGCTCCAGCGACAACACCCACCGCCAGAGAAGAAACGCCCATCGACTTGGCCAGCAGGACCCCGCCGAGAATGATCGCGACGTTGTAGATCAGGGGAGAGACCGCCTGGAAAGCGAACACTTTGCGAACCAGGAGGACCGACCCGAAGACGCCTCCAACGAAGAAGAATAGTGGCTGCGGAAGCATAATGCGCGTCATTCGAGTGCAGAGCGCAGCCTCCTCCGGCGTGAACTTGGGCATGAAAATCCGCACGTAAAGCGGCGCGAACATGGCCCCAAGCACAACCGCCACAACGAGAACACAAACCATCACCGTCAGGATGACGGACAGGGCGCGCTCCCCTTCGGCTTCATCGCCACTTTCACGATATCGGCTCAGGATTGCGATAAAGGTAATGGAAGCTGTGCCGCCGACTAGAAAGTAAGCGATCATATCTGGCAACTGAAAGGCCGCGTTGTAAGCGTCGGTCGCCACGCTGGCGCCGAACAGATAGGCAATGTACTTAGAGCGCACCAACCCAATGACGCCGGAGAGGAAGGTTGAGACCATCAGCAGGACAGTCGCCGAGAAGACGGAATGCCGATGTCCGGGTCGCAGCAACGCACCGGCACGCCTCCATAAAGACGCTGCCGCCGCGACAGGATGTGCAGCGAGAGGCTTCCGCGAATCTTCCATCTTCGCCTGATTCTAGTTGACCGAGCCACCGGCAACGTAACGAACGAGGTCGTCACTCGAGGGATACCTCGGAGCGCATCAGGCCTCGTCTATTCCACAAGACATCCCGTCATTATGCTGAGCTTCTGCAGCCGCGTCGCCACGCAATAGCGCGCCCGGATGACCGTTTCACAACGCTCGGCGGCTACCAGCCGGAGTCAGGCCGCATGGCCTCGCCACTCTAACTCTGTTCGCGCGACTGGCCGCTCGACGACGTTGGTTCGTGCCCAGGACGTTGACCGGAGCACCCGTGGAGAAGCGCGCTGAGGAACCAGAACGACGGGTCGGTCCACGGAGCTGTGAGCGCCTTGTACTCCTCTTCTCGCGCCTTCGTCAGCACACCGTCAGCTTGCTCCCATGCGCCGATGGCCTCCAGGGTCGCCTGCCACCACCGCGCCCACGGGCTACCTCCACGCACCACATCGGCAGTGGCCTCGTCGCGGATATTTACTAGACCGCAGCGCTCGAATAGCACCGGGAGCTTGCGTCCAAACGTGGGATCATACCCGCGTGATACCCACCACTCGCCACCCTGGTAAGCGCCCTGGTAGCGGGCGTAGTACGGATGAGACGGATCCACTGGAGCAATCGTGCCCCAGTCACCGTCCTCATCGACGAGCCATCCTCCTGGTCGCAAGCACTCCACCATGCGTCGGATAGCCGGCTCCTGCTTGCCGGCGAGCCAGAACAACATCAAACGCGAACAAACCAGATCGAACGAACCCGGGCCTAAGGCGTCTAGTGGATCGTCGAGGATGTTGTGCTGACGCACCTCGAGGTTCGGAAGATTGAGTCGCTTCAGATAGGTGACATCGATGTCGGTCGCCACCACTTGGCCGCTCTCTCCCACTCGCTCGGCGAGCCAAACGGCCATGGATCCCCGGCCCGCGCCGATCTCAAGGCATCGCCAGCCAGGCTGGACCAGTTGACGTCGTCTGCGAGAGAGCGGGTCGAAGATATCTTCCAGGAGACCCAACCGATCGTCTTCGGCCTGTTGGCGCCCTCTCGCGTCGAGTCGATAACCTGGCCCGAGACCCACAGGCTCAGCGACTCTGGATGTGCCCTCGCGTTCTACCATTGCGCCACCATACTCAGTGGCTTTCCCAGCGTCAAGGTGCGGAGGCATTGAAGGGACAGTAACCCGGGGACCGGTCACCTCGTTTCGGAAGCAATGTGGTGATGGCCGATGCGACGCTGGCAAAATGCCGCTGCTGCATGCAGGTTTCCGTTCGGGATCTGTTGCTGGATGTGCAGGCAGGCCTTTTCACGAATGGACAGATCGCGCGTGGCTGGACCCATCTTTGGATGGGCGAATCATTTTGGGAGCATAAATTAGCAAGTGCGAATCGTCAGCATCGCCAGATGTAAAGTGCCCGCGAGCCCTCGCCGATGAGGGTGGTGTTCCCCCAAGGAAAAGGAAGTGGTGAATGAAAAGGCTGATGCGGTCTCGCCTGCTCTTTGCGTTATGGTTTGCCGTTCTTCCCTCCGCCCTGAGGCCGCTGCATGGCCAGGCGGTGACCTTTTTAGGAGACCCAGTCGACTTCGGCGGCGTGGACGTATGCGCGGCCGGTCAGACGAACCCTGGGCCGTGTAGCAAAACGATGACATTTTTTTACAAGGTCACCGCAGGCGGAACGCTACAGAAGCCTAAGGTCCTGACCATGAGTGTGCCCTACCTCGATTTCGTGTTTGCCCGAAGCTCCTGTATGGGAACCGTGACCACGGGATCCCGATGCAGCGTCGCTGTTACCCTCACACCGAAGGTCGCCGGATTACGCTCCGGCTCAATCGAGATCGTGGATGGCAGTGGAAACATATTGGCGACAACGCTGATTCATGGGATCGGTCAGGCGGCTCCGGCTGACTTCAAAATAACGCTTTCTCCGCCGTCACTCGCCGTGTCACCGGGCAGTGGGCAGCCCGTTCAAGTCACTGCGACTGCACTCAACGGTTTCACCGGTACGACGACGGTGGTTCTGAGCGATCTGCCACCCGGAGTAGCGAGTAACCCAAACTCACTCACGCTGCCTCCGGGCGCAACGCGGGCCATCACGCTGACCGTGGGCAACACGACCGCAGCCGAGACCGGCAATGTGGTCTTTACCGGGAATTCGGGATCGCTCACGAGCAGTGCGACGTTGGCCCTGACAGTGGCAGCCGCCGGAACAAGCGTCACTACCTATCACAATGACAATGCGCGCGATGGGTGGAACTCCTCAGAAACGGTGCTCACCCCGCAAACCGTCAACGCCACCGCCTTTGGCAAGCTGCGGCAGCTGTCGGTGGACGGAAAAGTGGATGCGCAGCCGCTCTACGTTAGCAGTCTGTCGATCGCCGGACAAACCCGCAATGTATTGATCACGGTAACTGAACACGGCACCGCCTATGCCTTTGATGCCGATGGAGGCTTCGAGCTGTGGCACGTCAGCACGCTCCCAACCAACGAGACCACCAGCGACGATCACAGTTGCGCCCAGATCTCGCCCGAAATCGGCATCACCGATACACCCGTGATCGACCGTGGCTATGGAACCAATGGCGCCGTGTTCCTGGTGGCTATGTCCAAAGACGCCCAGGGAGCCTACCACCAGCGGCTGCATGCCTTGGACCTGACCACAGGCGCAGAACTCGGGGGTAGCCCGTCTGAAATCGAAGCCTCGTATCCTGGCAACGGCTACGGATCGAGCGACGGGCTGCAGGTATTCGCTCCGGGGCAATATGCGGAACGGGTGGGCCTGTTGTTAATGAATGGTCAGATCTACCTGGCGTGGACGTCGCATTGCGATCAGGACCCTTACACCGGTTGGCTGATGGCTTACGGCGAAAGCACGCTGCAGCAGACCGGCGTGTTCAACCTGACACCGAATGGGCCGTCGTCGCCGCACTATGCTGACGGCGAGGGTTCTATATGGATGAGCGGGGCGGGTCTCGGTGCCGATGCGCAAGGAAATATTTTCTTTCTGGACGGAAACGGAACCTTCGACGCAACGCTTGACGGCAACCATTTTCCAGCGCAAGGGGACTTCGGCAATGCGTTCCTGAAGATTTCGACGAACGGAAATAAACTCGCGGTCGCCGATTATTTTGCCACTCACAATACGCTAATCCAGAGCGCTGCGGATCAAGACCTGGGATCCGGCGGCGTCGTGCTGCTGCCGGACCTGGTGGATGCCGAAGGCGTTACGAAGAGCCTCGCTGTGGGTGCGGGTAAGGACAGGAACATCTACGTAGTGGACCGCACCAATATGGGGAAGTACAACGGCCGTAGCAACACGATGTACCAGGAAGTGTCCAATGCCTTGAGCGGGGGCGTGTTTTCCGCACCGGCGTTCTTCAACAACACGGTGTACTACGCCGCGGCCGGCGATCATCTGAAGGCGTTCCCCGTTACACAAGCGCTGCTTGCGACGACTCCGGCTGCGCAATCCGTGAATACCTTTAGCTTTCCGGGAGCTACACCCAGCATCAGCTCGAACGGGACCCGGAACGGAATCGTGTGGGCGATTGAGAACCAGGGTGGAGCCGGGATACTGCACGCCTACGACGCCACCAACCTGGCCTCGGAGCTGTACAACAGCAACCAGGCGTCCGGAATCCGCGACCATTTTCCCTATAACAAGTTTGTGGCGCCCACGATTGCAAATGGAAAAGTGTTCGTGGGAACAACAAACAGCGTGGTGGTTTTTGGCTTGTTCCCCTAAGGCATTGAAGAGACGGAGTAATCACCATCCCGTCCCGCACGTTTAAGCGATTCGACTTGTCTCCCCCGAAGCAAATGCTCGCCATCCTGGCAGATGAACGGACAGCATACCTGCTGCACCAATATCTGTTTGCCGCCGTGGATTCCGGGTGAAACGTATCCTGACTCCTTATCTCCCAACACCTCAATCAAACGAATCAGCTTTGTGCTCACGTCCCTTGATCAGCATCGTGAGCGCAGCATTGAATGGAGCCTCAAGTCCAAGCAGGGCGCTCTCCCGGGCTACATATCCGTTCAGCGAATCGATCTCGGTAACTTGCCCACGCTCCAGGTGCTGCATCATCGATGGACGGTGAAACTTGTGCGCACAATACTCCTTGATCGCCGAGACTGGATCGGCATCAGGAAGCACGATACCTTTCGCGCGCACCAGCGTAACCGCCTCGGCCACAATCAGCCCCTGGAAATGATCCAGCTCCGGTACCTCATGGATATGGCCCGGACGAAGCCTCGTGATGGCGCAGATTGCATTGATGCCGCAGTTGTGCACGAACTTGGCCCAGAGAGTGGTCACGATATCGTCAACCAGCACCGGGTTCAGACCGGCCTGAGCGAACAGATCGGCGACCAGACGCAGCCGATCCGTCTGGGCTCCGTCGAGTTCTCCCAGGTAGGTCGGCCCATTGTTGGTGTGGTGAACCAACCCCGCGCCGGCAAGATCTCCACTTTGGAAACTGAGCCCTGCCAGAACGCGCCCTTTGCCCAGCGCATTCTCCAAAATCTCCACGTTTCCAGCGCCATTTTGCAGAGTGAGACAGAATCCGTTAGCTGCCAGCACCTCGGCCGCGGAGCGCGAGGCCTCCGCCGTGGTGTAAGAATTCACGCAAATAAGTGCGAGCTCGGCGCCTTCCAGGTCGCGGCTGCTGGTGGTGGCGCCCACCCTCACCGTGAAACTACCGCTGAGGCCTTCCAACCTCAGGCCGCTCTCCTGGATAGCCCTCACGTGGTCGGTCCACGTATCAACCAAGGTTACATCCTGCCCGACGCGCGCAAGATTGCCTCCGTAGACGCAACCCATATTACCGGCGCCAATGACCACAATCTTCATGAACCTTTATCCGGCAGGCGCCGGCTCCTTACGCAACCGCGCCCTGGCCGGCAGTCAGATAACCTTTCACCCACGCTGCAACCCCCCGTTACGCGCGGGAATACCGGTCCAGTTCGCGGATCAGCGGTGTCGCCACGGACGGCACAGGCACATGCCCATCGACGATCTGGTGCCTGTCCACTGTCTCTCCATACATCGCCCGGTCAGCGCTCTGGTCCGCTTGCATCACCGCGCCATTCAGGCTTACTCCGGCAAACAGTCCTTTTGTCCGCGAATAAGACAAAATTTCGGCGTTTAGCTTGATGTCCGTGGCTGCCGCCGCATTACGGCCTACAGGTCCGGCCGCCACAGAAGCGTCGCCGCCCACTTTAAACTTATCACTGAGAAGACTATGCAAAGCATGGTCGTTCATAAAGAGCATCACGATATCCGTGGAGGATCCACCGATCTGGTATCCCACGCTTCCGCCCCCGAGAGCGACAAACATGGGAGCGCTCCATCCATGTGCCGTACGGCATGTTGCCACGCCGCGGCCATAGTTCCCGCCTAGAATGAAAGCAAACTTCACGTCCCCGGGGATGATGGCGACGCACTTCGCATCATCCAGCAGATTTTGCGGTATACCTTTCTCCGGGGTACTCATAATCTCTTTAAACACCTGGGCAGCTTTCTCTGTCCGAGCGATATCGTCGTCGCGATCGGACGCCTGCGCAAGTTGAACTCCTACCAGGACAAGAGTCAAGGCAATAAGGGCACGGCGGATCATAGGGTCTCTCTCCTTCATTTTGAATTTCGTTAGCGACTGCCAGAACTTCGAAACACATCACGGCGTTACCAAATGCATGTATTTCTCTTGTTGTTAGATGTAAAATCGTGGCGCCGTGCCGCCGGGACGCGCAAAATAACAGCGTCTTTACAGCAGTCACCGCATATCCGCTACCCATGTAAAACGTATGTCAGTACGCTCCGCTCATTCATTCAGGCGATGGGTGGTGGGTTTGGATTCGCAAAGTCCCCGTGGAAGGCCCGGCCCTGATTGCGATACTTTAGTAGAGTGGACTCGCGATGAGGGGTATCCCGTGGAAGTCAGTTCCTGGCAGATGGAGAAATATCTCGCAAATCCTTCGCTCCGTACCAGCGTGGGGTCTGACTGGGGACACCTGACCGTACGGACCCGCCTGGAACCAGCAAGCTGCCGTTACCTGTGCATTCCGGCAACACCAGACCCGTGGCTGGTACTCACAACTGGAGGCGGACCGCGGAAGACCGAGGTACGGAGAAGAAACGGCTGGAGCTGCGCTTTCAGCGGCCCTGGGAATCTCGCTCTGACTTCTCCGGGCAAGTCTACCGAAATCCGCTGGGATCGAGGAGACGGAAGTGGAATTGAGACCATTCACGTCTGCATTGACGCGGCTCTCTTTCATCGGTTCGCGGCGGAGAATTTCGAGTGCGATCCAGCTCGGGTAGAAGTTATCGACGGCTTCGCTCAGCATGACCTTCTGACTTACTCCATCGTGAGTTCTCTTGGCGATGAACTGAGAAATCCTGAGAGGGCAGGAAGGCTCTTCCTCGATTCAGCAGCTCAGATGCTTGTCGCACAGCTGCTCCGCAAGTATTGCGCATTTCCGCTCGCCCTTCCGAACCAGCAGGCGCGGTTGAGTGCTCGGAGGCTCCGGCTGGTTGAGGACTATATCCAGGCAGGACTGGCCTCCAGGCTCACGCTCGAAGATTTAGCCGCGAGCATCCATATGAGCGCGTACCATTTTGCGCGAATGTTCAAAGCGACAACGGGCCAAACGCCCCATGCCTATGTGACCCGCCTGCGTATCGAGCGAGCCCGGGAACTCCTTCGAACATCCCGCTGCTCTATGCCGGCCATTGCGCGACGAGTGGGGTTCGCCAGCAAAAGTCATTTTGCCGCGACGTTTCTCAGGTTGACCGGTATATCGCCTCATCTGTTCCGAAGCGCAACCTCGAGTGAAACAAGCGACGAAGAGATGTAGCGGGCGAGTTTGGCAGAACGTTCGTTTCCAGATCCCCCTCGACAAAAAGAGCAGGAATCCGGCCGCAACAGCAAGTAATTGCTCCAGCAACAACCGTACAGTCAGATCGACGCCCGGTATCTGTGCAGCACCACGCCTGCACCGGCCAAGCTATGAAATCAAAGAAATCTGAAGCTGAACTAGTTGCCTGGGGAACCCGCAGGAGGTTCTTGACTGGAAGCGCTGCAAATGATCTTCCTTCCAGATGCGCTCGCTTGTATGCAGGCACAGAAACCGCGAGTTTGGACAACGCCTCAAGAAACGAAGAGGAACATTCACATGGCTCTATCACCTGAGCAGATTTCAGATCGACTCGAGATTGAGGACGTTCTGACGCGCTATTGCTATGCAGTGGACGATCGTGAATGGGATCTATATCGCGGTCTTTTCACCCCGGACGCAGTGATCGACGATCGCGTTACGGGAGGGCTTCAGAGTGGCGTCGAAGAGCACATCGAGTACCTGAGGAGGGCACTTTCCACAGTCGTCTTGTCACAACACGCGATCTCAACGGTTCGCATCGACTTAGGCGTCAATGACGCGTGGGTGCGCGCCCATTGCTCCTGTCCCATGGTGGTGGATCTGGGAGCAACGAAAACACACGTGTTCTTCCAGGGATTGTGGTATCGCAACTCACTTGTGCGCACACCCGACGGGTGGAAGATCTGTCATTTAGTCGAAGAAGGGTATTGGACGTATAACATGCCACGCCATTTCGCGTTTTGATCCTTCCAATTCCGCGCGCTACGCCGGCCCTTGACCCCAGCATATGAACTCTCGAAGCACACTGATCAGAATTGCACTCGCGATTGAACCTGATGAGACCGGTGTAGGCCTGGACAATTTGGTTTGCTCTGACGCACTACCAATTGCATGCTGCGGACCAAACGCTAATAGTCGGCGGTGCTTGTAGGAGCTCTTGTATTTTCAATGTCGGCATGGCGTTACCGATCAGGTTACAGCGGGCAAATTCCTGACACAGTGTTAGTGTCTGGAAAATGCTGTAGATGGGGTTGTGTCCGAGCTCGTTCCGCTTTCCTTGAGGTCCATGCGTTCAATTAGACCATTCGCGATGGTATAAACGTGCCACACCTCGCTCTCAGAAAGAACGTCGCCACCGAGGTTTTTCACGAGCTGATGAACTTTGACATCGGTAATGCCGCCTTCCTGGTCGATCACCTCAAGTGGTTCCACGTGAGGATCAAACTCCTTCCACTGACGGGTCCAGTAGGCCCGAATCTCTTCTTTACCGGTGACACGCCCGCCTTCCGATGCCTTGGGCCAGCTAACGTTCTCACTCATGAGTGCCAGGGCGCTGTCGATATCCCGATGATTGAAGGCAGAGTAGGCCTGAGCTATCAGCGTTTGCGTGTCCAGCATGAATCCTCCGGAGTACGTATGTGTACTTTACACATGGATGCAACGAAACGCTCTGGCGGCTCACTTAGGCTAATGCAGGACAGGGAATGCCGAGGGGAATGCAGACGGAGTAATCGTCCTCGCGTCCCGCATCCTTATCCTGACTTGCGTTTCGACGCCCCGGCGGAGCCAGCGCGGGCCGCCAGCAGGCGGGCAGGGGACACGCCACATGGTGTCCCGGCGAAAGAGTTTGATCGTGACAATCGCTCGACCATCCCCTAAACTACGCAGAGTACTTGCCAGGCGACGGACGCAATGGCAATTGGAATCCCACTCTCTCCACCAGTAAGCCAAGCGTGCAATGACATGCGTCACCACAACATCAAGCAACAGGCTCACGAACCCATGAAACTGCTTTTCACTCGCAAGGAAGCCGCCACAATCTGGATTGGCGCTGTTCTATCGACAGCATTGCTGTTTCCTGGCATGGGGAACGCAATGCAGATTCCCCAATATGACAAGATGGATAAGCACGATCGAGCGGACTATGTGAACCTGCTCATCAAAGGTGCGTACGACCACTTGTCTGCTGCTGGGCAATCGGCCCAGGCAGAAAGACTTCTCTATCTTTTTGAAAATTCGAGCACTAAGTTCGGTTGGCCTCAATTCGAGAAGAATTTGCAAATGGCGCGAGCGTTAGACGCGAAGCATGCCGCCGACCCGAAGAATAAGAAAGTGCCTTATGAAGTCGAGCAGGCGTTAGCGGTGACTCTGACAAATAACGGCATTTTGGTGCCGGTTAGTTTCTTACTGACGATCAACAAAGACTTCAAGCCATCGTATCCTCCTGCCACGAAATAAGATGAGGGTGCCGTGAAACGGAGACAGTTTCTCAAGAGTTCGGCGGTTGCAGGCACTGCGCTTGTTTTTTCCAGTGCGCATGTCTGGGCAAGAGACGCCGACGCCCGTATTGAGGTCCTTCTGGACGAACCGCTGGGGGAGATTTCGCCGAATATCTATGGCCAATTCACAGAACATATCGGTGGCGTGATTTACGACGGCGTGTGGGTTGGAGAGAAATCGAAAATCGCCAACCAATACGGTATCCGTTCTCAACTGGTCGACAGGATGAAGCAGATTCATGTTCCTGTCATTCGTTGGCCAGGAGGCTGCTTCGCGGATAGCTACGACTGGAAAGATGGGATCGGTGAAGCTTCCAAGCGGCCGCGCCGTACCAATTTCTGGGAGGTTGACCACGATGCGATCAGGCTGCACGACAAGGGGCCGCAGCTCTTCGAAACCAATGAATTCGGCACCAATGAGTTCATGCGGTTTTGCAGGCTGACCGGAGCGCAACCGTACCTCGCAGCCAACCTGCGCAGTCTTCCCGCGCTTGATTTTGATCATTGGGTGGAGTACTGCAACTCCCCTGCCGGAAGCACAACCCTGGCCGAGGTGCGCGCGGCCGCCGGTTTTCCGGAACCGTTTAATGTGCGCTACTGGGGTGTAGGCAACGAGAGTTGGGGCTGCGGCGGGAACTTCACCCCGGAAGAATATGCCTCCGAATTCCGTCGCTATTCCGACTGGATACCTCGATACGGCATAGACCTGCAACTGATCGGGTCCGGTCCGAACGATAACGATATGGATTGGACCCATCGCTTTTTCCAACGGATCTACTCCGACCCGGCTTACAACAACCCAGCCTTTACGGGTTGGTCGGTGCATCACTACGCGTGGAACTTGAGCCGAGGCAAGACGAAAGATTGGCTGGCCGGCAAAGGCGACGCGCTGCAGTTTGATTCCGTGGACTGGTATGAGCTATTGCGCGAGTCCGATCGCATAGAGCAGATCATTCACGATCAGTGGGCGGTGATGGGGGAGTACGACACGCAGCACCGCGTCAAGCTGGTGGTGGATGAGTATGGTCCGTGGTATCGCGAGGGCACCGAACTCGACCCCACCCACCTCTTCGGCCAGCAGATAACGTTGCGCGATGCACTGGCCACGGCGCTCACCCTGGACACCTTTAACCGCAATCCGGAGAAAGTGAGCATGGCCGCCTGCGCACAGCTCATCAACAACATCAATGCGTTATTTATGGCGCATGAGGACCGCTTCTTCGCCACACCTAACTTTCATGTCTTCGCCATGTACGCCGCACACCAGGGTGGGCAGGCTGTACGGGCCGAGTTCTCGGCGCCGGATGTGCAGTACATGCGCGACGACCGGCCGGCACTTTTCTGGGGTCTCAACGGCTCGGCATCGCGAAAAAATCAGGTCGTGACGCTCACCGTAGTCAATCCCGATTTGTCGAAGACGATCGAAACCCAGATCGCCCTTCGAGGTGCCGCGGTAGCCAGCGCATCCGGCACCGTTTTGGCGGCCAGTGATATGCACGCGCACAACACCTTCGACCAGCCGAATGCCGTGATGCCCACAACTCTCGCGATCGTGGTGGGCGGCGGCCTGCTGAACGTTAGCATTCCCGCCGCGTCCGTCACTAAGCTCGATATTGTTCTCCGATGAACGAATGCCGGAATCGAATCTTGGACGATTGAGCCAGGCCCGAAGTCCCCGACGTTCTTCTACTTGAGGAGTGCACTTCAAAGCCCGGTCGCCGCCGCAACCAACATGGTCGCGCGTACTTGTTAGCGGGTGGGACTCACCTCAGCAGCGTTGACCACGGTGACAACGATCCGATGGCGAGGAGGTGTGGGGTGCGGGTTTATCTCGGAAGAATGGCGTTCGTGACCTATAGGGTGCGTCGAGGCCCAGAGGGCCGGCGGCTAAACGTGAGCCCAGCCCGGAAGGGCTGGGATTGAAGGGGCTGATGCCGAGCGCCGTTAGGCGCGGCACTCTACTGCCAGCTACCCAACCGATTTCGGCATACCCCGATGCAGCACAAGCATGTCCAATGAAACCAATGCAACAAAAGCAACCAACTCGCTGATTTGCACAAGCTCAAATCATTGCTATCCCCGATGCCCCCACGAGCAGATCTTTACGAGGCCACCAACCCACCCGACGTGGCCATCCACAATAGCTTGGACGACGGAAACGCCAGCATCATGCCGGGGTACAAACAAAAGCCGCTTTGCCCTGCGAACTGATGACGTAACCCGACACCAAACCCTGTAAGCGAGGAGAAACAGCGCGGGGCCAGTCATGACAAAGCGGTTGAAAGTCCAAGTGGAGAGATCGGACGCGGAGCGACGGAAAGCCACCACGGAGAGTTGTCCTACGTCATGGCATCCGCAACCCGCGGTTGAATATTTTGGTTGCGGCGAAAGCGATTGTCCGGATCGTAGATAGCTTTGATGGCGCAAAGTCTGGTGTAATTCGAACCGTATGCTTCTGGAACGCGAGCTGCGTCATCCTGATCCAGGGCGTTGACGTATACCGAACCGGCTGACCAGGGCCGCATCGCGGAGTGGAACTCACGTGTCCATTGAATGTGACGCGCGTCTTCTTCGGGGTTGCTCCAGACGCTGATTAAAACCTGATCGAAGGTTGCTGTTCGAACTGGGAAGGCCGTAGCATTCGGCGCCACACGAGAAGGCGCTCCATGAGAATGCTCGAGAATCGCCAGGGAATGAGGGGAGGTGCGGGATTCGGCAAACTCCACGAACGTCTCAATGGCAGCATCCGGCAGCTCACGAAGGAAGCGGCTCTTCCAGTAACTGCGGAGACCAAACGGAGCCACTCCATCGATCATCTGTTGCATAGCGGGATAGGGCATTCTGCTCACCAGGTCGGCAATCGGCGAACCAAACTTCCGAAGGGGCTCCAGCAAACGCTCGCCTTTGGCAAGATCGCCTCCACACCAGGCGGGAAGAAGCGCAATGACTGGATGCCCATCCGGTGTCGATAGCGCGGCGGCGTATACGATAAGCTCGTCCGGTAGTCCCGAAGTAACAAAATCTCGATAGAAAGTCAGCACCTCACGCGCGTGCGCAAGCGGATGGAGAACCATACCCGAAATCACTGTGTTGATGGGATAGATCCGGTAAGTTATCGACGTAACCACGCCGAAGTTGCCGCCGCCGCCCTTCAGAGCCCAGAATAGGTCGGCATTCTCGTCCGCAGACGCGCGGATCAACTCGCCGCTCGCAACTGCCACCTCGTACGACAGCGTGTTGTCGCAAACCAGGCCGCACTTGCCCATCAGCCATCCGACGCCGCCTCCCAGAGTCAATCCAGCGATGCCGGTAGTTGAAATCAGACCCCCTGTAGTTGCGAGCCCGTACATGTGCGTCTCGCGGTCAAATTCGCCCCAGGTGAGTCCAGTCTGTGCAGTCGCCGTGCCTTTTGCAGGATCGACGAAGATTCCTTTCATGCGCGACAGGTCCATCACCAGACCGTCGTCGACCATGGCGAGACCGGCTGCATTATGGCCGCCGCCCCGAATAGCCGGGTAAATATCTTGATCTACAGCGAACCGGACTGCCGCCCTAACATCTGCCGCGCCGGTACATCTTGCGATGGCGGCTGGCCTGCGATCGATCATCGCGTTCCAGACTTTGCGACACGTCTCATAGTCCGCGGACCCAGCCGTAAGTATCTCTCCACGAAACTGTGCCTTAAGAGTTTTGAGGTCCATGTCCCCCTCCGCAAGAGGAGTGTCCCATAATACGGCACGCTACGTCGTATCGGGATAATATCTGCGGCGAGCTGCGCAAGAGATCCCTACGGAACTGGTGGACCGGGGAACTGGTGGACCGGACGGGAAGTTCTCTGAGGCTTTGGACGGAATGCAGGACTGACCGGAAGTGAATCTAATGCAACCACATCTGATCTTGTTACTCCGACGCGCTTTCCCTTAGTGTCACATCCTCCTGACCACTAAAGCCCGCGGCACCCCGACGCCGGCGGTGTCGCATTTCCCGGACACACCGGACTAACCCATCCCAACTTTTTAGGCTTCCCATCCCGCAAAACTCCCGGAAGGCTTCCTTCAGTCCCGGTTGCTTTATCTGTCGACCTGATCCCGAAATGCTACCCTTGTCGCGGAGCAAGAACAAGCATGCACCCTTTTACCCGTTCTCAGCTTTTTGTTGTGGGCCTCATGACCAGCATGTTGCTTTCGCTGCATGCTTTTCACAAGGCGTAGAAGCGCCCCGGATCGAGCAGAAAGAGGGCCGGTACGCTCTGCTGGTGGAGGGCCGTCCGTTTCTGGTTCTCGGCGGCCAGATTCACAACTCGAGCGCCTGGCCCAGCGAATTGCCACAGGTATGGGAGTCGATGGAAACTTTGCATGCCAATACCCTCGAAGCCCCGGTGTACTGGGAGCAGTTCGAGCGCCAGCCGGGCACGTTCGACTACACCAATGTGGATCAGATCGTATCGGGTGCGCGCACTCACCATCTGCATGTGATTCTGGCGTGGTTCGGCACCTGGAAAAATGGCAACATGCACTACGCGCCGGCATGGGTGAAGGGCGATCCCGGCCGCTTCCCCCGCGTTGTGCGCCCCGATGGGCAGCCGATCGACGTCCTTTCCCCCCTTTCGCAAGCTACGTTGCAGGCCGATAAGGCCGCCTTTGTTGCGCTCATGCGCCACCTCAAAGAGATAGATGGCGAGCAACACACGGTGCTGATGGTGCAGGTGGAAAACGAAACCGGCAATATCGGCAGCGTTCGCGACAACTCGCCTCAGGCCAACAACCTGTTCAACGGCCCCGTGCCCGCCGGCTTACTGGCCATTACTCACAAGCAGCCCGGGACTTGGAGCCAGGTGTTTGGCGCGGAGGCGGATGAGACCTTCCAGATGTACTACCAGGCGAAGTACGTCAACGAGATTGCGGCGGCGGGAAAAGCCGAATTCAAAATCCCCATGTATATCAACATCTGGATTGACTACCCCGCCAACCAACTGCCGCAGCGGCAAATGGATTTGCCGGGCATCGGTTATCCGAGCGGCGGCCCCGTGCAAAAGTTCGTCGGCGTCTGGCGCGCGCTGGCCCCGGCGATCGACCTGATTGGACCGGATATGTATTCCGATGACTCCGCGTTCTATCTGGAGACACTACGCGCCTATCTCCGGCCGGATAATCCTCTTTTCATTCCGGAAACGGGCAGGGATGACAGCTTGGCCAAATTCTTCTTCTACGCGCTGGGTGACGGCGCCATCGGCTTTTCTCCCTTCGGGGTGGATCGCACCGGCTGGAATATTCTTGGCGACCAGCCCTTCAAAGTTCACGCCCACAACTTCGCGCTCGTCGGACCCATGAGCCGCGAGGTCGCGCAACTGGAATTCGATGGCAAAGTGCAAAACGCGGTCGAAGAGCCGGGCGCCACCACAAAGGAGATCGATTTTGGCGACTGGCAGGCAACCGTGGCCTTCGGCTTTCCCCAGCCGGACGGGCGCAGGGCCCCGGGCACCAAAGACGCCCATGCCTCCGCGCTGGTAGCCCGCCTTGGCCCCAACGAGTTCCTCGTGACCGGCGTCGACGCGAGCGTCAATTTTCATCTGCCGGGCAAGCTTCCCTGGATCCGCAGTGAGCTGGTTACCGCGGAGCAGGGCCTCTATGAAAACGGCGTGTGGAAACCTCTTCGCCTGTGGAACGGCGACGAGACGGATCGCGGCTTATGTTTCCACCAGGAACCGGAAGTGTTGCATATTCGCCTGGAGAAGTTCTGATACCGGGGGCCTGATGAAGCAGAGTTTCGCAGCAATCATCCTTGGTGGTACCGGACAAGTCGGCGGTGCAGCCGTCGCGGAACTGCTGGCCACTTCGGAATGCCGGGAAGTGGTGATGGTAACCAGAAAGCCCATTGCGCCGCGATCGCGGGTGCGCAACGTCGTTCTTGATACCGGCGCTGCGGATTTTGCCGAGCGCACTGCCGCCCTTGCCCGCGGAGTTTTAAGGCAAGGCCCCGTCAGCGCCGTGAGCTGTGTGGGTGTCGGTTCTGGGTCGAGGCGCTGGAGCGAAGAAGAATTGCAACGGCTTGAGGTCGGCGTCGTCGGTGCCTTCGCGCGTGGCTGCCATGACGCCGGAATCGCCCAGTTTTGCCTGCTTTCTGCGGTAGGAAGCACAGCACGCAGCCGGTTTCGCTACGCGCGAGTCATGGGCATGAAGGAAGACACCGTGCGTAATGTGGGTTTTGCCCGCCTCGCCATATTTCGCCCCGGCATCATTGTCGGCAACGCACATACCCCGGCCTGGGCCGGTTGGTTGGGAATCCTGGTGCCTGGGTCATTTGGCAATATTGATCAGCGAATTCTCGGGCGCTCAATCGCCGCAGAGATAGCTTTGCATAGTGGAGAGACTGGTCAAGTTACCCGCGAAAATGCAGCAATGAAAAAACTCGCTGCGCAGTTCAATAGTGCGCTTTAGACCTGCTTTAGACCATAACCACGGCGGCCCGGAGCGTCGATGAACCGCCCGAGGTAAAACTGCGGCCACAGTTTCCTTAAACCTGCAAGCTCTTCAGGTACGGAACGCTTTGCGCCATCAGTGCAGGATCTTGTTCCAGTTCGACAAAGTAGTTTTCGATACGAGCCTTCCCAGCCGCGGTGAAAACCTTCTTCCAGTCGACGACTCCCTTACCGAGCGGCACCTCTTGCGCTTTGCCGTCGGAGTTCATCACCCAGTCCTGGCAGTGCATGGAGATATAGCGGTGCGGATAGCGGGCGAAGTAATCCACCGGATCGAACCCTTTCTGCATGGTGGAGACCTGAAACTGCAGTTTCACCGTCTTCGGATCCAGCCGTTCGATCTCCATATCGTAAACCCGCTTGCCGTCGATGCTGGTTACCTCAAAACCTTCGTTGTGCAGTACGGCAACAATGCCCGCATCGTGCGCCTTGGCGGCAAAGGTGTTGAAGAGATCGGTGACCCGGTTCACGTCACCCGCGGTTGGCGGAACGCCCTCACGCAGCGTGCCGAAGCCGAGGCTGGCCGTGGCCATCTGGGTCAGGCCAAACTCCTTGGCCCATGCGATCCGCTCCTCCGCATGGTTGAACAACTCCCCCGTGTCAAAGTGCGCGCTGATACAGGTAAGACCGTAATCGTGCAGCATCCTGCGCAGCTCCTGTGGCTTGTACTGCGCCAGGCTGGAGAAATCCTTATAGCCAAACGGCGAGCAGAGCTCAATGGTCTGAAAACCCGCTGCGGAAAGGCCCCTCATTGTCCCGGCAAAATCCGGATTGATCGAGGTGCGGACAGGATAGGTCTGGCAGCCGATGGGGAGGCCCAGCGGATCGGCCAGCAGGGACGGAGTTGCGGTCAGAGCGACAGCAGCGGCCGCCCCCTGCTGAAGGAAATGACGTCGGGTCATCGGCATACGGTGTTCTCCTGATGCGTTTTCCAAGAAGATTACGACAGTTCCCGGTCGGCTGACGAATGCTGTGGCGGATCAGGCTGATTTACGGAACGCCGATGCTGATGGAGCGGGGCCCTATATTTCTCTAGTGGAAGGACGAGGGACGGTTGACCTTCACCAGGAGGAACCCTGACGCGGACCCTGCTGATAGAAGAACACCGCACATCAAGGGTCTAACCGCTTGATCTCTTCCTCAAGCCGGGCATGAAGCCGTTCACTGAAGCCAAGCGGCAGTTCGAACACCCGCTCATCCGCAGTAAGAATCAAGATATTCCGTGTCGAATCCAGGATCGCGGAGCAAATCTCACAATGCTCCAGATGCTTTTGCACCTGTTCCAGCACGTCCGGAGGGAGGGACTGATCCAGGTAGCCGGAGATGTGCGCCCAAACATGTTTGCACTCTATGACCACGCCCACCACCTCCGTTTGGGAGCCATCTCCTTCAACTGTGGCGCCAGATTCTTCTGCAACATCATCCGTGCCCGGTGCAGCCGGACTTTCACTGAGGATACAGTGATGCCCAACACCTGCGCGGCCTCATTTACACTTAACTGCTCGATGTCTCGCAGTTGAAAAACCTCGCGGTAGATCCGAGGCAGAGAGGTGATCGCTTTCTGCAAGAGAGACCTGACCTCTTTTCGCTCCAGCGCCTCCGACGGTATCTCTTTCCAGTCCCGCAGCAGAGCCGGCGAACTATGTCCCTGGTCGTCCTCAGGCTCGTCCAGTGACTCCATCTTGATCGCATCCCGGCGGCGAATCCGGCTTCGTGCCTCGTTCAAGGTAATGCTCACCAGCCAGGTGCCGAATTTGGCGTCGCCACGAAAACTGGCCAGGCTGCGGAAGGCCTTGAGGAAAGCCTCCTGGGCTACGTCTTCCGCATCGGCCTCATTGCGCAGAAACGACAGCGCCATGGCGTACACCCTGCGCTCATACGGACGAATCAGTTCATGGAACAACTGCGCATCGCCGGCAAGGATCGAAGCGATCATGCGCGGTTCATCCCGTAACTCGGTGGCCATTCGTTCGTTCTCTAGAGGGGCTTAGTATCGGTTCCCAGCACGCGTCCGCTGCCTGGGGTTTGAGCAAACAGGATGAGATGATGCCCCTGCGTGGTCTGAAACGAAACCGGAATCGGGATCTGTGCCGTGCGTTCGCCGGGAGCCTTCACCTTGGCAATCCTGGTAATGGATCGGGCTACGGCGACATGTGCCAGCGTGCGCCCGGAATTTTCTCCGCGCAGCACGCTCGATTGGTCGGCGTCGTCTGCCAGCACCGCGATCAGATCGGCACCCTGCGCCGGCAGGTCGCCGCTGGTAGAGAAATTCACCGTCAAGGTACTGCCTGCCACGCTCAACGACCCAATGTGGAGAGACATGCGCGGACTCTCCGCGTCTTCTTTCTCGACCGCGCGTAGCAAACCCGCGCGATCGCTGCCAACAATCTGCTCCGCGCCGTTAATCACCATTTGCGGCGTGTATGGGCCCTCCAGGTGGAAGCGCTCACTATAGGCATTCTGCCGCTCGGTATAGGCAGCAGAGGAGAAAGGATCGGACCATCCCAGTGAGTTCCAGTAGGTAACATGCTCGCTGATGCCGACGATCAACTGGCCCTTGTTGGTCTGGCTTCCATTCACCAGCCTCAGCAAAGCATCCGCGGGCGGGCAGCTGGAACACCCTTCAGAAGTGAATAGCTCCACCAACACCGCTTTTTGCGCCGCCGCACTTGCGGCCATCAACACCAGCATCACTCCCGTGACCAATCTTCGGCTACTCATGGGTCTCTCCGTGCGCATGAGACGCATATTGCACCGGGAGAGTTACAAAATCTACATATTCGTGTGGCCGTGGCGCATATCCTCGTTAAAAGTCGGCTTGGTCAAGGCGAAAGCTTCCTGCAGGCGAGTGCGGAACTCAGCCTCGCGCGCCATCAGCGCCGGTGTCGCGGCCGCAAACTCGGAGTCTTTTTCCCCACTCCAGATAACCAGCCCACCGGCGGCCAGCGCCGAGGCCGCGCGCATCAACTCCTCCGGGGTCGTGTTCAGGTATTGCGCGTCTCGCGGGTCGGCGATCCAGACCGGCTGCGAGCTACCCAGGACACCCGAAAGCCAGAAGACTTTAGTGAGCAAAAACTGCTGCCGGCTCTGGTCATCGGTGTCAGTGAAGAAGAACTTCTTTTGCCAGCGGCTGTAGTACCGGGTGGTCACGGGAACCGGCTGGCGATTGCCGCTCTTGAGCAGTTCCAGTTGGCCCTGGTCCAGGGTCTTGCGAATCGCGCTGTAGATGAAGGTTTCCGCATAGGGCTGCTCCGGAGCGGGCACAATTTCCGCAAAAGTCACGGTCATGCTGGCGGAGACCTTGGCGTGCAGCAGGGAATCGGTGCCGTCGGCCACGTGGACCACGCCATGGACAATGTAAGTATCCGCGCCGGAAATAGAGCGGTGGAAGGGCCAGCGGAAATCGCTGAAGGTAATAGGCATCCCCGCCATGGTCACGTAAGCATCGGGCCGCGGATTGCGCAATCGTTTGGCCTCGTTGCGTAAGTGGTCCGTCATTTCCGGCAATAGGTCCGGGCGATGGAAGTCGAAGTCCTCGCTCAACTCCAGCCGCAGCGTCCGTTCGACAGCGGCATCCTGGGAAAGCCCGATACGGAAGATGGTGGTGGGGCGCCCATTGAAATCGAGCCCCTCTTCGGACGAGAGCACGGTCAAGCCCGCCTGCTCAGCGGCGTTGCCAACGGCGGTATTCAGGGTAGTAACGGGATTAGCAGACATGATTCACTTTCCTAGCGGAAGTCTAAGCTGATTGTACCGAGTTAGGCGCCGGCCAGCGCGAAGGCCACCAGGGTGCGGCCGTGCCTGCCCGACGACCGCTCAAACTCCTCCAGCAGCTGCCCTTCCAGCCCCTCGGGATCCACGGGCATTTCGCAGGCGGCAATCTGCTCCTCCGTCGCGCCGTGGTAGCAAAGCTCGCACACCCCGAGGCCCTGCTCCGAGCGCACCGGCGGTCCGAATACACGACAGGTCATGGGACGGGCAAGATACAGATCGCAAAGCCCGGTCTGGGGATCGAGTGCCGGGCATGGTTCGTCGTTGGCGAAGTCCTCGAAACTCGCCTCGGCCTCTTCCGATGGATCCAGCAGGCCCGTGGCCGGGTCGCCAGGGAAGTCCTCCGTCAGGCGGGCGACCGACCTCCGCGCACGTTCTCGAACCGCCCCGGCTCGTTCTGGATCAGTGGCGGTCAGCTGCTCCAGTCCTTGTTGAAGCCGGGCGGCATCGAGCTGATGGATGGCGAAGACCCCCACACAGCACTGGGTGCAGCCGGGCTTGCAGACCAGCCATTCTCCACTGCGGCGGGCAGTCTGGGCCAGCGCGGAGTCGATAATTTGGACAAGTTTTGTATCGCCAGAGGGAACCATGACGCCATTTCACGGAAAAACGGCGTAATCTCGACGCCAATTCTCCCGTCTATGCGATTATGAATGGACGATGACGAAAAAGTTAATTGCTTCGCAACTTTTAAGTCTTGTCGAACGTTTGAAGACTATAGGTAGATTCGCGCCTCGAGGAGCTTCGTGAACAGACCGCATTACTCCCCCCGCGTCCTGCGTTCCTCGCTTTTCCTGCTTACCGCTTTGCAGATTCTGACCCTGCTGGTCGCATTTGAGCGGCCTGCCCGAGCCTACGTAGACCCCGGTTCCGGCTTTGTTTTTCTACAGGTTGCGGGCTCCATGTGTGCCGGCGCGGTTTACTATTTGCGCCATCGCGTAAAGCGGCTCCTTTCTTCGTTACGCAAATCGCCCGCCAGTGCTCAGACAGAGGTCATAGAGAATCAGCCATGAGCCAGGGCACGTCGCAGCATATTGCGACGTTTCGTGATCCTGCCGGATCGTTGTCCATCAGTGGCGAACATGTGCTCCGAACCGTGCACCCTCACTACGCGGCGGAGTCTCTGCGCTTCCTGCATTCCTCTCTGGCCAGCCGCTGGTCAGAACAGGGTCACCTCATCGCTACTGAAGTGGTCTCTGCGGAACAGGATCAGCCCCTCCTCCTCCGCCATCCGCGCGTCTTCTTCCCATCCTATCCCTGGGAATGGACGCCTGGGCAATGGGTCGCGGCGGGGGAACTGACGCTTGAACTCTGTCGCCAGTTGCTCCGCGAAGGCTGGATCCTCAAAGATGCGACCCCGCTAAACATTCTCTTCGATGGCTCCCGGCCGGTCTTTGTCGATCTTCTGTCGATTGAGCGTCGCGATCCCACCAGTCCCCTTTGGTTGGCCTACGGTCAATTTGCACGCACCTTTCTTTTGCCTCTGGCGGCTAACAAATACCTCGGCTGGCCGCTCGCAGCCACACTCAATCGCCGCGATGGGTACGAACCGGTGGACCTGTACCCGCATCTTTCCAGTGTCGAACGCTGGAGGGCTCCGCTTCGTTCGCTCATTACCCTTCCTTTCCATTTCGAGACCCGCAAGCGTCGCGCTGCAGCGCCACCCCGACTGCAGCAGGATCCGGAAATCGCCGCCGCCGTTCTCGAGCGAAACCTGAGAGGCTTCGGTAAAACGCTGCACGCGCTGGAACCCAAGGGACGCGAATCCCGTTGGAGCGAATACCAAAACTCCGCCGATCATTACACCGAAGAGGAACGCCGGCGCAAGCAGGAATTCGTCGACCGGGCCATGCAATCGCTGCGGCCCGAATCCGTGCTCGATATCGGCGGCAATACCGGTCAATACTCGCGCATTGCTGCCAGTGCAGGCGCACGCGTCGTCGCCTGGGACACCGACGTTGCTTCTTCGGACCGCAATTGGAGAGACGCCAGGGCGGCCGGCCTGCCCATACTCCCCCTGGTCGCCGATGTGGCCCGGCCCACTCCGGCAGTCGGATGGCTGAACGCCGAGTCCGTCACCCTGCTGGAGCGGGCCCGCCAGCGCTTCGATTGCGTCATGATGCTCGGTATTCTGCATCATCTGCTCCTGGCCGATCAGATTCCTCTGGTTGAGGTGGCTGCGCTGCTCTCATCGCTCGCTCGTCGTTGGAGCATCGTCGAGTGGGTTCCCAGGACGGATGTGCGTTACATCGACCTTTGCCGAGGACGAGACGAACTCTATGCCCATCTGGACGAGGAGCTGTTTGTCGAGCAGTTCACGCGCCATTTCATCATCCTGACGCGCGAGGAATTGAGCAACGGCCGTGTGCTCTTTTTGTTCGAGAAGAGATGAACCTTAAGACCTTTGTACAGGGCTTTGGAGCAGCCATCATCGTCTTGATCCTCCGGATCTGGCCTTTGTTCTCGGCTAACCATGCCCTCATCTATCACAGCTTTTTGCCAATACAGAGCGTGGTCTGGGGAATTGTCATCGATCTGGTGATTCTTTCCGTCTCTGCGGCACTGCTCTTCTCATATCTCCAACGAGGAGAGGCTAAGCTTCGCAATCTCATTTGGGTGCTAGTGGGCGCCGAGCTTATACCAATCGTGGTCACAGACGTTGCGGCCGTCTGGCAAACTTCGGTTTCTTACCTCTGGGTCAAACTGCTGCTCTACGGCACGCTTCTGGTTGGGCTAGCAATCCGTTGGTTGCGGCCCGTGGCTTATCAGCGAGTTGTCCGCGGAGGTCAGGTGATGCTACTGCTGGCGGGGTGCAGTCTCATCTGGATGGTGCCGGAGCTCTTATACATCGCTTTGCGGGCCCAGCCGCGCGACGTCCAGGTGCCGGTGATACAGGCTGGAAGTCCCATCGTTCAAAGTACCCGGCCCGGTGCCGGTGGACGGATCGTATGGCTCCTGTTTGACGAGCTTTCCTATGATCAGGCCTTCGAGCATCGCGTTGCTTCGCTCTCCATGCCGGCCTTTGACAGGCTACGAAACGAGAGCGTTTCGTTTAGCAATCTGCAGCCGGTCGGCTACCACACCGAGCGGATCGTGCCCTCGTTCTTACTCGGTCATGTCGTTGACAACATTCGTAGCAATCTCAATGGAGAGCCTTCGATCAAGCTGGCTGGGCAAAAAGACTGGCAGTCCTTTGACGCCCATACCACGCTCTTCGGAGATGCCCAACGCCTGGGCTGGACCACGGGGCTCGTCGGCTGGTACAACCCCTATTGCCGCATTCTTGCAGGAACACTCAACTACTGCTACTGGAGGAGTGGAGACGGGCAGTGGAACGGTACCACCCCGGATAATTCTGCCTTTGAGAATGCGATGGCTCCGCTCGCGAACATGATGCCCGCCTGGCTGCATACCCCGGGGTTCTCACAAGAGGAGAAGCACGCGTCCGATTTGGCCGCAATCATGCCCCGGGCTGAGACCTTGATCCGTGACCAGAGCATCGATTTCGTCTTCATTCATTTGCCTGTGCCGCATCCGCCGGGCATCTACGATCGCAGGGCCGGACATCAGCGGCCGACCGGCACCTACATCGACAACCTCGCGTTGGCCGACCGCACCTTGGGCGATTTGATGAGAATTCTGGACGCGACCCCTCTGGCCCCGAAGACGACAGTGATCGTCTGCTCTGACCACTCCTGGCGCGTACCGTTATGGCGGCCGACGCCGCAGTGGAGCAAGGAAGAACAAACTGCCAGCCAGGGCCGCTTCGACCCACGGCCAGTCCTCCTGATTCATTTTCCGGGCCAGTCCGCGCCGCAGGATGTAACCCAGCCGTTCGATGAAGGCAAGATTCACGGCATCATCGAGCGCATGCTGCGTGGCCAGGATCCGGCGTTCGACAAAGCACTGTTTGCCGGCGGCGGGGCCTCACCGGTCGAAGCAATGCCATGACCATTGTTCCATAACCGAAGAGATCACTTACTACCAACAACCGTGCCGCGGCACTCACCCAAGCCAATTCCCACAAACCCATCCCGCTCGCAAAAACCGCGAAATATAACCTCATCGCCATCCTCGAGAAATCCACGCTGCTCATCCGCACCCAACGAAACCGGTTCGCGGCCATTTTGCGTGATTTCCAGCAAGCATCCACGCGCCTCGTCCTCAGGGCCCGACACCGTCCCGCTGCCGAGCAGATCACCAGTCTGAAGATTGCAACCATTGCTTGCTTGATGAGTTACCAACTGCGCCGAGGTCCAATAAAGCTGGCGCAAATTGCTTCGGCTCATGCGAACCGCCTCGCCCATCCGGGCAGATCGTAAATAAACTTCGAGCGTCAGATCGATGCCCCCTTTCGCCTGATCCTGCTCCGAGCCGAGATAAGCCAGCGGCGCCGGGTCCCCGGGCGGGCGTGTTAAAGCCCCAACGCGAAACGGGGCTAACGCTTCCATGGTGACGATCCAGGGCGAGATGCTGGTGGCGAAACTCTTAGCCAGGAACGGCCCCAGGGGCTGGTACTCCCACGCCTGGACGTCGCGTGCCGTCCAATCATTCAGCAGGCACACGCCAAGCAGGTGAGAGGCGGCATGCTCAATCGCTATCGGTTCTCCCCAGCGATTCCCGGTCCCCACGAAAAACCCAACCTCGATCTCATAATCAAGCGCCCGGCTGGGCGCAAACTGGGGCGCGCTCCCGGGAGCCGAGGCGATCTGCCCTTTAGGCCGCCTTATCGCTGATCCGCTAAGGACGATCGACGATGCCCGCCCGTGATAGCCGATGGGCACGTACTTGTAATTCGGTAAAAGTGGATTCTCCGGCCGGAAGAGCCTGCCCACGCGCGTGGCATGATCAATCGAAGCATAGAAGTCGGTAAAGTCAGCGATCACGGCCGGCTTCAGCATGTTCACTTCAGTCATCGCTGTCAGATGAGGCGCCAGGGCCCGCTGATGATCAACAACCCGAGGATGGTCGGCACGCAGCAGATCGCTGAGCCGGGCGCGCAGAGCCGACCACGATTCCGGGCCGCCCGCCATCAATGGGTTCAGCGCACTCGCAGCGCAGGCCTCCAGCGCACCCGCGGGCAGCCCCCCCAGCAGCCCTGTGCAACTGCGCAGGTTCAGAACCTGGTCTCCAATGGCAGCCCCAATGGTGGGCCCCTTCGCCCCTTCAAAGACGCCCAGGGGCAGGTTTTGGATCGGAAATGCGCCGCCTGGGCGATTGGCCGAGAGAACCCAGCTTCGCCGCTGAGGATCATGTGTGGCATTCATAGTTACATTTACGGAATTGGCTTTCCCGTGAAGTGCTTCTTGAGCGTTTGCCACACTTCAAAGTACTCGCGCTGCAGGCAATCTGTTTCCATCGCGAAGCGCGTGGGACGAAGCACCAGCTGGGTTTCAAACATGAACGCCAGGGTACCCCCGAGATAATGCGGCTTGAGTTCAGCACTCACCGCGCGCTCGTAGGTTTCCGCATCGGGCCCGTGTCCCTGCATACAGCTATGCAGGCTGGCTGAGCCGGGAACGAAGCCCTCGGCCTTGGCATCGTATTGGCCGAAGATGAGGCCCATGAACTCGTTCATCGCGTTGCGGTGGAACCAGGGAGGGCGAAACGTGTGCTCGGCCACCATCCAGCGCGGCGGGAAGATGACAAAATCGACATTGGCCGTGCCCGGTACCGGCGTGGGCGCGGTGAGCACGGTATTGATCGAGGGGTCCGGATGATCGAAGCTGGCGCTGTTGATGCAATTGAAATTGGCCATGTCGTACTTATAAGGCGCGTAGTTGCCATGCCAACCCACCACGTCGAGCGGCGAGTGATCGATGCCCGCGGACCACAGCTTACCCTGGAACTTGCACAAGGTCTGAAACTTGCCATCCATGTCTTCAAACGCAGCCACCGGCGAAAGAAAATCGCGAGGGTTCGCCAGCCCGTTAGCGCCGATCGGGCCAAGGTCAGGCAAGCGGAAGGGGAGACCATAGTTCTCGCAGATATAGCCGCGGGCGGACTGTTCGAGTAGCTCAACCCGCATCTTGAGCCCCCGGGGAAGTACGCAGAGTTCTCCCGGCGCTACCTCCAGAATGCCCTGCTCGGTGAAAAACCGCAGCTTACCCAGCTGCGGCAGCACCAGCATCTCTCCATCGGCATTCGCAAAAAAGCGGCCGGACATGCTTTGGTTCGCAGCATAAATGTGTACCGCACACCCCGTTTGCCCAGCCGGACCGCCGTTGCCGGCGATGGTGGTAATGCCGTCGAGAAAGTCGCAGGGGGTGGAGGGAATGGGCAGTGGATCCCAGCGCAGTTGGTTAGGAGTCGCAGAAACCTCGTCGAAGGGCCCGCTGCGCATGTTGTTGCCAGGCAGTTCGACAAACGGCCTGTGGGTTACCGAGGGGCGGATGCGGTAGAGCCAGGCGCGGCGGCTGGTGGCCCGAGGGGCAGTAAAAGGGGTTCCGCTGAACTGCTCGGTATAGAGTCCGAGGGTCGACTTCTGGGGAGAATTCTGGCCCTTGGGCAAAGCGCCGGCGACCGCTTCAGTCGCAAACTCGTTGGCAAACCCCGATTGATATTGCAAATTCGACATGACTTCCCCCTGTAGCTGTATACCGGAGGATGCTAGCGGTTGCCAACTGGCGCCTGCTCCCTATCAATTCGGCAATTTCTAGTGGGAGTTGGGGCTAGGACTGGCCCCCCTTGAAGGGACTTGGCAAGACGATCACCGTCGTGACCGCAAACCGCTTTTCTGCCGCGGCGGATGTTTGCTATCGGAGACCCGCTGAACTGGAAAAAAGACGCAGGCAAACACTCTGTACGCGCTTGATTGCCGTCTGTCCGCAGCCACTCTACCGGGGCGGGGCTATGCCAGGTTTGGAAGCCTGTTCCAGGCCTCATTTCCTAAGACGATGGGGCCACGCTCAGCTTTGTCAGGGTTCCAATCAGGGCTTCTTCAGCCTCGCTGAGGGAAACCACTAAACCATCCTGACACCGGAAGCGGCCGAAGCATTCGCCTCCCAGAGTCCAGATTTCTTCAACCACGGCAGCGCCGGAGCCGGCCAGGCGGACAATCTGGCCTCGCTTTAATTCGGACAATTTGCGAATACCGTTCACGTAGGCAGATTTCAAGGGAACCCCCAAAATGGCTTAGAGCTGGCCCAATATGGTGATTATCGGGGCTGTAAATAAAACAGTCAATGTGACGTGTTGGCGGTTGGCATTACCTTTTTGCGGGAGCTTCCGCGCTCCGGTACCTGAATTGTAGCGATGGACACCGATCACTCCCACCATCGATCATCGACCTGACGCCGAAGCGGGATAGCGCAGTAGGACCATGGGAAGCCAATGAGGCGGCCAGATCGAGCCTGCGGTCCTGAACTGGAGTGAAACCGGTCCTTTCCCGCCACGGCTTCACTTGCGAAATGGCGACCAGCTTATCTTCGAAATGCGGAAATGCGAAGCGCGTTGGACCACTTCGCCCAGCATCCGCCAGAAAGCCTGGCGCTCGAAGGCGCAGCGGCGAACTCCCATGATTACTCCGGCCGAGAGCCTCGTTCATACCACGGCTGGTGTCAGGGCCGGTAAAGCCACCGACGCATCCTAGCATGGAGATGAATGGAAAATTAATTTTATTAATTCCTGTAACCAAACCACGGAAACCTTCTCACACGCAATGTGGGTACGCCCACGCAAAGGGAAACGTATCTGCAAACTTGTTTGGGGAGGTTAATACTGTGAGGAAAAACACTCTGAAGTTCGGGGTAGCAGCAATTACGTTGGCGGCTTCCTTTTCCATCGCGCAAGCTGCCGATGGTGGGGAATACGTCTACATTGAGAGCAACGCAAGCGCGCCAAATAGCAATGCGGTCTATGCTTTTCGCCGCGGAAGCGCGGGCAATCTTACGCCCCTTCCCGGCTCTCCTTTTTTAACTGGAGGTGCGGGGGTGCAGTACACCGGAACGAATCTTGGTCCGTTTGATTCCGACTCCGAGGTCATCGTAAACCCGCAGCAAACACTGCTTTTCGCGGTGAATGCCGGCAGTGACACAATCGCGGTTTTTTCCATCAAAGAGGATGGCACGCTGACACCGGTGGAAGGCTCTCCCTTCCCCTCTGGCGGCAACGATCCAGTCAGTCTGGCGCTTGATGGGAATGTGTTGATCGTGGTCAACCAAAGCGGGGACTTCGCCCGGCCTTCCACGATTCTCCCCAACTACACCACACTACGCGTCCGATCGAACGGGAGTCTCGTTCCCTTTGATACAACAACCAACGACTCCTCGCGCACATTGCAAAATACCATCAGCGTTGCTGCCGGCAGTTCGCCTTCCCAGGCCTTATTCGTGCCAGGCACCAACCTTGTATTTGGCGCGGACTTTCTTGGCGGCCTGATTCAGCATTTCCGTCTTGAGGGGCAAGGTGAGCTTCATGCATCGTCTCCGATTGCGTTGCCCGCCTCCGAATTCAATGCTACAGCCGGCCGCCTTCCGCTAGGCCTTTGGAGTAATCCCAAAGAGCCCATCCTGTATGTCGGGTACGTGACTGTGAACAAGGTGGGCGTCTACCGGTATGACGAGCAGGGCCGCCTCAGCTTCCTGCGCACGGTGCCAAATGCCGGTCAGGGCATTTGCTGGATTCGTTCCAACCAGAGCGGTACCCGGCTCTATACCACCGACACTGCCACCAACCAGGTGAGCGTGTACGATGCAACCGACGCGGAAGAACCGATAGAAATTCAGACGCTGACGCTTGCCGGTGTCGGCGATGCTTTCCAGGTTTCACTGTCACCAAACGGAAAATCCTTGTACGTCCTCTCGCAGCGCTCCGCAACCTCTATTCCCGCGGGCCAGGGTAATGTTCTCCACAGCCTTTCCATCAAAAACGATGGCACCCTCGAGGAGGTAGGTTCTGGCATTGTGTTTCAACTTCCCACTGGGACCCGACCGCAAGGCGTAGCTGTCGTTGACCAGAACTGAGGAACAGCAACGGGTGGGGTGGAAGCCGTAGGGTTTCCACCCTGCGTCAAGCAGTCCCGGTCGGAGCGGAGGGGTCCGGGCTTTTATGGAGCCTAACTTTAGGATCTTTGAGCCACTTCCTTAGTTCAACTTTAGCGCAACAAGCTCAGCCGGATATTCCTCTTCAAACAGAAGCTCTTCAGTCGACGCTGCACGAGATCTGCTGAAATACCACATCCCCAGCGCGGCCGAAGCGACAATCAGAATCATCACGACGGAACTGAGCAGATGACGCAACATTTGCCCCTCAAACTTTGCCGCTTCATTTAACAACCGTAGGAAGAACATCACGCAGGCCCAAAAAGCAACATGAATACCAGCCTTACCCGGCAAATAGGAACAGGTGAACGGTATCTTGGAAAACGTGTACAGGCACACCTCCACTACAAAAATTCCCAGCGCCATCATCACACTGAAATGCCCCAGGGCGGGCCAGCGAGGATACACAGCGACGAGGAAACCGGCAATCAGAAGCAACACGGGCGTGACCCCCAGTATCAGCCAGGAAAAGCGAATACCCTTCTGGTAATCCTTGGCGGATCGAACTTGAGTGATGCGTATAATCCAATTCGCTGCCAGCGAGATAGGAATCGAAGCAACCACGCGCAATGCCAGCACAACCAGGATCACCATGAGAATGCTTGCAAACAAGAACCAACTGCTGATCCTGTCTCTTGCCGGTGCAAATCCTTCGGAAGTGACTTTCCCATAACCGACCACGATGGTGATGGCGATACCTAAATAGAAACTGAGAATCATGCGATGCTGCCGGCTCCTCATCAAGGTGCGCATGCTGAACAGGGTGAGAGCGTTCGTGAGTGAGCTACCGAAGCGTGGTGACCACGAAATCCATCGCATCTGCGGCAGGATGTCGGGCTGCTCCACCGTTTTTCGCATTAAACGGAAGTAGCACAAAAGCAACGCCGTGCAAGCACCCAGGCCAGACACTCCCAAACCGATCCACGCTCGCTTTGCCAACGGAACCAGCGTGGGATGCATCGAGCCATTGAGTTGGTTAAACATTGCCAGGAACCAGTAGGAAGGAAGCCACGCAAGTATGCGTTGATTCTCCGCGGCAGCCAGGGCTGCAGGTGATTCCAGGGAAGGTTCAAGCAAGTAGACGCTCACCAGCACGCACATGACGGCGGCTTGCAAAACCGCGGACATACGGAGGAAAAGTTGACGTGGAAGCAGATTGGCAGCCAGCCCTTGGATGGTGAGAATGGTGAGTACAAGGAAAGCAGCCGCCGCAAAGGTAGTAATCCAAAAGGCAGGCCACACCTGCAACACCCCGACAAATCCACCGTTGCCGGACCTAAACAGAAACGGCCACACAACTCCTGAAAAAATGTTCAGTGCGATCACCGCAAGAGCTGGAGCTGCAAACAAAGCCGCGACCTTGGCAACAAACAAGGTGCTTTTCCTCACCGGCAGTGGCGCAAGCACCAGCACGTCTCGTCGATCCGGAAAGGCTGCATCCCAGTTGAGCACGGCGACGAGCCCGGCCACAGTCATTGCTGTTTCAATGAGAAAATGCTCACCCGTCCATCCTCCTGTCGTTCCTAACGAACCACCACCCATCAACCCCAGCAGCGCAGGAAGCGTGAAGAGAAAGCTGATGGTGACGAAGATGGTAGCAAACTGTCCGATCAATTTTGTGGGATCGCCACCGGCCGATAGCAGCTCGAGATCGACCACCCTGAGAAGAAAAACCCGATACAGCGTGCGGAATTGAAGCCTTCTCATCGCCCAATCGCTACGCATGGATCAACTCCGCAATTTCCCGTGAAATGGACTCCGAGTCTTGTTCAACGGCGAGTTGTGAAAATATTTCCTCCAGCGTAGGCAGAGCCATCAGCACTCTCAGGCGCTCGATCGAATCGTCTGCGACCACCTTGCCGCGATGCAAAATGATCACGTGAGAACAGACTCGCTCCACCGTCTCAAGCTCATGCGAACTGAAGAGCACAATCTTTCCCCGCTTCGCCAATTCCTTAATCAGGCTGCGGAAGATGAGCGATGAACCGACATCGAGACCAGAGAACGGCTCATCCAGAAGGATTAGATCCGGATTGTGCATCAAGGCCGCGCTCAGCAGAATTTTTTGCCGCATGCCCTTGGAGTAAGACGACATGACTACGTCGCGATCCCCGTGAATCCCGAAGAGGCGGAGAAGCCCGTGGATGCGCTCGTTCGCTGTGTGCGGGTCCATGTCCCTCAGCTGGGCGACCATCACCAGGTATTCGAGACCACTCAGGTGCGTGTACAGGTGAGGCTCTTCAGGAACATAGCCCAGTCGTTGCCGATACGCCATCGGGTCGTCTTTGATCGATCGTCCTTCAAAGAAGATGCCACCGGAAGTCGGTTCAATCAATCCCGTGGCCAGCTTCATGGTCGTTGACTTACCGGAACCGTTTGCACCTAGATAGCCCGTTACCTCTCCCGCGCGCGCGATGAAGCTCACACACTCCACCGCGGGAATACCGGAGTAACGTTTGCACAGGTTGCGAACCTCAAGCATGGATATCCTGTTGCGCTCAGTATTCGCATTCACTCGCCGGCGATCCAAGCAAACTCACCGGCTTGAGAGTGCTATGGCATGTTCTTGAGGACAACTTCGGCGTGCGATGGCGCTTGGAGCGAGATCGTATAGCAAGGCATTCGGTCTGCCCACCGGACCGACAGGGTAAACGGGCTCGGGTGACTTGAAAGCCGCATAAGGCTGAAAAAAATCAGCGAAAATGTGATTCCGGCCTGGAGTAGACGAGCAGGGCCGATTCCAGGACCCGTAATGATCGCTCCAGAAGTAATGGATACCTGTCCCGGATTGTTCTGTATCCTGCAGCGTTGCCGTAGCAGAGAAATTGCTCCATCCAGGAACAGGTAAGGCGCCGTTCCCTGTTCGTATTCCTCATCGAAGATCCAAAGCATCTCAGCGCCAAATTCGTGTTGGAAAGAAGCTGGATGCAGTTGCAGGAGGGTGCGATAGGCAAATCGGGAAATGACTCTGTTCATGCTCTTCCAGCCCTCACTTCCTGAAGACGCAATCTGGCTTCCCTTACCACGATTTGCAGCCGGTCCACCTCACTGGCCAGGGCATTCTTACCCTCGTTCGTGAGGGTATAAAAACGCCGGTCGTCTCCCTTCGAGGAGGCTGACTTGCGTTTCGAGGAGGAAGTAACCGCGTCTGCGACCAGACCGGCGTCCATTAACTTCTTTAAGTTGTCGTACAACGTGCCCGGGCCCAATCGATAGTGACCATCGGAATTGCGCGTGACTTCCTTGATGATTCCGTAACCGTGCAGATCACCCCCGGCGAGCGCCAAAAGGATGTGCAGAGTTGCCGACGATAGCGGAGCGTTCTTGGCAGTCTTGAACATCATATCGGAATCCGACTATATCGGAGTCCGACCACGCCGTCAACATTCTTCTTCCGGGAAAAGGTTCCCCCCATTGCTGCCTCGTACTCCTACCCGTCAATTAGGCAACTTTTAATGCGCGCGAGAGCCAAATTGCGCCGATACTCCGATCAGATGCGCCACGGGTCCCAGCAGCAATCGCCTTCCGGAGTCGTGGCCGTCCTGCCGGATTTGGCTCTGAGCCCCGCGCCAGCCTATGCTCTAGCGGAATTCTCCGCCGTCCGTGCCAACGCCGGCTCGGGGCTCAGAAAAAGCATCTTGGCGTTATCTGCAAGTGGTGCCATCCGTAATGTGCATCGAAGAGAAAGCAGCGGTCATTTTGCATCTCATAAGGGCAGACTGAATGCGGTCATACAATTTCGCTGCCCCCCGCTAGACCGCAAGTTGTGGTCCCGGCAGCTGGGACCACGAAAGGACCTGCACTTTCGGTCCTAACATCGATCGTGAAACCGCAGGGGGGGCCATGTATCCATCGGGCAGGCAGGGAAACCAGAAGTGGAACCATATCCTGTGCCAGAGTGGCGCAGTTTTCTGCTTACCGGCGATGCTGTTGGGGGTACTGGTGTCTGCCCCCGCCGCCTGGTCCCAAGCCGAATCTGGACTGCCGGCACTCACCGCAGAGCAGGTGGTACAGCGTCTGATCGAGAAGAATCAGGAACGGGCGGCAGCCCTGCAACACTATTCAGGCAAGCGCAGCTATCACCTGGAATATCATGGTTTCCCCGCCTCTGCAGAGGCGACGATGGAAGTGGAAGTAAATTTTGACTCACCAGCCTCCAAGCACTTTACCGTGGTCAGCACGAGCGGATCCAAGCTGATTCAGAATCGTGTCTTTCGCCGCCTGATGGAAAGCGAAGAGCAAGCCGGCGACTCCAGCAACCGGAAGCATACCGAGCTTGGTCCGGACAACTACAGCTTCTCCCTTGCCGGTACCGACGGTGCAAACTACGTACTCAATGTTGAGCCCAGGGAGGAGAGCCGGTTCCTCTATAGAGGCAAGATCTGGGTAGACGCGCACGATTTTGCGGTGACCCGCATCGAGGCCCAGCCGGCCCGCAATCCGTCGTTCTGGACCACAAAGTCCGTGATCCATCACTCCTACCAAAAAGTGGACAACGGATTTTATCTGCCCAAAGAGAACAAGACGGTAACCAGTGTCCGGCTGGGAGGGGTGGCCACCCTCACCATCGAATACCAGTCCTACCAGGTGACTCCCGCCAAGCCTGTTGCCTGGGCGAGAAAGCCGCTCCCGTCCGCTGAGGGGTTTGCGTGGCCCGAAGGCGGCCTCAACACTGAAGTGGCGAATTTCATCTCATCGAGAAAATGATGCTTCGGCAAGTAGCCGAGGCATGTTCGATTGACATCGAAATGTGTGCGCTCCAGCCGCACAGGGATTCCATCATGGGCACTAGCTTCTTCCCTCCGCATTCAGCGAGTAGGTCGCCATCGGCATAAGAGGTAAAAAAGGGTGCGGAAGAATCGACCCTTTAGAGGGGGGTTGAGCAGGTTATCAGGGCGTAGAATTTGCCCGAGGCGTCATCATGAGTGGCCAGCAAACGATTCGGGTGCTTACTGTAGACGATCATCCCCTCTTGCGCGGCGGGATCTCAGGTGCGATTAATGCCCAGCCTGACATGACCGTGGTGGCCGAGGCCACCGATGGCGAAGAGGCGATCGGCTGTTTTCGAACCCACCGGCCCGACATCACGCTCATGGATCTGCGCATGCCAAAGGCAAACGGAATCGAAGCCATTGCAGCGATTCGCAAGGAGTGGCCCACCGCTCGCATCATTGTCCTCACTACTTACGGGGGCGACGTACAGGCTCTGCGGGCCTTCAAGGCCGGAGCCTCCGGGTATCTTCTCAAGAGCATGCTGCGGACGGAGTTGATCGATACCATCCGGCTGGTGCACGCGGGGCACCGGCGCATTCCTCAGGAGATCGCCGTGGAAATGGCCCAGCATGTTGCCGACGATGCGCTCACCAGCCGCGAGTTGGAAACGCTCCGTGGTGTTGCCAGTGGCAGCTCCAACAAGATCATCGCTGAACAACTCGGTATCTCCGAGCACACCGTCAAGGGGCATCTCAAGAGCATTCTCTCGAAACTCGACGCCAGTGATCGTACCCACGCGGTCATGATCGCCCTCAAGCGTGGTTTCCTCGACATGTGATCTGTGCCCCGCAAACGAATCAGAAGTCGAACTAGACCTATCGATGGGGGCTCCTTTCGCCCTCCAGCTCGCGGTGCGGCGACACCCCATGGGCGGGTACGGCCTTACGTGCACCCTTCCGTCCAGTGCCGGGGGGTTCGGGCCGCAAATAGAGGAGTACCCCGCAGCATGTTAACCCGAAGCCCCATAGAGGGAGCTTCAATGACACCAGCATTGCAACCACGAAGGTTCCCAATGCCACTAACGAGCGCATGGTCGCGAACCGCCGGGTTCGGGGTGAAATTTCCTCGCCTTTCGCTTGCGCCAGCACGTGGTGTTCGAATGGAACGTACGCCAACTCCACCAGAACAAAAACCGCCGCGTATACGAAGACAGGAACCGCCGCCAGCCGCGTACGTGCGACCCAGGCGGTGGAGAAGGGAACCAGCGACACCATAAATAAATGTGCGAAGTTGATCCAGATCAGGCGTGGCGCCGGATACTCGGCAAAGCGCAGCAGGTGATGGTAGTGAGATCTCAATGCGTAACGAGTGACGGGTGGCCCATATCTGCCCGGTTTTGGCAGATGTGGGATTCCACGGCTGTCTACCGGTCACTCACTACCAGCAACAGATCTTGTCCATGGCCATCGATGTCCTGCACAGTCAGGGGTAGAGGTTTGTGGAATCCCACATCTGCCAAAACCGGGCAGATATGGGCCACCCGGTCTTGGTCGCAGACCGGCCTGTGAGAAATCCAGGTTAGCCAGTGCGCTCTGCGTGTCCGAAGCGAAAAAGGCAATAGGCGGCCTGCTTTAAATCCCTTTAATTTCGCCGCCATCCATGCGCACCGAGGTTCCCGTCATCCATTTCGCCGCGGGTGATACCAGAAAAGCCATCAGATCGGCAATCTCTTCGGGCTTTCCAAATCGGCTGATGCCGACTTCTTCCGGGAACTTCTTCATCGCCTCTTCCACCGTCAGGTTGTGCGCCGGCCCCCACTTCTCAAAAAAGGAGCGCCGGCGTCCGGTCATCACCGCGCCCGGCACCACACTGTTCACCTGCACACCGTCTTTGATTCCTTGCTCTGCGAATGCCTTGGCGAGTGCAATGATGGCGGCGTTGGTCGCCGCCACGGCCGCGAACTCGGGCTTGGGGTCGAGAGCCGCGCTTCCAGACATCAAAACAACCGACCCGCTCGATGCCTTCAGAGCATCCCACGCCCGTATCGTCAGGCGCCGCGCGCCATGTAGCTTAAGTGCTATACCATCTTCCCACTGAGCGTCGGTCATCTCGAACAAATCAATTTGTGGCACAGCGCCGGCGATGTTAAGCAGGGCATCGATTCTGCCAAAGCGTTCCAGTGTCCCGTTGACCACAACCTCAACTGACCTGGGCTCGCGCAGGTCGAGAGCATAGGTCAATGCTTCCGCGCCTTCCGACTTCACGCCGGCCGCAGTTTGTTCAAGCTCAGTCCCATTTCTCGCGGTCATTACAACCGCTGAGAAATCTTTTGCCAGCCGCAAGGCGGTAGCTCGACCGATGCCCTGGCTAGCACCGGTAACAATAGCAACAGTGCGGGTTTTCATGGCCTCATCTCTTCGGAGTTGCGGCTTAGGACGCGAAAACTGCCATCGGTGAAAGCGTTGTGCGTACAGCGTCCAGGATCATGTCAACCACCACATCCGGCGCCGTGAGCATGGGGCTATGGTCCACTGGAGAGAAGCGAATCTTTGCCTCCATCCGTCCGGCCATGAAGCGCTGCGTCTCGGGGCTAATCATTCGATCCTCTTCCGCGATCAGAAACCAGGATGGTTTCGTTCTCCACCCGGGCGCGGGAGCCTTCTCTTGAATGCATTTGAGCGCGATCGGCCGCTGTACCGCAGCCAGAATGCTTGCTTCGTCCGGGGAGGCTTTGTGGGCCACTGCGCGGCCAAAACCCTCTTCCTGCATCCAGATAAGGCCATGCGCATCCGGCGCCAGGTGCGGGGCTTGTGGATGCGGCTCGGCGCGATAAAACACATCCGCAACCGTTTCCCCCTCATCGGGCGCCAACGCAGCTATGTATACGAGCGATTTCACTCGTTCCTCACGCGCTGCGGCGATCACAGCGCCTGCATACGCATGTCCTGCCAGAATGACCGGCCCAGTTGTTCTCTCCAGCGTTCGTTGGAGAGCGGCTACGTCCTCCGTGAGCGAGGTGAGGGGAATCGGTGCGCATGTTACTGCAAGACCCTGTCGTCGTAGAGGCAGGATAATGTTGCGCCAACAGGATCCGTCGGCCCACGCTCCGTGCACCAACACGACCGTACCCTTGGGAACAGAGGAATTCATCGCGCCACCGCCTTATCTGCACGGCGCTGAGTGAGGTTTGCCTCAAGAAGGTCTCTCATGGCAGCGGCAATTTCCACGATGTGCGTCTCGGTTGCAAAATGCCCGGTATCCAGGAACTGGACCTTCGCGTTCGGCACGTCTTTCCGAAATGCCTCCGCTCCCGCGGGGATGAAAAATGGATCGTTCTTGCCCCAGATCGCAAGCAAGGGAGGTTTGGATTTCCGAAGATATTCCTGAAATTTTGGATAGAGCTTGACGTTTGAGGCATAGTCCAAAAACAAGTCCAGCTGAATCTCTTTGTTCCCCGGCCGCTCCATCAGCGCGTTATCCAAGGTGTACGACTCCGGCGCGACACTCTCGGGATCCGTCACGCCGTGGGTGTACTGCCATCGAGTTCCTTCCAGGGTCAAAACGTTTTTCCGAATCACGTCGCGGTTTTCCGCTGTGGGGTCTGCCCAATACTTCCGGATCGGTCCCCACGCATCGCCGAGACCCTCTTCGTATGCATTGCCGTTTTGTGAAACGATGGCGGTTACTCGTTCGGGATGAGCCATGGCCAGACGGAAGCCAGTCGGGGCGCCGTAGTCGAACACATAGAGCGCATAGCGGCTCAATCCGAGGGCTTCTGTGAAGGCTCCCACGGTTACGGCCAGCGCGCCGAAGGAGTATGTATATTTCCGCTCGGCCGGTACCTCGGTAAATCCGAAACCAGGCAGGTCCGGTGCGATCACCCGGTACTTATCGGCAAGGCGGGGAATGAGCTCACGGAACATAAATGACGATGTCGGGAACCCATGGAGCAAGAGGACTACGGGCGCATTTGGGTCGCCGGCCGCCCGGTAGAAGACCTGGACTCCATCTGCTTCAACCTTGTGGATGGATGTCACCGGCACAGTGAATTGCGGCTCGATGGGACGGGAAAACGTTTCGTTTGCGGCTATGTTCGCCTTTTGCGCTGAAAGAACTTGACTCATAAACTTCTCCTCACTCTTGTTGGGCTGATTCGACCATGCCGTGCAGTCCGCCACATCCTGCAAACTGATCGCCAATGGTTGGATGATCTGTGCGAAGAATGTTGACCGCGAAAAATGGATTTTTCTTGTTTTCACGAGGACGACATTTCGCTGACGCTCAGGAGCAGGCCGCGGCGGCCCGGCCGACAGGGATTCGACCGATGTTGCCGTGAAGCCAGTTCGATCCGGACCTTGGCCGACCGTCAGCACCGCCACGCCTCCTGCAAGTTCCCTCGGCGATCGACCGATTCTCCTGAGCTCGCACAAGGAAAGTCTGGCTCATGGCTGTTCCCCATTGCTTCCTGTATAGCAAAATACAGAACACCACAGAAAGCACATATCAATGGTTACATCATAAGATCGCAACACTTGTCAAGGCCGGTTTGAGGGGTTACGCTTGTTTTGGGTCCGACTCCGAGACGAATATTTGAGCCAGAAAGAATCAGGAAATGTTCAGGCACTATTTGTGGCCGGGCATCCTGCCCTGGATTTTCTGAACACTCGCATGCGAGTGAATCACGGTCTCGTCGACATCTTTGAGAGCGACGAGGATGTGCTCGCCTGGCTTAAACAAGCCGGACTTCCACTTCCCGGCAGCCGGCACAAAAATGGAGCCATTATCCCTTTTGCGTTCCGCGCGAAAGTTGCGGGAGCACATCCGCCTGCTGGTGGAAAGGCGAAAGGCGGGGCAGCGCGCAGATCCGTCGGTTCTCAATAGTTTTCTGGCGGCGAGCCAAAGCCATCCCCGGCTACTTTGGAACAAGCCAAAGTCACTGAAGATTGACAGGGTGAGACGCCAGGACACGTCCGAGTCGATCTTGTCGCCGGTGGCAGAGTCTGCTGCGGACTTGCTTGCGAACGGTGACTTTGAGCTTGTAAAACATTGCGAAGACGAGACTTGTGTACTATGGTTTGTCGACCAGACCAAATCGCATCATCGCCGCTGGTGCAGCATGGAAATATGTGGAAACCGCCACAAGGTCGCCGCCTATCGAGAACGCCGTCGTGATCGAGCCGATCGTTTATAAACTCCGCAGGCTGGCCCCGGCGGCCGCAGCGATCTGTTACCCGTTCTGGCTCGATGGATTTCATATCGCGGTATCTTCGGCAAGCGGTTCGGTATCGATGGTCCGGATAATTGGGGCGGCGCTTTGCCTGCTCGCTGCGATGGCGACGCCGCTGTTTGGCTTGGCCTCCGCATTTCGAATCACCCGGGCGGATCCGTCGTACTTTGAAATGCGCGCTCTCCGGCTGGCCTACCTCAGCATCGGCGTGCCGCCGTTGTTCGTGCTCATAGGCGTGGCTCTCGGGTTTGCGCATTTGCATGTGAGCGACGAACTGGTGTGGGTCGTAGGTTGGCTGGCGGCGTGTGTCTATGTCTCGCTCGGGAGTGGGTCGGTGCCTGATTCGGTGGCGCGGCCACCTGCCAGGTTGCGGGTCGCCCACGGGATAGCCGCAGCTCTTGTGGTGAGCTTCGTCTTGTTTCACCTTACTAACCACCTCCTCGGCCTCGCGGGGCCGGATGTTCACGCGGCGGTGATGAAGTTGGGGCGTCGCGTCTATCGATCGCCTGTGGTCGAGCCAGTCCTTATCGGCTTGTTGTTGTTCCAGGTAGTCAGTGGCGCGCGTCTCGCCTGGCGTTGGAGTTCTCTTCCGGCCGATGCTTACCGAGTTTTTCAGGTTGGGTCCGGCGCCTATCTCGCGGCGTTCATTCTGGCCCACTTGAATTCGGCCTTGATTTCCGCGCGGGCGGTGCACAAGATTGACACGGGCTGGGCCTGGGCCTCGGGTGCGCCGACCGGCCTCATCCACGATGCGTGGAACATTCGCCTCCTTCCGCACTATGCATTCGGCGTCTTCTTCATCCTCGCGCATCTCTCTTCGGGCCTTCGCGGAGTCGTCATCACGCACGGCGTGGCCGCCGCAGTCGCCAATCGGGTCTGGGCGGTTGCACTCGTCGTGAGCGGGCTCATTTCCGTCGCTATCATCAGCGGTCTGTGCGGCGCGCGCATCTAGGAGCGACAGGAGATGCCGCGCTTGCGGCGTCGTTTGAATCTTCACCTGGTGCGTGTAGAATTGCCAGCTTATGACCATCGCAACTACATCCGCTCGTAAACCCGATCCCGGGATCATCTTCGACAGCCTAAACGCTTACCAGCGGTCTGCAGCCTTGAAAGCTGCCATTGAGCTGGACGTGTTCACCGAAATTGCTCGCGGGAACCGCAACACAGATGCGATCGCAAAAGCGGTCGGCGCATCCCCTCGCGGCGTTCGCATTCTCTGCGATTACCTCGTCATCAGTGGATTCCTGGCAAAAGACGGCACGGAATACTCGCTAACCCTCGATTCCGCTACGTTCCTGGACAAGAACTCACCGGCATACTTCGGCACTGTTGCCACCTTTCTTCTTAACCCTCACCTGATCGTTCCATATCTCAACTTGACTGACGTCGTCAGGGCGGGAACAACAACGCTTCCCGGGGAAGGAACGGTCAGTCACGATAACCCCATCTGGGTAGATTTTGCGAAGCAGATGGCGCCGATGATATTCCCTGCGGCGTCAGAGATCGCAGATCTGGTGGCAGGCGACGGAGCGATGCGGGTGTTGGACATCGCAGCGGGACACGGGCTCTTCGGTATCCTGATCGCCCAGCACAATCCCAAGGCACAGATCACGGCCTTGGATTGGCCTAACGTGCTTGCGGTAGCGACTGCGAATGCTCAAAAGTTCGGTGTGGCCGACCGTCACTCCCTACTTCCGGGGAGCGCCTTCGAGACGGAGTTTGGAGGGCCCTACGACCTGGTGCTCGTAACCAACTTCTTCCATCACTTCGATCGGCCAACCTGCGAGAAGTTGATGCGAAAAATTCGGGCATCTCTCACTTCAACCGGACGCTGTGTCACGCTCGACTTCGTACCCAATGACGATCGTGTGTCGCCGCCAATGGCTGCGGGATTTGCGATGATGATGCTCGGGACGACGGCGGCAGGGGATGCCTACACCTTTGCCGAATACAAGACCATGTTTCTGAACGCGGGATATAAGTCTTCCGAGCTTCACTCCCTCAACCGGGCACCGCAAACGGTGATAATAAGCCAGGCCTAGCACGACCCGACAATAGGGCGGGGAGATGGAGCGACTAGCTATCTCGGCATAAACGAGAATCACTGCAGGCGTTTGCCCGCCACCCGGGATAAACCGAACCTGTCCCATTCGTGCTGGATGGCGGAGCCGGCGCCAAAGTCTGCTTCTCGCAACGGCCTCCTGCCTGTGCGTCCTGACTGCATGCCGGGCAACTCTCCGCCTCGCCAAACTTCTTCCGGGGTCTTGTCACGACACGTACGCTCCAGAAGGTGGAAGTGGTCAGGCAGGCTCGCTTGACAGACCCGGGTTTCTAGCTTATACAGGTAGGGTGTCTACCGTAGAGAATCTACCTGAGGACGACCGGCTCGAACTGCTTCAGGGAACGCTCGAAGTGCTGATTCTCCGGAGCCTTAAACTCCAGCCCAACCACGCCTACGGTATCTCCCAGTTCCTGCAACAACAGTCCGAGAGCGAGTTTCTGGTCGACAACGGCTCGCTCTACCCTGCCCTGCAGCGTCTTCTTCAGCGCGAACTGATTTCCGCGCAGTGGAAGACTTCGCCCAACGGGCGCCGCGCCCGCTACTACAGCCTGACGCCGTCCGGACGCAAACAACTGGTGAGAGCAACTTCGAAGTGGCAGCGTTTCGCTCTCGCCATGACAAGAGTTCTGACGCCGGAGGGATAAGCCATGCGCCAATGGTGGTCGAAGGTGAAGCGCGGGGGGAGACGGCGGAATCTCAGCGATGAGTTGCAGCAGGAGATGGAGGCCCACCTTCAGTTCCTGATCGATGAGAATCTGGAACGGGGTATTCCGCTGGAAGAGGCGCGTGCCGCGGCGCGACGCCAATTCGGCAATGCGGCCACCGTGCGCGAGCGAAGCTACCAATCGTGGCAATTTCCCACATTTGAATCACTGGCCCAGGATATTCGTTATGCGATGCGCGGGATGGTGCGAGCGCCCGTTTTCTCGCTTATGGTGATTCTCACATTGGCCGTCGGAATCGGCGCCAATACCGCGATCTTCAGCGCATTCTATGCAGTCCTGCTAAAGCCGCTCCCTTTCCCATCGGGCGAACGGCTACTTTGGCTCGGCGAGTCCTCAGCGAAAGCAACCGGCATCAGCGTAACCTGGGTCAACTTCGAGCACTGGCGGACTGAGAACCACTCATTTGAAACCATGGCCGGCTTCCAGAATGCCGATCTGACTCTCACCGGCCGTGGTCAGGCAATGCTCACCCACGCCGGTCTCGTCACGAACGAATTCTTTCCGCTGACCGGCTCCCGTCCGATGATGGGCCGGCTGTTTACTGCCGGCGATGATAAACCGGGGTCCGCGGCGACGGTCGTCGTGACCGAAAAGTTCTGGGGCAGAATCCTCGGAGGCGACGCGCGGATCATCGGCAAGGCGGTGACCCTGAACGGGAGTTCCTATGTGGTGATTGGCGTACTCGCACGAGACCCGGGGTTCTTTCTGCGGCCGGTGGATTACTACCTTCCATTTCGCCCAACGGCTGCGCAGGCTGCCAAGCGTGACGCACATGGCTCGATGCGCGTTCTGGCTTTGCTCAAGCCCGGAGTGACGCTTGCGCAGGCGCGATCGGATCTGGATACGATCCTGCAGCGGCTCGCGAAGGCAGATCCAGGGCCCGAGGACGACCATCGCGCGTATGCCGAGTTCCTGACAGAGGAGCGAACAGGCGACGTGCGGCGCGCGTTCGTTCTGTTGATGATGTCGGTTTGCCTGGTCCTGGTTCTGGCGTGCGCAAACATCGGCGCCCTGCTGCTGATTCGGACGACGACCCGCGCGAGAGAAATGGCGATTCGAACCGCAATCGGCGCGGGGCGCAGCCGTCTTGCACGCCAGCTCCTGACGGAAACTGTGATGGTTACGTTTTTGGGTGGAGCTTTCGGACTCCTGCTCGCAGGCTTCGGGCTTCGCGCGATGCAGACGCTTGGACCGCGCGATATTCCACGAATCTCGGAAGCAGGCCTGAACCTGCCTGTGCTGATCTTCGCCGCGGCGCTGACGCTGGCCGTGGGACTGGTCTGCGCACTGGCGCCCGTCCTCAGTTCAGGCAAGGTCAATCTATCGATTCTGTTGAAGGAGAGCAGTACCGGGGCAGGCAGCAGCCGAATCGGGCACGCGCTGCGTGGAGGTCTTGTTGTCGCCGAGATTGCAGTGGCTGTCGTCCTGCTATTCACTGCAGGGATATTGCTGCGGAGCCTGTGGGCTGCCGAGACGGCGAACCCCGGATTCGAGCCCGGGCACTTGCTTGCGCTCGAGTTGCAATTGCCAACGTCACGTTACAAGAGCGACGAGGCTATTCTCGACCTTTATGGGCGCCTGGAAGCAGCGCTCCGCGCTGAGCCGGGAGTTGAATCGGTGGGAGCGGTGAACTGTCCCCCGGCGGCCGGCGACTGTGGGGACTGGTGGTATTCCATCGTGGAAAAGGCAACGCCCGGCAGGGAGGATGTACCCCTCACTCTAGTGAACATGGCCGATTCAGGGTACTTCCGAACCATGCGGATTCCGCTCGTGGCCGGGCGCGCTCCGTCCGATGACGACCAGGCAGGCGGACCGGTGGTTGCGGTGATCAATCAGGAGATCGCGCATACGTGGTGGAAAGACGCGCGCTCGGCTCTGGGCCGGCACATCAAGCTGGGTGGACCGTACAACGAAGGTCCTGTTCTTGAAATCGTAGGCGTTGCAGCCAATGTGCCCCAGATGGGATTGGACAGCCCACCGCTGCCACAGATCTATCTTCCGTCCGCACAACGGGTAAGTCCCGCGATGGTGGTTGTGATACGGACGCGGGGCACTCCGGAGAGCATGGCAAGAACAGTGCGGCAGGCATTGCTTTCCATCGACAGTAATGTTCCCATTCAGTCGTTGAAGCCCTTTGATGAGTGGCTCGGTGCAACTCTGGTGCAGCGGCGGTTTATCACGCTTCTACTGGCTCTGTTCGCGGGGATTGCGGTTATCCTGGCGGCCATTGGCTGCTATGGGGTTCTGAACTATTGGGTCAGCAGCCGAAAGCAGGAGATCGCGCTTCGCATGGCGATGGGTGCTGGAACCTTCGCCATCTTACGCCGCACCGGGAGACAGGCAGCCAGGCTGGGAGTGATTGGATTGGTGATCGGATTGGCAGGAAGCTGGGGCGCCTCGCGATGGGTGAACAGCCTGGTCTTCGGGGTCTCAGCCCATGACCCTATCGTTCTCTCCTCCGCCACACTCATCGCATTGCTGGTCGTCATACTTTCAGTGGCGGTTCCGATATGGCGCGCCACGCAAATCGACCCAATCGAAACGCTGCACGAGACCTGACAATGGGGAAATCTATGCGGGTTCAGGCCGCTCCCTGTTGGACTCAGGTTCGAAGAAGAGGTACAAGCACTCCTTTGAAATATAGATCGCGAAGTGCGTCTCGCCTGATTTTACCGCTGGACGTTTTCGGGATAGCGCCTCGACGAACCAGAAGCACTTCCCCGATAGCGAATGAAAGCTCTCTTGCAATGAGACGCCGAATGGCATTGCCTTGTGCGGCAAGAGTGTCGGCGTCGCCTGTCGTTACTTCCACAACAAGGACAACCTTCTCTGCTTCCAGGTCTTGTGACGTGGAAAATGCGCAGCTTCGAGACAGACCGCCGCCGGCCGCTTGTTCTGCGATAGCCTCCACGTCATGAGGCATAAAATTCTGGCCTTGAACAATCAATAAATCTTTGAGGCGTCCCGTCAAGTACAGCTCGTGATCGCGGATCAGTCCAAGATCACCCGTCCGCAGCCATCCATTGGCCAGTACCTCGTTGGTCGCATTCGTGTCGTCGAAATACCCGCGGAATACCCCTGGTCCGCAAACAACTACTTCACCGATATTACCTTCAGACAGCGGCACGCCCGCGCCATCAATCACGCGGATCTTTGTGTCTCGCACGGTTGCACCTACACACGTGACGGATCGCCGGCCGCCATGGACACCGCCGTTTTCGGCCAACATGATCGTCCGAACGCCACCGCGTTTTTGATCCACACAAACGGCGAGCGTCGCTTCAGCGAGCCCATACCCCGGACGCAGAACATCAGGTGTAAAACCGCTGGCCGCAAACGTAGTGGAGAAAAGCGCCATGGTTTCGGGACGCACCATCTCGGCTCCGACTACCGCCGCGCGCCACTGAGACAGATCCATTGTTCTGATGTCCCTCGCGGTGCAGTATTGTACGCAATGGTCATAAGCAAAGTTTGGGGCGAATGTTATGCATGGTCCCGAGTTGCTCACGAATTCGAGCCAACGGTTTGGGCGGCCCAGGAATGCGGTGGGCGGGAACAACCACAGGTTCATACCCGTGAGAATCGAGCTGATCAAATAACCGATCAGCCCCATATCGTGATGTAACGGAAGCCAACCGGTCAGTGATGCTTTATGGGGCGCAGAATCAGTTGCGATCGCCTCCTGCAGGGCCATTGCATTGTGGACAAGTCCGCGGTGAGAGAGCATCGCTGCTTTGGGTGTGCCGGTCGACCCGCTCGTCAACTGCAGAGACACAATATCGTCATCTGCGGGTCGATTAGCTTGTGGGCGGGTTGGCGTCAGCGACATGAAACGGTCGGCTCCGATCACCGTTCCGACAAGAGGTTCTTCGTGGGAAACAGTCAGTTCTGCGGCCAGAGAACCTGCCGGCACCAATACATACCGGGCATCCAGCTTTCGCATAACAGCACCGAGTCTGAGCCGGTACCGCTCAATCGAACTCAGAGGGCCTGGTGGCGGTACGGCCACGGGCAGTGCGCCAAGCCACACAGCCCCCAGCCATCCTCCGATCCACATCCACGAAGTATCGAGGGACAATATGACGCGATCCCCTGCGTTCACCCCGAGAATCTGCCAGCGACCAGCAAAGTGCTGAACCATCGAGAGAAGTTCGGGAAACGTTCGTCTGTCGCATTTTCGTCCGCTGCGGTCAAATATGCCGACACCCTGTGAAGGATGACGTGCTGCAACGTGAATTAACGCGGAAGGGAGTAGCAGGGGCTCGATCATGGTTTTTCGACTGGGACTAAGTCGACCAATCGGCCGTTGATTTGAAGGAGCCTAGCCGCAATACATCGACCTCTTCAGAATGACAGTGCTATGGACAACGCGCCCACGCTCAATATTCCAATTTGGAACCATATCTCCGCACATGACGCAGGCGATCGGTCGAAGGCCTGTTTCGCCAAGCATGACTGGCACCGTACCTTCGCCGCAATGACACTAAAGGGCGAATGGTATTGCTGGTTTAGATACGGGGTAGATGTGGCATCGATGATCAGCCTCCGTGGTCAGCGGAAGGCAAAAATCCGGCATGCCTCCCCCAGCCAGCTTCGCTCTATAGAATCGCGGTGGGGCTACGCCGATCACGGTAAATGAATGTCCGTTGATCTGATAGCCGGCACCGACGACCGAGGGGTCGGAGCCGTACTTCTCCTTCCAGATGCGGTAGCTGAGCACCGGCACCGGGGGGCGCGCCTTCCTGATCGTCTGCGTCGGTCATGAGCCAGCCAATCCCGCCCCTTGTATACTTCCTTGTTTGTCGGCAGTTATGCCCGAAAGGGAAGCGGCTTGCGCCCACCGAAGCGAATGACCTGGAAAGGAACTGAGGAATGAGCGTACCAACAGCGGAAGAGATCGCCCGACGCCCGATGGCGGTGATTGGTAGTGGAACTTTGGGCCGGCGCATCGCCCTCATGGCGAGCACGCGGGGAGGGGAGGTGCGAATATTTGACACGCAACAGCGCTCACTCGAGGAGGGACTGAACTATGTCACAGAAACACTACCGGCCGTCGTTGCATCCATTCCAGGCGCCGCAGCCGGGCGCCTGCGGGGAGAGACGGACCTTGCCACCGCAGTAAGCAATGCGTGGCTGGTCGTGGAAGCCGTTCCCGAACAGCTCAATCTCAAGCAAACCCTGTTCGGCGAACTTGATTCTCTCGCCCCAAAGGACGCAATCCTAGCAACCAACTCCTCCTCATATCCTTCAAGCAGGCTCATCGACAAGGTCGCCCATCCGGAGCGCGTGCTGAACATGCACTATTACATGCCGCCAGAAATGCCCGCTGTGGAGTTGATGTCTTGCGGGAGAACCGATCCGGCAGTGATCGACTTCCTGATGGAACGCTTGCCGCTTTATGGCCTGGTGCCATTCCGCGTTGGACGAGAGAGCGTCGGCTTCATCTTCAATCGGATCTGGGCAGCTATCAAACGCGAGTCCTTGTCCGTGGTCGAAGAAGGTGTGGCCGAACCCGAAGTCGTCGACCGGATGTGGAATTTGTTCACCGCCCACATGTCAGGTCCCTTCCGCCTCATGGACAAAGTAGGTCTTGACACTGTGCTCGCGATTGAACAGCACTATGCCGCCGTCCGCAGGGACGTTCCAGAAGGACCGCGGAAGCTCCTGCAACGTTATGTCGACGGCGGATGGCTGGGTGTCAAATCAGGCCGCGGTTTCTACGACGACTACTCGAGTGAAAAGTAAACTGAGGTTCGAGCAAGCCGCACAAAGATACGGCGACGGCATGCCTATTTCCGCACAAATAAGGACTACTGCACTACGAGGTTTTTCTTCCGGGCCGCTTCGTCATTCGACAATGACGCCACTCGCGGCAGATCCCGGCGTCCTTTCCCCGACCTCACTTCGATGATCGATTAAAAGCGACGTTTCGGGGAGTTCACCAGCCTTCGCGTGAACCATGCCCGTGCTCCGGAGACAAACCTGATAAAGAGCATGGCTCACAAGATTGACACGTTATCGCCATTAGAGGCACAATGTGATCCTAATGATCGGCGAGTTTGAATACCTGGTGCTTACCGCAGCCATCCATCTGGACGAAGATGCTTATGGCGCGGCAATCCGGCGGGAGATCGAGGCAGCAACCGAACGTCGCTGCTCCATCGGGGCGCTCTACACAACCCTGGATCGGCTGGAGACAAAAGGCTTTGTGAAGACGTGGATGGGCGATCCGACTCCGCAACGGGGCGGTCGGGCCAAGCGAATGGTCCGCGTTACTGCAAAGGGGATCCGCGCCGCATCCGCTTTCTATCTTGCGATCATGCGAGTGAGCCGGAATGTCTCATGGGTGGCAGAATGAGTTGCGAACCAGCTATCAGTCGACTTATGTGGTGGTTGGTAGACAGCTCTGCCCAAATGTTGGAGTCCGGTGAACGCGATGCGGTGCGCGGGGATCTTGCGGAGTCAGGCGAGACCGGCAGCCACGCTTTGCGCCATGTGGTCGGTCTAGTCATCCGGCGCCAATTATCCATGTGGACGGACTGCCGACCGTGGCTGACTCTGCTGGTCTTCGTCGTTCCACTAGGTCTGTTGCTCTCGATAGTATCCAGGCGTATGGCCGCCACGAGCGCGGTTTATATCTGGATGTACGCGAACAACCTGGACCCGAGGTTGTTTGAATATCGCGGATTCTGGTACCAGTTTGCCGATACGGTTGCAGAAATCTTCAAGATGTACATATCACTCGGTTGCTGGTCATGGACCTGTGGGTTTGTGCTCGGGTTCGCATCGCGCGGCATCATTTGGGTCAACGGGCTTTTGTTTTCTCTCATGCTGGCAGTCGGGGTGCTGCTGGGCGCGCCACTTTATACTGCCTATTATCAGCATTATCTGCACCTTACTATTGGCTTCCCCATTTTCGCCCACCAGCACTATGACCCGGTGAATGCGCTGACGTTTTACCGGGTAATGTTTCCCTTGATTGTGCAAGTATTTCTTGTTCTGCTCCCAGCGTTGTGGGGAATGCGTGAGGGCGCAAGGGCGGTCAGGCTTCGGCTATTGCTCCGCGCGATTCTATGGATGGCGGCAATCGCAGCCCTGATCGCCCTTGTGATCCAGAATCCGGACCCGTGGATGTTTCTGAAGTTATATGGGCTAGCGAGGATTCCGTGGCATGGTTGGCAAGGACGCCTACTGCAATTGTTTGCGTACTGGCCGCTTGTTTTCGTGCTCGTAATTTCAATCAGGCGGCGCTTGCAGGGTGGCAGGCCTATTCAAAGGACAGGAGGAAACTATGCAGAGCAAGGCACCGACTATCACATCTAAACTTGCTGGTTCACGACCGGCGCATAAGATTGCTGGTTTCATCGTATTTCTTGCGTGGACGTGTATCACGCCGGCTCTCTTCGGCCAGCAAGATGTCCATGCGGCACTTATACCCCCTGCGAATCGAAAATCAGCGCCGGCCTTTCAGCTTGTGACGGAAGACGGTACGAAGACGCAGATCTCTGACTATCGGGGAAAGGTCGTTCTACTCAACTTTTGGGCTACTGATTGTGGCGGGTGCGTACTTGAGATTCCATCGTTCATAGAGCTTGAGAATAGATACAAAGGCAACGGTTTTACCGCCGTCGGTGTCTCGATGGATATTTCGTATGAAGGCCTGAAGGATGCCAATGAAGCTTGGGGCAGGGTGAGGCCGTTCATTGCCAAGCACGGAGTCAATTACCCGATTGCAATGGGTGATGACGCAATCTCCAGGGCCTACTCGTTGAACGCGTTTCCGGCCACATATTTGATCGACAAATCGGGTAAGATTGCGGCCGCCTATGTAGGAGTGGTGATAAACAAGGATAACGTTGCAACAAACGTCAAGAGCCTTCTGTCGGAGCGGTAGTCAAGGCCCGAATGCAAAGCGCATCCCCAGACCGATCTGGAGAGAGCGCCCGTCCGCTGGCGCAGTCTTTCGTGATCCTCTCTGTGGCTTATGTTCGCCTCCTCAGTCGGTTTCGATCTTCACAATCTGCTCACGCAACGCTGAGGCTTTGGCAAGAAGGGCATCAGCCTTTTGCCGGGCAGCATCATACTGTGGATGATTTTTTAGGATCATCGAGATGTTCAACGCCTGCCTGCCCTGCTGCTCGGCTAAACTTTCTTCCCGTCTAAGCCGTTGGAGGGTTTGCGAATCAGTCACAGCCATCCAGTTTCCTCTTTCTGCGCCCATCGCGCTTCAATTGTGGAAATCGACAGAGCTGGTCTGCTTACCCTGACGATGCTATTTGCATCGGCTGCAAACTGGACAACGGTGACGGATGAATCCTTCGCCTCCAGCACCATAGTAAGGTGTACATCTCCATGCCAAACAAATCGTGGGCGAGATCGAGAAAAGCTCATTTTCCAGGTGCTTCACGGAGGCTAATTGAATGCTGCGAAGGTAATGTCCTCCTCGCAGGTTGAGCTGCCGAAGCCGAGTTGAGAGGGAAATAGCGCCGCGGGGGCTAAAGCCCTCGTCCTACTGGCCCCTGTGCGGCACGACTGAAGTTGTGCCCTGATACAAAGCACTTTTCGAAATTGGCTCGAAACAGACTGACCCGGACATTAGTTTTGCAGTCATCAATAATTGGACCTTGCATTCTTCTGGCCATAACGACCAACCAGCTTTCGAGGAAGCTCGCCCGCACATCAATGATTGATGAAACCGGAATCTGCTGCCGATAACCTTGGATGGGTGTCGATTCGCGCGTCAGCGAGAAGGTGAGGACTCGAATGCAACCGCTGGAACATCTTATTTATGCCAGCGTTGCAACCCGGAAGTTCGAAGCATCGCAATTGGCCGATCTTCTGCAAAAAGCTCGCTCCGCGAATGAAGGTCGCGGCCTCACTGGGATGCTTTTGCATACTGACTCTGACGGTAGTTTTTTTCAAGTGCTGGAAGGCGAACCCAGGTCAATTGATCAGCTCTTCGAAAGACTTCTTGTGGATAAGCGCCATTCTCAACTCACCACGATTATCAGGGAACCGATTGTGCGGCGGTCCTTCAAAGAATGGACCATGGGCTTCTCCAGCGTTTCGGCGGAAACACTGATTCAAGTACCTGGGCTGAACGACTTTTTCAAAGACGGTTCATGCTTTACAGGGCTCGACGCCGGTCGCGCCAAGAAGCTTCTGGCAGCGTTTGCGGAAGGCCGCTGGCGGACGAAACTCCTCGGTGCAACGTGAACAGCAGTCTAAGCACCAAAGCGCAGGAAGGCTCGTATCCAATGTTCACCTTCGCCTTTCAGCCAATCGTGGATACGAATGCGCGGGAAGTCCTCTCATACGAAGCACTCATTCGCGGACCGCGCAATGAGCCTGCTTACCAAATATTGCAGCAGGTATCCGCGGATAGAATGTTTGCATTTGACCAGAGGGTTCGCGTGGAAGCAATTTATCTAGCCATGCGGCTGCGGCTCAATTGCCAGCTCAACCTCAATGTTTTGCCGCAAAGCTTAGACTCCTCGCCGGAATCAATTCTGGCTACTTTGGAGGCAGCCGACCGGGCTAGTCTGCCGATCAACCGCATCGTCCTCGAAGTCGTGGAAGGCGAGATCATCCACGACCACCCCCGCTTCACCGGCCTCATCAACAAGTTTCGCGGCCTTGGTCTAAAAGTGGCAATTGATGATTTTGGGGCTGGATATTCCGGTCTCAACCTGCTTGCCGACTTCCAGCCTGACCAGGTAAAGCTGGACATGAAACTGATCCGAGGCATAGAGCGTCACGGTCCACGCCAGTCCATTGTTCAGGCAATCGACAGGATGTGTTTCGATCTTGGAATCGACGTAATTGCCGAGGGAGTTGAGACCGAAGAGGAGTATGCGTGGCTGACAAGTCAGGGGATCCATCTGTTTCAGGGGTACCTCTTTGCGAAGCCTGCTTTCGAACAGTTTCCACCAGTCCATTACCCCCGAAGCGTGAGTTCGCAGAACACCGCGAACCTACCGACGCACCATTAAATCCGCCACCGCAAGATTCCCGCCCACATGGCTGTAAGATCGCGTCATGAAGCGCGACTGTAGTTAACAGCCGTTATAAGCTGTGGCCGGAGCGGCATGATCGAGTTGGAGGAGATCGTCAAAGTCCATGCCGCGATGGTACGACGCATCGCGACTGTCTACGAACGCTACCCCGACAGGGTCGACGATCTTGTGCAGGACGTCTGGATCGCTGTATGGCAAGCTCTGCCACGTCTGAACGATCAGACCATGTTGAAGAGTTACATCGCCCGCATCACGCAAAACGTATGCGTCACTCACGTGCGCCGCGCGATCGTTCGGCAAACGCAGCCTCTCACCGACAGCCTGGCCGATCCTGCGCTTTCGCTTGATGAAGCCGCGGCTCAGCCTCGGATCCCACGGGATCGTGAGCGCCATCTGGATTGTAGGCGGAGTAGCCGGCGCAATGTGGCAGAGGCGCGCTCGCTGCAACCGGCTGGACGCGCTGACGATGGACACCGTGAGACTGCTGAAGGCGATGATCGCCCGAGCCAGGAGCGACCTCTTTGTGGCACGATGCCTCTACGCCGGCGTTCCCATCGGCGCTGCACTCGGCTATGGAATCTCGAAGTTCGCCGGGATCGGCGCTGCCGCGTCTGCAAGAGCCGCCAATCCCCGCCTCAGCCTGATTCAGACCGGCGCCGGTATAGCGGCCCTGGTCACCATGATGATCGTAGGCGTCTTTCTGGCACGGGCCAGAAGCCTTCAAGTCCGGGAACTTCGCGAAAAACTGAGATCGATTGAAGCCGACCTGTAAGATTTGCCGCATCGGCGCGACTGGAGTACTGACGCCTGTGCGGTACGGCATGCGATCCGCTCTTCAGGAGAAATCATGCTTAAGAAATCAACTCTGATCATTGTCATCGCGCTGTGCACCAGCGCCGCACTCATCGGGTTCTCTCTCTACCAGAGTCGTGCAGGATCCATCGCTGTACCCGCGGTCGCGTTCTACCTTGCCGCAGCCCTCATCTGCGTCTCGCCCGCGGCGTACCACTACGCTACCCCGGATTTCCTGCAGACGCTTGTGGCGTTGGCAAACATCATGCGCCTCTCCTTAAAGAAAGGCGCACCCGCGGTCTTGTCCGATGCTTTGTGGCAGGAAATCCGGGTACGCGTAAATTGCGGTTTTCCCAGTTGATGCACGGCCTTCCATGGCCCAACAACTTTGTCATCTCGACCGAAGCGTAGCGTAGTGGAGAGATCTGCGGCGACGCACCCGCTTAACCAAAGGATGAGCAACCCGCAAAGGCGCAACTACGCTCTGGGTACGAAAGGCCTTGTACTATTAGTGCCGAAATGCGGGTGGTGTTTCTTGAACGAAACCGGAATTGACCGCAAAATCGCCTTAGAACGATGCGAGCCATGATCCGAGGCCACCGTGCCAGATGTCTGGCGTCGGAGTGGTTGTCATGACCGCTGTAGCAGGTGGCGACCTTTTCTCGAGACTCGCCGGGCTCGCATCAAGCGAAGGAATGTGACTACTAAAGAATGTTCCTTTTTGACCGATACTATCTTTGTCTCATTGCGTTCCGCCTGCGTTGACATGTTGGGAAACCTCGACTTATTCGGAACAGTTATGTGGGCGGCAGCTTCTAAAAAAAATACGCATACCGGATTTGCGACGTCGCTTCCCGCAACGTCATTTGCCGGCCACCCCCGCCACTGCCCCCGCCGCGGGGCCGGTCAAACATTGGAGTCGCCTGAATGACGAGCAACCATCCATCGCGTGACACGCCACCCTTCGCCGAAATGGATGTGCTCTGGATTACGGCTGGACTTGGCTGTGACGGCGATACCATTTCCATGACCGCGGCCACGCAGCCAAGCCTTGAGGATATTCTTCTCGGAGGCTTGCCCTGGATTCCAAAAGTAAATTTCCATAATCCATGCCTCGCCTACGAGAACGGCGAAGACTTCCTGAAGCCGTTTCATTGCGCTGCCGCAGGTGACCTCTCCCCGTTCATCCTGGTGATCGAAGGATCGATTCCTAACGAAAAGAATAAGTCCGAAGGGTATTGGGCGGCCTTTGGGACAGATCAGAAAACCGGCCAACCTATCCTTACGTGCGATTGGATCGACCGCCTGACTTCGAAGGCCTGGGCCGTCGTTGCTGCCGGGACGTGCGCAACCTACGGTGGCATTCATGCGATGGAGGGAAATCCCACAGGGTGCATGGGGCTGCCGGATTATTTGGGTTGGAAATGGAGATCAAGAGCCGACATCCCTCTCGTGTGCGTCCCTGGATGTCCGGTGCAGCCGGATAATTTCATGGAGACACTGCTTTATTTGCTTCATATGGCTACCGGTAGGGCGCGCCTGATCCCCCTCGACGAGTGTCTGCGCCCAACCTGGCTGTTTGGTCAGACGGTCCATGAAGGATGTGACCGGGGTGGCTACTATGAACAGGCTGACTTCGCCACCAGGTACGGCGAGACTCAATGCATCGTGAAGCTGGGATGTTGGGGGCCCGTTGTTCAGTGCAATGTTGGGAAGCGTGGTTGGATGGCAGGCATAGGCGGATGCCCCAACATAGGTGGCATTTGTATCGGCTGTACCATGCCCGGCTTTCCCGATAAATTCATGCCCTTCATGAACCAGCCACCCGGTTCCTTGCTCTCCGCCAGCGCAGTCGCCAGTTACGGAAAAGCAATCCACGCTCTGCGCAGGTTTACCCAGGCCTCGCTCAATAAAGAACCGAGCTGGAGAAAGAGATGAGCGGAGAAACCAACACATAATCTCCGGCGACGCGATCAGTTGGGAACCCGGGATGGGTGAAAGTCCACGAGGACTTGGCTTGCGGCAAGAACTTACAGCGCTCTCGCAATCGGATCAAACGACGTTCGATCTGGCCAGCGTCGAGGCCACACTCAATGTGCTGGCCGACGTGTTCGGTCCGCACGATCCATCGAGCCCGGCATCCCTCCCTGGCCAACCGGATGCGACTAACCCATTCAGTGAGGAAAGTAAATATCGTTCACTCATCGACCGGCTCCCTGCAGTTGTCTTCATGGCCTCCCTCGAGGGCGGCATCGGCGATGCTTACGTGAGTCCTCAAATCGAAGCCAGCCTGGGATTCTCGCAGAACGAATGGCTGGAAGATCCCATTCGCTGGTACCAGCACATACATCCGGATGACAAGGAAAGATGGAGCGCAGAAGCTGCGGAAATGTTTGTTTCCGGCACGCCGCTCAAATCGATATACCGGGTAATCGCGCGCGATGGCAGGGTGGTCTGGTTTCAATGCGAAGCCAGCATGCTCCGCCGCGACGATGGCAGGCCTTGTGCCATTCACGGCGTGGGTTTTGATATCACCAGGCTCAAAGAAAGCGAACAGACCTTATATGAGAAGAATAAGCAGCTCGAATTACTGAAGGATGTGGCCACCACAGCTAACCAGGTAACCACCATTGCAGAGGCAATGCAATTCGCCGTGGAGCGAATTTGTGAGTTTACCGGATGGCCGCTGGGGCATGCCTGCGTAGCCTCTCCGGGGCAGAAGCATTTGGCCTCTTCCCCTATTTGGAGTTCCACCCAAGATGACCGGTTCCGGGTCTTCCGCAGAGTTTCTGAATCCGGCGAATTTTCCGTAGAAACGGACTTTCTCGCTGAAGTCGTTGCCAACGCACGGCCGATTTGGGTCAGAGATGTGGCGAGTGTGGTGAACTTCACACGGCAGCCGGCAGCTCAAGAAGCCGGGATCAAGTCGGCATTCGCCTTTCCAGTGCTGAGCGGAAGCGAGGTCATCGCAATACTGGAGTTTTTCGCGGTCGACTACCACGATCGGGACGATGCGCTTTTGGAAGTAATGGCGCTGGTCGGCAATCAGCTCGGCCAAGTCGTGGACCGCACCAAAACGCTCGCCACCGAAGGTAAATTTCGAGTGCTATTGGAAGCGGCGCCAGACGCAATGCTGGTGGTGAATCGAGAGGGAAAGATCGTTTTAGTCAATGCCCAGATGGAGAGCATGTTTGGCTACCGGCGAGAAGAGCTGGTCGGGGAGACGATGGAGAAGTTGATGCCGGAACGCTTCCAGGCCAGCCACCCAGGGCACCGCTCGGTGTTTTTTACCGATCTCCGGGTGCGGCCCATGGGAGCCGGAATAGACCTCTACGGGTTGCGCAAGGACGGTACAGAGTTCCCGATTGAGATCAGTCTCAGCCCACTGGAGACTGAGGAGGGAACCCTGGTTGTTTCCGCTGTCCGCGACATCACCGAGCGGAAGCGCTATGACCGGCGGCTGGAAGTTGCGGCCGCAGAGGCAGAGGCGGCCAGCCGGGCTAAGAGTTTGTTCCTATCGACCGTGTCCCACGAGATACGTACCCCGATGAACGCTATTCTTGGCTACGCGCAGTTGATGTCACGGGATCCGGAATTGGGAACCGACGCGAAAGCGAATCTCAAGATTATCTGCCAGAGCGGCGAGCATCTGATCACTCTCATCACCGGCATTCTGGACATGTCCAAGATCGAGGCCGGCCGCACCGAGCTCTATCCGACGACATTCAACTTTTCCCGCTTAGTGGATAACCTGGCCTCGATGTTCCGCTTGTGGGCGCAGGCAAAGACTCTGCGATTCGAAGTAGTCGTGGACGGGGAACCTGCAGCTTACGTTGTGGCGGACGAAGGCAAGATACGCCAGGTGCTGATCAACCTACTGGGCAATGCGATCAAATTTACCACTCGAGGCCATGTCAGGCTGCACATCACACTGGAGCGAAGGCGCGCCAACCGGCTTTGGTTGTCAGCCCAGGTGGAGGACACTGGTCCGGGCATTGCCGATGAGCATCAAGGCAAGTTGTTCCAGCCGTTCAGCCAGATCAAGCGTGGTCTTGAAGAGCAGGAAGGAACGGGTTTGGGGCTGGCCATTGGCCGAAGTTACGCTCGATTGATGGGAGGCGACATTACCGTAGTGAGCCGTTTAGGCGAGGGCTCAATGTTCCGCTTCGAAACGCCAATCGAGCCCGACCCGGCTATGGAAGGCGTAGGAGAGAGTGCTCCCCACGAAAGCCAGGAAGACGCGGTCGAGCAGCTGTATCCAGTGGTCGCGTTACCTCACGTGGTGAGCCCGGAACAACTCAAGAAACTGCCTTGGGAGTTGATCCATCAATTGCAGGATGCGGTTCAAAAAGGCGAGAAGGACCGTTTGGATCAGCTGGTCCACAGAGTCGAGGAGTATGACAAACAGGCCGCGAGGGCGTTAGAGGCATTTGCAAAAAACTACCAGTACGATGACCTGACTCATTTGCTAGCAGAGACCAAGCTCGAAATTACAGCGATGAAGCACAACCCATGACCCCTACTGAAAAAGCGAACATCATGGTGGTCGATGATCAGCCGGCCAACCTAAGGCTATTGGAAGACATGCTGAAAGTGCATGGCTATAAGATACGTTCGTTTCCCAGGGGGCGTTTGGCACTGGCGGCCGCTGCCCAGAATCCTCCGGACTTGTTTCTACTGGATATCAATATGCCGGAGATGAATGGCTACGAGGTGTGCGAGCGGTTGAAAACCGACCCAGAGCTTTCGGCTGTCCCCGTGATCTTCCTCAGCGCGCTGCACGCCACCGAAGACAAGGTCAAAGCCTTTCACAGCGGCGGTGCGGACTACATTAATAAGCCTTTCCAGGTGGAAGAGGTGCAGGCTCGTATCGATACTCATCTTAAACTGCACCAGCTGCAGCAAGTATTGAAGGGGCAGAACGATCGACTGGAAGAGCTGGTGGACCAGAGAACCAGGCAACTTCAGGTTGCTGTGCAACGAATCAGGTCGATGTACGATGAAACCTTGCGCGCGTTAGGCGGAGCGCTGGATCTCCGCGATAACGAAACCGCTGGCCATTCCCAGCGTGTGACGCTCTACTCTCTGGAGATTGGCCGAGCCATGGCTTGCAGTGAGGAAGAGCTTGGAGAACTTGCTCTCGGGGCATCGCTCCACGATATCGGCAAAATAGGTATTCCGGATGCGATTCTGTTGAAGCCCGGAAAGCTGAACCCAAAAGAGACCGAGATCATGCGCAGGCATGTGAATATCAGCTATGACCTGGTGAGCCAACATATGTTCCTCTCGCGTGCCGCTCAAATTGTGCTGACCCATCACGAGTCCTACGATGGAGGGGGCTACCCCCAGGGATTGATTGGAAAGGAAATCCCGCTGGGAGCCAGGATCTTTGCTGTTGCAGATACTTTGGACGCGATGACCTCAGATCGGCCCTACCGCGCCGCCCTGCCATACCAGGTCGCGCGAGAAGAAATTGTGCGTTGTTCCGGAACTCAGTTCGACCCCGATGTAGTGGAAGCTTTTCTTGGCATTCCGGAGGACATCTGGACACGCATTCGAGCTGAATCCGATTTGGATACCTATTCGCATCGAATCAGATCATGTTTCACAGCACTCTAGGCTTACGCCATCCAGGCCGCGGAAAAGTCCCAGATCATTCTGCCGCTCTTGGACGTTCGTCGGGCATGCGAGAAAACCGGTATGGCAACGCATGCGGGCCGCTTTTCTCCAGGATCTCCAGCAGTTTACTTTGCTCGATTGTTACCTCGCGAATCTCATCGCCGTCTGGAATATTCCGCTGCATAGTAGAGGCTCACGCTGAGATCTCTTAGGGATGTGGCGGAGACGACGTGCTCGTAGTTCAACTTAAACCAATATTGTTGACCCACTTCGGCCAGGAAGGAAACGCTGGGTTTGATCTCGCCCGAAGGCATCGCCAGCTCATGCCGCCCGGGACGCAAATAGAAGGTTGCGCTCTCGTAAGGCGTCAGGCAAACGACTGGATTCCCATCAGCAGACACCGAGGTCTCGACCAGTAATCTGCCTTGACGGTAGACATGGACGGTGGCAACTTTGGTCGGATCGATCGATTGCGCGGAACCAACCAAGGTCGTGAAGAGGAACATTGCGGCGAAAATACGGGAAACCATTTTGCTACCTCTTTGTGGGGCAGGCTCATCGTTGCTCCAGAGACAGCATTTAGCCTTCTGAGGAGTCTGCGGCGTCGAGAAGTATTACGGCTTGTTCCCGTGATCCAGACATGGCAACAAGGTGGCATGAACGGCAAAATGCTTTTGTGTTGGGCACCTGACCAGGACTGGGAAGCATCTGCAAGTCTTTGAAAATGGGGAAGAAGTCCCCTGCACGGAGCTGGCGAAGCCGGACCTTCGGTCTCGGTTTCGAACGGAAGGAATGGCCGGCCGGCCTTAGAGACGATTCCAGCGACCCTGCATTAGAGCATTTGTGCCTGCAGATAAAGCGTTCCCGTATAGCTTCCTGCGGGAAGAGGGGGCAAACCTTTCAGGTTGATCTCCATGTTCAGTGTGTCGGAACGAGAGCCGTTACCGCCAGCCAGAAAAAGCTCGCAATAGAGCAGCAGGCTGGCGCCGGCAATCGGATTGCTTTGGGTGAATGGGGTGTATATCCGGCTTGCTCCAGTAGACAGTTGGCCGAGCACGGCAGAAGAAGGGATGTAAACGGGCGGAGAGCCACCGGTCAGGGCCGCGCCGGCGGTGGAGAAATAGCCATAAAGGTTGAGCGCGGAAGCGCGGCTGTGACCCGTCCAGGAGGTGGTCACCACGACACCACTGTCAGCGGCGGCTTCGCCGTCTGATACCAGCGAGAAGCTAACCAGCGCAGGAGACGTGGTCACGGTTACAGAGCCGCCGCTCGTGACTGCCGGCCACACTCGGCCCTTACTAACCGGAATCGCTTGCGATAATGCTTGCACTGCTCCAAAGCAAAGGAAGAAACAGAGCATGAAACTAATTCTGATCATCTTCACATCCGGACTTCTTTCTGCGAATCGCTTGTACGCTACGGTGTTCCCCGTGCCGGAACCGCTGCTGCAACCCGCTTAACAATGATCAATGCCCCCGGTTCCTCCGTATTTCGTGTTGCCGTTACGCTCGAGGGTGCTGACTCCACTTCATAAACGCCACCATTCAGAAATTTGTCTGTCAGTACCTGCAGAGTATGCGCGTGCGGACTCCGCTCCCGCAGGAAGAATCGCCCATCAGAATCCGTAAATACCGATACGTTTATCGATCAGCAGCGCAGCCCCGGCGACCGGCTCACCTTTGGCATCCACTACGCGCCCGCGCAGGATACTGCTTCCGATGGAGTAGCGCTGCGCCGAACCGCCGCCACCCGCGGCCCGGTGCGTCATGACCCCGGAAGCGTCTGCGGTGTAGCGGAGGCTGCCATCCGGCGCCACAAAGCTTGCGCCGTGCAAGGCGATGCCACGGAACAGATGAACCTGCAGATCCACAATCATCGCCTGCACAAACGGCGACGTATTCCGCTCCGGTACGTAGTACGTCTCATACTGCGCGCTTACGGAGACGAGGTTGGAGAGAAATCCGCCACCGAAGGAAATTGAAGTTTGTTGGTGCGAACGGCTGATCACCTCAATGACGTTCCATCGAGGGGTGAGGATCTCAGAGAAGTTGGCGATAAACGACCGCGTCGTGGCGCCGTTGTCGGGCCGGCTTTCCAGGTAGCTCGCCGTGGCGTGCACACGATGGGTGAAGTCTCTGCCAGCCGTGTATGCCGTGGAGTTATTCGAATTACCGAGGTAGGTTGAGTGAAAGAAAGAGGCAAGCAAAGTTACCCCGGCAAGGTTGAGGTTGGCTGTGCCCTGATCGATGGAGCTGCGTACACTATTTTGCGAGTTACTGACCGGCGAGAGAAAGTTTTGCCGCGCAGCAGTCACGCTGAAGTACCTTGCGGGCTTGAGCGTGATCGCCACGTTCTCACGGTCAGGCTCGCTTTGCAGAGGCGCTTCCACCACAGCGCGGTGAAACTGGTTGCCCGCTTCGATGTAGGCGGTTTGCACGACGATCCATTTCCGCCGGAAATCGATGCTGGCGGCGCCATAAGGCTGGTTCGCGCCCACACCCCCGGAGATTCCCATCTTCAACCTGTCAGCCGGTTCCCAATCGACGCCTTCGATTGCGGTGGTCTGGCGGGAAAAGATCATCTTTGAAGAGATGGCGAGGTCCGGTGCCAGGCGCCGGTCAAGAAACAGGATGAGGGCCGGGTTTTCCGCGCGAGCTGCTTCGAACAGCGGGCTGTTGAATCCGGTGGAGGTGGCTCCGGCGAAAGCCATTAGGCCGGTGTTCCTCAGCGTGGTCATCACCCCGGCTCCCTGGGCTATCACGTAATGGCTGGTGTCGAAAATGTCAGTCGGCAACACGAAATGGATGTAGTCGTCTCCGGCGATCCAGGTGGATCGTCCCGCCACTTTGGTGAGATTGGCGCCGCCGACAAACCGGCCGGCCACCGTTCCTACGCCCAGCGAAGCTCGATAACTGGGGGCGCGCATGGAGAGGGATCCGCCCTGCGCCTGGTAGAGACTCGACGCGCCTCCGTTCACCTCGAACACCTGGCCTGTCAACCTGGGAGCAAGGGTCACGATCAGCAAGACTATGCAGGAGAGTCGCACGCCAGACGCCGCCCATCGGCCAAACCACAATCATTTGCCGCGAGTGCTGAGCGGCTGTTTCAAGGTGAAGTGCTGAAAACGAAACTGCAGCGTATCTGGCGGTTGCTTTTCGTCCCAGCTCAGTTCCAGGTGCCGCCGGCCCAGGGGAAGGAGTGGAAATCCAGCAGTACTCTCTGAGACATGAGGACCGGTAATGCGCACCTCCTGTACCCGAACCAGGCTGAGGCCGCGGTTCTCCACATCGCAGACGATCTTCTTTGTCCCGGCCTCCCAGGTGGCCGAGCGCGATGTTGATTTCTTCTTTGTTCATAGGTTTCTTTTGGTAGAGATAAACAGTGTGGGGAAGCATGATGCGCACGTCCATGCCTGGTTCATGTTGCGCAGACGAGAAAGTGGAATAAACCGTGAACCAGGCCGGCAACTGGTCGGCATGGGCCTTATAGAAGACGTAATAGGTTTGGCCTGGTTCGAGCCGCGCGCTCATGGCCGAGAGCTCGACGTGGATGTTCCGATCGAGGGGGCGGAATACGCCCTGGCCATCCGGTGTGATGCTGAAGCTTTCCGGTTCCATCACGACCACCATGGGCGCCAGTGTGCCGTTAGTGAGGGTGAACATTCCGTCGGCTTTCCCCCCATATTCGGAAATAACCGGCTGCACCGTCTGGGCGATTACAAGTGTTCCCAGAAAGAACCACGCAAAGCCGAACAGGACCGCAAGCGGCAAACCTTCTCCTCCTCATCCAAATGAGGAGCGCGGCATTCGCGGATACCGCGCTCCTAAGGGGGTACTACGCATTGGGCAGAGGCTGGGGACTGAGGTTCCCGCATCGCGATCAATGGTTGTGCCATTTCCGGACGAACTACAGGGCTTGTGCCTGGATATTCAGCGTGCCTGTATAGGCGCCCGCAGGTAACTGCGGTTGACTCGCCAGGTTGATTTCGAGCAGCAGGTTATCTGTCCGGCTCGCAGTCTGATTGCTGCTGGTGAGCGGCAAAGAGAACAACGTCAAACCCGCTCCGGCCGGGCCCAGGGGTGCGGTTTGTGTAAATGCGTGTGAAGGTGGTTGGCGTGCCTGTGGTTACCTGACCCAATACTTCCGACGCGGGAATATTAGTTGGAGTGGTGGCTCCGTCGGTGAGGGCAGCGGTCGCGCTGGAAAAGTAGCCAACCAGCGTCACTGCCGTGCGGCCCCCATTCAGAACCCAGGCGGTGGTGATGGCTACCGGCGACGATCCGGTTGCGACGCCTCCAGACACCAGGGGAATAGAAACCGTTCTGGGGGTCGCCGCAACCGTGAGCGACTCCGTCAGGGTCGCCCTCAGCGCCACGCTTGCGGTGTTGGAATTCAATTGACAGACAGCCGTCTGGGTGGCCAGGGTGAGCAGAGCAAGCACGGATATCAGCTTGGGGGACGCTGCGTTCTTAATATTGGACATTGCCATTACTCCTTGGGGTCGTGCACTGGGTCGATCTCGATCATGGATAGCAGGCCTGTACGAAAACGGAGGCTGCCTCTGACGCAGGGGCGCCTCCCAAAAGAAATGGTTCCTGGAAGACCTATCGTCCCGCAACCGGGATCTATTCGCCGGATCTGGCGCACTGGAGCTGCCGCTTTCACATCGAATCCGACTAGAATGACACTTGCCACCTTCACACAGTGGAAGTCGCGGTCCCAAGAAAATCCAAAAAATATTTGTGAGGCACCGGGGACATGAGGAGATGAAAGCGTTCACTCAGGATTTGGAGATTAGCGTGATTTTACGTCCAAGCCGATGAATCACAGTGGGCGAATGAAGGAGACGGAGCTGGCTCACGATGGTTCGCATAACTTCCTTGAATGGCACACTCTCCTGGGTATAAGGGAGGAGGTCTGGCCGTCGTGATACGGCTATGGTGGTCGCCCGATTCGAATAAACGCTATCTGCAGACCGATGAAGCGGGTACTGACGATGACCGTTTGTCGCTTTGTACGGCAATCCTCGTTTGATCCTTCAGACGTTCCCTAGGCCGGCGATCTCGACCGTCGGCGGGTGGGCGTCATTGCCGTAGATTCGGCCTCGAACCATTGGATCCGCGTTAGGGTTGAGCCCTATGAGTGGCTGATGGGCGTGCGCTGGCTGCCGATGGGAAGCACCTCAGCTTCAAGACCCTGGATCACAGCCAAAGAGAACTGGGACTGTATCTTTCCGATCGCGAGGGAAGCGACGTGAAGCGATTGCTCACGGAGACCGACCCCGCATGGGTGAATGTAAACGACGATCTCTATTTCCTGCGCGACGGACACTTCCTCTGGGCATCGGAACGCGATGGCTTCATGCACCTACATCGGTATGCTGGCGACGGAACTCTGGTCAACCAGGTGACCAGGGGCGACTGGCCTATCGTCTCCTCCCACGGCGGAGCCTTCTGGGTGCACCAGGGAGTTGTCGGCATCGATCAAGCCAGGAACTGGATCTATTTCACTGCGCTTAAGGATGGTTCGGTGGAGCGCCAGCTATACCGGATCGATAGCGACGGCAGCGGCCTGAAACGGATCTCCACGGAGCCGGGAACCCATGCGATCGAGATGTCGCCAGACGCTACGCTATTATTCGACAGCCTACTCGAAAATCCGTATTCTTCCAACGTTAGCTGCACACTCGCACGGAGACTGGAAGAACATCGCAGCACCACGGCCCAGAGCTTCTGCCCGCGACTTGCAGTATCCTCACTGTCGACCATCCCGGCGGCGGACGGCTTTGCCATGCCCGCGCAGGTATTGAAGCCTAAAGGTTTCGACCCCACCCACCGGTATCCCGTGATCCTGCACGTGTACGGCGGTCCCTTCCGCGCCAACAGTTAAAGACGCATGGCAGAACGAAACCCTTTTTGACAACGTGCTGGCCAACCAGGGTTATATTGCGGTGGCAATCGATAACCGCGCTGCCACGGCGATCAGTAAGACACTTGAGAACACCCTCGCAGACAAGCCCGGGCGCCGGAGAAACCGCGGACCTGGTTGCCGGCATTCGCTGGCTGAAGGCGCAGCCCTGGGTCGATGGTAGCCGCGTGGGAGTCTGGGGTTGGATCGAGGCGGGACGCGTAACTATCAACCTGATGACCAGGTTCACAGGAATTCAAGGCCCGCATCGCCGGAACGCCCGTGACTGACTGGCCATTCTACGATTCCAAGTGGGGTGAATCGTTACTGCAGTTGCCGCAGAATAATTTCTCAGGCTACGACAGCGCGTCGCTCATTCCCAGTGCGCGCGATCTGCATGGCTATCTCATGCTGATGTATGGCACCTACGACGAAAATGTCCATCCTCAGAACGAGGAGGCGTTTATGAATGCCTTGATCGCTGCCGGCAAGCCTTATCAGGTCGAGCTTTTCCCTATGCGCAAACACGGATTCGTCGATATACCGGCACTGCTGCAGCGATACAACGCCATGCCTGCGTTCTGGGAGAAGAATCCCTAAGAGGCAGCTCGTCCGGCCGCCTGGAGACCAAGGCTCTTGCCATCGCGCGGGAGACGGATGACAAAGGTCGTGCCCTTTCCCGGCTCAGTTTCGAAATGAATGGTTCCCCCGTGTTTGTTGACAATCACGGAGCGGGCGATGGCCAGCCCCTGTCCGGTTCCTTTTCCGATTTCTTTGGTGGTGAAAAAGGGATCGAAGATTCTGGATTGTATCTTCTCTGGGATTCCGGAGCCCGTATCCTGGATTCGGACCTCGTCCCACTGCGGGCAATTCCGGGTTTGCACTTTGATTTTGCCCTTTTCCGGACTGCCTTTTGCAATGACATCGGCAATTGCGTGGGCGGCGTTGACGATCAAGATCAGGATTACCTGATTGAACTCGCCGGGGAGACAGGAGACTTTGGTCAAGGATGGGTCGTAGTCGGTTTCCAGGTCGGCCACGTACTTCCACTCGTTGCGCGCTACCGTAATGGTGCTGTCTATGGCGCGATTCAAATCGAGGTCGACCTTTTCTTTCGTGCCCGGGTGGGAAAAATCTTTCATCGCACTGACCAGCGTAGCAACCCGGTTCACGCCTTCCAGGGTCTCCTCGATGGCCTTGGGAATCTCTTCGAGCAGGTAGCCAAGGTTGGCCTTGTCAACTGCCGCTGAGACTTCTACCACCGTTTCGCCGAAATGCTCGGAGTGTTTCGCCGCTGTCAACAACCGGCCGTATTGTGCCAGCAGAAGTTTCAGATCCCCGAAGGTATCTTTCAGAAACCGGACGTTGTCTCCGATATACTGCGTAGGCGTGTTGATCTCGTGCGCGATTCCCGCCGCCAGTTGCCCGATGGACTCAAGTTTCTGCGCCTGGCGCAGTTGTTCTTCGAGCGCCATTCTTTTGGTGATATCCGCGCCGACGATGAGGGTTCCGGTAGAACTCTCCGTATTGAGCTGAATCGCTTTCAGGCCGAGAGACCGGACCGCTCCGTGTTTATCTAACCTGATGCCGTCGAGGCTGTGAGCTGCCGGCTCCAGGACGTAACCTGCGATGCGGGAACTTATGTCGGTCGTAAGCCACTTCACTCCACAGTTATCCAGAGTCTTGCCCAGTACAATGGCTTCCTCCCATCCTAGAATCTTCGTTGCCGCTTTGTTCCATTGTTGAATGCGGCCATTCGCGTCCAGCCCGATCACGAGCGATGGGATGGAATTCAAAAGGACCTTGGTATCCCGATGAGCCTGGTCTAAGACCTCGACCCCTCGCCTTCGTGCTCCGGCTTCAACCGACATCCACGTATTAAAGAACAAGGCCGTCATCACACAGACAAGCACCAAGGCGCCGAGTACTGCCTGCATCCCTAATACGCCGTCAATGGATGCCAGTTCGGCCCTTATGTCAGACCCCAGGCCGCTCTGCAGCGTTTTTAATGCGATCTCGGTTTCCTTATTTTGTGACGTTAGTTCCTTCAAGTCCGGCTGGAGCGTTTGAGGGTGGGTGATGCTGGCGTCCGCCCCTGCCGCGTAAGGCGCCTTTGCCCGCGATTCCACGCCGTCGATCCGGCGCTGCAAAGAGATAATCTGTTGATGACCAATCGTCACATTCTTGAGTACGGTTCTTGCGGCCCACTGCATAATCGTCAATAGCCCGATCAAGCCAAGCACGACAATCATGAGACTGGTTTTTATCGATCTGGAAAATGAATGACCGGGCTTGGGCGCACCACCTTGTATTCCTTGTATTCCTTGCATTCCCCGCATTCCTTTTGGCCGGCGCTCTCATGGCGAGCATTCACGTGATCCTGGTTATCAAGACATCGGCACTGAATGCGGTTTACTTCATATTCGTCAGGGCCCACTGGGTTTGCCGGGATAGCATCGTCGCCTCGAGCGGTACCAGGTCCTGGCCGTTCTGCGGCAGCCAGGGGGACGCTATGTGACCAGGCTTCGCACCCAGCGTGTTCCGTCGGTAACCGGCAAAATCCCTGAAGACAACGGCGTAAGACCAGCCCAGGAGGGTATTTCAGGGTAGATTTCATGAAATCCCGGCAAGGACCGTCCGTACCCCTTGTGCCCCGTTTCGGTGAGGTGCGCCGCCATCCTATTCCGGTAGGATGGAAACTCACTGGGTTACAAAACCCAAGAGTCCCGGAGGTAGCTCTGCACAACCATAGGCTGGTTTGTGGTCATTGCGTGGTGGCTACCCATCTCGGTGTTGAGCAATCCTTCAAGGCGATGCTTCGGCAATGGATCGCGATCGCGATTCTATGCATCTTGGCCCCGCTCAGTTATGCGCAGCGCGCTTCGATGCAGAGTTTTCAAATCCCGAGCCACGGGGTGCTCCTGAACGCGTTCGTTTACGTTGCCGCGGGTCCGGGCCCACACCCGGCAGTCGTGCTGCTGCACGGCTTTCCAGGTAACGAACGCAATCTTGATCTGGCCCAGGATATTCGCAGTGCCGGTTGGGATGTTCTTTATTTTGATTACCGTGGCTCCTGGGGCTCTCCCGGTGACTTCTCCTTCTCCCATGCAATCGAAGACACGGCCGCCGCGATCGATTATCTGCGTTCGGTCTCAATGGCAAGGATCTTGCGGCTGGACCCGTCGCGTATTGTCCTCATCGGACACAGCCTGGGCGGCTTCATGGCAGTGCAAGCTGCGGCTGCCGACCAGGGGATCATGGGGGTTGGTCTTATTTCCGCGGCTGACGTGGGAGGACGCATTGCCCGACCCTTTACCAAGGATCAGGAACAGGCAACGATCAGGGCGCTGAGTGCTGCTTACGATCGCGATGGAATGGAGCCTTTGAGTGGCTGCTCCCCTGAGGGGCTGGCCCACGAAGCAATCGCCAACGCAACGCAATGGAGCTTCATGAATAAGGTGGGTGCACTCAAGACCCGGCCGTTGCTGATCGTCACCTCCGAGGATGCGTACGCTCGAGGAGACCAGGCATTCGCGGCCGCATTGCGGCGCGCTGGAAACAGCCGTGTGGCTACGCTGCACCTGCCTACCGATCACGCCTACTCAGATCAGCGCGGTCCCCTGTCGAGCGCATTTCTTCGCTGGTTGGCGACCGTGGCCCCGCCCGCTGCCTCGCGCTAACCTCCCGTACTACCGAGCCTGCGCGTGGGAATGGTGGTGGTGGTGATGATGATGGTGATGGTGCTGCGCGAAAGCGGAGCCCGTAAAGAGTAAGACCATGGTGAACAGCAAAGCTTTTTTCATGGCACTTATGATAGCAACAACGGTGCGAGCTAACCGCCGGTTCGAGTTACTCTTTTGGGTTACACCAACTCTACAATGAACCTGCCTGGTCAAGATAAACTCTCGCTCACCGCGGTACCCCGCTTGTGCCGGGTGCGGAAAAAGAACACCAGGGTAATGAGCAGGTAGACGAAGTAGAGATAAGGCAGCCAGGAATAGGGCGGAGCAGGAACTGGATAAAGAGTTCCCGCCAGCGCCATTACCATCGAGACGCCTCCCAGAACCGCAGTCACCAAAAGCGCCTTCGACAACGCACCCTGCCTTTTTAGCTGGAGGGGCAGGGCAATGCAGGTGAGCCCATAGATGGTGATGAATCCGTAGACCGCGAATGAGCCCAGCCAACCATAGATGTCTGTCCCCGAGTAACCGAGCAGGGTAAGCACCAGGGTAGGAATAAGAACCACGACGGCAGTTAGTAGTACCGCCAGGTGGGGGGTTTCGTTGCGATGATGGGTCTTGCAAAAATGCATGGGAACCAGGCCATTACGGGCCATAAGCAGAAGGATGCGGGCACCCGCCGTGATACAAGCCAGCCCGCAGGCGAACATGCTGACCATGGCGCCGGCGTCGATGAGGATGCCAAATACAGGTACGGATGCCTGGTTGGCAAGCACGTGCAACGGCGCATCGGCCTTGTCCAACGAGAGCCCTGTGCTGCGAAAGCCAAGCACTTCGGCGTAGGCAGCGAGGATAAAGAACGCGCCCGCCCCCAGCGCACACTGCAAAACTGCGCGGGGTATGGTGCGCAGCGGTTCTTTGGCCTCGTGACCAAGCGCGGTCGCACTCTCAAAGCCGACGAAACTGAAAATTGCCAATACCAGCCCCAGGCGGATGCCCGGGACCGAGCTGCCCTTTAGGTGCAATTGGGGCCAATCGAGGTGCAGCCCGTTCTTCCACAAGACCAGAACCAGAACCAGGACGATACAAGCGACCGACGCGCCTTCCAGCCACAGCATGGCTCGCGCGGACACCTTTACATCGCGGTAGGCCATGGTTGCGGCTCCGAGGATGCCCACCAGAACCAGCAGGGAAGGCGACACCAGGTGGCCCGTAAACGCCTTCAGCAGAATGTTCGCATACAGGGCAAAACCTGCTGCGATCGACGAGCCGGTGGCGACGTAACCGAGCAGGAGGGCCCAGGCCGCGACGCTGGCAAACAGCGGTGGCAGCGAATCCGTAGCATAGCTATATAAGGAGCCGGGGGAGGCTGAACGGCGGGCCAGCGCACCGATCAGGAGTGCGATCAGCGTGACCTGCACGGTAGCCAGCGCATAAGCGACCCAGGTTCCGTTGCCGGCCAAGGCAAACACCAGCGGGATGGTCACTACCGGAGTAGTAGTTGGTGCGATGGCCGCGACCGACTGGGCCAGGGTCTCCCAGGGCGTCAGAATGTTATGGCGTAGACCGTATTCGGCCTGGCTCGCGGGGAAGTCCGATGCAAGTACAGCTGTGGTCTCGGGCGGCAGTGGTGCGTCTCCAGAACACTGGTTCAAAGTAACTGAGTTTGCGAGCGACGATGAAATTCGGGCGGAGGGCCTGAAGAGCGATGACCCTAGTTTGCGGGGAAACGCAAAGGGAAGTCAAAGGATTTTATCGACGGTGTAGAGTGAGCAAAGGAGACTCGCAAACGGTGGCAACTCAGTTGGCCGAGCAGGCGCTTAGCCTCTATGATCTTCCCCGCAACGCGCGCGTCCATCTCATCAGCCTTTCCGAGAATGAGATTTACAAAGTAGAAGATCCTTCTGGCAAAGGTTGGGTTTTACGCCTTCAGCGGCCGGGATATCAGTCGAGAAATTCGCTGGCTTCGGAGATTGCCTGGCTGGTTGCCCTGCGTCGAGACGGGGTGGTCGCGACCCCCGTTCCCGTAGCCGGGCTCAATGGAGAATGGGTGCAGGTTGTGCCCCAGCGCACTGCAGATGAATCGCGCAACGTAGTTCTCTTCGAGTGGGAAGAAGGCCATCACCCCCGGATCGATATGGATCTTAGCCAATGTTTCAAGAGTCTTGGGTCCATCACGGCGCAGATGCACGCGCATAGCAGAAAATGGCGCCGGCCGCACGATTTTGAGCGATTCACCTGGAGCTTCGACACCGCTTTAGGAGAGGCTCCACGCTGGGGCCGCTGGCGCGATGCTCTGGGTATGGATGCAAGCAAGCTCGATCTATTTGGCCGCACAGTCGAGTTGATCCGGGCACGCCTGGCCTGTTATGGAAGCGGCCCTGACCGCTTTGGTCTGGCTCATTGCGACCTGCGGCTGGACAATGTACTGATGCACGGAAGGGAAATCAAAGTCATCGATTTCGACGACTGCGGTTTTGGTTGGTTCATGTACGACGCCGCTACGCCGCTGTCGTTTTACGAGCACTTGCCCCACGGTCCCAGCCTCATCCAGCGGTGGCTGGAAGGCTATCGAACGGTGTCTGCGGTCAGCCAGGCCGAAGAAGAAGAAATTCCAACTTTTGTTATGCTACGGCGGTTGCTGCTTATAGCCTGGGTCAGTTCCCATGCGGAAACCGGTCTCGCCAGGTCGCTGGGAGTTTCCTACACCGACCAGACGGTTGGCCTTTGCTCTGCCTACCTCAGGCGTTTCGGATGAGACAGGGAAGAGCTCTCGGTGGGAATAAGCTCAGTCGAAGCGAATCATGATCTTGGAGAATCCACCGGGATTATCACTCCACGCCTTGATCATTGCGGGCGCCTGTTCCAGTGGAACGATGGCGCTCACGGCTTCGTCTACGGGAAAGCGATGCTCCTCGAGCATTCGAATCACTTCACGAAAGTTTTCAGGGAGGGCATTGCGTGATCCCAGAATGTCGAGCTCCTTCAGTACGAAGAGCTTGGTTTCGTAGGCTACCGGCTCTTTGGCATAGCCGATGTAAACCACGCGCCCGGTGAAAGCTACCTCGTCTACGGCACTGCGAAAGGTCTGCGGCAGCCCGATTGCTTCAATCACCACGTCCGGCCCGCGGCCTCCCGTAAGCTCGAGCAGCCGTTCGTGCAGAGGTTCCCTGGCGGTGTTGATACTGTGGGTAGCGCCGGCGTGGCGGGCAAGGGCGAGCTTTGCGTCATCGAGATCGACAGCGATGGTCTTCGCCCCGCGGAAGCCGGAGGCGGCGATGGCGCCGAGCCCCACTCCACCACAGCCAAAGACCGCGACTGCATCCTGCGCGGTAACACGCCCCCTCTCCACCGCGTGGAAGCCAACGGTCAACGGTTCGACCAGGCAGAGTTCCTTGATGGTTAGCCGGGCAGGATAGAGTTTGGTGGCTGGAACAGCAATGTATTCGGTCATTGCCCCGTTGCGTTGCACGCCCAGCGTCTCGTTGAATTGACAGGCATTCGGCCGTCCTCGCAGGCACGCGGGGCAGCGGCCGCAGCCGAAGTACGGAGAAACCGTAACGTCCATTCCAGCGGGAAGTTCCGGATGCGCTTTGCTCGGTTCGGCAATGGTCGCGGCCACCTCGTGACCCGGAATGCGAGGAAACGTGATCAGCGGATTCTTACCCCGAAAAGAGCTAAGGTCGGTCCCGCAAAGCCCGATCATGCGAACCTTCAGCAACACGTCATCATTGGTAGCGACTGCATCCGCCACCGTTTCGATTGCCACGTTGCCCGGCTCTTTCATCACGAATGCTTTCATGGCTTACTCTTGATTCTCCGGACGCCCGGACGGCCAGACATAATTGAGCACCGGCGCCAGGATAGCTTTGACCTGGGCCAGGAGTTCCTTATCGGTGGAGCTGTTCAGGAGTTCCAGGCTCGTCTCCACTTGACGCGTTGACGATATACCGATCAGGGTGCTGGAGACGTAGGGGTGATCCAGGCAGAAGCGCAGCGCCAGTTTCGATAGATCCGCTCCACGCGCGCGGCAAAATTCCGCGGCTTTTCTGCCCGCATCCCGCACTTGCTGCGGGGCGGGGTGCCAATCCGGCGGCCCCTGCTCGGTGAGAAGCCCCATGCACAAACCAGACGCGTTGATCAGCCCGATTCCGCGTTCCCGGGCAAAGGAAGTGAGAATTCCATCCATATCCGTATTGATAAGGTTGTAGCGGCAATAGGTCAGGATGCTATCGACCGGCACAGCCTCGGCGATGCGCCTGAGAAGCTTGGGCGGATATCCCGTGATGCCGATGTAGCGCGCCTTCCCCTGTTGCTGCAGTTTCCGCAAGGCCGGCAGGGTCTCATGGATAATCTGTTCCACATCCCCGAACTCGACATCGTGAACCTGAAATAGATCGATGTAGTCGGTCTGCAACCGCCGCAGTGACTCATCGATGCTGGCGGTCACGCGCTGGGCGGAAAAGTCGAACTCGTCGAACCCGTAGCGTCCGCATTTGGTCGCCAGGACGACGCGGTTGCGTCTGCCCACGAGGGCCTGGCCCAGCCGCGTTTCCGCCAGGGTAATCCCGTAGTAGGGCGACGAATCGAAGAAGTTGATGCCACTGTCCACCGCCAGGTGAACCGCCCTGATTGCGTCACTGGGGTCGACGTTGCCGAAAACGTCCCCCAGCGTAGCGCTTCCGAAGCCGATTAAAGATAGGCTGAGGTTTGTCTGCCCGAGCTTCCTGTATTCCATCGCTATTGATTGACTCCGCTGGCCAGAAAGCCGCCGTCGACCACCAGTATCTCGCCCGATACAAACGATGCTGCATCTGAGGCCAGATACACGGCCGCACCCACCAGCTCTTCTGTTTTGCCAAAGCGGCCAATGGGAGTACGCATCTTGAATTCCCGTCCGCGCTCCGTACTGTCGAGCAGGTTTGCGTTTAGATCGGTGCGGAATAGCCCGGGCGCAATCGCGTTGACCAGCACTCCATGGCGGGACCACTCCACGGCCAGGACTTTGGTCAAAGCCCCTACTGCAGCTTTGCTGGCGCTATATGCGGCGACCTCGAACAGCCCCACGTAGGTGGAAAGGGATGCGATATTGATGATGCGTCCGTAGCCGCGGCTGAGCATATGTTTTCCGAAAACCTGGCAACCCCTCAGGGTGCCGGTCAGATTGGTGTCGATGATCTGGTTCCAATCTGCTTCGGGAAAGTCGAGCGTAGGCGCGCGCTTGGTGATGCCGGCGCAATTGATCAGAATGTCTACTTTGCCAAACGCAGCCAGGATGTCATCGCGCAGTGCTTCCAGAGTGGTTCGGTCGTGCACGTCCGAAGTGCGGCGCAGTGTCCTGCGGCCTTTCGATTCAATCTGGGCGGCCGTCTGTTCCACCTGCTCCGGCCGTCTCGATGAGGCGACCACATCCGCTCCCGCGTCCGCCAACCCGAGAGCCAGAGCGTGGCCGATGCCGGTGGTGCCGCCGACAACAACGGCGGTCTTTCCCTGCAAATCAAAAATGGAAGCACTCATGCGCGGGGCTGTTTTCTTTCCGGGTAGATCGGCGGCCATTGGTTTGACCATCGATACATTAAGCGCTACATTGAGTCTATATCCACGGCAGAGTGCCGGCGAAAAGAAATGGCTGCCGAAAAAATACTCCGGATCGACCCCAAAGACAACGTACTTGTAGCATTGACCCAACTACCCGCCGGCGAAGCCATCACCTTTGCCGGGGAGCAGTACATTCCACCGTCCGAAATACCCGCCAAGCAAAAGTTTGCCATCCGCGATCTGGCCATCGGAGATGAGGTCATCATGTACGGTGGAGTCGTCGGGCTTGTCTGCCAGGCGATCCCCCGCGGTGGCCTGCTCAGCACACGAAATGTGCAGCACGATGCCTCCGGCTTCGGTCCCAAGGTGGGCAATTATTCCTGGTCAGCGCCCAACGTCTCGGGTTGGTCTTCCCGCACCTTTGACGGATACCATCGTGCGGACGGCCAGGTGGGCACGCGCAATTATTGGTTGGTGATTCCGCTGGTTTTTTGTGAAAACCGCAATGTGGAAGCACTGCGCGATGCCTTTGAGGAAGAGCTTGGTTACGGACGGCCGAAGCTTTATCGCCAGCAAGTGCGTCAACTGATCGCACAGCACCATGATGGTCCGCGAGCAACGGAGCGCGCGGATCTCACTTCCGATCGACCTGAGCGGATTTTTCCGAATGTCGACGGAGTAAGGTTTCTGGTACATGAAGGCGGCTGCGGTGGCACCCGCCAGGATTCGAAGGCGCTCTGTGGGCTGCTCGCCGGCTACATTCATCATCCCAACGTTGCTGGGGCCACTGTATTGAGTCTGGGTTGCCAGAACGCCCAGCCGTCGATCCTGATGGATGCGCTCCGCCAGCGGGACCCGGCGCTGCACAAGCCGGTTCTGATGTTTGAACAACAGCAGTCCGGCCTTGAGTCGGCCATGCTTTCCGAAGCCATTCGCGCTACTTTTGCAGGCCTGGTGGAAGCCAACCGCCTCACCCGCAAGCCTGCTCCTCTGAGCAAGCTCACAGTAGCCTTGAAGTGTGGCGGCTCCGATGGATTTTCCGGCATCTCCGCCAATCCTGCGCTCGGGCACGTATCCGACATGCTGGCCGCTCTCGGCGCGAAGTCGATCCTGTCGGAGTTCCCCGAGCTTTGTGGAATGGAGCAGAGTCTCATCAATCGCTGTGTGGACGCGATCCAGGCCGATCGCTTTATCCAGCTCATGCGGGATTACGCTGCCCGGGCAAAGGCGGTCCACTCTGGTTTTGAGATGAATCCCTCTCCGGGAAATATCAAAGACGGATTGATCACCGATGCGATGAAGTCTGCCGGTGCGGCGAGGAAGGGCGGCACCTCGCCCGTGTGCGCGGTTCTTGACTATCCCGAGTATGACGACACGCCCGGCCTCGCTCTGCTCTGTACGCCGGGAAATGACGTGGAGTGTGTGACGGCGCAGGTAGGCGCGGGCGCCAATGTAGTTCTCTTCACCACCGGCCTGGGAACGCCCACCGGCAATCCGGTAGCGCCGGTGATCAAGGTTTCCACCAACACCAGCCTCGCGGAGCGCATGTCAGACATTATCGATATCGACACCGGCGCGGTGATCCGCGGTGACAAGACGATCGAGCAGGTGGGTGAATCGATTCTGGATTTGATTCTCGAAGTGGCGAGTGGCAAGGTGCGAACCAAGGCCGAGCAGCTCGATCAGAACGACTTTATCCCCTGGAAGCGCGGCGTTTCTCTCTAATCACAGTTACCAAAGTAAGGGATTCCCACATGGTTTACTCTGGTTGGCGTGCTTAAGACAGGCATTCTCAATCCCGCCATCAACTCACTTCTCAGCCGGATCCGGCACACAAATACCCTGGTGATTTCTGACCGGGGATTTCCTTTTTGGCCGCACATCGAAACGGTTGATATTTCTTTAATCGACGACATACCCAGGGTGTTGGACGTATTGCAGGCTCTGACCAGGAACTTCGTCATTGCCCAGGCTTTCATGGCTGAAGAATTTCTTTCGGTAAACCAGCCGGCGACCAAGGACGCGTTTACTGCGGCTCTGAATGGCACCCCGATCCTTTACGAGCCTCATGTGGTCTTCAAGCGGAGAGTGCCACAGGCCATCGGCCTGATCCGCACGGGAGATACCACGCAGTATGCGAACCTGATCTTAGAGTCAGGTTGATACCGCAAACTTTCTCCTGGCCGAATACCGCAAACTTTGTCCTGACCAAAAACCGCAAACTCTGTCCTGACCAAAACCGACGGGTGCCCCACATCCCCGATTTCCTGTGAAGCTTAGTGGGTTTCGCGAACTTCATGCGCCTTTCCTTAATGAAAGGCGCACACCTGGCGTTGCCGGAGACTCTCTAATCCTGTAACCTATATCCCATAAATGATTTCGGCAGGAGGCGGGTCCTCGCGTAACCCCTCCGAGCCGGGCAGTTGCCGATAGTTCCGGCCTACGCGCGAGCGAAGGACAGTGTTAACCGCTGCCCGGTGTTCCACCCGATCCTCGTCACAAATCAGCTATTCCCGCATCCCGCCACGGCGGGATTTTTTATTGCCTCCCTGTCCCTGCGCAACTGCGAAACCTATGCCTGCTTCACAACTTACCCAAAAAAGGAGCCATCTATGCCGAAGAACAACGTCAGCGACACCATCACTGACCAGGAAATAGCGTTTGCCCTCCTGGCCCGCTATGGAAATATGACCGACCGTCGTGCCGCGGAAGCCGTCGGTCTCCACCCCGATTCCGCCGCCGACACCAAATCCAAGCCGAGTGTCCGCGCTTACCTGCTTGAGCATCCGGCCGACGTGCGGCAACAGCTCGTCGAACAGGATACCGGCCTGCCGCGCCTCAATCCCAGCCGCGACCAGGTCCTGGACCGCCTCTGGGAACTCGCCCACCTGGGCCCCGAAATAACCCGCGGCAGCATTACCGGCCAAGTCAAAGCCCTCTCCATGATCATCGCCATCGAAGCAATGATTCCCGATCGCCGGGCCGCTGCCGCACCAAACAAATCCGCCCCTCCACCCGTTACCGCCCAAATCTATACCGCCGAGTGGCTTCGTGAGCGGCAGTCCGCGGAAAACGCGCACCCCCAGCCGCCCCCGCCCCCTGCCCACGAAGAAACCGCCTCCGCGCCCCAGCCCCCTTCCGGCGAGGGCAACGGCGCGCCTCCTGTTGCAGGTCTTACCCCCGAACCAACTCTTGACCCTGGCGAGCCAAGCTTCTTTGGCGCCCCTTTGAACCCCTCGCCAACCACTTCATTGGCGCCTCGTGTCCCCATGGCCGACTATGTTGCTCCCGATACCAGAGTCCCTTTCTCCATAAAAAGGAGCCCCTTCGCCCGCCGCCGCTAAGCTCTCCGGGGAAAATGAAAACCCATGCAAAGGCTGTTCAAGCCTCCAAAAAGCTAAAAAGCATCGAATTTTATCGAATTTTATAAAAAACGGAACCTTAGACGGCTCACAGCTCTGATGCTTTGTATCGGGGCCCGGCTTTTAATCGCGCCCGTTGGGGGACCAACCAAAATGTGGCCTAACGATGGTCCGTGAGAGTGAAGGGTACGGGCTAAAGAGTATGCGTGAGAACTGGCCTGATGAAATGGAGTCCCGCAGAGCCTGCCCTGAGCTTGTCGAACGGGGACGTCTGAGCATGGAAACGCCGCCCTTCCCTTTGTCATCCCGACCGAAGCGAAGCGTAGCGGAGGGATCTGCAGTTCCGCGGACCTTTCGTGGAAGTGTTTTTCGACGGTGCGTAGCTAACCGAATGCTTTTCACCCCCCACAAAGGCGTCATCCTGAGTGTTATATGGGCCGGGGGCCCACCCAAGGTGATGAAAAACGCGTTCTGTTCAGCAACCGATTTTCATGGAAACGCCGCCCTTCCCTTGTCATCCCGACCGAAGCGAAGCGTAGCGGAGGGATCTGCAGTTCCGCGGACCTTCGTGGAAGTGTTTTTCGACGGAGCGAAGCGCCGCGTGGATCTATCGCATAGCGGACGGCTTATGGCGCGGAGTCGAAGGACCCCGAGGATGCTTGTTCGCAGGCACTCTTCAGAGCTTTCCGGCCACAGACTACAAGGGAAATTAAAAAAGTCACAGGCTCTCAGGATGACGATTTTGTGGGAGTTTTGAAGAAAAACATCCCAAACAAGTTAGCGCTTATGGAACTGCGTCCAAGGGCTAAGTTCAGCAAAGTTCAGCCGACCCTGCGGGACTCATTTTGCATCCGTTAGGCCTCACGCAGGGGCTTTCACCCCGTACATATAGAAAACCAAACGATGAGCTTTCAGACTTGTCCAAAGCCTTTTGAGAATGGAACGGTTGTCTCTGGGAGCAGACTTCACCCGTCACTCGTTACGCAGCGATTCGCTTAATCGTTTACCCAGGGGTCTGTGAGATTAGTTGGTCATGGAAGATTCTCAGGCGGGCTTCTTGGCTAGAGCCCGGCGTAGAACCAGCTCCAGCGCCTGCTTCTGCTGCTCGTACTCGGCATCGGTAAGACGTCCCTGAAGACGGTCCGTCTCGAGCGAGAAGAGCTCGTCTTTCAACGCTGCCATGAGGCCACCTGGGCCAGCCGGCAAAACCTTGGCAGCCGGAGCAGGGGCCTCCGCTTCGGCAGTTTCAGCGTCTCCCGGACGGCGCAGCATGAATCCAGCACCGATCGCGAACACCAGGGTGATCGCCCCTAAAATCCACCATTTGTACTTGTCCAGTGGATCCGGTGTATCGATGGGCACACCGAGGCCACCCCCGGGACGAGTGTCGTTCGCTGCCGCACTTCCCGACTGGGGCGCCAAGGAGCTGTCGTTGGCCTGACTTTCGGCCTGAGTATCGCGCGGCATGGCGCCAGAGCCGGAGACCGTGAACGCGAATGGATGGGACGGGGAACCGTTGCGAGCCAGAAATGTCAGAGCACCCGGAGTCTCGTTCAGCGATTCGAAGTTCACGCCGCCACTTGGCTTGAAGCTCATGCTCTTGGGCATCATGACCACGAAACTGTCGGTCGGGCCGGCAAAGCGCTGGTCAAAGGCGAGACTGCCGGAGTACGCCAAATGATAGCTGAGTTGAAACTGCGTCACCCCAGGGCGCAGAGGAAAGAGAAATGCATAGTGGCCCTTCTCACCCAGAGGCATGGGCGAAGACTGGACCGGCATTCCCCCCGGAGCCATCGCGGCCGACCCTTCGATCTGCGCATCCGGCGGCAGATAGAAATCGTAGGAAGTTTTACTGAACTGGGTGCGGGGTGGATTGGAATCGTTCTTGATAAAAAAGCTCTGGGTGACGCGAAGCCCTTGCTGATCGGTCTCGACACGCATCACGTTGGCCACGGTGCTCACGCCGGCGACCTTGGCAGCGACATCGTAGACCTGAGCATTCACATTGGGGGTGTTCGGCGGTGCCGGCTGGAAGTATCCGGCGCCCTGGTGATCGATGCGCAAGAGGTGCATACCCGGATCGGGGGCATCGATCGAAAAGTGACCCTGAGCATCGGTCGTAGTCTTCGCGATCTCCCGCATGCTCTGGTCGAGAGCGATCAGGGTGACGCTGTCTCCAGCAGCCGGAGTATGCGTCGTACCGTTGGTGACGGTACCCGTGATGGTGGCTGCGGACGCTGCTGGGGTAAGAGCAAGCATTGCGCAGAGCGCGCTCATCGCCAGAGATTGTGCAAGGCGTCTGCACGGGAGGAAATTCGATCTCATTCTCATCTTTCTATAAGCGGCGTGGTTTCAGGAGAGCGTGGCGTGCAGCTCCAGCTGCTCAATTTCCGCCAACACTGCAGCGGTCTCATTCTCCAGAGCAGCGCGCTGGGCAGCGTAATCTTCCGCCGTATATTTGCCCGCACTGTATTCGAAATTCAAATCGCGGAGATTCTCGTAGAGCACGTCTTTCTGTTCGCGCAGGAAGTCCAGCCGCGACTTGGGAATCTGTCGCGCCGTATTCCGTTGGGGATAAAAGACGAAAGCGAAGATCGCGAGCAGAAGAACGCCGCAGGCAATGGTGCTCATATTTGCGTCTCGCGGCGTATGCGATCGCGGGTGGCGGCAAAGCCGGGCGTGTCCGGGACTGCCGGCATAGGCACAGTGCGAAGTTTCCAGTTGCGCACAATGAGTAAAACACCCGCGATGCCAAGGAAGAGCATGAGCGGAGGCATGATCCAGGCGAGGTGATTAAATCGCGTGAACATGGGGGCCGCGAGCACCACCGGGCCGTATTGTTCTTGAAACTGGTGGAAAATTTCGTTGTCGCTATCACCCTTGGCGATGCTCGCCGCCAGCTGTGCGCGCATCCCTTCGGAATCCGGGCAACCGACATGGTTACATTCGCCCAGTAGCTGATTGCAGCTGCAGACGCACATCATCTCGTGGCTGTCTTTGTCGAACCGCGCCGAGGAATCGGCTGCGCCCACGGTTACCGCGATCAGGATGCCCAGCAGGACAAGCTGCGAGGCCCGGTTAAGTACATTACGAGTGATCAATTGCGGCTCCTGCCCGCCACGGCTACTTCAGCCTCATCGATCAGCCGCGGCTCCGTGGAGGGCGGCGTACTGCCGTCGGCAGCGCCAGTTCGGGTGCGGCCCGAAGCCAGCGCCGCGCTAAGGTTGGGTACCAGAGCGACCAGGGTGCCAATCGCCACTACCACAACCCCGATCCAGATCCAGGCCATAAGCGGGTTCAGGAAGATCTTGATGATGGGCAGGCCGCTGTCTGGATTCTTGCCGGCATAGATGGCATACAGGTCCCAGGCCAGCGTCTGATGATTGGCAACAATGGTGGATGGTTGTTGAGAAGCCGCGTAGAAGCGTTTTTCCGGGGAGAGCTGGGCGATCTTCTTGTTGCCGCGATAGACGTCGAGCAGGGCAAACTCGGTGTCGTAATTCAAGTTCGAGTCCTGGGTGAAACTCTCGCACACGATCCGGTACGGTCCAATGGTCATGCTTTGGCCATTGTTCATTTCCTGCTCGTGGCTCTGGTTGAAAGCCCCGCCGGCAATACCAATAAAGATGATCACCACGCCAAAGTGCACCAGGTAGCCGCCGTAGCGGCGCGTGTTACGGCGCGTGAGCTGGATCATAGAGGCAAAGAGGTTCTTGCCCGTGTGCTTGCGGATAACATTCGCGCCGCGGAGAAATTCAGAAGAAATGGCAGTGACGACGCCGGCGCCGAGAGAGAAGGCAACCAGCGAGTAAAACGTGGACTGAGCATTCCAGGGGCGAAGTCCAGCCGCGATCAGGACGATCGCAGTGGTCACCATGGCCGCCGTGGGCAGGATAAAGTTACGCCGAACGCTCTTGAAGGAGGCGCTCCGCCAAGCCAGGAGCGGGCCGATTCCGGTGAGGAAGAGGAGAAAGAGCCCGATCGGCAGGGCAACGCGATTAAAGAAAGGTGCGCCGACGGTGACTTTGTTGCCCTGCACATATTCCGAGATGATGGGGAACAGCGTGCCCCACAGGATGGTGAAGCAAGCCGCGAGCAGCACCAGGTTGTTGAAGAGGAAGCTCGACTCGCGCGAGACCAGCGACTCCAGTTTGTGCTCAGACTTGAGATGATCCCGCTGCATCAGGAACGTGAACAGGCAAATGGAGAGCACAATCACCAGGAACGCGGTAAACCAGGTGCCGATGGAGGACTGGGCAAAGGCGTGAACGGAACTCACCAGGCCGGAACGGGTCAGATCGGTTCCCAGGATGCACAGCATGAACGTGCTGAAGATGAGCCACACGTTCCAGTTCTTCATCATGCCGCGCTTTTCCTGCATCATGACCGAGTGCAGAAAGGCGGTGCCGGTGAGCCAGGGCATGAGAGAGGCATTTTCCACCGGATCCCAACCCCAGTATCCGCCCCACCCCAACACTGAGTAAGCCCAGTGTGCGCCGAGGAAGATGCCACAGGTAAGGAAGAGCCAGGTGACCATCGTCCAGCGGCGCGTGATGTGAATCCATTTCTCACCCGGATAACGCATCATCAATGCGCCCAGGGCAAAGGCGAACGGCACGCTGAAGCCCACGTAGCCCAGGTAAAGCATCGGCGGATGGATCACCATTTCCGGATATTGCAGCAGCGGATTGAGGCCGAACCCGTCGGCCGGTGTTTGGCCCTGTACCAGCGCAAACGGAGCCGCGGCAAAGTTGAGCAGGAGCAGGAAGAAGATCTGGATCCCGGCCAGGATGGTGGAAGCGTAGGCGGTAAGGGTAACGTCGACCTTATGCCGCATGCGGAGCACAAATCCGTAGGCGGTCAGCAACCATGCCCAAAGCAGCAGAGACCCCTCCTGACCGGACCAAAGAGCGGCGAACTTGTATGGTCCAGGGAGGGCGCGGTTGGAATGATGCAGGATGTAGGAGACGGAGAAATCGTTGGTAAAGGCGGAGTAGACCAGGGCCACGGCCGCGCAGGTGACGGCAAAAAAGCTGCCGATGCCGGCACGCCGGGCGGTTTCAGCCAGCCGGTCAGGGCGTATCCTGCCGCGGGATCCGGTGGCGAGTTGCCGCAACGCGACTCCGCCGGCCATCAGAGTGTAGCCGCTCAGAACGAGAGCGAGGAGGAGAGAAAAACTTCCAAATTCCGGCATGAGAGGGTCACGAACCCTTTCCCGATTGTCGCAGAGCCAGATGGCAGACGGCAATGGTGACACGAAGCTTTCCAGTTGCCACGGAAACCGGGTGCCCCGTTGATCTCGATTCGGTCCTGATTTGAGGAGGGAAATTACCCTGAGACGGCCTTTCCGCCAGCCGGAAAGACCTGGATCACTGGATCAATGGTTTTTAGTCAAATCCGCGCGCACGGACGTGCAGCGGGGCTTATGCCGAGCGACGCATGCACTCGCCGAGCAAATCCTGAACCAGCTGGATGAGACTATTGGGATCGAAAGGTTTAAGCCGGAAGATTATATTAAGGCCCTCGTAAGCGGATTCGGCATCGGGATGGCCGCTCAGCACTAAAACCGGAATCGTGTAGCCTCGTCGCCTTAACTCAGCGACAAATTCCGGCCCACTCATCACCGGCATTAAGTGGTCAGTAATGACCAGGCCGATAGGGGTTGAGGTTTCCCCTTCATTCACGATCTCCAGGGCCTGCTGACCTTGCAACGCGATGCAGACTTCCCTGCCACACCCCTCCAGAATTGCGCGGCGGGTGGCCGACTGAATATGGTTATCATCCACCAGCAGTATGCGCACACTCATTCCCGATGGCCCAATTGTCCTCTTGATATGACTAATCGATAGGGTGGATGAACATCTCATGAAAACGGTTGCTTTCGTTACCTGTGCTTTTTTACAGGTGTTGACTAGCTGTATACCGCCCCCTGGACTGTCCCTGAAGGCTAAACCGGACCAAAGTGAAAGTGGAGTTCCTGTACGCTGGCGATGGGCGCGCCATCCTTGGTTGCGGGGCGAAAGGTCCAGGTCTTCAGGGTGCCGATCACGCTGGATTCGATGCCATAGCCAAGAGTGTGCAGAACGGCAAGCTCGGCGACCTTACCGCTGGGATCGATGGTGACATCGACGACCACGTCCCCCTGGACGCCACGGGGGAGTGCCGAAAGATCGGGCGCCGGGCTCGGCGAGTAGGTGGTGAGAGCTATCTGTATCGAACCTGAGCCGTAGGAGTCTGAGCCGCTACTGGAGTCCGGCGTAGTCGACGCTGGGGAAGCAACATTGGGTGAGGGCGCGGTCTCAGTCACAGTAAGGTGCGGCAGCGGCGGCAAGTGGATGGCATCCGGCGCCGCCGGAACCGCTGGAGAGCGCGTAATTTCTGGTCCGGAAACTGCTTTGGGCTTCACCCGCACTTGCGGATGAGGCGCCGGTACAGGCGCACGGCCTGGCATGTAACTGAGCTCCACCCGGGTGCCGAGGTCGGTGCCGGGCAAGCTGAAAACCTGTACGGGATGCATCCGCAGGCTGAGGACGACCACCGCCGTCACCATCGCGTGGGCGGCAACCGAAAGCAAAGTTGAGCCCACGGATCTGCGCCGGGTTGGGAGCGGAGAAAACATAACTGCAATGCCACCTATTTTAACTTGGCTAGTCGTGTGTGGGCAGCTCGTCCGGCATAGCTACGATGCTGACCCCGCCCGCAGAATCGCGCTCCAGCACCGGTGCGTAGACGCCAAGAAACTTGCGGGTCCACCAGTCGCCGGTTTTGCGTTTCTGCTCCATCGAGGTAAACCAGTATTGCCACAACACAGCGCGTACCTGGCTTGGAGGGGAGCTGGCGAAGGGGTTGCCCGCAAAAAGCGCGAGCACGTCAGGGTCGTTGGTGAGCAGGCGCTCTTCGGTGCGCGGAACCAGGGGGTTTTGCTGCCAGGAACCGAGTGAGGCAAACCAGAGATTCCATTCAAAGCGCGGCTGGTAGGGGGCGTAGATGCCCGGCGCCTGATTGAGCGCCTGCGGTTTGAAGCGGAAGGGATAGGCGACCCAGGTCTGTCCATCGCGCGAGCCCTGAAACTCGATCTCATAGCGGCCCCGGGTCATCACCGCAAACAAACCATATTGGTTGGCGATGCGAAACGGCTCAAGCATGGTTACCGGCTGCATCGGCAGTGGCAAGCGGCCAAACACCATGGAGATCAGCTCTACCGTGGTCACGTAGCCAACCAGGGTGAGCAGCACGGTGCTAACAGCGAGACCTAAACCATTCAACAGGCGAGGCACCGCATGCGCCCTTTCCAAACTCTCGGCGGTTTCCAGTGGTTGGTGAGGCTTCCACCGCTCTCTTACCCATGGGCCGAAGAAGCGATCGTCCAGCAGCAGAAATCCCAGGGCCAGCACCAGGTAATTGAGAAAGGTGTAGTTGGCGGTGAAGATTACGCCGATCTCCCAAGGGGTGACGATGAGAAAGCAGAGGATGCGCCAGCGGCGAGGAAGCAGGATCATCCAAACGATGCCTAACTCCATGACTAGAGTCGCCAGCGCCGTGGCCCAGTGGAACCAGTGGGGCAAGTGCTGAATGTAATAACCAATCCAGGTGGGCAGGGGGCCGTTCTGGTAATACTCGTTCATTGCGGTCAGGTGACGCCATTCGACGTCGCCGCTCAGGAGCTTCACCAGGCCCGATTCAAAGTAGATGCGGAACCACTCCCACTGCAGCAGGAAAAGGCTCGCCCGCGACGGTGGATGATCAGAGCCCAGGCCCGGGCGCGAACCCGGCGGCGCAAAAAAGAGGGCAAGGAATCCTGCCTCCAATAACATCCCGTCGGATTGATAGCCGGAGAAATCCTGGGCTGCGCTCACGAAGGAAAGAAAGCAGACAAAGCAGACCAGGAGCATGATCCGAGGGAAGAGGTTGGCAGTAAGCAGCAGGGAAGCAATGAGGCCGACCCAGCACATCGCCATGAGCATGTGGGATCCGCTGGCCAGCCACAGCAGAGTGGGGGCAAACCAAAGGCGCATCCCCGGTCCGAACGATTGCGCGACCGCCGCCAGATACCGGTTCGCGGGGAGGATACCTGTCGGCCCGATGAGACCGCGGATCTGAAACAGAAGGGAGACGAAGGCGGAGCAGTAAATCAGGCCTAGCGCGCGCAGCACAATCCAGCGCGGTATCAGCCGGTCCGCCGCACCCCGCTCCGAGCTGAACAGGGCCTCGAGCTTCACCATGCCCCAATATAAATAAGAAGGCGCACCTCAGATGGGTGCGCCCTCGTTTAGGTGCACTTTCCAGCACCTTTCCCCATGTGGGGAGAACGTCGTTGTTTTTAGCTGAATTTACCTAGCTGCCCTGATGAACCACGACCTTCTTGTGTTGGGCCTTAGGTTTGGGTGCTGGGGCCGGCGGCGCTGCGGCTGCGGGAGCCGACGCCACTGTCGAATCCGACGCCACCGTAGCAGGCGCCGCTATTGCGGGAGCCGGGGCTGCTGCGACCGGCGCCGCAACCGGCGCTGCTGCAACAGGCGCTGGCGTTGCGGCGACAGGCGCTGAGGCTACAGCAACAGGGGCTGAGGCTACAGCAACAGGCGCTGAGGCTGGAACAGGTGCTGCTGCAACTGTAACTGGTGCTGCTGCTACCGGCGCTGGTGCGGCAGCGGGTGCCGGTGTGGGTGTGCTGTTTGCCACCATCTGCGTTTGCGCGGGGGCAACCGGCTCACTACTCTTTTGCGGCGCGGCGGGTGCGGTTGAGGCGATGTTCTTAGGAACCGCCCCTCTCCTGCGCCGGGTCTTCGACTTGGGTACCGCTGCAGGCTGCGGTGCAGCCGGCGTACTGCTTGTGACCAGCCATGTTTGGGCGGCGGTTACGACCGCGTCATTGGCCTCCTGGGGCATGCTGCTCCCGTTGTAAGGAATAACCTGGTCCGGCGTAAAGCCGTTCGGATACGACTTACCGCTGCGGTCGGCGTCGATGGCGGTGGTCAGGTAGAGCTCGGCGCCGTCGTCCAGTTTGAAGGGCTGCACGGCGGTGGATTTGCCGGCTGTCGCGGTACCGAAGAAGCGGGTATCGGGGCGGCCATGGAAAGCAATGGTGATGGCTTCCGCTGAACTTGCGGTGCTGCTATCCACCAGCACAGCGACTGGAGCCGCTGACGGGCTTTGCAGCCCGGGCTCTTCGTCCAGCGTCAGAGAAACTGTTTCCAACCCGGCGGGGTTGCGTGTGCCGGTCTTGCCGTCTTTGTAAAACCAGGTGACATTTCCGTCGGCGGCTACAAACGAGCCCACGGCGCCGTCGCCCAGGATCGGCCCAATGCCGGTCAGCATCGGCCACATATTGCCGCCGGTGTTGCCGCGAAGATCAACAATCCATCCCTTGGGACTTTGCGCGGCAAGGTCGGTCAAAATGCGGCGCACGTCGGCGGCGTAAAGCAGCAGGCCATCGTTGTCCTTGGCGGAGCAGCGGGGCAGTACGACGTAACCAAAGTTTCGGCCTTGCACAGTTACGATATGGCCTTCAGGCAGACGGCGGCTGGTGAATGGCGTGGGTATCGAAGTGTCGGCCCGGGCGCCGCCAGGCGCGCTGTTGGCTGCTTCGCGTTCCGCCTGTTGCATCAGGGCGATTTGATCGGGATAGAGACCAGGAGGCAGGCGAAGATGGCTTCCGGGATCCTTTAGCTGTACCAGGGCCCAGTAGATTGCCGGGTAAGTGTCGATGGGATTAAACGCGCCACCCGCCCGTTTGAAAGCTTCTGTTCGCAACGCCTCCCAATCTACGTCCTGGCCATGCAGTGCGTGCTGCCGCATGATATCGATGGCGGTGTCCAGGAAGCCCGCGGCATCCGGCGTCATCTTCGTGGGACTGACCTGCGGTTGGGGGGGCTGCTTCTTAGCAGCCATGCCAAGGGCAGGGCTGAGGAGTAGCAACGAGCAAGCGAGAAGTCGAGTTTGGTACTTCATGGCAGAGCAAGGCTAGCATGCTATGCTGCTCTATTTTGATCGCACAAAGGTTGCAGATTGAGGCACTTCGAATCCCTGCGCGTGCTTACAAAAGTTGTAGAAAGATACAGCAACAGGTACATATACCGCGGGATCCGATTGAGCTAGCGGTTTAACAATTGGTGTAGACCGAAGCAAAGGACCTTTTCGTGGTTTTCTCCCCAAGGAAAACCACTCCTCGCGGCGTTTTGTCGGGCCACAGTAATTGTTAAACCGCTCTAGCGGCTGACCGGAAGTGCGAAGTCAACGCCCGCATTACGGTTGGCTTCGATCGTGGCCGGGACATTCAGCAGGGGGAGGGGTATTTCCTGGTGCGAATCACCGTCGAGTGCATAGAGCGTGCTGGCGGTGAGCGCGTAATTATGCACCTCCATGGACGGACGGCCATCCTTGAAAATCAAGGTCGTCGCGGGCTGAGCATGCAACGGCGGAGTGTCGATTTGCACCGGGTACGGCGGGCGAAACGCGGGTGCGGCATCCGCGGCTACCTGAGGGCCCGGCGGCTCCTGGACGTAGTCAGGTGGGGGTACGTTGCCATAATCCGCTGGTTGCGGTGTCGGTTCGGGTCCGCCCATCTCCTCCTGGTCGTCCAGGTATGGGCCTCCGTAGGCCACCGGGAATCCATAACCGAAGCTATTCAGCCACGAGTAGCCCGTGTAGACGCCAGGGTAGCGATCATGGTGTCTGGCATCACCATGGTCACCGCCAGGCCGGTGGGAAGGGCCGCTGCCCGCAGCAGGCCAGTGCTGTTGTTCGCTAATAGGGGCTACCGGACGGCGCACACCCGGGCGCATGGTTCCCAGGCCTGAAGGCAAAGCAAAAGTGTGGGATGGACCTCGGAGAGCCGGGGCGGGTCCGGCATGAACCGGGCTAGCAAGATGTGAGGGCGGCATTGGTCCGCTTGTTACCCGTTGCTGGGCCAGGAGCACGAGACTGGGAGCCAGAAGGCCGAACGCGACTTGAACGAAACCAGTAAGCCTGCGCCGCATAGCTTTATTTTACCTGCCCAATAAGATGCATGCGGCTGTGCGAAGCCGCATTTTGATAGCTGAGGATAGACCTAAATGGACAGATTTCAAAGGCTTGCGGAAGGCCTTCCGGCCTTAAGAGTCTCGAAACGCGTACCCCATCGGCTAAGCAGGCTCGCTCTTCGTGGAAGCTTCGCTCTCTCCTTTGTTATCCGGTCTTGTCCCGCCCCGCCTGCCTGCCCTGCCTGCCCCGCCTGCCCCGGCCTGCCGTGGGGCCTGCCGTGGGGCCTGCCGTGGGGCGTGCCGTGGGGCGTGCCGTGGGAACAGCTGACTTGCCTGGGGTAAGTTAAGGGAGGAATGAACATGGGAAAGCGGTGTTTGCAATTCAGGCCCAGAGGGCCGGCACCAAAATCAGCCCAGCCCGGAAGGGCTGGGTCCACCAAGCAGGCGGTCGAGCGCCGGAGGTGCGGCACCACACTCTTCGTTTGTTTATCCTACCCGCCCCGGCTTGACGTGGGGCGTGCCGTGGAGGGATCTGCAGTTCCGCGGACCTTTCCTGGAAATATTTTTCAACAGAGCGGAGAGATCTGCATTTCCTCGCAGCCCGGCGTGACAACATCTTCCAAAGCACCCTGAATTTACTCCAGGACCGGAAACGGACTCACTCCGGACCTCGGACCGCCGGTGGCAGCGTCTGCCCATACAGGCATGGAAAGTTCAGGCATTGGTTTCGAGATAAAGAATTTGCGGGTGTACCGGGAAAGCCAGCGAGCGCCTGAATTTGCTTTTCTGCGGCGCGCGCTATCGGTGCTGATGCCGGTGCCGGCGTACATCTTGCGGTAGAGCTTGGAGAGAAAGACAAACGCCACCCGGGAGCGCAGCGTCGGCGTGCACTCGGAACGCTTCCAGATGGAAGAGAAGCTGTAGAAACGGTCCCATACACCTTGGGTCCTGTTGCTGATCTCCTGCGAACTCATGAGCGCGTGAGGCATGAACATCTTGGGCCGAATCGCCGCCGGAATCAGCCAGTACCGGGTTACGGGTATGCCTTCGACATAAACCGGCTCCTTCTCCTGCTCCTTCTCCCAACGCAGAAAATCCACGGTACCCGGAAATGGTGTCAACATCACGAACTGGGCAAAGGCCAACCCGGCCCTGGATGCGAGATCGGCGGTGGCTTTGAAGGTGTCCGGTTTATCCGAAGGAAGCCCAAAGATGAAGGAGCCCAGCATGTGCAGGCCATGCGCGCGGAAGGTCTGGAGCTGCTTCACCAGTCCCTCGCCCGACAGGTTGAACTCTTTGAAAACGGACTTCAGACCTTCAGGAGTTACGGCCTCGACTCCAACTAGAGCGCCTTTGATGTTCGCCTTCCGCATGGCATCGAGATATTGCGGATCCTCCGCGGATTCCATGGTGATTTGGGTAAAGAAGACCATGTTCTTCGGCAGCTTTGCCAACTCCGCCATAAGGGCGAATTTGTCGCTGCGGATCTGCTCCAGTTCGGCCAGCTTGGCGTAATTTTTCTGTTCCCGGGCCAGCCGCAGATCGGTCAAAGTCACGGGATAGAAATTGTCGTCCGCCAGGGCGATATAGCGGAAGCCCTTCCGTCGCAGCTGAACAATCTCTTCAATGACGCTTTCAAAACTACGCTGTCGCGGGCGCTGGCCGTCGGTGCGCCAGACAGAGCAGAAGGAGCAGTGTTTGGGGCAGCCACGAACCGTCTGCACCGAAGCCCACATGTATTTGTCGGGCGGCAGCAGATCCCAGCGGGCAGGAACAAACTGATTGGCATCGATCCTGCCGCCCTCGTAAATCTGGCTCGGGCCCCCCTTCAGGCAAGCTTGCAGAACCTTGGCCCAGATAACATCTCCGTCGCCCTTGACCACAGAGTGAGCGTGGCCGCGTTCCAGGGCTTCGTCGGGGTAGAGGGTGGCGTGAATGCCGCCATAAATTACCCAGGCGCCGCGCTCCCGTGACAGGCGTCCGACCTCATAACCGCGCAAAGCGTTGCCGGTGTGGATGCCGATGCCGACCAGGTCTCCGCTCTGGATGCTCGAGGGATCCAGGGTTTCGAGCGTCTCATCCACAATGATCGGATCCCCGAACGATAACGGCGTGGCACCAGCCAGGACATAAAGCCAGCGCGGGGTGATCACCGCGGTGCCAAAAGAATGATCACTGGGATTGATGAGGAAAACAGCCATACGGACACGTCCTTTCAAGACACAAGCACTCGCGAGTTAACTCGCCATTGACGCGAAGTAGCGCAAATCAGCAAGTTACGATGACAATGGGTCGCTAGAGCTTCCTGAAAGGAGCAGAAGAGATCACGTTTGGCAACGTGCTAAGACTAACCCCTGGAATGAGCTTTGTGCACAAAAAATGGCGTAATCTGGCGTACCTGGTACCTATCTGACTCGTATTTCCGCCTCCGTCTTCCCGAAGTGGATATGGCAATCTGCCATCAGCGGAAGCACCTCGTTGCATTTCACTTCCACCACTGAGCCGTTTTGGGCGCGCGCGGTCCATTGGTGTGGAGAAAGATTCTTCAGTCCCAGAGGGTTGGAAACAACCTCGGCCAGCGGGGTACTGAAGTTGTAGGTGTCTCCTTCGAGGTGATGGGCAAATAGCTCCGTCCCGGAACTGAGCATGACCAGCTGTGACCCGAAGGCTGCACCCATGCGCATACGAGGAGGATTGCGTGGCAGCGATTGACAACCCCAGCAGGGGTCGAGTGCTTTTTTTTGCCGCAAGAGATCGAGGTCAAAAAAGTTTTCTGCGCCGCACTGCGGGCAATGGAAGATGGCATCGCGCAACGCGCACATTTCTTTGCGCCACTCATTTTCCATCACCCGGGCCTCGGGGTCATGCAGCCCCGCGGTAAACGCGCGGACAAAAAGCTTACGCAGGGAGCCGGGGTAGATAGGCCAAAAGCTCAGCGGATTGTCATGCACCCCGGGTTGCGGCCGATTGGAGTCGTCGTTGGGATCAAAAATGAACACCGGATCCTTTGCGCAAAGCCGGTGAGATTGATCCGGATCGGATGCGTCGTAAGGCAGGGTCAGCTCTCGCTTACCCTTCAAGGGATGGCCGATGACAAATATGAAAAAGAGCAACACAGCGAGCGAGAAGCGGTCACTGGCGGCGTTGGGCTCCACCAGGTCGTTGGCCACTTCGGGAGCCATGAAACCAGGTGTGCCCTTGATGCTCCCCGGCTTCAGGTTCACATCCACATTGTCGGTATCCGCAATGCGAATATCTCCGGTAAGAGGATTGAAGAATACGTTGCCAAAATTGATATCGCGATAGCACAACCCGGCGGCGTGCAGTTTGAGAAAACTGTGTGCCAGTCTGAAGCCCACAATGGTGAGCACCCGGAAAGAAGGTTCTGCCTGGCGGCGCATAAGGTCGACCATGCTGACAAAGTCGGGCGTCTTGATGGGCATCAGGTACCCGCCGTAAGCGGTGTCGCGGGGATAGGAAACCAGGTCGAAGGGCCACAAAAACTGCTCGGTCGGCGTGCCACTGTTAATGGCCACCTTCAAGCGTTCCCAAAGTCTCTGGTCCCCGGCCAGGTATTCCGGCCGGTACCACTTCAGCGCATAGTGCGCGTCGCCGATGCGCACGCGGTACACCTCTGCCTGGGCGCCCTCACCCAGGGTATCTTCGATCACGGCTGCGGATTGCATATTGCGGGCGATCAGTACCTGCCCCCGCTTCAACATTCCCTCGATCATCAGGGACGCCTCACTACGGCGTAACCGATTCTGCCGGCGGTGCCTCAGCAGCGGGCTTCAGAGCCCCCTTCACCCCTGGCGCAAAGACAATCGTAAGCGGCTTCTCTCCGAGTTTGACTTCCTCGTTGGCGCTGATCTTTTGCCCGGTGCCCACGGTCCACTTGTCTCTTGAACCATTGATCAGGACCATGGCACGCTTGTCCGGATCCCAAGCCACCTGGGCATAGTCTTTGGGATAGTCACCGGCTTTTGCCTCCGGGTGGATAAGGTGGGACGGGATATTCGATCCCTTGTTCAGCGGAATCTCATTGCCATTCAACTGGAGCGTCCATTCTTCCGTAAGCTGTTTGCGAGCGGGGCTTGTGGAAGCAACTGGCTTTTTGCTTGCCGGCGCCGGACTCGTTGCGGGGGGTAAGGGCGGCCGGGGCGGCGAAGGAGGAAAGATCCGGCTGTGAAAAACCGCCACCACGATCGCGATCGCTGCGACCACCAGAGCAAGAAGAGTATTGCGCAGCCGCCGGTTATCTTTTCGCGTCTGTTCCACGCGGACGGCGAGCTCCATCAGCTTATGCTGCTGGCTGCTGTGCCGGGCCTTGAGTTGTTCAATCAAAGCGGACTTTGAGTCAGCGGTCATCAGCGGCCGTGGCACTTTGGTTGCGGCGCCTTGGCCGAGATCATCCTGCAGGATGGCAAGGGTGATGTCGTCGCCGCTCCCCTGCTGCGTCGCCTCGGTCAGAATGGCAGGCAGTTCTTCTGCCAGGGAAGCAATCCCTTGCTCGCGGATAATTTCCAGGTAGTCCTGTCCAATCTTCAAGAAGTCATCGTCGGAGCGAAAGGAGTTGGCATAACCATCGGTCGAAAGCAGAACCAGCGTTGGGAGCGCGCCATCGGTCACCCAGGCGGATCGAAAGTCTCTCCACGCTTCCGGCTGGCATAAAGAGGTAGTCTGATTGGCAATCAGCCGGTCATCAGGTGGCAGGGGGCGGGTAGTGGACCCCTGCGCATTGACGCTCAAGATCTCGCCATCGCCGAGTTGCAGATAGAGCAGCACACGATCGGTAGCTGCCGCTGCCAGAAGAGTGGCGCCATAGGCCAGCTCGGGAGAGCTCGCGACCGCAACCCGGCCCTCGGCTCCCTCATCTTTTTCCAGCGTGGTTAATTCCGCTTGGGTAAACGGGTTGTCTTGAAGATCTGACTGGACAGCGGCCAGCCATCCACTCACAATCTTTCTTTCCAACTCGTGCACCTGCTCGGGGACAAAGGGCACTTGCCCATTGGTGGCCACAGAATCGCGAAGAAAGCCTTGCAGTGTGGCGGCGACCGTGCTCACGGCGAGGGAAGAACCAACTTGGCTGCGGAAGTGTCGCGGGCTTCCGTGGCCGTCCGAGACAACTGCCACCGCCACTGTTCCTAGCGCAGGTGGAATCACGGTGCACTGTACGGCATCCTGGTTGGGAAGTCCGGAGCGCTGATGGGCGCTGCCCCGTACGCAGGCGTGGGCTACTTTCCAGCTCATCGTTTCACCTCAGCCACGATAACGTATTTGTGCTCAAGGGGGTGACAAAATCCTCACCACATCGCATCGTCGTCGGCCGGCGGCATTGGTACTGACGGAACAACCGCCGGATCTTTGCCCGGATGTGTTGCCGTTACCGAAGTGGAAACGTAACGGAAATAGCGCACCAGTTGTTCCGCATTATCCACACGAAGTACGGGCTTCTCCGGATTGTCGACAAACTTGCGCAGCGTCTCCTGATCCGCATCCTGGCCGATCGCAATCGCCTGGCGTACAGCGCGCCTTCCCCAGGGAATTTTGAGCAATGCCTGCAGTGCCCCCCTCCAGTCGTCCGTCGGCTTGCCATCGGAGATGAGCACGATTTGTGGGGGCAGCATACGCGCCTCTGCCGGCATCTTGCTCATTTCTTCGGCCAGCAGGGCAAACGCCTGGCCCAGGTCAGTTTCTCCTTCCGCGTGTAAATCGACCCACTTGAAGTCGCTGAGCAATGTGGGTTGGGCAATATGCCAAGTGGCTCCGCTTGAAAAGCGAATGACACGCACGTAGAACTGAACCTCGGGATTGCCCTCCGCTGCCTTGCGCATTGCAGGCACTACCTCGCGAATGGCATTATTTAACGCCTCGATCTTGCCGCTGATCGCCATGGATCCAGAACAATCCAGCAGCCAGATTACGTGGAGGGGTCTGCCTGCATACTCTCCACCGGGTCGCACCGCCATGTCATCTATTCTCCCGTTAGTCTGGCCGGAAATAAAGCCCGGGCTTTCAGCCCCGGCAAAAAGAGAAGGCGAGGGCATGGCTTTAGTAACTGACACCCATACAAAAAAGAAGACGCTTTGGATGGAGAGGGTTTACATTTCTCCATGCTTCGTGTGCCTGGAACTGCGCTCCGCGAACCGCAGCGTATTGGGGGCCCTGCTGTTTCTCTTTCTTCTCAAACACACTCTTGGGGCCGTACCTGCGAGCGTACCTGCTTCCCGTATCTACCCTCCAGTCGGGATGCCCTTGGTCAAGCGAAATTGAAGTACAGTCTCGGCACTGACCTTTACTGGCGCCGGGTGTGAAGTGAGTGCGCCGGTGGCTCCCCCTGCTCCCGCACCAGCCGCGGCGCCCGCGCCGGCATGATGGAACAGGTGACCTGTGATCGCGCCGATGGCAGCTCCCGCCGCAGTACCGATGCCGGTTCTTTCCGCCGTCCGTACGCCTTGCGACGGTCCGTCCACCGCTTTTGAGGAGCCGGAAATGCGCATCAGTTTGCCGTGCGCAGTCAACCCTACCAGTGCGAACTCCACGTGCGACTTACCCGAGATCTTGCCGCTCTTATCGATCTTCACAACTTTTAGTTGCGCGCTCGATCCTCGCTGCACGACTACATTGCCTTCGCTGGTCAACGGAGTGACCACCGTTGCCGGAAGAAGTTCGCCAACCGTGGACTTGTCCGAATTGAAGTCGCTGTCGAGGCGCACCGACACCGAAGTACCCGGCGTCACCGGGGATAGTTTTGTCTGCTGAGAGGGGTTCGCACTCGCGTGATTCACGCCAGAGCCTGTGTTTGGTTGGCTGGTTTGCCCGGGGGAGGGCTTGTTCTGACCGTCCTGCGCAGGTGGAGTATTGTTCTGCCCCGTCTGCCCGTCCGGCGCAGCTGGCTTCGGATTTTGTCCGTTCTGCCCATTTTGAGCCGGGGGAACATGGATGGCTGGTGGGGCGGCGGGCTGGGGATGGTGCAGCAAGGCAAAGGCTACCGCGACCACCGCTATCAGACCTACGCCGCCTACCAGCGCCTTGTTCTGGTTGCTCATGCCGGCTTTGACCACAACCGGAGGGATCACAGGGGTCGCGGCCGGGAGTGACCCCGCCGGCCGATCCGCCGCAGCGCGTTCAGCAGCCGAAGCGCCGGTTACGAAACCGTTCAGATTTGTGGCGGGCACGTCTTGTACGCGGTCAGAGCTGCGTCCCAGACCTACTCCGAGCGCGTACGACCAGGTATCGACCGCATAGTTGGCAATCTCTGGCGCCAGTCCCCGGTTGTCCTCAAGCCGCTGCACCAGACGGGCTCGCATGGCCTCCGGTGTCATAGCGGTTTGCCATGAAGACTTTAATTCGAGCGGTACCCTTTCCTCCAGCGCACCGACGATGGCGGAGATTTCCCGGCGATGTCCACCGCAATAATCCTTCAACAGCCCTTCGCAGCGGTCGCGGTCCTGGAGAAGGCCGTCTCCATTTTTCTCCACCAGCTCTTTCAGCTTTTCGCGAGGTACTTCGGTTGCCATGTTGCCCACCCCTTCAGGTTGTGTTGATGTCCCGGGCCCGACCTTCTAATACGTCAGCCAACCTCACCATCGGTGGAGCCGAAGTCGATCTTGGCTCCGGGAGCCAGTTTGATCGTCTGCCCGGGCGCTATCTGGCGCCTGGTGCCGTTGGAGACCGCTTCCCACGCCGAACTGGAAAGGTTGGTTAGCCCAAGAACCGTTGGATCGTTGGGGTTCCGGGTCACCTCAGCAACCGTGCCTCCGGGCGACTGTGCCAGCAGCCCCGGCACCTGGTGCTCGAGCAAGCGCAGTCCGGGCACAATGATCAGGAACTTGGCGCCCACGCGCAGCCGGTTAGCAATCTTGCCCGCAGGGCCGACGGAGGGAGATATCAGGGGAGGGGGTGTCGCATCGGCTGCCGGCCCAGGCCGGGTGACTGGGGGAGCGCTGGTGACCGGCGCGGCGTAAGCCACAGCGGGAGCGGTCGCCACCGGCGAAGCGTAGGCCACGGGGGGAGCGCTGGCCGCGGGTGCGGTGTAAGCCGGCGCAGTCCTGGCCCCACCAAAGATCACACTTGGTTGCAGCATGTTTCGATTGGGCGAGATTTCGCGTGCCTTGAGCACCGCGGCCGCCAGTACCGCGTACGACAGCAGTGCGATCGCAGCCTGCAGAGGCACTGTGTCCATGCTCGCCACCGTATCCCACAGCGCATGCGGAAGGGAGGCCGAGACCAAGCCTATGAGCAGTATCTTCCAGCGTTGTTCTGGCTTGATCACAGAAAGACCGATGAAATACCCGAAGTAACCGGCGTAGGCCATGTGCCCGAAGGACAAATCGATCGACCGGATGATGAGCCACTTGATCCCGGGTGCGGTGTTCAGCAGGTTGCTACCCTGGGTTATCAGGTTGCGTAGTTGCTCACCGTTCATGCTGTTCATCACGGCGTCGGCATTTTGGATCGGGACTCCCCGGAATGCCAAAACAGTGGTGGTCCAGGTATTCACCAGGTCCCGCGGAGTGTACTGGATCAGAGTTTCCATGATGGCAAAGCCTGCGCCAGAGGCCGCGCCAAGCAGGATGCCATCGAGAGGCTCTTCCACCCCAATCTTGGCCCGCACTTCCGGGGTCATATATCGGGCGCCGATCACCAGGGCGAAGATAGGCAAAGCCTTGACTATTTCCTCGAAAAACCCCGTGCCCAGAAAGTGTTGAATGAACAGCTGAATGAACGGAGCGTTGGCATCCGGCTCTCCGCCGGCCAGATGCAGGTGGAAGAACTCGTACATCCATAGGAAATCGTGATCGACCTGCATCAGCCACAGGTAGTAAGCACTGAAGCCGGCGGCGCCTAACAGGATGTACCAGGACTTACCCTTGCCAATCATCCGGTAAATGAACCACATGCTTACCATGGTCAGGAAGACAGCCAGCATGATCAGGAAGTTGGAGGAGTAAATCCAAAACCGCGGGTCAATATAGTGCTTGCCGTCCGCGGCCACGATGGCATACACGATCGTGGTGGTGGAACCGAACGTCGCCATACCAAAGAAAACCACGATGCAGAACAGCACCGGTCCGAGCTGGGCGGTCTTTCCCAACTCATTCCATTTGGTTATGACGGGAATAAGTTGGGAGCGCGTGGCTTCGGTGCCCTGTACCATGACTCCACCGGGTCGCTTAGCCATAAATCCTTCACCTCACCACAGTTATTTTGAGGTTGGTTCTTTGGGGAGATTTGGTGCGTAGCCGTGCATGATCACCATCGACAGTAAGTAAACAAGGGGGAAAGAGGCAGCCGGGGGCCTAAATAGGCCTTCACTTTACCATCGCGTAAGAGGACTGTCGACGGAAAATGGCCGCCCGGGCGGGTCCGTCCGTAACCCCGCCTCTAAGCCCACCAATGATCGAATGCTTTTGTAACCAGGCGGCTACGCGGGTCTTCCCACAGCGCACGGAGCTGCGGTTTGATAGGACTTCTCGGCCGCCACTGCAATTTCGACCGCCCGCAAGCCATCTTCCCCGGTGATACGCGGCGCGCGGTCGCTCAGGATCGTGTCGACAAAGTCGATAACTTCGGCCAGATAAGCTTCCCGAAAGCGGGTGAGGAAATGATCCTCTAATTCGTAGCTGCCATGACTCGGCTTGAGGAACGTGGCGGAGTTTTGCCGCAGGCTGCCAATCAGGATCGACCCCTTCGAGCCCACGATCTCGGTGCGCACATCGTAGCCGTACAGACACTGCGCATACGACTCCACATTGCCGATCGCTCCGCGCCGGAAGCGAAGGTTCACTGTGCTCGCCACCACATCTCCGAATTCCGCGATCTCCGGGCGGATCGCGACGGTCCCGAAGGAGTGCACCTCGGCAACTTCGTCATGGGTAAGCCAACGCGCCGCGTCGAAGTCGTGAATGGTGCTGGTGTAAAAGAGCATTCCGTTAATTCGCGACTGATAAGCCCTAAGCGGAGGCATATCTTTGTCACGGCCGATGGACTTGAAGATCACAGGCTCGCCGATTTCTCCCGCTTCAATTCGTTTGCTGGCGGCCACGTGAGCGGGATCATAGTGGCGCATGAAGCCCACCTGCAGACGAACCCCGGCTTTGGCAACCGCCTGCAAGGCATTCTGCGCACTCTCGATGCTGACGCCGAGCGGTTTTTCGCAGAGGATGTCTTTGCCTGCCCGCGCTGCTGCTTCGACTGCACCGACATGGAAGGTATCTGGAGTCGCGATCACCACAGCCTGGATGTCTTTTCTTTCGAGCATGGCGTCGAGACTGGCATAGGAATGCTGAATCTCGAGCTCTGCGGCCACTTGGCTGGCACGGGCGGCATCCACATCCGCTACGGCCAGCAATTCCGCATGGGGGACCAGGCGGCGCAGATTCGTCGCGTGCTGTTTACCCATCTCACCCACGCCCAGTACTCCGATACCTAACCTGCGCATCCCGTGGTGCCCCCTGATAAAAGTGCTCCGCAAGGAGCCTGTTGGAACAAACGCCCTCTGCATCATAGCAATATAACCGCTTAGCGAAAGACCTTAAATTTTGATGCCGCCTTGTTCCCGGGAGTTGGTCCTGTTCGCGGATCCTGGGTGCCCCACATCTCGCTCGTTTTTCGCGAGATGTGGGATTCCACGAACCTCCGTGGTTAATTGAAATTCTTGCGGAAGCCCCTACTTGGAGAAATTCTGTAAATAGCTATCGGCAGGCAGACCCAGGCGCCGGGCTTTATCAAGCATCTTGGCAGCCGCGGCACGATCCATGGCGCCCCCGACGGTGACGAGGTAATCGCCGCCTTGTCTGGGAGGGCTGAAAACTTCAGCGCCCAGGTCTGCATGTTTCTCGTTGATCTGGGCCACCATGTCCTCAGCTTTGGTTTGACCTTTGTAGGTATAGGCGACAACCCGCCACACAGGCCGGTCCGCCGGCCCTGGGGTTGCTGGCCCAGGAGTCGAGGCTGCAGGCTTCGCTGCGGCAGACTTGGCAGCGGTTGGTCTTACCGCGGTTGGTTTGGCGGCCGGTGGTTTGGCAACGGGCGGGTTCTCGGCTGCAGGGGGCGCCGGAGCAACCGCCGGGGCCGCAGTTTGTGGATTGGTTGCGGTTGCCGGGGCGGGCTCGGAATTGGGGCGGAATAGCAGCCATCCGATGATCGCCAAGACGATCACGGCAAGCGCACCGTACAGAAGAAACGGAGGGCGCTTGGCGACTGGTTCGTCCTCCTCCTCGATGGCGAGCGGTTTCGCTCGAGGGATGAGTGGGGGGGTACTGCGCTCGGCAATCGGCGCTGCATTTGCCGGAACCTTGGCCGCGATGGGCTCGGATGGAGGGCGAGGCGCAACGGGAGCGGGCGCTGCCGCCGGCCTCTGGGCTGGCCCGGGTGCTGGTCTCTGCGGTGGCCCAGGAGCTGGTCTCTGCGCTGGCCGGGAAGCCGGGCTGGGAGTCGGAGCGGGCGGCGTGGCGGCGGCCGCCGGCGGTACGGCCGTGGCCACTGGCAGAACTGGCTTCAAGGCATTGCTGATTTGGGCCAACGTCCAGCGACCGGCGGAGGCGTTGCGGATAATCTCCGCGAATGGCGCCGGGATGCGATTAATCTGTGCATCCGTCGCGCTGAACGCCTTTCGCTGGGTGAAGGCATGAAAGAGGGTTGTCCCGATGCCCGCCACGTCCTCTGCCTGGCCCGCCGCGGTTCGGTGCAGGCAATCGCTGCGTAACTTTACCGTATCTTCGGTGGCCAGCACGCTGGCCGCTTCTACGCGGCCATGCGACATTCCCTTTTGATGAATCGCCGTGAGCGCGCCGACCAGGGCTTCGGCCACTTCCCGGCCTTCCTCCGGCGATAGGGTCTGGCTCTGCAGCACATCGGAGAGGCTCTGCTCTATGGGCTCCATGAGCGCATAGACCAACAAGGTATTGTCGACCTTGACCTGCCCGACTTTGGTAATGGTGACCAGGTTCGGATGGACCAGGTCTTGCGCAGCCTCCAGCCGTGCCGTGACCTCGTCTGCATCCGTCAGGGCCTCGGTAAGGCTGATGGTGGAGGGGGTTTGCTGCGGCGCAAATGTCTCGGTCTCAAACCACGCGCTTCGGCCCTCGGATCGCACCAGGCGGCGCAGGGGATAAAGCCCATCGATGACTTGTCCTTCCAACTCGTTCCAGAACTGCATAGTATCCTTAGTTTCCCAAAAAAGTGAGGGTATAGAGGGTGATGGAGATGGGCTCTGCCAGGTCAGAGCGGGCTCTTGACCTCGAAATGCTGATAGATTTTCGTTTCACTGCGCACGCTTAAAGGCAGTCCGGGAGTCTTCGTCCGGGCTGCCTCCGCATGTCTTGCGGAATTAAAAAACCGACCGCGACTTCATGAAACCAGCTTACGCGATTCTTTCAATATTGGGTTTTGCATTATTGCCGGTACGCGCGAGCATGGCCATGCCCTCGCGGGCCATCTCACGAGCCATCTTACGCAATTCGTCGGGACGTTCGTTGTGGATTGCTGTGAGTTGCTCAAGCGCGGCGGCCGCGCGGAGCTTGGCAATTCCCTGAAAAGCCTGCTCGCCTGAGTTCCCGCAGGTGTGCACAATGCTTTCGGAGGTTATTTTAAAAACATCTTCGCCCTGGATGACGAAGGCCACGAAATATTTCTCTGGCGGGGGGATCGGAGTATGGGATGCCATTAGCTCTTCCTTTACTTGATTGCATGAATTCCAGTGCAGGACGGTCGGATTCGGCCAAAATACACCTACAGTTTGCATACTAGATGCACACGGATAGATGCAAGCGTATTGGGGCATGCGGAACCGCGGAGGTAACCGACGCAGACAATTTATTTTCTACGCAGGATGGCGGTGTACAGCGGAGCGCCCCAGGTCCCGATGGCCAGGAGGCTGCCAAATAGCACTACCGCGTCGATACTCTCTCGTCCCTCCCGCGTCCAGTAGACATTGGCAAGGTTAAGCCAGAGCGCGAATTCATCCAGCGTAAGCGCGGCGCCGACCCCATACAGAATGGCCAGGAGCCGGCTGGCAAAGACAGAGGTCGGAGTGGAATCGGAACCGACCTCATTGATGTATCCGTAGCCGACGCCGAGCAGGATCAGAATGCCCCAGACCAGGTGGTGGATGTGGCGACCACCCATGGTGACGTATTGGAACGGACCGATGTGGTGCTGAATAGAGGCAACGAGCAAACGGACGGCCAGGAAGGTGAGGAAAAAGCTGATGGACGCAAGAAACATCCTGCGGTGAGGGCGGTCGGGGATGTTTTGCCGGAGGATATAACCGAGCTTCGTGAGATGAAGCAGCAACAGCATGATTGCCGTTACTGCGGCAATGAATACCAGCAGAATCACTTCGCCTGACCAGTGCATACGCCACTTTAACTCAGGAAAAGAGGAATTCCTTCGTCCGCAGGTCCTTGATGTTATCCCGCAGTTTAGCCGCCTTTTCAAACTCGAATTTCTTGGCCGCTTCGCGCATGTCCGACTCCAGCTTGCCGATATAGGCGTCCAGTTCCTGCTGGGTGTTGAACTCCGGCAGCGCGTCATCCTGGCTGGTGAGGTCCGCGTATTCCGCTTTGAGAATATGCACCAGGGACATGTCGAGCGAGCGGCTGATCGATGTTGGCGTGATGCCGTGCTCTTCGTTATGCGCCCGCTGCACGGTCCGCCGGCGGTCCGTCTCATCCAGCGCCCGGCGGATGGAGTCCGTCATTACGTCTGCGTACAGAATGGCCCGGCCACTCAGGTGGCGGGCAGCGCGTCCGATGGTTTGAATCAGGGAACCCGAGGAGCGCAAAAACCCTTCCTTGTCGGCATCGAGAATCGCAACCAGGGAAACCTCGGGCAGATCAAGCCCCTCGCGCAGCAGGTTGATGCCGATTAGCACGTCATATTCGCCCCGCCGCAGATCGCGCAGCAGCCGCACGCGCTCCAGGGTTTCGATCTCCGAATGCATGTAACGGCATTTCACGCCGACCTCGGCGTAGTAGCCGGACAAATCCTCCGCCATTCTCTTGGTCAGCACCGTGACCAGGACGCGTTCGTTGCGTTCCACGCGCAGCCGAATTTCGGCCAGCAAATCGTCAATCTGCCCGCGTATGGGCCGAATCTCCACCTCGGGATCGACCAGGCCCGTAGGGCGAATGATCTGTTCCACGACTACCCCTGCAGACTTGGTCAGCTCATACGGGCCAGGGGTAGCGGAGACGTAGATGGTCTGGTGGGTGCGGGTTTCGAACTCCTCGAATTTGAGCGGGCGATTGTCCATGGCCGATGGCAGGCGAAAGCCGTAATCCACCAGGTTCTGTTTGCGCGAACGGTCGCCATGCCACATGCCGTGCAACTGGGGCACGGTCACGTGCGACTCGTCAATGAACACGAGGTAATCGCGGGGGAAGTAGTCCAGCAGGGTGGGCGGCGGTTCGCCCGGAAGCCGGCCGGAGAAGTGGCGGGAGTAGTTTTCTATGCCATGGCAGTAGCCCATGGACTTGATCATCTCCAGGTCGAATCGGGTGCGCTGATGGATACGCTGCGACTCGACCAGCCGCCCTTCTGATTCCAATTGCTTTTCCCACACCGCGAGCTCGTCGAGAATCGATTCGACCGCGGTCTTTTTGCGCTCCGGCTGGACTACGTAATGCGATTTCGGATAGATGGGCAGGCGGGCATATTTCTGGCGCACGGTCCCGAAGAGCGGGTCGATTTGCGACAGGGCCTCGATCTCGTTGCCGAAGAGCTCGATGCGATAGGCCATCTCATCGTAAGTGGGGTAAACCTCGATCACATCTCCACGCACACGAAAGGTGCCGCGGCGGAAATCACTATCGTTGCGTTCGTAGAGAATTTCAACCAGGCGGCGGGTAATGTCTTCGCGGCGGATCTTCTGCCCCTTTTCCAGCAGCAGCAGCATGCCGTAGTAGGCCTCAGGCGAACCCAGGCCGTAGATGCAGCTGACCGAGGAGACGATAATGGCGTCGCGCCGTTCGAACAGCGAACGGGTGGCGGAAAGGCGCAGTTTATCCAGCTCCTCGTTGATAGTGGCTTCCTTCTCGATGTACAGGTCACCGGAAGGGATGTAGGCCTCGGGCTGATAGTAGTCGTAGTAGGAAACGAAATACTCGACTGCATTGCCCGGAAAGAACTGCTTGAATTCGTGGAAGAGCTGCGCAGCGAGCGTCTTATTGTGAGCCAGGATGAGCGCCGGGCGATTGGATTGCTCGATGATCTTGGCCATGGTGAAGGTCTTGCCCGAGCCGGTTACACCGAGCAAGGTCTGGTGCTGCTCGCCGGCAGCTAAACCCGAAACGAGCTCCTGGATAGCGTTGCCCTGGTCGCCGCGGGGACGGTAATCGCTTACTAACTGGAAGTCCATGAATACCTGTAGAGAGTGGGCCGTGCGCCGACCCGCCGTCGGCGGATGCTGGGAAGCGTTGGGGCTGTCTTTGATTATAAACGCTTGGGATGGTCAGAGCCGGGGTAAGGGCGGGTAGGCGATGGGCCCGCGCACCATGCGGCGCGCGAGCACGATCAAGACCCCGATGATGGCGCAGATGACCAGGATGACGGGCAGAAATATGATTGGCGAGAATACCGTGGGAGGATTCCGGGGCGGGGGGGAATACTGATGCAGATGTCCACCGAAGATGAGCACGTGGCCGTCGATGGTTGAGGCACTGGCGAGCGTGAGATTGCCACCGAAGACCAGAACGTTACCGGCCACAGCGCCGTTGAGCAAAACGTTGCCGGCGAAAACGTGCACGCTGCCGGTGATGTGCCCTTCCACCTCTACGGAACAGAGAAAGCAGCGGGCGTTGTGAATCGTCTCGTCGGCGCCCACCCGGACATTCCGGCCAAAGTGACCTACATTTGCCGGGGTCCCCGAGACACCGGCGAGAGATGGCATCAGGATCAGAGTGCACAGGATCAAGCACCGTGAAAGCATGCCAGCGTTTCCTCGAGGGAAGTAAAGGTTATTCGATCATCAAACCAGTGGCCCAGAGAAGTGACAAGACAGTTTCCGGCAAGCTCAGGGTCGGTTGAGTGCCGTTGGATGCTTGGGTTGATACAAGCCAACTTCGCCGCCTCCGGGAAGCCTGATGGTTGTGATCGATCCCCATCTTTCTTCCTGAACAGGCGAGCAAACGACGTTTTGTCCCGCCAGGCTCTTCATATCGGCGTTGAGGTCTTCGCACATGAAGTAGAGCTGATGGCGATCATTCTGTTCGGCCGGATGAAATGCCGCTTCGGCTGGAGGCAGGGCGAAAATCAGCCAGCCGTGGCCGGCATCGACCGACGCGAATCCCAGCACATCGCGAAAGAAGGCGCGGTCTGCCGCTGCATCTTTGCTGTAGACGATGACATGTGCACCCGAAATCACGATGAATCCAGTTTAGCGCGCCCAAACTACCCTTTCGATATGCGGTAAGGTAAAACACGTGTTCCGCTCATTTCTCCGCTGTCGCAATCTGGCCGCGAGCCTCGCACTTGCCCTATTTCTCTTGAGCGCAGATTGTGCGTTCGCCGCCCCAACTATGGGTTATACGGTAGTGGCCCGCTACCCCCATTCGACCGACAGCTACACTGAGGGATTTTTTTATCTGAATGGGTTGTTTTATGAGGGCACTGGCATTGCCGGGCACTCAGCCCTGCTCGCCATCCAGCCCGAAACCGGCAAACCTGTTCAGAAGCGCGAACTGGCGCCGCAGTATTTTGGCGAGGGCATCGTCGATTGGGGCCCTGACATCTACCAGTGGACGTGGAAGGCGCAAATCTGCTTTGTTTATGACCGCTTCAGCCTTCGGCCGATTAAGCAGTTGAGCTACAACGGCGAGGGCTGGGGTATGACGCGCACGGCAAAAGAGATCATCACCAGCGACGGCAGCGCGACGCTTCGCTTTCGCGACCCTGAAACCTTCAGGGAAATTCGTCACATTGTGGTGAAGGACGGTGCGACGGCCATCGACGAACTCAACGAGCTGGAGTTTATCAAGGGCGAGATCTATGCCAACGTGTGGCATTCGGACAGGATCGCGCGCATCAATCCCCGCGACGGACATGTGATTGCCTGGATCGATCTCGCCGGTCTGCTGCCGGCCGATCAGAAGATCAACCAGGAATCCGTACTGAATGGGATCGCTTATGACGCCAGGCGAGGGCGTCTTTTCGTCACCGGCAAGCAGTGGCCTACGGTCTTCGAAATTAAAGTGGTCCCTCGTGGTCCTGGGAAGTCTAATTAGGATTTACCCGCAAGACAGCGTTCAATCGCTTGCTGCCACTCCGGACCGCTCTCGCGGTCGCTCTTCCCCATTGCTTCCACATCATCATTTGCAGCAGCGTTCAAGGCTGTGCGTGTATAGGTTACTTCCACGCTGGTGGTTGATGGGTTGCGGGAACTCAGTTGAACGTCCACGATTGACACCAGCCTCTCCGGGATCAAGGACACGTACTGCATACGCCCTTCCGCTGGGTTGAAGAGCGTGTTTACCCAAACGACTGTGTGCCGACCATGCTGGATGGTGAACACTGCGCCCTGTATGTCCTTACCAGGCTGAGGGTAGAGAAACTCCGGATTCCAGTGTGGCCCGGCCCAGCAGCGCTCCCCATCCGGGCCGAATAAAAGTGCAGCGCGGGCGAGCGGGACGTGGACGATCAGGTGAAAGCTGTTACTCACGTGCACAGGATTCGCCATGGAGAGAAGTCCCAGAAATAGAATTAACCCGCTTTTCATCTGCGCTCCTTCAACCGATGGCTGTCGGAGGCATGGAGCGTCAGGCCGTAAATATTCCTGAACTGCTCAATCTCTTTCAGGGTCTGCGCGGAAAACGCAGACTTACCTTCAAACGCATGGAGCACGATTCCCTCCAGCAGGTCACCCAGTGTCATGTCCTTCAATTCGGCGACTGCCTTCAACACCTTGACCAGCCGCTTTTCCATACGGACGCCGGTCTGAATCCGGTCTACTTCGACAGGTTGTTTCGTCTCCGTCATTGGTACCAGTGTACCACGGTACATAATCATCCTGTGGAAGCTTAATCGCCTGTGACATCATCTGAAGAGAAGAAGGAGATTCAACACGGATGAGTTACGTACCTAATGCAAAACGGTATGACGGAACGCAATTTCGGCGTTGTGGGCGATCTGGGATCGTATTGCCGCCCGTCTCCCTTGGCCTGTGGCAGAACTTCGGCGGCGTCGACAGTTTCGAGACCGGCCGGGCAGTCGTTCGCAGAGCATTCGATCGGGGCGTGACGCACTTCGACCTGGCAAACAACTATGGGCCCCCGTACGGGTCGGCGGAGGAGAACTTTGGCGAGATCCTGCGCAAGGATTTTCGTGACTACCGCAACGAGCTGCTGATCTCGTCCAAGGCGGGCTGGGACATGTGGCCGGGACCCTATGGAGTGGGCGGCTCGCGCAAGTATCTGCTGGCGTCGCTGGATGAAAGCCTGCTCCGCATGGGGCTCGAATACGTTGATATTTTCTATTCTCACCGCCCGACGATGGACGTGCCCCTGGAAGAAACCATGGGGGCTCTGGCACAGGCCGTGCGCCAGGGCAAGGCCTTGTATGTAGGCATTTCGTCCTACAGCCCGGAGCGGACCCGCGAGGCGGCAAAGATTTTGAAGAGCGAAGGGGTGCCGCTGCTGATCCACCAGCCGTCGTACTCGATGCTGAACCGTTGGGTGGAAAAGGAGTTGCTCAGCACGCTCGATGAATTGGGCGTGGGCTGCATCGGCTTCTCCGCATTAGCCCAGGGACTGCTGACCAGTAAGTATCTCAAGGGAGTCCCGGCGAACTCACGCGCCAAGGCGGAAGGCTCTTTCCTGAAGGGTTTTCTGAGCGAAGAGAACCTCAAGCGAGTGCGGGCACTGAATGATATTGCCGCCGGGCGCGGCCAGACCCTGGCGCAAATGGCAATTGCCTGGGTGCTGCGAGACAAGCGAGTAACTTCGGCACTGATCGGAGCGCGGGACGTGAAGCAGCTCGACGACTCCCTGGATGCAGTCAGGAATCTCCAGTTCACGGATGCAGAACTGTATGAGATTGATCGCTACGCTCAGGAAGGCGAAATCGATCTGTGGAAAGAAGCCCGCGAGGGAGCCGCTTAGGCAGCTTAACTATTTCGGGGGTGTGTGATAACCGGAGAGAAACAGGAGGTCCCTCCACTTCGCTACCCCGGATTTCCTAGAGCTTGGTGGCGTTGGCGAACTTCATGCGGCTTTCCAGAATGAAAGCCGCACACATGGTAGTGTCCAGTGCAGCGAGGCAGGAAATCCGGGTACGCTCCGGTCGGGATGACAATTCTGTTGAACTGGCGAGATCCATTCCTCTGGCCGTTTCTGGACATTTTCCTTGCAAAAAATTTGTCATCCCGACCGGAGGAATCATGGGCCTGCTGCCCACCCAAGGTGATGAAAAACGCTTTCGGTCCAGCAACCACTCTCCAAGGAAGCGTCGCCCTCTCCTTTGTCATCCCGAGCGCAGCCGAGGGATCTGCAGTTCCTTCCACCAGCCACCAATGCTGCAGCTCGAAGATGAATTGTCATCGCGACCGAAGCGAAGCGGAGTGGAGGGACCTGCTGTTTCTCTCCGGTTCTCACTGCCCAATTCTCTTTCCATCCTTTACGGCCTGACTGAAGTCCAGCCCTGATGCAAAGCTGAGGCGCAGCAACGTCTCTAACCCACCCTGGGACGCAAAATAAAACGGAAGCGCATATCTTCACCGAACCACTGCACATAGTTGGTGCCCCAGGTATTGTTGTGCAGAGAGAAGTGCAGCCCTTTCGTAAGATCGGGTTGCTCTCTGGTAAAGAAAATCGCCGACTTCACACCCAAGGCAACGACTGGCGCATCGAGAGTCTCAATTACGAAGTCGGGACAACGAATTTCCTGTGAGACGGCATGCACATGCCGGTTGCCGCCGGGCACAACATCCAAGGGAGAAATAAGCTCGTTAGTTTTTTCCAGGTACCATTTTCCATCGCCGGGTGCGGCGGGGTGGAAGCTCAGCCACGCCGCTTCCGGTAGGCGGTTGGCGAGCTTCCCGAACCAGTAGAAATTCATCTCCACCATCGGCGCATGGTCGGGCATGAACAACTCGAGAAACAAGGTGCGTGGCCACGCGACCGTCCCCAATTTCTCGGTCTTCGGATCATCCACCCGCAATTCCGCCAGCACCCGGTAACCGCGGCTGTCCTTCCCTGACCAGAGCTTCACCAAAGTCGGCGCCCACTCGCGGCTCTGCGCGCCGAAGCGCGCAATGCCGGGCTTGCCAAAATCCTTAAACGCCCAATCCTCAGTGGAATGGATATAGCTCGCAATGAATCGATCGAAGTCCTCTTTGGAATATGTCTGATAGGAATAGAGCCCCAGCGGGTTCTTTGCTGTCGCCCACTCCCGGTCTCTCGCCTTTTCGCGAAGTCCGCTGATAGCCCCGGTTCGCGGGTCGATGGCAACCGTAAAATGCTGGGTCTCGATGACAGAATCCGTCGCCTGAGGTTTCAGGCCGGCAACCAACGGAGGCTTGGCTTCAAGGCTCTGCAATCGCGCCTCGGCCTGCGAGCGCAATGGTTGGGGCAGGCTGGCGACCCCCTCATCAACATCCTGGCGCTTCTCCACCCAGCTGCTGGTCATGGTCCGGTATCCGGGGAGAGTGAGAACCTGGGCCAGATCGCTGGGCTTATAGTGGTCGTAATCGACCCACTTCTTGGTGTCCACGCCCCAGGTGTGTTCCACCGCGAGGGTAAGCCGGCGAAGCAAAGCCAGGTCTACCGCATCGCCGGTACGCAGCTTTCCCTTCGCAATCAGTTCCTGCCGGAAGCGAGCGACCTCCCGGTAACGGCTTACCTTTACCGGGTCGCTGGGCACGCCATGGATCCACGTATCTCCTATCTCCTGGGTGAATACAGGCAACTGAGCGCGAAAGGGAGCAATCGCCACGGCGATATCCGTCAGGGTCGACGGGATGACCTTTGCATTTGGATAGCTGGCACGAAGTTTCTTGTAAATGGCCGCAATTTCATCGGGTGTGTGGGGTCCGCTATTGTCGTCCCTCATCTCGATGGCGACGGCCAGGCCGGAGCCCGGCAACGCGTACGTTCCCCCGTAATCGGGGTGATACATCACGGTTAACTCGCTGCCGTTCAAGTCTCGCCACAAAAACAGACGCGGCACTTCTGCCGGTGTGCTCGCGGAATTAATACCGATATGCAGAAAGGTAACTCCATTTTCTTTGAGCGGGCCGATGAGGCCACGCGTGTGGCCGGGAACGTCGGTCATCTTCGCCCCTGACGTAATCCGCCCGAATCGCTGGTCAAGAGATTTCGAAAATCCGATGGCCCCGGCAATCATCGTGCGATCCAGCATCTCGGTCTGCCAGGTGAAGGGCAGGGCGTGCCAGGCCAGATGTCCCGCGCCGATGGCCTTCTCGGCTCGCTTGCGTTGTTCCGCGCTCGCTTGTTCGAGGTATTCGTACAGCATCCACGATCCCGTCGTCCACACATAGCGATCGTTGCCCGCCCGGCTCATCTGCTCGCTAATTTCGATTGCTTTGGGAAAGTAGTGATCGAAGTACAGACGCATGATTGCGGCCTGCGTATCGAGGAAACCCACGTCTAAATGGCACTTGAAGACCACAAGCACACGCGACACTGCTGCGGCATCCGACTGCGCAGCCAGAGCAGAAAGTCTGCTACCCACCGCGGAATGCAAGGTTCCAGCGGTCACCATGCCAGATAAGAAATGACGGCGCTTCATAAGCGCCTCGCACAAAGCAGAGTTGCACTCATAGTCTCGCCAAAAGGATCATGATCGTATTGCCCACTCATCCTGCGCAGCCGGAAATGATATACACCTCATTTATGCCTCGAACCACTGACTGCCGTCGCCATACCCAGCCCCAGGTAGACCGTTCCGGAGACGTAACGCTCGTTGCGAATAAAGGACCGGTTACGTCGCAGCCAGCCCGCGGCTGATCCGGCGGCTAGAGCCCATATGCTATCGGTGGTAAAGCCCAGCAAGGCAAACAGCATCCCCAAGGTAAAAAACTGCATGCTCACGTGTCCGCGTGCCGGGTTGACAAACTGCGGCAGGAAGGCAAAAAAGAAAATGGCTACCTTTGGATTGAGAGCTTCTACCAGAACACCTTGCGCGTAGACCCGGCGCAGGGGCAGCGCCGGCACCTGGTTCGTTTCTTCATTCAGGGTGGGCCGTTCACGCAATTTCTTGAACCCTAAATAAAACAGGTAAGCGGCGCCCGCATACTTCACCACCGAATAGGCCGCTGCCGAAGACAGCAGCAAGGCCGATAGGCCCAGCGTTGCGCCCAGGACATGTACCAGCGAACCGGTGGCGATGCCGGAACACGAGGCCAATCCTGCTTTACGTCCCTGGCCAATGCTGCGCGTCAAGACGTAGAGCACCGCCGGTCCCGGAATGATTAGCAGGATCACAGCCGCTGAGACGAAAAGAAGCAGGTCGTTCGCGGAGGGTAGAAAGCTCATGAGAGTCTCCGTGCAAGAGATGTAGGGTTGGCCCCGAAAAAGAGCGACAGTGACAATGATTCTAACCCGCCCCTGCGACACACTTGGCGGCACTGTTCTTCGCTGTATATAATGCCGTGCCATCGGCGTGAAGGGGCTCCAGCGGATCCTCTGCCGAGGAGGAGAAGCATGGCAGCTCCCGATGTCGTCTGGAAAGACGGCAGGTTCGGCCAAACGTCCCGGCGGGATCCCTGGTGGCTTTCGCCGTCGGCGATTTTTCTGGGTTTGAGCGCATTTGTGATTTATTCCACATGGGCGGCCTGGCAGGGCAACCACTACACGTTTGGACCCTATATCTCACCCTTCTATTCTCCTGAGCTCTTCGGTTCCTCGTCGCACGCGTTGTTTGGTCCTAAACCTGCCTGGTATCCGAGCTTTCTCCGCTTTTCACCGGCGCTCCTTATCCTTTGGATCCCCGGGTTATTTCGCGTTACCTGTTACTACTATCGCGGCGCCTATTACAAATCGTTCTGGGCAGACCCTCCCGCATGTGCAGTCAGCGAGCCGCGCAAGACTTATCTGGGCGAACGAAGCTTTCCCTTGATTATGCAGAATTTTCATCGCTACTTTCTGCGGCTCTCCTACCTCGTGTGGTTCTTTTTGGTTTATGACGCAGTCATTGCCTTCCGTTTCCCCAACGGCTTCGGGATTGGTATCGGAACCATCGTCCTGGTGATCAACGTGGTGCTTCTGGGCGGATATGTATTTGGCTGCCACGCGTTTCGTCACTTGATCGGAGGCACGTTCGATCGCATCTCCGAACACCCGGTGCGGCACAAGCTCTACGATTGCGTGAGCTGCCTTAACGCAAAACACCAGAAGTGGGCCTGGGCGAGCCTGTTCTGGGTGGGATTTTCGGATATCTACATTCGCCTCTGCTCCATGGGGATCTGGCATGACTGGAGAATCCTGTAGATGCCGGAATTCCAACGGTTCTCCTATGACGTTCTAGTCATCGGTGCAGGTGGGGCTGGTTTGCGCGCCGCCATTGAAGCCGCGGCGAATGGCGCCAAAGTAGGCGTAGTTTGCAAATCGTTGTTGGGCAAAGCCCACACCGTGATGGCCGAGGGCGGCATCGCCGCAGCCCTGGCGAATGTCGACGATCGCGACAATTGGCGAGTCCATTTTGCCGACACCATGCGCGGTGGGCAATACCTCAACAATTGGCGCATGGCGGAGCTGCACGCCAAAGAAGCGCCGGAATGCGTGCGCGAGCTGGAAGCCTGGGGCGCGCTTTTCGACCGTACCAAGGACGGACGAATTCTGCAGCGGAACTTCGGCGGGCATAAGTATCCGCGCTTGGCCCACGTCGGCGATCGCACCGGCCTGGAGATGATTCGTACGCTACAGGACCACGGCATCCACTGCGGGATGGAAGTCCACATGGAGTGCACCGTGCTCAGCCTGATGATGGACTCGGGCCGGGTTGTCGGCGCTTGCGGATACGACCGCGAGAAGGGTCACTTCCATTTGTGGCAGGCGAATGCGGTGGTACTGGCCACCGGCGGCATCGGGCGCGCCTTCAAGGTCACCAGCAATAGCTGGGAATATACCGGCGACGGGCTTGCCCTGGCGTACCAGGCCGGCGCCGAACTGCAGGAAATGGAGTTCGTCCAATTCCACCCCACAGGCATGGTCTGGCCGATCAGTGTGCGCGGCATCCTGGTGACCGAAGGCGTGCGCGGCGAGGGTGGAGTTCTGCGCAACACGCGAAGGCCGCAGATTCATGTTCGACGAGATTCCCGATCTCTACCGGGAGCAAACGGCCGACAACGAAGAGGAAGGCTGGCGCTACACCCAGGGCGACAGAGATGCCCGCCGCCCGCCTGAACTGCTCACCCGCGACCACGTCGCCCGGTGCATCAATCGCGAGGTGAAGGCGGGAAGGGGTACGCCGCACGGCGGTGTTTTTCTGGATATTGCCTGGATCAAGCAGCACCTGCCGAAAGCGGAAGAGCACATCAAACGAAAACTGCCCAGCATGTATCACCAGTTCAAACAGCTTGCAGATCTGGATATCACCAAAGAACCGATGGAGGTGGGCCCCACGACGCATTACATGATGGGCGGCATCCGCGTCGATGGTGATTCGCAGATGTCCAGCGTCCCGGGGTTGTTTGCCGCCGGAGAAGCGGCGGCGGGCCTGCACGGCGCCAATCGGCTGGGTGGCAATTCGCTGTCAGACCTCGTGGTCTTCGGGCGGCGAGCCGGCCGGTACGCCGCGCAATTCGCCAAAAATAATGTGCCGGCCACTACCATTGACGAGGACGGACTCCAGGCAACGGCCAAGGCTTCTCTCGCGGCCTTCGACCGAGGGGCTTCGGGCGAGAATCCATACCGGATTCAATACGATCTCCAGGAATCCATGCAGGAGCTGGTCGGTATCGTCCGTACCGAACATGAAATGCAACAGGCACTGGAAAGAATTGCAGAACTGCGGACGCGAGCCGGCCAGGTGGGGATCACCGGTCATCGCCAATATAACAATGGGTGGCACACGGCTATCGATCTGGGTAGCCTGCTGCTGGTGTCGGAGGCAATCACCCGCGCCGCGCTGCTTCGCAAAGAGAGCCGGGGGGCGCAATTTCGGGAGGATTTTCCCAACAAGGATACGGAATGGGGCAAGCACAACATCGTCGTCAAGCGCGGACCGGATGGCGAAATGCTGGTGGAGAAGCGCGCTCTTCCGCCGATGCCCAATGAGTTGCAGGCAGTGATTCAGGAGATGAAATAGGGGAGACGCATTCGGGAATGACATAGGGGGAAAAAATGGAGGCGATGTTTCGTATCTGGCGCGGAGATCCTGGGGCCGGCCGCTTCGAGGACTACGTTACGCCGGTGGAAGAGGGCATGGTGGTCCTGGACGCCGTGCACCGGATCCAGGCTCAGCAGGCGCCCGATCTTGCGCTGCGTTGGAATTGCAAGGCGGGCAAGTGCGGCTCCTGCTCAGCGGAAATCAACGGAATGCCCAAGCTCATGTGTATGACTCGGTTGAGCACGCTCAACCTGAACATGCCGGTCATCCTGGAGCCGATGCACACCTTTCCTTTGATACGAGACCTGGTCACCGATGTCTCCTGGAACTTTCGCGCCAAGAAGACAATCAAGCAATTCAGACCGCGTTCTCCTGATTTCCCCGACGGAACATGGCGCATGCAGCAGGCCGACGTCGAGCGGGTGCAGGAGTTTCGCAAATGCATCGAGTGCTTCCTCTGCCAGGATGTGTGTCATGTCTTGCGCGAGCACCACAAAGAGGACGATTTCATTGGCCCTCGCCTGCTGGTTTACGCCGCGGCGCTGGAAATGCATCCTCTCGATACAGAAGATCGTGTCGACGATCTAAAGAAAAAGCACAGTATCGGTTACTGCAACATCACCACCTGCTGCCGCAAAGTGTGTCCGGAGTCCATCACCATTACCGAGAACGCAATCATTCCGCTCAAGGAGCGGGTAGTGGATCGATTTTTTGATCCGTTGAAGCAGCTGTTTAACATCCTCTAACCAACAAGGAGGGTCCTATGTTCACGCTCAAACCCATTTCTGGAGACAGCATTGACGGCGCTCTGGCAAAGGCCGAACGTTATCGCTTGCTGAACGAGCCCACCGAAGCCGAGAGCATCTGCCGGGATATCCTCGAAATAGCCCCAGCAAACCGGGAGGCGCGCATCAGCCTGATTCTGGCTCTGACGGACGAGTTCCCTCGAGACGATAGGGCCTTTGCCAGTGCAATGGCAGAGACGGCCGGTCTGGACTCGGCCTATGATCGCTTCTACTACGCCGGGATTGCCTGGGAACGGCGCGCGAAGGCATTCCATGACGCCGGCAGGCCAGGGTCCAGCGGACGGGTTTATGAGTGGATCATTAAGGCGATGGGGCTATTCGAGGAGGCCGAGCGCGTACGGCCGGCCGGCAACGATGACCCTATTCTGCGTTGGAATGCCTGTGTTCGCTTTCTTGAGCGCCATAAATCGCTGGGCCCGGCGACAGAAGATGTGAAGGAACCGATTCTGTCGGAGTGAAGTTGCTTAGTAGATCCAGCTGCAGTCGCGAGTAAAATCGGTCAACTCGGATCGCTGCCACGTGCCACCCGTTTTCTCGACCGCGAAGATCCCGCCGCTTCCGCAAAGGCGCCCGCAGCTCTTGATCACCGACACCAGTGCTCGTGTGTGAGCGTGATCGAATCCTGGAACTCCCAGAAGCCGCACATACCTCAGCTGCTTATAGTCTTCGCACCCTGCGCTTTCGCGATCGTGGGTTGCCAGGCAAATCTGCGCTTGCGCAACCTTGTTCCGCGGCAGCATCCGATAACCTTGGGGGATGGAGAATTTCTGTTCCCACCGATGGCTCTGTTGATTAGCTGCGACGAAAGCCGCGGTCATCTCTTGTTCCTGCGGCGCCGCGGGCCTGAGGCAGTTGCCATTTACCTGCGGGATATCCGCGAACGACTCCGCAGAAAATACCAGAGGTTCGTGCATCGGAGCCTGGTAGAGCGCGGAATAAACCTCGTACGCCTCCGCGGAAACCGGGCCGCCCCCCGGTTCGTTGAGCGGCATCGTCACGCCCAAATCCGTCGGCTCCTGCCTCTTTGCCCGGTGCAGAGAAGCAATCCACACCCAACCGACGGCCATTACTGCAACCACGAGCAGCAACCAAACCGAAATGCGTCTACTCAACACTTCCCCTCTGTCCTGACCAGGGATCGACGGGTGCCCCACATCTCGCTCGTTTTTCGCGAGATGTGGGATACCACTGCTCTATCCCGGCACCTCTTAGATCTCGATTCATCCTTGGAGGCGTGCGGCTCAGGCCTGTGGTATCCCACATCTCGCAAAAGACGAGCGAGATGTGGGGCACCCAGGGTCCGCTGGTGATTGGAATCTTTCGATCGAGTTTTTTTCCGGGCCTCGGAGCGGACTTGAGGGTTTCGTAGTTCTCTCAACCGGGAATTTGCAATCACGGAAGCACCTTGACCTGAGCCTGCCAGAAAGCCGCCTTCTTCCCGGTTGGATCCAGCACAGATATCTGGCAATCATACTCGCCGGGTGGAACCTGACTCAGCGCAATGCTGAAGCTGAAAGGCATCGTTTGCAGCCGGTTATTCAACCCACTCGTCATCTCCATCGGCTGGGTTTCAAAGGTCTTTGTCTGCTCACGGTAGAAACTCACAAAAGCCACTAACGGCTGAGCCGCTGCAACTCCCGGTTCGTACGCCTGCAGATAGACATACATATTCTGGCTCTGCCGAAAGACACGCGTCACGCTGGGAATGAGTTTCTGACCATTCTGCACCAGCGGATTTACATCCTCTTCTTTGCTCCGGGCCTTATTCTTTTCTGCATTAAACAGCGCATCTTTAAGGTCCACCCGTTGGCTGCTCAGCACGACGGAGCTGATGGGGATGTGCGCGACTTCCTTATTTAAATTTGGAATGACGAACGTGGTCTGATAAGTGCCGATTCTTCCCGTCTCATCGTCGCGCGCCAGGAACTTGATCATGTACTTGCCCGGCAGGAGCGTGAAGCCGGTGTCGTACTCGATGGGCCGCCGCGCCAATTCTGCAGCGGTTGCGTCGGTGAGCTTGATGTTGACGTTGTCGCGCACGTTGGTGACGGTGGTGCCGCCAACCAGGTCTTTGATTTCGCCGACAAAGTCAATGAGGGTGTGCTCGGCTCCTCCGCGCTTGGCCAGGGCGAGCTCCCGGCCGGGAATCTTCACTACGATGGGCACGAAGTATTCAGCCCGGTTGAGCTGGAAGTGATCGATTTCCATCGCGATCGATAGGTCCGTAATGGGGTCTTCAAGCATGAGCGCGTCTTCCAACTGCCGCTCCTTGTCGACCGTGGTAAAGCGGCTGAACTCCTTGTCAGCGTAGTAGCCCTGGCGGTAGTCGAGCTTGGCAGTGGTGTCCTGGTTGAGAGAGATTTTTACTTTGCGGAAGCGGCCGTTCCTGGCGGTGTTGGTTGTGTAGTAGCCAACGACGTAATAGTCGGAGACGGATTCCTGCGCCTGCACGATGCCGCGCGTCAGGTCGTTGTTATCGAAGAGAGCTTTGCCTCCAGTGTCCCCGGCGAGAGCGTAGAGCGTGTCCTGCGACTGCTGGAAGTTGTTGGTATTGGCAATGGCTGCGCCGCCAGAGTACATTCCGGAATTGCCGGGCGAACCCTGGGTAGCATCTCCGAGCGGAGCCTCGGCGACGAGTCCGCGAGCATCCACCGGCCAGAAGGAAACGCCGGCGCGGATGGCGGCGTCGACGGTGGCATGAAGCTGTGCCTGGTTATCGATTCCGTTGAGTCGCAGCCCGCTGGCGAAGTAGATGAGCGACTTCTTCTCATTGAACTGGCCCAGCATTTTGGCCGCGGTCTGCAGCGCAGAGAGTTGGCGATCGGTATTGAAGACGTTGAACTCGGTGTCATCCTGGCCGAATGCGGCGCCGGTGTCGGCGCTGCTGGCGTCGTCGATGGTCTCGGCGGAGCCTTGGCCCTCGCCGACGATCATGGTCTCGAGAATGCTGAGCAGCTTGTTGCGATCAGCCGTAAAGTCCTGCAGAATGTCGACGGATCCGCCCTGGTAGCGGAGGATGGCGACCAGGTCGACGGTGGTCATTTGCGTGCGCAAAAACTTCTCTGCAGCCGAAAGAGCACGTAACTGGTCAGCCGGCCGCATGGCAGACATATCAAAGTACAGCGCGAGCAGGCGGCGATTCTTATAACGGCTGTTTTCGCCGCCTTCGGGCGCCAGCTGGGTCCGGGTGAGCCGCTTGTAGAGTTTTATATTTTCCGAGCCGGGCGCAGCGGGGGCGACCGGCGCTTCTTCGGCGGCGAGATCCTGGTGCTCACAAAAGCGGATCGTTTGCGGAGTGCCGTCTTCGGTAACCGTGAAGTCCTTGGCGCTGAGCCCCGGAATAAATTTTCCCTGCTTGTCTTTGACCACCACCGTTTCCACAACCAGCTGTGACTTAGCCGTCAGGGTATAGGTCCCCGAAGCGTTCGCCGACGTGTTCTGGCCGATCTGCTGCGCGCTGGCCTGAGCCGCGATGAGGGCTAAGAGAATAAACAGAATCTTCATCTCGCGCCTCTCAGAAAAGCCGTTTGGACGAAGTCCACGGCTTCAGCCGTACCATAAACGTCGCATGCTCTCCATGGAAGCGTCGCTCTCCCCTTTGTCATCCCGCCCGTCCGGGCCTGCCGTTGAAGCGTAGCCGACCTGTCCAGGCGTGCCGTGGGACCGAAGCGATCTGTCCCGGCGTGCCGTGGAAGCGTAGTGGAGGGCCCTGCTGTTCTACGGACCTTTCCTGGAAATGTTTTTCGACAGAGGACTGATGGGCCTGTGGCCCACCCAAGGTGATGAAAAACGCCTTCTCTCCGGCAACCGCTCTCCATGGAAGCGTCGCTCTCCCCTTTGTCATCCCGAGAGGCTGTGACTTTTTCGATCTTCTCGTGTTTTTTGCACCCGACCAGAGGTTGTTTAGCCCCCTCCACAAAGGCGTCATCCTGCCTGCCCCGGCGTGCCGTGGGAGCGAAGCGCCTCGCAGATCTATCGCATAACAGAGGGTTTATGGCGCGGAGTCGAAGGACCCCGGCGATTTTTGTTGGCAGGCACTCTTCGGAGCTTTCCGGCCACAGACCACAAGGGAAATTAAAAAAGTCACAGCCTCCGAGCGAAGCCGAGGGACCTGCAGTTCTGCGGACCCGCCCTGGAAATGTTTTTTCGACAGAGCGCAGCGGAGTGGAGAGATCTGCGGTGTTCACTCCCGCGTCCTGAGCCCGATGCTCGCTGGAAAAAATTCCCTGCACGAAGGGCACGGCTTCAGCCGTGCCACATCGTGCCACTCGAGACGAGGGCTTTAACCCCTGAGGTAGGTCTTTATCATTCATTGCAACCTACAAATCCCCGCGGCTAAAGCCGTCTGGCGTAAGTGATTTACGGCACGGCTTTAGAGGCTGCGGAAAAACTCGTGTTTTGTATCAGGGCACGACTTTAGTCGTGCCGTAAGTGATTGAAAATACGCTGGACTTTAGCCCCTGAGGTACGGCTTTCCTACCCAACGGCGAGTTTTTCCGCAGCCTCTTTAGCCGCGCCCTTCGTTCGCAACCTCTCCGTAATCTGTACGTCTGCGGAGCGCTGTCATCCGCAGCGCTTCTTTTGCGACATCTCGACCCCATAGTATGAAATCTCATTCTCAGAACCTCAGGCGCAGTTGAGTTTCCAGGCTGCGCATTGGGTTAGGCTCCAGCGGTAAACCAAACTGAGTGCTGTTCACGGTCGTGTTCCAGCCCGTAAAGACAGGATGATTCAGCATGTTGGTGGCCGACACCTTGAAGACAAGGTAAAACCTTGCGCTGGGCCGGAACGTTCGGGCGACCGAGCTGTCGAGGCTGAACTGGTTGGGACCGGTGACCGAGTTCCTGCCCGCCGTTCCCCATTGGCCCGGCAGCGGCGCGCTGTAAGCGGCGGGATTAAGGTGCTGACTTCCACTGGATGCCGTAACGGACGCGCCGGTGGGGTTGGGCCGGATGGTGCCGGTGACGCCGGTCCCCGGCACCGCTGCTAAGTAGACCGGCGTTTCCGGCAGGCCGCTGCCGACGACGGCCGTGGCCACCACAGTCCACTCCTTGAGCAGCCTCCCGGGCCAACCACTCATCAGCGTTCCGCCGCCGAGGCCTTCGCCACTGGTGTATTGGGCCTGCAGGTTGAGCAGATGACGTTGATCGAAAGAGGAAAGAGAACGCTCGGCATGCAGGTTGAGCCAGTTCTGCGCGATTGCCGGTGTGGTCGCCGCGCTTTGTGAGGTGGTCGCCGGGGTCCCCGTCCCGCCCTGGCCCGAGCCTTGCCCTGGATTCTGGCCTTGGCCGCCGGAGGGCGCTGCGGTCTGGTTACTGGCGAGCACGTGACCCTGACCACCCAGCATTGCGTCGTCGTCAATCGACTTCGAATACGTATAGAGCAGCGACGCAGTAAAACCGCTGCGAAGCCTGCGGCGCAGTTGTATCTGGCCCGCTTGCCGCGTGGAATCACCGTCCGATGCCTGGTAGACAAAACCCACTGGACAATCGGGACAAGGATTGACCGCTCCGATTGGATAAGTGTTGGGTAAAAACTGCTGCACTCCTCGTGTGCCCTTGACGCCGAGGTAAGCCGCCGTCAGCTGCAGCGCGCCCGGCAGGTCGCGTTGGATTGACAGCTGCCACGTCTGTGCGTAGCCGACCCTGAAGTTGGGATCGACGGCGAAGGTGTTAGCCGTGATGGAGGAGCATGCGGCAAATCCATTCGCCAGCGTGAGCGGGCAAGCAGCACTGTTGTCAACGCTCAGGCTCTTCGAGAGCGGCGCCTGTTGGGCGAGCGAGAGCGCCGATGTCTGGTACACCGAAGTGTCGTCATAGATGCCATAGCCGGCACGCACCACGACGGTCGAAGCAGGGATGGGCCGCCAGGAGAGACCGACGCGCGGCTCAAATCCGCGCTTGTCCGGGCGGATGAGCGAACTGGGGTAATGGATGCCGGTGCGGGGGCCGATTGGGTCGCTGCCGAGGACAGGAGCGACGGCGGTAAAGCCGGGAACCACGTCGAGATTGACCAGTCGCCCATAAATTTCTGTGATCGGTTCGCCGTATTCCCAGCGCAGGCCTGCATTGATGGTGAGGTTAGATTGGATACGCCAGTCGTCGGTGAAGTAAGCATCGTAAACAGTTTGGCGTAAATACTTGTCGGCGTTGCCGAAGGCGATAGAGCTGGTGTCTGGCACACCGATGAGGAAGTCGGCGAGGTCGGAGCCGCCGGCCGTGACGCCGTTGGATAGGCCCTGAGTTGCCGCGCCGGTAAACGCGAAGGTGCCGCGCGGGTCCTGCTGGAAGAAATCGTTAAATTGCTGCTTGCGCAGATCGCCGCCAACGGTAAAGTTGTGGCGGCCGCGATAGATACCGGCAGAACCGGAAAAGCCATCGGTACGGTTACGATTGAATGAGCTTCGCTCGTCCATGAGAGGGGTAATCCCACTGGAGAAGTTGAGCTTCGGCGGTCCCCAGTTAGCTGGGTCCTGGTTGTTGCCAAAAATGCCGGCATCCCCGGAAATATTCTGCCGGTTTTCAAAATAAGGAACGATCTGGGTTCTGAGCCGGCTAAAGTGATAACTACTGTAGAGGAAAAGACGCTGGTTGAAGCGGTGCGACCAGTTGATGTTGGTGTTGATGCCCAGAGTGTCCGTCTTATCGACGAAGCCGAACAGATCTCCCGCGCTCCCGCGGGTGCTCTGAAAGTTAAAGGTTCCATAGAGATCGTCTCGGCGGCCGAGTGTCTTGTCCAGGCGTAAAAAGAGCGAGTCCTGATGGGTGCTGTTAAGAACCGGTATTTGGTAGTTATAGAGGGCATTACCGGCAATGTCGGGTGTGGGATAGAGTTCCAGCAGCGCCTGGGCCTGCGGGCTGACCGGGACTATATTGCCGGAAAACGGCTGACCGGTTTTGGGATTGTAGACGACGACGGGTTGTCCAAGCGGATTGACCAGGTTGGAAAGGTCGCCGGTACGCTCCGCCGCCGTCGGGACAAGGCCGGGATCGGTCTCAGCATCACGGTTGCGCGTCCAGACGTAGCCAACGAAAAAGATAGGCCCGCGCCGCATTACATGCGGAATGTTCAAGGGACCGCCGAGGTTGAAGATGCCGGTGATGCGATTGTAAGCAGCCTTGGGCGTGTTGAGTCCGCTGAGCGAGTAGGGGCGCGCATCGAGGGCGGAGTTATCATAGACGGCCGCAAATCCGCCGTTGTAGAGACTCCTGCTGTTCGTCCTTCGGTTGCCGAAGGCCTGGTCGAGTGAGAACTGCGACGTCGCCGCATTGTTAACGCTGCCGTTGACCAGTAAGCCGTCGGATGATTGCTGGTTCACGTCCTCCGCCGGTTTTGGTATTTCGGCGACGCTCTCGTTGGGCGAGCCAGGCGCCGCGGGCGTCTTCGGCCTTATGCTGAGCGAGGGCACTGGGGTAGGCGGCAGCTTGGTCAACTTGGTGATCTGGTCCAGCGGCAGCAGTGTCAACTCCCACTTCCCCGGGGGAGTCGCCGGCGAAATGGTTATCTCGGCGTGGACGGTAGAGAAGCACTGCATCTCGACCTCGATGTTGCCGGGTCCATCCGCGAGGTCAGCAAAGGTGTAAAGGCCCCCCTGGTCAGTGACGACGCTGACCTTTTTCGTTCCTTGTGTAACCGTCACGGTAGCGCCCGGAAGAGGTAATCCACCAAAAGTGACCTGGCCACGATACTCCGCGGCCGCGGCCATGCGAGGAAATGCAATCGCCGCAAGTATACAAACCAGGTAGAACACTCTTTGCGCTCGCCGCCAGCCCATGATGGTTCCCAAATGTTCCGTCCGTCCGGCGTCAGTTTTCTGAAGGCTTCTCGACGTGATCGATCACCATCTTTACCGTGCTGCCTTCGAGTGTGATTTTGGATACTGGAAGGCCGTCGCCACCTTGATCGATGCTGTAGAACATCGCTTTGTATCCGCCGTCATCCGCCTTGGTGATTTTGACCACCGTACGTAGGTCTCGACCGGCATGGAGCGTGCCCTGCCAGGTGTCGGCGATGCTTTGGCTTTTATTGTCTGTCGGAGACTGAGCCCGGCTTTGTGCCGCGTCGACCAGGCCGAACAGGGCCACCGCGGCCACGGTCAACCATCCAGCCACGCTTAGCAAGAGCTTTCTGGTGAAATGCAGTTTGCGCACAACGAGATTAGTCATGATCCGGGAATCCTCAACTTGAGATCGGCCCTGGCAACTCCGGATACTAAGTCAACGCGTCAAGCGAAAAGCTGCATATAAGACGTGCGTGGTTCTCGAATCTGCTCACCGCCGGCAATTATATTTATTAGTACGGTCATCTGTCGTTAAAGTTCCCTCACCAACTCACTGCCCGCTAGCAAATCGAAGGGTGCCCCCGCCTGCCCCTGCCCCGCCTGCCCCGGCGTGCCGTGGGGCGTGCCGTGGGAGCACTTGACTTGCCTGGTGCAAGTTAAGGATGGCCTGAACATGAGAAAGCGGCGTTTGCAATCCAGGCCCAGAGGGCCGGCACCAAAAATCAGCGCAGCCCGGAAGGGCTGGGTCCATAGCCAGGCGGTCGAGCGCCGGAGGTGCGGCACCACACTCTTCCTTTGTTCATTAGAGCGTACCCGGGGGATCCGCAGTTCCGCGGACCTTTCCTGGAAATGTTCTTCGACAGCAATTTCAAGGCTAGTTCGCTGCAGGCGCCTCCACATGATCGATAACCAAAACCTCCACCGGAGCTTTTCGCGATTCCAGCTTCAATCCGAGCTGCTCCTGAATCGCCGTGAAGATCGATGGCGTGGTGGATTCGACCGCAGTACTGCCGTCACGCCCCGTGATCGGAGTGGAGGTGTCATCTGGTGTCCACCGTAACTCGACATCGTACCGGCCCGTGAGTCCTGTCTTGTCCAGGACCGTTCTGCCCAATTGCTGCGTTAACGGTGGCACCATGGAAGCGATGAAGATGCCTTGACCCGTTAGACGGCCGTTACCCCACATCATCATGCCCGCGTGTCCCGCGGGCTTACCGTCAGGACCCTTAATTCCATCAGGGTACGTATCCCCGGGTTTTGCCTCTTGAAGTTTGGGGCCATTCCTGGCAACGACGAGCGCTAAGATCGGAAGTTCTTTGGTTTCCCGGTGAACCTTCAGTCGGAAGCGTTCAACTAAAAACGACTGAAACATGAGCTTCCGCTGCTCTTCGCTCAGCCTCTCCAGCGTAGCGGTATCCGCGCCGTCCACCTTGGCCTCAATATCGTAAGTCTGTGTGTTGAGCCAACTCGGTGCCCCTAAGATCTGATCGTCTTCGATTCCGTACGCTTCCTTGACAAGGGACTTCAAAGTTATCCCCTTCGCAGTCAGCCCGTCCAGCCTGAACAACAGCGTAGATCCCATGCCGGATTTTCCAGGCTTGATAGAAGCGACGTCATACGCTGGCAGTTTGACTGCGGTGTCTTCCGGCTGCGTCTGCGCCCGGCTTTGAGTTGCATATACCAAGCCAAACCCGAGCGGCGCGGCAAGGGCCATCGCTCCAGACACGATGGGCAATATATTTCCCATAAACCCCAGCTTCAGCGCAACACGTTTACTCACGGACCGGAGATCCTTTCCTGAGATCCCTATAACTCCAGACAGCGTCCATGCAAAACGGAAAGATGAATACAAGACCCTCGTTCCTTCCAGATCGCGACTTATTGTCTTATTGCTCTTCTGCTCCGTTGTTTCGTTAATTTTCTGAGGGCGTCTCGACGTGATCGATGATCACGACCTCCACGGGACCCTTTTGTGACTCCAGTTTTAGCCCAAGCTGTTCCTGAATCGCCGTGAAAAGCGAAGGTCCCGAAGAATCTGTCGAGAGCGCGGCGCCAGGCCCTTGCTGGCCAGGCTCAGGTGCTCCAGGCATTGGGGAAGCACCTCGATCTGGCGTCCACTGCAAAGTGAAGTCGTATTTGGCCGTAAGCCCGGTTTTGTCGTGAACCGTTCGCCCCAGTTGCTGCGACAAGAGTTTCGCTACATCCGACATCGCAAGCCCCTGAGCCGTTAGCTGACCAGGGCCCATATGCATTAGGCCGGGCCCGCCAGGCTCGCCGTCGAAGCCCTTAATTCCGTTTGGGTACTTGTCTCCGGGCTTTGCTTCATGAAGTTTCGGGCCGCCCTTCGCGATGACCAACGCCAATATCGGAAGGTCCCTTACTTCTGTGTGGACTTTTAATTGAAAGCGGTCCGCTAGAAGCGGTTGAAGCATGAGCCTGCGCTGATCAGGGCTAAGATTGTGCAACGCATCCGTATCAGAGCTACTGACTTTCGCCTCAACATCGTATCGCGCAGAGCCGAGCCAGCTGGGTGCCCCTAAGATCTGATTGTCTTCGACTCCATAAGCCTGTTGAATAAGCATCTTCAACGGGACATTCGTCGCACTGAACCCCACAGGCGTCGTGCGAAGCATCGTCATATCCGTACCAGACTTGTCTGGTTTGATTGAGGCCACCTCGAACGCAGGGACCTTGGGAGCGGTGCCTGCAACCGGCGACCCGGCCTGCCTTTGCGGTTCCTGCATCAATCCGAACACGACCGGACCAGCAGCCGCCATCGCTCCAGCGACGATGAGCAGCAGTTTCTTGCCCAGGCCTAGCTTGAGCGCGATCGGCTTTTGCATGATATCGACGATCCGTTTCTTGAGATCAGCACCGGTAACTCCCGAGATACAAGCCAATGGCGATCCGACGCTGAACTCGCAAGTCCTTAGAATGCCTTCAGCGTAGACCTGCGGGGGATTGCCGAGCTGCAATACCTCTTCATCGCAGGCGCGTTCGCGCTCCTCTATTAACCGCGCTCCTAACCACCAAACCAGCGGATGAAACCAGAAGATGGCCTCCACAACCATATGCATCGCCGCAGCTAGATTGTCGCGACGCCGCACATGGCATATCTCATGCGCGACAATCGCCTCCAGATGCGCATCCGTAAGGTGTTCAGAGATGCCCGCTGGCCATACCAACGCGGGCCGAACGATGCCAAAGATGCCGGGCTCCAGGGAATCGTGTGAAAACAGGAACACGATCGGCGTTCGCATTCCGGCAACCTGTTCCAGGCGGCGCAGTGTATCCACTTCCCGCCCCTGTGATACGGGCACTGCGCCCCGCATCACTGCCGCAGAGAGTCGCCGCCAGCGCCACCACCACAGACCGAGCGTCGCGACAAAACCGCACAACCACGCAGCGATGAGAACTCCTTGTAGCCAGGGGAGCAGAGAGGCGCCACGCGACGCGTGTTCAACCGGTGCAGCGACGGAAGCAGCGGCCTGGGTAAAGGGCTGGCTGAGCTCTTCCACCACCGAATACAGACCGCTCTGCGGGGCCGTCGACGTACGCGGTCTGGCCAAATGGCCGCCGAGGCTGATCAACAGAGAAAAAGGTACAAGAAACTTGATCGATGCTGCGAGCCACAGGCGATAACGAAGCCGCGCGTAATTTTTTCGCAAGGCTAACGTCAGGATCGCCGCCAACACCGCGAACAGAGTCGACTGCCATAGGTGGTTAGCCACCGCTGGTGTGACTGCAACCCATATTGCAGAGAAGTAAGTAGGGATCATGACCTGTCCTTTCCCTGTGACTTACGAAGGCCTTCGCCAGATCTGAAGCTCTTGAACCATGTAACGAATCTGCGTTTACCCCGTCTCAATACAACCTGAAGTTGACCTCGATGTTCACTTCCACGGCAACCGGCTGTCCGAATCGCATCGCGGGCGTGAAGGTGTATTGTTTGACTGCCTCGACCGCCTTCTTGTCCAGTCCCATACCCAGGTGGCGCACTACTTGCACCCGCGTTGGTTTTCCCTGCGCGTCGACGAGAGTCGAGATAACGCAGACACCTTGATACTTTGCCCGCCGGGCCTTTTCTGTGAATTGCGGGTCAGGCGCAAAGATCAACCTTGGAGCGGAGACGTCCCCTCCCACGTGGTAGATCTTCTGGACGGTGATACCGATCTGTTGCTCAACACCATCGACTGTCCTTGGTTGAGGCTGAGTGTTTGCTTGCGCTGATTGTGCAGTGGCGAGCGGAGCCTTCATCAGACCAACGGCGATAGGACCGGCCACGGCTCCGATTCCTATCGTGGCCAAGAGTAGCTTTCTGAGAAAGCCGAGCTTGTCTGCCGAACCCTGCGTCATGATACGAACAATTCGCTGTTTAAGATCGGCCCCCGTAACCCCGGAGACACATGCGAGTGGTGAGGACACGCAGAATTCGCATGTCTTCAGAATGCTTTCCGCATAGATTTGCGGCGGGTTGCCCAGTTGCAATACCTCTTCGTCGCAGGCCCGCTCGCGTTCCTCCACCAGCCGGGATCCCATCCACCAAACCAACGGGTGAAACCAGAAGATGGCTTCCACCACCATGTGCATCGCGGCGGCCAGGTTGTCGCGCCGCAGTGCATGTTGCACTTCGTGCGCCAGGATCGCTTCCAGGTGCGCATCCTGCAGTCGTTCGGAGATCCCTGCCGGCCAAAGCAAGAGCGGCCGAAGAATCCCAAAAACACCCGGCTCAAGCGAACTTTGCGACGACCAGAACGCAATCGGCCTCTGCATAGCTGCAGCCCGCTCCACGTGACGTAGCATGTCTAGTTCACGCCCATTGGAAATGGGCACGGCGGTGCGAATCGCCGCCACGACGCGCCGCCACCGTACCCACCATAGACCAATCACGATGACAAAGCCGGTCAGCCACACGATCGCTGCCATCCCCGGCAACCATCGGACAAACGAAGCAGCCAATAGGCTTTGGGACGCCAATGCCTCGTTGAAGGGCTGGCTCACCCTTTGCACGGCGAAATAAAAAACAGGCAACGTCTCCGCGGAACCATTCAGCCTGGCCAGATACCCGCCGAGGTCCATCAGCAGCGAAAAGGGAACAAGAAACTTTAACGATGCTGCCACCCACAGGTGATGGCGAACGCGCGCCGGGTTCTTGCGCAACGCCAGGCTTGCCATGCCGGCCAGTAGCGCAAAAACTGTCGACTGCCAAAGATGATTGGCCATCGCCGTACCGAATGCATGCAAATTGTCAGGGATCACGACTTGTCCTTTCTCTCCAGCTTGCGGAGAGCTTTCTCTGCTTCCTTTACGTCGTCCATCGTGAGTTTGCCGGACTCGATGAGGTGTGCCATCACCGGCTGTGAACGTCCTCCGAACAGGGCCAATAAATCATCGATGAGCCTTCTCTGGGCAGCATCGCGCGATACCGCGGCAGCGAAGATGTGGAAGTTCCCTACCTTCTTTACACGGCGGACAGTGCCCTTCGCTTCAAGCCGGTAAACGGTCGTTTGGACTGTGGTGTAGGCCGGCCTGCGCTTCAAGGCGAAGGTCTCTTGAATCTCACGGATCGAAAGTTCGCCCTGCGTCCACAGGGCCTCCATGATCTGAAATTCGAGCTTGGACAATTTGGGTTCGGACAATGTGTTCTCCTACGCGTGTAATAGTTTCTACTACTCACGTTTGTTACCGTCAAGTGCTTTCCGTGATGAAAAACGCCTCGGTCCGGCAACCACTCCTTTTAGTCCCCTCCAGAAAGGCGTCATCCTGAGAGCCTGTGACTTTTTCGATCTTTTCTTGTTTTTTGCACCCGACCAGATGTTGTTTAGTCCCCTGCAGAAAGGCGTCATCCTGAGCGAAGCGCCTCGCAGATCTATCGCATAACGGAGGGTTTATGGCGCGGAGTCGAAGGACCCCGGCGATGCTTGTTGGCAGGTGCTCTTCGGAGCTTTCCGGCCACAGACCACAATTGAAATTAAAAAAGTCACAGCCTCCGACCGCAGCCGAGGGATCTGCAGTTCTCTCCACCAGCCGCCAATGCTGCAGCTCGAAGGTGAATTGTCATCCCGCCTGCCCCGGCGTGCCGTGGGACCGAAGCGTGCCCAGATTTCCTACCTCGCGCACTCGCCAAGGCCACGTATGCGGCTTTCCGTAGAGAAAGACGCATGAAGTTTGTCAGCGCCACCATGTTCCACAGGAAATCTGGGGTAGCGAAGCGGAGGAACCTGCTGTTTCTCTTCCGGTTCTCACAATTCCGCAGACTCTCAAGCGCGTACCTTCAGAAAAGGTGTGCTTTTCGAAGGCCGTCGACAACAAGCCCTTCAGCCTCTTTACCTGGAAGAAGAACTACAGATCGAGTCCCCGGCCAGAGCAAGAGGCCACTCGTCCGGCGAATCCACCAGGCAATCCGGTGGAACCGCAGCAAGCGTATGGGGCGATAACCCAAACGTGCAGCCTATGCTCCAGGCTCCGGCATTGCGTGCGGTCAGGATATCCACATCGGAATCCCCAATCATCAGCGTCTCTTTCGCCGTGACCCCCGCTTCCCGAATCAGCGCGCGCAGCCCCTCGGGATCCGGTTTCTTGGTCTCGAAACTGTTGCCGCCGTAAATGCGGAAAAAATATGGACTCAGCCCCAGTGCTTCACAGATCGCCAGCGATGGACCGATGGGCTTATTGGTGAGAACAGCCATGGAACGCGCGGCGCCGGCCGGCTCGAACCGCAGGCTGTCGAGCGACGGAAATACTCCTGGATAAACAAAGGTGTTGTCCAGCTTGTGTTCGCGATAATAGTCCAGAAAATAAGCGATGGCAGAATCGAGAAAGGGGGCGTCGACAGGTTCGCCCAGCGAGCGGCTGATCAACCGCGCCGCGCCATCGCCAATGAAGGTTGAGATCACTGTCTGCGGCAACAGCGGGCGGCCGAAGTGGTGCAGCGTGGCGTTGACCGAGGCGCAGAGGTCGGCTCCGGAATCAATCAGGGTGCCATCGAGGTCGAATACCAGCAGGCGGAGCGATGCCGCCGGAATGGGACGAAAGATCCTGAACATCTTTCTAAGATAGTCGATGCATTCCGCGGATCCTACTCCGGCACATGCCAGCCGCTCTGCGACAACACGAGCGTGGCATGGTCCTGGGCATCGGGGGCGGTGGATTTGGCGAGGGCGGGGAAGGTCTTTCGCATCGACTCGGAGTCGGCCCAGCCGGGAACGTCCATCATCTTGTAGTGATAGTTGACCTGGGTGGTCTGCTGACCGTTGACCGTGGCGGGTGGAGTAAAGCTGTCGATGCTGGTCACCACGCGGTGTCCGTAGCAGAAGCGCGGCGGGACGCGTTTGCCATAGGTCGTGAGCTGGTACCGCTTCACATGGATGTCTCTGTCTTCCAGCGAGCTGAGCAAACCAGCCGCGGTCAACGCGTCAAGAGCTTTCTTGTTCTTGTCTTCCTGGCCGGTGGTGCTGGCCTCATAAGGAAAGCGAAGGGAACTGGAAAACAGGCAATCGTCGTGGTTGCTGTAGTAGGCATTCAGCGCGCCGGTAAAGTTCTTCGGGCTCGCATCCTTAAAGCCGCTGCATCCGGCGAGCATGAGCCCCAGCGCAAACGTGGTGCCGGTGCGGTAAATCCATTTCTGACGTGCCATGTTGTGTCCTCGCGAATGTAAAGGTTACTGCTTTTCCGCGACATGCGGAAGGGCGACGCAAGCTTGTTCGATGCACAGGTGATACGGTTTAGTTCGATATGGATACAGAAAATAAGCGGGTTGTCCTGGTGACAGGAGCCTCTTCCGGCATCGGACTGGCTTGTGCCACGCATCTGGCCGGGCGTGGCTACCGTGTTTATGGCACTTCCCGGCGACCCGGCGCCGGCCAGGCGGGCAGCCTCGCTATGTTGGCCGCCGATGTCACCGAGGATGGTTCCGTGGAGCAGGCGGTCGCGACGGTGCTGGACCGCGAGGGACGGCTGGATATCGTCGTAAACAACGCCGGGATGGGGATTGCAGGCCCGGTCGAAAATACCTCAATCGAGCAAGCGAAATGGCAACTCGAGGTGAATTTCTTTGGAGCTTTCCGGGTATGCCGTGCAGCCTTGCCCGCCATGCGCAAGCAGGGAAGTGGATATATCGTCAATATCGGCTCCATCGGCGGGCTGATCGCGATTCCTTACCAGGCGATGTACAGCGCCTCAAAGTTCGCTCTGGAGGGAATGAGTGAAGCGCTGCGCATGGAGGTAAGGCCGTTTGGAGTCCGGGTGGTGATTATCGAGCCTGGCGATCACAAGACCGGGATTACTCAAAACCGAACGGAAATCTCAGGCGGCACGGATGCCTACGATCGATCTTTCCGTGCGGCCCTGGCGCGCACGGCGCACGACGAGCAAAGCGGTCCCGGTCCGGAACACATAGCCCGCTTGCTGTATCGGATCGTAAACAAACGCAACCCGCGGCTGCGCTACACCATCGGACCCGTACCCCAGCGCGCCGCCGTGTGGATCAAGCGCTTGTTGCCCTACAGTGTCACGGAGTTCACCATGCGCAGTTACTTCGGCCTGGGCGATTAGGCCGCGCACCAAGGCTGGAGATACCACAGCGGTCAGCCCAGCGACGCTGAAGTCTCTACCAATTCGCCGGTAGATCAACCAGCCCAATTACTGGATATGGACGTCACGGGATTTTTCATGCGCAGTTACTTTGGCCTGGGCGATCAAGCCGTGCAACCAAGGCTGGGTGCCCCACATCTCGCTGGTATTTCGCGAGATGTGGGATACCAATGCGGTCAACCCGGCGACGCTGAAGTCTCTACGAATTCGCCGGCAGATCGACCATCCCAATTAGCCGCCAGCCCCCCCAATTACAGGATATGAATGTCGCCCGACCCAGTTTGCGCCTTGATAGTCGGGCCGCCTCCGTTCACGGTTCCGCTCACATGGTGCTTGTCCGTGGATCCATGCGTGGTTATGGTGAGCGGCGGATCCGATCTAACTGAGCCTGACCCGGTGACTGCATCAAGTGTGAAATGGGCGTTGCCAAGGCGCAATGAGATGTCGCCCGAACCGGTCTCCAGCTTCCATGGCGCTGTAGGTTGGCCGCTGATCTCAAGTGTGCCGGAGCCGGTCTCCGCCTTCACTGCTCCTTGTACGTTTTCCAGTTTTATATCGCCCGAGCCGGTGCCCGCCACTACATCGCCTGCCGATGAGAGCTGGGCGTGAATTTCACCCGAGCCAGTCTGTAGCGTGGTAGCACCCATCAGGTTGCTTGCCTCGATGGTTCCAGAACCGGTTTCAAGCCTGGAACCGGAACCCAGCTTGTCAGCCCGGATCGAACCCGAGCCAGTGTGCCCCTTGACGGTTCCATTAATGTTGGAGAGTTGCAGGTCGCCCGAACCACTCTCGGCCACAAGCATGGTATTGGCTGGGGTGGTGATCTCGTAGTCGATCGAGACATGGTGAGACCAGTCGTTCCCGTGGTCATCTCCCACGCGGATGATATTGCCTGCCTGATCAATCGGGGGATTGCTGGCGATCCTCCCCACCGCATCTTCGGACGAGCCACCCCACCCCAACCAGTTATTATTGCTGCTCTTGACGTGGCCAACGATGTGCACTTGATTATCCGCCCCGGGGGAGACGTGAATGTAGCCGGAGCCCGTGGCGACGTGCAGCGTCACCGGACCGTTCACCGACAGCGTGCGGTCGAAAGACTTCTCGGCGGCAAGGGCAGCCGGCAGATACATGGTCATGGCAGCCAGGATGGTGGCTGCCGTCTTCCAGGATATAGTCGATCGGGTTTGCATTTTCGCCCTCCTTCGGGGCTGCTTACTCGCAAAACTTACGGTTGCAGATAAACTGTCTGGCCTTCGCTCAGGCCAGAGAGAATTTCAGTACGGCTACCGTTGGCAATTCCCGCCTTCACAGCGACTCTGCGCAAGCCATTTTTGGCTTTGCCATCGGGCACGTCAACAAAAGCATTTTTCTGGCTGTCATATACCAGCGCCTGCTCAGGAACAGAAAGCGCATTCTTGTGCTCCTGATTGAGGATCTCGGCGTTTGCCGTCATGTTGGCTTTGATCTCATGGTTCGGGTTATCGATCGAAACCCTTACCTCGAATGTGGTCACGTTGTCCTTTTCAACCCCCAAAGGGGCGATGCGCGTCACCTTTCCGGCAAAGATCTTGTTCTTGAACGATTCAATGCGGATGCGTGCCGGCTGGCCGAGGTAAACCGAGGCAATATCCGCCTCGTCGACCTTGCCGTTCACATAGACCTGCCGCGTGTCTCCAATGGTCATGACGAGCGTAGCCGTAGAACCCAGAACCAGGATGGAACTGACCGCGTCGCCTACCTCCACATCGCGGGAGAGCACCTCGCCATCGATCGGGGAGGTGAGCGTGGTGTAGCTGAGCTGTTCCTCAAGCGACTTGAGGCTGGCCTGGTTTTGCGCCACCTGGGCTTCCGCCTGGTGCAGCTTGGCACGGTCTACATCAATCTGGGCAACGGCGACATTCTTCTTGTTGAGCGCAGAGAGGTAGTCGCGATTGGCGTTATCCATGCCCTGCTGGGAGACGATGCCTTCTTTAATCATCTCCTTGTTGCGCTGCAGGGTGGCGTAGTACATAGGCAGGTCGGGTGCAGCCGCATCCACCTTGTCATGTTCAATGCTGGCTGCCGCGCTTTTCACGTTGGCCTCCGCCGCCTGCAGGGTCGCGCGCTGGGCGTCGACCTCAGCCGTGATCTCCTGGCGATCCAGTTGGGCCAGCAGCTGCCCCTTGTGGACATGCTGGTTAATATCCACGTACAAATTTTGCACGATCCCGCTGGCCTTTGACTTCAACTCGATCTTGGTGATGGGCTGCACTTTACCCGTGGCAACGACGCTCTGGTCGATCTCCCCGCGGGTGACTTTGTCCAGCCGGCTGGGATCGAAATGGGTGCCACCCCGGTGCATTCCCATGACCACCAGGCCCGCAGCCGCGACAATCGCAACAAGACCGCCCCAGAGCCAGATGCCTTTGCTTTTGCGCCGCGCCGCCACAAACCCCCCAGGATGTCACCAGTTGTCATTTGATACGTAGGTGGTGTGGGGAAGGTTCCATTTTCCCGTAATCCAACCCTCGCCCGTTATCATGACGTAATACCCGGTTTCCGCGCGAAATGATTGAACTGATGCTCTTTCGGATGGTTTCGGTCGCCTTGCTCATCCTGGCGAACGGCTTTTTCGTGGCCGCCGAATTTGCCCTGGTCAGCGTGCGTGAGACCCGCATTGAGCGAATGATTGCCCTGGGGCGGCCGGGTGCGCGGGCAGTGCGCCGCCTGCAGAACAACATGGAAGACTTTCTGCCCGCGGTGCAGCTGGGGGTCACCTTATGCAGCCTGGCCCTGGGCTGGATCGGCGAACCGGCCGTGGCCGCCCTCTTCGAGCACTGGTTCGCCGGGATGGCGCATGCCAAGGTCTATGCGCACTTGTTGGCGGTGCCGGTTGCGTTTGCTTTAATTACCTACTTCCACGTGCTGCTGGGCGAGCTGGTGCCGAAATCCCTGGCGCTGCGCAAGGCAGAGGTGCTGGCGGTCGCGGTGGCCGGCCCCATGGATGTCTTTATCCGGCTCACCCGCCCGGCGGTGCGGCTGATGAAGTGGTCGGCACGGGTGGTGTTGCGCCTTTTTGGCATGGAGATGATGCAGGGGGGCGAAGTCCACTCGCCCGAGGAGCTGAAGCTGATCGCGACCGCTTCCCGCAGAATGGGCATGCTTCCCGCCTTTCAGGAGCGCCTCATTCACCGCGCGGTGGAACTGAACAGCGTGCCTACGCGAGAAGTGATGACCCCGCGCCAGCGCATCTTTTCTTTGCCCCAGGACATGCTCATTGAGGACGCCAACGCCCGCGTGGTGGAGGAGCAGCACTCCAGGGTGCCGGTGTACGACCCGGCGCATGGCCCCGAACATATCGTGGGCGTGGTCTATTCGAAAGACCTCTCGCGATTGATGCACTTCCGCATGACGGCCCAAACCCGCTTTGCCCGCGCTCCATTTACAGAATTGCGGCTGGGGCAGGTGATGCACGATGTGCTGGTGGTGCCGGAAACCAAACCAGTGCTCGACCTGCTGAGCGAATTTCAGCAGCTGAGACGGCATATTGCCATCGTGGTGGATGAGTATGGTTCGACCGTAGGGCTGGTTACGGTAGAAGATGCGATAGAGCAGATCATCGGTGAGGTGGAAGACGAGTTTGACATTGGCCCCAGGGCCGCCGTCCACACCACCTCGGGCGCTGTGGTGCTCGACGGTGGAGTGAACCTGCGCGACCTGGAGACGCAGATGAACTGGCACTTGCCGCGCAGCGGCGGCGTAGAGACGTTGGCCGGGTTTCTGCTGACGCGGCTGGGAAAGATCCCCACCGGCGAAGAGACCGTGGACTTTGAGGGAAGACGGTTCACGGTGCTGGAAATGAGCGATCATCGCATCAGCCAGGTGAGGGTCGAACGGCTGGAAAATCCAACCGAAAATGGCGAACGGGGCAGCAGCGAATCCACGGGCACGGCAAAAGACGGTTCGATCGCACAAATTCATCTCGGCCGCGACGCCGGCAAGAACGAGGGCCGGCAAGAACGAGGGCCGCAAGTACGAGGGTTAGACGGTTGAATTGGTAGCCTTGCTAAAGCGGTTGCTGTATATCCTGCCGGTCATCTGGCTCGTGGTGTCGATGGTCTTTTTGCTCATCCACCTGGTGCCGGGCGACCCGGTACAGCAGATGCTGGGAGAGGGCGCGACGGCTTCTGACCTGTCGGCGCTGCGTCATCAATATGGGCTCGACGTGCCGCTGGGACTGCAGTATGTGCACTACTGGCGTGGTGTATTGCACGGAGACCTGGGCAGATCGTTGCGCCTGAATGATTCAGTCTCGCACCTGGTGCTCACCCGCTACCCGTATACGCTGGAACTCACGGTCGCGGCGCTGCTGCTGGCGCTTGTACTGGCCATTCCTGCCGGGGTTCTGGCAGCCCTGCGCCGAGCCCGCTGGCAAGACAGTGCCGTCGGGGTGGTGAGCCTCCTGGGCCTCTCATTTCCCAGCTTCGCACTGGGTCCTATCCTGATCTTGCTGTTTTCCATCAGGCTGGGATGGCTGCCGGTCTCGGGCGCCGGCTCGCCCGCTCACTTAGTCTTGCCCGCCATCACCATGGGCGGTAGTTTGGCCGCCATTCTTACCCGCATGGTGCGAACCGCGATGCTGGAGGAATTGAATCAGGACTACATCCGCACCGCGCGCGCCAAAGGCCTGCCCGAACACATCGTTGTCTACCGGCACGCGCTGCGCAACGCGATCATCCCGGTCATGACCCTGGTAGGCCTGCAGTTTGGCGCCCTGTTGGCGGGCGCCATTGTCACCGAGACTATCTTTTCCTGGCCCGGCATTGGCCGGCTCACGGTGTCCGCCATCTCCAATCGCGATTACGCGTTGGTGCAAGGCTGCATTCTGGCCGTCGGCTTGACCTACGTGCTGGTCAACCTGCTGACGGATTTGCTGTATACCGTCGCCAATCCCAGAATCCGGAGCTAATCGTCGCTCAGGAGACCGGCGCCTTCTGAACAAAGATGCCGGCGAATGCCTGCCGTACTCCGTAAAAAACGATGAACCACAAAAGCGTCACAAACAGCGCCGGCGGAAATCCGGAGGGAAAAAGAAAAGTGTGAAAGAGCAGGATGTTAAAGATCACCGGCCCGACCAGAACCAGGGCCAGCGGGATGAATTGCCCTGACAGCAGCAGCACTCCGCCGATTATCTGAATTACGAAGACCACGTGTAAATAATGCGACGTGAACAAGACGGCCTCATATTGACCGGCGGGGCCGGGGGGCATTGGCAGGTGCATGAAGTTTAGAAATCCGTTGAGTCCGAAGACCAGAAACGTCAGGCCCAGTAGGATACGTGCAACTAGAACCGTAATTTTCATGGTTTTCTCCGTTCTAATTAGATTGCGATGCTTCTTACCTGCTCCAGGTGGGGCTGCAGGAACTGACTGCGATCGACCTTCCCGGACATGAGCTGCGCCGTGCCACCGGCAGTCACAAACGTTACGTCAGTAACGCCGATAAATCTCAGGATCGTGTTCAGATACGGATCGATGAAATTAAGTGCAGCCATCGGAGTTCCTGCTCCGTAGACTCCCCCCGTTGCGGCGAGAATCGTGGCTTTTTTGCCTGTAAGCAGGCCCTTCGGCCCGTCGGCCCCATAAGTGAACGTTCGTCCGCCGCGCACGACCTGGTCAATCCACAGCTTAACCACAGAGGGAATGCTGAAATTGTGCATCGCCACGCCAAGGACGTATTCGTCTGCTTGCTCCAGCTCGGCGATGTATTCCTCTGACTGGGCAAGGAGTGCTTTCTGTTCCAGCTGGAGCGCGTCTGCCGGCGTATGGGCTGCATAGATCCAGGACTGATCCACGGGTTTAGGAGGGTTAGCGGCCAGATCGCGAACAATGACCCTGCCAGAGGGGTGGGCATTTTTCCAGTTGGTGACGAATTCGCGCGTCAATTCGCGGCTGACGGAGCTTGCGAGCGGACTTGAATCAAGTTGTAGCAATGTCGCCATATAGAGAACCTCCAGAACAACATGCGTTGGTTATGCTTCGCTTGTTGTTTAGACATATAGACGACAACCGTCGTTTTAGCGATTCTTTTTTAACTTGATAGGCTCTAATAGAGCGACCATGCCGATTTCTGACTGCGAAGTTCGCGATCCGCGAATCCGGCGCACCCGAAAGCTCCTTCAGGGGGCCCTGGGTACTCTCATGCAAACAAAGAGTTTCGATGAAATATCGGTGCAAGACATCACGGAAGCTGCAACCGTGAACCGGGCGACCTTTTACGACCACTACACCGACAAGTTTGCTCTGATGGAGGCCATGATAGCCGGAGGCTTTCACGAGCTCCTATTCGAGCGTCAGCTGAGCTACGAGAATGGCTGCCCGGCTGCCCTGGGGGCGATCATTCAGGCTACCTGCGATTTCCTCACCCGCGCTCACTCCGGAGGAGCTTGTGACCGCCAAACAGCGTTCCAACCTTTGATGGACGCCGCCATCGCGAAAGCAATCCAGCGCCTGCTCATGGAGGGATTGCAACGAGCGCAGCACCCGTTCTCTCGATCGCCGGAGCTGATCGCGGCCGCGGCCAGTGCAGCCATCTGCGGCGGGGTGAAGCAGTGGCTCTCCATGTCCGAGCGCCCCCCGGTAAACGTTCTCGTGGGCCAGTTGCAGGAGCTGATCCTGCCGATGTTGGAAACGGGCTCTAGGGCAGAGTCACCAGTCGCGGCTGCAGCCCATCCGCACCGATAGTCACCAGTCCAATCGACACAGGTAATGAGAAACGGCGGGGTCCCGCGCTGCCAGGATTCATGTAGAGAACGCCGTTGCGCCACTCAATGAGCGGCTTGTGCGAGTGCCCGCTGATAACGGCCGAAAACCCTGCTGCCCCAGGATCAAGATCGAGCGCATGCCGGTCGTGCAGCATATAGAAGGTGTGCCCGTGCAGGGTGATCGCTTCGGTAGCCGGCAGCTGGGAGCAGGGACCGTCCACATCGATATTGCCCCGAATGGCCGTAACCGGGGCCAGGCTACGGAGCGAATCCAGGATGGAAGGATCGCCGACATCGCCGGCATGCAGGATGTGTTCGACGCCACGCAGGGCCTCCATTGCTTCCGGGCGCAACAGACCGTGGGTATCAGAAATAACGCCGATCATAATCCGATAAGAAGCCGGGTTCGTGGGTCGAGGTAATCGCGTAATGCGTCCCCGATGAAGTTGAACGAGAGCACGCAGAGCATGACGGCGATGGCCGGAAAAATGACCATATGGGGCGAGTCGAACAGGTGAGAGCGGGCGTCGTTCAGCATGCCGCCCCAGCTGGCCGCCGGCGGCGGTAACCCCAGGCCCAGAAAGCTGAGCGTGGCCTCCGCCAGGACAGCTCCTGCCATGCCGATGGCCGCCTGCACGATGATGGGCTGCAGGATGTTAGGCAAAATGTGGCGGGTAAAGATGCGCAAGTCCGAAGCGCCAAGAGCGCGGGCGGCTTCAACGAACTCCCGTTCTTTCACGGCAAGGACCTGGGCGCGCACCAGGCGAGCGTAGCCCACCCAGCCGCCAATGGCCAGAGCCAGCACCAGGTTAAGCAGGCCGGGCCCCAGAAACGCAACGAACGCGATGGCCAGCAGAATGCCCGGAAAGGAAAGAAAGGCATTCATCACGAAGACATTGAGCAGCGTATCGACCCGTCCTCCATAAAACCCGGCCAGTCCGCCGAGAACCAGTCCCAAAGAAAGTGAGAGGCCGACGACGCTCACGGCAACCATCAGCGAAAGACGCGCACCCGAAAGAATGCGGGAGAAGATGTCGCGGCCGAGTTCGTCGGTGCCAAACCAATGAGCGTGCGAAGGCGGAGTAAGGCGTTGATAAAGATCGATGGCAGCGGGATCATACGGCGAAATTGCCGGTGCGAGCACCGCGATGACAACAAAGAGCACCAGAAGGAAGATGCCTATGACTCCAAGCGGCTGGTGGCGGAGCGTGCGAGCGAAGGCCATCGATGGTCATGATCGCATATTGTCCGCTGTGCAGGGTTGCTAGGATGAGGGAGAACGCGATGCGTAAACAACGATGCCTTTGGATGATGGTGCTGGCTACCGCCATGTTGGCCATGCCTGCATGGGCGCAGCAGCCGGCCGAGCAGCAGCTGATGGATCTGGCGAATGCGGACCGGGCGCAGCAAGGCTTCGCCCCGCTCAAGTGGGACCCCGCGCTAGCCCAGGCGGCTGCCCAACATGCGCAGTTGATGTCGCAACAGCCCGCGCTGTCCCACCAATATCCTCGGGAACCCGGCTTGGCCGAACGATGCGGCGTGGCGGGAGCGCACTTCCGCTCCATCGCAGAGAACGTTGCCTTAGCGCCGAGCCCAGAGGCATTGGAAAAGGAGTGGATGAATTCGGCTCCGCACCGGGCGAACATCCTGAATCCATCCATGAATACGATAGGTGTGGGCCTGGTGAAGCGGGGAGGGAACTACTACGCCGTAGTGGACTTTGCGGACGGCATAGCCGAGCTTGGGCCGGAGCAAATCGAGCAGAAAATCGGGACACTTCTGCGGCAGCGAGGGCTGCAGCTTGCGGGCATGGCGCAGGATGCGCGCCAGACCTGCGAAATGGAGCACGGCTCCGCCGGCGGTTCGGCGCCCAGGTTCGTCATGCGCTGGGAGGGAACAGATTTGAGCCGTCTGCCGGACGTACTGGAACAGAAAATAGCGACCCATCAATATCACAAAGCCGCAGTGGGCGCCTGCGACTCCGGAAACCCCACTCAGGGCTTTACCACCTATAAGCTTGCGGTGCTGCTCTACTAGGATCTGTGCCGAAAGAGCTCTCTCGGGGCCCGGGCCGTAAGGGTGGAAAGTACCGGGGTGTCCAGAACCCGAGTCCAAACTTAAGTCCCGCAGGGACGTCTGAGCTTGTTGAGATTAGTCTGGATTTCTCACAGCCCGGTCTGCGACAGAGCCCGGGTGGCCCATATCTGCCCGATTTTGGCAGATGTGGGATTCCACAAACCTCAACCCCTGACTGTGCAGGGTGTAGATGGCGATGGACTTCAGGACCTGTTGCTGGTAGAGAGTGATCGGTGGACAGCCATTGAATCCCACATCTGCCAAAACCGGGCAGATATGGGGCACCCGTCACTCGTTACACATTGAGATCTCACTACCGGCAGCGATTCGCTTACCCAAGGGTCTGTGAGAAATGAGGGTTAGCAGGACGCAGTCCCATAAGCTAACTTGTTTGGAATGTTTTTTCCTCAAAACTCCCACAAAATCGTCATCCTGAGAGCCTGTGACTTTTCTGATCTTTTCGTGTTTTTTGCACCCGACCAGATGTTGTTTAGTCCCCTCCAGAAAGGCGTCATCCTGCCTGCCCCGGCGTGCCGTGGGAGCGAAGCGCCTCGCAGATCTATGGCATAACAGAGGGTTTATGGCGCGGAGTCGAAGGACCCCGGCGATGCGTGTTGGCAGGTGCTCTTCGGAGCTTTCCGGCCACAGACTACGAGGGAAATTAAAAAAGTCACAGCCTCTGAGCGGAGCGCTTCTTAGCCCATGTATGACGTTAGTCCTGGGGCTACTCGACCTGATCGGAGTAATCCCGACAGGGACGGCCGAAGGTCCTCAAGGCACGGCCCCGGCGGTTGGCTGGACTCGGGGACGAGGGTACCGTGACTGCATCCTGGTTTTCAGCCGTCCCCTCCGCCTTTGTACTCTCTGGGGAAATCATCCCTTTCCTCACCCTCGAACGGCGGAGCGCTCTGAACCTGTGCACCTTCCACATTTCATCCCCGTCAACATTATTCCGTCGCGTTACGGTGCGGTTAGGGGAAAGCCGTTTTACCCTCGCCGTATGCCTGAAACGGGGAAGACATGAGCGACGTTGTCATCATCGGAGCGGGCCTCGCCGGGCTCAGTTGCGCGTTGTCGCTTGAAGGTGCGGGCATATCGGTGTCCCTGCTCGAGGCCAGCGACGCGCCAGGTGGACGCGTGCGCACAGACGTAGTGGAAGGTTTTCGACTCGATCGCGGCTTTCAGGTGCTGCTGACGGCGTATCCGGAAGCGAAGCGATTGCTGGATTACAACGCGCTGCAGCTCAAAAAGTTCGAACCCGGCGCGCTGGTATGGCACGGCGGAAAATTTCATCGCTTCGCTGATCCGTTTCGCAATCCCGGAGGCGCAGCCCGTTTCCTCTTCGACAGCATCGTGCCCTTGGCGGACAAACTAAATGTGGCCAAGCTTCGGGCACGCGTATCGCGTAGCACCTTTGACGAGATGTTCGCGCGCCCGGAAAAGACAACACGCGACTATCTGCAGCAGGTTCCCTTGAGCGCCGGCATCATCGAGCGCTTCTTCGAGCCATTTTTCGGAGGCGTTTTTCTGGAAAACGAACTGGTGACCTCCAGCCGCTTCTTTGAATTTCTCTTTCGCATGTTCTCGGCGGGAGACACCGCTGTTCCCGCGGCCGGTATGGAACAAATACCGTTGCAATTGGCGGCAAGGCTCCGGGCAGGCACGCTGGCGACCGGTGCGCGGGTGAGCAAACTGACGCGAAACGCGCAATCCTTCCAGGTGGAAATCGACGGCAGGGAGAATCTACAGGCGCGCGCCGTGGTACTTGCGGTGGCAGGCAACCAAGCCAACGCGTTGTTAGGGGGAGTTGGCGGCTGGAGTGTGCCTGAGGTCCGGGCCTGGAACCGGACCACGACATTCTGTTATGCCGCACACCAGGCGCCCGTCGACGAGCCCATCATCTTGTTGAACGGGGAGGGACGCTGCGTCGGGCCGCTCAACAACGTAGCGGTGATGACCGCGGTATCGGCTGCGTCTGCGCCTCCGGGAGCGCACCTGGTGGTAGCCAGTGTGATCGGAGAGGCGCCGCAGGAGAATACGCCCCTGGTGCGATTGGACGACCGGGTCCGTGCCCATATGATCAAGTGGTTTGGCCCGGTCGTGAATTCCTGGAGAATGCTCAGAGCCTATCCTCTAGCCCAGGCGCTGCCGCAGCAGAGGCATGCCGAGTGGGAACAGTCTCCGGTGCGGCTGGGTGGCTCGGGAGGCGTATACATGTGTGGGGACTATCGCGAAACGGCCTCGATCCAGGGGGCGCTCGCCTCTGGAAGACGCGCTGCGGAGGCCGTGACCCACGACCTGGCGGCCAGGGTCGACGGCAAACTTTGACGCGGGGGATCACGTTTGCGGTAAAATCGTCAGGAAGCTCAAGAAATTCCCGCCAGGACACTCCTCAGTAGCTCAATGGCAGAGCATTCGGCTGTTAACCGAAGGGTTGTAGGTTCGAGTCCTACCTGAGGAGCCAATATTCAATAACTTATAGGCTCATCGGTGCCAGACTTGGTCTAACTTAGTCCAGTGGCCGCGCGACCTCGATTGGTTGCCGTCCAAGATTCGCATCTTCTCGACAAGCTAATCGTCGAAACCGTCGTCCTGCTCTCTACCAGCATGCAGGCAGACGAAAGCAAGACTCTCCGAGCCGCCATGCCGTGCATCAACGATCCAGCAGGTTGGACACTCTCCTTCAGATGGCTGTCGCACACATTGACACTTTATCGCGTCAATGCGAAATTCTGAGACAGATTGGCATTTGACGTCTGCAATCTATGCCCTCTAGGAGGAAAAGACTGATGTCCAAGATCGCGGTATCGCATCCGGAGAAGAAGGCGAGCACAGGAACTTATTCCTCCGCGATTCTCTGCGATGGATGGCTGTACATCAGTGGCCACGCCTCGCAGGACTTGGCAACAGGTGACGTCATTCCTGGCAGCACAGCTGAGCAAACGACTCAGACACTCAAGTCGTTGGGTGAGGTACTGAACGAAGCCGGATGTGCTTTTGAGGACATTGTAAAGTGCACGTGCTACCTGGCTCGGATAGAAGACTTCGACGCGTTTGATCAAGCGTATTCATCCTTCTTCAAAGGGGTGCCCCCGGCGCGCACAACCGTGCAGGCGGTGTTGTGGGGCGGGCTGAAAGTTGAAATCGACGCGATTGCACGCACCCCTGCCAGCAGAGCGTAAGCGAGCGCCCGCTGTGCACCATCTTGTGAGAACAAGGGGACCGGTGCGGCTTACCCGAATGATTCGTTGCCGATGCCTGCTCCACTTTGAGCATTCCAGGGGGAAACCTGGCTGCCTACCGCTACGCTGCACACGTCGAAGCACAAATGGCAGCTACACCGCCAATGGGGTGGAACAGTTGGAACCACTTTGCGGAGACGGTCACTGATTCCGATGTGCGTGCGGCGAGCGGATTCCATGATCGCCGGTGGCCTGCGAGACCCGGGCTACCAATACGCCATCATTAAGGATTTGGGCTTACTCCGCTCAACCTACATAGTGATCACTCCGCTGGGTGGCGTTGTAGGCTGCGGTTGTGTCCCTGAGCGGCCACGCACCGGACCCGCCGCACCGGCGGCTGTACTATCCGTCCAGCCTGCTGGATGCCACTGGGCGGGGCATTATTTGGCTGGTTGACGTGCCCCCAGCGGCGCTCGTAGCATCAGTTTCCAGATGGACTCTGCTTCCACAGAAACTCCCACCAGCGGCGAGACTTTAGTTCTGCAGCCAAACCTGTTCACGCGCCGGCCGATGCTCGCATTTGCAGTATTAATCGCTGTTAACGCCATGTGGGCGTTCCAATTCTCAGGTGCGAGGATAGCCACCAGGGAACTTGGGCCAGTCCTTGTCACACTTGTGCCCTTAGCGTTGGCGACCTTTCTCGTTATGCCATTCGCCAAGTTGAATGGGGATCTCCTTAAGGTGGAGCACCGCCGCATCCTGGTTGATATCGTACTTCTTGGGTCGCTCGGAATTGTTCCTGCGCAACTCTGCCTGGTTTACGGAGTCGAGCGCACCTTGGCCTCGAACGCAAGCGTTTTATCGTTGACCGTTCCCGTGTTGACCGCGCTGAGCGCCTCGCTTTTCCTGGGCGAGCGATTGACCAAGCTGCGGATCGTATCTTTCGCGGTAGCGATATTTGGGGTATGTATTATTTCAGCTCGTGATATTCATGACGCCCAGTTATTTCGGCTGAATTATGTAAGCGGCAATCTATTTGTGCTTGCCAGCTGCGCAGGGAGCGCGTTCTATAACTCCTATAGTCGACGTGCACTTTCACGGTTTTCGCCTCCACAGGTGTTGGTCTGGAGCTTTATCGTCGCCGATCTGGAACTGCTCGCCTTCGCCTTGTTGAAGGAGCCGAGCGGGTGGGCTCGGCTTGCCCATCTAGAGGCGGCGGTCTGGTGGACTCTTATCTTGCTTGCGATTTTTAGTCTTGGCCTTTCCATGCTGCTGTACTTTTCCGTCATTCAGGCGGTGGAAGTCATGAGAGCTGCACTTTCCATCTACTTACTACCGGTCTTTGGGTTGGGCTTTTCAGTCCTCCTTCTCGGCGAAAAGTTCACAATCAGTCTTCTGGTTGGGGGCGGGATGATCTTCGCGAGCTGCTTCCTGGTGACTGTTTATGAAGAACATCAACGTATGCGAAAGGTTCATCCGTGACTACCCCTTTTGTGGTTGACGGAGTGATTCCGATCATTCCTACCCCTTTTACGCGAGAAGAGACAGTAGACGTCCAGGCGTTAAGCAGCTTGTTGGAGTTTGCTGTCGATTCACGTGTGTGCGCCGTTTGTCTGCCTGCTTATGCCAGTGAGTTCTACAAGCTTTCGGAGCCGGAGCGCCGGGAGATCGTTGTCCACGCAATCAGTATTCTCGACGGAAGACTACCGGTTGTCGCCCAGGTAAATCACGTTTCCGCGTCCTATGTTGCGCGGACTGCGCGGGAACTCGAAGCCGCCGGAGCTGCGGCGATCAACGTTGCAGTACCGCGGCTCTTTGCATTGCCCGAGCGGGACCTTCTTCGCTACTTCGATCGAGTGCTCGAGGTTATCACGATTCCTCTCGTGATTCAGGACTTCAACCCCGGAGGGTCCACTCTCAGCCACGACTTCGTAAAGAGTCTGCATAAGCAGCATCCCCTCTTCCGCTATCTAAAGCTTGAAGAGCCGCTCATGGCCGCTCGTGTAGAAGCGATCCTCAACGAATGCCATGGCGATGTGGGCGTTCTCGATGGCTGGGGTGGCATCTACATGCTTGAGCTTATCGATGCCGGCATATGCGGAGTCATGCCGGGCCTGGGAATCTCCGATCTCTTGCAGGTGATTTGGGAGCGTGCTCGAAGCGGCGACAAAGACGCAGCCTTTAATCTGTTTCAAACCGTATTGCCACAAATTGCTTATAGTTTGCAGAGCCTGGAATTCTTCCATCACGCTGAGAAGGCCTTGTTGGTCGCACGTGGCGTTCTCACGGATGCGGTCGTTCGTGATGCGACCATCACTATCAGTAAGACTGATCGTGCGCATATCGATTTTCTAAATCGAAGGCTGGTCGATTCTGTCCAGCAGAGTAAAGTCATGGCACAGAGGGCGAAGTTCGGTACGAAGGATCTGGAATGACGAGCCCGCGGCGGACAGTTTTGAGGCGCGGAAAGATCGCGAACGGGAGCGGTGCTCCTCCGGTCACCGGGGATGTCGTCATTCAAAGTGGCCGGATCGTTTCCATAGACAGTCCAGGCGCTGCTGTCTCTGGCGTGACGCAAAATGCCGAGTGCACGGTAGTTGACTGCAGCGGCTACATCCTGGCGCCCGGCTTTATCGATGCCCACAGTCATTCAGACCTTCAGGTGTTAAGCAATCGGACAGAAAAACTCTTGCAAGGTGTCACTGCGGAAGTGGTTGGCAACTGTGGCTTCTCGGCGTACCCGGCGCCCCAGGACCCTCAGGTCCTGCGAGACTTTGCAAATGGAATTTTGTGTGGCGACAACAACTGGGGTTGGAGTTCTGCGGCCGAGTATCTCGCTAGCACGAGCAATTCTAAGGTTGCAACGGTGGTGTCTCTGGTAGGGCACGGCTCATTGAGAATCAAAGTCATGGGAAATACCACGAGAGAGGCCACGATCACGGAGCTTGAGGAAATGGTGGCCCTCCTCGAACAGGCTTTGGCAGAAGGCGCGGCAGGCCTTTCGTCGGGGCTTATGTATGCACCCGGATCAGGAGCATCTTTCAGGGAGTTGACCGCTCTTGCCTGTGTCGTGGCGCGTCGAGGCGGAGTGTACGCAACTCATATGCGGAGCTACTCCGCGGGCGTGGTGGACGCCGTTAAAGAGCAGATTGCGATCGCCGAGGTCTCCGGTTGCCGTCTTCAGATATCCCATCTACAGGCTGCCGGTGAGGATTATTGGCCACTGCAGCAACTCGCCATCGATGCTATCGAGCAGGCTTCCACGCGGGGTGTCGATATCGCGTTCGACGCTTACCCATGGCTGGCTGGTTCTACCGTGCTTACGCAGGTACTGCCTCAATCTGCGCTGGAAGGAGGGACCGCTGCGCTTCTCTCGCGACTGAGGGATCCTGCGCAGCGGGAGGCGATTCGTCCGTACATCAGGCCAGAGGCGCGCTGGAACGGTGTGGTGATCACATCGGCCGCGACCAACGAAGATCTGTTGGTGGGCAGGTCGTTTCAGGAGATTGCAAACGAACGGGGAACGGCTCCTGAAACCGCCGTGATGGATATTCTGCTGGAGCAGGAAGGCAACGTAAATATCGTAGAACACTGTCAGTCACTGGAGAATCTGCACGCGTTGCTCGCTCATCCCTTGGCGGTAGTCATTACGGATGGTGTGTACACTCGGGGGCGCTCACATCCCCGGCTCTACGGAACGTTCCCTCTCCTGCTAGGAGATCTGGTCCGAGAGCGAAAATGGCTGAGCCTCGAAGAGGCTATTCATAAGGTTACCGGCCGGCCGGCCGAAATATTCAATATGCAGGGGCGTGGCCGGATAGCTAAAGGGTATGTCGCGGACATCACTGTTTTTGATCCAGGAGCAGTACGCACTGGCGCTACGTACGAAAAACCCGATGTCGCCCCCATCGGTATCCGGTCGGTCTACCGTGGCGGAACGCTGGCCGTCAACGAAGGCTTGATAATGTAAGCAAGGACTCAGAGACGCCGTGAATATTAACGATATAGAGACGCCTGCGGTGGTTATCGATTTCGATACACTTGACCGCAATCTGCAAGCGATGGCGAAATACTGTGCAACTCACAACCTTTCTCTCCGCCCGCATACTAAAACACACAAGATGATCGAGATTGCGCGCTTGCAGCTCAAGTACGGCGCGCCCGGCATTACTGTGGCGAAACTGGGTGAAGCGGAGGTGATGGCCAACGCTGGGATCACCGATATCGTGGTCGTTTACCCACTGTGGGGTGAGAGTAAGTGGAAGCGGCTTGCGGAACTTGCCCGGCGCACGAGGATCGCTGTGACCATGGATTCCCTCGAGGTGGCAGAAGGCATCTCATGCGCGGCAAGAGAGGCCGATGTGGAAGTAGGGATTCGCCTGGAGTTCGATACCGCCTTTCACCGCTGCGGTCTCCCGCTGGATAAGGGCGCGATTGATAAGGCTGAGAGGATCATGGCTCTGCCAAACCTTCGCTGGGAAGGAATCTCTGTATATCCGGGTCACATCATGGGTACGAAGGCTACTCGCGAACAGGAAATTCCTGCCGAAAGTGTTCAACTGGATCGCCTGTACCAATTACTCGATGCCGCCGGCATCCCTTACCCAATCGTGAGCGGAGGCAACACGCCAGCTGCTTTCGAGAGCCATCATTTTCATGGCGTCACGGAAATACGACCCGGTACCTACGTGTTTAACGATCGAAATACTGTCGATGCTGAAGCTGCCGGCTATGCCGACTGCGCTGCGACCGTGCTTACCACGGTGGTGAGTACCAGCGTGACCGGACGAGCCATCATCGACGCCGGGAGCAAGACGCTAACGGCCGATCCCCTGGAGTCTGGGAAGCATAGATATCACGGATACATTCAGGACCATCCCGATCTTATTCTCGAAGGTCTGTCGGAAGAGCACGGTCACTTGAAAGTCACCGATTCGTCTCCGATAACGACTGGCGAGAGGCTTCGAGTAATACCCAACCATATCTGTCCATGCATCAACTTGCACGATAGCGTATACATCGTCTCAGGGGAGACTGTCGTCGATCAATGGAAAGTCGCAGCACGCGGCAAAGTCGCCTAACCATGTATTCAGTGTCTTCTTGTTCAATCTGCTGGACACTTCTCTAATGGCCAAACGGATTGGTCTTGATTCTCATAGGCGTACGAGAGAGACTGACTGGGCCGCATAGAAAACTTCTCCCCTCGTCGTGGGAACAATTCCGGGTGTGCATTCTTCAGAGCCAGAACGCATCAATATTTTTTTGGATAGGAAGGCATGTCATGGACCGTATCAAGACGATCCCAATGCTTTTGTGTCTCTTCGCCGCGCCACTTGCGTATGCCGATCACAACGTTTTGCTCCCTGCTCCTCAGCAGATCCACTACGGTGACGGCAGTATTCCACTGAAGGGAATTGCGATTCAGTTCTCCTCCTCCCCAAGCGATAACGACCGCTTCGCTGCAGATCAGCTGCAGTCCATGCTTAAAGAACGCACTGGTTATGACGTTGCCATCGATTCTTTCGGCAATCAAGGGCAGCAAGGCGTAAAGATACTCTTCGACCGTGCGGGAGACCATGATGAGCCTTTAGCGTTACCCGGCGAGAAAGGCGGCCCCGACTCGCGGGAAGCCTACGACCTTACCGTCACTGACGGGGGCGTAAAGCTGCATGCTCGATCTTCGGCGGGACTCTTCTATGGGGTCCAGACCATCGGTCAGCTGCTCGAAGGCGAGCGGTCGGAGACAGTGCTTCCGATTGTCGAGGTTCACGATTGGCCGTCCATTGCCTACCGCGGCACCATGGTAGACATGAGCCACGGACCGATGCCGACGGAAAAGGAGATCGAGCTTCAACTGAGCTTCTTGTCGAGATGGAAGGCGAATCAGTACTACCTCTACTCCGAAGACAGCGTCGAACTCGATGGCTATCCGCTACTCTGCCTGGGAGGGCGGCTGTCCAAAGACGATATAAGAAAGGTCGTCGCCTACGGCCGCGAGCGTCACATCGATGTCATTCCAAATTTCGATTTGTATGGGCATCAACATGATCTGTTTCGCATAGAACAATATTCTGGTCTATCGGACCAGCCACATGGAACAGAGTTCGACCCGAAAAATCCTGGAGTTGCGCCGTTGTTGTCTGATTGGGTCAATCAGTTTGCGGATCTGTTTCCCAGCCCCTTCGTGAGCATCGGCTTCGACGAGACGTTTCAAATTGAGGCTGCGACTCATGCCAGTGGTGCGGCAGCGGCGCCGACCGGGCTGTTCGTAAAACAGTTGACGTCGGTGGCTACGCTCTTTCAGAAGCGCGGCAAGACCGTCATGGCTTATGACGACATCATGGTCAAGTACCCGCAAATCATTCCCGAGCTTCCTTCCGGCGTCATCGCGGTTGCGTGGTATTACACTGCGGAAGATCCAACCTACAAGCGTTGGCTCGCACCGCTGGTAGCTCACCATATCCCCCACGTCGTACAACCCGGCATTATGAGCTACGATGACATCGCGCCTGATTACGATACGACCTTCGAGAACATAGATACCTTTTTGGCGGCGGGCAGGAAGTCGGGGGCGGAAGGATTGGTCAACTCCGTCTGGGCCGATGATGCGCAACTGCTCTTCCGCATGTCGTTTCCAGGATTTGCCTATGGGGCGATCGCACCCTGGCAATCGACTCCCATCGACCGCGCGAATTTCTTTTCCAACTACGCGCGGCAGATGTATCCAGCCACTATCGCGCCGAGTATTGCCTCCGCGCTGGGCAACATGACGGTTGCCGAGACAGACTTGAAGAAACTGCTCGGTAAGCAGACGATGTTCGGCTTCTGGGAAGATCCATTCTTCCCCCCGAACCTCAAGAAACTCGAACCACACCGCGAGGACCTGCACCAGGCCCGGCTTCACGCCGAGCAGGCTGAAACTGCGCTCTTGCATGCCAAGGCGGCCGGGGCTGACCCAACAACAGTGAACAGCCTGATGATTGGCAGCGAAATGCTTGACTACGCTGGGCAGAAATTTCAGACCCCGTTAGACATGGTGGCAGCGTGGGGCCAATTTGGTTCGAAACGTCCCGACTCTGAGCGATGGTGGAACGAGTGGGAATCGCAGGTAACCCACTACGATCATTCCTATGTCGTCGATCTTATGGATCGAATCACCGGCATGAAACCTGCATATCAGGCTGAATGGATGCAGGAGTACACCCCTTATCGCATGGGATCGGCGCTGGGGCGGTGGGATGCGGAGTATCAGTATTGGCACGGAGTACACGACCGGCTACGCCACTTCAACGACAGCACCCATGAAGGCGACGTGCTGCCACCCCTTGATCAGGTCATAGAGGGGACCGCGCCCACAACCCACTCGCGGAACTAGAACAAGTGGTGCCGTCAGGAGAAGCGAATGGAAATTTCGAACTTGAACGTTGTTGACAAGTCGCATAGGTCAAGTTCTCGCCGAGCATTTCTACGGGGCCTGGCAGCCATGTCTGTCGCCCCGTACGCATGGGCCCACGTTGTCGCTGCAGAGCCAGCCAGGGGGGGCAGAATACTGGCGTATCTAGGCACGGATACCAAGCCGGTAGATGGTGCAGCGAATGGGAAAGGGATCTATCTCTTTGAGATGAACCCGGTCACAGGTGCGCTCTCCCTGCTCAAATTAGCCGCGGAAACCGTTAGTCCATCGTGGCTCGCTCTTGCTCCCTCGGCCAAGTTCTTATACGCGATTAATGAAGTGTCGGACTATCCAGACAATCAGGGCTCTGTCAGCGCCTTCGCTATCGATCGCCCTAGCGGCAGCCTGAAGCCGCTCAATGTTGTGGGTTCCGGAGGCGCCGGGCCGGCGCACCTGAGCCTGGATGCCTCCGGCAAGTATGTTTTTGTTGCCAACTACTTTGGCGGCAACATCGCGGTTATCTCGATTCTGCCGGATGGATCCCTTGGTGAGTGTACCTTTACTCATCTGGACAAGGGCGAACTTGGAAACCTACACGCTACAGACGGGCCTCCAGGAAGCTTCGCCATCAGCGGCCACGACACGCCGCACGCACACATGATCCAGCCAGACCCGGCCAATCGTTTTGTGTTGCAGACCGATTTAGGCCAGGACCGAGTGTACGTATACAAATTTGATCGTTCTACGGGAAAGTTGACACCGGCAGCGACTCCCTACGTGTCGTTCCCTCCAGGAGATGGCCCGCGTCACTTCGCCTTCCACCCTAACGGACACTGGATGTATTCCATTCAGGAAGAGGCTTCGACGATTGCCTGCTTTCGCTATGATTCGTCTATCGGGTCATTGCTCCCTCTGCAGACGATTTCAACCCTTCCGTCAGGATTCAAGGGAACCAACTTCTGCTCTGAGATTGTCATTTCGCCCGATGGAAAATCGCTCTACGCTGCGAACCGTCTGCACAATTCGATTGCCGTATTCAAAATAACCGTTGATGGTAGGCTCTCGCTGCTAGGCGAAACCTCAACTCAGGGCGACTATCCAAACCACGTCAGCCTGGACCCGACCGGTCGTTTTCTCTATGTGTGCAATCAACGGAGCGATCAAATCACATCCTTCCGCAGGAGTGTGTCTACCGGTATGCTCGCCTTCACCGGCCAATACACGCCTATCGGTACACCGATGTGCCTGACGTTTCTGGTTTGATGGAGAGTTGATAACGCTCCATTCGGTTGAGTAGGGATGTCCAGCCTATTGGACACTAATCACTCGACCTGTCGACTTTCACCGGGGCCTTTTAGCAAACTGCATTAACGTAGCTCAAAAGCATCTACTCGGCGCTGTCTAAACGACGAAACAGGAGGAGGCTGATTCAATGGTTTTTTTTACTAAAGGCCTTATAAGTAATGCAGCGACGAGACTATGCGTTTCCAGTCCTGAGCGACGCGGCGTCTCACCTATCGGCTCGATCTTACTTGCAATCCTGTGTATCTCAAGCAGCTTACCCAGCCATGGGCAAGCGATCACCGGAAGTATCGTTGGTACGGTGTCCGATCCCTCTAAGGCGGTTATTCCGGGCGCCGATGTCACCGTGAAGAATGCGAGCACGGGAGTGACTAGCTCGACCAAGTCCAATAATTATGGCCATTATGAATTCCTGTCCCTTCCTGCGGGTGCGTACACCGAATCGGTCGCCCATGCAGGTTTTAGCACCACAAGTTTGTCAGACCTTTCGTTGAACCTCTACCAGCAACTCACGATCGATGTTGAGCTCAGGCCTGGTACAGAGGTGCAGACAGTATCGGTTGAGGCTGCTCCCACCCTGGTCGACACATCGAACGCCAGCCTAGGAACGGTGATCGGGGAGGCGGACATCCTGAACATGCCCCTGAACCTGAGGGAGGTCGGAGCCCTCGCGCTCCTGGTTCCGGGTACAGTGAACACAACAGGACGCTCTCTGGCCACTGGAGCAGCGAACGGCTCGGGCTTCAACGACATTGGGTATAGCGGCTCGGGCGGCGGTTCCGGCGGAAATCTGCTGCTCATCGACGGAATGATCTCCCGCGCACTGAACAATAGCAGTTTCTCACTTGACCCGCCGCCCGAGATGGTCCAGGAATTTAAAATCCAGAACAACGTTTATGACGCATCCTTCGGACTGGCATCGGGAACCGTGATGAATCTCATCACGAATTCAGGTACAAGCGAGATCCACGGCTCAGCATGGGAGTATGTGCGGAATGCCGTGATGGACGCTAGCGGATACTTTGCGCTCAACAAACCGGCCCTTTCGCGCAATCAGTTTGGTGGTACATTCGGCGGTCCACTCTTCAAGAAAAGGGTTTTCTACTTTGGCAGCTACGAAGGACTTCGACTCACGCAGGGGATCGTATCCAGCAGTGTCGTTCCTACAAGTGCCGAAAAGTCAGGCGACTTCAGTTCCTTTCTAACGGGAACGACCGCCAACCTCTGTGGCTCAAGCGGAAGCGCAGCCCCGGCGAATCTCACTTTCGACACGGGTCAATTGTTCGATCCAAAATCGGAATCGGTGTATAACTGCCCCGCGAACCCTCAAAACCCAGGAGTGGGCCAAACCTCGGTCCTGATTGGAAATCCAATCGCAGGCAACCAGATCGGCACTCTTGACCCAGTTGCGCAAAAGGTAATGGCGCTCTATCCCAGTCCCAATACTCCGGGCGTTGTCAATTACACCAACGAGACCTCGCAACAACAGCAGAACGATCAGTTCGATGGTCGCGTCGATACCACCATCAAAAAGGTCAACACCGTGTTTGTTCGATATTTGCTGGGCAATTCGAACATCCTCTTTCCCGGCGCGCTCCCTACGTTCAATGGCTATCAGCACTTCCGGGGCCAGAACGTGGTCGGAGGGTGGACCCGTACCATAGGCCCGTCGGCGATTAATGATGTTCGTATCGGCTATCAGCGCGACTATCTAACGTACGCATGTTCCGGATGCCCTCGCCCTGCAGGTACACTCGCGAGCTTCGGCATTGCCGGGTTAATGAATCCTTTGCCCGAATTCGACGAATATCCCAATATCGTTCTCAACAATTTCGCACTCTGGGGCGATGGCTTTCCAGGCTACTACCCGGTCACTGCTCCTGACTCGATCGAGCAATTTGAGGATACGTTCACCAAGAGTGTCGGCCGTCACACCTTTGCTTTCGGGGGGAATCTGGATTTCTGGCAGACCAAAGGAGTCACAGACCCGCTCCAGGTGAATGGCCGGTTCAATTTCAACGGTCAATATTCTTCTCTCGCCGGGGAGATTCCTGGCGTAAGTTCCGTCTCTGATCTTGCTGATTTGGAACTTGGCTATCCTTCGGGTGGACAGTACACGAAGAATGCGATTGTTACCAACCTGGTTGGGGGACGCTGGATCAGCATATTTGCCCAGGATAATTTTCGTGTGCATCCTCGGCTGACCGTTCAAGGGGGGTTGAGGTGGGAGTACCGCAGGCAGCCGATGGACACCAACAATCAGATTGCTACGTTCTTTCCTCTGTCGAAGACCTACGCCCCCGGCGACGCGCTCTTGCTCACGGCACTTCCTGATGCAGCGAACGACGCCCTCTGCTCCCAGGCGTATTTCATTTCGGCCACTGGCCAATGCCTGGTGATGACCTCCAGTATGCGAGCCGCCAAAGGGCTAACCGGCAACAAAGTGCGACAGGTGAGCTACGGGCCGGGCCCGGGCTACTTTGCTCCTCGCCTTGGAGTGTCCTGGCAGCCGTTACATTCGGATCGGGTCGTTGTGCATGCCGGCGCCGGCATTTTTATGGATCTGCCGAATACAAACCGGATGGGCTCCTTTGCCAATAACAATCCAGTCTCGACGCAAACACCCAATTACGTGACCTCCTTTGGGGCACCCCCTCCGCTAACAAATGGCGTCGTAACCACAACCCAACAAACCTTCGTGAATGCGCCTCTTGTATCGCTCTCAGGAATTACCTCGCAGCTCATGCCGAGTCCTTTCTATAAGACGCCTGAAACGTACGCGTGGAGCCTCAGCATTCAATCGCAAATAGCCAAGGATTGGGCGACAGAGATTGCCTATGTGGGCAATCGCGGTCTTCACCTGGACTATTTGCATAACCTCGGTAATCAGCCAGAACCTGGCCTAGGGGATTTGCAACCACGCAGGCCGTACCCTGACTTCAATACTCTTCTCTACGATGACTATCAGGCCTTTTCAAACTATCAGTCTTTTTACGCGAAACTCGAAAAGAAGTCCTCCCATGGCTTCGCGGCATTGATCTCGTACACTTTCTCAAAGAGCCTCGATAATGAGGGCGGGGACATTGATCTCGCATCCGCAACGCAGGACGATAACAACCCCAACGCGGAATATGCTCTTTCAGATTTCAACGTAAAACATACCTTTGTTGCCAGTCCAATTTATGAGCTTCCGTTTGGGCAAGGTAAAAGATTCTTGTCGACTGGACGGTATGTCAATCTTGCTGCAGGTGGTTGGCAGGTGAGTGCGATCGTCACTGCGCACAGTGGCCTGCCGTTCACCGTCACTACTTCTCAGGATTTCTCGAACACCGGCTCTTCGTCGCCTCGTCCTGACCGCACCTGTAAGGGCTCAGGCCCGAAGACGGTAAACGAGTGGTTCAATATCGATTGTTTTAGTACATCTGCTCTACAACAGGCTCTCAGCAACGGTACTCCTCGCTTCGGGGATTCTGGAAGAAATATCCTGTCCATTCCGGGACTTCAGAACTGGGATTTGGCCTTCATCAAGAAGACAAAGCTAACCGAGAGGACGAGGTTTGAACTAAAGGGTGAATTCTTTAATGCCTTTAATCACACTAACTTTAGCGCCCCAGGTTCTGTCATCGGAACGAGCACCGCGGGGCTGATATCTTCGGCCGGGTCTCCGCGGGACGTGCAGCTTGCGGTCAAGTTCGAGTTCTGATGTTTATTCTGTAACATCGGTGCGCGATCACCATACCGACCGATCTGGGATTCAATACGCTGGACATAAATCAGCAAAGAGCTTGCTATTAGCCTTGTCAACTCCGCGTCCAGGGGACGACACTAAGTAACGTTTGCCGGAACGTTCCCTTTTGAAGTCAATAGACATAAGCGGAATGAAGAGGATCCCCGATCGTTCTATGGGTTGGGCCACCGCTGGTAGAACATTGAGGGTGAATCGCGAGATGCAAAGCACGTTGAAATCGGAAAGGCTTCTGCACTATAACAAGCAGTACATCCCTGGCGGCATTGTCTCTGTCAATCGTAGTATCACGCCCGAGATCGCATTTGAGAGGGGTCTGGGCGCAAAGATGTGGGATGTGGATGGAAATGAATACATCGACTACCACGCCGCCTTTGGGCCCCACTTTCTCGGTCACAACGATCCACACGTCACTGAAGCCGTAGTCAAGACTCTTCACGACTCCGCCAGTCTATATGGATCGGGCACTACAAAAATGGAAGGGCAACTGGCAGAACTGATCCATCGGCATGTTCCCGCTGCCGAGTCTGTGCAACTGCTGAACACCGGCAGTGAAGCCACGTATCAGGCACTGCGCCTTGGGCGCGCGGTTACTGGCCGCAACCACATTATCAAGATGCAGGGCGGTTATAACGGATGGCACAATGATGTCTCCTGTAACCTTATGACGCCCCTCGATGAGCTGGGACCGAGAGTCTGCCCCGGAGAGTATAGGTTTCACCCCATGAGTGCCGGCATCCCACCAGAACATCAGGGTCTTGTACATAGTGTAAACTTCAATGACCTCGAGTCGGTACGGTATGTGTGCGAACGATATCCGATTGCTGCTCTCATTGCAGAGCCGATCCTACAAAATGTAGGCGTGGTCAAGCCAGGTAACGGCTACCTTAGCGGCCTCCGTGCGTTGGCTGACGAGTTTGGTTTCCTGCTGATTATCGATGAAGTGAAGACTGGTTTTCGCCATGCAATTGGCGGATACTCCACGTTGGCCGGTCTCCAACCTGATCTCGTGGTCTTTGGCAAGGCGCTAGCCAATGGCTACCCCATCGCTGCGCTGGCGGGCAAGCGTGACCTGATGAATGTTTTTGTCGACCCTTCTCCCAAGCGCCGCGTTCTTCTTGCGGGCACCTACAACGGGCATCCTGTGCCTACGGTCGCTGCCATTGCAACGATAGAGCGCTTGCTCATGGACGATGGCGAGGTGTATCGCCATACCGAGGCCCTCGGCGCCATGATGGAAAAAGGCTTGCAGGAGATATTCAGTAGGTTGAGCATCACCGCCTCTGTTGCACGTCAAGGATCAGCCTTCTGTATCTACTTTATGGATCATTGTCCCGTCGACTGGCATGACCTAGTGATGCATCACGATTTTAAGTCCGATACGGAATTCCGGCGTAGATTGGTGGAGCATGGCATCTACGTATTTCCGTTGGCTACGAAGCAGTGGTCGATATCAGCGGCACACTGTGCGGCAGATATTGAGGAAACGTTAAGCCGCGTAGAGGAAGCGCTGATCTGCACGTTTGCGACCACGCGTGCAAGCTTCACGAATTCGCCCAGCTAAAGCAGTCACGTTAAGATCTCGTTCAATTCCGGTGAAAGAAAGCGTCCTGAGCATATGGCAAATCGAGCTCGAGTGAAAGGCGATCGAGAGGTTTCGAGGGCAAGTCGCGCTGCGAACACTCCCCCTGCAGGCGTCGTCGGCATGGGCTTAATGGGTACGAGCATCGCTGCGTGCCTGCTCGCGGCAGGACACCGTTTATCGTGCATAGAAGTCGATCCCGCGAAACTTCGGACGGCTCGGCGCAGGCTCCTTCGTGTTCTCACAGAGGCAAAACGGCGTGGGACTCTCAAGACCGCTCCATCCAGCCTGATGGAGCGGGTGAGGTTCTCAAACGATTTCACGACACTACGTGAAGCTGAAATCGTCATCGAATCCACAATAGAGAGCCCTGAGGTAAAACGAAAAGTCATTCGCCAAATTGAAGCTGTCCTTTCGACGAAGGCTCTGATCGGCACCAATACATCCGCGATCCCGGTGACGGAACTTCAGAATGGGGCCATGCATCCGGAGCGGATATTGGGGCTGCACTGGGCAGAGCCGGCAAACATCACTCGGTTTATGGAAATCATCTGCGGTCAGCGCACGTCGCTGGCGAATCTCAGACGCGCGGAGTTGCTGGCGAAAGGTTGGGGCAAGGAACCCTCCGTGCTGCGCAGGGACATCCGGGGATTTATCACCAATCGGATCATGTATGCCATGCTCCGGGAGGCATTCCATCTCGTGGATGCAGGCTATGCCACGGTTGCGGACGTTGACCGCTCGCTACGCAACGATCTTGGTTACTGGATTACATTTGCAGGACCGTTCCGGTTCATGGACCTCACCGGCATACCTGCTTACGCTGCCGTAATGGAAAAACTCTTACCCGATCTAAACTGCGCAATTGAGATTCCTCGGCTCATGAAACGAGTCCGTCGAGCCGGGGGCCTCGGAGTGGCTAATGGCAAGGGCTTCTACAGCTACACACCGGCGCAAGCCAAACGTTGGGAAAAACTGTTTATCGACTTCACCTACAGGATTCGCGAGCTTGCCGAAAAATATCCTGAAGACGTGGGCGATCAAGTAAAGACACGGAAGAAGTGATCCACCGGTGTCCAGCTATTTTGCGGACGCATCGTAACCCAGGTGGCGTGATATCTGGGCAGCAGTATCTTTCACAGTTGAAGCCAGAGTTGCCACCCGTGCGCTCGGAATCTGTGAGGTAGTGCCAGCAATGCTAATGGCGGCAACCGCATGACCTGCTGCATCGTAGAGGGGCGCTCCGATGCACCGGAACCCAATCTCGCCCTCTTCATCTTCAAATGCGTAACCGAGCGCCCGGATCTTCTTCAACTCCCGGCGAAGCTCTTCTGGAGAAGAAATCGTGTTTCGGTTGTTTCTCGCGAGCGATTTCCGCTTGAGCTGGAGATCGTAGGTTTCCTCTGGCGCAAATGCCAGCAACGCCTTACCCACGCCGGAACTGTTGGCGTCGAGTCGTCTGCCAACCCACGTGGCCAGGCGCAGCATCCCGGGAGCGTCGAACTTTTCGATGATCACGGCTTCCACCCCCTCGAGGATTGCCAAATGGACCGTGAGCTTTGTACGAACCACTAGATCTTGTAGGAAGCTACGAGCTTGCTCGCGCAGATCCAGGTTCTCCAGTGCGATGTTGCTGAGACTTACCAGCTTCAGGCCGACACAGTATTTGCCCTTCAATCCGCTGCCCTTGAGATAGCCCAGATCCTCAAGCGTCCTCATGAGCACGTGAGCTGAGCTCTTAGGCACGGCCAATTTTCTGCTGACGTCGGCCAGCGTGAGGCCACGCTGCGATTGAGCAAGCAGCTCGAGAATCTTCATCGCCCGCATTACAGAAGGGACAGAATAATCATATGGTACGGTTCGCATTTGTCCAGCCCCCTGGATGAGCATAGCTGATGGTTGCCGATGATAGCAATCCGTTTCGAGATCGATTTATCGGTCCCAGGGCATGGCCTCCAACAGTCACGTCTGAACAAGCTAAGAGGTCTCTGGCCGGGTAAAGGTAATCAACTGCAGGCCTCCGTTTCAATGGCGTAGAGTGTCCAGCGTTGGGATGGCCATTCCAGGTTTGTGCGTCCGCTCTAAATACCAGATTTTCGCTTGCAATTTTCGCCAGTATTCAAACTCTCCATCGAAGCGACCGATCGCAGTGCCAAGACGGAACGGTGTGTATTCTGACAGCCACATCGTTCTATAAACTTCGCGGAGTTCGGTAACCGAATCCATCAGGTCGGCGATGCGAGAATGATTTCTCGAACTTGCTTGGCGGCCCAGCCAGAATCCGATGTCTGCTTGGCTCGAGTTCGAGTCAACCTTGGTGAACACATCCGATAGCTCTACAGCGTAGAGATACTTCATACCTGCATAGTCGATGAGGCGAGCGCCCAATAGGAGACTGGGCAGCGAGTAGGAGTCTCCCGAGAGGTCAAGCGCATTGTAGAGGTGCTCCTGTGCGTCTTCTGACGCAAGCCGTGCGGCCTGCAAATCCGCGACGTGACTTCGAGACCTTTCGAGACTTGCAGCTGTGAAGGGATCATCCCAGAAACGCAGTGCATCCTCAGAGCCGAGCGCGCTCGAGATCGAAACCTGAGCCCTTGACAGAGAATGCAGAGCGGCTGCAACTTCGGCCGCTGTTGTCGGGCTGTACATCTGAGCGCAGTAATTGTCGAAGAAGTGTGCTTTATCGATTGGCTCCGATTGCCAGGCCGCGCTTGCTCCATAAGCAATACCGGGCAGCGTCATCCGATAGAGGAGCTGAGCGTCGTCAGCCCAGTTTGTGTTGATGATGCCCAGGGTTCCATTGGTCTTTCCGTCGCGCAGAAAACCATCGATGTTTGCAAATGTACGCTCGAAGTCAGGAGTGAGAGAATCCCATGCCCAGATTCCAGTCGCCACAAGCTCTGGAATATTTGCTTTGCGAAACGGTGCAACCATCGGCGTGTAGTCCTTCTCCGGCCGGTAATGCCATGGCACAGCCACTAGATCAGATGGCAGATCGGCCAGCATTGTCGGATACTTATTGAAAAGGTCTGCACCGCTATTGATGTCCGCCCAGAAGAGCACTCGCTTGCCTTCTCCCTTCAAGAGTGCAGCCATGCGGTCAAGGTGATCCACGTATAGTTTCTCAGGGTCGACGCCGCCGGCCGCTGCGCTTCCAGCTCTCTGCAATTCCCAAGGCTCATCAAGGCCGATGTGGAACCAGGGGCTGGGGAAAAGCGCAGCCATCTGGTGCGCCCAGTCCGCCAACAACTGCTGTATGCGCGGCTTGGTCGGGTTAATCTCCGTTCCATGGTTCAACGGAGCCAGATCGGCGTATCTCTCCAAGCGGAACAAATCATGTAGGTGGCCATAAAATTCAAGGCAAGGAACAACATCCACGTGCCGCTGCCGCGCGTAGGCTATGATTCGGCGAACGGCATCCTGGCTATAGCGGCCATTCGGGTTGATGAGTCGATAGCCCTTCAGTTCAATCGATAATTCGGAATAGAAGTAGTACTGGTTTCCTTTCCAGCGAGCGAGAAAGTCGATCTGTCTCTTAATTTCGCTCTCGGTGGGCAGTGGGCCGTGGCTCAAATCCATCATGACGCCTCGGTAGGCCAGGGTTGGCCAGTCATCGATGGTGACTTCTGGAACGGTGGCTTCGCCGTTGCGCTTCTCAAGAAGTTGCAGAAAGGTCTCCACGCCATAGAAAAGCCCGGCGGACGACTTCGCTTCAATTTGGGCTCCTGAACTCGTTACCCGAATTTGGTAGGACTCGCGGGATCCTGGGCCGGGCTTTTCGTCCTTTCCCGGCAGTGCATTCACTGCGCCAGTGCGCTCTAAAGTTATGCGCGGGCCGGCTCCAGCCGGCGCTACGGAAATCTCCCGGCCAGTGAATTCTCGCAGGCCCGATGTGAGCGTATCGAAGGCGAACTGATCTTCCGCAGCACCTTGGGTAGGGAGCGCAATGCTGACTCCTTCCAGCCGGAGCAATCCAGCACCGTATTTCATCTGCTGCGGCGCAGGCAAGGGGGGATTGTGATCGGCCCGCAGCAGAGACGGCCACGTGGCCAAGGAAACTGCTGCGCAGAAGCGTAGAAGATGCTGTGCCTTCGAGACCATGCGGAGATCTTAGGATGAATCCTAAACGACCACAATCACCCTTGTAATATCTCCGCGCGAAGATTCAGCCTGTTGGACGGTATTTGTCTCAGCCCGCCAGGCGGTTTCCATCGAAACCTTATCGCCAGCGCGCGTTGCCTCGTGTTTCATTGAGCTGGTCACGGTATCTTTTCCCGCTTCTTAATGGGGATCCTTGTTTGGCGGTTTAGGAGGTACCGGTTGTAGCCGCCGGCACGCGAGCAGTAAATTGTCTGATGGGAGTTATTCATCCAAATAGGTGGACACATAGCGCAAACTCAAAAGTTCAGCCTTGACGAAGCAAAGAGCCCGGGGCAACGATAGGCAATACAAATTTGCAGGCAACGCAAACGTGACGGCTCATAAGTAAGTTCCGCAACAAAAGATTGTAATTCGCTCATACCGGTACTGATCTTCGTCCGGAGATCGGCCGGCATGACGCGGAACGATGGAACAGCAGGAGAGAGGTAGTGTAGTTCAAATAGATATCGTTGGCCTGCGCCATTCACATCAGGTCCCGGTACTTTTCGACGGGGTCGATGCCCTTGCGAATGACCGGTCGACGGCGATCGTTGATAATTTCGCGCATTCTGCTTATCGGTCAAACGGCCAGGAGGGATTCTTGTGACTATGATGCACTTTTCGGCAGATGCTCTAAAACAAGTTGGGAGAGGGGCACTCCTGGCTGCTTTGTGCGCGTTGTGCGTTCCGTGCGAAGGCCAGGGTGTTCCCGTGAACAATCTGGCGTTGGCCGCCCTTGGAGGTGTAGCTCGCTCGTGGGAGCCTGGAGTCACGGTCGTCCCCGAACACGAGCCTTCCAAGGTCAACGACGGCAGCGTACACAGCTACTGGGCAGTGCGTGGTGTGGACCTTCCTGCTGACATCGGCGTCGAATGGCATGAAGCACGTCAGGTTTCCAGCGTTGTGGTGCGCTATTTCGACGGCCGAATGGTCCGTGGGCCAGTTATGGCCAGGACTCAAGAATGGGCGCGTCTTCAGTACTGGGACCAGGACGAGTGGAAGGATATCCAGGCTCAAGTAGTTGGGCAGGAGACATCCGGCGTGCGTTACGCATTCGATCCCATCAAGACCACTCGTCTGCGTCTTCTCTTTTCCGAGCCACCCGACCCGGAATCGCGGCGACTGCCAGAGCGATTGGGCATTTATGTTTGTGAGTTTGAAGCTTACGGAGAAGTCCCCTACGCGGTGGTGAACCCTGCACCGCGGCTGGTTAAAGTAAGTCCCGATAGGTCCGCAGGCATGTACTACAACGAATGGTCGAGCGACAACCCGTACGATCGTGCCGGACCACTGGTGATCGAACCGAAACCGACCCGAATTGTGACTGACACCCTTTCTCCGACTCTGATTGTCGCTGAGAGCCAATGGTCCAAGGTAGCGTGTGTCATCGAGAAGCCGCGAAACGGAATCGTGGTTCTCACGAACGGGTTCATGCAAATTGAAGTCTCGACAACCAGCGGCCTCAAAGAGTCGCTCCTGAGGAACCTGGTGACGGATGAAAGTGCCGCGACAGCGAACTCGCGGCCGTTCCTGATTCGAACCTCGAAGGGCGAGTTGTCTTCAGCTGATTTCAAGGTGATGCGGGAAGACACCTCCGGCTCGACTCCGGAGGTCAATCATCTGCGTGTGGATTTGACATCGGAGGCGGTGGATCTTTCTGTCCACTATGAGCTCCGGCGCCAGGACCACTTCTATCACAAGTGGCTGATCGTCAAAAACAAAGCCGGTTCAGACCTTCAGATTCTGGATGTGACGGTCTCTTCGTTGGGATTACCGCGTTTGCTGGATCTGTTTGCGGGGCCGGAACTCACCTACCCTGTGGCCCGCATGGAAAAGGGCGGGTTCTTTGAGTGTCTCGAAACAGTCTATTGGGACCACAAGGGCGATGCGATGAGCTTCTATCCCGGCGTCACGGTGGCACCCGGCGGTACGTTCGAGAGCGACAAGGCCGTCGTTGGCGTTTATCGTAACCGTGGCGAACAGGTGGAGGGGTTCGACCGAGGCGTGCGCGACTGGGTAATTGAGTATCACACGCAGGTGACTCCTGTGCAGAAGCAGTTTCCGGATATTTATCTCGAAGGCTGGGACGCCAAGATTGGCATGGAGGAGCTTCAGAAAGACCCTGCGTGGACAGAGAGATTCTTTGCTACGGCCCACAAACTGGGTGTCCAATATATGGACTCTTACGACCCCACTGACTTAGCGCTCCTGATGCCATCCGACCTAACCCAGCGCTGGGTTGATCTCGCTAACAAATACGACATTGCCACCGGCTGGTGGAACGATTTTGGTTCCAGCTACGGTTGGGGATTCATGGCGCCCTACTGGCAGTCTTCCCTGTGCAAGCTTTCGCCCGAAGCGGAAACCTATTTTCGCCAGACTGTTGAATTGGTTCGGAAGTACAACCTGCGTGGTTTTCATTGGGCCGATTTCTGGACGGTGTGGCCGTGCGACAATCCCACTGGCGGGCACCTTGCGGGCAAGTACTCAATCTATGCTCAGGGTCAACGAATGGTCCAGTTTGCCCAGCAACTGCATGAGGCGGCCCCGGGACTGATGCTCGGCGCAGACAGCGGACTGGACAATCCGCAGTATGGCCGATACGCTGACAGTCGCCACCACGGCGGTGGCTATGACGCAAATCCGGCCACCGAGCCGGACATTCATATCGATCGACTGTACGCCGACATGAATCGTGCCTATCTTTACGGTTTGGCCCACGAAAACCTTCTGCGGCCCTGGTACCATGTACTAAATAATGTCAACCACTTTGGAATGGAGACACACCTTCATGACCGCGCCGGGTATCGGTACGCTTTGCTGAGTTCGCTGGCCCTGGCGGGCCAGTTGGCGTTTGCCGATGCTCCAGACGACGTTCCCGAGAGCGAGATTCAATTTACACAGCATTGGGAAGATTGGGCAAAGACCAACAAGGACTACCTGAAACAGAATGACAAGCTGTTCGAGCGCTCGGTACACTTTGCTGACATCCTGCAGGGCGATGCCGACTCTCTGACAGGTTATTCACATATACGAGGCGACCGAGGCTTTGTCTTCCTGATCAATCCTGGGCCGGCAGAGCAGGTTGGTGAGTTGACTCTGGCTTTGGCGGCGCCGGCATCCACACGCTTCGTGGTGGACGAAGTGTACCCAGGAGGAATGGCTCTCCGCGGACCGTCGGATGGCGCGTATCCCCAGGGTGGCAAGCTGCGAGTCACGGTTCCAGGCAAACAAGTGCGGATTCTCTGGATCGCGCCGGAAGCCGCTGGCAGCCAACGTAACTTTCAGCCTGAGGACGCGCGGGCAGCAGAATCGCGCCGTTACATCCGCAATTGGAGCGTCCTAAAGTCCGCTCCCGATACAGTCACGGTGGGGGCAAGTTTTGAATTTCCCAATAAGGCCGGTAAGTACCTTTCTAATGAGACACCCGAATCAGCGTGGTCGTTGGCTCCGTGGGCATATGACAAGGCTTACCTGGTGCTGTTACTCAAAGACGAGACAGTTGAACAGAATAACCAGTGGGTTCCGGATCACGTTCTGACGGAAGAGAGAACAGCGCCCCAACATGAATTCGGCATACCACCACAGCCGGTCTCGTTGACAGCTATCATTAACGGTGTCCCGAAGAAACTGCTTCCTTTTGAAACCAGGCGCAACCAGCAGCAAGGAAAAACTCGATGCTACTTCGTGAGCCTCGATGGCGAAACCAAAAGTGGCTCATCAAATAAAGTGAGCATTACGGTCCCTATTCACAGGGGCTTGGTCTTTTCGGGCGCCTATCTGGACCTCCCGGACCAGATGCCGGATGGTCAATAGTCATGGCCCTTCTCCGTAGCTTTGCTAAGACTTCCATCATGAATGATTTGTCATCTTCGAATTGTCTGACTGGAGCAAACCGCATTTGGCCGCTGCGTGCGCGAAGCACACGTATCATTCCCGAAGATCGGGGCGCTGCTGCAGCAGCGAGGGCTGCAGCTTGCGGACATGGCGCAGGATGCGCGGCAGACCTGCGAAATGGAGCATGGTTCAGCCGGCGGTTCGGCGCCCAGGTTCGTCATGCGTTGGGAGGGAACGGACTTGAGCCGTCTGCCGGATGTGCTGGAGCAGAAAATTGCGACCCATCAATATCACAAAGCTGCGGTGGGCGCCTGCGACTCCGGCAACCCCAGTCAGGGATTTACGACCTATAAGCTGGCGGTGATGCTCTACTATACTAGCGCAGCCCAACGAACTCGACGGGACCAGGACGGGTGCCCCTCGAACGCTTTTTCTGAAAACCGAAACCCCTCGGCGCTCGTGGGCAACGTTTCGCATGTTTTGGCGGGGGACACGGCCGTTCCGGCGGCCTGTATGGAACAGATACCGTTGCAATTGGCGGCAAGGCTCCGGGCAGGCACGCTGGTGACCGGGGCGCGGGTGGGCAAAGTGACGCGAAACGCGCAATCCTTCCAGATCGAAATCAATGGCAGGGAGAATCTGGAGGCGCGCGCCGTGGTACTTGCGGTGGCAGGAAACGAAGGTAACGCGTTGTTAGGGGGAGTTAGCGGTTGGAGTGTGCCTGAGGTCCGGGGCCTGGAACCGAACCACCGCCTTCTGTTATGTGGCAGAGCAGACACCCGTAGACGAGCCCATCATTATGTTGAACGGAGACGGACGGGGGCGCCGGACCGGTCAACAACGTCGCGGTGATGACCGCAGTATCGACCGCCTATGCGCCTCCGGGCGCGCACGTCGTGGTGGCCAGTGTGGTGGGAGAGGCGCCGCAAGAAAGCGCCGCGATGATGCGATTGGACGACCGGGTCCGTGCCCATACGAGAAAGTGGGTTTGGCCCGGTCGTCGATTCGTGGAAAATGCTCAGAGCCTATCCTCTGGCCCAAGTGGCCCAGGCGCTGCCGCTGTCGAGGCATGCCGACTGGGAGCAGTCTCCGGTGCGCGTGCGAGGCTCGGGAGGAGTATACATGTGTGGTGACTATCGCGAAACGGCCTCAATCCAGGGGGCGCTTGCCTCCGAAAGACGCGCTGCGGAGGCCGTGACCCACGACTTGGCGGGGCAGCGTCGACGCTAAACTTTGACGCGGGGGATCAGGTTCGCGGTAAAATCGTCAGGAAGTTCAAGTCGTTCCCGCCAGACACTCCTCAGTAGCTCAATGGCAGAGCATTCGGCTGTTAACCGAAGGGTTGTAGGTTCGAGTCCTACCTGAGGAGCCAGATTTTAAAAGACTTATTCCAACTTAGCTCCCGCCTTGCCGGTGTGTACCGGGACCCCTGTCGAAATTGTTTCCATCGCTTCAAGCAGATCGTCGGTCGTAAAGTGTCGATAGCGCGCCGCCATCTTGACCATGGTGCTGGGTGACCAACCAACGATCTTGGCGACCCTCGGCAACGGCGTTCCCGCATGGATCATCCTCGAAATTGCCGAATGTCTTTGATAGTGCTCTCTCCTCCTCCGCAGTGATCGCGCGCCCGGCATTTTCATCGGCTGGCAACATTGAGACGTCCGGCTGGTTGCGAGCCCACGCACCAGACCGACGCATGATTCCGCGGAGTGTCCCGACTTCGTTGTTGATCGTCCTTGGAGACGCACCTTCTGCCAGGCACTTCTTCTGATAGCGCGCGATGTCTTTTGAGTCGACTCCTCTGCACACTTTTGTGCCCACTTGCTAAAAGTCATTCGTTGTTGATGCAGAACTTACCTCGACACCCGGAGTTGGAGTGAGTGGCCGCTATTCATTGACTACGCCGCTCGAGACCTATTGCGGAACTACCGAGAAGGGAGGAACCTAAGGAGAGAGCGGTCAATCTCACTAAGACCGACCTGGAGGTTGGTGGCGGAGCGAAAAAAAATGCGTTTTAGGCCCAAAACTGCGGTCGGGCCATGCCAAAAGGCCGTCGGTAAAATAAGCAATGCAAATCGATGTTCGGAGACAAAAGGAGGTAAGACATAATGGCGCCATCAGTGGTGGAATGGACTGGCGATCAAATTGCCGAAGCAGCGCGCCAAGCTTCTCGGGCGGCATCTGTCCTTGTGGATGCACTTGAGGAGAGTCTGGGAGCGACGCGGCGCGCCGCAAAACTTGGCGGCGACGCTGCTGAAGAGCTTGTGGATGACACAATCAAACGTCTGACACGACATCCTGTCGAAACCGTGGTCGCGACATTTGCGATAGGTATCGGGACCGGAGTTGCCCTAGGCATCGCCACCGGAATATTGATTGGTTGGAAGATGAAACGAACGTAGCTTCGTCATCGGAATACTGCAGAGAGGGACCCAGGAGGCTGAGTCCTCTTCGGATGGATCTGGGGTCAGGGGCGGGGCCTTGTCCGGTTCCTGGCGAATCACGGGCAAACCCCATCACAAAACCGGCCGGCCCCGGAGGGAGCCAGTGGATGCATTGATTTTAGAGCAGGATCCGATATCCAACAGGATCGAGTAAACCATCATGAGAGAGAAACAAATCGACATCGCAGAAAGTACGGCAGATCCAGCCCCAATCCCCGAAACTATGGAGTCGAACTCTCTCTTCACCCGGCGTGAAATGCTGGGAATAACTGCTATGGCCGCTATGGCCGCTTTGACCGGTACTGCGCCCAATGCTGTGGCGCAGGCAGCGCAGACTCCGCAAAAACGGCCTCGTATCGCCTGTCTCGTCAGTTATTGGGGTCTTCCGACGTCACATGCGGACTGGATCGTAAACAAGCTGCTGGACGGTTATTGGTGGCACGGCGCCCACACTCCCTCACAAGTCGATGTGGTATCCGTTTACATTAATCAGTTCGACACCAGCTTACTGGGCCAGAAAGTATGTAAGGCAAAAAATATTCCCATCTATAAGACGGTCGGTGAGGCCGTAACACTTGGGGGGAGCGAACTTGCTGTGGATGGTGTTGTCATAGTCTGTGAACATGGGAATTATCCAACGGATCTCAAGGGGCACTGGCTCTTGCCGCGCTGGTGGATTTACCAGCAGGTTATCCGCGTCTTTGAGCGGAGCAAACGCTCGGTGCCCGTGTTTAACGACAAACACCTCTCCTACAATTGGGACGACGCTAAGTGGATGTTTGACAAATCCCGTGAACTGAGCTTTCCCCTCACCGGGGGGTCCTCCATACCGGCCTACTTCCGCAAGCCCGAGATAGAGCTCGCGATCGATACGCCAATCAAGAACTCGATTGTGGTTGGAGACGCTGCAGATGAAGGAGCCACCTTCCATTGTGTTGACGTCCTGCAGGCCTTTGTAGATCGCCGCAAGGGCGGTGAGACAGGCGTCAAGTCAGTGCAGTCCATTCGCGGGCCTGAAGCATGGAACTGGGTCGAACGCACTTCCTGGGCCGGCAACCTGCTCGAAGCAGTGCGGAAAAATTTTGACCTGAAGCCGGGATACTTTCAGCAGAGCACGCAATCAAACGCCTGCATCGTGGAGTATAACGATGGGACCAAAGCAGCCGTAATTTCAGGCAGGGGTGTGGGCTGGACCTACGCCGGCGAAATCGAAGGGCAGAAAGACCCGACCATCATCTCCATGCTTGGCTGGCCCGGCCCTGTCTCGCAGTACCACGCTGCGAACGCCCATGAGCACTGGATCATCGAGATGATGCTGACCCGAAAGGAACCGTTCCATGCGGAGCGGCTGCTTCTGTCCACCGGGATTGTGAACTACTACATGGATTCAAACTGGGAAAATGGCCATTACTCCGCCGTCGGACGCCGCATCGAGACACCCTACATGAACATGGCATATCACTCGACACACGGACCCCTCTTTGAAACCGGGCCGCGCCCGCCGAACACGCCCTACATTCGGGGATTCGTATCATAAACTCTTACAAGAAGCCCTCCTTTCCTTGTCATCCCGCCTGCCCCGGCGTGCCGTGGGACCGGAGGAGTCACGGGGACTGCGGCCCACCCAAGGTGATGAAAAACGCCTCGGTCCGGCAACCACTCCTTTATGAAACCGTTGCCGTTCCCTTTGTCATCTCGGGAGCCTGTGACTTTTTCGATCTTTTCGTGTTTTTTGCACCCGACCAGATGTTGTTTAGTCCCCGCCAGAAAGGCGTCATCCTGAGCGAAGCGCCCCGCAGATCTATCGCATAAGAGAGACCTTATGGCGCGGAGTCGAAGGACCCCGGCGATGCTTGCTGGCAGGTGCTCTTCGGAGCTTTCCGGCCACAGACTACAAGGGAACCAAAAAATGTCACAGCCTTTGAGCGAAGCGCGTCGCAGATCTATGGCATAACAGAGGGTTTATGGCGCGGAGTCGAAGGACCCCGGCGATGCTTGTTGGCAGGTGCTCTTCGGAGCTTTCCGGCCACAGGCTACAAGGGAACCAAAAAATGTCACAGCCTCTGAGCGAAGCGCGTCGCAGATCTATGGCATAACAGAGGGTTTATGGCGCGGAGTCGAAGGACCCCGGCGATGCTTGTTGGCAGATGCTCTTCGGAGCTTTCCGGCCACAAGCTACAAGGGAAATTGAAAAAGTCACAGACTCCGAGCGCAGCCGACCTGTCCCCCCGCGTGCCGCGGGGCGTGTCGTGGAGGGATCTGTAGTTCTTTCCACCAGCCGCCAATGCTGCAGCTCGAAGATGAATTGTCATCCCGGCCTGCCCCGGCCTGCCGTGGAAGCGGAGTGGAGGGACCTGCTGTGCTCTAAACTTCGCAATCCAATCCCAATGGGCGCACCACCCTAACTCATTGTCATCCCGCTTTGCCCGGCCTGCCGTCGAGTAGCTGACTTGCCTGTGGCAAGTTAAGGATGGAACCAACATGGGAAAGCAGTGTTTGCAATCCAGGCCCGGAGGGCCGGCACCAAAAATAGCCCAGCCCGGAAGGGCTGGGTACAAAAGCGAGGCGGTCGAGCGCCGGAGGTGCGGCACCACACTCTTCCTTTGTTCCTTAGGCCTACCCGGATTTCCTACTTCACCGCTCTCACCAACGACCACTTATGATGGTTATTCCGTCTGGACGATGTAAAAAATCCCCGCCCGACCGCGGTTTTCATGCGCTGAACCGAGCACAGCTTCCTTTCCTCCACCATGGAGTTCCTGAGCACTTCGAACCATAGCCTGGACTACGGCGTCGCCGATAGCCATGATCAACTGCTCCAGGTCCCTAAAGGATGCGCTCATCGGTCAGATCGCGGAAGAAACGTTCGATCATGTTCAGCCAGGAGGCCGAGGGAGCATACTTATCTGGTCACACTTATAACGCGCCGGCGATTTGCCGCCGATTAGATAGTACGGGGACTTATGACTACGCGCCGGGAATTTCTCTTGCGAACAACGGCTGCCGGTCTCGTAGCGGCGGCATCCTAGCGGATCGCTCACGCTGCGACAGCTAACGCCAGCAAGAACGGGCCCAAGGTCGCGCACGCTGGTGTCGTTGAAACCGTGCTCGGTCCGATCGATGCGTCGAGGCTTGGTTTTACTCTCGCTCACGAGCATATTGCCGATGGGCCATACTATTTGAACAAATGGCCAAAGGCTTGGGGTGGCAGAGCAGAATTTGTCGCTAAAGCCGTCGAAAAACTTAAACTTGTGCGAGCTGCAGGCGTCAGCACCATCGTCGATCTGACCACTTATGATGTCTGGCGCGACATTCGCTTTCTCGAAGAGGTCTCGCGTAAATCCGGCCTTAACATGATCGCTTGCACCGGCCAACGCTTTTTTCCGCCGATTTCGCATGTGTCGATGCCTGCACGCACCATTGAAGGGCTTACTCAGTTCTTCAAAAAAGAAATAGAGCAGGGTGTTGACGGCACTGGCATCAAGGCAGGTGTGATCAAAATAGGGATCATAGCTAAGGACGTGACCGCCCTTGAAGAAATAGGTTTGCGGGCGGCGGCTCGAGCTAGCAAGGCGACTGGGGCGTCAATTCGTACTCACACTGACGCAGCCCATCGCGCTGGCGAGAGTCATGCTGTCATCCTCGAGGACGAGGGCATAGATCCTTCCAGGGTGTCTTTTGACCATAGTGACGATAGCGGCGACATGGATTACTTCTTCACACTGGTGAGGCGCGGTTATTCGTTAGGCATGGATCACGTTCATCGTGCGCTCCTCCCGAATTTCAAGCCCTCATTTGAAAGACGCGCAGAATGCATCAAACTGCTCATCGACGCTGGCTTCGCTGACAAAATCTCTCTCTCAACCGATTCAGAGTTTGCGGGCTCCCTACTTCCGGAGGAAACGAAAGAGTGGAGGGAAAAATTGATCCTCCGGATGGAATGCTGTTCACCACTCGCAGGATGATTCCCTATCTCACGCAACTCGGCGTTTCACAGTGGGAGATTCACGCGATCACCGTAGATAATCCCAAACGCTTCTTCGGTTGCAGCTAAGCCTTCAGTTCTTCCGCCAGCGCCACGATGATGCCCGCAGGGCCTCGCATGTAGCAGAGTCTGTACTTGTCCTCGTACTGGGCCACCTCGCCGATCAGTTCGGCGCCGTTCGCGCGCAGGCGAGCGACAGTGTCGTCGACGCTTTCGACTGTAAACATGACGCTCCGGAGGCCCAGCGTGTTCGGCGGTGCGATCGCCGGTTCGATATCGACCAGTTTCGGATTGTGAAACTTCGTCAGCTCAAGCCGCCCGTGCCCATCTGGGGTCCGCATCATAACGATGTCGACTTGGACATTTTCGAGCCCGTTGATGCTGTCCACCCACGGACCCTCGACCGGCATCTCGCCTTCGAGCGTCATGCCGAGCGCGGTGAAAAAAGCGATAGCGGCTCCAAGGTCCTCGACGACGACGCTGATGTGGTCCAACCTCTTGATCGCCATGTCCCTAGTATTGCAAAGGCCGTGCGCGCGGCTTCGCTGAATCAGGTCGCACGGACGCACGCCTGCCGTGGGAGCAGCTGACCTGCCTGGGGCAAGTTAAGGATGGAATGAACATGGGAGAGGGGTGTTTGCAATCCAGGCCCAGAGGGCCGGTACCAAACGTCAGCCCAGCCCGGAAGGGCTGGGTCCGCAAGCCAGGCGGTGGAGCACCGGAGGTGCGGCACCACACTCTTCGTTTGTTCATTAGGAGCGTACCCAGATTTCCTGCCTCGCGGCCCTCGCAACAACCATGTATGCGCTTTTCCGTAGAGAAGGCCCATGAAGTGTGCCAGCGCCACCAAGTTCCACAGGAGATCTGGAGAGCGGAGTAGAGCGACCTGCTGTTCCCCTTCCAGTTCTCACACGCCCTCTTAGCCCTCTCTTAGCCTTCTTTAGCCCTTCTTTAGCCTAGATCTAGCCTGCATTTCTCACAGACCCTGGGTAAACGAATAAACGAACAGCTGCCGGGAGTGAGATCTCCATGCGTAACGAATGACGGGTGCCCCATATCTGCCCGGTTTTGGCAGATGTGGGATTCAACGAATGTCCACCGATCACTCTCTACAAGCAACAGATCTTGAAGTTGTTCACAGTGACCGGAGCGGCATCAGGAGAAGCCTGCTCTATCCACGGGTTGTTGCAGGAGGCAGCGTCTGTGCCGCCATTCACAGCACATCCGGGTGTATAGCTTCGCTGCCAGATCACGAACATGTCGGACTTGGCGGTGGCTCCTGCTCGTGAGCCCACTATGTGAACCGTGCTCAGCGGATATGTTCCATTGTAATTGGCCACCGAAGAAAGGCCGGCGGAGGCCGCGGTCGCCGGGCGGGCACTGATCTCCTTGACATCGCTCATGAATCCGGACATTGCTATGAAGGATGGATTTGCAGTGTAGGCTGAATCACCGGCGGGATCGACAAAGTTTGGATCTGCAGGTTGAGTCGTGTCTGCGATGGAGTAGAACTCTATCGGAGTAATTCCCCAGTGCCTGATAGCCGATGAATTGGCGCATGTTGAATCGAGCCTGCGCTGTTCTCAACCCCGCCACCGGTGGCCCAATGCCTGTCTCGGTGATACTTTGGACAATACCGTAAGCAGGATCCTGGCTTTGAGCGACCAAACTATATTGCGAGGCCCAGATGAAGTTCGATCCGGTTTTTTCTCCTGAAAGGTAACAGTTCTGGTACGCATCCGGGCCTGCCGGATAGGTATGAATCGTTCCCTTCAGGCACGCATCTGTCCACATCATTTGTTCCGGCGTATTGCCATAAGGGTGGAATGATTCCGAGGAAAAGTTGGCGACTGGCTCGTATATGATCACTGCCGGATTCTGGTATTGAGCAAACATCAATGATTGACTGCCACTTTTTTCAGTTCCGGCCCAGATCAGCTTTATTCCCGTTGGAAGCGAAATCTCCTGAAGATTCGCCGCAAGACCATAGTTTGGGGAGGCCATGTCCACTGCCGGAAGCGTGTCAAAAAGGTATCCTCGCGCATCCCAGGAGTCGTCTTGCCAGGGAGGTTCGTTCCAGATTTCGATCTCTTGAACACCTCGGGATGCCATGTCGCTGGCGAGGAAACTCACATACTGTAATCGTAGGGAAACGCAATAGCGGCCAGGCTTTCTCCGTTCACTCCGGAAGCGAATTGGATGCTTAGCGAGGTCGCGCCAACAGGAGCTCCATTCGGCACAGTGACCGTGAGGATCTGGTGATAAGGGGACGTAAGCGGCAACGACGGATTTCGCCACTACGCCTTTTTGGCTTGTTTATACCGTGCCACGTGCAAGGGTTTATGTTTCGCCCAGGGACGGCGGGCAGGCCGGCCACGGCGTGGAAAGGCGGCTACATAGAGCGGAGCCAGTTCCACCCGCTCGTGGTTCAGCGCCGGATATCCCTCCAGTATTTCCTCTGTCGAAGCCCCCTGAGCAAGCATCGTAGCCACCAAATCTATAGGAATCCGCGTTCCGCAATATACCGGCGTCCCGCCCATGATTTCGGGGTCGGAAACACCCATGCGTTGCGCCTTATGAAGGCGTTTCAGCTCCCGTTTCACGTCCTTGCGTGCGCTCTTCACTTGAATGACGAGGGCTGAACTGCCGGACACGGCTACGAAATCCACATTCGGTGCCAACTCAATCTCTCGCGCCACTTCACGCCGCGTCGCGACAGGGAGAAGCCGGACCCCTTCGGCTTCTAGCCGCAGGTAGACTAGGTGCTCCGCGGATAATAGTCGCTGGATATGGTTCCCTTGACGCGACCGCTGAGGCTGGATGAGATGAGAATCGAGCACTTTGTGCACCGCCTTCAGAGGGAGCCTCGCAACAGCCGATGCTTCTGCAGGTGTATAAGCCTTATCTGTCATGCAGTAATTCTACCCGGCTCAGAGGAGAATTACTAGGTTGTACTTCATCCGGCCCTCTGTAGCCCCTTGCCTTCATGTCGTGTTCGTTCCGATGCAGAACGAGATCGGTCCCTTGTCTTTGGTTCATGTTTGACGAATTCGATTCCCGCTGGGATAACGGTCGCAAAGTACTTCATCTCTTTTTTGGCGTACAGTCGGACTTTTCCTTCACCAGTTGCCTGAATCGCGGCTAACTACTTAGTTATTCTTGAACAGCAGGGAGTAATCACGAGTTTAATACCCCTCCTTCCACATGATTATTTCCCAGGCCCCTGGACCGCAGCTCCCGAGCATATTAAAGTCGGCCATAAGACCAGATTCTTATGCTAAGCGGAGCCTTCCAGCATGGAGCAAGCGATGATCCCACAGCAAACCATGATGAACGACGCACTCTCGCCTCACCCGCCATCACCATTACCCGCGAACGCAGACGCAACCGTAACCGGCACAGATATCGTCTGCCTCGCCGACCTCCAGCCCCAACCCGTCGAATGGCTCTGGCAGCACAGGCTCGCCGCCGGTACGTTAGCGATGCTTTCCGGGGAGCCAGGATCAGGAAAGACCTGGGTCGCCCTCGCCATCGCGGCAGCGCTGACCCGCGGCCGCGACCCGTTCTCCGGCGAAAAGCTCAAACCAGCCACCGTCCTGTACGCCTCGGCGGAACACGCTGCCGCGCAAATCATTCAACCTCGCTTCGCCGGCCTCCACGGAGATCTCGCGCGCCTCGTCGTCCTGAGTAGAGCCATCTCTGCGCGTCCCATGTCCTCGCCTGATCCTGCTCTCCGCGATCTCGAGCACGCGCTCCAGAAAACCCAGGCCCGCCTCGTGATCCTCGATCCCTGGGACGGTCTCTGGGAGGTTGACCGCGATCGCGCTTCGCAAACGCGCCCTCTTCTCGATCGTCTCGGCCGCCTGGCGGAGCTTCACCGCTGCTGCATTCTCCTCATTCGCCACCTCGCCAAACCGACCGCCGGCAGGCCTGTCGGTCGAGGTCGGGCATCCATGGAGTGCTCCGCCGCTCTCCGCACTGAGTTTCTCGTTGGCAGCTCTCCCGACGCACCCGCGCAAACCGCTCTGCTGCACGTCAAATCGAACCTCGGGCCGCTGGCTCCGCCGCTCGATTACCGGATTGGAGAAGACGGCCATTTCCACTGGACAGGCCTCAGCAACCTCACCCCGGAGGATCTGCTTGCCGCCCGTCCCACCGGCGCCGGTCTGCCCAAGCGCAAGTTTGCCGCCCAATGGCTGCGTGACTGCCTGCAACCTGGCAGCCAGACCCAGGGCTCCATCGAGATAGCCGCCGAGCGCGATGGTGTCTGCATCACCACCCTGCGCCGCGCCAAATTCGATATCGGCGTTCGTAGCTCCAAAGATGGAAAATCAGGTGTCTGGTGGTGGACTTTGCCCCCTCCGGAGGATTAGTACCCGCCGGTCAACCAGGCAAGATGCTCAAATTAATTACTTGAGCATCTTGAGCATCTTCGTGAAACAAAGGACTTATTTGGCAACGTTGCCAAATCCACCCCATCACCGGGATTCGCGCACCAGGCCGAAAATCGCTGCCGGTCCGTTCGCGACCGATCAAGCTTTGCTCTGGAATAGGGCCGCGCCTGGCACTGTTGGTTGCTCTGTCCGATCATCGCTCACGTCGGAACCATAACTGTTACGCCGTTACGTTTCGCATGGTCAGGATTATTTGCCTTGAGTCGTCTGTCTGAAGTTTTTGCGTTAAGCAGAGAAATGGCGCCAATGGGATATTTCCATTAGCGCCATCGTTTGTTCCCTTACCTATGCTGACAAAAGGAGAGCGAGTTTGGCGCGCCCGCCTAGCTCGTCACAATTTAGTTTGGCGTGCACTGCTGGCGGGTGTCTTCTCATCGTTGTCCACCTCGGTGGTGCCTGCTATTCAAGGTATAAGTGGCGGTAGCTGGTGCGCTGTTGGTGTGTCCATTAAGCACCCCGATCGCCTGGACGGTCGCGGTGGCCGATAAGGTGAAGGGTCCCACATACCTGGTGCTGGCGCTGGTGGGCGCCGTGCCGTTAGTGGTGTAGTAGATCGTCGCCCCCGCGGTTGCCGTCGAGATGGAAACCGAAATACTTCCATCAAAAGACTGGCTCGGCGGAGTGATGACCGGGGCCGCAACTGTGCTTGGTGGCACAGGCGAAGTAGGCGGCGCATTGGGCGAGGTAGGGGCGGTCCCTGATTGGCATCCTGGTGTTACCAACCCGGAGGGAAGGGTCACATTGCAGAGCCACTGCGGGTAAAGGGGATCAGGGGTGTTGGTCGCCGATACTGGCTGATAGCCGTAAGACCTGGCCCCAGCCGCGGCCGGAGTGTAGTCGGAAATCACCTGAGCCATACACGCCGGAACGCTCGCATAGCCGCCGCATGCGGGTGGACCAGGGTTGACAGGGTTGGCGAAAGAAGGGTTGGTGCCGATGGTGTTATGCGTGCCCAGCGAGAAACCGTTGCTGGAATAGAGGAAGGTGTTGTTTCCGCTCACGCCGGAAGCATAGTTGTAATCGAAGGTGTCTGTACCGTTGCCCCTGCTGATCGCGAAGGCATAGAAGGCGCCGTTCGAACAGTTCGTCGCATATCCGGAATAAATCAGGTTGTATTCCGCTGTCACGTTTTGCGCGTTGTAGAGGTCCAGGTCGCCGTTGCCAACGCAATACCCCTCGTTCATGTCGCGCCGGTCCCCGTAGGAAGTGTTGTGGAGAATATAGATAGGCGCGTGCGTACTCCCGGCTGAATTGTTCTCCACCTCGATGCCGTAGCCCCCATTCAAAAACTCAATATTGTTTTCGATCACACCCTGCTGGGTATAGGGTTGGCCGCCGCTTTGAGACATATCCCAGGTGTCGAAGTTAACGCCCTCGCCATCGGTAGGCTTGGTGCCGGCACATGGGTTGCCGTCGAAGTTATTCCAGGAAAAGTTGCCGGCGACAAAGTTATGCGTGCCGGGGTTGGTGTCAGTGGCAACCGGCTCCCAGATATTGAACCCGCTTCCACAACTGCCATTCACCGTCGTGCCGGCGGCGTTATAGGCAATGTTCCCTATTAATGTGATGTAGTCGGTGGATACGGTAGCCGAGCGGGCCACGGCGCTGAACCCACCTGTGGCGCAGCCGTTGGCTATGTTATTGGCGAAAATTATATGATGAACATTCGCTGACCCCGAAGGGCTCACCGTGAAACACGACCCGTACAGAGTACTGGAGGAAGAGGAGGCTTCCCACCCCTGTACGCCCCAGTAACTCTCGTCAATCACGATCGCCTGGTTATTTCCCGCGGTCACATCGACCTTACAGGTATCGAACGTCGCGCATTGCAGCCAGGCTACGTTGTTACCCGCCGGGCAGCTTACAGTGCCCCAGTCACCGCGGCCAAGGTTCTCGTTGTTGTACTCTCCAGAAGCTGCGATGATGGTATCGCCACAGTTGAGGGAATGATGCGGCGTAAGCCATGGAGCGCTGCTACTGAGGCCACTGTTGGAGTCGCTGCCGCTGGGCGACATGTAGTAAGTGGAACTAGCCCATCCATGCATCGTCGACAACACGAACAGGGAGAAAAAGAAGAGGCACACGCTGGCGCCTTTTCGCCAGGAAAGGGTCTTGGCGAAGGTTAGGATGACCGGATAGATAGTCAACAGATATGTCCCTTTGTGATACTGGCTCTGTTACAAAGCCTGCCATCCTGCGGACGCTTGATTCCTTCGCGTACGTCGCGGCAGCAGTCACTGGCCCTCTGTTTTTAGGCAGAGTGGGCTGACTTACCAGGGCCTAAAGTAGCAATAAAGCCCTGCGCGATCGGCAAGACCTTGGATTCAGTTGCGAAACCTTTTTCGATCCACGGTGCGGCTTCGCCTTAATCGAAGCAGTGGACCAGAAGGCCGCCAACCAGTGCCGCGCGAATGAGCAAAACCTCATCCGCATCGCTGCTGATAGTCATAGTTGAGTCGAGCGATTCAGAGGCTTCATCAACTATCGGACTCTTTTCACTCTATCGGCATGGAGCGGCTCGACTTTACTCTTGTCGCATTCAACCTGCGTGCGGAAAGCCCGATTGCATTCCAATCCGCAAATACCCATATTGTTCAGCCTCGATCCAAGACTTGGTTGCGCGTGGCAAGGCAGGACCTTTCCACGTTGTCACGGCCGACCATAGTTTCAAGGGATGGCTCCCCTGAAGACGTGCACCTCATATCACACGAAAGCTCCCTTGACAATCTTAATGTGCACTCGCCACTGTATCTAATCAGCGGAGCGTGCGTTCTTCAATAAGCGGATAATACACAATTTGTCGAAGCGAGAAGGTGGTTTGCCGCCGAATTTGTCGACAAAATCGCTGGCCGCGAAATCAAACGTTCAACGTGTGCATATTCTGCGTGGGCCGCGCAAATTGTTCGGGGTAGGTTGCGCAAATTATTCTGGGCGACTGCGTAAATTGTGGAAGGGGCCGCGGCGAAAACTACATCCTCTCAGCTGCACCTCGCCGGCCAGGCAGAGCGCGTCTCCTGCCCGTGGAGAATACTGGCTGATGTCGCTGAACCAGCAGCCCCCGCAGCCCCACAGTGGTGGTGCGTTTCTGCAGCACGCAGCTAGCTAGTTGGCTAAACGAAGCGGAGATGAAGAAGCTGACGGGATGGGACGCGGCGCGTGTTCTGCAACTGTCGCTGGTCGATGGAACTCGCCTCACTCGCCACGGAGTGTCAGCATCGGATCCATTCGGGAAGCCCGCCTGGCCGGCAGCGCCGAGGCGGCGAGAGCCAGTAACAGCATGGCGACGGCCGCAATTGTAAGCACTACGGGATCGAATGGGCTCACGGCAAATAAAAAAGAACGCAGCAGGCGGGATGCGGCTGCGGCGCCCAGCAAGCCGAAGAAGCAGCCAACCGCCGCCAGTTTCACTCCCGAAGTAAGGATGAGCGCGAGCACCCCCGATCGCTGACAGCCCAGCGCCATGCGGAGCGCCATCTCCTGTTCGCGCAACGCGACCGAGAAGGCAATGATGCTGTAGATGCCAAGCACACTCAGCAACACGGCGACCACGGCAAAGCAGGAGATCAGGATGGTGTTGAAACGCCGCGGCGCCTCGCTGCTGGCGATGGCGTCTTCCATGGTTTGAATGTGGTAGAGCGGCAATTGCGGGTCGATCTCGTGCACGGTCGCGCGCAGCGCATTCTCCATCTGCTCGGGTTCCAAGCGGGTGCGGAGCACAATGTAACCGTAGTTGGCGTTTACTTCTCCGGCGCTGGCAAAGTCTCCTTCGGAGATGGCGGTTTGGCTTACCGGCTGATAGAACTGGTCGGCAGTTCTTTTATCCGGAGTTCCCATTTTCACGCTATCCACCTCGCCGACTACGGTCATCCAGGGAGTCTTCGTCTCCTGCATGCCGCGGCGAAATCTCTTGCCAATGGGGTCCTGCCCGGGCCAGTACCGCTGGGCCAGTCTGCTGTTCACCAGGGCCACCAATTGGGAGTTGGCGTTATCCGCCTCGGTGAATGTTCGCCCGCGCAGCAGGCGGATGCCCAGCGCCTGGATGGGATCGCCTCGTACCAGCGAAGCGATGGCCAGGTTCAGGGCCGTCCCCTTGGGAGGAACGTAGCCTTCGATGGTGATTGCCGGGCCTTCGTAGTCGCCGGTGGAAGGCAGCCCCGACGTGATGCCAACGGCTTCTACGCCCGGCAACTGGCGAAGGGTGCGCAGCAATTGCTCATCGAACGTATCGATGCTTGCCTGGGTTGCATATTGATAGCCGGGCAGAACGTAGAGCGCGGTAGCGGTATGGTCGGGACGGAAACCTATGTCGACCGCGCGCATCTTTTCGAAACTGCGCAGGAGCAAGCCTGAGGCAGTAAGCAGCACCAGTGCAATGGCGATCTCCGCGGCGACCAGAAAGGAACGCAGCCGGGCATGGCCGCTGCCCGTGGTACCGGTGCGCCCGCTTTCTTTCAGGGTTCCATTCACGCTGGTGTGAATGGCGGCAAAGGCGGGTGCCAGGCCGCAGAGCAGGCCAGTGAGCAACGCGAGTCCCAGGGCAAAGGCCATCACCGGCCAGTTCAGACGGATCTCATGAATGCGTGGGAGTGTTTCCGGCAACAGGCTTATTCCCAGGTGCAGCGCGCCTGCCGCCAATGCTAATCCTGCGAGCCCGCCGGCGAGGCTCAGCACCATGCTTTCTACGATGGCCTGCCGGAGTAAGGTCGCGGCGCGCGCACCGAGTGCGAGGCGGACTGCGATCTCTCTGCGCCTGCGGATCGAGCGCACCAGCAGAAGGCCGGCCAGGTTGGCGCAGGCGATCAGCAGGATGACGATCACGGCCAAGAATAAAGTGCGCACCATGGGACGCGCTTGATCGACCGTGTCCTCGTGGAGCGGTTTGACGACTGCATGAATGCGCAGGCTGCGCATGAAAGCTGGGTAGTCGCGCACGGTTGCCCGGGCGACTTGCTCGGCGTCGCTTTGCGCTTGCTCGGGCGTGATGCCGGGCTTCAGGCGGCCTACCATGCGAAAATTCCACTCGGCGGCTTGGCCGGCCAGGAATTCTTCCGGCTGCAGGCGCAGGGGAACCCATAAGTCGCTGCGGTCAACATGGCCCGGCACCAGGGGGAATTCGAAATTCCGCGGCATGACGCCGATAACGACGTAGGGCTTGCGATCGAGAAGGATCGTGGTCCCGAGGATGTTGGCCCTGCCCTGGTAATGGCTCTGCCACAAGCTGTAACTGAGCACCACGACCGGTTGCTGTTGCTCGTCTTCGGCTTGGGTGAAGGTGCGGCCGAGGAGCGGCGCGACCTGGAGCGCGGGAAAGACCTCACCGCTCATGCGAATGCCAGGGACTGTTTCCGGGACGCCTGAGGTGGTCAGATCGTAGCGTGTGAAGCCATAAGCCCCGAGGTGGGTAAAGCTGTGGGTGTCGCGCATGTAGTTGCGGACGTCCGCAGCGGCGACTCTCGGCTGGGCGGCCATTTCGTGGGATCCCTCCAGGGTGTCTCCCAGGATGACCAGATGTTCTGGGTCGGGGAAGGGAAGCGGGCGGAGGAGAACGCCGGCGACAATGGAAAAGATGGCAGTGGTGGCTCCGATGCCCAGAGCCAGCATCAGAATCGCGGTGATCGTGAATCCTGGTGATTTACGCAGTTGGCGGAACGTGTAGCGAGTGTCTTGCAGGGTCTGCGCCAGCCCTTGATAGCAGCGCTCGTTGCGGTGCATTTGCTTGGCCTGCTCGACGCCCCCGTAGGCGAGCCTGGCGGCCCGTCGCGCTTCCTCTGGATTCAACCCCTGGCGAAGATAGTCGTCCTCCAATAACGCGAGATGCGCAGCAATTTCTCTCGCTAGTTCCGCTTCTTCCCGCGAGTTGGTGAAGAGCCGGGAAAACTTCAGGAACACGCGTCGGATTTGCTTCATGGCTATGACTCCTCGAGCAGGAGCCGCTCCACCAGGGCCGCCATGGTTCTCCACTTCTGTGTTTCGGCGCCCAGCGCTTTTTGTCCGGCTTTGGTGATTTCGTAATATTTTGCTTCGCGGTTGTGTTCGGTCTTGCCCCAGCTTCCCTTGATCCATCCGTATTGTTCCAGCCTCACTAATGCGGGGTACAGCGTTCCCTGGTTAAGATTGAGGAGGCGGTCGGAAATTTGCTGGAGGCGGGCGGCAATCTGGTAGGCGTGCTGGGAGCCCATGGTGGCAAGCGTTCGCAGGACGATGAGATCGAGCGTGCCCTGGAGCAGTTGGATCGGATCTTTATCTTTACTTGGCAACCAAGTGATACCCCTGCATCCAAGGGTGCTCCAGGTGTACTTGTATGTCAAGTGATATCAACCCGTGCTCTCCGCTGCACACTGCGAGCAGTATGCGCATCGGGTCGTAGGGGCAGAGTCCCTGGAGCTGGCTACGCATCAAGTGCGCGGAATGGCAAAGGGAAGCGAGATCGTGATCGAGGTCCCCTTTTCAATGCTCCTGTCCAGGTAAATCTTCCCGCAATGATCTTCAACAATCTTTTTCGTGATCGCAAGGCCTAGTCCGTTTCCTGCAGCCTTGCCGTGACTCACAAATGGCTCAAACAGAGAGTCGCGAATAGGCGCAGGGATCCCGGGTCCGTTATCTCGCACATTGATTTCCAGGTTGGACCGATTTCCCTTCGTGCTGACGACGATCTGCCCCGATTTGGAGGCAACCGCTTCGCAAGCGTTCAGCACCAGGTTGGCAACGGCCCGCTCGAGATGGCTGGCATCGAACCAGCCCACCGCATGGCCTTCATGGCGATACACAATCTTGACCAGGCGGAATTCCTGCTTCACCGCTACCATTCGGATCGCACGGCCCACAGTGTCAACAATGTTTCGAACCGCGGGTCGCAGAATGTCGCCGCCCCTGGACCACTCTATTAATGAGGAAACCAGGTCAGCCATCCGGTCGATGCTCGTACGGATCTCCTGGTAAAAATCATCCCGTTGCATCTGGCTGATATCTGGCTGAGTGAGAAATTCGGCATTGGCAAGTATGGCTGTGAGAGGCTGGCGAAGATCATGGGAAATATGGGCAATGATCCTGGTTAAGGCGCCAACCGGATCGAGACCGGGAACATTGCAATCCCTGCTTAAAGACCCAGGTGGCAAGCACTGTCCCCTGGACACCAATAGCTCCAGCATTGAAACCCCTTCCATCTGCAATCCGATGTTTGGAGCCGGGATCGTTTCCTACATCGGTATATCGTCACTACGTGGCGTTGGAGGATCCGCCGTCTTTGAGCTGTTCAGTCATAAACGGGGTGGTTTGCATGAGATGGACACCGCGCCTGCGTAAGTCTTTCAGCAGCTCGATACCCGCGGGGTCGGCGAACGAGACGTCAGCTAGCTCGAGCGACAACTGAATCTTGTCAGAAGAGGTAGGCGCGTCGCAGGCTCTGCGGAGTTCCTCAACGTAATAACCGGTTATACGGCCTTCTACATGAAGAACGACGGCATCCTCAGATGTCCCAATCACTGTGATCCTCAGCATTGCAGCTACTAGGAGTGCAATCAACGTGCCATTCACTGCTCACGCAGTGGAAACGATCCGCCTGCATATGCACCGAACTGGCCCGGGGGCCGAACGCTCTATCGCGCTGAAATTAGGAGGGTTTGCCGCCCGCGTCGCAATGCGGTCTCTTCCTGCAATGCTTTGGTCGCTTGCTGCCACTGGCCCGGCCGATGAGACAACCACCATATTTGGTGGTCTCGTCCAGGTCAGATTCGGAAAACTACGACGGGCGGTGGCGCGACCCCTGGACACCGAGCTTCTTCATCCGATGCCGAAGTGTGTTTGGATGAATGTTCAGGACTTTCGCTGCGCCCTTCGGACCATCAATCACTCCATCGGTAAGTTGAAGTGCGGCCAGGATATGGTTTCGCTCCGCCTCGTCGAGGGTTAAGATTCGCGGGGAAGACTCGAGAATAGCGTCCTGATCGTTCCGAGTACTCGTCTCCAGCAACCCGCCGCCTGTCGTAGATGGGACCATGGGCATAAGCTGGCGGTCCAGCCGGAGGGTCGGATCTGTCGCCAAAATAACTGCGCGCTCAATCACGTTTTGCAACTCACGGATGTTTCCGGGCCATGGATAGTTCATCAAATTCTGCATGGACTCTCGCGAAACACCATCGACCTTCTTTCCCAGCCGCTTGGAGAAGCGGGCTATGTAGAAGGTTACTAATTGGGGAATGTCGGAGCGGCGGTCGCGCAACGGAGGAAGCCCAATGGGGAAAACATTGAGGCGATAGAAAAGGTCGGAACGGAAGCGGCCGGATTCGACTGCCTCCCCAAGGTCCCGGTTCGTGGCGGCAATGATCCGCACGTCCACACGCAAGGGGCGGCTGCTGCCTACCGGCTCGAACTCGTGTTCCTGCAGAACGCGCAGCAGCTTCACCTGTGTGTCGAGGCTCAGCTCTCCGATTTCGTCCAGGAAGATTGTGCCCCCGTGGGCTAGCTCGAATCGGCCAATGCGACGGTCAATCGCCCCTGTGAACGCACCCTTCATGTGACCAAACAGTTCGCTCTCCACCAGGCCTGCCGAGATGGCGCTGCAATTTACGTTTACCAGGGCACGCCCATTGCGCCCGCTGCGGCTATGGATGGCACGCGCTACCAGTTCCTTGCCTGTCCCCGTTTCCCCGCAAATGAGCACGGTCGCATCCGTGGGTGCTACTTGGGCGACAGCATGGAGCGACTTGAGCAATGCCGGGCTATTACCAACAATCTCCTCAAAGTTGTGTTCGGTGAGTATTTCTTCGCGGAGGTAAACGTTCTCCCTCTCCAACCTTGCTTTCAGATTGTTAATTTCCTGATAAGACTGCATGTTCTGAATGGCCAATGTGACCTGGTTAGCCACATCTTGCAAAAAAGCCGCCGCCGCGTCAGAGTACTGATCGCGTTGCTGGCTCACTACACTGAGTGCCCCGATACACTTTCCCTGAAAAGCCAGCGGCACCACGCACAATGACTGGATTCCCTCAGCGCAGAGGCGGCGTTCGTTGGCATACTGACATTCTGTCTGAAGATCGCGACGCAGTAGCGGCTGCCGATGGTTAAACACCCAGCCGATGCTGGTCTCGCTCCGGGGAATCTCCAGCCCCGTTCGGAAATAGTCCGAGGACAGCTCTCCCTCCACCGCAAGGAAGAGGAACGAATCATGATCGGCTTGATAGAGGGTAATCGCGCACCGATCGAACGCAATGACCCGGTGCAGCGCCTCGGAAATAGAACGCAGGAGGGCCTCCTGGCTCAGGTTCGTAATAATGGCATTGTTGATCTCAAGCAGGCTGCGGTTTCGCTCTTCGCTCTTGCGGAGGACCTCTTCGGTCCGCTTCCGTCCGGTAATGTCGATAAAGGTGATGACCGCACCTTTCGTCTCACCCTCTCGGACAACAAGATTCGACCAATACTCCACCGGAAAGCTCGTGCCATCCTTTCGCCAGAACACCTCATCGTCTCTGTGGACGCTCTCCCCTTTTTGAAAACCCACATAAATTGGACATTCTTCGAGTGGATAGGGCGTGCCGTCTTTTCGGGTATGGTGCTCCAACGCGTGCATGTTCTTGGCCAGCAACTCCCTGGGATCGCTGTACCCAAGCATGCGCGCAGCCGAGGCATTGGAGAAAAGACAAGTACCTTCTGGATCGCAGCCGAAAATCCCCTCAGTTGCCGAACTGAGTATCAAGTGGACGCGCTCCTCCACGCTTTGGAGGGCGTCTTCCGCCTGCACTTGTATAGTTCCGTCTTCGGCTGGATTCGGAAACATGCTATGGATTCTACAGGTTTCGTTTCAGCGGACGCGTCCTTGCTTAGGTACACAGCCTGCCGTGTAGGGTGCCGCGAAGCGCCAGGACGGCGTTTGCACGGTTGGCCCGTCTCCTGTTCGATGGCTCGTCCCCAGTGGTCTCCGGGTGGATTGCCGGGCGGCAGATTTTCCAGTGTCCAGCCAATCAGCTTGGCCTGGTCCCAGGCATACAGGTTGCTCCTGCGCAAGTAGGTCAGTCGCTGTTGCGAAAAGAAGCAGGCATAACTGGATCACACAAAACCGGGCCAGGTATCACGCTGCATGTGTGGTTCGATTAAACGTAGGCTAGCGCCGCCATGCGGTCGTGCTTCCGGGGATACATACCTATATCGGCAACTCAGTCTTTACTCTGGTGAGTGTTTCTAGCGATGCTATGTCACGCTTACCGTTGGGTGTACTTGGGAGACGATCCAAAGACCAGAATTTCTCCGGAATCATGTACTTGGGTAGATATCGGGTCAAGTGACCGATAAGCTCGACTGCCGCAATATCATGGTTAGGTTCTCCTACGACAAATGCATACAGGCGCTTTTGGTTAGTGGGACCCCCGATGCCTAAAACAGCAGCATCCGCAACGCCCGGACACGTGCGGATCACCTTTTCTATCTCTTCCAGCTCGATCCTGTATCCATTTATTTTTACCTGATGATCGATTCGGCCATGGAATTCCAATTTCCCTTGCTCATTCCAACGTCCGAGGTCGCCCGTCCGGTACACTCGCATTCTCCGCGACGCGCCAACGTCCAGGTGAAAAAAATACTCACGTGTCAACTGGGGATCATTCAAGTAGCCTGCGGCTAGACCCGCGCCGCCGATACAGATTTCACCAATATTCCCAGGACTCTGAGGCCGTCCTTCTGGATCAAGGATGTAGACAGCGGTGTTTGCAATTGGCTGTCCGATTGAGACCGCGCCGTCGCTGAGATCAAGCCTGTCTGCTGTGGACCAGATGGTTGTTTCTGTGGGTCCATACATATTCCATACCGAAGAGGATCGAGTAATTAGCTTGTTGGCTAAATCGCGGTCGAGCCGGTCTCCGCCACAAAGAATGGTGAGGTCAGAGGACCCTGCCCAACCGGATTCGATCAGAATTCTCCATGTGATCGGGGTCGCCTGCATAACCGTCGGCTTCTTGTGCTGGATGACGCCGGCGAGAACCCTTCCGATTCTCGCTTGTTCCTCGGAAACGAGGATCACCTTGCCCCCGTAACAAAGAGGCAATAGGAGCTCGAGGGCTGCAATATCGAACGAAACAGTAGTAACCGCTAGCCAACTGCCGTGTTCAGTAAAGCCAACGCGTTGAGCGATGTCGCTAAAAACATTTGCCAGGGCACCGTGGGTTACAGCAACGCCCTTTGGGATGCCCGTCGTGCCTGAGGTGTAAATCACGTAGGCTAAATCCGTCAGCTCCGGAATGTAAACCGTACTGCCGTCGTATTCCTCTGTTGCCGTAACCGGCAGGTGATCGAGCACACAGACTTGGGATGAGACTTCAGGGAGGTTCGTCATGCTCTGGGAATCGGTCACGATGAATCGGGAGGCGGCATGCGATAGGACCTGCTCGAGACGCAACGCTGGATCGCCCGGATTCAAAGGCAGGTACGCGGCGCCCGTTTTCAGAACGCCTAACATTCCGATGATGAGGTTTTCTGACCGCTTAAGGCAAAGTGCAACAATGTCCCCGCAGCCGATGCCGTGTGTCTTGAGGTGTAGCGCCAACCGTTCCGCTCGCTGGCTTAAAGAGGCATACGTGAAGGTTTTGCTATTTACCTCCAATGCCGTCGCGAGTGCTCTGGAGCTAACCTGAGATTCGAATAGTCCAACTATTGAGGATCGGACATATGTCAACTCCTCCATGGAAGGGGCAGTTGGCATGTCTTGACCCAATGAGTGGTTCATCCTGGTTTCCCGCCGCAAGGTGCAGAGTATCGATCAGTGGTTGTGACGGTGAGGGCAGAAAATCAAGCAAAACATCTACGGAGTTGCTTCGGGCCCGCTGTCCACGCCATGACTATAAACAAGCTATTTTGAGGTCCAGAAAAATGGTCAGCGCCAAAAGTGGCATCTGGGGAATCTGAGGAACATTCATGTTGGTCCTGCAGGCAGTCGTATCGTCCCGGCAGGATTCCATCGCGATTATAGATCAAACTTTTATCCCATAAACAAGCTCCATGCAAATAGATTGCAGATTGTGTGCGCTTCCTCTAACGTGTGTTGAACCTGCAATTATTCGGAGATCAGAACGCCTCCTTTTGAAGTGGGCAAGCATTCCGACGCCGCAATTTGCCGGCCGCCGGATTTGGACATGAAGGACATCCATATGAACCGAAAAGAGTGCGGCCTCAAAGACGGCGGTCTGCTACCTGCAGGTCGCGGTCAATCGCACCCGACTTTGGCGCTGGCGGGCCTCGCAAGCGTACTTTTTCTTTGCTGCCGTATCAATCATCGTTGAGATAGATTGAACGAACCACAGTTTTCAAACAGGTATGGTGATGAAGGTGTCGCCGTTTTCCCGCACAGGTGCAAGAACTCTCACCATGCATGGGGGGGTGGCGGCGATTTTTGCCAAATTGTGTCTAACGGCACCCGCAACACTGTTTCTGCCTCTCGTGAATCTCGAACGCCGGCGTGCTTTGGCGCCACGGCTGCCAGGCAAACAGCTTTGCGCATTATTCCGGAGTGCGATCCTCGCCACCCTGCTACTACCAATGCTTACCGGTTGTGGTGGGTCTTCGGGATCGGGTAATATCGTCCCGCCGGTTACCGCGACTCCCTCCATCTCACCGGGTACAGGGACCTACGTCGGCCCTCAACAGGTAACCATCAGTGACGCGACTTCGGGGGCTACCATCTACTACACGACGGATGGAACGGCCCCAACGGCTTCTTCCACCGCATATACAGGACCGATCTCGATAGCTGCCTCTTCGACTGTGCAGGCGATCGCGATTCTCCAGGGCTCGTCGAGTGCAGTTGCCTCCGCCGTGCTGACAATTACTCCAGCACATCCGCCGGCCAAGCTGGCTTTTGTGCAGCAACCTTCAAACTCGTTGGCCGGGATTGCGATCTCACCTCCGGTCCAGGTGGCGGTTCAGGATGCCGACGGGAATGCCGTCACGGGCGCCACCAACCCAGTCACACTTGCCCTTACCAGCGGCACAGGCCTTGGAGGAACGCTGACAGTTACTGCGCAAAATGGTGTTGCGACCTTCAGTAATCTCTCCGTAAGCGCGGCCGGAAGCTACACCCTGTCAGCAACCAGCTCGGGCCTGACCCCGGCAACAAGCGCGAGTTTCACGGTCGCTGTGCCGGTGAAGCTCGCGTTTGTGGTGCAGCCCTCGGATGCGTTGACCGGGGCAACGATCTCGCCGCCAATTCAAGTGGCAGTAGAGGATGCTAACGGGAACACCGTGACCGCGGCGACCGCTCCCGTCACGCTTGCCCTCGCCACGGGCACAGGTCTTGAAGGAACGCTGACCGTTACTCCGCAAAATGGGGTTGCGACCTTTAGTAACCTCGCCGTCAGCGCGGCAGGAACCTACACGCTGTCCGCATCCAGTTCGGGTCTCACTTCGGCAACCAGCACCAGCTTTACCATCACTACGCCGGTGAAGCTGGCGTTTGTGGTGCAACCTTCGAATGCGTTTACCGGGACTCCGATCTCACCCGCCGTTCAGGTAGCAATACAAGACGCCAGTGGAAATACGGTAACGGCGGACACTGATCCAGTCACGCTTGCTCTTGCCGGGGGAAGCGGCCTTGGAGGAACGCTGACCGTCACCCCGCAAAAGGGCGTCGCCGTCTTTAGCGACGTCACCCTTAGTACCGCGGGAAGCTACTTGCTGTCGGCAACCAGCTCGGGCCTCACCGCGGCGACCAGCACCAGCTTCACCATCACCATTCCCCCTGCAACTTACTATCTTTCGCCGAATGGCAATGACTCCAATAGCGGCCTCTCGGCCAGTCTGCCATGGCTGAGTCCGGATCACCCCTTGAACTGTGGCGACCACATTATCGCCGCCTCCGGCACCTATTCAGCGGCAAATTTCAACACTGGCAAATGGGGGACGGTCACCTGCCCTTCGGGTGACAATGTCGCCTGGCTTCAATGCGCAACATTCGATACCTGCAAGATTTCGACGGCTACGTTAGATGGAATGTGGGTCGATGAGAATTATTGGGGTGTGCAAGGCTGGGAAATCACAACCACTACAAATATTTACGCTGCCTGCTTTCACGCTGGACCGAAATCTGCCGCTTCCGTCAATGTTCACCACGTCATCTTTGCCAATGATGTAGCGAACGGCTGCATGGGCGGGGGATTTACCGCCTACAACCTCTCCACCAGCGCTAGCGTCGATTACATAGCATATGTTGGCAACATCGCCTATAACAGCGCGCAGGGTGCCGGAGAATGCTACAGCGGATTGAATATCTACCAGCCGATTGCCTCTGATTCCAACGCCGGCACCCACCTATTCATCGCCGGGAACTTCTCATATGGGAATCTGGACCCGAATCCTTGCAACGGCACTGCTCCAACCGATGGTGAGGGAATCATTCTCGATACGTTCGATTTCTCACACGACGGAGGGCCGGTCTATACGCAGCAGGTGCTGGTTGAGAACAATATTGTCGTGAATAACGGTGGCCGGGGGATTGAGGTCTTCAATAATTCGGCCGGTTCTGCCCACGCAGCTATCAGCATCACGCAAAATACAAGTTGGGGAAATCTCACGGACCCAAATCAAAACGGGACTGGCTGTGGCGAGGTTTCTCTCGAGGACGCGAGCGATACCCAGGTGTATGGCAATTTAGTCTCCACCAGGAGTGCAACTGGATGCGGCGTGAACCCTGTTTTTGCTTTGTCAGTCCAAAACGGCAATGCAACTGACTCCGTGGACAGCAATTTTGCATTTGGTTATAGCGGCAACAACACTTTCGTTTCGGGTAGTGGAACCTTCGCCTTCGGTTCAAAGAATATATTGGGTACCAATCCAGCTTTTTCCAATCCCACTGCCCCCGGTGCACCAAACTGTCAGAGTGCTTCGAATGTGGCCAATTGCATGGCGGCTGTAATTTCTGATTTTGTTCCCACGGCGGCCTCCGCGATAGGGTTCGGTTATCAGACACCCAGCACCACATCAACCGCAGACCCTCTTTTTCCACAGTGGCTATGCAACGTCAATCTTCCCCCCGGCCTGGTGACCTTAGGGTGTGCTAAACCGTGACGTCGGCTCATTTTTTGACGTAGAGGTTTGACCGGCTTCGTGCCCCGCATCAGATCCAGAATCACCTGCTCCCCGTATTCCCGCTCGCACTTTTCTTGCACATGAGCCCACCATCAGCGCGTGGCTGACGTTACCTTTGGACCGTGCATGGTTACTTTTGAGGACAGCAAGTCCTTTGTTTGCGTAAGCCGAAGTGTGTCTACCACTTTCGCAATATAGATTCCTATTCGCATGTGAACCAGCCTTAGTGAAAGAGCACGCCACCCACGGAGTTGTAGTCCCGGCGTCGATTCTTAAGCTTCAGCTCTTGCAGTCCTCGTACGCGACCTCTTCTTTTGCTGCGGTTCGATCGTCGTTTGAGCCAGTCTTCAGACGGGGATTTTGATGAAGGTCGTGCCCTTTTTCCACACACGCAAAAGGACGTTCATAAGCGATTTAACTGGGTTGGCGATCTGCGCCAACCAGCATGTCGCGGCTCTCAACGGCGGTATCACCCTAACGTCGTTTGCGCGCTACGGCGCCCTTTTGCTATTGCTCTGCCGCAACCATCTACAGCACCGCCTTAACAGAATGAGCAGTCCAGCGGAGGCTACATTGCGAATGCAGAAAATTTCGAGCGCAGAGCGGATTCCTTTAATCTTGAGTGTGATCTTGGCAGCGATGTTCTTCGCAATGCTGGGCGGATGCGGATACTCCGGTTCAGCGAATGGCGTTGGTGTGGCCCTGCAGGGCACCGTATACGGCGGGCTGCAACCCGTTGCCGGATCAACTATCCAGCTCTACGCCACAGGCACCAGCGGAGTTGGCTCAACGGCCCAGCCTCTGCTTCTTAACGCCATAAAGACCGATACAAACGGTAATTTTTCCGTACCAGCTGACTATCGTTGTCCTTCCCCTTCCTCACAAGTCTATGTTGTCGCCAGCGGCGGCAATCCAGCGCGCGCCACAAGCGAGAACAACCCTGCTCTCAAGCTCACGGCGATGCTTGGCTCGTGCAGTAATCTTTCCAGCGCCTCATCCATCACGGTCAATGAGGTCACCACGGTTGGGTCAATCTGGCCTCTCGCTCACTACATGACGTCGTCAACTCGTGTTGGCTCCGCTGCGAACGACACTACCTTCCTCGCGGCCGTGTCCAGCGTGTCCCAATACGTCAATGTTGCAAAGGGAACGTCTCCCGGCGTCTCCACGCCGAGCAGCCACTTTGCCGAAAACGCCAAGCTCTATAGCCTCGCGGATCTTCTTGCCGAGTGCGCCGGTTCCTCTGGCGGAGTGGCAGGCGATGGAACCCCGTGCGGTCGCCTGTTCTCGATTGCGAATCCGCAAGGCGGCAGTGCTCCGACAGACACGATGACTGCGGCTATCCGCATCGCGCAAAACCCAGAGAACGCCGTGAGCGAAATCTTCGACCTTGCCACGGAGCAAACCCCTTTCCAGCCGGCACTCACTGCGATGCCTACCGACTGGACTCTAAACTTAACCTTCGCGGTGGCAACTCCGACCCTATCGCTGGGTACGGGAACCTACGTTGGCCCGCAAGAGCTCACAATAAGTGACTCGACGAAGGAAAGCACCATTTACTACACCACTGATGGAACGGTGCCGACAACCTCTTCGCCGACCTATGCGGGAGCAATCTCGATAGGCACCTCATCGACCGTGCAGGCCATGGCAGCCTTTCACGGATCTACGAGTGCAGTTGCTTCTTCCGCGCTGACCATCACTGCGGAAGATATCACGCCGACCCAGCTGGTATTTGTGCAGCAGCCCTCGAATACTCCTGCTATGGCGACGATTTCTCCGGCTGTCCAGGTGGCAGTAGAGGATGCCAGCGGACACCCGGCGCTCACGGCCGCTGGTCCTATCACTCTGGCTCTCGTGGGGGGGGCTGGTTTAACTGGAACGCTCACTGCCACTCCATTGAATGGCATCGCTACCTTCAGCGATCTCAGCGTGAGCACACCGGACACGGGGTTGACGCTATCGGCGACCGGCTCTCAGTTGTCATTTGCGAACAGCGCACCCTTCAACATCGGCCCACCGACCAGCGGCGCTGGTTTAGCGGCAAAGCTGGCGTTTATGGTGCAGCCCTCAAATGCTGCGACCGGAGCCACCATCTCACCAGCCGTCCAGGTGGTAGTAGAGGATAGCAACGGAAATGTGTTGCAGGGCGCCAAGAATCCAGTCACTCTTGCCCTCGCCGGCGGCAATGGTCTTGGCGGAACGCTCACCGTTACTCCGAAGAAAGGTATCGCGACTTTTAGCGATCTTGCCATTAGTACCGCCGGAACCGGCTATACACTCACGGCGACGAGTCCCAGCCTGGTGCCGGCCACCAGCGCAAGCTTCAACATCAGTACACCGGGCAGCAACGCTTCTCAACCGTCGAAGCTGGCTTTCGTACAGCAGCCCTCCAACGCCCTTGCCGGTGCAACGATCTCTCCAGCCGTCCAGGTGGCGGTAGAAGATGTCAACGGTAACGTCGTGTCGGCCGCCACCAATCCGATAACGCTTGCTCTTGCCGGCGGTAGCGGTTTGGGAGGGACGCTCACCGTCACACCGCAGAACGGCATCGCGACTTTCAGCGACCTGAGTGTCAGTACTGCGGGTAGCGGATACACCCTGTCGGCTGGCAGTCCGAACCTTAGCTCTGCAACCAGTGCAAGCTTCATCATTAGCGCGTCCGGCTCCGGCCCGTCACCGGCACAACTGGTATTCCTGCAACAGCCATCCAATGCCGTGACTGGGGCGACCGTCTCTCCGGCCGTCCAGGTGGTGATACAGGATGCCAACGGGAATACCGTAACGGCCGCGACCAATCCAGTCACTCTCGCCCTTGTAGGGGGCAACGGTCTGGGAGGAACGCTCACCGTTACTCCGCGGAACGGCATTGCCACCTTCAGTGACCTCAGTGTCAATACCGCCGGGACCGGCTATACGCTCTCTGCAACCAGCCCGGCCCTGACCTCTGCGGTCAGTGCGGCCTTCAACATCAATGCTCCCTCCGGCGGTGGTTCACCGGTGAAGCTGGCATTCCTGCAGCAGCCTTCCAATGCCGTGACTGGGGCGACGATCACACCGGCCGTCCAGGTCCTGGTTCAGGACGCTAGCGGTAACACCGTACAAGGTTCAACCAATCCAATCACCCTGACGCTTGTGGGAGGCACTGGGTTAGCGGGGACGCTCACGGTTAACGCGCAGAATGGTGTTGCCACCTTCAATGACCTCACCGTGAGTACGGCCGGCGCGGGTTACAAACTCTCCGCGGCCAGCCCCGCGCTCACCTCGGCGACCAGTGCCGGCTTTACCATCAGTCCGTCGAGCACCAATCCGCCACCGCCTGCGAAGCTGGCTTTCCTGCAGCAGCCATCGAACACCCAGGTTGGGACCGCTATTTCGCCCGCCGTCAAGGTGCTGGTAGAGGATGCGAATGGCAATGTTGTGGTCGGTGCTACCAACCCGGTCACATTGGTTCTTTCCAGCGGTAGCGGCCTCGGAGGTACGCTCACGGTGACACCGCAGAACGGCATCGCGACGTTCAGCAATCTCACTGTCAGTGCTGCAGGCCTCGCCGACACACTCACCGCGAACAGTCCGGACCTTACGTCTGCGACCAGCACGCCCTTTATCGTTACCGGAGTTACGGTCCCCTTGCCGGTAAAGCTCGCATTCCTGCAGCAGCCATCGAACGCGACTGCCGGAGCCACGATCTCGCCGGCTGTCCAGGTGGTGGTACAAGACGTAAACGGTAATACCGTGGCCGGCGCCACCGATCCAATCACACTCGCCATAAGTGGCGGCAACGGTCTTGGAGGCACGCTGACTGTTAATGCTCAGAATGGTGTCGCGACCTTCAGCAATCTATCGGTAAGCACTGCGGGAAGCTACACGCTGTCGGCAGCCAGCTCGGGCCTCACGTCCGCGACCAGCGCCAGCTTCACCATTGCTGCGTCGGGCGGTGGAACTCCAGCCAGGCTGGTGTTCCTGGTGCAACCGTCGAATGCATCGACCGGGGCCACGATCTCACCTGCGGTCCAGGTGGCGGTACAGGATGCCAACGGGAATACCGTAAACAGCGCCACCAACCAGGTCACGCTTGCCCTCACCGGGGGCAGCGGCCTCGGCGGCACACTGACGGTCACACCGCAGAATGGGATCGCCACGTTCAGCAACCTCAGCGTCAGTACGGCCGGAAGCTACACGCTGTCGGCCAGCGGTGCGGGCCTCAGCTCGGCAACCAGCAACAGCTTCACCATCACCACTCCCTCTACCTCTGGGAAGACTTACTATCTTTCCCCGAGCGGGAGCGATTCCAACAGCGGCCTCTCCGCCAGTCTGCCTTGGCTGACCCCGAATCATTCCCTCAATTGCGGTGACGTCGTGATCGCAGCCTCAGGCCAGTACTCAGCGTCGAATTTCAACACTGGCAAATGGGGAACAGTAAACTGCCCCGCGGCTAATAATGTAGCCTGGCTGCAATGCGCGACCTTCGACACCTGCAAGATTTCGGCGACTTCCTCAGATGGAATGTGGGTCGATGCAAGCTATTGGGGTGTGCAAGGTTGGGAAGTTACCACCAGTAACTATACTTACGGGGCCTGCTTTCATGCTGGACCTACCAAGGGCAGCACCATCCATCACGTGATCTTTGCCAATAATGTGGCCAATGGTTGTATGGGCGGAGGGTTCAACTCCTATAACAGCTCCACGAGTGCCAGCGTCGATTACATCGTGTATATCGGCAATATCGCTTACAACGGAGCACAGGGAAGCGGGGCCTGCTACAGCGGACTGAATATCTACCAGCCGATTGCTTCCGATAAGAACGCCGGCACGCACATGTACATTGCGGGCAACTTCTCTTATAACAATGTGGACGGGAGTCCCTGCTCGGGCGGCCTCACTACCGACGGAGAGGGGATCAATCTTGATACCTTCGACTTCAGCCAGGGCGGCGGACCGGCCTACACCCAGCAAGCGGTAGTGGAAAACAATATTTCAGTAAGTAATGGATCATCTGGAGTTCTGATCGAGAACAATAAGACTGGCTCCAGTGCGGCGCCGGTCTACTTTAAGTACAACACTACGTACGGAAATCTAAAGGCCACGAACCGCAGCTTCTGCGTGGGCTTGGGCGAGATATATGCCGAAGCAGCCAATAACGTTACCGTCACCAACAACCTCGAAGTCACGGATGCGGCAACGGGTTGCCAGGGTGACGCAATCTACGCTGCTTCCGTGGCCAATAGCAGTGGGGACACGTATCAAAATAACTGGCTCTACTCAGCTGCCGGAAACAATATGTTCTCCAGTAACAATTCATCATTCGCGTTTGGCACGCAAACCGTCGGCACCAACCCGGCATTTGCTTCGGCCTCGGTTCCGGGCGCGCCTTCATGCTCCGGCGCGGCCAACGTGCCTGGTTGCATGGCGACGATGATCGCAAACTTTACCCCGACCGCGACTGCGGCTAAAGCCTACGGCTATCAGCCAGCAGGCGCCAACGTATACGATCCGTTGTTCCCACAATGGCTATGCAATGTCACTCTTCCATCCGGTCTTGTGACGAAGGGGTGCCAGGTAGGGCCATGAGGCACAGGCGGGCGGCATCGGAAGTGAAACAACCGAGGACCGGGTTGCGTTCACCATCCGCAGGTGAGTTCAGATCTCACCGGGCGGAAGCAACACAACGGTCGGGAACTAATCATGAATCGAAAAGCGAGTCCTTTGTTTTTATCGGGCGGCATGAGCCGCCCATCGCTTTTCTTTTTCGCCAAAAACGTGTCGTTGTGTGGTTGCTAATTGCGAAGGGCTGCATGGAAGTGTGCCATCTTGGATTTGTGAATAAAAATGAAATTGTTCACGTATGGCTTGCCGGCCACGGAAGCATCCTGATGGGTTGACGCGTCGAACTCTTCGATTGGGTGCAATTTACCATTTACGTGAAAGAGCCCGTCGTAGCCAAATTTCGACAAGAACCCGAGCACGGAGTTCACAGCATCTTTCCGGTGACGCTCTTCGGCCTCGATCAATAGGTTGGGCAGACTATTTTCAATGGTGCTGGCGGCACCTCGTAAAGCTGCGAGTTCATGGCCTTCAACATCGATCTTCATGAAGCCAATCTTCGTCAACTGTAGTGAGTCCAGTGTTAAAAGCGAAATTGTTATTTGCTGAACTTCGACTTGATCGAGAGTGTTTTCTGCCTCAATGGTTCCCATCCCGGCAATCGGCTCGCTCAGGGGCACGCGGAGGATGGATGTCCCCTCGTGATCCGAAACGGCTGCTTCGATCACCTGAACGTCTTTCAAAGCGCGCCGAACGAAGTCCGCATAGAAAGGATTTGGTTCAAATGCAATTACAGACTGTGAATGTTGCCGCATCAGGTAGCTATAGACTCCACGGTTGGCTCCGATATCCAGCGAAACACATGACTCGTCGCAGAGCGCATTGACATAGGCTAGCTCCTTTTCCCCTATTGCCTTTGACCTCATAACATTCCATCGCAACCTCTGGGACATGGGCAATGACTTCTTTAGAGTGGATACTAATCTCATCGTATTTCCCTCGACTGTTTGAAGACTCCATACCTACCCCGGGAGCGGGAGGGCAAGTATCGAATCGGTTAAAGTTTTCAAGCGTCCAGTCCATTTTCTCATTGCGCCTATGCAAATTCCTTAAGCCGCTACGATTGAACCAATCGGTTGCGAAGCGGGAGAGAAGGTAACGAATTTCGTTGGACGCGCATCTCGGCAGACATGGCACAGCGAGAGATGAGCAGGACCTGCCTAGGTGCCCAGTTACGCAGCGTTTTCCACCGCACGTCTCGCGCTCCAATCGGGGTCACCAATTCGACAATTGCGGCTTTCAAATCCCGGTTCTACATCGCCCGGCACCAGGTTCTTCGCTCAACCGCCGTGAACCGCCAAGCTGCCTTCCGGCTGATCGACAATGGGCCCAGAGGCAGAACCGTACCGGCTTTCTTCGCGAACACGGAGACGTTTGACTGGTGAGAATCACGATGCGGCCGGGGTACCTCGAAGGTGTCGGGACAGCCCCGTCTTCAAAAGGTTTGTTGTCGGGTCATCTGTAGCTCACGTAAAATGTGTGCTTGTCTACGGGCCGGATTGTGTTCACGATCTAGCGGAGGACTACCCTGTTTTAAGCAAAGGCTTGAACTATGACTATCGCGCTGGGCTCAAAGCCGGATGGCGTCACCATGGTTGAGGTTGATGCCACGGCAATTTTGGATCCTGGTAAAACCGATTAAAGGGAAAATCCTATGAACCCGCCGCGGCCGGAAATTTTGCCCCCCGTCAAGCCTTCGCCGAAGCAAAGGCAGCGAGGAGGCGGCGGTCTTCTCGTGGTCGTGCTTTGTTGCGTGATCGGCCTTGTTCTTGCCTGGCTCGAACGCGACAGGATTTTCAAGACTGGTGCCCCACCCGCTGCACAGTTTAAAACCTATTACCTTTCACCAACCGGCAGTGATTCCAACAGCGGACAATCTTCCAGCGTCCCTTGGTTGTCGCCAAACCATCCTTTGTACTGCGGTGATGTCATCGTGGCAGCCGCAGGTACAGGATACTCAGCAGCCAACTTCGATACCGGTAAGTGGGGAACCGTGACATGCGCTACAGAAAACAATGTAGCCTGGCTTCAATGTGCAACCTTTGATGGATGCAAGATTCAAGCCACCAGCACCCCGGGGATGTGGGTCGACAAGAGCTATTGGGGAGTGCAGGGCTGGGAAATAACAACGAGTGCTTCAGATACCTACGGAAGCTGTTTTATTGCTCAACCTAACTACGATACCCCAGTAGAAATCCATCACATCATCTTTGCCAACGACATCGCAAACGGCTGTTCTCAGGGCGGCTTCAGTGTAGGGAACCATGGTTCTGCAGGTGTTGACTACCTGGCAATCTTAGGCAGCATTGCCTACGATTCTGCACAAGGAAGTACCAGTTGCGCGAGCGGAATCTCGATCTTCCAGCCCGTTCAATCAGACACGTTGCCGGGGACCCACATCTATGTTGCGGGAAACTTCTCCTTTAGCAATTTGGAACCCAGCCAGTGTAATGGCGGGCCTCCCACTGATGGCGGAGGAATCATCTTTGATAGTTTCGATGGAAGTCAGGGCAATATTTCGCCTTATTCATCGCAGGCAGTCGCCTACAATAACATCGTAGTCAACAATGGCGCTAAGGGCCTTGAAGTCAATAATAATTCGGCAGGCTCTTATCATTCGACCATTTGGTTCAGTCAGAACACAAGTTGGGGAAACCTTACGGATCCAAATCAGAAGTGGTTAGGTTGCGCGGAGGTGTCCCTATACAAGGCAACCAACAGCCACATCTACGCCAATCTGATCTCGACCAAAAGTGCAACCGGATGCAGCGGACATCCGATCTACGGCATCGCGGTCTCCGCCGGCGATGGCAATGACTCAGTTATAAATAACATCGCATACGGGTACAACGGCAACAACACGTTTCTGTACGATAGCGGTTCGTTCGCTTGGGGCTCCGGCAATCAATTCGGTGTATCTCCGAATTTTACAAACCCCGTTGAGCCAGGTCCGCCAAGCTGTGGGGGCACCTCCAACGTACCCAACTGCATGGCGCCTGTGATTGCCAATTTCGTACCCAGGACGGCGTCAGCAGTGGAGCTTGGCTATCACAAACCAAGCGCCACACCGGACCACGACGCGCTTTTCCCCCAGTGGCTCTGCACCGCAAACGTTCCATCCGGCCTCATTACCATGGGCTGCGACTGATCAGTTGTTGGCGACTGCTTCGACATAATTAATCGTTTGCAATGAGCCGTGGTAAATCTTTCCAGGAGTGGGAAGATATTGCGCGATGACTTGCCAATCGCACCGCGTGTTTGTCTGGTTTCTGTCCCTCACGTACTATGTACGTGTATCTGGTGACTTGATGGGTTTTGGCGAGTCAGCAGGTAAGCGCGCTGTTTCTCGAGCGTGTCATTCGGCCCGCAGGTACAGGGAACTACCCTGAAATTTAAAAGTGTGACGCCTCGCAAGGTGAATGCCTGAACTGCGGGGCGTCACGGCATGCTCGCGGCACCAGAACTCGCTACCATTTGTCGATATTCAATGACTTCTTATTCTCAATCGCAAAATAAAATCTGCGGGCGAAACACGATTCGAAGTGTCTAGCCAGACCAGATTGAGCCTTGGTAATCCATTAAATCGAGGACTTCATGGGCTCAACCTTCATTAACGCTTTGTCACGTCCTGAAAATGAACTGGGCGTCAAATTTACACTCCCCGGCCGTGCGCAATCTTCTTTCCGGAGCAAAAATGGCCGGTCTCCAATGCACAGGCGGTGGGGCTGGCATGTCCTTACAGTAGTGTTTTTTTGCCTGCTCGCCTCTGGCGTCGCTCAGGCGAGTACGTACTACCTTTCTCCGTACGGCAGCGATTCCAACAGCGGTCAATCCTCCAGCGCCTCCTGGCTGACACCGAACCATTCCTTGAACTGCGGAGATGTCATCGTGGCAGCCGCAAGCACATCCTACTCAGCCACCAACTTCTACACCGGCAAGTGGGGAACGGTGAACTGTCCCGCGGCGAACAATGTTGCGTGGCTTACCTGTGCAAAGTTTGACGCCTGCAAGATTAGCACCAACGCCAACCAAGGCATGTGGGTCGATAAGAGTTATTGGGGAGTACAAGGTTGGGAAGTTACAACCAGTGCGTCAGATAACTATGGATCATGCTTTACGGCGTCACCGAAGTACTCGGCGCCGGTAGAAATCCACCACATTATTTTCGCCAATGACATTGCAAATGGCTGTTCTCAGGGCGGTTTCACTACCATAAACCGAGGTCGCGTGGGGGTCGACTATTTCGCGGTGATCGGCAGTATTGCCTACAATGCTGCACAGGGGAGTAATACGTGCACGAGCGGAATCTCTATTTACCAGCCGGTTCAATCCGATGGAGCGTCCGGGACCCACATCTACATTGCCGGAAACTTCTCTTACAGTAATCTCGAACCCAGCGTGTGTGCAGGCAGGACTCCCACGGATGGCGAAGGAATCGTTTTCGACAGTTTCGATGGAAGCCAAGGCGGGATTTCTCCATATGCGTCGCAGGCAGTCGCTTACAACAACATCGTCGTCAACAATGGCGGGAAGGGCATTGAAGTCAACGATAATTCAGCAGGCTCTAACCATTCGAATATTTGGTTAAGTCAAAATACCAGCTTGGGAAACCTTACTGATCCTCATCAATCCTGGTTAGGCTGTGGAGAGGTTTCCCTTTATAGGGCGAGCGATACGCACATCAGCGGCAACCTTATTTCGACCAGGAGCGCAACCGGATGCGGCGGACATCCCATTTATGCTCTGGCCGTCTCTACCAGTGACGGGACCGACTCTGTGGTGAGCAATTTCGCCTACGGCTTCAACGGATATAACACTTTCCTCTACGCTAGCGGATCGTTCGCGTGGGGCTCGGGTAATCAATTCGGGGTGCCTCTGAATTTAACCAACCCTGTTGCCCCAGGTGCTCCAAGCTGCGGGGGTGCCTCCAACGTACCCAACTGCATGGCCCCTGTGATTGCCAATTTTGTGCCTAAGACGGCGTCAGCAGCGGGCCTTGGCTATCAAAAACCGAGTTCTACACCGGACCATGACACCCTTTTCCCCCGGTGGCTCTGTACCGCTAACGTTCCATCGGGGCTGGTGACAATGGGCTGTAACTGATCGGCCGTAGTCAAGGTCTCGCAGCAGGACAGCCGCCTACTCGAAGATTCCGACGAGCAGGGGGGTGACCCGGCTGTAATAATTCTGAAATCGGTGCTGCTTTGCGCCCCACCGATCGGCGAGTGCTGCCGGTCGGTGGGGTAATGATCGGCGCTTAATCCGGCGTAAATGCGGGCCGCCCTGGGGGTCCTATGACTCGAGCGCGTCAATGTTTTGCGGTGGGGAGGGATCGATTACAGACAAACTGAAAGGTGAGTGGGAGGGAACGACAGATGGAATTGGAGTTTTCAATCTCCTGAGAGACGAGAACCTTCGTGCTTTAGAGTCAAATCGTGATTTTCGATGAAGGTGTCAGTGTCGAATCTACGAAGTCCCATCAGTTGCAGACCGAACATGGCCAGGAAAACCGCGTTGTAAAGTGTGTATCTGACCCAAAGCCTGCGGAAATCCTTTGTTAGTCGGTAGAGCCATTCGAATCCGGCATTACGGATCCATTCCGGGGCCTGCCGGATTTTTCCACTGAAAAAGTCGAACGTGGCTCCGGACGCGATCATGATCGTGCCGCGAATCTTTTCGCGATGTTCACTGATCCACACATCCTGTTTTGGGGATCCGAGGCCGACCCACACAATGTCGGGGTTAGCCGCGTTGATCATGTCACATACCGCCTGGTCTTCTTCTTCTGTGAGTGCTCGGAATGGGGGGAGTATTTGCCTACGATCTTGATCCCATCAAATCGTTCCCGCAAGTACTCTTCTATCTTGTCGGGGGCCCCGGGCGCGCCTCCGTACAGGAAAAAGGTGTACCCGTATCTTTCTGCTGTCCTGCCGGCCTCGAGCATGAGATCGGGAGCGTAAAAGCGGTCAGCGTTCTTGTTATAGAACGCTCGAGCCCAACGGAGGAACGGCATGCCGTCGATGCCCACGATGTCCGCCGTATTGTAAAGATTCACCAGGCGCTTGTCGAAGAGAGCTGAGACGCAGCAATTCACATTAATCAATGCAAGAGAATGCGACCGCGACTCCTTATCAGAGAGCCAGACATTAAATATGCGGTGCATGTCTCCGTAAGAGAGACAATCCATGTTTATTCCTAGTATGTTCATTTTGCTGCGCATAATCGCCTCAATCGATGAATGGATGCTGGTGTGTTACGTTCCCGGCGGACACAGAGTGAGGCCAAAAGGGGAACAACGCAGGCCGGCCGGTAGAGCAGTTGGAATTACACCCTACGAATACGTGGTGTCATTTGTGATTCGGATGGTGATCGTACCGTACTAATTTACCGAAGAAAGACTCAGTTAACCCTGAGCGGAATTGGCATGATCCGGTGTACTCACAATAGGAGCCCGCACGTCGTGCTTAGGTTGTTTCGGCACAGAAGCTACGGCCGAGAGGCCCGCTGGCAGGCAGTTGGCCAGTTCCTCAAATACTCCGCTGAGCGTCAAGACGTAATTATCAATGCCGAAACGACTAATCGTCTCGCGCGCCGCGCGTCCCATTCGCTGCCTGGATGTACGATCCCGTGCTAATTCGGAGATAGCATTGCTGATCCCCTGGATGTCCCCCGGGGTGACTAACATACAGTTCTGGCCTTGCTCCAGGAATTCGCCGGCGCCCCCAGCACTCGTGGTCACTACAGGAAGCCCCCAGGCCATTGCTTCGATCAGGGCCATGGCCATTCCTTCTGCGTAACTGGGTAACAACAGAACATCCGATTCCACTAAGAGCTTTTCGACCGTAGCCGGCCCGACCCAGCCGGGAATGGTCACCCGCTTCGAGCATCCCAATTGTGTGGCTAGTGCTCGCGCCTCATTGGTTTCACCGTCCCCGGCCATGGTTAAATGACAGCGCGAGCGCACATCCTCGGGGAGGGCGGCAAATGCACGGATCAGGTCAAAAGCACCCTTTCTCGTTCCTATCCTACCCAAAAAGAGCAGCCGCAACCCCTCACGCCGGGAACGATCCGGCACAGACTGTGGCAAGTCAGCTGGGTTAGGAAGCAGGAGCAGCCGGCTTGCCGGTAAGGCGAGAAGCGAGGCGTAGTAATCGTGCCAGAACTGCGTTAGAACGATTACCCGGCTCGCACCGCCAATACCCCATAAAAGCATCCGCCTGCACAGCGGCGGCAGCCATGGTTGAAACAGGTTAGTGTCGGCTGCATGAGAATGTACAGCGTACTGGCATCGAAGGGAACGAAGCAATATGCAGATTATTCCCTTTCGTAGCAAACTGCCTCTTCCAGCAAAATGGACGTGGAACACGGTTCGGCGTCCGAGGGCAAGTATCAACACCTGGGAAAAGGCCAGAAAAAAGATAAACGCCTGGACAGGTCTGCTGCCTCGTTCCGAGCGAGTTGCACCCTTGTCCCCAGTAAACCGAGTGAATGTGGAGATGAGGCGAAGGTCAACGCGGCTCGGGAGATGAGCACCGATCAACCCGATCACTCGAGAAATACCCCCTTGCACGCACAGCCCGGGCCCCACACTCGCGACTCGAATTTTTCTAGCCATAGATTATGCTGCTCCCCGGGCCGATATAGACGCGTCACTGCGTGGCCGACTTAGACAAGAACCGCTTTCGCCATTTCGACCTGGCTAGCGACCCAGGAATAGGTCTTTTGCAATCCCTCGGTCAAGGGTCGAGACGGGCGCCAGCCCAGCTTCTCAAAGATCAGCTTATTGTCCGAGTTGCGTCCTCGAACCCCAAGTGGACCCTCGATATGACGAATACTCAACTTCCTGCCGGCGACCTTCATCACCAACTCCGCGAGCTGGTTGATGGTAACCATCTCTTCCGATCCGATATTTACGGGGCCAGTAAAATCGGATTCCATAAGGCGCCGAACACCTTCGACACACTCATCAACATAGAGGAACGAACGTGTTTGCATGCCGTCGCCCCATATTTCGATCTCACCGCCTTCGGGCGCCTGCGCCACTTTACGGCAAAGGGCCGCTGGCGCTTTCTCTTTTCCGCCGTCCCAAGTGCCATCCGGCCCGAAGATATTATGGAAGCGGGCGATGCGCACTTGAACACCGTAATTGCGCATATACGACAGGTAGAGTCGCTCACTAAACAACTTCTCCCACCCATATTCGCTATCCGGCGATGCCGGGTACGCGCTACTCTCCGTACAAATTGGGTTGAGCGGATCCATCTGGTTGAACTCCGGATAGATACAAGCCGAAGATGAATAGAAAAAGCGCCGTACCCCAGCCTCGACGCCAAGTTCCAGGGTGTTTAGATTGATCAATGCGGAATTGTGCATGACCGCTGCATCGTGTTCGCCTGTGAATAAATAGCCAGCTCCACCCATGTCTGCGGCAAGTTGATAGACATCCTCGATCCCACTCACGACCTTGGCAACCACTTCCGGATCGCGGAGATCGCCGACGACAAACTCATCTGCCGCCGAGTTGGAGTACTCAGGTTTTTTCAAATCAGCACCTCTGACCCAGAATCCTTCCGACTTCAGCCGCTTTACTAGATGGCTGGCAATGAACCCGCCAGCTCCGTTTACAAGTATTCGTTTCAAGTGTTGCCTCCCTTTCAGATTGCTACCCCATTGTTTTCAGCCGCTGAGGTGTATGCGGCGGCTGCTAGACAAAAGTCTCGCTGGACGATTGCGAACTCGGTTGCTTTTCGAGTACATGGTCTCTGATGGGAGATGAGTCGTTCACTGCTCGGCGGTAGACTACCCGCGTCTGGCGCCCAACAACTTCGGGTGCACATTCAACGTTGACCTTTCGCATCCCGTTCTCCCCGAACTTTCTCCGCATCCCCTCGTTTTGCATCAGCCTGACAACCGCATTCGCCAGTGCATCGACGTCGCGGGGGGGAACAAGAAAACCGGTTCTACCGTGATCCACCATCTCGGGCAGACCGCCAACCGTTGTGGCAACTACGGGCTTGCCAAAGCGATATGCGATCGAGATGATAAAGCTTTGCGAGGCCTCGATATAGGGCAACACCACAACACTCGCGCGGCGGAATAATTCGGCACGCTTCTCGTCGGAAACGTACTCATTCAGAACAATAAATCGATCGGGATTGACCATCATACGACGGTAACGGTCGAAGTCTTCGCCCGTACCGGCAATAGCAATCTTTGTCTGCGGCGCCTTGGATGTAATCAGGGGCTCAGCTCGAATTAGATAGTCCAGGCCCTTATATGGCCAGATTCTCCCGAAAAACAAAACCAGCGGTTCCTCGCGCACATCCTCGGCGACAGTGATGTCAACGTCGCCGACAATGACATAGGGAATAACGTGGACGGTGTCTGGCGGAATGCCAAGCCTTTTGACCAGCGACTCCTTTACCTGTGGAGCGTGAACGATCCGTTCTCGCGCTTGATAGCAAGCGCGATCGTAAACCCACTGGGGCGTCTTACCCGTGGCCGCGTCACCAACATGAATCAGAGAATCGTGCACGGTAAGGACGAGTGGAAAGCGGCGCAACAGCGGGAGCCCCAGCAAGTTGAACCACAAGTGACCTAGTTGCAGGTGAATGACGTCTGGTTTGAAGGCTCTGATCTGCCTCACAAGATCAATCACCATCCTGAATTGCTTGAAGATTTGCCTGATTCTGGGTTTATCAAAAACGCGCCGCTCGACGGAAGGGTTTAATAAGTGCAGATAGGGATCAGCTTCCTCTTTACATATCAACAGAAGCACCCTGGTGTCCGCATTTTCGGCGATGCCACCAGCCAACCGGATACAGTACTCCCCGAAATCAAATGCTACAAATGCTACTTTCATTCTTTTTGTCGCCTCCATCAACCAATAGCTAAATGAGCTTCATGTAACGCAACGCTGATTGCTAAGAATAAACCGACCGAACTGTTCTGGATCAACCGGCAACGGGCACCCACCCCTGATATGCGAATCATCGCGATGATCGTTTCCATGACATGGATAAGCCGCTCAGGGTCGAGCACCGTCGTTACGTACGGAGAGGGCCGTTGTCTACTTACACTACAAGACGCTGTTCCGGGCTGGAAGGTTGACACCAGCTTCTTTACTGGGAATTCACGAAGGTGAACGGCTCATGCCGAAAGTCGTTCTTCCATATAGCAGTTTCCGTGGCGGCGTCAGGCTGCCTCAGCGGCACAAAAGCCAACCGGATTAACGCGATGACTGCGAGACACGCAAGGGGCGAAACTTCCCCGGCGGAAGATTCGAGAAAGCCATCTACCACGCAAAAAATCAGGATGCCCGCAAGAAACGCAAAGTGTGGATCTCGGGTGCGTCGATAAAAACTGAACCCACGGCCTATCCCCGTAAGCAGGCAAAGTACATTCAGGACGATTCCAACTGTACCCAAAGTGAGGACATAGTCGACGTATGTCGAGTGCCCGTCTGGTACTTCCCATCCTTCTTTGTCTGCGATAACGCTTCTCACCGCTGGCGTCCAAAAACCCCCGTACCCGTAACCCTGGAGCGGTCGCTCCCGAATGTAGGGAACCAGGTCGGCCCAGACGCTACTACGGCCGGCAAATGACTCCACCCCGCCGCTGTCGTCTCTTCCCGGAAACAACTTTCCTTCAAGTCCCTGAAATGTTCCAGCTACGGCAAAAAGCAAAATCAGCGACGCAAAAATACCGGCCAGAGGTAAGATCATGGCTCTGGTGGACTTTTGGCTGACCGTAATCGTGTATGCAGTAAACGCCAGCGCGGTGCCGGCTAAGGTCGTCCTCGAAGCAGTGAGGGCGAGGAAGAATAGACCAATAAGCCCGAAAGATACGAACAACCATTTACGCTCTTTCTCCTGCCTCGCTGCCACTAAGCCAGAGAAGGCTAGCAAAGCACATTCAACTCCTTCTGCGTTGGGGTGTTGGATCCCTGAGAAGCGATAGCCATACGCCCCGGGGTGGAATATGCCTGTTGCCACCTCCGCGATGATGGCGACCAGAAAAAATAATGCCGTGGTGAAGAAAGTCCATAGCAGGATCTCGCGCAGAGAAAGGCGGCGGGTCAGGGCAGTCGCAAACACACAGAGTATGCCGAAACTCGTCAACCTCTTGAGGGTCAACGATAGATCTTGAGCCCACATGGTACTCAGCAGCGCCCAGGCCAAAAAGGCGAGAATGAGCCATCCCAGGGCGCCATTGATTCGTAACCGCGGGTCCCTCGGACGGGTTACGAGACTGATGGCCGCCACGGCGCAAAGCGCGAGGAGCGTCACCTCGCGAACCCCCGAACCCTCTGCGCCTGCTATAACAATCTGATCGGAAATGTTGTAATCGTATGTCCTATGAATCGCCAGCGGCCAATGGAAGATTACAAAGAGCGCCACGCTGACAAAAAGGAACAAGAGCCACGGAAAATGGTGGTCATGATGGCGTGCTTTCGCGCGGGGTAAATAGAGATAGCTCATCTAACATACTTCCTGGGGGCTTGTTGTGTAGATTGGATACTGCAAAAATATCCCCGCCTTCACCAGAGATGTCGCCAGGTTCGCCCCCAATAATCCGGCCGCCGCACCAAGTGCGCCGTGCGTCCGGACCAGCCAGAGACCTAGCGTGAGCATAGTGACAAGGGCTACCAGATTAAGCCCAAAGTCTACGCTTGCACGCTCCATGGCCAACAGGGCGCGTGAAAAGGAAAAACCGACAGCCGAAACGAAAAGATTCAAAGCAAGAACTGCGACGATCAGGCCATTTCCTGCGTACCGGCTTCCGTAAAGCAAAGCGACAAAACGATCCCCCCACAGTATCAGCACCAGGGTGAGCAGGCCCGCGGGCACAGCCAACACAGCACTTATCTTGAGCACCAATCTACGCAGCCCCCGCTGTCCGTTCGACGCAAACTCGTGTGCTGTTTTGGGGCCCAGAAAATTTTGCAGCCCCAGCAGCGCTGGATTGCTGGCCGACACGACGCCCACACATGCCGCGAACACTCCGGCAGCTGCCGCACCATGGTAAAACGCCAGAAGCCACGGGTACAGATTGGCGCTCGCCGTGTAAACTAAGCCGCTGGCAAACACCCACCTTCCAAATGTCCAATTTTTTTTAAGATCCTCAACCGAATGAGCAAGCCGTGGGTGAAAGGAGCGTCTCTCCATCCACAGCCATGAAACGGCTGCTATCCCACAAACAGGTCCGATCAGCCAGTACGCCGTGCTTGCGGAAAGCGCGCCGAGCCGGGCTAGAACAAGCAAGCCGCCTACTTGGGCCAGGCCTACGCAAATATCGAAAACGAGTACAGACCTCAGTTTCAAGCCGGCAAAACATATGCGACGCACAAACTCGCGCAGCATTATCAACCCAACCATAGCCCCCAATGCCCACAAGACAGTTCCCAGCCCACGGGGACCAATTCCGAACCTGGTTACAAAGGCTCCCCAACCCAGCGCAAGCATACCCACGAGTGAAAATACAATCTGATGCACCAACGTGCTGCCCGCGTACAGCGCATGAGCGCGTCCCTTAAGGCGCGGGGCGTACACCATATAAGGTGTTGCGATCACTGAGGTCTGCAAGTCCGTCACTAACAGAATTAACGAAAAGCCAAGCATGTAGAGGCCGAACTCCTCTTTGGAGGAGGATCGGGCTATGATGACGCCGGTCACAAAGTTGGTGATGCTGGCCACCCCTTGATCGGCAAGGGAGAGGACTCCCTGATGTAAGGCTGTTTTGGGAGCGGAGGCTGCGCCAAAGGGCAGCAGTCTCTTGCGTGCGGGATGTTTCGATTCCCCGTGGGTGGCGTGAGCCGTCGCAGTTGCGGAGGGGGCACCAGTATCTTCCGATAAAGTAATCAACTTGTCCCGCCTCCCCAGAATAAAGCCCCTGTACTAAGAGTCCTGCTCATTCAACTTCCCTCGCGCCTGACTGATCAATCCAACACTACGAGCGCAGAGTTGCACGGCTCGGCTCCAAGTACACCTTGCGAACCTTTGAGCTGTCACGCAGCAGTGTTCCGCCTTGGCGATGACAGCCCTAAAGTCTCTTATAAATACTTTCTGGAATTGGGAACGATCGATTGCGGAGAACGGTTCCCAACAACCGAACCCCGGCCCCTTCGAGCGACTCCTTTGCTCTGCGCGCGGTTTGCCGACGCGTCGTATTGGCTTCGACAACCAGAATTGCGGCGCCGACGACCTCACCAACAAGTGCTGCATCTCTACTGACGCCGATCCCTGGCGCATTAACCAGGAGGTAGTCAAAAGTATCCATCAATTGCGTGAGGCGGTGACGAAGTTCTCCGGACGTTAGAAGCACACCGCAATCGTTGGCCAGCAGATCTGCGCCCGCTAACCAAAGGTTGCCCTCGATATGGGCGCACCGGTCGCGAACAGAAGCGGAGGTGGGAAATGGAATCGAGTTGTTGATACCGAAGGCGCTCGACAGGTACTGCAAACGTACATCAGCATCAACGAGGCAAATCGACTTGTCGCTGATGGCTGTAAGTGCGCGTCCGGCACTGGCGCAAACAGAACTGCTGCCACTGCCACCGTCGACTCCACAAAAGACGACCCTTCGCGCGGATCGTGGAGTCGCGGATAGGAAGATGGTCTGGACCAGATGCACGGTCTCCACCCCAAAGAGGCGAACGGCCTCGGCCGAGGAAGCGTGCTTTGTGATAAGGCTGTCAGCCTCCGTGTGCAGCGGAAGACTATGGTCTACTTCTACCTCAAGCTGCTTTAATAATTCGAAATTACGGCTCATTGCTGATTCCTCACTCCTTCGAGCCGGATGCAACCGCACCTGGGGCCGGTGCAGACGTCGCGAACGGGTTCGTGGCGGGTCGGCTGGGCGCAGTCAGCCTGGCCCGGGGGCCAAGCGTGAATGCGTCAGGTTGAACGGCCTCAGCATTGGCCCGTGAGGCGGCAGGCAAAAGTACAGGTGTCGCATGAGACCTGAGAAGTCGTACCCTTTCCTCAGGCTGAATTAGATCCGGACGACCGACCGCAGGATTGACAGTCCCCTGCGGTAAAGTATCTGTCTTAGTTACTAACTGTTTACGGCGTGGAGTTTCGGAGTTCTGGGTGCCAGGGTGCTTTACATTGTTGCTGCGGCGCGCGGCAAACTGCTGTTCGAGATCCGCGATGTTGGCCTGGAGCCGCTGAATCTTGTAGTCGTCCGGTGGGAGCGTCGCCCGGAGGTCGGCTAGCTGACGGCGCAGGTCAGCTAGCCGGGCCCGGTTATCGCGCTCCGTCGCATCATCCGAGGCCCGGCTGCTTTCGGCACGGTGGGCCGAGTTCGGTTCTAAGCTGTGTCGCTCGCGTTTGTTGCTTTCCTCGACCGGGGGGCCGGCCTTGACACGAGCCGCCAAGGGTTCCTGCTCGACGGTGGGTTTAACCCCACCAGCATCACGCGGTTCGCTACGCGGCGAAGGCAATGGAGCGCTTGCGGCGGTCTGGGGTACCGATATCGCATCCCGGGTATGGACAGCGCCACCCTGGTGAGACCGAAAGGTCTTTAGTTCTGAAATCCCGAGCACTCCCAACCCCGTCGCGACGAGCAGCGTCGTCGCTACCAGGACCCATGGCCAACTCAGTTTCGCGCTTCCACTTCGCGGTTCTGGACGGTAGATCTCTGTGACGGCCAACTCACAGGGAACCAGCGGGGACTCTGTCGCAATAGGCATCAACTGCTGATCGGCGAGAACTTCGGCGATCATGCTTCCGTCAACCCGTTTGCGCTTCAGGGCACAGCACAGTGAGAGCGCGTTGAAGCAGACGTTGTTGATGTTCCGGGGAATTCCATGACTAGCTTCCGTTATCCGGCTGACAGCCTCAGGCGTGAACAGCGGTGGACCATCATATCCCGCGAATTTGAGCCGATGATCGATATAGGCACGTGTCTGATCCGTCGTTAGGGGCTCAATCCGGCAGAAGGTCGAAATCCGCTGTCGCAGCTGTAACAGCGAGGGCTTCATCAACTTATCCGACAGCTGTGGTTGTCCTGCAAGAACAACCTGCATCAGCTTGGCCCGTGGCGTCTCAAAGTTGGTGAGCATGCGCACCACTTCAAGCGCCTCGTCGGACAAATTCTGCGCCTCGTCGATGACCACGACAAACCTGCGCCCCGCGCGGGCCTCCGCAACGACCGCCTGGTTTAGTTGCTCGTGCATCTCGGCATGATCGCGTCCGGGAACGATGCCGATATCACGTAGTATGTAGCTGACAATTTCCCGTGGTTCGCATTGCGGATCGATGTCGAAGATAAACGCGGTCCGCGCGGATGTCCGAATCTCCTCCAGGAAGCGGAACAGGAGTGTCGTCTTGCCCATCCCCGGCTGTGCAATCAGGGCAATAAAACCTCGATTGCTCGAGAAGCCATATTTCAGTGATGCCAGCGCCTCGCAATGCGAGGGGCTCTGGTACAAGCTCCGGGAATCTGGGGTTGCCCCGAACGGATCTTCTCGAAATCCGTAATATCGCAACAGCATCGCACTACTCTCCGTGTCTCGGAAGTGCAGCCAGCACGGGGGCCCCAAGGTAGTTGGCCAATTCATCCGGTGTACGGAACGAAGGATCCATGAAATCAACTACAAACCCAGCAGAGAGGCTGAACGTTCCGGCTAAGAGCAAGGTAAGAAAAACGATGCTCAGCGGAGACTTTGTTGGCAGCGCTGGAACGATCGGTTCTTCTGCCAGGGCCACATTAACGATGCCGCGCTGGTCGAGAGCCTCATTGATTCGTGCCTCTTCGCGCTTCCGCGCATACAACAGATAGTTCTCCTCTTGTGTTTTTGCGCTTCGGACGAGGTCCTCTTGGATGAGGGCATTCTGATCGAGACGCTCCGCCCCTTCATGGTACTGCGCGGCAATGGATGACGCGGAGTTGGCGCGTGATTGCAATCCACTAAGCTCGGTCTGGGCCTTGGTCAGTTCATCCTTAACCCACTGGTAAGCTGGATCGCGATCAGAAGACTCCTCACGAATGGGTTTGCCCTCCTCGGTCTTGATGGCGCTCTTGGTTTCGGCGATCTGCTCGTCGACCGCCTGTACCAATGGGTAGGTAGGGGCGAACTTGGTCAGCAGGTCGGTTCGTTTCAGCTCGAGGTTGAGCAGGGTGGACTTCAATTGATCGAAAAGCTGGGGATTGTCCAACGTCCGGACCACGGTCGTCTCGCGCGGCTTCATCGTCAGCAGCTGTTTCTGCAAGGCTACAACGCGCTGCTGCGTCTCGGCTAAAGCGCTCCGAGCCTGATGCGCGGCGGAATCAAAATCAGTGGCCTGCCGGAGAGCGGAGTCTCGTTCCAGGTCGGCTGATACTACGCCCGTTTTCTTGGTGAAAGCGGTCAGCTTCGCCTGCGCCTGATCCAATCCCTGTTGATATTGCCGCATTTCCTGGTCGAAAAATTTGAATTCACCAGAGGAACGATGTACCTCCAGGTGCTTTTCCATGTATGCCGTTGCCAGCGTTGCAAGCACTCGGGCAGCCATTTTGGGGTCGCGTGATTGATAGCTCACCAGAATCACGTTGCTCTTGTGGCCGGGCGTGATCTTCAACTGCTTGGCCAAAACGCGTACGGCCGTTGCAATTCTTATCTCACTCTCGTGGTCGGTCGGCGGCCCCTGTGCACCGCTTAGGCCCGTAGTGATAACAACCTGGCGTAGCAAATCCTCACTGTTGAGAAATTCCACCTCGGAGTTGAGGTCTTGTTCGCTGACCTGGTCGTTAAAGAGCGGAGAAGGTGCATTGCTCGAGGCGGAAACGATCTCGTCTGACCGCTGCCGCCGCACCAGGATCTTCATCTGAGCTTCGTACTTCGGGATCCATAGCCCGGAGAGCGCCGCACCGATGAGGACGAGGGCAAATACAATTAACATCGCCCGTCTCTGGCGAAAGACAACAGAGAGAACGTCGCGCGCGGTCGGCAGCGATGGCCGGTTGTACACTTCAAGAGCTACTTCTTCAGTCTTCATATTGTTCCCCGCATCACAGGACTCCCGGACCCAGGTATGCAGACACACCGGAGGTCGGTAGGAAAGGACGGATCTTGGAGAGAGCGTTTTGCGGCACGTACAGCATGTCCCCTGGCTGCAATCGAATGTCCTCTGACAAATTGCGCGAAGCGAGCAGTTTTTTGACGTTGATAAGCTTCGCCTCAAATCCCCCACCCGATACTGGGCGGAACAATACGACTTGCGAGTGCTTTGACTTCTCGTCAAAGCCGCCGGCGATGGCGACCGCCTCGGTGACTGTGAGGTCACTGCGCAGGTCGTACTTGCCAGGCCTGGCTACCTCTCCGGATGCAATAAAATACGGTTTTTCGAAATCTTTCAATGAGACCGCAATGACCGGGTTGTGCAAAATGTTCGCATACGCGGTCTTCAATGTCTCCGTCAGCTCTGGAATGGTTTGACCCTCGACAAAGACCGAACCGGCTCCCTTAAGAGTGATGTAACCATCCGGCTGGATCGCGACCACCTGGTTGAATTCGGGAGTCATGGCAAAATCCAGATCGAAGCTATCCCCCTTTCGCAGGCGATAACGAGGATTCCGTTCTTGAAAACCTGGAACAACGCTGGCCGGTCCAGCTGTTACCGCTGGGGGACCAATTGCCGATGCGGACCGGGCAGCAACCTCCTGGGCGCCAATCCCGTCTGCACTCGCTGTTATTGCCGCGACCGCCACCAACCCTGCTAGCGTGATTAACCGACACGTCATTACGAACCTCAATCCCCTGATAACAGGAATACCACCATCCCGGTACACTTTAGTGGACGATCTAAGCGCGCCTTTTCCGAACAGATATAAGCGCAAAGCCCCGTTGTAAATCGAACATGGCTTCGCCATTCTTACTCGGATGTCTTCCTTCCCATAGCTCAACTGCTTCCCGGCATCAGTGAGCGAACAAGAGGGAGCGAACGGTTTATAACACATCCGGACTTGTGGAAACCCGGGTGGTTAGTTGAGTGTTAAATAAACACAAGGTCTTTCCCCGGTTGGTTGTTTCCGGGACCAGTTCACTGAGTAGTTAACTAGTAACTCAGTAGAAGTATTAACTGCGTGAGGGAGAATATCGCAGGACAAAGTATCTTCAGGACTCGCGGTACGTAGATCCGGTGTCCATTTGTGGGGGCTGTCATCCAAATATGAAGTAGCCCGAAGCAATTGTAAAGGAGATATACCGGGGTACTCGACGGATTTTAGGTAATGGTTACCGAGGTGAGTGACCGGCTGCAATAAGGTACTCAGACCAGGATTCGCATGACCGCGAGGCGTCCGCTGACCAGCAAATCAGCACCACAATCAATAAGCTCCGATCCCCCTCACCACCAAGCCGGGAGTCGCCAGAATAATTTTGATATCCAGCAACAGCGACCACTCGCGGATGTACTGCAAATCAAGACGTACCATCTCTTCAAACGGGAGTTCACTGCGTCCATTCACTTGCCAGAGTCCAGTGATGCCGGGGTATACGGCAGACCGTCCCTCAGACCAGTCTGCGAACTCGAGGCTCATTCCATCGGGTCCCAAATCGCCTGCCGGCAATGGCCTCGGACCCACCAGGCTCATCTCACCGAGCAGCACGTTGATCAATTGCGGCAACTCGTCCAGGCTGTAACGGCGAATGAAACGTCCAACCGGAGTCACCCGCGGGTCCCGTTTGATCTTGAAGATATGACCTTGCTTCTCGTTCGCATGAGCCACGTGTGTGCGATCCATTGCCGTGTACATGGAGCGGAACTTGAGGAACATGAAGTGGCGGCCGCCTCGCCCCACACGAGGCGCCTTGTACAGGATGGGCCCCTCGGACGTGGACTTGACCAGGGCTGCGATGGCCAGCATGGCCGGCCCCAAAAGAATGAGCGCAAGCGCCGAGATCGTGAGGTCGAAGCCCCGCTTGACGATCTCTTGACCTTTGGTGAAGGCTAGGGGGCGTAGCTCGACTAGAGGCAAACCGTATTGATTCACGACGTTGACCCGGCCGCGCTCGGGTACAAAGTCTACGGTCCAATTGACGATGACGCCCATACGCTTGAACACCTTTTTACATTCGTCCAACTCTCCAGGAGAAATCGAACCGTTCAGGAGAATGATGCGATTGAGGTGCTCGCGATTGATGACTTCAGCCAGTTGTCCTGTAGTTCCCAGGATGGGCACGGACAGGGATAGACCTTCTGCTGTGTGACCTTCAGTAGTGATGAGGCCCTTGATCACGCTGGCCACATTTGCCGAGTTCATGTGGCTGACCAGTCGGCCCGCGTGGGAACCATCTCCCAGCAGGGCTGCCCGGATGGGTGAGGGCCAATGCCGCTCAGCCACCATGGCCGCGGCCACACTGACGCATCTCGCCAGGCCTAGGCTGACAAAAACAAGCGGGGCGAAAATTATGAAAAACGAGCGGGAGACACCGGTTCCAAGCTGGCGGGAGAAGAAAGTCACAATGACGATAGTGCCGCTTGCCAGCAGAGCACCTTCGGCCGTGTTGATAACGCTGTTCCACAGCCGGATCTGACCCTCAATGCGATAGAAACTGAGGCGCCAGGCCATGACGATCCACAAAACAAGGATCATCATGAGCGACGGAGCCCAGATCGAGGCGGCGCTCCAGCTTACCCGTTCCCTCGTCAGTGGATTTAACAACACTCGCAGCCCGATCGTACAACTCCAGGCAGCCGTCACCGCGAGCAGATCCAGGACGAATTGCATGGTCTGATAAAAGCGTACATTCCGGACATGCATGAGAGCGGTTCTCCCCGTACGTTTCCCCGGCTGCGGCCAGAGAGACGTTCCTTTGCTGAGCAGTCAGAGCCTTTCTCCAATAGATCAGGGGCGTCGTCGGCCACCGTAGCAGGAGAAGTGCAGTAGAAGAGGGCAGTTTGGTGCTTGGGACGCTTCCTGACAGTCACGAACGTCCACCGGGAAAACAAGCCTGTTATAACCGCCGGGGCACCCTGCGAATTGTGGTTGACCGGCGTGTTGTTCAGAATTCAGTTGTTGCTGGAAGCGATGAACGTCACCCCTGGCAGGTTCTCGACTTGTGCGGCTTGCTCAACCGGCTCCAGATCGTTAGCGTCCACTTCGACCGCTACGCTGCGCATAATCACTTCGAGAGTGAGAACGAAGCGGAACTCGTTCTTTTTTCGCACTAAAATCCCTTCCACACCAGCCATCGATCCAGTCTTGATGCGCACTCTTTCGCCGACCCTCAAGTATGGGTGCGGCTCGACCTTGCCCATCTGGGCCCCAAGCCGTAGTGCGTCGATTTCAAAATGAGGCAGTGGCCACGGTTCCTTGGGTGAACCCACAATCGAGAGCACCCCTGGCATGCCAAGCACAGTTCCCCGTGCAGATCGGCCTATGCGTACGAACAGATAACACGGGAACAAAGGCAGTTCCAGCGTAACCGGGCTGCTCTTCTTCCATTGCCGTGTCGTCCGGTACAGCGGCAAAAATGTTTCGACGCCGCGTTCCGCGAGCAATTCCGCCACATGCTTTTCGTGGCGGGGAGTGGTGTATGCCGCAAACCACTGTAGCGACGGATTGCTTTCAGTGAAAACGGCACCGCCTGTTTGCATGTTGGAACTTACTTGGCAGATTTCAGACATGGCTTCGCCATCCTTACTCGGAAGGTCTATTTTCCCGCAGTCCTTACGGTCGGGGGATCGCAGTGCGATCACTCATGAGCGGACCGTTATGGCACATGCAGGCTGTAGGTTCCCCGGTGGTCAGTTCAATTTAAGGCAAAGTACAATCTTTCCAGTTTTTCCGCGGCCCAGATAAGTTCACCGAGTATTGTGCATATCTCAGCTGAAGTGATTGACCGCGTGGGGGATTGCGCGGAGGGAATATCTATAGGGGCTCACGGTTTAAATCAAAAAGTTCAAGTGCATTCTTTCTTTTAAACTGTCCTGCAAATATGAATGAGCACAAACCAGTTGTAAAGAGGATATATAGCGGTACCCGATAGGTTTTCGGTAATGGTTACTGGGGCCACGCACTTAGTGTGAGGAAGAGTCTTGAAGAAGTCCTCTCGAGTCATCTGTCAAGGGCTCGATACAGTAACCAACTCAAGAGGAATCTTGCCGTTACCAGCGGCCATCTTGACGCATTCGATTCCGGTGACCAAAGATCCGCGGTAACGTACATGATTTCCATTGTCCCCAAGGCACTTCGACATTACGATGTCTCTACTCGTTAACACAGCAATATGTACTATGTTTCCTAGTTCCTGGTTCTCCTGTTATTGCGGCCTCTGCTGAAGCGCGGTTCCCCCCTCCCACCTCGGCTCTGTTGCCTATTTGGTCATAGCTTCAACCAGACAAGTTCTTCGGCCGGCTCGTCACACCTCAAAGATTTGGAAAGGTAGATAAATGCATACGCTTGCGGTAGCCCCCGAAATATCTGAATCCTCCTTAGCAGCCACGAAAACCAGACTCGATCAGACGATCGACCGTATTATTGTCTCGCTCCCCAAGCCGAACGAGTTGTCGAGCGAACAGCGCCGCGGGATGATTGCGCGCTACACCTCGGTACTGGAGGGCAACTTTATCTACTGGATGACGGCGGCCTATCTTTCGGTACAGTCGGAAGAAGCGCGTCCGATCATCATCGATAATTTGCTCGAAGAAGTTCGGGATAGTCATCCGGCGATGCTCCGGAAATTCGCAATTGCGGCAGATGCCGTCCCGACCAAGGAAGATACGCTCGCCGTTCATGAAGAACTAACCAGGGCTCGTCTGTTTTTCGGAAAGCTTTCGGGCGTGCAAACCCTGGTGGCAATGGCCTTTTTCGAAGGCTTCATTCAGAAATTCATGGCGTATCTGGCTGATCTGGCGATCGCCCAGGGTTCGTCTGAGCTCGAATACACAGACGTTCATGGTGTGTGCGACATCGCCCATACAGAGGGTTTGATCCAGGCGTTGTCTTCAGAAGTGACATTGAGCCCGCTCGGTCCGGACGCGAACGTGTTCGAAGGGGTTGAACTTCTGGAAGCACTCCTCAACCGTGTCGTATACGGAAAAAATAATGCCGTTGCGGCCTGAGGGCCAACAGCCGTGTCCACGCAAATACAACCGGGTTCGTCCCGCATTCTAGCCGAGCAAGCCGGGTATTTCGAAGTACCCGGCGCTCATCTATACACCGTTGTCCACCGGGTCGAAGAACCAGTTGCTCGCGTACTCCTGGTTGGTCCATTTGCATCAGAGCGGCATAGTTCCTACATACCATGGGTCCTCTGGGCTCGTTACCTGGCGGAAAGGAGCATCGAAGTTCTTCGTTACGACTATCGCGGGATAGGCGAGAGCGAGGGCGCCTTTGAAGAAATGTCCTTCGACCATTGGTGCGAAGACGCTCATCTCCTTGCTGGCTGGTTTAAAAACCAGTCGCCGAATCTCCCGCTCGTGCTCCATGGTCTTGGAATTGGAGCTCTGCTGGCTTCACTTGTTTTCGATGCAGGTTTAGGTGAGTCGCTGCTACTCTGGTCCCCCCCGGCAAATGCCAATCAGGCGCTTCGCTCGACGCTCGTGCGTTGGGTAAACGTGGAGCAACTCTTCAGATATGGTGACGAGCGGAAACCTCCATCAGTATTTATTCAGCAATTGGAACAGGGCTCGCCGATTGAGGTGGAAGGATACCAGTGGTCTGGAAAACTATGGCAAGACTCGCTTCGTCTCCATCTGCCCGCGCCACTGCAAGATGAAGGTACCGCTCGCGCCGCTTATAAGAGACCGGTAAGAATCGTCAAGCTCGGTAAGGAAGCCTCTCCCCTCGTCAAAGCAGGAACAGTAGCGGATGACCGGCCGAAGGATTTTTCTTGGTTGTTTGATCCTAACTGGGAATGGATTAGCACGAGTATTGAAGCCAGGGTGAGGAATATAGCGTGAAAGAAGTTTTCCGAGGGCGGGAGCTGTTTGCATTGGAGGCGCTTGGCGTTCGTGTGCAGGGTACGTGCCACCTCCCGGACGACGAAGCCTCCGGTGCCCAGGCAAGGCGGCGCGATCTAAAGGGAACAGGCATTTTGCTTATTAGTGGTCTGTTGTCACCCAGAGCTGCTGTCGGCGATTCAGCGGTTTTCTGGGCCGACTCGTTCGCCAAGCGTGGCTACACCTCTTTCCGCGTAGACCTGCCCGGATCGTGCGACTCGGGCGGGGATGCTCCTCCCGAACTCCTGAGTTTCATTAATACAGGCGGGTACGAAGCGGTTACGGTCGAGGTCATCAAGCAAATTGTCGCCCGGTACAACTTGTCCTCAGTGATTCTCATGGGACACTGCTCCGGAACGGTAACAGCTCTATTCGCGGCTGCGGCCTACAAAGACTGCAGCGGGCTCGTCCTGTTAGAGCCCTACTTCCATTTGCCGCCACCCGTAGCAACCAAGACTCGCGAAGCGTTAAGCGACTGGGCCGCTAGCAATCGTCTGGGCGGAGTTCTCAGCAATCTCTTTGATTGCCTGAAAGCTTTGCGCCTGCGCCTGCGGCTCCGTCTCCGCAGGAGCGAGCTCCCGGGCAATGCAAACTTCCCCCTCCTCGACCGTTGGAAGAGCCTGGCATCTGCCGGCCTGCCCATCCTGGTGCTTAAAGCTCCAAGCCCCAAGGCTTCGGGAAGTAAACCGAGGCTGGGCGACTTCGATTACCTGAGCCATGTGATCCACCTTGGCGGCACGCACAGTCGAATCGATCTAAGAGCAATTGAAGGTGCTGGTCATTCCTTCGCAGATCGAACGGGGCGAGCAGCCGTTCGCAATTTAACCGAAGCCTGGCTGGGCGAACACTTCCCGGTAGCAAAAACCGAAACTCCACCCTTGCAAGTCCAGGATTTGCAATCCATGGAAATCACTCCCGTAACGTTAGGTATGCCCGTTCCAGCCTACGTTTCATCCGGAGAAAGAATGGGAGCCCTATGATCGTCAGCAACTTCCGAGACGAAATCACAAACCAGTTCCGCTTAGTCGCCGCGGAGCAGGATAAACGGCTGGCGCCACTCACCGACGACCTGCCTCTGCTTGACTCCGGGCTGGATTCGCTGTGTTTCGCCATCCTTGTAAGCCGGCTGGAGGATGCGCTGGGTGTCGACCCTTTCAGCGCCTCTGAAGACGCTAGCTTCCCTGTGACCTTAGGGCAATTTGTTAGCTTCTATGAAAATGTTGCAAAATAGCCCAGCTTTGCTCGCCAGCGCGCTAGACGCCGGGCGCGATTTGTCAGCGCGCTTTGTCTTTGGCTCGGAACAGAGCGTCGCCTGGAGCGAACTGCTGTTCGGGTCTGGCATTGATCGACCGGCCAGCGAACTACGCGGGCGTTCCATCCCGTCCGCGCTGATCGGACTCGATGGTGTGTCCACGGAAATCCAACGCGACCCTGCCAGTAGTTTAGCCGAGCGCGCCGGATACTTCCCCGTTTACGGTGCGCATCTTTATACAGTGTTGCACGAGGTGCCGAATCCCGTTGCACGAGTGCTCTTGGTAGGATCGTTTGCTTCGGAGCGTCACACTTCCTACCTACCATGGGTTCGATGGGCACGCTATCTAGCGGAGCAACAGATTGAAGTGCTTCGATACGACTATCGTGGCGTTGGGGAAAGTCTGGGATCATTCAAGGACACGACCTTCGAGTCGTGGATGAATGATGTGCAACAACTTGCCACATGGTTTAAGAACCGGGGGAACGTCCAGGTACCCCTGATACTGCACGGCCTTGAGATGGGTGGAATTCTGGCTGCCCGAGTTTTCCACAACGGCGAGGCTGACGCCTTGATATTGTGGTCTGCGCCAGTCAATGCGAATAAGGTTCTACGATCGACCTTGCAGCGTTGGATTGGACCGCAACAACTCTTGAAGAGCGAGGACGAACGGCGGCCAGTTTCGCACTTTTTCCGTCTCCTCGAGGAGGGGAAGAGCGTGGAGGTTTCAGGCTATGAGTGGACGCCAGCATTGTGGCGGGAATCCATCGGTTTTGACTTACCAGCGCCCATGATGCCACCACAAGATCCTACAAAGTTTTACAGGCGCCCTGTGCGAATTGTCGAGTTGGGAAAGACCGCGGCCCCTCTCGTCAAGGGTGGATTACATGAGGGATTCGAGGAGGCCAAAGACTTTACCTGGCTCTTCGGCCCCAATTATCACTGGATCGCCTCGACTCTCAACCTCCGAGTGGAGGCCTCATGATTACCGACAAAGTGGAGATGCGCGAGCTGATAACACTGGGCGGTGGAGGGGTTCTACTGCGCGGAACGCACCACAAAGCCGCGGGTAGGGTTACAAATGAGGCGTGCGACTTGGACAAGCGGGTTGGGGTGCTGTTTCTAAACCCTTTGTCCAGCCCGCGATCATTGATAGGGGACTCAGCCGTTTACTGGGCAACGTCCTTTGCCGCTCATGGCTATCCGGCCTTTCGTATTGATCTGCCGGGATTGGGGGATAGCTACGGAGAGCTACCAAACGATCTTCTTACCTTTATTAATGAAGGAGGTTTTGCGGCAATAACCGCCTCCAAGATACAGGAATTGGTGCAGCGTTTCAGTCTCTCAGGAGTAGTCATATACGGCCATTGTGCGGGGGCAACGAGTGCAATTTATGCGGCTTCGGAGTGCAAAGAGTGTAAGGGGCTGATTGTCACTGATCCATACTTCTATGCCGCTAATCGCTTGACGCCCAAGTTGAGGCCAGAGCTGGTGGATTGGGTCAGGCGGAGCAAGGTGGGGGAAATGCTTCGCGCTATTTACGCGCGAATGCGAGAAGCTCCGAAGAAATTTCGTAGTGGTGCATTGCCGCCCAACGCAAATGTTGCATTGGTCTCGGGCTGGAAAAAGGTTCTGTCGAATGGCCTACCGATTCTGGTCCTCAAATCCTCTCACCCGACAGCCCTTGGCAGTAGCAAGATCAGATCGGGCCGTTTCGACTATCTCGCGCATGTCACCTCATTTGCCGTCCGTAGCAACCAAATCACTATCAGAACGATTGAAGAAACCGATCATTCCTTCGCAAATCAGCTGGGGCGAGCGGCGGTTCAGGTTTATACGGAGACCTGGCTGCGCGCGTATTTCCCAGTGTCGGAGACTGAAACAACATCCCATGTACAAGTGCAGGAATTGCAATCTATAGAAACCAATCCCGTAACGTCAGGTACACCCGTTGGGGCCTACGTTTCATCAGGAGAATAGGATAACTATGATCGTCAGCAACTTCCGAGACGAAATCACAAACCAGTTCCGCTTAGTCGCCGCGGAGCAGGATAAACGGCTGGCGCCACTCACCGACGACCTGCCTCTGCTTGACTCCGGGCTGGATTCGCTGTGTTTCGCCATCCTTGTAAGCCGGCTGGAGGATGCGCTGGGTGTCGACCCTTTCAGCGCCTCTGAAGACGCTAGCTTCCCTGTGACCTTAGGGCAATTCGTTAGCTTCTATGAAAATGTTGCAAAATAGCCCGGCTTCGCTCGCCAGTTCGCTGGACGCAGGGCGCGATATGTCAGCGCGCTTTGTCTTTGGCGCGGAACAGAGCGTTGCTTGGCGCGAACTGCTTTCCGGGTCTTGCCTTGATCGGCCGGCCAGCGAACTTCGCGGGCGTTCCATCGTGATCGAGACGATGGATCAGCTCACGGCTGCTTCCGCGCTGATCGAACTTGACGGTGTCGCTCGCCGTATTGTCCTGTATCCCCCCGACGTATCTCGGCAACATCTTTCCTACGTTGCCGGTTCCGCAGAAGCGGATGTAGTCGTTTCCGACCGCGTCAGCAGTCTATTCGATATTCCCGGTGTCACGACCTTCATCCAATGCGATGGCAAGATCGTAACCGGAACTTTTGATCGAAGCGCGCAGTATGAGACGGAATGGATTCTTCTCACCTCTGGTACCACGGGAAAGCCAAAGCTGGTCGCCCATACCTTGAACAGCCTGGCCGGTGCAATTGAGAGCCGCCCCACCCCGTCCCATTTGGTCTGGAGTACGTTCTACGATATTCGCCGTTATGGAGGACTCCAGATATTTCTTCGCGCCTTGCTTACCGGCTCATCCCTGCTGCTGTCCAGCGCGTCGGAATCGACGGCGGATTTCCTGGCCCGTGCCGGCGCGCATGGAGTCACGCATATATCCGGAACCCCCTCGCATTGGCGGAGAGCGCTGATGAGTCCCGCGGCTCACTTGCTGACCCCGGAGTACACGCGTTTGTCAGGGGAAATTGCAGACCAGGCGATCCTTAACCAGCTGCATTCGTTTTATCCCCAGGCAAAAGTCTCACACGCCTTCGCCTCCACGGAGGCCGGGGTTGCGTTTGACGTAAGGGACGGTCTCACCGGATTCCCGCAAGACATCATCGAGAACACTCCCGGCGTCGAAATGAAGGTGGAGCAAGGTTCTCTGCGGATTCGCTCCGATCGCACCGCGACCCGCTATCTCAATTACTCCGGCCGACCGCTTCGGGATGAAGAAGGCTTCGTAGACACGGGCGACATGCTGGAGCAGCGAGCCGATCGTTATTATTTCGTCGGGCGCCGGGATGGAGTGATCAACGTCGGCGGTCTTAAGGTTCATCCTGAGGAAGTTGAAGAAGTGATTAACCGCCACCCGGAGGTTCGGATGTCGTTAGTGCGGACCAGGAAAAACCCCTTGACGGGCGCGCTCGTGGTTGCTGACGTTGTCCTGAAAACTCAAAGTCGAAACGGGAACGAGAACGACCGGGCCATACAGCAAGCCATCCTGTTGCTGTGCCGGGAGGCTCTCCCCTCCCACAAGGTTCCGGCTGTCATCAACTTTGTTGCTGCCCTGGCTGTCGCAGAGACTGGAAAGCTTATCCGTCGCTATGCGTAATGTAATCGTAACCGGCGGGAGCCGCGGCCTGGGTCTGGGAATTGCGCGCAAGCTGACCAACGAGGGATTCCGTGTGATTGCCATTGCACGGAAGCAATCGAGCGATCTTACTACGGCGTTGCAGCAAGCCGAGGCCGCTCACTCTGGGTCTCTTCACTTTATGCCCTTCGACTTGGCAGAGATTGAAGGCATCGCAGACTTGGTTAAAACGATCAGGAAGACGTTTGGCCCCATTTTCGGGCTGGTGAATAACGCCGGTATAAGCGCTGAAGGTTTACTCGCCATGATGCAGAACTCCGATATTGAGAAGCTGGTCCGTCTCAATACGCTTTCGCCGATGGTGCTCACCAAGTTTGTGGTGCGCTCCATGATGGCTGATGGAGCGGGCCGTATCGTCAATCTGGCGTCGATCATTGCTTCCACCGGTTTCAGTGGTCTTGCGGTTTACGGCGCTACCAAAGCCTCTGCTATCGGATTTACCCGGTCGCTTGCCCGCGAAGTGGGCCGTTCCGGGATAACTGTCAACGCGGTAGCTCCCGGCTTCATCGACACCGATATGACTCTTGGACTGAAAGAGGAGCAACGGGAAAAGATCGTCCGCCGCAGCGCGCTGCGACGGCTCGCGGAAGTGGAAGACGTTGCCAACGCGGTGGAGTTCTTGCTGAGCGATCGGGCGAAAAACATCACTGGAACAGTACTTACCGTCGACGCAGGGAGTACAGCTTGACCACTCTTCAACAAGAGGCTCCCAAGGCCGTCGCCGATTCTGCAGTCAAAGCCTGGTTGCGCGCGCTCGAGCTGACGGCCCCGATTGCGCGCAATCGCGATCGGGTACTCTCCACGGTGATTGGAGAGCTCGGCGAAGAATTGGGTGACAAGCTGGCCCTGCTCTCCGACCGCGAGTGTATGAGCTATCGGTCCCTCGCCGAGCGGTCGAATCAATACGCCCGTTGGGCACTGGAGCAGGGGATCGCAAAAGGTGACGTGGTCGGCCTTTTGATGACCAATCGGCCTGAGTATCTGGCGATATGGCTGGGCATCACCAGTATCGGGGGCGTGGTAGCCCTGCTCAACATCAACCTGGTGGGCCCGTCGCTCGCACATTGCATCAATATCGCATCCCCTGGGCACCTCATCGTCTCCGCGGAGCTTCTCGACTCGCTGCGTGAAGTGCGACCGAATCTTGCTGGCCACCCCGTCGTCTGGACCCACGGGGTCGACCACTCGCCGTTCGAACGAATTGACATCCGCATCCGCCAATTTCCAGGGGAAACACTGAGCACGGCCGAGCGCCGCCCCGTCACCATTGACGATCGCGCGCTCTACATCTATACCTCCGGAACCACCGGACCACCTAAAGCCGCGAACCTCAGCCATGCCCGCATCATGCAATGGAGCTATTGGTTTGCCGGCATGATGGGGGCGGGACCTGCCGACAGGATGTACAACTGCTTACCGATGTATCACAGTGTCGGTGGAGTGCAGGTTCCAGGTGCGGCCCTCGTCGCCGGCGGCTCTCTCGTGATCCGAGAGAAGTTTTCGGCCCGGCACTTCTGGGAGGATGTTGTCCGCTGGGACTGCACACTCTTCCAATACATTGGCGAGCTGTGCCGCTACCTGCTCCACACGGGTTCCTCTCCGCACGAAGCCGTTCATCACATCAGAATGGCGTGCGGCAACGGATTGGCGCCTGATGTCTGGGCCGAATTCGAGAACCGGTTTCGCATCCCTCGCATACTTGAATTCTATGCATCCACCGAGGGTGCGGTCTCACTCTTTAACGTAGAGGGTAAGCGAGGTGCAATCGGCCACATTCCAGCCTACCTCGCTCATCGTTTCGCGCCGGCCCTGGCACGGTTCGACGTGGAAACCGGAGAACTGGTCCGGAACCAGGATGGCTTCTGCGTTCGCTGTGCTCCGAACGAAGCCGGCGAAGCACTCGGTAAGGTGATGGACGACCCCGCCAACGTGGGCAGCCGTTTCGAGGGCTATACCAGCCAGGCAGCCTCAGACAAAAAGATTCTTCGCGACGTGTTCAAGCTGGGAGACGCCTGGGTTCGTACCGGCGACCTGATGCGCAAAGATGAAAAAGGCTTTTTCTATTTCGTCGATCGCATCGGTGATACCTTCCGCTGGAAAGGTGAGAACGTCGCCACCTGTGAGGTTTCTGAGGCCATCTGCACCTTCCCCGGTGTCACCCATGCCAACGTGTATGGCGTGACCGTACCGGCCTATGATGGCCGTGCCGGTATGGCCGCGGTAGTTACAGAGAAGCCGTGTGACCTCGCCGGGTTGCGGGCGCACCTTATAACTTGTCTTCCTCCTTACGCGCGCCCTCTATTCCTGCGCATTCGGAACGATGTCGAAGTGACGGGTACTTTCAAGTATGCGAAGACCGAACTGGTCCGCCAGGGATTTGATCCGACCGTTATCGATGACGATCTTTATTTTGACCATCCTGCAGAGGGCGTATTTGCCCGTCTCGACAGGAAGGCATATGAACACATTCAGGCCGGCGGAATTCGATGGTAAAGAGCACTCGCCTGGTTCTATAAAAACCTCCCCCCGCAGCGTCCATGAGGACCGAAGTTCGCTTTTGAAAAGTAAGTCTCTGTTTGTGCACCTGGAAGTTACGGAAGAAGACTGAAATGGTTATCGATGAAATCCGGGCTAACTTCGCTGCGATCGAGTCAGAGATCGAGAACGGCCCCATCTTACCCAGGGTGCAAGCGGAGGAGATTCGAACCTACCTGGCCTCTCGCTATGACTTCGCTCGATCGATGGCTCTCGAGGAAGTGATTACGGATGTCGAGAAGATGTTGCGAACCTGGCAGGTTCAGGTAACGCATCCTCGCTATTTCGGTCTCTTCAACCCCAGCGTAACCCTGGCTTCTGTCGTCGCCGACACGCTGGTCGCCATGTATAACCCGCAATTGGCCAACTGGCGTACCTCGCCCGCGGGAAACGAGATGGAACGCCACACGCTCAATTGGCTGGCGGCAAAGTTTGGCCTGCCGGCTGATAGCACCGCGACCTTCACCAGCGGTGGAACCGAGGCCAATCTAACCTCAGTGATCGTCGCCCTGACCAGAGCCTTTCCCGATTATGGCGAACATGGCCTTCGTCATCTCACCGCTGAACCAGCGCTCTACTTAACCGAAGAAACCCATCACTCGTTCAGCAAGATCGCACACATGACAGGTCTCGGCCGGCGGGCGCTGCGCATGATTAAAACCGACCATCAATTTAAAATGAACCTCGAGGATTTGGAAAGACGGGTTACTGAAGACCGAAAGAACGGTTTCGCCCCATTCATGGTGATTGGTACCGGTGGCACCACCGCCGCCGGCGTGATCGATCCCTTACTCGAGATCGCTCATTTTTGCAGGGATCAGGGTCTATGGTTTCACGCCGATGCTGCATATGGCGGGTCGGCCGTCGTCTCCCCAAGCCTGAAGCCCTATCTCTCCGGAATCGAAGCCGCGGATTCGATTACCTGCGACGCCCATAAGTGGCTTTCCGTTCCCATGGGCTGTGGGATGTTCTTTTGCCGTCATCCCGAAACGGTCGCCCAGGCCTTCCGCGCAGATGTCTCCTACATGCCCGGGAAGAAGGTCGGGCCTGTTTCCGATCCATTCACCACCACAACACAATGGTCGCGGCGGCTCATTGGTTTAAAACTCTTTCTTGCGCTCGCAGAGCGCGGTGAGTCGGGGTACGCGGAAATGATCGATCGCCAGACCCGCATGGGGCATGTCCTGCGAGCTTCACTCAAGGCGTCCGGCTGGCGGATTGTCAACTCTACCCCGTTCCCGGTCGTATGCTTTACCCGCGAGGGGCTTGTTCCCTCCAGATTCCTGGCAGATCTTCACCAACGACAGATCGCGTGGATGTCAGAAGCGCGCCTGGGTGACACTCCCGTGGTGCGCGCTTGCGTTACCAGTTTTAGAACAACCGAAGCCCATATTGACTGGGTCGTGGATCAGATGAATCACCTCATTGAAACTGAGACACTTACCTGCCCCCAGAACGGACGATGAAATGAAACGGGAAACTATCGCAATCCATAGCGGTTACGATCCTGATCCAACAACCAAAGCAGTTGCCGTGCCCATTTATCAGACAGTTGCCTATGCGTTTGATAGTACCGAACATGCCGCGGCGCTGTTCAATCTCGAGGCGGAAGGGTTTCGATACACCAGGATCCAGAACCCGACCACTTCGGTGCTGGAGCGCCGCGTGGCTGCACTCGAAGGGGGCCGGGACGCATTGTGCGTCGCCAGCGGTCAGGCGGCTGTCAGCTACGCGGTACAAAACGTGAGCGAAATGGGAAGCAACATCATTTCCGTCCCTCAGCTTTACGGCACGACCCACACACTTTTTGCTTACCTGTTACCCAGCCAGGGCGTTACCGTCCGGTTCGCTGCGAGCGATCATCCACAGGAAATTGAGAAGTTGATCGATGATAAGACGCGCGCCGTGTTTTGTGAGAGCGTCGGCAATCCGGCGGGAAATATCTGCGATATTGAAGGCTTGGCGGAGATGGCCCATCGGCACGGTATTCCGCTCATCATCGACAACACGGTCGCGACCCCCATTCTGCTCAGACCCATCGAACACGGTGCCGACATTGTCGTGCATTCTCTCACCAAATTCATGGGGGGCCACGGCACCACCCTGGGAGGAGCCATCGTCGATAGCGGAAATTTTCCCTGGCAACAGCATGCGTCGCGGTTCCCCCAGTTCTGTCGCCCCGATCCTTCCTATCATGGGCTGGTTTACACCGATCATTTCGGTAAAGGCGCTTTTCTTGGCCGATGCCGCAGTGTTTATCAGCGGACAACCGGGGCAGTCCTATCGCCTCTCAGCGCGTTTTTGTTATTGCAGGGGATTGAAACCGTTGCCCTGCGCGTTGAGAGGCACGTTGAAAACGGTAAAAAGGTCGCCGAGTTCCTGCGCAAAGACCACAGGGTCGCGTGGGTTAAGTACGCGGGATTCCTTGATAGCCCGTATCGCCCGCTGTCGGAGAAATATCTGGGTGGTCACGCCTGTTCTCTGATGGCCGTCGGCATCGAGGGCGGCTATTCGGCTGCAGTCAAGTTTCATGATGCGCTCAATCTTTTCACCCGCCTCGTCAACCTGGGTGATGCCAAGTCTTTGGCTTGCCACCCGGCATCGACCACTCATCGACAAATGTCCCCCGAGGAGCAGCGTAATGCGGGTGTGTTCCCGGAGATGATTCGCCTGAGCATCGGGATCGAGCACATTGACGATATCCTTGCCGACTTGAGTCAGGCACTCGACGCAACCTTGATAACGGAGAAAGGGGGACGCTGATGCCGGTTTTTGTAGATTCAAATCTTTTCAGCGCGCAACTACTCAACCGGAAACCGTCGCCAGGTTTCTATGAAGGGTCCAGCCGATGCATCACGATCGGCTTGATCAACAACATGCCGGATGCGGCCCTCGAAGCGACAGAACGTCAATTTCTGTCACTGCTTGGTTCGGCCTCCGATGGAATGATGGTTCGCCTGTCACGTTACATGTTGCCTGGTGTTCCTCGCCAGGAGACAGCACGGCGCTACCTCGACACTTTTTACACCAGTGTTGATGACATGTGGGACCAGCATCTCGATGGGCTGATCGTGACCGGCAGGGAGCCTCTCACCGCAAACCTGATGGACGAACCCTACTGGGAGACCTTCACCAGAGTGGCTCAATGGGCCCAAGGCAATACCCACTCGACCGTGTGGTCGTGCCTGGCAGCGCACGCCGCGATTCTTCATCTCGATGGCATCACCCGGGTTAAGAGAAATGATAAGCTTTGCGGTATCTTCGAGTGCGCGCGCGTGTATGAGCATCGCTTAACTGCAGGAACACCGCTCCGCTTCAGGCTCCCACACTCACGTTGGAACGGTGTGCCCGAAGAGCATCTGACAAGCTGTGGATACCGCGTGCTCACGCGGGCCGTGGACGCGGGGATCGACACCTTCATCAAGCAACAGAAAGCACTCTTTGTGTTTTTCCAGGGCCATCCGGAGTATGAATCGGATACGTTGCTGCGCGAATACCGCCGCGACGTCGGGCGCTACTTCAAAGGAGAGGCAGACAGGTACCCTTCCATCCCGCGGAGTTATTTTGATGCCGGCACGGTGGACGCGTTGACCGCTCTGCAGGAGAGAGCGGTTGCCAACCGAAGTGGTGAGTTACTTCTGGAAATATCAAATGCGCTGGGAGAGAGAATCATCGAAAATACGTGGAACTCCAGCGCTGCCGGTATTTATAGGAATTGGCTGGAATATATATGCGCCCAGAAAGAAAGGACGCTGCGATCGAAACGGGTCAAGGCGATGGCACACGCACCCACGGTTGCATGGGAAGTCGCCACTTTGAAGCAGAGCGACCAGGGAATCATTTAAAGTGCCATCGTCAGGCAGACAACCTTGTCTGTTGCTGACCTGAACCTGTTTCTGAAGGGGCTTACATCGTATGATCTCTACCCTGCCAACTCCTGCTGAAGTCAGCGTCGCTCCTTCGATGACAAAGCTGTTGATCAACAATCGCTGGGTTCCCAGTGAATCAGGCAAGACCTTCCCGACCATTAATCCCGCGACCGGTGAGGAGATCTGCCAGGTTGCCGAAGCCGATGCCGGCGACGTTGATAACGCTGTTAAGGCAGCCCGCGCTGCATTTGAAGGGCCGTGGCGGAAGATGCACGCATCGGAACGGGGACGACTGCTTCACCGTTTCGCTGACCTGATCGAAAAGAATGCGGACCAGCTTGCACGGCTCGAGAGCGTCGACAATGGCAAGCCTCTTTCCGTGGCCAAGGCCGTCGACGTGGCTAAAACGATTGCTTGCTATCGCTATTTTGCAGGCTGGGCAGATAAGGTTCAGGGCAAGACCATTCCTATTGATGGCGACTTCTTCTGTTACACCAAGCATGAGCCCATCGGGGTCGTGGGACAAATCATTCCCTGGAATTACCCCATGCTGATGCAATCCTGGAAGCTCGCCCCGGCACTGGCTACCGGCAACACGGTTGTGATGAAGCCGGCCGAGCAAACGCCTCTCTCTGCCCTACGTATCGGGGAGCTCATTGTTGAAGCGGGTTTCCCTGAGGGGGTCGTGAACCTGTTACCCGGCTTTGGTCCCACCGCCGGCGCAGCCATCGCCCGCCACATGGACGTGGACAAGGTGGCATTCACTGGTTCCACAGAAGTTGGGCGCCTGATCATGACGGCGGCCGCGCAGTCGAATCTCAAGCGCGTCACGCTGGAGCTGGGCGGCAAGAGCCCGAACATCATCTTCGAAGACACCGATCTGGATGCCGCGGTTGAAGGCGCCCACATGGGGATCTTCGTAAATCAGGGGCAGTCATGCTGCGCAGGCTCCAGAGTGTTTGTGGAAGAAAGCATTTATGACCGCTTTGTAGAAAAGAGCGTGGAGCGTGCCCAGCAGCGCCGGGTGGGAGACCCGCTCGATCCCGGTACGCAACAGGGCCCACAAGTAGATCAATCACAGTTCGATAGAGTCATGGGCTATATTGAGTCGGGGCGGAGTGACGGAGCTACTCTTGCCTGCGGTGGCGAACGGGTCGGCAATCGCGGATACTTCATTCGTCCGACCGTCTTCGCCGACGTTCAAGATGACATGAAGATTGCCCGGGAAGAGATCTTCGGGCCGGTGATGAGCGTGATTGCCTTCAAGGATGTGGATGAGGTGATCGCCCGGGCAAACAACACCAACTATGGCTTGGCAGCGGGAGTTTGGACCCGCGACATCAAAAAGGCACTTGCCGTGGCCAATGGCGTGCGGGCTGGAACCCTGTGGGTGAACTGCTATCACGTTCTGGATACCCGGGCACCCTTCGGCGGTTTCAAGCAGTCAGGAATAGGACGTGAGTTGGGCGAGTACGGTTTGCAGCAATATACCGAAGTAAAGACCGTGACTGTTAAACTCTGAGCAAAGCACAGGTACTCGAGGCTTCCTCGCTCAGCGGTCCTTCTGAACCGCACTTGAAACCTCTTCGGTCCCGTTGAGCACCCTAAACTGTAGGTGGAATTCACGCCGCTCGCCTGGAGACAGCATTTGCAATGTCCCACGCGCACGTTCTGCCCTCCGCCCGAGGGTCCAGCAGTTTGCAGGTTCGAGCCCCAGCACAAAATGATTCGTGCCCGTCATCTTCCACTGCACAAACCGTGGCAGAGTCTTACTGTCGTAGCTCAAGGCTATTCCTAACTCTGGCTTCTCGCTGTCCCCAACCAGAACAACGGTCACTCTTCCGTTTGCATCGGGTCTCATCGCATGGAAATAGACGCGCTCGTCCGTTCCTTTTTGTGGAGCTTCAAAACGATTCCATGTGTCTTGACTGTGCGCAGCGCCATCGTTTGCGGGTTGAACCGCTTGCGACGGTGCATAAATCCGGCTGCGCTCTGTCAACAGCGGAAAGCCAAAGTTGAAGTGGTACAGAACCATCAGGGGAGAATCCCGAACGCCCTGGTTCTCGACCACATCCTGCACTGAGAAAGATCTGCTCTCGAGCGACGTCGAGATGGTTCGTTCCAGAAGCATGTTAGCCCCGTGCACCGATGCCTCCCGTACTTTGCCCGAGACGGTCAGCAAACAGTCGTTTCCCTCCCAGCGCTCAGACCAATGCACGGCTTCAGCAGGAGTATTCGAGATCGAGCCGTGCAGGCCGAGGCTCTCTCCGTTATCCTCCGAAGGCGCGCCTGCAGTCGTCAAGCCGCACGTGCTCAGCAGGCCCCCTGGAAAGGACCTGAGCCATTCGAGGTCGCGAGTCGAGTAATAAGCGGGGTGGACCATCCCATTGGGGGAGTGCCAGCATAAAGACCCTCCCTGAAAGCTGGCCTCAAAAATATCTAAACCCCGGTCGGGTACGACCCAGAATTCAAGCCCCTGGGCAGTGCGCACACGCACGGTGGAAACCCCATTTGCTTTGCCTTCCGCATGCGTGAAGTGGGAAATACCGCCCACCTGGGAAAGCCGTCCGGTACGTTCCAGTAAAAAATCGCGAGTATGTGCTTCGTCCTGCAAAGCCATCTTTTCCGTTCTTAAGGCAGTTTGTTTAGCCGGGCCCTCAATCTCAAAGGTGAACAGCCCATACGGTGATAGTACTTTCTCCTAAACCAGTGGTACATTCTCCCATCGTTTTGTGGACGCTGACTTCAAGACCGTGTCGGTTACATAATCGGCCGCCAGGCCATCGCGGAAATTCGGGAAAAAAGTCCCGCCCTCCCCCGTCGCCTTTAGAAAATCAGCGACCTGATGAATAAATGTATGTTCATAGCCAATCTGCAAACCAGGCACCCACCAATTCTTCATGTAGGGATGATCGCCGTCGGTTACGTGAATGCTTTTCCACCCGCGCAGACGCCCCTCATCACGATGATCGAAAAACTCCAAACGATGCAGGTCATGCAGATCCCACCTGGCGGAAGCCCGTTCTCCATTTATCTCCAGTGTGAAGAGCGCTTTGTGCCCTCGCGCATAGCGGGTCGCTTCGAACAGTGCCATCGACCCATTCTTGAACCGGCCAAGAAAGGCGCTTGCGTCGTCGATAGTCACCGGCTGCACCTTGCCTGTTAGGCTGTGTTTCCGCTCGTTGATGAACGTCTCCGTCATCGCCGCAACTTCGGTAATGGGCCCGTTCAGCCAAAGCGCCATATCGATGTTATGCGCCAGTAGATCCCCGGTGACGCCGCTGCCGGATACCGATGCGTCCAGCCGCCATAGTCCCTCGCCCCCCTGGGGCAGGTCCTGAGAGATGGTCCAATCTTGCAAAAATTGCGACCGGTAGTGAAAAATCCGGCCAAAGCGGCCGTCGTCCAGCAGTTCTTTCAGCAGCACCAGGGCCGGAACACGGCGGTAGTTATACCAGACCATGTTGGGTATTCTGGCTGCCTCGGCTGCGTCGAACATGGTCTTGCCCTCAGCGGCAGTTCGTCCCAGCGGCTTTTCACAGAGGACCATCTTTCCCGCCTGTGAGGCGGCTATCGCAATCTCCGCGTGTGTGTCGTTGGGGCTCGCGATATCAATAAGGTCAATATCGCTGCGCTGCACCAGGACCCGCCAATCGGTTTCGATCGATTGGTAACCCCAATTCTCGGCGAATCCCTTCACCCGTTCAGCATTCCGTGCACAGACTGCTTTCAAAACCGGACGATACGGCAAATCGAAAAAGCGAGGCGCCTGCAGAAATGCATTGGAGTGGGTACGCCCCATAAAGCCATATCCAACCAATCCGACGTTAAGATCCTTCTTGGCCATGCTTATTCCTCAAACCTTCACCAATAGTTGCGCATCGGGATCCCGGGCCGAAAGTGCTTTCTCGGCAACCACTCTATCGTGAATCTCCTCGATGGGTTCGGCCGGCCGCTGTCTTGTCTCATTCGGCCATGCCATTTCCGGGTACACATTGGTATCCCAATCTAACATGCGGACCATCGCATGTGATGGGGATCGGAATCCGGTTGCCAGGTACGGTAGCCCAAACTGCAGGAGCGCCGAGACTCAATTCAATTCCTGAAAGAAAGCGCGCACCAATAAAGGTCAATACATTTCTTTAGCGTCCGGCTTATAGCTCTCGCCGAATTTGTTCTGATGGTGAGTCATGATGTCTCCGCTGGCCTGCAATTCAAAGGAGCCGAGCTGGGTGTTCGACTGAGAGATTTCGACCACCCGGCTCAAAGCATTGAGCCGGTCCACCGGTACATTTTCAGCCCACACGTTAAGCCGGTAGCTGCCTGCTGGCACGCTACGAATCGTAATATTGCCGTCCGGAGTCGAAACACCGAAGTAGGGTGTACTGAGGGAAATGACCACCGCACCCATCTCAGGGTGAATGTTGCAAAAAATGTAGGAAACACCATCTCGATCGAACCGGACCGCGCGCGTTGTGTGCGCTTCGTAGAGGCCGAGGTCAAAACGCTTTCCATTGAACAGAGAAAAAACATTGTGGTAGAACGGGTCGAGGTTAGGAAAATCTACGCTGCTGCCGGTCGGTACAACCAGAACATGCGGAATAAACTGCTTATCCTTTTGCTCCAGCTTATAGTGTTGCGCCGCGCGCGGTGCCATTATATCTTCGCCTCCCCGGCTCGGCGTAAGCCAGACGACGACGTCACCCGACGAGCGTTGCGACGAATGGTTACCTGGGCCTTTGGTCACCTTGAAGTGGGCTGAAACGTCCACGGTCTCTGAGACCGCGGCCAGCGTGAACGCCATGCTATACAGCATGACGGCGAGACGAAAGATCGCGAGAGCCAGTTTCATTTTCTCCGGGTGTTCACTTTCAGTTGACAACCCCCTCCGCTGTCTGTCGCAGATCAGAATTCGTATCCTGCAGTTATGGTGAAGACGTTCGCAATGCTGGCGGAGCCCTCGTAGGGCCAGGTTTGGATCCGGCGATATTCGGGAGAAAGAATGAGATAGCTTTTGGGTCGATAGATCAGGTTGCCGACCACGGAACTATTTCGTGTATTGAGCTGCGTACTGGGTGTGGTTGAAAGATTGAACCCCTCAAAATTGCTGGCGAACGCGTTGTCCAGCCCAAAGGCAGCGTTGATCTGGAACGTTGAGCTCGGGATGAACTTGAACTGACTCCAGCCCCCTGCGGTTTCCACGCCGGTGGTTCGGTTGAGGCCGGTGACCGAGTCGGTACCCGTAAATACATCCTTATAGGTTCCACCGCCAAGTCCTCCGAGTGCTCGGCCGCGATAGGCTTCGCCACTCAGCGCAAACCATTTGAAAATGGGAATTTGCCAGTCGCCGGTCACGGCCCAGGAATGGATCTGTGTGGTGCTTGCGTAAAACTGATCTGCCGAATATCCGCTTACGCCCAGGGCAAAGGGCCGCGGTATACCTTTTCGGCTTCCGTCGGCGCTATAAGAGATGCGGCCTTCATAGCCGGGATGCCGCGACGCCTCTACAGGACTGTCGAGCTGCGTGGAATTGTATCCAGAAGCCGGCGGATCGATCAGGCCAAATTCAAGGCCAACTCTACGCTGTTCGTTGAAGGGAATACGTTGCTCGACTTGAATCTGCGGTGACCAGGTCCAAAGATTTCCCGAGCCGGCCATACCGGGTTGCGCCACGGTTGCGAAAGAGGTGGGCGATAACGGAGAGATAAGTGGAGTGGTGTAGCCCGCTTGGGCCGTTGTTTTGTACCAATCGAGATTGATCCAGCTTTGCCGCATGCGAAGCCAGCCCTCGGATGAGCTGTAACCATAAGTGTTGCTGGAGACGCCGCCGAAGAAATCTATGCTCACTTCTGCGGAACTGCGGGCTCCCCCAATTCTGGGACCCGTTCCATCGAGCGTCAACAGCGTCTGCCGCAGGGTGGCACCCGTGCTGCCATGGGAACCCCCTGGAAAACGGGGCAATGCGATTGTCGGCAACTCGATATTGTCTACCACCCCCACATTAGAAAATGCATTGAACAGAATCAGGCCGCCCAGCCGCAGGGGGTACTTTGAAAAGGTCTCCACCTTGGTTTGATCGTGCTGCTTGATCTCCGCTTGCATCGCCTCCTGCTGCTCGTGAAGGGCCTCAAGCTCCTGCGGGTGATCGGTGTTCGCGTTTTGAGCATCCTGGGCCGGCGCGCTGGAAGAGGCGGCCGCTGTTTGTCCCCGCAGAGCATCGAGCTGTGCATGCAGCGCTTGGATTTCCGCGCGTGACTTTTCCAGCATCTTCTCCGTTTGCACCAGGGCGTCATTTAGTTCGTTTAGCTTGGTTTCAATCGCAACCACTCGCTCCTGGTCAGCGGGCGTCGCATCATTCGCCGTCTGGCCGAATGATGCTGGACTATAAAATGCTAGCAGCAAGGCCAAGATGAAAAATTGACTACCGTAACTCGAACCTATAGATAGCTGACCTGACGATCGTCTCATAGCAGCTCCTGCCACGCCTGGTTTCGAGATACCGGCGGTATTTCGCTCCTACTCCTGGAGCATATTGACCTTGACCGACTCAACCTTTGTGTGGCCAAAGGCCTCCAGTGCCTGTTTGTAAAGCAAAATGCTGAATACCGTTTCGCCAGGCAGGGATTTTTCCAGTCGCACCTCACCACCATGCTCTTGCGCGACGTGTTGTGCGAGCGTAAGCCCCAGCCCTACTCCATTCTCCTTGCCCGCACTCACAAAGGGCTGAAAGAGAGTCTCTCGAATAGATTCGGCTACGCCCGGTCCGGTATCGCGAATTCTGATTTCAATCTTGTCATTGTCTTCGGTGAGCCTTACCACCACCCTGGGCACCCCGGTTCCAGTTTTGGCCGACTGGCATGCATTCAGAAGCAGGTTGTAGATTGCGCGCGCAAGCTTCTTGCTGTCTACCCAGGCGTACACCGGTCCAGGAGTTTCGGCAGAAATCTGCATCTCGCGGCATTCCGGGTGCACGTGCAAAGATTGGATGGTGCGTTCGATCAACGCATCAACTTGCTCCCGGCGCAGATGGAGCATCTGACCGGTCTGGCTGAAAAGAAGCAGCGATTCGATGAGGTCCGTCATGCTCTGCACTGCTTCCTGCACTTCAAGATGCAACTCTGCACGTTCCTCAGGGCCGGTGTTGGGCAGGCTCATGAATTCGGCATTCGCGTAAATGGCCGAGAGGTGGTGGCGAAGGTCGTGCGATACCGAGCTGGCCATTCTACCGATGGTAGCCAGACGATCAGATTCGAGCAGCTCCCGGTGAGTTCGTTTGAGCTCCCCGCGCATTCGATCAAAGGCAAGTGCAAGCTCCCGTACCTCCGCGGCGCCATCGACACTTAATTCATAATCAAAATCGCCCTGGCCCAGGGCGCGGGTGCCGGCGACCAGCGTTTCCAGCGGGCGAGTCACCGTGCGGGAAATGCCCACTGCCAGCACCAGTCCCAGAAGCAGCGTGGCCACGCCAAGCGCAAGAACCCATCGATTGACGCGGCGAAGATATTCGCTGGCCCGGTCGTACGACTTGAGCACCACCAACTGGATCTTTGCCTGCCCGGCGGCGTGAAGAGGAGTGATAGATCCAATGTAGGATTCCCCGCCCAACTCTATCTTGCGTGGGGCTGTGCCCACAGCGTCAAGGCTCAGGCGCTGCTGCCGAAGGTCATTCAACCGGTCCACCGGCAGGGTGGTAGCAGCGACTTGACCGTTAACCAGAAACGTGACGTCGGCGGCAGCGGCCTCACTCACCTCACCGGCAACCTGACGGTCAATGGCATAGCCGATGATCACGTAGCCGAGGTAGGAACCATTCTCTGGCGGGCCAAAATAGAGTGGTTGGATAGAGAGCTCGTAGAGACTTTGTCCGAAGGCGATCATGCATGCTTCTTCGGCGGAGGACATGCATGCGTCCAGCCCACGTTTCACTGAGTCGTCACTGAGCTTGGGGCCGCGATTCGAATAGGTGAAGAGGTTTCCGTTTGCGGAGGCCAGGGCGAAGAAGTCGCTGCCGCTATCAGCCCAAAACTTGTGGCTGCCGTCCTGGATCGTTTGTGCGTCCTGGGTGGACATCAGGGACTTCAGGCTGGGCAGATCGGCAAGCAGCGCCGCTTCGCGGCCTAACATACGATTACGTTGATTCGCCTGGTTGCGAAATGTACCCAGCGAATGGTCCAGGTCGGCCTGGAGACTTTTGCTGATTTCCTGTCGGACGGTAAGCTTTATGATGAAAAGACAAGTGACTGTAAGTCCCAGCGAAACCGCCAGGAGCGATACCATCAAAGTCGTCCGCATCCGCCACTGTTTCATGAATCAACGAGCTCTTTCACGACGCAAAGTTGCTTTATCCCTGCGGCACGAATTTGTATCCGATTCCATGAACTGTACGGAAATGGACCGGGTTAGCAGGGTCGGCCTCCAGTTTCTGACGAAGCTTCAGAATCTGGTTGTCGACCGTGCGCGTAGTAAGGTGGAAACTCATGCCCCACACATCGTTGAGCAATTCTTCTCGCGCAATTGCCCTGCCGGGGTTGTCCAGGAAGTAGCGCAGAAGCTTGAACTCATGTGCGGTCAAAGGCACCAGAGTCCCGGCTCGGTAGGTCTCCATTTTGAGAAAGTCAACTGAGACATCGCCAAAACCGAGAGGCAAGTCTTTCGTTTTCCTTTGTGTGCGCCGGATCGCAGCCTGAACGCGCGCCAGCAATTCGCGCGGGCTGAACGGCTTGGTCATGTAATCATCGGCGCCCGTCTCCAGCAGCAGAACCTTGTCTGCTACCTCAGAAACGGCGCTGAGCACGATGACGGGTATGTCAGCACACCAGGCCTTGATCTCCTTGCAAACCGTGCGTCCGGAGAGCCCAGGCAACATCAGGTCCAGTACCACCGTTGCCGGACGCATGCTCTTGCACGCAGCCAGCCCCGAGGGGCCTTCGCCTTCAATATGAACGTCATACCCTTCGGCGCTGAATTGTCGTCGCAGCGCCCGTTGAATTCTTGGATCGTCTTCGATAACGAGAATCAGGCTCATATTCACTCCCCGGTTCAACACCCTCTTCTGACCGATCTTTCCCCAATAGTCGCTCCTTACAGTGTCCATCAGGAAGTAGCCAAATGAACATCGAAAAGGCTAAATGACAAAGAAGTGACATTTTAGGACGATCGTCTTCGATTAGCATAGTATGCCGCTTTGCCACAACCTCACGTTCGGGTCACCGCCAGGTCACCCAGTTGATCTGGAGAAGTTGGAGCAGAGGCGGCCGGGCCCGAAAGTCTGCCAAACAGCACCGTCGCCCCTACTGCCAGCCCGGCGATGCAAAACAACGTTGCGGGGTAACCAATCCGGACGATGGCCACCCCCATGGCCGTCGAGGCAATTGCCTGGCATCCGTAGGTCACAAAAAAGGTAGAAGCCGAGGCGCTGCTTCGTTCGTTCACGGGTATTTGGTCCATCAGCAGGCTAAAAATACCCGGTTCATTCATGTACTGAACCGCCATGTAGATCGGGTACACCCATGCCGCCAACGCCCCGCGATGGATCAACGCCAGAGAGGCTAATGCCGCGGCGGTTGCCAATTGAGTCAGAATCACACCTTTCACCAGCCCCATGCGACGAAGCAGGAGAGGAGCACTGAGCACGGCAACAAACTGGACCACCTGTGAGAGCGAGAAGACGAAGCCCATTTTTTTGAGAGACAGTCCCAGGTGGTGAGCAAAGTACACATTGGCGAACGGTGGGAACGAGCCGGTAACCAGGGACCAGATCGCCATGGCCGGAAGGAATCGCCGTAGAAAAGGATTCGAAAGTCGCACAAGGCGAACCCGTGGCGCCGCTCCAGGCAAGCTCAGTGCGAGCAGGGGAAGAATCGAGACAGCTGCTGCCCCACAGGCAAACTCGAGCGTGAGCCTGGTCGCCTCGCCCGCGGCGAATGGCCCGGCGGCGAATCCCTGCGGAAGGTGGCGGAACCAGCCTGGCAGCTGCCCGGCAGCCAGCGCGCCGAGGGCGGCAAGACCAATGCCGAACGAAAACATCAGACTGAAAGCGAACGGGCGCTCCGGCTCACGAGTCAGGCTGGCGACCGCGGGAGAAAGGCAGACCGCCCAGAAGCATAGGGTCATTCCGGTGAGAGTCGCAAGTCCGAACTGCGCCGGCTGGGAAAGAAAACAAATACGCAGCACGGAGAAAACCACCGTGCATAGCAGACCCCCAACCAGCGTGCGACGGATGCCGAAGCGTTCCGCGCAAATGCCGGCGGGAATAGTTCCCAAGATGCTGCCGACGGCCGAGAAACTGCCAATCAGGCCAAGCGTTCGTTCATTAAAGCCAAAACCGAGCAAATAGAGGTTAAAGAGAAAAAAGTAGATTGAGAATCCAAAGCTGAAGAATAGCGACGCCGCGAAGAAGAGCCAGAACTGCCCCTGGGGCGCCTTTTCGGCCAATCGGCGGAAATATCGCGGAGATGGGCGATTCATCTGAGTTCGCCCGGGGCGCTCGCCAGCTCATTGAGGCAATCGATCGCCTGTTGTAGATCCTGGTAGCGAAGCTCATACACATCAGCGGTGGCGATGCCCCTGGCCGCTTCCGCCTGCATCTCTTGAATCTTGTCCGGCAGCTGGAGATATTGGTGAAAGTACTGCCGGGCGGCTTCTTTGGGAAGCGAACGCAGTTCGGCGTGAGCCGTCGCAACCCTGTTTAGAAGAATGATGTTATGCACCAGCACCTCGTCAGCGGTCACGATTCCAGGCAGCTCGGCGGTGGGTACTTCGATGGAAGGTTTGCCTTCAGCCCGAGGAGTGACGCCCCGCCCCTGGAGCTCGGGAAAAAGATCCTTGGCGGAGGGTCGAAACCGTAACTGATGCGAATTGCCCACGACGCGAAGGTCGCTTGCATGGTGCCGGAGATAGGCGGAGTCGTCTGAGGTAAAGACCCAGCCGCTCCGGGCACAGGCGTAAGCCAGTGTCGACTTGCCGGCGCCCGATGGACCGCAAAAAAGCATGCCGCGGCCGTGGCGGCTGACGCAGGCAGCGTGGATTGGCGTCGCATACGTGGTTGAGATAAGGATAAGAGCAACCGCCTCAATAAAGTGGTAGCGTGCATAGCTCCGGTGCCGCACGGCGTCCTCGGTGAGCCAGGCAAAAGCAAAACCTGCTTTGAGATCGCAAACCGCCTGGTTGCGTGCGTCCGCGACCAGCGAGATCAAATGCTGTTGACCGCGAGCCACAGGCGCGGGCGGACAGCTTCCTGTGGAGCGGGCGGTAACTCCAACACGCATTTCGAGCGCTGGACCGCTATCGCGTTGTTGCGTATGCCCCCAACTCTCGTTGGCGGCATCCAGAACCGCCTGGCTGTTGGTGATGATCTCAAATCCGAAGCCAAGCGGATAAAAGGTCGCTCGCAAAGGCAGTTCTACTTTGCACAAAAGCGGATCATCGATGGAAGAGTCGCTTGCTTCTCTGGGCAAGGTTTCAATCCCAATCGCATCTTCCTGCTTGTCCGCCCTAGGAGGCATTTGCAGCTCTCTGAGCAACGCTGGATAGCTGCGAAAAGCGCGCGGCGTGGGAAAATTTATCAGTTTGTCCATGGCTGAAATTGAAGCACCTCGATCTTTTCGATAGCCCACTCAACTAAGGCTTTGTTCCCAGGAGTTGATTCCTGCAGTTGGCGCAGCAGCGGCAGCGACTCACGGTCACCCTGCCAGCCGAGAATGCGAATGATCCGCGCTTGGGAGGCCCCATCGCTTTTGGGCAGAGCCTGCCGCAACGCGGGAAGAACCGAAGCCCCCGCTTTCACCAGAACCCATTCGGCGCGATTCGCGACTTCGACGTTTGTGGATCGAAGCGCTTGAATCGCGGCGTCAGGATAGGTTGCAATACGGTCCCAGAGCTGATAGCCGGCAACCACCGCAGTCACCTTGGAATAGTCTGCGGCCGGACGGAATGCCTGATCCGCCAGCGAACTGAGAGCATCCTCGGGTAGAAGCGATCCAAGCGCCTGTATCAATTTCATCTGTTCCCGGTAGGCCTCGACGATCGGCTTAATCTGCTCCGGGGTTAGCTTGGGGTTGCCGTTGTGAAGCTGGGTATCGTACTCCCGGGCTGCCTGCTCTTCGTCACGATACAGTAGATCCATTACGGCCGTCGCGGCTATCTGTGGTTGATGGCGGGCGAGGGCGAGTGCAGCGGCTCCGCGTATCGCGGGCACTTCATTCGACAGAAAGGGAAGAAGAGGCTCTGCCGGTACTTCACCTGGGCAGCGGCTGAGAGCCAGCAGTGCTTCCTTCAGAACGCCGGGATCTTTGTCATGCAACAACGACAAAAGAAAGCCCGTGGCGGGGGCGCCGGAAATACCGATGGCCCAGGCTGCATTTTGCCGTGCTGTCTTTTCTGGTGCGGAGGCCGCGTCGATAAAGACCTGTGTGGGCGTCGCCGGGCGAGCGATAACCAGCGCGACTGCGGCCGCGCGCGAGACTTCCTCGTCCGGATCGTGCAGCCAGCGGATGAAGAGTTTTTGCGTGGGAAAACCAGTGTAGTGGGAGAGCTCCCGGATAGCCGCCGTGCGTGCCGGCACAGCACCAGTCGATGCTGCCTGCGCGAGTTCCGCCAGCTTCGCTTCCACCGGCCGCCCGGCTGCATCGGCGCCCAGGCGGGGATAGTCCACATTGAGCGCGTCTACCCCGGCGGCCACCGCTGCGCGCATGGAGTCGATGTCCATCTCATGCGCGTTTGCTGAGAAGTTGGCGACGACAAATTTTCCTTGCCGCTGCAGTGCCGCCACCTGGGTGGCGTTGCAGCCGGGGTTGACCCACGCAACAGCATCCTGATTCGCAGCCGGGTAAAGGGCGGGGACATCTTGCCATTCGCCGCCAAAAACCACCCGTTCCAGCATGCCCTCCCGCTGCAGTATTTCCAGCAGGGGCGCAGCGATGCCCTTCGTCTTGATATCCAGGTAAAGACCGATTCCATGCTCCCGGGCAACCTGCACCGCTTCTTCGAATCGCGGAATGCGCATGCCTGTAAAACGTTCTCCCATCCAGGCGCCGGCATCGAGCAACGCGAGCTCATCGGATGAGGTTCGCTCGACCGTGCCCATTCCACTGCTGAGCCGCTCAAGAAAGTCATCGTGATTGAGAACTAATATCCCATCCAGCGTCTTTCTGATGTCGATCTCAACCACGTTGCATCCCATCCGCGCCGCCAGAGCCAGCGACTCCAGGGTGTTTTCGGGCATGTCGCGATTAGCAGTGCGGTGGCAGATAAGCTGCACCTTGCCGTGCTGCAAAATACCGGCATGAGCCAACGAGATTGGGGGCGCAAGCAACATAAGGAATAGACAAGCGAGATATCGTGAACGATCAGAGCGCATACTCAACAGCGAACTGGATGGTATTCGTCGAATTGGGGCCGATGGCGGCTCGGGCAGTGGGCTCAGAAACCGAGTCGGCTAAACAGAGAGTTGTCGCCATATGTCTTACCAGCTTCACCAGTCCACACGTTTTCTTCTGATATAGCCGAGTCTAGGCAAAGTTCGAAGGCCTGTTGTCACCGAATTGTCGGCGTTTCGTCATGATTTCCCCCACCCGAAAATCAAGGCAAAACGCGTCGCTTGCAAATAGCGGTAAAACCCAGCGGGCGCCCACAATCGCTGCTGTACAACAGCGTTTTGGAGTCAGGCAGCCATGCAGAAGCAGTTTGATTGCAGCCCACAGTGGTCAGACGGCTCACCGCTCCCGTACTTCGGTCCCGTAGGGAGAGATTCCAGTAGCCCGAACGAAAAGAGCTGAACGCAAGCCAGCGCCCGTCGGGCGAGATCGCCGGGTAACGTGCTTCGCCGCTGGAAATAAGCTCCAGTTGATCAACGCCGCGCACCCTGTAAAGCTGCGGCTCTCCTTTGTCTTGCGTTGCCGAAACAGTGATGGAATCATCTGGCGAAATAGCAATCTCTTCGAGGTTCCAGGTAGAAGTTGCCGTCGTGAGTGGCTGGTCAGGCGATCCGGGGTGAGTAAGATCGCGTACGAACAGTTGCTTACGGCCGTTAGTCTGGCGAAGAAAGGCGAGCTTCTTTCCGCCTGCCAGCGAGGCCGGCGATTCTGCGTCGAAAATGGCCGGGTTGGCACCAGGGGAAGGCTCCAGGATCGAATGCGATCCCACCGTCTCCGTCCACAGCTGATCGCCGCTAGCGGTAAGGGTTAGCGCATCTTTCGATCCATCGGCCGCATGGAAGCGGATAGAGCCGTCCATCGTCTCCCTGCGGTATCCCTCCGGAAGTAGCGCGATGGCGTTAATTTCGCTCCCCTGGGGAACCGGTTGGGCTGCCAGAAGAGTTTGCTGTCCCATCGGAAGGCGGTAGGCGTAGTCGTCAAACAGGCCGCTTTGGTGCTCCAGGCCGGCGGCGATGCTGAGCATGAGGGCCACAGCGCCTCCAGCCAGCCACCATCTTTGCTCATAATCGCGGTTGTTCTTTTTGATCAGATAAACGGCTACCGTAGTCAACAGGATGAGTGCGTAGAGACGCTTTACGTGCAGCAGAGCGTACCAGCCGTCTACCGGTGCCGTATTCCATCCCGGATACCCGGCTGCAAGGTAAAGCGCAATGATCATGGCGAGCAGGGTTCTGCGCCGCTCTCGAATGAGGTGTCCACAAAGAACGGCCACTGGCAGCACAAGCACCGTGAAGTGGTAGGAGGCTGGCAGCGGCGTAAGTGTGAGTGTCGCCAACAGCAATGCGGACCATTCCAGTGCGATGCGAGCGCGTGACGATACTCCCGGATCAATCCAAAGCAGGGCCGGCGCCAGTAAAGCTAATTGGAGCGAAGGGTGCAGAATGGCGAAGAGCCACGGCGCGTGCAACGCAGGGTGCGCGTTCAATTGCGGTTCGAAGATGAAGAGCCGGTGAAGCAGTGTCGACAGCGAAGAGCTCGCGAGGTTATAGGGATCGAGTACCTCACCTCGCAATGTCCAGGGAAGTACCTGCAACAAATACGTACGGTGGAGACTCCAGCCAAAGACCGCGATAGAGACCACCAGGCAAAAAATGCCGGTAAACAAGCACCAAACCAGTGCTTCCCAGTTTTTCTTCCGGAGAAAGTGGAGCGTCAGAATGACGGGAAAGATCTTGACCGCTACCCCGAGGCCAATCAGCGATCCGGCCAGACGATTCCGTTGCCGTTGCGCCGCCCAACACCCAGCGGCCAGAATGCCCAGCAGAACGATATAGTACTGGCCGTACAGAAGGTTGCGCTGCAAAGGAAAGCAGACTCCAAGCAGAAAACCTGCCTGCCATAGGGATAGGCCGCTAACCGCCGTCAACAGCCACGCAATGGGAAACAGAAGGGCGAGATTGAAGAGCAGCCACGCATGCTTTGCAAGCAGCGGAGGCAAGCCTGCCAGTGGCCACATTGCCAGGGTGGAAAAAGGCGTGATCGGCACCAGCCCGACCACTCTCTGATCAACGCCGCGGTGATCCTTTTCCCGCTGCAGCCAGATCCACTCGTAAGCGCGTGATGGATCCACACCATCATGCACCAGCCGGACAGCGAGATAGTAATTAGGAAAATCCGTATTAAGCGTACGCCAGGCGCGTGGCAGGGTGTGCCCAAAGAGATACAGGCCTAGCAGCACCAGCACTGCGCCCTCGAGAATGCGCCTGTGCACTACGCTTTCCTGCGCACGGACTGCGAAAACTCTTCTCCGGTGAGACTTAGCTTGCTCAGGTGCAGCAGGACGCCTACCGGCAAGGCTTGACGTCCATCCAGATAGTGCAACCACGCGTGCTTCGGGTCCTGCAGAAGGCAGTCGAGTAGCAACTGCTTCTCCTCAGTGTGGAGCGTGCCCTCATGGATCGTATCGCAGGGCAAATCTTCGCTTAGGCTTTTCAAGAGCCACTTCCTTCCAGGTTACCGGCCAGGCCACGATGGCCGATGGTTTCTATGACAGCGCCTCGTTGGCACATGTTGCTGTAAAGCTGAAAATACGCTTTTGCGATCCGCTCGCTGGAATAGCGCTCGGTAGTCGGAGTGCGGAATCTCAGTGTTGACAAGGCGTCCCGTGTCGCGCGGACGAATGCTTCCTCCGCCAATGGTTCCAGAGGAACGTAGTGGCAGTACGATCCACCGACTTCACGAAACGCTGGAATATCGGAGCAGACCACCCGGCAATGATGGAACATTGCTTCAACGATGGGTAAACCGAAGCCCTCAATGAGCGACGGCGCCAATAATAGTTCGCAATGCTTGTAGCACCATTCCAGCTCGGCGTCCGAAATTCCCCTGAGGAAGACGACTTGGCGCTCTAGATTGAGTTCCTTGATGGCTTGATGGATGTTTTCCGTCTCCGGCCCTTCTATCCCGATTATGACCATCAGAGCTGCCGGATTAATCGCTTTCTCCAGCAGCAGGCGCCGAAACACGCGCAAGGCGAGAACTATGTTTTTGTTCCGGCGATGCTGGGCAACGCAGAGAAGGAACGGTTGACCAAACCACGCCGGGATGGGACTCGTTGCGGCGGCCGGCGGTCCCGGATCCACGCAATTATAGATGGTGACTGCCTTCCGGCTGGCAAGCCGGGGGGCATAAAAGGCAAGGCGCCTGAATGTGGTTTCTGAAACACAGGCGATCTTATCCGCCGCGTGCAGGCATTGCTGCAATATCAAACGGTTGAAGAGAACTTTGGGAAAGCCAAAGTTCGAAGGAATGTCGTATGGATAGAGGTCGTGGAGAGTTACCACCGCGGGACATCCGAGCGCTCTTCGATTGACCGGGGCGGGATAAGCAAAGTGAACCACATCCGCTTTGAGCCGCCGGACAATCGCAGGCAGTTGATTGTAGTACCAGAGATTGCGGCTGATGGCGCCGCCCTCAATGCATATCTCATGAAGGTGCAGTCTGGCATCGTTGTGCGGCAGGGCCGCGTCCAGCGCAGCCCATTGGCAATCGGCAGCAACCACGTGGATGGCTGTCACACCGGCGCGGGTAAGCAGGCATCGGGCGAGGCTGACAGCATGACGAGTAACTCCCGAGAGATGTCCTGAGGAGCCGGCGACTACGATGACGATCTTCATGATTGGCCGTCCTTTATCGGCATATTCAACTCACGCGATTCGAGTTGAGGGGGGTGAGGTGCAGCATGAGTGAGCTGATTAAAAAAACAAACCAAAGCGGTAGTGTGAGCTCGAATCGATCCGTGTCGCCCAGACCCCGTATAGCTATGAACACCAGAAGGCCGTAAAAGAATGCCTTGTAAGAACGGCCGGAAAGGCGGCGGATCTGTAGAAATAAGCTGCCGTAGACAGCGATGAAGAGTAGTATCCCCACCACTCCGTAGGCATAGAAAAGTTGCAGCAGCTCATTGTGAGCATGCCACGGTTCGAAGGGCCCGAAGGCCGGTATCACATTGCGAAAGGAGTGGAATCCGTGCCCGATCCACGGCTGCTCAATGGACCGGTCCCAAACGTAATTCCATACACCGACGCGCCCCGTGAGTGTCTCCGCCTCATTGCCGGTGGTGGTGTACACCTCAAAATATGCTTGAATCAGTTTCCAGAATGCAGCTACGACCAGGCCCGAACTGAGCAGAATCGCAAGCAGTTTGCGACGGCTGACCCTGGAATCGCGCAAGAGCACGAAGGTTTCGGCTACGACAAAAGCAATGATGGTGGTCTTACTCAGAGTGCGCAACAAGGTGATAGCGAGAAAAATCGCGGCCAGGTTCCAGGACCGTTTGGAACGCCCCAGATACTGGGCTAGAAATACGCCAAAAGCGCAGATGAACCCGGTGGCGTTGGGGCTGAAAAAGTCGTCGTTTCCTGGACGCAGGTCTTGCATTGTCGGAGAGAGCCAGATGACCACGGCAATGAAGCCGGCTCCCCATACATAACCCTTCATCACCGAAGCCGACATGCCCTCCACCGGTCCAGTACGCAGTAGCAGTACCAGCATCGCGAAGTCGGCCGCCACGCCGCACCAATACGCAAAGGCCACCGCTACTGAGACAGTTGCGCTCCACAACAAGCTGCAAAGAGCAAACAAGAGGAAGGCCATTACCGGACGGAAGCTTGGCACCCGCACCGTCGACCGCAAAGTGTTTGGCGCCGGCCCCAACGAATGGAAGACAACCACTGCGAACAGCAGGAGGTTCAACCCCTGGCTGAATGCGGCGCCCGCGCGCGGCGCAGACTGAAAGAACAGGTACTCTATGCAATAGCGGGAAGCAAAATAGAAGCCCACGGTTGTTGCCATGAAGCTCCCAGACTCGCTCCGGGTTTCCACACTTGCGATCGCGAGGCTGGTGTTCATACGTCCTCACAGACTGGGCGAATGTCTGCCGCGGACAAAGATGGCGCCCGTGCGCCCCCCAGCGCACGGGCCAGCGGGACGTACATGAGTAAAGCGATAAGCCCGTAGGATAGCCGCGCAATCGCAATTCCATGAACGCCCTGCAAGGGAAGAAGGCAGGCCATGAGCAGCAGCATGGTCAAGCCTCCGGTAAGATTCAGCGCCGTGACCGCGTGGATGCGGCCAAGCGCAAGCAATGAGTAGTAACCGGTGACGCTCAGCCCCAGGAATGCGAAGCTCCAGGCAATCGGAGCAAGGATTGCGGAGGCACTAAGCGCGACCGCTGGTCCCACCCAGGCATAGAGAACAGCGTGGCCGAAGAGCAGCAGAATGCCGGTTCCCGCAGCTACGATCAAGAGGTTGACCGAGAACGCAGTCAGGATCGATTTTTTTATCGCGGCCGGCGTTGAGACTGCATTCCGCGCCGAAAGATAAGGAAACAAGAAGTGCAGGCCGGAGGAAGCGATTCCATAAATCGGCTGGGCCATCTGCACGCACAACGCGTAAGCCGTGACCGTGGTCGCACCCAGCGATACTCCCAGGATCAGCCTGTCTGCCTGGGTAAAGATCACACTGGAGACGGCCAATAGCCAGCTAAAAGCTCCAAACTGGAACAGCGCACGTGTGGCATGACGGTCGAACGAAGGCAAGAGTGAGGCCGCTCCCAGGTATTGTCGCAGCCGGATAAGCTGCGCCACCGTTCCGAGAATCATGAAGCAGGCTGTCGCCTCCATGATCCCTGCGACACCAAATCCGCGCAGGCTTAACACCACGGCTGCTACCACCGTGATCACTCTGGCAAAGAGACTGATACGGATCGCCGCCCCATATCGCTCGAATGCTCTTTGCGTGCTGATGCAGACGCTCTCGATTGCCCGCACCAGCATGAGCACGCTGGCGATCTGTAGTCCGAGGAGACAAGCCGCCTGCAGACCCGACGCCGGGCTCACCAGGTGCCCGGCTGCCAACGGTACCAGCACCCACGAGACCACCGCGAGCGCTCCGCCGAGCAGGAGGTTGATGCCCAGCATGCTCCGGACCGCTCGCAGCAACAGCTCTGGATCGCCGTGGCTTCTCGCGCTTGCAATGTATTGGATGTTGGCATCTCCAAAACCAGAGGCGATGACTGCGCCGGTGTTCACCGCTGCGGTCATCACGATCCAAATCCCGTACTGTGCGACGCCCAGGTGCCTTAGCAACGTTGGAGCGGAGAGAAGCATGGCGACGGGATACGCCGCGTAATCCAGCACTCCATAAGCTGCGTTTGAAAGGTGGCCTCTCATTCGGCACCTAACCTTCGTTGCAGACGGCGTTCCATCTGTTTGCGCACGCTATCGCCAATCTCCTGCGCCAGCACTTTCCTCGGATCGCCCTTACCCACGTGTTCCCACATGGAACGAAGCACTATATAAAAAGCGGTTGCCCCTACAGCAAACCCGGTCAGCAGAAGAATCATGAGCAAACGTGGAGGAAAAGACTTCTTCTCGGCGACTAACGGCTGGTCGATCACCGCGACCACTGGCGTGTCTTTTGCTTCTTCAATGCGCGCCATCTCGTATTGCTGCGACAGCAGTTCGAATACCGTCTCTTGAATCCTGACCCGCCGATAGAGGTCGGCGTACGGAACAGCAAGCCGCGGAAGTTGCCGCAGGGATGGGTATAACTGTGAGCTTGCTTCGCTGCTCTCGTCGGCTCCCTCGGCAGACGCGCTGCCGCTCATCTTTGTCAGCTGGGATTTCAAAACTCCGATTCGCGCCCGCGCAGCACGCACCCGCACATTGGCATCGCCGTATATCTGTTCCAGGGAGTCGAGCTCCGACTGGCCCACAATCAGCTCAGCCTGCAGCTTGGCGGCCGCGTCCACCATCGCATGCGTCTGCTCCTTGATGTCGAGCGTGACGTTAGTACTGGAAAACTGGCTCAGCGCCTTCTCCGCACCCTGTAGTTCGGCTTGCACGCTCACCAGGCGCTTCTCGATAAACTCACGCTCCCGCCGGGCGGAAGAGGTGTTAGCCCGGGTCACGATGCTGTTTAGCTCGTCCAGATAGGATTGAGTAATCGCCTGCGCGCGCCGCGGGTCGGTATCGCTGAAAGTAATGGTGATGACTCCGCTCTTCTTGTCATCCACTACCGTCGTTTGGTGGGCGAGGTATTTGACTGTGTCGATGCGATAGCGCTTCTTGTAAACGTGCTGCAGGTTGAAGCGGTCAATGATGTGGTCACTGATAGTACGGCTATGGAGAAGGTCGATGAACAGGGCACTCGAGGTTCTTCCGCCCAACAGCCCGGCTAGGTTCCCGAATCCGGACAAACCGCCCAACGAATGACCGGCCAGCGCTGCAAGCATGGCGGCGCCCGAGGAGGGTTGTTCCGGAGGCATGAGACGAGCCACAGACTCGTAACGCTTCGGGATAAGGAAGGCGATGGTGGCGCTTAGAACCAGGGCCACTACCGCGACCCTGAAGAGCAGCCGCCGATGATCCCAAAGCAGGTTCGCATTCCTGACCCAATTCGGCATAAGTTGCGTTTTCGTTCCCATGATCTCCGCGGTAGCCATCAGAGTTCACCTGCTTTCGGGTGGAAGGAGAGCTGGATCGTAGTCGTCAAATTGTTGTGGGGCGTCGCCGAGAAAAGCGGAAATCGCCACCGTTCCTGTTGCACTGCCGTGCTTAGTTGCCAGTGCTGGCTGAGAGCAAGATCTGCACTGATACTCAGGTCGCGAAGATCTCCGCCCCGGAGAAAAGCAGAACTGGCATTTTGATCCCGAGCGCGGACTTGCACCGAACTCCGGGGCGAGAGCCACCAGGTGCTCCATAGCTGATATCCGTTCGACTCACGTCCGATCCAACTGCCCAACAGTTGCCGGTCATTCGTATAGCCGCTGAGGTAATGGACATTGAAGTAATAGAACCCCGGAAAACTTCGAGGGGGCGTCAGATACCCCTCCGCGCGAAAGTCCACGTGCGAGAGATGCGGCAGGCGGGCAACATAAAATCCCGGCGACCACGCGCTATGTGTGGGGTAGGCAAGGGGAAAGAACTCGTCGTCGGTGAACGTGTCCACATACACTTTCACCAAATCGTGGAGCTTTGGAACTGTGTACTCGACGTCAACGTCTGACCGGCGATCGCCCGGATCATTGGCGCCGGGGGCGGAGTTGCCGGTGGAAAATAAGCTGCGCAAAAAACTCTTTGTTGTGAAGGGAGCTCCCGCACCGGCAAAGATCGCAGTCCGCGAAACGCTGAATTCGAGATTAGGTGTGGGCTTGAGAGACAACTTCTGACCGTTGATAAACGGCTGATCATTCAGCGCAACCCCGGGCTGCCCCAGGGTCTGGCTCCCGACATGGACGAACTGCTGCCCCGAAAGGCGCCCCAAAAATAGCTGGACACGAATAGGGCCTAGCCAGCGTCCAAACCCGGGCAGCTCAAACGGGGAAACGCGGTCGTAACGCAGCATGGTGATGGGCTCAGCATTATTGCTGAAAAGAAGCGGCCCTCCCTTGCCCGGACCCCACCACAACGCTTGCTTTCCAAAGCTGAGTTGGTTGTTGTGAAATGTGTACGAAACGTAGGCTTCGAGCACCCGTCCGCGGGTAAACCCGGAAGCTGGTCCAGCGGCTGCAAGCGGGGTGAAGTCGGCAGCTGCGATCGCAGAGTCGGCCGAGGAAGGAGTGACTGGCCCCGGCGCGGTTCGTTGCAGCTCAGCCCGGAAATACGACGCAAAGTGGCCTGAGGCCGCGCGGGCCGCAATGCCGGTGTAGAGGTTACTTCCCTCGCCGTAGGGCCGCCCATAATCGTTGGTGAGAGTCTGCGCGCTGTGGTAGCCATCGGTAAGGGGAGTGCCGGCGATCGCGGAGCTGCGCCAGTCGATCGAGTCGATCGCGGCCTGTCGATTGCACTGCCCATCGCGCTGCCGCAGCTCCACCGCGAACTCGCTAGCCAGCTCCCGAATCAATTCGTTCATTTGCTCGTCGACTCCTTTCCCGGAGTCGAGATCATTTTCGTGATCGATTTGTTGCTCCTGTGCCTCGGCGACCAGCCGCGCACTTTCCATCCGCGTCCACGGACGCAGCCCGGCGAACGCGGTCTGAACATAACCAGCCAGTGCTAACCTCTCAATCGCGGGATAGATCCAGCTTTCGATCGGAATATACGTCGACGCCATATTGCCGGTCTCGCACTCCCCGTATCCATCCACTGGCGGGCCCGGGTGCGCCTGGGCGTAGCTATGCGTGCTCATGAACGCCACCAACAGGAGCATCGCCGGCCATCGCATCGCGAACCTATATGACCCCGGCCACGGCGGCCGTGAAGGCAATGGAGGAAGAGATCTGCGCAACCGTTAGCAGATTTTTCCAGAAGAGAGACCCGCCAATGATCTTCTGCGGAACGACAATCACGTCGCCAGGATCGAGCCGGGTAGAGAGAACATTCGACCCATACCATTCCCCAGACCGTCTTCCGATGACTGAACCGTTTGCCCGAATGACAAAAATCTCCTTGCGATTTGCAACATCGTTAGTTCCACCTGCGCGGCGGAGATACCAGCTTGCTTCTTTACCGGGAACGAAGGTGATGGCCGAGGCGTTATAGACCTGGCCGCTGACCAGCACGAATCCAGGACGCTTGGGAACGGTTAGCACGTCGCCGGTATGCATCTCGATGTCAGCAGGCGTATTGGCCCAGCTATTGATATCGGCGCTGATGTGAATGACCAGTCGTCCGCTCGCCGGCTGGGTCTTCAAGTGCTGCAGAACCTCCGCCTGCTGCTGCGTCGCAGCCTGCAGCAGTGCGGCTTGTTCCTGACTACTGCCCAAATTGGGAGCCAGGTGTGCCGATGCCGAAGTGGTCTCAATCTGGCGAATAAGTTCGTCCTTGGTTTTCTCCTCTAATTCCTTTACCTGGTTGCGAGTCAAGATGGTGCCACTCGCATAGGCCGTGTCACGCAATCCACCGGCGCGGCGGAGCACTGAGCTCAGACGTTCACCTTCCTGCAGGCCATAGCTGCCGGGGTATGTCACCTCGCCCTCCAGAATGACGGAGGCGCCGATATCGTTCCATCCAGAAAGCTGATGGATGGTGAGGATGTCCCCCGGCTTAAGCGGGACATCGTCAAATGCCTCCTTGCCGATATGAATCGACGTGCGTTGGCTGATGACCTTCTTGCCGCCCTGAACCGTGTAGCTTGCAAGGTCGGCGTTGGTGAGCAGGGCGTCTCGTTTGAATCCGCCCGCCATGCTGACCAGCTTCATCGGTGTCATGTCATGCGACAGAGCGTACGTCCCCGGACGCAGCACTTCGCCCCGAATCACTACCTGCGGCGCATCCACTTCATACCGGCCCAGGATCCGGATCGTGTCAAACGGCTGAAGCGTTGGGTTGGTGTTGCCGATCAGGGCTTCGGCGAGGTCGAACTGAATGGTCTCCGGATGAAAGTCAGGTGCTACCAGGCGGATGATGTCGCCTTTCGCAGCGGGCTCTGGCAGCAGGTCCTGATAGGAGTGCAGCACGTCGTTGAGTTGCATTCCGTCTCGATATGGAAACTTGCCCGGGCGCACCACGTGGCCCTCCACGTAAATGGAGCGCTCGCTGTAAGGCAAAATCGGTTCCACATGGATCCGGTCGCCGTCCTTCACCTCGAAGGCAGCAATCTGTGCCAGCGTCGACTCCCGGGTGGTCGAGGGCATCGACGGCAGGCTCACAGTCTCGCGTTGCTTATTAGGGTCGATGCGTTCGATCGTGATGTGGTCCAGCGCCGCGGCGACCGTAGCTCCGCCGGCATCGTTCAGCACTTCTTTCAGGGTCGAGTTTCCTTTGAGCTCATAAATCGCGGGGCGCTTTACCATGCCGAAGATGGCGACCTGCGGACCGGCGGGAGGAATGAGCAGCGTATCGCCCGCCTGCAGGCGCTCGTCATCCATGCGCACGCCGTTCAGCAAAAAGTCATAAAGGTCCACCTCGCGTACAAGTCGCTGTCCACGGTAGTGGCGCACGATGCGCAGTGATCCCACGCTGGTAGGGCCACCCGCCGCGTAAATGGCATTGATTGGCGTCGAGAGGGAACTGACGTCATAAGCCCCGGGCCGCTGCACGTCGCCCACCACGTACACCCGCACCGTGCGCAGCCGCCCAATGGTCACATCCACTTGCGCATTGTGGTATTGCTGCTTGAGCGCGCCTTCAATATTGGACCGGGCCTGCTGCAGAGTAAGCCCGGCCACGATCAGAGAGCCCGCCTCCGGCAACGCGATCTTCCCCTCGCGGTCGATGACCCGGGTAAAGTTCTGCGAGATGCCTCCCCAAAGATTGATGGTGAGGCCGTCGCCGGTACCCAGCACATAGTCCGGACCAATCGGAAGATCGAGCGGCATGGTGCGGTTTCCCATTCCGCCGCGTGTCAGGTCGTCTCGGTTGGTAAAGACCTCGGAACCAAAACGCTTGAGCTTCTGGCTATCCGGAGGGACTTGCGTGTAAAGATCACGCAACGAGCGCAGATTGTAGGGCGCCGGCAGGTGGAGTGTTTCGGGTTCATCCGTGATGCTCCGCTGCTTATCGGGTGTCTTCACTGAGCGCTGTGCCGAGTTATTCAGTCTGGCGGTGCGTGACGCCGAGCCGTCTTCGCCCAGCAAAGATGATTGGCCGGTGGCAGAAGCCATTCCGCTTTGAGAACGGTCTCCACCCGAGAGAGCCAGGCCATCAAGCGCCGCCCCTGACGAGAGTGCTGAAGAGGACGATCCAAACGGCGATGCCTCGTTGTCCTCCTCGGAGGCGGAGCTCGAAAGCAGGCGATCCATATCGGCCGCTGAGACATAACCCCGGGCGCGCAGCCACATCGTTATGCTGGCGCGCAGGTTGGCGTTCGTCGTGATCTGACTGAGCAGCATCTCGTCCGTGATCGAGTCGGCTTGCGTCGGGACACCCTGCTGCGTAAGCTGGTCGGCCACCTGGGACTTTAGCTCTACCACCAGCTCAGGTCTCTGCTGCAGAATCGAAATGATCTGCGCCGCTGTCAACGAACTGCGTTGGTTGATTTGCGAACCAGCCGGGCTGTTCGCGTCAGCATCTGAAGAAGCTGTATCTGTGGCGGCGGACCCCGGGGCCGATCCCGGGGCAGACGCTGGAGCCGTCACCTGTTGTGCATAACCAAAGGCGGATAACGCAAGCAAAGCAGCAATCCAAAATGAGAGCTGTGCAAGGCGGGTTGTAAATCGTGTATTCATAGTCATCGTTCAATCAACAATCAAATCGGGCTTGTAATCCGGCAGGACTGCGAGCCGGCGTTTCCAGCGGAAAGCCTCGACCGTGTAATGCAGTCCTTCAAACACATGGAAGCGGAGCCGAAAGATAATGAAACGTATCTGGTACAGTTCGCCTCGAAGGCGCTTCCACAAGTTGTCATCGGTGCTTACGCTTACAATCCGTGGAGGCCTGCTAAGTGGCAGCAGGCGATTGCGTTTCGTCTGTTTCCACGCGTCATCGTTGCCTACCAACGCCTCCTGCAGAAGCAGGTAGAGTTTTGTACCGGGAAAGTCCGCCAGGATCGACTCTCGTCCGTACTGATCCGCCCACAACCTTACTGCGGCAGGCAGACGGGCACTTGTCCACTCCTCCAGCTCGGGCGGCACTTCACCGCCAAAGATCTGGGAGGAGAGTAGCGTCGTCAGGCCGATGGCGATGGACGTGTGCCGGTCGGCTCCTGCATGCGCTCGCACTTCCTCCCAAAAGGACTCATCCCGGTAACGAACCGAAACGTGATGTTGATACTCCAGCAGCCATGACACGCGTGTGCACGCACTGCAAAGGTGTTTGAAAACATGCTGTGCCTGCGCGATAAATTGGTCCGCGGGCGTAAGCGCGGGGAACGAAAAACCTCCCCAGGAATGGCGGATCCGCCTTTCAAGTCGCGAATCGCGAAACGGCAGGTGGGGTGGCGCCCCCGAGGATGCGAAGTGCAATTCGACGCAGCGTTGCGGCCTGATTTTGTAGTGATCCTCGATGGCTGTTAATTCATCAGATCCGGCTTTGAATTCCCACACATCCGTTGTTGCGGCCGCTAGCTCGTACCCCGTCTTGCTCAGGATCCTTTGGCCAAGATCCAATTGCGTTCCGTCGATCAGAAAGTCGAGGTCAAGCTGGCACCGCAGTTCCGGTCGCGGGCAAGACTCTGGGGAAAGCGTGAATCCCTTCAGATTTGCGTAAACCAAACCAGCCCTCTGAAATGACTGGTTAAGAGCAGCAAATTCCACCAACATGGTCGAGCTTCGGTGCCGGTTATCGGCCAGGTTGCCGTGAAGTCGTTCCAGTGTCGCCGCAGGCAAAGCGCTCTCCAGTTGCAATGACTCCACCCTGTCGAGGAAGTACAGCGCCATCCCGCTTGCATCGAGCCAGTGGTAAGACCGTTGCCAATCGCCGGCCTTCAACGTCGAGAGACGGTGAGAGGCTTCCGCCGCTGAATCGCGAAAGATCGCGATAACAGCTTCCACCACCTGTCTGCTTGCTCGTCCGCTCCATTTCATAACTATCTCCGGCCTATCAATCTGCTTAGTGGCTGTAAACCTCTGGTTCGCCCAAGCTGCCCGCCGGCGGCAAGTGACGAAGAAAGTGAACAATCGACCAGATCTCCTCGTCGCTCAGCGTTCCTTTCGAGGCAGGCATACCTGAAGGCGACAGGCCATTGTCGATAACCCACTTCAACTGCCCGTCGCTGTAGGCCTGCACCTGCCGCGAAGCCAGCGAAGGGATCGGCGGAGACATATGGTCGGCAAATGGAACCCCTGTCGTCTGACCGTCGAGTCCGTGGCAAACAACGCAATAGTGATCGAAGGCCTCCTTACCCGCCGCCAGAGTATCTTTCGTTAACGGCAACGGGTTCTTCTGCGACCGATTGCCTACCGTGATGTCGTGCTCGGCAGCGACCACGACCGTACGCTCCAGGGGATTAGGTTCGCTCACCTTGCAGCCGCACAGCAGGAGAGACAACCCAAGGAAAAAAAGGTAGTGCGCCCGGCTCATGTTCACTCCGTTACGTGAATGGTCAGCTTCATCGATCCGTGCCCCGCTCCGCAGAAGACGGCGCATTGTGCCACAAAGGTCCCCGCCTCAGTCGGAGTGAACTCGACCTGATTGCTCTCGCCCTTTTTAGCTTTGACAACTTTGTTGAATGCTTCGAGCTTTAACCCGTGTTGCACGTCCTTGCTGGTCAGCACCAAAATGACAGGCTCCCCTTTCTTGAGCGTGATCTCACTCGGGCTAAACTCGAAACGCTTGGCCACGATTTCTATCCGGCGTGGGGTTTCCTGGGCACGCGACATCAATCGGGCACACCAAACAGTGGCAAACAGCGCAACGATCAAAATGGGAGATGTGAATCTAAGTTTCATCAGCTTTTCTCTTCTCGACTAAATAGTTCAGGGAGCCAGGTATTTCAGAATGTCGCGCTCATCCTGCGGGCTGAGCAAAGCTCGTTCCCGCATGTGGCGGAGCACAGTTCCGGCGATTCTGGTTGAGAGTTGCTCGGGTGGATTGTGGCAGCGGCCGCAGTTTGCCTGAAAGGCTCGTTCTCCGGGATTGCTTGTAGCAGCCACAGTGTGTTGTGCCGATGGTGAAGACGCTGGCTTCGCATTCTGTGGCGAACTGGATGCTTGTGCCCAGGTCAGCAAGCCTCCCAGCGAAAGTACGGCCAGAGGCAGCATTGAGTATTTCCAGGGTGAGCGAACGTTCTTCATGAGTGACCTCGCCACATGGGAAAGAGAAAACGGTACGTCAGAGAAAAGTCCCAAATATTCGCGTTGCCGGTAGAGGTGAGCTTGCGCGAATAACTCGTATTCAGGCGCACCTCATGCGGCAGGTGGTAGTCGAATCCAAAGTCAACCTGGTTCGTATTGGCGGCGGGCAGGCCGTCACCCGGCCCGGGACTGTTACGGAATGTCTGCTGCATCCGAAACACCGGCTCCAGCCGGCCGAAAAGGCTGTCCGGGCCTTTCCACTGCGAGAGCCGATAGGCAGTCTCTATCCAGTACCCCTCCGCGTGTGCCCCGTGCGCGTATTCCGAACGCACCTCTAAAGGAAACCGCCACGGTTGCCACCAGAAATGGGCTCCGCTGGAATTGTTGTGCGTCCCTTGCAGGAATCGCCCGTAGGAGGTTCCTATTTCCACCCGCTTGCCAGGAAAATAAGCATCAAAACGATACCCGGCCGCACGCCCTGCCTGGAATTGGGGGGCAGTGCTCGACGCGGAAAAATAGCCAATGTAGTCGATATGGATGGCAGGTTTTGCCACCAGGACCCCACGGATCATCCCCCCGTCACTCGATCCGGTCGTTCGCGTGCCAATAGGAAAAATGAGCGGAGCATCCTGCAGCTTTTGAATCCAGATGGCCGTAAGACGCTCATTGTAGGTGCCAAATGGAGTGAGGAAGCGCCCTCCCGTAACCGTGAGCTTGTCCGACGCGAAATAATCCAGTTGTAGGTATTGGGTCGACCCAATGAAGCTGCCCTGGTAAGGACCGCTGTTGCCATTTTTCGGCGCATAGAATCCGCGCAAATCGAATCGCGATTCCGCAAGAAAATGCTTGCCCAGTGGAGCCACCACCACCGGGGCGACCACCGGCTGAAAGAAATTAACCCCGGTATTGGTGCTGTCGAAGAACCCGACCGCACCAGAAACGATCGGAACATACTGCGCCATGCATGCATGCCCAGACAGCAGGAGCACGAAGCCAGCCAATCGAAAGGCGATTGCCAGACGCGGGAACATCGTTTGTTTAGCCGTAGCTGACTTGATGGATCGCATAGGGGAAACTCGTCTCGCATTCCCAACGTAACAACGCCCGACCTGAGGCGTGTCAGGGCTCTGTCATCACAATGTCAATGGTTTGTAATCAACGGAAATGAAGAAAGCTGCGAGCAGACGCCGCGCCGGACTGGGCCGCGGACGAAACCCTTGACGCTTTGTACCAAGGCACTTTAGTCGGGCCGTTCAAAGGCTAAAAAGATCTGGGCTTTAGCCCCTGTGCGTTTTCCGTGCCAGGCAATATAGCCGCAGATTGACTGGAGCGCAGTCAGCTCCCACCGGCAACCACCAACGCCAACCCGATTCTCAATGGCAAGTACCCCTAATTTCAGCAACTCCAGTTGGAAATAGCCACCACACAGGGCAGCATGCACCGCAAGGCCCGGAGGGCCGGCAAGCTAAACGTCAGCCCAGCCCGGAAGGGCTGGGTCCATAGCTTTTGTCGCAATGACACACGCACTGCAGCGACGCCAAACATGATGAGTCCGCAAACTGACTGCCCGGCCGTGCCAGTCGTCATGGTTCAAAGGTGCTACGTACAAGACCTTGAGTTCAGCCGATGTGCTGCATAGTGACAAATCCAAGGGGATGGCCAAAGAGCCCCCAATAGATCAGGAGAATCTCGAGATGACGGTATCCGTCGCACCCACCAGGGAGTTTGGAGTATGCACCCATCAAGACGATGTAGATCACAAACGCATCGCTTTAACGGATGGCATCACCACGATTCCAGTCTTGGTCAGCTCATCGCAAACCTCCTTGCATGTCGTGGATGATGTTTGTCCCGCGGATCTGGAGCATCTTTACCCTGAAGATCGGCTGGGCTGTGCACGCGGCGTGCTTTGGGCAATGGTTTTCGAGGCAGGCATGGTAATCGCCGCCTTAGCTTATTGGAAGTTCCACCTTTTCGCGCGCTAGCGCTGGCCTGCGCTCGCAAAAGCCAACCGGGCGCTTCGTATCGAAAACCGCCATAACCATTACCGGCAAATGCATTTTCCTGATCTGGCGTTCAAAACCACGGAGAACCAAATGAGTCGCACGTTTTGCCCGGATACCGCCGAGGTGATCCGATGAAAGTCACTCTCCCTAAAGCTTCAGCTCAGCAGCAGCCCGATTCCGCCACATCCGTGCCTTCGATGGAACGGAGATCACCTGCTCGAAAAAGGTCGCGCGGTGACAAAAACCGAATGTCGCTTTCGGTTATCGTCAACATCGTGCAGGCCGCCGATTTGTTGTTGTTGCTGTTCTGTGGATTGCCGAGTTTCAGCGTGCTGACGCCGCGTCATGGGCTGCGCTTCGATGGCTCACTCTTCCTTGTCACCGCAACCGCAAGTTGCGTCACCACTGCCTTCCTCGTTCGTGCCCATACCTACTTGCTTAGCTCCCTTTGTTCGCTGGGCAAACAGCTGAAACTTCTGCCCGTGCCGCTGCTCGCCGGTTGTGGCAGCATGATCGTCTGCCTCTTTCTCATGCGTGATGACAATCTGTCGTTTCGCGAATGGCCTTTTCTTTGGCTATCCTCAAGCGCCGTTCTGCTTGTCGCGTGGCGATGCCTGCTATCACGCCAGTTAAACACCTGGAGCGATTCTGGCCGGCTGGCCCGCAGGGTCGCAGTCATTGGCGCAGGTGATTTCAGCCGCGAGTTCATTGAACGTCTGCGTTCCGAGCCCAACTTCTATACCGTAGTGGGCTTGTATGATGATCGCCTTTCGCGCATTCCGGCGGTTCAGAATGGGATGAGAGTCCGCGGCAGCGTGAGCGACCTTCTCGAGCGCAGCCGCGAAGAACAGATCGACCTCATCGTCATCGCCCTCCCGCTCCATGCAATGTCTCGCATATCCATGATTCTTGAACAGATCGGAAGCGCCGTTGCAGACCTCTGCTTGACCACGGATTTCGTAGGTTTTCGCTACAGAAGTAGCCAGATCTCCGCTATCGGCTCTAATCCCGTGGTCTTGATCGAAGAACGGCCGCTGAAAGACTGGCGCGCGGCCAGGAAGTCAGCCTTCGATATCGTCTTCGGTTCCTTGATCCTCGTCTTTCTTTCCCCACTGCTCGCCCTTATTGCCTTGGCAATTCGTCTCGATAGCCCGGGTCCGGTCTTATTCCGCCAGCCCCGTCTCGGTTTCAACAATCGCCTGTTTACCTGTTACAAATTCCGCACCATGCATCACGGCATGGCAGATCTTTTGGGTGATCGGCAGGCCACCCGGGGTGACGCAAGAATTACCCGGCTTGGCAAGTGGCTGCGAGCTCTCAGCATCGACGAGCTGCCGCAATTGCTCAATGTCCTCAAAGGCAACATGTCCCTTGTCGGACCCCGCCCGCATCCGCCCAATACCAAGGCGGAAGACAAGCTCTTCGGCGATGTTGTTGCCAAATACGCTTTCCGCCACCGCGTCAAGCCGGGCATCACCGGGTGGGCGCAAGTGAACGGATGGCGCGGCGAAACCAAAACCGTCGAACAAATCGAAAACAGGGTGGCTTGCGATCTGGCCTACATCGAGAACTGGTCAATCTGGCTTGACCTCCGCATCATGGTGCTGACCATCACTCGCGAAATCCTGAGCCGCCACGCCTTCTAGACAGACGCACACTCCGCAGGAACGCTAGAAAGATCGCAAATCGCGAAAGAAACACCTACTCCGTAGGGGAGGCCTGGGCACACCGTCGCGCTCCTACTTATCAGCAATAATCTGGATCTTGTGAATCTGCGGCGGGCTTGAGAATAGCTCCTCCGCTTTGGCCATCAGCGCCTTGGCAATGTCGCCGCTCAGGTGAGCGTTTCGTCCGGCCTCATCGTTGAAGGTATCGAATACCGCATAAGCGCCTTCGTCTTCCTTAATGCCATACCAGGTCACCGTCCCTTTCTCGGCCCTTGCCATCTCCGCGCCTTGCTTGAGGAACGCCTCGACCTCTGCTGCCTTGCCCGGCTTAGCCTTCAATGGAACGTACAACGCATACTTTGCCATAGTGGTAATTCCCTCCGTGTTCCTCTAAGCAGCATAGCCGTTCCCTAAGTCCAGACGAAGCCCGCCGCCGCTATCGTTGTTCATGCCGTGAGCATTTCCTCTATTTCCCGCCCTGATCGAGGATTTTGCCATAGAATGGATAAGGCAGTAGCCCGGTCGGCCCCTCCGGGAGGCCATTTGGATTCTGTCGGAAAACATCCTCCTTGGTGCGGGCCCAATGATTTCACGCGCACGACTCGAACGTTAAAACAGGTTCGGAGCGCCTCGGAGATCCTGCCTCCCTCTTGTCGGAAAGCACGGACCGTATCGTGCTCCCTCTTGCCCATCGGGGTTTTAGGCTCACTTCCGATCCGGCTTGGTACTGAAGAATTTGCATTGCTCGTAGGAGCGAAAGCCCGCGTTGGCCGGTTTGAGCGATAGGTTTACGCAGCAGGATTGAGGTTGACCGATTGGCTCTAACTCGATGGTTTGCGGCAATATCCATAGCATTCGCCGTACTCTTTGTAGGCCCGGTGGCAAAAGCACAGCCGGCAAATGCCGCGCTCAATTTACCTGAAGATCCTCTCGCGAGCCCGCTCCAAACATCGTCCGCCACCTCCGCTCCAGCGCCGGCCGCCCAATCCGGCGCCCAGGCCTCGCCAGCACCTGGTGCGGCGGCCCCAACCCAGACGGAGGACGAGCGCCAAAAAGCCCAGGAACAGCTCGATAAGCAGCTCCATCAGCGGGTTTTCGGGGTGATGGCAACCTTCAATACCACCAGCAATAGAGATGCACTGCCCCTTAGCACCGGCCAGAAGTACCAGCTCTTTTTCAAGAGCGCGACCGACCCCTGGCCCTTCGTGCTCACAGCATTTGGTGCCGGCATCGACCAGGCAGAGAACAGCTTTCCCGAGTACGGCCAGGGGATGGAAGGCTACGCGAAGCGATGGGGAGCCGGTTACACCGACTACTTTACCGGCAATCTCCTGGGTAACGCGGTCCTCGCCGGTCTGTTCAGAGAAGATCCGCGGTATTTTCAGAAGGGCACGGGTAGTTTCACCAGCCGCGCTCTGTGGGCCGCCGGCGGCACCGTGTGGTGCAAGCGCGACAACGGCACATGGGGACCGAACTATGCCAACGTGATGGGCAATTTGATGGGGGCAGCCGTTTCCAATCTGTACTACCCCGCATCTGATCGCACAGTCGGGGGCACATTGGGTCGTGGTTTTACCGTCACAGCCCAGGCCATTATCGGCAGCGAAGTCATCGAATTCTGGCCCGACATAGCGCGCCATCACAAGCGCAAACAAGCGGAAAAACTAGCCAAACAAGGGATACAGCGAGCTGCGCCCAATCCCGCATCACCCGCTCCGCAAACCACTCCAACGCCGCCTGCCCTCCAGCCCTGAGAACGGCCCTTACCGGGGCGTTACTTTAACCACGCTCGCCCGGCAAGACCGCACCCCTTGGCAAGCCTCCGGATGCAGATCTTTCGTTAGGCAAATCTCCACCGCCGTCAGCCGGTTATTGCCGCAGCTCAACGCGAAACTCCCCGTCGGGTAGCCGGGGTTGGCCGCCGCAAATCGCGCCAGCAGCGCGTCCGGGGTCACTCCGTCGACATCCCCGCCCAAGCCAATGTTCACCGGCAGCTTTACCGCTGCATATGCCTTGTGAATTTCTGCAAAATAATCATTGGCCCCCAATCCGGAGCAGGTGCCATGCGTTTCCCACTCGTGCTCTACCAGGCTCGCCGTGGGTATCACATCCGTGTCGGCCTGCGGATCGCTCGGGCCCGGTGCATCACTGCAATGCTGCGGATAGTCGCCGTTGGCATCCTGGGGCCAAAGTCCGTGTACCACAAAGCCCAGGTGGCGCCCGCACTCCGGGCTGTCACCGTGAGTGGCGCAAAACTCCGGTGACCAGGAAAGATTCAGCAGGTAGAAGTCGAATTGCCCCGGCGCCGCCTGCTCCTGCGGCCGTCCCCGCCGTGACCGGCGTCTCCCCGTGCCCTCATTGTCCCTGGCGTAACTTGAGCTGGCTTGCGGCTGATATTGGGGGCTCGCTGCGTGCGCAGCTGAATCGCTACGCGAAGCAACCGGCGGTGGCGCGGTGTTTTGGCAGCCTGTCGCCGAAAACATCAACAGCAAGCCAATGTTTACCAGCTGCCGCGAAATGTGATTCATCGTTTGTCGTGCCTCGGGTGAGTATGGCTGCTCACGGTCTTCCGTTTCGAAGCCGATAAGGGAGAGCGAGACGCTCAGGAGCGTCCCCGGCCCCCCTCGGCTCGGTTCAGTTCATTACCAGCCGATGGGATCTTAAACAACACCCTGTTCGAGTGTCGCAGTTGGCTGCACTTGGTCTGGTAAATGGCTCACCGTGAACCACCAGCAGGCTCCCGAAAATGGGAACACTAAAGACAAGAAGCAGCTTATATGAATCCCAGCCACGATCTCAACGAAAGCGACGAGGGGAGAGCGAGATATCGCAATCTCCTCGAGGCTTCTCCGGATGCCATGGTGGTAGTGAGCTCGAACAACGAGATCGTCCTTCTGAACGTTCAGGCCGAGAAACAGTTTGGGTACTCCCGTGATGAACTTCTGGGGCAAGGGGTGAAGAACATCATCCCTCAAGGCTTTGCAGAGAGGCTGATCGCCGACGGTACTCGAACCGCGGCGGAGGCGCGGGCGCAGCAGATCGGCACTGGGACCGAGCTCAACGGGCGTCGCAAGGATGGGAGTGAGTTTCCTATCGAAATCATGCTCAGCCCCCTCGAAAGCGCAGATGGAATCCTGGTGACGGCCGCGATCCGCGATATCACCGAGCGCCTTTCGTATTCACGCGCCGGGGCAAATGCGGAAGCGCTGCGAGAAATTTCCTGCAAAGACGCATTGAAAAAAACACTGAAGAACTTCAGCACAGCCATCAAGGAGAGTGGAGCAAGGGTGACCAATGATCCGCTGCCGGTCATCATGATCGACGAAATCCAGTTGGTCCAGGTATTCCAGAACCTCATCGGGAACGCGATTAAATACCGCAAGGTCGAACCCCCGCGCGTACACGTCTCTGCCACCAGGGATGGCGGCGAATGGATCTTTTCCGTGCGCGACAACGGTATAGGAACCGGAGCCAATCGATGGAGAACGGCTTGAAAACGATAGCCGTTTGAGTTCAGGAACTTGTGATTACGAAATTTTGCGGAGGATGGTAAGCAATGGGCAATAAGAAAATTCTCATTGTCGATGACGACCCAGATGTACTTCACAGTATGCATGTGCGCCTCAAGGCCAACAACTACGACACGTCCTTTGCAGCGGATGCCATCTCCTGTATGGCTGAGGCCAGGAAGAGCGAGCCCGACTTAGTTATCCTCGATCTCGGCCTGCCCGCAGGCGATGGTTTCCTGGTGATGGAAAGGTTTAAAGCTGTCCCCTCGCTCGCCTCCATCCCCATCATCGTGGTATCTGGCCGCGACCATCGTGCCAACCACAAGCGCGCGATTGATGCCGGGGCCAAGGCCTTTCTTCAAAAGCCTGTGAATAATGCCGAGCTCTTGGCGGTCATCCGGCAAACCCTGGCGGAGCCCGCTCAGCGCGAGGGGCCGGTCGTCTACGATCTCGGAAGATCATAACCAGCTTCCCTCCCGGCTGTCCTTCGCCCACGGAGTCCCGTCCGAACTCCGCAGATACCTTGGCTGCTGCCACTGAGACTTGTCTGAATCAGCTTTTTCGATCGACTGATCTGGACAGCACCAGCTGAAGAGAGACAAGCCGTGAAGCCGAATCGGGACCAGTCCCGTAGGGACGGCTGATAATCAGACTTGTCCAAATTAGCTTTTTGCGAATGGAACGGTTGTCTCTGGGAGCAGACTTCATCGAGGCTCGGAGGGCCGTCCGCTAAACTGTCAGCCCAGCCCGGAAGGGCTGGGTTGGAATCGGTACGGACCGAGCGCCATAGGCGCGGCACTCATGTCCCTCTAGCCAATCCGTGGCGGTAGAGCAGCCAACAAAGTCAGCGGTTTTTGTCTTGCCATTCTGGATGGCTGGGCGGCCCATGCAAACTTTGTTTTGGCTTGAGTGGGCAAGTAGCCAACCTGATTCTCTTCGAGACCCACCCGCCTCCACGCAATCAGCGAATTAACTCCACTCTAAACATGGTTCATCCGCTAATTTGGACAGCTCTGGCTGAAAATAGCCCAGCACGCAGTACTGGGTATACGTTCCCGGCAAGATCAGTCCCGTAGGGACGACTGAGACTTACCCAGGGACGTCAGTACTGGGTATACCTGCAACGCACGCCAATTTCCACAGGCAAACGAAGACCATCCAGATTCCTTTCGAAATCAATCCCGCGCCATGCAATCACTGAACCCCGACCGCCGCGCATCAATCTCCCGCCCCTGTACATTATTTACAACAGCGCATCCCGTCGTGTAGCATCTGCAGTTTCACGGCCGATCCGCAGTTGCACGTTTTTGGCTCTCTATGCGCATCCCGATGGGTTGGCAAAAGTGGTTGTTGATAATTCTGGCTGGCGTCTCCGTATGGACACTGCTGGAAATCGTGCTACCCCGCTGGGAGACGCGGGCGGCGGCGCCATCTGGTTATGTCTCCACCGGTGTTTTCACCCCCGCCCACCCCAACGCGGCCGCAGCCGTTAAAGACTTCTTCGACATCCATCCTGAACATCCGGTGCAGCCCATCGCCTACACCCACACCGTCCATCTGGCTAAGGGCTTGCCCTGTACCTTCTGCCACGTCGGAGTAGATCAAGGCCCTGAAGCGCGCATTCCTGGAGTGACCGTCTGCATGAGCTGTCACCAGACCATCGCCACCGATCGCCCCGAGATCAAAAAGATTGCCGCGTACAAAGCCCGCGGTGAGGAAATCCCCTGGGTGCGCGTGTACAACTACAGTCAGTCGGCGCACGTGCGATTCAATCATGCGCCGCACATCCGTGCCGGCGTCGATTGCGCCATGTGTCATAGCGATATGACCAAGCAGACCACGGCGGAACGCAAGGTCGATCTGAACATGGGCTTTTGTATCAATTGCCATACACAAAAGAAAGTCTCGATCGATTGCGAGACTTGCCATTACTAAGGCATAGGGTGCCGGCGAACTCTTATGGAACGGCGTGACTTTATCAAGATCTCGGCTCTCACCAGCGTCATGGCGACGCTCGAAGGCTGTCGCAGCGCGGAGAAGCAGCTTATTCGTTTCGTTCCGGAAGAAGAGCTGATCCCCGGCATCGCGACCTGGAAGCCCAGCGTCTGCACCCTATGCTCCGGCGGCTGTGGCCTGCTCGTGCGCGTGATGCAAGGCGAAGCCGAAGTCGTGCGCCGCGGCCAGCAGGGCCTGATCAAGATGGGCCTTGCGAAAAAACTCGAAGGCAACCCGCAGCATCCCGTCAATCGCGGAAAGCTCTGCGCTCGCGGCCAGGCCGGCTTGCAGGTGCTCTATCATCCCGACCGTATTACCCATCCCATCAAGCGCACCGGCGCGCGGGGTTCCGGTGAATTCCAGCAGATCACCTGGGACGATGCTTTGAAGGAATTAGCCGCGCATCTCACCACTCTGCAAGCCTCCAACTCCGCGAACGCGCTCGCCTTCCTGGCTCGGCCGCTGCCCGGCCAACGTCACGAATTAGTCGAGCGCTTCCTCAAAGCTTACGGCGCTCCGCCCGCGGTCTGGTACCAGCCCTTCGACGAAGCTGTCCTCCGTCAGGCCAATCTGCTCAGCTTTGGCCACACCGCTCTTCCCACCTTCGATCTCGGCCGTGCGGATTATGTCATCTCCTTCGGCGCTGATTTCCTGGGTACCTGGAACACTCCCGTTGCGCAATCCATAGGCTACGGAGAAATGCGCCAGGGCCGCCCCGGCCGCCGCGCAAAATTTGTCCAGGTGGAATCGCGTATGTCGCAGACCGGCGCCAACACTGACGAGTGGATTCCCTGCCGGCCGGGAATGGAAGGCGCACTCGCGCTGGGCCTGGCCAATGTCATTCTCACCGAAAAGCTCGCGCCGCAGGGCGCGGCATCACGAGCCGGTGCCCTCATCGCGGGATGGTCAGCAGGCCTGCCGGACTTCACCCCGGAGGCAGTCGAGAAACAAACCGGGGTAAGTGCCGCCGTCATCAGGCGGCTCGCCCATGAGCTGACGCACAACGGCGCGGCCGCTGCCATGATCGGCGGCCCGCCGCTCGCCCATACCAATGGCTTGTTCAACGCGCTGGCCGTGAATGCCCTGGAATCGTTGGTAGACACCGGCCCAGAAACAGGTCAAGGCCAGGGACCTATACTCGGCTTCACACCCGTGCCGCAGCCTGCGCCGCCGATACAGGCAAGCCTCGCAAGCCTGAGCGCCTTGTCACAATCAGCGCTCTCGGGTCAGCCCCACGCCCCGCAGATGCTGCTGCTCTACGAAGCAAATCCAGTCTTCTCCGCGCCCCCAGGTCTGCGCATCCGCGAAGCCCTGGCAAAAATTCCATCCATCATCAGCTTCGGGAACTTTATTGACGAGACCAGCGCCCAGGCCGATCTGATCTTGCCCGACCACGCTCCGCTGGAGTCCTGGCTCGACAGCATGCCGGAGTCGGGCTCGCTGCAATCCGTGGCCAGCCTTGCGCCGCCCGCCGTTCTACCGCTGCACGATACGCGCCCAATGCCCGATGTGCTGCTAGGCTTGGCGCATCAGCTTGGCGGCGAAGTCGCCAAAGCTCTGCCTTGGCCATCCTACGATGCCATGGTGCGGGCCGCGTTCGTTCCCCTCAGAACCCGCGCCGGCTCCATCGATGCCAAGACCGACGATGATTTTTGGGACGCCGCGCAAACCCAGGGCGGCTGGTGGAGCACACCCTCCACCGCCCGCAGCCCTGAAGGTCCGCCCACTAAGCATGCGCCGGTGTCCTCATCTGCCCCGGAATTTGCCGGTGCCGCCGGCGACTTTCCCTTCTACTTTCTGCCCTATCTTTCGCAATCATTTGGCGATGGTTCGTTAGCCCATCTGCCCTGGCTGCAGGAACTGCCCGACGTGCTCACCTCCGCAATGTGGTCGAGTTGGGTCGAGATCAATCCCACCACCGGCGATCGCCTCGGCATCAAGCAAGGCGACCTGGTAGAACTCGCCTCCCCCCAGGGAACTCTGCGCGCCCCCGCAATCCTCTCCCCCGGAATCGCGCCAGACATAATCGCCATGCCCGTTGGACAGGGCCACGAAAACTTCGGCCGCTTCGCCACCGGCCGTGGCGCCAACCCGCTTTCCATTCTCGCCCCCCTCACCGATCGCGAAACCGGTTCGCACGCCTGGGCCGCGACCCGTGTAAAGCTAAGTCGCGCCGGCGGCCCCGAACAATCCAAACTAGTCTTGTTCGCCGGAGGAATGAGCGGTTTCCCCCACAAAGAGGAGCCGCGTTGATGCATATGCGAAGTCAAGAAAACCTCAGAGAAAATGACGCCTCCACTCACCGCGGAATAGTCTCTGGACGAAGGGCACGGCTTCAGCCGTGCCGCACAGAGCATGAGCAGCTGAGGGCTTTAGCCCCTGAGGTACATCTTCTCAATGGAAGGTAAAACCTATGCCACATAAGTGGGGACTAGTAGTCGACCTGGATCGCTGCACCGGCTGCGAAGCCTGCGTAGTCGCCTGCCACGCAGAAAACAACATCCCCACCGCCGGGGCTGACCAGGCCGAGCGCGGCCGCGCGAAACATTGGATCCGCGTCGAGCGCTACTGGGAGGCCGATTTCCCCAACCCCAGGATCCGCTTTCAGCCCGTCCTCTGCCAGCAATGCGATGAAGCTCCTTGCGAGCCCGTCTGTCCCACCTACGCCAGCTATCACACCCCCGAAGGACTGAATTCGCAAGTCTACAACCGTTGCATCGGCACCCGCTTCTGCGCCAATGCCTGCCCCTACAATGTCCGCTTTTTCAATTTCTACAACCCCGAGTGGGACATGCCCTTACAACTCCAACTCAATCCTGACGTCTCCGTGCGTACCGTCGGCGTCATGGAGAAATGCACTTTCTGCGTGCAGCGCATCAAGGCCGCCGAGATTCAGGCTGAGGCCGAAAAACGCGAGCTGAAAGACGGCGAATTCACGACCGCCTGCGCGCAATCGTGTGCGTCGAAGGCCCTGGTCTTCGGCGACCTCAACGATCCCAACAGCGAAGTCGCCCGCCTGTCCAGTTCCAATCGTGGCACTAAGCTGTTGGGCGAACTGGGCACCAAGCCTAACGTGACCTACCTCGAGCGAGGCACCTGGGAAGATGCAACCAAGGGCTGAACAAATCGAGCAGGATCTCCTGCGGCCGCTCTTTCACAGCAGCGGCAAGTATTGGATTGCTGTGGCGGTCGCTGCCAGTGTCCTCCTCGCAGGAGTGGCGGCGTTCGGCTATCAGCTATATGCCGGCATCGGCGTGTGGGGCCTCAACTCCCCGGTGTTCTGGGCCTTTGACATCACCAACTTCGTCTTCTGGATCGGCATCAGCCATGCCGGCACGCTGATCTCCGCGATTCTTCGTCTCACCAATGCCACCTGGCGCCGTCCGGTCACTCGCTGTGCCGAGGCCATCACCGTCTTCTCCGTATTGATCGGCGCCATCATTCCGCTTTGCCACATCGGGCGCCCGTGGCTCGGGTTCTGGATGATTCCTTATCCCAGCGAACGCCAAATCTGGCCCAATTTCCGCTCTCCGCTCGCTTGGGATTTCTTCGCCATCTCCACCTACCTCATCGGCAGCACCACCTTCCTGTATCTGCCCACCATTCCCGACTTCGCCGCCGTGCGCGACGTCGCCACTGGCTTGCGCAAGAAAATCTATCGCGTCTTGGCGCTGGGCTGGCAGGGCACGCCGCGGCAATGGCAGCGCCTCGAAATTGCCATGCATATCATGGCCGTGGTCATCGTGCCCGTAGCCGTCTCGGTGCACACCATCGTCTCCTGGGATTTCTCTATGACCCCGGTGCCCATGTGGCACTCCAGCATCTTCGGTCCGTACTTTGTCGCCGGTGCCATCTTCAGCGGCATTGCCGCCCTGATCCTGGCCATGGCGCTGCTGCGAAAATTCCTGCATTTGGAGGAGTATCTCCGGCCCATCCACTTTCAAAACCTCGGCAAGCTCCTGCTGACCATGAGCCTGCTCTGGTTCTACTTCACCTTTGCTGAGCGGCTCACCGCCTGGTACGGCAATTCTCCGCCCGAGATGGCTGTCTTCTGGGAGAGCATTCGCAAACAATTCGCGCCCATCTTTTGGACCATGGTGGTCTGCAACTTCATCATCCCCGTGCCCATCCTCGCCATCAAGCGGCTGCGCACCATCACTGGAACCGCCATCGCATCAGCCACTGTCGTCGTGGGCATGTGGCTGGAGCGCTTCCTCATCGTCGTGCCTTCGCTGGAGCACAAATTTCTGCCCTACTCCTGGGGGACCTATCGCCCCACCTGGGTGGAAGACACGCTCATGGCGTCAAGCTTTGGCATGATGGCGCTGCTCTACCTGTTGTTTTCGAAATTCGTGCCCATGATCTCCATTTGGGAAATGAAGGTTGGGCTGCAGTCGCATGGTGGCGTTCCGGTGGTCGCCCCTGCGGATACTCAAGTGGTGTTGGAGGAGCCGCAATGAAAGCCCTCTATGGCCTTTACGCCGACGCCGAAGGCGCACAACGCGCCGCCGATGCCATGCGCGCCGCCAGCTCCGAGCTTAAGTTCAATCCCCGGCAAATCGTGATCGTCTCCGGCGAGCCGCACGAAGGCTATGAATTCACAGACTCACACGCCACCTCGAGTCCCTATCGCTGGGCCGTGCTCGGCGCCGTTGTGGGCGGTACCACTGGTTACTTGCTCACCACGCTTTCGCAGAAGTCCTACCCCATTCACACCGGTGGTATGTCTCTCACACCGGGGTGGACCAATGGGATCATCATCTACGAGATGATTATGCTCGGCGCCATCCTCACCACACTGGTGGTCCTGCTGATCGGGGCGGGGCTGCCGAATTTCAAGGGTGTGATTACAGATCCCGAGATTGGAAATGGAAAAATATTGGTAGGCGTGGTCGATCCACCGCAAAGCTCCCGGCAGGAACTGGAAAGGCGCCTCCAGTTGGCAGGCGCCTCACAAGTTAAGCAGTCCGAGCAAACGACGCCCTAATTTACGATCCGGCCTTGATGTTTGCCACATGGATCGTCTTGGTCGCGGCGTTCAAGGTCCCGGTGACTGTCACCTTTGCTCCCGCGAAAGTCGCGGCTTTCTTCGCGTCGTCGAGTTGATAAGCGGTCTTGGTGGCGGGATCGAAGAGCGTGTACCGGCCGCCCATGCCCACGCATCGATTGGTGCAATCCTTCGCGCTTTCGCCCTTCTGCTCCATAATTTGGTGCCCACCTAAAGCCGCGCACTGGCTGTCAATGATTTCGCCTTTATACGTCTGCGGTGCCTGGGCAAACATGCTCAGCGACGCAACCAGACAGCCCGCGCAGATCGCTAGTTTCTTCATCGGATAGTTCTCCTTGTGCCCGCTATTTCGCCTTCTCACAACAGCACGACTATGTGACGTCCGGGATGGTTTCACACTGTTTCCCGCATTGTCAATCGACCGACCTCGGTCGTAACAACATCTAAGGAAATCGGACGGGTGCCCCACGTTCGCGAAAGCGTACGTGGGCCGAAAAAGATGGGCGCCCCCGGTGGGGCGCCCAACGATCGCTTCTGCTGAATCAACTAACGAGCGTTAATCGGAACGATGGCCGACTCTGTCTAAACAATAAAACGACGGCTGACCCTGTTCAGACCACGGAATGATCGAGGACTCTGTTCAGACCACGGAATGGTGGGTAACTCTGTCCCGACCACGGAACGATCGATGACTCTGTCCCGACCACGATGGGTAACTCTGTCCCGACCACGGAACGACGGGTGCCCCATATCTCGCTCGTTTTTCGCGAGATGTGGGATTCCACCACCCTCCCCCCGCAACTCCAAATCCGGATTCGGGGCAACTGGAAACCCCACCCGTTGAGGATAGAACCATTCCCTCTGGAATCAAACCCATCAAGGCCCGGAGGGCCGACCGCTAAACGTCAGCCCAGCCCGGAAGGGCTGGGGTTTGGAATCCCGCCGAAGGAGCGCCAGAGGCGCGGCACTCTGCGGCAGCCAACCCGTGCAACCTTAATCCCGTCCACGAATCTTGGTAAGCAGCCGCAAAATCTCGAGATACAACCAAACCAGCGTGACCATAAGTCCAAACGCACCGTACCACTCCATATATTTCGGAGCGCCCATGCGCACGCCATTCTCGATAAAATCAAAATCCAGAACCAGGTTGAGCGCCGCAATCCCCACCACAATCAAGCTGAACCCAATCCCGATAGGCCCCGAGCCATTAATCGTATTAAAGTGAACCCCAAAGAAACCCAGCACAAATTGCAGCAAATAAAACACCATGATGCCGCCGGTTGCGGCAACAATCCCCAGCCGGAAATTCTGCGTCACCGGGATCAACCCGGACCGGTACGCCAGCAACAGAACCAACAATGTGCCAAATGTCAAACTTACGGATTGGATCGCAATCCCGGGAAAGCGCATCTCCAGCACCGCCGAGATTCCGCCCAGCGCCAACCCCTCCAGCAGCGCATAAGCCGGAGCAGTGACCGGAGACCATTCCTTCTTGAAAACCGTAACCAGCGCGCATACAAATCCGCCGATGGTCCCGAGCCACAGATAGGGAAGAACCGCGGCCGCCGAATGCTCCTGCATAAACAGGTGCCATGTCCATGCCGCGGAGGCAATCGCGCAAAGCAGAAGAAGGCCAGTCTTGTTGACCGTACCCTGCAGCGTCATCCCTTCGCCCAGCACAGCGAGGCCCTCAAAACGCTTCTCGTTCAGTACAGGATTCGATGTCCTCATCAGTTGCGCCATTGCCTTCTCCTCATCCACTTGTAACACCAGTTTACAGGCAACCATCGGCCGCCACGGATGCAGAAAGCCGGTTGCGTCGCCGGGCGTAGTTCCTTAAACTGGTCTTATTCGATGGAACGAGGTGGCTAGGGTTCCGGTGATCCAACCGGTCCAAGCGCCACAAAGGACCGGGGGTCCGCACCCAGGGGCAAAAATCCCAGAGGGAAAAGTCGACAGTGACTTCGTGTCTCCGGGGGGCGGGTCTTGCCACTTACCGCATTTTTTCTTGTCACCTTCGCCGCGCTCGCTCATGCCACCTGGAATTTTCTCGCCAAGCAGGCAGCCCATAGCAAACATCTGATTTGGTTTTCCTCGGTCACCGAAGCGGTCGTGTTTGCCCCCTTCGCCATCTGGATCTTGACCGACTCCTGGTCCAGCCTCAGTCTGCGGGCTGCGCTGTTTCTGCTCGCGACCGGTGTGCTCCATCTTCTCTACACAGACAGCCTCCTCCGCGGCTATAGGGCAGGGGAACTCACCGTGGTGTATCCCCTCGCGCGGGGTACCGGGCCTCTTCTGTCATTCGCCGGAGCGGTCTTCTTTCTCCACGAGCATCCTTCGTTCCTGGCCGTCGTGGGCGCCGTATTGGTTACCTTTGGCATTCTGTATGCATCGGGTGGCCTGGCCGCCCGGCGCCACAAGAAAAGCCATGCTGCCCTGTTCTGGGGCGTCGCTACCGGTTGTACGATCGCCTGTTACACCGTGGTCGATGGCTACTCGGTCAAGATGCTCCTCGTCTCTCCGATCCTGGTGGAATATGCCGGCAACCTGTTTCGCGCGCTGATTCTCTCCCGCAGGGCCTACCACCGTCGTGCTGAACTGCGGCAGGAGTATGCAAAATATTGGGAAGAAGCATCGGCGATCGCGTTGCTGACGCCCCTCGGTTACATCCTGGTGCTCTTCGCCATGAGGCTGGCTCCCGTCAGCCACGTCGCTCCGGTGCGCGAAATGTCCATGCTGATGGGCATGTACTTCGGGGCCAGATTTTTGAATGAGGGGCAAATCCGTCGCCGCCTCATTGGCTCTATCTGCATTGCCGGTGGCGTGTTGTTATTGGCCCTGGGTTGAGGCCCTGCGCCCCATTTATCAGCAGTTAACACGCGATGGTTAAGCTTTAACTACCAGGCCAATGCGCGCGATCCTTCTTCCTTTGCCCTGTCTTGGCGGTCGATCTCTGGCTCCTTGAGACTGTCCCCAATCTGGGGGCGCCGCGTCCCTGGAGCTGGGGGCAGCCAGGGACGCGTAGTCACCTCGGGTCTTTCGGCTTTGATCGTCTCGCCGTCAGATGACCGGCACATTTGGCACTGATCCTCGTGTAGCAGACAATAGTACTTGGACTATCCGGCGTCGCAGGGGCGTGGAATTCCTGCGTTTTGTGGCACCAGCGGCGTCGTGCAGCGCATCCCGTGGAGGGACAATGATCGTGAAAGAAGCGGAAATCGATGTGGCCGCTCTAAATTGCACCGCGAGCGAGCTCGAGATTACCTGGCAGAATTCGTCGTATAGCGTATACAGCTCCCTTTGGTTGCGCGACAACGATCCCGCCAACCGCGATCCCCGCACCGGGCAGCGTCTGGCAAGCCTGCTTGATCTCCCGCCATCCCCACGGTTGCAGGCCGCTGAGCCCCGCCCATCAGGGCACATAACCCTGAGCTGGGACGACGGGGCAACCAGCGTTTTTCCGCTCAGTTGGCTGCACGCGTTCGACCGCAGCCTGCACATGACGGCACGCCCCATGCGCCTGCCCTGGATGGGCCAACCACCCGGGGTCTTCGCCTGGTGCGATTACGCCGAATGGGTTGAGAACCCAGCCAGCCGCGAAGACTGGCTCTACTACGTCGGGCGCGACGGCTTGGCCTTTCTGCGCAATTTGCCAAAACAGGAGGGGACCGCCGAATCGGCGCTCCTGCGCGTGGCCGCCCTGCTCAGTCTCGTGGCGGAGACCAACGATAGCCGCACCTTCGATCTTCGCACCGTTGTCGAACCGAACAATAACGGTTACACAAGTCCGGGCCGGCCTGTGCACACCAGCCATCCTTATCGTGATCCGGTGCCCGGTTTCCAGCTTCTGCAGTGTCTCTCGGCCCCCGGCCAGGGAGGCGAAAGCATCTTTGTGGATGGAATGGCGGTTGCCGAGCGCCTGCGTGCCCATGATCCCGATGCCTTCGCCATTCTGTCGCAGACGCCCGTCCCCTATCGTTTTCAAGATGCCAACGTGGAACTCGTTGCCGAGCGGACCATGCTCGACTTCGATACACAGGGCCAGTTCCGTGCCATCTACTACGACGACCGCTCGCTCGCGCCGCTGCGGTTCAAGGGTCCGCAGCTCAACAAGTACTACCCGGCCTATCGTCAGCTTGCCCAGCTGCTCCGTGAGCCGGCACGGCTGGTAACCTACGGCTGGAAGCCCGGCGATCTCGTCCTGTTCGATAACACCCGCATCCTTCATGGCCACGCGGCCGTCTCCACCGGGACCAGTCACCTCCAGGGCTCCTACCTCGATGCCGGCGGACTCTATAGCGCGCTCGCGGTGCTGTCACGCAAACGGAGTTTGCGTGGTGACGGAATCAGCGCTTGACGCCTTCCCACCACTGCGAATCTGCCAAAACGACGGAGGTTTCAACCTGGCGTTCCGGGATGTCCCAGTTAAGCCTCAGCTCCATCATTGATAATCGACCAAATCAATGCAAAGTCGCGCATGTCGCAGCGTCGGATCATGAGTGCTCAGCATATACTTCTGTCGAGATGCTGAACCATCCCCAGGCTTCAGCAGCCGCGCCGTGCTGGCCAACGCACCAGGAGGCCCAGGAACTCCCCCACGCAGCGTTGGCGCCAGGCTCACAGAATGGGAGGCGATAGGTGAAAAAGCTTGTATTCGCGGGGCTCTTTCTGGTGTTGGTGGCCATCGGGGTTGCCTACAATTGGGCCCATCGTTCTCCTTCGGGCAGCGTCGGCGCTGCGGTTGGGACCAGCGCGCCGAACACCCCTGAAGCGACAACCGGCATAAGCTGGGTTCCGATGCGCGATACCCGGGAGAAGGCTTTTTCCATCCTGGTCCCGCAGGGCTGGAAGACCTATGGCGGCCTGTTTCGCTACAGCACCATCGACGCCCGGATGATTGTCGACATGACTTCGCCCGACGGGCTGACGAATCTTCGCATCGGCGACTCGACTGTGCCTCCCTACAGAGTGCCCGGCCCTTTTCTGCCCCCGCGCCCGGGTGTGGCTGCGTATGCCCCGGGCAAGGTATTCGCGGCCAAATATGGTCAGGCACGATTCGCCCCCCTGTGTCTGGGATTGCAATTGACCAAAAGCGACGCGCTGCCGCCCAAATATCATCCCGCAGGAGGCGGGTTCACACGAACGACAGCCGGCGAAGCGTTCTATACCTGCACCCGGAACGGCGCCCCAATGTCCGCCTACGTCTATGCCGAGACAACGCTGATGGGGCCTGGAGGGCCCGGCTCGAGCTGGTTGGTGGTCGCGCTCGGCAGCTTAATTGCCCCATCCCCGCAGGCCGCTGCAGCGGGCGAGATGCTGCAACACTCCGGCGAATCCCTGGTGATGAACCCGGCGTGGCTCAGCATGCAGAATCAATTGAACAACCAGGCAATCCAGCAGATCAACGCCGCCACCCGGGCGACGATCGCCGCAACCAATGCAGAAAATGCGCGTGAGCAGGGGATGATCAGCGCCCTCCAGAACAACAGCTTCAACGACGTCATCAACGGCGTGCAGGAAACGGTGGACACGACAACCGGGCAACGCTACATCGCCCCCCTGGGCAAAGGCGGCCAGCAATGGATCAACGGAAACAACGCCGTAGTCGAGTCCGGCCTCTCACCCGGCCCCGCCTTCAATCGCCTGACGCCCGTCAACCACTAGAGAAAGCGCGCAGCTAACCAAACCAAACTACACACAAGTGACATTGGAGCCGCGAGCCGGCAGTACGGGCTTCCGGCCCTCATCGTTGTTGGGACCATATCCGACTTTAGAGGCTGCGGCTTTTCATCAAAACTCCCACAAAACCGTCATCCTGAGAGCCTGTGACTTTTTCGATCTTTTCGTGTTTTTTGCACCCGACCAGATGTTGTTTAGTCCCCGCAGAAAGGCGTCATCCTGCCTGCCCCGGCGTGCCGTGGGAGCGAAGCGCCTCGCAGATCTATCGCACAACAGAGGGTTTATGGCGCGAAGTCGAAGGACCCCGGCGATGCTTGTCGGCAGGTGCTCTTCGGAGCTTTCCGGCCACAGTCCACAAAGGAAATTAAAAAAGTCACAGCCTCTCAGGATGACGCCTTTGTGGGAGTTTTGATGAAAAACATCCCAAGTAGGTTAACGCTTATGGGACGCTAGTCCTGGGTTGGATTTTTAAGGACGACCCAGCCTGCCCCGGCCTGCCGTGGGTCCCGCAGGGACGGCTGAACAGTTCTCACACATCCTCTTTAGCCCGTACATGAACGCGCCAAAATTATCTGGCTCTTCAGTCCGGGGAAGCGGTTCAAACTCGCCGGCAAGGACCAGGACTTAAGGCGCATAGGGCATAAGGCACACACTTCCCCCACGCCGCTTCCTGCTCAGATGAACGGAGGGCACGGGTTCAGCCGTGCCACATGGCGGCCGGGTTGATGAGGAGTCTAAAGAGTGTGTATGAGTACGAGCGCTTTTGGCCGCAAAGCATTCGTTCTCACACACGCGTTTAGAAGAGGATCCATCTGAAGACACGGGTACCCGCCTGGAAGCCGCACAAAAAACCCTTTTCTCCTACTGCAAAACTGACCCGAATCCGCATATATATAGGTATGTCCACCAATAACTTGTGCGGTTGCAAATCATCTGCCGGCCACCTGCGCGGGCGGCCCGCCAGAATGGCTCAGTGGGCAAATTATTCCGGACAATTTCCTGCCTGGATTCGGCCTTACCACGCATATCACGCATATCACGCACCCTTTTCGTCGTGCTTACCACGCATATCACGCACCCTTTCCTTCGGCCGATTTCACCGCCCCCTGGAGGCAAAATACACGCATAAGTTTAAGCGTTGCTTGAAACAAAGGACTTAGCCCCGCGTCGCTTCCAACCCAGGGGCTTTAGAGTCTGCGTGAGACCCCAATCCCAGGGTCACCGCACTCATGCTTTGTATCAGGGCACGACTTTAGTCGTGCCTGCCCAGCCCGTAAGGGCCGGGTTGGAATCCCCATCATGATGATCGGACCGCCGTAGGCGCGGCACTCATGTTTTCCTTAATCAAATCGCGGCCCACAGGAGCGGGTGGAAACGCACTGCGCAGGCTGAAAACCAAAAGGACCCCTTAAAACGCGTATCGCTCATAGGGCGCTTTTTTTTAACCATCAAGCCCTTGTCTCACGAAGTACACACACCTATAACTGCATCAGGAGCAGTCGTGCCGGGAAACGGAATACACACACAGCAGAACCCCGCGACACTCCTGCTGCGCGGTCTGCGCAAATCGTTCGCAGATGTAGTGGCAGTGGACCATCTCGACCTCGAAGTCACGCGCGGAGAGTGTTTCGGGCTGCTGGGGCCGAACGGGGCAGGGAAGACCACGACCATTGAAATTTGCGAGGGCCTGACCGCGCCCGATCAAGGCACAGTCGAGCTGCTGGGCCTGAACTGGGCTACCGGCGAAAAACTTCTGCGCCAACGCATCGGCATTCAGCTGCAGGAGACGCAGTTTCCTGACAAGCTCACCGTAGATGAGACACTACGGCTGTTTCGTAGCTTTTTTCACCGCGGCATTTCGGTAGAGCAATCCATCAAGACAGCGCAGTTGGAAGAGAAGCGCCACGCACGCGTGGGGACGCTCTCCGGCGGCCAAAAGCAACGGCTCGCCATGGCCTGCGCTCTCGTCGGCGATCCGGAGCTGCTGTTTCTCGATGAGCCAACCACCGGCCTGGATCCGCAGGCACGCCGTCACCTATGGGACCTGGTGGACGGCCTCAAGCAGGCCGGACGCACCATCATTCTGACCACCCACTATATGGATGAGGCAGAGAGACTGTGTGACCGGGTAGCGATCATGGATCATGGGCGGATCATCGCACTCGACAGTCCAGAACGCCTGATTGCCTCAGTCGGTGGAGAGCACATTGTGGAGTTCGCTATCGCCGGCAACAACGGAGCCCACGGCGTGGTCAATGCCAATCTATTGACGGGGATTGCGGGAGTCCAGTCGCACCGTGTGGATGCAGGCGTCCATCAGCTTTCTGTGCGCGAGTTGCACACCACCGTGCCTCTTATCTTTGCCACGCTGATCGGCCAGGGCCTGGACCTGAGCGAGTTTCGCACCCACTCCGCGACCCTCGAAGATGTCTTTGTCGGGCTCACAGGAAGGAATTTGCGCGATGAGTAGCCTCGAGCAGAGCAGCCTGTATCAATTGACCGTAATTCGCTTTCGGCTTTTCCTGCGCGAGCCGGAAGCGATTTTCTGGATCTTCGTTTTCCCCATCTTGTTGGCGGTGGGTTTGGGGCTTGCCTTTCGCAATCGCCCCCCGGATGTGCTGCAGGTGGGCGCGACCACGGCCCAGCTTACCCACGCGCTTGCTTCCGACAAGGGGCTCACAGCTGCCACCATGAACGAGGCCGACGGCACTCGGGCATTGGCCACGGGCAGTATTCTGTTGCTCGCGATCCAGACCCCGGATGGGGTCGCCTACAAATTCGACGAGACCAATCCCGATGCGCGGACCGCCCGCATGGTGGCCGACCGCGCGATACAAACCGAAGCCGGCCGCCACGAGGTCATTCCTGTCCGGAATCAGCTGGTGCGTGAGACCGGATCGCGCTACATCGATTTCGTGGTGCCCGGCCTGCTGGGCATGAACCTGATGGGATCCGCGATCTGGGGCATGGGCTTTTCGATTGTGGAGTCCCGGCAAAAAAAGCTCCTCAAGCGCTTGGTGGCTTCTCCCATGCCGCGCTGGCAATACCTCGCCTCCTACTTGTTGTCGCGGCTATCAATGTTAGTGATCGAAGTGGTAGGCTTTCTGGGATTTGCCCGCCTCGTATTTGGAGTGCCCTTTCGCGGCTCTTTGTGGCAATTGGGGCTGCTATGCGTGCTCACTTCGCTGGCGTTCTCCGCTCTGGGGCTCTTAATCGCGTCGCGGGCCAAGACCATGGAGGCTGCTTCCGGATTAATGAACCTGGTCATGCTTCCCATGTGGATCTTGTCCGGCGTCTTCTTTTCCGCCAAACGTTTTCCGGCCGTAGTCCAACCCGTGGTACGCGCGCTTCCTCTCACCGCGGCAATCGATGCAATGCGTGGGAATATGTTGCAGGGCATGAACCTCGGCCAGCTAACATTACAGATGGCGATCCTGCTCACCTGGCTGGTGGTTTCGTTTGCCGTCGCCCTGCGCATCTTTCGCTGGAGATAAACGAGTGAAGCGCCTTAAACCCACGGATGTAGTCATCATCGGCAGCGGATGGAGCGGCTTGGTGATGGCCAAAGAGGTAGCAACACGCACTGCGTTGCAGGTGACGGTTCTGGAGCGCGGCCCGGCGCGCAACATCTCCCAATACGCCGACGGCATGGACGAAATCAATACCCGCCGCGTCGGTCTCTTGCAGAATCCAGCCGACCAGACCATTACTCATCGCCACTCCCTGAAAGATCGCGCTGCCCCCATACGCCAATATGGTTCCTTTACCCCCGGAACCGGAACTGGAGGTACATCCGAACATTGGGGTGGGATCTCCGACCGCTATCTGCCCGACTTCTTTATCCTTGCCACTCATCTGCGAGAAAAATTCGGCCCCGCCCGCATGTCACCGGATTGGACAATTCAGGACTGGGGCATAACTTACGATGAGTTCGAGAACGATTACTGGCGTGCCGAGCAGTTGATGGGCATCAGCGGCAAGGCAGGGAACCTGCGCGGCCAGCTGCAGCCAGGAGGCAATATCTTCGAGGGTCCTCGTCAGCACGAGTACCCCACCCCGCCTCTGACCCCGACTTACACCATGGGCTTCTTCCATAAGGCAGCCACGCAGTTGGGGTACCATCCTTTCCCCTTGCCCGCCGCTAATCTGAGTCAGGGTTATACCAATCCTGACAAGGTATCGCGGCCCGGCTGTGTTTTTTGCGGCTACTGTCCCACCCATGGCTGCATGATTGGCGCCAAGGCGCAGCCTACGAACACTCTCATCCCGGTGCTGAGTACCCGCAATAACTTCTTGCTGCGGAACAACTGCTGGGTGCGGAAGATTGTCCATCGCAACGGAAAAGCCGAAGGCGTCATGTACATGGACGAGAACGGCGAGGAGACTTTTCAGCCCGCCGAGGTGGTCGTGCTCTCGGCATGGACGCCGAACAGCGTACGGCTCCTCCTGCTATCGGACATCGGCGAAAAATATGATCCCGTCACCGCCAAGGGAACGCTAGGCAAGAACCTGACCCACCAGGTAACCAGCGGAGCAACGGGGGCGCTTGTATTTAAAGAGCGCCTCAATCTCTTCATGGGCTCGGGCGCGGTGGGGTATGGCATCTCCGATCTCGACGGCGATCTCAAGCAAGAGCCTCCGGAAAAAATATTGCGAGGAGGAACATTCCTCCGGGGTGCGGCCCCCGGTGAAGGCCCTACTGGTTCGTTCGGCCGAATGCCGCGAGGCGTGGTTGCGCGAAATTGGGGTGCGGCCTGGAAGAAGGCTGCCATCGAACACTGGGACAGGGTAGGGCCAGGCGTGGAGATGAGGGGCGACCATTTTGCTTACCGGCAAAACTTCATGGATCTGGATCCCACCTACACCGACAAATGGGGCGATCCGCTTCTAAGGATGACGTTGGATTGGACCGACTATGAGATGCGCCAGATGGCCTTCGGAGCGCGCATAGCCACGCAAATCCTGGAGACGATAGCCCAGGTCTCCGACGCCACCTTAGTCAGGACGGAGCGTCCGGCCGCCTTTCATCACTACAACGCCGCTCAGTACACTACGACTCATATCCAGGGAGGAGCGATCATGGGAACCTCTCCCGATCAAAGCGTCGTCAATCCCTGGCTTCAGCATTGGGGAGTGCCGAATCTTTTTGTAGTCGGCTCCTCGTCGTTTCCGCAAAATTCTTCCGCCAATCCAACCCTTACCATTGTGGCGGTCAGTCACCGGGCCGCCGACGGATTGATCGATCGCTACTTGAAAAAGCCAGGTCCATTAGCTTAGGAGAAACCGTGAGACGGCGCGAATTCATTCTCATCCCGGCGAAGGCTCTCAGTGGTATCGTGCTGTCCTCCCTGCTGGGAGATCTGGTTCCTCTCGCTGCGCAGGATGCGGTGAAGGTACCCTTGCGCTTCTTCACGGCTGCGGAAGCAAAGATTATCCAGGCCGCTTGCGAGCGTATCTTTCCCACCGGCGAGAGCGGGCCCGGAGCAACCGAAGCGGGTGTCGTCATCTATATCGATCGCCAACTCGCAGGCCCTTACGGCAGAGACAAATATCGTTACACCAAAGGACCGTGGTTCGAATCCGTCCCGGAACACGGCTATCAAGGCAAGGAGACGCCGCAGCAAATCTATCGAACCGGGATCGGGCAACTGGGGAATGACTTTGCCGCCATATCGCCAGATCAGCAGGATCTGCGCCTGGAGAAGATCCAGGACGAACGCTTCTTTCTGTTATTGCGAGGACATACCGTGGAGGGAATGTTCTGCGATCCGTTGCATGGAGGCAACATTGGCATGGTCGGCTGGAAACTAATCGGATTTCCCGGACCACGCATGAGTTACCGCAATGAAATCGACAAATACTACGGCAAAGCCTACACCGTGGAACCCAAGAGCCTGGAGCAAATCCTCCGCCATCCCGTGAAAGCCGTCGAGGATGAAGAGGGCTAGCAGAAGAATCAGAAAACAGCCGGTCCCTCCACTCCGCTGCGCTCCGGTCGGGATGACAATTCTGTTGTGGAATAGAAGCATAAGTCGTGAAACAGAATTGTCATCCTGAGAGCCTGTGACTTTTTCGATCCTTGTGGTTTCTGGATATCCAACCAGCCTTATTTCAAGCCCCCTTTTTCAAGCCCCCCACAAAATCGTCATCCTGAGCGGAGCGCTCACAGATCTATCGCATAACAGAGGGTTTATGGCGCGCAGTCGAAGGACCCCGGCGATGCTTATTGGCAGCTGCTCTTCGGAGCTTTCCGGCCACAGGCTACAAGGGAAATTAAAAAAGTCACAGCCTCCGACCGGAGCGCAGCGGAGTGGAGGGACCTGCTGTTGTTTCTCCATCAACAACAGAACCAATTGCGGACGCTCCGGCCAACCGCTCAGAAAGAGAATCGCGCCACAAACTGTAACTGGCGCATACCGGCAAACGTGCCGCCGAGGATATCGTTTATCTGACCATTCCCTGCACAATCAACGCATGTGTTGCTGGGATTAGACAGGTTGGCATGGTTGAAAGCGTTCTGTGCCTGCACTTCAAGTTTCATCGACAGGCTTTCGTACAGATTGAACACTTTGCTGAGTGCGAGGTCAGTGGTAAAGAGCCCAGGTCCCCAGAAACCGTTGTAGGGAATATCTCCGAAGTGTTCCACCTGGGGCCGCTGGTACGGACCGCTGATTTGCCCATTCGTGGTGAACGGTGCAACCGGAATGAAGTAAGTCGCAGAGTGAGTCGTGGTATTCAGCGAACTAGCGCTCTGCGTCTGACTGTGGAGCAAGTTCGGGCGGCAGGGCCCATTGTCCACATCCGATCCGCACTCTCCGTACGATGGAGTGTAAGGAAGGCCGCTGGCCCAATGCAGGTTAGCATTCAGGGCCAGGCCACCGATGGCTTCATTCGCCCATCCAGGAAGGCCGGAGCCGAACTGCTGGCCGCGCCCAATGGGAAGAACGTAATTTCCAAATAGCTTGAAGTCATTGGTACGGTTAAAGTCGAAGTGCCCCCAGTTTGCGTGTGGGTCGATCTGGAAGTAACCACCGCTGGCTACGCCCATAGCACTCGAGAACACATAGCTTGAATTCATTTGCAGTCCGCGTGAGAAGCGTTTTTCGAATGTAGCCTGCAATGAGTTGTAGTGGGCATTGGCCTCGTTCGCGTAGTAGCCGATGTAGCCGGGACCACAAGTGCCCCACTTGGCGAAGAAGACGGATCGCTGGCATTGGCTTAGCCCTTGTGCGAAGCCGATGACCGTGTAGTCATTCCAATTAATGCCGCCCCAGGTGGAGTTGGGGATGGAGTGAGTCGATTTGTTGCCAACGTAAGCAAGACTGAAACTTGTTGTTGCGCCAAGCTGCTGTTGCAGAGTGAGGTTCCATCCATCAACCTCCGGAATTCTCATCCGATCCGGCCGTGAAGTCGGATAGATTCCAGCGGGGAGTGGAAGCTGACCGTTCGCAGGGATGTTGTACTGGTTACTGGGAGCCGTGGGTCCAGTGGTTATGTTGTAGACGCTTCCATCCAGGTTGCGAGCAGCGTCATAGATCTCGCCATCCAGTTGTCCTAATCCCTGGTTTTGAAGAACTGGAATAGTCTGGGTTACCAATTGGCCGAAGATGTCACCGAAAAATCCAGGATCGAACGCGCGGCCATACCCGCCGCGGACGACTGTCCTGGGCATCACCTGGTAAGCAAAGCCAACCCGCGGCGCAATGTAGGTCCAATTGTTTTGAATGTTCAGGTTCATTCCAATATTTCCATAGCCGGCAACACGAATGGTGTTGGTGTCCAAGTCGTAAAACCCGCCCATTCCTTTGCCGTTGACAGCCTCGGGGAAGTAAATCTCCCAGCGTGCTCCGAGATTCAGAGTAAGTTTAGGAGAAACTTTCCAGTTGTCCTGAACATAGAAGAACGGACGCCACTGATGTTCCGTTGCAGTTGTGGAGGTGCTGAAATAGCGCGAAATGGTCGAGACATCTCCGAACATGAGCGAGGCAATGCCCAAGCCACCCGGCGTTGAACCCGATGCAGTCGCCGTGCGCTCGGTAGCAAACTGCAGTTCACCTGAGCGGTTGGTATCGCTCGGAATGCGCAGTTCTTGAAGATGACGAATCTCAGCTCCGAACTTGACAGAGTGGCGGCCGATGTCGCGCGTCCAGTCGTTCACGAAGGCATACTCCTGCTCGGTCATGTTGAGCGGGCAGTTGCAATGATTTGCACCGTGGTTTCCGGAGCCAAGATCGGTAATCTCACCGACCTTGCCGGCAGAGTCGCCGATCTGGATCTGTGAGGCGCCACCGGATCCCGGCGCTCCCGTGTTCAAGCCCACCCAGCCGAGGTTCGTCATGAGCGGAGTGGTGCCATCGTATTTCGCTTCCACGAAGGCATAGCGGAAGTAAGAGAATCGAACATCGGTCACCAGCTTGGGTGACACCGCCACATCGGTGCCAACTGCCAGGCTGTGGTTGCCGCCGGTTTCACTGCCCGCCCAACCACCCACCCCAAAACCATAGCCGCCGGCCGCGCCAAAAGAGGCCGGAGAACTCTGATTGGAGCCCAGATAGCCGTAGCGTCCGAAGATATGCACCATCGGCTTCAATTGATAGTCAATCCGCGTATCGGCCTGGTTGAAGTTGTACACTCCGAATCCGCTGGCAACATAGTTGTTTTGCACACCAGACACACTGGGAGCGGGAATAATCTTCAGTAGATTGATCGCCGCAGGGGAGATCCGCGAGTTAGGAATCTGATTGTTTACGAAGGGTGTACGCCCGACCCCGGTCCTCGCACCGTCTGCGTTCACGGCTCCGGTGTCCGGATCGTAAGCCTGTCCCTGTCCGCCTTGCAGGTATTCGCTCAGATCGCAGTTACTTCCTGCCACTCCGGTGCAGGTGGTGTGCACTAAAGCTGTGGGCACGGTGAGCTTGAATGAGTTGCCAACCTTTTGCCGGGTGCCTTGATAGTCTGCAAAAAAGAAGAGCTTCTGTTTGATGATCGGACCGCCAATGGTGCCGCCGAAGACATTGGACAGGGTGTGTGGAATGTCAGGACCGACGGGATTGTTCCCGGGATATTGGGTGAATGGATCGCGCGCCTGCTGCGCGTCGCTGCGCCGGTAAAGGTAAGCAGAGCCATGGAAGTTATTCGTGCCCGATTTCGTTTGCATCACCGTCACGCCGGCGACGGCGGCGCCAAACTCGGCGTCGTAGTTCTGGTTGATGAATTTCAATTCCTGAATCGAGTCCAGCGGCGGATTGACTACGATTTCGCCGATAAATCCGTCTTTGTCATTGGCTCCATCGAGCACAAAACCCGCGGAGAAAGGAGATTGGCCGTTCGAGGAAATGGGGATCGACCGTTGCGGATCCTCCGCGTTCGCATTGGAAAATGTCGAAGCGGTCGTAGCTGGGGCGAGCAAGACAAGGCTGGTGGTATTGCGAATCAGGTTCGGCGTTTCCTCGACCGTAAGGGTATCGAGGGTCGTGGAGACATCCGCACGGTCAGTTTTCAATTGCGGAGCCTCGGCGGTTACTTCAACCGTCTGGGAGGCTGTTCCAGGCTTCAATTGGAAATTTACCTGCGCCGAACTATCGGCTGAGACCGTGATGACATCCGACTCGAGCGTGGCGAACCCCGGTGCCTCGATCTTGAACCTGTAGTGGTCGGGAATTAAGTCGTGGACCAGATACTCGCCCGAGCTCGAACTTGCGACCACCCGGGTGGTGCCCTTATCTGTGTCGGTCATGGTGATGGAAGCGCCGGGTACCGCCGCACCACTGGAGTCGGTAATCACACCGTTGACGGAGCCGAAGATGGCTTGAGCCAGCGTACGTAAGGGAAGCAAAACCAGCAGGACACTCAGCAACAGCAACGGTAGCTGCCATGCGGCGTCCCTTTTAGCAGGCATCGGGGTTATCGATGACACAGAAACTTGGGAAACAGAAACTTGAGAAACAGAAACTGGCGTCATAACGACTATTCCTCCGAATGGTTTCCTTGCAGCATCATAAGAACATGCTGTCAAATCCCTGAATGCAACCACCTTCGATCCGGACCTATCGCTCAGTCAGATACACAACGCTGCAAACGGGGGGTTCTAATCGGGTAGAACTCTAGGCACTCGATGCACGACGCGAATCCGTCTAAAGTATGACTTTGCACAAAAAATTTCCAGGTGAGCGACTTCTGCCAACCGGTCTAATGACTTGGCAGGGTGGTACACTCCTTCGTCAAGAGCCCCCCGGGGGGCCGGTCGGCCAATGTAATGTCTGGTTTTCAAAGCAATGTCGGAAAATCCTGCCGATTCGGCCGGGGGATAACTTCGCTGCTGTTTGTCGGGCTACTCCCCGCGCTGGCCACCCATCGAGGCCCCCTGGCGCTTGCCTGGGCGAGAAAGGCCGCGGTTGGCGCCGCAACTGCCGCTTCGGTCGAGCAATACACCCGCCGCATCTGGCGCGTTCAAGACGGCCTTCCGGAAGATACCGTGCAGGCGATCCAGCAATCTCCGGATGGCTATCTATGGGTAGGCACGACCGGCGGCTTGGTGCGTTTCGATGGATCACACTTCCAGCTCTATGACCATGCCACAACCCCGGTTCTGGCCGACAATAGCGTCTTCTGCGTACTGAGCGCGCGCGATGGCAGCTTGTGGATCGGCACCGAAGGCGGCGGCCTGGTGCATTTCAAAGATGGAGTCTTTCGCGCCTATACCCAGACCGACGGTTTGAGCAATGGCTTCGTGCGTAGTTTGATCGAGGATAGCCACGGTCGTATTTGGATCGGCACCGACAACGGCCTGTTCCAGATGATGAATGACAAGGTGCGCCAGGTGAATACTTCTCCCTACGCATCCGCCCTCGCCGTCCATTCCATCATTGAGGACCGTGAGCACCGCATATGGGTGGGCGGCTCCGCTCTTTTGGTGTTCGATCAAACCGGCGTCGACGAAAAGCAGTTGCCGGGCCGGGACAGCGAGAACCGGGTGAAGTCGATCATCGAGACGCAGGACGGAACCATCTGGGTGGGGACGGTGGGCGGCCTCGCCCGGCTGGTGAACGGAAAATTCGAGCCGGTCACACAGATAAAAGGAACAGTGCGCACCCTCCGCCAGACCAGAGACGGAGCCCTGTGGATTGGCAGCATCGGGCACGGCCTTTATCGCTACGTCCACGGTGACCTTTCCCACTGGACCAGTGCCGACCTCTTGCCCAGCAATACTGTCCTCAGCCTCTTCGAAGACGCGGAGCAGCAAGTCTGGGTCGGTACCCAGGAAGGTATGGTGCGCCTGAGCAAGACCCCGGTAAGCGTGCTGCGGCTGCCTGGGGACTCCGATCCTGACATTGGCACTATTTCGGCTGACCCCAATGGAACCATCTGGGCGGTTTCATCGGGTGTCTTCGCCATCCGCGACGGGGTGGCCAAGCCATATGAGTTCCCCCACTTACCCGATGTGCCAATCCGGAATATCTTCCGGGATCGCACCGGCGATCTTTGGATTGGCACCGATGGCAGCGGCGTTTACCGCCTTACTCGCGCTGGTATTGTCCGCTACACCGCCCCGGGGAGACTGATCAATAACTTTGTCCGCGCCTTTATGCAGAGCCGGGATGGTGCCGTATGGATAGCCACCGATGAAGGAGTAAGCCGCATCTCCGGCAAGGATACCCAGAACTACCAGATGAGCAATGGCTTGGCTTACTTCAGCACCCGCGCGCTGGTTGAGGACCGCAATGGAGACATCTGGATCGGCACCGATCACGGTCTTAGCCACCTGCACGCCGGCGCTTTCGTGCACGACGCTGCCACAGCTGCGCTGGCGGAGGAAAAGGTCTGGTCAATTCTGGAAGATAAGAACGGGGCTCTGTGGTTTGGCACCCGCAGCCATGGCCTGTTTCGGTATCAGGAAGGAGACATCTCGCTGTACACCACGGCGCAGGGCCTGGCGAACAACAGCATCTATCAGCTGCTCGCCGATCGGCTCGGCTCCTTGTGGCTCAGCGGCCCAACCACCATCTCTTCATTCCCGTTGCCGTCCCAGGGGGCGGACGGGGAAGCGCATCTCAAGGTGAACGTCTATGAGCCTCCCTACGACACCATCCCAGCGCAGATGTATGGGGGACGGCAGCCCGCCGGCTGTGTGGGCCGGGATGGTGCGATCTGGTTTGCCAGCAGCCGGGGAGCGGTGCGCGTACTTCCCCGGGCACCATCCCATGTGGCGCCGCCGCGGGCCCTGCTCACTGGCATCAAGGCCGATGGTCGTGAGTTGCCCCTCTCTTCATTGCTGGTTTTCCCGGCATCCCTATCGCGGCTGGAAATCGCCTTTGCCCCCCTTCTGCTCCGTTCCCAGGAAGACGTGCGCTTCCGCTACCGGCTGGAGGGGTTCGATCAGGACTGGATCTACGCCGGCACCAGCCGCGTTGCCAGTTACACCAACCTGCCCGCAGGTAAGTATCGATTTCACGTCGTAGCTTTCGAAGTGAACAATCCGTCGGCAATCTCAGAAGTGTCTTTTGGTCTGCAAAAGAAACCCCACTTCTATGGCACCTGGTGGTTCCTGACTCTATGCCTGCTGGTGGCGGGGTTACTGATCCTGGTTATCTACCAGTCGCGTATCCGCTCCCTACGGCTTCGCTTCAAAGCCGTTCTCGAAGAACGCAACCGCCTGGCGCGGGAAATGCATGACACCGTGATCCAGGGATGCACCAGCATCTCGGCGCTGCTCGAAGCCATCTCCAGCTTGCGCCGCGAGAATCTCACTTTGCAGGAAAATCTTCTCGACCATGCCCGCATGCAGGTCCGTTCCACCATCGACGAAGCGCGGCAAGCCGTGTGGAACCTGCGTCACAAAGAGGATTCTGTCGCCGACCTGGGCATCTCCGCCGCTGCCATCGCGACCCGCACCAGTGAGGAATTCGGGATCGCGGTGCACTGCACCGAAGAAGGCCGCCCCTTCAGTGTGCGCGGCTCCTTGGCCCGCGAGCTGCTGATGGTGATTCGAGAAGCGGTCTACAACGGTGCCTTGCACGGACGCCCTCGAAGCATTCAGATCAAACTGGTCTACACCCGCGATGAGCTCGACAGTAGCGTCAGCGACGATGGATGCGGCTTTGACGCAACCGCACGCAAGGCGGAGGGCACGCAACACTATGGAATCGAAGGCATGCGCGAACGGGTGGAACGTATGGGGGGCCGCATTCACATCGTCAGCGCTCCGGAACGGGGAACCACCGTCTCCTTCAGTGTCCGGCGTTCCCACCTGCAATCCCCGCCTGTCGAGGACACCATACCGATATGAGTGATGAACAGAAGATTAAAATCCTCATCTGCGACGATCACCCGATCATGCGCTTCGGCATTGCCGCCATCATTCAGTCTCAGCCGAACATGACCGTAGCCGCCCAGGCGGGAACTGCCGAGGAAGCGCTTCGTCTGTTCTGGGAACATCGGCCCGACATTACTCTGATGGATCTCAGGCTACCCGATAAGAGCGGTGTGGATGTCATTCGCGCCGTGCGGCGGAATGCCCCCCAGGCGCGTTTCATCGTGCTCACCACCTACGATGGCGACGAGGATATCCACCAGGCGCTGGAAGCCGGTGCGATGGGATACCTCATCAAGGGCATGCCCCACGAAGTATTGATGGAAGCCTTGCGCAAGGTACATGCCGGGCGCAATTTCCTGCCTCCGCCGGTCACGCGGGCCCTGGCTTCGCGCATGCCGGATGGCGAGCTCAGCACCCGCGAACGTGAGGTACTCTCGCTGCTGGTGCGCGGCAAGAGCAATCGGGAGATTGCGGATGAGTTGTCCATCAAGGAGGCCACCGTGAAGTCGCACGTGAGTGTCATACTGATGCGCCTGAATGTGGCCGACCGTACCCAGGCGGTCGTGGCCGCATTGCAGCGCGGTCTGGCCCATCTCTAGTTTCCAGGCGAGTGGACCGGTACAATCGGGCATATCTGCCAAGGCCCCAGTAAGCTGACCCGAAAACACATGTCTGGATCGCCCGACCCTGCTCCACCGAAGTCCACCAATCCTCTCTGGGGACCATACCTCAGCGAACGCCAGTGGGGCACAGTCCGCGAAGATTATTCCGCCAGTGGCGACGCGTGGAATTACTTTCCTCATGACCATGCTCGTAGCCGGGCGTATCGGTGGGGTGAAGACGGTCTGGCGGGAATGTGCGACGAACAGCAAAGGTTGTGCTTCGCGCTGGCGCTGTGGAACGGGCACGACCCTATTTTGAAAGAACGCTTGTTCGGTCTTACCAACGGCGAGGGCAACCACGGCGAAGACGTCAAGGAGTATTACTATTACCTGGACGCTGCGCCGGACCATTCCTATCTAAAAATGCTTTATAAGTATCCCCAGGCCGCCTACCCATACGAGCGCCTGGTGCAGGAGAACCGCAGTCGCGGACTGGGCGACAACGAATTCGAGCTGATCGATACCGGGATTTTCGACGAAAATCGCTATTGGGACGTTTTCATCGAGTATTTCCAGGCTGCCCCGGACGACATCCTGGTACAAATAACCGTTTGCAATCGCGGCCCCGAGGTCGCTCGATTGCACCTGCTTCCTCAATTATGGTTCCGCAACACCTGGTCGTGGGATCCATCGGCGAGCAAGCCGGGAATCAGCGTGAGAGGTTCGGTCCTGGTCGCGGAACATCCCGACCTGGGCAGCTATTACTTCTACGTCGAGGACCAGGCGGAATTCCTATTCTGCGAGAACGAGACCAATGGTGTGCGCCTTTATGGAACCCCATCCCGAGGTTATTTCAAAGATGCCTTCCACGACTATCTTGTGCATGGAGTTCAAGCAGCGGTAAACCCCGCGCTGCGCGGTTCCAAGACGTGTGCGCACCTCACCACGCAGGTCGCAGCGGGCGCCTGTGCGAAGTTTCGTTTGCGCCTTTCTCACCAGGAGAATCCAGCGCCCTTTGCCGGCTTCGATCAACTGGCAGCCACTCGAATCCGCGAATGCGATGATTTCTATGCTGACATTCAGTCAGCTCTCGACGATGCAGACGCCCGCCTGGTGCAGCGGCAGGCCTTTGCTGGGATGATATGGAACAAACAATATTACGAATATGACGTCCTCCGCTGGCTGGCGGGCGATTCCAGCTCTCCACCTCCGCCCGCGGAACGGACCTACGGTCGCAACGCAGAATGGCAGCATCTCAACAGCGGGAATATTTTGTCCATGCCGGATAATTGGGAGTATCCGTGGTTTGCCTCATGGGACCTGGCGTTTCATGCCGTCACCTTCGCGCTGATCGATTCGGAATTCGCCAAGCACCAGCTCATCGCGCTGTTGCATGTGTGGTTTCTTCATCCCAACGGCCAGCTTCCGGCTTATGAGTGGAACTTTTCCGACTCCAATCCACCTGTGCACGGATGGGCCTCCTGGCGCGTCTTCGAGCTTGACCGCAAATACCGGCGTAAACAAAACCCGAATGATCCCGGAGACCTGGCCTTTCTCGAGCGTATTTTCCAGAAGTTACTGCTTAACTTCACCTGGTGGGTCAACCAGAAAGACCTCCACGGGCGCGATCTCTTTCAAGGCGGCTTTCTTGGCCTCGACAACATAGGCGTTTTCAATCGCGACCAGGCCTTGCCCAACGGAGCCTATCTGAGCCAATCGGATGGAACCAGTTGGATGGCAATGTACACCCTGTCGTTGATGCGGATTGCTCTTGAACTGGCGCAGCACGACATCGTTTACGACGATATGGCGACCAAATTCTTCGAGCACTTCCTCTATATTGCCCAGGCAATGACCGATATGGGCGGGCGGGGCGTCGGACTTTGGGACGAAGAAGACAGCTTTTATTACGACGTGCTCAATTTGTCGAGCGGCCAGACCGTGCCGTTGCGGGTCCGCTCCATGGTTGGTTTGATACCACTGTTTGCCGTCGAGACTTTGGATCCTGAACTACTGGCAAGGGTTCCCGGGTTCAACCGGCGCATGGAATGGTTTCTTACTTACAGGCCCGACCTTGCCCAACTGGTATCACGCTGGACCGTACCCGGCACAGGCGAGCGAAAGCTGCTCTCGCTGCTCCGTGGACATCGCATGAAGGCGCTGTTGCGGAGAATGCTCGACCCCAACGAGTTCCTTTCCGATTATGGTGTCCGTTCTGTTTCGCGATATCACCTCCAGCACCCCTACATATTGTCAGTGGGCGACCACCAGCTCAGTGTGGACTACGAGCCCTCTGAGTCTCGTTCAAGGCTGTTTGGGGGTAACTCAAACTGGCGCGGCCCAATATGGTTTCCGGCTAATTTTTTGATCATCGAATCCCTACAGAAGTTTCACTACTACTACGGCGACGATTTCAAAATCGAGTTCCCAACCGGTTCAGGGGTATTTATCACCATCGATCAGGTTGCCGACGAACTCGCCAAACGCCTGACGAACATTTTTCTTAAAAACAGTGTGGGGGAGCGCCAGGTAAATGCTCTCTATCCCCGTTTCCAGAAAGATGAACACTTCCGCGATTACGTGCCTTTCTACGAGTACTTCGATGGAGACAACGCCAGGGGGGTAGGAGCCTCCCACCAGACAGGATGGACCGGGATCATCGCCAAGCTGTTGGAGCCTCGTGCAGGTTATGAACTTGCTCTAAAAACTGAAGCCAACCAAAGCCCTTGAAAGGAATTTACATGTCACTCGCGAACAAAGTTGCGATCGTTACTGGCGGAAACAGCGGTATCGGTAAAGCCGTTGCCCTCGAGCTTGCAAAACGGGGTGCAAGCCTGGTCATCGATTTCGTCTCTCACCCGGACGCGGCGGATGCGGTCGAAACACAAATCAAAGCGTCAGGCGGAAAGGCTATCGGCGTACAGGCGGACGTCAGCAAATTCGATGACCTGCAGCGTCTGGTTGCCGCGGCCGTCGATAACTTTGGACATGTCGACATTATGGTGAATAATGCCGGCGTAGAAACCCGCACCTCGATTCTCGACACCACGGAAGCCCAATACGATAAAGTGCTCGACATCAATCTGAAGAGCGCGTTCTTCGGCACCCAGCTGGCCGCGAAACAGATGATCAAGCAGGGCGGCGGGGGTCGAATCATCAATATGACTTCCATCCACGAAGACTGGCCCATGCCCGGCAACACAGCCTATTGCCTCTCCAAAGGAGGCATGCGTATGTTGACCCGCACCGCGGCCGTGGAACTTGCTGCCCACAACATCCTGGTAGTTGGCGTGGCGCCAGGCGCGGTCGCCACCCCGATCAATCTTTCCACCATGACCGATCCAGTGCTCATGCAGAAATTGAACGCTGCCATTCCCCTTGGCCGCATGGCGAAGCCGGAAGAAATCGCCACTGTGGTGGCCTTCCTGGCCGGAGACGGGGCCAGCTATATCACGGCGACCACCATCATCACCGACGGCGGTATGATGCAGAGCAGTCCTGGCCTGTAGCAATGACAGTCCTCATCCATCTGTGGCTGCTCGTGTTGGCGACGACTACGTTGGCGGTCGATCTGGATGGGCGCCCGGTTACACAGCTCGCGCCCCCGGGGTCGCGGGCTGTTGTCCTGTTCTTCACGGCATCGGATTGTCCCATTGCCAACCGCTATGTCCCGGAGATTCAGCGATTGACCAGGCAGTTCGAACCAAGCGGTGTCCGGGTGTGGTTTGTGTATCCAAATCCGGGGGACAATGCCAACGTTGTGCGTGCCCATGATCTGGAGTTCGCCATTGCCGCGAACACTGCCATCGACAATACGCAGAGTCTCACCCGGATGGCGCATGCAACCATAACCCCGGAAGCCGCGGTATTTGTTCCTCATGGCAGTGAGCTGCACGAGGTGTATCGGGGACGGATCGATGACCGGTACGTATCCCTGGGCTCAGAGCGGCCGCAGGCCACGCATCATGATCTCGAAGATGCCATCCGCGCCGTTCTTGGTGGTAAGCCCGTTCCGCAGCCAGGTGGTCCGCCCGTTGGCTGCTCGATTGTGACTCTGCAACCATGAAGTATCTGCGACCAAGGCGATGGCTCGCGTGGTCGATTCGCGCGCTTACGCTTTGCATCGCGGCCGGTCCGGCTAGTGCACAAAGCTCTACTGTCACCTGGTCGCGACAGATTGCCCCGCTGGTTTACAACAACTGCACCACTTGCCACCATCCTGGCGGGGCGGCCCCATTCAGCCTGCTCACATATCAGGACGCTCGGCGTTGGGCCGCGCAGATGGCCGTCGTTACCTCGTCCCGTTATATGCCGCCGTGGCTCCCGGAACCTGGTTTCGGAGACTTTTCCGACGTGCGGAGACTTACCAGCGTCGAGATTGCAATGATCGCCAAATGGGCACAGACTGGCATGGCGCAAGGCGATGCGTCCGCCGCCCCACCAGCGCCAAAATATAGCGAAACCTGGCAATTCGGCACCCCTGATTTAGTCCTGAAGGTGGAACAGCCGTTCATGTTGCCCGCTTCCGGAACCGATGTCTTTCGCAACTTCGTTCTGCCCTATCCGCTGAGACAGACGCATTACATTCGCGCTATGGAGATCCGCCCGGTCGCACCACAGATCGTTCACCACGCCAACATTCTCATCGATCGTACGGCGTCCTTTCGCCGGGCGCACCCGGCGCATTGGAAAGAGGGTGTCCCGGGCATGGAGCTTGAGGTGGATACGGGCAACGACTTCGATCCCGATAGTAATTTTCTCTTCTGGAAGCCGGACACGCCGGTGTTGATTGAGCCGGAGGGCATGCCCTGGAGACTCGATCCTGGCAATGACCTGATCCTCAATATGCATCTCAAACCATCGGGCAAGCAGGAGATGGCCGCAGCGCAAATCGGCCTTTACTTCACCGATCGGCCGCCATCGAAACAGCCAATGTTGCTGCAGCTGGAACACGACGCCGCGCTTGACATTCCCGCTGGAGATCGCAACTTTGTCGTGGAGGATGCTCTGCGGCTCCCCGTAGACGTGGACGTTCTCGGTATCTACCCCCACGCGCATTACCTGGGTAAGCGTATGGAGGCGTGGGCGACGCTGCCCGATCAACAGAAGAGGTGGCTGATCCTGATTTCCAATTGGGACATCGACCGGCAATCGGTATACCGCTATCGGCAGCCGGTGTTTCTGCCGAAAGGCTCGGTTGTGCACATGCGCTATACATACGACAACTCTTCCGGTAACCAACATAATCCCCACAACCCTCCGGTGCGCGTGAAAGCAGGGAACCGCTCGGAAGACGAGATGGCGCATCTTTGGCTGCAGGTGCTGCCGGTGAATGTGCCCACCGATGCACCCGATCCGAGGTTGCTGCTCGAGGAGGCGTGGATGCGAAACTGGCTGAGCAAGGACCCGAACGACATCATCCCCCTCTATAACCTTGCGTCCGCACTGGCCGGCCAAGGCAAGTACCAGGCTGCCATCATCGCTTATCGGCACGCGCTTAGGCTGCATCCGGGGGATGAACGCACACTGAACGAACTCGGGGCCGCGCTGGACAACTCCGGAGATTGGCGGCAGGCGCAGACGGTCTTCTTGCAGGACATTGCGGCGCATCCACAGACGTGCAATGCACGCTTCAATCTGGCCCGTTCCGACCTGAAGCATGACGAGGCTGGGGGCGCCGAGCAGCAGTTTCGTACCATGCTCGCACAATGTCCGGGTGATGCGACGATACACAGCGGGCTTGGCGCCGCCCTGGAGAGCGAAGGTCACACGGAAGCTGCGGAAGCTGAATTTCGCTCTGCTCTCCAGATCGATGGCCATGACTTCACCGCCCTTTTCAATCTGGGCAGCTTGGCTCTTCAAGGCAATCAACCACAGCGGGCAGCGGATTTTCTCGAAGGCGCCGTTCAACAGAGGCCCAAGGACGCCGACGCTCATCAGCAACTCGCAGAAGCTTACGGGTTGTCTGGACGGATAGACGACGCGGTTGCGCAATTGCGCGAGGCGATCGCGTTGTCGCCAGCCAATCCCGATCTGCATGCGCTCTTGTCGCAAGCGCTGGCTAGCACGGGGCAATTGGAGCAGGCGATTGCAGAACGAAAAGCAGCCCTTCATCTGCGCGCCACCGACGCCGACGACTGGAACAATCTGGGAGTGCTCGAAGCAAGGGCAGGCAGAATTGCCGAAGCGCGTGAGGATTTCCTGCACGCCCTGCAACTCGAACCCAATCATGCGCAAGCGCGCACTAATCTGCAGCGTCTGCCGTCCTCCTGAAGAGACCGGGTGAGAACTAAGTAGAAACCGCAGATCTCTCCACCACGCTTCGCTGCGGTCAAAAAACATTTCCATGAAGGGTCCGCGGAACTGCAGATCCCTCCACCTCAGGCCCCACGACAGGCCGGGGCAGGCGGGACAGGTCGGCTGCGCTCGGGATGACAAGGGGGAGAGGTGTGTTTCCATTTAAGACCTGGGATCCTCCTGGCAAAGCCCTAACATTCAGAGCCCTTTTTCCGCCGCTAATGTTTCAGCAATCCCTGGGCATTCATCCACTCGAGGAAAAGCTCCGTCCAGCCGGAGACGGGGGCTGGATTCGTCTTGCGTATGCCGAAGCCATGGCCCACGCCTGCATAAATATGGAGCTCGGTTGGCACGTGGAGACGGCTCAAAGCGAGATAGAGATACGCTAGACCCTGTGAGATATCCGGGCGGTCATCGCCTCCGCAGGCCAGGAAGGCCCGAGGCGTCTGCGCAGTGAGCCGGGGATCATGAGGAATCGCTGGATACAGCAGCGCTTGAAAGTCCGGCTTCGAGCTCCAACGCTCTACAGGGTCCTCGGAGGAGGGCAATCCGGCGTCATAGCGAGTGCTCGCAAGCGCCGCCAGCTCGCCTCCGGCGGAGAACCCCATGACCCCAATGCGTGCCGGATCGATGCCCCACTCCTTGCTGCGACTGCGCACCAGGCGGATGGCTCGCTGCATATCGCCTAATTCGGTTCCTTCGACCGTGTACTTCGAGTTGGCTTCTTTGGCCAGCCGGTACTTCAATACGAAGGCTGCGACCCCATGGCTGCTAAGCCATTCGCCGACAGCATAGCCCTCGTGATCCATCCACAGTTCGCGGTGACCGCCGCCCGGCGCGACGATAACCGCCGCTCCCGTGGCCACATCCGCCGCCGGGAGATAGGGAAGGAGAGTGGGCTCTTGAATATTGGAGATGATGTGCTCTCCGTCGGGATTGAGCCGAACGGCTTCCGGGGCCGTGTTTCCTTCCCCGCCGGGAGCCCCGTTAGGCCAAAGCTTTATTGGCGTTTGCTGCGCCGAGGCGAAGCCGAACGCAGAGCAAATCAATAGCACGATAAGTATGCTTCGGAGATTCTCAGCGGTGCGCAAACGAGTCCTCCCGATTTCAGCGAGTGATATTGATTAAATACCACGTTGGGCGGTACCGCCGAGTTGTACCTTCCAACCCTACCGTTGTCGACGGCGAGCACATCCAGGAGCGGCACTCCTACTAAAGTCGGTATCGCACGTCTCGCCGGGCATATATGCTTCGTTACCGTTCACTGAAAGGCCTATTCATGTCCTATCGTCCGACGCGCCGTGACTTCCTCGGAGATGCCGCCAAGGCCGGGGTGGCTTCCGCATGGCGGCTTAATGTTTCCGCGCTACCCGGGTCTGCTGTGACCGCTCAGCCGGAGCGAAGATCGAATTTCGACTCGCAGTGGAAGTTTTTCAAGGGTGACACAGAGGGCGCGCAATCTAACGGCTTCAAAGATGGCAGTTGGAGAACCCTTGATCTACCTCATGACTGGAGCATAGAAGGCCCTTTCAGCCAGGACGCTCCAGCTGGGGATACTGGAGCCTACCTGCCCACTGGTATTGGCTGGTACAGGAAACAGTTCATCCTGCCGGCGGCCACGCGAGGCAAACGTGTTGGGTTGCAATTCGATGGCGTGTACCAGCGCAGCGAAGTGTGGATCAACGGCGTGTCGCTGGGGATGAGGCCGTATGGGTTCACCACTTTTTCCTATGACCTGACACCGCACCTTAAGACGGTGGGAAGGCCAAACCAGATCGCGGTGCGTGTCGACAACTCTCTGCAACCGAATTGCCGCTGGTACACCGGCTCGGGTATTTACCGGCACACGTGGCTCCTCATCACTGACCCCATTCACTTTGCCCATTGGGGCACGTTTGTTACCACGCCATCGATTTTCCCGGAGAGTGCCTCGGTCGAGATTGCGACGCGGGTGGTAAATGAAAGCGACGCTGACGCTGCCTGTGATCTGACAACGGAAATACTGGATCCGAAGGGAACGGTCGTGCAGCAGGGAAGCAGCACGATGTCGATTCAAGCCAAAGGCGACGTCACCTTCAGCCGACGTTTGCTGGTTGCGTCGCCGGCCTTATGGTCTATTTCCACGCCAAATCTCTACACCTTGCGCAGCACCTTGCGATCGCGCGGAGAGCAGCTCGATCAGGATTCCACGACCTTCGGCATACGAGAGGTCAAATTTGATGTGGACAGAGGTTTTCTGCTGAACGGAGAACACGTCAAGATGAACGGCGTTTGCATTCACGGTGACTGTGGGTCAGTAGGTACGGCGGTCCCGGAGCGGATGTGGGAGCGGCGGTTGGAGCTGCTCAAACAGATGGGCTGCAACAGCATCCGGCTGAGCCACAATCCTCCCGCACCCGAGCTTCTCGACCTGCTCGATACGATGGGTTTTCTGGTCATGGCCGAGGCCTTCGACGAATGGAAACAACCTAAGTTGCAGACGCCGCTTTACGGTTATCACAAATATTTCGACGAGTGGTCGGCGCGCGATATGACGGCAATGATCGAGCGAGACCGGAATCACCCATCGATCGTGATATGGAGCGCGGGCAACGAAATGCCCGACCAGAGCGATCCTCGAGGCCCGCAGACTCTGCAGACGCTTCTCGACATCATGCGCAGTAAAGATCCGACGCGGCTGGTGACGGCCGCATGCGACCAGATCGCCGCGGAGCCCAAGGCAGCCTCCCCGGAGTTCCTCGAGAAGCTCGATGTCGTCGGCTACAACTATGTGGACCGCTGGCGAGACCGCCGGGAGAAGTTTTACGCGATCGATCGCCATGACTATCCAAAGCGGCGGTTCATCGGCACTGAAACCAGTTCGATTTTTGGTCCGCGCGGTGCCTACGCGGCTGAAACGCCCGACGACCCCTTCTTTGGCAGGGCTTCCAATACAGCCATCGAGGTCGAGCAGCTGCAGAAGTTTATTCAGACCTATGATTACGTAAGCGGCGACTTTATCTGGACGGGTATCGACTATTTGGGGGAAGCTCGTTGGCCGGCGAAAATCGCTTCCAGCGGCGCCCTGGACACGTGCGGATTTCCTAAAGACGCCTACTACTTCTATCAAAGCAGATGGGCCACTGACCCGGTGCTTCATCTCTTTCCCCACTGGAACTGGGCTGGAAGAGAAGGCAAAGTCATCACTGTGACCTGTTATACCAACTGCGACACGGTTGAGCTATTTCTCAACGGCAGTAGTCTTGGGGTGAAAGGATATGCGTTTCCTCGTCCCGGCATGGTGGGCACCTATGGAAACTATCCTGCGCGCGCCAAGGCCGTGCAGACAACAGCCGACCTTCACCTGTCATGGGATGTTCCGTTTACTGCCGGAACCCTGACTGCCAAGGGAGTGAAGGATGGCAAGGTCATCCGGACAGTAGAGGTTACAACAACGGGCAACCCGGCGAAGCTGGCTCTGACCGTAGATCGGCCGCTGATCTCCAGAAGACCCAGCGATGTGGCCCATGTCACAGTCCAGGTTTTAGATCACGAGGGGAGAGTTGTTCCAACAGCAAACGACGAGATCACGTTCGCGTTGACCGGCGCCGGCCGAATCCTAGGCTTAGACAATGGACAACCCGATAGTCACGAGAGCTATCAGGGGCCAAGCCGTAGAGTGTTCGATGGACTGGCTCTGGTAGTTGTTCAATCGAGTGGCGTCCCGGGCACGTTGACACTGTCGGCATCGTCTCCCGCACTCGCGGGGGCAAAGATGGGAATCGACGTCAGCTAGGATTGTTGGCTGGATCGTCCGCTTTGCTGAAAGCAGCAAGCCAGCGGGAGGTAAATCCGGTGAGCCTCTTGCGCACGACTGCGGTAAATTCAGGCTCCTCCGTATTCTGCAGGGCGTTCACGAGCTCATAGTGTTCTCTGCCCATGGATCCGGTTAACGGAGCACCACTGGCCAGCACGACAAATATAAAGAGGGGCGCCATCAGGCGGTCCAGAGTTTCGGCGAGGTAAGGATTTCCGGAGAGTGCCCAGCATTGCCGGTGAAATGCGTAATCCAGCTCCAGGAATTGGCGCCGATCGCCTCTTTCCCCTGCGTCCACTACTTTCGCGATCTGGCGGCTAAGCTCCCGGAGATCGTTTTCCGTTACCCGAGGCTTTGCCCACTGCAACGCCAACAGTTCCAGTTCCACGCGCAGGGTATAAAGCTGGCGAACTTCTTCGGTCGTAAATTGGGTGACAAAGGTGCCGGTGTTCGTCACCCGGCGAACAAAACCTTGCCCTTGCAGAGAAATCAGTGCTTCGCGGACGACGGGGGTTCCCACCTTCATTTGCCGCGCCAGCTCGCGTTCCACAATGGCGTCGCCCGGCTTGAGCTGGCCGGCGAAGAAGGCGTCTTTGAGCGCATTGATGACGCGATCGCTTAAGGAAAGTGGTTCAATTTCCGCAAAGGTGGGCATAAAACCCTCAAATGAACTGTTGCTCGTTCATTTATCATCGCAGCACCGCGGGGCACTCGCAAGTCCTTGCGCCTAGCCACAGGCAGTTGCTTTGTGTACACTTTTCCCCGTCGCGCCATCGGTCGGTGATAGATCAATTATCAAGCTGTCGTAGGGAAGGGAAAGAGGTCCGATTGGCGCGTCCAACCCGTGTCCGTTACATCGTGTTAGGGCTGACGATCGCTGCTTACATGATCACTTACATCGATCGGGTCGTCATCTCCTCAGCCGTTCCGTCCATTCAGAAGGAGTTCGGCTTTTCCATCGTCACCATGGGATGGATTTTAAGCTCGTTCCAATGGGCCTATGCTCTCTTCCAGATACCCGGTGGTTGGCTGGGTGACCGTATCGGCCCCCGGCGGGCGATGACGCTGATTGTGAGCTGGTGGTCGCTGTTTACCTGCGCTACGGTGTTTGCGTGGAGTGCCGGGTCGATGGCGTTGATCCGCTTCCTGTTTGGCATGGGCGAGGCGGGCGCTTTTCCCATTGCTACCAGGTCGCTTTCGCGATGGATGTTGCCCACGGAACGCGGTTTGGCCCAGGGCGCTACGCACGCCGGTTCCCGCCTGGGAGGCGCGATTACGCCGGCGCTGGTGGTACTCATCATCGTGCGCTACGGTTGGCGGGCGGCCTTCCTATGTTGCGGTGCGCTGGGATTGATTTGGGCTGCGGTGTGGTTTTGGTACTACCGCGACACTCCGGATGAGCACGCATCCGTTAACGCCGGGGAACGCGAGCTGATACGGTCTTCTCTCGAGCTCGCGCGCGGCGCCAGGAGCCTGCAGAATGTCCCCTGGAAACGCATCGTGTCGAGTCCGCAGATGTGGATTCTTTCGGCCATGTATTTCTGCTACGCGTACAACTTGTCGGTTTACCTGGTCTGGTTTCCCAAGTATTTGAATGACCATCGTGGATTCAATCTTAAGCAGATGGGTTTCTATGCCAGTCTCCCGTTGTTGGCTGGGACGGTCGGCGATGTCTTCGGAGGATGGTTTTCCGACCTGTTGGCAAAGCGGTCTGGCGATTTGAAGACGGCGCGTCGCGCGGTGGGCGCCGGCGGATTTCTGCTTTCGGCTCTGTGTATCGTACCTGCCTGTCTTACGACAAACTCTCTTACTTCGGTGTGGCTTTCCTGTGTGGCGATGTTTGGCCTGGAATCGACGGTTGGGGTTTCCTGGGCGATTACACTCGATATCGGCGCTGATTCCGCCGGAGCGGTTTCGGCCGTCATGAACACCTGGGGAAATTTGGGGGGCGCGATTTCTTCAGCTCTGTCAGCGTATCTGATTGTGCTTCGGGGATGGAACGCACCGTTCCTGGTGATGGCGGGGCTATCGGTTGTGGCCGGATTGCTTTATCTGCAAATCAACGCCAAACAGCGGCTCTTGACCAGTTGATGGAGTGAAGAAAGCCCTGCACCAGAGCTTGTATTTGCCAAGGGAGCTTGGGTGCCCCATATCTCGCTTGTGTTTCGCGAGATGTGGGATACCACCACCCTGAACCGGCGAGGCTTTTACCCTACCAGCAAACTACATCGAGGTCCGCGTCTCCCATATCTCGCGAAACACAAGCGAGATATGGGCCACCCGTCGATTCGTTACGGGTAAAATCCCCAGGTCTCGCGCTACTTAGCGCGGGGCCGGGCCCGCAACTCGATTGCCGGCGATGTACACCGCATTGATGGTACGGGAATTCTTGATATCGTCGACCGGGTTCTTTTCGAGCACGATCAGATCGGCCCACTTGCCGGCTTCAAGGGTGCCCAGGTCCTTAGCACCCAGGAAGCGAGCGGCGCTTCCAGTGGCGGCGGTAATTATCTGCATGGGGCTCAAACCTGCCTGGTTCATCAGCTCCATTTCCCAATGGGCCAAATAGCCGGGAAACCGGCCTGGGGGGCCGCTATCGGTGCCAAATCCATAAGGCACGCCCGCGTCCGCCAGGGTCTTGAGGTTGTGTTCCGCGTTGTGCAAGAATCCCGGGTACATGCTGAAATCGGGATCCGATCGCACGGTCTGCTGATAGGCGGGGCTGTTCAATTTGGCTACGACGGCGGCAGAGACACTGCGGGTAAAGAATGGATCGTTGGCAAACGGAGGCGTTTGCCCGTATACAAACATCGAGCCTTCCCGCGAAAGCGTCGCGGCCATCTGCCAGGTGCCGTGGCGTTTCATATCGGCAATGAACGCCTGGTCGATGGGCTTATCACGGACGCTGTGGGCCAGACCGTCGACTCCGTAGTCGACCAGCTGTTTGGCATCCTGCAGGTAAAAGATATGAGCGACCACACGCAGATGGTGCCGATGCGCACTCTCGATGATGGCCTGGGCAATGTCATACGGCATCTTCTTCTTGGTGCCCAGATGGTCGTCCATCCATAGCTTGATAAAGTCGACGTGTTTCGCTGCCTGCGCTGCGACCGCAGGCTCAACTTCGGCTACCGTGGCGACGCCGTGGTTCACTCCTTCCAGGCCGCCGTAGCCACCCTTGAAGACAAAACCTTGTCCAGCGGTGTAGATGCGCGTTTCGGTCGGGCGGCCGGCACGCTGTGCATCGCGCATCTTGAAAATGGAGTCTTTATCGGTGCCCATGCTCAGCACGGTCGTAACGCCGTAAGAAGCGTAGGTTTTCAGGTCCTTTTCTACATTTTCCGGGGTGAAGAACTTTTCGTTTTGCTCCAGGCCGATGGTAGCGCCGAGGTGTACATGCAGATTGATGATCCCGGGCATGACGTACTTGTTCTGCAGGTCAATGACCCGCGCCGCAGGGGGCGCCTTCAGCTGTGCCTCCGGACCCACCCATTGGATACGCCCGTCGTCGAGAATCATGGCCGCATGGGGCAAGGGAGCGTGACCGGTGCCGTCGATCAGGGTAAAGTTTTTTAAGACCTTGACTTCTGCAACCAGGGAGGTTGCAAACAACAGCACCAGGCAGGTTAGGACGCTACTTCGAATTCGTCCGTGCATCTTCAAGAATCCTCTTGGCACGCGCCGGATTGAAGATACCACAGGAGCAGAAACGCGACAGGTAGGTGGCCGCCTGCTCCGGGCTCCGGCGATTTTCCTTTACGAAGTCGATCATTTTCTTGGCCAGCGAATGGCTGATCATTCCATGCCCGCACATGGTCGAGAGGGTCGTCACCTGGGAGTTGGGAATTTTTTCCGTTTTCCCTTCGAACCCCAGGGAGTAGCCTACGCTGTGCCGGTCAAGGCAGGCGTAGTTACAGCAGCGCTCCGCGCCTTCAATCGACGTCGATATGTTGACGCTCATGCCCAGATTCTCTTCTTTGATCCGCTTGACGAACTGCTCCGCAGCATGAGCATTGTCGAAGACGGCGGCGCACGTCGTGGCAACGGTAAGCCCCTTGATGACGCCCTGGAAGTCCGGCTTCATATCGCGATTCCAGTGAGCCATCGGCCCCAGGTTCTTTGAGGGCCGGAGGGCGCCTCCGTGCCGGGTTTCTCCCAGGTTGACCGGCTTGTACTCCAGCGCAATCTCCAGGAAGCGGTGGAGTTTGGGCAGCGCATTCGGATCCTTGTTGCTCTTGCTAGGAATCGCAAAAACAATGTAGTCGTCGTTGAAGCTCTCGGCATTGCCGAACCGATGGAGTGTATTGGTCATACGGTCGCAGTCTCCCTGGCAGGTTCGGCTGCTGGTTGAACCAGCCGGCCCAAACCGATATTCGTCTTCGCCCGTTCGAGTTTGTATCCCAGCCGCTCGAGGACCGGGGCCACGATCGTTTCTTCTCCGTGTTCCCCGCAGCGTGTCGCAACGCCGATCGCGACTACTGTATCGAGTTGTTTCTCCACGTCCCAGACGATGCGAATGATCTCTTCCGTCCGCTCGACGGGGACTTTGATTTCTACAATCGCCGACATGACTTTCTCGTTCAGAATGTCCTCGCGCAGAGTGCCTGTGCTCACGTCGGACATCAACGAGGTGATCGGGTTCTTCTTTTCGAAGCTGACATTGGCCTTCGCCAGGGCCCAGCACATTTTCTGAATTTCGTGAAAGCGGACGCCGACGCCGGGTCTGCCAAATTCGATAGTGAAACCGACCTCGCCTACCTTGACTCTTCCAGTCACGTCGTTGGTTTTTACCTCTTCGGTGCCGCGGCCCTCAACCCCGGTGGATTCATGGGGCACGCTGGGGTCAGAGAAGGCGCGGCGCACCACACGGGGCCAGGTGAGTTGGTCGGGTTCAAAAGCGGCGGTGGGGCAAACATCGGGCTCCGGTTCAAAGCGAATGCGCAGGGCTGCGAACACGCGGCGTACCGTGCGCACCATGGTGGGGTTCAGGTGTTCCTGGCTTAGCCCGTTGAAACACGCATAGCACTCTACGCATTCATCCCGATTAATGGTCGCGCGCTTCAGGACGGGATCGATGTAGATGGCGCCCATGGGGCAAACGTAGGTGCAGTTTCCGCAGGCCACACACTTTTCAGGATTGATCTTCATTTTTCCCCCTGACAAGCAGAACACGAGAACGTACGATGATCTATCGTAGATGGTACCACGGTCGCTCACGGGCCGGGATACGCCAGACTACTCAAGAAAACAGCCCCAACTCTGCTAGTTTATGCTGCTTGTGGCTGAAATTGGACGAGATTTGTTCGATTTGGGCCACCCTGACTTATCATCTATCGGCTTGAGGACGCGGTAAACCATTGAGGAACCAGCCATGGATCGCAGAGAATTTCTGACCAATTCCGGACTGTTGTTGGCCACAGGCGCCGCTGTCACGGCTATCGACCCGCAGGCGGCCGCGCAGGCTTCGCCGGGCTGCGCCGAGCAGCCTTTGCGGCCTGAGCCGGAATACACACCGCAACAGCAATATCGCATTGGATACACCACCAATACGCGCGGCGGGTGGGAGGGAGACCCCTTCAAGGGTATGAGAGAGGGCAGGGAGGTCGGCTTTCGCTACATGGAAATCTTCGGTACCTCTTTCTGCCGCCCCGATACTCTTTACTACCCCGACAATGCAGAAGGCCTGATGCGCCGAATCTTCCAGATGGGAGTCAACTTCGTGAGCATCACGGGTGGGTCGGCAAACGGCAACACCCGCTTCGAAGATCTCGACTCACGGACAGCGGTGATTGAGAACCATTTCACCATGGCCCGCTTCAGCCGGCGGTTCGGTTGCCAGGTGCAAAAGACAAACACCGGGCGCCGGCGGCCCGGCGGCACCACGGATGATGACCTTAAGGTTATGTCCGGCACGATTGACGCGTTGGGCAAGCGAATGAGTGAAGAGCTGGGCATGCAGCTCGGCGTTCACCCCCACCTGGGCAGCCAACTCCAGACCCGCCACGAGCTGGAGTTCATCATGGCCAACACCGATCCGAAATATGTCGGCCTGGTTCTCGATACGGGGCACTTCACCATGGCGGGCATGGATCCGGTGACAATGGGTAAGCAGTACGGCAAGCGCGTTCTGGAGTATCACCTGAAAGACACCAAGCCAGAAGACCGTGGTGGGACCAGGAATGTGCCCGGTCCTGAAGTCGACCAGATGAAAAATCCGTATTTCTTTCCCATGGGGACTGGAGGAGTCGATTTTCCTGGTCTGAAAGCTTATCTCGACAGTATCCAGTGGAGAGGATTCCTGAACGTCGAGCTGGACACGTCACCCTGGCGTCCCCCGCAGGAGAGCGCAAGGATCACGGCGAAGTACATCGAGGACGTGCTCAAGATTCCGTTCTAGCGGGCTGCAGCTGCCAAGGCCAAGTTCGTTTAGCCACACTCTCGCTTTGAAGCGACAGGAGAATACGCGCCGAACTACCAGCGAAACCGGCTATGCATAGAGTGCCGCTACTTCGTAGTCATCGATGGAGGGAATAGTGAACTCGACCACGCCTCCGGCGGTGTTAAAAGGAATGTCCCTTCCGGCGCGCAGCAACTCCACCCGCTTGATGCGCCGTCCCTCGGGCAGCCGCATGGACACCTTCTGCTCGCCGATGGGGTAGAACTCGCGCACCCAACCGCGGTGAACGTTAGGGTTGGTGTAATTCAGCACATGTACTGCAAAGCCGGGTTCGGTCTCCCAGGCGAAAACCTCGATGAAGCCTCGGCCTTCGACCATCAGCGGGGCACTGGAACCGGCTACCCAGCGAATCGAGTTCTGCAGCAGACGGCTCAGGTCCGTGTTTCCAGAAAGCCACATGGTGCGCTCGATATCTCCGGGGAAGTAGACCAGCCGGCTCTTTTCCGTCTGCTTCACCACCGCCGCCGGCTCGTTGGTGTGGGGTTGGGGTGGATATGAGAGCTCCGGGGGATAGGCGGGAAAGCCGGGTACAACCGTGAGCACCGGGCTCTCGATTGGCGCCAACGGCAGGCGGTATTCTGCGCCCGGCAGGATGCTGGTATCGGAAAAGCCCTGCAGACACGGATGCTGCCTTTCGATCCGCGCGTAATAGGGATTGCTGTTTCCGCGCCTCCCGATCACTGCTCCCGCAGCGTGGATGCCGAAGACCTCTGCCAGGCCGAAGTCGGCTCGCCGTACATGCTGTTCGGTATACATGCTGGCTTCGAATGTAGCCAGCAGCGATCCGCCCTGCGCAACATAGTCCCGCAATTGCCGGCACTGCTCGTCGCTCAACAAGGCGGTGTTGGGAAGGATCAACGCGGAATATTGCCTGAGCCGTTCGGGTTGCAACCTGTCCTCGTGTACGAAATCAAACAGGAAGCGACCTTCCAGCAGCGCATAGTACATGCCATTCATGTATTGAGACATAAGCACATCGTGCGGCGGCTGATAGAACAACTGCGTTCGCTGGCCGATCAAGACTCCGATGCTGGCAATGGAACGCTTATTCACGAAATGAGGGTCGTGCCTGGCGGTCCAGGCGAAATAGTCGTAGCCGATTTTTTTGAAGCGCAGATCTTCGCCGAGTCCATGCTCGCCGCCGATGGAGTGAACGTAGGGCGTCATGCCGCTGGCTGAGGTTTCATCGAGCCATATCTGTGCCTCGGCTGCAGACTTAGTGCTTTCCCGCCACCGGATCGGTCCGGTTGACCACAGTCCGACAACGTTAGCGGCCATCTTGCCGTCCAGCACTGCGTTACACACACGGCCCTGCAGGGTACATCCCCAGACCGGTTCGTCCTGCCCACCCCGGCCCTGGTTATCGGCCTGGAACCACTGGCATATTTCTCCTAGCGTCGACAGGTTCGGGCCGCCGTGAACGCCTCCGCCGAGGTTGGCAAAGTAGAAGCTGGTGGACTTTTTCTCTTTCGCCAGGCCGTCGTAAAGCTTCCACAGAGAGAGGACTCGATCATTGAACTTGCCCCAATAGGCGGGCGTCCGCGGAGCAGGAAGCTGGGCGCATTGTGTGCAGTAGCACACAGGGAGGCTGCCGATCGGGGGCCAGCCGTTCATATAGTGGGCATCTACGTCGTAGAGCGAGTTGATCTCACGCATGATGGCCGGCATATAGTCTGTCATGTAGCTGGTGAACATGCAGGTCTGGTACAGGTCCGGAGTATCGGCGGTGGTGCGTGGATTGCCTTGTGGGTCGCGCTGAAACCATTCAGGATGGGCTGCGAGCGCATCTGCCCAGTTCAGATCGGGACTCATCCGGGCAATGGTCCGTATGCCGCGCTTTTTTGCGGCTGCGTTCAATTCGCCGAAAAAATCACGGTCACCGAGGAATTTTCCTTTCCGATGGAAGGGGACCTTGGTCGGATAGAAAGCAATGATGCCGGTTACACTTATGAAGGTCGCACCCACCCGCAGGCGCGCCATGTAATCGGCCCACTCCTCGACGTTCAAGACGGCTGGGTCATGCTCCGTCAGATTCACCTGGGCGATGCGGCGCAGTTTCCGCTGCCAGGGGGTGCCGGTTGCCTCGGCGGCGGCATACGCAAAATTGCCTTGCGCTGCGTGTTTTCCCGCCGCCGCGACCACCAGTGAGGCGCCTGAGACTTCCATAAATTCACGCCGATTCATGGGTTTGCTCCTTAAGTTGCATAATAGTCAGCGAAAGACACCGAGGCGAAAATGAAATTTGGAGTCAACACATTCATCTGGTCGGCAACGTTCGATCAATCGAATTTCGACTTGCTGCCAACGATCAAAGAGGCAGGGTTTGACGGAGTCGAGGTCCCGCTGTTACGGCCGGGGGCGTTTCAAGCGTCCGGCATTCGCAAGGCAGTCGAGGCTCATGGCCTGGAGTGCAATGCCTGTACGGTTCTGGTGGACGGCCTTAGCCTGATCAGCGACAGTCCCGATATACGCCGGCGAACCCGCCAGCACCTTGAAGACGTTACAAAAGCCGCGGCGGACGCAGGCATAGGAATTGTCGCCGGGCCTCTCTATAGCCCCGTGGGCTACCTGCCCGGCCGCCGTCGAACCAGCGATGAATGGAAGTGGGCTGTCGAAGGGTTTCAATCGATCGGAAGTACACTCGCCGCCCACAAGGTAACGTTTGCCATCGAGCCGCTGAACCGATTTGAAACTTATTTTCTGAACACGGCCGCGGACGCAGCCCGGCTCTCGGGGGAAATTGGCCACCCGAACATCGGCATTCTTTTTGATACCTTCCACGCCAACATCGAGGAAAAGAATATTGCGGAAGGCTACAAGACAGTCGGGCGTCAGTTGAAGCACGTGCACACTTGCGAAAACGATCGGGGCATACCGGGATCCGGACACGTGGAATGGAAGGAAGTATTCCAGGCGCTTCGCTCTTTGAAGTACGACGGCTGGTTGACCATCGAGGGCTTTGGCTTTGCGCTCAAAGATCTGAGCGCAGCCGCGGCCATCTGGCGAGACATCGAACGCACTCCGGAATCGATCGCCTTCGAAGGAGTAAAATTTCTCAAAAAGAGCGTCGCCAATCCAGGCTCATCCTAAGTCGAGCAGTTCATGCTCCTCTACGGTTCCTATCTGGTCCTTATGGCCCGGCTGGTAGCCGGCATGCTCACCAATGCCGCCCAATTTGATCTATATTTGCGGGGGGAGCGATTTCGAATCGATCCTCGTTCTTATTCGGAGATTCTGCATGTCCCAGGTAATCCGCACGCCCAAGGTATACGACGTTTGCATCATAGGCTCCGGCGCTGGGGGCGGCACCGCTGCCAAGGTGCTGACCGAAGGCGGCTTGAATGTGGTAATGCTGGAGGCGGGGCCGCTGCTGAATCCGCGTACAGATTACAAAGAGCACGTATGGCCGTATCAGCTACCCCATCGCGGAGCGGGCATTGGGGGCCGCGCGCGGCACGAATTGAACGGTGAATTCCTGGCTCCGAATGGATTTTGGGAGATTGAAGGCGAACCCTACACATCGGCTCCGGGTTCTACCTTTCGCTGGTTCCGGTCACGCATCGAAGGTGGCCGTACCAATCATTACGGCCGCATCTCATTGCGTATTTCGCCGGCGGATATGAAGGCTCGCTCCAGGGATGGCCTGGGAGACGACTGGCCGATCTCTTATGAAGAGCTCTCGCCTTATTACGATAAGGTCGAAGCGTTTATCGGTGTTTTTGGATCGAAGGAAAATCTTGCCGATGCACCCGACGGCGTGTTTCTTCCTCCGCCAAAGCCGCGTTGTACAGAAACCCTGGTGAAGAAGGCCTGCGACCAGCTGAATATCACCTGCATTCCCTCGCGCATGGCTATCCTTACCAAGCCGGTGAATGGACGCGCGCCCTGTCACTACTGCGCGCAATGTGGACGAGGATGCATCAGTGCGTCGAACTTCAGTTCCAGCCAGGTAATGATTCCTCCGGCGCAGGCTACGGGGCGCTTCACGCTGATTCCCAACGCCATGGCGCGCGAGGTCATCGTCGGCAAGGACGGAAAAGCACAAGCTATTTCTTACATCGATAAGACGACGAGCACGGAAATGCGGGTCCACGCGAAGGCGTTCGTGTTGGCTGCCAGTGCCTGCGAAACCGCGCGGCTGATGCTGAATTCACGGTCCACACTCTTTCCCAACGGAATAGCAAATTCATCCGGCGTAGTCGGCCGTTATCTGACGGATTCAGTGGGCAGCAACGTGACCGGATATTTCCCGCAATTGGCTTCGGTAGCTCCGCACAACCATGACGGCGTCGGCGGCATGCATATGTATATGCCGTGGTGGAAGGGCGACCGCAAGAACGATTTTCCGCGCGGCTATCACATCGAGTTCGGTGGGGGACGCCATATGCCCGGTGTGGGCGGGTTCGATGGGCTTTGCAATGAACATGAGGGCTACGGTTCGTCGCTCAAGCAGAGCGTTCGCAGCAAATACGGCAACTTCATCGGATTTTCGGGAAGGGGCGAGATGATTCCCAACCCCGATACGTACTGCGAGATCGATCCTTTGGTAGTCGACAAGTGGGGAATCCCGGTGCTCCGGTTCCACTTTGCGTGGAGCGACCACGAATTGAAAATGGCAAAGGATATGCAGGAAACGTTTCGCTCCATCGTCGAAGCGGCGGGAGGGACGGTGGTCGACGGCGCCAGGCGTGCAGATACAGCCCCGAAGAATGCAGGGAACGAGCCGGCAGGAAGGCCCTACGGCATCTCCGAGGGGGGAGAGATTATTCATGAACTGGGGACAGTGCGGATGGGTGACGATCCCAAGACCTCAGTCCTGAATAAGAATTGCCAGGCGCACGACGTGAAGAACCTGTTCGTTGGCGACGGGGCGTGTTTTGTGACTGGTCCGGATAAAAACCCGACGCTCACCATCACTGCGTTATCGTGGAAAACTTCGGAATACATACTCGATCAGGCTAAAAAAGGGGAGATCTAGCATGTCTGTCTCGCGGCGTGATGTTTTGAAGTCTCTGAGTATGGGCGCGGCAGCAACCTCGGTGCTGCGGGTGATCCCGCTGCAGGCTGCGGAGTATGCGCACCACATGATCAGCACGGAAAAGGCAACGAGCAAGGCGGGTGTGTACACGCCAAAGTATTTCCCGCCGCAGCAGTACAAGACAGTGCAGGCATTGTGCGAATCGATTTTTCCCGCAGATGCGGATTCAGGGGGAGCTATCGAGGCCGGGGCCCCGGAATTTATCGACCTGCTCACCAGCGAGAATCCGCACTACCAGTTGACTCTCGGCGGCGGCCTTATGTGGCTCGATTCCACCTGCACGGATAAGTATGGCAAGGCTTATCTGGATTGCACTCCGCAGCAGAAGACCGAGATGCTGGATTGCATTGCGTACCGCAAGAATGCGGTTGAGGATACGAGCGTGAGCCAGGGTGTGGAGTTCTTTTCGTTTCTCCGTAACCTGGCTGCGGATGGCTTTTTTACCAGCAAAATTGGCATCCAGTATCTGGGGTATATCGGGAATGGCTATTTGGCGGAATTTCCCGGCTGCCCTCCGGTGCCCGGGGTCTGAATTCGTCCTTGCCACAAATGACGGGTGCCCCACATCTCGCTGGTTTTTCGCGAGATGTGGGATACCACCACGCTAAACTGCAAGTTATCGGCTTCGTCAATCAAGGTGAGATAAAGATCCGCTGTATCCCACATCTCGCGAAAAACCAGCGAGATGTGGGGCACCCGTCATTTGTGGTAAGGACAGGTTCTTAGAAGTGTTTCTTCAGCCAGCCCAGGCCTTCAGAGGTGCCGGCCTTTGGCCGGTATTCACAACCGATCCAGCCGTTGTAACCAAGTTCTTCGATCAGCCCTAAAAGGTAGTCGTAATTGAGCTCGCCGCGGTCGGGCTCATTGCGATCGGGCACACTTGCGATCTGGAGGTGCCCAACGTTCTTGCCCAGGTATTTCCGCAACTTCATGCTCACATCGCCTTCCACAATCTGGCAGTGATAAAGATCCATCTGCACCTTGAGCGCAGGATTGCCGATCTCGTCGACAATGGCATGCGCCTCATCCTGACGGTTTAAAAAATAGCCGGGCATATCCCGCGTATTGATGGGCTCGATCAACAGCTCGACGCCCGCAGGCGCCGCAAGCTCGGCCGCCCATGCCAGGTTGGCCACAAATGTGCGGCGCATGACGGCGCGCTCCACACCGCTGGGCTGTAGGCCGGCCATCACGTGCACTCGAGGGCAGTTCAGTGCTTGCGCATAGGCAAGGGCGCTGCGGATTGCGGTTTGAAATTCTGCTTCTCGTCCGGGCAGGCTGGCCAGGCCACGCTCCCCCGCTGCCCAATTTCCCGGCGGTGCGTTGAACAGTACCTGGACCAGACTGTTTTCCTGCAACAACGTCGCCAGCTGCTGTGCGGGGTAGTCGTAGGGGAACAGATATTCCACGCCAGTAAAGCCGTCTTTGGCTGCGGCGGCAAAGCGCTCGGGGAAGTCATATTCCCCATATAAGAAGCTTAGGTTCGCGGCGAAGAGCAACATAGGCCGTCCCTACCAGGAGGCGCCAAATTGATGGCGCAGTTGATCGATCTGCTCAGGCGTGAGCGGCTCGGGCTTGCGACCTGTCAGCAGCCAGAGTCGCGCGGTTTCTTCCAGCTCTTCGAGCGCGGCCATTGCCGCCGCGGGCGTGCTGTGCCAGACGTTGGGTCCCAGCCGATCCAGCATCACCGCGCGAATAAGCGTTCCCTGGGCGCGCATGCGCTCGATCACCTGCGCCACCAGGTCACCGACGGTCGCGTCGCCCGGACGGTAGTACTCGATCAGCGGTACATGGCCTACCTTCATCACGTAGTAGGGCGTCAGTGGAGGCAGAATATCCTCTTGCTTCCATACACCGGCGAGGGTAAGGGCAACCAGGTGAGTGGAGTGGCTATGAATCACGCAACCAGCATCCGCATCCGCGGCGTAGATCCGCCGATGCAGGGTCAGCGTCTTGCTGGCCCGGTCGCCGCTGATCTGTACGCCATCCGTTCCAACTTTGGATAGCGCCTCGGGCTTGAGAAAACCCAGGCACGCTTCGGTTGGAGTGATAAGAAAGCCGTCCGGCAGGCGCACGCTGATGTTGCCTGCAGTCGAATGAATATAACCGCGCTCGAACAGAGAACGGCCTACCCGACAGATCTCCTGTCTTAGCTCCGACTCGGTCATAGTCATGCGACGAAGGCAAACGCCTTGCAGAAAAAGTCCGGCGATCCGAAGTTACCGGATTTCAAGGCAATGTGGAGACCGCCCTCCGCCGATGTGGCGTAACACCAGGGCACACCAGGATCAATCTGGGGGCCAATCTGCATTTGCCGGATGTTGAGAGCCTGCACGCAAATTCCCGCAGTTTCTCCCCCGGCTACTACCAGGCTGCCTACTCCACGCTGTACAAATGCCTGCGCCAGCGCTGCCATCGCCCGCTCGACAACAGGTGCGTTCGCCGCGCTCACGCGATCCGGCTCCGCGGTTGAGTAGACCAGCAGGGGAAGTTCCGCTTCGCTGCGCCAGCAGGCGTCGGCCCAGGAAAGCACCTGGGCGATTTGCAATTCGAGATCTGCCGCCAGCTGCGGCGGTTGCAAAGCATAGGCCTCGCCTCCGTCACGAATGAAGCGCTGTACCTGGGCGTTGGTTGCTATTGAGCAGCTGCCGGCGAGAATGGCCTTTAGCCCCCGCGCCGGCGGCAGGTCTGCCCGATTGGCAGGACTGCGACCCGCAGGCCTGAAACCCCAATTGCTCGGCAGGCTGTCAGCCAGCCCGGAGCCGGCGGTCAGGAAGGGTGAGTTCCGCAGTGCTTCTCCCAGTTTGCCCAGGTCTTCATCGGTCAACGCATCCACAATAGCGACCGCGATGCCGTTGCGTTCCAGTTCGTGCATACGTTGCTTAATCGCTTCTGCCGATTGGGCGACCGTCTGGTAGTCGATGAGTCCGACTCGGCGTCCCTTGGCAGAGTTCATCTGCGCCTGCAGCACCCGCACCAGGTTGGCATCGGTCATGGGAGTAAGGGGGTGGTGCCGCATGCCGCTGTCAGAGAGCAGGGTGTCGCCAAGGAAAAGGTGCCCGTGTACCACTGTTCGGCCAGTCTCAGGAAAGGCGGGGGTAGCGATGCTGAATCCACAATCCAGTTCATCCATCAGCGCCTCGATCACCGGGCCGATGTTGCCGGCCGCGGTGGAGTCAAAGGTGGAGCAAATTTTGAAATAAATCTGGCGGGCGCCTTGCCCACGAAGCCAGCGGCAGGCGCGTAACGACTGCTCAACCGCTTTCACTGCTGGCGCGGTGCGCGACTTCAGAGCTACGACCACCGCATCCGCGTCAACCGGTTCAGCCTGCGTGGGGACATCCACGGTCAAAACCACGCGCATACCGGCACGCACCAGATTGTTTGCCAGGTCGGTCGCGCCGGTGAAGTCATCCGCGATGCAGCCCAGGACAGTCACTTCAGACCGCCTGTTCTTTCTGAAACTGGCGGACGATGGAAAGGAAATCAGGGTCGGCGGAAAGGCCGAGCCGGCGTGCCCGGGCGCTTTCGAAGGCGGCAGGCCATCCCAGCATCATCCTGGCGATCTTAGGGTCTTCCTGGAAGCGCACTCGTTGGCGAGTCGCGCGGCCCGCCGCAATTTCCAGTGCGTCGAGCATTTCGCTTACGCGGAGAGTCAGTGCGGGCAGATTGACCGCAGTCCGGCTGCCCCACGCATCGGGCGTAGCTTCGGCCGCCACGATCAGACCTTGGATAGTGCGTTGCGGCGAGGCGACAGCTACGACCGTATCGGGTGGCACGGGGCAGACCGCCTCCTGGCCGTGCAAGGGCTCACGCACAATGGAGGATAGAAAGCCGGATGCGGCGGCGTTGGGGCGGCCAGGGCGAACCGTCACGGTCATCAATCGCGCGCTGCGCCCGTCGATCAAGCCGCGCCGGGTATAGTCCGCGATGAGTTGTTCGCAAATAAATTTCTGAATGCCGTACGACGTTTGCGGAACGGGCAGGGTGTCGTCGTGGATCACCCTTGGCATGGGGAGATCGTCATCGCCTCCGAAGACAGCCACCGAGCTGGAGAAGACTAAGCGCGGCTTGCCGGCGCTGCGCAAAGCGTCGAGCAGAGCACGCGTCGTGTCGAGGTTAGAGCGCAAACCGAGATCGAGATCCGCTTCGCACTCCGCTGAAACCGCCGAGGCGAAATGGAAGACCAGATCGAAGGTCTCGTCGCGCAGGGCTTTGCACTGGTCGAGCAATGCGCCTGGCCAGGCCAGGACCCGTGGATCGCCACCCACGTCATCCGCGGGCGGGGCAAGGTCGGCCACTACCAGCCGGGCCAAGGGTTGTCCTGAAATATGTCCGCGAGAAAGGAGGGTGCGCGCCAGCCTGGTCCCGAGAAATCCCGCTCCGCCGGTGATAAGCACCTTCATCGTGTTAAGGTTACCATCGTTGTTGAGCCATGCTTAATCTGCATCCGATGTAGGAGAGGTTTTTCCATGCGCAAGTCGATTGTCTCTCTGCCCAAAGCGTCTACTTCTTCACCCACTTCCGATGGATGGCTCGATTTGCAGCAGATCGCCAGTGCAGAGATCTCGTCGGAAGACCCGCACCACCCTTTCGAGAATGCCTTGCAGGGAGGGGAGGCGGGCGGTTGGCGGGCTGCCGATCCGGGCCCGCAAGTGATTCGGTTGAATTTTGATCATCCGCAAGCGATCCGTCGTATTCGCGTGGAGTTTCGAGAAGCGCTCAGGGAGAGGGCGCAGGAGTTCGCAGTCTTTGCCCGTACATCGAGCGATCAAAGAAGAGAGGTACTTCGCCAGCAATGGACGTTCAGCCCCGGCGGTTCAGCAATCGAGGTCGAGGACTACACCGTCGATCTGCGGGATGTTTTGTCGCTGGAGTTAGCGATCGATCCTGGGCGCCACGACAAGACGGCCATGGCCACGCTGGAATCCATAGCCATCGCCTGACCATCCTTCCAAGCCTATGTCAACGCAAACTGGTTGAGATCCCATGGCCAAAACTGTCAAGACCAACCCGCCGGTCGATACGGTCGATGAAGCAACCGTAGAGACTGCGATCGAAACGAAAAAAATCGGAGAAAAGATACGCCGTCTCCGATTGAGACGGTCTATGGGATTGGTCGAGCTTGGACAACAGGTTGGGCTTTCTGCGAGTTTTCTTTCTCAGTTGGAAACTGGACGGGTCATTCCAACGCTCAAGAATCTGGCCCGTATCGCACTCGTGTTCAAGAAAGATTTCTCCTACTTCTTGAGCGAGGAGACAGAAGCAGTCTTTCGTGTTTCGCGAGCCAAAGATCGAATCCGCCTTCCGATCGGCGACACGGCGGATCCGTTCCTGCTCTCCGAGAGCATGAGCGTCTTGATTCCGGATCGGAATATTGTTCCTTGCATTGCAGAGTTTCTGCCGGCGGTCGACGGTGGCGCTTTCCGGCCTCAACTCTCTCCCGGTCTTGAATTGGTGTATGTGATCCGCGGTCCGCTGGCTCTTTCGGCAGGGAACAGAACCGAGGTTCTGTACGCCGAAGATAGTGCCTGGATTGATCGCAACGCCAAGCGCCTGTACCGATGCCACGAAGACAAGCCCGCAAGAGCCCTGATCGTCACTTTTGATTTCCAGTCGTAGAAAATGCCGCCAGCTGACTTTGGTGACGAGGAACGGATGGAACCCGAGAAGAGGCAAGCGAATTCTGAACCGGTAAGCCGGCGCTCTTTTCTGAAGGCGGGCGCCGCCGTGATCGGCGGCCTGGCAGAGCCGGCGGATCGAACCAGCCGGACTGCGCCGAAGCCCTCATCATTTCTCGAGTTGGTACGTGCTCCAGACAACGTGACGGCTTACACAAGTTTTGCCGGGACGTTGCCGGCGGGCAGGATCGCGCTGCAACCGGCGGGGGTGCAGTGGCGCGGCGGCCAGGTTGCGGTTGAGTGTGCGGTGCAACAGGATACGCTGGTGTTGACGCTGGCAGCGCCGTCAAACCCTATCGTGATTGTGCATGTGCGCTGGCGATCGCAGGTGGTGCCCGCGTTGCGCGCCCTGGGCGATGCGTGGGAGCGCAGCTATGGGGATCTGGGCTGGCGCGATCTGATACCCGAACGCGTGATGCCATGGTACTTCGCTACCCACGATGGGGCGACCTGCCACGGTTACGGAGTAAAAACGGATGCCGCCGCACTGTGCTTCTGGCAGCTGGATCCGGAAGGAGTTTCACTGTGGTTGAACGTGGCCAACGGTGGCGCTGGGGTCGAGCTCGGGCCGCGAAGACTAACCATGGCGACGGTAGTAACCCGCCGCGGCAGCGAAGGTGAGAATGCGGTCGAATCGATTGCCGGTTTGTGCCGGATGATGTGCGCCCGGCCGTCGCGGCCCATCATGCCCATCTATGGTGCCAACGACTGGTGCTACAGCTACGGGCGAAGCACCGCGGAAACGATCCTCCGGGACACCGAGTTCATCGTCGAGGTGTCACCGAGCGGACGCGTTCGGCCTTTCTCCGTAGTCGACGGCGGCTGGAGCAACGGTACGGCAGCGTGGCCGGATATGGGCAAGCTGGCGGATGGAATCACGCAACGCACAGCCCGGCCTGGGATCTGGATCCGGCCGCTGGAAGCTCCCCGCGATGCCCCACCTGCGCTGTTGTTGCCGGACGCGCGATTTGGGGAGAAGAAGGACCGGGCTCGCGAGTTTGCTTACGATCCCACGGTGCCGGAGGCAACGGAGAAGATCCGCGCCAAGATGATCCAGGCGACCGGATGGGGCTACGAGATGGTGAAGCACGATTTTTCCACCTACGATCTGCTGGGGCAGTGGGGCTTCGAGATGGGGCCGCAGCCGACGCGACCCGGCTGGTCGCTCCACGACCGGAGCCGGACGAATGCCGAGGTAATCACCGGGCTCTATGCCATGCTTCGCGAGGCGGCAGGTGAGCGGGTGCTGCTCGATGGCTGCAATACCATCGGCCACCTGGGGCAAGGCGTTTTCGACCTGCAGAGAACGGGTGATGACACCAGCGGCCGCCAATGGGAGCGCACCCGGCGCATGGGCGTGAATACGCTCGCTTTCCGGCTGCCACAACACGGAACGTTTTACACCCTGGATGCAGACCTGGTGGGCATAACTGAAGCCGTTCCGTGGGAGCTTAACCAGCAGTGGCTCGACGCGCTGGCGCGTAGCGGAACGGCGACCATCGTCTCCGCGGGCCCGCCCGCGCGGGGGCCGGAGCAACGGGAAGCGTTGCGCGAGGCCTTCAGGATCGCGGCGGCGGGCGGTGCTGCTGCCAGGCCGATCGATTGGCTGGAGAACAGCACTCCCGAGCGTTGGCAGGCCACCGGGAAAGCCGGTCCCGAGTGGCGCTATCGTTGGAGCGGGAAAGAAGGCGCGTCGGCGTTTCTGAGCCCGTAGGCGCTCAACCCCTCGTCAGCCTCGCCGCTTTCGCCTTATCATTCACCTGTCCTACTGCTCGCAGAGCGCTCAGCGCCGCTCCCTCTTGCCAGGCCACGATGTGGCTCACGTGATCGCCGGCGAAAATGATGGGCCCATCCGGCTCGATCAGGGTCTCGTAACCGGGATTGATATGGGGTGGCGTCTGGGAGAAGCTGGACCACCTCTCCTGCCCTGGTCCATAGGTTCTTAGCCACGATCCCTCATTGTCGGGAATCTGGCCCCAGGTAACATAGATCGGCTTTTCCAGTTCCTGACCGTGGCCGGGATGCAGGCGCTCGACTGACTTGCGGCTCTCCTCAAACTTCTGTGCCAGGGGGAGACCTCTGATGTTGGATCGCGCCTCGTCGGTATATCCGCTCACCAGCACGCCCCGGGGCGTAAACATGCCTGCGGAGGGAAACCAGATCGGGCTACAGCCTACGGAAACGAACTCCAGGCCGCCAAAGATGTTGTAGTCCTGCTCCCAGAATCGCCGGCTCTCCCATGCGATCTTGTAGGCGCTGGCATAGGTGCATTCGTCGATTACCTTTTTGTACGGCGCACTGAAGTCGTTGGGCGTCCGTTTCAAAATGGTGAGTGGCATGGTGCAAACACAATAGTCGGCCTCGATCGATTTTGCTGATCCGTCGGCCGCATAACCCACTCTGACGCCCTTCGCCGTCTTTCGAATCTCCGTTACCGGCGTGTTGTATTTCACCACGTTGCCCAAAGCTTTGGCGAAGGCATACGGAATGCGGTCCATGCCTCCTACGGGCTGGAACATGGTGGCCTGCATATCGAACTGTTCGTCAAAGAGCATGCTTTGCCAGAAGTTTTCATCCAACAGCGTGTTCATGTCGATCGGTTGGCTTAACACGCCGGTCTGGTCGCCTGCGCCTGCCGTCTGAGAGTATCCGGCACGATCGCTGCCCACATATTTGCCCGCGTTATCGAGCGGGCCGTAGGTGCGCAAGAAATCCATCATGCGCTGCCGGTCCTCTTTGGAGATTTCCTGGTTGAGCATTCCCTGGTTCATGGCCTTTTCGAGCAGTTCGCTCACATGTCCCCGAGTGTCGTTTTCCGCCTGCCGCAACAGGACAGGCTTGCCGCCGTTCGCGTTGTCATTTTGCAGGAAGGCGGAGCGCGTCATGTTCACTTCCACCTGCAGGGGGACGCCCAGTTTCTGGCAATAACACAGCATAGTTTTATGAACCGATGGGAGGCGGGCTGGTCCAAAATTCTGGTAGTGGCCCTCTTCCCAGGTGCAGGTCTGGGTAGTGCCGTCCAGGAACTTCACCCGGTCACCGCCGCGCACAGTCCAGTTCCGTCCCCCAGGCCTCTCGCGGCATTCAAGGACTGTGCATTCGTATCCCAGGGCCCGCATCTCGTAGGCGGCAACCAACCCCGCGATTCCCGCTCCCAGGATGACCACCTTCACACCTTTGCCCACTCCAGGCTCTGCTGGCTCGAGTTGCGTCGCTGCTTGCGCCTCCATCAGGCCCATGCCCTGCATTACCAGGAATGCGGCGCTGTAGCCGCCTGCTTGTCCCACGCTACGTAAGAACTCCCGTCTGCTGACAGCCATTGTGTCCAACCTCTCAGATTTGAATTTGGGCGTGCTCAGGGCCCTGGTTGATAATGGTGTATGCCATAGATATAACCACGAGCGGAACACATTGTTGCTTCGTTCTTGAAGCAAAATTCAATGGATCAGCGGGAACGAGGCGGCGACTCTGCATGCGGTTTACCCGGCGCGACACACTCAAATTGCTCGGCTATTCGGCGGCCTGGGCACAGACCAGGGGGGCATTTGGCCAGGCGGCCACACTCCCCATCACTCCAGGACCGTTCAAGGCGACCCGCGCCTCGCTCGACGCCTACAACGTTCCGGATTGGTTTCGCGACGCAAAATTCGGCATCTGGTCCCATTGGGGGCCGCAATCGGGCGTCGAGGATGGCGATTGGTTTGCTCGAAACATGTATATCCAGGGCACCCCGCAATACGAGTACCACCTCAAGACCTACGGGCATCCGTCCAAAGTTGGCTACAAAGATCTGATCCCGTTGTTCAAAGGGGACAAGTGGGATCCCGACCATCTGATGGACCTCTATGTGAAAGCCGGCGCCAAGTACTTCGTGAGCATGGGAGTGCACCACGACAACTACGACATGTGGAATTCGAAGTACCAGCCTCGCTGGAATGCCACCGCGGTCGGGCCCATGCGTGACATTGTCGGTCTCTATAAGCAGGCGGCCCGCAAGCGGGGACTTCGCTTTGGCGTAAGCGAACATCTTTCGAACAGCTTCGACTGGCTGGCCCCAGCGCACACCAGCGATACCAAGGGCCCGTTGGCTGGAATCTCCTACGACGGCACCAATCCGTTATTTGCTGATCTTTACCACAGCTACACGTTGATGCCTCACGACTTTGCCCAAACCGCGAAGGCGATGGGGCGGGTCGCTCCCGACGAGTGGAAGCTCCAATACTTCAACCGCATTAAGGACCTGATCGACCAGCATCAGCCGGACCTGCTGTACACGGATGGCGGCATTCCCTTCGAGGAATACGGATTAGCCACCGTGGCTGAGGTCTACAACGTGAGCGCCGGCCTGCATAACGGCAAAGTCGAAGCGGTCTACAGCAGCAAAATGGCCGGGGACTGCGTGGTGGGCACCTGCATCGTCGACCATGAGCGGGGCGTCTCGGATGCTATCTCCAGCTCCCCCTGGCAGACCGACACCTGCATTGGTGTGTGGCACTACAAGCGGGGCCAGGTATATAAGACCCCGAAGAAGGTGATTGATCTGCTGGTGGAGATCGTTAGCAAGAATGGCAACCTGCTCCTCAATTTTCCGCTGCCCAACAGCGGCGAACTGGACGCCGAAGAGATGAAAGTGCTCGCAGGCATAACCGGCTGGATGGCGGTGAATAGCGAAGGCATCTATGGCTCCCGTCCATGGAAGATCTATGGCGCAGGACCATCGACCGAAGTATCGGTTCCCCAGGCCGGCTTCAACGAGAGCAAGCAGCCCCCTCTGACGGCAGACGATGTGCGCTTCACTACCAAGGGGAAATTTCTGTATGCCTACGTCATGGGCGCGCCGGCAGCGGATGTACTGATCAAGCCATTAGCGGCCAACAGCCCGCAGGAGCCGGGCAAGATCCTCAACGTGCAACTGCTAGGGCACCAGGACAGGCTTCATTGGAAGCAGGACAAGCAAGGTTTGCAGGTGCGGATGCCGGCAGCCAAGATGTCTGATATTGGCGTCACTTTCAAAGTTACATTGGCCTGAAGGGTTGGCATGCAAATCAAATTGCTTGTAGGTGTTCTTTTCCTCGTTGGGAGTGCTGCAGTCTGGGCGCAGGGAGTCGATCACTCCATGCTTCTCGATCCGCCGGCGGATAGCTGGCCGCAGTACCACGGCACATATAACGGTCAGCGTCACAGCAAGCTGGTACAGATTACCCCGCAGAACGTGGGCAATCTGACGCTTGCATGGGCCTTTCAAAGTAAGCAGGCGATGGACATAAAATCCACCCCGCTGATGGTCGACGGTGTGCTGTACTTTACCGTTCCGGACAAGGTCTGGGCTGTCGATGCCTTTTCGGGTCAGCAGTTGTGGCAATATACCTACCCGCCTAATCACGGCTTGCATATTGGCAATCGCGGTTTGGGAATGTACAAGGACTCGCTATATTTCCTGGTCCCGGACGGACACCTGGTTTCGCTCAACGCTAAAGATGGCAGCGTTCGATGGATCGTTCAGGTTGCGGACGCTACCAAGGGATACTGGACCAGCATGGCGCCGCTGGTGGTGGGCAACCATGTGCTGGTCGGCACCTCCGGCGATTTCGATAACCTGGTTGGCTATATCCGGTCGGTCGATCCTGAAACCGGGCAAACGCAGTGGCAATGGGACGCCACGCCGCCCGTGGGGACACCGGGAGCCACCACCGGCGGCAACACCTGGATGACCGGCACCTACGACCCGGATCTCAACCTGGTGTATTGGGGTACCGGAAACCCTACGCCGGTGCTGACCGCGTCAACCCGGCCCGGGAACGACCTCTATACCTGCAGCATCGTGGCCCTCAATCCCGACACAGGAAAGTTGGCCTGGGCATTTCAGCCGTCACCCCACGACACCCATGACTGGGACGCTGCCGAGACTCCCGTCCTGATAGATGGAATGTTTCATGGCAAACCGCGGAAGATGCTATTGCAGAGTTCGCGGAACGGCTACTTTTTTGTGCTCGACAGGACCGATGGCAGCAGTTTACTCACCGTGCCTTTTGGGCCAGTGAACTGGTCCCTCGGGGTAGATAAACAGGGGCATCCCATTCCCAATCCGGCCAAGGAGCCGTCCCCCGATGGACGTTTGATCGCGCCGGACGAGGGTGGGATGACCAACTTTCGCTCTCCCAGTTTCGATCCCAAGACCGGGCTGTTCATCGTATCTGCTCATCCCAGTTACAGCATCTACTTTGCCAAGCCGGCCGATGGCACCTACGGCTGGGCGGGCGCCGACTATGACCTGTGGAGCAAGGGCGTGATCGAGGCGATTGATTACCAAACCGGCAAGATTCGCTGGACGCATGAGTTGGGTCCGGGAACGCCGTCAGCGGGAATCCTGACTACCAGTTCAGGGCTCACCTTCACTGGTGATATTCGAGGCAACGTTCTTGCTCTTGAGACCAATACCGGTAAGACACTCTGGCACGCAGGCTCTGGCGGACGAATTTCTACCTCACCGATCACCTACGAACTCGGTGGGCATCAATACTTATTGACCAGTAGCAGCGGAGTGATTTTTGCCTGGGCTCTCCCACAGCATATGTAACCGTAAATATGTCGTGTTGTTGAGGGACAGAGAAGCAACCCTGCTTGATAATTTTCACGTTGCAACTAATCCCGGGTACCCCACATCTCGCTCGTTTTTCGCGAGATGTGGGATTCCACGGCGCTAAACCGGCGAGTTTCCAGTCTACCGGGTCACCGATCAGCGGTTTCTTTCCCGCTTGTTCGGAAGTTCTCACTTGTACAGTACTGCTTGCCTAGGTAGGCTGGTTGGCATTGGGAGGAAGACGATGCAGCGGATGGGTACGGCGTGTGCGGTGGCATTATTGATGATTTCGGGAGCGGCCATGGGGCAGAGCAACCAGTTTGCAAGCGAGCTGCAAGGAAACTATGCGCGGCTCAAGGTAAATATCCTCAAAGCCGCGGATAAGATGCCGCCGGCAGACTATAGTTTTAAGCCCACGCCGGATATACGGACCTATGCTCGCGTCGTGAACCACGTCACCGAAGCACAGCTGCATATTTGCGGTGCCGCCAACAATGCCGACGCCAGCGCCCTGCCGAAAGTACCACCGGAAACGGCGGACAAGGCGGCCATCGTCGAGGCACTCAAGGCTTCCTTTGCCGAGTGCGACAAAGCGTATGCCGGCCTGACTGATGCCAATATGGCGGACATGCTCGCGGCCGGACCGGCAAAGCGGACCAGGCTGAGTATGCTGTGGGGGAATGTCGCACATGACAACGAGCAGTACGCGACCCTTTCGTTGTATCTCCGATTGAAGGGGTTGGTGCCGCCCAGTAGCGAGAAGTAATCGAGCGGATTTTCGCCGAAGTGAACATTCTCAGGCCGCAGAGCCTCATGGAAGGTGTCGGGCCGAGGTTGTGTGGCTCAATCTCACTAAGGTTTCTTCTTCTTCTCCGGCTTTCCACCAGAGCCGGTTGCAGCGGGTAGATCTGGAGCCGCAGCTTTGCTGCCGCCATTGCCGCGAGAGTGATTGATGGGCAGGCTACTCTGCTTCGGCGTTTGTCCTGATTCCATAATTGCGTGGCAATATTGGTGTGCCGAAATATTTCGCATTCGAGCGGGGTAGGCCACTCTCAACGGAGAGTTGAAGAAACAGTAAGTCCCTCCACTACACTCCCCCAAGTTTCACAGGAAATCTGGGGGCGTAGTGGAGGGACCTGCTGTTCTTCTCGTCTCGGTCCTATGGATGGTCGGTAACTATCCCATAAGACAATAACTCTAACCTAATATGGTTATCTTGCCGTCAGGTGTCTTAGTGAAGGCGTGCAGTGGGCGGCCGCTTTCATCCAGGTGGCGCAGGGTCATATGCTGGGCAGTGATCGAGATATGGCTAAAACCATAGATCTTCTGTGCGTAAGGACCGCGCTGTGATGGATCAACTTTCAGTGAGTACAGGTCGGCTCCGCCGCCGCCGGACAGGAAATGGCTGGTAGGGTGCCCAGCGAACTCCAGATGCTGCAAATCATGGTCGTGGCCGGCCATAAAAAGGTCCACATGGTATTTGCGGAACAACGGGTCCCAATCGCGAATCAACACCGGGTGGTCTCCGTGAGGTCCATCGGAGTAGACAGGATGGTGCGCGATGACGGCAACAAAAGGAGTGGTCCGCGCACGCTTGAGCTCGGCTTCTAACCAGGCAATCTGCTCCGCTTGCTGTTGGGGCGTCAGAGTAAAATCCCGGCCGTCCTCTTCCTGGCGATCCGGACGGGGCATGTTGCTGTCGAGCGCCAGAAACGTAATCAGCGGATTTTTCGTGGGAAGCTCAAAGCGATACCAGCGCGACGGCATCGTCCAACGGGTGGGAGAGGAGCCGTTGCGTCCGCTGCGCGCGTATGCGAGCTCGGCATCGACTTTGCTCTCAGGCCATCGCTGATAATCATGGTTGCCCAGCACGGCATACACAGAGCAGGGAAAGTCCTTGGCCGGGTACATCTGTTCGAACTGTGTCTGCCATCGGCTGGAACCAGCGCCGCCAGCCAATTCGCCGTACCAGTTGTCCCCCAGCATGAGCAACGCCTGCGGATGAACGGAATGCTGTTGAACGTAGGTGCGCAAGCCGGCGGCAACCTGCGCCTGTGCCGTCTTCTCTTCGGATCCCCAATCGCCCAACACCAGCAACTGCGCTGCTGCCGGATTCGTCGACACGAAATCGGCCAGGCCTGAGACAGATCCAAGGCTGGCCAGGGCACTGAACGCAAAACTTTGCCGCAGAAACCGGCGGCGGCTAAAACTGCCAGAGGAAAGAGAGCGTAAAGGCATACACGCGGGTTATACCATTTCTTGAGCGGGCTCGAATCAAGCTGCCGTCAATCGAGCAGACAAACTTCGTCCCCGGCGCAGACCGTACCTTCAACCACGACCGCGGCGTAGACCCCGGCTTTGCCGTCATACGACCGGGCGACGCACTTCATGACTTCCGGATTGGGCTCCGCAGTGTCAGGGTCGAGGGTGATCATTTTGCACCGTGGGTCGCGTTCGAGAACGGCCAGCACTACCTCGGCGCCGATGCGCACGGAGCGGCCAACCAGCTGATCTTCGCCAAAGCCCTGCCGAGAGTTGAGATCCAGAAAAATGTTTGCGCGGAACCGTCTCTTGTCCAGCGTGACGCCAATATCGGCACCGATCTGCTGCGCCGTCTGGGTGGAGAAAAGCGAGATTGGGCGGCAATCCGTAAGCGCCCGTTGTGAGCGCATGAGGCGAAGGTGGTGACGCTCGTGTAGGCCTTCGCAAAGCAGCCGCATGAGTTCCGGGTCGTCGATGGCGAATGAACCACCTTCAGGCGTCTGCACGTCGACCATCAGTTCGCGCGCCGGTGGGGTGAGGCCGGGAGCCAGGGCGTCTGCTTGACGGTGAGGATTGGGCTTCCTGGCCAGTTCTGCGTCGTGGAAGCTCGGCCGGTAGAGCAGCATCTGCTCTTTTTCGCGGGCCGTGAGGTAGGGAAAAGTAGCCCGCGCCGCAGTGTCGTGAAATGCGTAGATGCGATCACCGTAAATGCCGGTAAATCCGGCAAAGGCGCTTTCCAGCTCCTGTCCGCGCATACTCTTGACCGGGTAACGCCAAAGGCTTTCGACTCTGCCTACGACGCTCATGAAGGGTTCTCCGTCGGTTGATCTGCCTGCCGCCGTTGCCAGCGGTAGGCAGGCACGGAGTTCTTCCAGAAAAACTTTTCCGAGGCTGTACGGCCTTTCGCCTCGACGTAATTACGCACAATCGAGATGGTCTCGGCGTAGGTTGCATGATGATCGCTATTGGGCCAATCGCTGGCATAAAGAACGTGATCTTCACCGAAGATGTCCCACAGGGCGTCGAGCCGGTCTTTGCAGAAGGTCGGGCCGCCTGACTCTTCGATGCGGGCGGCGAGCACCTCGGAAAGCTTGACGAAGACGTTCTTGTTTTTCGCCAGTTGCCGCAGTAATGACCAGTATTCATCACGGGCTGCCGCTTCCGAGGGCACTTGAGCAGTGGGCAGATGATCGATCACTATCCTCAACTCGGGAACGTGATCTGCCACACCGGCGACGGCGCGGATGAGCTTGAGATCGGGATTTGCGCTATCGAGGACCAGGCCTTTGCTGGCCAGCATCTTCAGCCCGGGCAAAAACTCGGGCTTTTGCATATCGACGGCCAGGTCCCGATCCCAAAGATTGCCGTACCGTATCCCCAGAAAAAGAGGATTCGCATGCAGCCGTTCCAGCTCTTTTTCATAAGAGGGAGTTCCCGGAATCAGATCACCAACCATGCCCACGATAATGGGATGTTTGGCCGCTACCTGCAGCACCCAATCGTTATCACTAGCCAGGGGGCTGGCTTCGATCACAATTGCGCCCACCACCCCGAAGCGGCCGGCAACGCTGATGTAGCGTTCAGGCAGGGCAGCTTTGTAGAGCGCTGTATCCGTCTTCGCCGGCCAGGGCACACCGCCTGGACGCCCGGGATCAAAGAGGTGGATATGGGTGTCGATAACCGGTATGGATGGGGGTAGGGCTTCGACGGCTCGGCTCGTTGCCAGGCCGCCGGCGATCGAAGCCGCGAGGGTGAGAAACTTGCGCCTCTCCATGGACGTCTCCTTTACGAGTGACCACGCGCTTGTAACCAGTCCAGCCAGACACAGTAACAGAAGAAATGCTCTAGAATGCTGCTGATACGGAGGAGCATTGCAAAGGCGACATTTCCTAACCTCGTCCCTGGCCGCGGCGGCGGTTGCGTTAACTCCCAGCGATTTGCGTGCCCAAGCAGCTGCAGGCAAGGCTCGTGAGTATTATGAGCTGCGCAAGTATCAGCTGCAGTCCGGTCCGCAAACAAAATTACTCCAAACCTATGTGGCGGAAGCCCTGATCCCCGCGCTCAACCGGCTCGGCTTTACGCCTATTGGCGCTTTCAATCTCGACCTCGGTCCCGAAACGCCGGCCCTGTATCTCCTGATCCCGTCGACCACACTGGAGTCGCTGGTCACGGCCGAGTTGCAGCTGCCAAAAGACGAGGAGTTCATGAAAGCTGCTGCGCCATTCTGGAACGCACCGGCGACCGCTCCTGCGTTCACTCGAATAGAAAGCTCGCTCATGATCGCGTTTGAAGGCTGGCCACGTTTGGTGATCCCGCCCGTTACCGCGCAGCACGGCAAGCGAGTGTTTCAACTGCGCACTTATGAGAGTCCCAGCAACCAGGACCACCGGCGCAAAGTGGACATGTTCCACAACGGAGAATTTGAAATCTTCCAGCGCGCCGGCTTCTGGCAAGTGTTCTTCGGCGATACGCTGATTGGTCCCCGATTGCCGCAATTGACCTATATGGTGAGCTTTCCAGACATCTCGGAGATCGACGTAAAGTGGGATGCCTTTCGCTCCGACCCGCAATGGAAAAAACTTGCCGCTCTGCCGAAATACAGCTCCGAAGCAATCGTAAGCGACATTTCCAATCTGGTGCTCAGGCCGGCATCCTTTTCCCAAATTTAAAACCCGCGGCAAACCACTAACTATCGAGACCGAGTTCCTCAACCCCTTTGCCGCCGTGTTTTTCCAGATCCGCCAGCAGCCCTTCGTCTGTCAGGTCGAGGGCACGCGAATGCTTCCAGTCGTGGTGCACAACCTCATGCAAACGACCGACGATGTGTTTGTCGCGCACTTCGATCGCCAGCTCGCGCCTGCTATCGAAACTGCCGGGCGCCAGGTTGATTGATCCGATGATCGCCCGCTCCCCATCGGCGAGCAACATTTTCGCATGAAGTTTAAGGCCTTTCAGCTTGTGCACATCCACGCCCACGTCACGCAGAATCCGTAATCCTCCCACGCCCTCCAGCAACTTCTCCTTCTTGAGCGTGTGCGGCGGCCGCGCCATCACGTGAACCTTCACTCCTCGTTCCTTCGCCCGAACCAGGTGTTCGATGATCATCTGATCCTGGTATCGCTCATTTTGTAACCATAGCGAGTGCTTGGAGGCGTCGATGAACTCCGTAATTCGTTCGCGCCCGTTTCCCCGGCACCAAATCAGCTGCGCTTGTTTTCCCGAAGCAAACTCCTGGCGGCTCCAATCCGCTTCGAAGCAGTCGATAATTTCGGCTACCTCGTGCGGATCAGAGGTGATGATTGCGTAGTCACGCGTCTCCGTCAGGTTTTCGCTCTGCCAATTCAGCGATTTCACAAACGCCGTCGTATCATCGACCACCATTGATTTTTCGTGAGTAAGGTCGAAGGCCGGATTACTGTCCAGCACCTCAACCCCTGCGGCCAATAACGCACTCCGGCTTTCATCGTTCTCTGAGACGCCGCTGCGGCGCCTGGGATTGAGCATGATGCGAACGGTGACGCCTCGGCGATGGGCGTCCACCACGGCGGCGATCAATGACGGATCGGTGAAGACGAACATCTTGATGCGAAGCGAGTTGGCGGCATGGCGGATTGCGTCCAGGATAGGCTTCGCGGAGTCGTCTGGTAAAACCAACAAACTACGGGACATCTGCGCTCTCCACGCCGGGCGGAAGTCTCTAAAGAGCGGCCTTCGCCGGTGTTGTATCGAACTGTACACTATAGAGAAAATCTAAGCTATCACAACGCCTCAGGACAGATCGATACGCACTTATTCGCCATATACTGAAGCGTGTTCGCGGCTACCGACCGGGTCCAGTACCTGTTCCCGGGACCGGAGGAAGAGCAAGATCAACGTTCCACAGAACAATCCGTTGCGAAACACGCTTAAGATCGCGGCACACCGCTTCCGCCGTTGGCGCACTGTCTTTCACAAGAAGGCGATGATCCTGATTTACCACCGGGTGGCCGAAGCCAATGTGGACCCATGGGCTCTCGGTATTACTCCTGCGCACTTTGCCCAACAGTTGCAGGTTCTCAATACGATCGCCAACCCGGTTCCTTTGCGGGACCTGGTAAACGCAAAATCGGACCGCGAGCTTCCACCAAGACCAGTCTGTGTCACCTTCGATGACGGCTATGCAGACAACTTGTATGCTGCCAAACCTGCTCTCGAGGCATATCGTGTGCCGGCAACGGTTTTTGTTACGACGGGATATATCGGTGTTCAAGAAAACTTATGGTGGGATGAGCTGGCGAAGCTGATCCTCGACCCCCTGTCAAGGCAAGAAGAGCTCAGCCTGAACTTAAACGGTCACCATTATGCCTACGCTTTTCCTCTGCAGGCCGGGGAGCCGGACGGCCCGGATCCGAATAGCAGGTGGAGAGCATGGGAAGCCGCGCCGGGTCCGCGACAGAGTGCATACGTGGCGATTTATGAAATGCTGTTCCCGCTGTCAGACACTGAGCGCGAAAAGGCGCTCGAACAACTGCGCCGGGGAGCAACCAGGTACGACGATCGCCGCCAACACCGCTGCCTTACCGCGAATGAACTGCGCGAGCTGGGTTCGGGGGACTTGGTGGAGATCGGAGCGCATACCCTGACCCACCCCGTGCTTGCGCAGCTGCCGCTTGAACAGCAAGAGCTGGAAATTGCGGGCAGCAAACGGCGCCTGGAAGCAGCGACCGGAAAAAACGTCACCAGCTTCGCGTATCCCTTTGGCAAAAGGCATCATTACAATCGGCAGACGGTCGAAGCTGTCCAGGCTGCTGGGTTCGCCTGTGCCTGCTCTAACTTCACCGGACTGGTGACCCGAGCCTCCAATCGCTTTGCACTGCCGCGGTTCCAGCCTATGGACTGGGATGGCGATCAATTTGCGGACATGGTTCAAGCGTGGTACCGGGAATAACTTCTCTATTTTCGACAGTCGCCGTGCTTGTCGACCGGTCCAGTTCTCCTATCGGAAAGGTCGTTTTCTCTTTTGTAAAATCATGGCTAAGTAAAGCCTTACCCATCCGGTGAAGCTGAAGCACGGCTTTTGAGCAGAACACTGAGAAGGGAATGGTGACACTGTCTAATGGATGTTCGGCCGCCCAAAGTGACAGGAGCTGCAAGGCCTGTCTGAAATTCCAAGAGCCAAGAGCGTCGCCAATCAAAAAGATCAGGTACTTCCTCGTGCCCCGGTCCACTTTTTCGGCACTCTCCGGATGACCCAGCTTCATTTCATTTGCGACCATCTCGAAGGACCTTAACATCCGCGGTCGATCGCTTGACATTCTGCCGGAAGCCACGCGGTAGCCCGTGAGATGGTCTGGAACGAGTCCGAAATGATACCGCCTCGCAATCCGGTAATAGATAAGCGCATCTTCGCAGCCGTGGATCCCGGCGTCCCGCAGTCCCGAGTCAAAGCCGCCTGCTTCTACCAGCGCCTGGCGCCGAATCAGAGGGGAGCTGGCATGGCCAACGAAGTTCCCCATCAGCGTCTGTTCCAATACGTCGCCGGCGATGTCACGCCCCCGGATCTTCCAGCGAATCCGATTGTGCTCATCAATCAGGGACCACCAGGTATAGACGAGACCCACTTGCTGACCACCCCTGAGGATGACATCAAGCTGTCTTTCGATTTTGGTGGGAGCCCAGAGGTCGTCCGCGTCAACGAATGCGATGAAAGCGGAGCGAGCGGACTGCCAACCCGCGTTTCGTGCGGCTGCGACACCAGCATTTTCCTGCGCAATCAAGGTAACTCGACCGTCAACCGCTGAGTGTGCCTTTACGACGGAGGTCGTGCGGTCGGTGGATCCGTCGTCTACCACGATTATTTCCAGGTCACGGTGCGTCTGGCTCCTGACGCTTTTTAGGGTATCAGCGATAGTAGCTTCTGCGTTGTAGGCAGGGATCACAACGCTTACCAGGTGGGAGCGCAACTCCGTGTCGCACGCAGGTAAGATTTTTGCGTCGCTTTGGTATCCACTTGCCTGCGAAGACTCTGGCCGGATCATCACGCATCCTTTCATTTTGCTAATGAGCCTTGTTCCACTCAGGGGAACGGAGCGTCCGGATCCTATCGTAGGGAAGAAGAGGCTCAGGGGTACGTTGTGTATCCAGCATTACGCCAGGGCGCATGGTTTGGAGGGCTGTTTTGCGCCGTTTGCGGTTGAGCAACATCCTGATCACGTGAGGGGCGACCAGAAACGGAAGCCGGCACCCTGAACGTAAACCCCATCGAAAGGCAGCAACCATATTGCCGGACCAGAAGCATAATCCAGCGAGATACAGCGCAAACTGGTGGGCCGCACGCCGCGCCACGCGTGCATTCAGATCTGGTCTAAGTTCTCGCATCGCCTGCACTACCCGTTGTTGCGATCGCCACATGGCGTCGCACGCCGTGCTCATGCTGCCCGGGCGCCGGCGATAGCCGAGCAGTATCTCTGGAACGACCGCGGCTTTGTAATGCTCCGCGACGCGCAAAACCAGCTCCCAATCTTCGCATCCGCCGGCACCTGTCGCGGCAAGTTGCTCGTTGTACCCACCCACCTCTTCGACGCAGTGCCTGCGAAACAGTGGAACGCTGGCGTTGCCCGTGAAATTGATCTGAAGAAGCGACTCGAAAGTATGTCCCTCGAACATCCAACGGGGGGACCGATCAAGCACGCTGCCATTCGCATCAATCCAAACCCACCACGAGTAAACGAAACCCGTCTCATTCCCCTCTGCAAGCATTCGTTGCATCTGGCGTTCGATCTTCGTCGGCTGCCACAAATCGTCGGCGTCCAGCGGAGCTATGAAATTGCCACGTGCCTCAGCTATGCCTCGGTTTCGGGCGCGGGCGACGCCGCCGTTGGCTTGAGTTAAGACGCGTATTCGGGAATCCCTCAGCGCATAGAGGTCCAGGACCGCCAGCGTGCTGTCTGTCGAACCGTCGTCGATTGCAATGATTTCCAGATGCCGGTATGTCTGGCTCAATGCTGATTCGAGCGCAGAGCCGAGGAACTCCGCTCCGTTGTAGACGGGAAGTATCACGGAGACCAACGGAGCGGGATTCCTCGGGCTCATAGCGCTGCTGTACTCGGGTATTCTTTCACAACCCTCGCCAATGAGAACGGTTTCGATCGTGTTGAGGGTTGAAGGGATATTTGGCCGCGGGTGCGACTCAGAATGGCCATGCTCATCACGGGTGGTGCCGGATACATAGGCAGCCACACGGCGAGGCTTCTGGACGAGTCAGGTTTGGATATCGTCATTCTGGCCAACCTGAGCACTGGCCGACCGTCGCATCCAGTCTCACCAACATCGTGGCTCCGTTGTAAGCTCGTGCCAGGTAAAACCGCGACCCTGGTCACGTAGCCGTCGCAACTCCTCGTGGGGTCAAAGGATGTAATCAATTGTCAAACGCGAGGACACAATCCCTGTCAAGACACATTCAAAGTTGGAGTAACCAACGCTGGACGTGGCTACGATGGGCACGCTCATCCTTCGCCGCGACCGCGGGTCTGGCTGCCCGCTGGTCACGCGGCATCAGATTTGGCCGAGTGCCCTGGAGTGCTCGCACACCTGCGGAGAAAAGCGCCGTCGGTCTCGCCCTGGCTCTCTACGGGGGTTTGCTGGCCTACATAATACCGCGCCATGAGCCATGGGCGGACGAGGCGCAGGCCTGGGAGCTCGCGCAAAGCCTCAGCCTGAAAAGCCTGTTCGGCAAGTACATTCATTACGAGGGTTCGCCCGGGCTATGGCACGCCCTGCTGTGGATGCTCTCGAGGATGCATGTCACCTACACCGGCATGCATTGGTTCGCAGGGGTCGTCGCTTTTGCTGGGATGGTTCTGCTAACGGTCGCGGCGCCGTTTCCTCTGGTTTTGCGACTGCTGCTGCCCTTCACTTACTTCTTCGCCTTCCAATATTCGGTGGTTGCGCGAAGCTACGTATTGTTTCCCACGATCCTGTTCGCGTTGGCGTGTTGCTGGCCGAGCAGACAAGCGCGCCCCCTGCCGGCTGTCTTGCTGATCGGATTGCTGGGAAACGTCTCTGCGCATGGTTTTGTTGTGGCGCTCGGGCTGGCCTTGATTCTGGCAATGGAGTGGTACCGCACACCGAAGGAGGCGCGGGCTCACAGGAGGACCTGGCTTGCTTCTGCGGTTCTGCTGACAGCGATGTTAGGTTTTGCGGCGTGGTGCATCATCCCCGCGCCTGACGCGGGTTGGCTGGTGGTTGCGAAGCGCGTAGGAACAAATGATCAATCACGTGCCACGGTGGACCGGCTGTCAGAGCTTCACCCACAGATGCGGTTGCTGTCATCTCGTTTTAAAGTCGCTGTCGGGATCGTTTATCAGTGCGCCCATGAGCTTGGCCATGGGCTGGCTGATAAATTCCATCTTGGAATTATCGTCTGGATCCTACTGGTTTGGGGTTGGGCTCGTAATGGCCTGCTGCGATATTCCTTGCCGCTCCTTTTTTTGTGGGGACTTTATGCACCATTTCCGAGCCAGTTCTATCACGCAGGTTTGATGTGGGTACTTTTTCTCTTTCTGTGGTGGGTCACGTGGCAAGAACGCATGCGAGCGTGGCCCGAACGTGAGCCATGGGAGGCAGACCTTAGCCAAAGGGCGCTCTTCATCGCAGTGATGCTATGTGTTGCCTTTCATCTTGTATGGGCAATGACCGTGGTCCGTTACGACGCATCCAACCCGTATTCGCCGAACCTTAGTGGCGCTGCCGTCCTTAAGGAGTACCTGAACCGCGGCGAGAGGGTAGATGTCGCCATTCCGCCTAATGAGGGGAGCAAAAAGCTTGGGGAGTTTTTTATCACAGGTTTGGAGCCCTATTTTGCCACCGAGCCGATCAACAACATGCCGTCCAGGTTTTGGTTCTGGGGTTGGGATGACGAAATGCGTGCAAGGTACCTACTTGATACCGAGAATCGGTCGGCGGTCGTAGTGGTCGAAGAGACCGCCGAGGATCTGCGGTATAAGATCGAGGAAAGGCGTTTAGGATCAAAGGGATATCGGCGTGGGAGGGTCGTTTGTGGACAAATCTTTTATCCCGGCATGAAGAGTTTGCCAAACACCAACAGTTCTCCTTTATGTCATGCGTTCTACGAGCCCCAAAATAGATAAGGTTCCCCCTCACAATGACCATTGCCGTGATTATCCCGGTCTTTAATTCGAGCCAATTACTAAGCGAAACGCTGTTGGCAGTGTATTCGGGTACCAGAGTGCCGGATGAACTCATCGTGATAGACGACGGGTCCAGTGATGAGAGCGCGCACACTGCTGAGAGTTTTGGCGCGCGGGTGGTTCGGATGCCGCAAAACGTGGGGCCGGCGGCCTGCCGCAACTATGCCGCCCTACTTTCGCAAAGTGAAATATTGATGTTTCTCGATTGCGACACTTGCGTGCATGAAGACACGATTGAGCGAATGGAACACCGTTTGGCGGCTGACGCAAGTCTGACTGCAGTCATTGGATCTTACGACGATACGCCCCGCCACCCAGGGATCTGTTCGCAGTATCGCAACCTGGCGCATTGCTACGTTCATCGGTCTGCAAACCGGGCGGCGCTCACATTCTGGAGTGGGTGCGGCGCCGTGCGGCGTGCCTGGTTTTTTGAAGCCGACGGTTTCGATGAGCGGTATCGGAAGCCCAGCATTGAAGATATCGAGTTGGGGTATCGAATGTCGGATCGGGGCGCCCGGATCCTTTTGGACCCCGATATCTGTGTCACGCACACAAAACGCTGGACTGTTTCGAGCTCGATCGCGACCGACATTTTGAATCGCGGGATTCCCTGGATGGTGCTTCTCCTGGAGCGGAGAAAGATGCCGGATGACCTGAACCTAAGGCGACGCCACCGCATCGCAACAGCGCTCACAGGAGCTGCACTCGTTTGCCTTGCGGCTTGTGTGCGCTCAGCTTTGTGGCTTGTTCCCTGTTTCATTCTCGCGACACTGGCATTGTGCATGGATGCAGGTCTGCTGAAGTTCATCTATCGTAAGCGCGGATTTCGCTCGTTGGTAGTTGCCGCGTCGATGACGCTTGTACAAAACATCTGCAAACTCGTGGCCATCGGCGGAGGGTTGCTGGTGTTCGCCTCCCGGTCTTTTCCGTCGCGCCGATTGCGACACGGAGAACGGCGTTCACAAATTCTGGATTGTCGCCAGGCAGGCGAAGAAGAATCGGTACGCCTGTCGAAACTTCCGTCGACGATGTACGGTTAAGGATCGTCTGAACTGAGACTTCCTCTTTGGCCAGGACAATATTGGTCGACGAACCAATCTACCTCTTAGCCTACTCTTAGCCTGCATTTCTCGCAGACCCCTGGGTAAACGAATAAACGAATCGCTGCCGGTGTGAGATCTCAATGCGTAACGAATGACGGGTGCCCCATATCTGCCCGGTTTTGGCAGATGTGGGATTCAACGGCTGTCCACCGATCACTCTCTACCAGCAACAGATCTGGAAGTCCATGGCCATCTACACCCTGCACAGTCGGGGGTTGAGGTTTGTGGAATCCCACATCTGCCAAAACCGAGCAGATATGGGGCACCCGGGCCCTGGCGCAGACCGGGCTGTGAGAAATTCAGGTTAGTCGCTGCGGAAAAACCGAATTCTTTGAAGGGGACGGCCTTCAGGCCGTCCGTAAGTGATTACAAATCTGTTCGGCTTTAGATTGGGGGGACCGGTTTCGCTCCCTGTTCGACCTTTTTCCGCAACCTCTTTAGTCGCTGGCAAGTCGCCAGGAAGTTTGTAGTTTGCTGGTTCAATCTAAACAAGAGATTTAGAGGGCGTATCGAACTGTACGCTATACAACTCGGCGTAGGTTCCGCCCAGCGCCAATAGCTGGTCGTGCGTACCCTGTTCGGCCACCACACCATCTCTCAATACGATGATTTTATTGGCGTCGCGGATGGTACTCAAGCGGTGCGCAATGGTGAGCACGGTGCGCCCTTTCATCAGCCGTTCCAGGGCTTCGATGACCAGTCGCTCCGATTCGGTATCCAGAGCGGCGGTCGGTTCGTCGAGAATGAGAATAGGGTTGTTGCGAATGATCGCGCGAGCAATTCCGATGCGTTGCCGTTGACCACCGGAAAGGGTGTCGCCTCGGTCGCCAACAAACGTCTGATAGCCATTGGGCATGCGCGCGATGAACTCGTCGGCGTTGGCCAGTTTTGCCGCCTCGACTATCTCCTCTTCCGTCGCGTCGGCCCGGCCGTAAGCAATGTTATCCCGTACGGTTCCACGAAAGAGCACCGTCTCCTGCAGCACGTAACCGATCTGATCGCGCAACGTCTGGAGCCGATAGTCGCGAACATCGATATCATCCACCCGGACAGCGCCTGCGCTGGGGTCGTAAAACCGGGGAATCAGGCTCATGATAGTTGATTTGCCCCCACCGGTCGGTCCCACAACACCAATCATTTGTCCCGGTTTGACGGTGAAGCTCACATCGCGCAGTACAGGGCAGCTGGCGTCATACGCAAAGGCTACGTGATCGAAAACGATTTCACCCTTGATGGTTTGTTCGTTGGCATCGGGTTTTTCAGGAAGGACGGCGTCCGCGTCGAGAATTGTCCGAATCCGCTCCACCGCCACCGCGGTCTGAGCAATGGAGTTGTTCATGCTGGCGAGGTCTTTCACCGGCTTGAAAAATGACGCCAGATAAGAGAGAAAGACAGTCAGTTCACCGGCGGTCATTCCTCCCGAAAGAATGAGCAACGAACCGCGCCACAGAACGAAGGCTACGCAGAAAGAAACGATGATGGAAACGATGGGCGACAGAAGTGCCTTCACCTGACGGGCTTTGAGCGCGGCGGCCACGGTTGCCTGGCTTACGGCTGCGAGTGCCTGCTGTTCCAGTTCCTGGCGGCCGAAGGCCGTGACCACGCGGATGGATTCGAGATCCTGCTGCACCACAGCCACAATATTGCTCTGCTGCTTGCGGACCTCGTGGGTTGAACTCTTGACCGCCTTTTTGAACCGGGACGCCAGCAGCAGCAGCAACGGTGTGATCGCGACCGCGATCAGGGTAAAGTCCCAGTTAAGAAAGAACATCACCACCAACATGCCCAGAATGGTGAACATGTCCACCAGGATCCCCAGCGTAGCCGAGGAGGCGAAGTTCTGGATCGTCAGCACGTCGGCGGTAATTGTGCTGAGCAGGACGCCGGATTGGTGAGTGTCGTAATACCGCAGCGACAGATACTGCAAATGGTGGTACGTGCGCATGCGCAGGTCGTTGGCCACCCACTGTCCCACACTCTCGGTGAAGTAGTTGGCCAGGTACGAGGCGACGGCGTTGAAGATGGCGATCAGGATCACCGAGATGGCCGCAATCTCCGCCAGGTGTGCCCGATGGGCATGGACGAGCACCGGCTCGATCAGGTGGGCGAGCCACGGATCGAGCTTGCGCCCGACGACTACGTTGTCAATGACGATCTTGAGTGGCCAGGGTGCAGCCAGGGTCATCGTGCTCTGGACCAGCATGGCCACCAGAATCACGGCCAGGCTGCCCCGGTAAGGGCGTAGCAATTCGCGGATCAGGCCCATCATGCCCCGGCCTGTGTCGTCAACCTTTTCGTCACCCGTTTGCTGCGCGGCCTCGACCACTGCAAATACCCCGTTACAAGGCTGTGAATGTTGAATCCACTCTAACGTATACCGCAGCCCTGTCGTCAGATTCTGTCCGTGCCAACCTATCACGAGCCTTGGAGGTCCGAAAAGGGCCAGCGGAATTCGATGGGCTTCCGCAGGAAATCGGGGAGGCAGGGTTAGGCTGCTCAGTGGCGAAACCGCCGTTTTGCTCCAAAATACTGTCCTTACCGAGGAGTGACGGGTGCCCCATATCTCGCTTGTTTTTCGCGAGAAATGGGATTCAGCGGCTCTCGGACAGTACCTTACTCGGCAGTGGCAACCAGGTGGTAGATCTGGGCCCCATATTTCTCCACTGTGCCCATGCCGATGCCGGGCACAGCCAGCAGTGCGGAGTCAGTCTTGGGAAAGGAACTGGCTATATTGCGCAAGGTACGATCGCCAAAGATGCGAAAAGCCGGCATTTTTCTGCGCTTCGCCTCGGTCAGCCGCCAGGCGCGCAGGGCCTGCTCCAGGCGAGCTTGCCGCTCCGGTGGAGGCGCTGGATCGGCCGATGCGGACTTCGCCGGGCCTCCCTGCCCCACCTTGCTTTGTCCCACCGTACCGGACTCCGCGACAGTAACCCGCTTCTTGCCGCGTTTTGCGGAAGTTGATGCCGCCGCTGCATCCCTCATGACGAAGAGGAGAGCCTGGCTCTCATTAAAGGTAAGGCCGGCAGGCAAAATGCTGACGTTCCGGTAGGGAATCCGCTTGCCCTGCTTCTCAAAAACCGCATCGGTAAATGCGATCAGCTCTGCCCGCGCCATCGCCCCCAGGACTTCTTCAAAGTCATCCCGGCTCATTTCGCTTTCCGGATAGAGATCAGCGTGCAGCTTGCCCGTGGATCTTGCCGGAAGGCCACGCAGCTTTTGCAGAACCCGATCGCAGGCGACTCGCTCCGCGCGAGTAGGCGCGCGATATCGTTGCGCCACGCAGTCGACCGGCGCGCAAAAGTCGCATATCCCGCAGCCCGCACCGCTGTCGGACGTGTCGCCAAAGTGGTGAACCAGCGACTTCATGCGGCAATGGTGGCCTTCCGCAAAGCGGATGATTTCTTCCAGCTGATCTTTTTTCTGGTCCGCTTGCAGAGTGTAGGAGGCTCGCCAACTTTCCAGCCCGAGACTCACATTTTCGGCAAAGTCCACCACCGCGCCCTTGTGGATCCAAAGCTTCTCCAGCGCTTTGTCGAAAATGTCTTCCTCCATTTTGGCCAGCTTGCGCACCGTCTCCTTGCTTTGTGGCTGCTCAACCAGCTTGGCAAAAATGCGGTCCAGCAACGCCACCGGCGGATAGTCGCGGCCAAAAAAGAAGTCGTGCGTATAGCGATCTCCGTAGGAATACATGAGAATGGCGCGGCTTGGCTTTCCGTCGCGGCCAGCGCGGCCGATCTCCTGGTAGTAGCCTTCCAGGCTGCCCGGAACGGCTGTATGAATCACAGTGCGCACATCCGCTTTATCGATGCCCATGCCGAACGCGGTGGTGGCCACCATTACATCCAGCTTTCCCGCCATGAACTCCTCCTGCACTCGCCGCCGCCGCTGCGCATCGAGTCCTGCATGGTAGCCGGCCACACGAAATTCACGAGCCCACGCCGTGGACAAGGCTTCGGCCTGTTTGCGGGTTGGCGTGTACACAATGGCCGGCCGATTCCCGGCTTGCAGCAGGATCGACCGGGCCAGGCCGGGGCGATTGGAGGGGAGTACTTCCACAACTTCGATGCCAATATTCTCCCGGCGAAAGCCGTGGATAAAGTGCTTGACCGTGGTGAGCCCTAATTGGGTCGCAATGTCTTTCTGCACCAGAGGGGTCGCGGTGGCGGTAAGAGCCAGCGCCGGAGCGGGACGGAAACTCGGCAGGTATTGGCCCAGCATCCGGTAGTCCGGGCGAAAGTCATGCCCCCATTGCGAGATGCAGTGCGCCTCGTCGATAGCAATGAGCGCAGGCTTTCGTTTGGCCAGCATCTCAGGAAAGCCCGGTACGCGGAGCCGTTCAGGAGCGATAAAGAGAAACTGAAGGTTGCCCTTCATGTAATCCACGCAAGCCTGCCGGGAGCTCTCGCGATCGCGCCCGGAGTGGATGCACTCGGCCGATAAACCAAGGTCCTTGAGTTTGCGCACCTGGTCATCCATCAGGGCAATCAGCGGACTGATCACCAATGTTGTTCCGCCCCGTGCCAATCCCGGCAACTGATAGCAGAGTGATTTGCCCGAGCCGGTCGGCATCACCAGCAGCGCATCTTCTCCCGCAGTCACAGATTTGCAGACCGCCTCCTGGTTGGGACGAAAGCTCGAAAAGCCGAAGACGCTTTGCAACAGCTGGTTGAGGCTGGCGTTGCTAGGGATCGCCTTCAGTGCGGGAAGGTCCCTGGCAGCCGCGATCTCCGGCTGCGCGGAGGTTTCTGACAACCGGGCCGCTGGTCGAGCTACAGGCGTGGTTTGACTCACTCGTCCTACCACCGAGCGAACGTAGTCGCTGATGCGTTCCAGAAAGGGACCCAGTTGCGCCTCCCCCTGTTGGATACGATTGAGAAAGGCTTCCCATTGGCCCGTCATCGCTGGGCTCTTCACCTCAGGATGCACCACTTCAATCAGGTGTATCCCCTTGTCGGTGGCCTCAAGGCTCTTGCCCGCCCTGACGACGTAGCCGCGTTTCAAAAGCACCTCAATGATGGCTGCCCGGGTAGCCGGGGTTCCCAGCCCGGTTTCCTTCATCGCGTCGGAGAGTTCCTTCTCATCCAGACTCTTGCCGGCGGTCTGCATTGCGGTCAGGATCGTCGCATCCGTAAATCGTTGCGGCGGTCTGGTCTTCTTCTTTTGCGCTTCGATTTTGGTTACGTTTTGTGCTTGACCCTGGACCAGGGTTGCCGGCAGCACCTGATCGGTGGCCTCGGAATCTCGCTTCGGCTCTCGCCTGCGCGCCTCCGCACCGGCGTCGAGAATCTTCCATCCGGTTTGCCGCACCACTGTTCCCGTGGTGCGATACCTGTCCACGATGGGTTCCGCTTTAGTCTGGATTGCGGTGATCACCGTGGTCACTTCCTGTAGGTGGTCCTCATGCCACAGCATGAGCAGGCGCCGGCACACCAGGTCGTAGATCTTGTGTTCTTCCTCTGTGAGCCTGTTCTGCTGCAAGGCAACCGCGGTGGGGATAATGGCGTGATGATCGCTGACCTTGCTGTCATCGACATAACGCTTGCCCAACGGCCGCTCACCTGTTCCCTGAGCCAGGTGCTCCTGATATCGGCCGGAAATCACCTCTGTAATCCTGGGGATCGTCGCCGCAATATCAGTCGAGAGGTAACGGCTGTCCGTCCTTGGATAGCTGATGAGCTTGTGCTGTTCGTAGAGCGCCTGTGCCAGATCAAGGGTCTTTTGCGCACTGAAGCCGTACATGCGGTTGGCATGCCGTTGCAGGTCGGTCAGGTCGTAGAGCAGCGGCGGCGGGGTTCGCACGGTTTCCGAGCTGATGGTCTCGATGGCTGCCTGGCCGGCCCGCGCTCGCGCCATGATCTCGTTGGCTTCCTGTCCGTCCGCAGCCAGTCGTTTGTTATTTCCGTCCTTGCTTTCGCCGGCTTTACTGGGCTGGCGGAACCAGGTGCCTTCATAAGCTTCCGTCGCTGTGCTGGACTGGAAAGTGGCAACCACTTCCAGGTAATCCTCGGGCACGAAGCGTCGCAAGGCCAGTTCGCGATCGACGATCATGGCCAGCGTAGGAGTCTGCACCCGGCCGACAGACAGTTCCTCGTTATAGACGATCGAATAAGCGCGAGACAGATTCATGCCCACCAGCCAATCGGCCCGGCTTCGGCCGCTGGCGGCGTCGGCCAGCCGGTCGTAGTCGCTTCCCGGACGAAGATTTGCAAATCCTTTGCGGATGGCGTCCGGCGTCAGCGATGAGATCCAGAGCCTGCGGAAGGGCTTTTCACTCCTGGTCGCCTGGTAAATGTAACGGAAAATCAGTTCTCCTTCCCGCCCGGCATCGGTCGCGCACACGATGCTCGACACACGCGGAGACATCAGTATCTTTTGCACTACTTCAAATTGCTCTTTGCTGCGCTGGTAGACGACCAGTGGCCAGTGGTCGGGCAGAATGGGCAGTGACTCCAGCCGCCATTGCCGCCACTGAGGATTGATCTGATGAGGTTCCGCGAGCGAAACCAGGTGCCCGATGGCCCAGGTGACCACATAGCCGTTCCCCTGCAGGTAGCCTTTGCCTCGAATGTCGGCCCCGAGCACACGGGCAAGGTCGCGCGCGACCGAAGGCTTTTCGGCCAAAACCGCGATGGTACCGGATTCAGATGCGGTCATTCTGATTCTCAGTCTACCGCCATCTCGTAGCGGGAAGGCAGACGCAAGGGGTGGCATTCGCAGTCCCTCCCCTTTGAGACCAAGATGAGAAATGTTTTAATCCAACTGTGAACGTTTCCCTCGATCAGATAAAAAAAGCAGAACAGAGAATTCGCAATTTCATTTACTTCTCCCCCTGCCAGCTCTCGGCCGCTCTCTCAGAGGTGACCGGTCAACAGGTCTACCTGAAGCTCGACAATCTACAGCGAACCGGCGCCTTCAAAGAGCGCGGCGCCCTCAACCGGATTCTGCTGCTGAATGAGGACGAGAAGCGGCGCGGCGTGGTTGCTGCCAGCGCCGGCAATCACGCCCAGGCCGTGGCCTATCACGCCACCCAGCGCGGGGTTCTGGCCCGCATTGTCATGCCTCTCATGACTCCGTTGGTGAAGATATCCGCCACTCGTGGGTTTGGAGCCGATGTGATCCTTCACGGCGCGAACTACGATGAGGCCTGTGATGAAGCTCTGCGCATCTGCCAGCTGGAAGGGATGACGTTTTTGCATCCTTTCGACGATGCTGCGGTCATCAACGGCCAGGGAACCATCGGCCTCGAGTTGCTGGAGCAGGTACAAGGACTCGAAGCGGTCGTGGTCCCCATCGGCGGCGGGGGGCTGATTAGCGGCGTGGCCTGCGCATTGAAAGAGAGCAACCCGGCAATTCGTGTGGTGGGTGTGCAGACAGAGCGCCTTCCCTCCATGTTGCGCGCGATCGAGAACGGAAGCCCAGTGACGCTACCGGCTGAGGCAACCATCGCCGACGGAATTGCGGTCCGCCGCGCGGGTGATCTCACTGTGCCCCTGGTGGAACGCTTTGTCGATGAGATCGTGACTGTCGACGAAGAGGAGATCGCCAATGCCATCATGGTCCTGCTGGAAAGAGAAAAAACTCTGGCCGAGGGAGCCGGAGCCGTAGCCCTGGCAGCTCTGCTGCAGAAAAAGACCTCGCTCAAAGGGGAACGAACTGCGGTCCTGGTCTGCGGCGGCAATATCGATGTAAGTCTTCTGGCCAGGATTATCGAACGTGGTTTGGTTAAAGACGGTCGGCGGGTGCGCATTCGCGTCCATCTTGCCGATCGGCCGGGAGCCCTCCATCAACTTACAAAAATCCTTTCCGACCAGCGGGCAAACATCGTCGAGACCTTGCACAATCGTGCGTATTACGGCGTCAATTTGGGCGATACAGTTATAGACATCACACTCGAAACGCGAGGCGCCGCGCATATCACCGCGATTGCCAACGCGCTTGAAGCCGAGGGCTATCGGTATGAGCGTATTCAGTAAAGCGATAGGGACAAGGCCAATGCAAGAGTTTCTCAGGTTAAAACGCCTGCCGCCGTATGTCTTCAACATCACCAGCGAGATGAAGGCTGCGGCTCGAGCGCGGGGAGAAGACATTATCGACTTCGGCATGGGCAACCCTGATGGCGCCACGCCGAAGCACATCGTGGACAAGATGATCGAAGCAGCGGGCAAGACGGCCACCCACCGCTACTCCTTGTCCAAGGGAATCCCGCGGCTACGGAAAGCAATTTGCAATTGGTACCAGAAGCGCTATGACGTGCAGCTGGATCCGTTGACCGAAGCCATCGTCACCATTGGCTCCAAGGAGGGAATTGCCCACCTGTGCCTGGCCACACTAGACCGTGGGGATGTAGTGGCGGTGCCTAGTCCCAGCTATCCCATCCATATCTATGGTCCGGTAATTGCCGGGGCTAGCGTACGCGCTATTCCAGTGCACAGCACGAACGACTTTTTGGCCGAGCTTGAGCATTCCATTCCGCTCATGTACCCACGCCCTAAAATGCTGATCCTGAATTTTCCCGCGAATCCCACCACCCAATGTGTGGATCTGGCTTTCTTCGAGCGTGTGGTCGCTCTATGCAAGGAATTCCAGATTTACCTGGTGCATGACCTGGCGTATGCCGATATTGTGTTCGATGGATATCGTGCGCCCTCGATTTTGCAGGTGCCGGGAGCGAAGGATATCGCTGTTGAATTTTTCACTTTGTCCAAGAGCTACAACATGCCCGGCTGGCGAGTTGGTTTTATGGTGGGCAATCCGGAATTAGTGGCAGCGTTGGGGCGGCTCAAGAGTTACTTCGACTACGGAACTTTCACGCCTATCCAGGTGGCCTCGATTCTCGCGCTCGAAGGCCCGCAGGAGTGCGTGCAGGAGATATGCGATAACTACCGCAAGCGCCGTGATGTCCTGGTCAAGGGCCTGAATCAATTGAGTTGGCCAGTACTGATGCCAAAGGCAACGATGTTCGTCTGGGCCTCCATACCAGAACGGTACAAAGCGATGGGCTCGCTCGAATTTGCGAAAAAGCTCCTCACCGAAGCCAAGGTCGCGGTCAGTCCAGGTGTGGGCTTTGGTGAGCACGGAGATGAGCACGTGCGCTTTTCCCTTATTGAGAACGAAGAGAGAACCAGGCAAGCGCTAAGGGGCATCAAGCAGATGTTCCAGCAAGAAAGCTAATCGAGACTCGCGGAATGGAGTCCCGTAAGGACGGCTGAGAATTGCCAGTACGGAGTGTCCGATCAAGGTATTCGTAGTCACTTTCAGAACTGAATATATTTCGGTGACTCACCCCGTCTCGCAGGGACTTCGAGACAGATGTTTCAGCTAGAGCGCCAATCGTGCAACAAACCCTGGGTGCCCCATATCTCGCTCGTTTTTTGCGAGATGTGGGATTCCACGAACCTTACCTTCTGGCCTTTGATACCGCTAATATTGTCGATCGAGCAGTCGTGGAATCCCATATCTCGCAAAAAACGAGCGAGATATGGGGCACCCAGGATTTGTTGCAGGTTAAGATTCTGTACTAATGGAAATCATGTGACCGTACTTCGAGATTACTGAAGGCTAGAGGCTGTATGCGGTTGGCCTTGATATGAATAACGCCATCCTGATTCTGCAGCGCACCCTCCACAAGAACAAATTTGCTGCGTGTGACCACCACACGCTCCCGCTCGTAAAGATCGGGAGTAATGATGACATTGGCGATACCAGTCTCATCTTCCATCGAGATAAAGATGAAGCCCTTGGCGGTACCTGGACGCTGCCGCGCAATGACGCAACCGGCTGAGCGCACATATTCGCCATGTTTATAATTCCGTAATTCAGACGAGGTCAGTACCTTCATCGCTTGTAGCTCTTTCCGGCGATAGTGCAATGGATGCTGCCCCACCGTCAGGCCAGTGCCGGAGTAGTCCGCACTCAGCCGCTCCTCCGTAGTCATTTGCCGCAGTGGTGAGGAACTCTGATACTGGCCACGATGTGGCTTTAGCAAAGGACCCACCGGCCGCACTGCCTCCTCCACCTGCCAGACAGCATCGCGCCGATGGCCAATGCCATCCAGGCAATTCAGGGCGCCGATGCGAGCTAATAAGGTGAGTTCTTTGCGTTGTAGCAGAGCCACACGCCGGGTGAGATCTTCAGCCGACTGAAACAGTCCGTATTGATTGCGTGATTCGACCATCGCTTCCCCCACGTCCTGCCGTAAGCCCTTGGCATACATCAGGCCCATGCGTAACGAGCGCTCGCCATTGCCTTCATGCTCTATCGTGCATTGCCACTGCGAGACCTGCACATCGATAGGCCGTATGCGCAAACCATGACGCTGCGCATCTTTTACCAGCACCGCCGGCATGTAAAAACCCATCGGCTGATTGTTGAGTATGGCGCAGGTGAACGCAGCCAGATAACGCACCTTGAAATAAGCCGATGCGTAAGCAATGAGCGCAAAGCTGGCGGCATGAGATTCAGGAAAGCCATAGAGCGCGAAAGAAGTGATGTTCTGAATAATATTGTCCTGGGTGGCAGCATCGATGCCGTTTTTGGTCATGCCCGTCCGCAGCTTCACCTCCAGTTGCTCCATGCGCTGCCACGAGCGGCGCATACCAACGGCACGGCGCAACTCTTCTGCTTCCGAACCTGAAAAATCAGCCACCGTCATGGCCATGCGCAAGAGCTGTTCCTGGAATAAAGGGACACCCAATGTCCTTTTGAGTACTGGCTCAAGTGAGGGATGGGGATATGTGACAGCTTCTTTTTTCTGCCTCCGCCGCATGTACGGGTGCATCATCTTGCCCACAATTGGTCCCGGACGGATAATGGCCACCTGCACCACCAGGTCATAAAATTTGTCCGGATTATTGCGGGGCAACGAGGCCATTTGCGCCCGGCTTTCCACCTGAAACATGCCCACCGTATCTGCACGCTGCAGGGTTTCGTAGACCAGTGGATCCTGCGGCAGTTGTGCCAGGTCGACGGGCTCATCGTAATGCTGCGAGACCAGTACCAGGGAATCCTGGATAACTGCCATCATCCCCAGACCTAGCAGGTCCACTTTGATGATGCCCAGGTCGGCACAATCTTCCTTATCCCACTGGACAACGGTCCGGCCAGGCATGGAGGATCGCTCCAGCGGCACCACCCGATCCAACTGGCCCTGGCAAATCACCATCCCTCCCGAGTGCTGGCCCAGATGCCGGGGCAGGTCCTGAATCCGCATGCAAAGCTCGAGAAACTTATGGATATGAGAATGCTTGACATCGAAACCTGCATGCAGAAAAGAATGTTCCAGGGTGTCATTCTTTCCCTTCCACTCCCACTGTGACACCAGGCTCGAGAGACGTCCCAGGGTCTCAGGATCGAAGCCCATTGCCTTGCCCACTTCCCGCGCCGCCGACTTGCCGCGATAGGTAATCACGTTCGCGGTGATCGCTGCCCCCAGCTCGCCATAGCGGGTGTAAATGTACTGAATTGCCTGCTCCCGTTTATCTCCGGAAGGCAGATCGAGATCGATGTCCGGCCATTCTCCGCGGCTTTCGCTCAGGAAGCGTTCAAACAGCAAATCCATGCCCACCGGATCGACCGCCGTGATTTCCAGCGCATAGCAAACAGCGGAATTCGCAGCACTCCCCCGCCCTTGCACCAGGATGTCGTTTCTCTTACAGAAATCGACCAGGTCCCACACGATCAGAAAATAACCGGCAAAGCCTAATTTCTCAATCAGGGCTAGCTCATGTTCGACTTGCTTTTCAGCTTTTTCCAATAGCTTACGATTATGTTTAGATCCGTACCGTTTTAAGACGCCTTCAGCCGTACGGCGGCGTAGAAAGCTATCCATCGTTTCGCCCTCAGGGACCGGATAGTGAGGAAATTCATAGCCCAGATCATTGAGTTCAAATTCCAGTCGCTCAGACAAGGCCAGGGTGTTCGCTATGGCCTCAGGAAAGTCTCTGAACCTTCTCGCCATCTCTCGTGCTTCCCGCAGATGTCGTTGCTGATTGACACTGAGCAGACGGCCGGCTTTTTCCAGGTTGGTATGGTGGCGTATCACGGTAAAAACATCGAGGATTTCCCGGTCGTATGCAGTTGCATAACGAACGCCGTTGGTAGCCAGCAGCGGCAAGTGCAGGCCATGAGCAATACGCACGGCCGCCTGGTTACGCCATTCTTCCTCGCGCTCGCCATGGCGCTGAAGTTCTGTATAAACATTCCGCTGTCCGAAGACTCGGACAAGCTTTTCTGTAACCTTCACTGCTTCTGGCTCGCCACCATGCATCAGTGCTGCTGCAAGCGGGCCTTCATCCCCGCCGGTCAGGCAGACCAGCCCGGAAGAATACTGTTCCAGGTCCTCAATCGTTGCTGCACCTTCGCACTTGGTGGTCTCGCGCATTTTGAATCGGGTAATCAGTTGACAGAGGTTTTGATATCCAGCGCGCGAGGTGCATAGCAGTGGAAGTCTTACCGGTTCAGGAACATGCTGATAAGGCAGCCAGGCTGGGGGTGTGAGGCGCTTGCCTAGATCGGATACAGCAATTTCCGCTCCCACATGGGCGCGTACCCCGTGCTTATGAGCGAGGGTATGAAAACGGGCTGCGCCGTAAACCCCATTGCGATCCAACAGGGCCATGGCCGGCATGTTGAGCTCAGCAGCGCGCTGAATAAGATCCTCAGGGAGTGACGCACCTTCAAGAAAACTGAATGCGCTGGCTGCATGAAGTTCGACATAGCCTTCAGTCATACAGCGCCTCCACCTGCCAGCGATCCTGCGTAAGATCACGTGTCAGGCAGCAACAGATCCAGTTCGCAGCGTCATGGCTCCTGGCTATCAGGTCCCATTGTTCAAGTGACCAGAGCGTAGGATTCCACCAATCGCCGGCGGAGGACCAGGGTCCGTAAGCACGCTCGACGGTATACCGCTTCTCCCTAAAAATGAAGGAGTCCGGTTGCCGGTCGCGGACCGTGACCATTGCTATTTCCGGAGGCCTTATCTGCCGCATGGCGAGGCGGCTTGTTCCCGTTTTTCTCTCGCTTGTTGCAGAAGACCGGCACAATAAAAGGTTCTACGCGAAAAGCATCCTGACGGTTGGTGTCTTTGAGCACCGCCTGGCCCACGCAGCCTTCGCCTACAATGCTCTGAATCCTGGCCAGGGTCACATCCAGCCGCATAGGTTCTGGAACCTGGGGAGAAAAAAGTCCTAATTGCACTTTGCTGGTGCTGCCCGTCTCTGCGTTTAAGCGAAGCGACAGGATTGCTGCCGGGGGTGGATGCGCCTGCAGATCCAGGTGAATGAGCTTCAGCCATAGTTTCCGGTCAGTATTGGGGAGCGCTGCCCGTACTGTGCGGGAATGCGATGTGCCGCCTTCCAGATACAGGTCGAGAGTGATGGTGGCCAGCGCCAGTATCCGCGACTGGGCACGCACAATAAGCTGATCGAGCATCACTCCCAGAATAAAAAGCAATGAATCGAGCAGCTCTACAGGCGAATCCAGTTCCATTCGTTCTTCCAGAGCAAATCCGGCCTCGATGGCGGTAAAGAAATGTGTCGATTCTCCCCGTGCCAGCAGGCGCAACTCTTTACCCGTTTGTCCAAGCCGCGCAATCAACTCTGTCTCCTCAAGATTTCCCAGGGCTCCGAGGGTAGTGATGCCCCACATGGAGAAGGTTTCCGCATGCTCTGGAGAAAGATCGAGAACCGTGAGTGGTAAAGGCTTGAGCGCTGAGCTTTCCATGCCTGGCGGTACTACACAAATGCCTATGCCTGAATGTCCCCGCGCCAGGCACATAGAGGTATGAAAGTTGCTGCTGATTGCGATGAATGCTTCGATGCCTAACGCCTTTGTCTTTTTCAGCAGGCTCTCGCCCAAAGCATCCGGGGAGCCGAAGAGTGTTTCAGTACCGGCAATGTCGATCACGCAGGTAAAGCAACGATCACTGCTCTGATCTTCCACCCGAGGTGAAAAGGTCCCGGCACACTCCAGCAAGGCTGCTCGTGCCGCTGCCTCCTCCGCGCGCGAACGAGACAAAATCACGGCGGTAGGGAACATCTCCATTTCCAGTTTTGTCATGCCAGGTACTATTCCCAAAGTCAGTGCCGCATTGTTGAGCGAACACACTTGTTCGAACGGCGGTTCGCCATCCAGCACTGCCACCGGTTTGCGTTGCAGTTCGGGCCTTAAGCGCAACAGAGCCTGCAGTGGAAATTCTCTTGCATCGAGGCATGTGTAGCGTGCATTCGTCGTTTTCATCTGGGGCTTGCCCAAACGGTTCTGGCTTGCCAATGTGCACTCTGGACGTTTTTCGGAGGCTTCCTGCCCCCGCCTGCCGTGGAGCGCAAAGGAAGTACGTTGTCCTGGGGAAAGCGCTCGCGGGCTAACTCTGCCCGATGTTCGAGTCCGGTGAAGATAGTTGAGTCATCGTTACGCATGCTTCCCGGGTCAAGACGAAGTACCAGCCCGGCGCTATTCCTCGAGCATGCGTGCTGGGTCACCAAAACTACATGCGATTGCAGGCGCTCGGCTGCGGCACGAAAGCGAAACCAGGTCGCCAGGGGAACGCGCAAGGCATATTCTGCATTCAGACTGCCCATATCCAGCACGATGCAACTGAAGCCGCCAGCCTGGAGCAGAAGATCAGCCACACGCAGCCCCTGTTCCAGCCTCGACCAGGTTTTGCCTCTAGGTGCCTTTCGCAAACCATGAGAAGGGAACGGTGTGAGCTGTGGACCTGGCTGCTTCGGTTCAGGCCGCAGTTTGTCTAGAGCTTCTGCGCAGCGGGGTGCGGTAACCGCTGAACTCAGCAAATCGCTCACCGCCGCAGAAAGGCCTTTCGCTTCCATCCGTGGATGGCCGCCACCCCCCTGAGGCAAGCCTGTTTTTGCCTTGGACGGCTTGTCTGTGACGCGTAGGCCGCGCTCTGCGGATTGCGGCCTAGGCGAATTGCCATGTACTCCACCGCACCGTATCCACAGTAGCCGCGAGAGGTCCACTCCTATAGCCGCTGCCGATTCAGGGTGCAGCGTGTCAGAAACATCTACCCAGGCACACACCTTGCCTTCCCTGGTCAAGCTGGCAACAAATGCGAGTGCAAGCGAGGTGCGTCCTGAACATTCCGGTCCTACAATCTCGCTAATGGCGCCTACCGGTAATCCGCCACGCAGCAGGGAATCGACTTCGCAAATGCCCGTGGGAACCACCGGGTAGGAAACTCGCGGCAGCGGAGTAAGCGCCGAAGGGATTTTATCTGCCAGGGTAGCTTCTATCTGGGCTCGTAGATGTTGGGCAGAAGGCATAAATAAATCTTCGCCTTATTTTCGCCTATCGAGTGTGATTTGTGTCGGGCTTAGCTGTGGGAAAGGTCCGGATGTTGTTGAAAATAAAATACTAAAAAAATCAATTGCGATCCTTTCTAAGTGCTTGCAGACTTGCCTCGAAAGGATCGGAGCGAGAGGATAGGAATCAGATACCCGGCCTTCGCTATTGCGAAAACCTGTTGAAACAGCATGGGTCTTATATTCGTCTTATGAACGACATGGCTCACTCCGTCTGCACCGCAGGATTGGGAGATAATCAATCATGGAATTAGGGACTGAATGATCCTGAGTTTGCTTCATTTCACAATATTGGGGATGGCTGCTATCCCCTTGATCTACTACTCTCTCGCGATTTTTAGCGCCTGGCAGTACTTTCGCAGGTCACATAAGACCCTTCCCCGGGCCAACTACACCCCTCCGATCAGTAACCTCAAGCCCATTCGTGGACTCGATCCCGATGCCTATGAAAACTTCGCCAGTTTCTGCCGCCAGGACTATCCGGAATATGAAATTGTCTTCTGCGTTGGCGATGCATCGGAACCAGCTTTGCCGACCATCCAGAGGCTCATTCGCGACTTCCCTGAATGCCAGATTCGCGTACTGATTGGCTCTGGCCGGGTGGCCACCAACGACAAAGTCGCCAAGCTGGCGCGACTGACTGCGGAAGCAAAATATGAAACTGTGGTGATGAGCGATAGCGACGTCCGCGTGCAACCGGATTACCTGCGCACTGTTGTTGCCGGGCTTGCGGATCCGAAGGTAGGAGCGGTGACGTGCTTTTACGCACCTGTTTCCAGCGAAGAAAAAACCTTCGTCCAGCGCGTTCAATCTGTGGGGATGCTCTCCGATTTTTATGCCGGGATTCTCGTAGCCAGGGAATTAGACGGGGTTAAGTTTGCTCTGGGGCCGACGATCGCTACTACGCGTTCGCACCTCGCTGGTTTTGGTGGTTATGCTGCCATTGAAAACCGCCCCGCGGACGATCTGTTAGTGGGACGTTTGATTGCGGAGCAAGGATACGAAGTCGAACTGCTGAACTATACGATCCAGACCGTGTCAGACTTCCAGTCGCTGCGCGACCTTTTCCTGAAGCGCCTGCGCTGGACCGTCGTTATGCGCATCATGCGTCCGTGGGGGCACCTGGGCCTGATTTTTACCCTTGGTTTACCCTGGGCCCTGGCTGCGATCTTTATCCAACCCACGCCAGAGACAGCTTTCGTCTATCTGAGCGCATATTTCGCGTTTCGCATCGCCATGATGGAAGTGATTGGAAGGTGGGGTTTGAAGCAGCCGGGTATCTACAAAAAGCTGTGGCTGCTTCCCGTCTGGGATCTGTTGGCTGCATGCATATGGCTAGCCAGTTTTACCCGCAACAGCATTCGCTGGAGAGATGGCTACTACTACATTCGCAACGGCGAGTTAGTCCCGGTAGACCCAGCAGCGGCCCTTCGAGCTGCAGAGAAAGCCCCGGAGCGGGTTTAAATAAAGAAACAGCATGGTCCCGCCACTATGCTTCCACGGCACGCCGGGGCGCAGCGGGACAGGTCGCTCTGGTTCCACGGCTTGCCCGGGCAGTGGGATGAAAATTCTGTCGGACGGTCGAGATCCATTCCTCTGGCTGTTTTTGGACATTTTCCCTGCATAAAATTGTCATCCCGCCTGCCCCGGCCTGCGGTGGGGCGTGTCGTGGGAGCAGCTGACTTGCCTGGGGCAAATTGAGGATGGAATGAACATGGGAAAGCGGTGTTTGCAATCCAGGCCCGGAGGGCCGGCACCAAACGTCAGCCCAGCCCGGAAGGGCTGGGATAGCAGGCAGGCGATCGAGCGCCGGAGGTGCGGCACCACACTCTTTGTTTGTTCATTGGGAGCGCAGTCGCCCTGTCCCGCTGCGCCCCGGTGTGCCGGGGAAGGGGAGAGGAGGGACCTGCTGTTTCTTTACCCCATACGGAACCCTGGGTGCCCATGTCTCGCTCGTTTTTCGCGAGATATGGGATATAACAGCTCTATCCTCGCAACTTTAAGATTCGTCTTCGGAAGCTAACGGTTAAAACTCGTGGTATCCCACATCTCGCGAGAAACGAGCGAGATATGGGGCACCCAGGATCCGTGGTCAGGATAGAGTTCCGGAAACAACGTATTTCCCGTTTACAAAGCCGTCTTGGCCAGGACAGGTCGTTCCGCACGACGGTCATTTCTGCTTTGGCGCCAGTTCACACGCGGCAGAAATAGTGCCGTGTCGATTCGATCCTTATACCGAACAGCAATATCGATCAGTGAATCCAACAACGAATCAGAGAGAAAGTGCGGCGACAAGCCGAGATCAATCAGCTTGGAATGTTTCGCATTGTAGTAATGCTGTTCCGCCTCCACCCGAGGATCTGACAAATAGTCGATCTCAACCTTCAATCCCGTTTGCTTACCGGCCTTTTGCACCAGGTGAGCTAATTCCAGCACGGAAAACTGCTCAGTGAATTGATTAAATACGCGGAATTCACCCTTACCCGCCGGGTTCAGACAAGCTAGCTCCACGCAGCGCACAGTGTCACGAATATCCAGGAAGCCGCGCGTCTGGCCGCCCTTGCCGTACACGGTCAGCGGGTGGCCAAGAGCGGCCTGGGCGCAGAATCGATTAAGCACCGTGCCGAAGACCTCGTCATAGTCAAAGCGGTTGATCAGCGCCTCATCCAGGGCAACCTCGTCGGTCATGGTTCCGTACACCACGCCCTGGTTCAGATCGGTGGCGCGCGTTCCCCAGATCTTACAGGCGAACATCATGTTATGGCTGTCGTGCACCTTCGAGAGGTGATAAAACGAGCCCGGCTGCTTGGGGTATGGGAGCACATCTTTGCGGCCGTTATGCTCGATGGTGATGTATCCCTCTTCGATGTCGATATTCGGAGTGCCGTACTCTCCCATGGTGCCTAGCTTGACCAGGTGACAGTCGGGCTGGAATTCGCGCAACGCGAAGAGCAGGTTCAGCGTGCCCACTACATTGTTCACCTGGGTGCCGACAGCGTGGCTGCGATCGATCATCGAATAGGGCGCAGAGCGTTGTTCGGCAAAGTGAATCACAGCCTCAGGTTCGAATGTCTTGATGGTCGAAGCCAAAAACTCGTAGTCCGTCACGTCTCCAACGAAGAGCTCGATCGACTTGCCGGTAAGCTCATGCCAGACGCGCAGGCGATCGGCCAGCGGGCGAATAGGAGTAAGCGACTGCACTCCTAATTCGTGGTCCCAAAGACGACGCACAAAGTTGTCAATGATGGCAACGGAATGGCCGCGATTCGATAGGTAGAGAGCGGTAGCCCAACCACAATAGCCATCGCCTCCAAGTACAGCAATTTTCATAGTGCCTCTCCTCAAGTGCGGGTATTCAATGCTCGAGCTAACGTTGCCTTTATGCCAAGTCTAGCAGGGGTGTGTCGGCCACCAGGACTGGCAGTGATCGCGTCGACGCCGGCGTCGACTGAATGCGCCACTGTTTCATCCAGAGAAACAGGATCATCAAACCCCATAGGTGATATCCCAGGTTTGCGCGTCTTTCCATGTGCAACCGTACATAGTTCTCGATGGTGTCGGTGCGGAAGAGATCAGCGTGTTGAGTAAGTCCTGCTTGCAAAGTATCAAGCAGAAGTGGACGCAGAGAACCGCGAAGCCATTCGTGCGCAGGAATATCGAAGCCGACCTTTTTCCGGTTGAGAATCGATGCCGGCAGTTTGTCTTTCATCAATTCTTTGAGTAGCATCTTCTGCCGCGAGCCTCGTATCTTGAGCGTGTCCGGCAATGCGGCGGCAAACTCGACAATACGATGGTCAAGGAAAGGGGGGCGCACCTCGACCGCGTGCGCCATGCTCATCCGATCCGATTTCACCAGGATGTCATCGGCCAGGTAATACTTTTGATCGAACGCAAGATACGGGTAGAGACCTTCCTGCACCGCGAGCGAACCAGCCAGATCGCCCAGGATATTACCCATCGCGCCCGGCAACGGACGCTTCAGCAAAGCCGCTTTCGCAGATTCGGAGAAGGTTCCATTCCAGTGGACATGGGCTTGTTCTGGTGAGAGCAGGCAGCCTTCGAGAAAGCGCTTGAGTTTGTATTCCAGGCTGATCTTTTCGTCGGAAACAGGCCAGAAGCGCAAGCTATCGAGCGCCAACTTGATCCCTTGCGCAGGCATGGTCCGCGCCGACCGGGCAAGCTGGTTGGCGCGATAGGTGAGGTATCCGGCAAAGATCTCATCCGCGCCTTCTCCGCTCAATGCCACAGTGGCGTGCGTCTTGCACATGCGGGAGAGGAACCAGACCGGCAAAGCTCCGGCGTCGGCGCTCGGTTCATCGGAGTAGTACGCGAACCGCTCGATCGCGCCCTGCAGATCCTCTTGCGGGCTCAGGTCCAGTTGTTCGTGATCGGTGCCATAGTGCGATACCACACGCTCGATATGTTCCGTCTCGTCAAAGCTGCGGCCGTTGAAGGAAATGGAAAAAGTCTTTAGGCGCGCGTGATTGGTTCCCGCTGCGTAATGCAGGATGGTGGAAGAATCAATCCCACCACTCAGCCAGACGCCCAGGGGTACATCGGAAAGCAGATGCTCGCGCACGGATTGCTGCAACAGGAAGTCCAGTTCCTCCTTCGCGCTTTCAAGATCAAGAGCACGCGGTGCGCTTGCGGGAAGGCGCCAGTAGGCTTCAGTCCGGACCTGCCCGTCGTGCCATTCATACCAATAGCCCGGCGGTAACTTTTCTACTCCGTTCACCAGGGTCCATGGGCAGGGAACGTAATTCAGAGACAGATAACAGTCCAGCCCTTCCATGCTCAGGCGGCGCTCAACCTCGGGGTGAATGAGGATCGCCTTCAACTCGGAACCGAAAAGCAGGTCCTCTCCGTACTTCGCCAGGTAGAGTGGCTTGATGCCCATGCGGTCTCGAGCCAGAATGAGGCGCTGGGTCGACTTGCACCACAGAGCAACCGCGAACATCCCGCGCATGCGTGCGAAACAAGCAGTGTCCCAGGCTTGAAAGGCAATCAGTACTGTCTCGGTATCGCAGTGAGTATGAAATTTGTAGCCCAGAGCTTCCAGTTCGGGCCGCAGTTCCAGGTGGTTATAGATTTCGCCGTTGAATACGATAACCGTGTCGCCATCGCTCGAGGTTATCGGCTGATCGCCGGCAGCCAAATCGAGGATCTTTAATCGCGTCGCGCCCAGCGAGCATAACCTGGAGGAGAAAACTCCCTGCTGGTCTGGTCCGCGATGGGTCAGGGTAGCTGTCGCCGCGCGAATCCGGTCAGGTTCGGAAGTCCAGCCCTTCTGGGTAAAGCCAACAATGCCACACAAAGTGGTAACACCTCGGGGAAGGTGAAAGATTTCACCAATCTATAGTTATAACCCAAACACGCCTGGCGCCCTGGGAATGGGCTTGCCGCGGAGCTAGTACAATTTATAAGGCCGGCAAACTTGCAGTTTGACGGCCGGGAATGAATGACGTCTCATAAACCGCTGCATCTTAAAACGTTTTTGCTCATCCTGGTGATGGTAATCGCCGGCCCTCTGGGCAATGTCTTGCTGAGCAAGGGCATGAAGCACGCCGGCAATCTCGCGGTATGGCCCCCCTCAGATGCGCTGCACACTGCGCTTCGCGTCTTTGGCAGGGGCTCTATCTGGCTGGGGGTTGCTTCCCTGTTGACTTTTTTCCTGGCCAATCTGCTGGTGCTTACCTGGGCGGATTACAGCTTCGTGCTGCCTGCGTCTTCGATGGGTTATGGCGTGGTTGCGTTGCTGGGGTACTTCATGTTGGGCGAGCCGGTCTCGCCTTTGCGCTGGCTCGGCATTGCCGTCATTTGCCTGGGCGTGTTCGTCGTTGGGCAGACCAGTCCGCGAAGCCCCGAGCGAAGTTTGGATCACAGCCCGAGCAGCCCTGACTCCAAACCTATTAGCCTGGAGCACAGCTAGATTGTTGGAGGCGATCCTCTTTGCACTGATCGTGGTGGCCGGTACCGCCGGCGAGTTGTGTGTTTCCCGGGCCATGAAAGCGGTGGGAGAAGTGAAAAACTTCCATCCCCTGGCGATCGCCCGTGTCCTTCTTCGCGCCATGCGGGTGGGATGGCTGTGGGCAGGAATCAGCATGATGGCGCTGGCTTTCTTCTCCCTGCTGGGTGCGCTGTCTTTTCTTAATGTAAGTTTCGTGGTTCCGGTTACTGCGCTGAGTTATGTCGCCGGTGCGTGCGGGGCGGTAGTCTTTCTGGGCGAGCGCGTCAGCCCGCAGCGTTGGGCCGGCGTTTGCCTGGTAGCGGTTGGGGTTACCCTGGTATTCCTTGGAAACCGATGAGTACATTACCGCGAATTCGTAGTACCAAGAGCATCGCGTTTCGCGAGATCGTGTTGCTGGCCATCGATTCGTTTCGTCTGAATCAAATTCGCTTCGCCCTGACCGCGCTCGGGATGGTGATCGGGACCGCCTCATTGATCCTGGTGGTGACCATCGGCCTTTCCGGCAGGCGCTATGTGCTGACTTCCATCCAGAACATCGGTACCAACCTGATCTGGGCGGAGTATGCAGGTCTGTCGGATGCCAGCATTGCGTCGGTGCGCGATTACCTGACGGTCGACGATATGCACGCGGTTCAGCAGCAGGTCCCGGGTATTCAGGCTGCTTCGCCCGTACTCAACCTGCATCAGTTTTTTACCACTGGCGGGGGCAAGGAGCGCGATGTCCTCATCCTTGGGGTGGCACCGGAGTATGCGAACATCCGCCGGCTGTACCTGATCGCCGGACGCTTTTTTGATCAGCAGGACTCGTTAGCCCACAGTCATGCGGCGTTGGTGACGGAGAAGTTTGCCGCGATCCAGTTTGGCAGCCCTGGGGAAGCAATCGGTAAGACGCTGGCCATCTCCGGGGTTCCGTTCGTGATTATCGGCGTTTTTCGCGAGCGCGTGGAGACCTTTGGCCAGTCGGAAATTGTCGACGAAACGGTTCTCATCCCCTACACCGTAGCGCGCTATTTCACCGGCACCGACGCGGTGAACCAGATCTACTTCTCCATGGCCGACTCGGCCGATGTGCCCGCAGCCACAGAGGCTATCCGGAAAGCCATCAAAGCCCGTCATCGCTCCGAATCCGTATATGACGTTGGTAACCTATCTGAGGTACTTTCCATGGCGGGGAAGACAGCGACCGCATTCACCATTATCCTGCTGTTGTTTTCCATGGTGACCTTGCTGGTCAGCGGGGTGGGCATTATGAACATCATGCTGGCCACCGTGCGTTCGAGGATCCGCGAGATCGGCATTCGTAAAGCTTTGGGAGCCACTTTCCGGGAGATCCAACTGCAGTTTTTGGCCGAAGCGGTGTTGATTTCGCTCAGTGGCGGCGTGGTCGGAACGGTGCTGGCCATGCTCCTGCCGCTTTCGATCGCCTTCTTTACCGATTACCGCCTGCAGGTCTCGTGGCTATCCGCCGTGATCGCGATCCTCGTTTCCTGTGCAGTCGGGGTCGCTTTTGGTACCGTTCCCGCAGTGCGTGCAGCACGAATGGATCCTGTAGAATCACTGAAGTACGAGTAACCGGAGCGAGCACTTTTTTTGCTGCCCAGAGCAAATTTTTCATTGCACTTGTTGCATCAGCGGTATATCCTAAAAGAGCGTCGAATACGATTTTGGTTCTCAGCTCGTTCTGCTTTAGGAGTCCGCACCGCCTGAAGATACCCCGATTGAATTCAGCGTCATCTCGTTACTAAGGAAGAAACACAATGGAACAAGGAACAGTTAAATGGTTCAACGATGCCAAGGGGTTCGGCTTTTTGAGCCGTGCAAATGGTGAGGATGTATTCGTGCACCACACAGCAATTCAAGCAAACGGCTTCCGCACTCTTCAAGAAGGCCAGGCGGTGCAGTTCAACGTCACCAAAGGCCCCAAGGGTTGGCAGGCAGAGAACGTTCAGGTTCTGTAGTTTGTAGTCAGCTTTAAAGAAGGAAAAGACGGCTTAACCGCCGTCTTTTCCTTCAGCTTCCCGGTTTGAATATTGGCCCCGCATCTTCACGGCCTGTTCTCGGTAATCCCTCCTGCGTTCCTTTTCTCCTCTCCCAACTTGCCTCCAAATTCCAGTCTCCATATAAAATCGCTCTCAAGGAGAAATCATGTTCAGAGCATCTGTCCTCTTGCTGCTTTTGTCCTGCGGAGCGGTACTGGGTTGCGTTACCGGTAGCACTGCGCAAAATGTCAGTACAACCGGCTGGAAAGGCCAAAAAGTTGGCAAGAGCTCGAACATCACCGGGCCGGTTCCAAGTTCAACCACCGGTACCCCGGGAAATACTATGGAACCACAGCCAAAACCGCCGCAAGACGAACCCAAAGTCACGCAAAACCTCGACAGCGACTAATTTCGTATTGCCGGCTGCTAGACTCAAATCGAACTTATATCTCTAAACTGGGGTGCTCATGGCTGAAGGTGAAGTAACAATCTCGATCCGACCCAACGGACCTTATCGCGTAGAGGGTCCCATAAAGTTGATGGACTCCGACGGCAAACAACTGGATCTTACGGGCAAGCCCGCCATCTCCCTCTGCCGTTGCGGAGCCTCCACCAACAAGCCATTCTGTGACGGAACCCATTCCAAAATAGGTTTCCAGGCCGCCGCCGCCGTCGTCCCGGAATCCGCCGAAAAAGTCTGAAGCAGCAAGACCGTCCTGCTAGCGTAAAGTTACAATACTTACAGGAGTTACAGCGGAGGGTCGCTATGAGTTCCGCTCATTCGACTGTGATCAGCATGCGTCTTCCCGTGGCGAGCGGGAATCGCCTGAAACGCATGGCGAACCGGTATGGCTGGACACCGAGCGATGCAAGCGCGCGTTTGGTCGAGGAAGGCTTGCGTCGATCGGAGTTTGCTTTCATCGATTTCCGCGATTCAACCATGGGCAGGCAAGCATGCATCCAGGGCAGCAGTCTTGCTGTTTGGGAGATCATGCTGTTGGTCCGAAGCTACCAGCACGACCTCGCAGCTACCGCGAAACATTTGCGCTGGCCAGCAGCGAAGGTGCAGGCAGCCGTCAACTACGCAGAGACGTTTCCTGAGGAGATCGATCAGGCGCTCGCCGAATACAGTGCGGTGGATTTTACGGCACTGAAGCGTATGTTGCCGCAGGCACTTGAATTTACCGCGAGAAAAACTACAAAACGCTGAGATGCTCAAGCTTCTTCTGGATGAGCACATCTCACCCGTGATCGCGGCGTCTCTGCGGCGCCGCGACCGAAAGATTGTCGTGTTCAGTATGGCTGAATGGGAAGACGGAAACTTCCTTGGCCAGGAAGACGCGGCCTGCCTTCGCCAAGCCGCAGTTCAGAAGCTGACGCTCGTAACCTATGACCGCAGAACCATCCCACCGTTGCTGAAGGATTGGGTGGAAGAAGGGCGTCAGCACGCAGGCGTGATTTTCGTGGATGAAAAGACCATCTCCCAAGCAGACATCGGAGGCTTGGTTCAATCTCTGGGCGTGTTGCTGAATGAAACACGCGACTGGGATTGGACCGATAGAGTCTGCTTCCTGCAGCGTTGATCCTCGAGGGACCTGCTGGTTCTCTTCCGGTCCTCGCACACCCTCTTTAGGTCCTTGTATGAACGTTTTCAAGGCTGCGGAGAAAATCGGTTGCCCCCGCTACTCCTCCGTGACCAATGGTACCTTCGACCGTCTCCACAACCGCGGCACCAGCGACAAGTCCAACATGCTCCGCGTAAAGTCACCCAGGTTATCCCCCAACAACCGTAAGCTTTCCCGCAATACATAGACAGCCGTAAATAGATCCCCGGCCACCAGCGCGATGGCCGCGCCGCGCAAGCCAAGCGATGGAACGTGCATCAATACCCACGCCAGCACCAACGCCAGGCAGGTGGCGCTCAGCATGGCCCGCGCCATCCTCTGATGTTGGTTGATGGCCATAGGCACCACCGAGCTGGTGAACCAAAAAGCCGAAACTACCATTTGCAACAGCATGATGTTCAGCAGTACAGGGTCGGTTGGCACTTTCCCGATCGTCCAGACTCGCCAGATCCAGTCGCCGAAAAACGCCACTCCCAGCGTGATCCCCAGGCACAGCAGCAGCGAAATCTGGCACGCGCGCCGGTGGAGCATCCGCGCAACATCCATGGCTCCTATGCCAAAAGCAGCAGACATTTCCGGCCAGATCGAATTGTTAATCAGGTTCATTCCCTGGGCTGCACTCCGGGAGATGGTCCGCGCCGTATTGAAGGTCACCACCGCGATGGGACCCATCACGTAGCCAATTACCACCAGAATCCCCTGCAGGTTCAGCGCGTTCACCAGCGGGAAACTCATGAAGGAAATTGCCGGTCCGGTCAGACGGCGAATGACCGCCCACTGCGCATGCCGGATGCCAAAACGGATCCAGGGCACTTCGTGACGGAGAAGAATCCATAAGGCCAATACCCCCACCGCATTCACCCCAACGTACAGCACAGTGACAGGCACCGGCGACAAGTGCAGCGCAACCCCAATCATGGTGCTCAGGAATGCTGCCAGCACCACCACGCTCTTGGCCATAGTCCCCAGCGGATATTTGCCCACGCAGCGAAAAGCCGCCTGAAACAAGGTTTCCTGCATGCCCAGCAGTACCGCCAGCCCCAGCAGTAGTATGATCAGCCTCGCGTCCCCCGCGCTGATCGCGTGCATGTGTAGCCAGGTACCTATGGGAAGTAACCACACCGTCCCGATCAGCAGCAGGCCCAACAGGCTGGTAATCACCGTAGTCAGCACCCAAACGCTCTGGAAGACAACCAGGGCCTCGTCGAAGTTCTGTGCCGCCGCCAGCATGGTCATCTCGTTGCCGGCCACGCTGCCGAACCCCACGTCGCTGAGCCCGAGATAACTCGGAATCGTATTGAGCAGAATCCATTCCCCGTACAGGTGCACGCCCCAGTGACTGAGGAAGACGGGCACGGAGAAAATCTGGGTGAGTGTGGTGGAGAACCGGCTGAAGGTGTTGGCGCCGAATCCTGCAATCAGTCTGCGTTTAAGACTGCGTGTACTCATGGGGGACCGGCGGTAGAACTATCGTACATGGACCCCGCGGCCCTTGCTTGAGGATGCGGCTACCAACCATGTACCCTCTCAACTATGAAAGCTTTGCTCCTTTCGCAGTACAACCAGCTCGACATCGCAGAACTGCCCGCGCCTGTGCCCGGTCCGGACGAGATCCTGGTGAAAGTCGCCGCCTGTGGCATCTGCGGCAGCGACGTTCACGGTTACGACGGCACCTCCGGCAGGCGGATTCCCCCTCTTGTCATGGGGCATGAAGCAGCGGGAGTAGTGGCCGCGGCAGGTGCCGGGGTGAACAACTTCAAGCCCGGCGATCGAGTCACGTTCGACTCCACTGTTTACTGCGGCCAGTGCGAGTTCTGCCGTCAGGGGGAGATCAACTTGTGCAATAACCGGCAGGTGATTGGGGTCTCCTGTGGGGACTACCGCCGTGCCGGTGCCTTTGCGGAATTCGTGGTCGTGCCCCAACGCATCGCGTATCACTTGCCGGACAGCTTGGGATTTCAGGAGGCCGCGATGCTCGAGGCTGTCTCGGTGGCGTTGCATGCGGTGCGGGTCTCGGAGATGAAAGGCGGCGAGACGGCCCTGGTCATTGGAGCCGGCATGATCGGTCTCCTCACGCTCCAGGCGGCCAAAGCCGCGGGAGCGTCGAAAGTTTTGATAGCGGATATCGATCGCTCCCGTCTCGAGACTGCTAAAAACATCGGTGCTGACGAAACACTTCTACTTTCCGGAAAAGAACTGGTAAAGGAAATCCTCCGTCAGACGGACGGCCGGGGTGTCGACCTGGTCCTTGAAGCTGTTGGCCGGGAAGAAACCATCGCTGCTTCAATTGCCAGCGTGCGCAAGGGCGGAACTGTGACCCTCATCGGCAACATCTCTCCCGAGGTCAGGATCCCGCTTCAGGCTGTGGTCTCACGCCAGATTCGCCTCCAGGGATCATGTGCTTCCTCCGGCGAGTATCCGCAGGCCATGGAATTGTTGGCCAACGGAAAAATTAAAGTAAAGTCATTGATTACGGCGGTCGCGCCCTTACGCGATGGCCCGCGGTGGTTCGAGCGGCTGCACGCGGGCGAACCAAATCTTATGAAGGTGGTCCTTGATCCCAGTGCGTAAATTAAAGGCGCAGTATCTTCTGACTGCTGTTGTGATAGGGCTCCTCTTTGGCGCCGGTCACTTTGCGAGGGCTGCGAGTCACGACTTGCAGGTCTATTTCATCGACGTGGATGGCGGTCAATCGACCCTCTTTGTCACCCCGGCGGGGAAGTCGCTGCTGATCGATACTGGATGGGCAGGGAACAACGGCCTCGACGCCGGGCGCATTGCCGCTGCGGCCAAAGATGCCGGCATCACTAAGATCGACTACCTGCTGTTCACCCACTATCACGCTGACCACATCGGCGGCCTGCAGGAACTCCTGGCACGCATGCCGGTCGGCACGTTCATCGATCATGGACCCGACAGCCCCACCGATCCATCGACCAAGAAAGCCTATCCCGCTTATCAGAAGATTCTGGCGAGCGGCCATTACGGCCGCATCACGCCCAAGCCAGGAGACGCCCTGTCTATTCCGGGAATCAAGGCAGTGGTGATCAGCTCCAATGGTGAAGTCCTCAACCACCCACTGCCCGGCGCCGGTCAACCGAACGCCTACTGTAAGGAGTCTGAGACCAGGCCGGATGACATGACCGACAATTCTCGGTCGCTAGGAACTCTGTTCACTTTTGGCAAGACCAGAATTCTCGATCTGGGCGATCTCACCTGGGACAAGGAAATGAAGTTGATGTGTCCGGTCAATAGGGTGGGCAAGGTCGACATTCTGGTGGTGTCGCATCATGGGTTGTTTCAGAGCTCGAGCCCGGCGCTGGTGGATGCGATAGCGCCTCGCATAGCCATCATGAACAACGGCGCAAAGAAGGGCGGCTCCACGCCAACCTTTGAGACGCTGGCAAAAGCGCCCGGTCTGGAGACCCTGTGGCAGCTCCATTTCTCAGACGAGGCCGGCACGCACAACACCGCGGCAGAGTACATCGCCAACCCCACCGGGCCGGATGCTGCGAATTATCTCAAGCTGACCGTCCACCCCAACGGCAGTTTCACGGTACTCAATTCCGGCACCGGGAAGACAAAGGACTATGCCGCTCGCTGACACTAGCCGGGAAGCCTACTGGGAACTGACTTTCGGGTTGTCGCCCCAGAGAACGCTTGGGTGCCCCACATCTCGCTCGTTTTTCGCGAGATGTGGAATACCACAGCTCTTTCCCACCCACCTTTCGATTCATCCTCGCAGATAAACGGTTAAGGTTCGCGGAATCCCACATCTCGCGAAAAACGAGCGAGATGTGGAGCACCCAGGCTTAGGCTGTCGGGACAGCTAGCTGCCGTAGGCGGCACACTAACTCCGTACTCAGACCGTCCCTTTCGGAACCGGATTCGGAGGACCTGGCTTCTTCGCTCTCCGCTTGATATTGCGTGCCGGTGAGGCCGCCTTCTTTCCGTTCGCCGGCGGAACCGTCGATTCGATGACGCTGCGCATCCAGTATTCGCCATCAGTACCCAGCTCAATCCCATGGACCTCGCGCTCAAATCCAGGAAATTGCTTCCCGAACTTTTCGAGCGCCAGCAGAAGACGAATGATGGGGCTGTTCGCGTCTCCCAGGCGCTCCCCGGGCATGCGCACCGGAATACCGGGAGGGTAGGGAACCAGCATCACCCCGGCCAGGCGGCCCGCCATCTCAGAGACGCGTACCTTCTCCGTCCCGTTACGTATCAATTTCTGATACGTTTGTGCCGGGGTCAGAACAGGATCAGGATCCACATCGCATGCCTGGTGAAGCAGGTTGGTCAGATCCAGTTGCCGCATGGCTGCGTGCATCTCATCGCTCAGTTCCTTCAACGTCATGTCGCGGTAGCGAAGCGGATGTTCCACTACCAGGTCGGGCAATGCCTCGTATAACGTTCCCTCGTTGTCGTACAGCCGTTTGAACTCGAACAGCGTTTCCAGCAAGCTGCCCCATTTGCCCTTGCTGGTTCCAACGGAAAACAGGATCAACGCCGTGTAGTCCCCGGTCCGGGCAATCTCCACCAACCGCGCATCGAGAAATTCTGTAAGGATCGCCGCCGGAATACCCCAATCCGCCAGCTCTCCACGCGAATCGATACCGGGCATGAGGATCGTGACCTTGGTCGGATCCAGCATGCAATAGTCTTCCGCGATGTCCTCATCCTTGAACCCGTGCCAGTCTTCCTCAAGCTTGAGCGTCCAGCAGTTTGGGGAATGGATCAGCAGCGAGTCGGGAGTCTCCTCAAACAAAGACGTCGCTCCAGTCGTCGGATCAGTCACCGTATCCGGCTGATAGATCCTGAAGAACCATTCATCCCCATTGGTGGAGCGCAAACGGTGCGCGATCGAAGACATGGCTTTCCTGAAGCTGATCGCGTCCTGAATGGTCTCGTACATCAGCGTCGGGCCCGCCGGCTCATCCATCATCGACGTCGCCACGTCGAGCGACGCAATCATGGGATAAAACGGAGACGTGGTGCCATACATCATGAAGGATTCGTTGAACTGGTCGAAATCGAGCGGAGCGCGGTCGCTTAGCTTGACGTGGATCATCGATGCCATGGAGAACGCAGCCAGCATCTTGTGCGTCGACTGCACCGCGAACAACAGTGGCCGATTGGGCATATCTTCGGGCACATCCATGGCAAAGCGGCCACGATAAATGGCGTGGAACTTTGCATAGGCATACCACGCCTCGTCGAAGTGGATGCGGGGCACGCTGCGCGCCAATTCGCTGGTAACCCGCTGCACGTCATAACAAAAGCCGTCATAGGTGGAATTGGTCACCACCGCATACGTAGGCTCCTGCGACGCTGCCTCGGCGCTGAAGGGGCTATTTGCGATCAGTTGTTTAATGTAGTCCGGGGAAAAGCGGCGCAACGGCACCAGGCCAATCATGCCGTATCCATTCCTCGTCGGCTTGAAGTAAACCGGCCGCCCGCCGGTGCCGGTCAGCGAGTGGCAGATCGACTTGTGGCAGTTAGCGTCGATCAGCACCATGTCATTGTTACCAACGACGCCGTGGCCCACGATCTGGTTTGAAGTGGAAGAACCGCCCAGAACGTAGAACGTCCAGTCTGCGCCGAAAATGCGCGCTGCATTGCGCTCCGATTCTGCCGGAGGACCGATATGGTCAAGCCATGAACCGAGAGATGAGGTCGAGATTCCCAGGTCGGCGCGCATCAGATTCTCGCCGAAGTAGCGATGGAACTGCATGCCCACCGGATGCTTCAGGAAAGCCACCCCGCCCATGTGTCCCGGCGCATCCCAGGAGTAGGCGCCTTGGTCGGTATACTTTTTTAGCTCGCGGAAATAGGGCGGCAGTAGCTGCTCGTCGTATCGCTTGACGGCGAAATCCACCCGATTGGCGATGAACGCCGGCGTATCGCCGAACAGGTGGATGTACTCGTGGACCTGCTTGATCACTTCCAGGGGCAACTCGCTTACCAGCGTGCGGTCGGCGATCAGGAAGATCGGCACTTTCTTATTTCTGCGGCGAACTGCGCGAATAATTTTCAGCGCCGCGCGTTCGTCGAACTGGTGTTCCTGCTCCAGGTCCCAATCCAGCAGGATGGCGCTGTAGGATGGATCCGATTGCACCATCGAAAGTCCATCTTCCGGCGTTGAGGTCCTGATGACCTCGTAGCCTTCTTCGGTGATCGCTCCGCACAACCGATCCATGGCCCGGTCTGATACTGAGTTCGTACCACCCAGTTCACTGGCAATCAAAAGTACCCAACGGCCATCACTCATAGTTTGCAGTCTCAATGAATCTTGTTACGCGCATGTTTCAATCCTTAGGGAGTGGTGGTGGCTTGCACCAGCTTTAAGACCGCGGGAGCAACCATGTTCAGTAGCACGGCCTGCGGTTTTTCAGATTGCTTCAGAAAGGCAACTTCCCGCGTCTTCCAGGCTGCGGGAGCGTTATGGTGTTCGCGCAGATAGCCAATCGCATCCAGGCCCGCCTGCGAGACAAGGTGCAGATTCGTCGAAACCGGCGCCAGCTCTTTCGTCAATTCCGATCTGGGCAGCAGAGGCTGTAGCTGCGCATCGTTGTCGCGCCACAGAATCAGCCATTCCTGTGCCTGCTCCCAATCCTCCCGCGAAGCCTTTTGGGCGACGATGCGATTGACCATATCCAGGAACTGGCGCGCGGTGTCGCTTTCCGGTGGAACGGCGTCGATCATATGGTTCAGCGGCGAGAAGGCGTCGTATTCGTGCAGCTGTTCGCGCGCATAGAGCCGGGGAGGCTGCATGACGTCGCCGAACACGCGCAGTGGCAACGGGTCAGGCTCGCCGGTCATCCGGCTCAGCATAGCGGGATAGCTGGAGTTGTGTTGCAGCCCATAGTAGTTCAGCTTTTGCGAAATCAGCGCCATCCGTGCGTACATCGATGCCACGTCACGCGTACTGCGTGGCGACCAGAAGCGTTCGGCGATGGCGGCAGTGCGCGGCCAGATACGGCTATCAATATTCTCCGGGGTGACGAACTCCGACCACATGGTCGCTTCGCCGCCGAGAATTCGCTTGCTCTCTTCGCTGCTGAGAGTCGTTGGCCCGTTACCTTCGGGGTCCGCTGCGTAGTGCTCCGCTGCCGACTGGTTTAAGTCGATATAGTAGCCGGCCGACAATAGCGCCCGATTCCCGCCTTTCACCGCCTGGCCGACGAACTGCGGACCGCGCCAGGACTGAATGACCACGTCTTTCGGCGTGCCCGGCTGAAGAACCTCGTCCCAGCCCACCATGATTTTCCCGTGCGCGGCGACAATCGTTTGTACCTTGGCGCTGAAATAAGCCTGCAGAGCGGCATTGTCTTTGATCGCATGCGCCTTCATGAATTGCTGGATGCGCGGGTTCGCGTCCCATTCCTTGCCGTTGCACTCGTCTCCTCCCACGTGGAAATAAGCGTCGGGGAAGAGAGCAGCCATTTCGCCGATGAAGGTGTCGAGAAAAGTGTAGGTGCTGTCACGCGTGGGATCCATTGCCGGGTTGAACACCCCCCACTTGCGCTCGATCTGGTACGGGCCCGAACCGCTGGCCAGATCCGGATAGCCGACGAACCAGGCCGTCGCATGCCCAGGCATGTCGAACTCCGGCACCACGCGAATGCCGCGGTCCCGCGCGTATTCAATCACGTTGCGGATTTCTTCCTGGGTATAAAAAAGGCCGTCAGAACCCTTCTCCTGCAGCAAGGGAAATTTTTTGCTCTCCACCCGGAATCCCTGGTCTTCGGAGAGGTGCCAATGGAAAACGTTCAGCTTTACCGCTTCCATCCCGTCCAGCGTGCGATAGACCACATCGAGCGGCTGGAAATGCCGGCCCACGTCCAGCATCAGCCCTCGCCAGGGAAACCGTGGCTGATCGTCAATCGTCATGGCGGGAACGGCGAAGCCTCGCGGCGTGATGCGGACCAGCTGCAGAAACGTTTGCAGGCCATGCAGCACGCCCAGCGGGTTCGCGGCTTCGAGATGAACCTCAGTGGCCGTAATCCGCAAATGGTAGGACTCATCTTCATCGACCTGCTGCACCGGCGCGCTGGCGCCCTTGGTGTCGATAAAGAACGACGCTTTGTTGAGCACCGCTTCGCGCCACAATGGGATTCCGGTCTGCCGCGAAAGCATATTCAGGAAGCGCTGTTTGGCCCGTTCCAGCCTTGGCTCCTGGAAGCCCTCGAGAGTGACGCCGAACCCGTTGGTGATCAGAAACTCGCCCTCACCTGGCTTCACTTGAGCGGGAAGGGGCATCAAGGGTAGCGGAACCTGGGCCTGCACGCCCCCGGCGAGGAGACAGCTGAGCAATAGAGTCATCGATACAATCCGAACCAATTGAGACCTCACGCTCAACGATTCTATCTGGTATAGGATTGCCCATAATGACCACCGCCAACGTTTTCGAGCATGAGATGCTGCGTGAGATTTTTGAGCAGCCGAAGGCGCTCGCTGACACCGTCGAACGCTATGCCCCTAATGGCAAGCTGGCGACCGGCGTTTTCCAGCCGGTTGCCGACGCACTGCGTTCCAGGTCGCGCCTGGTAATCGCCGCCAGCGGCTCCAGCCGCCACGCAGGGCTCGCCGCCGAGATCATGCTGGAGGATTTGGCTGGCCTGATTGTCGATGTCGAATATGCCAGCGAATATGTTTACCGCTCGACCCACACCATTCAGGATCCGGGGGTTCTCGTCATCTCTCAATCGGGCGAGACCGCCGATACGCTGGCAGGATTGCGGGAAGCAAAGGCGCGTGGTTTGCCCACCCTGGCCATTACCAACAATCCTCACTCCAGCATGGCGGTGGAGGCAGACGCATCCTTGCCTACCTGCGCTGGGCCGGAGAAGGCCATTCCTGCAACCAAGAGCTTCACCACCCAGCTTGCTGTCTTGTACTCCCTAGCCCTTTACCTGGCGCGCATCCGGGGAAGAATGACCTCGCCCACGGTGGAAAGTCACACCGAGGATCTGCGCCGCCTGCCCGCTCTGCTGGAATCTGCGCTCGAACGGTGGCAGCAGCAAATTGCCGCCCTGGCGCCGTCGTTGAAGCAATCGCGCGCTTTTCTTTACCTCGGTCGTGGCGTCCACTATGCAATTGCCCGTGAAGGAGCTCTGAAACTGAAGGAATCAGCTTATCTGCAGGCAGAGGGCTATCCGGCGGGTGAGTTGAAGCATGGTCCGAACGCATTGGTGAGCCCCGACGCGCCCTTGGTGGTGATTGCCACCCGCGACCCCTCGGATCCCGACGCCATGCTGCGTTATCGCAAAGTGCTGCAGTTGATGAAGGACATGCGGGCGCAAGGCGCGACCCAACTCGTGATCGCCACTGAGGGAGACGAGGAGGCCGCCGGCCTCGCCAACCACTGCATAGAGGTTCCCAAAACTGAAGACATGTTAGCCACCATGCTGGAGGTGGTTCCTCTGCAGTTGCTTGCCTACCATCTGGCGATTCAGAACGGGGTCGACGTGGACCATCCACGCAACCTGACCAAAGCCGTTCTGCAAGAGTAAGCAGCTCTTGTCCTGACCACGACTGCTGGGTGCCCCATATCTCGCTCGGATCCCGGATTTCCTACCACGCAGGACCGTTGTGGACACGGATGCGGTTTCCTCTTAAGGGAAACCGTAGGAAATTTGCTGGATCAGCTGAGGTCGACAGGAAATCCGGGATTTTCGCGAGATATGGGGCACCCGGCCTTCGTATGCGGTAGGAATCTCTGGTTAAATTCCCCAACCTCGTCAAGGCCCGGAGGGCCGACCGCCAAACGTCAGCCCAGCCCGGAAGGGCTGGGATAGAAATCGTGATGATTCCGAGCGCCGGAGGCGCGGCACTCTTTTTACCACACACCGCAATGACTTCTGACTTCTCATCGCGGCTTTGTTTAGCGCTTTATAATGAAGCCGTAGACCTACCATTATGGCCACCAAAAACCTTCCCCTGGAACATTCCACCAACTCATTGATTTCGCGCCGGGATCAGATCTTTGACGCCTTTCGCCGCTGGGGCCATTTGCAGGCGAAACTTGATCCGCTGGGACAGTATCTTCTCCCCGAACCCATTCCCGAATTGAATTTCGAGGGCGAGGATGCAGACGAGGCCAAAGACTATTACTGCGGAACCATAGGGGTTGAGTTCATGCACATTCCCGACGCAGCCAAGCGGGAATGGATCCAGGAGCGCATGGAGCAACCCGCGCCCGTGCCGGACCAGCACCAGGTTCTGGAACGGCTAACTCAGGCCGATCTTTTCGAGCAAGTGATCCAGTCGCGGTATCTCGGCACCAAACGCTTCTCGCTCGAAGGTGTCACCGTCTTGATTCCCTTTTTGGACGAAGTCCTGAACCACGCTTCCACCTATGGCGCCGAGAAAGCCGTAGTGGGAATGAGCCATCGAGGACGCCTGAATGTGATGGCAAACACCTTTGGTAAATCGGCCGTCGACATCTTTTCTAAATTTGAAGATGCAAACCCCCGCAGCATCCTCGGCGGAGGCGACGTGAAATACCATGTGGGCGCCACGGGTCAATTCCTCACGCGAAGCGGCGGAAAAATCAACCTTCACCTGGTATCGAACCCCAGTCACCTGGAAGCAGTGGATCCCGTCGCCATGGGACGGGCTCGTGCCCAGCAAACGCGCTTGGGAGAAACCGGGCAGGCCAGGGTATTGCCCGTGCTCATCCATGGCGATGCGGCATTTGCCGGTCAAGGTATCTGGGCGGAAACCCTGAACCTGGGCACCATACCCGGATTCACTGTCGGCGGTACCATCCAGGTCATCGTCAACAACCTCATCGGCTTTACCGCCGACCCTGAGGAGTGCTATTCATCGCGCTTCTCCTCCGATATCGGCAAGCGATTACCCATTCCCATCTTCCACGTGAACGCAGAGGATGCCGACGCTGCCATCCGGGTCGCCAACATGGCCGTTGAGTACCGCTATACGTTCCGCAGCGATGTGATCATCGATTTGATCGGTTACCGCCGCCACGGGCACAGCGAGGTCGACGACCCCACCATCACCCAGCCAATCCGTTACGCCAGGATCAAGAATCATCCTCCGCTCTACCAGATCTACGCCCAGCAAATCGGCGCGGACCCCTCTGCACGGGTTAACCAGATACAGGTTGAGCTTGCGGAAGCGCAGAAGCAAGCGACCCAGATGAAGAAGAGCGCCGTGCTGGCCAGGCTTCCGGACTATTGGTCGAACTACATCGGCGGCCCCTACAAGCCTGAATACGAGGTCGACACCGGGCTCAGCGCCGCGTCAGTGGAAGACATCAGCAATAGCCTCACCACCTATCCGCGCGATTTCCATATACATCCCAAAATCAAAAAGCTGCTCGAGCAACGCCGCGAGATGGGGCGTGGAAAGCGCGTGTTCGATTACGGCATGGCGGAAGCGCTGGCCTTTGGTTCGCTCCTGTTACAGGGCACCCCAGTGCGTCTCACTGGCCAGGATAGCCAGCGTGGCACCTTCAACCAGCGCCACAGCGTGCTCGTGGATATCGAAAACGAACAGCTCTGTTTTCCCCTGGCCAATCTATCGCCGAACCAGGCCCGTTTCGAAATCTACAACTCGATACTTTCTGAGGCAGGCGTGCTGGGTTTTGAGTACGGCTACAGCCGCGACTATCCTGAGACCCTGGTTTTATGGGAAGCGCAGTTTGGTGACTTTGCCAACGGCGCGCAGATCATCATCGATCAGTTCATTGCTTCGGGTGAAGACAAATGGGGACTGCTCAGCGCAGTGGTCATGCTGCTGCCGCATGGCTATGAGGGCCAGGGACCGGAACATTCCAGTGCCCGGCTGGAGCGCTACCTGCAATTGGCCGCGCACGACAACATACAAATCTGCCAGCCTTCTACCGCGGCTCAGTATTTTCACCTGTTGCGCCGCCAGGCGATGCGCAAATGGCGCAAGCCGCTGATTGTCTTCACACCCAAAAGCATGCTGCGCAATCCCGATGCCAGTTCGCCGGTAACCGGCTTCGAGTTGCCGCGCTTCCAGAATGTTCTCCCGGAAACTGAGGTGCAGCAGGTCAACCGGCTGCTCCTCTGCACCGGCAAAATCGGCCACGAGTTGCGCATGGAACGGGCCAGGCGCAAAGACAGCACCACGGGCATCGTCTTTTTGGAGCAGCTTTATCCCTGGCCCGAAACCGAATTAGCGCAGGAAATTGCCCGTCACCCCGAGGCGCGCGAAGTGATCTGGGTGCAGGAGGAACCTGGCAATATGGGGGCGCTATCGTTCGTGGTGCCACGCCTGCGGCGCCTCTTTCCAGAACGTACGGTGCTGAGTATCAAACGTTCCGCGGCAGCCAGTCCCGCAACTGGCTCGGCCAAGGCGCACGACCTCGAACAAAAGACGCTGATCAGTCTGGCGTTGCGTGACGAGGGCAAATGATGAGCAGGACTCCCGTTTCAGAACCGGAGATTCCGTAAAAAGACAATCTGCTGACATTTAGCCTTCGCGACTCGAACTAACCTTGACTTCTGCTCCCCCAGAAGACGGTTCGAAACATGGAGATGAGTGTCCTGCAGTTGTTCGAGCAAAATGCCTCTGTATTCCCGGATGCTTTTGCGATCGCCTGTGAAGGCCGGCAACTAACCTACCGCGAATTGAGTTTCAGCGCTGACCAGATCGCAGACGGATTGCGAGCTGCTGGTGTGGCAGACGGCTGCCTGGTCGGAGTCCTTCTCGACCGATCCCCGGAGATGGTTGCGGCGCTGCTTGGCATCTGGAAAGCAGGCGGGGCCTACCTCCCGCTCGATCCAGCGGCTCCCATCGAACGGATGGCCTTTATGCTGGAAGACGCCGCGCCTGCCTTGGTGCTCACCCGCAGAAAGTTTTTTTCGGTTGTTCCCCGCTCGCCGTTACTCGACCCGCGGTTGCTCGATCTGGATCACCTTGACGCCCGGCGAAAACCTTCGTGCCCAACAGGACGCGCGGTTTCCGCAGACAGCCTCGCCTATGTGATTTATACCTCCGGTTCGACGGGGAAGCCCAAAGGGGTCGAGGTCACCCATGGAGGTCTCGCCAATACCGTCCAGGCTGTTGGTCACGATTTGATGCTGACCCAGGATGACATCGTGCTCGCCTGGTCCACAATCGCTTTTGATGTGGCTGGTCTCGAGATCTATCTGCCCCTGGCTTTCGGCGCCAGGTTGTATCTGGTCGAGAAGGAGATGGTTAAAAACGGCGGCTTGAGCGTCGAACAGGTTCGCACTTCAGCGGCGACAGTCATGTTGGGAACGCCCACCATGTATCGCCTCTTGCTCGAGCAAGGCTGGCCAGGCGACCAGAGGATGCAGATCGTTGTCGGTGGAGAAGTCCTTCCCTTGAGCCTTGGAATCCGATTAGCCGGAATTTGCCGAGGGGTATGGAACCAGTATGGGCCGAGTGAAACCGCCATCTGTGCCACTCGGGCCAAAATCGATGTCAATGCAGAAAAGATCACCATCGGCCGCCCGCTGCCGAATGTCAGCATTCACCTTCTCAATGAACACCACCAACCGGTGGCGAGAGGTTCGATCGGCGAAGTGTACATCGGGGGAGCCGGCGTGGCTCTTGGTTACCTCAACCGGCCTGATCTTACCCGGGCACGCTTTCTTCCCGATCCTTTCGCAGGCCGTACCAACGCCAGGCTCTTCAAAAGCGGTGATCTTGCCGTCGAACTGGCGGACGGCAGCTTCGACTTTCTGGGCCGCAATGACGACCAGGTGAAGATACGCGGCTTTCGCATCGAACTCGGAGAGATCGAATCGGTACTTCGACGATTCGTAGGCGTGCGCGCCGCGGTTGTGCGCGCGATCGAATTGGAAGAGGGTGACCGGCGCCTGGTCGCCTTTGTCATCGGCGAAATGACTTTCCTCGACCACTGGAAGATATCTCTCCAGCGGCAACTTCCGCCGCACATGGTCCCAACGGAATTTGTACCGTTACGCTCTTTTCCCACCACGCCAAGTGGGAAGGTGGATCTACAGGCTCTGGACGCCATGCGTCTCAGTACCGCAGATTTGCGGCCTGCGACAGATGCATGCCCGGCCGATCTGGTAGAAGCCCGCCTCCAGGAGATTTGGCAGAAACTACTGAAACTTCCCAACGTCGCGCTCGACCAGGACTTCTTCGCGCTCGGCGGCCACTCCCTGCTGGCAGCCCGCATGTTGGTTCAGGTCGAACAGTCGTTCGGTTCAAAACTTCCTCATTCCGTGCTGGTGGAACACCCGACAATACATGAATTGGCAACCTACCTGCGCAAAAGCCCTCCAGTGAAGTGGCCGGCACTCGTAACCATTCAGGCTGGGGGGCCGCTTCCTCCACTATTTATCGCCCACGGAATCGGGGGGAGTCTGTTGAGCTTTGTCGACCTTGCTGCCGAGTTGGGTCCCGACCAGCCGGTGTTCGGCCTCCAACTCCCCGCATTCGTCGAGCAGCATCAAGCGGAGATAAGAATTCTCGCGGCCCATTACGTGAAACAGGTGCGCGCAATTCAACCGTCCGGTCCCTACAACCTCGCCGGTCATTCCTCGGGCGGTGTCATCGTCTTCGAGATGGCCTGCCAGCTCACCGAGCAAGGCGAAATGGTCGGTCTGTTGGCACTTCTTGATTGCGATCCCAATACGGGAAAGATCCATCGGCCGCTCCGCGAACGGGATTCGCTGCTGGCTTCTTTTCGCCGCGCGTGGACAGTGATCACAGCGCCCGAATTCATCCTCCGCGAACGGCTCGAGCACAGAAAGTCGTACTACAAGTTAAAGATCAGGGGCTGGCTGGCGGATCGATTGCGTCGTACGCCGGGAGTCCGTGGTTGGCTCTATGCTTCGCTGGTTGGAGCCGAAGGAAATTTCGTGCTCGCCATGCGCGACTATGAATTGAGGCCATATCCTGGAAACGCGATCCTTTTCGTCGCCCAGGGCGAATTAGGTACCGATCCTGAGCCAGAGAGAGCCTGGGCGGGCAAGATCCTGGGTGTGTGTGAGACACAAATAATTCCCGGAAGGCATAACACGATGCTGGGCCGGCCACACGTACTTTCACTCGCCCATGAGATCACGCAGAGGCTGGCGAGAAGTGTGCGGTCAGACGCGAGCGGCGTAATGGCCTGAGTAATCTGTCAGGAGACAGGGTCTGAGAGAAAGCTGAAACAGGCGAGCGTGGCTGCAGGCTGCGCGGTCGCAAGAGCCCCGATTGTGCCCTGCGCCGGTGACAAATCATGCAGCTTCCACGGGTGGCTGAAACGCTCTCGCGTCTCGAGCAACTCCGCTGGTTGGTCCGCCAACAAAGAAACATCAAAGCTATCGAGTGCACGATGGAGGCCTACTCCCTCGGCCTTGAGAATTGCCTCCTTGCGCGTCCAGCAGCGATAGAATCCGCTAAGCCATGCATCTCCCTGTAACCGGCTCAAATGCGAACATTCGTTCGCGGAGAAATGGGTGCCGGCCACCGCCGGTTCGATTGGCCTCACATCTTCCACATCCACGCCAACCGGCCGTCCATTGGCCACTGCCAGTACGGCAATGCTCTGGCTGTGACTCAGGCTGAAACTAAGAGGAGACAACGGATCGTTATCGGTCAATTCGGGTTTGCCAAAACGATTGGCGTGAAAGCGAACTCTTTCCCCGGGCTGGTTAAGATAAGTCCCCAGAATCCTCCGCAGGTTCGCGTGGGCCACAGCATAACGGACACGATCCGGAGCAAAATGAAAACGCTGCATCCGTTCACGTTCCTGCCGGTCGAGGATTTCAAGGTGAGCCGAAAGATCGATCCCCGCGGGTTCGAGAGCCCAGGCCCACAGATGCACCTCGTCGGCGTCAATGGTCCCCCGCACACCGGAGGCGGTCCACCTCAGCTGGGAGATCCCATTCGATCCTATGAGTTACTCTCCGGGCTCCCGAGGGATGCGCTCTTTCCGGAATTCTCGATCCACATCAACTCCAGTTGGCGAAGCTTGTTGCTCAAAAATGCTACATCACGGGCGCTCACGTCTTCCGATTCCGCGCGGGCCATCTCGTGTTGCAGAAAGTTGAATGCCGGCCGCATCTCCACCGGGAAGTCGTCACTGCGCAGTCCACGCAGAACTTCCCACGCCTGAAGAAGCAGTGTCCGGTCACCCGCTTTTGCTCCTTCGTGCGCCAGCAGCGACGCTGCACGCCGGAGTCTTTCATGAGCATCCAGTTTGTTCATGGGTATTAAAGTGTGACACGAAACGGTCGAAATCATCTACCACCCGCCGCGCTTTAGAACATGCCGGGTGGTTCCGAACAAAATATAATTTAAAAGGTGAGCGCTGACCATAAAGACAATCCATTTTTGGGCTGCCTGCTCAGGCAACCCCAAAGGAGCCGGCGATGATCTCACCTCCGAATGAAACGCAGAAGGGCTACGACTTCCGTTTACCTTTGGCCGAGTATGTGCGCAGCCAGGCATTGCCGGTAGACAAACTGGGTCACCAGCCGCGACTGTATGCCTTGACCCAATTAGTGGGCGAGGGCATGTCCTACGATGATGACGTGGTCTACGCCGCGGCATGGCTTCATGATCTGGGAGTGTTCATCGGTCATCGGCCGGAAGATCCGGAAGAACTTTCCGGCTGGGATAATGTCCGTTACGCGATGAACCAGGCGCCTGCGGCGCTGCTCCGGTACGGCTTCCCTGCAACGAAAGTTGCACAAGTCGTGGAAGCAATCCGCACCCACCAGCCACATCTCAATCCGGCTTCCCTGGAGGGCACAATTCTCCGCGACGCAGATATTCTTGAACAGCTGGGCGCAATTGGCATCCTACGTGTAGTGGCGAAAATAGGCCGGGATACGCGATATCCCACGTTCACCGATGCGGCGGCCGCCTTGCGCAGGAGCCTGGCGGATTTGCCAGGCAAGCTGCACCTGGAAAATGCGAAGGCGCTGGCCCGGCCAAGAATTGATCTGCTCGAAGCTTTTCTTCAGCAGCTCGATCATGAAGCACTGGGCGCACTTTGCTGAACTTGTCCAACCATGGTTACCGATGATGTTCCAAAGTCTGATAACTGCGCGCCGAGTGTGAGAGACTAACCGTTGCTGCGGCACAAAATAGTGGCCTTTATAAGGTCGTGAGTGCATTCGGGGGCCTGTTCCATGAAGCTGAAAAATACCAAGGTAGTGGTTTGCGGTGCCGGCGGTTTCATTGGCGGACATCTGGTGAAGAGTCTGCTCGAAAATGGAGCAAAAGTCGTCCGCGCGGTCGACGTAAAGCCGCTGGCAGAGTGGTACCAGACGTCCCCTGGGATGGAAAATCTGGTCCTCGACCTCAAAGACAAAGACAGTTGCATGAAAGCTGCCCAGGGGGTTGAGGTTGTTTTCCAGCTCGCTGCCGATATGGGTGGCATGGGCTTTATCGAGAACAACAAAGCCCTCTGCATGCTGAGCGTATTAGCCAACACCCACATGCTCATGGCAGCCCGTGAAAAAGGAGTCGAGCGATTTTTCTATTCCTCCTCTGCCTGCGTCTACAACGGCGACAAACAAAAGACTCCCGACGTGATTGCACTCAAGGAAGAGGATGCCTATCCCGCTCTTCCGGAAGACGGCTATGGTTGGGAAAAGCTCTTCAGCGAGCGGATGTGCCACCACTTTGAAGAGGATTTCGGGCTGCAATGCAGGGTTGCTCGCTACCACAATGTCTACGGCCCTCTTGGTACCTGGACGGGTGGCCGTGAAAAGGCGCCTGCAGCCATTTGCCGCAAGGTCATCGAGGCCAAAGCCTCTGGCAAACACGAAATTGAAATATGGGGCGACGGCAAGCAAACTCGCAGTTTCATGTATATCGACGATTGCACGCGGGGCACCCAGGCCATCTTGGAAAGCGAAATTCATGAGCCCATCAATCTGGGCAGCAACGAACTGGTTACCATCGATCAGTTGGTCGCGCTCGCGGAAGACATCGCCGGGGTCAAGCTGAAGCGAAAGTACAACCTGAATGCTCCAAAAGGCGTCAACGGCCGAAACAGCGACAACACCAAAATCAAACAGTATCTGGGCTGGGAGCCCTCGATCCGCCTTAGAGAGGGTTTGGCTAAGACCTATGAGTGGATCGAGAGTGAAATGATGGCAGTATCCAAAGCGTAATCAAAGTTACCGTGAATGGGTATTTACAGTTCGACGGAGTAGCTTTGATATTGATCTAGATTGAGGCGACGGGAACTCGTGGGAGTGTCAGCGGTGGTGACGGCAAGCGCTCAGTTCCGGCAGATCCTGGGTATCCGTTTCTTTATCGGAGACGCTGACGAAGCTGTCGCCCGCATGAGCGGGGGTGGCTTGCTGGTAGTTCCTGCAGCACCTGCGCTAAAAAACATAGTGCATGACCCCGCCTATCGTGAAGCCCTCCAGGGAGCGGACCTGGTGATCACAGACAGCGCCTTCATGGTCATGATCTGGAACCGCCTCAAGGGTGATTCCATCCGCCGCGTTTCCGGTCTCAAGTATCTTTCCTCCCTGCTCAAGCAACCCGATTTCTACCAGCCCGGTGGGAGTTTCTGGATCATGGCCAGCGAGGCGAGCGCACGTAGGAATTGCGCCTGGTTGCGCCGGCAGGGAATTGAGCTCGATGCTGCGGACAGCTACGTTGCCCCGCTGTACGGTAAGACAATTCTCGACCCGGCGCTGTTGAAGCGGATCGAGCAGAGGCGCCCACGCCATCTTGTCGTGACCCTCGGTGGCGGCACCCAGGAACGCCTCGGCCTCTATCTAAGAAGCGAGCTCAACTGCAATCCATCGATCCATTGTGTTGGAGCAGCCATCGCCTTCCTGAGCGGCGACCAGGTGCAAATTCCGATATGGGCGGACCGGATGTACCTGGGGTGGCTCTTTCGCTGCGTTTCCGATCCCTGCCGCTACATGCCCCGTTACTGGGATGCGCGCAAGCTGTTATCGCTGATGGTTCGCTACGGAAGCAGCCTTCCCGATTCCCTCAAGAACGCCGCGCCCACAACCGTGGAGTTGGCAACCGCTCTCGCCGTCGGCGTCACCCCCAAAAACATCCCATCGACTCCCACCCCGTCGCAGTAGCAGACCCACCGAGCAATTCATCCTGACCACGGATCAATTCGTGACCACGGATCAATTCGTGACCACGGATCAATTTTTCCTTACCAAGGCTCTTGGGTGCCCCACATCTCGCTGGTTTTTCGCGAGATGTGGGATTCCACAGCTCTGTCCTGACCTCTTGCGGACGAACGACTGGATATGTCGGGAACTCAAAAGGAAACCGCAGATCGATTCGTTTTGGAGACTGTTCCGCAACCCGCTCACCCGCAAAGGAACGTCCTTGTTCTTTGAAGGGTACGGGCTTGAGAGGGTGTGTGAGAACTCGGGACTAGGGATTTAGTCCCGCAGGGACGTCTGAACTTAGCTCAGGACTCGCCATGGGCTGGCGTCAGGACTAGCGTCCTAGGCTTAGAGTTTCCACATTTTCTTGAGTCCGGGGGTATGACTTATCGGGCTTCAGTTTTGGTTTTTGCCCTGTATCAGGGCACGACTTCAGTCGTGCCGCTATGAACCCAAAATGATCAGGGCTTTAGCCCCTGTTACGGCAATACCTGCGCGGAATGGCAACCCGGAAGCCCTGATACAAAGCAAAACCCATGTTGCGTGACGTACCCAGGACTGGGGTCCCCCGCCCTAATTAACCTTGGCTTGACCAACACTGGCACGCTGCGTTTCCGCATGCTTGGCCGCGGTCTCCAGCGCCTTTGCCTGGGGCAGGTAATCAAGCGCTTTGTTGATCATCGGATCCCAGTTCGCGCGGACCTTCAAACCCTCTTCCTGCCCGAACTGCGTAGTGAAAATCTCTGCCTTGATATTCGCCTTGACCCAATCCATCACCGGCGTCAGATCCGCATCGGTGTAGGGAATCTGTTGGCTGGTCAGGAACTGTTTGAATGAATCCATCACCGCATCGTCCACCTGGAAATCCTTGCCGACGGTCCGGTTCGACATGTAGTGCTTGGCAAAATTAAAGAACGCGTAGTGCTCCAGGAGCACATCCTGAACCGGTACAGACTTCGGAGTATCGATCTTGTCGTCCGGGGTGATACCGCCTCCGCCAAACACCGTTCGCCCGGAGTCGGTCGCCTTCACCTCACGGCTCTTCGTGTCCTGCGGCTGGTCGTGGTTGTAGTAATAATCGTAAAGCGAAACCCCGTTGTAATTGCGCTGAATCAGCCGCCCGCTGGGGGTGTAGTAGTGATACGTGGTGAGTGCCAGGCCAGTATTTTCAGACAGTGGATAAACCGTCTGCACCAGACCCTTGCCGAAGGTGGTCTCGCCGGCGATGATCGCGCGGTCGTGATCCTGCAGCGCCCCGGAAACAATCTCCGCAGCCGAAGCCGTGCCGTGATTCACCAGCACTACGATGGGATATTCCCGGCCTCCGTTCCCATGAGTTGCCCGATACGTTTGTTCGGGAAACGCACGCCCACGCTGGGAAACGATGACCTGGCCCTTTTCCAGAAACTTATCGCATACCGCCACTGCCTCACTCAACAAACCACCCGGATTGCCGCGTAGATCAAGTACCAGCCCATCCACGTTGCCGCCAAAGTGGTCGAGCGCATCGGAAAGCTCGCGGCCGGTCGTCTCCTGGAAATTCGTGATGTGCACATAACCGACATTCGGCCGAATCATGTAGCTGAGGTCGATGCTGTTGTGCGGAATCTCGTCCCGGATCAGGTCGAATATCAGCGGCTTGGCAGCACCCTCACGCGCGATCGTTATCTGCACGTGGGTCCCTTTGGGGCCTTTCAGAACGTTGGCAACATCTTCCGAGTTCATGTTCTCCGTGGACTTGCCGTCCACCGCGACGATCACATCGCCGGGCCGTATCCCGGCCTTGAAGGAAGGTGTGCCTTCAAAAGGACTCACCACCACAATCTTGTTGCTTTGGGGCTGAATCAGCATGCCCACGCCGTAGTACTTGCCATGCTGATCTTCGCGCATCTTGGCGTAGGCTTTTGGATCATAAAAGCTGGAGTGCGGGTCCAGCACGCGCAGCATTCCCGGAATGGCTCCGTCGTAAACTGCCTTCTCGGCCTTGTCGCCGGTCAACGGTTCGGCGTAGTTCTGCTCCACCAGGTCATAAACGTTGGTGAATGAGCGCAAATCATCGCGCAGTGCGGATTCGTCGGTACTCGATTGCGCCCCGAGCCGCTGGCTCACGACCGTACCGAGGAAACCACAAACCACAAAGAAGAGGAGAATTGAAAACAGAAACCGTCGTGTACGGGAGGCCATTGTGCGGTAATCCTCAGGGTCCGGTAGCGCAGGGGAGAGGGAGGCCCTGCCGCGCGGCCCGGGGTCTTCTTGATCGAAGTATATCATTGGACGTAAGCTGATCTGATAGGTACTCAGTCAGCAATAACAGCAGGAAATCCGGCCTGTTTCACGAACTGCACCATGGGCGACCAGGCAAACTACCACGTAAGGGCTAGAGCGTTTTACTTCTGGTGTACAGAGGGTAACGAGGTCGGTCGCGGGTTTGGCTTCAAGTGACACCGCAAATCGCTGATTTCACCTGCAAACCCGGAAGATAAATGCTCAGTGAGCCACCACTTAGCAGCTTTACGAGATGTCCAGACACATGACTTTTTCTCAGTTCCAGCAATCAACGGCGATATGGATCCTGAGCCTGAGTATCGGCTCTATTCCTTCCCTGGCCCAGGCCACCAATGCTAAAACCGGCAACCCCGCCGCCGATGCGCCCCCCGTTGCCGGCAAGGTGGTCGAAGATATTGTTGCTCGCGTAAATGACCAGATCATCACCAGCTCTGACTACGATCGAGCCGCGGAGCAACTGACCTCAGAGGCCGGGCAGCAGGCAATCCCTCCCCGTGAACTGGAACAGAAAAAGACCGACTTGCTGCGTGACTTGATTGATCAGCAACTCCTGCTCTCCAAGGGCAAGGAACTCGGCATCACCGGCGAAACCGAACTGATCAAACATCTGGATGACCTTCGCAAACAAAACCATCTCGACTCGCTCGATGATCTGGAAAAAGCTGTCCAACAGCAGGGACTGTCCTACGAGGACTTCAAGGCAAACATCCGCAACAGCATCATCACCCAGCAGGTGGTGCGGGACGAGGTCGGGCGGAAAATAAGTATGTCGCCGGGCGAAGTTCAGCAATATTTCAAAGCCCACGAGACTGAGTTCGCTCAGCCCGAGTCGGTGACTCTGAATGAGATTCTGATCCCGACCCCGGCCAAGGCGGCCACCGAAGGGGCAGACAGCGCCGATGTCGCTGCAGCGCAGACGCAAGCCGACGCCATCGAAGCGAAACTGGCGGCGGGGGCGAAGTTCGAAGACCTGGCCAAGCCCGCGCCCACCGACCCCAATGCACCCAAGAGCGTCGTCCTGGGGGAATATCGCCGCGGAATGCTGGTTAAGGAAATTGAAGACAAAGCCTTCGCCCTGAGTGCCGGCCAGCACACCCAACCCATCAGAACGAAGCAGGGGTTCATCATCCTCCAGGCCACACAGCACAACCAGGGCGGCGAAGCCAGCTTCAAGCAAGTGGAGCCTCAGGTCGAAGAGGCACTCTTCATGGAGCGTATGCAGCCCAAGCTTCGGGAATACCTCACCAAGCTGCGCGAAGAGGCTGCGATCGATATCAAACCGGGAGCGGTGGACACCGGCGCAAGTGGGAACGAAATGAAGTTGTCCTACAGCGCCTATACCCCTCCGCCGCCCAAGAAGAAGAAGAAATTCCAGCGCTCCCGTTTCCGCGGGAGAAGTCGCTCCACCGCGGTCCAGACCGCTCAAACTGCTGCCCCTCCAGCCGCGGCCCCCGCAACGAGTGCTCCCGCAGCGGCGAACGCAGCTCCGGCGGCGGTTGCCGCCACTCCCACTGCAACCAAGCCCACGCAGCAGGCGAGCAACAACACCCAGAACGTCGAGAAACCTGGTAAGCGAGAGAAAATCCGCTTCGGCCAGGCACCTCGCGAGTCTCTTCCTCCCTCGCAAGTCGCGGCCGCGGTCTCTCCGGATGCTGGCCCCAGCGTCACCACTCCAGAAACGCGCTACGTAAACCCGGACGGCACGGTGAGCAGTGCCACCACCGAAGCGACCGAACGTAAGACCCGCTTGAGCAACCGGCCTCGGGTGCACAAGGTGAAGACTCCAAAGCCAACGGATACCTCAGACCAGCCGACTGCCGACGAACTGGCGACGCAGAAGGTGCAGAACGCACCCCTCGCCCTGACCGACCCCAACGCGCCGAAAAAACCCAAACAAAAGGCTGAAAAGACCCGCTATTCGGCCAAGCCGAAAGTGGAAGACAACACTCAGCCTTATCTCGGCAAACCGGAGGCTGCCCCTCAGGCTGCCCCCGCCGCAAGCCAGCCGGCAGTCCCCGGCGCCCCGGCCGCCGGGCCTCCGCAACCGTAAGGTGAAATGAAAGAGATTTACGTTGCGGATGTAGGCAAATTCGAAAACCAGGCAGTGGTCGCCTTTTTCGCCGTCAGATCCAAGCAATTGCGCAGCCGAAAGGATGGCGGCCAGTATTTGGCCGTCACCCTCGGCGACCGCACCGGCCAGATCGAATCGCGGATGTGGGAAAACTTTGCCGAAGCCGCACCTGGGTTTGAGCCCGGAGACGTGGTTAAAGTCCGCGCCGAGGTCTGCCGCTATAACGACCGTTTCCAGTTAAACCTCGAAAAGCTGCGCCGCGCCAATGCGGACGAGTTCGAACTGGTGGATTATGTTCCCCAGACACAGAAAGACGTGGAGGAACTGTGGTCGGCGCTGGTTCGCTCCGTCGATAGTTTTTCCGATCCCTGGCTGCAGTCGTTGGTCCGCTCTTTCCTCAACGATCCACTTATCGCGATGGCTTACCGCGAAGCGCCGGCCGCAAAATCCCTCCACCATGCGTGGCTCGGTGGTCTCCTCGAGCATGTGGTCTCCCTGCTCGGCATTTGCGATCTGGCAGCCCACCATTATCCCGAGATCAACCGCGACCTGCTTCTGACCGGGGTCATCCTGCATGACATTGGCAAGCTGGAGGAGTTGCGCTGGGGCACCAGCTTCGACTACACCCTCGAGGGGCAGCTGGTAGGGCACATTGCCATTGGCCTGGTGATGATCGAAAAGAAGGTGGCAACCCTGCCCGGCTTCCCCCCGGCGTTGCGCATGCTGGTCGAGCACATGGTTCTCAGTCATCATGGCAAACTGGAGTTTGGATCGCCCAAGCTGCCTATGATTCCGGAAGCGGTGTTGCTCCACTATCTCGACGATCTCGATGCCAAGATGCACACCATGCGCAGTGAATTTGAGCGTCACGAAGCGCAAGGCGGAGAGCCGGGCGAGATGACCGACTGGGTGCGTTCCATGGATAGGCCGCTGTTGAACACCGCAACATTCCTCAAGCCTAAGGAGTAGAGCATGCACTACCTGCTGAAGACCGAACCTACCGCCTACTCGTTTGCAGATCTGGTCCGGGAGAAGGAAACCGATTGGACCGGGGTAACCAACCCGCAAGCCGTCAAGAACCTCAACGGAATGAAAAAGGGCGACAAACTCGTCATCTATCACACCGGCGACGAAAAGGCTGCGGTCGGTTTGGCCCAGGTCAAGGCGGTTGATTTTTCCGATCCTAAGGTCCCTCTGGTTCGCATCGCCGCTGGACCGGCGATCAAGCGCCCCAAAACGCTGGCCGAGATCAAGCAGCAGTCACTGTTTGCGGTATCTCCGCTCGTCCGGCAGTCGCGGCTTTCCGTAGTACCACTGGATGAGGCTCAATACGACTGGATCATGCACAACTAAGTTACAATCGAACCTTGGGTCTGCTCGCCAAACAAAATGCTACGTTTTTCAACGGCTGGTGAATCACACGGCGAGTGCCTCATCGCCCTTATTTCCGGACTGCCCGCGGGCCTCGACGTCGACGTGGAATTTATCGACCGTGAGCTCTGGCGGCGCCAGCAAGGCTACGGCCGCGGCGGCCGCATGCGCATCGAGCAGGATCGGGCCCATATCCTCTCCGGAGTTCGCCACGGCAAGACCATCGGCTCGCCGGTTTCCATCCAGATTGAAAATCGCGATTGGAAAAATTGGACCGAGGTTCTTCCGGTGGCTACGGGAGATCCCGCAAAGCACAAGGCCGTGGCCTCACCGCGGCCCGGTCACGCCGACCTTGCCGGCTCGCTGAAATACGATTTTCCCGATGCGCGTTACGTGCTGGAGCGGGCCTCGGCGCGCGAATCAACGGCTCGTGTGGCAGCCGGCGCCATGGCTAAGTTGCTGCTCAAATCACTGAACATAGACGTGAGCAGTCACGTCGTGCGGGTCGGCCGCGTGGAGTTGCCGTCCGTCGCTTCCTGGGACCAGGTTGCGGCACTTCGCGAACACGACGAAATACTTTTAAACTGCGTCGATCCCGGCATCGAACAGCAGATGAAAGCGGAAGTGGATCACGTCTTGCGCACCGGCGACTCTATTGGCGGGGTCTTCGAAGTAGTGGTCCACGGCGCGCCCGCCGGGCTCGGTACCTATGCCAATTGGGATGAACGTCTGGACGGGTTGCTCGCCTGGGCGGTGATGTCCCTGCAGGCAGTCAAAGCCGTGGAAGTGGGCCAGGGAGTTACCGCGGCTGAGTCTTTCGGTTCCGCGGTTCATGATGCGATCGGTTACAGTGCCGAAGAGAACGACGGCGCGAAGACCAGGTTTACCCGCGACCATAACAATGCCGGCGGCATTGAGGGCGGCATCTCAAACGGCGAAGATATTATCGTGCGTGGTTATTTGAAACCGATCTCCACATTGCGCCGGCCGCTCGCATCTGTCTCCTACAGCACGCGCGAGGCAACCAAGGCGGCCTACGAGCGTTCCGATGTTTGCGTTGTGCCGGCTGCGGGGGTAGCTGCGGAAGCGATGGTCGCATTTGTCATCGCCAAACTCGCTCTGGAAAAGTTTGGCGCCGACTCAGCCGGAGAACTCCACAGAAATTACCAGGGGTACCTGGACCAGATTCGCCGATTTTGAAAGAAAGATACTCCCTCGCATGGTTTATCCGATCGTCAAGTTTCCCGACCCTATCCTGCAGCGGCCGGCAGAGCCCGTCACCGCGTTCGATGACGATCTACGCAGGCTGGTCGACGATATGTTTGAGTCCATGTACGTCGCTCACGGCATCGGCCTCGCGGCTCCCCAGATCGGGATTCCCAAACGTCTGACGGTGATCGATCTCAGCTTCCAGAAGACCCCCGAAGACAAGATTGCCTTGATCAACCCTGAGGTCGTTACCAAGGAAGGAAAAATCTTCGAGGAGGAGGGCTGCCTCAGTCTGCCCGACATCCGGGAGAAAGTCGCCCGCGCCGCGAAGGTCAAAATACGCGCCCAGGATTTGGAGGGCAAGTGGTTTGAACGCGAAGCCGATGACTTGTTGGCTCGCGCCTTCCAGCATGAAATCGACCACCTCGACGGGGTACTCTTCATCTTTCGCATCAGTGCCCTCAAGCGCGATTTTGTCCTGCGCAAGATCCGCAAATTGCAGCGAGCTGGGGAATGGTAGACGGGCAATGAGGCTCGTCTTTTGCGGCACCCCGCAGTTCGCCATTCCTACGTTGCAGCAGCTGCTTACCGCCGGCCACGCGATCGAGCTGGTGGTTACCCAGCCTGATCGTGTGCGCGGCCGCGATCAGGATCCATCACCACCACCGGTTAAGCTGTTGGCACAGGAAGCTGGTTTGCCGGTAGAGCAGCCGGAGAAGATCAAGAGCAATCCCGGCTTTCGCGCTCGCCTGGAAGCGATTAAGCCCGATGCCATCATCGTGGTCGCCTATGGCCGCATCATCCCGGATTGGATGTTGAACCTGCCGCCTTGGGGCAACCTGAACTTGCATGCCTCTCTTCTCCCCAAATACCGCGGCGCCGCTCCCATCCAGTGGGCGGTGGCCAATGGGGAGACCGTCACAGGCGCCACCACCATGCGCATCGACCAGGGACTCGATACCGGCGATATCCTGCTGCAGCGTTCGCTGCCCATTGCCCCTGATCAGACCGCCGAGCAGCTTTTCCCTTTGCTCGCGGAGAGCGGAGCGAGTCTCATGCTCGAGACCCTCAAGGGGCTGGAGGCGGGCACGGTTCATCCCATCCCCCAGGACAATGCCGGCGCATCCCTGGCGCCGATCCTGAAGCGTGAAGATGCCCTGGTCGACTTTGCCCGGCCGGCGAACGAGATTTACAACCGCTGGCGTGGTTTTCAACCCTGGCCCGGAGCCTACACATTCTTTCGCGGCAGAAAGCTGACTCTGCATCGTTTGATCCCAGCCGAAACCACCGCTGCCCCTCCCGGGGAAATCACAATGGATGGGGATCGGCTCTTCGTGGCTGCTGGGTCCGCCACACGCCTTGAATTGCTCGAGGTTCAACTCGAGGGAAAGAAAAGAATGCCGGTAGCGGACTTTCTGCGCGGCACTGTTCCCCATCCGCACGAGAGGTTGGGCCAGTAGTTGGCCGGCCGCATCTCCCCCGCCCGCAAGGCCGCCTTCGAGCTGCTGTTGGAACTCAGGCGAAAGCCGGAGTCGCACAGTGACCACCTGCTTCGTTCCAAACCAGTAGAAGCGCTCTCTGACCTGGACAAGAATCTTGCCACCACCCTAGTGATGGGAGTCCTGCGCTGGCAGCTCGTGCTGCAGCAGCGCATCCGGGAGGCTCTTACCAAAAGTAAGCGTCATCTGGGCGATCCGGTTGAGGTTTCGCTTGAACTGGGAGCGCTGCAGCTACTCCTGCTCGATCGCATTCCAGCGCGCGCCGCGATCTTTGAAAGTGTCGAATTGGTCAGGCAGTGCGGAAATGAATACGCCGTGGGGCTGGTCAACGCAGTCTTGCGTAAGTTGACGGAGACTCCAAAACTGAATGCATCCGATGCATCCGCCGCCCATCCGTCCTGGATGGTGGACAGGTGGCTTGCCGCCTATGGACGCGAGACCACGGATGCAATCTGCCGTTACGACCAGTTGCCTCCTCCAACCATCATCCGCCTCAATGCACCCGAAGGCGACGGTCCGCAATGCGAGCCGGGCACGTTTGTTGTCCGTGCACGGCGGGTCGAAGAGGTCGCGGCGGGAATGCGCATTCAGGATGAGGGATCGCAGCTAATTGCCGAGTTGGCGGGTCGAGGCACCGAAATTCTCGATTGCTGTGCTGCGCCAGGAGGGAAGACCGCCATTCTGGCCGAGCGCAATCCCACAGCGTCGATTACCGCCTGCGATGTCAGCCCGGCGCGGCTCAAGGCGATGCAGGCGTTCCTGGGCCGGCAATCCAGCATTCATTTTCGTGTTCTCGATGCCACAGAGTTACCGATTCATCGGCAATTCGATCTGGTGCTTTGCGACGCTCCCTGCAGCGGAACAGGAACCCTGGCCCGCAACCCGGAAATCCGCCACCGGATCACGCCAGACGATTTCCATCGTCACCACGATCGTCAGTTACGTCTTCTCTGCTCGGCCATGCGCGCACTGCGCGAAGGAGGCAGGCTTATCTATTCCACCTGCTCCCTCGAAGCCGAAGAAAACGAGACCGTAGTGGCAGAGGCTCTGCGGCGGGAGAACGGCTTCCAACTTCTCCCCTGGAAAGACCAAATCCGAGCGCTGGAGCGCGAAGGAACGCTTCACGACCGTACGGCTGAGCGATTGTTTCCCAAGGACGCGCCCGACCATTTCCTGCGCATTTTCCCCGGCCTCTACCCAGGAGACGGCTTCTTCGCCGCCTGCTTGGTGAAGAGATAAGCGCCATCACGTTCTCTGTCCAGCAACCGCTCTCCACGGAAGTTTCGCCCTCCCCTTTGTCATCCCGCCTGTCCCGGCGTGCCGTGGGACCGAAGCGTAGCGAAGAGGACCTGTCCCGGGCGTGCCGTGTTTTTTGCACCCGACCGGATGTTCATCGCTCGCGCCAGTTCCTGGGCGATGTTTTTCAATCCCCTCCGAAAAGGCGTCATCCTGAGCGAAGCGCCTCGCAGACCTATCGCATATTAGAGAGTTTTATCGCGCGGAGTCGAAGGACCCCGGCGATGCTTGTTGGCAGATGCTCTTCGGAGCTTTCCGGCCACAAACTGCAAGATAGCTCCTCCACCCTACTGGGCAACCCGCAACGTAACCACCATCCCCGGTTCCACTCGATGCCCCGCCATCGGAGTCTGGCTCAACACCGTACCTGCCGGATCCACTGTATCCGCAGGAGCCATTCCCAGGTCTACGCTGGGTTCGGGCGCCGACGAGTACGTGCTTTGCACCGGCCCCACCTTCAGCCCTGCGTGCGCAACCAGAGCTGTCGCCGGCGCCAGCGGCATGCCAACCAACTGCGGCATAACCATTGCCGGCGCCGGAGTGGGTGCCCGGGTACTCACCAGCAGGCTCACACTGGGCCGCTCCACACCAGCTGCTCCCTGCTGCGGATTCTGCGCAATGACCGTGCCCGGCTGAGCACCGCTGTAGGGCATCTGCGCCGTCTCCTCGAGCTCCAGACCTACACGGCGAATATCGATCGCCGCTAGGCGTTCCTGCTGGCCCACTACTTTAGGAATCGCGACCCGTTGCGGACCAAGGCTCTCGGTCACCCGCATACGCCACTCCCGCCGGACGATTGCGCCAGGAAGTGGCGATTGCGCCAGTACCCGGCCGGCCGGCACATCGCCGCTGTAGTACTTGTTGTCGATGCCCAGGTTCAGTCCCATATTGGCCGTCCTGTGCACTGCCTCGGAGACGGTCATTCCTTGCAGATCCGGGACTTTCACTTCAGCCCCATGAATAGCGAACCGCATGGTCACCACAGCCGAAACCAACCCCGCCATGGCAATCGCCAGAAAGGCCAGGACGAGGCGAAAAAAATGGATCATGCCGGCTCACCGTAGGTAATCACGTGATCAATCGTCGCCGCCTTTTCCAGCATCCTCGAAACCGAGCAATATTTGTTTTTCGAAAGGGCGACCGCATCCTCCGCTGCCTTGGCAGACACACCCCCGCCGATGTGATAGGTCAGCTGGATATGGGTGAAGACGCGGGGAGGTTCGGGCGCCTGTTCGGCCACTGCAGAAACAATCAGCGAGGTAAGCGGTTCCCGCTTCTTGTGCAAGATAGAAACCACGTCCACCGAGGTGCAGCCGCATAGCGCCATTAACACCAATTCCATTGGACTGGCGCCGGCTCGATGCGCGGCATCACTATCCAGCGTGATGTGATGGCCACTCTTTGACTCGGCATCGTACTGCTGGTCGTGTAGCCAGGTGACGGTGGCGTGCATACCTAAGTTTATCGGGTTACCCCGCAGCCGCGATCATCAGCGATTGCTGGTGACATCACATGGTTAACGCTTGATCCCGCGGTATAAGCCTGCAATCCCGCCGCTGTAGGGCGTCCACGAAACCTCTTCAAAGCCCACAGATTCCATAGTTTGCACCAATTCCTCGGGGGCAGGGAAACGGCCGACGGAGCGGGGAAGGTAACGGTACGGTCCCGACACTCCTGAGATCAGCGACCCGACGGCGGGCAGGACCCGGCGAAAATAAAACGCGTACAGCTTGCCCATCAGGCCGCCCGGCTCGCTGAAGTCGAGGATGCCCAGCTCTCCATTCGGCTTCAACGTACGGTAGAACTCCTCCAGGCCTGCCCGGTAGTTGGCCAGGTTACGGAAACCAAAGGCGGTGATGAGCAGATCGATCGACCCGGCTGGGAGCGGAAGATGAAGCGCGTCTGCCTCCACCGCAAGGGCTCCCCGGGGAACGAATTTCGCCGCACCGCGCACCAGCATCTGGTGAGCGAAGTCGGCGGCCAGCACGGGTCGTCCTTGCTTAGGGCGGAATCGCAACAACGCCAGCGTCATATCGCCGGTGCCGCAGCAAAGGTCCAGAATTTGTGCGTCGGGCCTGCCCAGCACCTGGCGAAAGGCACGCGCCGTCCGCCGCCACCAAACCCGGTCGATATTGCACGAAAGAACGTGATTCAGCAGGTCGTATCGCGGAGCGATCTGGTCGAACATCGACCGCACCGCTGCGGCTGCGCTGGCTTCATCCTCGGTCCCTTCGGGTTGAGCCCCCGGCGCCCCCACGGTTACTTGCTGCTTTCGGAGAAGCGGCGAATATACGCGATCGCTGCCAGCACCTCAGCGTCGGTTACGTCCTCGGCTACCACCGCATCGCCCAGGCCCTGCAGCAGGACAAAGCGGCGCACTCCGCTCCGGTTCTTCTTGTCACCAGCCGCCGCCAGTAACAGCCGTTTAGAACTAGCCGCGGGCAAGGGCGGAGGTTGAAAGTAGCATATGAGCGATTCGATGCGGCGCACCGCGTCTTCCTTCATCAGCTTCCGCTGGCGGCAGATGTCGAGGGCCGCAATCATGCCCCAGGCGATGGCTTCGCCGTGCAGCAATGCGCGATACCCGCTCGCGGCCTCAATGGCGTGGCCCAGGGTGTGGCCGAAATTGAGAAACATGCGCACCCCGAACTCCCGCTCATCCAGCGTGACCACTTCTGCCTTAATCCGTATCGAGGCAGCAACCATCTTTTCCAGTGCCGCCGGATCGCCGCCGTCAATGGCCGCACGATGGCTCTCGATAAAGCGGAACAACTCCGCATCGCGGATGAGTCCGGCCTTGATACTCTCGTAAATCCCCGCCCGCAGTTCGCGTTGCGGCAGGGTGCTGAGCAATTCGATATCCGCGAAGACTGCCTGCGGCGGATAGAAACTGCCCACCAGGTTTTTGCCCGTTTGCAGATTGACCCCGGTCTTGCCTCCTACCGAGGAGTCCACTTGGGAGAGCAGGGTGGTCGGCACCTGGATATAGTCGATTCCGCGCATATAGATGGCGCTCACAAACCCGCCTACATCGCCGGTGACCCCTCCACCGAAGGCAATGAGCAGCGAGGAGCGGTCCGCGCCCGCTTTGGTCATCTCCGTGGTCAGCCGCTCCACCTGGCTCAAACGCTTGTGACGCTCCCCAGGGGGCAGAAAAAGCACGATCGGTTCTCGCGGAGCCAGTGCAGCCTGCACGCGTTTGCCCCAGAGAGCCCAAATCTCCGGCGAGGTGAGAAGAAAAATGAGCCTGCGCGGATTTCCGGCGAGCGCCGGAGTGCGCTTCGATAAGGAATCCAGGATGCCGCTTCCCACAGAAACGGTATATTGCCCGAACTTGGTCGTGACGGAAATCTTGCGCACGGCTTAGTCCATCGTATCCCAGTCTTCAATGTCGGCTCGTGCGGGTAGAGAAGAGCGAAGCCAGGGTGGCTGCCAGCACCACCAGGCCAATGAAGCCCAGCGAGACCACGATCGGTACGTCGATCCATTTGGCCGACAGCATCTTCACGCCTACGAATCCCAGGATCGCAGCCAAACCAAAGTGGAGGAAACGCAGCCGGTCGAGCAAGCCGGCCAGCAGGAAGTACAACGCCCGGAGCCCGAGAATGGCGCAGATATTCGAGGTATAAACCACAAACGGATGGTGGGAGATGGCCAGCACTGCGGGCACGGAATCAATCGCGAATACCAGGTCGACCAGTTCGATGGCCACCACGGCGACGAAAAACGTTGCCCTTGGGCTCTCGGTCCAGCGTTTGGTCCATTGCGTGATCCATCTGGCCGGTATCGGTGCGGCACTGGTCTTCTTTTTCGCTCGCAACAGCCGTAGCGCGGCCACGACCAGCAGCGCGCCGAAGAAGTATTGAATCCATTCGAATCTTTCGAGCAGCGCGATCCCGGCGAAGATGAATACCCCGCGCATGAGGATGGCGCCCACAATCCCCAGCAGCAGCGCTTTCCTTTGGAGTTCTTGGCTGAGTCCGAAGGAGCGGAACATCAGCAGGAAAACGAACAGATTATCGATGCTTAGCGAGAGCTCGATCAGGTAGCCGGAGGCAAATTCGAGCCCTGTCTGGCGACCCTCAGTATGACCGATCCAAATGCCGAAGCATGCGGCGAGGGCCAGTAGGAACAGCACAAAAACAAAATTGCGGCGTGTTTGGGAGGACGCTTCCCCTCGACCAAGAACCGCCAGGTCGAGCACGATCAGCACCAGCACCACGACGTGAAAGCCTATCCACCAACTGATCGGAGCGCCATCGAGCATTACCTAATGCTAGCCTACGTCCCCGAAGCCATCACTCATCGCCAACCAATCAGCGTCGCAGGAACTCCTCTCCCGCCCAAACTGAATCTTCCTCCCGCCTGCCCCGCCCCGTCGTTCGATCTTTTCGTGTTTTTTGCACCCGGCCAGAGGTTGTTTAGTACCCTCCGGAAAGGCGTCATCCTGCCTGCCCCAGCGTGCCGTGGGAGCGAAGCGCCTCGCAGATCTATGGCATCACAGAGGGTTTATGGCGCGGAGTCGAAGGACCCCGGCGATGCTTGTTGGCAGGTAGCTCTTCGGAGCTTTCCGGCCACAGACTACAGGGGAAATTAAAAAAGTCACAGCCTATGAGCGAAGCGCCTCGCAGATCTATGGCATAACCCACCCGCCCGATTCCAAGGAAAGCCCTACCTCTGGTTCAACAGCCGAATCGTCTCCAAAAACACCTCGCCCACGATCGTCAGGCTCTTCGCGCTCAGCTTATCCATGGTGTCCTGCGGGGTATGCCAAAAAGCATTCTGATATCCATAATTGAAATCGATAATATCGGCGCACGGCACTTTCCGTTGCATAAACGGCGTGTGATCATCGCCCACCGAATTCTGTTCCTGGAAAAAATAAGACTGGTCGCCAAACTTCGCCGCCGCCTGTCCCACTACGTCGAGCAGCCACGGCGTCGAACTCAGGTCCCGCTCCACATCGAGATCGCGGTCCCCAATCATATCGGCCAGCAAAAAGGCTTTAATGTGTTTAAGAGTCCCGTCTGCTTGCCACTTGGCTGCGAGATGCCGGCTGCCGTAGGTCGAGTCTTCATCCGACCACCCTTTCACCGCCTCTTCCCCATCAAAGAAGACCAGCCACACACCGTATCCATCCAGCTTCTTACCCCGAAAGCTGTTGGCCAATTCCAGCAACAAACCTGTGCTGGAGCCCCCGTCGTTCGCCCCCACGTACCCGGTATCTTTCAGTGGGTAGTTCGTGTCGTAGTGGCTGGCCAGGACGATGATGCCATCCTTAGTCCCAGGAAACTTGACGATGTAATTCGTCATCGTCAACGGTCCCGCGGGGGTGGACGCCGTAAAGCTGTCCTTCACCAGGTCATCCTTGGCGAACTGCCTTTCCAGAAAGGACTGCGCCTTGGCATGTCCCTTGCTGCCGACCCAACGCGGTCCGGTGGCTACGAACTCGCGGGTGTAGGCGAGGGCTCGCTCACCATCAAAGTGGGGAAGAGGCGCGGCCGCCTGGCCCCTGGCCACCCCACACATCAAGAAGCAGAGAACTGCGGCCGCGAACTTCATGATTGCTCTTTTGGCCGGTTTCTTCGCGATGGATGGACCATGTAGGCGACCCCAATACTCACCAGGTAAAGCACCAGCATCGGCGCGGCAAAAACACACATCGTGAGCACATCCGGGGTGGGGGTGATGATGGCGGCAATGATGAAAATGACCAGGATGGCGTAGCGGATATTCCTCCACAGCCACCCAGCCGTCACCAGGCCAAAAAGGGCCAGAAAGAAGACCAGGATGGGCAACTCGAAGGTGATCCCCAGGCCCAGGATGACCGTCATGAAGAGTTCGGTGTATTCGCCCAACGTCACCATCGGTCGGAACTGAGACCCGTAGCCGATGAGGAAGTTGAGAGCCCCTGGGTACACATAGTGGTAACCGAAGAACGCGCCTGTAAGAAAGAGTCCGACCGTGGCGGTCATGAAGGGCAGGATGTAACGCTTCTCCTGCCGGTATAGCCCGGGAGAGATGAACAGCCATACCTGAAACAGAATAAAAGGCGAGGCCAGGATCGCGCCGCCAACCAGGCTGATCTTGATAAAGAAATTGAACGGGTCGACCGGATTCAGATACACCAGGTGAGGGTCCAGATTGTGCGCCTTGAGCGCCGAAACGATCGGCTTCTCCATGAACGCAAACAGCTTCTCGCGGAAGCCGTAAGCAATAAAGAAGGCAACAATCAGGTACATCCCGGAATGAATGATCCGCTTGCGCAGTTCCTCCAGGTGTTCCAGGAGGCTCATTCCTGGTAATTCCGCTCGTTCCGTTACCGCCGTCCGGGCCCGGTCCACAATGTCAGTCATGATGGGTGACTGCCTGCTCCGGCTCACGCTCGAGGCCGTTGCTCGCCAGTTCCGGGTGGTCTCCTGCGACCGCTTTCAGTTCCGCTACTTCTTCATGCACCGGGATCACCCTTGAGGACGGGCTTTCCGTACTGACGGTCGTTCCGTCGCTCGGAGGCCGGATCGTCAATGTGTCAGGGGTGGGTTCCGGCGCAGGTGCTGGGGTGACCGGTGCCGGCGTGACCGGAGCCGCGATCTGCTTCTGGCGGTCCGCCACCTCGGCTGCACGCAACTCTTCCTCAATCTGCATCTTGAACTCATTGCTGGCACGTCGGAATTCGAGCACCAGCTTGCCCAGCTGCCGCCCGATTTCCGGCAGCTTTTTGGGGCCAAAAATAACCAGCGCCAGTCCGAAAATGAAGATGGTGTCGGAAAAACTCATCGCTTGTCATGATACCTGCCCCGCCATGAGGCCACAAATCAGCCAGGCAAGCAGATTTCCGCCTCAATAGGATCAACGTTTCAAACGGACGTTGAGTTGTTTCGGGTGTATTACCATAAGAGTTAGACAAAGGCCTGATGGATGAAGACATTCTCCCTGGATGAGGCGCAATCGCTACTGCCGATCTTGGAATCCCTGCTGCGGCGGGCGATTGATGCCAAGGCGAGCGCCAGTCTGGTCGAAGCAGAACTGCAAATGCTCAGTCAGAATATCTTCCTCTCCGGAGGCATGCTGGTGGATGTCGGTGCTGTGGCGCACAAACGCATGGCCCAGCGCACCTCGGTCCAGCAGGCCCAGGATGCAATCCAGGAAATCGATTCGATTGGCGTCCAGGTAAAAGATCTCGACAAGGGTTTGCTCGACTTCCCCTTCCAGGCCGGGGACCAGATCGTTTTGCTCTGTTGGCAATTGGGCGAAGCAAAAATCGACTACTGGCACACCATTGAGGCTGGCTTTCAGGGTCGACAGCCACTCGATGAACGCTTCCAAAAATCCCGTCCGGAAAGACCCAACTAGGCCCGTCTCTCTTACTAACCTGCTCCACCCTCCCCCGGCGACTGTTAGACTGCAACCGGCCGTCGATGCATGACAAATACACTACGCACGCCAGCCTCACCCTCCTGCTCGGCACGCTGATCACGGACCGGCAGGGCCGCGTCCTGGGCCGGCTCAAGGATGTCGCCGTGGCCACCGGACCCGCTGCGGGAAACGTCGCCGGCCTAGTCCTCAAAACCAGAGAGGGAGCCAGGCTGGTGGCCGTGAAGGACATACTGCAAACACCGGCCGGGACCCTCGAATTGCGGGAGGATGCGCTCCTTCAGCCGCTGCGCGGTGATGAAAACCTGCTCCTCCTGCAACAAGACGTCCTGGACCGGCAAATCATCGACGTCCATGGGAGGAAAGTGGTGCGGGTCAACGACATCGACCTGCAGTGGTTCCCGGAAAATGGCCGCGAAGGATTGCGGGTGGCCGAGGTTGCCGTCGGCCTGCGCGGCGCGGTTCGCAGGTTGCTCAAAGGAGTGATGCCCAGGCACACCCTGGCAAACTTCGCCATGCACTTCGGCGCCAGCATCATTCCCTGGGAATTCGTGGACCTGATCGAGGTCGACCCGGCACGCCGGGTGAAGCTGAAGATCGAACACGAGCGGCTGTCTCACATGCATCCCTCCGATCTGGCGGACATCCTCGAAGACCTTCCGCCTCCTGAGCGGGAAGCCATCTTCGTCTCCCTCGATGAGGAAGTAGCCGCAGATGCGCTGGAGGAAGTCGATCCCCGCCTGCAGAAGTCTTTGCTCGAATCCCTCGATTCCGGCCGCGTAGCCGACATTGTTGAAGAGATGGATCCAGGCGCGGCCGCCGATCTGCTCGCCGAACTCTCCGACGAGCGCTCGGAAGCGATTCTCGAGGAGATGGAGCCGGAGGAGCGGCAGGAAGTTGAGGATCTGCTCGAATTCCGGGAAAATTCCGCGGCCGGCAGAATGACCACGAACTGCGTGCAGGTTTCCTCCGCGGGTACGGTAGGAGACGCAGTGCGGGCTCTGCGCGAATTCGAAGGAGATCCGGAAGGGATAACCGAAATTTACCTCACCGGGAAAGATGACGTGCTCGAAGGGGTCGTCCCATTGTCGCGTCTGATCCTGGCTCTCCCGGACACGCGGGTTGCCGTCTTAGCCGAGCCTCGCATCATTTCCACCCCTGCGGAAGCTCACCAGGATGAAGTTGCAGAACTTTTCGACAAATACAACCTGCACGCGCTCCCGGTGGTGGATAGCGCCAACCGGTTGGTAGGCGTGGTGCAGGCGGACCACGTAATTGCATTTTTACGCGCCAAACAATGAACCCATGCTGCTTTGCTGTAGACCAATAACAAATCCACATTTGAAATAGATCGAATGCTCAAGCGCTGGCGAATCCGCATACTGCTCTTCCTCGCCGTGCTCGGGCCGGGCTTTATTACCGCCAATATCGATAACGATTCGGGTGGCATTCTCACCTACTCCAATGCCGGGGCCCAATTCGGCTACACCCTGCTGTGGACCATGATCCCCATCACCGTCGCCTTGGTGGTGGTGCAGGAAATGTGCGCGCGCATGGGAGCGGTCACCGGCAAGGGCCTGAGCGATCTCATCCGCGAAGAGTTCGGGCTGCGCATGACCTTTCTGTTGATGGTGCTGCTGGTGATCGTCAATTTCGGCAACGTCATGGCAGAGTTCGTCGGCATTGCCGGCAGCATGCAGCTGTTTCACATCAGCAAATACGTTTCCGTGCCCGCCAGCGCCTTGACCATCTGGCTCCTGGTGGTCAAGGGGGATTACAAGCGAGTCGAAAAAGTCTTTCTGGCAGCGTCTGTTTTCTACATTGCCTATATCGTCACCGGCGTCCTTTCCCAGCCCAGCTGGCATCAAGCCTCGGTGGCCACGATAACCCTCCCAAGAGGCTCTATATGGCACTCTAAAAGTTACATTTATATGATTGTGGGCGTAATCGGCACCACCATCTCGCCCTGGATGCAGTTCTATCTCCAGTCTTCCATCGTCGAGAAAGGGGTCACTGCGAAGAGTTATCCGGCTTCGCGCCTCGACGTGATCATTGGGTCGTTCTTTACCAACATCGTTGCCTGGTTCATCGTTGTCGCTTGTGCTGCCACTCTGTTCACGCATGGCATGGGAGCGATTCGGGAAGCGGCAGATGCAGCCCAGGCGATGAAACCCCTGGCCGGGCGGTACGCATTCCTGTTGTTCGCCGTCGGGCTGTTCAACGCTTCATTGTTTGCCGCCTCCATTCTGCCCCTCTCGACTGCCTACACGGTTTGCGAAGGGCTGGGCCTCCAGTCCGGCCTGGATGGGGGCTTCAAAGATGCGCCGGTCTTTTATTGGCTGTATACGCTATTGGTGGCCGGCGGAGCCATCGCCGTTCTTTTTGTGCCCAACGCCAAACTCATCAGCATGGTCATCCTGTCCCAGGTACTGAATGGGGTGCTCCTGCCCCTGGTGATCGTCTTCATGCTGCTGCTCATCAATCGCAAGGACCTGATGGGCGAACACGTAAACTCACACTGGTTCAACATTGTGGCCTGGCTCACCGCGGCAGTGGTTATTGTGTTGTCACTGGTCATGATGTTTACCGGAGGCGCAGGCTAGCGTGTGTAATACGATGAAAGTTCAGGGTCTACCTTGGACGTCGAAACTGCCCCCAACTTCGAAACCGCTAAGCAGGAGCCCACAGCGAAGCGGAGCACGCCGTCGGCGCTTGGCTGGACGATTTTGTTCTTCCTGGCAGCCTGGGCAGCGTTTTATGGATTGTCCCGCAGTTTCCCTTATTTGAGGAACGGCTCCGACATAGTATTTAGAGCCAAGCTGCGATGGGAGCACGAGGGACAGATCTTTCCCGCCAACCCCGGCGTGATCCGGGTACTGATCTTCGGCAATAGCAAGATCCTCGCCGGATTTGTTCCCGCCTGGTTCGACCAAATGAGTGCGGCGAACCATCAGCAGACCTCATCTTTCAATTCCGGCTTTCCCGGAAGCGATTTGTTTTTACCCCCGCTTGAAGCCATGTGCGCGCGCGGCCAGGCTCCCAACGTGCTGCTGCTCACTCTGCCGTGGAGCAGCGATCCACCCCGGCGTGGTATCTTTCATTTCCTTCCCGACGACCACGCGGTTATCGATGGTCTCTTTCCGTTTCGCAATTTTCTGAGAGATCTCACTGCCTTCCTGCTCTCGGCGCCCAGCCACGGCGGCGTCAGGAGCTATTACCGCGAGTCGGAAGAAGACGAGCGGCAGGTGATCGCCGAGCGGGGCTACCATCTCATCACCGAGCAGAGCCGTTTTGCTACCGGGCGCCTGCCCGATGACTTCCGGCTTGCATCCGACCAGCCGAAGCAGGTGCTCCCACGGGTTGCCCCCGCGCAAAGCGCACAAATTGGGCAATTGAATCAACTGATACGGCAGTATCACATCGAGTGCTACTACGTGCCTTTCTACCTGCGCAACGGCGAAGCCGCGCCGTCGCCAGAGACCGACGCGCGCTTCCGTGCGCAAGTCGAGCAGGCCACCTCGTGCAAGCTGCTTGGTCCTGACTACTATCTCTACCCCAATCGGCTGTTTGCCGATCAGACGCACCTCAATCAAGCCGGCGCGCGGATCTATACCGAGGCGTTGTTTCAGCTGCTGAAGGACAGGCTCACTCCCCATGCTCTTCAATAGCTTTCAGTTTCTGTGCTTTTTCGTCGTGGTGTGGCTGTTGTTTCTGGCCACCCGGGGAACTCCCCGCAAAATCATTCTCCTCATCGCCAGCTACTACTTCTATATGTGCTGGAGCACCCGCTACATCTTCGTGATCTGGGCCATCACGCTGATCGACTATGTAGCTGGCCTGCAAATAGAAAAAGCGGAGCAGCCCACGCGGCGCCGTCTCTACCTGGGTGTCAGCCTCTTCTGTAATCTTTTGTTGCTGGTTATTTTCAAGTACTTCAACTTTCTCACCGGCTCCCTTCACAGCGCGAGCCATCTCTTTGGGTTGCGCTATGACCCGCCGTTGCTGGCGATCATTTTGCCCGTGGGCCTTTCCTTCCACACCTTCCAGGCCATGAGTTACACCATCGAGGTGTACCGCCGGAGAGTGCCGGCAGAAAAGAATCTGTTGGAGTACGCGCTCTACGTCGCCTTCTTTCCCCAAATGGTGGCCGGTCCCATCGAGCGCCCTTACGAACTGCTGCCGCAGTTTCATCGCGAGCCGCGGGTCACCTTCGAAGGTGTTCGCGCGGGATTGGTCCAGGCTCTGTGGGGTCTGTTCAAGAAGATGGTGTTGGCCGACAATGTGGCAGACTTTGTAAAGCTCATCTACGATGCACCGCACCATTACAACGGGGCCGCGCTATCCCTGGCGACGCTGCTGTTTTCCATCCAGATCTACTGCGATTTTTCCGGTTATACCGATATTGCGTTGGGCCTCGCGCGGATGATGGGCTACGAGTTGCGCATCAATTTCCTGCAACCGTATTTCAGCCGCTCAGTCGGTGAGTTCTGGAGGCGCTGGCACATCTCGCTATCCACCTGGTTTCGCGACTACGTCTATATTCCGTTGGGGGGCAATCGGGTAAAGCTTCCCCGGCATTATGCCAACCTGATGATCACCTTTGTCATTAGCGGCCTATGGCATGGCGCCAATTGGACTTTCGTCATCTGGGGTTTCCTGCACGGTCTCTACCTGATCGTTGCTCAGTCGACCGCCCCCTTGACTGCGCGCCTGGGTCACCTGCTCGCTCTCCATCGTGTGCCCCGAATGGCCGCGTTTTGCAAAATCGTGGTGACTTTCAGCCTCGTGACCTTCGCCTGGATATTTTTCCGCGCCAACACCGTAAGTGACTCCTGGTATATCGCCACTCACCTTCTACCCCTCGGGCGGCTGGATCCATTGTTGTTAAAGGTGGGTGGCTTCAGCCGCGCCTCGGCGCCGTATCTGCTGTTGTCGATTGCCGCCATGTTTGTGATTGAGTGGTGGATAGCCCATCCGTCGAGCGCACCCCGCCTTTGGGCCAGGCCTGCCTTTCGTGCCCTCGCGTACAACGCCTGCCTCTACGCGATCGTCTTCTTCGGCTTCTTCGGCCATCGCGACTTCATCTATTTCCAATTCTGAAAGGCACCCCAGCATGAGCACCGGAAGAGAAACAGCAGGTCCCTCCACTTCGCTTCGCTCCGGTCGGAGGCTGTGACTTTTTTATTCCCCTTGTGGTCTGTGGCCGGAAAGCCCCGAAGAGGACCTGCCAACATGCATCGCCGGGGTTCCTTCGGCTACGCTCAGGACAGGCTCTTCGACTCCGCGCCATAAACCCTCTGTGATGCGATAGATCTGCGAGGCGCTTCGCTCAGAGGCTGTGACTTTTTTAATTTCCCTTGTAGTCTGTGGCCGGAAAGCTCCGGGGAGCAGCTGCCAACAAGCATCGCCGGGGTCCTTCGACTTCGCGCCATAAACCCTCTGTTATGCGATAAATCTGCGAGGCGCTTCGCTCAGGATGACGCCTTTGTGGAGAGGACTAAACAACATCTGGTCGGGTGCAAAAAACACGAAAAGATCGAAAAGGTCACAGACTCTCGGGATGACAATTCTGTTGGACTGTTGAGTCCGGTAGGGCTGGGTGGGCATCCACGATCGTAGGGAGCGCCGGAGGCGCGGCACCCTTCCGCCTGTTAAAGCAGCTTGCCGGCAGCCAATTCGCGGATGAGGATGCGATCGGCGGCAAGAAAGTCGTAGCGGGTTAACTCTCGCAGCGGGCACCACCGAAGGTCGTTAAAGATACGATTGGTCATCTCCCCTTCAAACTGATAAACGGCGAAAAACTGCAGATCGATCGCACTTCCGCTACGGTAGGTATGACGAGTGTGCGCCACCCTATTGCCGATATCCGCGGCAATGCCCAACTCCTCATCGAGCTCACGCCGCAGGGCTTGTTCCGCGCTCTCCCCAACTTCCACCTTGCCCCCGGGAAATTCCCATTTCAAAGCCATAGGCTGGTCCGGACGCCTTTGACAAATAAGCACCTTCTGCTCCCGCAGGATCAGCGCGGCCACCACCAGCCGAACTACCTTTGCTTCCGTTCTTGACCGTCTGGAATCTCGCTGCACGCTCATGTGATTTTAGACGTTACTGCCGCAAGACCGTCTGTTTGCAGGCAACGGACGCTTTCTGGGACACCAAAGATCTCCGGATGGATAGCACCGGCCAACGCCCCGAGTCCCTGCAACAGGTTAGGCGCCGGGGTATTCAATAACTCATCTGGAATACAGTAAACCCGTCCCGTGCGCACCGCGCGGAGAGGCTGCCACTGACGCTTCTCGATCACGCGAGCGAGGGGAACCCGGTCTCCGGCCCCGCACCAGGCAAATACAAGCACGTCGGGATCACGGGCGGCAATCGCGTCAGCTTCTGTAGTCGATCCGGGATTGCCCAGAAAACGTCCCCCAGCGGCACAAACCAACTCGGCGACCCAGGGTTGCGAGTGAATGAGCGGCTTGCCCCATTCCTCACAGTAGACCAGCGGCGGTTCTGCCCCAGCGGTCGCGCCCTGAATAGCCGCAACCCCGCACATCATTTCCTCGACCACGATGTTGGCTCGATCCTGCGCGTGAAGTATGTCGCCGAGGAGGCGTATGTCCTGATAAATGTCCGCCAGTGAGTGCGGCGCCAGGGTGAGTACCGGGACGCCGCATTTCAGGATCGCGGCCAGGGATTCCATGCGGTAGGGAACCGACGCGATCACCAGGTCGGGTGAAGTGGAAAGTATTTCATCTGTGGTCGAAGACCACGAGTCGGCGACCACTTTCAGATCACGTTCATGCAGCGCCGGCACCGCTTGCAGGCAGTAGCGTGTGCACGCGACCAGCGAGTCCAGGCAGCCAAGATGATCGAGGGTAAGGCTCACGCTGGGCTGCAGCGCAGCAACCCGCAAGGCACGGCCAGAACGTTGAGGAATCATGCCGAGCCGGGCAGAGTGCCTTCCGGATAAAAGATGGGCCATCCACGTTTGCTTGCGATTTCCCGCAACGCGGGTGTTGGGTTCACGGGATAGGCTTGGAGTGCGATCTCGAGCATCGCAGCGTCGTGAATGGAGTTTCCAAATACCACGTCTGGAGCCGGGACCCCCGCTTTGATGAGCGACTCGGCCTTACCTTCTCCGGTCGGAACGTCGAGCAGCTTGCTGGTAATGATCCCACCCACTACCTGGGCGCGGGCAGAAATCACCCGGCTGGGAGGAATGTTCAAGCCGCGAACACCTTCATCGATAACCCAGTTGTTGGTAGAACTCACCACCCAGATATCTGTCCCACGATCCTGCAAAGTGGAAACGAGGGAACGCATTTCAGGGAAGATCTTGTCTGCGAAACGTGCTTGGAAGAATGCCGCAGCGGCCCGGCGAACTTCCAGCTCACTCAAGCCGTCGTAGATCTGAACCATTTCCCCGCACATAGCGAGTTCCGAGACCGTGCCGGCTAGATAGAGGCGGTAGCGGGAATCGATCCAATCGCTCGCATTGCGGGAGACGATCCCCTCTTCGATCGACCAGACCATGAAGTCGTATCCCGAGTCTCCGTCCCATAACGTTCCGTCGCAATCGAAGACGGCAATCGCGGGCTCTCGGGAGAGAACCGAATCGGCAAAGTCTTTGGGGGAAAGAGACGTGATAGGGCTGGACTTGCTCGTGGTCAAACGGAATGGCGCTCCTGCCGGGGCTCAGGCCCCTGATCTATTGTCGGCGATCTGTTGCAATTTTGCACTTCCGCTATGAAGCAGCCATGAAAAGGGGGGCGCATAGGGCGCTTAAGGCGCACACTTCCACCCAAAGGGCGCATAGGGCGCTTAAGGCGCACACTTCCACCCAAAGGGCGCAAAGGGCGCTTAAGGCGCACACTTCCACCCAACGCCGCGACATGTCCCGGCTCTCCTGAACGACTGGAAGTGGCCATAGAGTTCTAACAAAGATCTGGGCCCTGGGTTGCAACCGACGCGCGGCTAAGTCCCTTTGTTTCAAGCGATGTTTAAAGTTGTGCTGTATTTTGCCTCCTGGATGATGCAAGAGTAGCCGACGGAAATGGTGCGTGATATGCGTGGTATGCGTGATAAGTCCGACAAAAACAGTGCGTGATATGCGTGGTATGCGTGGTAAGTCCGTAAGTCCGAATCCAGGCAAGAGGTTGTCCGGGATAATTTGCCCGCTGAGCCGTTCTGGCGAGCCACGTTTCATGCATCATCCACGCACGTGGCCGGCAAATGATTTGCAACAGCACAAAGTTATTGGTGGACACACCTATATATATGCGGATTGGGGTCAGTTTTGCGCCAGGAGAAAGGTCTTTTTTCCGCAGCCTCTCGATGACGAAGGTGATCCCAATGGGCGAAGACGCCATAGAACCGATGGCCTTAGCCCCTGAGGGCAGCGTTTCTTCCTTTAGAGAGCACAGGGTACGCAGTCTGCATGAGAACCGGAGTCCCGAGGGACGGCTGAAGATTGCACTCACCCGACACCTAACCCCACCTAACCCGCATTCTCACAGACCACGCTGCCAGTAGTGAGATCTCCATGCGTAACGAGTGACGGGTGCCCCATATCTGCCCGGTTTTGGCAGATGTGGGATTCAACGGCTGTCCACCGATCGCTCTTTACCAGCAACAGATCTTGTCCATGGCCATCTACGCCCTGCACAGTCAGGGGTTGAGGTTTGTGGAATCCCACATCTGCCAAAACCGGGCAGATATGGGGCACCCGGGCTCTGTCGCAGACCGGACTGTGAGAAATCCAGGCTAAAGCTCTTATCGTGCAAAAGGCGCTCCTTTTTAGCCAACCCACTCAGCAGCATTTGGTTCCTGCCGAAATCATCCACCCCTGCGGCTGTCTCTCTTGATTCCTATCCCTGCCCACTTCTCAGGCAGGGCTGGCGCAAGGGGATAATCAAGCCTGTGCCTGTCACCAGCCATCCCGATCGCGGCAACAGCATAACCCGGCAATACCTGGCCTACTTGCGGGTCGAAAAAGGCCTCCGGCCTCTGACCTGCGAGGCTTACCAGCGGGACCTCTCCCTGTTTGCCGAATATCTCGAGGGCGCCCATGCGTTGCCGCTCACCGCTCGGCAGGCGCAGGTGGCCGGCTTTCTTGAACATCTACAAAAGCATGGAGTCCAGTCGCGCTCGATCGCGCGCAAGCTTTCCTGCCTGCGCGGCTTCTACAAATGGCTGCTGTTGGATAAGCGCATCGGGCACGACCCAACCGTAAACCTCGAATCCCCATCGTCCTGGAAAGTCCTGCCCAAGGCGCTGGCCCAATCGGAAGTGGAGCGCATGATGGAGCAGGCCGGGACCGCCGCCAATCACCCCCAGGCGGATGCCGTGGCCTTGCGCGATCGCGCCATCGTGGAGATGCTTTACGCCGGCGGGGTACGGGTTTCCGAGCTTACCGGGCTCAAAGTCGAAGATCTCTCCCTGGCGGAAGGACGCATGCTGGTACGAGGCAAAGGGGACAAGGAGCGCATTGTGCCCTTGGGCCGAATTGCGGTCGAGGCCCTGGACGCCTATTTGACCCGCGGCCGGCCCGGGTTGGCGACTCGCCCCCGGGAGAGCCGCCTCTTTCTCTCCATCCGCGGCGCGGCCCTCACCCGGCAATGGATCTGGCGGCTGGTGAAGCGATTGGACAGCCGGGCCAGCCCCCACGTAATGCGCCACAGTTGCGCCACCCACATGGTCGAGAACGGGGCCGATCTCAGAACAGTGCAAACCCTGCTCGGGCACGCCGACATCTCTACCACGCAGGTTTATACCCACCTCGCCCTGGGCAGGCTGAAAGCAGTGCATCGGGCCCATCATCCGCGAGCCACCAGAAGGGGTGGAAAGTGAAGCCCCAACCCACGCAGTTGGCTGGGGAGTTCCTGGCCATGTTGGCGCATGAGCGGGCCGCGTCCCCGCACACCCTGCGCGCGTATCACCGGGAAATCAATAATTTTGCCGCCTGGTTGATCGGCCAGCTTGGACCTGGTGTCCAAATGCGCGACGTCGATCACCTGCAGATTCGGGGTTACCTCGGCGAGCTGTACGATCGGGGATTGGCGAAGGCGTCCGTGGCCAGGTCCCTTGCAGCAGTCCGGTCATGGTTCCAGTGGATGGCCAGGGCAGGGCACGTCACTATTAATCCGGCAGCGCTCGTGGCCACTCCTAAACTGCCCAAGCATTTGCCCCGGGTACCTTCGATCGAGCAGATGAACCACCTGGTGGAAACGGCTTCATCGGAGGAGGTTGCAGCCTGGCCGGAGCGCGATCGCGTGATCTTCGAATTGCTTTATGGTTGCGGCATTCGCAATGCCGAACTGGTCGGGCTGGACGTGACCGACGTGCACTGGGCGAGGGAGGTTATCCTGGTCCGCGGCAAAGGCCGGAAACAGCGATATGTCCCTTTGGGGGATGCGGCCGCAGACGCGATTCGAGCCTATCTTCCGTCGCGGGCCGGCAAGCTCGCCGGGAAGGCTACGGAGGCTTTGTTGCTGAACCTGCGGATGAGGGGAACCGGACGCTTGACCACCAGGAGTGTAGGTCGGATCGTTAAGCAGATCTCGCTGGCCAAAGGACTCTCGGCGGAGATCCACCCGCATACGCTGCGCCACGCCTTCGGTACGCACATGCTGGAAGAGGGCGCCGATCTTCGGGCGATCCAGGAGCTGTTAGGCCACGAGCGCCTCTCAACCACCCAGCGTTACACCCAGCTAACCGTCGGGCAAGTCACCCGGGTCTACGACCGGACCCACCCCCGCGCTAAGTAGAATCGGCTCTAAATTCTGTCCTTCCGTCGATCACTGCTAAATGAGATTCAAAGCGATGTCTAAAGCGAAGCGATAGCCGTCGCCTCATCCCGATGCAAGGCGGCGTACTTGGTAATCCCGACCATGGTGAAGACCTTCTGGAAATGCGGTGTCAAGCCGAACGCGGCGATGGTCTGATCAGCCTTGCTCGCTTCCATCAACATCTGAATAACCAGAGCAATACCACTCGAATTAATGTATTCCACTTTAGAAAAATCGATGAGAACCGGGCGGCTTTTCACCACGCCCTCGTAAGTCCCCAGCACGGTATCTCGCGAACTACTGGAAATATCGCCCGTAAAGCGAAGAACGGTGACCGGTCGCCCATTCGCGGCGAGTACTTCATCAACTTTTGCTTTTGTCTCCGTCTGCACTTTACTCACTCTCCTTGGCCAGCCTGATGACCAATCGTACGTAGCTTCCTTTTCCCGGGCTTCCCTTGACCCACTCCGCCTCGTCTACCAGCGACTGGATCAAGAACATGCCCATGCCGCGGGGATCCTCTTCACCATGCATCTTGCGGTCGATGTCCGGTTTGGAGGGAGCCTTGGTGATACCGGAGCCGGTATCCATCACTTTAACCTCCAGCGCTTCATCGCTGGCGGAAAGGATCACACCGACGCACAGGCTGCCATCCAGGCGATTTCCGTGTTCGATGGCATTGATGCATGCCTCGGCGAGAGCGGTCTTCAGGTCTTCAATGCGATCGTCGGGGAAGCCCATGAGCTTGGCCACACTGGCCGCCGTGCCCATCGCAACCTTTTCGAAGCCCAGCCGCGATGGGAGCTTTACTTCCACCGCCGTGCCCCTGGTTTCAACCATGTTTGCTCTTCCCTTTATTGCGCCTGCATCCGTACCAACGCGAGGGCCGTCATGTCGTCTTGCTGCGGCTCTCCCCTGGAAAATTCAGCCAATTGTTGCCACAGGACCTTGAGGATAGCAGTACAATCCTCCGACTTGCACTCCCGAAATGTTGCCAGCAAACGTTCTGGACCGAACTCGTCATCGCCCTGAAACACTTCGGTGAGCCCATCGGTATAGAAGAGCAGGCGCGATCCAGGCTTGAAGACAAGGGTTTCCGAGCTGTATTGCATCATCGGAACCAGGCCGATGGGAGTGCCGCTGGCCTGAATCTCATGCACCGTCTTGTCCCCCGAAAGCAGAAACCCGGGGTTGTGGCCGGCATTGACCACCTCGACGGTGTGGGTCTCCGGATCCAGCTTGAGAAAGATCGCGGTCACGTACCGGCGGCGGGCCTCCTGCCCTTCACCGTAGTGCTGCTGGTTCATGCGCGCGGCCAGTTCCGCCAGCGGCAGCCCGGCAAGCGCCATGGCGCGAAAAGCCGATCGGAACGAAGTGGCGACAATGGCAGAGGCCAGGCCCTTGCCGGCGACATCGGCCACCACCATGATCTCGCTACCGTCGGGGAGACTGACAAGGTCTACGTAGTCGCCGCCGACCTCGTAACAGGTGCTCGATCGCACGGCGACGGAATACCCGGAAATCTCCGTCATCTGCTGGGGCAGAAGGCTACGCTGAATCGCGCGGGCGGCATCCAGATCCTGTTGCACCCGCGCCCATTCAACCGCCCGCTCGTGGTAGCGAGCATTCTCGACCGCTACCCCCGCCTGCAGCACCAGCCCTTCCAGAAAGTCCTGCTCGTAGAGCGACAGTGTCTTGCCAGGCCCGGGGTTTACCACCAGCTCAGTCAACTGAACTCCATCCTTGCTCAGCAGGGCAAAGCGTGCGCAGCCATCCCAGGGTTCCGGGGGCATCTCACCTATGGTGAGTGAAGGCTCGGTGGCGTGAGCGCCAGCCATTTCCAACTCCCTCACCACCACCCGCAGAACCGATTGCAACACTTCTTCGGGTCGAACCGCTGCGTGCACCTGCCGCGAAATCTCCAGCAATGCCTGCAGGCGGGCCACCTGCTGTTGCAGGTCGATGATGTCGCTGTGGCTCTCGAAAGATGAGGTAGACATGGGTTGGTCCACTGCAGTCGCACTTTCTCAGGATTCTGTGCTGACGGATATACTACAAGAGGTTGATACGGCCTAATTTTTATGGATACCAAAGTCGCTATTCCCGCGCAATCTAAGTTTTCCGATGAGGTAGCAGAGTGGATTGAGGCTTTCGACGACCTGGTGGTCGGCGAAGGCCATGAACAGGCCGCGGAGCTGATTGCCGCATTGCGGCAGCGGGCGCGCGAGGCCGGAATCTCCACCCCCAGCGCCCTTACCACCCCCTATGTGAATACCATTCCCAGGCACGATGAGGTGCCCTACCCCGGGGACCGCAAGCTCGAGGAGCGGCTGGAAGCCCTGATCCGCTGGAATGCGATGGCCATGGTGCACGGCCAGAATAAAAAGGATGCCGGCATCGGCGGCCATCTCTCCACCTACTCCTCGCTGGCCACCCTGTTGGAAGTGGGTTACGAGCATTTCTTCCATGCCACCTACGGAGATCAGCCGGGCGACTTTATCTACTTTCAGGGGCACGCCTCTCCGGGTGTCTATGCACGTGCATATCTCGAGGGGCGCTTTGACGATGAGCGTTTGCTGAATTTCCGTCATGAACTGAGGGGTAAGCCGGGGTTGTCTTCCTATCCCCATCCGTGGCTGATGCCGGATTTTTGGCGCTTCCCGACCGTTTCCATGGGGATTGGACCGCTGAACGCGATCTACCAGGCGCGCTTCATGCGCTATCTCGAGAACCGTAACCTTATCCAGAAAACTGAGCGCAAGATCTGGGCATTTGTCGGAGATGGCGAAACCGACGAGGTCGATACGCTGGGCGCGCTCGGCGTCGGCTCCCGCGAAAAACTCGACAATCTGATCTTCGTAGTCAACTGCAACCTGCAGCGCCTGGACGGCCCGGTTCGCGGCAACAAACGCATCATTGATGAATTGGAAGGGACCTTCCGCGGCGCAGGCTGGCATGTCATCAAGATCGTGTGGGGCAGCGATTGGGATGATCTCTTCGAGCGCGATTCTTCCGGCCTGCTGCTCAAGAGGATGGAAGAGTGTGTCGACGGCGACTATCAGTCGTTCAAGGCCAAGGGCGGGGCTTACCTGCGGCAGGAGTTTTTCGGGAAGTATCCCGAACTGCTCGAACTGGTAAGGGACAAAACAGATGAGCAACTGGAGAATCTGCATCGCGGTGGCCACGACCGGGTGAAGGTTTACAACGCTTATCGCAGGGCCGTCAACCATCGCGGCTCTCCGACCGTCATCCTGGCCAAAACGGTCAAAGGCTATGGCTTGGGGGCTAACCAGGCCCGCAACGCCTCTCACCAGGAGAAGAAACTCACTGACAGCGGGCTGGCCCAGTTTGTGAAGCGCTTTAAAATCCCCGTCCCGGAGCAGCAGGCGAAGCTGGGAAAACCGTATCGTCCGGCGCCCGACAGCCCGGAGATTATCTACCTTCAGGAACGCCGCAAAGCACTGGGTGGTTATCTGCCCTGCCGCGACGTGCCCAAGTTGCTGTTCAAAGCACCGCCACTCAAGGAGTTCGGCGAGTGGACGGGCGGCTCCAAGGGGCGGGCAGTCTCGACCACCATGGGATTTGTCAGCATCCTGCGCCATCTGTTGAAGGATCCGGCAATCGGCAAGCTCATCGTGCCGATTGTGCCCGACGAGGCCAGGACCTTCGGCCTGGAGTCGGCCATTCGCCAGGTCGCCATCTACGCCGTTGAGGGTCAGAAGTACACTCCGCACGATAACGACATGCTGCTCTACTACCGCGAAGAGAAGGATGGGCAGATTTTGGAGGAAGGCATCACCGAAGCCGGCTCCATGGCTTCCTTCACCGCCGCCGGCACCGCCTACTCCAACTACCGCGTGCCGACCATTCCGTTCTACATGTACTACTCGATGTTTGGCTTTCAGCGTATCGGGGACATGATCTGGGCCTTTGCCGATTCGCGGGGCAAGGGTTTCCTCATGGGAGGTACTGCCGGCCGCACCACGATGCTGGGAGAAGGGCTTCAGCACCAGGACGGTCATAGTCACGTGCTGGCCAGTACGGTTCCCACCTGTCTCAGCTACGACCCTGCCTACGTCTATGAGCTGGCAGTGATCCTTCAGGATGGCATCCGCCGCATGTACCAGGAAGGCGAGAGCGTCTTCTACTACATCACCATGTACAACGAAGACTATGCCATGCCGGCGATGCCGGAAGGGGTCCGCGAAGGCATCGTGCGCGGCATTTACCGCTTCCAGGCAGCTCCGTCGGGCAAGGCCACGGCACAGCTATTTGGCAGCGGGCCCATCCTCAATGAGGTGGTCCGCGCGCAATCCATTCTGGCCCAGAAGTATGGCGTACAGGCGGATGTCTGGAGCGTTACCAGCTACAACGAACTCCGGCGTGAAGCGCTCGGAGTGGAACGCTGGAATCGTCTGCATCCAACCCAGACAGAAAAGGTTCCTTACATCCTGCAAACGCTGCAGGGCACCGAGGGTCCCATCGTCGCGGCCACCGATTACATGAAGTCTGTGCCCGATCAACTTTCACCCTGGCTCTCCACCCGGCTGGTATCACTCGGCACCGACGGTTTCGGCCGCAGCGACAACCGCGAATATCTGCGCCGTCATTTCGAGGTGAACGCCGAATCGGTTGTGGTGGCTACGCTCTCCCGTTTGGCGCGCGAGGGAAAATTCGACCAGGCGCGAGCCCAGCAAGCATTCGCGGAACTGGCTGTCGAAACCGAAACGGCTGATCCGGCCTACCTCTAGTCACAGGGCCGGCCGGCTGCCTGCTTCGCTGGGGAACGAAGGGTTTTCAAGTGCGGGCTTTCTGCTCCATGCCGGCCTCCATCCAGAACGGATGAAGGGAGACTGCACCCCTCTGCGTCCCCACCACAGCCACATGATCAACGCCATGGCCGCGAGCAGCACAAGAGCCAGCAGACTACCTTCGGGGCCTGTCGTGCCGCCACTCAACAGCCGCTGCCCGGTCGGGTGCTCTCCGAACAGGTGGCCCTGGGCCATCAGGCCGCTGTCGGAAGTGCCATAGAAATACGACTCTGCCCAATCCCAGCTGGCGTGGCAGCCAACCGCCCACCAAAGCGATCCCGTGTACCAAAGGCTGAGGCAGAAAACCAGACCGACCGCTGCCGCTCCAAATAGACCAACCGGCGTCTCGCCCGGATTGGTGCCGTGGGAAAAACCAAACAGGAGCGAAAGCAACAGCGCTCCCCACCAGAATCCAATGCCTCGTGTCAGCGTGAACTGCAGATAACCCCGCAACGTCGATTCCTCGAAGACAGCGACCACCAGGAACAGCACGGCCCAGCCGAAGGCATACTTCCATATCGCTTCACCGTGCAACTGCACCCCGTCGAAGGCCAACAGCCGGGCTTTCCACAAAACCAGGACCAATGCGGAAAGCGCGACGAAACCCCAGACCAGGCCGGAAATGAACCGCACCACCCTTGCCGTGCCTTGATATCCGTACGCCAGAAGAGATCGGCCCTCAACCAACGCCATGATCGCCGTCGCCAACAGTAGGGGGATCAATTGCGCGCATTCCGAGATCAGCGCCAGCTTCAGGGGCAACACTGCCATATGGCGATCGAAATGAATAAAATGTCGCATCACCTGGGCGGCAAGAAATGCGAATCCTAAAAAGAGCAGAACGAAGAGCAACACGCCCCATCCGGCTCGAAGACCATTCGCACCCACAAACACCCAGTGGACGTCATGCTTCGGTGGTGGTGGGATCCCGAGCGGGGAAGACTCAGTCTGCAGAATGTCTTCGTCCAAGTTGCCTCCTGAAAGGTGCCCCATCATCTTACCTTTCACCCCGCAGCAGGCATTTACCATTTAGCTGTGCAGCAGTGACTAACCATTCGTCCGTGCAACAGACTTTTTACCGTTCGTCCCCGCAACAGAGCTCGCGCGCGCTTTATCCTTCGTCCCTCGGAACAGAGCTTGACCATTCGTCCCCGCAACAGAGCGAGATGTGGGGCACCCAAGTTTGGTGGTGGGGAGAGAATCCCTGTCAATAAGAGGCGGATGAGCCAGGCGCAGAATGCTGGCTCATCCACTCCTGCGCATGTTGCATTTCCGGCAATCCCGGGTCCGCTGCCTTCCACGCGCTCAGGAACTGGCGGTAAGACGCCGTCGTGGCACCGGGATCTCCCCCCTTCTCCTTCACCTGGGCAAGCCCATAGAGCGCGAAACCAGAGTTAGGGCGATCCACAAGCGCTCTTTGGAAAGCAGCTTCCGCATCTGCCCATTTACCGGCTGTCAACATGGCCGCCGCTTCACTCTCCGCCGCGGGACGGATGTAGAACGGAGGTTCGTGGTACCCGAGCTCCTTCTCTTCCCGCTGGGCGGCGGCGAAAAGCTTTTTTGCCTCGGGAACATTGTCCTGCGTCGCCAGCATGGAAGCGCGCAGCTCGAGCGACATGATGGAGAGCATTTTGAGCAAAGGTTGGGGCAGGGGATCGGTAGAGAAGCTTTGGTTGCCCGTGGGAGGAGAAGCCTTCTTATCCCTCGCTTCCTGATCCTGGATTTGTTGCGACATGCGCCATAGGTTCGAATCAAGCAACACGGAGTGGCGCTCCGCTACATCCGGTTCGTGCGCTTCCACCGACTGCATTCCCAGAGCAAACTGGGAAAGGCCGCCGGCGAGAAACTCCATGTGCGGCATGTCCTGGGCCAGATTCGCGGCATTGACCAGTTGAATCACACGCGGCCAATCTGCCGTCCGTAAAGCGACCGGCAACCCGGGATTGAGACGGGCAATGGCATCGCGGGGCGACCAGGGATAGAGCGTATTTTCGAGATGACCGCGCGCTTTGCTCAGTTTGACAGAAACCTGGGCCGCCTCTTGCAGCTTCCCCGCCTCCAGCAGATTGGCGATCGAATACATCAGGTTGTGCACATAATTCCAGTCATTGTCCGGCGCGATGTGCTGCTGGCGCATGTAGCGTTCATCCGCCTGCGCAGACGCATCGAATGCTGTCTGGGCGCGGACATAATCGCCCGTGCGGTAAAAGATATGGCCCGGCATATGGACCATGTGCCCGGACGCGGGCGCCAGCGAGCCAAGTATCTCTGCGCTGTGGATAGCCTGTTCAGGATGCGGGCCGGCCTCGACGGCATGGATCCAGAGGTGGTTCGCGGCCGAGTTCTCCGGTTCCTCCTTCAGCACACCTTGCAGGAGGGCAATCTGCTCCTTCTTGCCTTTACGTGGTTCTCCCGCGTCGTCGAAACCGTCGTTGACGGCCTCGGAGAGAGCAATGCGGGCGTTAGTGTCGCTCGGATTGTCCTTCACCAGGGTGCGCAGAATTTCGATTTCGCGATCGAATTTTGCCTTGTCTGCAGAGCCGGCTTCGCGAACAGCTGCCTCGTGGGCCTCGGAGGATTCAATGTAGAGCTTCTCGCGCGCCGTCACATGCCCTTTGAGCGCCACCGCCTTCTCCAGCGATGCCTGGGCATAGGTCTTTGTTTCGCTATGGTTAAAGGCCTCCGCCTGGTACAGGCCCCAGAAGCACATGGCGCAGTTAGGATCGGCCCGGATGGATTCCTCAAAGGCACGATCGGCCTCATAGTCCCAAAAATCGTAAAGCAGGTTACAGCCCTGCTCGAACCACATCTGGGCCTGGGCATTGGCGGTGATAGGAAAGCGCACATTGCCAACGCCCTCAATGTGTTGCGGCGCGGGTAGCTGCTCCGGGGGAACCGGATCTCCGGTATCGGCCATCGCCATCTTCATCTGCCCCATCGCGGCGCCGGTTTGCAGCAGAACCAACAAAAGGAAAAATCGTTTAGGCATGAGGTATCTTCGCGCTTCCGTTAGCAGGGTATTCTGCACCAAATACCCGGGGTGAACTAAACTAGAGTAGTAAACGTGGCCCTGGGGGCAGTAAAGGAATTATCCATTGATCGCAAGCACTTTAACCAAGATTTTCGGAACCAGTAACGAGCGCGTGATCAAGCGGATGGCGCCCATGGTCGAACAGACCGGGTCTCTCGAGCCTGCCATGAAGGCTCTCTCCGACGAGGAGTTGCGCGCCAAAACGCTGGAATTCCGCGCCCGGATCGCCGCCCGGCTGGATGGCATCGACGATGCCGAAGAACGCGTCGCGGAAGAGAAGGTGGTGCTGGGCGAGATTCTACCCGAAGCGTTTGCCGTGGTGCGCGAGGCTGGCCGCAGGGTACTGCAGATGCGGCATTTTGACGTGCAGTTGATCGGCGGCATGGTGTTGCACCAAGGCAAAATCGCCGAAATGAAGACCGGCGAAGGCAAGACGCTGGTAGCGACCCTGCCCTGCTACCTGAATGCGCTGGCGGGCCACGGCGTACACGTGGTGACGGTCAACGACTACCTGGCGAAACGCGATGCCGAGTGGATGGGCAAGATCTACGAGTTTCTTGGGCTGTCGGTCGGTGTGATTGTGCACGATCTTGACGACGCCCAGCGCCGCGCCGCCTATGGGTCCGACATCACGTACGGCACCAACAACGAGTTTGGTTTCGATTACCTGCGCGACAACATGAAGTTCGATAACGCCGACTGCGTGCAGCGCGGCCACTACTTCGCGATCGTGGACGAGGTCGACTCGATCCTGATCGATGAAGCCCGCACCCCGTTGATTATCAGCGGCCCAACCGACCAGACGACGGATAAGTATGCCCGCGTGAATCGCATTCTGCCCTCGCTCGAACAGGGAGAAGAGATCGAGCGCGGCGAAGAAAAAATCCTCACCGGCGATTACGTGGTCGATGAGAAGCATAAGACCATCAGTGTGACCGATGAGGGGTGGGAGAAGATCGAGCAGTTGCTGGGCATCGGCAATATCGCCGACCCGGAGAACTGGGACCTGAAACACCACGTAGAAGTCGCCATCAAAGCGCATTCACTGTACCGGCGTGATGTGCAGTACGTGGTGAAGGATGGTGAAGTCATCATTGTCGACGAATTCACCGGCCGCCTCATGCCCGGGCGCCGCTGGAGCGATGGATTGCACCAGGCGATCGAGGCCAAGGAGCAGGTGAACATCCGGCGCGAAGACCAGACGCTGGCCACCATTACTTTCCAGAACTATTTTCGCCTTTACAAAAAGCTCTCCGGCATGACCGGCACCGCGGAGACGGAGGCCACGGAATTCGAGAATATTTACAAGCTCGAGATCGTGGTCATCCCCACCAACATGCCGATGCGCCGCCAGGAAAATCCAGACGTCGTGTTTCGCACCGCCAAAGAAAAATACCTCGCCGTAGCCGACGAGATTGCGCGCCTCCACGAAGAGAAGCAGCCGGTGCTGGTGGGCACTACATCGATTGAGAAGTCGGAGCTGCTTTCTTCGATTTTGCAACGCAAGGGCGTGAAGCACGTGGTACTCAATGCCAAATTCCACGAGCGTGAAGCCGAGATTGTGGCTCAGGCCGGGCGGCTCGGCATGGTCACCATCGCCACCAACATGGCCGGCCGCGGAACCGACATTGTCCTTGGGGGCAACGCAGAGTTTGCCGCCAAGCAGGAACTATTGAAGAAGGGCCTGGCACAAGCGGTGAACGCCGCCCAGGGTGCGATTAATCCCATGGCTGGTCCTGGCATGGTGCGTTTTTATTACCAGGGGCAGGAATTCGAAACCAAACAGGAAACCTGGGACAAGGCGTTTGCCCAGTTTGCCGCGGCCGCCGAGAAGGAACACGACGAGGTGATTGAAGCGGGCGGTCTGCACATCGTGGGCACGGAGCGGCACGAATCCCGGCGCATCGACAATCAGCTTCGAGGACGCGCCGGCCGCCAGGGCGATCCCGGCGCCTCGCGATTTTATCTTTCGCTCGAAGACGACCTGATGCGCATCTTCGCCAAGGAGTGGGTCTCGAACCTGCTGCAGCGGCTGGGCATGGAAGAAGGCGTGCCCATCGAATCGCGCATGATCAGCAGCCGCATCGAGGCCGCGCAGAAGGCCGTGGAAGGGCAGAACTTTGAAGCCCGCAAACACCTGCTGGAGTATGACGACGTCATGAACAAGCAGCGTACCGCGGTGTACGGCCTCCGCGGGCAACTGCTCGAAGGGCTCGATCAAAAAGAGCTGATCCTCGAAGATTACGTGGCCAATCTATTGAGCGCAGTGATGGAAGCACACGCGCCGGAGGCGATGCATCCTGATCAATGGGACGTGAACGGGCTCAAGGGACAGCTGGCCTCTCAGTTCGGCATCGATCTCGAGAAGGATGGCATCCATCCCGACACCCTGGATCGGCACGAACTGGGCGATGCCATCTTCGAGCGTTTGAAAGAAAAGTACGAGATGAAGGAAGCCATCCTTGGCGGCCACACCATGCGCCTGCATGAACGCATGGTCATGCTTAGCGTGCTCGATGGCTTGTGGAAAGACCATCTGTTGAACATGGATCACCTCAAGGAAGGGATCGGTCTGCGCGGATATGGTCAGCAGGATCCGTTGGTGGCCTACAAGAAAGAGTCCTTCGACATGTTTGAAGCCATGATGGGACGCTTTCAGGAGGACACGGTTCGTTTCCTGTTCCTGATGCAGATTGTCGGACCCGATGGCCAGCCGATTGCCGAACTGCCTCGTCGCCAGGCCCCCGAGATTACCAGTCAATCTGTTCCGGAGCCGGTTCGCGCGCTTCCGCAAGGCGCTCCGCTGAGAGTCGAAGGCAATGGTGCTCACGCTGCTCCAGCAACGCCGCCTTCGCCCCCGCTGGCGATACCGGTCCGAGCGCCTTCCACCACCATCGATGCCCTGGAGCAGGAATTCCAGCGCAAGAAAAAGCGCGAACTCGAACAAGCGAGGATGACTGGCGCGAATGGAAGTTCGGAGGCGCCTGCCCAACGCCGGGCCGGGGAAAAGGTAGGCCGGAACGATCTCTGCCCCTGCGGCTCAGGCAAGAAATACAAGAAATGCCATGGAGTCGACGCTTAGGCTACCCTTCCTCGAATATTTTCACCAGCAACAAGCGCCCGGTGCCCCACATCCCCGATTTCCTGTGGAGTTTAGCGGGTTCCGCGCACTCCATGCGCCTTTCCTTAAAGAAAGGCGCACACGCAGTCTTGTCTAATGCTGCGTACAGGAAATTCGGGGCATCTCGCTCGTTTTTTGCGAGATGTGGGATACCACTGCTCTGTCTTCGCAACTCCTGGGTCTGGATTCGTCCTTAAAGCAAGCGGTTCAGGTCTGTTGTATCCCACATCTCGCAAAAAACGAGCGAGATGTGGGGCACCCGGCCTTTGTTATTGGTAGGAATTCCCGAAGTTGAGAGATCTGCGGTTACCGCGATTCCCCCTACCAACCGTCCCGTTGAAAACTCTCCGGTATCTCGGCAAAGGTGAAGTTCGTAGCCTGCGAACCGGTCTGGTCCCGCCACAGCTCGAAAATGCGACCGTAACTGAGCGTGATGAACTGGCTCTCGCTGATGCCGAGCTGTTGCGCAGTCGCGTCGATCCATTCGCTCGGACCCTCAAGCTCCGCATAAACCCCCAACGGTGTTTCGTCGAGAACGCAATGGCCCTGCCGGTCTGCCCATTCCGTGCGCCATTTTTCATAAACAAACACGGGACCGAAACCGAGCGCTTCGAAGATCTGCCCCATCACCGGGCCATCCTCGACCAGGGTTTCCGTTTCCACCCGGTTCTTGTGCGGTCCCTCTTCAGTGACGCCGCTGGGGACACTCTTGTGCGTGACCACCCATTTACTTCCGTACTGGCGAATGCGCAGGATCTGCCGCGAATTGCGCAGTTTTCGATCGGGCGTGTCATACAGTGTGTTTCGCTCCAGCGTCCGCGCGGTGACCCGCGAAAAACCAAGTGCCGGTAGCTTTTGCTCCAATCCTTCGCGGTCCGCTACCCGAATTTTTACTTCCGTTTCCATGGCCTGCATAGGCCGGAGTCTATACCAGCGGGCAGGCCGTGGGAAAATGACACAGTGACCGTAAAGAAAACACTGCGCCTGACCGTCGATGCCCAGGCCATCGACTCGCCGGCATCAATGGCATCATTGTCCCTGGCCGCGGAACTGCTGCGCAGCGGAGGCACCGTGGCATTCCCGACCGAAACCGTCTACGGATTGGGCGCAAATGCTCTCGACCATACTGCGGTGCTATCTATCTTCGAGGCCAAGCAGAGGCCGGCGTGGGATCCGCTGATTGTCCACGTCTCCAACCAGGAGCAGTTGGGGATGGTGGCCATCGACATTCCGCGCGTGGGCCTTTTGTTGATGGAAGCATTCTGGCCCGGCCCTTTAACTTTATTGCTTCCGAAGAGCCTGCGCGTGCCAGCAATCGTGACCGCGGGGCGTCCCCGAGTCGGGGTAAGGATGCCGCGTCATCCGGTGGCGAGAAGGCTGATCGAGCTCGCGGGAGTGCCGGTCGCGGCGCCCAGCGCAAATTCTTTCGGCAGAACGAGCCCCACACGCGCGGAGTTTGTTCTGCAGGACCTCGATGGGCGCATCGATGCGGTGATTGACGCCGGGGATGCAACCCTGGGCCTTGAATCAACCGTGGTTGACGTCTGTGAGGAACCTGCAGTTCTCTATCGTCCTGGAATGGTGACCTTCCAAGAGTTGCAGTCTCTCTGCCCTTCGCTGGTTGCTTACCGTGAAACGCAAGATTCTGCATCCGCACCGCAGGCCTCGCCAGGCATGGGACTGAAGCACTACTCTCCGCGCGCGCGACTCCTGTTGCTGGAGAACGCTGACGCAAAAAAAATAACCAGCCTCGCCGCAAAACTGCAGGCGGCAGGCGAGACGGTGGGCATGATGCTGCCGTCTGCGTTTCCCCGGGCGGGGTCCTATCTTATCTTTGACTGGGGCAATCTGGAGGACCAGGAAAAACTGGCCCGTCGTCTGTTCGCGGGGCTGCGAGAGCTGGATGGGGCGGGAGCAAGCGTCATTATTTGCCCGCTGCCCGCAGATCATGGCCTCGGGGTCGCGATCCGCGACCGGCTGCTTAAGGCTGCCCGTTAACGTGGCTGGCATCCGCGGCTTTGTATAAGTATTTGATGCCGGCCTTGTAGATAAGCGTACGTACCGCGCCCTGCCGCACCTTGATCGCATGACGGTCGTACCATTCGATCGTGCCCTCGATCCGCTCCCCATCCTCCAGTACAAAAACCATCGAGGTTCGGCTCTGAATCTGCTTCTGAAAATAAAACGCTTCGGCATGCGAGCTTTCTCCACGTCCGGCTGTGGAATCCCGCCGGGCGTGATGGGTGAAAACCGGAGAAATCGCGGATAAACGAGTGGGATATCGGGATCCACCCGCTGGCAGTTGAGGCCGTACGAGCTTACGCGGCCCCGCCGGGCTAATGGAAGGCAAAGGCGATGGATCCGCTCCATCGGCTTTCGTCTTCGCTTTCGCCTGACGCGCGTCGTAAATTCGGCGCACCGGAATGGCAGAAGAATCGGACATTGTTAGGTTTGAAATCTAGTGGGTAGGATGCAGGATGCAGCCTTTTGGGTTTGACTGTCAAAGACAGGCAGAAAATGGCGCATGGTCACGGGCCGGCCAGCCCAACGGCGAAGGAATCAAGCGCGAGCGAGCGCAGCAGATTGCGCCGCATGCCCTGCTCCACCTGGTCCATGCCGCGAACCGCGGTTTCAATCCAGGCCACATCGACCGTTTGCGAGATGCGGGTCAGTTCGGCCGTTAAGTCGATGTTCCGAATCAAGTGGCAAGTCCCCGCGCGTAACAGCAGGAGGTCTTCGAGCAGACTCGCGAAGGCGTGCAGCAGGGCGCTGGTCTTTTGCTGACCCTCGGCGCCTGCGCGGTAGGTCTCGGTTACGCGGAAAAGAGCTCCGTAGTCGGTCTCCCGGGCCCGGGCGGCAACTTCGCCGGTAGCATTCGAGAGCATGACCAATGCATCCTGGCGGCTGGCGAGATAGCCTTCCAGATCGAAGCCAAGCGCCTGCCCGATGGCGCCTTCTGCCAGCCTTGCGACCAAGGCGCGCTGGTTCGGCTTCCAATCTTTCCGCTGCTCGGCAAGTACCGCCTCGATCTGTTCCGGAGGAAGCGCACCCAAGCGAAAGATACTGGAGCGGGATCGGATGGTGGGTAGAAGTTCGCCCGGATTTTCCGCCAGCAGCATAATGTGTGCGTACGCGGGCGGCTCTTCAAGAATCTTGAGCAGGGAATTGGCTGCCTCCTTCATGAAGGCGGTGCTGGTAAAGATGTACACCGCGCGGGGCGCATCTGCGGGCAGCCGGTAAATGCGCTGCACCACACTGCGTACCTGGCCCAATTTGATCAGTAACTGAGGCGGATCGGGAGGAATGACAACTATGTCGGGATGCGTCTGGATAAGGATGCGGGTGTCTTTCTTATCCACCTCGCGCAATTCTTCCCGCGCGGCAACGGCTTCGCTTACGCGCTCAGCAAGCGGCAGGGAGAGGGCGATGCGGGTGCAGTTGCTGCAGACTCCGCAGAAATCGGGCAGGCCGTCGGTGATGGGATGCTGCAGGCAGGCCATCGTCTGCGCCAGCATAATGGCCAGGGTGTATTTGCCCGCTCCGCGCGGTCCGGCGAGGAGGAGCGCAGGAGGCATGCGCTCCGCTGCGATCGCCTCCCGCAGGTGACGGACGGTCGCTTGATTTCCCGCAAACTGATCGAAGCCCACAAGACGAGACTAGCAAAAAACACGCCTGACAATTTGTGCCGGCAACGAATCGACGGGTGCCCCACACCCCCGATTTCCTGTGGAACTTGGTGAGTTCCGCGCCCTTCTTGCGCCTTTCCTCAGAGAAAGGCGCACAAGCAACCCCGTCGAGTGCTGCGTACAGGAAATTCGGGGCATCTCGCTCGTTTTTCGCGAGATGTGGGATACCGCGGGTCTTTCGTTGCGACCCCCAAGTTTGTATTCGGCCTCAAGGCGAACACTTGAGGCTCGTGGAATCCCACATCTCGCCAAAAACGAGCGAGATATGGGGCACCCAAGCTCCGTTGTCAGTTGGAAATTCTCAATGCGCGCCGTAGCTGAAGGACCGCTATCTACCGTGGCTCAGGCACAAACATCATTGGATATTTCGGGCGGAGCGTAATCTTGGGCTGCACATCAACCGTTTGTCCGGGGACGAATCGCAGCACCCATTTCTGTGCAATCGTAGCCAGCATCAGAACCCCTTCCATCCAGGCAAACGCCTCCCCGATACATTGCCGGCTGCCCGCGCCGAAGGGAAAGTAGGCGAAGCGCGGACGGCCCGCCTTATTCTCGGGTAGAAAGCGGTCGGGATCGAAGCGCAACGGATCGGGAAAATATTCCGGACTGCGCTGAATGATGTATTGGCTGAAGAAAAAATAGGTCCCTGTGGGAAAGCGGTAGGGGCCCAGTTCAACGTCTGCGATCGACTGCCTGCCCATGGCCCACGCCGGCGGGTATAACCGCATGGATTCGGCAAACACCATTTCCGTATAGCGAAGTTGAGGCAGGTCTTCGAGTGTGGGCAGGCGTCCAGAGCCCAGCACGGCGTCTATCTCAGCATGCAGGCGGGCCTCAGCCTGAGGGTTTTGCGAGAGCAGATACCAGGTCCAGGTGAGGGCATTGGCCACCGTCTCATATCCCGCCAGAAAAATGGTGAGGACCTCATCCCGCAGTTGTTCGTCGGTCATGCCGGAGTGGTCAGATTCTTCGTCGCGCGAAGCAAGCAACATGGAAAGCAGGTCGCCACGGTCCACTCCATCCGCGCGATGGTCGGCGATCATGCGCTGTACCACCTTGTCCAGCCGGGCGCGAGCACGGCGAAATCGAATCAGGCCAGGCAAGGGCCAGTGCAGGTAGGCTTCCGCGCGCGGTAGCGCGATCAGGTAGTTGTAGAGCTGCATGATCACGTTTACCTGGTCGTTGATCTGCAGCACATCCTCGGTAACGTCGGTATTGAAGAGGGTCCGGGCCACGACCTGCAGTGCCAGTTGCATCATCTGCGATGCAATGTCGATGGGTTGGCCAGGTTGCCACTGAGCGCGCATGTGAGCAGCGCGATCGACCATGAGGGCGCCATATGCCTGAATGCGCTGGCGGTGAAAGGCGGGCGCAGCAATGCGCCGCTGGCGCCGGTGCACTTCACCGTCGCTGGTGATGAGCCCCTCGCCCAGCAAAATTTTCATTCGGCGCTGGGTCCGCTCCTTGATGAAGTGCTGCGGCTGGTTGATCAGGATCTCGTGGATAAAATCCGGCTGGTTGACAAAAACGATGTGCGAAAGCCCCAGGCGGTAGTGGGCCATTCGTCCATAGGTCTGAGCGAGATGCTCAAACAGCGCGATCGGATTTCCCGGCTTGAAGAAGCGGCGCACCAGATAGAAAGGCAGGTTGAGCTGCAGCCCTGGTGGAAAGCGATAGCCGTCGCGCTCCAGCACGGTCCACGGCGGCTGCGGCGCTGGTGAGTAGGTTGTGCCCATACTGCCGTTTACAAGCGTCCTTGTACTACTTGTACGATGTGCCGGTGAACTTCATCAATGGACCCGTCGCCGTCGATTACGACCACACGCAAAGGTTCCCGGGCAGCTATCTCCCGGTATTTGTCGAAGACCCGGCGGTAGAAAACGGAGCTCTCTGTTTCAAACCTGTTTTCGTCGCTTCCCGTGGCGGCGACCGCGCGCTGGTTGCGGCGCCGCGCCCGCGCCAGTGACAGGTCGAAATCCGGCAACAATAACAGGGTCAAATCCGGCTGCAGGCCACTGCACAACGCCGCATGAAGGTCATGTACAACCTGGCTGCCCAGTTGCCGCCCGCCGCCCTGGTAGGCTTCGCTGGAGTCGGTAAAGCGGTCGCACAGAACTATCTTGCCGGCCTGGAGCGCGGGCTCGATCACTTCAGCAATCGCCTGAGCACGATCGGAGAACATCAAACCCAGCTCAGCGAGGGAAGCGACTTTTTCGGTGCGCGTGTCCAGCAGCAGGGCGCGGATGCGGTCACCAACCCGGGTTCCCCCTGGCTGGCGGGTCGCCGTTACCGCAAAACCATCCGCTTCTAGCCTTTCTTTCAGGCGGCGAAGCTGGGTGCTTTTACCGGACCCATCCAGGCCCTCAAAGGTGACAAAGAGGCCTCGAGGCATGCACGGAGTTTACAACGGAGATTGCAACCCGTTTTGGGCATTCAAAGTTTTCAAGGACCTAGCCCGCCGGGGCCAGATCTGCGATCTCTAATTCCAGGCCGCCGTATTCCGGATGCTGATTCTGCCGCAGCTTGTAGGCGAGGTGGATGACAGAACCCTGCTGCAGGCCAAGCGCCTGGACGCGCGCGGCCCAATCCCATCCCAGGGCCGACCAACTGGTCCCCCGCGCGCCCTGGGCAAGCTGCAGGCATACGTGACGATCCTTGATGCCGCGTACCGGAGCCGCGAGGCGCACATTGTAAGCAACGAAAACAGGCTCCTCATTGCCGTTGCCCAGCGGTTCGAGGCGGCGTAACCAACTGAACAAGGCCTCGCTGATTTGATCGAGGGGCAAGACCGCGTGACAGCGCAGACTGGGCGGCGCATCTTCCACATTGAGTTCGGCCCACGCCTGGAGATGGCCTTTGAGCGCTTGCACTCGGTCCGGAGGAAGACTGAAACCGACGGCGTGGGCGTGGCCGCCAAAGCGGGTGAACAGTTCCTTGCAGCCTTCGATCGCGTGCAGTAGATGAAAGCCCGGAACCGAACGGCCGGAGCCGTACGCCTCGCCACCTTCGACGGCAATTACGATTGCCGGACGCCGCATTCGTTCCACCACGCGCGAGGCGAGGATGCCAATGATGCCGCGATGCCACCCTTCTCCTTCGATCACGATGCAGCGGCTTGCCTCGAAGGCGGGTTCTTCCCGCAACCGCCGGTCTATCTCTTCGAGCATGGCGGCTTCGGCCTGTTGCCGCTCGCCGTTCAGACGATCGAGTTTCGCGGCTAACTCTGCTGCCCGGACCGGATCGTGGGTGGTGAACAGTTCGACCACCTCAGACGCTACGTCCATACGGCCGGCGGCGTTGATGCGGGGCGCGATGCGGAATGCCAGGTCAGTTGCAGTGAGGGCGCGTTGTGCGGGGTCAAGTTTGGCTACCTGCATCAGGAAGCGCAGACCGGCGCTGGCTGGGCGCCGCAATTGTTCCAGGCCCACACTGGCGAAGACCCGATTTTCTCCCAGCAGCGGGACCGCATCGGCCACTGTAGCAATGGCCAGCATCTTGAGGAAAGAAGGAAGAATCTTGCCCCGCGCCCGATCCACATCCCACGCCTCGAGCAACGCCTGCGCAAGCTTGAAAGCCACTCCCGCGCCGCATAGGTGTTTGCAGATGTAGCCGCAACCAGGCTGGTTCGGGTTGAGGATTGCGAGCGCATTGGGCAGACCTGGAAGGCCGGGAACATCCTGCGCCAGATGGTGATCGGTAATGATGAGATCCACGCCCAGCCGGGCGGCCGCCTCCGCCGCGGCAAAGGCGCGAATGCCCGTATCGACGCTGATAATGAGACGAACACCCTGCCCGGCGGCAGCGGCCAACACCTCCTCCTGCATGCCATAGCCTTCTCGCAGACGGTGCGGCACATGGAAAACCACCACGCCCCCGAGCATTTCCAGGGCAGTCTTAAGCAACACAATGGCGGTGGTGCCATCGACGTCATAGTCGCCGTAGATGAGGATGGGTTCCCGGCGCGCAATGGCCGCTTGCACCCGCGGGACAGCTGCGGCCATGCCTTGCATTGCGTAAGGATCGAGCAGGTGTTCGATGCGGGGGTGAAGAAAGAGATCAGCTTCGGCCGCGCTGCGCACACCCCGCTCCGCCAGCAGTTCCGCCACGATGAGCGGCAGCCCGGCACTTTGGGCGAGGATGGCGGCGGTGGAGTTGGCCTGAGGCAGTTCCCAGCGGTTCAGCCGCACCGCCTGAGCGCTTATTGCGGGGGACCCGGCAGCATTCACCCTTCTTCTTCGTCCTCGTCGTCTTCGAAAACCACATCTCCGAAGTCTTCCACAAACTCCAGCAGCTGCTGATAGCGCTCGTACCAGGCTGTCGAATTCTCGTGCACAAAAAGGATGCCCTGGTGGGCAAAACCGAGCTGAATGTAGCCAATTTTGCCCACGTAGTTGACCAGGTACTGGGCCTCATGCACTTCCGCAGCTGCCTCGTCGGGAAAATTGTCGTCGCGAATCTGCTCCAGTAGCATGGCGATGTCTTCCTTCTCCAGCTGGACTTCGCTCATGGTGACAAACGGTGCGGAGGCGGTCTTGGCCATTTCGACGAAGTCTTTCCAGCTGTCGGGGTTATCCTCGTCTTCCCACAACACAGTTGGCAGATCTTCGGTGATAAACCCGGGGAGGCGGCGCATCGCATGGCCCTCAATAAATGCCACCATGTCGTCTTTTAGAGAGATCAAATCGTCAGCGTGCATATTCGCGCCTCTATTGTCGCAGATGCTGGCCTGGAGGGTGAGGGTGGTGCCGGAAGATACACCGGATCAGGTGCAAGCGCACGCTTGGGCGCGGGCTTGAGCGTGAAGCGGGGCGGCGCTTCGAATATGCTATAGTCCGAGTCAGATCACATGATTTTTTCGCGGGAGTACGTCAATTATCTGGCGCGCCAGACAGTCAATCAGTTGATCGAAGCCAAGATGATCCGGGCAAGTAAAGTTTCTGTGGTCGCCGAGCGTGTGAACGCGGCCATCCTGGAAGAGTTGTCGCTCGAGGACCGGATCAACGAAGAAGTACGTGTCATTCTGGACGCCTACCAGGAAGACATGCGCCGCACCGGCGCCAGCTACGCGGAAATGTTCAAGAAGGTCAAGCAGGAGCTGGCAAAGAAATACAAGGCGGTCTTGTGAGGCTCTCTCGAGACAAACTCAATAAGCTGGCTCACGTGGTGGCCGACACGCTTGCGGAAACCGACGAATGCGAGTTTCTGGATGACCGGAACACCATCCGTCAAGAGGCGCGCAAGGCGCTGGAGAAGGTGCTGACCGAAGAAATGAAGATTGACCAGGCAGCCCGCCTGAAAATCGCCTCGCAGCGCAAGATCATTGTTGAAGGCAGCCAGGAATGGGACATCCTTTACCGCAAGTATTACAACGATGAGGTAAGAAAGCTGGGATTGTAGCCGCATCGCGGCCAGTGTTTTCACTCCTCCCTGCTTTGATATACTGGCATTCCTGCCTCTATCCACCGTGGCGTCATGGTGTAATTGGTTAACACGCCGCCCTCTCAAGGCGGAGAGTTCGGGTTCGATCCCCGATGACGCTACCAGTCTTAAAGAATCAATAGGCTTAAAGCTCGCCGTGTAAATCGGACGAGCTGCAGTGGGTCGGTGAGTATCTAAAAGACTCTGCCCGGGTGCTATCGTGCCTCAACCGGACTGGAGAACTTGACTTGTTTAATTTGCGGACGAGCTTTCATGGCCACGGACAAGGTCTGCCGCGCTTGCTCCAACTCGTCTCCGGACAAAGCCATTCGTGGGCCACGAACGAGGGCGGAGCCAACGCCAATTTCCTCCTGGACCCACTTGATAAGCTGTACGAATTTTGGAACTGTGTCCATCCGTAAAAGAGGAAGGAACCACCGATAGAGCGCGAATGCCTCCTCGTGTTTGCCCACGCGCGCGAGATTGAATAGCTGGACGGACTCCGCCGGAAAAGCATTGACAAGACCGGCCACCCAACCCGTCGCTCCTGCTGCCACACCTTCCACGATCGCGTCGTCCACACCCACGAAGATCTGTAGCCGATCTTCGAGCAAGGCACGAATCGAGGTAACCCGCCGTATATCCGCGCTTGATTCCTTTACCGCATGAAGATTGGCGTGCCTGGCGGCCAACTCTGCAATTTGTTCCGGTAGAAAATCTGTGACGTAGGCAACGGGATTGTTGTAGAGCATGCATGAGAGAGGGGTTGCCGCAATAACAGTCGAGACGTGGGTCTGCATCTCTCGCCAGTCGGTGGCGTAAACATAAGGCGGCAACACCATAAGCGCGTCGCACCCAGCCTGCTCCGCCTCTTTGGCCAGCCTGACGGCGCCGGACGTGGAGAGGGACGAGATGGCCGCGACCACTGACCCTTTGCTCTCAGCCGCCCGGACAATATTCTCGAGAATTGCTACTTTTTCGGCGCTCTCGAGCGTGGCGCCCTCTCCCAGCGATCCCAGCGCCACGATGCCGCTGCATCCGTTGTCGAGCATCCATGTCGCATGCTGCGTCATAAATGTGTGATCTATTTCCAGCCGCCGGTTGAAAGCCGTCGTCATTGCGGGCATTACTCCAGACCAGTTCATTGCGTCTCCTCCGTCGCAGTTGAAATGAGTGAATCTTGGACACAAAAGGCAGATAGGGGAACAGGGAAGATGGGCGGACGAATGGAGCCTGGCTTCCAACCAAAGAGTGTCTGCGTTGCCGGGCCGCACACCCGGCCCTGGCATGGCCCCATGCCGCACCGTGTTTGAAGCTTGGCCTCGGTCCAGTTGGTATGAGCCGCGAGTTGATCAAAGGTGACATCTTCACAACGGCAAACGATAGAGTCAGGCACGGCAAGGAAAGACAATTCTCTCCGTAGCCGGAAGGCCGCCTCGAGGCTTCGCGCAAAGGATTGCGCAGCCGCTCGCTTTCTCCGCAGCTTCCGCGCTTTCTCTGGGTGACCGGCAGCGGCCAAGCCGGCAATCTCTCCCTGAACCAAAGCGCCGTCCAGACCGGCAATGGAAACCGGTTCTCCGGCACAGTAGACATTCTTGAGCGAAGTCTGCTGCAGCTCGTCAACCGCAACAAAGCCGTCATGAAAGGTGCATCCCAACAATGCCGCGAGCTCAGTATTCGGCACCAGGTGAAATCCGCAAGCCAGCAGATCGCAGGGTTCGCTCCACCTTTTGGCGCCGTCGGTCAGGAGCACGCTGGTTACACGATCAGTGCCCCGCACAGCCACCGGCCAGCACCCGGTGCGGTAGAACGCTTTTCCCAGTGATCTACGGTAATAAAAACCCTCGAGGATCTTGGGAGGATGAAACAGGAGAGATGCGGCAAAAGGCAATAGTTGACGAAGCGGAGCCTGCTCAACCACCCCGGCGACGTCTGCGCCTTGCTGCCGAAAGTGCGCCGCCACTGCCAGCAGCAAAGGTCCACTGCCTGCCACGACCACCCGCTTGCCGGAAATCGGGTATCCACCTTTTACCAGCGCGTCTAAACCGCCGGCACCAAAAACTCCCGGCAGTGTCCAGCCCGGAAATGGCAGAAAGCGTTCGCGTGCTCCAGTTGCAATCACCAGCTTCTGATAGCGAAGAGTCTCGGCCTTGCCCTCCGCCGCAGCCCTCAAAGTGCCACTATCGAGAGCGTCAAAAACGCGCCAGCCGGTCCACAGCTCCGCTCCGGAGTCGTGAAGAAGTTTAAGAGCGGTTTCCCGGGCAGCGTCTCCTTCATTGGTGGACGCGTCGATTCCCTTGCGCCAGATCTGCCCACCGGCTGCGGCATTGTCATCCAGCAGCAGCACCGTTCGGCCATGCCGCGCTGCGGCGGCAGCCGCCGACATACCGGCCGGCCCTGCGCCGATCACCAGCACCTCAGTCTCTAGCATCGCTGGGTCTCCACTCTCATGCCGGGCTTACAGAGCACCTGGCAGGTACGAGTGTGGGGAACTCCGTCGACCACGCCCCGGCATTCAAAACAGATTCCCATGCCGCAGAATGCGGCGCGCGGCTCTCCATTGACAGAGATCCGGCAGGGAGCATTTGCAACCATTAAGGCGCAACTCACTACTGTGCCCTGAGCTACCGTGAGAGCTTCGCCATTGACGAAGACGGTGATCTCATCCAGCATGGGCCGGCTCTCTCAGGCTGGAGCGTGCGGGCAGATATGGTTCCCGCGAAATGCCCGAGCCTCTGTTAAGGAGATGATCGAGAACAAGCCGGGCTGCTCCCGGGGCATTGGTAATTCCCAGCCCTTCGAAACCCGCCGCCAAGACAAGTGTAGGGTCATCTGCCGGGCCGATTAGCGGAAGGTTATCGGGAGTAGCGGCGCGAAAGCCTGTCCAGACACGAATACCTGAAGCTTGCAGGATCCCTGGCATGTAGCCCGAGGCGCGCCGCAGCATCTCAACCAAAATGGCCTGATCGACCGCGAGGTTGCCGTTATCAAATTGTCGCGAAGACCCGATCAGCAGTTGACCTGTCTGGCGAGGCTGAATATTGAAAGCGACGGAGTCTGCTTCCAGCGAGTGTGCGCTCTTCAGATATCCAAGCTCGACCAGTTGGTGGCGGACAAACCCCGGGTAACGATCGGTGATGAGCAGATGCCCTTTTCGCTTTCGAATCGGGAGCCACGGCAGCAGGCTGGTATCCGCGCCGATAGCCGCGACGATATTTCCGCAAGTAATTGTTGTTCCATTCGCCGACTGCACTCTTCCTCTGCCCGCGCTCACAATCGAGTAACCGCGCAGGAATGTGGCGCCGTACTTTTCCGCCTCGCGAAGAAAGAAGTTAGCCGCGGCAGGCGGGTAAACAACAGCATCTTCAGGGATCAGCAATCCGCCCGCGAGCCCAGCCCGCAGGTTAGGTTCCGCCTCCGCTAGTTGAGTGCTGTCGAGCACCGTGGCGCGAACGTTTGCGCTCGCGTAAGCCGCCCTTTTGGCCTGCATCCCAGCCAGTTCCTGCTCATCGACCGCAATCCACAATGTTCCACAGCCTTCATATTCCACGGTAGCGGGGAACTCGGAACGCAGCTCGTGCCACAGCGCTCTTGAAAACCGGGTAAGGGCGAGCTGTGCCGGAGTGTCATCCATGACCGTCAAATGACCCATGCCCGCCGCTGTCGTGGCCCCGCAAGGCAGATCGCGCTCGACGATCGCTACGCGCAAGCCGGCCCGCGCGCATTCACGCGCGCACGCACATCCGACGATGCCGGCTCCCACGATAACGACGTCGTATGTCATGTAGTAAAGGCGATTCCCGCTCGAAACGGATCACTGGCGTCGAAAAGAAGCGTGGACTCCGCCGTGATCCACGCCCGCCCGGTAACGACGGGAAGAACACAATCTCCCTGAGGACGGATCCTCCCTTCGAAAACTGTTCCCAGAATGCCCTCCTGCCGCCAAATCGATTCCTCTGTCAATTTACCCGCGGCATAAAGGCACGCCATTTTCGCACTGGTGCCGGTGCCGCACGGAGACCGGTCGAAGGAGGCCCCAGGACACAACACGAAGTTGCGGCCTGAGTTTCGTTGCTCGCGCGCCGGGCCGCAAAGTTCGATGTGGTCGATTATCTGGTTATCTTTGCCGGTAATTTTATTGGCGATCAGAGCCTCCCGAATCGCCGTCGCAACCGACACCAACTCAGCGCGATTTGTGGCATTGAGATCGAAGCTGTGATCCGATACCAGGAAAAACCAGTTGCCGCCCCAGGCAACGTCACCTTCAAAGCGGCCATATTTAGCAACGTCTACGATTACGTTTGCACGATAGCGGTAACTTGCCACGTTTTCGATCGATACGCTTTTATCGGGGTTCAGGCTGGCCGTAACCGGCCCGGCCGGCGTCTCAATGCGATGCTCCCCTGGGCCGATTCTCCCCAGATGGGCCAAGGTAGTTACAACGCCCATCATTCCATGCCCGCACATCCCGAGATAGCCTACATCGTTGAAGAAGATAACTGCGGCCGCAGAAGAGGGGTCCACAGGTTCGCAGAGCAACGCGCCCACAACGACGTCGCATCCGCGCGGTTCCAGGACAACGCCCGCACGGAACTTATCATATTGAGCGCGGAAGATTTGAAGACGCTCCCGCATGTCACCCTTGCCAAGGTCCGGGCCGCCGCTGATGACCACGCGCGTGGGTTCGCCGGCGGTATGAGAATCTACAACTTCAACGCGATCGAACGCACAAACCGATGAGGCCAGGGCCATGTCTTCCTTTCCTCTAGGAGTGATCATTCACAATTTCCACCTTACGAGCCCCGTCGTTTTCATCCCACATGAAACAGATGCGAAATCGATCGTCAATCATGATGCTGTGCTGCCGTTGGGATCGCCCGATAGGCCGCAACACGTTCTGCTGGGTTCAGCTGGGATTTTCAACGTTTTTAACGTCAACAGCTTAAGTATTTTATTTGGTATACGATGACGCTACCAGTAGAATTCATCGGTCTGACTTAACACGCGGGGATTTCCCGGCATCCTACTTTCTCAGACTGAACAGGAGCGTGCGCCATGGCTACAGGCCAGGAAAAAAAATCAAAAGACATCGTCAACGACGAGCCCAGCAAAATTGATCGCTCGGCGCCTGCCGGCAGCAAAAACTCTCTGGGTGCGCAGAGCGTACGCGATGGGCGGCCCGCTACCGACGACAGCGTCGTCGAAGCGATGGACGAAGAGGGTCCCGGCATCGATCCTTTTATTCCGGACAAAAAAGGCGCCGGCGGCCGCTAGACGCTGCGATCATTCCGAGGGTAGGGTTTCCTTCAAGGACGTGGCCACGTCGTCGATGGAAGTGTTCTGGCTGAGCTGTGTTATTTCGACATCGTGTGCCACCTCGGGCAGGCCGATCCTGGCTGCGATCTGTCTTTCGATTTGCAGCACCGCGGTGACTTCCTTCTCTCCCAGAAGCAAGACCTGCAAGATCAGAAATGCGCCAAGCGAATCGCCGACGCGCTCAGCCGCGGTGCGGCGCGCCAGAAATTCCTCCTCGTGCTTCGAGATCAGATCGATATGTTTTTGCAGGTGATTTGAGTCTTTCGGCATATCCGGTCTGACTTTCCGGCGCTCCCTTCCTTCTGGCGCAATGAGAACCATCGGCGGCCCCATCGGCTGATGCGGATGGGGCCTATCGCCCGGAGACTGTGCTAACGGTTAAGATCGTGAATGGTTTGACCCGCTGCTTGTGCTGCCTTGCCGGCCGTCTCCTTGACCGCTCCGGCGATCTGGTCAGTAACCCCCTCACCCGCCAGTTGATCGTTCCCGGTCGCTCTGCCGAGGCCCTCTTTCAGCTTGCCGGCGAGACCACCGCCGATCCCGGAAACGCGCTGCTTCGACCCCCACAAAGTCGCCCTGCCTGCCGCGTATTCCACGTCATCGTCTCCGGTCGCGTACCGCGGACCAGGTTGATTGAGCACAATGTATGCAGCGATGCCGGCGCTGACACCAGCGATAACCCAAGTAAGAGCTTTCATTTAACATTCTCCCTGGCAGTTGGATGCGTGCGCCGCAAGGGACGTCAGGCGACGTTGAACTGGGCTCTCAAACGGCGTACTCTATCCGCAACCTGATGGCGACGGCTGAATCGAACCGCCGCACGGCAGATCTGAACCCAAAACTCACAAAAAAGGAGCAACTATGGGCTTACTCGATGCCTTGACATCTATTGCCGGCGGAGCTTCTCCCGAGCACCATGGCGTGGCCGATGCACTCAGCCAGGTGATGCAGGAACACCCAGGGGGAATGGACGGCATTCTTAATCAGTTGAAGCAAAACGGGCTCGCCGATCAGGTTCAATCCTGGATCAGCCCTGGAGAGAACAAAGCCGTTAGCCCGGAACAAGTGCAACAGGGTTTCGGCTCATCGGTCGTGGAAAACATCGCACAGCGCGCAGGTATCTCTCCAGCGGTCGCCAGCGGAGTCATCGCCGTGGTCCTGCCCCTCGTCGTTTCTCACTTGTCCGGTAATAGTGGACAGCCCGCGCAGCAAGGGGGGCTTGCTGGTTTGGCGAGCAAGGTCTTCGGCGGCTAATCCGAATCCCATCCTTGAACCCATACAGGGTTTGGGGATGGGCGTCATCTTCTGTTAAGCCTCGACCAAAAGGCCGACCACAGTTATTCCGGCCGCGCTCCTGCGTTGCCTTGTTCCCGCATACAAATTTTTCTAGGCCAGGATCCTGCCTGCTTCGCAATGGACCAGGCGGGATTGTTGTTTGTCGCGCCCACTTTCTCGACGTGGAGCGCTGGAGGCCTTAGCTACCGTTTTGCCAATACACCCTTCTTGGCAAGACGAGTCTCCTTGGGGACGGATGGCGTATCTCCTGCAGGGTTCAGTGGCGTTGGCAGCCCATAAAAACCAATGTACCCACTGGGCCCGGGCTGGGCGTTGCCAAAGAAGTCCTGCGGTTGCTGGGCGAAGGCCGCGATGGACACCAGCACGAGAATTACGATTGCGGAAACTGAGATCGACTTCATGACACTTGCCCTCCTGGAGCCATGGTGGGAGACCGGGTCTGGCCGGAGTCAAGCACGATCTTTCGCATGATGGTTCTGTCAGGAGTAGTGCGCTCTAAGTCTATTCCGTTACAGGCAAAGCAGATGAAGGGCTTCTCGGAGCCGTTGCAGACGCCTGAAAAACATTCCCCGGACCAGGCCGGTATGAATATGGAGGGCTTACGGCGCCCCCAAACCGATGGTCATCCAGGCCGCGTTACCCTCGACTGCAACTTTTGCATAACGCCATTCCTCTAACGATGTAGGCACGGTACATTCCTATTAACAAAGTTACAAACCCTGCAGTTATGGAGTGTTGATTATGCCTTGCGATAAATTGAAGATGTTCGATAAGTCAGCCATTGCCCTTCGCGTTCTGCTGGCGGGCGCCATGTTGTCGATTTCGCCCCTGGCCGCACTTGCCGCCGATGCACACATACATGCGAGTTTCGCCGGTGTCTATGTAACCCGGGCGCCCAAGACCGCTCCGACGATGAGTGTGAGCCTGGGCGAGGATGGATCAGCCACGGTTACTCAGGATCCAGGTCACGGATCCACCACCTTGTTTGGACGCTGGCAAGACGATGGGCGCCAGATCAAGGTCACCTTTAATGCAGCCGAAGGTGAGCCGGTGCCGGCTCCCATGGTTTTCGAGCCCGCCCACGGTAAGTTGCAGGCGATTTCATGGGACCACGAGGCTTGGGGAACCACTCAGCCGCCGGCCATGACTAAGGGATATAAGGTGAAGTACCTGTTTTGGACCACAACGATGCGGTAAGGCTCTGTGCTTAGAATTGGCATTCTCATTTGCCTCGACCAAGACGCGGGTGCAACCACACCACGAGCGGCCGGGGCAAATGAGAGATTTTTGCCTGTTTGCGGTTCTCCATTCCAGTACGAGCGGCGTTTTGATCCCAGAAGAATATAGCCTGCCGGATTTAGTTCAAGGATGATCGTGAGTTAAACAGCGATTGTTTCTAAAGACGGCGCGGAACCCAAACGCAGGAAGAGGTCTCCAAGGCCTTTGTTTGGTGGTTCGAGCCAATCCTCTTGCAAGTCCTTTGGTCCTCGAACCGTCGCACCAGGACCAAGATGGCCGAGGCGCAGCGGGCCCGGTGGGCCGAAGTCGGAGAAGTGAGGCCCGAAGATCAGTCCTGCCGGTAACTCGTCGTCGGGTGCGGGCAAGCCCCGGTCGGTCCATATCAAATCCCTTTGAGTTGATGCGCTGCAGGAGAATCACGCTCTACTTATCCCGCCCGATGCTGACAAACTTCAGGTGATACCACGTCGCCTGTCAGGGTGAGTCTCCGCTCATCATTTGTGGCTCTGGGCCAGAAGCATTGAACTTTATTTAATGCTCCGCTCAGAATCGCCGAAGATCCCTTTGAGACACTTTGATTACGACTGCATCAGGGGCAAGTTCATGTTAACCATCAAAGTGTTGCTGGTCGATGACGATGAGATCGTCCGTCATACTCTGAGCGAAGTCCTGACCGACAACGGATTCGTTCGACTGTAGCGGCCAACGTCCGGGAAGAATTAAAGCTGATCAGCAAAGGACAATGTGACGTACTCCTGACATGTCGCCATCCCGGAAGCTGTTGAGGGAGGTAACACTTCATGAACACTTAAGAGATCGAGTTGTCGAAATCTAAAGTCGCGCACCATGCTTTGTAACGCAGTGGCCAGTTGTGTTCACATCGCCGACACCGTGGCCCGTACCTACAACCCCGACTATCAGCGCATAGGGTGCCGACTGCTCTACAAATGCGTGTAACTCACCCGCAGAACGTGTAGCACCCCGCAGAAGAGGAGAGGAGAGCCTCGCCTCAAAAAGCTCATGGCGATGAGCGGCGGTTCGCGAAGGACATCTAGCCAAAGGAGGCAAAAGCTCATGGGAAGGTTAGCAACAGTTATTATCTTCTTGTTCTTCTCACACCTGGCTTCCGGCGCTTACACCTGCACCGCCTCGCTCACCACCTTTGGTGCTGTACCCGATGGCGTGACCAACAACGCAACGGCAATCCAGAACACCTTCAACTACGCCGCCTTGCACCATTGCATAGCTCAGATACCTGCCGGCAGTTTCGCCTACTCGGGCACGGTAACTGCCACGGGCATTGCCGTTCAAGGAAATGGAGCATCCTCCATCCTGCTGCCCACGAATACCGCCAATGAGGCGTTGATCCTTTCGGGCAACAACGTCTCCGCTTCGAACTTTGCCATGCGCAGCTATGCCACCCTGCGATTGACCACTCCCTGGTCCGGGATGATCTGGGCTTACAATGCCACCAACTACTCCATCCAGAACATCCTGATCAATGGCTCGTCGAGTATCGGGATCATGTCCTACAACAGCACTCGTGGGACGATAGCGGGCAACACCGTCGAAAATACCCTGGCTGATTCCATTACGCAGATCGTCGGATCCTCTTCGATCACCATCTCGGGTAACCGGATCCTCAACTCGGGGGACGACGGGATATCGAATGTCAGCTACGTAGGCAATCCCATCGTTAAGAATATCACCGTCAAAGGGAACACGATTCTCAACAATCTTGGGGGACGCGGTATGTCGGTAGTAGGGGGCAACAACGTTGTCTTCGAGAGCAATTACGTGGACAACCCGGACGGCTTTTCTGATCTATACATCGCTGCGGAGAATCAGTGGGGCACCCTGGGAGTATCCGGCGCCACGGTCAGCGGCAACGCGCTCTTCGCCGGCGGACCGGATCAGGGAACGGTCACGGTGTACAACTCGCAAGGGACCACGTACAAAGTTACCGGGGTGACCATCTCGGGCAATCAAATGATCGATCCCCCCTATGTGGCTTTGCAGTTTGTGGGTGATGGTCTCGAGACGGTCGTGGTGGAGAACAATACCGATTATTCGAGCGACGCCTTCGACGATATCGCGAGCGATCCTCTCGCCCACGGCACCTTCAGCAACAATAAAGTGCTGACTCCCTCCGCCTATACCAAACCGATCGTCACCCCCGGAGGTGGCTGCAATTTCAGCGGGTGCTAACGATGCTGATAGCTACTTCCTCCGGATCAGGCTCTGGACACTCAGAGGCAGTTATAATTCCGGATTTCTTTGCCAAACAATTCCACTTTGCGTTAAAGCAATGACCTTCACCCGCCGATAGTCCCATTAAGAGACACAAAGTGGACTATATTAGGGTACTTCTCGTCGACGATGATGAAATTGTCCGCATAGCCTTGACCGGTGTGCTGGAACAAACTGGCTTTGTGGTCACCAGTGCGGCCAGTGTGACCGAGGCGCTGAAACTAATTAGCGGTGCAGAAGCATACGATGTACTGCTGAGCGATCTGCACATGCCCGGAGCGGGGGATGGGCTTACGGTCGTCAGCGCCATGCGTCACGCCAATCCCAAGGCGGTGACACTGCTTTTGAGTGCATTCCCTGAGATGACCGCCGCGGCCGCTGCAATCCTGCAGCAGGCCGATGAGATCCTGGTGAAACCGATTGATTTGGCGTCGCTCATCGAGATCATCAAGGAGCGGGTGAGCAGCGGCCCACTGCAGAAGCGGGAAATCGAAACTGTTGCCACGATCCTGAAACGCACCAAAGAGAGCACCATGCGGGAATGGTGCGCCCGCGTAGAAATGCAACCGGCACTGATGGCGGTCGCAATGAGCTGGGAACAACGGTGCCGTCATTTGCCGCTGCTCTTACCGGAACTGATTGAAAGGCTCGAAGCTCACCAGCCAATTGGCGGCAAAGACCCGATATCCTTCAGCGCTGCCGAACACGGTGCTAATCGCTACCGCCAGGGCTATACGGCTGCCATGCTGGTCGAGGAGTCGCGGATTTTGCAGAGCAGCATCTTTCACACCCTGCAAAAAAACCTGGCTAACATTGACTATAGCGAGTTGCTGGTTGGCGTGATGACGATCGCCGATGAAATCGATTCCCAGCTTAGCCAGGCGGTCGCGCGTTATACCAGCGAAGCTCATCGGGCGCCTATTCCGTCCAGCCGGTCCAGGGGCGCTTATGTCAGCTGAAGATGCGGTGAACTTTCAGTTCCTGGCCGAGAACAGCACCGATGTCATTTGCCGCGCCGGGGCGGATACCGTCCTGCATTACGTTTCTCCGTCGTCCTTCCGCATTCTAGGGTGGAAGCCAGAAGAGATGATCGGAAAAAGACCGGACGACTTTATTTTTAACGAAGACAAGTCCTTTCTGCCCGCCAGCCTCATTGCCGGTCTCGATGGATCTGCTGTGCGCATGCGGAAGAAAGACGGGACGACCGCGTGGATTGAGATCAGGCATTACGCGGCCTGCGATTCCCCGACAGGCGAACCCAGCGAAAAAATTATCGTGATGCGCGACATCACGGAGCGCAAGCATTTGCAAGATCAGCTCTCTGTCCTGGAGTTCACGGACTCGCGCACCGGACTTTCCACCCATCGCGCCTTCGATGAGGCGTTGGAACGGGAGTGGAACCGAACCCAGCGCGAAGGCTCGGAAATTTCGCTGTTGCTGCTGGACTTTGATCACTTTCGGCAATTCCATGACTGGCGGCATCATCGGGAAGGCGATCGATGTCTTGGCGAAGCTGCTACGGCCGTAATTGGTGCTCTGCGCATAACCGACTTTGCCGGGCGCTACGGCGCAGAGGATATTGCGATCATTCTCCCCTCTACCGACTCTGACGGCGCGGCCAAAGTGGCCGGGAAGGTGAAGTCTGCTGCCGAGGCTCTCCGCTCTCCTCCTGCTGGCAGTGGGAAGGGCGAAGGGCGGCTCATGGTGAGTATGGGCCTCGCGACCGTGTCGGCGCGTCCCGGCGCAACCGCCCGAATGCCCGAACTTCTGCGTCTCGCAGCCGGCAGTGCGCTGCAGAAAGCCAAGAGAGACAGAATCAAAAAACCACCTGCACCTGTGGCTGTCCAGGGAAACGACGAGCACTACGGGTAAACCTTGATCCAGTGATTTCTCATCCTGGGGTGGATAACCTGCCCTGCAGTTTCAGAGATGATAGCGTTGGTCGATTCGACAGGCATGTGGCAGTCGATGCAATTGTCCGCAATTTTCTGCCCCATGGTTTTTGACATGCCGCAGCTTTCCACCCGGTGACAGGTTAGGCATCGATCGGAATACGCGGCCGCCGCGCGCTCCGGCTGATGGACGTCGTGGCAGGTCGAGCAGCTCATGTTCGGTGAAGATAAGTAACAGCGGCTTTTCTCGAGCAGGCCTACCTGGTTTCCATGAACATCCGGATGATCCGCGACCTTGCCTTCGTTGGGATGCAGGTAATTATTCAATGGCTTGCCCGGCACATACGAGAATGCCGGGACCAACTCTTCGGTTCGGATACCGTTGTGGCACAGCGCGCATAAGTCAACCTGGCGGTCTCGCGTAAACCTGGCAGGATTCAGAATTGTTTCTCCGGCCGATCCAGCCGGAGCGCCTGCAGCAGCGGTCTTTTGCGCCTGATGGAGCGCAATGTGTTCAACGCCCGCGCCATGGCAACGCTCGCAGGAGATTCCCGTCACCAGGCTCATGGGGTCGTACCGATTGCTAAGCGGATCCGGCGAGCGGGGTACTATCTGTGTGGCGTGACACTCGAGACAACGCGGGACGACGGCGCGGGAGAAATTCATCGTGCCATTCTTGTAGCCGGGGCTGTTGATCCACCGGCTTCCATCCGTCCAGTAGCTCACCGGTAATTCATACAGCAGGTCACCATGCCAGTACAGATAGCTCTGCCCGCGGACGCCCGATCCGATTACAACATCCATCCGTTCGCTTTTCTTCTCCAGTTGCCCCGGCCAACCGGCCACCGCTGTCTGGTAGAACCCGTTCGCCTTAGCCTCCATCTTGAAATACAGTCCCGGGTTATCGCTCGCGGTCGCGGGGTCGGCGATCATCAGCACGTTTGACCCCTCGTGAAACGAGCCAAGAATGGAATCCTTGTTGGCCGGCTGAGATGTCAGGTGATGCGCGGTGTGTACATACGAAATGCTCTGATCCCGATGACAGGCCAGGCAGGCCGCGTCTCCGGCATATTTTCCATGTGGGGGTTCAGAAGACGGCTGGATACTGACCTGGAGTGTAGCGCCAAGAAGACCGAGAAGTGCCAGTGCCGCGCTTGTTTGGCCCATGCGAGGCGACCCCTTTCTACAGCCCTGCTACTTCAGTCTCGCACGGGCACCCAGGCCCTCTTCTGCGAACTCTCGAGCACCGCGTCGAGAACGCGCAACTGGCGAATCCCATCCTCGAAGGTGGGATATTCCGTTGGCGCTTGGCCATCGGCGACTCTTCTGTAGAAACGCCGGAAGACCTGCTTGAAGGTGTCATCATAGCCCTCGCTGTGACCGCCCGGCAGATCAGCGTAGCTCTTAGCTCCGTCAGTCAACAGGGAAGGATCTTTGATCACGATTTCGTTCGGCGAATTCCGATGGCCTATCCAAAGCTCGTCGGGGCATTCGGTATTCCAGGCCACCGATGCCTTGGTGCCGAAGATTTCAATGAAGAGGCGATTCTTGCGACCCACGGAGACCTGGCTCACCGTAAGCGAGCCCTTCGTCTTCTCGCCCATGGCAAACATCATGGCGCCAAAGTCTTCCGTCTTGATCGCAACTTCGTCATACTCACTTGGCCGCAGTGTTTTTCCGCTAAAGGTCTCGACCGATCCCTTGGGTTTCTTACGCGTGGTGAGGAAGGTGGTGAGATCGGCACACAGGGACGTGATGCGTCGCCCGGTGATGTGCTCGGCCAGGTCGCACCAGTGGGTGCCGATGTCGGCGAAGGTGCGGGACGGTCCCGATTCAATGCGCCAGTTCCAATCTGTGTCGTAGAGCAGCCAATCCTGGGAATATGTTCCCTGGATCACCTGAACGTCCCCCAATTCGCCCGCTTCGCACATGCGGCGCATGTTTTGCGCCTGGGGGTAGGAGCGAACGTTGTAGAAGGTGCAATTCGCGAGGCCCTTTTCCCTGGCCAGTGCGATCATAGCGTTTGCCTCCTCGATCGTGGAGGCGAGGGGCTTCTCGCACAGTACGTGCTTGCCCGCCTGCATTGCAGCTTGCGCCATGGGGAAGTGCAGCTCGTTAGGAGTACAGATGTGCACGGCGTCGAGTTCAGGATCAGCCAGCAAATCCTGGTAATTCCCGGTAGCGTGTTCAATGCCCAGGCCATCGGCAAATTTGCGCGCTGCCTCGGCGGTTCGTCCGGCAACACCGGTCACTTCTACGTTGCCCAGACGGCGTAGGGCTTCGGTGTGGACCCGCCCCATAAAGCCAATCCCAAAAATTGCAGCCTTCAGCTTTTTCATATCCTATGAGGGGCGGGCGAGCGCCTCGCGGCGGGTTCGCACCAATGCATCTTTTCCCATGAATTCGTGGGGCACGTAGTGGACGACCGGAGCTGATCTGCCGCGTACGATCGGCAAGGCGAAACTCAGCAGATCAGTTCCGTAACGCTCCGCGTGAAAGAAAACAGTCCCGATGCATGGACTGTCCGGATTCGCGACAATGTCCATGATCTCCATGCTGCCACCATGACCGACGATCGCAATCTCCGTTCCACTGCCCGCCTGTTTCGCAGCTTCCACGGCTCCGATTGCACTTTCATCGTTGATCCCAACCACCAGGACCTTCTTTCTCGATCGCGACTTGAAGGCCACGGCCGCGGCCGCCTGGGATGTCGACTTATCACCACCGCCATCCAGGTGGATAATGGACTTTCTCCGCTAAGGGTCCGAGCCGTTCCTGGACTCCTTGCAGGGCGCCCACCAGCCGGCTCTGGATGGTTCTGCCGGCACGGGGTGACTCCAGAAGCAGAAGCGTGTCCACCTGGGAATTCCAGTGTCTCGTCGCGTAATCCGCGAGCGCAACGCCGGCGGAGAAACCCGCGCGGTAGTTGTTAACCCCAAAGTACACCGTTCCATGATGGGGATTGACCAGAGAAATGAGAGGGATTTCCGAACGCGAAAGAATATCCGAGATGACCGGAGCGACGTGCTCGTATAGCTGGAATTCAATCGCCAGGTCGACTTTGCTGTCGGCCATTTCTTCCGCATTGCGAATGGCTGTGTCTGCGTTGCGATCGTTATCCCAAACCACCAGATCAATACCCGCAGCCGCAGTGGCTTTTTCCAGGCTGCGTTGAATCTCAACCGCTATGCAGATGTGTTTCGAAAGGTTGGCGAAGCCAAACCGCAGTCTCCTGCGCAGCCGGTTAAGACGGTACTGCCGCCCCGACTGGGTGAGGTAATCCCGCAGTACCAGCGTGTGCAGTATTCGATAGGCAGTGGTGTGCGGTATGCCGGTTCGCTTGACAACTTCTTCCAGCGTCAACGATTCGGTCGCGGATCCGAAGCAATCGAGAAGTTCGATGGTTCTCGCGATGATCGGAACCCAGTATTTGTCGACCTTGCGCGACATTTCTTGCCTGTCTGGTTTGGCTTTCATGATTCATACCTGCAGTTTTACGGTGGCAATACTAGCATTAAATCGACCATATCTTGAAATGAGTTCAACTGGGAACTCAGTCCTGTTCCAAAGTCAAAATATCGAGCCGAAGCCATTCTTTTTCAGCGCGTCCAGCCGTTCCGTCGGGGGAAGGGTTGCAGCTTTCACTTGAGTACCGAGCTCGATGCCCCGCTCAGGCGTTGTGCCAAAAGCCGGCCAATGGGGAAGGCCTGGACCGTTGGGATCGCCGGTCCTGGCGAAGTTGACCCAATAGCTCGACATTGTTTTGGCCAACTGGCGGTCGGTCTCCGTCCAGGGACGTTTTACCGAGTCCAGATTGTTGAAGACGTAGACCAGTTCCGCGGAGTGATAGGCACCGTAACGATCACTGTCATGCCCTGGCGGATGACGATCGAAGTAATAGATGTAAGCCTTGTGCTTGTTTTCGACTCGGGCAATTTCCAACGCAGTGCCGGCCATATAGTCGCGGATAGCATCCATCGACGCTTGCCATGCTTCCTGGTCTGAGTGCACCGGGTAAATCTTGAAATATTCTTCCGCTCGAGACCCGTACCTGCTCTCGATCCGGCTCTTCAACTGTGCTTCTGTAACCGGAGTGGGTACAAGTGTGGTCCCTTCGTTGGCGTTTGATCCGGCTAACAGGGAATGCGTATTTTCGCCACCCTGCTCAAAAACGGCCTGGGGTGCAGTGGTCAGAAAGTAGCCATCGACGTACGGCCAAAATCTGGAGATGTTCGCGCTCTTCCCGTCCGGCGGAGGAATTGCAATCCGCTGGATCTCCGCCGCCGGCTTGGCTCGGAGGGCGGCGATAGAGTCGACACCGACGCGCCGGGCAAAGCTCAAACCCGCCTGCCTCCTGGGTCTTGCGATCGCTGGCCTGGGTAAATCCGCCGCTCTGCAACGATAGCGCGTCGAAAATAGCCTTTGGCGAGTGGCGAGGCGCAAAGGTTCAGCACTGAAGTCGCGCCCGCGGATTGCCCGAAGATGGTTACATTGTCCGGGTCTCCACCGAAGTTTTGTATATTCGCCTTCACCCACTTCAGAGCTTGAAGCTGGTCCAGCATGCCGTAGTTTCCTGAGGCGTGAAAGGGGCTCTCCTGGGATAACTCAGGATGGGACAGGAATCCGAACACACCGAGGCGATAGTTGATGGTTACAATAACCACTCCTTCAGCGGCGAGGCTTTCGCCGTTGAAGGAAGGCAGGGAGCCCGAGCCTTCAACAAATCCACCGCCGTGAATCCATACCATCACTGGCCGCTTCTCACTGGCGGAGGAAGCGGCGGTCCATAGATTCAGGTAAAGACAGTCCTCGCTCATCGGTTCGGGTCTTTCATAGAATTCCACCTGATAGAAAGATCCCGGTTTGAGGGCATTTTGCATGCAGATATTGCCAAACTTGTCTGCGTGCCGAACTCCGCTCCATGAAGCGGCGGCTTGCGGCCCTCGCCAACGTAAATTACCGATCGGTGGAGCAGCATAAGGTACCCCGCGGAACGCAGTCACCGAGGGATTTTTGCCGGGCGTGCCCTGGAGCATTCCACTCGCGGTCCTGACCGGTTGGTTTAACGCTGCGCAAGCAGGGAAACCGCCGGCAGCGAACAGAAACGTCAGCGATAGGGTTTGCGCAATCAATCTAATCTGCATGAATCACCGTGATCGTTACAAATATCGATGCCACCCTCAGGCTGGAGAGTCAAAATTGCTGTTTCGCGTTTGTCGCGACCGGCAAGGTCGCGCTGTTGGTGGATAGGTGTGGATCAGTCACCGAAGATAGACGCCCACTTGCGTACTGGCTGTTGCCTACGCCGAAGGCAGGTGGCAAGATCAGTCCTTCGTAATAGCGAGCCACGGCAGACAAACTTTCCTCCCCTTTAGCGCCGGCTAAGGCAGTGTCCGGGAAGCTGTCGACAGCGTCGAGCGGAGCGTCTGCTCCAACAGGAACCTGCCACGCCTGCCAATACTTGAGGGTAGAAGGAGTGATGGGCGAACCGTCGGCCTTCGTTCCCATGATGGTTCGAGTCACCTGTTCTACGATGTAACCGCCTCTGGGCGACGCATGAGCTAACTGCCACTTTCTTTCGCCGCCGGCCGTGGTTGTAGATCGCAGCCACTGGCCATCAATGTCCACCCCGGCGACTGTGATCGTCGATGGCGTCAGGCTTCCCGAGGCCGAGACTCGATCGTTATCTGCCGCGAAGGAAGCAGTGCTGCCGTCAAGCGGGCCAGAGGTAAAGCTCGCTCGCCAATCGCCGTTCTTCGGCCAAAAGCCGCCTTTGCCCGGGACAATCTGAGCGGAAACTCGATTGCCGCCTGCCGTGGCGATGAAAACGAACTGTTCGCTCTTGCTGCTGGCAGAAGTCTTCAGGATGATTTGCGAACGCGCGGAAGAGCCGAACTCCCATACGGCGCTGCCGACCTGAAGTGTAGCGCTGGTCCCGGGAGACGAAGGCGCCGTGCCTTCTATCCCCGACTGCGTAATAAGACCGTCACTTACTTCCGGGATACTCTGCTTTCCCTTTTCCTCGTCAAAGGTATAAGTCAGCGCGAAGGGGTCGCCGGGTGGAATCAACGTGTATGACCTATGCCCGAAGATGGGCCCTTCGCCTACTCGAATCTCACCCGTGGTCCCGGTGATCGTCACCGTGATAGTTGCGGCCCCGGCCATTGCCGGTAACAGCGCCGCCATAACAAATAATGCCGATAATTTCACAAACGCTCTCCAGCCTTTATCCGGCTCCGATGAAGCCCGGATAGAGCGTCATGCCACCGTCAATGTAAATGGTTGTCCCATACACGTAGTCAGACTCATCCGAGGCCAGCCACACGGCGGCACGGGCTACGTCCTCAGGTTCTCCGATTCGTTTCGCCGGCATCAGCTTGAGCAGCGTGGACTCGAACATTTCCGGCGTGGTCAGTTTCTCAACATTCATGGGAGTCCGGATGGCGCCGGGTGAAATAGCGTTCACCCGGATGCGCAAGTGGGCCACCTCCTGTGCCAGGCTCTTCATGAACAGCATCAGACCACCCTTGGCCGCGGCGTAGTTCGCGTGCCCTTCCCAGGGAATGATGTCGTGCACTGAACTCATGAATATGAGTTTGCCGCAGGCGTAGGAGAGAGACCGATCGATCCCCTGGCGTTTGAATGCCTTAATCGCTTCGCGAGCGCAGAGAAACATGCCGGTGAGGTTTACATCGATCACTCCCTGCCATTGTTCCAACGTCATCTCATCTACTTTTGCATTGAGTTGTATGGCAGCATTAGGAACGCAAATGTCGAGTCTGCCGAAGGTCTTGAACATGCAGTCGAACATGGCCTGCACTTCGTTTTCGCGCGCGACGTTGGCCTTGTAGACCACCGCTTTTCTTCCCAGTGCCTCGATGGCCTTCACTGTCTGCCGGGCCCCTGGCTCATCCGAGCTGTAATTTACCAGTACATCCGCACCCGCTTGTGCGAACCCGATCGCCATGGCTTGGCCCAGCCCCTTGCTTGCCCCGGTCACCAGGGCTTTTTGCCCCACCAGCACAGGGTGGATACGCGATGGCGGCATTTCATTCGGGGGAGTGTATTCGTTTTCGGAGCTCACTGATTGTCCTTTCAGCGTACGGCTACATGAGTCCCTGGAGTTCGGGACATCGGTCAACCAGGGCTATCGGGCGATCAGACGAACGTGCGCCACCTGGTCACCGATTGAGCCGCAATCGGGTCGTTCGCCTTGAGGTAACTCTGCAGACGTTTAAGGTGGGGCGTGTTGAGGTGGTAGTCGAGCGCCTCCTGGCTCGCGAACTTCTCATAGAACATGAACTTCGCAGGATCCTCAGGATCATAGTGGAGTTCATAGACGAGACACCCGGGCTCTGCGCGCGTTGGAGCGACCAGCGAATGCAACTCGGCTCCGAGCTTCTCTTCATGACCGGGGGCCGCTTGGAAATGAACGTTAAGGATAATCGGAGTGTCAGTCATTATTCCCGTAATGAACTAAGGAGTTAGTTATCTGTGCACTAAGTTCATATATTTGTGCTTCCAGAGGTGTCAAGAGGATTTTCCTCTCACAGTTCCGTAATGAACTGTGAGAGGGTTTTGTTGTCCGGATCCAAGATCGCAGATCTCTCCACTTCGCTAACGCTTCGGTTCCACGGCCCACCCAAGGTGATGAAAAACGCCTTCTCTTCGGCAACCGCTCTCCATGGAAGCGTTGCCCTCCCCTTTGTCATCCCGACCGAAGCGTATCCAGATTTCCTACCTCATGGCACTCGTAACAACCACGTATGCGGCTTTCCGTAGAGAAAGGCGCATGAAGTTTGCCAACGCCACCAAATTCCACAGGAAATCTGGGGGAGCGTAGCGGAGGGACCTGCAGTTCCGCGTACCCTTACTGGAAATGTTTTTCGGCAGAGCGTAGCGAAGTGGAGAGATCTACGGTTCTCCATCAATTCTGTCCGGGGATTCCAAGGCGAAGTTCTTGCGTCTTGATGGCATCCTCGCGTTGTGTCTTTGTAAGCAGGCTCGCTTGCTTGGCCATCTCCTGCGCCTTCGCGGTCTCTCCCAGCCGTTGATAAGTCCGGCTAAGCTGGTAGTACGTTGCCGCGTTGCGCGGGTCAAGCTTGAGCACTTGCTCGAATTCTTCCTGGGCCCCTTTCCACTGCTGCATCTTCATGTAGAGAAGCCCCAGCTGGTAGTGAGGTTCGACCACCATCGGGCTCATTTCCCTGGCAGCTTTGAGCGCATCCATCGCCTGCTGCTGCAGTCCCAGCTGGAAGGAAACCAGGCCAAAAACATATTCGAGCGCAAAATCACGCGGTACGACGGTCCGCGCCTCCGTCAATATCTTGAGCGCCTCCTGATCGTTACCCTCCTTCATAAAGGTCTGGGCTAACGCGACATAGCCCAAAGCAAGAGTCGGGTGTTCCGATATTGCCTTATGGTAGGCCTCGCGTGCCTGGGCGCGGTTTCCCTGCATCATCGCGATGACTCCCAGACGAATCGTCAGTGGGTAATCGTCTGGAACCAACGGAATACCGCTCTTAAGAATGCGGGTCGCCTCGTCATAGCGGTCAAGATCGATCAGCAAGCGGGTGCAGTCAAGATAGCGGTCAGGATTCGTCGGGTCGGCGGCAATCGCCTTCTGATACGCGCCGAGAGCCAGTTGGTGTTCACCGGCGCCCTCATAGGCAGAGGCAATTCCAGCCAGAAGGTTGGCGTCTGTCGCATGCTCAGCGGCAATGCCGTCGAGCAAAGGGATGGCCTCCTTTGGCTGCTTAGCCTTTAACAGCGCTAGTGCGAGGTTGTACTTGTTCTGCCACGAAGCCGGTTGCATGTCAGCAATGCGCCGGAAGCGCGCGGCGGATTGGACGTACATTTCCTGTTCATTGAACTGTTCAGCCAGCGCGTATTCCTGTTCGGCAGTGAGCTTTCCGTGCGCTTCAAGGCGTTCGACCAGCTTGATTGCTTCGGCGGGGGAATTGGAAGAGAGGCATGCTTTGATCGCCAGCACGGCGGCCGCCGTGTCATTCTCGAGCAGCGTCACGGCAGGTTCAAGGTGGGGAATCGCTTCTTTTCCCCGCTCAGTGGTGAGATACAAGACGGCAAGATAATAGTGCGCGAACGTGTCGGTGCTGTCGAGCGCCAGCGCGGTCCGCAATTGTTTTTCGGCGAGCGGGTATTGTTTTCTGCTCAGGTAGTTGAACCCCAGGTTCGTGTGCGGGCCTGCAAGCTTGGGGTCTAACGTGGAAGCGTTCTCGTAATCTTTGTTGGCTTCGTCGATGCGGCCAAGTTTTGTCTCGGTGATCCCAATAAAATTTTCGATGGAAGCATTCTTTGGTTGTGAGCGTCTCGCGTCGCGAAATTGTTCGAGCGCCGCCTCGTATTTTTCCTGGCGGAAGAGTTCGAGACCACGATCAAGAGAATCAACTTGTCCTATAGCAATGAAGGAAAGAAAAAACGGCGCCAGGATGAATGCACGGGAATTCATTGATCTACAGATTTTAGCGTTGTCATTTGTGTTTCATCGTGGGCCAGGCTCTCGAGCTTGAGCTTGCGGGAAATTTCGAACTGTTCGTTGGCCGCCTCCTTTTGTCCCATCGAACGATACACCAGCGCGAGCTGATAGTGCGCTAAACCCTGGGGATCGTGGCGAACCGCCTGGTGCAGTGCAGCTTCAGCCTTGGGAAAGTCTTTTTGCATGTAATACGCCTTGCCCAGTTGGCGATAAGTGACCCATTGATCCGGCTCTAACTGAACCGCCTTTTCCAGATAAGGTGTTGCATTCGCTGCATCCTGTCGATCCAGAAGAATGGTCCCCAGCTCCGCATTGGCTTCCGCGTGGTCGGGGTTTAAGCGGAGCTCGGCCGCCAACTCATCGCGCGCCTGGTCAGGCTGATTCGCCTTCAGGAGCAGATGGCCGATCGAGAAATGCACACCGGGCAAGTTAGGGACAAGACTTTCCACCACCCTGTATTCAGCCAGGGCTTTTTCGTCCTGCTGCGCGTTCTGGTACGTCTCGGCCAAAAGCTGGTGTGCCGGATACGAATCCGGAGCTACCGCAAGCAGGTGCTCGAGCGTGGAAAGAGAAAGGTTGCGATAGGTTCTGGCCAACCAGTAGTCAGCCTGCCAGTCATTACCATGAACCTTGAGCCACGCGCTCAGATCGGCTGCTGCCTTTTCGAAATCCTGGCGATAGAAGTTGTCGATGCCGCGCTCGCGCCCGCTCGGCGGACTCGCATGCGGCGTAGTCTTGGTGAAATCGTTCCAAGCGGAGAGAGATACATCGTTATTGCCGAGGCGCGCATTGGCAAAGGCGAGGGCCAGACTCCGGGAAGCACTGGGGGGAGCCGCTTCGAGCGCGGGATGGGAGGCGCGGAGTTGCTCCTGTCCGTGTTGAGATAAGTCCTCGGCCCCGGCCGGGTAGGGACGTGGTAAGCCGAGAGTACTTGCCGCCTGATATCCCCCCGCCTGAATCGCTTTGCTGAATAAGGCCAACGCGTCGTCAGGCTTGTTCTCGAGCATTGCTATTTCGCCGAGCCTGGCCATGGCGGCGGCGGAGCCGGGATTCGCTTCCAGTTCGTGGTGATACTCCTGCGATGCAATGTCCAGCTTCTCCCTGCGCACGGCAACGTCGCCCAGGCCGTAATGAGCACCCTGCCAATGCGGATCCTCTTCGAGGGCTCGATAATAGTGGGCCGCTGCATTCTCCCACGCGCGCTCGTCCTTGTAGATGTCTCCGTATACCTGGTGCACCAGCGGCGTGCCCTTGGCTCCGGCGAGCACGCGCTCGATTCCCAGGTCTGCGGCTTTGCGATAAGCCTCTCCCAGGTCAAGCAGCAGTGCCGGATCAGAGGGGAAAAGCCGCGCAGTCTGGCGCGACTGTTCCAATGAGGGCTCAATTCGACCGTCATCCCACAACGCCCTGGCCAGCCAGGTGTGCGCTTGCTTGTTGACTGGTTCCAGACGCACAGCTTCTATGAGATGTGGGACTGCCAGGGCCGCCTGGCGCTGCTTTTCGTAGTCGATACCCACATAGAGGCTTACCCCGGGTAAGCCTGGCTTCAGCTTTTCGGCCTTGGCCAGAGTCCGTGCGGACTCCGCAAATTTTCCTTGTGCGTTGTAGACCAGCCCGAGACTTGCGTAGGCTTCCGCCACATCGGGCCGCAGGCGAATGACCGCCACGTACTCTTGTGCCGCGAGGTCAAGGTTTCCTGCATCCTGTGCCTGGTGGGCTGCCGCGAAGTGTTGGGCTGCCGCAGAGTCAGCATCCTGGGCCCACAAAGACATCGGGTGAAGCGGGGAAGAGAAGACCCAAAGAGCGATACATCCCCATCCGATGATTAGGAGCCGATCTCGGCTACGACTCAGCATGAACCTGCCCGGTGACGACACTAAAAAAGAATACGGGGGAACGCTTGGCGCGCTCCCCCTTTGGTATTGCCAGCCTCTATATCATACTGCGGGATGAGGAAGGCCGCGGGTTGTCGACCTCGCCGCATCCCGTTTACATCAAAACGTTATTCGGAAGTTAGCCTGTAACGTTCGAGCCGATGAGACGATGCCCGATTGGTTGTTGTTGGTTTCCGCGTTGGGACCGGTACCGCATTGGAATTGCCCGAACGATGGATCGCCCACATGGAGATCCATACAGCCAAAGCTGTGCCGGTTGAAGATGTTAAACGCGTCGAATCGGAAAAGGAAATTGACCCGTTCCGTAAATAGCGGGATTCGCTTGGAAGCTTGCAGGTCCTCTTCCCGGTGGGTGAAGCCGCGTACATTGCCCAGCGTTTTAGGAGCGTTTCCAAAAGTATAGTTCGGCGCCTGGGTGAAAGCGGCAGGGTTGATCTTGGTAGTCGTTCCAAATTTATACTTCCCGAGTCCGCCAGTGAAATTATTAGGATTTACCCCTGAGACAACGTTAGGCCGCGCATTACCTCCCGTTGCCTGGCCCGCAAAGGTACCTGCGGTCCAATTGTTTTCCTGCACGAAGAGAGGAAAACCGGTCGAGTAGGTATCGATACCGCCTAACGTCCAGCCGCCGATCGCCGCATCGGTCAATTTGTTGACATTACCCCCCCACTTCTTTCCTTTGCCGAAAGGAAGCTCATAGGTGTAAGCAATTTTGAATTGTTGCGGTTGATCGAATTCGCTGTAGGTTTTTTCCTTCCTGGGATCATAAGGATCAAACATTCCACCGACGCCGCCATTCCACGCTTCCTGCGGGGCGTAGTCCGAATCGGCGTCGGTAAGGTTCTTCGACCACGTGTAGTTGCTCAATATAGTCAGTCCAGACCCGTAGCGCTTGGTTACTTGTATCTGCAGTGCCTGGTAACTGTAATTACCCCATGGATTGGCGCTGAACGATGTGTCCAGGTCCTCGGTCTGGTACTGCGGGAACGGCCGCAGAGCCTGAGCAACCGTAGCCCCAGAGCCAAAGTCGTTTTCGAAGTTCGTGTAGGGGACGCCAACAGGCGCTTGTCCCGCGCAAGCCGGGTTGCTCTCGTGTCCCGCTAGTGGAACCGCCAGGCAATTCTGGTATACCAGGGCTGATGCAGGAGCCACGTTGGGATCCTTAAGCAACGCCTGCAAGTGACTTCCATGGTTTCCGACGTATGCCATATCGACCAGCCATTGGCCGGGGAACTCGCGCTGTATGTCGAGTGTCCAGTTATTCACGTCACCAGGCCTGGCAAGCCTGCTGGGGAGCATCACCGGTCCACCGCTCGCCGCGCCACCGCCGCCACCGTTACCGTTCAGGGCTGTTGGGGTGATGGTTGGCGGGATGGATCCAGGATAGCCTTGCACCGTGCTGGGTATAACCGCAGGCGTCTGTTGATTGATTTGGGTAGGCCACTTATATCCGGCGGCGAAGAAGCCCAAACTGTCGGTGTTCGCGAAGTTGGATATCTTCAGCGGGGTTTGGTAGAGGCCGTAAGCGGCGCGCAGTACCGTCCGGGGGTCGAGTTGGTATGCAAAGCCTACGCGAGGTCCCCACGATCCCCAATACTGGTTCATCGGGGAGCATCTGCCGTCTCTGCCCGTGCCTGTTCCTTGAAACTCGTAGGCACCAGGCAGGCCGTCGGCACCAGGATTGGCCAGGGTTGGATTGACTTGAGATGTCCTGCACTTTTCTTCAAATACTGGCTGTGGGACCTCATAGCGCAGGCCCAGGTTCAGGGTGAGCTTCGGGCTAACTTTCCAGTCGTCCATGGCGTAGAACCCCCAACCGTGCACACGCATCGCAGCGTTTTGAGGGCCACCAACCGTCCCGTTCGATGCTGCCCCGAGAAAGAAGGATGCCGCGCCGGACCCGGAGTTCGAATCGACGGGGTTGCCGTTTGCCAGATTTCCAGCGGAAGTCAAAGCATTGTCGAAGCCGAAATCGGGAGCGGCATTGCTGTTGTAGTTCGAGTTGAAGCCCTGGCGCCGGTACACAAAGCCAAACTTCCAGTTGTGCTTGCCTTTAACCCACGACACCGAGTCGTCCCATTGGTAGCTATTGTCTATGAAGGAGCTGTTGTCTCCAGGGGGCGTGGGCATTCCGGCTCCCGTACCGGGTACGTATTGAATGCCGTTGTTGGGGATAAGAATGTCCTGATAGTAGCCGTGAAAGTCGATCTTATCCGCCCATGAGCCAACACCGCCTTCACCCTGCTCGATCCGGAAGCGGCGGGTATAGCCGGCATTGAAATGGTTTAAAAGCGTGGGCGTGATGGCATAGTCTTCACCGATGCGAACATAGTGAGTTGTGGTACTGCCGAAGCTCTGGTCGTAGAGACCCTTCGGCCCGTAGGAGTAAATGTTGATAATCGGCAGGTCCGCCTGCGCATAGCTGCCGAAGACCTTGTGCTTTTGCCCGATGTTCTGGTCGATCCGGGTCGAATAGAGATCGTTGTTGATCGGCGCCAGAAGGGTATATGCCAGGTTCTGAAAAGGCTGGCCGGGGTTGGTGGCTACCGGGAGATAGGGAATGAAGGCCTTGGCATACGGGTCGAGCCTATCCGCCGGAATCTGGTTGTTGGGAAACGCCTGGCAGGGTTGCCCCAGGTTGGCTCCCGAACAGGTTGTGTAATCATAGATTTTTTGTGCCGGGTAAGTGACCCCATTGATAGTCTCGCCGTTCAGGACCTGGGAAAAATCTCCCGCCCACATTTGAGGCGTCGCCGTCGAGGCAAGGGCGGGGCCACCGGACTTGAAGCGAAAGCCTTCATAGCTGAAAAACCAGAAACTCTTGCCGCGGCCGTCATAGATTTTGGGGATAAATACCGGGCCGCCGCCAAATCCGCCAAAGTCGTTTTGCGTATCGTTCTGCCTGCCGACGCCGGTGTGGTTGTTTTGCCAGCTGTTGGCGTCAAACGCCGCGTTCTTCAGCAGGTCATACACGGCGCCGTGGAACTCATTGGTTCCCGACTTGGAGGCCACGTTGACGAAGCCGCCGCCGGTACGCCCGAATTCCGCCGCGAAGGTGCTGGTCTGTACTTTGAACTCGGAGACCGCATCGACGCTGATGCCAAAGTTCCATTGGTAGTTCGGGGAAGCCAGCTGAATCGACGAACCATCCAGGATCACGTCAGCTTGCCCCGTTCCCGCGCCGTTGAGTTTAAAACTAGCCTGCGATTGGGCGTTGCCCGTTGAATCACCTTGAAACCCCGGGGTCAGCGTCATGAAATTGAGGGGGCTGCGAATCACACCACTGAAATTCAGTGGGAGTTGCGCGATCAACTGCCCGGGGACCGTGGTCCCTACGTCGCTACTCTCCGTCTGGATCTGCTGCGCGTTCGCGGTGACCGTCACCGATTGCGATGTCTGCCCTACCTGGAGGGCGATGTCGACGGTGCTCGTAGTTCCGATCGAGATCGTAATACCCTCCTGAACGGCTTCTTTGAAGCCCGGCGCAGAGACCGAAACCTTGTAGTTGCCGACCGGCAGTTGGGGATATAGAAAGCGGCCGTCGCCGTTGGTTACCACCGGGTAGGTAGTGTTGGTGTCGACGTTGGTGATCGTGACGGCAGCATTGGGAACGACAGCGCCGGCCGGATCGTGAACCGTACCCACCATGGACCCGCCGCCGGCCTGGGCCCACATCGCTGTCGACGTTGCTAGAAATACCGCGAACACTGGCAATATGTGCTGCAGGGCTTTTTTAAATTTATTGGTCTCGATCACAGATATTCTCCTCAAGTTACAACTTTCTTGACCCGTCTTATTAGCTGGGTGGCCCGACGATAGCCTTATCGCGCACTGTCGCCCATGCGCTGAATTTAGTTCTCTGCACATCGCAAAATCATTAGTTCCATATAGAACTAATTACGAACCCAATTTACTCTGCATTGGTGCGCGGTAATGTCATATAGTTGGCGTCAGACAAGTGTCAAGAAGTATTTAATGAACCAGTTCCGTATTGAACTCCTGTAACCAGAGTTGTGACGCACTCCCTACTAAGGCCTTAGGGGTCTGTCCCATTCCCGGGCATTACTCCAGTTAAGCTCGTAGATCACCGGCCCCGCGATCGGCCACTCCACAGCGCTCATGGGAAGAGTGAGGAGCTTGTCTGTGGCCTTTTTTACATCAACAGAGCTGGGCGTTCAGCTTTGGTGAGGAGATGAAAAAGTTCGCGTGCCGGCAACATCGAAGCGCAACATCCAAGGGGCTGAAATCGAAGGCTGAAATCGAAGGGTGCCCCAGGTCTCGCTTTTGAGACCGGGATCCGTGCAACCGACCCCGAATGGAAACCCGACTCCAACCTTTGTCATCCCGAGTGGCTGACTTGCCTGCGGCAAGTCAAGGATGGAATGAACATGGGAAAGCGGTGTTTGCAATCCAGGCCCGGAGGGCCGGCACCAAACGTCAGCCCAGCCCGGAAGGGCTGGGTCCTTAAGGCGCAGGCGGTCGAGCACCAGAGGTGTGGCACCACACTCTTCGTTTGTTCATTAGGAGCGAAGCCGACCTGTCCCGGCGTGCCGTGGAGGGATCTGCAGTTTCCCTCAATCCGTGACCGATGCTCTCGCAGCCAAAAAGCTTAGCTACGAGCCGCAAGTCCAGTCAGGACGAGGATCCATCCGGGTTGGGCAATAGCAAATCCCGAACACGTACCGCCAATTCATGCGTAGCTTCGAGAAACTGGCGCAGCGTACGGACAGTTGGCCCGTAGGTGTCAAACTCGGCTAGAGAGAGTCCATCTTCGTCGTAGGCGCGCCGAAAGTCAGGAAACTTCCGCAACAGTTCTGCGACGATTTCGGGATCCACCGGATTATCAATACGTGGGGCAACGCTTACATCGCTGCCATTGAATCGAACCTGCCACTTGTAGGGAGGAGAAATCACCACATCTCCCCCAACCAGTTCGCTCCACTGCATGTGGTTGCGGAATGCTGCCGACAGCAGCCGGACGCGATAGCCGCGTTCGCGATAGATCTTGTAGGCCTTTTTGAATACCGCAACACCGGCCCATTCCAGGTAGCCCGGTTCGAGGGTAATATCCTGCTTCTCGGCGACTACTTTCAGCCAGTCATCCAGTCGGCCGCCCATGATCGTACACACTGGACCCATCCTGGATACGTCAAGACCTTCTTTCTCTCGCCGTTTGAAGCCGCGCTCCATGGCCTCGGCCACCGCAATACATTGCGGCAGGGCGAAGGAGACGGTTGCGTTGATGCTGATGCCGCGATAGGTCGCTTCCTCGATCGCGTCGATCCCAGCCCGGGTCGCAGGAATTTTTACGATCATGTTGGGCGCCAGGGCATTGAACCGCACCGCTTGCTCCAGCAAAGCGGCAGCATTGCGGTAGTAGTGTGGATCAGTCTGAATCGATAGCCTGCCATTGCGGCCCTGATACTGCGCAAAAGCCGGCCGTAGCAATTCAGACCGCTTAGCCGAGATCTCCTCTACCAGCTTCCACCCGATTTCTTCTTCCGTCGCTGTAGGCAGTTCGCTTGCAATGGCCCGGATGCGATCGTTCCAAAGATGAGCTTCCTTTTTGAGCGCGTCGAGCACGATGACAGGATTGCAGGTAGCCCCCACCGCACCATGCTCGATCGAATACGTCAACTCGGATAACGTCGCGGAGTCGTTCCAAAGGCAAGTGGGCGTGGTCTGCGTCATCTCATACAACGGGCTCTTGTATGCAACCGGCTTCTCCAGAATCTTGCTCATCGCTCTCCTCCGCTACTTCTCCGGATACATCAATACTTTAATCGCCTTCTTCTCGTCGCACAGGCGAAAGGCAGTTTGCCAGTCCGATATGGGTAGCTTGGTGGAAATCAGATCATTCAGCCTGACTCGACCCTCGGCATAGATCTTCATCATGCGCTCCCACGTCCGGGCGGTATAGCAGACAGAGCCTGACATCGTCAGCTGCTTGTAAAAGATCAGGTCGATGGGGAATTGGATATCCTGTCCGCAGATTGCTACCTGGGTGTAACGTCCCATCGGACGCAAGGACTCAAGGCATCCGCGGACCGAGCCGGGATGGCCGGCGCACTCGAAGGCAACATCCACGCCCACTCCGCTTGTATGCTCCTGGATCGCATCGTTGAGGTTCTCTTCACCGATGTTGATCACCGCTGCGGCGCCAATCCGGAGCGCGGCGCTGAGGCGTTCCTGATCTCCCGCCGCGCCCGCGACGATCGTTCGTACCCCTTCCGCAACCAGTAGTTTCAGGCAAAGGAGCCCCATGGGGCCCGGCCCCGAAACCAACGCGGTGTCACCGATGCGCACATTGGTGATTTCGGTGACCGCCTGCACCACAGCCGCGAACGGTTCGCTCATGGCTGCTTCATCCAGACAGAAGTTCTCAGGAATCCGGTAGAGCTGGTCAGGACGCATGACCACGTAGCGGGTAAACGCGCCATTCACGCCATGGCCCATGCCCCGGCGATTGGCGCAGAAGATGAAATACCCAGAGAGGCAGTACTCGCACTGGCCACACGTAACGGACGTGGCGCCCAGGCCTGTGACTCTTTCTCCCAGCCTGGCGCTGGTAACGTTCCTGCCCATCTCTACCACCGTGCCTGAAAACTCATGGCCGAGAATTACCGGGGGGTAGTTGCGAAATGTATCGTGAAGAACATGAATATCGGTTCCGCAGATTCCACAATAGGCAATCTCGAGTTTTACCTGGTTGTCTCCACAACGAGGCTCTTCAACTTCACGTATCTCAACATTCCCTTCGCCGCTCGCATACTTGACTAGAGCTTTCATTTTTGCGGGTCCTTAACCGCTACTAGCTAAACGCGTGCAACTTACTTCCGCTCCACCTTTCCTGGTGTATGCGAAAGGCTGGCTTGTAACCGTCAGGGTCTAGACGCGAGTGGGGCTATCGCAGGTTTCAAAGAGAGCAACAACGGCCTCAAAGTTAGCAGACAACATGTTCGGCCACCATCGACGGCGAACTCTCCCAAAGACCAAACTCTCATCCCAGAGTTCCTGCTGGAACTCTTTTGTAGTTATTATCTTGTGGCACTATAAGGCCGACCCAGTCGAATAGCAAGACTGGCTCTGGTAACCATGGTGGAGTTTACGAGCAACGGAGATATGGGATACGCACACGCTTTACCGTTTAAGACGCCATTTATTTGTTCGAATGGGGAAGCGTGTAGTAGTCATAATCATATTTCCATGTCAATTGGGTGCCGGGCTCAAGAGATATATCAATGAAGGGCTCAACCGCGATGACAGAACGAATCGACCATAGCGCCATTTTCGACAGCGGTCGGTCTGCGGTGATTTCCATACCGGCCTCCACGTTCGTGTTCTCGATCCGAATCCGATAGTCGTTTGAACTGTTGCCGAAACCCGAAATGGAGGTATAGACGCGGTCCTCCCCGGTCAGCGTCTTGAGGTAAACAATTTGATCCTTACGAACCTCGGCGAGTTCTTTCTCAATGGGGGGCTCGGCTGAAATTGTAAATGGCAAGCTGATTTTGAAGCCCGCATCGGTTGGCTGTTTATCCAGCACCAGGAAGTTATGATCGTAAACGTTGGTGTGGATCGAGCGGGTGCCGGCATTTTTCAGGCTATGCTCGATCAACATCTGCGGCTTGCCCGCGGCCAGGCTCACCTTCTTGCGGTAGATGTATCCATATCCCGAAGACGCATCATGCAGTTCCTGCGTGAACTCCACGGCGTCGTTGCTCTTTTTGACGCTCCATTTCCCGCCATTCACAATTTCGTAAAGGTGATAAGCGGTGTAATGTGCGTCGTCAGGCTTACGCAGTACGCCAACACCAATTTTGAGGAAGGTTCCACCGGGCTTGGCCTCGTCGTATCCCAAAACCCCAAATTCCTCGACCGGACCGGTGATGGCGCTGCACGGGCCGGCTACGATCTCTGCGCCTCGATAGACAAAGTCAGAAACCTTGGGATCCGTTTGCGTAAACCAAGGGCCGTAGTAGCTGTGCCCGGCAAATTCCAGATCCCCAACCACCCCGGACCAGTCAAACCTGGTGCCGCGGTAAAAGCCGGTAGTCGCGTCTGGCAGATAGATCTTCACCCGCATTACCGAGTTTGAAATCTCGGTTTGCGGAGGTGCCGGGCTTGTTTCCGCCAGCGCAGACAATGCGGTGAGTAGCGACATGATGGTATAGGCGATTGCTCTCATAAAAGATTAACGATGTTCGGCAGGCGCCGGCAAACTGGTGGGCGGAGAAAGTGTAGGAGCGCCGGGCGCCACATCACCCGTCGCGGCCCATTCCGCGCTCCGCGCAAACGCATCCATGAAGCCCGGCTGACTCATGGCCAGAAGATCATGGCCAATGACCATCATGACGACTCTGCCCTGACCGTATGGGACGGTCCAGATTACTGGTTCTACCTTGCCGGTTCCACCTTTGACATTGGGATCATCGAAGGCGGTCGCCAGCACATGCACGTTGGGTTTCAGGTCTATCTTGTGATAAAGCTCATCGTTGGCTACAAATGTCGGTGGCAACCCGCGGCTGATGGGATGATCACGATCGACCCATTGCACCGCGAACACGTGGCGTGTGGCGTGACCGATATTGTCCAGCTTCCAGGTCATTCCGATCATGTCGGCAAATGCAGCCCAGGGCTCCCCTTCAAGGCGCCGAGGCTCTGTCGCGCTACCCCCGGCCTGCCCGAAGAAGGGGCCATAGGTGATTCCGTGTACTCCAACCATGCCTTTGCCCGAGTGTATGAAATCTTCGACCGCCTTTTCCGTTACTGGCGGCCATCGCGGGCCATAGTAGTAATCTATCAGCACGTCGTAGTTGGCCAGCGTCGCCGCGGTGATGCCGGCAACTTCTTCCTCCAGCTTCGCGTCAAAACGCCCGGTGTTGTTCAGTATGCCCTGCATGAAGGGCGCCGTCCCCTGCCAGGGATGAGACCAGTCCGAGCTCCCCGTGAGGATGAGGACTCGAATCTTGTGAGCGGGCGCCGCGGTGGGCGCCTGGGCTGGAGACTGCCGCGCAGCCATCGTAAAGAGCGCCAGACAGCAAACAATCAGTGACTTTTTCATTTCGTACCTCTCTGAAGACTAGTCTTATGGATTCCCCGGGAATGGGCGGGGCGTAATGTCCGCGTCGGCGAGGCCGAGAGCCCATTTGATGGCTCCAATGTACATCTGCTGGATGCGCGCATCGTCCAGCGTTGCCTCAAGATGGCCGAACGTGGAATACCACACGCGGCCCTTGCCGTACTTCCTGCACCAGACGATGGGGAAATCGCCATCTGTGCGCAAGCCGGCGAGCTTCTTGAGATTGGCTTGAAACTGATCTGAGGAAGGGTGGCGATTTGGATTGGGCTCCGGCTGCAGTGCGGCAAACACTTCAGGAAATTTCGTCGGATCCATCCTCATGATCACGTGGTCTACGTCTCGCGAATAGTTCGGCCCTACGATGGTGTACTGGTCGCGAAAAGTGAATTGTTTCGGAAAGCCCTGAACTCCGGGAAAATTAGGGTCTTCGACCACGATGTGCATATCGGCGGAAGGGAACTCGCCCACCAGGTTTCCGCCAATCATCTCCGCGTATTCCGGCCACAAAAGAAGATGACCGCCATTGCCGGCATGGCCGGCGATGAAGCCCTTTCCGTCCTCGTGAACAAATGACAACAGGTCGGCTTTCTGTTGGTCGGTAATATTCCAGGGGCCCTCGCCCATATAAAACACGGCATCGAAGTTGTTCAGATTTCTAACGTTGTAGCCGGCGATCGGTTGTTTGGTGAGCAGACGCATGTCGGTGCGTATCACCGTGATCCAGGCGCCGGACTCACGCCCCAGCCGCTCAATCGTGGCCAGCGTATGCGACGCCGAGTCGTGATGATAGCCCGGCTCGGCATACCATTCCTGCGGATCGGCGATGGCCAGAATTCTTTTCTTGCCTGGCCATGGATCGTCCGGTGGCCTGGCGGGAGCCGTATCCTTTGCCAGCAACTGCGGCGCAGGGCGGTTGGCCTGTGCGCCATAGAGCGCCGCCGGAGCGGAAATTGCTCCCGAGGCGGCTGCCAGGCCCTTTAAGAAATCACGTCGCTCCATACCTTTGCTCCTCTTACGATCTAATGACCCTTGGCATGGCTGCTGCTCTCCTCAGACTCTGGCAGGGCAAACGCGAACCAGTTATCGTTGGCCGCGACCAACAAATATTGACGCCCATAAAGTTCATAAGTCATTGGTGCGTTAGTTACAAATTGGCCCAGGTTGGCATGCCAGAGAGTCTTGCCCGTTGCCGGATCCATGGCCAGAAAATTTCCGAACGAATCACCGCCGAACAACAGATTTCCTGCCGTCGTCAGCAGGCCGGAAATAAGAACGCCGCTCTTGTCACCTAACTCGTGGCTCCAGACAACCTTTCCCGTCTTGTAATCGATCGCCATGGTCACGTAATCCGGCGGAGAGCGAAACCGGCCATAACCTGAGGTGGTGAAGTAAGCCCAGGTTCGCGCTGCATTCACATAGATGAGGCCAAGCTTGGGATCGTAAGACGGCGACCACCAATTCGTCGCCCCAATGGGATAAGGAGAAACCAGGGCTCCCGGCGGGTTAGCATCCTTGGCGTAATCCGGAATAGGGCGGCCCTCGGGATCGATTCCCTTTGCCCAGTTGGTTTCCGGCATATACTTGGTGGTCAGTAAGTGTTCGCCTGTCACCCGGTCGAGAAGAAAGAAATAACCGTTGCGCGAAACCTGCGCCAGTAGCTTGCGGTGCTTGCCCTGGAACTCCCCATCAAAAATAATCGGCGTCTGGCCGGCGTCGTAATCGTGGGTATCGTGCGGAGTCACCTGGTAGGCCCAAACCAGCTTTCCGGTATCCGGGTTCAGGGCAACGATGGACGCGGTGTAAAGACTATCTCCTTCGGGAGTAGGGTGCGGAGGCCTGTCCATCGGCACTCCGTTGCCGGTTCCCAGATAGTAGAGATTCAACTCGGGGTCATAAGTGCCCGTCAACCAGGGAAAGCCGCCACCTTTTGCCATGGTGGCGTTATCCACCCAGGTCTCAGAACCTTTCGCGCCTGGATCCGGATCCACCCACCATTTCCATTGCAGCTTTCCAGTTTCGGGATCCCGGGACTCCAGCCACGCACGTATGTTGTCGTTGTTGCCCGGGCCGACAATGACGTGATTGCCAATGATCAGCGGCGAGGTGGCAGAAAAGAAATCCTCCTTCACGTCTGCGACCTGGACTCGCCAACGCTCAGTGCCATCCTTCGCATTCAATGAGACCAGGTAGTTGTCGGGAGACATGAAATACAGCCAGCTGCCATACATCCCCACGCCCCGGTTAGCCACATGGATAGCCCGGTTGTTCGGCCACGCATAGTGCCATAGCTCCCGGCCGGTCAGCGCATCCATGGCCCAGACGTTATCCGTGATGGTGAAGTACAGCACCCCATCTACCAGTAGGGGTGTGGCCTTGATTCTTCGACCTTCACTTGCCTGTTGTGCGTAGGATTCGCTTCCAAAGTCTACGTGATGCGTCCACGCCAGCCCGAGCGTATTGACGTTGGACGCGTTGATCTGGGAAAGCGTGCTGTAGCGCCGGCCCGAATAATCGCCGTTGTAGGTAGGCCAGGTATCTGTCGGCGGCCGGTGGAGTGCCTCCGGGTCCAATGTCTGAGCGAGCGCACACATCGGCAATAACAGTAGGGAAGCCAAACACAAAATCGGCCGGTACTTCATTTGAGTGTCACCAGATACGCCAGGAGGTCGTGAATGTCTTTGTCGGTATACATCGTCAGCAATGCTTTGTGTGCGGCGAGCGGGTCGACTACGGTGACCGACCTGGTGCGATCGCGCGGCCAGGTGTGATAGACGCCGGCATCGTCCACCAGAGACACGGTGAACTCATCCAGGTACTCCAGCTTTCCTTGAACGGTCTGGCCCGACGGCAACACTACGGTTACTTGAGAGGGCTTGGCCGGCGGCGTCAGAAACGATGTCGTCAAGGCGAGGGGTTGATCTTTCGATCCAATATGCGCCAGGTCGCCAGTGGGGGAATGACACGTGCTGCATTTTCCCGCGCCATTGAAATAGGCAAGACCCGCTTTGGGATCGCCTACCAGCAATGCTGTTTCGGGAAGCCTGGTACCGCGTACCTGCTGGATACGCGCATGCAGAAACGCCGCGATATCTTGTACCTGTTGCTGCTCAAGGGTAGGGAACGCCGGCATGCCCAGCGTTGGACGCCCCTGCTTAAGGAACGGCCCGAGCTTATCTCCACCATGGTCCTGAAAGACAATGGGACTTCGCAGCAGATTGGGCGCCTGTTCCGTTCCTGTGGCTTTTGATCCGTGACAGAACGAACAACTGGAAGAGAAAATGCCTTGACCTCGGTCTGCTGCAGCTTGATCGGCAGCTGGAGCCGGAGCGGCGGCCGGGGCTTGAGCGGTTGCAGGTCTTGCCGCCGTCACCCATATTCCAAGACATGCAAAGAGCAGCGCGGCAATGAACTCTGATCGCTTCTTCATGGACCAACCTCGGGTAAGTTATCCGATTTACTCTGCCTGACTTATCGCAGAGCTGCGGGCGACCGAGATAGCACTCTCCCTCTTTGATAGTTTGTTGACGTTAAGTAAGTAGCGTCAGACTCACCGGGGTTCCCTTATGAACTAATTCCACAGGTAAGCTGAGACGGACACTATACCCGGCGTTTGCTGGCTGTCAAGCATCACCGCAGTTTGCGGCGTATGCGTTTTGACAGACCCCCGAGACTCGGTGTACTGTCGTGTCGCTGACGACCTCACGCTATCAAATAGTTCATCAGGGAACCAATCGGGGAAGAAGCCGCATTTGCTTTTTCACGCTGAGTTCCCCAGACGCCTGGAGGCGGAAATGAAGGTTCCTTTTTATTTTTTCACCATATTCCTTGGAATCATCCTTGCGGTTCACCTTTCCATGAACGGCAGAGTGGGTAGCGCGTTGGCCAACCCGCGTGTGGCGAATGCGCTGTTCTGGTGTGTCGGCGCCCTCACGGCCGTGCTCATAGGCCTCACCGGCTGGCGTTCAGGCGTATTGTCGGGATTGAAAGACGTTCATCCACTGTTGCTGACTGCTGGAGCGTTAGGGGCTTGCCTGGTATTCGCAATTGCCTGGCTGCTGCCGCAGGTTGGCGCTCGAGCCATGTTCATTACGTTGATTGCAGGACAAGTGCTTGGGGGCATGATTCTTTCTCACTTCGGCTGGCTGGGTTCGCCGGTGCAGCGCATTACACTCCCGAACATTGTGGGCGCCGTGGTCATGATATGCGGCGTGGTGCTGGCGACTTATGTCAGGGCGGCTGCATAGTCGTGAAGAGGATCAAACTGGGGAATTCCGGTCTCGAAGTGAGCGCCCTCGCCATGGGCAGCGACTTGATTGGCAGCAAGATCGATCGCCAGACTGCGTTCAGGCTATTTGATTTCTACCGCGAGAACGGCGGCTCCTTCATTGACACGGCGAACATGTACGCGTGTTGGCTGCCCGGTTGCAAAGGCGGAGAGAGCGAAGCCACGATTGGCGCCTGGATGAAGGAACGGGGCAACCGCAATGACATCGTAGTTTCTTCCAAGCTGGCGTTTGACTACCCGGGATGCGCCGGAGGCCTGACGAAGGCCGAGATCGAGCGCGAATGCGACAAAACTCTGCAAAGACTCGGGACCGACCGAATCGACTTGTACTATGCTCATCGCGATGATCGCGCGACTCCACTGGAAGAAACCATGGAGGCATTTGACAGCTTAGTCAAAGCGGGTAAGGTGCGGGCCATCGGCGCCAGTAATCTATCTCCCTGGCGCATCGCGGAAGCCAATGTAGTCAGCCGGGCTCATAAGTGGGCGCAATATTCCGTAGTCGAGCAGAGATATACCTATCTTCGTCCTCGCCACGGCGCTGATTTCGGCCCGCAGATTTTCATCAGTGAAGACCTGAAAGACTATGCCCGCGAATATGGGGTCGCATTGATCGGCTATTCAATCCTGCTGCAAGGTGCGTATACCCGCGCCGACCGTGAAGTGCCGACCCAATTTGCCGGTCCCGACTCCGACGAGCGATTGGCAGCGCTGCGGACGGTGGCGAGCGAGGCGGGCTGCAGCCCGTCGCAGGCCATCATCGCCTGGATGCGCCAGAGTGAGCCGGCGATACTCCCCATTATTGCCGGAAGCAAAACCGAGCAGCTGCGGGAGAACATCGCGGCTCTTGATATCACCCTCAGCAGCGACCAGATGCGCCGGCTGGATGAAGCCGGTAATCCTCAAGTCAAGCAGGGGTGGATTCAGCCGACGTAGTCCCCGCAGGAATGCGCGGTCCCCTCTTTGTCCAGCATGCAAACGTGACACAATAGAGACAGCATGGCTTGAGTGCGGGAGGTGCCGCGCTATGAATACCTTGAAGACTGCTTTTCTGCTGACTGCTCTTACCCTGTTTCTCATGTTCATCGGAGCCTATTTCGGCGGCCGCGACGGAATGATCCTGGCCTTCTTTATCGCCGCCGGGATGAATTTTTTCAGCTACTTCTACTCCGACAAGCTGGCACTCTCGATGTATCGGGCACAGCCGGTCACGCGCGAACAATTGCCCCGCGTGTACCAGATCGTGGAGCGCATTTTGCCCCGCATGGCGCTGCCCATGCCGAGGATCTATGTCATCCCCACCGAATCGCCCAACGCGTTTGCCACCGGACGCAATCCCAATCATGCCGCGGTCGCAGTAACCCAGGGCATTCTCAACCTCCTCAACGACGAAGAGCTGGAGGGTGTGCTGGCTCACGAGCTGGGGCATGTGAGGAATCGTGACATTCTGACCAGTTCCATCGCGGCCACGCTCGCCGGAGCCATCACCCTGCTGGCGCACTTTGGCAGCCTGTTCGGCGGCGGCCGCGACGACCGCGGTCGCGGTATCGGTGGCGGCGGAATCCTGATGATGATCCTGGCCCCGATCGCGGCGACCCTTATCCAGCTGGCCGTTTCCCGTTCGCGGGAATACGAGGCCGACGCCACCGGGGCGCATGTCACCGGAAATCCCTACGCCCTGGCCAGCGCGCTCCAGAAGCTCGAGGCCTTCTCCAAACGCCTGCCCATGCCGGCGTCACCGTCGACCGCGCACCTGTTTATCGTTGCTCCCTTTCTCAGTGGCGCGAGCCTGGCGAACCTGTTCTCCACCCATCCGCCGATGGCGCGTCGTATCGAGCGACTAACCGGCCGGCCTCCTGTATAGTTCGATCGTCCATGAGAACCCTCTTTCACTCGTTGGTGTATCTCGCGCTGGGTGTCTGGCTGGGCGCCCTGTTCTTTTTTGGCGCCGTTCTCGCCCCCATCGCTTTCAGCCAGCTGCCACCCCTCTTTGGCGTTCAGGGTGTTCACGCCGCCGGACTGATCGTCGGGGGATCGCTTGTGCGCCTGCACTGGATAGGCCTATTCTGCGGATTGATTTTTCTGGTCGTGATGGTTGTGGCGCGGGCGCATTACCGCAACATAATTCCGCAGTCCGTCCTGGTGCTGGTGATGATGCTGCTCACCGCATACTCGCAGTTCTCCATCATCCCGCGCATGGATACGGCGCGGGCGTCGATTGGTGGCAATGTGGATGCAGTCTCTGCCGATAATCCGGGCCGCCGGATTTTCGACAGCCTGCATCGGACCTCCACCCACGTGGAAGCTCTGGTCCTGTTGTGTGGAATCGCTGCCTTGGTCGCCACCGCCCATTGGTCCCGCCGGGAAATATAAGGACGATATACTTGCTTTATTGCGCCGCAAGGCCGGAACGCAACAAAAATCTCTGGCGCGCAAGCGCCGTTTGGCTGGACGGCGAGTCCCATGAAAACTGGCATTATCGGTCTGCCTCAAGTTGGTAAGACCTCCCTGTTCAAAATCCTTACCCGGGCGAAGGTCGAAACCCCGGCGTACTCCAACCCGCGCGAGGCCCATCTCGGCGTAGCCAAGGTTCCCGACGAGCGGCTGGACAAGCTCGCGGCTCTGTACAACCCCAAAAGAGTCGTCTATGCCACAGTGGAATATGCGGACGTCGCAGCGATCGGTCAGGAGGCGCTCAAGGAGAGCGCCTTCCTCACGCACCTGCGCGACAACGACGCCCTGATCCACGTACTGTGCGCGTTTGAAGATGACTCCATTCCCCGGGTCGGCGGCATCGACCCCCTGCGCGATATCAAGAACGTCGATTTCGACCTCATCTTCTCCGACCTCACCCAGGTCGAGAAGCGCCTGGAACGCCTGGAAAAAGATCTCAAGAAAATGCGCACCCCCGACCTCGAGAAGGAGCACGCTCTGCTCTTGAGGTGCAAGCAGCAACTGGAGCAGGAGAAGCCCCTGCGCGAGATGGAAATGTCGGCGGATGAGAAGAAGCTGATCCGCGGCTTCATGTTCCTTTCTCAGAAACCGATGCTATTTGTGTTGAATATTGCCGAGAGCCCCACCCTGGGCGCCGACCTGGAATCGGCCGTCGCGCGCTACAAGCTGGAAGAGGTCGCCTCCCGCCCCAACGCTGGGGCGACTGCGATTTGCGGCAAAGTCGAGGCCGAACTGGCCGAGATGAGCGATGAGGAAGCGGCCGAATTTCTTTCGTCCTATGGGCTGGCGGAAAGCGGGCTGCGCCGTCTCATCCGCAAGAGCTATGAACTACTCGGCCTGGTGGCCTTTTTTACGGTCGGTGAAGACGAGTGCCGAGCCTGGACCATCCCCGTCAATTCACGCGCTCAGGAGGCCGCCGGGGCCATCCATTCGGATCTAGAAAAGCACTTTATCCGCGCGGAAACCATCCATTGGGACACACTGCTGAGCGCGGGCTCCGAGGCAGCAGCACGATCCCAGGGAACACTGCGGCTCGAAGGCAAGGAATACCGTGTCGAAGATGGGGATGTCATGCACATCCGGCATAGTGGCTAGAGGTTTCACGGTGGTCTTAGACGGAAGCGGAAGTTATCTCCGTGGTTTTCCATTAAAGAAAACCACACCTCGCAGGCCTTACCAGGTCCTCGTAACTGTGAAACCGGATTAGTCAGCAAGACATCCATGTCCAATTTTTCACTCTCGCTGGTACTGGGGCTGGTGGCTGCGCTAGCTGACGTTTTCGGCGCTTTGATCCTGGTCCGGACACATTGGGAGAAACGTTACCTCCGATACTTCGTAGCCCTGGGTGCAGGCTTCATGCTCGCGGCCGCGCTGCTGGAGATGATTCCTGAAAGCTTTCGTTTATCCTTTCGCTGGACGCCGGTGCTGGTACTAGGGGGCTACTGCCTCATTCACCTGCTGGAGCACACCATAACTCCACACTTTCACTTTGGCGAAGAAACCTGTCACGACAAATTTCTCTCTACCTACACCAGCAATTCCGTCGTCGCCGGGCTTGCTGCCCATTCGCTCTTTGACGGCGTAGCCATCGCCTCTGGTTTTGTGCTCTCTGCCTGGCTCGGCTGGATTATTTTCGTTGCCATTCTGCTCCACAAGCTGCCGGAGGGTTTTACTGTCGCCTCAGTGATGCTGGCCAGCGGCCACAGCCGCAGTGCGGCGCTCACCTCGGCCGTGATCGTAGCCGCCGCTACTTTGGCTGGAGTCCTGGTAATTAACTTTTTTCCTGCCTGGGTGCGTGCCGGTCTACCCGTCGCCGCCGGGGTGGCCATCTACGTGACGGCGACGGATCTGGTGCCGGAGGTGAACCGTGAACCCGGCATCCGCATGGCCCTGGTCTTTTTCGCCGGGGTAGCAGCCTTCCTGGTCTGTAAGTTCATAGCCGACGGAGTTCTCCGCTGACCTACCTGGAAATCTTTCCCCGCAGCAAAACGCACCGAAATCTTCCCCGTAACCCCTGAAGGGAAATCTCTCACCGAAGGAATCTTTCTCCGTAACAAAAGATGAGAAGTCTCTCCCCGTAGCCAATGACGGGTGCCCCACATCTCGCTCGTTTTTCGCGAGATGTGGGATACCAACGCCCTGTCCCTGCAACTCCTAAATCTTCGATCCACCCTTCGGAAGGCAACGATTTAGGCCGGTCGTATCCCACATCTCGCGAAAAACCAGCGAGATACCCCGAATTTCCTGCACGCTGCTGGATAAGACTGCATGTGCGCCTTTCTTCTAAGGAAAGGCGCATGAAGTTCGCGGGACCCGGTGAGTTCCACAGGAAATCGGGGATATGGGGCACCCAAGCTGGCTGTTAGTGGAAAATGCACCTCTACGCCGCCAGGCGGTCCCGCAGCCCCTTTATGCGGTGATGGGCGATAAGGATATGTCTTTGCTGCCGCAGGAGGATCTCCCGCAACGGAAGGGGGAAATCTTCACTGGCCAGCGCTTCTTCATAGGCATGCTTGGCCTCATCCTCGCCCTTTTCCGCCGTAGCCAGCAATGCGTGGTCGCCGCCGCCAAGGCGGGCCTTCAGCTCACCCCAGGCGCGATGCACTTTGCCCGCGGTGGAACTCGCTACCTTCACATCCTTGACCCCGAAATGGTGCAGTTCATTCTCCAATTCCGCCGCGAAACCCGCGCGGACCAGTGTTTCTTCGCGGAATACTTCGCGCGCTTCCGGGTCTTTCAGATTCTTTTCCAGTTCCATGAACCCCCGGTGCCCATCCCGCAGAGTCTCAATCAGGTCCCGCAGTGTTTTTTCCGTTTTTTCCAGATTTTCCGACATTGTCAACCTGCCTTCTCCTCCCTCAGATGTCTGTCTTCCAGAAGGGTTGTGCCATGTATAGTGTGGTGGTTGCAGACTCGTGGGAAGGAACAACTGGGCTCAAATGAAGATCATAGTCTTCGGCGCCACCGGAAGTACCGGCAAGTTGATTGTCACTCAGGCGCTGGCTAAGGGACATGCTGTTACCGTTTTTGCTCGCAACCTCGAAGGACTGCCACAAGACCCGCATCTCAGGGTGATTCAGGGAGACGTATTTGACTTCGGCGCTGTGGTGGACGCCATTCGCGGTCACCGCGCCGTTCTCTCTGCGCTGGGCGCCCGCACCCGCAAAAAGTCCGACGTGCTCGCCAGGGCCATGCCTCACATCCTTGAGGGTATGCGCCAGGAGTTCGTAAACCGGCTCATCGTGTTGGGCTCTGCAGGCAATCACCCGGACTGGGGCAAATATCAGAACGCGCTTACGGTCATGGGTTTATGGGTGGCGAAGAAGACAGTACTCAAACATCCCTTCATCGATCAGGCAGCGCAGGAACGTCTGATCGCGGCCAGCGACGTGGATTACACCATCGTGCGCGCTCCCCGGCTCATGGACGGCCCTTTCACCGGTACGTATCGAGTGTTGCCCGACGCGCTTCCGCCCGGCGCTCTGCGCATCAACCGTGCCGATGTCGCCGACTTTATGTTGCTGCAGTTGACGGATCCGCGATTTCATCGTCAGGGCCCCTACATCGGGTCAGGCGGCGATTGACGTCTAGTGCCCTACGGCCTCGCTGGGCTGTTTTTTGCGTTTGGGCGGGCGGCGCATGATGAACGGCCAGGGAACCAGAACGGCCGCGACCACACTCAGCACCCAAAACGCGTTCTGATAGCTCAGCATGGACGATTGCCGCAGCAACTGCTGGTAGGCGTACCCAGTAGCTGCCGCTTTTGCCTGGATGCCGCTTTGTCCCGCAGCCACCAAGGCGTTCCTGGTCTGGGCGAGAAAATTCTCATAAGCCAAACTGCCGGGGATAAAGTTGGCTGCCAGCGCCGACTGGTGGGTCTGTTGGGTGCGCACCAGGAAGGTGGTCAGGAGCGCCGTGCCCATGCTGCCGCCGAAGTTGCGGGCGAAATTTGAGAAGCTTGAAATCTGATTATTCTTGTTCGCCGGTACTCCCACATAATTCAACGTGCTGATGGGGATAAAGATGAATGACAATCCCAGCACCTGGAACACGCGCCACAACACGATGTGGCCAAAGCTCACATTCAGGTCCAGCCGGGTCATGTTGTAGAGGGCCAGCGAGGTCGCCAGGAACCCGATAGAAACCATCAGGCGGGCGTCCATCTTTGATACCAGCTTTCCTGCCACCGGCATCATCACCATCAACACCAGGGCCCCTGCGGAGAGCGCCATGCCTGCTAGCTGCGCGGTGTAGCCCATCAATGCCTGAAGAAATTGCGGAATCAGGACCGTGGTGCTGAAAAGCACCATGCCTAATATGAATTGAAAGCCGACCGCGGTGCCGAAATTCCGATTCTTTAATAGTTTCAAATCGACGATCGGATCCGGGTGTCCCCACTCCCACCAGACAAAAAACGCCAGCGTCACCACGGCCAACAGAAACGTCATCGTGATGGTTCGGTCGCCGAACCAATCTTTCTCCTGCCCTTTGTCCAGGACGAACTCCAGGCAGCCCACGCCGATAGCCACCAGGCCCAGTCCCATTTTGTCGATGGGATTGGCCTTGGCTCTTTCCTTAACCAGGTAGGGAGGGTCTTCCACCATCCGGTTGCTGAGCAGCAGAGACAGTATGCCGATGGGCAGGTTGATGAAGAAGATCCAGTGCCAGTTGAAGTTGTCAGTAATCCAGCCGCCCAACGTTGGACCAATGGCGGGTGCGGCCACCACTGCCATGCCGTACAGAGCGAATGCCTGTCCTCTCTGTTCCACCGGAAATGTATCCGCCAGGATGGCTTGTTCGCTCGGGGCCAGGCCGCCGCCGCCCAGGCCTTGCAGAATGCGGGCCAGAATCAAAAAGGGCAGCGTCGGCGCCAGTCCGCAAAGCAGCGAGCAGGCCGTAAACAGCGCCACGCAGGTCATGTAAAAGCGCTTCCGGCCGAATCGGGTAGAAAGCCAGCCGGAGATAGGCAGAACGATGGCGCTCGACACCAGGTAACTGGTCAGGACCCAGGTAGCTTCTTCCTGGCTGGCGCCCAGTGTTCCCGCCATGTGGGGCAAGGCGACATTCGCGATCGAGGTATCCAGCACCTCCATGAATGTTGCCAGCGTGACCGTAAGCGCAATCAACCAGGGGTTGTGCTTAGGATGCCAGCCTTCCACGGAGGAGTGGTGCACCGGTTTGGCGGCAGGCATTCGCTGCGGCTGTACTGTCGCTGTGACCAACGCTTAACCCGGGACCCACTGGAGTTGTTTTTCTTGATTGTACGGACGTTCAGCGTAGCGGCATAGCCCACCGAAGCGGCAGGGAGACAAGAATATCCAGGCCCGGAGGGCCGGCACCAAAAATAGCCCAGCCCGGAAGGGCTGGGTCCGTAGGCAGGCGGTCGAGCGCCGGAGGTGCGGCACAACACTCTTCGTTTGTTCATCCCGACAGAGCGTAGCGCAGTGGAGGGGCCTGCTGTTGACGTAGCCTCTCAATCCACCTGCTGCTTGGCTTTGTACCCGTCGCGCGAAATGATGTCGTACTTCAGGGGGTGATGCTTTTCATCCTGCATCTTCAAAGGCTGGCCTTCATTGTCCACCAGCTCGACCCTGATCTTGCGGTAGCTGCCGTCCTGTTTGGCGTTGGTTGGCGTATAGGTCAGCACGTACTGGTTGCGAATGGAATCATTGATGGAGTGGAAAATATCCGGCATCTCGCCCGCAAAGCGGGGGAAAAACGACATGCCGCCAGTCATGCGCGCGAACGTGGACATCTGATTATCCGCCTGCAGGTAGTCGATCTCCTTGGGGCCAAACATCCCGCTACGCGCGTTACCGGTGATCCTGGCTGCCTGTCCGGTTCCCACGCTAAAAATGGTGACATTCGGAGTCGCCTTGATCTTTGCCAGTACCTTGTCGAGGTTGATCTTGCTAAAGGAGTCGTAACCCGACCCGATCAGAATCAAATATTTGCGCCCTTCAATGCGGCTCAACCGGTCGAGCGTCTGGTACACCGCATCGAACATGTCCGTCTCGCGAAAACCAGGGATCACCAGAGTATTCAGGGATTCGTAGACCAGCCGCTTGTCCTGGGTAAAGTCCGTCAGGATCTGGGTTTTAAGGTCATAGGTCTCGACTGCGACGTAATCGTCCGGCTGCAGTTGCTGGGCGAAGGCGTACGCCGCATTCCTCATGTCGTAAACGAACCAGTAGTTGGTCGACGCAAATTCGCACAGCAGAACCGCGGTGATGGGCGCCTTGGTGCGCTGAAATCCGACTACCTTCTGTGGTACCCCATCTTCGTACACGCGAAAGTTGGCCGGCTGCAGATTGGGGACGAACTCGTGCGTTTTCTGCAGTACGACACCCACATCGAGGGTTACCTCCGGAACATCCACGCGCAGCGAAAAGTTCGCCAGCCCGGGAGGATTCTTCACCTTCGGTTCGGGTGGTGGCGGGGGCACATCCGGCTTCTCCGCCTTCTTGGGAATGGCAATGGCGCCATTGTCAGCGCCCGGACCGCCGGAATCGGGCGTTGATTGGTCTGGCTGCTGCTGTGGGGGGATTCGCAGCCGGCGTGCCCGGCGAAGCCTGGCCCCCGGCAGAACCGGCCCCGGTTGCAGCAACCAGCAGCAACGCCAGGGATGCAACGGTTAGGTTTTGGCAATTCCACTTCATCTAATACCTCTTAAGCTACAAAAATACAGGGTTGCCGCATTGCAGCCCCTATGCTCCGACGATAGGAACGTCTAATCTGTAGACGTGTCTACCCGCCGTATATCAACCCACTTTTCGGTTTTAGCCGCAGTTTTTGTTCTTGCGGGCAGCCTGGTCGCCCAGGTCAGCCCGGTTGCTCCGCCCCCGTCTGCCACGGCTGGAACCTACCCCTTATCAGACGTCCATCGCGGCCTCCATGGTGTCGCCTACACGGTCTTCGAAGGTACACAAGTGGAGGCCATGGACGTCGAGATACTCGGGGTGCTCAAAAATGTCCTCGGCCCCGATCAGGATATGATCCTGGCGCGTCTCCACGGCTCCAAACCAGAGTACACCGGAGTGGTCGCGGGTATGAGCGGCAGCCCCGTTTACGTCGACGGCAAGTTACTGGGTGCTCTGTCGTACAGAATCGGGCAGTTCAGCAAGGAACCCATAGCGGGCATTACGCCCATCGCCGAGATGCTCGCGGTCAACGGAACGGCTGAGCCTGAGGTCCTTCGTGCCGGGACTGCCCCCATGTGGAAGCCCGGGTCCCCAGCTACGGTAACCGCGGCCGCCGATACCACCGACATTCATCCCATCGAAACCCCTCTGCTGCTTTCCGGTTTCAGCCCGGAGGCGGTGAAATTCTTCCAGGAGCACGTTTCGGTCATGGGGCTTACCCCCGTTGCCGGCTTGGGCGGTAGCGCCCCCGATGGCGGTCATGTCGATGCTGCTGCTCCGCTCATTCCCGGGTCAGCCGTGAGCGCCCTGCTTGTCCGGGGCGATCTGGAGATCGCCGCCACCTGTACCGTGACCTACGTCGACCCCCACCAGGTCCTGGCTTGCGGACACCCCATCACCCGCTTCGGCAATGTTTCCATCCCCATGGCCAAGGCCGACGTCGTGGCTACCCTGGCCTCGCCGCTGAACTCCTTCAAAATCGTAAACACCACCGAGACTATAGGCGCCTTTACCGAAGATCGCTCCTCAGCCATACGGGGGGTGCCAGGCGAGTCGGCGCGCATGATTCCGGTGACGATTCATACCCATGGCGGTTTGCGCGATCGCACCTTGCATATCGAGGTAATTGACAACCCCGATATCACCCCGGGTGCCGTCATGGTTTCGCTGTACGAATCCTTACTCGAGACCAACAGCTACAGCGAGGAACTTACCTATGAACTGCGGGGTACCGTTGCTATCGATGGCTATCCGCTGCTTCATGTCGATTCGTTGATAGCGCCCACCGAGCAGTTGCCCTCGGCCTTGCGAGCAGCGCTTACCGTCGGGCAGCGCTTTCAGGCGGTCTATGGCAATTCAGCCCGCGTGCGTAACATTCAGCGCATCGATCTGGATATCGATTCACTTCCCGGCCGCCGCAGCATCCAGTTAGAGCGAGCGCAGGCTGCGCAACCCGCGGCCCATCCTGGGGACACCGTCATGGTGGAAGCGACGCTGCGGCCCTTTCGAGGAGAGACCAAGAATCTTCGCATTCCCATTCAGCTGCCGTTGACCTTGAACCCGGGGCCTCTGCGGATCCTGCTCAGCGATGGAGCCACCCTCGACCGGTTGACCACCCCATCCTCTGCCAGCGAGGGGCCGCTGGAATTAAGCAGCATTATTCACCAGATGAACGCGGCTCACCAGGACGATCGCTTGTATGTCACCCTGCTGCTGCCCAATGCCCAGGCGGTGGTCGATGGCCGTACCCTGGCGTCGATTCCCATTTCCATGGCCAACGTGCTGGAACCGCTGCGAACGAATCGTGGCATCTCGCTCAACGGCGAATCGGTCGTTCCCGTAACTTCAATCCCGGTAGAAGCCATGCTGAGTGGTATGCAGGTCGTATCCGTAGAAATCGAATAATGTAGACTTACGCGGGCCCTGGTTCCCAATTTCACTGCCAAGGGCAACGCTCTTATGCCACCCTTTCAAGGATTCGCCACGCATGCTGCTGGCGCTGAACTGCTCCCTTACAAGTACGATCCCGGGGAAATCAAACCCAACGAGGTAGAGATCGCCATTTCTCATTGCGGCATCTGCCGCAGCGACATCCATATGGTCGACAACGATTGGGGTATAAGCCACTATCCGTTGATCCCCGGCCATGAGATCGTCGGCAAAGTCACAGTGACCGGAAGCTCCGTGCTTGGACTGAATTCGGGCGACCGGGTGGGCGTGGGCTGGCAGGCCAACTCCTGCGGACATTGTGAGTGGTGCCTGCAGGGCGAGGAAAATCTATGTGCCGACAGCCAGGGGACCTGCGTACACCGCAATGGCGGGTACGCTGACCGGGTGCGGGTGAACGCGCGCTTTGTGGTCTCTATTCCAGACGGCTTGGAGAGCGAGCGGGCCGCACCCCTGCTCTGCGGTGGTATCACCGTCTACGCTCCAATCCGCAACCATGGCGTCAATCCGGCCTCGCGGGTAGGGATTGTCGGAATCGGCGGTCTGGGGCACATGGCGGTTCAGTTTGCCCATGCCTTTGGTGCGGAGGTTACAGCGTTTTCCAGTTCGCCCGCCAAGGAAGCGGACGCCCGGTCGTTGGGGGCAGAGCACTTCGTGAACACGCGGGAAACCAAGACCCTCAAGAAGCTTGCCGGCCACTTCGACTTCATCCTGTCGACCATTGAGGCAGACCAGGATTGGAATGCGTATGTCGCGGCCCTGCGTCCCCAGGGTACGTTGTGTTTCGTCGGTGTCCCACCCGGCGCACTCGGGCTCCCCGTCTATCCTTTGGTTGCCGGCCAGAAGGTGATCACCGGCAGCCCCGGCGGAAGTCCGCGGATGATCCGTGAAATGTTGCGCGTGGCCGAACGCCACAAAGTGCAGGCCATTACCGAGCGCTTCGCCATGTCTAAAGCAAACGACGCCTTGACCAAAGTAAAGAAAAACCAGGTCCGATATCGCGCCGTGCTGGCCAATTAGAACAAGGCCCCCGACACTTTGCAATCCAGGCCCAGAGGGCCGGCACCAAAAATCAGCCCAGCCCGGAAGGGCTGGGTCCAAAAGGCAGGCGGTCGAGCACCGGAGGTGCGGCACCACACTCTTCGCTTGTTCATCCGGAGCGAAGCCGAGGGGCCCACTCCAGGCGCTTCTCGCAACGTTTACCTCACGCTCCATTTGTGGTGAGAAATACAGGCTAGTAGACTCGGTTCAGAATGATGCCTCGTGTCGTAACCGCAAGTCTGCTGGCTCTGATTATTTTTCCTCACGTTGTCTTGGCCCAGGTAACTCGTCTTTGGGTGCAAACCCGCTACGAGGAATTTGAAAAAGGTCAGCCTGAAAACACCGCCATTGCCAGCCGCGGATACCTCGAGGCTGGGCCCGCGCTGCGCTCGGTGCTGTCAACGCCTTCGACCTATATCTGGGATGTAGCTTCAGATAGCCAGGGAACCGCGTATGTGGCTACCGGCTCGCCGGCGACAGTGCTCAAAGTCACGCCCGCAGGTGCTTCAACCAAGCTGTTTTCCACCAAAGAGCTAACCGTGCAGGCGGTCCGCGTGGGACCCGATGGCTCGGTATATGCGGCCACAGTGCCAGGGGGTAAGGTCTATCGCATCAAGCCGGGCCAATCCGGCTTAGACGAAAGCAACGCCACCGTGGTCTTTGATGCCGCCACCGCTGCCCGCAATGCCGGTTCAGCGAAGCCGGGGGATCCGGCGCGATACATTTGGGACCTGGCTTTCGACGCCCACGGTTCGTTGTATGTCGCGACCGGCGGACCGGCAGCGATTTATCGTGTGGACGTATCGACCGACACCCCACACACAGAGATCTTTTTCGAGAGTGATGAGCAGCATATCCGCTGCCTCTTATTCGAGCCCAACGGGGACCTGATCGCGGGGAGTGATGGAGGCGGCCTGGTCTACCGTATCGGCAAGGATCGTAAAGGCCTGGTCATCTATGACGCGCCCAAGCGTGAAGTGACAGCGCTAGCCGAATCTGCAGATGGCCGCTTGTACGTCGCCGCTGTCGGAGAGAAGACGAAGAGCTCTTTGCCCCCTTTGCCGGTGCAGGGGGTAGCGGTGGCCACCGCTACCATTACCATCGTGACCCCGGGTTCGGTTCAGGCTTCGAACAACAATGGCCTTATTCCCGACGGCTCGGAAATAGACGAACTGAGCCCCCAGGGCGCCCCGCGCAAATTGTGGGCTACCCGCGATGACGTAGTTTATGCCTTGCACGCTACGCCCCAGGGACTTCTGGCCGCTACTGGCAATCGGGGCCGGATCTATCGCATTCACGAGGATGGGTCCTACCTTGACCTGGCACACGCCGCAACCGGGCAGGCAACGGCTTTTGCCGCTGCGCCGGATGGCCTTTACGTAGCCACCAGCAACACCGGCAGGTTGTATAAGCTGGAGGGCCAGCCGGCGCCTCAGGGGACTTATCTGAGTGACGTCCTTGACTCAGGTGTGTTTTCCCAGTTTGGCCGCATGGAAGTAAACGCCGATGGCAGCACGGGCGCGTTTGAGATCTTCGCCCGCTCCGGCAATGTGGAAAACCCCGAACGCAACTGGAGCGAATGGCGCAAAGTAACTCCGAATGCCGGCTCTTCCGGTCTCCCTGCCGCACGGTTTGTTCAGTGGAAGGCAGTCCTTCAGCCGGGGGCTCGGGTGGACTCGGTAGGCATCAACTATCTGCCGGTGAACATTGCCCCGGAGGTGGATGAGATTGCCGTCGAGCCGGGTGCGAGAGCCAATCAGCCTCCGCAACAGACAGGCCAACCGCAGCAGGTCACCATCAATCTGCCCTCAGCCCAGAACGCCCTCAGCTACACCCAGGACCCCGCCACCGCGCCCTTGACCGCGGTCCGGGACCGCACCGCTGTGACCGTGCGTTGGTCCGCGCATGACGACAATGGCGACGAGCTCATTTTTGACGTTTACGTCCGTGGAGACGGCGAGAAGAACTGGCGCTTGCTCAGGTCGCGCGTAACGGAACATTTCTATTCTTTCGATTCGATCCGCATACCCGATGGTGGTTACCGGATGCGGGTGGTGGCCAGCGATGCGCCTGCGCATACCTTGGGAGATGCGTTATCGGGCGAACGGGAGAGCGATCATTTCATTATCGATACCACGCCACCAGTGCTTACCGCTCTGCAGGGAAACTTAAAGTCCGGCGTGCTTCACGCCAGTTTCGTGGCCACCGACGCAACTTCGCCGATTGCCCGCGCAGAGTACTCGCTCGATGCCGGCCGATGGCAATTTCTGGAGCCGGTAGGAAAGCTCTCTGACTCCTTGACCGAACATTATGATTTCAATGTTCCCCTTGCAGCTATTCCTTTGCGACCCACGCCGGAAGAGCCCGAGAATGCCCCCCCGCCTGTCACTGACCCGCAGGAGCATATTCTTACCGTTCGCGCTTACGACCGGTACGACAACGTGAGTGCGGCCAAGACCGTAGTCCGCTAACATCATGCGCTTCGAACTGTTTGTTGCTGTTCGCTATCTGCGGGCGAAGCGCCGCCAGGCGGTGGTCGGCGTGATCACCATCATCTCCGTAGTCGGGGTCGCGGCCGGCGTTGCTTCTTTGATCGTTGCCCTCGCGATCACCAATGGCATGCGCCGCGATCTGCAGGACCGGCTGCTCGGCTCGACAGCTCACGTCCAGTTGATGCGCGTGGCCAGCGATGGCATTCGCAACTGGCGCCCGCTGACGGCGCGGCTCGAGCAGTTACCTCACGTGAAGGCGGCTGCGCCGGGGCTCTACGAGCAGGTGCTCATCTCTCGTGGCGCCCGCTCGGTCGGTGTGTTGATCGAGGGCGTCGTTCCCCAACAGGAACGTCGCGTGAGTGACCTGCTCTCCAACGTGACCATGGGCAGCGCCAAGGCCCTCGAACCCAGACCCCGGGGCGCCGAAGATAACGCCATTCCGCCCATCGTGATCGGCTACGACTTGGCGGACACCATCGATGCCAAGGTGGGAACCAGGGTCCTGGTCACAAGTCCGCAGGGGGAGCTAACGCCACTCGGGGTTATTCCGAAGTATCGATATTTTCAAGTGGTCGGAATTTTCCATTCAGGTTTCTATCAGTACGACTCGCAATGGGCATTCACCAGTCTTGCGGATGCGCAACGTCTCTTTGGCGAGCCCGACGTGGTATCGGTCATCTCTTTCAAAGTGGATGATCTTGATCGCGCGGACCAGATTGGGCGTTCCATCGAACAGGCCGCCGGACCAGGGTTCCTGACCACCAATTGGATGGAACAGAACCGTCCGCTCTTTCGCGCGCTCAAAGAAGAACAGATCGTCACTTTCATCATCATCGGCCTGATCGTATGCGTTGCCGCTCTGAACATCCTCACCGCACTGACCATGATGGTGATGGAAAAGACCCGTGACATAGCGGTCATGATGTCGTTCGGGGTCCAACCGCGCCAGGTCAGGACAATCTTCCTGCTGCAGGGGCTGCTCATCGGATTCACTGGAACAATTTTGGGCTTGATCGCCGGTTACCTTCTCTCCTGGATCGGCGGCCACTACCGATTCATTCATCTCTCGGCCGAGGTGTATTCCATCGACTATCTTCCCTTCGCCGCCCGCTGGACCGACGGGCTGATAGTCGCAGCCGTTTCTCTCGCGGTGTCGCTTTTTGCGACTCTTTACCCCTCCCGTTCCGCCGCCAGGGTGTTGCCCGCTGAGGCTCTCCGCTACGAATGAGGCTCAACGGAATCGAAGCCCGTACCTCTTGCATCAAAGAATGAAAGTGATTTCGCGCTTCGGTAACCAACCCAGAACAGGAGAGTGAACAAGGGTACTAATGTACTTTGAAGCAACCCAATCAGAAACCCTCTTCCGTAGAGGGGTGTATTAGTGATACATGAAGGTAGGTCGGGTTGATTACCGGCCTCAGAAGGACGATGAATGGAACTGGGCGCAACCGCAGACGAAGCCACCGCAGGCCGCCTGGGGACGCGCGGCAGCCTCCCGGGCGTGCCAATGTCAGCCTCTGCTTTGCCCCCCATTGTTGATGTGCGTGGTCTGCGCAAGGTATACGGACGACTGGTTCTTTTTGAGGCGATCAACTTTCAGGTGAAGAAGCAGGAGATGCTGGCCATCGTTGGCCAGTCGGGCGCTGGCAAAAGCACCTTGTTGCACATACTTGGAGCACTTGATACAGCATCCGCGGGTGAAGTATACTTCGGTGAAACCCTCTTGCGATCCTTGACCCCCGTTGAGGCAGCGGACTTTCGCAATCGCGAGATCGGCTACGTCTGGCAGTTTCACTATTTGCTGCCCGAGTTCACAGCCGCTGAAAACGTCGCGCTTCCCCTTCTGGCGCGAGGTAAGTCAAAAAAAGAGGCATTGCAGGAAGCGGTTCACTGGCTTAACGAGGTGGGACTGGCAGAACGGTCGACCCATCGCGCGGGTGAGCTTTCCGGCGGGGAGCAGCAGCGAGTCTCGATTGCCCGCGCGCTGATCACCAAGCCTAAACTTTTGCTGGCGGATGAGCCAACAGGAGATCTGGATAACCAGACTGCGGAAGCCCTGTTCAGCCTGATAGAGCGCCTGCATGCAAGCTATGGTCTTACCTCAATCCTGGTGACCCACAATATGCCTCTTGCCAGGCGTTGTGAGCGGGTTTTGCGGTTAGCCCATGGACGGGTGGAAGAAGTGTCTCCGCTGGAGGTTTAAGCGGGGGTACCGTAAGACAACGGGCTTCCCCAAAAGGGTGACTCGTGACAGTGGCTGGACCGATATAAGATTGATTTGAGCTTATATTCGCCCAGCCGAGTGGTTTTCCAGGCGCTAATGGCTCCGGGAAGATGGAACAGGACGAAAGTTGCCGTTGGCGTCGGAAAGTGGCGTTTCCAGGGGCAGCTTTTAAGGGGGAACATGTTCGAACGCTATACAGAAAAGGCGCGGCGCGTCATCTTCTTTGCACGGTATGAGGCCAGCCAGTTTGGTTCCCCATATATTGAGACAGAGCACTTGCTGCTTGGTCTTTTGCGTGAGGATAAGGCGCTGACGAATCGCTTTCTCCGCTCCCATGCTTCGGTTGAATCCATACGGAAACAGATTGAAGGGCATACTACGATCCGGGAGAAGGTTTCTACTTCTGTCGATCTGCCTTTGTCGAACGAGTGCAAGCGGGTGCTGGCCTACGCGGCGGAAGAAGCAGAGCGCCTGTCGCACAAACATATCGGTACCGAGCATTTGCTGCTGGGATTGCTGCGCGAAGAAAAATGCTTTGCCGCGGAGATATTGCACGAGCGTGGGCTGCGTCTGCTCGCCATTCGTGAGGAATTGGCGCGGGCCACGCAGGAGAAGGCTCCGCCTTCGCAGCGTAATCGCGAATCCAGCCTGTTGGTAGAGTTCTCGCGCGATCTGACCCAGGCTGCGATGGACAACCAACTCGATCCGCTGGTCGGCCGTGATCAGGAACTCGAGCGTGTGGTGCAGATCCTGTGCCGCCGCACCAAGAACAACCCGGTGCTGATCGGCGAACCCGGAGTCGGTAAGACGGCCATTGTCGAAGGGCTTGCGCAGCGCATCTCTGACGGCGAAGTGCCCAGCTTCCTGGCCGACAAGCGCGTATTGGCTCTCGATCTCTCGCTCATCGTTGCCGGAACCAAGTACCGCGGCCAGTTTGAAGAGCGGCTCAAAACCATCATGAAGGAGTTGATGGAGAACCAGAACTCCATCATCTTCATCGACGAGCTTCACACCCTGGTGGGCGCTGGCTCCGCCGAGGGTTCGCTGGACGCGGCCAACATCCTGAAGCCGGCGCTGTCTCGCGGCGAAATTCAATGCATCGGCGCAACCACGCCGGCCGAATATCGCAAGTCAATCGAGAAAGACCGGTCACTCGAACGGCGTTTTCAGGCGGTCAAGGTGCCGCCGCCGAACGAAGAAGATGCCATCAAGATCATCATGGGGATCAAGGACCGTTATGAGAAGTTCCATGCGGTCAGCTACACCGATGACTCGATCCACTTTGCGGTTTCTCACTCCAACCGCTACATCCCGGATCGGTTTCTTCCCGACAAGGCCATCGATCTGATCGACGAAGCGGGAGCGCGGGTAAAGCTGCGCCAGACCTCGCTGCCGGAAGAAATCACCGAGGTGCAGAAGCGGATCAAGTTCATCGTTCATCGCATGGAAAATGCGATCGCCAACCATGAATTTGAAAAGGCCCGGTTCTACTCCGACGAAGAGCGTAAGGAGCGCGAGAACCTGCGCGCCCTGCGCGACAAGTATCACCTCGATGATTCAACTGCCGGCATTGTCGGCCGCGAGGACATCGAGGATGTAGTGAGCCGCTGGACCGGTGTTCCGATCACCTCCATCAAAGAGGAAGAAACCCAGAAGCTGCTCCGCGTGGAAGAAGAGCTGCACAAGCGCGTGATCTCGCAGGACAAGGCAATCTCTGCCCTGTCACGTGCGATTCGCCGCTCCCGTGCGGGCCTCAAGTCGCCCAATCGTCCCATCGGTTCGTTCCTGTTCCTCGGGCCGACCGGCGTAGGCAAGACGGAAATGGCGCGCACCCTGGCCCAGTTCCTGTTCGGCAGTGAGAAGGCTCTCATCCGCTTCGATATGTCGGAGTTCATGGAGAAGCACTCGGTCTCCAAGCTCATCGGTTCGCCTCCGGGCTACGTGGGCTACGAGGAAGGCGGCCAGCTTACCGAACGGGTGAAGCGTTCGCCTTACTCAGTCGTCCTGCTGGATGAAATCGAGAAGGCGCATCCTGACGTGTTCAACATCCTGTTGCAGGTCTTTGAAGACGGTCAGCTCACCGACGGTCTAGGCAACACGGTGGACTTCAAGAACTCGATCATCATCATGACCTCCAACATCGGCGCCCGGCATTTACAGCGCAAGCAGGGTCTGGGCTTCCAGTCCGATCGGGAAGACCTGCTGATGGACAAGATGGAGGAACTGGTCAAGAACGAGGTGAAGCGGACCTTCAATCCGGAGTTCCTGAACAGGCTGGACGAGGTCATCATCTTCATGGCGCTTTCGGACGCGGATCTGATCCAGATTCTGGAGTTGCTGGTACAGCAACTGAATTCCAATCTGATTCAGAAGGCGATCACCCTCTCGGTGACCGAAGATGCCAAGAAGTGGATTCTGGAAAAAACGCTAGTCGACCGCACCTACGGGGCAAGACCCTTGCGCCGTGCGCTGCAGCGCTACGTCGAGGATCCATTGTCCGAAGCCTTGATCGCTGGGGGCATCGCGGAGCGTCCTGCGTTCCTCGAGGTCTACCTCGAAAACAACCAGCTCTTCTACCGCCCGGTAAGCGAGGTGGGAGAAGACAAATCAACCGGGATCCTGCTCTTCAGCAACTAAACAATCGCCAGGCAAAAGGCCGGGGTCACAAGCCCCGGCCTTTTTGCGCCTGTTTGCCAAACCCCAAGCCCCATTACTGTAGGCCATTGGTAGACAAAGTCAGTGGTGGTGACCATAATGATCATAGCGATCATAGTGCTCAGTTGGAGGTGTACATGATCAAAGAGGTCAGCGCCGTTAACTTTCGCCAGAATCTGGGCGAGATGCTCAATCAGGTGCAGTACCGCAACGAGAGCATCCTCATCAAGAAAGACGGCAAACCAGTCGCGGCTCTTGTCGATCCCGAATTATTCGCCCGTATCCGCCGTATGCGCGACCGTTTCGATGCACTGAGCAATCGGATTGCTGAGGCATATGGTGAGTTGCCAGCAGAAGAAGGCCTGGCAGAGATTGACACATTGGTGGCGCAAAATCGGGCGGGTTGATGGCCGGTTTGCGGGTGGTCTTGGACACCAATGTTCTGGTTTCGGGACTGGCATATCCGGCAAGTATCCCGGGCCACATTGTAAGTAGTTGGCGCCACGGCGGATTGGATGTGGTGTTGTCGCGTTTCATTCTCGATGAGATTGCCCATGTGCTCCCACGTCTCTCCCGGATACAACTGAGTTCCAGTGAAATTCGAGATCTGGTCGACAGTCTCATGTTCCTTGCTGACATAGTCGAGTCAGATGCGGAACAGGATCCAAGCTTACGCGATCCTGCAGACCAACAAGTGCTCGGGACTTTGCGCGCATCGCGTGCTGACTACTTGATTACCGGAGATAAAGACTTGTTGGTCCTTGCAGGAAGATACCCCATCGTTACACCGGCCATCTTTTGGGCCCGTCATGGATGAATAGAAAGTGCGTCCCGTCTGACCTTCACGGTCTGCAACGGAAACCTCAGCTTATGGCCTATGTGCCCGATTATCCGGCGCCATTGGTTAGACTGATGAAGGCTATCTCGCGAAGGAGCAAACCCTGGAGCTTGCACTGGAATTGAAACCCGTGTCCCTCATCGGTTTTGGCGATGGCGCAGAAGGACCATCCTTCACCGCAGTGAACCCGGCAACTGGCGCACCGCTGGAACCAAAGTTCTTCTCCGCCACCGCCGAAGACCTGGAGCAGGCGGCTGAGTTAGCACAAAAGGCCTTTCCTCTCTACAGCAACGTATCAGGCAAGGACAAAGGCGCATTTCTGCGCAAAATCGCGGCCTCTATCGAGGCAGCCGCGCCCGCCATTATCCAGCGGGCCTATCTGGAAACAGCTATCCCTGAGGCCCGCCTGACCGGCGAGGTGGAGCGCACCTGCGGCCAGTTGAGATTCTTTGCCGAAGTAGTGGAAGAAGGTTCCTGGGTGGACGCGCGCATCGATAACGCCGATCCCAATCGCAAGCCGCTGCCCAAGCCCTCCATCCGTTCCATGCATAAGCCGTTGGGTCCAGTGGCTGTTTTCGGCGCCAGCAATTTTCCTCTGGCCTTTTCCGTGGCCGGTGGGGACACCGCGTCCGCGCTCGCCGCGGGCAATCCTGTCATCGTCAAGGCGCACCCGGCGCACCCGGGGACCAGCGCCCTGGTCGGGCAGGCCATTCGCGAGAGCGTGAAGGCATGTGCACTGCCGGAAGGCGTCTTCTCCTTGCTCTTCGACTCCGGTGTGGATGTAGGCGTCCAGCTGGTGAAACACGCCGCGATCAAAGCGGTGGCATTTACCGGTTCCTTTGCCGGCGGCACGGCCCTCATGAAGTTGGCTGCCGTGCGTCCGGAGCCGATCCCGTGTTACTCCGAAATGGGCAGCGTCAACCCTGTGTTCGTCCTGCCTGGCGCCTTGAAGCAACGGGGAAGTGCCGTGGCCACTGGTCTACAGGCTTCCTTCACCCTGAGCGCCGGTCAGCTCTGCACCAAGCCAGGCCTGGTGCTGGTGCCCCAGCAAGACGGCACACCGGGATTCATGAAGGAGTTGGGCGACAAGGTCAGCGGCACTCCCACCCAAACCCTCCTGACCAGGGCCATCGCTGATCGTTACAAGTCGGCAGTCAAGGGCCGCCTCTCCGATGCCAACGTGCTTGCGCAGGGGGCAAGCGCGGATACCGGCACTGATGCCGCCACCGTACAGGCCTCTCTCTTTGTCGCGGACTACAAAGACCTGATGGAGCACGAAGAGTTGGCCCAGGAGATCTTCGGGCCCACAACCGTTGTCGTTGGCTACCAGGATCGCAAGCAGCTTCTGGCGGTTGCCGAGCAATTGGAAGGTCATTTGACCGCGACCCTGCAGGCCGACGAAAACGAACTCGCGGACTATGCTGACCTGATCGGCATCCTCTCCCGCAAAGTGGGCCGCCTGATCCTGAATGCTTACCCAACCGGGGTAGAGGTCTGCCATGCCATGGTGCACGGGGGCCCGTTTCCCGCCACCAGCGATGGCCGCTCCACGTCCGTCGGTTCTCAGGCTATCTTCCGCTTCACCCGCCTGGTCTGCTACCAGTCTTTTCCCGACGCGGCGCTCCCGGATGAGCTCAAGAGCAACAACCCCCTCGGAATCATGCGCATGGTGGATGGAGACAGGACACGCAAGCCCTCCGCCTAGCGTCCCGCTACGCGGTCTGCGTGACGATCGCCCGGCCATCCCTGTAGACTTTCTTGCGACGCTGAGGGAGGGGTTGGCCATGGAACTCGAGGACAAAAACCGCAGGGACTTCCTGAAGATCGGTGGCGCGACGCTCGCAGCAGCGGCCGTGCCCGCCGTTGGATCCTGGACCGCAACCGGCTACGCCGCCATCGTCGGCGCCAATGATCGCGTCCGGGTAGCCCTGATAGGTGCCGGCGATCGAGCCAAGGGAGCCCTGGTGCCCGCATTTCAGGAACACGCCAAGGAGCTCAACTTCGAGTTTGTCGCCGTCTCCGATATCTGGAACCGCCGCCGCGACGAAGGTGCAGCGTTCATCCAGAAGGAATGTGGCGGCGCTCCCATCGCCAGCGTGCGCAACAACGACGAGCTTTACGCGCGCAAGGATGTCGATGCCGTCATCGTCGCCACAGCGGATTTTCAGCATGCCCTGCACGGCGTAGAAGCGGTGCAGGCAGGACGCGATGCGTACGTGGAGAAGCCCACTGCTCACACCATGGAGGATGCGCGGGCGTTTCTGGCTGCCGTGAAGCAGACAGGAAAAGTCGTAGCCGTTGGTACCCAACGTCGCAGCACGCCCAGCTATCAGAAAGCCTACGAATATATTCAGTCGGGAAAATTCGGTGACATCGTCGCCGTCGAGATGACCTGGAATGTCAATCAACCAGGCCGCTGGCGCCGTCCCGGGGTCGTGCCTCTGTTGAAGGAGCAGGATACGGACTGGAAGCGCTACCTGCTCAACCGCCCCTATGAGCCATTCGATGCCCGCAAGTATCTCGAGTTCCGTCTCTTCTGGCCCTATTCCTCGGGGATTCCCGATCAATGGCTGGTACATCAGATCGACACCGTTCACTGGTTCACCGGTTATCCTCACCCGCGCAGTGTGGTTGCCAATGGCGGGATCTATCTGTGGAAGGATGGCCGCAAGAATTGGGACACCATGACGGCCGTCTTCGATTACGGTCCGCTCGATGATCCGAGCAAGGGTTTTCAGGTGATCTATTCTTCGCGCATGACCAACTCCGCGGGAGGTGTGAAAGAGATTTATTACTCCAACGGCGGCATGCTCGATATGGATAAGCAGTGTGTCAATTCCGAAGGAGGCATGACCGCGAAAGCAGCCGCCGAAATGGGCATGAAGCAGAACTTGCTGGGCGACTATTCTCTCACCGATACGGTCATGAAAGCCGAGACCTCGGCCAACACCGGCAACGATCCAATGACCTCCGCCAATATGCGCAACTGGATGGAGTGTGTCCGCTCCCGCAAGCAGCCGAACGCGAGCATTGAGGCCGGATACAGCCATTCGGTGGCGCTATGCATGAACATTGCTGCCATCCAGACCGGTCAGCGCGTCACCTTTGACGACAAGTCGCAGAAGGTGATGGCCGGGGACAAGGTCTATGAGTAGGTGGTTTCTGGGCTGCCTTTTGTCAGCCTGTATTCTGCCCGGATTGGCATTTGCGGCAAATGGTAACCAGGGCGTCCAGGTAGTTGCTGATGAAGCGCATCAGCGGGTCGACATCACCATCGACGGCAAGCCTTTCACCTCCTATGTCTGGCCCAGTTCGCTAAAAAAGCCGGTGCTGTATCCGCTGATTGCATCGGACGGGATCGATGTGGTTCGCGGATTTCCCCTGGCGCCTCGTCCCGGCGAGCGGGTCGATCACCCGCACCACGCGGGAATTTGGTTCAATTACGGTAACGTGAATGGGTTTGATTTCTGGAACAACTCGGACGCGATCAAGCCCGCGGACCGTGACAAAATGGGGACCATCCACCAGCAAAAAATTGTCTCCACAAAAAACGGGCGAGACAGCGGGGAACTGGTCGTCGAATCCGTATGGACGACAGGCACAGGCCACGACATCCTGGAACAGAAGACTCGCTACATTTTCTCCCGGCAACAGGACGAGCGCATCATCGACCAGGTAACTACCCTGCACGCCCTTGACCACGTTGTCTTCAATGACGATAAGGAGGGTTTGCTGGGCATCCGTGTTGCTCGCTGGCTGGAGTCACCCGACGAAAAGGGTGGCACCTTCACCGACGCCAATGGACGGACGACGGAAGTACCGGCGTCGAACCTGCCCGGAGCCACTGGTGTGTACCTCACCAGCGAAGGAAAGAAGGGTGGGCAAGCCTGGGGCACGCGCGGCCGCTGGTGTGCGCTGACCGGCAACACCGAGGGCCGAACCGTCACCATCGCGATCTTTGACCATCCGGGTAATCCCAACTACCCGACCTACTGGCATGCGCGCGGCTATGGCTTATTCGCTGCCAACCCCTTGGGGCAGCACATCTTCGACCCCAAGGCGCCGCCCTTGAACTACACCATCGACAAGAACCAAAACGTAACCTTCACGTATCGCATTCTCATCATGCCCCGTGCGCCGCAGCCCGGCGAAATGAACCACGACGCAGACGCATTCGCATCTGAATACCGCTAACGCTAGGATTTCTATCGGTAACGAATCGATGGGTGCCCCATATCTCGCTCGTTTTTTGCGAGATGTGGGATACCGCGAACCTTGATGTCAGTCTTCGGAGCAGAAAACCTGAAGGTCAACCCGCGCGGCGGATCAACCAATACACCGGAAGACCAGCAATCACGAGCACCAACCCAGGCCAGGTCGTTGCCGGACGGTCGATGAAAAGACTAAGCACGACCGCACTAGCGCCAAGAACATAAATTGCAGGTACAACCGGATACCCCGGGGTACGATACAACCTCTCTGCATCCGGCCGTTTATACCGCAACACTACCACCGCGGCAATCGTAAGAATATAAAACAGCAGCGCCGCCGAGATGATGTAGTCGAGCAGATCGCTATAGAGATTCCCATATCCCGTAGCAGGCGAATACGTAGTGAGCAGCACCAGAAGACCGGCCCAGGTGCCCTGCATGGCAAGCGACCAGCCGGGTACGCGGGCCCGATTCAGATGTCCTGCCGCGGGAAAGAAAAGCTTGTCCCGGGCCATGGCGTAATACGCGCGCGGACCAGCCAGCACCAGGCTGTTGATGCATCCGAAAGTCGAGACCATGATGACCGCGGCCAACGCCGGTCCTCCCCACGCGGGAAAAATCTGCTCCAGCATCGCCGTGGCCACGCGATCGTGCGGCGCATGTTGAATCGCAGAAAAATTCAGCACCACCAGGTAGGCGATATTCGCGGCGAGATACAACAGCATCACGATCACCGTGCCGATGGCCAGGGAGCGGGGAAGCGTCGTCCGTGGATCCTTGACTTCCTCCGAAGCAAAGGTGATATCGTGCCACGAATCCGCGGCGAACAGTGACCCCGACTGGGAAACACAAAAAACCATGACCAGGCTCAGGATGGCCGCGAGAGAACTCCCTGGGTGAAGCGTAGCCGGCCGCTCCCAGAAAGCGGCCATGTTTGCATGCACTGCCGGCGCATGCCAACCCACGGTAAGGCCAAGAAGGATCAGCGCCCCCAGGGCCCCCAGCTTGGCGACCGTAAAGGAGTTCTGGATGATCTTTCCATACTCGATGCCCAGCGCATTGGTCGCGGTCAGCAGAGCGATCACCAGCAGCGCGACCAATTGGGCCGTGGAGAGCGTGAGCGCGTAATGGGCGGAGAAGTGTAAGGGTGGGACCAGGTAACGTGATTCGGAAATCGAGGGCGCCAGAACTCCCAGAAATCGGGCAAACGCAACTGCAACTGCGGCAATAGTTCCCGTCTGGATCACGGTAAAGAGCGTCCATCCATACAGGAAACCCCAAAGGGGTGAGTACGCCTCGCGCAGGTAGAGGTACATGCCGCCCCCACCGGGCATCATCGATGCCAGTTCTCCAAAAGAGAACGCAGCCGCAATGGTGAGCACAGCGGCAAAAACCCACGCGGCCAGAAACCAACCCGGACCACCCAGGATGCGCGCCATATCGGCCGGGACGATGAAAATCCCGGACCCGATCATGACACCGATCACGATCATGGTGGAGTCGAAAAGGCCCAGGGCCCTTTTGGGCTTCCGCGCTGCTTGTATCTCTTCCCGCTCTTCGCGAGTAGGTTTAACGACAGGGTTCACTGCCAAGATGCTATAACGTTCCCCAATTCGGAAGAAAATAAACCGTGAATACCCGGTGCAACAACAGCCTTTCCTGGAAACAGAAACCTGCCGCTGTAACTAAATTGTCATCCCGACTGCCCCGCCCGCCCCGCCGTGCAGTGGGGCGTGCCGTGAGAGCAGCTGACTTGCCCGGGGCAAATTAAGCGAGGAATGAACAGGAGAAAGCGGTGTTTGCAATCCAGGCCCAGAGGGCCGTCCGCCAAACGTGAGCCCAGCCCGGAAGGGCTGGGTATGCCAGCCAGGTGGTCGAGCGCCGGAGGTGCGGCACCACACTCTTTCTTTGTTCATTAGGACCGGAACGTTGCGTAGAAGAGAGGGCACAAAGGAATGAGGTGGAACCGCCGTGCCCATCCCATCGCGTGTAGCGGATGGCTCTGCAGCCTTATTTCCGCGACCGCCGAATCTCTTCCGTGAGAATAATGGCCTCCGCAATCTCGCGGATGGCCTTCCGCTTCTGCCGGCTCTGCTTCTGCAAGGCAAGGTACGCACCTTCTTCATCAAGATGCAATTCGCGTTGCAGGATCCCTTTCGCGCGATCCATGAGCTTTCTCACCTCGAGTCGATCGGCGAGCAGCACCCGTTCGCTTTCCAGGCGCGCCATCTCCAGTTCCGCGCCGACCAGAAAACCGACCATGGAGATCAGCCGCACCTGGCGGGGGCTGTGATGATGCGGTTTGCGATGCTGCACATTGATCACGCCCACCAGCTTGCCGCGGCACAGTATCGGCACGGAGAGAAACGCTTCAAAATGATCTTCCGGCAAATCGTTGAACATCTTGAAACGGGGATCACTCCACGCCTGAGAGCTGATAGCCACGGGCCGTTGATGCATGGCGACCCAGCCGGTAATTCCCTGGCCCAGTTGCAGATCGAGTTCGTCCACCAGGTCAGCATGGGGATTTTTTGAAGCTCGCAGCACCAGCTTCTCGCCTTCCAGGACGTAAACAAAACAGGAATCGCACATTACCACCGTCGAAACGAAATCAACCACCCGTTCGAGCACGGCATGAAACGGATCCGCGGCCGCCATGCGGCTGCCAATCTCGTGCAGGAACTCGATATCCAGTACTTCCTCGGCCCGCGGGCCTTCTTCGGTCATTACCCCACATCCCATGTCAGGTTAAGGCGGTGAATACGCGCCATTTTACTGTTGCTTTCGTGTGCCGCTACCCGTTACCCTAAGCTTCGTTTCCGTCCCGGTGCAGCGTCCTGCAGGGCTACGGTGGTGAACGTTCTCCCTGTCGAAACGTGCCCTTTCACCCCACCTTCCTCGTTGCACTCTGCTGTGCGGCTTCCATGTTGAAGACTGATAGTTTTCCGTTTCACCATCCTTGGTTTTCCAAGGGTTGACTTTCTGCGCCAAAAGCGGTCGACCAGTTCCCGGCCGTTTCCGCGCAAGAGCGCAGTCGACAATACTTCTGCGGCGCCAGGCGCTCCCGGCGCTACTACGACGGAGCTTCTGTTCCACATCGACAGCGTTCCGGAAAGCTCCAATTCTACCATTCAAAGTTACTGGAGTTGGGCCATTTGGGGAGAGGGAGAAAGGTTCCAAGATGAGTCTGAGCAGGCGTGATTTTCTGATGAGGGTTGGCCAGGCCGGCGGGTATGGAGCCGCCTTTACCATGATGCAGTCCCTGGGACTTCTCCCAGTCCTGGCGTCGGCTGCGCCCACGGTCGACCACCCAGCGGGCTCCGGCAAGGGGACCAGTGTCGTGATTTTGGGCGCCGGTATTGCCGGCCTGGCATCCGCTTACGAGCTGGGGAAGCTGGGCTATACCTGCACCCTGCTCGAAGCCCGCGAGCGCGTGGGCGGCAGAAACTGGACAGTGCGCAACGGCACAAAAGTCGATTTCACCAACGGCTTTACCCAGAACTGTGTGTTTGGGGAAGGTCTTTACCAGAATGTAGGTCCCGCCCGTCTCCCGTCTGTGCATAAGACCATGCTCGGTTACTGCCGCGAGTTGGGGGTTCCGCTGGAGGTCGAAGTCAATGCCTCGCGCAGTGCTTATCTGCAGGCCAACACGCTCGAAGGCGGCAAATCCGTCCAAAACCGGCAAGTGGAATTCGATACCCGCGGCCATGTCTCGGAGTTGCTGGCCAAGTGTATCCAGCGCGGTGCGCTTGACCAGGAACTCAGCCATGGAGACAAAGAGCAAATGGTTGAATTCCTCAAGCAATACGGGGATCTATCTCCCGATCTTTTCTACAAAGGATCGTCCCGGGCCGGATACAAGATCAATCCAGGGGCGGGCGATACGGAAGGCGTTCCCCACGATCCCCTGGATATGCGTGCCTTGCTCTCGGCTCATCTCTGGCGCGAGTTGATGGAAGAGGATGAGATCGACTGGCAGGCGACCATGTTTCAGCCGGTGGGCGGGATGGACCAAATTCCCATGGCCTTCAAGAAAAAGCTGGGGAGCGTGATCCGGCAGCCTGCGGAAGTGGTCCAGATCCGTCAAAACGAGTCCGGCGTAAAAGTCGTCTACCGTGACGGCGTAACCGGCAAGCACGAGACGGTGAGCGCCGACTACTGTATTTGCGCCCTACCCCTAACCATCCTCAAAACCATGGACACCGATTTCTCTCCTGAACTGAAGGCCGTTATCGATGGTTGCTCTTACGACTCTGCTTACAAAATCGCCTGGGAGTCGCGGCGATTCTGGGAGCAGGAGTGCAACATCTACGGCGGCCTTTCGTTTCTCCGCCAGCCGGTCGACACGGTCTGGTATCCAAGCGCCAAACTGTTCTCGGAAACCGGCATAATCCTGGGTGGATACGGAATCGAGAACGGCTCGGAATTTGGCCGCCTGCCCGGTCCGGAAGCGAAGCTGGCTGCATCCCGTCGCTCGATCGAACTGCTGCATCCCGGCCGCTCACAAGAGTTGAAGAATCCCATTTACGTCAGTTGGGGACACATCCCGTACAACCTCGGGTCCTGGGTCAGCGGTTTCGAAACCGGGGCTCCCGCCGGCTACGAACTCTGGATCCAGCCCCAGGGCCGGATCTATTTGGCAGGAGATCACACCAGCCACATCGTCGGTTGGCAGGAGGGCGCAGCCCTGTCCGCCCATCGTGCCATCGACATGATCGCAACCCGCGTTGCAAAGGGTTAGCCCGGCGCGACTTCACATTTTGTAGGACGGGCACGGCTTGGAAAGTAGTCCCGGAAGGGACGGCTAAGTTCAGCCAGAGCTGTCCAAATTAGCGGGTTAACTTGGTTTTTGACAATGTAACTTGTTGATTGCCTTGAAGAGAATTTGGCCGAATAAAAGCAGGTTGCCTCTGTTAATCGGCTGCTGTCTAAATGACCGCGTGTTCTCGGATTGCGATGATGAACGAAGGGCACGGGTTCAGCCGTGCCGTTATTGGCGGGGTAGATGAGGGCTTTAGCCCCTGAGGTACGTCTTTTCAATCGTCTGTCGCGAGCTCAGACGCGAACGAGTTGATTTCACCCTATAAGTCTCGAAAAGCGTACCCCAGCGGCACAGCCGTGCCCTTCGTTCGAAATCTTCCCCAACTTCTCAAGGGTCAGTGGAGGCTTCATGTGTCGTCCAAATTCGCCAACCGAAAATCTAATTTGGACAAGTCTGAAGTTCAGCCGTCCCGTTCCTTAATGTCCCAACCTGCTCACGAAGCCACTAAGCGCGGCTTTCTTACCGTCGGTCACCGGACCCGCGGTGCGCCAGAGAACATGCCCCGCCTTATCAGTCAACAACAAAACCACCTCCTGCTCCGAGGAGACCTGCACAGACCGGAGAAACCGCCCCTTATCGACGTACAAAGGAACCGTATAGCGGCGCGGCTGCGAAGCCGGCAGGCTTGTGCGCAGGGAAGCGTTCAACCACCACCGGTATAACCAGTTCTCGCGTTGCGAGACAGGCAGCAACCAAATTTGCACCGTCGGGGCGGGAGCGGGGGTCAACGCCGGAAGCCAGGCATCGACGACAGACTGCTGATCCCGCTCAAAAGAAAGGACGAGCAGATTCAGTGGAGCAGTAAAGTCCCCCGGAAGCGTAACCTTTGCGCGGTCCAACGCATAAGCGGTGACCGGCGGTAAAGCCGCCGGTGGGGGAGCCTGAGAATTTTGCGGAGCTGCGAGCGCGCAGGGCAAGGCGAAGAGGGTGAAGGCCAGGGTCTGAAGCAGTCGCATTCTGTCTAACAAATCTTAACCCAGGAATACGGGCGGACCTCTTTTGATATAACGCGATGAAACGCGGAAGCCACGGGGTGGTCGAGTATCATAAAGGAGTGAGCGATCCCGTTTCTTTTGCGCCTGAACGGCACCAGTTTCAAACCGACGATGCCCGTCTGCGGCCCATCGCGGAAAAGGTTTTGGCAAACCAGCGACTCGATTTCAACGATGGCGTCGCACTCTACCGGTCCGGCGACATTCTGGCCGTAGGCTGGTTAGCCAACTTTGTGCGCGAACGTCTCCATGGCAACATTGCCTATTTCAATGTGAACCGGCACATCAACCCCACCAACGTTTGCGTTGCCGCTTGCCGGCTGTGCGCCTTTGGCCGCAAAAAAGATGGCGAAGGGGCATACACCATGGCTCTCGAAGAAGCGTGGCAGACTGCTGCCTCCGGCTACACCGAGGCGGTGACCGAGTTCCACATAGTCGGTGGGTTGCACCCCGATCTTCCTTTTCAATATTTCCTCGATCTGGTCGCGGGCCTCAAACAGCGCTTTCCGCAGGTACATATCAAAGCGTTCACCATGGTCGAAGTGGCTTACCTGGCGCGGCGCGCCAAGCTGACCATCGCCGAAACGCTGACCAAAATGAAAGAATCCGGTGTGGACTCCATGCCAGGCGGCGGTGCTGAGATTTTCTCCGATCGGGTCAGGCATATCATTTGCGACCACAAGATTGACGGCGACGAATGGCTTGAGACTGCGCGGACAGCGCACAAGCTAGGTCTGCGTTCCAACGCAACCATGCTGTACGGGCACGTCGAGAACGATGAAGATCGGGTCGACCACATGCTTCGCCTGCGGGCGGTGCAGGATGATACTGGAGGCTTTCAGACTTTCATTCCGCTAGCCTTCCATCCTGCTCATACGGCCCTCGATCATCTGCCCACGACCACCGGTCTTACCGACATCCGCCAGATCGCAGTGAGCCGTCTGCTGCTCGACAACTTTTCCCACATCAAGGCTTACTGGCAGATGATGACCGCCAAGATCGCGCAAATCTCCCTGCGTTTCGGGGCCGACGATATCGACGGCACGGTGGTCGAAGAAAAGATCTACCATGACGCCGGGGCCACGACCCCGCAGGGAATGCGGCGCGCTGACCTTGTTCGGTTAATCCGCGAGGCTGGTCGAGAGCCGGTGGAGCGTGACACGCTCTATCGCAATGTCGTTCGCCACGAAGATAGCTTTACCGTCGCAGTTTAGGACCCGCAGGCTCTTTGGCCCTTGCGTGAGAACACTAACTTCATATTGAGTCCCCCCATCAAGGCCCGGAGGGCAGCCCGCTAAACCGTCAGCCCAGCCCGGACGGGCTGGGGTTGGAATCCCCATTATGAGGCGCGGCACCCAGGTTGCCCTCAGCCAACCGCTCTAAACTTCCGCCCGGCTCTCCGCGGGGGGAGGGTTCAAGCCCGATACCGGCCGGAACGCTTCGCGATTTGCCGCTCCAGCCGGCGGGGAAGGGCGCGCCTTCTGCTTGCGCCGCACCTCCCGGATCGCTACCAGAATCAGCGCCGTAAAGGTAATTGTCAGCAAAACCAAAGCCAAGGGCCCGTGCAATTCCGTCACTTCTCCATATAGCAGAGCAAGGCCCACAAAAACGAAGAAGACATGGGCACAGAACACTTCGAGCGAAGCCTTGCCCAGGGTCAGGAGTGGTTCCACCAGGACGAGCTTGGTGAGGGATTTCCGGAACCAGTAGACCACGCATGAAAACGCGAAAAGGTTCAGCATGCGCAGCGGGCCGATTTGCCATTTGTCCAACGCCAGGCCGAGCGCTTCCTGCGTCAGGTGAGGACCAAGCCAATCATGGCGCACGCCCAGAAAGAAGAGGCAAAGGGCCCCACTCAAGGGAAAGACGAAGGCGGGAAGCTTGCCCAGCGGGTTCTCATGCTGCGCCGACTTGGCCCCAAGCCACAAAGCCAGAACCCAGATCGCTTGCCAGGCGAAAAGGTTAAACGCACCCGTTTCCTGCAGTGGTATGTGCAAGCCTGTGGCGTCCACCACCAGCGAATGCATCCAGGTGCGCAAACCAAACTGAGCCAGCAGCCACACGATGCCGCTGATTAGCAGAACGCGGTTCCAGCCCTTGCGTACTGCCAAACTCAGGATGTATGGCGTGAGCAGCAGAAACGTGACGTACATGGGCAGTATGTCCAGCAGCGGCGGACAGTAAATCAACAGCAAGGATCCGATGATCGCCGTTGCCGGGTGGGCAAGGTAAAAGTTGAGCAGGTTGTAAATCGCCGCTCGATGGGTGTGCGCAGCGAACGCCGCCACCACGGTAAAGACCATGGCCAGCATGATGAGATGGTAGCCATAGATCCTGAGCGCTCGCTTCCACAGTTTGCTGCGTACACCGTTGCTGTCTTCCTCGGCCTGGTGGATATAGAGCGTGGCGACCAGCATGGCGGAGAGAAAGACAAAACCCTCGGCCGATGAAACAAAACCAAAGGGTTGATTCACCAGCTCGCTAAGCCGCGTCGGCAGGTGAGTCAGGGTCATCCAGACCAGAAAAAGCCCGCGCAGGGCGTCCAGCTCCGGACGGCGCTGTATCTTGCCCAGTCGCAGTACTCTTAGTGACGCGGACTTCACGTCCATTGGCACACACCTGCCGGACCGATGGTTTAGCTCCTATTCATTAGAGACGCAGTCGGGAGCCATAGGTTGCGAAATAGGGGGGAAGGGGTTGCACTCGACTGCAACCCGCCAACGTGATTCTATCTAATTGCGAAGAGCAGGACCTCTGTTGAAAACCGGCTCGACCAAAGCTGCGGCGCTAGTAGGCCGGAATACCAGTAACGCTCTGTCCGATAATGAGCGTGTGGATGTCGTGCGTGCCCTCGTAGGTTTTCACCGATTCAAGGTTCATCATGTGCCGCATAACCGGGTAATCGTCCGTAATGCCATTGCCGCCCAGGATATCGCGCGCCAGCCGCGCGCACTCCAGGGCCATCCAAACGTTATTCCGCTTGGCCATGGAGATGTGCTCAAAGCCCACTTTGCCCGTGTCTTTCAGCCGGCCTACCTGGAGCGCGAGCAGCTGCCCCTTGGTGATTTCTGAGATCATCCAGGTCAATTTTTCCTGTACCAGTTGGTGGCTGGCGATCGGCTCTTCGCGAAACTGCTTTCTCAGCAAACCATATTGGAGTGCCGTGTCGTAACAGGACATGGCGGCCCCAAGTGCTCCCCAGCTGATACCGTAGCGGGCCTGGTTGAGGCACATGAGAGGCGATTTAAGGCCTCCCGAGAAGGGCAGCAGGTTGCAAGCGGGGATGCGCACATCCTGCAGGGAAAGACCGGACGTGACGGAGGCTCGCAGGGACCACTTGCCGTGCACGTCGTAGGCCGAGAAGCCGGAGCGATTGGTTTCCACCAAAAACCCCCTCACCTGCCCCTCTTCGTTGTCTACCTTCGCCCAGATCACGGCTACGTCAGCGATCGAGCCGGACGTGATCCACATCTTTTCCCCGTTGAGAATATATTCGTCGCCTTCTTTGCGGGCGCGGGTGCGCATTCCTCCCGGATTCGAGCCGTAGTCAGGCTCCGTAAGCCCGAAACAGCCAAGCTTCTCTCCGGTCGCCAGCCGCGGTAACCAGGTGTCTTTCTGCGCGTCGCTGCCGAAGGTATAGATGGGATACATGACCAGCGCCGATTGCACACTCACAAAACTGCGCAGGCCGGAGTCGCCCCGTTCCAATTCCTGCATCACCAGGCCGTATTCCACATTAGACATGCCGGCGCAGCCATAGCCCTCGAGGCTGGCGCCAAAGAAGCCCAGCTGGCCCATCGGCTGGATCAGCTCCCGCGGAAATCGGCCGTCGCGATTGCACTGCTCGATGATGGGAATCACATTGTCTTCCACGAACTGGCGGGTGGTATCACGCGCCAGCAGCTCGTCGCCGGAGAGCAGCCCGTCAAACTGGATGAAATCGACGCCTTTAAACTTAAAAGCCATGCCGGTAGGCACCTCAGAAACCGAGTAGCAAACCTTTAAGACTAGCAGAGATCGGGCACCCCGTCAGTGGAGCCCAAAACCATCCCGAAAATTCAACTCAAACGAAAATTCAGAGGGGTGGGACGGGTGCCCCACGTTCGCGACACCTGTCCCGGCTTGCCGTGGAGCGTACGTGGGCCGAAAACGATGGGCGAAGCCCTTCAATCGTCTTAAGCTGAAGTAGAAACATAGCCGAGACAGTTACAAATATTTAAAAGAGCTCTGATCCCCGCGTGAGATTTGGGTGTTATTCAGCAAAATGGTTCGGGGCTACGCCCGTGTTTTTCGGCCCACGTACGCTCCACGGCAAGCCGGGACAGGTGAGGCGAACGTGGGGCACCCGTCCCTTCCCTCTGAACACCCGTCCCATTCCCTCTGCATTTGATATGGCACGGACTCCACCGCCCGCTCTACGACAGATACTCTTTCAAAAACGGATCGTCGCTGTGCACCAGGTCATGCGTAGACCCATCGAAGACAATGTGCCCGTCATGCAAGACAAGGAAATTCGTCTTCGAGTCCAACCCGCCGTCAGGGATGGGAACCATATGGTTCTGCGCCCGGTCGAAGGTATGTGTGGCCAGCGTGAAGGCGTCCTGCAAGCGGTGCGTGACCAGCAACGAACTCGTGCGATACACGTCGCGCTGTTTCATTACCAGTTCCACGATCGTGGTCGAAGTGATTGGATCCAATCCCCCGGTAGGCGAGTCGTAAAGGATCAGGTCAGGCCGGTTAACGATGGCCCGGGCAATGGCAACCCGGCGCCGCATGCCACCGGATAGCTGTGACGGAAACTTGTCCAGCGTCTGTTCCAGTTCCACGAAACGAAGCGCCTCGGTTACCCGTTGCGTCACTTCCGCTTCCGGAACCTTCTGTTCCATCAAACGGTACGCCACATTGTCCCGCACCGTCAGCGAATCGAACAGTGCGCCCTCCTGAAAGACCATGCCGATGCGTCCCCTCAACTCGAAGAGCTGCTGCTCCCGCATGTTGTCGATCTCTTCGCCAAAAACCGTAATGGTTCCGGAGTCAGGCCGTATTAATCCATTCACGAGCTTGAGCAGCACGCTCTTGCCGCTGCCCGCGGGTCCCAACAGGATTCGGGTTTCGCCCGGAGACACGGTCAGCGAGATATTTTCGAGAACCGGCTTGCCTTCAAACCCGATCGACACGTCATCGAAGATGACGACCGGTTGCGTCGGATCTTCAGGAGTTGCCGTGGCTGCGGTCTGTGGCGCGCTGACCATAGTTCAGAATCCGAAGACATTGATCATGAACTGGCTGATCAAAAAGTCGACGAAGATGATGAGCACGGAAGAGACAACCACCGCCTGGGTGGTGGAACGGCCAACACCCTGGGTGCCGCCGCGTGTGGTCATGCCGTAGTAGCAGCCGATACTGGCAATGATGAAACCAAACACCACCGGTTTCACCAGCCCCTGAATAATATCGGGATAACGCAGCGTCTGGTATGCGGTATGAAAATACTGAGATCCGTTCTGTCCCAGCAAGACCACCGATACAAACGCCCCGCCCATGGTGCCCACTGTGTCGGAGATGATGGTGAGGAAAAACAGCATGATCACGGTGGCGAAAAGTCGCGGCGTCACCAGTTTTTTGAGCGGATCGGTGCCCAGCGCACGCATGGCATCGATCTGTTCGGTCACCATCATCGAGCCAAGCTCACTGGCCATGCCGGACGCATTCCGTCCGGAGACCATGAGGCTGGTGAGAACCGGGCCCAGTTCTTTGATCATCGAGAGACTGACCAGCTCCCCGGTAATGGCGGTGGCGCCGAATTGCGCCAGGGAAGAAGCAGATTGCAAGGCAAGCACGCCGCCGGTGAAAAACCCGGTGAGGATGACGATAGGCAGTGACCCAATCCCGATGGAATCTGCCTGGGTGATGAGGTCGCCAAAATAATGCGGACGCTGAACGATGTTGCCCATCGCCCGGCCGGCGATGATGGCATAGTCTTGTACCGAAACCACGAGCTTCTTGGCAAAGCTTTCAATCGAGTCGAATGGCATACCCAAGCCGAGGGTACCACACGCCCTGCCCTAGTCTTTCATCCGCTTCTTGATCTCGATCGAGAGCCGCTTGATCTTCTGGTTGAGCGTGGAAAGGGGTATGCGGAATTGCTCCGCTGCGTCGGTCTGGTTCCACTTGCAGCGCTCCAGCTTATCGATGATGATCCGCCGCTCGATATCTTCCAGAATGTCGAATAGTGAGGCGTCAGGATTGTGCTCCAGCAGACTGGAGGAATAGCTGCGGCCGGTGAGGTGGCCGGGAAGAAGGTCGAAGCCAATCACAGGTGTGGAAGAAAGAACGACTCCCCGCTCGATTACATTTTCCAGTTCCCGGACATTGCCCGGCCAGTCGTAGTCCATCAGCACCCGCATCGCTTCCGGCGCCAGCGTGCGCGGAGGCAAATCGTTTTCCTCCGCAAAGCGTTTGAGAAAGCTCGCCGCCAGCAGCGGAATATCTTCCCGGCGCGTGCGCAGCGGCGGCAGATCGATGGTGATCACGTTGAGCCGGTAGTACAAATCCTCACGAAACTTGCCGTCGCGCACGGCCTGCCGCAGATCGACATTGGTGGCCGCAAGTATGCGCACATCCACCTGGATCTCGTGCACTCCGCCAAGGTGCATAAAGCGGCGGTCCTGCAATACGCGCAGCACTTTGGCTTGCGTATCCATCCCCATGGTGCCGATCTCGTCCAGGAAAAGCGTGCCAAAGTTAGCTACTTCAAAGAGCCCTTTCTTGGCTGAAACGGCGGAAGTGAACGCCCCCTTGACGTGGCCAAAAAGGGTAGATTCGAGCAGATCGCTGGGCATCGCCCCGGTGTTGACAGGCACAAACGGCTTATCCCGGCGCGGCGAATTGGCGTGCAGCGCCTTGGCGATCAGCTCCTTGCCGGTCCCGCTTTCGCCCTGGATCAGGATGGTGGAGCGGGTGGGAGCCACCTGTGCCACCAGGTCGAAAATGCGCAGCATGGGCTCGCTTTTGCCGACAATATTTTCAAAGTTATAGCGCTGCTTCAGCGCGCGCTTAAGCTGAACGTTCTCTTCTTCCGCGCGTTGCCGGGCCGTGGCTGCCCGAATATCGGCCAGAAGTTTTTCGTTGTCCCACGGTTTCTGGACAAAATTCTGCGCCCCGCCATTCATGGCGTCGACCACATTGCCGACTGTTCCGTAGGCAGTGATCATGATCACCGGGAGGTTCGGTTGGCGTTCGCGGATGCGCGCCAGTATCTCCAGGCCGTTTTGTCCCGGCAGCGCCAGGTCCAGCAGGACCAGGTCATAGCTTCTGCTATCGATGCATCTGAGGCCGGCCTGTCCTTCAGGGGCGAGGTCTACGACATAGCCTTCGAGCACCAGGAGTGTTTCAAGCGATTCGCGGATGGCTGCTTCGTCATCGATGATCAGGATGCGGGCTGCTGGTTCCGAACTCGAAACGTTGGCTTTGCCGTTTGCAACGAGAATGCCGGCCTCAGACATGGGCAGGTTTCCTTGCCATAGGAAATTCGAGATGGAAAGTGGTGCCGCTTCCCACCTGGCTCTCTACCTGGATCTTGCCCGCATGCTCCTGGATAATCCCATAGCTCACCGCGAGTCCCAATCCTGTGCCTCGCCGCTGTCCCTCGCTCACCGTCGACTTGGTGGTAAAGAAGGGGTCGTAAATCCGTTGCACGTGTTCGATGGCAATGCCTGAGCCGGTGTCGGAAACGTCGACCTCCACGTGCCCATTCGCCTGGGTGGCTACGCGCAGCGTACCGCCGGCCGCCATCGCGTCCTTGGCATTCAGAAACAAATTCAGAAACACCTGCTGCAACTTGCCGGAGTTACCCAGAATCGGCGGTAAATCCTGTTCGAGCGATGTTTGCAGCTGAACCTGGGAGACATGGAACTGGTGTTCCAGAAGCTTCAGCGTTTCCTCAATGATGTGATTCAGATCAATCGGCGTGAACTCGGCCGCCCCTGTGCGGGAGAAATTAAGCAGACCATTGACAATTTCCGAAGCCCGGAAAGTTTGCTGCGTGATCTTGTCCAGCAGCGGAGCGACGCGCTGATCTCCCCGCACTTGCTTGGCCAGCATCTGGGTGTAGGACGAAATCACAGCCAAGGGAGTATTGACCTCATGCGCCACACCGGCGGCCAGCAAACCAATAGAGGAGAGTTTGTCGGCTTGCGCCAACTGTGCTTCCAGCTCCATGCGCTCGGTAATGTCGTCGACGATAATGATGCGGCCAACCACATCGAAGTTGCGCGAAACCAAGGGCGCGATGGCCACATTGGCGCAGCGGTTCTCACCGCTGCGGGTCTGCAGCCGGAAGCGATAGAGATTGTGGACTCCGGGTTCATCCTTCAAACGCAGGAATTCAGTCACAAAGTTTGCCGGCAGAATATCCCGCAGACACTGGCCCACCGCCTCCTGGCGCGACATCGCATACATCACTTCCATCTGCGCGTTCCAGCTCTCGACCCGTTCCTCCAGATCAACCGCGAAAACGCCGACATTGATGGACTCAACGATGTTCTCGTTGAATTCTTTCAAGCGCTCATATTCGGATATCTTCTGCTCCAGGCTGGCGTACAGACGAGCGTTCTGGATTGCGATTCCGATATAGCTGGCCATGGACTCCAGCAACTCCACGTCTTCGCTGGAGAGAAAGTCTCCATGGGTCGTGCGTCCCAGTCCAATGACGGCGATGGTCTTCTGCTGAAGACGGCAGGGCAGGTAATAATTCAGATCGAGCAAGGCAGCGGCGTTGCGCTCCTCGCGGGTGAGGTGAAGCGCCTGCTGCGGGTTCTCCAGGAAAATGTGGGTGCCCGCGTCAGGCTGATCGAAGTTCAGAAAGTCCAGTCCCGGGTTGCCTTCCGAGCCGAGCAGTGGCGCCGGCAGGCCATGGCCGGCCATAAGCCGATAGCCGCCGTGCCCGTCAGGGAAAAAGATGGCCACCCGCGCCACCAGCAGTGTCTCCGACAAGCGATCCACGATGGAAGTGAGCAGCCTGCCCAGATCGGTCTGCGAGCTCAGTCCGCGTCCGAACGTGATCAGGGTTTGGCGATAGTCGTAGCGTTTGTGGTCGAAAACGCGGTCTACCCGGTCCTGAATGGCGCGTTTGAGCGGATCGAAAAGCTGGGCGGTGATGATAATTGCAGCGATCAGACCCCATGCTCCTGCGCTGGGCAGGCGGGTATGCACCAGTTCTGCGGCAACCGCCACGGCGCCGAAGTAAAGGCCAACCAGGGCAGCGGTCGCCAGGGTGTAAGTAACTCCGCGCTTGAAGATCAGATCGACATCCATCAAGCGGTAGCGAACAATCGCCCAACTAAAGGTCAGCGGCAGGAAGATGAGTGACAGGGCGGCGAGCTTCACCAAAATGCTGGGGACCGGCACCCCGGCTAGATAGGGTATAACGTCCAGCACCGTCAAAGGAATGACGGTCATCAAGGTCCCACGGGTCAGCCACTTTAGCTGTTGGCGGCGAAGCGGGTTCTCCTGGCGGAGATAGTTGCGTAGGAAAACCACGGCGGCCAGAACGTAGTAGAGCGCCAGGTATCCCATGCCAAGCTGCCCCAGGCGCGTGTTCAGCAGCTCGGTGGCCTCCCAGCGCCATTGAGCCACCACTTGCAGCGCGATCAGGGCCAGGCCGGGAAGATAGATGAGGGAGTTGATCCAATTGCGGCGAGCCGGACGTTCCTCCGGGAAAGCCAGGGCAAAGTGCAGAAAAAGGGCGGGCTGCAGCGCCAAGGCCACAATTCCGCCCCAGTAGATGGTCCAGTCAAAGGTATTGAGCTTGCCTGTGTAGCTGAAGGAGTACAGAACAAAGGAAGCCAGGCAAAAAACGTAAAAATGTGTGGCGCGAGGAGCAGTCCACCGGCGGAATAGCACGTACAGACCAATCGAAAGGTAAACCAGCGCAATCAGGCGCAGTCCCTGGTAGCGGCTGCGGTCTGTGGGCTCAAGAATGACAAACGCGTGGATCGGAACTCCCGAGCGGACCAGGAGGTAGTCCACGCGGCGGTAGATGCCGGCGGCAGACCATTGCCGGGTCAAAGAAGCCATGCGGGCAATGGGTGCGTTATTCGCGGCCGTGAGTAAATCCCCGGATTTGATCCCCGCCCGCTCACCGGGGCCGTCTTTGAGCACACGCTTCGCTTCCAGGCCGCCGGGAGCTTCTTGCCACATCACCAAATCAGTGGGTTGGGAATAAGAGCTTTCTTTGACAAAATTCAGGGCGGCAAGCACCGCGGCCGCCAAAGTAAACCCGGCGAGAAGAACCACGGCGACCCGAATTTGAAACGTCTTGAGCATCGCTTTGGTGCGAAAAGAAAAGCAGGGACTCCCTCGAAGGACAAGAGCACGCCGCGGACCAACAGGAAAGCTCGCTGGCCAGGCAACCCTCGGAGCACTGCAAATTTTGCAGACACAGTATACCCTTGATTCAATAAGAGATATACATTGAGCAACATGACGCTGCCGGTTTAGTTATCCCCCTCGCCGCGCAATCTGTTGATTTCCACCAGCCGGATATGACAACACATATTACTCAATCTTATTTTTTGGAACTCCGGATGGCTTCTTTCGCTTTCCAAGTGGCATCCTTTTACTGGTCCATTGCGTTCCGATCTGGTTTGAATAGAATGTGAATTTCCCCTCTGGAGGCAAGGAAACATCATGGCAACGGGGCGCTGGATGGTGGACACGTTCGGGCGCATCCAGATCGAGCCGCACTGGGTCCAGGTGGCAGGACACCGGATGCACGCCCTCAAGGCAGGAACGGGGCCAGAGCTTATTTTGTTGCACGGCCTTCTGGGTACGGCTTCGACATGGGAGCCAACCATCCCCAACCTCGCACAGGAGTCGACAATTTACGCCGTGGACGCTTTGGGGATCGGTGACTCGGAGCGAGTGCCGGGGCTCGATGCAACACTCGAGGCCCAGGCCGGCCGGATGATTGAATTCATGGATCGGTCAGGCATCGGCTGCGCGGACTTTTTGGCCACCTCCCATGGCGGCGCCGTGGCCCTGACGCTAGCCGCAAAGTACCCGGACCGGGTTAAGCATCTGGTGCTGCACGCACCGGCGAATCCTTACTCTCGCCTGGCCGATCCCCTGATCAATTTTTATCTGTCCGGACTTGGGACCTGGTTTGCGCACCGCATACCGACCCTGCCCGAATCCATGCAATCGCTGGCCCTCGGCCGCATGTACGGCGACCCCTCGCATTTGCAGAACGGTTCCCTGGCAAGGTACATCGGCTCCCTGCGCGTGCCGGGAACGGTCGATTACGTTCTCAGCATGCTGAAATCCTGGTTGGACGATATGGCAAAGTTGGGCTCTGCCCTCCAGCATGTCCGTCAATTTCCAGCGCTTTTGCTGTGGGGTGACCGGGACCGGGCCGTGTCTCTGGAATCTGCTCAGGATCTTCGCCGCTGCTTCGACCAAGCGGAGTTTGAGTTGTTGCCGGGCGCCGGGCATTTGCCGTATGAAGAATGCCCGGAGGTCCTTACCAGGATCGTCAACGCCTATCTGGTCAGGATGCGGGAGGGCGAGGCCGGCCCCCAGCTGGTGCGCCACATAAAGTCCTTATCCTGATCCACCGCGGACCTTGCCAGTCTCTGCCAGCGGTGCAGGAACCGGCATTGAGAAGACAATCACCACACGCAAAGACTTTTTGCTGTTTTGGCGAAATTCCGGGCCATCCGCTAGCCAAAGCGCGCATACTTGGTCTAATAGCCATAGCGAACTACGCCTGGGCTATCAGATCAGGTGTAACCAGAGGTTGTGATGAGCAAAATGCTGCGTAAGAAGCTGATACCGGCAGAATTCGTGGTTGCGAGCAGCTTGCTGCTGGCGCCCGGCTTCACCCTGACAGGGTTCGGGCAGAACAGCCCGCAAACCAGCACGCCAACCACAGCTCCGGCAGATACTCCACCTGCCGCCTCTGCTCCCGCTGCTCCGGCAGACACCGAGCAGAAAATGCCCGGGGTCAAGGCGGGGAGCGTCGACGACGTGAATGCCGTGGGTACGCGCGATATTGGCGGCCGGGGCATGGGCAACTGGTACTCCACCGAGACCGAAATTCGCATGGGCAAGTCGTATGCCATGCAACTCGAAAAGAGCGTCAAGTTCGTCAACGATCCGATCGTGAATGAGTATGTCAATCGGGTCGCGCAAAACCTGGTCAAAAATTCTGACGCAAAGGTGCCTTTTACCATCAAGGTCATCGATTCCGATGAAGTCAACGCCATGGCGCTGCCGGGCGGCTTTATGTACGTGAATAGCGGCCTCATTCTGACCGCTGACGATGAAGCGGAAATGGCGGGTGTGATCGCGCATGAAATATCGCACGTGGCGGCTCACCACGCGGTTCGTGAGCAAACGCGGATGAATTACGCCCAGCTGGGCACGATTCCCCTGATTTTCATCGGTGGGTGGACCGGGTACGGCATTTACGAGGCTGCGCAAATCGGCATTCCGCTGACCTTCCTCCAGTTCTCTCGTGGTTTTGAGTCCCAGGCCGATTTTCTGGGTGTGCAATACATGTACCGCGCGGGCTACGATCCGCAAGCCTTCGTGACCATCTTCGAAAAGCTCGAGAATCTTGAGAAGACCAAGCCGCACCTGATTGCCAAAGCATTTTCCAGCCATCCGCAGACCCCCGATCGCATTGAGGCAACGCAGAAGGAGATAGCCACCCTGCTGCCGCCACGCGCCGAGTACGTGGTGACGACATCGGAGTTCGACGATGTTAAAGCCCGTCTGGCGCGCATCGAGAACAAGCGCAAACTGAATGACGGCGGCAAGGGCAACCAGCCAACCCTGCGCCGTGCCAGCACGTCAAACAACGACCCCAACGCGCCGCCCGATTCCACGCAGCCGGGCAATGACCGCCCAACCCTGCAGCGCCGGGATGACAACTAGTCCAAATTTCAGCCAATAAAAAGGCCACCCCAAACGGGTGGCCTTTTTACTGCAGCGAGACCCCGGATTTTGCACACTGTCCCGTCAAAAGGCGCTGGGTGCCCCATATCTCGCTCGTTTTTCGCGACATGTGGGATACCACAAACGTCGACCACTCGCCTCCTGAGAACGAATCGAAAGCTTAAGGGCGTCTAGATAGAGGGTCAAAAGTTACGAAGGTGGGCCTGTGGTATCCCCTATCTCGCGAAAAACGAGCGAGATATGGGGCACCCAGGGTCTGTTTGCGGGGACAGATTTCGATCTCTCGCTTAGACTCTAGTCCGTCTCAACCCGTCAGCAGCCCTTCTTGCACTTCGCCAGGATAGCCGCCTGCAGGCGTTCCCGGAGCCCGGCCGGCAGCTCATAAATCTCGTGATTGCGGTAGATCTGAATGGTCTTTCGGGTCGTCTGCATGGTGATTACACAGTGTTCGCATCCCTCGAGGTGGGCTTGCAGATCGGCGACCAGGCCAGTAGGCACCTGGTTGTCAAGAAAATCACCGAGTTGCGCCAGAAACTCTGAGCAGTTCATTTCGTCCCATCCTCATTCTTGCGGAAGTAGCGGCTCAAACGCTCCCGCAACTGCAGCCGCGCCCGAAGCAACCGCGACTTGACCGCCGGTACACTCAATCCGAGTGTTTCGGCGGTTTCTTCCGTCGATAACCCTTCTACGTCGCGTAACACGAAAACCACGCGAAAGCCCGGTGGCAGTCCCTGGATCGTCTTACGCAGAATCTCGGCCAGCTCCGACTGCCCGTACATCATCTCGGGGTCGGGCCTCCACTCGGCCAGGTCGCGGGGCATAGAGCCCTCTTCGGTCTCCACGTCCTCGTCGATCGAAACCATCCGCCCGGTACGGCGCTTGCGCAGCCGCATCAGCGACTCGTTCACCGCAATCCGCACCAGCCAGGTATAAAACTTTGAATTCCCCTGAAACTGTTCCAGCTTCTCGTAGGCCTTCAGAAATGCATCCTGAACCACATCCTCCGCATCTTCACGGTTCTGCGTGATGTGCTGGGCGATGCGGAACACCTGCCGATCGTACTGTTTTACGAGCTGTTCAAAGGCCTGCACATCGCCTTCGCGCGCTCGGTTCACCAGCAGGATATCGGGGTGAACTTCTTCGGTCCCTTGTGCTTGGATGATAGGCATGTCAGACGGGTTCAGAAATTCGACCTTTCCAGACCGTTCTCCAGCCGGTGCACGGTCCAGATGTGCTCGAGGGAGAAGGGACATTGATGCTCGCGCGCATTCGGTGGGCTGCCCGCGGGCGCTGCGCGTCTTCCTCATACTAAATGGGCATGGCGGCGCACGGCAAAATGCGTAATCTGCGAAATAGGCATGATTTGCTGATCTGCGGTGGCGATTGCCAGCCGCCGGCGGCCTTTACCGGGCCGCCGGATCAGCAAGTCATTCCCTGTGGACGCGAACATCATCATATAGAAGGGAAAGATTGCGGTTGAGAAGCGAAAGCCGAGTGCAGAAAGCACCGCTCTTGTGACTCAAAACACTCCAGTGTCCGCCATGCTCACCACACTCCCGCTGTGGGCTGGTAACGGTGTTCGACTGGGTTCCCGATAAGGTTGGTAGTGGCACGAAAGCCTACGCGCGACCAAATTTTCCGCTTAGAGTCTTTATAAGGGCAGGTGTGCTATCGCCATGGTCACATCCGCTCAGGGCATGCAAGTGGAAAGGGAAGCAATACATCGAGTGATGACTGCAGACCTACGAACCCTGTTGCCCTGGGTGTTGTTGCTTGTTATGAGCAGCACGGGCGCGAAGTCGCAGACCCCGCCTGCGCATCACAAGCATCCTGCGCCTCATCACCACACTGCGAGCACAGCCAGCCATGGCAAGAAGGCTAAGGCATCCTCGCGTATTCGCCATATCAAAACCCGCCGCAAACCCCGCAGCGCGAGAAGCATCGCCCGCAGCCGCAAACTTCAGCGGGCCTTTGTCGCCTCCTCCCAATTGCGGCCGATGGCTCAGGAACTCACCACCATGCGCTCACCCGCGGCCTACGCCGGGGTTACCGCCTATGCCCATGCGCACACCGGCGAAGCAGCCTCCGCGGCGTACCTGGCCCTGGGCCACGCCTACCTGTTGGATCATCGCTATCCCGAAGCGGCGGCCAGCTTCCAGAAAGCAAACACCCTGGGCAAAACCATGGACGACTATGCCGATTTCCTGGCTGCCCAGGCCTTGATGGAAGCAGGCAAGCTCTCGGACGCCGAGGCCCTGCTCAGCGGTTTCGCCGCCAAATATCCCGAGAGCATTTTTGTTGGCCGCCTGCCGGTGATGATTGCCAACCTCTCGCTCGATCAAAACGATCCCCAGACCGCCCTCAAAGTTCTGCACGAACACGCGGCCGACCCCATTGCGGGTCACGCCGACTTCCAGCTGGCCCTGGCCCGCGCAAACCAGATGACGGGTAGCGTGGAGGAAGCCTCCAGGCTCTATCGCCACATCTTTCTCGGCTTTCCTTTGAGCAATGAAGGTCAACAAGCCAAGGCCCAGTTGGCCGTGGTGGGCGCCACTCCACCGCTCACCATGGCAGAGCGCAGAGCCCACGCCGACGCCCTGTACGCGGGCGGCCGATTCTCCGAAGCGGGCGAGGAATACCGGGCCCTGGCCAATGATTCCCAGGCCGATCCGGAGGCGAAAAACGCGCTGCTGGTGGCCGCCGCATCCTGCGACCTGAAAACCAGACGCCTGAACAAAGAAGAAGTGGATGCATTGCCCGATACGTCAGACGAGAACGGCGCCCGGCGGATGTATCTTGCTGTCGAACTGGCCCGCAACAAGGACGATAGCGGAACGCAGCAATCACTGGTCACGCAGATGGAACAACGCTTCCCGGAGAGCCCCTGGTTAGCCGAGGCGCTCTACTCTTCGGCCAACATGTATCTGCTGCGCAAAGACTATCCCCAGGCCATTACCTACTACAGCGAGCTGGCCAACCGTTTTCCAAAGCATCGTTATGCGCCCAGCAGCCATTGGAAAGCAGCGTGGTTGAACTATCGTTTGGGGAATTATTCCCAGGCAGCAGTGCTGTTCGACAAGCAGATTGCGCTCTATGCCGGAGGTAAGGAAGTTCCTGCGGCCCTCTACTGGCGCGGCCGTCTCTACGCAGACCAGGAACACCAGCCGGCCATGGCTGCGGCTTACTATCAGACCGTTTCGCGGGTCTTTGAGCACTACTACTATGCCCAGCTGTCTCGCGATCGCCTGGCGGAGCTGGGCCAGGTAACCCCGGCCGACGTTGCCATGCTGGACAATATTCAGCGCGAGGAGATTCCCGCGCTCACCGACGATGTCCCCGAAGACGACGAGCACGTGATCAAAGCTCGTCTGCTGGCCAACGCGGGCTTGAACGAATATATCCCCGCCGAGATCCAGGCCGCCGACGGCAGCCAGGAGTGGGGAGCCTTTGCCGAGGCGGAGATCTACTCCTCCGACGGTGAAACCTTCCGCGCCATGCGGGTGTTGAAGCGGGCTTTGCCCTTCTATACCTCCGCGCCCATCGACACCATTCCCATGGGCTATTGGAAGATTCTGTTTCCGCAACAGTATTGGAGTTCGATTGAGCAGCAGGCCTCGAAGAACGGATTAGATCCTTACATGGTGGCCTCGCTCATCCGCCAGGAGTCGGAGTTTAATCCCGCGGCCATTAGTTCCGCCAACGCTTTCGGGCTGATGCAGTTGTTGCCCTCGGTGGGGCGTTCGATGGCACGGGAGGAGGGTATCCACCACTTCAACGAGGGCGAGCTGCTCAATCCGGAGACGAATATCCGGCTTGGCTCGCGCTACCTCAAGCAGATGTTGGACAGGTTTGACGGCCAGGCTCCGTACGCATTTGCCGCTTACAATGCCGGCGACAGCCGGGTAACCGATTGGCAGTCGATTGGCAAGTATCACGGCATGGATGAATTTGTAGAATCGATTCCTTTTACAGAGACGCGCGATTATGTGCAGGCGATTCTCCGTAACGAATCAATCTACCGCGAGTTGCATGGAAGAATACCGCCTGCGCAATCGAGCACGGTTGCCCAGGAGAAGATGATGCCGGCGCAGCAATAAAGGTGTGTGCATGTTTGGTGCACAAGCAAAGGGAATCGATTCGTGCGAACGAATCGTGCATTGACGAAAACAAGGCTCACGGAAAGAATGAGTTCAATGTTCGGCTTGCAAAGAAAACTTCACCTCGGTAGGTGACTCGGCCAATGAGTAAGCATCCGCAGAACAGACTTCGCAGGCTTGCGATCGTAGATCCGGCAAATAGCAAACCGCGGCAGCACTCGGCTGGGCCGCGTTGGTGGGGGCCGCCGCGCCCCAGCGGCGTCAATCTCGATCAGGAATCCCAGGCAATCCGGGCGCAATTCAAATCCATTCGCATGGCGGTGATGCCGACCCTTTCGCGTGGCATGTGGTTGGCGGCGCTGGCCTGGATCTGGAATTTTGTCCGTAGCTACTTTATCCCGGCGACCCAGCGAAAACGGAGTGCGGTCGTTTTGTCTTTCCGCCGGGCGCCGGCGAGAGATGTGTTTGTCACCAAGAAAGCCAGCGGCAGCGTCTGTTGGAATAACGATCGTGAGGCAACATCCCAGGAGGGAGGCAGAGGAGAGCGAGTGCGTTAACAGCGGCAAGCGAGGAATGCAGGGTGAGCCCTGCGTGCTACATAAGTATGGTCGAGCACAGGTAACAGGATCGCACAGGAGGAATGGCATGTTGACAGATCTTGAATTGCTTGGAGAGTGGATTCCAGAGCAGATGGAACCTGGAACCCTGTTTGTGCTGGAAAACACAGGAGCGATCGGCGAGGCGAACAACCCGTACGTTGCTGTGCTGGCTTGTCCTCATTGCGGTGCGTTAGGTTTGATTACCAAGACGCAGTACATCGGTATGGAGTCGATGATCTGTGGCTCGGATTACTGCTCGTCGGAGTACTACTTGAACGATGAAGGAATCGAATATCGAAAGCCGCACTAAAGATTAAACATCGCTACAAAAGGAGGCGCGCTCGCGCCTCCTTTTTGTTTCCGGGGCTGATACGAATCAAGGCGCGGACAAACCGCGCCAGACATCCCGCCGTATCGCCTCCTCATCTTTAAGAGCTAGGCCTGGATTTCTCAGGAGCCCGGTCTGCGACCAAGCCCGGGTGCCCCATATCTGCCCGGTTTTGGCAGATGTGGGATTCCACAAAGCTCAACCCCTGGCTGTGCAGGGTGTAGATGGACTTCAAGATCTGTTGCGGGTAGAGAGTGACCGGTGGACAGCCGTTGAATCCCACATCTGCCAAAACCGGGCAGATATGGGGCACCCGTCACTCGTTACGCATTGAGATCTCACTACCGGCAGCGATTCGTTTATTCGTTTGCCAGGGGGCTGTGAGAGCGGGCTAGGCCTGGCCGGGGGACGATGCATGGGTTGCCATGAAGCCTTCCTGATGACTTGCCGTTCATTCCCGGCGTATAGTTTCGCGAACGGCTCGCGCCGCGATGCCGGTAAGAGTTCACGTGCCAATCTGGGGACATAAAGCGCGCATCTGCGCCAGAAGAGAGGTGACTTCCATTGACGCACCATCTAAGCCGAAAGTCGATGTTCAGGAATCGATTGCAAACGCGAAAGCTTACTGCAAGCAAAACCCTGAGAGCTTCGTCAGTCTGCGGGATTATAGTGGTGGCATTTACAACGAAACCTGCGCAGCCTTTGCAGCAGAACAGCACGCCATCGATCCCACATACAAAATCGGCTCAGATTAACCCGCGCAGGATAGGCTCCGTAAGCCTGGCGGCAATTGGGCCCACGGGGCAGACGTGAAGAGAGGCGGCTTCCTGATGCAAAGCGATTGCGCGCATTTCGCTAAGGCATCGCCCAAGGGAACCGCCTTTTCACCCTAAGATTCGCTTTGCAGAATGAAAAGCCACTGGGACTGCCGTGCCGGAATATGGAAACGGCTCTGGGCCCTCTATTTTCATTTACGGGCTGATACGATGGAAAACGTCAGCGGAACCCGCAGGGTCCAGTCCCCGCGCGGCGGAGCAGATGCCCGGATGGCGAAATCGGCAGACGCAGCGGACTTAAAATCCGCAGGCCGCAAGGCCGTGGGGGTTCAAGTCCCCCTCTGGGCACCACAGTAAATACAGGGGTTTTAGTTTATCCTCCGCTCCTCCGGGGCTTCGATTTCCGGCCCCGAAAATCTTACGGAGGGCTTATCTCTCTTCCGATGCGCCTCGACTAGCGCGACCATTTGGCGCTGGTCGGAAGCCGAGCCGATGGCGTAGCGCTTAAACATCGACCGGGTAAGCCAGCCCCCCGTGTCCATGATTACGGACTCCGGTACGCCTGCCCTGCGAAGCGCCTTGGCCGCCGACCGGCGGAAGTCGTGCACCGTCCGTAGCTCTACCCCGGCGGCGGCGAACAGCTTCTCCCACGCCACGCGGAAGTCCCGTACGGGTTTCCCCTTGCTTCGCCCCCGATCCCACGTAAAGACGGCATCGGCGGGCTTTTTGCCGGCCACCGCCATCCGCAGCAACTCCTCTACCCGGGCTGTCATCATTACCTCCCGGCCCTCCCCGTTCTTGGAGACGTGGAGCCGAATGGTTCTATTGGGGAAGTGGACTTGGCGGACACGAAGCTCGATTAGCTCCGAACGTCTCCAGCCGTACGTATAGGTCAGCTCTAAGAAGGTGCGGAGCCAAAGCTCCTCCGCCGCAGCAGCCAATCGGTCGAAGTCCTCGTCCTCGATAAAGCCCTGGCGCGTGTTGTTCTCCGGCAGGGGATCGTGGTGCGGGGTAACGAAGCTCTTGTCGTGCTTCCGATGGAGGTTAAACATCTTGCGCAGCGTAGCTGTCTCCCGCTTAATGGTCGCGTTGGCTGCACCCTCCTCCTTGCGCTTGGCATGATACCGTTCGATGGAAGCGAAGGTCACCTTGGCCGCTGGCACGGCTCCGAAGACGGTTTCCAGATGCTGCCACCGCCACCCTAGCCCTTCGACCGCACGTTTGCCCTCGCAGCGTAGCTTTGTGCTCGCCACCAGACTTTCGTACAGGTTGCTAACCTTAACCGCGTTGCGGTCGGAGGCGTACCCGCTGGCTCCGCTGTCCACCCGGCTATGGCCTTGCGCAGCAGTACCCGGGCCTCGGTTTTGCTCGTGGTATTCGTGGGCTCGCGTATGCGCTTGCCGTCCGGCCGCTTGTACTGCAAGGTGTAGAACGTCGAGTTCTTGTTCCTGTAAACACTCCCACCACCCCGGGGGCTGCGCTTCTTTTTCGCTGTCGTTTGCTCCTTCTTCGTATCGCGAGCCCCGGGGGAGGAGGGCCGCCGCCGCCGATATCATACCTGTTATGATACAATTACAGGCACATTTACGCGATGCCCCATTTTATTTCTGGGTGTTCTTTCGAGCGAGTGCCTGTCTTTTTCCAACCGTTCTTCCCGCGCTCATACCATTGGTTGTAAATTCGGTCAGCTAACAAGCTGCCCGTTAGTTCTTGGCCTCCTTCCTAACAGAAGCTCATCTAACTCCTCAATGGTTAGAGAGACGGCCTCGCGTAGTTAGAAGGTCAGGGGGACAAGAAAAGTTAACATCGAGCGGTGCTAACAGCAAATCGCGGCCAAATACGCGGCTAAGGATCACCACTTGGCACGGATTATCCACAGCTGCATTCCCAAAATAGGAATCCGTCCCTATCCGTTCTCCTCGGAATAGGTGGATCATTGTTATAGCCCATTTCGGGCAGAGGAGAATATATGTCACTTAGTGATGGTGAAAAGATCATTCTGTTAATGGTTAGCCGGCTCCACGAACACCTAAAAATCGAAGATACAAGGGCGCCACTGATCCGGCGGGCCATCGAGTCCGGTAACGTTTGGGCCATCGAGGACAGCTTCCCTGAGGTATTCGATAATAACGAAATTGCCCCCGACGTAGTCCGCACAACTAGGGATGTGCTCACTATGTGGTTAAGCCTGGAGGAATCTTTCTCCGCGCTTTCGTCTTCCGAAAAAGAATGGCTCAGGGCAAATTCGCAGCACGTGGGTGATCGTGTAGTATTTCCCGGATTCAGCGGTAACTATGAGATCGAATACTTAAGCGCAGCACGATTCATGGTTGACGTTCTAGAAAAGTATGAACATTTCGCAGGGCGTGACTTGAATCATTGTTTCCCGCACATGGATACCTACCGAAAGATGCTCCCTACGTTCGAGGCAATCCTTCACAAAGATTGCAGCCTCAGCCTCACTGCGCAGCAGATCGCCGAGGTGTTCGCTCCGCTGGCTTCGGAACCGGTTCCGAGGAATGCGTAGTCTCCTCCAGCCTGAAACGGCAATTTCCGCAAGCCTCGGGCCGAGGCTTGGGCGAACAAAAGGTGAAGATGGTACACTGCCGCCTATGGCAGCCCGGCCCAAGCTCACCCCGATCCAGGTTCTCCAGCGGCTCCAGACCCGGGTGGAGAAGCAGATGGAGGCGTTGCAGCGGGTAAAGCTGGAAGGCTTCGACATGGTTATCGCCGAGCTGGAGGTGGAGCTGGACTTTCTGCGCCGGGCGATGCGGTACTTGGAGGAGTGAGAGGCTCTATCAATGCCAGTGGTGAGAAAACAACCAGCCAAGTACAGCCAAGCACGCCGCCGTAATAATTCCGCCAACAACTTTCTCGGCAATCCCGCCCGACGAAAATGAGCGCGACTTAGGGTTGGGCGAGGTTGCCGTCACGCTGGCTCCCGAAGAGTGCTGCTGGATCAGAGAATTGGTCATGGTGCCGACGTTGATTGAGTGCGCCGGAGCGGCGGCCTTCTCCGGTTGTATCGCCTCGTCTCGCAAAAGAAGCTGCTGAATGATGATGTTCCTGTCTACATTCAGCGTTTGGTCAGCATAGCCACCTATCCCGTACTTGCCAGCGAGATGTTCGAGTTCAATAGTGCTCATGGACCAGTAGTCTTTGGGTTCGCCTGCGCTGACCCAGCCTCGTAGGTCGGAATCGACAGTCTGGGCATATCGCATAGCGCCATCCACCTGACGCTTGAATAATTGCTCGTCTCCGTAAAGCTCTTTGCTGTAAGTGATTCCGCGCTGAGTCCTCCGTCCCATAGCTTGCGGTTTCATGTCGTATGGCGGAATACGGAAGGCGGCAAAATCCTCGCCGGAAGCTGTTTCCAAAGTACCGAGGATAGCGTGGTACTCCGCGACGCGGGCCTCGGTGATCGACCGGGGCAGGTTGGCGCTTAGCGACTGAAGTCGAACGAGAGCGATCGCCCAGGTTTTCTGATCGTGCATGGGCCTGATTCTATTCCCGATTTTATCGGAAAAGACTGGTGCGAAAAGGGGGTTCCGAGCTGCTGCTGGCCTGCCGTATCAATGGAAAAGATAATACGCATATGTAATCTCCGCTCGCCTCGGCCCGCGAGAGAAGATTTCAATGCGCAGGGACCAACCAAGACGCCCTAGCGCGATCACCTGTTCCTGGTTCGCTCTTTCCAAGACATTACCCATGCCAACTGAGGCTAATTTCCCTCGTCGGAGCTAATGTCTTAGGCCGTTTCTCTATGGCCGGTTTTGAAGTGATTATCTATGGCCGCTTTTGAGTGATCACCGAGGGCAGGGACATTTTCGTTCCTTTCGGGAATGTGATTTGCCAGATTCCGGTCCCCAGGGTGGTCCATGTGACCCTAATATAGAACGGAATTAGATAGCCTTGGAGACTGGTAAAGGGGCAGGTCTGAGCGCGTGTTCAATCCTTGAGTTATGCCCGGAACGGGCTTGAGGGTGGTGAAAGGCTATACAGCGGAGCATTATCTCGGGGCTGGCGCATCCAGTCCCAAATCCACTTAGGAAGCCATCCGCCGGTAGTGTGGATGTCAGGTATTTCGCAAATGAAGCAAAGGTCGTTGCCAGTATCGATGATGGCCAAGAATCGCCCCTGCCAAGTAACAAGATCCTCGGTAGTGTAAAGAATCCAATTGGAATTACCGTATGTTAGCCAATCAGGAGCTATATCAAGAATTGACTTCAGTTGATCAGTAGTCTTTGCGTTGACGCCCCAAACGACGGAAATATGTAGAAATCTTGTCATGATTTCCGCTCCCCGACATTATCTCGGACCGATGGCGGTATCGATATCCCAGCGACTGGCGCTTTAAGGGTGGTGTCGTCCGGTAGACGTGATTGTCCTTTGACAGCGATGATGGATTGCTGATGCTGAACCCAATGTGTACCTTCGAGCAGTGCATCCGCCGGGTGTTTCTCGCAGAATCTCATAAAGGGGATGTACCAGCCGAAGAATGTGCAAACGGCTAGAAGAGCAAATCCACCTCTCGCTAGATCGGAATGGCATTCCCACGCGAGAACCAAAAGTCCGATTGCTAGAGGTCCGACCACAATCGCAGATTTTCCTAAAAGACCGTGGCCCCACCGGAATGCGCTACCGTACGCCTCTAACGCTTTCACTGTGCTGTCGGGCATCGTGTCCCTGCTTCTCTCCACTAATCCTTCTAGAATAGATTAGGCTGCGTTAAACCAACCAATTCTTCGATCTTCCTGCACACGTTCTTCTTCCGCAAGGCTTGGCAGGTTCAGTTCCTGGAAGCGGACCTGAAGACGCCGTTACCCCGGGAAGCTGACGTTCACTGACCCGGAGAAGATCAAGGAGCTGGCTAGGCGCGGGGAAGCCTGGGAAACCTCAGAGGCGCGGCAGATGTTGGATCTGGCTATCGAGCAGGGGCGGGGAGGAGTCTACCTGAGATTGACGCCAGATCAGTACGCGAACCTGAGAAGGGTCTGAAGACTTTAGCGCACCTCCAAATGGCCAACGGTGAGAACATTATTTCCCGGAGGGCGTGAACGTGTTTCGAGCTGGACTAATTCTCGGTCTCGCAGTATTTATCGTCGGGATATTGGAGTGGTTTCTTCTTCTCTCTCACTACATCGAGTTCCTGGAAAGAATAGCCCCTTGGACGGGATCAGTGGTTAGCCCTACCGGAACCTGGGTAATGATATTTGCGGGTGTCGTCATATTCGTCGCCGCGTGGAGAGAACGTAAAAAAGAGCTGTCGGAAACCTCCAAGCACGGTGTGGCACCACTTCCTGGCAGCGTAACGCAAACTGAGAACCCTTCGCTTTCACAACAAGGCACTCATAAGGTCGAAATCCATAATTATCCACCGGCATTCGCAGCGGCGACTGCCAAGCCGAGCATGACGGAGGCGTTAAAGGAGAGTCCGAAACATAATGTCGTGTTCCAAGGCGCTCGCAGATTCAAAGTGGACCCTTATACGTGGGAAGAAATAAATGAGGATGAAGAAGGTGTAATCGCCATAAAAGCCTGTTTTTTGAACAAGAGCATTCCTGGACGGAAGGTCAGTGATTTCGACGATGCCCGAGCGCATATTGTGTATAAGACCGTATCAGGAAGAGCAGTCACCGAAATTTCGACCGGCGTTTGGTTGGGCCACAGCGAAGACGAATATGTTCATTTAAAGGTGAATCGTCCGGAATGTCTTGTACTTGCCGTGTGGGGGCAAGCAGTATGGGGTGCGCCATACACAAGATGGCTCAGATCTGGATACGCAGAAAATCCGAAAGAAATCGATGGAAGACCGCTACCCCAAGGGGAACTTTGGGTCGAAATTACTGTCGCCGGAGATGGGGGTATTGGGCTCGAACCTGTCTTATTGTCTTTCAATCTCGGATCAAAGGGGGATGTTGATATCAATCTAATCCCACAATAGACCACATGGTCTGAACCAGACACTCTCGACCGTCAAAATCTGGTGCTAGTTCTGGTGCTAGTTGCCTTCTGACTTTCTTGCAGCTCCTGACCACTACTGCCCACTCACACTATCGTTTAAACGACACATTGCAAAGCATTTTTCGGCCAAATCCATTTCAAATGAACAAGTTAGCTTGAGCCTAAAATCAGACTTAAAATCCGTAGCCCTTAAATGGGTGTGGGAGTTCAAGTCTCCCTCCGGGCACCATAGAATCACGCAAGCAAGCAGCCGACATCCTGCCCGCCATTCGTGAGGCTCAAGCCAACGGCGCCTCATCACTGCGACAGATTGCCAACTACCTCAACGCGCACTCAGAGACGGCTCCCCGCGGCGGCCAATGGTCGGCGGTTCAAGTCTCGCGCGTGGTCTCCAACTTCGGTCGCTGAGCTCTCCAAAAGTGGAGTCCGATTTTGTTTAGACAGGGCGGCCTTATGGCTGAAGTCTGATGGTTCGCATTCTTCATGCGCCTTTCCTTAAAGAAAGGCATCGCCGGGGATAAATCCCCGGCCTACCCAAAAGCCGAGTCTCGCTCGTTTTTCGCGAGGTGTGGGATGCCGGACCACACTGCTTGCAGGCATAGCTAAGTTCCGCCAGGTGCCGGTTGTATCTTCCGCTGCCAACGCCCCTACCAAGCCGAAGTAACCTTTGGGTGGATACTCCCTGCCGAAAAAAGCATCTTCCCCCCTTACATCAAACTCCGAAAAGCTGTATTTCTTAGGGTAGAAGATATCGGCAGGCGGCGGCTCCTCACGCAACCGCGCCTGTCCGGCAGTTGCCGGCAGTTTCGGCCTTCCGCGTGAGCGAAGGATAGCTTTACCGCTATCCGGTGCCTCACCCGATCCCTGTCTAAAAATCACCAACACCCACCATCCGTGGCCCACTGCGCCTCTCGCCCCCTTGCGCCCCGAAGAGAGCAGCAAACCAATCCAACCCAATCTCCAGCAAACCGAGGAACGAGGATACCCCATGCCCAAAAATAAGGTTAGCGATCTCATCACCGATCAGGAAATGGCCTTTGCTCACCTGATCATGTCCGGAACCATGACTGACCGCGCCGCCGCGGAAGCGGTCGGCCTCAATCCCGACACCGCCGCCTACACCAAAGCCAAGCCCCGCGTCCGCGCCTACATGGCTGAGCACCGCGCCGCCGTCAGCGAAAGGCTGGCGGACCAGGAAGCACAAGGTCTGCGCAAGCTGAACATCGGTCGCGACCAGATCCTGGACCGGCTCTGGGAACTGGCCACTCTCAGCCACGAAGCCACCAGGGGCAGCATCGCCGGCCAGATCAAGGCCCTCTCCATGATCGTAGCCATCGAAGGCCTGATCCCGTCCGGAACCATGAATGGCCGCCGCCCCTCCCCATCCGGGACGCAACCCGCCGCCCCGCCCGTCAAGCCACAAATCGACAACGCTGCGTGGCCCCGCGAGCCCCAGCACCAACCTGTAGGCGCGGAGCCAGGGGACCCCGTTACCGGCACGAAAACCCCACCCGCCGCCTCCCAGGCCCCTGGGCCGGACCCTGCTCCAAAGCCAGCCCCAACACCAGCTAACTACACGTCGTTTCCCAACCTTGACCGCAAACAATCGAGCCCCATCAATCCCTTCATCAACCCCGCAAGCCCGCACTGGGTTTCCGAAGCCACCGGCCACATCTTCGACGCCTTTCTGGATAAAGATGGCTCGCTCAGGCTGCCCCTTTCCCCGGAAAGAGGCGTCTCCAGGCCGCGTCGCGGAAGCCGATAAAAGGCCAAATTTTATCGAATTTTACAAAATATCCCGCTCTCTTGACCCGAGTGGCGAGGCGTCAGCCCCACGGAAGGTGCCTCTACATCATCGACAACGCGACCGGGACCGGTACTCTCGCTTGCTGCAAATGCGGAATTTCATGAAGGCAGTCGTAACGGGCCAGACGGAAGAATTCGAAAACTCCCACACCTCCCAGCGTACCTATTTAAACCTGGCTCGATTGAACTGTACCTACGTTGGCTAAATATCCGGGTTTTTACTCAGGCACAACCCACTGCGGCGCCAGCGGCGAAAGCATGGCCCCGGACTCCTTTATCGAATTGCGGTAGTCAGGATTCTTTCTGTCTGAGAGGACTTCGAGGGGAAGGCTCAGCGTATCGCATCGTCCATGAGCTATTCGAAAGAATCACAGACGAAAAAGAGGCTTTCTAAACCAGGAACGTCTCATATTTTGAGCAGAAATCGGCCCTATGCGCGGTACCCTGCGCAAAAACCCTTAAAACCGTTACTTAAGTACCCTGGCGTTCACCCCGGCTTCAAGCAACCTTCGGTCAAGGTTTCTATGTCTTAATCCCCTGAGACTGGAAGCGGGTGCTTCCAGACTGCCGGCGAGAGTCTCAAACCGGGGGGCGAAGGGACTCTCGCCACTCTTCCTCCAGGAGAACCTCAGAGCCACCAACCGCACACGATGTTGGAGCCCATCTATCTATGTGGAAAGAGATCGCTACTGAACCACCCAAGACCACTGTCCCGGCCAAGAAATGGAGCGAAGAGTTTGAAAAGAAGCATCCGAGCGTGAAAGCCGCCGCCACCCAAGACTACGAAAAACCGGTCACCGAAGACGAATTGCGCGCGATATTTGACCGGTTGGACGCAGCCCGGGACATTTTTCACCAGAACCGGGGATTGCGCGAGATTTTGTCCCGCCTCGAAACCGAGATCCGGGAATTGCGGAGCCGCAACGCGGAGTTGGAAGAGATCATGCGGAAATTCGCTCCGCTGTTGGACGCGGCAACCACCATGGGGTTGGTGGCAGAGAATGAAAAACCTGAACCGGAAAACCATCGATCGCCGGAAGAGCAAGGGGACCAGACCGGTGTCCAGAATCACTGAGGTATGGCGAGCCCAAAAAAGCCCCGATCTTTCCGACCGGAGCGAGACCCGAAGAAGCTAATTGCAGCGGACTGTGCACCTGTCGGTCGACGTTGGAACAGTTATCTTTTAGTCATCTTTCGGAGCACAAAAAGACAAGCTCGGCCGCAGCGACGGCCCCGCGCTACTGCAGGGGTAGGCAAGCCTGGTTTGCGGTAGGTCTGTCCTGTGACGCCGGAGCAGTATCCGAGGCTGATACAAGTTTGACGACACATGACTATTGACGAAAAACAACGCATGATCTTTCCGTTCCGCCTCGCAATGACCAGGCAGCAAAGGCTGGCGATGGTCACTGGCGAATTTGAAGCGGCCAAAAGGCATCCCCTGAAGGCGGTGAAGGTCTTTGCCCTGATCCTCTTCGACGTCATCGCGGAGATCCGTCACGGCCGGAAGTACAGTAAAGAATTCAAGGCATGACAAGCGCTTCAGGGGTAAGGTCGAGCAGCAGCGCCGGTGGATAGCAATGTAACTGCAAGGCAGTATTCGGAAGTGGAATGAATGGAATCTGTGCCGGCGCCCGGCGGCAGCGGAAACCGGGCGTCATACGTCGAGACGGATCCCAGGTGAAGTCTTTCGCCGGCTATTACAAGGCGTCTTGGAACTGCGATCAACGGCCTTAGGATTTTCTTATCAGTAAATACGTTCGTGCCTGAATCTTTTCCACTTGACCGCTTCGTTCGCATCCAGTTTTCTTTCCAGGTTGGGCAGGCGACAACTGAGCTTTGGGTGTGCAAAAAGAACCGTGCAGGCAGCTCTGTTAGTCTTTCGATTGACTATTTCGCTAGAGTCTGAGGCAGGCGCTACCTTATCTGCGAGCAGTGCCTGGAGGATTGATATGGCCAAGGCGCCACTCATTTTTACCTATTACATCGCCGCCCCGGTGGAGAAGGTTTGGGATGGGTTCGTTTCGAAGGAGGCGAATCGAACGATCTTCATGGGCGCGGACTTTGAGGTGGACCTAAATCCGGGCGGGGCGATGACCTGGTCGGGTCCGGGCAAGGACGGGAAGCCGATGCGGTATGTGACGGGTAAGGTGCTGCGGGCGGAGCCGCCGAAGCTGCTTGAGTACAGGTTCGGCACGGGCGATGGAGCCGTGATGTCGAGAGTGAAGGTGGAGCTGACTCCGGAAACGGAGGCGGTGAAGGTGGTGGTAACCAACGATGACTGGACGGACGACGACCCGGCCTATGCTCACAACGCGGACGGGTGGCCCCGAATTCTCTCGCGATTGAAAACTCTGCTGGAGACAGGGAAGACCTTCCGCCCGCATTAGTCTGGTTTCAGAATGAACAGATTTGCGGCCCTCTGGCCGCTTCGGTACTCCTCTGGGCACACAGCGAGCGTGTGGTCATTTTCGGACGGCCGTTTTCGATTCCGGACGCGTGAGAGCGTGGCCGGCATTTCAGCGCGTCCAAGTGACTGAGAACGTTGGCGACACTGCCATTCTTTTGGTGACGAAAGTGCATCGCTTAGGTTTGCCTTTCGGAGTGTTCCATGCGGACTCTGCTCTACGATTTACGCTATGCGGTACGCCAGCTACGCAAGACTCCCGGGCTGACGCTGCTCGCCCTGCTGTCTCTGACGCTGGGTGTCGGTGCAAACACGGCAATCTTCACCGTGATCGAAAACCTGCTTTTGCGGCCGCTTCCCTATGCCAACTCCGATCGCCTGGTCTTTATAGGACCGCCGGCCGATAAACCAGGATTTGCACCCACCTCGTGGCTCAACTACCGTGACATCCTGAGCCAGTCGAAACTTTTGGAAACTACCGGCGGCTACACCGAAGACGTCAGCGTGCTGGAAGGTAAGGATGGCTCGCAAAGCGTGGCTGCACCTCGCCTGACGTCCAATCTATTTCCCATGCTTGGCACGCAGCCGCTGCTGGGCCGCACTTTTACCGAAGCGGAAGGCCAAACCGGCGGGCCGGAGGTAGTGCTGTTATCCGAGGGCTTATGGCGTCAGGCATTTCACGCAGATCCCGCGATCGTCGGCCGCACGGTGAAAATAGGGGACAACCCATACACGGTGATTGGCGTGATGCCGGATTCATTTCACTTTCCCGAAGAATTGGGCCCGGACCTCCAGAAGGGGGTGTGGTTGCCGTTGCAGCCCACGGGAGAGATGTTAAAGGACCGGGGCTATCACTTCTTCAACGTTGTGGCTAAGCTTCGTCCCGGCGTGAGCCTGATACAGGAGCAGCATGAATTGGATGCCATCGCTGCCCACCTTCCGCGGTCGGATGTGGCAGGATTTCATGCCGCCCCCTACCAGCAAGTACTCACCGGACCGGTGCGCCCCGTTCTCTACGCTCTGTTTGCGGCGCTGGGGTTGGTTTTGCTGATTGCCTGCGCGAATGTTTCCAACCTGCTGATTGCGCGTTGCCTCGGGCGGCAACGGGAATTCGCGGTCCGGGCGGCGCTTGGTGCAGGCCGGATGCGGCTCGCTCGCCAGATGCTGGCGGAAGGTATGATGCTGAGCCTCATCGGTTGTGGCGCAGGGATGATGCTCGTCCGCCCGGCCATGGCTGCCGTGAGTCAGCTGCCACAAGGAACGCTTCCCCGCGCGGACGCGATCGGGATTCGGTGGACGATCGTGCTGGTGCTGGCCGCCATTGCCATTCTGACCACCGTGCTCTCGTCGCTTCTGCCGGCGTTGCTGGTCACCCGCTCCAACCCTCAAGTGGCATTGCAGGCGGGGTCCCGCGGCGCCGGTCCACAGGAGGTAAGGGGCAAGCTGACTGCCGGTTTGGTCGCCGGCGAAGTGGCTCTTTCCACGTTGCTGCTGGTCGGAACCGGCCTGCTGTTCCACACCCTTTGGAATCTTGAGAAGTCGAACCTGGGATTCGAGCCCGCGCGGGTGACGAAGTTCACGGCCATGCCCGCGAATGCAGCCGGGTTCTCGGGAATGGCCGTTTCCGAGGTTGGGGCAAACGCGCCGCCCTCTGTGGCCACCCTCAGTTACCAGCCCGTACTTGACCGCATGCGCCAGTTGCCCGGTGTCGAGAGCGCCGCACTGGTTACGGCGCCACCGCTGTCGGGTTTTGATATGGGCACCAGCTTTGAGATTCTTGGGCAGGCCAAGGATCCGGCAAACAAACCGGACGCTCGCATCACCGCCGTCAGCGGAGACTACGCTCGGACCATGGGAACCCCAGTGCTGCGCGGCCGCATGATCGGAGATGAAGATGTTGCGACTGCCCCCTTTGTTACAGTCATCAACCAGGCCTTCGCTCAAAAGTACTTTGCGGGCAAGAACCCACTTCAAAAGCAAATCAACCTGGGAGGCAAGTACACGGGGATGATCAAGCCCTACACCGTCGTCGGAGTACTGGCCGACCAGGTGGACAGCAATGTGGGGGGCGCCGTTCGACCATTGATCTTATTGTCTCAACACCAGATCCCGACGACCGCTCTGTTCTACCAGGCGCTTTTACAAACTGAGGTCAGCTTCGTGGTCAGGACTCACGGCTCGGTTCCCGTCGCTGCGGAAATACGATCGGTCTTCCACCAGACCGCTCCTGATTTCGCGGTGGAAGATTTCCAAACCCTGGAGGACGCGGTCGAAAAGAATACCTTCAGCCAGAGATTGGGCTTGTATCTCGTGGGATCGTTCGCTGGACTTGCCGTCGTCATGGTAGTTGCCGGATTGTACGGAGTATTGTCCCAGCTGGTAAGTTATCGCCGGCGAGAAATCGGCATTCGCATGGCGCTCGGAGCAACGCGGCAAAGCGTCGTGCAGCTCATCCTGCGTCAGGGTTCGATCGTTATTGGATCGGGTCTTGGCGTCGGGCTTCTCTTAGCGATCGCCACCGGCCGCTGGGTCAAAAGCTTCCTGTATCAGGTGCAGCCGGTAGACATTTTTACCTATGTATCTGTGGCGGTGGCGTTAGCGATGATCGGATTCATCGCAGCCTTCGTTCCCGCTCGCACGGCAGCCTCGATCGAACCGATGCAAGCCTTGCGCGAGGAGTGAAAAACCAGGAACGGACCTCAGGGAGAGGTGCGAGAGCTAAGTATCGGCAGGAGCGCGATTTGGAGGCGGAACTATACGAGGTGCAGCTGACAGATCCTGATCAAATGCACCGTTCCCGTTCCAGTTTTGTGTGGTCATCTTTGCAGGTAACATTCACTGGATTTTTTCTTAGGCTCGCGGTAACCTTTTTACATCCAATTCGTAACCGGTCAGGGGCTGTTACGGAGGCATACCTGCGGAGGAGACGCCAATGGTCGAACGAAAACACATCGAACATGCGCAAGTCTTGCAGCTCGCAAAACTGCTCTTGCTGTTTGTCGAACGACAACACATGCTATTAGAGTTTCCTGGCGTGACAAATCTGGATCGAACGATCATCCCCCCCGAAGACCTCCTCAAAGCATCTTGATTCTCAGCAGTTCTCAGCCCACCTCAGCCCACCTCAGCCCGTCCTGGAGCGATGCTTTACTCCTTGCTTGTCCTTGATGCATCGCCAGTGAATGATGGGAGACTTGTGGATTCATCTGCGAGAATGAATCGGCAGGCTTTCAGCCTCGCGGCCAGAATGCGTTTACCGTCTGCAGCCAGGTCTGCATCATGAGCCAATGCCCAGCATAGGTCGGATGAACGCCATCCCAACTCCAATGCTCCGCCCGAGCCCGTTGGAGTGCCGCGTCGAACACATCCTGGTACCTGACCAAAGGCAGATGGTACTTTGCCGCAAGTCTCTCGACCACGGCTTGCCGCTTCTTCACTTCGGCCAACTCCGCCTTATACCCGGCCTGGTGTTTGCCCACACGCAGCAGAAATGGCTCCCCTAACACGAAAGCCGAAAGCCGGCAATAAGTGTATGCTGATGGACCAAGGCGAAAGTCCAGGCTATCGGGAAACCCTTTGCGGAGTAAGAGTCCCGGGAACCCAGTAAGAAGCGCGGAGCCAGCATGAGATTTGTCGAAGCAGATTTGCCCTACAGTGTCCACCCGGGGCAGCCGGGTAAAAGCCTCGTCAACCGGACGGTGCCGAAATGAGCGCTCGTCAAGAGATACTCGACGGTAACTTCAAAACGTCTCCATCTGCAATGGCTGCCCTGCGGGCGGCCGGCGGAGCTGGGACAACGCCTGAATTGTTCGCGAACTTTGTAGGCTACGCCTGTGCTCATTGGAGCTATGCCGCTCAATCCGGAGCCCAGAAGGCTCAGGACCTGCTCGATGGAGATGGGGCGAAGACCGTTGCCTGTGGCACTCTGCGCGAAGCGCTCAAGATCATGATGCGCGACGATTTGCACCTCACCGCCCGCAATGCCGACATTAACGACCGATTCCTCACCAAACCGAGCCTGGTGTGTTTCGACTCCAAGGTCAAGGGCAACGTTGGCAACTATGGCTCGAACACATTCGATCTGGCCTGCCATTTCTCAACCCACTACTTTGTGGAGACCGATGGCAAGTTCTACGATCCTTGTCTCATGTCGGTCTACGCCAGCAATGACGGGCCGATTGCCCATAAAACAACGTTGGTCCAGAATTCAAACAACCTGCGAAAGGCCGGCAAGGGCAGGTCGCTGGTAATCCTAAAATTGTTGCCGGGACGCTCCGTTCCCGGCTTCGGTGAAGTATGGGAAATCCTGACACCCGCGGAATGCAAGCGCACCGGAGTCCTCACGGCCAAGGATTTCCAGGCGCTCAAGACGGACCCGGACATAGTGGCGGGCCAGCTCTTCTGACTTTTGTGCTCGTGCCCTGATGCAAAAGACTGTTCCTCTTTCTTTTCCGTCATGGACGTCACACCAGTGGGTTTTCTTCAACCGATTCGTGAATCTGCTTCCAGCGGCTCCAACTGACAACTCCCAAATCTGGTTGAGGGGAATCCGGCAGCATCGAAAGCAACTCCAGCATATTGCCATCCGGGTCCCGGAAAAAGAGTGACGCAGCAGGCATCCATGCAATCACTACTGGTTCGTCGGTTGGCGCCCCGTCAAAGTCGAGTGGAACAACGTTCGCTGCCCGAAGACGTGCCGGGGCGTTCAGCAGCTCAACAAGATCCGACCGAAAGGCAATGTGGAGGCTCAGCCTCTGCGGGCTTGTTCCCACTTCCCACAAACCGAGCATCGAGTTGCCTCGTCCTCCCATCCAGTAAAACGCGACCCGGCGCTTCCAGAATACTTCCGCGAGTTCCAATCCCAGAGTTTGGCCGTAGAAACTCATCGCCCGCTGCAGGTCAGCGACATTCAGATGGCTTTCGAAGAGATCACGAATAGGAATCATGCTCACCACCATCCCCAACGCTTATGAACAACTCTTTGGCAGAAGATGCGATTCCAGCATACCGATTCCCTTGATGGGGCGGCGTGGGAGTCGATGGCTAATGCAACCGGGCAGTTCGCAGCATTCCGTTTCTCCCCTGGTTTCATCAGGCCCACGACCCCCTCACCGAAGGGCATCCGCGTTGATTGCGCGGCGAATGCGGCTTATCAGCGATCGCACGGAGTTGCCAGGAAAGCGTGAAGATCTCCGGTGTTTGTTACGCCGAAGCCCACGATCTCCCCCGCATCGTTGATCCCGAAAGCAGTAAGCAGATGCAATGGTGAATTTGCAGGAATAAGGTTATTCAGGTCGGTCATCATGCCGTTTTTCCAAAGGAACGGGCGAGGATTTCCGTTGATTGGTCCCGCCGCGCCGAAGGAGGCTCCAACCATCTCGCCGAAGTCGTTAATGCCCAGGCCGGCACTGTTTACATCCCCGGAAAGTACGCCCAGGTCCAGCATTTTTCCTCTCTCCCTGGTCCACAAAAAGGCGTGCGTGGTTGTGTTTCCTGCCATGGCCGAAACACCTGCGATTTGACCGTGGCTGTTGATAGCGTTGGCGATATTTCCAATCGCCAACAGGTCAGGGTTCCCCTTTCCGCCCAGGTTGCCGAGATCGTGCGCGGCGCCATCTTTCTCCCACAGCACGGCGTGTAACCCCGCGGCGAACGGAGGGATTACGGTGTTCGCGCAGGAACCTGACGAACCCACGACCTGCCCATCGTCGTTGATGCCTATGGCCATCCCCACCGTGTCGCCGGAGAGCGGACGGAGTGGGCGTATCTCGCCCGGTCGCGGCCCCCATACGACCGCTTGGAAATCAAGAATCTGGGGTCCGGTGCCATTGACTCTCGCCCCGGTTGGGCAATTCAGGTCGCGGACTCCATTCTCCGCAAACCCCACAGCTTCGCCGCGATTGTTGATCAGGCCGGCTGACCCATTGTGGCCGCCCAGCAACGGGAGGGCATAGATCTTTCCGTATTCCCACAGGAAAGGCAGGCATGTGAGACCGGTACTGTAGCCGCAGAAGTTTTCCTTATTTGGATCTGCATGCGAACTCTCAGCCTGGCCAGTTACCTGCCCCCATTCGTTGACGCCAGCCGCTGCGCTGTTGGGTCCGCCCAATCCGGGTATACCAATGTCGAAAGGAGACTTCCTGAACCACAGCTCAGCGTGCTGGGCGCCGTTAGGAACGGCCGCCACTCCGGAAACCAGCCCAATATTGTTGATCGAGCCCGCCTGGCTAAATGGTGTTGTGGACGGTCCGAGATCGGTGATGGTGTAGTGAGCCTTTTGTGCCTGCGCAGCCAATTGCATCGGCGCAATTGGTGCGACCATGAAGCTCAGCCAGGAAGTTGTAGCCAGCAATCCAAATTTCATAACCTCTCCTTTGCGAATTGCTAACCGTGTATGAAACGGTTAGCAATGAAGTTGTTTCGAGAATGATCGTGGTTCGCTTGGCCATGCGTTTCTGCTCTCAGGGGCGATTCTTTGTTGGAACGAAGACAGGTTGGCGGCTAGCAGGTTGAAAAGTCCTGAAACCACACCTGAAATGTTCTGAAACCTGCTGATCGCGCCGTAAGTGGCTGATAACGGTGGAAGTACATGCCGGGTCAGCGGGGGACCGCGTGCTAAAATTCCTCACCAATCCGGGCTCAAATCGTCAGGTGGGAATGCGCCCTATGTTCGTGAGCGAAGGTCAGAAGGGCAAAGAGCTCTACGAATTCGGACCCTTTCGCGTTGACGTGCAGAGGGAACTTCTCTTCCGCTCCGGCGAGCCTTTGGCTCTGACCACAAAAACCTTTCGGATACTCACCGTTCTGATCCGCCACGGCAACGAGACCGTCACCAAAGATGACTTGATGAAGACGGTATGGCCCGACACCTTTGTGGGAGAGGACAACCTTAGCCGTCACATCTTCATGCTGCGCAAGGTGCTGGGCGAGAGCGCGCAGGACCACCGCTATATCGTGACCGTGCCCGGCCAGGGCTATCGCCTTGCCGAGAGCGTGCGTGCGGTCACCGACCAGGAAGTCGATATTGTTGCCGCCAGCCACTCCACGGTGCACGTTCAGGTCGAGCAAACCAGGCATTGGGGATGGATACCGCTCGGTGCGGTTCTCCTGCTCTGCCTGGCTGCCGGGGCATACCGCTTCTTTCTGCATCGCGCGCCGCGTCTCACCACCAAGGACTCGGTAGTGCTTGCCGATTTCGCCAATTCGACCGGAGACTCCGTTTTTGACGGGACACTGCGCCAGGGCATGGCCGTACAACTGGCGCAATCACCATTCCTCAGCCTCATTTCCGAGCAGCGCATTGGGAAGACACTGCGCCTGATGGGCCGGGCGACGGATGCGCCGGTCACTGCTGTGATAGCGCGGGAGATCTGCGAGCGTACGGGAAGTGCCGCGGTCCTGGAAGGCTCGATCGCCAGCCTCGGTAGCCAGTACGTCGTTTCGCTTCGCGCAGAGCATTGCGCAACCGGTGACGTGCTTGACGTGGAGCAGGCGCAGGCCGCGAGAAAAGAAGATGTATTGAATGCCCTGAGTCAAATCGCCGTGAAGTTCAGAACCAGAGTCGGCGAATCGCTCACCACAGTGGAGAAGCACTCAACCCCATTAGCTGAGGCCACTACGAGCTCGCTCGACGCTTTGAAGTCCTATAGCGAAGGAGTGAAGGTCGGGTTCTCGACCAGCCTGGAAGCCGGTGTGCCTTATCTCAAGCAGGCGGTTGCCATTGACCCCGATTTTGCCTTGGCGCACGCCCAACTCGGGATTTTTTATGAAGACCTGGGCGAATCCCTTCTGGCGACAACGAGTACGACCAGGGCCTATCAGCTGCGCGGCCGCACCAGCGATCCGGAGAGATTCTTCATCACCACGCTTTACCAGAGACTGGCGATGGGGAATTTGGAAGAGGCGCGACGCACCTGCGAACAGTGGACGCACACCTATCCCCGAGACCCTGCCCCCCACGGATTATTGTCGGGATTTATTTATCAGGGGTTAGGTCAGTACGAGAACTCGATTGCCGAAGCCAGGAACGCGATCAGCCTGGACCCGGCATTTGCGCCGGCCTATGTCAATCTCGCCTCCAGCTACATCTACTTAAATCGTCCGGCGGACGCTGAGCACGTTATGCAGGAGGCCGCACAGCGCGAGCTCGATATTCCTGAGTTCTGGACGCTCATGCGCTACCACGTTGCGTTTCTGCGCAATAACGTGGCAGGCATGGATCGGGAGGCCGCCCTGGCGGCCGGCAACCCTGGAATCGAAGATTGGATGGCGCACGCACAGGCACTTGTGTTGGCTCGCTCTGGTCAACTGCAGAGGGCAAGAAAGATATCGGATCGCGCGATCGTTTTGGCCCGGCAGGCAGGCCAGAGCGATAGGGCAGCGATCTATGAAGCTGGAAGCGCGGTGTCAGAAGCTTTGTTCGGAAATCCGGCGGCGGCGAGGCAGAAGTCGACGGCAGCCCTTGCGCTTTCAAATAGCCGGGATGTGGAGTTTGCTTCGGCGTTTGCGTTAGGGCTCACGTCAGATTCTTCGCGGGCTCAGGCACTCGCGAATGATCTGCAAAATCGCTTTCCTGAAGATACGTCGGTCAAATGCAACTATCTGCCCGCCCTTCGCGGATTGCTATCCCTCCAGCGTGGTGATGCCGCGAGCGCAATCGAACAATCCATGGTCCTATATCCTCACGAGCTCGCAGTCACCCACAGCGCTTTCTCCGCGTTCTTCGGGATGTTCTACCCTGCGATTGTCCGCGGCGATGCTTATCTCGCTTCTCATAAGGGAGCCGAAGCCACGGTTGAATATCGCCGCATCCTTAGCCAGCCTGGTCTCCTTCTTGCGGACCCCGTGGGGGCAATGGCTCAACTCCAATTGGCGAGAGCGTATGGGATGCAAGGCGACACAGCCAAATCCAGGCAGGCGTATCAGGACTTCCTGACCCTGTGGAAAGACGCCGACGCAGATATTCCGATCCTAAAGCAAGCGAAGACCGAATATGCCCACCTTCGCTGAGCGGCTACGGGCCGAGCTTCGGCCGGAGAGGGGGAACATGCTATGGAAATAGCTGTCGCCAAAAACTCCGGGCTCCCGCTAGACTCAAGTGGCTCTTGAATCGTCTCAATCGGAAGACGCAAAACTCCATGTCTGCATCGCATCGCCCCGACAGCCGCCCCTTCGACCGCTTCGTTTACCAAGTACTCTTGCCCGCAATCGCGCTGGGTACGCTTTTCTTCGCGATTCCGGCCGCGCTCGTCGCTCAGTCCGTGCCGCCGGCGTTGGAGTCTCCTCCTGTGGGGCCACCCAAAGCTGGTCCAAACGGCGAGAAGCTGCCCGGTATGCCGAAATTTCATGATCCCGCGCCCTATGACATTAACGAGCATACCGGCTATAAGCAGATCTTCGACGGCAAGAGCTTCACTGGATGGGACGCTGACCCCAGCATCTGGCGCGTTGAAGACGGCATCATGGTGGGAGAAACATTCGAGGGCAAACCAAAGGGCAACAACTACATCGTCTATCGCGGCGACAAGACTCGCGACTTTGATTTAAAGCTGCAGATGAAGATCGAAAAAGGTGGTGGCGGCGGAATTCAATACCGCAGCGTCGCCGGCGTACCGTGGACACGCCCGCAACCCCCAGGTCAGCCGCCCTATGACCTCAAATTTATGATGACCGGTCCACAGGCCGACTTCTGGTTCCCGGTGACTGCGTCGACATCGGACTACACCGGTCAGTGGTACTCCGAAAACACCATGCAAGGCATCCTGGCCTATCGTGGCCAGGTGACGGAGGCTCTCCCCGGCCAGACCAATCGCCTGGTCGCCAATATCGGCGACAAGCAGGCGCTCGGTGGCTATGTAAAAGTCAACGAGTGGAACGATTACGAGATCATCGCCCGCGGTGGAGTGATGATGCACATGATGAATGGCCAGCTGATGGCGGTTTTCATCGACGACAATCGAGACTCAGTGAATAATCAACCAGGTCTCATTGGTTTCGAGATCGAAAGCCAGCCGTGCAAGATTTCTGTGCGCGACATATGGCTCCGCACCTTCGATTAAATGGTCTCGTTCGCACCAGATTGCGTAGGCTTCCAGACCTTGCTATCGCGTGGGGTTCAGCGGTAAGAAACAGTAATTGTTACGATTCCAATACCGCCGAATTTTCCCCGGCCGGATGCAGTTTCACTCCACAAACTTACCTGAGTGAACTCGGGCCCACACACCGACGAACGTTACATCCGTTTGCCGCCCGCGGCGACGATCACTTGACCGGTGATCCACCGGGAATCGTCTCCCGCAAGGAATGTCGCTGCCAGCGCAATATCTTCAGGCTGAGCAATGCGGCCCAGAGGAGTCTCTCTGTCTTGCTGCTTTCTGAATTCACCCTCGGCGAGGCCGGAAGCGCGGAGGCCATCCGTTTCAACCATGCCCGGATCGAGCGAGTTGACTCTGATTTTGCGGGGGCCAAGTTCTTGCGAGAGCGAAATCGTAATTGCATCGACCGCGGCTTTGCTCGCACTGTAGGTGGATGCCTGCGGCGCCGGCATCGGACCAACGATAGACCCAATGTTAATGATGGAACCGCCTTCCGGCCCAATCAACTTGACTGCCTCTTTTGTGGTCAGCAATAGACCGGCAACATTCAAGTTCAAATGTTTTTGGATGTGCTCCGGCGTAATGGACTCAAGTGGGGCAAATTCATAGGTCCCGGCATTATTTACAAGGATATCGAGTTTGCCGAATGCTTTCCTGGTTTCGGAAAAGAGACGTTCGATATCGGCCGGTTTGGAAACGTCTCCCTGAACGGCGATCGCCTTTCCGCCCTTATCGGTAATGTGCGCGACGACAGTGTCCGCGCCGGTTCGGCTGTTGGCATAGTTGACCACCACCGAAGCTCCTTCGGCTGCCAGATGCTCCGCGATCGAAGCTCCAATACCTTTGGACGCACCGGTAACCACTGCGACTTTATTGTTTAATTTGCTCATGGCAATCCTCCTTCTTCACCCATCCCTTAGGTTGTAGTACACTCCGCGCCTGTGCATCATCACCGCTTTTCGATGCGATGAAACTGAAAGAAGTAGTAACCCCAGGGTCCCAATTCGATATGGAGCCCCACTTCCGCCGTCTCATTCCCATCGCGTTCACAGCTAAAGTCAGAAAGGGCGTCAGTCAGACGCCACTTTGTTCCCCGTACTTCTTCCCACGGCACTTGCACCCGGCCCTGAGCCGCACCGTCACTGAGATTAATCACGATGAGGCGCCGGTCATCGTTCCTGATCCAGCTCCAGGCCACCAGATGCTGAAAGCTTGGATTGTCGGGCCAGCCGCTGCACCCGCACAACCTCCATTCACCATCACGAAATATGGGCGCATTGATAGCCGCCAGGAGTGTGGCGTAGAAGGCTTGCAATCCTTCGTCGACGGGTTCCGCCGGCCGTCTGCCCAAAAATACGGGCAGCCGTACCTTTCGGCCTTCAAATTGTCCTTCATGGAAGAGTCTGGCTCCGGGGAGGGAAGACGTGGTGACGGCGGCGGCCTGCTCCCTGGCCCGGGAAAAGGCCGTTGCCGCCCGCGGTTCATCGTGGTTTTCCAGGAAGCGCAATAGCTTCTCCTGGTAGGCAAGATCAGCATCAAGGTGAAGCCGGACACTTTCCGCGTTGCCGTGTTCCAGGCGATCATAAAGCCGCTTGTCGTAGCAGAAGTCGAAACCCTGCCGCTGCAACTCATACTCCAGGTCCCAGTAAGCCTCGGCCATAAAGCGGAAGTCCGGGTGCGCTTTTTTGACCGCGGGGATCACTTCACCCCAGTAATCGGTTCGTGGCCTTTGCCCTGCACGGTCACCCCATGTTCGTTCGAAGACCAGGTTCAACAAAAGCATGGCCATGTCGCAACGGACTCCGTCGCATTGAGCAGCAATACCGCAGACCGTCTCAATCATGGCCTGCCGCAGCCCGGGCGACATTGCATTGAGCTGCAGAACGTCGGGCCACGGCGGAAAATTAGGGTCCCGTCCATAGGCATAGAAGCCCCCTCCTAACTCGATATACGATCCCGGGTCGTTCCTGGCATCTTGTGAGTTCAGGCAAAGAAAATAGTCCGGGTGCTCGATTACCCATGGGTGATCTGGGGCTACATGGTTTGGAACGAAATCCAGAATCAGGTTCATGCCTCTTTTTGCCAGCTCGCGCCTGGAAATCGCTAAACCTTCGGCACCTCCGAGGTGTGAATCAACCACGTAGCGCCGTACGCTATAGGGAGATCCGATATTGTCTTCCGGCTTGAAATCAGACAATGCTCGCCGGAAATCGGCCATCAGACCCACATTCTGATTGGCAATCGCAATGCCCGCGGGACTTCGTTCCCAAACCCCCATGAACCAAACCGCATCGAAACCGAACCTGGCTATGGCATCCCATTCGGCTTCAGGTACCGACCCCAGGTCAACCGGCCTGCCAGTCTTCACCCCGAGATCAGAGAGCCAGACCCAGGTGTTGATTTCGTACAGTGTGGGATATCGAGGCCAGACGGGCATTGTCATCGGTTCCTGATCGCCGCCGATGGGGAGCGATACGGTTCACGATACCATTGATAAAAATTGCAATTGAATGGACAGGTGGACTTCAAGTCATGAAACACCTTCGCGCAGTACACCTTCTGCCGCCCCTGAATACGGGCATAAACGGATGCGGCTACGAGCATGCCGAGGCCGGGTGCAAGAAAGTAGACCCAAATACCCTGCCATATCCAGGCAAACAAGGCTGACGAGAATGAGCGCGCAGGATTCACGCTGAAACCGGAGAGTGATGGACAAAACGCGTAGTAGAAGACAGTGATCAGGGCCACGAAGTATGGGCTGAACCGGGCCAGATGCCGGTGGTTTGTTGCAAAGAGAACCAGGCCCATGAGCAAGGCCGACAACGCGAATTCCGCAATAAACGCGATGACGCTCCCGTAGTCTCCCGGAGTGGTGATGAGGTAGGAAACAGGTTTCGCCGCTAAACTGTCACGCAGGATTTGATGGGCCACAAACACACCAGCCACAGCACCAATGAAGTGAGACGCCATGTAGTGGAGTGCGTCCCAGCGATGTATTCGGCCAAGGTGGAAATAGGCGAAAGTGATGGCCGGATTGAAGTGAGCACCCGAACGCCTGCCGAAGGGCGAGCGAATGATCAAAGCCGTTGCCAGGGCGATGGCAATCCCCATGCAGAAGGCTTTGCCGGTTGGCGTGAGCCCAAAGCCTTTCACCGGCGATGTATTGCTGTAGAGCGCCGTTCCACAAACGCAAATACAAAACATGAGCACACCGAGCTCTGCAGCCTCCATCAGGTATTCCCTCCAGTGCGTCTTAAGCGCGTCTGCGATGGATGCAGATGGAGAGAGCTGAGTAACTAAAAACGGACCAGGTGGCGGGTTCAAGCGACCTCATCGAGATGACAAACAGGAGCGGAGAGGAAAACAGGACGCATCGGACCTTCGAGCCGCCCGCCCGCTTTCATCCCGCGCTGCCGGGCAGAACGGCTTGTGCCACTCTCAGGGCATCCTGCTCAATAGATAGAAGGACGCGGCTGGAAGAACCGAAATCCTTCAAAAGAAAATAGACAAGTTCGATCAAGCTCGTTCGAGTTCAGCAATTCGCTCATCCACAGTTACATGTGAAGTAGATGGGGTGGAAGAGAATAGCGAATGAAGCCCCTCGGTAAGCGTCGGATGAGCCAGGACGACATCTCGAAGGGTCGTATACGGTAAGCCTGCGATGATTGCAATTTGCACGCAACCCATGACCTCCCCTGCGCCAACCCCGAAAGCCGTAAAACCAAGGATGCGGTCGTCATCCATCGCTACCAGGGCCTTCAGAAATCCGCGTGTTTCCATCATCGCGCGAGCACGGTGAACTGCGATCATGGGAGCCTTGAACAACCGGTAGGCGATGCCTTGTGCCCTGGCCTCTTTCTCACTCAGTCCGACACGGGCGAACTCCGGGTCTGTAAACAGGCAAAACGGCACTGGCCTGCCCGTCGTCACGTGGTTGCCACCGCTGACGTTGTCGCGGAATACCCGAAAATCGTCTTCGCTGATGTGAGTAAACTGTGGGCTGCCGGCTACCTCACCCACCGCCCACACTCCGGGTGCCGTCGTTTCCAGCCGCTCGTTGACCTTCACATATCCGTGGCGGGTGACCTCCACCCCGGCCAACTCCAATCCAATATCTGCCGTGTTTGGAACACGCCCGGCCGCAACCAGCAGGTGTGTGCCCTCGATTGTCTTTTCCACTCCATTTTGCTCGATCACGACTCGTACCGACTGGCCGGACTTTCCAGATACCCTCTGGGTCCGTGCATTCAGAATGCTCTCGATCCCCTCGTCCTCGAACAGGCTGCGGAGAGCCTCTGTCACATCATCGTCCTCTCGATGCAGCAATCGATCATTGCGATCGATCACCGAAACTTTGCTGCCGAATCGACGCATCGCCTGGGAGAGTTCCAGCCCAACGTAGCCACCGCCGATCACCAGCAGGTGTGCGGGAACCTCATCCAGCTCAAGGGCCTCGATGTGCGTTAGTGGCTGCGAGCCGGCAAGGCCGGGAATCGGCTCTAAAGCGGCGTGGGTGCCTGTGCCGATGATTACATTGGCTCCGCGGAGCTGGCGGCGTGTCCCGTCGGGCAGGGTGGCCTCGATAGTCTTCGGGCCAATGAAGCGTCCAGAGCCGAGGATGAGTTCCGCTCCGCTTCGCTTGAACTCCGCGAGATGCACCTCGACCTCGCCCGATACCATCTTGCGTTTGCGATCGCGCACTACCCGCATATCAACTTTGAAGTCTTCCCGGGTGATGCCAAACTCCTCACTTCTGCGCACGTACGATGCAACCTGCGCAGTGTGAATGATGTTCTTGCTGGGCAGGCAGGCGATATTCGGGCATGCTCCACCGATGTACTTCCGTTCGATTACCGCGACCCGCTGTCCCTGCCCGGCAAATGTCCATGCAGCGAGTTTCGATCCTGTGCCGCTGCCGAGAATCACAAGGTCATATTCTTCCGGGGCCGAGTTGGTAGATGACTGCGAAGTATTTTCTGTGTCCTTCATTGGAACTCTCCTTCCGCTGAGTTGAGTGACGCGCCGTTCGTCACCAGCAAGCCGCGCACAGAGTGCTTTGCGGGAGTTGGCGACGATCGTCGCGAAGGTGCGTTGGGGCGAGGGTTTACAGCCGGCTAACGCAGACTGTCGTGGGCGTCTGGCGGTATCTCCAGGCCGCGGTGCTGAGCGAACCTCCGGAGAAGAACGTGTTGAACCATAGCACGGTTTCGATGACCGCCCGCTTGACTTGGTCGCGGGAAAGAATCGAAAAAGTTCTCCACCTTAAGGGCTTTTACGGTCTCGCAAGCCCGGATCGCGCCAGGGCGCCTCGTCCAGGGTTGCCAGGTTCTTCGGGCCAGCTATTAGATCAAGATATTCCTTTTGGATCGCTCAGTTTCAGTCTAAGCAGTCTTGGTCTTTTTATTTGCTGAGGCGCGGCCCACGGCCTCACCGGCTTTCGCCTTTGCATCACTCGCTGTAGCTGTTGGCTTATGCGATCCGTTTGCTTTGGTGGCGCCCGCCGAAACTGGCTCTGCGGGCGCGGCCTGTGCAGGATTCACCTTTGCAAGACTCTTGCGCAACGCCTCCATCAGATCGACAACCTTGGGTGGCTTCTTCTCCACCTCGGGGGCCGGCAGAGGAAGATTTTTCATCTTGGCTTCGACGAGTTCACGGAGTGCTTCCTCGTAGTGGTCCTTGAATTTGCTTACTTCAAAAGGCTGCGTATAGGCATCGATCAATTGCTTCGCTAAGCTCAGCTGGGCCGCGTCCGCCTGCTTGGTACCGGTATCCGTGGCGTAATCTCGCGGGTCGCGCAACTCAGCTGCAAAACGCAGGGTATAGAGCATCATGCCAGGCTGTTGCGGATCGTGCGGCGGAGCGAACGTCATCAGGTGCTGCCGGCCGCTGAACACTATCTCACCAACGCCGACCATGCCGCTCTCAATCATGCTGTCCCGCATCACCGCGAAGGCGAGGGCCTGGGGTCCCGCCTTGGGCATGACAAAGTAGGGCTTTTCATAAAGCGCAGGGTCAATCTCGCTCGCCTTGGAGAATTGAGAAATCTCGATCGTCTTCTTGCCGGCCAGGCGCAGGTTTTTGAGCTCGGTGGGCTCGATGATCGCGTATTTACCCTTCTCGTATTCGTATCCCTTGACGATGTCGGCCTTTGCAACCGTGTGCTGCACAGGGGATTCCTGCTCCTCACGCGCAGCTCCGGTATCTCTTGCCTGCGGAGCCAAATGGAGTGACGAGTTAAACTTCGCAGAAATAGATTCGGCTTCTTCGGCTGTGTCTGCCTCTGTTGATTCTGCTGCCGGCGACGGACCTGCCGACACGTTTTCCCTGCGTATCCGGCGGAGAGTGTTCCTGTCGACTTCATGAAAAGAGATCGGGCGAGTGGTGCTGGTTGCGGGGTAGATCTCCACCGCAAACCCGACCAGCGAAATCTGAATCGTTCCTGACCATAACGGGCGCGCCATGAAAGCTCCTGTAGACCGAACAAACGAAGGACCCGGACGCTGTCGCAAATACGATGCTTTGATTTAAACAGAGAGGAAAGCACATTCGCCAGTCGCCGGCGTTTTGCAACCAGGCTGGTGCAGGATGTGGAGTGATTCACCTTTTGTTCGCCCATGCGCTGGGGCACGCTATTCTCACCCCGGGCATCGCGTCTCGCCTTCACTCGAACTCACCAATCGCCTTGTCCCTTTGAATCGGCCCTGGGTGGAACCAACCGCGGGATTTGCGTAAATTTCTCCGTTGACACCCTTCAGCCTTTTGCTTATTGTTCCCTATTACTATATAGCTAACTGATGTGGTTACCCGACCCGCATCCAACGAGGGTCCGACATATGTTTCCGAGTTGAGCATGAATTCAAAGCAGTGCACTGGCGGTTTGGACCCGATGGAGATTCAACAGCTTGAAGAGGAAACGGAATTGCGCCTCCACACCTGCGTCGTCTGCGGTAAGCGGAATCTGTATGCCATCAAAGACGGCTCCGGCAAATGGGGACCGGAACCACACACCGAACCGCTGCCACGGGTGAAAAACGGCATCAAGCATCGTCAATCCTGATGCTGGTGCGTCCATAGCCAGCGTGGCGGTCGGCCCATCTGCGCCGCCTGAGCATGCCTGTGTGGGAGAGGTTGAGATCCAGACTGATATTACCGGGGCCATGGAACGAGTCACGCGAGACGCCGATCGGTCGATTTCATAACAATATTATGTTATGAATATAACAGCCATGCAAGAAGACCCGAAATGGCTTTTGCTGGTGTTTACCTTGCCCGCGAGCAAGGCGAGTGAGCGCGTCCAAATGTGGAGAAAGATACAAAGGTTCGGCGCGATTCCTTTCCGAAACGCCGGTTCGCTCCTGCCCAACACGGCGGAGAATCGGGAACGTTTCGAGTGGCTCGCAAGAGCGATCAGGGCGAGTCATGGCGAGGCATCCATCCTTCAGATTCAGGCCGTTGATGATCTGCCGTCCCGTGCTTTGCAAGATCAGTTTCGCGAGGCCCGTGCTGACGATTACACTGCGCTGATCGAGGATTTGCAGAAGCTGAAGCCGGTTGCGCCAGGCCCATCGACTCAGATCCTGCGGCTCAGACGACGTTTTGAAGAGATCGTAGCCATCGACTTCTTCACCAGTCCGTTACGCGAACGAGCGGAGCAGGCGTTGGCGAGAGCGGAACAACGCGGCACCAGGCGAAATCTACGGGATCGGTGCAAGGTTTTCAAAGCTGAATATCAGAAGCGCACCTGGATCACGCGTCCCCGTCCCGGAATTGACCGAGTTTCCTCTGCATGGCTCATCTCTCGCTTCATCGATGCAAAACCGAAGTTCATCTTCGATACCAACCCCGCCACACATCGGAATGCGATTCCGTTCGACATGTTCCAGGGGATCGGATTCGGACATGAAGGGGACCGATGCACTTTTGAAACACTTTGCCACGCATTCGATATATCCGACCACAAAGTCCTCACCATTGGGCAGGCGGTACACGACGCGGACCTGGAAGATGGAAAATTTGGCCGTCAAGAAGGCCACACGATAAACCAGATCCTACGGGGATGGGCCGCACAGGACGTTCCAGACAACGACTTGCTCCGGCGAGGCATGGATCTAATAGAAGGCTTCTATCACTCTATTTCAAAAACCGGGAAAAGCTTGCAAGTTGAGTAACCGTCAACCAGCAAGGCCACAGAGATGAAACCTCGAAAGACACTGATCATCGCTTTTGTTGGATTGTTGCTCATCGGGGCAATCTGCGCAGGTGTGCTCAAATGGCGTGGATTTCGTGCCACGTCTGCACCTTCGACTTTTGAAACCGTTGCCGCCCGATCTGTACGCGACTTCGCAATTCCGAGCGAGGAGCGGCGTAAGAGGAATCCGGAGGCGGGCGATTCCCTGGCTATCCAGCAGGGCCGCGAGGACTTCCTGATGCGCTGCGCTTCCTGCCATGGAGTCGATGCCAGGGGAAGAACTCCGATCGGCGCGAATGTGTACCCCCGCGTGCCGGATCTTCGTCTCGCCGCCACGCAGAACCTGACAGACGGCGAGATTCACTACATCATTGAAAATGGGGTTCAATTCTCCGGTATGCCTGCGATGGTAAGTCCTCATCGCGAGTCAGCAGCGGATAGTTGGAAGCTTGTGTCTTACCTTCGAACCTTTCGGCCGCACACATCTGAAGAAAAAGCCCTCGAGGCGAACACGTTCAGATCGGCCCATTACATCGGTTCACTAGCCTGCCAAAAGTGCCACGCCGATATTTACAACCGCTGGAAGCAAACGCCGATGGCCAACGTTGTGCGCGACCCGCGAGAGCACCCGGATGCGATCATTCCCGATCTCAGCACTAACAATGTTGCAAAATTTACCAAAGATCAGGTCGCCTTCGTTTACGGAAGCCGGTGGAAGCAACGCTACTTTACCAGGGTGGGAGATGATTATTACCCCCTTCCCGCACAGTGGGACATCGGCAATAAGGTCTGGCGCCCCTATCACGTACCTGATACGGGAGCAGATTGGTGGACGGCCTTCTATCCAACGGATAACATGCAGCGTCCGACAGGAGCGACCTGCGATGGATGCCATTCCGTCGATTACAACATTCACACCAGGCAAGTCACAGAGTGGAACGTCGGCTGCGAACGTTGCCACGGTCCCGGCAGCGAACACATTGCTCATCCCTCGCGCAGCAACATTCTCAACCCTTCGCAGATGGATGATGTCGCCGCGAACGATACCTGTATTTCTTGCCACTCACAGGGCCAACCCTTAACCAAAGAGATCGAAGGCAAGGCATACGACTGGCCCGTGGGATATCGTGTCGGTCTCCGCCTCGCGGACTACTGGAAGCTCGAAGATCACTTCCTGGGGCAGACGACCTTTACCCATTTCCCGGACGGCACCGCGCACAAGAACAGGATGCAGGGCAATGACTTTGTGCAGAGCCTGATGTACCGGAAGGGAGTCACCTGCGCTTCCTGCCACGACGTGCACGGTACCCAAAACTATGCCCAGCTTCGCAAGCCCGTGGACGTGATCTGCCTTGACTGCCATAGCACAACTTCGCCCAACGGTCCCCACGTGGCAACCATGGAAGAGCACACTCACCACAGAGACGGCAGCCCAGGCAGCCAGTGTGTGGCGTGTCATATGCCAAAGATCGAGGGCGAGGGCATCCCCGGCGCCTTTGTTAGCGCGCATACCTTCAAGTTCATCACCCCCGCGATGACGGAAAAATACCAGATACCGAACGCCTGCACCTCTTGCCACAAAGACAAGACCGTTGCGTGGGCTACGAATGCGATGAGTCATTGGTCCAGGCAATCGCCATGGAGACTCCAATGAGATCAACGGCAATCGAGCGTTAGGGTATTCACCCGCGGTGGTGTCGTGAAAAAAAACTGGAAGCATCTCACTCGGAGGCGAGCGATAGGCTCGCCTCTAATGAACAAACGAAGAGTGTGGTGCCGCACGTCCGGTGCTCGGCCGCCTGGCTTTGTGGCTTTTTGTGGACCCAGCCCTTCCGGGCTGGGCTGATTTTGGTGCCGGCCCTCTGGGCCTGGATTGCAAACACCGCTTTCCCATGTTCATTGCTGCCTTAAGTTGCGGCAGGTAAGTCGGCTGCTCGAGATAACGATCCCGGCAAGGTTCATATCGAGGGCAGCAGTAGCTCCCGAACTCGCACCGTTTTTCATGGCTCACTCATGCTGTTCTGCAACTGTTCCTCGGGTACCGGGATTCTCAGCGGGAAGGTGATCGTCACCTGTAATCCGCCGCTCTTTCGATTTTCGGCGGTGATCGTGCCGTCGTGTAGCCGTATCGCCTCGCTCGCAATCGAAAGCCCCAAGCCCGTGCCTCCACTGCTACTCTCCCGCCCCGGTGCGGTGCGGAAGAAAGGCTGAAAGATATCCGACAACATAGAGTCGGGAACTCCAGGGCCACAATCCAGAACTTCCAGGATTACCTGATCGCGTTCTCCATCTGCTCTGCAGTCAAGGCGTATTTCGGTTCCCGGGGGTGCGTAGCGGATCGCATTCCTGAGGATATTGTCGATCGCCCGGCGAAGAAGCTGAGGATAAGCCAGCGTCGTTATATCCTGACGCGTCCCGGTGACTTGGCAACCGGCATGCGCCGCTTCGAAATTTGCGTCTTCGATAATGCTTTCGCATAAAGATCGTGTAGATATCGCGGCCAGCGTTTCAGCCGGACATGCCCCGGCTTCCAGTCCGGCCAGAAGAAGAAGTTGCTGCACCAGGTTGCTGAGCTTGTCTGTTTCGCGCTCAATCCTTTCCAGTTCCATGTTCTTTTTTCCCGCGGACTGCCGCCGCAATAATGCAAGCGCCAGGTGCATGCGGGTGAGCGGAGCCCCCAGTTCATGAGAAACGTCTGCCACGAATCGACGCTGGGCGGTCATCAACAATTGAATTTGTGCCGCCATTACATCAAAGTCTCGCGCCAGATCCCCCAACTCGTCCCTGCGCACGATTCCGTGTGGCGAAGAACGTGCGCTCAAATCGCCTCCCGCCAAGCGTTGCGCGGTCGCTCGCAATCGGGTGATCGGCCGTGTGAAATAGAGCGAAAGAAGGATGCAGACAATGGCAGCTGGAATCATGGCAATCGTCAAATTGAACCAGAAGTGTGGTCTTAGCAGCCGGTTCCTTGCCTCGAACACTGTCATGACGGCAGCATAGTGCCGGCCCGTCGCACTCTTCACCGGGCAGGCGAACATCATTCGGGAGCCAAAGCGTGATAAGTCAAAACGCGATATTTCTGAATGCCCGCTTCGCAACGCGGCTGCAGCCATTTGCGCATCGAATGGAGGCGCAATACCGTCTTTTACCAGGACTTTGCCTTCTTGATCGAAGAGGAAGAGAGATCTATGGCGGATCGTCACCGCGGAGAGGAATGCGGCAGATCCCTGCCGTTCATACTCGTTCACGGCCTTGGTAAGAACAGACGCAGCCGATTCCGGCTCAAATAGCCTCTCGCGGTCCCCAGGAAAACTTCCCGGCCAGAGTTCTCCGGCGGTGAGCACGGCTGCGATCATCAAGATTGTAGCGACCCAGAAGCTCAGGAAGATTCGCGGGAAAAGCTTCATTGTGCCTACTCTTGTGACGTTGGGCGAGTGTGATGCAGATACACATACCCCGTGTTGCGAATGGAGCGAATACGCTCCTGTCTATTTGTGTCTGGTCCGAGTTTCTTGCGGAGCGCACTGACGAGGTTATCGACTCCGCGATCACCGGCGTAGCGCGAACGTCCCAGGGCTATGCGAGTGAGATGTTCCCTTGTAAGTACCTGGCCCGCGGAGGAAGCCAGGGCATGCAAGACATCAAATTCCGCTGATGTGCAACTGATCGGCTTTCCATGACACTCGACTGTCCGCGATCCTGCGTCAAGGATCAAGTCGTCGATCGCCAGGAAGGAACTGCCGAACCGTGACGGTTGACCTCTGCGCAGCACGGTGCGGATCCTTGCTAAAAGCTCGACGGGCGTGAAAGGCTTTGGAACATAATCGTCGGCTCCCCCGTCAAGGCCACTTACTTTATCCGCAACTGCCGCCCTGGTGGTGAGCATGATCACTGGAATGCGGCTGCCTTGCCTGATTTCATAAAGCACGCTCATTCCGTTTCTGTCTGGCAGCATAACGTCGAGGATAATCAGCACCAGGCCGCCCTCTTTTAGTCGGTCGAGGCCGGCCTTCGCGGTGTATGCCGGCTGGACGGTGTATCCCTCGGGGCTCAGATACTCCGCCAACATTTCGGCCATATCACGGTCGTCGTCGATCAACAGAATCTGCCTTCTTGGTAGCTCAGGAGAAGGCGACAGAGAGGGTCGTGCAGCATCAGTATGTGGCAACATAACGGCACCTTATCAGAGAATGCGTCCAGGCGCAGCGATCGTCAACCGCTCCTGGCCAGGCCGTATCCGTTATTGGCGGGTCGCGGTCCAGGAAGCGCCCTGTTTTGTTGTACCGCTCATCTTGTCTCCATTGACTGTGCCTGTGAAAGAGGCCTGGTGCTTTCGTAGTTTGACGCTGAACGAAACCTGATTCCCTTGCAGGCTGCCTTTCAGCGAAGCCGAACCACGCTCGCCTTGAAACGTGCCGCTAAGTTTGCCGCCATCTTGTTTTATTTGCATAGTTCCTTGCCGCTGATTTCCGTTGGCACCCGTCCACGACACCTGCCAATTGCCTGCAACGGTGGCAGACGCTGGTATGTCCGCCGCGAGCGGGCTTAACAACGCGCCGGCAGGCTCTGCAACGCTGGGCGATGCACCGCTGACAGTTCCCGCAATTACGAATAGCGCACCCATGAGCAAGGGGAATGAAGAGAATAGCTTCACAACAACCTCCGCTAGTGATTGATTCACACCTCCTCAGACGCAATACGAGCTTCTACTGCTGCTGACGATTTGTCGGGTTTTGTAAGGCAAGTCTGTACGCTTCGGTCGCCTCGTTTAGTCAGAAGACTGGCAGGTGCCTGTGCCGCCGGCCATCTGTCAGGAATTGTCGTGCTTCGCGTTCTGCCGGAAACCTTTGCGCTGCATGGTCGTTCAATCAGACAAGAAACATTCCAACTGTGCAGTCTTATGAACGCTCAACTCATTTCACATAAATATTCGATAGCCACGGCTTGATAAGGGCTTTTTGAACAACGGGCAGGCAACCAAGCGCTTCACCATGAAGGAGAACAAATTGAGGAGCTTTTGGGTTTTCCTATTTGTGGGATTCAACCTTTTCCCATTCGTAGTTAGAGCACAGCAAGCGTCATGTGACATTCCGGATGACCCAAAACCATCCGTTTCGATCAATAAACCTGTCAGTCCCTGGTACGCACCGCCAACGCAGGGCGAAAGATTCAAAGCCTACTTCCGCCAAACCTACGGAATCAGGTCTTTTGTTGAAGCAGGTGTACGTGGAGGAATGGACCAGGCGTTGGATCGACCGAGTGGATGGCCAGAAGGTGCACCAGGCTATGCCGATCGATTTGGCTCTGCTATGGGTGAAATCGTGATTCGGGGAACGACCGAATATGTGATCGCTGACATCTTCAAGGAAGATCTGCGCCGTCTGCCCTGCGGTTCGCCTTGTTCCGCATCCGCATTCAAGCGCGCCCTTGAAGACACGTTCACCGCAAGAAAGGGAGAAGACGGGCATAGATCCCTTTCGGTAGCCCGTCTTGTTGGACCCATTTCAGGCAGCTCCGTAGCCGTTAACACCTGGTACCCGTCGACGTCGGGACGGTCGGAAACAGTGAGAGATGTGGCAGGAACCTTTGGCTATGTATTTGCCCGCAACCTCATCCGCGAGCTGTTCGATCACCGATAGTGCAATCCACTGACCGGGCCGTTACCGCCTTGGTGCCCTGGCGTGATATGGCACATTTCCTCCGGCCCAGAAATTTCCGCTTTTCTCAAATTGCGGCCATATGATGAACCTGCGCTTTCGCCTCGTTCTCATTCCCGGCTACGAAATATCGGAATCAGAGCGATCTTCTTGCGTTGGCTGAGCGCACTTCCGGTCCGGGACGATGGCCGACACGATGGCCGACAGAACCTACATCGTACGCTTCAAGCAACCTGAGGGAAGGGCACAGGTCTTCGTTGCCTCGAGCGCTGAAATCCACGGGGATCACATTGTCCTGTTGAACTCCAACGGCCAGTTAGCGGCTCTGTTACTACTGGAGTTTGTTGAGAGCTGGAATGAGTGTAAGAAGGCTTGCCACGATCTCCACGTGCTTAAAGCCAGCCGCAAGTAGGCCTTCCCGATCACCCCTGCACATCCTGATCGACTCAGATACGGCTACCGCATCGAGGTAACTATGTTGCCCGAGTGGCATTCGCTCCTTTCAACTCCTTTGCGGTCCAACGTTTGAACGCTCAATGAGGGGTGGCCAACCGGGCAAAGATGATGTTCAATCGTGGGGACCGAACTTGAAGATAAAGGTCAGGATCTCAACCAGAGGAAGGTTGAACATGCGCACGGTGCCGGTATTCGCCGTTGTAGTTGCTTCGGCGATGGCTTTCTCACAGGTCACTCCTCAAGATGGCGATTGGCCGGTCTATGGCCACGATCCCGGCGGAGCCCGGCATTCTCCGCTCGCCCAAATCAACACCACCAATGTGAGCCGCCTGCAGCGCGCCTGGACGTATCACACCGGTGAGCAGGGCCGATCTTTCGAGGCAACCCCGATCTTCGTTGACAACGTTCTCTACTTACCTACGCAGAATCAGAACATCGTAGCCCTGGATCCGGAAACCGGAACAGAGATTTGGAAGTACACCAACCCTTCCCCGAGTGGTGCGGAGAGCCGCGGCGTTGCCTATTGGCCGGGCGACCGCCACACAGCGCCTCGAATTTTGTTTGGTACCGGGGATGGCCGGTTGATCGAACTCGATGCAAAGACCGGAACACCCGTGGCCGCATTTGGCGATAACGGCACCGTCAACCTGCGTGCCGGGATGACCGATAAATATCCAAAAGCCCATTTCTCCATCAGCTCGCCGCCGGTAATCTATCGCGATGTCGCGATCGTGGGTCCATCCACGCAGGAGTCAGGCAGCGCGGGGCCGAGCGCCGATCCGCGGGGTTTTGATGTGCGCACCGGCAAGCTTTTGTGGACCTTTCACAGCGTGCCGCGGCCCGGGGAGCCGGGCAACGAGAGTTGGGGACCCCAGGGATGGAAAGATCGGGCCGGCCCTAGCCAGTGGGGTCTGGATACCGTGGATACCAAGCGTGGCCTCGTCTTTCTGCCCGTTGGCAATCCCGCAGACAGCTTTTACGGCGCCGATCGCAAAGGGTCGAATCTGTACGCGAATAGTGTCATCGCCCTGGACGCGCTTACCGGCAAACTGCGCTGGTACTACCAAATGGTCCACCACGATTTGTGGGACTACGACATGAATGCTCCTCCGGCGTTGATCGAAGTGAAACGCCACGGCAAAACCATTCCAGCGCTCGCGCAAACCAACAAGATGAGCCTGTTGTTCATCCTGGATCGGAGAACCGGCAAGCCCATCTTTGGGGTCGAAGAGCGTGCCGTTCCAAAAGGAGACACTCCCGGGGAGTGGTATTCGCCGACCCAGCCTTTTCCTCTCAAGCCGCCTCCCTTGTCTCGCATCTCCATGACCAGGGAGGACGTCTCCACCCGGACCCCCGAAGCCGAGAAGTTCTGCGCCGAGTGGCTTAGCCGGCTGCGTCTTCAGGGACCCTACACACCTTTCGGCTTGACCGCTTCTCTCTCGATGCCGGGAACCATGGGCGGTGGAAACTGGGGCGGCGTTGCCTTCGATCCGCAGCTGGGCTACATCTTTGTTAACACCAGCAGCTTGGGCACAGTAGGCCAGATGGCGGCGACGGCGGCCGGTTCACTTCAGCCTTATCGCAACCTCAGCGGTTACACTCGGTTCATCGATCAGGACGGTTATCCATGCCAGCAGCCTCCGTGGGGCGAGCTCGCAGCGGTGAATGCCAACACCGGGGATATTGTTTGGCGAAAACCACTTGGCAGCTATGAAGAAGTGGAAGCGCAAGGGCTGAAGAATGCCGGCGCCATCAACATGGGTGGTCCCATTGTGACGGCCGGAGGTTTGGTATTTATTGCCGCTACTACTGACTCGAGGTTCCGCGCCTTTGACGCACGTTCCGGCAATGAACTTTGGGTGACCAGGATCGACGCCAGCGGCACGACTGTCCCCATGACCTATATGGCTCGCAACGGCAAGCAGTACGTCGTGGTTGCGGCCGGAGGTACCAACCGTTTCCGGATGATTGCCAACACTGCCGACCAGAAATCTGACACATTGATTGCTTTCGCCTTACCGGATAAGCAAGGGAGCGGTTCTCGTTGAGCTCGCCGTCCATTGCCGTTGTCTTGCCTTATCCGCTGTGCAGAGCCTACGGAAACATCTCGATCAAGGCATCAGGCGTCTCGCAATTATCACAATCGCCCGTGGCTCTCGTCTCTGAGTCAGACTTTTCCACAGCGGAGGTACATCTTCGCATCCACTCTGGAACAGCGTTGGTGTTGCCCGGCCACTTCGGTACCCAAACCGTGGTTACGGCTCGTGAATTCTCTCAAAAATGTACTAGCGAAGCGCACCGTGTTCAGCTACATTTGGTCAATCGGACTTGATGATCGGCCCAACGGTCTCGGAAGGCCTGGTCGTTTTGCCGGCTTGACAGGGCGCGGAACCCAAAAAGAAAAGGGAAGGGTCTGCAAAACCTTATTTGGTGGTTCAATTCCATCCCGCGCCTCCAACCCTTCTAAGATTTGGTCGACAAAGTACCCCGAAACCTTCCTAAAATCGATCGCGCTTGTGCGGGACGACCGTCGGCTTTGCTCCGCGAAGCCCAGCCAGCCGGACTTGCACTCCCTCGCTCTTTATCCAATGCACTTTATTCCTGGACTGTGTGCCCGTCATGTCCACTTGTGCTGCGAGCCGATCTGTTCGCACTTAAGCAATTTGCCAGCCAGGTCCTTCCTTATGGCATCTGCGCCCTGCGCTCACTAAAAAATAAGAGTTGCGCATAGTAAGTTGCACTGCGCAGCGATTACCGCTTGAGTACTCCATTGAAGCGCTATGTTACTCAGAAGTGTGATGTTAAATCCCCGGGGCGGCCCGTATGCTCGGTAACAAGCATCAGTCTGCAAGGCATCTTTCATGAATGCTCTGCTGAACGGGACTCTGAGCGGAACGGGAAGATCGACCGCTCGTAACTTATAACCGCACGCCGGTTGCACGCAACGACTTGCTGGTTTGCAACACTTGGATTTTCACACTCACTATGCCGATAGTTGTGAGAGATTGCGCGGAACCAAAATGAAAAGGGAAGGCTCTGCGAAAGCAATCACGGTTGGTTCATCGCCGGGTTGCGCCTCGACCTTTCTGCATGCCCGGCGCGGCTTCGAGCCGCGGGATGCGCAAAAGGTTTTATACCTCCCCTCCAAGCGTCATAGCCCGGGGTCAGCAAAAGCTACCGTCGTAGTCGTGGATGACGATCTTCGAGTCTTGAAGGCACTGGGTGATCTTCTCAGTTCGGCAGGATACGACGCCCGTCTGTTTTCCTCCGGCGAGGAATTTCTGGCCAATCCCGACATCCGGGCCACGCAATGCCTGATTTCGGACATCGGTATGTCGGGCATGAACGGGACAGAACTGTTACGCCAAATCAAAGCGCAGGGGATGGCACTGCCCTGCATCCTGCTCACCGGTCGCGATGATACTGACACGGTTCTCTTTTGCCGCACCGAGGGCGCGCGATTCCTTCTTCCAAAGCCCATCGTCGGGCCAGAGCTGCTGGCAGCCGTTTCGCTGGTCACAAATTCTCTTAGCTCTTCCGAGCGGATCGGGTGTGTGGACGCCCTGCGATCCGCTGTGAGCCGCGCCGGTGCTTTTTCGGGGTGGCCACTGGTTTCGCGTGCCTGCGCAGCGTTGCTGGGGAGCGCGAAGACCCCCGCGAAGTGTCAATAAGGGCGCCGATAGCAACCTCCATACTGTGGCATGGTGCTCGCAATTTTCCCAACCGCACTGCACCCGCGACGCGCCAGGTCGATGGGCCGGCCAACTTCAGAGGCTCTTAGGCCGGATGATTCTACCCTCCGCCCAGGTAGCTCCCATAAGTGATAAACATAACCGCGACGACCAACGCTGCGAAGGCACTGCACAAGGCCACCACCGTACTGCGGCGACAGCCTTTCCACTCTTTCAGGAAAACCCCTACGAAAGCAGGACGCAGGAAATTCCGATGGAGAGCGCGTAGGTCATCGAGAACCCAAGGTAGCGGATTGCAACGCCAAAGGCAGTTCCGCCCACTCCGTAGCAGACGCCGAGCAGAAATGAGCGCACCATGGCGCCGCCGGGAGATTCTCGCAGCACCGAGCGAAAATGCGGCGTAGTCAAGGTGGCGACAATGACTGGCAGGATCACCCAACATACCGCCGCCTGAGCCATCCAATAGGTCTGCCAGGACCATGACTTTGTCTTCTTCTGGGGGGTGTAGCACAGCGCAGAGCTGAACGCACCGATGCCGTGCAGGCCCGCACCGAGAATTGGGTTCGTCATGTCAACAGCTTACCCGCTTGGCCGCCTGTCAACCCTGTATAACGCCGTCTTCCCCAAGCCTCGGATTCGGAAGATCAACCCAGGCCCGGTGAAATTCTTCAAGACACCGCTCATCGTTGTTGCGGACTGTGCCAGGGAAAATGGCTTGTTTTCCACAACCTCCGGCTTCTTTCAATTACGTTTGACACTGGAGCTCAACGCCAGGCGAGCGAAAAACTGCCCCATTCTTGACCCAATGTGGCACCAGAAACCGAAATCTGAGGAAACAAGCGGAACGGTCGCATCCTCCGGCAGGCATAGAATTGGAGGCTGGAGACGTACAGATGCAATACAAGAAGATCAATCTCGAACTGATGGTCCTGGCCGACGAGGCCGAGCTCGTAGTTGCCGAGCTGGATGCGGCCCTCGACCGCCTGGAAGAGAAGCACACACTTTTTGGTGGTGGGATCGAGACCGTCGCTTTCGAGCACCGTGGCACACGCAGGAAATCGGCACTCGCTCATACCATGGCCGCGGGTGAGACGGTTGCTGGTGCTCTCAGGGCTGCACGCGAGAGCGTGCATGTTGCCCTGCGTACGATCATTTAGCAGGGACCGAGACCGTCCCGACGTGCGACTGAGAAGCTACCCCGGATACGCCCCCGTGATGTAGCCCTGCAGTTCTTGAATGGTTTGCGCCTGACCCGAGATCACCCATTTCACCAGGTCGCCAATCGAAATTACACCCACCACCGTGTCGTCCATCAGCACCGGGAGATGGCGAAAACGATGTTGGGTCATTATGCTCATGCATTCGTCCACGGTGTGTTGGGGACTTACAAAGAACACCGGACTGGTCATGATCTGGTGGACCTGGGTCTCTCTGGACGACTGGCCGATCAGGATTCCTTTGCGCGCATAATCCCGCTCCGACAGGATTCCGACCAGTCGTTGGTTCGACAGGACCAGGAGGGCGCCAACATCGTGCTCGGCCATCTTCTCCAGCGCTTCGTAGACCGTCTGATCGGGTGATATCGACAGAACCCGGTTTTTATCCTTGCTCTGGAGCACCAGTCCCATCGTGTCGGAGATTCTCATCAAACCCTCCTGACCCTTGTTAGCCGCGGAGTATCCCATCCAACCTTGTCGCCCAGAGCCCTCATCTGCAAACCGGCCGCGCCGCGATAGAACTCCTCCCGATCCGGCATGTGGACAATAATATAGTCCTTCCCGATTGCCCAGGAACAGTGCAAGAGCGAATTGTGCCTCGACCTTTGTCCGAATTAGGTTTTTCAATGGGCCAATTTGGACAGCACAGGAAGCATTCACTGGTATTAAGGCTGCGGTAGACCCTCGACGAAGGGCACGGCTTGAGCCGTGCCGTAGATTGGGTCTGCACTCCACACGGCTTTAGCCGCTGGGATACGCTTTTCGAGGCACATGGAGCGAAGATGATCTCCTTCGAAGGAGGGATTTGCCACCGACTGTGGAAAGGCGTACCTCAGGGGCTGAAGCCCTCACCTGCCCGACAGGTCGGTGGCACGGCTGAAGCCGTGCCCGGCACGACTGAAAGTCGTGCCCTGATACAAAGCACCAGCGCGGTGACTCTCGAAAAATTCGCGCAATCCGCAGATTTCGATGGGGCTAAAGCCCAGAGGTTTTTCGGACCTCATCGGCACGACTGAAAGCCGTGCCCTTCGTTCATCAACGCAACTCGAAAGTCGTTGCCGTACAGACAGCAGCCATCAACAGAAGCAACCTTATTTTGTTCAGCTAGGCTCTCTTCAAACCGATCATCAAGTTACATCGTCAAAAAGGCAGTTGATCCGCAATTTGGACAGCTCTGATTGGCCTCGGCCCGGACGGAAAAGGCGAGTAAATTTCCACCAGATAGCCGCCGGCCGGGCAAAGAATGCGGTTTTCGCCCGGAACCCTGTTTCGACCCTGGCGTGGCCGCTTTTCGAAAAAACGGCGCACAGCCGGTTTCCGGTTTGAGCCAGTTTTAGCGGAGCGGCCCGTGCGCTATTCTCGACGGATGACCTCGCTACGTAACCGATCCACGATGAGATGGTTAGAAGTTTGTGCGGCGCTGTCCCTGACCGTTTCGGCGGTCGTGCTTCCATCGTTGCTCGCGCAGAAAATGGCTCCTCCGGTCACGTCTCTGCGGGTCTATCTGTTCGACTGCGGGCTGATCAAAGGCGAAGACCCGGTAGCCTACGGACTCAATAAAGGGGACGTGAAGAATACCGACATGGTGGTGCCGTGCTATCTGATCGTTCATCCCAAAGGAACTCTGATGTGGGACGTGGGCCTGATTCCGGATAGCGCTTTCAAGGGAGGTGCGCCGGTAAGCCACTCCGACGGTTCCGAAACGATAAGTTCCCCGAAGCCATTGCTGCCACAGCTCGCCGCCCTTGGCTATCCGCCGGCGAAGATTACCTACGTCGCCTTTTCGCATTATCATTTCGATCACACCGCGAATGCCAACGCGTTCGCCGGGTCCACATGGCTCGTCCATGCGGCGGAACGGGATGCGATGTTTGCTGCCAGTGCCGATCACCAGGCGGCTTACAGCAAGCTCCGCACCAGCAAGACGGTGATTCTCCCAGACACCGATTACGATGTCTTTGGCGATGGTACCGTCATCATTAAATCCGCTCCTGGTCATACGCCCGGCCACCAGGTTTTGGCATTGAAGCTGCCCCGGACCGGACCAGTCCTGATCGCGGGCGATTTATGGCATTATGCGGCAGAGCGGAAAGCTTCGAAACCACCCGAATCTGAGGCCAATAAAGAACAAACAATGGCCAGCCGCGCGGCGATGGAAGCGTACCTCAAGCAGAGCGGAGCCCAACTTTGGATCGAGCATGACCCACAAACCTTTGGCCGGCTCAAGAAAGCTCCCGACTATATCGACTAGCCTGGATGTTCAATAAATAATAGTAGGGACGCGGCCTGTCTTTGGAATCGGTCATACTTTGCGCCACCCTCGCCGAAGCTCGTTAACGGAGCGACAGGACGGGTTTTCATTTTGGACCCCCAAACTGGCGATGGAACCATTTGACCGGGCTTTTCGTAACCACCACGAGATGGGGCAAATCTACAGCTGGTCATGGGTGCAGGCGCAGGTTGCGCAGATCGTCGAGGTCTGGGACCGGGGCGCGACACTGCCGGCGCAAAATGGCCCGCAGTACAGCCCGAAAGTACAACAGGATCGGGAGCAAGCCTACGACCAGGCGTTGCGGGATGTTGAGCGCGAGCTGAGAAGAGCCCCACGGACCAAAGCGGAGCGCATCAACACACAGGATCGAATCGTAGCCTCCTTCGCTCGATTTTCTGCGGCTGCGCTGGATCTGGAGGACGATACCGTCAGGATCCTGACGGATGACTTTTTGCCCGTGGGCACGAATCTTGCGCGGTGGGCGAGACAGTTTGACGAGAGCCTGAGCATGGCCGACATCATTCAGGCGTGCCGCAATGCCTGGACTGCTTGCGGATTGCAGCCGCTGCTTGGCGAGCGGGTGAGGCTTAGCCCGTCCATCCTGGGATACAGCCTCCTGTACCCGTATAGCGACAATTATCTGGATCGTGAAGATATCTCCGCCGAAATGAAGCTCAGGTTCAGCGAGCGATTTCGGGATCGATTATGCGGTGAGAGACTTTCCGCTCACAACTATCGCGAGGCCGCGTTATGGACCTTGGTCCGATTGATCGAAGAACAATATCCTCGCGCTCGTTATCCCCAGGTCTTTGATTGCTTATTGGCAATTCACCGCGCACAAGAGGAGAGTATCGCGCAACTGAGGAGGGGAAACCATCCCGATGACGCCGAGCTGTTGCGGATGAGCTGCGCGAAGGGCGGCAGTTCCGTGCTGGCGGACGCTTGCCTGGCTCATGGCCGCCTTAGCGGAGAAGAAAGTTTATTTGCGTTTGAATGGGGTGTGCTGCTTCAGCTGGGCGACGATCTGCAGGATGTGCGTGAGGATATACGGCGTGGTTCACTCACGCTGTTCTCGCGCGCCGCCGCGCTCGGTACCCCTCTCGACGCACTCCTGATTCAGCTTCTGAACTTCAGCGAGCACGTAGCGGCCCGAATGGATCACTTGCCCCATGGCACTGAGATGCTCAAGAAACTCCTGAGGATGAGCTGGCGGTCGCTCATCATCGGGGCGATCGCGAACTCACACGAATTTTTCTCCCCACGATTCCTGGAAGAAGCGGAACGCTGGTCTCCGTTTCGTTTTGAATTTCTCCGGGCGCGAAACGAGAGACTGACCACTCGGCAAGGCCTGTATGCGATTCTTTTCGAGGCCTTCCTTGAACCGCGCGAAACCAATGACGGCGAACTTCCACTGCCCCAAAATCAAAACGGTTCTCACCGTCAGACGAAGGCGAGCGTCCGGCGCATACCACGGACCATCCTTAGTAAAAGCTAAGCGGTGACGGTATCGGTCACATCTAACCGGACGGCACTCTTGAGCAGTGGGACCTTGTAATAGTCCACATTGGCCGCAGCACCATCGAGAGTCATAATGGCAAAGCAATTGTCATATTGCGAACCGTTATCGCCCAAGACCCCTTTGGAGTTCCATGTAGGTAGTGCCGCGCCCGGGGAAGTCTGCAACCCGCTTCCCGGAGCGTATTTCTGCTGACTCGTAAACACAGGAACCGCAGAAGCACCCAGGCAGCGTCCGCGCTTCAACCCCAGATAGGGATCGTAAATCGCAAGGGTATGCTCATGCCCCCAAAACCACCATTCGATGTTGGGGAGAACCGGCTGAAAGATGGAAAGCAAACTGGGATTGTATGCACAATCCTGGCCGGCATTGCTGCCCACCGACCCGAATGGTGAGAACAACTGGTGATGAGAAAGCAGCACGGTCTTGCGTTTGCCGGCTTGCTGTATTTTTTCGAGCTGCCAGTTAGCCTCAGACCAACTTCCCGCCGTCACCAGGTTAGTCATATTGCTTGAAACGGTGCCGGGATCACTGTCATTGTGCCCGGTATCCATGGCAAGGAATTGCCAATCGTCGTTTTGCAGGCAGAAATAGCTGGACTGCTGGCCGATCCGGTCCACTAACCAGTAATATCCAGATCCGCCGGAGTACATGTCGTGATTGCCGCACAGGGAATAGAGTGAAACGCTGTCACCCAGAACTACCCGGCATATATCCAAAAAATTGTTATGGGCTTCACTCTGCGTGCAAGCGTAATAGACGTCTCCGAGATGAATCAAAACATCAGGCTTGAAGTTGGCAACCTGCTGCAACACGTTAATCGCAACGGCATCGCCTGTACCCCAGTCGCCGATGATGGCAAGCTTCTTTCTCGTACCCAGATTGACAACCACATCCTGATTCGGCCGGTATGGCAACGTAGTGTGCAGCGCTTTGTATGCCAGGAAAGTGGTGACGCATTCCGCCCAACCAGTTGCATCGCAGACCGAATACTTAAGTTCTCCCGCCAGTTCTTTCGCCCGGGCCTGGTTGCCCGTCATCTCTGCCCATAGAAATTCCGCCGCGGCTTTTGCGCAATCCGCTGCACTCTGAACCGTTGACCCCGTGCCCACCGCGGCGGCCTTGGGTGTATTGAAAGGGTTTGCTGAGGTTGGATCTTTCGCTACCGCCGTCGCGAGCAAGTGGGCAGGGGCCATTAGAACCGCCACCTGTGTGGATGGAGCAGGCGCAATATTCGGCATCGCCGCCGCCATACGGCTGTGCACGGATTGCCGGCGCCGGTGTACCTCAGCAACCGATGCTTGCCACAGTGATAGTACGGGATTGCGAAATGAATAGTCCTGGAACATGCAAGGCACTCTCTTTTCGCCAAAACGGCCACGACAATACTACCATCGCAGGTACGAGCTGCAGGCACAGACGAGTGGGGCTAAAAAGAGGGTGTGCGAGAACCCCGTTTCCGATCTCAAAGGATATAGGGGACGAACGCAACTCAGTCCTGCAGGGACGGCTGAGGAATCAGATCTGTCCGAATTAGTTTTTCGGCGGGACAGCACATGAAGCTTTCGCTGACCCTGAGAGCCCTGGGGAAGACCCTGTCGAACGAAGGGCACGGCTTGAGCCGTGCCGTAAAGGATTTGCGCGCTTGACGGCTTTAGAAGCCGAGGTACGCTTTTCGAGACCTATAGGGCAAAGTCATGTCTTTTCGCTTTTGAGTTCTCCATAGAAGATTGGAAAGACGTACCTCAGGGGCTAAAGCCCTCATCAGTACGAGTGCTGTGGCACGGCTGAAGCCGTGCCCTTCGTTCATCAACGCAACTCGAAAACTGGTTGCCAGTTAGACAGCACCCGATAAACAGCAGGAAGCTGATTGTGTTCGCCCAAGCTCTCGTCAAAGCGATCAACAAGTTACATCGTCAGAAACAACAACTTCATCGGCTAATTTGGACAGCGCTGTTGAGGAATAACCCAGGACGCGAGTCCTGGGTAGGTGGAAAAACAAGATTCAGCCCGGGAGGGACGGCTGGTACGGCTTTACATGTTCTGGACAAACTCTGGACGGCACGGCTTCAGCCGTGCCGCATCGCGCTTGTGCCCCGCAGGAACCAAAAGGAGAAGCCTATTTAAACAGAAATGCCGGCTGGCCAGGTTTGGCAGCCGGCACGTCTACCATAACTCCGCCATCTATACCTCGACGGTGGCATTTTTCGCCGCCTTTGCGTTCGCTCTTTCGTGCATCGCGGCCTGCTTTTTGCCGACCCCATTGGTGTACTCTCCCACAGGAGTGGAATCGAGAGGGGAAGTTTGTTCACTCCCCGGCTGCGGGTCGTATGGCGTAACATCAAGCCCCGTGCCGCCCTTGATCTCTGATTCAACCGCTGTCAAACCATTTCCATGGTTCCATGGCCCGACAAAATCGCTTTCGCCGTATTGGCTCTCGCCCGTAGATGCATTGAAATACTGATCGACAAGCTGAGGCGTCGGCTCAATAATTCCTACTGCAAATTGTGGCTTCTCCATGCTGTCGAGTGCTGCCGTGAAGGCCCGCATGTGGGTAATTTCACGGGTCATCAGGAATTGCAGGGCTTGCTTCGAGCCTGAATCCCGGGTAAAGCTGATCAGCCGTTCGTAGACGATCTTGGCTCGTGCCTCGGCGGCTATATTGCTTCGCAGATCAACCGCGATATCACCGGTAACTTTCAGATAATTTGCCGTCCATGCATTTCCCATGGAATCGAACAGGGCAACTCCGCCGCCCCCGGCGATGGCAACCAATGGATCGGCCTCAGCCGCCTCACGGCTACTCTTCATTGGCTTCAGGTGCATGCGAATCAACGCTCCCACAACTTCCAGATGGCTCAATTCTTCAGTACCAATATCCATCAGCAGATCCTTGCGCGCTGCGTCCTCACAATTAAAGCCTTGTATGGAATATTGCATCGCCGCTGCTAATTCTCCATTTGCACCGCCAAACTGCTCCAACAACATTTTCCCGAACCTGGGATCAGGTTCCCCAACGTTCACGGTATACATCAGCTTTTTAACATGGTGGTACATAGTTATCTCCATTTGACACTACAGGTAAGCGAACGCGAAGTTTCCTGCGGACTATGCAGTTGAGTCCTGATTGACCCGCCGTGAAGAGGCGCTTGCGTCCACCGCCCACAGGCTTAGTAATGTGAGTGCAAACTGTCTGGATGAGTTGTATGCGTACCTGAATCGCCCGCGAGGGTTGGGATGGGCATTGCGTGCTGGTTGATTGTTATCAACTGTGGACACGATTCGCGTGGGGCAGCCGGAATTGAAACGCTCCCGGATGTTGACTCGCAAAACAGTTGCCCGGAAGCGAAGATCTCGAACTTTAGTAAAACGAAGCGTCACCTGCGCTGAGCGCTAACCCGCGAATCTATCGGTCGCTGCGACCAAAGCCCGGCTATTTGGTGGTTCTGATGCGCTGTGGCCGGCGTCGGCCGTGATGATGAGGTCAGCCTCGGGCCATACCCGGTGCAGTGCCCACGCGCTTTCCATAGGGCACACAACATCATAACGGCCCTGCACAATCACCCCCGGAATATGGCGAATGCGCGTCGCGTCGCGGAGCAGCTGATCGTCAGTTTTAAGAAAGCCCATATTTGTGAAATAGTGAGCCTCGATACGCGCGAAAGCGAGCGCGAACTCATCTTCTTCATAGTGGCTGGTAAATGCGGCATCGGGCAGGAGCTTCGAGGTAGCGCCTTCCCATCCGCTCCAGATCTTCGCCGCGGCGAGCCGTTCAGCGGGATCCTCGCTCGTCAGACGCCGGTAGTAGGCCGCAAGCAGGTCGTCGCGTTCGCTCTCTGGAATATGAGAGAGGTACGGCTCCCATGCGTCCGGAAATAGAACGGAAGCACCGTGCTGGTAAAACCAGTCGATCTCCTGCTTCCGCAGCAGGAAGATGCCGCGCAGTATGAGCTCGGCAACGCGTTCAGGGTGCGCCTCGGAATAAGCCAGAGCAAGCGTAGAACCCCACGATCCTCCGAATACCATCCACCGCTCAATACCCAGGTGCTCGCGGATTTTCTCGATATCGGCAACCAGGTCCCAGGTCGTGTTGGCTTCAAGAGACGCGTACGGAGTGCTCTTGCCGCACCCACGTTGGTCGAAGTCGACGATGCGGTATTTTTCCGGGTGGAAGAAGCGGCGTTGTTTGGCATCGGAGCCGCCACCGGGGCCCCCGTGCAGAAACACCACCGGCTTACCGCCGGGGTTACCGCTTTGCTCGAAGTAGATCTCGTGGATCGGTGACACTTGCAGCCGGCCGGTGCTGTACGGCTCGATGGGAGGGTAGAGCCATGTGACAGGATCCTTCATCACGGCTACTGGAGGCGTTTGGTTGGTCATCGTGAGCAGTATATCTCTGCGGTTCTGCCCACCGTCACCAGGGCCAGTTCGTGACCTTGGCCTTCGCTTGAGCGCCTTTGGAAAACAAGCCGGTTGGGGACACGTTCCATTCACAACTCACCACGTCAGGTGCATACCGTGTTCAAGCACGAGCCCCGTTGGTCCATTGCTATCTACTTGCGCCAAATGGATCGCTACCGCCGCGTCGAGGTTATCGTGTCAACCTATTCCTGATAATCTTTTGCCTAACCATGTCGATCAAGCCGCTGTCCCCTCACGAGCTCCGCGTCTGGCATGCCTTCCGGCTCATGGGCGAAGACGTAATGGCCCGGGTCGGGCGCGATATCTCCGCGGCAACGGGTCTTTCAGGCTCGGAGTTTGGCGTGCTTTCCCGGCTCGCCGCTTGTGGCAAAGGGGAGATGCGTCAACAGACGTTGGCCGAATCGATGGGTTGGGACAAAAGCCGGCTGTCTCACCAACTCACACGGATGCAGGAAAGAGAGCTCATCGAGCGGCGTGAGGCTGAGAAGCGGGTCGTGATGGTCGTGCTCACCAGGCACGGACGCGGGAAGCTGGAGGCTTCGAGGCCCATTCACGCGCAATCCGTGCGGCGGAATCTACTCTCCCGGCTCAGCCCGGAACAGATCCAAACCATCGTTCGTGTAAGCAACGTTCTCGGCGACGACGTTGAATGATGCTAGGATTTCGTGGCACCTGGCGGAGCTTCTCGACGCAGCGCGTAAGAGGTAAGTGGACATGAAGAAAAGAACTGTATTTCGATCGGCCCGCATCTTCGACGGCGAATCAGAAACACTGCGAACCAGTCAAAACGTGGTTGTCGAGGGCGATCGAATCAGCGAGATCTCCGAGCGCCCCCCAGGGGACGGCGACGAGGTCGTGGACTGCAGTGAGCGTGTCCTGATGCCAGGGCTGATCGATGCGCATGTTCACGTCTATGCGGCTGGGCTAAACATCGTCAGGGTTGTGCAATCCCCCATGTCTTATCTGGCGCACTTCGCGGCGCGCTTTCTTTCTGCGAGCCTCGATCGTGGCTTCACCACCGTTCGCGACGTCGGGGGCGCCGACGTTGGCTTGGCCATGGCCATCAAGGATGGCTTGCTTGGTACCGTGCCCAGGCTGATCTACGGTGGTCGCATTATCTCTCAGACAGGCGGCCATGGTGACTTCCGTCCTGGGGACCACTCGCTCGAAACCGGACACTACTGCGGTTGTTCGTATCACGCCAACGAGTTGGCAGTGATTGCAGATGGCGCGGACGCGGTACGCAAGGCGGTGCGCGAGGAACTTCGGCGCGGGGCTTCGCATATCAAGATCATGGCGTCAGGAGGGGTCGCGTCGCCCACCGATCCGCTCGACCGGTGCCAGTACTCCGATGACGAGATCCGCGCTGCCGTCGAGGAGGCGGATCGCGCCGGTTCCTACGTTGCTGCGCACTGTCATCCCAAAGAAGCCGTCCGTCGTGCTGCGGCACTGGGCGTGAGATCGATCGAACATGCCACACTGATCGACCAGCCGACCGCCGACTATGTCGCCGAGAAAGGTGCATTCACGGTGCCCACGATGGCGATTATGGTGGGCCTTCTTGAAGAGGGCGAGAAGCTCGGACTTCCTGCGGCCAGCCTGGAAAAATTGAAACGGTTTGGCGATTCCGCGTTTTTGACCCTTGACATGATGAAGCGGGCCGGGGTCAGAATGGGATTCGGTACCGATCTGCTCGGCAGCCTACACGTGCGGCAAAGCACCGAGTTCACCCTGCGTGCGCGGGTGCTGCCGCCGATCGATGTGCTTCGTTCGGTCTGTGCCATCAACGCGGAGTTACTTGGCCAATCGGGAAACCTCGGCTGTATTCGCCCAGGAGGCGCAGCAGACATCCTGGTGGTCGATGGCAACCCTCTCGAAGACATCTCGACCCTTGGATCCGGTGGCGACCGCCTTTCAATCATCATGAAGGACGGTTGTTTTCACAAACGTACGATTTGAATGTTATTGGTCTTTAGCCACGTAGCGCTGGTACTCCCGGAGGCTCCCTTATGAGGCGAAGAGATTTTCTGATGTCTCTGCCGCTGGCCGTTCTGATGCCGCAACTACGCGCCGCCACCCAGCTAAAAATCACCGGCATCCGGATCGTGCATCTGAAGGTCCTTCGCGAAACCGGCGAGATGGAAGCGGCGTGGGACCCGGGAACCGTAACCACATGGCGCATCGGCGGCGGATCGATCGTCGAGATTCAAACCGATCAGGGACTTTCGGGCATCGGGCCGGGAATCGACCCCGGTGCATTGGAGGCGGCCAAGTCGCAGCTTGTCGGCAAGGATCCATTCAGTGTCGAGCAACTGGCCGGCCCACTACGTTATTACGTGGGTGGAAGCCCGCGTACAGTTTCAGCATTGGAAATTGCCCTGTGGGATCTTATCGGCAAGGCCGCCGGTCAACCCCTTTACAAAATCTGGGGCGCGGCCAAACAGCGGGTACCCGCCTATGCCAGCATGATCCAGCTTTCCACCCCCGAGGAAAGAGTCCGCATGGCCGTCGAGCTCAAAGGGCAAGGTTGGAAGGCGATCAAGCTTCGGGCGCATTACTCAACAATGAGGCAAGACGTGCAACTGGTGGAAGCAGTACGCAAAGCGGTCGGCGATGACATGGTGATCATGGTGGATGCCAACCAGGCTCAATCCTTCGGCACCTGGCAGCCGGGCGTGACGTGGGATTTTCTGCGTGCTCTCGAGACCGCGCGCGAGCTTGAGCGTTTGAATTGCCTCTGGCTGGAAGAACCCCGGCCGCGCTACGCTTTTGATGAGTTGGCCGAGCTGAGCCGCCTGGTCGGCATTCCCATCGCCGGGGGAGAGAACAATCGCGGCGTACACGAATACCGCTGGATGCTCGAACAGAATGTCTTCAGCATCCTCCAACCCGATGTGATGGTAGCCGACGGCGTCACCGGCTTTCGTGAAATCGCGGCGCTCGCAGAGGCGCATCACAAGAGAGTGATTCCCCATCACGGCGGAGGCAATCTTGGCACCATTGCCCAGCTCCACGCCATTGCCTCCTGGCCGCATGCGCCGTGGATCGAGCTCCTCCACGACCCGCCGGTCGCCGCGTATACCAATGGCTTTGCCATCATGGAAAACCCTCCGCTCGTGGACAAGGAAGGTTATCTTAACTTGCCGCAAGGTCCAGGCCTGGGAGTGGAGATCAATAAAGATTTGATCGCCGCTTAGTCATTCAGCGTGGAATCAAATCGAACTGTTTGATCGCGATCTTCGCTCCGGTGTTCGGGCGCTCGGTATCCGGAAAGAAAATGACCGTGATCTCGTCAAATTGCTGGATCTTTGGGCGACCAGGGACACGGAAGCTCAGAACCTCGGCCGCTGGCGAGGATTTCACCCTGAAGTGCCCTGGCTCGGTCGAAACCACCGTCTGCTGATCGAGATAAAGCGTCGGCTTTCCCAGGGAGGTCGTGTCCGTCAGCAGCACCCCAAGCGCAATAACCCCCGGCGCGTTGTCGCGATTTTCAATCGTTACCTTGATCTCGCGACAACACGTCAAAGGGATGGCAGCGGCGAGGGATTGATGCGCTTCCATCACCAGCGGAATGAAATTGATGGAACGAACATCCACGGTCAAAGGATTTCCCCGCGCAACATGCGCTCTTGTTCCCGGCTCCTTGCCTCGGGGCTGGAAATACCAATAAGACCCATCGAAACGTATCGTCAACGGCTTGCTCGTGTTGAAGCCGCTGATAGAAGTCTTGGAGAGAACCGGGGCAGCCACTTTCTTCTTCTCCGGGACCGGCCAAAGGATGATACGTTCGTACCCGAAGAAATCTGAGGCAGACCTCTCGACACCCTTCTGCTGTTGTGGAACTCTTCTTCCGGAGGATGCGCGGTTGTGGGCGAAGTAGTCCATCGCCCCGGAAGAAACCCCGCGTTGGAGCCCTAACAGCAGCAGTCCCGTCGTGATCAAAACCGCCGTGGACGTGGCCTTTGCCAGGCGCAACAAAGCGTGCAGTCGATTCTCCCTGTTAACCCATGCGGATGCGCCGCCACTCATCACTTTCCACGTCAGCAGGAACGCACACAGAGCTACCAGGAAGCTGCCGGCACACAGCGAATGCCTGTGCAGCGCGAATAACCCGCCGTACAAGCAGACGGCAACGATCCAGCCATCCATCTCTCGAGGAGGGGTGTCGAGGTACGCCGCAAACAGTTCTCTTTGTTTCCATTTCCCGTTAAGCAGATTTGCAGAAGTGGTGCCGGCAAGCGACGGCACGATTTTGCGCAGACCGCTTGCCATTACCACCGCCGCTATCGCCGCTGCTGGAACTGCGCTCATGGAACGCTGCCGCGAGAGCAATACCACGGTAGGCACCCAAATCCAGCCGATCGCGCTCACGATTGTGAACAGGCTTAAGGAAACAGAAGATGCCATCCCCGAAGGAAACCAGAAGAACCCGGTACTGGCTGCTCCTGACAGCATAGCGATCGAAACGTAGGTGAAAGCCGTGAGAATAGCTGCCGCTGGCGAAAGAGGGTGAGGAGGGGGCCATCGGCAGAACAGCCACGCGACCAGGAATGCACCCAGCGAACCGGCGAACAGGAGCACGGCCACGTGGGGCGCCGCTCTACCTCGTACCATATGAGTTCCTTTTTACCGAAGAGCCGTGTGGCCCAATTCGATCATCGCACGGGCGGTAGCATACTACATAGTAGACACCTGGTTTCGAGCATAAGTTCCCACATTCCAAGCCGGCGGACTTCGGCAGGCCAGGAGTAATTCCCGAGAACCAGGTTTCGAGAGATTTGACTGTCTCGACGTGGCGCCCGCGTAAAACTGCCGAAACTCCGTCCCTCAGGCTCTTTTCATGGTTTCCGTGTTACGACTTGTCTCTTCAAGTCACTACGTACTGCAGAGATATATTCCGGAAGGCGCGGAGACATTCCGAAATGGTGCAGCTAAGACCCTTTGACGTATTCGAGATTCAAACCGCGATCGACGATTACGAGCGCAGACACCCACGACGTGCCACTCCTTCGGCGGAAGTGGCGCTGGCTTGGCGCTTGGGCTGGCGCGGTCGATCGCGAGCATCGGCGCAAACGTTCAACCAGCAAACGGAGCAAAAGCCACCCCGGAAATTGAGGCGCCAGCGAACGAGGTTTGAAGGCGAGGTAGGGCTCCTGCGCTGGGCCTACGAAGGCTTTCTAGTATGGTGGCTGGTACGCTAAGCAGGGTGAAATCGAAACGTGGTCCCGGGTCTCGCTTTTGAGCGGGATCGCAGCAACCTGTCACGGCGCGCCGTGGAGGGATCTGCACTTCAGCGCAAGTTTAAAATTCAGCCATGACCAGCGAGGACACCTTTACTCACGTGGAGCCCGAACTCCTTCCGGTACTCAAAGAACTCCGTCGGCGCGAGCCTATATTCCACACCTCAGAGTTCGGCACAACTCTCGCAGATTTTGCCAACGCCACAGACCCCCACTATTGGGAGGTGGGCGCGTCAGGACGTCGCTACAGTCGCGATTTCATTCTTCGCACTCTGGAACAAAATCCACTGGTCGACGCGGTCTCGGCAAACTGGCAGACGTTTGATCATGGCCTTCGGCGCCTGGGCCCTGATACCTACCTTTTCACCTACACCCTTCACCAGGCGAAGCGCATCACCCGTCGCTCGACTATTTGGCAACGTATTGCTACGGACTGGCGCATCCTCTACCATCAGGGCACAATCGTCACCACTGAAGAAAATGACAACTGATCAGATCGGCATACAACACGCAGCCAGGGTTGCTCTTTGCCCGTAGGCCAGGCGTCCAACCGGCCAGTTGCGGCCCGTCAGTCCGCCATGTAGCGGGATAAGATTGTCCCAGAAGCTAACCTTTGGATAAGCAACAGTCAGCTTTCCTGAGCAGCTTAAAAACATTTTCCCGCGGCCTTAGCCCAGCCTTAGCCTAGCACTAGCCTGCATTTCTCACAGACCCCTGGGTAAACGAATCGCTGCCGGTAGTGAGAGCTCAATGCGTAACGAGTGACGGGTGCCCCATATCTGCGCGGTTTTGGCAGATGTGGGATTCCACGGCTGTCCACCGATCACTCTCTACCAGCCACAGATCTTGAAGTCCATGGCCATCGACACCTGCACAGTCAGGGGTTGAGGTTTGTTGAATCCCACATCTGCCAAAACCGGGCAGATATGGGGCACCCGGCCATTGTTCGGCGCCTTTCCTGGGCAGCTTAAAACATTTTCCCGCGGCCTTAGCTGGAAGATGAAACGATTTCGGCCTGAGCCGCCAGCATCCGCGTAACATCGGCGGCGGGAAGCTCAAGACAGCCGTCGGCATTTTGGCCGCACCACAGAGGCGAGAAACCGTTGTCGCCAAGGCTTTCGGCCTTTGCCCGCAACGAAGCTAACATAGGCGCTGCCAACGGAAATGCGGGTACGTTCTGGTTGATCGGGCCTAGTTCCGCCACGATGCGGTTGACTATCCCGCGGGCGGGCCTTCCGGAAAATAGATTGGTGACCGCCGTGTGCCGCGCGGCCGCGCTCTTCAGGGCGGCGCGGTGAATAGGCGTCGTGCTCACCTCCGGGCACAGCAGGTAGGCGGTGCCTATCTGCACCGCAGCCGCGCCGAGCGCCATCGCAGCCGCAACCCCAGCCGCATCTGCGATGCCACCCGCAGCGATGACGGGGAGCTTTACCTGCTTTACGATTTGCGGCAGCAGCGCAAAGGTTCCAACCTGGGTGGTTAAATCCTCTGAAAGGAACATACCGCGATGTCCACCCGCTTCAAGCCCCTGCGCAATAATCGCGTCCACGCCGTGCTCTTCCAGCCAGCGAGCTTCCTCCACCGTGGTTGCGGACGCTAGAATCGTCGAGCCCATGCCCTTTACTCGTGCCATCAGGCTGGCCGAAGGTAAGCCAAAGTGAAAGCTAACCACGGCGGGTTTGAATTGTTCCAGTAGGTCTGCCGCTTTTTCATTGAACGGAGTGCGTCCCGGGCCGCCTGGATTTGGGTTGGCCGCGGCTATTCCATACTCCTTGTAATAGGGTAAGAGCGTGGCACGCCAGGCTGCCTCACGCTCGCCGTCCGGCTCGGGCTGCGTGTGGCAGAAGAAGTTCACGTTAAATGGCCGGTCCGTTTTCGCCCGGATCGTGGACAATTCCGAATGCATATCCGGCAGACTCAGCATGGCACACGGGAGCGACCCGAGGCCGCCGGCATTGGATACCGCTATCGCGAGCGCGCTACCCTGGACGCCTGCCATTGGCGCCTGTACGATCGGTTTCTCTATGCCCAAAAGATCCTGAAACGTTCTCATGAAATCAGAACCCCATCAAGAAAGATACCTGTTTCGCCGCCGCGCCGGCCGACCGGAGACAGCCGCGTCTACTTCTCCTTTTAAGGCAAACTTCGTATGCTTATCCGGCACCAAATTTCGGAGGTTGCCAATGGACATACAAAAGGAATTGATAGCTGAATACGACCGTGAACTGAAATCGACGCGAAAAATGCTGGATTCGATTCCAGCCGATGCCGATTTGAACTGGAAGGCTAACCCTAAATCCATGACCCTTGGCCGTCTTGCCGCTCATGTCGCCGAAACTGCGGGAGCATGGGGCGTCGACACGCTTTCGAAAGATGGCCTGAACTTCGATATGGGCAGCTACAAGCCGTGGCAACCAGCAAGCAAAGCGGAAATCCTGGCGACGTTTGACACCGACACCACAAAAACAAAACAGATTCTTGCCCACCTCGACCCAGCCAAATGGAACGACAACTGGAAGATGACCGCCGGGGACCAGACCTGGATCAACGACTCGCGCTACATTGTCTTCCGCACCTGGGTGCTGAATCACCTCATCCATCACCGCGCGCAGTTAGGCCGCGACCTTCGTACGCTCGGCGCTCGGATACCGGGCATGTACGGTCCCTCGGCCGACGAGGGCTGAACCAAAACAACTCGTCCCCTGGAGTGACTCCATGCAGTCCGCGGGGACGTCCTGTAACCTCACAGCCAGCTCAACCAGGGAATACTCTTTCTAATTGCCTTGCGTTACGAGTAGCTGCGTGTCTGCAAGCTCGGAGATTTCAGTAGGGCTTCTTTCAGTGTTTCACCCGCGGCAAGCCGGATGATCACAATGGCACGCAAGCGCTGTAACGTTCTTTGAGTCCTGGCAGTATTGGCTACAGTACTTTTGCTTCTCCGGTGCGATACAGCTACAAGCGGGATGCGCGCACTTCTTTGGTCCGGTCATACCAGTCCTCCTCGCCTCCACGAATCCTGCCGCTTTCACAAGAACAAGACTCGACTGAAGTAGTGACGCTTGAGAGGGAGATTAGGTTTTCTTAGGCCGCGACATTTTCCCGGAGAGTTGTTGCCACAGGATGAGAACCTTCCCTCGGCGATACCCGGCTATACTTGAAAATCGTCAGCCATAGTGCGCCACATGGGATTAGATAGAACACTGACTTGGCCGAGGGCTCAGCAACCAGATTGGCGTCAAAATGGTCACTCCAGTAACCTAATAGTTACTAGCATACTTGTAATAGTTTTAGCCCGTATTTCTCACAGACCCCTGGGGTAAACGAATAAAAGAATCGCTGCCGGTAGTGAGATCTCAATGGGTAACGAGTGACGGGTGCCCCTTATCTGCCCGGTTTTGGCAGATGTGGGATTCAACGGCTGTCCACCGATCACTCTCTACCAGCAACAGATCTTGAAGTCCATGGCCATCAACACCCTGCGCAGCAGGGGTTGAGGTTTGTGGAATCCCACATCTGCCAAAACCGGGCAGATATGGGGCACCCGGGCTTGGTCGCAGACCGGGTTGTGAGAAATCCAGGTTAGTGGTACCAGAGGATGCTCTGCTCATACATACTGAAAGGCTCGCAACAGGAAGACCGCTGACGAACGCGCGATTGAATACACCAACCTGCCTGTCGGGGTCGACTCGCGGCGATCCCATTTTCCTGTTACCTCCGGAAAACAGCTTCTGGGCAAGCAGGGCCTTCTCCCTCATAAGTCACGGCCTCGGTCGTTCGTGGATCAAAGTCCAGAGTGTGCCGAACTGATCGCGCAGCTGACTAAAGCGCGACGCGAAGAAGGTTTCCTGCAAGGGCATATATGCTTCGCCGCCCTCTACGAGCAAGTTGTAGATGCGCTCGGCACTTTCTGCGGAATCGACACTGAGGTAAAGGTAAGCACTGCGCATCGGCTGAAGGCGATCCGGGGGAACATCATTTCCGATTAAAACGGTACCGGCTATTTCCATGCGTGCGTGCAGGACCGGGTCCACTCCTTCCCGGTGCGGGCTGGCTCCGGGTGCCTCGCTCTGCTTCATCAGGGTCAGTATCTTTCCTCCAAGATTCTGCTCGTAGTAGTGGAAAGCCTGCGCACAGTTGCCGCGAAAGTTCAGATGCGTGAAGAGTTTCATGTCGTCTCCATTCGGTGATTTGGTCTTAATACCGGAGTCGTCAAAAATTGGTTGGCTACTGCACTCGCTCCATCGCAGCAGTATGCTCATCCAGGCGCGTCAGAGTCCGTACCATACCCTCCTGCATACCCGCCTGCAGGTGACCGTCGCGAGCTTCGCGTGACTTGTGTTGGATGGTGTGCGTAACCAGCGTTGCTGCCGGCGTCTCATCGAAAGTGACCGTCGTCAGCCATTCTGGACTTCCAAACTGAGGCATGTCATAACACTCGGTGTAGACCAGCCGGTACGGGCGCACGATCTCGCGATAAGTGCCATGAAAGGGGTGATCGGATCCATCTGCCATCTGCATGACAAGGCTCCAGGAGCCGCCAACACGCAGATCGATCGCGCAATGCGTAATGCTTGATCCCTCGCAGCCCCACCAATGGCTGAGGTGCTCCGGCCTCGTCCACGCCTCGAATAACAACTGTGCGCTCCGTTGGAAACGGCAAGTGAACGCGATCTCCCGTTCTGATGGAAGTGTGACCATGACTTCAACGCTTTTTCCGGCGAGCATGCTTCGCTCCTTTCTCTGCTTCTAACTGTCCCAGGTAGTCGTCCAGTCGATTCATACTGTGTTCCCAAATCCGGCGATACTGTTCGAGCCACCTGGCAACCTCCCGCAGGGGAGCACTCTGCAGCCGGCATGGCCTCTTCTGCGCAACGCGGCTCCGGGTGATCAAGCCCGCGCGTTCCAGAACCTTGAGGTGTTTCGTCATCGAGGGAGCAGTAATTGGAAACGGTTCGGCCAATTCCTTGACGCTTAATTCGCCGCGCGAGAGGCGAGCCAGGATCGCGCGCCGGGTGGGGTCAGAAAGCGCCGCAAATGTCGAGCTAAGATGATCTGGCAATTACTTCACCAAGTGGCTAATTAGCCATAAGGTAAAGTAACGTGATCGCACAGACTGTGTCAAGCACAAACAAAAATGAAAAACAGATCGAAGTAGGAAATCACAGGTGGATCCCGCGGCGTTTCTCTTCCAGTTCTCTCTCGCCCTCTTTTAGTCCAGCCCAGATCCCATCGAGGGGCCGCCCGCTAAACATCCCACCATGATCCCGCCGGCCCCGCTCCGCCGTGGGAGCGCCATAGCGCGGCACTCATGCACTCCCCAACCAATCGACAGCGTGGAGGCACAGCGGCTAATGGGCTCGAGTTGCCCAGGCTAAACCATCGGGCTCACCGCCCACGTCGATGTGACCTGTCACCTCCAGGGTTTTCAGGTCCAGCACAGCAACATAGTTATCGGGTCCGCAGGAAATGAAGGCACGGTTGCCCTCGGGATCCATCAGAATGCCCGCCGCTCCGTGGCCGATTTTCACCCGCTTGAATTCCTTACGCGCCGCCGCATCGTAGATAGTGAGATCACCATCGCCCAAACGGGAGATCAGCACCAGCTTCCCATCCGGAGTGAACTTCAGCCGGTTTGCCCCGAACGTCTTCGCATCCAGCGTGGCCGTTACCTTCCGGGTCGCGAGGTCGATGACAGACAATGTGCCGTCCTGCGCATTCGCAGTCCATAGCTCGCGTCCATCCGGCGATACGTCAAAACCCTCATCTCCTTTGCCCACCGGAATGACGGTTTGATTCCAATCCATGCGCGCTTGCGTGCCCCGGGGCGGGGGAGGCATGGCACCCTGGGGCGGCCGCATTCCCGGAGGCGGGCCCATTGGCGGAAGAGTGATCTTCTCCAGGATGCTGACCGTCCCGGAGCTAACATTGGTGGTGTAAATCTTCTTCTCGTCCGGGGTGACGTAAATCATGTGTGTCCGGTTTTGCCCGGTGCCCATGACCCAATCAATCTTGGCCGACTCGGGACTATAGCTCGCGACCACCTTCGCACCTTCGGCGGTGAACCACAGCTTCCCTCCAACGAAGGTCAGTCCGTGGGGACCATTCAAGGCTCCCGTGTCGATATCGGGCAGTGCCTTCTGACCCACCAGGTCAATCACGGAAAGCACATGGTAGCGGCCGCCACCGTAGATCGAGACGTATGCCGTCTTCCCATCCGAGGACGCAATCACCTCGTGCGGATCCGGACCGACCGGAGCGCGTGCGACGACCTGCAGAGTGTTGGGGTCGACAATCGCAAGGGTGTGGTTGTGCTTGGAAAGCGCCAGGAGGGACCGATTTGGCGTCGGCTGGGCAAACACGCCCGTCGTGGCCGCGCAGAAAGCGACGGTTGAGACACCGGCGAAAAACAACTGGAGAATTCTTGATCGCATGCTTTTACTCCTTTTACTTTAGTGCTCGTCGGGGCCCAACAAAGATTTGGGCTTTATAATAGCGCCTGCCGCGCGTCTTCTCTCCTTAAAGGGTAGGGGCCTGACTTCCGCGGGGGCGCTCACGGGTGCAAGTATTACAACGGGGCAGCCCGATACTAATTCCTTCCCGGTTTTTCTGATTCCCTGAGGACGATGCCATCGTGGTGGAAGGCCCAATTCATCGATCGTCGAAAAATGAGAAGGGAGCCACAATTATTTCGCAGCGCTCTACTGCAGATCATCCGGTAATGGTTGCGGATACTGAACTGCACGCGGGCGCGAGCCGTCGGCCGATGTTATGAAGCCAGGAGAACCCATCCAATGATCTTTGCCTCGGGCTTGAGTTTTCCAGAAGGCCCAGTTGTGCTCCCTGATGGGAGTTGGCTGGTAGTCGAAATGGAGGCGCAGCCGGGTTGTGTGACGCAGATCAGCCCCGACGGCCGGCATAGGCGGGTGATCGCCACGACCGGACGGCCCAACGGTCTGGCTGTAGATAAGAACGGGTTTCTATGGGTTGCCGAATCATCAGATTCTGTCTTGCTCCGGACGACCCTGGATGGCGCGACGGAGGTCATCGCAACCGAGTGCGAAGGTAAACCATTCTTGTGGCCGAACGATCTCTGCTTCGGTCCCGATGGAGCCGTGTATTTGACGGATTCGGGCATCAAGGTTCGAGACTATAAGGTCGGCACAGCGCCTCGGCCCGATTACGAGAGCGTAAACCTCGACGGCCGGGTTTACCGCATTGGCTCCGAAACGAGACAGGTCCAACAACTGGATAGCGGGCTGCGCTTCACGAACGGACTTGCTTTTGGGCCCGATGGCAACCTCTACGTCAACGAGACCAGGACCGGGATGGTCTACCGCTACCTGTGGAGGGGGGATGGGAGTTTAGGCCCGCGGGAGTGCTTTGGCCAGAGTAATCCCGACCCCGTTCCGGGTTATATGGGACCGGATGGTATGGCTTTCAGCAAGGATGGAAGATTGTTTGTGGCGATTTTCGGCCGAGGCCGCGTGAACGTGATGGACTCGAATGGCCTGGTCATCGAGCAGATTGCGACTCGCGGGCTGAAACCGACCAATGTTGCTTTCGGCTTGCCGGGAGATAAGAGAATTTACGTAACAGAGAATGAATTTGGTGCGCTGGAGGCGTTCGACGTCGGCGTAGACGGCTTTCCCTTGTATAGCTAGAACATTTTCACTTCAAGTCTGCACCGGACAAATCCGGCGAAGTGTGGCGTTTTTTAGAGTACTTCTGAAGGGGGCGACCGATGGAGATAACTCGGCGCAAATTCAACCTGCTTACAGGCGGGGCCATGGCATGGCAGGCATTGCCGGGAAAGAGCCTCCCTGCGGAAGCGCAAGCGCGCGTCAGTGCGCCGGTGGCCCGCGGCCGCACTGAACTCACGTCGTTAACGCTGGCCGAAGCAGCAGCAAGGCTGCGTGCGCGTCAGCTAACTTCTGTCGAACTGACGCAAGCGTGCCTGGAGCGGATCGAGATCTACAATCCCAAACTCGACGCATTCATCACCCTGACCAGCCGGCAGGCGCTGGCCGAGGCCAGGCAGGCGGATGCGGAAATCAAGGTGGGCAAATATCGCGGTCCTCTGCACGGAATTCCCTTCGCGGTCAAGGACAACATCGATACGGCAGGTATACGTACTACCGGCGGCAGCGCACTTTTTGAAGACCGGATTCCTGCCGAGGATGCTCCGGTCATCAGCCGTCTGAAGGCAGCGGGTGCGGTGCTCGTGGGTAAGACCAACCTGATGGAGTTTGCCATTGGAGCATCGAATAGCTCCTATTGGGGGCCGGTGCGGAACCCATGGAACCTGCTGCACTATAGCGGTGGATCTTCCTCGGGTTCAGGCGCCGCGGTCACTGCAGAACTGTGCTACGCGGCGCTCGGAACAGATGATGGCGGTTCGGTGCGCATCCCTGCCGCATACTGCGGGATAGTCGGTTTCAAGCCCACTTACGGCCTGGTGCCCATTCGCGGGATCATCCCCGGAGTCTCATCTCTTAACCATTGTGGGCCGCTCACGCGGACTGTGGAGGACGCGGCGATCATGCTCAACAGCATGACAGGTTACGATCGGCTCGACATCACCAGCGTGGAACATCCCCGGGAAGACTATGTTACCGGCATGCGGCAGCCGGTCAACGACCTTCGCCTGGGCATGCCTGTGGGGCATTTCGATAACTTGCAGCCGGATGTTCAGAAGGCGGTGATGGAGGCCATCGATTTGTTGGGAACCATGACCAAGGGGGTGAAAGAGATGACCCTTCCTCCCCTGGGACTCGCCGCCAACCTCGACTCCGAGATGTTGGCTTTTCATGAACCATACTTCAAAGCGCACCCCGATAAGTACATGGCATCGGTGCGACGTAGCCTGGCGAGTGCAATTGCCGCCAATGTCAGTGCGGTCGATTACATCCACGCGCGGTGGGCACTGGAAGAGCTGCGGCGCACGGTGGACGATTCCTTCGCCGATGTCGATCTTGTGCTGCTGGCGACGACGCGTGTGGTGGCGCCGACCATCGAAGAACTCCTGAGGAGGGAAGTGAACACCAAACCCCAGGATCCGGAGCCCGACTTCCCCGATTGCATATTTTTCAATGTCTATGGCCTGCCCGCCATCTCGGTGCCATGCGGCTTCAGCAGCACAGGACTACCGATCGGGCTGACGATCGCCGGGCCGCACTTCTCGGAAACCCGCGTACTGGCCTTGGCCAACGCGTATGAGAAGGCTACCGATTGGCACAAGCGGACGCCGCCGCTCACACCGGAGACTCCTGTACCGCCTATTCCTCCCATCCCCGTCTAGCACGGCAACGCGTAATCCATAAGTGCGGAGTTAAAATGTACTAAGTCATTCAGCAATTGGAGCAGTAAGTAACTCAGCCTCTCAGCGTGAATTGTTTTACATCTCAGAAGGTGTTAGCAGCACTTTGAAAAGGGAGATGGCATGTCTAATACGATCCGTAGTCTGGTGATTGCGCTGCTGCTGGTTACAGGGGCCGGGGCTGAACCGATTAAACTGCACCCCTCCAATCCGCACTACTACACGTTTAACGGCCAACCGACCATCCTTATCACCTCCGCCGAGCATTACGGCGCCGTGATCAATCTGGACTTTGACTACGTTGCGTACCTCGATGCGCTAAAAGCCTACGGACTGAACTACACGCGTATCTGGCCGGGCGCGTTGCTCGAGATGGTGGGGGAGTTCACCAAAGACAATACGATGGGTCCGAGGCCGGATAGAACGATCGTCCCATGGTTGCGCAGCAGTGAGCCGGGCTATGTCTACGGTGGTAACAAGTTTGATCTTGACAAATGGAATCCCGACTTTTTCTCTCGCCTCAAGGACTTTATTGTAAAAGCGGGCGAGCGTGGCATCGTGGTGGAGATCTGCTTCTTCAACTCCGAGTACACGCACCGTTGGCCTCTTTCTCCCTTGTATTACGAAAACAATGTCCAGGGCGTCGGAAAGGCCGATTTCAAAGACGCGCAAACACTGAAGCACCCGGATCTTGTCCAACGGCAGAGCGAATATGTAAGCAAGATCACCCGGGAAGTGAATGGCTATGACAATGTCATTCTGGAGATTTGCGACGAGCCGTCCAACTTTACTCAGGCTGCGGAAGCCGGTCCATGGGTCGGTCGACTATTGGAGGTCGTCCACAACACGGAAAGCACGTTGCCCAAAAAGCACCTTGTGGCGCAGGAGGTCCAAGGGGGAATTGGAGGTCCCATCGATTACTCGGGTAGTCCCATGCTCTCCATCATTGTTGGACAGTATGTGTGGGGGCCCGAACAGGGGTCGGCGGCAGAGATGGGAGGAATGAAAGGTCTCGATTACGAATACGGCCATAACAAGCCGATTGAGTTCAACGAAACCTCTTATTACCCATTTCAGTACCGCAAGGGTGATGCCATAGCAGCATCCCGGGTGGAAGCGTGGGAGTTTATTGTGGGAGGCGGGGCAAGTTTCAATCATCTGAACTCCCGCTACACGGTTGAAGACCCAGCCGGGAAAACACCCGATAACGCTCAAATCCTGAGCGCTCTACAAAATCTGAAGAATTTCATTTACAGCTTCGACTTCGTCAAGATGTCTCCGGACAAGAACTTTGTGGTCAGCGGGATTCCAGGCGGAACCTACTGTCGAGGCATCAGCGAGCCGGGGGAGCAGTATGCCTTGTACCATCATCACAGCGTGCTGGACGACTCCAAGGCTTACTATGTTGCGACTCCAGGAAAATACGCAGAAACTCTGGTGCTCGATTTGCCCGGGGGCGCCTACCAGGCCGATTGGCTCGATCCCGCCTCGGGGTCGGTGCTCAACTCTCTGGCCTTCACCCATCAAGGCGGCAACAAAACGCTTACCACCCCCGAGCACACGGTCGATATTGCTTTGCGCATCAAACGCAGTCACTGAGGCGCGCTCTTTGATCCAGGTCAGATGGGCCTTCGGCCCACCCAAGGTTAATGAAAAACGCCTCGGTCCGGCAACCACTCTCTATGGAGCGTCACCCTTCCCTTGTCATCCCGAGCACAGCCGAGGGATCTGCAGTTCTTTCCACCAGCCACCAATGCTGCAGCTCGAAGATGAATTGTCATCCCGACCGGAGCGTAGCGTAGTGGAGGGACCTGCTGTTCCCACGCTTTCGTGGAAGTGTTTTTTCGACAGAGGAATCATGGGCCGGCGGCCCACACAAGGTGATGAAAAACGCCTCGGTCCGGCAACCACTCCTTTATGAAACCGTTGCCCTCCCCTTTGTCATCCCAACCGAAGCGACCTGTCCCGGCGTGTCGTGGAAGCGTAGCGGAGGGATCTGCAGTTCTAACGACCCTTCGTGGAATGTTTTTTCGACAGAGCGTACCCAGATTTCCTACCTCGCGTCACTCCGAACGACCACGTATGCGGCTTTCCGTAGAGAATGACGCATGAAGTTTGCCAGTGCCACCAAGTTCCACAGGAAATCTGGGGAGGCGTAGCGGAGAGATCTGCTGTTTCTCTTCCGCCGGCTGCCATGAGCAAGTCACGCAGCGCCCCACCTAAACATCTTAGGCGGGCGGGAATTATATAAATTTGACCATCTTGATACAAAGCACTTAGCCGCGATTGGAGGGCAAACGTGCGAGCGTTTTCCCTCCGCGCGCCGAGCATTGCGCGCAAAAGAGACCAGGCGTATATTGGTCGCCCAATCGGCAAAGCGACGTAATTCCGCCCGCAATTACGAGCTCCCGAGGCCGAATTAGCGATTCTTGCCAGTCTTCAGGGTAGCGAGGTCAGATGAGATTAACCAAAATCTTTTCGCTCGGAATAGCTGCCATCGCTTTCTTTGCCTGGCTCGCCATCTCACTCAGCAACACCCAGGCAAAGCAGGTCCGGAACGATTCCATCCGCGGAGTAGTCACCAGCTCCGCGGGGCCCGAAGCAGGAGTGTGGGTGATCGCCGAGACCACTGACCTGCCGACGCGTTACATCAAAGAGGTCGTGACCGACGACCACGGCCGTTACCTGATACCCGGGCTGCCCAAGGCCAAATACACCGTATGGGCTCGCGGGTACGGACTGGTGGATTCGCCAAAGGTCGAGGCCGTACCGGGCAGGGCAGTGGATCTGCGACCGGGCGTAGCCCCTGACAACAAAGCCGCTGCCCGCTATTACCCAGCTAATTATTGGTATGCCTTGATGGAGGTTCCCGCGGAAAACGAATTCCCCGCCACAAGCGGGAGCGGTATTTCGCCCAACATCAAGAGCCAGGCGCAGTGGATCCATCTGATCAAGACCGATAGCTGTGAGTCCTGCCACCAACTCGGCAACCAATACACCCGGACGATCCCCGCGATGTTCAGCAGCCTCGCTCCGCCACAAGCGTGGATGCGGCGCCTGCAATCAGGACAAGCCGGCTCCGCCATGATGGGTGGCTTAGCGCAACTTGGTCCCACCCGGGCAACCGAGCTATTTGGCGATTGGACCACCCGCATCAAGAATGGCGAGCTTCCGGCCGAGGCCCCTCCGCGCCCGCAGGGGGTAGAGCGCAACGTCGTGATCACCCAATGGGACTGGGCCGATCCTACGGCCTACCTGCACGACTCAATTTCGACTGACAAGCGCGACCCTAATGTCAATGCGAAGGGCCTGATCTACGGGTCTCCGGAGGAGAGCCGCGATTACCTGCCGGTGCTCGATCCCGTGCACAACACCATCGGCCGCCTCAAAGTTGAGTATCGTGATCCAGACACGCCCGGCCAGCCAAAGCCTCTCAATTCCTCAGCAGTGTGGGGTGATGAGGCCATCTGGGACAGCCACACTACCGTTCACAATCCCATGTTCGATGAGCGCGGACGCCTCTGGTTCACAGCTCGTATCCGTGCCAGTGACAATCCCTCTTTTTGCAAAGCCGGCTCCAGCCTGATTTCGGCGCAACTCACTCCAGTGGAGAAGTCCGGCCGACAGTTGGAAATGTATGATCCTGCAACCAAGCAGCTTTCCATGATCGACACCTGCTTTGGCACCCATCACTTGCTCTTTGCCGAGGATGCCAATGACACCTTGTGGACTACCAGCGGCGGCGGTGGTGGAGTAGTCGGCTGGTTGAATACAAAAATGTGGGACCAGACGCACGACGCAGCGCAGTCGCAGGGTTGGACGGCCCTGGTGCTGGACACCAATGGCAACGGTAAACGCGACCCCTACGTGGAAGGGGAGCAGAAGGTCGCGACCGCACCCAGCGGGGAAAGTTTGGGCACCTCGTCCGCTCTCAACACCGCTGCCGACTCCACCAAAGACACGCGCCTGAACGCCGCCTTCTATGGCCTCGGAATCGGCACCGACGGCACGATCTGGGGCTCTGTGCTGGGGTTCCCGGGCGGGATCGTCCGCATCAACCCCGGGCCGAATCCTCCGGAGACGACGCTGGCTGAATATTACGAAGTGCCGTGGAAAGATCCCAGGGCTCCGGTTTGGGGTTTTTCCCCCCGCGGAATGGACATGGACCGCAACGGTGTCGTCTGGGTGGCCTTGGCTAGCGGGCATCTGGCTAGCTTTGACCGAAGCAAGTGCAAAGGCCCCCTGAACGGTCCGACGGCAACGGGGCGGCACTGTCCCGAAGGCTGGACTCTCTATCAAACTCCCGGGCCGAAGTTCAAAAACGTGACTGCTTCCGGCAGTGCGGACTCCCACTACTACGTCTGGGTCGATCAGTTCGACACCCTGGGCCTGGGCAAGAACATACCCATCATCACCGGCAATTCGTCGGATTCGTTGCTCGCCCTGGTAAACGGCAAATTCACCATACTGCGCGTGCCTTATCCGCTGGGCTTCTATGCCAAAGGAATGGATGGGCGTTTCGACGATCCCAAAGCGGGCTGGCAAGGGAAAGGAGTCTGGACCACCTGGGGCACGCGCACGCCATTCCATAGCGAGACGGGAAAGGGAACCAACCCTAAGGTAGTTCACTTCCAGATTCGACCCGATCCCCTGGCCGACTGAATCCAATAGGCGCCCTCTACAAAGTGGTCCGATAACTGGATTACCCAGGATGACCAGGGATCTGCCCGAGTGTATTCGTTGCGGGACAAATACCGAATAAGGAATGCTGGCAGGTGATAAATTGTTCTCAGTCACACGCGCGGCAAACACTGGATTGCGATGAAAGACGACACGACCGAGGAACCAGAGAAAGTTCCCACGAACTGGGATGAGCTTCGTGCTCAAGCCGCGAAGCTTGGGATCAGCTTAAGCCAACTGCAGCAGCAACAGCGCGAGCAAGAGCTGAGGCGTGCAAGAAAAAGACCGCCCGCGGAAACGCCTAAATAAAATCCTACTGAGCGTGGACGCGATCGAGTAAACCTCTGTCGAGCCTCATACCCCGGTTAGCAATCGTAGACCAGAACATAGAATTCCCTGCCGGGCGGGAGAGCGTCGAGATCTTTCAGGATCATTTCGGCAGTGTTCTCTATCAGGCACCTTGATTTAAGAAAGGCCTCCAGCTCAGCACGGTTGGGAATGTGCGATCCCAATACAGAAGCCATATCGCGAGGCTTTAAACTCTCGGCCAGTTGTATATGGTACCCATACTCGTGGCTATTCTTATGGAGTTTGGTGACCATGTACTTAAGAGTCTCAGCCATAGTATCCTCCCCCAAACCCGAAGAGCAGAGACTTCGTGCTACTTCCAGCCACCTCTTCGTAAACGAAAAGGGAACAATTCAGGTGTGCTCCGACTTTACTCGACGATACTTACCTCCGTCTGGAGCATTTAAAACCATGGCGTTATTTGACGCATCTACACGTGTCAGAAATGTCAAGACGAGCATTCGCTAACCAGACTGGGCCGAGCAAGGCCGGTGATGTCATTTTGGAAAGCCAACAAAGCAAACGGAAAAAACCTCCGCAGTGAGTCGTTTGAAGGGGTGACTCTCGAAATCAAAAAGTAACACACCGGCTATTTATCGTTCAACTCGTTGAACCAGGTTTTGGAGTACGAACTCAGCGCGCTCCTCAACCGGGCTCAAAGGTAATTCCAGTACGTTGTACCCGAGATCTTCGTAGACCCTCACCATCAGATCGTAAGTCCTTATGGCTTCAGCGAACGACTGTTTGCGCTCTTTGTCGGTTACATAAATCGCGGGCCATGGCGGAGCCGCAAACACATTCCTGGCGTACCGGTAAGTTCCACTCGCTGTTGCTGCTTGTACATCCTCGAGTTCGACCAGGCGCGCATAGCAGAGCGTGTCAGGAATTCCGCGGTCAAAAAAGGTGGTCTCTTGGATCGTGGCATTCTCCAGGAATACCGCGATCGAACGCTCCAACATAATTTCGGTATATCGCTGCCTGTTGTGCCAGGGCAGGGCAACTCCCATGGTCTGCATCTGTTCCTGGATAATGAGCCGGGCAACTTCCGGGACGCAACGAAAACCTCTTCGCGCCAGTTCTGTCATCAGGGTCGTCTTCCCTGAACCGGGCCCGCCGGTGAGTACGTAGAGTTGCGGGGCATTCATGCCTTGTGTTGCTCGCTCAATAGAAGCTGCATCCATGATTGTGGCATAGCTGCATCCCCGATTGATGCAATGCAGCCGCACTTGGGCTGAGTGGGTACAATATCGTAATGAGCATCGCCCCTCGCTACACCGATGAGCACGCCGCTGCCGGTCTCGACCACAGCTTCCCCGCCATTGAAACCTGGGAGAATCAATTCCCCGGCTACGAGATCCTGATCGACGATCCTGAATTTACTTCGGTCTGCCCCAAGACCGGGTTGCCCGACTTCGGCGCCCTGACCGTGCGTTACATGCCGCGTCAGCGCTGCCTGGAACTGAAGTCGATGAAAGAATATCTGTTCACTTACCGCAACCTGGGAATTTTTCAGGAGAACGTCGTCAATCAGGTATTGGAGGATGTGGTAAAGGCTTGCGATCCTGTATGGGCTGTCGTCAAAGGGGAGTTCCGTCCCCGCGGCGGTATTTCGACAGTCGTCGAGGCTCGCTGGCCGCGTCCTCGAACCTGAAGATAGCGTTAGCTCACTGGCTGTGGAGCAAAGGCGGCCGCTGTCGCAACAGAAAAACCCGTAGGACGCAGGATATCCACAACCACGCGCCGCGGGTTGGCAATGCTCGAGCGGGCGCTCAGATGCAAGGATTCCCCGGTTGCAACTGAGGGAAGTTCATCCAGGCGGCCTTCCATGGGGAGGTCGTCGTAACCGTGAAAGACCCAGCGAACCCGATAGCCGCTGAGCGTATACGACGGAAGAGTTTTCCGTGTAGCCAGAGTCATCTCGGGTCCCGCCGAAGACCATTTCAAGTCCAGGCGTTCGATCGGACTCGACTGCAGGACGAGAGCCTGGAACGAGGGCTTCCGGTTGGCATAGAGATCTACCACCCCGTGCACACGCTGTCTGAAAGCACCCACTCCTTTATCCCCAACCAGAGTGCGATAGTCGTTGTAGTCAAAATAAATCGCGCCGGCGACCTCCGGAAATTCGCGAAAGACCTCGGTGTGTCCGTTCACGATATCGACCCGGTGCTCGTCGCCCGGAGCTATAGACGGCTGGCACTCGCACCATCCATACTCCGAGATCACGATGGGCTTGTTCGGAAACGCTTTGCGAATGCGGTCGATATGAGCATAGACTTCCTTCGGTCCTCCCGGATACCAACTGCCGTAGTACTCATTCGTCGAGATGAAGTCGAAGTCTCCGGCCATGTCCTCTTCGGGGTGAACATTCAGGGTGTGCGAGGCATAGGTCAGCAGTCTCGATGGGTCGAGCTTACGAGCCTCGTCTGCGATCACATGAGCAAACGCTCGCGTCCGCGGGTTTTTACCATCCACCTCATTGCACAGGCCCCAAGTGACGATCGATGGATGGTTCCGGTCGCGTGCAACCATCTCCCGCAGTTGTTCCAGGCCATTTTGCTCGAGCTTGTGCTGTAGGTCATCGCTGATGTCACGGAAAGTGGATGGCCCCCATGCAGGCACTTCTTCCTGCATCAGGATGCCGTGACGATCGCAAAAATCCAGGACGCGGCGATCTTGCGGCCAATGAACCCGGGTGTAGATACAATTCAGCTCCTTCAAATCGCGATGATTTGCTTCAATCCATTCCGTTGTTTCCGCCATGCCAAACCGTGGATGGCTGCCGGCCATACGCTCCACTCCCATCAGGACGACGGGTTCCCCATTCAGATAAAACTTCGTGCCGCGCGCCTCGAAGCGGCGAACTCCAAAAATATCCTCCACCACGTGTGACCCCGGGCTTCCGGAGAGTGAAACCGTAGCCGCGTACAAGTGAGGATGGTCGAAATGCCAAAGCTTGGGAGAAATGATGTGCATCGGAGGCAGGTTGACTGCCAGGAGACCGGCGGCCGGGATGGTCGCCGGCTTGGCCTCTCCTGCAAGTAAGGGAACGCCGCCGCCCTCCTCTTGAAGGGATGCCTGGACGCGCACCTGTTGCGGAGTAAGGAGTGTGTTGCGAATGACCGCCCGTATCATGACTTGGGCGTTCTTGAATTCCAGGTCCGGCGCCGCTTCTATCTCCATCCGCTCCACAAAAACATGCGGTGTGAGCAAGATGGATACTGGCCGGGTAAGGCCACCGTCGTCAGCCCAATCGAAAGACTTGAGACGAGGCAGCATGGTATCCGAATAGCTGTTATCGACGCGCACCAGCAGCTCGTTTGTTTGGCCCGGCTTCAGCCGCGGAGAGGCATCGCAGGTGAAGGCTGTATAGCCTTTGCCAATGTGCTCGCCAATGTAAGCACCGTTCAGAAAGACCGCAGCAGAGTGATACACAGCCTCGAACTCGATGCGTACAAACTGATTCCTCCACTCATTGGGAGCGTCGAAAGCCAGCCGGTACCAGGCGACTCCAACGTAGTCCGGACTATTGCCGAGGGTCTGCCAGGTATGTGGTACTGTCACACTCTGCCAATCGACAGAGCCTGAGAGAGCAACATGCGGATCGCGGGAAGCCGTTGGGTCAAGACGAAACTGCCAGTCGTGCTCCAGCGGGAGCCGAGTAGTTGCCGGGGAGCCCATCGTGGGTTTGACTGCTGTCTGGGCTTCGCCCATGGCCAATGCGGTGCCAAAAGCCGGCAGCGCAGCAATGAAGTCGCGTCGTGAAGTCATCGGTCGTCGCTCACTGAATGAATTCTCTTGCGTGTTTCAAGCCGCACATCAACTCCACAGTTCCTCGATCGCTTCCAGCGACTTCCCCTTGGTCTCAGGCAGGCGGAACGCAAGGTAGACGAAGCCGGCTGCGCAGATCGCTGCATATATCCAGAAGGTTCCCGATGCCGCCAACGCGCGGTTTAGAAAAGGGAAGGTGTAGGTGAGCACGAAGCAAGCGCTCCATAACGCGGTGACCGCAATGGAAACGGCTGGCCCGCGGATCTTGCTGGGAAAAATTTCGGCAATCACGACCCAGGTTACCGGTGCAAGAGACATGGCATAGCACGCAATTGCCGCCACTACCAGCAGCAGCATGGGTAGGCCGTGACCGTGGAAGTAGTAGAGTCCGCCGAGCAGCGTATAGATGATTGCGAGCCCCGCCGAGCCGAGCAGCATCAACACTCTCCGGCCATAGCGGTCTACGGTCCGCAAGGCAACGATCGTGAACAGTACGTTCACCGCACCCGTGATCACGATGTTGAAGAGGATGTCGGAGACCGGGAAGCCGGCTGCCGAGAAGACTTCCTCAGCGTAATTGAAGATAACGTTGATACCACACCATTGCTGCAGAACCGCGAGAAAGATTCCAAGCCAGAGAATCCGCCTGATCTTTGGCTGCAGCAATGTCTGCAACGAAGCTTCTGAGTGCTCAGCTGCGATCGAAGATTGTATTTCCGTGTAGACCGCTTCGCTATAGGACTTTCCGCCGATGCTGCTTAAGACGGCTTTGGCCTTATCCGCCGCGCCGTGCCTGGAAAGCCAGCGGGGACTTTCCGGAACAAAGAACATTGCACCGAGGAACAGTACGGAGGGGATGGCCGTCACGCCAAACATCCAGCGCCATCCAACCTGGCCATTCCATGAATTAAGAATCTCGCGCGCCGTAGCCGTGGGAGAGATTGGCCTGGCGATAAGCCAATTCACAACCTGTGCCAACAAAATACCGCATACGATGGTCAGCTGGTTGAGCGAAACAAGTTTTCCGCGGAGATGAGCCGGCGCGAGTTCCGCAATGTACACCGGAGATAGGCTCGAAGCCAAACCAATCGCAAAACCGCCCAGTATGCGCCAGAATACAAATACCTGAAAGTGCCCCGCCATCGCCGTTCCGATGGAGGACAGGCAGAAAATAACGGCGGCAAGAATCAAAGGACGCTTTCGTCCGTACTTCTCGCTGAGTGCGCCCGACGCCAACGCGCCCAGCAGGCAACCGATCAGGGCGCAGCTCATCGCCCATCCCTGTTGCGAGGGCAGCGTCAGGGCGAAGAATTTTTCGTAGAAGGGTTTGGCCCCTCCGATCACGACCCAGTCATATCCGAACAGGAATCCACCGAGTGCGGCGATCGACGCCACGATCCATATGTAAAGACTCTTTATAGGAGCACTTGCAGGCGGACCCTGAGCCTCGTCGGCAATCGAGACTGTGTTCATTTCCTGCCTACTTTGCGAGCCACGATGTGGATTCAATGACTCTCTCTCCTGTGCGGCCTGGTTGCGTGAGCATTGTTTGCGCAGCGAGGTTGTTTGGATCCATGTCGACGACAAGTTGGAGTTTACGCCCTGCGGCCGGCTCATTGCCCAAAGCAAGCGCAACCAGAGCTTCGCTGAAGGCGCATTCGATTTCCTTCCTCAAAGCGAGATCGTCTTCGAACACCAGGAAGTTCGGCAGTGAGGTGGCAAAGTAATCGATACGGGGCTCGCTCTTACGTTGCGCTTCCAATCGCTGAATCATCTCCTGGATAACCTCGGCCGCCTCCGAGGTCATCCCCAGGCTGCGCAGTGCCATAATCTTGTAGTAACACATCCATGGCGAGGCAGGCTCGCTCTCCGCCGCGGACCTGAATGAGGTCCGCGCCATTTCGTCTCGACCCAACTCGCGCAGGGCTACTCCGCAAAAATAGTCGAGATCCAATTCCTCAGTCAGGAGGTGCTTTCCTTCACCAAGATTATGGGGATAGGTTCGCGCGGCGTTGAAGTGTTCCAAAGCTCCTGCGTAGTCTTTGCGATGCAAGCATGAAATACCCAGCAGGCGATGCGCCCAGACGTATTGGCCGGATACCAGCCCCTCGCCGCCTTCCCACGGATGGAACCGCCGTCCACCAAGAATCTCAAGCGCTTTTTCCGGTTGCCCGATCTGGTTGTAGAGAGTGATCAGTTCTACTGTCAGATCGTCTCTCTGCGCGATCAGATCCGAGCGTTTCTCCAGGAAGGCCAGGCGTTCGATTGGCGGAACGCCGGTTCGTTTGCGCAGCTGATCCAACTCGTAAACCAGCCGCGCGTCCCCGGGGTTCGCCAGCAGCGCCCGCTCATAGGCATCGAGGGCTCGCTCTGCACTGTGGTGAATGTTGAAATAGGCAATGCCAAGGTTTCTCCATGGAATAGAAAATCCGGCATCGAGCGCTACACTCTTTTCCCACAGCGAGATCGCATCTTCATAGCGCTTCTTATCGTAGTAGAGATTCCCCAGGTAATACGCACCTTTGGCGTCCAGGGGATTTCGATTCAGGGCATCTTCGAGGGCCCTCATTTCTTCCAGTCTCGAGGGGAAACAATAGTCGGGGCAAGCTGAGGCGGCCAGGTTTCGATATTCAACCGCTAAATCCCGGTCTCCCGTCTGCTCAGCCAGATATGCCAGAAAGTAGTAAACCATGGGATAGGTCGACGACGCTGGATCCGAAGCGACACACAATAAAAGGGCACGCGCCTCTGCGAACAGGCCGGCGGCCGCATAATCGAAGGCAAGATCCAGGTGCAGTTGCCGGTCCATGTTGGTCTGCTGAGCCAGCCGCTTCCCCGCGCGCTCAGGGGTCAAGCCCTCGAGCAGCAGGAGCTCGAAGCGGGAGAGGAAGTCCAGTGGATCGTTCGATACCGCGCCGGAGGCAATTGCCAATGCCTCGCCGGTCCGCCCTATCCTCCGCAGGATCGCCGACTGCAACCCCCGCGCGTGCAAATTGTCCCTGTTCGTTGCGAGCGGTCTGTCGATATGGTCGAGAGCGGATAACCATCCCCCTCGACGGGCATCGAGACAAGCAAGCCGGTAATAGGCGGCTGACCTCCATTCGTAATTCCAGGTGGCCTTATAGAAGGCTGCAAACGCCTCAATATCTCGCTCCTGAAAGAGGCATGCGAGACCAAGGTAGTAGTGAGCTTCTCCCGTCGCGGGATTGGGGTTAAGAGCGGTCAGGCGCTGGATTGCGCGTGTCAAATACTCTTCGGCTTTCAAGAAAAGACCGCGCCTGAGGAGCAGCTTGCCCAATGAGATGTTGCAGCGGCTATCGAACGGGTCCCTGCGTAAGGCCTCTTCCCAGTAGGGCTCCGGGTTTCGGGTTGCATGGCGATATTGCTCCAGGTGCAGTCCGGTAATGTAAAGTTCTTCGACCGTCTGGATCTCATCCGGCGACGGGGGCTCTTTAGCAGGGTCGGGAATGTGTTGCGACGCTGGAGCTATTTGCGTAGTCCAGGCGATGAGCTCGCTCCCGTCAGCCGTAAGGACGCGCAGGGTAAGTGAGGCAACTGGCGAGGCAACGCACACACTGGCGATGAACGGCGCTCCGGGCAGAATATCGGTGGTCGTTTCCAGCAGTATGTGGTCGCCGGAAGAAAGAACGACTCGCGTGTCTTTGAATGACTCCGTGACGCAGGCGCCAATCCGAACCGCGCCGTTTTCTTCTTCAAGGTTGACAGCAATTCTGTGATTTGCGTTCTTTGCGGGACCGATCTTCTGAATTGGATACCAGTATTGGCTAAACGATTTTGTCTCGTAGGGCAGAAGCCAGGAAAAGTCAGGTTGGTTGTCGGTGTAGACACCAGCCATCAACTCGATATACGGGCCGTCGCTGTCGGTCAGTTCGCGGTCCCAGGCGTATCCAAAATCACCGTTTCCCCACGTCCAAAGTTTCTTGCCAGGGGCGATGAAGCGATCTGCAACGTGCACGATTCCTGCTTGTGCCCGGTAGTCATAGCCGCCAAAGAAATCATAGGCGGATTCGGTAACCATGTAGGAGGTGGGTACAGGGATATTCCTGTACCAGGAAATATCGACTCCGCGGCGATAGTCCACTCCGTAGTAGAAATCACGAGCCACAGGAAACGAGGACATCGCACGCTTCGCGTGGTCGGCAACGAAAGCCACATCGGAAGGGAAAAATGCCTGGTACTGGTCGTGGACGCGAATGCCGACATTGGCCCACCAGAGAAATGTCTGCGTGAAGGGAGTGCGGTTGTAGAGGCGCACCTTGGCTTCCACCAATGCCTTGGCCGGATGCAGGCAGATTCCAACCATACCCTTCATCCGATGCATCGGCTCATGTTCGCTGAGCCACACGGTCATGCTGCCATCGGGTGACTCCTCAATTTCCCAATGAACCGGCATATAGGTCGAGGGGCGATGGTGCTGGGGCCAATTGAACTCCACTCCACCCGATATCCACGGGCCGAGCAGGCCTACCAGGGCCGGCTTAATTACATTTTGGCGGTAGAAGAAGTCGTAATCGTTGGTTCTGTCTTGCCCGGCGTGAATGCGTCCGCCGATCTCGGGAAGGATCATGAGGCGGATGAACTCGTTTTCAAGGAAGACCGCCCGATACTTCTGATTGCCTTTCTGGTCTGAAACCCGGTCGGTAAAGGGGTTGGGATAAACTTTGCCGCTGCTGCCCTGATAGACCCGCTTCTCCAGGAACATGGGATTTTTGTCCGGCGGTTGTACGGGATAGGTCGGTATCTCGACCTCCTCCTGCCATGCGCGTACCGATTTGAGAGTTATCGCATCGCTCATATCACTCCGGCGGTGTTACAGGTTCAACGGATCATCAGCTCACACAGGTACACAGCCTTAAAGTCAGAGCACACTTACACTGAGAACGTTAACGTACCCGACGATCACCTCCATGTCAAGATAAATGGCCGCCGGAGAGCGTGAGGACGTCTCGGAGACCTTTCAAAACGCCTGGCGATTCTGAACATCTTCCGAGTGTCCGGGTTGCGATCGCACCGTCGATGTGTTTAATGCTCGCCGTTCGGTTCCGGGGCGGCTCACCTGGGGCTGATGACGAGGTTCAACCGTGCAGGGAAGTTGGCCGGTTTTCCGTGGCCAGCCGACCAAATATCGCCCGGAAACGCCCACTGAAACCGGGGCACGGTGACGTTAACGATAAAGTTCTTGACAGACCTGAAAATCGGTTCATATAGTTGCTGGCCACTGGTTAATTGGCCCATTAACCGTTGCGAGTACGTACCCGGGATTAAGAAATGACCTGTAGTCGCTGGCGTTTTCATTTCGTAGGAGGATCGGCGCATTATGAACAAACTATCGAGAAAGCGTTTGTCGGCAATACTGGTAGGGGTCTGCGCATTGATTTTCGGCGCCTCTACCGCAATGTCTCAAGTGGATACCGGCACCATCCTGGGAACCGTTAAGGATCAAACGGGTGCGGTCGTCCCGGGTGCGAAAGTCACGATCGTCAATCAGGGAACGGCACAAGCCATCTCCACCCTGACCCGATCGGACGGCACCTATATCGTGACCCCGCTCAAGATCGGCAGCTATCGAATCAGCGTTGAACTCGCCGGCTTTAAAAAGGAAGAGAACGCCGCCTTCGACCTCAATATTCAGCAACAGGCTGTCGTGGACTTTGTGTTGCAAGCTGGAGCGACCAACGAAACCGTGCAGGTAACCGCCCAGGCCGCCCTGCTGCAGACCCAAAACGCCGTTGTGGGCCAGGTTATCGGGTCGAAGACGGTGGAGAGCATGCCGCTCAACGGCCGCGACTGGACCATGCTGGCCACGCTTACTCCCGGGGTGACCCAACCGCAACAAGGCGCCCGGGCAGGCAACCAGTTTGCCGCCAATGGCACCCGCCCTGCCCAGAACGATTACCTGCTCGATGGCATTGACAACAACAGCAACGATGTCGACTTCCTGAGTGGTGAGGCCGACGTGGTCAAGCCTCCGGTCGACGCCGTCCAGGAATTCAATATTCAAACCAACAACTTCAGTGCTGAATTTGGGCGCGCCGGCGGCGCGATCGTAAATGCCACCATTAAATCTGGCACCAACGGCTTTCACGGCGTCGTATGGGAGTTTTTCCGCAATGATGTCCTCGATGCCAACGCCTATTTTTCAAATCCTGCAACCCAGCGCAAGCCGGAACTGCGGCAGAACCAGTTCGGCGCAGTTGCCGGGGGCCGCATTATCAGGGACAAGACCTTCTGGTTCGCGGACTATGAAGGCACGCGAATCAACCAGGGAGCGCTGCAGAGTGGTATCTGGGTGCCTACGACGCCGGAGGTAGGTAGCGGCTACACAAACTTCGCCGATCTGTTGAATGCAACCGGAAACTTTCAACGTACTGACGTGCTGGGACGCTCGTTCAGCAATGGACAGATTTTTGATCCGGCGACGACACGCGCGGTGACCGCTGGTCAAGTGGATCCCGTCAGTGGAATTATGGCCACCACGAATGGCTACGTCAGGGAGCCTTTTGCCAACAATCAAATTCCCGCCGGCCGCCTGGACGCCAACGCCATTAAGCTCCTCCAACTCTTTCCGGCACAAAACCTGAGCGGGGTGGAAAACAACTATCAGACCACCACGGTCAATACCACCGTGCAAAATACCTTTGACGTGCGCATCGACCAGCATTTCAACGAAAAGAACCAGATGTTCGGACGCTACAGCTGGATTCACAGTACGCAACAGGTGCCCCCTCCATTTGCCGGAGTCGCCGACGGCGGCAGCTATAGTGACGGCACGCAAAAATGGGATGTATACGGCGTCGCAGTCAGCTACACTCACGTCTTCACGCCAACACTTATCAACGAGGTGCGCTTCGGGTATGGCCAGGAACACACCACCCGCACGCCGACGACATCCGGCACCCTGGGTATTCCGGCGCAGTTTGGCATTGGTGGTATTCCCCAGTTTGCCGGCAATGGGGGGCTGCCTTATCTGAGTCTGGGCAACGTCCATAACCTGGGTGGCTCTGAGTGGCTCCCTGGCGATCGCTACAGTGATACCACCCAACTTACCGAGAACCTGACCAAAGTCTATAAATCCCATACTTTCAAAGGTGGGGTTGAGTTTCAGTACCTGTACTTTCCGTGGCTTGCCCCTCCGGAATCGAAGGGCTCCTTCGACTTCGACGGAAGGTATGCCTCGATTCCGAATCAGACCGATAAACTCGCTGGTCCCGCCCAGTTCCTGCTCACGCCAATGGCAGCGACGGTTGCGAATGGGGTCAACTACTCCGGCGGATCGGACCAGGTGGCGGCCTCGAACTATGGCTATCTGCACAGCAACCGAAACTATTACGGAGTCTACTTCCAGGACGATTGGAAAGTAACGCCTCGCCTGACACTGAATCTCGGCTTGCGCTGGGAATACTTTGGGCAGGTGGGTGATACCAATGGCGCCCAGGCCAACTTTGTACCCGGAGTTCCGGGTTCAACAGCGCAATTCATCACGCCTTCAGCGAACAAGACCAAGACGCCTGTCTCCACCAGCTTCACCCAAGACCTGGCGAAAGACGGTATTCAGTTGGTCTATACCAATCAATATGGCACTGGCCTGGGCATATCCCAAAAGGCCAATTTTGGCCCGAGATTCGGGGTGTCGTACCAGGTAACCCAGAAACTCGTTGCCCGCGTAGGGTATGGGATCTTCTACGGGGCATTCGAAAACCGGGGCGGCGATCCCAGTCTTGGTTACAACTATCCCTTTGAATATGTACTGCAGTTTCAGGACTCGTCCAACGGGGGAGTTGGCAGCGTAACACCCACAATTTTCCCCGATGGCTCTTATGGCACCCTGGAGAACGGGCTGCAGGGCATCAGCCTTACTCCAGCCAGCGTAAGTGGCAATGGATTGCAATTTCGCGGTGTGCAACTCCACTACCAGACGCCCTACACCGAAGGATTCAACCTGATGCTGCAATATGCGTTGACGCCTGCAGACTCAATCCAGGCTGGCTACGTGGGTTCCGTTGGCCGCCATATTGAGGCCTTTCCCGGTACTAATAACCCGTCGCAGATTCTGCCTCCCGGCACGCCCATCACTCCTTACCTCGCGTTTCCTGACTTTGCCAACGGTGCTTCTTACGACATCACCGCGGGGTCGAGCAGCTACAACTCTCTACAAACCAAGTACGAACGCCGCTTCAGCCATGGCCTCAACCTTCTCGCCGGCTACACCTGGGCCAGGACCCTGTCGGACGCCGGGGACTTATTGAGTGATGGTGGTGTCGGCGGCTACCGCGCTCCACAAATCACAGGGATCTCCTATGACCGGGGTCTGGCGTCCTTCAACATTAATCATTCGTTCGTGGCCAGCGGCACCTATGAACTACCGATTGGCAAAGGCAAGGCCTTCCTGAGCGATATTCACGGGCCTGCTCAACTGCTCCTTGGGGGCTGGTTAACCAATGGAATCCTGACCCTGAACAGCGGTCCCCCACAATATATTAATTGCCAAATCACAACCACAGCCACTACGGGCACTTGCTATGCCGACGTAATCCCTGGTGTCAGCAAGTATCGTTCCGGTGGACCCGCGCATTACTACAACCCCGCAGCCTTCAAGGATCCGCCGGTGGCGACGACCATTGGCAACAGCAATCTTGCTCCGCTCGGCGGATCGAACACCCAGGTCAACGGTCCGGGCTACCGTGATTTTGATTTTTCGATCTTCAAGGAATTTGGAATCACGGAGACGACACGCTTGCAGTTCCGGGCCGAGGCATTCAACCTGACCAATACTCCCAGCTTTAACTTGCCCACAAACTACAATTTCCAGGACACCCTGAATTTTGGCCAATCGACTACCACTCGCAACAGTGGCCTTAACACCGGTAACCAGCGTCAAATTCAATTCGCATTGAAGTATTACTGGTGATGGCCTTTCCTCCGCCGGGCAGCCATGTTGGCTGCCCGGCCGTTTTTTGAGGAGCACTCCTCTGCAAGTCTGAAGCAGGGTTCAGGAGTTATACTCGTCCGGATGTGGCAAAGGGCTTCAGGTTGGCTGCGTGTTGTTGGGATTGTGTCTCTGGTCACTTGCTCCGCCACGATGACAGCTTTTGCCTTCCAGTCAAGCCCCGGACCTGGGACTGCAAACCATTCCCATCCGATGCCTTCCTCTACCCCATTGGCTGATGAGTCTGGCCTTCGGCAGGCGGAGCAGGCCATGATTGCAACGGCCCAGCAAAACCCCAACGACTTTATTGCGCAGAAACGGCTTGGCGAATTCTATGTCCAGCGGAGCCGTTTGCCGGAAGGCATTCCCTATCTGGAAAAGGCGCACCAGCTCAATCCGCAAGATTACAACACGGGCTACGATTTGTCCCTGGCGTATCTGAATTCAGGCGATACGGCGAAGGCTTCCGCGCAACTTCAGCAGATGATCACGAGCCATGAAACTGCGGAACTCGATGATCTGCTCGCAGAGGTGAAGGAAAAAACCGGGGACTACACTGCAGCCGCGAGCGAGTACTATCGCGCCGCCCAGCTGGATCCAAGCGAGCAAAGCATCTTCGATCTCGCGTCTTTTCTGTTGCAACATTCGCATTACGAAGGCTTTCTTGATAATGCGCTGAAGTTCTTCGAATATGGCGTGCAAAAATATCCGAAATCGGCGAAGCTGACAGTAGGCTTGGGCGTCGCGCTCTATACCGAAGGCAGGTATGACGATGCCGTCAAGACTCTGTGCGCAGCCGCCGATCTGGATCCGAAAGACCCAAGGCCGTTTCAGTTTTTGGGCAAAGTAAGCACTGCATCCCCAACCCACATCCCCGAGATACGCAAACGGCTCGAAGAGTTCGTTCATCTCTATCCCAACAATGGAGCCGCGATCTACTATTACGCGATGAGTTTGTGGGAGCGCCCGGAAGGGCAACCAGCCGCCGATCTGGGGGTGATACAAGCTTTGCTGCAGAAGGCGGTCGCGGCAGATCCCGCTCTCTACGAGGCTCATTTTCAGCTTGGCGTCCTTTATCAAAACCAGCAGAAATACCAGGATGCCATTGGGGAGTTCAAGCAGACGATCAAACTTCGTCCCGATTACGGCAGCGCCCATTATCATCTCTTTCTGCTGTATACCCGCACCCATCAGAAGCAGCTGGCCGACCAGCACCTCGCCATACTCAAACAGATCAAGCAGGAGGACACAGAGGCGGAAAAGGTAGAAGATAATCCGGGGGCTACCCAGGCGAAATAGATCGTGGAGGCTCTGGACTAGCTTTCGGCCGGGAATGGTGAACCAATGAACTGCTTTGATTACGATAACGACCCCGGACATATTACCGCTGAGCTCTCGCGCAATCGCGATTCAGGGTCGTTCCGAGGAGTTGCACGTGCGATCTCGTGGAGCAGACGCGAATTCCTTCGCGCAGCTACCGGGGCGACGGCCGCGACCGTGCTGTCGGCGTTCTCCCCCCTGCGTGCCCTGGCCATGCGCAAAGGGCAGAAGGCGGTGGTAGTTACGTTTGGAGGAGGCACGCGAGATGAAGAGACGTTCATGCCGGATGGGCAGGAAAATATTCCTCATCTCTTGCGGGAATTCATTCCCCAGGGAACGTTTTTCACCCAGGTAGTGAATCGAGGGATTCTCGGGCACTACGTCGCGACCGCCAGCCTGGTAACAGGTGTCTACGAGACTTTTAATAACTTCGCTGCCGTCTCCCCGGACAATCCCACCGTTTTCGAGTATTTCCGCAAGGAGCTGCATCGCCCCGCATCCGATACATGGGTGGTTGCCCCCAGCAATGGCTTCGGCCTTATCGGCGAAAGTAGCCACTTCTCCCACGGAGCTGGGCTGGGTGCCGGCGTAATTTTACCCAAACGCCTGCTGGCTGCGGCGATGGCAAACGGGTCTTCGGGCTACGACCACTTGTTGCGTGACAACTACGAGAGCCCGGTCTATGCCCCGGCGCTGGGTGTCAGTGACCAGCAATTGCAACAGATGGCGCAGATGCTGAAGCTATCTGTGACGGATTTTGCCGCCCACGCAAAGAGCCTCCGTAGTCCGGATGAACTATCGGTTTACATTGCCCGGCAACTCATGCATCAGCTTGCGCCAAGCCTGCTCTGGATCACGCTACACGATATTGATGTCGCGCATGCCGGCACCTACTCGCTCTACATCGATGCGATACAACGCTCCGATCGACTTTGCGGAGAGATTTGGCAGATGATCCAGAGCGAGCCCGAATACGCCGGGAAGACAACCATGTTCATTCTTCCCGACTTCGGCCGCGACTCGGATTCCTCTTCCGGCGGCAATGGCTTTCAGCATCACCGCACAGGCGATGCTTATTCGAGAACCACCTGGATGATGGTGAGAGGCGCCGGTGTCAGGGAGAACGTGCTCGTCGACCGTCCTGTAGAATCAACGGACCTTGTTCCCACACTAGGATCGCTCTTTGGTTTTTCACCGGACTTCTCCCATGGCAAGGCGCTGCCGGAGGTGCTGTAGCCATGCTTACCCAGAAAATTCAAAGTGAACAGTTCCGCAGCTATCCCCCTCAAGCGAAACAGATCGCGACCAGCAATCTCCCATTACTGCAGCAGCTCCCGCTGGCCTTCCTGCCTCTGCTCCTGCGAGAGGTCATCGTCTATGACTGGAAGTTTCCCGCAGAACGAGATGAGATCGACCGGCAGTTCCGTTATCTTGCGAGTTTGACTCCAAACCAACTGTCGAGCACCATGAGCTCATTTGCAAAACTGAGGCTATCGCCGGATCTTGAAGCGATGGACTGGGTGGGCGCTCCAACCCGCTTCTCAGAGAGGCTATCCGCATATCTTTGGGCAACTCACCAGATCGATGACTTCAGCGCGGCCGCGGAAGACTACATACGAGTGTTCAATACCGCCGTGCCTGAGGCACCCGCTCCGGCACCACGGCTTGGCATGGCCGTGATCGGCCAGGAGATCAGCCAGACAAACTATCCGCTCTTCCGCAAACTGCGTCCACACGGCATCTACTTCAGTCAAGTCGACCCAAAGAGCACTTATAAGGTCTTGCTGGATGTGGTTGCCGCGCGCACCCAGGCGCACCCCTCCCCCTATGCCCACTGGTACATTGACGGCGGATCGCAGACAATTCCGCAGAACAACGCGATCGCAGCCGTGTCCTATGAATCCCTGCAGCCGGTGCGCAAGGCGCTCATCCGCAAAATGCAACAAGTCAACGCATCCCAGGTTGGCCCTGAAGCTCTGCGCACCCGGCTCGCGGAAACCAATCCGGCCGATGTGGGGATGAAACATAGCGCAGACGATCCTGTTTTGAGCCGGTTCGCCATCAGCGTGCTGACAGAAGGCTCGGGAACGCAGATTTACAGCACGACCTTTGTGCAATGGACTGCCCGGGAGGCGCTCCGCCGGGCGCGGCCGCTCACGATACTGGCAAGGTTCGCACCGCGCCAGACCGAAGAATCGGCGGATGAGGAGCTCTCCGGCATGCAACAACGGGCAAATCTCGATCCGGCGGGATCCCTTGTCGATGCGGACATGGGCGCTTACTACAACTGGATCAATCTGCAGCGGCTCTCCGGGGCCAGCCAATCTTCCTACTTGGCTTGGTTTGAAGGCCATGGGGAAGCAATCGCAATCGCTCCCTCTTGCCCGCCCGGCACGGAGTCCCATGACAGAGTGGATCTGACGGAGATCCTCCGTCGCATGCAAACCGTGCCCACAGGGGCTAAAGAGGGTGCGTGAGAGGAGTATCCATCGGAAGACACGGGTACCCGCCTGGAAAGTCGGAAAAAAAGCCGTTCTCCTGGTGCAAAACCGACCCGAATCCGCATATATATAGGTATGTCCACCAATAACTTTGTGCTGTTCGAAATCATTTGCCGGCCATGTGCACAGATGATGCATGAAACGCGGCCCGGCAGAACGGCTCCGTGGGCAAATTATCCCCGACAACCCCCTGCCTGGATTTGGACTTACCACGCATACCACGCTTATCACGCACCATTTTCGTCGGTCACGGGACTTAAGGCGCATAGGGCGCATAAGGCGCACACTTCCCCCACCGCTCACAGACCCCTGGGTAACCAAATAAACGAATCGCTGCCAGTAGTGAGATCTCAATGGGTAGCGAGTGACGGGTGCCCCATATCTGCCCGGTTTTGGCAGATGTGGGATTCAACGGCTGTCCACCGATCACTCTCTACCAGCGACAGATCTTGTCCATGGCCATCTACGCCCTGCACAGTCAGGGGTTGAGGTTTGTGGAATCCCACATCTGCCAAAACCGGGCAGATATGGGGCACCCGGGCTTGGTCGCAGACCGGGCTCCTGAGAAATCCAGGTTAAAGAGTGAGTGCGAGAACGAACGCTTTTGCAACCAGACTCCGCAAGGCCCGGAGGGCCGACCGCCAAAGGTCAGCCCAGTCCGGAAGGGTATCCATCATGACGACGACGAGCGCCGTAGGCGCGGCACCTTCCTACTGGACGATGCGATGCATAACCGGGCGCGCGTTCCGATGTGTTTATGGAAAACCCTAGTCATCAAGGCGACGGGAATAAATCTCCAAAACCGAGCTTTTCCTCTGCTTCTAGCCGGCGCCCTCATTCTCGTCGGGGCCGGAGATCTGATCCAGAAACAAACCCAGGTTGCTGCGCAAAACAATGTGAGGAGCGAGCTTGGTCGAGGGCGACGGCTTTATACCCTCAACCAGAAATCGAATGAGTGTCTCCAGGGCGACCTTGCCTTGCGTGAATGGCCGCTGGTAGATCGTGGCTAACACTTTCCTCGACTCGATATGCCGGATCAATTCAGGGAATAGGTCGGTCGTGATGACTTGTATTTCCCCCAGAAGACGCTTTTGCTCCAGCGCCTGCAGAACAGGAATGCTGTTCGCGGTGCTGATGTAGATCCCCGCGGGGCGAGGTTTGCGGGCGAGCAGATCGAGCGTGGCCTGGTAGGCGTCTTTAGGGCGTTCGTGCGACTCGATAGCCGGCAACAGCGAAAGTTGTGGCGCTTCGGTGGCTAAGCTCGCGGCGAAACCACGCAGCTTATCCGCATGATCAAGCGTACTCAGATCGCCGGTGATCGGGACCACGGCGCCGCCGTTCGGCAGACGCATACCCAATAGCTCGGCCGCCATACCTCCACTTACGAATGCATCCACAGAAATGCAGGCAAGCCGGCTGCTGCGTGGTGCGTCGCTGGCCACGCAAACAACCGCTCTTCCTTGTTCAGCCAGTCGCTGTAGCGAAGCTCCGATGGCTGCCGGATTGCCAGGCGTGAGAATGATGCCGTCGAAGTGTCGCGCAACATCCGCTTCCATCAGCTCAACATCGCCTTCGCCGAGACGGGGATAAGACCGAAAATCAAGGTCGATGGTAGCGCCCAGCGTAGCCTCTGCCGCGGCCCGAACGCCGGCGCGCAAGGGATCGAAGAACGACTGGATCTGTTTGGGCAGATGCACGGCAATCCGGATACGGCGATTCAGCTTGAGGCTTCTGGCGGCTACATTAGGCTTGTAGTTGAGCTTCTCCGCCATTTTAAGGACCTTGGCGCGTGTCTTGGGGCTCACCCCCTGCCTCGCGTGGAGCGCGCGATCGACCGTTCCGATCGAAATACCTAATGCTTTCGCAATTTCCTTAATCCCAGCAGGTTCTGAAGTTGGTGGCTTCACGGCGCTGCTATTGTAGCCCACCCCACGCTGCTGCCTGGAATCTCTTGTGGGCGGTGCTGCCTGGCGGCGCGACCCTCAAGAGCACCAACGCGAATAGTCGCGCCGCGCGCGTACCTCTACCAACAACGAATTTCTTTGTTTCTCTTGTCGTGGTTTTCCTGCCTTTTTCGATTTCTCAAGTGGCGTATCAGGAACGAGTGTGAAAACCCTATCCCGATAGCCCGATCGATCCAACGGAGGCAGCAACAATGGAATACCGCAGCGAAGTTCGCTTTACTAACCGGCTCTTCGATGTTCGCGGGGGCGGCACACGCGCCTGCGCAACGTCCCGAGCGCGGGCATTCGCCGGTCGAATTCCCCGGCCCACGAGGCAATTCGACGCACGGCGCTTCATCATGCGATTCTTTCCCAGCTTGACCGCGGGCATAGCGCTTGCCCTATCAACATCGTCCGCAGCGTTCGCACAACATTACACGCAGACCAACCTCGATGCCAACGTTACCGGGCCTGCCGAGGCGGCCGATCCTCAGCTCGTCAATGCCTGGGGCCTCGCGCGCAGCTCGGGAAGCACATGGTGGGTCTCCGACGAAGGCAAAGGGGTCGCCACACTGTACAACGGACCTGGAGCCAAGCAGTCTCTGGTGGTGACAATCCCTAAATCCAATCCCAAGGACCAGACCTTTCCCACCGGTACTCCCACGGGAGTTATCTCCAACGGCAGCCCGACGGACTTCCTGGTAGCTCCCAAGAAAGCGGCGGCTTTTATCTTTGCCACGCTCGACGGAACCATCGCCGCGTGGAATCCGAACGTCGGCAATACTCCCGGCGTCCCCGGCCCCTCCACAAATGCCATGACCGTTGTACGCACCACCGACGGCTCCGGCTACACCGCACTCACCACCGCCTTCGTCGATGGCAAGCGCTACCTTTATGCGGCAAACTTTATCAAGGGACGCATCGATGTTTACGACAACGCCTTCTCTCCAGTTAAGTTGAAGGAACAGGGAGGCTACGAGCACTTTTTCGACGACGACCATCTCACCAGCGACGACAACAAGCCCTTTACCGATGACCGTCTGCCGCGCAACTTTGTGCCCTTCAACGTGCAGGCCATCGGCAACGACCTCGTCGTTACGTACGCGTTGCACTTTGCAGGAGATCCCTTCGAAACTCCCGGCCCTGGCCTCGGCTATGTCGACATCTACTCGTCAGAGGGCAAGCTGCTCCGGCGCCTTGAGCACGGTGACTGGCTCAATGCTCCGTGGGGAGTGACCCTTGCTCCTCTTGACTTCGGACGTTTCAGCCACAGTCTGCTGGTCTCGAACTTCTCCGCCGGAGGAACCACCCAATCGGCCGGATTCATTTCCGCCTATGACCTTGATACCGGCGCATTTGAAGGCCTGCTCGAAGATGCAACCGGAAAGCCGATCTCCATCAACGGTATCTGGAGCATCAGTGCTGCGAACAGCGCGACACCCAATAGCTACGACCCTGACGAGGCCCCTGCGTCGGAGCTCTACTTTACCGCAGGCCCCAATCAGGCAACCGGTGGCCTCTTCGGATACCTGACACCAGTCTCGACAGAACTGATTCAGGGCAACTCGCAGTAAACCAGCTGCAAGTGCACAAACAGTGGGAGCCGTGGGCCTCGGATCACATTTCCGTGGCGGTCCATGGCTCTCACTGTTTTAAGGCACGCCAGGTTATCGGATCAACTTGTGCGCCGGTCCTGGTTAAGCCATTTCGATGGCCAGGAGAGATACGTCATCGGCGAAGTCTGCTACGGTACGCCAGGCCGTGATTTCTGTCATCAAACCTCCAAGCAGCTCATCGAGCGGTTGTGCTGCCCATTGCTCCAGGTAGGCGAGCAGCCGCGTCTCTCCGAAGGCTTCGCCTTTCGCATTGGTGCATTCTGTCACACCATCGGAGTAGAGCAGGAGTCTATCTCCCTGCTTTGCGGAGACGTCGAAGCAGTCGAATTCTATCTCCGGCCATACCCCCAAAGGCATGCCACCTGAACCGAGCTTACTTATCTCTCCAGCTTTCCTTATCAGGATCGGACCTGGGTGCCCCGCCTGGGCGAGGCTTAAGATTGACGACCTGGTATCGAACAATCCGTAGATCATGGTGAAATATCGATCGTCCTTCGACTGAAAGCGGTGGTTGAGCGCTCGAATCGCATCCCCCGGAGCTGAGAATTCGAATGCTTCAAGGTCGCGGTTATAGCGTTTCAAAGGGTTTTCAGCCGCACCGTCCGGGGTCAACATCATGCTCAGCGTGACCGATAGCATCGCGGCGGGAACTCCGTGACCAGAAACGTCCAGGAGATAGAAGCCCACCAACTGTTCGCCCATGGCAAAAAAGTTGAAAGTGTCCCCGGCAACATAACCAGAGGGCTGAAGGCGCCATTCGCACCGGACTCCATGAGCCAGCAGCGCTGGGGATGGCAGCAGCCTGGTCTGCATCCATGCGGCGGCTTTCAAGTCGTCTTCAATCAGCGTATGCGCCGACTTTAGACGGGCATTAGTCTGGGCGAGTTCGCGGTTCTTATCGGCCAGGCCCTGCTCAAGGCTTAGGACGCGTTCCCCCGCGCGTACCTTGACCCGCAACTCCTCGGGGCTGATCGGTTTGACCAGGAAGTCATCGGCGCCGGCGTCCATGCCCTCGATAAGATCGGATTTGGCTCCTTTGGAGGTACACAGAATTACATAGACATAGTGATCAAGGCTCTCTCCGCGAATCTTACGGCAGAGGTCCACTCCAGCGAGGTTTGGCATCAGCCAGTCGCTCACAACGAAGTTGATCCCACCTTGCTTCACCAGATCCCATGCGAGTTGTCCGTCGGCTGCCTCCACAACCTCGTGACCCTGCCGCTGAAGGAGCTCGGATAGGATCGTGCGGGCGACGATATCGTCGTCAACGAGCAAAACCTTCATCCTCTATTGATAGCCTCTGTCTGGGCTGTAGGGCGTGTGCTGAGCATTCGCCAAACCATACCTCGAAGCCCCCAGTCTGTTCGCAGCCTTTCTTTCGTTTATCGGCAAAGATTGGCGATGACTTACTCATGCCCGACTCGAGGCTGACGGGATGCAGGTATTTCTCCTCGATGACTCATCTTCGAGCGGGCCAAGCCGATGGGAGAAACAGCAACGGAGGAACCATATGCCGTTGGCGACTCAGGCAGCCGGCCGCGAATCCCTCAGCGCCGGGATTCAGTATCACCTGCGTTATTCCGTAGGAAGCTCGAGTGGGGTCGCCTCTAAGCATGACATCCTGCAGGCTTTGGCGTACACGGTTCGGGCCCGGTTAATCGACGGACTGATCGCCACCGAAGAGCGTCGTCGGCGTTGCAGAGCCAAGCGTTTGGTCTATCTTTCCGTGGAATTCCTCGTTGGCCAGTCGCTGCGCAACAACCTTTTCAACCTTGGACTTCTTGAAGAGGCAGAGGACGCAACCAGAAAACTGGGCTTCGATCTGCGCGAAATCGCAGATACCGAGTCTGACGCACCTCTTGGTAATGGAGGCCTTGGCCGCCTTGCCGCATGCTTCCTGGAATCCCTCGCTACACGCGGAATGCCGGCCTATGGATTTGGCATCAACTATCAGTTTGGCCTGTTCAAGCAGGAGATCGAAGACGGCTTTCAAAAAGAAAAAGCCGATCAGTGGCTGAGCGACAACTCTCCCTGGCTGATTGAGCGCTCCTCAGAGGCCTGCACCATACCGCTCTATGGACGGATAGAACATGAGCTCGCCAAGGACGGCACTTACAACCCGATGTGGGTCGATTGGCAGATCATCCTTGGTGTCCCCTGCGACCTGCCGGTAGCCGGGTTCGGCGGTCATACTGTCAACTACCTCCGCTTGTACTCGGCGCGCGCCTCAGACGAGTTCGATATGAAAATCTTCAACGGGGGTGACTATCTTCGTGCGGTTGAAAACAAGATCAATATGGAGACGGTTTCCAAGGTACTGTATCCGTCTGATATAGCGCCGGCAGGCAAGGAACTCCGTCTCGTCCAGGAATACTTCATGGTGGCTTGCGCCTTGCGAGACGCCGTCCGCGACTTTCATAGAGAGAATCCGGGCGCCGGCATGGAGCGGCTTCATGACTCTGTGACCTTTCAAATGAACGATACCCACCCATCGCTGGTGGTCGCCGAGTTGATGCGGATTTTGGTGGACGAGCATGCCATGGCCTGGGAAACCGCGTGGACGGTGACTCAGGCAGCCTGCGCTTACACCAATCACACGCTCCTGCCCGAGGCGCTTGAAAAGTGGCCGGTGGGCTTGCTCGGCCGAGTGCTACCCCGGCACTTGCAGCTCATTTATGAAATAAATCGACGATTCCTGGCCCGCGTGGAGGAGAAATTCCCGGGCGACTGGGCGCGGTCCGAACGAATGTCCATCATCGGTGAATCGGGGCGTGAAGCAGGGCAGCAGGAGGTGCGGATGGCCAACCTGGCGATCGTCGGCAGCCGCAGCGTCAATGGTGTCGCGGCGCTCCATTCGCAACTGATCAAGACTCGTTTGGTTCCCGATTTCTATGCGTTATGGCCAGACCGATTCAACAACAAGACCAATGGTGTTACCCACCGGCGATGGCTGGCCTGCTGCAATCCTTCGCTGGCCGAGTTGATCACCAGGTCCATAGGCGAGAGCTGGATTACAAACTTTGCCGCCATCCGCAGTCTCGAAGTTCACGCCAGCGAGGAGGCATTTCAACAGGAATTTCTGCGCATAAAGCGGGAAAACAAAATCCAGCTGGCGACGCTCATCTATGACACGGAACAGGTGTGCGTCGATCCAAATTCGTTGTTCGACGTTCAGGTCAAGCGAATTCATGAATACAAACGGCAACTGTTGAACGCCATGTATGTAATGCATTCGTATCTAGGCCTGGTGGACGAGGGCCGAACGCCGGCGGTGCCGCGCACCCATATCTTCGCCGGCAAGGCAGCTCCAGGCTACGCAATGGCCAAGCTCATCATCAAGTTGATCAATAACATTGCTGTGACCGTCAACCAGGATCCTCGAACCGATGGCGTGATGAAAGTTGTGTTCATGCGCAACTACCGCGTGAGTTTAGCGGAGAAGATCATTCCCGCGGCCGATCTGAGCGAGCAGATCTCGACTGCGGGCATGGAAGCCTCCGGAACCGGGAACATGAAATTTGCCATGAACGGGGCTTTGACCATCGGCACGTTGGATGGCGCCAACGTTGAGATTCTGGAAGAGGTGGGCGCCGGCAACATTCACATTTTTGGTATTAAGGCAGACGAGATCGAGGTCCGGCGTAACTCCTACGATCCCTTCGATTGTTATCATGCAAGTCCAGGGATTCGCCGGGTATTGGATGCTCTCAGAGACGATCGTTTCTCGCCCGATGAGCCCGGACTGTTTCAACCAATCATTGACTCGCTGCTTTACGGGGGCGATCCCTACTTCCACCTGGCGGATTTCGATTCCTATGTGGCCGCCCAGCAAAGAGTGAGCAGTGGTTTCCAGAACATTCCAGGGTGGACCTCGAAAGCCATCTTGAATGTGGCGCGCAGTGGGAAATTCACCAGCGACCGGGCGGTTTCTGAATACGCGAAAGATATCTGGGGGATCAAGTCGATGACTGACTAAGGACTCCACTATGAACGGAACCTTTTTCACCTGTAGGAACAGAGGATCGCTATGAGGATCGTAGAGCAACAAATAGGAACGAACGTAGTGTTGGAGGTGATTGAGCCGCGCCTGGTTGCGGACAAGGCGCAGGCCTTCAAAGAAACCGTCGGTCGTTATTTCGCCAATGGGCCAATTTCCCTGGTCCTCGATCTGGCCAGGGTGGAATTCATCGACAGTAGCGGGTTGGGCGCCTTCCTCTCTTTGTTGAAGCGCATGCCTAAAGGGAGCGAACTGTTGGTTTGCAGGCTGAATGAGGCTGTCACCAATATGTTCATGCTCACCAGGATGGACCGCGTCTTTACCATCTGCAAGACGGTCGACGAGGCGATGATTACTCTCAGTCATTAAATGTGGAGCAACATCGTGAACGCCTTCGCCCAGTATCAACAGACCAGCTGTCTGCTATAGCTTGGGAAGTTGCGAAGTATCCCATCCGCCGCCGACAGCTTTAACCAGGAGAACACTCGCATCCATCCGGCGTCGCATGAGATCGATGTCGTTGCGCTGATTGGCCAATAGCACCGTCTGTGCCGTGATGACCTGCAAATAGTTGTCGACGCCGCCTGTGTATCGATTCGTGAAGAGCTGCAGTGAGTCGGCAGCAGAGGCCGTGGCCTCACGTTGTTGTTGTGCCTCTTGCTCGAGAATACGCAATGCGGCGAGATTGTCTTCCACCTCCTGGAACGCGGTCAATGCCGTTTGCCGGTAGGAAGCCACTGTGCCGTCATAGTTTGCAGTTGCAGACTCGGAGACAGCGCGGCGGCGGCCGGCATCAAAGATGGTCTGCGATAATTGCGGTCCCACAGCCCACATACGGCTAGGCCAGGTGAGCCAGTTGGTGATTGAAGTTCCAGTAAATCCACCAGTGGCGCCGAGCACCAGGGAGGGGAAGAAGGCAGCACGAGCGATGCCGATCTGATCATTGGCTTCAGCAACGCGACGCTCGCCCGCCGCAATATCGGGCCTGCGTTCAAGCAGGGTTGTAGGCAGACCGACCGGGATAACTGGAAGCTGAAGATCGGTTTGGGGCACAGGTGCCAGGTTGAACTCCGCTGGGGGCTTGCCAATCAATATGGCGATGGCGTGCTCAAACTGCGCGCGCGCCACGGTGATGTCGGTATCCGCTACCTTCGCACCGTCGAGCTGTGTCTTCGCTTGTGCCACATCCGACCTGGGAGCAGCTCCGCCCTCGAAACGATTCTGAGTGAGTGTGAGCGCATCGGTATAGGTCTTCACCGTGTCATCGAGAAGCCGTTTTTGTGCGTCCGCGCTTCGCAGTTCGAAGTAGTCAACCGCCAGCTCAGCGTGCAGGCTTAGGTTCGCTGTCTGAAGGTCGGCAGCACTCGCCTGTGCTTCTTCACGCGAGGCACTCACGGTTCGGCGAATCCGGCCCCACAAATCGACTTCATACGAGAGATCGACCGGCAATGTGAACAATCCAGTGCCATTGTTCGCCTCCGACGATGGGAAATACGGTTGATGTGCGGAGTCTCTTTCATTGATAATGCTCGGCGCGGTCGAGATTGTCGGAAACTCAGCGGAACGGTTGAACCGAATCATGGCCCGTGCCTGGCGGAACCGGGCTTCGGCTACTTTCAGTTCCTGGTTAGAAACCGTCGCTTGTTCTTCCAGGGCATTCAGCTCAGGGTCGCGGAAGACCTCCCACCATTGACCACGAATCTGTTGATCTCCTGGTTGAGCTTTTTTCCACCCATCAGATTCCTTAAAGGATTCAGGCGCCTGTTCTTTGAACGCGGGAGCCATGGGCACCGTCGGCTTAACGTACTTCGGACCGACCATGCATCCGGATATCAGCAGACCGGCGGAGAGGATGGCGACGTGAGGAAAATACCGTTTCACTGCGACCCTCCAGGCTGCGCTGCGGCCGCATGAACCTCGCTGCCACTGGTAAGGGAATCCGACGGGTTCACGATCACCTGGTCTGTGGGCCGAAGGCCGGCGACGACTTCTACGGTGGCGCCAAAGTCGCGGCCGATGGTGATCGGAACCAATTCCGCGCGGCCATTGCGGACCACACCGACGCGTAGGCCTTCAGAGCGAAAGAGCAGGGTGTTGGCCGGGATAGTCAGCGATCTGGCGGAGTCGCGCACGGACTGGGGAAGCTTGAGGTGCACAAAGACATAAGATCCTGTCTTGATGCGGCCCTGCGGGTTGTCCACATCGACTTCGACATTCAGCGTTCTCGAAGCGTTATCAATCGAATCCGAATTGCGAACGATCGTACCCTCAAAGACTTCGCCCGGAAACTCATCCAGTGCAAGTGTGGCCTTGGCTCCCGTCTGTGCAGCCTGGGCATCGACTTCTGGCACAGCAACGAAAATGCGTAGCTTATTTACAGCCGCCATGTGAAACAGTTCCTGGGGCACGCCCCCCGCTCCGGCGTTGATCAGAGCGCCGATATCGGTGTTTCGTGCTGTGATCACGCCGGCGAATGGAGCATAGACCTTTTCAAAGGATTGCAATTGCTCCAGGCGGTGAACGTTTGCGGTCATGGAATCGACCGACGCCTGGCGCGCGCTGAGATCACTGACTGCCTGATCGGTCTCTTGTTTAGATACCGAGTTGGTCTTTAGCAGGTTTTGCCAGCGGGTCGCGGTAATCTGTGCCAGTTGCTCGTTTGCCTGTGAATTCTTGAGGTCCGCACGAGCCTGCTCCAGTTGCTGATCAATTTCCGGAGTCTCAATCTCTGCCAGCAGTTGTCCCTGCTTTACGTGAGCTCCGATGTCGACATACCAACGCTTGAGGTAACCGTTGGTGCGAGCATATATCGGCGTATCGTTAAATGCCTGCGTGTTGCCGGGCAACACGATCTCCAGCGGCAGGCCACCCGAATTTGGGTGGATAACAGTGACGGTCGGGATCGCGGCTCGCTCGGTGCGTGCGCCAAGAGCGTTTTCGGCCTGGGCCCGCTCGCGGATGCCCCAAAAGATGACAACGCCGAGAACCAGGGCGCCGGCCGCCAGACAAACGAACATCCAGGGAGACAACGGTTTGGTCGGCACCGGCATAGGCCGTCCGGCAGGGGTTTGCGAAACTTCAGGCAGCGTGCTGTCAACAGTGCTCATCGTCTCTCCGTTCGCATACGTCGCAATTACGCATGCGTCATCTTGTTGTCCGGCTCAGTCTTTACCTGCGAGCCTTCAGGAGTTCTTTGCCCGTGCAACAGAGCAAACACGGAAGGGACAAAGATCAGTGTGGCCACCGTGGCGCAGAGGAGACCACCGATGACAGCGCGCCCCAAGGGCGCATTTTGCTCTCCTCCATCGCCCAGGCCAAGCGCCATCGGAATCATGCCGATGATCATCGCCAGCGCAGTCATAATGACCGGGCGGAAACGAGTGGTGCCGGCTTCAATAGCGGCGATGAGTGAATCACCGTGATGGAGCAGCCTCTCCTTGGCGAAGGAGACGACCAGGATGCTGTTGGCCGTTGCCACCCCCATACACATGATGGCTCCCATAAGGGCGGGAACACTGAGCGTGGTGTGGGTGACAAAGAGAAAGAGAACAATTCCCGCCAGCGCCGCGGGAAGTGCGGTGATGATAATGAAAGGGTCGAGCCAGGACTGGAAGTTCACCACGATCAGCAGGTACACCAGGATGATTGAAAATCCCAGGCCGCCGATGAGCCCAATGTAAGAACTGCGCATGGTGCCGTACTGCCCCCGAACGGTCACGAAGCTGCCTCGAGGCAGAGCCTTGCTGTTCGCGTCGACGATACGAGCCACATCGCGTCCAACTGCTCCAAGATCTCGATCCTGTACTGCAGCATAGATATCGACCACCCGGCGAATGTTGTAGTGGTTGATCGAGGCCAGTTCACTGGTCCGTTGAATGGAAGCAAAGTCGGCGAGAATACCGGGCCGCTTCTGGTTGGGCCCGCTGATTGGAATATTTTGCAGATCCTGGCGCGACTGAATGTCGTATTGAGGCGTTTGCGCGACCAGATTGTAGGAGACCCCGTTCTTCGTATTGAGATAGAACATGGGTGTCACCTGAAAGCTCCCGCTCAGAGAAATCAACAAGCTGTTGGCAATGTCACGTTCCGTAAAGCCTGCCTGGGCCGCCTTGGTGCGATCAACGACGACATGAAACTTGGGGTAGTCGGATTGCTGTTGAACGCGCAGATCCACAAGGCCGCGGACATGGTTTAGTTCGGAGAGCATTTTGTCTGCTACCCGGCGATTGCCCACAATGTCAGGACCATCGATCTGGATGTCGATGGGTGCTGGAAGACCAAAGTTCAAGATCTGGCTCACAATGTCAGCCGGGATGAAGTAGAACGTAGTTCCAGGAAAGTCGCGGGGGAGCTTCTGCCGCAGGGTGCGCACGTAGTCATCGGTCGGGTGATGCTTCTCTTTGAGAGAGACGATCACGTCAGCATCGGCGGCGCCGGTCAGCCCCGAGCGGTTGTAAATGTAGTTGATGTTGCTGTAAGGCAAGCCGATGTTGTCGAGTACGTTGTCGAGCTCAGCCGGCGGAATTGTCTGCCGGAGCTCGGTCTCGACCTGGTCCGCGAGACGGGCGGTGTCCTCGATGCGCGTCCCCGTCTTGGCACGCACATGGAGAATGAACTGTCCGCTGTCAGAGGTCGGGAAAAAGTCCTGACCGAGGAAGGGAATGATGGCGAATGCCAACAGGCACACCGCCAGGAAACCGGGAACAAACACCTTTCGCAAAGAAACAAGCTGAGCGAGCAACGATGAATACGTAAGCCTCACGGTTTCAAAAAGCCGTTCGAATCCCCGTTGGAAACGTGCCCAAGGGCTACGTGACGGCTCACCCCCGTGCTGCTTGGCCTTCAACAAGTACATGGCGAGCGTAGGCACCAGGGTACGGGACAGGATGTAAGACGCGATCATGGCGAAGATGACCGCCTCGGCCAGAGGGACAAAGAGATACTTCGCTACGCCGCTCAGGAAGAACATGGGCAGGAAGACGATGCAGATACAGAGTGTCGATACCAGCGCAGGGACAGCAATCTGCGCAGCCCCATCCAGGATGCCGTCGTTGAGCGCAGCACCCTCTTCCAGGTGGCGCTCGATATTCTCGATGGTGACGGTAGCGTCATCGACCAGGATGCCAACGGCGAGCGCAAGACCGCCGAGAGTCATGATGTTGATGGTCTCGTGCAGGAAGCTAAGGACGATCACAGACGTGAGGATGGAGAGGGGAATGGATATGGCGATGATGATAGTGCTGCGCCAGCTGCCAAGAAAAACCAGGATCATCAGGCCGGTAAGCGCCGCGGCGATGATGGCTTCACGAATGACACCGTTGATGGAGCCGCGAACGAAAATCGACTGATCCGAGAGCGGCTGAATCCTGAGATCGGGGGGAAGGGTCTGAGCGACGCGCGGCAGGATACGGCGGATGCCCTTGACCACATCGATGGTCGAGGCGTCCCCCGCCTTCAGCACGGTCAACAGGGCTCCACGATTGCCATCCTGGCGGACAATGTTCGTTTGTGGGGCGAAGCCGTCGCTGACTGTCGCAACGTCGCGAAGATAGACGATGGAGTTGCCGATCGTCTTGATAGGCAGGCCGTTAAGCTCTTGTACGGTCTTCGCATCCGCGTTCAGGTCAATGTCATATTCGAACTGTCCCATCTTGACGGTGCCTCCCGGCAAGATGAGGTTCTGGTTGCCAAGAGCAGTGAGCACATCGTTAGGCGAAAGTCCCTTGGCCTGCAACAACCCCTGGTTTAAATTGACCATAACCTGGCGTTGCTTGCCGCCAAAGGGATACGGAACCGAGGCGCCCGGAACCGTGACCAACTGGGTGCGCAAAAAATTCAACGCAATGTCGTTGAGCTGGGGCTCGGTCAGATTCTTTCCAGAGAGGCCAAGCTGCAAAATGGGGACGGTTGAGGCGTTGTAGTTGATGACCAGCGGAGGCAGTGCGCCGGGGGGCAATTGACGCAGAATGGTCTGGGAGATCGCAGTGACCTGGGCGTTCGCCCGATCGATACTGGCATTCGGCTGCAGAAATATCTTGACGATCGCCGTTCCGTTTACCGTCGTCGACTCGATGTGCTCGATGTTGTCGACGGTGGTGGTCAGGACGCGTTCATACACTGTGGTGATACGCCCTTCGGTCTCCTCGGGATTCAGGCCGGTGTATGTCCAGGACACGGCGATCACCGGGATATTGATATTAGGAAAGATGTCGGTCGGTGTTCTCGAGATCACCACCGGGCTCAAGATAAGAATGAGCACCGCCAGCACGATAAACGTATAGGGCCGGCTCAGAGCGATTCTGACGATCCACATTGTGTTCCTCGACTCCCTCCGTGGGCTGACGAGCCGCTCAGGAAAGACTCTCTATACGATACTAGACGTATAGTATTGTAAAACGAGCATGTACATCAGATCGCACAGACCCGCTTGAGGGTGCATTTTCTTTTAGTTGCACAGGATTGGCGCAGCTGAATCATGGCCCAAGTCCTTGTCCATTTGATACCTGCCGCGGGAGCTGGCAGATGCGCCGGCCCCCGGGGGAGAGGCTCGACTTTACAGATTCGTGAATATAGTCTCAATTGGCGAGATCCTCCCTCTCATGGGATAGCTGGGGAGTGACCGCATCGAGCGGAGAAGTGCCACATGAAGGCTGCCGAAAGGATTCATGACTGACCCCAAAGGGCGCGGCCGGCAACGCAGCAGCGAATCAGAAGAGGCGATCCTGAAGGCTACCCTTCAATTGCTGAAGGAGAAGCCCTTGCGCGACATCACTGTCGACGCAATCGCGCGCAAAGCCGGGGTTGGCAAAATGACCATCTACAAATGGTGGCCGAGCAAGGCTTATGTCGCTTTAGACGCCTTCAGGAAAAAAATGAACAGGGTGGTAGTGATGCCGGACACCGGCGACACAGAGAGAGACCTCGCAGAGCTACTTTATTCGATCATGAGTTTCTATATCAGCCCGACGGGCCGCATTTTCAGTCAGTTCCTTGCCGAATCCCAAAGTGATCCCGAATTTGCCGCATTGTTTCGCGAGCACTTCCTGAAGCCGCGGCGTGAATCGGCAGGAGCGTTTCTGGATCGCGCCATGAAGCAGGGAGTGATCGACTGCACGTTGAACCGGGAAATTCTACTCGACCTGATCTTTGGCCCCATGGTCTTCCGGTTGATGGCTGGCCACGCCCCCCTCAATAGGGCTGAATCCGACGCGATGATCGCGACATTACTTCGTGGAATCCGCGGTGACGCTCCAGGACGCAAGCGTGCTGCTGGCGACAAAGCCGTGGTGAGCCAGGTTTGAGGAACAAGCGATTTACATGGACACCTCCATCGTTTCATGCATACTTTCGTAAGGGGGCAAAGAGAGCTCCCCGCCCTGCTCCAATGCCAGCAGTAATCCCTGGAACTCAGCCATCGTCTGTGCCTTGTGGTTTTTGACGAACTCCCTCGCCTCTGTTTCCATCGCCTGGGGAAAGAATCTGCGATACAGTTCAATCCGCTGCGATTCTGCAGGCTCCCCGAGAAAGAGCTTGTAGTCGATACGTCCGGGCCGTAAAAGCGCAGGGTCGAGCGCGTCCACCCTATTCGTGGTCATCACGAACACTACATTCTCTGGTGCGTGAAAACCATCCAACACATTGAGCAATCCCGAGAGAGTGACACCGATGCGGTCGGGCGCGTTTTTCCCGGCGCCCATGGTTGGCTGCTTATCCCTCCACTCATCCAGGTCAGGCCGTCGATTGCCGGCCCCCATGCAGTCGATGTCCTCGAACAGAATGACTGAGTTTTCCGGCACATCGTTCATCGCAGACTTGAGGGTCCGATCGTTGAACTCGGTTAAATTCACCACGTAAATGGACATACCGAACTTCGCCGCCAAGGCCGATACCAGCGATGTTTTCCCAGTCCCGGGAGGCCCGTACAGCAAATAGCCACGGTGGTATGGAACTCCCAGGCGGCGATAACGCTGCCGCGAAGTTCTGAATATCTCAAGATCCTGCATCAGGTGTTCTTTCTCCCCCGGCTTCAGGATGACAGAGTCGATCAAACGCGGAGAGTACGCCTGTACGTACGTCCAGCCGTCGTCCCATACGTGGAGATAGGACGTCATATTCACCTTCTTGTGGTGGCAAGCAACGATCTCCTCTACAAAACGCCTGAGGAAGACTTGATCTCTGCCGATGGTTCGAAAAGTCAATGATTCCATCCGTCGCTGACTTCTACCTTTCGTATCCTCACTGCGGTAGCGCCACACCCGGAAAGGTCGTCCGGCGTACCAGAATAGGTGGCTGCCGGGAGCCGGGACCAGCGCCATTTCTTCACCGCGAAGCGTAGTATCAAGGTCAACCTGGCGGATTCGCTTCAGGAATGTCTGCTCCAGAAACCATTCCTTTACCCAAACGAAGGCTGCGTCATCGTCCTTGACGGTAATCATCATCGTGGTCTGCCGTATCAGCCACGACCATAACTGCGCGGGCAAGGCGCGCAAGAATACACCGATGCCGCCGACCATCATCAGCAGCAGGCCGCCAGAGGCAAATTGATTCTGACCGCTTAACACGTGTTTTAGAAGCTCGAACATACTTTCGTTTTCTAACCGGTCTAATTACCGGAGTAATGGTCAATGAAACGGTTGTCATCGTCTGATGTCTGTCTTTGACAGACAAGTGTATTGCCCCAACATGACTGGGCTCGACTCAAGCCGCGGGAATGCCAGCCCACGGCGCATCGAACGCCAGTCGAAGAGACCGTGGCCGAGGTCACTCAGCAAGTATCAGATTGTGCGGGAAAAGCGCCGAGGATCGGTTAGCGCGACCGGAGCGACGCCCCATCGCAACGTGACCGATTCATTCGGTGATGTTGCCCGTTTAGCGTTTTATGTTGAAGATCTGCCAATTGGGGGCGTCCTTTCTCAAGAAGATGTTAGAAGATGCCATGATTTGGACTTTTTTGCAAGCACCAAAGTCGTCCGCCTCATGCGGAAAGTTCGGCCCCATCCCGTAAACTGACTGTTGCATGTTGCTCACAATCTCGACCACGCACACTCCGGCCACCGATCTTGGATATCTGCTGCATAAGAATCCGACCCGCGTACAAAGCGCGGCAATGTCATTTGGTAAGACTCATGTCTTCTACCCGGAAGCGGCAGCGGAGCGTTGCACCGTTGCTCTGCTGGTGGAAGTCGATCCGATCGCGCTGGTCAGACGGCGTCGCGGGCCTGGCGGCGAGGGTGGTCAATTGCAGCAGTATGTCAACGATCGGCCCTATACGGCGAACTCGTTCTTGAGCGTCGCCCTGGGGGAAATGTTTTCTACCGCCATGGGCGGACGAAGCAAAGAGCGCCAGAGTGTCGCCGATACGGCGATTCCTCTCGCCGCGAACCTTCCTGTTGTCGCGTCGAGTGGAGGGGTTGACTTGCTTGAGAAGCTCTTCCAGCCACTTGGCTACGCCGTGACCGATATACCGTGCAACCGCCTGAAGGCCGCAAACTGATCTTCGTCGGCGATTTGGTGGACAGGGGCCCGGCTACTCCGGAGGTACTTCGCCTGGTCTCCGGCATGGTTGGGGCCGGCCAGGCTTTTTGTGTTCCCGGGAATCACGACGTGAAGCTGGTGAAGGCTCTGCGAGGCCGTGACGTGAAGCTCACCCATGGACTCGCGGACTCCATGCGGCAACTGGAGAAAGAGTCGCCAGAGTTCCGTCACGAAATGGCTAAGTTTCTCGATGGCCTCATCAGCCACTACGTCTTCGACGATGGAAAGCTGGTCGTTGCCCACGCGGGTTTAAAGGAGTCGATGCAGGGCCGGGGATCTGGAGGTGTACGTGAATTCGCGCTCTTCGGCGAGACGACCGGCGAAACAGATGAGTTCGGGTTGCCGGTCCGCTGCAACTGGGCGGCTGATTACCGCGGCAGGGCGCTCGTTGTCTACGGACATACGCCGCAGCCGGAACCGCTATGGCTCAACAACACGGTTAACATCGACACAGGTTGCGTGTACGGCGGAAGTCTTACGGCGCTGCGCTATCCGGAAAGAGAATTCGTTTCCGTTCGTGCCCGCGCCACCTACTACGAGTCGAAGAGGCCGTTTCTGGCGGAGGAAGTGCAAGCACCGCGAAGCGTTCAGCAGGTATCGGACGACGTTCTCGACTTAGCCGATGTTCTGGGAAAGAGACTCGTAGATACACGGCTGATTCCCAGAATCACTATCCGCGAAGAGAATGCAATCGCGGCGCTTGAGGTGATGAGCCGATTTGCCATCGATCCGAAGTGGCTGATTTATCTGCCTCCGACCATGTCTCCTTCGGAGACGAGCAAAGAGGCCGGTTTGCTGGAAAATCCGCAGGAAGCCTTTTCCTACTATCGCAACGAGGGCATTCCACAGGTGATCTGCGAACAGAAGCACATGGGTTCGCGAGCCGTGGTGGTTCTTTGCCGCGATGAAAGCGTGTCGCAGCGGCGGTTCGGAGTCGTGGCGGCGAGCCTGGGCGCAATCTACACCCGCACTGGCCGGCGGTTCTTCAACGATGAGGCCGTTGAAAGCGCCTTCCTGCTCCGCTTGCGGAATGCGGCGGAACATTCGGGCCTGTGGTCAGAACTCGCCACCGATTGGATGTGTCTCGATTGCGAGTTAATGCCCTGGTCTACGAAAGCGCAAGAATTATTGCGGCAGCAATATGCCCCGGTCGGCAGCGCGGGCATAAGCGCTCTACGCGCTGAAGAAGTTGCTCTGATCAGGGCGAGCGAGCATATCGCAGGCTTGGGCGAACTCCTGCAGATAACAAGCCAGCGCTTAGACGGCTTGAAGCGATATGTTCGCGAGTACCGCCAATATTGCTGGCCGGTGAACTCCGTAGACGATCTCAAGCTCGCCCCGTTTCATTTGCTGGCAGCCGAGGGAAAAGTTCACACGGATAAGCGGCATACCTGGCACATGGAAATGTTAGGTAAGCTCTGTCAGGGCGAGGACCAGCTCCTGCTCCCAACCCCGTTCCAGGTCGTGGACCTGAATAACACCGAAAGTTGCGAGGCGGCAATCCTGTGGTGGAACGACATGACCTCTGCGGGCCGGGAAGGAATGGTGGTCAAGCCTTTGGACTTCGTCGTCAAAGGGCGGCGAGGCATCGTACAGCCTGCCATTAAATGCCGCGGGCCGGAGTATCTGAGAATCATCTATGGACCCGAGTACCTGCTGCCGGAAAATCTTGCTCGCCTGAGGTCTAGAGCGGTTGGAGCGAAGCGTTCGCTTGCCAGCCGCGAATTTGCCCTGGGCATAGAGGCACTGGAGCGATTCGTCGCTAACGAGCCTCTGAGGCGCACACACGAATGCGTTTTTGGCGTTCTCGCGTTAGAGAGTGAGCCGGTCGACCCGAGGCTTTAGGACCTCGGGCCGCTATTCAATGATCTGGAACTGCTTGATGCGCTCTTCATTGATCGTCAAACCAAAGCCAGGGACCTGGTCATCGAGATCGATAAACCCGTCTTTGGCTCGTGGCTCGCCGTCGAAGATATACCAGAACAGTTCATTGCCTACCTCAACATCGACTGGAGGAAAGAACTCAGCCATAGGTGAGTTAAGGCTCGCCATCACCACGTGGTAGTTGTGCATCTGTCCCGCGTGTGGAATGACAGGAACGGAAAAAGCTTCCGCCATCGCCGAGATCTTCCTCGCCTGGCTGATTCCACCCACACGGTTGGTATCGACTTGAAGAATGTCGACCGCGCGCGCTTCAAGCAGGTCAAGTACGCCATAGGAAGTGAACTCATGCTCACCGCCGGCGATAGGCACTCTTCCATAGGACTTCAGCTCTGCATAGCCGCGTATATCGTCGGGTATTACGGGCTCTTCCAACCAGCGAAGATGGAAGGGTTCGAGCAAGGGCAGCATGCGTTTCGCATAGTCCAGTGTCCATCCCATATACGCATCTGCCATCACGTCGATTTCATCTCCTACGGTGGTCCGCACAGTGCGGACGAGATCGAGGTTGCGCTGCATCCCTGCCGCTCCATCGACCGGCCCCCAGCCGAAACGCAATTTCATCGCCTTGTAGCCCTCGCTCTTGTAGCGTTGGGCTTCGAACGATAACTGTTCCAGCGGGCACGAGTAGAGCCGGCTGGCATATACAGGAATGCGCGCCTTGGTTCTGCCCCCAAGCAGGCGAAAGACAGGCTGTTTCGCCGATTGGCCCAGCAGGTCCCAGAGCGCAATATCCACCGCACTGATTGCCGTCATACCGATGCCCTTGCGCCCGAACGCCATTGTCTTGCGATACATGTGCTGCCATAGAAATTCGATATCCCAGGGATCCGCGCCGATAAGAAGTGGCTTGAGATGGTGATCGATCACCTGTTTGGTGACGAGTGGAGTCAAAGCGGCGTTGCCGATCCCTACCAGCCCGTCATCGCTCATTACCTCAACTATCAGCCAGCTATGGAAGGTGAAGGTGCTCATGGAAGACGACTGCGGCAGCGAGAGCAAGTCCATCGGGTTGGTGCAAAAATGCGGCGACAAGGCGGTCGTCTTACCTGACCACTGCGCAACTCTGGTGCGGACTTCGCGGATCTTCATGATGAAACCAGTTTCTCCCGATCGTGAAATATGTTTCGCATGTTCTTGCTTCCCCCGGGGTTAGTTAGCCCACGTCACCCGCAAAAGTGACAGCCCCATTCGCGGCAGTTGCACATCAAGTTTTATCTCTCCATTTTCGGGAGTGATCCAGCGTGGAGAGTCCAGCATCTGTAGCTGTCCAGCAGCTTGCAGCTTAGCGTACTGCTCTGGGGTAGGACTCTGCGGAGACCCCATCTCCTTCCAGACAGTGTAAGCGTTACTGTGCTGATCATCGATGCGGTAATGCTGCAGCAACACGCGATGGACGGAGGATGGAATGGATTTCATCGATACCACGATGCTGGCTCCGGGAGCGGCGGCGTCATCATCGTGATAATTCCAGAGCAGCACCGCAGCCTCGCCGGATGCGCTGGTCGCCAGCGCGTCAATATCCGGGTCCCGACGGACGCCGGCGGCCAGGATACTGTCGAGTCCAGCAGCCCCGCTACTGATCACGGCTACTCGATTGCCCCGCATCAACCCAGCCATGCGAAAAAAATTCAGTACCGGCTTATCGACTCCGTTGGTAGCCAGCGTGCGATAGCCCTCGAAGTAGGGCTTTCCTTCGAACTCAAAGGCCCAGGTCAGCATGCCAAGCAAGTTCACTTGCGCACGATCTGCAAGCTCGAACAGGCCCTTCATCGCGACGGCAGTATAGCTGGGATACAACGGCCCATTGCGATATGCATTGGGTGGGTAAAGACGCGCGGAGCAAGCCGCACAGCCCTCCGGATCCGCTTCGCTCAGAATGACAGGGAGCCGCTGGAACTGTGGAAACTGGCGCACAATGGCAAAACCCGCGGCAGCATTGTTCAGTTCGTGGTCAAGGCCCATCTGCACGTGACCGTCGACCACGTTGGGGCGTCCCTTTACGTGGAAGGAGATGAAGTCGAGCGGGATGGGGCCGCCTGTCGCCGCGCTTTTGTTTTTGGAACAGTGCGCAAGAAAAGCTTTCAGATACTCAGAGGCTTTTCCCTGCGTGCCAGAGCCCGGACCGGTAGTCGCCGGTCCACCAACGCGCGCAGTGGGAATCGCCTGTCGTACGCCCGCGACCGCATAGTCGTACAGCTTGTTGTATTCGTCTTCGGTTCCTTTCCAGTAGTATTTGCCATCCGGTTCGTTCCAAACCTCCCAATACCAGGTGGCCACTGTCTCCTTGCCATACCGCGCTACCATATGCGCAGCCACCTGGCGGTTCAGCTCCTGCCAACGCTTCCAGTCTTTTGGAGGAAATGACCAGCCTTCCTCCTGCCCCGGTTTAAGCGGCCACCCAATGTGGTAAGGATCGGGATGGGTGGAAAGCGCCTTGGGCATAAAGCCGAGCTCCACCATCGGGCGCACATGGGCGGCTGCATAGCCATCAAAAATCTGATCGAGAATGGTCCAACTGTAGACGGGATTCCCGCTCGCATCCTCGGTATAGACGTTGGACGAACTCCATTTGAGATCGGGCTTCCCGTCGCCGGTGGCGAGCAGGAAATGCGCCCGGATGTAAACCGGAACGGGACTCAGATCGTGCAATTGGGTCAGCAGTGCCTTTCCGTTTTGCGTGGGCGTATAACCCGATTCGTCGTAGCCAAACCAGCTATAGATGGGCGTGAACTTACCCGTGGATTTCGCCAGGTCCACGTCGATACGAACGGTAGTTTGTGCGCTGCAAGCCATGGCAGCGAGGAGAAAACTCAACAGGAAGGCGTATCGACGGGTCATGACCTTACCTCAGTAACGGAGAAGATACAGCGAACCGGACAACCCCAAGTGGAAGCCACGGAGGCTTCATGTTCGTCCCTTCATGGTCGCCCTTGGATTTTTACATCTTTTGTGGGGTAGGGACAGATCCCACGATGGGGTTCCAATGATGCAGCGAGGGTCCCCCATGAGGAAAGTGATTAGCGTTTATTTGCTTGGAGCCATTTGGAGCGTAGGCGCATTGAGTACGGTTCGCGCCCAATCGATTGAAGCCAGACAAGTGATGCAGGCGACTAACCAAGACCGCGCTCAACAGGGACTCGGGCCGCTGAGGTGGGATCCCGCCTTGGCGCGCGCCGCGCAAAGGCATGCTGAGATCATGTTGGGGCGCAGCGCGCTCTCACACCAATACGGTGGAGAAGCCGATCTGGAGACGCGTGTTTCGCAGCAGGGCGCCCATTTTCACGTGGTCGCCGAAAACCTGGCGGTCGCGCCCAATCCAGAGACGCTCGAGGGGGAGTGGATGCACTCACCGCTTCATCGCGCCAACATCCTCGATCCACGGCTGAATGCGATTGGGGTGGGGCTGGTGCGCCAGGGAGGGAACCTATGGGCGGTAGAGGATTTCTCTGCCGGCGTTGCCGCCATTGGCTCTTCCCAAATTGAGCGCACCATTTTCCAATTGCTGAGCGAGCGAGGCCTTCAACCGGCCGGCGACGTTGCTGCAGCCCGGCAAACCTGTGTGATGGACCACGGCGCAGCCGGAGGTTTGCGGCCTAAATTTATTATGCGTTGGGAAGCTTCCAGCCTGAACCGGCTGCCCGACGTTCTTGAACAAAAGATCGGTACCGGGCGGTTCCGCACCGCGGCGGTGGGCGCATGCGATCCAGGAAATGGCCAGCCAGGCTTCACCACATACCACTTGGCGGTGTTGCTCTTCTAGTAGAAGACGGCTGCGCACCTCCTGCGGACGTGCGCAGCCGTATCGAAACTACTGTTTTCTGGGACCGACGAGAGAGAACATGGCGCCCTGCGGGTCCATGCCAAGAACGATCCATAAGTCGCCGGGTACTTGATGGGGGCCCATGAAAATCTGGCCGTTCTTCTCCTTGATGCGTGTGGCTGCGGCATCAATATCTTCCACGTTGAAGTAGTAGAGCCAGAACGGCACAGGCGAATTGTTGGGATCGCGCGTCATCATCGCACCAACTGGGGCACCGCCGTTGTTGAAGATTCTGTACGTGCCCATGGGTCCCATGTCCATCGTGCTGTCCTGTTTCCAGCCGAATATGTTGGAGTAGAAGGCCCAGGCGGATTCTCCATCGTTGGCGGACAGCTCATTCCAGCCAACCGTGCCTGGCGAGCCAAAGGGCGGACGTGGCGGCCCATAGTCGAGAGAGCCCTTGAACAGCAGAAAGGCGGCGCCTTGTGGATCTTCTACAGAGGCCCAGCGGCCAACGGATGGGATATCCTGCGGCGCACAGTGCAACTTACCTCCAGCTTGTTCGACGCGTTTCGCATACGCGTCGACGTCATCGACCCCGATGAATCCAACCCAGGAGGGCTTCATTCCGGCGTCCAGCATCGGCTTATCGAGCTCAAGCATTCCGGCGGTGTCGAAGCCGCCCGTTGAGAAAAGCCGGTAAGGGATCCCTCCGGGATCACCGGAGCTTTTCGCCTTCCACCCGACGACGTGGGTATAGAAGTCCTCGGCTCCCTTAGCATCCGTGGTCCTCAACTCATGCCATACAAAGTTGCCGGTGGTCACGTTTGCGGATGTGTTCACTTCCTGCTGTGCAGTTGTGCTCATTGTTTGCTCCTTCCTTCAGAATGGAATGTTTTCTTTCAGGCTGAACTTCTTCAACTTTCTGCTGCGCGCTCGAGTTCCGCAATATCCAATTTCTTCATCTTTAGCATGGCCTGCATTGCGTTCGGTTTCTTGATCAGATCCGGCAGGCGTGCGGGCACGATCTGCCAGGAGAGGCCGAAACGATCCTTGATCCAGCCGCACTGTCCCTCGCTGCCGCCGGCGGAGAGTTTCTCCCAGTAATTGTCTACCTCGGCCTGCGAGTCGCAGCGAATGACGAACGATATCGCCTGCGTAAATTTGAACATCGGGCCTCCGTTGAGAGCGACGAACTTCTGGCCATCGAGTTCAAAGGCGATGGTGACAACGTTTGCTGGGGCAGGTCGATTGCCGTTGTTGTGCACCACTTCAAGACGGCGGGAGTTCTTAAAGACGGTGAGGTAGAAGTTGACCGCATCTTCCGCCTGGTTGTCAAACCAGAGAAACGGTGTAATGCGAGGAAAACTTTCGAGAGCACTCATTTGGAATCACCTTTCACTGCTAGGCAAGTTAGATGATCCCAATTGAGATGTGGACGCTGTCCACAAGTAAATAATAGAAGAAATGTAGGCTGTCCACAAGACGCCATGAATGGTGCAAGAAAAATCGTCCGGCGGTTGCGGGGATCCCAGGTTTCAAACGCGAGCGCACCCTTCGCGTCTTTCCTGTGTTTCTGGTTCAAACGGTCGCCCTTAGGGCAGGTTCCTATCCAGCAAAATCAACGTCTCTGCAAGCACGCGGGCGCCCTTGGCACAATCTACAGGTTCTGCCCATTCTTCAGGTGTATGGCTTCTCCCATCTGCGCAGGGAACAAAGATCATACCCATGGGCGCAATGCGCGCGACGAACACGCCATCGTGGCCGGCCCCGCTGGGCAACCGGGTGCTTTTCATCCCGCCTGCCGTGGCCGCCTTCTCGATGGTGTCCTGCACCAAAGGAGAACATGCGGTTGGCAATGTTTGGCTCAGCAGAGAGACTTTCAGGTGCAGCCTTCTGTCTTTCAATTCGCGTTCGGCGCGCTTAGACAACTCCTGCTCGAAGTGAAGCAGTGCGGCGTTATCGGTGCTGCGGGCCTCAAGGATCATCGAAACCGAACCGGGCACGGCATTGATCGCGTTGGGCTGGACGGACAGTTTTCCCACCGTCGCCACCAGGTAGGGATCGTCATCGGATCTTGATCGCGCCAGATGGTCCACGGCACGGATGAAGTCTGCAGCTCCAACCAACGCGTCGCGCCGAACAGACATGGGGGTCGTCCCGGCATGATCGGCTTGTCCTTCTACGGTTATCTCGTGGCGCCGAATGCCTACGATCGCCGTCACGATGCCAACCTCGGCGTTTCGTGCAGCAATAACCAGGCCCTGTTCGATGTGCAGCTCAACGTAGGCGGCAACTGAATCATGGTTGCGAAGCGGCTGGCCCAACAGTTTAGCGGTGCCACCCACGCTGTCGATGGCGGAGCCAAGGGTCAGGCCGGAAGGCAAACAGCGGGCCAGGTCCGATTCGGCTAATACACCCGTCCAGCTTCGACTGCCAATGCAAGAGAGACCAAAGTCGCTCGGCTCCTCGGCCAGAAAGTCGACGACTTCGAGTGGGTGTGAGAGCGAAACCTGTTGCTCCCGGATTGACTGTGCGGCTTCCAGCGCCGCCAGCAAGCCCAGGACGCCGTCGAAGCGCCCGCCTGCCGGCACCGTATCTGAATGGGATCCAGCGACCAAGGCCCCTAAGCCGGGTGCCGTTCCGGGGATGCGGCCAAGCAGGTTCCCACCCGCATCGATGGTGACGGAGAGGCCGGCAGCTTTGAACTCCCGCTCAAGCCACTTCCGGCCCTGGGCAAATTGAGGATCGAATGCGCGGCGCGTCCAGGGCAGAGCCGGATCGGTGAGGCGGCTGAGAGCCTCAATGCGACTCCATAGCCGGCCGGCGTTAATTTCGATCATGTTCTGGAGCTGCTATGCGAGCGCCAGATTGAGGTTCTCTATGGCTTCGTCGACCTCTGCCGTGTTCTTATAGCCAACGGTGACGGCATTGACGCCCGCGTTGTTGAAAGCGAACTTCATGGCAGCCTTGCGGTCTTCCCGGTTGGTGAACGTACCCTCGCCTACCAGCTTCATGCTGATCACGCCCATGCCATCATTGCGGGCTTGCTTCACATGTGTAACCACTTCGTTCACATTTCCAAGCCCCGAGGTGTTGTAGTCTTCCGCATCCATGCGTACGCCCTTATGGTTCATGCGGATCATGGCTACCTGGAGCCACTTCATGTCCGGGACCTGGCGCAGCGCCGGTAACCCGTGCACGGAAGCGCCGTGTGACAACACAGCCTGCTTCACCTGGGCTTCGGAAATCCCATCCTGCCAACGGAGGCTGTCGGTGGGCCAGGTTGGAGTGTGCTGCCAGTGCAGCAGCACAATGTCGAAGTATTCGGTCTTCGCCATTCTGCGCAGCTGGTCGATCTTATCCTGCGGATTCACCCCATCATGAGTCGTGACCTTGGTCATTAGCCGATAGCTATCGCGCGGAATACCTTGCAGGGCGATGCCGAGCATCTCGTGCATTCCGCTGTAAGATTCCGCGGTCTCGAAGAAGCGGATACCACGGTCATAGGCGTGGCGCACCAGGCGGTTGAATTGCTCCTGCCCCAGGTCGCGCTGTACTTCGCCGGAGAAGCTCCCGGTGCCGAACGCAAGCCGCGTCACCTTTACGTTTGTTTTTCCGAGGGTTATCCAGTCGGTAGCCGTCTGCGGCTCCGCTTTCAGAGACAGACCGCCAGCACTTGCAAGCGCGCCCGCTGCAAGTCCGGTTTTCAGGAATTCACGTCTGGAGTAGTGAGCCATGGTCTTTCCCCCAATGCGCCGAATCTTACCATATATGGTAGCTCCAATTCAGGAGCTTTGCCCACCAGATGCGGTACATTGTCTGCATCATGAAGAAGTTTATTAATCGCCCCGAAGATACGGTGGAAGAGATGTTGCAAGGCCTGACGGTGCTGCAACCGGGGTCCGCCCGGCTGCCAGGCCACAAGGCACTTATTCGCGCAGATGCGGAGCAAGCACGTGGAAGCCAGGTCGCCATACTCTCCGGCGGCGGCAGCGGGCACGAACCGGCGCATGCGGGCTACGTCGGCGCGGGCATGCTGAGTGCTGCGGTGGCCGGAGAAGTGTTTACCTCTCCCAGCAGTGACACTGTTTTCGCTGCCATCAAAGCAGTAGCAGGAAAGCCCGGAGCGTTGCTGGTGGTAAAGAACTACACCGGCGACCGGCTCAACTTCGGATTGGCAGCCGAGATGGCGCGTGCTGACGGTATCCCGGTGGAGATGATCATCGTGGATGACGACGTAGCCCTGAAAAATACAGAGCAAGCTGCCGGTGCTCGCGGCCTTGCGGGGACGGTCTTCATTCACAAAGTGGTGGGAGCCGCCGCTGCCGAGGGCAGGAACCTGGCTGAACTGACAACTATTGGTAAAGAAGCAGTTGAGTCCCTGGCGACGATGGGGGTTTCATTTTCGGCTGGGACCTCGCCTGCAGTGGGAAGGCCGAGCTTCGAACTGGGTGAGTACGAGATGGAGCTCGGACTCGGTATCCATGGCGAACCGGGCGTCAAGCGGATCCCGTTGCAGCCCGCGAATGAACTGACGGAGACGCTGCTGACGGCAATTCTGCAGCATGGAAAATTCTCCAAGCAGTTGGCGGTCATGGTGAACAACCTGGGAGCAACCACGGCGATGGAGCTGGCGATCGTGAGCGCGCGCGCGGTGAGCTTTCTCGAAGGCAAGGGCTTTACGGTGGAGAGAATTTTCGCGGGAACATTTCTTTCCTCACTGGATATGGCGGGAATCTCGATTTCGGTTCTCGGCCTGAATGAGGATCGCCGGCGCTGGATCGACGCAGCCACTACAGCTCCTGCGTGGCCCAACGTGGGGAAACAGCGTCCGGGTAAATCGACGGCGCCGACGGCAACGGAGGTGAGCACGAGTGTAAATTCGCCTGCTAGTTATGGCGCACAAACGGAGACAGGCAGAAAGGCACAACGGGCGATCGAGGCCGCTTGCCAGGTCTTGATCGCCGCCGAAGGCGAGCTGACGGAGATGGACCGCGTTACCGGTGACGGCGACCTCGGCGCAAGCATGGCGCGCGCTGCCAGGGCAATGCAGAGCGCAGTGCGCTCCTATCCGCTGGACGATATTCCCGCTACGCTGAAAGCGCTCGGCCATACCCTGCGGCGGGAGTTGGGCGGATCCTCGGGGCCGCTCTATGGAGTGCTTTTTCTGCGCTGCGGCAGCGTTCTTGAGGGCGTCGGTGCAATTGGCCTGACGCAGTGGGGCGAAGCTCTGCAACAGGGTTGCGGGGCTATCAGCGAATTGGGCGGCGCACAGCCAGGCGACCGCACCATGCTGGACGCGCTCGATCCCTTCGTGAAGGCACTGCGCCAGGTCAAAGGGGGCGATGCGCGGGCAGCGATGCTTGCCGCGGTGGAAGCATCGGAGCGCGGCGTCGAAGCAACGGCTAACATGAAACCAAAGCTGGGGCGCTCCAGTTATCTCGGAAATAGGGTGCTCGGCCATCCTGATCCAGGTGCGAAGGCCATCTCCCTCTGGTTGCGCGCGGTGTGTGAGGCGATTTTCAAGCAGGCATGAGCTTGTGAGCCCGATTAAGGCCGTTGTCGCAATTTGTAACAAGCCCGTGTTGAAGTAGCTTCAGCCGCCGCTGCCGTAAACAATTCCGTGCCTAACTCCCTTCTATAATGATTGGCATGGGATCTTTCAGAGTGTCCAGGCTGCAGCCGGTCCTGCACAGGGTCCTGGATTGGGTACCGGCGGCGCTGAGCGTTCTGATGATCGCCCTCGAGTCCACGGCCGCGATGTCGTCGGACAACACCAGTCAATGGCTCTATCCGCTGTGGGTAAAGCTCTTCGGCCCCATTAGCCCGGCTCGTTGGGAGGTGGTACATCATCTCATCCGCAAGACGGGACACTTCGTTGGTTATGGAGTCGTCAGTCTCGCTTTCTTCTATAGTTGGCGGCAGACGCTTCACCGAATGGCGGTCAAACATTGGACGCTCTGGCGCCGAGCCTCCGTTCTGGCCGTGCTTTGCACCCTGGTGGTCGCCAGTCTCGATGAATACCACCAAAGCTTCCTGCGGAGCCGGACGAGTTCGCCCATCGACGTGTGTATCGATCTGTGCGGAGCAATTGCCTTTCAGCTGGTTTTGCTTTTAATCATTCAGTGGTTCTCTCGCCGCCCAGGATATCGCGCAGCTTGACTGCAGCCGCATTTCGCTTCTGACTATTCCCTGGCAGATTACGATGGGGCGGCCATCCCTGCGTCTTACTCAACCCGCAATGCTTCGATAGGGTCCAGCCCGGAGGCGCGTGTGGCGGGTAGCCATACCGCCGCCAGCGCGACGGCTGCCAGTATTACCGGGACGGTTACAAATACGATCGGGTCCCATGGTTGCACCCCGAAGAGGAAGCCGGCGATCAGGCGTGTAAGCCCAAAGGCAGCACACACCCCGACGATCACTCCCGCAATCGTCAACTGCATGCCCTGCCAAACGACCAGCTTGCGAATCCTGCTGCGGTCCGCTCCCAGGGCCATGCGGATGCCCATTTCCTGCGTGCGCTGCTGCACCGAGTAGGCCATGAGACCGTAAATGCCGATGGAGGCGAGAACCAGGGCGGAGGCGCCGAAGATGGAGAGAAGCAGCATGTTGAAGCTTTGCCGCGCCGTCGAGTTAACAACCACCTCATCCATCGAGCGCGCGCGGGCAACCGGGAGTCCGCCGCTGGCCTGGCGCAGCTGCTCGCTTACTGCTGAGATGAACTGGTGCGGTTCGGTATGCGTTCGTACCACCCAGATCATCGGTACTCTGCGGGCATTGAACGCGGTTATGCCGTCGGCAACTTGTGCCTGGGGAACAGTCATCTGCGGCAGTGGATCGCCGTTCAACCCGTCATTGTGAGTGTCGCCCACGATGCCAATGATCCGCCGGGGTGGTTCCTCATACTCCGGTCCAACTCCCTTTCCGATAATGATTTGCTGGCCGACGGGATCCTCTTTGGGCCAGAACTTCCGGGCCATGGTTTCGTTGATCAACACCACGCCGGGTGCACCGGCAACGTCGCGGCCAGTGAAGTCGCGGCCGCGCAGGATGGGAATCTTGAAAACATCGAAGTACCCGGCTGAGGCGCTTCTCCACCCAACGACCTCAATCCGCGTTGCGTCCACCGGTTTCCCGACGATGTTAAAGTTCAAGCCGCTGGTGTACTCCGTTGGCAGATCGGAAGCAAAAGCCGAGGTTTCGATGCCAGGAATCGCATTGAGTCGCTGGCGGCCATCGCGCACCAGTTTTTCGACTCCCGCTGTCTTTTGAAAACGATCGCCGGTCAGAGACATCTCGAGCGTCAAGACGTTGTGCGTGTCGAGGCCGGGATTGACATTTTGCAGGGCGATGAAGCTCCGGATCAGCAGGGCTGCGCCAATCAAAAGCACCAGGGCCAGCGAGATCTCGCTGATCACCAGCAGGGAGCGGGCTTTGCTTTGCCGGAAGCCGGTGCCGCTGCGATTGCTACTTTCCTTGAGTGCGGAGTTGAGGTCAGGACGCGAGGCGCCGATGGCAGGGAAGAGCCCAAAGAGGATGCCGGTCAATAGCGAGACGACGATGGTGAAGGCGAGCACCCGCCAATCGATACTGACTGCGGCGCCATGTTCGCCAATCCGCGGAATATCGCCGGGGCTCATCGCCAACAGACCGTGCAGGCCAATGTAGCCGAGCACCGTACCGAGGATGCCGCCAGTAACGGAGAGCAGCACGCTCTCGGTGAGCAGCTGGGAGATGATGCGTGAACGCCCAGCCCCGAGGGCTGCGCGTATGGCGAACTCCCGCTTGCGCCCGGTAGCGCGGATCAAGAGCAGATTGGCCACATTCGCGCAGGCAATCAGCAACACCAGGCTCACGGCTCCCAGCATCAAAAGCAACGACTGGCGAGAGTCGCCAACAATCCTGTCGCGAACAGGCTCAACCGCGAAGCTGCTGGTCGGTCTGAGCCAACGCGGGTAGCGGTTGCGGAACTGATCAGCCAACACCTTCATCAGCGCGTTTACCTGGGCTAAGGTCACGCCCGGCTTGAGGCGTGCGGCCGCGTGGAAGTAGTTAGCTTGATTGGTACTGTTGAGATCGAACTGAAAGGGAAGCAAAATGTCTGCTTCAGGGTCGGAGACGAAAGATTTCCCCAGGACGCCGACAACGGTGTAGGGTTCATTGCCGAGGGACAGAGCACTCCCAATGATGTTTGGGTTGCCGCCAAATTTGCGTTGCCACAGGCCGTAGCTTAGTACGACAACTTTGCCCCCTCCGGGAGAATCCTCTTGCGCTGTGAAGGTGCGCCCCAGAATTACCGGCGCGCCGAAGAGACGGAAATATGACTGGGTGACGTGGAGACCGTGGATCTGCTCCGGCCGGTCGCCGGTCAGGTTGAAGCCGGGACCGCCCTCGTCGTAGGCGGCAAGATCCTGAAAGAAGCTGGTCTGTTGTTGCAAAGCCACAAACTTGGGAATGGAGGCGACGGCGCCTTTGCCCTGGGGCCAAGTGATCATGAACTCGACAATGCGATCCGCGTCAGGGTAAGTGAGTGGTTTGAGCAAGACGGCGTCCACCACCGTGAATATAGCGGTGTTGATTCCTATGCCTAACGCCAACGCGGCGATCGCAGCGAAGGTGAATCCAGGATTCATGCGGAACATGCGTACTGCATGTCTAACGTTGTCCCAGAAGTCACTCATGGATCGGCTCCATCCGTTGAAACATTAGACCATGTTGGGTTGTGAAAGGTGCTCTTGTAGGCAACCCCATTTGGCTACAAAAATGCTGAGATTTGTTTAACATGAGCATCGCCGAGAATTCACAAAACAGGCGAACAATTTCCAGATTCAATGCGTCCAGTGATTGGCGGCGATATCGGGATGGTTCGTAGTGCCGATTCACTGACTTGAACATTTTTTTTGCAGAGGAATTCTGATGTCAGGCAATCCCAAGCAGACGTTTCATGGAATCACCCGTGCAATTTTTGCGCGGTTGCGGCGTAAAGCTTCCAAGTTCGGTATCCGCGTCGCCAGCCCAAAAGGGGAAGCAGTGAAGGATGGAGTGGTCATCCAGTGGAATTACGACCCTTCCGAGGAACTCCTGGAAGTGGAGTGCCGGGCGCCATTTTGGCTTAATGCCACGCAAGTCAATCGGGATCTGCGTAAAGAAATCGAAATCGTTCTTCGATCCGCCCGAGCCGCCTGAGCGATGTTCCGGCCGTTCGGAACTCCCCTATCAGCAATATTTACTCTCGCATGGGGAATATGGGCCGCCCCGCGTGCATACGGTTGTAGGGGGATTATCGGCCCATATGAGTGAACCCGGGATCTCGGCTGGATGCCCGCGCCTGCGAGCGTCCGGGGGAGGCATACGATGAGCTCGCGGATGGCGCGGCTTGTCTTCGGGTTGCTACCTGCCAGGAGCGGAGAGTTTGGCGACGCTTGCATTGCCGGTGTGCGGGCTGCCGTTCCCGCTGTCACACCACCTCGGCTGAGCCAACCGCCACTCGAGCGGCTTGCAGATGAAGCACTGGTAGCCCATTTGCAAAGCGGAGTGGCCGATGCTTTGACCGTGCTGTTCGAACGGCATAGTCCTCTCCTTTTTGGAATCGCCCGGCGCATCCTGCGCAATGGAGCTGAAGCCGAAGATGCAGTCCAACAGATTTTTCTCGATATCTTCCGATTCATCCAGCAATACGATCCGAAGAAGGGAGAGTTCAAGACCTGGCTTCTCATGTTCGGTTACCAGCGGATTCTGAATTGCCGGCGAAGGCTCGTCTCCAACCGGTTTTTCGACACCGACTCGTTTGATGAACTCCTGCCGGAGTTGTTGCCTTCGCCCGAACACGCAACGGAATACTCACCGGCCGAAGCGCACGTCCTGGTCGAGGAAGTGCTGGTTCATCTCCAGCCCCGGCAACGGCGGACCATTCAGCTTATCTACTACGAGGGCCTCACTGCGGAAGAGGTTTCTATCCAAACAGGAGAAACGGTGCGGGTGGTGCGCCACAATCTATACCGCGGCCTGGAAAAGCTGCGGAAGGCCCTTAGCGGAGGAGAGTCTGGCAGCGCCGGGGGACCGGGATGATTACAAACCACGACGATTTCGAAGTCCTGTGCGCAGTTGCAGCAAGCGGACATCTCACCAGGGGAGAACGCGCCGAACTGGCGGAGCACGTTCGCCACTGTGTCTCTTGCGAAAAGCGGCTCATCGAGATGCGTCAGTTAGCGATCCACTTGTTACTTGCCCAAAGGTTTGAAGCTCCGGGCAAACATGTGCAAAAGGGAATGCAGGAACGCTTCGCAGAGCGCGCGATCAGAGAAGGCATTCCCTTGAGTCCCCGATCCCCGGGGGTCGGCTTCGGTTCACTCAGCATGGTGAGTGCGCTCCTGGTGGTCTTGTTGCTGGTCACGGCAACATTGAAGGATGGTACGTTCAGGAGGCCGGTTCTCGAAACCGAGGTGGCCAATACCGCTGCCAATACCGCTGATGGTGTAGCCATCGTCAATCACCGGGAGAGCTCAGCGTCAGCGGCAGGGGTAGCGAACGATCCGTTGCCGGTGAGAGAACGAACCAGCCGGGTTGTCAATCATCGATTTCATCCGGATCACGGAGTAGCATCCGTGGCCGTTCGCGCGGCTGCCGCGGAGCCGGAGGCTTTGCCCGGCCGCCAATTCACGTTCACACCTTATTCGCGAAATACCGGCAGGCGTGCGTATCCCTTATCGACAACCATCAGGCCGCCTGAGGTGGTACCGGCGTTGACATTCTCATACCTGGCTCCTGGACTTACACTCGACGCGAGTTCCGAGGTTTTCACCCGCGGTGCGCCGCGCATGGTGGCAGTGTCCGAACGGGGCGCAACGGATGCCTTTCACTTTCGATCTAACCTCGCGTTGCAAAAGTTTCCTGGAAGTTCCGATGTGTACCAGACAACGTTGAAGACGTCTTTCAAAGACAATGCATTCCAGCTCATTCACAACTTTGTCCCGGAACCGGCCAGCCAGGAGAGGTCGCAATGAATCGATTGATCGCGGTGCTTTCGTTGTCGGGTTTGACCCTGGCAACTATGTCTCAGGCCCAGGTACCGTCGAGTCCACCGGCCCCGCAAACTATAGTGACGGTCAGCTTCAATACCGCGGTGCTTCAGACGGCGGAAGCAAAGCGGGAACTCGGAGCATTGCAATCGAAGCTCGCTCCGCGACAAGCGCAACTCCAGACGCTCAACAATGAGGTCGAAGGGTTGCGCAAGCAACTCATCGACGCGGGGGACAAGCTCCCCGTTGTGGACAGAGAAACAAAAGAGCGGTCGCTGGAGGAGAAACAGAAGCAGCTTCAGCGTCAGGCCGAAGACTTCAGAAACGATTCGCAGAGCGAGTCTCAGCAGGTGTTTCAGAAAGTGGCACAGAAGGTTTACGCTTTCCTGCAGACGTATTCCCAGCAGCACGGGTACTCGGCGGTGATCGAGCGCGGCTCCGATGCGGCGCCGGTCGTGTGGTACGCTGCCAACAACCTCGATATCACCGACCAGCTGACCAAGGCCTACGACGCACAAGCCACTTCAAATGCTTCCAGCGGCGCCAGCGCGACCACACCGGCGAAAACCTTACCCAATAGTCCTTCACCCCATCGATAGACCACGGGTGTTCGATTCCGGACATCGGAGACCAACTTCGAACATCGCTGATCGAATTTGAGCAAAGGATGAGTGGGTTAAGTCCTCTCCATTGTCGAGGTTTTTGCACTCTCCCCGCGAACAAACCCTGGGTGCCCCATATCTCGCTCGTTTTTCGCGAGATATGGGATACCACAGCCCTACCGTTATAACCTTTAATCCTCTAGACGCCCTTACGCTTTCGATTCAGTCTCTAAAGCCGAGTCGTCGAAATTCGTGGTATCCCACATCTCGCGAAAAACGAGCGAGATATGGGGCACCCAGGGTTTGTTTGCGGGGAGAGACTGCAAAATTCGCGATTCTCCCTTCGCCTTAAGTTTCTCCGCAGCGTGTGAAGCTTCGTCCAGTGTTTGGCTATAGAAGTGCATTCTAAAATGTGAGCCAGGAGTGGCCGAGAGATGCAGACAGTTCTCCCGGAGCTGCGTTACGCGCTGAAACAATTGTGCAAGAACCCTGGGTATTCCCTGGTTGTGATCGTCACTCTGGCATTGAGCATCGGCGCGAACACGGCGATCTTCAGTGTGGTGGACGCGCTCCTCTTGCGGCCGCTTCCGTATCCCGAACCTGAGCGGCTGGGATCTCTGATGCAGAGGATTTCCGGTCCTGCGAATGCCACCTATCCGACCAATATCGATGGGGAGACGTGGCGGCACCTCCGAGACATTCCCGCCGTTACGGCCGCGGTCGCCAGCGGCACCGGTGGCGTGAACCTGGAAGCGGCCGGACGAGCTCAGTATGTTCATGGGGAGCGGGTCTCCGCAAGCTATTTTGACGTTCTTGGTCTTCGCCCCTTGATTGGCCGTGGCTTTAACGCTGCGGAAGACACGTCAGGAGGCCCCCGAGCCGTTGTTCTGAGCTACCACCTGTGGAAGAACACGTTCGACGGCAACAGCAACATTATCGGCCAGCCGATTCGGCTAAAGGGCGTTACCTACACCGTGATCGGTGTTCTGCCCGCAGGCGCTCAGACACCATCGAACGCAGGCCTGTGGACTTCTCTTCGCCCGGATACGTCCGAAGAGGGAGGTGGAGACAATTTCGAACCGATACTGCGGCTCAAGAACGGAGCCACCTGGCAGCAGGCCGACGCACAGTTGAGCCAACTGCAATCACTCACCACCCGTGTTGTGCAGCAGAAGCATCCCGGCGCCAAAGTCTACTACTACGCGGTACCGCTGCAACAAAGTCTTGCCGTGGGAACACGCATGCCGGCGATGATCCTGATGGCAGCCGTGGGTCTTGTGCTGCTGGTTGCGTGTGCCAACCTGGCGGCCCTGGCCCTGGTGCGGGTCGGCCGCCGCACAGCCGAGATTGCGACCCGGCTGGCCTTGGGCGCCACGAAATGGGCCATTCTCCGTCAATTCTGGATCGAGAGCCTGGTGCTCACACTTGCAGGCTGCGCGGCCGCTCTGCTGGTTGGGAGCTTGACGCTCGAGTTCATGAACCGACGAATTCCGAAGGATTTCCTTCCTCTCGGCGGGGTCTCCATGGACTCTCGGGTTCTCTTGTTCACCGCCGCGGCTGGGATCGGAGCCAGCTTGTTCTTCGGTCTGTTGCCGGCGCTGGGCGCACGACGCATCGACGTGCGATCCGCCTTAGCCAGTGGCAGCAGCCGCTCCATTGCCCAGTCGGGCGGCACACTCACACGGTATGCGCTGATCATCGGGGAAGTGGCCTTAACGGTGGTTCTGCTCACGGTTGCGGGTTTGCTCATAAGGAGCCTGATTTACCTAAGGACGTTACCGCCGGGGTTCAACCCGAAAAACGTCGTGGTTGCAAAAGCATCCCTCGACGATGTGCGCTTCAGCGATCGGTCTTCCTTCTTAAAGCTGCTGAGTGAAAGCATAGAAGCCATGCAAACCATTCCTGGGGTGCAGGCTGCCGCCGTGGGGTTGACGGTTCCGTATGAACACGCGCTCAACTACTCGGTCGAAATCGCCGACGGTCCCCAGACGGGCCAGCATGATATGACCAACCTGGTTTACGTGACGCCGGCTTATTTCGAGGCGTTGCAAATACCTCTTCGAGCGGGACGCCTTCTCGCCGCGAGCGATACACCGAACAGCCAGTATGTTGGGGTCGTGAATGCGGCGTTCGCGAGGAGATATCTGGGCCGGGAGAATAGCGTTGGCCGTCATCTGCTGAGTGACGGAAACACCATTGCGGTGGTGGGTATCGCGGCTAACGTAGTCACTCCGCCTGGCATAGCCCCCGGTGCTCCCTTGGTCGCAGAACCTACGGTATATGTGCCTGCGACGCAGATGCCGACCCAACTGGTCAACCTCGCACACATGTGGTTCCAGCCCAGCTGGATTGTTCGTAGCAAAGGGAAGCCGGGAAGCATTGGTCAGCAAATGCAGCAGGCCCTTAGCCGCGTGGATCCTGATCTGCCGTTCTCCGGTTTCTACGCCATGAGCGATGTTCTTTCCGACGCATTGCTGCTGCAGCACGCGGAGGTGGGTTTGCTGACGACACTTGCCGCCCTGGCGCTGCTGCTCTCGTCGGTGGGCATCTACGGATTGGTTTCGAACCTGGTGAACCAACGCACTCGCGAGCTCGGCATCCGCATGGCTCTTGGCTGCTCATTGCAGGGAGCCATGTTTGAAGCTTCCCGCTCGGGTTTCGTCGCCACTGGCGCCGGGTTGGCCGGAGGACTGCTCTTGTCGTCCGCGGCGGTAAAGGTACTGCGGAGCCAGCTCTTCGGCGTCGCTTTGTACGATCCGTTTACGTTGGCCGCGGTGTGTGGACTGCTCGCCCTGGTCGCTCTGATGGCGGCGATTCTGCCAACCTTCAGAATCGCAAAGATCGACCCGGTGGAAACACTTCGGGCTCAATGAGCCAATTTGATCCACTGTGTCGCCAGGGTTGGCGGCTAAATCCTTATTCTGTGCGTAGGGCTTCCACTGGATTAATGGAAGCAGCACGCTGCGCTGGTATGACGCTGGCGACGAGCGCGCAGAAGCCCAGGGCGGCGATAGAGCCGGCCAGCACCAGCGGGTCCCAGCTCTTGACCTGATACAGCTGCGCGGCGAGCAAATGACCGCAAGCAATCGAAATCGGAATTCCGATGACCAGGCCGATGACGACCTGCCGAAACGCCCCACGCAAAACCAGGCGAACCACGTTACTGCGGTTGGCGCCGAGGGCCATGCGTACGCCAATCTCACTGGTGCGCCGCTCTACGGTATATGCCGTGACCCCGTAGAGACCTACGGCAGCAAGCAGGAGCGCGAGCAGGCCAAAGAGGCCGGTCATCTGCGCCACAGCACGCTTTTGATCGAAAGTGCTGTCAACCTGCTCCCGCAGTGGCTGCACATTGATGATGGTCAAATTGGGGTCGACCTCACTGAAGGCCTTGCGGATGAGCGCTTCCATCCCCATCTCGCTTCCACGCAGCTGAAGGACTGCGCCGCCAATGTAGTGGGAGCGGTGGTCGACTAAGGCCATGACCGGCTGGTCATAGACGACGTGCTGGGTTAGCGGCGCGTAAAACATTGGCCTGGGCGGACCGCCGGGATCCCTGTATTTGGCGTCATGCACGACGCCTACGATTTCCAGGGAAGTGTTGTACTTCGGTAGATCCAGGCCAAAGTGCTTCCCGATAGGGTCCTGACCGGGGAAGAAGCGGTTGGCGAAAGCTTCGCTGACGACAACGATGTTGCGGGTGGTGCCCGTGTCCTGCTCGGTGATGCTGCGGCCCCGCACAATGGGCTGGCCCATGGTTTCCAGATATCCAGCGCTGACACGATCCCACGAAGATCCGGAATCGTCGTTCACCACCTGGGGTGCGCCGTGACCTTCGGGAATGATCAGTTCGCCCCAGTTATCGATGTAGGGAGTATAGAGAGCGAGCGCGGCACGCTGCACGCCCGGGATGGCCGCGAGGCGATCCTGCAATTCGCGGTAGAGCGCATCGAGTTGGGGCTCGGTATAACTGGCCGGCGGCCCGTTCATCAAGATGCTGATGCGATGGTCGGTCTCGAAACCAAAACTCTGATGCTCCAGATTGCGCAGGCTGCGGGTGAGCAAGCCCGCTCCGGCGAGCAATACGATGGAGAGTGTGGCCTGCACCACGACCAAAGCCTTCTGGGGGAGCGTGGCGCGGTCGTGGGTGCTGCGATTGGCGCCGCGCAAAGCCTCGACCGGATTGCCGTTCGAGGTGAACCATGCGGGTGCGGTGCCGAAGAGGGCTCCAGTGAGCAGGGACAGGCCAAAGGCAAATGCGAGGACGGGGAGCGACGGGGTGGCATCAATGGGCACATAGTGCGCATGATGAAAGGTCAGTGCAACGATGAGCTTAACCCCGAGATAGGCAACCACGATACCGGCCACGCCGCCAAGTACGGAAAGCACGATGCTTTCGGTGAACGATTGGCGGATAATCCGTTTGCGGGAGGCACCCAGAGCCAGGCGCACCGAGGTTTGGGAACGCCGGGCGGCGCCACGGGCCAGCAGCAGGTTGGCAATGTTGGCACAGGCAATCAACAGCACCAGGCAGCAGACCGTAAGCAGGATGCGAAGGCTATCTCCGTAATCGGCCTTCATGGCGCCCACGCCCGCGCCCCCCGGAATAATTCTGATCTGTTGTTTGGGCAAGGACATTTTGATCAGGGGCATAAACTCCGCCGGCCACCCGCTGTCATGCACCATCCATTGACGCATAACGCCAGTGAGCCGCGGAGCTACGCCGTCGATCGTTGCCCCCGGCTTGAGCCTGCCGATCACGCGGAGCCAGGCAGAGATAGGCTGCTTTAATAATGAGTTTTCTGCGTTTACCAACGGTTCCTGTTGCAGGGGGAGCCATAACTCGGGAGGATTGCTGCGCAGGGTCTCACCGATGAAGCCTGGTGGTGCAATTCCGGCAATGGTAAAGGGATGACCGCCAATGATGAAGGTTGATCCTACGATTGAAGGATCAGAACTGTACTGTTGCTGCCAGGCGCGGTAACTCATCATGGCTACCGGCGGCGCGGAGGCCTGATCGTCACTCGGGGTAATGGTGCGGCCCGCAAAGGCGCGGATGCCGAAGGTAGAAAAGTAATTGCCGGTGACGAATTCGCCGCGCAGTGGTTTGGCCATGTTGTCGCGCTGCCCGCGACGCACACTGCACTGGACTCCGGCGGCCTGGAACGCGGTCATCTGCTCGAACTCCGGGGCCGCTGCCTGAATGCGCAGAAACAGGGGGTAGGAGTACATGCCCCAGTCGTCCTGGGGGCCACCCTGCACGCAGCAATTGGAGCCCGCACCGATGCGGTAGAGGGTGGAGGGGTCCACCACCGGCAGCGATTTGAGCATGACCGAGTAGATCAGCGAGAAGATGGCAGTGGTGGCTCCGATGCCGAGGGCCAGGGTGAACAGGGCTGTCAGGGTGAAGACCGGCGACAGCCGCATCTGCCGAAGCGCGTACGAGATATCCTGCCGCAGGGTTTCCATGCCGATTATTTACGCGCGCAGGAGCAGCCAGGTTCCAGTCATTTTTGTCAGTTTTGCCAATCCGGTCGGCACAGCCCGGCCCTGGTTAGAGTTGTGCAAACTTGCGGACTAGCGATGAATTCGGTATGGACGGTTTTATCAGGTACGACCCCGGCCCGCCTTCGACGGTGGTGGGAACTCAAATCAACCCTGGTATACAGAGAGCTTTAGAAGGTGTGTGAGAAGGATTGGGCACCAGATTCCTCGAGGCCCGGAGGGCCGACCGCCAAACGTCAGCCCAGCCCGGAAGGGCTGGGTTGGATCCCGGCGTCACGATGGAGCGCCAGAGGCGCGGCACCCATGTGTTCCTCAACCACTCTCTGGCGTATCGGTCAACATCAGCCGATTGACTACTCGGTTCGCAAAGCTCGCATGGGGTCAACCGAGGCTGCTCTGCGCGCAGGAATCAATGCGGCAAGGGCGGCGACGAATACGACGATGGTGATGGCGACGGCGTAGATGTTCACGTCAGTGGAGGAGACATGGAAGAGCTGGCTGCGGAGCGCTCGCGTAGCAACGATGGAGATGGGAATGGTAACCGCAATGGCCACGCCAGTGAGGACCAGGATTTCTCGCAGAATAAGCCGGACCACAGTCCACCGTTGAGCTCCGAGGGCCATGCGTATGCCGATTTCGCGGGTGCGCTGGGCGGTGGAGTAAGCGAGGATTCCATACAATCCAAGTCCGGCAAGCAGGGTAGCCAACAGACCAAACACCGAGGCAAGTAAGGCGATCGTGCGCTCGCTGGAGATCGTGTCGTCAATCTGGGTACTCAACGTGGTGAGGTCATGCACGATGAGCTTGGTGTCGAGGTTAGCGATGGTGGCGCGGATGCCCGCTGCGGCGGTCTCAGGGGGCTGCCAGGTACGGACATAGAAAGCAAGGGCCGCTGGTTTTTCGGCCTGGACGAACAGTCGATACGCGGTGGCGATGGCGGGATCACGAACGGTTTGATGTTGAGCGTCGCGGACAACTCCTACGATCATCGAGTCCGTTTCCGGGCGTTCGGGCCGGCTCACGTGGTGGCCGAGGGCGGTCTGCGCGCTGCCGAAGTAGTGGCGCGCGAAGGTTTCGTTTACGATGAGGACTTTTGTCGCGGTGGCGCTGTCGCCAGAGGAAAAGTAGCGTCCGGCGACGAGCGGAATGCCGAGTGTCTGCAAGTAACTGTCGCTGACCCAGGGAAGCTCGACGTTGTAATCTTCGTTAGGCTTTGGCGTATAACCAGAAACTTTGACATCGCCGTCGATGTTCGTGTCATCGAGTTCGGCATCGTTCGTGGCTCCTACAGCGCGCACCCCGGGCAACGCGGCCAGCGCCTGGAGCGCTCGCAGCTCCACCGGCGCGATCGCGTCGGGTGGATAGCCGGCGCGTTCCGGCGCAAGGCCGAAGGTGAGCAGATGATCGGTGGCGAAGCCAGGATTAACGTTGCGCAGATTTCGGATGGTGCGCACGAACACCCCTGCGCCAACGATAAGGAGCAAGCTGAAGCCGAGCTGCAGCACCACGCAGGTGCGGCGGAACTGCAGCGCTCCACCCGAGCCGGTTCCAGTCTGTTGCTTGAGAGATTCGGTGAGACGCGGATTCCAGAATTGCAAGGCGGGCGCCAAGCTAAACAGCAGGCTGGCGATGAGCGTTGCGGCAACCGTGAAGACGAGAACGCGCCAATCGAGGGTGGCCGAGAAGGCTGACTCTGGATTACGCCCAGCCATCCAGGTAATGAGAGCTCGAAGGATCTGCGGCGCGACAAAGAGGCCAAGGGCCGCGCTTGCTATGCCGAGCAGAAGGCCTTCCGCCAGCAGCTGGCGGAAGATCTGCCAGTTGGTTGCGCCCAAAGCAAAGCGCATGGAGAATTCACGCACCCGGGCAGCGGCCCGCACCAGCAGCAGGCCGGCAACGTTGACCACAGCCATCGCCATGACAAGGAGCACCATACTCATCATGATGAGGAGTGGAGTCCGAAGCTCCCCGCGGTAGGGAGAGAAACCCTTGGCCCCGGCTTCCAGATTCAAATGAGAATCGGCGATAAAGTGGGCTCTCATCGTGGCCGACTGGTCTCGCTGCAGAGGGAATTCGCCGGAACGGAGCGAAGTCCAGAGCGGGCTCAGGCTTGCAAGCGCGTGCTGTGGGGTTTGATCAGGGTGCAACCGGCCAACGATATTCAGCCAATACGCGCGGTGGTCATTCAGGTAGCTCCACTCCGGCCGAATGACCGGCAGCATGGTCATGGGCACAAAAAGATCTGGACGCTGCCCCCAGACTGTGCCGTGGAAGCCTGGCGCGGCGACGCCGGCGATGTTGAAGGGGTGCCCATTGACCAGCAGCATTTTGCCCACAACGGGCGCCTGCGCCAGATGGGTCTTCCAGAAGTCAAAGGAGAGGACAGCCACCGGGTTAGCATTTTCGGCGGTCTCATCACTGGCGAGAAGCAGGCGTCCCACCGCAGGCTGCACGCCGAGCGTCGGGAAGTAGTTGCCGCTGACCATCTCAACGGTGACCGGTTCGGCGTGGTTGCCCCAGTACACACCCGCTGAAGCCCGCGCAGTGGCGATGAGTCCGCTGAACACCTTGTTGTTGTCCCGCAAATCCCGGTACATGGGATACGAGAAATAGTGGTTATGGCCGGGGCTGTCTCCTCCTGAAGAGTGTATATGTCCTTCCATGCTGCCGGAGAAACTGAGGACAACAAGCCGGCCTGGATCCTGCACCGGGAGAGCTCGTAGCAGCGCCTGGTTGAGCAGACTGAAGATGGCAGTGTTCGCGCCAATGGCCAGCGCGAGGGTGATGACCGCAGTGATGGCAAAGCCAGGTGAGCGCGAGACCTGGCGCAGGGCAAAACGAACATCACTGGTGAGGCGAGCCATGGTGTTCCTTCCCGGGTGGCTGTCACGGAGAAAATCGAGACGGGGCGCATCTATCTCAACTGCGCTACTTACGATTCCACTGCTACAGACTACCAAGTTGAGATGAGAGCACGCGCCATTCCAACCCGGTTAGTTGGGAAACGGTTGAGTTTGCGGGGGGAAGCGGCTCCGCTTCGTGTCCGGATTCGCTCGAGCGGTGTTCAGAAACGGACATCCGAGCGGGTATACGTTCCTGGCTCCGGCTCATATTCGTTTGGCCGGCTGGTTTACCTAGAACTTCTATTGGTGTATGCTTTGCTTGCATAGAAATTCTAGGTGAGGGTTTGAATGGCGGGCAAGAGGCCGGAGAGCAACGAGATGTTGAAGGGGACCCTGGACATGATGGTCTTGCGCACGCTGATAGCCGGGGATGCGCACGGGCACACCATCGCCAAGGTAATCGAGCGAACTTCAGAGGAAGTGCTGGAAGTAGAGCAGGGATCTCTGTATCCGGCGCTCCACCGGCTGGAGGATCGTGGATGGGTGTCATCTTACTGGGGGATTAGCGAAAACAATCGCAAGGCGAAGTTCTACAAGCTGACGGCCAGTGGACGTAAACAACTGACGTTTGAAACCAGCCGCTGGCGGCAAATGGCCCGGGCGATTGCTTTAGTGATGGGTGAAACACCGGTGCGCGGAGACGGCAAGGCATGAACAGGCGCAGGTTCTTACGCCGCCAGCGAAGCGATGTTGAGCTGCAGCAGGAGATCGAGTTGTACCTGGCCGAAGAGATTGCAGAAAATGTCGAGCGCGGCATGGCCGCAGACGAGGCGCGGCGACAGGCATACCTGAAATTCGGCAATCCCCGGCGGGTTCGTGAGGAGGTTTGGCGGCATAACTCTTTTTCGAGGGTAGAGAGTTTTTGGCGTGATATGCGCCATGTACTTCGGCGGCTAGAAAGATCGCCGTCTGTGGTGCTCACAGTCATGGTCTCGCTCGGCCTGGGAATAGCGGCGAATGTTTTCATCTTCACCGCCGTGAACAGGCTGGTGCTACAGGCTCCGCCTGTTGGACATCCTGAGACTCTGCTGGATGTGCATCCCATGTACGACCACGGCCAGAAATTAGGCGAAGTGTCACCTTCGACGTTTGACGACCTGCGTGAACATACGAAGTCTTTCTCCGGCGTAGCGGCCTATAACGACTTTGTGCCTGCGGCTATGGGTGGGGCCGGCGACCCGGTGCGCTTGTGGGGCTGGAGCACGACGACCAATTTCTTCGAGGTGGCAGAGCTGCCGATGGCGCTGGGGCGAGGTTTTTCGAGCGATGAAAATCGTTCGCCCATTGTCGTACTGAGCTATAGCCTATGGCGCCGCCACTTTCTGGGGGACGCTGCCATCGTCGGAAAGAGTGTCTCGCTCTCGGGAAAGAAGTTCACGGTGGTCGGAGTGATGGCGCGTGGATTTCATGGAATGAACCGGCTGCTCAACGTCGATTTCTGGGTTCCGGACGGCGAATGGCAGCAGCTCGCAGGCGACGTGAGCGACAACAAGAGCGCGCACGACCTGGCCTTGCGGGTGATCATCGCGCGCTTAAAGGCCGGTGTGACGCCTATACAAGCGCAGGCGGAACTGGATGCGATGGCGCAGCGGCTTCGCGTGGCCGATCCGAAGGAATATGCGGGGCTCAGCTTTCGTCTTCGACAGACGGTTGCATTGCCGCCAGAGACCAGAACAGGAATAGCCCTCTTCTTAACCGCGCTGACCGTGGTTTCGTTGCTGGTACTTTGTATCGCAGGCTCGAATGTGGCTAATCTGCTGCTGGTGCGGGCGGCCGCTCGACACCGGGAGATGGCAGTGCGGACCGCATTGGGAGCGACCCGGTTTCAATTGATACGACCGATGCTGCTCGAGAGCACGCTGCTTGCCTTGTGCGGCGGGGTGTTCGGCGTGGCGCTTTGTATGGTGGGGCTTCTCGGCCTGACATCGGTTCACTGGCCAACCCCGATTCCTATTGATCTTAGCTTGCATATGGATTGGCGAGTGGTCTTATATGCGTTTCTGCTGAGCCTGGGAACGGGAATCCTTTGTGGGGTTGGGCCGGCGATCGTTGGATCGCGCCCGGTGCTGCAAAACTCGCTCAAAGGCGAAAGCGCACTGACACGGCCGGGGCGGAAATGGACTTTACGGAATCTGCTGGTGGTGCTGCAGATATCGCTCTGCCTTGTATTGCTGTGCATGACGGGGCTGTTTTTGCGCAGCCTCGATAAGTCAGCGGGAGTCGATCCGGGTATTCGCAGGAGCGGCGTGCTGATCATGTCGATCGACCCGATTCACAATGGATACAGCGTGGAGCAGACTTTGCTGTTGCTAAAACGGCTGCGCACGCGAGCGGAAGAATTGCCGGGAGTGCGGTCGGCCGCGTGGACGGATAAGGTGCCGCTCTCACTCTACGGGCAGCAGAGAGAGTTCCACCTGACGGGGAGAAAAATAGATGCCGGGCATGATCTGCGCGCGGATATGTACCAGGTGAGCGCGGATTACTTTGACACGATCGGCATACCGCTAATTTCTGGACGCGACTTGAATACAGTCGATCCGAAGGCGCCGAAACAGGCTCTGGTGAACCAGATATTTGCCAGCAGGTTCTTCGGTAGCGGCGACGCGATAGGGCAGAGCGTATCGAGCGAAGATGCGCGGTATGACATTGTCGGGGTGGTGAAGAATTCAAAATCTCAGACTATCGGCGAGGTGGATCAACCTATTCTGTACCGTTCGTTGGAGCAGAATATTGGGTTGGCCGCGCCGCCGGTGGGATTTTCACTGCTTGTGCACTTTCAGGGAAATCCGGCGCAGATGGCAGCGGCGTTACGAAACGAGATTCATTCCGTGGACCCCGGGCTGGCGGTCTTTAGCGATACTACGATCGAAGATCATCTGAGCGACGCGCTGCTGCTTCCACGGGTGTCGGCGGCCATGTTCGGTATTTTCGGGATTGCTGGATTGCTGCTGGCGGCGGTTGGACTGTATGGGGTGATGAGCTATTCGGTCAGCAGCCGGACGCGGGAGATTGGGATTCGCTTAGCGATGGGGGCAACGCGGGGTGGTGTGCTGGGGCTCATTGTCAGGCAGGGAATGCTGCTCTCGGGTATTGCGCTGGGCATCGGGCTGCCGTTGGCGTTGGGTGCTTCCAAGGTTGCATCCGGCGTGTTGTATGGAATTAGTTCCCATGACCGGATGACCTTTACGGCGGTGCCTTTGTTCCTGGCCGCAGTTACGCTGTTAGCATGCTGGATTCCAGCGAGGCGCGCGACCACCGTGGAACCGCAGAGCGCACTGCGGCATGAATAGGCCAGGAGAAATGATGCCTGAGTTCAGAAAACCGCAGCCTAGGCCTGCTGGCCTAGGTTGGGACGTAGTGTGAGCGAGCCGTCATCGTTCAGTTTCTGGTGACAAGCCCACGGCACGGGATAGCGCATTCCCTTTACTTCAATCTCAGCTTTCAGTTTCAATCCCCGCCAATCGGTGATGTTCGGAAGCACGAACTGTGCCTGCCGAATCTTGCCCGGTAACGGGTAACCGGCGTCCAGGCAACCGCTTCTGAGCACCTTTCCCTCCTGGCTCTCCACGGTCACTCTCAATACCCCTGGCACACCCGCAATGCCGTCATTTGCGAAGCCGGCAATCAGCCCTTGATAACCGTCGCCCTTATAGCTCCAGATGAAAGACGGCCTCACCCGATAGCCAATTCGGCGACTAATGCGGTCGAACGCTGCCGGATAAGCCTGGTAGTAGCTCATCAGATTTTTTGCGCTGATCTGGTGAAAGTTCCAGAGTGAAAAGTAATTCGCCCCGACATCGATCACATGATCGATCATGTTCTCCGCCGGAGATATCCCTTCCTCTGCCGCGCCCGGGTCAGGAGGTTTCCCGGGAAGACCTTGCTCAAGCAATGCGGCGGTCCAGGGCGGCCGGTTGCTCAGCGCTTCAATCTGCTCGTTCTCGATAAAGATGGTGTCGCTGCGAATCCAATTGTTGCTGCGGACGGTGCGGTCCAGCAGCTCTGAATTGCCAACACGGCTAAAATCCGGTTGCGTATTGGTGAGGAGGGGAGTCTTCGAAAAGTGCTCGAGCTGGATTTCGAGCATATTCATCCAGGTCCGCTCCGCTGTCTGGTAGTTAGGGAAAGGATTGTTGCCGAATGGCCAGGTGTGCCCTTCACCCCAGAAGCCGTACATAAAGGTGTCGATAAACTCCATGAGCGGGTTGCCATTGAATTCCGCTGCCAATAATCCAACCAATTCTTTGAAGGCCTGCTGAAAAAAAGGATGGTCAAACCGGGGCTGATAACGCGAGTACGGATTCTCCAAAAATCTTTTTGCCGAGGCGGCGCTTTCCTGATCGCTGAGAACGAGATCCACCTTGGGCACTTTCTCCAGGACAAAGTCTGGCAGGGCTGGTTCGTTTTTATAGTCAGGAGCGGACATCTGAATGCGCAGTCCGACGCGCTTGTTGTTTTTCTTCGCCAATTCGAAAACCAGCTTCACATAGCCGGGCAAATCCAGGCGTCCGGGCCTCGGCTGTACTTCTCTCCACGTAGGGCGGATGTAAAGCTGCTGACCCAATGGAAAACGAACCAAGGCCTCAATCGCTTGCGGAATATTGTCTGACTTGATTTCCCCGGTGCCACTGTCTGCTGTGACATAGGTGACCAGTCCCTTGCCAAAGCTCGGCACGGCTTCTTCTGAGGGGGTCGTCGTCATCACCACATCGTCCGTGGGAATCACCGCATCCGGTGGATATTGAGGGAACGGACCCTGATTGAGCCGATCCGTCACCTGCGGACCGGAGCCGAAATCGAACTTTCCCCAGTTGTGAGCGGGAACCATGGCTTGTGCTTTACCGAGCCCAAGTTCCCCGGCTACCGCAGCAGCGACGGTGCTTTTGAGGAAGTCTCTACGCTGCATCGGGGTGATCTCCTCGCCACGGTCGATTTCGGTCAAACTTCACGTTTTCAGCAACTATCGGAAGATTACTATTTATATCGTTTATTTTCGTTTGTCCAGTGCGGATGTCAATTATCGCCCATAGTTTTGATCAAAGCTGCGGCCTTCGGTTGCCTGCCACGAACGCCGGGTGCCCCATATCTCGCTCGTTTTTCGCGAGATGTGGGTGGGCGACCATTGGTCGCCCATTTAGAAGCTGAACAGATGCCAATCGTTAGTCCGGCGTATCTCACATGTCCTTTCCGGCGCAAAACTCGTTGACTTTGCAAGTCTTCACTTGTATTACGGTTGTTTACGCTTTATTCCGCTATATTTTCCTTTAACGTTGTTCCAAGATAAAGGACGACCCGTGTTTTCAACGAAAAGAGCGGTTGGGCAATCGGAGAACGACGTGTTCCGAAGTTTGAGAGCTGCCACTGCAGCCATGCTTTGGATTGTTTTCACCACTGCGTTTGCGGCGGGTTCATTCGCTGCAGCTGCGGATGTTCCCAGTGGCAATCCTCAGATTCAAGGCGGGAAGATCCGGATTGAGTTTGACCACCACCTGCGCAGCCGGGTAGTTGCCTGTTTCGACAATAAGCAGACCGTGTTGGGACCGTTCACTGCTTCTGAGACGGTGACGACCGCGGACAAGGTCTGGACCGGATTCCCGCTGACTGCGCAAAAACACGAGCGGATAAAAGACACTTTCGGTGGAGGTGAGCGGCTCACCGTGGAGGGAAAGGCGGGCACGCTCACAAAGATGGTCTCCGTCACTGTATACGACGACTTTCCCACGATGGCGTTCTTTGATGTCCAGTACACCAATACCGGAAGATCCAGGCTCGCGATCAAAAGTTGGACCAACAACGCATACACAATGAACGCTCAACGCGGAGCGGGCACGTCGGCCTTCTGGTCTTACCAGAGTGGATCCTACGAGAAACGTCCCAACTGGGTCCTACCGCTGTCCACCAATTTTCGCCAGGAGAATTATCAAGGCATGAATGCCAGCGACTATGGAGGCGGCACGCCGGTTGTCGATGTCTGGCGGCGCGACGTTGGCATGGCTGTGGGACACGTGGAGCCGCGGCCGAAGCTTGTTTCCCTGCCTGTATCCATGCCCGATGCCACGGACGCCAAAATCGCGGTACGCTTCGACAAGCCTATCTCCTTAGGCCCCGGTGAAAGGTTTCATACGTTTCGCACCTTTGTCTCCGTCCACCAGGGCGACTACTTCCGCGCGCTCGTCGATTACCGGCGCTTCATGATGAAGCAAGGTTTCCAAATGGCCGCGGCTCCGGATGCTGCCTTCGGCGCCATTTGGTGCGCATGGGGATATGGCCGATCGGTGCAGCCGAAGCAGGTGTATGACACGCTTCCGACGGTAAAACGATTGGGATTCAAGTGGGTCACGCTCGACGACGGTTGGCAGAACAATGTGGGCGATTGGGCGCTGGATCCCAGGAAATTTCCCCACGGAGACGCTGACATGAAGGCCCTGGTGGGCCGGATTCACCAGGAAGGATTCAAGGCCCAGCTCTGGTGGTCACCGCTCAGCGCTGTGCCCGATTCGCAACTGTTACGGGATCATTCCGACTACGAGCTATTGAATCGGGATGGCTCCGGGAGGAAAGTTTCGTGGTGGAACTCCTACTATTTGTGCCCAGCGGATCGCCGCGTGGTCGAGTACCACAAGGCATTGGTGCGAAAGATCCTGCTGGATTGGGGATTTGACGGGCTGAAGCTCGATGGCCAGGACATGAACGGAGTTCCAGCCTGCTACAACCCTGCTCACCATCACGCACAGCCGGAGGACTCCGTCGAAGCTCTGCCGGATTTCTTTCGCGCAATTTATGACACCGCACAGTCGGTAAAGCCTGGGGCATTGGTGGAGTTCTGCCCCTGCGGCACGGGTTACTCCTTTTTCACCATGCCGCATTTCAACATGTCGGTGGCTTCCGACCCGGAAAGTTCTTTCCAGATTCGTTCCAAGGCGAAGACGTTAAAGGCTCTGATGGGAGACAACGTTCCCTTCTTCGGCGATCACGTCGAGCTGAGCGATGGCGGCAATGACTTTGCGTCCACGGTGGGCGTAGGAGGCGTGGTGGGAACGCAGTTTGTCCTCCCGTCTCTTGTCGCGAAACGAAGTAAATCCGACCTGACTCCTGAACGCGAGAAGGAATTCGAAAAGTGGCTTCGCATCTATCGCGACAAAATGCTGTCAAGAGGACAATACCTGGGCCAGCTCTATGACATCGGCTTCGATTCTCCGGAGACGCATGTAATCCGCAAGGACAAGACCATGTATTACGCCTTTTTTGCAAAACAGTGGAAGGGGTCGGTTGAACTGCGCGGTCTCGAAGACCGCAACTACAGTGTCGTGGACTACGTCACAGGAAAAAGCCTGGGAACAGTGCCAGGACACAATGCACATCTGCCGATTGCATTCACCGGAAATCTGTTAATCGAAGCACAGCCACAATGAACAGGGTTACGAGCCGGCGTTCGAGTTTTGTTTGGGAGGACGGGCGTGAGATTTCTGTCTTTTGTTTTGTTCCTGGTGTCTGTGACTTTGTGCGGGGCCGGGGCCTTTGGCCAGTCCAACTCCTCCTTCTACGTGTCGAAGACCGGGGATGATTCGAATCCCGGCACACAAACCGCGCCCTGGCGGACCATGCAACACGCCGCGGATACCGTGCGCGCCGGTAGTACCGTCAATGTGCGGGGTGGAATCTACGAAGAGCGCCTGAACATCAAGGCATCTGGCAACGCAACCGATGGATACATTACTTTTCGAAGCTATCCCGGTGAGACGGCGGTCCTCGACGCACAGCATTTGGTTCCGGACGGCAGAAGCGGCATATTGACGATTCATAACCAGAGTTACGTTAGGATCGAAGGCTTTGAAATTCGCAACTACCGCACCGCCGAACGCCGGCTCACTCCATTGGGCATTAGTGTTATGGGTGCCGGCTCCCATATAGAGCTGCTGAAGAACAACGTCCACAATATTGAGCAGACGTTTAATGGGCGTGATGCTCCGGGACACGGTGCGAACGGGTTTGGCATAGCTGTGTACGGTACAGACGGCAGGACCCCTATCAGTGAACTGGTGATTGACGGCAATGAGGTGCATCATCTCAAAACCGGTTCAAGCGAATCGCTGGTAGTGAATGGGAACGTTACCAACTTCCGCATTACGCATAACGTCGTCCACGACAACAACAACATTGGAATCGACGTCATCGGTTTCGAGCACACTGCTCCCAACCCTGCCGTGGACCGGGCGCGCGACGGAGTAGTAAGCGGCAACCTGGTTTACAACATTACATCGCGCGGCAATCCGGCATATGGCAACGATGAAAATTCCGATGGTATTTACGTAGACGGCGGCACCAGGATCCTGATCGAACAGAACGTCATGCATGATGTGGACTTTGGAATCGAACTGGCCAGTGAGCACAAGGACCGCGCCACCAGTTACATCACTGCACGAAATAACCTTATTTACCACTGCCATACCGCGGGTGTTTCCATCGGGGGTTATGCGCCTGAGCGAGGACACACCGAGCACAGCAGCGTGGTCAACAACACGCTCTACGACAACGATACGTCGGGTACAGGGTCTGGTGAGTTCCAGATGCAGTGGAACATGGCGGACAATATGTTTGTGAACAACATTGTCTATGCGGGGCCCCGCTGCCTTATTACGGTAACCAAATCGCGGGTCGAAGAAGGCCGGCGGCCCGTAATGATGGATCACAATCTCTATTACTGTGCTTCCGGGCCAAGGGCGAGCAAATGGGGAACTTCTTCGGCCCCCATAACAGGATTCGACAACTATGTTCAATCAACAGGAAATGACCGTCATTCCCGTTTTCTGGACCCGCATTTTGTCGACGCCACCAAGGATTTTCATCTGCGACCGGATTCTCCCGCGATTGTTGCCGGCACGACTGACGGGGTACCCGTGGGAGAGCTGGATCTTGAAGGCTCACCGCGGGGCAAATCCGGAAAGATAGACATTGGTTGTTACCAAACAAAATAGGGAGCAGTTCATAATTAATCAGACATGAATCGCCACAAACGAAGGGCACGGCTTCAGCCGTGCCACATCGCGCTCCGTTTTATGAGGGCTTTAGCCACTGAGGTACGTCTTTCCAATCGTCTGTCGCGAACCACAAGATCGCCGATTTGCAAAGTGTCTACGTGGACCCTATGCACCTGGATATTTGCTGGACTAGACGTGCCGAACTCGATCCCTTGTGTATCCGTTTTGAGTCCGAGCCGATGAGCGAAGCTCTCGGACATGAAGTTCACCGACCCGGTATCGAAAAGCGTCTTGAATGGCCCTTTGCCGTTGATCGACGTTTGCAAGATTAATCCACCCTCGGCGGATATCGTCACCTCACCGGCAGGTGGCATGCGGTAGTCTCTGCGGAACGGGACGGCGAATGCAGCGTTGTCGAGATGCTTGCGCAGAGTTCGGCTGGTATAGGTAATGGTGAGCTCGCCGTTATCGGCCGCCTTCTTCTCGATAAATGGCAGCAGCACGCCACTGACAGAGCGGTAATCGCTTAGCTGCTTCCTAATACTGCCTTCCACACGTTCGAGCAAGCCGGTTTTACGATTGATCCAAATAGTAAAACCCTGTCCACGGGGAACCTTGAACTCCAGGACGTCCCATGTAGCGGAGCCTTGCGTTTGCGGGGCGAGAACTGTGACAGCTGCATCGCCGAAGTTTGGCCGCCAGTATCGACGGCTGGTCAGGTAGCGGTCGTCGATGCTGACGGCATCGTCCGGAGGTGAGAGCTGAATGTCTCCTGCTGCATTCTGATGCCAGTTCTGTATCGGAGCGGTGCCATCGGCCTGCTTGATGTCCAGCGCAGAGATTTCAATATCAGCCCTGTTGCCGCCGCTATGCAGGTTCTCGAAATAGCGAATGGTTCCGGTCTTCTGTAAGAGGGCGACCGTGCCCGCCGAGTCGCACTCTTCGAAGTGTTGCCATGCACTTCCGCCGGTGGCTCGATAGTAGTGCTGCAGAATGTCCTGAGCGGACAGTTCCGCCTTAACGGCAATCGCGTTGAAAACTAACACTACGATGGCGAAGGTTCTAACCCGCATTTCTCACAAACCCCCGGGTGAACGAATAAACGAATCGCTGCCGGTAGTGAGATCTCAATGCGTAACGAGTGACGGGTGCCCCATATCTGCCCGGTTTTGGCAGATGTGGGATTCCACGGCTGTCCACCGATCACTCTCTACCAGCAACCGATATTGAAGTCCATGACCATCTACACCCTGCACAGTCAGGGGTTGAGGTTTGTGGAATCCCACATCTGCCAAAACCGGGCAGATATGGGGCACCCGGGCTTGGTCGCAGACCGGGCTGTGAGAAATCCAGGCTAAGCAGACGACGCAATTCTAGGGTCGCACTCTTCATTAAGGTCGAAGAGCAGCGAGCGCGACGGGTGTAGCAGCCGCGACATAGGTAATTTCAGCGATATCGGAAGACAGCTCAGCACGATGACCTCGTCCGACGGACTGTCGCTGGGTAACCGGACTCGCCAGGGCAGCGGAGTCAGAATGCGGTGCGTCGGTATGGAAGTATTGCTTGTAAGCTGCAATCCAGTCAGTGGCAAGTTGATTTTGCGCTGTTTCCAATCGAACTTTTTGCTCACAAACCAATCGGTGCAGATGGTCTTCCAACTCGTCCTTTACCCGCGCGTTCCACGTCGATGAATAAGGCTGGGGCCACAAATTCTTGATGTCGACCGAGCCGCCGAGTGTTGGCGAAATGAGATAGTCGAGCTCGTAGGCATTTTGAGATGAACTCGGGAGGCCATACTCGCGAAATACAGCCTGTTGCAGAGAGGGATCAACGGGAGGATCGTTGTCGAGATCGTTGCGTTGGCAGAGGTCGGTGAAACCGACCCGCCGGCTAGCTCCTGGAGTGAGTGTTCTCCGCGGGAGAGCGAGCGCCTGGAGCTCTCTTGTGCGTCGATCCATTCGGTCGTTCGCAATCTTCCGCAAGGCGAAACCACCCGCCGCGACGATCAGCAAAGCAACGCCCGCGCAAATTAACTGTCGCGATATCGCGTTCAGGAATATCCGGGGAGGCCAGGCTCGATGACCTCGTGCCACACTCTCCGCAATCCGATCCTTCAACATAGATCGGGATTGGAGCGAAGTCTGACGCTGGGAATTGATCGTATGTTCGTAGATATCCGAGAATTGGGCTAATGTGCCCTCAAACTCGGCCCTGCGCGAGCGGCACGACGAGCATTCCCCGAGGTGGGCGCCGGCACTCAACTGCCGCCGAGGGGGTAGTTCCCGGTCGATGAACTGGAGAATTTCTTCATCCGAGAGATGTCTACTGCTCGCTTGCATGGCTATCCACTCCTTGACGCGCGCATCATGCGCGCCAGAGCGCGAGATATCGAGATAGAAACTGCGCCCAGGGAGATGTCAAGCACCTGCGCGATATCTCGATATTTCAAACCCTCGGCGCGCAGATAGAGACAGCGTTGTTCCTGCTCGGGGAGTGCCTCAAAGACAGCTTTGAGCCGTTCATGGATCTGGCTGAATGCAAAGTGTGACTCGGGATTTGCGTCGGTAGCCATCTGGTCGGCCAAAATCTTGTGATGGTCCAGGCCAGTCGCAAATACCCGGCCTGATTTCCGTCGCTTCCATGCCAGGTTGTGGGCGACCCGGAATATCCAGCCCTTGAGGTTCGACCGTGGACGCCCAAGTTCCAGGTGGCGGAAAAGAGAAAGAAAGGTTTCCTGGACGACGTCTTCCGCATCATGGAAGGTCAAGCCGCAAGTGAGTACATAGTTCAATACCCGCCCATGGAACGCGTCGAATAAAGCAATGACCACTGATTCAAGGTCGGATTTTGAATCCGCACTCGCCGCGGCAACACCGGAACCAGGCGTCGCTATGGCTTCTGCGTTCCTGGCAGGTAGTGACACCAGCTTTTGCGTGGTCTCCATGGTCAGATGAAACACCCGAATATTAACACGTCCTCCTTATCAGACTCCTGCAGTGGTCATTTTGAAAAAAAGGCTGAACAAAACCGGCGCAAAAGGAATATCCAGGTATGCGGCCGTTTTTTACCCTTCTGCTTTGCATTTCAATTCTTGCTTTGCCCTGCTTTGCGCAGGTAAACACCGGCGAGCTTCGCATCAAGGTAACTGACCCGAACGGCGCCGGCGTGGTGGCCTCGGTTACCGTTGTGAGCCAGGGAAATCAGTACAACCTGGCGGTTTCGACCAACCAACTAGGGATGGCCGATATTCACAGGGTGCCCTACGGCGTCTACTTGATCACCGTCCAGCGGTCAGGATTTACACCCATTTCGAACGATGTGCAGGTGGGATCGGCCATCCCCATAGATTACTCAGCACAACTTGAACTGGCTCCAGTGAAGACGGTTGTGAATGTGAACGCCGCATCCACGTTGATCGATCCGGACCGCCCGTCTTCGATCATGCAGATTGGCTCAAAGCAAATCGAAGATCGTGTGCTATCGCTACCTGGTACATCGGTGCAGGATCTCGTCAACACGCAGCCCGGCTGGCTTTACGAAGGAAATGCAGTGCTGCACCCCCGGGGATCTGAATATCAGACCCAGTTCGTCATTGATGGGCTCCCGCTTACCGACAACCGCTCGCCCAGCTTTGGACCGGAAATTGGAGCCGACGATCTGGAGTCGATGAGCATCTACACCGCCGGATTTCCCGCAGAGTACGGCAGAAAGATGGGCGGCGTCGTGGAGCTTAATACAAAACGCAACCCTAACTCGGGGCTGCACGGGGAACTGATCTTGTCCGGCGGCACATACGACACTGCCGGGGGGTATGGCCAACTGCAAGACACCTGGGGCAAAAATACGCTCGGCGCAACCGCTTCAGGCGGAAGGTCTTCGCATTACCTCAATCCTGTCGTTCCTGAAAATTTCACCAACAACGGAACGACCGGAGATTTTTCCGTGCGCTATGAGCGCGATTTTACCGGGAAAGACCGGCTCATCATGAGTGTTCGCCACGAGCTTTCCCGGTTCGAAATTCCCAACGAGCTGGTGCAACAAGACGCGGGTCAATTGCAAACCGGCGACAACTTCGAGACGCTCGGCTCGGTACATTTTCAACACATTTTTTCTGCTGACAGCCTTGGTTCGCTCGAAGGCATGGTACGAGACAATGCCAACGATCTCTACTCGAACGACTTGTCAACGCCGATCATTGCGTTCCAGAAAAACGATTTTCGCGAAGGATATCTCAAGGGCACTCTCTCGCATCACTACCGCAATCAGGAATTCAAGGCCGGCATAGAAAACGATACGACCTTCCTGCATGAAACCTTCAGCTACCTGATTACCGATCCTGACCAGTTTGACGACGATACACCTCAGCAGCTTACGTTCGTAGACAGCCGGCCCGACCTGGAACAATCTGCCTTTGTGGAAGATCTGATCCGTTTGGGCAAGTGGACCGTAAGCGCCGGCCTTCGCTGGGATCACTACCAGCTTCTTCTGAATCAGAACGCATTCAGTCCTCGCATATCGATCGGACGGTATATTCCATCGGCAAAAATGGTGCTACATGCCTCGTATGACCGGGTGTTCCAGACTCCGTCTTTCGAAAACATCCTCATATCGAGTTCCCCCCAGATCGATGCGTTGAGCGATGACTTTCTGCGCCTGCCGGTCGAGCCTTCGAAAGGGAATTACTACGAAGGCGGCATGACCGAAGCGTTTGGCGACCGGTTGCGGGCGGACGTAAATTTCTACCGCCGAGACGTCCGCAACTATGCAGATGACGATCAGCTCCTCAATACCGGGGTAAGTTATCCGATCTCCTTCGACAAATCGGTCATCTATGGCGCCGAGGGAAAACTGGAGTTGGTCCGGTTGCAAAACCTGACCGGATACGTCAGTTATTCCTATATGGTCGGGAACGTCTGGTTCCCGGTTACTGGAGGGTTGTTCCTGGGCGATGATGCAGATGCCGCATTGTCACAGCTGAATGGTCATTTTCCCGATTCTCAGGATCAGCGCAATACCTTGCGTACGCGATTTCAATATCAGGCCACGCGCCGTGTCTGGTTGGCCACCGGCGCTTCCTATGGGTCTGGCCTTCCGTTCGAGTATGAAGGTACGGAGGCTGACGCGCTGGCACTCTACGGGCCGGCCGTCATTAGCCGCATCAACTTTGACCGCGGACGCATCAAGCCCTTACTGGCTGTGAGTGCTTCTCTGGGCGTGGACGTCTACAAGAGCGAGCGATTAAATGCGCGGCTTCAACTCGATGGAGACAATCTGAATAATCGGCTGAATGTCATCGATTTCGGAGGCCTCTTCTCGGGTAACGCCATAGCGCCAGGGCGTAGCTGGGGACTGCGGCTAACTACGAGCTTCTAGCCTGGATTTCTACCGGCCCGGTTTTGGCAGATGTGGGATTCCACCAACCTCAAACCCCGACTGTGCAGGGCGTAGATGGCCATGGACAAGATCTGTTGCGGGTAGAGAGTGATCGGTGGACAGCCGTTGAATCCCACATCTGCCAAAACCGGGCAGATATGGGGCACCCGTCACTCGTTACGCATAGAGAAACACGATCGCGTGGTTAAACCAATCAATCCTATGGCTCAGGAAAAAAGTTACCATCAAGCCGGGACCGATCGGCCGCGCTACTCGTCTCTGAGCGCGATCATCGGATCCACGCGGGCCGCCCGTCGTGCCGGAATCCAGCTCGCGAACAGCGTGATCGCCGCAATTGCGCACGCAATCGACGCGTACACCGCAGGATCGTCCGGCTGCACGCCGCGCAGCAGGTTTGCCACCAGCCGCGCGAGCATAAACGCCATCACCAGCCCCGTTCCCAGCCCCACTCCGGCCAGTACCGTGGCCCGGCGCATCACCATCTGCAGCACATCCCGGTAACTCGCTCCCAGGGCCAGCCGCACGCCGATCTCGCGCGTCCGCTCGCCCACCATGTTGGCCATCACGCCAAAAATCCCGATCGCCGCCAGCAGCAGCGCAATCAGCCCGTCGAGCGCCAGCATTCCCGACGCATACATCAGCCCAGTCAAATTGTCGTTCTGCAGTTGCGCGTAGGTCTCTACCGTGTTCAGCGGCAGCTCCGGGTCCAGGCTCGCCAGCGCCTTGCGCGCCGCCGGCGCCAGCGCCAGCGGATCGCCGGTGGTCGTTACGGCGTACTCGGTTCCAGTCGGCGGCACCTGCGTTGAGTCCATGTAGACTGCCGCATATGGCGTCGGGTCCCACAGCGAGTAGGTCGTCTCCTTCGCCACACCCAGCCTGGCGATTTTGCGAGCCGCCGAACCGCGTAACGAAGATCCTGCCAAACCGTGTTCATGGCGCAAACTCCTGCAAGCGGAGTGGACACCTCAACCGTGCATTCCGCGCACCAAATCGCCGCCGAGGACAAACCTCAGATTCCAAGGCGCTTCTCGCAGGTCTGTCGGAACGTCCAAACCATCTCCTCTGTCCGGTTCCATCCCTCGCCGTTCGATTTCGAACAGTCGCCAGTGACCATCTTGCGGCCCGCCCGGGGCCTCCATTCAACCCCGTTGCCGGCAACCGCGAGCCATCCTTTCGAGTCGATTCATCACCAGGATTAGGCCGTTCCGACTCGAAATGAGACGAGCTGGTGGGCCGAGTCCCCTCAACTATCCCCCAACTGTTAAACGATTACGGAAAACTGGGGGGTTACCTTTAGTCAACGACACCTGCATCCACATGTTTCTTATCAGGGGTTCTTGTGCGCCAAAGCCATCCGTGGGATCGTTGGCTTGTACGGGTCTCCTAAGGAGAATCATGCGGCTGTATCTCGCCGGCGCCACAGCCCGGCCCGAAACACGAGCAAAACGGTGCGTGGCGAGTGTCCCCCCACTTACCAGGAAGACGGATACGTGCGCATAAATATGAAGAAGCGGTCCCGGCAATGCGCACCGATCCATCGCTTCGTCATTAGTCGAGCTCCTGACTTCACGCGGACTTTGAAAACGAAAGACTTATCAGCCTCTCCCCCGGCAAAACCGAGCCAGGCTCTGGTTCTCGTGCCCATGGAGGCTTATTCGGGGAAGGCTCTATCTGCCGGCAAAGCCAAATCGTTTTGCCCAGAGGGCACCTTATCACGCATACCACGCATATCACGCACCATTTTCGTCGGTGTCCGGCTGCAAACCTGACCGGATAGGGTCAGTTATCCGTATATGGTCGGGAGCGTTTGGTTCCCGGTTACTGGAGGTTTGTTCCTGGGCGAAGACGCAGACGCCGCATCGTCCCTTGCGGCCAGGTTTGCACCGTCGCAGGTGATCTACTATGAGCGGTATGTTGAAAAAGGGTTATCCCAGTCTTTCGCGACGAGAATTTCTGACGACCGCAGTGGGTGCCGGGGGTGCGATGCTGTTGGGGCCGGCATGGCTGAGTGCGGCCGGTGACGGGGTTGATCCGCGGGTGGCGCAGGTCATGTCCGGGACGATTGGCATCGACATGCACAACCATGTCTATCCCCCAGGGACCGAACCGCATCCGCAGCGTAGCCAACCGCCGCGGCAGGAGGAGCAACAGCCGGCTTCCGACCTTTCCGTGGCAGAAGAACTCAAACGGTCGGGGCTTACTGCCGTCTGTGCGAGCTTCGTGCTGGATTTCGCGGCAAACAACAAGCCAGGCGATGCGCGAGACAACTTTCTTCGCTGGCTCACGGCGATCGACGCACAGTTGGAAAAGGGACACATTCACCGCGCGCTGAACCTGAAAGACCTGCGGGCCGCGCACGACCATGGTCAACCCACGATCGTGCAGACGGTCGAAGGGGCACACTTCATCGAGGGGCACCTGGACCGAGTGGAAGAGGTGTACAAACGCGGAGTGCGGGATCTGCAACTGCTTCACGAGCGAGACGACATGGTGTCGCCGTTGGGCGACACGAATACAACTCCGCCTCACCTGGGTGGTTTGACAGCATTTGGCGCAAAGGTCGTGAGGGAGTGCAACCGGCTGGGGATCGTGGTGGACCTGGCTCACGCCAGCCACGAGACGGTGCTGGGTGCGTTGAAGGTGGCTACGCAGCCGGTCATCGTGTCCCACACGTGCCTCGATAGCCGAACCGGCGGCAACCCGAAGATGGCGGAGATGATGAAGCCACGGCTGATCAGCAAAGAACACGCGAAGGTGGTGGCCGACGCCGGCGGCGTGATCGGCGTGTGGACGCACCTGGCTGATTCGCTGAAAGATTTCGTGGAAAGCATCAAGGCCATGGTGGACGCGGTGGGCATCGACCACGTGGGTATCGGTAGCGACACAGATCTGCTGTCCTCGAAGGTGGGCCAAGGCACCAATAAAGCGTGGCCGGGCCTGACTGGTGGATTTTTCCATGCGGTTGTCGGGGAGATGCTGCTGCAGGGCTTTACGCCTGACGATATCGGCAAGGTCGGCGGCGGAAACTTCTGCCGCGTTTTTGCCAAGGTTACGGCTGGCTATTCCTGAGCGGCGCTGAAGTCACCTAAGCGACCACGTCGTAGTCGTTCATTGCGGCATCGTCTTGCCGGTCTGCAATACAGGCGGGCTAGAAAGGAGGCGCACTGGCTTTCCCTTTACGTCCCCGGTGGGCTAGAGTGGTTGCGGTCGGGTGGGAGGGGTTTATGCTGAGCCGCAAAGGTCTTGCAGTTTCTGTAATGCTGGCGTGGTGTTTGATTGGAGCTGCAAAGGACAAGAAAAAGGGCTTGCTGCCGCTGGACGTTCTGCAGGCGCAGACGGTACTGGTTCTTGTTGAGCCTAACGCCGGTGTGTCCATCGAACATCCGAATGCCGACCACACCGCCCGCGAGGACGTCGAGCAGGCTCTGACGAAATGGGGCCGATTCCATTTGGTCATGGATGCGGCGGACGCCGATCTTGTGATCACCGTTCATAAAGGTAGCGGCAAAATTGCGCAAGAAACTATTGGCGGCATCCCGACCAACAATCGGCCTGTCGTGATGCAGCCCACTGATTCGGGTGGGCGAATTGGTGCCCGGCAAGGAAATCCGGGATATCCTGGCGATCCCTCGAGTTCTCCCCCTCCGAACCCCCAACCGCAGGTAGAGATGGGGGGCGCGCAAGACACGTTCGTTGTTTACCGCGGGAACAAAGCAGATCTCCAACAGTCTCCGCTCGCCTCCCCGTCGGTATGGCGATATTCGGCAAAGGACGCGCTTGACTCCCCGGATGTTCCGGCCGTCGAGTTGTTCCGGAAGGCGATCGCTGATACGGAGAAACAGATGGGCAAGCCCTGATTCCTCGTCCCGTGAGCACATGACCTTCAACGGAGTGGTACGTCGCGAAAGGTGAGCGCGACGTGGATTAGCCGGCCATCTCCGTCACTTCCGATTCGACCCTCATCACAAATTGCTGAAAATCAAGCTGGCCTCGCTCCCTCTCTTTGACAGTCTAGGAGAACCTGCGCTACTCTCCTAGACAGTCTTGGAGAGAGATCATAATGGCCAAGGATGGGGGAGTCGATTTATTGCAGGGGACGCTGGATATGTTGGTGCTGAAGGCGGTTTCGCTGGGACCATTGCATGGGTATGGAGTCCTGCTGCGAATCCAACAGATTTCGCAGAGCCGGTTGGAAGTTCAGCAGGGATCCCTGTATCCCGCCCTGTATCGCCTTGAACATGAGGGCTGGATTGCGGGTGAGTGGGGACAGAGCGAGAACATGCGACGAGCGCGCTACTACCGCCTGACCGCGGCGGGGCGGCGGCGATTGGAGGCCGAGACTAAGAAGTGGAAGCAGTTTGCTGAGGTGGTTGGCGTCATTCTCAACACGGCTCGGGAGGAATTATGAGCTTGTTCAGCCGTGCTGCAACCTGGTGGAGAGCGGTCAGCGAGGGTGACGATGTAGATCGGCAAGTCCAGGAGGAGCTCGAGTTTCATCTTGAGAGCTATGCCGAGGACCTGATGCGGAGTGGGATGCCGCGCGAGCGGGCGATGCGGCGGGCGCGGGCCGAACTGGGCAGTCTCGCCGCGGGACGGGAGAAATGCCGGGCGGCGTGGGGTTCGAGGTTAGTGGATGAGTTGTGGGCCGATCTGCGCTATGCGTTTCGCACGTCCGCGAGGAGTCCCGGGTTTACTGCGGTCGCCGTGGGATCGTTGGCCCTGGGAATCGGGGTAAATACGGTCATCTTCACCGCGGCGCAACACATGCTATTAGACCGGTTGTCGGTTCCGCATCCAGAACAACTGCGGCTGCTGGGGTGGACGGAGCCTAACGGTGGGGTCGTCGAGAGCATGTGGGGCGAGTACGACGATTTGCCGGACGGCGGGGAGCAGTCCACATCGTTCTCGTATCCGGTATACCAGCAATTACGGAAACAGAGTTCGGGGATGGAGAGCTTGTTTGCATTTAAACCATTGAATCGGCAAACGGTGACTGTGAATGGGCATGCCGAAGCAGTGGAAGCAGAGATGGTGTCGGGAAACTACTACTCGTCCCTCGGAGTGCGGCCCCAATTGGGGCGCGGCGTTCAGGAGTCTGACGACGGCTCGCCGGGCAGCGGTCCGGTGGTGGTGATCAGTGATCGATTCTGGATGAAGGAGTTTGCCCGGGCACCGAATGTGATTGGCAAGACCATTCTCGTCAACGTGACTCCGATGATCATCGTCGGCGTGAATCCGCCCAAGTTCACTGGCGCGTACTCAGCGCAAGGGACACCGGATGTCTTCCTGCCCTTCAGCATGCAGCCGATCGTGGCGCCGCAGAACTTTTCTGGGTCTGCTTCCTCTTCGTTGCTTACCAACACGGACGAGTGGTGGGTGCTGGTGATGGGCCGTATGAAACCTGGACTACCGGACCGGACCGCGGCCGCTTCGTTGAATGTGGCGCTGGATGCCGCGGTGCGCGCGACCATGCAGGTAAAGAAGGACAGCCAGATTCCGAAGCTGCTGATGACAGATGGGAGCCGCGGGCAGAATCCCGCGTTGGAGGATCTGGCGAAACCGATCTCTGTATTGCTGGGCCTGGGTGGATTTGTGCTGCTGCTGGCTTGTGCGAATCTGGCAAATCTGCTGCTGGCACGAGCCAGTGCGCGGCAGCGGGAGATGAGCGTGCGGCTGGCCCTGGGCGCCGGGCGTTGGCGGATCCTCCGCCAGATGATGACCGAGAGCCTGATGTTGTCACTGCTCGGAGGGACGACGGGACTGTTGCTGGCCTACGGTGTGCGGAATGCGATCCCACGGATGATGTCCAATTCCTGGGCGCCGGTGGGATTTTCAGCGCGATTTGACTGGCGGATCTTCGGATTTGCGGCGGGAATCTCGATCGTCACCGGACTGATTTTTGGGCTGGCTCCTGCGTGGGAGGCCACGCGGGTGCAGGTCAGTTCAGGACTAAAGGACTCGGCGCAGACGGCAACGCATCGGCGGCGCGGCCTGGCGGGAAAGACAATCGTGGTGATCGAGGTGGCGTTGTCGATGTTGCTGGTGGTGGGAGCGGGTTTGTTCGTGCAGACGCTCATCCAGCTCGGACATGCACGGCTGGGATTTCAACCGGACAATCTGCTGCTGTTCGAACTGCAACCACCGCAGACACGTTATCGGGGTGCGGCCAACATTCCGCTCTATCAGCAACTCGAGCAGAAGCTGTCCGCGATACCGGGCATTCAGGCGGTGACTCTGACAAGCGTGCCCCTGATCGACGGGAATGCCATGATCCACACGTTTATTCCGGAGGGTCAGCAGAGGAAGCCTCAGGGGAATCCGAGCGTTCTCTCGAACGATGTCGGAGAGAGCTTTTTCTCTACGTACAGGATTCCGGTTGTGGCGGGGCGTGGGTTCAACGCGTCTGACACAGAGACTTCGCGGAAGGTTGCGGTGGTGAATGAAAGTCTGGCGAAGAAGTACTTCCCACGCCTGAATCCGGTCGGACGGACTTTCGAAGCTGGTTGGCACGATCCGATCCGCATTGAGATCGTCGGTGTGTGCGGCGACGCGAAATACGATCGAGTACGCAAGGATCCGGAACCCACCTACTACGTTCCGTACTGGCAGAACAAGAACGGCGTTCAGCAAGCGACGTTTGCGTTGGCTACGCGGCTGGATGCGAAGACGCTCGCGCCAACACTGCGGCAGGCTGTCCAGTCGGTGGACCGTAACCTGCCGGTGCTTGATGTTCGCACCCAGGACGAGCAGATTGCGGCGAGCATGCAGCATGAACGAATTTTCGCCAAACTGACGGCGGCGTTTGGGGCGCTGGCGTTGATTCTGGCGTGCATTGGGATTTACGGCATCATGGCCTGGACGGTTTCCCGGCGTACGCTTGAGATCGGAATCCGGATTGCGGTGGGAGCGCCGTCGGAACAAGTGCAGGCGATGGTTCTGCGCGAGGCCGCGTGGATGACGTCATTGGGAGTGGCGGCCGGTGTGGGCGGCGCGCTGGCGTTGGGCCGCGTGGTGGCGAGCCTGTTATACGGGTTGAAGGCCTGGGATCCGGCAACATTTGCGGGCTCGGCCACGATGCTGATTTTAGTGGCGCTGGGCGCGAGCTGGATCCCGGCGCGACGGGCCGCTGGTGTGGATCCAATACGAGCGCTGCGGCACGAGTAACCAGGCGAGTGTCGCTGGTGAGTTGATGTAAGGCAATCTTCTTAGCCCTGCTGTTCCACGTAAGCTTGCAGCCAGCCCAGGATCTGAGGCCAGCCTCGATGGCTGGTGCGGGAACTTTCGCTCGCAAGTCCGGAATGCGTCAGACGCACCGTCGTGACACCGTCTTTCTCTTCCAAATCCCACTGAACAAGGGTTTCCGTTGCGTTCTCGTACCAGTCGGGAAGCCAGGTGAAGACCAACAGACGCGGGCGCTCGATTTTGCGATACTCTCCCGTCACGATAAATGGCCTGCCGCCCATGCCGATGCCGCTCATTAGCCATTTGCCGCCGGGGCGCAGGTCAGACTCGACATGGGTTACCTGGAATCTTCCTTCGGCGCCCCACCATTTCATACGCTGATCGGGATTGGTTAGCGCCTCAAAGATCCGTTCCGCCGGCGATTTTATGGTGATTTCCTGAACGATGGTGTCGCTTGGACTGGTGAGATTCATTGATTCTTCTCCATATAACTCCTCAGGCTTTGCATGGTTTCGCTCCAGAACGTTTCGTAGTCCCGGAGCCAATCGTCGATTGCTCGCAGGGGCTTGGCGTTCAAGCCGCACAGGCGTGCGGTTCCGTCCTGCCTGGTAACGATCAGGCCGGCGGAACGCAGTAGACGGAGGTGCTTCGAGACGGCTGGGCGGCTCATGCGAAAATTACCCGCGATTTCGCCGACCGTTTGCTGGCGGCCACGCAAGAGACTAAGGATTTCCCGGCGGGTCGGATCGGCTATCGCCCGGAACACTGCGTCGCGACGCTTAGTTTTTAAGGAAACCATTTGGTTACCAATAATGTAACCAAATGGTTTCCTTTTGTCAAGAGATTGGGATTCAGCCAGCGATGGGCGCGGCAAAGGCCGCAGCAGGAATTGTGTATGGAACCACGTCCCACGACCGGATGACCGTAACGAGGGCGCCATTGTTCCTGATGGTGGTCGGGTTGTCGTCATGCTGGAGTCGCGAGCGATCCGCGGAACGAGATCGTACCCCAGGGCCTAAAAGCTGGAGGGTTTGCTGGGGATTATGTACGGGCGAGACAGGCTGCTAAAGGTACGGGAGGTAGGTACGGGCTTCAGAGCCTCCGTGAGAACTCGAAGAGCAACCGCAGTTCCCTCCACTTCACTGCCTTGCCGGCTAAGAGATAAAACTCCGCTCGATTTACCGCCGCCTCGAGGCCCGGAAGGCCGGTAGCCCAAACGTCAGCCCTGCCCGGAAGGGCTGGGAATCCTTCCACGACCACGCCGAGCGCCGTAGGTGCGGCACTCACTCTGGATTCCTCTGGAATCGCAGGGGGAATGCTCACCCAGCCTCCTGAGGGCCCCAGGCAAACTGAGGGGGTTACCTTTAGTTAAATACCCCCCCATCCACATGTTTCTTACCTCAGCTTCTTGCGCATCAAAGCCACCCATGGGATCGTTGGCTTGACGGTTTCCTGAGGGGAATCATGCAGCCGTATCTCTGCGCCACCACAACTGTTACACCCGCAGGAAGAACCGCGCTCTGCCCGTTGCGGTCGATACTCGGGGCAATTGGACATCTAGATAAAACAAAGGACTTATCCGCCTTCCCCGCCGGCCAAGACGAGCCACGCTCCGCTTCTCGTCCCATGCGAGGCTCAGGCGCGGAAGGCTCCCTGTCTGCCGGCAAATCAAACTTTTCCTACCCGCTGGGTGACTTACCACGCATACCACGCATATCACGCACCATTTCCGTCGGCGGGACGCACCTTACCACGCATACCACGCATATCACGCACCATTTCCGTCGGCGGGACGCACCTTACCACGCATACCACGCATATCACGCACCATTTCCGTCGGCCTGGCGCACCTTACCACGCATACCACGCATATCACGCACCATTTCTGTCGGCCTCCTCAGAGCCCATGAGATTCGTTTTCCCAATTCCTCACGGCGAACTACGCAAGTTTTCTTGGAGTCACCGACTCTGATGCTTTGCATCAGGAGGCCACAAAGATCTGGGCTTTAAAGCCCGTCCTTTCGGAATGAATCGCTTTTCCGCTGGACTGAAGTCCAGCTCCCTATCGGCGGCTCATTTTCGAGTTCTCACGCAGCGGCTAAAGCCCCCAACAGCCCAAGCAATGCGGCACAGCCGTGCCCTTCGTCCAGATTTTGTCCTTAGCCTGTAAACCGATACCAGGCCCGGCCTGGTGTCGGCTTCATCCACTTTCGTTCGGAAAGGGACAATTTCGGTGAAGAGTGGTTTCTGCAAACGCGGCCAGGCAACGAATCCGTTGTGTTGACTATCTACAAAGAGGTAGTGTAGATAGTCATAGTATGGGAAAACCGAGTGATCTTGTCCAAGGCACCCTCGACCTGCTTATCTTAAAAACGATTTCGCTCGAGCCGCAACATGGCTGGGCAATTGCAAAGCGTATTCAGCAGATCTCGCAGGAGGTTCTGCAGGTGCAGCAGGGATCGCTTTATCCCGCGCTCCACCGGTTGGAACAGCAGGGGTGGATACGAGCTAAATGGGCGGAGAGCGAAAGCGGCCGTCAAGCCAAGTTTTACACGTTGACTGCTGCCGGCCGGAATCAACTGGAGCGGGAAAAGGAAAGCTGGAGCCGGCTTTCCACCGCCATCAACCTGGTAGTCGAGGGCGCGTGACCAAAGACAGGGAGACATAGATGCGCTGGTTGGAACGATTCCGCATGGCCATGTTGATGTTGTTTCGACGTAAGAGGGAAAACGCACGGCTTAACGACGAACTGGCGTTCCACCTCGACCAGCAGGTCAAAGAAAACATCGCTCGGGGCCTGGCTCCAGACGAGGCGCGATATGCAGCTCTGCGCGCGTTCGGCAATCCTACGGCGCTTGGCGATGAAGCGCGATCCAGTTGGAGTTGCAATTGGCTGGACAAATTTCTGCGCGATCTGCGCTACGGAGCGCGCACCCTCACGCGCTCACCGGGTTTCGCGCTCACTGCGATTCTCGTTATGGCTCTCGGCATCGGCGCGACTACTTCACTGTTTACCATTGTGCGCGCGGTACTGCTCAAGCCTTTGCCTTTCCGCGACCCGGACAACCTGGTTATGGTCTATGAGCACTTTCGCCAGACCACTGATGGGAATGTATTCAATTCCGTCTCTTCTGGTGATTTCAACGATTGGCGTCAGCGGACGCACGGTTTTGAGGATATGGCCGCGTGGCGCATCACCGGTTTCGATCTCGCTGGTGAGCGTGCGGAACTTCCGGAAGTTGTCGAGGCTGCGGGAGGGTCCTGGAATCTGTTCTCACTCCTGGGCATACAGCCGGCTATGGGACGCACCTTCACGCCGGAAGAGGACCAGGTGGGCGCCAATCATGTGGCTCTGCTTACATGGAGTTTCTTCCAAAGACGTTTCTCGGGAGACGCGTCTGTCATCGGCAAGCAGGTAAGGCTGGATAGCGCGCCCTATGAGGTCATCGGTGTCTTACCCCGCTGGTTCACATATCCTGATTCGCGGGTGCAGCTTTGGGTGCCTTACGCTTCGACCTTTGATGCGAAAGTGTTTAGCCGGCACGACTTGCACCAGAGCCATGTGATCGCACGGCTCAGACCAGGGATCAGCGCTGCGGCCGCGGTGAATGAGGTGGGGGCACTCCAGTACCGGATTCATCTTGCGCATGCTTCTGAACCGGTGGCGGAGGATGCTCGCCTGCGGCCGATTCTCGAAGATGTAACGCAGGATGTGAAGACACCGCTGGTCGTTCTGCTGTGCGCGGTGGGCTGTATGCTGCTGATTGCCTGCCTCAATGTTTCAAACCTGCTGGTGGCGCGCAGCGCGGCCCGGCGCAAAGAACTTGCGGTCCGCGGAGCGTTAGGGGGCACCCGGCTCATGCTCATCGGGGAGCAGATGGCGGAAAGTCTGCTTATCTGCGCTGCCGGGGGAACTCTGGGGGTTCTGCTTTCTCTTGGCGCGACCCGCTGGCTTGCGGTCCACTGGAGCTACCTGCCCCGCGCAGAAGCGATTCATCTTGATGGGACGGTTCTGGTCTTTGCCGTCGGGCTGGTGTTTATCGCCGCCTTACTTGCCGGCCTGCTGCCGGCGATCTCCTCCACCGGCGCCGGGATCTTCTCGGCGCTCCAGGATTCATCGCGATCGATCGGCGGCAGCTTGTCACGAGCGACGCTGCGCAAGACGCTGCTTACGGTGGAGATTGCGCTTACTGTGATTCTGCTGGTGGCGGCTGGTTTATTGTTCAAGAGCTTTCTGCACCTGCGCACTTCTAATCTGGGCTGCGCCACCGATCACGTACTGACCATCAAGTACGGCCTGCCGGAGAAACAATATGACACGCGGGAGAAGGTCATCGCGTTTCATGAGGGGATTCTGGAGCGAGTGCGCCGTCTGCCTGGAGTGACTGCGGTGGGTCTCGTATCCACCCCGCCAGGGGCAGGCCATGAGAACGATTACGTGTTCACGATCCCCGAACGCCCTTCGAGCAGCTTTCAGCTTCAGAACGATGCCCTTACTCGCACCATCGATCCCGGTTACTTTACTGCCATGCAGATACCGTTGATCCGCGGACGGTTCTTTAGCGATCAGGAACGACTTGATCGCGATCACTACGTAGTGGTCAGCAAGACATTCGCGGACAAGTTTTTTCCCGGGGATAATCCGATCGGCAGGCACGTCACAGTTTCGGCGCGTGGTGAGACCTATGAAATTGTCGGGGTCGTCGGTGACACGCTGTGGGATGTTGCTCAGCCGATCGCACCCATGATGTACTTCCCCATTTTGTCCGGCATTCCCGACCAGACCAGCGAAGCGACCATCGTCGTGCGCACAGCCGGCGACCCGCTGGCGTTGTCGATACCAGTGCAGCAGCAGGTGGCTGCGCTCGATCCGGCGCTGCCTGTCTATGACGTACTGACGATGCAGCAGATTCTGGGTAAATCCACGGCCACGCAGAGCTTCAGCGCCACGCTGGTGCTGACGTTTGCCTTCCTGTCACTGTTGCTCGCGGCGATTGGTCTTTATGGAGTGCTCTCGTATCTCGTTGCCCAGCGCAATACGGAGATTGGCATTCGCATGGCGTTGGGCGCGCAAAGGACAGAGGTATTGCGCCTGGTGCTGTTCGATGGTATGCGGCCCGTGTTTATTGGATTGGTGATTGGTTTGGCGGGAGGAGCTTGGGCTGCTTCGTTGATTCGGTCGATTTTGTATGGAACCAGTTGGTTGGACCCGATGGTGATGTTGACCATGGTGGGGAGTCTTCTTCTGACCGCGGTCATTGCCTGTGTACTACCGGCGATTCGGGCTTCGAAGATTGAACCTATGCAGGCGTTGAGGATTGAGTAAGGTTTCCAGTGTCAATTTTTGGGGTCTACTGTTCGGCTTTTGACCTGAAGATCCGGTTCCTGGCGACAAAAGGGTTGAGGTCGTGGTATCCCACATCTCGCGAAAAACAAGCGAGATGCCCCGAATTTCCTGCACGCTGCACTCGACAGGACCGCGTGTGCGCCTTTCTTTAAGGAAAGGCGCATGAAGTTAGCGGAACCCACTGCGCTTCACAGGAAATCGGGGATGTGGGGCACCCGGGCTCCCCAGGGTTCTGGGGAAGGGAGAAAGGCTACGGTTTCTTGGGTTCTTCCGGCTTGGCTCCCGGGAAAACATCTTTGAGCGGCTGATGTTGTTTCTCGAACGGCTCCGGAACTGGTAGCGGCTTTCGAGGGAGCATCTGGTCGCGCATCGCGGTGTTGTAGAGGAAGATGGCCTCGACCACTGCCGCCTGCTTAAGGTCGGAGGGCGATAGCCGCTCGTAAACGTCCTGGTTGCTGTGCAGGCTTCGGGTCTCGTAGTCACGGGGATCCTGGATGAATTGAAATCCTGGAATCCCGACCTCGTTGAAGGATTCGTGGTCCGTGGACCCGCTGTTGCGCAGGCTGACGGTTGTGACATCCAGGTCTTTCAATGGCGCCATCCATTGGTTGAAGATTGGAACCATGGCAGCGTCGTTCTCCGCGTAAATACCCAGCAACTTTCCTCCGCCATTGTCCAGATTGAAATAACCGGAAAGGAGCGCTTGCTCGGGTTTAACTTTTAGTGGGCCTACCCGTTCCCGGATGAATTCCGGGATTGCCAGCTGCTCGGGCTTAGTCGACAGTCCAACGGTCCCGAAATGCTGGTGTACATAGCCAAGCGAACCGAACTCGCCCTGCTCCTCTCCAGACCACAGGCCGATGCGGATTGTCCGCCGGGGCTGCACGTGCAGCGCGGTGAGTATGCGCATCGCTTCCATGGCGACAATCGTACCCGCGCCATCGTCGGTAGCACCGGTGCCGGCGATCCAGCTATCCAGATGGCCTCCTACCATGACCACCTGGTCTTTCAGATTGGGATCGGTGCCGGGGATCTCCGCAATGGTGTTGAAGCCTTGTTCGTGATCGCCGGTGAATTCAGTGTTGATAGCAACTGAAACAGTGACCGGCACTTTGTGTTCAAGCAAACGACTCACACGTCCGAAATTTTCGCTGGAGACCACGGCAGACGGAATGGGCTGCTTATGATCTGGCAGATAAACGCTCCCTCCCATCTGCTCTGCGTTGTCATCGCGAAATATACCCCCGTCAGCGCTGCCCCAGCCAGTGACCAGGAGGGCTGCCGCACCCTGGGCGGCAAAGAATTTTGCGAGCTGTTCTTTGAAGTTGATCTTTTTATACAGGTCTTCCCAGAACTTAGGGTCCTGAGGAACCACGTGCTGTTCTTCCATGTTGCCGTCCAGCGGATACTGATAAATCTGCGCGAGCTTATTCTCGTCGTAGTGCTGCAGCGGCGGCGCTGGATCAGGGTGTATTTCAGGCGCCTTGCCATAGAGGACAATTTTTCCTGCCAGCTTTCCCTTCCAGGCGTCGAAATCCTTCTCTTCCTTGAGTTGAGGCACGGCAATCACTTCAGCGGTTACCGATCCATGGGTAGCGGGCGACCATGGCGTGGCCTGAGCGATAAAGACCGCCGTATCCGGGGTGACCATGTCGACGGATGTGCTGAGCTGGCGCCAGCCCAGGCCAAAGTCACCCCAGCTTTCCAGATGCGCATTGCTGCAGCCCATGGCGGTGAGCTGGTCGCGGGTCCAGGCGTTTGCTTTGGCCAGATTTGGTGAGCCGGTCAGCCGCGGGCCAATATCGTCAAAGAGTGCGCTCGCGTATTCCATGACGTGGGAGTGATTGAAACCCTCTTCACGGATGCTGGTATACATGCCGAGGTCGAGTGATTCGGCTGCCGGCTGAGGCTCGGGATGACCGTAGTCATAGCCGCGAGCCGGGACGGGATTGCTGGGTTTTCGGGATTGGTTGGCGCCAGCCCAGGGGGTGTTCAGAAAAGCAGCACTCAATAGCGTTCCGGCCATAACGAGGGCCCATCGTTGGTTCATCCGGTTTTCCTTTTTCAGGCTTATGGCAGTTCCGTCGTGTCACAGACTAAATGGTTGGTACCACAAGCGGGAGGGGTTTGTGACGGACTTCAAATGTCCGGAAGTGGACAGTGGAGATCGAAATTGAACAAACCGAGCGGCTTTTGCGTATGTATGGATGATGGCAAAGTCGCCAAATTCATGAAGAAGCGCGGGTGAGTGGTTTTGGTCACCGGCATGCATTAGCAACTAGCGATGGATATCTCTCGCCCAGACTTGAAGGCCAAGAAGCGGAAGCGGCAGGCATTGACGATTGCCATTGGGGTCGTCGTTCTTGCCGCGGTAACTTTCCTGGTGATGCGGCTGAAGCCCGCTGCTCCCACTGTTGACCGTTCCGTAGTGTGGACGGATACGGTCAAGCGCGGACCGATGATACGGCAGGTGCGCGGACTGGGGACCCTGGTTCCGCGCGAAGACGCGATCCGCCAGATCCCGGCGCAAACGGAGGCCACTGTGGTGCGGATTCTTACCCTGCCGGGTTCGATTGTCAAGCCCGACACTGTTCTTCTGGAATTGGCCGACCCCCAGGCCACCCAGCTAGCGCTCGATGCCGAGCTTGCGCTGAAAGGGGCGAAGGCTGATTTGAGCAACACAGAAGTGAAGGTGCAGAGCGATCTGATGGCGCAAAAATCTGCCGCGGCCACAGTGCACGCAGATTACGAGCAGGCGCAGCTGCAGGCGCGGACTGACAAATCGCTTTTCGGCCTGGGGGTAATTTCTGGCCTTACCTATAACGGCTCTCAAGGCAAAGCAGATGAATTGAGTACCAGGAACAAACTTGAAGAGCAGACCGTAGATATCAATGAAAAGGCCATCCAATCACAGCTGGCCGTACAGCAGGCCAAGGTGGCGCAGGCCCAGGCTATTTACGAGCTGAAAAAGCAGCAGCTGGATGCGCTAAACGTGCGTGCCGGGATCGCCGGAGTGTTGACCAGTCTTCCTCTCGCGGTGGGCCAGCATGTGACCATGGGCACGATGCTGGCAGAGGTTGAGCAACCCGGTCAGCTGAAAGCACAGCTGAAGATACCTGAAACGCAGGCGAGGGACATCCAACTGGGGCAACCGGCTTCCATCGATACGCACAATGGCATCGCCGATGGCACGGTATCGAGAATCGACCCCGCGGTAGTGAATGGAACCGTTACTGTGGATGTGAAGCTGATTGGTAATCTGCCCGATGGGGCACGCAAAGACTTGAGCGTTGACGGCACCATCGATCTGGAAAGGCTAAAGGATGTCCTCTACGTGGGCCGGCCCGCCTTTGGCAATGAGGAGAGCACCATTAGCCTCTTCCGGATGGATCCGGACGGTAAAGGCGCGGTCCGTGTCCCAGTCAAGGTGGGTCGCGCCTCCGTGAACGCAATCCAGGTACTGCAAGGGTTACATGAAGGCGATACGGTGATTTTGAGCGATATGTCGCGATATGACACGACGGACCGAATTAGGCTGGACTAACTGAAGGAAAAGCAATCCCAATGACGAGCAACCTAGGAGCGAAAGCATGCAGCCACTGATAGAGATCGAAGCGATGACCAAAATCTTTTACACCGAGGAGATCGAGACTCATGCGCTCTCCGGCGTTCACCTCTCCATTGCCCGGGGAGAATACGTGGCCATGTCTGGCCCTTCGGGTTGCGGAAAATCCACCCTGCTCTCGATTATCGGCTTGCTGGACACGCCGACCGCGGGCAAGTACGAGCTGAACGGCCGCCCGGTAGAGAACCTGAAGTTCGCCGAGCGCTCGCGTATTCGTAACCAGGAAATTGGCTTCATCTTTCAGAGCTTCAATCTGATTGGCGACCTTACGGTTGCCGAGAATGTGGAACTGCCACTGACTTATCGGTCCGGTATGGCGTCGAGCGACCGCAAGAGCCGGGTGCAGGAATCGCTGGAACGTGTTGGCATGGCCCACCGGATGCGTCACTACCCCTCGCAGCTCTCCGGCGGCCAACAGCAAAGAGTCGCTGTGGCGCGTGCATTGGCAGGCTCACCTTCGATCCTTCTGGCCGATGAGCCTACCGGAAACCTGGACTCGAAGAATGGTGAGGCGGTCATGGAGCTGCTGAAGAATCTGCATAACGAAGGAGCGACGATCTGCATGGTGACGCACGACCCGCGCTTTGCCCGCCATGCGGATCGCAATATCCACCTGTTTGATGGAAAGATCGTCGCCGAAGGGGAATTTGCGGATCACGCTCTCGAGCTTCAATGAACGACAGTGCCGAGGAGGTGATCTGTCCCCTCGGATTCTGCTTCAGAGGCGTCACGTCTAACCTGGGACTAACGTTCCGGGCTACTTACAGGCCGTTCCTGTGGGGACTTTTTGTCTTTTCGGGGACTTACCTGGCTGCGATTCTATGGCTACGGGGGCTCAAATGATCTCGCTCGAAAACGTTGAAAGAAGTTACAAGACCGGCGCCGGCCAAACGTGGGTTCTCAGACGTATCCACCTGAAGATCGATGCGGGCGAATTTATCACCATCATGGGACCTTCGGGGGCAGGGAAGTCGTCCCTGCTGAATGTACTGGCGCTGCTCGACGATCAATGGGCCGGCGCCTATTGGTTCCATGGCGAAGCCGTCCATTCCATGAACCGGAAGCAGCGGTCGGACCTGGCGCGGCGTAACATCGGCATGGTTTTTCAAAGCTACCATCTGCTCGATGACCTAACGGTTGCGGAAAACATCGATTTGCCGCTCTCGTACAAAAATATCTCGCGCTCTGAACGGCAAGCGATGGTGGCAGACACACTCGATCGCTTCAGTATCGTGGGCAAGAAAGATCTCTATCCCAACCAGTTGTCTGGCGGGCAACAGCAACTGGTGGGTATTGCGCGGGCGGTGATTCATCGCCCGGCTCTGCTGCTGGCGGATGAGCCGACTGGAAACCTTCACTCTTCGCAGGCTAAGGAGATTATGGAACTCTTCCAAAACCTCAATCGTGAGGGAACCACCATCGTCCAGGTCACTCATTCCGAGGTCAATGCCTCGTATGGCAGTCGCATTCTCGAGGTTCGCGATGGCTGGATGGTGCGTGATACGTCCAACCCGGGACTAGGACAGAGTGCCGAGGTGAAGGCATGAAGGGTGTCTCCGGTGCGGGCAGCGTGGTGCAGAAAACGTTGTCTGTATTGTGTGCAGCGGGTCTTCTAGTCTCGCCTACCTTTGCCCAAACAAGCCCCGCGGGGCCCTTGCCTTCCGCGCCCGCCGGTCCGCAACAATCTCCGCCGCAGACCATCGCACAGCAGGCGCAAGCGGCGGCGCAGCCACAGCCGGGGCCGGTTACCTACCAGGGACCTCTCCACATCGAACCGCCGCATTCACACAACCCCCTTGCGCCGTATATGCCCAGTACTGTACCGGAACTCAACCTGCAAAATTCACGGCGCCTCTACGACCTCATTCAAGACGGCAAGCTCCGCATCTCCCTGCGGGACGCGATCGCTTTGGCGCTCGAAAATAATCTCACGCTCGCCTCCTTCCGCTACAACTTCCCCATCGCGCGAGCCGATCTTCAGCGCACCAAGGCTGGAGGCAACGCCCTCGGCGTCAACACCAGCGTCGTCTCGACCACGGCGAGCGGCTTTGGCGCCTCGGGGGGCGGTGGTGGCTCCGCAGCCTCGAGTGCGACCGCTGGCAACGGCGGCCTCGTCACCTCCACGCTCGGCGCCGGCGCGGCCGTTCCCCCGTTCGACCCCCTCCTCAGCTTCTTCGGCTATGTGCAACACACCGTCACCCCGGAGCCGAACGTTTCGCAGGTCGGAGTCGAGCTCTATAAGGTAAACAACATCGAGGTCCAATCGCTGTACCAACAGTACTTTCCTCTCGGCACCTACCTGCAGGTCAACTACACCGGTTTCCGCGCCGCCAACAACAGCCCTTATTTCGCAGTCAATCCCGAACTGAATTCCACCTTTCAGGTGCAGCTGAGCCAGCCGCTTCTGTACGGATTCGGCCTTGCCAGCAACGAGCGCTTCATCCACATCGCCAAAAGAAACCTCCATGGCCACCGATCTCGCCTTTCAGCAGCAGGTCATCGCCACCGTCACCGACATCGAGAAGCTCTATTGGGATCTGGTCAACGCTTATCAGGACGTGCAGGTGAAGACCCGGTCATTGGACTACGCCAATCAGACCCTGGCCGACGACCAGAAACAGTTGGAGCTGCAGAACATTCCTGCGATGCAGGTCACGAAGGACCAGTCTGCGGTTGCCACCAGCGAGGGTGACCTTACCATCGCCAAGGCGACGCTGAGGCACAACGAGCTGCTCATTAAAGACGATCTCACCCGAACCGACGACCCGTCCATCGACGAAATCCCCGTCATCCCGCTCGACCTCCAGGGCGGTCCCGATCCCAACGAATCGCAAACCATCACCCAGCTGATCGACGAGGCCATGAAGAACCGGCCTGAAGTCGCGATTTTCCGTAATGCGGCGGAGGTCCAGCGCCAGAGCCTCAAAGACATCAACAGCGAGCTGCTGCCACAACTTAATTTGTACGGCTACTACGGAGGCACGGGCGCCGCCGGCCCCAAAAACCCGAATTGCACTCTGGGCCCTACGCAATGCAGCACCAGCCTGCCCACTGACTTCCCCAGCATGTTCGTGAACACCTTCAACTACTCGGCGCCGCAGTACGAGGTTGGCGTCAATCTCGTAATCAACCTCCGCAACCGTGAGGTCAAAGCCGACCAGTTCCGCGCCGTGCTCGCGTACCGCCAGAGCCAGATTGCCCAGGAGCAGCAGCAGAAGAGCCTTCGCTTCGACATCCGCGACTCGCAGTTTGCTCTCGTGCAGGCGCAAGCCCGCGTGGCGGCCACTCAAAAAGCACGCGATCTCGCGCAGAACAGCTTCGATATCGCCAAGAAGGAGCAAAACATAGGAGCGATGTCCAGGTATGACACCCTGGTTGCAGAAGAAGGCCTCGCTGTGGCTGAATCCGCGTTTTTTACCGCGCAGACTGCCTATGAAAAGGCCAAGGCGGACATTGACCGCGCTACTGGGACGACATTGGACCGCACGGGCGTCTCGATAGACGACGCAAGAAGCGGCGTCGTCACCCACGCCGGGCCTTAGGAGTGCTTTCCTCAGGGACTCATACTGGCTTTCCGCAGCCTGTAGAGCCGGTAGGACGGCCTTTGAGCCGCCGATAAACTACCGCAGAATGAATCCGCGGCGGGCCGGGGCTGCTTTGCACCAGCACTATACTTGGCGGTGACGAATCAACGTGATGGCAACCTATCCGCAAGCCGCGAAAGAGCCGGCAGCTCGTACAGCTAGAGACGCGCCCAGGATCCTGGCCGCGGACGATCAACCACATATTCTGGATGCGATCGAGTTATTGTTGCAGCCGGAAGGCTACCGGGTAACGCGAGCGCAATCTCCCCGTGAAGTGCGGGACCGTGTGGCCAGCGAAACCTTCGATGCGCTCCTCATCGACCTCAACTACACGCGTGACACTACCTCCGGCGCCGAGGGACTGGAATTACTGGCCCAACTCAGTGCCCATGACAGCCGCCTGCGCATCATCGTGATGACGGCTTGGGCCAATGTCGATCTGGCGGTCGAGTCAATGCGGCGGGGCGCCTGCGATTTCATCCAGAAGCCATGGGAGAATGCGCGGCTCATCTCAATCGTGCGCACGCAGATCGAACTACGGCGCGCGGTGCAGCAAGCGGAAATTCTGGAAGCGGAAAACCGGCTGCTGCGTGCCGAAGGCCGGCCCGAGTTGATCGCCAAGGCCTCTTCCATGCAGCCCGTGCTGGAGCTGCTTGCCCGCATCGGACCCTCAGATGCCAACGTGCTTATCACCGGTGAGCATGGAACGGGCAAAGAGATCGTCGCCCAAACGCTGCATGCACTCTCTTCCCGCGCGGCTCGTTCCCTGGTTGCGGTTAATACGGGCGCGCTGGCAGAAGGAACCTTTGAGAGCGAGCTCTTCGGCCACGTCAAAGGAGCGTTTACGGACGCTCGTACCGACCGCATTGGGCGCTTTGAGCTCGCCGATCGGGGTACCCTGTTCCTGGACGAAATTGCCAACGTCCCCATGCGCCAGCAGGCCAAGCTGCTGCGCGTGCTGGAGACCGGCGATCTGGAACGGGTCGGGTCTTCGCAGACCCGGCGGGTGAATGTGCGTCTGCTCTCGGCTACCAACGCTGACCTGCAGGAGGAGTGTGCCCAGGGGCGCTTTCGGGAAGATCTGCTCTTCCGCCTCAACACAGTGGAAATTCATCTTCCGCCACTGCGCGACCGCCGGGAAGATATTCCTGTGCTTGCCGGGCACTTTCTTGCCCGCTATACTTCGCGCTATCGGAAGGCAGCGGCGGGCTTTGAGCCCGGGGCGCTGGAGGCGTTGTTTCAGCACAGCTGGCCGGGTAACGTGCGGGAACTGGATCATGCGATTGAACGCGCGGTTCTCATGGCGCGCGGTCCGCGCATCCAAACGGCCGACCTTGGTTTGAGCCAGGTCCGCTCGTCCGCCCAGAATCTCGATGATCTGAGCCTTGAAGCGGTGGAAAGCATTCTTATCCGCAAGGCGCTAGCTCGGGCGGGCGGCAACGTGAGCCATGCGGCGGAGGCGCTGGGACTAAGTCGCGGAGCGCTCTATCGCCGGATGGAGAAGTATGGAATATGATTCCACTTCGGGCAGTGGAAGTGATTCAGCCCCGCATACCTACATGCGCTCGCAAAAGCACGTGGGCCGCAGCGCTCCGTTCGAACGCCGCATCCGTGTCTTCTGTTTATTGATCGCAGCTCCGGCATTCGTGCTGGCGGCCATCCTGCTTTGGCAGGCCAAGGTTTCAGAGACCATGGCGTCGACCCTTCTGGGAGGCGCCGCCCTGTTTTCATTGATCGCAGCGGGCATGCTCATGGAGGAGATCATCCGTCCGCTGCAGACGCTGGCCAACGTGGTCTCCGCGCTGCGCGAGTCGGATTACTCTTTTCGTGCCCGCGGCAGCCGGCAGCTCGATGCGCTGGGAGAGCTTGCCCTTGAGATCAACGAATTCGCTGACCTGCTGCAGAGCCAGCGCCTGGATGAGCTTGAGGCCAGCGCGTTGTTGCGTTGCGTCATTGATTCCATGGACGCGCCGGTGCTGGCCTTCGATCCTGAGCATCGCCTGCGGCTCATCAATCCCGCTGCGGAGCGTATTTTCCGTCTCACCGCGGGGCGGGCCATGGGAAGCACGGCGGACGAGGTGCAACTTGCCGGCCTGCTCGATCAACCAGATCGCGGAATCCTGGTTCTTGCCGGTAAAGGCTACCCCGTGCATTGGATGGTACGAAGATCGAGCTTTCGCCAGCACGGCATCCCGCACACACTCCTGGTGCTGTCTGACGTGAGTATCGCCCTGCGGGAGCAGGAGCGCGACGCCTGGCAGCGCCTGATCCGGGTGATTGGCCATGAAATCAACAATTCGCTCACGCCGATAAAATCCATCGCGGGGAGCCTTCGTTCGTGGATCCAGATCAATCCGTTGAAGGTACAGGCAATGGACGCCTTCGCTGGAGACGATCATGTCTCTAACCTGGAGCGTGGCCTTAAAATTATCGAGAATCGAGCGGAATCGCTCAATCGTTTCATCCAGGCTTACCGGCAGCTTGCCCAGCTGCCGCCGCCGGCATTGCAACCGGTATCGTTACACTTGTTGATTGAGCGTGCGGCCGGGCTGGAGACCAGGGTAGCCGTCCGGCTCAAACCGGGACCTGATATCGTGTTGCAACTCGACCCTGACCAGATCGAACAACTGATCATCAACCTATTGCGCAATGCAACGGAGGCGGCTTTGGCGCGCTTTCCCGACGCACCGTCAAACGGTGAGGTGACGATCACGTGGAGAGCAGCTCCCCCGGGAGTAGTTATTTTGATTGAGGACAACGGGATCGGCCTGATTAATCCGTCGAACTTATTTGTTCCCTTCTACACCACGAAACCGGGAGGAAGCGGGATCGGTCTTGCCCTTGCACGGCAGATATGCGAAGCGCACGGCGGCGTTCTGCAAGTCGCGAACCGGCACGATGGCCAAGGTTGCTGCGCAGAGATCCGCATGCCGATAGGGCCGTCATCCCAGGGATTTCTCGCACCAGCGCGGGAACCTGCGGAGAACAAGGTATCGGTCAGTTAGCGCGCCAACATTACGAGCCTTCGGGATGGTGATGTTGAGAAAGCCTACCTTGACCGGTATTCCCGGGCCCTATCAAGTCGCTGCGGTATGAACGACGTGCAATTGGCAATCTTTGCCAATTGTGTTACGTTCACAGTTTAGGGATCACCATGCCTACACGAAACGTTAACTTGACGGATGAGCTCGACAGTTTCGTTCTGGAAAAGATCGAAAGTGGCCGATACGAAAACGCCAGTGAGGTTATTCGTGCTGCGTTGCGAACGTTGGAACGGGAAGAACAGCAGTTTGAGGCGAAGCTCGCAGCCCTGCGAACAGGAATAGATGAAGGAGACGCAAGCGGGGTGGCTGAGGGCAATTCGTTCGAACGTGTTCGGGAGAAACTACAGCTCCCCAAGAAGAAGCGTTGATGACCGTTGTCCCTGGACGGCTGCTACAAGAATGGTCTAGTCGATGGCTACATACCGCCTGTCCCACCTGGCCGGGGCAAAGAACGACAAAGCATCGATGAGGAGTCTCCGTCAGATGGCTGAAATTCGGATTCTCATCGCCGCTTGAGGGTCTCCAGTTCATCCAGAGTTCGTGGCCAGTCTGATCGAAGGAGGCGGGAGAGGCTCCGATCGGCCAGGAGCTTGCCGCCTGTCTGACAACGTACGCAGTAGTTGGTTTCATTGTCTGCGAAGCGAATTCGCTGGATCGGTTCTCCACATCTCGGGCAGGGCTGCCCATAGCGTCCATGTACCGCCATATCCTTTCGAAAGGCGGTCACTTTTTCGGGAAAGCCGTCCTTCGCCTCGTTGTCCAGCCGCTCGATCCATAGCTTGAGCGTGCTGAGTGTCGCGGCGTAGAGCCTTTCCCATTCCTCAGGCTTGAGTTTATGGGTGAGCGCGACCGGTGATAATTGCGCCGCATGCAGAATCTCGTCCGAATATGCGTTGCCAATCCCGCTTAAAATGCGTGGATCGGTAAGAGCCCGCTTGAGGGTTCGGTTTTCGACCGTGAGCGCTTCGCGGAAGGAGTTGGGATCGCTGGAGAGCACATCGATCCCTCCGGGATCGATAGAGCGCAACCCCTCCTCGCCCTGGAAAAGATGCAACGATGCGCGGCGCTTGGTTCCCGCTTCCGTGAGCACGAGCGATCCATGAGGAAAGTCAAAGGCGGCGAGGTTTTGCCGCCCCGCCAGCTTCGCTCCTGGTGGACGCCAGTGCAGGCGGCCGGCAATCATCAAGTGAAGCACTAGCCAGAGATCATCGTCGAGGCCGATGGCAATGCGCTTGCCGATGCGGCGCAGTTCCCGCACTACGCGACCTTCCACGCTGGCAACGGGCGGCCGGGCGGTTCGCAGCAGAAAGGCGCTGGCGATGCGCACGTGTTTGAGCGGCTGGCCGAGAATCCGCGGCTCAAGCGCACTGATATAGGCAGTGATATCCGGTAGTTCCGGCATGCTTACAGCTTGCAGCTTACGAGACGGTTTCGCAACGGCGGATCCTGGGGGAAGACGTGATACACTCCGCCCGATGAATCGACGCATGTTTCTTGGCCAGGCTGCGATGGCTTACGGCGCATTCCTGCTCCACGCCCGAGCCCAGGGAACCTCTCATGCGCTCAGCCTAAAGATCCGCGAGATCCGCGCGGTTCGTTTGCGTGACGGTTTCAATAGCCGCTTTATCCGCGTCTACACCGACCAGGGGCTGACCGGCACGGGCGAAATGCTGGATACCGTGGGGGCGGAGTATATCGTTAACCACAACATCGGCCCGTCGCTCGCCGGCCGCGACCCCCTTGAGATCGAAGGGATTTTATTCGACCTGTGGGGTTGGAAGCATCTCTCCATTGGCGGCTCCCCTTCGCCCCTGTTCATGCGGGGAATGGGCGGACCTTACCTGACCGCCATCAGCGGAGTGGAAATGGCGCTGTGGGACCTGGCGGGTAAGGCACTGAATGTGCCGGTCTACCAGCTGCTAGGCGGCCGAGTGCGCAACAAATTGCCCGTCTACCTGCATGCAGCCAATGCGGCGGACGCGATCAGCCTGATTGCCAAGACCAAGGTGAAAGCGCTCAAGATCGGTATCGATTACAGCCCTGATGAATGGACGCTCAAGAAGGGGTGGGATCCGGACAAGCTTTGGGGCCTGCATTTGAACACAGTGCAATTGGACGATGTGGTGAATTTTGTGGCGTCGATCAGGGAAGCGGTCGGCCTCCGTTATGATCTGGCGTTGGAATGCCATGCACGCTACGACGTGGAAACAGCGATACAGCTGTGCCACCTGCTGGAGCCATTCCGCCTGATCTGGGTGGAGGAGCCAATCCCCAGCGACGACGTCGACGCCATGGTGAGGGTGCGCAATGCCACGCACGTTCCCATCGCGGCGGGGGAGAACATTTACAGCCGATACGGGTTTCGCCCATTTCTGGAAAAGGAGGCGCTCAGCGTGATCCAGCCGGATGTATCGAAGACGGGCGGCCTGCTGGAAACGCGTAAGATCGCTGCCATGGCCGAGGTTTATTCGATCCCGATGGCGCCGCATGGAGTGGCTTCTCCACTGGGCACGATGGCGGCGGCCCACGTTGCTGCCGCGACGCCGAACCTGATGCTGCTGGAGTTTACTCACTACGTGGACCAATCGTACACTTCGCTGACGGAACCGGTTTTACTCGATGAAAACGGCTTTCTGCCAGTCCGGACGACACCGGGAATCGGCGTGGCTCTGAATGAAGATGTGGTCAAGGAACGGACAGACCCGGAGTTCCGTCCCTTGTGAATCATATGTCTGAGCTCAAGGTTCCTAAAATTGTGGCGGTCGGCGAGCTCCTATGGGATCTTCTGCCCGGAGGGGCCAGACTGGGCGGAGCTGTGGCGAATTTTGCAGTATTTTGCGCCCGGTTGGGGAACCGCACTGTATTGGCCTCGAGCGTTGGTAACGACGAGTATGGCAGGGCCGCCCGCTCGATCTTGGTGCAGCCGAATCTTGATCTGAAACAATTACAGATCAGCGACACTTATCCTACGGGAACCGTTGAGGTGACGTTTTCCGCGGATAACCAGCCTGGCTATGCCATTTCGCGAGGAGTGGCTTGGGATTTTATTCAGCTTACTCCGGAACTGCTCGAGGCGGCCGGTAGTGCGGACGCAATTTGTTTCGGCACACTTGGGCAGCGATACGAGGTGTCACGGTCGACCACGCGAAGTCTGGTGGAGGCCACGGTTCCAGAATGCGTGCGAGTTTGCGACATCAACATACGGATGCCTGATTGCAGCCCCGAGGTCCTTCGCTGGTCCATGGCCCATGCCACCATCGTCAAGGTAAGCGAAGAGGAGTTGCCGCTGACTTTTTCTTTTCTTGGCGGGGTGGGCTTGCGCGCGCCGCGCTTGACACCGGAGACTGCGGCACGCTCGCTGCTGGAGAATTTTCACAATTGTAAACTGGTGGCCACCACCCTGGGCGCTGAGGGAAGCGTGGTCACGACCCGTGAAGGGACGTTCAGCCATCCGGGATTTCCTACTAAGCTGGTGGATAGCGTGGGTGCTGGCGACGCCTTCACTGCCGGTCTGTTACATGCCTACATGCGCGGCGCGCCACCCGCCCTGATGGCAGAGACCGGCAACCTTTGTGGCAGCTACGTAGCTGGGCAACTCGGAGCTACGCCGGCGCTATCGGCAGAGCTTGTCGACAAAATCGCTGCTTTGGTTGGTTTAAGAGTCTGGAGGTAGCGGGTGTCACGCCCATTTCTAACGACCGTCTCACTGCCTGGAATAAATCCCGACCATGTTATCGTTTGACTTATGTTCCGCACTCCTCGGACCGTCCTTGCAGTCATTTGCCTGACCGCTTTGCAATTCTCTGCGGTAGCCGTGGCGGAGACTTTCCGTTGCACCATTGCGCCGCATGAGCCCTTTCTCCATCAGGCAAATCGTTTTGTCCTGGCCGCTCTGCGCTACCAACCAGTCGAAGCGACGCAGGCGGGATATCACGGCGATGGCAACGTTCTTGACACACTGCTCGACGATTCGAGTCCTGCAACCATCGCTGCTGAGCGCGCGTTGTTTCTCTCCGGCAAGCTGTGCTTTGCGGCAGCAAAGGCGGCCACGCCCGAGGAAGTAGCGGACCTGGCGCTGCTTCGCAACAATATTGAGTCCACCCTGTTTCAGTTTGATGTGCTGCAGAGCTACCGCTACCGTCCGCAGGATTATGTGGAGATGATTGGGTCCGGACTGTTCTTTCCGCTTACCTCGACCGATGGCACCGAGCAGACGCGGCTTGCCGCCGTACTCGCGCGGATGGAGAAAATCCCCAGGGTTCTTGAGGAAGCCCGGCAGAATGTCAAAGAGGCCGACCCAGTGTTTATCGATACGGCCCTGGATGAAAACGCTGGGAACATTGGCGTCATCGAGCAAATCGGGAGTATGATTCCTGCCGGCTCGGCGCTCCGCGGGCGCTACGATGCGGCATCGAAGGCGGCGCGGGCGTCACTGGAGAGCTACGCTACCTGGCTCAAGAATGACCTCGCCCACAGCCGACATACAGTCACCTGGCGTACTGGACCTGCGGCTTACGCCAGGATTTTCGCGTTTGCGCTTGGCCCCGGAACGCATGAGACGCCTGATTCGGTGCTGGCCGCAGCCGAAGGGGATCTCTCCCGGGTGCGCTCTGAGATGTACGCTGTGGCTCTGCCGCTCCACCGGCAATGGTTTCCGGACCACAAGGATCACAGTGATCTGAGTGGGGATGCACTGCAGAACAAGGTCATCGCCGAGGTCATCGGACGAATCAATCAGGACCATGTCGAACCAGGACAGTTGCTGGAGAAGGTAAAGTCTCAGGCCAGCGGGATCCGGGCGTTCATTGTGCAGAAGGATCTGCTTACCCTGAGCGACCGTAACAACATGCGCATCGTGCCCACGCCGGTTTTTCTCCGTGGCGTTTATTCTGTCGCCGGATTTCACCCGGCGCCAGCACTCGAACCAACGGCCGAAGCGGAATACTGGGTTACCCCGATTGATCCGAAGATGACTCGGGAACAAGCAGAGTCGAAGCTGCGCGAATACAACAACTGGATGCTGCTCTATCTCACCATGCACGAAGCACTGCCCGGACACTACACACAGTTCGAGCACGCGAATAATCTGCGTCCGTCTTCGCGCCGTGTGCTGCGGGTGCTGCTTGGAAACAATCCCTATGTAGAAGGCTGGGGCGAGTATGCGGTCAGAGAGATGGAGGATGCCGGATACGCAAACCACGACCCCCGGTTTGTTCTTATGGTCCAGAAGATCCGCCTGCGAGTGATTGCTAACGCCATTCTCGACATTCGTATGCAGAGCCGCAATATGAGCGACCAGGAAGCTCTCGACCTTATGGAAAAGAAGGCGTTTCAGACTGAGGCGGAAGCTCAAGGAAAGCTGCGCCGGGCTAAGCTGACCGCGGGCCAGCTGATTACGTATTATGTCGGTTACCACCAGTGGATTGATCTTCGCAACCGGATTCAGCGGGAGCAGGGAAGCGCCTTCTCTCTCAAGCGCTTCAACGATACCGCGCTGGATGAAGGGCCGCTGCCCATACCTCTTCTGCAACCGCTACTGGTGCACGATGTGGTCGCCCGGTAGCATTCGCTGTTGCACCAACCCCAAAGAGGCGCCATGGCGTTTCATGTATTCCGCGTCAACCTTGAGGGCCTCCATGATTGGCCCTTGAAATTCCTCTTGCTCCACGAAGGCGTGGCGGATGTGTTTGGTTGCTGCGGCGGCAGCAAAGATGGGCGTGTAGTCAATCGATCCGGTGCCGAGTTCCACTGAGGGCGGCTTATTACCCTTGAAGTCTTTGATATGCAGCATGACGATGCGTCCCGGATATTGCTTCAAATAATGCACGGGGTCCTGACCCCCGACGACCACCCACCCGCAGTCAAGTTCGAAGCTGACCTTTGCGGGGTCGGTGTTCTTCAGCAGCTCGTCATATGGCAAGACGCCTCCGATGGCGCCGAACTCAGCGACATGGTTGTGATAGGCGAAACGCAGCCCCGCAGCTTGCACTTTTGTCGCGATCTGGTTGAATTGATCAGCACTCCAGCGCCAGTCATCGAGCGTGAGCGGGCCCTTCGCGTCTTCCTGTTTATGCATGGGTGAGGAGCAGACCACAAATCCTGCACCCAGCGATTTGCAAAATGGCAGGATTTCATCGAGATGCTGCCTGAGCAACGGCAGCGGATAATGCGCGCTTACACAACGCAAGCCAGCGGCCCGCATGGCCGTCTTAACCTGCTCGACCGGCATGTTGAAAAAACCCGCAGCTTCGACTTCCTTGTAGCCCAGTGCGCCGAGCTGTTTCAGAGTACCGGCATAATCTGTGGGAAGCAGGGTGCGCACGGAGTATAGTTGCAGGCCGATGGGGAGCCCAAGGGAGGCCGCGCGGCCCACACCGGTCAACATGAGGGCGGCGGCAGCGGAGCTGGAGCTTAAAAAGGTGCGTCTGGTAAGCGACATCAGAATTCCTTCTGCAACAGGGCTAATAGTACTACTCCATCTATGCACCAACCATAGTTCATCATAATTGGCTGGCCAGTCAGCGCGAGGGTGTTTCGCTCCGCGAGAAATACCCCGTGCCACCGCCTCTGACCGCGCCCGATTACCTGCACACAAAACTGGAGGCATCGTTGGTACTACCCGACCCCTGATATTGCGCAACGCGAGGATAGGGGCAGAGCGGACGCTCTGTGTTTGCCGCACCGCCTCTTTCCGCAACCGGGAACTTGCTGGCGATGATTCTATCCGGCGCTACCCCCCGCTCTACCCAATCGACTACAGGGCTCAGGGCATCGAAGTGCGTAGCACCCGGACCGCCTGCACAATGCGCCATCCCAGGGACCATGAACAGACGGAACGATTCGTCGAGAGCGGTATCGGGTTTGTTGGGGCGAACGGAGGTGTCGCGCGTAAGCACGGAGTTGTAGTAGTTGATTGATTCTTCGGGAGCCACTAACCAGTCACTCCAGCCGTGATACATGAGTAGCTTGTGGCCATGGATGCGAAAGGCGTCAATATCCGGACTGGTCGCATTCACCATACCCGCGAGTTTTTGAGTATAGACCGTGTCGTCATGATCGAAATCGAAGTGGCGCCAATCCCATTGCAGCCCGAAAACCCATTGAAAGATGGGAGCGTAGGGAGGGTTGCCGCCCGGGTTCGGATCCAGTCCATCCCAGCCGAATTCGCTGCCCCTCGGCAGCCCAGGATAGAGCCTTTCGCCGGTTCGCGGATTGACTGGCCCGGCATAAATCTGCTTCGCAGTTTCCACTTGTGGGGCGGTGAGGCAATTCTCTTGGCCAGCGTTCTTACATTGCAGCGACGCAGGGTCGAAATGACATTTGAGCGGGTTGTTGATCACTTCGTCTTTCGCGCCATCGACAACGTCGCACGCATTCGTCACGGCTTGCGAAAGCAGTGATCGTGCGGTTGCGGTCAGATAGGAGGCGGGAGCCCTCTCGTTCGCGGCGAAATTCCATAGGATGCTGACATGGACTCCGGTACGGTTGTTCGCGGCAGCTCCGGCGACAATTCCATCGTAGTCATCCGGGTATCGCTGGGACTCCATGAGCGCCTGCTGACCACCGGTGGAGCAGCCGACGAAATAGGCCCGCCTGGCGTCTTGCGCGTAGTAAGCGCGTAGAACCTGTTTAGCCAGGAGCGTCATTTCATGCGTGGCTCTGTACCCCCAATCGATCCAGCGTTCCGGGCGATTGAAAAAGATGGCAGCGCTGGCGCCGGCGGGCGTGGCCATACCCATATCGGTGTTGGCTACCGCGTACCCTCGCTTGAGCCCCTCCGCAAGGGCGCCGTAACTGATCTTGCCGGCAAAGCCGCCATTGCCGGTGCCTTCCAGGCGTTGGTTCCAGTCCGACTGCGGCATCCAGATCTCAACTAAGATGTCGGAGTCTGGGCTTGGCCTGGTATTCGCAGTCACACGGCAAAACGCCGGGAGGTCCGGCAGCGGTTTCCCCGCAGGGGGAATAAAGGTGCCCCCCGCCACCGTTTCTGCCCTGATGATGGTGGTGTGAGGCAGGTGGAGGGTGGCGAGGCTCTCACAGTTGCTGGCAAATCCAGGCACGGTAAAGAGCGCGAGCCAAACGACGATCAGCCCGCAGAGGTTCCGTATTGTCTCGGCGCGGGACAAGAATTATTGATCCTGTGCAATGGGCTCGAAGGACAAACGCAAAGTGTACTAAGAAGAGGTAATCCCCGCAATCAACTTGCATGCCGCAACTCCCGTGTATTGTTTATTGAAGAGAGTCAAGAGGTTTTTTCTGATGAACATGTCCAAGCTGTTTCCGAAGATGATTGAAATGGGGCAGAGCTACCCGCCATCGCAGACATTGGACTTTTCCAGCCTTCTGGAAGAGCAGTTCACGCAAAGTGGGCTGCGGGAAAAAATAAAGCCGGGCATGCGCATCGCTCTTGGCGTTGGCAGCCGCGGCATTACGAATCTCAAAGAGATAGTAAAGGCGACCCTGGGCGTTCTGATAAAAGCAGGAGCCCGTCCGTTCATTGTGCCGGCAATGGGGAGCCACGGGGGAGCCACTTCAGAGGGCCAGATCGAGATGCTGGCCGGGTACGGAGTCACGGCCGCGAGCATGGGGGTCCCCATTGAAGCGAGCATGGAAGTGAAAAAGATCGGGACTGCTTTGGACGGGCTCGACGTGGTGTTCAGTGTTCCCGCGTTTGCGGCCGACGGGATCGTAGTCCTCAACCGGGTCAAGCCGCACACCGACTTTCGGGGAACGTTAGGCAGCGGTATCCAAAAAATGCTGGTGATCGGCTTCGGCAAGCAGGTGGGCGCCAACAATGCGCATTGCGCCGCGGCTCATTTGGGTTACGAGGTGGTACTGAGGGCGTTCGCGAAGACTATTCTCGGCGCTGCGCCGATTTTCTGCGGTATTGCCCTGGTGGAAGATCAGCATCATCAGACGGCCGTGATCGAGGTTATCCGGCCGGAGAATATCGTCCGCGAGGAGGACAGGCTCTTTCAGAAGGCCCAGTCGCTGCTGGCGCGTTTGCCCTTTGACGAGATTGATTTGTTGATTATTGACCGCATCGGAAAAGACATTAGCGGCTCCGGGATGGACACCAATGTAATCGGCCGCGACATTACTGGATATACCTCTTCGCTTCGCTCCGAGGGTCCGGTGACGCCGCGAGTCGCACGCATTTTCGTCCGCGATCTGACCCCGGCCAGCAATGGCAACGGCATCGGGATCGGCATGGCGGACTTCACTACGGCTCGTTTCGTGAAGTCGCTCAATCTGCAATACACCTATATGAACGCGCTGACTTCGCTTGGCCTGCTACCGGCGAAAATTCCCATCTATTTCGAGAACGACCGCGAGGCCATCGGGGCAGCGTTGGCCTCTTTGGCGGCGCCGAACCCAGAGAAATTGCGCGTGGTGCGCATTGCGGACACCCTCAACCTCGAACGTTTCCTGGCTTCCGAGCCGTGCGTAAACGGAATCAACGGGCGACCGGGGCTGAGAACCGCAGGTAATGCTCGCGACATGCAATTTGACGCATCCGGTAACCTGCAGCCGCTATAGTTGATGACGCTAGGGCGATGACCGCCCGTACCCGTATCGCCACGCGTTAACCTGAAAATTGCTTAATGCGAACCCGCTCCTGTCCATACGCGGTCCAGGCAAGGAGATGTCGCGGTCACGTTGTTGTTTGAGCCTTGCCAGCCGCCACTTCTGATAAGAAATTCGCGTTGCGCGGTGACAATGCGTAACCGTTCCCCGTCTTAGTTACCTACCAATTATTCGTAAATGTTATTCGATCGTGCGAGACTGAAATGCCGGGCGACAAGTACCTGTTTGGACGCTTCGCTTGTGCTCCGCGCGCACAAACGCTTTTTGCTGCCCACTGGACCTTGTCAACCAGGCGAGAAGCATAACGGCACAATTTGTCGAAAGCCGATCCGTGCTCGCCCACGGCACTATTTTTTGCAGCCATGCCGGGCAGACAAATGGGGTTGAGATGAATCCTGCTTCGTTAACCAGAGGAAACGATGTACGTTTGTCTCTGCGCGACCTGGTGGCGCCGTTGTATCGCTGCAAGGGAGTTCTGGTTCTCACTTTCCTTTGTGTCTTTGTGGTCGCGGCCTTGGCTGGGCTGCGACTGCAGAAATACGACTCGCATCTTTCCCTTGTGATCAGCCACGAAGGGCCGACCCTTGGGGCTGACCCCGAATCTATGAGACGAACGGGCGTGACAACCAATCAAGAAGTCGATGCGGAGGCGCGAATGCTTAAGGATCGTGATCTCCTGCAACGGGTAGTTCTCGCCAACGGCCTGGATAACAAACAAGGCAGCGAAATTTTGAGCTTTTCTCACCCCCAGCAGGCGAAAACAGATCGAGTCGCGCGAGCCGTGGATACGCTGGCGCGGCAGCTGAGGGTTCAGACCCGATCGAACAGCAACCGAGTTGAGGTGGCCTACAGCTCCCTGAATCCAGCCCTGGCCTATGGAGTGCTGAACAGCCTGCGCAACTTCTATTTGGAGAAGCACGCTACGGATTCGACATCGGACTCTTACGCCGTTGCACCCCGAGACGTGTTGGGTTACAAGGCGGCTTTGGACGACGCCGAGGCTGGCTTGAGCCAATTCCGCCAGACGCCGGCCCTATCTGATGGGAACACCAGCTCCGCCTTTCAACTGACCGTAGCGGCTAGCCAATCGCGCGCGATTGAGCAGGCGATCGCAGCCGATGAGGGACGGATCCAAAGCGACGAGGAAAAAATCAAGGTTACCCAGCAGGAATCCGAACCAAGGACGAATTCCGAGGCACACGATGCTCTGCTGCAGAATCTCGGTAGTCGTCTTCAATCTGCCGAGGCCAAGCGCGCACAGTTCCTACTGAAATATGCGCAGAACTATCCGCTGGTGCGGGATGCCGATCACGAGGTCGCCGAAGCCAAGGAGGCTATTGCCGTGGCGCAGCAGGGTCTAAACTCGAGTCAAACGACTGATCGCGACCGGGATCTCGCGTTATTGCGGGAGAAATTGGCGCATGACCAGGCGGACGTGATGGGTCACCGGGCGAGTCTCGCAGCTATCGAGCGCGGCGGCAGGAACACGGGGGCGCAAACAGTCAAGCCGAGTGGCCGGGTTTTTGACGAAGCGGAGGTGGAGCGCGAGGCGAAAACCGACGAAAAAAGCTATTTGTCGTACCTTTCCAAGCGTGAGCAGGAACGGACCGCCGACCCACCCCATGGTAAACAAACGGTAACTGTTACGAGTGTAGCGCCGCCGACTCTGCCTGCGTCGCCGGCGCACCGTCGAGGTGTGATTGTGCTTATCGCCCTGGGGTTGGCCACCTTCGTCAGCTTTCCGGCTGCGATTATCGTCGATTGCCTCGATCGCGGTTTCCACAGCGCGGAGGAGGTAGTCGAGAGCCTTGGGATTACGGTTGTGTTGGCGGTGCCAAGAAGGACTGCGTAGGCAAACGATGATGCTGCGATGCACGAGGCTTCATCCGATTTTGCAGACTCGATCTTCGAAGATAAGCAAGTCCATACTGCATCAAGGGTTTGGAGCAGACGATTCATACCGGCTTCGGATACTATCGCAAAATACCCGAAAATGGGCTTTGACCGCCGAGAGAGGCAGCAATGAGTAGAAACTATGAGTTAATGCGGGAGATGGACGGCATTCAGGTTCTTTCGTCCAGCCGCAGCATAGAGCCGGCGTTCATTCCAGGGGAGCGGTACAGCCGGCCGCTTCCTCGCCAATTGGACGGGGATTTGATGGAGGACCTGGTGCAGCAAGTCTTCCTGCAAGCGAAGGAGAAGCAGCCACGGATGGTTGTATTTGCTGCGGTCGATCACGGCAACGGATGCAGCCAAACCGCTGCTTCGGTCGCCGCGGCCCTGGCGACGAATACTCGCGGGGTCGTGTGTCTGGTCGAGGGGAACTTTCGGTCCCCAGGACTGCCCAAGATGTTGGGCATGACGAATCGCCAGGGCCTTACCGACTCGCTTCTGGAAGAGGGCAGTATCCAATCTTTTGTTGAGCCGATATGGAGCGGAAGCCTATGGCTTCTCTCCTCGGGTTCACTTGGGGCCGGTTTCCCCAGCCTTTTGACATCGGAACGCATGAGGGATCGATTTGTCGAGTTACGGAGGACGTTCGATTTTCTGATCGTCGATGCGCCGCCCATATCACGGTACGCGGATGCGATCGCACTGGGACAACTATCGGACGGAATGGTCTTGATCCTCGAATCGGGGTCCACCCGTCGACGTGCGACTCGAACCGCGGTGGATCGGGTTCGATCTTCCAGGATTCAGATTCTCGGGGCTGTCCTTACTAAAGGGTCGCTCCCAGTCCCGAGATGATCGAGAGCACTCGGTTGTGCGCCGAATGCGGTGAGTTGCTTGTGGGGGTATTTTCCCGAGGCGGCGGTCTGGTTTTCAGTGCCGGTCCAGCCGCATTGAAAATCGGGCTTGGATTGCGCTTGCCGCAGCCTCCGTCTTGACCTTCCGATCGTTTCCGAGAGATTACATTAAATCCCCGTTTGCCGCCCGGGCAACAGGAGTGGCCGCTAGTACCTCAACCGTCGTTACCGCCGGCGCGTTGCTAATCGGGCATCTGCGTAATCGGGATGGGCGTTACTGATCGCGGTGTAGCCACGAGCGGTCGCGCTAATCGTAGAGGATCCGGGAGCGAGACAATTCACGGTAAAAGACTCCGGGCTTGGCCGGCGGGTACGGTGCGTAGATCTGATGCTGCGGTTATTGTGATTACCCAGTAACTTTTTATAGTTGGCCAACCGGTGATGAGAACAAAAGGTCTAGAAGGGTACCGCACAGAAGTAACAAGCCATCTTAAGTACCAGCACTTCTCGCTGAAGTATGGTGGCTACTTCATTCGGAGAAACTAAATGCCCGGGCCGAGTTTGGGCAACTTGGCCGGTCTTCCTGTGGGCGGGCCCACAGCAGAAGAAGGCGCCTAGTTACTTTTTACCCGCTCCGGCTAAATCTTTCCGAGGGACTTCTTCGCTGACTCTCGGCCAATTGGGTTCCGTCGGCAGTTCTGCGGCTTTGTAAATCTTTGGGTGGCCTAAAGCCGATTTAATTTTCCGACGCTGGATCCATCCGCAACGGGCTCGACGGCGCACAAATGGAGCGGAAGATGCGACCTTTTTAACAAGTCCACAGGAACGGGCCCCGTGGTATTCTTAGCAAGTCCGATTGAGGCGAGAACAATGTTGCCGCCGCGATCCCCCGAAGCAGATTAGTCCTGCGAACGGTTCCTAAGTAGGTTGCATCGTGCGAGATCCGATTGCACCAAGGGCCCCAATCAGCACCCCGCGTTTCCGAAGAGACATCAATTTCTGATTCCGAAGCCGAGTTCTGCTGATGTTTTTCGCAGTGCTGCTGGGCAGAGAATTTCAAAGTTGCGACAGCGTCCCCAGTTTAATGTCTGGTTGCTGCGCCAAAGGATTGCCAGCCAATGATGGTTTTAGATTATTACCGGCTCGAGGAACAACCTTTTGGAGTCACACCCGACTCCCGCTACCTATTTCTGACCCCCACGCACAAGGAAGCACTCAACTCGCTTATATATGGGATCGAGGCGGGGTGCGGATTTGTCGCGTTGGTCGCAACGCCAGGATCAGGAAAGACCACCCTGCTCTTCGAGATGTTGCAAGTTCTTCGCGATAAGGCCCGTATTGTATTTCTGTTCCAAACGATATCCACTCCGCTGGATCTCCTGCGATCGCTGCTCTCCGGACTTGGTGTGCGTGATTTACAGGGGAGCCTGGTTGAGATGCAAATCAGGTTGAAAGATCTACTGAACGAGCAATACCGATTGGGAAAGCGCGTCGTGGTGGTCATCGATGAGGCACAGAATCTTGACGATTCGGTGCTCGAGCTGGTGCGAATGCTGTCAAACTTCGAGACCTCACGCGACAAACTGATCCAGATCATTCTTGCCGGGCAACCGCAACTCGCGGACAATATCGGTTCGCCGGAACTATTGCAACTGCGGCAGCGGATCTCGATATTTGCTCGCCTAAATCCCTTTACTGCGGAAGAAACGGCTTTCTACATACAACACAGGCTGCGGGCCGCCGGATACAACTCCGACATGCCGTTGTTTACGAAAGACGCGCTAGCCCTGATCGCACTATGCAGCGAAGGCATCCCACGGAACATCAACAATCTCTGTTTCAATGCATTGTCGCTGGGATGTGCATTGCAGCAGAAGCCAATTGATCGCGATATCGTCCGCCAGGTGATTGCCGATCTTGATTTTGGGCCCTGGCGGAAGAGAGCCTCCCTCCCTTTGAAGCCGGAGGAGAGAGCAACGCCGGTGAAGGTCCTCGAATTTTCTGCCATTGCCAACACGCAATCGGGGTTTGCAGGTTGGCTCCCCAAAGTCGCGGTTGCTGCCGTAGTGCTGCTCGCCATAGGTGGGGCGCTCTTCGAAAGCCAACGATGGCTGGGCCGTCCGGCGGCATCCCAACCTGCTCCAACGGCCGTTGTGAAACAAGAACCGGTGGCTCCTGTGCAGACGGTTGCTTCTTCCGCCCAGCCGCCGGATCCGGCCGCGCCGACCGCCGAGTCCTCCGCCGCCCTCTCCTCCGCGCTACCGGACCCCGTCGCAGCACCACACGAGCGCCCGACCACGATCCCCGCAGTTACGCCTTCCTTGATTGCAGATCAAAACCCGCCGCCGGCGTTGGAATCGGTGGGCACGGTTCACGTTACGGCTGGGCAGACGTTGCTCGGTATTTGTATTGAGAAGTTTGGAAGTTGCACGTCGCAACTTTTGCAACAGATTCATGAGTTGAACCCTTCACTAAACAATCCTGACCACATCGAATCTGGTCAGAATATTCGCATCCCGGTTTTGGCCGCCCAAGCCGGTGTAGGGGAGCAAGCCCGCAGGAGCCCATCCCCTGATACGGGAACACACGAGTAGGTCTTTAGAACTCGCCTGGACGATTGAAGAGGATCGCGCAACCATGTGCCAGCGGGTAGGCATATACCGCTGCCCCGAGAGGCGATCGCGCAGTCAGTCCGACAACGCCCGACAGTATCCGGTTTAGACACCTATCCGATTCCTTCCAGAGCTGCAATGCGATGGGCCGTCCGACGCCCGACTGGAACTTCTCAGGCCACAGGCGCTCCGATCCGTTCGAAAATATAGTCCCTGTAATTCTGGTCGAATTGACTAACTGGGACCATATGCACAACCTTGTCTTCCCGAAACCTCCGCAGATAGGAACGGATCAGGTAATAGTCGATAGTGTAGACGTTCTGCATGGCATAGGCGCGAAAGCCGGCGGCGACGAAGCGCGCGACGTGCTCCGCCGATGTGGGACTTACTTCAGAGGCGACGATAAGGTCCTCCCGCAAATCAGGCAGTGCTTCGAGGATCGCGCTGAGGATAGGCTCTTCTGACCCCTCGATGTCAATCTTGATAAAACGCACGCGCCCGAGATCCTCTCCGACGATGTCACGAAAGGGGAGGCCCTCAATGCCACTTGCACTCGTCCCGACGGTGATTGCGTTGCAGCCCGAGTTATAGGGGTCGCTGCGGGTGATCGCTATCTTGCATGCAGTCGCGGTCGCCGCGATGTTGAGGGCCGCAACGTTCCGACACACGTTGAGCTCTAGATTCTTCTTCAATGCTGCGAACGTCACCGGATCCGCCTCGACGGAGATCACCTGTCCTTGATTTCCGACGCAGCGCGAGGCGAGCAGGCTGAAATAACCAATGTTTGCTCCGATATCGACATAGACATCGCCCTCGCGGAGTCGGTCTATCGAGTAGTAGGTGAGGTTGTGCTCAAATATCTGAAAAAAACGGATCCGACGTTGCAAAAAATCCCGAGCGTTACAACGCACCATCGAACCAAATACCGTGCGGCAATCTTTGACAGGACTTATATACGTTAAAGCACGCATGTAAGCGCGTTGTAGCACATCGAGGGCGCGGACGCTGCGAGCGAAAAGTGGATGCGTAAGTGCGTGTTCCAAGTTCCACCTCTTTGATTAGTTGATGCTTGATTTGGCCACAGATCAATAACTTATAAACTAATTTAATGATACAACGAACGCAAAAGAACTACGCCAATACCTCGCTTGAACCCCGATTAATCGAATGACCAACAAATGAAAAACAAATTATTCATTATTTATCATGGCGACTGCCATGTGACGTGTCCGCGGGGAAGGCCGCTCAAGTATCAGCTCGCTATAGATCTCTGAGGTTTCCTTGGCCATGGCTCCATAGTGGAATCGTTCGATACCAACAAGAGCCTTTTGCTGCAAAGTTATCCGTTCGTGATGGTGTGTTAGCAGGTGAAGCATCTCTTTTGCAAGCCTGCTGATATCTGAAGGTGGAAACAAGATCCCGGCGGTGCCCTGGTCCAATGCCTCAGGGATCCCATCCACATCTGAGGCTATGATGGCGCAACCGGCTTGCCTCGCCTCCACGAGGACGAGGCCGAAGGACTCTCTTCGTGAAGCAAGGACAAAGATCTCTGCGGCCAGCATGTAAGACTGAGGTGAAGGCTGGAATCCCTCGAAATGGATGCGACTGTCATAGGGGGACGCTTTGGCTTGCTGCTGGAATAGTTGCATCTCGGGACCATTCCCAACCAAGTAGAGGTGAGCGTCCAAGATCCCCGCAGCAACTTGCTCAAATGCTGGGATGAGGTCCGCAATTCCCTTTCTATGATTCATTCCGCACACCGTAACGATGGCGGGATGCTCGATGGAGGCGGGCGATACGGAATCAAGCGAGGGCAGCCGTGGACTTTGAAGGGGGCCATTGTGAACCACGCGTATCTTCGTTTGCCGAACTCCCATCGCCCGCATCGTTCTACCCACGGACTCACTTACAACGATGATCCGATCTGCTAATCGCATAATTAGGGATTCACGCTCGTGGATATTGTGCACGTGAGCAACAAGCGGGTGCCCGCTGAATCTCGTGACCAACCAGGCGAGCACAAGGCCAGTACGGGAATGGGCGTGAACAATGTCTGGCTGAAAGTCGCGGAGATACCTTCGAAGGATAAAGACGGCTTTTATGAGCGGCAGCGGACGACGAGTCTGATCGAGAGAGAAATGGGTGATTTTGAGCCGGTGCAACAGTGCTTCATGACCTCCACCTGCTGAAGCGATCACCACCATGTGGCCTTGCTCGGCTTGTCCGACAGCGAGGTCTATGGCCACATTGATAATGCCGTTGCCGAGATCCGTCACGTCGTTCGTTATGTGCAAAATCCGCATTTATCGTTTGCCCTCCTGGTTTTTGATTCGTGCCGCGGTGAGTACAGGAACATTCGGAGATAAGCGAAGAACGCTCAACTTGTCTTGTGCCATCACTGAGACACGGTGAGATCGGATCGGCAACGCTGTGGGGTGAAGTTTCCATTGCGCATCGTATGTGTAAAGAATGGCGCTTACGATCCGGTCGGGCAGCGTAATGGTCACCCCTAGAGCTGGGGGGCGCACGTCAATGTCGGTTCCCGACACAGCTGCTCCCGACTGGTCCGTGCGGTTGGCATCGGAAATTTCGTGCCAGAAGAGCAGAAAAAAGTCTCCATTACTCTTCTGCAGCAGGAGGTCGTGTGCATATTGGGTTCGCGTAAAGATTCCGTTAGCTGCAGGTATAAAGCCGTAGGTAAGATCTCCGGGAGTGAACGAGTGGTTTCCATCTTGTAGAAGAACAGTCAGACTCTGTAGAGCGAAATATACCGGCTTCGGGCTAAGGTCGGCTCGAACAAGCCCAAAACTGTGTTCCATTTCGCCGTCACCACCCTCGTCCAGGAATTCGTAAATGAATGTTTTCGCAATACTGTGGCGGAAATACTCCGCAAAAACCCTCGGAATATACTTTGCCTGGGCCAATTCACTGATGCTGTATTGAGAGGATCCGGTGTAGTAGCCGGTCTCTGTTGCGACCATGGGTTTCTGATGCGTTCCCAGTTTGTAGGGACCTTGAAACTCCTGGAAATACGTCGGATACTCATCGATATAAACCGTAGGTTGTGTCGTCTGCACAAAATAGCTTGGCACTCCATCGTAGGCAATGCCGGACGGCGCAGACGTGTTGCCACGGTACATATAAGGATGAAAAGTCCCCATGTCTACAAGATCGTAGAGAGAGCCATCTGCCACCCCCGCGGACATGCCGCCGAAGCTCGGCCCCAGTAGATGGATCGAGGACAAGGCAGGGTCTGCTTTCAGACCTCGAGAAGCATCTCGCGTCAACGCCAGAATGTAATGCCCCCAGAAGTAAGGTGATTTCGGATCAGCGGAGAGGGGGGACGAATCGTGCGCACGCCAATGCTTGTTGGCATAAAAGATATCGATCTCATTGCTGACTTCAACATCGGCGGCTACGGAACCCCCCAGAACATCTTTGAGAAAATGAGTCATGGTCTGGCGCGGCGCCTTCGTCCAATAGGCCGGGGTTGGCGCAACCCCTTCTGTGGAATCCAACACCCAGGTCACTCGGATGCCAGCTGCTCTCATGGCGCGCAATCGGGCGACAGCGAGAGGGTCGGCGCCCCCATCGCGAATATTGCGAATCCCCGAAGCAACCAGCAATGCTTTCGTTGTTTGAAAATCCTTATAAGGCGTCCAGGTGTAATTCAAATGACAAGCCACTCCAATGCTGTTTAGAAACTCAGATGTGCTTGCAGCCGCAACGGTAGTAGGCTGTGTGGGCGCCTGGCCAGGTATCCGCTGTGAAGTGTGGACCAGCATTTGTGCGTTAAGAGTCGCCGCAATGCACATTACGTAGATGGCTGGAGCTGAAAGTTTTCGCATTCTTCTAAATTCCTGGCGTGCTTGACGAACGCTAGCCCCAGAGCAAAGCTTGCCCATACGAACACACCGTGGGCTCCGTCAAGGCAGGCGTTGAGAGGTGATTGCACCAACAGCCCTGCCCAAATGGCTAGAACAGCCGCCAGAAACGCATCCTTTGTTTTTCTGAATTGAAGGTAAATCTGCCGCAATCCGATGAATAAAGCCAGTAAGATTGCAACCGTCCCTACCACTCCGAAGTCCACCAGGAGTTCCACCACCGCACTGTCGTTGGGGCCAAAATCCTCATAGATAACCGGAGTGTATGCGACCTCCATCGCACCCGTGCCTGAACCAAATGGGTGCATTTGCGTCTGCCGTAAACCCTTGTCATACCCGGCTGCACGCGCACCTACGCTGATATCTTCCCCCTTGTCTGAGAAGCTCAAGAGCCGTTGTTGCAAGGTCTCTCCGAACGATGTAAAAGATAGGGCTACCCCTATGGATCCGAGAACGAGAACGGCGGCCACCAAACTTTTTAAATAGCGGCCCTTACGTGTTAGAAGAGCGAAGACGATGAGCGAGACAAGCGCCTGTAACCAGGCTGTGCGCGCGAGAGAAAGCAGAACGGGCAGCATTCCGATAGCGGCAGCGAAGCTGTAGAGCCGCTGGCCTTTACTTAAGGCGATTAAAGCAAGAATGACTAAGACGATCGCCATCGGCTGATGCGAGTTCATCGTGCTGAAGGTCCGAATAGAAAATGGTTCGGGCAAACCGTAGACACCAGGTCCACTCGCCGGGTCATATTCCATTGCCTGTAGCCATAAGCAGTCCCAGGGAGGCGCAATTATGAACTGAAGCAGACCATAGAAGCCAACTACCAGAAGACCACCGAGGGCAGCCCTATCGATCGCCTCTTTGAATCTTGGAAACGTCCGCCAGTTGAGATAGATGAAGGTGGCGAATGCCATGGGGCTCATCCAGCCAACCAGGGATTTGAGCACCGCTTGACGGTCCGAAAGCACGGCAAAACCGAGCGCCCCGCCGTAAAAAATGGTAGCCAGTAACAGGACGAAGGTCAGCCAGCTATCATCCATTCGGCGGGGTACCTTTTCAAGCGCAAGCAGCGCCACCAAACTGACGAGTGCGGGCGCCAGCAGCATGGTGTTGCCATCTATGTACCCACCAATGCGATAGTCGGTGAGCCGCCGGGCAAAGGGGGTTAGAAAATACAGCCATAGAGTAAACGTAAAATAGTGCGAAGGAGATTTAGCGTATAGGTAGAGGCCGGCCAGCAGTGCAGCTGCTGGATAAGCTAGTCTCAGAATGCCAGGTGCACCCGCCAACAACAACAGAGTCATCGAGACTAATAATCCAGCCGGCACCCACGAGCGGTTCTGCAGCGTCCCGCTATTCACCGGTAGATCAAGACGAAACCCGCGTGGTAGCAGCCGCTCGCCGCTTTCCGTATGCATGGCAAATTTCCTTTCCCTGGCTTGTCTCGACAGAATGTCGTCGAGTACAAGTTCTCAGGATCGAACGATGGCAGTGACGCCGGTTAGGGCCGCTAAACGTTTGGTGACGAGGCGTAAGTCTTCGCGCTTGGGCCAGACGTGAGGAGGCGCCACTTTCAAAAAATACTCAAATGACAAAAGAGTTGCGGCGAGGCGAATGACACTGGATACCAGGAGCGCCAGCGGTGCTCCGGCCCCTCCAAATTCTCTGATCAATCCCGGCATTATGAGCAACCCGATGCCCACTCCTATTGCCTGAATCGCCGTGATCGTCCCTGGTCTTCCAAGTGCAAGATATGCTTGTGCCACTACTTGCGTGGCACCGGACAGAACTACTTCGGCAAGTAGTATCCGAAATACGCCGACGCCGCCCTCCGCGTAAGATGGGCCATAGATCGACCGCAGCAGCGTTGGACCAACAGCGCCAGCCGCTAACGCCCCGGTCGCTGCGCAGAAAGTGGTTACTCTGAAGACGAAGCCCGTCAATTCGACCACAACGACCGTACTGCGCGCGGCGATACGAGGGAAGAGCACGATTACAGCGGATGTTTGAAACACACTGAGCATTCGGGCGAGACTTGCCGCCACGACATAGGTGCCCATGTCAGCAGGAGACAGAAAATGAACGACGAGCACCTGCTCAGAAACTGCCAGCGCTGAGAGCAGGTCGATTCCCCATGCGCGAATGCCGAAGTGCAGCAGATTTCGCAGGGATTCGAGAATGTTGGCGAAGCGTGGCTGATAAGCGCGATAGACCCGCGCAACCAGGAAGCCAGCAGGGGGAATTGCTGCAAGAACGTAGGCCAACCCACTCGAGAGCGGTGTGACATGGCCGGCTACAACTAGCGCGAAGAGCCCGAGGAGTGTTAGAAAAGGCGCAGACCACAGGCTTAGATTTGATGCGAAGAAATCTCCCTTCGCTTCAAGCGCCGCCCGTCCGCACAAAGGTATCAATCCTAGCGGCGAGGCGAGTAGCATCCATCGTGCATATACTATATCTCCGGATGAGTACTTGGTCAGCCAGAGGGGAAGGGCAATGAACCCTAGGATCCCTGTGATCAAGCCGATCAAGAGAGTCAGAATCGTGGCCGCACCGATGCTCTCCGGAGCGCGCCTTGGATTCCGCCTCAAGTTATAAGTCAACGAACTGGGGAGACCCAAAGTTAGCAGGGCGGCAAAAAATCCAGGCCACATGATGATGGCAGACATCTCTCCCCGTCCGGCCGGCTTTAGGGCACGAGCGACCACGATGCTGGTAGCAGCATTCAACCCGAGGACAAGAACTTTAGTCGCAAGTGATTGCAGCGCAGCTGCGGAATTATTGCGGCCAGTAAATACTGCCTTGGCCACCGCAAGGAGTGCGGTTGTGCGACTCTTTGCGGCGATTGAATCCACGCACGGTTCAGGCGTCATGCGTGCCCCAGAGTCTCGCCTGGTCTTCCAGTTGATACGGTACGGCCTGGTCGGCCGCCTTAAAGGGGCCGGGAGCAGTTAGAGCGCCGGCCACCTCAACATAGATTTGACGGACCTGTTGCAGGAATTGCTCCTGCGTGAAGTGATGCAAAACTCTCTCACGTGCCGCAGTCCCGAGACCTTGAGCGTACGCTCGATCGCTGTTTAACTGCCTCAGAGCGTTCAGCATGACGTCGGAGTCTCCGTGCGGAAAAAGCTTTCCGGTCACTCCATCGAGAACGAGCTCCGGTACGCCGTCTACTGCGGACGTCAGGATCGGTGTCGCGCTGGCACACGCCTCCAAAAGCACAAGACTGAAAGGCTCGGACGAGGAGTTTGAGACCAGAAGATGGCAACTCTGTAGAATTAGCGGGATATCCGTTCGATGTCCCAGGAACCTCACATTCGATTCGATCCCCAGCCGTTTTACACTTTGCCGCAGGTGTTGCAAATACAGATGGTCGTTATTGAACACGGGGATTCCAACGATCAGAAGCTGTGCCCCTGGAGCATCGGAGCGGACGAGTTTTGCAAACGTCTCCAGCGTCTCTAGCTGACCTTTGCGTGGTGTGATCTGTCCGATCATCGCAACCCGGAAGGTAGCATCCTTGAGTGCTTCCTTTTTCAGGAACTGTTCTACTTCGCTTGGACGCGAAACATACAAAGCGGCATCTACGCCGTTGTAGATGACACTAATCGGCACTCGTGCGACAGTATGGCTGCGAAGCCCTCCGCGCACGGCCGCCGCAGTTGCTTGAGAAACAGCGATGACGTAATTTCTGCGCGAGGATCCGAGAAGAACACGAACGAAGCCGGTTATGGGGTGCTTCTTGAATTGATCGTGAACATGCCACAGCACTGGTGTCTTACTACCCAGCGTCGCGACGCAAGCAACCATTCCAGCCCGCGTGCTGTTGGCATGCAACACGTCGGGTGCGACCTGTTTCACCAGCCGGCTTACCTGCGATATCCCCCGTATGGCTGAGAAGATATACCTGAAAAGCCGGAAGGGGTTCACGGTAAACCGTGCTCTAAGCTCATCTACGGGCAGGTGACTGATCCCATGGTTCAGGCAAAATGCCCGAATGGGGGCCGTGTCCGGAGCGATCAACGAGGGCTCAAACCCGGGTCCGACATTGGCAAGCAGAGTAAAGAGAACCTTCTCAGCCCCGCTCACCTTACCGGTATGGTTGTAATAGCAAACCTTCATTCTAGGGCATGTCTCCATGTATGCCATTTCAGTGGTAATCCGGATATGAACGGCTCTACGTGTTGACCGCATGCGCGTCTTCCGGGCGCACGGGACGGAACGCCGCGGTGTGGCGACTGACATCTGCAACTTCGGCGCCAACAGGAAAACCCAACGAGTCCAGGAGACTATAGAATTTCCGGCGAAACTGACTGACGTCGAAGCGTAGAGCATGCGCGCGGAGCGTGTTCGGATCCCAGCTCATCGTCTCAAAACGGAGGATTGCCTCTGCCAGACTAGATACATTCTGCTCGTCAAAGAAAATCCCTGTGGTTCCCTCAACGATCGTTTCCAGAGCGCCCCCAGCACGATAAGCAATCGTTGGGCGCCCCGCCGCAGCCAGTTCAAGCGGAGCCATCCCAAAATCCTCTTCGCCGGGAAACAAGAGGGCACGGCATTCACTTGCATACCGAGTGGCTTCAGCATCTGAAACATGTCCAAGTACAGTCACAGTCGGGCCCGCCAGAGCCCTCAATTTATCGCTCTCCGGTCCCCCGCCAAGGACAAACAATCTCCTGCCTAAAGTGTTGCAGGCACCGACCGCTAGATCGATTCTCTTATAAGAAACGAGACGCGCGAGCACGAGATAGTAATCATCTTGCTGCGCTTGTAGCACAAAGCGAGCGGCGTCGATCGGCGGTGGAATGACAATGGCTTCGCGTCCATAGCAGTCTCGAATCCGCTGTGCAACTACCCTGGAGTTTGCCACGTACTGGTCAGGCTGCCTTGCCGCGTCAATGTCCCACGCTTTCAGCCCCTTCAGCGCTACGGGTAGCAAAAGCCGCTTCGAAACTGCGAGCTTCTCCCGGTTCACATAATCGCGATATCGCCAGATCCAACGCATAGGTGTGTGACAATAGCAAACGTGAAGGGCGTCACTGCGTGTGCGCACGCCTTTCCCATATCCCGATGAACTGGAGATTATGAGGTCGTACCGTGAAAGATCCAATGACTGTACTCCGAGCGGATAAAGGGGGAAGTACAGCCGATAAAGCTTAGCGAGGTGCGGCAGGTTTTGCATCCACGATGTTTGCAGCTTTTCTTTCGGGATGCAGGCCGGTACGTACTCATCCAACGCAACGGTCGCGAACATATCCGCATGCGGCACGAGGTTGTAGAGTTCACCCGCCACATTCTCTGCGCCCCCATGTTGCGTGAAGTAGTCATGTACTACAGCTACGCGAACCATACTCTGCCTCCCGAGCGAATCGCTCTACATTGCCCCTGAGCCGCGAACAATGACAGGGATGGTCGCCAGCAGAATTTGCATGTCAAGACCGAAGGACCAACGGTCAATGTAAGAGAAGTCAAGGGCGATCCACTGGTCAAATGTCAGGTTGCTACGCCCGGAAATCTGCCATAAACCGGTAATTCCCGGTTTGACCCTGAAACGCCGTAATAGATGGGCTTCACTGAAGAGTGAAACATCCCGAAGGCTCATAGGCCGTGGGCCCACCAGGGACATGTCGCCTCTGAACACGTTCCAGAGCTGAGGCAGTTCATCGATCGATGTCTTACGCAGGAATTTTCCTAGAGGAGTAATTCGAGGATCGTCCTTAATCTTGAAAATAGGTCCCGAGGCTTCGTTCAGGTGCTCCAAACTCTTGAGCTGAGTCTCGGCGTCCCTGACCATGGTGCGGAATTTAATAAGGCGCATCTTCCGTCTGCAATGGCCGTAGCGCTCCTGAACAAAAAACACCGGGCCCGGACTTGTTAGCTTGATGGCACACGCAACCACAAACAGCAAAGGCATAAGCAACAGCATCGCAAGCAGCGAGAAGATCACGTCAAAAGCCCGCTTCGCAACCTTCGAGAATCCGCTCCGCAAAGTGTGCTTCGGTTCAAAGAGGTGTCGAGGATAAGATCCCTGTGCCGTCTCGGTATTGAACGGAAATGAATCGCTGAAGCTGTACAGGTCTATACCACCCGCGCGCGCGGTTGCGATCGCGTCTTGAATGGTGTCGTAGCAGGATCTTACCGGGAGCGCCACGATGATGAGATCGATGTCGTACCGGAGTAGAAGGCTCTCGAGCGAGTCAACATCCCCAAGATATCTTGCCTTGACGTCTGATGGAGCGCTTGGCAGACAGGATGTGTCGCTAAAACCGATGATCTTGAATGATCGGCAATGCGTCGTCCTTACTTCACGCCAGGCACGACGGGCGAGAGGGCCCGTACCCAGGATCAGCACGTTGTGATCGCTATCCAGGAACAGCCGGCGAAGGGCGAAGTTGAGCGTCGTCACGGCAATGGTTAAGGACAGACTCCATAGCCAGAAACGAAGAAGAGTCTGGCTGACATCCGAGCCAGGGTGCATTGCTTCAATTACTATCAGGGCAACCAGGGTAAGTATGGCCAAGCCGGACAGAGTTACGCGAAGCGTCATTGCCAGGGACGTGTGCCTCAGTTGTTGCTGCCGCAAGTCAAGAAACATCATCATCCATGCCGCGACGAATAACAGACTGGCAAGCAGCGTATGCCAGGCCAGAGACCTTGGAAGAGCGAGCATTGTAAGTGGATGATGCTGGCCGGCGAAATGCAAGGTCGCTGCAAAACACACAAAAACGAGCACTGACTCTACAACTACAGAAGTAAATCGAGCGACCGGAAAGTGAGTCATCATGTCTGTCTGATCCAGAAAACTCTGCGAGTTCGGGAAAGTGGTTTAACTAGAACGAAGTAGGATTTACATACAACCCGTAAGACCCCGGGTTGGCAAGCTTCACATATGGCTCGACCTTGGCTAGTCTTGTCTTAGGCACAATGATGATGTCGCCAGGATGAATAGCCGCATCTTCACTGATGTCGCCCTTCTTCATGACCTTTTTGAGGTTAATAAGCCTGGTGGTCGCATCCGTTTCGCTAATCGGATGAATAAGCAAGACTTGGTTCGCTTTGCCGCTCTCTCGGATTCCGCCAGCGATCTCGACCGCCCGCAAAGCGGTCAGGGGGCCACGAATTTCATAGCGGCCAGGCGTTCCGACTTCGCCACCAACGATGTAGTAGGGCTTTTCAAACTCCTTAAGAATCACCGAGATCTCGGGGTCATTCAGGCGCGTGTTTGCTTTAGCCAAAATGCTTTCGCGAGCCTGATCGACTGTCAGCCCAGATAGCTTTAGTTCTCCCAGCATTGGAAAATCTGCATAACCATCGGGCTGAATGGAAGCGGTAGCGTCATATTCCGGACTGTATCGATAGGTGATGCCGAGCACATCTCCTGGGTGGAGGTGATATCGGGCGTCGCGTGTTTGCAACAGCGGCGTATCTGCAGCGAAAGCAGGAACACCCAGAATCGCTAAACAAGCAAGCAGACTCAAGATTCTTTTCATGTATAGCCCTCCATCACGTAATGGCACCCGATTGAAATCAGTCGCCGGTAGCAGCCTGAAATGATCGTTTAGGGTATAGATCGGAGACATCAACAGCGGAGTCCTTCCCTTTGGAACCGGGCCCGGAGTTGCGCCAGAAGGCAATCATGATTGCAAGCAGAAATCCGAACACGCCACCTACGGCGAGGTCCACCCCCAGTTTGGGAGAAACGGGAATAGGAGAAGACGTCGGTGCTTCGACCATGGCAACGTTGGAGATTTTAGCGCGGTCCAGCCAATCTGCCAGCCGTGCTTCATCCATCTTTCGCGTGTACAAGTTGTAGTTGTCGAGCGCTTCTGTTTCCTGCTGCTGCAACTGCCGAAGCGTTATCGAGTCCTTTTCCATACCCGTGAGTTCATCCAGGTAGGCACCTCGCGTGGTCATCAATGCGGCCTTTCGTGCTTCCAGGGCCCTTAGCTCAACCTGGCCCCGAGAGATGTCGGATTCGGCAGCTTGTCTTATTGGGTTGACATCTGTCGTTTGTTCTGTCGCGGGCTCACTCTGGATGTGGTGCAACTGGGCTTCAGTCGTAGCGATCTGTTGATCCAGTTCTTTGATGAGCCGATCGCCGGTTTTGAATTTAACAGCGAGCGCAATACGACGATTGCGCAAATCGGCGAGCATCGTGCCAAGCTGCTGAACGGCCATTTGATTGGGGACCGCACGAACCTGGGTCGTTAATCGGCTGGACAGGCTGGTCAGTTGTTTTTGATTAGCCACCAGCCGGGCCTGCTGCTCGGCAATCTTTACTTGGGCTTCTTTCAGTTGATTCTCTGTGCTTTGCAGGCCATCGATATCCGAACTCTGTTGCTGCGGCATCGAAAAGAGCGCAGTCGTCTGGTGAAAAGCGGTCAAGGCTGCGCGGGCGTTCTGCAGTTGATCCTCGTAGTGCTTGGCCTGATGGGCGAAGAACTCATAGGTGCCCGGCGCACCGTGCGCAGCGAGATGCTCGGCCAGGTAACGCTTGCCCAGGCTATGCAGCACCGCAACCGCTTTGCCGGGATCATCAGTTTTGTAGGCGACCTCGATGATGTTGGTCCTGTGCACCGCTGTTACTTTAAGATTCTTCTCCAAGGCAAGGATGGCGCGTTCTATATGTTTCGGGCTTGGGGATTGTTGTTGGCTGCCAAGAAACGGGCTGTACAGGTTTTCGTCTGCGACCACACCTCGCAGGATGTCCTGGCTTTTGAGCAGTTCGATCTCGGAATTTACCTCGGCTTCAGTCAGGTCTTGACGCGGCGGCTCCAGCTGATTATTTTCCGGCGTAATCACCAGATCCTCCCGCTCAGTGTTGACGAGAAATTTCATGGTCGACTCGTAGCGCCGGGGTATCACAGCAGTTAATAAGCCCGCCAGAACAATGCATATTGCGGGTGTAGCCAGCATCAGCCGCCAATGGCGGATGAATAGACTGGTGACAGAAATTTCCTGATCATCAGGCATAACTTAGAAACCTCTAGATGTGTCATCAGGCAGAGGGGTATTCATCTGCCTCGCGCTAGTGCGTTCATCTTGTGGGGCCGCACCTGCAATGCTGCAGGGTATTTGCGCTTGCTGCGACTTAATTCGCTCTGAGGAGCGTACGTCGTTGGACGATTACTGATTCTGTTGAATTCAATCCTGTTTAGAAGTTGCCTCATGTTGACTAACAAGTCAAGAGCTCCTGCTATATTTTCTGGATTAATTCACTAAGCGCAGCACCATTGGATGAGGTTTTCCTCATCGCTTCTTTGTGTCGTCGCCAGAGGTAAGAAAAAAATTCAGACACGATGCGCGGCGATGACATCGGCTTTTTACGCTGGTGCCGAAGAACCAAAGCGAAAGAGAATCCCGCTGGCCTTTACCGATAGAACTGCTTTGATCTGAAGGTGCAAACTGTTCCGGAAATTGTCAGATTGTGAAACATTCCCGGATGGATGCGGCACCGGCCGAGGATGTTATTACATGGCAAGTCGATCTTTATTACACCGCGATCTATGCGACGGGAGCGGTGCCATCGAAGACACCTCATGCAGTCGTGGTTTTTTCTACCAACACACGGTTCACTCTATAATGTTAGCGGTGGTAGTTCGAACGCATCCCTCTCAAAAAAATTAATTTCTCATCCGTAAGAGCGCTGGTTATGCGTGACCACCGAGGCGAGCAGATAAAACAAATAACGAACACCGGACCGTGGGCGTTTCGGGAGCTTCCGGCGCTTGAACTGTGAGCTTCAAATACATCAGCATTCGACACTTTTCCTATCTCACCGTAGTAGCTGTACTTCCTGAAACAAGCGTCACTTCGCATGCCCGTCTGCCGTCCTAGGATCGGGTCATGTTGTTGGCGTATACTGCGGAGTCGCCCTTGAGAGGATCGGATCCATGAACTCCCAATCATCGCTCACCCGTCGCCAATTCCTATCGACCGCGGCTGCAGCGACGGCCGCTGCTGCCCTCCCATGTGGTGATTTCGCCTTCGGGCAGTCGAGCACTCCATCGAGCACACCGGCTCTGGATCCTGACTGGGCCAACGCCGGTATTGTCGCGACCCGCAATTCGCCCTATGCCAAGCTGAAGAGCGTTCCTGTCCAGGCGGTGACCATCACCCCCGGATTCTGGTCCAAACGTCGCCAGACCAACGTGGAGTCAAGTATCCCGAGCATGCGGCAGGAACTGGTCGACCATGGCCGCATGGACAATTTCCTCCGCCTGGAGGGAAAATCCACCGCCCCCCAGCGCGGGCCCGTCTACTCCGATTCCGACATTTACAAGTGGCTGGAAGCTGTGGGGTTCGCGCTGCAGTCCGGACCGCTGCCAGAACTGCGCGGGCACAGTGAAGAGATGATTCGCCAGATTGTCGCCGCGCAGGAATCCAGCGGCTATCTCAATACTTACTTTGTCGAGGCCAGGCAAGGCGATCGCATGCTCCCCAAGACCCAGACCGGCGGGCACGAACTCTACTGTATTGGTCATCTGCTGCAGGGGGGCATCGCCTGGTACCGCGCCACGGGAGATCCAACGCTGCTGAACGCGGGCCTGCGCTTCGTGGACAATTTTCTGCTACCTGGCTATGGCCCGGGGGCAACCCAAGGCCCCATCGTAGCCGGCCATCCCGAAATTGAGATGTCGCTGATTGAGGCCTATCGCACCACGGGAATTCGGCGCTACCTCGAACTGGCGGGATACATTCTTCAGGGGGACCCGCGGATTCCGCTTCAGCAACAGCAAATCGTTTACATGTTCTGCGGCGTCCCCTTTACCTCCAGAACCAAGCTCGAAGGCCACGCTGTGCGTGCCATGTATGCGTGTTGCGGGGCGACGGATTATTACCTCGAAACCGGCGACCCGGCTTACTGGAAGACTCTGAACCGCTTGTGGGACGATCTGGCTGCACACCAGCTGTACGTAACCGGCGGGGTGGGAGCACGCAGCGATGGCGAGGCCTTCGGCAACGCATATGAACTGCCCAACGAAACTGCGTATGGCGAGAGCTGCGCCGCGATTGGCAACATGATGTGGAATTGGCGCATGCTGTCAGCGAGCGGAGACGCAAAGTTCACCGATGTAATGGAGCGCGCCCTGTACAACGGCATCAACTCCGGCATGTCGCTGGATGGAAAACTCTACTGTTATCGCAACCCGCTGGCCTTCGATCCCTCGACCGGCGATAAAATCCGCAATCCGTGGTACGACACCACGTGCTGCCCTCCCAACCTGGAACGCACGTTTGCGTCGCTGCCGGGCTACTTCTACAGCACCTCGGCAGAAGGTATCTACGTTCACTTCTACGACAATTCCGAGCTCAGCTGGCAGTTGCAGAACGGAGCCAGGCTCTCAATCAAGCAAACAACACAGTATCCATGGGAGGGAACGGTGCACCTCGCGGTCACGCCGGCTTCGCCCCAGGAGTTCACTTTGTTCGTGCGCATTCCGGGTTGGTCGAAGCACAACACAGTCAAGGTGAATGGCAAAGCAGTGGCCGACGTCACGCCCGGGCAGTATTTGCCGCTCAAGCGCCGCTGGTCCTTGGGCGACGCGGTTGAGTTGACTTTCGACATGCAGCCGCAAGCAGTACACGCCAACCTGGCAGTGACCGACGATCGCGGCCGTATCGCCTTCCAGCGCGGACCCATCGTTTATTGTATGGAGCAGCTTGATCAAGCGGTGGCGGCGACGGAAACGCAAGGGTTTCCGCGGTACACGGCGCGCATCGCTGAAACCACGACAACCCACTATCAGCCCCAGTTACTCGAAGGGGTGGTAGTGCTGGAGCATCCGGGCGCCTGGCTCCCGGTTGAACCAGCCACCCTCTACCAGGCGGACCTGCCACCTTCAGAAGCGCCTCGCCCGACTACGCTGCGCCTCATCCCGTACTATGCATGGTCGAATCGTCAGCTCTCCGCCATGCAGGTGTGGATACCCTACCGTGAGGGGTGACGCGCGCTGCCTGCTAAAATGCTGCTTGAGCGCAGAAGCTCTCAGAAAGCAGGAGACTTGGCATGGCCCTCAGGATTAACGATACCGCTCCAGATTTTACTGCGGAAACTACCCACGGCCCGATTCACTTTCATGAGTGGATCGGTGACGGTTGGGCGATTTTATTTTCCCATCCCAAAGATTTCACCCCGGTCTGCACCACAGAGCTGGGTAGCGTGGCTGGCCTGCACCCCGAATTCAAAAAGCGCAATACCAAGGTGATCGGCCTGAGCGTGGACCCGGTGAGCAGTCACGGAAAATGGGCCATCGATATCGAGGAGACGGGCGGCCACAAGGTGGACTACCCCATGATCGGCGATACCGAGCTTAAGGTGGCCAAGATGTATGACATGTTGCCCGCCGATTCGGGCGAGACTTCTGAAGGCCGCACGGCCGCGACCAACGCTACAGTGCGCACCGTCTTCATCATCGGGCCGGACAAGAAGATCAAGCTGCACTTGAGTTATCCGATGACCACCGGCCGCAATTTTCCGGAATTGCTGCGGGTCATCGACTCCATGCAGTTGACCGCGAAACATAAGGTTGCCACTCCCGCAGACTGGAAGCAGGGTGACGATGTCATCATCCTGCCATCTGTTTCCGATGAAGAAGCCAGGGCGAAGTATGCCGATGGCTGGAAAACGCCTAAGCCTTATCTTCGCATTGTTCGTCAGCCGGAGTAGTTTCGCCTCAACGTATTTATGCAAAGAGTCGCTTTCCTTTTGCGGTTGCGCCCCGGCACGGAAGAGGCATACGACAAGGCCCATGCGGAGGTATGGCCGGAGATGCTGGCGTTGCTCAAGCGCGCTGGCATCTCCGAGTACTCCATCTTTCGCCGCGATCAGCTTCTTTTTTTGACCATGCATGTCGAGAATTTCGACGAGACCTGGGCACGGATCGAAGCCGATCCGGTCAATACTCGCTGGCAGCGGGCGATGGCTCCCTATTTTGCTCCCCTCGATGCGCTGCGCCCCGGGGAGCGTTTTCCCATGCTGCGCGAGATCTTCTACATGCCCTAGTTAAGTAGCGAACTGGTCCAGCAGCAGATGGAGCGACTGCCGCAACAGCTTCTTGTTGCCTTGCTCCGGGGTAACCACCTCGAGTTCGTGCTCCAGCGTCAGCGTGGCGTAGCCATGAACCAGACTCCAGGCGGAGGCAATTAATGCTTGCTGCCGGCCAGGGTGAGCCATTGGCAGCAGGTCCCGTGCGGCCCCTTCCAACAGCAGATACGCTTCATAGGCCGTCTTTTCGACATTCGCATATTTCGCTTTAGAAATCCCGCCCTCCCACATCACTTTGAAGTGGGAGCGGTGTTTCAGCGCGAAATCGACATAAGCGATGCCCATCTCCACCAGGCGTTTGACCTTGTCGTTGGGGTAGTTTTTCGAGACCCGCGCCAACGCATCACGAAAAAGGCCAAAGCCTTCCTCCGCAATTTCTGCCAGTAAGGCCTCCTTATCTTTGAAATGGCGGTAGGGGGCAGCTACGCTTACGCCCGCCAGGCGGGCGGCGTCGCTCAGAGCAAGACCCTTTACGCCATGTTCCTCGACCAGCGACAGTGCTGCATGCATCAGGGCCGCGCGCAGGTCTCCGTGATGATAAGGGCGTTTTTTAGAGGCGATCACAGCTGAATTTAATTCTACACCGATGTGAATCCAATTAACATTAATGTTAATCTCTTTTACATGGATAGTCACTCCTTGTCGTGGAGAAGGCTGGTTGCCGCGGGTTATGCTGCATCGCCCGCGCTAACCGTGTTGGGGTTCGTCATGGCGGCGGACCTCGTGTTCTGCGTGTTCGGCCTGGTTTTTGACCACCGCATCATTACCGGAGCCCCGGCATGGCTCAAGCCGGCGAAGTTCGCGGTTTCGACCATGATTGCCGCCTGGAGCTTCGCCTTCTGTATTGCAGCGGCCAGCATCTGGCCACGTCTTCGGCGGGGTCTCGATCTCGTGTTAGCGCTATCCCTGTTGATTGAAATCGCGCTGATTGATATGCAAGCGGCGCGGGGCACCAGCAGCCACTTCAACCTAGCCACACACTTTGACGGAGCGGTTTTTGCAGTTATGGGGGTGAGCATTGTCATCATCTGGCTGTCTATGCTGATGCTTGCGGTGGTCCTCTTCCGCCAATCCTTTCTCCACTCTGCCTGGGGATGGTCGCTCCGGCTGGGCATGGTGCTGGCGCTGATCGGGACGGGTTCAGGAGGACTGATGACGGTGCCGAACTCGCGGCAATTGGCGGAAGCGCATGCTACCGGGCGGCTTCCGATCGCGGGGGCGCACACGGTGGGCGCTCCGGATGGCGGCCGCGGACTGCCGGTTACCGGCTGGAGCGCCGATCACGGTGATCTAAGGATCGCTCACTTTCTGGGTATGCATGGTTTGCAGCTGTTGCCGCTGCTGGCGTGGTGGATCGCAGGTCGCCGCGTGCCCGCTGGCGAACGCACGCAGCGTAATTTGATCTTCGCAGCAGCCGCCAGTTACCTGGGGCTTTTTGGACTGGTTCTCTGGCAGGCCTTCCGAGGGCAATCGATTGCACAGCCGGATAGTGTAACGTTGGAAAGCTTTGCTGCGTGGTTGGTCTTGACCGCGGTTAGCGTGTTCGTCATCCATAGCAAGCCGCGTACAAAGCCGAGCCGGCCAAGCAGTATTTTCAAAAGTAAGGAAGGCATTTCATGACTGCAGATGCGCTCTTTCGGCTTTGCAACAGCACGGCGATGGCTGGTTGGCTGCTGTTGGTAGTGACCGGCTGGTCGCCCCGTGCTTCACGTCTGATCTCTTCGCTGATCACTGGTCTTCTGGTGCCGGCTCTGCTGTCCTGCTTCTACCTGGTGCTCATTCTCACCCACTGGGGCGGCCACAAGGGTGGATTCAGCTCGCTCAGTGGGGTCATGTTACTGTTCACCGACCATTGGCTCGTGCTTGCTGGATGGGTGCATTACCTGGCCTTCGATCTGTTTATTGGTAGCTGGCAGGTGCGCGATGCTCGCCGCAATCGCGTGCCGTTTGTGCTGGTGCTTCCGTGCCTGGTGTTGACTTTCCTTTTTGGACCGATTGGACTCTTGCTCTATTTATTCCTGGCGGGTGTCGTATCGCGTGGCAAAGCATGGCCCGGTCATCCGGCGGTGGTCACCTAACTGAGTTGTTTCCTCTTAGGGATTTTCACCCGTAAGCAGACGCCGGGTGCCCCACATCTCGCTCGTATTTTGCGAGATGTGGGATACCACTACTGTATCTTGGCCGTTTTCGGCATCGAATTATCCCTGAAGGTGAGGGGTTGAGCTTCGTGGTATCCCACATCTCGCGAAATACAAGCGAGATGTGGGGCACCCGGCTTGTGGTTACAGGTGAAAATTCTCAGTGAGTCTCGTTCTCCGCATCGAAGCGCGGCGGAAGATGTGCAGCAATCAACTCGCCGAAATCTTCAAGTCGTTCACTGCCCGGTAGGCCTGGTTGATGGCGCAGTCGGTATAAGCGTAGGCGTCGGCATCTGCATTGGCGATGGCGATGCGTCCGAAAGGTTTTCGCGCCTCGACGCAGGGCAAGGGACCGCCGTTTAACCAGAACGGGTCCCACAGGGAGTTGTACTGGTAAGCGTAGCCATGAGGCCAGCGATTGACCGTGATAGCGGTGATGTCGCGTGCGGGATCGAAGCCGCCCGAGCCGAGGCTGCGGGCAAGCAACTCCCTGACCTTTCTTTCGAAGGTTTCGAATGAGGTGCCATATAGATCGTAGCGGCCGGCAATATGTTGTTGCCGCGCCGGGTGTCCGGGTGAACAGGGGTAACGTTCCATGGTGAGCACAATCGGCTCATCCGGCCGCCTGGTGCAATGGTAGTCGCCAATGCTAACGCGGCGGTCCAGGCCGAACTCAGTGAAATAAGATCCAGGCGCAGTGACGCTTTGCGTCTGTAATCGGACGAAGCTCTCCCAATTTCTTAGAGCCACGTTGGTGTAGACGAGCGGCACCTTCTCTGCTGATCGCAATTGCGCCACCTGCGCTGCCGCCAACTCGTTTGTGAGTAGGGGAATAACCTGGTGCCAGCAAGCCAGAATGCAATGGGCCCCCTTTACCGTATATGTCCGGCCCTGCTGCACGTATGTCACCTCCACCGAGTTCGCGGTGGAGGGGTCTCCCTCATGTCGTACGCGCACGACAGTGCTGTTCAAGCGGATGCGCGTCGGGTGGGCCGGCTGGTCAAGCTGCTCATAGCGAACCTGCGAAGTGACAATGTCGTCTGCGGACTTGCCGGGTACAGCCTCGGGAATCAGGGAACGCACCAGGAGTCGCGCGATAGACGCGTTTCCATCGGGGAAATGAAAGAAATATTTTTCCGCTTCCTCGTTGGGGATGGCGTCGCGGCCCATCCCTGGGCCCGGACCAGGCGCGAGGTTGAGCCCCTCGAAGCCGGGCATGTCCAAACCCCAAGCATCCTGGGCCGAGATGGCGTCAATGCCGACACCGTAGAGCGACTTCTGTTCCGGGTCCAGCAGGGTCACCACCTGACGGTCAACCTTGACCAGCTTGGTTAAGTAGTCGGCGTAGCTCATGCGCGCCAGCTTTGCCTTCTTCTGATCCGAAGAGAGATCCGGCATCAGATCCTCGTCGAAAGCATAAAGACGCTTCAGATCCGCTTTGGCTTTGTCTGTCAGCGGAGCCTGCGCGGCAAATTCGCGCCACAGTTTCTGGTCCTGCCAGTCGGAAGGGTGGGCCACAAGGCAATCGGCGCCGAAGGTCTCCTGGTCAAAGAAATACTTCTTCTTCAGTCCAAGAGAGTCATATACTTTTCTGTCCAAATGCTTCGTATAGGTGGAAACATCGATGCCCAGATCGCGGATCACTCCCTTGGCTACCGGACTGTAAGGAGCTGGGCTCTCGATCGAAAACGTGCCTCCAAAGCCCAGCATGAAAGTTTTGTCCACCTGAAACTCATTGCGCTTCGCGTGTCCTCCAAAGTCATCGTGATTCTCGAGGATGAGGACGCGCGCGGTCCTTCCAGCAGCCTGGTGGAAGAAACGCGCGGAAGAGAGGCCGCTGATGCCGCCGCCTACCACAATCAGGTCGTAGGTTTCTCCCGTGTTCTCAGGCTGCCCGGCGTTTTTCCAGAAGGTGCCGTCGCGCAACTGATGCGCCACTTCGAACGAACCGGCGTGGCTACCGCGCAATCCGAGCGCGGCGGGCGGGTCATAGCCTGGGCGATCTTGCGGCTCTGCTTCCTTTTGAGCGAAGGAGTCCGGGGTCATCGCCGCGGCTATGGCCATAGCAGCCCCGTTCATGAAGTCACGGCGAGTAATGCGGCAATCCATGCCCAGTTCTTTGTCAGTCCAACTCATCGATTGATTGTCTCCGTATTCTCCCGGGTCATCAGCCACTGTGACAAAAAGATAGTGATCACCGAAAACAGGAAGATCAGGGTGGCAATGGCATTCATCTCCGGGGTCGCGCCGCGTCGCAGCCGGGACCAGATCTCGAGCGGCAGCGTGTTCTCCCGGCCGATGAGGAAAAAAGTAACCGCGATTTCATCCATAGAGAGGGTGAAAATCAACAGGGCCGTGCCCAGCAAGGAGGTCCGCAAGCCAGGGAGGACGATGCGCGTCAGAGTCTGGATCCCGGTCGCTCCAAGGTCAGCGGAAGCCTCTTCGAGAGAGCGATCGAGCTTAGCCAACCCGGCAAAAATCTCCGTCGCGGCAACCGCCGTCAATGCGGTGGAATGGCCGAGAATCACGGTAACAAGGCTCAGATGAAATCCGCTGCTGACGGTCAGCAAGAGGAGCGAGATGCCGGTGATTACGCCGGGAACGATGAGCGGTAGCAGGACCAGCCGTTGAAAGGCGGCTTTGCCAGGGAACGAATAACGATCCAGTGCGTAGGCTGCGGGAAAGCCGATCAACATCGATAATGCGACGGTACAGAGGGCGACGATCGCGCTATTACCCACTGCGGTCCACATCGCAGAGTCGGCGAACAGGGTGCGATACCAATCGAGCGTCCAATGCTGCGGTGGAAAGCCACCCACGCCATCGCGATTGAAGGAATAGACCACCAACACGACTATAGGCAAATACAGAAAGGCATACGCCGCGGCGGCGTATGCGGTCGAGAGCGCTGGTAGCGCACGGTCGCCGGCCTTCATGCCGCTCTCCATCTTCGTTCCAGCCTTTGCGTAATGGTGAGAATGACAAGCACCATCACCAGGATGAGCACGGCAACCGCCGCCCCTAGTGGCCAGTTGTAGTCTGCGCCGAAGAGGTTGGCCACGATATTGGCGATCATCACGCTGCTCGGCCCACCCAGGAGCAGAGGCGCCAGAAAATCACCGAAGCTGAGCAGAAATGCGAACGTTGCACCGGAGAGGACGCCGGGCAGCGACAGAGGAAGAATTACGCGCGTAAACGTCTGCCAGGTTGTCGCACCGAGATCGCTCGACGACTCCAGCAACTCCCGTGGAATTTTCTCCAGCGCAGCAACAACCGGGAGCACCACAAAAGGCACATAGATGTGGGTGAGCGTCACGACCACGGCAAAGGGGCTGTACAACAGAAAACCGAGGGGATGTCGCGTTGCGTGGCACCAGAGCAACAGAGTGTTCATTACACCTTCATTCCCGAAGATGACCTTCCAGGCATAGGCGCGGACCAGGTAGCTGATCCACAAGGGAATGATGACTGCCTGGTATAAAACCCGCCGGTACTTGCCGGCCCGAAAGACTAGAAAGCAGGCCAGGGGATAACCGATGAGCAAGGAGAGAAGCACCACCGAGAAGGCAATGCGCATGGAGCGGAGAATGACAGTGAGATAGAGCGGTGTGTTGATCAGGTGCAGATAGTTCGCGAACGTCAGATGGCGAACCACTTGCTGTCCTGTGTCGAGGCTCCAGAAACTGTAACAAAAGAGGAGACAGTAAGGCGTGAACAGGAACAAGGCAATCCAGGTGAACGGGGGCAGCGTTACCAGCCAGGCAGACAAGCGAGAGCGGATCATGTTATTCCTGCTCCAGTGGAACCAGATCCTGTGCCCGGAAGGCGAACAAACCGCCATTACTGCGGGGGACGGCAACGCGCGCCGATAGCTCCGTGCCGGATGAGCAACGTAGCGTAAGCAGCGAATCAGCCCCGTGAAACTGTTCTGCAACCACTTCTGCGACAAACGGAACCAGCTGCTCACCTGTCTGCGCGGTCTCCGTTACCGGAACGATACATTCCGGACGCAGCGAAAACGTGATCGCGCCGTCCGCCACCTTGACCGGTACAGAAAAATCGGCGCAGTCAGCCACGCCGTCCTGAACCGTCCCCTGAACGAGATTGCTCTTGCCCAGAAACGAAGCCGCATACGCGGTCCGCGGTGTTGAGTAGATAGCACGCGGTGTTCCGCACTGTTCCACCTTGCCGTGGCGAAGCAAGACCACGCGATCGGAAATGGCCAGCGCCTCACTCTGGTCATGGGTAACAAAAATGAAGGTGATACCGACCTCGCGCTGCAGCAATTTCAGCTCACGCTGCATTTCGAGGCGCAAATTCGCATCCAGGGCGGAGAGCGGCTCGTCCAGCAGCAGCAGCCGAGGCCGGTTGACCAGCGCCCGGGCCAGCGCCACCCGCTGCTTCTGGCCACCGCTGATTTGCCGGGGAAATTGCCTGGAAAAGCCCTCCATGTGGACTTTCTTGAGAGCCTCCTGTACGCGCGCAGTTATTTCGTCGCGGGCACATCCACGCACTCGCAAGCCGTAGGCTACGTTGTCAAACACGCTCATATGGGGAAAGAGGGCGTAGCTTTGAAAGACGGTATGAATGGGGCGGCGATGGGGTGGCAACGCATCGAGCCGCTCATCCTCCAGCAAAATGCGGCCGCCGGTCGCCTCCTCAAAACCAGCCAGAATGCGCAAAAGCGTGGTCTTGCCTGATCCGCTTTCCCCCAGCAAAGTAAGAAACTCGCCCCGCTCCACCTCAAGCGAAATGGATGCGAGCACGGTGTGCTCGCCGAAGCGTTTGCTCACGTTCTCCAGGCGCAGAAAACTGCTCATGGCGAGCCCTTCACTGGCTGGCCTTCACTTCGTTCCATATCTCGGTATATTTGGCGCGCCGCGGCACATCCTGCCAGAAGACAATCTTCCGCTGGTAGGCATCGATGTCATCCAGGTGCAAGCTGTGGCGCTGTTCCGCTGTCATCAACGCGGCGGCCTGCGGGTTGGCCGGAATATATCCCGTGACATCGCTGAGCTGCTTTTGTGCCTGGGCGGAGATGAGGTAGTTCAATAGTTGATAGGCGAGTTCTTTGTTGTCGCTTGAGGAGGTAATCATCAGGTGATCAATCCACCCGGTAGTGCCTTCGGCGGGAATCTCTTCCTGGATAGGTAATCCGCTCTTATGCACCTGGTTGGTCACCAGGGGCCAGCCCATGGCTGCGATGATCTCGTGATTCTGAAACAGATTCGTCAGTTCTCCGCCGGTAGTCCATAGCTTGCGGATGTTCGGTTTCAGCGCGATCAGCTTTTGCTTTACCTGCTGCAATTGCTGATCGTCGAGGTTGTAGATGGCCGCAGGGTCAGTCTTTCCATAGCCGAGCACCTCAGCAGCCATGTACATGGTGGAGAGGTCGTCCCAGAACGAGAGCTTGTTGGCATATTTCGGATCCCAAAGTTCGGCCCAGGTCGCGGGAGCCTTAGGGAACGCAGTGGTGTCGTAGAGGAGGGGATTGGGCCCCCAGGTAAGGGGGACGCCGTAGACTTTTCCGTTTTGTTTCACCAGCGGCCGGGAAGTGAGATTGGGGGCAAGCTGCACGTAATTTGGGATTTTGCTCAGATCGAGCGGAGCTACCAGGCCGGAGCGGCTGAGCATCGTGGCCACATCGCTCGAGGGCGAGATGACGTCGTAATTGGATGAAGCTCCCCCACGTAGCTTGGCCACCAGTTCATCGCTGGACCCCATGTAGGCCGCGGTCACTTTGCACTGGCATTTGGCTTCAAAGCCCTGGATGAAGGAAGGATCGGCGTAACCCTCCCACACCAGCAGGCTCAACGTGGGCTGCGCCTTCTTGCATCCGGAAAGGATAGCAAGTGCCGATAAGGCGCATAGCAGAAGTACTTTCAAGCTCTTCGCGCTGAACAAATATGACTCCAGGTGCTTTTGTCAGAATCTTTCCCATCAACAAATTCCAGAAATTACTATAAGGGTTTCACCGTGGCAACGTCTTTCCTGGGAGACCTCCCAGGTCTGGAGTTTCTAGTATCTAAGGACCAAGCGTATGGTGTTTCAACAACAGTAGCACTGCTGGATGCTGAGTTTTGGCTTTGTATCAGGGCACGACTTTAGTCGGGCCGCAAAGGACGGAAATAGAATTGGGCTTCAGCCCCTGCAATGGCACATCGAGCGCGAAATGCATCGCAATCTATGGTTCAGAACCCTGTCAAAGCAGGACTGGTAGACCTACTTGCAGTGAAAAAAGCGCATGGGCTGCGTGAGAACTCGAAGAGCAACAGCAGTTCCCTGCCTTGCCGGCTAGGAGAAAAAACTACGCTCGATTTACCGTCGCCTCGAGGCCCGGAGGGCCGGCAGCCCAAACGTCAGCCCAGCCCGGAAGGGCTGGGAATCCTTTCACGACCACGCCGAGCGCCGTAGGTGCGGCACTCACTCTGGATTCCTCTGGAATCGCAGGGGGAATGCTCACCCAGCCTCCTGAGGGCCCCAGGCAAACTGGGGGGTTACCTTTAGTTAAATACCCCCCCATCCTCATGTTTATTTACCTCAGCTCCTTGCGCACCAAAGCCACCCATGGGATCGTTGGCTTGACGGTTTCCTAAGGTCAAATCATGCAGCCGTATCCCTGCGCAACCACAACTGTTACACCTGTAGGAAGAACCGCGCTCTGCCCCTTGCGGTCGATACTCGGAGCAATTGGACATCTTGTTAAAACAAAGGACTTATCCGCCTTCCCCGCCGGCCAAGACGAGCCACCCTCCGCTTTTCGTCCCAATCGAGGCTCACGCGCGGAAGGCTCCCAGTCTGCCGGCAAAGCAAACTTTTCCTCCACCGGGACGCACCTTACCACGCATACCACGCATATCACGCACCATTTCCGTCGGCGGGACGCACCTTACCACGCATACCACGCATATCACGCACCATTTCCGTCGGCGGGACGCACCTTACCACGCATACCACGCATATCACGCACCATTTCCGTCGGCGGGACGCACCTTACCACGCATACCACGCATATCACGCACCATTTCCGTCGGCGGGACGCACCTTACCACGCATACCACGCATATCACGCACCATTTCCGTCAGCGCGGGTCGCACCCTTACCACGCATACCACGCATATCACGCACCATTTCCGTCGGCGGGACGCACCTTACCACGCATACCACGCATATCACGCACCATTTCCGTCAGCGCGGGACGCACCCTTACCACGCATATCACGCATATCACGCACCATTTCCGTCGGCCTCCTCAAAGCCCCTGAGATTCGTTTTCCCTATTCCTCGGCGAGCTACGCAAGTCTTCTTGGAGTCACCGACTCTGATGCTCTGTATCACGAGGCCACAAAGATCTGGGCTTTAAGGCCTCATCAGTCCCTTCAACGGCCCGACTAAACAGGCTGGGGAAAACCTCGGGTTTTTGGTAGGCGCGGGAATTTATCCCCGGCGCAAACGCAATGAAATCATCGCGGTCTTAAAGCCCAGATCTTTGTTGGACGGCCAGAGTAAAGAGGTTGCGGAAAAACCCGAATGTTTGAAGGGGACGGCCTTCAGGCCGTCCGTAAGTGATTGCAAATGTGTTCGGCTTTTAGCCGCTGAGGAAGCGGCTTTCGCTCTCCATTCGACATTTTCCGCAACCTCTAAAGTCGTGCCCTGATACAAAGCATCAGAGCCGGTGACTCGGGGACACTCGCGCATTCCGTAGATTTGGATCTATCCGCTCTGAAATTTAGAAACTATAGTCCTGGGAGACTTCCCAGGTCATATAATGCGAAAAAGGGTTTCTTGTGCGAATGTCTTCTCCTTCTAATTTCGCAACACCCCGAGTTTCCGGCACCTTTTGCCGGATGCGGTGGTTTCTCCGCTATGCCCGCGGCGAAGCCCGGCTGTGCCGGCGGCCCAACCCTAGTCTCCTCGAACGCTAGGTCATTCTCCTGGCTGTACTCGACCGTTTGGCCACCGCATCATTGACAGCCCTATGGGCAAAGGATGGACCCCTATGCACCACCTTCTAGCAAAGGAACTCGCCAGCTTTGAAGCACGTACCCCAGGTTCGAAAGCCGCGCTCAAGCGCGCCGAACCCCGCATGCCGCTTGGCGTCGCCAGCAACTTCCGCAGTTACGAGCCCTGGCCACTGTTTGTAAAAGACGCCAAGGGAACGCACATCCACGACCTCGATGGCAACGAATACATCGACTTTAACCTTTGCTTTGGCGCGCTGATGGCCGGGCATTGCCATCCGGCCGTGGTCGCGGCGGTGCAGGAGCGGCTCGTAACCGGCACCATGTACGGCATGCCCCACACCCTGGAGTACGACCTGGCAGACGAGATTTGCCAGCGCTTTCCCGTGGAGCAGGTGCGTTTCGGCAGCAGTGGAACCGAAGTGACCATGCACGCCATCCGCATCGCCCGTGGGTTCACCGGCCGCGACAAGATCATCAAGATGGAAGGCGCCTACCATGGCGTGCACGACTCGGTGCTGGTAAGCATGAAGCCCAAGCTCGAGCTGGTGGGCGATCCGGATCGGCCCAACCAGGTTCCGGCCTCGGGCGGAGTGCCCGCTGATACGGTGAAAAACACCCTGGTGGCTCAGTTCAATGACCTGAAGATAGTGGACCGCCTGTTTAAAGAGAATCCCGGCCAGATTGCTGCCGTCATCGTGGAACCCATCATGATGAATATCGGCATCTGCATGCCCGAACCGGGTTACCTGGAAGGCCTGCGCGAGATCTGCACCCGCGAGGGCGCGCTGTTCATTTTCGACGAGGTGAAGACCGGTGCCAAGCTGGGCCGCGGCGGAGCGTGTGAGTATTTCAAGATCAAGCCTGATATCGTGACCCTGGCCAAGTCTATTGGCGGGGGTTTCCCATTGGCTGCCTTCGCGTCCAGCAAACAGGTGATGGATGTGATCGCGCAGCAGAAGGTCTTCCACGCCGGCACCTATGCGACCAACCCACTGGTCATGGCGGCCGGTCTTGCTACCTTGCGTGAAGTACTTACACCCGCGGGCTACGCGCACATCGGCAAGGTCAGCGACGCCCTGGTCTCCGGTTACAAGCAGATTGTGCAGAAGACCGGCCTCGAAGCCTACGTGGAGAGCGCGGGGTCGAACGGCGCCATGCTGCTCTATCGGCGCAAGATTCGTAACTATCGCGAATGGCATGCTGTGGATACGGATCTGTGGAGGCTTTACTGGTTCGGGATGTTGAACCGCGGTGTGATGGCTCAGCCTTATTGGTGGGATGAGCAGTGGACCATCTCCGTCGCGCACTCCATGGCGGATGTGGACAAGCACCTCTCGGCCTTTGAAGAGGTGGCGCCGGCACTGGCCCAGGCTCAACAGGAAACCAAAGCGCCGCAGGAGACGTTGGTTTAGCGCTTTCAGTCGCTCACAAACTGGGTGCACGACCTGCCGATTCATTGCCGCCAGACGTGCACCCGGCAGACGTTCCTCGGCCCTAGCTCTCGAAAGGAGCCACGATGGCTGTCTCGCAGACCAGTTGTGAACCGATGTTTATCAACGGGGAGTGGACGGAAGGTTCTTCCGGCAAGCGCATTCCTGTATATGATCCTTCGACCGAAGAGGTCATCGCTGAAATTCCCGACGCCGGCGCAGCTGACATCGACGCTGCCGTGGCCGCTGCGCGCCATGCTTTCGACGAAGGCGGCTGGCCCCAAACCACCGCACAGGATCGAGGCCGCATCCTGTTTCGCATTGCGGCCAAGCTTCGCGAAGAAGCTTCGCAGCTCGCAGAACTGGAGTCGCGCAACTGCGGCAAGCCGATCGTCGAATCGGAATACGACATCGCCGATGCCGCCACCTGCTTTGAGTACTACGGCGGCCTGGCCACCAAAGTATCGGGCCTGGTAAATCCTGTTCCTGACAATGCTCTCAGCCTCTCGTTGAAAGAGCCGGTGGGGGTTGCGGGGCAGATCATTCCCTGGAATTACCCGATTGGGATGGCCGCGTGGAAGCTGGCGCCGGCGCTGGCTGCAGGCTGCACCTGTGTGTTGAAGCCGGCCGAACAAACACCGCTGACCATGTTGAAAATAGCCGGCTGGCTGTCGGAGTGCGGTGTGCCTGCCGGCGTGGTGAATGTCGTCACCGGTCTGGGTGAGACGGCGGGCGCCGCCATCGTTGCTCATCCCGACGTCGACAAGGTGGCATTCACCGGGTCAGCCGCAGTGGGCAAGCTGATCATGAAATCGGCAGCCGATACGCTCAAGCGCGTTACGCTCGAGCTTGGCGGCAAGTCTCCCAACATCTTTTTTGAAGATGCCGATTTTGAAGCGGCGATTGATGGCGCGCTTTTCGGGATCTTCATCAACCAGGGCGAGGTTTGTTCTGCCGGCAGCAGAGTCCTGGTGCAGCGGTCGATCTATCCAAAGTTTCTCGAGGCGATGATCGAAAAAGCCCGCACCATCAAGCTAGGGCCGCCGCTCGATCGTTCCACCAAGATGGGTCCCCTCGTAAGCCGCGAGCAGTACGATCGAGTTTCTGCCTATCAGCAGTTGGGCAAGTCAGAAGCCAAGCTGGGGCTTGGTGGAGGCCGGCCTGCCTCGATGAGCCGCGGCTATTACGTGGAGCCGACCATCTTTTACGATGTTGACAACTCTTCGCGAATCGCGCGGGAAGAGATTTTCGGCCCGGTGGCTGCGGTGATCCCATTCGAAGACGAGCGTGAGGCGCTCAAGATTGCGAACGACACTTCTTTCGGACTGGCTGCAGCCGTCTGGTCGCGTGATATCTATCGCGCCCTGCGCATGGTCAAAGCCATCCGCGCCGGAATTGTCTGGGTCAACCACATGCAGCCCACCTACGTGGAAGCTCCGTGGGGTGGCTTCAAGCAATCGGGGTTTGGCAGGGAACTGGGGATTCATGGTATCGACGAATATCTCGAGACCAAGCAGGTGCACATCAATCTGAATGAAGCGCCGATTGGATGGTATTGAACCATGTCCAACATTCGCCTGAAGACAGAAATTCCCGGACCCAATTCGCGCGCGTTAACCGCCCGCCGGTTGCAGGCTATTCCGCGCGGGGTTTACGCCTCCACACCACTGTTTGTACGCCATGCCGAGGGTGCGATGCTCGAGGATGTCGATGGCAACCGATTCATCGACCTGGGCGGCGGTATCGGCTGCACCAACATTGGCCATCGCAATCCGCGGGTGCTCAGCGCGCTGCGCTCACAACTGGAGGCGTTTCTTCATCTCTGCTTCCAGGTTACCGGCTACGAGAGCTATGTCTCCCTGGCGGAGAAGCTCAATCAGCTAACACCGGGTAATTTCGCCAAGAAGACTTTCCTGGTGAACAGCGGGGCAGAAGCGGTGGAGAACGCAGTTAAGATTGCGCGCGCTTTTACCGGCCGCCAGGCGGTTCTCTCTGTGGAAGACGGTTTTCACGGCCGCACCATGATGGGCTTGTCGCTCACCAGCAAGACTCACCCCTACAAGGAAGGATTTGGACCGTTCCTGTCGGATGTTTATCGCATCCCCTTCGGCGTGCCCGCGACTGCGCGGCTCTCGAACCGCGGGCCGATGACGAAAGGCGAGGTCAACGAGTTGCTTGATCAGACCTTTCGCCGCGTGGTGGCAGCTGAATCGGTCGCAGCCATTGTGGTTGAGCCGGTGCTTGGCGAAGGTGGCTTTGTCGTTCCGCCAGCCGGCTTTCTACCCGCGCTGGTCGAGATCTGCCGTGAGCGCGGCATCGTCTTTGTCGCTGATGAAGTGCAGACGGGCTTTGGCCGCACCGGTGAACTGTTTGCCTGTAAACATTTCGGCATCGAGCCCGATCTCATCCTCACGGCGAAGTCTCTTGGTGGTGGATTGCCCCTGGCGGCAATCACCGGCCGCGCGGAGATCATGGACGCTCCCGGACCCGGTGGTCTGGGTGGCACGTTCGGTGGCAACCCCGCCTCCTGCGCAGCGGCCTTAGCGGTGTTCGATGAATTTGCCGATGGGCAGTTACTGGCGCGTGGCCGTTTGCTGGGGGAGCAATTTCAGCGTAAGGCGACCGCGTGGCAACGCCAGCATACCTTTATCGCTGATGTTCGCGGCGTTGGCGCCATGCAGGCCATGGAGTTTGTCGATGCCAATGGAGCGCCGTGCGCCAAGGCCGTAAAAAAGCTGGTGCAGCACTGTTTGCAACATGGCGTATTGGTGCTGAACGCAGGGACCTACGACAACATCGTTCGCCTGCTGATGCCGCTTAATATGGGCGATGAGGAATTCAACCAGGCCCTGGAGGTGCTGGAAGAGGGCTTGAGCGCAGTAGCAGCCGAGCTGGGAGAATTAGCTGCCGCTACCCATTAGACTGGGCACTGTAAAGTAAAAGACCTAAGAGGAAATCAGAATGAGCGAGGCCCTAACCGATATCACGCTGACCAGCCAGGAAGTTTCCGAGTGGACCAAGAAACTGAACTACGGCACTTGGCGATACCAGAAGAGCTGGAATCCTTTGCACATTGTCGATGCCGAGGGATGCTATTTTACCGACGGCAATGGTAAGCGCTACCTGGATTTTTCGGCGCAATTGATGTGCTGCAACCTGGGCCACAAGAATCAAGCCGTGATTCGGGCGATCGAGGAGCAGGCGCGGAAACTGGCATACATCATGCCTTCGTATGCGACCGACACCCGGGCGGAGTTGAGCCGTCTTCTGCTCGAGGTATTACCTGAGGGGCTGAACAAGTTCTTTTTCACCACTTCCGGCACGGAAGCAAATGAGGCTGCTTTCAAGATCGCCCGCATGTATACGGGCAAGACCAAGATCATCGCGCGCTACCGGTCGTATCATGGTTCCACCATGGCCTCCATCGCTGCTACGGGCGATCCTCGCCGCTGGGCCATGGAGCCGGGCGGCAAGGGGCAGGGCTTTCTGTTTGCGCCGGAGGTAAATTGTTACAAATGTCCGATCAAGCACACATATCCCGAGTGTGGAATCGCCTGTGCTGATTACCTTGAGCACATGATCTCAAACGAGAGCGATGTGGCCGCGGTTATTGTAGAGCCGGTAGTTGGAACCAACGGGGTGCTGGTTCCCCCGCCGGAATATATGCCGAAGTTGCGCGAAATATGTGATCGCCATGGTGTCTTGTTGATCGCGGATGAGGTGATGTCGGGTTGGGGCCGCACGGGTGCATGGTTTGCCATGGATCATTGGGGGGTGAAGCCGGATATACTCGTCACCGCCAAAGGCATCACTTCGGCTTACGTGCCGCTTGGGCTCTGCGCCACCACAGGTAAGATCGCAGATTACTTTGAGGACCACTTCTTCTCTCACGGGCATACGTATGAGGCGCATCCGATTACCCTGGCGCCCGCCGTGGCGGCCATCAATGAGCTCAAGCGGCTCGACTTGGTGAACCGGGCTCGTGAGATGGGTAAGTACATGGGCGAAAAGCTGAACGCGCTTAAGCCCAGGCATCCTTCGATTGGTGAGGTACGCGGCTTAGGTTTGTTCTGGGCGCTGGAGATGGTGAAGGACCAGGAAAAGAAAACACCCTTCAATACCAGCCAGGATAAGGTGGACGGAAAGGCAACAGTTGTGGATCGCGTGGCCGCGGAAATGATGAAGCGGGGTGTTTCCATGCAGGCCTGGATCAGCCACTTTGTGATCGCTCCACCCTTGATCATCGAGAAGCAGGACATCGATTTCGCAGTGGAGCAGCTTGATCAATCCCTGTCAATTGCCGACAGTGCGATTACACAATAGGGAGACTGCAGATCCCTCCGCACCGCTCTCCCGTTTGTCATCCCGAGAGCCTGTGACTTTTTCGATCTTTTCGTGTTTTTGCGCCCGGCCAGATGTTGTTTAGTTCCCTCCAGAAAGGCGTCATCCTGAGCGAAGCGCCTCGCAGATCTATCGCATCACAGAGGGTGTATGGCGCGCAGTCGAAGGATCCCGGCGATGCTTGTTGGCAGGTGCTCTTCGGAGCTTTCCGGCCACAGACTACAAGGGAAATTAAAAAGTCACAGCCTCCGACCGGAGCGTAGCGGAGGGACCTGCTGTTCACTCTATGGACAGCAAAAGAGCACTCAATCACGACTTCAAACACGCTTGAGGTCGCGAGCGAGAAGTCGGTGAAACAAATGCTCTCCGGCTTCCCGGCGCACGGACAGCCTACCCGCGCCATAGGAGCGAGAATGCAGGCCGCGCTGTACTGACTCGCAGATGTCCACATCCTCAGCCTGCACGCGGTCACTCACTGCGACGCTCTCCGAATTGTACTCAGGGGTGGTGTCGCCGAAGAAGAAATCAAATACCACCAGGCACCTTTCCAGTCCCAGCGGCAGGACCAGGTTCGTGTCCATGACTCCCTCATATAGATTGATCATGAAATTTGGGTAGAGCCAGTAATAATCGGCGCGGTCACCGGTGCGTGTCTGTGCCACCAACGCGTCTTGTGAAACCACCATGGGGCTTGACTGAAGTACATAATTGGACCCGTTTTCGACAGTGTATTCACTGTAGTCGAGTACGCTGTTGAGCGCTTTATGCAGGTGCGGCACGTGATAACCGCCATCCAGATAATTATCGACGTACACCTTCCAGTTGCAAGCCAGCGTATAGCACTTGCGGCTAAAGAACTTGAGGCCGCCGACAGTCACACGCTGAGCAAGGTCGCCAAGATGGCTCTCGAGCGCCGGCGCGTCCTGGTTCAGGTTGACGAAGATAAAGCCTTCCCAGTTCGCCACTCGAACCGGCACCAGCCCATTCGCAGCGCGCTCAAAGTTACACACACCGGCAAAGTCCGGAGTGCCCTTGAGCGAACCATCCAATCCATAGGTCCAGCCGTGATACGGGCAGCGAAGCAGCTGGGCGATTCCACAGGATGCGGTAGCAACGGCGGCGGCATGGTGGCGGCAAACATTGTAAAAGGCGCGAAGTTCGTGATCCGCCCCGCGAACGACGATGAGCGGCTCGCCTGCGAGATCGAAGGTAAAAAATTGCCCAGCATCGGCAACCTGGTCCGCCCGCCCGATCGCGATCCAGTTATTGCCGAATACCTGGTCGCGTTCCAGCCCCGCGACACGCTCATCCACGTACCACGCGGCCGGGATGGTGGACGCGTATTCGAGCGGCGCGTCCTCATCGTAAAGCGCCAGCAAGTCAAAGAGGGCCTCGTTCATAGCATCAGTCCTTCGTTCAGCGCAGCGGCCCGGACAATTGAGCGATGTCCACGCCAGTACACGACTATGCCCGAAAGCAACAGCACCAGGGTCATGACCACAATCTTGAACAGAGCCATGGCGGGTTTTCGTTCATCCTCCGCGGGAAACATGGAAAGGACGATAGCGGCAGCAGTTGAGAAAAATCCAACGCACGCAAGGGGGATGGCAACCCGTTTACCACCGGGCAAGCGAAGTGCGCCGGGCGCAGCAGGATGCGATTGCAGCCGGATCATGGAGGCAAACACGAACAGATACGGAATAAAGTAAGCGATCAGGCTCATGCTGACCAGCAGGTCATAAGCGCCTCTTACGCTGGTGCCGGCCTGGCTCAACAGCCCGAACGCAATCCCGGCAACACCATTGCAAACGATGGCGACATAGGGAGTTTTCCATCGCCGGTGAATGCGGCCGAAAACGGGAGGCAGGTAATGGTGAATCCCCACCACGAACGGCAACCGCGCCGTGGAGGATAGATAAGCGGCAGCGGCGCCTACATTGCTGAAGCCCACCAGGATGGCAACCGGCGCGATCAGCGCAACCAACCCCAGCCGGCGGCAAAGAAAATTAATGGCGGTCATAAAGCCACCCAGTCCGCTGATGCTGCTCGAGGGTAGTGCCACCAACATGGCTACAGTTCCCGAAATGTAACTCACTGTGATGATGATGCCGGCTACAATCAGAGCTCTAGGAACGACGCGCCGCGCGTCCTTGATTTCATCACCCATGAACGAAGCGCATTCGCTGCCGGCAAAGGCAAAAAAAATCGTAGACCAGAAGATGAGGTCCCGCACCTGTGCATGGGGAATGGCCCCCACCCAGGTGAAATGGGTGGCGGAGCCAAAACGTAAGAAAGACAGGAGACCAAGCAGGATCAGAATCAGAACTGGCAGCGCCATGCCCATCGCGCCCAGGTTATTGAGCCATTTGCCAAGATTAAGGCCGAGTACGTTCAGCACCGTGATCAATATCAGAATGCTGGTGGTGAAGAGCAGGAAGTAATTGTTTGCATCCGCCAGATGCTGGGCTCGAGGAGTGGTGAAGAGCAGGCTGCTGGCCGCGAAATAGAGCACCGCAGGGAAGTAGGGAAGATTGCTCATCCAATAAGTCCACGCCGCCATAAAGCCGGCAAATTCGCCGTAGGCCTCACGGGTCCAGATGTAGAGGCCGCCTTCCTGGGGATAGCGAGATGAGAGTTCGAGCACGCACCCGGCGAGAGGCAGGAAGAATCCGCAAAAGCCCAGCACCCAGACCGCGATGGCCGATTGCCCTACCGCCGCCGCGGTCGCGATCCAGCGCAGGCTGAGGCCGCTGACGATATAGAAGAGAATGACATCGCGAAAACCAAGTTCCCGTTTCAGCTTCTCTTCCGTCATGGCTTTATCTCATGTCTTTCAGCACAGCCATGGCGGCATTACGGCCGTTCATCGCAATCACACTGCCTCCAGGGTGGGTGCAGGCGCCACAGAGATAGATTCCGGGCATCGAGGTCCGAGCCGCGAAACGATGGCTCCACATGTTTTCGGGCAGGCACTCACCTTGGAAGATATGCCCGCCGGTAAGACCGACCTTCTCCTCAATATCCGGGGGTCCCATCACCTGGGCTTCCAACACTGCATCGGGCAGGTTGGAACAAAATCGGCCAATAGAATCGAACGCCAGCTTACGCACTTGGGCGCGATGATCATCCCATGTGCCACTGGCGAAGGTGTGGGGCACGTATTGGGCAAACACGCTCATGGTGTGTTGGCCGCTGGGAACAACGCTCGCGTCGTGCACGCTTTGGAAATAAATCTCGCACCACAGATGCTCAGGCAATTCTCCCCTGCTGCTGGCGGCGAAGCCGGCCTTCCATTCCCCGTGGGTGAGAGGAGCATTGATCTGGCCGTAGTGGTGCGCCTGCAACTGCCCGGGCCTGGCGACAAAGTCCGGGAGCTCGCGCAATAACACGTTCAGCTTCACGGTGCAGCCTTCAATCGCCAGGTGCTCGACCTTTGACCGGAAATCAGAACTTGCGGACTTGCCCAGCAAGCGCAGTGTCACCACAGGGTCGGCATTTGAGACCACCACCGGAGCGCAGATGCGTTCGCCCCCCTGGAGCAACACGCCTTCGCCAGGCAAGATCTCTGCCACGGCCACTCCCGCGGCCACTACCGCCCCAGCCTCGCGGGCCGCATCGCAGAAGAAGAAGGAGACCATGCCCATGCCACCCTTCACATAACCCCACATGCCGGGAAGACCGCCCAGCCGGCCGGAGGAGTGATGATAGCGAATGGAAGCTGTGCCGGGATCGAACGGGCTGGCCTTCGTGCCGATGACTCCCTGGCCAAGATACGCAGATTGCAGCCGCGGGTCATCGAGATAGTGCTCCACAAACTCTGCCATCGACCAATGGAAGAGCACCTGGCGCGCTTCCTCATCGTGGCCCAGACGAGCGTCGAGCTCTTCGGGAGAGGGTGCATCGCCAATCCATACGTCGCGGCAACCCGCGGGCCGCAATGCATTGCGCAGGCGCTGGATCACGTCCGTCATGGCTCTCCACCCCTTCACATCGCCGGGGGCAAAGCGGCGGATCTCTTCTTCGCACGCATCGTCGTCATCCCACAATTGAACACTCGTCCCATCGGGAAAGGGCACAAAGAGGCCGTTCGAAGCCGGCGTCCAATGAAAACCGCGATCTGCCAGGCCCAATTCATCGACCACCAGGGGATGGAGAAGTCCGGCAAGGTACGCGCATGGAGACATGCGCACACCGGGGAAGGGTTCCTCGATGGTGCAAGCGCCGCCCACACGCTGCCGGCTCTCAAGCACCAGGACACGCTTGCCGGCGCGCGCCAGGTAGGTAGCGCAGGCGAGGCCATTGTGACCGGCACCGACCACGATGGCGTCCCATGGTTGCGAAGCCAGTTGGGAGATAGGTGCCGGGAGGCCGATCTCGCCGAGCACGGCGGCTGTAGGGGATGTGGGGTGTTGTGGCGGTGAACCCATGCTACGTTCTACCACGAAGTCGATTGAGTACACGGCGATTGCGTTTCGAGGGTTTGCCTGCACTCAGGACGTCGAAACGAGGCATCGCTTTACGCACTTCCGCCAGCTGCAAGCGCAGAGCGCGGCTGGCTTCCGTTTCGCGATACAGCGTCTGCGCCACCGCCGCCGGACCTCGAACGTCGCTCAGAAGCAGCACTTCCACCTGAAAGTCTCCGCCCTCGTTCTTCACTTGTAACAGATCGCCCGCGCGGACGGGGCGGGCGCTTTTGGCCGGCTGCCCATTCGAGGTAATCCTGCCCAGCTCACATGCCCGGGCAGCCAGCGCGCGTGTCTTGAAGAACCTGGCGGCCCAAAGCCACTTGTCCATCCGCACATCCCGGTTCAATCACTTATCCCCCAGCGGGCCATCTTACCTGAGCACTGCTCCTTCACGAATTTCGTCGGTGGCACGCTTGACCACCAACTGCCCCTCCTTGACCCGGACCGCGAATGGACACCTCGTCCCCAGCTGCCGGCCCTTTGCGTACGTCGATCCAATGGGCGTGCCCATTAACCGAGGCGATCACGAACGTCCGTTCCGTCGTAGTCACCACACTCGTCGCAGGAACAAACAGGGCGGTATCGTAGGCGCCCACAGGCCACTCCACAGTAGGGTACATCCCCGGCGCGAGCGTGCTGTCAGAGACATCCAATTCCACCATCATGGTCCGGCTTTGTTGATCGAGCGCATTCGCAATGCGCGCGATCTTGCCACTGTAGCTCTTCCCCGGGTGAGCCGGAACATGGAACACCACAGATCTGCCTTTCGCAATCGATCCCACGTAGCTTTCCGGCACCGGAACCACCAGGCGTAAGTGCGCCGTCTGCTGAAGCCGCAGGAGGGGCGTATGCCCATTGGCATCCACCATCATGCCCGGATGCACAAAGCGATCCGTAATCGTTCCATCAAAGGGAGCGCTCACCCGCAGGTACGATTCCATATCACTCGCCAGCCGCCATCCTGGCCTTCGCCGAGCGGACCGCCGCCGTCCGGCTTAGCAGAAGCGAGTCCGCCGCATCCTTTTGCTTTTCCGCCTGCACCAATTCGTTCCCGGCTACCGCGCCTGGAGTTTTGGCAGCCTCCTGAAGGCGAGCGTAGGTACTGGCAACCGCCGCCGCCTGCGCTTCCCCTTCTGCTTCGTCCGCCTCCGCCTGGTGCAATGCCGATTCCAACGCACTGGTCTCGGACCGCATCTCCGGCGCCGACAGTTGGACCAGCAATTGTCCCCGGCGCACTACACTGCCCCGATCGACCAGCACCTTCTCCACATAGCCCGGAACACGAGCCTCAATGTCCGTTTGCAAATACGGCATCAATTCCGCCGTCAGGGGAACCGTCCGCAAAGCCGAACGGCTCTCTATCTTAACCAACTCAACATGCGTGGCGTTCTGCGCGAAAACGCAAACAGAGAAGGGCACTAGCAGGTAGACAAGCTTATGGCTGAACATAATAGCGGCTCGTTGGGTCTTCGGGGTTGAGAGAGCTCGAAGTGACGCTTGCGCCTTTTTGCAGCAGCGCGTAAAACGCGGGAAGCACCAGCAAAGTGGTCAGCGTGGAGAAGAGAAGACCGCCTATCACCGCCCGGCCCAGGGGCGCGGATTGGGCGCCCCCTTCTCCGATGCCGATGGCCAGCGGGATCATGCCGCAGATCATAGCCGTTGCCGTCATCAGGATCGCGCGGACGCGGCTGGTCGCTCCGGCCCGTGTAGCGGCCTCTATAGCCTGAGGCTCACCATTCAGCGGCTCATGCCGGGCCTGCTCCGCAAAGCTCACCAATAGGATCGAGTTTGCGACCGAGATCCCGACGGCCATAATCGCGCCCATGAAACTTTGAATATTGAGCGTGGTTCCGGTAAAGAGAAGCATCAGAACCACGCCGCTGAGCACACCGGGAATTGTTGACAGAATCGCCAGCGGCAGACGCAGCGATTGAAAATATGCCATCAACAGCAGAAAGATGGCCGCGATCGCCAGCAGCAGGCCCGTCCGCAACCCAGACGTGGTTTGTTCGAGCGCCGGAATCTGACCCCGCACCACGACCGTCGAACCTTTCGCGGGAGGAGCAATCTGTTTGAGCGCGGCCTCAATCTGCCGCTGCGCCTTGCCCAAGGCAATGCCATGCAGATTGGCCGTGACACTTACAATGCGTTGACCGCTAAAACGCTCGATGGTCTCTGGCATCGTTCCGTACTGCAGTTGCGCCACCTGCCCCAGCAGCGGCTGAGACTGGCCATCGCGCATGACCGGCAGCACAGAAAGCGCGTCCAGCCCCTGCATCCGGTTCGGGGGCAGTTGCACCTGGATCTGAAAAGCATTGCCGGTCCTCGGATCACGCCAATAGTTGGGAGCAACAAAGCGCGAGGATCCGGTCGCCGGCACCAGGGAATTACTCACATCCGCCATCGTCAAACCAAATTGCCCCGCATAGTCCCGGTCCACCTTCACCTCCACAATCGGGTAAGCCTGGGACTGCACCACCGAGATATCCCTCAGGAAGTCCAGCTCATGCAAGGCGGCTTCGACTTTGGCCAGGTAAGCATAATTCTGATCCAGGTCGACACCCTGCACATCGATCTGTACCGGCGTTGGCGAACCGAAGCTCATCACCTGGGAAACAATGTCTCCTGCCTCAAACGACATCTGCAAATTCGGCATCTGTTGCCGAAACGCCGAGCGCAGCGACTCTCGCAGGCCTTCATCATTCGGGTGTCCGCGGCGGAGCTGTACCTGAACCAGGGCCTCTTCCGGGCCGCTGGTAAAAAGGTGGATCAAGTTGACCGGGTAACTCGAGGGTTGAACTCCCATATAGTCCGACGTGATCTCAACGTTGTTGTCGCCCACTGTTTTTCGGATGAGCGCAAGCGCCTTCAGGACGATGGGTTCTGTCTCTTCGATACGGGTACCCACCGGGGCCTTGAGGCGCATCCGCAAGACCGGTCCATTCGGATCAGGAAATATTTCCGTGCCGATGAGGGGCGCCACCAGCAGCAAAATGATCGCAGTCAACGCCAGGTAACCGGCAATGATCGGCCATCTCCAATGCAGCGCGCGCTCAAGATAACGGTCATAGCGTGCGCGGAGCCTGCCGAATGCGCCCTCCTGGGTTTCTCCGCGATGTGACTCCTTCATCGTCCAGGTCGCAAACACCGGCACCAGGCTGCTCGATAGAAAGTACGAGGCGATCATGGCAAAGCCCACCGCAAGCGAAAGCGGCACGAAGAGCTGGCGTCCGACGCCGCTCATGAAAAATGAGGGCACAAACACCGCCAGCACGCACAGCATGGAAAGCAGGCGAGCGATGACCGTTCGGCGGCACGCCTCGAGCACCGCCCGAGCGCGCGAAATCCCCGGCAGCATCTGCGTGTGAATGTTTTCAATCTCGACCGTCGCTTCATCCACCAGGATGCCGACCGCCAACGCCAGGCCTCCAAGGGTCATGATGTTGATTGTCTGGCCGGTTGCCCAAAGCAGAAGCACAGCGCAAAACAGCGCGAACGGAATGTTCGCTACCACGATCAATGCGCTGCGCCAGTCGCGCAGAAACAGCAGCACGACCAGGCCAGTAAGCGCGGCGCCAAGCACCGCCTCCCGCACCAGGCTATTGATAGCATTGGAGACGTAACCGGATTGATCAAAGGCCAGTTGTACGTCTACATCGCTGGGGAGCACCTTCTTGAAGGTAGGGATCGCAGCCTTGACGGCCTCGATCACGGCCAGTGTCGAGGCATCAGACCGTTTGGTCACCGGGATATAAACCGTGCGGCGCCCGTCCACGTGCGCATAAGCGGTAACAATGTCGGTGCCGTTCTCGATGGTGGCGATATCGCGCAAATAGATATTGGTGCCGGAATGCGGATGGATGGGTGTGCCCATCAGATCATTCAATACAGGTCCCAGTGTGGCATTCGTCCTTACGATTCGGTTCAATTTACCATCGTACAAATTGCCTGAAGGGACAACCACCGTGCCCGTGCTGACTGCTGAGATGGCCTGCTCCGGTGATACGCCATATTGCCGCAGCTTATCCGGGTCGAGCGTAATCACAATCGTTCTCTGGTTACCACCGAAAGGAGGCGGTGCCGAAACTCCCGGTAAAGTCGCAAATAGCGGCCGAACCTGGTTCAAGGCAAAGTTCTGCAACTCACCCTGCGTGTGGTTGGCGCTGGTAAAGAGCAGCAACCCAACGGCGACGCTTCCCGGATCGAAGCGCGTAATGAAAGGTGGCACGGTGCCAGGGGGCATGAAAGAACGGGCACGATTCACATAGCCAACGGTCTCTGCCATGGCCTGCTCCATGTTGGTGCCTTCGCGGAAGGTGAGCTTCATCAGGGCGGCGCCCTGTACGCTCTTGCTATCCACAGACGCAATGCCTGTGATGTATAGGAAGTGATACTCGTAGTAGTAGGTAAGAAAGCCCTCCATTTGCGCAGGGTTCATTCCGCCATAGGGCTGCGCTACATAGATAACCGGGTTGCCGACCTGGGGGAAGATATCCATGTGCATACGGCCAATCGCCATGAAAAATCCGGCGAGGATCGCGATCAGCGCCACAATCAGGGTGAGAGGTCGACTCAGAGCAAGCAGCACTAAACGCATGTCAATCGATCCCCCGGCTCATCATTGACTGACCGCTTGCAAAAATGGCTGAAGGTCGCCACGAATCGCTTGTAAGTGTAGAAAAGCGCGCCAGACGTTAAGCCGCGCGATCGAGTCGTCGATTTTCGCCTGCACCAAAAGCCGCTGGGCCTGGGCCAGGTCGTCGATCGGCGAAAGTCCCGCCTTGTACCGCGCATTCGCCTGCGCGAAACTGGTTTGAGCGGACGTTAAGGCGATAGGAGTGTTCTCGGCGACAGCACGGGTGGCGCGCAAGGCCGCTTCGGCTTGGGAAAATTGTTCCTGCAGCTCGCGGCCGGCGAGTTGTTCTTGGGCCTGTGCAGCAACCAGTGTGGAAGCCTGCGACGCCTCGCGGGCATGGATACTTGCGAGGTCCATAAACGGAAACGTGATGTTGACGCCCACGGCATAGTTGCCGATGTTCGGTGCCAGACCGTTCGCACCGGAAAGTCTCTCACCGTTTAGCTCGGCTCCTGAGCCCCGCCCATAGCCTGCCGCCTCCAGATTGAATTGAGGCACCCAACTTCGCTCGGTTGCGTGGAGTTGTGCTGCCGATTGAGTCACGGATGCTTTTTGCTCCGCCATGATCGGGTTTGCCGCTGGCTGAAAAGGTGTCGCGTCATCCACCATTGCCGGCAGCCGTGCGAGGACTTGTGAGGACGCCAATTCCGCACTTCCAGCATCCGCCTTAACGAGGAATTTGGCCAAGGTCGCGCGGCTCATATCCACCGCTTCCTGAGCCAGTGCGACTTGTGTTTTTGCCACTGCTTTTTCAGCGTCGATGCGTGATTCATCGGCGCCTGGTCGCAGTTGTGCTGAAGTCAGCGCATGAACGCTTTGGCGGAGCGTCTCCCAACTGTCCACTGCCGCCTGTGCAGCTTGTTGGGTCTGCCCTGCGACCACAACGGTCAAATAGGCGTCCGCAGCTGCGGTGGAGACTTCGAGCTGCGTTCTTCTGGCGGTGGCGTCCGCTTTGTCTCTGGCCGCGACCGCAGACAGCACGTTCGCGTGGCGCAGACCGAAATCGAATGGCTGCCAGTTAACCAGCAAGCCCGTAGCGCTCCCCCAAACAGACCCGCCATTGTTGCTATCAATCACCGGGCCCGACATCGAGGGCACGATGCTCTGGGGGAAAAGCGCTCCGAAGACATTATTACGGGTAGCGCGGTTGAACTGGGCAATACCATCCACGCGCGGAAGGTACGCTGTGCGCGAAAGGCGTATGTTTGCAATCGATGCGTTGAGTTCTGCTTCCGTCACGTGGATGAGCGGGTAGTCGCGTTCTGCGTCCTGCACTACGGTGGCGATCGAAAGCGCCTGCGTCCACGCAGCCGTCGCGGCAAACAGGGAAATGACGGTAACTGTTCGGATGATCCAGCAGATTGGCCTATTTGCCTTCAATCAGCTCTCCGAAGAGTTCTCGTACACGCTGTTTGGCTTTGTTAAGGGCGCGGCGCCCGGAGCTCGTAATGCGATAGACGCGGCGGACGTTCTTTCCCGATCGTTTCTTACTGGAGCGCAGGTAGCCACGCTTTTCGAGGCCATGAAGAATCGGATACAAAGTTCCAGGACTGATGTTGTATCCGTGCCGGGCCAGCTCCCGGGCCATTCCAGCCCCAAAAATCGACTCTTCTCCTGCGTGATGCAGGATATGCAGGCGAATCATTCCGGAATAGAGGTCGCGGTCTTCACTCATATCGATTCTCGTTATCGAAGTACGATATCATAAGACCTTAAGACCAGTTGTTAATAAATGCCAGGAACCTCCACGCTCCCGGCTCTTATTTATCGTGACTGGTTGTGGACTCTAGCGGCGGTATGATTTCAATCGTCCTGAGGGCGCCCGGTCGCTCTCAGGCTTCAAGATGCTGACCGCGGGTTTCGGGAAGAAACAGAACTCCGAGGATCATGATCAGATAGGCGCCTGAACCAAAAATAGAGATCGCCAAGCCAAGGGAAGCATGCCCGCTGACGTAGCCGACGAGCGTAGGAAAGAACGCTCCGGCTCCGCGCCCGAAGTTATACGCGAAGCCAGCCCCCGAGGCTCGCATGGATGTCGGAAATAGTTCGCTGAAGTAAGCCCCCATAGGGCTGAACGATCCGGAGGGGAAGAAGCCCAAAGGGAAACCGAGCACTAACATCACATGGTTCGAGATAGGAAAGCCGGAGTAAAAGATCACCGCCAAAAAAGAGCAAGCAGCAAACAGAATCAGAGTGCGCTTTCGGCCAATCACGTCGGTCAGGTGAGCAGCCGTCAGGTAGCCGGAGAAGGCTCCGAATGATGACGACGAAGAGGTAGGATCCCGTATCGAGCGTACTGAGACCGCGAGAGCTGCGTAAGTAAAGCGGCAGCCACGTAGTCACGGCATAGTATCCACCTTGGGCCCCCAAAGCTACGACCGCCGCAAGCAGTGCAGTGCGCAGTTGGGCGCCCGAGAACAAGTCGAGGAGCTTGGCGTCCTGTTTCTTATTGCGATAGATCTCCGGTTCTTGCACCTTGCTGCGAATGTAAACGATGAGCAGAGCCGGTAGAATCCCGATCCAGAACATAACCCGCCAGGCTATTTCATGAGGCAGGCGCGAGAAGAGGATGGTGAACAGAATGACGCTGATACCCCAGCCGATGGACCACCCCGCCTGAACCGTACCCACAACGCGTCCGCGAAAACGAGTGCGAATGCTTTCTCCCATCAGCGCCGCCCCCACTGCCCATTCCCCACCAAAACCCAGGCCCTGCAAGCTGCGGGCGACGAGCAGCTGCTCAAAATTCCGCGTGAACCCGCTGAGAAAAGTGAAGAAAGCAAACCAGAAGATGGTCACCTTCAGCATGCGCACGCGCCCCACTCGGTCGGCAAGAATGCCCGCTAGCCAGCCACCGAGAGAGGAGAGCAATAACGTGGATGTGCTGAGCAGCCCGGCTTGTCCTTTGCTGATATGCCATTCCAGTAGCAGGGTGGGAAGCACCAAGCTGTAGACCATCACGTCCATGCCGTCGAGCATCCAGCCCCCAAACGTAGCGATAAAGGCCGCACGCTCGGGGGCGGAGAGTTGACGAATCCACAAGTCGGTCGCCGGCGACAGATTCTCAAGCTCGGGAGTTTGCGGCGAAACCATAGAGATCCTCATTAACCCTGGTAAGAACCTTACTGCTTCCACCGCTTAGGCATCAGCTACACATCAGGCACAGGTTTGGCCTTGGACGGCTCGCCCCACCCGCCCCCACCCGGCGTTTCGATACGAATCCGGTCACCCTTGTGTACCTGGACGCTGCACTTCGAGGGAAGAATCTGTACCCTCCCATCGCTTTCGATCAGGAATGCGCTTCCGCTTGCGCCCGGCGTGCCCCCCGCAAGACCGTAAGGCTGAAATTTTCTTCGGTCAGAAAGCAGCGTGGCTTGTGAGTCGGCCAACAGCTCGATCTCGCGAATGAGCCCGTCTCCACCGTGGAAGCAGCCATTTCCACCTGAGGACTTTCGGTAGCCGTAGGAACGCACACGGAATGGGTAGGCGTACTCCAGCGCCTCAATGGGCGTGTTAAGAGAGTTCGTCATGTGGCAGTGAACGCCGGAGATTCCGTCGAGCCAGGGACGAGCGCCCATCCCTCCAGCGGTCGTTTCGTAATAGGTAAAAGGCCGGCCTGTCCGCTGATCAAAACCGCCAATGGTTAGATTGCTCATGGTCCCATAGCTCGCGGCCGGCACCCTTTCCGGAACGGCTTGTCCGAGTGCGCGAAGTAATACATCGACGATGCGTTGCGATGTTTCCACATTGCCTCCTGCAACCGCGGCGGGCATGCGCGCGTTCACGATCGAGCCTTCGGGAGCAAGCACCGTCACCGGGTACATCAGGCCCGCGGTGGCCGGCGCATCCTCCGCCAGCAGGCAGCGCAGAACGTAGAAGCAGGCGGAATAGGTGATGGCGTAAACAGCATTGATACTGCCACCCACCTGCAGATCTGAACCGGTAAAGTCGATGAGCGCGGTGCCAGGGTTGGGCTCAATACGCATGGAAACCGCAATACGGATCGGCTTGTCGCTTACACCGTCATCGTCGAGGAAATCTTCCGCAGTGAAGGTGCCGGCCGGCAATTTGCGCAACTCGGAGCGCATCAGCCGATCGGAATAATCGAGCAGTTCTTCCGTGAGAGCCAATATCAAATTGAGTCCATACTTCTGTACGATCTCATGCAATCTTCGCTCGCCCAGCTTGCACGCTCCAATTTGCGCCACCAGGTCGCCTTCGCGCTCTATGGGCGTGCGCACGTTGTGCAGAATGAGGGAAAGAACTTCCCGATCAATCTTGCCCCCGCGCACGATGCGAATCGGAGGGATGCGAATACCTTCCTGAAAGATCTCCCGGCCCGGGCCCATGGAGCCGGCGAAGGTACCCCCAACATCGGCGTGATGGGCGCGCGCAGCGACATAGAAAACCGGATCCGGCAGGTGTTCCACAAACACTGCAAGCACCAGTGTTATATCAGGAAGGTGGGTACCCCCGGCGTAGGGGTCATTCAGGATCACCACATCGCCACGCTCGAGCGAGAAAGCATCCACTGCCGCTTTCACCGACATAGGCATGGACCCGAGATGCACCGGCATATGGTCCCCCATGGCGATGACTCTTCGCTGCGCATCGAAAACGGCGCAGGAGTAATCGCGGCGCTCAATAATGTTCGGCGAGATCGCAGTGCGGCGCAGCGCTGCCCCCATCTCCTCGGCAATCGAATGCATGGAGCTTTGAAAAATCGCCAGAGCGATCGGATCGGAAATTTTGTTCACTACTGGCATCAATGCACCTCCATTAGTGCACCTCCATCAATGCACCTCAATGATCAGGTTGTCCAGCTCATCAACGCGAAGGCTGTCGCCCGGGGGCAAAATCGTTACCGAACTGTATTCCGTGATGATCGCGGGGCCGGAGAAGGAATCGCCCGGGATCAGTGCCGCGCGATTGTATACCGGTGTTTGATGGGCTTCGCCGTGGAAGAACACGGGTCGATGGCCGGTGAGCGCCCGCTGTCCATCTCCATGAATGACTGGCTTCCTGCCTGGATCGAACGGTTGGCTGCTGGCAACCATGCGCACGCGAACGTTCACTACTTCCACCTGGTGCTCGTCCTTTGCGAACCCGTAACGAAGCCGGTGTAGGTCGTGAAAAGCATCGAGCGCTTTGGGGCCGAACGGAACATTTAATTCGTAGCCTTGCCCCTGGTAGCGAAGGTCGAGAGAACGCAAAGAAAAGCCGGTGATTTGCTCGGCTTCGAATTCAGACTGGGCACGCTCCTCCAATTCGGCGAACACCCCTTCCAGTTCGGCTGGAGCACGCAGCATAACTGTACGCGAATAATCGCGAACCGCGTCCGCGAGCAGGATGCCCACTGCGGAAAGGGCTCCGGGAAGAGCCGGGACCAGCACCCGCGGAATGCGCAATGCGTGGGCCAGGGAACACGCGTGGAGCGGGCCTCCTCCACCAAAAGCAACCAGGATGAAATCCCGCGGGTCGTACCCACGTTCGACAGAAATTACCCGAATGGCCTTCTCCATCGATGTCTCGACTAGCCGCAGGATGCCGGCCGCGAACTCCTCCACGGTTGCAATGGATCCCCGGGCCTTCTCCATGTAGGCCAGGGCGCGCTCCCGGTCGAGGCTGATTGCGCCGCCCAGAAAGCTTTCGGAGTCAAGCCGCCCAAGAATCAGATTGGCATCCGTTACGGTTACCTGTTCTCCGCGGCCAAAACAGATAGGTCCAGGCGACGCCCCAGCGGACTCAGGTCCCACACGAAGCAGGCCACCGGCATCGAAGCGGGCCAGCGACCCGCCACCTGCCCCGGCGGTATGGATGTCAAGCATAGGAACGCCGATGGGCACATCCGAGATAACCGCCTCGGATATTAGTTGAGGACCGCCGCACTCAGCATCGACCAGGCAAACATCGGTCGACGTGCCCCCCATATCAAAGCCAATAATCCGATCGTAGCCTGCCAGGCGCGCCATGCGGTAGGCGCCCATGACCCCGCCTGCCGGTCCCGAGAGCATGGTCCGTACCGGTTCTTCCCCAGCCACACGCGCAGGTATTGTCCCGCCGGATGACTGCATAACATCCAAACGGCCGTGAAACTCCCGGTCAACATCGCGCGCCAGCTTTTTCATGTAGTCCCCGACGACGCGGGAAAGATACGCGTTGGCGACTACCGTCGACGCCCGTTCATATTCCCGGAATTCCGGCAGGACCCGATGTGAGATGGAGACTGGAATGCCGATCTCTGCGAGAGCCGTGGCAACCGCCTGCTCATTAAGAGGATTGGCAAAGGAAAAGAGCAGGGAAATCGCAACCGCCTCTGCATCAGAGGTCCGAATTCGCTCCGCCAGTTGCTGGATGCTGTTACACCCAGGAGCCAGCAGCACCTCGCCCTCCGCGCTGACTCGCTCTTTTACTCCGAACCGGAGATGTGCTGGCGCAAGGCAATCCCGCGCCGGCTGAAACCAGTCGTAGAGCCTGGCCCGTGCCTGGCGGCCAATCGCAATCGTATCTTCAAACCCCGCGGTGGTCACGAACGCAACCCGCGCGCCCTTGCGCTCGATCATGGCATTAGTGCCCACTGTGGTCCCGTGACGAACCAGCACTTCACCGCGAGCGCCGATGCGCCTTAGCGCCTCCAATACTGCCTGGCCAGGATCGGAGGGCGTGGAGAAGATCTTGAGAACCTGAAGCCTGCCACCTTGAAAATAGACGCAGTCGGTGAAAGTCCCCCCGGTGTCGATCGCTATTCGCATACCATACGCTACGCCCCGCTGCTCACAACGTCGAACGGCCGCATCATCTCATTGTCCTCATGCTCCAGGATATGGCAATGCCACACGTAGCGCCCGGCGAAACCTTCAAAAGGAATGATGATGCGCGTGATCAGGCCCGGATCTGCTCGGACGGTATCCTTCCAGCCGCTCTCAATTGGCGCGGGGGGAATAGCCGGCCCGGTAAAGCGAACCGTCCCCTTGTCCTGAAACTCAAATGTATCGAAAGGCCGGCGGTCGAGTAATTGAAATCTGACCAGGTGAAGATGGATCGGGTGGGAATCATCGGTCAGGTTTACCAGCTCCCAAATCTCCGTGGTGTTCAGCACCGGCTTCTCGCTCACGGGCATGTGCCATGGAGTATTGTTCAACAGCATCCCCATTGATTGTTGTATCGGATCCCTTCGCTCGTCCAGGGTAAGACGACGCGTCTTGGTCGCCTGGCTTTCCGGGATTTTTGCATAAGTCCGCAGCGCCGGAGGAACAGAAGAAGAATCAGCCACCCCCTTGGCCGCAACCCGGAATTGCATGATGTCGAACGCATCGCTGCGCAGAAGAATATTTTCTCCCGCGTGAGCCGCGAAATCGAAAATCAGATCGACTCGCTCTCCCGGAGCCATCACCACGCGTTGTGCTTGAACAGGTGCAGGCAGAAAACCCTGTTCGGTGCCGATCAATTGGAAAGGGAGTAGCTTCCCCAGCGAAAACCGGTAGAATCTGCCATTCGAACCGTTCATCAACCGGAAGCGATACTTGCGTGGCTCGACCTCCAGGAAAGGAGAGAGCTTCCCATTTACCAGGATCGCATTGCCGAAAACCTCCGGAACCCATGGCGCCTTGGCCTTATCGGAGACTGGATACTCCAGCTGCCCATCCGGCAAAAGAAGACGATCGTAAACCAGCAGCGGTATCTCGTATTTCCCTCGGGGAAGATGGAGGGCATCCTCCGCTTCGTCTCGGATGAAATACAGACCCTGCAATCCGGCATAGATATTCAGCCGATTTATGCCCATGGTGTGATCGTGGTAGAAGAGCATCGCCGCGTCTTGCCGGTTGGGATAGTGAGACCGAACGGACTTGCCCGGGACATACCAATGCTCCGGATACCCGTCGCTGCTTGCCGGCGTTTTGCCGCCATGCAGATGAATCACACTGCGCACTTCCGGCAGGTTGGCCTCAGCCCCGTGCAGCGTATGGTCAATGGGTAGAAAGTGGCGCGTTGGCAACTCGTTCACCCATTCCACAATCAACCCGTGGTTGCTGCGGGTTTCAAACGTCGGTCCGGGGGAAGACGGTCCGAAGCCCCACATGCGGGTGGCCGGCAAATCTCTGTGGACCTTGCTTTCTATCTGCCGCATGGCCATGCGGTAGTAGGGAAGTTTGACCGATGCATCTTCCGGGCTGGGGCGGGTTCCGGCGGGTTGTGCAATCAGCGGAATGGGAAGCGGATCGACGTAGGGGCTCAGCTTGTCAGGATCGAGCGTGGTCTGCTGCGAAGACGGTAATTTGTTGATAGATAGCCCGGCAGCCAAAATTCCGGTCTGCCCCAGGAACCTGCGGCGAGTAATCAAATCAAAGCCTCATGTAGAAGCAACATAAATCAAGCGGGCAAAGGGACGAAGCCCTTTGCCCGGCTTTCAATCGAACATCAAAGTGATTGTCTGGTGGATTCCCCCTACTTCTTAACCAACCCTGTGGACGCATCAAGAACGTAAGGCGTGGTGTCGGGATTCCTGAAATCAAACATCGAGTTCAGCCGGCCGGCAAGCGTGTCAAACGAGCCCGTGATCCGCTGGTTGTCCAACCAGTTGTCCTCGATAAACCGCAGAATCGAGCTCTGGTCAGTCACCGTGTGATCGACGTAGTTCTGCTTGGCGAAGGGTGAGATCACCAACAGAGGAAGACGAGGGCCATACCCGCAACGTCCCTGGGCAGCTTTGGTGGTGGGACCCGCAAGGGCGCCTTCTCCAGTCCCGCATTGACCGGGAGCGGTGAGGGCATCCATCGCGGTAGCGGATTGATTCACGATCGGACCCATCTGGTGGTCATACCAGCCGTCAGAGTCGTCGTAGGCAATAATTACAGCGGTGTTCGCCCAATCCTTCTGCTGCTGCAGGAAATTGATAACGTTGACGACGAACGTCTGCTCGTCGAGCGGATCGGAGTAGCCGGCGTGGCCATCCTGGTAGCCCGGCGCCTTCAGGAAGCTGACGGCCGGAAAGTTGCCGGCATTGACGGCATCGTAGAAGTCGTGCGTGTCGTACTGATGGTTTGCCTGGTCGCCGTTGATGCCCACAGTGCTGGGCGAAGCCGGCCGCAGGTGCTTCGGGTTCGCGGTGGAAGCGTAGTACTGGAAGGGCTGATGATGCGGAATATAGTCCGCCTTGGCAGACATGGTCACCGTGGAGGTGGAACTCCGCGCGCAGCCGGTGGTTCCGTTCGCATTCTTAACCGACAGGTCGAAGCCGCCTTCGAAGAAGCCCCAGCTGATGCCGGCGGCATTCAGTAGATCGCCGACGTTGGTTCCGCTCAATGCAACCAGCGCACCAGTTGTGGTGGAGCAAACGTCTCCGACTGGGTCTGCGTCGCTCACCAGCGTATAGCCGCCGCCGCCGTCCGCCACGATGTCTGCGCTGGCGTTTACCTGGTCAACCACGCCGTTGGTCTGGCCGGCAATCAGGTTAATGGCGCCCGGTGTGGAAGGACCAAAGTTTGTCCCGTAGGAGTTGTCACTCATCGCAAACCGCTGCGCATAATTCCAGAATGCGGTCACGGTGTTGCCGTCGTAGTAGCCCATCACTAGCCCGTTCGTCATCTGGCCATTGGGTGGGGGACCGGGTGTGCCCGTATATTTAGGGAACAAGTCCATCAACCCGCCATGAAACGCCTGTTGTTCTGGTGTGTAGTCGTGATCCTGATCCGCGGTCGCGGCTTGGGAACGATCGAGGCGGAATGGGTTGGAGGCCCCGTTTCCGTTAACGGTATTCAAGGCATTCGGATTGTTGTAGAGCAACCCGTCCGTATAACCATTCACCGCTGGCGTGTCGTGCTTGGCGATAAAGCGTGGCTGTCCCGGAGGATTCAGTGCCTTGGGATAGTTGCCGAAGTAGTGGTCAAACGAGACATTTTCCTGATAAATGACGACGAGATGTTTGATCGGTGTGCTGGTCCCGGATTGAGCCTCTGTGGCCACCGGATTGATAAGCGTCCCGGCGAACATCAACGAGGCTAACGACGTTGCAACGAGCTTTTGCATCACTGCTCCCTTCGCGGCCGGCTTTACGACCGCCATCCAGCATTAATGGCGGGGTGTTAAAGACCGGTGATCAGGGAGTAACAGGACGTTGAATTCGGCGCTTTGCCCCTTATCGAGCAAGTCATCATGCAGGCAGAGACTTCTCGGACGAGAGAAACGACGGCGCGCAGAGATGAGTTTCGCTATCCTGGTCCGAGGAGTCCCTCTCCGACAACCCATAGCCGAGCTCAACCAGAAACCGAATGCAATCCTGGCGAATTGTAGGGAACTCGGGAAGCCACTGGTGAGTTTCCACCGAGAGTGTGGGGTGCCGGCGGGCCAGCATTCTGCGCGCACCTTGCAAAATCCTCAACTCGGCGCCCTCGGCGTCAATCTTGATGTAGTCCGGTTCCGGAAGTGCGCCGCTCTCGATTTCGTGATCCAGGCTGACGGTGCGCACGGCTAACCCGCCGTCGGCGCAGAGGTGCCCAGCAACTGCGCTTCTGCCGCAATCGAAATGTGAGACGCCCTCAAAGTCGGAAACGGCCGCTTCAACTACGGTTACATTTGCCAGGTGATTCATCGCCACATGCTTCTTGATGTTGGCGATGTTCTTAGGTGCAGGTTCAAAAGCAACTACACGGCCTGAGGGACCAACCCGCGAAGAGGCGTATAGGGTATGGTAGCCAGCCTGGGCGCCGATGTCGAAGCAGACGTTTCCCGGGTGAAGGTGCTGGCTCATTAGTTTCGATTCGGGGCGATCATACGTTCCCAGCCAGCAACGATGTATGCTCGAGCCCACGATCCACCGCGTACCTTGCAGCGGGCCGCCGACCACGGGAACGTGAAGGCCTGGAGGAATGAAATGCAGCGGCGCCCGCAATAGGCGTTTGATAGGGCTGCTAGGCATGGCGCTAAGCCTATAAATTACGTCGAGTTTCATTGGGCTACCCTCGTCGAAATGCAGGTTACGGGCCCGATGGAGTTGCTGCGGTAAGGGGAGGTCACGAAGCGGTTTACGAAAACTGCTCAATAGTACTGAGAATGAAATTACCTTCGAGCCCACGCGTACGCAGGAGAATAGCGGCAGGTAACCGGCGGGGTCAAGTTAAATTCGAGAGGCTTGTCTGCATTGCACGCTGGCCACGGGGCGACTTAGAAACCCCAACGCGTGCGCTGGTCGTCGGCGGGGGAGCCTGGACGAAAGGACCTAGCTGAGGCGGAACCCTTTGAGGCCTGTGAGTTGCAGAAACGTCAGCCACGTGAATCGCGGGTTGTTGAGCAGGTAGCGGCGCCATAGACGCTTGGGTTCCTTGATGAGACGGTACAGCCATTGCAATCCGGCCTTCTTCATCCAATCCGGCGCCTCACTGAGATTTCCACTCAGCAGGTCAAACGCGGCGCCCACTCCCACCATCAACTTGACCGGCATGCGGTTGCCATACGCGGCCATGAACCGTTCTTGCTTCGGCGTGCTCAGGCCGCACCACAATACATCCGCCTGCAACATTTCCAGTTGGGCGCGAAGCTCAACCTCCTCACCAGCGGTAAGGGGACGAAATGGCGGAGTGTAGGTGCCGACAATCTGGAGCCCCGGGAACCTCCGGATCAACTCCGCACGTAATTCCTCAGCCACACCGGGTTTCCCGCCATAGAGGAAGTGTTTGTATCCCCGCTCTACCGAACGCTCGCAGAGAGCGAGCATGTAGTCGGGACCGTAAACGCGGTTCATGTCCTTGAATCCGTGAATGCGGCCAAGCCACACCGTGGGCATTCCATCGGGCGTGGTAAGAAAAGAGCGATTCAGAATATCGCGGAACGCGTCGTCCGATTGCGCCTCCATGATTCCATGCACACCGGTCACGCAAACGTAACCTTGTGCTCCCTGGTCCAACAGGAACTCTGTCTGGCGAAGAGCAGTCTCCATGTTCACGGCGCTCACGCCCACGCCGAGAATGTTCACTCGCTCCTGCCGGGATACCGGCGGGACGATGCCTTCACTCAAAAACTGGTCAGTTGCTGAACGCAAGAGAGAGCCTCCACCGGCTTTGCAGTTTCACTAGTTTGAACCAGAAGTATACTTCGCAGTACACCGCCGGTGTGATTTTCCTTGACAAAGATATGTCCCCGGTAATCCCGCCCATGTTACCTATTTTCTTTCCCTCCTCGTAAAAGCATCAAGGCAGGCAATTTACGGTTTCCCAAGGACGCGATAAGCAGGCTTTCCCGGGTGATGTTGAATTCCATCTCCTTCCCCGGAACCGCCAGAAGGTGGTCAGAGTCCATCGCCATAACCGGTGTGCTGTTCGCTAAACCAGCTTGGGGACCGTAGTTCCGATCGTACCGCCCGGCGCCCATGCCATCGTCACGTAGTTTCATTCAGGGCAACGGCTCCAACATAAGAAGCACTGAATCATCCCCGGGTTAGCTGTCACCCGTCTGAACCCGCGCATTTAGTTGATGTTGCGGTTCTCCCGCCCTCAAAGGTTCGGAACCGGAGAAGGATCGATGTAGCGGCCCTTTATGGGCGGGCGGGAACGAGATGGCGTAGGTCATACGCCTATTGCATCTTCAGTGGTGCATCTACAAAATATGCCTCGGCTTTCAGCTTTACTACCGAGGGCCTGTGGATCTGCCGCTAGAGGAAAGTACTGTAAGCCGCGTATGGGATACCACACGAGAGGATGGTAGGCCACAGGGAAGGATAGGGTCCCATAACCTCGTTAAGGTCGTCTGTTGATGGGATCGACGGCGTTGCCGGCGATATCGAAGTCTTGTTGTGAAGGATCGACATTCGGACGGATTGGACCGCCGGGCCCAACTTTGGCCGTGGTCGAGACGCTCTGCTTCCCGGAAACGGCGAGAACCCCGACCGCATCTACAACCGTAGCGGTGACGGTGTGCGCCCCGGTGCTCAAATCCGCAGCTCCGTAGTTCAACTCGTAAGGGCCCGCACCCATGACCGCGCTCACGTAGTGACCATCCACGGCAAACACCACTCCCTGCATCCCATACTCGACCGTCGTCACTGTGGCTGTTGCGGTCAGAACACCGCCCTTGTTGGTTACCGGGCCCAATGAAATCGCCAGGGAAGGCAGACCGGCGGCGCAACTTCCGGCGGTTCGATTTCGCAGATAAGCGGTTGTGGACGTACCGTTCAAATTGCCAAAATAAGCGTTCTTGGCCCGTGACGGCATGATAAGGCACGCATAATTGTCCTGCATATAACCGCCGACCGTTCCCCCAAATGCGTAGCCGGCAGTTCGCCATTGCGCCATTACCGTGTTGTTATAGATTTTCATGTCCATGGCGCCGACTTCGAGGCCGATGCCCACGTTCTCGTTATCGTTGACCACGCCCTTAAGGAGATTGTTGTACCAGACCACTCCGCTCATTGGGATCGGCCCGTAGACAGAACTGCCCGGCTGTTTCGCCTGGGCAAACGGTGCAGAGAAACCAAAGGTATTGGCTTCGGGGTAAGGGCCGCCTGCATTGAGATCGAAGTTGTCATAGATCTGAAAGTTAGCGATACCCGCGTTGTAGGTTGGGTTTCCACATCCGGCGCCCGAATTAATCTCCAGGAACATCCGGTGGTGAGAGTCAGAGAAGTTATGGTGCACGAGCATGTTTTGCGCTTGAAACTGCTGCCCCTGGCAGCCTTTGATGTTCTGGTAGACGTGCAGAAAGGTATTGTGGTCGATGGTATAGTTCGAGCCGCCATAAAACCAGATGGCCGCCCGGGCGGTGTCACCGTCTGGATCGTACTGCTCGATGTAGTTCTTGCCAGCCGCGTTATACCCGTTGTCGTACGGCATGATATTTGAGAAGGTATTGTGCCTGATAACTACGTTGTTTGAACCACCCCCGATGAAGATCCCTCCATTTGAACGAAAGTTATTCGGGCCATACGTCATATTCTGGAAGGTGTTGTAGGTGAAGGTCAGGTTGGTGATTGCCTGGTCACGCGTCTGGCCACCATCCCCTCCTTTCCCATACGCCTGAATGCCCCCGCCATTGAAGATGCACCCGGTCGTAGCCGAGCCGCCGATGGCCGTGTTCGACTGGAGATCGGCGAAGATATCTGTGCCGTTGTTGGGTGCGACAAGCGAAGCGCCGGGTTGACATTTAACCCTTATTCCACCCGTCTTGAAAAGAACGGTTCGCGCCAGGTAGTAATTGCCGGGCGCGGGAAACACCACCGTATCTCCCGAAGCCATCGCCGCCATGCCCCGCTGGATGGCAGGGTAGTCGTTGGTTTTCCCGTTACCGGTTGCGCCCCAGTCGGTTTTGGCGTTCCATGTACGTGCGGAGACAGGAATGGTAAGACTGACCATGACCAGTGCAAGACCGTATTTCAGCATGTGCCCTCAAACGCTATGGTAAAAGCATTCCTCCACAAAAGGGAAAGCGCGGCTTTTCCTGGGGAAAAGCCGCGCCTTGGGAGTTTCTACATTTTCTTGAGCCCGGGGTATGATTTATCGCGCTTCAGTTTTGGGTTTTGCTTTGTATCAGGGCACGACTTCAGTCGTGCCGCACAAGGCCAACAAAAATCTGGGCTTTAGCCCCTGCGCTTTTTTCTCTGCCAAGTAGGTGTACCGGCCCTGCTCTGACGGGGTTCTGAACCATAGATGCGCAATGCATTTCGTGCAGGATTGCCATTGCAGGGGCTAAAGCCCAATTCTCTTTCCTCCCTTTACGGCCCGACTAAAAGTCGTGCCCTGATACAAAGCCTAAAACTCAGCATCCAATAGAGCTACCCTTGGTGAAATATCATACGTTTGGTCCCTGGGAATGTAGAAACTCCAGAGCGCGGCTTTTCCTGGGGAAAAGCCGCGCCTGTTGGGGTGCGTTTTAGAGCGGGCTAGCTAAAACGATGGGCCTACGGCGACACCGGCAGCGGCCATCTTGTTAACCCAAATCTGGTACTCGTTGTTTTCCATGTCGAAGGTGATCTGTCGCGCTGTAATGACAGAGTTGGTGGAGTAGTCTGCGGGCGCAGCAGGGAAGAATTGATCCTTCCGGTAGCCCTGCTGTGCGCAAGAGGATTGCCAGCAGGTCCAGCCGATGAGGTTGTCGTGCATGGCATTGTTGTACATGCTTCCGTTGGCGACCGCAGCCCCGGAGGCATCGCTGTTCGCCATGCCCACGTATTGGGCTGCGATTTTGGTTCCATCGGCCAGCACGCCGCTGGAGATGACACGGTTGTTGGCAGCGACGTTGTCGTGGCCGGCAGCGAACTGAATACCGTAGCTCACTGTGCCCACGACCTGGTTATCGTGGATGCTGTTGAAGGCAGGCACGTCTTGCGCGCTATCGCCGGCTTTGGCATCAGTCTTGATGCCGCCACCGGTATAAGCGTCCTGTGCTGCCTTGTATGGATAGGCGCCCTGGATATAGGTGTCGTGGATCTCGAGGGGACGATTCAGTGTTCCACCAGAGCGGTAGAGGTCGATATTATCTTCGACCAGGCTGTGGCCGGGATAATTGATGACTTCATTCCAGCCGACGTCGATTCCGGGCACAGACTGCACGCTATCGAATTGGATAAAGCGCGCCTGGTTGTGGTTGGAGCCTTCTCCGGGCAAATAGCCGCCGTTGCCGTCGCTGAGTAGTCCATTGAGGTTGCGGGCCCGGTTGGAGCGGATCACGATAGTTTGTTCTCCGTCCCGGTTGCCGGCATACCCATGCACGATAACGCCACCCTGGGCGTTCTCGATGTAGTTATTCTCTACATCCAGCCGTGCCGGTGAAGCGACCTCGAGGAAGATGCCGTTTGGTTGACCCTTTGCGGTCGCATTCACGGCCACACCGAGACTATTCCGCACGGTTAAGTGGGTGCCCGCGACGGTGGTCTTAATCAAGCTGCCCACGCTGCGAACGTGTGCGTTCTCGATGGTGACCGGGGCTGTGGTTGCTACCGTGACCGCCGGGGTCTTGGCATCTGTGCTTTGCCAGTTCCCGGAGTAGGTACCGCCTTCGGTGATGACGATGGGACCGCTCCAATTGACTTCACCGATGGAACTGCTGGCAGGGACCGAAGCCTGGTGTCCCTGGTAGCTGCCGGAGATAACCGCCGGTCCACTGGCTAGCCCGGCCAAGGAGCCGGAAGCATTGGCCGATATGGTGCGTGGGTCAGAGGACTGCCAACCGAACTCAGCAGTGACGTCTTTGACTGAACCATCGTTGAAGGTTGCGACCGCCTTCAATTGCGTAGTGCTGCCGATAGCCACCACCGCCTGAGAAGGAGTAATCGTAACCGACTGCAACTGCGCGCTGACAGGGCTGTCTGCCGTCGGCCCAGCTTGTCCGGCATTGCCGGCTATTTCGCTCGTGGCTGGGGCAACGGTGACTTTCCCTACCGGTCCGGGTGCGACCGCGCTGGTGTAGCTAGCAGTGACCACCGAGCTGGGAACGTAGCCATAGCCTGCTGGATAGCTCTTGGCGTTTGCCCCCTGACCCCACATGCCGATCGCCTTGACCGTGGTTCCCGGGCTTACCGAAAACGGACCGGTATAGAGGGTCGACGACATGGTAGGAGTGCTTCCGTCGGTGGTGTAGTACACCGAATGGTTCAAGCCGCTATCGCTCAGTGTCACGGTCGTTCCGCTCGAGATGGCGCCCGCTGCTGGCGAGATCGCCGGCGGAGTACTGGCGACAGTCGAGCAGGTAGCGCTGGTCGTGTTAGAGCTGATGGTAGGCGTCGCCTGGTGCTCTTCGTTGGAGATATACCAGTTCTTAGCGGCCATGTTCGGACCGCAGATGTTGTTGTTGGAAATGACCGCGTTCGGCGCATAGCCCCACGATATGCCGTTGGCCCAGTAGCCCTGAATCAGGTTTCCTTGCGCCAGGGCGCCGTTGCCCCAAAACTCTATTCCGAATGGAATATATTCCGGAGGTGCATTCGGCGCCGGGCTGTTGGCGATGATGACATTGTTCGAATCGATCGTACCCGGACTCGTGGCGCCGGTATCGCAGCACGCACTGGATATACCCATGGTAGAGAAATAGCCATTGGTAAAGTCATGCAAGGAGTTGTACTGGATCTTGATGTTTGCCGATGGCTGTGGTTGCATCTCCATCGCAATACGGTGGATTCCGCTAAAGTCATTGTTCTGCGCGGTGAAGTTCTTCCACGTATTGCTTGCTGGAGGCTCGCAGTTGTGGGTGCAATTGACGTGAAACCCTTCTTCCACGTGCACGAACGTATTATTGCTCACCATTACGGTGTCGAGGCTCGTGGTGAAGGTGATGCCGGCGCAATATCCCCCCTGATCGGTCTGAGAGGTCATGACGCCATTGCAGTCGGTGGGTGACCCGAAGTTGTTCCAGTTGATGGTTACATTGGAAAGCGTTCCACCGGTCGTGGCTCCGTCGAAATAGATTCCCGACTCGGCAGTTGCATTGTTGGGATTTCCCGGTAGCCCGAAAAATTGATTGTGCTCAATATCTATCCCACTCGATCCACTGGAGGGAACAGAAATGTACATGCCTTCTGTGTTTTTGAAACCGAGGTAGTCGATCGTGATTCCACTACACCCACCCATCCCAAAGATCGCGCTGCCGGTGAACGTGGCGTTCAAAATCGCGGTAGCCGGTGAGGCAGCCGGCCCAGTCAGAGTGAGTTTCGACGCGCACGGAATGTTCAGCGTGCTGCTGACGTTGTATGTTCCGGCGCCAAAGACGATCAATGCACAACTGGGAGCGCTTGAAATTGTGCTCTGCAGTGTGCTTTGGCTCATGCCGCTATTCAGGTTCACGGTGGGACCTCCGCAACCGATGGGAGCCGGCCCGACCGGGCCGCTGGTCGGGCCGCTTGGCGGATTTCCTGGAGGATTTCCAGAGGACGTGACCGTGAGCGAGGTGTGCGCTGTGGCAGACGCATAGTCGGTTGCATCCGAAGGTGAGAACACGGCGGTCAGTTGTTGTGTGCCCGCCGCCAGAATGGCACCAGCTGCCGGGTTGTACATGAAGCTGCCGGGCACATTGGCGGTGGCATCCAGTTGTGTCGCGCTGAGAGCGGTACCAGCCGTAATCGGTGTCGGGGCGGCCCAGGTGATCGTTGGCGTTGCTTGTTGAACACTCAGCTGCACAGAAGCAGTGGCTGTGGAATAAGTTTTCGAATCCGTCGGAGTGAACGTAGTCGAAAGTGTCTGCGTTCCTGCCTTGAGCACCGTCCCGGCCGCCGGGGTGTAAACGAAGCTCCCCGGCACGTTCGCTGTCGCAGCCAATTGCGAATTACTCAACGCTGTACCGTATGAGATTGGCGCCGGCGCGTTCCAGGTGATAGTGGGAACGTTGCTCGCACCCGACGCGGTAATTGTGATTTGTGTCGATGCACTCAGGCTTTGAGGCGTCGCTGCAGCCGAGGATGCGCCTGCAGGAGTGGCCTCAACGTAAGCACCCTGCACGGTCAGAGTTCCCGGCGCCTTCGCGATAAGCGCTCCCTTGCTAATGCTCGCTAAGGTGGTGTCGGACAATGTCCATTGAGTACCCGCGGTTACATCCTGCGTTGTGCCATCGCTCAGATGCACCATGGCTTTCAGAGCTGAAGTGCCACCTACGCCGACGCTTGGAGGTGTGGCTGTGACCACTAGGGAATCGAGGGTGGTCTGGGACGAGGGATTACTACATCCTGTCATCGGAATCAACAAACCGCACAGGAGCCAGGAACACACCTGCGGCGTCGGAACAATACGCACGGAGCGCCTCGTCAGTTGGAATTTCGAAGCATCGCGGCCTGGGGAGAAAGGCCATTTAAAGGCGCGAATCGGCTTTCGCATCCTTGAGATACGTCGTCCCGCGGGCGAAAACTTTATGTCTCGTTAGGGTCACTATCCGCTTGTGTCGCAGATCGAGGCAATCACACCGATTGGCCATTACATAAGTTTGTAAATCGCTCATTATAAAAGGCTTGAGCGTGAATTTTTTGCGCAGTGAGCGAGTATTTCCGCACCTTCTCGGTGTCGAATCTTCGCCGGCTCCGGCGAGACACTTGCGCAGTTGAGCTCAAGATCTGGAAATTACGGGCCCGACCTGCATTGGCGATGTTGCAGATACGGATTTTTCCTCCACAAAAGGGAAAGCGCGGCTTTTCCTGGGGAAAAGCCGCGCCTATTGGGGTGCGTTTTAGAGCGGGTTAGCTAAAACGATGGGCCTACGGCGACACCGGCAGCGGCCATCTTGTTAACCCAAATCTGGTACTCGTTGTTTTCCATGTCGAAGGTGATCTGTCGCGCTGTAATGACAGAGTTGGTGGAGTAGTCTGCGGGCGCAGCAGGGAAGAATTGATCCTTCCGGTAGCCCTGCTGTGCGCAAGAGGATTGCCAGCAGGTCCAGCCGATGAGGTTGTCATGCATGGCATTGTTGTACATGCTTCCGTTGGCGACCGCAGCCCCGGAGGCATCGCTGTTCGCCATGCCCACGTATTGGGCTGCGATTTTGGTTCCATCGGCCAGCACGCCGCTGGAGATGACACGGTTGTTGGCAGCGACGTTGTCGTGGCCGGCAGCGAACTGAATACCGTAGCTCACTGTGCCCACGACCTGGTTATCGTGGATGCTGTTGAAGGCAGGCACGTCTTGCGCGCTATCGCCGGCTTTGGCATCAGTCTTGATGCCGCCACCGGTATAAGCGTCCTGTGCTGCCTTGTATGGATAGGCGCCCTGGATATAGGTGTCGTGGATCTCGAGGGGACGATTCAGTGTTCCACCAGAGCGGTAGAGGTCGATATTATCTTCGACCAGGCTGTGGCCGGGATAATTGATGACTTCATTCCAGCCGACGTCGATTCCGGGCACAGACTGCACGCTGTCGAATTGGATAAAGCGCGCCTGGCTGTGGTTGGAGCCTTCTCCGGGCAAATAGCCGCCGTTGCCGTCGCTGAGTAGTCCATTGAGGTTGCGGGCCCGGTTGGAGCGGATCACGATGGTTTGTTCTCCGTCCCGGTTGCCGGCATACCCATGCACGATAACGCCACCCTGGGCGTTCTCGATGTAGTTATTCTCTACATCCAGCCGTGCCGGTGAAGCGACCTCGAGGAAGATGCCGTTTGGTTGACCCTTTGCGGTCGCATTCACGGCCACACCGAGACTATTCCGCACGGTTAAGTGGGTGCCCGCGACGGTGGTCTTAATCAAGCTGCCCACGCTGCGAACGTGTGCGTTCTCGATGGTGACCGGGGCTGTGGTTGCTACCGTGACCGCCGGGGTCTTGGCATCTGTGCTTTGCCAGTTCCCGGAGTAGGTACCGCCTTCGGTGATGACGATGGGACTGCTCCAATTGACTTCACCGATGGAACTGCTGGCAGGGACCGAAGCCTGGTGTCCCTGGTAGCTGCCGGAGATAACCGCCGGTCCACTGGCTAGCCCGGCTAAGAAGCCGGAAGCATTGGCCGTTACGGTGCGTGGGTCAGAGGACTGCCAACCGAACTCAGCAGTGACGTCTTTGACTGAACCATCGTTGAAGGTTGCGACTGCCTTCAATTGCGTAGTGCTGCCGATAGCCACCACCGCCTGAGAAGGAGTAATCGTAACCGACTGCAACTGCGCGCTGACAGGGCTGTCTGCCGTCGGCCCAGCTTGTCCGGCATTGCCGGCTATTTCGCTCGTGGTTGGGGCAGCGGTGACTTTCCCTACCGGTCCGGGTGCGACCGCGCTGGTGTAGCTAGCAGAGACCACCGAGCTGGGAACGTAGCCATAGCCTGCCGGATAGCTCTTGGCGTTTGCCCCCTGACCCCACATGCCGATCGCCTTGACCGTGGTTCCCGGGCTTACCGAAAACGGACCGGTATAGAGGGTCGACGACATGGTAGGAGTGCTTCCGTCAGTGGTGTAGTACACCGAATGGTTCAAGCCGCTGTCGCTCAGTGTCACGGTCGTTCCGCTCGAGATGGCGCCCGCTGCTGGCGAGATCGCCGGCGGAGTACTGGCGACAGTCGAGCAGGTAGCGCTGGTCGTGTTCGGGGTGGTTGTGATTACGGTTGTCTGGTGCTCTTCATTGGAAACAAACCAATTCTTAGCCGCCATGTTTGGACCGCAGATGTTGTTGTACTGGATCGCAGTGCTGGGAGATACGTAACCCCAGGTGATGCCGTTGTCCCAATAACCCTGTATCAGGTTATGTTGTGCCAGCGAGCCATCACCCCAGAACTCTACTGCAAAGGGAATGTATTCGGGCGGTGCATTGGGAGCCGGGTTATTTGCAATCAACACATTATCGCTAACCGTGCTGTTGACCGCCTCGCTTCCGTCGAAGCAGCAAGGGGTGGAAATGCCCATGGTGGAATAGTAGCCGTCCACAAAATCGTGGAAGCTATTGTGTTCGATAAACAGTGGACCTTTCGCCGTAAAGATCTGGAACTCAATCGCGATGCGGTGGATGTAGCCGAAATCGTTATTGTCAAAAGTACAGTTCGCACAATAACGCTGGGGCAGGATCTTGAATCCTTCTTCAAGATAGGCGACGGTGTTGTTGTTAGCCGTGACGTTGGTATTGCTGTTCTGGAACAAGATGGCGCTGCACAAGCCTCCATCATCCGTTTGCTCGTTCATCACGCTGGAGCAGTCTCCCTGGCGCCCGAATGTATTCCAGTTCATCACCAGATTGGAGTCGTACTGGGTCGAATTGCCGTCGAAAAAGATGCCTGCCATGGAACCTGAATTGGAAGCCTTGGCCTGCATGCCGTAGAAGTTGTTGTACGAGATGGTAATGTTGCTCGAAAGCGGCCCGACGTAGATACCGCCGCCGCCGCCACCCGCCGGCCTCCCGCCGTTGAACCCCAGGAATTCGATCGTAACTCCGGAGCATGCGGTCATGGTGAAGAGTGTGCTGTTGGCGAAGGTGCCGGAAATGATCGCGGTCGCCGGCGAGGCAGCAGGCCCGGTCAGCGTAAGTTTCGATGAGCAAGGGATATGCAACGAGCTGCTGATGTTGTAAGTGCCCGCGGCAAAGACGATGAGTGCGCAGCTCGGAGCGCTTGAGATTGTGCTCTGCAATGTGCTTTGACTCATACCACTGTTCACGTTGATGGTGGGGCCTCCGCAACCCGTAGGAGCGGGTCCGATCGGTCCACCGATTGGACCGCCAGTCGGATTGCTGGGGGGATTTGAGGGCGACCCTACGGTCAGCGTAGTGTGTGCCGTAGCTGACGCATAGTCGGTAGCGTCCGTTGGTGAGAAGACGGCCGTCAATTGTTGGCTGCCTGCACCCAGAACGGCCCCCGCCGCTGGGTTGTACATGAAGCTGCCGGGTACATTGGCAGTGGCATTCAATTGCGTCGCGCTGAGGGCGGTTCCCGTCGCAATGGGGGCCGGCGTAGCCCAGGTAATCACTGGAGTGGCTTGGTTAACCGAAAGCTGCACAGAAGCTGTAGCGGCAGAATAGGTTTTCGTATCGGTCGGAGTGAACGTGACGGAAAGCTGCTGCTTTCCCACTTTGAGCATGGTCCCAGCCGCTGGTGTGTAGGCGAAGGTTCCGGCCACATTCGCAGTGGCATTCAATTGCGTGCTGCTCAATGCTGTGCCATATGAGATTGCCGCCGGCGCGTCCCAGGTGATAGTGGGAACGTTGCTCTTTCCCGCCGCGGTAATGGTGATTTGTGTCGATGCACTCAAATTCTGAGGCGAGGCCGTTGCCGCCGATGGGGATGTGCCGGCCGGCGTGGCTTCAACATATGCAGCCTGCACGGTCACCGTCCCCGCTGCTTTCGCGGTAATGGCTCCATTGCCAATCGTGGCCAGTGCGGTGTTGGACAAACTCCATTGCGTGCCCGCGGTGACATCCTGCGTTGTGCCATCGCTCAGATGCGCTACCGCCTTCAGAACGGCGGCGCCACCTACAGGTAGAGTTGAAGGTGTTGCTGTGACGGTCAGAGAATCGAGCGTCTGGGACGAGGGGTTACCACATCCTGCAATCAACATCAAAAAACTGCACAGGAGCCCGGAACACACCTGTGGCGTGAGGGAAATACGCATCGAATGCCTCGTCGTTAGGAAATTCGAATCATCGCGGCCTGGGGAAAAAGGCCATTTCAAAGGCGCGAACGGGCTTTCGCATCTTTGAGATACGTTGGTGCCGCCGGCGAAATTTGCTGTCCTATTGGTCCTACTATCCGCGTGTGTCCCGGGTCGCGGCAATCACACCGATTAGGCATTACGTAAGTTTGTAAATGGCTGATTGTAAAGGGTTTGAAGTGGGAATATTTTGCTCGGAGAGAGAGTATTTCGGGTCACTGCTGTGTGGAATTTTCGTTGTGCGCGAGCGCCCCGCTAACGTGTATGCCGCTTGCCCATTCCGCTAACCATCCGTCATCCTGTTCTAGTGGTAACAAGATGCCGTAACCTACCCGAGATCGTTGCTACAGTGCGAAAATGAGGGCTGTGTCTGGCTGATATGCTGCGTGTTTTTTGGTCGAAGAAGAACTTACTGGACTGCCCTGGACCGCCGGAGATCGATTGATGTCTGCACAAGAAAACGCTCAGAAGAGCATTCCTCACCGTATACCCTCGCTCGACGGGTGCCGGGCGATCTCGATCTGTCTGGTGATCCTGTCTCACCTTTGCAACACTCCGTCATTTCAGGCCTTTAATCCATACGCGCGCATGATGTACCACTTCGGTCCCTTCGGAGTGAAAGTCTTTTTCGTTATCTCCGGGTTCTTGATCACCACGCTTCTGCTCAGCGAGGAACGTAAGAATGGCCGCATTTCCATCAAGATGTTCTACATTCGACGCGCCTTCCGGATCTGGCCTGTCGCCTATGCGTTCATTTTGGTGGTGGCCCTCCTTGCATGGAGAAACTGGATCACCATACCGCCCCACAATCTGCTTTATGCCGCCACCTTCACCATGAACCACGTTCAGGAGGGTAGTTGGTTCACCGGACACTTTTGGTCCTTGGCTATCGAAGAGCAGTTCTACATTGTGTGGCCGCTGGTCTTCCTGTTCACAGCCAGACGTGGGCGCCTGGTTTCCTGCTGCCTGATCATGTTTCTTGCCCCCCTTCTGCGCTCGTTGAGTTTCGTGTATGAGCCGGGAATCTTCGCCGCGATGCAGGAAAGCCTGCTATTCAAGGGGGATGCCATCGCCGTTGGCTGCCTGTTGGCGTTGTTCTCCCATGAACTCGAAGTCAGCCGAATGGTGCACCGCATCATCCACCTGCGCTGGTTTTTCGTGGTTCCAGTGATCTCCGTGATCATGTACATCACGCTTAAGCCATTCCCAGTGTTCTATTGGGCGGTCGGCGAATCGATTGCTCTGGTCTGTATCGCAGCTACTATCTGGAGAGTGATCCACGTTCGCGACGCGGCCTTTTGGCTTCTGAACACGAAGCCGCTGGTGACCATTGGTGTGCTTAGCTACTCGCTCTACATTTGGCAGCAACTCTTTTTGAATCCCACGTCCGACACTGTCTTCAATCGACTACCGCTCAATCTTTTGCTGGTCAGTTGTGTCGCCGCGTTCTCGTATTACTTCATCGAGAGTCCCTTCCTCCGCCTGCGTCCAATCCTCACCAGGTGGATGCGGAACCGGAAGCAGGGCGCCCATGCGCAGTCGTCGACGCCGGTAGTTTCAGCCGGAAATCCACTTTAGCTAGAGCCGTTCTTTTCCTCCAAAAAAAATGGTTGCCAGACTCGCGGTTTGCGAGATGTCTGGCAACCATTACTGTTCTAGAGGGTTTAGGGCGGCCTTCAGAGCCGGGATCGCGTCGGTTTAGCTGATGACCGGTACAGTGATCTGCTGGCCAACCTGGATCTTGTTGGGATCGGAGATATTGCTCGCAGCGGCAATGTTGGAATAGTGGTTGGGCGACCCGTAAAAGCGGTTGCTGATTTTGGACAAGTTGTCCCCACTCTTTACACTGTAGCTTTGATTCGGTCCGCCGGTCGTGGCGATTTCGTGGTGCAGGTCGGAGTATTGCGGGTCCACTTGCTTAATGACGTCCCACACACGATTTGCCACCACCTCCGAGGGCACCGAACCCTTCAGGTACAGCTTTTCTCCATCCAGGCTTACCGAGTCAATCTTTGCGCCCAGATCGCTAAAACCCTCGATGGTCTGGATTACGGGCGAATATTTCTGTTTCAACTGATCAAGATCTGCCATTACTTTTCTCCTTTTTTAAAGTGGTTGAATTTATTTTCACGAAACTGTAAATTGCGCGAGCCTATGCGGCATGCTGGTCCGCGATCTTCTTCATTGCAATGGTCAAGGCAGCTGCGCCCAGGCTTTTGATAAGTACTGGATGCTGGGCGTAGATTGCGCTCACGCGGTCGATGATCGACGGGTCCTGGTTCTGGGCGTGAGAAGTAAGCGCTTCAACATCCGCGGGGTTCACGCTTGCCGCCTGCGCCGGCGTAACCGAGCCGGACTGCAGCAATGCCGCCAGTGGTGAGTTCGGAGAGCTGCTGGCAAATTTAGCAATCATTGCTGGCCCAAGAGAGGCCATCAAGCCATTCAACACACCCGCCTGCTGCTGGTTGTTCCCATTAGCGAATAGCTGAGCCGCCATTTGCGGAAATGGTGCCGTTTGTCCTGACCGGAATGCTTCGGCCAAGCCACTGGCGAGGGTAGTTGTGGGCACCGCCTGGGCAACTTGGTCGAAGTGCTGTTCCACCCCCGGACTGTTACCCGGAGTAGCGTTGCCGCCGGAATACTGTTTGAGCAGATCGCCGATTCCCGAGAGAAAACTCATGTGTTCTCCTTCCTTTTTTACCGTGATGTTCATCTAAAGGGTAGGTGCAAAAAGTTCACCCTTGGCTTGTTTGCTGCGGGTTTGAGGGTGGGCAGGATGTCCGCCTGTTTGAGCAATTGGTAATAGCAATTCGCAAAAATTGATTGAAACGTATCGCCAAACAGTTCGATGAATGTCTCACGGTGATGTTGCCAATGTCTACCCTAGCGAAAATAAAAGGTTTTTGCTGGCAACCATTTTTGAAGGTGTAAATAGCGGCCCGACGCCAATGGGGCCGCGTTAGTACCCAGAGCTGGTAACCGTTCCCGGCGTACGTTGGCGTACTCCAGGCAGTCGAAATCGTTGACACCAGGGGACGCGACCGATAGATTACGGGAAGTAGGCACTGCGAGACATGTGATGGATGAGGCGTTGGCCGCCCAGACATCGAACAGCCCTGCACCCCCCACAGCGGCGTTCTCTACATGTAATTCGGCTTTGATCTTTGCAGTCTATGTGACTGAGATGGCGAAGCTGGGTCCAGAGTGCCCTCCGGATTCATCACCATACAAACCAACCAAGCTTTGTTTGCGAACGCGCCGCAGATGTCAGCGCCGATGTTTTCACCGCGATAGGCCACTCGTCCAGGGCGACTTTGTTTGTGCATCGACGAATTAAAAGAGCCTCAATTGGCGTTACGGAATTGGAGATCAGGGGATGGAATATACCGAAGTTGCACCCGAATTCGCGAGTCGTCCAAAGTGGGATAGCTGGGCGAAATGGGTCTTTTTCCTGCTCCTGGGCTATTCCATCACCGGGCGGAGTTTCGCTTACCTCGGGGTACCCCCGGCCAAATTGTTTATCGGTGACCTGACGCTGGCTGCATTCATTTTCCTTCGCCCGCGCAAGTTGTTTGATCCCTGGATCAATGCGTTGGTCAAGAGTGGTCCCTTGACTATGTTCGCCTGGGTGCTGCTGGCATCGATCAGTTACGGTATTTTCGAGGTAATCCGTGGCTTGCTGTCTGGGTTCTCTCCCCTCACAGCCCTGCAAAATCTGGTTTTCAATGTTTACCCCATCTTCTTGTTCCTTGGTCTTTGGGTGGGAAGTCGCTACAAGAACCTTCTGTTCAAATACATACAAGTCTTCTGTATCTGCTTTTGTATTTACGCACCCTTGTATTTCCTGTTCCTGGACAAATTGAAAGTCACCATGCCGGGATCGGATGGAGTGACCGTCTTCGGCCAGCCTGGCGGTGGCGGTTTCATCATCGTGGCGCTACTTTGTCTCGCCCCTAAGCCGAGCCGTTACTGGGTTCCAATGATCGTGGGCGGCGCACTGCTCCTGGCTGGCCAGGTTCGCGCAGAGTGGTTGGGGCTCGGCATTGCGCTCATGATTTGGGGTGTCCTGAAGCGCAAGATGACCAGGGTGGTCGGAATTGCGGTGGGCATCGTCGTCATTCTCGGAATCGGCTTTGTCCTGGACGTCAATATTCCTTCGCCAGGAGAGCGCGGCGGCGCCATTGCATCCAGTGAAATTGTCGCCAGAGGCCTCTCTGCTGTCAGTCCTGATTTTGCAAGGGATGTTACCGGTTCGTCGATGACTGGCTTCTACGCCGGCACCATCACCTGGCGGGAGAAATGGTGGCACGCCATCTGGGCGAACTCCCAGGACAACTACACCAATCTGCTGATCGGTCCCGGTTATGGATTCGAGCTTCACGGCCTCGTGGGCTACTTGAGGAACATGGCTGATCTGCGAACGCCTCACAACATCTTCTATTACGCTCTTGGCTACAGCGGGTGGATCGGGGTGATCCTGTTCTTCTCCCTGCAGACCATCTGCGGAATGATGCTGTGGCGGTCCTACAGAATAGACGGCCAACCCTTTGGGCTCACCGTCTGGGCATCCAGTGTAATCACGTCGTTTTTCGGAAATTCCATGGAAACACCCATGGGAGCCATTCCCTATTACCTGACGCTGGGGTTGATTATCGGGCCTAATCTCTCCGTGCTTCGCTCCAGGGCGCACGAGAAGCTGCTTCGCACCGCTCCCTCTGCGTATTCGCCGCAGGGCGCTTACGCACCGGAAGGCGCGTATACCTCAGAGGCTATTTAGGAAATTGCATTTGTTTTGGTGCAAGGAGATTGTCGAGCACCATCTGTGATTTATACCTCCCGTTAGTAACACCCCGCACGCGCAACGGCGTTATCCACAGGCAGATGATGTATTGACACCTGTGCCGGGTGCCGCTAGATTACGGAGTGTAGATACTGCAAGACCAGCGACGGGCGAGGCCCAACTGCCAACTCCGTCGAACTGCCGTCAATCCCCCCGTGGCGGTCTTTTTTGGTTTTCGACAATGACAATTGGTCCCCGCAGTAGTTCGGTCAATGTGACTGAGATGGCGAAGCTTTGAAATGGTTACCTTTGGTACCAAATTGAGGTTACCTGAGTTCGGTTTGGTCATCAGTCCCAGTCGTGTCGCAAGTTGACGCGGGCTTAGGTCGCGGATTTTATTGACACTTGCCGAAGTCTATAGGACCATTTAGTTGAGTAAATTTCGGTGCAGAAGCAGCAAGAAATTTAGTTGCAACTGAACTGAACAGTAAGCAAATTTTCCCGGCGAAGGCTGGATTCAGGTTCTGTAACCCAGATGGCGGAAGCCCGTCCGGGTGGGCTACAGGGTCCGTCTTAAAAAACTAGTTTCGCATCGTTCCCCCCTCGAAGCGAAGTGAGATCCCATCGGGATTTGCAGCACCCAAGCTCACTCTTGTTACGGAGATACTCATGTATCGCGATCCAGGGTCAAACGAATCTAACGAATGGTTTGCCTTCCGCGTCCGACCGAGACACGAGAAGCAAGTTTCAATTGCGTTGCGAGAAAAGGGGTTTACCGAGTTTTTGCCCCTTTACAAGTCCAAGCGGCAATGGGCGGATCGAACCAAAGTGGTAGAGATGCCACTTTTTCCTGGTTACATATTTTGTTCCACGAATCGGTCCTTGATCGTGCCTGTGCTGATGACAAGCGGTGTGATTGACGTGGTGCGAGCGGGCACCAATCCATTGCCCGCAGACAAAGCGGAAATTGAGGCGCTGCAGCAGACCGTCAGCGTCGATGTCCCGCTCGAGGCGTGGCCGTACACCGAGGTTGGTGAATCCGGTTCGTTTTCGATTTTGCGTGGCCCCCTGGCGGGCTTGACCGGCATCCTGGTGGAGGTCAGACGTTCTCAACGTCTGATTCTTTCAGTAAATCTTTTGCGCCGGTCGGTTCTGGTCGAAGTACATCCTGACTGGGTCTCACCATATGCTCCCGAAGCGGCGGAGCGCCTGATGGCCTAGCTGAAGACTGTAGAAACTTTGAATATTTTCTGTCTATCCCGTAATTTGGTTCTCCCGAAGTAACGCACGCTTGTGCCTTCGTGCGTCCCCCTTGCCGGCTATTGGTTGGCACCCTAAGTTTTTTCGACTCGATACCTGTCTTTAAAACGCTCTTTTTAGAGCACGTCCCCGCCGGAGGTATTTCTCGGCGAAAAATCCCAGCCACAAATGGTGAGTGAATTTATGCATAAGTCTCCAGCCAAAACGATTCTGTTTTCTCTTTGCTTCCAGGGCTTGTTGCTTGTTCCGGCAATAGCCCAGGTAGCAGCTGCGGATGGTCGTGTGGGTACCCCGCTGGCCGGTCCTGTAGTCTCCACGGCAGCTTATGTGCCAACTACGCCATCGGCAGAGTCATCCAATACGACCAGCTACGTTCTGGGGCCGGAAGACCAAATCACGGTTCGGGTGTTTGCCGCCGACGATATCCCGGACAAGCCGGCGCAGATTGACAACGACGGTACGGTGACGCTGCCCATGATCGGACGGATCCATGCTGCTGGCTTGACTGTGGAGCAATTCCAGGCCAACCTCGTCATCGCCTATAAGAAGTATTTCAAGGATCCGCAAGTCTCCGTGCAAGTGAATGATTTTCGCAGCCAGCCGGTTTCCGTAGCAGGCAACGTCAACACGCCTGGCGTAGTGCAACTCAAGGGAAATCGCAACCTGATGGAAGTCATCGGGCAGGCCGGCGGTTTACGGGCCGATGCTGGTGATAGCGTGCTGATCACCCGCAACCTGAGCGAAGGAACCATCCCGGTGGCCGGGGCTTTCACCGATCCTACTGGCAAGTTTTCGGTAGCTCACATCAACATCCGTGACGTGATGAGTGGCAAGGATCCACAGGGCAACATCATGATCAAGCCTCATGACGTCGTCACCATTCCCCGCGCACGCATGATCTACGTGCTCGGCAACGTGACCAGGCCTGGTGGCTATGTCATGACCGATAACGAAACCATATCGATCACCCAGGCGATCGCGCTCGCCGGAGGATGGGACAAATCGGCAGCTCTGAGCGCGGCGAGGGTGCTCCGCGCCGACGGCGGGGCAGAGCGGGAACAGATTCCTCTGAACGTGAAAAAGATCATGGAAAACAAATCACCTGACTTGCAGATGAAGCCTGACGACATCCTCTACGTTCCCAACAGTTTGGGCAAGCAACTGGGCGCGCGTGGGCTTGAAGCAGCCATCGGACTTGGAACAGGTGTTCTTATCTGGCGGTAGCGCAATTTACTTCTCCTCAACTTGCAATGCACTTCTACTCAATTTCTTGAGAATGGCCCCAAGCGAGACCCCCATCGAGGGGAGCCGTACTTTGTCCAAAGCGAACTACACCGTGAATGAGATCGGTTCCATCGAACGCGATCAAATCCGAAAGGACTACAAAAGATGACTCCGACCCAACAGATCATTCCAGGACCTCGCTCGAACGAAGGCCGGAACGCCGGCCGCGGCACTTCGATAGAACTGTCGCGTCCGATGGGGGTCAATCGGCCCCAACCTGAAGCCTCTGTGAATTACGCGGCGCTGCTTCGTCGCCATCGCAACGCAATCGCCGTCATCATCGGCGGCACGCTGTTGCTTAGCACGCTGTATACGCTGGTTGCCCACAAGGTCTATAAGTCGGAAGTCATTCTGGAAGTCACTGGCATCAACCAGGACTTCATGAACAGCAAACAAGTCGATCCGACTTCCAACCAGGTTACCGGCGATGAATACATCGAGACCCAGACTAAACTCTTGAAGAGTCCGCCCGTGGTTCAACGGACCGCGCAGATCCTGGGCCCCAAAGTCCCCGGCGCCATCGCGGCCAGCCAGGGCATCATTGGCACCCTTCGCAGTTGGGTCGGCGACACCGGTGCTGCCACCCCGGCTGAGGGGGAAGGCGTAGTGTTGAAGATGCTCGACGACGCCAAGGTCAAGGTGGATGGAACCTCTGACCTGATCTCATTGACGGTTCTCGGCCCGGAAGCACAGCTGACCGCGGATACCGCCAACACTCTGACTGAACAGTTTGTCGAACAGGCGCAGGATGCCCGCGGCAGTGTCACCGGGAGCACAAACAAGTTTTTGACCGTGCAACTCGCTGACGCCCGCAAAAAACTGCTGGATGCGGAAAATGATCTGCAGAATTACGCGCGCCAAACCGGCATCGTGATCCCCAGCGACTCCCAGGAAAGCGTTGCAGCAGACAAACTGCGGCAAATTCAAACTGACTTGGCCAAGGCAGAAGCAGACGAAGCGGATACCAAGGCACAGGTTGAGACTTCGAAAAGCAGCCCTGCGGAATCCATGCCCCAGGTTCTCGATGACCCGACACTGCGGGATAACCGCGCCAGGCTCGCCGACCTTCGCCGTCAGCTTTCTGATTTGAGTGTGACGCTGACCCCGGCCAACTACAAGATTCAGCAGTTAAACGCCCAGATCGCTGATCTGGAACAACAGTCTGCCCAACATCGCAGCAACATCATTCGCCGCCTTGGTGTGCAAAACTCAGAAACATCACGACGCACTCAGCTGTTGAATCAGGCTTATAAACAGCAGCTGGGCGTGGTCTCTGACCAGTCTGCAAAAGAGGTGCGTTACAACATTCTGAAGAAGGAAGTGGATGCGAGCCGCGACATATATCAATCCATGTTGCAACGGGTAAAAGAAGCGAGCATCGTTGCTGCGCTCAAATCGAGCGACGTGCGCGTAGTCAGTCCCGCGACCCCGGCTAAATCCACTTATCGCCCCAGCTTGCCCCTGAACCTGGCATTGGGACTGCTCTTCGGTATCGCTATCACCACTTGCTACATCCTGGTGCGCGAGCGCAACGATGCCAGCTTGCGTTCGCCTGGCCAGAGTGTCAGGCACCTAAATGTGCCTGAGCTGGCTGTGATTCCCTCGGCGCGTATTGGCAACAGCGAGCGCATTCCGCTCACTCTGCGCAATTTGAACGGGGCTACCGCCGCGCTCGAGGCGAAGAACGGATTGTTGGCAGGCTCGGCGGCTGTCGACAAGGAGATGGTGCAGTGGTGCCAGGACGAAACCATGATGGCGGATGCCTATCGGTCCGCGATCACGTCGATTCTTCTCAGCCGCGTAAACGGAGTTAGTCCCCGGGTCATTCTGGTGACCAGTCCCCGCCCCAAGGCAGGCAAGACCACCACAGTTGCCAATCTTGGTATCAGCCTGGCGGAAATCGGACGGCGGGTGCTCTTGATCGATGGCGACCTCCGGCGGCCACGGCTGGGTAAGCTCTTCGGATTGCAATTTGCCACTGGCTTGAGCGATGCGCTGCTGGCTGAAGGCGCCGGAACCATTTCTCTGGAATCGGTCATCCGCCCCAGCACCGTCCCTGGACTTTATGTATTACCCGGTGGATCGGAGCCTGCCAACATCTCCAAGCTTCTCCATTCCACGTATCTGGATAGCTTGATCGAGATGGCGCGGTCGGAGTACGACTTCGTGCTCATCGACTCTCCGCCCATGATGGGTATGGCCGATGCGCGCCTTCTGAGCCGCAACGCCGATGGTGTGATTCTGATCAGTCGCGCCGGAGAGACCAGCCCCGAGCAATTGGGCGAAGCCAAAGAGCGGCTGGCCGATGATGGCACACCGGTCATTGGCACCATCCTGAATGGTTGCGATCTTCGTATCGAAGATCCATCCTACGTTAACCACTACAACAGCTACGCCGGCGTCGCACGCGGCTAGAAAACAAAACCACGGCTCACGATCTTGGTGAGGACGCAGTAGATTTGGAAACTGATCTAGTACTTTAAAGTTGGCTTACGAGCACCTTCGTAGGCAGTCCGCGCGCACGGAATTCCCCCCGCCGCGCTCGATCGGCTGCATAGACCAACTGCAAACGGCAAGGGAACAAAGACACCGGCAAAAGTTCACCAGGGATTGGCTGTCAAGTCGCAATCAGGTCGAGCTTTCGTGAATTTAAAGAGTGTCTGCGTTAGCCAATGTTCCCTCTTCTATCGCTTTTTTCCTGCGACGGTGGCTGCAAGGGGCCCTGTTGATCGTTCCCACGGCCAGGAAAAGGCTTGACTGCTTTCGTAAAAGGAACGCTTCTCGCGCAATCTACGGGAGGCTATGGGGAGAATCGTTGTCATGCATGTCCGGAATTTGCGCTTTTATCAGACCATGCAATTCGTACTCGATCTGCTCGCGGTGTCAGTTGCCTGGAGCTGCACCATTCAGATGCGTGTGCTGTTGAACCCTTTGACCACTGAGCGAGTCAGCTGGACCTACGCTTCGATCTGGGCGCCCTCATTAATGATGGTCCTGGTGTTGTGGATCGTCATGGCATGGCGGCTCGGATTCTATCGCGTTGAAGGCCGTATTCGGTTGTGGAACAGCATCATTAACGCGGCTGAAGGCGCACTACTGGCAAGTTGCATCATTGTCATCGTCACTTTCTTCTCACGGCAATTTGGCACCGGCGTTTCGCGCTCGTTCTTCATGATCTTCGCGCCCCTCAGCTTTTTCAGCTTGGGTCTGGCGAGGTGCGTCAGCGTGGTCGCGGCCATGCTGGCTGAACGGCATTGGCCGTCGCCCATCCGGGCGGCGCTCCTGGGAGACGGTCCGCACGCGGGTCGCCTGGTCGCGCTCATGAACACAGCGAATGTTGCCAATGTCATCAAAGGCGTAATCCTCCCCGAAGGCCACACTGCGGAGGGCTTGTCACTGCCGATGCCGATTCTGGGATCGACTGGACAACTGGCCGAAGTAATTAATCGCGAACACCTGAATCGCATCATTCTTCTCAATGGTTCGATCTCACGGGACGAGTTGGACGAATGCAACAAGGTGTTCAAGCGCATGGGTGTCATCGTCAATTGCACCGTAGACTTTGCCCCTGAACCAGGTCGAATTAACGTGGTGAACCAGTACGGCTTGCCGCTGGTTGAGCTGCGCCCCCTGGCCTTTACCAAAGGTCAGGAGTTCGTCAAGCGGGCCTTTGACATCGTAGCCTCTGCGCTTGCGCTCATTTTTCTCGCCCCTACCTTATTGGTGATAGCGGCGTTGGTGAAGTTCACGTCAGAGGGACCCGTTCTTTATAAGGCGCCGCGGGTGGGTAGAGGCGGCCGTCACTTCATGTTCCTCAAGTTTCGCTCCATGTACACCAACATGGATCGCAGCCACGTCGCGCATGCCAATGAAAAACAGGGTCATATTTTCAAGATGAAACAGGATCCGCGCGTGACCCCGATTGGACGCTTCATACGGCGCTATAGCCTGGATGAGTTGCCCCAACTGATCAATGTGCTGCGCGGAGAGATGAGCCTGGTAGGACCGAGGCCATTGCCCGCGGGTGACATGGGGCCGGATGGGATGAGCCGCGAATTCGCCGATTGGTCCGAGGGACGGGCTGCCGTGTACCCGGGCATTACCGGCCTGTGGCAGGTAAACGGACGCAGTGAACTCCCGTTTGAAGAGATGGTGCGGCTCGACCTGCAATACATCCGTGAATGGTCGCTGCTTCTGGATATCAAAATCATTCTCGCGACGCCCGGCCTGGTCGTGAAGGGTGTAGGAGCCTACTGAAATCGGTCTCGACCACCGGTTTCAGTCCCGAAAGGGACAACCTGCATCCATCCGGTCATGAAGAAGGCGGCCCAGCACCCAAACTCCGGGCTGCCACACACTATCAGAACAGTCCCGAAGGGACGGCTGAACACATGTTTCCTCTTGAACCTTTTTTTACGCCGAGCGATCATCCCGAGCTTTCCTATGCCTATTGTGGAACGAAAAACCGAACTGCATCCGATTGAGCTTCGCCCTTTATCGGCACAACCGTTGGTTTCGATTCTGGTCTCCAATTACAACTACGCTCGCTACATAGGGGAAACAATTGAAAGCGCGCTCAACCAGACGTATTCCAACATTGAACTCATTGTTTGCGACGACGGTTCGACCGATGACTCGGTCCGCATCATAGAGGAATATCGCCGCAGGGATTCGCGTTTGCAACTGATCTTGAAGGCGAATGGAGGACAGGCGTCAGGTTTCAATGCAGCCTTTGCTGCCAGCCGAGGTGAACTTCTCGCTCTGCTCGACTCCGACGATTGTTTTTTGCCGGAAAAGATCGAAAAGCTTGTCGCTGATTTTCAGGCGCATCCTGATGCCGGTTTCGGCCTGCATCGTGTGATCCGCATGAGCGCAAACCGCCGCCGGCAGGGAGTGTGGCCCATGTCTGCTCCCTTACCTTGCGGGTGGTATGGTTCCAGCATCCTGCAGGATGGCGGCATATTGCCCTTCATGCCTCCAACGTCGGGCTTGAGTTTCCATCGCGACGTAGCTGAGCGAATGTTCCCGCTCCCGATCGAGCCGATACTGGTCAGCTGTCCTGATCAACTGATTACCCGCCTGGCTCCGTTGTTCACCAGGGTAACGAGTGAAGACGAAGCCTTGTCGGAGTACCGTCTGCACGGTGAAAACAACTACGGACCGGACCGTGTTTCAGCGGCGTCGTTCAAGCGCGAACTCAAGTATTGTGAGGCCCTCTGGCATGCCCAGAAGCGCTTTCTCACAACCCTCGATCCCGAACTGGCGCTCAATCTTCAGCCGATGGATGTCAATGGGTATGTCGCCCAACTGCGCTATCTCTACGCGCGTCTGGCCAGAGATCCTGATGCGCGATTGTGTTACGAACGCTATCTTGCACACCTCGCTGATCCGGACACCAAGCATGCATGGTTTTGGAAGATCTCCATTTATCTGCCGTACCCGGTGTTCGAGTTCGCCGTCAATCTCTTAATTCGGCAAAGTTGGATCAAGCAATTCATTTCACGCTTAAAAAAAATGTCCTGACATTAGATCGCATGAGCAAATTGTTACATTTGCGGTTCTTTATTTTCCGGAGGCCTTCTCCCGCCGCCAAAGCATCCCAGATCGGAGCATCAGTCAATGAGCACTAAGCCTCTCGTCAGTATCGGGCTCTTTCTTTACAACGGGGATCGATTTCTGGAAGCCGCCATCGAATCCTTCCTCAATCAAACCTTTAGAGATTTCGAACTCATCATTTCCGACAACTGCTCTACCGATAAGAGCGATGAGATCTGCCGGCGCTACGCAGCCCGGGATTCCCGCATTCGCTACTATCGCAACGAGCGCAATATGGGTGCGGGGTGGAATGTCCGGCGGGTCTACGAGTTGGCCACCGGAAAGTATTTTAAGCAGGCCGCCCACGACGACATGATTCAGCCGGACTACCTGCGCCAGTGCGTGGATGCACTGGAGGCCGATGAATCCCTCGTCCTTGCCCATAGCTTGACCCGGGTCATCGACGAGAACGGCCAGTTCGTCGAGAACTACGATGACGGACTGCGTACCAGTTCGCTCGACCCGGTGGTGCGGGCACGAGACCTGCTCCTCAAAGGCCACAGATGTTACCCCATCTTCGGCCTCATCCGCCTCGACGCGCTGCACAAACTACCGCCCCAGGGCAGTTATGCGCATAGTGACCGCGTGCTTCTGTTACAGCTGGGCTTGCTTGGACGTTACTGCGAGATTCCGGAGTATCTGTTCATCAGCACCCGGCATTCGGGTCAGTCAGTCTGGACTTTCCCGGAAAGAACCAAGGCCAAGGGATTTCGCCTCACCCGCCGCTGCGGCACGCTGCCGGCAATGGAGTGGTGGGATCCGACCAAGGCGCGCAAGATCGTATTCCCGGAGTGGAATGTGGCCAAAGAGTTTTTCCTCTCCGTCGTTCATTCGCCACTGACACAGTGGCAAAAAATGAGATGCTACGGCCTGGTTGGACGGTGGATGTTGAAATATCACCGCCGCATGGCTAAGGATGTTCTGGTAGCCGCCGATCAGGTGCTTTTCAATTTCCAAAACAGGCATGCTATGGCAGCCAAGCCCCCCCAAACTGCCGACGCATCCTCCAAAATAGTGTCCCTCGATCTAAATACCAGTGGAGGTGAATCTTTATGAAGGTTGCAATTCTTGCAGGGGGGTTGGGCTCGCGTCTTGCCGAAGAGACGGAACTGAAGCCGAAGCCCATGGTCGAGATTGGCGGCAAGCCGATTCTTTGGCACATCATGATGCACTACGCCCACTATGGCTTGGACCAATTCGCCATCGCGCTCGGCTACAAGGGTGAAGTGATCAAGAAGTACATGCTCGACTATTGCTCGCTCAACCGGGATCTGAGCGTCTCGCTCAAGACCGGCAAGGTCAAAATGAACGGTGGCGTCGTTCCCGACTGGAACGTGGACCTGATCGATACCGGCATGAAGACCCAGACTGGCGGACGCATCAAGCGGCTCGCGCCCTACCTGGGCAATGAAACCTTTATGCTCACCTGGGGGGATGGGGTATCCGACATCAACCTGAACGACTTGCTTGCTTTTCACCGCGCCCATGGCAAGCTGGCCACGCTGACGGCCGTCCGTCCGACAGCGCGCTTTGGCCACCTCGAGATGGATGGCAATCAGATCACCGAATTCTCTGAGAAGCCGCAAACCAAGGAAGGTTGGATCAACGGAGCCTTCTTTGTGCTTGAGCCGGAGATCTTTGACTTCATCGACGGTGACAGTACCCACTTTGAGAAGGAACCACTCGAGCGCCTGGCGGGCGAAGGCCAACTAATGGCGTATCGACACACCGGCTTCTGGCAGTGTATGGATACTATTCGCGAGAAGAAGATCCTGGAGACGTATTGGGAATCCGGCAACGCACCATGGCAAACTTGGGAGGATACGAATGCGAGTATTAGTAACGGGGCACGCGGGGTACATCGGAACGGTTTTAGTGCCAATGCTGTTGCAGGCCGGGCATGAAGTAGTTGGGCTCGATACCGATCTTTTCGAGCGCAGCACCTTCAGCGACGGGATCGCACAGATCCCCGAGATCCGCAAGGACGTTCGCGATGCAACCCTGTCCGATGTCAAAGGGTTCGATGCCATTCTGCATCTTGCCGGACTTTCGAACGATCCCCTGGGCGACCTGAATCCAGGTCTAACCTTCGAAATCAACCACCAGGCATCGGTCAAGCTGGCCAAGTTGGCAAAGCAGGCCGGGGTACAGAGGTTTATCTTCTCCTCTTCCTGCAGCAACTACGGCGCCGGTGGCGACGACCTGCTGGATGAGCACTCTGCCTTCAACCCAGTGACTCCCTACGGTACTTCCAAGGTCATGGTGGAGCAGGACGTTGCCAAGCTGGCAGATAACAACTTCAGCCCAACGTTTCTCCGCAATGCCACCGCATTCGGAGTTTCGCCCCGGTTGCGCTTTGACCTGGTGCTGAACAACCTCGTGGCCTGGGCTTACGCCACCGGCCGCGTGTACATCAAGAGCGATGGGACTCCCTGGAGGCCGATCGTGCACATTGCTGACATCTCGCGGGCCTTTATCGCCGCGATGCATGCTCCGATCGACTTGGTCCACAACGAAGCGTTCAACGTCGGACGCAACGAAGACAACTACCGCATTTACGAGCTGGCCGACATCGTCAAGGAGACGGTGCCGAACACCGTGATTGAATATGCGGCCGATGCCGGACCGGACAAGCGCTGCTATCGCGTGGATTGCAGCAAGATCCGCAAGGTGCTGCCAGAGTTCCAGCCCGCCTGGGATGCTCGCAAGGGCGCCGTCGAGCTGCACGAAACCTACAAGAAGATCGGTCTCGTCTTGGAAGACTTCGAGGGACCGCGCTTCAAACGCATCGCCCACATTCGGAAGCTGATCGAGGAAGGCATTCTCGACTCATCTCTCCGTTGGACCAACCAGCAAGCGACCGCCCCCGTAGTCGCAGGAGCCGCTACGGTATGACCGAATCCACCTTTCATTGCCGCGCCTGCAATTCTGCGCAGTGCATTCCGATTCTTTCCTTCGGAACCACTCCGCTTGCAGATGCATTGCTCTCAGCCGATCAGCTAGGGTCGCCGGAAGTTACGGCGCCCCTTGACCTGGTCTTCTGCCCCGAGTGCTCCCTGGTGCAGATCACCGAAACCGTTCCACCGGAAATTCTCTTTTGCCGCAATTATCCTTACTTTTCCTCGGTGTCAAAGAGTCTGCTGGAACATTTCGCCAAGAGCGCTGAAGCGGTCATCCAGGCCCGGAATCTCGATTCCAATAGCCTGGTGATTGAAGCTGCGTCCAACGATGGTTACATGTTGCGCAACTTCGTCAACCACGGAATCCCGGTGTTAGGCATCGATCCCGCCGAAGAACAGGTGCGCACCGCCAACGAGCGCGGCGTCAACAGCATCAACACTTTCTTCACTAAGGAGCTGGCGGAAAAGCTGGCTGCCGAGGGCAAGAAAGCCGATGTTTTCCTGGCCAACAATGTGCTCGCCCACGTGGCCGATCTGAACGGCTTCGTCGACGGCATCGCCGCCTTGCTGAAGCCCACAGGTGTGGCCGTCATTGAGGCGCCCTACATTGTTGACCTGATCCAGAAGTGCGAATTCGACACCATCTATCACCAGCATCTTTGCTATTTCTCGGTAACGGCGCTGGCGCGTCTCTTCCGCGATCATGGCCTTTACCTGAACGACGTGGAGCGCACCAGGATTCACGGCGGATCCCTCCGGCTGTTTGTCGAGCCGGTTGAAACTCCGACCGCGCGCTTGAAAGCGTTGCTCGCCGATGAGAAGAACGCGGGCGTCTCCACCATCGAGTACTACCGGGGGTTTGCCGACCGGGTGCATGCGGTCCGCGACGACCTCACCGCGTTGCTGAAGGACTTGAAAGGCAAAGGGAAGTCGATCGCCGGTTATGCCGCGGCGGCCAAGGCGACCACCCTGCTCGCCTTCTGCAACATCGACCGGGAGCTGCTCGACTATGTCGTCGACCTGAACGAATTCAAGCAGGGCCGGTTTATGCCCGGCAATCACCTGCCCATTCTTTCTCCGAACAAGTTGCTGGAAAGCAAACCGGATTACGTTCTGGTGCTGGCGTGGAATTTTGCCGGCGAAATCATGGAACAACAACACGCCTACAAGGCTCGCGGCGGAAAATTCATTATTCCGATCCCGACCCCTGCGGTCGTCTAAAGGAGATTGACGGAATGCATAGCATCTACGTAGATTCCAAATTCGACGACGAGAAGCGCCGCCAGCATTTGTATGACGGCCAACTCTTTGTTTACTCGCCGCGGCCCAGTGCGCTCGCCTTCACCAATTTCGCCGCAGAAATGATCAAGGACGCCTTTGGCAAAGAAGATCCGACCACGGCACAGTACGACATGCCGGTGGAAGAGTTTGTCCGCATCTTCGCCCCGCTCAAACCGGCCTTCATTCATCACCCGGAGTCCAAGCGCCTGATCCAGGCCATGCTGAAGGATTTCGGCTGCGATATGGAGACCACCTACCTCGATGTGCCGCGCCTGCGCGCCGTCACCTCGGATGCCTACCTCACGTCTGGTGTGGGCTATGCCCATCACCTTCACCGTGACACTTGGTACTCGGCGCCGATGTGCCAGCTGAACTGGTGGCTGCCCATCTTCGAAATGTCTTCCGAGAGCTCGATGGCCTTTCATCCGCGGTATTGGAACGAGGCGGTCAAGAACGGTTCCAGCAAGTTCAACTATTACGCCTGGAACAGCACCGGCCGCGCCGATGCGGCCAAGCACATCAAATCCGATACCCGCGAGCAGCCAAAGCCCGAACAGCCCATGGAACTGGATCCCCAGGTTCGTGTGATTTCGGAGCCCGGTGGAGCGCTGGTCTTTTCCGCAGCCAACATGCACTCGACCGTGCCCAACACCTCAGGTAGAACCCGCTTCAGCATCGATTTCCGGACCGTAAGCCTGGTCGATGTGAAGTCCAGGAACGGCGCTCCCAATATCGATTCGCACCCGATTGGAACCTCGCTCCGCGACTTCATGAAGGGAACCGATCTGAGCCCTATGCCGGAAGACATTGCAGCGGCCTATGACACCTCAGACGCCGCCGACGGCGTCAAGGTCTATCGGCCCGAGGTAGTAGGCGCCAGGTAACCCAGTTGAACCGGTAAACCAATAGGCATCCCATCCCTGGTTGGGGCGCATGCGGTGCTTTTAGCGCTTTTAGCGCTTTTAGCGCATCTTTTAATAAGGGCTGCCGCACGCTCCTTCCAGCGCTGGGGAACCGGAAATCGCAAACGGCCAACAGAGCCCAAGCGAAGCATCATCTGTTGAATCGTTGAGTGAGAGATCTGCCACCGTCCGAGCTTCAGGAATATCTCGAACAGTTGTGCTTTTGCACCAGCCCACTTCACGGAGTGAGAGCGGTGGGACATGCCCTTAAACCTTAGCTAGTGACGAAATTCTTCTAAACGGGGACCAAGAAATGCCTGAGATCAAGACCTGCCCAAATTGCCTAAAGGGCGACATGAGCGTTTTTTACCAAGTTCCGCGGGTGCCCGTGCACAGCGTATTGCTGATGCCGACGCGTGAGATTGCGGTGAACTTTCCCAAGGGCGACATTGCTCTCGGCCATTGCTCCCACTGCGGCTTTATTGCCAACACCGTCTTCGACCCGACCGTGCACAATTACTCCGCGCAATACGAGGAGACGCAGGGCTTTTCCGGGACCTTTCAGGCATTCCATCGCCGCCTGGCGGAGGAAATGATCGAGAAGTACGACCTGCACGGCAAGAAAATGATCGAGATTGGCTGTGGCAAGGGCGAATTTCTCTCCCTGTTGTGCGAAATCGGAAACAACAGCGGCGTGGGTTTCGATCCCGCCTTCGTCAGCGAGCGCAATCCTTCCGCCGGCGATGCCAAGGTCGAATTCGTAGCTGACTTCTACGGCGAGAAGTATGCCCACGTCCAAGGCGACTTCGTTTGCTGCAAAATGACCCTCGAGCACATCCCCGATACGGCGAGCTTTGTCCGGACCGTACGTCGCTCGGTCGGTGACCGTTACGACACCGTCATCTTCTTCCAGGTCCCCGACATGACGCGCGTGTTGAAAGACCTGGCCTTCTGGGATATCTACTACGAACACTGTTCCTATTTCAGCGCCGATTCGCTCTCGCTGCTCTTCAAAGAGCAGGGCTTCGATGTGCTCGATGTTTGGACCGATTACGACGACCAATATCTGATGATTACGGCCAAGCCGTCGCGCACGCCCCCCTCGTCGGTAGCCAAGCCAGACCCCACCGCGATGAACAACGACATCCAGTTCTTCACCGAGCATCAGGCGGCCAGAATGGCGTCGTGGAGGAGTAAACTCGAAGCAACCAGGACTAGCGGCAAGAAGGCCGTAGTATGGGGCTCCGGATCGAAGGGCGTAGCGTTTCTGACTGCGCTTAACCTGCACACACCCGACTGCGAGATCGAATATGTAGTCGACATCAATCCATTTCGCGAAGGCAAGTACATGGCCGGCACCGGGCAGGAGATCGTGTCGCCGGCCTTTCTCAAGCGGTACAAACCCGACCTGGCCATTGCCATGAACCCGATTTATCAACCCGAAATTAAGGCTGATCTCGAGAAAATGGGCCTGTCTACAGAGGTTGTCTCCGTTTGATTAAAAATCCAGCCTTGCCACGATGCAGAGGCTTCTTAAAGGCTATCTATGTATGATTTTGCGATAATTGGTGGAGGAATTGTTGGTCTCGCGACGGGCGCTGCCCTTGGCCGTCGCTATCCTTTCGCGCGAATTCTCCTGGTGGAAAAGGAGGTTGGCTTTGCTCAGCACCAGACCGGCCGCAATAGCGGTGTCATCCATTCAGGCATCTACTACAAGCCGGGCAGCCTCAAGGCGGAGCTCGCGCGGGCGGGGAACGAGTCTCTGCGCGCTTTTTGCTACGAGTATGGCGTACCGTTCGACGTTTGCGGCAAGCTGATCGTTGCCACTAAGCCGGAGGAAATTCCTCAGCTCGACAATCTCTTCGATCGCGCTTTAAAGAACGGTGTACCGGCGACGCGGCTTGGCCCGGACGAAGTCAAAGAAGTGGAGCCGCATGTCTCCTGCATCGCCGCTGTCCGCGTGCCCACTACCGGCATTGTTGATTACCGGCAAGTGTGCCACGCACTGGTGCACGAGATACAACAGCAAGGAGGAGAGCTCAAGGTAGGCACTGAGGTTCTCCACATCGTTCCCACTCCCCTGGGTCACCTGCTAGAAACCTCATGGGGCTCACTTGAAACTCGCTTCCTGATCAACTGCGCAGGTCTGCACAGCGACCGGGTAGCAAAGCTGGGCGGCATGGAACCGAAGGCCATGATCGTTCCCTTCCGCGGTGAGTATTTCGAGCTCAAACCAGAGCGCCGCCACCTGGTGCGTCATCTTATCTATCCAGTTCCTAATCCGGCATTTCCTTTCCTTGGTGTGCACTTCACACGCATGATGGACGGAAGCATTCACGCCGGCCCTAACGCCGTTCTGAGCTTCAAACGCGAGGGGTATCGCAAGTCAGACTTCAGCTGGCGAGATCTCTCTGAAGTCATGACCTATCCTGGTTTCTGGAAGCTTGCTTCGAAATATCACCGCGAAGGAGCTCAGGAGATGTTTCGCTCCTTGAGCAAAGCCGCATTTACCCGAAGCCTGCAGCGTTTGGTGCCAGAGGTGCAGGCGGATGACCTGATCCCAAGCAAGAGTGGCGTGCGAGCGCAGGCTCTCCTTCGCGATGGAAGCCTGGTTGACGACTTCCTGCTGTTGGAGGGCAAAAACTCCCTCCATGTTTGCAATGCTCCTTCCCCTGCAGCGACCGCTTCGCTCGAGATTGCGAAGAAGATCGTCAGCAAGGTGCCCCGCCCGGGCCGCCTTTCGCTGGTCAAAATGGCGTAATTCGAATCCGCACGATCCCACATCGCGCTGACCTTTTCGCGAGGTGTGGGATAACGCCCTCCAGGCCCAGCCTTCTCTACGACTCCATCTCTGTCTTCCGCTCTGTCTAGCGTTGTCTTAGCGGAAGAGCTGCGTCGACCCTCGTAGAGGAGCGTGCAGTCGCGCGTTCACCCGGATAGTTGCGACCAGTTGCGTCCCGGAATCCTCTCGCCAATAGTTCCGAAACGGAACCCCCGATTCCCGCGAGTACGCTACATCCGGGCGGCAGGACAAATTTTCTTGTAGGCCAGGTCTGCGGTTCGTACTCTTGACAGAGTGGCCCGGTTTCTTCACCGCTTGGTGGCATACGTGTGATGGTAAGCGCATCCATTGCTTTTGCCAGTGCTCTGCATTAGAAAGGAAACGGTCTCTTGCGCATCGCCATCTTCGACTACAAAATAACGCGCAACAATCCCATTGGGAGCTGCCACCTGGCGCTGCTTCGTGCCCTCGCGGGGGAGCATGAATTTACCGTGTTCGCGGTCGAGTTCGAAAATCCCTGCCCACAAAAGATACGGTTTGTCCGCGTGCCTTCGCCCACGCGCCCCCTGGCCCTGCTCTTTGTCGTTTATCACTTCATGGCGCCCCTCTGTTATCTGCTTTACCGGGTTCGTGGCGGCGCAAAGCCCGATCTCGTACAGGCACTGGAGAGCAATCTGGCTTTTGGCGACCTTCTTTACTCGCACTTTTGCCATGGCATGTACCTGAAACATCATTGGAGAAGATCCGGCGCCAAGGGTCTGCGGGGCTGGTTCCGGTGGCTCGATCATCAGCTTCACGCATGGATGGAAAACTTCACCTACCCTCGCGCCAGGCAGGTTGTGGTTCCATCCCGAGGTCTGGCAAGAGAGCTGAAAGCAGAATTTCCTTTTATCGAGGATCGGCTGACGGTGATGCCGAACCCCATCAGCTTGCAGCGATTACAAATGCCGGCGAACTTCGATCGCGGTGCATTTCGTCAGAACCTGGGTATAGAAGATCAGGATCTGGTGGCCCTTTTTGTAGCTTTGGGACAGTTCGAACGCAAAGGCTTGCCGCTTCTGCTGCAGGCCCTAGGCACCCCTGAGATGCAGCGGGTCAAGTTGATCGTGGTTGGCGGTGAACCCGATCTAATCGCGCGCTACACCGATGAGGCTACAAGGAATCAGCTTGGTAACCAGGTTAAATTCGTCGGTATGCAGTCCGACGTCCGGCCTTACCTGTGGAGTTCTGACGTCTTTGTCTTTCCGTCGCTATATGAGACATTTTCTCTCGTTACTTATGAGGCGGCGGCCTCCGGACTTCCCCTTGTGGTTTCGCAGCTCTACGGAGTAGAAGATTTGCTTGTGGACGGCAACAACGGCTTTCTCATCAAAACCAGCGTTGCTGGAGTGAGAGAGGGGCTGGAGCGCGTCCTGGGCCTCAGCCGGGATGATCGCCACGCCATGGGCCAACGTGCCCGCCTGGCCGCCTCCGGCTGCTCGGAGGAGCACTTTGTGGATGCATGGCGCGCCTTTTATCTTCGTCTGACCCCTCAGGGGAATTGAGAGCTATCGCGTTGATCTGAGAGTATGTACCGGGGGTAATTTCCAGCATGGCAGTCGCATCTGCAGCGAGCAAGCTCGTTCCGATTGCACTGAAGAGTCTTCCACCCAAGCCCTCAGTTTCCGTTCTGATTACTTGCTTTAATTACGCAGCTTACGTTGGCCAAGCCATTGAAAGCGCACTTGACCAGACCTACCCGCCGTCGGAAATTATCGTCAGCGATGATGCCTCTCACGACAACTCCTGCGAGGTGGTTGAATCTTACATAAGTCGCAGCCGCAGTATACGGTTGCTGCGCAATCCTCATGGCGGCATGGCGGCTAATCTCAACTCCGCCTACCGCAGCTGTTCAGGAGACATAATTTGCCTGCTCGATGCGGATGACACGTTTCTGCCGGGAAAGATCGAAGCGGTGGTGGACGCGTTCCGGGCCCATCCCCAGGCTGGCTTTGCAATCCATTCGGCCAGCATGGTGGATAACCAAAAGCGAGCACGGGGCATATATCCTTTGTTGAGCGCCCTCCCCTCGGGAGACTGCGCGCAGTGCACCTATGACAATTCCGGGATACTGATGGGCTTGCCGCCCACGACCAACCTCTCGCTCCGCCGCGAAGTGGCCGCCCGGATCTTTCCCATTCCGGTCGAATACACCGGTTACGCTGAGCAGATGATTCACCGCCTGGCTCCCCTGATGACTGAACTGTGTGCCATTGAAGCTCCGATGGCGCGCTGGCGATTGCACGGCCAGAATGATCAGAACTCCACCCGTATCACGCCCCGCCGTCTGGAGCGGGAACTCAGGATCATGGATTCGCTCTGGCTGGATCAGAAGCATTACATCGAGGGTGTCGATGCTTTGCTCGCCAGTGCCTTTCCGCCAATGAACCGCAATCCCCTCTATCTCAAAATGAACTACGTCCGGCATCGGCTGAATAACGATCCCGCGATGCATCAGGCATTCAGCGATCTATGCTGCTATGGTTTGCGAGGGGACTCGAAAATAGATCGATTCTGGCGTTGTTCCAACCGCCTACCCCTTCCACTGTTCCAGCGAGCAGTCGATCTGCTTATGACCCAGAGTGTATGGAAGCAGATGGTTACCCGTGCCGTCCGTGGCAAACAGATCTATTGATCTGATCCAGATGAAGATCCTCTCCGTGCACAATTCGTACCAGAAGCCTGGCGGCGAGGATCAGGTCTTTGCCCAGGAGGCCGATCTTCTGCGCTCCTATGGCCACGAGGTGGTTCTGTACCAGAGCAGCAACGACCAGCTGACCGGCAAAAACCCACTCGTCTTGCTAAGCAATACGGTTTGGAACCGGCAAAGCTACCGCGAGCTTCGCGCCCTGATGCAGCGGGAAAGACCGGAGATCGTTCACGTTCACAATACTTTCCCAGCCATCTCTCCTGCTATCTACTATGCCGCTAAGGAAGAAGGAATTCCGGTCGTCCAAACCTTGCACAACTACCGCATGCTTTGTCCCGCGGCCACGCTCTTCCGCGATGGGCATGTGTGTGAAGACTGTTTAGGTAAGCGAGTGCCCTGGCCCGGGGTCATGCACGGATGTTATCGCGGCAGCCGGCTGGCTACCGCCGCTGGAGCGGCTATGCTGGCCACACACAACTATAAGCAGACCTGGAGCAAATCCGTTTCCGCCTATATTGCGCTTACGGATTTCGCCCGCGAAAAATTTATCCAGGGCGGCTTTCCGCCGGAAAAATTGTTCGTCAAGCCCAACTACCTGCAAACGGATCCTATGCCCGGCGAGGGCAAAGGCAACTACGCACTTTTTGTGGGACGGCTAACCCCGGAGAAGGGCATCGGCACATTGCTCGAAGCCTGGCGAGAAATTGGGCGTGAACTCCCTCTGCAAATTGCGGGTGACGGCCCCCTGGCGCCAGAAGTAGAGAGGGCGAGCGGCGCAATGGAAGGCGTGACCTGGCTGAAGTGGCTACCCCGGGCCGAGATCCTGCAACGAATGAAAGACGCGTCGGTACTTATATTGCCCTCTACCTGGTATGAAGGCTTTCCCATGATCATCGCCGAAGCTTTCGCTGTGGGTCTGCCTGTAATCGCAAGCAAACTGGGAAGCATGGCGTCCATTGTCGATCATCAACGTACTGGCCTGCACTTTGAGGCCGGTGATGCCATCGGCCTCGCGGAGGCGGTGAGATGGTGGGCTGCCCACCCCGCGGAAGCCGCCCTGATGCGAGCCCAGGCCCGGTCGGATTATGAGACCAAATACACAGCGGAAGTTAACTACGCGCAAATGATCAGCATCTACGAATCGGTGCTCAAGCGAAGCGTGAGCAAAGAACTTGCCATGCCGGCTGGGGCATCGAAGCTGTGAAGAAGCTGCATCGTTTTTTGCCACTGCCAAACAAAAACCTGGTGCACACTAGGAGCAGTGCGATGGCGCCCGAGTTTCTCTGATAGCTTACTAGCCGAGGCAAACTGCAACCGAGTCTCGCCGACAAATAAATTTTGTTTTGAAGGGCCTGAGATGTGAGGCAAGTAAGACAATCAGCATGGGTCTGATCGACTCTAGTATATTCCTCATCTCGGTTCTGGCCGGACTGCTCGGCGCCCTGACCGGTCTGGGCGGTGGTGTGGTCATCGTGCCCGCGCTCGCCCTCCTCTTTCATATCGATATTCGCTACGCCATTGGTGCGTCGCTTATTTCCGTGATCGCTACTTCTTCGGGCACCGCAGTCTCCTACGTCCGGGAAGGATTTTCCAATGTGCGGATCGGAATGTTTCTTGAGGTGGCCACGACGCTGGGCGCCATAGGAGGCGCGTACCTTACCGCCCGCATCTCGACCCATGCCATAGGCATCATTTTTGGCATTACCTTGCTTTACTCGGCCTGGAGCGGACTTCACCACCAGCAGGATCACATCCAACACCAGCAAAATAAGCTGGCCGAGAGATTGAAGCTCAGCGGAGACTACCCGACGGAGAAAGGCCGCCAGGCCTACGTTGCGCAGAACGTTCCGGCCGGCTTTGGCATCATGTTTATTGCCGGGATTTTGTCCGGTCTTCTTGGCATCGGCTCTGGGGCGGTTAAGGTTCTCGCCATGGATCACGCCATGAAGCTTCCATTCAAAGTGTCTACTACAACCAGCAACTTCATGATCGGCGTAACCGCTGCCGCCAGCGCTGGCATCTACCTTGGCCGGGGTTATATCGCGCCCGGCTTAGCGGCGCCGGTCATGTTGGGAGTGCTGGCAGGCTCCCTTGCGGGGGCGCGCATATTGGTCAGGTTGCGTGTGCCAATTCTTAGAGTGATTTTCGCGGTAGTCATTGTCGCGCTGGGCGTGGAAATGATCTACAGCGGAGCCACGGGAAGGCTGTGATCTGGTGGCATCCGAGACTGATCTGAAAATGGACCTCGCCATTAGCCGGATGCTGCGGGCGGGGGTCACCCTGGCTGCGTTCGTGGTGCTGGTTGGTTGGATTCTGTATCTATGGCGGGCGCATGGAGTGGAGCCGGACTATCGGTATTTTCACGGAATTCCCAGTCCTGCCGACCGGTTTGCGCCGGTCTTCGAGGGAATTCGTCGCCTCGACAGTCGCAGCATCATCCGATTGGGCATGCTGCTCCTGATCGCGACCCCGATCATGCGCGTCGCTTTCTGCCTGTATAGTTTTGCGGCCCAGAAAGACAAGGTTTATGTTGTGGTCAGCGGCATCGTTCTTACAGTCTTGCTCTACAGCTTCTTCCGCCCCTGACCTCCCGTTATCTGTATCCACAAATGTTTCATTGGTGGCGCTCCATCCAGCCGGGCGGCAAGGGGATGGGTCAGCACTGTGACAGTGCGATGCGCATGGCCAGGCCCTTGACATTCAGTCCATGGGTGTAGGTTTTGACCAGCGACCGGCGTACGAAGGGCATGCGCATGGCCCGGATTCCGCGGGCAGGATCCGCATAAAAAGCGGTCGCCGCCCGGGAAGAAAAGCGCAGTGTCTGACGATAGCGGTCAAGACAGCCGGCGAAGGCCTTCACAGCTGTATCTTCGCCTCGGGTCTCGGAGAGGATGGCGCTTGCGGCCGCTTGCCCGCTGACCAGTGCACCGTAAATGCCTTCCCCGGTAAGGGGATCGACGAAGCCGCCTGCATCTCCCGCCAACAGGACGCGATCGCGCAAATCCGGCTGAACGCATTCTCTGTCACACCTTCCTGCCCCGATACCCAGGTATTGCCCGGTAATATGATCGAGCGTGTTCGTGCCTAGCCTCTCTTTCACGTAACTCAGCAGCCGAGTCCGGGTAAGGGTGGCGGTAGACGATTGAGTGTAGACCCCTACATTCAGATGGTCTCCCTTGGGAAAAACCCACGCGTAGCCGTCAGGGATAGAGCCAAAGTCAAACGTAAGATCCGGCTCCCCGTTCGGAATCGCCGTTCGGACCTCAAGCGCAAAGCCCTGAGAAAACCAGGAGCCCTGCGTGCACAGGCGCCGTACCTGGCCGCTTGCTCCATCGGCGCCGACCAGAAAACGGGCTTGATAGGTTTCCCCAGCGGTGATCAACTGCACGCTATTTCCGCTGCGCGCAATCTGTCGCAGGCTGCTGATCCTTCGGAAGCAAGCGCCCGCCGCGATCGTTCTTCCCAGACAGTATTCGTCGAGCTCAGATCGGACCGTCATCACGCAGATGGGCTCGCGGCTCTTCAATGAAGACGACAAACCTCCACCCTCCAGCCGGACGCGTCGAACCGTCTGTCTGACCACTGGCTGAATAGAATATCTCAGCGCCTTAACGGCCTTCATCGTCAGCCCGCCGGCACAGGCTTTGGGCCGCGGGAATTCGCTCTTGTCAACCAGTAGTACGGATTGACCAGCGACGGCGAGATCGTAGGCTGCCGCGCAACCCGCCGGTCCCGCTCCCACTACAATCGCGTCCCATAGTTGAGCGCCGGCATTCATGATCATGTGGGATTGGTCAGCCACTCGTCGGAGTGCTTTTCCAAAGCGATGCGCACCAATTGGCTGCGCGTGCGTACGCCGGTCTTCTCGAAAAGCTGCTGCAGCACGGCCTTGACGGAACTCTCTGAGATTGCCAGCCGGGCCCCGATCTCCTTATTGGTCAGCCCTTCAAAAACTCCCTTGAGCACTGCCTGCTCACGCTGGGTCAACCCTTGTGCCCGGCGCGGGGCGGCGGCACTGCCGGTGGCTGCGGCGATAATGGAACGGGTCACTGCGGGGTCGAGCCATACCTCTCCCGCGACCACCTTTCTGATGGCCTCGACCAGGCGGCTCGGTGGACTGTGCTTTAGAAACACTCCGTGGGAACCATTCTCCAGGGTACGCAACATCACTCCATCGCTCATGCCGGCGGTCACCATTAAAACGCGCCCGGTGAAACCGCAACTGCCCGCACGGTCAAGAAACTGCGTGCCCTGCTCATGGCCTAAATCGTAATCCAGCAGAACGACGTCGATGTTCCTGAGCTGCGGCAGGGACAACGCCTCCGTCGCCGAAGCACAGGTGCCTACGATGTGAAAGTCAGACTCGGTCTGGAGAAGCCGGCTGAGGCTCTCCCGGAACAGGCTGTGATCGTCGATCAGCAACACTTGAATTTTGCTGCTCATAGCTATCATTCTTGCTTTCTCGCAGAGAGGGTGACAACTGTACCACGAACGTGGAACCTCCGGCCTCGGGTTCGTAGCGCAAGTCACCCTTGAAACTGCGTGTAAGGGCGCGCGATAGGTAGAGCCCCAGACCTGTCGATTGGGCTTCTAGTTGGAACGGGCGAAAGAGCCGCTCCGGGTGAGCCACCCCACCCCCGGTGTCGCGAAAGCGAATCGCGACCATGATTCCTTCACTCCGTGCGCTCACGGTCAGTTCCTTCCGCTCCCGGTCCTCCATGGCGCGCTCGCTGTTCTTAGTGAGGTTGAGGAACACCTGCATCAGGCTCTGGCGGTCGGCCCATACTGGCGGGAGATCGTCCTCGATTTCCCACCGGCTCGTGATGCCGTGATCGCGCAGGGAAGACTCAATCACAATGCGCAGCTCGTCGAGCAGGGGCTGAACCTCCACGCCTGAGGCCTGGCTCGTATTCTGCCTGAGGTCCATGGCGGCAATGCGTTCGAGCGCCACAATCAGCGTACCCAGGGCTTCAAAGTCTTTATTTTGTGTTAGTTTTCCGCTTCGGGACAGATTTTCATGGACCAGGGCGATGGCCCCGCATACATTGCGGACCTCATGCGAAACAGCGGCCACCATGATGCGTGAACTGGCCAGCATCTGGTGAAAGCTCGACTCCTCATGAATTCTCAGGTCTTCGGATGTATCCAGCACCATGGCCGCCAATCGGGGTCCGGCACTGGTCACGTAGGTGGAGAACCAAACGTCGGCCTGAAAGACCTCGCCGTCCGCTCTGCGCCCCCGACACTGCATCGCGGTGCGAAAAGTTTGGCGATTCCTGTCCAGGGCGGGCACATTGATCAGCGATGGGAGGTAATCGCGGATCGGCCGGCCGGGAAGGCTCCCTGGTTCGAGGCCGAAAAGACGGTCCGCTGCGTCGTTGGCGAGCAGCACGCGGCCATCGGAGCTGGTGGTAATGATGGCGGCCGGGCTGCTGTCCACAAGCACCTTCAATTGCTCCTCCGCGTCCCGTCGCGCCGTCATCTCGGCCTCGATCTCCTGCATGTGACGAAAAGAAAGCTTCCGGCTGCGGGTCACCTCGTGCATGAAGAGTCCCATGCAGAAAAAAGCAGACAGGTAGAGAAGATCGCGTGGCAGGCCGGTGTTAGGTCCCCAGGAAAATGCATCGAACGACTCTGCCAGCCAAGCGCAGATCGCGGCTACTACGGCGATTTCCCAACGAGTCAGGGAGGCGCCCACCACGGCCATGGGGACGAGATAGAGGAAGCCGAGTGGGATTTCCGCAGTGATGTGCGCATCGATGACCGCGATTATGCCGATCATCAGGCCGGCGATCAGCAGCGACGTCCGGCGTTTTCCCCACATGAACATGGAAAGGAGGGGCATTTCACCACTTTCCCGTGATGGTCTCAATCCAATTCCTATTCTACGGCCCAGGGTGCCCGGACCCAGGAAATTCAAAGACACGCTTGGAATCTGGGTCGAGATCAAATCAAAAACAAAACACAGGCCAGTTACGCGCCGGTCAATCGGGCGCGGGAATCTATCTCGGTTACGATCGAGGCGTAAGCGGAGGTTCGTGCTTGTGAATTGGTCACGCGGGTTTGACGTAGCGTTGCAACTTAACAGGTAGCCTCTAAATCGAAAGATAACTGGAACTGACCAATTGTGGCCCCTGGTCTCAAGTAACATCGAGTCTGGTGGTGGCGTCGCTGAACCCCCCGTCCAGCGCGGGATCCGGCGGGCAAAGTTTCGGCAGGGTGCGCTATATCCTAAGATATGGTGAAACCCAATTTCCGCCAAAGCGGTTTAACATTGCTGTAAACCGAAGCAAAGGACCTTTTCGTGGTTTTCTCCCAGGGAAAACCACTCCTCGCGGTCTTTTGTCGGGCCACCGTAATTGTTAAACAGCTAAAGGATGGTTCTGGCGATCAGCAACGGGGCTTCGCTGAATGGTGTGTGCCCCGATTCTGCCCTCTGTTCCGTTCAATTGTTACAAACACATTGCAAACAAATTCGGTCAGCTAGAGTTGTTTCGTGATTGCAGTCCGAAGCAAAAGCTATTTTTGCGGTTTTCCGTTGCAGGAAACCACGCCCGGCGATTTTGAGGCACCGCGATGGGTTTCGCCCGGCTGGAGCTCTGCCTGGGAAAGATCGGAATCTTGCATTGGCTGGTGAGGTCTATTCATGAAGTACACCGTGGTCACCGCAGCGGCGCTCAGCCTATGCGTGTTGAGTAGTTGCGGCGGCGCGAAGCATGATCAGTCGGCGCAGGCGCCGCCTCCTGTACAGGTGGAGAAGGAAGGGGGCGTCAACCTCATCACTGTCGACCACCCAAACCGCTTTCCCGTTGTCACAGCAACAGAATACGCATCGGCTTCTACCCTCAATGTGACCGGCACGGTCAATCCCGATGTTTCACGCACCATCCCTGTCATCTCCCTTGCTTCCGGCCGAGTGGTCGCCATTCATACGCAAATTGGAGACTACGTCAAGAAGGGGCAACTGCTGATGGAGGTGCAGAGCACCGACGTCTCCGGAGCGTTCAATCAATACCTGAAGGCGGTCAACGACGAAAGGCTCGCGCATGCCCAGGACGAACGCGCAAAAATTCTTTTTGACAAAGGCGCAATTGCCAGAAGCCAGCTGGAGATCGCCGATGATGGTGAGCAGGATGCGAGGTCTGACCTGCAGGCTGCCGAGCAGCAATTGCGCGTGCTCGGCGTGGACAAGGACCACCCCGCCGCAACGCTCAAGGTGTATTCGCCGGCAACCGGTGTCATCATTACCCAGAATGTCACTGCGGCGGCGGCCGCCGGGGTCACATTAGCGGGATCACCCAACGCGTTTACCATAGCCGACCTCTCCCACGTCTGGGTCATCTGCGACGTCTATGAGAATGACCTGGCGACCGTTCACGTCGGCCAAAGCGCAGACATCCATTTGAATGCCTACCCTGATCGTCTTATCAAGGGAACGATTGGCGAGATCGACGCCGTGCTTGACCCCTCCATCCGCACGGCCAAGGTGCGCATTCAGGTCCCCAATCCTGATCACCTGATGCGGGTGGGTATGTTTGCCACCGCCACTTTCCACGGGCGGAGGCTGGAGGGCCACACCTCCGTCCCGGCTTCGGCCATCCTCCACTTGCACGATCGCGACTGGGTTTATGTGCCGGCCGGCGATGGGAAATTCAAGCGCGTTGGCGTAGTCGGCGGGGTCATGATCGCTGACGGAAAGCAAGAGGTGACCTCCGGGATCGCGCCTGGCCAACAGGTTGTGATCAATCCGCTCGAGCTGCAGAATTCGGTGGATCAGTAATGATTCGTGGTCTGGTTGATTTTGCACTGAACAACCGGTTCATGATCCTGGCGATCGCCATCGTGTTGTTTGTCTGGGGCGCCATCTCGTTTCACAATCTGCCCGTCGAAGCCTATCCGGATGTTGCCAATAACTACGTCACCATCATCACCCAGTGGCCGGGACGTGCGGCCGAGGAGGTGGAGCAGCAGGTGACCGTGCCGTTGGAAATCGGCATGGCGGGCATCCCTCACATGCAGCATCTCCGCTCCACTTCGCTGGCCGGCCTCTCCAGCCTCACTCTTATTTTCGACGATGATTCCGTCAACGACTGGAACCGTGAAAAGGTTCTTGAACGGCTTTCCCAGGTGACCCTGCCGGCAGGGCTGCAGCCGCAGATTGGAACCGACTGGAGCCCGGTCGGGCAAATCTACTGGTACACGCTGCACAGTACCAATCCCGCGTACGACAATATGGAGCTCAAGTCGATCCAGGACTGGTCTTTGGAGAAGCAATTCAAATCCGTTCCCGGAGTGGTGGATGTCTCAAGTTTCGGTGGCATCACCCGTGAGTATCAGGTGCGGGTCGATCCCGCCAAACTCATCGCCTATGGTTTGAGCATTGGCCAGGTGGAGCAGCAACTCGCCAACAACAACACCAATGCAGGTGGCAGCTTCATAGAACAGGGTCAGCAACAAGTCAACGTCCGTGAAGTTGGTCTCTATCGCGATGTGCAGGATATCGAGCAGACGGTTCTCAAGGCGCAGAATGGAACCGCGCTTAAGGTCAGCGATATCGCCACTGTCGTGCAGGGCCCGAAGATTCGCCTGGGCCAGATCGGCAAGGCGATTCGCCGTTCTGACGGCAAAGTGCTGGACGACGGCGATGTGGTTGAGGGGATCGTACTGCTGCAGAAGGGAGACGACTCCGATTCAACCCTGCTGGGCATTCATGCCAAGGTTGACGAGCTCAATCATCAGATTCTTCCCACCGGGGTCAGGATCGTTCCTTTCCTGGACCGCAGCGACCTGTTGCATTACACCACCCACACGGTTCTGCACAATCTGACAGAAGGCATCATCCTGGTGGTGATCATTCTCTTCCTTTTCCTGGGGAATGTTCGCGGCGCTTTGATCGTTTCACTCACCATTCCGTTCGCGCTGTTATTTGCTTCGATCTGTCTGGATTTGCGGCACATTCCGGCCAACCTTTTGTCGCTGGGCGCCCTTGATTTTGGCATGGTGGTCGACGGTGCGGTAGTCATGGTGGAAAACATTGTCCGCCATCTCGGCCGGCGGCGCGCCGACAGCAGCAGCCCCGCGGAGCAGATTCGTGAAGCGGCTCACGAGGTGCAGCGCCCGGTTTTCTACGCCATCGGCATCATCGTTACCGCTTACCTGCCTATCTTTACTTTGCAGGCGGTGGAGGGCCGGCTGTTCAAGCCGATGGCCTGGACAGTCGCCTTCGCGCTGTTGGGTGCCCTGATTTATTCCATGCTGATTGCTCCGGTGCTGGCGAGTTTCCTGTTTCGCAAGGGCGCCCGCGAATGGCACAACCCGGTGATGGCATGGATTACAGATCATTATCGCCATACTGCGACCTGGGCCATCGAACATCGTGCCGTAACGGTTTCGGTGGCTGTGGGTGCGCTTGTTCTGGCGGGTTTTCTGGGGTTCAGCGGAGTGATTGGTTCCGAGTTTCTGCCCCATCTGGACGAGGGCGCGATATGGGTGCGCGGCACGCTGGCGCCCAGCACTGGGCCTACGGCAAGCATCGCCTTGATGGACCGGGCGCGCGTGGTGCTGGCGTCGTTTCCTGAGGTCACCAAGGTGATCAGCCAGGCGGGAAGGCCGGACGACGGCACAGACACGACCGGTTTCTTCAATACTGAATATTTTGTCGACTTGCTTCCCAAGGAGAAATGGCGCCCTGCGTTTAACCAGAATAAAGAAGAGTTGATCGGCGCCATGGATCGCGAGCTGGAGAAAATGCCGGGAGTGGTGTGGAATTTTTCCCAGCCGATCTCAGACAACGTAGAAGAGGCCGTCAGCGGCGTCAAAGGCGAGTTGGCGGTCAAAATCTACGGCGACGATCTGAGGCTGCTGGAGGCAAAGAGTGACCAGATCGTTGCCATCATGAGCAGGATTCAAGGGGTGCAGGATCTGGGAGTCTTCCGGGTGATCGGCCAGCCAAACCTCGACTACATAGTGGACCGTTCAGCTGCTGCCCGGCACGGTATCAATGTAAGTGACGTAAAGGATGCCATTCAGACCGCGGTTGGAGGTGGCGGCGTCAGTCAGGTGTTGCGAGGGGAGGCACGCTACGACCTCGTTGTCCGCTACCAGAAGCCCTATCGCGATACGCAGGAAGCGATCAACGACATTCGGCTGCTTTCGCCTTCTGGTGAGAGAGTCTCGCTGGCCCAACTAACCCAGGTGAAAGTAGAGGATGGAGCCGAGGAGGTGTATCGCGAAGCGAACCAACGCTACGTTGCTATCAAGTACAGCGTCCGTGGGCGCGATCTGGGTAGCACCGTGGAAGAGGCGATCGCCAAGGTCGACAAACAAGTCAAGCTTCCACCTGGCTATCGCATCGACTGGGCGGGTGAATACCAGAGCCAGGAACGCGCTAACAAGCGCCTGATGTTGGTGTTGCCGATTACCCTCACAATTATCTTCGTCATCCTCTACACCATGTTTCGTTCCGTTAAGTGGGCGTTGCTCATCCTTTGTAACGTCATCATGGCTCCTGTGGGCGGATTGCTGGCGTTGTTGTTAACGCACACGAATTTCAGCGTGTCTTCGGGGGTAGGCTTTCTTGCCCTGTTTGGCGTATCCGTGCAAACCGGGGTCATCATGCTGGAGTACATCAACCAACTACGCGTGCGCGGGCATTCTATCGAAGAATCTGCGGTGGAAGGCGCGGTGCTGAGACTGCGTCCCATCATGATGACCATGCTGGTGGCTACATTGGGTCTCTTGCCCGCGGCCACATCCCACGGCATTGGTTCCGATTCGCAGCGTCCTTTTGCCATCGTCATTGTGGGCGGCCTGATAGCGGCGTTGGTAATGAGCGTCTTTCTGCTGCCAACCCTATACGTGTGGATAGCGGGCGAGCATGACGTGCTGCCAACGCCGGAAACGGAGTTTGAGAATTGAACTCCATCACGCGAAGCACGATTGCACTGTTGCTCTGTTTGGCGTTCACGCCGGCGACCTATGCCCAGGTACCCGTCACCATGCAGCAAGCGGTGGAACACGTGCTGGCACACAATCCCGCCCTGATGGCGGCGCAACAGAACCTGCTCTCCATGAAAGGGCAGGAGGTTGAAGCTGGGCTGCGGGCCAACCCAAATCTCTTTTTGGCGGGCAGCGACGTCACGCTCTCCGCCGACAACCCCGCTAATCCCTACGGCTATACCGCTGGGGTCAATCGGCTGTTCGAGCGCGGACAAAAACGGCGCTGGCGGCTGGATAGCGCCAGGGCAACTACGGCGCAGACCGAGGGACAATACCACGATCAGATCCGCCAGGTCACGCTGCTGGCCAAACAAAGCTTTACCAATTTGCTCCTGGCCAAAGCGACCTTAAAACTGGCTCAGGATAACTTGAGCAGTTACCGGCACGTGCTGCAGATCAACCATGATCGCTACGACGCGGGCGACATTGGCAAGCTGGATTACGAGAGGCTCGATTTGCAACTGGCGCAGTTTGAGTCCGATGAATCGAACGCAGAGATGAACCTGGTGCAGGCCAGCGATCAGCTGCAGACGCTGATGGGCATCGTCAAGCCTACCCGCACGTTTGACATTGCAGGAGACTTAGTCCCGCCGGTAGTTTCATCCACCCTGACAGATTTGGAACAGAAGGCGCTGGCGGCCAGGCCTGACTACCAGGCAGCCCAGGCCGCAGTGCGCGTGGCCGATGCGAACGTCAAACTGGCGTACGCCAACGGAACGACAGATCCCACGCTCGAAGGCGACTACAACCGCGCCGCCAGTTACAACTCGGCCGGCTTCAGTGTAAGCATTCCGCTGCGCATTTTTGACCGTAACCAGGGAAACAAAGAAACCAGCAAATACCTGGCGCAGTCCAACCGCTTCAGCGAGATCGCTGCTCAGAATCAAGTCTATTCCGATGTGGACCAGGCCTGGATCGGCTACACCACTTCCAAAGTGCTGTCCGATCGATACAACGGCCACTACCTCGACGAGGCAAAAGATGTCTTGTCGATTGCCCAGTTTGCCTATGAGCACGGCGGCCTGGCTCTGCTCGATTACCTGAATGCGCTGCAGGATGATCGGACAACCAGCTTGAACGCGCTGAACTCATACGCCCAGACCTGGACGGCGATCCACCAACTGAGCGCTGCTACCGCGACAGAAGTCGTCCCCTAGTTACACTCGCTTGGCTTCCAGTTTAGTCCCCAACCAACGCGGCAAATGAGACCTAACAGGCTGCGGAAAAACGCGAATTCCATGAAGGGGACGGCCTTCAGGCCGTCCATAATTGCTTTGTAGTGAATGCGGCTTCAGCCACTGAGGGAACGCACCCTCTTAAGCCGAAGATTCGCTGCCGACGCTCTTAGCTTCGAGTTCAGCCCAGCGTGTGTATAGCTCGTCGAGAGCGTTCTGTGCCTGCTCCATGGCAAGCAGGGCTGCTTGTAGCCGCCCGGCGTCAGTGGCTACCGCGGGGTCTTCAACCACACTACGCTCGCGGGCAACTTGTTCTTCAGCAGCGGTTACTCGATCTTCGATGCCCGCAAATTCACGCGCTTCGAGATAAGAGAGCTTCTTTTTGGAGGTCGGATTTCGCTTCTCCTGCGGGGAAGTTTGCTTGACCTCCGGCTGTGGCTCACCCTGCCATGCGTCCCATTGCGAGTAGTCGGCAAAGCGCTCGGCGCCCCCGCGTCCATCCAGTCCGAGCACGCTGGTACTTACGCGGTCCAGCATGTAACGGTCGTGCGTCACCAGCACCAGGGCTCCACGAAATTCCAGCAGGCTCTCTTCCAGGATCTCGAGCGTGGGAATGTCAAGGTCATTGGTGGGCTCATCCAGCAGCAACAAGTCGGCCGGCTCCAGCATCAGTCTCGCGATCAGTACCCGCGCCCGCTCGCCTCCTGACAACCGCCCGACCGGTTGGTTGAGTTGGTCGCCCGAGAACAGGAATCTCGCCGCCCAGGAGGCGACATGAATCACCCGGTCCTGATAAATGACTGAATCACTATCGGGAGCCAAAGCCCGTCGTAGCGTGACCTCTGGTTCCAGAATGCGGTTCTGGTCGAAATAGACCGTGCGCAGCGCGGTGGCCCGTTTGATCGAACCTTCGAGTGGTTCGATCTCACCCCGCAGCAGCCGAAGCAGCGTCGTCTTACCGCTGCCATTTGGGCCTACCAGGCCGATGCGCGTTCCTGCGGTGAGTACGAAGTTGAGGCCGGCGAAGAGTGTGCGTCCGTCGAAGCCGTACTTCAAGTCTTCCAGCTCCACCAGTCGCTTGGTCTGGCGATCTGTGGCAGAAAATTCGATAGCGGCCGTTGCGGTGCGGTTGCGTCCGGCAACTTCAGCCAGCTCACCGATCAATTCATTGGCTCGATCGATTCTCGCCTTGGACTTGGTGGTGCGTGCTTTCGGACCGCGCCGTAACCATTCGATTTCCGTGCGCACCCGGTTGGCAAGCGCATCCTGGCGCTTGGCTTGCGCTTCGAGAAAGGCCTCTTTCTTTTGCAGAAATGCACTGTAGTTACCATCTACGCGGAGCAGTCCTTCAGGGTAGACACGGTTTAGCTCTACCGTTACCGTGCAAACATTTTCCAGGAAGTATCGGTCGTGGCTGACCACAATGCAGGCGAAGGATGAGGTATTGAGCAAGCTTTCCAGCCATTCAATTCCATTGAGATCCAAATGGTTAGTTGGCTCATCCAGTAACAGAACGTCGGGTTGCTGCACCAGTGCCTCGGCAATGGCCAGGCGTTTGCGCCATCCACCAGAAAGGCTCGATGCATCGACAGCGAAATCCTCAAAGCCCGTTCGCCCCAGCGTTTCGCCGATGCGCCCTTCCCACTCGGCTGCCGGCGCTGCAATGCGCTGGAGGGAAGCTTCGAGAACCGCCCGCACCGTGGTACCGGAAACAAATTCCGATTGCTGCGCAACGTAGGTCAGCCTCGTGCGCTTGCGTGTTGCCACCTCACCGCTGTCCGGTTCGATCTGGCCGGCGAGAATGCCCAGCAACGTAGACTTGCCCGAGCCATTGGGACCGATGAGCCCAATGCGTGCGCGTTCCTCCACCGTGAAGGCGACGTCGCGCAAAAGGGGGTCAGCCCCAAATGATTTCGAGATTCCCTGGGCGTTGAGGATCGGAGGCAAGTCGGATGTTGTCCTTTGAAAAACTTTGATCTGCAACTGCCCTTGGGTGCCCCACATCTCGCTCGTCTTTCGCGAGATGTGGGATACCACAGCTCTAAACCGGCAGTCCTCGGAAGAAAGAAAGAAAGTTGAGGTTCGTGGTATCCCACATCTCGCGAAAAACGAGCGAGATATGGGGCACCCAAGATTATCGACAAGGACAGAGTTTAGAGCCTACCGCCGTGCGGCGGCGGTAGCTGTCATGTATTCCTCGTACGGTCCCTTGAAGTCTTCGATCGTGCCTTGATCGAAGTGCCAGATGCGCGTAGCCACCTCATCGATCAGATCGTGATCGTGAGTCACCAGCAGCACTGTGCCTTCATAGCGCTGAATGGCAACGTTCAGCGCATTGATCGCCTCCAGGTCCAGGTGATTGGTTGGTTCGTCGAGGATGAGGATATTCGGTTTCTGCAACATAAGCCGGCAAAAGATCAGCCGGGCCGCCTCTCCACCGGAAAGCGCTTCAGTCTTCTTCAATCCCTCTTCGCCACTGAACAGCATCTGTCCCAGCAGGCCGCGGATATCTTCCTTGGTCACACGAGGGTCGAACTGATGCAGCCAATCGGACACCGTCATGCCCTTCTCAATGGAGCCCGTATGGTCCTGAGGGAAGTAGCCAATCTGTGCTTCGTGCCCCCATTTGACCGTTCCCTGGTCGAGGGTGAAATCCGGCTCAGCCTGATCCATCTTCACCAGCAGCGATTTCAGTAGCGTGGTTTTGCCCAGGCCGTTGCGCCCCATGAGACAAACCTTCTCGCCGCGCATCACTGCCGCGCCGAAATCATGGATCACCCGCTGCTCCCCGTACGACTTGCTCAGGTGCTCGAACTCCAGGATGTGCTTGCCCGAGGGCCGCAATAGATCGAAGCGAATATACGGGCGTTGGATATTGGACCGCGCTAACTCGGTGGTCTGCAGCCGCTCCACTTCCTTCTTACGCGACGTCACCTGGCTGGAACGGGTGCCGGCGGAGAAGCGCGCGATGAATTCGTTGAGCTGTGCGATCTTCTTTTCGCGCTGAGCGTTCTGCGATTCCAAACGAGAGCGGATCTGGGTCTTAGCCAGGACCATCTCGTCATATCCGCCGCTATAGGTAATGATGGTCTCGTAATCGATATCTGCGATATGCGTGCAAACGCTATTGAGAAAGTGCCGGTCGTGGGAGATGGTGATGAGCGTGCCTTCGAACTCCGTCAGGAAGTTCTGCAGCCAGTGCACCGAATCAAGATCGAGCGAGTTGGTAGGCTCGTCCAGCAGCAGGGCCTGTGGCTTGCCGAATAGCGCCTGCGCCAGCAGTACGCGCACCTTTTGCCCGCCCTGCAGTTCGCCCATCCTGCGTTCGTGGAACTCGTCCGGTATATCCAGTCCCTGCAGCAGGATGGCGGCATCGCTCTCAGCGGTATAGCCGTCCTCTTCGCCCACGATGCCTTCCAGTTCGCCCAACCGCATGCCGTCTTCATCAGTCAACTCGGACTTTTCATAGATTGCATCGCGTTCCGCGAGCGCCTTCCATAGCCCTTTGTTGCCCATAATGACGGTATCGATCACCCGGAAGGCGTCAAAGGCGTATTGATCCTGGCGCAGCACTCCAACCTTTTTGGGCCGCACCACTGTCCCCTTTTGGGGATCCAGTTCCCCGGACAGGATCTTCATAAAGGTCGATTTGCCTGCACCATTCGGGCCGGTCAAGCCAAAACGGCGCCCAGCAATAAACTGGACCGAAACCTCCTCGAACAGGAGCTTGGACCCGTAACGCATAGTGACATCGCTGACAGAAATCATGATTCAGTCTCTTGTTTTCTTAGATTCACTTCTATTTTCGCAGATTTGCTTCGAGCGAAGGACGATGGGCTAGAGCAGTTTCGCAATTGGTGTAGACCGAAGCAATAGCCCTTTTCGTGGTTTTCTCCCAAGGAAAACCACTCCTCGCGATCTTTATCAGACCACAGTAATTACGAAACTGACGTTAGAAGATGCGCGACAATATCTGGTTTGCCGCCAACGCCGCCATGTAGGCCAGTCCGGTCATGTAGAAAAACTGCACCGCCGGCCATTTCCAGCTGTTGGTTTCTCGCCGGACCACGGCCAAAGTCGACGTGCACTGCATCGCGAAAGCAAAGAAGACCACCAGCGCAATCGCGCCCCCGATGGTCATGTCATGTCGCAGCGCTGCCTGCAGCCCGACAGACTGGGTCGCGGGGTCGGCGCCATAGAGCGTTCCCAGCGTGCCAACGATCACTTCGCGCGCGATGACCGAGCTAAGAAGCCCGATGCCGATTTTCCAGTTGAAGCCCAGGGGGTGCAGTACGGGTTCGATAAAATGCCCCAACCTGCCGATCACACTTTCGGTCAACGGCGCGATGGTGCCGCCATGGAAGGGCACTATGCTCAGCAGCCAGAGCACAAACGTAACCGCCAGGATTACGGTGCCGGTCTGCTGTACGAACACCGTGCCCCGGTCCATCAGCCGCAGTCCAATCGATCGCAGCGTCGGCCACCGGTACTGTGGCAATTCCAGGATAAACGGGGCCGCATTGGCCTTCAGGATGGAAGACTTGAGCAACCGTGCCGTTCCCAACGCCGCCAGAAAACCCAGCAAGTAAAGGCTCAACATGACCGCGGCGCGCAGGCCAAAGAAGTTGCCCAGGATAGGCCGGTTAGGAATGAACGCGGCAATGATAAGCGTATAGATCGGTAGCCGGGCCGCACAGGTCATGAAAGGCGCGACCAGGATGGTCGCCAGCCGGTCACGCTTGTTTTCAATCGTCCGCGTGGCCATGATCGCGGGCACCGCGCACGCATAGGCTGACAGCAAGGGGATAAAAGCCTTACCGTTCAAGCCGATAGACCGCATCACGCGATCGGCGATCAGTGCTGCGCGCGCCAGGTAGCCCGAGTCCTCGAGCACACCGATCACCAGGAATAACAGCAATATTTGGGGCAGGAAGACCAGGACAGCCTGCACTCCATTCCACAAACCATCGCGCAACAGAATTTGCAGCCAGTGCCAGGGCAGGAAGTTGACCGCAGCCGCACCCGCCTTGTTAAAGATCTCGGTGAGCCAATCGCTCAGCGGGAGCCCGGCAGCGAACACTACCTGAAACACACCGATCACCACCGCCAAAAAGATAACCGGCCCCCAAAACTTGTGCAGCAGCACAGCATCGAGCCTGCGCGTCCAACCCGGTGAATTCGGCGCCTTATATTTGGTCCGCGTGCTTACCTGCGTGGCCCACTGATGGCAGGACGCGGCAGTCTGCAGCACCGGAAGCTGCATAGGTTGCAGGCGCGCTTCCGCGGGCTCGGAGAGGCGGGTGAGAAAACGGTCGATGGCATCGAATCCGGCACCCTTGGTCGCGCTGATCAGGGCCACGGGCGCACCCAACTCCCGAGCCAGCGCCAGGGGATCAATCTCTCCTCCGCGCGCGGTCATCAGGTCCGACATATTCAGCAGCACCAGAGTCGGCAGACCCATGGCCAGGATGGGAGCGGCGAGCATGAGCTGGCGGTTCAACTGCAGAGCGTCGAGCACCAGCAGGACCGCGTCCGGAGCGGGAGTACCGGGCATGTTGCCTTGCAGCACATCGATTGCGACCCGGGCGTCTTCCGAGGAGGATTGCAGGCTGTAAATGCCGGGCAGGTCAATCAGGGTCAATTCCCGGTGGCCGATACCGCCCATGCGGCCAGAGTGCTGCTCTACCGTTACGCCGGGATAGTTAGCCACCTTTTGGCGCATTCCGGTGAGGCGGTTGAACAAAGTCGATTTGCCCGAGTTCGGCGGCCCAATGAGGGCAACGGTACCGGTTTTGCCGCCAACTCTGGGAGGCCCGGACTCGACGGCGACGCCGCCTCCGGGGCTGCAATGGCTCATTGCTCGGCCTTTCGCACGGCCACACAAACACTATGGACAGAGATGAATTGGGCCGTCTCTTTACGCAGGGCGACTTCGGCACCGTCCACGCAATAAACCGTCGGGTCGCCCGCCGGAGCGCGGCGCAATGCCAGGACCCGGCTCTCCGGGACAAACCCGAGATGCATCAGCTGACCCTGGATCTCCTCGGGGAGTTCCAGAGAAGCCAGGGTCGCGCAGGATCCAATGGCGAGCTCGCTCAGAGCTGTTGATGAAAGCGGGCGTGGCATGGCAGTAAAGGAGTCGTCCTCGCGATCCGGGAGAGCCAAATGCGACCGTTGAGGTCGCATATCTAACTATACGACCCCGAACCCCTGCGTGACAATGCCATTCACCTGGCCGGCGGGGACAATATTGAACGAATTCGAGTTCTTCCCATCGGCGTAAAATGCGGCCATGACGATCGAGGAATTCCGTGAATCACTGCGCGAGTCGATGCCCGCTGCAAGCCTGCCCCCCTTGTTGAAGGCGCTTTGGTGGGATGCCAAAGGGAATTTTGACCGCGCTCACGAAATTGCGCAGGACGAGGAGGCCGGGCAAGAGGCGGCCTGGGTCCACGCCTACCTGCACCGTCGGGAAGGCGACCAGGAAAACGCAGGCTATTGGTACAAGCGGGCGCATCAGCCCCATCCGGAAACATCATCTGATGACGAATGGCGGCAGATCACGACCGTGCTGTTACATCGCCACGGGGCCTAAAAGGCCACGGAAAAACTCGGTTTTTGGTAGGCCGGGGATTTATCTCCGGCGCAAACGCGATGTAGTCATCGTGGGCTTTAGCCCGTGGGGAATGCTTTTCTGCCCAATCCGACTTTTTCGCAGCCTATTGACAACGCTGGACCTTTTGGGGGTAAGGACGCTATTCTTTACTGTAAGGGTCACAGGTAAAGATGCCACCAAGTAGCACCATCAGCAGCAAAGGCCAAGTCACAGTTCCACTTGAGATTCGTCGCCGGCTGGGCTTGAAAGAAGGCGATCGAGTGGAGTTCGTGGCGGAAGGTGAGCGGACGATCATTCGCCCGGCCCGCCCAGCAAAAAACCCTTTTGAGAAATACGCCGGGGCGCTGCCTGCTTTTCATTCCGAACGCGAAATCAACGCATGGGTAAGGAGTCTTCGCGATGAGGAACCAACCGACCAGTGAGAACAGCGATTGATACAAATATTCTGTCCGCGTTATGGTCCAACGAAATTTCAGCTGCAAACCTGGCCCAACACCTCGGTGAGCGAAAAAACGAAGGGGCTTTATTGATGGCGCCAGTGGTGTACGTTGAACTGCTCGCCTACCCAGGAGCAACCGAATCCTATATCGACGGTTTTCTATCCGATACCGCAATAACTGTGGACTTTCAGATAGACGGGGCAGTTTGGGTGGATGCCGGCAGGCGGTTTGCGCATTACGCCGCCCAGCGCCGGAAATCAGGAATCGGAATCCCCAAACGCTTGTTGGCAGACTTTCTCATCGGCTCTCATGCCCTGTTGCAGGCGGACCGGCTCATGACTCTTGATGCAAGCCGATACAGGCAGTATTTCCCGGAACTGAAACTGATCTAGCTACCCCCGGGGACGCTGACCTGCAAATGAACGATGGGTGCCCCACATCTCGCTCGTTTTTTGCGAGATGCAGGATACCACAAATCTCCATTGCTCAACCCCGAGATTAGTAGAAATCCGGCACAGGAAATCCGGGGATGTGGGGCACCCATCGTTCATTTGCGAAGAGAAATTTTAAGCCGTCAGCAACGCGGTTACGTAAGCCGGGGTCAGCGGGATCCTCCGAGGCGCCACACCGGTGGCGTCGAAAACTGCGGCCACGACCGCCGGCGGGGCTAAGGCGTTCGGGGCTTCCCCACCGGAGCCAAATCCTTTGTCATCGCGCGATATCTGGACCACCTTGATCTCCGGCATTTCTTCCATGGTCAGAATCTTGTAACGGCTCCAATCCGTGCTGGTTACCTTTTCCTTGTCAAACGTGACTTCTTCCTTGAGCGCCTCACTCAGGCCCATGACGACTCCGCCATGCATGCATCGGTCCAGCTGCCGGGGGTTGATGATCTTGCCGCATTCGACACCGATGGTGAACTTTGTCACCCGCACCACACCCGTAGCCGGAATCACCGCAACCTCGGCGATACCCACCCAGTAGCCATTGGTACGTACAATAATGCCCACGCCGCGGCCCGTCACCGGCTCATTGCCGCTCCTGCGTGCGCCCTGGCACGGCGAGGGCCGCGATTCCCATCCTGCCGCTTCGGCCGTAGCCTTGAGGATATTGATCAGCCGCGGGTCCGACGTGTGCTGCAGCCGGAATTGGATGGGATCGGCCTGTGCGGCGGCGGCCGCCTCGTTGATAAGGGACTCCAAAGCGAAGTTCTGTTGTCGCTGTCCGGGGGTGCGCATGATCAAACCGCGCAGCCCTCCGAACGGCGACTCGCCGCCCACATTGGGCATTGCAAATGCCTGCTCCAACCTGTTCTCTATCCTGTCGTAAGGCCATTCCGTTGCCAGGAAGCCGCCCGGCTTGGTTGTACCCGCGGGCATACCGGCAAGCAAGGCGCCGAGAGGCCGCGCGTCGAACATGTGAGGCGAATAGAACGCGCTGTGCACCGCTACCAGGCGGCCATTCCCATCGAGTCCGCCCTTGATGTCGGAGAACCATGCCGGCGAAGCCGCGGACCAGGTCAGATCTTCCTGCAGAGTCCATTGCACCCGCACCGGTTTGCCCGTCAACTGCGACAGGATGACGGCATCCGCCTCAGCGCCGTCGCCGCCAAAAGTCTTGCGCCCAAACTGTCCCGCATGGCTCAGCCAGTTCACCACAACCTTTTCCACGGGTACGCCCAGGATATTGGCAAGGCGGGCGCGCGACGCCTGCAGATGCCCCGCCTGGGCCCAAATGGTGGCAGTTCCATCGCTGCGAACATCGGCCACGGCGAGAAATGGTCCAATCGGCGCATGCTTGATATACGGCTGCTCGTACGTGGCCGAGATTGTTTTGGACGCCTTCCCCAATGCAGCCTGCACCTTGCCGCTATCTCCCCGGCTGTCATCGGGCGCGGCCCACGGATATGCGCGAATCGCCTGGGTGAGATGGTCACTGCCCGGAAGTCCCGACCAGGCACTCCACTTGGTGCCGGCGGCAACCGACCTCACCGCGCTCACGGCCTCCCACTCATGGGGAGAGATAACTGCAACCAGGTTGCCCTTGCTCACCACCTCTGCGGTCGGGAATCGTTTCTTATCAACTTCCCCAACCGAGATCAGGCTGGAGCCCAGCGTAGGCGGCCGCACCATGCGAGCATGCAGCATACCGGGCAGCGTCACGTCGCAGCTCCATTGCGTCTGGCCGGTGACTTTGTCGCGAATACCAGGCATGGGATAAGACATGCCGATGATTTTGTACTCGCTCACCGGTTTCATGGGCGGATCTCCCGCGACCTTCAAACCCTCCATGCCCGCCCAATCCAGCCCGGCCACACTATTGCTTCCTGGCGAAGCAAATTTTATCGGCGTGCCCGTGACCGGGATCTTTAGATCGAGCTGGTGACCCTGAACAAGCTGCCCGTAGCTGATGCTCTTTCCGCCACCTGACACCATCCCATCGTTGACCGTAAGAGCAGCAGCGGGAATACCGAGTTGCGCTGCCGCCAGCCCTAACAACGCCTGGTAGGTATACGCGGCCACCTTGCGTACGTTTGCCGCTCCGTTCAGAAAACCCGCCGAGTAACCGCCGTCCGGGGTCTTGTCGGTATCGCCCATCACCAGGGTGATGCAATCCGGATGGACCCTCAATTCTTCGGCAATCATCTGAGGATAGAAAGCGCTCATGCCAGTGCCGATTTCCGCGCGGCCGGTGCGCGCCAGAATCGTATTGTCACTTCGAATCTCGAGCCAGGCCGCTAGTTTGCTGGCCTCTGGTTGGTCGTGTTCCAGAGGAGTGCGGCTCTCGGCCGTCTTGGCGGAGAGCGCACGCGGTATCGCGAGCGAGACAAAAAGAGCCCCGCCTGCCTTAACGAAGCCGCGGCGCGTGAGCGCAGTGGCCGGGTCCACGGCAAGCCTGGAATCGTCGGACGTTACGGGTCTGGGAGGCATAGTTACTTTTACGCGGCCATCGCTTTGGCAGCGCGCTGAACCGCAGCGATGATCGCGGCATAAGTGCCACAGCGGCAGAGATGAGGGGATGGCGGCGTGTTGGTGAACGCATCCTTAATCTCCGCAACGGTAGGATGTGCGTTCTTCGCCAACAATTGCACCGCAGCGATCATCATCCCGCTCTGGCAGTAGCCGCACTGCGGTACCTGTTCATCGATCCATGCCTGCTGAACGGGATGCAGAGTCCTGGCAGCATCTTCAGCGCTCAAGGTTTTTTCCATTGCCCACGCTGCAGCCAGCCCTTCGATCGTGGTGACTGCTTTTCCCACTGTGGAGGAGACAGGCGTGATGCAGGAACGAACTTCCTTCCCATCGACCAGAACTGCGCAAGCCCCGCATTGTGCAAGTCCGCACCCGAAGTGAGGACCCCTCAATTTCAGATCGTTACGCAGCACATACAGCAATGGCGTTTCCGGCGCAGCCGAAACAACGTGCTGTGCGCCGTTCGCGGTCAATGTAAATTCGTTAGCCATTCATTGCCCTTCTTAGTCCGGTCTCTCATGCTCTCCGCGCCGTTGCCACCAGGTACCACGCGGGCCAGCTTAAAGCCCAGTTGGGAATCCACGCCCCGCCAGTGCCCCACATAGGAATGGTGAGTGCCGTTACTGCGACCGCGAGAGCGATGGCTGAACTTCGTTTGATCCGGGCTATTTGCAAACCTCTGCGAACTCCCCAAAGCGCAGCCGGCAAAAACAAAAGCAGGCAAAGCCGCGACAGACTTTCCACCCGGAACCGTTCCAGGCAGAACACGCAGGGAGCGAACGACAAAGCCGCACTCACCCAAACCGTTCGCCGCGAGACTGACCCGACGACGAAACCACCCGTCCAGGACCAGGCAGCCAGGAGCAGGACGTTGCACAGGAAGAGCGTGAACCCGGGGCGCACAGCAACGCCGGTTGCGTGGAGTAGGGGCACGCCGACGAGTTGCTGATAGGCACGGCTTACGGAGATAGAAAATCCCATGAGAAGAAAACTGCTCGGTAAGGCGAGGCCGAACGCCGCCAGCCACGGCCGCCAGTTTTTCCAAAGCGCCGCTTCCCGTCGTATGACCAGGCCAAGAATACCAACCAGCGATTGCCAGGCACTTTCACCACCTTCCAGCAAATCGCCCTGTACTACCTCGCGTTCGTGAGGCTCCAGCATTTGCGAAACAAGATCCGCCAACCGGGAGCTCGTCCGGGCGAAAAAAGGCTCGGCAATCATGACGGCACCCGTGTTCGGTTTGCGGCCCATGACACTCCGCGGCTGACGCTGGTGATCGCATCGTAGAAGTCTTTGGCTGCCTCTACGCCTTTGGGCGTGACACGAACCATTCGTTTGGAGCGGCCGCCCCGTTGCGCCGTAGCCTCGCCCATCCAGGTCTTCAGCAGCCCTTTGGTTTCCAGCCGATCGATGGTCGTGTAGAGCGCGCCAATGGAGCACTTTCGCCCCGTCGTGGCTCCGAGCTCTTCGCGGATGACCGCGCCATAAGCTTCGTTGCCAAGCCGCGCAGCAGTCGTAATCAGCAGGTACTCGAATTCGCCTAGCATAGTTATAGCTACATTGTGGTACTAATCGCCGCTCGCGTCAAGCCCCGTCGAACAAGCGGACCCGATTTCCAAACTCCAGTCCCGCAGGGACGGCTGATCCAGGCTTTACAGGCTGAGGAGAAACTCTGGACGAAGGGCACGGCTTCACAGGTTGCGGAAAAACTCATGTTTTGTATCAGGGCACGACTTTAGTCGTGCCGTAAGTGATTGGAAATACGTCGGGCTTTAGCCCCTGAGGTACGGCTTTCCTACCCAATGGCGAGTTTTTCCGCAGCCTCTTCAGCCGTGCCGCATTGCGCTTGGACTGTTGAGGGCTTTAGCCCCTGGGTTACGGCTTTTTCAATTCCTCATGGGCATACCGCAAATCTGGATCCATCCACTCTCTCTGAAATGGAGTCCATCCCAGGTCTCGATTCGCGCCACCCTAAATGGATAAGCTCAGCATGCGGTTGAGCCGCTGCACAAAGATAGCGGGGTCCTGGAGCGCCACGCCCTCCATGAGCAGAGCCTGATCAAAGAGGAGCCACGCCGCATCTTCAGCCACGGCGTCGTCGGAACGTGCCAGCAGTTTTTTGACGATTTCGTGATCCGGATTGATCTCCAGCGTGGGCTTCAACGCGGGCACGTCTTTCTGTCCCATAGCCCGCAGCATCTGCTGCATTTTCATCGAGGGCTCATCCTCATCGGATACGATGCACGACGGGCTGTCCGCCAGACGCACCGAAGCGCGAACATCTTTTACCCGGTCCCCCAAAGTGGCCTTCAGCTTTTCAATCAGCGGCTTCAGCGCATCCGCCTTGTCCGGCTCCGCATCGTCTTTCAGGTCTTCGCTGGTAGACGCTTTGTTCACCGCCTTGAGGTCGATATCGCCGTACTTCTCGATACCAGAGAAGACGATCTCATCGATCTCGTCATCGAGGATAAGAACCTCGAGATCCTTCTTCTTGTAAATTTCAAGCAGAGGTGATGTGCGGAGCAGGGAATCGGCGCCGCCGGTGAGGTAGTAGATGCTCTTCTGGCCTTCCTTCATGCGTGACTTTACGTCAGCCAGGCTGGTGAGGCCCTCCACCTTGGTGGACTTGAAACGAATCAGGTCCAGCAGCGCCTCGCGATTGGCATAGTCGCTGTACAGGCCTTCCTTGAGGGGCCGGTTGTACTGGGTGATGAACTTGAGGTACAGCTCGGGCTGGGTGGCCGCAATGTTCTTCAGCTCGGAGAGGATCTTCTTGACGCTCGCCGTTCTGATGCTGGTAAGTATGCGATTCTGCTGCAGGATCTCGCGGCTTACATTCAGCGGAAGATCTTCGCTGTCGATGATGCCGCGCACGAACCGCAGGTATTGCGGCAAAAGCTCCTTGGCGTCGTCCATGATGAAGACGCGCTTCACATAGAGCTTCACACCCCCTTTGTACTCAGCCTGGTACAGATCGAGAGGCGCCTTCGACGGCACATAAAAGAGCGTGGTGTAATCGAGACTTCCTTCCGCCTTGGTGTGGATCCAGAAGAGGGGATCTTCCCAATCGCCGGCGATGGATTTGTAGAGCTCCTTGTAGTCCTCGTCCTTGAGCTCGCTCTTGGACCGGCGCCAGAGAGCGCTGGCAGCATTCACCTGTTCCGTGGTCCGCTTCTTGACCGATTTTTTCTCCCCCTCGTTCCACTCGCTCTTGTCATAGGTAAGAAAGATGGGGAACGCAATGTGGTTGGAGTACTTCTTCACGATCTCCTGCAGGCGCCAGCTATTGGCGTATTGCTGGCCTTCTTCGTTGAAGTGGAGCAGTACGGTGGTGCCGGCGACGGAACGCTCCGCCGGTTCGGTTTCGAAGCCGGTTTTGCCATCGCTTACCCAGCGCCAGGCCTGCTCTTGGCCGGCCTTGCGTGAGACCACCTCGACCTTGTCTGCAACCATGAAGGCGCTATAGAAACCCACCCCAAACTGGCCAATGAGGTTCGAGTCTTTCCTGGCATCGCCAGAGAGTTGAGAGAGAAAGTTTTTCGTTCCCGAGCGGGCGATGGTGCCCAGGTTCGACGCCAGTTCCTCCTCGTTCATGCCGATGCCGGTGTCGGCGATAGTCAGGGTCTTCTTGTCCTCATCGAGCTCCAAATCGATGCGCGGATCGAAGGGAAGGCTCTTGTAAGCCTCATCGGTAAGCGTGAGGTGGCGGAGCTTATCCAGCGCGTCGGAAGAGTTGGAAATCAGCTCGCGGAGAAAAATCTCAGGATGGGAATAGAGGGAGTGGACGATCAGTTGCAGCAGTTGACTGACTTCAGTTTGAAATTCGCGTTTCGACATAGATCTTTATTATGAACAAAAACGGAGATCGAAACCGGCATCGGGCCGGTTCAATTTTGGATCGCGCCCAACTTTTCTTCCAGCTGCCGCAAAACCAGCCCCTGATCCAGCCCCTGATCCCGCCCCTGATCCCGCAAGCAGCGCCCGTTTTTCTGTCGCCATCCCGGCTGCCCGGCCGCGCCGTGGCGCCCCGCCGGATTTCCTGCGACACGGCGCTGACGTAAGTAACCTATCGGCGCCTAACCCCTTTAAACGTGGGCGGAGGGCCCCCGCGGCCAAACCAAGGTGGGATTGTCGACACCTCGAACCTCGGGGTACCGTTCGCTATCACTGACCACAGGTGGAGGGGGCTTACCTATGGAGGATGTCGCGCGGTTCTCGAGTTGCACAATTAAGGTTGCTTTATTCACTCTATCCGTACTCGGCGCCAGGGGAGCTTTCGCTATGCCCATCGTTAACTCCGAGGTCAAAATGGATTGCAAGGTTTACCAGCAGCAGGAGCAAAGCAATCTGGAAGCCTTGAGGCGAGCCAATCCTTCCATCCATGCGGAGAGGTTCGACACGGTTTTCTATAGCGCGAAGCGGAATTCCTGTTTAGCTTCGGTATTTTTTATCAAGGGCGATGCTACCTACGGCGGAATTTTAGACATTCAAGAAGGTCGAATGTTGTGGGCGAAGAGCTACAGGGGAACGAGTTTTTCTCCCGCCAATATCGTCGCCATGGACGAGGATATGGACGACGCCATCAAGGCGCTCGAGTTCGCAACACCAACCCCGGGTACTTCGCACTCTTTTGATTTCCTGCCGTTGCTGCTTGACCGAACGATGAATACATTTCCTGCAATCAAGAACGCCTTTACCGAAGCGCGGTGAAGCCTACGGCAACAGGTCATGTTCTTTGTAGTATTCGAAATCCTCAATACGGCCGGTCGGTTTCATCATCTCTCTCACCTCCGCTGCATTCAGATGCGGGGCGAGGGAAGTCGCCGCGTTGGCAATGGCATAGGTCGTAGCGATCACCGTAGCATCGCCCTGCAGCAGGGTAGCTTTATCTACTGAGTCGAAGGTATCCGACGCTTTATGATGAAGCGCCATGTACTTGGTCATGTCTGTCCAAAGCACCAGGGTGGGAACGCCAAGAACATCGAAGCCAATGTGATCGGTTTCAAGAAGCTCCCGCGTTTCGGTTGACGTGCTTCCCGAGCCCAGCCCTGACAGCAAGGGTTCGATCTGCGCCAGCGCCTCCTGTTCATCGGTACGGCCCATCAATAGCCAGCCCTTGGCAAGCTCTGCTCCGGTGTCGGTAATGAGCACGGCATCGATCTTGTCCATTTCCGAGCGATGCTGTTTTGCATAAGCGACGGAGCCGACCTTGCCTTGCTCTTCACCGCCGAACAGGATGAACCGCACGGTGCGTCGCGGCGCATGCGCCAGAGACTGCATCTCGCGCGCGGCATCGATCACCGTGGCCACTCCCGTCCCGTTGTCCTGGGCGCCGGTCCCCGGGTTCCAACTATCCAGATGAGCTCCGAGGATCACTACCTCATCGGCCGCTTCACTGCCGCGGATCTCACCCACTACCTCCGGTACCTCCACACCTTTGCTGCAATGATTGGTGAATTGCAAGCTAATACGTACCGGACCGCGGTCCAATAGCCGCTTGAGGAGGAGGCTGTCCTCAGCGCCGATCTGGGCTATAGGAAAGTCCTGCAGGGCGCCTCCTGGAACGAGATAGCCCATGTTTTCAGTTCCATTCGGTCCACCCCGAAGCAGCAGCGCAGCCGGCCCCAGAGAAGCGAGCGCGTTTGCAGCGCGGAAGTATTTTGCCATCACCATTGGCTGCGGCAGGGAACTGATATCGAAGAAGACGATCTTACCGTGCACCTGGTCCCGCATTTTCTTAACGCCCTCTTCGGTGAAACTCCGCAAATAGACGAGTTCACTTTCCACTCCTTTCGCGGGCGTGGAAGGGCTCCACCCATAACTCCACAAGTGCAGGGTGTGATTCACCGGTGAGACCACCTGGCCGGATGCGCCCGGCTCCGGCTCCCAGGTATCTATCCGGAAGGTCTCGGTGTGCACATTCGTGAGACCAAGCTCCTTGAACTTTTGCTCTCCCCACGTCACTGCTTTAAGGTAGTTGGCCGAACCAGTGAGCCGGGGGCCGATGTCATCAGCGAGCTCGCGGTCATATTCATAGGCTTGGCCATTGACCAGCGTATCTCCGATGATCTTCTGCACCGTTGCCCGCGTCTCGGTAGATACGGGCAGCGCCGAGGTTTTGGAACCCGGGCCCCACTCCTGCTTCTGAGCCGGGAGGGGAAGGCATAAGAGAAATGCGATGGAAATCAGCGGCTTTCTCATCCTCGCACTATGGTAGATCAGGGTTTTAACCCTGACACTATAGTTTCAACATTTCAGAGCGGATAGATCCCAATCTACGGAATGCGCGAGTGTTCTGGAGTCGCCAGCTCCTGATACAAGCCAAAACTCAGCATCCAATAGAGCTACTGTTGTTCAAATACGCCACCCTTGATCGCAACGACGATAGGTTGATAGAACAATGTGGCGTCCGGCTCCAGCCACCGGATGTTGGTGAAGCCTGCGGACCGCAATGCCTGGTTCAGATCTGATCGTCGAAGCGCGCGATATAAGGAAGAGAAATGCTTCACCCTCCAGCCGCTTTCCGTCTCCAGTGTCAGATAGACGTGAATCGCATACTGCTCCCCATGCCATTGCCAGACCTGGTGAACAAACCGGATTTTTCCATCTTGCTCGTAGAACACAGGCTCCTGCACCGTAGGCCGGGTGGAAAGTAAGTGATCATAGTCTCTAAGCGTCGCCATCAGGATCCCTGAGTCTTTCAGCTTGGCTGCAATCTCTACGGTTGCTTGTTCGAGATCCTGTCGTGACAAAAGATGAGGCAGCGCATTGTCCGCGACCAGGACTGCATCGAAGCCGGTTTCTGGAATGGTCCTCAACTTACGCATGTCCGCGACATGGAATGTGACGTCGAGATCTCGTATGCGGGCTTCCGTTTTCGCGCGGGCGACTGCCGATTTGCTCAAATCGGAGCCAACCAGGATATGACCTCGCTGCGCCAATCCAATGGTTTGGGTTCCAATGCCGCACGCGCAATCCAGAACATAGGCCGGGTTTTTCCCTGTATAGCGTTCCAGAACTGGGCCGATGACGGCAGCTTGCCGCGCTATGCTTTGCCCCCAATTCTCAAACATGAGGTGGTACGAATCAGCTAGGTCATCATAGAAAGCTTCTACCGATTCGCCCATTTCGACTCCCCAGAAAAAAGCATACGCCGGGTGACCAGTCCGCCAGAACCAGTAGCGGCAGAAGCGAGCGCCAACGGGGTAAACGAATCGCTGAAAGTAGTGAGATCTCAATGCGCAACGAGTGACGGGTGCCCCATATCTGCCCGGTTTTGGCAGATGTGGGATTCAACGGCTGTCCACCGATCACTCTCCACCAGCAACAGATCCTGTCATGGCCATCCCCAGCACGCCTCCGGTCATGCTCAGCAAGAGGCTCTCAAGAATCGCCTCCCGTAAAAGCGTACCTGCGGGTGCTCCCAACGCCAGTTGCAGCGTGATCTGCCGCCGGCGACTGATGCTGCGGACGAGCGATCTGGCAGACTCCGCGCGGATTCTGCTTCGGCATTGCAAAGCGTCCGTTGTTGCATCCAAGCGACATCTTGTACAGTCGACGCATGGCGCTCAAACGGATGGATAACGTAGGAATCGTCGTCGATGACCTCGGAGAGACGATTGATTTCTTCCGAGAGCTCGGCCTTGAGCTGGAAGGGCGGGCCACGATCGAAGGAGAATGGGCAGGACGTGTCACCGGACTTGCCGGCCAGCGCGTCGAGATTGCCATGATGCGCACACCCGACGGCCACAGCCGTCTCGAGCTCTCCCGCTTCCTCACGCCGCCTATCGTCGCGGATCACCGCAACGCCCCAGTCAACGCTTTAGGCTACCTCCGCGTCATGTTCGCCGTGGACGACCATCGACGAGACGCTTGGCAGGCTTCGCAAGCGCGGCGCACAGCTCGTAGGCGAAGTAGTCCGGTATCAGGACTCGTATCGGCTTTGCTACATCCGCGGGCCTGAAGGGCTTCTCATCGGACTCGCCCAGGAACTCAACTGAGCGCGATGGGACTCGGCTATTCGAAAGTTGAACCGGATCGGTCCTCGGAAGTCTTAGTGCTGTATCTGGAGCGCCGTCGGGTGAGAGTGCGCGGCTGCGCGGTCTTAGAGGGGGGCGTTTCTGATACAGCACTAAGACTTTTCGTTACCGATCTGGACTGCCGATGAGACGGATTACTTCCGGGTTGGCGACATTCCGACCGGAATTTGAAGATCGCTTCTATCCGGCTCGATGCATGCATTGGCCTGTTGGCGACACTTGAGCATCGAACTTGCCGAAAGCGCGACTTCGCGGGACTCTCCCGCAACTTGCGACTCCCGGCTGGAAGACACCGCTTCGCCCGAATCGCGGATTTAAAGGCTTGCCTGTCCGCCATCGAGGGCGCGATAGGCCAATCTCGTTCAAATTGCCATCGACGATCGCCGAATGAGTGAACCCAGCCAACTCTGCGTCGAATTTAATCTTTCTTGCCTCTTAGAGAGTGTCGGCGAACCCCAGAAACAAAGGGTCACTTTCCGCATCCTCAGCGTAGATCACCTACTTGTAAGTTCGAAACACGCGCGAATCCTCCGATTCACATCATAGTGCAGACCCAACGCTGAGCCTGACGCCATGGCGCTATACCCTGGCGAGAAACCGGGATTGTGATCGAAATTTTGAGGACTGTTTCACCCATATTCGGAGAGTTCTACGACAAAGGACGCCAAATCACACTTTGGAGCTAAGATCCTCTGCAAGGAAATTGACCCGGCCGTTCGTGAAAGCCGGTGCGTAGTTCTGAAAATTTCAGGCTACGATTCCACGTCGGCATCGCCCCAAGTGGCTCAACTCCTGCTCCGCAGCGCGAGGTTAATTACCAGCAGGCTTTGGGCAATGGTGAGCAAGATTGATCAGTATGGAGATTAGCGGAGTGACATACTTCCATTGACTGATGCTTTCTGGGAAGGTGCAAGTTGCCCGAAGCGAAAGTAAAGCTTCTTATCGTAGACGACGAAGTGTCGATTCGAACGTTGCTGTCGGTCATCTCTCCCGGGTGCTGCAAATCGTTGAAGCCATGACCCAGCCTGACTGCCCGTCCCTCCAAGATCCCAGCACGTTGACCCTCGTCCGGATTCCCCACAACGGACATGGCCTTCGTGGAGAGAAGTACATTATGATCACGTGTCCGGAGTGCCTACGGACGTTCCCGCAGGTTCTTGGCGAATTCATATGCCCTATCCACAAAACAGGTTGCGTCCATTGCCGCAGTTTGATTCATTTCACAATTGTCGAGCCCTCTGCTCAAGCGTCTCCACCGGTTTTTCGAGCGGTCGCCCAGTGGGGAATGCCAAAGCCTCTTAGCGTGCCTGATCTCAACTACTGAAGTAGGAAGGAAGAGCTACTCCGATGGGCAACATAGCCGAACTTACCATGCTCTTACGCGGACAGATTGAACTACCCAACAGCCTCAAACTTACGACTGAAGAGTTCCGCGAAGGCTGGAAGATTGTCCGGTCAGGAGGTGCTCGCCGGCTGGATAGAGAGGTCCGGAGGCGCGGATGGCGTTCCATCCGGATTGATGAGGGATCTCTAAGAAGTGGCGTGGGGCAAACATCGCAGGAAGCGATTGCCGGCGCACTCAAGCTTGCCCTTCGTTGTTTAAGTGACCGCTTCAATGCCGCAGAAGTTGAGCATATTGAGTTAAAGATATATCCATGGTTCTTTCTTGCCAGAGTTATGGTATATCCGTACCAGATTGGGCGGATTTCAGTTGTTCCTGTCCCCGTAGAAGGCGTAACGCCGGTGTCGATGCCCCCTGTGGCGGGGCCGGCTACCATCGCAGGCAATAAGGCTGCACCTGCAGCTTAGTAGTAAGATTCCCTTGTCCCGCCAGCCACAGTGAGCTATTTAGCTCAGTTATTTTGTCGCGCCTTTGAAACAATGACTCCGGAGAGGAGTCCTCGTTATTACCTCCCTCATGGTTCTGAGCTAATTCAGCCCATCTGACATATGTTCCTCTTAGCTCTCTCACATTGTGCAAGGAAGACTTATGAAAATGACGGCTCTGTTTTTAGCCGGCGCCTTTACGCTGGCGAACGGGAGTCTCTGGGCCGGCACAGGAACTCAGGATTCGATTGAGCGCCTGCGGATGTCCTCGGATGCGCTCCCCGCTAGCGTGGAGGCCCCCGACAAGGGTATTCCAGAGGAGGTGCTGCGCTGTGCAAAGTGCATTGTCGTAGTCCCACATCTGGTGAAGGGGGGCTTCATCATTGGTGGCGAGCACCGCCGGGGCATCGCCTCATGCCGCACGCATTATGGCTGGAGTGCTCCCGAATTTGTATCGATCGGCGGGGGCAGTTGGGGACTGCAGATTGGCGTGGACCAGGGGTTTCAGCATCTGCTTTCGAGCAAGTTCCAGATCAGCGGTGATGCTTCCGCCTCGGCGGGCCCAGTGGGCCGTCACGCATCCGCCGGCACAGACTGGAAACTGAACACCGAAATCCTGACTTACTCGCGTTCCCGGAGCTTGTTCGCAGGGATCACAATTGGATGGCGCTGTGGTTGAGCAAGACAACGACTCCACACGTGCAATTTATGGTCGGGATCGGGCCTTCCGGCCCATCCTGTCAGGTAGGGTGGCCCCACCGAAATCCACCCTGCGCTTCATGAAGGCGGTTGCCGATACAGGCCGCGCAGCCGCAATCGCCGAGTTGCGCGAGGACAAAAGTAAAAAAGACGAAGGCGCAGGAAATCGGGCCCGAGCTGAAAAAACCTAAAGGAGAAATCATATGCCACTCATCCAAGTCGTCATTACACTGATCGTAATAGGAGTCTTGTTGGGGCTTGTGAACCGGTTCATTCCAATGCAGTCGAACATCAAATCTATCCTGAATGGGATCGTCGTCATTGCTGTTGTGTTATGGATTGTGAATCTGTTCGGTCTTTTCAGTTCAATCTCGAAGATTCATATAGGCAGATAAATTTGAGGTTGACGGAAAGCGTGTGCCAGCTTACGGGAGCGGGCCAGCGACTGCGCCCCGGCTTCCCTGAGTGACGCTCAAGAGTCATGAAAAATCATTCCTGGGGCGTCTTGGCGTCGTCTGCCGGCTACAGGGCGGTTTGTCCTCTTGTGCCGTGCGCGCGGCCCCCTAGCCTGGTTCCTGTCCCGCTAATGCGCTAATGGCTGGCGTCTTCCGCCGCGCCGAGTCCGGCGGTCTCTCGCGAACCCGCGAACCATTCTCCGATCTAAATGCAATGCTCAAGGGCCCCAGCAGACCATCTGGTTGCTAGCAAGGAATCGGTCGCGAGGTCTACAATGGACGGAGAAACCGCGTCCTCTATCCAAGTTCAGAACTGGTCGCATGCTCATCCGAGTTGCGCTCCGGCGTGGCCGCCTTCTGGAAGGGACCATTGAGATGGCCCAGCCCAAAAGAATTGCATTTGACGCTCCCGCGTTTCTGGCCGAAGCCGGCCTGGGGCGCAGAATTATTCATCTAAAACCAAAGCAGGCGTTCTTCTCACAGGGAGGCCCCGCTGACACTCTTTTCTATCTTCAGCGCGGCCGCGCAAAGCTAAGTGTTGTTTCGAAAAATGGTAAAGAAGCCACCATCACGCTTCTCTCCATGGGCGACTTCATAGGAGAGGAGTCGCTGGCAACCATGGGTGGGCGGCATATAACGACGGCCACCGCCATCACCGCTTGCAAAGCACTCGAAATCGAGCGCGGGGAGATGGTCCGGGTCATGCACGAGGAGCCTTCGTTCTCCGACCTGTTCCTGAGATTTCTGCTGGTCCGCAGCATGCGAACCCAGGCTGATCTCATCGATCAGCTTTTCAACTCCAGCGAAAAGCGGTTGGCGAGGGTTCTCTTATTGCTGGCGGAGTTTGGCAAGCCGGAGGAACCGGAATCGTTGATTCCAGAGATCACGCAGGAAACTCTCGCAGAAATGATCGGCACCACCCGGTCCCGCGTTAGCTTCTTCATGAATCGCTTTCGCAAGCTCGGCTTTATTGAATACAACGGTCGCATCCGGGTTCATAAATCGCTGCTCAATGTGATTCTGCACGACTGAATCCTCGCCGCCAGATCGTGCGTGCTCCCTCCGGGACGGGTCCCAGGATAAATCAGGACCGGTTGATCCATGGCCGAACAGCGCCTCCCGCAAAACACCGCCGTTTCTACGGAGCCGTCATGCTTTGGCCCGATCATCAGAGGCTCGCGCTCTCTTAGACCGAGCAGGAGGTTTTTCCGCGACCGGCACGGTTTGGTCTGCTCCACCGTCGCGGACGGACGCCGTCAATCGCGGCTTCTGCATCTCCTTTTGAACGCTTGCAATGGTTGCCCTTGCCGGTGTCATTGAGTCCTTCCGCTTCTTTCTCATACCCGAGATATAAACACGGATTGGGCGCAGAATGTGTTCCCAATCGCTCACAATGTCCTGTTGCACGCTTTGAGATCAAACCACGGCAAGATCTTAATTGCTAATGCAGCGCCGGCCTGGCGACCCGGTAGTGTGAGCTAATTTGACCAGTAAGCGGACCAGGATGAGGCACATAATGTCTTACATACCCGCGGTTCTGACGATCCTTCAAAACGCGAGCACGTGTTCCCCCCGCGCACCAGCGGCTTTTGGAATTCACGAAAAAATATTGGGAAGAGGACATATGTGTTTCCCGGCCCAGCCACACAGATTTTCGTTGTGGACGATGAACCTGTCATCGCATCCACTCTCGCCACCATATTGCAGATGAACGGGTTTTCCGCCAGGTTCTTCACCAGTCCACTAGAGGCACTGACCGCTGCCCGGTTGAAGGTTCCGGATCTACTCATATCGGATGTGACGATGCCCGGCATTTCCGGGATTGATCTAGCGGTGAAAATGAGAGCGCAGTACCCGAAGTGCAAGATCCTGCTCTTTTCCGGGCATCCAGCCACGCTGGGTTTACTGAAAGAGGCCCGCGCTCAGGGTCATGACTTCCATTTACTGGTGAAGCCCGTCCCGCCGGCTGAGCTTCTCCTGGAGATAGGGAAAATGGTTAACGTCGCGGTCCCAATCCCGCCGCGCGGCACGACAGTTGTTCCATCCAAACATCGCCACGGCGACAAGAAAACCGACTGAATTGCGTCCAACGTGCTCAATTTTGACCATACCTAAATGCCCACTCAGGCTAGGCTGAGGCCAGAGCATATTGTCTGGCTGAACTCAACGGGCAAATAGCTGCTCTTTTCTTGATCGAGGCCGTCGAAAGCTGGAACGAGTTACCGAGTTGCCCGAAGAATCCTCCCGAATGAGCCTCAGAAGTGTTGGGTTCCAATTGTCGCAGTAAAAATATCGTTTAGACCCTTGGCCTTGCATAGATGGCCACTCTCCGTCCGGTACTGGCCGGAGGCATGGAACCGGCGAGACGGTTCCCCCTGTGTGCACCGCTACTACCCGCTCTCCGATAACAAAATCCTCGCGTAAACCCGTTCGTAACCTTCAACCATCGTCGCAATAGAGAACCTTTCTTGTACTCTCCTTCTGCAGGCTCCGTCGTCGATCGCAGATACCCCTCCAAGCGCTGTCACCGCCCCGGCTACATCTGTTACCAGAAACCCACTGACACCCTGCTCGATGACCTCTCCGCAGGAGCCCAGATCCATCGCGATCACCGGAACGCCCGCCGCATTGGCTTCTGCGAGCACCAAGCCAAATCGCTCCGGAATCGTATTCAGGTGGAGGAGCGCGAACGCACTTGTGAACAAGGCATTCTTCTGCTTCACGTCCACTGCGCCTACATAGCAAATCTGGTGGTCATCGAGGTATGGCTGAACTTGATCTCTAAAGTAGCTTGCATCCTGCACAATGCCGGCGATCAGCAGTCGCCGGCCACACTTCCGGGCAGTCTCAATCGCCAAATGCACACCCTTGTCCGGATGTATCCGGCCGATAAAGATCAGGTCTTCTCCCCTGGTCTCGCGCTGCGGATAGAGTGCGAGGTCGATTCCGTTGTAGACCGTCGCCAGATAATTCATTCCCGGAGCGCGGTCCGAATCGCTGACGGAAACAAAATATCCGTCCCGGTACTTCTCGTAAACCGGCATGATCTGGGGTGAGGAGAAGCCGTGAATCGTGGTCAACACCGGCGTCTTCACCAACCGCGTATACGCCAGCGCCATAAAGTCATAGTGGCTGTGAATCAGGTCGAACTCCGCGGCGTGCTCGAAGACCTCCGCGATGTGGAGGTATTCGGCGACTTTCGGATCGATCGAACGATCCTCTTCATAGCCCCGGTCGACCACTGCATGCAGATGGGCGCGGGTGATCGAGTCGCCGGTGGCGAAAAGGGTCACATCCCATCCCCGCTCGACCAGGCCATCGGCGATGTTGCCCGCCACCGTTTCCCAGGCGCCATATTGGCGCGGTGGCGTCCGCCATGCGACAGGCGACAGGATAGCCACTCTTCTGTTCGAGACCATTCTCTAAGACATGGCCGCGAGCACATGGTCCAGGGCAACGGTGGCAAAGCCGGTGGCGTGATCGGCCAGCCCATAAGGAATGATCAGTTCGCCCTGGTGCAACAGAGCGCCGCAGGAATAAACAACGTTGGGCACATAGCCTTCGCGCTCGCTCGGCTCCGGTGTCATCATCGGCTCGCGCAGCCGGCCGATGACCCTGGAGGGCTGCTCCAGGTCGAGCAGGAAGGCGCCGATGCAGTACTGGCGCATCGGCCCAACTCCGTGGCTCAGCACCAGCCATCCCGCCTCGGTCTCAATCGGCGATCCGCAGTTTCCTATCTGCACCAGCTCCCACGGAAACGAGGGTTTCAGCAGTAAACGCCGTTCATTCCAGAAGTGCACATTGTCCGAACACATCAGAAAAATGTTTTCGTTGTCCTGCCGCGAAATCATGGCATAGGAACCATTCACCTTTCGCGGAAACAGCGCCATACCTTTGTTCTCCGCTTCCGGACCATTCAGTGAAATAAAGCGGAAGCGAAGAAAGTCGGACGTCTCCAGCAGTTCCGGCATAATCACCCTGCCGTCGTAGGCAGTAAAGGTCGCAAAGTACACGTGCTCTCCGTCGTCCTTGCGGAAGCGCACAAAGCGGGCATCCTCGATGCCGTTGCGTTGCGAAGGCGTGGAAGGAAAAATAATTCGTTCAGAAAGATCCTGCTCCGGGTCAAACTGCACCTCGTAGTTGGAGCGGGCCAGCATCCAGATGCTCTGCGCTCTCAGGTCATCTTCGCCTACTTCTCCTCGAGCATGGCCGGAGCCTTGCAATTCGGCGGTGAGTGCATCCCGCAATGTCGCCAGTCCAAATGAGCGTCCCAGTCGATCAAGCACCCGGCGCGTAAAGTTGCTCTCTAAGCCCAGCTCCCACAGTTTTCGCTGGAACAGCGGGCCTTCATATACCGTGTTAGCGATCTGGCGTGGCTCGGTCAGTAGGCTGCCCGCGGGATCCACTTCAATACGAAGATCGCTGTGCACGATTCCACAGCGAAAGGTGATCGAGGAGATGTGTCCTTCTCCGGTCGCGCGTAGGCTGAGAATGAAGCGCACTGCGCCCGGCGGCAAATCTGTCTGGTCCGGGTGCGGCACCATCGACGGACTGAACAACGCGGCAGATTCCAGTGAGTACTCCGACAGAAAGTAGGAGCCGATCAGCAGCCGCCGTTGCCCGGTGATCGAGGCATCTTCCGGAAGCAGGTCCTGCAGCTCTTCAAAACGGTCCGAAAAACGTTGCCGCAGATCAAGGTGGCGCTGCGAGAAGTCGGCCGAGACTTGCTTCAGCAGCAGGCCCACCTGCTCCTCAGGTACGGCCAGGACTCTTTCGATGATCCCGCTCATGCGCTGCCCATCCCCGGGATCGAATCGCCGCAGAAGAACGCGCGAAGGATCTGGCCTCAGGACGGTCTGAGAACGTTTCAGAGGAATCGCCAGTGCCGTACCACTTCCCATTGGGGTCCCATTTCTTGTCGCGCCTATATACCCATCAGTGGATCACAGGCTCTCGAGGGTTGCGCATGTTTAGCTGTCTCTTAATCGAACAAGCCAGGTAAACGTGCTTTCCCGGTACATAGCTCGTTTAGCGCTTAGAGATGGGCAAGGTAGGGTAATCCTCCGCGGTGATCGGTTGCTTAAAGCTAGTCAGCATGTTCTGGGCCTGGCGCATCTCCACCAGCGACAGCAGAAAAGCCAGGGTAGACTCGGCCCCCTGGTTTCCGTTTACCCGGTCCACATGCAGTCCATCGCGACAGCCGCCGGTCTCGGGCACATAGAGCTCAAGGCCGAGATCGTTGCCTCCGATGAACCAGTCGAAGGCGTGTTCCGCCTGCTCATACCAGCGCAGATCCGCCGTTGCCCGATAGGCTTCGAGACACGCCGCGACCGTGGCCTGGGCCTCAATCGGCTGCTGATCGAAGTTGGCGCGGGCGCCGCCACGGTGGTAGAACCCATTACTGCCAATCGGCCGCAGGTATCCCTTCTCTGTGGTTTGCTGCTTCGTCAGCCACTGCAGGGTCTCGAGGCCCCGGTTCAAAACCGCCTCCTGCCCGGTGGCGCGCCCACTCACGATCAACGCATGGGAGAGCCTTGCGTTGTCATACGAAAGCTCTTCCTCAAACCAATGCCAATCGGCATGCGAATGCCGGTCGTACAGCTCCATCAATCGCGCCGTCAATGTCTCGCGTGCCTGGTGCACCTGGCTGTCACCGCCTAACCGACGCAGGTACTCGTGGATGCCCAAGAGGCCGAAGGCCCAAGCTCGTGGCGAGCTGAAGTCGGTCAATGCTGGTAAAGCCCGCGAGAAGAGCTGGCCGGCCATCATCTGAAAATTGCTGAGCTGCGACCGTCCGACACCCACCCCGAGTGCCCAGAGAGCGCGGCCGTGGCTGTCCTCCGATCCCTGTTCGTCCAGCCATTGGCGCTCGAAACTCATGTGATTGTGAAACCTGCCGGCGTCCGGATCGAACGCATGATGCAGGAAGGCGGCGCTGGTGCTGGCCAGGTTCCGCTCAAGTTCCGCGTCGTCGGCGAGTTCCGCAATCAGCACCGCAAGAATAAAAGCACGGGCATTGTCGTCCGTACAGTAACCCTCACGGAAATTCGGCACACTGAAGATCGCGTGCTGAAAGACGCCAGTCGAATCCGTCATCCGGGAAAGGTGCGTAAGCTTCAGCTCTGGCAGTTCTCGATGTTTCTGATCGAGCGTTTTGATCGCGAGAGATTTACGCGACAAAGGTGCTGCTTCCAGGCGAGCTAGTTCGAAGCTGTGCATATAGAGTTGGGCTACATTGGACCAAATCATCTCTCGCCCTAGCCGGTAGGCATTCCTGCGCATGGCGCTGCGTCGTATATCGTCTCGCAGCAGTCCAAGAATCTGATCCGCCATGGCGTGCGAATCGGCAAACGGCACCAGCGCACCCCGGTCTTCGGCCAGCAGATCTGCTGCGTGCCAGTATGGTGTCGAAACCACCGCCTTGCCAGAACCGAAGGCAAACGAGAGCGTACCAGATGTGATCTGCGCCGCATTCAGGTACGGCGTAATATACAGGTCCGCGGCGCCCATGAACTCCGTCAGGTTTTCCGGATCCACGAACTGGTTGCAGAAGATAACGTGCTTTTCCAGTTTGTTCTTGGTGGCCAGAATTTCCAGGCTCAGCCGATAGGCCTCCCCATACCTGCGTATTTCATTGGGGTGTGTGGCGCCCAGCACGATGTACACCACATCGGGAAACTCCGCCAGAACCGCCGGTAAAGCATCGAGCACATATTCGATGCCCTTATTCGGCGACAGCAAGCCGAAGGTAAGCAGCACGGTACGTCCTTGCACCTGGAACTGGTCCTTGAAAGCGGCTGGATCCGCGAACGCCACGTCGAGAATGCCATGCGGGATCAGGTCGATTTTGCTCAACGGCGCCTGGTAAATCTCGTGCAGCATCTGCCGTCCGCGATCGGCCATCACCACCAGCCTCGTGGAGAGGGCAATGAGCTCTTCGATCACCCGCCGTTGGTCTGGCTTGGGTTCGCGCAGGATGGTATGCAGGGTGGTGACGACCGGCATTTTCAATTCGCGCAGCATGGCCAGGATGTGACCGCCGACCGGGCCGCCGAATATGCCGAACTCATGCTGCAGGCACACGATGTCGACATCGCTGATGTTCAGAAAATCTGCAGCCCGCAGGTAAGATGGCAAGTCCTGTTCTTCGACCTCGAAGCGAACTACCTCCGGATAGTCATACCCCCCGTCTATGTCGTTGACAGAAACACACAGGCACTGGCTTTGGGGATATTCGTTTTGCACCGCCGACAGCAGATCGGTGGTGAAAGTGGCAATGCCGCACTTGCGCGGCAAATGGTCGCCCACAAAGGCAATTTTGCGGATCTTTGCTGTCTCTTTTGAGTGGAGCCCGTTGGTCGCCATGCTTCGGACCTCTTCCATCATTCGATTGTCGTCAATGCGCTGAAATATGTTCACTAGGGATTTTCAGCGCTCGCAGCAATCAGGGGCTGGATGTGGCTCTGGATGTTTGAAACGGAGTAGGTATGCTCTGTCGCTCATTTCTTGTGCCCCTCTATTGCACAACGTTTGGTTTAGCAGCTTGAAAGGTGTGGATTGCTACGTTGCCGTTAACCATTTTTCCTATCTCGAATAGAAGCTCAGCCGGAGGAAGAGGCTTCTCGGACGAATCGAAGTCATGACCAGCGCGGGCATCTTCAAGTAAATCTGTGGTGGCTGCTTGTCCCGAAAAGAGGAGGACATTGCAGGTGGAGTATTCAGCTCTCGTGCGGATCGCAAGCTCAATCCCGGAAATGCCCGGCAGCGCAACGTCCGAGATGAGCAGATCAGGAGCCTTCAACCGGGCTGTGGCCAGCGCCTCCAGCGGGCAGGTGAAGCACCTTGCCGAAAACCCGTTGTTCTGCAATATGGCGAGAGTAGATGCGATATCGTGTTCATCGTCAACAACAAAGACGCGTGCAACTGGGTTTGAAGGCACATATGTCCTATTTGGAGTAGCTTCTCCGTGAATAGCAGGAGCGCCAGCAGCCCTGCACCGGCGTTTCGAGTGATTTCATGGCCGCAAGAAGCGGGGAGAAGTATATAACCAGTATGTTCCCCACGCCGACCCGCAGGCTGGTCAATTTTGCTCACTCTTGAATTTTGAGTGATTAGCTGTGACGATGGGGAAATCCCTTGATTCTCCATCCCGGGTCCACTGTGCGGGGTAGATTCAACCGAGCTTCTGCCTGTCTCGTCACAGATGATCAAGTGCAAAGGCTGCGGCGAGGTATGTACAGGCTTCGCCAACTGGCCGAAATAAACGACTATTCGGCCAAGTGACGAGAAGCCCTGACTAAGCCGCCTCCCGCCACCCTTAGCTGTATCTCGCGTATGACGATCGTCAAGACTCCAACTTCTTATTCCGCCTGCGCTAGCCCCGCAACAACTGCGGCAACCTTATCGAGTATCTGGTTCCAGCCCTCGACTTGCCCGCTATTTTTTGCGCTCTCCATGGGTTCATTTCCAATGAAGGTGAGTTTCGTCTGGCCGTTTCCAAAATCCTCGAAGGTAATCACATCGTGCGCACCGTCTATGGCCTCATGTTCTATTCCATATTGCGCAGGCTCAACCTTGTTTCCCTTCGAGTCGGCAAAGTACATGGAGGAAACGATCTTCTCGTGCAGAATAATCTCGTGGTATTCACCGCCATTCCAGAACTCCTGCCCATCCGGCGCTCTCATGCAGCAAAGGAATTTTCCTCCCACGCGAAAATCGATCTCGCAAAAAGGCGCAGTAAAACCCTTCGGCCCCCACCACTGCATCACATATTTCGGGTCTGTCCACGCCTTCCAAACTAATTCTCGTGGGGCATCAAAAACTCTTGTGATAACCATCCGCTCTGTCTCGTTAACCGTGTTTTGTGTCATCTCTGACCTCCGTTTTTTTCATTTGATTCACAACCACATCCAGTTTGTCGAAACTCTCTTCCCAGAATCGGCGATAGCTAATCGCCCAGTCGCTGACTGTTTTTATCGCCTCCGGCCTAAGCGTGCACACACTCTCACGGCCACACTTCGCCTTGATCACAATTCGCGCCCGAACCAGGTAGGCAATATGTTTTGAAATCATCTGCTGCGAGAGCGCAAACGGTTCCGTCAATCCATGCACAGAGGCAGGCCCATGTGAGAGTCGTTCGATCATCGCCCTACGGGTGGGATCAGACAAAGCCGCAAATGTCGTCCCCAATTTATCCACAACCGTATGGTAGTGGATTTCCTGTTAATGTCAAGTGCGAATTTTGCCATCCCTGATTGCTGATCCCCGGTCTCGGAACCCTGACACGTGCGCTGATTTATATTCCCCCATGAGCCGCGATGTACCACCGGCTTGTTGGGCAAGTGATCGTTGCCAGTTGACCCGCTACGGCAATCGCGACGAGTGGTAAGTCGCAAACTCACTCGCGAAGGCGGAATAGATCCTTAAAAGTCGTCTTTGTGTTTACAATTTCAGTCCACCTGGCGGTGTAACCGGCTTTTCGGTGGATTGAAGCGGCAATCGGCGAGCTCGGCAGCAGGTTGCCGTAATGCCTGCCTGAACGGACATGTGGCTGGGGTAACGTGGTTTTCGTCAGTAACCGGTAGAAAAACACGACCGGCCTTGTCAGGACTATTCGTAGAATTCAGGAGTGCCAACGCGAATCCTCACCGGGCGTTGGATAATGAGTTCCGGGGTGAAAGCGCGTTGATAAACGAAAAGCACAGCATGCATACCAACGAAGATTCATTGAACCGCGGCTTGCGAGAACGCCACATTCGCCTTATGGCATTAGGCTCGACGATCGGTGTCGGTTTATTCCTGGGTTCCGCCAGCGCGATCAAGCTCGCCGGGCCTGCGATCCTGCTCTCCTATGTACTGGGCGGAATCGCGATCTTCATCATTATGCGCGCTCTCGGCGAAATGGCCGTACATCAGCCGGTTGCGGGCTCCTTTAGCCGCTATGCGCAAGACCATCTTGGTCCCCTGCCGGGTTATCTGACCGGTTGGAACTACTGGTTCATGTGGGTGGTCACCTGTGTCGCGGAAATCACCGCGGTCGGTATCTATATGGGCGTCTGGTTTCCATCCATGCCGCAATGGATCTGGGCACTGATGGCGCTCGTAGCGATGAGCGCCGTCAATCTGGCAGCTGTCAAAGCCTACGGCGAATTCGAATTCTGGTTTGCCATGATTAAAGTGGTCACGATTGTGGTGATGATTGTGGTCGGCGCCTGCATGATTGTGTTCGGCTTGGGCAATCACGGTGTCGCTACAGGCGTCAGCAATCTCTGGAAACATGGCGGGTTTTTCCCCAACGGCGCGTTTGGCATGCTGATGGCTTTGCAGATGGTGATGTTTGCATATCTTGGCGTGGAGATGATCGGAGTTACCGCCGGCGAAGCTACCAACCCCAGAAAGTCCATTCCCGATGCGATCAACTCTGTCTTCTGGCGCATCCTCATCTTCTATGTGGGCGCCCTCTTCGTGATCCTGGCGATCTATCCATGGAACGAGATCGGTACGAATGGCAGCCCATTCGTCACGACCTTCGAACGGCTGGGCATCAAATCTGCGGCAGGGATTATCAATTTCGTGGTGCTCACCGCCGCCCTGTCTTCGTGCAATGGAGGTATCTATAGCACGGGGCGTATGCTCTATAACCTCGCGAAACAAGGGCAGGCGCCGCGGCTCTTTCAAAACACTTCACCAGGCGGTGTGCCTCGCCGGGCGATTCAGGTATCCAGTATCGCCTTGCTGTTTGGGGTATTGCTCAACTATCTGGTGCCGGCAAAGGTCTTTGTCTGGGTCACGTCGATTGCAACCTTCGCCGCCATCTGGACCTGGACCGTTATACTACTGTCGCAAATGAAATTCCGGAAAAGCCTGAGCGCGACAGAACGCGATCGGCTGGCTTTCCGCATGCCTTTCTATCCCTACAGTTCGTGGCTCGCATTAGCTTTCCTCGCGCTCGTCATCGTATTGATGGCCTATTTCCCGGATACCCAGGTAGCTTTGCTCGTCGGCCCACTGTGGCTAGTGCTGCTGACAGCGCTTTTCTATGGGTTCAGACTCAATACCACTCGCACCCGGAGTTCCATTTCCGCCGAGCCTTCATTTCCTCACGATTCATCTGATGGGGCGCCTTAGACCGTATGAGCCCGAAAATCGCATGTTCGGTGACTCGCCGTTTGGACCGATAGGGAAACTTTGAAAGTTCTGATCATCGGCAGCGGTTTCGCCGGTCTGTGTGTCGCCATTCGTCTGTCCCGCATCCTCCGCAAGCTTTGGTCTTACGCACGATGATCGACTTGAAAAGCTCAATGAGCGACTCGACCTGTTCTCGTCGACTAACACTTGATTCCGGGTTTGGCCGTTCAAGCAAATGTCTCGCCTGGACCGCCTCAATAGCGGAGGGCCGAGCTTCAGCGGGAACTAACTTCCAGTCCCGTCCGACAAATCATTTCCGCAAACCAGTCCCGAAAGGGACGGAAGAATCCAGAGCCCGGCACGGGAGTGCCGGGAAAGGAAAGCAACGGAAACCAAGTCCCCTTTAGGGGACGGCACACCCAACTTGCTGGTTCGCCTCAATTCCAATCTCAAATCCATGTTTTTCGCCAACAACTTGAACTCTTTCGCGAAATCCATTCTGCAGTGATGCTCTTTTTGATTCACAACATATTGCCGGATGGTGGCCACCTGAGACCTGCTGACGCTACAGGCGAAATATCCCTCTTGCCATTCGAAAAACGCGCGCTACCGTGTTCCTTCATCCATCGCGATGAGTTGACGATGCGGAGGATGCGGGACAGGATGGATGCGGGACAGAGGATGCGCTACAGACGAATAACCCCCATTGCGCCGTTGTTTCGGTTCGTTGGAGGTTGTTTCGTCTGTCCCGCATCCTCTGTTCTCGTCGACTAACCCTTGATTCCGGGTTTGGCCGTTCAGGCAAATGCCTCGCCTGGACCGCCTCAATAGCGGAGGGCCGAGCTTCAGCGGGAACTAACTTCCAGTCCCGTCCGACAAATCTTTTCCGCAAACCAGTCCCGAAAGGGACGGAAGAATCCAGAGCCCGGCACGGGAGTGCCGGGAAAGGAAGGCAACGGAAACCAAGTCCCCTTTAGGGGACGTCACACCCAACTTGCTGGTTCGCCTCAATTCCAATCTCAAATCCATGTTTTTCGCCAATAACTTGAACTCTTTCGCGAAATCCATTCTGCAGTGATGCTCTTTTTGATTCACAACATATTGCCGGATGGTGGCCACCTGAGACCTACTGACGCTACAGGCGAAATATCCCTCTTGCCATTCGAAACGCGCGCTACCGTGTTCCTTCATCCATCGCGAGACAAAAAAACAGGTGACAGACAGGACGATTACTTACATATTCATCGCTCATAGATGATCGTCCTGTCTGTCACCTCTTCTGCATGCGATCACTTCCGGATTGCCCGTGATCCGCCCCGATGAAGGGCTGGTCGGGAGCGATCTGGCAGACTCCGCGCGGATTCTGCTTCGGCATTGCAAAGCATCCGTTGTTGCATCCAGGCGACATCTTGTACAGTCGACGCATGGCGCTCAAACGGATGGATAACGTAGGAATCGTCGTCGATGACCTCGGAGAGACGATTGATTTCTTCCGAGAGCTCGGCCTTGAGCTGGAAGGGCGGGCCACGATCGAAGGAGAATGGGCAGGACGTGTCACCGGACTTGCCGGCCAGCGCGCCGAGATTGCCATGATGCGCACACGGGACGGCCACAGCCGTCTCGAGCTCTCCCGCTTCCTCACGCCGCCTGTCGTCGCGGATCACCGCAACGCCCCAGTGAACGCTTTAGGCTACCTCCGCGTCATGTTCGCGGCGCACGGCTCGTAGGCGAAATAGTCCGGTATCAGGACTCCTATCGGCTTTGCTACATCCGCGGGCCTGAAGGACTTCTCATCGGACTCGCCCAGGAACTCAACTGAGCGCGATGGGACTCGGCTATTCGAAAGTTGAACCGGATCGGTCCTCGGAAGTCTTAGTGCTGTATCTGGAGCGCCCCGTCAGGAAACAGCGCGCGGCTCGCGGTCTTAGAGGGGGGCGTTTCTGATACAGCGCTAAGACTTTTCGTTACCGATCCGGACTGCCGATGAGACGGATTACTTCCGGGCTGGCGACAACCCGACCGGAACTCTGAATACATCCTTGGCGCATCTGCATACGGCTGCAGCCGATTGTCCTCTCGACATGCAGGCGAGTCATGGGGCAGGAGTTCCAATTTCCGTACCGGCCAGCAACCTGACTCCAGGTCCCACCCTCGATCATCGAATTCATTTGACCATGATCAATCTCCGGTCTCATGACATCGTAAGCGCACAGAGGACTTATTGCTTCGGCGTGTATCGAGGTTCATGACCCTTCCCAAATCAATTCAGTTCCGTCGCCGGGAATCACGTCCAGGAGGCTAATGAAGTCGAGCGTGTGCTTCCAATGAACAATCAGAAAAGCGGCCGATTGGTCATTGAGGTACAAGTCCTGGCGCAGCAAGCACCACACGGCGAGAGGCCCTCCACCGGGAGGTTCGTGCTGCGGATCGTCTGAGTTGTAGCCGAACGCCTGAATGTCGCTCACGACCGTTCCTTCTATAGCCAGCATCCTCTCGAAGGGAGGACGCGGGCTCAGTCGACTGTCATAGTCGATGGTTAGGACGCGCTCCCGCAGATTGAGAGGCGTCTTGGAGTGAAGCCGTGAGCGAAAATCATAGTGGGCGATGGCCATTGAACCCACGAATCGGTCCACGCAAGCCTTGTCTTTCGCTCCATCTGCAGAAAGACAAAAGCGGCCGTCCGTCTGTTCATCCCGGAAACGAAAACTGTTGGTCAAAGGTTTTGCAAAATATTGAACAGTCATGCGAACTTCGCATTCCGGTGTCAAAAGGCGGTAAAGCGATTTGCCGGGTTTCTCGGAATTGCGGGTTTTCGTGGTCACCCCAAGACCTGCCAACGACCAGAGGAACGATCGCCTATCAGGTTTTTGCAACCATGGTCCCGTTGTTGAAAATGCCGACATCGGCCTCCGCCTACTCTGGTCGCTGAGCGACCTCAATGTCTGAAAACCCCACTACCTGGCCGCTATTAATCGACATACACCCTTCCGTTACCTATGGTGGATGTGTCCCAGTCAGCCTCGTTTACTCTCTCAGCCAGGGTCGACGAGGCTGGTATTGACTGCGGGCGCGTTCTCTCGACTTACTAAGTCCGCTCTCCGCGGGAGGGTCGCTGCCCGTTCCCGTTCCGGCTGCGGCTCGATCTAAGTTGTGGTCGCTGGGGATTGGCAAACATGCATGAACTTCACCACTTGGTCGTGACCATTAATCGAGTACACCGTGCTACAGGCACTGCCATCCGGAACTCCCAGATCCTTCATTTCCCTACCCGCTTCCTAAGAAACGCGTGGTGCGTTTGACTTTCAGCTATGTCTGCTTCGCCCACGATCACTCCCGCGTCATTTGTGGAAAATGCTTGTCCGCTGTCGCCGCCAAGTGCACCCAGGTCCTCAATTTGTTTGCCCCGCTCCCATTCGTACGGGTGTACCGTCAGATCTCTTTTTGAATCGGAACTGCCGACTACTTGCCCTCGATTGTGACGCAGGCAGATATTGCCACCTAGCGAAGACCCTAGCCGGAAGAACGAACCGGAGTCCTAGACCTGCGTGATCCGCCCGTTCTCGACCTTCCATTCACCGACGATAGGAGGCCCCGTCAACTCCATGCCGTGTTCCTGGAAGAGGTGTCGAAATTCATCGATCGACAGCGCTTCATGGACCGGCGGCCCGCTGTTAAATTTGCTGAGCTCCCGAAAGAACTCCTCGATACGGCCCGCTGGCTGGTACACATCGATAATCCTAGCCGGCCATCCATTGCTCGATGCCCATGCATAGGGAGTCTGGCGCGGCACAAACACGCTCTCTCCCGGGCTGGCCTGGAACTGCTTTTCGCCGACAGCGAACACCAGCTCGCCCTCGAGAACGTAAATCCACTCATCCTGATCGCGCTGCCGTCGCCGCGGCCCGGAGCTTAGTCCGGTGAACTCGAAGGCACACATGGCGCCGCCCGTATCCCGTCCCGAGATCTTACAATCGTTGGGTTCGCTCCGGAGCTTCACCACCTCGTCGAAACGAGTTGCTCCAGCGGCAACCTTGAAACCAGCAAACATGTCTTTGCTGCTCATCTCTTTTGATCCCCTCACATGATCGATTGTTTTGTCGATGGTCGTGATCAAGGCTTGTGTTCGGGCCAGCTTCTGCGCCAGTACAGCTCGATGCGATTCCAGAGCGGCCGCCTTTTCAAAATCGGCCTGCCCCAGAATGCTCCTGATCTCCCTGAGTTCCAGTCCCAGTTCCCGGTAGAAGAGGATCTGCTGGAGCTTCAGGAGTTGCGGTTCTTCGTAGTACCTGTACCCGGTTGAGCTGACGTACGCAGGCTTCAGCAGTCCCACTTCGTCGTAGAAGTGCAGTGTTCGGATGCTGACGCCCGATAGACCCGAAACGCGTCTGACCGTGTAAGCCATGTTGCCCATCCTGAGGGATCACGTAACGTGAGAGTCAAGGGGAAAAATGTTGTCTGTCGCCGCCTTTTGGATGTCTGCTCGAGTAATCGAATAAGGGCTCTCGCCGTGCCAACGTATCCGACTCGTGGTGGTCGGCGACTTCGTTGGAGATGAAACGGATGAGAGTGAATGTTCTCGAATCCGCGGAACGGTCCTGGCGCCGCGACTCAAACCGCGATAACTACTCCGAACCGGCCTTGAAACCCCCCGCAGCGAATTCCTTAAATCTACCTTGACAATGCAGAAACCGCGAGATAAATCCGCGCTCCACGTTCTGTCGATTGCCGGCCATCCCCTAGCGGCACCGTGCCAGCCTCGCTGACCATAACGTCCCTTCGGGGAGCTTGCGAAGTGTGCCAGCGTTGGCGTGAGAGCTTAACTGGGAAGAACAGGACAAGTCACTCATCGAGCTCGGCTAGCTCTTCAGGCCCACCGGCTTTGAGGCGACTATTTCATGAGCTTGCGGTGGATGGAAACTGCTTCGCGATTTGCATCCGTGACCTCATTCACGAATTGCGAATAAGGCCGGTCTTCAATATTCACGAGTCCATAGTTTGAATTTTCACCATCAAAGCGTCCCTGCCTTGGCTCGTCACACCATTCAAACCATTGGTAACCTACCGCAGCACCCAAGCTCTCCAATTCTGCGACGTAGTGATCGTACGCGCGGGCACGCGCCGTCTGGTCGGGCACTTTTGGTCCGGCTCCCTGGGTGTTCGGTAGACCTGAATTCTCAGCACGAAAAGCAAATTCAGCCACGAGAACTGGCCTATGCGTAACCTCATAGATATGCTCGACAGTCGGGCGTGGATCAAACGTGTAGAGGTCCACGGACACCACGTCTGCCGCAATTGAAGCCTGCAGCACGGGATCCGGCGGCATTCCTGCAAATTTCGCGCCGAGGTAGAGATGATTGGGATCTTCTGAGTGGATAGCGTGGGCGCAGACCTCGAAGTATCGCCGGGCCACCATGCCCAGAAATTCTGAATTGTTCGCCTGAAAAGCGTTCGTTGTGGCCTCAGACGGAACATCATCAAAGCTGGTTGCGTGCACCCCCCATGCCTGATTGAGCTGCTGGATACTGTCTGAGTATTTCTTTGCCAGGAAAGCAACTGCGTGTTGCCTCCCAGGAGCCGTGGAAGGGAGATTTAGATACATCGTGAGCATATTCTGTTTACCGCGCCAGTCCGGCCCCCAACGCAACTCATTGTCACTGAAGTAGCCGAGGAGGTACGGGTCCTGAGCGTGCGGCGCACATTCCTTCTCCGCAATCTTTCGCGCCGTCGTTTCGAACTGCGGAGCAAAAACGTCCAGGGGTATTCCATTGAGCCAGTTCGCGCCAGAACGGGCGGCAATGTCAAGAATCACCGTGTAGGGCATCTTGTAGTTCCATAGAAAGGGAGTCGTCCACGCTCCGAGGTTATTGAATCCCCAGGAGCGAAGACGATTGATCTCGACCCTCCCCCAAGCGTCCTCCGACGGATAGAGCTTCGAGACACCTTTGAAGTAAGGATGAACCGTGGTCCCGTGGTTCACATCTCCCTGGTAGGAAACATTGTTCACTCCCGCTGTGATGGTAAGCTCGCCGGAAGGACTGACGAACCACCATATGCCCGCTCTCTGCTCGACTCGAAAATAGCCTTCGGCGGCAAAGAGTCGTGCCGGCGTGAGGGAAATGCAGGCCACGCTCACCAGCAGTGTGAGGTGTTTCAGATTCATGAACTTCATCCTCAAATCAGAGTTGTTTTTGAACAATAACCTTTGTATCCCACTGTAGCGCACGCGCTTCATACGCGCTCTTGAGTCCAGGGATTTATCAGCTCGATCCGCTGGGATCGGCCTTAGCAGCAGCCGCTAGGGAGGACGCAACGGTGGAGTCGTGGCCACGCGGTGCGGAGAAGATCTCCTGAGCGCAGAACGTGCTGAGGTAGCCGAGATTCAGGCGGACTTGTGCGCGCAGCTTGAACGACTGGGGAATGGCCGGAGGAAATCGCCTATGCCCAAGCCTGCGAGCTCGATCGATCATCTCAACTTTCCCCGATAGCTTGTAGAGGCAAAGGCTCATGCCGTGGAACGGACCGGCCTCGAAGCGCCGGAGCGACGAAATGGCCACTGCAAGGCAAAAAATGATACAGCAGCCAAGACATCGGCGGCGAGGATATACCACGGCCAGCCGCCCATGATGTTCAGCAGCGAAGTGATAGGCGGCTTGCGCAACAGGTACATATAGTTAGCGCCGAAAACTCAGTGACCAGACGGTACGTAACCGTTACAATTACTCATATGAGTATTGCTTTTTCCCCCATGCGGTAATCTTTCCGCCTGCCACCAGGATTCCAAAATGGAAACAGGGGTTCGCGCAGCCACCAGGGAACTGCTGTGCATTGATCGTTCGAGGTACGCCCGCAATAAGTGCAGTGCCGACGGGAGCGGACGGGATTCCTTCAAATGTGACTGTCGCGCTGCTCTGAACAGGCGGGGCGGGAGCAACCGGCGGCGGTGGAGCGTTGAAATTGTGCTGCGGAATCTTCACGCAACCAACGCTCGTCAAAACCAGCGAAGCAACAGAAACGGCTCTGACTCTTGGAAGCCGCTCTAGCATCAGACCTCCTGAAAGTTTCGAAGATTACCGCGATTTTCCACGCTAGTCAATAAGCACATTATCCGCCAATGCACTCGGTGACGACAGATCCGTACCGGAATCGGCCAGTGGCCGCTGATGCAGTTGAGCTGTATCTGGATTGACGACAACGGGCCGATGCGCTCGTCGACCCAATTGATGCGCAGTCCGATTACGGCAAGCAATATGTAATGGGCACGGGCGGCGGTGTGCTTTACGCCTTCGCTCTGCCGGATTAGTGAGCCAACTCGGCGAGCAGCCACGAGCGGGCCAGCTTCCAGTCACGCATCACACTTTGCACGGAGATCTTCAACACCTCCGCCGTTTCCTCCACGCTCAGGCCGCCAAAGAAGCGAAGTTCGATGACCTTCGCCTTCCGCGGATCAATTTCAGCCAGGCGATCGAGCGCTTCATCAATCGCGATCATTTCGCGATCGCGCGTTTTCGAGGCCACCTCCGGTGCATCGTCGAGGTTCACGTGCACGGCAGCGCCGCCTCGCTTGCCCGTTCCTTTCTCCCGCGCCCGATCCACCAGGATGCGGCGCATCATAGTGGCCGACACTGCGAAGAAGTGAGCGCGGTCCTGCCAGTTCACGCTGCCCACCTCGACCATGCGCAGATAGACTTCGTTCACCAGCGCGGTCGCTTGTAACGAGTTACCAGCCCGCTCACCCCGCGCGTATTTGCCGGCCATGCGGCGCAGTTCCGCGTAGACCATGGGCGTCAGCTCGTCCAAAGCCTGCTGGTCTCCCTTACCCCAGGCCTTCAGCAGTTGCGTAATCCCGGCTTGTTCGCCGCTCATGCCCCTCCAAAAAATTATTTCCGTGCGGTTGTAGTTCTGGGCCGTTTTTCCCGCTTATCCCCATGAACGGGCAATTTGACCGAACTCAACTCAAAACAATAGGAGACCCATATGACCCAGACAAGCAAAAAACTCTCCGCAAGGCTCCTCGCCTTTGCGTCCCTTCTCTCTGTCGTGCTTCTGTCCTCCAGCGCTCCGCGTGCGCTGGGAGAAGAGCACTGCGAAACCCCGCTAGGCACCTGGCTCTATACCGTAACCATTCCACCATCCTCGGGAGGCCCCATCGTATTCAGTGGCACTGAAACCTATGATGTGGGAGGCGGCTATTCTGAAGCCGACGAGTTAGGGGTCACACCGTACTTTCTCGCCACCCCGGCCCACGGAGTCTGGAAGAGCACCGGCGAAGGCCACTTCCTGCTGACCTACGACAACTTTACCTACGACGCCAATGGGCCGTCGGGTACAGGCAAGGTTCGCCAGACCACGATCATGTCCAAAGATGGCAATTCGTACACGGGTTCCGGTGACTTCTTCTACTACAACCTCAACGGAAGCGTCAGCCTTTCCGGGCACTTTACCATCACAGCAAAACGGATTTTTGTAGAGAAGCCGGAGTAACACCCCAGGGTAACGGGCTTCGCGCTGGCGAGGCCCTTACCTCGTTTTCGTGAAGAATTTGCTGGACCCCTGCGTTAAAATCTCACCTGCAACTCAGGGCACTCCCACGGATCCGAACAGCTGGCTGCAGATGGAAGAGCTGTATCACGCCTCATTGGAGCTATCCGGTGAGGAGCGTGAAGCTCTGTTGGTCAAGGCCGACCCAGAGATCCGGCGCGCGGTGGAACGGCTCCTGCTCCACGCGGACACGCCCGACAGCCTGCTCGACCACCCGGCCTGGGCACGCGCGGCCTCGCATGAACAGGATGCCGAGCAGCATGCCGGGCAATTCACTCCCGGCCAGCAGATTGGTCCGTATCGCATCGACGCAAAAATCGGCGCCGGCGGGATGGGCGAAGTGTACCGCGCCACCGATCTCCGCCTGAATCGTATCGTGGCCGTCAAGGTCACAGGCGCGGAGTTTCCCGCGCGTTTCGACCGCGAAGCCAAAGCCATCGCGGCCCTGAACCACCCCAACATCTGCCAGATCTACGACGTCGGACCAAACTACCTGGTGATGGAGTTTGTCGAAGGCCAGCCGGTGGTGACGTCTGGGCAGAAGCCGATCTCACCCGATCAGGCTCTTCCCCTGGCCGTGCAGATCGCCTCTGCCATGCAGGCGGCGCACGCCATGGGCATCATCCATCGCGACCTGAAGCCGGAGAACATTCTGGTGACTGCGAGTGGCACGGTCAAGCTGCTCGATTTTGGCCTGGCCAAGCAACGCGAAGAGAACATCAGTGCCGACGCCGCGACCGTGAACATTGCCACCACCCAGGCGGGAATGATTCTGGGCACGCCAGGATACATGTCGCCCGAGCAGGCGGAAGGCGGTACGGCGGATGCGCGCTCCGATATCTTTTCCTTCGGGACCATTCTTTACGAGATCCTCTCGGGCGCACGTGCTTTTCCGGGAAAATCAGTGTCTTCTGTGCTGGGAGCCATTCTTCATCGCGAGCCTGATCCGCTGCAGCCGGCGTCTGCCCTGGGCGCGATCGCATTTAAGTGTCTATCGAAGTCGCCTGCCGCTCGCTATCAAAGTGCGGCAGAACTGCTTGGCGCGCTCCACCAGGGAGAAGCCGGCTATCGAGTGCGTACGCCTAAGAAGCGGTGGCCGGTATTCGTCACCGCTGCCATTCTGCTGGCGGCTGCCGCGGCCGGACTCTTTCTCTATCGAAAACGAGCAACTCCATCACACATCGATTCTATCGCCGTGCTGCCGTTCGATATTCACAGCAAAGATGCCGACGCCGAGTACATTTCCGATGGAATCTCCGACAGCATCAACGACAGCCTGGCGCGGTTGCCCGGCCTGAAAGTTGTCCCCAACAGCGTCGCTCTTCGCTACAAGGGTAAGGCGGCAGACTTTCAGAAAATCGGCGATGCTCTCGGCGTGCAGACCGTTCTCTCGGGTCGCGTCGCGCAGCGAGGCGACGATCTCTCTATCAATATTGAGCTCGATGACGTTAGCAACGGAAAACAGCTCTGGGGCCAGCAATATAATCGCAAGGTCGCCGAACTGCTGGAAATACAAAACGACATTGCGCGGGAAGTATCGCGAAAACTGCGCGCACAACTTTCTCCGGAAGACCGGCAAAAGTTGACCCTCGGTTCCACCTCGAACCAGGAGGCTTACCAGGCCTACCTTAAGGGCCGGTATTACACCTATCTGTTCACCAAAGATGGCTTCGACAAAGGCATTGCATTTCTGAACCAGGCGATTGCGCTCGATCCAAACTATGCCTTGGCGTACAGCGTGCTCGCGTCGAACTACATTAATCAGGATGACTGGTATCTGCCGCCACGGGAGGCAGCGCCCAGGGCGAGAGACCTGGCCACTCGGGCCATTGCACTGGACGACACCGATTCCGACGCTCACATGTCCCTTGCCATCGAGAACCACTGGTACGAGTGGAATTGGGACGCGGCCGAAAAGGAATTCAAACGGGCCATTGAACTCGACCCCGACAATGGCGATGCCCGCGGATACTATTCCTGGTTTCTTGCCGCGATGGGGCGCAAGGAAGCGGCGGTCAACGAGGCCCGCGTCCAGGCCCGAATATACCCGGTTTCGGCGGGAGGCAACTCGAATCTTGGCTCTGTTTTCGTCTTCAATCACCAATGGGACGATGCCATCAAAGAGCTGCGCGGCGCCATAGATCTTGATTCTTCGTCATGGTTCGATCGCTTTTTCCTGGGCCGCGCCTACGAGCAAAAGGGAAAACTGCCGGAGGCGATCGAGGTCTTTAAGCAGGGGCTTGCGCTCGAAGAAAACACAGAACTGTGGGGCGCTCTTGGCCATGCCTACGCGGTTTCAGGAAACCGGACAGAAGCGGAAAAGGTCCTGGGTCATATGAAGGATCTTTCCGCCCAGCGCTATGTCGCACCTTATAACTTTGCGATTGTGTATGCCGGGCTCGGCGACAAGGATGCAGCTTTCGACTGGCTCACCCGCGCGTACAACGATCGTTCCTACATCCTGGTTGTTTACTTCAACACAGACGCACGCCTGGATAGCTTGCGCAACGACCCCCGATTCGAGGAGCTACGACGTAAAATAAACCTGCCGGAACCCAAGTAAAAAGAGCCTCCCCGCCTGTCTGAAGCCGCTGTAGAGTTTTACCGGCCCGCCCCGGTTGACCTGTTCTGGCCTCCACACCGCTCCTGTACCTGGGCTACTCAGCAGATGAATCGGTCCCGAGAAGTCGGCATGGCGACAGGAATCCCGCAGGCACGCCCCCGCAGGAATTACCCGATGCTGGGGCGTTTACCGTTACTAATACACGCGGAGGCCCGAAACTCAGTTTGAATCACGCCGATAGGGCGTAGACTTACCAACCTTCTTGATTACCCCTGAGAGGAGATGCAGAGCATTCAGCGGTCCCGCGCCGCAATTTCAACTGAGACGCTACCAAGACCTCCGGCCAAGTGTTGCCAAAGTTGAAACCGCCGAGTTGGCGACTGTTCGGTATCCTACTGTCACTCATTACGGAAAGCCCGCTAACCATCTCACCTAGCGTCGCTCCCTCGATGCTGCATGGCCTGCAGGGCGCCGGCAGCAGCGCCTACATAAAAGATCAACCAAATCGCAGAGAACATCAAAATGCCGAGGTATCGAGAATCTCCGTCATGGGCTGCCATTCGCACCCACCCGTAAAAGAACACAACTGTCGTGTAGAATCCCAGAAGCTTCATTGCAATGCCTGTCGTTCCCGCCTTAAATGATTTCTGCCAGGTCGATCTCAACCATTTTCCTCGCCGTGCGACTAAGGCTACCGTGATCCCACACACGATGGCGCCGATGTGCATGCCAAAGAACGCAGCCCCGTTTGTTTCTGCTGATATCAACGGTTTGCCCGTAATGCACGAAAGTTGAATCCACGCAGCGAGGAAAGCTCCCACTGCCGCAACGCAGAAGACGGCAGCGGCTAATACTTCACGGGCACCCCATGCTTCGATTTCGTATAATCGTGAGCCGTCAAGCTCCGGCACGCGAAGCGAAGGCGTTGTCAGAATTGGCGTCTCCTGCCATACCGAACGCGTTACATCAGCCGGATCGACCCGCACGTCCACAAATGTGTCGCGCAGCGCCCGCGCCCAGGCATCCGCCTCACCCTCGTCCTCGAATCGTTTGCGGTACTCTCCAACTTCCAAGTCGTGACCAGGAACTGTATAGCTATAGGTAAGCACGCCTTCCAAATAAGAAGGACCGTCCTCTCCTTCATGTCGCCAGTCCGACACCTGCGCCCACACCACCCGCCCCTTGTAAATAGGCCATTCTGCCGACGCAACGATTACTGCGGCCTGCCGCCGACCCGTCCACCATTTCCATCCCGCTGCTCCCACTCCATACAGCACAAAGAGTTTGAATATCAGCGGCAGGCGCATCAAGTCGGCAAGGAATTGGCGGCCAAGCTGGGTTGGGTTCATTCGATGATAGTATTTCACCGCCGGAGAGGCACACCATAACCCTATAGCTGCCCGTATTCCGCCCACCCGGAAGTTACCCCAAAACCGGTGTAAGGTCCGGGTTGGCGACCATCCGGGAGTTGTTTGAAAGACAAGATCAGCAGCGAGCAATGATAGGAGCGTCTTTGCGTGGCTTAGCGCGCCCAGGCAGTCACGCCGCCATCAACAATCATGGACAGCCCCGTTACATAGGACGCAGCATCGCTGCACAGCCATAGCGCAGCTTGCGCCGCCTCGTCTGGTCGGCCAATGCGGCCTGCCGGAACCATCCCAACAAAACCCTTCAATACGGCTTCCATCTTTGCGGTGTCACCGCCTACAGCTTGGCTCACGGCGTTATGTAACAACTCCGTGTCGAAACCACCCGCGACCAATGCATTCACCCGGATTCCGTCCGCCGCATATTCTTGTGCCGCCGATTTAGTCAGACCTAAAATCCCTGCCTTGGACATCGAGTACAGAGCTGCCCCTCTTGCGCCTCCAAGTCCGTTTACCGAGGAAGTGTTTACGATCACGCCTCCACGCGGTTCCTGGCTCTGCATCTGCTGCAATTCGTATTTCATGCAGAGCCAGACACTCTTCAGATTGGAGGCTACCTCGGCATCGAAATCACCATCGCTGAAATCGGCTGTGCGTGTGCTCTTACCCAAGACAGCAGCATTATTAAAAGCACAGTCGAGCCGGCCAAATTGTTCGACGGTCTTCGCAATCAGAGACTGTACCTGTTCGGAGTGAGATACGTCGGCCTCTACGAAGCGAACATCCAAGCCGGCTTGCCGCAGCTCCTGCTCAACTCGCTGTCCGCGTTCGGCTCCGCGCGCGGCGAACGCGACGCTTGCTCCGGCCCCAGCGAAGAGCTTTGCCGCCGCCTTGCCGATTCCGGCACTTCCACCCGTAATCAGAGGCACTTTTCCGTCTAGTGCGGCCGCCATGTAATCACTTTATCGCGCTCGGCTGGCGGCGGCGCTTGCTTTTTCTTGCGAAAGTGCTCGGCGCTTCTGTTTGCGTATATGGGCTCACTACCGCTCCATGGCGCTCAATACCCTTCGAGCAATCGGAAGCGGCATGACGCGAAGGATCGCCACGATATTCACGTTTGAAGGCACGACTGAAGTGCTGCCAACGGGACCCACTAGCCGCTGGTCTCAACATCCCGCATTAGCCACTTGCCCCTGGCCACTGCTCTAAATCCGCTGGCGCGCCAGGCAGAACCACGCTTTGGCACCGTGGCTGCGGAACTCGGCGGTACTGAGTTCGACAATTTCGAGCGCTGGTTCGATGGCCAGAATGACCTCCCGTGCCGAGCGGCGCGGCGGACCGACCTCCCGTGGCGGACCTTCGGTCGAGCCGATGAGGCTCAGCCACAGGCCTCCGGGCGCGAGCGCCGCCGCGACCCGCGCGGAAAAACGCGCGCGCTCCTCGGGTTCATCGAAGACATGAAAGCAGCCGCGGTCAAAAATGAACTGGAACGGACCTCCGTGCGGGGAGCCGGCCAGAAAGTCCAGGATTGCGAAACGGCATCCGAGACTGCGACCATTCAACTTCGCGTTAGCTCGTTCGACCGCGAGCGGGGCGACATCGATGCCAAGCACGTCAAAGCCGCGCTCCGCCAGCCAAAGGGAATTCGTCCCCGTACCCGCGCCGATCTCGAGCGTCAGCGTGGGCTGAACGCGATCCGAAGTCACGAACTCGACGAGCAGCGGCTCCGGCTCGCCCGTATCCCAGGGAAGCTCTCCCGCTGCGTAGCTCTCGTTCCAGGAAGGGTGCGGCATCACTTCACGATTGTAGCGCCCAATCAACTTCCGCAGTTAGCCGGCGTCGATCGGGCCAAGCGCGGGTGTCGAGACAAGGGGTGCCAGCCAGCCCAGCGACGGCCGGATTGAAAGCTGCCATGCGATCTGGTGGATATGGGTGAGCGAGAATCCTGCCGCAAACTCAAAAGACTGTATGGAATCTGAGCTGTGGAAACGTGCCTCAGGCTGTTCTCGTCAACCCAAGATCATAACCAGGAAGATCGGTGAACACTGGCCGAAATATCGGTACTAATCTCTCGAGTGGTCAGCCCGGCTCTGGTGTTGCAATTCCTTACTTCTTGGTCACCGATGGCCTGCAGATTCTCCTCACAGCAGGCTTCTTCGCTCTAGCCGACATATTTGGATGGAATGATTGCACATATTGAGCCATATGAGGCGGGTTACTTCTCGCGCTTGACCGCTTGGGAAGGTGTCAGCGGCGACACCACGTAGATCTGATCGAGCACCTTCAACATGAGGGCGTTGGCTGTCGGGATTTCGTCAAGCGATACGGTCAGATTGGTCCACACCACGAGTGTCATCTGGTTGCCGGGGTCGTAGCCCATGAACGAGTTGAAGCCGGGGGACTCGCCACCGTGAAAGTACATCGTGTTCGGTCCCCAGTGCAGTTTGACGATGCCGTACCCGTACTGTTGCCCGTCCGGCTTGCCCGGGTCTTCGGGCTGCGGACTGTCGAGCCAGCGACGTTGAGACGTGGCGTTGAGTACGCGGCCGCCAACCAGCGCCTGGATCCACGTGGCGAGATCGTTGGCCGTGGAGATGACGCCTCCCGCCGCTGCAGCGAAGGAATAATTCAGGTCGGTGAAGTCCTTGGGTAGCAGAGTGCCGGCCCGGGCAGCGGCCTTGACCTGGGGCGAGTAAGGAGGTGTGCCCACCATGGCGACCGAGGCGCTGCCGTACAGGTAGCCGTGCGAGTAGGGATCGGGGAGGGTGTTCACACCGCTCGGGGGAAGTTGCGTGTGCTGCAGATGCAAAGGCTCAAATAACCGCTCCTGCATCGCCTCGGCCAGTGGCTTGCCTCCGGCTTTTTCGATGATGAGGCCGAGGAGTGCGTAGTTGGTGTTGTTGTATTCGTAGGCTGTACCGGGCGGAAAATTGGGCGGGTGCGCGAAGGCAATCGCCAGCAGTTGGGCCGGGGACCAGACTTTGGTTGGGTGATGGTCCATGTTCTCCCAGATTGCGGGCGCATCGGTGTAGTTGTAGAGGCCGCTGCGCATCTCCAGGAGCTCGGCGATGGTGATGTGGTCGCCATTGGGCACGCCCGAGACGTACTTCGACACGGCATCGTCGAGACTGAGTTTGTTCTCCTGGGCCAGTTGCAGGATGATCGCGGCCGTCATTGTCTTGGTATTGGAGGCGGCTCGGAAGTGGGTGTCGGCGCTGGGCGGGCTGGTCGCTCTGAGCAATGTGGTGCCGTAGGTGACTGTGAACTCCCCCTGAGGTGTGCGCAGCAACATGATGGCGCCGGGTACCAGGAATTCTTTGGCGCTCTTGTCGAGCATGGCCTGCAGCGCGGACTGGTCGATCTGTTTGAGCCCCGAATCAGGCCGTGGGGACGCGCTGCCCCCCGGTGACGTGGAAGACGTGGATGGCGTGGATGCAGGTTGTGTGGATGGAGCCGGCGAAGACGAGCAGCCCGCGATCGGGAGAGCAACCACGACCAGAAAGCGCGCGAGAGGGAAAGGCAAAGGTCGGCGCTGTGGTTGTGACCGTGCCACTTTTTCCGGGGGCGGCGTCACACGAACTCTAATCCGTGTTTTGGTCCGGCGTTGACCAGGCGGGAAATCACCGCTTCTGAAATGGGGGGAATGGCGGCGGAGCGGTCCTGAACCAGCTCTAACGTTTCCTCAAAATACTTATCCATCCCTGCGGGCGAGAACAAGAGCAGCATCCTCGCGGTCGTGCTCCCCACGTTGTGAAATTTGTGGACAGTTCCGCGAGGGATTTGTATGAAGTCTCCAGTTGTGGCGTTGAACTTTTTCTCGCCGAGCGTGATCTCGAGGATGCCTGCGAGGAGGTAGAAACATTCTTCTTCACGGTGGTGAATGTGCAGCGGCGGGCCGCCTCCGGGAGGGATGATTCCTTCCATGATGAAATAGGCGCCGTTGCTTTGTGCACCGGTGACCAGGAAGGTGTACTGGTCGCCCGGACCCCAGAAGCACGGGCCGGTATCGGCTGGTTGATGAAAGGCAAGGCATTCGTTTGGCATGTCGTCTCTTCGTTAAAGGGTCTTCTAAATCGGGCCCCGAACGAGCGCACGTTCCGAGAATCATTTCCAACTGCCTCGAAAATACCAGTGAAATCGTTCGAATGAAGCGTACTCCATTCAGTGACAATGTGCAGCTGTTCGCGGAAACATGGCGGAGCTTCGTTGATAGAAGCTCGCCTGTGTTTCGTTCTCAGTCCCTCATGCGGGCGGTCATGGTTGAACATTTGCCGGAAGCGAATCGATTTTGCGCATCACCGACCCCACTCCCGAAAAGTCGGCTTTGCAATAACTTGCCTATGAGCGTCTGGTAAACAGGTCACATTACCGAGAAACCAAGGCAGAACACTCCCCATGACGTTAGCGGACCAGACGGCCCATATCAAAAACCAGCTCGCGTGAGATCTTCGCGTCTCGCATCTCGAAGATGTGGACGAGCCGCATTTCAATCTTCGCGTCAACCGGCCAGGGCCAAAATCCGGCCCGGGCGATTTCGAACGTCACCATGCTATCGTCGACAACACGATCTTCGGTCGCAAAGCGCTGGAGGAACTGGAAGTGGACGTCGCGCATGGATGCGAAGAGTTCGCGGTAGTTCTTCGCAACATCCTGTTTTCCGCAAAAAGATCGATTCAGACCACTGAGGGCCGGAGCCTCCCAGATGATGTCGTCAGTGTAAAGTTCGAGCGCCGCCTCGACTTCATTGACGGCCTCGCTATGAAAGTGCTTATCCACGCACGCCAGGTTTCGGGCAATACGGTCATTGTCCATCGTTTTCTCCTTTGCATCCCGGTCATCACGAATTAGTAACTGCAGTAGTTTGTTCGGGCTGTACAGCTCAGGCATCGTGGTGCACCGGCTAACGACTCTGGTTCAGCCGCGCCGGCGTTTTTTGCTCGGCGTCGGCTCAGAAAAACTTCATTCCATGCTTTGGTCCTGCACCCACCATGCGGGCGATCAACACCTCTGTAACTTTTGGGATAGCGGCGGAGCGGTCCTGAACCGGCTCCCACATCTCCTCGAAATATTTATCCATGCCGGCGGGCGAGAAAAAGAGCAGCATCCGGGCAGTCATGTTCCCGGCGTTGAGAAATGCATCGATCGTTCCGCGAGGAGTTTGCACCAAGGCTCCGGTTGTGGCCTTGACCTTTTTCTCGCCCATCGTGATGTCCAGGACGCCTTTGAGCGGGTAAAAGCTTTCTTCCTCCAGTGGTGAATGTGCAAGGGCGGGCCGCCTCCGGGAGGTATGATCGCTTCCATGATGAAATAGCCGCCGTTGGTTTGGGCGCTGTTTACCAGGAAGGTGTATCGGTCACCCGGTCCCCGGTAACACTGACCGGGATCGGCCGGCAGATGGAATGCGGTCTTTTGATTTGTCATCTCTTGTTTCTCCTGTTGAGGCTTTCTAAATCGTGCCGCCCAACGAAACAAGCTCCAGCGACCGCGAACACAACTGTGAGCCTGTCTCGGTCGCAAGTCAATGCAAAACAGCTTGATCCAGCGATTGCTGAGATTCCGGTAGTATCCCTTTTCATTTCGCACATGGGCGAGCAGCCGCGGACGAGATTCGGCGAAAGCATACCTATTACCGACCATCTTGCAATGGTCGCACCATTATGACAGGCGCTTGTCCGTTCAAACCGACTATACGGCCAAGTGACAACAAAACGCGGTTTGGGGACTAACGTTTGAAATCAAGATATGCTCGATTCCATGAACCGGGAAGAATTGGCCACCCTCGCCGAGGACTGGATACGCAATCAGGTTGCGGCAAAGGGTTCCGCTGAGAGTGAAGGCACTTGGTATGCCGTCCAAATGGCATTTGACCTCGCAGACGACGACCCGGAGACACTTTGGAGACTTATTCTCGCAATCCTGTCCAAAGATCAGTCGAACAAGGTGCTGGAGAATCTTTCCGCAGGCCCAATGGAGGATTTGCTTGTAAAGCATGGCACCCTAGTAATCACTCGTGTCGAGCAACAGGCCAAGGCCGACCCAGCCTTCGCGCGTTTGTTAGGCGGGGTTTGGAAGAACCGAATGAGCGGTGATATTTGGGATCGAGTCCTCAAGGTCTGGGACAGACGCGGGTGGGACGGTTCACCCTGATGAAAAAGTCGGTACCGTTCTTCGATGAACAAGATCAGCGATTGCTTGTCGGCTGAATCAAGGCAGAGTTGCATCCGGCTTACGGTCCATTCACGCGCAAGTTTCGGTTCGTTTCCGTCTGGCGGCCTCATTGCAGGTCATCATAGCCTACGGGCTATTGGCTCCTTGTTTGGGTCGCTAATTGTCTCGGTACCGGTTCGATTTCATGGGACGTTTTTACTTCCTTCCTGAACCGAATGAGTTTCTGTTCATACATAAACGCGCTTGCGTTGAGTAATGTCCGGTTTGCCGGTGATCCGCCCGCGATCAGTAACCACGTGGAGGGGGAACGAGTAAGCTTGACCCCGAGCGAGCACGAAGCGCTGTCGAGCGCATACGCCGACAGCTCGACCGAATGAGTAGCACCGCGATAGACTTCTGTCGATATGCACAGTGGCGACACTCAGGCCAGACCCAACTGGCGCGCGATTGTTACTTTCTACGTTCTTGCCTGTGCGCTCTCCTGGCCATTTTTCTGGTGGCGCGATGTCCACACAGCCAGTTGGAAGGCCTTTCCGCTTCCCGAGGAAATCAAAGATCTGACCTGGGGTCCGGCTGTCGCTGCGCTGCTTGTATTCTGGATCGCGCCGGCGACACGCCGGTGGGCCGTTTCCTTCTTCGGCCCCTCCTGGCGCCGGTCCGCAGTCTTCTTTGCCGCGCCAATCCTGTTCGCATTCATCGGATATCGCATACATTCGGGAGCCTTCTCTTACAAGCTTCTCTACTATCTGATGATCGGGGGTGTGTCTACTCTCGGAGAAGAACTGGGCTGGCGTGGATTCCTGCAGGGCAGCCTCAGACCGCTCGGCAGAGTCCGTGGATATCTATCCTTTGCCCAGGCCGCGTCATGGAAGATGAACACAGCGAACCCAAGAACTTTAAGGAAACTCCCGAAGATGAAGTGGATCGCAAGATACGCGCCGCTGCGCAATGGCTCGTCAACGAGTTCACCAAAGCCAGCCCTATGGAGCGCTTCAGGATCGTCTTAGATGTGATACTCGCCGTGGTGGCGATAAGCGTATTGGTTGTTTATGGACGGCAGCTTCATCAGATGCGTCGAGCAAATGAGTTGACTAAGGACGCCATCCATGCTTCGGAACGCGCTTGGGACATTTAGTCGTCAGACGGGACTAGTACTTTGGAAAAACAGCCTTGCTAAGGATCGAATGTGAGTTCACTTTGTCTTCGATCTATAACGAGTTTTTCGTGGGGACTACGCTTTTGTAGCCTCAGCGGCCCGCTGCATCGCCTTTTCCAGGCTTTGAATAAACTTGCCAATCAGCCAATGACGCATCGAGCTATCCGAATCGATCTAAGTCTTCGGTAAGTTGCCATATAACCGGCCGTTCAGACAGATCGTTGCCAAAAATCGGGGCTAACTACTTAGTTATTCTTGAACAGCAGGGAGTAATCACGAGTTTAATACCCCTGCTTCCACATGATTATTTCCCAGGACTATGGACCGCGGCTCCCGAGCGTATTACTGTAGGCCGTAAGACAAGATTTTTATGCCAAACCGGCCGCATGAAGGCAACCGTAATTGCCTCGAGCCCGGTCGCACGCGGCATCACTGTCAATAAACGCGGAGGCTGCCCCACAGAATGGTGACTAGATGGCTATCATCGCCACCCTGCGCCGCGCCAAATTCGATATCGGCGTTCGTAGCTCCAAAGACGGAAAATCAGGTGCCTGATGGTGGACTTTGCCCCCTCCGGGGGATTAGAGCATTTTCACTTCTGGTGTATACAGAGCAAACACTCCCGACGTGGCTTTTCCTCAAGAAAAGCCGCACTTCGCGGCGCTTGACTGTGCAGAGTAGAAGTGAAAATGCTCTAGTACCCGCCGCTCAACCAGGCAAGATGCTCAAATTAATTACTTGAGCACCTTGAGCATCTTCGTGAAACAAAGGACTTATTTGGCAACGTTGCCAAATCCCAATCTGAAAGCAAATGAATGTCACTGCTCTTGAAAGTGGTTGCCAAAGTAGAATTGCCGCAATTTCTGCGCTTCCATTTCGAACGCGCGGTGAAAAGACTTCTCTGCAGGTGGCTTCCCGCTGACAAACCCTGCATCGATCGAGAACTCATTGCCGCGTCTGGCGGCGTTGACCCATCCAATGACGTCCGCTTTCCAAAGCAATGGCATGGCGTAGTAGCCGAGTTTCCTTTTCGCGGGTGGGGTGTATGCCTCAAATCGATAGGCCCAGCCCCAGAAGTATTCGAATCGGCGTCGATCCCATACCAACGGATCAAAGGGAGCCAGAAAGCGAACGACGTTCTCCGGCTCCCTGCGTATCAATCGGCCAGCGGGCCAGAGGTAACGAACTCCGCCCACTTCAACGCTTTCCACCTCACCAGACTTCAAGAGCGCGGCAAGAACGTGGGTTCTCCCCGGCAGGTCAGGAGCGGAGTAACGAAGATGATGGAGAGTGGCGCGGAGGCTGCTCTCGGGTACCGGCGCCAGGATGCCGGTGATCAGCAACGCGAGCCGTCGGAGCCGCTCGGCAGGGTCGATAGCTTCGTCCCTGGGAACCGCTCGTTCGTAGAGCCGGATGCCCTTTTCGCGGCCGGCAATCCGTATCAGGCCGAGATAGTGCAGTTTATGAAGACTTCGAGTCGTGGATTTCGAGTACCCGCCCCATGCATTGGTCTCGCGATCTCTTCCCAGGCTAACCTCGAGTTCGCGGGGGTGCAGGCGCTTGTTGCTGGATACGATGTCGAGCACCCTTTGCTCAGCAACCGTCAAAGTCCGCTGCGCTCTGGGGTGAAGCAGCCGCCAGGTGCTTACCGGCATGAACCCATAAGCATAGAGGTAATCCTCTTCCAGTTTGAGGCTCCGGTAGCGTCGATCAAGGTCGTCAATCCGGTAATCCGTCACCCGCTGCCGCAGGATCAAGTCCTGTGCGCGCGCGGGAGAGCGGATCGGGTCGGCCTGAACGAAGCCGAGTTTGTTTACCGCCCGTCCAAGCGTCGTCGCGGGAAACAGGGTGGATGCGATGGCGTGGTGTTTCAGGTCGCGCAATGTAACCATCATGCTTGCGATGAACTATTGAAGTTTGCCGTGACTCGAATAGATGATCTTTCCTCCCCGGATCGTGTACATCACCCTGGCAAAATTTCGTACATCGCTCGCTGGATCGGCATCGAGCACCACCAGGTCGGCGTTCATTCCCTTTTCTACCCGGCCTTTTGCCGTCTGCTTGAAAAACGCGCTGGGTTGGGTGGTCAGCGATGCGAGAATAGCGCGCCATGGCATCGCTCGCCCCATGAATTCGTATTCCTCGGTGGTGTCGTACTTTGCCTGAAAGCCAACGTCCGTCCCAAACAGGATGGTGCCGCCCTGCGAAAAATAAGACTTCAACTCATCGACACCCGCGGTCACTATTTTCTCGGTCCTGGCCGGATCGGAATCCACCGTCGTCCACAAGGTGAGAGTCGGGATCAAGGCTGTGTGCTGCTGTTTCATCCGCGCCAGTTCCTCTGTCGTGTAATGTCCCTCGGCGGGAATTGTGTGCGCCAGTACATCGACGCCGCCGGCCAATGCGTTATCCACGCCTGCGTAGTTTTGCGGATGGGCAAACACCGGCTTGCCCTGCGCGTGCGCGACATTCACCGCAGACCTAACCATGCTGGTATCCATGTTGATGACCGGTTTGTTGCCCATGAATGCGCCGGTGAAAAGCTTAATTCCATCGAGACCCATGGCCAGATATTGCCGCGCCATTCCTTCCGCCTGTTGCGCGCTCGCTGCCTCAGGCAATTGCATCTCGGGCGGCAGATAGACCGGATGGCCGCCCTCGGGGAAAATATCCCCTGCCATCAGGATCTGTGGTCCGGCAACCTGTCCAGCCTCGACGCGACGCCGAAGTGCCAGCGTGTTGTTGGGGACGGAGCCGAGGTCCCACACCGTGGTGAATCCCCACCGGGTAAGCATCGACTGCATGAGCGCCTCAGCTTTCTCTGCCGGCATGTGCGGAACGTCCTGCCATCCGTTTTCGAAATGGACATGACTATTCCAGAACCCCGCCACGATCACCTTGCCAGTGCAGTCGATCACTTGCGCCGAAGTGGGGACTTTCAATTCGCCGCGCTTCGAAACCCCAACGATGTGCCCATTGCGTATCAGCACCACTGCGTTGTCAATGGGGCTCGCGGTCGGCGAGGCATAAACCTTCGCCCCCTGAAGTACCAGGTCGGAGCCATCAGCAGCCATGGAGCCATCAGCAGCCATGGAGCCATCAGCAGCCATAACGACAGGGCCAATGAGGCCGATCAGCAGGGGAATCGCAAATATGGGGCTAAGCCGGTGCTTCATCCGCAAGCTCCTGATTAAACCTGTTCAGTTTACCTGCGAGGTTGCCTGGGCGATGGCCGTGGTGAGGGTCGAGCGGCCGCCAGGCTGGACGGCGCCGTGGCCGCAAGCAAAACGCTCGATCGGGTAAGCGAGGAGTTTTTGTGCGCTGGCCAGAGCAATGGCTTTGTCCCAGGTGCCAAAGTTAGGCAAAGGGAAGAACCAGGGGGCAAAGCCGCTGATGGAGAGGCGGCCCTTACCGATGAGACTGAGGCCATCAGGCTCGCGAACCAGGTAGCAGTTCACGAATTCGAGGCGAGTCAGCTGATGGGCGTTAGCAGTGACCGGCGTGGTTTTCATTCAGTTCATTCGATGCGCACAGCCTGTCTAAGGAGCCATATTCGGGTGCCCTTCCACTTCCACTTCCGCTTTCGAAGTCATCCTGAAGTCGCGGAGAGCTTGATCTCGAGGGCCTCTGCGCCTCTCAGAATGCGGAACGACTTCGTGGTCGGGGTGGGCTTGTTGAGCATCCGGCGCAGAGTGGATTGGGAATCGATTGCCACCTCGTCGATGGCGACAATAAGGTCCCCCTTGCGAATGCCGGCGTCCTCGGCGATTCCTCCGGTCTCAACTGCGTGCACCAGGACTCCGGGTACGTCCGGAAGTCCCACAGCCCGCCGGCGTTCCAGGGCAATACGAGGTTGCAAAATCACCATGCCGTAGTGGATATATCGCTGATCGTTGTTGTTGGTCTCGAGGGCCAGAGTCCATTTGCGCAGCAACCGAATCAATTCCGCGCGATCGCGTGCCGTGAGACCGGAAATCAGACGCTCCTCGTTGAGCAGGTGTTCAGGGACTATTCTCTCCAGCAGCTTGATGCCTTTCTCCGTGATTGCCACCAGGGTCGCGCGCCTGTCCTCCGCGTCAACCTCTCGTGCTACCAGGCCTTCGCGTTCCATCGCATCGATGCGGACACTGATGCTGCCCGACGTGCGCAACAGATTCTTCATCAACTCCCGCTGCGAGAGCCGGTACGGCGGGCCGGTCCGTTTGAGAGTTGCCAGCACATCAAAAGAGGCGCGTGAAATGTCGAATTCACCAAACTTCGCCTCCAGGGCGCGGTCTACATACTCGAAAATCCGGCCGATCCGGCCAATGATCTGGACCGGCGCCAAATCATAGTCGGGGCGCTCCACACCCCACTTCGATACCAGCCGGTCGATGTGGTCCCGCTCTGTCATAGAGAGAGTTTACGTTAAGGTTAATTTGCTTGAGTTCAAGCCACTTGATACATTAACAATTAAAGGAGAGATCATGCGCATCATTGCCTTTGACCGGTTCAAGCCGGGTGTGACCATGGAACAAATCACGCCCTATTTGCCAGACGAGGTTTCCAACGTCTGGCGGCTATGGAAGGCAGGCATAGTCCGCGAAAACTATGCCCGTGCCGACGAGCCGGGCGTCGTCATCATCTTCGAGCTTCCCAGCGTGGAAGACGCGAAAGCGTATACCGATGACTTTCCATTGAGCAAAGCCGGCTTCCTCGAATGGCATTTCATTGCCCTGCAGATTCCCCTTCCGATCGAGGCTCTCTTCCGCAGCGAGATCGATATAAACCCGCCTTTCGATCGCAGCCCAAAAGGGAAGCAGGGGGCAGTTCATGCCTGACGTCCGCGGCCTGTCGATACCGATGCAGCTTGCAGATCTGTGTCATCCGTCGCGGACGGCACTGATCGTCTATGACATGCAAGTTGGGGTGGTTTCCCAGATAGACGAAGGCCAGGCGATCACCGGGCACTGCGTTGAACTATTGGCCGGCGCCCGCAAGGCAGGCTATCCCGTTTACTTCACCCGTCATCGCTGGCTACCCAATCGCCTGGCCGGGATTGGTCAGCTCCGCCGCGCCATGATTTGGCACCGCACAGACGATCCGATGAGTGTCGCACCGCCCTTTTCACCGGGATCGGCCGGCTTCGAAATCGTGCCCGAACTGACGCCCCGCGAAGACGAGTGCGTCATCGACAAGATCACCATGTCAGCGTTTGAAGCGACGTTTCTCGACATAGCCCTGCGCGACGCGAAGCTGGAGGCCTTCATCATCGCCGGCATTGCGCTCGAGGTTGGGATTGGGCCCACCGTCCGCCAGGCACTCGATCTGAACTACGTCCCCATCGTCGTCTCCGATGCGTGCGGAGCAAAAACCGCGCAAAACAAAGGTCGCGTCCTCACTGAATTTGCTGACACCGGAGAAGTAATCGTCGTGGATACCAACATGCTTCTACCGCTGCTCGTTTGAGGCCAGCCTCGCAAAGGAACGGACGTGAATAAGGCCAGGGTCGAATCCTTCAGTGACGGAGTCTTCGCATTCGCGATCACGCTGCTGGTGCTCGGGTTTCAGGTCCCCAATCTGGATTCGGCCAACGACCCGCTGCTCGAGAAGGCCCTTCTCGCTCAGCTCCCCCAACTCATCCCTTATGTCACCAGCTTTGCGACCATTGGGATTATCTGGCTCAATCATCACACCATGTTCCATGAAGTGGACCACGTGGAGCGTGGAACGCTCATCCTGAACCTGTTGCTCCTGCTGGTGGTTTCGTTCATCCCCTATCCCACGGCAGTTCTTGGCCGCTACGGGCCATTGCGCTCCAGCACAGTGCTCTATGGCGCAGTGCTCACCATACTCGGAATTACCTACACGCTCCTGGGGCGCCACATCGCAAGCCGTAAGTTGAGCCAGGATTGCGAAGATACCCAAAAGCTGCGTGCCAGGACGCACCGCAACCTCATCGGAACCTTAGGATATCCCGCCGGAACGATCATCGCCTTCTTCAGTCCGAAAACCGCCGTGATCATCTACCTGGCGCTGGCGGTGTTCTATTTTCTCCCCGCAAGCACGCGCGGCATGCCTGCGAACACTTAATGGAGAAACGAGGTGCGTTGATGAACGAAGGGCATGGCTTCAGCCGTGCCACAGCACCTCGCGCTGATGAGGGCTTTATAGTCTGCGTGAGAGCTTCTTTTGAGCTTTGTATCAGGACCTGACTTTTAGTCGGGCCGTAAAGGATCGAAAGAGAATTGGGCTTTACTGATGACGACAAAACTAATGTCCGGGTCAGTCTCTTTCGAGCCAATTTCGAAAAGTGCTTTGTATCAGGGCACGACTTTAGTCGTGCCGAAAAGGCCCAGTAGGACGAGGGCTTTAGCCCCTGAGGTACGTCATTTCCAATCTTCTACGGAGAACTCAAAGGCGAAAAGAGATGACTTTGCCCGGTAGGTCTCGAAAAGTGCAATTGACGCTACAAGTATCTGGTTATTTGCATCTACTTTTGCGCTGCAATCTCTTTCTGGTATGTGGCAGAGAGCGTCCCCTTGCTGGTGGCGATTGGCAACAGCGTTGGATAGAACTGAACGAATGTGGTGTCGACAGCCGCGTGGGAGGCGTGGCAACTGTAGCAATCCGTCGACGTGGGGATCATCTTGGCAGTCTTGCCTCCGTCGAAACCAAAGAAAGCCCATTTACCCGGAAAACGCGCTTCGTCCTTCACATGAACCTCGATCGCCATCACATCGCCCTGGTAGCTTCCTTTTTGATTGATCGAGCCTTTCCCGTGCGCGCCGCGGCCCTCCAGCACCAGCACGGTCTTATCCGGCCAGGTGCCCGTTTTCACAAATGCCCGGTAAGAAGCCGGATTGACGAAGACATTGTCGAACATGTGATGGCCATCCATTTGCATACCGGCGGTGTAACTCATATCAAAGCCCGAGGTCAGGTACACCCATTCCCGGTAGTGCTCGGGGAGCTGAAGTTGACCATCGCGGGTATATTGCGGATCCGCCGCCTCCTGGACTGGGGAAGCCAGGGAAAACAAAACGGTCGCAAGCAACACTGTGATCTTCACGGTGGTAAGCATGTCAGCAGTATCCTTTGCGGACGATCTCTAAAGCCAGACCGGCGGCTGCATAGTTCCGGCGATTCACTGCATCATAACTTCGCCACCAGCGTTGTGGAATACGATGTTCTATGGAGATTAGCCCTACCCCTTCGCAGGCCCACCGCTGGGTGTGGATTGCATCGATCTGGTCTGGTTTCGGACTGATCTATGCGATGCAGACGGTTTTCGTCATGCGGGCAGAAGGTATGCACCACGCCTGGGTGCGGTTGTTTGCAACCCAGGTGCTTTCCGTTCTCCCCTGGGCACTGGCGACCGGTTTTGTCATGCGCCTCGGGCGTCGATTCCCCCCCGCAAGGGTGAAGCCCCTGGCGGCCTGGTTCGTGCACCTCGCATCCTGCGCCACCATTAACCTGCTCTTCGCTGCGTGGACAATGTGGCTGGACGCATCATTCAATCCCTACGCAATCGCTGCGCCGGCCGCGCCATCTGTTCATGAATGGCTGAATCGGTTCTATAACGGAGTTCTTTTTTCAGTGGTTCTGTACACCGCCATCCTCGCGGTCAGCTATGTACTGGATTCCAAGTCGCGGCTTGCCTATCAACAGACCGAGACCGCGCGTTTAAACGAGCAGCTCTCCAAGGCGCAACTCGACGCTCTTCGCCGGCAGATTGAACCGCACTTTCTGTTCAACAGCCTTAACGCCATCGCCGGACTCGTGCGGGAGAAAAATAACGATGCCGCGGTCAGTATGATCGCCGGGCTCAGTGACTTTCTACGTCGGCTCCTCGAGGATTCAACCCGGCAACAAGTGCCGCTTGGAGAAGAGGTGGAGTTTGCCCAGAAGTATCTGGATATCCAGAAAGTGCGCTTTGTGGAGCGGCTTCAGTTTAGCGTGGATGTGCCCAGCGATCTGCTGCTCGCCCAGGTTCCGACGTTAATTTTGCAACTCATGGTCGAAAACGCGGTGAAACATGGCATCTCGCAACGAGCCCAGGGAGGGGCGATCCGGATTGCAGCGTTTCGCTCCAACGACCGGCTAACGGTTTCGGTGTACAACGATGGCCCGGCACTGAAGTGGGAGAACATGCGTTCCGGAATAGGAATGGCAAATATGAGAACCCGCCTGCGGAGCCTCTATGGAGACGCATTCAACCTCGACATGCACAACCATGAGCCCAGCGGAGTGGAAGTATCCGTCTCTGTCCCTTTTAAGGAATGAAGTGGCCGCGGAGATGAACCTCGCCAAAATCCGAACCGTTATCGTGGATGACGAGCCACTCGCGCGCACCAATTTGTCTGTGCTCTTGCAGCTTGATCCGGAAATTGAAATCGTGAGCCAGTGTGGCTCTGGGCTGGATGCCCCGGAAGAAATCCGCAGGGCCAAACCAGACCTGCTCTTCCTTGACGTGCAGATGCCCGAATGTGACGGCTTCGATGTACTCGAGTTGCTGGGTAAAGACGTGCCCCCGGCAATAGTTTTTGTCACCGCCTATGATCAGTATGCATTGCGCGCCTTCGAGGCGGGCGCGCTCGACTATCTTTTGAAGCCCTTTGACGATGCTCGTTTTCGCCTGGCGGTCGATCGCGCTAAACAGAAGATTGTACGGGGCAAAGATCAGCCCAAAAGACTGGAGTTCCTTACCATAAAGACCGCCGGCCAGGTGGCGTTTATCCGCCAGCCGGAAATTGATTGGATCGAGGCGGCCGATTACTATGTAGGCTTGCATGTCGGGCCGAAAACACACTTGTTGCGACGCAGTATTTCTGAATTGGAGCAAGACCTGGATCCGGCCGTGTTTTGCCGCATTCATCGCTCGACTATAGTGAACCTTAGCCGCGTGCGGGGTCTCAAGCTGAATGAAGACGGCGAGTATACGGTGCTGCTCGAAAGCGGAACCAGCCTTCGGATGAGCCGGCGTTATCGTAAGCCGCTGCAGGCTCGCCTCGGTCTTCGCCTTTCGCGCAGCTTCTCGTGACAAAGCAGCCTTCGAGTCCCGGGTGGGTCGCGGTCGCCCCCCATTTGATGGGGATCGAGTTGGCTCCAAATAGGGTAGCGAAAACTTCAGTCGGGGCGTCAAAATTGGTAGCGTCCATCTCAGTGCGGATAGGCACAGCCCCGGGAAAGAGCAAGAACCAATGACCAGTCACCCCAATAGCGAGCCTCAAAGGCAAGCCGCCGCCGTTATCGACGCGGACGCCCTAGTATGGGCAACTCCGCCGGAGAAGGCGACGCCAATATCCGAGATAGTGACAGCCCTGCGAAATGTTGAAACCCTGGAGGGGCTTACTGATCGGGAATTTCATTGGCTGGCCTCCCACGGTGGTGAAAGAAAGGCCTCTCACGGGGAAGTGGTGGTGCGCGAAAACGAGCCTGCGCACCATATGCACATCATTCTTGAGGGCGAGGTAAGCGTTCATCGAGCCAATTCAGGCTCGGTCTCGTTGTTCATGGGCCGCACCGCACGAGTCACTGGAAAGCTGCCCTTTTCCAGGATGAAGTTCTGGGGCGCCACGGGTTATAGCGCCGGCGATTTGTGGGTGCTCAGTTTTCACGAAGACCAATTCCCGGCAATGCTTGCCGCCATACCTTCGATGGCGCAGCTCTGCGTATCGCTTATGCTGGATAGGGTGCGCGACTTTACCCGAGCCGATTTGCAAGCGGAAAAGCTTGTCGCCCTGGGTCAGTTGGCAGCCAATCTGTCTCACGAGCTCAACAACCCGGCGTCTTCGGCGCAACGAGCCGCCTTGAGCCTCTCAGCAAAAATCGATCGGGACTACGAACTATGCAGGCTTGGCCGTCTATTCCGCTCAGAGGAAGAATTGGCAAAGTACGTCGCCTGGACCGAGCTTTGGTTGCCGTCCATCAAGAGCAAGACCTCGCAGACGGCGGCTCAAAGTCCTCTGTCAGAGAGTGACCGTGAACAGCAGTTTATCGACTGGCTGGAGGAGCATCGAGTCCCCGAAGCATGGGTTATGGCGCCGGCATTGGCGCAAGCGAACTTGTCCGTCCTCTCGCTGGACGAACTGGCTTCTATCGTCAATCCCGATGCCCTTCCCGCTGCCGTTACAAGCTTTGCCAGTTCTCTGAACGCCCGTAGCATGGTCGCCGCGGTGACTGACTCATCGGATCGCATTTTCAGCATTATCAACTCCATTAAGGATTACTCCTACATGGACCAGGCTCCGGTCCAGAATGTTGATCTGGTCCAATCGTTGGAGAACACGCTGGCACTGTTGCGTCCACGCTTGCAAAAGATGGTGATTGTGCGTGACTTTGAGCCCTCCCTCCCCGCAGTCGTGGCGTACGGCGGAGAACTGAGCCAGGTGTGGACAGCGCTCATAGAAAACGCGATTGATGCCACAAAGGGACAAGGCACTCTCAAGCTGGTCACCCGGCAGGAGGGCGACATGGCTTTTGTCGACATCTGGGATGACGGCGTAGGCATCGAACCCGCACTCTCGTCACGCATCTTTGAACCGTTTTTCACCACCAAGCCGCTCGGGCAAGGGCTCGGCCTTGGGCTCGACCTGGTGCGACGCATCGTGAGTAAGCATTTCGGCTCGGTCGCCATGCAATCGAAACCGGGTTCTACCTGTTTTCAGGTGCGGCTGCCGCTGGGTCGCCCACAAATCTACTAGCGACGGGAACGCATGCACGAAGCGGAGATCGCCATCAAACAAGGACCTTGGCCAGGCACGTCAGAGCGGCCGCATCACGGGCCACCGGCGTGGAATGTCTGAGCGTAGCTTTACTGGCGTTGTCGTTCGGGTAACGAGATGTTGAGTTGAGTCTTCCGAAGCGGCTATAAGGGCTGGAACCTTGTAGCCGCTTTCATTTTGCGGGTGACTACCTTTTCGCTACCTGTTCCCCTTGCGCTTCCATCGATCGATAGTTTTCCGGTTCAGGCTTTTCATTCTTTGCCGCCAATCCCATGGTGGTTGCCACGTTCAACAGCATCGGCGCGAATTTCCGCATGATTTCTTCCAACTCCGCGTTGCGGTTTCGTAACGCCTGGGTCTCGGCTTCGCGGCGGGACAAAACCTCCCGCAATTCCCGGTTCAGGCGGAAAATGTCCCGGGCTGCGTCCAGCCGATCCAATATCGTGCGCAATTCGTTTTCGGTGACCGGTTGTGCGTTGGCGGGCGGAGCAGGGGTCTTGGGTGGTTCAGTAGCGGTGGTTTCTTTCCACATAGATCGTCTCCAATATCGCGTACGGTTGATGTTGCCTTAGCGGCGGCCCTGTCTTACGTTTATATCAGTAGGATGCAGCCCATCGGCTAGCCAATTATGGAAACAGCCACAGGGTCAGATTTTGAGCCGGCCAGTCATGCCACATCCGCGCAGCTTGTATGCCGTTAGCTGAGTTTGCTCTCAACGGTTTACCTTTGCCATCAAGGCCACTTTACATTGAGGGCATAGATTTCCGAGCTGTCGACGGCGTGAGTCAAGGTCGGAGAGCCGTCCGGGGCGACGCGGAGTTGTGTCCATCCGTGATTCACCACTCGGGTAAAGCCCTTGAGGCTCGCGATCGTTTCAAGCTGCCGGTCGGCTACCCGGAGGCGCTGAAGAACCGGTTCGGCGCCAGCGGTTGCCAATACAAGATACTTTCTATCGAGTGTATTGGTCCAATTCGTGAAACTCCCCGCTAGAAAATCGGACCACTTTCCGGTTCTCACATCGTAAGCAACGAGCTTCTTGAAGTCTCTCGTGGTGGAAACCAGCGTATTCTGATCGATCCAGCAGCTGCCGATCTTATCGTTCGAGGAGGGAATCGAGGTTGCCTTCCCCGAATGCGCGTCTACGATCTGAAGTTCAAACTTGATATTTGTGAAGCTCTTCAAAACGACGAGGGAGTTTCCGTCCGGAGACCAAACCGGAAACGCCGCCTTCTCGACGATCTTTTGCGGCTCACCTCCATTCATGTCGACTACATAAACGTCGTTGTCCACGGAGTTGAAGGCTACCTTACTCCCGTCGGGAGAAATAAAGGGCTCCACGACTTCCATCGGAGGATAGGTCAGTTGCATGCGGTCCGTCCCATCGCTGCGACTCCGCCACAGAGAACCCTCCGGATAGGAAGCGTATGCCAGCCATCTTCCGTCCGTAGAATAAGTGAGATCGGTCACCGAGGCGCCCGAAAGTATGGGCACGAACTGACGTGCGGTGAGATCGTAGCGAACCGCCTCGCCGCGATCTCTGGTAGCCACGGCAAATCTTGAGATGGCCATCCCGAATTGCCTTTTTCCGGTACCGGCTGATCGTCATCGGTTGGCAAGCCAGGATCGGCGCCAACTTATGACATGGGAGCAAGAAGGACGAACTTGGCAGCTGTTTCTGCAAAGACCGCGCAATCCTCAAAAAGGTGGCGTATCCGGCCGGAACAATATATCCGCTTTATTTTTGAGATCCCGTCGCCATCGAGACGGCCGCCATAGGAAAAACTGTGGATTGTTTTCGTTTTTTATTCGCCTATACTGAAACTCATGTTCCCCGGACCAGAAAGCTCCAAGCGGATCGTCGTTCAGTGCAAAGGTTGTGGTGAGAATATCCCGGCGCCCGTGCAAACGATGCCGTCGCAGCCCGTTGCCGCCAGGTGTCCGCTCTGCCATGAGCACAGGCGCTACCTGCCGTCGGAGGTGTTCCTCCGCCGTCTCTCGCACCTGATGATCCGGAAACCCGTGAGCACGGCAGATGGGCGGGTGGGATGATGACACCGCGATTCAAAGGAAAGCCCAACTTCGACTTTTCTCTGCCTTGTCCGCTTTGCGCCTACAAGATTCAGCCGAGCGAGCTGATGCGTCTGGCATCGCACATCATCCAATGCCCGAAATGCGGTGGGGTATTCGACGAGATGAGTGGCCGGAAACCCATCAGCACCTCTTGAGTGCGGGCTCCCCGCAGCGGCATGCACGGGGTTCCATGCCAAACAAGCGGCAATACCCGGGCAATCACACGGACGGTGCTCCCATGGGGAGACGGAAATGACCCTGACAGAAGTTGCCTCGTCGGCCTTGGTAACAAACACAATTTCATTAGGGTCATTTTCGTCTGTTCCCGATTAGCCAAGCGCCTGAAGTGCGCCGGAGTATTCGCCGACATGGATGGACGAAAACCCATCAGAGACGATAAGGGTCCTTGCAGGGGGATTAAGGAAACCTAATATGGCGAGGCACGGCCGCTTGAAGTGCCCACTCCGTCTGCTCATGAAATGCCGCTTGTGATGACAGGCGCCGGAGCGAGCACCTGCAGGGCGATCGCTCCGACACCATCGATGCGTTATACCGGCTGACACAATAACAATTACGGACGAGGCTATGCTCCTCCTCCCGGTGATTTCTTCTCACGGGCACTCTCGGCACGAGCCTGAGAGGAGGGTGCTTTATGTTGTTGCGTTGCTTCTGGCTGGGAATGAGCCGTCCTGGTCTCATTTGAGCGAGTACTAGCGGCCGGCTTCTCGGGTGCTCTGTTCTCGTGGGTTGCAGCGGCCCTCTCGGGCGTCGCCTTATTCTCAGCCGGGCGGGTAGTAGCCGCCCGTTGCTCGCTCGCTCGGCTCTCGGCCGGGTGGGTTGCAGCGGTCCTTTCGGGCGTCGCCTTATTCTCAGCTGGGCGAGTCGTAGCTGCCCGCTTCTCGCTCGCTCGGCTCTCGGGCGGGTGGGTTGCAGCGGCCCTCTGGGTCGTCGCCCTATTCTCAACCGGGCGAGTGCTAGTAGCCCGTTGCTCGCTCGCTCGGCTCTGGGTCGGATGGGTTGCAGCGGCCCTCTCCGTCGTCGCCCTATTCTCAGCTGGGCGAGTCGTAACAGCCCGCTTCTCGCCAGCTCTGCTCTCAGTCGGATGGGTTGCAGCGGCCCTCTGGGTTGTCGCCCTATTCTCAGTTGGGCGAGTCGTAGCAGCCCGCTTCTCGCTCGCTCTGCTCTGGGTCGGATGGGTTGCAGCGGCCCTCTCCGTCGACGCCCTGTTCTCAGCCGGGCGAGTCGTGGCGGCTCGCTTCTGAGCTACCTTGTTCTCCGTTGGGCGAGGTGCTCCCTCTCTGTTCTGGGCGGCTTTGGCCTCTGCCGCCGCGCCACGAGCTGCTACGATGCCCTTTCCGGTAAACTCTCCCGGCCTGGAGGTCGCTGCGATCGGCGGTCTGCCATGATTCACCGACGCCAGGAGTTCGTGGTTTCTGCTGGCGGCTTGTCGATGTTCTGTTTGTGCCGACGTTGCCGGACGATGACGTCCATGTGCCGCCGCTTCTTGTGCGGTTGTCGGTCGAGCACCTGTTCCGCCGGTTCCACCATTGTAACTAACGTAGCTTCCCGCTCCCGGGGAGCTTACGGTTCTCACGTATGTGTTGCGAACGATCGCGGCGTCTATGTTATTTGCCGAGCGGTTGTAGTAGAAGGCTCCGTCGTTCCAATATCCGCCCTCATAGCCGACTCCACTGTAGCCGTAGCCATAGTCGATACCACCGTAGAAGCCTACAGTAGTACCCCAGTAGCCTGGATGCCAGCGATAGCCATGATTGACCCAGCCCCAATAACCGGGAGTCCACAGCAGGCCTTCGGCGGGTGGCTCGACCCATGTGCCAGGCACCCAGTAATAGCCTTCATCACCGTAGGCCCAGTAGCCGGGTATCCACAAATAACCGCTATGGGGACAGCTGGGCTGAGAGTACACTACCAGTTCGGGCGGAGCGATCGTAACAGATACGCTGAGTTGCGCGAACAACGTGGCCGGGATGGCCAATATCACAAGAGCTAGACACAGCAAACGGTTTACACGCATTTGAGCCACCTTGCGCGGATAAAACGGCTTCGCGTCTGATTAAGATTTCCACGGAGGCAGTGCCAACTTTGTACCGTTGTTCGTTTTGTCGCCGCCGCAAACGACTGCGTCGCGATTCATTATGGAAACGAACTCAACTACCAACTACATTGGCTCCGTGTCAGGCCCTGTAAAGGGCTAAGTCCTGAGATGCACGGTCGGGATTTCGAGTCCAGCGGAAATGCGATAAATCAGGGTTGTGGCGATGCGTAAAGACACGCCGGCTCACCTATCGTTGGTACAAAGTGGCTACGTCGCGGGTAGAAGGGGTAACTCAAACAAATTCCATGGGTAACAACATGCATTTCTCTGGTAACCCGCGACAAACTCCAGGCAACCATTCATTACGTCAAGAGAACGGAAGTTGTGGATTCAAGTCCAATACCTGTGAGGCGCAACGACGAAAATGACGAGCGGGTCGAGCTTCGGGGACATTGTCGTTATACTCTGAATTCCGCTAAAGCATTTCGTTCTTGGGGGATCAAGATGAACGATCAAAAGGAGCAGTATTTTGGAGCGCGAGATCAAGAGATCCGTGCGGCACTCGATCAGCATTGGGCAGCGTCCGATGCCAATGATTTTGAAACGGAGCACCTGATCTATCACGAGGACGCGGTGTTGGAATACCCGCAGTCAGGCGAACGAACCCGAGGTCGAAACAACATACAGAACCAGCGCGCGAATCAGCCGAGCAAAAAGCGGTTTTCTATCCGGCGAATCATTGGCAGCGGGAATCTTTGGGTCACCGAATTCATCCTGACATATGACGGCAAGCCGTCCTACACCGTGAGCATCATGGAGTTCAGGGGAGTCAAAATCGCGCGGGAAACGCAGTACTTTGCGGATCCATTCGTGGCTCCGGCATCGCGCGCTCAATGGGTCGAACGGATGGACACATAGCCTCAAGGCGCGAGGATTGCTGACCACACCGCCGTTTCCGCTTTGCAGCATATTGTCGAGAACAGAGACTCATGCCACACAAGCCGCTAAGTCCTGCATTACCGGATTTACCGGAGAAATCGAACAGTATGATATGGGGTATCGCTACAACACATCCTCCCATGGAGGGACAAGATGGATTGGAAACGGTTGGTCCAGTTTGCGCTGCTGAGTAGCAGCGATTTGGAACAGTATGCCGTCCTGCTGGTGCGCGTTTCGCTGGGGCTGTTCTTCGCCATCTCCGGGGCAAACAAGTTGTTTGTCCCCGGCAACACGCAAACCATGTACGAAACGCTCGTTATGGCCAAAGTCCCCTTTCCTCGTCCGATGACTTATTTCGTGTCGGGTGTCGAGTTCGTTGGCGGATCTTTGCTGGCCGTGGGATTTCTTTCGAGGCTGGCCTGTGTGGCTTTGTTGGTCGATATGCTTGTCGCCATCCTGACCACCAAGCTTTCCGCCATGCCTAAAGGACTTTCGCCTCTTAACTGGCTCGACGATTTCCTCTACCTTCCGGAAGTCCTGTACGTGCTTCTCTTTATCTGGCTGATCTGCTTTGGCCCGGGAAAGTTCAGTCTCGATTACTGGCTCGCCGGCAAGTTGCTGAGGTGATCGATCGACGGCCGGAAGCTTTGATGGGCGCTGTCGTGCGATCCCTGTCTGTATGTGCAGTGCCAGGCAAAGCCGGTCTCTGAAAGGGAGGATTCAGCGTAGACATCTACTTAACTCCTTTATCCGGATCCCAGACGCCCTGCAGTTTCCGCACGTAAACCATCTGCCCGATGTGGTAAGCGTTGTGCGCGCCAACATGTGCAATCCGCGAAGCCCACAGCGAAACCTTGGCATCGTCCGCGGCTTCGACAGCCTGCTCCCAATCCGTCATGACCTGGTCGAGTTGCTTGACGGTCGCATCCCAGCTCTTCGCATCGAAGTTATTGAAGGTTTCATCATTGTTGCCGTCAAACTTCGCAGGCTTCTCACCCTTGAACCTCGCCAGCGACTCACGATCCCAGAAAACCAGGTGATTTGCCAACTGGCCGACCGAATGATTTCCACTCTTGTCTGTCCAACTTGCCTGCGCTGGCGTCAAACCGGCCACCGCCGTATTCGCGGGCACAAACCACTCCGCTTTGTTATGGGTCGAACGCAGCTGCTCCAATAGGACAGCCTTCAGTGTCATGGGCTTTTGCTCCTGGGCAAAAGCAAGGGTCGATAGCGACAGCACCAGACTCGCCATAACCAGTCTCATGTTGATCCTCCCTAGTATTTCCCTTGGACCCGCAACCATCCAATGTGCCACCCCAGTACCTGGGCGTCGCCTGCTTCCCAATCGTTCGTGTCCATCATACGATCGGAATGAGGGAGAAAAACGTGCAAATAAATGGGAATACGATTCTGATTACGGGCGGCGGTTCTGGCATCGGGAGGGCGCTTGCAGAGGCGTTTCACGCGCTCGGCAACCAGGTGGTTATCGCCGGCCGCCGGCAGCAGGTGTTGCAAGAAACCATCACTGCAAATCCGGGCATGCAGTCAGCGGTTTTCGATATCGAGAATGGGGACGCGATTCGCACCTTTGCGGCGCAGTTAGCGAAGGACTATCCGGGCTTGAATGCAGTCATTCACAACGCAGGCATCATGCGTCTGGAGAATCTGAAAAGTGGCGGCGTCGCTGATGCGGAATCGATCATAGCTACCAACCTGCTCGGCCCTATGCGCCTGACAGCTGCGCTGCTTCCGTACTTTCTGAAGCAACCAAGGGCGACTGTCATGACCGTCTCCTCCGGCCTTGCGTTTGTTCCGATGGCCACAACACCTACTTATTGCGCGACCAAGGCCGCAATTCACTCCTATTCCCAATCGCTGCGCTACCAGCTCAAGGGTAGTTCGGTTCAGGTACTGGAGTTGATCCCTCCCTATGTGCAAACTCAGTTAATGGGAGATAGGCAGGCAAACGACCCCAATGCCATGCCTTTGCAGGACTTCATTACCGAAACCATGAAGATCTTGAAGGGCTCTCCTGAAGCGACTGAGATATGTGTAGAACGAGTCAAGCCGCTGCGGTTCGCCGAACGTAACGGCGGCTACGACGCTTTCTTCACTCACTTCAACGACGCTGTCGCAGCAGCTTCGCATTAGGATGGTCGCATGGTAGAACGAAAGCCGATAGACCCAGCCTTGCGGCGCTTTATCGATGAGCAGGTTTTGGCCTGGGGCCCGCCGGTCGAGATGACGGATGAGGCCCGCACGCTTATGTTGCGGGAACGGATGGTGGCCGCGCTGGAGGGCCGCGGATCCATCCCCGGGCTGCCAAACAAGGTGGAGATCCGCGACGTCGAGATAGGGAGTGGCCTCCCCGCGCGCCTCTATACGCCACCCGGCGCCCGGGGCCCCTTGCCGTTTCTGGTATATCTGCATGGCGGGGGTTGGGTTGCCGGCTCCGTCGCAACCCACGATCCGTTTTGCCGTCTCCTCAGCGGGGCCTCCGAAGTGATCGTCGCCTCGATCGACTTCCGCTCGGCGCCGGAGCATCCTTATCCCGCGGCGGTCGACGACACGCTTACCGCCGCACGCTGGGCTACTCAACACGCCGCGGAATATGGAGGTGACGCCAACCGGCTGGCCTTGGGCGGGGACAGCGCCGGCGCAAACCTGGCCGCCGTTGTGGCCAACCGGCTACGCGCCGCCGGTGAGGCGCGCTCGCTGCGCGCTTTGCTGCTGCTCTACCCCGTCACTGATTCGCCTGAAGCTGGCCACGCGTCCTACACGGAAAACGCCACCGGCTACGGCCTCGAGGCGAACCTTATGCGTTGGTTCTGGCGGCAGTACGCTTCCGGCGCTTCACCGGGCAATCCGGATATATCTCCGCTGCAGTTACATAAACTGCCGGAGCTCCCGCCAACGCTGGTGGCTACCGCGGAGTACGACGTGCTGCGCGATGAGGGCATGGCGTATGCCCGAAAGCTGGAAGCAGCGGGAATACCGGTCACCCGCATGCACACACCCGATATGCATCACAATTTCCCCGTACACCCCGCGACTGTCGCACGGTTCCCCCAATGTGACGCCGCACTTAATCGTATTGCGGATTGGCTACGGGCGACACTAGCCTAGACGAGCGAGTTTCGCAACGGCACTTCCTCGTGCTTTGGGCATCCTTCATCCTGATGAGAAATATCAATAGGGATCGCAGGAGCATGCCTGTGTATGGCGCACAAAAAAGGCCCGCTCAAATGAGCGGGCCCTGCTGTCCGGCTTACGGTTCTCTCTAGTGGTGATTGCCGCCGCCATGGGCGCCCGGGGCTCCGCCATGGCCTCCCCCCGAATATCCCGGAGTATGTTCTTTGGCCCCGTCATGGCCGGGATTGCCGACGTGACCGTGCCCGTCCTGCCCCTCGTTAGCGTGGAAATGGTTGAACGCCTGTTCCCCGCGGGCAGGGAATGGTCCGTGGTAGCCGTGACGAGGATCGTAGCGGTTGTCGACATGGCCATAAAACCCGTGCGGACCGTGAAACCATGGCCCGGCCCCGATAAATACACCCCCGACAAACCAATCCGGCCCATAGTAGCCATAGGGAGCACACTCATAGGGAGGGAAGTCGAAGTAACCATAGGGACACACCGGTGCCACCCCGATGTTGACGGATACCTGCGCAGGTGCACCAGAAAAACCGCTCAGCATGGCCGCAGCAAGAGCAGAAAACGCAAGAAGTCTTAGGATACGCATCCATTCCTCCTCTAACTATCACTTAGAGCACGGTTTGCGGTAAGAAGTTGCGTGCGGTTGTTAAAGTATGTCGTGCACTTGACCCGTGGCCCTACAAACGCGGCAGAACACGGGGTCAGCTCTCCCAGGGCCGGCAATCTATCATGCGAAATGTCCGCTTGCTATTCTTAGGCGGGCTCACCACCTGTCTCAACCGCGAAGCACCTACCGCTGCAATTGGGGTGCAATCACCTTCTTCGAGGAAACGATGGCTGCATTAATCGACGCAATCGACGTAAAGCGCAAGATGTTTGTCGAGTTTGAAAACGTACCCTTCCACTGTTTGGAGGCTGAGATATCTACCCCTACGGCCAGGGGCGGCCAGACGCTGGTCCGCCTCAAGATGCGGAACATGCTCACTCGCGCGGTGTTCGACAAGACCTTCAAAGCCAGCGACAAGTTCAAGGAGCCGGACCTCCAGACCGTTGAGGCCTCTTACCTCTACAGCGACGCAGATGGTTCCTATTTCCTCGATCAGGAGACCTTTGAGACGCTCACGCTAAGCGACCAGATGGTAGGGGACTCGTTGGACCTTCTAGTGGAAGGGGTGATCATCCACATCGACAAATACAACGGGAATCCCATCGGTTTACAACTGCCGGCTCAGGTAGAACTCGCGGTTACTTACACCGAGCCAGGTGTCCGTGGCGACACGGCAAGTGGAAGCGTGACGAAGCCCGCCAAATTGGAGACTGGCATTGAGATTCGGGTACCCGTTTTTATAAAAGAAGGAGAGAGGGTCAGGGTGGATACAGAAACCCGCCTGTTTGCTGGGAGGGCTTAGTAAGTCGGCCACACCCCGCAGCTCGCCAAGTTCGTTGACGACTCGCCGTTGATGAACGAAGGGCACGGCTTCAGCCGTGCCCTGGAGTTTCTACATTTTTCTCAAGCGGCAGCCGCCTGAACCAATTCGGGCGAGCTGAGTTTTAGGTCAAAGGGATCGAGTAGCGGGGTTTGTTGGGTTATTTCCTTGCGCAGGAGGGTAATGAGGTCCAAGCAGGAAGGGCGGCGAGCGTTTCGCCGCCATTTGGGTAGCTCGGCATAGGCGTTACCGCGCTCAGCGCCAAAGGCTTGAAGAGAAGCCAGCAGTAAAGCGCTATAGGAGGCGACGGCAAGGACGGGTTGTTTGGGCACCGAGGTAACATTCCATAATTGAGCTTGGCCGACACCCAAGGTGTCTTTCTCTTCGCGGTGATTGACTTCGATTTGCCAGCGATCAAAATAGATCTGCAATAACTGCGTAACCGAACTGCGCAGGTCGGTAGTTAACAGGTAAGCCGGATCGCGATAATACAGCCTTCCGCTTTTTCTCTTCCGGTAGGGAGTAGGGGCGAGAACCAAGAGGCGAAGAGGTCGCCTGGCGGCTCCGCGCTGCCAATAGACGTCCCCGAGCTCTTTATAGCGAACCTTGCGACGCTTGCCGCCGTAGAAGATCCTGGTCGTCTTCCAGAGCTGACTCTGATCTTTGCGAACCTGTTCAGGGGTAAATTTTTCCAGGGCAAAAAAGCGTCTCGTAGGCAGCGAAGCACGAAAGCATAGTTTGGCATCCTTTCGCGCTCGAGCCAACAGCACCGACCTGTCGGCCACGTCACCAAAGCAGGTTCGATTGCAGAAGCTGCCGTCAGCGGTCAGCACCAGTATCTTGTGGCGCCCTCCGGCCAGATCCAACTCCTCTCGCAGTTGCTTGCCCATCTGGACAAAGCTCTGGGAAAGATTTTTTTGTTTCACGGCAGCCTTATATTGCTTCAGTTCCTCTGGGCTGGCCTTCTTGCCGGGACGCCTGAGCCGAGAGACTTCTTGAAAGCGAATGGGCAAGGCGCGAGTGCCGACGTTGGCCGTACGATGCAAGGGCACCAACAGAGAGGCCTGAAGAAAGCGCAACCCCAGCACCAGGTTGACATGAAAGGGTGGGGAGAGCGGATCGCGCTGATAGAACGCCTGTTGAATCGAGCGGCCTGTCTTGCGCAACTTAGTGTCATCCAGGGCCACGCCGACCAACCGTTGTGGGCAATAGGCCAGAGCGCGCTTGAGAATGGGTTGGAATAACTGTTGCGGTTCCCAATGGCAGCGGGAGTGGAGAAAATACTCCGCACTCCAGCTACGGTGTTGGCCCCCGTTGGTCCAGATGATCCGCGAAAGACAATGCCGGCCCAAACAGGTCAGTGAACCGAGTGCTTGTCGCACCGCGCGCTGATAGGTGCGCTGCTGGGGAAACACTCCCTGCCACTCTTCGACGATGGAGAGAAACGCAGCCAGTAGCTTCATCGGGCTTCGGGCCGGAGCGAGAAAGTGTTCTTTTCTGGGCGCAGGAAGCGGTCCTGACGGGCCACCTTTTTGCTCAGCGAAGAGACCAGGCTCTCCCGATCGACGGTTACGCCGAATTGTGTATGGATGCGGTCGATCATTTCCGAAACATGCAACGGGGTACGCGTCTTCTTAAGTATGTCGAATGCCATATCAACCTGTGACCGACCTCTCTTTGGGCGTGGTCGAGCTTCTTCCGTCTGACCCTGACGAAGTCGGCGAATGGCTCGCAGTTGTGCTTCCATAGAAGCTTCAAATACGGATAAGATAATGTCCTTGATATCATCGTTCATGGCGGGCTCCTGAGCATGGACTCAAGAGTAGACTATCTCGATATACGTCGGTATGTCATAAAACAATGCCTCACCAGACGTAACCATCTGGTTGCCCCAGTGAAAAGTCATCCAGGCAAAATGTAGAAACTCCAGGGCACGGCTTCAGCCGTGCCACAATACTCGCGCTGATGAGGGCTTTAGCCCCTGAGGTACGTCTTTCCAATCTTCAATGGAGAACTCAAAAGCGGAAAGAGACTTTGCCCTGTAGGTCTCGAAAAGCGTACCTCGGCGGCTAAAGCCGTCAAGCGCGCAAATCTGAGCGGCACGGCTCAAGCCGTGCCCTTCGTTCGACAGTGTCTTCTTCCCCAGGGCTCTTAGGGTCAGCGACAGCTTCATGTGCTGTCAAAAATTGGCCGCTGAAAAAGCTAATTCGGACAGGGACGGTTGAGCTTAGTCCAGCACCCTAGTCCTGGGTTGGATTCGAAAGGACGACCCAGCCGGCCCCGGCCTGCCGTGGGACTATCGCTATTTGCGTAAGCCGACCTGGGACTATGTCCTGGGCTGAGCTCAACCGTCCTTGCGGGACTGCGCATCGGCCGTTACCTTTACGGCCCGCCTTTTAGCCGTGGTAGTTCATCCAGCTCGATGATTGCGGGTCGAATGATTCGGCCATTCCGCTGTCGACAACCTTGACCTCACGGCGGCCCATGCTGGGCATTGGTCGCGGGCACTCCGGCGCGTGGGGCTGCGGGCGGAGGCTGAATTCCCTGGGCCTTGAGCGCTCGATCAATTGCCGGCCACAACTCCTCCACCGGTTGTGCGCCACTCGGAAGCCGTTCCCCATCGACAAACACCTGGGGCGTTGCTTCCACCTTGAGCGAACTACCGAGCTTTACGGATGAATTCACAACCGACTCATCCTGCTTTTTCAGGCACATCGCAAGCTGTGTTTCATCGACCTTGCTTTGCGTACCGATGGTGCCGGCGATATTGTCCAAGGCGACAAACGATTTGGCTGGGTCCGACTGGGCGCTGATGTCGCGGCCATGGCTGTGCACGTAATCGACATAGGCCCAATACGCCGTGTCGCTCAGAGAAGCAAGGCAGTTCGCATCCACCGCCGCGCGCCTGGCCCAAGGGTGGCTTGGCAGCGGGTAATCCTTGTAAACGATCTTGATCAGGCCCTTGTAGTGCTCCATGGTCTCGGGCAATATCTCGCTGTTGAGCATTCCGCAATAAGGGCACTCGAGATCGTCGAAATTGATGATCTCCACTTTGGCCGTGGGGGTTCCGCGCACCGGCCGCTTATCCACATCAATTGCCAGCGCCGGATTGTTGTCGATGCCGAATTTTTCAACTCGCGCGAGTGTGGTGCCGTCTTTGGATATTAGAAAATTAACAGTCGTTTGTTTGTTGTTGCGGATGAAAGTGACCGGCAGGGTGTCGTAGCCGGCAGTGTCGCTCGGAGTCCTGGCGCCAAGCACCATATCGTAGTCGGGCCGCACGGAGAACTGTGAGCGAATGAGCACTTCGATGCGGCGATTGAGGGAAGGGGCCGCCGGATCTGGCGCAATTGGCTGAGTGGTGGCTGGGCCTTGCGCGCTGCTCGTCGTGGCTGCGACCAGGACCAGGCAAACCCCAAACAGACGAATGAGCGGCAGACTTTTCATCCTTCGACCTCCCGAGGATTATCTCAGAGGGAGCATACGTGGTGTCGACCGGGATGCCTTGGTCATAAGGCACCAGGATCCTGGTGAATACCGAGCATCTCCAGGATGGCAAGAGCATTCGAGTGCCGTGCAATGCCGGGCTTGACTCTGTAGTCAAACATCAAGGGATCACAGGGATTAGGACTCTCCATGTGGTAATTGAGTCCTCGCATGCCGGGTGCGTGGACTATTTCCGTAAGCGACAAATCGTGGGTTGAGAGTATGCCCACAGCTCCCCCAGCTATCAAAGCTCGTACGATCGATTCGCAGGCTATTCGTCGATCGTGGGAGTTTGTGCCAGTGAGAATCTCATCAATCAAAAACAGGACAGGCTTTCCAGATCCTGTACAGCGAAGCGCCTCACGTAACCTTTCCGCCTCAGCCAGGAATTTAGATTTCTCGTTGAGTAACGAGTCAGAAATCGAGTTGGACGCACAAATTGTGAAGGAGCTAAGCCGTGCTCTCGCCGCCCTGACCGGAGCCCCCGCAAGAGCGAGAACAGTGTTTACCCCGACCGCCTTCAGAAACGTACTCTTGCCGGCCATATTCGATCCACTCACGACGTAAAAGGCACTCGCTGGTTCCTGCAGAGACACATCATTACGGACGCACGTCTCGGCGGGTAGAAGAGGATGACCGATGTCCTCAGCCTCCAACACTGCCGTTCCCGCGATGAATTCTGGAAAGACGTCTGAAGGATGCTCATACGCATAACAGGCAATTGCGTTGAGCGCCTCGAACTCGGCCCAGCAATCGATCCATTCCTTGAGCTGCTCCCGATGCTGCGCCTGCCAACTCTCGACAGCCAGCACCAACTGGGTGCCGGCGCTCAGTAGAAGCGAAGGCACATAAAGGAGTTCCTTTTCCCGCTGAGCAATCGCCCAAAGCAAACGCTCAAGCTTCCGAACGTTGAGAGAAGCTTGATTCTGTTGCGCGGTCCGGACGAGAGTCATCAACCTGCGCGAAGTAAAGTTCTGGCTCTGCAGCAAAGCCAAACCTCGTTGCAAAACCGAAAACTCAGCCGTCAGAAGGCGGAGCTTTTTGAGGCGGGTCTGTATCCCGCGGAACAGCAATGAACTTGTGGCGGTTTGCGCAGCAAGTAGTAGAAGAAGAACCGGCAGACCTTGGAGCCAACTTAGTATGCCGGCAAAGCACATCACGCAAAATAGGAGCGTAATCGCACTGCACGTGAACAACGCGCCTCGAACCCAGGGATGCACACTGAGGGCCGGAATCCTGATCCACTCATCGAGGGTGTTTCGGTCACATCCCTGGAACTGATATTCCCCCAGGAGCGCGATTTCTTCGCGCAACCCATTTTCGCCGGAAAGTTCTCTGACTGCTTCCTGTCTTGACGTTGCCTCGGCCAGGTCCGCCGGATCGAGGAGATAGGATGCCAATCTTGCAGCTCCCGCCTGGGATCTGGTTGTGCAGAGCAGCGCAAAGAGCGAACTCTTTCCCAGAATCTGCAGGTCGAATTGGTACAGATGGTTCTCGCGCTCGAATTCTTCACCCGTAAGCTCAGTTGTCTGCCAGGCGCCTCGCAAACGATCCAATCCGCGCTCATAAAAGCCGGACCGGCGTGCGTATTCGAGAGCACGGGCGCGCCAGTTCAAGTATTGTCGCAGCGTGATAATCGCGCCCAGGAGGGGCATTACCGAAAAGGTCAAATAGGTCGTGTGTTCTCTCCATGCAACGGACACTAACGTCAGGATCAAGCAGGTGATCAAGCCGAACAAAGCCATCGACTGACGGCTTTTTGCCCGGGACACGTCGGCCTGCAGGTGGGAAAGTCTCTGTTCATACTCGGTTTCGACAGAGTTGGCAGAGATAGGAATCGAAGTTCTCTTTTTCGCGAATGTCATATGAATTCCTCACCTGGCATGGAGTCAGGTTCCGCGTTGCTGTGCGCACGCAGGCATATTTGCCCGACAGGGGGTCACGGCCCCAGGGATCTACAGGTGTTTATGCGAAAAGAGGAGGAGGACGCTGGAAGAGAGGAACAAGAATCGGCGCGTCGGGCAGGGAAAGATCAGTATCGGACTGCGATGGCGCTTTTATTGGAATGAGAGATGCAAACAGTGGAGCATTACCCTGAAGGACAGTCGTTGCCAGCTCACAGAGTTCATCGCGGTAAGCGACCACAAATATGAGCAATCCACAGACGCACAGGTAGGCAATCAGCTGACCGATCGCTCCCAGGAAGAGAGCAGGCTGAGCGACGATCAGAAACGCATAGAAAATAGAAGACAGCCGCCGTCGATCATAGAACCGTAGTCGCATGTGCCTCCCTGCCAGGGAGTATAAACTGCGCGAATCCAAGCGCGGGAGTAATGAGATAACCTTGCGGGCTGTTCAATTTTGAACACGCAACCTCGATTATGGACACGACGCGCAACGCTAATGCAGCTAACCCCTGCTTTTTCAATCTTTCCGTTATTCTGAATGCGGTGCGCAGAATGCTTGAGAAATTGAATTGTCAATGAATGCTCGCGAACCCAGGAGGGTGCGAACCCATATGCTGACCGATCTGAAATTCGCATGGAGGCGGTTGCGGAAGTCACCCAGCTTCGCCATCACCGGAATCCTTACCCTGGCGTTAGGAATCGGCGCGAACGCCGTGGTCTTCAGCGTTTTAAATGCTTTGGTTTTGCACACCCTGAATGTGCCCGACTCGAAAAGCTTCTACTCGATCGAAGAGCGGGGCCAGTCTCTGAACTCGTACCCCGACTACCAGGATCTGCGCGACCGCAACCGTAGCTTCGATGGCGTCCTTGCGTTAAACTTCGCTGCGGCGGGGTTGGACACGGGTGGCAACCCGTCCCAGATCTGGCTCTATGAAGCCAGTGGAAATTACTTCGATACCTTGGGCATCAAGCCTTATCTTGGCCGCTTCTTTCACGGCTCCGACGAGCACGGCGCCAACAGCAGTCCGTATATCGTGCTCAGCTATGCCTATTGGCGCGATCATTTCCTCGGTGATCCGGCGGTCGTCGGGCGTACGGTGCAATTGAACAAGCATCCCTTCACGGTTCTCGGCGTTGCCGCGCCGGACTTCCGCGGTACTGAGCTGTTCTTTGCCCCGGCTCTATGGGTGCCCATGGTGAACCAGGAGCAGATTGAGGGCTTTAACGGTTTGAACCAGCGCACCGGGCGGAGTCTCTGGCTCATAGGACGGGTGAAGCGTGGAGTGACGGCAGAGCAGGTGGAAGCCGATCTGCATTCGGTTGCGACCTACTTAACCAAGACCTACCCGAAGGATGACGACGGGCTCACTTTCTCTTTGGCGCGTCCTGGCCTTCTTGGCAACTTGTTGGGCCGCCCGGTCCGGGCGTTTGTGGCCGGCCTGATGCTCTTGGCAGGGCTGATTTTGCTGGCCGCCTGCGCCAACTTGGGCAGCCTGTTTGCGGCGCGCGCGGCCGACCGCTCCCGTGAAATTGCTTTGCGCCTCGCGCTGGGGTCGACACGCCGCCACGTTCTGCGCCAACTTTTGACGGAAGCTATTCTGGTCGCGCTTCTTGGTGGGACATTGGGCATTGCGGGCAGCGTGGCTCTGTTGCGCGGGCTGAGTGCCTGGCAGCCGCTGTCGACTATCCCGATCAACCTGCCTGTACAGCCGGACGCGCTCACCTATGCTGTGGCCTTGTTTCTTGCGCTGCTGAGCGGCCTTCTGTTTGGGCTGGTGCCGGTGCGCCAGATACTCAAGGCCGATCCGTGGCAGGTGGTGAAGACCGGTTCGACCACTGGGGTGGGTGGCCGGTGGTTTGGTACACGCGACGTGCTGCTGGTGGTGCAAATTGCGTTGTGCGCTGTTCTGGTCACTTCTTCGCTGGTAGCAGTGCGCGGACTGGTGCGATCGCTACGCAGCGATCTCGGCTTTCAGCCACAGAGTGCTCTCCTGGTCAGCACTGACCTCACCATGGCCGGCTACCATGGCGACCAGGTGCCGGTGATGCAGCGACGCATGCTCGATGCCGTCGCCAGCATTCCCGGAGTCGCGTTTGTGGGATCGGTTGACAACCTGCCACTAGGGTTGGGCTGGAGCGACTCTGCGATCTACGCCAGTAACACCACTGACCTGCGGCAGTCCAACTCGATTGGTGAGGCGGTGACGTACGACGTCTCACCCTCCTACTTCCAGGCGGCGGACACGACGTTGCTCGCGGGAAGGGCATTCACCTGGCGGGATGATAAGGACGCGCCAAAAGTGGCGGTGGTCAATCGCGAATTTGCTCGCCAGGTCTTTGGTTCCGTGGCCCAGGCAGTCGGCAGCTACTTCAAGATCGAAGCGGGACATCGAATCCAGGTGACTGGAGTGGTGGAGGACGGAAAATATAAGACGCTGACCGAAGATCCGCGGCCGGCGTTCTTTCTTCCCGTTCTGCAATCGCCCGCCAGCGCGACCTGGTTGGTGGTGCGATCCAGCGGCGATGCGCAGAGTTTGGCGTCTTCGGTGCATGACACGTTACGAGGACTGGATGCAGGTTTACCGTTTACGATGATGAGCTGGCAAAAGGAGCTGGACAGCGCTCTGTTTGCGGCGCGCACAGCGACGGTTTCTTTAGGAATTCTGGGCGTGCTCGGCGCGATGCTGGCGGTAACGGGCATCTTTGGCATGGCTTCCTATTCAGTGAGCAGGCGGCTGCGCGAACTTGGCATCCGCGTGGCTCTGGGTGCGCGGCGTAAGGAGGTATTGCAGGCGGCGCTGGGAAGAACGTTCCGGCTATTGGCGGCGGGTGCAGTGGCAGGCTTGCTGCTGGGCATGGCGGCCACACGGGTTCTGGGCTTCATCGTTTACCAAGCGTCGCCTCGGGATCCAGCGGTGCTCGCCGGCGTGATCCTGACCATGCTCGTGCTGGGCCTCCTGGCCGGCTATGTTCCGGCTCGGAGGGCGCTGGCCATTGATCCCGCAATCCTGTTGCGTGAGCAGTGAAAGCTTAGAAGTCGCGCCGCTGTATGACTTTGATAGAGACCAAGGTCAATAGCGCCGCGATCGCGACGAAGGCGGCGGCATGAAGCCACGGGACTGGCCCAACAAACTGAGCCGTGCGCCAATGAAAGTATTTATCTCCCAGCATGAATGCCCAGGGGCTATAAGTGCCATATCTATCATCGCTTAGCTCGTAAGCAAGCATGATGATCGCACCGCAACTCACGATAGGCGCTGTGTATTCGCCCTGCACCAGTGAGGAAACGAGAAAAGCGACGGCGAGAAACAATAGTCCACCGCCTAACAGCAAAAAAAGATGAAGGCTGGCTTGTGAAATGAAATGGAGTTTGCCGGCAACTCTTGCGGCAAACAACATCCCTATCCAGGGAAGGACCGCCAGCAAGATGGCCTCCAGGAGTCCTATGCTGATACGGGCTGACATCAAGCGCAATCGACTCACAGGCAGTGAGAGGGTGAAGGAAGATGTGCCAACCGCTTTCTCGCGCAGGAGGCCGCCCATCATGATGAGCGTAATTGCCAGGAGCCATATAGCGGCAAGAGTTTGGTGGGTTGCATGAAGCACCTGGCCCAACTGGTTGGGCGCCCCATTTTTGAGGAACACAACCACGAGCCGTGAGCACAGCAATGTACAGCCGACGAGCGCGATGAGGAATCGCGACCGAGTCTCCAACCAGGCTTTGTACCAGAGCATTGTTTAGCTCCCCTTCACGGTTTGCAGAAAAATCTCGCGTAGACCTATTGGAGACACTTCGACTGAGCTGGCGTGCAAATCGTGCGCGCGCTCAATGATCATCTCTGCATTTCTGCTAACCACAACACTCATCTGCCGGCCACTGGCTCGAATACTCTCAACCCCCGCGAGCCGCACGTCAGACTCGTTTGGAAGAGATGGAAACACAAGGTCAATTTGACGATAAGACTGACGCATATCCTCGAGCGAGGCGTCGAGTACCAGGCTTCCACGGTGCAGCATGCAGACACGGTCTGCGATCCGTTCCACCTCAGGTATCTGATGTGAGGAGAAAAATACAGTGGTGCCCTCACTGTTTTGCGCCACCAGGCTCTCCAGCATCAATTCAATGCCGATTGGGTCGAGTCCCTCGCTTGGCTCGTCAAGGATCAGCAATTCCGGTTTTCTCGCCAAGGCCAACAGCAGGGCCAGCTTCGTCCGCATCCCTTTAGAGAGAGATTTGATCCTTCGGTTGGTTGGCAGTTGGTAGTCGGTTAGAAGCGTTTTCTCCCTATCCAGGCTCCAATCAGGATAGAACGGTCTTGTAAAACGAATAATCTGCTCCACCGTCATGTAATCGTAGAGGTGCTTGTTCTCGCTGACGTAGGCGACTTTCCGCCGCAGGCACACGCTTTCGTTCTCTTGGTCGATGCGATGTCCCAGCACCTGGCCTGTTCCGCCACTGGGTCGAATCATCCCCAGCAGCATTCTGATCGTGGTGCTTTTTCCTGCTCCGTTCAGGCCAAGGAACGCAGTGATCTGATGCGGCTTCACAGAAAAGCTCAAATCTCGAACGGCTTTGACTTTTCCGTAGGACTTGCTGAGATCGTTGGTTTCAATTACCGGAATGTTCGTCATTGTTTACTCAACACCTCAGCCGGATATAACAGCTCTGCTTCGAAGATGCGGCGAATTTCATCTTCCTGGAGTCCGGACGCCCGCAGGTTACTGATGAGCTTTCTTACCTGCCCGCTGGCCTCATGAACGCGCTGCATTTGGCTCGGCCCGCGTCGCTTGACCGAGATAAATGCACCCGAGCCCTGGCGCAGTTCAAGCAGTCCTTCATGTTCAAGCTCTGAATAAGCCTTGGCGACCGTGGTCGGACTGACGACGAGGTCTTCTGCGAGTGTGCGAATACCCGGCAGCTGATCGCCTTGCTGCAAAGCCCCGTTCTCCACCGCATGGCGTATTTGCTGCATCAGCTGCAAATAAAGCGGTTGACCGGCGGAAGGATTTAGCTTGAAAAGCATGGGGGTTTTACTGTACTGGTGTATACATACAGTAAATTAGACAGGTTCGTCAAGAAATGACGATCATGACGCCGGGACAGGTGGTGTTCACGGAGGTGCGGGCCAAGGATCCCCGGTTTTTGCGTTGGGCCATAGTGGCTTGTGCCGTGGTCGCTGCGTCATGGCAGCCGGTGCATGGAGGAATGGATCTGGATCCGGCGATCGTCCTGCGAGAAGAGTAAAGTTTTATACAGCCCGATCGACCTTTGAGGCGATATGACGTCCAAATGACACGATTCAAATTCACCGAAATGCTGCTTGCGTCAGGCGTCTCCATCGCGCTGACTGCAGCCGTGGCCGGGCAAACCCAGCCGCCGGCCGCCCCGCCTTCTGCGGCTGACCGTGCCACGATTGCAGCCGCCTCCCGCGCGGAACGCGATCGGGAACTCAAGCTGCTCGGCATCACTGAAATGCAGCCTGGCGCGACGGCCTACGACATCGGCAAGCCGGGCAATGCCAATTACGACGAGTCCAAAGCCAACCCTTATCCCAAACTGCCCGATGTCCTGATCATGAACGACGGGACGCGAGTGACGACAGCGGAGCAGTGGAAGAAGCGTCGCGCTGAAATCAAGGCGATGTTCGATGAAAATGTCTACGGCAAGTATCCCGCTCACATTCCCACAGTAACGTGGAAGGTAGACGGCGTCGAAACTATGCCGGTGCAGGGGATTCCCGCCATCGTCAAACGCATCACCGGGCATGTCGACAACTCATCCTATCCGGCGATTACGGTCGACATTCATGCCGACGTGGTCACCCCGGCCAGCACTAAAGGTAAGAAGGTGCCGGTCATCATCGGCGGCGGTTCAATCCACCCTCGACCCAATTTTGCCCGGCCGCCTGCTGCTCCGGGCCAGGTGGTGCACATGCTCTCCTCGCCGCCCGATGCACCCGATTCCGCCAAGTTGCTCCTGGAGCATGGTTGGGGTTTTGTCGGCCGCAACTCCGGCGACGTGCAGGCCGACAATGGAGCGGGTCTTGATAAGGGCATCATCGGCCTGGTGAACAAAGGGCAGCCGCGCTCGCTCGACGATTGGGGTGTTCTGCGCGCGTGGGCCTGGGGCGACAGCAAGCTGCTCGACTATCTTGAGACCGATCCCGATGTCGATGCGAAGAAAGTCGGTGTGATGGGCCATTCGCGTGGCGGCAAGGCGGCGCTGGTGGCCCAGGTGGATGATCCGCGTTTCGCCATCAGCTTCATTTCCTCTTCGGGCGCGGGCGGCGCCGATCTCTATCGCCGCAACTACGGCGAGACGATGGGCAACATTGCAGGGGCTTCGGAGTTTCATTGGTTCGCCGGCAACTTTATGAGATATGCTGCGGCTGGTCATTCCGCGAACGAAATGCCGGTAGATAGCCATGAATTTATCGCGCTGGTGGCGCCGCGTCCCATTTTCATTGGCGGTGGCGCGCTGCTGACCGACCCGGTATATGTTCCCGGCGACGCCTGGCAGGACGCACAGGGCATGTTCATGGCAGCCGTGGCCGCCAGTCCGGTTTGGAATTTGCTGGGAGCGAAGGGCCTTGGGACAACCACTTTCCCGCCGATGGGCACTCTCATCGACTCGGGCGATGTCGCATTCCGCCAGCATCAGTATGGCCATACGCCCACACCCAACTGGCCCTATTTCATCGAATTCGCAGATAAGGAGTTCAAGAAGCGTTGAGTGGGATTTGATGGTTTGCAGTCGACCCACGCCCTTCGCGCCCGGCGCGGGCTTCGGTGGTTGAGAAGCTCCGAACGGCATAGGCGAGATAAGCATCCTCGGGGTCCTTCGACTCCGCGCCATAAGCGCGGTGTCCCGCGATAAATCTGCGAGGCGCTCCGCTCAGGATGACGATTTTGTGGGAGTTTTGAAGAAAAACACTCCAAACAAGTCAGCGCTTATGGGACTCTGTCCTGGCCATGGCAACGGCTCGCGGAGTCGAACGGGAGGACAGGGAACATCCCTACCCTCCTCATTTGTCGGCATCACCCAGGTGCTCGCAACCGCAGTATTGACCAGCCCCGTTGTTTAGGTGTTCGCGCAGACTGCGCTCTTTCGCCGGCCAGGCAAACCTAAGTTATTCGCCCAGGTTGAAGACAACGTTGATAGTGGTTTCTACTTCGACGGGCTCTCCATTGAGAAGATAAGGTTTGTATCGCCAGGAACGGACCGCATTTATGGCTGCTTGCTGTAACAGGGGAGGCCCACTGATGACTCTGAGATTCTGAATCAAACCGTTTTGGGATATCGTGGCTTGCAAGACAACGGTTCCTTGAATGCGGGCTTCCCTGGCGATCACGGGGTATTGGGGCATAGTTTTTTCGAGCAAGTTGCCCACCATAACGCCAGATGAGATGCTTAGTTTCTTCGGGACTTCGCGTTTAACTACCACGGCCGGACCCGTCCCAACAGTGTCGATAATGGCGCCTATGCCGCCAGGCATACCGCTGCTTAAACTTTCCATACCTTGAACACCCAGCATCAACGTTGGGGCCGCCGCTTCGTTCGCCGATTTAATTTTTGTCGGAATCCTGCTCGGCGCCCGGAATTCGTTGCTTAGCGTTTCAGACTTTATTTGCACTCTAGGTATTGGGGCTGAGGGTGGCGGCGGTGGCGAGGGGGCAACCATGAGTGTAGCCATCATCTGCGTAGGCAACGCCTCAGGATGCAGCAATGGCCAGATGATAAGTGCGAGCAAGGCTCCGCCATTGACCACGAAGGCAAGAAGCGACCACCTGCTCTTGGCCTTTATTCTGTTATCCGATTCCATCAAAGAGCTTTCAAACATCGCCTTGCCTCGACCATTCGAACTTATGCTTACTTAGACACCACGACGGATGTTTTGGCCCGACTTACTGCGAGACCTCTCTCAGCTGCGGAAAGAAGATACAAACTCGATAAGTATCCGGTGCCCTCTTCGACTCTCGGTACGGGATCGCCCGGAGTTTTGCCGTGCACCTTATCATCCGTCCGCAGCGATGAGCTTCTATGGCTTGGCCTCACACCCGGCCACCGTGCCGTAGAGAGGCTGGGCGAGGAGCAGCGATTTTGGATTTGGTTTCAGAGAGAGTAGTATGCCAAGCGAAAGAAGTTCGCGAGGCACATTCACGGAGGTTTCATGTCTGATACCGTCGCCAACGCCGAGGGAATCAAGCCGCTCAGTCAAGTGGAAAGGGTACTCGATACCTTTATTGCGCCTTCGAAAACCTTTAACGACATCCTGAGAAGCACGAGCTGGTGGCTGCCCTGGTTGCTCGGCGTTCTGGTCACACTGGGCTTCGGAGCGGCAATCCAGCAGAAGATCGGATGGGAGAAGACGTACTCCAATATTTTGCTGCATAGCCCGCAGTCACAGCAGGACAGGATGGCGCAGCTTCCGCCGGATCAGCAGGCAAAACAGAAGGCAATCGGCGCGTCGTTTGTGAAGTACGTTTTTTGGGGTACACCAATTCTGGCGTTGCTGTTCGCGGCGATCGCCGCAGCCGTGCTCCTGGCTACGCTGAACTTCGGGTTCGGCGGCCATGCAACCTTCAACCAGATGTTTGCTGTTTGGATGTACGCAACGCTGCCGTTAATCATTCAGGGAGTTCTGAGCATCATTACGCTCTTTGCCGGCCTTGATGCCGATTCCTTCAATCTGAAGAATCCGGTAGGCACCAACATTGGTTATTTCCTGCCCATGGAGTCGCCCCAGTGGTTGACGGCGCTCGCAACCTCCTTGGACGTCTTGACCATATGGGTCCTGATTCTGCTTACCATCGGCTGTGCCATTGTGGCAAAAGTCAAAAGCAGTACTGCAGCCACGGCGGTATGGGGCTGGTGGATATTGATCACGTTGGTCAAGGTCGGGGTAGCAGCGATTTTCTAATTCGACCGAAGAAAAACGTGCTCGTGCCCAGGCATCCCGTCAACTGTGCGGTCGAACGCGCTATTCCCCTCGCAGGGCTTCCATAGGATCGATGGAAGCGGCGTTCAGTGCCGGCAAAGCAGATGCGGCCACCGCCAACAGCAAAACACCCATCGCGGCCAAAATGAGCACCAGCGGATCAAACGGGCTCACTCCAAACAGCAGGGAGCGCAGCAAGCCAGAAGCTGCGACAGCTCCTGCCAACCCGAGAGCGCAGCCGATGGCGCCAAGCTTGGCTCCAGCCTCCAGTATCAGGCGCACGATTCCCGCACGTTGTGATCCGAGCGCCATCCGGATGGCCATTTCCTGAACCCGCGACGCAACCGTAAAAGCAATGACGCTGTAGATGCCAAGCACGGCAAGTAATATCGCCGCACACGCGAAACTGGTAATAAGCACGGTGTTGAACCGGCGAGGCGCTTCGGTTTCGGCGACGGCCTGCTCCATCGTCTGCACCTGCGTTAACGGCAATTGCGGATCGATAGACCGCACCGTCGCCCGAAGAGCGTTTTTCATCTGCTCCGGCGGCAACGCCGAGCGCAGTGCAATGTACCCGCCATTGCCATTCAGGTCGCCAGGCTGTCCCAGCGGGCCGATCGCCCCTTCCACCTGGTCCACCGGAAAGTAAAACTGATCTTTTGTGGGCTCGTCCGGGGAACTCAGTTTAACGTCCGCCACTTCACCCACGATGGTCAGCCACGGAGTCTGCATTTGTGGTGTGCCGATGCGCATCCGTTTGCCGATCGGGCTCTGGTTGGGCCAAAAGTGCTCGGCCAGCTTGCGATTCACCATTACCACGAGCTGCGCACCCGCCCGGTCCGCATCGGTAAAAGCGCGTCCGCGCAACAACGGAGTCCCCATGGTGCGGAAGTAGTCGCCGATCAATTGCGAAGAGGTGGCCAGGTTCAAATTCTCGCCCTTCCGTGGGACGTGGCCTTCCGCCACGATGGCCTGGTTATTGTTGTTTCCGGATGCGGGCAGGAAGCTGGTGAGCCCCACGGACTCAACTCCTGGAAGCTGCTGTAGCCTGCGCACCAATTCATTGTTGAAGCTGTTCACGGCGGCCTGGGTCGCGTATTGTTTCTGCGGCAGCGAGTAGGCAGCCGTCGTCACATGCTCGGGCCGGAATCCCAGATTGACCGAGCGCATCTTCTCAAAGCTTCGAAGAAGCAACCCCGAGGCGGTTAGCAGAACTAACGCGATCGCAATCTCCGCAACCACCAGGGTCGAGCGCAATCGCGCATGGCCTCCGCCCGCGGTACCGGCGCGGCCCCCTTCTTTCAGCGTGCCATTCACGTTGGTGCGCAGAGCAGAGAAGGCCGGAACCGATCCGCACAGCAATCCGGTAAGAACTCCAAGCAACAGACCAAACCCCACCACTTTCCAGTTCAGTGCAATTTCGTTGATCCGCGGAAGGCTCTCCGGTAGCAGATTTCTGCCCACACGCAGCGCGGTTCCGGCAAACGCAAGCCCCAGCATTCCGCCGCTCAAGCTCAAAACCAGGCTCTCTAGAATCGTCTGGCGCAGCAACGCCGCTGCCCGGGCACCCAGAGCGAGGCGCACGGCGAATTCCCGCTGCCTCCGAATGGCGCGCACCAGCATAAGTCCCGCCAGGTTGACGCAGGCGATGAGCAACACCACCGCGACCGCCATGAACAAAGTCCGCAACAACGGACGAGAGGACTCGATCGTCTCTTCTTGCAAAGGCCGTACTACGGAGCTGATGCGAAGGCTGGACATCTCGGCTGGATAGCCGCGCATGATCTCCTGCGCCACTCGTTCCGCATCGCTCTGCGCCTGCGCAGGCGAGATGCCAGGCTTCAGACGGCCGATCATTTGGTAGCTCCAGTTCGCCGCAGCAGGGGTTGAGAGTTCCTGCGCCGTAAAGCTCATTGGAACCCACAACTCGGCCCGGTTCAGCTGCCCCGGTACCAGCGGAAATTCAAAATTCCGCGGCATCACGCCGATCACTACATATGGCTTGCGATCCAGAAGGATCTTGGTGCCCAGAATTTGCTGGTCCCCATGAAAGCGGCCTTGCCATGTGGCGTAACTCAGCACTGCCACCTGCTGGCTATGTTCGTCTTCGTTGGTGGTGAACACGCGGCCAAGATGGGGTGCAACTCCGAGTGCGGAAAACACACCTGCCGTCAGCCGCGAGGCATTCACATAAGCGGGCTCACCCGTGCTGGAGAGCTCAAAAGCAGCAAAGCGGTACCCACCGAGCGCGGCAAATGACTTGGTGTCCCGCGTATAGGCGCGTATATCGGGAACAGTCACCCCCGCCTCCCCATTGCCGCCTACATCCGCCCCTTGAATGCGATCCGCCAGGACCATCAGCCGGTCAGAATCCGGGAATGGCAGGGGTCGCAGCAGAACGCCTTCCACAATCGAAAAAATGGCGGTGGTCGCTCCAACTCCCAGTGCGAGCATGAGAACTGCCGTGGCCGCGAAGCCTGGGGACTTACGCAACTGCCGCAAAACAAACTTCAAATCCACAACAAACGACCGCATGGAGGCTCCTCACGAAGATCTGCTGTAGAACTCATAGCACTTTGCAGGCCAGAGTGTATGCTGGGTAACCTGCCCGGACTCAATCAAATAGGAAGGAAAGTGCGCGATGACTGTGGTTGCTGGGCGTTCGAATTTGCAACCTCGTGTCCGCAAACGAACACTAGCGCGCGAAAGACCGGGGAGGGTTTCGATTGCCGCAATGGACGATTATTGGTCGCGGAGCCAATACTGCGTGCGGCCCAACAACGACAGGCCGACAAACCCACGTACTTTCAGCTTCGCCCCCCCATCCTCGATCGAGAGGAGACATTTGTACGTCTTGCCACTCTCGGGGTCGAGTATGGTGCCTCCCGACCAGGCATCGCCGTCCTTCTGCAAATCCCATAGAATCTTCAGCCCGACGACCGGGCGGCCCTTCTGCTCACCGGTGCACGGGGTGCACCGTGGATTCGGGTCCTGGGGATCTGGATCCACCAGCTTCTGGATTCGTCCGTACAATTTGCCGGCTTCCTCCCAAATGGTCACTACCGACTTGACCTTGCCCGTGACATCGTCCACTGTTTTCCACCGGCCGACCGGCGAAGTCTCGGCCATGCCTTGGGCGCTGATTTCCGCCCCGCGCGCTGGAGTGGAGACCAATCCGAGCATCGCCGATAGGACTAGACACAATACAAGAGACGGCCCCATGAGGTCCTCAAACTTCCTTGCCTGCTTGGATCGTAGGAACAGCGACCGCGTTGCCTTCCGGAACCCGGCCGGCCACCCTATTACACGCTTCTGCTGGAAGTCTTGCACTCTGGGGACATGTTATACAACACCACGTTCGCTGTATGCATCATCCACACGAATCCGGTCGAAGACGAGGCATCCTGACCAGTAATGGCCTATTGGTCCCGCAGGGTCATCATCGGGTCCGGCCGCGCGGCCCGGTATGCCGGCAGCCTTGGTTGCCGCTGTGCTCACTGAGCGGTGCATTGGGCCCGGGAGCCGCGTTGCCCTGTAAAACGCCAGCCGGCTTGTCACAATAGAGACGGCTATCCTGTCCAAGAATAGGAATCCGCCTTTGCAGGCAGGTTCGCAGGCTCACAACTGAACCATCAGGCGTGTTCGCCAGGATGCACCGGGGGAAATATTGCCGAATCGAGATAATCGCGACACGATTGCCGAGACCATGCCTGTCGATCCAGAGGTGCCGATCCGGCTGGCGACGTTCGACCAGTATCGCAGCCTGCTCTTCTCCATCGCGTACCGCATGTTGGGCAGCGTGGCCGACGCTGAAGACATGCTGCAAGAGACCTTTATCCGGTGGCAGCAGGCACGCGAGGAAGAGTTCCGATCGCCCCGCGCATTCCTGATCACCATCATCAGCCGCTTGTGCATCAATCATCTGCAATCGGCGCGAGTGAGACGCGAGGAGTACGTGGGTCAGTGGCTTCCCGAACCAATCGTCACCGGCCCGGGAAGCGATCCCCTGGAAATCATCCGGGTGGATGAATCCCTCTCCATGGCTTTTCTGGTCATGCTGGAAAGGTTGACGCCGGTGGAACGGGCGGTCTTCCTGTTGCGCGAAGTGTTTGAATACGAGTACCCCGAGATTGCCACGGTGCTGGGTGAGAGCGAGGCCAATTGCCGCCAGATTTTGCACCGCGCCCGGCAGCATGTCACCGCGATGCGCCCACGCTTCAAGACTTCGCAGAGCCAGCAGAGCGATCTGCTGGAGCGCTTTTTGAAAGCGACGGGCAGCGGCGACCTCGAAGGACTGGTTGACTTGCTTGCGACGGATGTCGTTCTTCACACCGACGGTGGCGGTAAGGCGGTGGCTGCACCCAATCTAATTCGCGGCGCTCGTAATGTGGCCCGCGGGGCATTGGGCACTCTCGAAAAGCTGTTGCCGAAAAATCTCGTCAATCGCCTGGCGCAGATCAATGGCGAACCTGGGATCGTCAGCTATCTCGACCGAAAGGCGTACTCGGTTCTCACTCTTGAGGCGGGCGCAGGCCACATCCAGGCAATCTACGTTGTGACCAATCCGGAGAAGCTCGCGCACATTCCCGATTTGCCTGCGAATCAGGGTTAGAAAGCATTGTCACAACTCGCTCCCCTCAACGGTCTTCTATTCAGGGCTGCATCCGCGGGGACCTACTCGTTTCGCTTCTTACTTAATCGAAGGAGCGAACGAGCCCCAGCGAGCCCATTTCCCGGAAGACACCTAACACCAATGGAGAAAACGCAATCATGCAAACACAACTGAGACACGCAGCAACCATCGTTCCCGATTCCGCAGACCCATTTCTTCCGCCCATTGAGAGGCCGGAAGGACTGATGAAGAAGTTGGTCTATTACTTTGTGCGTCGGCAATATGGCAAAGTACTTACCCCTGTGAAGGTAGTTTCCGCGCGGTTGCCGTCTGCGTTCGGTATGTTTACGGGAAAGATCGCTCAGCTGGACAAGAAGCTTCAGCTGCCGCGCGAGACGGTCTTTCTAATACGGGAACAGGTAGCCCGGTTGAACGTTTGCCTCTTCTGTATGGATATCGGCCGGTTGTTCAGCATTAAAGCGTCGATGAACCAGGCCAAATTCGATGCCCTCGGAGAATACGCCACGAGCCCGCTTTTTACCGATGCAGAGCGCTCCGCTTTGGACTATGTGACCGAACTGACCAGGGATAAGAGGGTCAATCCAAACACATTCGCGCGCATGTCCAGGTTCTACTCGGAACGCTCGATCTGCGAAATCGTCTGGCTGGTTGCCAGCGAACATTTCTACAACATGACCAATATCGGGTTGAATATCCATTCCGACATGCTCTGTGACTTCACCAGGAAAAGGAAATAGCGAAAGGGCGCGCGGACTAACGGCCCCCGCTGCAACGTCAGCTCAGCAAGTTAAATCGTGCGGCAACGATAAAATCCGTATACGCGGGAGTGTGGCCGAAGGCACGCATCTCAGTGGCAATTTGTCCTCGATGATACGTAGAATGCATCAGAACATGCAGAAGTATATCTGCAACAGTATTTGTGAATGGCTGGCCTTTGGAGTTTTTGTAGGCCACTGTTGCCATTACACTTGAGGGATCAAGGGTGTTGATGAACTCCTGCCATATTCCCCGTAGCGCATCGGCATGTTGTTCACACTGCGCAATGTTAAGTTCTGGCCAGATTGCCAATGGCGACGCCTCTTCTTTGATACGTGAATACCACTCGTACTGCGTTCCCACGATGTGCCCAAGCAGGCTGACGGCGTGACCGGACGTGACCTCAGCACTTTTGAGGGCGCCCGAGACCGCTTGGTTTGCCCAATGGTCGTATTGAAACAATCGCCGAAAGTCTGTTGCCTCCATGGGGTCCTCGTGGGTTTAGAACGACGAAAATTGAAATGCCGCGCAATCGCCTGGCTGGCTTGAACCGTTGCTCCGTCGTTACAGAGCGCCGAAAGGCATATCGGCAATGCCGGGCATCTATGAACCGGCCATATGCAGAATTGTATTCCTGAACTCAGATCCCGGACCAGGGCCGCGCAGGAGCCCATCGAACGCGAATTGCATGGAATATGAAAGCAAGGCCCCCGGAGGGGAACCGGAAAGCAAGAAAATGCGTACATCCTACCGGATAGCTTCGCCGCTGCTTCGTAGGATGGGAAATGACAATCAATTGGCTGAATCTTGCAATTGGATTCGTATTGGGCGCCATTCTGGGTGTGATCGCGGATTGGCAGATCCGCGCGAGGTTCCAGAAGTGGGCTGATCTGCGGGCACTGACCAAAGAGTATGGTTCTCTGGGTGGGGTCTACGTGAACTACCACGTCAAGGACGACGGAACGCATGAGCCGACTGGCGGGACCATAGACATCACATGGCAGCCAAAGGAGGGCTTTCTCGAAGCGTCGGCATTTGACGCAACCGGGAACCCGGAATGGCATAGCTATATCAGAATGAGCCGTGATTACGCCCGGACGGGCATCGGTCACTACAACAACTCGAATTCAATTCACGGCGGAATTCAACAGGTCATCTACTCGAAACAAACCCGCTCTTTCAATGTCATGGCAATTAGCGGTACGCGAAAAGAGTTTGCTCATTTCTGGAAGCCCAAAGAATAGATTGGATGGCGTCCGGGATAGGCGAAATTCACATCGATAGCAACGAACCGCCACAGTGTGAGCAGGTTGCGCACCTGCTATCGTAAGTCATCGATGAAAAAGTTGTTGACAGAAACCGCAGAGCGATCGGCGCGATACCTCGCGGAGATTGCAGATCGGCAGGTTGCACCTTTGCCCGAGGCCGTGGCTCGGTTGCAGGCGCTCGCAGGCCCACTGCCTCAAGAGCCGTCAGACCCCTCAGAGATTTTGGCTTTGCTGGATGACGTCGGGTCACCCGCAACGGTGGCCACCGCAGGAGGCCGCTACTTCGGATTCGTGATTGGCGGCTCGCTCCCCGCGGCACTTGCCGCCAACTGGCTGGCCGGAGCCTGGGACCAGAATGCCGCTATGCAAGTCATGTCTCCGGTGGCGGCGAAGCTGGAAGAAATAGTCCTCCAGTGGATGGTGGACCTGCTGGGCCTCCCGTCTGCATCAGGAGCGGGATTTGTTACCGGCACAACTATGGCAAACTTCACCGCCCTGGCTGCAGCGCGAACCGCGCTGTTACAGCGTGCTGGATGGAATGTCGAAGAGGACGGGTTATTTGGCGCGCCACCGATCCGCGTGGTGGTGGGCGAGGAAGTTCACGTTTCGCTGCTGAAGGCGCTCTCCATGCTCGGTCTGGGGCGTTCGCGAGTGACGCGGGTCCCGGTCGACGCTCAGGGACGGATGAAGCCAGAGGCACTGCCCGCGCTCGATGACCGCACCCTCGTCTGCATTCAAGCGGGCAACGTGAATACGGGCGCGTTTGATCCTGCGGAAGAAATATGCGCCCGCGCGCGTGAGGCGGGCTCCTGGGTGCACGTGGACGGCGCCTTCGGGTACTGGGCAGCCGTCTCCCCACAGTACGCACCTTTGCTGGCGGGCGCCGGCGCGGCTGATTCCTGGGCGATTGATTGCCATAAGTGGTTGAACGTGCCCTACGATTCCGCGGTCGCCGTGGTGCGGAGCCCGGAGCATCTCAAGGCCGCCATGGCGATGACCGCCGCTTATTTGACGCCGGGCAGCGGCCGCGAGCCCTGGCACTTCGCACCCGAAGCGTCGCGGCGGGCACGCGGTGTCGAGTTGTGGGCGGCAATCCGCTCCCTGGGGCGCGATGGACTGGCAGAACTGATCGAGCGAAACTGCCTTCAGGCGAAGCTGTTCGCGGATCGTCTCCGCGGAGCCGGCTTTTCCATCTTGAATGATGTGGTCTTGAACCAGGTTCTGGTCTCCTTCGGCAGTGACGAGGATACGCTAAGGGTGATCGCGGGTATCCAGTCCGATGGGACATGTTGGTGCGGGGGAACGCAGTGGCACAGGCGTGCGGCGATGCGTATCAGCGTGTCCAGCTGGGCTACCACGAACGAGGATGTCGAGCGCAGCGTTGCCGCAATGATCAGAATTGCAAGCCAGGACTGATCGCGACATAGATCTGGGGCACCTACGTGCTTTGAAGCAGAACAGATGGCGACCACACAGTTTTTGAAGGCTACGGCGTTTAGGCCGTACGCTTAGCAGCCAAGATGAATCGGCTTCAGATGAGGAGGACTGCTTAAGCGAGCACTAGAGATGCCCTCAGGGGCTAAAAGCCCGTAGGTCGTAGTTAACGTACGGGAGGAAGCCCGTACCCTTCAAAAAGCGAGTTCTCACGCAACCTCTTCAACCCGTCAAACGAACCAACTGCTCCGCCTCGATCCTCGTTCCCAAAATCGACACCTTGGGAATCTGGCCGCGCGCCATCGCCACTTCGTCACAGCGGTAGAGCCGTGGGCAATTCTGGCAATCTTTGTAAATCTTATCGGGCAGGGCGGTTCGATCCTCCACCACACGAAAACCGTGCTTGAAGAAGAAGTCAGGGATGCGCGTAAAAAGACACACACACCCTACACCGTGGTCCTCGGCTTCATCCAGCAGCGACTGCAGCAACATGCCACCCGTGCCTTTGCTCTTGGCCTCAGGACGCACCACGATTGAGCGCACTTCCGCCAGGTGGGGACCGTAAAGATGCAACGCGCCGCACCCCTGGAAGATGCCCTGGGCCGACTCCGCAACGGTAAAATCGCGGACGTTCTCGCAAATCTCTGCGAAGGCGCGGCGCAGCAGAGTGCCGTCCGACGACAGGCTGTTCACCAGCTCATATATGTTTGAAGCATCCTGTAACCTGGCCTTACGTATTTCCATCCATCTGTCCCATCGCAGCAGAAAGTCTAGCCTCCTGTGCTGCTAGAGCCTCACGCACGCGGCCCACCGCCGTGCCGCCAATCACGTCGTGGCAGTTCACGGTTGCATCGAGAGTGATGCTCGAAAAAAAATCGTCTTCGAACTCCGGCCCAAACTGCTTCAACTCGGTGAGCGTAAGGCCATCCAGTTCGCAACCCTTTTCCAAACCATAGCGCACCGCCAGGCCAATTTTCTCGTGCGCCTTGCGGAAGGGAACTCCCTTGTGCACGAGGTAGGTAGCGGCCGCCATGGCATTCAGATAACCGGTCTCACAGGCACTCCGCATGCGCGACGTGTTGAAGCGAAGAGCAGCGGTGAACCTGGCCAGCAAAGCAATCATCCGCTCCGCCGAGTCAGCGGCGGCAAAGAGTGGTTCCTGGCTTTCCTGCAGATCCTTGTTGTAGGCCAGCGGAAGCCCTTTCAGCAACATCGTGACCGTCTGCGCGGCGCCATTGATGCGGGCCACTTTGGCGCGCACCAGCTCAGTCAGATCGGGGTTCTTCTTTTGCGGCATCGCGCTCGATCCAGTCGAAAACGCTTCCGGCAGCTCGACGAATCCGAATTCCGCTGTCGCATAGAGCGTGATCTCTTCCGCAAAGCGGCTGGCGTGCAAAGCCATCAGCGTAAGCGCCTGCAAAAACTCCAGTGCGAAGTCGCGGTCGCTGGTCGCATCCATGCTATTGGCGGTTGGCCCCGAAAAGCCAAGTTCCCGCGCGGCAATGGTCCGATCCAGTTTCAGGGTAGCGCCGGCCACCGCTCCAGAACCCAGTGGACAGTAATTCAAGCGACGGCTCAAATCCCCCAGCCGGGTTACGTCTCGCAGCAGCATCTCCCCATACGCTTGCAGCCAGTGACCCACCAGCACTGGTTCGGCGCGCTGCAGATGGGTATAGGCGGGCATGACCGCGTCGCCTGCGCCGGACGCCTGCGCGGTCAGCGCGCGCACCCAGTCCCCAAGGCGGCCGGTGATCGACGCGCACTTTTCCCGCACGAACAGCCGAAGGTCGGTCGCAATCTGTTCGTTGCGGCTGCGGCCGGTGTGCAGCTTGAAGCCCAGGTCCGCGATCCGCGCCACCAATTCGAGCTCTACAAAGTGGTGAATGTCCTCCGCTTGCAAACAGCCGTAGATATCGCTGGGCGGACGGTGGGCGTACTCGTCGCGGATGGCGTCGAGTGCGCTCACAATCTTTTTGAGCTCCGCCGGAGTAAGGATGCCCGCCGCGGCGATCGCCCGCGCATGAGCCTTACTGGCAGCCACCTCCTGGGGAAGTAGCTGCCAGTCAAATGCCAGAGATCGTTGCCATTGTTCGAAGTCCTGGTCCAGTGGCTCGCGAAAGCGGCCAGACCACATCTTCACTGGTGAGCCTCTTTCTTCTGCAGCAAACGCGCCCGGGTGCGGGCAGGCAGGCCCAGAATCTGGATGAAGCCCTTGGCATCTTTCTGGTCGTAGCTATCGCCCATGGTGAACGAAGACAAATCATCGGAGTAGAGCGAGTACGGAGAATGCCGTCCAGCCACACCGATGTTTCCCTTGTACAGAGACAGCTTGACCGTGCCGGTAACCAGCTTCTGAGTGTTGTCGACGAAAGCGTCCAGGGCTTCGCGCAGAGGCGTGAACCACAGGCCGAAGTAGACCAGTTCGGCATACTTGAGCGCGACCTGCTGTTTGTAGTGCATCACTTCGCGATCGAGCGTCAGAGCTTCGAGTTCGCGATGTGCCGTGGTTATCAAGGTGCCGCCAGGGGTCTCATACAGTCCGCGGCTCTTGATGCCGACAAAGCGGTTTTCCACCAGGTCGATGCGGCCGATGGCATTCCGCGCGCCGATTTCATTCAGCAGCTCCACAATTTGCACCGGCTCCAGCTTCATGCCGTCTACCGACACAGGCTTTCCCTCGATAAACCCGATCTCCACTGCCTCCTCGCGGTCGGGCGCTTCCTGGGGCGAGCGAGTCATCACCCATGTGCTCGGCAACGGAGCATTGCCGGCATTCTCCAGTTCGCCACCCTCGTGGCTGATGTGCCACAGGTTGCGGTCACGGGAGTGAATCTTCTCCCGGCTTGCCGCCACGGGGATGCCATGCGCCTCAGCGTAATCCAGGCAGTCTTCGCGGGACTTCAGCGTCCACTCACGCCACGGTGCGATCACTTTTAAATCCGGAGCCAATGCCTGGTAGGCGTGCTCGAAACGGACCTGGTCGTTGCCTTTGCCGGTGCAACCATGGGCAACGGCTTCGGCTCCTTCTTTAAGCGCAACTTCCACCTGGTGCTTGGCGATGACCGGCCGTGCAATCGAGGTACCCAGCAGATACTTGTGCTCGTAGATTGCGCCGGCCCGCACCGTCGGATAGACGTAGTCGCGCACGAACTCATCGCGCAGATCGAGAACCACCGCCTTCTTGGCGCCGGTAGCGTAGGCTTTCGCGACCACCGCGTCCAGATCCTCGCCCTGTCCTACATCTGCAATCATGGCGATTACATCCATACCGTAGTTCTCGTTAAGCCAGGGAATGATAATCGAGGTGTCGAGACCACCAGAATAAGCAAGAACAACTTTCTTCGACATGCCAAACTCCTTACAAGCTTGTGTCTTGAGTCCCGAAGGGACGACTGAAAACAGCCCAGGACGTCAGTCCTGGGTAAGGTCGAAACTAATTTGAAAGTCCGCAGGGACGGCTGAACACAGGTACAAAGGATTTCAGCGGTCCCTCAAGGGCTCACATCGACTGTTTAGCTCATCAGAGCCCCTTCGAATATCGGCTGTTGGTTAATTTGTCGCCAAATCTCGCGCACCGCCGAGACCGCCGCCCAGCAGCAACACCATCAAAGCCTTCTGGGCGTGCAGCCGGTTCTCTGCCTGCTCAAAGACCACGGATTGCGGGCCGTCCAGAACCGCGTCCGTTACTTCGGCATTGCGATGCGCGGGCAGGCAATGCATGAATACGGCGTGAGCGGCAGCATGGGCCATCAAAGCCTCGTTGACCTGGTACGGCTTGAAAATAGGCGCCCGCTTGGTAACCTCATGCTCAAACCCCATGCTGGTGCAAACGTCGGTATACACCGCATCCGCGCCCCGTACCGCGGCGACTACATCGTGGGTGAGGGTAAGCGTCGCTCCAGATTCCGCTCCAATTTCCTGCGCTTTAGCGATGATCTCCTGCTTCGGGTAGTATCCCTTTGGCGAGGCTACTGTGCAATGAGCGCCCAGCAGCGCAGCGGTCAACATCAATGAGTGACAGACGTTGTTACCGTCTCCTACATAGGTGAACTTGAGGCCGCGGGCCGTGCCGAAGCGCTCTTCAATGGTCATGAAGTCGGCCAGAGCCTGGCACGGATGCTCCAGGTCGCTGAGCGCGTTAATCACCGGGCACCGGGCGTATTCCGCCATCTCGGTGATGGTCTCGTGGGCGTAGGTCCGCAGCACGATCAGGCTCACCCAGCGTTCCACGTTGCGAGCCATATCGGCCAGAGACTCGCGCTCGCCCAGCGGTGACTGGGTCTGGTCCACGAACATCGCCGAACCGCCCAGGGTATTCATACCGGCTTCAAAGGTCAGCCGCGTGCGCAGCGAAGCCTTCTCAAAAAACATCACCATTTGCCGCGCATCGAGAGAGAAGCGATAATCCGCCGGCGACGCTTTGATGGCATGAGCGAGTTCCAGGATAGCGGCGATCTCCATACGGGAGAGATCGGCAATGGAGCAGAGGTCGCGGCCGGCAAGGCTCGCGGTGGCTAGGGCAAGCGTATTGCCCTGCTGATTTCCGGGATGTACTGCTTTTTCATCGAACAATAAAGTCTTGCTAGGCATTCCGTGCCCCCCCTGTGTTTTGATGCGCCGCCGCGAAGCTCGGCGTGCCGGAGGCTTCTTCGGTCAAGATTTCGTTCAACGCAGAGACAGCCAGATCCACGTGCTCCCGGCCAATGATGTAGGGCGGAAGAAAACGCAGCACGGTCTCGTTGGTGCGGTTGATAAGAATTCGCCGCTCGAGCATCCTGGCCACGATCTGCTTGGCCAGGTCGGCGGAGTTCATGTCCATCGCCAGCATTAGGCCCATACCCCGCACGTCGATCACGCTCTCGTGCTTCGCTGCCAGATCGTGCAACTGGCGTTTGAAGTAGGCGCCCGTCTCCTGGATATTGCCCAGCAAACCCTCCTGCTCGATTGCGTCGATGACGGCGATAGCCACCGCACAGGCCAGTGGACCGCCGCCGAACGTTGTTCCGTGCAGCCCGGGATGGATGGCGCGCGATGCTTCCTCTGTGCAGAGCATGGCGCCCAGGGGCAATCCGCCCGCCAGCGGCTTGGCCAAGGTTGTGATATCCGGCCGAATTCCAAATTGCTGGTAAGCAAACCATTTGCCGGTACGCCCCAGGCCGGATTGGATTTCGTCCGCGATGAGGAGCGCGCCGGTTGATTGCGTGAGCTCCCGAGCGGCCGCAAAAAATTCCTGCGACACCGGCCGGATTCCGCCCTCACCCTGCACCGGCTCAATCAAAACCGCGCAAACCGCATTCGAGAAGCTTGCCCGCAGATGATCCACATCATCGAAGCGGACAAATTCCACTCCGGGCACCAGGGGCTGGAAAGGCTCGCGATATTTATCTTTGTGGGTCGTGGACACCGCACCCATGGTGCGCCCGTGGAAACTGTTTTCCAGCGCCAGGAATTTCGTTCCCAGGGTGTGCCCTTCGCTCCGCTTCAGCGCCGAGTAGGCACGTGCCAGCTTCATTGCGGCTTCCCAGGCCTCGGTGCCGCTATTGCAGAAAAATGCCCGATCCAGGCCGGCTCGCTCGGTCAGCCGCAGTGGCTAGCTCAGCCTGGCCTTCATGGAAGTAAAGGTTAGAGATGTGTACCAGCTTGCGGCTCTGGCCACTGATCGTCTCAACCACCGCGTGATGTCCATAGCCCAAGGCGTTGACGCCAATTCCGCTCAGCAGGTCGAGATACCGCTCTCCCTTGTCGTCGATCAGGTACATACCAGCCCCGTCGACAAAAAGAATCGGATTGCGCTCATAGGTAGGAAGCAGCAGTTTCGCTTCTGCCGCCTGGATTGCTTCGAGCTTCATGCCACCATCACCTCTGTCCCTTGAAGTACTCTCGTCGAACACAGATCGGGTAAGACTGCGGCCGCGTCCGCAGGCAAAATACGAACCCGCTTAACACCAGAAAGCAACGCCTCGCGGCAAGCGCTCAGTTTGGGCAGCATGCCTCCGCTGATGACAGCATCCTGCGTAAGCCCGGCAATCTGATCCACACTTAGCCAGCGCATCACCTCGCCGTTCGATCCCTAACGCCGGGCACGTCGGTCAGAAATACCAACGCATCGGCATTGCAGGCAACCGCGCACGCTGCTGCCATCTCATCGGCGTTGATGTTGTAGTACTCGCCATCAAAACCCAGCGCCAGGCTGGAGATCACCGGCACCGCGCCCATCTTCCAGATGGCATCGAGCCAACGAGTATCGGAGGCCACAATCTCGCCTACGAAGCCCAGGTCCGGCGTGGTGCGTTTCTTTCGCGCGCGGAAAATCAGTCCATCTCCACCCGAAAGGCCTACACCTGCCTGGCCATGACCGCCGAGCGCTGCTACCAACTCCTTGTTAACGCGGCCGCCCAGAACCATGAGCGCGGCGTCGCGGGTCTCCGCATCGGTGATACGCAAACCGGCGATGAACTCACTCTGCTTGCCCATCTGCTTGAGGGTGCGGGTGAGCGCAGCGCCGCCGCCATGCACCACCGCGACCTGGTTTCCGTCCTGCGCGAGGACGGCAATCGCACGCGCGCAGCCGTGAAGCAGGCCGTGATCTTCCAGCGCGGAACCACCGAGTTTGACCACGAATTTCATGCCAGCCCCTCCGCTTCGTCCCATCCGCACATCAAATTCATATTCTCGACCGCCTGCCCGGCCGCGCCCTTCAGCAGGTTGTCCAAACAGGAAACCACGATACATCGGCGTCCATCTTTCGCCAGCTTGAACCCGATGTCGCAGTAATTTGTGCGCACCGAGTACTGGATCTGCGGCAGATGACCGAATATGCGCACCATTGGGCTTGATGCGTAAAACGTTCGGAAAAGGTCGTCCACCTCGGCCGTTTCCTTCTTCTCCCCAAAGGTCACGTAGGTGGTCGAGAGAATGCCCCGCGGAATCGGCAGCAGGTGGGGCGTAAAAGTAATCTGCGACTCCTGCAGGTTCAGCTGTTCCAACATCTCTCCCATGTGCCGGTGACTAAAAACCGCGTAAGCGGAGAGATTGTCTGCGGCATACATAAAGTGGGTGTTCGCGGTCGGCGCCTTACCCGCGCCCGAAACGCCCGATTTTGAGTCGCAGATGATTCCCCGATCCAGATCCACCCAGCCGGCGGATAGCACCGGCTTCAACGCCAAAATGATCGATGTGGCGTAGCATCCCGGGTTGGCCACCAGTTGTGCATTACGAATGCACTGTGCGATGCAGTTCCGGCAAACCATAGACGCTCCCCATCTGGACTCGCTCGGCTAACATGGCATCTTCGTCGTGAAAGCCGTAGATGGCGCGATGTCTCGTCCGCCCGCAACCGCCAGGCCCCACTCAAGTCCACGACCCGCAAACCGTGCCCCAGCGCTTCCGGCGCCCAGCTCCGCGATTGGGCATGCGGGTGTAGCCAGGAAAAGCAGTTCCACCCCACGCTTTTTCAGCAATTCCCAGGAGAAGGGTTCAACCAGCAGCTCCGCGCTCCCGTTGTTATCGGCCAGCTGAGGATGCATGTCAGTCAGCCGAACCGGCTCTGCGTCGCGGCCGACAAAAACCGGTGGCCGGCCGTGCAAGGCAGGATGACGCAGCAGCAGGCGTGCCAACTCCATGCCGGCATAGCCGCTCACTCCAGCAACCGCGGTTTGTATCCCCTCTTTGCGCATTACCCAATCATCGTTTCCAGGCGATCTCGCAACAGGGTCGCCCGCTTTTGGTCCGGACAAATGATCAGAACGGTATCGTCCCCTGCGATGGTCCCCACGACCTCTGGCCAGTCTTCGCCGTCAATTGCCAGGGCCACCGGCTGCGCGCTCCCGCTCGTGGTAATCAGCACCAGCTGATTCATCGCCTGTTTTACCCGCAACCCGAAACTGTTCAGCATTTCGGCGGTCTGGGGCAGGTCGTCCTCTTCTTCAAGTGCGACGCCATTGGGTGCAGCATAGCCATTGGGTCCCTTATAGAGGTGCAGCTCATGGATGTCTCGCGACAACGTGGCCTGCGTTACCTCGAAACCGCGCTTCACCAGCCGGCGGCGCAATTCGTCCTGGCTGCCGATGGGCGCGCACTGAGACGAGTTCCCGAATTGCCGAATGCCGATCTTGCTTCATAATGTCTTTACGACCATTTCTCACGTTTTTGCACCAAAGCCAGAGCGCGGCCCTGGGCCGCGCTCGCAGTGTGCATAAAAATACATTTACATGTATAAATATACAGAGCCGGCTTGTCAACGAATTGATGTCTTTTTTAAACAAAAAAATGCTGGCTAGCCGTTGTCCTTAGTGGTGCAAAAGAAATTTTTACTGCCAGCTACTTGTCAACGAAACGGGGATTATAGTTACGTATGGGTTCCTTTGCCTCAAATCAGCTGGAGCGCAGCCTTACCCCTAATCTGCTCGATCCCCGCTTTGACCACGACTCTTGCGGTGTTGGATTCGTGGCCACACTACGCAATCAGCCCACCCATGAAATCCTGACCCAGGCGCTCACCGCGCTGGCGCGTCTGGCGCATCGCGGAGCCATTGCCGCCGACGGTAAGAGCAGCGATGGCGTGGGCATCATGACCGCGATCCCGCGGGAATTTCTACTGGCGTCCACTGGGCTTTCCCTGGGCGCATCCCAGCCGCTGGCGGTGGGGGCGGTATTTTTTCCCGGCGAATCTGGTCCCGGTCAACATGCTCTGGAGCGGGCCCTCGGCGCCCAAAATCTTGATGTGCTCACCTGGCGAGTGGTGCCCACCCGGGAAGAGGTTTTAGGCGAGATTGCGCTTTCCAGCATTCCTGTGATCCGCCAGGTGCTGGTGACTGCTACAAATCCTGAACATTTTGAGCGTCGCCTCTTCTTGGCGCGGAAGCAGTTCGAGCGCGAGGCCGCCTCCCTGGGGTACGTATGCTCGCTCTCTTCCTGTTCGCTGGTCTACAAGGCCATGTGCGCCGGCCGTCTGCTGGCCGACTTTTATCCTGACCTGGCAGACCCGGGTTATACCACCGCGTTTGCCATTTTCCATCAGCGCTATGCCACTAACGTTCTGCCCTCATGGGACCGGGCCCAGCCCTTGCGGACCTTGGCTCACAATGGGGAGATCAACACTGTCTGGGGGAACCGGGGTCGCATGGACGCCCGGGCCGCGACCATTCCCGCGGAAAATCATCCCATACTATCCAAAGATGGCTCCGATTCGACCAGCCTGGACGAGGTCGTCGAGTTGTTGGCGCGCAACGGCCGCAGTGTCGCTGAAGCGGTCAGGATGTTGTTGCCTCCAGCCGGCCGGCAGCGGGAATCCGCGTTTCTTCGCTACCACGCGGATTGCGTAGAACCCTGGGACGGCCCGGCAGCGCTAGCCTTTGCCGATGGGCACCTGGTTGGTGTGGCTTTGGATCGAAACGGCTTGCGCCCCTGCCGCTTCTTTCTCACCGAAGACGCTTTGGTAGTTGCCGGGTCGGAAGCAGGCCTGGTGGACCTCGATCCGGAGAGAATCATCCACAGCGGCCGTCTCGGTCCCGGAGAGATGCTGGTCGCCGATCTGGATGCGCACCAGTTGCTTGAGGACGACCAGCTGTTAAAGGAGTTCGACCGCTTCACCACCTATGGCACCCTGGTGGCGGATACCCCCCTGGTGCCGGTCTCTTTCGCCCCCGCGGTCGACGATTTAACCCAGCTCCAGCAGGTGTTTGGCTACACCCGCGAAGATGTCCGCATGGTGCTTGCCCCCATGGCGAGCGACGGCAAAGACGCGGTTTGGTCCATGGGCGACGACACCCCCCTGGCCCCTCTGGCCCATGCGCCGCGGCCGGTCTATGCCTTCTTCCGCCAACGCTTCGCCCAGGTCACCAATCCGGCGATCGATCCGGTGCGCGAATCCATTGTCATTGAATTGCACACCCGCCTCGGCCCGTGGCCCCACCTGCTCGACACCAAGGCGCGCATTCCCGGGCTTTCGTTGGAGTCGCCATTTCTCTCCCTGGGCCAGATGCATGCGCTGCGCAATCGAGAGCACCCGTTGGCCGACGAGATGCCGCTGGCGGTCCTCGACTGTGTCTTTGCGCCATCCTGCAACCTCAAGCGCGCAATTGACGATCTCTGCGCTCGGGCGATTGAGTTAGTCCAGGGCGGCGCGGCCATTTTGCTGCTCAGCGACCGTGCCATAGCCCAACCGGGAGCGCGTGCCGAGATGCTCCCTATCCCTATGGCTCTGGCTACCGGGGCTGTGCATCACGCCTTGGTAAATGCCGGGGTGCGCACTTGCGCCGGCCTTGCGGTCGAAGCCGGCGATTGCCGCGACCTGCACCACGCGGCTGTTCTTTTTGGCTACGGAGCAGGCGCCGTTTGCCCCTGGCTCGCGCTCGAAACGGCGGGCAATCTCGACCCGGAAAAGGGCGAAGCCAACATGCTTCACGCCTTCGACCTCGGCTTGGCGAAAATCATGTCCAAGATGGGTATTTCCGTGCTCGATAGCTATCGCAGCGCGCACCTCTTTGACGTACTTGGTCTCGACCACGAAGTGGTGGAACTTTGTTTCTTCGGGACGCCATCGCCTATCTCCGGCATCGGCTTTGCCGAACTGGAGGCTGCTTTACGTGACGTCTGGACCGCGGCCCAGGAAGAGGACGTTCAACCTGCCTTAGTCAACGTCACTCATCAGGATTCGCAACCGCCCACAGCCACCGTGCAGCAGCCGGTCACCCCGCGAGAAGCCAGGACCCTTCCTGATTATGGCTGGGTTCGCTTCCGTAAAGACGATCGCGCAGAGCCGCATGGCTGGCAGCCACAAACCGTGAAGGCTTTGCAGGTAGTGACCGGCACGGCCCGTGGTGCGGCTGCTGCCGGCCTGTCGCCCATACAAGCCTGGAACGCCTTCGGCACCCTGGCGATCGAGAACAAGCCCACCGTATTGCGTGACCTGTTGGAGATCCGTCCCGCCGCGGCCCCACTAAGCCTTGACCAGGTGGAATCCGCTCCCACCATCGTGAGCCGCTTCATTGCTTCGGCTATGTCTCTGGGTTCGCTCAGCCCGGAGGCGCACCAGACCATCACCGAAGCCATGAATCAGCTCGGTGCCCGTTCGAATACGGGTGAGGGAGGGGAAGATCCGGTCCACTACCCGGACTATCCCGGGGCTCCGGCGATCCTGAATAACAAGGTGAAGCAGGTGGCGTCCGCCCGCTTTGGAGTTACCACCGAATATCTCGCCCACGCCGAGGAGATCGAAATCAAAATCGCCCAGGGCTCCAAGCCCGGCGAAGGTGGTCAGCTCCCGAGTCACAAAGTCACGGAGTTGATCGCTCGTCTGCGCCATGCCCAGCCGGGCGTTGCGCTCATCAGCCCTCCGCCCCACCACGACATTTACTCCATTGAGGATCTTGCGCAGCTCATTTTCGACCTCAAGCGGGTAAACCCTCGTGCCGCCATCGGCGTTAAGTTGGTATCCGAATGCGGAGTTGGCACCGTGGCCGCCGGCGTAGCGAAAGCCTATGCCGACTACATTGTCATCGCCGGCCACGCGGGAGGCACAGGAGCCTCTCCTCTTTCCAGCATCAAGTATGCCGGCAACCCCTGGGAGATCGGCTTGGCGGAAGCGCAACAAGTGCTGATCCAGAACGGCTTACGGGGACGCGTGCGGCTGCGTTGCGATGGTGGTCTGCGCACTGGCCGCGATGTGCTGATCGCCGCTTTGCTGGGTGCCGACGAATTTGCTTTCGGCACCGCGGTGCTGGTTGCGCTGGGTTGCGATATGGCGCGCCAGTGTCACCTCAACACCTGTCCCACCGGTATCGCGACCCAAAGGCCCGATCTGCGCGCCAAATTCCGTGGCAAGCCTGCAAATGTCGTCCGCTTTTTCGAGGAGCTCACGCGCGATCTGCAAACTCTGCTGGCCTCTCTCGGCTTGCCCTCGCTTGAGGCCGCCATCGGCCGCATCGATCTGCTGGAGCAAGTGAGTGCTGCCGGAGGACTTGACCTCAGCGCGTTGCTGGCCCCCGCTCGTGAGGGGCATGTGCGTTGGCAGGGCCAGCGAAATCGCCGCCCTACCGATCACGCCAACATTGACAACGCCTGGGTGCAGCCGGCACTTGCTGCCCGCGCTGCCGGTCTACCCTTTGCTGTCGAAGAGACCATTGCCAACAAGCATCGGACCCTCGGAGCGCGGCTGGCTGGGGAGCTGGTCTGGCACGGACTGCATCACAAAGACACTCCGCTGAACTTCAAAATGAAGGGCGTTGCCGGGCAATCCTTCGGAGCCTTCGCTGTGCCCGGCATGCAACTCGTGCTCGAGGGTATGGCCAACGATTTCGTCGGCAAGGGCCTTTGCGGAGGAGAACTGATTCTCCGCGGCCAGGGTCGCGCAGCCCGGGAAAGCGAGTTGCACGTCATTCTCGGCAATGTCGCTCTCTACGGTGCGACCAGCGGCTCTCTGTTTGCCGCCGGGCGGGCCGGCGAGCGTTTCGCCGTCCGCAACTCAGGAGCACTCGCCGTGGTCGAAGGCATTGGCGACCATGGCTGCGAATATATGACCGGTGGTCTTGTAGCGGTGCTGGGCTCGACCGGGCAAAACTTCGGCGCCGGCATGACGGGCGGTCTAGCCTGGGTCTTCGACGAGGATGGAACCTTTATCTCTCAGACCCGTTACCACACCAGTTTCCTTGCCCCGGAGCCCTTATCTCAGCTCGATGAGGCCGCAGGCGAAGAGTTGCGCCAGCTCATTCAACTGCACGCGGAGAAAACCGCCAGCACCCGTGCTCACCGCATTCTCTCCGACTGGTCCAACCTCTCCTCGCGCTTCCTGCGCCTGACCCCCCTCCCCCAAACCTGAGGGGGCGACTTGAGGATCTCTTTCCAGCCCCCGAGCTGGGACAGCTGTCTGTCGCGCAAAGTCCCGCAGGGACGGCCTAATAATAGCCCAGCACGCAGTGCTGGGTAGGAAGAGTGCGCGGACTACTAGTCCCGTAAGGGACGGCTGAATCATGGCGGGATCGCGTGTGCCATCAGAATTTTTCTGAATTCCTCTGCCGAGCTAACCCGTTCGTGATGCTTGGCCTGAGCATGAATTTAAGCCACCGTCTTCGCCTGTTGGGAAATGCTGACTGAAAAGGCCCCATATCCTTGCTGCCAGGAAAACCCACGCGATTGCGGGAAATTCTCGTGGATCCACTTCGAGGAGCCCGATTTCAAACAATTGAACAGCCTTGGCGATGGAAACGGTACTCGGCAAAGAAAGCAGCAAGTGAACCCATTGTACCCAGCACTGGTTCGGCGGTGTAGCTTCTTTCTAATTCTGTGCAGCTTGTATGCGCCGAACCGTACTGGGCTATTATCAGGTCGTCCCTGCGGGACTTTGCGCTAGAACGGCTGTCGCAACTGCTGGAAAGGAATGCACCTCGCACCGAACCGTGTGAGGCGTGATCCTGCCTTGATTCAGCCATCCGGCAAAGCTGGGACAAAGGTAAAAACTTCACCCCCAGGACTCAGGTCTTGGGCAGCGGCTTTCATTAAGGAAAGCCGCATGAAGTTCGCCAACGCCAACAAGTTCGACAGGAAATCCGGGCGAAGTCCAACGAGCGCTTTTGCTCGATCAGCCAATAAATCCCGTATTCTTGGCTCTTCTCTATACCCCCGCACCCCCGCCTTCACACCCTATCCACGGACCGCAGTTTACAATCTCCATTCATGTTCAAACTCGAGACCTTAGTGGACGTTGTCGCCCTGGTCGAGGCCAGCAAGCGCCAGCGCGCCGTGCTGTGGCAGGATGCGTCGGGTAACTGGCTTCCGATATCGACCGATGACCTTCTGTCTCGCGTCTACACAATGGCGAACGTCTTTCGTTCCTGGGGCATCCTCAAGGGTGACCGCATCGCCCTGCTTGCGGAGAATCGTTGGGAGTGGCCGGTAGTAGACTTCGCCGCACTCGTCCTCGGCGCAGTCGATGTGCCCATCTATCCCACGCTCACCGCCGAGCAAGTCGCCGTCCTGCTGAACGATTCCGGAGCACGCATAGCCGTCGTATCAACCGAGATCCAGTACCGCAAAATCGCTTCCATTCGCAGCCAGACTCAGCTTGAGCACATCATCGTGATGGACGACATCACAGACCTGGAGCCCCCTGCGGCAACTCTCTCATCCCTGCTTCAGGGCGCCCCTGCTCCAACGGTCGATATGCAACAGTGGCTGCGCAGTTTCGTGGTCAAACCTGAAGATCTTGCCACTCTCATCTATACCTCCGGCACCACAGGTGAATCCAAGGGCGTCATGCTCACCCACGGCAACATCGCCTCCAACCTCAACTACTCCACCCGGACATTTAATTGGAGCCCTGAGTCTTCCTGCATCTCCTTCTTGCCCCTCTCGCATATCACCGCTCGCCATCTCGACTATGCTCTGTTCTGTTACGGTGCGACCCTTGCTTATTGCGGACATTTCGACCGGTTGCCCGCTGCCATCGCATCCATACGGCCCACAGTATTCGTCGCCGTGCCCCGGGTTTACGAGAAGATTCGTGATGTGGTCGAAAGGCGTTCGGCGAGCAAACCCACGGTCAAGAAGCTTTTTACCTGGGCCCTCGCGACTGGCCGCCGTCACCACGAAGAAATTCTGCGGGGGCAGACACCCTCTTCCCTCCGCTGGCGGCTGGCCGATCGTTTGGTTTTCCAAAAAGTTAAGCAGGCCTTTGGCGGCCGGGTCCGCGACTATATAGCCGGGGGAGCGCCGCTGGGCGTGGAGACCGCGGGCTGGTTTGCCGACATCGGTATTCGCATATTCGAGGGCTACGGCCTGACCGAAACCTCGCCCGTACTGGCCCTGAACAATGCCAAAAATCACCGCATGGGGTCCGTAGGCAAGCCCATCGAATCCGTGGAATACCGTATCGCTTCCGATGGAGAGCTGCTGGTAAAGGGACCGTTTGTGTTCGTCGGCTATTGGCATAAGCCCGAGGCCACCCGTGAAGCCATCGAAGCCGATGGCTGGTTCCACACCGGGGATATCGGGCGGGTCGACGAAGATGGGTTCCTGTACATCACAGACCGCAAGAAGGAACTGCTAAAGACTTCGGGCGGAAAGATGATCGCTCCCCAGCCGATCGAAGCCAAGCTGAACAATAGCCCGCTGGTAACTAACTCAGTCGTGGTTGGCGATCGGCACAAATTCCTAAGCGCGTTGATCGCGCCCAACTTTCCGGCGCTTGAGGACTTTGCGCGGCAGCAGGGAATCGCCTTCTCCTCGCGCGCTGAGCTGCTCGGCAATCCGGCTGTAAATTCGGAATTCCAGGCTATGGTCCACCGCGTCAACGAGGGTTTGGCAAACTTCGAGACCATCAAGCGTTTCCACTTGGTTGCCGACGAGTGGTCGATGGAGTCCGGCGAATTTACCCCCACCATGAAACTGCGGCGACGGGTCGTGGTCGCGCGCTATGCCGACCAAATTGCCGCCATCTACCACGACGAAGCAACCGCCCAGCGGTAAAGAGCCGCATCTAATTCAACAGCACAGGTGCGTCCATGAAGAAACATCCGCTCGCAAGCGTTCTCATCGCCGTGGTCGTTCTCTTACTGCTGGCTGTTCTTCTCGTACCCCTGTTTGTCAATGCCAATACATTCCGCCCTACGCTCGAAACCCAGCTCTCTTCTGCTTTGGGCCGGAAGGTGACCTTGGGCAAGTTAAGCTTCTCTGTCTTCTCTGGGAGCCTGGTGGCTGACAACATTTCCATTGCCGACGACCCTGCCTTCAGCTCGAAGCCATTTCTCCAGGCACGGTCGTTACACATCGGGGTGGAAGTGGGGCCTCTCCTCTTCCATCGTCAGTTGCTGGTTACCAGCTTTGTCGCCGATTCACCCACCATCAACCTCGTTCACAACGGCCAGGGAGTGTGGAACTTTTCCAATATCGGAAACACCGCCGCAAGCCGCACCCAAAACACCCAGCAGGAAACCTCGCTGCCCAACTTTACTGTGGGTCAAATGAAGGTGGTGAACGGCACCGCTGTAGTCTCTGACCTGCCGGCCACCAGCCCTCCATTTACCTACAGCAAGCTGAATCTTTCCCTGCAGCAGTTTTCTTTTGCTAAAGCTTTTCCCTTTGTGCTGTCCGCCAGTCTTCCCGGTGGCGGCTTGCTCGAGGTCAAGGGCAACGCTGGCCCAGTAGACCCAAAGGACGCCTCGGCGACCCCGCTGGGTGCCAACATAACCCTCAAGCACTTTGATCCAGTCGCGGCTGGCGTGGTTCAAAAGAACCAGGGAATCTCCATGCTTGCCGACATCGCCGCCCAGGTCACCTCGAATGGCCACACCCTGACCAGCAATGGCACAATCCGCGCCACCCGGCTCCAACTGGTTGCCGGAGGCTCTCCCGCGCCATCCCCGGTCGATATCAACTACACCGTCGATCACAACCTGGAATCCAGGAGCGGACAGGTTGGCGATTTGGGCATCAACACCGGCGGCGTCACCGTGCACGTGAACGGGACTTACACGATAAAGGGCTCACAAACAAATCTGGCGCTTCATTTGGCTGCGCCCAATTTGCCCATCAATCAGGTTGAGGCACTCCTGCCCGCGGTGGGCGTGCGTCTTCCCAGCGGGTCGCGTCTCCAGGGCGGTACGCTTACAGCGACTCTCGCGATCACTGGGCCAGCCACTGCTCCAACTATCACTGGCCCGGTACAGGTGGATAACACCCGGCTCACCGGCTTCGATCTCTCGTCGAAAATTGGCGGGTTGAAGCCGGTCTCCAGCTCTCAGGGCGGCACCGAGATCCAAACTCTTCGAGCCAATGTGAACTCATCGTCCGAGGGCACGCGGATCGATGATCTCTATACCTCGGTTCCGCTGCTCGGCACGGCCACCGGCGCCGGAACGATTTCTCCTGGCGGTGGACTTAACTTTCAAGTACTGGCCAAACTCAACACCACCTCTGGTGTCGCCGGTCAGGCCCTGGGTGGTTTGAGCGCAGGTGGCGGCTTTTTAGGTCAAGCGGTCAACACTGCGGCCACTAACGGAATTCCCATCCACATCACCGGCACCGCTTCGAGTCCAACGATCCACGCGGATCTGAGCGGATTGTTGCAAAAGAATGCGGGCAATCTTCTCAAGCGGCAGATATTGGGCAACGGTAGTAACAAGCCTAACGCCGGAGCCCTGCTGAATAAGCTATTCCATCACTAGAGCTTCAGCCATCAAACTATTTGCAACATCGGTAGTTATGGCAACAAGCCGCAGAGTTCTCCTCGCGGTTTTTGGAAAAAGTCTGGGACTGCGGCTCACCGAAGGAGATGAAAACCCGAGGAGGTTTTCGACTGTGCCACCAGATACGGGACTGGTGAGACCTTTAGCTGGGTGGTGTGTGGGAACCCGATTTCTAAACTCCAGTCCCGCAGTGACGTCTGAAATTCAGACTTGTCCAAATTAGCTTTTTGAGAATGGAAGGGTTACCTCTGGGAGCAGACTGCATCGAGGCCCGGAGGGCCGTCCGCTAAACGTCAGCCCAGCCCGGAAGGGCTGGGTTGGAATCCATGACACGCCAAAAGCCCCAGTAGCCATCACCGATGCCACTCAAATTTCCCTCCTGGGACGGTCGCATTTATGATGCACAAGGCACAATCTGAAACCCTTCGCCGATCGTGCGCGAAGACATTGCGCCGCATATTTTAGGAGAGAACAAAATGCGAGTTGGAATGCTGACTGGCGGCGGTGACTGCCCCGGACTGAACGCGGTAATTCGCGCAGCTGTACGCAAAGGCATTTTCCACCACAAGGACGAGTTCGTTGGCTTCATAGAAGGCTGGCGGGGCGTGGTGGAAAACAAGACCATGCCTCTGAACATCGACACCGTCTCGGGAATCCTGCAGCTGGGCGGGACCATCCTTCGTACCTCGCGCACCAACCCACGCAAGATGGAGGGAGGCATAGACAAATGTCTAGCCACCATCAAGGCCAACCAACTCGATGCGCTCATTACCATCGGAGGAGATGACACCCAGGGCGTTGCCAATGCGCTGGTACAAAAAGGCATCAAAGTGGTGGGTGTCCCCAAGACGATTGATAACGATCTGAGCGGGACCGACGCCTGTTTCGGCTTCGATACTGCCGTCTCCATCGCCACGGAAGCTGTCGACCGCCTTCACTCCACCGCCGAAGCTCACAATCGGGTGATCGTTTGCGAAGTGATGGGACGGGATGCCGGCTGGATCGCGATCACCTCCGGCATAGCCGGAGGCGCCGACGTTATTTTCGTTCCGGAAAAACCGATCGACATTGACCAGGCGGTAAAGATCCTGAAGGAGCGCCACGATCGGGGCAAGTTCTTCTCCATCGTGGTCGTCGCCGAGGGCGCAAAGCTGCCGGGCACCGACAAGCAGGCGACGCAAGGAGCGAAGGTGGACGCGTTCGGTCATGCTCGCCTCAGCGGTATCGGCCAATCTGTCGCAGAATTGCTTGAGGAAAAGACCGGCTACGAAACCCGCTCCGTAAATCTCGGCCACACCCAACGCGGGGGCACACCAACGGCTTACGACCGGATGCTCGCCACTCGTTATGGCTCAGCTGCAATCGATCTGGTGCACGAGGGCAGGTTCGGCCGTCTTGTCGTGCTGCGGGGCACAGAGATTACCCACATACCGCTCGAGGATGCGATCGCAAAAACTCGAACCATAGGTGACGACTTGATTGCCCTGGCAGCCGGACTGCAACCGGAATTTTAATAAATTCAAGTTTCTCTAACTCAAGTTGTGCTCGTGCTTAGCCGCAAAGAATGAATAGGATAATGGAGATATAGAAACTTGAAGATTAACGATCCTGCCGCGGGGATCAGGTCGGATACGATGTCCTTGGTAACCGCTTCTGCGTCGCAGGTAATGCTTCGCGCGGGCGCGAATTCTGTTACGCTCCTACCGGAACTAAACAAAACCGTAAGAGCGGTATCACAGTCGGTAGAAACCGAAGGGAAAGGCCCTGCTGTCGGTTTTCCCCAAAGAAAACCACGCTGCGCAAACCCAAATCGGGTATGAAAACTGCGACACCGCTCAAAACCCGGAACACTCGAGCAATACGAGATAATTTCTTGTATTACAGGGTGAAAACGCGGTATAAGCACAACGGCGGGTATGTACTCTCGCCCGGTCCCGCAGTTCCCAGAGGAGAGCACTTCGATGAGAACCACACCGGCGAGAGATGAGGTTCGCGAAGTCATGGATATCCGCATGGCTTCCGATTACCTCGGCATCAGTCCCGATACTCTTTACAAATACGCATCGGACGGTTTTGTCCCGGCGTTCAAGCTCGGCAATCGCTGGCGCTTTAAGCGTTCTCGCTTGGATGAGTGGATGGATCAGCAGTCATCTCAGGGTGCGCAGCCGCGCAAGGCAGAACATCCCGATGTGGGACAGCCCAGAAAACCGCAATCGGTCGCTTCGCGCCCGAAAAGAGCCGTAAGCGGTGTTCGCTAACTCACCCTCCTAGCGGAGGTGGTTCCGAAGAATAACCAGCAAAACACTGGCGGCGATAAAAAGCAGCAGCGTCAGCGTACTGTAAGCCACTCTCAGGCGGAGCTTTTCTTTGACCGACGGGCGGCCAAACGCCAGCCGGATCTTTTCCCGGCGAAACGACATCGCTGTTTGCTGCGTTCCCAGTACCAGCATAACCAACGCCGCAAGAAAACTGACCGGTAGATGCTCGCGACTGGAGTTGTTGTATGCCCGGTAGAAGAACTGGCCTGTCAGTACCGAGAGCCCCAGTATGGTGGATAGTTCGAAAATAAGAGCGAGCTTCAAAAAGCGCAACAACGGACGCCTCCGGGGCCTGAAGCGATTTCACCATAGGTGTGCCGGGTAGTTGCCCGCACAGGGCTTTCCGCCTGAATCCCCCCGCTTAGTGGAGGCCGGATCGGGCACAGAAATCGTGAAATTGCTTTTTCCAAGCTAAGTTTAGTAAGGATCCTTCAAAAGGGGCAAGACGGATTCCAAAAAAAGAAAACCTTCGGCACCGTTACCGCGCGCCGGCCCCCGGAACAAGAGACAATTAAGCCATGACGGTCTCCCCGACAACCGAACAGATGGTAGAGGGCGGCTTGCGCTCCTCCCTGCTCGGAATCGGCATCAACCTGGCGCTCGCGCTGCTCAAATGCCTCACCGGGCTCATTGGGCATTCCTTCGCACTGTTAGCCGACGGAATTGAATCCTTCCTTGATGTGATCAGTTCCTCAGTTGTCTACTGGGGGCTGCGGCTCGCCATCAAGCCGCCGGATAGAGATCATCCTTATGGGCATGGGAAAGCCGACCCGATCGCGGCCGCAGTGGTAGGCGTAGCCATGATTGCAGCTGCGGTTGGCATCGCTGCAGAAAGCATTAACCTGATTCGCACCCCGCATAAGCTGCCTCACGTCTACACTTTATGGGTTCTGGTTTGCGTGGTTCCCATTAAAGCAGTGCTCTCTCGCTATGTTTCCGGTGTCAGTCGCAAAATTGAGAGCTCCGCACTGAGGGGGGACGCCTGGCATCACCTCAGCGATGCGATTGTGTCGGCGTTTGCCTTTGTCGGCATCTCCGCGGCGCTGTGGACCGGCGACCCAACGGCAGATGACTGGGCAGCCTTATGCGCCGCTCCGGTGATCCTTTTGGGGGGCTGGCGGCAGCTACGAAGACCGGTGGCTGAGCTGCTGGATACGGCGCCTGCACCTGAGATCGAGCAGCAGGTGCGGCGCGTGGCGGCGGCGGTGCCGGCAGTGTTCGGAGTAGAAAAGTGCTTTGTTCGCAAGGTGGGCTTCCGCTACTACGTGGATCTTCATGTGGTCGTCCGGGGTGACCTTACCGTGCGCGAGGGGCACCTCATCGCCCATGCAGTGGCCGACCAGGTGCGGGAGCAAGTGGATAAGATTGCCGAGGTCCTGGTACACATCGAGCCCGAAGAAGAACTGCTGGGAGGCAGCCATCCGGGAGAATTGATGGGGGAAGAAGTAAGAGAAGCTCCTCCCGCCTCACGTTTGCCCTGACTCCTATTTCGAGAGCGAAGGGTAAGGGGGAAATTCGCGCTCCAGCTTGCGCGTAGCCCTGTATTTCAAACCGATCCACCCGGCATAACCGAGTTGCACCACGATGGTGATGGCGTAGGCAAGTACGAGATGACGATGCGCCATGACTTCCTTTCCTCGACGGCCGAAGCCGCGTTCGTTCCTCAGCTTAGAAGATCTTCAGCCGTTAACCCAATCGTTAGCGGAGAGCTTAGACCCCGTAATAAGCCCTGAGGCGGCAGTTTCTTAAAGTGTCACTTCAAGGCTGGCTTCCAGAGCATGGAGGGCCGCATGCTGTTCAGCAATTTGCCGCCGCCGTTCAATACTGTATCGCCAGCCGGCCAGCAGAATCCCCCACGCCAGCCATGCCCCCAGGTTCCAGAAGACCGCGGGCCACATTGCCGGATCGAGCCCGGAGTTGGCATCGCCTCCGATCACCGGAGCGGGATGCTGGGTGCGCCACCAGCGCGTCGAGAAATAGACGATGGGGACGTCGACGTAGCCAAAGATGGCCAGCACCGCGGCCAGGGTCTGCATTTGCGGGCCATCGGCAAACTTACGCAGCAGCAGGTAGCTCGCATAGATGAGCCAAAGCACCAAAGTCGAGGTCAAACGGGCATCCCAGGTCCACCAAATACCCCAGACAGGTCTCGCCCAGAGTGGGCCCTGGATTAACACCAGGGTGCAAAAGACCATTCCCATCTCCGCCGAGGCGAGGGCGGCGGCATCGGCGCCAAGCGCACGCTGCGGATGATTGCGGCGGGAGGCGAGGTAGACGATGGAAGCGACAAAGCTGACGAAGAAGAACAGGAACGTCATCATCGCCGAGGGGAAATGGTAGTAGAAGATGCGCTGAATGTCGCCCATGGTAGCCTCGGTAGGCGCGACATACATGCCCTGGTAAAAAGCGTAACCAAGCAGGCCAAGAGTGATTGCCAGCCATACCCAGCGGAAGATCTTCATCACGCAACTCCTCAAGCGAACAAAACCAGTTTAGATCATTCCGCCGAGGTCGCGCAGAAACGAAAATGAAGCTTGTGACGGAGGAACATTCATGACCTGGTTAATGCTTGCGGTAGGTTTCTTCCTGCTGCTCTCGGGGATACTAAGCCAGGCTTACAGTCTTAAGACTAAGCGCGGCGTTCTTCCCCCAAAGTCCCGCGTCTGGCGGGTGCTCACCCGATTACTGCTTTTCCTTGCCGGCCTGCTGCTGATGGCCATGGCGGTCGGACGGATCGTGCTCCACCATGCACCCGCTCCTCATTGAGCCGGTGACTGCACCGCCGGCTTGGCCGGTGACACGAAACCCTGGTTGGCGCCGGGCGGGTCATGGATCGAGTTTGCGGCTACCCACCGGCATGTACTGTGCTCATATGAGCAGCCCTACAGCAAACAGAAGCAGCACACACTGCTGAAACCGGTCGGAACCGCGACCAAAAATTGGGTCCTGGAAACTGCCCGGCAGGAACACAGAGGCAGATACTCCAACCACAAACGTCGACTTGTCTCTATCGCAGCCGGACCGAACCCACAGCCCAGATAATTTCGGACCAACACAGCCTTAGGTGGGGAGCCTCGCGCGCAATGACGTTTACAAACCTTTACCCACCTTAACCAATCTTTATCGCACGCTCTGGGCCCCGGTGCTGAAATCGAATCACTGCACAGGCGATCCCAGTGATCGCCGCTATACGCAGAAAATCGATTTCTGCGCAACGAGGAGCGTCCATGAATCGCAAAAAGTCTATCCCTACATTCGCTGCTGCATTCCTGACAGTTGCCGCAGCCGCGGCCATATTACCTGTGGCAATGCAAACCGCGTCAGCCCAGGCGATCATGGTAAGTACCCCATTTGCCTTTTCTGCCGGCAGCGAATCTTATCCCGCTGGAACATATGAGTTCACCCTCGTGTCTGACTGGTCTCTTTCCATACGCAATATCAACGACGGGAGTGAGAGGTTCTTTACCACACGCCCTGAAGAGAATCGATCCCAAATTTCGCGCGCTGGCAGTATAGTCTTTCGCAACTCTGAAGGGCACAAGAGCCTTCTTTCCGTCCACGTGCCCGGGACAGACAAGGTTGAGACGCTGCTTCAAGCTGAAACAGCGAACAGCAAAACCAAACGTCAAGAGCTCGGACCCACAACAAAAGTGGCTAGCGGAAAATTGCGGTCTCAGAACAACCTGTGACAGCGGCGTAAGACTTCAGGGTGACCGGCTTTCCGGAAGTCGATCACTCTGCGCGGGCAGACGATAGCAGAGCGCGGCATACATCCAAAAGCGCTACCAGTTTGTCGACTCTCCGGGCTTCAGTTTCCGAACCCGAATCCCGCTCCCGGAGAGCTTTTCCTCTAACTGTTCCGGGTGACCGGTAAGCATGGGGAAGGTACCGTAATGCATCGGGATGATCTCCTTTACGCCCAGCATGCGGCCGGCATAAGCGGCCTCTTCCGGACCCATCGTGAAGTGATCACCCACGGGCAAGAATGCCAGCTCCGGATGGTAAATCTCCGCGTACAGTTTCATGTCGGAAAAGATGGCGGTATCTCCCGCAAAGTAAGCGCGGCGTCCATCCTTGAGGGTGAGGATATATCCCGCGGCTTCACCGCCGTACAGGATGTTGTCTCCGTCTTTGATGGAAGAACTGTGCAGCGCGTGCGTCATCGTGAGCTTTACAAAACCCAAATCAAACGTGCCACCCTTGTTGACCCCAACCGTGTTCTTCACCCCTTTGGAGCCGGCCCAGGTGGCGACTTCGAATATGCCGACCACCTTGCAATCGAATTTCTTCGCCAGCTCTACCAGATCCGCCGTATGGTCGAAGTGCCCGTGTGAAATAGCAATAGCGTCTGCCTTCTTGATCTTGTAGCCGGCCGGGTAGGCTGGATTTCCCGTAATCCACGGATCCAAAATCAAAACTTCTCCGGACTCAAATTGAATCTCAAAGGTGGCGTGTCCCAGCCAGGTGATCTGTATCATGTTCGATCCTTTCGTTAAGTCCTTTTCCGTTCGATGCTGAGCTGCATCAGCAGGTTTCGTCGACGTTGCCTTCCCTAGACTTCTTCAGCATCAAATCGGTTCGCATTTGTAGCCTGGCGTGAAACCCGCGCCTTATTGAATGTGCACATGAAGCGTGGCTTTGATAGATGAAATAAGGTACCCCTTCCACTAATTTGCCCTCTCTTCACTCCGCGTTGAGGATGGTGGAGAACAACAGCAAACTCACCGTGGTGAAGATGATGTCGTAGCCGGCCAGAAGCTTAATCCAGAGCGCGGGTTCGGATTCGCCGGTTAGAATTGCGGTCGTAGCCTCAACCATGCCCAGCAGCGCCGGAATGAAGATGGGAAAGAGCAGCAGCGGAAGCAGCAGCTCCCGATTCCGGGTGCGCAAGGAAAGCGCGGCAAAAAAGGTTCCGTTCACCACCAGCGCCCAGGTGCCCAACGGCAGAACCACCGCCAGAAGCCATGTTTCTCCCAGCGGATGGAGATTGTAAAAAATGGCAAACAGCGGAGCCAGAACGATCTGCACCAGGGTTACGAAGATAAAGTTGGCAATCACCTTGGCCAGAAAAAGTGAAGCTGGAGGGGCCGGCGCCATGCGCTGCGCATCCAGCACCTGGTGTCGCAGTTCGCGGGTCCAGGCCTGATTGAGCGCAGTGACCGAAGCGAATAGAGTTGCAACGCAAAGAATCCCGCCGGCAATCTGCCGCGAGAGCGCCGCTGTAGGGTCAAAGGCCAGGCTGAAAAGTACCACCACCAGCAAAGCAAAGAAAAGCATGCCATTGATAGCGTCCTTCGATCGCCATTCCAGGCGCAGGTCCTTGGCCAGATGAATCAGCAGATAACTCACGAGCGCGCCTGGTCCTTGGTCAGGGCAGCGACCGTGCCGTGGGCCGCACGCAGGTAGTCCTGGGGCGCGAGCAGGACTTGCGTACCGCGCTGCCCCGCCGAGACGGAAATGAAATCGAACAGCTCGATGGTTTCATCGGCGAAAACCGGGAAATCCTTTTTCGCACCGAAAACCGTGACGCCACCTCGGATATAGCCGGTCAGTGGCTGCACGTCCTTAAGGGAGACCATCTCCGCTTTCCGAGCACCGGCTGCGCGGGCCAGCTTCTTGAAATCCAGCTCCGCGTCACCCGGAATGACAGCGAACACGTATTGGTCCGGCCCCGTGACCGTGAGCAGGGTCTTGAACACCTGTTCGACCGGCAGCCCGATCTTTCGCGCTACGTTGATGGCGGACAGGTCTTCAGGGTCGACTTGATATTCTTGCAGCGTGTAGGCGATGCCCAGTCCTTCGAGAATGCGTGTGGCATTGGTCTTCATAGAGGCTGCGCCGGGACGTTCGCTGGCCCTTCCGTCATGGAGACTAACTGTCCCGCCTCCATGGTCAGGAAATAATCAGCCAGGGGTTCGGCGAGCGATCTCTGATGGGTGGTGAGAACCACGGTGCGGTTCGCGGTGCGAAGCTGCCCCATTAAAGCCACCATCTTGCCGGCACTGGCCGCATCCATGTTAGAGAAGGGTTCGTCGAGCAGCAGCAGTTGGGGCTGGGGCAACAACACTCGCGCTAAGGAGGTGCGCTGCCGCATGCCCTGTGAGAACTGGCCGACCGGGCGAGTCAGCGTCGGATCGAGGCCCACAGCAAGCAGCGCCTCCGCCGGCGTAATACAGGAGCAGGTACGGTAAAGGCCGGCGAAGTAGCGCAGGTTTTCCATGGCGGTTAATTCGTCATAGAGCATCGGAGCATGGCTCATGTAGCCGATACGCGCCCGCTGGTTGGCAATCTTTTCGGGCTTACCGTCGCTCAAGATGCGGGCGCTCCCTAAGGTTGGCTCCAGCAGTCCAGCCAGGATGCGCAGCAGGGTGGATTTGCCCGCGCCATTTTCCCCCAGCAAAACGTAGCAGCGGCCCGAATTGAAACTGATAGAGACCTTGCGCAGGGCAGGGAAGCGGCCAAACATGCGCGATACGTTGTCGAGCTGAACCAGAACCATCCCATTGGAGTATAGAGCGCGAAGGCTCTTACTCTATTTGGGCGCCGTCGCTACCGGTGATTTGAGGGAAGCGGTGTTGGGTGCGGGCTTGGCGGCCGCATACTTCGAGGCGCACTTGGCTTGGAGTTCGGTGGCATGGAACACGCCATCCCTGCCGTACGTCCCCATGGCAAGCGCCTGGGAGCCATCTTTAAAGGTATCCGGCGGAGGCTCGATGCCCTGATAGGCCACCCGCAGCGTGTGACCCTGTTCGGTCAGGACAAAATGGGCGTTTGTGCCGCTGCGTTCGATCGAATTGGGCGCCACATCGCCGGCCACGCGCAGATGGCGGGTGTAGGCCTTGCTGCCCATCGCTTGCAGCTCGCCAATGGTGACGTAGTAGCTCTTATCCGCCTGCGCCGCGGTGATCGCAAGATAAGTGATGGTGGCCAGGATGACCACGACGGCGGCGGCGATGCGGATTGTATGCCCAGGAATCTTCATTGCTCATTCTAAGGGTAGGAGCGCGTGGTCCTTTCCGTCAAGCGCCGCATCTGAACGTATAATCTTCGTGAGGCGATTTCGACAATGAGCAGCAATGGAAACGGCACGGATGAGATCTTGAAGCCGCGGGCTGAGTGGATCGTAAAGCGCAAACTCGAAGCGGCCCGGACGGGCGATACCAACATGTCTCAGATGCACTTCGCGCGTCGGGGCCAAGTCACGGAAGAGATGGCCTTTGTCGCCCAGAGGGAAAAGATTTCTGTAGGCCTGATCCGGGACGAGATTGCCGCCGGCAGGCTCATCATTCCTGCCAACATTAATCACCCTGAGCTGGAACCCATGGGGATTGGCGTCGCCACCAGGTGCAAGATCAATGCCAATATCGGCAACTCCGCGGTAACGTCCAATGTGCGCGAAGAGCTGGAGAAGCTCCATACGGCAGTTAACTTTGGGGCCGACACGGTCATGGACCTCTCGACCGGAGGCAACATTCCGGAGATCCGGGAGGCGATTCTGCGCCACAGCCCGGTGCCCATTGGTACGGTGCCCATCTACGAAGCGCTGAATCGGGTGAAGAAGCTCGAAGATCTGAACATCAATGTCTATCTGGAAGTGATCGAAGAGCAGGCGCAGCAAGGGGTGGATTACTTCACTGTCCACGCCGGCGTGCTGATTCAGTACGTGCCCATGGTGGCCAAGCGAATCACGGGTATCGTCAGCCGGGGTGGGGCGATTCTCGCCCAGTGGATGACCCATCATCATCGCCAGAATTTTCTCTACGAACACTTTGACCGCATCGTGAAGGTGATGGCAAAGTACGACGTCAGCTTCTCCCTCGGCGACGGTTTGCGTCCCGGCTGTGTCGCCGATGCCAGCGACGAAGCCCAGTTTGCCGAGTTGAAGACGCTGGGCGAGCTGACCAGGTCAGCATGGAAGAGCGATGTGCAGGTGATGATTGAAGGTCCCGGCCACATCCCGTTGGACAAGATTAAGGAGCAGGTCGAGAAAGAAGTAGAGCTCTGCGATGGAGCGCCGTTCTACACCCTGGGGCCTTTGGTAACCGATATCGCACCCGGATACGACCACATCACCAGTGCCATCGGTGCCGCCATCATCGGCTGGCATGGCGCCTCAATGCTCTGCTACGTCACACCCAAGGAGCACCTTGGGCTGCCCAATGAAAAAGATGTGAAAGACGGCATGATTGCCTATCGCATTGCTGCCCACGCGGCCGATATTGCCAGGCATAGGCCAGGGGCGCAGGATCGGGACGACGCGATCAGCTACGCGCGCTATACCTTTGACTGGAATAAGCAGTTCGCGTTGTCACTCGATCCCGAGACAGCGCGCTCTATGCACGACGAGACCCTGCCCGACGACTATTACAAAGAAGCAGCCTTCTGTTCGATGTGCGGTCCGAAGTTCTGCTCCATGAACTGGTCGAGCAAAGTCGATGCCTTTAACAAGGAAGTCCACGGCTTGGAAAAGAGGGACCTGACCGAACTGGTGACACTGCAAGCCGAGACCCTGGCCAGCCGGGGATAGCTAGAAACTCCACAGAGCCGTGACCGCTGACTACCGCACTTCCTCCAAAGTCTCAGTGGCGCGTACAAGCGCAGCCGTAACACTCGCCATCTGTGATTGGGCGCGAGTTGCATCACGGGAATCGATGGCTTCATTCACTCCCGGGATCACCACCGCGGCATACCCCGTGTACTCTCCCGGCGCGAATATGGTGTGCCGGAACCAGGGCCGGCCAGGAAGACCCTCGGGCGCCAGCAGATCTTCTTCCACCGCACGCAACGAGGTGTTCAGCGCAGTTGTGTCCCCTTTGGCCGCTAGCTGTTTGGCCAGCACCGACGTTGCCTCTCCCGCGAAACGGCTGGCCGCCCCCAGCGCAGCGTTAAAGTCTACGCTCGCCATGCCGGCATCCTTGGCGCGCCCCTGCGCAGCGAACAGGTAAGCCTGTATCTGCCTGGCATACGTGGCGTAGTCGTAGGGCAGCACATCGGTATCCGCCATATGCAGTGCTTCCAGGCCGAAAACACGGGCCATCTGCTGCTCGTACACGAAGGTCGGATCCGCATTCATGACGAACCAGGCGTAGTTGTCGAAGACGGAGTGATAAACGCCGTAAGCACCGGTGGAACCAATGTCCGTCGAAGGAACACCCAGATGCTGAATGAAAGGTGTGTAATCCGAACCGCTGCCCAAATCTCCGACCCGGACGTCACCGCCACTCACGAGCGGAACCGCCGGGGCGTCGTTGAACTCTTTGCTCGGATGCCGCCGTGCGGCAGCATCGCTCAGATCTTTTTTCCACTCGTCATAAACGGATCCACCTTTAGGGCTGGCCACCTCCATGGTGACTTCGCGAACGAACTGCTTCAGCGACGGCACTGCGGAAGCCTCAAAATGAACCCCGGAAACGCTGGCGTCGGTATTGATGTAAACCACCGCATGGGCCAGTTGTTTGGCATGTTCCTCGGCCCACTCCGTCGACCCGATCAGGCCTTCCTCTTCCGCATCCCAACTGCAAAAGTACATGCTGCGGCGCGGCTTCCATCCTTGCGCCAGCAACCCCCCAATGCCATGGACGGCCTCCAGCATGGCGGTGGTACCACTGCCGGGATCGACCGCCCCATAAACCCAGGCATCGCGGTGATTCCCGCCGACGACCCACTCATCGGGAAATTCGCTGCCGGTTATCTTGCCAATCACGTCCCACACTGTGCGTTGGGCGTAGTCCATTTTGAGGCGCAGGTGCACTTTCACTAAGTTCCCGCCGCCTACGTGGTAGCTGAATGGCAGGGCTCCCTGCCACTCCCTGGGCGCAACCGGGCCACCCAGGTTTTCCAGGATGGGGGCCGCATCGTGGTAGGAGAGCGGCATCGACGGCACAGTAGGCAGGCTGCTTAGCTCTGAGAGCGGCAAACGCCGCGATGCGGGCAACCCCGGCGTCGATGCGACATCAGGCGTGGTGGCGTCGCCCGGATACTTGAACATGTACTGCACCGACCCGCGCTGCACCCCGGTATCCGGACGCCACGGCCCGTGCGGGTACTTGTCACCCTGGAAGTAGCCGTCATCGGCGGGATCGGAGTAGATGAGGACACCGGCTGCTCCTCGCTGCTGCGCCAGGTAGACCTTGACTCCACGAAAATTCATTCCATAACGAACCAGAACGATCTTTCCCGCCACGTTGACGTGCATCTCTTCCAGCTTCTTGAAATCTTCCGGGCGCCCGTAATTTGCATAGACAGCCTCAGCTGTCACGTCACAGGAGGGGGAAGAGCCATTGAAGGCCGGCAGCACGCGGGGATCATCTTGATAGGGATCGTTATCGACATGCTCGCGGGTGGGTCCGCTCATCAGGATCTTCCCATCGGCGTTGGTGGCTTCGAGAAACACTTCCTGGGGAAGATTCAACCATGCCTTATAGGGAACGATCTGAGTTTCGAGGCCCGCGGCCTTGAACTTAGCCGCCACATAGAGGGCTGTATCATAGTCCTCTTTGCTGGCTGCCACGTGGGGGGCGGCGGTAAGTGTTTTCAGCTCTTCCTGGGCCAACTTGGTATTGGGTATTGCGAGGAAATCCTGATCGATTTTGGCTTGCCGGGTGAAGTCGCGAAATCCCAAAACTCGGTCCGGAAACGGTGAAACCTGGGCCACGACGGGGAAGTGAGCGATGACCAGCAGGAAGAAGACCAACCGTTTTGGCAATGAGCAGGTGATAACAAAGTTTATACGAAGGGACTGCTCTCTTTGGAGAAGCAGTCCCTCGGCAAACGATTTACGCGACGAGTTGAGCGCAATGCGAACAGCGTTTGGCGCCGATCGGGATCTCGCTCAGGCACTCCGGGCACGGCCTGGTGCTGGGCGCCGCGACGACCTTAGGCCGAAATTTGGCCATTAAGGTGTTAACCGGTAGTACAACCATGAAGTAAACCGTGACGGCGATGATCAGAAATGCGATCAGGGCATTGAGAAAGTCGCCGTACTTGATAATGCCGCCGTTGACGTTGAGCAGCAGCGCAGAAAAATCCGGCTTGTGCACGACCGCCGCAATCAACGGGTTGATGATATCGGCAACAAGCGCGTTGACAATGGCCGTAAATGCGGCACCGATGACGACAGCGACGGCAAGATCGACCACGTTGCCGCGCAGGACGAAGTCGCGAAATCCTTTAAGCATTGGTTCTCCTAAACAATGGATTTTGTTTGGCCGGTCTGCCCGAAGATTCTACTTCAGCCCGAGCAAGTAACAACACCTAATGTTTTTTGAAGGTGCACGCGCTGAAAAGCTATAACAGCCATCGCCCATAGGGATAGAGAAGCAGGAAAAGAATCATACACAAGGCCATGATGTCCATGTAAATCAGCACCACCACTGCCCCGTGATAGAAGCTCCATCGTTGGCGCAGGCAGCGTATCGTATCGCAGGTTCCCAGCATGGCTGTGAATGTGGGGATGAGCAACTTAAGCGATGCGCGATCGTCAGGAAACCCAGCCAGCAGAAAGGCGAGAACCAGGCTGCCGAGAACCAGTGCGATGCCTCGGGGGAGCGAGCGATTGCGCGGGTTCAAAACGCTCAAGACCATGGGATGAAAGCCTGCGCCTTAACATGAACGAAGCCCGGTATCACCGAGCCGACGCGACTGCGGGCTCCAGGCCTCTTAGTGCTTCTCCGTAAGGCGGACGGAGAATGCCACGCTCGGTAATAATGGCGGTGACATACCGCGCCGGGGTTACGTCGAATGCAGGATTTTCGATTCCGACCCCGTGCGGGGTCATCTGCTTGCCGCCATGATGGCTCACTTCGATAGCAGAACGTTGTTCGATCGGGATTGCGTCCCCGCTCGCCGTCGCCATATCGATGGTTGACCAGGGACAGGCGACGTAAAACGGGATGCCGTGCTCTTTGGCCAGAATGGCGACGCCGTAAGTCCCGATCTTGTTGGCCACGTCGCCATTGGCGGCCACCCGGTCGGAGCCGACGATAACAGCCTGGATCTTACCCTGGCGCATAAGGCTGGCAGCCATGTTGTCGCACAGCACTGTGGTGGGGATGCCGTCGTGCATCATTTCCCACGCGGTAAGCCGAGCGCCCTGCAGGAAGGGCCGTGTCTCATCGGCGTAGACGTGAAGTTGATGGCCGCGTTCCACGGCAGCGCGAATCACTCCCAGCGCCATCCCATAACCACACGAGGCGAGTGCCCCTGCGTTGCAGTGGGTCAATACTCCACCCGATGCAGGCATCAATGCCGCACCATGGGCGCCCATGGTGCGGCACGCTGCGATGTCTTCGTCGTACATGGTGCGTGCTTCGGTGATCAGCCCGTCCTGGATGGCGGCAAGGCTAATGCCGGGCTGGGCGGCCAGCGAGAAGAAGCGACGGCGCATGCGTTCGATCGCCCAGAAGAGATTGACCGCGGTCGGGCGGGTAGCTGCAAGCGTCTTGGAAATCCGCTCCAGGTCTTCAGTTAGTGCTGGGATGGTTGTGGCCGAACTGTTCTTCACTCCCAAAGCGACGCCCATTGCGGCAGCGACGCCGATCGCCGGCGCACCCCGCACCACCATGGTGGTGATGATCGTAGCCACCTCGTCGCTGGTGGTAGCAAGCACGTAAGTCTCTTCCAGCGGCAAGCGAGTCTGGTCCAGAAAGCGGACGCCATCAGCGGTCCATTCAAGGGTAGGTATCATGCCACCTCCAGTCTAAAGCACAGGCCGCCTTACCAGCCTTCGGGCACTTCAAGTCCTTTTTACAGCTCAAAATCAAAACCGTAGATCGATCCACTCCTGTCCCGCCCGCCCGGGCGTGCCGTGGGGCGCGCCGTGGAGAGATCTGCAGTTCCGCGGACCTCTCCTGGAAACGCGGAATCTCGTCCCGCCACAAACATGTCATCTCGACCGGAGCGGAGAGGTCTGCGGTTTTTCTCGGCCGCTACTTCGATCCCTCCAACGCCTCAGCCATAGCCATTAACTTGTTGACGGTGTTCCAGTTTCTTCCTGTAGACGCGCATCGCAGTGTCTTCTCGATACGCACCAGGGGGATCTTAGGGTGAGCCATTCCGTTGGGATAGTAGATATAGACCTCGCGCCCGTTCATGCGCAGTTCCTCAGGGGCGCAAGGTATCCCGAGCAGCTGATCACGAGCTTGCCGCGTTGGAGCGTTATCCATGAAAACAACCAGCAACCTGTTTGGCTCAATTCCTGCGCGTCCCGCAAAGGGATTCTTCGCAATCACCTTGCGCAGCTCAGAAGCAGTGCGCACGATGACGGAGGGGCGAAAGCCAAAGCTGGCTTCAATAGCTTTCTCCAGCCTGCGCGCCAGCGTCTCTGGATCCTCGCCATCCTCGCGAAAAACCAGGTTGCCGCTTTGGATATAGGTCTGCACATCCCGCAGCCCGAGCGAGGTGCATAGCTTCTTGAGCGCATCCATTTTGATCTTTTGGTAGCTGCCAAGGTTGACCCCACGCAGCATCGCGACGGCCATGGTTCCTCCAGTATGCACACCAAATCGATGTATGGTGAAGGGATGCAGGATCCCATCTGGATAAAGTCGCTGCTCGGCGTGCACATCGCCGCAGGATCCACGGCCTTTCTGATGGCACCACTTGCCTTGGCCACCGCCAAGGGAGGAAAAGCTCATCGTCGCTGGGGCAAGATTTATTTCTGGGCCATGGCAGTCGTCGGATCCACTGCTTTGGTGCTTGCCCTTTATCGCCCGATCCTCTTCCTTGCGCTGGTGGCGGTATTCAGCTTCTATGCAGCATTTTCCGCCTACCGGGTTTTATTCCACAAAAACCTGCCCCGAGGGGAAAAGGTGACGTGGCCTGACTGGGTCGCTGCCATCCTCACTTTCGCTTCCAGTTTCGCTCTGGCTTTGCTGGGGGCGGCGAAGCCGGCGCTAGTGCGAAACCTCAGCATTCCGGCGATTCTCTTCGGCTTTATTGGCATGTGGCTGGCAGCCAAGTCGATGTGGCGATTCCTCCATCCGCCTAAGGAGAAGATGTTCTGGTGGTACGAGCACCTGGGTAACATGCTGGTCAGCTATATCGCGGCATGGACTGCATTCAGTGTCACCACGATCGGCCGCTTGGTCCATGGCGGCTGGGTGATCTGGGTGCTGCCGACCGTCATTGGGAGTCCGGCGATTGCTTTGACCACCGCCTATTACAAGAGAAAGTTCGCGCCCCGGCCCAAAATCGGAATGGCCTCGAACGCTTGATGTCTTCAGCGATTGTCTTTCGCGCTGCATTGCCTGCCGATGCGTATGCGCTCGCCGAGCTCTCGATCATGGCCGGAGACGGCCTCTACGAGTTCCTGCTGGAAGAGATGGCGCCGAAACAGATGCTGGCCGGGCTGATGGCGCGCAGCATGAAGCAGAATGCGGGCGGCTTCAACTGGCACCATTGTTTTGCTGCCGACGACAAAGGCGTGGTGGGGATGGTCAACGCATTTCCGGCGGCCTGGCTGCGGGAGGAGGAACAAGACATCCTTCCCCAGGACCGGGTGCAGATCCTCGAACCCATTGACCAGGCGCAGGATTGGGAAAGCTTCCTGGTGAACGGGGTCGCGGTTCGTCCGCCATACCGGCGACAGGGGATAGGAAAGCGGCTCTTGGAGTGGGCCATCGAGCGCGCCAGGGCAGGCGGTTACGCCCGCCTCACGGCCAATGTGTGGGAAGATAATGTTGCCGGTCGTGCACTGTTCGAGAACCAGGGGTTTTGCTTGCACAAGCGGGTCCAAGTAGCGGAACACACTGGGCTTAGTCATGTGGGCGGCAGCTTGCTGCTGGTCCGCCAGGAGCTTACGTTTGGGTGATTCGGGCCGTTCATTCACCGCCACGGAAGGGGAATTGTGGGTTTTCCTGTAACCGGTAAGCTCAACCTATGACTCCCGTGCTCAGTGCTTTCCGGAGGCCGCGCTCTCTACACGTTGCCCTGCTGACGCTCGGCGTCCTCACCTTTGGTTTCTCTCCGTCCCAAGCGCAAGTTTCAGCTGTCGCAGCAGCCAACAATAGTCCCGCGTTGCCCAGTGGGCTTTCTCCCGTCTGCCAACTTGTAGTGGAAGGTTCTCAGTTGGCGCTGGACGGCAATGGAACCCTATTTCGCTCAGAAGATCAGGGAAGGCATTGGCACCAGATCAAACAGCAATGGGATGGGAAAGCAGTTGAGTTGTTGGGTATACCGGCTTTGACGTCCGCTCCAGGGAGCGGCCACGCCCCGAGGTCGGACGCAGACCAGGCGTTGTATGCGGCAGTCCTTCTGAAAAGTACTACCGCATTGCATTGGGTCAGCGTGGATCGTGGAAAGACGTGGAGACCCTCCACCCTCGACGACGTGCGGCGTAACGACGTTCGCTGGTCCGGCCAGTAAGCACCTAAACGGCAACCCACCTGAAACACTCACTGAAGGATCCTGCCCTTGCGGACCATTCTGGCCTGCAGCGGCGTCCATATAAGCCGGTACGGTGTACTCTTGCGCACGTTCGCAACCACCGCAGGGCGAAAACAGGCAATGCAGGTACCGCCTTCGCGGCGAACGCTCGGATAGACAATGCCCAGCGATCCAGCCTCCATCAATTCCCCCGTCAGTTGCTGTGATCGGACGTAGCTGGTAGGGCTTAGGGCTTCGTCCGCAATCCCACGGAGATCGTGGAAGGTGGCCGTGAAATCCGCCAGGTAGTCATCGTAGAGAATCTCTTCGCGCTCCTTCCAATCGATCTCTGCGTATTCAATGCTCTTGTGAAAGATCACTTCAGCCTTGGCGGTCGCCAGCTCGACGCCGGCATACCAGGCGCCGCGCTCCGGGGTGGAGAAGCGCCCTCCAAGCGGATTGGCGTGGGTAAAGGCGGCGTTGATTACGTGATAGTTAGGCACATCGAAGACGAGATCGTGAGCACTGATGCCCAGGCTTCCATTTTTCTCGGCCAGCAGCCGGGCATTGGTCGCATTATCAAGCTCAAACACGAGCTCCAGATCCTCGCCACTGGCGACACGAGTGAGCACGGAATCCAAGTTAGGAGAGTATTTGGCCGGTAATAATCGATGCGTATCAAACTGGCGTATGTTCGAAACCGGAATGGTGACCATGTCTAACCGCCGCGGCGGGCATCGAGCAGGCGGCGCAGCGTATCCATAGCTGGCGTGCCTCCGCGCAGGATGTAATCGAGTGGCGTGAGGCCGGCAAAAATCGGGTTGGTATTAGGTAATTGCATCCATTGATCAGCAAGCCGCTGGCTGTAAAGGATGTTGAGCGCCTTGAAGATCCCAATGAGATACGAAATGCGCATCAACTTGTCCTGCTCCAGGGGCCTGCCAGGAGTTCGCGGGTTCTTCTTGAGCTGATAGTAGGCGCCATTGGAGACGCCGCCAAGCAGCTCGCGTGCGTCCTCATCGCGGACTTTCCAGTGATCGACGATCTTGAACAGCGCTCTCAGGGCCGCAGAGGATAAGCGGCGACGCTCGGCAGCACTGGAAAGATCGGGCAGCTTGGCCGGAGAGTAGCGGGTTTCGGGGTAAGCAAGAACGCCAGGGCGCGATTTAGGCATGGAATCATATCTCTCCAATTATGGAGAATTATAACTCCATTAGTCTTTTACTAGGAAGTAGATCACGGCGGTGATGGCGGCGGTGAGAAATACCCACGCGAACTGGTACCAGTAAAAGAAGGGGAAACCAAAAAGTGCAGGAGTCTCGCGCGCGTAGACCGCGGGAAACAGCAGCCCTATGGCCGGTAGAAGGAGAAGCCAATTCCAGCGGGCGTTGCGCTTCTTGCTGCCGGTGGCGGCCATGCGAAGGATTATAGACTGAAAGCATGAAGCGCCGCGTCATTGAGCACTATGAAGTAGTTCGCAAGCTGGGCGCCGGCGGCAGTGGAGTCGTGTATCTGGCTAACGACACGCTGCTGATGCGGCCGGTAGTGCTAAAGATATTGAAGCGAGGCACGCTGACGATCGAGCAGATGCGGAGGACCGTGCTGCGCGAGGCCCGGCTGGCTTCCGCCATTGAACACCCAAACGTGTGTGCCATCTACGACGTGGGAGATTTAGAAGACGAAGCCTACATCGTTATGCAATACGTCCCGGGAGATCCGCTGGACAAGATCATCGCCAACGGCCCGGCCAGTGTTCAGCTGGGGCTCTCCGTGGGCATTCAGATTGCGGACGGGTTGAGCGCAGCCCATCGGCTGGGAATTTTCCATCGTGATCTGAAACCAGGCAACGTGATGTTGACCGATGGCGGGGTAGTCAAGATCCTGGATTTTGGTCTGGCCAGGAGAATCTCCATCGCCGAGGCCGAGTTCGATCCCGCCAAACCGCGTCGCGCCCAGGATGCGTCGAAACGCAAGTCGCGGATGACCTACACCGCCCATGGCGGCACCATCGCCTACATGGCCCCGGAGCAGTTCGTGACCGGGCAAACCAGTGTGCAGAGCGATATCTTCGCGGTTGGGGTGACCCTCTACGAATTGTTGAGCGGCCGCCATCCGTTCGTGCGGCCGGAGTCGGAAGAGTTTCAGAACGTGCGCGCGATTCAATTTGCGGAACCGCAACCGCTTATCGAGTGCTCTCCCCAGGTACCCATCGAGCTGGCTAGTGTGATCGCTACCTGCCTGCAGAAAACACCCAGTGGGCGCTACTCCTCTGCAGCGGATCTGCGCGAAGCTTTGAGAACCATCATGAAGACCATGCAGTTCGAGACCGGTATCCTGCCTGGCGACACTGCGGCCAACTTGCATGTGCCCGCCGCTGAGCGGGAGAAGCGGACAACCGGATTTCTTTCCATGCTGGCGGAGCGCTTTCGCGAGTCAGCCGATGTGCAGCAAAAACAAAATACCATTCTCGTTCTTCCCTTCCAGAATTTCGGACAGACGGGCGAGTCGCCCCTCTACGGCTATGCGCTGGCGGATGCGATCGCTGCCCGGCTGGCCCGCATGTCTTCGCTGGTGGTGCGGCCTTCCAGTTCGTTAATGCAGTTGCCCGTGCCGGTGCAGCAAATGGATCCTTTGTCGGTGGGAAAAACACTGCTGGTGCAGTGGGTGCTTGCGGGTAATTTCATGCGGTCTGAAAAGGGATTCGATCTCAACTGGCAGCTGCTGGATGTGCCAGGGCAGAGCGTCCGCGCGGGCGGCACAATTAGCGTGCCCTCCTTCGACCTGATCGCAGTCCAGACGGAGATTTGCAACGAAGTGTTCGCCACCCTGCAGGGGCTGGGAAAGCTGCAGCAGAATGGTGAGGCGACGCGCAGCGCGCCGATGGCGGAAGCCTTGTCGGAGGAATATCTCCAGGCCAGGGCGCTGCTGTCATCGTTCATGTCGCGCTCCGGCGCGCGGAGCGATTTGGACAAGGCGCGCGAGATGTTTGAGAGCGTGGTAGCGCGTGACGCCGAGTTTGCTCCGGGATGGAGCGGGCTGGGCATCACCCATCTGCAATACGTGCGCCATGGATTGGGCGGCCAACTGCATTTGCTGGCCGCGCGGCGCAACTTCGACCGCGCGCTTGAAATCGATCCGGGGTCGATCGAGGCCAATCTTTATCGCGTTTACATGCTGCTTTCACGGGGCGAGAAGGAAAGCGCCCGTCACGGCATCGAGCATCTGCTATTGACTGCGGATAATAACTGGAACGTGCACCTGGTAGCTGGCCAGACTCTGCGCCTGGATGGGATGTACGAAGAAGCGCTGCAGCAGTTCAACCGATCCCTGCAACTGAACCCCTCCAACGCGCCGGTCATCTATAACCACCGCGCACGGGTGTACCAGTATCAGAACCAGTTGGAACTGGCGGAAGAAGAGCTGCAGAAGGGACTGACGCTAGAGCCGAGGCATCCTTTGCTGCGCACCTCGGTCGCCTACCAGAGAATGCGCCAGGGAGATATGCAACAGGCCATCAGTATCCTGGAAGCGGTAATCCATGACGACGAAAGCATGCGCATTGCCTTCCCTACGCTGGCCTTGTGCTATGTGCAGGTAGGGGAGCGGGAGCGAGCCACATCGCTGATCGAAGAAGATTCGCTATCTGCCGCGGAGGCCGATAGCGAGATGGCGTATCGCCTGGCGACCTACTTTGCAGTAGAGGGGGATGAGAGCGAGGCCCTGCACTGGCTGCGGCGCGCGATCTATCTGGGCAATGAAAATTATCCCTGGTTCTCAAAAAACCCGGCCTGGAACAGGCTGCACGGGCACACGGACTTCGAACGCATCCTGGAAGATCTAAAGAAGAGCCACAGAGTCAACCAGAAGACCTGGCGGCGGCTGCTGGAGCGGGTGCCTACAGAGAAGCTTGCCTAGGGTTGGACCAGTAATTTGAAGCAGTGGGGCCGTTCAGTTCTGCCGTGCGAACGCGCTGAGCAAGCTGCGGAAGACTCAGACGAAGGGCACGGCGTCAGCCGTGCCACATGGGCTGGTTGATGAGCTTTAGCCCCTGGGGTACGCTTTTTGCAATATCTTAGATAGGAAAGCGTACCTCAGGGGCTAAAGCCCCCCGGTGCGGATGGGATTACGGCACGGCTGAAGCCATGCCCTTCGTCTGAGTCTTTCACCACCTGTAGACTCCGTCGATTAAGGGCGAGGCATCCGTTGTCGTATCAAAAACTCTGCGGCAGTAACTCTGTCTTCTGATCCTGCGCCGCAGTCAAAAACATCGGATCCGTAAGGCTGAACACAACCGTAGATTGAGCCGGCAGATTTGCGGACCAGTTTGTCCGCAGCCAGTGCGCAGTGACGACGCCGGCCCCAACGGCCGTGCCCACCACAGCGCCGACCCCGCCACCAACGGCTGCGCCCAAAACCGCACCGCCACCGGCGCCCAGACCCAATTCGGCGAGGGTACGCTTTCCGTGCTCATTAGCGACAATGTTGCCTTCTCCCTTAGCCTTGGTGTTAGAGCCGAAGGTATCGATCACCTCTGCATGCAGATGGTAGCGGGTGCCATCCGGCAAAACGAACTCATCCGGGCGCAGATGGATGACTGAGCCCCCATTGAGGCGATTACCAGCGGCGGCATATACCACTCTGCCGTGCAACTCGGAACCGACGGGGACAATCACTTTGCCGTTGCGCATTACATCCTCGGTGACCGTGCCCTTGAAAGGCGTATTCGGCTTCGTCGAGGCAGCGTCGATATCCTGCAGCATACGAACCTTGAACACGGTTCCAGCAGGCAGCGCATTCGCGGGTCCCGCAACATAAGTGACAATGCCGTCATCGCGATTGTCCGCCGGAGTATCAAAGCTCCGCCCACGTAGTGCGGCTGCGCGGTGGGGCGCGTAGTCATCGGCCGATGGAGGTAGCGGTGTTTCGATAATCCCCGCGTCGGGATTGCTTTGCGCGGCGGGAGGCGGTGCAGGCCGCGTTGCTGCCGGCGCGGGCGCAGGCGCCGGTGTACTTACCGCCGGAGGAGCAGCAGGAGCCTGCTCCGAGGTGTTGATCGCATCGCTTGCCGGTGGCACAGAGACGCCTTCGTAAGGGCTGGGCTTGGCTTGCTGTGCAATCAGAAACGGTGAACTCAGAGCCAAACTCAGAGCCGGGGTGGCCGCAGCGGCCAAGGAAAAACGTGTCTTTTTCATAGTTGTCCCTAACCTGAAACCTAAGCGCAGTAACACTGCACTTACAGATTAGTCCAAGCTTACATCCGCAAGGCCTAACAACAAAAGGAAAGAACCACGGGGGTAACATGCGATGCATGCAAACCCGCTTTCACGGAAATTGATGCTGCCTTTGTTAGAATTTGATCTGACGCGAAGATGGGAAGTTTCATTCACACCATTGCCGGGGCAGATGGAAGAGCGATTGCCGTCGATCGCCGTGTCCCCCTCAAAGATCGTTTACGACACCACGTTACAAGGAGTGATATGACCGAGATTGTTGCCATTCACGCACGCGAGATTCTGGATTCCCGGGGGAATCCCACGGTAGAAGCCGATGTGCTTCTCGCGAGCGGAGCCATGGGCCGGGCCGCTGTACCCAGCGGAGCCTCTACCGGAGAGCACGAAGCCGTGGAACTGCGCGACGGCGACAAGGCGCATTACCTGGGCAAGGGAGTGCTGCACGCCGTAGAGAATGTCGAGAGCGTGCTGGCTCCCGAGTTGGCCGGCATGGATGCGGCCAACCAGCGGCTGATCGATGCCACCATGATCGCGTTGGACGGCACCGAGAACAAAGGAAAGCTGGGCGCAAACGCGATCCTGGCGGTTTCGATGGCCTGCGCACGAGCCGCTGCCAACGCCCTTGAGATTCCGCTTTATCGCTACCTGGGGGGCGTGAATGCGTCAGTGCTGCCCGTGCCGATGATGAACATCCTCAACGGCGGGGCCCATGCCGACAATAATGTGGACTTTCAGGAATTCATGGTGATGCCGGTGGGCGCCGAGCGTTTTGGCGATGCTCTGCGTTGGGGAGTTGAAGTCTTTCACACCTTAAAGGGTGTGTTGAAGAAGAAAGGATACTCGACCTCGGTCGGCGATGAGGGAGGCTTTGCTCCCTCTTTGAAATCCAATGTGGAAGCCATTGAAGTGATCCTCGAAGCGATCGAGCTGGCGGGATACAAGGCAGGCGAAGAAATCGCCATTGCCCTCGACCCGGCAGCCAGCGAGTTCTTTGACAAGGAAAAAGGACGATACGTCTTCAAGAAGAGCGACAAAAGCGAGAAGACCAGCGAAGAGATGACTCGTTTCTGGGAGAACTGGGTACGGCAGTACCCAATTATTTCGCTGGAAGACGGATTGGCCGAAGACGATTGGGCCGGTTGGCAGTTCCTCACCAGGGAGATGGGCGACAAGATACAGCTGGTGGGCGATGATCTGTTCGTGACCAACACCGAGCGGCTGCAGCGGGGCATTGAGGAGAACGTAGGCAATTCCATCCTGATCAAGGTGAACCAGATCGGGACCATCAGCGAGACGTTCGAGGCGATCTCCCTGGCTCGCCGCTATGGATACACTTCCGTTATTTCCCATCGCAGCGGCGAAACGGAAGATAGTTTCATTGCCGACCTGGCAGTCGCCACGGGCGCCGGCCAGATCAAGACCGGCTCTGCTTCGCGCACCGACCGCATTGCGAAGTACAACCAGTTGCTGCGCATCGAGGAGGAACTCGGGCAAGGGGCGGAGTTTCTCGGCCGCGCGGCAGTCAACGCTGGGGAGTAAGAGTGGCGCTGAAAAAACCGGTTGTACTCACGATTCTGGATGGCTGGGGCTATCGTGCGGATAGCTTCGCCAATGCTATAGCCCTGGCGCGCAAGCCTACTTACGACAAGCTGTTAGCGGAATATCCTCACAGTTTGCTTCACGCTTCCGATCACTTCGTGGGCCTGCCCGACGGGCAGATGGGCAACAGCGAAGTGGGCCACCTGAACATCGGATCAGGACGCGTGGTACACATGGACATCACGCGCATCGACGATCTGATCCGGTCGGGCGAATTCTTCCGTCATCCGGTGATCGTGCAGGCGCTCAAACACGCGGGCGAGCACGGACGCGCCCTGCACCTGCTGGGGCTGGTCTCCGATGGTGGCGTCCACTCGCAACAGGAGCATCTCCATGCCCTGTTGCTGGCAGCAAAACAGCATGGTCTGGAGCGGGTCTTTGTGCACGCCTTTCTCGATGGCCGGGACACCCTGCCCACCAGCGGCGTGGGGTATCTTGAAAAGCTGCAGCGCAAGATTAATGAAATCGGCGTGGGCAAGATTGCCAGCGTAGGCGGCCGCTACTTTGCCATGGATCGGGACCGGCGCTGGGAGCGCGCGAAGAAAGCCTTTGACTCCATGACCGGCAAGACGGGGGGCGGGGCTTATAGCGATCCCATCGCCAGGATCAAAGAGTGTTATCACAACGGGGTAACCGACGAGTTCGTAGAGCCCTTCGTGGTAGTGGACGCGGCGGGCCGGCCCGTCGCCTCCGTGAGCGATGGAGATGCCTGCATCTGCTTTAACTTTCGTGCCGACCGCGTGCGTCAGATCACACGGGTCCTGGCACGAAACAGCGGGCTGACGAAGAATGATGGCAAGGAACTGCCCGGGGCAGAGGATCAGGACACGGCGATTCTACCGGCCGAGGTGCCAAAGCAACTGCACTACGTGTGCATGACCCAGTACGACAAGCAGTTCTCCTTGCCCATGGTGATCCTGCCCGAGTCCATGGAGAATCTACTGGCGGACATGCTGGCCCAGGCGAACCTCCGCAATTTGCGGATCGCCGAAACCGAGAAGTATGCGCACGTGACTTACTTCTTTAATGGTGGCATTGAGAAGCCCTTTTCCGGCGAAGACCGCGTGCTGGTGCCCTCGCAGAAGGTGGCCACCTACGATCTGGCGCCCGAAATGAGCGCGGCGGGCATTGCCGACGCAGTGATCAAGGCGATTGGCGATCCGGCCTTCGACCTCGTGGTGGTGAATTTTGCTAACGCCGACATGGTAGGGCACTCAGGCAAACTCGAGCCGACGATTCAGGGGGTGGAGACGATTGACGCCTGCCTCGCTCGCATCTATCAGACCCTTAAGCAGCGGGGTGGGTCGATGCTGATCACCGCAGACCATGGCAATGCTGAGTTGATGATCGACCCTGGTACGGGGGGACCGCACACCTCGCACACCACCAACCCGGTACCGATTATTCTGGTCAGCGACCAAGCGTCTAACTATCGGCTGCGCGACGGTGGTTCGTTGCGCGACATTTCTCCCACGCTGCTGGGCATGCTCGGTTTAGAAAAGCCGGGACGCATGACCGGCGGCGATCTGCGGGTTCAAACCAACCCCGACCAGTGACAGATCGATACGCTATGCTTTGCGGCCAGGGCACCGTAAAGAGTAGCTCCGTCAAAGAAAACGCCCCCACGGCAACTGTCTACGACGTAACCACGCAGGGCGCTCCCGGCGTCCCTGCCTCGTGGACACCGGCTCCGCCCGAGTCGAAACCCTCGGGTACTCTCGATCAAGAACCGGGCAATAGTTTGGTTCCGCGCACAGAGATCTTCAACTTCCCCGCAACCTTTGCCTACGCTTTTCCGTCAATTGATCCGAGTCAGTCTCTGTAAGCGAGAAGACCTGTAGAAGGCTGAATCCAAAAAGCGCTCTGGCGCTGTTGATGGAGGATCTCGTCTTGCGGGCACGTCGCTCCTCCTGGCTCTACGGCCGGGACGCTGGGTCTCTGTCTGTGGTCATCTCCGCGCTCTCGCAAGCTGAGGGGCCGTTTGTTTTCCCCTCGTGAGCCTGAGGTTCACCCTGCTATTGTGCTTACTGTGGCCACTTGCCACCGTGGCGCAAACGGGCTCCACGAGCCCGGAAGGATGCTCACGTTGTCACGTAGAGGCATTGACCCAGCCCACCACTTACATGGCACAGGCTCTCGAATCGGTCGAGAACTCCAACGTTCTTCGCGAGCATCCGTTGTTAACGGTGACCGTGGGCGAATACTCTTATCGCATTGAACGACGGGGCAACGAGAGCGAGTATACGGTTACGGATGGCGCCAGCACCGTGACCCTCCCCATCCGCTGGGCCATGGGCGCCAGCTCAGCATTAGGCCAGACCTACATTCTGGAAAAAGATGGCCAACTGTATGAGAGCCGTGTGAGTTGGTTCCGGGAGTTGAGTGGTCTTGACCAGACGATGGGATACGAGGGCTCCCCCCCAACGGACATCAACGACGCCGCCGGCAGGCTTCTCCATCAGGATGAGAAGCTGCGCTGCTTCGGCTGCCACGCGACCAATGCCGTCGAGCGAAGGCATCTCACTCTCGACAAAATGATTCCCGGAGTGCAGTGCGAGCATTGTCACAAGGGTACCGAGGAACATCTGGCAGCCCTCCAACTCGGCCAACCTATGCCGAAAGAATTGTCCGGGCTAGTCAAGCTCTCCGCGGAAGAGGCTTCTGAGTTTTGTGGGCAATGCCATCGCACCTGGGCGGAGATCGCAGCGCAGCCTAACCCGGGTATCGCGAATATTCGCTTTCAGCCGTACCGGCTGACCGGCAGCAAATGCTATGACCCTGAGGACGCGCGAATCAGCTGCCTGGCGTGCCACAATCCGCATCACGACTTCAAACCGCAAACCGTGAATTTCGACCCAAAATGTCTAACCTGTCACGCTGGCGGAAAACCTGGCGCCCATGCTTGTCCGGTTTCCAAAGAAAAATGCGTATCCTGCCACATGCCGAAGCTCGAGTTACCAGGGGCGCATTACAAATTTACAGATCATCGGATCCGGATCGTAAAACCGAATGAGCCATACCCCGGTTGAGTTGCGGGACCCAAGCTGCGGGTCAATAGGCCGCGCTAAAAGGTTTCTGTACGAAGGGCCACGGCTTCAGAGGTTGCCGAAAAACTCGGTTTCGTATCAGGCACGACTTTAGTCGGGCCGTAGATTGATTGAGAGTACGTCGGGCTTTAAGCCCCTGAAGTACGTCTTTCCTGCCTGGTCCTGAATTCTTCCGCAGCCTCTGAAGCCGTGGCCCTTCGTACAGAGACTCTTCCGTTGCCGGTAAGCACTCACTTTGCTGCCGAAGGGGGACTGCTTGCCGATTTCTTTTGCCGGAAGTCGTCGATCTTTTTGTCCAGAGCTTGTCCCAGGGTCGAATCCACTTTGTAGGTTCCGTCAACCACACTGGATTTGGCGTAGTAATTGTCCTTGTCCTTGCGCACTTCAAGCGTCTGTACGCCGGTATCGCCAGTCAGCTTTGCTGTTGCCAGCGGAGTCGCGCGGGCAAACGCCGCCGCGGCATCATTGGCCGCGCTGAGATCCATTTTCGCGCCGGTCACGACGCGCACAAGGTCGTTGACCGCGCTGCTATCCGCTGGCGATGATGAGGGCTTTAGAATCTGCCACCCGTCCTTGGTGCGGTCAAATTCCAGGTCTGCACCCTTCTTGAGTACCTCAACCCGGCTTACCTTGTCAGCGTTCAGCGTGATCAGGCTCTTATCCCGCAGATCATTCAGGCTTTTTGCCAGGCTGGTCTTGTTATAGCTCGCGATCGTGAAAACCCTGGGATCACTCGCCAGCGCGGCATAGACATCTCCTCCGGCTGGCGTGTCGTCGCCCAGCAGCAATTGCCGCATGGTATTGTCCTTGCCGCGAATATCCAATTCGACTGAGGCCGGGTCAAGACCGTATTGCTTGCGATTGGAGGCTTTCTCTTCAACCACCCGATCGGCATTCAGCGCCGAAAGCGTCGAGAGCACGCCGGCGACCGCCTCCTGGTCGGCTGGGTAAGGTTTTGGTTCTGTAATCTGCCACTGACCAGCCGCGGTCTTTTTGAGCGCGACCGCTTCCTTCTGTTTAATAACCAGCTCAGTTACATTTGCCGGATCGATCTTGACGATCACCGCCGCCGCATTGGGGGATATCCCGCCGCCTGCTTCCTCCGCCGGCTTGCGGTGCTGCGACCAGTAGAGAACGCCCCCGAGCGTGGCGAGAATCACAACTGCAACGATCAGACCCCGGAAATTCATAGGCAAACCAAGCCCTTATCTTCTCTTCCACCACACCAGCGTTCCGGCGATCACCACCAGCAGTGGCAACACGAACTGGCTGGTCGCTCGCACCAGAACCAATTGGGCCCTCGTCATCGTAATGCGTCGGTCTTCCGGCGGCTTGGGCCGGATGGAAATCAGATCTTCGTCCGACGACAGCCAATTCACGGCATTTAATGCCAGATCGCCGTTGCCATTGAAGCCAAGGAAGCGGTTGGCAGCCCATGAGGAGCTCCCGGTCACTACAAAGCGGCCCTGGGAGTTTTGCTTGCCGGTGTTATACGTACCCGCCGCCGCAATGGTCAGCGGCCCTTTGCGATTCTTGGGGTCAGCAACGCTAACCTCGGGGGAACTAAGGTTAGAGGTGGCCAGACTACTGCTTGACGAATCGAATAGTTTCTCGACACTCGTCTTGTCGGTGCTCTTTATTTCCATCGAGCGGGAAAGAGGGAAGCCAACCGCACTGCCGCGCATCTGCGCTACGATCGGTTGAGACGCATAGGTGGTCACAAGCGCCACCTGGGGCCCAAGCCCGGCAAGTTGGCCCACAGGGTTCAGATCGAGAATCATATCTTTGTCCAGGGTCACGCCCCAACTCTGCAGCAGGTTGGTCAGGCCATCGTTTGCCGCAATCTCAGAACGCCCGAATTGAATAGGCGGGTCAAGCATAAAGAACCCGCGTCCACCATTTTCGATATAGCTCTTGATCGCATCCACCTGCGGTTGCTGGTAATCGTGCGTGGGGCCGGCCACCACCAGGGTCGTGCAGTCGGCCGGTACCTCCGCCTTTTGCAGCAGGTCGATGCTTCTGGACTGATACTCATCCTTGGCCAACAAATCCTTGAATTGTGACAAGCCATCCCGTTCGGTGTCGTCAATAGCATGCTCTCCGCTGCCGGTGACGAAACATACGGTGCGCGTCGTGCCTTTCAGATCGCGGATGAAGGCTCCGGTGATCCCTTCTTCCGTCATGCTCTTGGCAGTCTCTTTCTTATCACCGATCTGCACCACGGCTGTGCCGAAATCCCGGATTCCAGCTGCGCGCGCTAGCTGCGGATTCTTGTCAGGATCCACATACTCGATGTGTACCTTGGGCGACAGGCTCGCATATTCATCCAACAGATCTTTCCCCTGTTGGAACCGTGTGCTCTGGTTGAAATAAGTGATGCTGGCATTTTGTTTGAGCCCGCCTACGATCTTTTTCGTCTGATCGGACAGGCTATACCGTTTGTTCGAAGTAGTATCGAAAGACTTGTTGTACCGGCTGGCCAGCATGTTCGCCACCACCACGATCGCGATTACCACCAGGATGTAAACGGTCGCGTAGGCTCCATATTTCGTTTGCCTCGCTCTTATCCACTGATTCGCCATCTAGGACCTCCAGCGCAGGGATTCCATCGAGCGCGCCGTGAAAAAAAGCCCCAGAAAGATGCCGGTGAGATAAAAGATCACGTCTTTCACCTCGATGACTCCTTTGGCGAAGGATTCGAAGTGGGTAATTACCGAGAGATAGGCAAGCACCGTGGCCCAGGTTGCGGACTCATAGCCACTTGTCCACTCCAGCACCCAAAGCAAGAGGCAAATGCCAAAGGTGGCAGCTCCGGCAATAATCTGATTCTTGGTTAAGGTGGAGATGAACGTTCCCAGTGCAAGCAGCGTGCCCGCCTGTAACAGCAAGCCCAGGTATCCGACAGCCAGCGGCTTCCAGTCGGGCTTACCGTAGTGGAAGAGGAAGGCGAAGTTAATCGCGGTAAAGAGCAGCAGGCACGCGTACAGAATCATCGCCGCCAGCCATTTTCCCACGATGACCTCGGCGTCGCGGACCGGCGACGTGGCCAGCAATTCGATCGTTCCGGACCGCTTTTCCTCGGCAAAGAGGCGCATGGAGATCATGGGAATAAAGAAAAGTCCGACTACGCTAACGTTCGAAAGGAGCGGCCGAATGATTTGCTCGTTGATGTTCATCGGAAAAGCCTGGCCGCGCAGCTGCATCTCCATCCCCTCGATTACGAAATAGCCAAGGGCGTTCCAGAAGAAGAAGCCGAAGATCAAACCGAACATAGTCAGCAGGAGGTAAGCGATGGGAGATACGAAATAACTCCGCAGCTCTTTGCTGCAGATGGTCCACGTGTTTCTCATGGTTGCGGAGCCTCGCCTCCGGTGAGCTGAAGGAAGATCTCCTCCAGGCTTCTGGCAGCAGGACGAAGTTCAGTGAGATCCCAACCCGCAGCCACGACAACCCGTGCCAGATCACCCCGGACCAGTTGTCCCTTCTGGCTTTGCACTTCAAAGATCAGGCCCGTATCTTTGCCCTCGGTACACAGCACGCGGCTGACGCCGGGAATCGCCTCGAGTTTCTGCTGTACCACCAGGAGATCTGGCTGGCCATCGCGAACGGCGACTTCGAGCACCAGCGATTCAGCATCGCGCGCCCGCGCCTGCAGGTTGCGTACGGAATCGGTCGCCACCAGCTTGCCCTTGTTGATAATCAGCACTTGCTCGCAGGTCTGTTCGACCTCGGGAAGGATATGAGTGCTGAGAAGGATGGTATGGTCGCCGGCCAGGCCCTTGATCAGGTCGCGGGTTTCGTTGATTTGTTTCGGATCCAGGCCCGCCGTGGGTTCGTCAAGAATCAACACGTCGGGATTGTGGATGATGGCCTGTGCCAAACCCACCCGTTGCCGATAACCTTTAGAGAGCTTGCCCAAAAGCTTGGTTCTGACATCTGTGACGAAGCAGCGTTCAGATACGTAGTCGACCCGTTTTTCAAGCTCAGCACCCGAAAGGCCCTTCAGCTTGCCCACGAAGCGCAGATATTCGGCTGTCTCCATTTCAGGGTAGAGAGGCGGAGTTTCGGGAAGGTATCCAATCCGCTTCTTGACCTCGAAAGGCTGTTCCAGTACATCGAAGCCCGCAATCGAGGCCGTGCCGGCGGAGGGCGACAGGAAGCAGGTGAGTATGCGCATCGTCGTTGTTTTTCCGGCGCCATTGGGCCCCAGAAATCCGACGATCTGGCCCTTGGCTACAGAGAAGGAGATTTGATCAACGGCAACTGCGCGCGCGTACCTTTTAGTGACGTCTTTGACTATGATCATCGGTGGCAGAATTTTGCCGGTAACCCGGCTTCAGGGATCCTCGAGGCGTTCGCCGAGGATCTCTGTGGAAAACAACAACACCACCATCGTAAAAAGGAGATTCCGTCATGTCAATTCCGGCAGCCGGAATGGCTACCCACTGACTCCAGCAGAATTCGAATCAACTCTCCCGCTCCGCGCATCCCCTATAGGCTGATCCAATCAAACTGGGAATCCTGATTTCTTACCGCACTCCTGCACAACGCCTTCGCCAAGGGATGGAATGAGCGCCGCTTCCGCCACACTAACTCAGGCAGATCATGACTGGAAGCCAAAGACAAATCCCTGGCTGATTGCCTTCGTGGTTTCGCTGGCAGCCTTCATGGAAGTGCTCGATACGAGCATCGCCAATGTAGCCCTGCCCCACATTGCCGGCAACCTTGGCGCCAGCCAGGACCAGAGCACCTGGGTACTCACCTCCTACCTGGTCTCGAACGCCATTGTCCTGCCCATTAGCGGCTGGCTGGTAAGCGTGTTTGGGCGTAAGCGCTTCTTCATGACCTGCATCGTTATCTTCACGGTCAGCTCCCTCCTTTGTGGCATCGCGCCCAGCCTGGGGATTCTGCTGGTTGCACGTGTGATACAGGGTGCCGGCGGGGGCGGCCTGCAGCCCATGGCGCAGGCAATTCTGGCGGACACCTTTCCGCCGCGTCTTCGCGGGCTCGCTTTCTCCCTGTATGGCGTCACCGCTATCTTCGCGCCATCGATCGGTCCCACCCTCGGTGGTTGGATCACGGACAACTACACCTGGCGGTGGATTTTCCTGATGAACCTGCCGGTGGGTATTCTGGCCGTATTTCTTGTCTATACGCTGGTTGAGGATCCACCCTATTTGACTCGGGCGCGCGCTTTGGGCAGGCGGATCAAACTCGATTACGTTGGCTTCTCGTTGCTGGCCCTGGGGGTTGGAGCCTTACAGATCCTGCTGGACAAGGGGCAGGAAGATGACTGGTTTGGTTCGAACTTTATCGTCACCTTGATCCTGATTGCGAGTGTGTGCCTGACCATACTGGTGGTTTGGGAGCTCTATCAAAAAACCCCCATTGTCGATGTCAGGCTGTTCAAGAATTTCAACTTCGCTACTTCGAGCATGATGATGTTCGTGGTTGGTGGTATGTCGTTTGCGACCACGGTACTGGTGCCCCAGTTTCTCCAGGTCAACATGGGGTACACCGCGGAGTCTGCGGGTATGGTTCTTTCCGCCGCCGGCTTTGTTTTGCTGGGGGCATTGCCTTTCATCGGCATGCTGGCCGGCCGTTTCCAGGGTCGTTATCTGATCGCCGCAGGTTGGCTTCTGCTGACGTTCAGCATGTTCTTATCGACCCGGCGCATCGATCTGCTGATCAGTTTTAACTCCGCCACAGTGCTGCGCATTGCGCAGTATGCCCCCTTGGGCCTGGTCTTCATCCCCACCACCGCGGCTGCTTATTACGGCATGCCCAAGGACAAGAACAATGCTGTTGCCGGGCTGGTGAATTTCATGCGAAATATCGGCGCCAGCGTGGGAACTTCCGTGGTGACGACAGTGCTTGCGCGGCGCAACCAATTTCATCAGGAAAGGCTGGGCAGCAACATTACGGCGGGGAGCCCGGTTCTCGGCGGTACCCTCAACGGCCTCGCGCAACAGTTGCAGCAAGGCGGTATGAGTGCACATGACGCGCTCAACGGCGCCTATGGACGGATCTATCAAAATCTGGAGCTACAGGCCTCCACGTTGTCTTACATTGACACCTTCTGGCTACTGACGCTCGCCGCCGGCGCCATGTTTTTCCTGACGTTTGTGTTAAAGAAGAATGATCCCCGCGGCGGCGAGAAGGTCGTGGCCCACTAACTGCTTCGCAAGTGTTAGGCTGCGACCATGGAACCTGTAGTTGGATCGACTCTGGATGCCCATGGCATGTTGGCTGTCGCATTGGAACAAGCCCGCATCGGCTTTGCTGAGGGCGGTGTGCCGGTCGGAGGAGCGATCTTTCGCACCGACGGCACCTTGCTCGGCGTCGGGCACAACCGCCTGGTGCAGCAAGGCAACGGCTCACTTCATGGCGAAACCGACGCCTTTCGCGCGGCCGGGCGCCGCCCCACCTGGCACGATACAATCCTGGTCACCACGCTGGCACCGTGCTGGTACTGCAGTGGCCTGATCTATCAATTCCGCTTCCGCCAGGTGATCGTGGGCGATAGCGTGAATGCCCAGGGCGGTATGCATTGGCTTAAGGAGCAGGGTATCGACATTGTCGATCTACACTCCCAGGAATGTATCGACCTGATCGCCACATTTCAACGGATGCGCCCGGATCTGTGGAAAGAGTGCATTGGGGATGCCTGAGTTGGAACCGCTAAAAGAGAAAATGCGTGCCACCTGGATGGCCGGCGACTTCGGCAAGATTGCGGAATATTCTGCCAAAGGCGCTGAACATTTTGTCGACTCCCTTGGCATCGCAACCGGAATGCGTGTGCTCGACGTCGCCTGCGGTACCGGGAATCTGGCCATACCGGCGGCCCGCGCGGGTGCGTACGTCACGGGCGTCGATATCGCAACCAACCTCCTGGATCAAGCGCGCCAGAGAGCCGCAGCAGAAGGTCTTCAGATAATTTTTGAAGAAGGCGACGCGGAGCGGCTGCCCTTTCCTGATGCCGAATTCGATGTGGTTATGAGCATGTTTGGAGCGATGTTCGCGCCCGATCCGGAACTGGTCGCGTCTGAACTCTCCCGGGTCTGCGGGCACGGCGGGAAAATCGCCATGGCCAACTGGACTCCCGAGGGTTTCGTAGGGAAGACGTTTCGCCTTACCAACCGTTACCTGCCGCCTCCAGTGGAACTGCCCGCCCCCACGCTCTGGGGAGATGAGGCTGTGGCTCGGCTACGTTTAACCTCTCACGGCGTGCGAGTAGAAACCACTCGACGCCGCACGATCCTATTCGACTACCCATTTCCTCCCCGTCACGTAGTGCAATTCTTTCGCGACTACTTCGGACCCACCAAGGTTGCCTTTTCGCGATTGGACGATGCCCGCCAAATTGCCTACAGCGGCGAACTGGAAAAACTGTGGTCGGATCATAACCAGGGTGGTGAAGGAAAGACCGTAATACAGGGTGAATATCTGGAAGTGATCGGTACTCGGCTCTAATGGAGTCGAATACGTCCGTACGGACGGAGCTTAAACGTGTCCGTGGTACGCACGGCGCTTAAAAGTAAGGATGATTGCACACCGTCAGCGGCGCATCGGAGACGCCTCCATGAGGCTTGGTTATTTTCCTGTGGTTGTCCTGTTGCTGCTTGTGGGATCATCTTTGGCCCAGCAGCCTGCAGGCAACGAGGATGCGTTCACCACGCTGCTCCATCGCGCCTTCGCCTACCACCAGCAAGCCGACTATAACCATGCACTGCCACTGTTGCGCCAGGCATGGAAGCTCGACTCACATGACTACTTTGTAAACCTGCTGCTCGGCATTGACTTGTTGCGCACTGGCGAACCGAAGCAAGCGATCGAGTTCCTGGCCGTTGCCAGCCGTCTCCGTCCCAAAGAAGATTTCCCCTATGAGTACAACGGCGAAGCGCAGGCCGCGCTCGGCCGCTACGACCAGGCCGCTTCCTCCTACATGAAGGCCGTGGCGGTGGCTCCGGCCGCCCCCGAAGCCGTCGAAGCCTGGATTGACTTCGCTCTCGATCGCTTTCGCCAGCTGGCGGGCCAGCTGCGCGGTTCGGAAAAAGGATTAGCTGCGGAATATCGCCTGCAGGCCCGCTCTTACCCAACCGGAGACAAAAAGCAGCGCGATCTGCTGCAACAATCCGCCGCAATCGATCCCCAGGCGCCGGGCATTTGGAGCGAGTTGGCTCGTGCTGATCTCAACGCCGGCGATCCCGCCGAAGCACGTGAAAATGTGGAACGGGCGTTGGCCGCGGATCCCTTCGACCGCAACGCCGCAAGCGTCCAGGCCCTGCCGGCAGCGGGGAGTAGCGCGAGCAAAGCTCAACCCGCTCGATCGGGCACGTCGAGCGAGACGCTCTTTCGTGAACAGCGCTGGGAAGAGCTCGCCGCCCTGCGTCCGCCTCCCGGGCCCGACAGTGAAGCCTGGTTTCATCGCGGTGTCGCATTTGCGCAGTCAGGGCAATGCGAACAGGCCATTCCTGCTCTTGAGCGGGGCCTCGCTGCCCGCGAGGAGAGTGTCTATGCGCGCTTCCTGCTCTCCTGGTGTTATGCGGATGCGGCCGGTAAAGTCGATGCACGGATCAGGCAATCGGGCGGCGATCTGGCGATCGCGCACATGATTCGCGGCGACGTCCTGTTTCGCATGCAAGGCGACACAGCCGCCGCCATCGCGGAGTATCAGGCCGCGCTCGCCCTGCGCCGGGATGATCCAAAGCTGCTGGAGCGGCTCGCCGAAGTCCAGGTGGCCGCCGGTGACCTTGCTGGTGCCGCGCAAAATGCGAGCAGCGCGCTGGCCCTCGATGCTCACCGCTATTCTGCCAAACAGACGTTGGCGCGGATCGCCATGGAACAGGGCAAGTATGCCGAAGCCCTTCCCTTGTTAACGGCGCTTGCCTCGCAGGATCCGCACGACGAGGGCACACAGATAAGTCTGGCGACTACTCTCGCGCAGGTGGGAAATTCCGCCGGGGCCCTGCAGCATCTTGAACCCGTCCTGGCCGGCGGCTACCCGGACCAGAAGGGGAGTCTGCATTCTCTCCTCGGGGCACTGCTGCGTAAGGTTGGCCGCCCGGCCGAGGCCGCCCAGGCCTTTGCCACCGCCCGTCGGCTCTCAGAGTCTTACCAGCAGCGCGCGCACCGCGATCAGGACGAACCACACTAAAAAGATTGAAAAACCGGCTGTTGAAGAGAGTGCCGCGCGCCCGCAATCTTTTCAACGGGTGTATAGGATGGTTTTGTGAATCGACGTGAATTTGGCCGCCTAACGGCCGCTGCTCTCTACTGCCAGGGAACCGGTCTTTGGAGCTTCGCGCAACAGTCATCCCCGGTCCGCATGGTCAACACGGCGCCCGCATGCGGTATCGACTTTGTGTTGCGCAATGGCGCGACCGGCAGGAAATATCAGGTGGAAACTCTGCCCGGCGGCCTGGCCGTGCTCGACTTCGACAACGACGGGTGGGCCGATCTCTACTGCACCAACGGAGCAGAACTGCCGTCGTTACATAAGAGCGATGCCGGCTTTTCGAACCGCCTCTACCGCAACAATCGCGATGGCACGTTTAGCGATGTAACTGCACGCGCCGGAGTTCAGGGCCACGGATACGACATGGGCGCTGCGGTTGGTGACTACAACAACGACGGCGCCGAAGATATCTACGTCGCCGGAGTGCATGGCAACACCCTTTATCGCAATAATGGCGACGGGACGTTTACTGATGTAACCGCGGCTGCCGGGGTCTCCGGTGTGGATGCCGCCGGGCGCAAGCTGTGGTCGATCGCTGCCGCCTGGATCGACTACGACAACGATGGCAAGCTCGATCTGTTTGTCTCCAACTACTGCGATTGGGATCCGGGCAACGACCCGGTGTGTGGCGGCCTCGATCCCGCGAAACGCACGTACTGTCACCCGGATAACTATCGATCGGAGCCGATGCTTCTCTACCACAACAACGGCGATGGCACCTTCACTGAGGTAAGCCGCGCCACGGGCCTGGCCAAGGTGCTGGGTAAGGGCATGGGGGTTGCCGTCGCCGACTTTGATGGCAGCGGGCGCCCGGGCATCTTCGTTGCCAATGACAATGCGCCCAACCTGCTGCTGCGCAACCAGGGTGGCAAGTTGCAGGAGGCAGGCATGGAAAGCTGGGTTGCGTATAACGCCGACGGTCGCATGATCTCGGGCATGGGTGCCGATTTTGGGGATGTTGACGGAGACGGCCGTCCGGAGATCGTCGTCACCGGGCTGCGCGGCGAGACTTTTGAACTGTTCCGCAACAACGGCGACGGCACCTTTGACGACAAGAGCGCCGCCACCGGCCTGCTGGCGCTCAGCCGGCGTTGGAGCGGGTGGGGTTGTGGGCTGGTGGATTTGGATAATGATGGCTGGCTGGATCTGTTTGTGGCCGGCGGGGGCCTGGATGTGAATGAACCCCAACCCAACCGCATCCTGGGCAACGATCAAGGCAAGTTCGTCGATGTTTCGGCTACGGTAGGACCCGGCTTCGCGGTTCCCCGCTTGCACCGGGGCGCGGCGTTCGCGGACTTCGATAACGATGGGCGCATCGACGTTGCCGTGAGCGCGCTCGACGGGCCCGTGGAACTGTGGATGAATCGCAGTCCGGCCCGCCATTGGCTGCAGTTGAAACTTCGTGGACGACAGAGTAACCGCTCCGCTCTGGGCACGAAGGTGGTCTGCCGCTCCGCCGGCCGGACCCAGGTGAAAAGTGTGGCCAACAGCGTGGGCTATGCCTCCAGCAGCGACCTGCGGGTTCACTTTGGGCTGGGCGAAGACCGCAAAGCCTCGCTTGAAATTCATTGGCCGTCAGGGGCTCAGCAGACGCTCGATTTGCCACAGGTAGACCTTCGGCTCGATCTTGAGGAGCCTCGATCGAAGTAGCGCCAAGCTTCCGATCCGCTTTCCGGTTCCGGTTCTGAATCGGAAAAGCGCTTAAAACGATGGAATAATCCTGATCACGAATATTCCTTGACCGCGGAATCTCGCTATAGTCCGTTCATTCATAGTAAGAAGTTCAACGCAGAACCCCGCCATCAGTCTCTGAGAGGGTCTTCGCGACGAGGTGTCTTATGGAGAGCTGCATACTGGAAGCCTTTCCTTGTCCCCCGCTGTCCCTTGTCAGGTGGAAATTCGCGCTGCTACTGCTGGTCTGCGCGACTGTGGCGCTCTACGGCCAATCCACCAACGCGCATCTTTCCGGGGTGGTGACCGATTCCAGCGGCGCTGCGATCACCGGCGCTGAGGTAACCGCAACCAATGCGGATACCGGTGTGCCGTACACGTCCACGACGAATAGCGCAGGGGTCTATGTCCTTTCTGAAGTTGTCCCCGGAGCGTATCAGATCACGGTCAGCAAGAGCGGCTTCGGCGACATCGTTCGCTCCGGTTTAAAGCTGAGCACCGGAGACAGCATTTCGCAAAACTTCACTATGCAGCCCGGAGCCGTGCAACAGTCGGTATCCGTGACTGCAGCTGACACACTGCTGTCGGCCGACACTGCCAGCACTTCCGACGTACTCGATAACAAGATGATCACCGAGCTCCCCCAGCTCAATCGCGACGTTCTCGACCTCACTGCGACTGTTCCTTCAGTGCAGGGGGCGGGTCCTTTGAGCGACAACATCGTGAGTCTTGGCAGCACCGGCTACCTGATTGCGAATCACGGCAACAGCTACTCGCTCTCGGGTGGGCAGGTCAATGGCACCAGCATTTCCGTCGATGGCAACCAGGTGCAGGATTCCGAGTTCAACAGCAGCAACCGCTCCATCCCTACGCCAGACAGCGTAGGTGAGTTTCGGGTGGAAACCGGAACCCTTACCGCGGACAGGGGCCGGTACTCGGGCGGAATCGTTACCATTCAGACGCAGAGTGGCACGAATGTTTATCACGGTCGCATGTTCGAGTATTTTCGCAACCAATTGCTGAACAGCAATGATTGGTTGAACAATGCCCTGGGCGTGCCGCGGCAGGCCTTCCACCAGAACAATTACGGTGTTTCGGTAGGCGGTCCGCTGAGCATTCCCCATTTTTACTCCGGTACGAACCGAACCTTTTTCTTCTTTGGCTGGGAGGGGGAGCGCTTTTCGGAATCGCAGAACATTCAAAGCACGGTGCCGACGCTGCTGAATCACCAGGGGGATTTTTCGCAGACCATTATCAATCAGCAGAATGGAAGCCCCGTTTACGCCAACATCTACGATCCCTTCAATGGCGCCTACGACGACCAGGGCAACTGGGTAAGACCGCAGTTCCCGGGTAACAAGATTCCCGTCGGCGCGAACCCGGGGCTCTCCGGCCAAAGCCAGCTTTTCAGCAGGTATATGGCTCTCTGGCCTAGTCCGAATCACGCGCCGGCAGCGAATAGCGACCATACCAGCAACTATTACTCAACCATCCATCTGGCCAACCCTACCGACAGATACTTTGCCCGCTTCGACGAAAACATTTCCAACAACCATCGCGTCAACGTCAGCATCAGCCGTTCCAATCTGACGCTGACCGTTCCCGCACCCTTCACTCATGCCGGCGGCGCGATTACCCAGGACACGGACTGGAGCGGGAGCCTGCTTTATAACTGGGTCATTTCGCCCACTGCCATTCTTGACCTGCACGTGGGCGTAGGCACCACCAACCTGATCACCAATGGTGTCTCTGGTCTTGGCTCACTGCCCGACCCAAACATCGATACCACCACTTGGGGTTTCGACCCGCTCATCGTGAACAACAACGAGCGCTCTACCAGTGAGATACCGCCGGCGATCACCATCGGCGGACCGAATGGGTATACCCCCATCGGGGGCTCGGAGTTCGATTCATTCGTCAACCAGAACACTAATGGTTCTGTTGCTTTAACCAAAGTCTTCGGTCGGCACACGATCAAGGTGGGCTATGAGCAATATTTCTATCGTTTCCACGAAAAGGGCGGTGATCACACGGGCGTGGCGTGGATCAACCCGGGGGGCGGCTCGAACCAGACCTGGAACAACGTTGATGGCCTTACGGGGAGTCCCCTCGCGGAACTCATGATGGGTTCTTCGAACTTCTTCCAATGGGGCAACTGGGACATCACGCCGTTTGGATGGAACCAGGCAGCCTTCGCCATGGACGATTGGAAGGTAAACAACAAATTGACGGTGCAGATCGGCCTGCGTTGGGACCATGATGGCGGCCGGCAGGGTCGTCATCCTCAAGGCAGTCTGCAATATGACATCAACGCCAAGAATGTGCTGCAGGCAAATGGCGACTGGAATTGGTCACAAGTGACCGCTGCAGTTCCTGGCCTGGCAGGGCTGCCTGTCCCCGGCTGGTTGACTCAAGGAGCAACCGGGCGCGCCGTGTTGCTCGATACCAAAGAGTATCCGCAGAAGAACCTCTACACCACGGACTGGACTAACTTTCAGCCCCGTCTCGGCATTTCTTATGTGGTGGATGACAAGACCGTCTTGCACTTAAGCGGGGGATTCGTGGATCAGGGCCTCAATGGCCTTTCTACCGACTACTTCAGCTTCTACTACAACTCCAACACCTTCAACCAGATTGACACGCTCGACGGACAGCACTGGATCAGTGAGCTGGGCAACGACCATGGCCTCGGCACTTTCCCCCTGCAGCCTTCTGGTGCGCACCTGGGATTCAACCCGCCGGTGACCACCAACGCCGACTATGGGTACCAGACGTTCGGGGCGTCGGCCAATCCCGATCAGGGTGGTTCATCGCTCCTGCCTCACTACAGCAGTCCGACGGATTACATGTGGGGACTGGGCATTCAGCGCCAGGTCGGAAAATATTGGGTAGTCTCCACCGAGTATCAGGGGATAAAGGGTGTTCATCTGCTCATGCCCACGCAGGGATGGAGCCTGAATAATACGCCGTTGTCCTACTACGGATTGGGTACTCAGCTCCAGACGCAGGTGCCCAATCCGTTTTACGGACAGTCGCAAACGTTTGCCAGCCAGCCCACTGTCTCACTTTATCAACTCCTTGCGTTGTCTCCGCAATACGCGCAGTCCAGCCCGGGGCAGGCATCCTGGGGTAAGTCATTTTCCAACTTCGCCAACTTCCAGATACAAACCAGGTCTCTGAATGGGCTGACATTTCTCGGTTCCTTCGCGATCCGAAAGACCCTCACCAACACCGGTGGTAAAGACATCCAGCACGCCGGAACGACCAATCAAAACCTCTTACAAAATCCTCATAACCTGATGGAAGGGTATGGACTGGCGACTTACGAGAAGCCGCAAACGCTTAAATTTAATCTGTCTTACGATCTTCCCGTGGGCAAAGGGCGACAGTTTTTAGGTGCGCCCAGTGGTATCGGAGGGCATGTCTTGGACGCCGCGGTGGGCGGCTGGGCGGTAGCGGGCATTACCGTTTGGGATCCTAAAGGCGTGCCGGTCCTCTTTCCCGACGTTTCCGGTGGAGTCACAGTACCTGGAGCAGCGATCCGCTGGTCGCTGGCTTCTCAGAACTATGTAAAGCAGCACAAGAATTACTCCAAAGACGTCTATGTGAATGGCGCCTTCCAGAACGGAGTTGGTGACAATATCTTCGTTCCATCTGCGTTTTCCCGCACCGCGGACTACAGCCTGAGCAATGCTCCGTTCATTTACCCCAACGTACGAGCTCCTGGCGATATAGACACCGATGCGACGGTGCTCAAAAAGTTCTATTTGAGTGACGATCAGGACCGCTACCTTGAATTTCGGGCAGAAGCCACCAACATCTTCAATCATCCGACCTACGGCTTACCCAACCAGGCAGCGGTAGACAATAACCCGGACGATCCAACCTTCGGCGGCATCAACGGCAAGACCGGAAGCCGTATCATGCAGCTTGGCCTGCGGCTATTCTTTTAAGGGGCCGGGCACTGGGGCCGCGGCGTTCACAGGTGGAGCTTTCCGTGCGCCTTCTTCTTACGAGTCTGCGACTATCGCTTCTCCTGGGTTGGTTCGTATCCGCGGTCAATGCTCAGACGATCGTCTCGATCCATACCAGGGAAACCCTGCTCAAACTGCAGCAGGGCAGAGAGGCGCCGCGTCTGCTCAGCTTGGAAAGCGGATCCTCCCGGATCTGGTCCAACACCATCTCTGAGCAACTGATCGATTCCGTCGAACAAAACGGCCGAACGCTGCCGCTGCATTGGCAGCTCGATGGCGTGAAGAGCCATGCAGACGCTCGCCTGGCCGTTTTTGTGTATGAGAGCTCCTCGCCCCGGCTGCGATTGACATGGAGGTGGGAAGCGCGCGCAGGCTCCGGTCCAATCGAACACACCATCACCATCGAGAACCTTTCCGGCTCGGAGCTATGGATTCCGTTGCAGGACAGCTTTCGCTTTCGCTTCCACGCAGAAGCTTCCGAGCCGCTGCGCCAGGGCTATGTCGAAAAGGGTGCAGGTAAGCCAACCGACGTTGGCACACATGAGGTGGCCGTGCCGGTTGGTTATGACTGGCATGGCAGGTCCAGCACCTACGCGAGGAATGAGGACGAACGCGAAATCATTCCCTGGTTCATGGTGGAAAGAGACAATAGCGCTCGTGATGGCTGGTATGCAGGCATTGAGTTCAGCGGACGCACTCATCTGACGCTTGCCCGCGATACGCATTCGATGTTTGGTGCGGTCGGCCTGAATCCGGATCCGGGTCCTTTCCGCACGCGGCTCATGCCCCATGAAACCTTCGCCACACCCACCGTCTTTGTCGGAGGATTCGCAGGTGGCCCGGACGGTCTGGGTAATGTTCTTCGTCCCTGGGTGAGGCAGGTTCTCAATAATCCCCTGACCTGGAAGGCCGCAGCCTATCCTCCGCTGGTAAATAACAGTTGGGGCAGTGGTATGCAGATCGATGAGGGGCTTGCTCGTCGCATGCTGCGTGACTCTGCCGAACTCGGCCTGGAGATGCTGGCGATTGATGCGGGATGGTTTCGCGGGGTCGGTGACTGGTACCCGAGCGCGAGCAAGTTTCCTCACGGATTCGGGCCCATCGTTGAGGAGGCCCACCGACGCGGCCTGAAATTTGGCATATGGGTCGATTGGGCACAGGCGGGTGTGGATGACCGGCCCGGGGCGCTCAATGCCAACGATCCCAGGGTCAAAGACTGGCTGGTTGCCGATGTTCCACAAGGCTGGAAGCCCGGGGATTTTGTTGGCAGGACGACAGACCTGGGTTTTCCCCCAGCCAGGGAGTACGCACGGCGGGAAGTGGAGCGCCTGATCACCGATTATCACCTCGACATGTTGGAACATGATGGCTACCTGGTAGCCAAGAACTGTGCTCGCACCGATCATCCCCATGCGGCTGCAAACACGTCATCTATGTCCACCGTTCAAGGCAGCGGCATCGCGATGCCCGACGCTTCGAATGCGACCGATGTCAGCTACCATTCCGTGCGCGCCTACTATGACATCTACTCCCAAATGCGGCGAGAGCACCCGGGGCTTATATTCGAGATCTGCAATGATGGGGGCCGCATGGTGGACTTCGGCAGCGCCTCCCATGGCGACTACTTTTCAATCACCGACAGTTACGATCCATTGTCGAACCGCCGTGCTTTTTACGATGCCAGCCATGTGCTGCCGCCGCCGATGCTCGAAGACTACGTGGAGAAATGGCCGGCCCCAAGAATCGAGAATTTCCTCTACATGCTGCGCAGCGGCATGATGGGGATGCTGACCATCATGCAGGATACCAATGCATGGACTGCGGAAGAACATACAGCGGCCAAGGCGGAGTTCACGCTCTACAAGCAGAAACTACGTCCCCTGATCCGCGATGCGGATCTATACCATGTTTCAGCCCGGCCGGACGGCGTTCACTGGGATGGTATCGAGTACTTCGACGCGAAGCGCGGAACCGGGGTGCTGTATGCTTTTCGCGGCTCAACCGCGAGCGAGGGCCGGCACACCTTTGCGGTTCAGGGCGTCCTGCCCGGCCGCACCTATCGTCTGCACTTTGCGGATCACAGCGCGCCCGATCGGTCGATCGCGGGCAGCGAACTGCTCCAGGGTGGACTGACAGTGGCATTGCCTTTCCCGCTCAGCTCTGAAATTGTCTTTTTGGATGATGTCGCAAGGCCGCTGCATTGAAGTTGCATGAGGAGAGACAATGAATCCTTCCACGCCCCACACAGGTTCACTGCAGGGCAAAATTGCCCTGGTGACGGGGGGCGCCCAAGGGATAGGAAAGGCTATCGCCGAGCGCTTTCGGCAAGCGGGCGCACGGGTCTGCATCCTCGATTCCGATGGTAAAGCTGGAGAAGCCGCCGCAGCCGAGCTGACCACTGATTTCCTGCGCGCCGATCTGGAGCAGCCGGCGCAGATCGAACGCGCAGTCAAAACGTTCGCAGAGCGCTTCGCAAGTCTCGACGTGCTGGTCAACAATGCCGGGATCGAACTCGACCGGCCTTTTACTGAGGTCTCTGCCAACGATTGGGATCGTCTCCAGGCGGTGAATCTACGTGCTCCGTTCCTGCTCACACAAGGTTTGCTGCCCCTGTTTCCTTCAGATGGTGGGTCGATCATCAACATCAGCTCGATCCATTCCACCCATGCATTCCCTAACTCCACCGCCTATGCTTGTTCCAAGGCTGCTCTGGTTGCGCTCACCCGCAACCTGGCGCTCGAGTTGGCTGACCGGCGCATCCGCGTGAATGCGCTCTGTCCCGGCTATATCGATACTCGTCTCTGGCAGCGGTACCTTGAGAACGCGGACGACGCTGCACTCGTAGGGAAACAAATTGCTGCTCTCCATCCCGTAGGGCGGCGTGGAACCCCGGCGGATGTCGCCGAGGCCGCCTTGTTTCTGGCTGGCTGCAGCTCCGCATTTATCAATGGGACGCAACTGGTAGTGGACGGCGGCCTGACCGTTCGCGCTCATTCCTGAGAGCTGAAAATCACTTAAAAAAACAGAAAAACAATATACATCATCGGAACTCTGATAGTTCTCCGTGTATGTTAATGGCAAATCAAAACATCTGGTGGCCGCTTGATGGTAAAGCAGAAGGCAGTTCCGACCCGGACGCTGAGGCAGGAGTTCCAAAAAGACCTCGAATTGTTCAAGTACTTCCTGCTCCTGCTCAATGATTCCAGCCCCATTCGTAACGTGGAGTTGATGTGGAAGGAAGAGCTTGATCCGCTCAAGGCCGAATACAAGGAGCATGTGAGTACCGGCGAGGCCCTGGTGCAATTGCAGCCCAACCGAGCGGCTGCTTCTGGCCGCAACTCTCCCAGCACGCTTTTTTGCGATTATGTGCACGGGTTTGGTGCCCACGAGCAGGCGACGTGCGCCAAGTCGGATCTTCCCGCCAAGCAACGATGTGAGGCGACCGGTTGCAGCGAAGTCTACGGCTGCCATGTGGGGCTCACCGATATTGCTGTTCCCGTGATCTGCGATGGTGAATACCTGGGGACCCTTTTTTCCGGCCAGGTGCTGAGCGCACCTCCCACAGCCGCGGGTTTTGCACGGGTCCGGAAAAGCCTTGAGGGGCAGCCCCACATTGATTTTGCGAAACTCGAGGCCGCCTATTACCAGGTGCCGGTAGTCACCCAGGCGCAACTGGCGGAGGCGGTTCGGATCCTCGAGTTGTTCGCCCGGTATATCGCAAACTCCTGGAACCGGCTGCAGATCATGGGCGATTTGCAACGGGTCCGCGATCGGGAATGTGCCCTGAATCGCAAGGAGCTGGCGGCCATTCTGCTTTCCGGGGAGACCGGCGACCGGAGTGAGCTCGACGCACTGGCTGCGAAGATCGGCATCGACAGATTGCCGGACCGGGTGATGGTGCTGCGCATGGAGCAGAAGAACCTGGCCAACGAACTCCGTCCTCAGATCGCCAACAACCTTCTTATGAGCCGGCTCAGTCATGCTCTCGAGGACCTATGTCAGCAATGGAACAACAGCCTGGCCATCTCGGGCCGTCCGGGGGAACTATGCATCTTTCTCCGCCAGGTCTCGCGCAACGCTCGCCATGGACACTTGTCTCTGCACGAAATGGCCGAATCTGTCCTGGCTAAGGTGAAGATGCAGGGCATCGACGCAGTGCGCCTGGGCATCAGTGCCGCGCATGAAAAGCCGGAAGACCTGTTGCGCGCCTATCACGAAGCCTGCGCCGCTCTGGACGGCGGCAGCCTCCCCGTCTGTTTCTATGAGGATTTGCACCTGGTGAGAGCTTTGCCTGGCCAGTCTCTCGGTTCGCTGATCAAAGCCATTCAACAAGGTCAGGGAGTCGATGTTGCGGTCCGCGACCTGTTGGCGCGCAACCTTCCCTCAAGCGGGACTTCTGTCTATCTCCAGCAGTCGCGGGCCTACCTGACCTGGGCCATGGAACATCTGGCCCTGGAGATGATCAGCGTAGGGGCTGAAACGCAGGCGGTCACCGGCATAAAAGAGCGAGGAATCGCCGAGATACTCAGCGCGCCCAATCCTTTCAGTCTTGGAGAAGCCTTCCGGAAGTTCGCCGAGACGCTGGCCCAGCAGGTTGCGTGGTCCTTCAGCCAGCGCGAAAACAAGATTGTGACTACGGTGCATCGTCTGGTAGCCGAACGGGGCGTCGCCAGGCTGACGATTCAGGAGATGGCCAGTGCTTTGAAGATGTCTTCAGGCCACCTCAGCCGCCTGTATAGCCGCACCACCGGAATGACGCTGGAGGAATACCTCATTCGTCAACGGGTCGAGCTGGCCAAACGGATGTTGCTTGATCCGCGTTTGAACGTTGCCGAAGTTGCCGAGCGCTGCGGCTTTTGCAATTCCGCCTACTTCGCGTCTGTCTTCAAAAAGTACGCGCACTGCACGCCACGCGGCTTCGCTTCCCATCCACACATGTGGCAGCCCTTTGCGCCAACCGGCGCCGGCAACCCCGCGGGCGTGGATTGATGTTTTCCCATCTACGGACGTGAAGTTTGCGGCCACCGGTACTTCGCCAGGGCTTCAGGGTTCAGGGTCACACCGAGCCCAGGTTTTTGCGGGACGGCGACGCAACCGTCGCTGTCGACGGGAAATTGTTCCAGCGTGGTCTCCCAGCGCAACGGCGAATGGCTTAATGAATACTCGAGTATCTCTTCTGCTTTCTGGGCCGCGAGAAAGTGGAGGTTGGCGGCTATCTCGATGTTCGTTTTGTACCCGTGGGTGATGACACGCCTGCCCCGGATGGCGGCAGCTTCGGCAATTTGCAGGATGCCGGTAAAGCCGCCCACCTCGGTGATGTCGGGCTGGCAGATGTCCGCCCCGCCGTTATCCATCATCTCAATGAACTCGCTGACGTGGGTCAATCCAAGGTCGCCGACGCCAAGGGCGATTCCATGTCCGGCCATTTGCGCGTGCCCGGCCACATCATCGAGCGGCAGCGGCGCTTCGAGGAACCAAATGCCGGCGTCGACCAGCACAGGAATGAGCTTAAGACCCTGTTCCGCCGAGCGGTATGAGAGCGCGGCATCCACAATAATCCTGGCCTCAGCACCGGCCTGCTGACGGGCAGCCTGCAACAGCCTCGAGGTCAGCGACAGATCTTCCATCCACCACGGGTCTGCGCAGAGTTTGAAGGCGCGCAGATTGCGGCGTTGGCCCGCTTCGACTTGCCGCTTGACGCCATCGGGTGTGCGCTCGATGGGATAGATGGTGCCATATGCAGGAAGCCGCTCGCGCCGTGCCCCTCCCAGAAGCTGGTGAACCGGCTTATTCTCTCGCTTGCCTTGCAGATCCCATAGTGCGAGGTCCACGCCGCCGATGGCGTGCATGATCAGTCCCCGGCGTCCCACGTAGTCTGTCGATTCGTACATCCGCTGCCACAGTTCGACCGGGTTCGACGGATCGCAGCCGATCAGCACATCTTTGAGTGATTGTGCGTGGTTATGGGCGGAGGGACCATTGACAATCGCCTGGATCGCCGGCGCCAGCGATTCTGTCTCGCCGATCCCCGTCAACCCATCGTCGGTATGGACCCGGATGACGCAGTTGTCGTAGGAACCGTCGAAGAGGCCAATGTTGGGATCTTCGACTCGCATATGGATGGCTTCAATACCAGTGATTTTCAAACCCTGACTCCTGCCGTCTGGCACATCATAGAAGAGGCTGGAAGGTCCTGAGTCACTGTGAAAGCACCGTCTTGCTTAAGCGATGAAACGATCAGAAAAACATCGCCAACAAAACGATCATTGCCGCGAATGGCAGTTCGCGACACGATATTCTTAAAGGAATATCTAAGCAATCCAGGGGATGAGACGCCATAGCAGCCGAGGACACATCCTCTCCGCGAACCACCATCGCCGGTATGCCGGCGTGGCTGGCCTATTCCGTGCTTACGATTCTTTTCTGGGGAGCATGGGGGCTGGTTTCGAAAATCGCTTCCGGCGGCGTGGATGCGAATACCAACCAGATTTTTTATACCCTGGGGCTGCTGCCGCTGATTCTGATTGTATTGCGCTCGCCGCGCCTGAAGCAGGGAACCGGCCGTCGCGCGGGCATCAGATGGGCCTTTATCACCGGCATCCTGGGTGGCACGGGAAACATCGCTTTCTTTCATGCCCTGGTGGTTGGTGGGAAGGCTTCCATCGTGGTTCCAGTCACTGCGCTTTTTCCGGTCGTCACGGTTGTTCTGGCCGTGATTTTCCTCCGTGAGCGGCTTAGCAATCCGCAGAAGCTTGGTTTCTGCCTGGCTATCGTCGCTATCTACCTCCTCAGTATGTAGGGAATTATGTTTGCCTTTTCCGGCTGGCTGTTGTTCGCAACCATTGCTCTCGTCTTCTGGGGGCTTACCGGCGTGACGCAAAAACTCTCCACCAATCGCATATCGAGCGAGCTCTCGTTTCTATGGTTTGCCTATGCGATGATCGCGATTTCCGTTGTGCTCGTTCTGACCGTGCGGATGCACTGGGGCGTATCTTCGTTGGTGTTATGGCTGGCGATTGCCGGAGGCAGCCTGAACGGATTGGGAGCATTGACAAGCTTTGCGGCTCTTGAGTCCGGAGGCAAGGCGTCAGTCGTCATCTCCCTCATCTCCCTCTACCCGCTGCTAACCGTGCTGACAGCCGTCGTGTTCCTTCACGAACACCTGACTGTCGTTCAAGTGGCGGGCATCGTTTTGGCGATCGCTGCAGCGATCCTGCTCTCGATTGAGAAAAAGGAAGTTATGGAGTAGATGGCTCCTCGATCATCTTTCCATCACGATCAATCCCAGTGATGGAGGCGTGCCCAGTCTCCACGGTAAACAGTACATCCGTCTCGAAAACTTCACCGGGTTTGAGCGTTCGCTGCCGTCCCGCGGCCAGGAGAGCGTCAAAATTCAGGGGGTAGCCGGTGCAGGGTTCCAGTACCGCAACCTGGTAGTTTCGCCAGCCGCCGTAGCTGGCGAAGAGCCAGCAGGAAGGAAAGACGGCGGGGTCGAAGCTCAGGCCGCAGGACAACTTGGTCGCGGTATTTGTCAGGGCACACCAACCGCCTTGGATGGCAGTCCCGTAGAAAAAATAGACTTGTCGCTGCGCGCGCTCCGGAATGCGCCGAAGATCCACTTGCCCCGCAGGCGTGTGCGCCAGAGGCCAATCGAACTCCAGCGGCGCCTGTTCGAGTGTGCCGGGAAACGCAGGCTCTCGCACCACGCGCATCGCCGGCAAGTCAATGCGATGCTGTTCGGTGACGGCAAACGCCGGATGAAGCTTCCACAAAAAAGGAAAGTCGCCGCCACCGTGATTGGTCAATGTGTAATGAATGTAGATGCGCGAACTGTCCGGACGCAGGGAGATCCTCTTCTCCCACGCGATGCAACTAATCGGGGTATGAAAGCGCAGCAAAACGCCTGCCTCATCCTCGGACGACCATGGTTCGGCGTCCCAACTTCCTGACCATAGCTCGCCGTGATCGGGGTAACGCTCGCCCAGTATGAAAGCTTCTTCGTCGACGGGAAAGAGTTCATCCCAGCCCCCACTCCAGACGTCGTCGTATGGCGCATGGATGGCTTGCATAGCGGGGGGTATGCGGGGGTTGTTCCACAGCAGGTCTGTACCAGTGGGTAGGTGGGTGATCTGCCAGATCTTTCCACCGGCTCCGGGCATGATCTGCAGGCGCAACAGGCCGTTGCTGAGGACGATCACGCGCAGACCGCGGTAGGTCCAATCTGTGCTGACATGAAGTTTCATCGCTTACCGAATCTGAAACTAAACCAAGGCGAGGGATCTCTGATGCGAGAAACGGACAGTTTCGCGACAATTCGAACGTCATTCGAACACCGTCAGACTGGGGTGTCCAATTTCTGGAGTCACCGCTCTGCTGCTTTGTTGTATCAGGGCACGACTTTAACGTCGGACCCTATAGCGGCAGGTGACCGACAAAAATGGTGCGTTGATATGAGTGGTAAGCGTGGTAAGTCCGGTCTACAGCGAGGTTCTCCGAGGTAATTTGCCCACAAAGTCGTTATGGTAAGCCGCAGTTCCATGCATGATCCGCGTACGGGACCGGCGAATGGTTTGGCATACCACGAAGTTATTGGTGGACATACCTGTATATATGCGGATTCTGGTTAGTTTGTAGCGGGAGAAATGCGATTTTTTTCACCCGCTGGTACTCATCCGGCGCTCAGGAGTTCCATCGACAAAGGTTACCGCGCCGCCTTCTCGGCGGCTTTAGAGTCTGCGGGAGAACTGGAAAGGAAACCACCGATACATCCTCTACGCGCTCTGCCCCTACGAAACAACTCTGAACGAGTGGCACGGCCTCAGCCGTGCCACTTGCGGTCGACCTCCAAAGTTTGCCTTTCGTTGAGCGGAAAACTTGCAGGTTTAGGGACTACTGGCCGCACTCTGCCAGCGGTGCAAGGTTCCGGCCATAGTGGTGCAGTGCCATTTGCAGCGTGGCCGAGGTATGTGCCCAGGTTTCGTCGGCGGCGTCCACCTGCCCGTGAAGGCCAGTGAAGAGCAGGGTTTTGCTGCTGCCGCAAACCTCGATCTTCTCCGAGGGGCGCGAGGGTCCAGCCTTTTCCAGCACCTCAGGATCGCCGTAGAGAGGCTCTCCCCCCACCATCACCAGCATGACCTGTGCGGCGGTTGCGTGCGTCAACGTCCAATAAGCGTCGTGTTTTTGGGCGTCTCCTTTCGGCTTAATCACCAGGACATCGGCATCGTGACCAGGTTCGAGCGCACCCAGACGATCGCTCGCCCCAATCAGATCGGCAGGAGTGGAAGTCGCCATGGCTACCAGCTCGCGATCGGTGAACAGGTGGGGCGTTTGGGTATCGTTCCAGGCGGCGGCAAAGTTCAATTCAGCCAACAGGCCGTCGCTGCCGGTGGGGCTCCAGTCCGGCGCAAGCGCAATCTTAACGTGGGCGGCCTTGGCGGCGGCGACATCGGCGGTACTGCCGTAAAGCTCCAGATTGCTACGGGGCGACCAAATCAGGTTGACTCCGTGAGCCGCCATCTCTGCGTAGTTGGCAGGTTGGAGCGCCACCCCGTGGATCAGCGAGACTCCCGGAACCAGCAATCCACGGCCTTTGAGCATCTCGAATTCCCGCGCCGCGGATGCATCCTCACGACCCCCTTCGCTCAGATGAATCAAAAACGCCTGGAGTTTATGGTTTGCAAGCTTCTGGCGAATGGGGTTGAGCTCGGTTTCCGTCATCTGCAGCGGAAACACGTTGTACGCAACATGCCATTCATCTTCGCCGTCGAGATTGTGCGCCAGCCCCATGATGCAGGCATTGGCGGGGCTGCCGACCACGGAGGTCTCGCCTTCGGAGATGGCTTTGACTTCGGCGTAGCGCTCCATCTCGCATTCGAGGCCATCGGCCACCATCGCCTCATGCGGGGACTCGAGCAAGGTCTGGTAAATCGCCTTCTGCTGCCAGTCGTAGCGGTTGGCGAACTTTTCGGTCGGATGCCAGCGAGGAAACACGTTGTAGGTGAGATGGTTGTGCAGGTCGATAAGGCCGGGCGCGATCACCCCATTGGTGTCGATGACGGTCGTATTCGCCGGCAGCTTCACCTTGTTCCCAACGGCTGTGATCTTGTTTTGCTGAATCAGGACGGTCCCGTTCTCAACGATGCCGCTGGGCGTGACCAGGGTGCCGCGCAGTGCGAAGCCGGAGGACGGGGATTGGGCTAACAAAGGACACACGCATAGCCCCAGCATTAACAGCCGGATGACATTTGGCATTTATCCATTATGGGGCCTGGGCCACGCTCATTACCGCTTGACGGTTACGAAGAAATCTACGAAAAGGTATGCCGCAAAGCACAATGACCACCCCAATCAGGGCCGGTACGGGATCGTGCAGAAGGATAAGTAAGGCGATCAGCGTCGAGAGCACAATGAATGCGAGCGGAGCGGCTGGAAACCACCAGCCTCGAACCGGCTCGCGTAGTCTGAAAAGCGTGGAACCGGCCAGCGCCAGGAAGATGACCGCCGAAAATATGATGTAGGACAGCACGCGGTCGAAGGCGCCAAGAAAAAGCACCGCGAGCGCAAGCCCGGTCTGCAGAGCGATGGCGTTTGCTGGTGTGCCGAACCGCGGGTGCAGTCTTCCGAATACTGAAAAGAAGCCGCCTGATTGGGCCATCGCATAGCAGACCCGGGGTGCTGCCATTGTGATGGCGGCTATACCGCCGCAGACGCACACCAGCACACAGGCAGATAGGACACGTACCCCCGCCACGCCAAACAGCATCCCACCGAACTGGGCGACAAAGGCGGTATTCGACGTGACTTGGTCAATCGGCAAAACCGCCAGGAACGTAGCGCTGATAAGTAGATAGATAATCGTGACGATGGTGACGCCGCCTACAAATGCCAGAGGTAAAGTCCGCTTCGGGTTGCGAATTTCCCCCGCAACCTTGCCCGCCTCCCACCAGCCGCCGAAGCTGAAGAAGGCGCTCATCACACCCCCCGCTATCGCCGGAAAAAGCGCGTCCGAGCCGGGGCGGCGTACTCCAAGGGGCAGTAGGTTCGATACATGGGCGTGACCCGAAGCAACTGCCCAGCCAACCAGCGCGAACAGGATCAGAAGCTTGAAACCATTAACGAACGACATAACTGAGGCGCTGAAACGAGTACCGGTGAAATTAATCACCCCGAATAAGCAAAGAAGCAGAGCAGGAACAGCAGCCAGGCCCGCCTGCCCCGGCCTGCCGTGGAGCGTGGCCGCCGGCAGCAGCTGGGCCACATACGGCGCGGCCCCCACGGCCAGCGCAGCGGCCACTCCCGGATACATAACGATGGAACTCGTCCAGCCGTAGAGGAACGCAACTTGCTCTCCATACCCCGCCCGCAGATAGACGTACTCTCCTCCAGATTCGGGGAAGCGAATTGCCAGCTCGGAATAAGAGAGCGCGCCGCACATGGCCATCAACGCGACACCGAGCCAGACCAGGCCAAGCAGCAACGGCGACCCCAATGACTTGGCCATGGCCGCGGGGGTAAGAAAAATCCCCAGCGCAATCGATTCCCCCGTAACCACAGCCATGGCTGCCGCCAGACCTAGCTGACGTTGTTCCTGGTTCTTTTGCTGTTGCATTAGGCGATTATCCTACGTTGCCTCTCCCTATCGTGCCTCCACCTAGAGGTTGGCTTTCCTACCCACCGATAGGCTGAAGACTCTATGACTTGTTTTATTTAGATTTGCCCCGTCAACCCACGAGAAAGGCTACCTACGCGATTGAGATTCCACAAGAACTTCCATTCCCGTACAGCATCCTGCCTCCTGTTGGCATTTGCTTCCGCTACAGTTACAGCGTTCGCACAGACCGCGGGCGAAACCGCCGGACACGACTTCTTTCGTGTGTCGCTCGACCATAGTTTTGCCGCCCCCGTTTCCGGGCGCCTTCTGCTGTTTCTCGCGCCTGATACCGGAGATTCGAAGGATGCGAAATCCGTGGACATGAACATGATGTCCCCGGCCAGCGTCTACGTCGCTGCCAAAGAAGTACCTCATCTGGTTCCGGGAGACTCTGTCGATATCGACGCCGATGACATCGTCTTTCCTGGGCCGCTCTCCAAAGCGCCTGCGGGCAGCTATCGCCTGCAGGCCGTCCTCGACGTCTATCACAAGTACAACTACCAGGGCCGCGTTGCCGGTGACGTCGTCAGCGAGCCGGTGACCGTGAACGTGCCGCTGGGCGGGACTCCTGTTATCAACCTCACGCGAACCGTCCCGGAACCGCCGGATCCGTTAGCGCAAAGGCCGGACGTAGATTCGGCACTGAAGCCCCTGGACATGATCAGCCCTGTGCTTAGCACTTATTGGGGACGCGAGGTTCACCTGCGCGGATGGGTGTTGTTGCCGCCAGGCTACGCGGCTCATCCAGGGAACCACTACCCTACCGTATATTTCACCCACGGCTTCGGGGGTACCCTTCCAGGATTGCGAGAGCGCTACGCACCGATTCTGTATGACCGCATGAAGCACGGCCGCATGCCGGAGATGATCTGGGTGTTGCTCGATGAAAGCAGCCCGACCGGTACCCATGAGTTCGCGGACTCGGTGAACAATGGGCCCTGGGGCAGCGCTCTCACCACAGAGCTTATCCCCAGTATTGAACGTCAATACCGAATGGATGCGCGTCCTTCGGGGCGGTTCCTGCAGGGGCATTCCTCGGGAGGCTGGGCGACTCTGTGGTTGCAGATCCGCTATCCGAAAATCTTCGGAGGCACGTGGTCGACCTCCCCCGATCCCAGCGACTTCCATTTCTTCGTACGGTCGATATCCGCACATCACCCGACGGCACACCAGCCCCGATGATCCGGGAGCACGGTCAGCCTCGTACCACGATGAAGCAGTTGGCCCAGCTTGAGGCCGTCGTGGGGCCGTATGGCGGCCAGCTCGCGTCCTTTGAATGGGTCTTCTCCCCGCGGGGTCCGGATGGCCGGCCGGCGCCTCTCTTCGATCGCTTGACCGGTGAGATCGATCCAACCGTTGCGGCCTATTGGCGCGCACACTACGACATCGTGCAGAGACTAAAAAACGACTGGAAAACGATCGGCCCCGACCTGCAGGGAAAGATTCACCTCGTCGTCGGCACCGACGACACCTTTTACCTGGATGGAGCCGCCCACAGTTTGCAGTCCACCCTCGACCGCCTTGGCGGCCATGCGCACTTCACCTTCCTCCCTGGGCGCTCCTACTTTGATCTCTACCAGGACGGAGACGATCGCTTCGCTCTTTTCGATCGCATCGCGGCGGAGATGTATCGCGTAGCCCGTCCCAATGTGCCCTCCCGGTGTGCCTGCCGGGCGCTCCTATGGACATCACAAAGGAGTGCATGTTAGCTTCTTTGGTGTATCCAAAGGAGTGACCTTGGACGTCAAGAAATCAGAAGTATTGCAGGGGACGCTGGACCTGCTGGTCCTTAAGACCCTGCATGCTCTGGGACCCTTGCACGGATTTGGGATCGCCCGCCGCATCGAGCAGTTGAGCGAAGAGGTGCTGCAGTTGAACGAAGGCACGGTGTACACGTCACTGCTTCGCCTGCAACAACAGGGCTGGATCGTCTCCGAGTGGGGAACTTCGGAGAATAATCGCAAGGCGAGGTTCTACTCCATTACCAAACGTGGGCTGAAGCAGTTGGCGCTTGAAAGCGAGAACTGGGAACGCATATCAGGCGTAATTGGCCGTGTTCTGCGGCTCGAAAGGCAAGGATGAGCGTTCTCTGGGCCATGCGGATTTTCGCCACGAAACTACAAGCGCTGTTCTCGCAGGGAAAGGTGAATCGCGAGTTCGACGATGAGTTGCAGGCGCACTTGCAGATGCTTACCGAACGCTATCTCCGCCAGGGCCTGCTGCCGGAGCAGGCTCGCCAGGCAGCTCGCCGCCAATTTGGCAATTCCTCATTGTTGGAAGAGCAGATAAGAGGGGCGCGCAGTTTCCTCTCGCTATCGGCCTTTTGCCGGGATGTGCAATTTGGGGCGCGCCAACTGGCACGCAACCCGCTGTTTACCGTGATCGCCGTCAGCTCCCTGGCACTCGGAATCGGCGCAAATACGGCCATCTTCAGCGCAGCGAAACGGGTGTTGCTCGATACGTTGCCGGTAAGCAATCCTCATGAGTTACGCATGTTGACCTGGGTCAGCGGTCACGAGCAACCCGTGCCGCCGGTTTGGGGCGATGTGTGGTCGAGCGATGGCGGCGGCGTGGCCAGCAACGCTTTCTCCTACGCTGTGTTCGACGCGATGCGTAAGCAGACGGGTATCTTTCGCGACCTCATAGCTTTCAAAGACATCAAGATCACCGCAAGTGTCGACGGCCGGCCCGAATTGATTGACGGGGAAATGGTAAGTGGATCCGCCTTCGATGGCCTTGGGGTAAAGCCGATCCTTGGCCGGCCTCTAAACCCGGTTGACGATGCCGGGCCGGGCAAGGGCCCAGTCGCGGTGATCAGTGAAGGGTATTGGTCCACGCGATTTGGCCGGTCGCCGTCGGTGCTGGGCAAGTCGATAGCTCTGAACGGGGTTTCTTTCGCCATTGTGGGTGTGGCTCCTGCGCAATTCACAGGCCTGCAGATGAGCAGCGCGGCACAGGTTTTTGTGCCGCTCACGATGCAACCAGTGCTTGCGCCGCGAGCACAGCTTATGGGTTCAGGCGACGCGTCTCTGCTCAATAATACGCAGTCGTGGTGGATACAAATCCTCGCCCGGCTCCGGCAGGACGTACCCGAGGCACGCGCCCAGGCTGCCCTCAATCTCGTCTTGCGGGAGACGGCGATGGATACACTGCCAAAAGCAAAAGGGATGGATCAGTTTCATTTGCAGTTGGAGCCGGGAGATCGCGGATTGGATGATCTTCGGGAAAGATTCGCGAAACCTTCCTATGTATTGCTGGCGTTGGCCGGCCTGGTTCTTCTTCTGGCCTGCGTGAATCTTGCCAATCTATTGCTTGCACGGGGCGAAAGCCGCCAGCGGGAAATGAGTACCCGCCTGGCGCTGGGAGCGGGGAGGGCGCAGATTCTACGCCAGGTGCTCACCGAGAGCTTGCTGCTTTCGAGTCTCGGGGGTGTGGCCGGAGTGTGCCTCGGATTTTTGGGACGCGACGTTATCCCCAGTCTGCTGGGCCATTCTGGGAGCGGATCGGCCATCACGGCTCGCTTCGATTGGCAGGTCCTGGCCTTCGCCGCGGGCATCTCGATTGCAACCGGCCTGGTGTTTGGTATTTTTCCTGCGTGGCAGGCCATGCACATCAACGTCAACGCTTCGTTGAAGGGTTCCGGCAACACCACCGTCGGGCGTAATAAGGTTTGGCTGGGTAAAGGGCTGGTAATCACTCAGATCGCACTGTCCACGATTCTCCTCGTAGGCGCGGGGCTGTTTGTGCGCACGCTGGTTAATCTCAGCAAGACCCCGCTCGGGTCCCGCACCGATCACATGCTTCTGTTCGAACTCAATCCGCCGCGCACGCGCTACTCGGATGCACAGATGGCTTTGCTTTACCGCGCACTGGAAGCGCAGATCTCCGCGATCCCCGGGGTTCGTTCGGTTTCCATGAGCAATATCGCGATCATCGGCGACGGCCATTCGGGTACGACCTTTCACTTGACGGGACGCCCTGTGCCCGCGAAAGAGGAACGGGTGCAGATCAATAGTGTTGGTACGGAATACTTTGCGACGATGGGCATCCCGCTGCTATATGGTCGGGCCTTCAACGTGGGGGATACAGCTACCTCGCCCCCTGTCGCCGTGATCAATCAGGCTTTGGCACGAAAGTATTTCCCCAACCAGAATCCGATTGGCGCGACCTTCGAAGCGGACGCCGATGATGCGAACGGACCGATTGAGATCGTTGGTGTTGCCGCCGATACCCGGTACGCCGATCTGCGTGCCGAAACTCCGCCCCTGTTTTATCTTCCTTATCAGCAGGTGCCCAGGGGCGGTCACATGGTGGTCGAGGTTCGTGCTGCGGCGGAGCCCGGCAGTATTTTGAGCCAGGTGCGTGATGTGATCGAGTCGCAGGATTGCGATCTTCCCATGATCGATGTACGCACCATGGCCGATCAGGTTGCCGCTAGCCTCTCGGCGGAACGCATCTTTGCCAATCTGACCGCTGGATTTGGCCTCCTGGCTTTGCTGCTAGCCACCATCGGCATTTATGGCATCATGGCGTACACCGTATCCCGCCGCAACACCGAGATCGGTTTGCGCATGGCTCTGGGCGAACAACCTGCGTCTGTGGTATGGAGGGTGATGCGCGAGGCGCTCGGGATGCTTGCTGTCGGTTTGGTTGCCGGTATTGGCTGTTCCCTGGCGCTAAGCCGGTTGGTGGCTGCACAGTTGTTCGGGGTGCAGGCCCTGGACGCGTGGACGTATGTCGCAGCGATGGCTCTTCTCACCGGGGTAGCCCTGGTGGCCAGCTTCTTGCCCGCGCGACGAGCCAGCGCCATCGATCCGCTTTCGACTCTGCGTTACGAATGATCCACCAGATTTGTCATGCCAAAACGCAGCGCGGGTCTGTTGATGTATCGACGACGCAATGGGCAGGTGGAGGTCTTGCTGGTGCATCCTGGCGGTCCATTCTGGGCGAAGAAAGATATGGGTGCATGGTCCATTTGCAAAGGAGAGTATGCAGAGAGCGAGCTTCCTCTCGAAGCGGCGAAGCGTGAATTCCAAGAAGAGACTGGCTTCGCTGCGCAAGGAAGCTTTCTCGAACTCGGCACGGTGCAGCAATCGGGGGGCAAGATTGTCGTCGCGTGGGCATTTGAGGGCGATTGCGACCCGGGCGAGCTGGTGAGCAATCGTTGTCAAATAGAATGGCCGCCGCGCTCCCGCCGCATGATCGAGATTCCCGAGGTGGATCGTGGAGCCTGGTTTTCCATAGGCGACGCGCGAGAACGCATTTTGAAAAGCCAGGCGCCGTTTCTTGATAGGCTCTGTCAGATGTTGCATTGCGCGGACTAGTATGCGGCTTTTTGTCGGGATTCCACTCGCGGCTGTAGTGAAGGACGAACTGTCTGGGATCTGGATGCAGCTTCAATCGGGTACAGACGGACTGCGCTGGTCCGCTCCGGAATCATGGCACATTACTCTGCAGTTCCTGGGCAACACCCCGCAGTACGAGTGCATAGTCAGCCAGCTGCGCGATCTGCGTTCGGCATCGGTTTCTATTCAACTGGAGGGTCTGGGTTTCTTTGAGAGCGCTGGGGTTTTCTTTGCCGGGGTTTCACTAACTCCCGAACTGAAGGCGCTGCAGCAAAGCGTCACCGCTGCGACCAGCCTCTGTGGGTTCGTTCCCGAGACTCGTCCCTACCATCCCCACATCACACTGGCCCGCAGTAAACGCAAAGGCGCACGCGGGCTTCGGGAACTCAAGAGTAAGATCCATCGAGAGCCAGACTTTAGCAACTTCGCCGCGCACGAATTCGTTCTTTACGAAAGCGTCCCGGGACGAGGCGGCTCTCGCTATGAAATCCGCGAGCGGTTCGGTCTCTTCCCCTAATCCGCAGCAAAGTCGTCCTTCTGCTGTCCCTTCTTTCGAAATGGGTTCCAGGGCCAGAGTCCTCTCGCTTTCTCTGCGCGATACACGACCGCTGCCGGCACCTGCAGATCGATCTGCGTCCCGCCATTTCTTGAGCTCACGCGCAGATCGCCGCGCATTTTGTTGGCACGCTCCCGCATGCCCGGCAGGCCCCAATGACCCTTACGGTAGCCCTCCTTCAACACTCCCTCATCAATACCCCGGCCGTCGTCGCTAACCCGCACATGCAAAGCGTTTGTTTGGTACGAGAGCTCCGCCAGGATATTCTGCGCATCCGAGTGGCTGAAGGCATTGGTCAATGCTTCCCGCCCGATAAGCAGAATTTCCTCCTGCACGATTGCGTCCAGCGGCCGCGGCCTGCCTTGCACGGAAATCTGGAAGTTCGCCGGGTGAATGGAACGAAGCTGCTTGCCAATCTCCGCCAGTGCGTCCGCCAGGCTGGCACTCTCCGTATGCCGCACGCGGAGGTTCAATACCCGTTCCCGTCCCTCCTGCATCACTTTGTCTGATTGCTGCAACGCATCGTCGAGGGCCTCACGCGCAGGGTCGCCGGCCGGCAGCCGGTTGGCCGCGGTGTGAAAACGAAGCGTAAGCCCGAACAGGCTTTGTAACAATGTGTCATGCAATTCCCGGGCGATCCGCTCACGTTCATCGACTCGTTCCGCAATCCGCTCCTGGAGCTGGCGCGCGATGCTCCTGATGCGGAGGCGAATCACCCATCCCAGCAGTGCGGCAGCGACCAGGACCGCCAGCCCCACGAACCACCAGGTCTCATAGAAGGCAGGTTTGATGACCAGGCCAAGAGTGGCACCAGTCTCATTCCATACCCCATCGTTGTTGCACGCGATCACGCGAAAGCGATAGCTTCCCGGTGGCAGGTGGGTGTAGAACGCCTGCCTCCGGGTGCCGGCGTTCTGCCAATCTGAATCCACGCCCTCGAGCTTGTAACGAAACATCACCCGCTCAGGAATGGCGAGGCTGAGGGCCGTGTAATTGATCTCGAGCCTGTCGGTGTGCGCTGGAAGGGTTAGACCGCTCGAACCGGGGTAAGCCTTTCCGTTGGCGATGACGGAAGAGATCATCACCGGGGGCGCTAAGCGGTTGCGGTTCTTGTGCAGCGCCGACGGGTCGAGCCAGGCGACGCCCCGGGTGGTCGCGAACCACAACCGGCCATCATGCGCCTCTGCCAGCGAGGGCTCGGGGATCCTCTCTGCCGAGAAGCCCGGCAGTCCGTCCAGCGCATCGAAGCGTTCCGCGGAAACCGCATAGGTTGGGTCGCGCAGCCATTGCGCCAACTCGCCCGCAGAAACATGGGTGACGCCGGAAGCACCGTTCATCCAAAGATCGCCCGTCTCCGTCTCGACCACGCCGGAAACTCTGCCAGGGAGATCCTGGTTTTTCCAGCGCATCAGGTAGAAGTTTCCCCTGGTAAACAGCTCTACCCCGCCGGTGCCGCCGAGCCAGACGTCATCACCTTTGACCGACATCGTTGTTTCCGAGACTCCTCGCGTACCGTTGGGAAACGAGAATCTCCGGTAACCGCTTCCATCCCATTCGACCAGGTTGTTAGAGAAGCCAAACCAAACGTTCCCCGCCTCATCCCCCGCCATCGCTCCGAGGATACCGGGCTTTTTCCCAAGGATCTCGTTCTGCCTGCTCCACGCGCCCTGGGTGAAATGGTAGGTCCCGCCAGTAGCGGTAGAGATCCACAGGTCGTGATTGCGGTCTACAGCGAGAGAAATGACCGGCCCCAACTCCTCCTCCGGATAGGGCATGGGTGCCCAGCCAGACCCTGAAGAACGATAGAGGCGGGCGTCCATCCCGCCAACCGACCAGATAGTTCCATCGCGGTCGCGTCGAAGACAAATGGCCCCAAGGGTCTTGGGAAAGCTGGTGATGTGCCCGTCGGCCGTGACATGGGTCAGAGGCAGGCTTCTGTTCCCGGTCCAGATCGAGCCGTGATCCCCGGCTAAGATGCTGAAGTCGTGCTCCTGAGCGGGGGGAAGGGGCAGGGTCGTGATCGCGGTGCGGCGAAGGCGGTCCAGACCGGAGTTTGTCCCGACCCATATGCTTCCCTCGCGATCGATCAGTACCTTCCATACTGCATCAGAGCTGAGTCCCTGGCGGGTGGTGAAGCTCTCGCCGGGAGCGGTTGCCGTCGCTTGCGGTTCAGTCCACTGGTCGACATGGTCAAAACGCCGCAAGCCTTTATCGCTCACCGCCCAGATTGAACCGTCGCTTGCAAAAGTAAAGTCTCCAAATTGAATATTTTCTTCTTTCCCTTTGGCCTGGGGTACCTGCATAGGCACGCCCCGGGCATTCGTCACACGCCGGAGTCCGTGATCGTCCGACAGCCAAATGGCGCCATCCGGTGCCTCATGGAGAAAGGTGTTATGCGTCGCCGTAGCCAGAACAAAAGCGGCAGAGGTCGCGCCGGCGTCATACTCCATGCGCTGGAAAGTGGATTGACCCGGAGGCAGAAAGAGAAGATCGCCGGCCAACGTTCTTACCCAAACCGTTCCTTCACGATCCACAAGAATGGCTGCGGGAAAGCCACCCGGATAGCCATGTTCCGGTCCAATCTGCTCACAGGAGGAACCGCGCATGTGGAATAGGCCGCCCGAGGCCTGGAGCCATAGCGAGCCATCCCGGCCCTCGGCTATTCCTTCCATTTGCAGAACCGGAGTGCATCGCCGGTCGGTGAACGTGGTCAACCGTCCGTCTTTCCACAAGAGAAGGCCAGCCGCGCGCGTCTTGAGCCACACACCGCCTGAAGCGGAAAGAAAGACAGCATGGATTTCGCTATTTAAGACCGCTCCGTTGGTGGCTTCTTCGACCGATTGGAAGCGCACTCCGTCGAAGCGGAAGACACCGGTCGAGGTGGTGAGCCACAGGTATCCATCGGCCGCCTGCTGAATATCGAAGACCGCTCCAAGACCATTCTCGGAGGTCCACATGGTGTGATGGAAGTTTGTTAATTCGGGAGCCGCGGCCCACGCCGCTGGACCGCGCACACCAGCCGTCACAGCGAGGATCGCCGCGAGTAACCAACCTGTCTTCTGTAACAGTCTCCCCATAAGGCGACTCGGAACGATTCCACTGAGCGGCGGGTCCAACAGATGGGCTGAGCGGCATGATTGTGCCGTCCAGTCTCCAATTGTAGCCCCAGCGTCGCTCAAAGACTTGGGCCATGGGACCAGCAGGAAATTCGAGTACGCTCTTAATGAACAACGAAGAGTGTGGTGCCGCACCTCCGGCGCTCGTGCGCCTGGCTTGTGGACCCAGCCCTTCCGGGCTGGGCTGTTTTTGGTACCGGCCCTCTGGGCCTGGAGTGCAAACACCGCTTTTCCCAGGTTCGGTCTACGACAAAGCCCGGGTGCCCCATATCTGCCTGGTTTTGGCAGATGTGGGATTCCACTAACCTCAACCCCTGACTGTGCAGGGCGTAGACGGCCATGGACTTCAAGATCTGTTGCTGGTAGAGAGTGATCGGTGGACAGCCGTTGAATCCCACATCTGCCAAAACCAGGCAGATATAGGGCACCCGGCACTCGTTACGCATTGAGATCTCACTACCGGCAGCGATTCGTTTGTTCGTTTACCCACGGGTCTGTGAGAAATGCGGGCGAATGGGTACAGCAAATCTAGAACCGTCGATCGATGCGAGGGTACCAGGTGAGCTGAAAAGTGGTGCTCGTGTTGGACTGTTGCCCAGCCTTGTAGAAGGGAATCAACCACCGCTCATACTGCACGTTGGCCTTCAATTCAACATCAGGAGTAAGCCTCTTGACCGCGTCGAAGCTGAAGTCGGTCTGCGTCGTACCACCGGGGATAAAATCCTTGGCAGCCTTATCACTGCGATAGGAAACCTGCAGCCATTCGCGTGGCGAAAGATGGTATGTGAGCCAGGCCTGTCCACCCTTGTTCTCGCGCCCGATCCAGTCTCCCATCAGCAGGCCGTTGCTGGTGTAGCCGTTCCTCTGCACCACTTCAATGTACATATTCTGCCCACCGGTGCTGAGGCCGGTGTCGGGGTCCGTCGAAACAGCTTCAGCTCGCAGGTCCAGCTTGGGCACTCCAGGAAAATGGGAAAGGTAAAGACCGGGACGAATCGCGGCATGGCGAGGCGCCGTGATGGGGAAAACATCATCGTGCACTTCAGAGTCGCTGTATAGGGTCAGCCACTTTCGCAGGTAGGGCAGACGCCAGGAGAAGTCGACAGCGCTGAAGCGCGCGCCGGGATCATTGCGGCTGAACTTCTCCGAACCGTTGGTATCACTGATGCTATAGAAGCTGTGCCAGAAAGTACCCAGCGTGACCGGCGCGTGGCCCACTCCGCCCCAGATCACAGTGCGTTCAAAACCAAATTCAAAGTTAGGCGTTGGCTTGAAAGAAATTTTTTCCGCATGGGTCCAGGGACTGACCGGGTCGTTGTGACCCTTGAGCGGTCCCACGAAAAAATCGTAACGAATCAGACCGGCGATGCGGGAGATGTACGGAATATAGAGCGGCTCAACCCGGTTGATGCGAAAGCTCCAGACATTTTCCGCGTTGTTGCTCCAGGCCATGCCGCCGCCAGTGGCCGGACCGTACCAATTATCCATCTTCCCGAAGGAGACCTCATGGCCGATGATGTGGGCGGAAACGTAACCTTCAAGGACCGTGAGGTTGTTCACCGAGGAGACCGGGCCCAGCGGGATGGTTGTATTGCCAGGTAAGGGAACAGAACCAAAAGTGGCGAAATCATCGATCGTAGCCAGGGTCTCCGCTACGTTCAGCGGATAGCCCTCCCAGGACGGCGCGTGTTGGTACTCTCCGCGAAAGTAAGCAGAAAACATGCCATAGTGACCTCGCGCGCTGAACCCGCTGTAGTTGTTGAATCCGCTCGCGTAGGGCCGGCCAAAATCATTGATGTCGGTCTGGCCCAGATGGAAGCTATCCCGCAAAGTCGGGCCGCCGATACCCATCACGCGCTCATATACCGAATCGAGACCCACGCGGCCAAACTTCTGGTCCAGAGGGATGCGCATATCAGGCTGCAGATCCCTTTCCAGAGCGGTAAAGATGTCGATCGCCTCGTCGTTGGTACTGCCGGTGATCCTATCCGAGCTTGCCTCCAGCATGTGGGCCACGCTCATACGCGTCCATGGGCGTAGACCGACGAAAACTGTGTCGACGAAGCCCATCCCATACAGACGCATCACCGCAGGGTAGATCCAACTGTCCAGCGGGATGTAAGTGGAGCTCATGCCCTCGATCGACTTGAGCGGTTCGTAGGGCGCAAAGTGAATGGTGTCGCGCGGAGCCGGAAGCTGATCCGCCGCGGGGGCCCCGCCCGGCGTTTGCGTCGCCGGTGTCTGATCTGAAGCAGCGATGGTAGAGGCGCCTGAGATTCCAGTGGTCAACAAGACCAGCACACACAGCACAGCGGGGAATTCCACTTAAACCTCAAATGCCAAAGCGGTTGATGCCGGACATGACCAGACGCGTGACGAATCGTTCATCTGTGTCCAAGCTAACGAAACCCAGACTGGCGGTCAATCGTTTGCGATCGGCTGTGAAGCGCGAAGATAACGGGTCGGTTGGACCTCACGTCCCTGCATGGCTGCGTCAAGTTCCCGCGAGAACCGCTGCGCGACGTTATTTTTCCAGCCTGTAGTGAAGAGTTTCTTGGCCTTGAGGTACCGCTCCATGTGGATGAGAGGGTCGCGTTCAATGCTGCGCAACGCTTGACCATCCTGGCGGTACGTCTTACCTTCTACCAGCACTGGACCGCCGCCCCGGCGCAGGCGCTCCAGGCTTTCGCAGGCGACCCTGTAGACCGCCACAACGTCGTTGCCATCGACGGTAATGCTGGTTAAGCCGTCCTTCTGAACTTTCAGGGTAAGGTTCCCCGTTCCGTTACTGGCTTTACCACCGGCCCGCACAGGCCAGGGATTGTTCACCATCACAAACATAATGGGCAGGCTGCTCCGGGTCGCGAATTTGATCGCTCGCAGCCAGGAGTCATGACTGCTGGCCGCCGCACCGGTGAAGGCAACCACCACGTTGGTGTTTTTCTTCTGCTTGTTGGCTAAGGCCACATGGGCGGCTGACTGGAGTAGCTCACCATGATCGGATGAGTCGCTGGATGCCGCGCTGATGATGTTGTGCGTCACCCGGAAGCCGTTGACGCGGCGCGCATGAAGCTGGGCAACGATCTCATTCAGAGCTACTCCTTTGACCAGGCTCGGGATCGAGTTGTGCGGCGCCAGAGCGATGGTGTCCTGGGCTCGCAGATCGATGGCACATCCCGTAACAATCGCCTCCTGACCCATGGAAGCGTCGTAGAAGACCTTCGATGGACGCCATTGGCGTGCATGTTCCGTCAGCAGCCGGCATCGCAGCATCGTGGCATAAAGCTGCTTCAGTTTAGCGTCGTCGATCAGCGAGCCGCCGTCGGTTGAACTGCCAGCCATGCGAATGGTGTCTCCTCAAGGTGAAGAAGTTGTGGAAAGTTGCCCGGAGTTTTTCACAGATATGTGAAAAAGCCTGTGTATTTCCTGTCTTGGATGCCGCGCAATTCCTGAATCGATAGGAGTTTTAGCAGTCTGCACTGCTTTCGATGCGTGAGTTCCGAAAAGGCATTCATGTCGAGTAATCCGAGTTGATGCGGATGTATTCCGTGGTAAGATCCGTTGTCCAGAAGCGGCACTTGCCCAGCCCGAGACCGAGATCAACATGAATGGTCAGATTGCGTTGCTTCAAATAGTCATGCGCGGCATTCTCATCGAAACGTGGTGAGAGACAGCCTCCGTGGCAAATCTCCAGCTCACCAAATGCAATATTGATGCGCGCGGGATCGATGGCGACGCCGGCATAGCCGATCGCAGCCAGGATGCGGCCCCAATTTGGATCGCATCCGGCCCATGCGGTCTTTACCAGGGGAGAATGAGCAATCGAGCGGGCTATGCGCAGCGCATCCGAGTCGGTGAGGGCCCCTCCGATGGCCAACTCCACTACGTGCTGAATGCCTTCCCCGTCCTCCACGATTTGCTTAGCCAGGGATAAACAGACTGTCTCCAGAGCCGCGGAGAACGCTGCTGTGCGCTGGTCTGCGACGGTGCGCGCGGTGTTGTGGTTGTGGCCCCTGACGCTGACTCCGCTGGCGCCGCTGGCAAGCAGCAGGACAGTGTCGTTGGTCGAGGTATCACCATCGATGGAAATACGATTAAACGTGCCTTCGACGGCATGGTGGAGCAGATCTGCAGCAATGGCGGGTTCAATCTCGGCATCGGTGAACAGGTAGACCAACATGGTGGCATGCAGAGCGGCTTCGGGCATGGATTGCAGTTGCGGATGGATCATGCCTGCACCCTTAGCGATACCGGCAACTCGCACGGTTACGCCCTCTATTTCGAAGTGGGATGCGGCCATCTTCGGGCGCGTGTCGGTGGTCATGATGGCGCCCGCCATCTGCTGCAGATGAGCCACCGAAGAGCCCAGTGCTGCATGCAAAGTGGGGAGCGCCGTGATCAGTTTTTGCAAAGGCAGGGGCACACCGATAATGCCCGTCGAAGAAGGAAAGACGGAATACGGCTCGCAGCCGAAGAGCGAGGCGACACTCGCGCACGATTGTCGCGCGGCCAGGACGCCGGCCTCGCCAGTGGCGCAATTGGCATTGCCGGCATTGACCAGCGCCACGCGGAGGCGATGTTGGCTCCGTTGCAGGTGCCGTTGCCCCACGATCAGCGGAGCGGCAATGATCTTATTACTGGTGAACATGGCGGCCGCGGTTGCCGGCCTGTCGGCCACCGCGCAAGCAAGATCAGGATTGCCGCTGGCTTTTAAACCGGCGCGTACCGCGGCAAAGGAAAAGCCGCGAGGCACCTGATCATCACCAAGAAGAGGAGTGGAGGACGTATCAGCCATGTCGCCTTTACTCTATCAAGAGAACGCAATCATGATGACGACGACCCAACACGGAAAGGAATTTCGTGCGCCGGCAGAATTTCTCAGCATGCGCAACGTAGACATCGCGCGGGGTCAGAAGGTGGTTCTGCGCGACGTGAATCTGACCATCGCCACCGGAGAACACATTGCCATTCTGGGGCCGAACGGGTGCGGAAAATCGACCCTGATAAAAGCCATGACCTGCGAGTGTTATCCCATCGTACGCCATGGCATGGAAATGAAAGTGTACGGACGCGACCGCTGGGAGGTGCAGGAGCTGCGCAAGCATCTGGGGGTGGTTGCGGCCGAACTGCCGGGCGAGCGAACCGCAGTGACGCGAGGTCTCGATGCTGTGGTCAGCGGTTTCTTTTCGAGCTCGACGCTGTGGCCCAACCTTGAAGTCACAGAGTCTATGCGCATCGGTGCCATGGATGCTCTTGCCCTGCTGGGGGCCGATCATTTGCGCGACCGCTGGGTAGGCGAGATGTCCGCGGGCGAAAAGCGCCGGGTGATGATTGCGCGCGCGCTGGTGCATCGGCCGGAGATGCTGCTTCTGGACGAGCCCAGCAACGCACTTGACCTGGCAGCACAACGAGAACTGCGAGAAATCCTGCGTGATGTGGCAGCAGGTTCTGGCGACCGCCGCGGCACCGGGGTGGTCATGGTAACCCATCACCTGGCGGATATTCTGCCCGAAATCAATCGTGTGGTCATGATGCGTGGCGGCCGTATTGTTGCCGACGGTTCCAAAATGGAATTGCTGCAGGCAACCAGGCTTGAAGAGCTTTTTGGCGTGGAGCTTGAAGTAACCGAGCGCCACGGCTATTGGCATTCGTGGTGAGGCATTTGCGATCACATTAAACGTTCCGGCTTGACCTGGGCCCGCGCTCCGTTTTACTTTATCGCTACACGGGAAAGGAGGATGATCCAGCGAATGAGAAATTCTGATGGTAGTTGTAGATCTATACGTGAGGTGACTGAGGCTTAGAGCGTGCGCTCTAGACCTGGCGGTAAAGTAATTCGTCCGCCGAGGCCCACTTCGTAAGAAGAGCGGACGCCTCAGCCAAACTCAACAGCTTCACCGGTGATCAAGGCCCGCGGCCAACATGGCGCGGGCCTTTCACGTTGGTCGCGACGCTTCCGTCCGGATTTGATGGAACAGCAGGTCACCCCTTACGCTAACGCTCCGGTCGGAGTTTGTGACCTTTTTGCCTTCCTTTGTAGTTTGCGGCCGGAAAGCTCCCAAGAGCATCCGCCAGGAAGCGTTGCCGGGGTTCCTTCGGCTACGCTCAGGACAGGCTCTTCGACTCCGCGCCATAAACCCCTCTGTGATGCGATAGATCTGCGAGGCGCTTCGCTCAGGATGACGCCTTTCTGGGGGACTAAACAACATCTGGACGGGTGCAAAAAACACGAAAAGATCAAAAAAGTCACAGGCTCCGAGCGAAGCCGAGGGATCTGCAGTTCCTTCCACCAGCCACTAATGCTGCAACTCGAAGATGAATTGTCATCCCGACCGAAGCGAAGTGGAGGGACCTGTTGTTCCATCAATCGCTCGCGCCGTTCCGAGCTTACAATAAGCCTATGGAACCACTGGTAATTGCGGGTAAGGCGTTTCAATCCCGGCTGATCGTGGGCACGGGCAAATACAAGGACGGCGCAGAGACGCAAGCGGCCATCGAGGCCTCCGGGGCGGAGATGGTCACCGTTGCCGTGCGGCGAATCAACCTCGATCGCAGCCGCGAGTCTCTGCTCGATTACATCGATCCCGAACGCTATTTTTTACTGCCAAATACGGCTGGATGCTACACCGCAGATGAGGCCATTCGCGCCGCCAGGCTGGCCCGTGAGGTGGGGATCTCCGACTGGGTAAAGATCGAAGTGATTGGGGACCAGGCAACCCTCTACCCGGACGTCCAGGCGACGCTCGAAGCAACCCGGATCCTGGTCAAAGAAGGATTCACCGTTCTCCCCTACACTTCGGATGACATTGTGTTCGCGCGGCGGCTGATCGACGCCGGAGCAGCCGCGGTCATGCCCCTGGGCGCGCCCATCGGGAGCGGCATGGGGTTGCAGAACCTGGCCACCCTGCGCATTCTGCGCGAGATGATTACCGAGGTTCCCCTCATTGTCGATGCCGGCGTAGGGATGGCCTCTGATGTGTGCCTCGCCATGGACATGGGAGCGGACGCAGTGTTGATCAACTCCGCGATCGCGAATGCAGCCAAGCCGGTGCTCATGGCGGAGGCGATGCACCATGCTGTACTCGCCGGCCGGCAGTCGTTCCTCTCCGGGCGGATGCCCAGGAAGCTATACGCGACCGCCAGCTCCCCGCTCGAAGGCCTTTCCAAATAGCACCCACATCACTATTACAAGCTCCGCCCGGTGTGGGATAGACTCGGTTTCATGCGCGTCTTCGGCATCGATTGCGGCACCAACTGCACCGGGTACGGCGTCGTGGAAGTGCAATCCGGACGGCTTGAGACACGCTTGATGGCCGTGGCCGCAGGCGGGCTCAAACTGTCCAAGGAGCAAACCTTGCCAGTGCGGCTGGCCTACATCTTTGCCGAGCTCTCAGGACTATTGGAACTGCACCGCCCGGACGTGGTGGCGGTAGAAGAGGTGTTTTACTCAGTGAACGCAAAGTCAGCGCTGAAATTGGGACATGTGCGCGGCGTCGCTTTGCTGGCTGCTGCGATGCAGGGCCTGCCGGTGGCGGAATATTCCCCACTCGCTATCAAATCTGCGGTCGTTGGCTATGGCTTGGCACAAAAGGAGCAGGTGCAGTTCATGGTGGCCCGCCTGCTGCGCCTCGACAGTGCCCCGGAGCCTGCCGATGCCGCCGACGCCCTGGCCATCGCGATATGTCATGTGCATACCGCACAGACTCTCTTGTTACAGGCGGAATCCCGCGCTTGAGGTGGAGTTGATTCCGCTGCGATGCATGGCATGGGCAGTGTTGCCCTTTATCTTTGCGCCAGGCTGGCTGCCGGTTGCGGCGCAGGGCCCGGCACAGATCCGCTTTACGTACGAGAACCCCAAGCTGCAACCACCAAAATACGTGGTCACGGTAGGGGAAGACGGGAGCGGGCATTATCGCTCCGAGGCGGGCGGCCCCACCGATGGGCAAAGCATGGCGTCAGAGCCGCTCGATCGCCCAATTCACATCTCCAAAGCGCTGCGCGACACTATGTTTGCCGCAGCCCGAAAAAACAAGCTTTTCGCGTTCTCCTGCGATGACGGGGGAAAGAATGTTGCTTTCCAGGGAACCAAGACATTGGAATACGAGGGCCCCGAGGGCAAGGGAAGTTGTATGTACAACTGGAGCAAGAACGCTCAGATTGATAAGCTTACGGACCAGTTTGAGGCCATGGCCGCAACCCTGGACGAAGGCAGTAAGCTGGAGCGCGAGTATGAACACGGGCGCCTCAGCCTGGACTCGGAGATGGAGACCCTTGAACAGATGGTGCACGACGGCCGGGCCATCGAATTGGAAAACATCGCACCCATGCTGCAGACCCTTGCCGGAGATGAGGCGGTGTTACAGCGGGTACAGCGGCGCGCGCGGGCTATGCTCCAGGGGGCAAAAACCGACTGATGACCAAAGGGCGTCTAATGGTGAGGGAAACTTATTGCCCGCAATTCTGTTTAAGTCAATAGGGCAGAGTCCCGCCAGGAAATGGAGGTGCTCCATGAGGAAGCACCCGAAAGTAACGAACATCGTTGTAGTCGCTGCGCTAAGCCTGCTGTCTACGGGATTTGAAATCAGCCGCGCACAAGCCCAGGATGCCGCCTCGAATGTTGCCCGGGTGAGCTTCGTGCAGGGTTCTGTGCAGTTACTTGCCGGCCAGGGAGCCGACTTTCAGCAAGCGGTGATGAACATGCCGGTGTTGGATGGCTCCCGTATACAGACCGGCGGCGACGGCCAGGCAGAAGTTGAGTTCGGCGACGGCAGCGTGGCCCGCCTGACACCCAACAGTTCGCTCCAGTTCGATCATCTGGGGCAGGATCAGGTGCAACTGCAGCAGTTGTCTGGTCTGACCTACTATGAGTTCAACGTGGGGGAGGGGCATCCTCCCTTCGGGCTGCAATTCGCGAATGTGCACGTGCAACCGACAGCAAACGCCATTGTGCGTGTTGGCCTGGATGCGGGATGGGACGCCGCGGTGATCGCCGGATCGATCAACGTGCAGGGAGACGGTATTCCGGCGGTAGATGTGGCTGAGAATCAAAGCATCCGTTCCGGCGCAGATAACAGCGGGGCTCCCTACACCGTAGCCCAGGGAATCAACGGCGACTCCTGGGATAACTGGAATCAGGACCGGGACCAGGCGATTGCCCAGGAGGCCTCGCAACAGACCCCGGTGCGCGATGATTCAGCCAATCCGCAAAGCGAAAACTGGAATGATCTGGATGCCGATGGCAATTGGTATCCCGTAGAGGGCCAAGGCAATGTCTGGGTTCCTGCCGGCGTCGGACCGGGTTGGGATCCCTACGGGGCTGGATATTGGGGCTACTACCCGACCATCGGTTACACCTGGATCTCCAGCTATCCCTGGGGCTGGCTGCCTTACCATTGTGGCGCCTGGGGCTACTACTCCTTCGGTTGGGGCTGGGCTCCGGGTGGTTGCGGCCGCACATGGTCGCCCGTGATTGTGGTTCGCACCCATCCTCCGGGATGGTCGATGCCCATACGTCCAGTTTATCCTCCGGGTGGTGCGCGTCCTCTGCCTGGACGGTTGGTGGTTGTCGATCGTGGACCCGTTGCCAAGGGCCCGTGGGCATTCAACCATGGAACAGTGCCCAGACCCGATCATCAGCAAGCGCTGAATTTCAATGGGCGCACCATCACGCCCGTTGGTCGAACCGAAGTTCGCTCGCAGACTTTTGCCGCCGCCAGGGGTACGGCGCCGGGGTCACGCGCGGTTTTGAGCGGAACATTTCCCGCAGTCGGCCCGCGGCCGACCGTGAATAGCACGTACTTGTCGGGCAACAATTCCTCGCGCGGCGTGCAAACCCAGTACACCCGGCAGCCTCAGCCTCAGCCTCAGCCCCAGGCTCCAGCGGTGAGACCGCCACAGGGCATTACGCCACGCCCGCCGCAGGGGCTCAACAACGCCCGGCCGAACGTCGCCTACCCGCCGGCGCAGTCGTATAACCAGCGCTCGATCTACCAGGCGAGGCCGACGCCCACCACGCACTATTCGGCGCCGCCTCCACCCCATTACTCTGCGCCCCCACCGCAGCAGCATTACTCGGCTCCGCCGCAGGCCCAGCACCAGTCCCCGCCCGGACCGCGGCGCTAAGGTCCAGGGGGACGAAGAGCCCGGTATGTATCCGCCGGGCTCTTCGTCGGGACTTCGGTTCCATTTGCGGTTAGGTCACGCGTTGAGCGCCCGGAACAGACACGCCATTGCCTCCAGAGACACCGCCTCCGCTCGAACCTGGGCATCTACAGCGCAACGGAGGAAGGCTGTTTGCACTACGGCACTGTCATAACCGGAGGCACGCAAGTTGTTACCCAGAGTCTTGCGTTTCAGAGCGAAGATCTGACGCAGAAAGCGAAGAAAGCCTGCAGGTTCCACCGCCAACTCCTCGAAGCGGGAGTGCATAGTAAGCCGAATCACCGTGGAGTAGACCTCGGGCGGCGGCGCAAAGGCCTCCGGAGGCAACGTGAACAGATGTTCCACCGTGGCATACATCTGTGTGGTCGCGGAGAGCAACCCATAGGCGCTCGAGCCGGGTGGAGCGGCAATCCGTTCCGCGACCTCGCGCTGCGCCATCAGCACGGCACGATCGATCACCGCGCTATGGGCGAACAGATGCATCATGATCGGGGAAGAGATGTAATAGGGCAGGTTACCGATCACCTGCAGGCGAACTCCACGTCGGGTAGCCAGTGCCGTCAGATCGACCTCGAGAATGTCTTCGCACAGCACTTCCGCCGAACTCGCCTGCAGTGAAGCAGCCAGCGAAGGGTCAAGTTCAACCGCGATGAGCTGTTTGGCCCGCGCCCCGAGCAGACTGGTCAGTGCTCCCCGGCCCGGGCCAATTTCGAGAACAGTCGCCTGGCTCAGGTCGCCCAAAGCGTCTACGATCGCGCGTGACGCCGTTGGGCTGATGAGAAAGTTCTGACCCAGCTTCGGCTTACGCGCCATGGGATAGACTACGCATTTGCGACGGTTCCTCCTCTGCATCATACGGAAGCGGATCCGCGTCAAACGGTTGATGAGAGTTCTGGACGGAGAAACAGTTCCATACAGAGCTTCTTGCCAGGAAAACGCCCCACGTCACTGAGGCCGGATCGGGCGGAGTCATCGTGAGACCGTTACAAACAAGAGGTGGTGGCAATGCATATTGTTTTTGCCGCGTCGGAGTGCGTTCCTTACGCCAAGACGGGTGGAGTTGCAGAAGTAGTTGGCGCGTTGCCCAAAGAGCTGGTGCGGCAAGGCCACCAGGTCACAGTTTATGTGCCGCTCTATCGGCAAGTGCAAAAGCATTTAAAGGATCGGAAGATCGCAATTCGCAGTCTCACCATTCCTTTTTCTTACTACAACCGTTTCGCGACCGTGGTGAATGGAGGCACTCCGGATGGAGTGCAATTTTATTTCATAGACTGTCCCGAGCTGTTCGATCGTGAGTTTCTTTATGAGACCCCCTCGGGCGACTATGCCGACAATGCGGAACGCTTTGGATTGTTTTGTCGCGCAGTGCTCGACAGCAGCAAGATATTGGGTGTCCCGGATGTTTTTCATATTCACGGCTGGCCGGCTGGTGTGCTCGCGATCCTGCTGCGTACTGTCTACTACTTCGATCCGGTACTTAAGAATGTCGCCTGCCTGTTGACCATTCACAACTCCGATCGCCAGGGGTGGTTTCCCCGCGAGACCGTGGAAAAGCTGCTCTTGCCGTGGGATGTATACACCGTGGAGCGGGCGGAGTACTACGGAACATTTGATTTTCTGAAGGGCGGTATTGTCTATTCCGACGCCATCAGTACCGTCAGCCGCAAATACGCCCAGGAGATCCAGACACCGGAATACGGCAACGGCCTGGACGGCGTGCTCCGCGCCCGTGCACAGGATCTTCACGGCATTCTCAATGGGGTCGATTACCAGGTATGGAACCCGGCCACCGACAGCAAGATTGCCGCCCATTACACCCCCGAACGGCTGGAAGGAAAAGTGGCTTGCCGCAAGGACCTGTTGCACGCGTTCGGAGTTTCCGGCGTGGCGGAAGAAACGCCGGTGTTGGGCATGGTTTCACGCCTCGCGACGCAAAAAGGGTTTGACCTGCTCGCTCAGATCTTCGATCAGTTGGTGCAGGAGAAGATGTTCCTGGTGATCCTGGGTACGGGTGAGCCTTACTACGAGAATTTGCTCCGCAGCTGGAAGGAACGGCTTCCCGGTAAGGTCGCGGTCGCGATTGCCTATGATGAAACCCTCGCCCACAAGGTCGAAGCCGGCTCGGACATGATCCTCATGCCTTCGCGGTCTGAACCTTGCGGGCTAAATCAGATCTACGGTATGAAGTACGGCACCGTTCCGGTGGTACGAGCCACCGGCGGCCTCGATGACACCGTGCAGGAATGGTCCGCAGAGGCGGAGACGGGAACCGGCTTCCGCTTTCAAGACTATCGGCCGGAGGAGTTCCTGGACGCGCTGCGCCGTGCTTTTGCGTCGTTCTCCGATAAGAAACAGTGGCTGAAGCTGATGCGCAACGGCATGGCCCGCGATTATTCCTGGACCAAGCCAGCCAAAGAATACATCCAGCTCTACGAAGAGATCGTGCGTCGAAGGTCTTAGCTTCACTTAGACTGGCTTTCTCAGGAGCCCGTCACTCGTTACGCATAGAGGTCTCACAACTGGCAGCGATTCGTTTATTTGGTTACCCAGGGGTCTGTGAGGAATGCGGGTGGCCCTTGGTCTCGCTTTTGAGACCTGGGATCCCCCAACCCTTTCGTCATTGGGAACCCTGCCGACCCGTCCGCCCCGGCTTGCCGCGGGGGCGCGCCCTGGGGGGATCTGTCGTTTCACTCAATCCCGAACCAATGCTTTGAACCCTTCAGACTGATTTTCGACCGATTAGCTCGTCTTTCGGTTTGCGCTTCTGAACACCAGGTAAAGGGGTATACCGGCAAGGATAATGAGCGTTCCCAACATTGAGCTGCGCACGTTGCTGGCAAACGAGTAATACAGCAAGACCCCGGCGGCCAGAATGAAAAGCACCGGCAGAACCGGATAACCCCAACTCCGGAAAGGCCGCTCCGCCGCAGGAATGCGTCGCCGATAAACAAAGATCGTCGTGGTAGTAAGCAGGTAGAAGAGCCACTCCGCAAAAATCGCAAGCTCGAACAACTGCTGGAAACGTCCCACCAATAAGAGCAAAAGTGTGCTCAAAAGGCCCTGCGCTACCAGCGCAGTGGAAGGGCTTTGAAACCGCGGATGGATATGCGCCATCCACGCCGGGAAGAGCCGGTCACGCGCCGCGGCGAACGGAACTCGGGCGCCGGACATGGTAGTGCCATTGAGCCCGACAAGAATGCTGAGCGCCATAGCCACGGAGACCAGAGCTGCTCCCCAGCTGCCTGAAACCACCGACATGGCAACCGCCGCCGGCCGCGCGGAACTGGCGATCTGGTCCGCGGGAAGAATGTACTGAGTGGCCGCGTTGGTGGCCATGTAGAGCACGCCGACAACGCCCACCCCAGCAATCAAGGCGATAGGGAGACTCCGCTCCGGACGCTTCACTTCTCCCGCTACCATGGTGAGGTCATTCCAGCCGTCGTATGCCCACAGGGATGCGATCAGGGCCACCATGAACCCTGCGAATCCTCCCTGAGCACCCGGGAAGCCGGTATGGAAATTGGCTACGCTACCGTGGGGACTGGCAAAGCAGAACCCGGTGATAACCAAAACCAGAACGACCTTAAGCCAGGTGAAGAAGAGCTGAAAGTCACCCGCCTTCTTGATCCCCAGGTAATTGAGACCGGTGATGAGCCAGGCGGCGAAGATAGCGAAGATCTGCGACCAGCTGATCAACAGCGGGGCCCGCAGTGCTACGCCATCAAGCCATGCGAATGCAGGGAAGACACCCATGACCCGAGCCAGGCCGGTGGTGATGCTGGCAATCGATGCCGGCTTGGCGACCGCAAACCACGTCCACATGTACAGAAATGCCGGCAGGTCGCCGTAGGCGTTGCGCAGGAATACGTACTCGCCACCGGCCCGCGGCATCATGGCGCCCAGCTCCGCGTAGGTCATGGCGCCAAACAGGGTGAGTAAGCCACCCACGATCCAGGCCAGGTAAACCATCCTGCCCGAGCCGACGGCACGCATCATTTCCTGGGGCACGAGGAAAATGCCACTGCCAATGATCGTGCCCACCACGATGGCCGTGGCATGCCAGACTCCGAGCACCCGGGGAAGATCCGGCGCCGAGGACGAGCTCGGTATGGCATGGGTCTGATCCTGCACGGGGATGACAAATTGTACTGCCTGCTGCGACGCTGGTGAGTCCTCTGCCCGCTGGCGGGGTCAGCAGGCTTGATTAAACCGGCTGCCCCGGCGGAGAAGCGACTGTGTCCGCGGGATGGAAATAGCCATAGATGGCTGTGGCGAGGTGAGGCGCAACCACGGAGGCAAGCGCCTGCAGGCTGGCGTCCTGTACCCCGCGCAGGCTGCCGAAGTGCGCAACCAGCCGGTTACGCGTCTGCGGGCCCACGCCGGGTATGGTCAGCAGGTTGGACTCCCGATCCCGGATCTCCCGCCGCTTGCGGTGGTAAGTCACCGCGAAGCGGTGCGATTCATCGCGAATCTTCTGCACCAGGTGCAACACCGGCGACCGGCGGTCAAGCACGATCGGTTCATCCTCCTGCCCGTAGACGTAGATGATTTCCTCTCGTTTGGCGATCGAGGCCAGCGGCTGCGTGGTGATCCCGAGCAACTCCAGTGCTTCAGCAGCGGCGTGCAGTTGGCCCAATCCACCATCGATCAGGATCAGGCTGGGCATCGCTCGCTGCTCCTCTTGCACCCGCCGATAGCGCCGCCCGACCACTTCCCGCATGGAGGCGAAATCGTCGACCCCTTCGACCGTCTTTATCTGAAATTTGCGGTAGTCGGATTTCTTCATGGCGCCATCCTCCCAAACAACCATGGAAGCTACCGTTTCCGCACCCTGGATGTGGGAGATGTCAAAGCATTCAATGCGCCGGGGCAGATCCGGCAGCGTGAGCAAATCCTGCAGGCCCTCTTCGATCATCTTGCGCGATGGCTGCAACACCCGGAAGCGCTGATCAAAACTTTGCTTGGCATTTTGTCCCGCGAGGTCCACCAGGGAACGTTTCTCTCCCCGGCGGGGCACGCACAACTCCACCTTGTGCTGGGCGCGCTCGCTCAGCAGGGCCTCCAAAGAATCGCGATCCGCAAAATCAACCGGGATATAGACCGTCCGCGGCACATACTGCTGATCGATATAAAGCTGTTTCAGCAGAGCAGAGAAAAAGAAGGAGGCGTCAAAGGCCTCCCCGAAGGATTGCGATCCCGAGTCAGGTCCGGATTTTGCTTCAGGCGAATCGGGCTCCGGAGGAAGCTCCGGCAACTCTTCCCAGAAGAACTCCCTGCGATCGACGATCTTGCCGCCTCGCATATGGAACAGATTCACGGCCAGCATGCCGTTCTCGTGATGGTAACCGTAGACGTCCGCATCATCGCCGTCGGTGGTCGCCATACGTTGTCTCTCCTGCACCTGGCTCATGGTGATCAGAAGGTCGCGGTACCGGGCCGCGAGTTCGAACTGTTCTGAGGCTGCCGCCGCCTCCATGCGCTGCTCCAGCGAGTGGCTCAGCTCCGTCTGCCGGCCCTCAAGAAACATTTGCGCGTCGTGAACCGCTTCCCGGTACTCCTCCGGAGTAGTGAGCGCCTCGACGCAAGGGCCCAGGCAGCGCTTGATGTAGTACTGCAGGCAGGGCCGGGGATGGTAGCGCGACAGATCGACCTTACAACTGGGCAGTAGAAAGCTGCGATGAATCAGGTCGACGACCCGATGGGCCAGGTTGCCGGGAAAGAACGGCCCGTAGTAGGCGCTGCCATCTTTGCGCAGCCGGCGGGTCACAAAAACCTTGGGGTAGCGGTCGGCCAGGGTCAACTTTACGTAGGGGTAAGTCTTGTCGTCGCGCAGCAGAATGTTGAACCGGGGCTTGCGCTGCTTGATGAGGTTGTTTTCCAGCGCCAGGGCTTCCTGTTCGTTTTCCACCAGGATGTAGTCCACATCCACGGCTTCACGCATAAGCGAGCCGGTCTTGGCGTTGGCCTGCGCTCCGTCAAGGATGTAGGAGCGGACCCGGGAACGAAGATTTTTGGCTTTTCCGACGTAGATGACATCGCCATCAGCATTGCGGTACAAATACACCCCCGGCCGGCCGGGCAGGGTGCGTATCTTCTCGTGCAGATCCATGAATAGTCCCTAACACTAAAGTCTAGACGGTGCTGGGGTCCGGCGGAAGTTTGCCCACCAGAAGGTAAAACTTTCCTTCTTCGTGCCGCATCCAACTGCATACTTTACCCCGCAAGTGATTGCAGGGAAACTGGTAACGGCAGTGTCCCATTTTGGCAATAATCGTGCTACATACGTAAGGATGGGCAAAAACAGCAATACAGGGAGCAGAGTCTTTATGAACCGAATCGCTAAGAGATCGCAATACACAGCTATCCTGTTGGGGGCCGTATCATTGCTTTTCACAGCCGGCTGCTCCACGAAGAACTATGTACGCACCCAAACCACCCCATTGGTCACCAAGACCAACGAGCTTGACGATGCCGTCGCGGCGAACAATCGGTCGATCCAAAGCACCAACGATCGCGCCCAGGCCGGCATCCAGCAAGCGCAGCAGTCCGCCAACACCGCCACCCAAAATGCGAACGCCGCCACCCAGGCAGCGAACCAGGCCCAAGGCAGCGCGAAGGAAGCAGTCAATCGCGCAGACTCCCTGGCTAGCGTGGTAGCGAACCTGGACAACTACAAGCAGATCGGCACTGTCTCCGTGACCTTTGGATTCGACAAGAGCGTCCTGACCAAGAGCGACAAGGCGCAGTTGGATGGCCTGGGAACTCAGCTCACCTCGGCCAAGAGCTACATCCTCGAGGTAACTGGGGGTACGGATTCGGTTGGCAACGCCGACTACAACTACCAGTTGAGCCAGCGCCGCGCGGAAGCGGTGGTGCAGTATCTGGCTTCCAAGTTCAATGTGCCGGCTCACAAGTTTTACCTGATCGGCATTGGCAAGGATCAGGAAGTGGCTACTAACCGGACAGCTGCGGGAAGAGCTCAGAATCGGCGAGTGGAAGTGCAGGTTCTCTCCAACGCATCCCAAACCGGCAGTACCGTCTCCGAAGTCCGCTAGCCACCACGGCTCGGGTGCACCGTATCTCGCTCAAGGGTGCGGCTTGTCTTAAGGAAAGCTGCAGGCAGTTTGCTAAAGCAGCCGCGCTCTTCTTCAACCTGTCTCTGCCACAACTGACGGGTGCCCCACATCTCGCTGGTTTTTCGCGAGATGTGGGATCCCACCGCGACAACCCTCAAGCTTTTCAATCCCAATGGGCACTTAGGGCCAAGGATCGCGGTATCCCACATCTCGCGAAAAACCAGCGAGATGTGGGGCACCCGTCGGTTGTGGCAGGGACAGGTTGTAAGGAGCAGCCGGCAAAGCGGAGAGGCTTCGACAGTCCACCCCGCAATCTCAGCAGCCGACTTACATCGCTAAATGGCGTACGTGTTCAGCGCGTACATCATTCGCGCTGAAGAGCCGAAAAAACGGGGCCCCCTGCGCCGCGGCCTCGACTGCGGGCCTTCCGTTCGCTTCCTCACGTTCCACCAGGCAAATCACGCCGATCACGCGCATCCCAGCCTCGCGCGCGGCTTCGATGGCCGTCACCGTCGAAGCGCCGGTGGTACAGACGTCGTCAACCACAACCACCGGAGCGTCCGTCTGCTGAAAGCCCTCGATGCGTCGTCCTGTGCCGTGGGTCTTTTCAGCCTTCCGCACCAGAAAGCCATCCAGGACGGCTGAGCCAGGAGCCTCCAGGGCGTGCCACGCACTGGCCGCGGACACATTGCACACAATGGGGTCAGCGCCGAGCGTAAGGCCGCCCACTGCTCGCGGCTTCAACTCGTGCTGGCGAATAAGATCCAGCACTGCCAGGCCCGTCAGGCGTCCGCCTTCACCCGTAAGGGTAGTCGTTCGGCAATCGATGTAGTAATCGCTGGAGGCTCCGGAAGAGAGTTTGAAGTCGCCCAGGCGAAAAGAGATGCGGGCCAGCATCTTGAGGAGTGCTTCTCGATGGGCAAGAGTCATTATCTGATTTTATCCAGATGCCGAAAGCCGCCGGTGGCGAAAAAAAGGATCGTAAAAATTGTTCCGTTATAGGTGGCGTGAACGAACGTGCTGGCCGCCAGGGACTTGGTCCACAGGCGTACCCCGCAGAGCACCAGGCTTACGGCGAACAGGACCGCCAGCGGAGCCCAGGCATGCGCCAGCTGATCGGCGTGCACTAACGCAAATGCGATGCTGGTAACCGTGCAGGAAATAACCACGGCCGGGATGCTCCAGCCCGGGTCTTCGTCCCTGCTCGCACCGTCAGGTACTGCGCGCTGCTCCCCGCGCAGCCAATCCCAGGTTGAGGCCATCGAGGGCAGCAGGAAGCCGCGAAAGGCCAGTTCTTCAAAAATCGGAGCCACGAAGGTTCCGAAGAGAGCGACCATCCACACGTCGGCCGGGGTGCGAAAGAAGTCGTCGATCGGCAATGTCTTGGGAATGGGAAGGAAATTCGACAGGAACTGCACCACGACGCTCAGCAGAACGCCGCCGGCCAGCAAGCCAGCCCAGCGACGCTGAACCGCGCCGAAGTTCCAATGCAAAGCCTGGGTGAACGGTTGTTGCCACAGGTAAGTAAAAATCGCCCAGACGATGGCCCCCGCGATGAGGTAAGCACCGGCCATGGCGGGAATAAGCAGGCGTGGCTCGCGCAGTAGCTGTTCGGGTGGCTCCGTGCCCAGCAGATGGAAGCCCATGGCGAGGGCGAAAACGGAAACACTCGTGAGCAGGAGAACGATAACGGCCACGATGAAGAACAGAACCGTGTGACCAAAGTTAGGGATCCGGCCGGGCGGCTTGGGCGGCGGCAAGCCATTCGGTACGCCGGGTGAGGACAGGATCTCCAGATCGTTCGACAAGGGCGGATTTCCTACTTGGCCGCACGCCTGCGCGGCGCGTGATTACCATTGGTTCCAGAGGCCGTAGCCGCGAAGGGCTTCAACTCGTACGTGGGGAAATAACGGCGGAGAAATTCTCCCGTATACGAGCCGAGTGTAGCAGCTACCTCCGCGGGAGTGCCCTTGGCCACCAGTTGGCCGCCGCCTTCACCACCTTCAGGCCCCAGGTCGAGGATCCAGTCCGCGCTGCGGATCACGTCGAGATTGTGTTCGATGATGATAACCGTGTTGCCCAGATCTGCCAGGCGGTGCAGCACTTCGAGCAACCGGCGCACGTCGTCGAAATGCAGCCCGGTAGTGGGTTCATCCAGCAGGTAGAGCGTCTTGCCCGTTTGCCGTTTAGAGAGTTCCCGGGCCAGCTTCATCCGCTGCGCCTCGCCTCCGGAAAGCGTGGTCGCGGCCTGGCCCAAATGGATATAGCCGAGTCCTACGTCGACCAGTGTCTCCAACTTCTGCCTCACCTGGGGAATATCGATCAGCACCGGAAGCGCGTCTTCAATGGCCAACTCCAGCAGGTCGGCAATGGAGTAGCCATTAAACTTGACCGCCAGGGTTTCCTGATTGTAACGGCGGCCGTTACACACCTCGCACAGCACATACACATCGGGCAGGAAGTTCATTTCGATACGGCGCTGGCCCTCGCCCTGGCAGGCCTCGCAGCGGCCGCCGGAGACGTTAAACGAAAAGCGGCCAGGTTTGTAGCCCCGTTCCCGCGACTCCGGCAGGCGGGCGAAGAGATCCCGGATGGCGGTGAAGACCCCGGTGTAGGTCGCCGGGTTCGAGCGCGGCGTGCGGCCAATCGGGGACTGGTCGATACGAACCGCTTTATCGATGTTTTTGAAACCCTGAATGGTTTTGTGCGGGCCTGGTAATTCCCGTGAACTGTAGAGCTCCCGCGCCAGGGCGCGATAGAGAGTGTCGTTGACCAGGGTGCTCTTACCCGAACCGGAGACACCCGTTACTACCGTCATTACGTTGAGAGGGAATTGTGCGGTCAGATTTTTCAGATTGTGGCTGCTCGCGCCTTCGACCGTGATCCAGCTGCCTTTCAGCGGGCGCGGTGCCTCGCGGCTGATGGTCTGCAGCTCGCCGGAGAGATAGCGGCCGGTGAGCGAAATGTCGGTCTCCATGATCTGCTGCGGAGTTCCGGCGGCGACCACATGTCCCCCCAGTTTTCCCGCACCCGGGCCAAGATCGACGACGTAATCCGCATGGCGGATGGTGTCTTCATCGTGTTCCACCACCAGCACCGTATTACCGAGGTCACGCAGAGATTTGAGGGCTTCGATCAGCCGCTGGTTGTCGCGCTGGTGCAAACCGATGGAAGGTTCATCGAGCACGTACAGGACTCCACGCAGCCGGGAACCGATTTGCGTAGCCAGGCGAATGCGTTGTCCTTCGCCGCCGGAGAGAGTCGCGGCATTGCGGTCGAGCGCCAGGTAGCTGAGGCCGACAGAGTTGAGAAATTCGAGCCGCTCCACCACCTCGCGGCGAAGCCGCTCCGCGATCAGTCCCTCGCGGCGTGAGAACTCGATAGCGCGCGCCGCATCCAGCGCCTTACGCAGTGGCAGGGCGGTGAAATCGGCAATCGACAAGGCGCCCACTTTAACCGCAAGTGACTCAGGCCGCAGCCGCTTACCGTTGCAGGCGGGGCAGGTGGTTGCCGACATGTAGTTCATCAGCCAATCGCGATAACTTTCTGACTTGGACTCTTCGAGCGAGTCGCGCAGGTAAGCCAGGATGCCGTGGAACCCGGTGCGCGGCGCCTCCTCACGGCCAGGCCCATAGAGCAACAGCTTCTGTTGCTTCTCGGTGAGATCCTCGAAAGGCCTGGTTAGATCGATCTTGTATCGCTTGGCGGCCAACTGCAGCAGCCGGCTCAGGTATTGCGATCCTCCACCCGGGCCCAACGCGCCATCCGTCAGCGGCTTTGACCAATCGGTAATCACCTTTGCTGCATCGAAGTCATAAATGCTGCCGAGGCCATGACACTCGGGGCATGCGCCATAAGTGCTATTGAACGAAAAGCTTCGAGGCTCCAACTTGGGGATGTCGAGTCCGCAGTCCGGACACGCCATCGAAGACGAGTAAAGCTGCTCTTCTTCGCCGGCGACCGCAGTGAGGACAAGACCGTTGGCCATCTGCAGAGCTTTGGCCACCGAGGTTTCGAGGCGCTTCTCAACCCCCGGTTTGAGAACAACGCGATCGATGACCGCTTCAATGGTGTGTTTCTTGTGCCGTTCGAGTTGAATGGAGTCGGCGAGATCTCGCATCTCGCCGTCAATGCGGGCGCGAAAGCCCTGCTGATCCAGCTCGTCGAGCAGGTCCTTGAACTCCCCCTTGCGGCCACGCACGATCGGCGCATAGATGATGACGCGTTCTCCGGGTGCGAGCGAAAGAATCCGCTCTACGATTTGTTCCGCAGTTTGGCGCGAAATAGGTTTGCCGCACTTAGGGCAGTGAGGCACACCGATCGATGCGTAGAGGAGACGAAGGTAGTCATAAATTTCGGTGATGGTGCCGACAGTGGATCGGGGGCTGCGGCTGGTGGTTTTTTGCTCGATGGAGATGGCTGGACTGAGGCCTTCGATGGAATCGACATCGGGACGCTCAATCTGGTCGAGGAACTGGCGAGCGTACGCAGAAAGTGTTTCTACGTAGCGTCGTTGGCCTTCGGCATAAATGGTATCGAACGCCAGCGACGACTTGCCTGATCCGGAGAGGCCGGTGACCACGGTAAGCGTGTTACGCGGAATTCGGATATTGATATCGCGGAGATTGTGCTGACGCGCTCCCCGCACGGTGATATGAGTAATGGGCATGAAGGCTCAGGGCTACACAGAGCGAATGGCACGAGTAACACTACATGTATCTTATTCGGCAATAGAAACGAGGGTCAACGCAACGCTGCGGTCTGTCACAATGACACACTGGTGTACGAGCAATGATAGTGCGCGAACGACGCACAATGGGTGAGCTAAAACTCTAGATTGAAGGGCCAATTATGGGAATCGATGTCAGTATGTTGATGGTGTTTTGTGCGGCGATTGCCGCTCTCGCGCTTGGCGTGATGCTGGGTTACATGTGTTGCAAGACGTTGTTCGATGTTTTGCGTTTCCATGCGCGCCTGTCTCCAGCGGATGGCGCAAAGGCCGAGACCCAGGTGGTACGGATTTGACCCTGGGGTCGAACCCATCGGCTTTTGTCCTGTAGTTATTTCCCTCCCCCTCTTTCTTCCCCCTGATGATCGTTCGGTTGGATAACGCGGCCTACTGCAGCGGTGAGTCTTGCTGCACCGGTTGTTGTTGCTGTTGCTGCTGGCCCGCGCGCATACGCTGCAGTTGCTCAAATAGTTGCTGAGGCGTCCTTACCCCTGGTGGAGTTTGCGGTGAGGTCCCGGGTGGGGGCGGCGGCACGTCGGGTGGCGATGGCGGAACGTCCACAGCGTCCTGTTCATTGCCGGCCTCGTCCGCGTTGGCTTGAGGGGCAGGCGACGGAGCGGCCGATGCACCTCGTGTAGTGGGAGTGAGAATCAGTTCTCGCGGCGCCCCGTTGTTCAGATCTCCGAGCAGAACCAGGTTGTACGCAGTTCCATCCAGCAGATTGGCCAGAACATCGCGTGGTGCTCCGGGGCCGAAGCTGCCAAAAACGCGCTCGTCCCCACCCAGCCCCTCGACTTTCATGCCGCTGCTGCTGGCGATCTGGTGCAGAATGGCGGACAGGCTTGAATTGTCGGCACGAATCGAGAGACTGTTGTCGGCAAAAACGATCTGCGCTTCTTTCGCCGGCTGCTGCAGCATCGAAGGTGCTACCTGTGCTGATTCAGGGACAGATGCCGGTTGGGGTGTTGCTGGCGCTTGTGCTGCGGGCGCCGGGGCGGCTGGGGCCTGTGCTGCTGGCGTCGGAATCGGGGCTTGCGGGCCGGCGTTCCGAATGCGGCCACTCTGCGCGTGCATGGTCGACCCGCATATCGTCGACAAGAGCAGGATTGTCCATCCGCCGGTCGTGATCGCTCGAGCCATCTCCAACCACCCTCTGTGTACTAGACTAGCAGTGGTCGCACCAGAGAGCGAATCTTCAACTCCCTGGAAATTCGACCAAACGGTCTAACTTCCATGCTCCCGTCCCGCAGATACTTTGAACTTGTGATTACTCTGGTTACGTTGCTGGCCCCAGGCCGGATTCTCGCCGTGTCGTGCACCACCCAGGCACAAATGGCTGAAGGCGAACGCACCGCACTGGTGCAGGCCGCGCGAACCCTTGCCTCCGCCGTGCAGAGCGGAAACGTTTCCGCTGTGCAGGCACTCACCATCCCCAAGGTGAAAGCCCAGTTTGATCCCATCGCAAACACCATAGAGCAGACGGCGCCCTTGCTCGCGGGCGCCACCATCACCATAGACGCACTGTATGGTCTGGACGCTTCTGATTTGAAGACGGCGGTCGAGGACACGGTATTTTTCTGCGGGGCCGCAAGTTCGCCAGTGCATGTGGACGTCACCATTCCCCAGCTTCCCCAGGGCCGCTACGCCCTGACGCTGGTGCATGCCACGGGTGTCAAGCAGCCTCAGCAGATGGCCTTCCTGCTGCAGAAGAGCGCAGATTGGCAGCTCGCGGGCTTGTTTGTGAAACCACTCTTAGTGGCTGGACATGACAGCGTCTGGTATTGGACCAAAGCGCGTGCCTATAACCAGAAGGGACAGAAATGGAACGCGTATTTCTACTACACGACTGCGGCCTACCTGTCGACTCCGGCGGACTTCATGACCAGCGCGAACCTGGATAAGTTAAACCAGGAGACGGCCGGCGCCAGACCCGACGGTTTGCCCGGAGCCCAGCCCATGGAAGTCAAGACAGGCAATCAGGCCTACTCCGTGAGCAACGTGCATACGGATGGTTCTCTGGGTGGCCTGGACCTGGTCCTGCGCTATACCGCTGCGGATGTCGGCGATCCAGTCGCCACCCGCGCCCGGAATCTGGAGTTGATGAAGGCTACGCTCGCCGCCCATCCTGAGCTTCGAGATGGATTCCACGGACTCTGGGTCTTCGCCGAAGCTCCGAACCAACGTCCCTACGGCAATGAGCTGGCGATGAGCGAGATTCACTGATGTCTTACGAGATGGAGAAGACGCTATCTCGGGCAATTGCTGAGAGAAGGGCATCGCCCAGTTTCGATGAAAGCCCGATTCCGGATGCCGACCTGTTGAAAATCCTCCAGGCAGGGTTGCACGCGCCCAGTGGTTACAATCTGCAGCCTTGGCGCTTTATCGTGGTCCGCAGTCCGGAACAAAAGAAGAAGCTGCGCGCCGCCAGTTTCAACCAGGCCAAAGTGGAGGAAGCTTCGGTCATGATTGTGGCTTGCGGCGATGCCGATGGATGGCGCAGTGGAGATTTGGACGAAATGTTGCGTCTGGGCCGTTTGGGCGGCATGCCCGAAAACTACGCTGAGCAGGCGAAAACCACCATTCCGAACTACCTGTCGAACCACCCCAATATGCCGCTCTGGCTCAATCGCCACGTCATGCTGGCGTTCACCCATATGTTGCTGATGGCCGAGGTGTTGGGGTACGACACGGCCCCCATGGAAGGCTTCGAAGAGGATAAGGTGCACGAGGTCCTCAAGCTGCCTCTGAGCTACTCCGTCGTGGCACTACTGGGCATTGGCCACCTGAAAGGCCCGGACAAGTTTTACGGCGACCGTTTTAGTATGGGGCGCACAGTTTTTGCTGAGGAATATGGCAAGCCCATCAGATTTCCAGAGTAATATTAATCAGGCTGTAACAAATCTTCCCTCTGCCAGCTAAAAGGATGACTTTGCAGGGCACGAGCCCTTAGCAGGAGCAACTTCTGTGCGTCGAGAGTATCCAGAGGCGCCGATCGTTGGCGTGGGCGCCGTGGTGATCGACGGTACGAAGGTACTGCTGGTGCGTCGCGGCCAGGAGCCCCTCAAGGGCGAGTGGTCATTGCCCGGCGGCGCCCTGGAACTGGGGGAGACCTTGCAGCAGGGCGTAGCGCGTGAGGTGCTGGAGGAGACCGGCCTGATCGTCGTTCCCGGCGGCATCGTCGAGATCCTGGACAGGATTACGCAGGAAGAGACCTCGGGGCGGATCCGCTATCACTACGTCCTGATCGATTTCGTATGCCGCGTTGCCGGCGGCACGCTCTGCTGTGCCAGCGACGCCGAAGAAGTGCGGTGGGTCGAAGAACAGGAATTGCACCAGCAGAATGCTTATCGGTTGCCGCCGGTGACCATGCGGGTGATTGAAAAGGCGCTTCGGCTGGGTTAAGCGGACGATCCGCAGGATGAGCAGGATGGTGGGTGAGGAAGCGCATGAAGGTTGAGGGGAGGACAAGCGGGACTGCGGACTCTCCCAGGAGAGTGGTCCTCGCTTTCATTTTTGTTCTGCTGCTGGCGGGTTTGGGTTTTGGGATTCTGGCTTGGCGAAATCCGCTCTGGCTGGTCGACGAGCAGATCGATGCCAGGTTGCGGCTGCGCGGCGTACATAGCGAGTTTGTGACCGTCAACGGATACAAGATGCATTACCTGGTGGGTGGGACCGGCCGCCCTCTGGTGCTGGTCCATGGACTAGGCAGCCGGGCCGCGGACTGGGCCAACCTGATACCAAGGCTCATCGACGGCGGCCACCGCGTATACGCTCTGGACTTGTTGGGATACGGGCGTTCCGCGCAGCCCAGGGACGCTTCCTACTCCATCTCCGACCAGGCAGTCATGGTCGAAGGGTTCCTCGATAGCCAGCACCTCCACCAGGCGGACTTGGCGGGTTGGTCCATGGGCGGCTGGATCGCTATGCAGGTTGCCTTGCAACAGCCAGAGCGCATCCGCAGGTTGGTGTTGCTGGACAGCGCCGGCCTGCGCTTTAAGCTGGGCTTTGATCCTGCCCTGTTTCAGCCCGCGTCGCCGACAGACCTGGCGCAGCTGGAACAGTTGCTCGTGCCCCACCCGCGGCCACTGCCTGGCTTTCTTGCCATGGCGTTGCTGCGCCGCGGCGATAAAGTCGGATGGGTAGTGCATCGCAGTGTGCAATCCATGATGACCGGGGCAGATCTGGTGGATGGAAAACTGGGAGCGCTTGACCATGCCGGTGCTGATTGGTTGGGGCGACCAGGACCGGTTGATCCCGCTCTCCGTCGGTTATCGGCTCCATGCTGAGATACTCCAATCGGAATTGGATGTGTATGCCAACTGCGGGCATCTCGCGCCTGGGCAATGTGTAGGCCAGGTTGGCCCGAGCGTGGTGGATTTCCTGAACGCAGAGCCGGCGCGGATGGCGATGGTTCGGCAGTTTCCGGCTACCGAAACCAACGATAGCGTGATTCCTGGTCAGTGATCCGTCGCCGGACCAGCAGGCGTTTCACCCTTCCAGACATAGGCATCCGGCTGGGGTAATCCAACGTGCGCCAGCACCCGGCAGACGAACTGCTCTGCCATTTCAGCAGCGTCCATAGGCCGGTTGTAGAAAGCGGGGATGACGGGAAAGATCACCGCCCCGGCGTCCGCAGCCAGGCTCATGTTGCGCAGGTGGATCTTGTTGAAGGGCGTTTCCCGAACACAAAGAATAAGCGGACGCCGCTCCTTCAGGCTAACGTCGGCCGCCCGTTCGATCAGGTTGGAAGCCAGTCCATTGGCGATACCGGCGAGCGTGCCCATACTGCAGGGCAGGATAATCATGCCCGCAGAGGGATAGCTGCCGCTCGCAGGTCCTGCGCCGATATCGCTCTCCGCGAGTTGCTGCACCTTGGCGGAGGTCTTGCCCAGGAGTTTTGCCACCAGTTCGCTGCGGCCGCTCAGCTGCAGTTCCTCAGCCATCACCCGCAGCGAGTTCTCCGAGGCGATGAAGTTGACGTGCGTGACCCGCGCGTCACACTCCAGCCGGCGCAACAGACGTTGACCGAAGATAGATCCGCTGGCGCCGGTTACAGCTACGGTCAGATTCATGCCAGAACCCGTTCAAAAATCGCGTCCACGTTAGCCAACTGGCGCTCAAACTGAAACGCCCTTTCCAGCTTGTCTCCAGAAAGGCGGCTCCGGATGGCAGGATCCTGCTCCACCAGGTCGCGGAAGACCAGATCTTCCTTCCAGGCATTCATGGCGTGGGCCTGCACCAGGCGGTAGGCCTCCTCGCGAGACATACCGGCTTCGGTCAGATCGAGCAGAAGCTGGCCGGAAAAGATGAGGCCGCCCGTGCTCTCCAGGTTCTTGAGCATCCGCCGTGGATAGACCAGAAGCTTCTCGATCAGCGTAGTGGTCTTCGCCAGCAGGTAGTCGGTAAGGATGGTGGAGTCGGGGAAGATGATGCGCTCGACCGACGAGTGAGAAATATCCCGCTCATGCCATAGGGGCACATTTTCGAGCGCAGCCTGCGTGTTGGCCCGGATTACCCGCGCCAGGCCGCTAATTTGCTCCGAGGTGATCGGGTTCCGCTTGTGCGGCATCGCGGATGAGCCCTTCTGTTTTTCGGAGAAGAACTCCTCCGCCTCGCGCACTTCCGTGCGCTGCAGGTGGCGCATCTCAACGGCAATTTTATCCAGGGTGGAAGCCAACACCGCCAGGGTGGCGATATAGGCAGCGTGCCGGTCGCGCTGGATGACCTGGGTAGCGATGGGATCCGCGCGCAATCCAAGCTTGGTGCATATGCTTGCCTCGTGCTCCGGCTTCAGATGGCCAAAGGTTCCGACTGCACCCGAGAGCTTCCCTACGCGCATGTCTTCGGCGCTGGCTTCGAAGCGCACCAGATCGCGCATGATCTCGGCGTACCAATTGAGCAACTTAAGGCCGAAAGTCGTAGGCTCCGCATGAATGCCGTGGGTCCGGCCGATAGTCGGAGTGTGCTTAAACTCCAGGGCGCGCCGCCTGAGAATCGCGGCCAGCGCCAGAATGCCCTCGCGGATGAGCCCCGAGGCCGCTTTGATCTGCAGCGCCTGCGCCGTGTCGACCACGTCGTTTGAAGTGAGCCCGTAATGCAGCCAACGGGATTCCGGACCGATCTTTTCCGCCATGGCAGTGGTAAACGCGATGACGTCGTGCTTTACTTCGCCTTCGATCTCCTGAATGCGGGCGACGTCGACCTCTCCATATGCCCGGATGGCCTGCGCGGCCGAGTGCGGTACGATTCCGGCTTCGGCCAGGACCTCCGAAGCAGTGGCTTCCACCTCCAGCCACATGGCGTATTTGCTTTCCTCACTCCAGATCCGGCCCATGGCCGGGCGGGTGTAACGAGCGATCAACCAAAGCCTCCGACCCGGGCTGCAGCCCAACGTACTATTCTATCGTTGCTGCATCTCACCAGTTTGGAGGGACGATTGATGGAAGAGAAACCGGAACTGATCACAATTGAACTCTATCGCGACGCTTTGGAGGCCGACCTGGCCAAGACTCGCCTGGACTCAGCGGGTATTACCAGCTTTCTGGTGGGAGAAAATACTGCCATGCTGTACGGTACCGGGCTGGGCGGGTTGCAGCTGCAAGTAAGTCCTAAGGACGAAGAGGACGCCCGCAGTATCCTGAACGACCCTGGCCCGCCGGATAGCGAGGTTGAATCGGTCTCCTGAAGCGGATTAATGAGGATGGAGCCGGCTGGCGCCGTTGACGCCAAAAAGTTCCGCCATTTCCTGGTGGAGGAAGCCATGGCCCGCGCGGTAGGGCTGAATCCATTTGCCATCGAGGACGAACTGGGGAATGGCCCGTTTTCCCACCTGCCGGATCACTTCCTCCGCAGCCCCGGGGCTGGACTCGATATCGATCTCGGTATAGGCGATCTGATGCTTTTCAAGGAAGCGTTTGGCTTCGCGGCAATCGCGGCACCACGGAGCGGAATAAACCAGCACATGCATCCCTCAATCATATCAACCGCTTGAAATTTGCGCCTGACCCCGCCTATCCCGGCCACAAAGCGATGGGTGGACCACACCTCGCTCTTTTTTCGCGAAATATGGGATTCTACAGTCTTAAACTCCAGCCCGCAGGGACGTCTGGGCTTCAGAGCTGTCCAAATTAGCGGGTTTACTGGCTTTTTGACGATTTAACTTGTTGATTACTTTGAGGAGAATGGGACGGAACAAAATCAGGTTGTGCTGTTGACCGGCTGCTGACGAAATAGCAGCGACTTTTGGGCTCAGTTTGATGAACGTGGGGCAGGCGTCCGCAGCCGACCACAAGTACGCGGACTCATGAGGTCTTTAGAGTCTACGTGAGAAGTAAAAGAAACCGCAGATCTCTCCACGGCACGCCGGGACAGGTCGGCTTCACTCTTAATGAACAAACGAAGAGTGTAGTGCCGCGCCTCCGGCGCTCGACCGCCTGGCTTGTGGACCCAGCCCTTCCGGGCTGGGCTATTTTTGGTGCCGGCCCTCTGGGCCTGGATTTGCAAACACCGCTTTCCCGTGTTCATTCCATCCTTAACTTGCCACAGGCAAGTCAGCCACTCCCACGGCACGCTGGGGCAGGCGGGATGACAAAGGAAAGGGCAACGGTTCCATAAAAAGTGGTTGCTGAACCGAGGCGTTTTTCAAATCTGATTTGGACAAGTCTGCCTGAGCTTAGCCCATGACTAGGGTCCAAAATCCCATCGAGGCCCGGAGGGCCGCCGGCTAAACGTCAGCCCAGCCCATCCAGGCCGGGGTGGGATGTGGCCCGCCGTGGGAGCGCCAGAGGCGCGGCACTCATCTCCCCCTCATTGAGACCGATGCTCCAGTGGCCGAAAGGGCGGGGGCTTCCGCTTTTTGTAAAATTCGATAAAATTCGATGGTTTTTGCTGTTTGGTGATTTGTGACAAGGATGGGGTGGGACACCGGACAGCGGCAACACTGTCCTTCGCTCGCGCGCAGGCCGGAACTATCGGCAACGGCCCGACTCGGGGCGGTCACGCGAGAACCCGCCTCCTGCCGAAATCATTTATGGGATATACGTTACAGGATGTGAGACCCACCGGCAATGGCGGTACCCCCTGAGGCTCTCGGGTCAACGGAGGGAACGAACCTTTCTCCGGCGATGATGACTTTTCGAATACTATGCACCTTGTCAACCGGGCGCCACCGATTAAGCTGAAGTCCATGGAAAGCCAAACGAGGCTGGTTATTGGCATTGCAACCCGGGGTCGCTGCGCAATCCTCACCGAAACAATCGCCTTTTTGGCCAGGCAAACAAGACAGCCAGACAACGTCTTCGTGGCTTACGCAGACCCAGAGGACGTCGGCCCCGCCCCCGCCCAATTCCCCCACGTCAATTTCATCCAGGCCCCCTTAGGGCTGACCCGGCAGCGCAACGCCATCCTGACCCTCGCTCGCGAAAGCGATATTCTGCTCTTCATCGATGATGATTTCTATCTCGATCCCCAATACCTGGGAATCACCGAGCGCTTCTTTGCCGACCATCCGGAAGTAGTCGCTTCCACCGGCAGGCTGCTGGCAGACGACGTAAAGGGACCTGGCCTCTCCGTCGACCAGGCAAAGTCAATCGTAGCCGGCAGTACAGCCGCCCAGAGCGAGCAGAGGATCACTCCAGCCTACCTCGCTTACGGCTGTAATATGTGCTTCCGCCTGGCTCCCATCCGCGAAAACAATCTTCGCTTCGACGAAACACTTCCGCTGTACGGATGGTACGAGGATTGGGATTTCTCCCGTCAGTTGGCCTCCTTCGGGTCGATCATGCAGATCTCGAATGCCTGCGGAGTGCACCTCAGCACCAAGATCGGACGCTGCACCGGGGTGCGCATGGGATACATGCAAGTGGCCAACCCGATCTACCTTGCGCGAAAGGGTACCTTTCCGTGGTCCCACGTCTTCAAGTTCATCGTTGGCCCCTGCCTCAAAAACCTGGTGCGTAGTCTCGCGCCAGAAGCGCACGTCGATCGGCTGGGTAGATTTTGCGGCAATCTCACTGCCTTCCGACATCTCCTCGCGGGTACGCTCAGCCCGCAACAGATCGTCGATCTCTAGTCCATTCGGCGTACTGCAGCAGAATGTAGTTGTCCGTCATTCCCGCGATATAGTCGGCAACCACCCGGGCCACACCCTGGTCAGCGATTTGGGCCTGGTTAGCAGCGGGCAACAGCGACGGCTCGTTCACCCAGCAGGAAAATAGATTTCGTACCACCGTGGCCGCCTCCTGAAGACCCCGTTGCAACTCCTGCCGGCTATAAAGAGTGGCATAGAGATGTTGCTTGGCTTCGCGCCGGAGCTCCTCGATCTCGGCGGAGAACGCTACCAACCGGTGCGGTGATAGACGGACATCCTCCAGGGTGGCCACTCCTCCCGTGTCGACCCGCCGCGCCGTTTCCCGGATAAGATCGCCCACCAGGGTATTGAGCATCTTCTTCAAGGCCTCGTTGGACTGCAGGTTTTTTGCCGCACCGGGGTACTCAGATTCCACCGCACGCAGGGATTGATCGAAGATGCGCACATGCTGGCGGAGCAATTCCGGCTGCAGCATCCCCGCCTCCATCCCGTCGTCCATGTCCGCCGTGAGGTAAGCAATCTCATCGGCGAGATCGATCAGTTGCGCCTCCAGTGGCGGTTGCTGTTCCAGGAAATAGGCACTCAGTTCCGGGTGTTCGGCGGCGGAATAGTTGCGCGAGTGCTTGACGATGCCTTCTCGCACCGCGAGGGTAAGATTCAGTCCGCGAAAGGCGGCATACCGAACCTCGAAGTATTCGACAATACGCAGCGCATGCAGGTTGTGGTCGAAACTCAGCCCAAATTCCCGCATCGCCTCGTCCAGGGTTCGCTCGCCGGCATGCCCGAAGGGCGGGTGCCCAATGTCATGCACCAGGGCCAGGGCTTCCGTCATGTTTTCGTTCAGCCCCAGTGCAGTGGCAATGGCACGCGCGATCTGTGCCACTTCCATGGTGTGGGTGAGGCGGCTGCGAAAGTGATCGGAATAACGGTGAGTGAAAACCTGGGTTTTGCCCGCCAGGCGTCGAAATGCCCGCGCGTGGATCACTCTCGCCCGGTCACGTTGAAAGGGGGTGCGATAGGGGTGGGGTGCTTCAGGATGCTCCCGCTGGGCAAGCAGGCTTCCTGCATCGTCGGCAACCGCACACCCCGCGGGCAGAGCAAAAACTTTGCCGGTTGCGCTCCCGGCGGTTACCACCCTACCGCTTCGGGCTGGCGCCCGATTCTTCCTTGGCCAGCTTTACCCGCGCGCTATCCAGCTTCTTCTGCACCTTGCTCACGTCCCCCGGTTCGGCGTCCGCAGGCACAGTGCGGGCGTACTCCTGCAGGCTCTGCTCCCATTGCCCGGCGGCCATCTTCAGCCGGCCCGTCTTCTCAAACAACTCGCCCAGATGGTCGTGTACTTGCGGGTCCCGGCCGATGCGCTCGCTCGCCTTGCGCAGGTTGGCTTCTGCCAGCGCATACTGGCCCATCTTGAAGTACACCCAGCCCAGAGAATCTAGGTAGGCACCGTTCTGGGGTTCCAGCTGCACTGCTTTTTGCACCATGGCAAGAGCATCGTCCAGCTTGACCCCACGATCCCCCAACATGTAGCCGAGGTAGTTGAGCGTCATGCTGTTATTGCTGTCGATGGCCAGGATTTTGCGGAATTCTTCTTCAGCGGAATCGTAGTGCTTCTGCCGTTCGGCCAGTGCTCCGCGGAGAAAGTAGATGTAGATTTTGTCGTCTGCGCTCACCGCGACCGGGCCTGGGGCGCCCAGAACTTCCTTTTGGCCGCCAGATTTGCTGGAAAGCGCTTCTGCGGCATCGATCTCGTCGGAGGCTTCCTTCCAGCGTCGCAGCCGGGTGTACATCTGTGCCAACGCCAGGTGTACCTCGCGGTCGCCGGAGTTTCCTTTGAGTTGCGCCTTTGCCAGCTTGATGCCTTCCTCTGCCCTGGTGGTGTCGGCCAGTTGCCCTGCCAGCATCAACTGGATCGTCTTGTCCTTCGGCATGGCCTGTGCAGCCTGCTCCGCCACTTGGGTCGCCTTATCGTATTGCTTGGCATCGCGATAGGCATCCACCTGGCCCTGGTACCCGCGCTCAGCGTACTCGCCGCCCATGGCGACCATCAGCTGATAGGTCTGAACCGCCGGTTCCGTTTTATTCTGCTCGCGGTAGATAAGCGCCAGGCGGTCGAGGAAGATGGAACGGTTGTTCTTCTCCGCATCCGCATACTGGCCGTCTGGATGGGTCGTCTGCTTCACCAGCAGCTGCAGAGCCTGCGCGGCTTCGTCGTAATGCCCCAGAGAATCGTCGATCAACGCCTCATTGAAACCAATTTCCAGCGAGTCTGAAGCCAGGGCCTTGGCTTTTTTCAGAGTAGTAAGCGCCTGCTCGTAATGACCCTGCCTGCGCTCGATTTCCGCAATCCGCAGATAGGTTTGCGCGTCCTGAGGGTCGGCGGTCGAAATGGCTTCAAAATGCTTGAGGGCCGGACTCAGCTGGTTATCGTTCAACAACGCCTGTGCCAAGCCCCGTTCCGCATCCAGGTTGTCCGGTTCCATGTCGAACGCTTTGCCGTAGGCATCGATGGCCTTCTTGTTCTGTTTGAGCTGGTCGTAGCTCATTCCCAGGGCGTAATCCATTTTGGCGGTGCGGTCATCCTCAGGCACCGCGCTCAGCACCGCGATCGCGTGCGTCATATCGCCGGAGTCGCTGTACAGCCGTGCCAGGTTCAACACCACATCCTCCGAATTCGGATCGATGTGCTGCGCCGCCTTAAATTGTTCTTCTGCATGGGGTGTGTCGTGGGCCAGCGTATAAAGCTGCCCCAGCAGCAAGCGGCTCTCGATATCGTTGCTTTGTAGCTGCACGATTTTGGTGTATTCCGCAATGGCCAGCTGCAACACCTTCTCCGAAGGACCGCCATTCTGAACGTTGCCCAGTGATTGCAGGTAGACGCGGCCCAGCAGTTTGTGAGCTTCCAGGTTGTTGGGCTCGGTCTTGAGGATTTCCTGGGCGGCCAATACCGCGTCGCGCACCCGCCCGGTTCGCAGGTACAGTTCCGCCAAGCCGTTGTTCAGATATTTTGAGTTGGGGTCGGCGGCCAGCGCGAGCTTGTATTCTTCGATGGCCCGGGTCGCGTACTCCGGCCGGCCATAGTTGGTGGCCATATCTTCGTACATGTGTGCCAGGCCGAAATGGTAGTAAGCCGAGGACCGGTCGGGTTGTGGAGCCGCCGTCACCGGGCCGCTGGGAGAGGCCTTGGCGGGCGTGCTCGGTGGCGCAACCGGCTTTTGCGGCGACGCGCTCTGGGGAGGGGAAGCCAACCCAGTGCCTGGGATAACAATGGCTGCACAAGCGAAGAACGCTGTCTCGCGAATCCTGCGGGAGATTTGGGGCTTAACCTTGATGGTCATGGGTGGGAGTTCCTGTGCCTGGGCTCTGTCATTGAACTGACGCCGGCGGTCCAAACGCGGTGCAGAGGAACCCGCATTTTTTTGTCGTATGCGCCGTGCAGCCTCGCATCAGCACACCATCTGGTCCTAAGGCGAATTGTAACGCCCTCCAAAAAGTCCCGGCACTCCCCAATTTGTTTCAGGGCAAAAAAACCGGTCGTTACTTTCGTCCTCCTCCTAAAGTGCTGCGGGAAGAGTTTGGCTAGTTCACCGTCTCTCAGTTTAGACCATTTCTCTTCGAGAAAGACATGGCAGATCAGGCACCAAAATGCCTTTTCCACATGAAAGAGCAACGAAAGGTCACGGCTGCACGGGCTTCGGATACAAAGCGCACCTCTTAGACGTGCCGCATCGAGCTGAAGCCGATGACGGCCTTCAGAGGGTGTGTGAGAATCCGATTTCCAGACTCCAGTCCCGCAGGGACTCTGAATTTCAGGACTGTCCAAAATAGCGGATGAACCATGTTTAGAGTGGAGTTAATTCGCTGATTGCGTGGAAGCGGGTGGGTCTCGAAGAGAATCAGGTTGGCAACTTGCCCACTCAAGCCAAAACAAGGCTTGAATGGGCCACCCAGCCATAACGGGATGGCAGGACAAAAACCGCTGACTTTCTTCGCTGCTCTGTAGTCTGTGGCCGGAAAGCTCCGAATAGCACCTGCCAACAAGCATCGGCGGGGTCCTTCGACTCCGCGCCATAAACCCTCTGTTATGCAGTAGATCTGCGAGGCGCTTCGCTCAGGATGACGCCCTTCTGGAGGGGATTAAACAACATCTGGTCGGGTGCAAAAAACACGAAAGATCGAAAAAGTCACAGGCTTTCAGGATGACGCTTTTCTGGAGGGGACTAAACAACATCTGATCGGGTGCAAAAAACACGAAAGGATCGAAAAAGTCACAGGCTCTCAGGATGACGCCTTTCTGGAGGGGGCTAAACAACCTCTGGTCGGGTGAACCCCCCTCAGTGCCGGAAGTGGCGGACCCCCGTAAAGACCATGGCCAAGCCAAGTTTGTTGGCTGCATCCATCACTTCCTGATCGCGCACCGAGCCGCCGGGTTGAATCACCGCCGTAGCTCCTGCGGTGGCCACTGCTTCGAGACCATCCGCGAAAGGGAAAAAAGCGTCGGACGCCACCACACTATTGGCCAGCGGCAGTACCGCTTTCATCGCGCCGAATTTCGCCGCATCCACCCGGCTCATCTGCCCCGCACCCACGCCGATCGTCTGGCCGTCACGGGCATACACTATGGCGTTCGACTTAACGTGCTTCGCCACTCGCCAGGCAAAAAAAAGCGCGTCCATTTCTTCCGCTGTAGGTTGACGTGCCGTCACCACCTTGAACTCGGGCCCTCCGGCGTCCTCGAGATCCTCATCCTGGAGCAAAAGGCCGCCGGAAATCTGCTTAACCACCTTGCCCGGAGCCGCATGCTTCACTGCCAACAGCCGCAGATTCTTCTTGGCGCTCAACTTAGCCCTCGCACTTTCGCTGAAGGATGGGGCCGCGATAGCCTCGACAAACAGCTTCGCCAACTCATCTGCCAACGCATCATCCACCTCGCGATTGACACCTATGACGCTGCCAAACGCGGATACCGGATCGGTCGCCAACGCCTTCCGATAGGCCTCAACCACCGAGGGAGCGATGGCCACCCCGCTGGGGTTACTGTGCTTGATAATCGCCACTGCCGGCTGATCAAATTCCTGCACCAGCTCCCAGGCGGCATCCAAATCCACCAGGTTGTTATAGCTAAGTTCTTTGCCCTGAAGTTGTTGACCGCCGGCTACTCCGCTGCCCGAGCCGTCCCCATAGAGCGCCGCAGCCTGGTGAGGATTTTCGCCGTATCGCAGGTCTGCGGTCTTGGGGTAGGCAATCAGCAATGTAGGGGGAAATTGGCTGGACCCACGTGCGGACCCAACTGCGGCGGACCCGGCTGCGGGCTCACTTTGCCGTTCCGCCGCAATCTTATTGAAGGTCATGGAGATGGCCGAGTCGTACTTTGCCGTGACTGTGAACGCCTGGCGGGCCAGTCGCCACCGGGTCTCGAACGAAAGGGCTCCCCGGTGGGCGAGCATCTCCGCCGCCACCGCCTCGTAGTCTGCGGTGGCCGTGACTACCGCGACGTCTTCAAAATTCTTGGCAGCTGAACGCACCATGGACGGACCGCCGATGTCGATGTTTTCCACCAGCTCTCCGAAGGAGACGCCAGGCTTGCGTGCTGTTTCCTCGAAGGCATAGAGATTTACCACCACCATGTCGATGGCCTCGATCTCATGCTCGGCCACCGCGGCGAGGTGTTCGATGCTGTCCCGCAGATGGAGAATCCCCCCGTGGACCTTCGGGTGTAAGGTTTTCACCCTCCCGTCCAGCATCTCTGGAAAACCCGTCAGGTCAGAAACGTCGCGTACCGTAAGCCCCGCTTCGCGTAAGGTACGCGCAGTACCACCCGTGGAAATCAGTTCCACGTTCATGCCCGATAGTTGGCGGGCGAAATCTACCAGGCGAGTCTTGTCCGTAACACTCAAAAGAGCCCGCTTAACCTGCTTATATTCCACTCAAGACCTGCCCCTCGTCGCGATTTGTAAAATGCCCCATTTTGCTTCGGTGATAATGAGATGAAGCTGGCGCCTGGAGCGGACCAAAGGATCGCTCATTTGTCAGGGCCCCTTGCTCAGGATAGCTTAGCTTTATGTCATCAAACTGGTCGGGAAGCAGACCATTGCAAAGCTCAGCGGAGATTCTGCCGCCGGAGAGCCGAGCCAACCCCGGTTCCTACCCGGGAGGAAGAATGGCTGGCTATGACGGTGATCCCGGGCCTCTTCGGCCGAGCCCACCGAGAAGAGCAGGAAGCCGGTGGGCTTCCGCTCCAGCCACCTACATTCTGGTGGGCATCAACTGCGCGGTATACGTCGCCATGGTGTTGCGCGGCGTATCCCCGACTAATCCCAACGTTCAGGACCTGGTGCATTGGGGCGCCAATTTTGGCGGTTACGTCCTTGCCGGGCAGTGGTGGCGTCTGCTGACGGCTGCGTTTGTGCACGTCGGTATTCTGCACCTGGCGACCAATATGTGGTGTCTGTGGAACCTGGGTTTGCTGGGTGAGCCGCTGCTCGGGCCCGCCGGGATGGTTGCCGTCTACGTGCTTACGGGGATCGCCGGAAACCTGCTCAGCACCGCTGTTCATCCGCAGATCGTTGGGGCCGGCGCATCCGGCGCGGTCTTTGGAATCGCCGGTGTCCTTATCCTGTTGCTGAAGGCAAAATTGCTTCCGGTACCTCCGGAAGAGGTTCGTCGGCTGCGTAAGAGCGTGCTCTACTTCGCCCTCTTGAATTTCGTGATTGGTGGCACATCCTTGTTCGTGCACACCAGCATTCAGATAGACAATATGGCCCATCTGGGAGGGTTTCTCTGCGGCCTGGCGTTGGGAGCACCGCTGGTGCCGAGGATCGGTGCGGCCAGGAGCCAATTCTCCTTTCGCTCCTGGGCAGCGTACGGCAGTATGACTGTTCTGCTCCTGGTGTTCGCCTTCGGGGTCGCTTCCTTCTGGCGCTGAAGCGATCCGGCCTCCAGGCCTGGGGGAAACTGATTAGCGTACCGCGGTCGCCGCAAATTTCTTGACCATCGCCAATAGCAGCTTGCGATCGCTGTCATTCAGGTTGGTCGCGTAGCGTCGTATTTGGGTTAAAAACCGCAGTTCATCATCGGTCAGCTTCTGGGTGTTCATCTCCCGGCCCAGTGAGTCTTCAGCGAAGAATTGGGCGAGCGGGATATCCAGGGCCTGCGCGATCTTAGCCAGAGTGTCAAGCGACGGGACGGTGTGTCCGTTCTCAACTCTCGACAGGTAGCAGCGCAGCAGGCCAGTGCGCTTCTCGATATCTCCCTGCGACAGACCCTTCTGCAACCGGTATCCCCGGATGGTAATTCCTATCTTCATAAACTGAGACCTTCGTTCACACGTTCACCCTGATGAATCAAAAACAAGCTTTGATACCGCTACAAATAACAGTTACTGCCTAATTAGGTGTTGGCAGCATAGTTAACACGCCGAAGTAACGACTAGCAAGAATTTTCTTCAGCCGGCGGTTCATATTTTTCCGGGATTGGGATTATGTATCCGCAATGGTTCATCAACGGAACTTTAGTTCATGAACAGGCCGCCGTTTACATCCAGCACGTGGCCGGTGATGTAACCAGCCTGCGGGGAGGCCAGAAAGGCGACTGCGTGGGCTACTTCCTGTTCGCTGCCTGGACGGCCCAGCGGGATATGGGTCAGCATTGCCTCACGCTGTTTCGCGTCCAGCACCGCGGTCATTGCGGTTTCAACATACCCTGGCGCGACTGCGTTGACAGTGACTGAGCGCGAGGCCAGCTCACGGGCCATCGAACGGGTGAATCCGATCAGCCCGGCTTTGCTGGCCGCGTAGTTTGCCTGACCGGCCTGGCCGACGCGTCCCACAACGCTGCTGACGTTGATAATCCTGCCCCAGCGGGCGCGCAACATGGGATTTAACAATGCCTGGGTCAAAAGGAAAGCCCCGGTCAGGTTGGTGGTCATCACCGCATCCCAATCCGCGCGTTTCATCCGCAGCAGCAGGGTGTCCCTGGTAATTCCTGCATTATTGACCAGTATGTCCACGCTGCCGAAATGAGCGATGGCGGCCTTGGCGGCGGCCTGAATCGAGGTTTCGTCGGAAACGTCCATAGGGAAGGGCTTGGCCTGGCCTCCGCTGCCGGCAATTTCTTCAGCCACTGCTTCCAGCTTGGCCTCATTACGTGCCCCTAGTGCAACCCGGGCGCCCATTTTAGCCAGTGCCAGCGCACAGGCGCGCCCGATTCCCTGCGATGCGCCGGAAATAAATGCTGTTTTGCCTTCGAGGTTTTCCATGCTCTTACTCTCTCCTGCGAAAGTGTGAGGTTACCAGAAGAGCGGCGGCATCTGCGGTCGGCTCCGGGATCACGGGGAGCAGGAGTGCCGCGCCTACGGCGCTCCCGATCGTTTGGGAGGGGGTTCCCAGCCCTTCCGGGCTGGGCTGACGTTTAGCGGACGGCCCTCCGGGCCTCGACAAACCAATCGGTCTTGTTCACCGTTTCGTGCCGGGTGCCCCACATCTCGCTCGTTTTTTGCGAGATGTGGGATACCACGAACGTCGACCACTGGCCCGAGAGAATGAATCGAGAGCTTAAGGGGCGAGAGGGTAAAGAGTTACGGCGGCAGCTCTGTGGTATCCCACATCTCGCGAAAAACGAGCGAGATATGGGGCACCCAGGGTTTGTTTGTGGGGAGAGAGTGTAAATTCGCTGGTGCGTCGAGGCCCGGAGGGCCGCCCGCTAGACGTCAGCCCCGCCCGGAAGGCCTGGGAATCCATCCCAATGATCGAGAGCGCCGGAGGCGCGGGTCTGCGGCTAAACGATTTCCGCCGTGCGCACCGCGGCGGCCTCAAGCACCGGCAGCTTCCCCCACATTTTGTCCAGCGACCACAGATACACCACCAACTCCCGCGAATAATGTAACAGCGGTGCGGTTTGTGGAATTTCTATGCCGTACATGGCGGGTAGGTCATTGAGCTCAATTTCCGCTTCCGCTGCTTCCAGCGGCCAGGGCATATGGTGAATGTCTCCGCGCAAAAGCTGCCCACTGCGGTTGGTGGTAAACAGGCAATATCGCTCAGTGAGAAAATGCTCGATGGTCCCCGGTCTGGTCTGGTCAATCGCCCGTACCTGACCCAGGCCTCGGTAGTGGGCGCGGAACCTAACCGGCTTGGCGCTCAGAAGGCGCTCGCTCTGGTAGGTAAATTCGCGTTCAGTCCGGGCTTTGATCGACATGCGGGCCCAATGATAGGGCAGATGGAAAACCGCCTTGGCCACTATTACCGCCAGCGGGTTGGAGGCTTCGAGGCAAAAGAAATAGACGCCGGCCCGATTGGTATTCCGTTCCCGGACGTAGGTTCTCAAATTCAACTCGGGGAAGCGGCTGGCCCCGGGAATGCGCGGTACACCCCGCAATTGAACCCGGTCCATCCAGAAGGGAACCACGCCCACCCACGCGGACTGGTCGAATGTATCCACTTGCAGGCCGGAAGGGAGCAACGATTCGAGCTTCGCGGCCGGGATCGGCCAGTGGGCAAACAGCAGGTCGTTCCACCGCTGCATCATTGTCCAGGGACGTTTCGGCAACGCGTAAGGCCGGTGGTTTACCACCGACAACGTGTCTTCAGGCTGGGAATTGCGGGTTGAATTGCGGGTTACGGCCATAGGAGCGAACTCACTCGTTAGAGGCTCAATCCGCACCGCGGTTGCAGGTCAATCTTATCGTAGTCTTGCCCGGATGAGACGTCGAGCATTACTCCCGGGATGCGGAGGTACTGTGCGGCGCACACACCTGGCAGGAATGCTCTATCCTGAACTTCAATCATGGGAACTTCAATCATGGAACAAGGCGAAACTGCAACCGAAGCTCTACCAGTCCCAACCGAGGAACCCCGAAACCAGACCGATGTCTATGCCGTACACGGAGCCGACCCTGAAGTCCTGGCCTATGCCATGGCGAAGTATTCCCGATCCGCGCTTTCGATGAAGGAATCGCTGCGCGAAATTTCCAGCCAGCGCGCCGAGCATTTTCTCAACACGTTTTATTTTCAGTACGGCCATCGCTCCATCGCAGACCTGGCCCATGTGGCCTTCGCCATCGAGCGGTTGTCGCTGCTCGCGGCCATCATCCTGGTCGACGAACAACGCTGGGATGGCCAGGAACGTTCCACCCGCTATCAGAATTTTCGTAAGAGCGGCTGGTATTTGCCCGACTTTTCCACAAGTCCCTCCACCCGTATTGTCTTCACCGAAGCCATCGATGCACTTTTCGCCGAATATCACTCCAGCACCGAGACCATGTTTGCGTTTCTGAAAGGGCAAACCGCGCGCCCGCCGGAGATGAAAGAGGAGGCTTACAACCGCACCCTGAAAGCGCGTGCTCTCGACGTTTCCCGTTACCTGCTGCCGCTGGCCACCAACACTTCGCTGGGCCAGATTGTGAACGCCCGTACCCTCGAAACCCAGATCTCCCGCCTGCTCTCCGATCCTCATGAGGAAGTTCGCCAACTGGGCCAGCGCCTCCGGGAGGCCGCGTCGGGTGCAGCCTGGAACGTGCAGGGCGACGCGCAGAGCGCGCTGCAGCGCGCCATCACGGCTCTGGATCCTGCCCTCGGTGCGGATGCGGAAGCCCTGCTGACCCGTGAGGTCAGAATCGCGCCTACGCTGGTCAAGTACGCCTCACCCAACGATTATGTCCTGACGACGCGAGGCGAGCTGGCCCAGGCCGCCGCCGATCTGATGAAGACTGCGCCCATCGAAACTTCGCCTGGCCCAGTGGACTTGCTCGAGGATCAACCGCTGGAAATCGATCTGGCCACCACCTTGCTTTACGGCGCCAGCAATTATTCGTACCGCCAACTGGCGCGCCATGTGGGATCGCTCGAAGAGGCGCGCCGCAACGAGATCATCGCTCTCGGCGCTCGCCACCGCGGCCGCCACGATGAACTGTTGCGTGAGTTCTCTGCAGGCCAGGGCTTGCGCTTTGACATCCTCATGGACATTGGCGGCTTTCGCGACATGCACCGCCATCGTCGCTGTACTCAGATCCTGCAGCCGTTCACGAATGTTCACGGCTACGAAGTTCCCGAAGGTTTGGCCGAGGCCGGACTGCTGCGGCAATACGACTCCGCCATGTCCCACGCACATGAAGCGTTCGTTAATGTTAGCCAGGCCGGCTTTGCGGATCATGCCCGCTACCTGCTGCCCCTGGGCACGCGTACCCGCGCCCTGTTCAAGATGGACTTCGCCGAGGCACTGTATATCGCTGAACTACGCTCTACGCCTGCCGGCCACTTCTCTTATCGCCGTGTCGCCTGGGAGATGTATCAGGCGGTTGCTCGCAGACATCCTGCACTCGCTCAGTACTTCCGCGTTGCTGACATCCATCAGGCCATCGACCTCTTGCAGCGGTAGCTTCGCTGCGGTGTTATGATCCACTAGATTCCCACTGGAGACCCCCCATGGCAGACGATCGTTCCCGCGCCATTGACCTGGCATTAGCTCAAATTGAAAAGCAGTTCGGTAAGGGCTCCATCATGCGCCTCGGCAACAAAGAGGCGATCGTGCCCATCTCCGTTATCTCTACTGGCTCCATTTCATTCGACGCAGCCCTCGGCGTAGGCGGCGTTCCTCGTGGCCGGGTGATCGAGATTTTCGGCCCTGAGTCATCGGGCAAGACCACCATCACGTTGCAGATCATCGCCGAAGCACAGAAGTCGGGAGGCATGGCGGCCTTCGTCGATGCCGAACACGCGCTCGATCCGCAATATGCCAAGAAGTTGGGCGTGGATGTCGATAATCTTCTCGTCTCGCAACCCGATTATGGCGAGCAGGCGCTCGAGATCACCGAAGCCCTGGTGCGTTCCGGCGCCATTGATGTTCTGGTCGTCGACTCGGTGGCCGCGTTGGTGCCCAAGGCGGAACTCGATGGCGAGATGGGCGATTCGCACATGGGTCTGCAGGCGCGCCTCATGTCTCAGGCATTGCGCAAGCTCACGGGCACCGTCTCCAAATCGCGCACGTCGCTGATTTTCATTAACCAGATCCGGGAAAAAATCGGCGTCATGTTCGGCAACCCGGAAACCACAACAGGCGGCCGCGCGCTCAAGTTTTACTCCTCGGTGCGCATTGACATTCGCCGCATCGCAGCCGTCAAAGAGGGCGATGTGGTGGTTGGTTCGCGCACCAAGATCAAGGTGGTCAAGAACAAGGTAGCCGCGCCTTTCCGCGAAGCGGAGTTCGACATCCTGTACGGTGAAGGCATCTCCCGCGAGGGAGATGTGCTCGATCTTGCTGTAGCCCAGAATATCGTGGAGAAGTCCGGCGCCTGGTACAGCTATGCGGGCGAGCGAATTGGCCAGGGTAGGGAGAACGTGCGCAGTTTCCTCAAAGACCATCCGGAGATCTTCACACGCATCGATGGACAACTACGCCAGAAGCTCGGCCTTACCGGGGTGAAACCGGCGGAGATCCCAGCCGTTCCGCTCAATGGATCGGCCCAGGCTGCGGAAGCTGTGAAGACGCCGGTGCGCCGGCAGTAAATCTTTGAATACAGTCAAAGCCATTTATCCGGGCACCTTCGATCCATTGACCAACGGTCATCTGGACCTGATTGCGCGTGGTGCGAAGATCTTCGATCACCTGGTGGTCGCCATCCTGAAGAATTCAGAGAAGGCTCCGCTCTTCTCTGTTTCCGAACGCATCGAGATGCTCACCGAAGCGGTTCAGTCGTTTGGTAACGTTTCAGTGGCCACCTTCGATGGGCTACTGGTGGAGTTTGTTCTCGAACAGCGTGCCCAGGCCATTCTCCGCGGCGTGCGCGCTATCAGCGATTACGAGTATGAATTGCAAATGGCACTGATGAACCGCAGGCTCGCGCCGCAGGTCGAAACTGTCTTTCTCATGGCAGACGAGAAATATTCCTATGTAAGCTCGCGCCTGATCAAGAACGTCTTCGAGTTGGGTGGCTCGGTCGAAGGCCTGGTCCCGGAGACAGTGATTAGCCGCCTGCATGCCCGAGTCATGCCCAGCAAGTCGCGTTGACCCGCGGGCAAATGCGCCCTATCATCAGGCAACGTCGCGACCGATCCGATGATCGATTCGAAAATTTCTCACTACAAGATCATGACCCGGCTTGGCGGCGGCGGCATGGGTGTCGTGTATCAGGCGGAAGATACCCGCCTGGGCCGGTACGTGGCATTGAAGTTTTTGCCGGACACTCTGGCCAGGGATCAGAACGCCTTGGAGCGGTTTCGCCGCGAGGCGCGAGCGGCCTCCGCGCTGAACCCTCCCAATATCTGCACCGTCTACGACATCGGCGAGGAAGACGGAAGGGTCTTCATGGTGATGGAGTTTCTCGAGGGAGAAACGCTGAAGCACCACATCCAGAAACACGCTCTCGGCACGGATGAAGTCCTGACGCTGGGGGTAGAGATGGCCGACGGGCTGGATGCTGCGCACCGCCAGGGAATTGTGCACCGGGACATCAAGCCGGCGAACATTTTTGTTACACAACGTGCGCACGCGAAAATCCTGGACTTTGGGCTCGCCAAGCTCGAGTCGTCGCCACCCAATGAAGCGGTAACGGTCAGCGGCGGAGAAGCGACAGCGGAGCATCTGACCAGCCCGGGCGCGATGCTGGGCACGGTGGCGTACATGTCTCCGGAGCAGGTACGGGCGCAGGAGTTGGATGCGCGCACGGATCTGTTTTCGTTTGGAGCGGTGCTGTACGAGATGGCCACCGGCAAGATGGCCTTTGACGGCGGCAGCTCGGGGGAAATTTGCGGGGCCATTCTCCACCAGGAGCCGAAGCCTGCTGCCCAACTGAACCGGGGAATACCGCCGGGGCTGGAAGCAGTAATCCGCAAGGCTTTGGAGAAAGACCGCAACCTGCGCTACCAGCACGCGTCGGAGATGCGGGCTGATCTGCAGCGGCTGAAGCGCGATACTGAAGCCGGACGATACAGCGGCGAGTCAGTGGGAAAAGCCGTGGTATCCCACATCTCGCGAAAAACGAGCGAGATATGGGGCACCCGTCCTTAGTGAAGGAACCAGAGACAGATGCCTGTGGGGCTGAGTTCGTCAATGCTTCTCACGCGGACTCTAAAGCCCTTCTCATTTGCGGCTTTTACGGCCCGACTAAAAGTCGTGCCCTGATACAAGATTTTGATCTATCCGTCCTCTTTGAAATGTAGACACTCCAACATACGGCCTTGGGGCCGAACCCTTCAAAAAGTAGTTCACACACACGGACGGCTGAAAATTATTTCAGGACGCACAGTCCTTCTCACCCACTATCTACTGTCGACCTCAATGTAATCGACCGGCGCCGGTTCACCCTGGTTCGGCGTTCCGCGGAGAGTCAGGACATCCTTTGCTTTCAGCCGAACCTCAGGCACGGTGAAAAGCGTGCTGGTGCTGCCATCAAGATGTGCATCCACTGCCGCCGGTGGGAGAATCGCATTGGCTGTCCAATGCGCCAGGGACGCGCCGTTGAGCAACAGCTCATATTGTGCCGCGCCCGTCCGCAGGTCGAAATACCGCACAGAAATAGAATAAGTTCCAGCCGGCCGCCCGGGTTTTGTGGTTAGACTGCACCCACCCGGCCGATTGCAAACCACCGCCTTGCCGCCGGACGCAGTCTCCCAGGGAGTTACATCGATCGTTGTGTATCCGTCCGCCTGCATGGACTCAGCTTCAATGCGATTGGGGTATTGGCCGACGCGGCCCAGCTTATCGGGTATGCCGGAAATGTGCTGGAACCATTCCGTGACCGCATCCCGCCACACCACCGCGTGCCCCGCCTCGTATTCAAACAGCGCCAGGGTTTCGTTGTAGCGCTGGTCATCGATTCGCTCTCGAAGGGTCTTCCATCGCGTCACGTACGAAGCGGCGAAAGCAGCACCCTCGTAGTGCGAATCGTAGACGTACTGAACCACGCTCTTCCCGTTATGCAGTTGGTAGTCGTAGGGGACGTGGTGCATGAAGAGCAGGAGACTGTCAGGGCAGTTGTCTAAGGACTCGTAAACCTTCGCCAGCTGTGGCGGATATTGGCCGATGTAGCCGGTGCCCGTGGCCATTGTGCGATCCATACCGATGCCTTTGCTATCCGCACGAAACCATTGCCCCCAGCCATTGCGCTCGGCCGACTCGATCCCGGGACCGTAGTGAATGCCGATGATGTTGGTGAGCGTCCCCATGCCCAGCGGGCCGGTGTATTGCTCGTAGACACGCCACGAATTTACCTGCAGACCATTGACGATAAAAACCACCTTGGGGTCGTTTCCAAAGGTAAGCCGCGTCCAGGTGTCGCTGATCTCAGCGGTGGAAAGTTCCGGATTCCAGGCCAGTCTGCCGAAGCCGTACAAATTGGCCATGGCCATGGGGTGGTGCAGCCAGTTGGCGTCGAGGCCGACATTCGCCACCCCCACAAAACCACCCAGGGGTTGGTGGAAACTTTTGCCCTCGACAATCTCGCTCACCGGCGTTCTACGATTCTGTGCCCGCATGTCGGTATCGAGTGCGACCTTCCACATTGGGACCAGGAACACCATGTGACGCTGTTGGCCGGTGTACTCCTGCGTGATCTGCAGTTCGATTGCCTGGCTGGTATGGCGAAGAGCGGCAAATAGCGGAGACACTGGCTCCCGGACTTGAAAGTCGATAGGGCCGTGTTTGATCTGGATCACCACGTTGCGATCGAAAGCGCCATCGAGGGCGCGGAAATTGTCATAGCCGGCGCGGGCGCGGTCGGCCTTGAGGTCATGCCAGTCGAGGTGATTGTTGTAGACGAAGCCGCGATAAAGCACTATGCCGCCGTGCGGCCGCAGCGCGCGGGCGACGGTGTTGGCCGCCTGCGCCGGAGTGCGGTGGTATTTCGAGGGGCCGACCCGTCCTTCTGAGTCGGCCTTGATCACGAAGCCTGCGAAGTCAGGAATCGCTTTGTAAATCTCGTCCACCTTCTTGCGCCACCAGGTAACGACAGCAAGGTCCACCGGGTCGAAGGTGCTCAGGTGGCCCACCGCCTGTGGGCTCGAGAGATCGACAGCAAGCGACATGCGCACGCCCCAGGGGCGAAAGGCATCGGCGATGCGGGCAAGCTCGTGAATCATCTCCGGGTCAAGCGTATGCAGGTTTGAGTTCACGTTATTGACGGTGGCGCCGTTGATGCCCACCGAGGCCAGCAGCCGGCCGTACTCCGAAACCCGGCGAAGGTCAGACCGCACGTGGCCATTGTCAAAAAAAATACTCCGCCCGGCGTAGCCGCGCTCGATGCTTCCGTCGAAGTTGTCCCACTGGTTCACCCAGCGAATGGGCGAAGAAGGGGCTTCGCTGTTAACCGCAATGGGTCTTTCTTGGGCCACTTGCTCCAGCATGCGGAAAACACCGTAGAGTTCTCCACGGTCTGTGCCGCCAACCAGTAACCAGTAGTGGCGGCCCTGCTCCGTAAAGCGCGAGAGCGAGAAGCCTTCGGGCGCGATCCCCGACGGCGGTTTCCATTTCGGTAACAGTCGCCGAATCTCTACACTCGTGCCGAGGATGAAGCAGTCAGCCGCCGGGAGCGTCGACGAAATCTGCAGGCTTTCACCCAGCATCGATTGCAGCCCCCGGGCCAATTCATTGGCCGCGCTGCGGGAAACAGGAGATGGGCCGGTGATGACGATGTGGTGAGGGATCGTCCCGTACTGCTGTGCTATCTGCGGAGGCAGGGCGGCGTACCGCAGCCAACCTTGTTCCCCGGTCTCCCCGCGAGCACCAGGAGCCAGGCAGAGAAAAGTCAGGATCAGAAGGCAGGCCGCACGACGGACGGGCATCCTTCCTATCTTAGAATCAATCCATGGCCCAGCACATCGGAATCGTCGCTTGCTCTGCGGAAGGTGCCGCTCTTTGCTACCGCTCAATCTGTGTTGGAGGAGTTGACCTTCTCGGTCCCCACGATCACCCCGAGATCTCGATGCACACCCATTCGCTGGCCGAGTACATGAAGTGCATCGACCGCGACGACTGGAAGGGGGTAGGCGAGTTGATGCTCTCTTCTGCCAACAAACTGGCCAAAATTGGCGCCGATTTTCTCATCTGTCCCGATAACACCATTCATCAGGCGCTTCCCTACATTGAAGCGCGACTGCCACTGAAGTGGTTGCACATCGCCGAGGCGGTCGCCGCGCAGGCAGCCGGGCGCCGGTTGCGCCGCCTCGGTTTGATCGGAACCCGTTATCTGGTCGAGAGCGACGTGTACCCGGAAAAGCTCAAAGCGCGCGGCCTCGAATACCTGCGTCCCAACCCGGCCGAACGCGAAGAAATGAACCGCATCATCATGGAGGAGCTGGTCTATGGCGTCTTCAAACCCGAAGCGGTCGCGGCTTTTCAGCGGGTTATGGAACGAATGAAAAATGAAGGCTGCGACGCAGTGGTCCTTGGCTGCACCGAGATTCCGTTGCTCATGAACGATGCCAATTCGCCGCTGCCGACACTCGATTCGACGCGCTTGCTGGCCCGGGCCGCCTTGCGCCGCGCCGTGCAGACGAAGACCGTGCCGGCTTAGTGAGGCGAGGAGGGTGCGCTCACGGGGCTTCGTCCCGGTGTAGTGGTAACTTCAATGCGGGTATTCTTCACAAAAACTACGTTGCGGCCCCGCGCCAGGCAAAGGTCGTAGAAAGCAAGCGCCGCCCCATAAAATCCTATCCCCGCGGCAACGTTTCTTGAACTTGCCGCGATCCCGACAATGCGCCCCACGATTCCAAAACCATTCGACGCGATCGCGCTATGAGCCACTTGGCTTCCGTCGTCGTCAAGCCCACGCCCGGCTAAAAAGGTCAGCACCAGCGGAAGAAGCACGCGGTTTTGCGGCTTCGGCGCTATTCCGCCTTCAGGGTCGATTTGCAGGTTTGCTGACTTGTTTGCATCCACTCCGGCGAGCGTGCCTTCGACCGGCTGCGTGAAGCCCGTCGGCAATTTCAATTGCCGGAAACGAAAGCGGAGCTTCCCCTGGCGTGAAAAGGAGCGCGCGGGTTTGGCCTGGGTGATCTCCCCAATGAGTATGGAGCCTTGGGGAACGACCACCGCCTGCTCGGCATTCAACACCGGCTCCGCCACCACGGCCTGGAAAGTGTCTCCGGGCTTGGTATTGGCAGAGCTTATCGTTTCTTGCAAATAAGCCCGCAATCGCCATTCCTTCTCGGCTGATGGTTTTGGCGGTTCTGCCTTTTGCTGCTTCACTGGCTGAGGATCCATAAGCCTGAGATTCAAAGGTTGGGCCAGCTCAACCATCCAGGCTGTCCCAGCCTCAATTCGTTCCGGGTGATAAGGCAACTGGGTATAGAGGAATTGAACCAGTCGGTCCCCCCTGCCGGGCGCGGTGATTTGTGCTACCGCTTCTTTCACTCGCTGTTTTTCCTGCGCGATCTGCCGGGAAATAAGAGAGCCTTTCTTCTGCCCAGGGGCAGGCGACAAGCGCAGGATCGGGACGCCATCCTTCGCGCTATCGCTCACAATCGGCTCCAGGGCTCCATCGGGCAGAATCAATTGATCGAAGCGCACCACCGGGATATGAAATGGGGTAAAGTCTCCCCGGAGCCGCGCGTGAATGCGGCGGCGACGGTCCGAATCAAGTTGTATGACCGTTCCCCGAAGAATGGAGCCGGCCGGGATCGCGATGTGATTCTCGACGTACACCGGATAAAGCAGGCGGCCCTCCAATGCCTCGCCAGTCTTCATGGGAACGTGCTGCAGAAGCTGAATCGAGAGTGGAGTCGTGGCCGGGATCTCGATAGATGGGGTTTGAGCATCCAGGGAGTTGCAGAGTAGGGCTAGCAAAAGAATGCCTGGTACAAGGCAATATTTCCGGATGCTTTGCTTTTGGCCCTTCATCTCGTTCTAACCTTGACAATATTGGTCCGCAAGTTTCGTTAACCACGATTAAACGGTGGTCTTCCTCCCGCAACATGTAGAATTTGTTTCTTTAACGTTATAAGAACGGCAAGCCAACCCTAATCTTAAACTGTTAAGATATCTGTGTGAGGCGCCTATGCGAAATAAACTGCCCGGAATCGTGGGCGGAAAGAAAAAGCTCACTGTCCCCACCGCAGCCGAGCTGCGGCTACTTCAGATCCTTTGGGAACTGGAAGAAGCCACCGTCGATGATGTAGTGAATGCTCATCCTGAAAGGGAGCGGCCGCACTATAAGACCACGCAAACGCTGCTCCGAATCATGGAAAATAAGGAGTTTATCTCCCATGAGGCTCGAGGGCGGGTGTTTGTCTTTCGCCCCCTCGTATCTCGAAAAACCATCGATCAGCTCTCCGTTCAGGCACTGGTATCCAGGAACTTTCACGGATCGGCGGCCGGGTTGCTGGTCAACCTGTTGGAGTCCAGTTCCATCAAAAAGAAAGAGTTGGATGAACTCGAATCGCTGATGCGAGAGTATCGTAAAAAGTATGAGCTGGGCGATCGCGAATAAACCAGGGCTGCCAGGGATGCCATGAATCCAGACCTCGTGCTTGGTGTTATGAGCGCCCTCGTGGGCTTTGTCCTCAAAACGGCACTTGCGTTTGGGGTTTGTCTGGGCCTGAGTTGGCTGGTCAAGTCTCCAGCCCGGAGGTTCCTGGTCTGGTCAGGTTTTCTCTACGGAACAGCGGCCTATTGGGTCTGGATGGCCAAGAGTGTTCTGGCAACCAAACAGGTGGTTGCAACCACAGTCCTGGCTCCCACAACCCACTCTGTTGCTCAACCTGCGATGTCAGGCTTCGACGCCCTGCCGATTCCAGGTTCCTGGGCCTTTCCACTGGGTATGGCACTGCGCGTGATCGGCATCGCCTATCTGTTGGTTTCGACCTACCTGCTGGTCATGCAAATTAAAAAGCATCTACAACTGAAATGGGTTCTGGGCTTTACCAGTCAACCGCCAAAGGAAATCGGGGCAGGCTTCCAAATGCTTGCGGAGAACGCTGGTGTCGGACGTTCAAGACTACTCGTGTTGTCGGGTGTCTCATCGCCGGCAACCTGCGGCTTTGTTCGGCCGACCATTCTCCTCCCCGATGCTTGCCTGGAACAGGACCACTCTGATCTCGAAGTTATTTTGCGCCATGAGTTGCACCACGTTCGTCGATGGGATTTCCTCTGGAACAACCTCGCCATTGCCTGCCGGGCGATTCTTTTCTTTCATCCGGCGTGTTGGTATGCAGTCAAACGCATGCAGTTCGACCGCGAACTCGCATGCGACGTTGCCGCCGTCTCCGATTCTCCAAAAGGCAGAGCGAAGTACGCCGAGTGCCTGATCCACTTTGCGCGGTTGAATTCCTCGCAAGATTCCAGGAATTGGGGAATAGACTTCGCGGCATCTTCGGCACATCTGCAAGCTCGTGTTCATTCCATCCTGGCTGGAAACAAGAAATCGCCGGCCTGGTTGGTTGGGTCACGGATCGCTTGTGGACTCGCTCTTCTTGCGGGGTTCGTCAGCATCGCGCCCTCTTTGGGAGTACTGCTTTCCTTTGCTCAGCAGCGAATAGCGCAGCCATCGGTGGCTGAGATCTCCACCACTCCGTCCACGCCACAGGCAAGACTAAAAGCAGCCAGGAGGAGTCGCTTGTCGAAGGGGCTGGCCCCAACTAGCAGCTATACCACGGTTGCAAATGTAACTGAGACGCCCCAACCCACGGATTTCTCCACCGAGCGAAACACGGAAAGTCCTGTCTTAAACCAGAGTGGCGGTCCGCAGCTACTCCATCGGGGCGCGGCAACTCCCGCAAAGGGCAAACAGCAGACCGTGATTCCGATTGACGATGCCTCGGACCAGGTGAGTAAAGCTGGAGACCACGACCACAATCAGGCCCTGCAGCAGACAGCAACTGCCGCTGCAGTCTTAAAGCGCCTATCCGCTCTCGACCGCCGCTAGCGTTCTTTGTGCATCTTTGCACAGCCGCCTCTAAGCTTCTCTCTGCACCGGCGTGAACTCGAGTTCCAGTTCCTCATTCCCGGGCAGAATTGTGATCCTCACCTTGGCCAGCGATTCAACAATCCAGTCGGCGGCCGCAAGCTGCTTGATGGTGTGAGAAAACGTGGTTGCCAGAACCTTACACCCAGCAGCGTGGCCAGCCTTCGCCCCAGAAGTCGAATCCTCGATCACAATGCAATTTGCCGGCTCCAGGCCGAGTATCTTCGCACCCTTGAGATAAGGCTCCGGATGAGGTTTACCGTCCGTCACCATGTCTGCGGTGACAATGTGTTGCGGTACCGGAATACCCGCGAATGCAAGACGGCTGCGCGCCAGCCGTTCGGTAGCCGACGTGACGATGGTCCAAAACTTCTGCGGTAGCAATTGAAGAATCGAGGTAACGCCTTCCAGAACCTCCAGGCCTTCGTTGTCGCCTACCTCGAGATCTTCAATCACTTTGAGCTCCGCAGCGTGGTCGGCATCCGGCCTCAGGGTGCGCACCGTTTCAATCGCCCGCATTCCGTGGGCCGTCTTGATCGTCTCCCGCACGTCGAGTCCATGACGCTCCGCCCAGGTCTGCCAGCTGCGCTCGACCGACCCGAGGGAACTGATCAGCACACCATCCATGTCAAACAGCAAACCCTTGGTTCTTACTTTCACGCCGCATCTCCCATAGCAAAATTTTTCCCCGCTTCGAGCAGAGCTTGAAGCGATTCCGTTGACCCGCTCTCCGCATATATCCGCAACAAGGGCTCGGTGCCGGACGCGCGCAACAATATCCAGATCTCTGCAGCTCGTGGATCCTGCCTTGCCTCGGGATTCTCGAGATAAAACTTCATTCCATCGAGCGTTTCACGGCGCAAGACGCGCATGCCGGCAAATTCGCTCACCCCTGCGGTTGCGCGGCGTATGGCCGCCTGCTTCGTCTCTTCGGGAATGTGCAGGTCGAGCCTGCCGTAATAGTGCTCGCCGTATTGTTCCTGCAGCCCGCTCACCAGCGAGCCCAGGGTGCGCCCTTCGTCCGCCATAACATTGGCCAGAAGAAGGGAATTCAACAGCCCGTCACGTTCCGGCAGATGCCTGCCGATGCCGATGCTGCCCGATTCTTCGCCACCGATGAGGATGTCCTTCTCCAGCATGAGTTCGCATACGTGCTTGAAGCCGATGCCATGCTCATACAGTTTCCGTCCGTATCGGGCTGCGATGCGGTCGAGCATCCTGGTTGTATTGAAGGCCCGGGCCACATCCCCTGGCCACAGCTTCCGTTTAAGCAGCCACTCCAGCAGGATGCAGTAGATTTTGTTGGCGTCGACAAACCGCCCTTGCTCATCCACCGCACCGATGCGATCTGCATCGCCATCGGTCGCAAATCCAGCCTGGCAGTGATGCTCCAGCACCGCAACTTCGAGTGCCCGGATATGGGGCAGAATCGGCTCCGGCTGAATGCCGGGAAACAGCGGATTCAACTCCGCACGAATCTCCACGTGGTCAATGCCCATGCGTGCGAAGATCCCCGCCAGTACCCCCCGCCCCGCACCGTACATGCAGTCGACGGCGTATTTCTGCCCCGTAGCCGCGATCCGTTTGAGGTCTGCAAACACAGAGATGGCTTCGACATACGGGCGGAGAAAATCGACCTCGGTAATCGCAGCGCCAGCCGTCGCCAGGGGCAATCCCTTGCCCAGGTAGCCCTCGATCGCTGCCATGATGGCCGGGCTGCCCGAGCCCCCGTAGCTCGCCTTGTACTTCACCCCATTCCAGTTGTACGGATTGTGACTGGAGGTGATCATCACCCCGCCGGCCGCGCCCAGATGCTTCACCGCGTAGGAGAGCGCCGGAGTGGGAGTGATGCGATCCGCCAGGCGCACTGGGATTCCGGCAGCGGCGGCTACTTCGGCGACAATCTGTGCGAAGCGCTGGGATAAGAAACGGGTGTCATATCCGACGCAGATACCGCGCGCGGAGTCTTCCTGCTCGCAGACATAACGGGCGATGGCTCCAGCCGCGAGACGCACGTTATGCTCAGTGAAATCGTCAGCGAGAATCCCACGCCAGCCATCCGTCCCGAATTTGATGGGTTTTTCCAGAATCAAATCAATTCGTCGTGTTTTCCGGCCAGCTCGCTCACCACCCGGCGTACATCTTGCGACCGTTCCCGCGTGGTGATCAGAATGGCATCTTCGGTCTCCACCACCACCAGGTCATCTACCCCGACCAGCGCGACGAATTTCTCCGGACTGTAAACGTAATTGTTACGTGCATCGATCCCCACCATGCCCCTCGCCTCGGTGACATTGCCATCCTTCGCGTTGCCCTGCGCCAATTGGTGTTCGTAGAGGGCATCCCAGGAACCCAGATCGTTCCACCCAAACTCCGCCGGCAGGCAGTAAATTTTCGAATGGTGTTCGCCCTTGGCTGAGCGGGGCTCGAGCACCGCGTAGTCGATGCTGATGTTTTCGCAGGAAGGATAAAGCTCGCGAAAAACCTGCTCGAACCGCGGCGTTCCATAGGCGTCGGCGATCTGCTGCAGATAAGGCGCGGTCTCCGACAGATGCTCGCGGATAGCGTTAGCCAGCGTGCGCGCCGACCACAAAAAAATGCCGCTATTCCAGTAGTATCTGCCGGCGAGCATGAACTCCTCTGCCCGGTCCCGGTTAGGCTTCTCAGTAAATCGCCGCACCCGCTTCACCCCGTCCGCCAACACTTCGCCGGTCTCGATATAGCCATACCCGGTTTCTGGCCGCACCGGCTTTACCCCCAGTACGACGATGTTTTCGCCCGCTGCAGCCAAGGCAATGCCTTGCTCGATAGTGGCCCGATACTTATCCTCGTCGGTGATCACGTGGTCGGCGGGAAAGATACCCAACACTGCATTGGGAGCACTGCGCTCGATGAGGAAGGCCGCCAGGCCCGCTGCCGGCGCAGTGTTGCGCGCTGCCGGCTCGCAGATGATCTGCTCCCCCAGCATGCTTTGCAGTTGCTCGGAAATGGCCTTGGAGAGCAGGTCGTTGGTAATCACCCAAAGCTCATTCGAGGTGGCCAACGTTCCCAGGCGATCTACCGTGCTTTGGATCATGGTGCGCGCACCATCCAGCACCAGCAGTTGCTTCGCCCGCCAGCGGCGGCTCCGCGGCCAGAAGCGAGTTCCGCTCCCGCCCGCCAGGATAATGGGGCGAAATTCGACTTTAGATTCCATGGACTCCTACGACAGACTGCTGAAAAATTTCTTCATCCTGACCAGGCCCTCTTCGATGTCGCTATGCGCGACAGCGTAGGACAGCCGGATGTTTTCTTGAGTGCCAAAGGCCTCACCGGGAACGGTTACCACGTGCGCCTCATGCAGCAGGCGTGAGGCCAGTTCCGTCGCGCTCTTCGCTCCCGGTTTGCCCAGGAACGACGACACATTGGGATAGACGTAAAATGCGCCGTCCGGCTTGGTGCAGGTGATCCCGGGGATTGCCGTCAACCCCTCCAGGATACGGTCGCGCAATTTCAAGTATTCCGCGCGCATCTCGGTGACGCATGCCTGTGAATCGCTCAGCGCAGCGATGGCCGCTTTCTGAACGATTGCCGCCGTCGATGAAGTGGACTGGCTTTGCAACTTGCTCATCGCGGCAATGATGGGCTTGGGGCCCAGAGCGAACCCGGCACGCCAGCCCGTCATCGCGTAGGTCTTGGAAAGGGAACCGAGCACAATCACGTGCTCCTTTGCCTCGACGAATGAACCGCCGGAGACAGGGGCGCCAGCGTATTGCAGGTACACGTAACACTCGTCCAGCAGCAGGAAGATGCCCCGCGCGTGAGCCAGCTTCACGATGCGCTCCAGATCGGCGGGAGACACCACCGAACCGGTCGGGTTTGACGGCGTGTTCAGGATGATGACCTTGGTTGCCGGGGTAATCGCCTGCTCAATGGCGTCCGCCGTGACCCGAAAATTCTCCGCCTCTTCGGTCGGCAGATACACCACCTTGCCGCCGGCATATTGGATGATGTCCTTGAAAGAGACCCAATATGGGACAGGCAGAATCACCTCATCGCCATGGTCCACCAGCACCTGGATGGCGTTGAACAGCGCCAGCTTGCCGCCCGTGGTGAACACGGTCTCCTCAGCGGTGTAGTCGGAGCCGAAGTCGCAGGCGTGGCGTTGCACGATTGCCTTGCGCAGTTCGGGGATGCCGGCGACGACGGTATATCGGGTGAAATTGCTTTCGATCGCCGCGATCGCGGCGTCTTTGATGTGACGCGGGGTGGCGAAATGCGGTTCCCCGGCGCCAAAATCCACCAGCTGGGCGCCCTGGGCGCGCAATCTGGCAGCTTCCGCAGTGACCGCCATGGTGGCGGAAACTTCAATGCGGCCAATGCGGTCGGAGAAAATTTTGGTAGCAGCTGGTGCGGTCATTCTTACTATCTTGGCAGATTCCGGCCCATTCGCAAAAGCGCCAAAGCCAGGATTGCGCAAGCGCAGGTAAACCGAAGTAGACGGGCGAAGCACCGCCACAGTCAGCGCCGGGCAAGACAGGCAGGGCAAAACCCTTGACCGAAGGCACGGCTTCAGCCGTGTCGCACCGTGCGGAATAGATGAGGGCAGAGTGTGCGTGAGAACTCGGGATTCAGGAATTTAGTCCCGAAGGGACGTGCTGAACTTGGCCCAGGACTCTAGTCCCACAAGCGTTAACCTAAATGGGGTGTTTTTTTTGAACCTCCCAGAAAATCGTCATCCTGAAAGCCTGTGACTTTTTCGATCTTCTCGTGTTTTTTGCACCCGACCAGATGTTTTTCAATCCCCTCCGGAAAGGCGTCATCCTGAGAGCCTGTGACTTTTTTAATTTCTCTTGTAGTCTGTGGCCGGAAAGCTCCGAAGAGCACCTGCCAACAAGCATCGCCGGGGTCCTTCGACTGCGCGCCATAAACCCTCTGTTATGCGATAGATCTGCGAGGCGCTTCGCTCCCACGGCACGCCGGGGCAGGCAGGATGACGCCTTTCTGGAGGGGACTAAACAACATCTGGCCGGGTGGTGCCGCACCTCCGGCGCTCGACCGGCTGCCTTGCATACCCAGCCCTTCCGGGCTGGGCTGACGTTTGGCGAACGGCCCTCTGGGCCTGGATTGCACACACCGCTTTCCCAGGTTCATTCCATCCTTAACTTGCCGCAGGCAAGGCAGCTGCTCAGGATGACGATTTTGTGGGAGGTTCGAAAAAAATACCCCATATAGGTTAACGCTTATGGGACTGGCGTCCTGGCTAAGGTCAGCCGTCCCTTCGGGACTAATTCGTAATTCCCGGTTCTCAGAAATGCCCTAAGTCCGGAGGTACGTCTTTGGTTCTGAAGGGTACGGCTTCAGCCCGTACATACAGGAAACAAAACGATGGGCTTTAGCCCTGAGGGCAGCAGCTATGCCCGTCGCTTTTGAGATCTGGGGATCCCTGCAACCGATTCGAAACCCCTACTAACCACAGCCCGCACTCCTAGCTCGACTGTTCCCGCAAAATCCGCTCCACAGCCAACAGATCTTTCTCCGTATCCACCCCGATGGTGTCGAACGGAGTGTGCACTACATGGATACTGATTCCTTCCTCGAGTAGCCGTAGCTGCTCCAAGCGCTCGCAAGATTCCAGCGGGCTTGGCGGCAATTCCGCAAACCGCTGCAACGCCGCCTTTCGGTATGCGTAAATACCGAGGTGTTTCCGCGGAGTCAACGGAGTCCCTCTCTGGTACGGAATCGTGGCCCGGGAAAAGTAAAGCGCCCTGCCATCATTCGCCGTCACCACTTTCACTGCATTGGGGTCATTGATCTCCTCCGGCGTACAGGGTGTCGAGAGCGTAGTCACCTCCGCATTTGTCCGGGCGAAAGGGCGCAGCAATGCTTCGATGTGCTCCGGGCGGAGCAACGGCTCGTCCCCCTGGATGTTGACATATATATCGGCCTCCACCAGCGCGGCGACGGCACGCACCCGGTCAGTACCGCTGGCCAGCGCGGCAGAGGTCATGATGCTGGGCCAGCCCTCCGAATCGGCGTAGGCGACGACTTCAGTAGAGTCGGTGGCAATCAGCACTTGATCGAGCTGAGCGCAGGCGAGCGCAGCACGATAGACCCAGCCCAACATCGGAACGCCGGCGATGGGACGCAGCACCTTGCCCGGCAACCGGGTAGAAGCAAGGCGGGCCGGAATGACGGCCACGATCCGCTCGCGTGAAGCAGATTCACTCATGAGGCGTTCGAGTGGAACGGATCGCGTCCCAATTCATCGATCTCGTCCTCTGGACTCACCATATCCAGATTGACGACGACAGGTTCCTGACCGCTGCGCACGATCACCGCTTCCACCGGCTGGTCCTTGCGGGCGTTCAACTCCTGATGGGGCGCAAATGGGGGCACAAACACAAAGTCCCCGGGCCCAGCCTCATCCACAAACTCCAGATGCTCTCCCCAACGAAAACGAGCGCGGCCCCGCACGATGTAGATCACCGTTTCCAACTCGCCATGGTGATGAGGACCGGTCTTCGCGTTGGGGTGCACCACCACCGTCCCGGCCCAGAGCTTCTGCGCCCCCACGCGGGCGTAAGAAATCGCCTCCGCCCGGGTCATGCCGGCCGTCTGTGGAGTATTGCTGTCAAGCTCACCGCTGCGCACGATGCGCAGCCCAGGGATGTTTGTTGCTGTTTTTAAATCAGACATGGCAGCATCCTAAAAACTGGCGCAAATGTAGAGTCAGAGGACTGTCAGCAATTTACCTTATCAGTACTGGAGGAGAGCCCAAATGGCGGCCGGCGATAGCAGCAAGCCTGACTACGGCGTAGACGCGCCCAATGTCCTGCGCAACCTCTTTCTCATCGGCATCCCTTGCGTTCTTCTCGGAGCTCTCGGGCCTCAGCATCTGCACTTTGGGCAGGTCGATTTTCTCCCTCGGCCGATGTTGCTCGTCACCGGCACGTTACTGGTCCTCGAAGGGCTCCTCTTCCTCTTCTATGTAAAATTCGGCAAATTCCGGCATCGGGATCAAATGCTTTCGCTGCACCAGTGGCGGGGGGATGAACAAGTACTGGATGTGGGATGTGGCCGGGGGCTTCTATTAGCAGGAGCGGCAAAACTCCTCGCCGGCCTTCACGGAAGTGGACAAGTCACCGGCATCGATATCTGGTCTAACCAGGACATGGGGGGCAACTCAGAAGCCGCTACCAGGCACAACCTGGAGCTTGAGGGCATCAGCGATCGCTGCACCCTGCTCGGCATTCCCGCCCAGGAAATGACCTTTCCCGACGGAGCTTTCGACGTGATCGTGTCTAATCTGTGCCTGCACAACATCTACGACCGCAAGATGCGCCGCCAGGCTCTGCAGCAGATTGTGCGCGTACTGAAGCCGGGAGGCGTTGCCATCCTGTCGGATTACAAGCACACCACGGAATATGCTCAGCAGCTTCGTCAGGCAGGGCTGATGGTCGAAAGGCGGTGGGGCAATCCCCTTTACACTTTTCCGCCTTTACGCATCGTCATTGCCCGCAAGCCTCAGCTATCCTTGCGATAGAGGAGTTCCTTCATCGCTTGCCGCCGGGCCTCGTTCATTTCAGGATCCAGGCGCTCCCTGGCGGAAAAGTCATCCACGTCAGGTTCGCTACAGGCTGGGCAACGGTTTGCGAAGCCGGGTTTATCCGGCTTCAGCTCAAACTCTTCCGAGCAGATGGCACAGGTTTTTACCGGGAAAGGCATAACTTTCCTATTGTAATAGATGCTCTGCAACTGTTGTAGAATCAACACAAGGCGGCGTAGCTCAGATGGTTAGAGCGACGGACTCATAACCCGTAGGTCGACCGTTCGATCCGGTCCGCCGCCACCAGCCCAATCTGCCGTCCCCTATCTGGTTCCTGGCTGCGTCTAACCCAGTAGTATTATTTGTTTAAACCATCCTAATGGTCCAAAGTGGTGCTATGTCCCGAAGCTTTAAGCGTGCCGTCTTTGCCGTCTCGATCCTCTTAGTGGCGTTAGTGTTTATCGGTGGTCTTGGCCCCAGCCGCGTGCGCGCGGATTCGCAGCAGGATGGCGCCTACCCGGAGATGGAAGTCTACAGCGAGGTCCTCAAGAAGGTTCAGACCGACTACGTGGTCGATCCCAACATGACCAAAGTCACTGTCGGCGCCTTGCATGGTTTGCTCGAGTCACTGGACCCCGACTCCAGCTACCTGACCCCGGAAGAGTATGCCGCCTATAAGGCGCGCGCCAACGAGGGCGTTGCCCAGGTTGGATTGAATATCTCCAAGCGCTACGGATACGCCACGGTCGTCTCCGTCGAGCCGGGAAGCCCGGCGGAAAAAGAGCAAATCGAGGATGGCGATATCCTCGAAGCCATCGAAGGACATTCAACCCGGGAAATGTCTCTGGTCATGATCCGTCTCATGCTTGAAGGTAAAGCAGGAACTAACGTCAGCTTTTCCCTAGTCCGGCCGCGCAAAGCAGAACCCGACAAGATCACCCTCACGCGCGCCGTGTCCCCGGCTCCTCCCATGGGACAAACGGAGTATGAGAGCAGCAGCATTCTTTATCTCAAGCCGGTAGTGCTCAACAAAGAGCGGGTGAATGAAATTGCCAGCCGGCTGAAGGCGATGCAGAAGAACGGCAACAAAAAGGTTTTGCTCGATCTGCGCGACGTTGCCGAGGGCGATGAGGAGCAGGGCGTCCGCCTGGCCAATTTTTTCCTTGAGTCGGGTACCATCGCGACCCTTTCCGGACAAAAATATACCTACGAAGCCTTTAACGCAGACTCCTCCAAATTCATTACCGGCGCGCCCTTGGTCGTCCTCGTGAACCATGGAACTTCCGGACCGGGCGAGATTGTCGCCGCGGCGGTTCTCGATAACAAGCGGGCCGACGTGGTGGGTGACCGAACCTTTGGGGAAGGCTCAGTTCAGAAAACCATGGAACTTCCCGATGGCGCCGCTCTGATTCTTTCGGTTGCCAAATATGCATCGCCGTTGGGTAAGAAAATTCAGGACGAAGCAGTGACCCCCAATATCGTGGTGGCTGCCAGTCTTGAAAACGACGAGCAGGCGGGCGCCCAGAAGACGCCAAAACCGGATGATCAACTAACCAAGGCGCTCGATATTCTGAAACAGAAAAGCGCCTGATTTAAGCGGACCCCTCATTGATTGGGCAAGCTCCATCTTCGGGCGCCGCCAGATTTCGTCCGCCCAGTCATTCCGGACTGGGGCCCATGAAACTGGCGGGCAGCATTACCTTTCTTGCCCTGCTGGCTCTCGCCATCATCGCCGGATCGTTGACCGGCCTCATGCTGGTCTACTCCGTAGATCTGCCACAAATCGCCGATCTGGAACGCTACCGTCCCATCACCTCGACAGACCTGCTCGATGTGCATGGCCGCGTCTTCGGCTCCTTCGCCCTGGAGCGCCGCGTGGTTGTACCCTATGAAGCGATTCCTCCCATACTGCGCCAGGCAGTCATTTCCATCGAGGATAAAAACTTCGAGAGCCACTGGGGGGTCAACATCTTCCGCGTGCTCGGCGCGGCGTATCACGATCTAACCTCAAATGGCCGCACCCAGGGTGCTTCCACCCTGACCATGCAGCTGGCGCGCAATCTTTTTCTCTCCAGCCAACAGACCTTCGGACGCAAGCTGCAGGAGGTCTTTCTCTCCATCCAAATCGAGCGAGCCTTTACCAAGCAGCAGATCTTTACCCTCTACGCCAACCAGATTTACCTGGGGCAGGGCGTTTATGGATTCGAAGCCGGATCGGAATACTACTTCAGCAAGCACGCCCTTGAGCTGACCTTGCCGGAAGCAGCTTTACTGGCGGCGTTGCCCAAAGGCCCGGTGGCCTATTCCCCTCTGGTGAATCCCGATCGCGCTTTCCGCCGCCGCAACATGGTTATCAACTCCATGCTCGAAGATGGGGTTATCACCAATGCCCAGGCCAATGCAGCCAAAGCTGCGCCCCTCGGTTTGCACATCGAGCCACCGTCCAACAGCGTCGCTCCCTGGTTCGTCGAAGATGTTCGCCGCGAACTGGAACGTCAGTTTGGCAGTGAACAGGTTCATGAGGAAGGTCTCAGGGTCTACACCACTCTGGACCTGGATCTGCAGCAGGCAGCGAATCGCGCCGTGCTCGATGGGTTGGCCGCCCTCGAACGCCGTCGCGGGTGGAAGGGAAATCTGCTCAACGTGCTCGTCGCTGGAGGTTCACTGGACGACTTTCGTCATCCCGACTGGCGTCAGCCGGTCACGCCGGGATCGTACGTGCACGCCCTGGTGACCAATGTCTTGCCCTATCAGGTGACCGCCCGGATTGGCCAGCAGCAGCTCATTCTGGGCCCCGATGATTTCGCCTGGACCGGGCAGCGGGATGCGGAAAACTTCCTTCATCCAGGGGACATCATCTACGTCCATATTGTCCCCTCGGCCGATTCGAATCTCGTCTTACACGCTGTGCTGGAGCAGGATTCCGGCATCCAGGGATCGCTGATGGCGGTGGATAATACCTCCGGCGAGGTCCTTGCCATGGTCGGCGGGCGCGATTTCAACCTCTCGCAGTTCAACCGCGCCACCCAGGCTGAGCGGCAGACGGGCTCTTCCTTTAAACCCTATGTGTATACAGCCGCCATTGAAGCCGGAGCACGCCCTGACGAGACGATCGTCGATTCGCCGGTCACCTTTTCCACGGCGGTAGGCCCCTACACTCCACGCAATTACGACGACACTTTCGAAGGTCCGGTCTCGCTCGTACATGCCTTTGCGGATTCCCGTAACATCCCGGCGGTTAAGCTGGCAGAACGCGTCGGTATCCGCAAGGTCATCGCAACTGCACATCAGTTTGGCCTCGCCAGCACCATTCCGCCCTTTCTCCCCGTCGCACTTGGTTCCGTGGAGGCTACGCTGGAGGAGCAGGTTGCGGCTTACAGCAGCTTTCCCAACGATGGAGTTCGCCTGGGTCCCCACCTGATCCGCAAGGTAACCAACGCGGATGGCCTCACGCTATCCGAGAGCCCGGCCAACGTTGCCGAGTCCACCACCCAGAAGACAGCGCGCGCTATGATGACCTTGCTCAAGGCAGTCATTGGACCGGGCGGCACAGCCGCAGACGCCATGGCGCTTCACCACCCCCTTGGGGGTAAGACCGGCACCACCAGCGATTTCAACGACGCCTGGTTCATCGGTTTCTCACCCTCCATCACCTGCGGGGTATGGGTGGGCTACGACAGCCGTCAGTCGATTGGCGACAAAGAGAGCGGCGGTCACGCGGCCCTTCCCCTATGGATCGATTTCATGAAGGTAGCGATCGCCGACCACCCCGACGAGCATTTTCCCGGAGATCTACGTCCGCCGCCACCAACCAATGTGGCCACGAAGACCGCCATCATCCACCCAACCGGCCATCCCCCAGCCACTCCGCAGTAAGACCTGCTCTGAGTCATAACAAACTCAAAGGGAGCCGGACAGGGAATCTGAGTCAGAAAAAAGCTCAGAGGCAATCGGACAGGAGTTCAACCATAACCCTTGTCCCTTCCACGACCCCTGGGTGCCCCCACATCTCGCTCGTACCCCGTATTTCCTACCACGCAGCGCCCATTGTGGCCACGGGTGCGGCTTTCTCCTAAGGAAAGCCGCAGGAAGTTTGCCTGAGCAGCAGAGCTCTGCAGGAAATCCGGGGTTTTGGCGAGATGTGGGAACCGCAAATCTGAACGTTTTTGTCGATTGCGCCGCAAAACCCAACTTCGTAACCGTAGTGTTCTCAGAAACGACGTTTTTCCTTCCCCAAGACCCGCATCAACCGTAAATACCGTTTCGCTCGTCCAACATCCCGCATAATCTGCTCTTTCAAAGCCTCAGGAGAAGGCCACCGCCGCTCCTCACGAAGCCGCCGATGAAACACAAGCCGAAGCGGAGTCTCCTCCTCCAACGGAATCGGATGAAAATCCAGCAGATGCGATTCCACCGCAAACGAATCAGCCCCAAACGTCGGCCGGTTACCCACATTCGTAACCGCATCAAACCACTCCCCACCAACCCGCAACTGGGTGACATACACACCATTCGGCGGCAACAACTCCCGGTAGGGCGCCAGGTTGATGGTAGGCACCGTGAGGGTGGACCCGATGCCGCGTCCGTGGGCCGGCGTAGAGTCGATAAAGAACGCATGCCCCAGCAGCGCGCGCGCCGTGCGGATCTCACCCCGGGATAGCAACTCCCTGATCTTGCTGCTGGAACAAGTCAATCCTCGTACCTGGCAGGCGCCGTGGATCACCACCTCAAACCCCAGGGCCCGGCCGAGTTCACTCAATTCAGCAATACCTCCCTCGGCGCGATAGCCAAAACGAAAGTTGGTGCCCTCATGAACCTCGACCGCACCCAGGGCATCATGCACAATCGCAGTGACGAATTCCTCCGCCCGCATCCGGGAGAGTTCCGCGGTAAAAGGCAGCACCAGGACAGCGTCAATGCCGGTCTCCCCCAACAACTCGAGTCGCGTTTCCAGCGGCGTAATCAGCCGGGGACAAGTCTCGGGCCGCAGAAACCGCAACGGGTGAGGATCGAAGGTAACCGCAACCGACCGGAGCGATCGCGCCGCTGCCCTCTGTATGAGCTGCTCAAGAACGAACTGGTGACCAAGATGGACACCATCAAAGTTGCCAATGCTCAAAACCGTCGGCCCCAGCTGCCGGGATATCTCGCCGAGATTGCGGAAGACTTGCATGTCAGATCTCGAAGGGGATACGCAACCCGTCGTAGGCGAGTTGGATGTGGGGAGGAAGCTCGTTGTTGGTTTCCGCGTGCGGCAGATCGTGCGACATATGGGTAAAAAACGCCCGCTGTGGCTGCATGCGGCGCACGAACTCAAGCGCCTCTGCCAGCGTAGCGTGGCTGGGATGGGGCCTCTTGCGTAGAGCGTCGAGAATCACTACGTCCAGGTTCTTGAGCAGCGGAAGGCTGCTTTCCGGGATATCGCTCATATCCGTCAAGTACGCGGCATTGCCGAAGCGAAAGCCCGCAACTTCAATTTTGCCGTGGGTGAGAGGCACACGGTGGAAGACTGCACCTTCGACCTCGACCGATTGCCCCAGGCGGTGCATCTCCACCCTGGCCCGGGTGGGGTACCAGGCCTCGGTATCGAAGGTGTAGTCAAAAATACGTTCAATCACGCTGGCTGAGGCATCATCGGCATATAGCGGAAGTTTGTTCTTGAGTTTGAAGGTCAGGGGCCGCAAATCGTCCAGGCCGAGGATGTGGTCCGCATGCGAATGGGTATAGAGCACCGCGTCGACATGATCGATCCCTTCCCGCAGGGCCTGGGTACGAAAATCCGGCCCGGTGTCGATCACCACCCGGTGTCCATCCCAGCTGACAGCAATCGAGGGACGTGTGCGGCGGTCGCGCGGATCATTGGACGTGCAGACCCGGCAGGTACAGCCAAGCGTCGGTACCCCCATTGAGGTCCCACTGCCCAGAATGGTGATCTCTGCTCTATGGATGAAACACGCTCCGTACATCAATTTCACTTCTGGCTTACCAGGCAACCGCTTTTGACAGGGCTTTTCCTCACCCGCCTGTGCGGAATAGAAGTGAAAAGGCGCTAGTGAGGTTTCTTCGACTGGGGCGGCCGCTGGGCAGAATTAGCAATGGCATTCGTGATCTCGAGAAACGACATCCGCAAATCGAAAAGCGCGTTCTGCAGCAGCCGCTTCTCCTGCTCGGTCAGATTCCCCTTGGTCTTTTCATCCAGCACGCTGAGCATGTCGATGCTCTGCCTGGCTCCCAGGATGTCGATGCGGGGTTGCTCGTTGGGAGCCGTGCCCGCGCCCATCTGCATCGCCGCGGTCATATAGAGGGACTGCACCAGGCGGTCGAAGTTCATCACGGTCGGAGCCGGCTGGCCAGGATTCGCTTTCAGCAACATGTCGTCCAGGCGGCTCGCGGAGGCGTGATACTCCTTGCTCTGCTGTGCGGATTCTGCAGCGGTCGGCTCGGGAATGGTTTCGTCTCCATCCATTTCCTCCGGTTCATCCAATTCCACTTGCACAGCCTGGGCGGGCGCAACCGGTTGCGGGCCCGCCGCCTGCGCGGCTGCCGGCGGGGCGGCGGTTGGTGGAGCTGCTGGTGGAGCAGCCGGCGGGGCAGCTGGTGGAGCAGCTGGTGGAGCAATGCTTTCACTGGGCTTGGCTTCGCCTTCGCGCAGTTCGCCTTCAGCGGTGAACTTGCGGCGGTCCGTTACCGTGAATTGGGGTTCTTTTTCACGCATGTTTTTTTCCAATCGTCTTTCGTAACGCTGCCTGAAACTGAATGACACCTCTACTCTTCGGCAGGCTAGGGTTCTGTTCAGCTCGCCGGTTGTGCCACAGGCCGGGCGACCTTGGGCGGCGCGGTCAACGCCGTTGCCACCCCTCCGTCGTAGGCGATCTCCTGATTGCGTTCCAATACTTCGATCCGGATAAAGCCCAGCGCCAGGACTTGCGGCAGCCCGGCGCTCGACAGCGATGCAGTACTGGTAATCCGTCCGACGGACTGATCATTGCTGCGCAGGTCAAGAGGGAGAGAATGAGGCCGGGTACCTCGCAGCTCAAATTGCCGGAACTGCCGGTTAACTTTCCCTCGTGATCGGATGCGCTCCACTATCTCCTGGCCCAGGTAGCAGCCCTTGCTGAAGTTAAGCGCGCGTGTCTGGCCAGTCTCCTGCGGCAGGTCGCGATCGTTGAGGTCAACACCATACAGGGGAATGGCATCGAGCACCCGCAGTGCTTCCATCGCTTCCCATCCGCACGGGTTGGCTCCGGCTGCCTGCAGCGTCTCCCAAACCGCAAGCACCTGCTCAGGTGGGAACCACAATTCGTAGCGGGGTACTGAGACGTGATAGGCCTCGACAATGGTGCACCCTACCTCGCCAATGCTGGCGCTGCTCATACGGGCGTTTTCCAGGCTGAAATTTGCCCCCACAAAGCCCAGCGTTGCCAGTACCTGCGCTGCTCGCGGTCCGGTCAGCGACAACCCTGTCCATTGCTGGCTAACGTCTGCCAGTTCCACATCGTCCATTACCACAAAGTGATCCAGATGGCGCATCAGGGCCGGGACCTGATCAAATCCCGTATCCAGCAGTACGTCGCCGGCGCGACGGTAAACATAGCAGTCGCCCTGAATGCGTCCCTGCACGCTCAGCAGAAGGCTGTAGTTTCCCTCACCCTCGGGCAGCGCCTGCACCGCGTTCGATACCATGCCGTTTAACCAGCGCAGCCGGTCGCTTCCGGTAACCAGGATCTTCCCCCGCCAGCCCAGGTCGCTGACCCCGGCGGATTGCAGCAGGGAGTCAATCTCCCCTGGTAGACCGTCAAATACCCGTGCCGTCAACGCGCCGCAATACAATTCCGAAGAGGCCGAGAGCCCCAGTGCAGCGCACAATGGCGTCGGTCCTGCGACGACCTCGGGGACGACCTCGGGCATTGGGGAGCTAGAGGAACCGGCGGTCGAATCTGGATGGTTCGTGGCAGAAAGCACAAGAAAATTATAGCCTTGCAGCAGAGCGAGTGCTGCCCGGCGCAGGCGAAGCTCGGAAAAGGGTTGAACAAATGAAGCGTATCTGCAGGAACTCATGCACTTTAGTCGCGGCGGCGCTCCTGCTGGCCTGTGCCCCACGTACCTTTGCCCAGGATTCCCATTCTCAGGATGGCCATTCCCAGGACGCCCATTCCCAGGACGCCCCTCCCCAAAAGGACACCCGGATCACTCCCGAGCAAACCAAGGAACTCTTTCGCTCTCTGAATCAAATTCTTACCTTTGCCAGCGATGACTCCCAATTGCAAATACGGCACGAAGTAAAGCGGCGGCTCATCACTCGTGAGGAAGTGGAAAAGTACATTCTGGATAAGTTCCGCGAAGACAAGGACGCCAAACGCATGCAGCGCGAAGAGATCGTGCTCAAGAAGTTTGGGCTCCTTGACCGGGATTTCCAGTTGCAGCCCTTCCTGATAAGTCTGTTGAAGGAACAGATTGCCGGCTATTACGACAACAAGACCAAGACGGTAAATCTACTGGACTGGGTTTCACCCGAAGAGCAGAAGCCGGTCATTGCCCATGAACTTACTCACGCGCTGCAGGACCAACACACCGATCTCGACAAGTGGGAGCCCGACGAGCCGGATACGCTTTCCAAAAACGTGACCGAAGACAATCGACGACTGGCCATCGACGAACGGGATACAGCGCGTGATGCCGTGCTCGAAGGGCAGGCCATGGCGGTGTACCTCGATTACACCCTAAAGCCCGCGGGAAAGAGTCTGCTCACCTCGCCCGACGTGATGCGCACTCCGAAAGAGGACCTGGATGCTTCCGGGACTTCTCCAGTGATGGCTCGCGCCCCCCTTCTGCTCCAGCAATCGTTGCTTTTCCCCTATCGCGACGGGCTGGGATTCGAGCAAAGACTGTTGAAAGATAAGGGCCCACAGTATGCCTTTGCCGGTGTCCTGGACCGGCCCCCCTCAACCAGCTACGAGATTATGAACCCCACAGCCTATGAACGCCGGGCAACGGTTCCTTTACTCCAGATGCCCGATGTGCACGGGCTGCTGGATCCTGACTACCAGCCGTATGACATAGGCGTCATGGGCGAGCTCGATGTGCGCATTTTGACCGAACTCTTCGGCGGTCCGGACGTAGCGGCGATCCTCACCCCACAGTGGAAGGGTGGCTTGTACTACGCGGTGCAGAGCCGAAAGGCCGTGACACCCGCGCAGCAGGCCGCGACCTCGTCGGTAGCGCTGCTCTATCTTTCCGCCTGGCGAAGTGAAGCCGCGGCACGGGAGTTCGCCAAGGTCTACGCCGGCGAATTAAACAAGAAATATTCCGGTGTGGTGCGCGATCCTGCCGCGGAATCATCGAGTGACGAGCAGGTTTACAACGGAAGTGAAGGCCCGATCCTGATCGTGCGCCAGGGCAAGCAAGTCTTTGTGAGCGAGAGCTTCGATCCAACGACCGCACGCAAACTTCAGTTCCTCTTCTTCGGAGCCCAACAGAACAGCGATACCCAACAAGCTGCGCGCACCACACCCCCCGCAGACGAACTCCACGCGCACCTGGTGCACCTGATGGCCAGCTACGGCATGATGAAGGCCTCCTTAAGGCATTAAGGCCTCAAGGGCGATCGTCCCCGCGGAGCGAGTGTCACAGCAGAATCCCACGACAAAAGCTTGTGACTCCTCCGCTGCTCTCTCGCCGCCGATTGGGCATGAGTGCCGCGCCTCTGGAGCTCCCACGGCGGGTTGTATTCCAACCCAGCCCTTCCGGGCTGGGCTGACAGTTTAGCGGGCGACCCTCCGGGCCTCGATAAACACGCATTTTCACGACAGGTATACTTAAATCGCACTCTATCCCCATCATTCGGAGCCGGTTTGCAGCAGGCGGAAATTGGAATCATAGGCGGCAGCGGGCTCTACACCATGCCCGGCCTTAGCAATTCACACCAGGTCGAGGTGTCCACGCCCTTCGGCGACCCCTCAGACGTATTTATCGCCGGCGAACTGGAGGGGCGGCAGGTGGCTTTCCTGGCCCGTCATGGCCGCGGCCATCGCATCCTACCCACGGAACTCAATTTCCGAGCCAATATTTTCGCCATGAAAAAATTAGGCGTAGAACGGATCATCTCCGTTTCCGCCGTCGGCTCGCTCAAGTTGGAGCATAAGCCGACCGAGTTTATCGTCCCCGATCAATTCATCGACCGCACCTCACTGCGCAGCTCTACTTTCTTCGGCGACGGTATCGTGGGTCATGTGGCCTTTGGAGATCCAGTGTGTGCCACCGTCGCCAAGGCCATTCACCACGGCGCGCAGACCGCCGGAGTGGTGGCAAAATCCGGAGGCGTCTACGTCTGCATGGAAGGTCCGCAGTTCTCCACTCGTGCCGAATCGAATCTCTATCGCAGTTGGGGCGCCGACATCATCGGCATGACCAACCTGCAGGAAGCCAAACTGGCCCGCGAAGCCGAGATCTGCTACGCGACCATGGCCATGGTCACTGACTATGATTGCTGGCATGAAGGGCATGACTCCGTTACCGTCGATCAGGTCGTAGCCGTACTGCATCAAAACTCCGCCAACGCTGCCAACGCCGTGCGGGCTGCGGTTGCGGCTATGCCTCGAGAGCGCACCTGCGCCTGTCCAACGGCTCTGCAATTTGCCATCCTCACCAGCAAGGAAGCAATTCCCGCGGCAACCCGCAGCAAGTTGGATTTACTGCTGCGCAAGTACAGTTCCTGAACAGAAAGAAAACCATGTCCATTCTCGTCGTAGGCAGTGTTGCATTCGACAGCATCGAGACACCCCAGGGACGGCGCGACCGGTGCCTGGGCGGTGCGGCCACTTACTTCGCTCTGGCCGCAAGTTACTTCACTGACGTTCGCGTCATCGCCGTAGTCGGCGAAGACTTCACCCCGGAACACGAGGCCGTGCTCACGCGTCGCGGAGTGGACACGCAGGGCCTGGAACACACCTCGGGTAAAAGCTTCCATTGGACTGGCTCGTACGTAAAAAACCTCAATGAAGCACAGACCCTCAAAACCGAGCTGAATGTCTTCGAGAGCTTTGCCCCCAAGGTGCCGCCCGCCTACAAGGATAGCGAGTTCCTGTTCCTCGCCAATATCGACCCCGTGCTGCAAAGCAATGTTCGCCAGCAGATGCCCAAGGTCCGCATGGTCTGCGGCGACACCATGAACTACTGGATCACCGGCCACCGTGAAAATCTGGCCAAGGTCCTGACCGGCCTGGATGCGTTATTGATCAATGATGGAGAGGCCAAGCTGCTGGCCGACAACAATAACCTGGTTCGGGCCGCGCGCAAAATTCTGGCCATGGGTCCCAAGGCCTTGATCGTGAAGCATGGAGAATACGGGGCCACAGCATTCTTCGGTGACCAGATTTTCAAGGCAGCAAGCCCCACCCACATTGCGCTGCCCTTTCGCGCCCCAGCGCTGCCCTTGGACGAGGTAGTGGATCCCACCGGCGCCGGCGATTCCTTCGCCGGCGGCTTCTTCGGCTACCTTGCTTCGCAGCCGGAAATCACCTTGCATACCTTCAAACTCGCCATGTTCTACGGCGGTGTCATGGGCTCCTTTGCGGTGCAGCGCTTCGGTACGGAACAGATGCAGTCGCTCACGCGGGAGGAGATCGATCAACGCTTCGCTCTCTTCCGCGAGCTCTCTCATCTTGACTGAGACTCAAGGCGGTCCCTTATCGATGGCGGCCGCACGAAGTGAGCCGGAGGCCATCCGGCGGGAGACTCTCCTGGTAGCTTGGGCGGCCCTGGCCTTCGCCCTGGTGGCACTCGCCTATTGTGTGCGCCACGGCACGCTTCTGCTTTACGGGGATGCGGTCGCGCATCTTCATATTGCCCGTCGCGTGTTTGATTCCCTGACCCCGGGCTTTCGCCAGCTCGGGTCCGTCTGGCTGCCGCTGCCCCACATCCTTCTCCTGCCCTTTGTCTGGAATATGGCTTGGTGGCAAAGTGGTCTGGCCGGAGCCTGCCTCTCCATCCCCAGCTACGTGCTGGGATGCGCCGGCATCTACCGGCTGGCTCGCATATGGTTGTCGATGCTCGCGGCCATCGTGGTGGTGGCCTTTTACGGATTGAATCCAGGATTGTTGTATATGGCCACCACGGCCATGACCGAGCCTCTCTTTTTAGCGGAGATGATCTGGGCCGTGTTGTTGATCGTTCAGTTTCAACGCTTGCTTGACGGCAGGATATTGATTGCCGCCGGGCTGGTTCTGGTCTGCGCAATCTACACTCGCTACGATGGATGGGTCTACGCCGTGGTGGCCTGGCTTTTCGCCACCTGGCCGCTGTTCATGCACGCCAGGCTCCGCCACTCAAAAGAGCCGGTGCTGGGTGCATGGGTGCTGTTTACAGCTCTGCTCATTGCCGCTCCGTCGTTGTGGCTGGCTTACAACGCGAAGCAATTTGGCGATCCGCTGGACTTTATCCGGGGTCCCTACTCGGCCCGTGCCATCGAGGCCAGAACCACGCCTCCTGGTTCACCACTTCACCCGGGCGTGCACAACCTGCGCGTCTCGGCCCTCTATTTCCTAAAGGCTGCGCAGCTGGGCGCGGCTCCCCTTGCGCGGGGGAGGCTGCTGTGCTGGCTGAGCGCTGCGGGCACGCTGGTGGCCCTGTGGTTCTTTCGCCGGCGACAGATCTGGCCCGTTCTGCTGTTGTGGCTGCCCTTACCCTTCTACGCGTATTCCGTCGCCTATGGATCCGTGCCCATCTTCATCCCCGTCTGGCGGCCGTATTCCTGGTACAACACGCGCTACGGCATGGAACTACTGCCCGCCTTCGCCCTCTTTGCCGGATGCCTGCTTCCACTCCTGGCAACTCCCGTGCCCAAACTGCGGCGTTACGTGGTGCTGGCAACTTTGTTGTTGGTCGTGGCGAACAGTGTGGTGCTATTACGGCGCCGGCCCCTGGTCTTTCAGGAGGCAGTGGTCAACTCACGCACCCGCGTCGCTTTTGAAACTGCCCTGGCGAAGGCTCTGAGCAATTTGCCCCCGCAGGGATTGATCCTGATGCGCGTTTCCAGCGATGTGGGCGCCCTGCAGCGAGCGGGTATTCCGCTGCATCGCACAGTGAACGAAGGCGACTATCTCACCTGGCAACACGCGCTCGAAGATCCTGCGCAAGCGGTGTCCACAGCAGTCGCACTCGACGGAGACCCCGTAGCCCAAGCCGTGCAGCGTCATCCTCAGGGCTTACAACTGGTGAACGTAGTCTGCTCCACCGGCCAACCGTGCGCCCGTATCTACCGCTCGCAGCTTGCCAGTCGCCCCTAGCCAGCCCTCCCGGCGACAACGAACCAAAAGGTGAAATCCAAAGGGTGTAATCGAAGGTTGTAATCGAAGTGTGTAATCGCACCTGCAACGATCCTCAATGGAAACCCCACTCTCCCCTTTGTCATCCCGCCCGCCCCGCCCTGCCGTGGGGCCTGCCGTGGGAGCAGCTGACTTGCCTGGTGCAAGTTAAGGATGGAATCAACATGGGAAAGCGGTGTTTGCAATCCAGGCCCAGCGGGCCGGCACCAAAATCAGCCCAGCCCGGAAGGGCTGGGTCCATAGCCAGGCGGTCGAGCGCCGGAGGTGCGGCACCACACTCTTCGTTTGTTCATTAAGAACGAGGCCGACCGGTCCCGCCTGCCCCGGCCCTGCTGTGGAGGGATCTGCACTTTCACTCAGTCTCAAACGAATGCTCACTTCACCCTGTCAAACCCCTCTGAAACTACCCAACCCAACCTCCGCGAACAAAACTGGTTACACCAACCCCCACCGGCGCGATGTTAGCATCACGCTCAGGCCATGTTCCTGAGCGCACTTGAATTTAACGAGCCGGTCCGGAGTCCCCGCTAGTGATCCCGTTCGTCAAGGCGCACGCCTGCGGAAACGATTTTCTGGTCGTCCAGGAAGATCTCGCCGGCATCGAAGCTAGGGACCATCTCACCCGCAGACTTTGTCACCGCAATCAGGGCATAGGCGCCGATGGGATCGAGTTCCTGACCTGGCAAGGGGAACGCCAGGCCAGTATCCGTCTGCATAATGCCGACGGTTCCATCGCGGAGATATCCGGTAACGGAACCAGGTGCGCAGCCGCTTGGATTGCCTACGAAACCAAGGCCGGCCCGGGCGACGAAATCGTCCTCGAAACCGATGCCGGGCCCCGCATCTGCCGCATCGACAACCGCACTGGCCAGATCTTTCGCATCACCTCGTCCATGGGCGTGCCTGACGTGGGCATGCGTATGCTGCACCTCGCCAATGGAGTACCGGTAGAAGGAGCCGTAGTCTCCACGGGTAATCCCCACTTCGTAATTTTTGTCGACCAACCTGACTTCAGCGTGCACGGCCATGCCTGGGAAGCGATCGGGGCGGAGATCTGCACTCACCCCCGCTTTCCCCAGCAGACGAATGTGGAATTCGTGCGCATGACTGGACATGATGAAATCGAGATACGCATCTATGAGCGCGGAGTTGGCCCCACCTCCTCTTCCGGTACCGGCACCTGCGCAACGGGGAGCGCCGCCATCGCGCTGCGTGGCGCCGCGCCGGTATTGCGCGTGACCGCCCCGGGCGGCGCGCAAACCGTGGAATGGCAAAACCCTGGGACTGAGATTCTGCTGACCGGTCCCGCAGAGCTCATCTGTTTTGGGGAGACATGGTGAAGCCGCGCAACCTGACCATCCCCGCCGTTCGCCGCGGAGCCAAAGTAGCCGTGCTTTCTCCCGCGAGCTATCCCCAGCCGGAGAGGTTAGCCAACGGAGTCGAAGCGCTGGGCCGTCTCGGCTTCTTACCCTGGGTGGGCCGGCACGCGCTCAGCAAGGCCCATCACTACTTTGCCGGCACTGCCCAGGCCAGGCTCGAGGATCTTCATGCCGCCTTCCTCGATCCTGCCGTCGCCGCAATATTTTGTAGCCGTGGAGGTTACGGTTGCAACTATCTCCTCGGTGGCCTCGACCTGGGCCTGGTGCGGCAGCATCCCAAACCTTTCCTTGCGCATTCCGACATGACCTGTCTGCAGACCTGGCTGTTGGACCAACTGGGCCTCATCTCTTTCCATGCCCCCATGGTTGCCGGCGATTTTTCCCAACCCGAAGGAGTCGATGAAGCCAGCCTGCTGGCTGCGCTGGGCGGCGATCGCTGGTTCATCGGCGAAGCCTCCGGCCTGCGCGTGCTGCAACCAGGAAAAGCCACCGGAATCCTGTACGGAGGTTGCATCACTCTGCTCGTTGCATCGCTCGGCACTCCGTATGCGCCGCGGACGGAGGGCAAGCTCCTCTTTCTCGAGGATCGCGACGTGAAGCCGTACCAACTGGACCGGTTACTGCGCCAGATGGTGCTAGCCGGAAAATTCGAAGGCGTCACCGGCATCATCTTTGGCGAGATGCTCGATTGCGTAGCTCCTGGGCAACAGCCAGGTTTGCTGGACGAGGTCATCCTGCGCGTACTCGAGTGGTTTCCAGGTCCGATCGCGACCGGTCTCCGTTCCGGTCACACCTCCCGGCGCAATGTCACCCTCGCCTTCGGTATCGAAGCGGAATTGCACCTCGAGCGCGAACCGGTGCTGAGCTTTCTCGAGCGGGCGACAGAGAAATAATCTATGGCCAAACACATTCACCTCATAGGGATCTGTGGCTCAGCGATGGCGTCGCTAGCCGGCATGCTTCAAACCAAGGGCTATCGCATAACCGGATCAGATGCCGCGGCGTATCCGCCCATGTCTGACCTGCTCCATGCCCTCGACATCTCGATTAAAGAGCCCTATGCCGAAGCCAACCTCTCGCCTCGCCCTGACCTGGTGATCGTAGGCAACGCGATCTCCCGCGGCAACGTGGAACTGGAAACCGTGCTCGATCAACGCATTCCCTTTCGTTCCCTTGCCGAAACCATCCAGCATGAGTTTCTCCCCGGAAGGGAATCGCTGGTGGTTGCCGGTACTCACGGGAAAACCACCACCACCAGCATGTTGGCCTGGATCTATGAAGTTGCTTCGCGGGTTCAGCCGGAGGTCGCGCCTTCCTTCCTGATCGGGGGCATCGCAGAGAATTTCGGCACCAGCTTTCGTGTCCGCGACGGCAAGCCGTTCATCCTCGAGGGCGACGAATACGACACGGCCTTCTTCGATAAGGGCCCAAAGTTCATGCATTACTTTCCCGACGCCATGATCCTCACCCATGTGGAGTTCGATCACGCCGATATCTACGACAACCTCGACGCCGTGAAGACTGCATTTCGCCGGCTGGTCAACCTGGTTCCGCGCCGTGGCCGGGTCATTGCCTTTGACGGCAGCCCCAATGTGGATGAATGCGTGGCCCGTGCATTTTGCTCTGTCGAGCGCTATGGATTCAAACCCGGATCCACCTGGCAGTTGCAAAACCTGACCCACGACAGCCGCAACTCGAGCTGGCTGATTCTTCGCTCCGGCCAGGAATGGCTACCGGTAACCCTGCCCTTGCCCGGAGAGCATAATGCGCTCAATGCTACCGCGGCTGCGGCATTGGCCGCGGGGCAGGGAATTGATCCCGCTTCGATCGCCGAAGCCCTGTCTACCTTTCGCAGTGTGAAGCGCCGGCTCGAGGTGCGCGCCGTCGCCGCAGGGGTCACCATCGTCGACGATTTCGCCCACCACCCTACCGCCATTCGCGAGACGCTGAAAGCTTTGCGCGCGGCCTACCCTGGCCAAAGACTCTGGGCTGTCCTTGAGCCGCGGTCAAACACGCTGCGTAGAAACGTATTTGAGCGCGAACTGGTGGAGAGCCTCTCGCTCGCCGACGGTATCGTCGTGGCCGGTGTCTTCAAGCAGGAGAGCATTGCCGAAGCAGAACGAATGCATCCCGAGAAGGTGGTCGCGGCCCTGGTGCGCACCGGGCACGATGCCACTTTCTATGCCACCGTGGACGCAATCGTCCAGGGACTTACGCCCCGATTGAAGCCCGGCGACGTCGTGGCCATTCTTTCCAACGGCGGCTTCGACGGAATATATGAGAAACTGCCCAAGCAGCTGGAGCACCGGACCTAGTTCCGGGGAGCTGTCCCATGCTCAGTTCTCTCACCATGCTGGTTACGTATGTGGTCCTGGGTGTGCCGGCGGGTGCGATCGGCATTCCCTGGGCTTTGCTCACGGGCGACATCGGCCCGCTCTACCGCTGGAGCATGTGGATCGTGCGCACCGGGGTGAAGCTGGCGCGCATTCGTGTTCAGGTCACTGGCCGCGAGCACATGCTTGCCCGGCCGTGTATCTTCATGGCCAATCACGTTTCCAATCTTGACCCGCCGATCATCCTGCCCTTGCTTCCATTTCGCACTGCCTTCTTCATCAAACGATCGCTGCTTAAGATTCCTCTCGTGGGTTTCGGCATGCGTCTGGCCGGCTTTATTCCGGTAGACCGCGATGGTCGTCTGGAGTCTGCGCGCGAAAGCGTTCTGGCAGCAAACAAGGTATTGGCTTCCGGAGTCAATATTTCTACATTCCCGGAAGGCACCCGCTCGCGCAACGGCAAGTTGCTCCCCTTCAAAAAAGGGCCCTTTTACCTCGCCATGGAATCGGGTGCTCCCATCGTCCCCATCTCCATCTGGGGATCGGAACACATGATGACCAAAGGCAGCCTGCGCATCAAGCCCGGAACCGCGCACCTGACCTTTCACCCAGCCCTCTACCCCCAGCAATTCGCTACCCGAGAGCAACTCGCGATCGCCGTTCGTTCGGCCATCATCTCGTCCTTGCCCGAATCGATGTGGGGAAGCGAAGCCGAACAACCAAGCGAAATTTAGGATGGCCTGTTAGGGCCGCGGGAAACTTCCCCAAGGGCGGAGCTGACGGAAACTGGATGGGTCCCCCTTCGCCCCACCTGCCCCGGCTTGCCGTGGGGCGTACATGGGCCGAAAAAGATGGGCGAAGCCCACGATTGCTTTGCCTGTATCGGCCAGCAGATCGCGTGCGGGTGAGAAAGCATTCGAGACAATCCGAATCGATCCACCGCTCTAATGCCTTGTATCAGGGCACGACTTTAGAGGCTGCGGAAAAAGGTCGAGGGAGCGAAAGCCGCATTCATTACAAAGCAATTATGGACGGCCTGAAGGCCGTCCCCTTCAAGGGATTCGCGTTTTTCCGCAACCTGTTTAGTCGCGCCGTTCAGGCCGGCAAGAGGGATGAGGGCTTTAGAGTCTGCGTGAGAGCCAGGATTTTCGGGCAAAATCAATACGATTGTGTGTTGATAAGTACCCAAAACCAATACGAATATTGCGTGATTTTCGAGTTCTCACGCAGACTCTTTAGCCCCTGAGGTACGTCCTGTACATCACGTCGAACTACCTTGTAATAAGCGTATTTCCGGCTGCTATCCGTGGGGCGAGACGTGCGCGCAGAGGGCAAAGCCCTACTTTTGCTACATCGACCAGAAAACTCCGTGAGGACGGATCACTGCTTGATGATCGCGTTATACCCATCCGACAGCAGCTTCTGCTTGATCGCCGTAGCCTGCGTGCGATTGGCAAACGGACCAACCTGGACGTGCAGCAGGTTGTCTTGGGGCTCGCTGCGTACCACGACCCCATAACCGCGCTGCCGCAGAGCCGCAACCAACACATCCGCATCCTGCGGACGAGAGACAGCTGCGATCTGTACCATCGGCTGTCCGGTAGCGGAAGCCGGCGCGTCGGCCGGAGGGTTGTACGCTGGGTTTTGTCGGCCTGCGGACGGCTTGCTGGTGACCAGCTGCGCTGGCGTCTCGCTCGCAGTCCTAGCCGGCGTCTCGCTCGAAGTCCTGGTTGGGGCCGGTGTCTCCTCAACCTTAGCGCCTTCGGTGGGTGTCTCGTCCGCTTTGGAGCGGGTAGCAACCGGCGGTGTCGCTTTCCCATTCGCCGGGCCATCATCCTGCGCCTCCGCCTGAGCGGGTGCCGGCGCCGGCGCAGGAGCTTTTTCAGCCGCCGCCGCCTCATCCGCTTCGCTCGAGTTGTTTGACGGAGCCGGCAGACTTGCCTGGGCTCCCGCCCCCGTGCCCCGCCCCATGGAATAACCAAAACCAAAGAACACACCGCAAATCAACACCAGGCCAAAGAAAATACCTAACAGGGAGGCGGTGCTGAGTGTGATCTCAGACGCTTTGCCTTCTATCTCTTCTTCTTCCGTGTCGAAAAGGGTTCTCATCGCTATTTCTCCCGTACATCCGCCATTTTATTAAAGAGCGTCATCATTTCTAACGGAAGTGGGAAGACAATAGTTGTGTTTTTTTCTACCCCAATTTCCGTCAGGGTCTGTAAGTAACGTAATTGCAACGTCATAGGCTGGGTGGCGAGCAGGGCAGCCGCATCCACCAGCCGCTGGGCGGCGCTGAACTCGCCCTCGGCATGGATCACCTTGGCACGTTTCTCGCGTTCCGCCTCGGCCTGTTTAGCCATGGCGCGCAGCATCGATTCCGGCAAGTCCACCTGCTTTACCTCGACGCTTACCACCTTTACCCCCCAGGGGGCAGTGTGCTGGTCGATGATGCTCTGGATTCTTTGGTTGAGCGCTTCCCGGTGCGAGAGCAGCTCGTCCAACTCCACTTCACCCAGCACCGAACGCAACGTGGTCTGTGCAAACTGCGAAGTCTGATAAACGTAGTTCATCACCTCGATCACGGCCCGAGACGGGTCAACGACCTTCAAGGTAATGACAGCATTTACTTTAAGGGTCACATTGTCGCGGGTGATGATGTCCTGGGGTGGAACCTCGAGCACTTCCTGGCGCAGGGAGACCCGCACCATCTGATCGAAAGGTCGAAAAATGAGGATGATACCCGGGCCCTTGGGCGCAGGCAGAATGCGGCCCAGGCGAAAGACCACACCACGCTCGTACTCTCTGAGAATCTTGACAGAGTTGATCAGATAAATCGCAATAACAAAGATAAGAATCAGGCCGGGAATGCCTATACCCATCATGGTGGGGGCCTCGCTCTCCTTAAATTGTACAGGACAGATTCAACCGGTTTGCTCCTACAGAACCCGCTCCACTAATAGCGTCAAATCGCGCAACCCGCGCACCCGAACCTGATCACCCAAAGCCGCCGGCGTGGCGGATTCGGCCTGCCACAGCTCGCCGTTCACCATCACCTGCCCGCTGGGAGAAAGCGGTTGCGTCACCACCGCGATCAGGCCAATCATGGCGTCCCCTCCCATGCGCGACTTGCTTCGCCGGGCCCGCAGAGCAAGCCGCAACAGAAAGACGGTGATCAACCCGAACGCCAGGCCAGTGCTCAGCTGCTGTTCCTAAGTGGACTCTCAGTTCAGGTATAGGACCGTCTACCAACGTCAGAGCCCCAATCACCAGCGCGGCGATGCCTGCAGCCGCCAAAACCCCGTGCGTGGCAAACTTGGCCTCCAGGATCAACAACACAAACGCCGCTGCCAGCAGCATCACCGACGTGTACCGTACCGGCAGCAGGTTCAGGGCAAAGAGGGCGAGCAGAACCAGGATCGTTCCCAACGTTCCAGGAATGATGGTGCCTGGGGTATTGAACTCCACGTAAATCAGCAGTCCGCCCACCACCAGGGCCAGGACTGCCAGGTTCGGGTCCGTGAGCCGGTCCAGAATCTCTTCGCGCAGAGTGGGATCGACGGCTACCAGCTGCGCACCGCGAGTATGCAGGACCACCTTGGAGCCATCGAAGCGAGTGATGGTACGGCCATCTACCGTGTTCAGCAAAGCTGCGTCATCGGGGGAAACCAGATCGATCAGCTTCAGTTGCAGCGCTTCCTGATCACTGTAAGACTTCGAAGATCGGACCGCATCCTCGGCTGCCTGCACGTTGCGCCCCCGGCGAGCGACATAGGAACGCAGGAATGCGGCTGTGTCGTTCTCCACTTTCTGCTTCATGATGTCGTCGAGTTTGCCTCCCTCGACCACCGGATGCGCTGCTCCGGCATTGCTGCCAGGAGCCATAGCCGCCACATCGGCGGCTTCCAGAAGGAAGAATCCCGCCGATCCCGCTCTGCTTCCCGAGGGGGCGACATAGACGATGACCGGAACCGGAGAGGCAATGATCTTGCTTACCATCTGCCGCATGGAATCGAGCAGACCGCCTGGCGTATTGATTTCAATCAGCACCGCGTTGGCATGTTGGGTCGCGGCCGCATCCAGGCCACGCGCCAGGTAGTCGGCGCTGATGGGCTGAATGGTGTCGTCGAGGTGAATCAAGATCACGCGTGGCTGTTGCGCCTGACCAGCAAGCGTCCAGCAGCAGGCCAGAATCAGCGCACTCAGCAGGCGTTTCACGGAACCGGCTGCCCCTTGCTTTCAACCTGTTGCTTCAGGACGCGCGCGGCTGAGTTTTGCGGCTCGAGTTTGAGCGCGCTGCTCACGTCTGCTGCCGCCGCGGGCTTTTGGTTTGTCTGCAGATCGAGCCGCCCCAAAACCAGGTACGCAGTGACGTTGGGCTGCGTTTTAAGGGACTCGGCAGCCTCGCGGCGTGCCTCCTTGGTTTCACCTTCATGCTCTCGCACCAGCGCCAGCCCGGCATGAGCGTCGGCATAGTCACTCTGGGCTTGCAGTGCTGACTGAAACTCGCGTTCCGCCTCCAGGATGAGCCCCTGGTTGAAAAAGCGCATGCCCGCCGCGGTTAGCCCCGCCGCCCGTTTTTGCGGCGGCAGGTTGGTCATGCGCTCTTCCTGCATCTGCTCCATTTCGTACGCTGCCTGGCGAAAGGAGGCTTCGTTGAAGGTCCGCTTGATCCGTTCCAGGGGCCCGGTCTCGGCCGCCGCGGTGGGATCGAAGGCTGTGTTGACTCGACCGCTGGTCGGCCCGGTCGCCGCCGGAGTGCGGGCTGGCTCGGTCCGAAGCGTGTCCTGGAACGCCTGCGCTTCTGTGTCCTGGGGACGAAGCTTGAGCGTCTGTCCGATTGCGCGCATCGCGCCCGCGACATCCTTCTTTCGGTTCAAGGCTAAGGCCAGGTTGAATTGATAATCCGGATCGTTGCCATCGGCGGCCACCGCCTGTTGAAAAAAGGCGGTGGCGTCCTGGCCGCGGCGGCTGGCCGCAACCCCTTGGTTGTTGACGACTTCCGGCAACGGCAACTGCTTATTGACAAAGGCAAAAGCATCTTCCGCCTTGATGTAGCTGCCCAGATAGAAATAAGCCAGCCCGCGATCGAAGTCGGCCTCCAGGGCGCTGGGGTCGTTGCGCGGCAGCCGTCCCAGGGTATTGGCCGCCAACTCGAATTGCTGGTTGGCAAAATATGCCTTTCCCAGGGCCAGCAACGCCGGAGAGAAGCTGGGGTCCAGGCGCACCGCCTCTTTCAGATGCCGGATCTGTTCTGCAGGGTCGGTTTCTACCAATCCGCGGGTGTAGTTCTCAAACGCGTCGACCCGTAGCCCGGCGCCGGCGGCAACGAACGTACTCCGCGCTACCGCAAACTGCGGATCGATCTGCTTGGCCAGGCCCCAAGCGAGACTGTTGAGCACATCGAGCAAGTGCGTCATATCCGCTTCTTCCTGCAGTGGAGCAGACATGTGCAGAGCATCCATTTTCAGGATCCGGGCCTTGGCCTGAAAGCGTGAGCCACTGGTCGAAAACGACCCCACAATCACGTAGTCCGCGTCCAGTGTCTGCGCCAGCCGAATCGCACTGGCCCGCGAGGGTTGGAAAGTGGAAGGCAAACCTAAGTGATCGAGCGCGTACAAACGATCGTCGCGGCTGATGGGCATAAAGCCGGCTGAGGCAAGACGCCGGTTCAGAACCTCAGGGACAGCATCGCCGATCCAATCCAGGTTCGGCTGGTCCGTAAGGTTGTCGAAGGGAAGCACCAAAAGCAACCGGCCCGGTCATCGGAGCCGGACTTTGCGCCATCATCCCGCTCGGAAGCAACAGGACAAGTACCAACAACAGGAAGCGCGTGGAAGGCCGGGGGAGCACCCCTTCAGTATAGTTCTGGGGGTTATGCTTCTGGGATTATCGTTTCAGGCTCGCGACCTGGGGACGATTGAAGTGCAGTACCGCGGCCCATTCCCCTTGCCGTTCGTCCCGCCAGACGATGCTGCCTTGCAAGAGGTGAGCGATGGCGCCGGGCGTCAGGTCTCGATGGAAATCGAAGAAACGCGTATCCAGGGCCTCGTTGCGCGACCCTAGATTCATCCACAGGTGCGGAGGGTCGTATTTGGTGGAGAAGACGAAGCCCACACTGAAATCCTGGTCGGAAGCGGCAGCTTTCTGCACTTCCGGCAGAGAGAAGTTCGCCATCGTCACCACCGCCATCGGCTTCTTGACGTAGCCCAGTTCCGGTTTAGTGAGCTCATCGGTAGCCGGCCAGGCGGTCAGGATCGTGCTCCCGGGAAAACGGGTTACGATCTGGCGGATGGCCTGTTGATGCAGCCGAATTACATCGGCGTAATTCAGGTTGTCTTCGGGCGCGAACTTATAGGGTGGGTTGACGAAAAGTCCGATCAAAAAACTCGCGGCAGTCAGCAGAATCAAACCCCACCAGTACGGCACCCGGCGATAGAAAGTGGAGACACACAGGAGCAGAACCAAGGGATAGAGTGGCAACAAATATCGAGTGAGCAAGGCGCCCCCGAGCATGGAAAAAAAGAGCACGTTGGCCACCAGGACGACATACAGAATCGCCTGGTTCGCCGGGGAGATGCGCGGCCGCAGATTTCCGTCGCCTTCCTTCAAAGGCACCAGGAGCATGGCCCCCAGCATGCAAAGCACCGGCACGAACATGTTCATGTGCGCAGTGAGCTGCAGAGTGCGATGCACCAAGGCCAGCAGGATGCGCAGCGGCGAAAGAGTGGCGGTCGCGTTGTAGCGCAGGAATTCAGGATTGCCGAAAATGTATCCGGTACGGTGACGATAATAGGCATACCACGCCAGCAGTGTGGCCGGCCCCGATAATAGCAGCCCTGCGGCACCAAGGTGCCTGCGGCGATCCAGCATCCGATCCGGGTCTTTGTTGCGCAGCCAGAGATACAACTCCCACAGGGCGATGGCTGCAGGTGTAACAATAGCTGTTTCTTTACACCACGCCGCCACCGCAAAGCAGGCCGCCGCGGCCCACAGGGCTGGAGGGTGCCGCCGGCCGGGAAAAACGAAGACCAGGCCCCACAGGCTTGCCGCCGCCGCGAACATATCCGCGTGGGCGAGCGTGCTTTGCGCAAACCAGATCGGATAAATCGCGGTCAGCACCGTAGCCGTCGCCGCCACCCGGGTACGGCCATTGAGCACAATGCCCAGGCGGTACACGGCCAGTAGCGCAATAGCGCTGACCAGGCACATCGCCGTCCGGGTAACCGTCGGCGTGAACCCTGACTTCCACCACAGCGCCAGGTAGAGGGAAGGGAGCGGCGGGTGAGCATTCGCCAGGGTGGTCGAGGGGATGAGGTCCCCGGTGCGAAAGAAATCGTAGGCTGCGGGGATGTAATACCCGGCCTCGTCCCAGTAGTAAGGCAGGCGCAGCAGTGTAAGGTGCGAGAGGTAGACGCCCACAAAGAGCAGGGGGAAGATGAGCCTGAGCGGCAGCGGGCGGGCGGCCTGTGTCTGCTGTTCGGGAAGGACGGCCACGAGCCTCCGAAAACGTTCTAGTGGACTGGACCTTGAGGCATGATGGGGGGCCGGGGTTCGAGCGAGATGGTGCCAAAGGTGTGCTCATATTGAATCAGGTTCTGCTCCAGCAGGCTGCACAATGCTTTGGCTTGTTGTGGGCTCAGGTACACGGTTTGAAAGGTATTGATGGTGATCTGTTCGGCCGTTTCCTGGTAGGCGGTCCCGAACGTGAGACGGAAATCCCACACGCTCTTCTGCACCTGAACGCTATTGGCATAGCCCTCGCGATAATCAGGCATCCGCTCCAGAATAACCTTCGGTTGAGAAGCGTCTTGGCTCATGGGCTATAGACTAGACCATTTCCAGACCAGGGAAAAAAGAAACCGCATATCTCGCCTGCCAGGCTTCATAGTCGGGCCGTACCGGATCGAAGGAGAATTGGGCTTTAGAGGGTGTGTGAGAACTGGAAGAGGAAACCGCAGATCCCTCCACTACGCTGCGCTCCGGTCGGGATGACAAGGTGGCTACGAAGGTTTGGTGACGATTCTCCATGGGAAATGGGTTATTTCCTAGCAACCACCTTGTCATCCCGACCGGAGCGCAGCGTAGTGGAGGGATCTGCGGTTTCCTCTTCCAGTTCTCACACACCCTCTAAAGCCCCTGAGCTGGATGCCGGCGAAAGATGAGCGACGCATTGGTTCCCCCGAAGCCGAAGGAGTTGGTCATGGCGTACTCCATCGTCTTGGGCACCCCTTTGTCTCTGACCAGGCAAAAGCCGCAAGCCTCATCGACTTCCCGCAGATTCGTCATCGGAGGAGCCACCTGATCCCGCAACGCCAACACCGTGATCCCCGCCTCCAGACTGCCCGCCCCGCCCAGAAGATGGCCGGTCATCGACTTGGTCGAGCTGACCAGAAGCTGCTTTGCCGATTCCCCGAAGGTCTCACAGATTGCCTTGGCCTCCGCCCGGTCGCCAAGGGGCGTGGAGGTCGCATGCGCGTTGAGGTACTTTACGTCGCCCGGGGCAACTCCCGCATCGTGCAGGGCCAACTGCATCACCCGGCGCACACCGCGGCCATCCTCGGGCGGCGCGTTGGTGTGGTAAGCATCGCTGTTGGCGGCGTAACCCACCAGTTCGGAAAGTATCGTCGCCCCACGCTTTACCGCGTGTTCGTACTCTTCCAGAATCAGCACCCCCGCGCCTTCACCCACCACGAACCCGTCACGCCCGGCATCCCAGGGCCGTGAGGCGGTCTTAGGGTCGTCATTGCGGGTGGAGAGCGCGCGCATCGCGGCGAAGCCGGCCACCGAGAGCGGAGTGACCGCGGCTTCGCTGCCCCCGGCGATCATGACGTCCGCATCTCCGCGTTGAATCACGCGGAAAGACTCCCCTACCGCATGGGCTCCGGTGGTGCATGCGGTGGCGCAGGTTAGATTGGGTCCGGTAGCGCCGTAGCGAATTGAGATTTGACCAGCGGCCAGATTCGCGATGGTGGCCGTGATGAAGAAGGGCGACACCCGGTTCGGACCGGCGGTGAGCAGTTTGCTGTGCTCCCGTTCAATGACTTCGAAGGCCCCGATACCGCTGCCGACATACACCCCGACCTTTTCCGCATCTTCGGCCTTCATGTCCAGCCGCGCTTGCGCGACGGCAAACTCCGAGGCCGCTATCGCGAACTGGATAAACCGGCCCATCTTCTTGATTTCTTTGCGCTCGATGTAATCTTCCGGGCTGAAGTCCTTGACCTCGCCCGCGATCTGGCAACTGAAGCCGGTGGCATCAAAGAGACTGATGCGGTCGATGCCGGATTCCCCCTGGAGCAGAGCCTTCCAGGTCACGTCTGTTCCCACACCCACGGGGCTTACCAGGCCCACCCCGGTCACGACCACGCGCCGTTGCTGAATGTTCATCGTAATAAGGGCGCAATGAATCTTGTTCCCTTGGCGCAGGTTAGCCCATCTCTCCGTTCGCAAACCTTCATCTTTGTATCCTATTACACTCCACGGCTACCCCTTTGAAGGCGGTCGGGTCCCCTTTTGTCATTCCCCGAGGCTTAGCAAAGTGGAGCGGCTGACTTGCCCGGGGCAAGTTAAGGAAGGAATAAACACGGGAAAGTGGTGTTTGCCATCCAGGCCCAGAGGGCTGGCACCAAAAATCAGCCCAGCCGGGAAGGGCTGGGTCCAAGCTAGGCGGTAGAGCGCCGGAGGTGCGGCACCACACTCTTCCTTTGTTCATAAAGAGGAACGAAAGCCGCAGTGCCGGGACTTATCGCGCTTATCGCTCATAGGGCGCTCTTTTTGCGCCGCGCCGCGCCGAATTAGCCAGGGAGGCACACCAAAACTGCCATACCGGGGACTTAGGGCGCATAGGGCGCCTATGGCGCACACTTTCCCCGCGCCCCGGGTTGGACCGGCATGCCTTATAAACGACGTTATGACGCACTACCCCAGGTGCATGTGCCGTAGGCGCCTGTAGACAAACTCAGTTGGTGCGAAAGGGGGGACTCGAACCCCCATGGGTTGCCCCGCCAGATCCTAAGTCTGGTGCGTCTGCCAATTTCGCCACTTTCGCATCCTGCTCACCCACATTGATGATAATCGACGCCTCAGACCAGGACTGTCTGGGCTTCGTCCGGGACCCGCGCATACACGTACGGGCCTTCCGGAACCAGCGCCACCCGGGCGCCGGGTGAAAGACCATCGAGAACCGCCGCAACCGCCGCTTTCGGGCTCCGAAAAGCGCGGGAAGCCAGATTCCCAAGCTTGTCGTTCGCAATCCCCGGCATGTAAAAGAAGAGCTCATATTTCTGCCCGGCTAGCGCCAGTTTCTCCAATTGCCATTGGTCTATCTCGACATCGGCCTTTCCAATCTCATCCAGGAAGCTGTCGTAGCTGGAAAAGCGGGCTACCTTCCCGGCAAATTCAGGCGACCCCACGCCCTCGGCGCATTCGCCCAGGATCAGGATCCTTCCCCCCGGCTTCACAATGTGCTGGGCGGCGGTGAGGCCCTTGATGGTTTGGTAAAAGGTCAGGTCCAGCGGATGACCGGCGGCGCTGGTGATGACCGCGTCTGCCAGCCCGGTGAGCCGCTCGAGCGAAGTAGTGCGCAGAAACCGCACCCCGGCGGCATGAGCCTCGACGGGATCACCGGCGAAGATGCCCGAGACTTCGCGGCTCTGGGTCAGGGTTACGTCGAGAATGAAATCGTGTCCCGCCATCCTGGCAATTTCCAATAGCTGCGCATGCAGAGGGTTATCAGTGATCGATCCCTCGATCGCCTTCGGTTCCCGCATGAACCTGGGGGAGTGGATGACCTTGATCGTCTCCTGCGCGGCGAGGCCTGGAGCCACCAGCTTCCGGCCCCCGGAAAACCCGAGCATCAGGTGCTGCTCAATGAATCCCAGGGTGATGTGCAGATCGGCTGCCATAAACCGCTCATCGATATAGACCGGAATACCCCGCTGCGTCTCACCCAGCCAGCGATGCTGCGCCCGCTCTCGCGCATCATGATTCACCACCCGGTATGTGGCTGCGATTTCTGGCCCCAGGATGACGTTGATCTCGCTCGGCGTGGCTTCGCGATGCAATCCAGTCGCGATCAGGATTGTCACGGCCTCAACCGGGATGCCGGCATTGTGCAGCCGCCGGAGCAGCGGAGGCAGCGTCAGCCAGTTGGGTGCGGGCCTGGTGATATCGCAAACCGAAATGGCCGCAGTCTTCTTTCCGGTCGCGAGGGCAGACAGCGATTTGCATCCGGTCGGGTTATCCAGGGCAGCGTCGAGTGCTGCCGTAACATCCGGCAAAGCTGACGCGGAGCGGCTCTCAATCACCTCGTACCGGGGCCCGTCCGGTAGTGTGACGTCCAGCCCCTGTCGGCCAAATGCAAAGTGTATTTGCATACTCTTTACTCTACCGGGTAGAGCGCATTCTTGAGAACCCGATCCTAGTGTAGTGCGTCACGCAGATGCGCGTTTATCCCGCGATGTAACAAAGCGTCCTGCGACAGACCCGCTACGAACCCGGGTTCGTAGCGGGTCAAGATTCTTAACGCGATTGCGAGATCCAGGCTGGATCCACCACACCACTACACGATGTTATGAGTGACGCACTACACGAGGAAGACCACCTTGAAGTGAGGTTCGTACGAGGCCCGGAGGGCCGGTGGCTAAACCGTCAGCCCAGCCCGGAAGGGCTGGGGTAGCACAAGTCCTGCCGTGGGGAGCGCCGTAGGCGCGGCACCCCTTTTCCCCGGAACTAGTACCCGGCGGCTTTTCCAAAATTATGTCGCTTGTCCTGGCCGCCCGCGATCATCCCGGTCTTAGGGTCGACGGCAATGCATTCCCCATCACTCCAGTAGCGACCCTCTTCCTTGATGGTGTAACCCATGTCCCGCAGTGCCTGCAGGGTCGCAGGAGGAAAACCCGGTTCCACAAAAACCACATCGGGCAGGTATTGATGGTGGAAGCGCGGGGCATCCACGGCTCGCTGAATTTTCAAACCACCATCGGTCGCGCTTAGAAGAATGTTAGCCACCGTAGTGATGATGCGGGGTCCGCCGGGAGAGCCAATAATAAAACGAACTTTGTGGTTCTCGAGCACAATGATGGGCGTCATGCTGGACAACGGACGCTTCCTGGGGGCAATCGCGTTCGCCGTGCCCTGAATCAGGCCAAACATATTTGGCTCGCCGGCCTTCGAAGTAAAGTCGTCCATCTCGTCATTCAGCAGGAAGCCCAGTCCGTCCGCGGTCGCTCCAGAACCGAAGCTGTTGTTCAGGGTGTATGTAACTGACACGGCATTCCCTGCTTCATCGAGGACGGAAAAGTGAGTGGTCTGGGTCGATTCTGCGCCGGGAATGAATCCGGCAGGCCGTCTCAGAGCACTAGAAGGTGTGGCCGTATTGCCGATGCTTTTGCGCCAGGCGGCACCATAGCTCTTGCTGATGAGCTGCGCAGTTGGGATGGACACAAAATCAGGATCGCCCAGGAACGAGGTGCGGTCGCTGAAAGCGCGCCGAAAAGCCTCGATGATCAAGTGCATGGAAGCAGGCGTGCGATCGCCCAGGGCAGCCAGATCAAAACCCTCCAGGATGTTCAGCATCTCCAACAGCGCAACCCCGCCGGACGAGGGTGGTGGCGGGGCAAGAATCTCGTACTGACGATAAGTTCCAGTAAGGGGCTTGCGATCCTTCACCTGGTATGCTGCCAGATCTTTTTTGCTGACCAGCCCGCCGTGCTTCTGGATGGCCTTGGCAAGCTCCTTGGCCAGCGCGCCGTGGTAGAAGCTTTTCGGGTCTTCCTCGATGCGCGTAAGCGTACGCGCCAGCTCCGGCTGCCGGAAAACTTCGCCGGTCCGGTAGAAGTTGCCATCTCGTTGGAAGATGCGCCGTGACTCCGGGAACCGGGAAAGCACGGGATCGTGCAACTCACCCGCTTCCTGCTCGCTGAGCAAAAAGCCTTCGGTTGCCAACTGAATCGCCGGAGCCATCACCTGCCGCAGCGAGAGCTTGCCAAATCGCCGCTCTGCCTCGACCAGTCCGGCAACGCTGCCCGGCACACCGATCGCCAGGTAGCCGACTGTGGAAGCCTCGGGAATGATCTTGCCCTGGCTGTCGACATACATATTGGCGCTCGCGCGCAAAGGCGCCCGCTCCCGGAAGTCGAGGAAGTGCGATTCGCCGTTGGCCAGGCGTAACATCATCAAGCCGCCTCCACCCAAATTGCCTGCGGCCGGGTGGACGACAGCCAGCGCGAAGCCGGTTGCCACCGCTGCATCCACCGCGTTTCCGCCCGCCTGCAGCATCTTCAACCCTGCATCGCTGGCGTCGTGATGAACACTGACCACCATGGCGTGTTGCGCCTGGATCGGCGCGACATCCGGTAACGCGGTGGACTGGCCAAGGGCCAGTACAGGAGAAAGAAGCAACAGGAAGGGAAGCGCGGATTGGGCCAATTCTCACAGACTCCCGAAGAGTAGCTCGCGTGCCGATCTGATTTCTTGCGGAAGCACGGTGTGGGGACGGCCCTCATAGCGTTTTATTTCCACCTCAGCGCCCATGGCGGTGAACTGCTCCGCCGACGCTAAGACGCGGCTCCATGGTACGTGCGGATCGGGATCGCCCGAACTGAACAGAGCGGGCATTCCCCCCAGATTGCCTGCATGGTGCAGACTGGCATCCGGTGGTCCGATGAGCCCGCCGGTGAACGCAATAAGCCCGCCATAACGCGCGGGGTTCCTGGCCACAAACTCGCTTGACAGGCAAGCGCCCTGGGAGAAGCCGCAAACAAATATTTGCTCGCGCGGTAAACCGGCGTCCATCGCGAGTTTTACAAGCGTCCCCACCTTGGCCAATGCCGAGGAAAGCCACGGCTCGTTTTCTTCGACCGGCGCCATGAACGAGGCGGGATACCAGCGGTTACCCGCGGCTTGCGGGGCATAATAGGCGACCCGCTCGTCGTACATGCCTGCCGACAGGCCGAGTATGTCCTCTGCCGACGCACCGCGGCCGTGCAGAAGAATGACGGCGGCTGCCGCCTGGGTTAGCTTCGCGCCCACGTTGAGGACAGGCTGATCGCGATGGGGATCGTTTTCCAAGCAGCTCTCCGGTCTATTTGCGAGTATGCAGTGCAATCGGTGGCAGGATGCGTTCCACCCGGGATCGTTGCGGCTCCAGCCAGGGAGGCAGCTTGAGCGTCTCACCCAGCGATTCGATAGGCTCGTCCAGCGTGAAACCCGGTGGATCGGTGGCCAGCTCGAACAGCACGCCGCCCGGCTCGCGAAAGTAGATGGAGTGAAAGTAGGTGCGATCGAGCACCGGTGTCACGTCCAGGGAACTCGCCACCAGTACTTCGCGCCATTCCCGCTGCGCGGCGTCGTCGAAGGCGCGAAACGCGATATGGTGCACACTGCCTGCGCCCATCCGGCCATAGGTGAGCTGGGGCTGGACGAGCACATCGATGTGATTGCCCAAGGCGCCCCCATCTGCGGCAAAGCGAAAACGAGTGCCGTGCTCGCCGATCTTGTGGAAGCCCATGCTCCCCAGCACGGCAACGGTCTTTTCATAGCCACCCTCACAGAGCGTCACGCCGAAGAAGCCACGGATCGCATGCTCGGCCGGAACATCGCTGGTACGCGGAGCCTTTGCCTCTCCGGCGTCCGCGTGGCCGACAATCTCCAGCCGCATGCCATCCGGATCGGCAAAGCTGAGTACTTCTTCCTGGAATCGCTCACCGGCGCGTTCCACCGGAATACCGGCGCCGAGCAAACGCTTCTCCCAGAATGCAAGTGAGGAGCGAGGAACACTGAATGCAGTGGCCGAGGTCTCTCCAACGCCCAGGCTGCCGCGGCTGGCATGGGGCCAGGGGAAAAAGGTCAGGATGGTCCCCGGCGAGCCGCCGTCGTCGCCAAAGTAAAAGTGATACGTTCCGGGATCGTCAAAGTTGATGGTGCGTTTGACGAAACGAAGCCCCAGCACTTCGGTGTAGAAGTCAAGATTGCGCTGCGGGTCGGAAGCAATGGCTGTTACATGATGCAGGCCAACGATGGGTTTCGGCATGACTCAAGTGTAAGTCAGGCTGAGGACAGCGAAAAGGGCACCCGTGCTGGGTGCCCTTTTCGCTGCTGGTTATGTTTCGTCTACGGCAAGTAGTAGCGGAAGGAGGTCCAGAACATATTGTTGGTAGCCTGCGGCGTAGTCCCTATGCCTGACCAGATGTTGCGCTGGAAGTAAGCATACTGGAGCCCCTGGCGGAGACGTCCCGCAGGTCCATTGTAGATGTTGTACCAGTAGCCCGCTGTGAATTCCTGAACATCCTTGGTGTCCGCGGTGCAATTGGTCTGGGAACCGGGGGTAAAGCCGGAGTTGGTAGTTGGCGGAGGCGGTTCGGTGTTGCAACCCGTTTCGACGTTGAGGTAAGAGCCGTACCCGACAGACTTGGTCGGACTGGTGAGGAAGTATCTGCGGCCCACGTAGTCGCCACCGTAATTTGCGTAGACGTCCAGACGTGGAGTAACGTGAAACTCCAACGTACCAATGGCATCGAAGTTGTGGATCAGAGCCAACTGACCATCCGGGCGTACTGTCAGGTCCGCAATACCGCTGCTGCCATAGCGGCCGGTGCCATCGCCCCACAGTCCCTTTAGACCAACGTCCAAGTGCTTGTTGAAGGTGGGCACACGAAGGCTGCCGCCGATACCTCCACCGGTCGTAGTGTCGTTGTAAGCATCGACTGCCGAAGGAGTGGTACCAGTCCCATTCGGGTAGACGCGAGCGCGGAAGAAACGGCCGACACCAAAAATTTCATAGTGTCCCCAACCGGGTGGTTCGAAAGCGATTTTTGCGATGAAATCCGGAGCCACGTTCGAAGCGTAATTCGCGTTGAGATTGTAGAGACCACCGCCGGTGCCTGGTTGCCCGATGATGACATTGGTGGGAATACCGTGGCCGGAAATGCCGAGAATCTGTGGGTTCTCAGCGGAGACTGCCAGCGAAAGCGTCTTGCCAAAATCTTTGCTTACGCGAAAGCCGTACTGCCGTTCCCATACGAAGCCGGCGACATACTGCGGGTCGATGGAAGAGGGAAGGATCTCGGATCGATTTTGCGTGAGCTTGGTGGTTTCTGTGGCCAACGACCACATCTGGCCGCCGGTAAAGGTCAGGGAGCCCCAATGCGCCTGCGCCCAAAGCTGCCGCTGACGCATGGTGTAGCTATTGCTCTCGTTATTGTTGGAAGTGACACCAGCGCTCAGCCAATCAGCCTCGTAATATCCGCCTATCGTGAGGTCTGGACTTGCCTTGCCTGTGGCTAACAGGGCGACACGCGACTGGCGGCCCGATCCGTAAAATTCGGAATAGTGGCCCTGGGGCGCGTTGTTGAGCGGAATCCCATTGAATGCGGTGTTCAGTCCGCCGCCGGTGGCCCGTTGCCGGTAAACTGTTTCCGCCGCCAGGAAACTGCCGGCCGGGGAGAGCGTCACGCCTTTGTAATGAATGGTGTCAGGGTTGTTGATCTGCTTCTGCACCTTTGTCTGTTCTTCCTGGACGGTAGACGCCAACGAGGTGTTGTTCGTCTTCAGGTCGTTGACCGCCCCTTGCAGATTCCCCACGGCTGCCGTGTTTTCGGTCAGGGTCGACTGCTGCTGCGCTGCCTGTTGCTGCGCCTGCGTCGCTGCGGCCTGGGCTGCCGCCGCTGCCTGTTGTGCCTGCTGCAACTGCTGGTCGCGATCGCTCAATTGTTGCTTCAATTGCTGGATCTGGGTCTGCATATCTTCCCGCAGCGATTGAATCTGGCTCTCTACCGAAGGCTTCTTGGGTACGGGGGCCTTTCGGGGGGTAGTCCGCTTGTGGGTTGAGCTGCTCGTCGTACCGGACGCTGTTGTCTGTGCCAGCCCGGCAGACAGTGCCGAGACAAGCGCCAGCGTTGCCAGCGTCTTCAGTTGGTTCTTCATTGGTCCTCTCTTTGCTGTTTAATCGCAGTGCAACCACGAGGAGTGCGGGGAAGTCTGTCGCAAAACTCGCGCGGAGGTTCCCAAAACCGCAGGAAATAGTTCCGCGCGCGGAACCTGTTTTGCTCCTGTGAGGTTCGCAGTTACCGATGAACATCTGAAGAATTTGCCGTGAAAAACAGAAGAAAGAGCCCTTTCCTCTCATCCGGAACGGGCGAACAACATCTTTGTTTTGAGTGGGTCCCGCTCTTGGCGGGAAATCGGAAGGCCTGGCTGCCTCAAAAGCGGCAGAGCCAGGTTTGGGTCATTCATGGCAGACTGGGAGGGGGTCGAAACCGGTCTCAATCAAACCGGACGGTGACCTCGCCAAACTTAGGAAAGCGCGCAAGCGCGACCGATCCGCTGTCAGCAAAAATCTTTCCCGTCCAGCTCCCTGTAGTGATCCATTGCCCCGCCAGCAGCCCTCCGGTGCGGCTCTGGGCCTCGTTGGCCAGCCACAGGACCAGACGCAGCAAATCGCCCCCCGCGGCGTTCTTGCCATGGGCCACGCGCACAAAGCCGTCTACGTTCATTTGCGCGCTTTCGGTGGCGAAGTCGAACTCCTGCCACCCCTTCACGGCGGCCCCGGAAATGAACCCGCCATTGGACTGCAGATCCGCAATCGCCGTCAGCCGATCAACGGCGTCCGGGTTCAGCAGGCCTGATTCGAGTAGTTCGATCGCGGGCGCGCAGCTCTCGATCGCGTCCACCAGTTCCTCCCGCGAGTACGGGGTGGAGCGCGGAGGTAAGTCCTTTCCCATCAGGAAGGCGATTTCCGCTTCCACGCCCCGCAACCTTCGCAGATGCTTCGCAATCCGCTCCCCGCTGGTGCCGAACCCGTCCACGGGCATGGGGGAATAAAACGGAGTTCCGTCCGGGGTAGTTGCGCCTACTTTCCAACCGCCGGCCGTTCCCAGCGCGTCAAGCATCACATCCTGCACGTAGTAAGCCTCTTCCAGCGTTCCTGGGCGCAGGGCAGGCGGCAAATCGTCAATTGGTTGCGCGGTTCGCCTGGCTTCCAACAGCATTTCGGCCGCCTGGTACAACCGGTCTTTGTCAGCTCCACTCAAGATGTGATCTCCTTGCGATCCATGAGTCTCCTTCGGGCGTTCTCATTATATGGACCTGATGTCGTCGCGGGTTCCGCACGCCTTCCATTGTATTAATAGGATTGGTCGTGCGGACGTAACCTGGAGGCAGGGTTAAGCGTCATACTGCCAGGGAACCTATGTTAATAAAGAAAACCAGCGATATTCCGTTCTCTGAAATCACCCCGAAAAGCGCCTACCTCAACCGCCGGGCGTTTATGGCCGGTGCGGCCGCCCTTGGGTTTGCCGGCCTGCTCGAGCCGCGTGCGGCGATGGCTGCGGATGCCACGAAACTGCAGACCGTGCAGAGCCCGCTTTCCACCCCCGGGTTAAAGCCCACCTCTTACAAAGACATCACCACCTACAACAATTTCTACGAGTTCGGCGTGGAGAAGGACGATCCATCCAAGAATGCGGGAAAGATGAGGACTCGTCCCTGGAAGGTGACCGTGGACGGTCATGTAAAGCAGAAGAAGACCGTAACCATCGAAGAGTTGTTGAGCTTCAAGCCGATCGAGGAGCGCGTCTATCGCCACCGTTGTGTCGAGGCCTGGAGCATGGTGATTCCGTGGGCCGGCTATTCGCTCTCGGAACTGATCAAGTGGGCCGAGCCTCTGCCTAAGGCCAAATATGTGCAATTCCTTTCGCTCGAAGATTCCAGCGTGATGCCGGGTTTGCGGGAAATCAATTTGAATTGGCCGTACTCGGAAGGTTTACGCATGGATGAGGCCATGCATCCGCTCACTCTGCTGACCTTCGGCTTGTACGGGGAGGTATTGCCCAACCAGGATGGAGCTCCGGTCCGCATTGTTGTGCCCTGGAAATACGGCTTCAAATCCGCGAAGTCGATCGTAAAGATTCACTTCACCTCTGATCAGCCGAGCACTGCGTGGAACGAGATGGCGCCGCGCGAATACGGCTTTTATTCCAACGTGAATCCCAACGTCGACCATCCTCGCTGGAGCCAAAAGACCGAACGCCGGATCGGCGCATCTCTCTTTGACCAACGCCAGCCTACGCTTATGTTCAATGGCTATGGAGACCAGGTCGCCAGCCTCTACAACGGCATGGATTTGAAGAAGGATTTTTAGGCTGGCCTTTGCCCGGCAATCATGAACAAACGCACCCTCGTTGCCCTCAAAGTCGCAGTCTGGCTGATGTGCCTGGTTCCACTCGCGCTGCTGGTCTTCAACGGGTTCAGAAACAATCTGGGCCCCGACCCGACAGCGACGGTGACGCACGCCACCGGCTTCGCCACCCTTCGTTTGCTGGTGATCTCCCTGGCCATCACACCAGTGCGAAGGCTCTCTCCGCGGCTTGGCTGGCTGATACGCTTCCGCCGCCTGCTTGGCCTGTTCGCTTTTTTCTATGGCTGCCTGCATCTGCTCACTTACTTATGGCTTTACTCCGGCTTCAACGTGGCTGCGATGATCGATGACATTGGCAAACGCCGCTATATCATGGCCGGTATGGCTGCCTGGTTGATGTTGCTTCCGCTGGCTGCCACCTCTACCAACTGGTCCATCCGTAAGCTGGGGGGAAAGCGCTGGCAGGCCCTGCATCGTCTGGCGTACGCCTCGGCCATCTGCGGGGCGAGTCATTATTGGTGGATCGTCAAGAGTGGAGTTCGTACGCCCATCACCATCACCCTGGTGCTGGCCGTGCTCCTGGTGGCGCGCATCGCCTGGTCGGCGCGCCAAAGAGTCAGCCGGCAAGCGGGCGTTGTCACCGCAGGGTAAGAATCATTCTTCGATCCCCGCGAACATATCCGTTTCCAGCGGAGAAGAACGAAAGCCACGCGCTGCCGCCAGGAGATATTTCTCCTCGCCTCCGGTCCCCTCAAAGGCAACCTTGACCTTGGACACTAGCTCGGCCTGCGTCGTGTGCTGCGTGAAGGCCTCGAGCTTTTTTGCCTTGAAGTCGCCCAACTCGAGCACCAGCGAGGCAGGCACGAGTGCGACTGTTCGCGCTTCCTCCGCGTCTGGATTCGCCAGAAATGGAGCGACTGCGTAGTACAGCTTTTGCGCGCGGTAGGGAAGTAAACCCGCGGCGATCTGCTCAGGGGCAAAATTCTTACGCCCCGCCCAGTGAAAAGCCGCAGTCGCAAAGCAGCAAACCATGGTGTGGTCGGGGTGCAAATTTACATTGCCATCGCCCCCGAAGGTCAGCACCACGTGAGGGCGAAAGCGCCGGATGCGCTCGACCAGAACCGTAGTCACCGCGGCAAAGTCCTGCCGCGCGAGGCCGCCATCCGGGTAATTAAGCACTTCCCCGCTCGAGACGCCCAACACCTGCAACGCGGCGGCAAACTCCTGCCGCCGCAGAGTGGCCAATTCGTCATCGTTGCGTGCATTGCCCCGGAGCGATGCAGCGCGTCCTTCGGTAAGGCAGACTACGCCGGTTTCCACGCCGCGCTGCTGGGCCAGCATCAACGCCCCACCAAAGGCCCCACACTCGTCGTCGGGGTGGGCGGTAAAGCACATCAGCCGTAGTGGCAAGCTGGTCCTCCTGCGTGGACAGTGTAGCTGGGACGGAGGTCGGAGTTATTTTCGGCCAGAGCAGTCGAGTGTTTGTCTTAGCGTATGGACGGAAAAGACGGGCTCAGCTCCTTCCAACGCTCTCCGGCAACAGATCATGCCCCACATCTCGCTCGTTTTCGCGAGATGTGGGATACCCACGATTTCGTTACTGGTTCAAACTTTGAAGGGGGAAATTTAATCCCACGGAAGGCAATTTTCGGCGACCGGGCGAAAGCTTCTGCGATGCAGCGGGCTCGGCCCGTGCGCCAGCAGAGCCTGTTTGTGCTCTGGCGTACTGTAGCCTTTGTGAGAAGCAAGACCGTACACCGGATAGTCGCGATCCAGTTGACGCATGCGGTTGTCGCGGTAGACCTTGGCAATTACGGAGGCCGCGGCGATCGAGATGCTCAATGAGTCGCCGTAAATGATGCTGGTTTGGGCGCAGGCAAAGTCCAGCCGCAGGGCATCCACCAGCAGGTGGTCAGGGATTGGCGCCAGGCGGCATACCGCAGCTGTCATCGCCACGCGCGTTGCCTGGTAGATGTTAATGCGATCGATAGTCTCGGCATCGACTTCCTCGATCGCAATTGCGAGGGCTCGTCGTTCTACAATGCGGGCCAAACGCTCGCGTTCTTCACGGATCAATTGTTTGGAGTCGCGCAGACCTGGAATGCGGCAGCCCTCGGGGAGAATCACGGCGGCGGCCACGACCGGCCCAAACAAAGCACCGCGGCCGACTTCATCGACTCCCGCAACCACCTTTGCGCCGCTGGCGCGGGCGGCGCGTTCGTAGCGGTTTCCGCACACCAGCGTCTTCAGCATGCGCATCTTGCGCGCCGCCGGCGAAAGTTCACGCTCCAGCGCTTCTGGATCTACGAGATCCTTCTCACTTACGTTTTGCAAAGGTATCGGTCGTGGGGTGCGCGCCCTCTTGAGGGGCAGCTGGGTCGGAATTGGCTGTTCTGTATACACGGAAGCGAAAGGCTGCAGATACTCCTGCATCTCCAAATCCGAGTGTAGACCATTCAGCTAACCGGCTAGCGAGTTACGAACGTGTTTCCCACAGCTCTCGGTAAGAATTTGCTCAACAGGAATCAACGAAGCAACGCCCCGGCAGCGATGCCGCCGGGGCGCGGTTTAACTCTATGTGAAGCTTACTTGCGTTCCACTTCCTTCAACCGGGCAGCCTTGCCGCGCAGCCCGCGCAGGTAGAAGAGCTTGGAGCGCCGCACCCGCGCCGAGCGCACCTTCTCTACTTTGTCGACCACCTTGGAGTTGAAGGGGAAAATGCGCTCGACACCCTGGCCGAAGCTCATCTTGCGCACGGTGAAACTGCCTTGCGCGCCATTTTTGAGCGCAATGACGATGCCCTCAAACGCCTGGAGGCGTTCCTTGTCGCCTTCTTTGATCTTGACTTGTACCCGAACCGTATCGCCGGGCACGAACTCAGGCAGGTCGGTGCGCCGAAGTTTATCGGCCAGACGCTGCATAACTGGATGAATAGACATAATTGCTTCCTGTCGTGATGGAAAAACGCGGTTACGTCGAAGTTCTTAGTTTACACGGAATCTTTGCTTTGCGCGCCCTCGCGACCCGGTTCGAGGGCGCGCAGAAAGGTCCGGTCTTCCGCGCTCAATTCGGCGTTGTCCAGCAAATCCGGCCGGTTGCGAAGAGTCTTGCGCAGCGCTTGCTCCCGCCGCCATCGGCGAATCTGCTCATGGTTGCCGCTGCTCAGCACTTCCGGCACGGCCAGCCCGCGAAACTCGGCTGGACGCGTGTAATGGGGGTAGTCCAGCAGTCCACCGGCGCCGTGTGTCGAACTCAAACCCCCCGACCTGGTTTGCAATTGCGCGTCAGACACGCCGAAGCTCTCATACTCCGTCGATGCATCGTTCCCAAGGACTCCCGGCAGGAGACGCATGGTGGCGTCAAGCACCACTGCGGCGGCCAATTCGCCACCGGAGAGCACATAGTCTCCGATCGAGAGCTCCCGGTCCGCGATCAGCTCGCTAACCCGTTCGTCGACCCCTTCATAGCGTCCGCACAGCAACACAATGCGGTTGGTTTGGGCCAGTTCACGGGCCATGGTTTGAGAAAATCGTCTTCCTTGGGCGGAGAGCAAAATCACCGTCTCCCGCCGCGCCAGCCTTTCCGCCTTGGGCGGAAGTTGCAGATGTTCAACCGCCTCGGCCAGCGGTTCGGGTTTAAGGACCATGCCTTCGCCACCGCCAAAGGGGCGGTCGTCCACGGTGCGGTGCCGATCATGCGTGAACTCGCGCAGGTCATGCACTCCGACGCTCAACAAGCCGCTCTGGATGGCCCGCTTGACTACACCATGTTCGAAGAAGCCGGCGAAAAATCCAGGGAAGATGGTGACGATGTCAAAGCGCATAGCTGTTAATCCGTTTTGTCTCCGGAGGGAGCCTGTGCGGCCAGCAGGCCCACGGGCAGCTCCATCTCCAGCCTTTTGCCTTCGATATCCATTTTCCGCAGGTACGCCCGGACAAAGGGGATGAGCAGTTCGTCGCCGGCCGGGGTGCGTATGACCAGCATGGCGGGTCCGGCTCCTTCCGGCTCCACGTCTGCGATCTCGCCGGCGTCGGTGGCGCCCCCACCGCTTACGTCGATCACTCTCACTCCCAGCAGGTCGCTTACATAAACGGCATCAGCTTCGAGCGGCATGCGCTCTTCGCGCGGAATCACCACTTCCCAGCCGCGGAGTTTTTCCGCCTCGATCATGGAATCCACCTGGGAAAATTTCAGCACCACGCGTCCCTTATGGAGCCAGTGCGACTCCACCTTAGCTTCCTGCATGGCATCGGCACCGCCGCCTGCGGAGCGAAGAAATAGCCGCTTGCGCCGGCTGAAGTGTTCTGGAAAGTCGGTAAAGATATCCGCCAGCACCTCGCCCTGACGGCCCTGCGGGCGTACGACGCGGGCAAGCAGCACCCAGGCTTCAGGAGATGTGGTCATGCGGTTCCCAGGCCCAGCCTGGGTCCGGGAAACAATTCCGCAGCGGTCTCATGAGAGGGATATTCGAAGAAATCCCTTGGACCGGGCTTTCCACCAGGAGAAGGCCCGCTTTTCTGAGGCCAGACTGGAGCGGTAATCGTGCAACCGCCTTAGGAGTCGGCCGGCGTTCCGGCCTCGTCTTCCTCGAGTATGTCGAGCGTGTAGCGATGGTGCAATTTCATGCTCACCGCGCTCAGAATCGTACGCATGGAGCGTGCGGTTCGCCCCTGTTTGCCGATTACTTTGCCCACGTCGGCAGAGGCCACGCGCAGGCGTAGCACCGTGTTCTCATCCCTGGCTACAGCCTGCACCTCTACTGCTTGCGGGTCGTCAACCAGGGCCTTGGCGATTTCTGTGACGAGTTGCTGCATATTGTCCTGATTCGTGTCGTGCATCATCGTACCGGCCTCTAAAGACCCAACAAATGCAGGATTGTCTCAGCAATCTGCTGCCAGCCTGAAGTACTTCACAAACAGGCGATGGCTGGGTTCCTTCATGACCGAGCATTAAACCGCTTTTGCGGTGGTTGTGTCCAGAGCGTTTTACGCCGCGGTCGCGGTCGGCCTGTAGGCCGCCAGCAGCTTGGCCACACGTTCGGAGAGTTGTGCTCCGTTGTTGGTCCAGTGCTCGATGCGCTCACGCTTCAAATCGACGGTGGCCGGGTTGGTGCGTGGGTTGTATGTGCCCACCACCTCGATCGACCGCCCGTTGCGGGCGCGGTCCTTCTCAATCACAACAACACGGTAATACGGCTGCTTTCGTGCACCGAAGCGAGCCAGACGAATCATCAACACAGGCGTAAATCCTTTCAGAAACTCTTCCCTGATGGAGTTGAATCCGGGTGGGTTTGGGATCGCGATGGTGGGCCGGACAACTGGCTCCGGGCACACTTTCCCAACAATTAAGTATCGCCGGATCGAGCGCATTGCGCAAGCTTCGCAAGCGCAAAAGCCAGTGGCTACCGGCCCGATATTCTAGGCGACAGCGTCGAGGTAGCTGGGGAAGAGAGGGGTTGAATATTCCTGGATAAATGCTGTGAGCCGGACCAGCATTGAGCTGTAGGTCGCGACGGCGCGGTGAGCATTCACCGCAGCTCCAACCGACGATGCAGAAAACACGTACTGTCCGAGGGCCAATAACACACACAGCCGGATTTGAAAAGCATCACTGCGCAAGCCTTCGAGCATCTCCTGATCGACGCCTTCACCGTGCTCAGCGGCGTAATCTGCCAGCTGAACCAGGACCGGGGAATTTTTATACATTGCCCACAGCCCTTTGCAGCCCTGAATGCGCTGCCAAACATCTTTTGTGGTCACCTGGACTTCGCTCTTGTAGAGAAACCGTTCGGAGATTTCTTCGATACCCCAGTCGTTGCAACGCAACTGGCTGATGATCCCGTTCCAGGTCTTGGCACGACGCTTCATCTGTTGCCTGCGCCAAATTCCGGCGTAGGCAATTAAAAGAGCAGTAAGTATTACCTGTAGCAGCGGCAATATCATGTCTTTATTTCACCTGCATCCGTACGAGCGCAGTACGTGCGAGCTTTGCCCGCCCAGCAAGTGTAACCAAAAACTGTTCCATTTGTGGACTGAATTCGCGCCGGCGTACCTCTTTAGTTGTAAAGGCCCACACTAAAAATCCCAGTTCGAGTGTAAAAGCTACCATCCGGACCCCGTCCAGATCGTTGGACCCACCTGAATAGCGCTCCACCATGCTCACAATCAAATCCACCGCGCTATAAAAGGAGAGCGCCGTGGCCAGTTGTAAAACCTTATTTTTCCAGCCGATGCCCAGCAGCTGGGCGAAACCGGCCGTAGCCACAAATATCATCATTCGCAACAAACCCACCGTCAGGTCGAGGGGAACCTTAACGTCCTGAACCTTGTTGCCCGTGTTGTCGAGATGCCAGGCAAGAAGAATGCCACCTATGAGGGCAAGCGCTACCGCTCCGATAAAGACACGCACGCTGCCTTGCGGAAGCGAAGCGTGGACCGGGCGAAGAACATGCCATGCAATTTCGAAGAGAACGCTCAACTCAAGCAGGTATTGCAATGGCAGGAGCCCGAAGGCTACGGAGCGCGCAACATGGATCGGGTATGCGACCATGAGCGAGCCTATGGCGGCATCATTGATCAGACCGAAAGCAATATAGAGGGTGAAAACAGGGAAGACCTTATATTGACGGCGAACGATCAGCACGACGAACAGCGTAACCTCTGCTACCAGGCCTAGAAGACTGAACGCCGAATACAGCCCTTGCAGAGTCATGTTGCACCTTGATAGATGCAGAATAGCTCTGAAGAGCCCGGTTCGCAAAGACTGCTTTGTCTAAGTAGCCGGGAGGGGTTCCCGATTGCGCATCAGAGCGATGCCTCAGCAGGGATAAAGCTGAGAGTGAGCGAATCGTACTTTGCGGGCCGATCGGTCGTCAACACATGGGGAGGGGGGAAGGCCTCCCCACCCGAATTGCCGAACTACCACCAGAGCCGCCATAGGAGGGGCGTGGCATGCGCGGAGGCGGACAAAGCAACCAGCCCAGCTACGGTGAGAGCGCGGATCAGAGTCAGTTTCATTGGGAAACTCCTTGTGCGCAGGTCGCGCGTATGCAGATGTTACCTGCGGGGATGCCTGGTCGCTACAACTTTCGTGTGATTATTACTAAGTATATATGCCAGGGCACAGGTAATGTGAGGGCGCACCGGTTGTTGTTCGCTTCTTTGGGGTCCGGCAGGCGGTTCGCGAAAATTTCCTGCGAAGTGACCAAACCGAAGGCACTAGTAGGCGTAACTTTAGTACTATGAGGCCAAGAAGGTGGCCTTTTTAGGGGATTCCCGTACTTCCAGGTTCTGATTATTATCAGGGCATGGATATCTCTACCGCAGTCGCAACCGAACGTCCTGTCGAACTCCGCGCTGCGGTTCGCTTCCCTCTGTGCGTGCCGATTACCATTTCCACCGAAGCGGGAGACCTTCCGGCGGTTACGGAAAATATTTCCGCCAATGGTGTCTTGTTTGAACTCGCCACGTCTTTAGTGGTGGGCAGTATCGTGAGTTTTACCATCAAGATGCCGGCCGAGGCGATGGGCACCCCCACCGATGTTGTATTGCACTGCACCGGTCGCGTGGTACGCTGCACACCAGATGTAAAAAAAGATGTAAAGACGACGCATGTCGCTGCAGTTATCGACAAGTATCACTTTAGTCACTGAAGCTATTTTGGTCTTTGAACCTATGGTATCTGCCAAACCTGAATTCTCCGATGCCGGTCCCTCCGACGGCGCATTCGAACCCGATGAGGGTGCTGACAACGCTGCGATACGAATCGTTCTCGCCGATTCGCAAGCAATCTACCGGGTTGGTATTCGGAAGATTTTTGCGCTCGAAGACGATATCCGTGTGATCGCACAGGTTGACACTCTGGCCGGGCTTCACGGCGCGATCCAACGCTTTCCAACCGATATGATCCTGCTCGAGGGTAATTTGATCGCGGGCACGGTCGACGCTATTCCCGAGCTGGTGCGGCGTGCGCCGCAACTGAAGATCATTGTCCAGTCGGCCCAGAATGATGAATCCAACACCGTCGAGCTTTATCGCCGTGGTGTTCGGGGCATCATCCCTCGGTCTATCTCGCCCGATCTGTTGGTCAAGTGCGTGCGCAAGATCGCAGCCGGCGAGACCTGGATCGACAACCAGTCGATCAACTGGGTAATCGAGGCATACCGTTCGCAGGCGACTGCGCTGACCAGCCCTCGCACCCAGCCGCGCCTTTCGCCTAAGGAGTTGGCCATCATCACCTGCATTACGCAGGGGAAGCGCAACAAGGAAATTGCTTACCAGCTCGGCACCACTGAGCAGGTAATCAAGAACTATCTGCGCAAGGTCTACGACAAGCTTGGCGTCTCTGACCGGCTCGAGCTTGCGCTCTATTGTCTCCACCATCAGCTGCACAAAAAAGCAGCCGGCACCGTGCCCGCGACCAGCACCCCGGTTACCGAGGCGCTAGCCGGCAAATAACGGCTCCCGGTTGGACGCATTACCGTTTGACCGGCCTTTGAGTACCCACATCGCGCTCTGCGCGATGTGGGCACCACTTTAGTCGACGGGCGCTCTTCAATCCACAGCAGGCGTCAGGTTCAAGATCCTTGGCGGGTTAACGGCGGGCTAACGCCGGACGCCAAAGAGCATCCAGAGGATCAGGCTGGCCAGCGCAGCAAAGAAGATCAGCAGAAAGCCGCCCAGCGTCAGAGCCACCGTGCGCTGCTGTTCCGGCTTCGGTTTGGTTATGCCGAAGGCCCCGACGAAGCTCTCTACCAGAAAATTCAACAATTTCATGACCTGCCGAACCCCGGCATTTCCGCAATAGACCTTATTGAATTAAACAACTAAATCATCGCCCCAGCCAGCTGTGTTAGGCTCAAAAATCAGCTTTACGGAGTCACGTCTGCCGTGAGTGATAGTGAAACATTGCCGAACCCGGCCCGCGAAGTTCTGGATGAGCCTCCTCTGGATGCCGAAGAACTGGAGCGGGAAATAGGCGATTCCGAAGCCTGGGATGAGGCTTCGGAAGTTACCGGTGAGGATGACCTCTAAACCTGGTTGAACGTAACCGATCAAATACGGTTACAAATGGATTACCAGGGTTCCGGAGAGATTACGTCTGAGGCCTCTCCCAGGTGCCCGATTCCGCGGAACGAAAAACCGCTTCGATCACCGCCATGTTCTTGATCGCGTCCGTGAGCGGAACGGGTACTGGAGTGCCTTCCCGCACGGCTCTGGAAAACACGTCGCCTTGAATCGTGTATTGGTCGCAGGTAGGGAAGGTTTCTACGGTGATGCCGCCTCCCACGAGATCCCGCCCGTCGTCGATAAAAATCCGGCATGGCCGGTCATTGGGCGCATTAAAGGGGATCTCGATTTCGATGCGGCCTTTCGTCCCCAACACCTGCATTCGCTGGTACGGCACAAGCTGCGTGCTGCAGGTAAACGTCGCCTGCCCCGACGGGAACTCGAGTATCGCTGAGGTCAACCGGTCCACCTGGAACGTGGGACATTTCTCCAGCACACTTGACACCCGCAACGGCTCCTCCCCGAACAGAAAACGCGAGGTATTGATGGGGTAGCACCCGATGTCCATGAGCGCCCCACCCCCGCATTCAGGAATGTTGCGGATATTTTTCGGGTCAGTGTTGAAGTAGCTGAAGAACCCCTGGATGGAACGCAATGCGCCGATGCGGCCGGACGCAATCAGCTCCCGGGTGCGCAGCCACTGCGGATGAGTGCGAACCATGAACGCTTCGCCAATAATTACCCCTGTCCGTTGCTGCACTGCGAGCAGGTTTCTGGCTTCGGCCACTGTCATGCTGATCGGCTTCTCGCACAAAACATGCTTCCCCGCCTCGGCTGCCTTAATGGACCAGGGAACATGAAGCTGATTCGGCAGCGGATTGTAGATCGCTTCAATCTGAGGGTCGGCGAGCAGCTCTTCATAGGACCCATACGCTTTCGCAATACCCAGAGCGCGGGCAACTTCCTCAGCTTTGTGGAGGTCGCGGGAGGCGATCGCACTCACCTCAACCCACTCACCCTTCTGCATGGCCGGCAGTACTTTCTTGACCCCGATTCCAGCCGTGCTCAAAACTCCCCAACGAACTTTGTTTGGCATACCCGCAAATGATACCCGGAAAGCGAATCGACCGAGATGCGTGGCGGCAATTTCTGCCGGAAAAGTTGGACTCTATTTCTGCTTGCGCTGCCACACCGGATCGCGTTTCTCAAGAAATGCGCTTAATCCTTCGTGGAAGTCGGGGCTGTTGCGGATCTTTTCATTCCAACGCATGGCGCGTGTCAGATCGCGGTCGAGGCGTTCCTTGGCGAAAGACGCCAGCAGTTTTTTGACCGCGCCCATCGATTCCGGACTGTTCCGGAGTAACAGTTCTGCCAGGGCACGCACGCGCGCCATCAGCTCGCCCTCCGCCACTACTTCGGTCACCAACCCCTGCGCCAGGGCTTCGTCGGCGTTCAGGATCCTGCCCGAGAGGAGCAGGCTCTTGGCCTTCTTTTCCCCAACCATCTCCAATAGAAATACGGAGACGATGGCGGGGATGAAACCGATTCTCACCTCCGTGTAACCGAACCTGGCCTGTGGCGCGGCGAGGGTAAAGTCACAGAGGGTCGCAAGTCCCGTGCCCCCGGCAATGGCTGGACCATTAACTGCGGCAATGGTCGGTTTATTCAGCTCGTAAAGCCGGCGCATCATCCACATGGTCGATTCGGCGTCCGCCCGTTGATCTTCCGGGCGCTCATCGGTGAGTGACTTGAGATTCTCCAGGTCCATGCCTGAGCAGAAGGCGGTTCCGGCGCCGGTCAGCACCACCACCCCGCAGGGGCAGTTCGCCGACTCGCCTAGCGCATGCGTCAGCTCCGCTATCAACTGCGGATTCAAAGCATTTCTGCGCTCGGGCCGGTTCAGGGTGATGGTGTGGATGCCGTCCGCTTCCTTGATTTCGAGCGTTGCGTAATGGATGGCCACGGTTCTCGATGCTCCTCCATGCTTTTATAGCTGTTGGCCCCACGTTCACATTGAAAATGCTTTAGCCTGCGAGGTTACCGAACCGATTGTTGATGGAGCGGCCCATGGCCAGCAACTCGCCCAATGGGCCCAGGCGAGGGAGATTCGCCCCCAACCTCGTCAGCTCAGTGATGGCTGCCTCGGTCGGCACATTGCCCACCAGCGCATCCTGGGCGAAGGGACAGCCGCCCTGTCCACCCAGGGCCATGTCCAGGCGCCGGCAGCCCGCCTGGTACGCCGCCGCGACCTTTTCCGGGGCCTGCTGTGGGCTAGCGTGCAAGTGGGCCCCCAGCTCAAGCCCGGGGACCTCCGCCAGCACTGCATCCAGCAGCGATCTGATCTGTCCCGGTGTGGCGATACCGACCGTGTCGGCCAACGAGATCTCCGTCAGGCCCAGCTCTTTCAGCGTATGACAGGCAGTGATCACGTCCTCCTGCTGCCAGGGGTCCCCATAGGGATTGCCAAAGGCCATCGACAGATAGGCCACCACCCCCAAGCCGGCTCCCCTCGCCTGCGCGCTTATTTTTTCGAGGGTTTGGCGCGCCTGCGGCAGTGTCTGTCTCTGGTTGCGCTCCAGGAACGTGGCTGAGAGGGAATAGGGAAACCCCAAAGTGCGGATGGTTCCGGCCGCTATGGCCCGTTCCGCACCTTGCTGGTTGACTACGATGGCAATCATCTCCACGGCGCTGACCGGGCCCAGCAAGGCCAGGACACGCTCCGAGTCGGCCATTTGCGGGACGGCGGCCGGGGAAACGAAAGAGACCGCGTCAATATGTGTGAAACCGGCGCGGATAAGGGCGCGCAGGTAATCTGCCTTGACCTCTGCAGGTATGTATTGCGGCATGCCCTGCCAGGCATCGCGCGGGCACTCGATGATCTTCACTGGCTCGGTGGTCACCTTGGCCTGTCTCCGGGGGCCTACGCGTGCGCCAGTATCCAGAGCGCGCCGAAGCCCAACAGATGGATCGCCGCAACCTGCATGAACGCCACCCACAGCGGCTTCCACCTCATGGCCACACTGGCATACAGGCCGTAGAGAGCCCATTGCGAATACAACATGATCTGCGACCACTGGTTGCTGGTCGGTTCAGAGAGTCCGAGCTGGGGCTGCTTGAGCAGCAGCGCATAGGGGTAAAGCAGCTGCAACCGGAGCAATCCACCCGCACCCATCAGCGGCAGAATCTCCGCCATCTTCACCGCCACGAGGGTGATCGCGATCCCTGCCAGCAGCGGCCACCAAGACATCCAGCCGGACGCCACTGCCGTCTTTCTTTTCCTGTTACTGGTTCCTGACCTTTTAGGACGCGCCACTGTCTGCGAACTCATGATCCGAGAATACCGCCGCGTGTGGAAGAAGGTAGTGCAAACCTGCCGGCCGCGGTGGACGTGCACCTTTCTGATCACATCAGAACCGGCAAGCCGCGGTAGAAAAGAACCCCAGGTCACCCGACAATCAGTCCCGAAGGGACGGGACAATCTGTAGCCCGGCACGGGAGTGCCGGGTAGTATTTCACGCAACTCGAGTCCCGAAGGGACGACACAATGGGGACCTTTCACGCAAGCTCTGAAGCCCGTACCCTTGAAACGAAAAATTTTGCCGCGGCCTGTTTAGCCGTGCCGTAAAAGTCATCTGCACGACGCAGCCTTAGAAGCCGCTGAGGTACGGTTCTCGAGGCATCGTCGTAGAAAAGCGTACCCAGGGACTAAAAGGCCAGACGATTTCGCTGGATTTATGTACGGGCTACGCCTTGTGTCGTCCCTGCGGGACTCCGTCATAAACCTCAGCCTACCCGGCACTCCCGTGCCGGGCTACAGGTTGGACCGTCCCTGCGGGACTGAGTTTTTTGGCAATGGGGTTCGCAGACACACGCTTTAAAGCCCCTGAGGACGACTCTGCCATCGTCTGTGGCGAACTCACGTGCGAAAAGACATGACTTTGCCTTATGTGTGTCTCGAAAAGCGTACCTCAGCGGCCAAAGCCGTGCCCTTCGTGCGACAGTCTCTTCCCCAGCCTCTTAGGGTCAGTAAAAGCTTCATGTGCTGTCCAAATCGGCCAACTCAAAAATCTAATTTGGACAAGTCTGAAAGTTCAGACGTTCCTGCGGGACGGGAGTTTGGAAATCGACTCCTCACAATTTCTCTATAGCCGGCAGTCCCTGCGGGAGTGAGGTTGGAAAGACTGTTCCCACACACCCTCTTTAGGAGCCGTGGTGAAAATGCCCCAAGCTTGCTTAACCCTACCGGGGGACAAGAAAGCTGTCGGGTATGGGAGCTTCGTCGGACTCCTGGCGCTTGTTCAAACCGCCGTAGCGGCGCTCGCGGCGCTGGTAGTCGGCAATGGCCTCGAGCAAATGGATACCGCGAAAATCGGGCCAGAAGCGTTCGGTGACGTAAATCTCGGAATACGCCATTTGCCACAGCAGAAAATTGGAGACGCGAAATTCGCCGCTGGTGCGAACGACCAGGTCGGGGTCAGGCATATGGGCGGTGTAGAGATGGCGGCTCACGTCTTCTTCGCTGATGTGCTCGAGGGAAAGATTCTTGGCGGCGGCTTCCCGGGCGAGGGCTCTGACGGCATCTACCAGTTCGGAGCGCGCGCCGTAATTGAGCGCTAGAGTCAGCACGGTGCCGCTGTTGCGCGCGGTAGCTTCGGCAGCCCACTGCATCTTCTCCTGCACTTCGGAGGGCAGCTCATGGGTGCGGCCGATATACGCGATGCGCACATTGTTATCGTTCATGCGTTCGACGTTGTCTACCAGGTAAGAGCGCAGCAGACGCATGAGGAAGTTAACTTCGGTCTTAGGGCGGCGCAGGTTGTTTTCAAGCGAGAAGGCGTAGAGCGTCAGCCATGGCAGGTTGATACGCGAGGCGGTCTCGACAACATACTGAACCGACTCCGCACCTTGCTGATGCCCGAGAAAGCGCCTGAGGCTGCGCTTGCCTGCCCAACGCCCGTTGCCGTCCATGATGATGGCTACGTGGTGCGGCAAGCGAGCCGGGTCCAGTTGGTGATAGACGGCCTGCTCTTCGGGGGATAATTCGGTTACGCGGCTCGGTGCCAGGAATCGCAAAACGATTGCCTTTCCTTACGACCGTAGCACATGGTCCCCTCCCCCCGCAAAACCGCTCAGCGACTGCCACAGCGGGGGGGTAGTACCAACACTTCAGGCGAGAAAAGGCCGCAGCTCAGGCGCTTCTGCGGCGGCCCATTGCCAGGTCACGCACCTGGTTGAGGAACATGGAGCGCTGCAACGAATCCATCTGTGCGATGTATGGTGCGAGTTCGGCCAGGAAAGGATCACCGAGAATCGACGCAGTCTCTTCATGCCTGCGGCTGCGCGCATCACGAAGCAGATTACAAATATCGATCTCGAGCGCCGCGGCCAGCCGAGCCAGTGAAGACAGGGTCGGCATCGCCTTGCCGTTCTCGATTTTGGATATATAGGTGCGCGGCACTTGCATGCGGCCAGCAAGCTGGCGTTGGCTCAGATTGCGGCCCTTGCGAAGATCACGCACCGCACGCGCCACCTGAAGGCCGTTATCTTCGGCTACGGCTTCTTCCGGCTCTCCCGCGAATTGCGGAACGAGCCGTTCCGGTTCTTCGACTTCGAGCGGTTTGTGGCAGCGCCTACATAGAGAATTCGCAGTGCGAAACTGAACCAGGGTGCAGCGTTCACACCGAAGAACCTCACGCGCCTCGACGGTTGCTAAGGTAGTTGCCATAATTTTGTAACGGAGCGCCAGAGCAGGGCGATCCTGAGTAAGAAGCGCCGCTTTTTAGATCACCTTGACACCCTCGCGCCAAGTATCCGTTTAACGACGGTCCCTACCTGATTCATGATTACAGTGATGCAGGGTATCCTTAATGTCAAGTTAAAAAGTAGGGTCAAAGCGGAAAACGTGGTACGAATTTCGGAAGAAAGCCTAAGAAACACGGAGCATGACGGCTGTCTGTGTAAAAAGATACGAAATGACCGGAACAAAATATACGCGAACCGAAGCCTGGACTCTGCTCAACCAGTTCACCAAATCACCGGGTTTGCTCAAGCATGCGCTCGCTGTTGAGGCCTGTATGGGCGCTCACGGCGACCATCAGGCTGCCAGTCTCGAGCTCCGCGGAGACGAGGCCGAGGGGTTGCGCGAGACCTATTGCATCACCGGTTTGCTGCACGATTTTGATTACGAAAAATATCCCAGCGTTGAAGAACATCCCTTCGTTGGAAACAAAATTCTCGCCGAGGAAGGATGGCCGGCGGAGATTCGCGAAGCGATCATGGGACACGCTCAGTACTCCGGTGTAGCGAGAACAACACACCTCGCCAAGGCCCTTTTTGCGTGCGACGAACTGGCTGGTTTTCTGACCGCTGTGTCGTTGGTCAAACCGACGAAATCGATCTTCGACGTGGACGTGGCAAGTGTGCGTAAGAAGATGAAAGATAAGGCTTTCGCACGCGGTGTACACCGCGAAGACATCATTTCAGGGGCGCAGGAACTGAGGATCGAACTCGACGCCCACATCGCCTTCTGCATCGCCGCCATGCGGAGCCACGCCGAGGTCCTCGGCCTCTATGGTGTGACGGCCTCGTCCCCTCTTCCGTAAACCATTTCTCCCTCATTCGAATTGAGCAAGCGGATCGATTCGGGCTGCCTTGGGTATGAGGGGGAACCGTCTTAATGGTAACTATAATTGTGCCGTTATCGACCGAGAGCAGCTTGCTTTCACCCGGCCGCGCTCAGGATCGATTTCTGGTCATCCCCAACCCATGAGCGATGGGGAGAATGGTCCGGCGGCGATTCTCGGGGAACAGAATTTCCTTACCCGACGCGTGCGACAAGCGCAGTTGGCTATGTATTTTCTGCCTTCGCAGACGCTTGATTGTTAGCTGCCTTTTTTTTTGCGCATTCGCGGATGGAATTGGAACGCGCTAACACCTTGGTGTTATTGGCGGGTCTGATTCATTGGGCGCCGCGATACTGTTCTGAGCGCAGTGGATCGGTGTTTTCCGGCGCCTGGGGATCGATAGCAAAGTCGAAAACCTCGCCCTCCGCAAAGCCGGGGCTGGCGGGCAAAGGGACGAGCGCATATTCGCCCGGCGCGAGAACTTGCGTTGGAGACAGCCGGTACCAATCTGTCGTTCCCACCCGTTGCTGCTTGATGGCAATCAAATCGGGATACTGCCTGTCCCCATGTTTGGCCTGTTGCTTGAGCTGTGCCATGGCATCTTTCGTTACCTCGCGCCGTTGGGCTTCGACGTTCAGGCGTACCACCACCAAATCGGAGCGGCCATTGTCGCTGCCGGAGACCCCGCGCAGAAAGAAAAGAGCAGCCGGATCGTGCACCCTGACCAGAGCTGCCTCGCCCTTGAATTCGATCGTCCGTCTCATCTTGAGCGAAAAGCCGGAGTCATCCGCTGTGGTGTCCGGGGGTTTTAACCGGACCAATTCATGCACGCCCTTCCAGCTGTCGAGCGCCCAAACATGTCCATAGGTAGGGAGTTGGAGACCTTCGGCCACGCTAATGTCATCGGAAGAAACGCTCTCCCGCGGCGTTACCTGAGCATGGCTCAGGACGAGTGCGCTGCAGCCGAATATCAAAGCCAGGAGGATAGTGCGATGAGATTGCATGTTCTCTATTGGTCGCGACGACCGCGCAAACCATCCTAGTGTGCTATCGCCGAAAAGCAATGCAGAAACTCCGGCCGTATTTCAATACACGGGCGGGAGGCTCCAGGCTCACGCCGCCCGCCAATCGAGGCCAAAAGTTCGATTGGCAATCCAACAAAGTTTACGCCGGACAGAGCTCGGGCAAAAGGAGAAGACACGACGCAAGCGCATCGCTGAGAGGCAGGATCTGGCGGGGGAGAAACCTAGAACGTATAAAGCACGTAACCGGCAAGCAAAGCGAAAACGGTCATAACCAGGATTGCTTCCAGCTTTTCGTAATTCGAACCGGCACCGCTGAAATGGTAGCGTGCAGGCTTCTTGGGGTCGTATTGGATCGTCAAATGCTCGCCTACAGAATACGGCGCGATATGAGGCGTCCCGTGATGACAGAATTCCCCATGATTTACTTGTCCATGATCGCCCGTTCGATAGCTGAATTTAACTTGGTAATGACCGGCAAAGCCCCCCAAGTGGTCGTGGAGTCGTATCCATTGACAAGAGTCCACAGTAGCCTCTGTGGTGGGCCAGGAATGGGCAGGAGTTAGTTTCCAAAGCAGGTTAGCCATGACAATCTCTTTCGAATAGGAGCATCTTTCAGCCACTGGGGTTGGCTAAAAGATAATCTGCGTGCAGTATGTCACGTTCGGGGGATGTTGGAAAGTAGGAAATTGTGTCATAGGTCACCAGGTTTGCCACCCTACCGGGTGTTGCAATTTGCCGATTGTGTAAGCCCGGCAGCGGCTGAGATGCTATGCTGGCGAGTTTCTTATGGCCGGCCCAAACCCAGACCAACCCGTTACCCCGTTCGCGGCTGAGCCGTTGTTCTCCAACGCCCTTGCCTCCGCACTTGACCCGCAGACCCGGAAGCACCGCACCAATATTGCTGGAATGGAAGCGCTTCTGCTGGCTCTCAGCCAGCAGGAGGACTCCATCCGCCAAGGCGGGGGCGCGAAGGCAATCGACGCGCAGCATGGAAAAAAGCGGCTGACGGCCAGAGAGCGGCTGGCCTTGTTATTTGATCCCGGGCAGGAATTTCTGGAACTGGGGCTATTTGCTGCCTTTGGCATGTACGAGGAGTGGGGGGGCGCTGCCGCCGCAGGGGTAGTTGCCGGTTTAGGGTGGGTCGCGGGGCGGCTGGTGATGGTAATCGCCAACGACGCTACCGTGAAAGCAGGTGCGTTCTTCCCCATGACTGCCAAAAAGGTATTGCGGGCCCAGACCATAGCCATGGAGAACCGGATTCCCACTATCTATCTGGTTGATTCTTCAGGCGTGTTCCTGCCCTTGCAGGAGGATGTATTTCCTGACCAGGACGATTTTGGACGAATCTTCCGCAACAACGCTGTAATGAGCGCCAAGGGTATCCCGCAGATTACAGCCATTATGGGGATGTGCGTGGCCGGCGGCGCATATCTGCCGGTCATGACCGACCATGTTTTGATGACCGAGGGCAGCGGGCTTTTCCTTGCCGGACCGGCACTGGTGCAAGCGGCAATCGGCCAGAAGTATTCAGCCGAGGAACTGGGCGGCGCCACCATGCATGCCGAAATTTCGGGCACCGTGGATTTCAAGGAGCCCAACGACCATTTGTGCCTGGCGCGCCTACGCTCCCTGGTCTCGAGGCTGGGCCATGGGCCAGTGGCACCCTTTGACCGGGCGGTCTTCGACCCGCATCGGGACGCGCCCAAATTTGCCCCTCAGGACCTTTATGCTTTGCTTGACCCCGACCCAGCAAAGGGAGCCGGCAACAGCTACGACATACACGAGGTCATCGCGCGGCTTCTCGATCGATCGCAATTCGACGAATACAAGCCGGATTACGGCAAGACCGTGGTTTGCGGTTACGGGCGGATTGGCGGCTTCGCGGTCGGCATCGTTGCCAACCAGAAGACGCATCAGACGCATACCAGCCAGACCGGGGAAAAAAGGGTAGAGTTCGGCGGCGTGATCTATGCCGAGAGCGCCGAGAAGGCGGCGCGCTTCATCATGGATTGCAATCAGACCCTGATTCCTCTGATCTTTCTTCACGACGTCAACGGCTTCATGGTGGGCCGGGATGCAGAGTGGAGCGGCATCATCCGCGCTGGTGCGCAAATGGTCTCGGCCGTTGCCAACTCCACGGTACCCAAAATCACGGTAATCCTGGGCGGTTCATTTGGCGCCGGTCACTACGCCATGTGCGGAAAAGCATATGACCCACGATTCCTCTTTGCCTGGCCGACCGCCCGCTACGCTGTGATGAGCGGAGCCTCCGCGGCCAGTACGCTTGTCGAGATAAAAATCCGCCAGTTGGAACGTGGTGGAAAACAACTAAGCGAAGAGGAAAAAAGCCAGGTCTTGGACTCCATCAAGTCCAGCTACGATGAACAAACAGATTGCCGTTACGCGGCCGCCCGGCTATGGGTGGATGCAATCATCGATCCGGCGAAGACGCGAGACGTTCTCTTGACGGCGCTCAAAGCCGCAGCCCTAAATCCGGAGGTTGAGAAATTCAATCCAGGTGTGATTCAAACCTGAGAACCTGCGGAGTCATTTTCAGAGCGTCGCCGAGCGATTAAGGATCACGCTCACGGGCGGGACGCGTCTCGATCCGCCTTGAGGGTCTCCCAATCGAACACTCCGAAGCCTGCCTGCACCGCCCTATCCCGCATGCGCTGCAATGCTGCATCTGCCTGCATGCGATCAATTCCCGGGCTCATTGGAACGAGCCGAGCCACCGGCCTGCCATGGCGGGTGACAACTATTTCTTCTCCCTTTTCCACCCGATCCAACAACTCACCCAACTTGTTCTTTGCTTCAAATGCTCCAATTTTATTCATAGTCAACCGCCATCTGGCTTGAGCTAGGTTATACATCTCGGACTCTGTCGGCCCTGAGCTGCCATGTATCCTTCTTGGAATCATGAAAAGGGTCATTACGGCAGCCGTCCTCATCCCTCTGGTTCTGCTGCTCTTGCTGAAGGGATCCTTCCTTGTGCTGGTGGCCGCAACCGCGCTGGTCGCCGAACTGGCCACCTGGGAATACCTCTCGATCGCCGGCGTTAGCGGATTTCGACGCGCTCTGGTTATGGTCTCCATCGCCGTCCTCTTCGCCGCAACCTTCCGCAGTCCCACCTTCATCCTGCCTGCGATCGGCCTTTGCAGTCTTCTCCTGATCATCGTTTGCAGCTTTCGTGCGCCGCTCGAGCGCGTTCTGGCCGATTCCGCGTTTTCCCTGTTCGCACTTATTTACATCGGTCTAAGCCTGGCCACACTGCCTCTCCTCTGGATACAACCCGACGGTCCCTCGCTCCTGATCTTCCTGTTCTGCATCGTCTGGACGGGCGATGTTGCCGCCCTGTATGTCGGTCGTAACTTCGGCCGCCGCAAGCTAGCGCCGCGGATCAGTCCAAACAAGACCTGGGAGGGAAGTGCTGCATCGGTCGCAGGAAGTCTCCTCATTGCCGCCGCTCTGGTCGCGTTGGCACGGGAGTTGGAGAGCAGGTCGATCTCCGGCCTTCATTTTGCGGGCCCCCTGGTTCCCTGGCTGGGGCTGGCGATCGTGTTGAATCTCTTCGCCCAGGTGGGCGATCTGGTCGAGTCTGCGATCAAGCGCGGAGCGGGCGTAAAAGATTCGGGCATCATGCTTCCCGGCCATGGAGGCATCCTCGATCGCATCGATGCCCTGCTGCTGGCCGCGCCCGCCCTGTGGTACGCTCAGTGGATTCAACAGTTTTTTAGAGCGGGCTAGCTTGCGTTGAAGCACATTTGCATCCTCGGTTCTACCGGTTCCATCGGAACCAGCACCCTCTCCGTCATTGAGCGTTATCCCGAACGATTTGCTGTTGCGTCGCTCGCCGCAGGCAGCAATTTGGATTTGGTGTTCGCCCAATGCCAACGATGGCGCCCTCTGGTCGTCTCCGTGGCCAACCAACAGCTGGCTGACGATTTGGCGGCGCGGCTCAAGGCCGCAGGCATTATGGCTACCGAGGTGGTGTACGGTAGCGCGGGAACGGTGCGTGCCGCCACCTTATCCCAGGTGGATTTTGTTGTCTCCGCGATCGTCGGCGTGGCCGGCCTCGAAGCTACCTATGCCGCAGTGGCTGCAGGGAAGCCGGTTGGCTTGGCTAATAAGGAAGCCATGGTTGCCGCCGGAGAGATCCTCACCCGGGTGGCACGCCAGGGTAAAGTACCCCTGCTGCCAATTGATTCTGAACACAACGCCATCCACCAATGCCTGCGGGGAGGGGAGCCACAGGAAGTGCGCCGCATCTGGCTGACTGCGTCCGGCGGGCCCTTCCGCCAGCTTCCCATGGACCAGTTTCAATTCATTACCGTGGAACAGGCGCTGCGCCACCCTACCTGGGTCATGGGCCGGCGGGTTACCATCGACTCGGCTACTCTGCTCAACAAAGGGCTCGAAATCATCGAAGCCTGCCGTCTATTCGACCTGCCGCCGTCCGCCGTCCGGGTGACCGTACACCCTCAATCGGCGGTGCATTCGCTGGTGGAGTTCGTGGACGGCAGTATCCTGGCGCAGATCTCTGTGACCGACATGCGGCTGCCCATTCTGTACGCTATGAGCTTTCCCGAGCGGGTTCCCAGCGAATTGACCTTTGACATGGCGTCTCTCGGCCAATTGAGCTTCGAACCACCCGATTTCGGCAGATTTCCTTGTCTCCGCCTGGCTTACGAGGCCGCCGAGACCGGGGGTGCCGCCTGCATCGCCCTCAATGCAGCGGATGAAGTGGCCGTAGGGGCATTCCTCGAAGGCACCATTCCCTTTACCAGCATCCCGCGTACAATTGAGACAGTTCTTGAGGTGACGCCGTCGAGGCATCCTGAGACCATCCAGGAAGTCCTGCATCTAGACAAAGAGGCACGGCGGGTGGCTGAGAACTTAGTATCAGGTTTTTCGCCGGTTCTCCGTTGAACTATTGCACTGCGCGCGTTTTGGGCCAGAAAGTCGCCTTGCTCACCGCAGACGGTTCATTCCAGTCAATACTCCGGTAGTTCGGTGCTCACCAGACTGGATCCGGCAGAGAGGCAAATGAGCGGATTGCTATGTCCTTTTTCTTAACCAGCACAGTTTCCATGCTTGTTGTCCTCGGCATCATGGTACTGGTGCATGAGTTTGGCCATTTCGCCGTCGCGAAATTGTGCGGCGTGCGGGTCGAAGTTTTCTCCATAGGCTTTGGCAAACGTCTGTTCGGCTTTCGCCGCGGTGACACGGATTACCGGCTCAGCTTGTTACCGCTCGGCGGGTACGTCAAAATGTCGGGGGAATCTCCAGGCGAAGAGTCGACCGGGGACCCGGCTGAGTTTAATGCCCACCCCCGCTGGCAGCGTATTCTCATCGGCCTGGCTGGTCCAGTGTCGAACTTTCTGCTTGCGTTGCTGCTCATGACTGGCTTCTTCATGATGCACAACGAGGTGGAAGCCTTTCGTTCGCAGGCGGCTAACATCGATTTCGTTTCTGATCACACGGCTGCAGCCAGCGCGGGACTCAAGGCGGGCGACGTCATCACCCATTACGATAGTGTGAATAACCCCAACTGGGAGCAGGTGTCGATCCGCTCCGCTATGAACGTGGGGCAAACCATTCCGGTTGACGTCAAGCGCGATGGGCAAATCGTCAGCACCCAGTTGATGATTCCAAATCCTCCCCGGGGGGAGGACTTTGACTTTGAAACCATCGGGTTTGTGCCGCGGATGCAGAAGGAGCCCCTTCGCATCCACCAGATTGAACCTGGGATGCCGGCAGCAAAAGCCGGTTTGAAGGCAGGCGACCAGATTCTCTCAACCGATGGACTCGCGCTGCACTCCGTCGATGCTTTGCTGGCCTTTCTGCAACAGGGGCAGGGCCGCCCGGTCCACGTGACAGCGATGCGTGACGGCCAGACTTTCCAGATCTCCTTACAGCCCATCATGGCGGACGAACCCAATGGGCACAAACTCTACCGGGTCGGTCTCACGCTGAACGGTCCGCCCTACAAGATCCAACAGCTTCCGCTACCTGCGGCTTTGAAGCAGTCCGTTCATTTCAACTTGCGTTATTCCGGCCTGATCCTTGAGGTCCTTCACCGCATGGTCACTCACCGTTTCGCCGTGCAGGACCTGAGTGGGCCAATCGGGATTGCCCGGGAAACCGGCCTTGCGGTACAGCAGCCTGGGTGGCAGCCGATTATCGGCCTCATGTCCATCATCAGCCTCAACCTTGGCATCTTCAATCTTCTTCCCATTCCGATTCTGGATGGCGGGGTGATTGTTCTGCTGCTGATTGAAGGGGTCATGCGCCGCGATCTGAATCAGGAGTTCAAGGAGCGAATCTACCAGGCAGCTTTCGTTGTGCTGCTGATCTTCGCCGCCTTCGTCATGTTCAATGACATCTCCAAGCTTCAGGTCTTCACCAAGCTTAAGCCGTAGGTTTGGTTTGCGATTGACCAGTGCCAGCCCCGGACTTTCAGTCCGGGGACCTGAGTTTCTACATATCTAGAGACCAAGCGTACGGTATTTCAACAGCAGCAGCTCTACTGGATGCTGAGTTTCGGCTTTGTAACAGGGCACGACTTTAGTCGGGCCGTCAAGGGAACGAAAGAGAATTGGGCTTCAGCCCCTGCACTGGCACATCCTACACAGAGCTCCATTGACAAACTCAGCCCCACAGGCATCTGCCTCTGGTTCCCTCACTAAGGACGGGTGGCCCATATCTCGCTCGTTTTTCGCGAGATATGGGATACCACGGCTTTTCCCCTTGACTCTCGATTCATCCGATGCACTTTACGGTCAACATCGGTGGTATCCCACATCTCGCGAAAAACGAGCGAGATGCCCCGAATTTCCTGCACGCTGCCCTGGACAGGACCGCGAGTGCGGCTTTCTTTAGGGAAAGGCGCATGAAGTGCGCGGAACCCACCGAGCTTCACAGGAAATCGGGGATATGGGGCACCCGTCCTTAGTGAGGGAACCGAGGCTTTGCCCTGCTCCTTTTTGACTCTGTTAAAGCCGAAACTCTACCGGTTTACCCGGACTTGAAAGTCCGGGGCTGGCACGGATCACGCCATGACGAAGAAGGTTCGTGGTATCCCTGCGGCACCCAGGGTCCGATGACGGTGAAATTGTTCGCTACACTGAACTTCACCCATGCCAGTTTCCCAGACCCGAATTCGTGTGCGCTATGCCGAAACCGACCAGATGGGAGTCGTCTACTACGCCAACTTCTTCATCTGGTTTGAGCTCGGGCGGGTCGAGCTTTTGCGTCAGCTCGGCTTTCAGTACAAACAAATGGAGATCGACGACGATTGCCATATTCCGGTCGTCGAAGCCAATTGCCGATATAAGTCCCCAGCCCGTTATGACGACGAGCTAGTGCTCGAGACCCGCGTGCTCGCGTTGCGCCGTTCGGTGATCAAGTTCGGCTATCGTCTCCTACGGCCGGAAGTCGAGGCCTCCAAGCTGCTCGCGGAAGGGGAGACGACTCACGTTACCGTCGACCGGAGGCTGCACAAGGTGCCTCTGCCGAGAAAGTATGCCTCCGTTCTAGAGCAATTCCTTGTCTGACCGTTGGTTCTCCTCTTCGAGAACCCTGTCCCTGCTCTTTCCCGCCGGGTGCCTGTGTTTTGCCATCGTGCTTGGCCTGCCGGGCGCCGCCTACGCGCCGGACGCCGGGTATTATCGACTGCTGGCACTGGGCCAGCGGGCTGCCGTACCGGCACCTTTTTCTGCACGGATTCTAGGACCGGCCATGGCCGGTTTCCTGGGCCGCTTGACCGGCGCCGGTGTCGACACCGGTTTCCTATTGCTGGGCGTCGTCTGTCTCGCCGCCTTGCTCACCCTGATCGCGGGGCTGTTGTGGTCATGGCGGGCTCCCGTTGCGATGTTTGCTGCCATTTTTCTCATGCCCTTTTGGGTGGATATTTTTCACGATTACTATCTGCCCGACCTGCTTCACGCAGCCATCCTCGCTGCCATCCTGCTATGCCTCCGCTTCGGCCACATCCGAACGGCTTTGCTGTTGCTCCTTCCTGCCTATCTGGCGCGTGAGTCCACACTTCTCGTGGCGGGTTGCCTGATTTTTGCCGGCTGGCGGCGCATTCGGCTCTCCTCCGCCCTAGTGGGCGTTCTGGCCATCGTGTGCGCGGGCCTGGTCAGCCGGCACTACGGACAGGGAGGTCCGGCCAGCGTCCATGGCATGACTGGCGGGGCCTACATCCTGGGCAAACTCGTCTGGAGTTTCTTCAAGAATGTTCTCGGCCTTCCCCTTTGGAGCAATACGCTGCCTGAGTGCCACCCCATTTGGCTGAAGGCGCTACCTCCGGGATTTCATCTCGGAGCCATTCGCCAGGTCGGCCTGTGCCAACCGGACGTCTGGGGGCCTGCGCGCCTTCTCCTCGCCTGGTTCGGGATCTTTGGAATCGGACCCGCGCTCGCTCTTGTTCTGTGGCGGAAAATGGTTTCGCCTGCCTCCCCGGCGAACGATCGCTCCTTGGGAGAGGTCATTGTTTTGCGCTTCTGCATGCTCTACGGAGTGATCAGCATTCTGATGACTCCCCTCCTCGGCGCCAGTGCGGACCGCCTGGTTGAGTACGGTTGGCCCTTCTACTTTGTCGTGTTGCCCCGATTCGTTTCCGCCAACTACCACCTTCGTGGCATGCGTACGGTCGTGATGCTATCGCTTCATCTGCTCACCTGCTGGTTGGCGTGGCTTGGCTTCCGGCAGCAAATCCCCAGTTTCCTGCTCGCCGGGCTGGCCGTGCTGGCTTTGAATGGAGTAAGTTACGCCCTTATCCGCCATTCGGGCCGGTCCGGGCAGGAAGCCTGATTCGGTAACTTACTTTTTTATCCACAATGTGGATAACCTGTGGATTAGATGCTGAGAAAATCCGCCACTGTGATGATTCTGCCTTGTTTCCGATAAATAGTACTTGTAAATATTACAAATAAGAAAAAGCAATTAACGGCGATCATCGCCGCTATTTCAATTGCAACTAACATGACGGCAAATGAGAAATTTATGAACTAAACACGGTTACTGGCTTTGTTTGGCGGACTGAAAACGCGGCCTATGTTCTTCGCCAGTGAGGTTGAGCGGGGGCAGTCGATAAAGGAAGATGCCCTACAGCAGAAATAGGCGCACGCTTATGTAACTGTAATTGTCCGTTGCGGGCGAATCTCTGCTGAACTACTAGCCGGCGGTGCTTCCCACGGAGAACCCCATGTGTCCTTACAGCGAGGATCAGATTGATAACAGGAATTGAGGGCAGGCGATAAGATGGGGCGATTCCGAATGATGCGTAGGCTCAGCATGCGGGGAGGCCGCGGGGCTTTACTCGTTCGCGGATGAACGCGACCGTGCTATCGAGGCTGGTGCCGGGACCGAAGATTTCCGCCACTCCTTGCGCCTTCAGATCAGCGATGTCATGGAGCGGTATGGTCCCGCCCAACACCACCAGAATATCGGTGGCGCCCCGCTCCTTGAGCAGCGTCAGGACCCGCGGAACAATCACGTTGTGCGCTCCGGAGAGAATGCTCAGGCCGATACAGTCGACGTCTTCCTGGAGAGCGGCATTCACGATCATCTCCGGCGTTTGGCGCAGACCGGTGTAGATCACTTCCATGCCGGCATCGCGCAAGGCCCGGGCGATGACCTTGGCCCCTCGATCATGACCGTCCAGGCCCGGCTTGGCCACCAGCACGCGGATCGGGACAGGGGCTGGATTTTCCTTCTCAGGCATGGTTGTTACTTGTCGCGCGCGACGACGAAGTCGGGCATCCAGAGGAGAGCCCGCTTGTAGTCGGACTCCGGCAACCCGGCGATGGCCGCGCGGGCTACTTCTGCATATTGAAAGGCGGAATTGAGAGCGTACTGAACCGACCCGTGCCTATCGAGAATCTTTAGTACGTCCTGGTGGCTGGTCCGTTCGAAGCTGAGGTCTTCGAGAACCATGCGCATCGCCTCCCGTTCGTGGGCCGTTCCGTGCTCCAGCGCGTGCACAATGGCCAGGGTGGCTTTGCCCTCACGCAGATCACTGGCCACCGGCTTACCCAATACTTGTTCGGTGGCCGTCAGGTCCAGCACGTCGTCTACGATCTGGAACGCGATACCCAGGTTGCGACCGTATTCCCCCATCTGCTCTTCCATCTCTTCGGAGGCTCCGGCCAGAACGGCGCCGAGGCGCATGGAGACGTCGAACAGGCATGCTGTCTTGCGGTAGATCAGATCGTAGTATTCGGCTTCGCCCACCATCCGGCCCAGCTTTTCCATCTGGACGAATTCGCCCTCGACCATCTGCTGGGTCAGACCGATCAGCAGGTCGAGCACCTTGAAGTTGCGCTCTACCAGGGCGATATGAAAGGCCTGCATGTATAGCCAATCGCCGGCCAGAACACATTTTGAGTTCCCCCAGGTGGTATTGGCGGAGGGCCTGCCCCGGCGGGTGTCGGCTCCATCGATAATGTCGTCGTGCACCAGGGTTGCGGTATGCACCATCTCGACTACGGCGCCCAGCCGTACCATGCCGTGACCGCGGTAGCCCAGCGATTTTGCCGCCAGCAACAGCAGGGAAGGGCGGATTCGCTTGCCCCCGCCCTCGCGCAGGTGGTCGGCGATATCGGTGATGGCCCCCACGCTGGAAACGGCGTCGCGCACCAGCTCGGTCTCGATGGCGCTCAAGTCCTCGCGCAAAAGGTCGAAGACTTCTTTTGCCGTCGCTATCGCTTGTGTGCTCACTCACTCTCCAGGTGCTGGTAAAACCGCCTAGTTCGACCGGTAATTGGTGAACTGCATATCGATGCCGAAGTCATGGCCCTTGAGCAGTGCAATCGTCTCCTGTAGGGTATCGCGATCTTTGCCCGTTATGCGGACGGTATCACCCTGAATGGATGCCTGGACCTTTTTCTTGGACTCCTTGACCAGCTTGACAATCTCCTTGGCTTTGTCCCCTGGGATACCCTGCTGCAGCGTTATCTTCTGGCGCACGCTGGATCCAGATGCCGGCTCGATCTTGCCATACTCGAGCGATTTCAGCGACACACCGCGCTTGACGAACTTTTGCTGCAGTATCTCCGTGACCGCCTTCAGTTTGTATTGGTCTGACGAGGCCAATTCAATGGTCTCGTCACCCTCAAGCAGCTTAATTTCGGAGTGGGAGTCCTTTAGATCGAAGCGTGTCCGCACCTCCTTGACGGCCTGGTCCATCGCATTGCGCACTTCCTGAACATCTACCTTGCTTGTTACGTCGAACGAGTTGTCTGCAGCCATTGCTGTTGCCTCCTCGATTATGAGCGCAAACGTTGCCTACACTGGACTTACGACTCGGCGTCCGGTGCTACACCAAAAAAACGGAAGAAGTTGTTGGCAGTGCTGGAAGCGACCTGCTCCTCCTCAACACCGCACACTTCCGCCAATTTGACCGCCACTCGACCCACCCATGCCGGCTCATTGCGTTTGCCGCGATGAGGCATCGGGGCAAGAAATGGGGCATCGGTCTCAATCAGCATTCGATTGAGTGGCACTTTGGCGGCCACCTGGCGAATGCTTTCCGCCCGGGGAAAGGTCACATTGCCGGCGAAGGAGATCAGGAATCCGCAGTCCATTGCCCGCCTGGCATGCTCCCAATCGCCGGTAAAACAGTGCAGGATGCCGCCCAAGTTCGTTCCCGCCCAGTTGGTCTCGATCATCGTCAGGGTGTCGTCCCATGCATTGGTGCTGCCCTCGGAAGGCCGGCAATGGATGATGATCGGCCGTTGCCGGGCTGCGGCAATTTCCATTTGCTGCGCGAAAACCTGCTTTTGTTGCTCCCGGGGCGAGTGGTCATAATAATAATCGAGACCGATCTCGCCCACGGCAAGCACATCCGGGCCGGCGACCAAATTGTCTAGTTTTTGGAGAGCCGCCTGGTCGGCGAGCTGGGCCTCATGGGGGTGGATCCCGGCCGTGGCGAGGATGCGGGGTATCCCCGGCTTACCGGCGTACCTGTGGCTCAATTCCAATGCCTGTTGCATGGTGTCCGGTCCGTCGCCGATGCCAATGGACAGAACCGTACGCACACCTTGTTGCCAGGCCCGCTCGAGCAGTTCATCCCGGTCGGCATCGTACCGCGGACTGTCCAGATGTGCGTGTGAGTCGACCAGTAACCACTCCTTTTATTTGAGCCGCGCGCCGATTTCGACATCTTCCAGAAACCCGGCCAGGACAGGCTTGCCTTTTTCTCCAACCGAGGCGGCTACGATCATTCCATTCGACTCCAGCCCGCGCAACTTCCGCGGCTGGAGGTTGGCCACAATCACCACCTTGCGCCCGATGAGCTTTTCCGGCTCATAGGCCCCGGCGATTCCGGCCACGATCTGCCGCACTTCATCCCCCAGGTTGACTTCGAGCCGTAGCAACCGGTCGGCACCCTTGACCGGCTCAGCGACTTGCACCTGCCCCACGCGCAGCTCAACCTTAGCAAAATCATCGATCGTGATGGTGGCCGGCCGGGCTGTGGGCTCCGGCGCCCCCGGGGAGGCGCCCAGGGAAGCTGCTGAGGTCAACGCTGCCGGGGCCTTGGTGGCGATGGCCCCGGTAGCCTGCGACACGGCGACGGCTGCGGACTGGTCCGCAGGTGTGGGGTGCGGCGCCGAGGCCGGGGCTGCCGGCGCACCTGTCATCACCGCGGCCTCTGACTTACTGGCCGGGTCTGCTTCCACCCGGTTAACGGTGTTATTGCTCTCCAGTTCGTGCATGCGTTTGACTGTATCCTTTTCTGCCCGCGGAAATGTAGGGCCTGTCGGGCCGAGTTTGGTTCCGGGTTCCAATTGCCCCCAGACCACATTCTTGAGATCTGCCCGAGCGATATCACCCAACCCAAGCTGCGCCCATATCTTGGTGGTGGCGTCGGGGAGCACGGGATACGCCAGAGCGGTAATGATTCGAAGCGCCTCAGCGCAGGTGTAAAGAATAGATGCTCTGCGGGCAGACGCGTCCTCCGCGGCTCCCAGCTTCCAGGGGGCTTTCTCAGTGATGTACCCGTCGACCACCGCCACCAGGGCCCACAAAGACTCAAGTGCGCGAGAAAAATTGAGGGCATCAAAGTGCTCTGCAAACTCCCGTCCCGCTGTCTCTGCTGCCGCCACGACTCTTGGGTCGGAGTCTCCAGCCGGCACCACACCGCCGAAGTACTGCGTAATCATGGCCAGGATGCGGCTAGTCAGGTTGCCGTATCCGTTGGCCAGGTCCGCGTTGTAGCGTTGCACCAGGGCGTCGAAAGAAAAGCTGCCGTCTTGTCCGAAGACCACTTCCCGCATCAGGAAGTAGCGCAGTGCGTCCGCGCCCAGGGTTTCCACGATCGTCTCCGCACGGACGATGTTTCCCCGTGATTTGGACATCTTGCTCTCCTCGAAGAGCAGCCAGCCATGAGCCACCACACTTCTGGGCGGCGGCAGACCTGCGGCCATGAGAAAGGCAGGCCAATAAACGCAGTGGAAACGGATGATCTCCTTGCCCACCAGCTGCACGTCGGCGGGCCAGAAGCGCGCGAAACGCTGCTGGTCCTGGGGGGCGTCGCTGCCATAGCCGAGGGCGGTGATGTAGTTCGCCAGCGCGTCCATCCATACGTAAATCACGTGCTTTTCATCACCCGGCACTGGGATGCCCCAGTCGAAGCTGGTGCGGCTGATCGACAGGTCTTTCAATCCGCCGCGCACGAAGGAGATGACTTCGTTACGCCTCGCCTCAGGGCGGATGATGAATTTGGGATCGTCGTAAAGCTCCAGCAGCTTGCGCTCGAAGGCTGAGAGTTTGAAGAAATAATTTTCTTCGCTCACGGTCTCCGTGATGCGGCCACAATCCGGGCAGGGCGAACCTGGTGGCGCATCGACGTAAAGCTCATCCGACACGCAGTACTGGCCGGTATAGCTGCCCTTGTAGATAAAGCCGCGCTCCTCGAGGACCCGGAAAAGCTTTTGCACACCTTTGCGGTGACGCTCTTCCGTGGTGCGGATGTAATCGTCATAGCTCAGCCCCATGCGGTCCCAAAGGCCGCGGAACTGGCTTGAAACTGCGGTGGCAAACTCCTGTGGCGTTTGTCCCGCTTGCCGGGCTGAGCGTTCTATCTTCTGCCCATGCTCGTCAGTTCCGGTCAGAAGCCAGGTATCAAAGCCCAGGGCTCGTTTGCGCCGGGCGATGGCGTCGGCCACCACCGTGGTGTAGGCGTGACCGATGTGCGGCCGGGCATTCACGTAGTAGATCGGGGTGGTGATGTAAAAGCTGGGAGTATCGGACATGAGCAGGACGGTGTTGTGCACCAAGACTGTGCACCCGTCTCAATCTTAACAGGGGGAGCGGTCTGCTAGAATCGGCAAGAAAATCAGGGGTTTTGCGTGTATCGCAAACAGCAGAGACTGCTTCGCGAGCGTGTTCGCTCGGTTCTTCAGGACAAATACCAGGTTGAGCTTCCGCAGATCGCCATCGAGCAACCGCCCGATCTGGAGATGGGTGAGTACGCGCTCCCGGTGGCTTTCGAGCTGGCCCGCCGTCTGAAACGATCGCCGCGCGCGATCGCCGGCGAACTGGTCGCGGACCTGTTGCCGCTCGAGGGTTTTACTTCGTTTGAGGTGGCCGGCGCCGGTTATATCAACGGCAAGCTTGATCGTCATGCCGCCGCCCAGCAGATCGCCCGCGACGATACACCGGAAGAGCAGAGCCATCTTCGTTCGCTGGTCGAGCACACCAGCATCAATCCCAACAAGGCCGCACACATCGGTCATTTGCGTAACGCGATCCTGGGCGACACCTTTGTGCGCCTGCTGCGAGCTGCAGGGCAGCATGTGGACGTGCAGAACTACATCGATAACACCGGGGTACAGGTTGCCGATGTGGTGGTGGGTTTAACGCACTTTGAAGGTTTCGATCTTGCCCGGGTCAAGCAGTTGCTGGTCGATCTCAAAGCCCGAGGAGAACGGATCGACGACTACTGCTGGGACCTCTACGCCCGGGTTTCGCAATGGTATGAGGCGCCGGAGCCGGAGGCCAGGGAGCGGAAGAAGATCCGTCTTGAAACCCTGCATGCGATCGAGGAAGGTGGCAACGAGACTGCGGAGATTGCCGATCTGCTCTCGACCGCAATACTGCGCCGGCATCTCGAGACGATGTTGCGGCTGGGCATTGAATACGATTTCCTGCCCCGCGAAAGCGAGATCCTCCATCTCAAGTTTTGGGACCTCGCCTTTGCTCAATTGAAAGCCAAGGGCGTTCTCTATCTGGAGACCGAGGGCAAAAACCAGGGTTGCTGGGTTATGCGGCGCGCCTCGACAATTGCGGCGCCGGCCGATGATGCAGTCGATGAAGACGCCAAGGTGATCGTCCGTTCCAATGGAACCGTCACCTACGTCGGCAAGGACATCGCGTATCACCTGTGGAAGTTTGGCTTGCTTGGCCGGGACTTCGGCTACGCGCCCTTCTTTGCTTACAACGACCACATGTGCTGGATCTCGACCGAAGTGGGTGAGGCGACGCATCCCGATTTTGGTGGCGCACAGGCCATCTACAACGTCATCGACAGCCGCCAGGCCGATCCCCAGGCAAACGTGATTGAGGCCCTGCGCGGTCTTGGCTGCACCGATGCCGCTGAGCACTACGTTCACTTTTCCTATGAAATGGTCGCCCTGACGCCACGCTGTGCCCTGGAATTGGGATATCAGATTTCAGCAGAAGACCGGGAACGTCCGTACATCGAAGTCTCGGGACGCAAAGGCTTCGGCGTAAAGGCGGACGCGCTGCTGGACAAACTCACTGCAGCGGCAAAGGAGGAAGTCGATAGCCGGCATCCGCAGCGCGACCCGGCTGACCGGGAAGGCATTGCCCATCAGATTGCCGTCGGAGCGTTGCGCTACTTCATGCTGAAATTCACCCGCAATACCGTCATTGCCTTTGATTTTCAGGAGGCGCTCAGTTTCGAAGGCGAGACGGGACCGTACGTGCAATACGCCGTGGTGCGGGCGCGGAATATTTTTCGCAAGGCGGCCACCACGCCGGAGGCGGCCCTTGCGGAAGTCAATGTCGGCGATTACCTGGAGGGCGAAGACGCAACCGGTCTCTGGGAATTGTGGATCATGGCTTCAAGGCTCAGCCTGTTGCTCGAGCAATGCATTGCCGCTGCCGAACCCGCGTACCTGGCGCGCCATGCATTTCAGCTGGCTCAGCTCTTCAACAATTTTTATCATCGCCACCACATTCTCAGCGAAGAGGATCACAAGCGGAGGCAGTTTCTATTGGCCACCGCCGCGGTAGCCGAGCGCGCATTGGTGCGTTCGCTGGAGTGGTTGGGAATCGCCGTTCCGGAAGTGATGTAACGCCGTCATGCAGATTTCTCTGCCATGGTGGTCGAACGTCGCAGCCTCGGGTGATCGATCATAGGAGGGTGTGTGAGAACTCGGGCTTTAGTAATTTAGTCCCGAAGCGACGGCTGAACTTAACCTGGGACGCGCTAACTTGTTTGGGATGTTTTTCTTCAAAACTCCCACAAAATCGTCATCCTGAGAGCCTGTGACTTTTTCGATCTTTTCGTCTTTTTTGCATCCGACCAGATGTTGTTTAATCCCCTCCAGAAAGGCGTCATCCTGAGCGAAGCGCCTCGCAGATCTATCGCATAACAGAGGGTTTATGGCGCGGAGTCGAAGGACCCCGGCGATGCTTGTTGGCAGATGCTCTTCGGAGCTTTCCGGCCACAGACTACAAGGGAAATTAAAAACGTCACCCGCTCAGGATGACGATTTTGTGGGAGTTTTGAAGAAAACATTCCAAACAGGTTAGCGCTTATGGACTAACGTCTAGGCTAAGTTCAGCTGTCCCTTCGGGACTAAATTCCTAAACCCCGAGTTCTCACACCCCCTGTTCAGCCCAATTCTTCACGCCTTTCGCGGCCCGACTTAACGTCGTGCCCTGATACAAAACCGAAACCCCAGACCCAGACATAGATCCTGGACCGTTTTCAGGCCGAGGCTAATTGGGTTGAGGCGTGGGGCGGTGTGCTCTCCTTCACTCCACTCACTGAATCGGGCTGCCGTTGACCGTGAGTTGACTGAGCGCCTTCACATCCAATTGCTTCACCGCGTCGGGTAGAGGGGCGTAGTTGAGGCCGCTCGAAGCCTGCTGCCCGTCGGTCACCACGTACGTGAGGAATTGCTTTAACGCTGTGCGCTTCTGCACATCCTTGCCGTCTTTCGGGATAATCAGGAAGGTCAGCGTGGAAATGGGATACGCGTCGGGCGCCGAGGCAGGCGGATTGGCGATCGGAATGCGCGCGTCGTTCGCTAACTGATCCTTGAACGCATCGATCGCCGCCGTCGTTCCCGAAGTGCTGGGCAGGACGTACTTGCCGGCCTGATTCTTGATCGCGGCCACCGGCAGCTTGTTCTGGGTCGCGTACGTCAGCTCGACGTAGCTGATAGAGCCCGGGGATTGCTTCACCTGGCCGGTAACTCCCTCGCTGCCCTTGGCGCCCAGTCCGGTTGGCCACTTAACCGCAGTGCCTTTGCTGACCTGTTTCGCCCAGTCTGGGCTGACCGCCGAAAGATAGGTCGTGAAGGCAGCCGTGGTGCCGCTGCTCTCGGCGCGGTGAACGACGGTGATCTTCGAGCTGGGTAGCTTCTCGTCGGGGTTGTCCTTCTTGACCAGCGGATCCTGCCAACTTGTGATCTTGCCCAGAAAGATTCCGGCAAGTGTGTCGGAAGACAGCTGCAGAGGCTTCTGCAGGCCTTCCAGATTGTAGGTGACACATACGGGTCCGGCCGATTCCGGAATCTGGATCACCGGCGTCATCTGCGCCATATCGTTATCAGACAGAGGTGCATCGGAAGCGCCAAAATCAATGGTGCCGGACTTCACCTGCTGAATGCCCCCGCCGCTCCCGATGGATTGATAGTTGATCTCCACATTACTGTGAGACTGGTGGAAATCCTGAATCCAACGGCCCATCACCGGATAAACAAAAGTGCTGCCGGCTCCATTGAGCGCGACCGAGTTGGATGAGGAATTACAAGAGGTCAGCAAGCCGACCGACGACCAAATCGTAACCGCGCAAACAGCGTTTCTACAGATCTTTCTGCCGAGCATGCGTCATCCCCTTACTAAAGTTTAGTCGAGTACGATGCCACGAGACGCCCTCCCGGGCCAGCGTTCATCGACTTTTCACAATACAATCCAGGGCAACGAGCTGGACGAAAGAAGACTCTCAATTAAGAGGAAGGAGAAAAACGAAGTAACGATAACCAAGGGGTTTTAACTATGAATGCAAACTTGCAAGGGAAGAAAATAGCCATCATTGCAACAGATGGCTTCGAACAGGTGGAATTGACCGAGCCGAAAAAGGCTCTGGAAGCGGCGGGAGCAACCGTCGACGTTATTTCTCCCAAACCAGGTCAGATCAAAGGCTGGAATCATACCGACTGGGGCGAAAGCACCAGGGTCGACAAGACCCTGGATGAGGTTAGGCCGGCCGAGTATGACGGTTTAGTCCTCCCCGGCGGTCAAATCAATCCCGACAAATTACGCATCGAGCCCAAGGCGGTCGCTTTCGTGACTGACTTCTTTAATTCCGGTAAGCCCATCGGGGCAATCTGCCACGGGCCCTGGTTGCTGGTTGAGGCCGGAGTCCTGAAGAAAAGGACGCTCACCTCCTGGCCTTCGGTGCGTACCGATATTCGCAACGCAGGTGGCAACTGGGTCGACGAAGAGGTCGTCACCGATCAAAACCTTACCACCAGCCGCAAGCCCGATGACCTTCCCGCATTCAACCAAAGGCTCATCCGGGAAATCGGTCACGGAAAGCCGGCGCAATCGAAACACACGCTGGAGAAACAGACAGCGAGGGCCGCCGCCTCGTAACCAGTAAAGTTAGTTCGCATCGGGCACCTTCACGGTGTCCGATGCGCTTATTTCGCGTAGCTGCGAACCCATTCGGTGATGGAGCGCACAGCAATCCCCGAGGGACCCTTCGCCATCCAGGGCTTCTGCTCTTCCGACCACGCCATGCCTGCAATATCCAGATGAATCCAGGGCGTGTCTTCCGCAAATTCCTTGAGGAACATCGCGGCGGTGATTGCCCCGCCCCATCGGCTGCCACCAGTGTTCATGATGTCAGCGATGCTGGATTTAATCTGCTCCTTGTACTCTTCATCGAGCGGCAATCGCCAGAAGCGCTCACCCGAGAGTTCGGTCGCGCCAGTGAAATGCTGGTAGGTTTCCTCGTCATTGCAGAAACAACCTGCATTGACCATTCCCAGGGCCACGACGCAAGCGCCGGTAAGTGTAGCCGCATCGATCAGATGCGACGCGCCGAGTTGCCGGGCATAGGCCAGTCCATCCGCCAATACCAGCCGCCCCTCCGCGTCGGTGTTGATGATCTCAATACTTTTGCCAGACATCGCAATCTGGACATCTCCCGGCTTCATAGCCGTTCCCGAAGGCATGTTTTCCGCAGCGCAAACAATGCCGATGACGCGGACCGCCGGCTTCAATTGCGCGATGGCTTGCATCGCGCCAATCATCGCGGCTCCCCCGGCCATGTCGTATTTCATCTTCTCCATGCCATCCGCGGGCTTGATGGAGATGCCGCCGGTGTCGAAGGTAATGCCTTTCCCCACCAGGCCCAGCACAGGGGTAGTCGGCGCGTTCTTGGGCTCGTATTTCATCACGATCAGTGCGGGTGGCTCTTCTGAGCCCTTGGTGACGCCCCAAAAGGCGCCCATTTTTAGCGCTTTCAACTTGTCTGCACCGAAAACCTCACATTGCAGCCCAAATTGGCGGCACATCTCCGCGGCCCTTTGACCCAGCACAGTGGGCGTCATTACGTTGCTCGGCTCATTGACCAGGGTGCGGGTAAAGTTCTGCGCCTCACCCAGAATCACGCCTTCCTGCACAGCCGCCTCAAGGGCAGCCTGCTTGGGCCCGCTGCCGCCAAGCACACTGAGTTGCTCGATACTCTGATCTTTGCGGTCTGAACGATAGGTATCCGGATCGAAATCGCCGATATAAGCGCCTTCCACCAGCGCTCTTGTGGCGGAGATGGGATCAAGTCCCTCCGGAATCGCTATCGTGAGCTCGCGGAGCTTGCGCGGCTTGGCGAACCGGACCGCTGCACCCGCCCCCTTGCGCACCTCTGCGGTCGTGAGCTTGCCCAGGCCCACCAGCAGGATCCGCTCGGCTTTGAAGCCGGCCGGGTTATGCAACAGAACCGTCTCGCAGCTGCCGGCGGCAAATTCCCCACTGCTCAGGATTGCGGCGGTCACTTTCGATAACGGTCCACTGGAAGTCAACAGCTTGATCACTGGCTTGGTCTGCTTCTTTTCCTTGGCATCGAGAGCGAAGATTACCAGTAGTCCGCTGCTGACGCGGTCAGGCTTAGCCGATATGAATTTTGTGTGCATGGTGGTTTCGAGTTTCCCCAGTTGCGTTAACCCGTTTCTATTGTTTGGTTTGTGGCTACTTGTGCTGGCTGCGGACGATTGCTGCACGAGCCTCGCGGTCGTCTTCACGCCGCCGCTCGGTCTCGCGCTTGTCCCAGTCCTGCTTGCCCTTTGCCACCGCCAGTTCGCATTTCACGCGGCCGTGGCGGAAATAAAGCCTGGTGGGAATGAGCGTTAAACCCTTTAGTTGCGTCTTCCCCATTAGCTTTTGCAGTTCCTGGCGATGGAGCAGGAGTTTTCGGGTACGCAGCGAGTCGTGGTTGGAAGCGTTTCCGTGCGAATAGGGGCCAATGTGCGCGTTCAGCAAATACGCTTCGCCGTCTTTGATGATTCCATAGGCATCCTTGAGATTGGCCTTGCCTTCGCGAATGGACTTAACTTCCGTGCCTCGAAGCGCGATCCCGGCTTCGAATTTGTCCAGCAGAAAGTAGTTATGGCCTGCGGCACGGTTGACCGCAGCATCTCGCTCTCCGGCGGCTACCGGTTCCCGGGATTTCCTGTTGGGCTTGGTGGGGTCGGCGGATTTCATGTGGCTTTCCTTGAAGAAAGCCGCACACGATGACATTGATGGGGCAACGAGACAGGCAATACCGGTTCCCTGGCCTTAGCTTTTTGAGCAGATGTTTGAGTGGTTTGATTCGGTTGCCGGGGCATACATTTGGTTACGAATCTTCATGCTAGCACGCGACTTGGAAGCGAAGGGCTGGGTTCCCCGGATGGTATACTCAGGCGACATTAGCAAAGAGAATTGCTGTTCTGTGCGTCTGCGGACACGTCGATTTCTCCCCAGCGGTTTCGCAATTGGTGTAGGCCGGAGCGAAGACCTTCTTGTGGTCCCGGCTTGCCGGGACCACGCCCTCGCGGTCTGTGACGGCCCACAATTCTTGCGAAACGCTGTGCACACGCGTCTTGGCTATCTGGAGTGCGATGAATCGCCGTCAAAATAACTGGGCTCTCTCCTCTGCGTTTACCCTGCTCCTCCTGCTGAGCATTTGTTCTCTTGCATCTTCCGGCCCGAGTGCGAAAACTCTGTTTCAGCGCGGCCAGGCAGCTGAGACCAAAGACGATCCCATAACAGCGTTCGAAGACTACTATCAGGCCTTCCAGAAGGAACCCAAGAATCTTCGCTATAAAACAGCGTATGAGCGCTTGCGCTTTCTGGCTGGATCCGCGCACGTGAGTCGAGGCGAAAAACTCCTCGACCAGGGTGACACCACCGGTGCGATGACCGAGTTCCTGCGTGCGCTTGAAATCGATCCCAGCAACGAGTTAGCCCACCAGGATATCCAGAAGGCAAGGGACAAACTCGCTGCTTCTCCCAAGGCCAATCAGGAAACCTCGATTCCCGAGAACAAAGCAGAGGAACTCAGTGAGGTTGGCAGTCCGGTTCAGCTCAAGCCCATCTCCAATGAACCGCTTACCCTGCATATGACCGAAGACAGCAAGGTGGTCTACTCGACCGTCGGCAAGGCGGCGGGAATCAACGTACTGTTCGATCCCGAGTACACTTCCAAGCGCATCACAATAGATATTGCCAACGTATCCCTATTGGACGCCTTGCGGGTCGTTGGCATTTCATCCGGTACGTTTTGGCATGCGGTCACACCCAACACCATCTTTGTTGCCATGAACACGCGCGCCAAGCGCCAGGAATTAGAAGAGGAGGCGGTGCAGACGTTCTACCTGGCAAACACCGCGCAGCAAAACGATCTGAACGATATTCAGACCGCGTTGCGCAACCTGCTGGTGAATGCCAAGCTCTACGGAGTACCAAGCCAAAGCGCCATCGTGATGCGGGCCACACCGGACGAGTTGCTGCTGGCGCAAAAACTGATCAACGACCTGGATAAATCGCGTCCGGAAGTAGTTGTCGACGTGGCGTTACTGGAAGTGAACCGGGATAAGACACGTACGATCGGCGTCCAGCTGCCGGGCAGCTTCGGGATACAGTTGCAGCCACCCAACGCAACCAGTACTACCGGCACCACGGGTACAACCGGCACCACGGGAACCACGGGCACCACGGGCACCACGACCACTGGCACTACCGGCAGCACTACCAACCTGACACTGAACAATCTTGCTCACCTGAACGCCACCAATTTTGCCGTCACCGTAGGCCAGGCAACGGCCAACTTTTTGCTTTCGGACTCAGACACCAAGGTTTTGCAGAATCCCAGCATCCGCGCTACCGACGGACAAAAGGCTGATCTGAAGATTGGCGAACGCATCCCGGTGGCTACCGGTTCCTACCAGACGGGCGCAGCGACCGCTGTGGTCAGCTCGCTCGTGAACACACAGTTTCAATACCTGGATGTTGGTGTGGAGATCGAGATTACGCCCATCGTGCATTACGACCGCGACGTAACCCTCAAGATCAAGATCGTCTCCTCGCAGGAGAACGGCTCGAGCAATATCGGTGGCATCACGGAGCCAATTATCAGCCAGCGCACGGCCGATCAGGTGGTGCGCCTCAAGGAAGGTGAGGTCAACATACTGGGCGGGTTCCTGCAGAAGCAGGATTTGACCAGTATTGGCGGAACGCCATATCTCGGCGAGTTGCCGATCCTGAAGTATCTCTTCAGCTCCACCCAGCATCAGGTGGCAGACGACGAAATTATCTTCATGCTTACTCCGCATGTGGTTCGCGCCACCGATATCAGTCCTTTGAATCTGCAGGAGATTGACACTGGCACGGGCACAAATGTCGAGTTGCGCCGCATCTCGGCGCCCGCAAATGCACAACCGGGGGGCGTGGGCAGTCTGCCGCCCGGGTTGCAGACACACCCTGCGATACCTCCCGCGGGTGGGCCCGGGGCAACTCCGGCCCCGGGCTCCCCGGCTTCGGGTTCCGGCCTAGCCAGGCCTACCATCCCAGCGCCCGCAGTATCAGGCAGTATGAGCCTGCAGATCGCTCCGCCGGCGGTTGCGCCTAAGGTCGGCAGTACCTTCCAGGTGGCAGTCAAACTTAGCGGTGGGCAAGACGTATTCTCCGTTCCGATGCAGTTGCGTTACGACCACAGCAAGCTGGCGCTGGTCAACGTGGATACCGGCGATTATCTGGGCCATGACGGCCAGGCCATTGCGCTGGTTCATCGCGACGATGGGGTTGGCAATGTTGTCATCTCGGCTTCGCGTCCCCCCGGAGTCGCCGGCGTAAACGGGTCGGGAACTGTTTGCGTTCTGACTTTCCAGGCCAACGCACCGGGAGACGCAACCATGCAGATCATCCGTGCGTCGGCGAAGAACAGTGCACAACAGGCCGTAAACATCGCCGGCTCACAAACCGCAGTACACGTGCAATAAGGGCCCTGTATGCAGTACAAACTTCGTCCACCCAGCACAGCGAAAGGCAGGCAGTCGGGCCTGACCCTGGTCGAGTTGATCGTGACGGTTGCGATCCTGGCCATCCTGGCTTCGGCGGTCGTGCCGCTGGCCCGTTTTAAGGCCAAGCGTGAGAGGGAAAGGGAATTGCGCTACGACCTGTGGCAGATGCGCGATGCCATCGACCATTACAAAGACGCCGCCGACAAGCACGCCTTCATGACCAAGGCCGACAGCCAGAACTATCCGCCGGATCTCGATACTCTGGTCAAGGGAGTGGACGCCCAGGGCAAGAAACTCAAATTTCTGCGCCGCATCCCGGTCGATCCCATGACCGGCAAAGCCGAGTGGACCTTACGCTCCATGCAGGACGATCCGAACAGCGACTCCTGGGGCGGGCAGAACGTCTTCGATGTTGCCTCTAAGTCGCAAGCCACTGCGCTTGATGGAACGAAGTACTCCGATTGGTAGGCTTGTGAGCAAATCCGGCGATCGCCTTCGAAAATCCGCGCGTGGTTTCACCCTCGTCGAGTTGATGGTGGTGATGCTGATCATCGCGATCCTGGCTGCGATCGCGATCCCCGCTTATGTGGCATCCATTCGTGCAGCGCGCGAAGCCGTGCTCAGGGAAGATCTGCATGTGCTTCGCGATGCCATTGATGCTTATACCAACGATAAGAACAAGGCGCCGCAGAGCCTGGATGACCTGGTCAGCGGTGGTTATCTCAAGACCATTCCGGTCGACCCGGTCACGCACAGCAGCACCACCTGGGTGCCGACGATGGACGACACGTTGCAGAGCGTCGATCAGACCGATCCCGGCATGACGGATGTGCACAGCGGATCGGACCAGGCAGGCAGCGACGGACAGCCCTACTCCACCTGGTGAAAACCTGAACCGGCTGCAGATGACGGGTGGCCACATCTCGCTCGTTTTTCGCGAGATGTGGGATACCACTGCGCTAAACCTTCAGCTTTCGGCTCCCAATCGACTATAAAAGTTTCAACATTGGTGGTATCCCACATCTCGCAAAAAACGAGCGAGATGTGGCCCACCCGTCGATCGTGGCCGGTTCGGGTTTTCAACCCTTGGAAGTGCCGTCAACCCGACATAGAATCTGCGTCCACAATTCTCTTAGTCCGGAACCAGTCTTACTGGAACAAAGCAGAATCTCGCTCAACCCCAACCCCTCTCGCAGGCGTGTCAAAGCCTTTGCCCGTTCGTTCCCGGAGAGCCGGTCTGCTTTCGTCCCCACAACCAGAAAACTACGCCCCATGCCCTTGAGCGAGGCGATCAATTGCTGGTCGCTGGCCTGCACCGGAATATTGCTGTCCACCAGGCAAATGCAGAGCACCAGGTTAGGCCGCTCTTCGAGATAGGGGTTGATGAATTTGGGCCACTCCGCGGAAATGGACCGGGAGATCTTGGCGTAGCCATAGCCTGGCAAATCCGCAAAGAGCAGGCGCGGAAGCCGGGCTGTTGCTGAATCCGACAGAGCAAAGAAATTGATCGACCGGGTGCGCCCCGGCGAGGCGGAAACCTTGGCCGCTTTCTCGCCCAGCAGGCCATTTATCAGGCTTGATTTGCCAACATTGGAACGGCCCAGGAACGCAAATTCCGGGGCCGCGGCGGTAGGGAACTGCTCCGGCGACATCGCCGATAGCAGGAACTTCGTGACCAGGTGCACGGTCTACTGTGCGCGCGGCTGATCGGCGGGAACCGGCGGCTTAACCGCAGTCAGCGCCTCGGGAGTCTCCTCGCGCATCTCGGGCAGCGGACCCTCGAGGGCGATTTTCAACACCTCGTCCATTTGATCCACGAAGTGCAGCTTCATGACGCTGCGCAGATTCTCGGGTAGATCCGCCAAATCCTTTTCGTTCGCTCGAGGAAGAATCGCTTCGAAGATGCCGGCACGATGAGCGGCCAGCAGCTTCTCTTTCAATCCGCCAATGGGTAAAACCTTGCCTCGCAGCGTGATCTCGCCGGTCATGGCAATATCGCGCCTCACGCGGACTTTGGCCAAAGCACTGGCAAGTGCCGTGGCAATGGTGATGCCTGCGGATGGGACCGTCCTTGGGAATGGCGCCTTCCGGCACGTGCACATGAATGTCCAGGTTGCGGTAAAAGTCCCTTGGCAGCCCCAGGTGCTGCGCCCGGCTGCGGATATAGGAAAGGGCAGCCTGCGCCGACTCCTGCATCACGTCGCCCAGCTGACCGGTCAAGGTCAACTTGCCCTTGCCGTCCAGTACCTGAACCTCGGTCGAAAGAATGCTGCCGCCCACCTCAGTCCAGGCGAGACCGGTAACCAGGCCCACTTCGCTGGTCTCGTGCAGCTGAGAATCGCGAAACTTGGCCACTCCCAGAAACTCGTTCAGGTTGGTGTCGGCGATGTCTTCTTTATGCTTGGCTCCGTTGCGGACCACACGGCGCGCTACCTTGCGGCATACGTTACCGATTTCGCGCTCCAGGTTGCGCACGCCCGCCTCGCGCGTGTACCCGCGAATGATGTCCACCAGTGCCGCATCGCTGAAGACGGCGTTTTTGTCGCTCAGCCCTGTGGCCTCACGTTGCTTCTTGACCAGGTATTGCTTGGCAATTTCCAGCTTTTCCGCCTCGGTATAGCCGTGCAGGCGCAGGATCTCCATCCGATCCTGGAGCGGCGCCGGGATGGTGTGGAGCACGTTGGCAGTGGCCACGAAGAGCACCTGCGACAGGTCATACTCCACGTCGAGGTAGTGGTCCTGGAAGCTCGTGTTCTGCTCCGGGTCGAGCACCTCGAGCAGCGCCGACGCGGGATCGCCACGCAGGTCGGAAGCCATCTTATCCACTTCGTCCAGCATAAAGACCGGGTTCTTGGTCCCTGCCTTTTTCATGGACTGAATGATCTGTCCTGGCAGTGCTCCGATGTAGGTCCGGCGATGGCCACGAATTTCCGCCTCGTCCCGTACCCCGCCAAGCGACATGCGCACGAACTTGCGGCCAGTGGCCTTGGCGATGGACATTCCCAGCGAGGTCTTGCCGACACCAGGAGGTCCGACAAAGCACAGAATCGAGCCTTTGGGATTCTTCACCAGCTGGCGGACGGCCAGAAACTCGAGAATCCTCTCTTTGATTTTTTCCAGGCCGTAGTGGTCCGCGTTCAGCACCTTCTCCGCATGATCGATGCTGCGCGTTTCCTTGCTTCTCTTCTTCCACGGCACCGCCAGCAGCCAGTCAAGGTAGTTCCTCGATACGGTCGACTCAGCCGACATCGGCGGCATAGCCTCGAGCTTTTTCAGCTCCTGAATCGCTTTATCGAACACGTCCTTGGGCATGCCCGCACCGTCGATCTTCTTCCGCAGCTCATCGAACTCGCTCTTCTCTCCGCGGCCCAGTTCTTTCTGGATAGCCTTGATCTTCTCGTTGAGGTAGTACTCTTTCTGGGCGCGCTCCATTTGCCGTTTTACCCGGCTTTGCACGCTTCGATCCATATTCAGCTTCTCGATTTCGATGTCCAGCACGTCGGCGACTCGGGTCAACCGTTCACTGGGATCAAAAATATCGAGCAGCTCCTGCTTCTCTTCGATCGAAAGCTGCAGGTTGGCGGCGATGGTGTCGGAGAGCTTCGCCGGCTCATCCATACGGACAGCGGCGATCATGGTCTCGTAATTCAGCGACTGCTGCAGCTTGACGTACTGCTCAAAAAGGGAAGTGACTCGCTGCATTACGGTTTCGATTTGCGGGTTTACCTCAAGCTGCCGGTTGGCGACCCGCACCGTGGCCACAAAAAAGCCATCCGAGTCGTTCATTTCCACAGCCTTGGCCCGCTCCAGTCCTTCAACCAGCACTTTAATGTTGCCGTCCGGCATCTTTACGCTCTGGACGATGTTGCCAATGGTTCCAACCGAATAAATGTCCTCGGGCCGAGGTTCATCGATGCCCGCGTCGTGCTGCGTAGCCAGAAATATCTTGCGGTCCCCGGTCAGCGCCTCTTCCAGCGCTCTCACGCTTGACTCACGCCCCACGACAAAAGGCGTCATCATGTATGGAAAGATCACCATGTCCCGAATAGGCATCATGGGGAGCTTGCGAAGGTCGCCTTTGTCCCGGGTTTCTTTAGCTTGTGTCACGCGATTTCCTTTCACTTATCTCCCTTATACAGAGGAAAAGGGACTTGCGCCAATGCCACGGATGTGAGGGGCTTCAACCAATCAACAACGTGATTGACCATTTAAGAAGACTGAGGGAAAAAGCCTCCCTGCGAAGGGCACGGCTTCACAGGCTGCGGAAAAACTCATGTTTTGTATCAGGGCACGACTTTAGTCGTGCCGTAAGCGATTGAAAATACGCTGGGCTTTAGCCCCTGAGGTACGGCTTTCCTACCCAACGGCGAGTTTTTCCGCAGCCTCTTCAGCCGCGCCCTTTGGCTCGGCTCACGAGGGCTTTAGCCCCTGAGGCTAAACAGGCTGCGTAAAACCGACTTGCTTGAAGGGGAGGGCCTTCAGGCCGTCCATCAGTGATTGCAAATCTGTTCGGCTTTAGCCGCTGAGGGGACGGGTTTCGCTTCCTGTTCGATCTTTGTCCGCAACTCGAAAGCCCAAATCACTATGAACTGGCTATGTACGGGCCGAAGCCAGCCCATAACCATTGCCTTGAAAATGGCGCAATCAGCCGGTTCTCGTGCGGCTTATCCGGCTTTTTCCAGCAGCGTCACGGAAAGGTCACGCTTCTGTACCATTTCCGCCGTAATGTCCAGCTCCTTGATCTTCTTGTTGCTTGGCAGGTGGTACATCAGGTCCAGCATCAACTCTTCCAGGATCATGCGCAGGCCACGTGCTCCCACCTTGCGATTCAGGGCCTCGCGGGCCACGGCACGAGAGGCATCCTCGGAAAACAGCAGGCGTACCCCCTCATACTCGAAGAGCCGTTGGTACTGTTTGAGGATGGCATTCCTGGGTTTGGTGAGGATTTCCACCAGCGCCGCCTCGTCCAGTTCGTCGAGGATGCCAATCACTGGCAGGCGTCCGACAAATTCAGGGATAAGGCCAAATTTGATCAGGTCCTGGGGTTGAGCCTGGCGCAGCAGCTCGGTATCCCGCTGTGCCGGCAAGGTGCCCGCTTCCTGTGCTTCCTTTTCCGACAACGCCTTGAAACCTAGCGCTTTCTTGCCTACGCGCCGGCCAATCAGGCGTTCCAACCCGACGAAAGCGCCGCCACAGATGAACAGTATATTGGTGGTGTCCACCGGCGTAAATTCCTGGTGTGGATGCTTGCGTCCACCCTGGGGCGGAACGTTAGCCACCGTGCCTTCGAGGATCTTCAGCAGTGCCTGCTGCACGCCCTCGCCGGAGACATCGCGGGTAATCGACGGGTTTTCGTCCTTGCGGCCGATCTTGTCGATTTCATCAATGTAGATAATCCCGGTCTGTGCTCTGGCTACGTCACCGTCGGCTGCCTGAAGCAGCTTGAGGATGATATTTTCAACGTCTTCCCCTACATAGCCCGCCTCCGTCAACGTGGTTGCGTCGACAATCGCGAACGGTACGTCCAGCATCTTGGCCAGCGTATGCGCCAGCAGCGTCTTGCCGCTCCCGGTCGGGCCTACAAGAAGGATGTTGGACTTGGAAAGCTCGACGTCATTGCCGCGTGTCCGGTTCATCTGGATACGCTTGTAGTGGTTGTACACCGCGACCGCGAGCTTCTTTTTGGTTTGCTCCTGGCCGATGACGTACTCGTCGAGAAAGCCCTTGACCTCTTGCGGTTTGGGCAAGTGAGCCGGGGCTGCCCCAGGCTGCGTCTCACCCCGGTCGTCTTCCAGGATAGAGTTGCAAACCGCGACGCACTCATCACAAATGTATGCCCGCGGATAGTCGCTCGGTGAGGAGATCAATTTAGCAACGGCGTCCTGTGACTTATGACAGAACGAACAACGGAGCGTATCGTCTGTTCCCCTCGGCGTTTTCATACTGCAACTCCTTTGGCCTCCCGGCCAATTCAGGTACGTGGCCGGTCTATGATTTCGTCAATAATGCCGTACTCTTTTGCTTGCTGCGCGTTCATGATGAAGTCTCTCTCCACATCTCGCTCAATGCGTTCCAGCGGTTGCGCAGTGTGCTTCGACATCAACTTGTTGGTAATCTCGCGAATTCGTAGAATCTCGCGTGCATGAATATCAATATCGGTCGCCTGACCTGACAAGCCGCCCATGGATGGCTGGTGAATCAGAATACGGGAGTTCGGCAGGGCAAAGCGCTTGCCCTTGTTTCCGCTCATCAGCAGGAATGCCGCCATGCTCGCCGCCTGCCCAATGCAGTAGGTGACCACGTCATTACGGATGAACTGCATGGTGTCGTAGATGGCTAGACCCGCGGTGATGGAGCCGCCCGGAGAATTGATGTAAAGCTGTAGATCTTTCTCCGGATCCTCACCGGAGAGAAACAGCATTTGCGCGATTACCAGATTTGCGATCTGATCGTCGATGGGTGTTCCCAGAAAGATAATATTGTCGCGAAGCAAACGAGAATAAATGTCGTAGGCTCGCTCGCCTCGACTCGTCTGCTCGACCACCATAGGTACAAGTGCCATGCTCTCCCTTGCTTCCACTTTCCGCGGCCGGCGTGCGCCGCCCCGGTCTTAAAATTGCCCGTTTGCGTTCATCTAGGACGCTAATCTTTCGTACAGCAGCGTGCCCATCTTCTCCCTACGTAAGCGTTCCCGGATTCTAGCGAGGCTACCGTCCTCAGTCAAACGCGTGCGCAGTGCATCCACCGGCTCGCGCATTTGCAAGGAGATAGCTTGCAGTTCATTCTCTACATCTTCTTCCGGCACGGTGACATTCTCGGCATCGGCAATGCGGTCAAGCAACATCGAGCTCTTCACCTCAGCAGTGGCGGAAGGGCGTTGCGCTGCCCGCAACCGATCGAAATCGAGATTGCGCATGTCTTCGGTGCGCATGCCCTGCGAAGCAAGCGCTCGGAGACCGCGGTCAAGACGAACGTCTATCTGTTGCTGCACCAGCGATTCTGGAACTGGAAACTCAAAGCGGTTGACCAACGCATCAAACAACCGATTCGTGGTCTCGCTCTTTACCCGCCGCTGCTTGTCCAGAGCCAGATGTTCGCGCAGTTGCCGCGTAAAGTCTGCCAGACTTTCGTACTGCCCAAGCTCTTTGGCAAACTCGTCGTTCAATTCCGGCTCGATCTTTTTCTTGATGCCCTTCACTTCGAGGTCGTATGCCACCCGCTTACCAGCTAGTTGCCGCTCACTGAAATCCGCCGGATAGCTCACCTCGAACTTTAACTGTTGACCGGCAGTGGCTCCGCGTAGCGCAGCATTAAAACTGTCAAGCGTGTTCGGTCCTCCTACGTGGACCATCACATCTTGTCCCGAGACAGGTTGCGGGGCGGCGGCCTCAACTTCGCCTTCCGCCGGCTGTACGCTGCCGGTAAAGCTGATCTGCGCAAAGTCGCCGTCGGCCAGCGGGCGCTCTTCGGTTACCGGCTCCATGGTGGACCGCGAGTCGCGAATGCGTGCCAGCTCGGCATCTACTTCGGCATCGGTCAATTCAGCCGAAGGTTTCTCTACCTTCACTTCCTGGTAGCCGTCGATTGAGAAGTCGGGCAGCACCTCGAAGGCAGCCTTGAAATGTAAAGGCTTGCCGTCTTCGAGATCGATTTTCGTTACTTGAGGCTGAGAAATGGGCCTTAATTGCTGCTTGGCGATGGCGGCGCGGAAGTGCTCGGGTAGAACCGCTTCCATCACGTCCTGGCGAATCTGCTCCGCGAAGCGCCCACGGATCAATGTCTCCGGGACCTTGCCTGAACGGAAGCCGGGAATGCGTGCCATCTTCTTGTATCGTTTGGTAACTGCTTGATAATTGCGGGTAATTTCTTCGGCGGGAACTTCGATTTCAACTTCTCGAGTGCAATCAGGGTTCAGGGTAGCCGCACCATGAGAGTGTCCCTCATGATCATGTCCGGCAGGTTCTTCGGTGGCGGTAGACGCTCCGTCCGATTGCGGTGTGGTTTCAATCATTTCTGTTGAGCTCAACGTATGCCTTCCAGGTTCGCTCGGTCTCTGCGCTGCCGCAATGGCGAAATCGATGCAAGCGCGGAGGAGCCTGTAAACAGCCTGCTTTCATCGTATGAGGCTTTGCCGGGAGGGTCAAACCCGCAGCGCAGGGAATGCGAAGCCGCTATTAACTACAATACACCCTTCACGGTTACCTTCGCTGGTTCCACCGGCTCTGGCGCGGCCTAGAATTCCTCCTGCCGCGGCATGCGTACGTGGGCCACAAACCGTGGATCCGCAGCCTGGTAGTGCTTGTAATTACGTCGTCCCTCACTGAGCGAGAGATTCCCATTCACTGTTCTGCGGACTACGTCGGCGTCGCGATCGTCTTGCCCATCATCCTGCCACCAGCAGACTTGGCATAGCTCCAGCGCTTCCGGCATGGATAGGGTCTTGTACCCGCAGCACAGGCAGCGGGCCGCAGTTGCTCTTCGCATCGTTCAAGTATGCGCTGGATCGGGGCGGAACCGTGAGGTCCTCGGTTTCCCAGCCCCTTACTACGGTAACCTCTTTCGGCACCTCTACTGGCCCGGCGTAAACAGTCCCAGACGAACCTTCCAGGTAACTGATTGGCCGGGACGGAGTGTCACCATGCCGGTGTCCATCCCCTTCCACTGCTTCCCGAATGGGTCCACGTAGTTGAACTGATCTTCGATGGCGACAAAGGTTGCATTCTTCGGCGAATACACCTGCACCGTTTTGATTTCCGGGGAAAGAGCGGAAACCGTTAATCCGTAATTCGAGTCTGGATCGATCATCTTCACTTCGGCTGCGCCCTGGGTGCGTTGCAGGTGAGAGAAATTGTCGTCCAGAAAATGATCGTCGAGGGCTACACCGTCGGGCGCGTTGTAGTCGTACTCCGTGCCCTTGACCGGCTTGAGCTGGCCGGTCGGGAATGCGTCACCGTAGTTGTTCACCGGGGCCATCATGGCGGCCGGAATATGCAGTCGCGCCTGCGCGCGGTGGCCACTCGGGATCTGGAAATAGGGATGCCACCCGATGGACATGGGCTCCGGTTCTTTGCCCACGTTTTTGGCGGTAATGGTGGCATCGACCGCGTCTCCGGTGAGTGCGATGGTCAGGTACAGGTCGGTGTCGGAAAGCCAGTGGCCCCCGAAATCTCCGGCGTGGATTACGCCCGTCACTGTCTGTCCATCTGCGGTCGTCTGGGTTTGAAGGTCTTCTACCTTGGCTTGGGTAATCAATCCATGAATGGCCACCACCGGCCCGCCGGGGTTCTTGCTGGGAAAGTTTGCCGGCAAGGCCAGGGTGTGGCCACGCCAATGCGTGATGACCGATTTGCCGTCAGGCGACCGTTCGCCCACGATGCGGTTTGGGTAAGGAATCAGAAAGGCTCCTCCCAGACTGAAGGACATGTTCCCCAGCTGATCGCGGCCGCTGCCGGTCAGTAGACTTGCAGCCTCCTTGACCGAGGGTGAGCGGAGTAGCGGGATTTCCCCTTTGCCGGGCACGGCGGCAGTAACCTGCAGCATATTCATGCCACGCCCCGGAAGCAGGGTCACGGAGAGGAACTCCGGTTTGCTCCCGCTGTCTGTAGCTTTCCGCGTGAGCGTCAGTACGTCCGCGCCACCAATCTGCACAGTTTGTGGTGCAGTTGGTTGCGGCGCTGGTTCCGTCGGCGTCGCCGGCTGCTGCCGGCAACCGGCGGCCACTAGAACGAATGTCGCCAGAAATCCGGCTAAACCTTTGCATCCATAGCGCATAGACACCCTCAGGAACCTTCTTTTTTCGCTCCGCCTCCGCTCTGTCACGGCCGAGAAAAAGCAGAAATCATATTACGCCGTCTTTAGGAACAGCCTTACAATCGGGTATGAGCTCGATCCCCCGTCCCACCCCAGGTTCGCCCATTGGTTCGCCGGCTGGAACCCCCGGTGTGCCCGCGGCGAATCCTGGTCCGTTACCGTCAAACCCTAGTCCGCTAATACTTTTCAACCAGGATGTCATCCGCTGTCACCGCTGCACACGGTTGCGGAAGTATTGCGAAGAGATCGCCACCAGCAAGCGCCGCGCTTATCGGGATTGGATTTATTGGGCTAAGCCTGTTCCATCGTTCGGCGATGAAAAGGCCCGCATGCTGGTGCTCGGGCTGGCGCCGGGCGCGCACGGCTCCAATCGTACCGGCCGGCCCTTTACCGGCGATGGGTCCGGCGACTTTCTGTATCCCGTTCTTCACGATGCTGGATTCGCTTCACAACCGAATTCCGTGGCTCGTGGAGACGGTATGAAACTTCAAGATTGCTGGATCAGTTCTGTTGTCCGCTGCGCTCCTCCTGATAACACGCCCAAGCGCTCTGAACTGACGAACTGTGCGTCCCATCTCGACGAGGAGATCTCGCTGCTGAAGAATCTGCGCGTCGTAGTCTGCCTCGGGCGAATCGCCTTCGACAGCTATTTAGAACACTTGACGCGTACCGGACAGTGTGAACGCAAACCGCGTTTCAAGTTCTCTCACGGTGCCGAATACGCGCTGCCTGGGGGCCGCTTCTTGATCGCCAGCTATCACCCATCGCTGCAAAATACCAATACTGGAAAACTTACCCGTGGCATGTTTTTCGAAGTCTTCGACCATGCCCGCGCGCTGATCAGCAGCGGCCAGACCGCTCGCACCCTTCGCCGGTGATGGTTGAGGAGAACATGAGTGCCGCGCCTATGGCGCTCGGGATCATGATCATTCCGACCCAGCCCTTCCGGGCTGGGCTACGTTTAGCGGGCGGCCCTCCGGGCACCTCTATTGGAAAACCAGTCAACTTCCCTGCAACAAATTTGTCATCTCGACCGGAGCGAAGCGTAGTGGAGAGATCTGCGGTTTCTTTTTAGTTGTTACAGGCCCTCTGAAAGCCCTACTCTTAACGCTCAGCAAATTCTGGAGCGGGAGACGGGGATCGAACCCGCAACCAACGGCTTGGGAAGCCGCTACTCTACCATTGAGCTACTCCCGCCCGCTGCCACCCGATCATTCTACCTCTAAGCCTGTATGATTTCGGGGGATGCCCTCCCTCAGCCGCCGCACAATGCTTTCCGCCCTCTGCGCGCTAGCGGCGGGAGCGGCGCTCCGCTTGTGGTTCATTCACGCCTTCCCGCAGATTCAGGGCGACTCCCTTCTTTACGGCGACATTGCCAGGAATTGGCTTACCCACGGCATCTATGGCCGATCCATCATTCACCCGGGCGGGCCTCCGGTCATCGCCCCTACCCTGGTTCGTTTGCCCGGATACCCCGGCTTCCTCGCGCTGTGCTTTGCGGTTTTTGGAAATCAAAATTATTTCGCCGTTCTTTACCTGCAGGTGCTGATTGATCTGGCGGCATGCTTGCTCATCGCGGAGTTCGTTCGCCGCCTCTGCGGGTACCGAGCCGCAATGGCAGCGCTATGGCTGGCGGCGCTTTGTCCCTTCACCGCAAACTACGTGGCGATGCCCCTCACCGAAACGCCTTCCATTTTTTGCGTTGCGCTCGGTCTTTGCGCGTTTGCTGCCGTGCTCGAGCGCCCGCGCCCGGCATGGATGCTCGCTCTGGCCTTTGCCTGGAGTTATGCCGCGCTGTTGCGTCCCGATGGCGCCTTGCTGGCCCTCGTCTTCTTTCCCGCACTCATTTTCTATGGCCGAAACTCGATCGGCTTCGCGCGGTCACTCCGCATCGCACTGTTCTGCGGGCTGGTCTCCGTGCTGCCATTCGCGGTATGGACCCTCCGCAACTGGCACACCTTCCATGTATTTCAGCCCCTGGCTCCCCGCTCTGCCACCGATCCCGGTGAGCCCAAAGCGCTCGGTTTCCAACGCTGGACGAAAACCTGGATGGCCGACTTCGCTTCCACTTATGAAATTTATTGGAATGTGCCCGGCGATGATATTGACGTCCACCTCCTGCCGGCGCGAGCCCTGGATGAGGATACCCGTCAAACGCTGAATCTGGTTGCGCAGTACAACGCCGGCGACTCACTCACGCCGCAGATAGACGCCGGCTTTGCCGCGCTGGCCGCAGCGCGTATCCGCGCTCATCCCTTTCGCTACTATGTGACCTTGCCCCTGCTTCGCCTGGCCGATATGTGGCTCCGGCCCCGGGTGGAGATGCTCAATATAGAACTGCGCTGGTGGCAATACGGTCAGCACCACGCGGAGACCCGCATCGCCTATGCGTACGGAGCGCTGAACCTGCTTTATTTGTTGACGGCCCTGGTAGGACTCTTTTACTGGCCTAGGTTTGCCACCGCGATGGTGGCCTATGTCGTGGTGCGCAGCCTGCTGCTTTCCACTCTCGAGGCGCCTGAGCCTCGCTACACGCTGGAATGTTTCCCCATGGTCATTGCGTTTGCCGCGGTCGCCATCGACCGTGTCCTCGGCCGTTTCCAGAGGCATGACTAACGGTCAGCCAGCTTCTTCCCTGTCCCTTCTGTAAGGGTGACGAAATGGTCCACCGGCGGCGCGCTAAATGATTCCTTCAGTCCGCTGGGCCAGGCGATCTCTACCCGGTCGACCTTCGAAGCAGCTCCCAGGCCAAAATGCAACCGCATGTCGCTGCTGGAGAGATAGCTCGAACCGGAGCGAACCTCCTGCACGAAGTCTCGACCCCCTGCGGAAACGCGCACGGTGGCGCCGATGCCATCGCGGTTGGATCGCGTGCCTGCCGTGGAGATCCCTATCCAGTGGTTCTGATTGGCTGCTTCATTGACCAGGAGCATAGGCTTGGCGCCCGAGTTATTGATGATTGCCGATAAGCGCCCTTCATTCCAGAAATCGGCAATAGCCAAACCGCGGCTGGACTGCGGCTCGGTGCAGCCCGGTCCCGCGGTGTGGCTTATGTCTTTGAATTTTCCATTGCCCTGGTTCCAATACACCAGGCGAGGCTCTTTGTAGGTCGCTCCTAAATGCGCCGTATCGACTTCGGGATAGACGTGACCGTTGGCGATGAGAATGTCGGGCCAGCCATCGTTATCCATATCGAAGAACATCACCCCCCAGCCAAGATATTGTGTGTTCAATCCCAGGCCGGCGTCGAATATTTTCGAGCTGTAGGTTCCGTCACCGTTGTTCTGGTAAAGGGATGACGTGTCATCGGAGAAGTTGGTCTTGAAAATATCGGGCAAGCCATCGCCGTTGTAGTCAGCGACCGTAGCGCCCATGCCGGCCTGTTCGCGGCCATCTTCGTCGAAGGCGACCGTTGCATCCACGGCAACATCGGTGAAAGTTCCGTCCTTGTTATTGCGATAGAGAATGCTGGGGGTGCTGTCGCAGGCCACGTAAATATCGGGCCACCCATCGCGGTTGTAGTCCAGCGTCGAGACGCCAAGGCAGTAGTGCCCATTCGTCTTCTCGATCCCGCTGCTCTTGCTCACGTCGGCAAAGTGGCCTGCGCCAAGGTTGTGGTAAAGCACATTAGGAGTGGAGTCGAGACCACGCGGCCCGCACATGACGGGAACGCCTTTCCAGATGCACATCTGCCCCTCTCCGGGCCGCGGCGCGGTCTTCATATCAAAGTGAACGTAGTTTGCGACCATCAGGTCGAGCTTGCCATCGCGGTCGTAATCGACAAAGGCGCACCCGGATCCCCACTCCCCGCCGCTTCCGGTAACGCCCGCAGCCGCGGCTACTTCTTTGAAAGTGCCGTTTCGCTCATTGTGGTAAAGCCGATTCTTGCCGTAATAGGTCACATACAGGTCGTCGAATCCATCGTTGTCGTAATCGCCCACGCAGGCGCCTTGTCCCCAGCCGGTCGCCGTCAGTCCCGCTTTGCGGGTAACATCCGTGAAGGTTCCGTCGTGGTTGTTGTGGTAGAGGTGACCGGTCGGCGCCGCATTCTCGTGAGCCGGCGAATTCAGTACGTTGCCGTTCACCAGGTAGATATCGGGCCAGCCATCGCGATCATAGTCGAGCACAGCAACGCCACTACCCGTGGTCTCGATGATGTATTTCTTGGTGTTCAACTCACCGTTGACATTGTTCATCTGCACGCCCGCTTGCGCGGCTACATCGACAAACCATGCCGGGGGTGGATGAACCGTATTCGCAGGATAAGGAGCCTGTGCAACCGCCAGCATCGCCGCCAGCAATCTGAACCAAACAGCCATTTTCCAAATGCTAGCACCTGCGGGTGAGGCCGCCGCGCATGGTCTGGGAGCGTATCCTTTCATTTGGGTTATGCAGAAACTCCGTTCCCTCACCTTTGCGCTGATCCTTGGTTTGTGGTCCTCTGCCTTGTGCTGCCTGGCACAAACCACGCCTCCGGCCGCGAGCCCCGCCAGTCCCAAGAGCTCTGGATCGATCGCCACCTTGCAACAACAAGCAGCCCAACAACCACCCGTGAAGGGCGCAAGCCGCGAATTGGGAATCGCATATTACCGCAGCGGCAAGTTGATCGACGCGGAGCGGGCCTTCGCCGCGGCCATGGCCCAGGATCCGGCCGATCAGGAGTCCGTCCAGATGCGCGGCTTGACGCTCTATCGTTTAGGCCAGCCGGCGGCCGCCATCCCCTACCTGGAACGTGTGCGGCAATGGATGCCCAATGCGAATGCCGATGCCAATCATGTGTTGGGACTCGCCTACATGAACGCGCGCCGATATGACGATGCACGCGGCGCCTTTGCGGCGCAGTACGGAGTAGATGCCAATTCGGCTGCTGCCTACCTGCTGGCCGGCGGCATGCTGCTGGACGCCGACCTTCCCGAGCTTGCTGCGCAAGATGCGCAAAAGGCACTCGAGGTCTCTCCCGGCCTTCCCCTGGCTCACTTCATGCTTGGAGAGGTCTACCTCTACAAATCCGACGTGGGTCGCGCTCTGGACGAATTCCAGAAAGAGCGGGCCCTCAATCCTGGGTATCCCGCGGTCTATGACCGTCTGGGCGATGTTTATACCAGGATGGGCCAATATCAGCAGGCGCAGGAATCGCTTACCCGGGCAATCTCGCTCGATGTATCCAGCACCGGACCATTCATTCAGATGGGCAAAGTCTTTTTGCGCAGGGGAGATCCGCAGAGCGCGGCCATATATCTGCAGCATGCCGAAAAAATGGATCCCGGCAACTACATCACCCACACCCTGCTGGGCCAGGCCTACCGGGCGATGGGAAGGGAAGAAGACGCAAAGCACGAACTCGACGCCGCCTCGCAGATCCATGCATCCAGCCAACTGAAACTTCAACCAGTTCAGTGAAGCCGGGCCACCAGGTCATCACTCGGACTAGCTGCGTTCTCAGTGCGCAAAACCGTCAATCTCTCTCTCTAATGAAACCGTTGCCCTTTCCTTTGTCATCCCGCCTGGCCGGCGTGCGGTGAGAGCCTGTGACCTTTTCGATCTTTTCGTGTTGTTGCACCCGACCAGATGTTGTTTAGTCCCCTGCAGAAAGGCGTCATCCTGCCTGCCCCGGCGTGCCGTGGGAGCGAAGCGCCTCGCAGATCTATCGCATAACAGATGGTTTATGGCGCGGAGTCGAAGGACCCCGGCGATGCTTGTTGGCAGGTGCTCTTCGGAGCTTTCCAGCCACAGACTACGAGGGAAATTAAAAAAGTCACAGCCTCCGAGCGAAGCCGTGGATCTGCAGTTCCGCGGACCACTACTTGAAACGCGGAACACGGTGCTCAAACAGAATTGTCATCTCGCCTGTCCCGGGCCGCCGTGGGACCGGAGCGTAGCGCAGTGCAGAGATCTGCCCTTGGGGTGCCCCTGCTAGGCTTGTAGCGGCCTGGCTAATGAACGTGAACCGAGACCAATTTGCTCTGTAACGGAACTCCACCTTCCAGCCTGACCGCCAGCAGCGCCTCGAATGGCCTTACCTCTCCTGCCGGCGACGAGACCGTTTTGAGAAGTTCTGCCAGCGTGTCTTTATGCGAGGCAAATTCAACCGCTGCCTGCGTACCAAGCGTCGTCAAGCCGCTGAACATAAGCGTGCGCTTGCCCGATTGGACCCCCGGCTTGAGTGCAATCACCGCATAGTCCATGGTCAGCGGATGCTCCGGCCGTGAGTAGACCACCAGCTCTCCGGGCCGGGGATGGTCATTAATAAATCCCGCGGACTCCGGTTTAGCCACCATCGTGAATTCGGAAAGAGAAGGAAGCGCGTTCAACGATGGATTTTCCGCGGGCGACCCGATGAAGATGAGGTTTCGCTGCTTAGCCTCGTCCCAGGTCACAAGCAGGCTGCGTTTCAGGATGAAGTTAGCGTGATGCTCATCGAATAGCCTCGTCAGCTCGTATACAGAAGTCAATTCGCCGATCCCGGTGTAGTGGTCCACCACCGGTTCATTCGTAGGATCGATCCCGGCAGGTGCGTATCGCAGGCCCGTCTTCGAATCCCCTAAAAATCGAGCATTGCTGTAAATCACCACCGGCGGATCTCCGGATAAAAAGGGCGCCCAGAAAATTTCGATCGGCGTTTTCGCGGCGCCCGGCTTTAGCCAGGTCCGCGCAAGCAGCAACGACGAGCCAGCCACGATCAGCACCAAAAGAATCCCTAAAGCGATCCCCAGCGGTGTCGACTTCCGATAGTTCCAGCGGCTTGCCGCGGCAGGCGGAACTTCGATAATCGGAATCGTTTTGGCCTCTAACGGTATGGGGAAGGGAGCAGGGGGCGGGTCGGATTGACGGAGCCGAAATATGGGCAGGTAGTGGCCCTTGGGAACCTCAACGATCGTCGGCTCCGCCGACCCTTCGGTCGCAAAGTACTCCGTCAGCTTTTGTCGGAGCAGCCGGGCGTGCGTCCGGACGATGCTGTCTTCGCTGCTGTTATAGCCCGGCGGCCGATGGAAAACGTTCACTCCGATTTGTTGCTCGGTCGCCGCCTCGGGAGTTTCCTTCACTGCACAGTCCGCGATGTACAAGAGAAATTCGCGCAAACGAAGCGAACTGCGGAAGTGGTTGCTGGAAATGACCCGTGCAATCAACAACCATCGTGGGTCATTTGACGTGTGAAACGGCTGTTTTACGTCCACTGCACGCTCTAAGGCAGAACTCGTTTGGCCACTTTTCACTGTCAATTCACCGTAAACAACGTTGGCAACCCCGCTGTTCCGGGAACAGGCTTGGGGTCGCGCTGGAAAGTTGCGATCACCGACCAACTCCGTACGGGCAGGGCACAGCTGTCCCAGCTACCAGTTAGACGTAGCTTTATTGGTTTGATGCACTTTATTGAGAACGGGATCCGCAGTCGTTAGCAAGTGCATCGTCCTACATAACAGACCTGGCAGAAGATACGAAAGCTAGCCGGAAACGGTTCTGGACCATTTGGAGAGGCATTCCCCATGTACAGCAAAGCATACCGTAAGTCTCGTAAATTCTTTTACTTAACTTTGGTCATTTGGCTGGCTTCCCTGGCCCCGAGCGCCCTTGCGCAGGCAGTTTACGGATCGATCTTCGGAACTATCACCGATAACACCGGGGCCGTGGTTCCCAACGCTGCGATCACAGTCACCGACGTTTCCAAAGGCACATCGGTCAGCGTCCAAAGTGATGCCGCTGGGGGATACCTCGTCCAGCACCTGATCGCAGACACCTATCAGGTAACAGCGGAAGCCAAGGGGTTCAGCAAAACTTCGGTCGACAACGTCGTGGTCTACGTCGATACGCAGCCCAAGGTCGACATCAAGCTCACCGTGGGCGAGGTGACGAATACAGTTACGGTGACCGGCGGAGCCCCTCTGCTGGAAACAGCCCGCGCCGATGTGAGCACCATCTTGAACGACCGGGCACTTCAGGATTTGCCTAATCTAAATCGCAACTTCACCTCCTTTGAATTGCTGACGCCTGGCACCTCGTACATCGGGTGGGGGCCGTCTGAGGGAAGCGGTAATCCGCAACGCAGCGAATCCATCGAAGTCCAGGGCCAGCTGCCCTTTGCCACCGGTTATGAGCTCGACGGCACCGACAACCAGGATCCCATCAACGGCGTCGCCGTGATCAACCCGAACATTGACGCGGTATCGGAGATGAAGGTGACCGCGCAAAACTACGACGCGGAGTTCGGCAAGGCAGTCGCAGGCCTGGTCACCGCGCAAACCAAATCCGGAAGCAACGACTTTCATGGGACGGCCTTTGAATATCGCCGCTCCGATGCCCAGCAGGCGCGGGATCCGTTTGCCAACAATGCGGTTAACTCGCTGACGGGCAAGTACCTAAGCCCCACGCTGCACAACCAATTCGGCGGTTCGGTGGGGGGGCCGGTGCTGAAAAACCGAGTCTTCTTCTTCGGCGACTACCAGGGATTGCGGGAGAAATCGGGGAGCTCCGTGCTCACCACCGTCCCAACCGCCCTGGCGAAATCGTCCTGCACCTCCGGCGGAAACTGCGACCTCAGCGACTACCTGGCAATTGGAGGCCAGGCTTTTAAACCCAACAGCCCCAACGACACCACCAATAGCGGGCGCACACCGTTTCCCGGCAACGTCATTCCGGTGGCGGATCTTTCCGCACCCGCTGTCAATTTCTTCAAATTGCTGCCCGCCCCCAACGCTGGTGCGCCCGGCCAGACCTTCAATAACTACGCTACTTCAGGATCTGGAATCTTCGACACCAACCAGTTCGATGTTCGCGGAGACACCAAGCTGGGAGAAAAACTGCACTTCCTGGGCCGCTATACCTATTTCGGGTCCAACCTGTCGGGCGCTCCTTACTTCGGCACCGCCGGTGGAGGTGGTTACGGCTCAGGAGGTTTCGCCGGCACGTCTTCGGGACTCAACCAGAGCGTCGCGGCGGGCGGAGACTATATCGTTTCGGCTAGCTGGCTGACCGACTTCCGGTTTGGCTACTACCGCATCTACAACACCGTTGTCGGCCCTGATGCCGACCAGCCTCTGGGTAATACTCTGGGCATCCCCAACGCCAACGGCACCCCGCTCTCGCTCTATGGCGGTATGCCCCAGTTTGAAATTGCTGTTCCAGCCAACGGGCAAAACGAAGGCAACGCCGAGTTCCTGGGAACCACCGCAAACCCAAATCTCCTGCAGGAAAGCCAGTATCAGTTTGTGAACAACTGGTCCCACTCTCTGGGCAATCACAACATTAAGTTCGGCGGAGATTTTCGTTACGCCAAGGACCATTCGCTTACGGTTGCCAGTAATGCTCTCCGCTCAGGCACTTTTCAATTCTTTAACTCGACCACCTCAGGCACGGTAAACGGCAGCAGCGGAGTTTCCTCCTCTCCCGGCCTGGGCTGGGCCACTTTCCTGCTGGGCGACACCTCTCTCTTCTGGCGCACCCAAACCGCAGACGTGAACGCGCAGACCCGGCAGACGCGCTTCTTTCTTTATGCCCAGGACCAATGGCGCGTGACCCCGAAACTCACCTTCAACTATGGTCTCCGGTGGGAGTTTTATACCCCCGAATCTGTGAACACGGCGGGCTCCGGCGGCCTGCTTGACCTGAATAATGGCGACATCCTCATTGGCGGCATCGGCGGTATCAACAAGGCCATGAATGTGGCCCAAAACTACAAGAATTTTGCACCTCGCCTGGGTGTTGCCTTTCAAGTGCACCCCAACACCGTCGTCCGCGCCGGCTTTGGCACTGTCTACGGTCAAGGCTGGGCGGGCAACACCTTCGGCCAGATACTCACCGGTTCGTTTCCAACCCAGATCCAGCAGACACTCGGCAACGCCAACAATATTGGATACACGTTTAATCTCTCCCAAGGACCTCCTGGCTATACCTTCCCCGCAATCCCGTCCAATGGCCTCTATCCACTCCCAGATGGCATTAGCCAGTCGGCACGCCCCAGAAGTGTCATACTTCCGACCGTGATGGGCTGGAACCTGACCGTCCAACAGGAACTCACTCCGTCCATGTCTCTGCAGGTGGCCTATGTGGGCAACCAGGCCTACCACAACATGTTCGACTCTTCGCCCAGCTATAACACCAATCAGCCAACCCTGAGTGGTTTCAGCCAGGTCAACCCCAACCATCTAACCGCGGCTGGAGGAAGTTGTTCCACCTATCCGCAGGGGGTTCTGCCTGTAGGTCAGGCCGGCGTTCCGTCCGAGTGCCTATACACGCAATCGGAACGAAGCCCCTGGTTCGATGGTACGGCCCAGAAACAGCTCGGCGTCAAGTATGGGGCGCCCTATGGATGGGAGCAAAGAATTGACTACTATCCGGCCCAGGCGACTGGCAGCTACCACTCGTTGCAGGTGGTCATGAATAAGCGCTTCAGCCACGGTCTGCAATTCATGTCCAACTACGTGTGGTCCCATGCACTCTCCCACGAGTCCTATGAATTCCTGATCTCTCCGGCGATAGGCAAGGGAAACAGTTACTATAATCGCCGCAATTCGTTCATATTCGCTGGAAACTACAATCTCCCGTTCGGCCGGGACCAGCTGTTCGCTTCCCACGTCCCCGGTTGGGCAAACCAGGTCATCGGTGGATTTCAATTGAACGCGTCGTGGAGGCTGCAGAGCGGGCTGCCCTTCACCTCGAACTATTTCAACTGCAGCAATGACAACGACCAGTGCACGGGCTTCCTCAACAAGGTAGCCAAATTTGCTCCTCACCAGGGCTCCTACAATGTAGCCGGCAACTACGTGCAGTACTTCACTCCTTCACCCTATGTGCTGTCTTCTCCCAATGATCCAGCCCCAACTACCCCCAATTCGTACGGCCCATTCGCTCGCCCGGCGGTGGCAACCTGGGGCAATGTTGGCCGCGATGCGCTCTGGGGACCCAACTTCAGCAACGTGGACGCCTCGCTGTCGAAGAGCTTTACCTTGTGGGAAGGCGTGCACTTTCAGTTGATGGCTCAGGCTTTCAACGTCTTCAACCACGTAAATCTTGGCGGTGTGAATTCCTGCTTCGATTGCCAGAACTCGGGTGCCGGCCAAATCTCGAGCACCGCTTCCAACCAGGAGGGGACCTCGATGCGTAACTTGCAATTTGCCGGCAGGTTCAACTTTTAGCCGGGCTGCAGGTTCTGGCGTGACCACCTCGCGATGGGACCTCGCCGCGCCGTCTGCAGTTTCAGGGCGTTTCTCTAATTAATTGGAAGGCGGCTTTGGCAGGCCGCCTTTCAGTTCCGCCAACTGGCACCACAGGAAAGAAGTAGAGTTGCCCTCGATGGTGGTGGAACGATGAAGTTGTGGGCCTTGTTCGTCCTCCTTATCCCTGCAACATTTCTGGCTGCGCGGGCACCCGACCACACGCCGCCCGCCTTGCGTGCGCCTGCGGGTTTTTTGCCGGACGAGCCAGACCAACTCACCATACGTCGCGACATCATGGCAGCCAAGCCCTTTAGCGTGACCGGGCCCCGAGGCGCGCTTCTTGGCCAGCAGGATGGATCGTTTGAAGCCTGGATTTTCCCCTGGAAAATCTTGAGCCACATGCGCATTACCGCGGAGATGAAAGATTACGCCGTGCCCATCGACGTGAATGAGCAGGCGGCCTCCATCGACGTCCAGCCCGGCCACACCACCATCACGTTTTCCCACGCCAATTTCACTGTGCGCGAAATCCTCTTTGCGCCGCAGAACCCGCCCGATGGTTCAGGCGCCCTGGCTTTCTATCAAATCCAGGCCGTTCGTCCCATGACGCTTACCTTCAGCTTTACGCCGGAGATGCAGCGCATGTGGCCGGCACTCTCCGACGACCGCCCATCGCCCGAGTGGGTCAAGACGGGAGACTCCGGTTTTTATATCCTGCATTTGAATTCTCCCGATCAAGCGGCGGCCGTGGCGATGCCTACCGCGCAATACGGCATTCTGCCACCCTATCAGGAGCGCCCTAAGGATTATCCGTTGCAGTTCGTGATCCATTTCGATCCAGCCACGGATAGCAATAAGATTTATCCCCTATTCATGACGACGGCCGAGACCGCGGCCACGTCTACCATGTCCGCATTGGCGGGGCGGCTGCAAGCGCTCGACGACAACTTTCATGAGCTCTATCGCGATACGCAAAAGCACTTTCAGAAATTTTCGAGCGAGCACCTGAGCATCGAGACCCCCGACAACACACTGAACCAGGCATTCGCCTGGGCAGAAGTGGCCATCGATCAACTGCGCGTGCAGACAACGCCCTCGCATGCTGAAACTGCCCTGGTCGCGGGTTTTTATACTTCCGGCGATTCGGCCCGTCCGGGCTTCGGCTGGTATTTTGGGCGCGATGCGCTGTGGACGCTTTATGCGGTAAATAGTTATGGCGATTTCCAGCTGACGCGGGATGAGCTGAATTTCCTGATCAAACGACAAAGTCCCGAAGGCAAAATTATTCACGAGTGGGCGCAGACTGCCGACTTGGTGGATTGGCGGAGTCTGCCATATGCCTATGCGTCGGCCGATGCCAACCCGCTGCTCCTGATGGCCAGCGATGACTACCTCAAAATAAGCGGAGACACCCAGTTCATCCTCGCCAACTGGGGGGCGCTCGAAAAGACATGGAAGTTCGAGACCTCTCATGATTCCGACGGCGACGGAATTTACGAAAACACAGAAGGTTCCGGATGGGTGGAGTCCTGGCCACCCGGCATGCCGCACCAGGAAATCTATCTGGCAGCGCTCGATCAGCAGGCGAGTACTGCGATGGCTGCCTTGGCGCGTGCCACCGGGCATACTGAGATTGCCCAGCAAGCCGAGAGCAGGGCTACAAGGATCGGCGCGACTATCGAGAAAGAGTATTTGCTTCCCGGGGGTGGCTTTTACGCTTTCAGCCGTAACGCCGACGGAACCACGGACGCGAGCCCAACCATCTTCCCCGCGGTCGCTTCCTGGGATGGCGACTACAAACTGCAACATGCCCAACCGATGTTGGATCGGTGGGCCGCACCGGAATTCTCGACCGATTGGGGCACCCGTGACCTCAGTCCAACCGTACCGTTTTACGATCCCATCAGTTATCACCAGGGCACGGTATGGCCGCTCTACACCGGGTGGGTTGCGCTTTCGGAGTATCGCAACGGCCGTAGTCTCTCCGCCTATGCCCACCTCATGCAGAATGCCGATCTCACCTGGGCCCAGGATCCCGGTGCCGTGACAGAATTGCTTTCCGGCCAATTTTTCGCACCGCTGGGGCGCAGCACGTCTCATCAACTATGGTCGTCGGCCATGGTGATCTCGCCGGTGGTGCGCGGGCTTTTCGGTTTGGAGTGGGATACAGCGGGCAAGAAGCTCACGGTCACACCAAGTCTTCCGGCGGATTGGGATAGCGCAAAGCTGCACCACATCCCTTTCGCCGGCGGCAATATTGACCTGGAGATGACGCGGGATGGAACGACGCTGTTGGTGCGAGCGACAGGGTCTCCCAACGTGGTTCTGGCGTCGCACGCGCCGGGTGCAAAGTGGGCGGAAAATGTGCTGCGAATCCCCCTCCCGGCCGTGGAGACTGCTCTCTCTCATGCCCTGCCTCAAGCCGGTTCCACCACACAACAGTTAAAGGTGCTTGACCAGCAGTACGCGGGCAATTCGTTGACGCTGAGGTTGTCCGCCCCAGCGAACAGCCAGCAGGAAATCACGCTCCGCGTAAACGACATGCGTGCAAAACTAAATGTCGAGGGAGCGCAAATGAGGCTGCCGGGCGGCAAATCTCTGTATACGCTGCAACTTAACTTTGGTCCCGGCGATGGCTACGTCGAAAAGACGGTAAAGTTCACCTGGTGACTGGCTCTTCTACCACGAAGCCCGGGTGCCCCACATCTCGCTGGTTTTTTGCGAGATGTGGGATACCACAAACGTCAACGTGTTTGCTTGTCTCGGCCGAACAACTTGCAGGTTTCGGCGCAGTGGTATCCCATATCTCGCAAAAAACGAGCGAGATGTGGGGCACCCGGCCTCGGTCATAGGGACAGGCTCTGAGAAGGTTGCCCAGTGAAGCTACCGATGCTTGCGAGCGCACTGCTGATAATTTCGTCGGTGGCGTCCGCGCAGCTATCCTTCGACACCAATTCCGTTGCGCCGGAACGTTTCATTGCGGCTCACGGCCGCAAAGCGATCGTCATGGGTTACGCCGCGAGCGGCCTGGAACTATGGGCCTACCCGCTGCAACTCATCTCCGGGTATCAGTTGGGTTTTCGCCCAACCGGCGACACCACCGAAATCAACGCCTCCACATTGCTTCGTCGAGTCACCTATGAACCCGAAGCAATCACTCGGACCTATATAGGTCCCGACTTCATCGTGCGGGAAAAGCTCTTTGTGCCTCTCGACGACGCGGCTGTTTTCTTGACCTACACCGTAGAATCCCGGCACAGCGTCGACGTTGTTATCCACTTCACGCCCGTTCTCGATCTCATGTGGCCCGCATCCGTAGGCGGACAGAACACACATTGGGACGCGGCCTCGTCGGCCTACGTCCTCGCAGAAGGTACCCACAAATACTCCGCCATCATCGGCTCTCCCGCCGCCATAGCCCACGACCAGGTTCTGAACAGCGCCCAACCGGGAACACCGGGCAGGCGGCTTGCGTTCACCGTCCGCGCCGGGGGCGACGCGGATCATTCCGCCACCGTGGTGGTTGCGCGTAACGGCCCGGACTCTCACCATACGGCAGCGCTCATGAAAGATCTGCTGAGCGCAGAGACAAAGCTTGAGGCCGAAGCGCAAGCCCACTATGAGCAGTTGCTCGCGAATACTCTGCGTATCGAAACCCCCGACCATGCCGTCAACCAGCAACTCGCCTGGGCACAGATCGCGCTCGATCAGGCCTGGGTATGCAATGACGTGTTGGGCTGCGGTCTGGTCGCCGGATATGGGCCTTCGCGCGATGCACGCCGTCCCCAGTATGACTGGTTCTTTGCCGGCGACGGCCTCATTGCCGTGGATGCCCTTGTCAACAGCGGTGACTACGATCGGGCGAAGCAGGAGCTGGCCTTCATTGCCAAATATCAGGATGCCCGCACCGGAATGATTTGGCACGAGCTTTCGCAGAGTGCCGACCCTGCCGACTGGGCAACCAAATATCCCTACATGTTTGTCCACGTCGACATAACCTTCGACTACCTGATCACCGTGGAGCGGTATGTCTCGGCCAGCGGGGACACACAATTTCTGCAGCAGAATTGGTCCGGACTCGAAGCCGCATATCGCTATTGTGCATCGTTGCTCAACGTGGACGATGGACTCCCGCGCATCCCCGCCAGCAAAGAAGGAGGCAACGAGCAGGACCGGCTGACCGACGACCTCGGCCTTTCCACCAGCTGGGTTCGCGCCTCCTCGGCCTTTTCCTCCTTGGCCAGGCTGAGCGGGCATATGCCACTGGCGGAAGAATCAATGCGGCTCAGTGAAAAAGCGAAGGCATCGGTAGCGCGTCGTTATTGGGATAATTCGCGCAACGCGTGGATCGATGGCTATGACCAATCAGGTCACGCTGTCTTCCGGCGAAGCGATGCTGGAGTAGCTCTGGTGACAGACCACATCCTGGATCAGCAGCGATCACAATTCATACTCGATCAGCTCGCGTCTTCCGACTTTCAAACCGACTGGGGGACCAGGGGAGTCGCCGCAAGCTCCAGCCGCTTCGATCCCGCCTCGTATGCCAGTGGCAGTGTTTCGCCGGCCGGCACAGCCGGGGTAGCCTCGGCATTCTGGTCAGAGCACCGGCCGGTCACCGCCTTTTCCATTTGGAGTGGCCTCATCCCCTCGGGCACTCTCGATTCCATGGGGCATCTGCATGAGCTCCTCACCGGCGACTTCTATCATCAGCAAATCGAGTCTGTGCCCGAGCAAACCTGGTCTTCGGCGGCTTTCCTCTCGTCTGCCGTGCATGGACTCCTGGGCCTGGAGAAGCAACCCAATGGTCTTGCGTTCTCACCTCACTTGCCTTCCGGTTGGGACTGGCTCTCAATCCGGAATATCAAGCTGCCCGGCGGCAATGTAACCATGACCGTTCGCCGGGTGGCGAATGGATTGGAGCTGGAGACAGAAAACTCCGGCGGTCCTATCGATCTGCTTTTCTCTCCCCAGGTTCCGCTCGGTGCTCATATCAGCGGCGCGGACTTCAATGGCAGGCCTAAGGAGGTGCGCATGGAGGAGCATGCGCACGATACACACGCGACCCTCAAACTTGCAGTGCCTGTAGGCAGGAGCCATTGCCTGGTCCGTTATGAAGGCGGAGTTTCGCTCAGTGCGAGCAGTCCTGCTCCCTTGTTGGGAGAATCGAGCACAGCGATCAAAATAACCTCTGTGGTTTACAAGGCAAAAAGTCTGGTGGTCGACGCAGATGTTTCCCAGGCAATGCCCTCCACGGTTGAACTGCGCACCGGCGAAAAACCATTGCAGGCCAGCGGAGCAAAGCTCAAGTCGATTTCGGCTGACAGGTACGAGCTGGTCATTGCGTCGTGGACCCGGCCGTGACCGCAGACACCAGCCCTGCGAAATCCAATGCCAGCCCCCGGCCCGCCCCGGGGTACCGGCACATCGAGATGGTTGTGAGCTTCGCCGGCAGAGAAGGGAAGTAGGCAAACCCCAACCTTGACCTCGTGACCTACAGGGCCTAATCAGACCTGTCCAAATTAGATGTTTCAGTTGGCCAAGTTGGACAGCACATGAACCTTCACTGACTTCAAGAGACTGCGGAAGAAGACTCGAACGAAGGGCACGGGTTCAGCCGTGCCGTAAATGGGTGCGCGCTTGATGGCCGCTGAGGTACGCTTTTTGAAACCTACAGGGCGCAGTCATCTCTTTCGACACTGAGTTCGCCAGAAGGATGGGAAAAGAGGTACCTCAGGGGCTAAAGCCCTCACGAGTCCGCGTGCCGTGTGGCACGGCTGAACCCGTGCCCTTCGTTCATCAGGACAACTCTAAAACTCGTTGTCATTTAGACAGCAGAAATCAAACCGAGCAACCTGATTTTGTTCGGCCAAACCCTCCTCAAAGCAATCAACAAGTTACATCGTCAAAAAGCTTGTTGTTCCGCTAATTTGGACAGCTACAGAGTCTGCGTGAGAGCCAGGATTTTCGGGCAAAATCAATACGATTGTGTGTTGATAATTACCCAAAATCAATACGAATATTGCGTGATTTTCGAGTTCTCACGCAGACTCTACAGGCCCCAATGTTCCCCACAACGGACACTGAAGTTCTTACGCGTCCTCGACCGGCGCACGTTGCTATATGCTTTCGAGGGGCGGTCCAGTCTCGTCGCCGAAAAATACAATCACCGCATCCAAAGGGAGCACTCTTCGCTTATGCGCTCGGCCCTCAAGGCATTCATTTTTTTTGTCATCCTGCTGGCGGCCCCGTGCATCCATGCTGAGTCCCATGACGCCCAGACCCGGGTCATCGATCAGAATTGGCAGTTCAGTCCTGACCCCAAGGCGCAGTTCAAGCCTGCCAATATCGATCGCCAGGCCAAGTGGCGTCCGGCCCGTGCCAGCCTCTCCTGGAACTCCCAGTTCGACGATCTTCGCGACTATGCCGGTGTGGGCTGGTATCGAGTCACGGTTGCTTTGCCCCAGCCTCAGTCTTCCACGCGGGAACTGATCCATTTTGGCGCAGTGGACTACCTTGCCGAGGTGTGGGTGAACGGAAAACGGCTGGGCGAGCATGAGGGCGGGTATACGCCCTTCACCTTCGATCTGACCGGCAAGGTACACGCGGGTAATAACGAGATCCTGGTCAGGGTCTTTGACCCCCCCATGCCGCCTCCTATCCCTGTTCCGCTCAAGAACTCCGGGCCGCCCAAAGAGGTCTTGAGACCCCCTCCACCGGAAAATAAAGCGCTGCCTCCGCTCGAGCAAAGATTGGAATACAACGAAATCCCGCACGGAAAGCAGAACTGGTATGTGCAGACCAGCGGACTCTGGCAGCCGGTCACACTGGAAACCGTACCCCTGCGTTATGTCGTTTGGGTACACGTCACCCCTCACAACAGCGGTGACGTAACTGTGGAAGCCAAGCTCGGCGGCAGCGCAAGCTCGAAGCCTCTCCAGGCAACGCTCTTCGACCCCTATGGTGGAACTGCCGCGCAGTTGGACCTCGCTGTAACGGGATCGACGGCACAGGGCAAGACACACGTACCCCACCCTTTGCTTTGGGACGGCGACCACCCCAACCTGTATTCATTGGAGCTGAAGGCGGGTGGGCAAGTGATCCACACCCGCTTTGGGTTTCGCGAGCTCACCACCGCGGATGGGCGCCTGTTTCTGAACGGCAAGCCTTTCTATATGCGGGCTGCCCTCGATCAGGACTTTTACCCTGAGGGCATTTACACCCCGCCTTCCGCGGAGTTCATCCGTAACGAGATGCTGCTCTCAAAAGCAATGGGTCTGAACCTGCTGCGCTGTCATATCAAGGTTCCGGATCCGCGCTACCTGGAAGCGGCCGACGAGACCGGCATGCTGGTGTGGTACGAGATCCCGGTGTGGAACGACGCCTATCATTGGACACCGGAAGCAGCCCAGCGAGGAGTGGATACATTTCGCGCTGAGGTGGAGCGAGATTGGAATCACCCCTCCATCGTCATCCAGAGCATCATGAACGAACAGTGGGGGATGGACACAACGCAGGCCGATCAGCGTGCCTGGCTGCTCAATAGCTTTCGCGACTTCAAGCAGCTCACCGCCCCCCTGGGAAGGCTGATCACCGACGATAGCGCCTGCTGCAGAGGCTTCCATCTACAGTCCGATTTCGCCGACTGGCACGCCTATTACTCCATCCCCGACCACGCGAAAACCTGGGCAGATTGGGTGCAGGACTATGCTGCCCGCCCCAAATGGCTGTTTAGCTCCTATGGGGATGCCGTCACCACTGGCCACGAAACCCTCCTGGTTTCGGAATTCGGCAACTGGGGACTGCCGCAGTTGCCGCCTCGCGACCAACTGCCCTGGTGGTTCCCACGCGACTTCAACGGACGCGAACTTACCCGCGCAAATGGCGTCTTTGACCGCCTGCGCGGTTACGGCTTGGATCGCATCTATCCCGATTACCCTTCCCTGGCCCTGGCTACGGAAAAGCATGAGTATCTGGCGCTGAAGTATGAAATAGAGCAGATGCGGCAGCGGGATACCATCCAGGGCTACGTGATCACCGAGCTCACTGACGCAAATTGGGAAGCGAACGGCCTGATGAGTATGTGGCGCCGGCCCAAGGCCTTTGCGGATGAGCTGGGCAAGCTGCAGCAGGACGACCTGTTGATGGCCAACTTCGCAACCCACAACTTTACCGCTGGGTCTCCGGTAGAACTTCCTCTCGTGGTTTCGCATTACTCCACCACGTCGTTGGAGGGTGCGACGATCATGTGGCAGACTTCCGACGGGCAATCGGGTGTCCTGCCTCTGGCCAGCATGCCCGGCCCGGGTTCGGTCGCCACCGAAGGTGCGCTGCAGTTCAAAGCCTCGTCCGTTGGCGCGCCAACACCCGAGTTTCTCCGCCTGCAACTAGTCAGCGCCGCCGGAATCACCCTGGCGCAGAATCGTTATCGCTACGCCGTGTATCCACCAAGACCGCCGGCTCCGCCTGCCACCATAGCCTTCCACGATCCGCTTAACCATCTACAGGGCTTGCGCACGGCGCTCGAGGCCAATGGTTTTAAGATAAGCGACGTGAGTGCAGAGGCTGCTGCCGGCGCCGGCAAAACGGTGTGGCTCTCCTCTTCGCTCGATGATGCCACCCGCGCAAGACTCGGCCAGGGCGGGGCAGTTTTGTTATTGGCCGGAAGCCGGGATGCTCTGCCTCCAGGAAACCCACTGACCATTGTGCCCCGCGCAGGGTCCGACCTGTCAGGCGATTGGGTCAGTAACTTCAACTGGGTTCTGTCCTCCTGTCCGCTATGGAAACCCCTCTCCCCGGTGATCGAAGATTCGATTCTGGGCTGGGAGGCGGCATCGGTCATGCCGGAGTTCGTAATTGCCGGATTAAAGGAGCAAGATTCCCCCAGCGTGCTGGCCGGAGTCTTCTACGGCTGGCTCAATTCCAACCGCGCCTATCTTGTGGAACTGCATGAGGGGTCGGGTCGTATGTTATTAACGACCTTCCGTTTTGGAAGCTACGGCCAGGATGCGTTCGCAACCATGTTGCTGGATCAAATGCTGACCGCGGCAGCCGGTAAAACCTAGACTGGTAAGGTTAACGGCTTTAGCACATACTTGAATCCCGCAGCATGGGACGGGCCTTAAGAGTCTGCGGAAAAACTCAATGCTGAAGGTACGGAGGTGGGTACGGGCTTCAGAGGCTGCGCAAAAATGCTTTGTACGAAGGGCACGGCTTCAGCCGTGCCGTACAAGAATCGAACTGATGAGGGCTTTAGCCCCTGGGGTACGCTTTTTTGTCGTTCCTCGCGCGCTCAGTCGCTTGGAAACGGCAGAAAAAAGCCGTACCTCAGCGGCTAAAGCCGCGTAGCTGAGAAGTTTACGGCACGGCTGAAGCCGTGCCCTTCGTACAGAGACTTTTTCCGCAGCCTGTTAAGCCGCCAGGGACCTGTTGGTAATAGAGCGGCGACATAAACATAACAGAAAACAACAATGGCCTCTTCAGACGATGTAATAGGAAACTATGCAACCGCCAGCGAACTGGGCGTGCAATGCGCGGCGCCGGGCCGCGTGAATCTGATTGGCGAACACACCGACTATAGCGGCGGGTTCGTCATGCCTGCGGCCATCGACTTCCGCACCATCGCTGCCATTCGTCCACGGAACGACGGACAGATCTCGCTCTACTCAAAAAACATGGCCGAAGAGATCTCGTATCCGGCTGATCCGTTGCCCACCACTGCCCGCAAGCATTGGAGCGACTATCCCATGGGGGTTGCGTGGAGCCTGGCGAAGGAAGGAGTGCGCGTAGGCGGATTTGACCTCTCGCTCGAAGGCAATGTTCCGCTCGGCGCCGGCCTCAGTTCCTCGGCATCGATTGAAGTAGCCACGGCAATGGCGTTGCTGGAGCTCGCCGGCGCTTCTTTGCCGTTGCCCACCATCGCCCTCGCCTGCCAGCGCGCGGAGAATGCATACGTAGGCGCGCGCAGCGGCATCATGGATCAATTTATTGCCTGCGCAGGACAGCAGGATCATGCCTTGATGCTGGACTGCCGATCTCTTGAGTATCGCCAGCTACCCATTCCCGCCCATGTGCGGCTCATCATCTGCAATTCCATGGTCAAGCATGAACACGCGGGCGGGCAATACAACGTACGCCGTGAAGAAGTGGAAGAAGGCACGCGCATCCTGCATGATCGCTGGCCTTCGATTACCGCCCTGCGCGATGCCACGGAGGCACAGCTGATCGAGTGCCGCGAGCAAATGCCGCAGAATGTTTTTCGCCGCTGCCGTCACATCATTACTGAGAACAAACGAGTGGAACTTGCCGCTTCCGCGCTCGAGCGCGCCGATCTGTCTTCCTTCGGCACACTCATGGCCGAAGCACACCGCAGCTTCCGCGATGACTTCGAGGCCAGCTGCAGTGAGCTGGATACGCTGGTCGAAATCGCTTCCGGCCTCTCCGGTTGTTATGGAGCCCGCATGACGGGAGGCGGCTTCGGGGGCTGCACCGTCAACCTGGTCGATGCCAAGTAAGGCGAACCAATTTCGTCAACAGATCCATGCGCAGTATCGTGCGGCCACAGGGATCGATGCCGACATCTATCTCTGTCGGGCTTCGGCCGGCGCACGACGAATTTCATGACCTCACAATAAAAGTCTCGTTAAAAAAAACTCATTTTAAGACACGGGTGCCCCCTCTGTGGACACACCATTTTTAATCCGGCTTTCCCGCCGAAGCATCTAAGTAATGAAAGCAAGACGTTTTGGAACAAAAAAAATCGAGAGGCGTTGTCCATCTCGATTCCTCTGTGGAAAATACTGGGTACCTCCGTACAACTTCTGGGGCAAACGGTCCCCGCGGAAGTAACCTAACGAGTGTATCCTTACCGCAGTAACCCGAGAGGTCCTACATGATTTCCCAATGTATGAATCCGGAGTGCCGCAAGGAGCTACATTACCTTCGCAGTGGTCGCGTGATCCGCACCACGCGCCGAATTGGGGCTCAGGTTCAAGTTGAACATTTCTGGCTATGTGGCGAGTGCCACATGGACTACGACTTCCTTTTTGCCCATGACGGTCGAGTTTCGTTGACCCACCGGTACAAGTTCGTTGCCAGCGCCAAGCCTGAGCTGGATCTCTTGCTCGTGTCGTAGCCACTTGTACTGTTTGGCGGCCGCGTATTCGTGTGATGTCTGGCTAACAGCAATTCCACTCCCGCTTTTCCTCAACCTGCACCTGTTCTGCACATCAACTCGCTCCATGGGATCAGCTCGGAAGATTAAACTAGGGCTATCCCATGGCCGAGTTCACCCACCTGCATCTGCACACTGACTATTCTCTCCTTGACGGCGCCTGCGATGTCGAAAAGCTGGTGGCGCATGTTGACAGTATCGGACAGAAAGCCGTGGCCATTACCGACCATGGCAACATCTACGGCGCGGTGCATTTTTTTGAAGCCGCTAAAGCCCGTGGCATCAAGCCCATCCTGGGCTGCGAGCTCTACATCTGTCCCCAGGAGGATCACCGGGCCGCTCCGGAAAAAGATAAATACCATCATCTGCTGGTCTTAGCCGAAAACGAGGAGGGGTACCGCAACCTGGTGCGGATTACCTCTGAGGCCTCCCTGCACGGTTTCTACCGCAAGCCGCGCGTCAGCAAGAATTATCTGGCGAAGCATGCCCAGGGCTTGATCGGATTTTCCGGCTGCCTCGCCGGCGAGCTGTGCGGGAATCTGATGGCCGGAAAATACGAGGAAGCCAAAGCCACCGCCGCCCAATATCAGGACATATTCGGCCGCGGCAATTTCTTTCTGGAAATTCAGGACCAGGGCCTGGAACTGGAAAAGAAGATCCATGCCGATCTCTTCCGCCTGGAAAAAGAGCTGGATATTCCGCTCGTAGCTACCAACGACAGCCACTATCTGTGTGAAGACGATCATCACGCTCACGAGGTGCTGCTCTGTGTGCAAACCGCAGACTCCATCCACAACCCCAAGCGCTTCAAATTCGATACCGACCAGTTCTATGTGAAGAGCGCGGCCGAGATGGAAAAGCTTTTCTCCCATGCTCCGGAAGTAGTCAGCCGCACCATGCAGTTCGCCGAACGCTGTTCGTTCAAGCTCAACAAGGTAACGAATCCCTTTCCCGAGTTTGCCGTTCCGCCCGGACACACCATCGACAGCTATTTCGCCGAGGTCTGCCGGCAGGGCTTTCGCAAGCGCCTCGACACCACCATCCGTGTCTTGGGTGAGCGGGGATTGCGCCGCCGGCCCATTGAAGATTATGAGCAACGGTTAGAGCGCGAGATCGACTGCATTAAGCAGATGAAGTTCTCCGGCTACTTCCTCATCGTTTGGGACTTCATCAAGTACGCTCGTGAAGTCAATATTCCCGTCGGCCCCGGCCGCGGTTCGGCAGCAGGTTCCCTGGTTTCTTATGCCATGGAAATCACCGACATCGATCCGCTCCAGAATGCGCTGCTCTTCGAGCGGTTCTTGAATCCCGAGCGCGTATCCATGCCCGATATCGATATTGATTTCTGCATGAACCGGCGCGGAGAAGTGATCGACTACGTCACCCGCAAGTACGGCAGAGACCAGGTCGCGCAGATCATCACCTTCAACACCATGGCTGCACGTGCAGCCATTAAGGATGTCGGCCGGGCGCTCGATCTGCCCTACGGCGAAGTAGATCGCGTAGCCAAGATGGTCCCCGCCACCATTGGCGTCACCATCACCAAGGCGCTGCAGGATTCCCCCCAGATGCAGGAGGCCTACGACAAAGAGCCCCAGGTAAAGGAACTGGTCGATACCGCCCGCAAGCTGGAGGGACTGGTCCGCGGAGCCGGTCTGCATGCCGCCGGCGTGGTGATCGCCCCTCAGCCCCTCACCGAATTGGTGCCGGTCTGCCGCAGCAAGAACGACGAAATCGTCACCGCGTATGACATGAAAGCGGTGGAGAAGCTGGGCCTGCTCAAGATGGACTTTCTTGGGCTCACCACGCTCACCGTGATTGACGACGCGCTGAAGCTCATCGAGCGCAAGCGCGGAAGCGCGCTCGATATGTCGCTGATCCCGCTGGACGATGCGGAGACCTACGAGAAAGTCTTTCATCGCGCGCTGACTTCCGGCGTTTTCCAGTTCGAGTCCGGCGGCATGCGCGATGTGCTGCGACGCTATAAGCCGGACTCTGTAGAAGACTTGACCGCCCTCAATGCGCTCTACCGTCCCGGTCCCATCCAGGGTGGCATGATCGACGACTTCATCGAGCGCAAGTGGGGCCGCAGAGTCGTCAGCTACGAGCTGCCGGAGTTGGAAGCCCTGCTCAAGGAGACGCTCGGCGTCATCGTCTACCAGGAGCAGGTGATGCAGATCGCCAACGTGCTCGCCGGCTACTCCCTGGGCGAAGCCGACCTGCTGCGCCGCGCCATGGGCAAGAAGAATCCTGAGGAGATGGCCAAGCAGCGCACACGCTTTGTCGACGGAGCCATCCAGCGGAAGCACCCCAAAGACAAAGTGGTCCGCATCTTCGACCTGATGGAGCAGTTCGCCGGATACGGCTTTAACAAGTCGCACTCCGCGGCCTACGCATTGCTGGCCTACCATACCGCCTATTTAAAGACCCACTACCCGGTAGAGTTCATGGCGGCGCTGTTGAGCTCGGAAATCTCCAAGCCGGAAAACGTGGTCAAGTACATCAAGGAATGCCGCGAGATGGGCATTGCAGTCGAGCCGCCCGACGTGCAGGTTTCCGGTGCCGACTTCACTCCCAGTGCCGCCGGAATTCGCTTCGGGCTTACCGCTATCAAAAATGTGGGCCGCAACGCCATTGATTCGATCATTGCTGCGCGCGAGCAGCATGGCGTCTTTCCGACCTTCTGGGAATTTTGCGAGAAGGTGGATCTGCGCTTGATGAACAAGCGTGTTCTCGAATCGCTGATCAAAGCGGGAGCGCTCGACTCCTTTGGCCGCCGGTCTCAGCTCATCGCCGTTGCCGACCGTGCGATGGAGCGGGCGCAGCAGGCGCAGCGCGATCTGTTGGCAGGCCAGCACGGCCTCTTCGCCGGCCTGGCCGCCCTCTTCGAAAACGGCACCAATGGCCACAAGAGCAACGACGATCTGCCCAATACACCTGACTGGGACGAGAACGAGCGCCTGCAGGCAGAAAAAGAAGTGCTGGGCTTTTTCGTCTCCGGCCACCCGCTGGATAAATACGCCGAGAAGCTCCGCAACCTGAACGTGGTCGACACCGCGACAGCGCTGGAGATGAAGGCGCCCCCACCGGCTCGTCGTCGAAATGGAGGTGGCGAGCCGGAAAACCTACTGGCCATCGCCGGCGTCATCGTAGGTCTGAAAGTAGGGAAGTCGAAGCGCTCGGGAGAAATGTACGCCCAGGCAGCGTTAGAAGACACGGTAGGCAAAATCGACATCATCTGTTTTCCGAAAGACTATGCGCGGCTTTGCGAGAGCCTCAAGATCGAAGTCCCGGTCCTGATCAAAGGAGTTCTGCGCGCGGATGACGATGAGTCCGCGCCGAAGCTTTCTGTTTCGAGCGTGCAGCCCTTGGAGGACATAAAAATCAAGCTGCCGCAGAACGTGCGCATCCGCGTACTGCTGGAGGGCGCGAGCGAGGCCATGCTAGGCTCCTTGAGCGCCATGATCACCGCCGCCCCCGGCCCCGGCCGGCTCATGATCAACCTGGAGAGCCGAGGCGAATATTGCGTCATGCTGGAGCCCGAGGGCCTTTCCGTAGCCGCCGACCGAGGCTTCATCGAGCGCGCCGA
>CAVVQX010000021.1:0-405680 GCA_963750415.1 uncultured Acidobacteriaceae bacterium
CGGCGAACTTGTAGTACCGGTGAAGATGCCGGTTACCCGCAGCTAGACGGAAAGACCCCGTGCACCTTTACTACACTTTTACTATGAATTATGGCTCTTGCTGCGCAGGATAGGTGGGAGGCTTTGATTCCGGGTTCTCGGACTCGGAGGAGCCAACGGTGAGATACCACCCTGCGAGTGCTGTGATTCTAACCTCCTCCCGTAATCCGGGAGAGGGACATAGTAAGACGGGTAGTTTGACTGGGGCGGTCGCCTCCTAAATTGTAACGGAGGCGCGCGAAGCTACACTCAGGCTGTTTGGAAATCAGCCGTCGAGTGCAAAGGCATAAGTGTGGTTAACTGTAAGACCTACAAGTCGAGCAGATGCGAAAGCAGGCCTTAGTGATCCGGTGGTTCTGTATGGAAGGGCCATCGCTCAACGGATAAAAGGTACGCCGGGGATAACAGGCTGATCGGAGCCAAGAGTTCATATCGACGCTCCGGTTTGGCACCTCGATGTCGGCTCATCGCATCCTGGAGCTGTAGAAGGTTCCAAGGGTTAGGCTGTTCGCCTATTAAAGCGGTACGTGAGCTGGGTTCAGAACGTCGCGAGACAGTTCGGTCCCTATCTGCTGTGGGCGTAGGAGATTTGCGGGGGGCTGTCCTTAGTACGAGAGGACCGGGATGGACGAACCTCTTGTGTTCCAGTTGTCCTGCCAAGGGCACGGCTGGGTAGCGAAGTTCGGTTGTGATAACCGCTGAATGCATATAAGCGGGAAGCACGCCCCAAGATGAGATCTCCCAACCCAAAAGGGTCAAGAAGGGTCCAGGAAGACCACCTGGTTGATAGGCTGGAGGTTGAAGTGCAGTAATGCATGTAGCTTACCAGTACTAATCGCCCGTTCGGCTTGTCCATAGAATTAACTCTGCGCAGTATCAGAGAGACATTCAACAAGCCTTGAAATTGATCCAGGAAAACCCATTCAATCCCAAAAGCAATCAGTGGTTGCTTGTATCAGGGCACGACTTTAGTCGTGCCGGAAGCGCTCGAAAATCTTGAGGGCTTTAGACCCTGAGGGCACTGAATGAAGTTCCTGAAATACCTCACTTGCAAGCAAAGTGAGGCATGATCTAGCCCAATCGGTTTCGTTGTGAAAAATCAGGTTGCATGGCGCCAGTTTGCCGCCCGAGAAAGTCAGGAAAACTAGCCTGAACTCGTCGCGACTGCGGGGGAGACCCTCCGCCAAGCGCCCCAAAAGCTCAAAGGTGTGTTTTTACAGCTCGGTTAAGGTTGTCGGAGCACACGCGAAGAGGAAACGTTCTTCGCAGCACACCTAGATTTGCCGGTGACCATACCGCGAGGGTCACACCCGTTCCCATCCCGAACACGGAAGTTAAGCCTCGCTGGGCCGATGGTACTGCACGCGTAAGTGTGTGGGAGCGTAGGTGATTGCCGGCATTAACTAAAAGGCCATCAGGAGCGATCCTGGTGGCCTTTTCTATTTACCGTGCCTTTTCGCCCCTCGCTGGTGAGCAGAAATCGCTTCGTACTCGGTCGACAGATCCATAGAAGCCCACCGCACAGCCGTCCCTGACAAGGGCGGACTGGTGTAGCCCCGGACTTTCAGTCCGGGGAAGCGGGTTTTCAAACCCGCGAGAAGGCTCCGCAAATCCGCAAAAGTTGAGGGCTTCAGGGCTTCAGCCCTGGTGTATCTATTTTGCGAAACGCCGATGGGATTTCGAGCAAGCGAATCGAACGCCGCACTGATTGCGGAGTGAGCAATATGCCCATATAATAGTGGCAAGTTGCCAGAGAGGGCATTATGGCTCAGACTGCTGGAATTCGCGCCAGAAGGGAACCGGCGATGTTCTATCGCCGCATTGAGATCAAGCTCGGCGTCACGCCTCTGCGTTCTGACCGTGATCTTGCCCGTTTGGTAGATGACCGTCTTCCCCTCGCTTCGGTCGAGTCTCTTTCTCATCATGGAATGAGCGATGAGGAAATCTACAGCCTCATCGTTCCACGCCGAACGCTGGTTCATCGGAAGACCCGCCATGAATCCCTGACCCACGATGAGTCCGACCGTGCCGTTCGGATCGCGCGTATCACCTCCCTGGCCGAAGAGGTCTTTGGTGACGACGCGAAAGCCTCCCGCTGGCTCCGCAAGTCGAAGACTCGGTTTGAGGGGCGCAGTCCGCTGGAAATGCTGAGGACAGAGGCCGGGGCGCGCCTGGTAGAGGAGATGCTTCTTCAACTCGACTACGGATTTGCCGCATAAGACATTCCCGGTTCCCCAGGGACGAGCGGTATCTCCTAACATGATCCTTTGGCGAATTTGCAATTACGAGACCCTGGATGGAGTAGGTGGCTTACTTGTGTCCGCGCGCTGGCACACAAAGGGACACCCCGTCGTCTACTGCACCCTGAACCCTGCCACGGCCTTGCTTGAAACACTTGTCCACATGGAGATCGACTCCGAAGATCGCCCGGAGCGTTTTCGCGTATTAAGGATCGAAGGCCCGGACTCGATTTCTATCGAAAAGATCGAAGTCGATTCGTTGTCGCCGAAATGGGTAGAGGATGTGAACGCGACTCAAGCGATAGGAGATCGTTGGCTCTCGGAAAGCCGCTCCTTGCTATTGCAGGTGCCAAGTGTGCTCGTTCCCGAAACGTGGAACGTGCTACTGAACCCTCAACACACCGAAGCTAATCTTCTGAAAATTACTGCGACCTATGAGCGCGCTTTGGATGGTCGCTTCTTTTAGTTCCCGAACGTTATGACTCTGGAACGTCGTTCCCTTGGGACACTGCCGTAATCTTGTAGCTCGCGTCTTGGAGAGGTGTCACCGCTGAACTTTCAAGCGCACTCGGAAGGCTTACTCATCGCTTGTCATTGAGTGCATGGAGATTATGCGCCAAGCGAGATCGGATCTACGGCGGTGGCATAGCCACCGCGGCCGTATTTGAACAGGTTCAAATGTTTCTTGACAAATTGCCGGGCGTCCTTCAAGCTGTTTTTGAACCTGTTCAGTTCCTATGAAGCCGATCAAAAAATCCGAAGCTACGAGAGCCCAGATCCTCGATGATCCTCTACTGGATCTACGATCGCTCACCGGGCCAGCGGCAGACGCGCATCTTGCGCGAAAAGAGCTTGGCGCTTCTTGTTACTTTTCTCAAAATGTCGCGATTTGCGCTTCTGAAACCTCTGCGGTCAAAGATCGTGGAACTGTTTGTCCTCGCAGAAGGAGGACAGAGCCGTGCATGAGTGGACGCCAGGCAACAAACTGATCCGCCTCGCGATTGCGCTGGTATGGCTTTACCAGGGCTTTTGGTGCAAGGTTCTGGGAGGCGTTCCGCGTCACGAGGCCGTCATCGCCGCCGTGCCGTTCATTGGTTCCGCGGCAGGTCGCAGCGCGCTCATTGCGCTAGGCCTGCTCGAATGCGGCATTGGCCTATGGGTTTTGTCAGGCCGCTGGATGCGCCAGGCCGCGATCGTTCAGACCGGGCTGCTGGCTGCGATGAATGCCGGCGGCCTCATCTGGGCCGCGCATCTGATTCCCGATCCCGCCGCAATGGTTCTGCAAAACTTTGCGTTTCTCCTCCTCATCTGGATTGCAACCGAGGATCGCCAACATGCAGTGCCGGTCTGAGATGACGTCCACAGCATGGCGGCGTGGGCCGTTTCGCCTTCGGCCGCGAGGTCCTGTCTTCGGACAGACGTACGAGGACTCCGCCATCGAGCTTCGTGTGTTCAAGCCGCAAAGCCGCGTGTTCGCGATCGCGGGCGCGGGATGCACCGCGCGCGCTCTGGCTGCAGCGGGGCATTTTGTAACAGCCGTCGACATCAATGCACGCCAACTCGGGTACGCGAGACGGCGAGCCGACGGCGAACCGGCGCGGAGAGGGGTCGTCGAGGAGTTGCTGGCTGTTGGCCGCAATCTGGCAACGCTTGCCGGATGGAGCCGGCCCAGGCTGGCGCATTTCCTCAGCTTGTCGGATGGGTCCGAGCAAGCTGAATACTGGGATCTCTGGCTCGATACGCCAATGTGGCGCGCCGTCGTCGATGCATTGCTGGCCCCTCGCCTGCTCGGGCTCTTGTATGCCAGTCCGTTTGTCGGCTCGCTGCCGAGAGATTTCGGGGAGCAAATTCGGCAGCGCCTCCGGCGAGGCTGGAGCCTGCACGCCAACCGCTCCAATCCGTATGCCGCGGCTTTGCTGCTCGGCCACGCACCTGCGGAGTTCGGCCCCTCGATTTCTCCGATCAACTTCGTCTGTGCCGATGCGGCCGAATTCCTCGAGAACTCCCCGCTGCCTTTCGATGCATTCGCCTTGTCGAACATCGGCGATGGAGCGTCGCCGACCTACCAGCGGCGATTGCGTACCGCAGTCGAACTCGCCGCCGCTCCCGGCGCTGTGCTGCTGACCCGCAGTTTTGCAGAACCGTTACCCTACACCGCTGCCAACTGGGCAGCCCAGGACCGCTCGCTGCTTTGGGGCGTTGTGGAAGTAAGCCGCCTCGAAGGCGGCCAGGCGGGAGACCCACCATGCTCCATTGGTTGAAGCGCCATCCGATTCCGATCTCGGCTTTCTTCCGTCATTCGCTAGTGTTAACCTATGCGTTTCCACCGAAGGTCCTGGAGCCCCTGCTGGTGCCCGGACTGGTGCTCGATACATGGCATGACCAGGCCTTTCTGGCCGTCGCGCTGGTGCAGACGGAGGACCTGCGGCCCAGCTTTCTTCCGCGCGCAATGGGCCGCAACTTTTTTCTCAGTGGGTACCGCATCTTCACCAGGCTGGCCGGCAGCCAATCGAAACGCGGGCTGAAGATTCTGCGCAGCGACACCGACATGCCCGTTATGGTGCGCGTCGGCAACTGGCTGACGCATTACAACTATCATCTCTGTCAGTCAACCCTTGAGGAACGCGCCGGTGAACTCCATTGGTCAATTGAGACACCGCGGTGCGAGGCCGATCTCAAAGTCGTGGCGCGTCTGGGCGGGGTTCCGACACAGCTCCCGGAAGGCTCACCCTTCGCAACATTCGCCGAGGCGAGGCGATTTGCCGGCCCCTTGCCCTACACCTTCGACTACGAAAAGGAAACAGGATCCATCATCGCCATTCGTGCTGTACGCCAGGAATGGGATCCGCAACCCGTAGAGGTCGACGTCCGTCGGAATATGTTTCTCGAGCGCGAGCCATTCCGCCGGGCTGCGCCCATCCTTGCCAATGCCTTTCATGTGGGCGATGTCCCCTATCGATGGCAACGCGGGAGAGTCGTATGAACGCAACCGCGGTCCGGCGGCCCTGGCAGGGCGTTCTCCAGATTTTGCGGTTCAACTGGCGTTCCTATGGCGCGACCGCGGCGGTCATCGTCGTGGCTCTGCTGGCGGCGCCGTTCTTGCCCCGCCTCTTTCGCGCGGGACTCCTGATCGGCGTTGCGCCAGCGCTGTTCTGGCTGATGTCGTCGCTGCTGGTGTCCCACTACGTCTACGATCGCTTTCCGCTCTACGATCTAAACTGGATTCCACGCGTTCTATCGCGGATGCCCAGCAGCTTGCTGAACATCCATTGCGGTTTAGATGAAACCAGTGGCCTGCTTGCGGCGATCTTTCCTGGGGCAGCCTTTGACGTGGTTGACATCTTCGATGCTCGAGTCATGACCGAGCCTTCCATCAGGCAGGCGCGACGAATGGAACGCGGCGTGATCGCGGCCAGACCGGCACGCTTCGACGATTTACCCTTTGACTCCGGCACCTTCGACGCGGCTTTCTGTATCTTCGCTGCGCATGAGCTGCGCCGTGATTGGCAGCGCGCTACGCTGTTTCTGGAAATCACGCGTGTTCTGATCCCGGGCGGCGAACTCGTGCTGATGGAACACTCCAGAGATTGGTGGAACCTCCTCGCCTTCGGTCCTGGTTTTCTTCATTTCTTCTCGCAGCGCGCCTGGCGCAGGACGGCTGCCAAGGCCGGCTTTGGAGTGCAAACCGAGTTTTCCATGACACCCTTCGTCCACGTCTACGTCTTGCGGAGAACGATGTGACTCTCGCCACTCACCTGCACGTCGTCGGAGCCCTTCTGCTGTTGCTCGGCGCAAGCCACATCCTCTTCAACCGCTACTTCGGATGGGAGCAGGAGCTGCAAACCGTCTCTCTGCTCACACGCCGCATCTTCTTTGTGCACACCTTCTTCATTGGGCTTGGAGTGGCGCTGGCTGGCGCAGGGTCGCTGTTCTACGCCGACGCTCTCCTCCGCCACGACACTTTGAGCCGCGCGGTCCTCGCTGCAATGGCGGCGTTTTGGTTGTGCCGCCTTTTGGCCCAGTTTCTGGCCTACGACTCAGCTATCTGGCGAGGCAACCGGGTTCGCACATCGATGCACATAGCTTTTGCGATGCTCTGGTGCTATGTGACGACGACATACGGACGGGCCCTGATGGCCGTCTGGAAATGATCGCCATCGCCAGCGGTACCCGAGTGGAATCTCGCGACCTGGATTGTGTTTGCGCTTTTGCTGACGCCCCCTCACACGACCGTCCAGCGGAAGCCCCTGCCGACATCGGCCTGTAGCATCAATAACAGCATCGAAACGATGCTATTATATGCATATGCGTACAACGATTGCGCTCGATGACGAGCTGGTGAAACAGGCGGAGTATTACACCGGAATCACGGAGAAGGCAGCGCTCGTAAGAGAAGCGCTCACGCGTCTTGTCCGCAACGAAGCGGCCCGGCGGCTGGCGGCTCTCGGAGGAAGCGATCCGGCGGCCGACGCCGCGCCGCGGCGCAGGGCCCAAGATTGATTCTGGTCGATACTTCGGTCTGGATCGACCATCTGCGAAGTGCTGATGCGAAACTGCAGTCACTGTTACAGAATGACCAGGTCATGACACATCCATACATCCGCCTGGAGTTGGCTCTGGGTTCTATGACCAGCCGGGAAAAGGTGCTGGCTGACCTGGCCCTGTTGCCCCAGGCTCCGGTCGTGGCATCGGAGGAACTGTTTGGCTTGATCGACCATAAGAAGCTGTACAGAAGAGGAATCGGCGTCACCGATCTTCAACTCATATGCTGTGCGATCTTCGATAAGTCGGTTTTGATCTGGACCAGAGACCGGCGACTCAGCGAAATTACAGGCGAGCTTGGGATACACGCGGATTTCCTTTAGAGATGATTCCGTAGCTCGGAAAGTCCTCACTGCACCTTTTTCTATACGGCCGTTTTGCTCCCGGCTGTCAGGAGAGATTGGACGTTTGGATCTTCCGCCTTGCCCTTGACGTGACCCCAGGGCGGCGTGTTTCATCGAAAAATGAAGAAATTCAAGCGCCCAGCCTCCTGGATGGCCAAGAAAGCCAAGCGCGGATTCAAAGGTTATCCCGTCGCCACTATCGCCCTCTACGGTCCCACCGCGACCCTAGCCACTAAGATCGCCGTGTCGATCGTCCCCGACGAACGACACCAGCCTGATCAGCTCGAGCGGTGGTTTTCCCAGGAGCACGACATCCGCAACGACTACACCATCGGTAAGGAGATCGAGGCTTTTCTCCATCAGCATCAGGTTCGTTCCATAGCCGCAGTCGACCGCATCATAGGCTGTCCGCATGAAGAAGGTGTGGATTATCCTGACGGCCAATCTTGTCCCCAGTGCCCCTTTTGGGCCGGCCGCGACCGCTTCACCCACGAGCGCATCCACTAAAGCCGAGGCGTTTGCAGACGCTGAGTTATCTCTGGTCTGAGCTGCGCGTAATGCCGCGCATTCCAGGTGTAGATCGTCTCCGCCTGGGCTTTCAACGCGCAGTGGGCAAGGATCGCGTCATAAATCCCACCACCCACGACACCAAGAGCAGCCGCAGCTCCCAACGCCGTGGCATATTCCTCTCCATCCAGAGACACCAACGAAAGCCGTTCGCAGATGCTGCCAACAAACAGCATGGCCTGTGCACCGCTGATGCGATGTTTCCCCGGCATGCGGGTCAACGTGGAGAATACCTCGGCCAAACTGTGTGCGCCGCAGCAGCCTGTCGATTTGTCAAATCGGATGAACAACGCAAGACTGGCCTCGTGGTGAACATGGTCTCCATAAAACACCGGCACCAGGACCGAAGTATCGAAAAACCCTTTCACTCGCGTTCGCCCAGGTTAGCCAGATCCCGATCCTCGCGAATCTTCCGCAGCATTTCTTCTGTGGCGGAAGCTGCCATCGGCTGGCCGGCTCGAAATACCCAAACGCCATGCTCTTGCGTAAGCGGCCCCCTCCCCCGAACCGGCCTAAGGGTGATTTCTTCGCCCGCACTTTCCAACTCCAGATCGTCGCCGGGCTCCAGGCGCAATTCTTCTCGCAGCGGCTTGGGGATGACGATTCGACCAGCCTTATCGATGGTGAGGCGAACATGCACGATGGCATAATACTATGGGTTAAACCACAAGTCAATGCCATTAACAGTCGTTCCCACCATCATCTTCCATTTCATGGACACCGAAGACGTAACCAAAAGGGTGGCTCGTTCCGCTCTCATTGCCACGCCCTTCTGTTTCTCGTACCTTTGCTAGATGGCGATACCCACGACTGACGAAATTGTTCGCCTGTCCCCAACAGAGCGCCTCTCTCTCATCGCGCAGCTCTGGGACAGCCTGGAGCAGCATCACCTGCCACTGAGTCAGGCGCAAGAGTCCGAACTCAATCGCCGGCTTGACTCCGTGGAAGAGGATCGCATCCGTGCCATCGCCTGGTCAGACTTGAAGTCTAAGCTGGAGCAGCGTCGTCCCTAGTGTTCGAAGTCGTCTTTACCCCGGCCGCAGCTCTCGAGCTGGTCGAAGCCTACGATTGGTACGAAGAAGAATTCTCTGGATTAGGCGCACGTTTCCAAGCTGAGGTCGACAGCGCCGTGGAACGGATGTCTGCGAACCCATTGCAGTTCCCGGCGGTCTTGAGAGGTGCTCGTCGTGCACTCTTGCGGCGTTTCCCTTAGATGCTTTCTTTAAGGTCAACGACAACCAGCTGCTGGTCATAGCGTGTCTTCACGTGAGCCGCGATCCGCGCATATGGCGAAAGCGCACCTGATCCTTCGCGCTCTTACCCCAAGCGCACCGTTCGCGAGCGACGCCTTCGCCGAATCTTGTCTGTGGCGGAAGCGGAAAGCGGCCGGCCAGCAAGCTATCTTACCCGTCGAGAAATACCCCGGCTAAATCTCCCGGGAGTGGTTTGTAGCCCCGTCAATGACGGTTACTTTTCCACTCAGCCGGTTTGCTACATAGATCTTGTTGGTCACCGGGTTTACCGCCACCGAAAACGGTCCGCGCCCCGCAGCCACCACCGCCACCACGGCATAAGTCTTGCCGTCAATTACGGTTACATTATCGCTGTGGGTGTTCGCCACGTAGACGCGATGGGTCGTGGCATCGACCGCGATTGCCTGCGGCCGTCGTCCCGTGGGCACAGTGGCCATCACCGTATTCGTAGCCGTATTCAACACCGTCACACTATCGCTGCCGTAATTCAGCACATAGGCCCGCTCGGCCGCGGGATCCAACGCCACCGCGCACGGAAAACTCCCGGCCGCCACGGTGGTGGAAGACCGATCGTGCAACACATCCACCCGGCCGTCCCCCGAGTTGGGCAGGTAGACGGTGTTGCTCGCCGGGTCCACTGCAATCTCCCACAGATGCGTCCCTGCCGGCACCTTACTTGACGTATTCGTTGCACCGTCGAGCACCGTGACACTATGGTCCTCGTACCCCACCAGGTAAATCTTGTTGGTCCGCGGATTGACGGCGATCGCATTCGCCTCCACCCCCACCTTCACCTGGGCCGGTATGTTTGTAGCGCCATCGACCACGGTGATAAACCCATTGCCATAACTGCGCGCGATATAAATTTTGTTGGTCACCGGGTTCAATGCGATGGAGCTGGGCAACGCTCCCACATCGACCGTCGCGCTCACCCGGTTCGTGGCCCCATCAATCACCGACATGGTGCCGCTGAATTCGTTGATCACATAAGCGCGGTTGCTCACTGGGTTGACCGCCACCGCCTTCGGCCCCTTTCCCACGTGGATGGCCGTCACCACACCGGAAGCGCCATCAATAGCGACAACCGTATCCTTCGACGATGTGATGGCATAAACCACATCCGTCTTGGGATTCACCACCACCCCACGAGGCCCGCTCTCCGTAGCCCCGCCCGCGGTCGCCGCAGCGGCGAACCCGCTCCCGCAAACCGCCACAACGAACAACGCTAACCACTCTTTTTTGCAGCGAACCATGTCAAAAAGTCTAATGCCTCGCGAACGGCTACACTGGAAATCGAATGGCCAAACCTCTTCTGCGCCTGCTCCTCCTGTTGGGCGCCCTTCTCCCGAGTGCGGTCGCACATGCGGCTGCGAACGCCCCTAAGGTAGTCGCCTTTTACTCGACCGATGTTGAGCCCGACCACGCTCACTTCGCGCAAGACGCGCTGAAATTCTTCGCTGACCACGCCCGGCAAGACGGCTACGACTTCATCCCCACCACAAACTGGGACGACAGCAACGACGCCTACCTCTCCAAGTGCAAAGTCGTGATCTGGCTGAACGACGAACCGCACAGCCCGGCGCAGGAACAGGCCTTCCAGAAATACATGACCAACGGAGGAGCGTGGCTAGGCTTCCACGCCGTGGGCTACACCGAAAAGAAAACCACCTGGCCGTGGTATCAGACCTTCCTCGGCGGCATTTGGGATGCGAACAGCTGGCCCCCCATCCCGGCCGACCTGGTCGTCGACGATCGCCATCACCCGGTGACGAAAAACCTGCCGCCCACCTTCGAGTCGCCGGCCAACGAGTGGTATGCCTGGGACCCGAACCCCGCCGAGAACAAAGACGTGAAGGTCCTGCTCACCCTGGCCCCCTCCAACTTTCCCATCGGCCTCAAAGACGTACTTACCGGAGGCAACATCCCCGTCGTCTGGACCAATACCAAGTACAAAATGCTCTACATCAACATGGGCCACGGAGACAAAATCTTCACCAGCCCCATCCAGAATCGCCTGATCGAAAACTCCCTACTCTGGCTCCTCGGCAAACCATAGCCATGCGCACGGCCAACTGGACCGTCCGCGGCCGGCCAACCACATTAGATATACAATCATCGATGTATATCCGAGGAGCGCACAATGCAGGTGTCAAAGTGGGGAAATAGTCTCGCGGTCCGGCTACCCGCGGCCGTGGTCGATGCATTGGAGTTGAAGGAGGGTGACCAGATTGAAGTAAGAATAGCCGGCGCTCGTGAGTTCGAGATAAGTCGCGATCGAAGCCGGGAAGAAGCGATCGAGCGATTGCGCAAACTCCGGCGGCCGCTGCCCGCTGGTTTCACTTTCGACCGGACCGCCGCCAATGAGCGGTAGATCATTCTTCGACACCACCATCTTGATCTATTCCATTTCCTCTGAAGAACCTCGAGCTGCGATGGCAGAGAAACTTCTGGCGGACGGAGGATGGATTAGCGTGCAGGTGTTGAACGAGTTTGCGGCGGTCGCCCGGCGCAAACTGAATCTGTCCTGGGAAGAGACCAGAGAAGCGTTGTCGGCGATCCGCGTTCTGTGCGAAACGCCAACCCCTCTTTCGATCGAAACCCACGAGGCTGCGCTACAGATCGCTGGGCACTGTGGCTATCACATCAACGACGCATTGATTCTCGCTGCAGCCCTGGAATCGCGCTGCGACACCCTCTACACCGAAGACATGCAAAATGGTCAAAGCGTCGGCTCGCTCACCATTCGCAATCCATTTCTGTCTTAGGCGACCAACAAAAAAGCCCCGACCCAAATGACCCTTTTGCTCCTAGTGCTCTTGCTGGCCCAAACCCAACCAGAGCCCAAACCTACCCAACCCCCAGACGCCGCGACGAGCCGTGGGGCCGCGCTGGTCCGCCGAGCCATACAAAACCGCGAGGCCGCCGACAAGACGCACCGCCCTCTCCGCTATCTTTTGCGCAAAACCGACGACCATCGCGATACCACCAAAGACATCATCGAAACCGCACAAGGCGACGTCGCCCGGCTCATCGCGATCAACAACCAGCCGCTGACCGCCGAAGCCAATCAGGCCGAGCTCGACCGTCTTCGCACCTTAGCCAACCACCCCGAGATCCAGGAGCATCGTCACCAGCGGGAGCAGAAGGATGCGGCTCGAGTGAATCGCCTGATGCGCCTTCTGCCGGACGCGTTCCTCTATCGCGACCAAGGCACGACGCCATGCCCGCCCCGGCTGGCCGTGGGCCCGTCGAGCAGGGGAAGCTGCCATCATTTGACCTTCTCCCCCAACCCAAGCTTTGAACCTCCCGATGTGGAAGCCAACATCTTCCGCGGCCTGGCCGGCGAAGTCTGGATCGATCAAGCCCAGGAACGCCTGACCCGCCTCGACGCTCACGTCATTGCCAATGTAGATTTCGGCTGGGGCATCCTGGGGAAGCTGGACGAAGGAGGAACCATCCAGCTCGAACAATCCGACATAGGCGATCACGACTGGGAACTGACCACCCTGAAGCTGAATCTGAAGGGCAAAGCCCTGATGGTCAAATCCCTGGACATTCAGCTGACGGAGCATGCCACGCATTTCTCCCCGGTCCCGCCCAATGTGGACTACCGCAAGGCGATCGAGCTACTGAAAAACTCCGAAGTAAGCAACGCGCCGTGATGGTGGAAAGCCGTGCTATCCCACATCTCGCGAAAAACCAGCGAGATGTGGCGCACCCGTCGTCGTTGGTGGGGACAGATCCCAACGGGACTAGGGTAATCGTGCGTTATCTGCCGATATCTCCGCTCGCCGTATCTCAGCCTCGATCACGTCGCTCGCATAGTCGAGCGAGTGTAAGGCGGTGATTTCCCGCTGCAATCGCTGGGCGTTTTCGCGATAAGCAGGTACTGATCGAACCCTCTGGATGGCATTACGAAGCCGGGAGACGGTCAGCCGTTTCGGAGTCACGACTTCCCCGGCGCCGCTCCACTTGATCCGTGCAGCCGCACCTGGCTGATCGTTGGTGATGGGTATGGCCACCATCGGCACTCCACAGGCGAGCGACTCAAGCGTCGTGTTTAATCCAGCATCCGTGATGCAAAGTGCGGCTTTCTCCAGCAACTGCAGTTGTGGCGCGAACCGCACCACCACAGGATTTCCCCTGGCGCCAGAAAATGCCACCGGATCCATACCGCCTCCGAGCGATAGAACCAATTGAGCATCGAGGTCTGCGAGGTAGGTCAGTTCCATATGGTCACTGCTTTCCGCGGGACGCGCCAGGCAGATCTCTGGCTTTTTCGCGAGCGCCAGGCGGTTATGTATCCCCTTCAGCTACAGTGGGTTACGGCGACAGATAGCGAAGAAATCGGTAATGGGAGCCTTTCTTGAACAGAACTTCTTACCGGAACGAACGTATTATTAAGTAGGGGAACGGCATCGGTAAACAGCCGCATCTTAAGGAATTAGCTTGGCTTGTGCTTGAGCCGCTGTATACTGATACGAAATTTGAAGACCGTAACGATAAATCATGTCGAATGAGAAATTTGCTTCCGTTTCTCCGATCCGCGCTGCTGAATTTACCCCTTTCGGAAACAGGAGTGCAGCGATGGGTATCGTAGACGAAACGATAAGTACGCAGGACGTGGTTTCCGAAGGTCCGCCCGCGATAGCAGCTGATCCCTCCTTTCATGACATTCTCGCCGGTTATAAAGCGTTGGCGGATGAAGGGAAGCTTCAGACCGTGTCCCCGGAACATACGCATCAAGATTGGTTGAAGACCAAGAAGCAGATTCGCGAACTGCGTCAGGAACTGGCGTCGAAAACGCGGCCTGAATAAATGAAGAATGCTATTGACCGAATGGAACATTCGACTCTGCAGGGAGTGCCAGGAGAAGTGGGAAGTTTTAAAGGAAAAAATCATCCGGGAAATCCATATCGGTTCCTGGAAGGCCCATCCTCTTTTAAGGATACAGACGCCGCAGGATGAACTAGACCAGCTTGAGTTATTTGGCGATAAGCTGGATAAGCTCATTGGGGAACGGCGGGATCCATTCTGGACCATGCCCAAGCATCCAGACCGCTATTTCGATAACATCTTCTACTTTAGCCGGCCGCCCTGGGTCTGCTACTTCTATCGGAAGGTTCAGTATCCACCGGTGGCCCTCGGTGTTCTCCTGGTTCATCAGCGTGATCAGCCTGCCGATTTGCGAGCGGAGTTAGAGGCTGCCATCGCGCGCGCGAAAGCTGAAGAAGATGATGCTTTCAATCTTTAGGACCAGCCAGACAAAGCTCTACTATGGCGGCATCGGTCTCTCCCTTGTGCTCTCGGCGAGCGGGATACTGTGGGCTGTCTTCGTATCGAAAAAATGTGCGGACGGTCAACGGGGAGGAGCGATCGCCACGGCGGCGGCGTTCTTTATTCTTTTTCTCCGGCGTAAATATGGGGATGCCGTATTCCAAACGATCTTCAAGGTGAAGAGGAATGCCGCCTTGACCGCCAAGATCAAAAAATACAGCGAAGACGGCATACTACCGGTTTTCACGAACGACGAGCTATCGTGGCTCATAATCGGAACCTTGGAACGGTCCAACGTCGAGGCTGACGAACAATGGCTGCAAAATCTTGTTTTATTCGCTGCAAGTGCAATCGGAACCTTTGCGTGGGGTTTTGGAGACGTCGTTGCCTCCTGGTTCTGTAAGTGCAAATGAAGTGGTGATCGGGGCGATACCCCGCCGTGCATTGATTTCCGGGGCTACTGCCGGAATACGCTGACCAGGCTAAACCTTCTTTAAATTGTTTTTGTCCGTGTCGGTCCTTTCGGGGTTACTCCGTCCCTGGTCCTTCCCCGCGCCGCCTCCGCAGGCAGCCGAAAGCTACAAACCTGTCGGGGGATGTTCCTGTTACCACCCAATTCCATCCCGCGGCCAACGCGCCTATCGAAGCCAGGTAACTTCGGGCGAGTACTCCCGAGCAAAAAAAGCATCTCGCCACTAACTTGCAACCTGGAAAAAGCATATTTCAGAGTAGAGGATATCGGCAGGCGGCGGCTTCTCACGCGACCGCGCCTGGCCGGCAGTTGCCGGTAGTTTCGGCCTTGAGCGCGAGCGAAGGATAGCGTCACCGCTGTCCGGTTCCACACCCTATCCCTGTCACAAAATCACCGACACCATCCATGACTGGTTATCGCGGCCCTTTCTGTGTCACCAGTGTGGGCCGGGAACCCCGTCCCCAATCTCCAGCAAACCGAGGAAAGAGACTACCCATGCCCAAAAATACTGTTAGCGACCTCATCACCGATCAGGAAATGGTCTTTGCTCGCCTGATCATGTCCGGAACCATGAATGACCGCGCCGCCGCGGAAGCCGCCGGTCTCAATCCCCGAACCGCCGCCTACACCAAAGCCAAGCCCCGCGTCCGCGCCTACATGAACGAGCTCCGCGCAGCCATGAAGGAAAAGCTCGTGGATCACGAAGCCGACCTGTCCCGCCTGGCCGCGGACCGTGCCGTGGAGCGGCAGCGCAAGCTGGACCTTGTCCGCGGCCAGGTCCTGGACCGGCTCTGGGAACTCGCCGCTCTCAGCCAGGAAGCCACGAAAGGCAGCATCGCCGGCCAGATCAAGGCGCTTGCCATGATCGCAGCCATCGAAGGCCTCATTCCGGACCGCCGCCTCTCCCCATCCGCGACGCAACCCGCGGCCCCGCCCGTCAAGCCACAAATCTATCAATCTGCGTGGCTCCGCAAACAGAAGCAAGAAGCAGCTGAGGAGTCAGGCGATCCCGTTGCCGACGCAGAAGCCCAAACCGAAGCCCCCCACCTCCCCGACCCTGAGCCTGCTCCCAATTCGGACCCCGAGGCAGCGAACGCCGCGCACCCTGATCTGAACCCTGACCGCAACCTGCCCACCCTTCCCGACCCCCTCATCCAGCCGGCGCTGAACCGGGTTCCCGATGCGACCAACAGCGGCTTCGATGTTTATCTGGACACCACCAGCTCATTAAGGCAGCCCTTTTCCATAAGAACAGGCCCCTTTGCCCGCCGCCGCTAAAGTCGAAAAAAGGCCAAATTTTATCGAATTTTACAAAACAGAGCCTTCGTCGACTCGCCGCCGCTTATAACGGACTGTCAAGTGCTGGATGGACGAGGGACGGCGTAACCCCAAAAGGACCGACACCGACAAAAACAATTTAAAGAAGGTTAGTCTGGTCAGCGTATTCCGGCAGTAGCGCCGGAAATCAATGCACGGCGCACTATCGCCCCGATCACCACCTCGAGGCCCGGAGGGCCGCCCGCCAAACGTCAGCCCAGCCCGGAAGGGCTGGGTATGCGTCCAGGATGATGCCAAGCGCCGTGTGTGCGGCACTCCATTCTCGACCCCTCATACCAGGGAAGAAATCTGACCCTGATAACCACCTCGAGGCCCGGAGGGCCGCCCGCCAAACGTCAGCCCAGCCCGGAAGGGCTGGGTATGCGCCCAGGATCATGGTCGAGCACCGTAGGTGCGGCACTCACGCTCGAAGGCACGACGGGACCAAACGGAGCAACCCCAAAGCAAACGCTCCATAACCCGCCGCGCCGCCTCCGCATGGCAGCCGAAACCTACAAATCTGTCGGGGGGAAGTTCCTGTTTTCCATCCCCTTGCCAACGCCCAAGTAACTTCGGGCGAATACTCCCGAGCAAAAAAAGCATCTCGCCACTAACTTGCAACCTGGAAAAAGCATATTTCAGAGTAGAGGATATCGGCAGGCGACGGCTTCTCACGCGACCGCGCCTGGCCGGCAGTTGCCGGTAGTTTCGGCCTTGAGCGCGAGCGAAGGATAGCGTCACCGCTGTCCGGTTCCACACCCTATCCTCGTCACAAAATCACCAACACCATCCATGACTGGTTATCGCGGCCCTTTCTGTGTCACCAGTGTGGGCCGGGAACCCCGTCCCCAATCTCCAGCAAACCGAGGAAAGAGACTACCTATGCCCAAAAATACTGTTAGCGACCTCATCACCGATCAGGAAATGGTCTTTGCTCGCCTGATCATGTCCGGAACCATGAATGACCGCGCCGCCGCGGAAGCCGCCGGTCTCAATCCCCGAACCGCCGCCTACACCAAAGCCAAGCCCCGCGTCCGCGCCTACATGAACGAGCTCCGCGCAGCCATGAAGGAAAAGCTCGTGGATCATGAAGCTGACCTGTCCCGCCTGGCCGCGGACCGTGCCGTGGAGCGGCAGCGCAAGCTGGACCTTGTCCGCGGCCAGGTCCTGGACCGGCTCTGGGAACTCGCCGCTCTCAGCCAGGAAGCCACGAAAGGCAGCATCGCCGGCCAGATCAAGGCGCTTGCCATGATCGCAGCCATCGAAGGCCTCATTCCGGACCGCCGCCTCTCCCCATCCGCGACGCAACCCGCGGCCCCGCCCGTCAAGCCACAAATCTATCAATCTGCGTGGCTCCGCAAACAGAAGCAAGAAGCAGCTGAGGAGTCAGGCGATCCCGTTGCCGACGCAGAAGCCCAAACCGAAGACCCCCACCTCCCCGACCCTGAGCCTGCTCCCAATCCGGCCCCCAAGGCGGCGAACGCCGCGCCCCCTGCCCCGAACCGTGATCTGAACCCTGACCGCAACCAGCCTACCCTTCCCGACCCCCTCATCCAGCCGGCGTTGAACCGGGTTCCCGAAGCGACCAACAGCGGCTTCGATGTTTACCTGGACACCACCAGCTCATTAAGGCAGCCCTTTTCCATAAGAACAGGCCCCTTTGCCCGCCGCCGCTAAAGTCGAAAAAAGGCCAAATTTTATCGAATTTTACAAAACAGAGCCTTCGTCGACTCGCCGCCGCTTATAACGGACTATCAAGCGCTGGATATTTTGCAGCGTTTGCTTTTTGGGTTGCTCCGTCCGGTCCCGTCTTGCCTTCGAGCGTGAGTGCCGCACCTACCGCGCTCGACATCATCCTGGACTGCATCCCCAGCCCTTCCGGGCTGGGCTGACAGTTTGGCGGCCGGCCCTCCGGGCCTCGACGTGTTTATCAGGGTCAGATTTCTTCGCTGGCATCAGGAGTCGAGAATGGAGTTCTTGCACACCATCTCACGCCCGTACCTGAGAGCCCTGATCAACGCTGCCACATGCGGCTGAAGCCGTGCCTTGGCACAAAACGTTCTTTCCCCCAGCCTGTTCAGCCCGTACACGAAACCCGGCCCATCCTCTGGCCTTCAGGGCCTGAGGTATGGCTCGACTCTACCGATGAAAGCTCACTGGTTCATATTCCAAATATCCGTGTGCCATTTCCACTTTCCGTCATGCTGTTTCCAATGGACCACGTATTTCACGGGAACCGATTGGCCGCCAGCCAGGCTCAGCTCGGCGCGGCCAATCTCGACTACGTCCTGCCCTGCCATCTCCGCGGAAACGGTTGCGAGGGTGGCATCCTTGACATCGAGCCCAGTGATCGCCTGCATCCAGAAGGTCTTGATGCCGGCCACGCCCTGAATCATGGGAGCACCGGGAGGCAAGATTTGGGCGCCGGGCGTGTACACCGTTGCAAGGGGACAGCGACAAAACCACCACCATCGACGCCAAGGGCCAACCCAACGGCATCTTCATCAACGGCACCGCGGCTTCGCCGAACGCCGGGGTCGCGAACGTCACCATCGCCGGGTTTACCATCACCGGCGCCAACTACGAAGGCATCCTCGCCGCCAGCGCCACCGGCGTCACCATCGCGCACAATCACTTCACCAAAAATAACCGCAGTCTCTCGAGCGGCACCTGCCCGGGCATCCCCGTTTTCGAGACCAACGAAGGCATGGACTGCGGCGAGGGCATCCACCTCATGTCCACCGATCATTCCGTCGTCTCCGGCAACCTTGTCGATTACAATTCGGGCGGCATCCTGGTCAGCGATGAGACTGGACCCAACTACGCCAACCTCCTCACCGGAAACATCGTGAAGTTGAACGGGGAAGCTTGCGGCATTACCCTCGCGTCTCATCCCGCCGCCACCCTCGCCCATCCCACCGGACCGCTGAGCTTCGGCGTCTTCCAAAACACCGTGCTCAAAAACGAGTCCAGCTACAACGGGCTCAACAACGGAGGCGGCGCCGGCCTCGGCATGTATGCGGCCGGTCCTGGAAACATCAACTACGGCAACGCCGCCATCGGCAACCTGCTCGTCGGCAACGGACTCCCCGGTGTCGCCATGCACAACCACGCCGCCCCCACGGGAGCGCCCCCGGTCACGCTCCGTGACAACTCCGTCATCGACAACCATCTCCGCGGCAACGGAGCCGACACCGAGGACGCCGCCACCAAAGGTCCCACCGGCATCAACATTTATGGCGCCTTGCCCCTCACGGGTATGGTCGTCACGGGCAACGTGATGGAGGATGAAGACATCGGCATCTCATTCAAAACAGCGGCCACCGGCCCCAACGCGCCGCCGCAACTGCAGGCCCATCTCAACCAATTCGACCCCAAGACCATCGGAATCAGCAATCTCGGCACCACCACCGTAGACGGAACACTGAACTGGTGGGGCTGCCCACGAGGCCCGGCTGCCGCCAACTGCGCCACCACCACCGCCGGCGTAGCCTTCACCCCATGGCTAACCCAGGATCCCGACCGCGACGGTGGGCCGACCCACTAAACCCGCGCCCACACCTAAACCCGCGAGCGGCCGGGAACGCCTCCACGCCGCTCGCGGCACAGGCCGCCTCCGGCCAAAAGCGAAATCAGAAGATCGAGCGGAATCGCAAAATCGCATCGCCACCTATCCCAAAAACCCCGCCCTGTATCAAGCTGAAGAGTGTCATGATCGCGAAAACCCCCGAACACGCCGTCGACCGGGAACGTCTATGGTCGAGGCCGTGCCAAGGCAATGACGACAAATCCCGCAGCCTCGGCCGCATCACAAAGCCGTGGATCGCCAGAGATAAATTTTCGTTGAGCGGGCCGTTGCTGACACCATGTGAGAGCCGCCCATCCATGCAGCACCACGATCGCAGGATGAGGCCCCACCCCCGGCGGCTCATGCTGCTCCATCTCGATCGCAACCGGCCCGCTCCGATAGCTCGCCATCGAAAGAGAGATGCTTTTTCCGTTGCCACGCACCGCGAAGGCCACGAAAAAAAGCACTGCCTTTGCTTACCGGTTGGGTCTGCCTAACCGGATGGGAAAATTGGGATGTCACCTGTTCGCTGCCCGGGAGATCTCTCCTGACAGCTTTCACTCGATGCTGGATGTAGCTACAATAAGCTCATGCTGGTTTGGGACGAGGCCAAGCGGAAGATCAACTTACAAAAACACGGCCTCGACTTCGCAGACGCCGGTTTGGTCTACGACAACCCCAGCAAGATCACCTTCCAGTCGCCTCGAAAGGGAGAGGCAAGGAAGCAAGATATTGCGATGGTCGCTGTTCACGGTAGGGTGCTAACGCTGATCTATGTGGAGCGCGAAGCGGACACGCAGGTGATCTCATTTCGTGTCGCATCAAGAGTGGAGAGAGAGGTTTATGAACAAGCGCAAGAGCCAAACTGATTGGAAGCGAGTAAAGGCGATCAGGGAGCGTGACCCGATCCCCTACTCGCCGGAAGATGGTCCCTATGACCCGAACAACGCGAAGGCGGCCAAGGCCTATCTCTCGTCAGCAATCGTCCGGCGGCCCGGACAACGAGGCAAACAGAAATCCGCAACCAAGCAATTGGTGTCCCTTCGTCTCTCACCGGCTGTCCTTGAGTACTTCAAGGCCACAGGTCCAGGTTGGCAGACCCGAATCGACGAGGTGTTGAAGAAAGCCGCCGAAGAGTAGCGGCAGCTCTTTGTGCCTGCCGCTCTTCAAGCCTTCCGCCGCAAAGAAGGCCAGTGTTTCACATACGGCTCGTGAACGGAGCGTACAGACTAAGACAGGGAAGGGAACAACCTGTGCCCGAGGGCAATGAGGTACACCGCTACGCCAAACTGCACACCGCAACCTTTGTAGGCAAGACCATCTGCGTGGAATCGCCCAATGGCCGCTTCCCGGGCGCTGCGTTACTGACCGGCCGCAAGCTCAAAGCTGTGATTGCGCATGGTAAGCACCTGGCCTACGACTTCGGCCGCGACCACAAGCTGCACATCCACCTGGGCCGTTTCGGCGACTTCACCGAAGGCAAGATGCCGTTTCCCGAGGTGAAGGGTGTGCTGCGCATGCGCTGGTCCACCGCGAGCGACTGGCTGGAGTTGCGCGGGGCCACCGACATTTCCGTCTTTTCCGATGCCCAGTGGCAAGCGGTGGAAGCCCGGCTGGGTCCCGATCCGCTCGCGCCCCATGCCGACCCCGCCCCGGCCATCGCTTACATCCGCAAGGCCAACACACCCATCGCCGCGCTTCTCATGGACCAGACCGTCTTCTCGGGCATCGGTAACATTTATCGTGCCGAATTGCTCTACCGCGCCCGGCAGAACCCCTTCGCCCGCGGCAAGGATGTTTCCGAAAAAACTCTGAGAGCCGTCTGGCGCGATGCGGTAAAGCTGATGGCCGACGGCATGGTGGACCGGCGCATTGTGACCACTCGGGCCAAAGACCGTCCCCACCCAAGAGGCGAAGCCCGGCGCGATGAGGTCCACTACGTCTACCGCCGCCACGGCCAACCCTGCTTCGTCAGCGGCACCATCATCCAACGGATAGACGTGGCCGGCCGCACCCTCTACTGGTGCGCAACCTGCCAGGCCCCAAAACAAACGGACGAGTAATGCAGGGGAAATGATGGACCTGCTTCGACCTCGGGTTATAACACGGGACCAAATTGGCCTCTACCAGGAGGATCCCAGGTCTCAATATCGAGACCTGGGGCACCCGTCCATTTGTTATAAGCCCAGGTAAAACCAAACCATGACGATCCTTACCGGAAGCCGCTCCGCCCCCGGCCATCGAAACAGGGACACATCGTCGCCAACCTTAGCGCCCTCCTCAACGCGGAAGCGACGGTCCACCGGAACCGGAATCATTCCCCAAAACCTACGGTCCGTGGGGAAAAGCAGTGGAGGGCTGCGCCAGAAGGATCGTAGCAATCGTGACGCTTGCTTTCGCCTTTGCCTTACTGAAGTCGGCTCGTGTCAGCACAGCATGCGCGATCCGCGCGCGATACCACGGCAGTACACATAGAGTTCTCTTCAAAGCCACCTCCGTCAACCTTTCCCAGGATGCTCGCTGTACTGCGAGTGAAGGAGAAAGTAATCGCCACAGTTTCCATGCGCCAGAGTACCAACGGGGCACAACAGGGGATCAGATAGCGAAACAACGCCCAATTGCACCCGCCGCAGTGCGTTTAAGGGCAAACGAGGCATTACCTCCGGCACGGGCTGGACGGCCTAAAATGGGCCGCGGCACAGGTTCCTTCGGTTGATCGGGTGCTGTCTAACTGGCAATCGGTTTCGCGTTGTGTTGATGAACGAAGGGCACAGCTTCAGCCGTGCCACAGCTCTCACGCTGATGAGGGCTTTAGCCCCTGGTACCTCTTCATTACTTAACGCGGCACATTTCCTGATTACCTGCACCGAGGAGTCACCAGCCTATTTGCTCGTAACGTCCATACTGTTGTCGTCCCCATTGCGGTCGATCAGCTTGTTATAGGGGTCAATCCCGGCACGCGCTGGGCGATCCTTCACCACAAACTCAAAGGTCTGGCGCTCTCCGGTGATCCACTCTTTGCGCACAGCCAGTGGCTTCTCCTCGTCTTTCTTGCCGCTGAACACCCCGACATCGATCAAATCATGCAGCGGCGCCGGAGACTCCACCCCATTGCCATCGGCGTACGCCTTCCCGCCCTGCACTATGAGCGTCACTTTATATTGGCCATCGGGCATCTTCTGCGCGGTAGCCTCAACCGCCTTGTTGTCGTAGAGGGTGATCTTTTCAAAGCTGTCATTCAGAAAATACTGAAGATCCGCCGGTGTTTGTGCCCGCAGAGACTCTTCCAGCAATCGCGTGTCCGGGTACGGTCCAGAGAGCGCATCATTGGCATTGGCGTACCGGTGTGCCATCAAGAAATCATGCAGGGCAAGGTTGAGCTTGTCTTCTCCGATGTAGTCCGAAAGCGCATACAGCACCAGGCTGCCCTTCTGATACCAGACGTAAGACTCGCGCTGCACCTGGCCCAGCGGCGGCTCCTTGCGAATCTCATTGGATCGCCCGCGCAAGTACCCATCGAGTTCGTGCGACAGAAACTTATGCATCTGCGCCTCGCCATACTTCTTCTGCGCCACCCGCAGCGCAGAGTACTCGGCCAGCGACTCAGACATCATGTTCGACCCAACCACCCGGCCCCCAATTAACTGGTGTCCCCACCATTGGTGAGCGAGCTCATGCGCGGTTACAAAATACGTAAAGTCGATATCCTTATTCGGATCGAGCACCCGCGAGATCCAGAAAGTCTCGGTAAACGGGCTGGTGTTAGGAAAGGACTGAGCAAACTGCCGGTATCGCGGAAACTCCAAAATGCGGAACTGCCGGAACTGGAACGGGCTGTAGTTGGCCTGGTAGTAGTCGATGCCGCTCTTGACCGCCTCAAACATCCGCGCCACATCGAAGCTGTGCTCGGGCGCATGGTAAATCTCGATATTCACGCCCTTGTATTGCTCGCGTTGCACATCGTACCGGCCCGAGACGTAAGCATAGAAGCTCAGAATCTTCACATTGCCCATGTCATAGGCGTAGTAGTGCCGGCCATTTTGATGCCAATCGCGCTCGAGGTATCCCGGCGCAAACGCAATCTGGCCGTCGGGCGTGCTCACCACCGTGTGAAAGCTGATCCAGTCGGAATCCTGCGTAAACAGATTGGTGACGCTGCCCCACGGGTCGCCGCGCGGAGGCAGGTCAGAAAGCAGGCCCAGCTTTTCTTCGCGGCGGCGGCGCGGATCATCCAGTTCCATGCCGCTCGAATACCCGATCGTGGGAAAGTAGCTGGAGTCAAAAAACATGCCGTTGTAGGCCATCTCCGGCCGCTCGCCGCCGTCGCGGAAGCCATGCGTCTGGTAGCCAACATTGAACGTCAGGTTCAGCGAATCGCCGGGCGCGAGCGGAGTTTCCAGTTGATAGATGGAATACAGATCGCGCGGCGCCCGGCTGACCAGGTGGAACGGTCGATCGAACTTCACATCTGAGATCGACTGCATCTGATCGGTGATGTGTATCTGCGCGATCGCTTGCGCCGTTTTGTTCTGCAGTAGGAAGTGCCCCCTGCCCGAGAAGGAACGATGGTTCGGGTCCAGGTCGATGTTGGCGTCTACCGCGGTTATCTTCGGTTGCGGCAAACGTTCATAACGCTTGAAGCTGCGTTCGTAGTCTGCCTGGTTCGCGCGTTGCTGCTTGGTGGTGAGGTATTCGTTGAGCACATGCGCGTTGTAATAGAACCACCATCCGCTGCCGATCGCGATGACCGCGAAGAACAGCATCGCAGGGGCCAGCCGGGGCAGCCGGGCACCGGCTTGCCGTATGCGGCAACGCCAGCCATCCTCGGCGCCGCGCCGCGCTAAGGCGATGGAGATCACCCCCAGCACTGCGAAAATCGCCGTCCAATACACCAGCGACCACACCAGCGCGGGCACAAAGTGCCCGTAGCCATTCATATCGGAATACGTATACGGCGTCGTCTGCCCGGGCAGAAGCAGCGTGCTCTCGATGCCGTAGCGAAACAGGATGGGATCCAGAACAAACAGGCCGATCACAATCGCATGGCCCATGAATTTGTTGGAGACCATGGTTTGCACAAACAAGGCCAACAATACAAACCCGATCACCGATGGGAAGGTAATGAAATAGAATTCCTTGAAGTACTGCGGCAGGTCATAGTGGTAATAACCCGCCAGCGTCTGCATGATGACGCCGCAACAAAGAATAACCGCCAGCAGCACACCTTCGACGATTGCCAGGGTGATGAACTTCGAGAGCCAGTCGGTGGTTTCGCGCATGGGCAGCGCGTCGTGGATGCCCGCGAAGCCAGTGTCGTGCTCGCGCCAGATCAGCTCGCCCGCGTAGAGCGTCGCAATGATGAACAGGAACAGCGCCGCATTGCCTTCTACCGCCTGCACCATCAGGAAGGTGACCGGATACACATTCGCCTCGTTCACTCTCCCGGCGAAATGGCCGTTGATCAAGGCGAACACGGCCAGCAAAACTGTGATCGCCCAAAAGGGCACTTCGCGCACGATGTTGGCAAGGCGCACCCTGGTCAGGGATACAAGTTGTTGCCAGCCGGCGCTGCCTCCGAAGTGCAGCTGCACCCGCGGTAACTGTGTGGCCACCAGCGAGGGGCGGGGCTCCTGCGCTTCCACCGCCTCCTCCCGCGTGGCCCTGGCGGCCCGGCGGCGCTGCACCCCGGCTGTTAGTGTTTCCGCCGACATGGGGAAGAATCGATAGGCGACGATCAGGGAGACTACGCCCACCGTCAGCCACAACAGGCGGTTGTACAGAAACACGCCTTGGCTCACGTGCGGCGACCAGGAGAAGAGCAGCGTGTTCTTCTCCGCCACCGTCCAATAGCGCGACAACACGTCGCCCAGCTGCATCCCGACCGGGTCCAAAATACCTGACCAGAAATGCTCCAGCGACCGCGTTGTGCTGAAGATCGCCGCGGCTATCAGGTACATCATGAAGACCGCCACGCCCTGCAGATACACGACGAAGATCTTGCGCGACAGCGCTGCCACCATGAAGAACAGCGAGCCCAGAAAAAAGATTTGGATCACCACGATGAACAGAAAAGGCTGCCAGTACCACCAGGCGTGGCCGCTGGCGATGCGCGTGTGGTCCGCCCACGGCGCCAGCGTCCCCGCCGCTTCGCCGATCACCATGCCGGAGAAGGCAATTACGCAGGTCACGAACGATCCTGCCCAGCGGCCTCCGAGATACGCAAACTTGGTAATTGGCTTGGTGAACACCAGCTGCAGCGTGTCGCGCTGGAAGTCACGCAGCGCAGAGGTTCCAAAAATAGCGGCAACTATGATGGTTCCAAAGAGCATGAAGAAGATGTAAAGGATAGTCGTGGAGTAGGGACCGTTCAGCAGCTGCTTGCCGTTTCCGGTCGAGATAAAGTCTTCCGCGGCGATGGTCAGAAAGCTGAGCAGGAACCAGAGCCCAAAGTAGACCCAGGTCGAGAGCGATTTAACCCGGTACTTGAGCTCGAATATGAAAAATTCCCAAAAGAGAGTCATGTGCAGATCTCCTTGGGATCAGTGGACTGGCTGTTGAGCAGCCGGGTGGGAGAGGTTGAGAAAGTAGACATCCTCGAGCCCCGCGTCGACCGGGCGAAAACCGTCACCGGGGGAGCCGTCGGCATACACACGAATCTCGCGCTGGCCAGAGATCAGATGGCTGGAGAGAATGCGTAATTCCGCCTCCAGCGAGCGCAACTCGTCATCGGTGCTGACAATCTTCGACCACATCTTCCCCTGCAGCAGCTCCAGCGCTTCCTGCGGAGCGCCTTCGAGCAGCATCTCACCCGAAGCAATAATCGCCATGCGCGCGCAAAGCTCGCGGACGTCTTCCACGATGTGGGTGGAGAGGATGACCGTGATGTCGCGGCCAATCGAAGAAAGGAGGTTCAGAAAGCGGTTGCGCTCTCCAGGGTCGAGGCCGGCGGTGGGCTCGTCGACGATAATCAACCGTGGCTTGCCCAGCAGCGCCTGCGCGATGCCGAAGCGCTGCTTCATGCCACCGGAATAGGTGCTGAGCGCCTTCTTGCGAAAGTCCCACAGGTTGGTCTGGTGCAGCAGCGCGTCGACACTCTCTTTGCGCTCGCCTTTGTTGGTGATGCCTTTCATCACCGCAAGGTGCGAGAGCATGTCGCTCGCAGAGATCTTCGGGTACACCCCGAATTCCTGCGGCAGATACCCCAGCGTCTGGCGAACCGTGTTCTTCTCTTTGAGCACGTTGATCCCATCCAGGAAAATTGTTCCGCTGTCCGGCTCCTGCAGGGTTGCGATGGTGCGCATCAGCGTACTCTTGCCCGCGCCGTTGGGGCCTAACAGCCCGAACATGTTGTTGCCGATAGAGAGTGAAATGTTCTTGAGTGCCTGCACCCCGTTGGGGTAGGTCTTGGAAAGGCCCGTGATCGTAAGCGCCATGCAGGAAATCTCCTCAGTTGGAGCCCATTGTGCTTGCCCGGTTACCAGCCAATATACCCGAGCGAAGGCCACTCCCGGCCCGGCGTGAATATTGGTCTCGCTTGCCGGCAGCCATACAATTGCTTTGCCATGATGAGATTCTTGCTCGCCGCGCTACTGTTCTTCAACGTCTTTTCCAGCGCCTCGCCCACGGCAGTCGAGCAGTTGACCGGCCTCCGCCAGCAGGCGAACGCCGCCCGAAAGGCCGGTGATCACGCTGCCCGCCTGCAGGTCGTCCTCAAGGTGCAGCGATTGCTGAACGATGCCCCGGGCGCTACCTTGGCCGCCGCCCGTGCCTATGCTGAAGCCGGCGACGCAGCGCACGCGCTAGCCGCACTGGAGAGATTTGCCCAGCTTGGCCAAGTGGACGAAGGCTTGCTGAGCGGCACAGATCAAGCCTTTGCCGCCTTGCAGGATCGGCCCGAGTACAAACGGATCCTTCAGCGCCTGGCTGCCAATAAGCGTCCGATATCGCAAGGCGAGATGGCATTCATGCTCGCGGATCCAGGCATCCTTGCGGAAGACATCGCCTACGATCCGCGTTCCAACAGCTTCCTCATCACCAGCGTTCTCAAAAAGAAAATTCTCCGCGTCACCTTTGACGGAAAGGCCACCGACTTTGTAAGTTCACCCAGCCAGTGGCCGATGATGGCGGTCAAGGTAGATCCCATACACAATTTGGTGTGGGCCACGGAAGTCGCACTGGATGGATTCACCACGGTGCCCAAATCTGATTGGGGCCGCTCTGCGCTTGTGTGTTTCGATCTTCGTACGGGCGCAGTCGTCCGCCGCATCGAGGGTCCGGCGAAATCCGCTCTGGGAGATATGGCACTCACCCCGGACGGAGTTCCCATCGTCAGTGATGGCGATGGCGGTGGTGTCTACCGTGTTGCCGATGGCCGCCTGCAACTGATCAACGGCCGCGACTTTATCTCCCCGCAAACGCCGGAGGTGCTTGCCGATGGTGAGCATGCATTGGTCCCCGACTACGCGCGCGGCGTTGGCCTGCTCGACCTTAGGACCTCACAGGTGGCCTGGCTGAACCAACAGCACGACGTCGCTTTGAACGGAATCGATGGCCTGTACTTCAATCGCGGATCCTTGATTCTGACGCAGAATGGAACATCTCCCGAGCGGGTGATCCGTCTTCGCCTGAACCCGTCGCTCAGCCGGGTCATTTCCCAGGAGATCATCGAACAAGCCACACCTACCCTGGGTGATCCCACCCATGGAGTCATTGTCGGGGATTATTTCTACTACATCGCGAACTCAGGGTGGAGCGAACTCGACCAACATGGTGACCTGAAACCTGGTTCTAAGCTTACCCCGGCTCGCCTTATGCGCTTCACCCTCTAAGGCTCGATGCGACACGGCTCCTCACATCCTCTTTGGCCCATCGTTTTGTTTCGTGTATGTACGGGCTGAAGCCTGTACCCTTCAGGGAAGAAATGGGTACTTCAGGGGCTAAAGCCCAGATCTTTGTTAGGACCTTTATGGCACGACTAAAGTCGCGCCCTGATACAAAGCGTCAAGAGCTTCTTGCAGTCGTGCCTTGCCAAACCGTCAGGAGCTTCTTTCGCAGTGGCCCTCAGATTTTCGGAATAGCCGCGATACTGCCTTTCGGCATTCCCAGGAGCAGCAATTCAGTCTGCGGTTCGAAAGGCGAGACGGGAAGTGAAATGCGGGACCCATCAAGCTTTTGCTCGCCACAATGGATTTTGTTATAGTTGGTGGTGCAATTCAGGTTGCAGCCCGTCCGCGGAAAGGGAAGATCCCACCTGAACCAACTTGCAGGCACCGAGCATCGACCTCTCTTCTGCCCGTCATAGCGGACACCGGGCCATAGAAGGAGGAGTGTATGTCTCGGCAGCTACCCGAAAAACCCAATCTCACCTATCTCAAGAAACAAGCCAAAGAATTGCTGCGCACTGTAGAGCATCGCCATCTCGCGGACGCGCAACACACCCTTGCCAATGAATACGGCTTCGCCACCTGGGTGGATCTGAAGCGGCACGTTGAATCCCTGGCGCAAACCCCGGCAGAAATGTTGAAGGCCGCAATCTACGACACCGATGCGGGCCGCGTTCGCGAAGTGCTCGAGCATTATCCCGAACTGCGCGCGACCATCAACGATCCGCTGCCCAACGATGGATTCGGCATACACGCGTTGTTCGCCGCAGTACAACGCAGCGATCGGAAGACCATCGACCTGCTGCTGCAGGCGGGCGCCAACATCCTCAAGCGAACTGAGTGGTGGGCCGGAGGATTCGGCGTGCTCGACGATTGCGATCCCAGCCTGGTGGACTTTCTGCTCGAACGCGGCGCTATGCTGGACGCGCACTCCACGGCGCGGCTGGGCATGATGGCAAAGCTGCGTGAGCTGGTGGGGGCGGATCCAGCCGTGGTGCACGCCAAAGGTGGGGACGGCCAGACTCCCCTGCACTTCGCCTCCACGGTGGAGGTTGCCGCGTTCCTCCTGGAGAACGGCGCCGACATCGACGCCCGCGACGTGGACCACGAATCCACGCCGGCCCAGTACATGCTGCGCGTGGAGCAAAAGCGGCACTATCCGAAAGACCGTCAGGATGTAGCTCGGTACCTGGCGTCCCGCGGATGCCGCACAGATCTCCTGATGGCCGCGGCCCTGGGCGACATGAACCTGGTACGGCGTCACCTCGAAAGCGATCCCAACTGCATCCGCATGAACGTATCGGAGCAATGGTTTCCCAAGCAGGATCCGCGCGCCGGAGGCACGATTTACATCTGGAAGCTGGGCGCTCACCGCAGCGCGCACACCGTAGCGCGCGAGTTCGGCCACGAGGATGTTTTCCAGCTGCTCATGCAGCACACCCCGGAAGACCTGAAGCTGGCGCTGGCCTGTGAACTGGGCGACGAGGCCGTGTTTCAAGACTTCCTCTCCCAGCATCCCAAACCCGCCGGCATGCTGTCGGAGGCGGAGCAGGCCAAGCTGCCGGATGCTGCACAGAGCAACAACATCAAGGCAGTGCGCTTGATGTTGGAAGCGGGTTGGCCGGTGAATACTCCGGGAGAGATGGGAGCGACCGCGCTGCACTGGGCCGGCTTCAACGGCAATGCGGAGATGGCTCGCGAGATTCTGCGCTTCCATCCGGCATTAGAATTGAAGTCCCGCGAGTACCCGGGGAGCGCGCTCGCCTGGGCCATTTTCGGGTCTGGAAACAGTTGGCACCGCGACACCGGCGATTTCGTCGGCACGGTCCGCACACTCCTCGATGCAGGAGCGACGATACCGCCGCATGCGGAGGACCTGGAGCCCAGCGACGCTGTGCTCGAACTGCTGCCATGAATAAAACCGTATGCAGCGCTCAATCCGTACTGGCAATTTGCCTCGCCTTCTTCACGTTGAGCGTGTCAGCTCAATCCGGCACCTATGCCGATTCGGCCGAGTACCAGGGAATGCTGGAAGAACTCCACGCACCCGCGCCCTCGCCGATTTTTCTCGCCACGGGCGTGAGGCCCGTTGCCGAGCAAGAGCTCAAGGTGCAGGTGCGTAACACCCGCAACAGCATGGAGCTGAAAACGCGATCGATGCAAATCTCCATCGATCGCCCAAACGCCACCATCACTATGCTCAATCTCGAAACCAGGGCTTCCTGGGTGCTCTCCCTGGCCAATCCAACCGCGGCCGTGCCTACCGCGCCTACCGCGCCCCCGGCGCCCCCGGTGCCCCCGGTGCCCCCGGCGTTCGCGAGTATTACCAGGCTGCAAAATACGTGGACGCTCTCTCTGCATGCCCCAGAAGGCGACACCTCCATCACCCTCGAACTCATGCACTCGGGCATGGCGCGCCTTTCCATAGCACGCCCTGCACCCTCGCCAACCGCGGCCCCCGTAACAATCCACATCGCCGGCGCTGACCTGTGCTTTGGCCTGGGGGAACGCTTTTTTCAGGCGGCCCTTTCCAATACCCACTTCAATGTGCGTCCCGCTGATCGTTCCGGCGAGCCGGGCCACAACTGGAGCTATGTAGCCGTTCCCCTGGTCTATACCCCTACCGGCCTCGGCCTCTATGCCGACACCGTCTTTGATACAAATTTCAACTTCAATCCGGCCGGCTCTGCATTTGATCTGCGCGTCGCTAATACACCGGTAACCTTCTACTTCCTTGCGGAACCGAATCCGAAAGCGATCCTCGAGCAATACACCGCGCTCACCGGCCGCCCCGAAAACCCGCCGCTGTGGACGTTCGGACCCTGGATCACCGCGTTGCAGGGAAGAGATGCAGTGTTGGAGGAGGCTCAGAGAATTCGAACCGAGGGCATCCCGGCCAGCGCCTTATGGGTCTTTGACGAGCTCGATGAGCCCGACAACCTCGGCTGGCCCTTCTGGTTCTCCAGCTATTACGGAGACCCCCGCGCCTTCAACGACACGCTCCATGCCCAGGGATTCAAGGTCCTCGGCTACGTGCATCCTTATGTGCGCGAGCGCATGCTCCCTTATCCAACTTTGAGCCCCGCGTACCAGAAGGGTGTCGCGGAGAAACTCCTGGTCACCGGCATCGACGGGCTTCCCCACGGTCCACTCTTTGAGCCGGTGCGCACCGGCAATCTGGACTTCACCAATCCCCGGACTGTCGACTGGTGGCAGACCATGCTCACCCATGCCGTGCGCGATCAGGCCTGGGATGGCTGGATGGAAGACTTCGGAGAATACGTTGATGACAGCGATCAACTGGCTGCGGGTGACGGAACCCGGCTATCCGAAGTGTATCCGCTGCTGTATCACAAAATTACTACTCGCATTGTGCAAGCTCTCAACCCCAACATCGTCTCCTTCGCCCGCTCCGGCTTCGTAGGCACGCAACAATTTCCCATGCTGTGGGGAGGCGACCAAGCGCACGACTGGAGGCGCGACCTGGGTCTGCCTTCCGTCATTGTCGCCGGAATCACCGCGGGCATGTCCGGTTATTCCACCTGGGGGCCAGACATCATCAGCGACGGTTACGATAGGGAACTATGGCTGCGCTGGGCGGAGTTTGGCGCCCTCACCCCGGTCATGCGCGATCACCCCTGGTCCCGGCCCAAGTTCTCCGTAGATCTCTGGCATGATCCAGGAACCATAGCGCACTTCCGGCGGTACGCTATCCTGCACTCCGCCCTGCTGCCGTACTTCGCCACCTATGCTGCGGAGGCGCATCGCACCGGCGTGCCCATCCTGCGCCACCTGGTGCTCGAGTACCCCGGCGATCCGCGCAGCGCGACCGCGGAGTACGAGTACCTGCTGGGCGAGAGCCTGCTGGTAGCCCCAGTCATCGAGCAGGGAGCTGTGACCCGCAAGCTTTATCTCCCGCCCGGTGATTGGGTGAACTACTGGACAGGAGAGCATCTCACCGGCGGAGCAGACGTCACTCTGCCTGCCCCTCTCGATCAAATCCCCATCCTGGTCCGCTCCGGTGCGATCCTGCCCTTGAAACCAGAGAAAGAAACCGCCACCCTCAACTGGAGCGATCCTAATCTGCTGTCCGGTTCGCTGGTCTGGATGGTGTATCCGCCGGTATCCGATGTCAAATCCACCTTCACTTTGCCTGACGGCACCAGCGCGCAACAGCAAAGGACCCAGACCGAACTTCGCATCGCCGGCACCTCACCCACACCCCGGTCCTACGAGGTCATAACCAGCCTCAACGCCGCACCTGCTGCTGTGCAGCTGGACGGCAGCCCTTTGCCCCAAGCCGCGTGGCGGTACGACCCAACCAATCGCCAGCTACACGCCACCTTCACCGCCACAAACTTCACCTTGCTACTGGCCCTGGCTCATTGACTGTTGTCCGCACCCCGAATTGCTAAGCCCGCCTGGTTGAAATCGTAAGCAAGTGGCCAGCTCCGCATCGAACGATGTGAGCATTTCCGCTATCGACATCGGCCCGGGCGAATCGCTACCCTGTACAGAACCTTAACTGTGAGGCCGCCATGACACCTACTTCTGAAGCCCCCGCCGTCGCCCCTACCTGCCGGCTCGTTCGCGCCGGGGAACCCCACCAGGGCAAACAAGGTCTCATGTACGCCCCTGCCATCTCTGCGGAAACCGTAGGTTCCCACGCTATCCACATGCAGTTGCTCACCATCCCACCCGGTGGCCGCGCCAAGGCCCACAAACACGCCTCCCATGAATCCGCGATTTACATGCTCAGCGGTGCCGGCGGCATGTGGTACGGCGATCAACTCGAGCACCACGTCTTGCTCGGCCCTACGGACTTTCTCTACATCCCGGCTGACGTGCCCCACCTGCCCTACAACCCGAGCACCACAGAAACCGCCACTGCTGTGATTGCCCGTACCGACCCCAATGAACAGGAAAGCGTCGTCCTGCTTCCTCATCTCGACGCCCTCCATCCTGCAGTTCCTGCCTGATTCCCTCGCGGCAAACGAGTCTTGCATGCCCTGAAATCGGAAATATCAATTTATGTGACTAAAGTAATCGTCTCCGTATATAGTGACCAAGCGTAGAGACGGCCGCTGAATCGGCGCCGTCTTTGCGAGGGCCCCAAACGCCACGGTTTTGCTTTTGGGTGCGCCCGGGTACAAACCGTTGCAACCCGAATGTCGAAGCCCGGCCCGCGCCGGCGTCTGTGCCTACGCCCCCTGCGGAACGGTTAGCACGTTGAACGAATCTGATCGCGGGCCCCTGCCAAAACACTTTGTTTCCAAAGCTCGAGCGCGAGGAGATCTGCGCGAGGACGGCGTTGGAGAGCGTAATGGCGCAAATCAACTTAGGAATTTCCATGACTTCTCTGTCGAAGCTCTCTTCTTATTTGATGGCCACAGTCTGCCTGTTGACCCCGCTACTGTCGGCTGCACAACAGACACGCCATCCGCTGGTTTCCTTCCAAGTGCCGGGCAGCCAGGCTACTTATCCCATGAGCATTAACGAAGCCCAGACCATCACTGGTTTCTACCTCCGCAAGCCAGGGGTTACCAGTGGCTTCGTGCGCGACACTGACGGCCACATCACCACCTTCGATGTCCCGGGCAGCGTGTCCACCTCCCCCGTCAGCATCAACGCCGCAGGCGATATCACCGGGTATTACGAGGTTGCCACCACCACGGATCTTGTCCCGGACGTTCCGCTAGGTTTTCTACGCACGCCAGATGGAACCATTACCACTTTCGGAAATCCCGCCAACACCGATGACGGGTCCAGCTTTTGGGCACAACCGGTCGGCATCAACGTTGCCGGGGAAATTCTCGGGAACTACCCCGATATCACCCAGGCCTCGAACGTCTTTGTGGAGTCGCCAACCGGAGTTGTGAGCATGTTTTCGCTGAGCTTTGGAGCCTCGTACTCGACGGTCGCGACCGGCCTGAATGCCAGCGGTGCCGTCGTCGGCTACACCAGTAGCCAGAGCCTCGATCTTGCGCAGGGCTTCCTCTGGGATGGGCAGAACCCGCTCCCAAGCCCCGTGAGCAACGCCGGGCTCACCGCAATCAGCGTCAATGGGAGCACCGGGACTTTCCCGACCGCCATCAATGCGGACGGAACCGTCGTCGGATGCTATGCCACCAACGGTGTCTACCAGGACTTTGTCCGATCGCCCGACGGCACCATGACAACGCTGAATATTCCCGGGACGGTCCCCGGGTGCATCGCCAACTTCACCCCGGGGTTCTTCAATGTCGTACCTGAATCTGTAAGCATCAACGACCGGGGAACGATCATCGGCTACTACACCAACAGGGCTAAAGTCCCGGTCGCCTTCGTTCGCTTTGAAAATGGAAACTTCACTACCTTTGACCGCCGGGGAAGCAAGCAGACGATACCCACCAGTATCAGTAATAGTGACGTGATCATTGGTTACTTCTCCCAGGGGCGAGAGGTAGTAGGTTTTATTCGTGAACCTTGATTCCAGCCTTTCCTGGTTAAACTCATGAAGGCTCATTTGTGCATAGTGGGGATTTTTATCCTCGGCTTCGCAGCGCCATCCAGCCACGGCGCCGACTCCACGCCGCAAGACGCATTGGTTCTGGCCCCCATTGATGCGATGTTTCACGGCATGACCGAACGTGACCCAGCGGCTATCAGGGCCGCCGCTTTGCCCGGGACGATCCTGGTGCTGATGAGAGACGGCAAGCCGGAGCAGATGACCATAGAGGCATTTGCGGATCACTTCAGCAAACCGGCCAAGGCGTACATGGAAGAACGGATTGATCAGCCTCTGGTGCGGGTCGACAACGATCTGGCAATGGTCTGGGCGCCGTTCCAATTTCTGGTGGACGGCAAAAAGGACCACTGCGGTACCGACCTGTTCAATCTCGTTCACACCGGCGGCAAGTGGCTGATCGCAGGCATAGCCGATACCGGAAGCAAGGCCTGTGCCGGCGAGTAACCATGAACGTCTTTCTGTTCTAAATTGGACCCAACCGCATCTAAGTTCATCGTGCGGGGGGGGGCTTTTTGCATAAGTGGTTGTGGATGAGAGCGGGGAAGTAGGAAATCCGGGTTCGCTCTTAATGAACAAACGAAGAGAGTGTGGTGCCGGCCCTCCGGGCCTGGATGGCAAACACCGCTTTCCCATGTTCATTTCACTCTTAACTCGAACCAGGCAAGTCAGCTGCTCCCGTGCCAAGCCCCACGGCAGGCGGGACAGGACGGAAGGCGTTTTTCAAATCTAATTTGCACAGATCTGACGAGACTTAGCTGCTGCTTTTTCCGTCTTTCAGGATAGGTACAACCGCCAGCCGGGAGTGTTCCGCTGGAGATGGTTGGTTCGACTCATTTCTCGTGATGTGGGGTTCCCCGCCCCAGCGGGAATGCGAGCCGGCGGAGGCTCACGATGAGCATCACGCGCTGTCGGCGTCTGGCAGTCCTCATCGTATGCGGCTGTCTTCCTGCGGTTCTCCCGATGTATGGCGCGAACGTGCAACCTGCAAGCTCCCCGCAGAGTGCGGCCGAGATCCAGCCGGCCTCCAACGCCACTTACCCGCAGATCGTTCGCATCAGTTACGTGGAAGGCGATGTGCGCGTCTCACGGGGCAAACATGGGGCCACCTGGGAGGCCGCAGAGACCGGCCTTCCACTGCAAACCGGCTTTAACCTGGTGACCGGAACGGGGCGCGCGGAGATCGAGTTTGAAGATGCATCCACCCTATATCTGGCAGACAATTCCGCTCTCGCCTTCAATGACCTGCGTACGACCGGAGGTGTGCCTCACACCCAGGTCGCACTTCTGGCGGGCACGGCAACGTTGCATGTTCACGCCACCATCGCCGGCGAACTGTTCTCCTTCGACACTCCCGCGCATCGCATCCTCGTGACCTACCCCAATCATTACTACGAACGCGTGAGCAGCTACCTGGATGCGATGGCAGTGACACCTCTGAAAAACCCGGACCCCGAGGTGGCTGAAACTGCGGCGGAGCCATCGGCGGAAAAACAGACAACTACTTACAACGAGACTGGGCGGATCACGGCGGCAAGCGATTCTAAGGCATTTGCTGATTACGACAACTGGGTCGCAAACCGGGTAGCGCAGCGATCGGCCGCCATGACCGCGATGATGAAAGCTGCCGGGCTTTCCACTCCACTACCCGGGCTGGCCGACATGAGCGGCCAGGGAACCTTCTTCCCCTGCGAACCTTATGGAACCTGCTGGGCGCCAGATAACTTGCCAGATCAGCGAGCAGCTGCCCAAACGCCCGAGGGAGGGCAGTCCGCTCCACCGTCTCAGGCGCCTCGGCCGAGGGCTCAGGCGGTCAACCCGACGGCCGTCACGCCTGTCCTGCGCGAAGCTTTCTTTCCCTGTCCGCCCACCAGAATTCGTTCCCTGGTTACGCGGAACCCAGCAACCGGTAAGCAAAGCGTGATTTATTCCAGCATGAATACGATGCCCTATGACTGGGCCGTGTGCCACGCCGGCACCTGGATTTACCGTCAGCATCGCTATGCGTGGGTGGCGGGAATCAGGAGACACCATCATTGCCCGGTCCACTGGGTCAAGGATGGACGTAAAGTCGCTTATGTTCCGATCCATCCGAAAGATGTACCAGGCAAACTTCCTCTTAACCGCGAGCACGGCGTCTTCACAATCAACAATAAGCTAGCCCGTTCCGTGGAGTGGGCCCGCCTCGATCCCGGCCGCGAGGTCAAGCTCCTGAATGTGCCCCCCAAAGAGTTTCGCAATGCAGATGTCCCTGTCCTCTCCCGGGCCGCCAGTCCGCAGGTGCAGGCACACCATCTCGCGGATGCAGTCACGGCGAGGAAAGCCTCCGACGTCAGGGAAGCGGGAACGAGGCTTACGTTTGATCACAGATCACAAAGTTTCATGCTCGATAAGCATGACGCCCAGGGCATGCGGAGCAATGGGGAACGCGCGGTGTTCAGCAACCGGATGGGCAGCCTTCAGGCACGCGCCGGCAGCGTCGACGTTCACGGCAACTACAGCAGTCATGTGAGCGGCGGCAGCCATTATGAGGGCGGCGGTTCTCGCTCGGGCGGCTTCAGTGGCGGCAGCGGAGCTTCCCATGGCGGCGGTGGTTTCAGTGGGGGTGGTGGGGGCTCCCATAGTGGCGGAGGATTCAGCGGCGGCGGTAGTTCCAGCAGCGCGTCCAGTAGTGCCGGTTCCAGCGGCGGAGGAGGCCACCGTTAGTCAGGCGCATTCGTCCTCAGCATGATCCGGTGTCCGGTGCCCGATCCCGCTTAAGCTAGACAGGGGAGGGACAGGGAACTGATCGTGTGCAAGCGCCAACTGGGGATTTTTCTTGCTGTCCTGGTTTTGCTGGGCGGCACTGCGCGACCGCTTCCCAAAGCAGCTGGCCGGCAATTTCTCATCGCCTCAGACCTGCACTTCAACCCCTTTGCGGATCCGGCACTGGTTGCCGATCTTGCCGCCGCCCCTCCCCGCAAATGGGAGTCGATTCTCAATCGTTCCGAGTCGACGGCCTACAGTCCCTATGGTCAGGACACGAACTGGTGGCTATTGCAGTCTGCCTTCGACGCGATGCGAACTACGGACCCGGATCCCGCCCTGGTGATGATCACCGGCGACGTGTTAGCTCATGGATTTCCCCAGGCCTACGCCAGGACCATGCACGACAGCGACCCGGAACATTACCGCATTTTCGTATCCAAAACGGTTGCTTTTATCACCGCGGAGCTGCGCCAGCGATACAACAAATCTCAAATTCTGTTAACCCCCGGCAATAACGACGATGAATGCGGTGACTACGATATCGAATCCGGCGGACCATTCCTGGACGATACCGCGAAGCCGGTCCGAAACCTGGCCCGGGAACACGGCCCGTTCGCCGAGTGGAAATCCCTGGGCAGCTATACCCTTCAGCCTCGGACCATTCCCGGGGTACGTATCATTTCCGTAAACTCTGTCTTTTTCTCCAATAAATACCAGGCCGCAAACTTTGCCCATGCGTGCTCAACGGCGGACTCCACGGCCGCAGCCCGAACCTTCGCGTGGCTGGAGTCAAGCCTTTCCAAGGCCCGTCTGGACCATGAAAAGGTCTGGCTCATGTTCCACATCCCACCGGGAATCGATGGTTACTCAACTATGACGAGCTATCGATCCCTTTCCCAAGCCGCGGACGCGGGCTCTCGCGACGTCTGCAGCCAGGCGATCGTTCCCATGTGGAAACCTCTTTGGACCGCTCGCTTCGAGCAGTTGGTGGCCGACTTTCAAACCACCATTGCGGCTGTTTTCGCCGGCCACGATCACACCGATGATTTTCGGGTCATCCACGCCGGGCATGCCAGCCAGCAATTCGTGCTGATCGATCCGCCGATCTCACCCATATATGGACAGAACCCAGCCTTTCGGGTTGTCAGCTTCACTACCGGCGGCGAACTGGTCGACCAAAGCACCTACTATCTGACCAACCTTGCGGCTGCCCGGAACACGGTTCCAGGCATCTGGAGGCGGGAGTACAGCTTCGCCGAAAGCTGGCACAGCCCACGGCTGGACGCGGCCAGCTTGAACACCATCTACAACCAGATTAGAAGCGACCCCATGGCCAGCGCCCAATGGCTGACCCTCCTCAACGTTTCCAGCGCCCACGCCCACGTGCCCGCGGACGGTGTGCGGACCCTCGAGTGTGCCATTGCGGCACTCGACCCCGCCAGCTATAAGGCGTGCTATTGTCCGGTACCCTGAGGGAGAGTGGTCGCCGGGGGAGGCTTGGTGCGGCGAAAGGAGAGCTGCAGATCCCTCGCTTCTCTTAATGAACAAAAGAAGAGTGTAGTGCCGCACCTCCGGCGCTCGAACGCCTGGCCTGATTGTGACCCAGCCCTTCCGGGCTGGGCTGACGTTTGGCGGACGGCCCTCCGGGCCTGGATTGCAAACACCGCTTTCCCATGTTCATTCCATCCTTAACTTGCCCCAGGCAAGTCAGCTGCTCCCACGTCACGCCCCACGTCACGCCCCACGTCACGCCGCCACGTCACGGCGGGGCGGGGCAGGCGGGTCGACAAAGGAGAGGGCGGTTGTCAGAGCCAGCTTCTTTGCCAGTCTTGATATTCTGGATGGTTAATCTGATCCCATGCTTCTTCAGGTCCGGCAAGCTGTCCCCGCTGATATCCCGGCACTCCAGGACCTCATACGCGCGTCCGTTCTTGGGCTCCAGGCGGCGGACTACACGCCCGAGCAGTTGGAGCTCGCCCTGGACCGCGTCTTTGGCGTGGATACCCAGTTAATAGAAGATGGCACGTATTTTGTAGCCGAAGCCCTGGGTGATGATGACCGGGTCATAGCCGGGTGTGGAGGCTGGAGCAAGCGCAAGACGCTCTTCGGAAGCGATCACTGCGCGGGCCGCGAGGATGCTCTTCTCGATCCCCTTCGCGATGCGGCTAAGATACGAGCGTTCTTCGTACATCCCGGGTGGGCACGGCGCGGAGTCGGCAGCAGAATACTCGAGGTTTGTGAGGCTGCCGCGGCCGCCGCAGGTTTTCGCCGCCTGGAGATGGGGGCCACGCTTACTGGCGTGCCGCTTTACCTCGCCCGAGGCTACGTGGAACGGGAACACCGGCAGGTCCCGCTCGTTCCAGGCTTGTCTCTCCCCATTGTTCACATGGAAAAGCATCTATAACTGTGACTCTCGCGTGTCCCTTCTTTCTTTCGGAACCGTGGCGATTCCTCTTGGCAACCTTTAACGGGCTGCGGAAAAATGAACTGCGGATAAAGATCGCACCCCAGGGCCTAACCCTCATTTCTCACAGACCCCTGGGTAAACGAATCGCTGCCGGTAGTGAGATCTCAATGTGTAACGAGTGACGGGTGCCCCATATCTGCCCGGTTTTGGCAGATGTGGGATTCAACGGCTGTACACCGATCATTCTCTATCAGCAACAGGTCCTGAAGTCCATGGTCATCTACACCCTGCACAGTCAGGGGTTGAGGTTTGTGGAATCCCACATCTGCCAAAACCGGGCAGATATGGGGCACCCGGGCTCTGTCGCAGACCGGGCTGTGAGAAATCCAGACTAAAGGCCAGATGATTTTGCTGGGTTAATGTACGGGCTAAGACTGGTGAGAGCCAGATTTCAGGCAAAATCATGATTGTCGTGTTGATAATACCAAAACGAATATTGCTGATTTCGGTTCATCAGCAACTCTGAAGCCCGTACCTACCAGCCCGTACCTTCAGCATCGAGTCTTTCCGCAGCCGCCCTTTCCTTCACCCGGTAGTGCCAAGGCGAATAAAGTCTGTAACTAGGTGGTGTCCTATGTTGCTACTGGAGTGTTCTTCTTGTAACTGATTATGGGTGCCAGGATTATTCACCTCTGATTGCTATTTCAGTTCGGCATTGCCGGTCTAAGTTGGCCCCACTGCGCCCGTGGTTTTCTCACACAAAGAACCTGAAAACAAACCCCTTATTGATCTCCTCCCGAGAACTGCGCGGAAGCCCTTGGAGGCTGCCTGGTAACCGACTGCGACGGCTTCGCGGTAACCCCAAAGTGCCCAAAAGGCACTTTCCACAGAATCGTTTAAGTATTTTGTGAAATTTGCTTGACAACGCTATAGCTGGAGGATTCATATGCTCAGCGGAACCCAATAAATACGGCGCGATGCACGCGTTGTACTATCGAACGATTTTGCAGTGTTTTTGGAGAGGTGTGTCAGTGAACGTACGCAGATTCTCGCGGATAGCCGCGCTCGTTTCCTTCCTTGTGTTCTGTGGACAACCCTTACTAGCCCAGGGCGTTTTCGCGACCCTCACGGGCGTTGTCTCTGATTCCACCGGGGCCGTCGTTCCCAACGCCAAGGTTGTCCTGACCGACGCCGGATCCGGTTCCGCGCGCGACACCCAATCGGACTCGGACGGCTTCTTCACGTTCGCGTCGGTGCCTGTCGGTACCTACAATCTGTCCGTCACGGCGGCCGGCTTCAAGGATTACGCCGCCGCGAATATCACCCTGGGTGGCGGCGAAAAGCGCAATGTCAATGTCGCGCTGAATGTCGGTACTGCTGCCGAAACAGTTTCCGTCGATGCGGGAAACACCGCGCTGGCGGTCACGGACTCCGGCGAGCGGTCTTTTGCCCTGAGCACCAAGGAACTGGAGAATTTCGTTCAAGTCGGCAGTAACGCGGCTGAGTACATCAAGATCGTTCCCGGTTTCAGCGTCAGCAACGGCACCCAGAACCACGCAAACTATACCGGCCAAACCGTCGGTATTAACGGCAATGGAGATTCAGGCAGTCAAAGCCCGCTCAACAATTCTTCCGCCTACAACGGGTTGCCGGTTAACTCGCTCGATATCGTAGCTGACGGTGCGCACGTCTCCGATCCCGGTTGCAACTGCGATACGCCTGTCAACCCCAACGCTGACTTCCTGCAGGAATTCAAGGTGCTGACGTCCAACTTCAGCGCAGAAGACCAGAAGGGTCCGATTGTCATCACCTCGGTCACCAAGGCGGGCGGCACAGCCTTCCACGGCAGCGCATTCTTCACCGCGCGCAATCACGTGCTCAACTCGAATGACTGGTTGAACAACAACAGCAACGTGAAACAGCCGGCGAACTCCTACTACTATCCCGGCGGCACCCTCGGCGGCCCGGTCATCATTCCCGGAACCCGCTTCAACAAGAACCACGACAAGCTATTTTTCTTTACCGGTTTTGAGTACTTCAAACAGACGCTGGATACCGGGTTGCTCAGGGCGACCGTACCGACTCCCGGCGAGCTGACGGGTGACTTCTCTCCGGAAGAGATTGCGAAAGAAGGCAATATCACCGCATCCGGCAAGGCTCCCGGGCAGCTCACGAGCGCCGCCATTGCAAAATTCGGCAACACAACGCAATTGAGTCCGTGCGCCGGTCCTGCCGACGGTACCTGTATCGATCCCAATATGCTGGCTCTGGCGAAACTTTATCCCGCAGCCAACGCAGATCCGAACGCGACTGGCGGCTACAACTATACCCAGTCTGAAATCTTCGCTCAGAACAACCGGCAATGGACCATTCGCGGGGATTACAGCATAAGCGACGCTACCAAAGTCTTTGTGCGCTACAACTACCAGCGCGAAGTTCAGCAGTTCCCAGTTGGTCTCTGGTGGCGCAATGGTGACCAGGTTCCGTATCCGACCGCGGTCGAAGGTAAGAACAAATCGGATGCTTATTCAGGGTCGATCACTCATGTGTTCAGCCAGACGATGACCAATGAAACGGTGATTGCGTATAGCTTCATCGGCTTCCCCAACGTTTTCGCGGATCCCAAGAAAGTTGACCGCGCTTCGGTCGGCTACGGTTACACAGGGGTCTATAACAATGGCGTGAGCCAGATTCCTTCCTTTGGCCAGTTCGGGCCGAGCGAAGCAGCGCTGGTCTTCAATCCCGGCGGCTTCGAAGCCGGTGGACCATCCGAGGGCCTGTATGCGAACAAGTGGATGCCCAGCGCGAGCGACACGTTGACCAAGGTCTGGGGCAATCACACCGTGAAGGCCGGCTTCTTTTACGAGTGGATTCGTAACTCGCAACCGGCGAACAACAACACCAACGGAGAGGCTCTGGTTTCCGCATCCGGCAACAGTTTCAGCTACGGCAATGAGTATGCCGACCTGCTAACCGGCAATCTCAATAGCTATAATGAGGCAAACAAGAATCGCCTCAATGATATCCATTACGGTACGTACGAGTTCTTCGGGCAAGACTCCTGGAAGGCCACGAGGAAACTGACCCTGGAGTTTGGTGTTCGTTTCACCCACTTCCAGCCATGGATTGACGCTCTAGGCTTCGGCTATTCGATCTTTAACCAGTCTGCGTATGCGCCCGATTGCGCTTCTGCTCCGACGTTCTGCGGGTTCCAGTGGCATGCCAGGAACAGCTCCGTTCCCGTGGGAGGGTTCGCGACCAGAACGTTGTTCTATCAACCCCGCTTTGGAGCGGCGTATGACGTTTCCGGTACCGGCAGAACCGTGGTCCGCGGCGGGTGGGGCAGGTTCTACTACCATTCTGGTCAGTTTACGAGCGGCCTGGACGCATCTGCCGGAGTAGCCCAGGCAAATGAGTCCCCGAGCAATTGGGTCGGAGGGCCCGGCTGCCCGACCAATCCATCGACAGGGTCGGCTTTGCTTACTGCTTACCTATCGTGCATAAACCTGGCTTCGACCCCGGCTTCGCCGTCTGCGGTGGACGCCAAAGACGACAAACAACCTTATACCGACGGTTGGAGCGTCAACGTCGACCAGGCTACCCCGTGGCAAGGTCTCTTCGAACTGTCCTATGTGGGCAACCGGAGCGAAGACGGACAGAATACCCAGGGCGGTGTCAACAATATCAACCTGGTCCCTGCAGGATCAATGTTCTCCGCCACCAACCCGGCCACGGCAAATGCCAACAACTACCGCCCGTTGCAGGGTTATGGCGATCTGGTTCTTGCAACCAACGACATCTATCAGAACTACAACGCCATGCAGGTCAGCTGGGCTCGGCATGCTGGGAAGTATGTGATCCAAGCCAACTACACTTTCCAGAAGGCGTTGGGAATCATTTCACCCGTGATCGACCCGTTTAGCCTCAAAGCGAACTACGGTGCCCTGGGCACGAACCGCACCAATCTTTTCAACGCAGCCTACTCGTTTGACTTTGGCCAAGTTGTCCATTCAAACTCCATGGTGAATGGAATTGCAAATGGATGGCAGCTTTCCGGTGTCACGCAGTTGGAGAGTGGAACGAATCTTACCTACCAAGGATTGGGCGGCGGTGGTACTGGCGGTATCAATGGCAACTTCAGTGCGGCGTATACTTGCGTCGTCACAGCCGCGGAAAAAGCTAACGGTGTATCGTGCCCGCAGTCGTCGGCAATCATTCCCGGCTCAATCAGCACCGCGAATCCTACGGGCATCGCAATCAACAACCAATCGATCCTGGGAACCAGTTCCCAAACATTAAACCCACTCGTCACCTGCGATATTCGTGGACATGCGGTTGCCCACCAATTCGTCAATGGCAATTGCCTGCAACCAAACCTCACGCCTGGCGTGAATGGGCCAACGCTGCTCCCAGCGGCTTATGGTCCGGCGTTCTTTGATTCCGACCTGGCGATCTTCAAGAACTTCCAGGTTAGAGAAGGGATGAAGCTTCAGCTTAGGGCCCAGGCCTACAACTTCCTGAATCATCCGCTGTATTCGTTCCCCAGCGGAAACAACCTGACCCTGCAATTCACACAGGATCCGGTTAGCCAGGTGATCACGCAGGCGAACACAAACTTCGGTAAGACAACCCAGAAGCAGGGGTCGCGGATTATCGAGTTCGGAGCGAAGTTCTTCTTCTAACTCAACGGGAGTACAAAAAGAGCAACGGAATTAAACTCTAGGGCTTCCGACGTACCGCTATACTGTTCTGGTTACACAGAACAGTCCCCGGTATGCGGAAGCCCTCTCTTCTTTTAGCGTTAACCCTTGCGCTTTCCGCGCATGCACAGAATCCCCAGCAGCTGGTGCAGGACGCCATGCAAAAGCAGCAGGCGGGTGATCTGCAAGGCGCTGTCCCGGAATACAGAGCATTTCTGAAGTTGCACCCCGAGGTCGCCGCCATTCATTCGAACCTGGGCGCCGCGCTGGCTGGATTGGGTCGCTATGAAGAGGCTCTCCCCGAATACAAAACCGCTCTCAAGCTATCTCCCAAACTGGAAGGCGCAAGGCTGAATCTGGCCCTTGTCTACTACAAGATGGGCAAAATTGACGAAGCAACCACGCAGTTGGAGAAAGTGACTGCAGAGGATCCGGCCAACCACCAGGCGGTACTACTGCTGGCGGATTGCTACTCGCGTATGGGCCGCCAGGACGAAGTGATTCGCGTTCTCGAACCAGCAGAGCAAAAGTATCCTGACGATCTGGCGATTGCTTACTTGTTGGGAACGGCATTGATCCGGGAAAATCGCGTGGAGGAGGGCCAGCTGCTGGTCGATCGCATTCTGCACAATGGCGACTCCGCGGAAGCACACTTGATGTTGGGGACCGCAAAAATGAATGTTCAGGATTATGCCGGCGCCCGCGATGAATTTGCCAAGGCAGTCGCCCTCAATCCCAACCTCCCCGAGGTGCATGTACTGTACGCGAAGGCCCTGATGTTTACCGGCGACTCCGATCTGTCGGCTAAACAATTCCAAGCGGAGCTAGCGGTGGATCCTTACAATTTCGAGGCTAACCTGCAACTGGGCGCGGCGGCGAGGATAGAACAAAACTATGAAGTTGCCGCCAAATATTTCGCGCGCGCAGAAGAGACCAGGCCAGGAGACCCCGGCGTTCGTTACCAGCAGGCGCTGATTGCCATCGACGAAAATCATCTCGACAAGGCACGAGAGATTCTCGAGAGCCTGGTAAAACAGTCGCCGCAATTTACCGAGGCGCACGTCTCACTATCGCTGGTTTACTATCGGCTGAAGCGGCCGGAGGACAGTAAGCGCGAGCGCGAAATAGTGCTTAAACTGACGGCGGAAGCGCAGGCCAAGCAGCCCGGCGCCAAGCTCAAGTGATTTCCTGATGAAGAAGCATGGCCTGCTATTGTGTTTGCTTTCACCTGTAATCGCCGCGGCGCAAACAAACTCTGCGACTCCAGCTGCGTGCGGGGAGTGTCACGTAGAGGCATTGACCCAGCCGAGCACGTACATGGCGCATGCTCTCGAGACGGTGGATAAGAGCAAGGTTCTCATCGAGCATACTTTGCTTACCACGACCGTGGGCAAGTACTCCTACCGGATTGAACGCAAGGGAAACGAGAGTCAATACTCAGTGACTGATGGAACCACGACGGTCACCATGCCCATCCGCTGGGCTGTGGGAGCCAGTTCAGCAATAGGTCAGACGTTCATCCTTGAAAAGGATGGCGAGTTGTACGAGAGCCGCGTGAGTTGGTTTCGGGAACTGGATGGTCTGGGCCCGACGATGGGTTCTGCCGGATCGACACCGGCGGACATCACCGCAGCCGCTGGGAGATTAATGAGCGGCGATGACAAACGGCGCTGCTTTGGATGTCATGCGACGAATGCTGTTCACGGAAAGCAACTCACCCTCGATCATCTGATTCCAGGGGTGCAGTGCGAGCACTGTCATCAATCCACTGCAGAGCATCTGGCGGCGATGCAAGCCGGCAATCATGAGGCGCCGGTGCCCAAAGAATTATCTAAGCTCATCGGTCTTTCGGCGGAACAGACCTCCAACTTCTGCGGCCAGTGTCATCGTACCTGGGCGGAGATAGCCGTGGAGCCGCACCCGAGCATCGCCAACGTCCGCTTCCAGCCTTATCGCCTGACAGGCAGCAAATGTTACGACCCCGACGACGCGCGAATCAGTTGCCTGGCGTGCCACAACCCCCACCACGACTTCGGCCCGCAGCCGGTGAACTTCGACCGCAAGTGTCTGGCCTGCCACGCCGGCGCAAAATCGGCTGCGGGAAAACCTGCCATCCCAAAACCGGGCGCGAAGGCTTGTCCAGTTGCCAAAACGAATTGTGTGTCCTGCCACATGCCGAAGCTCGATCTGCCGGGAGCGCACTACAAATTTACCGATCATCGCATCCGGATAGTAAAACCCAACGAACCCTACCCGGGCTAGGACGAATAGGATAGGGGTAATGACTTTTTCCAGGCGCGGGTTTCTGCGATTAGGCATGGTGGCCGGGCTTGCCAGGGCGCTTCCCGCATACACCCAGGCACCAGCGCCGGCCAAGACATCCAAGGAACCGTTGTTCCTCGAAGTGGCACCGTCGGCCTCGGGCATTCACTGGGTGCATGAAAACGCAATGTCTCCCAGCCGCTTCCTGCCCGAAGCGCTTGGCCCAGGCTGCGCTTTTCTGGACTACGACAACGATGGCTGGATGGATATCTTCCTGGTGAACAGCGGCCCCAGTGATTTTTGGAAGCCGGATAAACCGGTGCACAACGCCCTGTACAAAAACAATCGCGATGGCACGTTTACCGACGTCACCGAAAAGGCGGGCGTAGCCGGGGCCTACTTCGGCATGGGCGTCGCCGTAGGGGATTATGACAACGACGGCTGGCCAGACATGCTGGTGACTGCTTACGGGCGATGCATGCTGTACAAGAACAATCACGATGGAACGTTCTCCGACGTGGCGGAGCACGCGGGGGTGGCCACCCCCGGGTTCACGACCAGTGCGGTCTGGTTCGATTACGACAATGATGGCCGGCTCGATCTTTTTATCTGCAGCTTTGTCGATCCTGTGGGTGTGCACAAGCTGGAGTGCGGAAGCAATCAGATCGGCAGAAATTACTATTGTGTGCCGCGGGTGTTCAAACCCACGGCCAGCTATCTCTACCACAACAACGGCGATGGGACGTTCACCGATGTCACCAAAGGAACAGCCATTGCGTCCGCTCTGGGCAAGGGCCTCGGCGTGGTAGCTACCGATCTCAACAACGACGGCCGTATGGATCTGTTTGTCGCCAACGACACAGTGCAGAATTTTCTTTACATGAATCGTGGTCCTGGGGCCAATGGCCAGTGGAAGTGGGATGAGATTGCCCTGCAGGCGGGTGTGGGTTTCAGTGACAGTGGGCGGCCGCGTTCGGGCATGGGAGTGGATGCAGCGGACCTGCACGGAAGTGGGTATCAGGATCTGTTTGTTTCCAACGTAGACCACGAGATGTATTCGGTCTACATCAACAATAAAGATGAATCGTTCTCCGATACTGCGCAGACGGAAGGCGTAGCGCGCAGCACCCGGTTGATGAGCGGCTGGGGGCTGAAGTACTTCGACTACGACAACGATGGCCTGATCGACCTCATCTTAGCGAACGGCCATCCTGACGACATGATTGATTCCTACTCGATGCAGGTTCATTACAAAGAGCCACTGCTGTTGTTCCACCAGGGTGCTGACCACAAATTGCATGACGTGAGTCAGGAGGCCGGTCCCGCATTTAAAAAAGACTGGTCCGGCCGAGGCCTGGCCGTAGGCGATTACGACAATGATGGCGCATTGGATGTGATCGTCGGCGTCAACGGAGGTCCTCCTGTGCTCCTGAAAAACAATGCGGCCAAAGGCAGCGGCTGGCTGGGAATCAAGCTGGAAGGCGTCACGTGCAATCGTGACGCCGTCGGAGCGCGCATCCTCTGGAAAGCCGGTGGTAAGGTGCGAGAACGGCGGAAAAACGGTGGCGGCAGCTATCTTTCTTCTCATGATCCTCGTGAGGTGTTGGGAATTGGAACTGCCACCGAAATTGAAGAGCTGGAAATCCACTGGCCTGCTCCCAGCAAGCACATCGAGAAATTCACCAAGATTGCGCCCAATCGCTACATCCATATCGTGGAAGGGAAGGGTGTGGTCTGATTCTTGCCGGGGCCATCGTTTCTTTCATTCTGGGGTGGGCAGGTGGCAGTGCTGCCGCGAAGCCGGTGCGATCCGTCCCCATCTGTTCCGGCGTAACGTTCTCGGCGAGTTATCTGGCGATGATAGGTTCGCGGGGCCAGGGTTCGGGCTTTCGTTTCCGTCTGGTGAATAAGACCAGCCACGCGATCAAGCTGGCCGAACCTATTCCTTCCAGCTCTCATTGGTACGCACGTTCGCACGGCCGATGGCTGTGGCGGGCATCGAATGGAGCGGGTGGCAGCCTGGTGGACGCAGGCAATCCGCATGGCCATGTAGCTGTCTATCCCGCAGCCCAGGGAAAGGGCGAGATGAAGTGGGTGATCCTGCCACCGCACAAAACCAGGGAATGGGTGGAAGGCCCGGAGGAGAATCCCGTGCTCGAGTACAAACCTGGCTGTGCGCTGTGCTCTTATCCGGGCGAGAGTGAGTATCAGGTAGTGTTTGCCTATGCTTATCTTGCGCCTGGAAGTGAGCCATTGGGGCCGTTGCCCTGTGGATTGCGCTCAGCTCCCGTGCCCATGCCGCCGAAACCGTAAACTCCCTGGTTAGTTACTACGTCAATTTCTTATGAAGTGGCGGGTGCGTGCCGGGAATCGCAGCAACCATGCACCCAACCGTGTGTTCTTATGACTGTGGTCGATATGCAGGAGAAACACCCATGAAGAATCAGTTATGCCGTATCGCACTCAGTGGTCTCTTAGCCACTGGGCTCACCCTTGGCACGGCTGCCGCTTTCGCGCAGGCTAGCCCCGCCCCCGATGCTTCCGCTCAGCAACCCGATTCGGGTCGCATGGGGCGGCGCCAACCGATGACTCCGGATGAACAGCTTGCGCGCATGACCAAGCGCTATGACTTATCTGCGGATCAACAGACGCAGATCAAGCCGATCATCGCCGACACGCAGCAGCAGATGATGACTCTGCGCCAGGACAGCTCTATGTCCCGGGAAGACAAGATGGCCAAGATGAAGACCATTCGCGAGGGCGCAAACACCAAGATCCAGGCGCTTTTGAACGATAGTCAGAAGCAGAAATTTGCTGAAGATCAACAGCGGATGCAGGAAAGAATGCAACAACGCGAGGGGGGAGCACCCGCAGGCGGACCTCCGTCCCAGTAACCATCCAACCTGCACCGGCAAGTCCCAGCCCGGGATTTGCCGGTGATCAGCCTAGTAGATCGAGCACCGGTTTCCATTCCCTGCCCAGAGATTGCGCTACTGCCTTATAGGTTAGGTGGCCGGCGTACGTGTTTACGCCTTCACACATACCCGGATCGGCCTTGATGGCCGCTGCCGCGCCGTGCTGTGCCAGGCGGAGCACGTAAGGGAAGGTGGCGTTGGTGAGCGCCAGGGTTGAGGTGTTGGGGACGGCAGCCGGCATATTGGTAACGCAGTAGTGGACCACGCCGTCGACCAGGTAGGAGGGATCGCTGTGGGTGGTTGGCTTGGCGGTTTCGATGCAGCCGCCCTGGTCGATGGCAACGTCGACCACGACCGCTCCTTTCTTCATGCGCGAAACCATCTGCCGGGTCACGATCCTGGGAGCGGCGGCGCCGGGAATCAGCACTCCACCGATGACGAGGTCGGCGCCTTGCACCGCCCGTGCGATGTTATAGGAGTTTGAGGCGAGGGTATAGACGCGGCCGTTAAAGATATCGTCCAGTTCGCGCAGCCGGTTGAGATTCAGATCAACGATAGTGACGTTTGCCCCCATACCGAGCGCGATCTTGGCGGCGTTGGTGCCCACGATACCGCCTCCCAGGATGCACACGGCCGCAGGTGGAACACCGGGCACGCCACCCAGCAGTACTCCGCGGCCGCCCTTTTCTTTTTCCAGGTAGCTGGCGCCCACCTGGACCGACATTCTTCCTGCTACTTCGGACATGGGTGTCAACAGTGGGAGCGTGCCTGCCCGATCGCGGATGGTTTCATAGGCGATGCCGGTGACTTTGCTGGCCAACAGCCGGTCGGTGAGGGAGGGCAGGGGAGCGAGGTGCAGGTAGGTGAAGAGGACGAGGCCTTCGCGGAAGAAGACGTATTCTTTTTCGACGGGTTCTTTCACTTTGACGATCATGTCGGCGTGGCCCCACACATTGTGCGCGGCGCCGACGATTTCAGCGCCGGCGGACTGGTATTCATCGTCGGAAAAGGCGGAAAGATCGCCGGCCCGGGTTTCGACCAGGACGGTATGGGATGCATCGACTAATGCCTTGACGCCGGCGGGGGTAATGCCAACCCGGGATTCGTGGTCTTTTACTTCTTTGGGAACGCCGATGATCATCTAAAATTTGCCTCGCTAGGGAATGCTAGCAAATGCTGGTGCGATCGAGGCTGGTCCTGGGATGACAAAGGGGAGAGTGATTGCTGAGGCGGACTCGGTAGGCAGAAGGAGAACTGCAGTGTCCCTCGGCTATCGCTCGGGATGACAAAGGAGAGGGTGCGTGAGCCGAAGCGAAAGAGTGGTAGCCGAGGGACCTGCAGTTTTATGTCTCCTCCACGCTTCACTAAGATCAGATCCACGATGGATTTTGTTCTTCGATAAGAGCAGATCTTCTTGGTCGCGACTCCAGCTCTTGATTTGCTTTTCTCGTTGCGATTGCGTTGCGCACGTACTGGTAGCGCTCGAACCACACCAGGCGCTCGCATCTGTAGTCAGCAGTAAACCCGGGTACCCTTCCCGTTTTATGTTCTTCGACGCGACGGTCCAGGCTATTCGTCATGCCACAGTAGAGCACGCGCGTTCGGCTGGCCATCATATAGACGAAATAATGGTGGTCGCGCCTTCTCATCGCCCATCACTCACCCGTATCAATCTGCGCGCGCTGCAGGCGGTCGGAGTAGTCCACGTACACCGCTTTCCATGAGGTATAGAAATCAAGGGCACCGGTGCCGCCTTCGCGATGTCCGTTGCCGGTTTGCTTCACTCCCCCGAAGGGCAGATGCACCTCGGCCCCGATCGTCGGCGCATTGATGTAGGTAATGCCAGCCTCCAGATCACGCATCGCTTTGAAGGCCAGGTTTACGTTGCGGGAATACAACGCAGTGGACAAGCCGTATTGGATTCCGTTCGCAAACATAATTGCCTGATCGAAGGTTTCGCATTCAAGCACGCTGACCACCGGCCCAAAGACCTCCTCCCGGGCAATGCGCATCTCCGGACCCACGCCGCCAAAAACAGTTGGGGCAAAGAAAAATCCCCTGCTGAGCGCATCCAAACGATTCCCGCCGGTCAGCAGCCGGGCGCCTTCCTTTTCCGCAATCGCGGTGTAGCGCGCAGAGGTTTCCACCTGCTGCTGGTTGATCTGCGGTCCCATCTCCACCTGGGCGTCGAGGCCGTCACCCACCTTCAGGGCCTGGGCTCTCTCCACCAGCCTGCGGGTAAACTCACCCGCAATGGCTTTCTGCACGATGATCCGGCTGGTCGCCGTGCAGCGCTGTCCGGTGGTGCCAAAAGCGCCCCAAACTGCGCCGTCCAGCGCCAGGTCCAGGTTTGCGTCCTCGAGCACGATCATGGCGTTCTTGCCCCCCATTTCGAGCGAGCAGGGCTTGAAGTGACCGGCTGCCGTCTGGCCGACGATGCGGCCCACTTCACTCGAGCCGGTGAACGAAATGGCGTTGACGTCAGGATGGGAAACTAAGGGCGCGCCGGCATCCGGACCGAATCCGGTCACAATGTTGACCACGCCATCCGGCAATCCCGCCTCCAGCAGCAGTTCCACCAGGTTGATGGTCGACAAGGGAGTGTCTTCCGCCGGCTTGATCACACAGGTATTGCCGCAAACCAGGGCAGGGAACAGCTTCCACGACGGAATGGCCATGGGAAAATTCCAGGGCGTGATCATGCCGCAAACCCCGACCGGCATGCGGATGGACATGGCAAACTTGTCCCGCAATTCGGAAGGCGTGGTCTGACCGAAAAGCCTGCGCCCTTCGCCCGCCATGTAGAAGGCGGTATCCGCCGCCTCCTGTACATCGCCCCGCGTCTCGCTCAGGACCTTGCCCATCTCCCGCGTCATCTGCCGAGCCAGGCTTTCCTTATGCCGGAGCAGCAGCTCGCCGGTGCGGTAGAGAATTTCCCCTCGCTTGGGCGCTGGAAACAGCCGCCACTGGCGATAGGCGGCCCGGGCCGCCTGCACCGCCTGGTCGACGTCCGCTTCGCCAGAGGCTTGAAACTCTCCCACCACATCGTCGACATTGGCGGGATTGTGATTGAGAAAAGTCTTGCCGCTCACTGCGCTCACCCACTTGCCGCCAATCAGGTTTTTGTAGATCTTTGCCGTCATATGCATTCCCTTCGTTGAACCTCAGAGGATAACTCAGGCGAACCGTCGCTGTTGCATCCGCTTGCTGCGGCAGTGCGCGCCAAAACAGGCCGTATGCCCTAAAAGTGGTGGTACAGACTCAAAAGAGTAGCGGTGCAGGAAGGCAACCGTGGCCGTACAATGAATCCGGGTCGACAGGAAAAGTCCTGCATTCATGTCATCAAACGGTTTCCATTCGCGTTCTTCGCGGACGCACGGTGTGCGTTCGTTGTTCAGCGTTTTCTCGAGCGATCTGGCAATCGACTTAGGCACCGCGAACACCTTGGTGTATGCGCGCGGTAAGGGCATCGTTGTGAATGAGCCCTCCATCGTCGCCATCAACAAAAACACCGGCGAGGTCGAGGCGGTGGGCAAAGAGGCCAAGGAGATGCTTGGCCGCACGCCCGGCAATATCGTTGCCATCAAACCCATGAAGGATGGCGTGATCGCCGACTTCAAAATCACTGAAAAGATGTTGAACTACTTCATCCAGAAGGCGCACAACCGCAAAATGCTGGTGCACCCGAGGATCGTGATCGGCGTGCCTTCGGAGATCACGCAGGTAGAAAAGCGGGCTGTGGAAGATTCCGCTTATCGCGCCAAGGCGAGCGAAGTGTTTCTGGTAGAGCAGGCTATGGTTGCCGCGATCGGCGCGGGTCTGCCCATCACCGAGCCCAGCGGCAACATGGTCGTGGATATTGGCGGCGGCACCACGGATATCGCCGTCATTTCGCTCTCCGGCATCGTCTATTCCCGTTCCGTCCGCATGGCCGGCAACCAGATGGACGAAGCGATCATGAATTACCTGAAGCGCAAGTACAACCTGCTCATCGGCGAGCGGACGGCGGAACAGATCAAGATCGATATCGGATCGGCCTACCCTCTGGATAAGCCGCTGACCATGGAGATCAAAGGGCGCAACCTGATCGAAGGAGTGCCGAAAACCATCACCATCGATGACAGCGAGATTCGTGAAGCGTTGACGGAATGCATTTCGACTATCCTCAACGCCATTCGCGTAGCTCTCGAACGGACCCCGCCGGAACTCAGCGCCGACATTAGTGACCGCGGCATTGTTCTGACCGGAGGGGGGGCGCTGATCAAGAATCTCGACAAGCGTATTCGCGAAGAGACCGGGCTGCCGGTGTCGATTGCGGATGATCCCCTGGCCAGCGTGGTGCTGGGCACCGGCAAAATGCTGAGTGACTTCCGTTTGCTGCGCAAAATCAAGATCGACTGACCAGCTGTCGATTCGATCTATAAAGAAGTGGAAGCAGCGATGGATTTACTTTGAGCCGCTATAAAAACATCCTGTTTCTGGTGGCTGTGCTCCTGGTCCAGGTCATCGGACTGGCGGTGCAGGTACGCAGGCCTAACCCCAATGGTGCGGATGGAAAGACCGTGCGCCTGATACGGTATTGGGCCCTCGGCCTCATGTCGCCACCAGAGAAAGTTGTGCACGGCACGGGGAGCGGTGTGCGCGGCATGTGGGCGAATTACCTCGATCTTCGCCACGTGCGGGAGCAGAACCAGGAGCTGAGAGAGCGAGTGAGCCGTCTGCAGCTGGAACAAGCAGGGTTGCTCGAAGACGCCCGCCAGGGGCAACGGCTGCAGGCACTGCTGGGCTTCAAAGAGCACTACATCTACAGTACGGTTCCAGCCCAGGTGATCGGCACGTCGGGGACCGACCAATCCCGCATCCTCACCATCGATAAAGGATCCAAAGACGGCCTGAAGCCGGACATGGCGGTCATCACGCCAGACGGCATCGTGGGCAAGCTGCGAGACGTGTTTGGGCATACCTCGCAGGTGCTGGTAATCAACGATCAGACCAGCGGGGCGGGAGTGCTGCTGGAGTCGACCCGGCTCCGCGGGGTGCTGCGGGGGAACGCCCTGGGCCAGCCGCAGATCATTAATATGCTTCCCGATGAACGGGTCAAGCCGGGGGAGCGGGTCATCACCAGCGGAGGAGACCAGATTTTCCCCCGTGGACTGCCCGTGGGGGTGGTGGATCAAGTGGTGCCGGATACTTCCAATCCGCCTTACATCGACATCCTTATCAAGCCGGCAGCCAACCTGGGGCACCTGGAGGAGTTGCTGGTGATCACCGAGGCTTCGGATCGCATGTCGCCGACGGCACAGCAGGATCTGGCGCAGAGTGCGGCGGAAGGAGCCGCGGTGAGTAAGCAAAGGGCGGCGGATATCCTCGCCGAGCGACTGCCGGGTCTCAACGATCCCAACGCTCTGGCCGATCCTGGCCCCGGCCAGAAACCAGCTACACCGGCCACCACGGTTCCCGTGCCGCTGCATCCGCCCCCAACCGTGCATCCCGATCATTACAGCCCGGATTCGACGCCGCCGGCCACTGCACTGGTTCCGGGGCAGGCTGTCGTTGATCCGAAATATGCGCCGCAACCGAAAGCGCCCGTGGCAACGTCGGCCAGGCGGGCAGGCGAGGGTAAGCCTACGGCTGGCAGGGTTCCCAAGCAGGATGGCGATGGGACTGCACCAAAATCGGAGCAACTAACGGATAGCGGAACGGCCGTCAGGCCTAAGCATCCTGCGACCAGCCCTGCCACGCCGGGCCAGGAGGCTTTACCGGGTGCTACACATCCGACGGTGGTTAAACCGAAGCCTCCCAAGGTGACCGAACCGGCAGCCCCGCCTGAGCCCCCTGCGGACGGTGTCCAGCCGCAATAGGCCGGAGGGAGCTGCGAAGTTTGTGTCGGGGGCTGGGGAAAGCAAGGTTGGTAGGGAAAATGGGGGTTGTTGCACGATTGGCAGGAGGAGATTTGGTTTTGTATCAGGGCACGACTTTAGTCGTGCCGTAGTGGACTTAGAACAGAGTTGGGCTTTAGCCCCTGTGCTTTTTTCTGAGCCCGATAACAAATCAGCAGGGGCTAAAGCCCTAATCATTTTTGGCCAGTGGTGGCACGACTAAAGTCGTGCCCTGATACAGAACCCGGAGTTGTTGAGGCGGCAGCAACCTGAGTTGTTGAGGCTGCGGCAAGAGGAGAACGAACAGCATGGCAATGTCGGCATCACTAGCGCGCAGGGAATTGGATGTGCAGCGCTACCCGCTCCTGGTGGTGGTGCTGGTCCCGTTGGTGGCGATTTTCCTGCAGGTCCTGATCCCCCGCTTTATCCCGAAATTCGACATCCTCGATCTCCCTTTGCTGGTCACCATCTATTTTTCGGTTGGCTGGCGCAATCCAATTGCCGGCACCATAACGGGAGCGGTGATCGGGTTAGTTCAGGATGCGCTGACCAGCCGTCCCCTGGGAATCAACGGGATCTCACAGTGCGTGGTGGGATTTTTTGCCGCCTCTCTGGGGGTCAAGATCGACGTAGAGAATCCCGGGACGCGGCTGCTGATCAACTTTGCATTCACCCTGTTGAACATCGGGATCTACCTCTTCATTATGCATCGCATGCTGGCGCTCAATGTGAGGACGAACTGGTTGCATGAAGTGATCAAGGCAGTGATTAACTCGATTGTCGGTGTCTTCTTCTTCGACATCCTGGACCGGATCCGGCCGCGGGATTAGAGAAATTTGCACCGAATCGATAGCAGGAACGTCACAGTAAACGTATGGATCAATTCTTCAATAAAGAAGAGAGATTACCGGCATTCAAGCTGACGATCGTGCAGTATGCGATCGTCGGCATCCTGCTGGTATTGCTCTCCGGCCTGTGGCGGCTGCAAGTCATCGGAGCGCAAAACTACCGTGCGCTGGCGGAGCAGAATCGTATCCGCAAGGTGCCCATCCTGGCGCCGCGGGGCAAGCTGTTCGATCGCGAAGGCCGTCTGCTGGTGGACAATTATCCCTCCGTCTCCTGCTTCCTGATCCGCGAACCGGGCCGCGACCTGCGGGCGGACTTTCCCTTGATTTCGCGTGGGCTGCACATGACCACCGAGCAGCTGGAGAGCGCCCTCACCCATTACGAGCTCGCGCCTAAGTATCAGCCGATTCCGTTGAAGCAGGACATCACTCCGGACGAGGTGGAGTTCATCGAGGCCCACCGCGACGAGCTGCCGGAACTGGAAACCATTGACGAACAGCGGCGGCTCTATCCCCGCAACGGCTTTGCCGCCAATCTGATCGGTTACGTCGGCGAGGTGAGCGACGACATGTTGAACGATCCGCGCTTTGCTTACTATGAGCCGGGCGATGTGGTGGGTAAATCGGGTGTCGAGCAGTCCTACGATCAGCTGCTGCGCGGCCAGGATGGCTCGCAGGACATTATTGTCGACAGCCATGGCAGGGAAGTCGGCATTTTGGGCCGGGAACCGGCGGTACCCGGTCAGGGCCTGAAGCTGACCATCGATCTGGACATCCAGCGTGCGGCGGAAGCAGCGATGGGCGATCACAATGGAGCCATTGTTGCGATCAATCCCCATACCGGCGCCGTTCTGGCCCTGGTCTCAAGGCCCAGTTTCGACCCCAACGACTTCTCGGTGCGTGTGTCGCGTGACGAGTGGAACAAGCTCATCACCGATCCGCGGCATCCGCTGCTGGACAAGGCCATTCAGGCGCAGCTGGCGCCGGGATCGACGTTCAAGATCATCATGTCGCTGGCCGGCCTGGAGAACGGAGTCGCCCAGAATTTGAAGGTGGTCTGCAACGGGGGCGCCACCTTCTTCGGTCGCTTCTTTGGCTGCGATAAGCGCCACGGCCCGGTCGATATCATGCACGCGATCCCGATGTCATGCGACACCTACTACTACACCCTGGCCGAACGGCTGGGCATCGAGAAGATTGCCTATTGGGCTCACAAGGTGGGGTTGGGACAGAGGACCGGCATTGATCTTCCCGGCGAGGTCAGCGGCACCATGCCTTCCGAAGAATGGAAGATGAAGACCTTTCACGAGAAGTGGTATGCCGGGGAGGTGATCTCCGTCGGCATCGGACAGGGGGCGGTCGCAGTTTCACCGATTCAGATGGTCCGGGCAGTGGCTGGGATCGCCTCGGGCGGCGCCTTCAAGCGTCCCCATGTGGTCGAACCCGATCAAGTGCCGGCCGAGTATCGCCAGGCTATGAATGATACCTATCCTGGCAGTGGGGATGTGCAGGTGCCGATCGATACAGCGGTCTGGCAGACCATCACCGACAGTATGGCCGGCGCCCTTGACCCACACATGGGCGGCACGGCATCGGCGGTGCGGCTGGAAAACATCGATTTTGCCGGCAAGACGGGCACGGCGCAGGTGGTGAACCATAGCGCCGGAATGAAGAGTCTTGGCGTCGGTGCTGAGCGCGCCAACGCCTGGTTTGTTGGAATCGCCCCGCGCCGCAATCCGGATATCGCCGTGGTGGTCCTGGTGGAACATGGTGGCTGGGGAGCCGAGGCGTCGGCACCTCTGGCGGCGCAGATTATCGAGACCTTTGTGGATAAGCAGCGCCGCCTGGACAACAACCTTCAGGAAGCCAAGGTTCCCTCCAAGGTGGAGGTAGGTGCGGTCTGGTCAGAGAAACCGGAGGCCAGAGCCACCCCGGAGAAGACCACAACTGCGGCGGTCAAGGATCCGGTTCCGGCAATGGGGGGTGGACATTTCACGGTGCCGGTACAGTGAGCGTGGCCAGTCTTGAAGGGGACGGGATTTAGCAAGAGGCTATTGGTGCGCAGAGGTCCTTCAGCAGAAGGAGTCCCTGAACGAAGGGCACGGCTTCAGTCGTGCCGTAGACGTTGAGCACGGGAGACGGCTATAGCAGCTGAGGTACGGTTTTTGGCAGGTAGTGGAAAAGCTTACTTCAGGGGCTAAGCCCTCAGCGTTAGGGTAAGGGGTGGCACTCGCTGAAGCCGTGCCCTTCGTTGAGCGCGGTTGCTTTGTGTAGCGAAGCATTAGGGTTGGGCATTCTGATGGCGGGGCTGAAGCCCCGCCCCTTCAAGGATGGAAGGCTTTAAGGGCCAGGAGAACGACATAGAACGATGCGGCGATTTATCTCATTTCGCGATTTTGATTGGCTGCTCCTGGCCCTGGTGCTGCTGCTTTCCATCATCAGCATCTTTGAGATTTACAGCGCTACCCTGCACACCAAGTTTGTCGGGTTCGAAACCAAGCAGATCTTCTGGCTGATTGGCGGGCTGGCGGCGATGTTCGTGTTTTCGCTGATCAATTACCACCGGCTCATCGAGGCAATTCATTGGATCTATTGCTTTTGCCTGGTCTCGCTGGTGGCGGTGCTGGCGGTCGGTACCAAGGTAATGGGAGGGCGGCGCTGGATCAAGCTCCCGGGCGGCATTCACTTTCAGCCTTCCGAATGGGTCAAGCTGGTGCTGATCGTCGCCATGGCGCGGTATTTCTCCAACCTGGCTGGGAAGGACCTTACCTGGAGCGATATCTTCAAGGCGTTCGTGCTGGTCGGGCTGCCGATGCTGTTGGTGCTGAAACAGCCGGACCTCGGGACCTCGCTCACGTACATTCCGGTGCTGATCATCGGGCTATTCCTGGGCGGGCTGGAATGGAAGAAGGCACTCATCCTGATTGTGGCCGGTCTGGTGCTGGTGGTTCCGGTCTGGGCCAAGGTTCTGAAGCCATATCAGAAGCAGCGGCTGACCAGCTTTCTGAACCCGGACACCGACCCAAAGGGCAGTGGGTACCAGGTGAAACAGTCGCTGATCGCAGTGGGCGACGGAGGCCTGTGGGGCCGGGGAGCGACGAAAGGGACGCAGACACAAGGCGATTTTTTGCCCATTCCCTATACGGACTTCATCTTTGCCGCGTTCTGCGAGGAGCACGGCTTCGTCGGCGCCCTGTTTGTACTCCTGATATACTTCCTCATATTGACGCGTTTGATTCAAAATGCTCAGACAGCCGCGGATATTTCCGGTACGTTCCTGATCATGGGCGTGGTCGCTGTACTCATCTTTCAGATTGCAGTTAACGTCGGAATGGTCATCGGGCTGATGCCGGTCACAGGAATCCCTTTACCGTTAATGAGTTACGGGGGATCCTCGGTTTTATTCACTTTCCTGGCTCTGGGTATTGCGATGAACGTTCGCATGAGCCGTTTTGTGAATTAGGGCAGTGTCGATAGGTTTAGATTTTTCAGTACTTTAGATAAGCCGGCCAGGTGAATCACCGGGGCCGGGCAGGATTAGGAATGAGCTCGCAGAGAAGGGTAACGACCCCGCCTGATTTCAAGGCTGAAGTGGTCACCGACTCTTTGCGCCCGGACAGCCCTGGAACGCCAGGCAGCACAGCGACCGGTCCCGGTCACGGCTGTATGCCGCCGCTATCCCCGTACAAAGAAATTCGCTGGATTCCACCCCGTGGATCACGCGCCTTTGCCCAGGCTTTCTCTCCGTCTGACCTAATCCTTCCCAGCATTCCGGGAGTGGGATAGCAGCTTCCCCTCTGATCTGCCGCACCGGCCGTCCGCCAGGCTAGACCTGCGGACAGGAGAGGCAGCATGTCAAAAGAAATTTGTATTTCCAGCACGCCGCATGAAACGCGTCTGGCCATCCTGGAAGACGAACAACTCACCGAGGTTTATTACGAGCGGGAGAACGAATACACACTCGCCGGATCCATTTACAAGGGTAGGGTTACCCGGGTTCTTCCCGGGATGCAGTCTGCATTCGTAGACCTCGGCCTGGAGCGCGATGCATTTCTGTACGTCACCGATTTCATGGAGGAACAGGAAGATTCCTCCGATTTCGAGCGCATACCGGCGAACGGCGAAGAAACGGGCCGGGGAAACCAGGGCAGAGACACTCGAGGCAGGGATAACCAGAATCGGGAAGCGAGCCAACCGCGGGCCGCTCACACGGCGGCGGAAGAAGACCCCACGCCGCGGCGCAATGGCGCCCCGGGAAATGGGTCCCCGGGCGGTCAGACGCCGGGAGGAGAGTTTGAGGATGGAACCCGGCGGTGGCGGGGTCGCCGTGGCCGGCGGAAGGGGTTTCGGCCATCGCAAGGTGGGCAGCAGGGCGCCCCGGAAAGCGCAGCCCAGGGCCGTCCGGAGGTTTCCCGCCCGGTCATGCCACCCGAAGCGGATCCTTATCCTGCAGCCGCGTCGCCGGTCGCGTTCTCTTTGCCGGGTGAGTCACTTTCGAAATACGGCGGCCAAAGCGCTGCCCGGACGCCCAGCCAGCCGGTAGAAGCCCAGGCCACGCAGCCGCGGGCCAATGTCATCCTGACCAAGCCCTCGACGCTGATCGAGACACCGCTCGAATGGAACGGCGACGGCCTGCTCCCGGGAGAGTCCATCTCCCGTTATCGCGGGTCTGCTCACGAAGACCCGATTCCAGCCCACAGCGAGCCGGCGGCTTCCACCAGTGTGCAGGAGACCGAGCCTGTTTCGCACCAGGAGCCTTTGAGCCCTGAGGTGGTTCCGGCCGCGGCCCATGAGCTTCCCCTGCTCCATGAGACGGGGTCGTATGGAGAGGTGACTGCCCCTGAAGTGGCAGAGCCTGAAGCCGAAGAGCTTGCCGAGACCGAGGAAGAAGTCCTGGCCAGCATGGCCGACGAGCCGATGGCGGCGGCGGTTGAGTTTGAGCCGGAAGAAGCTTCTGCTTCCTATCGTCTCGATCCTTCCGCTCCGAGCGAATTTCGGTTTGCCACTCCATCCTCCACCCTGGCTGAGGAAGAGTTTGTCGTTGAATCGGAGAGCGAGGAAGCAGAGGGCGAGCTGGCGGAGCCCGTCGAGCAGTATTCAGAGGCCAAACCCGACGAGCCTACCGCGTTTGCCGCCCCCAACCCGGGCCTGGTAGAGCCGGAAACGGACTTCGAAGATCTTGAGGACGAACCCGAGGACGGGACGACGGTAATCGGACTGGTGGAAGAGGAAGAGGTCACCGACGAAGAGGAGTACGACTTTACCCCGCTCTACGTGGAGAGCGAAGACCACGACCTGCAGGAACTGGAGGAGGAGACGCTCGACCAGGAAGTTTCAGTGGGCAGCGCGATCGGCGACATGGTGCGCGACGCACATATCGATCAGCGTACGGACAGCGACGTTTCCGGTCTCATGGTCGAGGAGGAAGAGGCGGAGGATGAGCTGGATTCCGTCGAGGGAGTGGAGGAAACAGAGTCGGAAGAAGGGCAAGTAGCCGCTGTGGGCGGACAGCCGGCTCGCCGGCAGCGCGATGATCAGCGTCGCGGGGGGCGAGGCCAGCGCAACGATGGCCGCCGCCGCCACAATGGACGGCGGCAGAATGCGCAAACCAGCGATCTGCCGATCATCAGCGAGTTGTTGAAGCAGGGGCAGGAAATCCTGGTGCAGATCGCCAAGGAGCCGATTGCCAAGAAGGGTGCGCGCATCACCAGTCACATCGCGCTCCCGGGGCGCTTTCTGGTGTTCATGCCGACGGTGAATCACGTAGGTGTGTCGCGGAAGATCTCCTCTGACGAGGAGCGCCAGCGTTTGAAGCGGATTCTGATCAGCGAGAAGGGAACCGTCAGTGGCGGGTTTATCGTGCGGACCGCGGCAGATGGGGCCAGCGAAGACGATCTGCGCGCCGATATTCGCTTCCTGATCAGCCTCTGGACCGAGATCAAACAGCGTTCGGATACGGCCAAGGCGCCGGCCCTGATTTATCACGACCTGAACCTGGTAGAGCGCATCCTGCGCGACCAGGTGAGCGATAACTTCTCCACGATCTGGGTCGACACGGAGGTGGAGTACGAGCGCATCGTGCGCTTCCTGAATCGTTTTCAGCCCTCGTTAGTGCGGCGGGTCAAGCTGTACACGAAAGAGACGCCGCTGTTCGAACAGTTCGGTATTCAGGACGAAATCACCAAGGCACTCAAATCCAAGGTGTGGCTCAAGTCCGGCGGATCCATTGTCATCAATCAGACCGAGGCCCTGGTGGCCATCGATATCAACACCGGCAAGTATGTCGGCAAGACGGCGCGTCTGGAGGACACGATTCTCAAGACCAACCTCGATGCCATTCCGGAGATTGTGCGTCAGATTCGTCTGCGCGACCTGGGCGGCATCATCGTGATCGACTTCATCGACATGGATGAGCGCAAGAACCGGAACAAAGTAATGCAGGCCCTGGAAGACGAGCTGAAGTCGGACCGTGCGCCCTCGAAGGTACTTCAGTTTAACGATTTCGGCCTGGTCGCGATTACCCGGAAACGCGTCAAGCAGTCGCTGGAGCGCACTCTGAGCATCCAATGCTCCATTTGCGCCGGCACCGGGATGGTCAAGAGTCCGACCACGGTGTGCAACGAAATATACATCGAGATGCGCAAGATGCAGAGCCATCTGGAGCGTCAGGATGTGCTGCTTCGGGTGCATCCAGAGGTCGTAAAGACGCTAAAAGTGGCGAACGCACGCTGGCTTAATGAGCTGGAGGAGATGAGCGGTAAGACGATCATCGTCAAAAGCGATCCGACACTGCACCCGGAGCAGTTCGACATCCACTAACACGTCAGGGGCCGTGCCGCCGGGTGGGGCCCCTCACGCCAAATGGCGCTATCAGCCATCCATTGCATACTTCTGCGCGTCAAAACCGTCACATAAGGGTTAATAGGTAAAGAGATCCGGTTTGGGTTCTCTCTCTAAATCTCATTCCCAAGGGTGATTACACGATGTTGTCGGGTCCCCGTTCTTTTGTTCGGTTCGCAGTGATCATATCGGCCCTTTCCTCTGGCTTACTGGTTCCTGCCGGGTTGGCGCAAATAAGTTCGAGCGCGGAAAACCATGAAGCCTTTGAAACCCTGGTGCAGGACCAGTATCCCAACCAGGGTGGATACAACAGGCAGGGCTACAACACACACCATAACGACTCCTTGACAGACCACCTGGCCATTGAGCTGGGTGCCGGTCTCAATGTGCCGGCGGGCAATACCGCGACGTGGCAAGCGGTTGGTTACAGCATCAATCTCGGCGGTGGCTGGAACTTCAACGACCGCTTCGGCGTGCTGGCCGAATACAACTTTAATCGCGCGAATATTCCGACCAACACGCTGACAAATATAGGTGAGCCGGATGGAAATGTTCACGTTTGGTCGTTGACCCTGGATCCGATCGTTTACTTGAAGACCAGTGGACACATCGGCGGTTACGTAACTGGCGGCGGCGGATTTTACCGCAAGCTCACCAGCTTCACTGAGCCTGTCTATGTTGGTGATTACTGCGATTACTTCTATGGATGCTATCCGCAGTACGAGAACGTCACGCTCAGCCATTTCTCCAGCAACCAGGGCGGCGTGAACTTCGGTGCCGGTGTCACTTACAAACCCAATGCGGACGGTAAAGGCAAGTTTTATGCCGAGGCGCGGTATGTCTGGGTGGATTCTCCGGCCAGTTCGGCGAGCAATGTCGGGACCGGCACGGTCAGCATGTTTCCGATAACGTTCGGGTTCCGCTGGTAGTTTTAGGGAGCCGAGCTTTTTTATTTTTCAAAGATAAAGCGCAGGGGCTTCTATAGAGGGTAGGAGAGAACTCGGGAATTGAGAATTTAGTCCCGCGGTTACGGCTGAAAACGGGCCGCGACCCAATCCTCCTTCAGCCGTCCCTACGGGACCCACGGCAGGCCGGGGCAACGACTCAAGGCGTGCCCTGATAGAAAGCGCCGGTGCCCTGCTGCGCGCTTGCGCCTGCTTGAACTCTTGATGTTTCTTCCCTATTCTGTTGCCGTACCTCGGTGGTCTCTGCCGTTTGGATGAAGAGACCCTACCCACGTTCTCCAACTCGCAGGGAGCATGGACGGAGGCATTGCGAGCACATCGCGGTGGTGTGCTTCCGTTTGCCCGCCACCTATCGAACATGGAGGAACGTATGAATCGCAACAAAACCATCGACTACATCGAATTTCGCGCCAATGACCTGCCGGCTATCAAGCAGTTCTATACCCGAGTCTTCGGGTGGGAATTTGTGGACTATGGTCCGGACTACACCAGCTTCAAAGATGGCAGGATAGCTGGTGGGTTCAGCCTGGGAGCGGTCGCCCCCGGCGCAGGACCGCTGGTGGTGATCTATGTGGACGATCTGGCCTCTACCGAGAAACAGATCAAGGATGCCGGGGGGAAAATCACCAAAAACATCTTTTCCTTTCCCGGTGGATCGCGGTTCCACTTTGCCGATCCAGACGGAAATGAACTGGCTGCATGGTCTGAGGGTTGATGCTAGACGCCCACGGGAAAGGGCTTCGGCGAGGATTCATCCGCGTTGGCTGCCAATCCGAAAGCGTTCAAATCTGCCTTCGAGCAACGACATGAAACCGGTGTACCAGTAGCCCAGCACGAAGAGCAGCAGGAAGGGCACGGTGAAATAGTTCTCGTTGGTGATGGCGTACCAGATAGTTAATGCAAAGTAGCTGCCGATCAAAAGCTCGATCCAGGGCACAATGCCGAGGCGTTTGCGATACTTGCCGGCCTGCGGGACCTGGCCGCGCTTTTCTATACGGTATTTGGGGGTACGCTTGAACGCGGTCTTGATGCCTAAGAGTGCCTCCAACACAGCCCTGGTATTGGTCACCGTCAACCCTATTCCCAGAGCCATGAGGAACGGAAGATACAGAAACGTTCTGTACCATTTCCCGGGAAAAAGTTCTCTTTGCGAAACCAGGTAAAAGGAGGAAATGGAAAACGTTGACGCCATGAAGAGGGGAACGTCGATCAGCAGCATTTGAAACCATCCCTGATAAAAGCGGATAATCATTGCCGGCATTAACAAAGTGGAAAGCACGATCATCAGCGGATAGCTGATGTTTGCCGTCAAGTGGTAAAACGCTTCCAGCTTTACGTGGAAGGGCGCATCGCTGCGGAACAACATGGGCAGAATCTTCTTCGAGGTCTGAATCAGACCCTTGGCCCAGCGCGCCTGCTGGGTCTTGAACGCAGTCATTTCAATGGGCAATTCAGCAGGGCACTCGACATCTTGCAGATAGATAAATTTCCAGCCTTTGAGCTGTGCCCGATAACTCAGGTCGGTATCTTCTGTGAGCGTGTCGTGCTGCCAGCCTCCCGATCCATCAATCGCCACGCGGCGCCACATGCCGGCAGTTCCGTTGAAATTGAAAAAGGCGTTGGTGCGTGATCGTCCGCCGTGCTCGAGAATAAAGTGGCCATCCAGCAGGATGGCTTCCACCTGGGTAAGAAAGCTGAAGTCGCGGTTAAGATGTGTCCAGCGCGTCTGCACCATGCCAATTTTTGGATCAGCAAAGTGATGGACGACTTGCATCAGCCAATTTTTCGGGGGCACAAAATCGGCGTCAAAAATGGCGACCAACTCGCCCGTTGCCACCCGCAAACCCTCATCCAGCGCGCCCGCCTTGAAGCCATGGCGATTGACCCTGTGGATGTAGACGATTTTGTGTCCCAGGGATTGATAAAGCTCTACCGCCGCCTGGGCGGCTTCTACAGTGCCGTCGGTGGAGTCGTCCAGTACCTGGATCTCCAGTTTGTCTGCGGGGTAATCAAGGTTGCAGCAGGCCTGGATGAGCCGGTCCACCACGAACTGCTCGTTGAAGATGGGGAGCTGAAGGGTAATGCCTGGAAGCTCAGCGAAGTACGACGCGGGCTCATGTACAGCATTTTTCCGGTTTCTGTAATAGCGGTAAACGAGCTGGTAGCGATGGATGCCGTAAAAGGCAAGGACAATCATTACCACGAAATAGGGAATCAGCAGGGCAGCGTCAAAAGAGTTCCAGCGATACAGGTGTTCGAAGGTTTTATCCGCATAGTGGGTTCGGAAATAATGTTCCAACCCATGCTGCGGAGAAGCATGCCAATAACCCCAACGGCCATAGATCATGGCTGCAAACGGTAAGTTGCTTAGATGATCAGCAATCAGGGTGCAGCCTCCGTACTTATTTCAATCTGTTCGCTAAGATGCTCATCTCACGTGGTTTGTTGCTATGTGCCACGGTCCCGAAAGAGTTCAGTTGAGAAAGTAAGTGGTGTAAAGCGTGTCTCGCTGCACGGGACGGAAGCCGGCGCCGCGGATGACATGCCGCAGCTCTTCTTCGGTGGTGCAGTTCGAGGTTCCAGCTGCCCTGACTACATTTTCTTCGAGCATCACCGAGCCTACATCGTTGCCACCGAAGCGCAAGCCAAGCTGCAACACTTTCAGTCCCTGCGTAACCCAGCTCGATTGCACATTCTCCACATTGTCGAGATAGAGGCGTGAGATGGCCAACACTTTCAGGTACTCGACCGAGGTCGCCTCATCCCACTTGCGGCCCCCGAGGGCAGTGTTGGTGGGCTGAAAGCTCCAGGGAATGAAAGCCGTAAAGCCGCCGGTTTCTTCCTGCAAGCGGCGCACCTGCTCGAAGTGGTTGATGCGCTGCTCGAAGCTCTCTCCCACGCCGAACATCATCGTCGCCGTGGTGCGCATGCCGAGTTCATGCGCGGTGCGGTGCACATTCACCCAGTCCTGCGTGGAGCACTTCAGCCTTGCGATGCGATGCCGTACTTCGTCGTCCAGGATCTCGGCGCCGCCACCCGGAATAGACGCCAGCCCTGCATCCCGCAGGCGGGCGATGGTATCCCGCACCGAGAGGTTGCTGTACTCGGCGATGGCCAGAATCTCTGAGGCGGAAAAACAATGCAGCCAGACCTGGGGGAACCGTTGCTTGATGCCCTGAAGCAATCGTTCAAACCAGTCGATCTTGAGGTCGGGATGCAGGCCGCCCTGCATGAGCACGCCAGTACCGCCCATCTCCACGGTTTCTGCGATTTTTTGGTAAATAGTCTCGAAGTCGAGAATGTAACCTTCGCTGGCGAGTTTGCCTTTCAGGGGGCGATAAAAGGCACAAAAGCTGCAATACTCGGTACAAAAATTTGTATAGTTGATATTGCGGTCAACAATGTAGGTAACCACGCCCTCGGGATGCAGTTTACGCCGAAGCGCATCGGCCTCCATGCCCAAACCGATCAGGTCATCGGAGCGGAAATAATCGAGAGCTTGAGTCCTGGTAATGGCCACATACGTATTTTACGGGTATGGCGGCCTACAATCCAGTGTTACAGTGCAAGAGGCCCCCGTGCCGAAACAGGCTCCGTGAAGGTAGCCTATGCAAGACGGTTGCACCCTATCACAACAGTTGAAGGTTGTCGTGCCGGTTCTCACGGCATGTTCGCATCCGAAGTTTTACCATTAAGGCGTTAGTACCGCGGGCCAATCCAACACAACGTAGTGCGGTTTGTTTCTTGCGCTACCCATCTCCCCTGAGGAAGGTTCCGTCTCTATGTCTCGATTCCGATTTGCCAGCCGCCTCCTTTCGCGACTCCCAACCACCCCGCGTCTTGTGGCGGGAGTGACTCTTGGACTCACCTTGGCCCTTCCTGGGCATGCACAGAGTGCTCCGGCCAAGAGCGCTGCGCCAGCGCCGGATGTGATCATCTTCACGAATGGAGATCAGTTGACGGGCAAGCTGCTGCGCGAAGTCGGCGGTAGCGTGACTTTTCATAGCGACATTGCTGGAGATGTAACCGTGACGTGGGACAAGGTCAAGTCCATCCACACATCGCAACAGTTTGCCGTGGTTCAGCAGGGGCAGCACGTCAGCCGCAAGACGGCTGACGCTGACATTGCCCAGGGAGCAGTCCAGGTTCAGGACGATCAGGTCCATGTGGCCCCCGCCGCAGGCGGCACCACCAAAGACATCCCGGTGAAGAACGCGCAATACATGATTGACGAGGATACCTTCGGTAAAGAAGTGCGCAGAAATCCAAGCTGGGGCTACGGCTGGACGGGATCGATCACTGCCGGAGCAACCTTGGTGGAGGCGACGCAGAATAGCCGCAACTTTACCGGCGGAGTAGCGCTTTCCCGAACGATTCCCACGGTGGACTGGCTGGACCCGCGCAATCGTACCCTGCTCGACTTTACTGGAGCGTACGGGACCGTCACCCAACCCGGCACTGCGGGCACCAAGACCAACATCATTCATTTCGATGCCGAGCACGATTGGTATTTCTCGCCGCGCTTCTACTTCCTGGTTGAGTCATCTTTTGACCACAACTACTCCCAGGGCCTGAATTTGCAGCAAACCTATGGAGCCGGTTTGGGCTACACGGTTCTCAAGAGCCCGAGCCAGGAACTGGATCTCAAGTTCGACATCCATTACGAGAAACAGACGTACTTCGTAACCCCAAACATTTTGCCTCCTCCGCCGCTTACCCCGAGCAAGAACCTGATCGGAGCCGACTTCGGCGATACCTACATGCGGAAGCTGCCCCATGGGCTGGTGTTCAACCAGGGGGCGGTGATCACCCCGGCGTTTAATCAAACGAACGCGTATTCCGCTGTGGCTACCGCGGGTCTCCTGTTCCCGGTGTACAAGCGTTTAGGGTTTTCGGTGGGCGCGCTGGACGACTTCCTGAACGACCCAGCCGCGGGCAGCAAGAAGAACTCATTCCAGTTCACCGCCGGGGTGACCTACTCGCTCAAGTAGAGCGGCTCTATTGCGGAGCCGCTGGATCAAGGTCCAGGGGCTGTTTGAGCAGCGTCAGTACGTCTGCGGGCAGGGGTTTATCTGCGTTTGCCAGCAGTTGCGACACCTGCCACATTTCCGTCTGGTTGAGCACCTTATTGAAGGCGGGCATGCCGGAGAGACGGATACCGTTGGCCACCTTCCAATAGGTTTCGCCCGGGGGGTCGTCGCTGACGCCGACGACTCCGTTGCGGTGGGGTTCCCACAGCTGCGGCGCCTCTGGAAACATACCCTTGGCGAAACTGGAAGGACGCCCATAGAGACCGTGGCAAGAAGCACATTGCCGGCGGTAGACGTGAGCGCCGATCTCCAGGTTGGTGGGGCTGGGCTCGATTGGGGGCGTCTTGATCAACTCACGATCAATGCGAGCGTGCATCGGAATGTGGACGAGTCTGGCCTCGAAGGGTAGAGGTGCATCGGCGGTGGCCACCGGCGGACTGCCCGCGGTGAGGTAAAGCCAGATGCCAATTGGCACAATCAGCAGGCCGATCACGAGCCCGATCAGGAATTTCATTCAGTTCGCCCTCTTTTGCCGCGTGGGATAAGAAAAGCTGCACTCTCCGGTCCTGAGAAGGATATAGCAAGCGCAGAAATGCTCTAATACTAACCAGGACATCAAACCGTATTTTCATCGCCGAGTGGCGGCAGGCAGTGGAGGCTTTCAGGTTCATGCATCATAGCAAGCGTTTTGGATGCCAAGTGTATCCGCTTCTTTTTTTGATCATTCTCGCGATACCCGGGCTCATGGCGCAGAATCCCCCCAATACCAGTAGTTCACAGGCTCCAGCACCGGCTCAGACCCAGCCTGAGAATCCACAACAAAATCAAGTTCGCCTGGCCCAGGAGGCTCAGGCCCGAATCCAGGCACGCCGCACGCAGCGGCGCCAGCAGGTGATCCAGGATACCTACAGCCACAAGTTCGAAATTTACGGAGGGGGCGGCTACACCCGTTTCCGCCCCGGCGCTTCGCTCCAGCACATCAACGAATCCGCATGGAATGTTGGGGTGACAGATTATCTTCGTCCCCGGATCGGCGTTACCGTGGACTTGCGTGGCTATTATGGAACCGCCTTCACCTACCCCGGTCCCTACAACATTTTCAAGCCCAGCATCAGCGAGTACTCCTTTATGGCGGGCCCGCAATATCGCGTTGTGCGCAGGGAGCATTGGGCCATCAGTGGACAGGTTCTGGTGGGTGGGTCCAAGGGCAACTTCAATGCCAACGGCGCCGAGCTGCCAGGCACATTCATTGGGTTGTGGAGTAACGGGACCAACGTCAGCCTTGCGGCCGGAGTGCCGATCGATTACAACCTCGGTACCGCGCTCGCTTTCCGTATACAACCCGGCTATTGGTTGACGACGTTCAGCAACACTCCGCAGGCGAAGAATCTAGGCTTCAACGCCGGCCTGGTGTTTCGCTTCGGACGCCAGTAAGGCGAGTATCGGAACTTTTAATCGGCAACAGACCCATGGGGCACCCAGGGTCTGTGGTCAGGACGACCTTAAGCGGTAACCGCTTTATCGCGTTCTTTTGCGGCATCGAGGGGGTACTGCGGCTCGGTCATCCTGACCGGGTCCAGAATCTCGGCAATTTCCTTTTCGGTGAGCTGCTTCCGTTCGCGGGCGATTTCAATGATCGACTTCCCGGTGGCCACCGACTCCTTCACAATTTCCGCGGCCTTGGCGTAACCGATGTAGGGATTCAGTGCGGTGGCCAACGAGACCGTGCTTTGCGCGTACATTTGGCAGCGTTGCTCGTTAGCCGTGATGCCGCGAACACAGTACACATCGAACTGGCGCAGCATGTTGCCCAGGATGGTAATGCTCTGCAATACGTTGTAGGCCATGGTGGGCATCATCACATTCAGCTCCAGCTGTCCCGCCTGGACGGCATAGGCGACCGCCGTATCGTTGCCGATAACCTGGAAACTGACCATGGCGGCCAACTCCGGGATGACCGGGTTGATCTTGCCGGGCATAATGGACGAACCAGGCTGCAGGCTGGGGAGGTAAATCTCCGCAAAGCCGGTATTAGGGCCGGAGCTAAGCAGGCGGATGTCATTGGAAATCCGTATCGTTTCCAGGGCTATCCCGCGCAAGGCGGAGCTCACATCGGCCATGCAGGCGTTGGATTGCATCGCCCAACGCATGTCCTGGGCCGGCACCAGCTTCTGCCCCGAGATGCGAGCAAGGTGGGCAACCGCTTTCACACGGTAGTCCGGATGGGTATTGATGCCAGTACCCACCGCACTGCCGCCCAGCCCCAATTCGCGTAGAGTCTCGGAAGCCAGCTTCAGGAACCGGTGGCCCTTTTCAATGGCCAGGCCATAGGCCGCAAACTCCTGCCCCAGGCGCATGGGAACCGCATCCTGCATATGGGTGCGGCCGGACTTCATGATGTGGTGAAATGCCTTTGCTTTTTCGGCAAAGGTCGCGGCCAACTTGTCCAGCACCGGATAGAACTTGTCGAGCGCCAAGAGCGTGGCCAGGCGCATGGCAGTGGGGAAGACATCGTTGGTCGACTGCCCGTAGTTCACATGATCATTGGGATGTACGTGGGCATACTCTCCCAGATTGCCTCCCAGGATCTCATTGGCCCGGTTGGCGATCACCTCATTGGTGTTCATATGCTGGCTGACGCCCGCACCGGCCTGGAAAACATCGACCACGAACTCGCCGTTCCATTTACCGTCGATGACTTCCTGGGCGGCCTGGATGATGGCGTCGGCACGTTTTTCGTCCACCAGGCCGAGTTCTTTGTTAGCTTGTCCGGCGGCGCGCTTGACCATACCCAGGGCGCGTACAAGCTCGGCGTGACCACTGATCCCTGAAATCGGAAAATTGTCCACCGCGCGCGCTGTTTGCGCGCCGTAGTAAGCCTTCGATGGCACCTCGACAAAACCAAGCGAGTCTTTTTCTTTGCGGTGATTCGACATAAAAAAGTGGCTCCTGTGTTGCCAGAACGTTCGATTATAGCGATTTCAGTCATCGGCTGGGAACGACTCATCGTCTAAGCTATAGACATGGAGCACAGCCGTGGTGTTCTGAAGGAAAGCTTTGACGTGCTGGTGGTCGGGGCCGGTCCTACCGGCCTGGCCTGTGCCATCGAGGCCCAGCGGGCAGGCCTGCGTACCGTTTTGGTAGACAAGGGGTGCCTGTGCAACTCCCTTTTTCACTACCCGTCAAATATGACGTTTTTTACCACGCCAGAGTTGCTGGAAATCGGGGATATGCCCTTTTCCAGCCCCAACCAGAAACCGAGTCGAAACGAGGCCCTGGAATACTATCGCAAGGTCGCTGAGCACTATCAGTTGGAGTTTCGTCAATATCAGCAGGTATCCGGTCTGAGCGGGGAGGATGGAGATTTCACTATCACCACCGTTGACCGATTTTCCCGCCAACGAAGTCTACGGTGCCCGCAAAGTCATTCTCGCGACCGGGTATTATGACCTGCCGAATTACCTCGAAGTTGCCGGGGAAGAGCTGCCCAAAGTGCTGCACTATTATCACGACCCGCACCCCTACTATGATCAGAATGTGCTGGTGGTCGGGGGCAAGAACTCGGCGGCGATCGCGGCCCTGGATTTGTGGCGTCACGGCGCCCACGTGACGCTGGTGCATCGGGGCGACGCGATGCACCACCACGTCAAATACTGGATTCTGCCGGATATCAACAATCGCATCAAAAACGGCGAAGTCACGGCTTACTTTTCCAGTTCGGTCGGCAGCATTGGCGAGGACTCGGTCGAGCTGCTTACACCCAAAGGTACCGTTACCATCGATAACGACTTCGTGTTTGCCTTGACGGGATACCATCCCGACTTTGATTTTCTGAGCGCTCTTGGTATACGCATGGAAGGGAAGGATCGCTGCCCGGCGTGTGATCCGCAGTCGTTGGAGAGCAATATACCCGGTCTCTATCTCGCGGGAGTGATCGTCGCAGGCATGCGGACCAACGAAATTTTCATCGAGAATGGCCGTTTCCACGGCCGCCAGATCGCACAGGATATCGAAGCCAAGCTCACGGGCCGAGTGCCGGTGAAGGTTGGCTAAGGCCAGGTTGAAGGAAGGGGATCAGCCATATGAGTTGGCTTAAACCTCGTTCGATTCGAGGGCAGCTCATCTCGGGTCTTATTCTCTTCGAAGGCCTGCTGGTGATTGTCTTCGCTACCCTTCTGGTGCGCGAACAGGCTTCTGAAATTCATGAGCGCGCTCGCCTGCGGCTGGAATCGGAAGTGAATCTATTGGCGCTGCAGAGCCAGGATTCGCTATCCCAGGGCCAGATTGGATACCTGGTGCCAATCCTCCGCGCCATGATCAACTCTCCCAGTATCCGCGCAGCAGTGGTGACAGATAGCAATGGCCGGGTTATCGCCAGCAGCGATCCGGGCATGAACGGCAAGGATCTGCTCACGCGCTTCGAGAAAAAGCACCTGGAAGACACACCCGTCGCGGTGATTTTTCGCGCCCCCGGCGGCGCGCGTGAAGCGGTCCAGGCGATCCATGTCGGCGGTCAACTGAGCGGATTCGCCTGGGTGTATGAAGATGCGAGCGCGGCTTGGCAGGAGATCTACTCACTCATACGCATAACCATCCTCTTTGCCGGACTCGGCGCTCTGGGCACGGCGATTATTGCCGGTACTCTTGCCCGTTCCATCACCCGTCCGCTTCGTGCCTTGCTCGCGGCGACCCGCAAGCTGATTCGCGATCCGGAAACCAAAGAAGGTTTTCCCCTGGAGGTCACCTCGACCAACGAATCCGCGGATCTTACGCGTGCTTTCAATCTCATGGTGACGTCGATCGAGGAGCAGCGGGCCGGGCTTGGCGACACCCTGGCGTTGCTCGACTCCATGTTGGAAAACGCGCCGATTGGATTCGCTTTCTTCGATCGCAAGTTTCGCTATGTGCGTGTGAATCAATTCCTGGCAGAGATGAACCAGGTACCGATCGGCAGGCACCTGGGGCGCACGATCGCGGAAATGCTCCCCGGTCCGGCCGCGGAGACGCTTCAGGGCCATGTGCAAAGTGTCTTTGAGACCGGGAGGCCGGTGGTTCAGTTTGAGCTCAATACGGCCTTGCCCGGTGACGTTACCGAAGTGCGCAGTTGGCTCATCAATGTGTATCCGGTCAAAGCCACATCGGAGGCGGTTCGCTGGGTCGGAGCGATCGTGGTGGAGACGACCGAACGTAAGCGCGCAGAAGAGGCTTTGCGGAGGACAGAAAAATTGGCTGCCGCCGGCCGTCTCGCGACCTCCATTGCTCATGAGATCAACAATCCGCTGGAGGCGGTCACCAATCTTCTCTATCTCCTGCGGCATCAGCCATCGCTCGATGAGGAGGCTTCGGGCTATGCCGACCTGGCGCAGCAGGAAATCTCCCGTGTCGCTGAGATGACGCAGCAGACCCTGCGCTTTTATCGTCAATCGACCCTGCCGGCGGTGGCCAACATTGGGGAGTTGCTGGAGTCTGTTCTCACTCTGTTCACGGGGCGAATGCTTGGGCTGCAGATTAGGATTTCTCGCAAGATCGGAGTGGATCTGGATCTCTACTGCTTTTCCGGAGAGTTGCGCCAGGTGTTTGCCAACCTCATCGGCAATGCCATCGACGCCATGGGGCAGGGAGGGCATCTGTGGCTGTCCCTCCGCCGATCCCGTTCCTGGGTGGATGGCACACCCGGTATTCGCTTGTTCGTTGCCGACACTGGCTGCGGAATGACGCAGGCAACGCGCCAACGGATTTTCGAGCCGTTTTTTACCACCAAGGAGGCGACCGGTACCGGACTCGGTCTGTGGGTGAGCGGCGAGATTATCGGCAAGCACCATGCCACGGTTCGCGTGGTCAGCCGTCCCTCCTCAGAAGCGAACGGCAGATCGTCAGGCAGCGTGTTCATGCTTTTCTTTCCCGAGAACGGGATTGGGCTACCGCCGCCAGTATCGGCTCCTGTCACCACCGCCCAGAATGCCTAGCCGGACCCCGAGCGGGGGGCCGTCAAAAGAACAGGACGCCTGGAGAACGGAGCCCAGGCGGTATTGAGGCATGTGGAAGTGGAGGGACCTGCTGTTCCCCTTCCGGTTCTCACACACCCTTTTTTTGCCCACCGCTGCGGCGTTTACGGCACGTCTGAAGCAATCGTGCCCTTTGTGGAGAGATAGGGGCGGCGGTAACAGTCCTTAAGGGTTGCCGGCCGATTGGCGCGAGGAGGGCAGGGTGCAACGCGGCGCCTGTTGCACCGGGGCGAATTTCGACCTTGTCACGTGCAGGCGATTAACCCGCATATAGCGTATCCGCAATCCGCCGGCCAGGTCGGGCATGGAACGGGGAGTTTTCGTCAGATCCACCAGCACCAGCAGCGCGGCCTCCGCAGGATTGTCATAGCTTTGGGTCACACCCACGCCGAAGAAGGCAGGATCTGCCATCAACTGCGGCGAAAATTGCCGTTGTACCGCGGCAGCGGCACGCAGAACGTCGGCGGGGAGGTGGATGCCTTCCACCTGGGGCAGCGTTGTGGGTGCGATGCCCGCGTTCAGGCTTGCCACGTCGGTGGGGATCACCAGTGTTCGTATGCCGTTGATCACTTTGGGAACGGCGACACCGGGCTTGTTCTTGTCGACGTAGACGATGACCGCAGCTTCGCCCGGGCTGTCGAGGCTCTTTCCCGTAGCCGTGCCCAGGATGCCGTTATCCGGCCGGAGCAACTGGGGGTTTGCGGATTCGGCCGCTGATCTCGCCGCCGCCATCTGAAATGAGCTCACACTGCGAATTGCCGGTGGAGTGTGCTCATCGTAGTTGGAGCAGGTGATGGGATGAGCAGCCCCGCCCGCAATCTGGAACTCCTGCCCCTCTGCCTGGCTCTTCTGTCCCAGTTCGCTCAGCACATCCTGAATAGGATTGGCTACGCTGAAGCCGTGATTGCTGTCGTCGCCGCCGCTGGCAAAGAACAGGCCCAGCGGCTGGGCGTTGCTGGCGTCGAGCACCAGGGCTCCTGAGTCCCCGCTGTCTGCGAAGCTGGCCCCCGGCATGCCGATCTGGTTGACGTATGTCTTGGTGTAATAGCGCTGGGTTTCGGCGCAATCGTAGTAGTAATCCACTTGCACGGTCAGGTCTACCGTATTTACGGTCGAACAGGTCAACCCTGTTGTTCGCCCGCTCTTGACTACGCGCAATTGGTTCAGCAGGCCGGCGGTGAGTGCCTCTCCTTCCCCGGCGGCAGGGGCCGCAGGAGTCAGCACGCCATTGATCGATGGCCCCAATTGCAGGATCGCCCCCGTTCCATCGACCGCGGGTGTCGCTGCGGCCAGCGCTGCATCTACATTGGTTTGAGTACTTTGGATGGGAACCACGTAGCGCAGGGAGCCTACCGTGCGACCGGCTTGCGGGTTGCAATTCAAATCGACCAGCGCGGGCTGCACGACGGTGTCGCCGGTGCGCGCCTGGTCGGATTCGGCCAGCACATGGTTGTTGCTTAGAATGAAAAGATTGTTGTTCCGGTCCGCGACCAGCGCTCCCAGCGTTCCCCCACAACAGTCATTCACATATTCCCTGGTACCGCCGTCCCTGCCTATCTCTTTTTTTGAGTCGTAATCGTTGGCATTGCCTCCCGACGAGCCCATCTGTACGTAGCCAGTCTGTGCTGCCTGGTTCTGCAGGCCTGAGCTATTGAATCCGGCCCCGTTCAGCAGAATATGCAGCGCAGCGGCGGAATGAGGATTTCCGGCCGCCAGCCCCACCAAAAAGACCGAGGGGGTGCCGGAAGGCAACGCTCGCGGGGCAGTATAGGTCGCGGTGCAGTAGGTGTAGGTGCGGCTGGAGTGATGGCACCTGGTTTCACCGATGCTGCCGTAACTGTCGCCCGGATCGGTGTCTCCCCCCGCACTGGTGGCCAGCGACCAATGGATGGACCCGGAATTGACTTCGGCGATCTCGCCTTTGACCTGAACCATGCCCCCTGGCGCGACGCTGGCAGTTTCCGGGGTTAGGACCTGGACAAATCCGGGTGTTACGGTCAGCTGGTAAGTTGCTGTGGCCACCGGCTCGCTACGTGAGGTGGCGGTGACCTGGACCTGTATCTGGTCCCGGGAAAGCAAGGGCGGGGGCGTATAGACGCCATTTCCGCTGATGGTTCCCTGGCCCAGGGAAGCATCGTTTTGCCCTGCCGTGATCGTCCACTTGACGCTGGCGGAGGCACCGGAAGCCAATTTAGCGCTTAGCTGGTCAGTGGTGGTGGTATCAATCGTGGCTTTGTCCGCGTTGATCACCAAGCTGCCCGGGCTGGCGGCTACCGGGGAACTCATGGCTCCGCAACCTGCGGTCAGCAGAAGCAGAATGGGGGTGGCGAGAGGCAGCAGCCTGAGGCGGGCTCCACTGTTACCGTGCCTCATAAAGACCTGCGAGGGGTGGTTTTTTCAGGCGGAACGGCCGGGCAATATTCTTGCGTCTCGAGGTAAACCCACTGTGAATACTCTGCGGATTCTCGCATAGCTGCTCCATGCATCCTCGACACGGCCGGCCTCTTGATAGACGACTGGTACCGCGAAAGGCCTACGGCCAAAAGTAAGGATATGCCAGCAGAGACAGGGAGTCTCATGAAAATACGAGTTGAGGAAACCTGGACTACTAATCACCCAAAACGGGAAGTGACACCGGCAGGGTAAGAATGATAGGAGCAATTGTTTCTTCCATTGGAACCGCGATCAGGATTTGCGGGTCAGCACCACGAGCGCTCGATCGAAAAGCATTTCCGGGAGGGGTCAGCGGAAACTGCAGATCCCTCGGCTACTCTTAATGAACAAACGAAGAGTGTGGTGCCGCACCTCTGGCGCTCGACCGCGTGCCTATAGACCCAGCCCTTCCGGGCTGGGCTGACGTTTGGCGGACGGCCCTCTGGGCCTGGATTGCAAACACCGCTTTCCCATGTTCATTCCATCCTTAACTTGCCCCAGGCAAGTCAGCTGCTCGGGATGACAAAGGAAAGGGCGGGGTTTCCATTTGGGGTTCGATTGCGGAGTTGAGAGCACAGCAGGTCCCTCCACTTCGCTTCCACGGCACGCCGGGACAGGTCGCTACGGTCCCACGGCACGCCGGGGCAGGCGGGATGACAATTCAGTTTGACAGTGAGGGTGAGCACCAAAAAAGTCACAAGCGGGATGACAAAGGAAGGGTGACGGCTCCACCGAGAGTGGTTGCCGGACCGAGGCGTTTTTCATTACCTTGGTGGGTGGCAGGCAAGTGACTGCTTCTGTAAAAGAAACTGTTACAGTAGCGTTTTGCGGGACTTGCTCCCGGATATGGAAAAGCTCCGTATCGGGCTGCACGCATTGCGGCCATACGATACGGAGCTTCAGCCTTTCGGCTGGACAATGAAGTACTTAAGCGGCCGCGTTCGATTTACTCGCGCGCTGGGTGAGAAAGTCGCCCGCGTTCATCGAGGTGGCAATCACGGTAACTGGAAGGCCTGCTTCAGCCTTCATCCGGCGCACTTCCCGGGCACTCAGCGGCGTCATCCGCTCCCGTGAGTAATAGATCTGTTTGCCGCAGTCCAGACAAACCTTATAAGTTTGCTGCTCTAGCGTGAACGGCCTTGTTTGACTCCAATGGCGGCAGCCAAAAATAATGTCGTAGAAGAAACCAAGCAGATTTTGAATCCATGTCATAAAAGGCTCCCTTATCCAAACGCCGGGTTTGTTGTCGTTAAAAATCGTACTGTTAAGATGCATTCTGCACGAAAATGTCGCGTTTGTCGTAGGGAAAATACAGCTTTCGTTCCAACGGATCACCCAAAAGTTACTGTCCTTCTGGTAGCCCAGCAATTTCAATCAGATAGCCGTAACCACAGTGGGAATTACCGGCCGTCAAGCAACAACCTGGATTACGATTTTCCCGAAATGTGAGCCCTTTTCCATGGTCTTGAGGGCCTCGCGAGCCTCATCGAATGCATAGATACGATCCACCACCGGACGCGTACCGCTGGCCGTGATCGCCCGATTCATGGTTTCGAAATGCGCTCGTGAGCCCACGTAAACACCCTGGATGCGAACCTGGCGATGAAGAATCAGAGGGATGGGCAACGGTTGTTCTGATTGGCTCAATACGCCGATTTGCGCGACCGTACCACCAAAGCGCACGGCTTGCAAAGACTGGGAGAAAGTCCCGGCACCGCCGACTTCGACAATCAGATCGGCGCCGCGATTGCCGGTCTGCTGCTGGACCCACTTTGCCCATTCGGGAGAGTGTCGATAGTTGACGCCTGCGTCCAGTCCCAAAGTTTTAGCCCGCGCCAGTTTTTCGTCGCTGCTCGAAGTACCGATGACCGTCGCGCCCGCGAGCTTCGCGAATTGGAGGGCAAAGATCGAAACCCCTCCGGTCCCCTGGATCACCACTACATCTCCCGCCTTTACGTGCGCCGCATGTTGCAGAGCGTTCCATGCGGTGACTCCGGCGCAGGGAAGCGTGGCCGCCTCTGCATAAGAGAGATGCTCGGGGATAGGGACCACGCCTTTTTGTTGCAGCACCACGTATTCTGCCAACATTCCGTCCACGTCGCCGCCCAATGCGCCGCGGCTGGTTTCCGCTGTCGGCGCACCGTCAAGCCAATGCTGCATGAAGATGCCCGCCACCCGTTGCCCCAGCGCGATATCGCTTACCTCTGGCCCCACCTCGACCACTTCGCCCGCTCCATCGGAGCAGGGGATACGAGGCAACGGCATTTTGGGGTTGTAATGGCCACGCACCATGAGCAGATCGCGGTAGTTCAACGACACCGCATGAACTTTTACCAACACTTCTCCGCGCCCGGGGCGGGGCCGGGGCACCTCCGCTAACACCAGCTGGTCAATCCCGAACGATTGAATTTGCCAGACCTTCATAATTCCTCCGCAGGGGCTGTTCTGAAACGAGACAGCCGCAAGATTTAAAAGTGTGAGGACAACGGCTCAATCAGACATAACACGAGTGAGATTACCGCTGTATGTCGTACCATAAAGGCATGGCGCGTGGATGGGAGAGCAAGTCTGTGGAAGAGCAGCAGTCGGCTGCAGATCTAACCGCTTCGGGCGCTTCTGTAGATCTCGCCAAGCGAAATGTGTTGGAGCGGGCGAAGGTCGAGCGGCAGAGACAGGAACTCGAACTTCAGCGCGAACGCATTCTTTCCGAGCGTACGTCCAGTCCGGTGCGCAGAGCTGCATTGGAGTCGGCACTCGCCGACATCGAGTCCCGCCTGGCTCTTCTCGCCTGAGGTTGTCAACCCAGCCCTTCCGGGCTGGGCTGACGTTTTAGCGGGTGGCCCTCCGGGCCTCGATGGAGTCTGAGGCGAAGGTTCTAGCCTCAACGATAAAGGGGTTTACTGTGGCGGATTGCTCGTCCCCTGCGGCGGCACGTTAGGAGCGGGTTGCGGCTGATTGGTTGCCGAGGGCTGGCTTTGTTGAACGCCGATTGCGCTGCCTGAGACCACCAACTGTACCCGGCGATTCTGCGCTCGCCCGGCGGCCGTCGCGTTGTCTGCGATCGGGTTGCTCATGCCGTAACCGGTGGCAGTGATGTTGTCAGCACTGACGCCTTGGGAGATGAGATAGTCGCGCACCGCGTCGCCGCGCTGTTGGGATAGCGTTTGGTTGTACGGCTGAGTGCCCACGTTGTCGGTGTAGCCCTCTACCTGCACTTTCAGATTCGGATACGCGAGAAGAATTCCAGAGACCTTGGCCAGCTTTTCCCGGGCTTCCGGTTTGAGCGTGAATTTATTGAAGTCAAACAAAACGTCCGACATGTTCACGATCAAACCACGTGCCGTCTCCTGGGTCTGCAGAACCTGGCTCAACTGCGCGCGTAGCCGCTCGCGCATTTGTTCTGTCTGGTCGGTCGCCTGCTGGGCGCTGTGCTCCGCCGCGGCCTGCGCCGCCCGGGCATTTGCCTCGGCTGCTTGCGCCTGGGCGGCGGCGGCGTCAGCCTGGGCCCTCTTCAGCGCCTGCTGTTGGGCATCGATCTGCGCTTGCTGAGCGGCCGACTGCGCTTGCTGCATGGCCAATTGCTGCTGCTGTTCTTTCTCCTGCTGCATTCTGCGCAACGTACTCACGCGCGCATCCTCCGCGTCCTGCACCGCGCCGCGAGCATAGGTGATCATGACCTTACGCTGGCTCTTCTTTCCATCCATTGCCTGCGCATTCTCCAGCTCCTGTTTCGCCTTGGCGAGAATGTCCGGCGCATATTTTGCCGCGCCCGTGGCCTCAGCGATTTGCACCGCGTTGATCGCCTCGTAAAGCTGGAGAGGAGATTTGTCGCTGGGCTTGACCGGGTTCAGCACTGCGTTGCGACCGGCCGTCTGCACGTACGCTCCCCGCGGCAGGAGGTTGAAGTGCACATTTACGGTGTCGATGATTCCCGTGGTCTTGTTTTTGGCAACCGAATTTTGCATCACCACCAGGTCGCTCGGAGTGGTCACGGCGAAGTAAGGCTCGGCGGTGATGATCAGCGCAAACTGCTGCAGATTGGTGGTGACGTTCATTTCCGCCTTGGAGCCGTTGGGCATCACCTCACCCAGGTTTACCGGCCGGCCCTGCGGGGTGATAGCCCACAGCACGTAGGTCAGATACTCCACCCCGAAGCTATTTGCGGGCACGAAACCCTGGAACTTGGCGTTGATGAAGGTTTGCCCCTTGCTGGTAACGGTCGCCTCTCCTTTTCCCTGGGGTAAGAGGCTGGTCCCATCAAAACCGATCTTAGTGCTCCCACTGCGGTGCCAGTAGTTGATAGCCGGGATATCCCGGCCCACCACCTGAATGCGATAGAGAGGAACATTGTTATTGCCGCTCTCTGCCGGCGTGATTGGCTGCTGTTGTTGCGGCTGGGCGGTGGGGTTCGGTTCTTGCCCGTAAACACCAATGCAGGCAGCGCATATCGTCGTAACGAGAAACAGTCTTCCAGCGATCATCTTGTCGTACTCCGGGTTCGGGGATTCAGGGCGTCCGCCGTGGATTCAGCGAAGCAATAACTTCCCATAGTTGCACAAACGCACCTAATGAGATGCACGCCGGAGCGGCTGCGTTGAGTGAGTACGCAACCGCTTGGGCATGCGGACGCCGACTTCCTTTGGGGTAATTCAAAGAAAAGTTATGTCTGCAGAGCAACCAACTGGTGGGCTATTGCAAACAACGCCAGTTCCAGACGTGTGGAAACTCCGGTTTTGTCGAAAATGTTCGACAGGTGGCGCTTCACAGTTTCTTCGCTGATGCTGAACTGCTTGGCGATATCACGATTGCTGCAACCTTCCACGATGCAGCCAACCACTTCCAGCTCACGCGGTGTCAGGCCGTAGGTTTTGCGTTCGGGAACCGCAGCCTGCTGCATCAGTTCATGCAGCGCGCCAACCAGGTTCACCACGCGTTTGCCACCAATCCAATAATCGCCGGAGGATACGGCCCGGATCGCAGTGGTGAGGTGGTCGGCGAGAGCGTCCTTAAGGACAATACCGCGGGCGCCGATCTGCAACGCTTCGATGATTTGCTGGGTGGTGATGGTGCTGGTGAGGAGCAGGATCTTGACTGTTGGCGAACCACTCATGATGGCTCGCATTGCCTCCAGACCGGGCAGCCGCGGCATCTGCAGATCAAGCAGGAGGATGTCTGGAAGCAGCTCCAGCGTTCCGGTGATGGCTTCATCGCCATCCGATGCCTCGCCAATCACGTCGAGTCCGGGATCGCTCTGAAGCATGTTTTTTACGCCGATGCGCACTACCGGGTGGTCGTCGGCGATGACGATACGAATCTGATGCAGGCGGTCGTTGCTGCTCTTAGGTGTCGCTGAGATTGTCGTAGTGGTCATTTGGGGGGCCCTAGGTTTTCGTTAGATTTCCTGCCAAAAGCATACGCTCCAACTCGCTGCATGCACTCAGTAAATCATCCAAAACGCCCTGGGTGGCCGCTTCTTTGCTACCCCCCATTTCCAGGCCGGCGGCGATATGGGCCAGGCGTACGGCCCCGACCATGGACGCCGCCCCCTTGATCCGGTGGGCCAGCGGGGACACACCGTTTAATTTCCCCTGGCGTGCGAGGTTCTGGATGTCACGGATGCAGGTTCGGCTATCTGCGATGCAGGCCTCGAAGAGCTCGACCAGCGCCTGCTTCGGCATCATCGCCAGCAGCTTTTTGATGACGGCCATGTCGATGGCTTCGCCAGGGATGGTAAGAGGTTGTGTCCTTCCTGGATGGGCAACCCGGACGCCGGGCCCGCGGCCACGCTTTTTAGGTTTGAGCGCCCGGCGGAGATCATCCACCGCAAGCGGCTTAAGCAAAAATCCGTCGAAGGCAAGTAGTTGCTGCCGTTGGGCTTCCGACGCACTCATGGCCAATAGGAGAGGCCCTGGGCTGCCCAGGGCGCGGACTTTTTCCGCCAATTGGCCACCCGAGACTCCGGGCATTTGAAGGTCCACGAGCAGCACGTCCGGGCGCCCCGTCTTATCGGATATGAGCAAGTCGAGCGCAGCCCCGGCGTCATTGGCGCGGAGCACCTGGTGACCTTCGTGCGCCAGCAGGATAGCCATTAGTTCGAGGCTCACAGCGTCATCATCAACCAGAAGAACCGTGCGCCGGATCCCGACTCCAGTCGACCGGGTCATTAAGGGGGACGCCTCCTGAACGGGTTACCTTTTGCAGCTTAAGGCATTCTGTGGCAAAGCGCACTCTAAAGTGCTAGCCAACCACACATAAGTAACGGCTAGCAGCGAAATGCTCTAGAGTCGTTGCTATGGCTTCCGACGACGAAGTCCGCCAACAGCTGGTCGAGTTGTCAGCCCGAATTGCATTTCTCGAAGCAGAAATGCGGGCCTTTCGGGCGGCCCAGCCTGCTCCTCCGGTGGCGGAAGCTGAGGCCGCCGTCGTGCATCTTCCCGAGGTTCGGGGAATGAAGCTGAGGGAAGTTCCTTCGCTCGAAAGCCGGATTGGGGCGCAGCTGCTGAACCGCATCGGTATCCTTGCCGTGCTCATTGGCGTGGCCTGGTTTTTGAAGCTGGCCTTTGATCGCAACTGGATTGGGCCTCCAGTCAGGATCTGGATCGGCCTGGCCTGTGCCGTCGGGGTGGTGTCCTGGTCGGAGCGCTTTCGCCGCCACGGATTCCCGGCCTTTTCCTACAGCCTCAAGGCATTAGGTACGAGCATCGCCTATCTTTCGCTTTGGGCGGCTGCCAGTCTTTTTCATGTGGCTCCCCCGGGGCTCATTTTTCTTGCCATGACGGCGGTGACGGTCGCAAATGCGATTCTTGCCCGCCGCCAGGATTCGGAACTGCTGGGCCTTTATGCTCTAGCCGGCGGCCTGGCTACGCCGGCGCTGCTGTCCATAGGACATAGCAACGAGATCTTTCTCTTCTCCTACCTGACTTTGCTCAATATGGGGGCGTTGTTTCTGGTGGCGAGCCATCGATGGCAGCGGCTGCCGTGGGCTGCGTTGCTGGGAACAGCACTTTATTACATCGGCTGGAGCTTCCGTGAGGACAATCCTTCTCACCTGCCGGTGATGGTTTTCTTCCTGGCGTTGTTCTTCGCCGGTTTTGCGATAGCGCCCTTCTTGATTTCTCGTCGAGCGCCGGCGTCGATGCCAGACTCGCCCTTTTCCATCGCGTTCCCGATTGCCAATGCACTCGCAACCTGGATTGCGCTGATGGTCCTTTTCGGCGCCCACGGCGAGCACGGAGGGCGACCGTGGGTCACGGTTGCCCTGGCAGGGGCCTGCCTGCTGATGGCCGCCGCCCGGCGCAAGCCGACAGTCCTTTACTGCACTCATCTTGGTCTGAGTATTTTCTTTATTACCGTGGCCGTGCCGCTCGAATTCAACGGCGTTGTCGTGACCCTTTGCTGGCTGGGTGAATCGCTGGCGCTGGTTGCCCTGGCCAAAACCAGCACGAACCCGGCCCTGAGAGTCTTCGCGACGGCGGTACTGACCGTAGCTGTGCTTTCTCTCCTGGTGGACTGGGTTGCCGGCACGCCGCGGCCGCTGGCCGTTGTAGCTAATCTGCACTTTGCGACCAACCTGGTTGGGGCGGCGGTATTTGCAAGCGTTGCCAGGCTCAGCCTCGGCGGTGGATCTGGGCGGGGTTTCGCCAATTGGACCTACCTGGTGGCGTTTTCGACCATTGCATTCAGTCTCACCATCCTGGTTGCTGTCAGCCTCGAGATCCATCATTACTGGTTTTGCGGGGCGGGGTTCTTTCACGACTTCTGTGGCGGCTATGGACAGTTGGAGCGCCGCACCATTGACGCGGGATGGGGCTATAGTGCCTGGTGGATGCTTTACGGCGCGGCGCTTATGGCGGTGGGGTTTTTCCGGCGCAGCGCTTTTCTGCGCTGGCAAGCCTTGGTTGTCCTCGCTTTCAGTATCGTGAGGGTTTTCTTAAATGGTGTCAGCCAGCAGAGCCAAGGCTATCGGGTGCTCAGTTTTCTGGCGCTGGGCGTGCTGCTGCTGGCGATCAGCTTTGCCTATCAAAGGAACTGGCTGGGGCTGCGCGGGTAGGAAAGGAGCAGCAGGTCCCTCGGCTTCGTGCGCGCTGGTTGACAAACATTTCCAGGAAAGGTCCGCGGAACTGCAGGTCCCTCCACGGCACGCCCCACGGCAGGCCGGGGCAGGCGGGACAGGTCGGCTTCGCTTCAGGATGACGCCTTTCTGGAGGGGATTAAACAACATCTGGTCGGGTGCAAAAAACACGAGAAGATCGAAAAAGTCACAGGCTCTCAGGAGCAGTTCTTTTCCCATACCGCCGCGCTTTGCTAGCGGAGGGCGGGCTCTACCTGGTTGAGCCAGTCGGGTGGCTTGAGGATCTCGCGCGGCTTCGAGCCATCGGCAGGGCCGACAATGCCGTCCCGCTCCATCATGTCGATCAGGTGTGCCGCCCGGCCGTAGCCGATGCGCAACCGCCGCTGCAGCAGAGAGGTGGACGCCTTACCGAATTCCAGCACCAGCCGAACCGCATCCTCGAATAGCTCGTCGTTGCCGTCGCCATCCTCAGGTTCCGCGTCCAGGTCCCGTCCCTTTTCGTCCCGGGGAGATTCAAGAAAGCCTTGCACGTATACCGCTTCACCCTGGTTCTTCCAGAAAGCCACCACGTCCGAGATCTCCTTCTCGGTGACAAATGGCGCATGGAGACGTTGCAGCCGCGAAGTTCCCGGGGGAAGGAAAAGCATATCTCCGCGACCCAGCAGCGCCTCGGCTCCATTCGAGTCCAGGATGGTTCGCGAATCCACTTTGGTCGCCAGGCGGAATGAGATCCGGGTGGGCACGTTGGCCTTGATCAGGCCGGTAATCACGTCCACCGACGGCCGCTGCGTGGCCAGCACCAGGTGGATGCCGACTGCTCGAGCCATCTGTGCCAGCCGCGTGATTGCCTCTTCCACGTTGGCCTTGTCCAACATCATCAAATCGGCAAGCTCATCGATGATGATGATCATGTGCGGCAGCGGTTGCTCCGCGTCCGCGTCCTCAAAGAGGCTCGGTGTCTGGTTGTCGAAGAGCTTGTTGTATTGATCGATATTCCTGACACTGCGCGAGGCCAACAGCTTCAACCGCCGTTCCATCTCGCGCACCGCGTTGCGCAAGGCATTTGCCGCCAGTTTGGGCTCGGTAATGATGGGCGTGAACAGGTGGGGAATGCCTTCATACATCCCCAGTTCGACCCGCTTGGGATCAACCAGGATCAGTCTCACCTGCTGCGGCGTCGCCTTGTAGAGCACGGACATGATCATGGCGTTGATGGCCACGGACTTGCCGCTGCCGGTGGAACCGGCAATCAGCACGTGCGGCATGGTCGCCAGATCGGCGGTCACAATGCGTCCATTGATGTCTTTGCCCATGGCCAGGGTCAGCTTGGACTTGGTCTGGGTGAAGTTCTCGGCTTCGATTACGTCTCGCAGCCAGATGGTCTCGCGGTCGTGATTAGGCACCTGGATGCCCACGGTGCTCTTTCCCGCCATGCGCTCGATCAGAATGCTCTCCGCACGCATCGCCAGGCATAGATCTTCTGCCAAACCGGTCACGCGGCTGTACTTAACTCCCGCTTCCGGTCTGAATTCGAAAGTGGTGACCACCGGCCCGGGATTGATTTGCACCACCTGGCCGCGAACGTCGAACTCCGCACACTTCTCCACCAATATGCGCGCCTGCCCGCGGAGATCGTCTTCGCGCACAATCTGTGACTCGTCGCTGCGGTGCAGCAGCGTGCTGGGGGGCAACCGAAAGCCGCTGACGGCGCGGGGGGCCAGGGTGACCGGCCGGGCATCCGCGTCGGCCCGGTTCTTTACGGAAATAGCTTGCGGCGCCTGGCTTGGAGGAACCTGTTGTGCGGCAGCTCGTGGTACCGCGGCTGCAACATCTTCCTCTTCGTGATCCAAACCGGCTTCGAGGGGGTCCGGATCGGGGATGCTGGTACGCGGCATCTGGTTCCAAAGCGACGGGGTGTGCGGCCGATCGCCAAGCTCTGGTTTCAAGGCGTGCCCGGTGGCGCTCACGTCGGAAAAGGTGGAGCGCCGTGGCGGGGGAATCCTCTCCTCCTCTTCCGTTTTCTTCGCTTTCCTGTCGGCGGCATCTCTCAGGGCGACGCGCTTTGCGGCATTCTTCTCCGCACGGGCTGCTGCTCGATTCCTGGCCCAGGCCGAATACAAGTTTCGAACCCGGTCACGCCATGCCAGCGCGAAGGCAAAGCGAACGGCCAGCCACTGTTGAGCGGTGTTGAAACTAAAGGTTGTGGAGAGGTAGAGCGCGATTACCACCATGCTCACGACCACAATGGCAGCGCCCGGAAAGTTGAGGTAATGGATCAGGAAATCCACCACCAGGCGGCCGGTCAGGCCTTCGAGGGGAAGGGCGTTCATCCAGCGAAGATGGCCGAGCATAAGGCCGAAGATGGCGGGCGCAAAGACCAGGTAAAGGAGGACGCCGGACACTTTCGCACCCAGGGAACCCGCAGGGCGCGATCGCAACCAGGTCCACCCCAGCGCGCCCAGCATCAGGGGAACCATAAAGGCGGCGACCCCTTCCAATTGCAACAATATGTCGCTGACCGCGGCCCCAATGAGCCCGATCCAGTTGTGCGCCGGCCGGCCGAGGATACCCACCGTGTTAAAGGACGGATCCGTCGGGTGATACGACGCCAGCGCGAGGAAAAGGAGGCTCGCGGTCACCAGCAACACCATGCCGATCACTTCATTCAGGCGACGGTTGCGAGTAGGCGTTAATGCCAGTTTGAGTGGCTTCATGGGAGATAGGTTGCGGTGCTTGCCGCCTGCGAGGATGTGCCAGGTGCGGCCGCTAGTTCAAAACGCCAGAGTGGGTTCATTATCCCAGAGATAGGGGGGCGAAAACCAAAAACACCGCCCCCGCTCTGTGCGGGGAACCGATTCCGTGACTCCCCAAAGCGTAACCGAGACGTGGGGCACCCGTCGTTCTGTTGCGGGGAGAAATTCTGGGTCCGAAGATCAGGGCTTTGGAGCGGGCAATGGGCTACTGACCTGAAGACGCCAGATTCCGTTACGGCGGATAAGCACGTGCAGGACGTTTTCACTGTATGCCGCCGTACTGCCGGGCTTGGTATAGACCTTGGTGTAGGTCACGCAAGCTGTATCCCCAAACAAATGCTGCCGCATGTTGGTGGCTGTGATCAGGTAAGGCTCGCGGCGCCGCTCATGCCGATCAAGACGGCTGAGGACGTCCGCCTTGGTGGAAGTGGCCCCATCCGCACGAATGCCGACGTAGTCGTCGGCAAGAATTGTCCCCGCAATCGCCGTGTCGTCTTCGATTTCAGCCCGCAAATAATCCGCTTCCAGCCGGCGCAGGACTTCAAGATCTCTCTGTGGGGAATTGGCCTGGGGCTGCGCGGCAAATGCCCTGCCAGGAGCAGGAACTGTCAAGCTCAAGAGCAGGGCAGTGATGCTCAACCCGGTCGCGATGGTCCTACTTTTCGACTTCAACTCCGCGCCAAAAGGCTACATGGTTCTTGACGTTGCGGGCGGCCGGCTTAGGATCCGGATAGTACCAGGCGGCATCCTGATTTTCCTGTCCGTCGACCAAAAGACTGTAATACCTGGCCTGTCCCTTCCAGGGGCAGGTTGAAATCGTCGAGCTGGGACGGAAGTATTCCCGCTTGAGGGAGCTCTCCGGGAAGTAGATATTGCCCTCAACCATCTCTGTGGTATCGCTTTCCGCGATTATTTTGCCGTTCCAGGTTGCCTTTGCCATAACTGGGGTGAAATCCTGCATTCCTTCCTACCTCTCCCACCTTAGCAGATGGATGCCCGCTGTGGCATCTATCCTATTAGACGATTGAACACACGAAAGCGCGGCAGTGATCAGCAAAGCTGAATGCACTGCCGCGGCGTTAGTTGAAGGGGCTCTGAAAGTTTTAGTGCGCTTCCGAGGTGCTCGGCGTGCCCTGGTCGGCCAGCATCGAAACCTTGGAAATGTGGATCGTCTTAGCGGAGTCGTCCGTTTTGGCGACAACGCTCACGTGGTGACCCTCGTGACCCTTCACCGAGTCGGGATCGTCGATGGTATAGACGGCCTTATTTGCATCATCAACAAAGACCGGCTTTGCTCCGCCGCCAATACACTTTTTTACGCAGGCCACGTTCGGGGCGCTGCCATTGTGTTTGGCTCCGCACATCGAATCACTGATATACCCAGAGACCTTCGCGGCGCTCATATCCGCAGCCAGTGCCGGGACAGTCGAGAGTGCTAGAACTACCACAAATAATTTCATGTTGGCTCCATCCGATCGAATAAGGTGAAACAACCGCCAAAGGAGTTGTACGCTCCGGCTCGCATCCTGGCAAGCCCCAAGGGCGAAAGCAGTTTGACCCTACTCAAGCGACTGGAAGCGCCTCTGCCTTGGTCTGGTAGCGCATCGCCTCAATGGATTCCATCTGCGGCTCGGCAATCTTTCTTGCGTAGCTGCAAACCACCTGCTCTGCCGGCTCGGCTGCCGCGCCTTTCTTTGCCCGTTTTTTCGGTCCTTCATCTTCTGCGGCTGACTTCCGATTGTTAGGACACACCAGGAAGGTTCCAGCGGCCCGGGTTTTCTCCAGCAAGTAGGGGCTGCCGCATTCCGGACATTTCTCGGGCACCGGCTTGTTGTTGGAGGTGAAGTCACACTTCGGGTAGTTCGTACAGCCGTAAAACAGGTTTCCGCGCCGGGCTTTCCGCTCCGCAATGTCTCCGTCGCCGCACTTTGGGCACTTCATCCCTTCGACCAGATTCTGTTTGATGTACTTGCACTTGGGATACCCGCTGCAGGAGACGAATTCTCCATATTGGCCGTTGCGCAGCACCAGTTGAAGGCCGCACTTGGGGCAGTTCTCGTCCAGGGGCTGCGGCGCCTTTTGCTGCTGTTTCTGGGTCAACTTCCGGGTCGTCTTGCAGGGCGGATCTTCACTGTAACCCGGGCAGGCCATAAATGCGCCGAAACGTCCCCGCTTGAGCACCATGACGCGGCCGCAAGCTTCGCAATACTCCTCCGCCTGCTCACCCTCTTGTCCTTCCTGCGCGTTCATTTCAGGTTTTGCGGCGAAGTTCTCTTTGGTGAAGGTGCAGCTGGCAGGGTCTTTCTTGTTATAGGTGCTGCAAGCGAAGAAGGTACCGAACTTGCCCCACTTCAACACCAGCGGGGAACCGCAGACATCACACTTTTCGTCTGTCGGTTTTTCCATCCGCTTGATATTTTCCATGTGCTTGCCGGCATGGGCGAGCTCTTTTTTGAAATACCCATAGAAACCACCCAGCAAGGTGGTCCATAGCTCCTTGCCATCCTCGATGTCATCCAGCTCTTCTTCGAGCTTCGCCGTGTACTGCGGGTCGAAGATATAGGGGAAGTTGGCTACCAGCAGATCGGTGACCACAAAGCCAATCTCGGTCGGGACAAATTTCGCCCCTCTGCCGACGCCCACCTTCTGCACGTATTCGCGTTCCTGAATTGTATTGATGATAGTGGCGTATGTAGAAGGCCGTCCGATACCGCGCTCTTCGAGCTCTTTCACCAGCGACGCTTCATTGAATCGCGGGCGAGGCTCGGTCGCATGCTGTTCGGGCAACAACGCATTCAGTGCCAGCGCCTGTCCGTTTTCAAGCGCGGGAAGCCGGTTCTTCAGTTCCTCATCTTCCTCGTCCTTCTTGTCTTTCGCTTCCTCGTACACTTTGAGGAAACCGTCGAACTTCATCACCGACCCGGTGACGCGGAAGTTATAGCTCCTGTCCGCTTTGGCCACGATATCGACAGTCGTCTGATCGAAAACCGCTGGGACCATCTGCGAGGCGACAAAGCGCTGCCAGATGAGCCGGTAGAGGCGAAACTGTTCGTCACTGAGATAGCGCTTAATCTCTTCCGGATGAAGAGCAACGCTGGTGGGACGAATCGCCTCGTGTGCGTCCTGTGCGTCCTTCTTGCTCTTGAAGGCATTCGGCGCGGACGGCAGATAGTCTTTGCCGTGCGTCTGCTCAATCCACTTGCGTACTTCGGTGATCGCGTCGGGTGAGACGCGTGTGGAATCGGTACGCATGTAGGTTATGAGGCCTACGGCTCCCTCGCTGCCGAGCTCAATGCCTTCGTACAAGCGCTGCGCCACGCCCATGGTGCGGCGTACGCTGAAGCCTAACTGGCGCGAGGCATCCTGCTGCAGTTTGCTGGTGGTAAAGGGTGCGGTTGGATTGCGCCGGCGTTCCTTCTTTTCTACGTTTTGTACCGACCACCTGGCTTTTTCGAGCGCGGCTACTACGGCATCCATCTGCTGCCTGTCCGGCAGCGAAGGAGCATCCACCGTCTCGACGACAGCTTTTTCGCCGTCGATGCCGGTGAAGCGCGCGGTGAATTCTGTCTTTTCGTTGGCCGGCGTGAGTTGTGCGTCCAGAGTCCAATACTCCACTGGCACGAACGCCTTGATCTCACGTTCGCGTTCGACAATGAGCCGGAGAGCCACGGTCTGCACCCGGCCGGCGGAAAGGCCGCGACGTACCTTGTCCCACAGCAACGGGGAGATCTGGTAACCCACAATGCGATCGAGGACACGCCGCGTCTGCTGCGCATCGACCAGGTTGCGGTCAACTTCGCGCGTGTGTTCGAAAGCGTCGTGAACCGCCTTCGCCGTGATTTCGTTGAAGGTGACGCGACGAATGGAGTTGCCCTTAGATAGCCCCTTCAGCTCTTCTTCAAGATGGGCAGCGATGGCTTCTCCCTCGCGGTCAGGGTCAGGCGCCAAATAAACGGTGGTTGCTGACTTGGCCAGCTTCTTCAGGCGGTCGACGACTTTTTCTTTCCCCGGGATGACGATAAGCTCAGGCGCAAAACTGCCGTCGCTCAGATCCACGCCAATCTTGTTCTTCGGCAGATCTTTGATGTGGCCGACGGAAGCTTCGACGGTAAAGTCTTTTCCGAGATATTTGCTGATCGTTTTTGCCTTTGCAGGCGATTCGACGATCACTAGTGATTTACTCATTGCGTTCCTTAAACCCGATGACAACCAGGGACAACATGGAAACCCTTCCAATGGGACTGACTGTACCACCTGGAAGGTTCACGGTTATTTACTTATCGTGATCCGCGTGATGGCGAGAGCTTACACCGGCGCAGGCCAGAGACGTCGTTCTCTTGCCCTGTCTGCAACTTATGATGTAGTTCGCCGTGGGAGCTTTACATTCGTCTGACGAAATTTTTGCCCGGAAGTTGTTTGATCCGGTTGGCCAGCTCCAGCTCGAACAAAGCGGTGAAGATTTCTGACGAAGTCAGTTTGGATTCAAGCATTTCCATCAACTCGTCCAACTGTATCGCCTGATCGTGGCGCAGCGCGCTCAGCACAGCCTTCTCCGGCTCCTGCAGCGGAAGTTCCTCAACAATCGATGCAGTTTGCTCCTCTGGCGATGCAAAACCTAACTCCCCTTCCAATTGCAACCGTACCTGCGTGGGCAGCTCCTGCCACACATCCTCCCAGGTCGCCACCAGCTTAGCGCCCTGTTTTATCAACGTATTGGGTCCCCAGGCGTTCTTGGTGGTCACGTTCCCGGGCACCGCATAGACGTCGCGATCCTGCTCCAGCGCGCAGCGCGCCGTCACCCTGGTGCCGCTATTCTCGCCCGCTTCCACCACCAGTACCCCGATGCTGATGCCGCTGATGATCCGATTCCGTTTGGGAAAGTTTTGCGGCGCGGGAAAGGTGCCCAATCTGTATTCGGAAACGATGGCTCCCCCGGAGACGAGAATGTTTTCGGCAAGAGATTTATTTTCTTTAGGGTAAATTACATCGACGCCGGTGCCCCAGACGGCAACTGTGCTGCTGCCGCCTGCCGCGAGCGCGCCGCGATGAGCAGCGGTGTCGATACCTCGCGCCATGCCGCTGAGGATTACCATTCTGTGGCTAGCCAGGTCACGCGCCAGGATTTCGGCCATCCCAGTGCCATACGGCGTTGGATGACGTGTACCCACGATGGCAATCGACGGCCGAGCCAATAGCTTGGCGTCGCCCAGTACCCAGAGGACCGGCGGCGGGTCGAAAATCTCCCGAAGCTGCTCGGGGTAATCCTCGTCCTCGTAAGTGAGGATCGCGCCTTTCTGTTCGCTCATGCGAACCAATTCTCGCTCGGCCTCGGTGCGAGCTTTTCCAGTGAAAAGAAACTGCGCCGCCGGCGCCGGAAAATTGAGCGACTCGAGTTCCGTCAGGGAAAGACGAAACAAGGTCGATAAGTCTGCTAAGGCGTGCGCGGCTTTAATGATTCGCTTCGGTCCCAGGCCGGGCGTGAGGGTCAGGGCAATCCAGGCGAGCCGGTTTTGTTCAACCGAATTCATCGTTGATTGCCAAGGTACACTAATGAGTGACCCGCCAACTCAAACGCCGCATTCGTATGGCGGCGATTCATTTCCTCAATCCTGCTCCTTTGATGTGGGACTTCGAGCACGAGCCCCGGCGCAGTGATCTGCGCGAGCGCTACCAGATCGGCTATACCACACCTTCCCGTTGCGCCCGGGAACTGGCTGCGGGTGATGCTGACATCGGTCTGGTTCCTGTCGCCGCCCACGCCACCACCCCCTCGTTGCTCATTGTTCCCGGCTGCACCATAGCCGCACTCGATCGGGTGCGTTCCATTATCTTGATAGTTCGTCCGCAGCAAGGGGTCAGCGGAGTGCGCACGGTCGCGGCGGATACGTCTTCCCGCACCTCCTACGCTTACACCCGCATCCTCTTCGATATCTTCTGGAAGGTTCCGGCAGTGTTTCTTCCCCACCCGCCGGTCCTTGAAACCATGCTTGCGGTTGCGGATGCGGCACTGTTAATCGGCGACCCCGCTTTGCTGGCCCTCGAAGACAAAGAGGCTCGCGAAGCCCGCACGGGCGAGCGGCTGCTCTATCTTGACCTGGCACACGAGTGGCATGGCTTTACCGGGTTGCCCTGGGTTTCGGCGGTGTGGGCGCTGCGGTCGGGCACCCTCAAAGAAACAGGTGCCGGCGCAACCGAGATAGTCGAGGATCTGCAGTCTTCGAGGGACCATGGGCTTGAGCATGTGGAAGACCTGGTATTGGAGTGGTCGACCCGCATCGCGGTTCCCCCGGACACCATTCGCTCCTATCTCACCGGTAACATCCACTACATATTGGATGAGGCCTGCGTGCGCGGCCTCGATGTGTTCTATCGCCTGGCGGCGGAGTGTGGGGCTCTGCCGCCAGCGCCGTCTTTGACCATGCTTTAAAGTGTTAGACGTATCGGCGAAGTGCCTACCCGGGATGCCGTCCTGGGGAGTGCCCTTCGAACAGAAGAGTAAGTGCCGCGCCTACGGCGCTCTTCGTCGCCGGAAGGATACCCAGCCCTTCCGGGCTGGGCTGACGTTTAGCGGGCGGCCCTCCGGGCCTCGTGGCAGCGGTACGTCAAACGTTGCTTTTTGATCCCGGAGATTGCTCCCGTGGCCCGGCAGAAAAGCTGTTGGACGGGGTTAAAGGCTCAGACGTCCCTGCCGAACTGATAGTTGGGCAGGCGTTGTCACCGGACAAAGCTATGGCAAAACTGCTTGAGCAGAGTTGCGTCGCGCTCCCCTGGTTTTACGTCCAATGGGCAATGATTCACCTGTCCGCACAGCATGAGGCCGTCAGGCAAGGGGTAAAGTCAGCCAGGAGCGGCCATGGCTTGCGCTGGCTCATGAGTTTTGGCACCCTGGGGCTCTTCGTTGTGTCGGCGATCGACTCCTCGATTATTCCTCTGCCCGTGCCGGGCAGTACCGATCTGCTGTTGATTTTGTTGATAGCCCATCGGGCAGATCCGGTGTTCGCGGCCGCCGCGGCAATCGTGGGTTCCATTTTAGGGGGGTATCTGACCTGGGCCACCGGAGCCAAGGGCGGAGAAGCGGCCCTCCATCGTTATCTGCCCAAACGCTTCGGGCGACGGCTTTCGAAATGGGTAGAGAAGAGCGGAACGGTCGCGGTCACAGCGGCCGCACTGCTGCCGCCCCCGTTTCCGCTGATGCCCTTGTTGCTTGCCGCCGGCGCCCTGGGGGTTTCGCGAAAGAGGTTCTTCATCTCTTTTAGCCTGGCGAGGACGTTTCGTTATGCCCTGGTGGCCTGGCTTGCCGCGACCTATGGACGGGCTATGGTTCGGGCTTTTCGCCATTACCTGTCCGGTTGGAGCACCACCCTCATGTGGATTTATCTTGGCTTGGTGGCGGCCGGTATCCTATACGGAGTGTGGAAGTTTCGCCACCAGAGGCGACAGCCGCCTGTGCCTCGGCCCGCTGCCCTCAGCGCGAAATAAGTCTTCCTTGCCACGCGAGTTGCTTACATCTCCCAGCGCAGCAGGCAGGCGCCCACGGTGAACCCCGCGCCTACCGAAGCCAAAAGGACCAGGCTTTCACGTTTCAGGCGATGTTCATCGATCGCCGTTTGCATGGCCAGGGGAATCGTCGCTGCAGTCGTGTTTCCGAAGCGATCGATATTAATAACCACCCGTTCCAGCGGCAATCCTAGGCGTTCTGCGGTTGATAGAATGATGCGCTTGTTTGCTTGATGAGGAATAAAACAACCCAGGTCGCTTGCACTGATGTTGTTGGTGTTCAGCAGCTTGCTTGTCGTCTCCACCATCTTGCGCACGGCGTACTTGTAAACCGCCTGACCGTCCTGGTGGACGTAATGCTTTCTGGCCGCGATGGTTTCTGGGGAAGCAGGGCACAAGCTACCCCCGGCGGGCATATTCAGTGCCGCCGCGCCGGAACCGTCTATTTCATGGCAGAAGTCGATGAGCCCGACCTCTCCCTCCTGCGTCGGCTCGACCAGGACCGCACCCGCTCCATCGCCAAAAATCACGCAGGTGGCGCGGTCGGTGTAGTCGATGATCGATGACATGGTGTCGGCGCCGATCACCATGACCTTGGAATGAGCGCCAGACTCAACCAGCTTGGCTCCGACCTGGAGAGCATAAACAAAACCCGAGCAGGCCGCGGACAGATCGAAGCCCCAGGCGCCATGAGCCCCGAGTTTGTCTTGCACCAGGCAGGCGGTGGCGGGGAAGAACATGTCCGGAGTGACCGTGGCGACGATAACAACCTCCACTTCGCTAGCCGGGATGCCTCGCAGCGCGAGGCAACGCCGCGCGGCTTCTACGGCCATGTCGCTGGTAGCCATGCCTGGCTCAACCAGGTGGCGTTCGCGGATGCCGAGACGCTGCATAATCCAATCGTCGGAAGTGTCTACCAGTTTTGCCAGATCGGCGTTATTGAGGATGCGCGGCGGAACATAAGTTCCCAGAGCGCTGATCTTGGCGCGGCGCGCTGCACGCGGACGCAATTCTATGCTCAATATTTTTCTCCGTAGTTCGGCAGGCGCGAAGAGTAGCCGGGCGTCGACAAGGCACAATTGGAGAGGAGTGGAAGAGTAGAAAGAATCACTGGTTGGTCGTCTGTACCGGGCAACCTACTGCGCACGCACTGACCCGTTACCGTTGCTTCCTTCCGGACCTGGCGGGGTTGGCGGGGTTGCGTCGCGTAGGACCCGGCACCCCTTGATAATATCACCGGGAGCGCACCCTGGCGTTTCCCGATGAGTGCCAGTCGAAGCGAACATTTTGAAGGGTGCGGGCTTCAGCCCATACGTTAACGTCCCAGGACGGGCTTTAGCCCCTGAGGGCATCTCATGTGCTCGCTTGAGCAGCCCTCAGCGCCTGAAGCCGATTCATCTTGACTGCTAAAGTACGGCCTGAAGGCCGTACCCTTCAATTAGTAGCCGTTCGCTATCAGGTATTCCACCGAGAGGTCGAAATCAGATTCGAGGGCTCGCTGCTCCATATATTTGACCAGCACATCGGCTTCGATGTTGAGGGCTTGGCCAACTTTGAGGTGGTGCAGGTTCGTCCGCGCGAAGGTGTGCGGAATAATCGCCACGCTGACTACATCCCCTTGCAGCGAGCCACGCTCCCATCGCGCGATGGTCAGGCTGATTCCTTCGATGGCGATGGAACCTTTCTCTACCATGTAACGGCTCAGGTGTGTGGGCACGGCCACTCTGAGCCACCAGTCCGCGAGCGCTGGATCGGCGTGCGCATCGACCGGCTCGAGGCTCAGGAGGGTTCCCGTGCCGTCGACATGGCCCTGCACCACATGGCCTCCAAGGGGAGCCCCTGCCCGGGTCGGCAATTCAAGATTTACGGTCGACCCCGGCGTGAGTAAAGAGAGTGAAGTGCGCGCCACCGTTTCGGTAGCCAGATCCGCATGAAAGAGACCTGGCTCGATATCCAGTGCAGTCAGGCACACCCCGCTGACTGCGATGCTGTCGCCAGTATTCAGCGTAATGCCACGACCGATTGGAGCGGCGATGGTGATCCGACGCGAACCCTCACGCTCGCCGACGGCCAGGACAGTGCCCGTGGTTTCTATCAGCCCGGTAAACATCTGTGCTTAATTAGATCATCTCCGACCAAGGGTCGTGGAGGCAGGCTTCCAATGCGAAATCCTGCCCAATCCGTTGCAACGAATAGTCTCTCATCGGCGGCAGTCCGTCGATCGAGGTTAGCATCGGGACTCCATGCTGCCCCAGAAACGTGGGTGAATAAAACAAGATGAGTTTATCCACCAGTCCATGAGTGAGGGCTGAAGTGTAGACCTCCGCGCCGCCTTCGAGTAGCACGTTGGAGATCTGCATCTCCGCCAGCCGCACCAGTGCTTCCTGCAAAGGAATGCGCGGGCCGTGATGGGCGATCTGCTGCAGGCGGACGCCGCGAGCCTCCAGCGCCTTTTGTGCCGCGACATCGGCCCGGCTGAAGAAGATAAGTACGTCCTGGTAAGCGGTCTTGACCAGCTGAGAGTCGAGCGGAGTACGCAGCGTGGAGTCGAGCACAATCCGCAGCAAGGGCCGCCGCCGCGGCAGGTCGCTGCGATCTGTCAGCAAGGGATCGTCGGCGAGGATGGTTCCCACCCCCACCATGATTGCATCTGCGGCGTGACGCATGCGATGCACTTCGGTGCGAGCTTCGCTGCCGCTGATCCAAAAGTGGCCACGAGCAGAACCTTGCGCGGGCGCGATGCGGCCATCGAGCGTGGCTGCAACTTTCATGGTCACGAAGGGAAGAAAGCTGGTAATGAATTTTGCGAAGCCGTCGTTGAGCCTCCGGGCCGGTTCCTGCAGCACACCAGTGCTGACTTCCACTCCGGCGGCACGAAGCTGGGCGATGCTCTTACCATGAACCAGCGGGTTAGGGTCGGCAGTTGCCACCACCACCCGGGTGATCCCCGCGGCTATCAGCGCGTCGGAGCATGGCCCGGTTCGTCCCCGGTGATTGCACGGCTCAAGGGTCACGTAGGCGGTCGCACCCTGGGCCATAGGGCCCGCTTGCTTAATAGCAACAATCTCGGCGTGGTCGCGCCGGTCATACTCATGAAAGCCTTCACCTACGACCGCATCGCCCCGAACCAATACACAGCCGACAGCCGGATTCGGCGAGGCGAGGCCCACCGAGCGCTCAGCCTGGCCAAGCGCTCGCTCCATCCACTGCTCGTCAATTTGTGGGTCGGGTTGCGGCATCGGCTCCGTCTAATTGCCCAGCATGGAATCAACAAAGGCCTTGCTATCGAACGGCAAAAGATCTTCCAGCTTTTCTCCTACTCCAACATAACGGACGGGCACCTTAAGTTCACGAGCAATAGCGACAGCAATTCCGCCTTTCGCGGTGCCGTCGAGCTTGGTGAGCACGATTCCGGTTACTCCTGCCGATTCGGTAAACAGCCGCGCTTGTTGCAACCCGTTCTGCCCCGTGGTTGCGTCCATCACCAGCAGCACCTCGTGGGGAGCGCTGGGAATGATCCGTTCCGCGGTCCTCCGCATCTTGCTCAGCTCAGCCATCAGGTTGTCTTTGGTATGCAATCGGCCGGCGGTGTCGACGATCAGGACGTCCGTTGCGCGCGCCTGCGCGGCACGCATGGCATCGAACAGGACGGCGGAAGGATCCCCTCCCTGCTTAGTCTTGATCATCTCCACCCCGGTACGTTGTCCCCAAACCTCGAGTTGTTCGATGGCTGCGGCGCGGAAGGTATCGGCCGCACAAAGCAAGACGGTTTTTCCCTGGCCGCGGAAATAGCTCGCCAGTTTTCCCGTCGTTGTCGTCTTACCAGTGCCGTTGACGCCCACCAGCATGATGACGAAAGGCGGGGCCGTGTACCGGGGCTTGAAGAAGTTCTGTTCTTCCCGGGCGTCGAGGATGGATTGAATCTCTCCCTTCAATAATTGCTTCAACTCCGCACCGTTCTGGATTTCGTGGCGTTTCACTCGCGCGCGCAGGGCATTGACGATCTCGGTCGAAGTCCCGACGCCCAGATCGGAGGCAAGGAGGCTCAACTCCAACTCTTCCAGCGCGGCCTCATCGACCTCGTGAGTCAGGGCAACGATGCCTTCGATCCGGTCGGCCAGGGTCTCTCGCGTGCGCGAGACCGCCTCCTTCATGCGGCCGAATATGGTTTTTTTCTCGGGCTCTTCCAGGCTGCCAAAAAGGGTTTGGATCATCGACACGACACTCGATACTGCATGACCTGAGTGTACTAGCCCGCATTCTCACAGACCCCCGGGTAAACGAATAAGCGAATCGCTGCCTGTGGTGAGATCTCAATGCGTAACGAGTGACGGGTGCCCCATATCTGCCCGGTTTTGGCAGATGTGGGATTCAACGGCTGTCCACCGATCACTCTCTACCACCAACAGATCTTGAAGTCCATGGCCATCTACGCCCTGCACAGTCAGAGGTTGAGGTTTGTGGAATCCCACATCTGCCAAACCGGGTAGATATGGGGCACCCGGGCTTTGTCGCAGACCGGGCTCCTGAGAAAGCCAGGCTGGGGCTATTCGTCGCGTCCGGGCCGCGCCATCAGTTCGCGGATCGCGTCATGAGGCGATTTGCCATGTTCCAGGATGGCGGACATCTGCTCGGTGATGGGCATCTCCACGTGATGAGCCCTGGCGAGCCCAAGCGCGGCCGAGGTAGTCCTTACGCCTTCGGCCACTTTGCCCTGCAGCTGAGCAAGGATGCTGGGAAGCTTTCTGCCCCGGCCGAGTTCCACTCCGACTGACCGGTTACGCGAAAGCGGCCCGGTGCAGGTGAGCACCAGGTCACCCAGGCCGGAAAGGCCGGCCAGAGTCTCCCGCCGTCCCCCGCAGGCTACGGCCAGGCGGGTGATCTCGGCCACGCCGCGGGTGATGATGGCTGCGGCGCTGTTGTGGCCCAAACCCAACCCGGCGGCGATTCCGGCGGCAATCGCGATGACATTCTTGAGCGCACCGCCCAGCTCAACCCCGATCACGTCATCATTGGTATACAGCCGCAGGGCGGGCGCGCTGAGCTCTTCCTGAAGCCGGTTGGCGAGCGCGCTCTCGGCAGAGGCAATGGTGATCGCGGTGGGGGCGCTGGCTGCTACCTCCATCGCAAACGATGGTCCGCTCAGCACACCCAATCGGATGCCATCAAGGTTCTGATCCGCCAACACCTGCTCTATGACTTGCGTCATACGCAGAAAAGTTTGATCCTCGATGCCCTTGGTAGCGCTGACGATGAGTTGCTCTCGCACGAGAAACGGGGCCATCTCCTGGTAGATCGCGCGTACATGCTGCGACGGCACCGCGCTGATCACAATATCGGCGCCCACCACGGCAGAGGCCAGGTGCGTTACGGGCTCGACCTGCGGAGGAATCGGAAACCCCGGAAGATACGAGCCCACCGGGGCCGAATGAGACCACAGGGCGATGATGTGGTCGCCTCGACGAGCCAGGCTCAGAGCGAGCGCGGTTCCCCAGGAACCGCTGCCCACGATGGCAATGCGGCTCACGCTCTCGTCTTCCTCGAGGCGCCAAAGCCATGCTCCGTGCCCTGCATCAGGCGCACGATATTTTGCCGGTGTTTCACGATCACCACCCAGCAGCAGACGAAGACCGCCGCGCCGGACGCGTAGCCATACCTGCCCGGCGACAGCCACAGGGTGAGGAAGGGAAGCACGACCGCCGCCAAAATCGAAGCCAGAGATACATAGCCGGTTCCCCAATAAATTCGGGTCAGAGCGACAACAGCGAGCCACAGTCCCAGCGCGGAGAGCGCGGCCAGCCAGCATAACGCCAGGAAGACGCCAAACGCAGTAGCCACCCCTTTGCCGCCCTTGAAGTGCAGCCACACAGGAAAAATATGGCCCAGAATTACGAACAGTCCGGCCACTATGGCGAGATGGCGGACCATGGTGGGGTCCTTGCCTCGGGCCAGAAATTCTGCCACTGCCACTGCGGCGTAACCTTTGCTCCCATCGAGGACAAAGGTCAGGATACCCAATCCCTTCGCGCCCGACCGCAGCACATTCGTGGCGCCGATGTTGCCGCTCCCCTTGGCGCGAATATCCTCCTTGCGCACCAACCACACCAGCAGAAACCCGAAGGGTATGGAACCCAGCAGATACGCTACGACAACAACGATCAGATACAGAGACATGGTTGCATCCGGTTTTGAGTGTAGCAGCGACTGAATACCGATCGCTCTACTACAGTGATCTGTTAAATTGGGTTCCGATGTTTACCAGGTTGATGTTCACATACGCAGCTGCAGGTATCACTGCCCTGATGGTCGCGATACCGGCTAAGGCGAGCAACCCGCTCGTGATTAAAACGGACCAGGGGAAGGTCCAGGGGAAGTTGAGCGCGGACGGCCAGACCCGCGATTTTCTAGGCATGCCTTTCGCTGCGCCTCCGCTTGGCCCCTTGCGCTGGAAGCCCCCACAGCCCCCTGCCAAATGGCAAGGTGTGCGCCAGGCCACCAGCTTCGGGTCGAGGTGCATGCAGCAGGAGCATTTTGATGACATGGTGTTTCGCGATCCGGGTGAGAGTGAGGATTGCCTGACCCTCAACGTGTGGGCGCCAGCCGGTAAGCCCAAGGGCAAACTGCCGGTGATGGTCTGGATTTTTGGCGGCGGTTTTAACGGGGGCGGCACCTCGGAACCGCGTCAGGACGGCGAAGCTCTGACCCACAAAGGCGTACTGGTCGTTTCCATGAATTACCGGTTGGGCATTTTTGGTTTCTTCGCCCTCCCGGAGTTGGTTGCGGAGGATCCGCACCACGCGGCCGGCAACTACGGATTGATGGACGAATTGACTGCCATCCAGTGGGTGCGGCGAAACATCGCGGCCTTTGGCGGCGACCCGGACAATGTAACCATCTTCGGCGAATCTGCCGGTTCCTTTGCGGTCAGCGCGCAGATGGCGTCACCACTGGCGAAGGGTCTGTTCGCGCATGCCATCGGAGAGAGCGGAGGTGCGTTTGCCAGCAAGGAATTAAGTTTTCCGCCTCTGCAGGAGTTCGCAAAAAAGTGCGAGGACTACTTTCACAGCGTTCGAAGCGATAGCAGTCTGGCCGCGTTGCGAGCCGCCAGTAGTGAGGAGATCCTCAAACTCGCCACGCAAAAGGCACCGGGGAAACCCCGTTTCGGACCTGATATCGACGGCTACTTTTTGCCGGAAAGCATCGCCGCGATTTATGCCGCGGGCAAGCAGGCGCACGTGCCGCTGATTGCCGGTTGGAACCAGGACGAAGCAACCAGCGACGTAGTAAAGGCTCCAGAAAAAGGAACGATGGAAGGCCTGCGAGCCACGGCCGCGAAGGAATTTGGCCCGCGGGCAGAGGATTTCCTCAAGGTGTATCGCGCGAATGATGATGCTGAGGCGCTTCGCGTTGCGGAGGACTTTGCCGGAGATAATTTCCTGGTCTATTCCACCTGGGCCTGGTTGGAAGCGCAGGTTAAGACCGGCGGCTCACCGGTCTACCGGTATATGTTCGCACTCCCGTCACCCGGAGATCCTTTTCATCCTGTATCTGCCGGTGCCTTCCATTCCGATGAGATTGAGTATGTCTTCGGCAACCTGGCCTCGCGCAAGGGAGCGGCATTCCGGCCGGAGGACTACAAGCTTTCCGATCTGATGCAGACTTTTTGGACGAACTTTGCCCGGACTGGAGACCCGAATGGTACTGGAGTGCCGCATTGGCCCACTTACGATGCCGCGGGCAACTGGCAGGTCATGCGTCTGAGCCCGAACCCTGGAGCTGCTCCGGACCAACATCGTGAGCGCTATCTTTTTCTACAGCAGGTCTGGGACGATGACCGAGCCGAGTCCACGACAAAGTAGTAGAGGGATCTGTAGTTTTTTTGCTTGCTCCGTAGAATGACACATGCCCAATCGCCCCGCCGGCGCTGACTCCGGAACCTCATCAGAGGAAACCCTGCCAACAGTCTGCCTGATCACGGCAGATGAGGACTTTCAGGAGGAAATCGAGGCGGAGCTGGCGCCCTGGTACCAGGTGCGTCACCGCAACCACTACGGCGATGTAGCGATCTGGGTCCGCGGAGAGCGGGCACAGGCCTTGCTGGTCGATATTGATACGCAAGGCGATGAGGCCCACGCCGGCGTCCGGGTGCTGCGTGAGCTGCGCATTCTGGATCGTGACCTGGTCCTGATCTCGCTAAGCCGGTCAAGGGCCCGTGCTGTAGAAAAGCAGGCCACAGACGCCGGCAGCGATGCCCACTTCCACAGCCCCATAGACCCCTCTGAGCTACGCCTGATTCTCAAGACCACCCTTGAAACCCGGCATGAGGAAGTGGAGCGCGCGCGCATGCAGCAGCAGGTCATGGAGCGCAGCAAGTTCCAGGACCTGGTCGGTGCGAGCGAAGCGATGCGCCGCGTGTACGACGCGATTTCTCAGGTAGCAGACAGCCGCATTAACGTGATCGTGCGCGGGGAGAGTGGCACCGGCAAAGAACTGGTTGCGCGTGCCATCGTTGCCTCGAGTAGCCGGCGGAACAAACCCTTCATCAGCCTGAATTGCGCCGCCTTGCCCGAGAACCTGATCGAGTCGGAGCTCTTCGGTCACGAGAAGGGCGCGTTTACGGGTGCCAACGAGACCAAACCGGGTCAGATTGAATTAGCCGACGGAGGCACTCTATTTCTGGATGAGATTGCAACCTTAACTCTGGCGCTTCAAACCAAGTTGTTGCGCGTCCTGGAAGACAGGCAGGTGCAACGGCTGGGTGGACGGCAGGCGCGCAAAATTGATTTTCGTCTGATATGTGCAACCAATGAACCGCTCGAGGATATGGCGCGCAGCGGGAGGTTTCGTGAAGACCTCTATTACCGTATTCACGTTGTGCCCATTCAGCTGCCCCCACTGCGAGAGCGACCCGGGGATATCGCACTTCTTGCCGACTACTTCCTGCGTGTCCACCTGTTGGCCAATGGTCTGGAGCAAAAGCGGCTTACGCCCGATGCGCTCGCGGCGCTCGAAGAGCACTCATGGCCCGGCAATGTGCGCGAGTTGGAAAACCTGATCCAGCGTTTAGTGATCATGGTTTCCGGCCCCACGATCGATCTGCAGCACCTGCCACAGCAACTGCTGGCGCAAAGCGTAACCGCACACGAAGCAATCTTGCTTCCTGCAGAGGGCGTACGCTTCGATGACGAGATACGGGAACTCGAAGTAGCTCTGTTGGAAGCCGCACTCCGTCGATCGGATGGCAGCAAAGCTGCGGCAGCGCGGCTGCTGCATCTGGATTCCCAGCGGATGAAGTATCTCTGCCGTAAATATTCGCTGTGATTTTTTTCCAGGGTAATTATTCAACCGCGGCGGATTAAATTTTGACCCCGTGCAGAATGGAGCCGACGGGCTGGTGCAAAGCCGGGCCGGCGGGCGCGCCAGTTACAGCCCACGAAATCATCCCGTCTTGCCGTTCTACCAGAAGTGAGTGCGCAAGAAGTTGCCGAAAGTAGTCACGATCCGGGCTGCGAGGCTTCGGCGCCTGCCGAAGATTTTGGCCGGTCCGCTCATGCCGAGCTGAATCGCAGAGTTAGCCTCTTTGACGGGCATCCGCGTCGTGTAGAAGGTAGGTACGGCTATGCCCTTGTATTCCTGGGCCGCCAGCAGGCCGGGCGGCAAAGGAAGGGAGGAGCCTTCCATGGTGGGTAACCGCCCGCGTATTTTGGTGAACTGCGAAGAGATCTGCAAGGAGACCGGGTCCCCAACCCGAATGTGGTCCATGTCCGAGACCGGCACATAGAGCCTTGCCACCAACTGCGACGGATCGGCGATCGTTAGCAGGGGCTCCCCTGTGGTTACATCGCGGTTGAGCAGGCTCCCTGGATCAGAGGTTGCCACGACTCCACCGCTGGGCGCAGCTACGGCGAGCTGTGCGCCCTCCTCGCGCGCTGTATCGCTATTGCGCCGCGCCGCCTGCTGCGCAGCCAGCGCCTCTCCCAGCCCGGAATGCTGCAACTCCGCGGTAAAGACCTGGGCTTGCGAAGAAGCCACCTGCTCCGCTGCCTCTTCGCTGGCACTGGCGCTGTTCAGACTCTGGAGCTTTGCCAGCACCTGCCCCCTGTGCACTATGTCGCCCTCTTTCACGTAGACCGCCAGAACTCTCCCCGGAACGCGGGCATGCACCTGGTGGGTGTCAGTGGATTCGATTACGAAGTAGGCATTCTCCCGGTCGCGGATGATTGGCACAAAGAGGATGGCGAGTGCGACGATCCCCAGTAGTGCACGAAGGGGCGTGAAGCGGAAGGCGCCTTCTCCGGACTTTGTCCGGTAGAAACCCAATATGAAGTCCCGCAAACCGCGCAGCCGCGAGCGAAAGATGACAAATGCCAATAAAGCTGCCGGCACCAGGGCGAGTTCCGCGAACCAGTGGAAAAAGACGTTGTAGCTGAAGCGGACGAACAATAGCAGCAGCAGGTAGCTGTAAGCTCCGGATACCAACGCATAGAGCACGAAGAGCGGCACTCGCCGCCGGGAGACCACCAGGACGTCCACCGGGAGGCGAAATATATGACGTTGAATCCATCCGGTGAGAAACGAAGTGGAGCGCTCTTTGAGGTCGGGAACACGGACCCATTCGGTGAAAAAGTAGTAGCCGTCGAGCTTGATGAGGGGGTTGAGATTGACGACGACCACGGCAATCCCGGTCAGCAGAATGAGCTTGTAACAGAAATCGTGGATCCATTCGCCTGGTTGGGTATTCGTCCATAGGATGACGGCTGCACCGCACAGGATCATTTCGATCCATATTCCAGCGATGATCGTGGCCAGGCGCTGCAGCCGGCTGGCCGAGACCCAGGATTCGGTGACGTCTACGTAAAATGCAGGCGTCAGATAAAGGAGCATCAGACCCATGCTGTGAACTTCACCCCCGTAGTGCTTGCAGGTGAATCCATGTGCGCTCTCATGAAGAAAACCGATCACCATGAGCATCCACCAAAACTCCACCAAATCTGAAAAGGTTTTCCTGCCGAAGTCATAGTAGACAGGTATGTCCGGGCCGATGACATTCCATTTGCCGATGAAGACTACGGCTTCAAAGACAAAGAGCAGCACTGCAACCAGGACCATCCAGCGGTTGAAAACGTATTTGCCAATTTTTTGGTCAAGCCGGGTGAGGTACCGGTCCGGGTCCCACGCTGAGAACTGGATGTGCGCCACATTGAAGCTTGAGCCGCTTTGCACGCGGCGGCTACGCTGCGCCGCGAGCTTTTCATTCATAGCGATGTTTTTCTCTTGCGGGTTCTTGTACCAGAAGCCGCCCTCGTCCATATTTTCGGCGAAAGTCCGGACCTCCTCCGCAGACAAGGGGATTCCGATCTCGGCTTCGAATGCGGCCGCAATTTCTTCGTAGGTACGCGCTCCATCGAACAGGCGGGCGAGTTGCCACTGAGTCGGTTTCAGGCGCAACAGGTTGGCACTACTGCGCTGGTAGACTGCGACGATGGTTTCGCCGTCGACCACATCTTCGCGAATGATCAAATCGGGATCGATGCGCGGTGGGTTCTTGCGCGAGAGCCGGTTGCGAGGAATATCGGGAAGAGCTGCGTCGAGTGCCTCGCTCAGGTTCATCGCGCGCTCAGCTTCACCTGCATGGACATGCCCGGCTTCAACAAAGGGGATGGTTTTTCCAGGTTGCCGATGACCTCGATACTGCCGCTGGCCGCATCGACCACCGGGCTGACGCGGAAGACGCTGGCTGATTGTTTTAGGTGGGGATAATCCGACGTGGTGAGCTCCAGCTTGGCTCCCCGGGGGAAGAAGGCCATCGCGGACTCCGGCACGGTAAAAATGATGCGCAGAGGCGCCTGGGCTGTGATCCAGAACAGGGCATCGCCTTTTTTGACTCCCTGCGCCTCATGCACCGAACGGCGGCCCACCACTCCATCGAAAGGGGCCGTGATGTGCGATTGGCTCAGCTCTAAATCCGCGGAACGCAACTCTGCCTCGGCGGCAGCCGCCTCTGCCTTGTACCGGGTTACCTGGGTTTTGGTTTCGGCGAGCTTGTATTGCACATGCTCCCAATCCTCATCGTCGAGTATCTTCTCCGCCCGCATGGCATCGGCTCGGCGCAGATCGGCCTCATTGCTCTTTTGCTCGGCTTCCCACGTTTGTATCTGGGCTCGCAGGGAATCGATCTTTGCCGCCTTTTCCGCCCGCGCCGCCTGCAGTGCACGATCATCCAATAAAGCCAGCACCTCTCCCCGCCGGACGTGATCGCCAATCTCCACCTTAACCGCGGTAATGCGCCCGTCGCGTTCCGCTACCACATCGGCTTGGTGTTCCACGATCAACGGCCCGACGGTGCTGAAAGCGCGGCCTTCGCCCGCCGCCGGGGCTGGGACGACAGGACTGGAAGGTGGGTCCGCCGCGGGGGCCGCGGGCGACGACGCCAGCACCGGCCCGGAAGCCGTGGGTTCCTGATTACAGCCGGCAAGACAGCACAAGACTGTGCCCAGTACGAATGTGCAAGCGTTACGGTGACTCATCCAGTGTTTGCGCGGCATAGCGGTTACCACCCGACCCAATCCCATAATTTTTCCCATAGCCATAACGCAGGCGAGCGCAGCAAAACGAACCCCGCGGGCCGGAATCCGGCAAAAATTTTTGCCCGCCCATCCATGCCGGTGCGCAGCTCCGCGTTTCCATTTGGAAGCAGCACATGAGCGTAAAAGACCCGGCCGTCCCCGTTGGGCTGCGCTTCCGGGCTAATGCTGAAGACCTGGCCGTGCAGGGTCCGCTCAGGAAAGCTATCGAGTTTAACCGCGGCGGTCTGTCCGGCTTTTACCAGGTGGGCGTCTTGCTGATCCACTGCAATGTTGATTCTCGCGTTCGCCAGGTTGAGCACCTGGGCAAAGGCTGCGCCGGCGTCGAGGTGTTCGCCCACAGCATTCTGCAGGTCGGGGGTCATCACCACGCCGTCTATGGGCGAGCGAAGCTGGGCGTTTGCAATACGTAACCGTGTGCGCTCCATTTCCGCACGCAAGTAGTCGGCCTGTGTCCGGTCTACCCCGGCCTGTGCAGAGTGCCTGGCAAGATCCCCTTGCATGGCCATCATGGCCGCCTCGTATTTCGCCTGGGCGGCGGTTAGCTGATTACGCCAGGACCAGTCGTCCATGGTTCCCAGAACCTCGCCACGGCTCACGTGCTGGCCTTCCCGGGCATACACGTTCGCGATGGTTCCTTCCACCGGCGCTGCCAGCGTAACCACGGATTGCGGGGCCACCACGGCGGTGCCGCTGATGCGCAGCGGCAGTGGACAAAAGATGAGCAACAGGATCGCGGCGGCTATACTGCCCAGGATCACCCCTTGCCGCTTTCGTTCACTGCGCAGAAATGCCTGTTTCTTCTGCACCAGCGGTTCCAACAGACTGATAAGCGGCACTTCCCGGTACAGCAGCGCGTTGCGAATCGCGACCGTCGTCTGCCCAGCCAGCACCTTAATCATCTCGATATGTGCCTGCTCCAGGAAATCGGGGTCGCTGCTTTCATAGAGCAACAGGCCGACCCGTCCCTGGTCATCGGAGAGAGGCAGCGCAAAGATCGCGCGATACCCGCTGGCCTCGAAATGCTTGCCGACGGCGGCGCGCACTCGCGGCTCATCGGTTTCCGGCTCCTCTTCGTGCTGGCGGATCAACAGCTGACGGTCATAGGTTGAAAGCCATTGCAGCAGCTCGCGCAGGCGCTCCACCTGGAATTCCCCAACCGGAATGTTGGCCATTCCTGAGACCGCTCTCAACTGCAACCGGCCGCGATTATCGAGGGCAATGGAACAGCGTTCGAAAGGCAGCACAGATTGGGGACTGTTGACGATAATCTGCAGCAAGCGTTCGAGCCTGAGCGTGGAAGTGATCTCGGAACTCACTTGAACCAGGGCTTCGAGAATCTCCAGCTTGCGCTCGGCGTGCATCAGGCTGGCATTTTTAAGCGCACTCGAGACCGTCTCCGACATGCTGTTCATGAAGAAGAGGTCATCCTCGCTAAAGGAGGATTCACCTGCTTTGTTGACCGCCTCCAGGACACCCAGTTCGCTTTCCCCGCCGCCCGACTGCTCGTGCTCGATGAGCGGCACCAGGAGCGCATTGGTAATGGGCTGGCCTTCGCCGGCACCTTCGTTGCGGGTGGACAGGCGAGGGTCTTCGGGGTCGTTGATCAACAGCGGCACGCCTTCTTCCGCCATGTCCCCGACGTAACCTTCGCCTGCGTCCTGCGTGGCGCCCACTTCGGCGGTCGCGTCCTCTCCCCATGTAGAGACCAGGCGCAGCCGGCCGCCGTCGAACATCCAGAGATGAACCGCCTGGCAGGGCAGCATCGCCGCCACCTTGACCGGGATCAGCTCCAGCAGGGGTTCGAACTCCAGCGTCGCGTTGAGTGATTTTTCCAGGTCATAGAGCTGGGTCAAGCGGTGGATAGAGTCGAGCAGATTCTGCCGCTGTTCTTCGTACTGCTCTGCCGACTCGAGGGCAATCACGGCCAGGTCCGCCAGTCCGTCGAGCGACTGCAATGTAGTCTCCGTAAGTGGGTCGGTGAAACTGACGATCTCGAAGGCGCCCACCAACTGTCCCTCCCGCAGCAAGGGCAGGTATCCAATGGACCGGATGGTGCGCAGGACGTGGATGTGGGCGTAATCTTCACGGGCAAGCTGGCTGGCGGAATAGATCACGGGGCGGGGCGACTGCACCAGGGCAGCGAAGACCGGCGCATCGGACGCGATCGCTGGGTCGACCACCGATATCTCGTCCGACACGCCAAGCGCAATCCAGGATCCCTCGCGCAGCGCATAGAGGGCGCAAGCGCTGCCGGGAAGCATTTGCCGCAGGGCGTCGGCCAGCAACGCGGCGCGGGCCGCAATCTCGGGCGCCGCCAGGAGTGACTGCGCAAGATCCGAGAAGTGTTGACTGTTCAGCCGGAAGCCAGTTTGAATGTTCATGCTGGTCTGCTTGACGTATGGGGCAGGATAGGTTGATTGTTAATCTGGTCGGAGACTAGCAAGCAGTATTTTGGGTGTAAAGAAAATTCGTGGCTCGGAGAGAAAGACGTGGATCTAGATATTCGACAGAGCGGAAGCATTTGTTGCCTGAAGCTGAAAGGCCCGCTCAAGTACGGAGAAGGTGTCAAGCAGCTTGACGAGGCGGTCGAGGGCGCACTCAGCAGCGGACACATTCACCTGCTGCTGGATCTTTCCGCCATGCCCTACATCGATTCCAGCGGAATCGGTGCGATTGTCGATGCTCTGCGCCAGGCCAAAAAGGTGGGTGGAGATGCCAAGCTGGTCAGTCCTTCCCCATTCGCGGCCAAAACCTTCAAGATGGTCGGCATTCTCACTCTGTTCAAGGTGTATGACAACGAGGCGGCAGCCGTCGAGGCGTGCCCCGCCTAGGCTTCCACTCATTCGCTCGAATTGCCTGGAGTCCCGAAGGGACGGCCTGAATTGTTGCCGGGGAGGGCGAAGCTTCCAAGGATCCCTACTTCAACCGTCGGCGAACCATATCGAGCGCCTGCTGGCTGGTCCAGGCGCGAATGTGTTCCCGATCGCCGCCAAAGCGGCGTTCCACCACGTCCGTCTCCTTGCCATCGGTAACCGCGACGTATACCAGGCCGACCGGCTTCTCTTCCGACCCGCCGCCGGGACCCGCTATGCCGGTGACGCCCAGACCAAAAGTCGCGGACGTCTTCCGCCGGATGCCTTCCGCCAGCGCTCCCGCAACCTCCTTGCTGACGGCCCCGTGGGACTCGATCATTGACGGAGGGACCCCCGCGAACAGAGTTTTGAGTTGGTCGCTGTAAACCACCGCTCCGCCCAGAAACGATCGCGAACTGCCGCTGATGCTGGTCAAGCGTTCCGACACCAGGCCTCCAGTACAACTCTCCGCTACTGCCAGCGTGGCCGCATGCATGCCCAGGTAATAGAGAACAATCTGTTCCAGGGACTCGGCCTGCGACGAGTAGATGAATTCTTCCAGCTCTTCTTCGATTCTGCCTGCCAGCTCATCCACCCTTGCCTGTGCAGTCTCCTGGTCGCCCTTGGAGCAGATCAAGTTGAGCGTGATGTCGCCGGTGTGGGCGAGGATGGTGGTATCCACATCCTTGTATTTGGTGTAGATCGGCGCGATACGCGCATCGGCTTGCGACTCCCCGATCATGGCAGCCTTCAGGGTACGCATGGCGATGGTTCGCCTGGGAACCACGGCCCGCAACCGGTCCATGCATTGGGCGTCAAACATGGCCTTTACTTCGGTAGGAGGGCCAGGCAGCAGAATCACCAGTTTGCGATGTGCTTCGTAAACGGTGTCCAGCCATTGACCGGGCGCCGTGCCCCGGCCGTTTTCGAGAATCACCGACCCGTCGAGCACATCGGCCTGGCGGGCGTTGTTGTCCGTCATGTGCAGCCGCCGGGCGGCGAAGCGCGCATAGAGGGCGCCGACAATGTCCGGATTACGGCGCAGGCGAATGCCCAGTGCTTCGGCCACCGCCTGGCGCGTCAGATCATCTTCCGTTGGGCCCAGTCCACCCATGGTGACCACGATATCGGTGCGGCCCAGAGCAATCCGAATTGCGTTCGCAAGATTCGTTAATCGATCGCCAACAATGGTTTTGAAAGTTACGTTTACCCCAAGCTGCAGAAGCCGGTCGGTAATGAAGAGAGAGTTTGTGTCTTGCCGGTAAGGCGTGAGCAGTTCTGACCCGACTGCAATGATTTCACAATTCATTCTTACTTGGATCCTCTAGAACAGGCGCACACCTTCGATGCCCAACGGTACATCATAGACGGCGCCATTAGCTGCCAGGATCGCGTTGCCGCCGGGGACGAAAGCGAGACCCACGATACCAGAACCGGCAAGCACGACGGAGGCTTCTCCCCCCGGAGTAATGCAGACAATGCCGCGGGTACCGTGGAAGGAAGCTGAGACATATAGGTTGCCGGCGACGTCAAATGCCAGTCCTTGCGGACGGCCGAGTCCCCGGTAATAGACCCGCACCACGCCGGCGTGATCGATGGCATAAATCGAGTCGTAGCTGGATGTGCTGGGAGCAGCAACAAAAAGTGTTCCATCCAGGCCAAAGGCCAGATGGTAGGCGGCGATGCTGGGTTCCAGGGTGGCAAATACGAAGATCTGCCGGTCCTGCGCAATCTTGAAAATGGTTCCGCTGCGATCGCCGACATAGAGATTGCCCGCGGAATCGAACGCAATCCCGGTAGCAATACCCATTCCTTCGGCATACACCGAGGACGCACCCTGGGCAGAAACGCGGTGCACGGTGCCATCCAGCCGCGAGGAAACATAGAGATATCCCTGGGCGTCGAGCGCCAGGCCGGTGGCATTCGTAATCCCGCTCACGAAGGGTTGCATCTCTCCGGATGGAGTGATGCGATAGATCGAAACCGCAGTTTTTTGCCCGCGCGGACCGGAATCGGTGGAGTAGATGTTTCCTTCGGCGTCCACTGCTGGATTGCCGACGGGATGCAGGTTTCCTGTGATCAGGCGAGCGATCTTAAGCCGGATGGTATTGCTGGACTGTCCGTTCTGCCGAACCTCAAGTCTCCCGGTTTGCACCTCCTCGGGGATGCGGACGATCATCCGGTTCGAACGGCTGAGCAGCACCGGAGCCACGATCCCATCCAGCACCGCCACCGGCAAACGCGAGCGCACCGCGCCCAGCTGTGTTCCGCGAACCTCGACTTCACCACCAGGAAGCGCGGCATCGGGCACAGCGGAATCGATCCTGGGCGAGTTCGGAATGGGTGACTCCTTGGAGAATCGCATCGGCTAAGTTCCTGAACGCTTGAGCATTTTTGCTTCTACGTTGACTTGGTAGCATATCGAATTGCGTCTTTTCTTGAGGAAAAGCCGCGTTCAGATCAGCTACTTCGTACGCGCCAGAAGCAAAAACGCTCGCGAGTTTATTCATTCGATGCAAAACGGAAGGGCCTCAGCCAATCCAGTATTGCAGCGCCAGCATCAAGAGCAAAGCATACACGCCCGCAGCGACATCATCGAGCATGATTCCCCAGCCCGCAGGCATGCTCTCGAGCTGCCTGGCAGGCCATGGTTTCATGATGTCGAATAGACGGAAAAATAGAAACCCGGCTAGCAAGTGACTCAAGTTTACCCGCGAATAGATCAGCGCAATCCATTGCCCGGCGACCTCATCAATCACCACGTGTCCCGGATCCGGATGTTCGCTTTCCCGCTCCACAATGGTAGCGGCGGGAATGCCGATTGCGATGGCGCCCATCGCAGCCGCCAAGGTAAGCCACCCCATGGCTGCTGGATCCAGATGCAGGCCCTTGGCCGCCGCCAGCCAGAGCAAAGCGGCCGCGGCCGACCCCCAGCGTACCTGGACCAGGCCGCAGCCGCCCGGCACCCAGAAAAGTTCCTACTATCCAGGCCCACGCAGTTTTTCCTGCCTGGACCCGCTCACTCTGGACCGGCTCACTCATCGCCGGACGAGCGGGGCCGCATCCCTTCAATCTCCTCCAGCAACTCGGGATCGAGCACGGGAGAAGAGATCCGGTACACTCCGCTGGCCCATTTTCCCAGGTCGATAGTCTTGCAATGGTCGCTGCAGAAGGGGAAATCCTCATCTTTGGCGGTGACGATATTCCCGCAAGTCGGACAGCGCAGGCTTTTTAGTTTTTTCGCCCGTTGGTTCATCACAACGTTCCTTTACAAAATAATCTTGCCCACCAGGTCGTAATCCTGCGATTCGGTGATCTCGCACTGGTAAAACTGTCCCGGCTGAAGCTGGTCGAATGGTCCAAAGTCGTTGATATATACCTTGCCATCGATTTCCGGTGCCTGATGCTCGGTACGGCCTTCCCACAAGAGGGGAGTTTCCTCAGACGGCCCTTCGACCAATAGATCGAAGCTACGGCCCACCTGGCGGGCTCTGGATTTCCGGCTGATCGATCGCTGCTGACGCATCAGGGAGCGGCGACGCGCTTCGATGGTTCGTGCCGGCACCTTATCTCCCAGATGGAATGCCCCTGAGCCTTCCTCGTCGGAGTAACTGAAGACGCCCAGCCAGTCGAGCTCGGCGGCGCTTATGAAATCGCCGAGCACGGCAAAGTCGGCTTCGGTTTCGCCCGGAAAGCCGGTAATGAACGTGCTCCGAATCGCTACACCGGGCACGGTGGAACGCACGCGCTCGATGGTCTTGAGAAAAATATCGGCGTTGCCACCACGGCGCATGCTCTTTAATACTGCCGCCGAAGCATGCTGCAGAGGCATATCAAGGTATTTGCAGATGTTGTCATGACGGGCGATGGTTTCAAGCAGGCGCCCGGTAATCTTGTTGGGATAGGCGTACAGGAAACGCAACCACTTTAGATCCGGAATCCTGGCCAGGCTATCAAGCAATTGCGCCAGCCCATCCTTCATGCCCAGATCCTCGCCGTAACAGGTCGTGTCCTGACCGATCAGCGTCAGTTCGCGCACACCTTGGGCGACGAGTTGTTCGGCTTCCGTGACCACCGACGCGAACCGCCGGGAGCGAAATTTGCCCCGAAGATTGGGAATAACGCAGAAACTGCAGGGATGGTCGCAGCCTTCGGCAATCTTGATGTAGGCCGAAGATTTCCGGGTCGCCAGCAGGCGCGGAGTGGTGTGGTCGTAGAGGTATTGGGGAAGCTTTGCCTGTGCGCCCTCCCACTGCTCCCGGGCGAAACGGCCCTGGGACTCGCGCAGATCTCCTTCGGGCCGCGAAGAGCCGCTGGGGAGGATGGAAAAGAGCTGAGGCCCTTCCGGCTCGGCCGTCGGCTGGGCCAGGCCGGAGGCAGCCAAAATGGCCTCCAATTCTCCTGTACCGACCACTGCATCTACTTCCGGCATGTTCTTGCGGATTTCGTCGCGATAACGCTCCACCAGGCAGCCGGCCACGATCAGCTTGTGCGCCTTCCCGGAAACCTTGTGCTCGGCCATCTGGAGGATGGTATCGATGGACTCCTGCTTTGCTTTGTCGATGAAAGAGCAGGTGTTTACCACCAGAATGTCTGCCGTCTCCGGGCGATTGGTGATCTCCGCACCCGCCCGGTCAAGCAAGCCCATCATGACTTCGCTGTCGACCAGATTTTTGGGGCAGCCCAGGCTCACAAAGCCAATGCGCGGCCGCGGCTCAAGCACCGCGCCGGCAACACCGGTTGCGCCTGAAGGCGCTAGTTCTGCTAACTCTTGCTTCACCCCTCTATTCTAGAGCAATCATCAAGTTACCGTTTGCAACGTTACCCCAGCGGAACATTCCGCTCCAGGCGCCGAACAACCTCTGGGGTGCTGCGTCCGTCTATTAAGTAGCTGGAAAGGAGGGCGCCCAATGCAGGTTCCGATGATGGCAGAACACGGGCATCGTGCCGATGTGGGCGAGCCCATCAGGTGCGCGGTGGTGCTGAAGCCGACCGAAGCCCAGAGGCATAAGAGGGAGATGCTACGTCACGTGGTGGTAGTGATTGCGCTGCTGGCTGTGCTCCTTTTGATCGCCATCGCGTTCTATTACACCGAAGGCAACTCAGTCACAATTAAGCACCTTAGCTCGCTCGCTCCGCGCCTTTCGTCGCTCGGCTTGAGCTAAAGAACAACTCGCCTGGAGAATTCGGCATCCCTTAGGCATCAGGAAAGGTACGAATGAAAGCCTTAGGCATAGTGCTGATCGTTTTGGGTATACTCGCGCTCGCGTATGGGGGATTCACTTACACCCACGAGAAGAAAGTGGTTGATCTGGGTCCGATTCAGGCATCGAAAAAAGAAACTAACACGGTGCCATTACCGCCTATCCTTGGGGTGGTTGCTATCCTCGGCGGCGGCGTTCTTCTCTTCACCGGCAAGCGCTAGGCCAGGATCCTCTTAACCTGAGGCCTGGCGGTCGTTCGCCGCGACCGCCTTTACTGCGGAGTAATGATCCCACCCGCGCGATGCCTCGACGGCAAAACAACTCCGCGATGATCTAGTTCACGTCCGTCTTTCGCCTGTGCCGGCAATACCAGATGCATGGCGTCAGAAATCACATCCGTGTATTTGAGACCGGATCCGGTGTTGAAAATCACCACTTTGTCCGCAGGCGATAGCCACCCCTGGGCGAGCAGATGGTCGTAGGCCGCCGTGGCGGTTGCTCCCTCGGGGGAGAGCAAAAGCCCCTCCTGACGAGCCCAATCCAGCAGTGACGCCAGGATCTGCTGATCGTCGAAGTCCAGTACGAGACCTCCCGATTGCCGGACAATGTTGAGGATAAGGGCGTCCCCGTAAGGCTTGGGGACACGCAGGCCGGATGCGAATGTTGCCCCATGGGGCCACATCTCCGAGGCAGGCTTGCCCTCACGGAATGCCTTGGCTACCGGAGCGCAACCAGAGGCCTGCACGGCAATCATCTTCGGCCTCCTTCCCGCTACCCAGCCGAGGGCTTCCATCTCCTCGAAGGCCTTCCACATCCCGATCAATCCGACCCCTCCTCCCGTGGGATAAAAGACTGCGTCGGGGTAGCTCCAGCCCGACTGCTCCACCAACTCATAGCCCATGGTTTTTTTGCCCTCGACGCGAAATGGCTCCTTCAAGCTGGAGATGTCAAACCAGCCCTCGGCAGCCTTGCGCTCAGCGACCATGCGGGCGCAATCCGAAATCAGTCCGTCCACCAGCGTCACGTTGGCGCCGTAAGCCACCGCTTCCAGATAGTTGGCCAGAGGAACATCGCGGGGCATAAAGATGTGGGCTGCCATGCCAGCGGCGGCAGCATAGGCAGCCAGAGCGCCGGCAGCGTTGCCAGCCGAGGGTACGGCGAGCTTTCTTAGCCCATAATGGCGAGCCATGGAGACAGCGAGGCAGAGCCCCCGCGCCTTGAAGGTGCCGGTGGGGTTGGCCGCCTCCTCCTTGAGAAACAGGTTGGGATAACGGCGGCTGCGCAGCATCGGCGTGAAGCCTTCGCCCAGCGTGACGGGGTCGACCTCCGGCAGAACCCCGGCATAGCGCCACATGCCCAGGGATGTGTTGGCGGCCGAGGCACGGGCCTGAATATCGTCCCGGGACGTCGATCGCCGTAAGGCCGCCATGTCATAACGTACAAAAAGCGCGCCACCACACTGAGGGCAAACGGTTTGCGGGGTTTCAGCCGAGATTCGGGCTTGGCAGCGGGAGCACTCCAGGTAGGCAATCGAAGGCATAAACCTATGATATTTGAGGGGTTCCCATTTCGAGACACAACCCGGCGGCAGAGCGGGAACAGGTAAAATAGAGGGGTGAGCATACAGTTAATTGCGATCGATATCGACGGCACCCTTATGCCTTCCAGCGGCCCCAGGATCAGCGCCCGGAACTGTGCCGCTCTGCAGGCGGCCGAAGCCGCCGGCATTGAAATCGTCATCTCCACCGGACGCCGGCAGGCCTTCGCGATGCCCCTGATAGCTCAGGTTGGCCTGAGCGAGAACTCGGTCATGATCTCTTCGAATGGAGCTGTGGTCCGGGGTTTTGACGGGGAGCTGCTGGACCGCCGGTTTCTGCCCGTGGAAACCGCCCGCAGGCTCTGTAAAGAGTTGCGCGGTCACGACACCATGGTCTTCACTTTTGACCGCGAAGGAGCAGGCGCCCTGGTGATTGAAAGTCTGCAGCAGTTGCATGCGCGCATCGACCGGTGGGTCGACGCAAATCGACCCTACCTGGTCGAGATCCAGCCCATCGAGCGGGCTTTCGATGGGGGTGAGGAGCCCATCCAGGGGATGATTTGCGGCACGGTCGCGGAAATGGTGGCGGCCGAAAAGGAGCTGCTGCTGAGCGACGTGGCGGAGCACATTGCCATGCACCGGACCGAATACCCGGCGCGCAACCTGAGTATCCTCGATCTTTTGCCGCCCGGCTGCTCCAAAGGGGCGGCGCTGGATAGCCTGGCACAGATTCGCGGGCTGGAGCGCTCGCAGATCATGGCCATCGGCGACAACCTTAATGATTTAGAAATGCTGGAATACGCCGGGCGTGCCGTGGTCATGGCGAATGCGAGCGACGAGGTTCGTGCCCTGGCCCGGCGGCGCGGTTGGGTTCTTACCGCGTCGAATGATGAGGACGGCGTTGCCCTCGCCGTCGAAGAGGTACTGCGCCAGGCGGAGGCGACGCAGGATACCGAAGGTAATGAAGAAGAGATAATCGCCGGCAGCCCCGTGGTACAGTTTGCCCAATGAGCAAAACTTCCATCTTCGCGAGCTGGCTCGGGGTCCTCGCTTTACTGGGGGCTGTTCCCGCCATGCACGCCGCTGAAGAGATCACCTTGAAGAATGGCTTCAACCTCTTGTGCGATCACCGCGAGCAGGCTGGCGATCGGGTGCGGCTCTTTACCAGCCGGGACAGCGGCAATTTCGTCGAAGTGGATGCTGCGGAGATCGCCTCGGTGGACACGGTTCCCGATCCGCCTCCGCCTACTCTTCTCAAACCGGCGCCGGAGCCGAAGCTCACCAACTCCGATGTGCACCAGCTGATTGCCCAGGCCGGGGCGCACCATAACCTGGACGTGGATCTGCTGGCGAGTGTGGTGCGGGCGGAGAGCGGCGGAAATATCCTCGCAGTGAGCCGGACCGGAGCTCAGGGCCTGATGCAGTTAATGCCCGGAACCGCGGCGCAATTAGGCGTGACCAACAGCTTCCACGCGGATGAGAACATTAATGGTGGTACGGCGTATCTTGACGCTCTGCTGCTGAGGTATCACGATCATCTGGCTCTGGCGCTGGCTGCCTATAACGCCGGGCCGGCTGCGGTGGATAAGTACCACGGCGTGCCCCCTTACCGCGAAACCCAGGTTTACGTGGCGCGGGTAATCCGCGAGTTCAACCGCAGAAAGCAGTGGGAGAGGTTGCACCCGGCCGGCACCGCGGCTCTCTCCTCCATGCCGCCCAGCCGCTAAGACCTCTCAACCCAGCGCGTCGCATTTTTGGAGTCGCACGTGAAAAAGCATTCCTGGATCATGTACCTCGTGGGAGCGATTCTCCTGGGGGCGCTGGTGTGGCTGATCCACACCCGGGTCCACTTTCAGTGGAAGGTTTTTCGCGATCAATTGCAGCATGTGGATTGGCGGCGCATCGTTCTCGGAGTAGCCATGGTAGTGTTCTGCTACTGGCTGCGCGCGGCGCGCTGGGCGGTATTGATTAAGCCGCAGAAGAAAGTTGGTTCAGTTTCTCTGCTGGGGTCGCAGGTGATCGGTTTCACTGCCGTCGCTCTGTTCGGCCGTCTGGCGGATCTGGTCCGTCCTTATCTGGTCTCCAAGCGAACCAAGCTGCCTTTGAGCTCGCAGATCGCGGTTTATACGGTGGAGCGGATGTTCGATCTGGGCTCAATGGCATTGATTTTTTCGAGTGCTTTGTTGCTGGCGCCGGATCGCGCGACACTGCCCCATCACGAGGCCTTACAGCAAGCAGCCTTCGGCGGACTGGCGGTGACCATTGGCCTGGCCATCTTCGCTATCAGCGTTCGCGCTTCTGGTAGAGCCATCGCCGGCTTCGCGGAAAGGACCCTGGGCTCTGTCTCGCCCGCGCTCGGCGCATCGGCGGGAACCAGGATTCGCGCCTTTCGCGACGGTCTCGATTCCATTGCGACCCTGGGGGACTTCTTCCGCTCTCTCGGCCTTTCGCTCCTCATGTGGGGCTTGATCACCGCGGCTTATCTTGAAACTACGCGGGCGTTTGTGCTCTCGCCGGAGTTGTCGGCCATGACTCTGGCTCGCTGCCTGGTCTTGATGGCCGCAAGCATGGTCGGGTCCGTGGTCCAACTGCCGGTGATTGGATGGTTTACCCAGATTGGGGTTACCACCGGCGTGATGCAGAAGGTATTTCACGTGCAGTTTGAGCCCGCCCTTGCCTGCGGCACGATGCTGCTGATCGTAACCTTTATGTGTGTCATACCCGTGGGCTTGATCTGGGCCCGGGTGGAGCATGTTTCACTCAAGAAGATCTCCGAGCAGTCGGAAGAGTTCGGTCATGACGACGCGGAGCAAAGGCCCCTGGTAACCGAAGCGTAGCGTTTACGATCGTTCCAATGACAAACCGAGTCGACGAAGGGCACGGCTTCAGCCGTGTCTCCATGAGCCTGTGGCTCACCCAAGGTGATGAAAACCTCAGGAGGTTTTGGACTGTGCCGTATCAGCCCTGACAACAAATGACGGGTGCCCCAAATCGGAGATGTGGGGCACCTTTCATTTGTTGTCAATAAAGTGGGGCGCCGGGGTAGTGGGGCTGCGGTCCTTATATCGTTATCGCGCAAACCGTTTAGCCCCTGAGGTACGCTTTTCCGATCTCCAATGTCCCCTCTGCAGGTCTGGGAAAAACATACCTCAACGGCTTCTATGAGACGGCATGGCTCAAGCCGTGCCCGTCGTCGAGATGTGTAGCCGCCCGCAAATCAGGTGCACTTTCGAACAATCCGTGACTGCTAGAATTTAGCTACTGATGAAATGCCCATATTGTGGTTTCGCGCAGGATCGAGTGGTAGATTCGCGCGAAAGCAAAGAAGCGGACTCCATCCGCCGCCGTCGCGAATGCGAGGGTTGCAACAAACGCTTCACTACTTATGAGCGCATCGACGAAATCCCCTACATGGTGGTGAAAAAAGACGGCCGCCGGGAAAAATTTGAGCGCCAAAAAGTGCTCAGCGGTTTGCTCCGTGCTTGCGAAAAACGCCCCGTTTCTGCTGCCAAGCTGGAGGCAATCGTGGATGAGACGGAGGCCTTTCTAGTCGATTCCCCGGAACGCGAACGAACTACGAATCAAATCGGCGAGTTGATCATGAATCACCTGCGGACCATTGATAAGGTCGCCTACATTCGTTTCGCCAGCGTTTACCGGGATTTCAAAGACGTACGTGAGTTCAAGGAAGAGCTGGAACAGTTGCTCAACACCAGGGAAGCATCGAAAACCGGCAAGCGATAAGCGCCGAGGAGAGAGAATGGCAGCAAGCTCAGAGGAGAGAATACACACCGTCACCCTGCTCGCCGGCGACGGCATAGGGCCGGAGGTGACTGAGGCCGTGGTGCGCATTCTCGAAGCAGCCATCGCGGGGACCGGCGCCAGGTTCGCCTGGGAACCGTTCCTGGTCGGCGCCAGCGCATATGAGAAATATCACGAGTACATTCCCCAGGATGTGTACCACTCCATCGAGCGAAACCACCTGGCGTTGAAAGGGCCGGTCGCCACGCCAATTGCCGGCGGTTTCGCGTCCATCAACGTGCACCTGCGCAAGAAGTTCGAACTATTTGCCAACTTTCGGCCGATCAAGAATCTGCCGGGAATGGATACCCGATACCCGGGCGTGGATCTGATCATCGTGCGCGAGAACACGGAAGGCGAATACGTAGGACTGGAGCATGAAGTGGTGCCCGGAGTCGTGGAGTCGCTGAAGATCGTCACCGAAAAGGCATCCACCCGCATCTCGAAGTTTGCCTTTGAATATGCGCGCAAGTTTAAACGCCACAAAATCCACGCCATTCATAAGGCAAACATCATGAAAATGTCCGACGGCCTTTTCCTGCGCTGCGCGCGTGAGGTGGCCAAGGGCTATCCCGAGATCACCTATGGCGAGCACATCGTCGACAACACCTGCATGCAATTGGTCATGAACCCCTACCAATACGACACCCTGCTCACGGAAAACCTTTACGGCGATATTGTCAGTGACCTGTGCGCTGCCTTTGTGGGCGGCCTGGGCCTGGTCCCGGGCGCTAATTTAGGTACGGGGTGCGCTATCTTCGAAGCCGTGCACGGCTCTGCGCCGGATATCGCCGGCAAGGACATAGCCAACCCTACGGCGCTGCTCCAGTCGGGTATTCTCATGCTGCGTTATATCGGGGAAACCGGCACCGCTGACCGGGTGCAATCGGCGCTGGAGAAGGTTTACATCGAAAAGAAGATGCTGACGCGCGATGTGGGTGGAACCAGCGGCACCAGGGCGTTCACTGGCGCCGTCCTCGCAGCGCTATAGCCTCCAGAGCTGAAAACACCGGGTACCTCATCGTTTGTACCCAGAATGCTTGAGCCCGAGGTTACCCAAATTCGCCGGGTCCGTATCGTTCGGCATTGACCGGGCAGATGCTGTCGGCGGCCCGCAAGGTACGGAATAGTCTAAAATTAATCAGAATCTTCTCGAAGACAATGCAGAAACGACACAAGATTGGCATTCTTGGCGCCACCGGAGTCATCGGACAGCGCTTCATCCAGCTGCTGGAGCAGCATCCGTGGTTCGAAATCGTGTGGCTTGCGGCCAGCGACAGATCCAGCGGCAAAACTTACGGCGAAGCGATGAAATGGAAGCTGGAGACTCCGCTCCCCACCCGGATCGCCGAAATGACGGTTTCGCCAGCCTCTCCCGAGGGTGCGCCCGGCGTGATTTTTGCCGCGCTCGACACCGACATCGCGCGCGAACTGGAACCGAAATTTGCCGCCGCCGGGTGCGCTGTGATCTCGAACTCCAGCGCCTTTCGCATGCAGGCAGATGTTCCACTGGTCATTCCCGAAGTCAACCCGGAGCACTTGAACCTGCTTGAGACCCAGAGCTGGCGCAAGCAATCCGGTGGTTACATCGTGACCAACCCCAACTGCAGCGCCATTGGTCTGGTTTTGTCTCTCAAGCCGCTCGCGGATCGCTTTGGCCTCGAGAGCGTCTTTGTCACCACCATGCAGGCTGTCAGCGGCGCTGGTTATCCGGGCGTGCCCTCGCTCGATATCCTCGGCAATGTCGTCCCTTATATCAAGGGCGAAGAAGAAAAGCTCGAGGCGGAAACGCTCAAGCTGTTAGGCAAGCTGAACGGGACCAGGGTCGACGCGCTGAACGCCCGGGTGAGCGCCCATTGCAACCGGGTGGCGGTTGAAGACGGCCACACCGAGAGTGTCAGCATCAAGCTGAAGACTCCGGCGACGCGCGAGGAGATCCTTGCCGCCTGGAGCGATTTTGCGCCATTGGGCAGCTACGCACTGCCCACCGCGCCGGACCAGCCGGTCGAATGGAGTGCCGCAGAAGACCGGCCACAGCCGCGGTTAGACCGCATGCGGGGCAAGGGCATGTCCGCTACGGTCGGCCGGCTGCGCCCATGCTCGCTGTTCGACTGGAAGTTCACCGTCCTCTCGCACAATACAATCCGCGGAGGAGCCGGTGCAGCGGTATTGAATGGTGAATTCCTGGCCGCGCAGGGCAAGCTTGCACCGGCAGCCAACCGCGATCACGTGGCTGTTCCCGCATGAAGCCGGTGGTGATGAAGTTTGGCGGCACTTCGGTTGAAGATGACGCGGCGATAAATCGGACCGCCAAAATAGTCCAGGGGAGGCTGGCACGGGGCCAACACCCAGTGGTCGTGGTCAGCGCCATGGCCAAAGTCACTGACCAGTTGCTGGCCGCCGCCAAGGCCGCAGGCCGTGGAGACCGGAACGGCGCGTTAGCCATAAGCTCGCGTCTGCGTAACCGTCATTGCGACACTTCCGCTCTCTTGCTCCCGGAACACCGCCGGGTTGAAATGCAGAATTGGATTCAGAAGGAATTCGAGTCCATCGACGAGATTTTGCGCGGGCTCTCCGCGGTTGGCGAACTGACCCCCAGGACCAACGACCTGGTAGTGAGCTTTGGCGAGCGCCTTTCCAGCCGCCTGGTGGCCGACGCATTCTGCGATCAAGGGATTTCGGCAGTTCACGTGGAAGCCCGAACCTGTATTGTGACCGACGCCCAGTACGGCAAAGCAACTCCTAATAGCGCCCTGATTGAGGCCCGGTGTATCCAGCATCTGCAGCCATTGGTCGATGCCGCGAAAAGTGCCGGTCATGGGCGGCTTTATCGGTTCCACGGTCGAAGGCGTAACGACCACTCTGGGACGTGGCGGATCGGACTATACAGCCGCGCTGGTCGGTGGCGCCATGGATGCCGAATCGATCGAGATCTGGACCGACGTGAATGGCATCATGACCGCAGATCCCAGGGTTTGTCCGGATGCGCTGCGGGTCAAGACCATCAGCTTCGAAGAAGCTGCGGAGCTCGCCTACTTCGGAGCCAAGGTCCTTCATCCTGCGACCATTCTGCCCGCGGTGCAGAAGAACATCCCGGTGCTGGTGCTGAACTCACGCAACGCGGAGAATGAAGGCACCCGCATCACCGCGCTCGCGACCTTTTGCCGTAGCCCTTTCAAGTCCATCGCCGCCAAGCGGCGGCTGACCATCATCGACCTGGTGGCCAGCCGCATGCTGATGTCGCATGGATACCTGCGTGCCGTCTTCGAAGTCTTCGACAAGCACAAGTGCGCCGTCGATATGGTGTCTACTTCGGAGGTCAGCGTCTCGCTGACCGTCGATTCCAACGATCAATTGCCGGAACTGGCCGCCGAGCTGAGCAAGCTGGCTGATGTAACCTACGAGGGGCGCAAGGCTCTGATTTGCCTGGTCGGTGGTAACATCCGGGGACAGAATGGCATCGCCGCCCAGGTCTTTCATGCTGTCCGGCACATCAACGTGCGCATGATTTCTCAGGGCGCTTCGGAAATCAACATGAGCTTCATGATTGACGAGGATGATGTGGATGAGGCCGTGCGATCCCTGCACGCCGCCTTTTTTGTCGATCCGGATCCCGAGATTTTCGACGTGAGCGCAAGAAAAACCGTGGAAAGCGTGCATCTGTAACCATGATCTTCTTAGTGCTGGGACGGGGTAAAACCGGGCAGGTGGTTGCGGATGTTGCCAGTCAGCGAGGGCACAGCGTCCGGGTCATCGGCGAAGAAGAAAATGCAAATGCCTCTGCGCTCACTGCTCCGATGCTGGCGCAGTTCGACGCGGTTATCGATTTCACCACGCCCCAGGCGGTCATTTCCAACATGCGAGCCTGCTTCGCCAATGGAGCGCGCGTGGTCGTGGGCACCACCGGATGGTATGACAAACTGGACGAAATGCGCGCTGTCTGTGAACGACGGCATGCTGCGCTACTGTACGGTGCAAACTTCTCCGTAGGAGTGCAGGTGATGTACCAGCTGGCGCGGCAATTGGTCCCCTTGGTCCATGGATTCGAGATCAGCATCAGCGAAACCCACCATCAGAGCAAAAAAGATGCGCCCTCAGGAACAGCATTAGCTCTCAAGCAGACTCTCCTGGAAGTGGATCCGACGCTTAAGATCCAGATTACCTCCCATCGCGAAGGCGAAGCGGTCGGCACCCACACCATCACTGCCAGGCTGGGTGATGATGTGGTTGAGTTGCGGCACGAGGCAATCTCCCGCCGCAGTTTTGCCGAGGGCGCGGTCCGGGCCGCGGAATGGCTCTGCGGCAAAACAGGCTGCTACGACTTCAAGGAGATTTATCCCCAACTTGGGTAGTAGACTCCATTTGTTATGAACCTCAGCGGCTGTGGCACAGCACTGGTGACTCCCTTTCGCAGCGATGGCAGCCTGGATGAGGAAACGCTCCGCCAGCTGGTGGATTGGCAGATCGAAAGCGGCATTCGTTTCCTGGTCGCCTGCGGGACCACTGCGGAAACACCTACGCTGACCCATGAGGAATGGCTGCGGGTGATCCGCATCGTGACCGAGGCCGCGGCGGCGCGGGTACCGGTGCTGGCCGGATGCACCCACAACTCCACCGTCGAGGCGGTTGCCCGGGCGGGCGAAGCCGCGTCTGTTCCGGGAGTAAGCGGTTTGCTCACCGCGAACCCGTTCTACAACAAGCCAGGCCAGGAGGGCCAATATCGCCACTTCCGCGCCATTGCCGAGGCGGTTCCGTGCCCGGTGGTGCTCTACAACATTCCGGGCCGCACAGGCGTTAATCTGGAACCGGCAACCATTCTGCGCCTGGCTGAGGATGCGCCCAATATCCAGGGAGTGAAGGAATCGAGCGGGAATCTGCAGCAGATCGCCGAGCTGGTCCATCGGTTGCCGTCGAGCTTTGCCGTTCTGGCCGGGGACGACCTCATGGCTCTCCCCGTGATTGCCTTGGGCGGAGCCGGACTGGTGTCGGTTGCATCGAATGAAATTCCGCGGCCGATGGCGCGCATGGTTGCGGCGGCGTTGCAGGACGATTGGACGACTGCCCGGGCTCTTAACCGGCGCTACTTTCCGCTCATCACAGCAAACTTCTGGGAGCCGAGTCCGGGGCCGGTCAAGTGCGTGATGGCCTTGATGGGTCGCCTCCAGGAAAACTATCGCCTGCCCATCGTGCCGGTGACTTCGGCAACCCGGGAGAAACTGAAGGCCCTGGCCGAAGAACTGGGTCTGCTGACGTAAATCTCAACGCTCCCCGCCAGGAGAGAGTTTATTCAGGACAGAGTGATGACGACAGAAACGACGACCCTACAGGCCGACATAGAACGATATTTTTCGGCGGGAGCTGACGCTAACGGCGACAAAGAGGCGATGGACGCCTTCCTTGAACTGCGCGGCTGCCTTGAGTGCCGGGCAAGTGAGGGCCGCCGAACCGGATGCCAGCAACCCCCCTGGGCTGGCGCGTCAACACCTGGGTCAAGCAGGGTATTCTACTGGGCTTCCGGCTGGGCACGCTGGAGCAAATGGGCGGCGATGAATTCTCTTTCGTGGACAAGAGTACTTATCCTTTGCGCCGATTCGGGCTGGAGCAAGCAGTGCGCGTGGTGCCGGGCGGGTCTGCCATCCGTGAAGGCGCGTTCCTCGCCCGCGGTGTGGTGTGCATGCCACCCATGTATGTGAATGCCGGCGCCTACGTGGACGAAGGCACGATGGTCGATTCTCACGCGCTGGTTGGCAGCTGCGCCCAGATCGGCAAGCGGGTGCACTTGAGCGCGGCGGCCCAGATCGGCGGCGTGCTGGAGCCCGTCAACGCCACGCCGGTCATCATTGAAGACGATGTACTGATTGGCGGCAACACGGGGGTGTACGAGGGCACGTTGGTGCGGCGGCGCGCGGTGTTGGCTGCGGGGACTATCCTGACCCGCGGAACGCCGGTTTACGATATCGTCCGCGGCGAGGTACTCCGGGCATCCGAAAATGAGCCACTCATCATTCCGGAAGGCGCAGTCGTGGTGCCGGGGGCCAGAGAGCTGAAGCGCGGTGCGAACCCCGCATGGGGTTTGAGTTTGTACACCCCGGTAATCGTTAAGTATCGCGATGACAAGACCGATCTAAGCTCCACCCTCGAGGATCTGCTCCGCTGAAGTCTCTCCTGTGGGGGTTTACTGGAGAACGAATGCGTACGCAGTTTTTCCGTCCAGTAAAGCTGAACTTTGCCGTTGATGCCGAAGTCGGAATAGGAGGGATGCTCCATCACTGCGTGGTAGCATTAGACTTTAATGTCTTCAGGTAAGTTACAAGTCATCCCCCTGGGTGGTCTGGGCGAATTCGGAATGAACTGCCTGGCGCTCCGCTGGGCGGACGACATCATCGTCATCGATGCCGGTCTCATGTTTCCCGAGACCGAATTGTTGGGCGTCGACATTGTCGTCCCCGATATCACCTACCTCACCGAAAACCGCCAGCATGTTCGAGCCATCATCCTGACCCATGGCCACGAGGATCACATCGGCGGGCTGCCGTGGATCCTGAGCGAATTGAAAGTGCCGGTCTACGCGACCGAGTTCACCCTGGCCTACGTCGAAGGCAAGCTGGAAGAGCACAAGTTGCTCGACACCGCGGAGCTGATCGAGATTACTCCGCGGCAGAAGTTTCATCTGGGCGCCTTCACCGTTGAGCCCATTCGCGTCACCCACAGCCTGGTGGACTGTGTCGCCCTGGCGATCGAGACCCCGGTGGGCGTAATCGTGCACACCGGCGATTTCAAAATCGACCTCTCGCCCCCGGACGGCAAGCCCTTCGACCTGCATGGTTTCGCAGAGTACGGAAAGCGCGGCGTGCTGGCCCTGTTCCAGGACTCGACCAACGTCGATCGCGCCGGATACACCCCCAGCGAGTGGGCGGTGAAGCCACGGTTGGACGAGGTCTTTTCGCGCACCAAACAGAAGCTGTTCTTCAGTTGCTTTTCCTCCTCCATTTACCGCATTCGTATCGCCCTCGAGTTGGCGCAGACACATCGCCGCAAGGTGGCGATCGTGGGCCGGTCGATGGTGGAATCCTCAGAGATCGCGCAGGATCTCGGCTATCTCACTTTGCCCGGCGGGTTAATGATTCATCCCGGGCAGATCCGCGACTATCAGGCTTCTGAAGTCATGATTCTGATCAGCGGTACGCAAGGGGAACCGATGTCGGCTCTTTCCCGGGCGGCGGTCGACAATCATAAGCACGCGCGCGTCGAACGCGGCGACACCGTGGTGTTGAGTTCCCGCGTTATTCCCGGTAATGAGAAAAGCATTTACCGCGTGATCGACCACTTATGCCGGCGCGAGGCCAACGTGATCTACGACGATGGCGAATCCGGGCTGATCCACGTGAGCGGGCACGGCAGCCAGGAAGAGATGCGGTTGATGATCAATCTGCTGCGGCCGAAATTCTTTATCCCCGTCCATGGCGATTACCGTCACCTGCAAAAGCATGTCCAGTTGGCAAAGAATACCGGCGTGGTGCAGCAGGCGCTGCTGCTCGAAGATGGCGACATTCTTGAAGTGGACGCAAACTCCGCTGTGAAGGCAGGCAAAGTCACGACCGGCAGGGTTTGCATCGATGCCGGTTCTACCACCGACGTGGTCGAAGATCTGGTGATCCGGGACCGCAAGCACCTCAGCGAGGATGGCATCGTGCTGGCCATCATCACCATCAACAAGCGCACCGGCAAGGTGGAGCGTGCGCCGGAAGTGGTGACCCGCGGCTTTGTGACCGGCGAGATCGCTCTCAGCGATCAGGCGCGGGAGATCGTCAACCGCACGCTGGATGAATCTTCGGCCGAAGAGAAGGCTGACTACGGGGTCATGAAAGAGAAGATCCGTCTCGACCTCAAGCGCTACATCCAAAAGAACACTTCGCGCCGGCCCATGATCATGCCGCTTATCCTGGAAATCTAAGTGTTGGTCACGCTTCCCGAGCTGCACGCAGCCCAGGAGCGGCTTCGCGGGGTTGCCATGCACACGCCGCTGGTCCGCATGGGGGACGCGGCGCTTTGGGTCAAGGCGGAAGGGCTCCAGCCCATCGGCAGTTTCAAGCTGCGCGGCGCTTTCAATAAGATTGTCCAATTGTCTGCTCGGGACCGCGCTTGCGGCGTGATCACCTATTCCAGCGGCAACCACGCTCAGGGGGTAGCCTACGCGGCGCGAACGCTGGGCACGAAAGCTGTCATTGTGATGCCGTCGAATGCGCCGCTGGTGAAAGTGAGGGCGACCCAGGCACTGGGCGCGGAGATCGTCACGGTTGGCCCCGCCAGCGCAGAGCGCAAAGCCAAGGCAGAAGAGCTTGCCGCCGAATTCGGGTATGTCGTCATTCCACCGTACGACGATCGCGACATTATTGCCGGGCAGGGAAGCTGCGGTTTGGAGATTGTTGCCGATCGGCCGGAGGTAGAGCTGGTGCTATCGCCGGTAGGCGGAGGCGGGTTGCTCAGCGGAGTCGCTGCGGCTGTGAAGCTGACCCGGCCCAAAGCGCGGGTGATCGGGGTCGAGCCTGAACTTGCGTCCGATGCGGCGCAGAGTTTCAAGGGCGGTCGCATTGTGGCTTTCACTGGAGACCAGACCAGCCGCACTGCGGCGGATGGGTTGAGAACCCAAAGTGTCGGTGCTTTGAACTTTGCTCACATGCAAGCGTATGTCGACGACATCGTGACCGTGACGGAAGCCGAGATTCGCGAGGCCATGCGGCAAATGATCTTCGCCGTCCGGCTGGTTCCCGAGCCCAGTGGTGCGGTTGCGTTGGCAGCGGCGCTCTTCCATCGGGAGCAATTGCCGCCAAGCCCGGGAGACGGTCGCCGTTATGAGTGGCGGCAATGTCGAACCGTCGGTGCTGCGCAGCGTCCTGGAAGAAGAAGTTTAGAGGAAGACTGGAGGAATCATGGTTCTGCGGCCCATCCAAGGTCATGAAAAACGCTTCGGTCCGGCAACCACTCCTTTATGGAACCGTTGCCCTCCCCTTTGTCATCCCGAAGCGTAGCGGAGGGATCTGCAGTTCCGCGGACCTTTCCTGGAAATGTTTTTTCGACCGAGCGATCTGTTCCGGCCAGCCGCGGGAGCGCAGTGGATCGACTGCTAGTTCTTCTTCATGACGGCGTATTCTGGTGGTGGAACCGTCTAAGCAATATGCGCACCGGATTCATTGCATTTTCTGCCCTTCTGATATTCGCGGTTCAGGGATACGCTGCCCCCAAACCTCCAGCTCCCAGCAATGGTCCCAAGGCGACCGTCATCCGCAATACCAATTTGTATGTGGCGCCGGACAACTCATCCTCTCGCCTGGCGGAGATCTCACCCGGTAGAGAGATGGTGATCGTGGAAAAAAATGGCCCCTGGTTGCGGGTCTTTGCCAACACTGACGAAGAAACCTCCCAATCGCAGGATGCACCGGTATTTGGCCACGAGGCGGCGGCTGTTCCCATTTCCGGATGGATGGCGGCTGCCGGGGTGGTGAGCGCGGAGACGCCCAAGGGCGACTTGATTCTGTTCGGCGCTGCCGCAAGCCAGGAGAAAGACGCCATGCTGCCGCGCGCTCCCCAGAGTGTCGCCCAGGCGGCGCGCCTGCTGTACCAGCGCATGGCTGATTTCTTTCCTCAGTCACCGCTGGCCCCGGAAGCCGCCTGGCGCTCAGCCGATATACGGTGGCAACTGCAAAAGGCCGATGTGTTCTCGCTGCCTTCAGCCCACGAAAAAGATGCCTATATGCGTGAGCAGATAGACGATGAAGAGTTCCGCAAACTCAAAAAAAATTACCCCCATTCCAAATGGGCCGACTTGGCCGATTGGGACATGTTGGACAACAAGGTTTGCGGCGATTGGCAGGGCTCCACCAAGTGCCCGGAGAAGGAAGCTGAGATGTATGAAAAATACGCCCAGGAGCACCCTGATTCGCCCCGGGCTCCCGAGGCGCTTTACAACGCCGTCTATCGTCAGGGCGCCCTAAGCGACATCTACAGCGCCAATGGAGACGACAAAAAAGCCGGCGAGGCCAAGGCAAGGGCCGTAACCATTGCAGGTACCATTGCTACCAAATATCCCCAATCGGACTATGCCGCCCGCGCCGCCAGTCTGGTATACCAGTTGCAGGAATCAATTCCGATCTACGGCAACGATCGCCAGTAGGGTTGTGTTGCCGGAGGGCCCTTGAACGATTACATCCTGTCGGTTTTGCTGGGCATTGTAGAAGGATTGACCGAGTTTTTGCCCGTCAGCTCAACCGCTCACCTGAGGCTGGTGGAGGCCATGCTCCACGTCGATCTGGCCAGCCCTTACTGGAAGATGTACACGGTGGTGATTCAGCTCGGCGCTATTATCGCGCTGGTGTTGCTGTTCACGGGGCGGATTCTCGAGTTTTTTCGCACCTTTCCCCAGGGAGAAAATGGTGACCGCACCATACTCACCCACCCCGTCTCACTCACCCTGGTGGCGTTCGTTTGTACTGCGGTTCCGTCGCTGTTGCTGGTTAAGTTGATCGGCAAGCACCTGGAAAGCCTGCGTTTGATGGCTCTGGCATTGCTGATTGGCGGCATCGTGATGTGGGTGGTGGATGCATTGAGCGTGCGCCGTGATCTCAAAACCAGGGATGTGGAGCAGATGTCGCTCTTCCAGGCTGTCTGGATCGGCCTGTGGGAAGTAACATCTGCTGTTTTTCCCGGCGTCTCGCGATCCATGTCGACCATTGCCGCAGGTCAGTCCGTAGGCATGACGCGTACTGCGGCCCTCGAGTTCAGCTTTCTCTTGTCCATCCCAGTCATGATCGCGGCGACGGGATATGAATTTCTTCGCACCATCCATCCCAAGCAGATTCCAGGCGGAGAAGCGATGGTCCCCCTGGTAATGACCACCCATGGCTGGATCGTTCTGGGCATTGGGTTTATTGTTTCTTTTGTCGTGGCCTTAGGTGTGGTGGAATGGTTCCTGTTATGGGTACGGCGTCACGGATTTGTCATCTTTGCGCTCTATCGCATCATTCTGGGCTCATTGCTGCTGGCCTTCGGTGCCAAACTTGTGGGAGCCTGAGCAGGAGGACTTATGAGACTACGCAGAACATCGTGCCTATGTTTGGCCGCCACATTGCTTTCCACGGCTGCTCTGGCCGACAGCCTCGTCCAGACAGCAACCCTAAAAGACCTGCAAACGGTGGGTACGACCAGCAAGAAGCAGAAGCACCAGCAGTATGACTTGGTCATCGATACCTCGACCAACGAGTACGTTTGCCGCACCAAACTGGGCAGCTCGCTAAAACCCACCCAGTTTGTTGTGGGTTCGCCACTGCAGTTCAAGGTCAACGGGCAAAATGGCGAGGCAACCACTTCGGACGGCAAGAAGACAAAGTGCGGGATCGTGCGCGTGGCGGCTGCGACGCCGACTTCTCCGCGATAAGAAAACACACAGCACGACCAGTCCCGCAGGGACGACTGAGAATTACCCAGGAGGCAGTCTTGGGTATACCTGCGGCGCACGCTCATTCCGGTAGGCACCCACGAACACCAACCTGATTCCTTCGAAACCAATCCGGGGCCCTGCGCACTCCAAACATGGGTTATCCAGCTCTGAAGTTCAGCCGTCCCTTCGGGACTAAGTTCGTTCGTCTAATATGCCTGAACCTGCTGCAGGGGAAGCCGGATCTGAAAGCACGTACTGCCCGGCTTTGACTGAACAGTGACGAACCCGCGGTGCATGCGAACGATTCGGCTAACTGCGTCTAGCCCAAGGCCCAGCCCGCTTCCTGGAGCCTTGGTGGTAAAGAATGGCTCGAAGATGCGCGCCTGCAGCTCGATTGGAATTCCCGGGCCATTGTCCCAGACCTCGATCAGCAGCATGTCCCCGGCGGTGCGGACAAGCAGCCGGATCTCGCCCTCATCCTCAATCGCGTCCAACGCGTTTTCAATCAAGGCTGTCCAGACCTGGTTGAGTTCCCGGCCATAGGCGCTTACAGACGGAAGGTTGGGTTCGTAGTCACGGATCACGTCCACCTTGCTCAAGCGAAAGGCAACCATGGCCAGCGTATTTTCCAGACTCTGGGGAACATCGACCTCCTGGATGGGCATCTGGTCCATGTAGGAGTAGTCCTTGATGGCACGGATCAAATCGAATATGCGGGCCGTGGAGTCAAGCATCGCCTCAGCGATTCTTTCCGTCCGCAACGACGAAGTGAACTGGGAGAGCACCACCGCAACTGCCCCCGGATCCAGATAGCCGGTCAGCGCTTCCAACTGATCGGGCACCACGCCAAATTCGGCCAGCTCGGGAGCAATGTGCCATGACTCCTGGATATCGTGCCGGTGAAGCCAACTGACAATCTCGTCTTCGCGACGGGTCTGCTCGGATTCGGCCGGCTTACCCAGCCGCTTGGACTCGGCGCGAACCTGGTCCTCCCAAGCGCGGACTTGTTCGGTCTTATCGGCGTCGAGGCACAGCCGCCCTAAATTGAAACGTTCGTGTCCGTATACGCGCAACTCTTCCAGAACGCCGGCGGCCGAGCGCTGCGCTGCCGATGCGGGATTGTTCAATTCATGGGCCAGATTGCCCGCCAGTTTACCCAACGCATTCAGCTTTTCTGACTGCTGCTCCATGCGGGTTACTTCGCGAACGCGATCGAGAAGAATGGCCACCAACCGTTCGGTCAGCAAAGGAATCGTTTTGAGCATCTCTGGAAAGAGCGATCGGTCGTACTCCAGCATCCAGGTGGGGGCGGAGGTGTAGCCCAGCCCGCCATAAGCCTTCATACGGGAGAAGGGCAGCAGGCCGGTAATCAGTCCGGAGCGGCCGATAAAAAGAAAACTGGGTCCACCATGCTCCCGGCGCACGTAAACCTCACCTTTGAGCAGGATGGTCATCTTGGAGGCAGGGTCGCCTTCGCGGAAGACGATTGCGCCCGTTTCTGCAAACACTTCGGTGCCGTGCGTTGCCAGCCACTCGTACTCCGCCTCTTCCAGATCGTGAAGCGGGCCCACTTTCTTAAGCGCCTCGATGAGTTCGGGAACCCGCGCCGGGTCATGGGGGGCACGGTAAGGAGGTGGGGCCGAGGTAAAACCAGGGATCGTAGCTTGCGTCGTCATGGCACCTCGCGGTGTTGTTTTGATGTTAGCCGATGCTCTCCGGGTGCAGAATCAGAATCTAACCGGATGGCGTGACAGGCATGCCGGCGGCATTTACGGCGGTGCGAACAGTGGAATCTAATCCAAACCTTGCGGTTCCCGCTGCTTTTCACTCTTGCGCATGGGCATCGAGTCAATCACTCGCTCCAGCTGGTCCACCGGTATCGGGGTTTTGCTGCTTAGCTTTTCCAGCCCATCTTTTCCGATTAGGATCACCAGGAATTCAGCGGGTTCGACTTTGAAGCGGTGACGCATGGCAGCCAGCTCATCTTCGCTAAGCCTGGCGGTGGGAACCTTGGAGCCCGGGATGGGTTGGTTATGCCCCTCGGGCACGATGGGGACGTACAGCAGGCTGCGGACCTTAAGTTCTGTGGCGTGAACTTTGAGCTGGTTAAACTCCTCTACCAGCTGCGGCTGGTCCAGGGTGGGAGCGAAGACCAGTAGCGGGCGGTAGCAGCCGCGCATAGCCCGTAGGGTGTTCGGCTGTGCTGGACACCCTGCACTGGGTTGCTCTTTCGGGGTTTGCCCATTCGACGCGGCCAACAAAGAACTCGATAGCAAAGCGAAAACCGAAAAACGCAAAGCCGCCGACAAGCGCATGCAGAGTAGACTCGGAAAGCGCCGCAAAGTGTGCGTGAAAAACGCAAAAGTGCCCAATGTAACCACCCTGGCCCCGTCTCCTCTCTCGGGTGGAGGCCGGGTCGCAGCCCGGCCGTTCCTCTAGGCGCCGACTGGCTCCGCCAGGCGTGGTGCCGCGCCAGGGCTATCCACCGTGACCGTTACCGGGTCCAGGAAAGGCATGGCCGCCCGCAATTTACTGCCCACTGCCTCGATGGCGTGTGCGGCTTCCTTGCTGCGCATCTGGTCAAATTGCTTGCGCCCAGTCTCATTCTCCTTGATCCAATTTTTGGCAAAGGTTCCGTCCTGGATCTCGGCCAGTATTTTCTTCATTTCCGCGCGCGTGGCATCCGTAACCAAACGCGGCCCTGCGGTATAGTCGCCATACTCGGCAGTGTCGGAAATGGAGTAGCGCATGTAAGCCAGACCGCCGCGGTACATAAGATCGACAATCAGTTTCAGCTCGTGCAGGCACTCGAAGTAGGCCACCTCTGGCTGGTAACCCGCGTTCACCAGGGTTTCAAATCCCGCCTTCACCAACGCGCTTACCCCTCCACACAACACAGTCTGCTCGCCAAACAGATCGGTTTCGGTTTCTTCTGTAAAGGTGGTCTCGATGACCCCGGCGCGCGTGCTCCCGATCGCCTTGGCATAGGAGAGCGCCAGGGCGTGAGCACGGCCGGAGGCGTCCTGCTGCACCGCGATCAGGGCCGGAACGCCGCCGCCTTCCGTAAATACTTCGCGCACCCGGTGGCCCGGTGCCTTGGGGGCCACCATGCTCACGTCAATCTCCTTGGTCGGGACAATGGTGCCGTAACGAATGTTGAAGCCGTGCGCGAACATCAGCGTCTTCCCCTTACCCATGTGAGGAGCGATGTGTTCGTGGTAAATGGCCGCCTGAGAAGTATCCGGGGCCAGAATCATGATGACGTCAGCCCACTTGGCGGCGTCGGCCACAGAGAGGACCTCCAGCCCGGCACTCTTGGCCTTCGTGATGGAACGGCTGGTTGCCGGCAGGCCGACGCGCACGTCTACGCCAGAGTCCTTGAGATTAAGCGAGTGGGCATGGCCCTGGGATCCATAGCCGACGATGGCCACTTTCTTGTCCTGGATCAGGGAGAGATCGGCATCGTGGTCGTGATAAGTCTTAGTCATTAACCTTTCCTTTGTATGCAGACGTAATTACGTGATTGGTTTACGTGTTTTGTTGGGGAAGACCGCTATCGTTGGTGAAGTCGCCGGTCTCCTCTTCCTCTGGTAAAGCCTCACCTTTTGGCAGGCTCGCCGTGCCGTTTTGTGACTCAACGTCGCCCAGCGCCTCGAGCACGCGGCTGGTATGGTGTCCGCGGCGCATCACCATGCGGCCTGTGCGGGAAATCTCAAGCACCCGGTCTTCATTCTCGTTGAGTACCTGGAGCAAGCCTTCGATCTTGCTCTCGCTGCCGGTGATTTCGATCATGAGCGATCCGGGCGCCAGATCGACCACCCGCGCGCGGAAGACATTCACCAGCTCGAAGATATGCGACCGCGTCTTGGGGGTGGTCGCCACCTTGATCAATGCCAATTCGCGGCTTACCGAAGAGAAGCGGCCAACGTCATCCACCTGGATCACATTCTCCAATTTGTAGAGCGAGGCCATGATGCGATGACCGGCTGCGGGCGGGGCATCGGCGACCAGGGTCATGCGCGAGATATTCGGTCGCTCAGAACCACCTACAGTGACCGAGGAGATATTGATGTTCAGCCGGCGGAACAGCGACGCTACGCGGGTCAGCACACCAGGCTTATCTTCGACGTAGGCGACGAATGTGTGCTGCATGAAAACCTTTCTAGACGTCCGACGCAGTTTCGATCAGCGGGTTTGCCGACGGCCGGCGGATCATCTCGTGCAGCGCGGCTCCGGGTACGATCATGGGGTAGACGGTATCTTCCTGCTCCACCAGGAAATTGATCAGAAACGGTCCCTTATGGGAGCGCGCCGTTTCGACCGCGCTCATCACCTCAGCGCGCGTGGTCACGGCCACGGCCCGGATGCCGAAGGCCTCCGCCAACTTGACGAAGTCCGGGGAAAAAATCGGCGAACACTCGTAGTTCTTCTCGTAAAACGTCTCTTGCCACTGGCGAATCATGCCCAGGTAACCATTGTTGATGATGGCGATATTAATATCCAACTTCTCCTGCACAATGGTGGCCAACTCGGGACAAGTCATCTGAAAACCGCCGTCGCCGGCTATGGCCCAAACCTCCTTACCTGGGCAGGCGATCTTGGCGCCAATAGCCGCCGGCAACGCAAAACCCATCGTTCCCAGGCCACCCGAGGTGATCAACGAGCGCGGCTGCTCATGTTTGTAATATTGCGCCTCCCACATCTGGTGCTGACCTACATCGGTCGTGATCAACGCGTCTCCCGACGTTGCACGCCAGAGGTCGTTGATTACATGGGCGGCGTAAAGATGACCATTGTCCGGCAGGTTCTTGATGTCGCGGACGGCCGCATCCCCCTTCATCTGGTCGATCGAGTGCAGCCATGCGGCCCCGTCACGCGTCCGGATCCGTGGTAAAAGCTGGTCCAATACCGTACCCAGGTCCCCAATTAACGACACCTGCACGGTGACGTTTTTGTTGATCTCCGAAGGGTCGATGTCGATGTGGATCTTCTTCGCTTTAGGGGCATAGGTCGCGAGCGAGCCCGTAACCCGGTCGTCAAAACGCATCCCGCAGGCAATCAGCAGGTCGGCTTCCTGAATGGAGTGATTGACCCACGACTCCCCATGCATGCCCATCATGCCCAGGTTCAATTTGTGCGACGCGGGAAAGCTGCCCAGGCCAAGCAGAGTGCAAGCAACAGGAATTTGGGCTCGTTCCGCGAGTGCGCGCACCTGGCTCATCGCGCCTGACTGAATGATGCCGTGCCCGGCAAGGATCAAAGGACGCTTAGCCGTGAGGATCAGCTCAACAGCCTCGGCAATGCCTTGCTCGGAAACACTGAGCATGGGGTGATCACGAAGTTTCTCCGGCGCTGCGGCGGCGAAATCGAATTCCGCTGTGGCCTGCTGCGCATCCTTGGTGATATCCACCAGGACCGGCCCGGGACGCCCGGACTTGGCAACTCGAAACGCATCGCGCAGCACCGGCGCTATATCCTCAGCCCGGGTGACGACATAGTTATGTTTGGTTACGGGCAGCGTAATGCCAGTGATGTCTACTTCCTGGAAGGCGTCGGTGCCCAGTACTTTGCTTCCCACCTGGCCCGTTATGCAGACAATCGGAATCGAGTCCAGCATAGCGGTGGCAATGCCGGTAACCATGTTGGTGGCGCCAGGTCCTGAGGTAGCGACCGCGACTCCTACCCGGCCAGAGGCCCGTGCATATCCGTCGGCCATGTGCGCCGCGCCCTGCTCATGGCGCACCAGGATATGACGGATGGGAAATTTGCGTAATGCGTCATAGGCCGGCAAAATCGCTCCGCCGGGATAGCCGAAAACCTCGCGCACTCCTTCGCCCTCAAGCGTAGCCCAGATTATCTCCGCGCCCGTGAGCCGGGCTTTGCGATCGATGTTGCTCATAGAGCTCCTTGGTTGGTGACCGCATCCGCTGGTCGCGGCGCTAACCAGAATTCTTTATCGTGGCGCTGCTCAAATTTTTCCAGCGCGCCATCGTGTTTGAGCGACAACCCGATGTCGTCCAGGCCCAGCAACAGACACTCGCGACGAAAAGGGTCAATGGAGAAGGGAATGGAGAGACCATGGTCGTCGTGCAGTCTCTCATCCTCGAGCGAAACCGTAAGCTGATAACGCGGAATGGAGGCGGCGCGCTGCATCAGCGTCTGTACCTGCTCCTCTGGCAGGGTGATGAGCAGGATGCCGTTCTTGCCCGCATTGGAATGGAAAATATCCGCAAAAGAAGACGCAATCACGCAGCGAAAACCGTAGTCGGAGAGTGCCCACGCGGCGTGCTCACGCGAAGATCCGCAGCCGAAGTTTTTGCCCGCCACTAGAATTTCGGCGTCCTTGTAATGCGGCTGATTCAGGATGAAATCGGGATGCGGCGAGCCCGCGTCCGGTCCCTCCTGAATACGCCGCCAATCGAAGAAAAGGAATTCTCCATAACCGGTTCGTTCGATCCGCTTAAGGAATTGCTTAGGGATGATCTGATCGGTGTCGACATTTTCGCGATCGAGGTGTGCCACCACACCCGTATGTTTTCGAAATGGATTCATTGGAGCGACTCCACTGCGTGCGCAGGAACCGGGTTGAACTGCCACTTGCGGACATCGGTGAAGTGGCCGGAGACAGCGGCCGCGGCCGCCATCATGGGGCTCACCAGGTGGGTGCGGCCGCCGCGTCCCTGGCGCCCTTCGAAGTTGCGATTGCTGGTGGAGGCGCAACGCTCGCCAGGCGCGAGAATATCGGGATTCATTCCCAGGCACATGGAGCAGCCGGGCTCGCGCCAATCAAAACCGGCGGCGCGGAAGACTTCATCGAGTCCTTCTTCCTCCGCCTGCTTCTTCACTTGTTGAGATCCGGGAACAACCATCGCCCGCACCTGGGGATGAACGTGGTACCCGCTGACCACTTTGGCGGCAGAGCGAAGATCTTCAATCCGGGCGTTGGTGCACGAACCGATAAACACACGGTCGATGGCCAGCTCTTCCATCGCCTTGCCCGGCTCGAGCGCCATGTATTCGAGCGCACGTTCCCAGGCGCGGCGCTCCGCCGGTGAATGGCTGGAAGCGGGATCGGGCACGCGATCCGTGACTGGCACCACCATCCCGGGACTGGTTCCCCAGGTAACAAAAGGTGCGAGGTCTTCGGCGCGCAGCACTAGCTCGCGATCGAAACTGGCGCCAGGATCAGAAGCGAGTGACTTCCATTCCGCCACCGCAAGATCCCAGTCAGCGCCGGCGGGACTGAACCGCCGTCCTTTGAGATAACGGAAGGTGGTCTCGTCGGGAGCAATCATGCCCGCGCGCGCGCCGGCCTCGATGCTCATGTTGCACAGGGTCATCCGCCCCTCCATGGAGAGGGCCCGAATAGCCTCACCGGCATATTCGATCACGCAGCCGCTGGCGCCATCCGTTCCTATGTGGCCAATGATGCCCAGCGCAATATCTTTCGCCGTCACCGCCGGAGGGAGCTTGCCGTCAACCGTAATGCGGAAGGTTTTGGGCAACGACTGCGGCAGACACTGCGTGGCCAGAACGTGTTCCACTTCCGAGGTTCCAATGCCGAACGCCAGCGCTCCGAAGGCACCGTGCGTGCTGGTATGGCTATCGCCGCAGACGATGGTCATGCCGGGCTTGGTCAGGCCCAGTTCCGGACCGATGACATGCACGATCCCTTGTTCCGGTGACTGAACGTCGTAGAGGGGTATGCCGAAGTCGGCGCAGTTTACCCGCAGGGCGTCCATCTGTTTAGCCGCGATCGCGTCCTCAATAATGAGCCGGTTGGCCGTGGTGGGGACGTTATGATCTACGGTTGCCACCGCCCGGTCCGGACGTCGCACGGTCCGCCCCGCCAGCCGCAATCCCTCGAACGCCTGCGGTGAAGTGACCTCGTGCAATAGATGCAGGTCGATATAGAGCAGTACCGGCTCGCCTTCGGGCGCCACCACCACATGCGACTCCCAAACCTTTTCAAACAGCGTTCTTGCCCCTTGCGACATAGTGTTTTCCTTTACATCTTTCCCTGCAACAAAACCCTCGGGTCTTTCCCTGCAACCGAACCCTGGGTGCCCCACATCTCGCTCGTTTTTTGCGAGATGTGGGATACCACGGTGGTCGATCTGCAACCCTTAGGACTCCAAGCCAACGTAGGTCAAGCTTCGCGGTATCCCACATCTCGCAAAAAACGAGCGAGATATGGGGCACCCAGGGTCCTTTTAAAACGGAAGGTCCTTAACCTAAACGGCGTGCAAAGCCTGCCGGCGGTCGATAATTTCGTTGAGGGTCTGGTGTACCAGCCGGCCCATTTCCTGGGTGGATACCTGCTGGCCAGGCTGCCCTTCGCGCAGCAAATCGGCGGTGCGGTACCCCTGCTCAAGAACCTTGCGTACCGACAACTCCACCGCCTCCGCATCCTGTTCCAGATTGGCCGAGTGGCGTAGCAGCATGGCGGCGGTGAGAATAGCGCCCAGCGGGTTGGCAATCCCTTTACCCGCGATATCTGGCGCCGAGCCGTGCACCGGTTCATACAGGTTGACAGATCCGCCAATAGTCGCCGACGGCAGCATGCCCAGCGAACCGGTGATGACCGCCGCTTCATCGCTCAGAATGTCGCCAAACAGGTTCTCGGTAAGCACCACATCGAAGTTGCGCGGAGTATTCATCAGGTGCATGGCGCAGGCGTCCACGTACTGATGCTCCAGCGCGATGCCCGGGTATTGCTGGGCGATCTCGATCACCGTGGCGCGCCACAGCTGCGACACCTCAAGCACATTCGCTTTATCGACCGACGTGACTTTCTTGCGCCGCTGGCCGGCCAGATGGAAGGCCACATGCGCCACCCGGACGACCTCATCCCGGGTATAGCGCATGGTGTTCCAGGCTGCCCCGCTCTCCCGGTTCCAGGCTCGCGGTTCCCCAAAGTAAAGGCCCGCCCAGCAACTCGCGGACAAACAGGATGTCTGCCCCATCAGTCACTTCCGGCCGAAGCGGCGAGTTGGCGGACAACGCCTTGTACGCAAAGGAGGGACGCAGGTTGGCAAAGCCCCCTAAGGCCTGGCGTATCTGCAAAAGCCCTGCTTCGGGGCGCCGATCCGGAGGCAGCGCATTGAACTCGTTGCTGCCCACAGCTCCCAGCAGCACTGCGTCGCTCTCCAGCGCAGCATCAAGTGTGGCCGCGGGTAGGGGCGTTCCGGTTTGGCGAATGGCCTGCCCGCCGATGGGCATCTCGGTAAATTGGAAGTCATAGCCGCCGAACTCCGCCACAGAAGTCAGGATGCGTACCGCCTCGCGAGTGACTTCCGGGCCTATCCCATCTCCGGCGGCGATCAGAACCTTCAATTTCATTTCTCAATTACCTCGCATTCAGATCTGTAACTCCGCCGCCGGCAACATGGCTTCAGCCGGGCGGTGCTGCGCCGGGAGCAAGGATAGGAGGTCCTGGTCGAAAATGGCTTTTCTCCGATCCGCCAATTCGGTGAAGTGGTGATACACCACATCCAGATCGGCGGCATCCAGGTCATATCCGAGTTCTTTAAGACGATGCGCCAGGGCGCGCCGGCCAGAATGCTTACCCAGCACCATGCGATTCGTGGGTACGCCCACCGAAGCCGGGGTCATGATTTCATAGGTCAATGGGTGCGCAAGCATTCCGTGTTGATGAATGCCCGCCTCGTGCGCGAAGGCATTGCTGCCCACCACTGCCTTGTTCGGCGCGGGGGTGAAGCTGATCACTTCTGATAGCGACTGGCTGGTCGGATAAAGCTGCTCCAAAACCAGGCCGTGTGCGTAGGGAAACTTATCCGGGCGCACCAGCATAGCGGCAGCCACTTCTTCCAACGCCGCATTTCCGGCGCGTTCGCCAATGCCATTGATGGTGCACTCGATTTGCCGGACGCCCGCCTCCAGGGCCGCCAGGCTGTTTGCCACGGCCATCCCCAGATCGTTGTGACAGTGAGAGGAGAGCGTGATCCCGGCTACCTGTGGAACCCGCTCGCGTAACATGCGGAAGATGGCGGCGTACTCGTTGGGAACGCAGTATCCGACGGTGTCCGGCAGATTGATGACCGTTGCCCCGGCTTCGATGGCCACAGAGACGACACTGCACAGGAAATCAGGGTCTGACCGGCTGGCATCCTCGGGAGAAAACTCCACGTCGTCCACATAGGTGCGCGCCAGGCGAACGGCGGTACCGGCTTGCTGCAACGCCTCGGCGCGTGTGATCTTCAACTTGTGCTCCAGGTGGATGTCCGAGCTGGCGAGGAAGACGTGGATGCGTGAGCGGTTGGCTCCTTCCAGTGAACGCGCGGCCGCCTCAATATCTTCGCGCCGGGTACGAGCCAGCGAGGCGATGCGTGGGCCGCGCACTTCGCGGCAGACACTGTTGATGGCGGCAAAGTCGCCCGGAGATGCGATAGCGAAGCCGGCTTCCACGACGTCAACGCCCAGAGCCTCAAGCGCGTGGGCCATCCGCAGTTTCTCCGGAGTGGTCATACTGCAGCCCGGGGACTGTTCGCCATCACGTAACGTGGTATCGAAAAAGAACACTCGATCTTGATTCATCGAGGCGCCACCCTTCAGACTCTACTGTTCACTATTGTCGCGGATCTCTTTTCATAGATCAAATTTATTATTCTTCTAAAAATCATAAATTTTACTTATAGTAGTGCAACACGCTCCGCAAAGACGCGCCTTGAGCTTATGGACATTCACCAGCTGGAGACATTTCTCACGGTTGCAGAGGAAAAAGGATTCTCTCGTGCTGCCAAGCGGCTGCGCCGCACTCAACCCGCGGTTAGCCAGGTCATTCGTAAACTCGAGGCCGACCTGGGGGAGGTGCTGTTCGAACGCAGCGCCCGGGACGGCACCCTTACGGCAGCCGGCGAAGTTCTACGCGACTATGCGCGCCGAATCCTGACTCTCCGCGGCAGAAGCCGCGAGCGCCATGGAAGAGCTGAAGTCGCTGGATCGCGGACGTCTGCTCATTGCCGCCAATGAATACACGTGCCTCTATCTGCTTCCTATTCTCGATCGGTTTCGGCATTTGTGCCCCCAGATCGGGGTCAGCGTCCAGCGCTCGCTGGCCAGCAGAATCCCTGATGATGTGCTGCAGCGCACGGTCGAGATCGGTGTCCTCTCCTTCCGCATTGAAGGGGATCTCTTCAAGTCCATAGCTGTTTACACCGATGAACTGGCCTTTGTCGTTAACCCGAACCATCCTCTGGCGGGGGAGAAGGGAATCGCGATTGAAGATCTGGGCGCGGAGAGTTTTATTGCCCATAATGTTCCCTCGCCCTTGCGCCGGCAAGTGATCGCGGCCTTCGAGAAGCACAAAACGCCTTTGAACATAGGTGTGGAATTGCCTAGCCTGGAAGCGGTCAAACGCTTTGTTGCCATTGGCAATGGAGTGGCTCTGGTTCCCGGATTGACTGTGGGAAGGGAACTGGCCAGTGGAGAACTTGTCCAGGTGCCGGTCGAAGCGCTCAGATTCGAACGCCATCTTCGCCTGGTGCACCGCAAGCAGGCAAACCTCTCCCACGCCGCGATTGCGTTTCTCAAGGTGGTTCGGTCGCTATCGCTGGAGCGCGGCTTGCCTTACGAGTTTCGTGTCGAACGGGCGGGTTGATGTGCGTTCACGCGCTGGGCGCAGGTACAATTGCGGGAGTGGATCACGGATTTCGGTTGCGCGCAGGCGAGAGGTTCAGGAACGAATGAAGAAAACGCTGTTGTTATTTCTGCTGCTGCCCTTTATGGCGGTGGCGAGTCAGGCCCAGGAAAGCCGTCAAGATGTGAGTTTGAGCGTAACCGGCATCTTTCCCCCGTTTATCACCGGCAATGATGTGCAACAGACCGGAACCTATGGATTGGGCGGCCTTGTCAGCTATCGGTACATGTTGACTCCGAGGAGCGGGCTCGAACTCAATTATCAATACGCACAGAATGCTCAGAAGTATTACACCAGCTTCAACAATGTAAGAGTTCACGACCGCATGATGGAATTTTCCGGCGCCTACGTGCTCAACGCAAACTTCAAGAGCTGGAATCCTTTTATCGAGGCCGGTCCGGCAGCCTTCATATTTCAACCGCTCGACGACGCTAGCACCACCCAGATCGACGTGAAGCAGCAAACCATTCTGGGGGCGATGTACGGTGCCGGGGTGGCGTATGAGCTCAGCCCCAGCTGGGACATTCGCGCCGAATACCGCGGCCTGCTCATGAAAACCCCAAATTTCGGCCTGGAACCGCAAAAAACCGGCCGTTTCTACAACGTCTACAATCCAACGATCGGCATCGCCTACCACTTCTAGAAAGTTTCCTGACGATGCGGCCCAGCTTCGGCGGTGCCGCATCGAAGAAACCCGTGTTGATGAGGGTTAGCTGTGAAAGAAGCTCTTGACCCTTTGTATCAGGGCTCGACTCCAATCAGTCTGCGGGAACTCGCGCCTTGAAGGGTACGGGCTTCAGCCCGTACGTTACCTAAGCAACATGGGATGGCCTTTAGCCCCTGAGGGCATCGGTTCGTCCTCCACCCAAAAACAGGGCGTCGGGCAATCAGCAGGAATTAATTCCGCTTAGAAAATCCGGTAAGCGATCCCGCTGCTGAAGCCATTCGGTGTCAAGGAACTGTTCTGGAAGTTGAACCAGTGCTGGTATTCGTAGTCGACCGCGCGCACCGTGAAGCGATGGAAGTGAATATCCAGTCCTGCTCCGGGTGCGATCAGAAGGTAACCGCCGTGCCCGAAACTGAAGGGAAAGTTGAACTGGCCGTCACCAATCATGAATTTCCCGTAGGGTTCCCAACGCCGTATCCGCCAGCGGTACGTGGGACCGATGTTGTAGTTGTCCTCGTGTACGGAGTAGGTCTGATTGAACCGCAGAAAGCGAATCTCTCCTTCTGCGCCGAGGTGTCCTCGCAGGTTGAAATCCAGGAAGCCGCCAATGCCCAGCAATTGGTTAGGACCATAGTCGGGGGTATAGACCGAAAAAAAACCTCCTCCGACCAGGTGAGCGCCACCCCGGCCGGCCGCAGTAACCTGGGCTTGGAGATGTGCAGTTGACGAGAAGGAGAACAGGAGGGCGAGCAGGCTTGCCAGCAGATACCTTTTGTTCATGCGCACCACGCAAAGGGTTTCCCCTGAAAATCGCAGAGGCGGGGTAGATGTAAGTCTACCCCGCCTCTGTCCCTGCGGTACTTCGAAGATATCGCCTTGGTTACCCCTCTGGCAGAGGTTTACTGCGGGCTCGGTTGAGTTGCCGACGCCTGGGCCGGGGCCGCGCTCTGCTGCGTATCGACGGCCGGAGCAGTGGTATCTGCTGCGCCGGCTGCCGGCGTAGGAGCTGCCGCGACGGGTGGCGTGTAGCGGATTAAGCGGAAGAAGACCGGAGTGACCTCGAAGGGCATCTTGTCCCGCGCGTTCATGATCGGAGCCATCCGGGCGTTCAAGCGAATGACCTTGTCATCCCAGGCATCGATCTTCAATTGGCTGCCCAAGGGGAGGGCCGCGATTTGATCCAGCTTGTTCATGTCCAGCTTCGGCGCCTTCGCGATCAAGGCATTCAGCCAGGGTTCCCCGGTGGGGCGCAGAAGCGAATCACCCAGTCTCGGCGTGTTGAGCGCCGTGAGCTGCTTCGAGCGTGCATCCAGCTGGGACAGGAACAGGCCCGGCTGAGATAGCTGGTTGGCGTAAACGGAGTGGTTCAGCAGCTCGATGGCCTTCTTGGCAGCCAGTTCGTTGTCTGCATCCGAGTGAGACATGTGGATGCGCTCAAAGGTCGCCTCGTCCGGGAACAGAAGGCGATCGTTAAATGCGTAACGCGTGTCGATGTGGTGGCCAAGAACAATGTGAGCCAACTGGAATGACAGCATCGCAGCCAGATCTGGCTCAGAAGCCACTACGTCGATCAGCCCCTTGCTCAGGATGATGGTGTTGCCCACGGCCAGCGATTCCAGTGGCGCGGTCAGCAGCACCCGGCAGTGAATCGCATCCGTAATCTGAATGTTGTTGCCGATGATGATATTGTTGGCAACCTGCTCCAGCACCTTGTCAAAGTCGCTGGGAGGCGCCAGGAGGCCTGCTTGCACCAGGCGATCGAGGACGTTTTCCTCGGCCTGGGAGATCCATTGCCGCTGGGCTTGCAGCGGGCTGAGGTCCTGGTTCTGATCACTCTGGTCCTGAACGTCGTCAATCTTGACCGACTCGTTGTCAGACTCGTGGGTGGGCAGCTTCAGGCTGTAGCCCCAGATATATGTCTGGGCCTTGAAAGATACCGGGTGCTCTGAGCTCTTCTGCGTCTCTTCTACATAGACGCCGACGGGCAGCCAGAGGCCGGGCTGGAGGTTTTCGCGCCAGCTGTCGAAGTGGAAGTAGCTCGAGCTGTCGTCGTCCTGGTTGCCACCGGTGTAGGTGCCATTGAAGCGGACGATGTTCCCGCCCTGGTCTTCAACCCAGATACGGCCGGTGAAACGGCCGCTGCCGGTGCCCGGCTTGGGGTGCACGTCGAACACCAGCGTGCGCACCGCGCCCAGGAAGTCCCGGCGAACATAGCTGAAGTCATAGTGCTGCTGGTCGAAAGAGATCGGGTCCAGGAACATCATCTCCATAAAGCCGGCGGAGATGTACTGCATCTTGAACGCCTTGGTCAGACCCGACACATACTTCATCGAACCCTTGAACAGACCCTTGCTGTTGCCTGACTCAGAGTACGACGTGTCGCTAATCGACTTGCCGAAGTCTACCCGGCCAAGAAGATATTGATCCGATTCCGGCACCGCGTACAGCACCTGATCAGGCCGCATGTTTTGGATATAGGTCTGCACCAGCGGAGAGTGCTTTTGGATTTGCTTGATGGTGACCTTTTCGGCCGCAATCGCTTTCTGCACCAGCGCGCTTTGTTCTGGCGACAGAGCCATTGGGGGCTGATACTTGGTTTTGGCCTGTGCTGCAGACGCCGTCAGCGTCAACAGCAGACTGGTGATCCAAACTCGACGCAGGGTCATTTCCTGGCTCCTGTAACCTTTGAACGATTTCGAACGTTTCCTGAAAATTCGTAGAACCTGGGCAACCACTGGCTAAGCCAGCTGGAAGGTCACGTGGATCAGTGTCGTGTGATCTACCGGATGCCCATCTTTTTCCGCGGGCTTGAACCGGATTTGCTCGGCAACACGCTTTGCCTGCTCATCCAGACCATGCCCTAGCCCGTTTACTACGCGCAATACCTCTACTTGGCCAGAAGCCAGAAACCGCACCTGCAAAGTTACCTCACCCTGGATTCTCAATTGAGCGGCTTCCGCGGTGTACTGTGGATGCGGCTCGGAGATCACAACCGGTGGAACGAAGGCCGGTTCCGATGTTTTGATGGCTACCTGGGTGGGTGCTGGACCGGCAGTGTTGAAGCCGCCAGTCGCAACCGTACCGGTTCCTCCCGGTTTGCCCGTGCCACCGACCACGCCGTTGGCAAAGCCAGCCGAGGCCACCTTGCCCATGTCATGTCCGCCGGGAACACCGTTCGCCACACCTGCTCCGAACGAGGTACCCGCAACCGCACCTTTGCGAGCGGCGCCGGCGCCGGTAGCTGCCCCAGGCGCGCTGTTGAAAGAACCCACGGCCACCAGTGCCGACTTGGTGGAGTTGGGATTCGTCTTGGCTCCGATCGGATCACCGAAACCGCCGGCTTTCACGTCGGGCTTCACCTGGTTGTTGGCCGTCTCCGTAGGTTTCGGGCTGGTAAACAGACCAACCTTCGGTTGCGGCGGAGGTGCTACTGCCTTCGGCGGCGCCGGAGGTAGCTTCGGCTGCTCTGGCTGATCCATCTTCACCGGCTTGGGAATCTCAGGCGGCGGCTGGATCTTCGGTATCGTAATCTTTGGCGGGGTGAGCTTGACCACCTCGGGTTGCGGCGGTGCAAACACCTTTACCTTGGGCACTACAATCTTAGGTGGTGGCGGTACTTCCTGAGGGAAGATCAGGGTCTCGTTGTATTTCTGCTTCTCCACTTTATGGATTGCCGCGGTCAGCAGAATCAGCAAAGACATAATGATGACATTGGTCACCATGCTGATCCCAAAGGAGCCCCAACGGCCCTCCGGTTCGGGGAGTAGTCCGAAGTTATCGCGATTCAGAAGATCATTCGGCATAATTAAAGTTCCCTAAATTCTCTCTAGTCGTAAGGTGATGTGCGAGCCACCGGGGTGATCGAAACGCAGTCTAAAAACTCGTACATTCAAACAGACGCACGCCCGAGACCATTGCTTCTATATCCCGAACTTTCTGCCGAGAAACCTGCAGCCATTATCGACTTCCGCGCCTTGCATAATCTCGGTACCAAAGTACTTGCGGATAAGCTCACGATAGACGAGATCTTGCGTTGATGCAGTAACCCAAAGGTGGAGCCGTTGGAAACAGAAGTGTATGGATAAGGCATGAGGAGAGCCATAGCTTTTCATTTCCTGCTTTGGGGGCAGACCCAAAGCTTGCAAAAACCCTTATCGGGGGCGCTCTCTTGATGCTCAACAGCGTCGCCCGGGAACCTCACCATGTGACTCGCAACGACGACTTTTCGTTGCTTGGTCGTGCGGCCGTATTCGGCTCTCTGCACTAAGAGTACAAGAAGGGCAAGTGAAGGCGTGAAGATTCTAGTAACCGGTGGAGCAGGCTATATCGGCGGAACCGTGACCCAGCTTTTGCTGGACCGGGGCCATTCCGTGGTGGTGTATGACAACCTTTGCCATGCCCGGCGTTCCATGGTGCCGGCGGGGGCTACCTTTGTTGAGGGCGATGTTGCTGACAGCAAAAGGCTTGACGACCTGGTTGCGGACGGCTCCTTTGCCGGTGTGATGCATTTTGCCGCGCTCATCGAGGCCGGAGAGAGCATGCGCAAACCGGAACTTTACTTCCGCAACAACACTGCGGCGACCCTGGGTTTGCTGGAATCCATGGTGAGAAATAATTTACCGAGGTTTGTTTTTTCTTCAACGGCCGCGGTTTACGGGGAACCGGTAAGCACTCCGATCTCTGAGGACGCCGCCCTGGCTCCAACCAATGCTTATGGGGAATCGAAGCTGTTGGTGGAGCAAATGCTCGCCTGGATCCACCGCATCCATGGATTGCGTTATGCCAGTTTGCGTTACTTCAACGTTGCCGGCGCGATTCCTGGCCGCGGGGAGGCCCATGAGCCCGAATCGCACTTGATTCCTCTTATTCTCGACGTGGCTCTGGGACGGCGCGAGCGTATCAAGATTTTTGGCCAGGACTATCCCACTTCTGACGGGACCGCGGTCCGCGATTACATCCACGTTCAGGATCTGGCGGAGGCCCATCTACTCGCATTCCAGGCCCTCGATAAGCGTGACCGGATGATTTACAACCTGGGCAATGGGCAGGGTTTCACCGTACGGCAAGTTGTGGAATCGGCACGCCGGGTAACCGGTCATCCGATTCCGGTCGAGGAGTTACCTCGCCGCGCAGGAGACCCGGCGATTTTGATCGCCAGCTCAGCCAAAATTGAAGCCGAACTCGGGTGGAAACCGAAGTACATGCAGCTCGACGATATTCTTCGCAGCGCGTGGCAATGGCATCAGGAACGCTACCAACACCCATCCGCGTGAGACAAAAGTAGAAACCGCGCTCTGTCATCAAGAGCCTGTGACTTTTTCGATCTTTTCGTGTTTTTTGCACCCGACCAGATGTTGTTTAGTCCCCTGCAGAAAGGCGTCATCCTGAGTGTTATAAGGGCCGGGGGCCCACCCAAGGTGATGAAAAACGCGTTCTGTTCAGCAACCGCTTTTAATGGAGACGCCGCCCTTCCCTTTGTCATCCCGACCGAAGCGAAGCGTAGCGGAGGGATCTGCAGTTTCGCGGAACCTTCCTGGAAATGTTCTCGGCAGAGCGTAACGGAAAGATCTGCGGTTTCAGCTACCCCCGGCGTCTGAGTACAATGCTCAGGGGTGACCTGGATAAGCATTTTGGATGCGGGTTTATCTCGTAACAATTATTGAGCGCGGTCAGAGGAGCAAAAGCAATGGAATCCGGCACCATTCATCCAAATCTGAGTTCGATCCTGCGCGAACACAGAGTTTTCCCCCCTCCCGCGGAGTTTGCCGCGCAGGCGCATGTCAAGAGTTTGCAGGAGTACGAGGCACTCTATAGCCGCTCCATTCAGGATCCGGAAAGCTTTTGGGCGGAAATCGCAAGTGAGCTCCACTGGTTTACTCCCTGGACCCGCGTACTTGACTGGCAACTCCCCTCGGCCAGGTGGTTCGTCGGCGGCAAAATGAATCTTTGTTACAACTGCGTCGATCGTCACGCCTTAAGCGATAGAAAAACCAAAACGGCCATTCTTTGGGAAGGTGAGCCGGGCGAGACGCGCACGCTCAGCTACGGCGACCTTTACCTTGAAGTACAGAAATTCGCTAATGTTCTCAAGGGCCTGGGCATCCGCAAGGGTGACCGGGTCGCCATTTATATGGGCATGACCCCGGAGTTGGCCATTGCCCTGCTGGCCTGTGCACGCATTGGCGCGGTACATTCCGTCATCTTTGGAGGATTCGCGGCCAATGCCCTGGTCGATCGCATCAACGACGCGTCCTGCGTCGCGGTTATTACTCAGGACGGATCCTATCGACGCGGTCAGGAGGTGCGGCTGAAGCCCATTGTTGATGAGGCCCTCAATAACTGCCCCACGGTGAGGCACGTAGTCGTTTATCGCCGCACCGGTTCGGCGGTGACCATGACGCAAGGCCGCGATCAATGGTGGCAGGATCTGACGGACAAGGCGTCGCCGGAGTGCCCGGCCGAGCCGGTTGACGCAGAGGATCCGCTCTACATCCTCTACACTTCGGGGACTACGGGTAAGCCCAAAGGACTGGTGCACACCACGGGTGGTTATTCGGTGCAAACCTACCTGACCAGCAAACTGATCTTCGATCTAAAGCCAGACGATGTTTATTGGTGCACCGCCGACATTGGCTGGGTCACCGGCCACTCTTATGTCGTCTACGGCGCCTTGCAGAACGGCGTCACCACGGTGATGTATGAAGGCGCTCCCAATTATCCCGAAGCGGATCGCTTATGGAAGATGGTCGATGACCACAAGGTCACCGTTTTCTACACCGCTCCGACTGCTATCCGGGCCTGTATCAAGTGGGGTGATCACTATCCGTTACGCCACTCGCTTGCCAGCTTGCGCCTTCTGGGCACGGTAGGTGAACCCATCAACCCCGAGGCCTGGATCTGGTATCGCGAGATTATCGGCAAGGGACGCTGTCCGATCGTCGACACCTGGTGGCAGACGGAAACCGGCGCCATCATGCTGGCGCCGATGCCCGGCGCGATTCCCACCAAGCCTGGTTCGGCCACGCGCCCCTTCCTCGGCATCGAGCCCGCGATTGTCAACCGCGAAGGCGAGACCGTGCCTCCAGGCAGCGGCGGATTGCTGGTGATTCGCAAGCCCTGGCCTTCCATGGCCCGCACCATTTTTAATGATCCTGATCGTTACGCCAGGACGTACTGGTCGGAAATTCCTGGCTGCTACTTTAGCGGCGACGGTGCCCGGGTTGACCAGGATGGCGACTACTGGTTGATGGGACGGGTCGATGATGTCATCAACGTGAGTGGGCACCGGCTGGGAACGATGGAAGTAGAGTCCGCATTGGTAGCCCACCCCAAGGTGGCTGAGGCCGCAGTTGTAGGCCGCCCGCACGATTTGAAAGGGCAGGCAATCGCGGCCTTCGTTTCGCTGGAAAGCAGTCATCACCCGTCGCCTCAGCTTAAAGAGGAGCTGCGCGAATGGGTAGCCAAGGAGATTGGCGCCCTGGCCCGTCCGGATGACATCCGTTTCACCCAGGCGCTGCCCAAGACGCGCAGCGGCAAAATCATGCGCCGCTTACTGCGCGAGCTCGCAACCAGCGGCGAAATCAAGGGCGATACCACCACCCTCGAGGACTTTACCGTTATCGCGCAATTGCGTGGATCAGAAGAATGACAGGCTGCCCCGGATTTCCACTTGATTGGCGACGAATGCTGGGTGCCCCACATCTCGCTCGTTTTTCGCGAGATGTGGGAGACCACAGATTTAGACCTTAAGTGTTGATTGTGGCAGAATGCCTTCGGTTTAGTGCAGTGGTATCCCACATCTCGCGAAAAACGAGCGAGATGTGGGGCACCCGGCATTTGTCGCCGGTGTAGCGTAATGGAGCTGCGGCTTCATTTTCGGTTGCGGTACTGATACAAAGCGAAACCCAGAATCCAAAGGGGATTAGCTCGAACTGGCTTCCGTCTCCGACTCCGGCGAAGAAGGTGCGGAATCGGCCTCGCCTTCAGCTTTGGGCAAGTACTCCTCCACCGTGAAGTAGAAGGTGCTGCCGCTGCCCGGATTGCTCTGCGCCCAGATGCGGCCACCATGTTGATTGACGATGCCGCGGCATAACGCCAAGCCCATGCCGGTACCGCCTGCCAGGCGCGAATCCGAAGCGTCTGCCTGCTGAAAACGGTCGAAAATCATATCCAGCTTTTCCGCAGGAATGCCCTGGCCCTGATCCTGCACCTCGAAGGTGATTTCCTTGTCGCCGCTCGCCCGCGCGGCTAGACGGATCTCGCCCCCCTTCTCGGAGAACTTGATCGCATTGCGGATCAGATTGCCCAGCACTTGCAGGATGCGATCACCGTCCACCCACACATCCACCGGCTGTGCGTCGATACGGAAATGCAATCCCGCCCTGGCAGCGCTTGTTCGCTCCGGATCCATCGCCCGCCGCAACAAGTCAATGGCATTCCATTCACTCTTGTGCAAAGGCAGATTACCTTTTTCAATGCGCTCGAAGTCGACAATGTCGTTGACCAGTCGAACCAGACGATCGCAGTTTGCCAGTGCGATATCCAGCATGGGCCGAATCTTCTCCGGACGCTTTTCCAGTGCCCCGCTGGCAACTAGCCCCAGCGCAGCTCGCAGTGAAGTGAGCGGCGTGCGTAGCTCGTGGCTGACCGTGGCGATAAACTCGTCTTTCATCCGGTCCAGCCGGCGCCGTTCCGTAACGTCGGTAAAGGCAACAACGATGCCGTCCACCTGGCCGCTTTCCACCAACGGGCAAGCAACATATTCGACCGGCAGCGGCTTTCCATCTTTCCGCCAAAAGACATCGTCGCCGACGTGCAACGGGGCTTCCCGCTTCACGCTGCCGAAGATGGGCGATTCTTCCGCGGGGTAAGGTGACCCGTCTGCGTGCGAGTGATGAATCAGCGCATGCATGTTTTGTCCCAGCAGCTCCTGCGGCGAATAGCCCAACATCTCTGCTCCGCTGCGATTGATGAAGGTGAGCCGGCCATCCATATCCATGCCCCAGATACCGTCACCGACTGAGTCCAGAATCGATTCATGCCGGCGCGTGAGCGCATTCAGCTCGTCTTCGGCCTGCGTCTGCTCTGTGATGTCGATACCATGGCTGAGTACAAAGGGATCCATGCCCGGTAGCTGCAACCGCTTGTTGCGATAGGCGACAATGCACAACTGACCCGCTTTTCCACGCAGATAAAAGCGCCCCTGGTGATCCCCGTCCGGGTCTTGCTTCAGCGCCTCGAAATACGCGTCATAATCTGCCAGGTGATCGGTGTCGATATAGTTGCGCAGCGGAGTGCCGATCAATTCTTCCTGCTCGTAGCCCAGTGTGGCGGAGGCGTATGAGTTGACAGAGAGCAGAACGCCGTTCAGATCATGGGTGCAGATAAAGCCCAGGCTGCTTTCCACCAACTGCCGGTATCGTTCTTCACTGCTGCGAAGAGCCGTTTCAGCTTCACGCTGCCCGGTCACGTCCGCCCCGGTCATGATCACAAAACCTACTTCGTCCTGGGCATTTACCAGGGACGTGGCGGTCCAGGCAATGCGCCGCATCCCTCCGGATTTGGTGCGCCAGTTAATCTCAAAGGATTCGGTTGCGTCGCCCGTGCGCACTTGCTCGAAAACCCGGATGGCGGTCTCGCGTTCCACCGGTGGGAACAGCTCTTCAGGAAAGGCGCGGCCGGCCAGATCCGCGAACGTGTAGCCTGAAATCGTTTCGCACGCGCGATTGAAACGCACGATGCGTCCCGCGGTATCGAATACCAGCACCAGCGCGCTGATGGTGTTGAGCACCGCGGCGACGAAGTTTCGTTCGACGGTAAGTGCCTGCTCGGAACGCTGGCGCGAACGGACAACATTCTCTTGCACATGACCAGTCGCGTAAAGCTCCATGCGTGTGGTGACCTGGCGGGCGAGAACCTGCAGGCTCTCCAGGTTGCTGCGGCTGAAGGCGTTGGGTTCGAGCGAGCAAACCGCAATTGTCCCCAGGATCATACCTGAGGAAGAAAACAGAGGAGCTCCCGCATAGGAGCGGCATCGGACGCCTTCATCGAGCACAATGCCTGACGCCGCAAAACGGTGATCTGCCAGGGCATCGATAATGAGCAGTGGCTTGGCATCGAGTAGAAGAAACTGGCAAGCTGATCCGCTGCGGCGAATCTGGCGAGCAGCGAAACCAACGGTCGATTTGAACCACACTCGCGACCAGTCAAGAAAACCAATGAAGGCGTACGGTGCATTGCAGATCGAGGCCGCCATGCGCGCGATCTCATCGAAAGCGGGGTCGGGAAGCGTATCGAGAATCTCGTATTGAAGGAGAGTCTTGAGCCGCTCGGTCTCGTCGTGCTGCACGGTCGTTGAACTTGAATGCATCAGAGTTCTCTGCGTCCTTACGCTTCAGATCAATCCATTACCCCGGGGGCAGGTAGAATGCCAACGGAAAACACTCCGGCCATTCTTCAGGGGGGACAATGCAATCGCCTAGGGGGTTAGCGACACAGACTTGGTACATCCTAACCTGAGATCAGTCTTCTTGTATGTGGGAAGGCGCCAACAATCGACCGAAGTTGCAGAAGTTAGGTTACCTGCGTCCGCAAGTGACGCTTTGATGTTAGTTGAGATACCCGTAAAGTAATTCCCGCAGGTAACAACTGCATGATGGAAGCACGGCAATTCGTAACCGGGGGCACTTCTTCTCTTCGCAGGCATGCGATCTCTGGCGCAGGGATGGTCTTCTATTGTGCTGGACTATTAGCGCCCTCAATTCATGTCGCGGAACATATTGGGCTCCCCCTACGGGTAGCTGGCTTGCTGCTGCTCGCTTGGGTTGCTTTGCGACGGCGTTCGTTGATGGCCTGGATTTTTTGGGCGATGATCGCGGGCGGCGAATTGGGCGCAGACGCGCCCGCCCGCGCCGTCAGCCTGCGCGTATTCAGCGACATCTTCCTTCGCCTGATCAAGAGCATCGTCGCTCCGTTGATCCTGGGTACCTTGATTACCGGCATCGCCGCCCATGGGAAGATGCGCGCCCTGGGGAGGATGGGGTTGAAGGCCCTGGTCTATTTCGAGGTTCTCACCACCATCGCCATGCTGGTTGGCCTGGCAGCCATCAATATCACGCGTGCGGGTGTGGGGTTGGCTGTCCCGCAGCAGCACGTGGCGGCCAATATTCCCCAGGTGCAGGCTCCACTGCGCTGGGATGAAGTTTTGTTGCACACCTTTCCCGAGAACATCGCCAAGTCCGTAGCCGACAACCAGATTCTGCAGGTAGCTGTTTTCGCTATTTTGTTTGGCGTGGCCTTGGGCCGGCTGAGTGCGGAGCATCGGGCGCCGCTGCTGCGAGTGATCGAATCCCTGACGGAAACCATGTTTGCCTTTACCAACATCGTTATGTATTACGCCCCGGTCGGCGTCGGCGCTGCCATGGCGTACACAGTCGGGCAGATGGGACCTGGCGTACTGTTTCACCTTGGGCGGCTGCTGCTTACGCTTTATGCAGCGCTGCTCGCATTCGGGCTGGTTGGCCTGCTGCCTGTCGCGCTGATCGCGGGCGTGCCCATCCGCAGGTTCTTGCGCGCCGTCGCTGAGCCGGCCACCATCGCCTTCGCCACCAGCACTTCAGAAGCAGCATTGCCCCGGGCCATGGAAGCGATGGAAGCCCTCGGCGTGCCCCGCAGAATTGTCGCCTTTGTCATTCCTGCCGGTTACAGCTTCAACCTGGATGGTTCGACCCTCTATCTCGCGCTGGCGTCGGTTTTCGTCGCCCAGGCTGCCGGGGTGACGATGGGCTGGAAGGAGCAGATATTCATGGTCGGCACGCTTATGCTTACCAGCAAAGGCGTGGCTGGCGTGCCCCGTGCCACCTTGATTGTGCTCCTGGCCACAGTTGCCATGTTTCACCTGCCCGAAGAGCCGATCTTTATCATTCTGGGAATCGATGCCCTCATGGACATGGCGCGTACCACTGTAAACGTCGTCGGTAATTGCCTGGCATCGGTCGTCGTTGCCCGATGGGAGGGCGAGTTTGCTACGGAGACGCCGGCAGTTGAAACCATGGATGCGCTGCCGTAAAGATAGTGCCGGCCCCTTGGCAAGCTTGCTATACTACGTGATTAAGAGCAGTTAGTCGCGCCAGCAGGCCCCACCCGGGGTCTTTTTTGATGGTGCCATGAGAAGTCGGGTTAACGGCGTACACGAGACACCATGGGGAAACTACTCAATACGATTCACTCGCCCGCGGATATCAAGAGCTTTACCGTGCCCGAGCTGGAGGCACTGGCTCAGGAAATACGCGAGCAGTTGATCCTGGTACTTTCAAAGACGGGCGGCCACCTGGGTCCGAACCTCGGCGTCGTAGAACTGACGCTGGCTATGCATTACGTCTTTAATACTCCGGCTGACCGGTTTGTTTTCGATGTGAGCCACCAGGCCTATATTCACAAATTGCTCACTGGCCGCCGGGCTCGTTTTGGTACTATGCGCCAGCCGGGCGGCCTCAACGGCTTCATGCTACGCACTGAAAGCGATCATGACTGCTACGGCGCGGGCCACGCCGGAACCGCCCTCTCCGCTGCCTTAGGTATGGCGGTGGCTCGCGATCTGGCTGGCACCAAGGAGAACGTGATCGCCTTTGCCGGCGATGCGGCGTTCACCAATGGGATAAGTTTTGAGGCCCTCAACAATATTGCCCAGCAAACCAAGCGGCTGATCGTCGTGCTGAACGACAACGAGTGGTCCATTGACCGCAATGTAGGCGCCATTGCCAATTACCTGCACAAGATCGTCACCAACGAGCGCTACACCAATCTGCACGACTCGGCAGCCCGCCTGCTGGAAAAGCTGGGTGGAAAGACCGCCCGCCAGATGGTGCGCAAGGCAGAGGAAGCCGCCAAGGGAATGCTGTGGCCCTCCATGCTCTTTGAGGAGTTTGGGCTCACCTATTACGGCCCTCTTGATGGCCACAACATCGGTCTGCTGATCGAAACATTTCAGTTCCTGAAGACCCAGGAGCGCCCGGTCCTGCTCCACGCCATTACCCAGAAGGGACGCGGTTTTCAGCCTGCGCTCGACAAGCAGAAGAAATTTCACGGCCTCGGCCCCTACGACCCGGATACTGGTGAGACCACACCGGCGGGGCAGCGTACCTACTCCGAAGTGTTTGCCGATACCCTGGTCAAATTGGCGGATGAGAACCCCAAGGTAGTGGCCATCACTGCGGCCATGCCGAATGGAACCGCGCTCGACCTTTTCCGCCCTCATCATCCGCGTAGATATTTCGATGTAGGTATCGCCGAGGAGCATGGTGTCATCTTCGCCGCCGGCCTTGCCACCATGGGCTTCCGTCCCTTCTGTGCCATCTACTCCACTTTCCTGCAGCGCGCCTTCGATCCCATCGTGCATGATGTTTGTTTGCAGAACCTGCCCGTCGTCTTCTGCATGGATCGGGGTGGACTTTCGGGCGATGATGGCCCAACCCATCACGGCCTCTTCGATATCAGCTATCTGCGTGGCATTCCCAACATCATCCACATGGTTCCCAAGGATGAGGATGAGCTCGCGGACATGATGTTTACGGCGCTGCAGCAGCCCGGGCCAACTGCGGTGCGCTATCCCCGGGGCATCGGACCGGGGGCGACAGTCAAGGCCCATCCGATAGCATTACCCATTGGCAAGGCGGAGATCCTCAGCGACGGGGACGATGTGGCAATCTTCGGCCTGGGAGCTTTGCTGCCGATGGCCCAACAACTTGCCGTGGAGCTCAGGCAGCAGGGCTTTTCCGCCGCCGTCATCAACCCGCGCTTTGTGAAACCGCTGGATCGCGACCTGCTCGCCGAATATGCCCGTCGCACGGGCGTGCTCGTTACTTTCGAAGATCATGTCCTGATGGGAGGTTTTGGCAGCGCTGTTCTTGAAGCCTTGAGCGACATGCAAATCGAAGCTTCCGTAGTCCGAATCGGTTGGCCTGATCGCTTTATCGAGCACGGCAAGGTAGATCAGTTGCGGGCCAAGCATGGCATCAGTGTCGAGGCAGCATTGGAGAAACTAGCACCTTACCTGGAGCACAAGACGCGAAAGCGGCTAGTCGCCCGCTAGTGGAAACCCCGACCAAAACTTAAACGAGCAACGAAGCCGGGTGCCCCACATCTTGCTCGTTTTTCGCGAGATGTGGGGATACCACTGCGCCAAAACCTATAACGTCCTCCGTTCTCGACAGTCGAGGGATTGAGACCCGTCGTCTAAGGCATGAGAACAGTATCGACACCTGGATCACCCCGTTCGATGGAATGACGTTTGCAATTGTAACCGTCGAAGTTCCACCCTTCTCGTCGGTTAGAACGAGTTTGCTGTTCTGCATCATGGCAGTCGAGGCGGCGAGTTGCACCAGAAAGGGGACCGTGTGCCCTGAGCGAGTGGCCTTTTTCACTGCCTCCGCATTGCATGGTGAGGCGGACACGGGCAATTCACGCCCGGCATGTGGCGTCTGCCCTTCCCGGTCAAGGGTGTATTATCGCCTTGAATGCACGGTTGACGAATAACGGCCCCTTTGAGAACGCGTTCCCATCCAGACCGCAATCGCTGGCTCATCGCAATTGGCGTCCTGAAGCTTCTGAAGGCGGCACTCTTCGTCTCCATGGGCTTTGGCGTCATCAGGTTATTGCACAAAGACATTGCCGACGTCCTGTTGCGGGCGGTGATGGCACTCAGGTTCGATCCCGAGAATCGCATTGTCAACGTGCTGTTGGAAAAATCAGCCCTCCTGAGCCCCCAGCGGCTTAAGGAAATTAGCTTTGCTATTTTTCTCTACGCCGCGCTGGACATTATCGAGGGCACCGGCTTGGTGCTCGAAAAGGTCTGGGCAGAATATTTCACCTTGATTCTCACCGGCTCCTTCCTGCCCTGGGAGCTGTACGAAATCATCCGCCATGTCACTGTATGGAAGGTTGTGCTGACTCTGCTCAATCTGCTCGTGTTCATTTATTTGGCCCATGTGGTCAACGAGAAGGTAAGGGCCCGCCAGAATGGGCCCGAGCGGGTATTGATTAAGAAGGACTTCGGCTCCGACTAACACTTTTGTGTTAGTCGGCTTGCCTGACTTTTGCCTGCTTGACAAGTACATCTCGCGCAACCTGAATCAACTAAAGCAACACAGCTGATTGTGGACAATCGTGTCCGGCCCCCGCCATATTGTGCTTTTTGAATTTTGGCCTCGCAAGCCCTTGTTCCCCGGGGATTTGCTCGAATTTCTCCTTTGACAGCTCTCTCCCCTGGGCTAAGATGTGGACAAAAGTGGTCGAAAGTGGAACCAGAGAAGCGGTTTTGAGCGATCCCAGCCACAAAAGTGAGTGTAGACGATGTTTCGTGGCAATCACCCAACCCGCGTCGATGAAAAAGGGCGCCTCAAACTGCCGGCAGAGTTCAAGCGCCTGGTAGACGAGCGATACGGAACGCAGTTTTACATCACCAGCAAGGATGGGCGATCGGCCGAAATCTATCCCTTGCCGGAGTGGCAAAAGATCGAGGAAAAGCTGGCCCAGATACCCAGCATGAACGCGGCGAAGAAGAAGTTCCTGGACCGGGTGAACTACTACGGCCAGATGTCGGAAATCGATGCCCAGGGGCGGGTACTGCTGCCCCAGATTTTGCGGGAAACAGCCAAGTTGGCCGGCGACGTAGTTGTTTTTGGAGTGCAGACGTACCTCGAAGTGGAAAATCACGACGAGTTCAAGCAGCGCATGGAGACCGACCCGTTAACAACGGACGACCGGCAGACATTGGCAGACTTTGGAATTTAAGCCCCCCAGGGGGAGCACATGGTACCGGGTAGCGAGCGGCATGTGCCGGTTCTTTTACAAGATGCGATCCGTTATTTACATGTGCGCCCGGGCAAAACCTACGCGGATGCCACCCTTGGTTTTGCAGGGCATGCCGCAGCCATTGCCCAGGAGCTGGGGAGCCACGGCCGGTTGATCGGCTTCGACCGCGACCCGGATGCCCTGGAGTTAGCACGGGCGAAGCTGCAGTCGCTCGGCGACCTTCTGGGTCCGCAGATGCCGCAGTGGGAACTTCATGGCGAAGAATTCTCCGCTATGAGCCGGCACATTGCGCCCGGCACGCTCGATGGATTGCTGGCCGACTTCGGGGTCAGCTCCATGCAACTGGACTCAGCGCACAGAGGATTTAGTTTTCAGGCGGACGGACCACTTGATATGCGGATGAATCCGCGCAGTGGTACGACCGCCGAACAAGTGGTAAATCAGGCTGACGAAAAAGTTCTCGCCAACCTGATTTACGAATTCGGAGAGGAAAGGAGATCGCGGAGATTTGCCAGAGCCATTGTCAGGGCGCGGCCGATCAAGACCACGGCACAACTGGCCAAAGTCTTATCGGCCGCCGCCCCGGCGATGAAATCTGAGCGAGGCCGCCATCCAATCCATCCCGCGACCAGGATTTTCCAGGCGCTCCGAATTTATGTAAATGCCGAGCTGGACGAGATACAGGCACTCTTGCAGGCAGCGCCGGCGCTGCTGAAGCCTGGTGGAAGGCTGGTGGTGATCAGCTTTCACTCGCTCGAAGACCGGCTGGCCAAAGATGCCTTACGCGAGGGCGCGAGGCAGGGGATCTTTGAAGTGCTTACCCGCAAGCCGGTGACGGCAAGCGAGGAAGAGACGGATCGCAACCCGCGGGCGCGCAGCGCCAAATTGCGGGCAGCAGAAAGAACCGAAAAACGGCAGGAATGAAGTAGGGAACCGAACGGCAAATCAAAACGGATAGGCAACCCAGGGCGGACGGAAAAATGGCTACGCAGACAATCCCGGCATACGAACTCAACTACGGATCGCGGCGGTACAACCAGCAGGTTGCGGACCGGAACCTTTATCTATTCGCGGCCCAGCAGCGCGCGCGGCGAGGACCCACCCCAGAGGTCTTCTGCTGTAAGCGGCTGGACAACTCCCGCCTGGTCAAAGCCGCGGATCCAGTGCGTGTCCGCGAGATGCGTACCTTTACCGCGGCCCTCTCGGTGTTGTTTGTGATCGTGATGTTTTATGGTCTGCAGCATTTCAGCGCGATTGAATATGGATACAAGGTGGAGGCCGAGAAGCAGCAGCGCATCTCGCTCGAGGAACAGAATCGTGAATTACGACTTGCCGAAGCCCAGCTCTGCGATCCCCACCGTATCGATCAAATGGCCCGCAAGCTGGGGCTGGATGCACCTCGGCCGGGCCAGGTGGTGCGCGGCGATAACACGTCTGATCCCAACTCACCCGTGATGGCAGAAGCGTCGCCGCTCCCGCTTGGAAGGTAAGCACAAACTGTTAGGACGAACGGCACGGCTTCACAGGCTACAGAAAAACCCGAATGCGTTGAAGGGGACGGCCTTCAGGCCGTCCGTAAGTGGTAACGCCAGTGCCTTCAGGGACGGCTGAACTTCAGACTTGTCCAGATTAGATTTTCCAGTTGGCGAATTTGGACAGCACATGAAGCATTAACTGACCCTTGAAGGGAAGACTTTCGAACGAAGGGCACGGCTTTAGAGGCTGCGGAAAAACTCATGCTTTGTATCAGGGCACGACTTTAGTCGTGCCGTAAGTGATTGAAAATACGCTGGGCTTTAGCCCCTGAGGTACGGCTTTCCTACCCAACGGCGAGTTTTTCCGCAGCCTCTTTAGCCGTGCCCTTCGTTCACCACCGCAACCCGAGAACACATTGTCATCCAGACGGCAGCGATCAACCGAGGCAACATGATTTTGTTCGGCTCACGTTGTCTTCAAAGCATCAACAAGTTGCATCGTCAAAAAACAAGTTACTACGCTAATTCAGGTCTTCAGATGCGTTTCCGTCTGAAAGGGAACATCAAGTGCCACTGTCCATCGCTCTGCCCTGGTGAGAAATTCAAACTAGCGTAGACGCGAAAACTCCTACATGGCAGGTGCAGTTGAAACCGCTCTTTTTCTTTCGCCAATCAAAGCGCACTCATCAGCAGGCCCAGCGGCCGGGCGATTCCTCCGCGCGCCCGGTTTCTACCGGCACGGTGCATCGTCGCCTCGGCTTGCTGCATATCTCGCTGTTCTTCACCTGCTGGGTCGTTTTGATCTGCGGCCGGCTGGTCTGGCTACAGGTAATTCATCATAAGGATTTTGTGGAACGTGCCGCCAGGCAGCAACAACGCACCTTTGAGGTCGCGCCGCGCCGCGGCATACTCTACGATCGCAATCTGCATGAGTTGGCCATGACCACACTGGCCGACTCAGTGTATGCAGTTCCCTCAGAAATCGCAGACCGGCAGGACCCGGAGGGTGATGCAAAGCGGCTGGCGATTGCAACTGCCCTGGCCAAAGTGGTGCACACCGACCCCACCGACCGTTTTACGTCTGCGCATCAGATTGCCGCCCGCTTGAACGCCTCGAGAAATTTCGCCTGGATCGCGCGCAAGCTCGAACCTGCGGAAATCGCGCGCGTGAAGGCTCTGAATCTCAAGGGTGTGTATTTTCAAAAGGAATTCAAGCGTTTCTATCCCAACAGCCAGCTCGCCGCCCAGGTTCTGGGATACGTGGGCACCGATGACAATGGTTTGGGAGGCATTGAACGCAAGTACGATCGCGATCTGCATGGTGTTCCCGGTCGCATGCTGACCGCGCTCGATGCCCGCCGGCACGTGTTGGATAGCCAGGAACGTGATCCTGACCCGGGACAAAATCTGGTTCTGACGATCGACGAAAATATTCAATTCATGGCGGAACGCGCCCTCGACTCCGCGCTCGAACGCACCCACGCCTTGAATGGAACGGTCGTGGTACAGGATCCCTACACCGGGCAGATTCTCGCTCTAGCCATACGCCCCACCTTCAACCCCAACGACTTTCGCCATGCGACCACCAGCCTGCTGAAAAACCACGCGGTCAGCGATATATATGAGCCGGGCTCCACGTTCAAGCTCGTGACCTACTCCGCGGCGCTGGAACAAAAGGTGACCAACCCTGATCAGTTGATCGATTGCCAGGGCGGCAAGATGGAGCTTGCAGGAAGGATCATTCACGACAGCCACGCGAATGGTGTACTGACTGCCGCGCAGGCATTGGCGGAGTCGAGCGACGTCGCAGCGGTCAAACTGGCCCTGCGCATGGGTCCGCAAACCTTCAACAAATACATTCACGATTACGGGTTCGGAAGCCGCAGCGACATAGAGTTGCCGGCCGAGACGCGGGGTTTGCTCGCCCCCACCAAGCGCTGGTCAGGATCGAGCATTGGCTCCATCGCCATTGGACAAGAGGTGGGGGTGACTCCCATTCAACTGGTCACCATGGTTTCTACCATTGCCAACGGCGGTGTCTACCTGCCCCCTCACATCCTGATGGAACGGAGTGGCGGGACCGCCGGCAAGATCCGGCCCATTGCCTTTCATCCTCAGGCCGAACTGCCCGATCCCATGCCTGCCGGCGCCCACCGCGTGATCTCCACCATGACTGCGGCCCAGATGCGCAAGATGATGGAGGGGGTGGTGCTGTTCGGCACTGCCAAGAATGTCGCGCGGCTGAATGGCTATACCTCCGGAGGCAAGACCGGTACTGCACAGAAGATCGATGTTTTGACCCACCGCTATTCCAAGACCAAATACATCGCTTCGTTTGTGGGTATCGCGCCGCTCAACAATCCTGCAATCACCGTGGCGGTGATTATCGACTCACCGGAAGGGAACCACTACGGCAATGTGAACGCCGCTCCTGTATTCCGCGAGGTGGCTCAGGAAGTGCTCGAATATCTGGGCGTGCCCCACGACACCAATCTCACCCCGCAGACCGATCTGGCGAAGGGACCGCCTCAGCCGCAAGTGGACGAGGCGCCGTCGGAGTCGACGGGCAATCTCGATGCGCTCTTTGCAGAGGTAAATAACCTGCCGCAAGATGATCCGCTTCGCAGCAACGGAAATGGTCAACAGCCGGTTCCTTCCGCGGCCAACGAGCTGGCGTCAGGTGGGGAGCAGCAGGTCGCCGCTGCCCCGCCGCCCCGCGTTGCATTGCCTGCGCCCGTTATACCCATGCCCCCGGTTGAGACCAGAGAAGAGACACCTGGCTTCGCAGAGGCCGCGCACGAGCCTCATGTTGGCGGCCATGGCGTCGTAGTCAATGCGGCTAACCGTGTCGGTGTGCCATCTTTCCTGGGAGAACCGCTACGGGTGGCCGTCGAGTCGGCCGGAACGGCGGGCCTCGCGCTGCAGATTGTGGGCAGCGGCATCGCCCGCGAGCAGGTTCCCGCGCCCGGCAGCATGGTGCCCCCCGGTACCGAGATCGTAGTCCGCTTCACTCGCTGATCATTTGCCGGCGTGCAACCAAGGTTGCGCAGTAGAGGCGCTGCCTCCTGGTTACGGTTTCGAAACCAATCCATTCTTCCCTTAGACTGTCACACATGGGACGAGAAGCCACATGCCATTGCGAGTGGGGCGCTGAGCAAGCCGTACCTCAGCTAAAGCCCCGCATAGCCGGGAAGTTTATGGCACGACTGAAGCCGTGCCCTTCGTACCGCTATTTTTCCGAAGCCTGGAAAGCCATCCAGACTCCGCTTCGCTTTGCCAAGCGGAAGAGCAACAGCTGAGCGTGGGCGCCCCCTTGGATCTCGATCGCATCTTGCGCGGCGTCGATTTCTTACGACGCGTCGGGCCCAACCCTGCCGTCACAGGGGTCGAGTATGACTCGCGGCGAGTGTGTGAAGGCTCGCTCTTTGTCGCCTTTCGGGGCGGCACGACAGACGGCAATCACTATATTCCGCAGGCCGTTGCTCAGGGTACGCGCGCCATCGTCACTGATTCTGCCGCCGGCTTCGCTGCTGCAGCCACGCATCCCGATGTCGCGGTGATCGAAGTAGCACATGGCCGGCGTGCACTTGCAGGCATTGCGGCGAATTTTTTCGCCCATCCTGAAGCGCAGCTCAAACTCAGCGGCGTCACTGGAACCAACGGTAAGACGACGACGGCATTTCTGCTCGAGGCCATGCTGCGTCATTGCGGGCGAAAAACCGTCCTGGCCGGCACCATCGAATACCACGCCGCCGGTAGAGTTTTTCCTGCGCCCCACACCACACCCGAGTCGCGTGACCTGCTGGAGCTATTTCGTGAAGGTGTGGACGGCGGCGCGACCGAGGCGGTCATGGAGGTTTCCTCGCACGCTCTCGACCAGGAAAGGATTTCCGGCCTGCACTTTGACGTCGCCATCTTTACCAACCTCACCCGCGACCATCTCGATTACCACGGCAGCATGGAAAACTACTTTGCCGCCAAACGAAAGCTGTTCGATGGCTCCGCGGGCTCTCCCCCACGGGTCGCGATTCTCAACCAGGACGATGCCTACGGGGCCACTCTGAAAACCCACGTGCGCAGCCCGCTGATCTATACCTATGGACTGCGTCAAGGAGACTTCCGTGCCGAGCGGCTGCAGATGGAGCCATCGGGCATGCGCTTCGCCATGGTCACGCCTCAGGGAGAAGCGTCGATTGCCACCCGCCTCACAGGAGGTGTCAATGTCTATAACTTGCTGGCCTCCGGGGCCGCCGCCATGGCTCGCGGCCTGTCGCTGGAAGAGGTCGCTCAAGGCGCAGCATCTCTCGAATTTGTGCCGGGTCGATTTCAATCAGTCGACTGCGGGCAGGATTTTGCTGTGGTCGTCGACTACGCCCACACCGACGACGCTTTGCGTAACATCATCGCCGTGGCCCGCGAGTTTGTGAGCCAGCGAGGCGGCCGGGTGATCACCATGTTCGGCTGCGGCGGCGATCGTGATCGCAGCAAACGGCCCTTGATGGGCCGCGCGGCCGGCGCGGGTAGTGACGTGGTGGTTCTCACCTCTGATAATCCGCGGGGAGAGGATCCCGTGGCCATCATTGACCAGGTGCTCCCGGGACTGCGCGACACTCCGGCTCCTGTCATCGTCGAGCCGGATCGTCATCACGCCATCGAGTTGGCGATCGCCGAGGCGCGGCCGGGAGATCTGGTGCTTCTGGCCGGCAAAGGACACGAAAAAACCCAAACCATGGGCGGCCGGGTGATACCGTTCGATGATGTGGCCATCGCGCGCCAGGTATTGCGGGCCAGGGAACGAAACCAATGAAGCTGCAACTACAAGACATCGCGGTTTGGACGGGAGCCGATCTCAGGCCGCGCGAGGCCGACCCCCCGGAACTGCCTGCAACCGGATACTCCATCGATACCCGCACACTTGCCCCGGGGGACTTGTTTTTTGCCATCCGCGGTGAGCGCTTCGATGCTCATGACTTTGTCGCTACCGCGTTGGCGCGGGGCGCTCGGGCTGCGGTGGTCGCGCGCAGCAAGGTAACCGATCTTCTCGACCTGGCGCATAACCACACGCTGCTGATCGTCGATGATCCGCTGATCGCGCTGCAGACATTGGCTACGGCGGTGCGCAGGCACTGGAACAAGCGCGTGATCGGGATAACCGGCAGCGCCGGCAAGACCACTACCAAAGAGGCAGTGGCGGAAGTTCTGTCCTCACGCTTCAATGTTCTCAAATCGCAGGGAAATCTGAACAATGAATTCGGCATGCCTTTGCAACTGCTGAAACTTGAGCCGGAGCATGAGATTGCGGTGATGGAGATGGGCATGTCGAACTCTGGCGAAATTGCGGCCCTGGCACGGATTGCACACCCCGATTGGGGGATCGTGACCAACGTTGGGAGTGCGCACGCTCAGAATTTTCCCGACAGTGTGGCGGGCATTGCACGCGCCAAATATGAGCTGGTGCAAAGCCTGCCCGCTTCCGGCGTCGCCATCCTCAATTGCGACGATCCCTACGTGGGACAATTCGGGCGCGACTTTCATGGGCGTTCCATCTATTTCGGCATGGGTCCATGTGCCGATCCACGCGCCGCCAACATCGAGGAGCTTGGCACTGAGGGTATGCGGTTTCAGGTCACGGCAGGCGAAGAGCAGGCAACGGTGACCCTGGCGTTGCTTGGCCGGCATAACATTTGGAATGTGATGGCGGCCATCGCGGCCGGTTTAGAGGCGGGCATTCCTCTCGCCGATTGCGCTATTGCCGCCGGCCGGCTGCGTCCTCCTGATAAGCGTGGCGAGGTGCTGCGCATAGGGGATGCTACGGTCATCAACGACTGCTACAACTCCAATCCGGAAGCGCTCAAGTCCATGATCGCAACCCTTGCCGCTATGCCGGCCAAACGGCGAATCCTGGTCGCGGGCGAAATGTTGGAACTGGGCCCGGGGTCAACCGCACTGCACCGTGAATGCGGTAGAGTTGCTGCCGAAAGCAACATCGATCTGGTCGTAGGGGTGCGGGGAAGCGCCCAATACATCGTCGAAGCCGCGCGCGAGGCCGGAGCGCTGGCCATATTTCTCGCGTCGCCTCTGGAAGCCGGCGAGTGGCTGAAAGCCGAGCTGAGACCAGGCGACGCAGTCTTGCTCAAAGCCTCCCGCGGTGTCGGTCTGGAGCAAGCACTGCGTGTTCTACAGGGATAGACCGTGCGGGATCCCTATCCGATTACAGTCCGCATCTCCCCAACCACAGATCCGAATCTCTGTCCTGACCACCGGATCTAGCTTTTCTGTAATGACCACGGATCTAGCTTTTCCGTCCTGACCACGGATGACGGGTGGCCCATATCCCCGATTTCCTGTGAAGCTTTTGGGTCCCACTAACTTCATGCGCCTTTCCTTAAAGAAAGGCGCACGCGCGGTCGTGTCCAACGCCGCGTACAGGAAATTCGGGGTATCTCGCTCGTTTTTCGCGAGATGTGGGATACCACGACTGTTCAATCAATCATTTCGCACGCGCCGTGGAAGATTAAGGCTCATGCCTCCGCCCTAGTTGCCGCTGTGGTTCGCGCCGAAATGCAACACAGACATGCACGTGAAGGCCTGTAAGATAACCACGTGGAATTTTTTGTTCGGGTGGCGGAGGAAGTTTGCTTTACTGGCTCCTTTATCAAAAACTTTTTCCCTACTTCAGACCCTTCCGCATCTTCCGGTATCTGACGTTTCGCACCGCTTTCGCCAGTCTTACCGCTATGCTCATTGCCCTGCTCATCGGGCCGTTCGTGATTGAGAAGCTGCGCGAGTTTCAAATCGGCCAGTACATCCGCGAAGACGGTCCGAAGGACCACCAGAAGAAGGCCGGCACCCCAACCATGGGCGGCGTACTCATCTGTATCGCCATACTTCTGCCCACGCTCCTGTGGAGCGATCTTTCCAATCCCTTCGTCTGGTTGGTGATGTGTTCCACACTCGTCTTCGGCGCCATCGGCTTTGTCGATGATTACATCAAGGTCATCCACCGGCGGAATCTCGGCCTAACCACGAGACAAAAAATGGGCCTGCAGATTTTGACCGGGGTCGTGATTGCGTTGGTACTGCTGGCGATGCGGAATGAAGGCATCTATTCCACCCATCTGATGGTGCCGTTTCTCAAGCGTTTTCGTCCCGACCTGTCCATACACATGTTGGCGGCGATTCCTCATCTGTATGTCCTCTCCTTCCTGCCGTTCGTCGTCTTCGTTACACTCGTCATCGTCGGATCGAGCAACGCAGTGAACCTCACCGATGGTTTGGATGGCCTGGCGATCGGCTGTACCATCATTGCCGCCGCCGCGCTCACCGTGCTCACCTACGTCAGCGGAAATGCCGTCTTTTCCGACTACCTCGAACTGCAGCGCATGCCCATGGTCAGCGAAGTCACTGTCTTCTGTGGAGCCATGGTGGGCGCCAGCATCGGCTTCCTCTGGTACAACGCGCACCCGGCTGAGGTGTTCATGGGCGACGTGGGCTCGCTGGCGCTGGGCGGCGCGATCGGCACCGTCGCCGTGGTCGTCAAGCAGGAGTTGCTCCTGCCGTTTATCGGAGGCATTTTCGTTCTCGAGGCGATCAGCGTCATACTGCAAGTAGGCAGCTATAAGCTGCGCAAGAAGCGTATCTTTAAAATGGCGCCGTTGCATCATCACTTCGAATTGATGGGTTGGTCGGAGTCGAAGGTGATTGTTCGCTTCTGGATTGCCGCGTTGGTGTTTGCACTACTAGCTCTCACTACCCTGAAACTACGTTAAAAAGTGGACCGTTGGATGGAATTGAAAGGCAAAAAGGTACTCGTCGTTGGCCTCGGCAAGTCAGGCCTCGCTGCGGCGCTCTTTCTGCGCCGGCGTGGCGCCCAGGTCACCGTCTCCGATTTGCGTAGCGCAGAGGCGCTGAGCAAGGAAATCCCTTCCTTGATGGAGGCGGGAATCGCGGTGGAAGCCGGCGGCCATGGGTTGCTGACCTTTCGCCGTCAGGACCTGATTGTGGTTTCTCCCGGCGTGCCCTTGTCCACGCCGGAACTGGTTCAGGTGCGAGCCCTGGGCTTGCCCATCATCGGGGAGTTGGAACTGGCGGCCCGTTTTCTTGAGGGCAATGTGCTGGCCATCACCGGTTCCAATGGGAAGACCACTACCACCACCCTGTGCGGCGAGATCTTCTCCGCCGGCGGCCTAAAAACGGTGGTCGCCGGCAATATCGGCTTACCGGTCATTGAAGTGGTCGATCAGAGTGCGGCTGGGGCGTGGTCGGTGCTGGAGGTTTCCAGCTTTCAACTGGAGACCACGGAGAGCTTTCATCCCCGGGTCGCTGTGATTCTGAACATCACTCCCGACCACCTCGACCGGCATGGCACGTTCGAAAACTATGTGGCCATGAAAGAAAAGATATTCGCCAACCAGACTGCGGAAGATTATCTGATCCTCAACGGAGACGACCCGGTTGCCCAGCAGGCTGCGAGCCGCGCCAGGTCCCAGGTCTTATGGTTCAGCCGCAGCAAGATTGTCCGCCGTGGCACCTTCCTCATGGATGGCATGGTGATGTTTCGCGCATCGGAGCAGGGTAAGCCGGTACCGGTGCTCCCCCTCGCCGAGATCCCGCTCAAAGGCGAGCACAACATCGAAAATGTACTCGCTGCAGTTTGCGCAGCCTGCGTGGTGAACATACCTGCCGAGGTCGTTGCCCGTGCGGTCGCGTCGTTCCAGGCAGTCGAGCACCGGCTCGAATTTGTGGCCTCCATCCACGGCGTCGACTACTACAACGATTCCAAAGCAACCAACGTGGACGCCACGGCCAAGGCGATCGCCTCTTTCCCGGGAAATATTCACCTCATCCTCGGCGGCAAAGACAAGAACTCCGATTACACGCAGTTGAATGCTTTGCTCCGCGCACGGGTCAAAGCGGTTTACACCATCGGCACGGCGGCGGAAAAGATCGAAGGCCAGATCGCCGGAGTCACCACCGTGATCCGCGCGGGTACGCTCGAGGCGGCCGTTGACCAGGCGGCTGCCCAGGCAGTGGCTGGTGACGTGGTCCTGCTGGCTCCTGCCTGCTCCAGCTTCGACCAGTTTGAAAATTACGAACAGCGCGGAAGGGTCTTCAAACAGACCGTGATGGCTCGTCGTGGAGCAAACGAAGGAGCAGGCGTATGGCAAAGCGCGTAGGAGTCGATAAATGGCTCTTCGGCGTCACCGTTCTGCTGGTCTTCATTGGTTTATTGATGGTCTTCAGCGCTTCTGCCGTTATGGCCCAGGACCGGTACGGTTCGCCTTATACATTTGTGCGGTCGCAGGCAGCATCGGCACTGCTCGGCTTGATCGCCATGATCGTGGTCATGCGCATCGATTACCGCAGGTTCAACCGCCCCATCGTCGTGTTTCCAGCGGTTGCCATTACCACTCTGTTGTTGCTCGGTGTGTTTCTTTTACGTGATTCGCATAACACCCATCGTTGGATCCGCTTCGCCGGCTACTTTTCCTTTCAGCCATCAGAGATTGCCAAGCCCGTGCTGGTGCTGTTTCTAGCCTGGTTTTTGCAGGACAAGCTGCATTCCATCCGCGACTGGCGTAACACCCTGATGCCGGCGGCCTTGCCCAGCCTGGTGTTTCTGGGGCTTATCGTCACGGAGCCTGACCTGGGCACCGCGCTGGTCTGCGCGGGAGTGACGGCGCTCATGTTCTACCTGGCAGGCGTGGAAACGAAATACTTCGGCTATGCCATCCTCGCCGCAGCCCCGGTGCTTTACCTCCTGCTCTTCCGCGTGCCCTGGCGGAGGGCGCGCATGCTGGCTTTCCTCAACCCGGAATCAGATCCGCAGGGCTCCGGCTTCCACACCATCCAGTCGTTAATTGCGGTGGGCACCGGCGGGATCCGTGGGCTCGGCTTCATGGAAGGCCGCCAAAAGCTCTTTTATTTGCCCCAGCCGCATACCGACTTCATTTTTGCCAACATCGCCGAGGAGCTCGGACTGATTGGTGCGTTGGCGATCATCGCCCTGTTTGTTGCTCTGGGGTTTCGCGGGCTGCGAGCGGCGAGCCTGTCTAAGGATGTGTTTGCGCGCTTTCTTGCTTTTGGCATCACGGCAACCATCCTCATCCAGGCTTTTTTCAACATCAGCGTGGTGCTCGCCCTGGTCCCGACCAAGGGTATTACGCTGCCCTTCATCTCTTCAGGCGGTACGTCTCTGTTCATCACCCTGGCCAGCGTCGGTGTGTTATTGAGTCTCACCCGGGAGATTGACTGACGGCTATGCGGGTGATGATTGCCGGCGGCGGCACGGGTGGCCATGTCATTCCCGCGCTGGCGATTGCCGGCGCACTCAAGTCCGCCTACGCGGCAGAAGTTTGTTTCATCGGCACCGCAAAGGGAATGGAAACGCGGCTGGTCCCGCAGGCCGGCTACGCTCTCGAGCTCATCGACGTCGGCCAGCTCAACCGCGTCAGCCTGGCTACACAACTAAAAACCATGGTGGCGCTGCCGCAGGGCATCTTCCATTGCCTTAATCTTTTGCGCCATTGGCGGCCGCAGGTGGTGGTCGGTGTTGGCGGTTACGCTTCGGGGCCGGCTATGTTGGCAGCGCTGCTGCGGCGCCTGCCGACGCTTGCATTTGAACCGAACGCTGTGCCCGGTCTCGCCAACCGGTTAATCGGGAAGCGGATCAGTGCAGCGGCAGTTAATTTTGCCCCGACCCTGGCTTATTTCCGCAATGCCGAACTCACCGGGATTCCTGTGCGCGCCGAGTTCTTCGCGCTCGCGCCCCGGCCGCCGCGAAAGCGCGCCCCGCCTGCTCGTCATGGGGGGAAGTCAGGGTGCCCGCGCGTTGAACCAAAAAATGCCGGAGATCGCGAAGGCTCTTCTTGAGGCTGTCCCCGGCCTGACCATCCTGCATCAGGCCGGATCCCGGCACGCCGAAACCACTGAAGCAGCCTACACGGCGAGTGGTGCGTCCGCCGACCGTTGGCGAGTACAAGCCTTCCTCGAGGACATGCCGAAGCAGTTTGCGGCATCGGATCTGATTCTCGCTCGCAGCGGAGCCAGCACCGTCGCGGAGCTCGCAGCCGCCGGTAAGCCTTCGCTGCTCGTGCCCTTTCCCCAGGCCGCCGACGACCATCAGAGGAAGAATGCTGAAGTATTGGTTGAAGGAGGAGCCGCTGTGATGCTGCTGGAGCAGGAGATGACGGGGACTACCTTGCTGGATAAGCTGACTGGGCTGCTGGGCAATCCTGGAAGGCTGCACGAAATGGCAACCAGCGCCCGCACCTTTGCTCATCCCCAGGCCGCAGCAAGAATCGCCGAAATGGTCGCCGCCCTTGCCCCTTGAAACTTAGCCCCTCAGGGGGCTGATAACTCGAAGCACCCAAAATACAAATAGCCCGAAAACAAACTCTCAAAAGAAAACGGCTGGCGATTTCGCCAGCCGTTTCCCATCGTTCTCAGGCGTTACCGGTGTCCACCACCACCGTGTCCACCGCCGCCACCGCCGTGGAACCCGCCGCCACCACCACCGCCGTGGAAGCCGCCGCCGCCCATGCTTCCACCGTGGAAGCCGCCGCCAACGTTGCCACCGCCATGGAAGCCGCCGCCTACGTTAGCGGCGCCGCCGTGGAACGCACTCGGTCCGCCACCTGCGAAGGCGTGTCCACCACCGGCATAGCCGGCTCCGCCGTGGTTAAAGGTATTCCCAGTCCGAGCGTAGCCGACTCCGCCACGGTACCCTGTTCCACCGCGGTAGCCATAGCCCGGTCGACCATAGTATCCGCTGCGGCCGTAGTAGCCGCGACCATAGTATCCACCGCGGCCCCAATACCCGTGATACCAGGGGCCGGCGCCGATGAAGACGCCACCGACAAACCAGCTCGGTCCATAGTAGCCATAAGGCGCGCATGCGTAAGGATAGTAGTTGTAGTATCCCCACGAGCATACCGGAGCAGGGTAACCGTAACCGTAGCCGTAATCACCATATCCACCGTCAACACCAACCCCGATACCGACACCCACCTGGGCATTAGCCGGAGTAGACATGAACGCTGCGGGAAGCACCAGCGCGCCGAGCAGCAGGAAATATCTGAGAACCTTCATTTTGGACCTCCGCGCCAAGGCATCATGCATTGCGTAACCAACCGCTTTGGCGATCCTTCACGCACCCTGGTTAACTTCGGGTGCCTACTACATAAAACAACACTTCTCTTTAAAAGTTGCGCTCTTTTAAGCCGATCTGGCAAGCCAATTGCCTTTTCAGCCATTTGTTGCCTACATATTAGATGCCCGTCCTATATAAGGGGAAGCAGAACCCACCGGCTGTTAGAGTAAGGGGGAGTGAGTCTCACCACGCTTCTTCCCCCAGCCATGTTTGCGAAAGCGCAACGCGTTCATTTTATTGGGATTGGCGGCATCGGAATGAGCGGCATAGCCGAGATTCTGCTGACCCTGGGTTACGCCGTTTCCGGATCCGATCTGCGCCAATCCAGCATTACCGACCGCCTGGTGGACCTGGGAGCAACCATCTTTCAGGGGCACGCTGCCGCCAACGTGGTAGGTTCCGGGGTGGTGGTAACCAGCTCCGCAGTCAACGAGCAGAACCCTGAAGTCGTGGAGGCGCGCCAACGCAAGATTCCGGTGATCCAGCGGGCCGAAATGCTCGCCGAGCTGATGCGGCTCAAATATGGCATCGCGGTTGCCGGCATGCATGGCAAGACCACCACCACATCGATGATTGCCACTGTGCTGGCTGCCGGCGGCCTCGACCCAACCGTGGTAGTCGGGGGCCGTGTAGACGCCATGGGTTCAAACGCGCGCCTGGGTAAGTCGCAATACCTGGTGGCCGAGGCCGACGAGAGCGACCGATCTTTTCTCAAGCTCTCACCGATACTTTCCGTAGTCACCAATCTCGATCGCGAACACATGGATTGCTACCGCGATATGGAAGATGTGGAAGCAGCGTTCCTTGAATTCATGGAGCGGGTTCCGTTTTACGGCGCGTGCACGGCGTGCATCGACAATCCTCAGCTTGCCGCGTTGCTGCCCCGGGTACAGCGGCGGGTGTTTACCTACGGCATGTCTTCGCTGGCGGATTATGTGCTGCGCATGCTTCCTCCGGCGGAGGGTGTACGCTCCCGCTTTGAGGTGGCTGCCGGCGGCCTGGTGCTCGGACCTTTTTCCCTAAACGTCCCCGGCCGTCACAACGTCCTCAATGCCACTGCTGCGGTGGCGATTGGCACACAGCTCGAGGTGTCGTGCGAACACATTGCGCACGCGCTCCGCGACTTTCGCGGAGTGGATCGCCGCTTTCAGTTGAAGGGCTGCGTCCACGGTGTGAACGTGGTCGACGACTACGGCCATCACCCAACCGAAATTCGTGCCACCTTGAGCGCCGCGCGGGAGTCGGGGTATCACCGCGTCCACGTGATCTTTCAGCCACATCGTTATACCCGCACCCGGGACCTGATGGCCGAATTTGCCACTGCTTTTAACGATGCCGATAGCGTACAGGTGCTGGATATTTATGCCGCCAGCGAAGACCCGATCGCGGGTGTTGATTCACGGGCGCTTGTCGGTGCTGTTGGCCGTAAGGAAGTCCAGTACGCTGCATCGTTTGAAGAGGCGGTAAACCGCACCGTAGCCCAAGCCGAAGATGGCGACGTCATCGTCACATTGGGCGCGGGAAGTGTTTCGCAGGCGGCTGGTATGGTGCTCGAAGCCCTCGCGAGGGCGTGATGTTGCTCGCCGTTCGGCGTGAAAAGGATCAAAGAACTGCGTAAGCTGTGTAGCCCCGGACTTTCAGTCCGGGGCTGGCACAGCTTAGGCGGTCGTTGATCCAAATACGGCGAAGATGTCTCCCGCCGGCCAATTCGCAACTCCGAAATGTGCAGAAACTCCTTGCGGCTCTCCTTAAGAGAAAGCCGCACCGGTGTCCACAACGGGCGTTGCGGGGTAGGAAATCCGGGGTCCGAGCGGGATGTGGGGAAACCATGGATTCGTTACAGAGAAATAGTGGGCGCCAACGTCAAAGGCCCGCATACCAGTCGTAACCGAGCTTGGTCCAGTAGTCGTCGGGTTGCTGGTCGGTGTAGGCAATGAGTCCGATACGCTTGATTTGCTTGTAGCCGTACTTGGTGGGCGCATGCAGCCGCAGCGGGGCGCCATGGAATTGCGTCAGTGGGCTGCCGCTCATCTCGGTCACCAGTAGCGTTTGCGGATGCAGGCAGACGTGCATATCGTAACCGACATAGTAGTCGCCGTTCGGCGTCTCCATGTAGACGTAGCGCGGCAGGCGGCCATCGGCTGTTTTTTCCGGCGGATAAGCAGCAATAAAATCTGCCATCCGAACGCCGCTCCAATGCACAATCTGGCTCCATCCCTCGATGCATTTGAATTGCGTAACCAGGTCATGCTTGGGCAGCTTCAAAATATCGTCCATCGTCAGCAGCAGGCCGGGTGTGCCGGGAGCAAGGGTCGATCGGCTTTCGCCCGCCTCTTCCAGACCCCGCGGCATTCGCCCGGCGCGTTCCTGTCGGATTTTCTCCTCGGCAACCATGGATTTCGGCGCCATCTTCTCCGCTGTGTCTGCGCTCGGCGCGACCTTGGTATCGTGGCCCTGGTCTTCCTTTGTCTTCACGTCTGCGTATCGATAATCCCAGGCCGTGACGTCGGCCGCATATTGGGGATAGTTCTTGGCATTTGCCGCCCCGGTCAACTGCAGCCGCCAACTCTCTGGCACCAAGGCCTGTTTCAGACCATAGACGCCGTTGACGCGGAGCTCCTCGGCTCGCTTCAGTGGGTAGGTTGGCGCCAGCGCGCGGTCGTCGAAAATCGTGCGCGAGAGCCTGGCGTTGACTTGAAAGGCCCTGCGCAAAGGTGTGGGCTGCATGCTTAGCCGTTGGCTGCGGTCAATCCACTCATACATCCCCCAGCCAGCGGCCGCGGCAGCTGCGGCGATGGCGAAGCTCCGCCGGGTGTGTTTGCGGCTCTCCCGCAGCACGGTTTCGTCCGCTGCCTGCTGCTCCGCCACCTCTTTGTCGTCCAAATTGTTCATCCCCAACTCTTTCTTTCGGCTTCGAGGGACGGTTCCTGGATCGATTTCACTTCCAGGCCGCTCACCATGCTGCGGAAGTTGTTCCAGCCCGCCAGCACCACCTGGGTTACGTGAATTACGAAGAATCCGCAGAATCCCATGGTGAGCAGAAAATGCTCCCACCGCGCCATTTCGTAACCGCCCAATAAGGTCGTCAGCCAATGGACCTGGGTGGGTTTGTAGATACTGAGCCCGGTAATGAGACTCCCGGCGCCCATCAAAATTACCGTTGTGTAAGCGATTTTTTGTGCGCCATTGTATTTGGTCTGGGGCGGAAGGTATTTGGTCAGGTGCAGGTCCCTGAGCGTCACCTGGATCGCTTCTACCAGGCTCTTTCGATCCGGAATCACAAAGCGCCATTCACCGGACAGGATGGTGAAAAGCACGTAGAGGATTCCATTGATGGCAAAGATCCACATAAAGAAGAAGTGGTATCCCAGACCCTGCGTTACATGGTAGGGAGCATCCATTGCCTTCCAGAACCAGTGGGGGAAAAAACGGACGAGCGTGAAAGGCCCCACCCCAACCCGATAAACCGCATGGGGGTGTTTGTAGGCGTTGTCCGAATCGTTCCAATAGATGAGCAGGCCGCTCCAGATCATGGTGAAGAGCACGGGGAAATTGACCCAATGCATCCAGCGGATGGCGAGCGGATGTTTCCTATCCAGCCGAATGCTCGCCGAAATCGGCGGCTTCGGTGTTTCGAGCGGGGCGACCGGGATGGGCAGCTCGGCGGCTACCTCAACTGGCTTACTTTCGACCGGACTATCGGTCGACTTTACCGTTTCCGCCGCGCTGGGTTTCGATGACGGGACAGCGTCCGGGTTCTCCGCCTGCGCAGCAGGCTGGTCTGGTGAAGCTTTGGGGCTGCCATTATTCTCAAGTTCTTCCATTGATGACCTGTACCTCAAGTAGCGGCATCTCGCCTCCGGAAAGTGTGACGCAAGTCAGGCAAGAAAGGTGACAATAATCGAGTCCCGCAGAGCCTGCCCCTGAGCTTGCCGAACGGGGGCGGCACAACCTGCAGTCCGGCACGGGAGTGCCGGGTAGGCTGGGCTGAATCAATTCAAGATCCAGGCAACGAGGTTCTCCGTGCGCACACCAATATTCCAGGTTGATGCCTTTACCACCCGCCGATTTGCTGGGAACCCCGCCGCAGTGATGCCTATGGACGGGTTTCTGGCGGACGCAGTCTTACAGGCCATTGCTGCCGAGAACAACCTTGCCGAGACCGCATTTCTCCATCCCCAAGGCGGGGACTATCAGCTGCGCTGGTTCACCCCTGCGACCGAGGTACCGCTTTGCGGCCACGCTACGCTGGCCAGCGCCGCGGTGGTGATGGAGCGGCTCGAGCCTGGACGTACCAGTGTGGTCTTCCACTCCGCCAGCGGGCCGCTCACCGTAAATCGGGTGGGATCGGGTTACGTGATGGATTTTCCCGCACGCCCCTCCGAGCGAATCACGCCACCGCCCGGGCTGGTCGAATCGTTGAGCGCGGTTCCGGCTGAGGTCTTTGCAAATTCCTTCAATTACCTGGCGCTGTTTGAGAGCCCGCAGGTTTTGCGTGAACTGGCTCCGGACATGACTGCCATTGCCCGGTTAGACCGCCCCGGTGTGATCGTAACCGCGCCCGGAGACGGGCATTTCGATTTCCTCAGCCGCTATTTCGCTCCGGCCAAGGGCATCCCCGAAGATCCAGTGACCGGCGCGGCGCATTGCATGCTGACCCCCTATTGGGCCAATCGGCTGGGCAAGACAGCGTTTCGCGCCTTCCAGGCCTCTCGCCGCGGCGGCGAGGTTATCTGCCGCCTGAAGGGGGACCGCGTCGAGTTGGAAGGTTCCTGCGTCTTCTACCTCGAAGGCGAAGTTGAGATTTGATCATGAGCGGGAGGTATTTCGTCTCCAGCGTGGCGGGGTGGGCGACGGAAATGGTGCGTGATATGCGTGGTATGCGTGATAAGGGTCGAAGTCAGGGTGATTTCGTCTCCAGCGAGGCGGGAGTAGGCGACGGAAATGGTGCGTGATATGCGTGGTATGCGTGATAAGGGTCGAAGTCAGGGTGATTTCGTCTCCAGCGAGGCGGGAGTAGGCGACGGAAATGATGCGTGATATGCGTGGTATGCGTGATAAGGGTCGAAGTCAGGGTGATTTCGTCTCCAGCGAGGCGGGAGTAGGCGACGGAAATGATGCGTGATATGCGTGGTATGCGTGATAAGGGTCGCCAAGGCAGAAAATTATTGGTGGACATACCTGTATATATGCGGATTCGGGTTGGTTTTACACCAGGAGAAATGCGATTTTCTTTCGGTGGCACCTCTCTAGGGGTCGACGGGAGTCCCGGTAGAGTCTCTGCCTTAACAGAATCAAGAAGAGCAGCGCTCTCTGGTTCCCGTCCTTAGTGAAGGAACCAGAGACAAATGCAGGCTCTTCGGAACTTCGTTCCGACACGCTCTCATGCGCAGTCAGCTGTTGATTACGTTCAACTTCACCTGATTCACCGGCACGGTGAAAGTCTTGAGCGGTACCAGGGAGGCCGTTGGTTGCTGTACCGTACTCACCGCCTTGAACTCGCAGGTAAGCAGTGCCGGGGTGATGGTGAGTACGGCGTAGCCGTGGGTCGACGAGTCCCAATATTTGATGTGCGGATTTGCGGCGCGAATGATTGGGTCCAGCAGATTGGGAGGAATGCCCATCTGTTTCGCCGGTACGGGGGCGCTGGGCAATTCCACCGTGGAGGTAATGTCCTCTGCAAGATTCGCCGACGAGATGGATCCAACCATCAATTCAATCCCCACCGGACTCTCGAAGGGATTATCGAAATCACGCTTCAGATACCCCGCCAGGAAGGTGTGCAAATCGCCGGTGATGGCTACGAAATTCTTTACCCCTGCACTGTGAAGGGTGTTGAAGATCAGGTTGCGCTCTTGTTGGTATCCATCCCACTGATCCAGGTCGATGTACACCAGCGCAAACTTCAACTGCATCAGCATCACTTCGTTAGCCCAAATCTTCCAGGTAGCGGTCGAGCCGGTCAACTGATCAAGAAACCATTGCCGCTGGGTGAGACCGAGCATGGTACGGTTCCTGTCGCGCATCTCTCCGCAGCCGACCGAAAAATAACGCTGCCCAACGGTATTGCTGCCGCAGGGCGGCCCATCGCGGTAGAGGCGTTCATCGGTGACCACCAGGTCCATCAGCGTGCCGAAGCTGAATTTGCGATAAACCTGGACCGACTGTTCCCAGGTCTGGGTTGGATCAAACGCCACATCGGCCAGCCCGTACTCGCTCCAAGCCTGGTTCGCCGCCTGGCGCAGTGCCGGTTGCGGAGTGGTTGCGCTGTTCGGCGCTGTGTTGTTGTCGGGATGGAAATCCTGGTGGGAATCGTTTGCAAACTCGTGATCGTCCCACAGTTGGATATAGGCGAAATGTTCATGCACCGCCTGCAGGTTGGGATCGCTGCGGTAAACCTGGTAGAGGTGGCGGTAGTCATCGACATTTTGCGGGATCACGCCCCCCGACGCAAACGGAGGGACAGCGCGCACCGTATTGCTCTGAGTTACGGTCTCATAAATGTAATCGCCGAGGTGTACGACGCAATCAACATCTTCCAGCGCCAGGTAGCTGAGAGCTGTGTAATAGCCATTGCTGTAGTCCTGGCAAACGACGTAGCCGATCTTGAGCTGCGCAAGCGCAGCCGTGGCTGCCGGCAGCGTCTTGAATCGGCCCGTGCGGCTCGGTACAAGGTTGTAGATGAAGCGGTAGTAGTAAACGGTGTAAGGCGCCAGGACAGGATTCGATACCGGCAGCTTCACCGTGTTGTCTGAGGCTGGATCCACGGTTGCAACACCCTGCACCAGGATCGACGCAAAGCCGGCGTCAGCAGCAATCTGCCAGGCGATATAGCCAGCCGAGGGGTCACCCATCGCCGCCGGTGCGATGCGAGTCCAGAGCACAATGCCGGTAGCCTGCGGGTCACCGGATGCAACACTCTGGGGGTAGGTCGCCGACTGATCCTCCGGGGTGAAGGCAGGACCGATCTCAAACAGCGATTGGATGTCCTCCGGATTCAAACCTGCGAGCGCGGGATTGGAGACAAACGGTATCTGGTTCGGGTATGTCTGGGCCGGCCCCACGCCACCGAAGATCTGGTGCACGGGTGTTACCCAGGCGACGGCGCCTGCTGCTGCGGCTGCGCGGAGAAAGCTGCGTCGTTGCATTGGAAATGACCTCCAGAATAGGGTTGAGCGTGCTCACCCGGGCATGTCTCTTGCTCTGATGCGGGTGGGGTCGTGGCCGGCGGTTTGCCGGTAGAAGTTGGTTCGACAAAATTTGACCAACCTGGCGATCGGGCAAACACGCCCCCTGCATTATGCTTCAGCAAGATAATCATTGCTTGAGCGTCGTGCTAATTTTGCACCGCAAGCGGCCGCTTTTTGCGGGAAAAGGTGCATCTTGCAGCTCCGGTTCGCATCCAATAAAATGAACGAACGTTCGTATAGGAGAAAAGCGATGAATTCACCCTTAGCCCTCATCGTCGGCGCCGGGCCCACCGGCATGACCATGGCCATTGAACTGAAGCGATTCGGTTTCGACGTTCGCGTCATCGACAAATCAGATCACCAGGCTGCCCATTCTCAAGCCCTCGTAGTGCAGGCGAGAACGATGGAGCAGTTGGAGCGGTATGGCCTTGCCGCTGAGGCTGTCGCACGCGGCCGCAAGCTCTACAAAGTCAGATTCTGGAGCGAGAAGAAAAACATTGTGACCTTTGCTTTCGATCAAATTCCAAGTCACTACCCGTATGTTCTTTTCCTGCCCCAGAGTGAAACGGAAACTATCCTCAATGCAAAAATGGAGTCGCTGGGTGTACATGTCGAGCGCAAGACTGAGCTTGTGTCCTTTACCCAGGAAAAGGGTGCAGTATCTGCAGTCCTTAGACATGACGACGGCAGCGAAGAGAAAATTTCGCCTCGCTGGATTGCCGGATGCGATGGCGCCCATAGTACGGTGCGTGAACGCGCCGGCATCCCGTTCGAGGGCGGTGGAGTCGGCCTGTCGTTCTTCCTGGGAGATATGGAAGTCGAGGGACCCGATGCGCCAACCGACGAGTTAGACATACATCTTCATCAAGGTAACGTTGTATTTCTGGGCAGACTGTCTGACAAATACACTCGCGTGATTGTTGCCCTTCACTCCGAACAGGGCGAAGACAGCCAGCGTGAGCTCTCCATTCGAGACTTTCAAAACGCGGTGGACGACGCAGGAATTCGACTCACGATTCGTTCGTCCGGGTGGATGACTCCGTTCCACGTCAACGACCGCCAGGCTGCACAGTATCGTGCCGGGAGCGTATTCCTTGCCGGCGATGCATCGCACATCCATTCACCCGTTGGCGGTCAGGGAATGAACACCGGTTTACAGGATGCAGCCAACCTGGCCTGGAAACTCGCTGCGGTGGCGCGGGGGGCCGATGACCGGTTGCTGGATAGCTACCAGGAAGAACGCGGCGAAGTCGGCAAGGCACTTCTTCGCTTTACCCAACGTGGGCTGAAGATGGCTACTACTTCGAACCCATTGATGGACAGCGTGCGCGACTTCCTGTTTCCGATCATCTCCGGGCTGCACTCCGCCCAGAAGGCCATCGCCGCATTCATCTCCGAGACGGGGATCGAATACCGGTCGTCTTCCATCGTGGCGGATCATGGTGGGGACGGGGCTCTCAGGGCTGGAGATCGCATGCCGGACCTCACCGTTCGCGGCGCCGAGAGTCTCTTGCACGACTGGACCGATGGCAAGCACCTGGCGCTCTTGCTCGGCGCTACCAAGCCGGAAGTGCAACAGGTGGAGTCAGGGCTCGCGCACACGCGGATCCTTGCTTTGACGGCTACTGACTTCGATGAGGAAGGGAGGCGGCTTCTGGGGAAAGAAAACAAGTTGCTGATCATTCGCCCGGACGGCTACGTCGGTTTTCGGGGTTCCATTTCCAGGCCTTCGGAGTGGGAAGCGTATGCGCGGCAAGACGGGTTGAATTTGTGAAACAAGACCACACAAGTCAGCAGAAGCGGCCATCCGCGGCCCGGAAGCGGTTTCTTGATGCAGCCCGGAAGGAGTTTGCGGCGAAAGGATACGCCGGCGCATCGATCCGCTCCATCGCTCGCTCATTGAATATGCGGGAAAGCGCCTTCTACGCCCACTTCAAAAGCAAACAGGAGGCATACGATGCCATCCTCCGCGAAGCCGGGCCAGATGTTATGGCGCTGTACGTGGGGCAGATCGATGCCTCCGGCGGGCCTCAAGTGGAATTGGCGAAATTGGCTCAACAAGCGATGGAGGCCTGGACCTCCTCTGAGGTGCGTGTCTCGACCAGCATCCTGCTGCGTGACATTTTTGGTGAGGGCGGGGGTAAGCGTCAACAGTTGCTGAAGGGTGTGTCGAGCGCGCTCGATGTGCTGCAGGCGGTCTTCGAGGTCTGGCAGCGGGAAGGTTACGTGCCTGGGAAGCTGGATGCACGTACGCTGGCCTTCCAGTTCGTCGCCCCTCTCGTAACCACCAGGCTTCTCTTCTTCAGCGCCGGGTCCTCAGCCTCGGAGCGAAAGCTGGGGCAGATGGTCGTGGATAAGCATGTAGAGGGGTTCCTTCAGCTGCTCTCACCCGGTACGTGATGTTGGATCTGGGGCTGGTTTTCTGGATATCCAATCAGCTTTATTTCAAGCTCCCCAACAAAGTCGTCATCCTGAGAGCCTGTGACTTTTTCGATCTTCTCGTGTTTTTTGCACCCGACCAGATGTTGTTTAGTCCCCTCCAGAAAGGCGTCATCCTGAGAGGCTGTGACTTTTTTAATTTCCCTTGTGGTCTGTGGCCGGAAAGCTCCGAAGAGCACCTGCCAACAAGCATCGCCGGGGTCCTTCGACTCCGCGCCATAAACCCTCTGTGATGCGATAGATGTGCGAGGCGCTTCGCTCCCACGGCGCGCCGGGGCAGGCAGGATGACGCCTTTCTGGAGGGGATTAAACAACATCTGGTCGGGTGCAAAAAACACGAAAAGATCGAAAAAGTCACAGGCTCTCAGGATGACGATTTTGTGGGCGTTTTTGAAGAAAAACATTCCAAACAAGTTAGCGCTTATGGGACGCAGTCCTGGGTAGATGGAACCTCACGATTAGTCCGGTAAAGGATGGCTGGATCTAGCCTCGTACGCGGCTGGCTTTTGCTCGCCCGAAGTATCCAGGTTTGGAAGATCCGCAATCATGTGTCACCGTACCTTGTACGGAGGCTGCGGAATCCTGCCCATGTACCCCCCCAATCGCTTTCTAATAATGATGTCTGTGGTCGCACTCTGTGCCGCTCCGGTGGCGGCACAGCAATCCAAAAGTGCCGTGAGCACCGATGCTCGCATTCGGGCCGCAATCCAGGGCTTTCGCGGTAATGTCAGCCTCTATGCCAAAAACCTCGACAGTGGTCAGAGCTATGGACTGCAACCGGATGATCCTGTGCCTACCGCCAGCACCATCAAGCTCCCCATCATGGTCGAGCTGTTCGCGGAAGCTTCGGAGAAAAAGCTCGACTGGAATCAAAAGCTTGAGCTGACAGACCAGGACAAGGTGTCCGGCAGCGGTGTGCTTACGGAGTTCTCCGGCGGAGACACGTTCCCGATCCGGGACCTGATGCACCTGATGATCGTCGTCAGCGACAACACGGCCACCAACCTGATTCTGGACCGTATCGGAGGAAATGCAGTCAACCAGCGTATGGCGCAGCTGGGACTAAAACAAACCGCGGTCATGCGTAAAATCATGCAAACAAAGCTCTTCCCCAAGAACGCGAAGCCCCAGCCAGAGGGCTTGACGGAGGAGGGGAGAAAGCCGGGAAATGATCGCTGGGGTACGGGCAGAAGCTGCCCTCGCGACATGGTCGCCATTCTCGAAAAACTGTACCGCGGCGAGTTGGTCAGCAAGGCGGCTTCCGACGAAATGATCAGTGTGCTCAAGCGCCAGCAGGATCATAACGGGGTGGGAAGAGACATGAAAAATACCGTCATCGCCAGCAAGTCCGGAGCGTTAGACCACCTCAGAAGCGGGGTGGCGATTGTCTACTCCGAGCATGGACCGGTGGCCATGGCGATCACGGTGAATAACATTCCGGACGTCGACTGGAGCGTGGACAACCCCGGTAACCTGCTTCTCTCCACTCTCTCCCAGATTCTGGTGGAAGCCTTGGCCCCCCAGAAATGGCTAAATAAAGTTAATTAAGTAAGGCCCGACGTCTAAAGGAGCGCAGTCTAGCGCTTGTCTTCCTCAATACCAGGTTAAAAAAAAGTGTTTTCCTCAACAATCCTACTTGCATTCCACTGTTGCTCTGGATATAGTACGGTCACTGAAGTAAGTCCTCGGGTGAAAGAGCAGCCTGTAGAGAGTTGCCAATCGTTCCTGGGCCCGGTTTAGACGGATTGTTGGTTTTGGAGGCGAGTATGAAACGAATTTCCTTATGGGGCTTCGCCCTCGTAATGGTCCTGGCGTCGTTTGGCCTGTGTCAAATCACTTTGGGTCAACAGACCACGGCGGCGATCACAGGTACAGTGGAAGACTCGGCCGGAGCCGTCTTAGACGGTGCGACCATTACCGCCAGGGACACTGAGCGAGGTACGTCTTACACCGCCAAGTCCAGCAATGGTGGTGTGTTCAACTTCAGCAATCTTCCCATTGGCACCTACGAGGTGAAAGCGGAAGCCACCGGTTTTGACACAGCGGTCCAGCCACCCATCACCCTCGTCCTCAATGAGCGGGCGCGTCTCGACTTCAAGATGAAGGTAGGCGCGGTGACCAACACCGTGCAAGTTTCCTCCGAGGCTCCGCAGCTGCAGGCCGATACCACCCAGGTCAGCACCCTCATCGACGCCAATACGATCGTCGGCATTCCACTGGCGACCCGCAACTATGTCGAATTGACGCTCCTGGCGCCCGGTAGCATTACCCCGGACAACTCAAGTTTTAACAACGGCGACAACACCGCGAACGGCGGCCGCCCGTCCATTGACGGGCACCGTGAGCAGTCCGATAACTTCATCCTGGACGGGATGGATAACAACCAGACCTCAGAAAACCAGTTAGGTTACACGCCCTCCCCTGATGCTATTCAGGAATTCAACCTGATCACTTCCAACGCTTCTGCCGAGTTCGGCAATTTCTCGGGCGGTATCATCAACGCTTCGATCAAGTCCGGCACCAACCAATTCCATGGCGACGCCTGGGAGTTCTTCCGCAACGACGTTCTCAATGCCAACCAGTGGGAGAACAAATTCAACGGTCCGGGCAATTTTCTGCCCCGGGCGGCTCTGCGTTGGAACATGTTTGGCGCCACTCTTGGCGGCCCAGTCTGGAGAGACAAGCTGTTCTTTTTCGTGGATTATCAGGGGCAGCGTTTCGACCATCCGACCACCAGCGAGTTCATTACTGTCTTCACCAACGCCGAGCGTCAATGGCGACTTCTCACAGCTTACGACGCAGCTTAAGAATCCGATCACGGGCGTACCCTACGTCAACAACCAGATTCCCATGGCACAGGAAAACCCGGTGGCAGCGGCTCTCTTTGCGTCCAAGTTCTACCCGACACCGATCAACGGCAACCTCACCAATAACGCGATCAACCAGACCAACAGGCCTACAACACCGACCAGGGCGATGCCAAGATCGACTGGAATATTACCCAGAAGGATCGTCTCAGCGCCCGCTGGGCGCAGGCAGTATCAGAATGACCCTCACGACCAACTCGCTGGCCGATCCTGGCCAATGGCGCCGACACATGCCCCGGTCCATAATGCGGTCGGTACGTGGACGCACACATTCGGCCCCAACATATTGAACGAAGCTCGTTTTGGCGCGTCATGGATCGGGATCACGACGGATACAGCATTTGATCCCCAGCATTGGCGACCTCGGTACCCAGCTTGGAATTGCCAACGCCAACACCGCCGGTCCTGGCCTGCTGTTGCTGGGCTTTGGCGGCGGCACAGCGCCGGCGCCTGGCAATGGGACGCTCACCAACGTTGGTAGCTCTGTCGTGAATCAGAACTTCAACGACACCGTCATTCAGTTCGACGATGGCGTGACCATCACCCATGGCAAGCACGTGTTCAAGATCGGTTTCCAGATGTGGCGCTTCCGTCTGAACACCTTCTACAGTGGCAACAGCGGCGAGTATGGCTCCATCCTGTTCGGTGGTTCCTTCAGCGGTGACCCGGCAAGCGACTTCTTCACCGGCTATCCGGATGCAACCGGCAAGGGCGTCAGCACCGGTGGCACCTGGCACCAGTTCGCCTGGAGATATGCCGGATACGGTCAGGACGACTGGCGCATCACTCCCACCCTGACCCTGAATCTCGGATTGCGTTACGAAGCGACGACTCCCTGGGTGGAACTGAACAACCGCCAGGACAACCTGAACCTGGTGACCGGGGCAATCGAATATGCGGGCGTAGATGGCAATAGCCGCGGTCTTTACAATCGGAATACGGGCTTACCGGCTGTCCAACCCCGCGTCGGCTTTGCCTGGTCACCCGCGAGTTTGCAAGGCAAGACGGTAGTTCGCGGCGCGTACACAATCTCCTCTTACCTGGAAGGAACCGGCACCAACCTTCGCCTTGCTCGCAACCCGCCGTTTACGCCAACGGAAGTTTCCGCTGTCTACAACAGCTCCGACCGACCAGACGCAGTCCGGTCCGGGCGGCTGCGGTCCCAGGCGATCCGTTCGCCGGAGCCATCATGTACGTTTGGGCGCCCAAGGTTCAACCTGAGATGAATCAGCAGTGGAACCTGACCGTCCAAAGCGAAGCCAGCCCGACCACTACTTTCCAGATCGGCTATGTCGGGCGAGCACGGCAACCCACCTGATCGTGCCCACACCCTATTGCACAGTTAACCCTGACAAATGGGGTGCCCACCCCTGGACTCTACTTCCAGGGCAATCCCGCTTTGATCAAGGACATCTCGACCGTATCCGGAACCGCCAGCACCGGGCTTCCAAACCTATCACGCGCTGCAGGCTGTCTTGCAGAAGCGCATTTCCAATGGTCTTGAGGGGCAGGTGGCCTACACCTGGTCTCATTGCATGTCTAACAACAGCGGGTACTATGGCAGCTGGGGCGCTGCGACCCAGGCGACCCCGGGATCCCCGTATTACCAGAATCTCTACGACCCGCATGCTGATTACGCGAGTTGCTACTTTGACTCGAAAAATATTCTCTCTGCCTACGCTACCTATGATCTGCCGATCGGCAAGGGTAAGATGATCGGCAACAACATGAACTCGGTTGTCAATGCGGTTGTGGGCGGCTGGCAGGCTTCCAGCATCTGTCCAGATCCACAGCGGCTTTCCTCTGGCCGTTTACGAGGCAACCGATACTTCCGAATACCAAGGGCCGTGGACCTCGTCCCAACTGCTCACCGTCGACAGCATGCAAGTCGTTCGGGCGCCAGGCAAGCTTTGTCAACAACGGAGCCTTCCAGGGATATCAGTAGATGAGTCCCAGCCGGATATTCGGAACCGGCGACTGGCACCTTCGGCAATTGCCCGCTGCAGGGACCGCAAACTGGTGCAGGTTTTGCGGATACGGATATCGGTGTGTCGAAGAGACTTCCACCTGACCGAGTCCAAATACTTCCAGTTCCGGGGGGATTTCCTGAACGCATTCAATAACGTTCAGTTGGGTCATCCCAATACAAACTTCCCAAGTTCAACTTTCGGGTTGATCAATACTTCGCAACCCGCAAGGAACATACAATTCGCGCTTAAGTTCTACTATTAGGCGCCTGTTAAACTCAGGGGCAGACGCTGTTAAGACAGCGTCTGCCCCTTGTTCTTTTGTATTGCATAAAATGTCGCCTACATCCTCTAACCTGGCCCCCCTCATCTGCTTTCTATTCGCAGTCGGCGTCTCCTCCCCAGCGCAGGTTTCGAGCAAAGCAGCCGTGGTTACCCCGGCTGCCGCTGAGCATGCCGCATCGCTGGCGGAGAGTGGGCATTGCCCCGAAGCCTTACCCCAGCTGGCCAGGTCCGTCGCGCACATCACCGACAAAGCACTGCAAAAGAGAGTGGGGCTCGACGGTGTGCGCTGTGCCACCGCTGCTGCAGCAGCATGAGGCTCTGCTCCAATTCGTTCAGGTCTTGAGCCGGCAGTTTCCCCACGATCCTGAAGTGCTTTATGTGTTGACCCACGCGTATTCCGACTTAGCCGCCCGCTCTGCGCAAGAGCTGGCGGTGAGCGCGCCCACTTCGATTCCCGCGCTCGAAATGGATGCAGACACGAGTGAACAGCAGGGCAAATGGGACCAGGCGGAAAAAGACTACCGCAAGATTCTCGAACAAAATCCGCGCTATCCGGGCATTCACTTCCGCCTGGCTCGTATGCTGCTGTCGAGGCCAAATCCCCCCTCGGACTTTGCCGATCAGGCAAAAAAAGAGCTGCAGCAGGAGCTCGAAATAGATCCGTCCAATGCCGGTGCGGAATACGTGCTAGGGGAACTGGCGCGGCAGGCGCAAGACCTGCCCGAGGCGGTCAAGCATTTTTCCAAGGCCACGCAGCTTGAAAACAACTTTGCCGACGCCTACCTGGGCCTGGGCATGTCGCTCCTGGCACAGAAGAATTATGCGGAGGCGGTCGCACCGCTGGAAAAGGCAGTCAAACTCCAGCCTGGAAATCCTGCCGGGCACTACAGCCTGGCCACTGCATACGCGCGCACCGGACGCAAAGAAGATGCGGAAAGGGAATTTGCCTTGCAGCAGAAAACTTCGGCACCCGCAGGCGCGCAGGGAGCCCAGCCTCCGCAGTGACCGCAAAGTGTACAGGGCTATCCCGCCGGAATTTTCTCCGCACTCTGGCAGGCGCGGCCGGGCTCGCCGGCACGTATTCTAACTGGCCCCGATTCGCCAACGCTGCTTCTTCCAGTGCCCTCTATCCCTTCGAAGAAGTACCCGCCACCGCCAGTCACATTACCTGGGTTCATACCGCCGGCAAGTCGCCGCAGAAATATCTGCCGGAAACCACCGGGGCCGGTTGCGCGTTTCTCGATTACGACAATGACGGATGGATGGACATCTATCTCGTCAATAGCGGCAAGTGTGACTTTTACAATCCCGATCCACCCCTGCGCAACGCTCTCTATCGCAACAATCGAGACGGGACCTTTACCGACGTGACGGAGAAGGCTGGGGTCGCGGCCGGCGGCTACGGGCAGGGTGTCGCCGTGGGTGACTATGACGGCGACGGTTTGCCCGATCTCTACGTGACCCAGTACGGAAAATGTATTCTCTACCACAACAACGGCGACGGAACCTTTAGTGACGTTACCGAAAAGGCGGGTGTTGCCGCTCCCGGGTGGGGTTCGAGCGCGGTGTGGTTCGACTACGATAACGACGGACGGCTGGACTTGTTTGTCTGCAACTTTGTCGATTTCAATAAATCCAAGAACCTTAACTGCGTCGCTTATAACAAGCCAGGATACTGCGTTCCGACGCTGTACAAACCATCGGCCAGCTGGCTCTTCCACAACAATGGCGATGGGACCTTCTCGGATGTAAGCCAGGCTTCCGGGATTGCGAAACACCTGGGAAAAGCCTGGGGAGTGGTTGCGGCCGACCTGAATAACGATGGCCGGATGGACCTCTTTGTCGCCAATGACACGACGCAGAACTTTCTCTACATGAATCGGGGCAACGGCAGGTTTGAAGAGATAGCCGCGCTCGCAGGCGTAGGCTTCGGTGAGACCGGGCGGCCCCGCTCGGGCATGGGCGTGGATGCAGCTGACGTAAATCAGGATGGTTGGATGGATCTCTTCGTGGCCAACATCGACCACGAGAGATTTTCTCTTTACCAGAACAATCATGACGAAACTTTTGATGACCAGGCCAACGCTACCTCGATCGGTGCTGCGACGCGTTTGCTGAGCGGTTGGGGACTGAAGTTTTTCGATTACGACAACGATGGCAACCTTGATCTCTTTCTCGCCAACGGAAATCCCGATGACATGATCGAGACCATGCAGAAGGACGTGACCTACCGCGAGCCGCTGATGCTGTTTCACGGCGATGGCAAGACGCTGCGCAACGTGAGCGCGGAAAGCGGACCGCTCTTTGAGAGAAATCTCTCCTCAAGGGGGCTAGCCATCGGCGACTTCGACAACGATGGCGCCGTGGACGTGCTGGTCTCCGTCAACGATGCTGCTCCGCTGCTCATGCGCAACTTGGCCGCCAAGGGCAATCACTGGCTGGGAATCAAGCTGGTGGGCAAAAAGGCGAACCGCGACGCGGTCGGTGCGCGGGTTACTTATCAGGCTGGAGATCTCAAGCGCAGCAGAACGAAGGTGGGTGGGGGGAGCTACTTGTCGTCTCACGATCCGCGGATGGTGCTGGGCCTTGGTAAGCAGACGAAGGTGGACTGGGTGGAAGTGAAGTGGCCGGAGCCTAGTGGCAAAACAGAGAGGTTTACCGGATCTGCCAATCGACAAATACGTCACTATCACGCGAAGGCGACGGCGTCAAGAAGAGCTGAAGTTTTTCGCAGGTAAACTTTATTGACAACACTTTATTGACAACACTTTATTGACAACAAATGACGGGTGCCCCACATCTCGCTGGTTTTTCGCGAGATGTGGGATACCACGCGTCTAGATCTTAAGTGTTGATAGTGGGCCGAATGCTTTCGGATTGAGCGCAGTGGTATCCCACATCTCGCGAAAAACCAGCGAGATGTGGGGCACCCGTCATTAGTTGTCAGGGTATCGTAAGAAGAGAGCTGCGGTTTCCCATGAGGGTTCATGCACCGGCTGAGCGCGATCGATCTTTCCCTGGTGGCGATCTACCTTGTGGGCATCACGCTCTTTGGGCTGCAGTTTCGCAGCAAAGACCGGTCTCTCAAAAACTACTTTCTCGCCGACCGGAAAATTCCCTGGTGGGCCATCGCGCTCTCCATCGTAGCCGCCGAAACCAGTACGCTGACCATCATCAGCGTGCCCGGCCTTGCCTACACCGGAGACTGGGGATTCCTCGAGATCGTTCTCGGCTACCTTCTGGGCAGGATCGTCGTCTGCATCATTTTTCTGCCCCGCTATTTTCGCGGCGAACTGCTTACCGCATATGAAGTCATTGGCGAGCGATTTGGCCCGCGCCTGCACAAGCTCACCGCATTTCTATTCCTCTTTCTGCGTGCGGCTGCGGAAGGAGTCCGTGTCTTTGCCGTTTCCATCGTCGTCGGCATCGCTATCGGTACCCGGGATGTCGTCTCTATTGCCATCATTTGCATTCTGACGTTGATCTACACCCTGGAAGGGGGAATGGCCGCCGTCATCTGGACGGACGTCGTGCAGATGGCACTGTATATCGCGGGCACAGTCGTCAGCGTCATCCTCCTCGGACATCGTGTCCCAGGCGGATGGCATACCATTCACACCGTCAGCGCAGCCGCCGGTAAGCTCACCATCTTCCACTTCGCCTTCAGCCTGAGCGAAACGTATACCTTCTGGGCCGGTCTTGCCGGTGGCTGTTTTCTGACTATGGCCAGTCATGGTACCGATCAACTCATGGTCCAGCGTTTGCTCGCAGCCAAGAACCTGCGCGAATCGCGCATCGCCCTGCTCAGCAGCGGGGTGGTCATCCTGGTTCAGTTCGCGCTCTTCCTCGCCATTGGAACGGGGCTCTACTATTTCTACGGTAACGTGACCAAAGGGACCGCGCCCACCAACCCCGACCGCGTCTTCCCGGCATTTATCGTCACCGAGATGCCGCACGGTGTCGCTGGGTTAATGGTCGCCGCCATTTTGGCGGCCGCGATGTCGAACCTGAGTGCGGCGGTCAACTCGCTTAGTTCCAGCAGCATGGTCGATTTCTACATGGCCTGGAAACCCAACGCCGATGAACGCGAGCGTGCCGGCCTGTCGCGCGCCATGACCCTCTTCTGGGCACTGCTTTTGTTTGTGCTGGCATTGCTGTCGCGAGGCGGCGGCCACGTGGTGGAAGTGGGCTTGTCGATCGCCTCCGTGGCCTACGGAGCGCTGTTAGGAGTTTTCCTCCTCGGTACCCTTACCAAAAGTGCAACCGAAACCGGCGCGATGATCGGCATGGTCGGCGGCCTGGTAGCCAACCTCCTGCTGTGGAAACAGCCTCACTGGTTTCCGGTTCCAAAAATTGCATGGACGTGGTTTGTGCTCGTCGGATCGATGCTTACGTTTATCTTGGGATGGATGATGAGCAAACTCTTATCCAGGAAGCCAGCTGCGAAGATAGCGATTTTGCTCCTCATTCTGCTGGCTCCGCAATTGAAAGCGCAGGACGCGGAGTTCCGCCAAATCGATCGCATCGTCGAGGCCGGAATCGCCGCTAACAAATTTCCCGGGGCGGTCATCATTGCCGGTCACGACGGGCAGATTATCTTTCACAAGGCGTACGGACACAGGTCGCTGATTCCGGCACCCGAACCCATGACGGAAGACACCATCTTCGACCTCGCCTCCTTGACGAAAGTGCTGGCTACGGCGCCCGCGGTCATGCAGCTTTACGAGCAGGGCCGGTTCCGTTTGAACGATCCGGTGGCAGAATACCTGCCCGAGTTCGCCGCGAATGGGAAGCAGGACATCACCATTCGCCAATTGCTTACCCACTACTCCGGGCTGCCTCCTGATGTTTCGCTCGAGGACACGTGGGAAGGCAAAGAGGAAGGATTGCGCCGCGCATTCGCGGCCGCGCCCGTCACTGCTCCAGGAGTGCAATTCCGCTACAGCGACATCAACTTCATTGTCCTGGGCGCCTTGGTTGAGAAGCTCTCCGGGCTGACCCTCGATGAATACCAGCGGCAATACATCGCGCAACCGCTGGGTGTGGAGCACATGCGCTTTCTTCCCCCCGAAAGCTGGCGCAGCCGAATCGCACCCACCCAGTACGATCATGGCGTCATGCTGCGCGGATTGGTGCATGATCCAACGTCGAGGCGCATGGGCGGTGTCGCCGGCCATGCCGGACTTTTCAGTACCGCCGGTGACGTGGCCATCTACGCACAGAACCTGCTCGACCGGCTCGCCGGCAGGCCCAGCCAATTCCCCTTGCAGCAACTCACCCTGGAAAAAATGACCACGCCGGGCCAGCCCGCGACCGGCACCGCGCTGCGCGGACTGGGGTGGGACATTGAATCGCCTTTCTCCAGCAATCGGGGTGAGCTGTTCCCGGTGGGTTCCTTTGGACATACAGGATTCACCGGGACCTCCATCTGGATGGATCCAAGCAGCGATACCTATGTCGTGTTCATGTCCAACGCCGTTTACCCCAATGGACCGACGGGCATCAACGCCATCCGCGGAGCAGTTGCGACGGCGATTGCCAGGTGGGTGAAGCGGCAACCCGACGGCGGAGCCCTCATTGCCACGTTGACGGGTTACAACGAATCCATCGCTGGTGAGCGCCGTTGGCAGGACCGCAATGGAAAAGTGATCACCGGCATCGATAGGCTGGAAGAAGACCACTTCGCGGAACTGGCTGCCGCTTGCCGCGAAACACGGGGGAACGTTGCGCCTGGGGCTGCTCACCAACCAGACCGGGCTCGATGCGCATGGCCGCAGAACCATTGACGTCCTGTTCCACGACGCAGAAGCAGCCGTCCCCGGCCTCAAGCTCAAGCTACTCTTCAGCCCGGAGCACGGGATCAATGGCGCGCTCGACAAGGAGGGTATTCAGAATTCGAAAGACGCATCCACCGGCCTGCCCGTGGTCAGCCTTTATGGCGCATCCGCATCGGATCGTCGTCCTTCCCCCGAAACTCTTCGATCGCTCGATGCCGTGCTCATCGATCTGCAAGATGCGGGCGTCCGCTTCTATACCTACGAAACGGTGGTGCGCTACTTTCTCGAGGCCGCCGGCCACACCGGCACAGACATTGTGGTTCTGGACCGTCCCAACCCGCTCACAGGTGCGTTCGTGCAGGGTCCACTCTCGGACCCTGGGAGCGAAAGCTACGTCAACGTAGCACCGGTACCCGTACGCCACGGCATGACGCTGGGTGAACTTGCACGCTATCTGAACGGAGAGTACAAACTAGGCGCACCGCTGACGGTGGTCGAAATGAAAGGTTGGCAGCGGGGGGATTGGTTCGATGACACTGGGCGTCCCTTGGACCAATCCATCTCCCAATCTCCGCAGTTTGCGGGAGGCGATCCTTTACCCGGGGCTGGGTCTCATCGAGACGACAAACATTTCTGTGGGCCGCGGAACCGACACTCCTTTTGCATTCGTAGGCGCGCCGTGGATCGAAGGCCCTGCACTTGCGCACGCGCTGAACGCCAGGTTCTTGCCTGGAGTGCGATTCGTGCCGGTGGCCTTCACCCCCAAAGCGCCCTATCCGTATGCGGAGCAGCTCTGCCACGGAATTGAGTTGATCGTAACTGACCGCAATGTGCTCGACTCACCGGAACTCGGGCTGGAAATTGCGTCCGCGCTGCACAAGCTCTACGGAGACAAGTACGCATTGAGCAAAATGCAAACCTTGCTTGCCAACCGAAGCGTGTTGGAAGCCCTGCAAGCCGGCCGCGACCCGCAACGTATCCTTGAGGACTGGCAACAACAACTGCGTGATTTCGAAGCCAGGCGAAAAGCGTATCTGCTTTACTGATTTTTGATTCACGAACCTGTCTCCAGATGGAAGGTTAACTCTCCCCTTTGTCATTGGGAGCGCAGCCGAGGGATCTGCAGTTCTCCTTCCGCCTCACCAAGCCTCCCACAGCAACCGCCCGCCCCTTTGTCATCCCGCCTGCCCCGGCCTGCCGTGGGAGCAGCTGACTTGCCTGGGGCAAGTTAAGGGAGGAATGAACATGGGAAAGCGGTGTTTGCAATCCAGGCCCAGAGGGCCGGCACCAAAAATAGCCCAGCCCGGAAGGGCTGGGTCCATAGGCAGGCGATCGAGCACCAGAGGTGCGGCACCACACTCTTCGTTTGTTCATTAGGAGCCAAGCCGAGGGATCTGCAGTTTCACTCACACCTAAACAATTTTCTTGGTTTGCGGGACGAGTTAGGAGTGCTTCTCGGCCTCGCTAATGCACTGTGGGAAAGCCCCTTTGGGATTACAAGAACATTTGTTTGGGATGGAGTGAAACTGCAGATCCCTCGGCTTCGCTCCGGGATGACAAAGGGGAGGGTGGTTGCTGAGGGAGGCTTGGTGAGACGGAAGGAGAACTGCAGATCCCTCGGCTGCGCTCTTAATGAACAAAGGAAGAGTGTGGTGCCGCACCTCCGGCGCTCGACCGCCTGGCTTGTGGACCCAGCCCTTCCGGGCTGGGCTGACGTTTGGCGGGCGGCCCTCTGGGCCTGGATTGCAAACACCGCTTTTCCTTGTTCATTCCATCCTTGACTTGCCGCAGGCAAGTCAGCGGATCGGGATGAAAAGGAAAGGCTGGGGTTTCCATTGGAATCGATCCACGGCAGGCCCCACGGCACGCCTGGGCAGGCGGGACATGTTGCTGGGATCCCTGGTCTCAAAAGCGAGGCCGGGGCACCCTTCGATGGCTGCGGACACAGCGAGTTGCGTCCGGCCCCATTTCCAACAGAGATACCCCTTCGATTCCCTGAAATTGCGCCCGGCACTCCCTATAAAACCGCGTTATAGTTTGGATGGCAAATCTCACGACCTGACTCGGGCGTGGTAAAAATCGACTCACAAACAAGCCGTGCAACGGTGTTCGCGGACGACGAACCGGTGGAGCAGTTTTTTCGCCCCGCGGCTTCATCGGCGCCGCGATCTAAAACGCAGCAGAATACCCCTTCTGAGCGGAGCGGAAGCCGCCGATCGGCCAATCAGGCCCTCGATGACGATCTGGATACCGCGGAAGATGGATTTTTGCGCGCCCGGCGTCGTATCCCAGTCCGTCGCGGTCTCATTCCAACTACCAGGACGGGCCGCATTGTCGCGTCCGCGATCGTGGTCCTCGCGGTTGGTGCGCTGCTTTCGCTGGGGATCTTCATACGTAACTTTTTCCGTGACGATCCCCGCTTCCGCATCGCTACCTCTTCCTCCATCCAGATCATGGGCAACAGCCAGGTGACGCGGTCCGAGCTTCTCTCCGTCTTCGGATCCGACCTTGGCCGCAATATCTTCTACATCCCCCTGCGCCAGCGCCGTGCAGCGTTGGAAGAGCTGCCTTGGGTGGAGCACGCGACGGTCATGCGGCTGCTGCCTGACCAGTTGCGAGTCGCTATTGTCGAACGCACCCCAGTAGCCTTCGTACGCCACGGCAACACCATAGGCCTGGTGGACGCCCACGGGGTTCTGCTGCACCTGCCGCCGGCTGCCATGGCCGCAAAACACTACTCCTTTCCCGTAGTCACGGGAATTTCCGCCCGGGATCCGCTGGCGGTTCGCGCCGCCCGCATGCACTTGTACCGGCAATTCATTACCGATCTCGATTCCGGGGGAACAAAAGTCTCTTCGCAACTCAGTGAAGTCGATATCTCCGACCCGGAAGACGTTTGGGCGCTCCTGCCTGCCCAGGGTTCCGACATACAGGTGCACTTTGGCGATTCCGACTTTCTGGCACGCTATCGCAGTTACCAGCAGCACCTGGCTGAGTGGCGGCAACAGTATCCTCACCTGGCTTCGGTCGACATGCGCTATGAGAACCAGGTGGTGCTCGATATGACGCAGCAAGCCAGTACCGAATCCGGGCAGGATGGGGTGGCTGCCAGCCAGAGCCAACGACGCCCTGCCGCAGCCAAACGTCCGGCGGGGAAGTCAGCCGCAAAATCAACCAAAGCGGGAAAAACAAAGGGCTGATAAGCAAAGGGCTAATAACAGGGGATGAGCCAGAAAAGCGAAGACCTACTTACGGTACTGGACGCCGGCAGCTCCAAGATTCGCGTGCTGATCGCAGAACTGCACGAAGGGGCACTACGCTATCGCGGCCATAGCGTGGTCGAGGCGGAGGGCATGCGCAAGGGCCTCGTCAGCGACCTGCAGCCTGCGAGCAGGGCATTCAACCAGGCCGCGACCGAAGCCGAGCAGATGGCCAATGCCGTCATCGCAAGCTGTGTGGTTGGGTTGGGCGGAGCCCATGTGCGCGGCGTAAACAGCCAGGGTGGCATAAGCCTGGGCAACCGTCTGCGGGAGATTACCCGCGAGGATGTGCGCGCTGCCGTGGAACGTGCCCGCTCTGTCTCCCTGCCCGCCGACCGGGAAATCCTTCACCTTTTACCTCAACAATTTATCCTTGATGAGCAGCCAGGCATTCATGACCCTGTGGGCATGATCGGCAATCGGCTGGAGGTGAATCTGCACATTGCAACCTGTTCCGCCAGTGCCGCGCAAAGCGTCGTCACCTGTGCCAACAAGGCCGGCCTGGAAGTAACCGATACTGTCTTCGAGGGCATCGCCGCGGCGGAAGCTACCGTCTCGGCGGACGAGCGCGAACTCGGCGCCTGCCTCATCGACATCGGGGCCGGTTCCACCGAGCTGGTGGTCTTCTTTGAGGGTGCGGTGGCCCACACTGCTGTGGTGCCCATCGGCGGCGACCACTTCACCAACGACCTCGCCGTTGGCCTCCATATATCGGTTCAGGAAGCGGAAGCACTCAAGTTGGAGTACGGCCACTGCGTGGTAACCTCGGTACCCTCCGGCAGCGAACTGGAGTTGATCGGTGGGGAGAGCCATGTTATCCGTACCATCAAGCAGCGGTCGCTGAGCGAGATACTTGAACCGCGCGCTCGCGAGCTCTTCCACCTGCTGCGGGAGAATTTGCGCCAGGGCGGGGTTCTGGGCGCCTTGGGCGCGGGTTGCGTGCTCACCGGCGGCGGCGCTCGTTTGCCCGGGCTGCTCGACGTGGCGGAAAGCCTGTTGCGCGTTCCGGCGCGCCTGGGCTATCCTGTCCCACTTTCCAGAATGCCTGACGAGCTGATCCAGCCGGAGTTTTCCACGGCGATCGGCATGCTGCTCTACAGCCATCGCACCAGCGTGCTGCGGGCGGCCGAAGATCAGGGACTGCGCGCCAAGCTGCGCGCCATATTTGCAGGGAGTTTATAGTCACCAGAACGGCGCACGACAAGATCTAAGTACGCAACCAGAATGGAGTATCCGATGAGTCTTTCCGATGAAATCCGCATTCAATATAACGACGACGTCGCTCGCGGAGCCAAGATCAAGGTCATAGGGGTAGGTGGAGGCGGCGGTAACGCCGTCAACCGCATGATCGCCGCCAAGCTGGAAGGTGTGGAGTTCATCGTCGCCAATACCGATGTGCAGGCCCTTCAGCTCTCGCAGGCACCGGTCAAACTACAGTTGGGCGTCAAACTGACCAGCGGACTGGGCGCCGGGGCCAATCCGGATGTGGGCCGGCGTGCGGCCCTGGAAGACTCGGAAAAGATCATTGAGGCCCTGGAAGGCGCAGACATGGTCTTTGTGACCGCCGGACTCGGCGGCGGCACGGGCACTGGCGCCGCCCCGGTCATCGCGTCCCTGGCCAGCGAAATGGGTGCGCTCACGGTTGCCGTGGTCACCCGCCCCTTCAGCTTCGAAGGCAAGCGCCGCATGCAGCAGGCTGAGCGCGGCATGGAAGAGCTGCTCGAGGGTGTGGACACCATGATTGTCATCCCCAACGAGAAATTGCTTGCCGTGGCCAAGGATGCCGGCTTCTTCGAGTCTTTCCGCGTGGCCGATGACGTTCTGCTCCAGGGCGTGCAGGGCATCTCCGATATCATCACCATCCCCGGCATCATTAACCGTGATTTCGCCGACGTAAAGACCACCATGGCCGGCATGGGGTACGCAGTTATGGGAACCGCCGTCCGCAGCGGCGACAACCGCGCCATTGCCGCCGCCCAGGCTGCCATGGCCTCTCCTCTGCTCGAAGCAGGCGCGATCGACGGTGCTCGCGGCATTCTCATCAACATCAGTGGTTCCAGCTCGCTCCGGCTGAGTGAAGTGAACGTGGCCTCGACCCTGATCCAGAACGCAGCTCACGAAGACGCCAACATCATCTTCGGCGCAGTTCTTGACGAAAGTATGGGCGATGAGGTCAAGATCACGGTAATTGCCACCGGTTTCCGGCACGATCATATCGGCCGCCACAAGCGCTCGGCCAGCGATGCGGTACCCCGGGTATCGGTTCAGGGGCAGCCCTCCGTTCCCCGTTTTGCCAGCGAAGAGCTTGCCGAAGAGGAGCTTTCCCCGCTCTTCGAGTCGAAGAAAACCTCCCCTGCCCCGCCGCCGGGCGAGCGGCCAGTGGTAAAGGAAGCGCCGCCCGAACCGGCCCCCTTCACGTTGCATCCGCAGCCGGTGATGACCGAACCAGCGCCTGAGCCCCCGCGGGCTGCTCCCCCCGCGCCGGCGCCCGTTACCCACGTTAATTTCGACGAGCCATTTGAGGAGGAGTATGCCCGGCTCATTCCCAGCAAGCCCACCCCGGAACGCGAAGGGACGTCTTCCGCGCGCGGAACCAATCAGGAGAGTGCCCATCGTAACGAGGGTGAATCGAACCTGGAAAACCTTGATATCCCGGCCTTTCTACGCCGGCCGATGAATTAGGGCTTTGTAACCATCCCGGCTGGGTTCTCGCTCTAGCGTTACGTTTGCGTACCCAATTGTGGTACGGACATCGCGAAGACTTCGTCGGAATATGGAAAAGCGGAAAGAATTCGTGTCAAATGAGTGTTAAGCAAGGTAAGCAGCAGGAATGAGTCGCGGTCCGGTTCAGGGAATGCGGTTCGGTTTTACGGTAATTCTGAAATACCCGGATCTTCCGGGCAAGCATCATCTTTATAGCCATGGTTCAAGGGGACAACGCGCGGTGAACAGACAACTTCTGAAACGCACCTTTTTCTTCCTTACACTGATTGGTCTGGCCTCCGCTGCTTTTGCGAAACCTGCCCACGCGCGCCCTACACAGCCAACCCATCACGCCCACGCCGCCCGCGTCCAGGAGAGTACTCATGCTCGCCGGCATATGGCGGGTATGCGCCATGCCCGCCCGGTTGCTGCTGAGCGCAGGGTGGTCATGGTGCGGACTCGATCCGGGATGGTTCGTCGCACGGTGCTCGTCCGCCACCGTTATTACGAGCATTTCTCAGCCAGCTCGTTTACTGACTCTGACATCACCCAAGGGGATGTGACCGCGGGAGAAGATCCAGTCGTGCGCCAGGCGGCGATTGACGCCCTGGGCAATATGTACGGCACGGTTGTGGCTATCGATCCCAGCAACGGCCGTATTCTGGCCATGGTCAACCAGAAGCTGGCCCTTTCCAGCGGCGCTGAGCCCTGCTCCACGATTAAGGTTTCGGTCGCCCTGGCTGCCCTGCAGGAGGGCATCGTTACCAAGGACACCCCGGTAAACCTGGGCCGCGGCTTTCACCTGGACATGACCGAAGCTCTGGCTCATTCCAACAATCTTTACTTTGAGACCCTTGGCCGCCGCCTCGGCTTCGAGCGTGTGCGCCACTATGCCAATTCCTTTGGGTTGGGCGAGCTGGCGGGTTGGAACATACCCGGTGAGCAGCTTGGTATCTACCCCGAGCAGGTATTGCCTGAGAGCGAGGGCGGCGTTGGCCGGATGTGCTCCTTCGGTCAGGGTATTTCGATGACCCCGTTGCAACTGGGAGCCTTGGTAGCCTCGATTGCCAATGGCGGAACCCTGTACTACCTGCAGCACCCCACCACGGCCGCAGATGCAGCGGACTTCCAGCCGCGCGTGAAGCGGACGTTGGATATCGGCAAGCTGATCCCTGAGGTGACGGTTGGCATGGAAGGCGCGGTCGATTACGGCACGGCCCGGTCACTGCATGCCAACTTTAACCAACTCCCTATTCTTGGCAAGACCGGTACCTGCTCCAATAACGGCACCCGTTACGGCTGGTTCGCCTCCTTTGCCAACACCTCCCATGGCCGCATCGTCACCGTCTTCTTCCTCGAGGGTGGCCGTCCGACCTTTGGCCCCAAGGCCGCGGAACTGACTGGCGTTTTCTATCACAACCTCTGGGACCACAGCTATTTCGCAGAGAAGCTAACAGCTGATACGGCCTCGACCACGCCCGCGGCCGGCACCGTCAGCCAATAGCCGTTTTTGCGGTGATCAAAAGGGCCTCCCTTCGGGGAGGCCGTTTTCCTGCCGCCGTGAACCTCAATGAGAAATCTGTTCCAGCGCCAGGTCGCGTGTGCGCGGGCCCATAAAACCGATTGCCGCCATCACGATGAGCATCGCAACCGCGATAAATACGAATACCCCTGTCGTACCAAATTGCCTCAACAAGCCAGCGATGACAAACGACGTGAAAATCGCTGAGAAACGGCTCCAGGAATACACAAACCCAACCGCTCGCGCCCGGATGCTGGTGGGGAAGAGCTCCGTCTGGTAGGCGTGAAAACTGTAGGACATCATATTGTTCGCGAGCGTCAGACCGACGCCCATAGTGATCAGAAGCACTCCGCCGGACACTTGGCTAAAGATGAGTCCGCACACCGTGATTGCGGCCGCAGCCACCACGATCACGCTCCGCCGCTCGAAGGTGTCTCCGATAAAGAGGCCGATCATCGGGCCGATCGGCGCGGCAATGGCGATGATCGAAGAGTAGAGCAAGCTGGTGGTAACTGTGATGTGCTGTTGGATGAGCAACGTCGGTACCCAATTGGCAAACCCGTAGAAACCGGCGGTCTGGAAAATATTGAAGAGGATCATCATCGTGGCGCGCTTGCGGTAGGGTGCTGCCCACATGTCGCGAAACCTTCCGCCGGTGAGCGCAGCTTCCGCTGCCGCCGGAGGGGGAAGCGGCCGGCCATACTCCTTTGCGACCTTCGTCTCCAGCTTCGACAACACACGATCCGCCTCCGCGAGCCGGCCGTTTTCAGCGAGCCATCGGGGGCTTTCGGGCAAAGCCCGGCGAATGAACCACACGAACACCGCGCCGTGCGCACCGATTAACACCACCCAGCGCCAGCCGTCCAGGCCAAACGGCTTGTGCGGCACCAGCAGGTACGACAGGAACGCCGCTACCGGCACCGCCAGGAAACCCACGGTCTGCTCACATGCAAAAGCACGCCCGCGAATCTGCTTCGGCACCAGTTCGGCGATGTAGGTGCCGATGGTGACCAGTTCCACGCCGATGCCAAGCCCCGCCATGAAGCGCCAGAAGTTCAGCCCGGCGGCCGTGTTCTGAAAAGCCATGATCACATTTGCCGCGGAGTAGAAAAGCAGAGAGTAGGTAAAGATCGCGCGGCGCCCAAAACGGTCGGCGAGATATCCGCAGCTGATGGTCCCGATAAAAAGTCCCAGGAACAAAGACGCAAGGAAGCTCGCCACGCCCGTCATGCCGAACAAACCAACCGTTGTCGACGTCAGGATGCCGCTCTTGACGATGCCTGGAGCGATATAACCGGAATACAGAAGGTCGTAGAGTTCGAAGAAAAAGCCGAGGCTCAGCAAGACGACGAACGTCCAAATCGCGCGTGTGGCTGGAAGCCGGTCGAGCCGCGCGGCGATCATGCCGGCAGTCACGGGGCTCGGCGGAGGGGTAGCCTGCAAATTAGCTCCAAGCGAAGATCTGAAGCCATAGAACTATAGACAAAACCCAAACGCAAGCGAGTTATTTTTGGTGGCGAGCCGGGATTTGTGGGTTCTTATTTGGCAGGGCGGGGCTATTTTTGTCCAGGCAACAATCGTCCTGTGCCTTTCCAAATTGCTTGCGGGGCGGGGTATGCTGTAGTGCTATGAACTGGCTACCTTCGCTGCGCGCAATCATAATTTTCGGCATCCTTCTGGCACTTTCTCTAGCTGCCTACTGGGCCTGCGCCGGGCACGCGAAAACCCATGCATCCTTGCGCAGGACAGACATGCCCACGGTCCCCAGCGTCAAGTGTCCTGAATCAGCCGATTGAAATTCAGTAAGTTTGCATCTGTTGATGGCTGCTGTCTGTACGGCAACGACTTTCGAGTTGCGTTGATGAACGAAGGGCACGGCTTCACAGGTTGCGGAAAAACTCATGTTTTGTATCAGGGCACGACTTTAGTCGTGCCGTAAGTGATTGGAAATACGTCGGGCTTTAGCCCCTGAGGTACGGCTTTCCTACCCAATGGCGAGTTTTTCCGCAGCCTCTTCAGCCGTGCCACCCAACTGTCGGGCAGGTGAGGGCTTCAGCCCCTGGGGTACGTCTTCCACAGTCGGTGGCAAAACCCTCCTTGGAAGGAGATGATCTTCGCTTCATGTGCCTCGAAAAGCGTACCCCAGCGGCTAAAAGCCGTGTGGAGCGCAGACGCGTCTACGGCACGGCAATACCAGTGAATGCTTCCTCTGCTGTCCAAAGAGGCCCATTGAAAAACCAAATTTGGACAAGACCGAAGTTCAGCCGTCCCTGCGGGACTAAATTTCTAAATCCCGAGCTCTCACACGCCCTCTTTTAGTGGTTGCAACAGAATGCTTCGCTGGGCTGGCCAAAACGCCGCTCACAAAACGTATAGCCGCAACATCCACCAGACGAGAAACAAGGCGACCAAGCCGAGCACAACGTGTGCCATCCACTGGGCTCCGGTTTTTGGCCTTCCGAAGTTGAACACGGATCAATCGTAGCATTCGCCGGAACATCGTTCCCGCTCCAAAGGCGCTGGGGCCCACCAAACAGAAATAGTGCGCCAGACCATTCGCTCGCTCGGCCGCCGGCATTTGTTTTCGCCGCGATGAACACTGTGCTATCGGGGTGTAACCCCAACCGCAATGCTCTACGATGCTAGGAATGAAGATACTGACCGCTAACGAGATGGGAATCGCCGATCGGGTGACCTCTGAACGCTTTGGCGTTTCATCGCTCGAATTGATGGAGCACGCCGGGAGAGCCGTCGCCGTTTTCGTTCTGCGTGAACTACCCCAGTGCCGGCACATCGTGGTGTTGTGCGGCAAGGGCAACAACGGCGGGGATGGCCTGGCCGCCGCACGGCATCTGGCAGAAGCAGGCTGTACCGTCTCGGTGCTTATGCTCGGAGACCCCGCGGCGCTGCAGGGAGACCCAAAGACCATGTTGGCCCGGCTTCCCGTAGCGGCGATTGCCATCAAGCAGGAAGCCGATTTGTCCGGCAGCTGTAAGGCCATTCTGGAGGGCGCACAGCTCCTTGTCGACGCGGTCCTCGGCACTGGCTTTCGTCCCCCGATGCGCGATCTGGCCATCCTCGGTCGAAAGGCGCTTGAACTCTGTCCTCAAACCCCGGTAGTCGCTGTGGATCTGCCATCGGGGTGGGAGGCGGACTCGCGAAAGTTCTTCTCCCCCGAAGCGTACCGCGCCGACGCGGTAGTCACATTTACCGCGCCCAAGCTGGCTCATGTTTCCGGAATGCTTACCCGGGGACCGATCGTGGTGGCCGCCATCGGTTCGCCGCCCGAAGCAGTCGAATCCGCCACTGGCCTGACCTGGGCGGGAAGCTCCAAAGTGATCGCCGACCGTCTTCGCCCCGCCGATTCCAACAAAGGCCGCTTCGGCCACGTCCTCGTCATTGGCGGCGCCAGGGGCAAGTCCGGCGCGCCTTCCATGAGCTCGGTCGCCGCTTTGCGTGCCGGTGCAGGCCTGGTTACGGCCGCGATCGCACAATCGATTTTGTCGACCGTCGCTGCGGTAACTCCGGAACTGATGACCGTCGCCCTTCTGGAAGGAGACAAGGGAGAAATTTCGAGCCGGAACCTCGAGCCCGGCTTGCTCGACCCCCTTCTTGAAAAGAAGTCGGTCCTCGCCGTCGGCCCGGGCATGGGGCAGGAGGAGGAAGCGGTCAAGTTTTTCCTCGGCCTTCTGGAACGCACAAAGATCCCTATGGTCATCGATGCCGACGCGCTGAATGCCCTGGCCGCCAACCCCGGTAAATTGAATGGCCGCGGTCGTCTGCTGGTCTTGACTCCGCACCCAGGCGAGATGGCCCGGCTGACCGGGATGAGTATCCCGGAGGTTGAGGCCGATAGAGAAGGCGTAGCCCGGCGATTCGCGACCACCCATGCGGTGACCCTGGTGTTGAAAGGGTGGCGCACGATCATTGCCCATCCGGACGGAAGCATGGCTCTGAGCACTACCGGCAATCCCGGAATGGCAAAGGGGGGAAGCGGGGACATTCTGACCGGGATCGCAGCCGCCATGATCGCGCAGTATCCTGAACAACCCGCCGAAGCGGTGGAGGCAGCGGTCTATCTTCACGGGCTGGCAGGCGATTTTGCGCTACGTCGGCAAGATCAACATACCCTGCTCGCCATGGACACGGTCTCGCATCTCTATGAAGCATTCCGCTTTCGGCCGGAGGACCCGGGAGGTTATGTTTGGTTGCAGGGAATCGCAGGCATGTTGAAGGAGCGTGAATGACCGTACGACGATTCGTCAGTAACAGCAGCAGGGAGACCATCGCCATCGGCGGAGAAATTGCCCACATGCTTTCATCGCCCACGCTGCTCTTTCTTCGTGGAGACCTGGGTGCAGGCAAGACCACCCTGGTGAAGGGAATCGCACAGGCTCTCGACGCTGCCGATCCGGATGAAGTGACCAGCCCTACCTTCACCCTGGTGCACGAGTACGACGGCAGGCGCCGGGTCGATGGCAAGGATCACGACATCAAGCTTTACCACATCGATCTCTACCGCATTGAAGACGAGCGCCAGTTGGAAACCATCGGCTTTGATGAAATGGCCACGGAAGATGCCATTCTCCTGGTCGAGTGGGGGGAAAAGTTTCCCAGCATAGTCAAGCGAAGCGACGGTGAAATTCTGATCGAACATGCCGGCGGCGACACGCGCAATATCACCCTAAAACTCAAAGAAAAAGAAGCTGCTTCTTGAAGTTCTGGTTGAATAATAGATCTGCGTGAGAACCTTCAACTTGCTCGCCCATATAGCGGGTTCTGGGGAAAGCGCTGCCCTCAGGCGCTAACTAAAGGGCAAGTGAGAACGAGATTTAGAAATCCAATCCCGCAGAGCCTGCCCTGAGCTTGTCGAACGGGGACAGCTGAACTTTGAAGCTTCGCTGACCCTAAGAGCCCTGGGGAAGAAGACACCGTCAAACGAAGGGCACGGCTTGAGAGGCTGCGGAAAAACTCGCCATTGGGTAGGAAAGCCGTACCTCAGGGGCTAAAGCCCGACGTATTTTCAATCACTTACGGCACGACTAAAGTCGTGCCCTGATACAAAACATGAGTTTTTCCGCAGCCTGTTGAGCCGTGCCGTAAAGGTTTGCGCCTTGACGGCTTTTAGAGGTACGCTTTTCGAGACCTACCGGGGAAAGTCATCTCTTTTCGCCTTTGAGTTCTCCATAGAAGATCGGAAAAACGTACTTCATAAGCTAAAGCCCTCATCAGCCCGACTGCTGTGGCACGGCTGAACAGGTTGCGGAAAAACTCATGTTTTGTATCAGGGCACGACTTTAGTCGTGCCGTAAGTGATTGGAAATACGTCGGGCTTTAGCCCCTGAGGTACGGCTTTCCTACCCAATGGCGAGTTTTTCCGCAGCCTCTGAAGCCGTGCCCTATCGTTCATCAACGCAACGAATGGCGAATCGCTCTCGACTGAGCGCGCTCAGTCGTCATCGTGCATGCGACGTAAGTTGCGCGTGTAGACGGCCTTGCCTATTGCGCTTCCCAGGCGCTCGCCTCCGACCTGATCGGTGCGAAAATGTATCCCACCGTAAACACGTGCGTCGGAGATGTCGTCGGTAATCTGGTCGAAGGTGGTGTATTGCAACACAATGTCGGGCACGGCGGGATTTGACAACGTCATGAAATGCCCGCCTTCCCCGTATATGCGTCTCAAAACCTCGGCTGCGCTATTGGCTGCGCTGCCGTGGTTGGAAGGATAACTCGGGAAACATGGAGTCGTGACAAAAGGGACAAAGCTGGGATCAGCATCGGTCTTCGGATTACCGTCTGTGTCGCCGGCATGGATCGCTGTTTCGGGCCGCCAGAAATTGTAGTGATACTTGATGAGGAACGATGCGACCAAGCTGTCATTCATCGCCATGTTCATTACGGCCAGAGCCCGAGCATTCTCAGACAGCGAATGCCACCGTTCCTGTGCAACCTGCTGAACAACCTGATTGAAGACCTGAGTTGGCGAGGACGCCGCATAGAAGAGCGCGACATTAGCGCGATCTTGTGGCCGCTCCGCGCTGTCGATGCTTCCTACCGTCATCACCTCGTTGTAGGCTTTCGCGTATGCACGGCTGGCGAGTGCTGGTGGCGGATCGAGGAGAAAATCACCAGCACTGCGGATGCCGAACGGAGTTACGTTCTGCCATTGAAACCCGGTTCCGACCGCAATTCCATTCACAATTGGACAGCTCACTGTGGCCTGCCAGTCTCCTGGAACCGGCGGCCCGGGTATCTTGAATTGCGCAGGCGACGATCCGTCGTTTGCGCGCAGAGCGATCATGGCCAAAGCTGCGGCGTCACCCGTGGCAATGCCGTCGGTCTTGGCTTGACCGTTCGGTATAGACGCGAGGGATTTGGCGCGCTCGGCGCCGAGGGTCGAGGCGCTATTTGGGAAATAGGCGCTAAGCACGCGATAGGCAGCTTCGATGGCTGCAGCCTCGGGGCATGCACCTGGCGGTGCCACGATCGTTCCGAGATAGGGATGATACTCGCCCGTGATGGCGTTCACGGATTCGAATACGGCGAGTTGTACGATTGCCGCGTATCGTGCCTGGGCGTATGGGTTTTGGAGGTTTGTGACCGCTGTGTTCACCGCGATCACGTTCCAGTCCAATACGACATCGGCTTTCGCGACGGCACCCCCGGATAGAGTCGCGATCAACATGCATAGCGCGAGAACCCGGTTCTTTGGGTTGCCATTGGTCTTTTTCATTGTGCTTCCTCCTGATTCTTCACTGGCTTTCGCTCAGTGGTGATCGGCATACTTGCGGCCACGAAGGCTGTTGTCCATATCGCAGAGTGTGTCGCGGCGTTATGCTTTGTGTCGCTCTAAAGACAAGCGGGGATTGCACTTGCGTCAGCCTCTACCGATGTGGTGTAGAATCACTCTGCTTCCATGGGGTGTGTGCCATGGCTTCCGAGCTAGCTGGAGTGGAGCAACCGATCCGGTTCGGCGAGGGCTACGAGGTTGACCTGCGTCCTCGCAGGCTCCGCCGTGGCAGTCATGTGCTGAAGCTTGAGCGTATCCCCTTCGAGATCCTTCTCCTGCTGCTTGAACACCGGGACGAGATTGTTACCCGGGATCAGATCGTTTCCAGGGTTTGGGGCCAGGGTGTCTTCCTCGATACCGACAACAGTATCCGGGGCGCGATCCGCAAGCTTCGCCAGGTCCTGAAGGATGACGCCGAGAGCCCACGGTTCATACAGACCGTGACCGGGCAGGGGTATCGCTTCGTCGCGCTGGTTATTACTCCCAAAGAGCCAGGCGCAGCTTCCGAACCAGAGGCAGCGGGTCTTCCCACCAGCGACCGGGATTTCGTGTCGGAACTCGATAGCTGGTTACAAGCCCGAAGACTGCGTATTGTCGAACCAGATCAGGATCGCGCAGCGGAAAAGACGACGGATGCCGAAACCGGACAGGCGAATCGCAAGTCCTACAGGTGGCTTTTCGTTGGAGCAGCCGCTTTGGCCTCAGTCGCGTGCCTGCTGTCATTCCTGGCAGTTCGGGGCTGGCGACGAGCATCGAACCCGCCCGCACATTCCCAGGGCAAGATAGTCCTTGCCGTTCTGCCCTTCGAAAACTTGAGCCGCGATCCCGACCAGGAGTTCTTCAGTGACGGTCTGACTGAAGAAATGATCGCCCAGACCGGAAAGTTGAATCGGGATCGACTCACCGTGGTAGCCCGCAGTTCGGTTGCAAAGTACAAAGGCACCAATCTGGCCGCGAAAGAGATCGGTAAAGAACTGAACGCGGACTATCTTCTCCAGGGCGCCGTTCGGCGCTCGTCGGACCGCGTACGCATCACCGTCCAACTCGTCGAGGCTCAAAATCAGACAGACCTCTGGACCGAGAGTTACGACCGCGAACTCAAAGATGTGCTAGCTGTGCAGGACTCCGTCGTGCAAAGCATCGCGAGCCAAATACACATCGCTCTCACGGAAGAACAGAAAACACATTTAGCAAATCCGCGGCAAACAAGGCCAGAAGCATACGAAGCGTATTTGAAAGGTCGCTACTACTGGAATAAGCGAACAGCCGACGGCATGCAAAAGGCGGAGCATTATTTTCAGCAGGCCGTTGACAGCGATCCAACCTACGCCGCGGCATATTCCGGGCTGGCCGACTGCAACAGCGGACTTACGTGGCACGGGTTCAAATCCCCGGCCGACGCGCTTCCGAAAGCTTACGCGGCCGCTCGCAAGGCGGTGGAACTCGACCCACAGTCGGCTGAGGCCCACGCCTCTCTGGCCCTTGTGTTCAGCCATGGTTGGAATTGGGCCGGAGCCAAGTCCGAGTTCAGGCGCGCTCTGGAGTTGGATCCTCAATATGCAAATGCGCACCACTGGTACGGAGACTATCTTTCCATTAAGAACCGCCATGACGAGGCGCTTGCCGAAGCCAGCCGTGCACTGGAACTCGATCCACTTAATCTCATGATCAGCACATGGGTGGCGCTGCGGTACTATCAGGCACGTGACTATTCCCGTGCCATCGAACAAGGTCGAAACTCAGTTGAGCTGGACTCGAACTTCGCAGCTGCACACCTTCTGCTGGGCGAGGGCTACGTTCAGGCAGGCTTGCGCAGCGAGGGCGTGAGTGAGCTGAGGCGGGCTGCGAGTCTGTCAGGGGATAGCCCACTTTACACAGCCCAGGTCGCGGTTGCCCTTGCAGCGGAAGGACGGAGGCGTGAAGCACTTCGAATCGCACACGAGCTGGAGACAATCTCGAGCAAGCGTTACGTTTCGCCCTACGGGTTGGCTCAGATCTACGCAGCGTTGAACAGCGATGAAGACACCTTCAAATGGCTGCAAGCCGCGTATCGCGATCACGCTGTCTGGATGGAATACCTCGCCGTCGATCCGGTCTTTGATCGCTATCGCTCCGACCATCGTTTTCAGGAGCTCCTCCGGCGAATCGACCTGCTCTGAGTTAGATTGCGAAATCGCCCATTGCTCTATCGCAGGCGTGGCCGTCTGCATCCAGTTACTGGCTAGCGGAGTTTCGTGGGGGCCGAATCGAAACCCGGCTTGTCTTGGCCGAAAAAGTAATTTGCGTGCGCGAGTTCCGGAAGATCTGAATCGCCGTGGCTGCAGTTCGTGAGCAGCCTGCGGTAATGCCGCTCCGCGGCCGGCCGCAGTCCTGCCTCCTGGGCGGAAACAGCGGCGCCGTATTCTGCTCTTAGGCGTCCAGGGGTGGATTTCAGGGCCGATTCATACGCCGTCAATGCGAGCTTCGGCTGCTTTGCCAAAAGCAACATATCGCCCAGCATCTCCGGCGCGGGAGCGATGGAGCCTGGACTGACAGGCGATTTTTCGGTCGCGTCTTCCATCGCTGCGGCGGTTCTCATCTCTTGCACGGCCGCATCGTGATCACCATCTGCCCACTTGATCCAGGCGCTCACAATTTTCAATTGAACATTCACCAGGGCCGCATCGCCGTCGGCGCTCTGCGCGAGTGCGTCGCGCAAGGAAAGCAGCGGTTGCATTGCTGCCTGTGCCGCCTTAATGTCCCCGAGCCTCGATGCGCCAAGCGCGCGGGCGAAATAAAGAGTCGCCTGAGTCGACGCATATGCGTCCCCTGAGGAGGTTTGTGGAGGCACGGGAAGGGTCGCGGCAGCGCCCCACTGCTGGCGCTCGATCCAATACCGGGCTGGGATCGCGGCTGTCGCGTATCCCCCGGCATAGCGGGCCGCATCGCCCGGTTCGACAACCGGAAGTTGTTGGGTCAGTTTGCGGGCTTCCGTTATACGCCCGGTCTGCAGATACGCATAGACCAGGTAATCCAGAGCGTGTAACTCGTCGCCAGCCAGCTGCTGTTTGCGCGCGCTGTCGACCGACGCGAGGTTTGAGGCAATGGAGTCGTCCCATAAACCGAGCCTGGTAAAAATGTGCGAGGGCATATGCAGGGCGTGAGGCGAGTCAGGGGCAATCTGGGAATAGTGCCTCGCCGCATCCAGAGCCAGCTGAGCCAGCACCGGATTATCGTCGGCATGGATGATGTAGTGCGCGACGCCCGGATGTTGCGGCTGTTGCTGGATGATCGGTTCGAGAAGTTGGGTCGCCTTCTTCTGATTCGCATAAGTCTTGTCATTGAGCGGAGCATTCGCGATCAAAGACAGGGCATAAAAGATGGTAGCTTCGCTGTCCTGCGGATACCGGTTGTGCAGCGACTCCATCGCAGTCTCATACCGTTTGGCGCGGATGCCGTGGCTCTCTGAGCCTGCATTCTGATAGAAAGCCTGAATAGCGGCCAAATAGTCGTGCTCCCTTTGCGTCTTCGATCCCATCGACAAACCTTCTTGAGCGGCTTCGAGGCCGATCCTTAGATCGTCCTTAGTCGGCGGATCCCACAATTGGCGGTAGTGGGTCATCGCAATACCCCACTCTGCCATGCTGCAACTGGGATCTGTGCTCAAGACGTGAGCAAATAACTGTGCTGACTTCCGGTAGCCAAAGGAATGTAAAGTCGCCACCGCCAGATCGAATTCGTCGCGCACCCCAGGACTGCATGACGTGTCGAAGTGGACTGTTCCCATCCGGTCCGGCTGGTCCGACGCATGATTGTGCTGCGGTGCACATTCTACCCAGGCTGATGTGAATACCAGGAAGGCCAGGAACCATGCGAACTTAAAACGCAGCATAAGCCGAGTCTCCTAAATCCATGGATCATAGTAGCTGGTCTGTGGTTCCTGGATATCCAATCAGCCTTATTTCAAGCCCCCAAATAAAGCCGTCTTTTTGCAGAGGACTTCTACTTACCTCCTGTGCGAAACGGGGACAATCGTCTCACTCCGAGTGAAGTGTGGTGATTGGATCGAGGCGCATGGCGCGTAGCGCCGGTATGTAGCTCGCGGCGAGCGCGACAGTAGTAAGCACAAGGGTGACGCCGGCAAAGATGGGCAAATCGGTAGGCGACACGCCGTAGAGCAATCCGGCCATGAGATGAGAGACGATGAGCGCACCGGCCACACCGAACCCGGCGCCAGCAGCGGTGAGAACGAGTCCCCGCCGCAGGACCATCCTGAGGATATTGCCTTTTTTAGCTCCCAGCGCGAGGCGAATGGCCATCTCTCGTCTTTGTTCATTCACAACATAAGAAATGGTTCCGTAGATTCCAAGTCCGGCGAGCAGCAGCGCGGTGGCTGCAAAAAACGCCACCATCTCCATCGAGAATCGCCGAACGGAAAGCGAGGTGGAGAGCACGTCATCCAGGGTCTCCGCATGGAAGACGGGGAGCTGTGGATCGATGGACTGCACCTGTTCGCGCACTTGTGCGGAGACAGCGATGGGATCGAGTTGTCCGCGAAGAAAGATGACCAGGTCTTTGCTGGGGCGCTGGTACACGCTGCGGTAGATCTGCGGAATGGCCAGGTCCGCCAACGATTCCGTGCGGGCATCCGCAATCACGCCGACGATCGTGGTCCAGGCTGGCTTGGCAGAGCTCAACGGCTCGCGGGTATCCAGGCGCAAACGGACGCGCTTGCCAAGCGGGTCCTGGTTTGGCCAGTAGGTGCGCGCCGCGGCTTGATTGATGACTGCAACCTGGGGCGTATCTTCAAGGTCCTGGTCGCTGAAAAGGCGTCCGCGCAACAGCGGCATGCCCAATAGGTGGAAGTATTCAGGCGAAACGATGGGACCATCGATCAGAGGAGCCTCATTGTCCATCGTGTCATCGTTCGTGTTGGGGCCTTCGCGGACCAACGGCAGCGGGCTGGGATGGCTGTGGCCGAGGGGAAGAGCGGCCACGTCGCCGACGCCCGCTTCTTCTACGCCCGGCAGGGTTCGGCTGCGGCGAAGAATTTCGCGCAGCAAGACTGATTCCTGGGTGGCGGTTCGGTAGATATCCGCACTGGGGTCGTTGGGCCCCGGCAGCCAGGTTTGAATGGCCATGACGCGATCAGGATTGAAACCGGGCTGCACTTTGAACAAGTCCCAGAAGCTGCGCAGCAGAAGGCCGGCGGCGACCATGAGCACCAGGGAGAGCGCCAATTCACTGATGACCAGGATCCGGCGGGCGCGCGAACGTCCATGGGAACCAATGGATCCGCGGCCTTCTTGTCTGAGCGTACCGATCAAGTCGGAGCGGCTCATGAGCCAGGCGGGAGCAAGCCCAAAAACGGTTCCGGCTGCGACGGAGAGGGCGAGAGCGAACACCAGCACTCCCCAGTTGATCGATATATCGCTCATGTGCGGGAGGCTCTCCGGAATCAACCCGAGCAGGAATTTCCTGGCGAAGAAAAGAATCGCAAAACCGGCGATCCCGCCAAGCAGGAAGAGGAGCAGGGTCTCGGTGAGAAACTGCCGGACGAGACGCGTTCTTTGCGCTCCCAATGCCTGGCGAACCGCCACCTCACGACCTCGCACACTGGCCCTCGCAAGCAGAAGATTGGCGACGTTGACGCAACTGATCAGGAGGACCAATGCTACCGCGCCGAACAGCAGAATGAGAGATTGGCGAACGCTGCCGACCACGCTTTCGCTGAGTGGACTCAGGCGCACGGTCCATGCGGCGTGTGCCGGATAATCCGCCGGATATTGCTTTTGCAGCGATCCAACCAGCGCATCAAGGTGTCCCTGCGCGGCGGCAATCGAGAGATCGGGCTTCAGGCGCGCGACCACGCGGCTTTGGATACGTGTACTGCGCAGCGGGGGCGGGAACGGCAGACCGGCCATGCCGGCCGCCAGCCACGTTTCCGTTTTCCGCTCCTCGCTGGTTGAGCCCAGATCGCGAAAACCGCGCGGCATGACGCCCACGACGTGATAAACGTCGTTATCAAGTCGCAAAGCTTTGCCCACAATGTGCGGGTCAGCTCCGAATTCCCTTCGCCACAGCTCGTCGCTGATCACCGCCTCCAGGTTGAAGCCAGGGGTAGCATCGTGGGGATCGAAGGTGCGGCCCACCTGCGCGTCTACACCGAGGACTGTGAAGTAATTCGGCGTAACATGCTTGTAGCTGAGACGCTCGGGCTGTTCACTGCCGGTGAGGTTCACGTCGGCGCCGGTGCCGGAAACCGACACGGACTGGAATATTCCGGAATTCTGCAGGTCTCTCCACTCAGGGATGGAGATCCCGGCGTTTTGCGCGCCTACGCCGGAAAGATCGTCCTGAATGCGCACCAGCTCGCCAGGGTTTGGATACGGCAGGGGGTGCAGCAGCGTGGCGTCGATCACGCTATAGATCGCGGTGGTGGCTCCGACGCCCAGCGCCATGGTGGCGATTGCAATCAACGAGAATCCAGGAGATCTCAGAAGCATGCGAACCGCGTAGCGCAGGTCGAACAGCAGATTCTCGATCAGGGGCAAGCTTTGCTCTGCGTGATGGTGTTCCCGTATCGCTTCAGCCGAGCCAAGCTTGAGTGCGGCCTGGCGCCGCGCTTCGGCAGGCGGCATGCCGGCGCGCACGTTCTCCTCTGTCTGAAACGCAAGATGTTCGGCGATCTCTTCCTGCAGGCGCTGGCCGGCACTCTGCCTGGTCACGAGGTTCGACAGGCGTATCAAGAGGCGTCGTAAAACTTTCATGCCAGGTCCTCCGACTTGACTTTGAAAAAGCGCGCGATGATCGCCGCGGTTTGCTCCCAATCGCGGGTCTCTGCCTGCAGTTGCCGGCGGCCGCCCGCGGTGAGGCGGTAGAAGCGGGCTCGGCGGTTGTTGTCCGATGCTCCCCATTGCGAAGCGATCGAACCTTCATGCTCCAGTTTCAACAGCAAGGGATAGAGCGTGCCCTGATTCACATCCAGAAGGTCTCCGCTGATCTGCTCGATCCGCCGGGCGATACCGTAGCCGTGCTGTGGCCCAAGCAGGTCCAATGTCTTCAGGACCATCAGGGCAAGCGTTCCTTGCAAGACGTCTGGCTTTTCCTTCATCGGGAGTTACACCTTTAGGTTTCCAACAGGAATAATGGCATGTCTCATTTTGGAAAGCAACAGGAAAGCTCGTTCGCCATATAGCAAGAACCGGGTTAGGGGTCTCGCCCGCCACTTTTTCGTCATTCTCTTTGCCTTTGAAAGTCTTGCCCACTCAGGCGTTTCGGGGAGGTTCGGGCCAGCGGTTTCCGGGAAAAATAACCCCAAACCTATGTGACGGTCCAGCCGGAGCCAAGTAATCAGGGGTTATTTCAACCGAAACCCCCTGGTGGTGAGCGATTTAGACAAATGGGAAAGCGGCTCTCAACGAAGGGCACGGCTTCAGCCGTGCCGTAAAGGATTTGCGCGCTTGACGGCTTTAGCCGCCGAGGTACGCTTTTCGAGACCTCCCGGGGAAAGCTTTAATTCAAGCCCCTCAACAAAGCCGTCATCCTGAGAGCCTGTGACTTTTTCGATCTTTTCGTGTTTTTTGCACCCGACCAGATGTTGTTTAGTCCCCTCCAGAAAGCCGTCATCCTGAGCGTAGCCAAAGGACCCCGCCGATGCCTGTTGGCAGATGCTCTTGGGAGCTTTCCGGCCGCAAAATACAACGGAAGTTAAAAAGTTCACGAACTCGGACGATGAAACATTCGCCCCGTAGCCGTGATCAATGAAGCATTCGCCCGGCGGGTCTTCAAAAACGAGAACCCGCTCGGCAAGCATTTCGGGCCGGACAAAATCCAATACGCGCCCAGCTATGAAATCGTCGGCGTCCTAAAGGACATGCGTTACATGGCCTGGGACTACAAGGACCCGATCGGGCCCATGTACTGGATATCGGAGGCGCAGACCATCCACTGGGACGATCCCGCTATGAGGCCGGCGAGATCTGGTCACACTACCTGAACAACATCGTGATTTGGGCGCCCGGCAATCCTCCGGGTTAGAAGAAAATGTGCGCAAAGCCTTGGCGAGTGTCGATCCCGATCTGGCGCTGCATGGGGTGGAGTCATACGACAAGGTTGTCCATGGAGACTTTCAGCAGCAGGACATGATTGCGACTCTGACGACGCTGTTCGGTGCGCTGGGAATGGTGCTTTCGGCGGTTGGCCTATACGGCGTGACGGCCTACATGGCGGAGCAGCGCACGGGTGCGATCGGCGTCCGCATGGCGCTGGGCGCCGATCGCGGAAGGGTCTTGCGCATGGCGCTAAGGGGCGCCTTTCCCCAGGTAGCCATCGGCTTGGCGATCGGCATTCCCGCCGCGATTCGGCGCCGGCAAGCTGATGACGCAGCAATTGTTCAGCGTAAGATCCTGGGATCCAGTCATGCTAGCCTCGGCCACGTTGGCGTTAGGCCTTGCAGCGTTGCTCGCGTCGGCCCTGCCCGCCTGGCGCGCTGCGGGCGTGGAACCAATGGTGGCGCTGCGCAACGAATGAGGGATGGATGGCTTATTTTGGCTGAACTAACTGCGGGATGTCCTTTTCGCGTGATCCCGGCCGCGGGGGACACAGACTTCGATCACCCGACCGTTAGACCTGCAGGGTGGGCCGTTTCTATACCGCTTCCAGCAAAGTTCCAGTCGCGTCCGACCACAAATCATTTCCGCAAACCAGTCCCGAAAGGGACGGAAGAATCCAGAGCCCGGCACGGGAGTGCCGGGAAAGGAAAGCAACGGAAACCAAGTCCCCTTTAGGGGACGGCACAACCACCTTGATGGTTCGCCTCAATTCCAATCTCAAATCCATGTTTTTTCGCCAACAACTTGAACTCTTTCGCGAAATCCATTCTGCAGTGATGGCCTTTTTGATTCACAACATATTGCCGGATGGTGGCCACCTGAGACCTGCTGGCGCTGCAGGCGAAATATCCCTCTTGCCATTCGAAACGCGCATTACCGTGTTCCTTCATCCATCGCGATGAGTTAGCTTTCAGCACCTGGACTGCCTTTGCGATCCCGAGGATAGCCCCCAGGTCGATCAGTGCGTGAGCATGATCGGAAAAGCCCCCGATGGCCACCGCGTGGATGCCGTGGCCCTTTGCAATGCCTGCCATATACGCCCATAACTTCGGTTGAATCTCCTCCTGAATGGAATGCACGCGGTCTCTCGTCCCAAACACGATATGAACGTAATGACTCACATACGAGCAGGCCACTATGACGTACCTTCACACTATCCTGGCTTATTCGTCTAAGCCTCGGCTGAAAGGCGCGTTAATAGAATTTATGGATATCTGTCTAGATACTGAGCCGGGATAGACAAAACGTTAACCAGCGAAAAATCTTTCCGCAAACCAGTCCCGAAAGGGACGGAAGAATCCAGAGCCCGGCACGGGAGTGCCGGGAAAGGAAGCAACGGAAACCAAGTCCCCTTTAGGGGACGGCACAACCAACTTGATGGTTCGCCTCAATTCCAATCTCAAGTCCATGTTTTTTCGCCAACAACTTGAACTCTTTCGCGAAATCCATTCTGCAGTGATGGCCTTTTTGATTCACAACATATTGCCGGATGGTGGCCACCTGAGCCCTACTGGCGCTGCAGGCGAAATATCCCTCTTGCCATTCGAAACGCGCATTACCGTGTTCCTTCATCCATCAGCCATGAGTTAGCTTTCAGCACCTGGACTGCCTTTGCGATCCCGGGGATAGCCCCCAGGTCGATCAGTGCGTGAGCATGTCCTCGATAGCAGCCAACTCTTCCGGCTTGTTCATGTGCGGCCGATGGGGTCGCCAGTACGCTTATCGGAATCTATAGTCGTACAAGCTGGCCCGCTCACGGCTGGTACCCCTCCGTCTGCCACTGAACGAACAATGAGAGCTGAGCCGCCGTCCAATAGGGTCCGCCGGGGGGCATGGAAGGCGGCTCACCATCGTGCGGCGACAGTGTCGCGAACACACTATCAGCGTTGCTGGGATTCGACATGTATGTGTAATCGTCCAACTCGACGCCGAACGACTCCATGTGAGAGATGTCGATGGCGCGAAACATCGGCTTGATATCGACTTCAAAAGAAACTTTCGGCATACGTCCTCCTCACAATTTCTACTACGTCTTAGAGTAAATCCCATCTCAGAGTTAATTTTAGATCTGCCTCTATAAAAGGGGCCGACCAAAGCCGATAGCGGCCGCACCCATCTCGAATGGGCATAGTCGCCGAGGGCTCATCGAACAGTAAATTCCCTCAGCCCGGAGCGGTCAGGGCGGGCAAGTTACCGAGAATCCCCGTTTCCGGGAAGTTCCGCGCGCTCATCATTTCCGAGTAACGACCACCCCGTCCGCAATTCCGCGGAGCCGACCCTTCGTCAACGAATGCTCGAATGCGATACAGTGTCTAGGTGCTATAGTTATCAGCCTGTTTGCAAGTTCGAATGCCCCAGGTTCAAAGGAGACAAGTATGCCTATGGTAATCGTCACAGCGCAGGTTCAAGACCCTGTGAAGTGGGAAGCAGGCTTCCGGACGCATGGCGACCTGTTCCGGAAGACGTATAGCCTCCGCTCACCGGTCCATTACACGATCACCGGAAACGAAGTCGCGATCTGCATGGAACCAGAGAACGTGAACTCGTTTAAGCAAGCCATGGAGTCGCAGGCGACAGTAGAAGCCATGGCCTCTGACGGCGTCAAGCGCGAAACCGTGAAGACGTTTGTCCTGGACAAGGAAATGAAACTGTAGAACGGCGATCGTGCACGCCCGGCCCGGAGAACTTAACTTCCGCCTCGCAAAACGCAACGTTTGACTGGCCTCCCGCGTTGGCGCGCCCATGCTTCGCGACCCCTGCGACTAGTAAATATGACAGAGGAGGGACAGACAAAACGTATCCCAGTGGGGAAGTTCACGGGACTGCAGAATCGTGCGTCTAGACAGGGTACGTTTCGTCTGTCCCCAGGTAATTTGGTAAACAGATCAAGTTACCCATAACCCCGTTTCCGCGAGAACGGGACCATTGAAACGGTTCGGAAGCAGGCGAAGCAGACCAAGATAGCTGAAGCGCAGTTTGCAGATCGCTGTCATGCCTGAGACGATGGTCAGATGAAAAAGGCCTGGCTTGTCATCCGGTTAGCTGTAGAGACAACGTTTGGCTTGGTCTACATGACCGGACTCCTTCTGCTTCCCAGCATCTACGATGGGAGTTTCCCACAACAGTTCTTCCTTGGTTACCTCGGCATGCCGCGCCGCTACCACGCTTCAACAATGGATGCTCCGGCAGTATCGTCGCAGAACTTCAACGCCGTGGCGGCGTTCATCGGTTTGCTCGTTGTGACGTTCCTGTTCCTGAATGGCCTCCTTTGGTTCAAAGATGTTTTCGCGATAATCCGAAAGCTAAGAACAAGCCATCGTGAATCCTAGACTGCCTTCATAGATTCAGCTTAGAAGACGCAGATTACGTGTGGGTGTATGGCGGGGCACTCTTTGCTCATTTAAACTCGCGCTCTAGCGGACTGCGCGGCTGGGCGGTACGGTCTCCATTGCCCCCCAGACGACTGCTTTTGCGCTAGGGAACGGTGACACTCTTTTGCATAAGGCCTGTACAGCAACTTGGTATGTAGTCGTACTTGCCGTCTTTCAGGTCTGCCTTTGATTTGACTTTCGTTTTGCTTCCGCTTACCGGAACCCGGAATGGCGGAGGATCCGTGAAGGGCCACTCTGTTTTTCCTTTTGTTAGCTCACAGTCTTTACCGGTAGCATTCGTGAAATTTACCTCTTCGTCATGCTTCGCATGAAAGTCGCTACATACGTCGGTAGTCATATCCTCTCCTTTTTCTGACATCCTACAATGCCCATATCCGCGGCGGATCTCTTCACCTTCTCGCTAGCGGAAGTTTCTCGATACGGCTCAACTCATTGGGAGAACCCAGGCCTACCAAGTATTGCCTCAAAACCTGGATTCCCGGCGAGGTTGCGAAACTCAGGAGCCCCCCGAATCTTGGCTGGAGGATATCCTTCGTGCACAGCTTTTCCTATCCATTGAACAGCCAGCGCCGTGTCGCCGAGGTGATTGTACACGGATGCCGCATCCACAAGTATTTCCTTGTCATTCTGTCCGTATTGCAAGGCCTGTTTCAGGTATTGCATCGCCTGGTCCCGGTCTCCCAACATACTATGATAGTTAGCTAAATTGCTGAGCACATCCGGGTCGTGGGGGTTGACTTTGAGCTGTTCCGTTGCGAGCTCCACTGCCTTCCGATAGGCTTCGAACGCCTCGCTCTTGAGCCCTCCATAATACTGCGCCTCGGCGAGGTTGCCCCAGGTTATGAATTGTTCGGGATCCAATTCGATAGCCTTCTCATAAGCAATTGCTCCATCAGCAAACCGTTTCGATCCGTTGTACGCGACGCCCAAATTCACATAGGCGGCGTATGAGGGTCTAATCAAGAGCGACTTCTTCAAAGGCTCGATAGACTTGTCGTACTGTCCCATGTTGTTATAAGTTGCTCCCAGATTGACATAGGGTGCGTATCCCTCCGGCGCGAGCGCAATCACTCTCTGAAACATCTGCGCCGCTTCCCCGAACTGATGTTGGCGCAGGTAGAACGTCCCCAAAGAGTTATAACAATAAGGGCTGCTCGGATAAACGCCGATGGCACGTTGGTATGTTTGCTCAGCTTCGCTCATCGCTCCGGCGTGCTCATAAGCGAGCGCCAGTCCGATGTACGCGTTCTGACTACTTGGCTCCAATTCAAGGGCACGCTGGTACTCTTTGACCGCCTCGCGATATCGCCCCGTGCCGTCGGCGAGCAGACCCAGGCAGCTATGGCCGGCAGCCCCTGAATTGCCCAGGATCACAGCGGCGTCGCATTCTTCTTTTGCCAGGGTGGTCCAATCCTTGTCCTTCGTGAGCCAATACTTTCGCCAGTAAGCCTCACCCAAGGCTGCTTTGGCGGCTCCAAAGTCAGGATCCACTTGTAGCGCCTCCTTCAGCATCAGGATGGCGTTCTCGACGTTTTCCGCACTGGAGAAGTTCAATAGATAGCCGCGGGCCCGCAGATAGTAGTTATACGCAGCAGGGTTGCTGGTGCCATGGACTTTGAGCGCCGCCTGCTCCTCCGGAGGAAGTTTTAGCTGGAGCGCTTTGACCACACCTTCGGTAACGGCATCTTCCACCGCAAACGAATCGGCCGCGGGGATTGTGACCAGGTCTCCCCCCACGGAGCTTCCGGTCTGGGCATTGATCAGGGAGTAGGTCGCCCGGATCAACTCTCCCGATTGCTCCAGGTGGATGGTGAGGCCCACAGCAGCCCCCAATTGCTTGTGCGCCTCGGCCAGCGTAGTGATTCCTCTCTCGCGGAGGTTCCCTGTCGGGATGACTTCCAACCGCTGAGTTTCACCCAGATGTCCTAACTTGGATGTCACGCTTTCCACCACACCTTCACCCAAAGCGGTCAGCTTCTCGTTGCCGGGTATCGCCTGAAACGGCAATACGGCCAGAATCGCGTTCGCCGGCAGCAGCGATGCGGTCGCGGCAGGACTCTTGGCATGCCGAGCTTGGATATATCTCGCCGTGGGAAGCAATCTCAAGGTTACGAACGCCACAGCGATCAGCAGCACAGCCGCGGAAGCAATGAAAATCCATCGCTTCTTTTCCTGAAAGACCGGCTTCTCCCTCGCCTTTTTCGCTGCGCTCACAGTCACTGAGGCGCTCGAACTCGCCGCCGAAGGGTATCCGCTCTCGCTGTCACGTTTCAGCCTCTGCAAGTCCGTTCGCATCTCTGAGGCGTACTGATAGCGAAGGTTGCGGTCCTTCTCGAGTGCCTTGCCGATGACCGCTTCAAGTCCTGGCGAAACCTGCGGATTGACCTGGGATGGCGGCGGGGGCTGATCGCGAAGGATGGCGCTGCAAATCTCGCCCTGGCTCGACCCGACGAACGGCATCTGGCCGGTCGCCATCTCATACAGCACCGCACCAAAAGAAAACAGGTCGGTGCGCGCATCCAGTTCCTTTGCCTTTACCTGCTCCGGCGACATGTAAGCTACGGTGCCCATCATGACGCCCGGACTGGTCAGATTCGGCGAGTCTGAATCCGCGACGGTTTCGGCTTCGGAGCCGGTGGCCGGCATCGCCTTGAACTCCACCTTGGCGAGACCGAAGTCCAGAATCTTGGCGTGTCCGCGGCGGCTAACGAAGATATTTGCGGGCTTCATGTCGCGATGGACGATGCCTTTGCCGTGTGCTGCATCGAGCCCATCCGCGATGTCGATGGCAACGGGAAGCAGGACATCCTCTTCCAGCGGACGACCCGCAATGCGGTGCTTCAAGGTCAAGCCGTCGAGGAACTCCATCACGATGAAGGCGCGGCCATCTGCTTCGCCGATATCATGAATCGTACAGATGTTGGGATGGTTCAGAGCAGAAGCGGCCTGTGCCTCCCGCTCAAAGCGGGCGAGCGCTAGGGCATCGTGGACCACGGCATCCGGCAGGAACTTCAGCGCTACAAAACGGTGCAGCCGGGTGTCTTCAGCCTTGTAGACCACACCCATCCCGCCACCGCCAATTTTTTCCACAATGCGGTAATGCGAGATGGTAGCGCCGATCATGTTGGCGGCCAAAGGCATGGCTGATAGTAGGGCGGGGCTTGAACGTGAGTCAATTGCTTCAGGGGGAATTCAGTCTCAGACGAGACCGGTACTTTGGGAAAGGGGAGTTCACGGACAGACTAATTAACCTCCATCCGAACCGCCGTTTGTCGCGCTGCGCTCCCTATTCTTCGCCGTCTTAACCGAGGGGTCCACTATCATGCCCCCTTAACTCTCTTTAAGGGCGGGAGGAGGCATCTCAATCCCTATTTCTTCTTGCGTACCGCATTGCCACGGAGGAAAGCCTTGTAATCGGCTTCATCGAGGGTTCCATCCGCGAGCTTCAGAACCGCTTGTGCAGCATCTTCCTCGCTCGCGGCAAAGCGATAGCCGTTGAGTTCGACAAACAGGATGCCCACTACGAAGCCCGTACGTTTATTGCCATCGACGAACGGGTGATTGCGTACTATACCTGCCGTATAGGCCGTCGCCATATCGATAATGTCAGAGGCCTCGGCATAGGCATATTGCTGTTGAGGGCGGCCCAATGCCGATTGCAGCAGCCCGCGATCGCGTAAACCACCAGCTCCACCGTGCAGTGCTAGCAGGCGGCTGTGCAGTGCTAGCGCGTCGCGCTCGTCGATCCAGACGGGCTTCTTCACTTGGCGAGGACATGCAGTGTGTTGCGGTAGCGGCTGATGATGTCCTCCGCTTTCTCCATCTTCTTCTCGAAGCCGGGATCGTAGGGCGTAAGCTGGTAGCCTCCGTCCGGCGCTTCGATCAGGAACAAAGCTTCGCCGTCCGCCGTCTGCAGACGGCTGATCACTTCCTTAGGCAATACCACCCCGAGCGAGTTCCCGAACTTTCGCACTTTCAGTTCAACCATTGCGCGCGCCCCCCTTCCACAGTTATTACAATTGTAATAACGTGACGGACCTTTTGCAAATAACCGATGCGTGACAGGTTTCGGGAGTTCCGGCGCCAGTCGGAAAGAGAAGCTGTTATCGCTTTGCGGCACTGGATCGGCCGGATCGCTTAAAGATTGCGCTCTTCGGCAATCGCGGAACAGCTTGAACGCCCGCCCAAAGTGTTGCGATCGTTTGCTCCACCACGAGAGTCTGGTCAGGCAAGTCAGGCACAACCCCTTGGATGACCATGAGTGTGGCGAGGCCAAAAATCGTGTACCACCAGGTGTGGGCTACCACTATGTCATCCCTGCTTGGCAATCCTTCATCCTTGGCAACCTCGAAAAAGAGCTGCACGAATCGTCGGAACAACGGCGTGCCAATGTCGTTGATATATTGTCCAGCGCGGATGCCGTTGCGGTTCTCAGGCCCAAAGAAGACGTTGCGAAACTGCTGTGGATGGACAGTGCAGAACTGAATCAAGCCGCGTGAAGTCGCAAAAAGGCGCTCCTTCGGCGCAAGATGTTTAGCGGCAATCGCGTCGAAGTTCTGAATCAGCAGCCCGATCGTCTCGCTGCTCAGTTCGGCAAGAATATGCCATTTGTCGGGGAAATGCTGATAAATCACGGCGTGCGTATAGCCGATCTCTTTAGCGATCGCGCGAAGCGTCACCGCTTCGTAGCCGCGATCGGCAAACATTTTGCTGGCAGCGGCAAGGATTTCGCCCCGCAACCTCTCCTTGCGCTCTACCCGGCGACTTGGTGATGTGGATCTCACTTCAATAGCTTAGTCTCTTTTGGCGATTTCTGCGACCGGTTGTTGATTTATAACCATTGGTTACGAAACCACTGATTAATTTGCAACCAATGGTTTTTATAGGCCTCTAATCGTCAGGTGGCTCATTTGGATGGGCGGCCAAATACGAGCCAAAAGGAGAATGCGATGAACGTTCTAGTGATTGGAGCAGCGGGCAAGAGCGGAGAGGCGCTGGTAAATGAGGCGCTGGCGCTCGGACATAAGGTAACGGCTTTCGTACGCGGTGCCGCGCAGTACAAGAAGGCGAACGTCAGAGTTGTTGCGGGCGACGTGCTGGACGCGGCCGCGGTCGACGCTGCGGTCGCCGGACAGGATGCGGTGATCGACGCGCTGGGCGGCAAGACGCCGTGGAAAGTGACGACGATGGAAACCAGCGCGGCACACAATATTGTGGACGCGATGCGGCGCAATGGCGTGCGGCGATTGCTGAAGATTTCGGTGGTTGGTGCGGGCGAGAGCGTCAGGAACGCCGGCTTCTTCAACGAGCACCTGCTCATGAGGACGTTTCTGCGGGGTCTGCTGGTAGACAAGGCGGGCATGGAGGCCGAGATCGAAGGCAGCAACCTGGACTGGACGCTCGTGCGGCCGCCGATGTTGACCGACGGCGAGAAGACCGGCGTTGCCAGGGTGCTGAGCACGGAGGGCGGCGAGAAGGCGCACAAGATCGGGCGGGCCGATCTGGCAGCCTTCATGGTGCAGCAACTGGAAAGCAGCCGGTATGTGCGTCAGGCCGTGACAGTGACGACCACATAGCAAGGCCTCCGCGAGGATCAACCACCTCTCGCATCGAGGCGGTCCGATCGGCTGTGTAAAGGCCTGTAATGATTCATGCGACAGATAACTGTGGAAACCCACGGGTCTTATGCATTTTCACTTCTGGTGTATACAAAGCGACCACTCCCAACGCGGCTTTTCCTCAAGAAAAGACGCACATCGCTGCACCTTCCTGCGCCGAGTAGAAGTGAAAATGCTCTAGCGAAGTGCTAGCTGCGCGACTCACAAGCTCTGGCGTTCGCATCAGAGCATCACCTTCGTTCCAAGAGAGGATCATTTTATGTCGAACTTCCCTACACCGCTTGAAGAAGTCATTCATCACAACGTGATTAAGAACAACAAAACAGGCGGCCCGGCGCTTGATGTCGGGCAAATGAAGTTGCTCTGGAGGGCCTTGGGAGAAAACACGGGCTACACGTTCTCTATCTTCGAGAGCACGTTCGCGCCGGGCATGGGTATTCCACTTCATAGACACCCCTTTCCAGAGTTTTTCTATGTGCTGGAAGGCAATCTGTCGATCGGGTATTGGAACAACCAGGGTGTCACTGAGTGGGACGCGTGTGAAGCCGGGGAGAGTCTGGTGGTGCCGCCCAACGCGCCTCATACATTTTTCAACAAAAGTGAACATCCGTGCCGCATGCTGAGTGTGTCAACCTATCATCACGAGCGGATGATGAAGGATGCTGTGCATCCGGAGGGCAGGACAGATTTTCTGCCCGCTCAACTCACTCAGGCCGATTTTCAGAAATTGACGAAGTCGATGGAGAAGAATCAGACATTCCTTGTCGCAGACCATGCTTAGAGACCATGCTTAGTATGGTGCATCTCTTGAGTTCAACGTTGAACTCAAGAGATGCGCCGCGCGCTGTGAGGTGGGAGGCGGAATTCGGAGATTTTCCAGGCTGTCCCGGAAAATTGTTGAAAACAAAGGGAAACCGGATACGGCTTTTTAGTGCCGCATGACAGGCGTTGGATTGGCCCTGCCAAAAAAAAAGCGATAAAAAATATGCGCCTCCCGGATTTCGTTATATATAGTCCTCTTCATGCCGAAATTAACTCATACCGGCGGATCTACCGAAGTTGACCTTAACAACATAGTCTGCCAGTTTGCGTTCACCATGGAAGACAACTATGTTGTCTACGGATTCATAGGCGCCCGAAAATTCCAGAAGCATATCCTGTCGGTAGACTTCGATCCTGCCGTGCATGCAACGAAAAAGACTACTCAGAATTGGCGTCTTTGGGGAGTCATCAACCCGCATGGAGGCACGCACACCGCGATCGCTCCTGCTAGTTTCGGAGCAATTCGCCCTCTCTATGAATTTTTCGCAAGAGACTTCATCGGCGAATTCCGAAAGAAGCGCGTGAACGCTTTGAACGCAGAGCTTGAATATACAAAACAGGAGCTAGGTAGCTACGTGTCGCGCGGTATCGACGTCGGTAATGACGTCGATAGTTACAACTTTCAGCTCCTTCGCGTCGGTGCCATCGTTAAGAACCTTGCCGCGCGAGAGGTTAAGCAGAGCCCGGTAGCCGGCCCGCTTCAAACTGGAAGCATCCCGGTCGTTTTCTTTCAACACGGTCCATTTGTTCGGACATAGTGGGCCGCGGCCGTGTGTTGTAGAGATTTGTGTGATGAGAATCAGGTTGAGTCGCTTAGACATTTGCGGGACAGGCATTTGGGGATCAGACAGAACGTAACCTGCTACGACGCTACAACCAGCCACCGGGCATTGCTCTTTCTCATGCGGCGATCGTTCCGTCTGTTTGACCACAAATCTCCGACCACAAATCTCGTGCATATCAACCAGCTATATTGCAAGCCCCAAACAGAGTTGTCATCCTGAGTGGCTGACTTGCCTGTGGCAAGTTAAGGATGGAATGAACATGGGAAAGCGGTGTTTGCAATCCAGGCCCAGAGGGCCGTCCGCCAAACGTCAGCCCAGCCCGGAAGGGCTGGGTATACAAAAGGCAGCCGGTCGAGCGCCGGAGGTGCGGCACCACACTCTTCGTTTGTTCATTAGTGAGCGAAGCGCTTCGGAGATCTATCGCATAACAATGGGCTTTATGGCGCGGAGTCGAAGAGCCTGTCCTGAGCGTAGCCGAAGGAACCCCGGCAATGCTTCCTGGTGGATGCTCTGGGAGCTTTCCGGCCGCAAACTACAACGGAAGTTAAGGTCACAACTCGAAGGACGACAGGGCCACCACCCGCAACGTAGCCGTGATCAACGAAGCCTTCGCCCGGCGATTCTTCAAAAACGAGAACCCGCTCGGCAAGCATTTCGGGCCGAACAAAATCCAATACGCGACCAAGTATGAAATCGTCGGACGATGAGGGACGATGAGGACGATGAGGGAAAAAGTACCCCCGTCAAGACCGGCTCCTCTCCGGTGCTGTGCCTCGCTCACGGGCTACTGTTCTCCTGTCCCGGCCGTCTCCCAGACTCCTCGCTAGGGCATCGGCGACAGATGAGAACTACAAACGCCCTGAGCCCCTATCAAGGAAGGGTTTGCTTCGCAATCATCCCGATCGTCCCTAGCCATATTTCCACCAGATTCGGCCATCGCGACACAGGAAGCTTCGTACGCCGCAGCCCGAACGCATGGCCGCCCTGCGCGTACAGATGCATCTCCACGGGAACGCCAGCGTTCTTCAACGCAATGTAATAAACCAGCGATTGCTTTACCCCATCCACATTGTCATCCTCGTTTTGCAGCAGGAACGTAGGAGGCGTGCTGGCCGTAACAGGAATTTCCGGATTCAATTCAAATTCTTTGGTTGTGTTCTCAAGCATGTGCCCCGGATAGATCGCGACGGCGAAATCTGGACGGCAGCTGACTTTGTCGGCGGCATCCACGGTTGCATAGGCACGTTGGGCGAAGTGCGTGCTGATATTGGCCACCAAGTGTCCGCCCGCCGAAAACCCCAGCACGCCGATCTTGTGCGGATCGATGTGCCACTCCCCTGCATGGAAACGCACGAGCCCCACTGTCCTTTGTGCGTCTTCCAGCGCCGTGGGTGCTTTCGGATGAATGTTACATTGGCAATCGTCATGGTAGGCCGGTCCCGAATCCGGTACTCGATATTTCAGAAGCACGCACGTAATCCCACGCGAGGTCAGCCAGTCGCAGACCTCCGTGCCTTCAAGATCGATTGCTAGAACTGAATAGCCCCCGCCCGGAAACACCACTATCGCAACGCCTGTATTGCTCCCCTTTGGCGAGTAGACCGTCATCGTTGGCCGCGACACCTGTTTCACCGCAAGCCACGGCCTTCCCGCGACGAGATCCTTGGGCCCGTTAGCCGCCTCCACATGCTCCTGCCCCGCGGTAGGCTGCGAATCAGGTACCGCCCCCGGCCATATCGGCACTTGCATATGTCCAGGCGACGGCTGCCAAACAGGCGTCTGGGCGCTCACTCCGCAAAACCCAAATGCGACACAGAGAGCACAGAGCAACGGCTTCATTACAATCTCCGCAGTTCTTGTATAGCAAGTGACACAACGGTCGAGAGTTGAGTGTACGGTGGTTAGGAGAGACGCTTTCCATGTGCTCGTGGCGGGAATCGACTCAGTTAACAGGCATCTCTTCCAAAGCCGACGTGCGAACGCCCGCAAACTGCATTTTCGACAAGTTCGTCAAGGTGATGGGGAACAGACGATGGGGAACAGACGAAAAGTACCCCAATGTTTCGGAGTCCGCTCGCGTTTATCGTTGGGCTACTTTCGTCCCCCAGTCAAACAAAAGATTTGTGGTCATACAGACGAGACTGGAACTTTGCTCGAAGTGGCAAACCGGCCACCACTTTTCCGAAGTTTTAGCGTTCCGAATCGCTGGCACAACACGAACGCATTTTCACTTTGGAGAACCTTCCGACCCTGCCCTGAAGCAGAAATTCCGAATGTCGCAGGAAAGTGGTTAGCGGATCTTTTGTTACTCTTCACACCGGCAATGCTGCGCGCATATTGCGCCTAACCTCACTTTTGCATAACATCGCCTCAAGTTGTTCTGACCCAGGGGCGGAGGTTTGTAGCATGGCGAAGCTCGTCTTCGGATTGAACCAGTCTCTGGACGGCTATGTCGACCACCGGGGATTTGCGCCTGATCCCGCGCTCTTTCGTCACTTCACACAGCATGTGCGCGACCTGGCGGGCATTGTGTACGGTCGCCGCATGTACGAGGTAATGCGTTATTGGGACGAAGACCGTCCGGATGATGACGCGGAGGAACACGACTTCGCGGCGGCGTGGCGGAGCAAGCCAAAGTGGGTTGTGTCGCGTACGTTGAAGTCGGTCGGACCCAACGCCACACTTGTCGAGGATGACCTCGAGGCGGTGATACGTAGGCTCAAGGCTCAGCTGGTTGGGGAGATTGGCATTGGTGGACCAGACTTGGCGCGAAGCCTGACCGACCTTGGTCTTATCGATGAGTATCGACTCTACTTCCGCCCCCATGTGCTTGGTCATGGCAAGCCGTTCTTCGCAGGCCCCCGGCCGCGGCTCCGCCTTGTGGCCAGCGATCGAATCGGCGAGGACACGATTAGGTTGACGTACGTTCCTGCTTAGTCGCGCAACTCCCCCGGAAGATTTGTGGTCAGAAGATTTGTAGATCTGTGGTCAGATTTGTACAGATCTCGAGATCTCGGACATTCCATGTGCTGCGAAAAGCAGACCTTTAATTTGCCAGGTCCTGCGAAGCTTTTTCGAGCCGCTCAAGAGGCTGGGCGAGAAAAAGCGGCGCACGGACAGCATACGTATTGCATCACTCCAGGGATAAGTATGCTGTCCCCGCATCTCTTCCGCAGAAGACACCCTGCTACGGAATCGGAATTCCAACCGAAGCCGAGCTGACCTTCGTCAACAACCACTTCCCGTTGATCTTTTTCGCTATACCGTCAAGGTTTACGTGGCTCTTCGCCGTCCAGAAGGGAAGCCCGGTGGCCGGATTCAAGGACACATCGAAGTAGTGGCACTCAAAATACACCGATGATGTCCACTGCCCGTCTTCCCGCACAGGGACAAACTTCGTTTTATATTCAGGCGAAAGCGAGACAAGCTTGTTCGCCTGCTGTAACCCCCCGGCGAGATACTTAAAGAATGTGCACAGTGTGCCCTGTTTACCCCCGGCAGAGGTATCGCCCGAGGGTTTAGGGCACGTCGCTGGATCGTCCGGATCCCCCTTGCCGACATAGTTCCCCTGCGTAGCCGTGGTGCTCACGACAGTGAGCACCCCATCTTCCGCCCAGATGGAAAGTGCGTCCCGAATTCTCTGTGTGATCACGTCCGCCGAATCGCCATTGACAGGATCGTGCACGCTGACGGCCGCGTGAAAGGTCGCGTGGAGATTATGCAGCTCGGCCATTTGGGCCAGTTGTTCCTGGTCGTGCTCCCATTCGCCTGCATAGGTAGTTCCCGTACAGACGGCGGCCATTGCGGTGAGCAATGCCGCGAAGCGTGAGTAAGTCGCAAGAGTCGTGGTACGCATGAGTATCCTCCTAAGTCGCAGTGATATTTCTTTGCATGGCGAAGATCCACTTACGGGCCACAGGCCCATAGGGCACACCGTTCGCATCCACTTACCAGCCGTGATCTGCCTGAAGATCCGGCTACACTTAAGAACGCGACATCTGCAGGAAAAAGGGATCATTAGGAAGTGAGGAAGTGCAAAGATCGTGAATCGCAGGTAGAATCCTGACCATCAGGGTTGCAATAACTGCTGTATTTTGAACCGGGTACGGTTGGAGGGTGGCCGCTTGGTTCCGGAACCGGACGTGACGGCCCTGCTGGTCGAAATAGCGAATGGGAACCAAGCCGCCCAGGAAAAGCTTGTTCCTTTGGTCTATGACCAGCTCAAAAGGCTGGCCCGCCGGTATATGCGGCGCGAGCGGGTGGACCATACTCTTCAGACCACCGCTCTGGTTCATGAAGCTTATCTCAAGCTGGTTGGCCAGCATTCTCCCCATTGGCAGGGGCGCGCTCAGTTCTATGGGACTGCTGCCCAACTGATGAGGCGCATTCTGATCGACCATGCCCGCCGCCACCTACGGCAGAAACGTGGCGGAACACAGGTGATCCTGCCCTTGGAAGAAGGATTGGCTTTTACCCCGGAACACTCTGAAGATCTGTTGAAATTGGACGAAGCTCTCGACCGTCTATCGAAGCTCGATCCGCGCCAAAGCCGCATCGTCGAATTGCGGTTCTTTGGAGGCTTGAGCGTGGAGGAAACCTCCCGGTTTCTGAACGTCTCCCCGATCACGGTCAAGCGGGATTGGGCTGTGGCGAAAGTCTGGCTGTACGGCGAATTGAGGCCCGGCAATGGGGATGACGGCAAAACAGTGGGAACTCGTTAAAGAGCTGTACCACACCGCGCTGGAATGCAGCCCGCCACAGCGGGCCTCTTTTCTCGAACAAAACGAGCGCGACGAAATGGTCCGCGCCGAAGTGCGCCGCCTGCTTGGCGTGCACAATCGTTTGGGCAGCTTCTTATCCAGCCCGCCATTTGTTGACCCTCGGTGGACCGGCGCAAGTCCCCTGGAACCACTCACACCCGGTGAGGTGTTAGCGGGGCGGTTCCGGATAGTCAATTTCGTCGCTGCCGGAGGTATGGGTGAGGTCTACAAAGCCGAAGATTTGCTGCTCGGCCGAATGGTTGCGCTGAAACTCCTGCCAAAGGAACTAGCGGAAGATAGGGAATCGCTGGAGCAATTTCTGCGCGAAGCGAAAACTGCTTCAGCATTAAATCACGCCAGCATCTGCAGGGTGTATGACTTTGGGGAAGATGCCGCGAGAGCCTTCATCGCCATGGAGTATCTCGAGGGCGAGACCCTTTCGGCGCGCATCCAGAGGGGGCGGCTGTCGACGGTCGAGGCTCTGAAGATTGCGATCGCGCTTGCGGATGCACTCGCCACGGCACACCGTAAAGGCATCGTTCATCGCGATCTCAAACCAGGCAACATCATGCTCACCGAAAGCGGGGCAATGCTGCTCGATTTTGGGCTGGCAAAGTACGAACGGCCTGTCGTGTCTGCGGAAGAGACCCTGACAGGCCTTACTGGTGACGTCCAGGTAATTGGCACGCTGCCGTACATGTCTCCTGAGCAGTTGCATGGTCAACGGGTTGACGCCCGCAGCGATATGTTTGCGTTTGGCGCGGTTCTTTACGAGATGTTCACGGGAGAGAAAGCATTTGAGCGCAAGTCCAATAGTGAAACATTGATTGCAGTCGAGCGCGAAGAGCCCATCCCGCTGCATGAATTCATCGAGGATGTCCCGAATGCACTGGACCGAATCATTCGTTGCTGTTTACGCAAGCACCCCGAAGAACGCTATGCAAGCATGATAGAGGTTGAGCAGGAGCTCAAGGATTGCTCCGAACTGATTTCGGAACCTGCCGGTGGTGTTAAGCCAGGAGTGCTGTTCCGGCAAAGCAGGCAGCCCCGTGTCGCAGTCCCCGCACTGATTATCCTCTTGGCCTCAATGAGCTTTATTGGCTGGGGGATTCACCACAGTTCCAAAGTCAGATGGGCCAGGGACCAGGCGTTACCGCAGATCGGCAAGCTCATCGAACGGGGCGAACCTGGCGAAGCCTTTGCGCTTGCTGTTCAGGCCGAGCGATACATTCCGGCTGACCCAACCCTGGCCAGATTCTGGCCCGATATCTCCTGGTCCGATTCCATCATCACCAGCCCTCCGGGGGCGTCGGTCTACCGCAGGAACTACAACTCTCCGAACGCCCAATGGGAATTTGTCGGACTCTCGCCCATCCACAGGAGGTTTCCCGCTGTGGATTCGAGTTGGAAATTCGAATTGCAAGGATATACGACGCTCGAACGCGCTACCTTCCCGTCCGGCCCGATCATGGTGGCACTGCACAAAGACGGGAAGGCTCCCAGTGGAATGGTTCCCGTTGAGTTCGACCAGAGCGACCCTGTCACGCTGTGGGGCATTGCAGGCTTTGAGGCCTTGCCTGCACTCCGGGTTGGGAATTACTGGATCGATAAGTTCGAGGTCACCAATCGCGAGTTCAAACGCTTTGTGGACCAGGGAGGTTACAAGAAGCAGGAGTATTGGAAACACGAATTCCGAAAGCATGGACGCGTGCTTCCGTGGGCCGGCGCGATGAAACTCTTTGTCGATAAAACAAACAGGCCAGGACCTTCCACCTGGATACAAGGGGAATATCCGCAGGGTGAGGGCGAATACCCTGTCACCGGTGTGAGCTGGTTCGAGGCTGAAGCTTATGCTGACTTTGTAGGCAAGTCGCTTCCGACCATTTATCACTGGGCGGCTGCTGCATCCCCGACGGACAGCTCCAGCCTGATACCCGCCAGCAACTTTAGTGGCAAAGGACCTTCGCCGGCCCGGACTTACCAAGGTATGAGCTGGTGTGGCGCTTACGATATGGCAGGCAACGTGAAGGAGTGGTGTGCAAACGAAGCGGCCTCCGGCAGGCGCTATAGCATGGGCGGCGCATGGGACGATCCGGCTTATATGTTCAACATTCCCGACGCTCGTTCCCCCTTCGAGCGGTCCCCGGGATTTGGTTTTCGTTGCGCTGAATATGTGTCGACCGGTAAGGAAGCCGAAGCAGCAGCCGCTCCGATCACGGTTCAATTACGCAATTACGGCTCCGAAAAACCTGTTTCTGATCAACTTTTCCGGGCATACAAGGACCAATACTCTTATGACAAAACGCCGTTGAATGCGAAGGTGGAATCCGTCGAACAGACCGCGGATTGGAGGCAGGAAAAGGTTTCCTTCGACGCGGCTTACGGCGGAGAGCGGGTCACCGCGTATTTGTTCCTGCCCAAAGGAGCGTCGCCGCCTTTTCAAGTCGTCGTGCACTTTCCCGGCGCTTCTGCCGCTCACCTGCGATCGAGCGCAAAAGGGTTCCCGAAATATGTTGCAGATTTCGATTTCATTATAAAAAGTGGACGAGCGGTCTTATTCCCTATCTACAAGGGAACCTTTGAACGTGGCGGCGGACCGAAGCCGATCTACTGGCCAAACAACAGCAGTACTTATCGAGACAATGTCATCTTTTGGTCTAAGGATCTCAGCCGGTCGATCGACTACCTTGAGACACGCCGGGATATCAATCCCAACGAGTTGGCCTACGAGGGTTACAGTTGGGGGGCAGCGATGGGGGCGCTTCTCCCGGCTGTGGAAACTCGCTTCAAAGCATTAATTCTCATATCACCAGGATTCTTTTTACAAGAGCGATTACCGGAGGTGGATCAACTCAACTTCGCTCCACATGTGAAGTCTCCTGTTTTGATGCTCAATGGCCGTTACGATTTCCTTTGGCCGCCCAGAATCTCTCAAGAGCCCATGTTCCGTCTGCTAGGAACACCCGCAGAGCACAAACGCCGCGTGGTTTACGACACGGGACACGACGTACCGCGAGCAGAGATGATAAAGGAATCGCTCAACTGGCTCGACAAATATCTGGGGCCCGTGAGATAGGGCAGGGGAGCGGTCGGTGCGGCGCTAATCCAGCTTGCGCGGAAAAACTCGGGGACGCACCGGTCCCCCCATCTCCTTATTCATTTCGCGGATTCCCAACTTCCCCACTTACCATGAAGAGGCGGCGCAGAGGATTGGTGGTCAGACGTAAAGAATTAGTGACCGACGTAAAGAATTAGTGACCAGACTGGACTGGCACTTCGGGAAAACGGAGATCGCGAGGCATCGAGACTTATGAGCATCGGGTGCTCAGAGCGTGTAGGGTACGTCAATGCCTGCCGTGCCCATCGTAAAGTCGCGGGTATTGCGAGTGATCAGAACACGCCTCTCGACTTCCGCCGTCGCTTGGATGATTGCATCGGGCAGCTTGATCTTGCTTGCCCGGCGAATCGCTACGGCCCGTTCCGCGATCTCCGCCGTCAGCGGCAACGGCTGGAAATTGAGCAGGAACTCGCGGGTCTCCTCTTCATTGGCCGCGGTGACGCCCGCCATCACTTCCATCCAGGTAACAATGCTGATGGCGCGGTCGGAGTTCCGGTCGCACGCGGCCCGCGCCTGGGAGATGCCGTGCAGGTAGTCAATGAGAATGCAGGTATCGAATAGGACGGGCCTCCTTACCATTCGCCGCGAATTCGCTCCTGATAGGCCAGTCCATCCTCTGAAAGCCGTGTCCAGGCGCCAAAAGCCGCATGGTTCATCTTCTTACGATAAGGCGTGAGCGAGACAGCGATGGCCCGCCGAATGAACTCTGCACGGGAGATGGCTCGCTTTTTGGAAACTTCCTCCAGTAATTCGAGATCAGGGTCCGGCAGGTCTACAAGGATTCGCATGGCAAACTCCATGATATACAATCAGTATATCATTATTTACACCCTATCGATATATTTTATGGCCGGAGGAGGCAGAGGGATCGCGGCCGACAAAAGGACCCCTTCGAGCTGTTCTGCGTGATTCCGCAGCTCACACCTGCCCGCATAGGCTGAAGCGACTGATCGCCATCTTCGACACGCGCTCGTTATTAACATCAATTCCGAGTCCAGGCCCGTCAAGAGTGGGAGCTCGCCCTCCCCATCGAAAGGAAATATTGCCATCAATCACGTTGGACGATAGCAAGAACGCATCGTATGAGCCTTCGAGGTATCGCAGCTTTGGGCAAACTAAAGCAAGATGTCGCCCAGCCGCTGAAAGGATGGCGGACTCGCCCACCTGGCAGCCGATCTGCACAGGAATGCCGCAGCTCCTTGCCACTGCGGCGACCCGCAGCGTCGGCCAGAATCCCCCGATTTTAGCCAGCTTCACGCCGAACAAAGAAGGAAGCTCCAGGGCCGCGATCTTGAACGCGTCTTGCTCTGAACAAAGGGATTCGTCGTAAATCAGTGGAATTCCAGAGCTCATGGAGAACTCGGCTGCCCAGTCGAGCCGATCTTTGGGGAAAGGCTGCTCGACGGCACTGACGCGCGCGTCGCGCAGAGTTGCCGCGATCCCTGAGACATATTCCTGAGACCACGACTCATTCGCATCCACCCGCAGATCAGCTTTGCTGCCCAATGCAAACCGTGCGAGCCGAAGATTTCGAACATCTTCCGTGAGACGGCCGGACAGTTTGAGCTTGACCGCGGAAAATCCAAAAAGGCGGATCTTGATGGCCTTGGTCAAAGTTCTTGCGCCAGACCCAAGATCCAATGGGCCGGTATAGTTACAAGGCAATTTGTCCCGGATCGATGCAAGTTCCGGCCAAGAGGCCGCGATCAGCTTCGCAAGTGGCAGCCCTTTTTCCCTGGCCAGGCAGTCGAGCAGGGCAATCTCGACAGCGCAGCGGGCCACGCTGCCGTCGAGATTGGCGTCCGAGCAGAAGTCCGTAACGTCGCTGGCGGTCTCGAACTCTCTCATCCACAGCTCGAAATTCATCCCGTTAATCTTTTTGACCACCGCGCCGGTGCTTTCGCCAGTCACATATTCCCGTGCGATGGTTTCACCCCATCCTTCCGCACCGCTAACTGTCACACAATGAATGAGCACATTTTCGGAGTGACTGCGCCGCGCACTGGCGTGTTCAAACGTCCTGCGGAAGGGAACGCGGATCAGTAGAAGCTCGGCGGATGCGATTCTCATTCGGACCTCGCCGCCCCAAAAAAGAGCATGGGACGGCTTGCGGCATGAATACTTAACCGGAGACCTTCGGCGACAGGTTCTCCTTCCGCGAACATCCGCAGCGGCCTGTCGTCCATCGACTCAATCAACATCTCACTCGTGTCGATGATCATCACCGAGGCCCGGATCGCTTCAAGCCTGCGGAAGTAGCCAAGACGCATCATCGTACGACAAAGTTTTCTCCTCGGCATCGCTTTGAAAACGATCGCGCGAAACTTGCCGGGATGGCATTCCGGATCCCAGCCGAGGTCTATGGTGCGATTGAATCGGGAACGGTTGGCAATATAAAGTCCCGGCGTCGATACCTCGAAGGATTCTGTATCCGTGACGATACGAAGCATTCTCGGGCCACGCGATAGAAGAATCGCGGCTAGCGTCAGAATAGAGCCGACAAAGAGTGGCGCGGTTCGGCGCAGAGGTCCCAAAAGACCTCGCGTGCGGCGCATGTAGTGCGACATATCCGCGCCGAATCCGAGAGCGCCGTACACCGCAAACGGGCAACCGTTGACCTCCAGGACACGCACCGGCCTGTATCGCGCCTGATCGATCATGGAAACGACCTGTTTCCAGTCGGCTTCCAATCCCAGCTGAAACGCAAGGTCGTTGACGGTCCCGACGGGAAAAAGGTAGATCGGAATAGGGCATTCTCGCAGAGCAGGTAGGCATCGATTCAACGTGCCGTCCCCTCCGAAGACGACAATCGCGGATGTAAGCGCTGGGTCCAGAGCAGCAAGCGAAGCGTAAAGCGTGTCTGTCCGCGTGCAATCGATGGTTTCCCATCGGTATGACAATTCACTTTGAGCATCGGCGAGCATGGCAATGGATTTGCCATCGCCGGCGAAGCGGTTATACACGATAACCACGGTTCTCGCGGGATTCATCCACACTACCCTCGATGAACCCGTCCTTCGTATTCCGCAGGATCGGGAGAATTCGACTTCGCCGCCCCTGGCGGTTGGGCCGAGCCTTCGGCTGCAGCTGAAGGCGCCGGTACGATCAGCCGGAACTTGCCGCTCTTGAGATCCACCGGAATATTATCCACTTGCCTGACATCGAAAGTTACGTTATCCATGTCCTTCTCGATTAGAATCGCGTTGAGTTTCTCCTTGGCGAATGACAGCGCTTCAGCTCTCTGTTCACTGGTCGCGGAAGGATCGAAGATCACCGCAAACTCGAATGATTCCGGTCCCCGCAGACGCATCTGAAAACGGCGAACGTGAGGGATGAGGATCTCATTGATCGTATGTGGACTGATGCCATCGACTGTCCCGTTGCGATTGCGGAAATTCGCGAGCTGTTCAACACGTCCCAGCACATCGCCTATGGCTCTGAAAGGTGCATGCTCGTCCGACGGAACGAGAGTCAACACGTCGTTCATCCGGTAGCGAATCAAGGGCAGCACGCGGTTCGAAAGACTCGTCACGAGCGTATGATCGGGGGCAATTTCCACGATCAGATACGTTTCGAGCAGTCGCATGTGGCGCCAGGACGATTCCCGATGCGCGATCGGACCGAATTCACTGCAGGAATAGGTATTCCTGATGCACTTGCCGAACGCATCTTCCATGACCGCACGGTCCGAATCGAGAAGGGGCTCGCCGCTATTTGCGACGACCTTCGGAGAGATCCGAAGCTCACTCATTAGCTGCCGTTCGGCCAGCGCCCGCAGCACCGTAGCGTAGCCCACCAGTGTGGACGGCTGGAACTCGTTCAGGCCTCGCACCGTGTCGGCCAGCGGCCGGTTCACTTCAAAACTCTTGGTCTTAAAGATCAGGTTCAGAGGAAACACGTTGCATGCTGTGCTTATCGACACACCTGCAAAATGACCCTGGGTTGCTCCTACAAACGCAATCCTTTGACGGCCTGAGGACGTCAATCTCAATCCCTGCGAGGTTTTGATCTGTGACAACAAACGGGACCACGCCGCCGGATCGTAAATGAAATAGCCCACCTCCCCCGATGATCCCGACGTGTGAATCACCGTGTACCGCCCGCGGAACAGTTCGCGAGGATCCTGCGATCGATGAAGAAACGCTTCCAGATCCCGGCGGTTCACGTCGCGTTCCGTGACGATCTCGTCGAAGTGCTCGATCACTTCTTTTTTTGTGAGAACCGGGAATTGGCCGGGGTGGCAGGACCGCGGATCTATTTCGCGTTCCCTCATGATCCGGCCATACCAATGCGATTTACGTTGAACGCACTCGGCAAATTCTCTGAATCTCACCAAACGCTCATGCTCGAAAGCCTCGCGCGAGAGTCGGCGGCTCCTGTGCGAAAGTATTCGTCCCCGAATAAAAGCGGCCACGTCCACGGGCAAATTCTAAGCTCGCTAACGAAGCAGCAGCAAGCGCTTTCGTGCAGGACGCAGCGGACCGACTGCAGTTGCAAGCCCACACAAATTTCCGCTGATGCTCGGGGATAACCCGGGTTCCCCGCTTCCTTCCGATCCAACAAGAGAGAAGAACCTGCTAAACATACTCATGCCGGGAAGAGACTGTACGGTCCAGACCGCAAGTGAAAGCACTTGTGGCAAGGGCTTGCCGTCGCTGCCGATGGGCTGCCCTGTGACCACCCATTCGAAGCCAGGAATACAGACGACTGTCGTCTGCACCGATCTCAGCTTTCTCCCGTCCGGAAAGTCGATGTTTTCGAACACTTGATCGCCGACGCGGTTGGGGTGGTCGAGCGCTCCGCTGATAAACGGTTTTGCGATTTATAGACGTTCCCTGGAGTTGAGACGAAGTCAAATCAGACTTGTCCAAATTGATTTTTTAAGTTGACCAATTTGGTCAGCACAAGGAACATTCACTGGCCTTAAGAGGTGTAAGGAAGGTTATCGAAGGAAGGACACGGCTTCAGCCGTACGGTAAATGGCCTACGAGCTTTACAGTTTTAGAAGCCACTGAGGATGTGGTCTTCCCTCTCTGTTCCACTTTTCCGCAGCCTCTTCAGCCCCTGCAGTCCCGCAGGGACGGTATAACCTCTAGCCCGGCACGGGAGTGCCGGGTAGGCTGAGGTTATCTACGAGTCCCGGAGGGACGACACAATGCGCAGCCCGGGTGGGCGGTTGGCTTAAAGTCGTTCATCAGCGCACCTCGAACCTCGGAGATAATTCGTGACCAGACGAAACGGACCCTTTCGCCGGAAAAAGGTTTGCCCTTGCCGCTCTAATTTGCAAAGCGTCAGTCCCGTCTGGTCACGAATTACCCGAATTACCCTTCGCAAACCCTCAATAGCCTATGCCCAGGCTCTCGATCAGGCGCTTTGCTGCGGCTGGATCGACGGTCAAAAGCAGAAGTTTGACCCAGACTCCTGGCTCCAGAGATTCACTCCCAGACGCCACGGAAGCGGGTGGTCGAAGATCAATTCACAGCACGCCGAATGCCTCATAAAATCCGGCGAGATGACTGCGCTGGGATTGAAAGCCATTGAAGCGGCCAAGCTTGACGGTTGGTGGAAAGCAGCCTATGACTCGCCGGGCACCACAGCACCGCCCGATGATTTTCTGCGAGAGCTGAATAAGAACAGGAAGGCCGAGGCGTTTTTTGAGACCCTGAACAAGAGCAACATGTACGCTATCACGTATCGTATTCAAACGGTGAAGAAACCGGAGACTCGGACAAAGCGCATCCAGCAGTTTGTCGCGATGTTGGCGCGAAACGAGAAGCTGCATCCGTGATCCGGAGAGGCGCGAACGGCACCTTCTATCCGATAACAGAATTTATCAGACAGAACAATTAGAAAAGAGAAGGGCTCCGCTTCCGATTTTTGTACGAGTTACCAGATAGCGCGAAGTTCACGGACGATGAAAGTTGCACAGGCAGATACGGCATCGCCGAAGACAAGCCGCTCTCCCGTGGGAACATAGCCGACCACGTGGGAGCCGCCTCTGGAGTCCAGATACCACCCGGCCGAGCGCTTGTCTTCTGACCAGCGCTGCCAGTCTTCGATAAGCTGCAGGTCGCCATCCAGCACCGCTTTGACTGCATCAACGGTCAGCTCTACAGGGCTCGTTCGACTCTTATGAACGAGTTGGTATGGTGATTCTGTCCCTCCCCGAAACATTCGTGGTATGCCGCACAGGTACACAACATCGGATTCGAATACGGTCATGTCGGTTGTGGACTCTGAATCGGTCATTAACTCGCTGACCTCTAACACGATAATGTATTTTATCGAGTTAGGAGTCAAGCGCTGGATTTGAAAGCCGTTGAGCTGTAACCTTCACCGCTGCATTCGAGCAAACAGGAGGATCACAATGCAGCCACCAACCGATCAACAACTTGTGAGCCAACTCGCTGACGCAATTCGGAATGCAGCGACAGCTAAGGAAGTATGGACGATGCGGGACAGACGATGCGGAGGATGCGAAGGATAGGGGACAGATGAAGGATAGGGGACAGATAGCTCAACCCCCGTGCGAAATGCTCTTCATCTCCTGGGGAGATAAGGGGACGGGACGGAGTAACCACCATCCTTGTTCCGCACCTATAACCGGCTCGACTGGTGATCACTCCGTCCGTCCCTTCAACGCCCGGGTTTGTTCGCCCGAGTCAGGTAGTCCCAGCGTTATCGTGTTGCCTTTTGAAGACTCGATGGCCTGAATGGCTCGGAGTTGGAGAAGTCCGGGGTGTTCCTGCATGAGGCGAGCAGCATTGGCGAGGCTGCGCAAGGAGGCTGTTTCCCCGCGAGCGCGTTCCAGGCTGGCAAGGCCCTCTTTCTGCGCCGTGACCGTTTGAGCAAAGGCTCGCTTGAGCTCACCAGGTAATATCAGATCACGGACCTCGATTTTTAAGAGACGAAGGCCCAAAGCGCCGGCCTGCGGGGCGAGGAGGTCTCGCATGCGGATGTTGATCGCTGAGCGAGTGGCGAGAATGGTGTCGAAGGAGAGTTCGGCGACCGCATCGCGTAGGGTCTGCTGCGCGTACGTGTACAGAGCAGAGGTGGCGCTGACGCTGGAGAGCAGGAAGCGCTCTGGGTTGTCGATCTGATACTCACCGGCGAGAGAGATTTTGAGTGAAAGGCCGTCGGCTGTAAGGATCTCCTGACCGGCTACATTCAGGGTCTGAAGGCGAATGTCGATGAGCGTGATGGATTTGGAGATGGTGATCCAGTAAGGGCCGGGGTCGAGAACCCTTTCGACGACGCCCTTATTGAAAAGGACGCCGCGCTGGTACTGGAGAATAACGATCCGCTTCGGCTTGAAGACGCGGAACAATGCGGTTACCAAACCGACGATCGCAAAGAACACCAAGAATAGGACGAGTTCATCCATTGCGTAACCGCCTACGGAGAATGATCGCTGCTGACGGGGATCTGATCCGCATGGTCAGGGCGCGATTGCCAAAAGGCCCATCCACCGCAGACGGCTACTATGCGGGTTCACCAAACCAAGTCTGGACTCGAACCAGAATCTCTTACCTTTACCGGGGCGTCCTGCCTGATGAGCAGGAGACCGATGGGAGAGACTGTGATCGTTATAGCAGATACTGGACCAATCGCCTGATAAGCGAAGAGAGAGAATCTGAATGTGTAACGGGCTAGTGTCCCTTCAAGGCCTCACCGAGGCTCTTCAGCAGGGCTGGATGGCGCCCCTGGGAACTGATGACGCAACCAGACACCAACCGTGTAAGCGAGGAGAAACAGCGCGGGGCCAGTCAGGACAAAGCGGTCGAAAATCCAGGTGGACAGATCGGACGCGGAGCGAAAGTTTAGAGGAGCAAAGAAGTGTTCGTAACGGCTCTCGCCATGCGTCGCCGAAAAGAGAACACTTCGATCCGCTTTAGTGGAGAAAGTCAAAAAACGGATTGCTAAGACTAGACCAACAGGAGCCCATGCCCAAAGCAGGGGCCGGCTAAAGACGAGCTCCGGTCCCGGGGTGGATCGGAATTCAAATCTGCCAAAGGATGAAGCGAGAAGGTCCTTCAACCGATGAATAGGAATCAGGCCTAGACAGAATCCATATATTCCGATGAGAGGTAGGTAGTAGGCCGCCACGAAGGAAGAGCGTTGCAGGAAGGTAGTTCGACTTTGATGTAAGACCCACCAGACGAGCGCATTCAACAGACCCGACAATCGTCCCGAAACGAAGATCCCTGCCAGGCAGAAGAGCAGGCATTGCGTTATCCATAGAAGGCGTTTCCGGAGCATACCGACTTTGTAGCATAGTGAGTGCCTCTCAACGAACCAATCGGGGCTTAGTTATACCCTAGAGGGTAACCCGGGGACGGGTCACCTCGTTTCCCTCGTTTCCGAAGCAATGGAGAGATAACACCATATCGATCTCCCTCCTCTACACCGGCAGAAAATTCCGTCTGGAACGAAGGATTTTGTCGACGGAATTCGTTCGGGGTGGACAGGAAGTTTATTCGTCAGTTTATGCGTCAGACGAAGTTTATGCGTCCAGACGGGACTGTTACTTTGGGGAAACAGAGACGCAGGGTGTCCCTCTTTCCCCTCTCTTTCCCCTACGGCGTGGAGCGGCGGACCAGCGAAATCGGCGTGCGCATGGCGCTGGGCGCGAACCGGTCAAGCATAACCCGGCTGGTGCTGCGCGGCGCGTTCCTGCAGATCGTGATCGGGCTGCTGTTGGCATCCCGGCCTCGATCGGTTGCGCTCATCTGATCGCGGCCCAGCTCTATCAGGTGAAGGGCTGGGATCCCGTCGTTCTTGGTGGATTGATCGTCATGCTCGCAGTGTGCGCCCTTGTGGCAGGCATTCTTCCCGCACGGCGCGCGGCTTCGGTGAATCCGGTGCAGGCGCTCCGGACCGAGTGACGCATTTCGATCGCAGTCAAGGCGAACTAACCTTTGAACCTTAAGGTGGTCCCGTTTTCCAAAGTGGCAGTTCGTCTGTCCACGAAACTTCCATGTCTACAGTTGTCCCCTCGGCCCCATAAAGTATGATAAAGTATGCACGTAGAGTGAATCAGGGGGACCACCGTATGGCTGATCTTGAGCGTCTGACGATTACGCTCCCTGCCGATATGGCAGGATTAGTGAAGGGTGCCGTTGAAGGCGGAGATTATGCTTCTTCCAGCGAAGTCATTCGCGAGGCTTTGCGGGATTGGAAGATGAAGCGTCAGCTCCGCTTGGGTCAACTCGCCGAGCTCAAGGCCGATATTGACCGTAGTTTGGCGGATGTGGCCGAGGGCCGGCTCGCTAAGTTTGACGCTGAGCGCATTATCGCGCGCGGGAGGAACCTATTAGCAGACCGCTCAGCCTTCGCCTTACCGAGACGGCAGAAATAGACCTTGCTGAGATTTGGAGCTACTTCGCCGAAGAAGCCTCTGAATCCCTGGCTACAGACTTTCTCATCCGCATTGAGAGCCGATTTAACCAGGCACTGCAGGCCCCGTTCTCTGGCGCGCCCCGTCCTGTTCTCGCACCTGAATTACGAGTAATGTTTTACGAGAAGTATGCGATCTATTACCTTCCACGTCCCGAAGAAATCATCGTTGTTCGCGTCTTGCACGGTTCCCGCGATATTGTTTCCATCGCGGAGGACGGTGGATTTGTCCCCGGAAGCAAGTGATGGAACGAAATTTACTTGCCACAAAACTTGCTTGTCTGGTCACAAATTCCATTCACCGTGCCGTACGCACCCGGCACGCTCAAGGCGGCGGGAGTGAATGGCGATCGGGAAGTCGCCACCAGTGTTTTGCACGAGGATTTGTGGTCAGACGGGACGGGAACTTTGCTCGAAGTGGTGAACCGGCCACCACTTTTCTGAAGTTTTAGCGCTCCGCACAAGCATCTTAACTACCATCCAACGCGTTCGAGCCCTTCCACCGCATCAAAGTGTTGATCTTGGCTTAGGAGTGGTAGACGGTGTTGCCGGCAGAGTGCAGCGATCCATAGATCGTTTGAGGGGATGGGACGGCCAGCCTTTTTGAGTGTTGCTCGAATCCCGGCATAGTGCCGTGAGGTCTCTTCCTCTATCAGCAGGACGCGTGTTGCCGCGATCAGCTCTCGCAGCCACTTCTCGTACTCACCGCGCCGTCGCGATTGCCCGATACCGAAACGATATTCGCCAAGCACAACCACGGGCAGTTCCATGCTCGCAGCCTTGCGATACACGCGAACCACCCCCGGCTCATCATCCGCCACCGCGGAGAGTGCGTTGGTGTCGAGGATCACTCCCAATCCCCAGGCTCAATCTTCTCGAACTCACTCTTGATGATCCGATTCAGCCGCACCGTTTCTTTGTGGAGATGTTTGAGACCTCCAGCAAGTCTCACCCAGGGCCTTTCCTCTCTTTTCAAGCCAGCCTCGAGCTTCTCCTCGACAGCTTCGGTCACAAAGGCGCGCAGTGGGATGCCACGCTGGGCGGCCACCGATTTGGCGCGCCGAAAAATGGGATCGGGAATCTCGAGAGTGGTCTTCACCCCATCAGAGTCCCATATTTATGGGAGGTAGTCAATCCGTGCGCCGCGGGGCCGCGAGACTACCAACTCGCCGGGCCGTGGCCTTCCACGATGAGCGATTGGGGACAGCGGTTTGTAGTGCCCCTAAGCTGAGACAAACCGGCAACAAACGTGGCAACAAAGGCTCCACCCTGGCTCGTGCAAAGCCCGACCCCGGGCCGCAACTAACCCCCATCGTAACTATCTCAGCAACAAATCACCCTGATGTTTACTTCCAGTTTAATCACCCTCCATCCTCATCTTTTTTTGATGACCCCTATGGACGCGAGAAGCCACAGGAGTTAGCGTCACATCAGAGAGCGAGGCGGGTTTGCAACCATCCACGCAACAAATCGCCGCACGGGCACACACATCTACACCGGGCGGCGAACACCCAATCTGCCTCTGATCAAATTAGAACCGCGGGAGCTTCCAGGCATGACACTCGGATCAAACCCCTCCAACCCTTCCCCTACGCTGCCGACACTGGCTGACATACAACGTCGCTGTAAAGAGCTGTTTGCTTACCAACGCCGCCATGAGTCCGCCCAAGCAGGCGCCATACCGGGCGAATCTCCCGCCGAAGAAGACCTCCGCCTCCTCGAAGAGTTCATGCAAGAGCAGCAAGAGCAACAGGAAAGCGCCGAATTCCAAGCCCCCTGCGCCGTCGAAGCGCCTGAGCCTCCGGCTCTGCTTCCACCCGGATCATCCGCGCCCCCGCCACCTGCGCTGGACGGTGCGGCTCTCCATGGCATCGCCGGTCTCCTCGTCAGCACGCTCGCGCCCCACACCGAGGCCGATCCCGCCGCCGTCCTTCTCCAGTTCCTGGCCGCTTTCGGCAACCTCGTCGGCCCCGGCCCGCACTGTCGCGTCGGGGCCACACGCCACGGCCTCAATCTCTTCGTCATTCTCGTCGGCGAATCGAGCAAGGCTCGCAAAGGAACGAGCTGGCGCCAGATCTCCAGCCTGTTCGCCGAAGCCGACCCTTTGTGGTCTTCCCGCTGCGTAACCACCACCCGCCCCACCCCAAACACCATCCTCCACGCCTTGCGCGATCAACAGCCCGTCACCGATCGCCGGCTCTTCCTGCTCTCCGAAGAATTCGCATCCGTCATCCACGTGCTCGGCCGGGAGACCGGCCAACTCTCTCCCCTGCTGCGCTCCGCCTGGGACGGCGGCAACCTCTGCTCTCACGATGGCCATCGCTACGTCCAGGCCACCGATGCGCACATCAGCATGGTGGGCCATGTCACACAAAGCGAGCTCGCGCACCACCTCAGTCGCATCGAATCCCACAATGGTTTTGCGAACCGCTGTTTGTGGACCAGCGTGCGCCGCAGCCAATCCCTGCCTGACGGTGGCAGCCTTTCACCTGAAGAGCACTCCGTGATCGCCGGAGAGCTACGCCGCACCCTCGACTGGGTGCAAAGCCAGGAGGAACTGCTCTTCTCGCGTACCCCAGCAGCCCGCGAGCTATGGAACGATGGCTATGTTGCCTTGAGCCAGGGCCGCGAGGACGCATATGGCGCCGCCACCAGCCGTGCCGAAGCCCAGGTCCTTCGCCTGAGCGCCATTTACGCGGCCCTGGACTGCACCCCGCTGATCGATGCCTGTCACCTCCAGGCCGCTTTGGCTGTATGGGATTACTGTCGCGCCAGTGCTCGCCTTCTCTTCGACACCGCCCCCATCGACCCCACCGCCCAACGCATCGGCCAGGCGCTGGACGTCGCTCCCGAGGGACTAACCCGAATGCAAATTCGCGCTCTTTTCCATCGCCACGTCAGCAAAGAACGAATTGACCTTGCTCTCGAGCAATTGCTGAAACTCGGCCTGGTATACCAGGGAACCACAGCCAGCCGAGGGCGGACCACAAACCTCTGGATCAGGCCTCAAAGTCCCGAGACCAGCGCGTCCCCCTGCGAAACCGGCCCTTATGGCGCATAAGGCGCTTAAGGCGCACACTTCCACCCAAAGGGCGCAAAGGGCGCTTAAGGCGCACACTTCCACCCAAAGGGCGCAAAGGGCGCTTAAGGCGCACACTTCCACCCAAAGGGCGCATAGGGCGCTTAAGGCGCACACTTCCACCCAAAGGGCGCATAAGGCGCTTAAGGCGCACACTTCCACCCACGCCGCAGCACGTCCCGGCTCTCCTGAACGACTGGGAGTAGCTTTTGACGCTTTGTATCAGGGCACGACTTTACAGGCTGCGGAAAAATTCGGTTTTAGGGTAGGCCGGGGATTTATCCCCGGCGCAAACGCTCGATCCGGCTTTTTTCCGCAGCCTCTTTAGTCGGGCCATAGAGATCTAACAAAGATCTGGGCTTTTAGCCCCTGAGGTAGCGTTTCTTCCTTAGGAGCAACTGACTTGCCTGTGGCAAGTTAAGGATGGGAAAGCGGTGTTTGCAATCCAGGCCCAGAGGGCCGGCACCAAATGTCAGCCCAGCCCGGAAGGGCTGGGTCCACAAAAGCCAGGCGGTCGAGCGCCGGAGGTGCGGCACCACACTCTTCGTTTCTTCCTTAGGGGAGCATAGACTACCCGCAGTCTGCATGAGAACCGGAGTCCCGAGGGACGGCTGAAGACTGCCCTCCCCCCACACTTAAAAAAGCCGGAGTTGGCAAAGCCAACTCCGGCGACAGTGATTGCTACTCAGGAGAACTACTTAGAAGGAAAGTTAAACATACTCATCAGGTCGTCGAGGGCCGGCGTATTGGTCGGCACATAGGGGTTATCGGCAGTGGCAATCGGGTTGGGGAAGTTGTCCCGGCTGCGCGCGGTGACTGTCGGAAGAGCCCAGTTCGCTTCGATGAACTTCAGGATCGAAACATGGTCAGAATAGTCATGAACGATGCGTCCACCCGTTGCGTAGGGAGAGACAACAATGAGTGGGATACGGGTGCCGTCGCCAAAAAAGTCGACAGGCTGAACGTATCCGGAGTCGTAGTAGCCGCCGCCCTCATCGAAGGTGATGAAAATCGCGGTGTCTTTCCACAGAGCCGAATTGGCCCTGACCTCGTTGATGATTTTCTTGGTGAACCCTTCAAACAGGTTGAGCTTGGAGGAAGCTGGGTGGCCATCTACCAGGCCGCTCGGTTTGACGATTGACACAGCCGGTAGTGTTCCATTCTTGATGTCGCTGTAAAGATTCGCAGTGTCCTGAATGTGGGCAGTGCGGATGCCGGCGTTCGCCATGATGGAAGTGTCGTACTGGAACGGATTGCAAATGTTGCAGTACTCATCGGTGTCCTTGCCGACAGCGCCGTAGTTCAATTGATAAGGGTCGGGGACATAGTTGTTCCACTGATCGCCATAATATTTCCAGGAAACGTTATTGGCGAGCATGGTGTCTCCGATGCTCGGAGTCGAGGACGGCGGAACCGTGAACACCGTGTTGTTGGCATTGGTGTCGGTGAAGGCGTTGTTGCCATTGCCGAAGTATCCGGGGTTGTAATTGTTCAGCAGGTAGTAGTGGCCCTTTTCACATCTTGGATCTACGGGCGTCGGAAGTGATTTCAGATAGTTCACGATGGGAGCGACACCAGGCTGGGTGGTGTCTGCGCAGTTGGAGTAGGAGCCGCCACCAAAGGAGGCTGCACCGAAGGAGCCACCGCCATAACCGTCTTCTGTGTACCAGTTATTGGTGCTGGCTGCTGGATTCGGGTTCTCAATCTCGTCCACGATCCCGGCGTTGGCAGTGCCGCTCGCAACTTCAACCTTGTGAGGTGGCGCCGCCGCTTTACCCTTGCCGTCGCTGAACCAGATCATGTCGCCGTGGCCGAACATGATGTGATTGGCGCCGGTTCCACCGTTGACAGACTGGTGAAAATTGTCGCTCATCGCATAGTGGTCCGCCAGGTACTTGAAGTAAGGAGCGTCGCCGTTCTGCACGTTATAGAAACCCATAGCGGTCGCACCTTCGCCGGTGGTTTTGGCGTTGGGAGAATAGTTGGTGCTGAAGTTGGCCGGTTGCTTGACTCCGTTTGTGCCCGCGCCGACCGTCGTTTCAACCCATGGAAACAGCGCTGCGTCGCAGCCGGAAGGATTGGTCGCAGAGGCGTGAGCCACGCTGCAATCCAGCTGCTGCCACATCTGGTAGAAGCGGTGCACCGGGCTGGCCGCATAAGAGTTGTAAGTAAACGTCGCTTCGTTCGTCAGCTGAAATGGTCCTGGAGGAAGTGCATTCACGTTCGTGATGCGTGCATCGGGAACCGCACCTTTCACACCTGAACCGCCGGTCACCAGGTACGCATAATAATCAGCCGGTAGCCCGTTCTCAGACTGCCTGGCGACTTTGAGGTCGTCATTCTTCACGTACGAAGTTACGGGTCCGCCGTTGAGCGGAGCGGGAAGCACGGAATACGAAGTCTTCGGTGGGGTCAGCAAGAAATCGTCGGGAGGTGTATCGTTGGCTGCCTTCTGTTCTGCTAATGGAAAATTCGGTCCGGGCGTTCCATCGGCCTTCACGATTCCCTCAGAAAGAAGATTCCAGACCGTCTGGCCATTCTGCGGTACATAGGTGGCGAAAACGTGATCAAAGCTACGGTTCTCACCAATGATGACGATCACATGCTTGATAGGCGTGGTCGTGGCGTTATCACGGGATGCCGCGGCTTCTGTCTGACCGACAGCGAACGCGCTGCCAATGGCCAGCTGGAAAATCATGGTCGATAGCAGTCCCGTCTGTGCAGCCCTCACGGCTGTAGACGCGATTTTCTTTGCAGTCATACTTCCTCCTGAAGTCGGAGCTTGCAGGCTCAACTCCGTCCCGAGGAATATCTGCGTTAAATTAACGTCGCATCTTTATCCAGTGAACACGCAGTGAATAATCTCTTAGGTGTTGAAAAGTACATCATTAATTTTTTGCGCCACGGAATTCCTGACACTGTGTTTTGGAATTGCGTGGATCGCATTGCGCTTCCGCGTCATTTTCCGGCGCGGCTGGTGACGCAGGATCCACGCGTATCGACCCCATCATCCCCTTGTCCTCGTGTTCGAGCAGATGGCAGTGATAAACAAATGTTCCAACAATATTGGGGTCGCGAAAATCCATGCGTACGCGTACGCTCGGATAAGCAAGCGAGCGGCCATCGTAGTACGGCACGTTGACCGTATCGCGCAAGAAGTCTTCATTCACTTGTCTTCCCGAATACTCGAGCAGTAGAAAGTGCAGCTGGTGGATGTGGAAGGCGTGCAGCTCACGCGAACGGTTTTCGATAACCCAGTCTTCCACCGTTCCTTGTTTTGCGACAATGTTCGGGATGTCCGAGCTCATGTCGAACATCTTCGGCTCTTGTCCATCGACCGTTAAGTAAAACTCCACCGCGCTGGTTGGGTCATTGGGATCTGTTAATTTCTCGGAAAAATATAAATGGCGTACACGCACCGGAGCTACACTGCCAAGCCATGCTTCGGTTGGCGGAGGAAGAGGCGCGGGAAAGCTTTCCAGCTTTGAGCGCGATTCCGGTGCATTTGGAGATGCGACGATCTTCGCCAGCATCCGGTTGGTGTCATTTTCTCCGCCTGGACCCGTATCCACAGTTCTCGTCACCAGCAACCCGGTCACGCCTTCCGCCGGGCCATTCACAATAAATTCCACCCGCGCGCCCGGGGGCAGTCCGATATGTGTCTGCGTGTCTACTGAATCTTTCAGAGAGTCATTTTGGTTCATAGGCACACCATCCATGGCCACTAATCCAAGCGGCTGCGGTGCGCGGTTGAACAGCACTTCGAGATTGAGATAGGTGATCGCCGAAGCATTCAACACCCGCCATAACTGCTTCTCTCCAGGCTTCATCTCGATCGTTGCCGGAGGATAATCGGGGTAGGGAACCGGCACGTAATTGATGGAGAGATCTTTCGCTGGTTTACCGAAGCCGGTGCCGTTGTTCGCCGCGTCGCCGTCGCGATCAATCAGGAATTTCGGCACGACCGGTTCTGACTTAGCCGGAAGAGCATTCGGATTGATAAGGTCCTGGTCGCGAATAATCAGGACGCGCTCGGGAAGACCGGCTGTCGCCTTCTTGGCGCGCTCAATTCCTTCCACGATCAGCGCACCCGAGGCTCCTCCAAGTAGTTGCTCCTTGCTGAATCCGTGGATATGAGGGTGATACCAATAGAGGCCAGGAGGTTCGTTGTCCGGAACCTTAAAGCGATACTCGAAGGGAGGGTCCCCCGGCTGCACCGAAGTTTTCAACACATCATCCTGATGGCAGACCGGCGGAATCGTAAGCCCATGGAAGTGGAGGTTGGTCGAGACCGGGCTCATGATTCCACTGGTACAGGAGTTCGCAGCAGAATGAGCATGCGCGTGCGCGGGCATGGCTGCTGTGCTTCCGTGGCCGACTTCTGTCAGCGCATTGGTCAAATGAAGAATGACCAGATCGCCAGGATGGACACGCAAAGTTGGCGATTCGTGGCCCGCTGCGTCGGTGTAGCAGTAGCGAATGGCGCCGTTCGCTTGCGCGGCATTACTCGCGGTCAACTGCGCTTCCAAAACCCCATTCCGGCTGCGCAGGTCCTCCGGTTCTTCGACCATACTCCCCGGCTCCGGGCGCGGACATACACTTTCGGCGTGTGCACAAAAGGGGGCGAGGCATAAAACGGTAACAATGGCCCATACGGATAATTTCATTCGATGATGGCTCTCTGGTGGTGGCGTAGCAAAGCACGGCGGGTCAGCGCATGAGTGAAGTGCTTTTCCAGGAGTTTTCGATAGTCACGTTAACGTAGGGTGAAACGAATGCTAAAGTTCTCGGGAATCCACAAATGCCATTCGCGTGCATGCACGAACTATTTTTCGGGGAGTGCGAACGATAGGATATTGGACCCCGAGGCGATGGCGACGTACTGCCGCCCTTTCACCATATACGTCATAGGTGAAGCCTTCCATGGATCGCTGGCTTCGAAATGCCATAGATAGCTTCCGGTCCTGGCGTCGACGGCAGCGAAACCTCCACTCGTTTCCCCCAGGAACACCAGGCCGCCGGCGGTACTGAGAACCCCGGCATAGTTTCTTTCCGGTGGGCCCGTAAGCGGAAGCTCCCACGCGATCTTCCCCGTCTCCAGGGCAAATGCGCGCAGAATCTTCATAGGGGGATCGGCTGGATCGTCAACGGGTTCGTAGCCGCCGTCATGCGCCTTGCGATAGAGGCTGCAGTCTTCCACCGTCATCACGTAGTAAAGATGAGTCAACGGATTGTAAGAGGTCGAATACCAATTTGTGGCCCCTCTCACTGCAGGGCAGGTTTTCACACCCCCCAGCGTGGTCTCGTTGGCCGGCAGCAACTGCGGCCGCCCATCGCTTCCGATTCCACTCGCCCAATTTAACTTCTCGACCATCGGCGTCGCCTGCAGGAATTGTCCGTTGGTCCGGTCAAGCACATAAAAGAACCCGTTGCGATTGGCATGCAGCAACAGCTTACGATTGTGGCCATGGAATGGCGCGTCGACCAGTACCAGGGGTTGATTCGCGTCCCAGTCGTGCACGTCGTGCGGCGTAAATTGAAAATGCCACAACAGCTTTCCCGTCCGGGCATCGAGCGCCACGTCACTCGCCGTGTAAAGATTGTCGCCGCCGCGGTTGTCTCCATCGGTTGCCGGGTAAGGATTGCCAATACCCCAGTACAAGACGCCGCGTTGGCTATCGTAGCTGCCAGTCGTCCAGGTGGTGCCGCCTTGCGGCTTGACATCGCCCTTCCATGTTTCAGAACCCGGCTCGCCTGCGGACGGAACGGCCCAGAAGCGCCAGGCCCGCTCACCCGTGGTCGCGCGGTAGGCCGCCAGCAGACCTCGAATGCCTTCGTCTCCTCCGGAGACGCCGGCAATTACCAGGTCGCCCGCAATGAATGGGGTTGAGGTGCCGCCATAGCGCGGGGCTCCCAGGGATACTTCCCAAAGCAACGCTCCTGTGAGCCGGTGCAGGCAGATCAGGTGCGCATTGTCGGTGATAAAGAAAACGCGGTCGCCGAGCACGGCGGCGCCCCGATTGGCTCCCTTCGCCGCATCGCCCGGGATTGTCCCCGCCGCCGCGCGTGGACGCGAGTAATTCCAGATCTCCCGCCCCGTTCGTCCATCCAGCGCCTGCACCTGGTTTGGACCGGTCACGTACATGACTCCGTCGATAACCAGTGGTGTCGTTTCCAGGCCGAAGTAAGGCAGCGGGTGGATCCACGCCAACTGCAGCTGCTTTACATTTCTTTCATTGATCGCGGTAAGAGCACTGTAACGGTTACCATTAATATTTCCCGAATAGGTCGGCCAATCTCCCGCTTTGGGGTGAAAGATTTGTTCGACTGACTGGCCAGTCACTTCTTCTCGTGCCGCGAGATTGGGCCCGGTCGGTACTCCATCCAGTCTGCTCAGGAAGGCGACCAGGTCGCGAAACTGTTGCGGCGTGCCGTCGAAGGCAGGCATGATGGAGTGTTCCTCCCCAACCACGCGGGTATATTCATGCTCGAGCAGCAGGTGCAGCCGCCCGTCAAGCGTCTGTAGCTGCAGATCATGGGTGCCGTGGCTGCGCGCAAACCCGCGCAAAGAACCGCCATCGCGCAGGGTGACATTTACTACTCCATAGCCCGCGGCAATCCGCGCATCCGGCTGTTGCAGCGCTTGCTCGAGTTCCGCCAGGGTCATCTGCTGGCCAACGCTTGATAGGTCGGGACCGTTGCTTCCGCCGCGTCCTTGCGCGGTATGGCACTCGGCACAGTGCCCGGAGCCAAAGAAGATGCCCGCCCCGGCCGCCGTATCCCCGGCGGGTTTCATCTCGAAAGCGTCCATGTTCATAGAGTGGACAAAGGAAGCGAGCTCTCGAATCTGCGCCTCGGGCAACGAAGTGAATGCGGGCATATTGCCTCGACCGTTTTTGATCAGGGCGGCAATATCTTTCTCGCTGACCCCGCGGAGGTCGCGATTGTTCTTCAAGGCCGGAGCGCGATCGGTTCCTTCCCCGTTGCCACCGTGGCAAACCGCACACGTTCGCCCAAACTGTGCCGGGCTTTGCGCCATGCTTAGCGACGCATACAGCGCCAAAGAACAGGCCCAGAGTTGCACTTTGTAGCGGCATCTGCGCACCTGGAGTGATGGCTGCAATGGTGCAGGCAACGATAGTTGCGCCCAGGAATGGCCGCCGCGATATGGCCCTTTCACTTGCGTGCTCTCTCCCCGATGGAAGCGACTGTAAAGTAATACATTTCGCCTCATTCCATGGTCAATGCATAAATCGGAACTCATTCCATTTGATGACTTGAATGTTCCGCCTTCATATATAATCCCGGGCAGTGCAGGGGAGCGCGAGGCATGAACGAAGGCAGTAATGGCATTGGGGAGATGTTCAGCCTTGCGGGAAGGACCGCCATTGTTACCGGAGCCGCGGCCGGAATCGGGCAAGCAATCGCGATTCGGCTTGCGAGTGCAGGAGCAACCGTCGCCGTGGTCGACCTGAATTTGCCTGGAGCGCAGCGCGTAGCGGCCTCCTTGCCCCACGGGGCGTTCGCCTTGGAAGCAGACGTTGCCGACCCGGCCTCTGTTGCCCGCGCGGTCGAAAAGGTACTGCATCAAACCGGCCAGATAGACATTCTGGTGAACAACGCGGGCATTGCCGGCCCCGCTGCTTATATCTGGGACCAAACGGATGAGAACTGGCAGCGCAACATCGCCATCAATCTAACCGGTGTGTTCAATTTTTGCCGCGCCGTCGTTCCTCACATGCGCAGTCGATCCTATGGACGCATCGTGAATGTTGCTTCGATCGCCGGTAAGGAAGGTAATCCCAGGATGACTCCCTATTCAGCAACCAAAGCCGGCGTAATCGGTCTTACCAAGTCATTGGGGAAAGAGGTAGCCACCGAAGGCATTTGCGTGAATGCGGTTTCCCCGGCAGTGGTTCAGACTCAAATTCTGGATCAGCTTACTCCGGAACAGGTAGCGTACATGACGGAGCGTATTCCGATGCGGCGCACCGCCCGGCCTGAAGAAATCGCCCACGTAGTTCATTTTCTGGCCAGCAGTGAGTGCTCTTTCGTGACCGCGCAATGCTACGACGTTAGCGGCGGCCGCGCGACGTACTGACCACCTCAGGTGCCTGGACGGCCCGGAAGTCCGCAGAAATTTTGTCCGCGGTGGCGCGCAGGGCAGAGACGATCGCTTTCTCATGATCCCGGTCGCGCACCCGCATCTTGGGTAGGGACAAGCGCAACGCTCCATTCACTTCCCCGCGGTGTTGAAGATTTCAAAAAGCATCATTATGTTTCATAATTGGAATTGGCTAAGTCCGATTGGCTAATGGCCCATTCGCCGTGGCATCATACGGCGACTGCTCACCGGGTCCCAAGAGCCGTCGATATCTTTGTATGCTTTGGAGCGCTTCATGAATCGTCGGCAGTTTCTAGGCACTACCGCGGCTGCGTTGGCATCTGCTCCCCTTTCCGTATCCGCCCCGGCGCAACCTGCAGCAGCGCAGGAGAAGCCCGCTGCTCCCAAAAAGAGCTTGCCAATCGGCGTGTTTGACCCACCCTTTAACAAGCTCTCATTGGACGAGATGCTGGATAAGTTTGCCAGCCTGGGCATCGAAGCGGTTGAGGTTGGCGCAGCCGGGCCTAATGGCTCGCCTCACTGTCCTCGCCCCGAGCTGGTAGCGGACCCGGCAAAGGCGCGTGCCTGGAAGAAGAAGTTTGACGACCGCGGTATTCCCGTCATGACTCTCAGCTGTCACAACAATGCGCTCTATCCAGACGCCACGAAAGCACGTGACGCCGCGGAGCAATTTCGCCAGACCATCCAGCTCGCCGGCATGCTGGAAATTCCAACGGTGGTGGGTTTCTCCGGCTGTCCTGGAGGCTCGGCAACCGACACGGTGCCGAATTGGGTTGTGTACGACTGGCCCCCGGAGCACGGCGAGGCGCTCCAATGGCAGTGGAAAGAACGGGTTATTCCTTACTGGCGAGAGACGGCGAAATTTGCCCGCGAGCATGGAGTGCATCGCATTGCGCTCGAGATGCACCCCAATTTCGTCGTCTTCAACCCGCGGACACTCTTGCGCCTGCGCGAGGCAGCGGGCGAGGAAATCGGGGCCAACTGTGATTTGAGTCATCTTTTCTGGCAGCAGTGTAATGCCGTGGAGGTCATCCGCTTCCTCGGCAAGCAGGGAGCGATCTATCACGCCCACATGAAAGACACTGCGTTTTTCCCGCAGAACGTTGATCGCTTCGGAGTCTTGAATTTTGGCAAGAAAGACGACCATGAGGCGTCGGAATTTTTTCGCGCTGTGGGTTACGGCCACGGGGCGAGCCTGTGGAAGGACATTGTTGCCGCGTATATGGAAGTTGGCTACAACGGCATGCTCAGCATCGAAAACGAAGATCCGATCCTGAGCGGGGAAGTCGGCGTGCAAAGGTCCCTCGCTGTGCTCAAGAATGTGCGCGAGGAGATCATGACCAATCAGCCAAACCCTGGGTAGGGACTTGTACGGCCCTCCGGGCCTTGCCCGGGTCCTACGCAGTTAGCCGCGCATGTGGTCCAACTCGGAAGTTGCGAACGCCACCACGTTATAGCCGCAGTCTACATAGAGCACTTCACCGCTCACCCCCGATGACAAATTGGAAGCCAGGAAAAGCGCTGCATTGCCCACTTCCGCGGGCTCAATGTTGCGCTTGAGTGGCGAACGCTCGGCGTGCACCTTCAACATTTCTCCTAGACCCCCGATGCCGCGCGCCGCCAGCGTCTTGATGGGGCCGGCCGAAATGGCATTCACTCGGATTTTCTGTCCTCCGAGATCAGCAGCGAGATAACGAACCGTGGCCTCGAGCGAGGCCTTTGCCACTCCCATTACGTTGTAGCGGGGCACTACTTTCTGCGAGCCGTAATAAGTCATGGTTATGATGCTGCCCCCGTCCGTCATCAAGGGCGCGGCTCCCCGGCTCAGGGCGATCAGCGAATAGACACTGATCTCGTGCGCGATGCGGAAGGCTTCGCGGCTGGTCAACAGAAAATCGTTCTGTAGCGCGTCGGCCGGGGCAAAGGCCACGCTGTGCACCAGCGTATCGATCTTCCCGTAGCGCTGCTTGAGCTGGGCAAAAACTTCGTCAATCTGCTCATCGCTCGATACGTCGCATTGGAAAACTGCTGCATCGGGCAGCTCGCCGGCCAAGCTTTCCGCTTCCACACGCAGACGTTCATTCTGATAGCAGATAGCAATCTGCGCTCCGGCCCCCGAAAGCTTCTGGGCAATCGCCCAGGCGATACTGCGCTTGTTTGCCAGGCCGAATACCACTGCCGTTTGACCCTTCAAATCCACCATTCCGTGCTGCTCCTGTCCTGTCGTTGCAAGGATATATCAGCCGCCCAGGTCCACCAGTTCGACCTCATCAATCGCACTCCCCAAAAAGCGAGCACCCAGCCTTCGGAATTTAGAGACTGAATCAGTGGCGAAGAAGCGGCATTTTCCAGAGGTACTGCGGTCTACGATCGACCCCCGGTGGCCGGCCAGCAACTGGGCTGCCTGGTTAGCGGTCGCCTGGGCCGAATCGATAACCCGGATCGCGGGCGCTACCGCAGCCTCCATCATCGGCCGCAGCAAGGGGTAATGCGTGCATCCCAACACCAGCGTGTCCGGATCAAGCTCCGCCTCCTGTGCCTGCTCCAGCAATTCCGTCAGATAAATCCTGATCACTTCCACCGTGACCGGGTGGTCGACCCAACCTTCTTCGACCAGGGGCACCAACAGCGGGCAGGCCTTCTCGATCGCCCGGAGGCCCCTTTCTCTGCAGGCTGCGGCATAGGCATGGCTGGCAATGGTGGCGTCGGTGCCGATCACCAGGATCTCCCGAGTCTTCGACCAGGTGGCTGCCTCGTTGGCCCCGGTCTCAATCACACCCAGAACGGGCACGCCCGTCGATCCGCGAATCTCTTCCAGGGCCAGCGCGGTCGCGGTGTTGCAGGCGATCACCAGAAAATCGGCGCCCTGGTCGAGCAAAAAACGAGTGCTGGAAAGCGCATAGCGGACGATGGTCGCGCGGGATTTTGATCCGTACGGCAGACGCGCCGTGTCGCCCAGGTACAGGAACTCTGCCTGGGGAAGTAACGGCAGAAGGGCCCGCAGTACGGTCAGGCCGCCGAATCCAGAATCAAAAACTCCAATCTTCAGCCGGCCGGCACTCACAGGTGCTTCACTCCAGGAGCATCCGATGCCAGGTACACGCGGGTCAGATCCGCATGCCCGGCGAGGGTGTCACGCTGTTGTCCGTCTACCAGAAAACGCACCTGCGAGATCTGCGGGAAGTTGGCGTGGAGCGTACCAATAATCGAAAGCAGCGTGAGCGTCTCCGGCTCGATCCCCGAAGGGTGGGCGTCCACAAACGATGTGCTCAGGTCGACAACCGCCATCGTGGTCGGTACGACCTGGTTGGCCTCCAGAGGCAGGGTCATGAAGAATATTTCGTTCACACCCTTGTTGGCGGCAATGGGGTGCTTGGAATTGGGCCGGGCGTAGTTAACGATCAGGTGCTGCAGAATTACGTGGGCGCGCGCGTTGGCATCCAGCGGGAGGGCCACATTCAGAGTGGCTGGTTGAACGGACCCATCCAGATCATTGGCAATCATCATGGTTACACTCTGCACCGGTCTTCCGGCCGGAGGATTCAGGGGCATCGTCTCTGCGGAAGCCAGCAGACGGTCCATCGCCCGCTCCCGCATGCGCAGCAGCACCACCGCCATCAGCACCGAGCTGACCAGCAGGATCCAGAACAAAATGCGCTGCCCGCGAGAGATCACGGTTGCTGCCTCCAATCGCGCTGCCATTGTTCGACCGCCGCTGCCATTGCGGCCACGATCTTGTCCTGGTATCCGGAGTCGGAGAGCGGGGTGACCCGGCCGGCATTGTGCAACGGCGACACCTCCACCACTACCGCCGGGCAGGTGAAGTTGTCCAGTGGCTGCAAAGCCGTGCGCCCCAGGGTCACCGGAATCTCCGCGTGGGTCATGGCGGAATCGAACTCCGAAGAGAGGCGCAAGCTCTGCTCCGCATAGGCGCCCTGGGCAGTCTCCCAGGGCAGAAAGCGGGTCATGGGAATTGGCGTGAGCGAGGCGGTAAAGAGATGAACGCCGCTTCCGCTGGTGGTGGCATGCAGCGTGATGCAGGCGGCTGCGCCCGCGTGGTTTGCCGTCTCCGCGCGGTTCACCGCCGTGATTGCCCCATCTGATTCCCGGGTGGTGACGACCGGAATGCCGTGTGCCCCCAACATGGAACGCAAGCGCACCGATAGCGAAAGCGTCAGGTCCTTTTCCAGCAGGTGATCTGACAGGCGTGCTCCACTGTCCGCGCCCCCATGGGCGGCGTCGATCACCACCGAAAAATGCGGGGTTGGGCGGACAACCGCTGGTGCAGGGATTGACGGTGACTGGGCGCTGACAGGATGACCCGCGAGGCTGAGAGCCATGGCCAGGCACGCGGATCTCCACGATTTCCTGATCGCTTGATGGGCATCCATGGATTTAATGCGGCTTTCCATGAAGAAATCAGTACACGCGATCCTGGCTGCTGCGACGTGCAGGAAATCCGGGATCAGGGTCGGCTCTCCTCAATCCAGCGCATAGATGGCAAGACCGCTCAATAGCTTGGGATAGAAATCGGTAGACTTCTGGGGCATGACGTCGCCCGCGAAGGCGACTTCGCGCAATTGACCCAAGGTGATCGGATTGGTCAGGAAGGCCACGTCGGCCTCTCCGCGCGAAACCTGCTCCATGGCTTCGCCGGCATCGCGCACATAGCGCAGGTTCCGCTGCTCGCGGATGGCCTCCGCGGTGATGCCCAGCAATTGCTCCAGCACCAGGGAGTGCAACTGGGTCAGGTCGAGCCGCCGTTGCCGTTCCGGGACCTTGGCCAGCGCCTGGGCGACCGTTTCAGGCTTGGCGGTAAGCAGGTGATAACCCAGTTTGGTGACCGCGACAAAAGCCGTACCTGGCTGGCGAGCCAGCAGCCTGGTCAGGCCGGCCGCGTCCTCTGCATTGACCAATGTGATGTCAAAAAAAGTCTTCGCCTGCTCGATGAACGCCGCTGGCGAAAAATTCGGCAGCCCAAAGACCACACGATGGGTAGGCAGAATCGTAATCCCCGTCGAGTCCATGTTGACGAAGGTCATCATCACGGCAGCTTCTGGATAGGCCGGCTGAGGCGTGGTGTTGGCCAGGTTTCTCTCTGTCCGGGTGACGGTCGGCGGGGCATGCTCCATCGAATAGGCAAGGGCAGTTTCGTACCGATGATGACCGTCGGCGATGATCAGTTTTTTATCCTCCATGGCTCCCAGAAGGATATTGATCGTGCTCATATCGCTGACCTTCCACACCCGGTGGGTCACCCCGAACTCATCGGTTACTTCAATCTCGGGAGCCGATGTGCCAGAAAACAGGATCTTTTCCGCCGTAAGCGCCGGGTCGGAATAAAGCATGAAGATTTGCCCGAAGTGGGCACGGGTGGCGCGCAACAGGTTAAGGCGGTCAGATTTGGGCTTGGAAAGCGTCTGTTCGTGACGGAAGACTACCTGCTGGCCGTATTCGCATACCTCGCCGAGGCCGATAAAGGCGCGCCGCTCGTGAACCTCTCCATCTCCACCCGGCACCGTAAAGCGCTGGGAGTAGGCGAAGATGCAGGCGTCCTTTTCCTGGGCCAGGATCCCCTGGCGGCGCCAGTCGGCAAAATCCCGTGCCGCGCGGGTGTATACGTCATTGCTTCCGGGTTCGTCGAACAACTCGGGCAACCCCAGGATGATGCGGACAAGATTGTAGAGGCTGCGCTGGTAGTACGCCTGCTGCATCGCAGGGGAAATTTTGTCGTAGGGCTGGGTCACGACCTCTTCCACGCGTACCATGCTCGGGTTGTAGCGTAACGCGCGAAAGGGATAAATTCGGGCCATGCTTGGGGGTCGAGCTCCGGACATCGGCAACCTCTTCTGCGCTGCCAATTGCTTTACTCTCTTATATCTGCCAGATTGTACCTGACTGGAAGAGCCACTCTTCCCCTTCCTGGGCACGCGTCCCATGTGAGGTAACACCCGAAACGTGGTAGCCATGTTATGAATGGCGCGTCTAACATATACGAACCCAGGATTTGTGGCGGCGTGCTACCATCCTGCACACGAAGGCTGGGGAGCCGATTTTCTGTGGACTTTGCCGGGGGGATGGAACCTGCACGGCTATCTGTTAAAGAACCCGTACATTAATCTAGAGTCCCGCGCTGCAGGAAACTCGAGGACATGAGGATTGGGGCTATGGCGCTCACGAAGGAGCGCAGAATGGGGATCAAATTGAGTGCGTGGATGACGGTCAAGACCGTCGCCGCACTCGGGCTTTGGCTTGCGATCTCACAGGTTTGCTGGGCCCAGGATCCGTTGAATGACGTCCACGTCGAACCTCCCGCTCCGGCCACAGTGCCGGCTGCTCCCGCGGACGGCAAGGCACCGGCGAATATTCCACCCCCGATCGAGGGCAGGAAGGGGCTGAGCGCCCGGCCAAATGAACGCATGCGGGTTGACGTAAACCTGGTCCTGGTGCCGGTTACCGTTACCGACCCGCTCAACCGCCTGGTCACTGGCCTGGAGCGGCAGGATTTCTTTGTCTATGAAAACAACGCATTACAGAAGCTCAAGAGCTTTTCTTCCGAGGATGCTCCGGTATCAATCGGCATCATTTTCGACTTGAGCGGCAGCATGACCGATAAGATCAACCGCGCCCGGAACTCGATCCTGGAGTTTTTGCGCACGGCCAATCCGCAAGACGAGTTTTTCGTCATTGGTTTCAACGACCGTCCCGAGCTGATCACGGATTTCACCTCAAGTGTTGATAACATCGAATCTCGCTTGCTCACCGTAAAGCCCGGGCACCGAACCGCACTGCTGGACGCCATCTACTTCGGCCTGAACAAGATGAAGCAGGCGAAGAACGAGCGCAAGGCGTTGCTGGTGGTCTCTGACGGCGGCGACAATCGCAGCCGGTACACCGAGAGTGAAGTGCGTTCGGTGGTTCGTGAGTCCGATGTGCAGATTTACTCCATTGGCATTTTCGACCAGTACGCGCCTACGCGCGAAGAGCAGCTGGGGCCGATCCTGCTGCATGACGTGAGCGAAGAAACCGGCGGCCAGCTCTTCCGGGTGGACGATCTGGCTGATATGGCCGATATCGCGACCAAGATAAGTGCCGAGTTGCGTAACCAATACGTGCTTGGGTACAAGTCTGACGATATCAAACGGGACGGGAAGTGGCGTAAATTGAAGGTAAAGCTGGTTCCGCCCGAGGGGCTGCCCCAGCTCACCGTTCATGCCCGTACCGGATACTATGCGCCCTTGCAGTAGTTGGCTCTGCGTTTTACCGATTTTCCTGCTTTGCAGCTTGCCGGGCCCAGCGGTCGCGCAGGTGGCTCCGCCGTCTGCCTCTCCGGTCCAGCCGGAGAAGCAACCGCCGCTCAATGTGGACCGTGATCCCGTGGCCTCCCCGGACGGGGAGAATGCCGCCCCTGGCCAGACCCAGAACCCGGCCCTGATTGCCCGTGATAATGGCCGGTATACGCTGCAGCGCAACGTCGATGAGGTGGTCTTGAACGCGACCGTGCTCGACGACCATCAGCACCTGGTGACTACGCTTGCCAAGGACGACTTCAAGGTTTCTGAAGACGGCGTAGCCCAGACCATCACCTCTTTTCAGCACCAGGACATCCCGATATCGCTCGGCATCCTGGTCGACAACTCCGGTTCTATGCGTACCAAACGGCAGGCGGTGAACTCGTCTGCCCTTGACCTGGTGCATGCTTCAAATCCCGATGACGAGACCTTCGTGGTGAACTTCTCCGACGAGGCCTACATCGATCAGGATTTCACCGCCAACGTCAACAAGCTGCGCGACGGTCTCTCCCATATCGATTCGAAGGGTGGGACGGCGCTCTACGACGCCATCATGGCGTCGGCCGATTACCTCACAAAAAATGCAAAACGCTCCAAACAGGTACTACTGGTCATCACCGACGGAGAAGACAATGCTTCCAGCACCACGCTCGAAGAGACGGTGCGTCGCATCCAGGACCTGCAAGGGCCGGTGGTTTATTCGATTGGCCTGCTTTACGACGACACCGGCGGCGGCCGTGAGGCGCGCCGGGCAAAGCGGGCGTTGGAAATGCTCGCTAACGAGACCGGGGGAGTCTCCTTCTTTCCCAAGAGCCTTGCGCAAGTTGATGAAATCGCAGGCGAAGTAGCGCGCGATATTCGCGAGCAGTACACCATTGGTTATCACTCCACCAAACCGGCCAGCCAAGGGGGCTTTCGCATGGTTCACGTGGAGGCACGGGCAAAGGGATATAACAAGCTTGTAGTGCGCACCCGCACCGGCTATTACCCCAACACCAAAAAGGCGAATGCGGCAGGACCAGGTTCCCCGAAAGGGTCCCAAGCGGGCTCGAATTGAGCTTCTTCCAGGCTGGGTCCAGCAAGTCACTGCTACACTTGTCAGTTGGCCTATGACCCTTTTTACTCGTGAAGTTGCAGCGCGCGCGCTGCATGTTGCTGAAGATGTGACCGAGTTGATGGGATCCACCCCCATGCTCCATCTTCACCGCGTGGTGCCCCCCGGAGCCGCCGGCGTCTACGCCAAACTCGAGCTCTTCAACCCCGGCGGGAGCGTCAAGGACCGTGCTGCGTTGGGCATGATTCTGGATGCGGAGCGCCGTGGTCTGCTGCAGCCGGGGGCGACGATCTTTGAGGCCACCGCGGGCAATACAGGTGTCGGGCTAGCTTTGGTTGGCGTGCACCGCGGCTACAAGGTTGTGCTCTTTGTTCCGGAGGGGTTTGCGGAAGAGAAATGCATCCTGATGCGTGGGTTTGGCGCTACGGTGATCCGCACTCCGGAGGCGGAAGCCATGTCTGGCGCCATCCGCCGGTGCCGCGCCATCGCCGCGGAAACCCCGGGCAGCTTTGCCGCGCTCCAGTTCGACAATCGCGCCAATCCCGACTTCCACCATGCCACCACAGCCCGCGAACTATGGGAGCAGATGGAAGGCCGCGTGGATGCCTTTGTGGCTGGTGTCGGTACTGGTGGCACTTTCTCCGGGGTGGCGCGCTTCCTCAAAGAACAGAACCCCGGCATTCTCACCGTGGCAGTCGAGACCCAGGGTTCCGTGTTGCAGGGGGGCGAGCCCGGTCAGCACAAGGTGGAGGGGATCGGTGTTTCCTTTATTCCCCGCACTTTTGACCGGGAATGGTGCGACGAGATCATTGCCGTCCACGACCCGGAAGCCTTTGTCATGGTCAGGCGGCTGGCAGCTGAGGAAGGGCTGCTCTCTGGCTCCAGCGGCGGCGCCGTTGTGGAGGCGTCGGTTCGGATCGCGAGCCGCCTGGGCGAGGGAAAGCGAGTGGCGACCGTCATTCCCGACTCCGCTGAGCGCTACCTTTCGAAGAAGATCTTCGAGGGCGGTCTATGAGTGGCCACGGCTTTTCCACCCGGGCCATCCACGACGGCCAGCCTGCGGACGCGCTGACCGGTGCAGTCAATGTGCCCATCTATGCCTCATCTACCTATGCCCAGGAAGAGATAGGTAAGCACCGCGGATACGAATACTCCCGGGTCTCGAATCCTACCCGGACGGCGCTTGAAGAAAATCTGGCTTCGCTCGAAGGCGGCGCTTCGGCCCACGTGTTTTCCAGTGGCATGGCGGCGATTGCGGCCCTGGTCACCATGCTCAAGACCGGGGATCACGTCATATGCGGATCGAATGTTTACGGTGGAACACCGCGTCTTTTCGACCAGATCATTGCCCATTACGGCATCGTCTTTAGCTACGTCGATACCAGCCAGGCGGAGTTGGTCCGGCAGGCAATCCAGCCGAACACCCGCCTGGTCCACATCGAAACCCCGACCAACCCGATGATGCAGATTACCGACATTCGCGCCATTGCCGATATCTGTCATGAGCGGAGAGAAGCTGGCCAGGCGATCGACCTGAGCGTCGACAACACCTTCATGTCGCCTTATTTCCAGCGTCCCCTGGAGCTGGGTGCGGATATCGTGATGCATTCCACCACCAAATTCCTCAATGGGCACAGTGACGGTCTCGGGGGAGTCCTGGTGGCCACCACGCCCAAACATAAGGAGGACTTCGAATTCGTGCAAAAATGCACCGGAGGCATTCTCTCCCCCTTCGAGTGCTATCTGGTGTTGCGCGGGGTGAAGACGCTGGCGGTGCGCATGAAGCAGCACGAGGTGAATGGGTATGCGATTGCCAATTACCTCTGCGGTCATCCGAAGATCCCGGTGGTTTTGTATCCCGGGCTTCCCAAACACCCCCAGCATGCGCTCGCCAAGCGGCAAATGTCCGGCTTCGGCGCGCTCATCACCTTCGAAGCCGGTTCTCTGGAGAAAGCCAATGCGGTCTTGCGCCGGCTGAGGATCTGCACTGTCGGCGAATCGCTGGGCGGTGTGGAGACGTTGGTTTCGCATCCCGCCACCATGACTCATGCTGCGCTGGGCGAGGAAGGCCGGGCGAAGATCGGCTTAACCGACGGAATGGTGCGCATCTCGGCTGGTATTGAAGATGCTGAAGATTTGTTGGAAGACCTGGAGCAGGCGCTTAGTGTGCTGTAGAGACGAAAACGCAATGCCCCCTTTGTCATCCCGAGCGCAGCCGAGGGATGTGCAGTTCCGCGGACCTTTCCTGGAAATGTTTGTCGACAAAGCGTAGTACGTTCACAATTTCGTTTTCTGCGGAAAACATTTCTTCTTCCGCAGTCTCGATAAGCCGGGGGGTCCTCATGAGTGTGAGCCATTCTTTTGCCTTGACCGACGAGCAGGAGCAATTGCGCAAGGAGATCCGTGGTTTCGCAGCGCGCGAAATCGCTCCCAACGTCATGCGTTGGGACGAAGCCAGTGAGTTTCCCCAGGAAGTGGTTCGGAAGCTGGGCGAAATGGGCCTGATGGGGGTGATCTTCCCGGTAGAGCTTGGGGGCGCCGGTCTGGGCTATGTGGATTATGCGCTGGCGGTGGAAGAGCTCTCTGCCGTTGATGGCTCGATTGGGATCATCGTGGCCTCGCACAACTCTCTTTGTAGCAATCACATCTATCTTGCGGGCAACGAAGCGCAAAAGTCCAAATACATTCCCTTGCTCGCCTCTGGCAAATGGCTTGGCGCGTGGGGGCTCACCGAGCCCGGTTCCGGCTCCGACGCCGGAAGCGCCCGAACGACGGCCGTACGCAAGGGCGATCGTTGGGTGCTGAACGGGAATAAAACCTTCATCACCAACGGACATTACGCCGACATTTCTGTCATCATCGCGGTTACCGATAAGAGCCAGGGCACGCGGGGCCTGTCGGCCTTTGTGGTGGAGAAGGGAACTCCCGGCTTTCGTCCCGGCAAGAAGGAAAACAAGCTTGGCCTGCGCGCCAGCGACACGTCGGAACTTATTTTTGAAGACTGCGAAATTCCCGCAGAAAATCTCCTGGGCAACGAAGGTCAGGGATTCGTCGATTCCATGCGCATCCTGGACGGTGGGCGCATATCGATTGCCGCTCTTTCGCTGGGTATCGGGCGTGGGGCTTACGACGCTGCGCGTGGTTATGTGAAGCAGCGCCATCAATTTGGCAAGGCCATCTCGGAGTTTCAGGGCATCCAATGGAAACTAGCCGACATGGCAACCCAACTGGACGCCGCCCGGCTACTCACGCTGCGCGCCGCGGTCATGAAGGACGCGGGTCAGAAGACCACGCTTGAATCTTCCATGGCCAAGTTGATGGCCAGCGAGGTAGCGGTCAAGGTATGCGATGAGGCGGTACAGCTCCACGGCGGTTACGGCTTTATCAAAGACTACCCGGTAGAGAAGTTTTACCGCGACGTCAAACTCTGCACCATCGGCGAAGGCACCAGCGAAATTCAGCGTCTGATCATCGCCCGCGAAATACTGAACAATTAACAAGGGCAGCTTTTCAGTCGTGACGACTTGGTTTGCCCGGATCAGGCTGCAGAAGCCTGCGCAGCCCTCTGTCTGCTGGACTCTGGATTGAGACATACCCAGCAGGAGACTGGCTTCTCACCCGTGACGCGATGGTTCCTGGGGAAACGAGATAAAGAACATAGCTCAGGGCCTTCTAAAGAGGGTGTGTGAGAACTGCGGATTTACGAATTTAGTCCCGCAGGGACGGCCTGAACTTAACCCAGGACTGGCGTCCTGGGCTGGAGTCCTGGGCCAAGTTCAGGCAGGGTGTCCAAATTAGTGGATGAAGTTGTTTTCTGACGACGTAACCTATTGATTGCTTTGACGAGAGCTTGGCCGAACAAAATCAGGTTCCTTCTGTTGATCGGGTGCTGTCTAACTGGCAACCAATTTCGAGTTGCGTTGATGAACGAAGGGCACGGGTTCAGCCGTGCCACAATACTCGCTCTGGTGAGGGCTTTAGCCCCTGAGGTCCCTGAGGTACGTCTTTCCAATCTTCTATGGAGAACTCAAATGGGGAAAGAGATAGTTTTGCCCTGTAGGTCTCGAAAAGCGTACCTCGGCGGCTAAAGCCGTCATGCGCGCAAACCCTTACGGCACGGCTGAACCCGTGCCCTTCGTTTCGAGAGTGTCTTCCCCCAGGGCTCTTGGGGTCAGCGAAAGCTTCATGTGCTGTCCCGCGGAAAAAACTAATTTGGACAGGTCTGAAAATCAGGCCGTCCCAGCGGGACTAAATTCGTAAATCCCCGGTTCGGCTAAAGCCGTGTTGTGCAAATGAAACTATGGCACGGGTGAAGAGACTGCGGAAGAATGACGGTTTTGCGAAGAGAGCGAGCACCGGCGGCTGAAGCCGAATCAATTGCACAACAGTGATGGACAGCCTAAGCTGGATTTCGTACCGGCTGAAAGCCCGTACCGAGCAGCTCGTACCTGCGTCTGCTGCTTTAACATCCTTACCGCTCCGTTGACGAAGCTGTTGAACGTCGCCAGAGTTCTTGTTGGTATTGGGACTGCTTCTGGGCAAAGACTTTGGCCAGGCTGTAATTGTCGTAAACAAATTGACGGAAGGGCGCCGAATGATCTCCGCCAACTGCAAATCCGAGGTTAGTAGGAAATAAAGCGATATAGGCCGGCGGATTGCGTTTGAGTGCCTCTACGACGGCAGCCATTTGTTCGGGGCGGGTGGTCTCATCGTAGGTGACGAACTCCGCTGGTGTAGGGTTTTGCAAGGATAAATAGAGGGTGAGAGCGGAGTCGTTGAAGAATCCATCCAATGGGTGTGTGTGTTGTGCCATCCATTGAAATTTATAAAACAGTGCCTTGTCGCTAAAAGCGGTTCGGCCAATTGGCAAATCAAGCGTATCGTGCCACTGAAGCTGGCGATAAACCGGCAAGACGAGGAAGTAGCAACCCGCCACAACCCACGACAGCTTCCGAATGCATCCACCGGCAGGACTCGCAAGGTTCAGCAGCCATACGAAGACGAGGATGGCAGGGGCAGCAACCGTACACAATCTAAAATGTCGCGGGCCATGAGCGATTGCCAGAAATAACGCAAGACCGACCACGTGCAGGAGAACCAGGTTCTGCTGGAGTGTGCTCGACAAGACGGCGCGTCTTTGCCAGAGTTGATATAGTCCTGCGATGTAGACGTAAGGAACCAGGGCATAGATGAAGAGGGTAGGGATCAGGAGCGCAATTTCAGATGGCCTGCCGAAGTCCCAGAGCTGAGCCAATTGGTGAATATAAGTGCGCGGAGTATTCACCTCCGATAGCGGCATAAATCTCGAAGGAAATATGAAGAGGTCAAAGAGTACACGTTGGAATCCCGCCTCATACACGTAATATCCCAGGGCGCAGGTAACCGCTAAAAGAGCCGGAAGAATGAATAACGCGAGCCGCCTGCCTACATGGCTATCTTGCGGCTTGAGACGAGTGACACAAACGAGATAGAGCGCAACCCCCACAAAAACCAGCGCACCCTTTGTCTGTGTAAAAAGAATCGCTATGGCACAGAGCAGGCTGGCAGAAAACATACGTCGCGCGCTGAGGCCGCCCATCAGTACAGCCGCCACAGCCAGTGCGGCTAAGCTGCTGAACCATTGGTGGGTGAGATCGAGAGCGCTGTTGAAGTCGAATACAAGAAAGAGCAAGGCAGGGAGCCACACAATCGGACCGCTAAGGATCTTATTCGCGATGTACGTGATGACCAGAGAGAACGCAAGCCCGGTTGCGATCATCCACATCGGCATGATCCAGGCATGAATGCCAAACGGGCGAAACCCAGCGGCGTAGAGGAGATCAGTGCCGGGCGTCACAATCTCGAAGAAGTCGCGATATGGAACCTGCCCCTGCACGATGCGCGCAGCGCGGGCAAAGAATAAGCTCTGGTCGTCCACCGCGGCCAACGGAGTGGCCGGCAAGAGAAAAGTCCTCAGGTAAAGGAACGCACAGGCTCCAACAAGAAAAAGGCCAAGATGCACGCGGGAAAGAGAGGAGTCCGCCTGTTGTGCTCTGGAATCTGTCACGAATGCCTTGCCGCATGCATTAGCGCGTTCAGAGATCCATCATCGTCGAATAAAGCACTGAGTGGCGCTATGGCCGAATCTTTCCTGCTTGCAGCCACACTGGAACCTCGTCCCACTCCGTTTAAGGTCCGGCCAGGACATCGGTTTCCATCGTGCCATATCGAACCTGAAAAGTTGTCACGGAAAAGTAATCTTTTGCCAGGCCAGGGGTGACCGCAAGCCCTGCGAGCTCCGCAAAGAACTGGTATCGACAAAACCGCTCAGGTCCCTACCGGCCTGCTGAAATCAAGGCCGAGACTCACGGCTCGCCTGCACCTTAACCCAATCCACAATCATCTGCAGCGCAGCCGGCGACATGGTCTCCTCTATGTCGTTGTACTCGGTGGGCGAGCCTGTTTTGGTATCCTGTAGCAGATGGTTCATCCCCGGCAGTTCAACCACGGTTGCATTTCGATTATTCTTCAATGCTACTCGAGCGGCGGCAAGATCTTCCTTCGCCGGCACCTGCACGTCCAGCGACCCATTGAGTGCGAGAACCGGTACAGTCAGGCTAGCCAGCGTGGGACCTGGGTCATAGGCGAGGAAATAGCGTTCCCAGGGCCGGGTATCTTCCTGGGGCAGGGTCTCCGCTTCATTCTGATCAATGATTTTTTCCGCCACGCCTTTCGCCACGATGGCTTTGGCGCGATCAAGAGCCACTGTATCGGAAGGCGCTGAGACAATGGCGTCATAGAGTGTTTGATCGAAAATCTTACGCCGGGCGATATAGTCTTCCGGCGCGCCATAGGTCTGTGCTGTCATCGCCGATTGCTGCACGAACAGCTTGTCACCGCGAATGGCGGGACCGGCGATCATCACCACAAAGGCCACGTCCTTATCTTTCGCGGCTACTGCAGGCGCAATGATCCCTCCCTCCGAATGCCCCAGCACGCCAACCCGGTGCGCGTCGATCTCCGGCCGAGTTCTAAGCCAGGTGACGGCTGCGGCTGCGTCGGAGATAAAATCAACCGTTGTGGCCGCGTCGTAATCTCCGGTAGAGCCACCGACCCCACGCTTGTCGTAGCGAAGAACGGCAACTCCGTTTCGACTCAGAGCATCGGCGAGCACCACAAAAACCTTGTGCCCCCACACATCATCGTCGCGCGTGTTGTGGCCAGTGCCGGAGATCAGGACGACCGCGGGAAAGGGTCCCTTCCCGTTCGGCACGCTCAGCGTTCCGGTAAGCTGGTTGTGGCCGGCTGCATTGTTGATTCTGACGTCTCTCTCCGCATAGGGCCTGGGTTGGGCCAGGATCGCCGCTTCCTGCGGCCGTTTGTGGTCATGCGGTGCGAGGTCCGCGGCCGTCGCGCGTTTCAGGATCAGCGGATACACCTGCTGAAAAGTAAGGCTGCCGTTCCAGCTCTTTTCCTTCTCGTCCCAGACGCCATCGTAGCTAAGGTTGAGCTGGTTTACTGCAAAGTGCAGATGATGGCTCTCGCAGGTGACTTGGTCGAGGCCGGTTTCATTGCCGCTGGGGTTGGTCAGGTGGCCGCCATAGCCAGCGGCATTCTTCTCCAAATGAATGCGGACGGTGAACCCACCGTTCAGTTGGCCGACCCAGTCACCGGCCACCTCCTGGGTAAACGCTGGAACAGCGTGCAGAAACATCGATAAAAAAATAAGAAATGCAAACTTACGCATCCATATCCTTTCGCCAGATAGGATGAAACTCCCCGAGGCAATCGCTTTGAGATCATCGCATGAAAGGCCGGCCCTCAACCGCTTCTCTTCGTTGCCATGGGGGCTTGGGTACCCACCCAGAGGTACTTTGCATTGTGACCCTCATGCCTCTGTACGACGGGCACAGCCTTTACGGACTGCGGCGCAATACTGAAGGTTTGGAGGGTAGATACGGGAGGCGAGTGAGAACCGAAAAGAAACCGCAGATCTCTCCACGGCTCGCCCCACGGCAGGCCGGGGCAGGCGGGACAGGTCGGCTTCGCTCAGAGGCTGTGACTTTTATTTCCCTTGTAGTCTGTGGCCGGAAAGCTCCGAAGAGCAGCTGCCAACAAGCATCGCCGGGGTCCTTCGACTCCGCGCCATACACCCTCTGTGATGCGATAGATCTGCGAGGCGCTTCGCTCAGGATGACGCTTTTCGGGAGGGGACTAAACAACATCTGGTCGGGTGCTAAAAACACGAAAAGATCGAAAAAGTCACAAGCTCTCCCACGGCAGGCCGGGGCAGGCGGGATGACAAAGGAGAGGGCGACGCTTCCTTGGAGAGTGGTTGCTGGGACCGGAGCGTAAGCAGAGTGGAGAGGTCTGCGGTTTGTTTTCGGTTCTCACACACCTTCTGAGGCCCATTTCTTGTTGGATGCAAAACCGGAGGGCAGCATCCATTTAGGCATCGTCCCTGAATTGGTGAAACGCCTCCGCGCTTAGTGTGATAACTCGGCGAGTTGCACGTGATAAGGTTCGAGCAGGCTGCCTGTTGCGTGGTCGACGGTAGCTCGCGCAATCTGGTAGTTGATTTGCGTTTGCAAAAGCTCCAGCTCCGATTGCGCCAGTTTGGTTTGAGAATCGAGGACGAAAAAATTCGTCTCAGCGCCAAGTTCATATTTTCGTTGATCGGCAGCGAGTGACTTCTGTGCAAGGTCCAAAGATGTTTTGCCCGCGGCAAGCGTGAGCTTCGCCTCTTCCAACAGATGGACGGAATCTTTAACCTGTTGAACGATCGCCTCCCTGGTTACTTGAGAGGTGTATAGATCATGCCGCCGTGCGACCAATGCAGTACCTAGATTTGCCTTTGCGCCTCGATTCCGTATCGGCAGGTTCAAAGTGATCGTGCCCCCGTAACCCGGGAAACCAAACCCAAATAGCTGGTTAAACGATGTTCCCAAGCCACCCGAAGCGATTAGTTGCCCTGTGTTCAGGTCGTATTGATTTCCACCGATACCGTTGCTCTGATAGAAGCCGGTAAGCGAGAGATCTGGCTTTAGGGCATTGTGGGCGAGTCGAATACTGGTTTCGTCGTTCGCAATGGCGTCGTTGGCCGCGGCAATCTCCGGACGCGCACTGAGCGCTTTTTTTAGTACCTCCACCGCATCGATGGACTCAATCTCTCCCTCTGGTTCGGGCTTCTCGACCAGATCCAGCTCGAGCGCGGCCAAGGTTGGATCCTGATCCACACCGATGGTAAAACGAAACGCCTCCTGCGCCTGCTTCAGAACGTACTCGCTTTGGATTGCCTGCAGGCGGCGAGCAGCGACTTCCGATTGGGAGCGATAGATATCCAGCGGCGGCAAAGCGCCGAGTTCCAGGGCTCGCTTGTCATGTTGATAGCTACTCTCAGCCAACGCAAGCGACCTCTGCTCAACATCGAAGCTTCCGCGTGCCTGGACAACTGCCCAGTATTGCGTCACAACCTGCAGGATAGCGTCGTTGACTTGCGCCTCGAAGCTGGCGCGCGATTGCTGCAGAGCCCGTCGTGCGATGATCAGAGGACCCTTATTGGCAAAACGTCCGGCATTGCGCAGCAGCGGTTGCGTAAACTGCAGGGTCACCGTCGAGTTGACGTAAGGGTTAAGAAAGTAAAACGCACTGTTGGTGGAATTGCGATTGCTCGAAAAGCTGGTGAATATATTCGTTCCCGTCATAAACGTCTGCGTATAACTCGCCTGCACCGTCTGACTCAGCGTGTTCAGCGCAGCGTTGTTCGTTTCCCCCACACCTTGCAATTGAGTATAGCCCGAATACGACAATCGATTCACATTTGCGCTGCTTTGGAACAAAGGATCAAACGGTTTGTACGCGCCCAGCAGGGTAAACTTCTGTGCTTCCACCTGCGTTTCCTCGATGCGGATATTGCTGTTATTTTCAAGGGCCAGGTGGACCGCGTCCTCAAGACGAAGATGTAACCTGCCATCAATCACGTAGTCTTGCACGTGTGCGAGAGGAGAAAGCTTGCCGGACTTTACCTGCTGTGTCAGCAGCGCCGAATAGCTTTCAGGTGACTGTGCGTCTGCTGCGAAAATGGAAATCGATGTGAGCAGACAAAACATTGCAATACGGAAAGGACCCATCGTGTCGCTCCGGAATATTTATCGAAATCAATTCAATGCGGCGTGCCCTTCGTAATCCGCTCTTATTCATAGCGGATTGCTTCAACCGGATCGAGGCGGGCCGCCTTCATCGCCGGATAAATTCCAAAAACCAGCCCCACGCTTATAGATACGAGAAACGCAAGTGCGATCGAACCTGCGGTCACAATCGTCGACCACCCCGCCAGCCAGGCAATCAGGCGAGAGAGGATGAAGCCAAAAATGATACCCAGCGTTCCACCGGTCAACGAGATGGTGGTGGCTTCGACCACAAACTGCCGAATGATATCGGATCGCTGGGCGCCGACTGCGCGGCGAAGACCAATCTCGCGCGTGCGCTCGAGGATGCTGGCCAGCATGATGTTCATGATTCCGATGCCGCCAACGAACAGAGAAATAGACGCAATGGCCACCATGACGGCGTTAAACAAACGTTCCGTGCGTTGCTGCTCCGCGAGCAGTTCGGCAGGGACAATCACGCTGAAGTCATTGGCTCCATGATGAGAGGAATCCAGAACGGCGCTGACCACCTGTGCCGCGGCCGTCATGTCGACGTGCTCCCCCAGGTTGAGATAAATGCCATCAATCTCGTCCCGCACTTCGCTGTAGCTGTCTTCCAGGCGTAGGATCGCCGCATGGAAGGGAATATAGATGACATTGTTGGCATCTTCGGTGGGCACGCCCGCCACCTCAGTCTGGGCGCTCAGTTGCGGACTCACGATGCCGATCACGCGAAACCATTGCTCATTCACCTTTACGTATTGGCCTATCGGATCGGCCGCCCCAAACAGGTTGAACCTTGCGGCAATGCCCAGTACGCAAACCGAAGCGCCCCGTTCTTCATCCTGGCGATCGTAAAACTTACCGCGTAACAGGTGAAGGCCTGCGATTTGCTGGTACTGCGGTTCCACCCCGAAGACGGTTGGCACATCCTGCTGCGATTTCGGAATGGTCTTGGAAGGGGTCACCCGCTTGCGGGGTGTCGAAGCTTGAACGCCGTCAACGTCATCAAGGATGACGCGATAGTCCTCAAGGGTTAAGCCAGGAGAGATCTTGCGCATTTTTTGATGAGCCTGCCACTCCGTGGTTTCCTTGGCTTCGACGATAAGGTTGCGCACGCCCATCTGTTCAATCAGTGCCATCACTTTCTGCCTGGCGCCGGCGCCGATCGACAGCATAGCGACCACCGCCGCGACTCCGAAAATCATGCCCAGCATGGTCAACAGGGAACGAAGCCCGTGAAGCATCAGGTTCTGTATGCCGAGCTGTATGTCCCGAACCCATTGCTGGTAGCCGAAATCGAAGCCTCTGACGAGCGACGAGACGTTTCCCGGTATTTTGGACATTTAAGGCGTCCCTCCACCGGGCGTTGCGGGGGACCCGGGGCTTCCCGGTCTTCGCGGTAGCGTTGGATCGATCAAGGCAACCGTGGTCCCGGCGCTCAGTCCCTCGATAACGGCTCGACTTTCCGTTTCGTCTTTGATCTCGATTGCTTGCTGCTCATAATCCTTGCCGCGTTTCACGTAAACGACGTGCTTGCCATCCTTGAGAAACAGTGCCTGTCGAGGAACGTAGAACACATCTTTTCTGGTATCGCCGAGAAACAAGAGCCGCGCAGTCATCCCCGGGTGCAGACGTCCATCTGCATCCGAAAGCCGCATCGCAACATCGAACGTGCCACCGGTGTCATCTTCGAAAAATTCACGGGTTGACATGCCGCCCACTTGCGTCACCTTGCCGTGGTAGGTTCGAGCAGGCAATGCATCGAACACTACCTCTACAGACTGGCCCTGCTTCACGTTGCTGCGGTTGCGCTCGCCAATCTTTGCCTTCATTTCCAGTTCTGTCGGATCTACTACCTGGGCGATGGCGCTTCCTGCTTGTGCCTGGTCGCCGGCATGGTAATCCGGCACCGACATGCCGGTAAAAAAGAAACCTCCGGAAGCATCCATGTTTTTTTGAATGGAAATCAGTCCATCCATCGGTGCAGTGACGGTCATCTTGTCGATATTTTGCTGCGCCTGATCCATCTCCAGCTTTGACTTGTTGTATTTTTCCTGGGCTAGATAGACTGACGCCTGCCCTGACTTGTCGTGCGATTCGATGTCCCTTTCCAACTCCGCCAACAACTGTTTTGCCTGTTTCAGGGCGGCGTCATTTTTCGCTCCATCGATCGCACTCACAATCTCTTTCTTCTGCACATCGAGTTCTGCTTTTCTCACATCGTAGCGGGCCTTGAGGAGTGCCACTTTATCCTGGGCCTTCAGCACGGCGGCATCTGCCTTCGCCTTGGTGATCTCCTGCTCCGCCTGCAATAGCTCCGAGCGGCTCTGTTCCAGCTTGTAGCGCTGTTCGCTGGGATCGAACTCGATAACCACGTCCCCCTTCTTAACCGGCAAACGGCCAGCCAGCAGCCGAGTGATCTGCAGCGCGCCTCCGCCAACAGCGGGCGCAGTGAGCATCATCGTATGCTTCGCGTTGAGTTCGCCGTCGGCATGGACTTCAAGCTCCAGGTTTCCACGCTTAACCTGGGTCAGGGGAATGCCATCGCTTGCCATCGCGAGGTGAGACCGGCTGAGTGCAAAGCCAATCAGGATGACCATTGCGAGAACTGCCGCGAGGGCTGACCAGCGCGTAAGGGGCCTTAGCTTCATGCGTGCCTCCTCACTCCTTAACCGTGGCATCTTTCGCCAACGGATCCTGTAGTGCCACTCGATCACCAGGGCGTAGACCGCTGGAGACTAGAATGCGATCGCGGCTTCTGCGGCCAACCTCGATCGGCTGTTCCCGATATTTCGATCCATCCACAACATAAGCCACCGTCTGTCCGGATTTCTGAAAAGAGGCTTGCACCGGAATGGCAATTGCATTCGGAATCCGGTCAACGATCACGGTGATCTGCGCGGTCATGCCGGGCTTGAGACGCGGATCCTTTTGATCGAGAGCGATCTGGAGATCAAAATCTCTGGGTATTGGCCATCCTGCTGAGAAATCCATGGTGGCGATGGTGCCGATCTGTTCCACCTTGCCGCTAAACTGTCGCTCCGGAATCGCATCCAGTTGAATGGTCGCGGATTGGTGAGCTGCAAGACGGCCGCGCTCCGCTTCGTCCACTCTTGCCGAGACTCGCAAAGTGGAAACATCTGGTAGTTCGGCGATCGGCGCCCCAGCCCAGACCCGCTCCCCCGGCTTGAACGGGGCCATATTACCGACATGCCAAACCGATACCAGGTTGACCAGTCCGCTGGCCGGCGCAACCAAGGTCATCGTTGCCAGAGACCGCTGCGCACGCTCCAGGTCATAGGCCGCTTTTTTGCTGGCGTCTAATTTGCTATCGACATTTGCGTGGATCACCGCGCGATCCGACTTCAGCTTTGCCTCTACCTCGTGCAGCTTCTGCTGGGCATTTGCGACTTTCAGGTTTGCTTCGGCTCCCTCGATTTTCGATACGATCTCCTGCTTGCTGGCATCCAGCTTTGCCACTTCCACATCGTATTGGGCCTTCGTAACCGCGGTCATGTCTTCTTCTTCGGTCAGGCGCGATTGGGCCCGCACCTGGTCGATCGCTGCCTGGGCCGATTTGAGGGCCGATTCATCTTTCGCCAAATCCTGCTCTGTCTTCGATTTGTCGAACTCGACGATCAGCTCGCCCTTCTTCACATCGACGCCGCTGGTTGCGATCTTGAGGATCTGCAGTTCTCCCGCTTCGGCCGGAGCGGAAACCGTCAGCGACTTCATCGCCTTCACTTCGCCTCGAAACTGAACGCTGTCGACGAACTCTTCTCGTTTTACCTCGAAGGCTGGAATAGTCGAGGATCGACTAGAGAGGTGTACCAATCCAAAGATGGCCGCACTGCTCACCAACAAGATGGCGGCCACGATCATGGCCTTGCGCCGCTTAAGCACGTCCTGGTACGTCATCGTGCATTCCCGGCCATGTGGGTGCCGCCGGCCGGCACAGTATCGACCGCCGCTGATAGGCCGGGCAGCAGCCTGGGATCGGTGCACATAATGGACCAGGTGGCCGAAAAGGTGCGTACCTTTTGAGAAAAATCTCCGGTCCTTCCCATGGGGTCGATTACTTCCAGCTGTGCAGGACAAACGAGGTCGGGGTAAGCATCCAGATGCACCCGCGCTTTTTGCCCGTCGTGAAGCGCCAGTACATCCTGCTGATTGACCGGAACCTGCACTTCCATCTCCGAAGGATCGACGACCTGCATAAAAGGCACGCCCGGGCGGACTTGATCGCCTTCCTGCACTTCTCCGATATTTCCCTGCTTCCAGATGGTGTTGAGAACCACAATTCCGCTGATGGGCGAATGAACCTGCATCAGGGCCGCATTTGCCTGGGCATGCAACATGGTTTCGCGGGCGCGATCCCGTTGGATTTCGAGGATGCGAATGGAGGCCGCTGCCGTCTTTCGCTTCAGGCCGAATGTTTCTCTTAGTTGATCCAGCGTGGCTTTGGCTTCGTCGAGGGTCTCCCGAGCTTTTTCGGCATCGATCCGCGACAGCAACTCGACCTTTTGCATCTCCAGTTCTGCTTTGGCTAGATCACCTTCGGCCACCCTGATTTCGGTTTCGTCTTTGGCCCGAGCAGCATCTTCTTTGGCTTCTTCCTGCAATACGTCGTCTGCCAGTTTGCTGGTTTGCGCTTGTTTGTCCAGGGAGTCGCGCAGTTGAGCCTGGCGATCAAACTCAACCAGGAGGTCTCCTTGCTTCACGCTCGAGCCGGCTGGCCGCAAGTTGGTGATGGTGAGCGTGCCTTCCTTGTCTCCAGCAAGAAGTGGGGCCTGGATGGCGCGCGTCCGGACCGCCTGGGTCGTACCCTTGAGCCGCAACATTCCATGGGTGTCAGTAGGCGGAAGAGGATACGACGTTGCCGGAGGCCGGCGTCTTCTTGTGTCTGCTCAGCCACAGGGATGTGGCCAGGGTGCACAACACTAGTGCGGCGATAAGTAACAGCCAACGTCGCTTGTGCCACCAACGTTTCTGTTCTTCGGTTGGTTCCAACGCGGGCGAGGGTTCAGTGCTCGGCTCAACAAGAGGTACCTGCATGCAACCATGCTCCTGTCAACGCAACACCACAAATATGTGTGGTCGAATCCACTACTGACTCAGGCTTCGACCCCCGATCGCAGCTTAGACGGACAGGGCAGCAAAATCGCTCATTTATTTTGCATTTTCCTTAGCGAAAGATTGAATACCGCGATTACGCAGAAACTCCACCTGCCAGATGACTCCTACTATGTAGTATCCTACTCCACGAATGTCAAGCAAAATGATAGTCCGTCGTTATTACCGAACCTGGCTTCGGGGCACATTATTTTCCGGGTGCGAAGATGATCGGTGAGATAGGTAATCCGGGGACCGAGAGCGGCTACCCATGATCAACCGCGCTCGCCGAAGCTGTTTTAGCCACAGTGTTGTTGCTGATCGTGTTCGGTGCTCTTAATGAACGAACGAAGAGTGTGGTGCCGCACCTCCGGTGCTCGACCGCCTGGCTTTCCCACCCAAGCCCTTCCGGGCTGGGCTGACGTTTAGCGGACGGCCCTCCGGGCCTGGATGGCAAACACCGCTTTTCCAGGTTCATTCCATCCTTAACTTGCCCCAGGCAAGTCAGCTGCTCCCACCGCACGCCCGGGGCAGGTCATTTGCAACGGAAGACTACAGCATTCTCGATTGCGCTGTATAACGGACCACGCCCAGTCGGCATTGCTCCGTATTGAATCTTCGCGGGTCGTGCGTTCATCCAAAAGCAAACAACGACTGGGGAGAGTAAAGAACATGGCCGCTTTTTGTGCTTGCTGTGGAGCAGAGATTAGCCTGAAGGCCGAAGCGTGTCCTGTGTGTGGTACTCCGCGGCACGGAATGTTACCGCCAGATCTGCAGCCTGCGCTAGATATCGGCACGGAAGAGCTTCAAGAAGACGGCGCCCTCGAGAGGAAGCAGCGTAGGCCGCGCCTCTAAGCCGCATCCAGATGAGCCATCCCGGGAGCGACCCGAGCCGAAACGACCTGGGGAAATTCAGGCGTCGATGGCGCTCCCACGGCAGGCCGGATCATGATGAGGATTCCAACCCAGCCCTTTCCGGGTTGGGCTGACGTTTAGTGGGTGCGTGAAAACCGGATAGAAACCGCAGATCTTTGCGATCTGTCGAAAGACATTTCCAGGAAAGTGTGGGAACAGCAGGTCCCTCCACAACGCTCCCCCAGATTTCCCGTGGAACTCGGTGGCGCTGACAAACTTCATGCGTCTTTCTCTACGGAAAGCCGCATACGTGGCCTTTGCGAGTGCGCGAGGTAGGAAATCTGGGTACGCTTCGGTCCCACGGCACGCCGGGGCAGGCGGGATGACAATTCATGTTCGAGCTGCAGCATGGGTGGCTGGTGGAGGAACTGCAGATCCCTCCACGGCACGCCGGGACAGGTCGGCTTCGCTCCCAATGACAAAGGAGAGGGCGACCCTTCGTTGGAGAGTGGTTGCTGGACCGAAAGCGTTTTTCATCACCTAGGGTGGGCCCAGGCCCATGACTACTCTGTCGAAAAACATTTCCAGGAGAGGTCCGCGGAACTGCAGATCCCTCAACTGCGCTCGGAGGCTGTGACTTTTTTAATTTCCCTTGCAGTCTGTGGCCGGAAAGCTCCGGAGAGCACCTGCCAACAAGCATCGCCGGGGTCCTTCGACTCCGCTCAGGACAGGCTCTTCGACTCCGCGCCATAGACCCTCTGTTATGCGATAGATCTGCGAAGCGCTTCGCTCCCACGGCACGCCGGGGCAGGCAGGATGACGCCTTTCTGCGGGGGACTAAACAACATCTGGTCGGGTGCAAAAAACACGAAAAGATCGAAAAAGTCACAGGCTCTCCTAATGAACAAAGGAAGAGTGTGGTGCCGCACCTCCGGCGCTCGACCGCCTGGCTTGTGGACCCAGCCCTTCCGGGCTGGGCTGACTTTTGGTGCCGGCCCTCCGGGCCTGGATTGCAAACACCGCTTTCCCATGTTCATTCCATCCTTGACTTGCCGCGGGCAAGTCAGCCACTCCCACGGCACGCCGGGGCAGGCGGGATGACAAAGGGGAGCGCAGCGCAGTGGAGAGCTTGCCCCGGCGTGCCGTGGGATCTGCGGTTTATATCTGGTTCTAACAGACGCTCTCGAGGCCCCAGGGGTATGCTTTTCATTTCTGACGGAAGTCGTCCCCTTTGTTTCACTCAACTCCTAGCACCTTCACGATCACCCGTTTGGGTCGCTGACCGTCAAACTCCGCGTAGAAGACTCTTTGCCATGTCCCGAGGTCCAGCTTGCCGTTGGTCACGGGGAGCGTGGTTTCGTGGTGTAGCAGCAGTGACTTCAAGTGCGCGTCACCATTGTCCTCGCCGGTTTCGTGATGCTTGTAGTCCGGCCGCGCCGGCGCAAGCTCCTCCAACCATTTACCGATGTCCTCGATCAGTCCGCTCTCCAGATCGTTCACGTAGATGGCAGCCGTGATGTGCATGGGCGAGACAAAACACAACCCGTCTTTCACACCGCTCTTCCGCACAGCCCGTTCCACCTGGTCGGTGATGTGCACCATCTCTCTGCGCTTTTTGGTTTGGAAAACAAGATATTCCGTGTGGCTCTTCATTCGGGGACTGTCTCCTAAAATTTTTTAGATGCTGAATCTTCTCCGGTCCCGCAGATGCAAGCAAACGAGCAGTCACGAATGTTGGCGAATCGGAGTGCAGCCAGTGGGAATCTAACAGGCCATGCTTCTTCGGAGGAATCATCGTATGCCGCGTGCAGTGAGATTCGATAAGTACGGTGGGATTGAAGTTCTGCAAGTGGTCGAAGTCGAACGACCCATTCCAGGGTCCGGGAAGGTTCTTGTGCGGGTCAAGGCTGCGGGCATTAATCCGGGCGAGGCCTCGATCCGGAAAGGCCTCTTTGCCGAGCGTTGGCCCGCCACGTTTCCATCCGGACAAGGCAGCGATCTCGCAGGAATCGTGGAGGAAACGGGGCCCGGAGTAACGAATGTTGCCGTGGGAGATGAGGTCATTGGATTCACGGAGAACAGGGCAAGCCAGGCCGAGTTGGTGCTCGTCGATTCCGGCCATCTCGTGCCCCGCCCCGGAAAAGTCTCGTGGGAGCAGGCCGGCGCCCTGTTCGTGGCTGGGACCACGGCTTTTGCCGCGGTACGCAGCGTCGCCCTGAGCCCGGGTGACACCGTGGTCGTCTCCGGCGCCGCAGGTGGGGTGGGCTCAATCGCCGTACAGTTGGCCAGAAATGCTGGAGCCAAAGTCATCGGCCTGGCCAGCGAGTGGAATCACAAGTGGCTCACCGACCACGGCATAATTCCTGTTGCCTACGGTGATGGTGTGGAGGATCGAATCCGCGCCGCGTCCGGCGGAAAAGTCGATGCCTTCGTTGACACCTTCGGCGGCGGGTATGTCGAGCTGGCGCTCAAGTTGGGCGTCGTTCCTAATCGAATCGACACCATCATCGATTTTGCGGCCGCGGCCAAATATGGCGTGAAAGCTGAGGGCAACCAGGTAGCCGCGACTGCCGAGGTGCTCGGGCAACTGGCTGGTCTGCTCGCCGCCGGCCGGCTTGAGATACCGATCGCGAAGGTCTATCCCCTGGCCAAGGTTCGCGATGCTTATCGTGAACTCGAGCAGCGTCACACGCGGGGCAAGATCGTACTTGAACCTTGATAGAACCGTTACTGCTACAAAAGCATCACGGCCGCGGAAGATCGAGCATCACTACATCGGAACGCTCCTGGATTCGTTCCAGGACAACTTGGCGGCCGTCTGGGGACAGGTCGAAATCGCGAACATCGAAGTCGGGAGGAAGATCCGTCAACTGCCGCTCCGTGCCCGCGTCCAGGTCGACGAGCCAGAGATCCTTGTGCTGGATCTCTCCCCGCAAGACCAGGAAGGACTTTCCTCCGGGTAAAAAGACCACGCGCCGAGCCCCGCGAGTGAGTTGCAGGGGTGGCAGGGGATGCGGCGCGCCTTCGGGACTGACCGCTTTCAGATTCAGGGTAGTGCCAATGTCGGGTCCCGAATAAACAACATAGCGCCCGTCGGGCGCCCACGCGGGCTCCAGCGAATAATCCCGAACCAGAACAGTTGGGGAGTGACCGTCGATTGGTATGCGAAAGAGGTGGGGAACGCCGTGATCGTCCGCCGCCGCGGTGATTGATTGCCCGTCTGGTGCCCATGCCGGAGCGCCTTGCAGCTTGAGCGAATCGGCCACGATGCGGGCGTTCGTGCCGTCGGGCTGCATCACGAACAAGAGCGCTTGTCCGTGTTGACTGACCGAGAAAGCCAGAAGGTGTCCATCAGGAGAGATTGCGGGACCTCCCAGCATCCTCGCTTCCTCACCGCTCCATAACTCGGTGCTGCTTCCATTGGCGAACTTCCAGATACTGGCGCCTGCGCCGGTCGTAGAAACATATAAAAGGTAGTTTTGACCGAGCCGCGGGGAGAACGCCGTGCTGGTGGTGAGCGATATGGGATCCGCTGCCGACACCTTCTTGAGTGAACCCGGGATCTGCAACCGCCAGAGTGTGGTCTTTGAATTTGCGAGGGTGGCGACCAGCCGGCGCCCGTCGGCGCTGGCCGCCAACGAGGTAAACCGGTCAAGGCGGGGCGTAAGCCGGTGCGGAATACGGTGTTCGACGTCCAGGCTATGAAGCCAGGGGCCCGAGCCATCGGCATCGCTGGCGAGATACATCAGCGTGCGACGATCCAACATGACGGGGTGACTCACATACGCATTGTGCGTCGTAATCCGTTCCGGGGTTCCCCCGGCCGAAGGGATACGCCAGATGTCCAGTTTGTCCGGGAGTTGGCCCTGGACGAAGTAGATGAATCTGGCGTCGGGCGACCACAAGGGAAAGTGGGAGTGGAGTCCGGCGGGCGCGGTGTAGATAGGCCGTGACCCCGGCCGCCGGCCGCCATCAGAAACGAACAGCGGATCCCCTGGTCCGGGCGTGTGGTAGGCGAGTCGTGAGCCGTCCGGCGACCAATCGAACTCGGCTACTCCTTCGAGGTATGGCTTCGGCTGGCCGCCCAGCGTTGGCACCTCCCAGATGCTGATGTCGCCCGAGCCCGAGCTTTCCTGCTTGCGGACCCAAAAGGTGACCACCGACCCGTCGGGTGAGAATCCGAGCATACGGATCGATGGGTTCACCAGTTCCGGCACGGCGCCGTGGGTTAAGTTGTGGAATTGACCCGAGCCCACTTGCGTAACCCAAACGTCCATCGGTCCGTCCCGATCCGATAGAAAAGCGATGAAATGACCGTCGCGTGACACCGCGGCAGCCTGTTTCACCCCTTCGAAGTCTGTGACCGTCTGGAATCTTGAATCGGCGATCGGGTTTCGCCAGAAGTACTCCGTCCTCTGCAGCCAGAAGCCGGCGCCGATTGCCAGTGTCGCTGCCGCCAAGGCCAGCAGCAGGGCCAACCTCCCCCTGGTAAGAAAGCCAGCTTTCTCCGGCTGTGGCAACGGTGCAGGGGGATCGGGGGCATTGCTCCCATTTTCCTGCGCTCCGCGAAGATTCCTGCCCCGAGACCAGGTGTCCAACTCGGTCCGAAAAGCGTAGACCGATCCCATCCTGTCATGCAGGTGCCGGTGAACGGGCATCGCCTCCCGCTTCTCCCAGCGCTGAACAGTGGTTACGTCGCGGTTGAAGTAGGCTGCGATTTCTTTCCACGAGTCCAGGCGATCTTCCGGCCCTCCTCGTAGCGAGGGCAGTGTGCCGGGGGATAGTTCGCCCATCGCCCTCTCCTGCTTGGTTCCAGTTGTGACGAACTCGGGAACCAAATTGTAGCGTGCCCGTCCTGTCGAAGGCACGGCAAAACGCGGTATTCGACGGCAAGTGAAGGTAAAACCGCGATTCTGCGCATTGCCCTTTGACGCCACCCGCGAACCCATTCGATCTTGACCCAGCGTCTCAAGGGCGTGCATCCCAAATTTTGGAGATCTTCATGAAAAGCAAAGCTTTCGAGCGGACCGCGCGAACCATCGCGATCCTGACGGTCCTGGCGGTAGGCGTCGCTGCCTTGGCGGAAACACCCAAGCGCAAAACATTCAGCGGGTTCATCAACGCCTACTCGCCGCAAACGACGGCGACTGGTCCGTATGAGATTCGAGGCCCCTGGTCCTTGAAGTGGAACTGTAACGTAGCCAAGGCGGATTTTTCCGCGGCGCTCAACATGGAACTGTCGGATGGGTGGGTCTTGACCAAAAACAACGGGAACTTTGATCCCAACGCGCGGGGGGCCCACACTCACCACATCACCCTCGTCGATGCCGAGGTCACCCCGATTGCCAACGGATTTCGGGTAAACGGCACGGCCACGTTTACCCTCAATGGAGGCCCCGCGCCCGCCACCATCGAGCCATCGGCTGTGGTGATCGAAATCACCGGTGGCAAAGATGTCGAATTCTCCAACATCACCCTCACGTTCGCAGCCCCGGGTTCCATGCATTTTGGAGCCGAACCGCTGCCGGGGGTCGTGCAACGGGTCGACGAATCAAGGTAGACGACGTAGCGGGTGGGGGTAACCGCCGGATCGGTGACGGACTATGAAGGGCACGCTGATTCGAAGCCACTGGCGGAATGCTCCTGGTTTTGCCTAGGTTGCTTCCTGGTTGCACTGCTTTTTGCCGTTGGTTCTTTCGTTGTACCCGACCCTCATTCTTCCGAGGCTTCAGAGCAGCCGGCCTGCCGATCGTATGATCGGAAGGGATGAAGAGCGAAACCAACGTGGGCGCGATTGAGGTTACGGATCTGGTCGCGCGCCTGCGCCACGGAGACGTACGCGCCTTGGCACGGGCCGTTTCGCTGGTGGAAAATGACGCGCCCTCTGCCCGGCAGATTCTTTCCTGCTGCTTTCCCTACACCGGCTCCGCCATGCGCATTGGCATCACCGGCTCCCCCGGCGCCGGTAAGAGCACGCTGGTCGATGGGCTCGCGCGTCGATATCGTGTCCAACAGACGACCGTGGGCGTGGTGGCCGTCGATCCCACCAGCCCCTTCACCGGCGGAGCCATCCTGGGCGATCGCATCCGCATGCGGGACCACGACACGGACCCCGGCTTCTACATGCGGAGCATGGCCACCCGGGGCTCCCTGGGCGGCCTCGCCCGTACCTCGGCAGATGTGGCCGCCGTCATCGAAGCCAGTGGCAAGCAGCGCCTGCTGCTGGAGACGGTAGGTGTCGGCCAGGATGAAATCGACATTGCCCGCCTGGCCGACGTGACCGTCGTGGTCCTGGTGCCAGGCATGGGCGACGACGTGCAAAGCCTAAAGGCTGGCATTATGGAGATAGCCGATATCTTCGTGGTTAACAAGAGCGATCGAGACGGCGCCGATCGGGTAGAAAAAGAGGTGCGATCGCTGCAGTCTTTGGCGGCGGAACACGGCAGCTGGATACCACCCGTGATCCGAACCATCGCCACCACCGGAGCCGGCATCGAAGAACTGGACAAGGCGTTGGACCAGTTCTGGTCCTGGCTGGCCCAAGATGAAAGGCTTAGCGCCCGAAGAGAAACCCACTGGCGGATGCGGGTGATGGAGATGGTGCGGCATGAACTGCTGCGCGAAATGCGCGGCCATGGCCTGACGGATCAGGAGCTAGCCAAGATCGGCCGCCAGGTGGTGCTCAGGCAACAGGATCCCTACCAGCTTGCGCTGCGCCTGGTGGAACAACTTATGCAGCGTTAGGAGAGAAAGATGGCAAAGATCGACCACCTGGGCATTGCGGTCAGGAATGTTGAGCAAGCCCAGCGCTTCTACCAGGCACTCGGGCTCACCGTGCTGAAGGACGAGGAAGACGACGATCGTGTGCGCAGTGTGATGATTCCGCTGGGAGACAGCCGTCTACGGTTGCTCGAACCTTTGGATACGACAACATCATTGGGCAAGTTTCTGGAGCAACACGGCGAAGGCCTGCACCACCTGGCGCTCCACGTGGACGACATTTCGAGCACCTTCGAAGAGATGAAGCAGGCCGGCGTCCGGCTGCTCTCCGATGAAATTGAAATCGGCACCGGAGGGCGGCTTCATTTTCTGGTGGACCCATCGGCGTCGAACGGCGTGTTGCTGGAAATCTGCCAGGATCCTATTTCTGCGGTTTAAGGGCCCATGCTTCTATCTCTGAATACCTGTGGCAACACGGCCAGCGTCGCTCTCGGCGTGGCTGACAAAAATGAAGTCCGGATTATCGCAACGGCCGAGCTCGCGGTGCGCACCTATTCGGCGCGCCTGGTTCCCGAGGTCGCAGCGCTGCTCGAAAGCCGGCAGGCGACGTTGCGGGATGTCGAGGCCATCGTGGTGGTTAACGGGCCGGGCAGCTTTACCGGCATTCGGGTAGGCTTGAGTACCGCCAAAGGATTGGCCGAAGGAGCCGGCATTCCCCTGATTGCGCTTTCCCGTTTAGCCTTGCTTGCGCATGCAAGTGGTCTGCCCCACGTGTTGGCCGCGGTAGATGCGGGCCGCGGGGAGTATTACGCCGGCGAATACCGAAACGGCAAGAACCTGGGCGAAATGCTTTTGAGCGGAGAGGAGACGGTCGCGGCGGCCAAGCAACCTGGAGCAGGGGTGCTGGTTTGTGAGGAGAGCCGCGCCGGTGATGTATCGAGCAGCGCTTGTTCTGCCCTTGCCGTCTGCGGTCCGGTATACGTGCAACCTCCCGGCGCTGCCGAAGCGCTTCACTTTGCTTTAGGCCGCTTTCGCGCGGGAGACTTTGACGATCCGGAAACCCTGGACGCAAACTATCTTCGCCGTTCCGACGCTGAGGTATTACGTGCGGCTAAGGCAGGGGCGTGACTTTCTGTGTGCGCGCCCTGGCGGCGAAGGATCTCGATAGCGTGCTGGTGATGGCCGCGGAATCTATGGAGGCTCCCCACTGGAATCGCCGCGACTACGAACAGATACTGCTCGCAATGCCCTCAGACACATTGCTACGCTGCGGGCTGGTAGCGGAGAGCGGCGGCAAGCTCGCCGGTTTTGCCGTGGCCCGCTGGTTGCGCCAGGACTCCACGGCCGATGTGGAAGGCCTGTTTGTGCAACCGGAGTATCGGCGTCAAGGTATCGGAAAGCGCCTGCTTGGAGCTTGCATGGCTTGGGCGGCCGACGCTGGAGCATCGACCATGAAGCTGGAGGTGAGGGCATCGAATAGCGCTGCCCACGCTCTTTACCGCCGCCACGGCTTTAGCCCCGCAGGGGTCCGGCGTGCCTACTATTCGGCTCCCGTGGAAGACGCGCTGGTGTTACATGCTCCATTGCTTCCTCTTACCCCCGTACCTCTATAATTCCCCAAGGGTTTGAACGCAACCATGGTGCGTGACGGATACTTTTATGGTTTGGGGTTTATTTCTGCTGCCGTTCTGGTCTCGCTGGTAACCGGGCGTTGGACCTGGGCAGTGGCGCCTATTTTGCTGGCATGCTTTTTTCTGTGGTTTTTTCGCGATCCCAATCGCCCCGTGCCGATCGAGGCGGGCCTGGTGGTTTCGCCGGCCGATGGCAAGATCACCGAGGTTACCCGCATCCAAACGCCGGACGGAGAGCGCATTCGCTTGAGCATCTTTCTCAGCGTCTTCGATGTTCATGTCAATCGCTCGCCCATCGCCGGCACGGTGCGCGAGGTTCGGTATCAGAAAGGCAAGTACCTGAATGCCCTCAACCCCGAGTCGGCAGAAAAAAATGAGCAGAATTTAGTGACGGTGCAAGGCGATGAGTTCGATGTGAGCTTTAAGCAGATTGCCGGGCTGCTCGCCCGCCGCATCGTGTTTCGCTTTCAGGTAGGCGACTTTGTGGAGCGTGGTGAACGCGTAGGTCTGATTAAGTTCGGCTCCCGCGTCGACGTTCTCTTACCTGGCCATGCGCACGTCCGTGTGGCTTTGGGACAGCGGGTCAAAGGAGGCGCTTCCATTCTGGCCGATATCCACCCGCCGCAGGACGAGCCATCACTCGATGTTCTGCAGGAGAGTTTTGCTTGAGGCGCGAAACCTCTGGACCGCCCGATCGCAAGAGAAAGGGCCGCTTGCGCCGTGGCATGTATATCATTCCCTCGCTTTTCACCGCCGGCAATATCGCGGCCGGCTACTTCGCCATTACCCAAAGCCTGCAGGGGTCGGTGCAGGAGCCGGGGCATTTCAACTATGCCGCCCTGGCGATCGGCTTTGCCATTCCATTTGACGCTCTCGATGGCCGCATCGCGCGGATGACCAAGACGACCAGCGACTTCGGCCGGGAACTCGATTCTCTTGCCGACGTAATTACCTTCGGCGTGGCTCCCAGTCTCCTGGCCTTTACCTGGGGGTTTCAGTCGCTTCCCATGGCCATGGATCCTGTCCGAAGGCAGCACCTGGTGCAGTGGGGCGCATTCGTCTGTTTTCTGTTTCTGCTCTGCGGGGCTGGACGCCTGGCACGCTTCAACATCGGCGCCAATCCGTTACCGAAGAATCCCGGACGACCCGGCCGGAAATACTTTGTGGGCATGCCCATTCCCGCGGCTGCCGGGGTGATTGCCGCGGTCGTCCATTTTTTTTCCGGAACACCCGTGCCCAATTGGCGCGTCGCTCTCATGTGGATGGCCCTGGTCCTCATCGTTGGGCTGTTGATGGTGAGTACCTGGCGCTTCTGGAGCGGAAAAGAAATCGATCTCGCCGCTCGTCATCCCTTTCATCGCATTGTGGTTGTGGGATTAGCGATCTATGCCACGGTGGTGTTCTCGCAAATTGTTCTTTTCCTGATTGCGTTCTGCTATATGTTTTCCGGCATCTTCGCCCGTGCAGCGTACTCCTGGCAGCGCCGCCACAGACGGAGGATGACCCCCGAGGCAGCGGCGCTCGCTGAACCCCCTTCGCACCCGCCATCCCAACCGCCAGTGCATCCGTGAGCAGGCACGTAGATCGATGACCCCCAGCTACCGTATCGCTATTGTTGGCGCCGCTTCCATTCGCGGCAAACAGCTCAATGAAGCACTCGCCGAATCAAGCTTTGCATCTGCAGAGTTCGTACTGATGGATGATCAGGAGGCGTTAGGGCAGCTGGAAGCGGTGGGCGATGAGATGACCTTTATCCAGGCGATCACGTCCGACTCCTTTGAGCGCATCGATTTCACGTTTTTCTGCGGGTCCCCGGATTTAAGCCGCCGGCATTGGCAGGCTGCGCAGCGCGCCGGTTCCAGCATCGTGGATCTTTCCGCCGGGTTAGAGGGCCAGGCCGGGGTGCTGGTTTGCGCCCCGTGGCTGCAGGAGGCGATGGGGGAAACAGCCGCAGCCAGCGCGCCCAATCTGCATACGCCTGCCATCGTTTCCGCCCACCCAGCCGCATTGGTGCTCGCCCTGCTGTTGGAGCGTTTGCAGCGAGCCGGGGCGATTCGCCAGGTCTCAGTGACCGTACTGGAGCCGGCTTCGGAGTATGGTAAGCCCGCGCTGGATGAACTGCATCAGCAAACGGTCTCGCTGCTTTCGTTTCAGAGTATCCCGACCCAGTTGTACGACGTTCAGGTGGCCTTCAACACTGTGGCCGCATTTGGGGAGAATGCAAAGGTCAGCCTGGCGGAGAGTGAAGCCCGCGTGCGGCGTCACTATGCGTTGCTTTCCGGCGGACGGCTGCCGCAGCTTTCGCTGCAATTGATCCATGCGCCGGTCTTCCATGGTCATACGTTTTCGATCTCCGCGGAATACGAACGGCAGGTGACACTGCAGCAGATCGAGGCGACGCTTTCCGCTCCTCATATAGAGGTGGTGCAGGGTGACGCGGATGCGCCGGGCAACCTCAACTCCATCGGCGACGAGGATATCGCGGTGAGAGTGCGTTTCGATGAGGAGGGGCTGTCGCAGTCACGGCGGGTGTGGCTTTGGGCTTCCGCCGATAACCTCGAACTCTCCGCGTTGAATGCGGTGGAATGTGGCCAGGAGCTACGAAAACTGCGACCGCAGGGCACGGTTCAATGAAATCCTTAGCAGGATACGTTGGCTGTTTCCTGGCTGTCTTTTTACCGGCAGCTCTGCCGGTTCTGTCGCAATCATCGCCGCCAGCCATTGATGAAACGGTGCCGCCGGCGTCGGACAACTATGCTCTGGGGCCCGACTCACAGCCGCACGCCTCAGTTGCGGCGGGAAAGACCTTCACCTTCGAACTTACCGACTCTAAAATTTTCCCCGGCACGTCGCGGACGATCACGGTTTATGTACCTGCCGAGTACCTGGGCGACAAACCCGTATGCGTCTATGTGGGTCTGGACGGCCTGGGCTTTAATGCAGCTATCGTGTTTGACAACCTCATCGCTCAGCATGCGATGCCGGTCACCATCGGCGTGGGAATTTCTTCTGGCGCCGTGGCTTCGGCCAGTCCGCCAGATAACCCACGCTTCGATCGCAGTTTCGAATTCGATAGCCTGAATGACCGGCTTGCCCGCTTCCTTCTGGAGGAGGTATTGCCGGAAGTGGAGCGCCGTTCTACTCCGGACGGACACCGGATCAAGCTATCGACCGACCCCAACGACCGGGCAATCGGGGGTGGAAGCACTGGAGCTATTGCCGCCTTCACGGTTGCATGGGAGCGTCCGGACGCTTTCCGGCGTGTCTTCAGCGCGATTGGCACCTATGTGGGCATGCGCGGCGGGGAGCAGTATTACGTTCTGGTGCGCAAGACTGAATCCAAACCTCTGCGCATTTTTATGGAGGATGGGGTGCACGATGAGTGGCCCGGAGGACCGGAGATGGGCGATTGGTGGATGTCGAACCAGACCATGAATCGTGCGCTCGAGTTTGCCGGTTATGATGTCCGCCATATCTGGGGCGCGGGCACCCACAACGGCAGCCAGGCTTCCGCTGTGTTTCCCGACGCGATGCGGTGGCTTTGGCGGGATTGGCCGGCTCCCATTCAGGAGCGAGCTCCGGGTAATCCTGTGTTGAAGGAAATCCTGCAACCGGGCGAGGAGTGGCAGGTTGCGGCCGATGGGTGTGCACCGGACCTTGCCGCCAATCCGCAGGGGCAGGTTTTCTATTCCGGAGGGGAGATTGCCGCTGGTCATTCCATTCAATGTGATCAAAGGGCTGCGGCTCTCGCCTTTGGATCTGACGGCAAGCTCTACCGTGCCCGCGTTGAGGGTGGGGTGAAGGTCGCCGATGGCAGCACCGTGGGTGACGGTCTTAGGATCCGCAGTCTAACGGTGCGCAATAACGGTGACGTTTACACGGTTACGCAAGACGAGCTGTGGCTCATCCGGGCGACGGGAGAAAAGATCAAGCTGGATGAAGGTTTGAAGGGCGGATCCGGAGTCGCTCTTTCACCGGACGGCCTGTGGTTGTTTGTCGCGCAGAGTCTTTCGCGTAATGGGCTGAGTTATCGGGTTCGAACCGACGGGACTGTGGATGCACGGGCACCGTTTTACGACTTCGATGTACCGAGCTGGGCGGACGATAGCGGCGCGGCAGGAATTGCCATGGACCGTAGCGGACTAGCCTACGTGGCCACGCGGATGGGCGTGCAGGTTTTTGACCGCAATGGACGAGTGGCGGGGATTCTTCCTTTGCCGGGAAACGCGGTGCCGACCAGCCTTTGTTTCGGGGGACATGATTTCGATACGCTTTACGTTGCTGGCGGGGGCAAAGTGTATCGGAGAAAGCTTCATAGCGTAGGGGCGCCGCCTTGGGGGGCACCTTTCAAGCTTCCGCCCTGGGGCGCGGGGTAGGGGCAGAAAGAAACAGCGGGTCCCTCCACTACGCTACGCTTTGTCGAAAACATTTCCAGGAAAGCGTGGGAACAGCAGGTCCCTCCACTCCGCTCCCCCAGATTTCCTGTGGAACTTGGTGGCGCTGACAAACTTCATGCGTCTTTCTCTACGGAAAGCCGCATACGTGGCCTTTGCGAGTGCGCGAGGTAGGAAATCTGGGTACGCTTCGGTCCCACGGCAAGCCGGGACAGGCGGGATGACAATTCACGTTCGAGCTGCAGCAGTGATGGCTGGTGGAAAGAACTGCAGATCCCTCGGCTTCGCTCCGGGATGACAAAGGAAAGGGCGACGGTTCCATAAAGGGTGGCTGCTGGACCGAGGCGTTTTTGATCACCTTGGGTGGGCCACAGGTCAGGCCACAGGCCCATGAGTCCTCCGGTCGAAAAACATCTTTCTAAGGGGCGGAAGAGGGGCTAAAAGAGAGTGTGTCAGCCGTCCCTCCGGGACTGTGGAGGGACCTGCTGTTTCCTCCTTGTTGTCGGTCACGATTGAGGGGTCACGTTACGTTCGTCTCTCGCGGAAAAACGAGCGCAGCAACTCGCCGCTTTCCTCTGCGAGTTCTCCGCTGGTCACTGCCATCTGGTGATTCAATCGTGGGTGATTCAGGACCTCCAGGACCGAGCTGACTGCGCCGGCCTTGGGATCGGCGGCGGCATAGATGAGCCGGCTTAGCCTGGCGTGGATCATGGCTCCCGCACACATTGCGCAGGGCTCCAGGGTGACAAACAGCTCGCAACCCGCGAGGCGGTAGTTGCCCAGGGTGCGGGCCGCCTCGCGAAGGGCCACGATCTCGGCGTGGGCGGTCGGATCCAAGTCACGCAGAACCCGATTTTGTCCGCGGCCGACAACGACTCCGTTTTCGACGACGATCGCGCCTACTGGGACTTCGCCGGCCGCGGCGCCGGCACGGGCTTCCTCCAGGGCCAGGGTTAGCGCTTCCGCGTCCGTCATGACTCAGGCGCCCGCAGGCTGCTGCTGGGTCATGCAGTGCAGCGTTCCTAAACCCCAGATCAGATCACCGCTGTGAATACCCACTACCTGACGGCCAGGGAAAACATCGGCGAGGATATTGAGCGCCTTGCGGTCATTGGCATCGTTGAAGGTGGGCACCAGCACCAGTCCATTCGCGATGTAAAAGTTGGCGTAGCTCGCGGGTAACCGCTGGTCCTGAAAGATGACCGGCGAGGGCATGGGCAACTCGACGATGGTATAGGGGCGCCCTTCTGGGTTCCGGGCCGCATGCAGCCTCTCCAGATTTTCCGCCAGCGGCAGGTGGTTGTCGTCCGCGCGATTTGGCTCCGTGACGGTGACGATCGTAACGGGACTAACGAAACGGGTGATGTCGTCCACGTGGCCGTGGGTATCGTCCCCGGCGATGCCACGATTCATCCACAGTACCTGGTCGATGCCCAGGTAGTCGTGGAAGACGCGCTCCAGATCGTCGCGCGTCAGGGCTGGATTGCGCTGCTGCACTGCGCTCAGCAGGCACTCTTCGGTGGTGATGAGCGTGCCCTGGCCGTTGACATCAATACTGCCCCCTTCCAGGACCACGCGATGGGTCGAGAATTCCGGCGTCCAGTTGGGCAGGTGAAGTAGTTCGCTGGCCTTCAAAGGCAGCTGGTCGTCAAGCTGCCAATCTTCGTACTTTGCCCAGGCATTGAAGCGCCAATTGGTGATGGCGACAGGGTTCTCCTGGGACCCATTCCGAGTAACGAAGATGGGGCCCGAATCCCGCATCCAGACTCGGTTGGTGGGCCATTGATGGAAGTGCACGCGATCCAGTTGTGCGCCGGTTCGCGTCAGCATGCCGCGTGCTCGCTGCTCGGCGATGCTGTCCTCGACCAGCAGGTGCACGTCTTCGACACGGGAGAGGTGGCGGATGATGTCGCAATAGACCCAGGGGATAGGGTGAAATTTGCCGGGCCAGTCAGCCGCGTTGTGGGGCCACGCCAGCCAGGTCGCGGCGTGGGGCTCCCATTCCGCCGGCATGCGATAGCCCAGGCTGCGTGGGGTTACGGGTTCATTTGCCATCGTCGAGAAAGCGAGCCGTAATCGGCGGATAAGAGTCGATGCGCCGGTCACGAAGGAAGGGCCAATTGCGCCGGGTATCTTCGAGGTTCTTCAGGTCGACTTCCTCGATCAGGATGGCCTCACTGTCATGGGGAGCCTTGGCCAGGATGCGGCCGAATGGATCGGCAATAAAAGAACCGCCCCAGAACTCAAGTCCGACCCCGGGGGCGCGTTTGCCGCGGACGTCTCCGTTCTCGTGACCGACACGGTTGACGGAAGCGACGTACACACCGTTGGCGATGGCGTGGGAACGCTGGATGGTCTGCCATGCATCGTACTGCGCCACGCCGAACTGCTCTTTTTCTGCGGGATGCCAGCCGATGGCGGTGGGATAGAAAAGCAGGTTGGCACCGCGCAAGGCGGTGATGCGGGCGGCTTCGGGGTACCACTGGTCCCAACAGATAAGGGTCCCCACTTGTCCCACGGAAGTGTCGAAGGATTTGAAACCCAGGTCGCCGGGCGTGAAATAAAACTTCTCGTAATAGAGCGGATCGTCGGGGATGTGCATCTTGCGGTAGATTCCGCCCAAGCTTCCGTCGTTCTGCAGTAATGCAACCGTATTGTGATAGAGCCCGGCGGCGCGGCGCTCGAACAGGGAAGCGACTACCACCACTTTTTCCTCTCGCGCCACGGCGGACAGGCGCTCGGTGGAGGGGCCGGGTATGGGCTCGGCAAGATCGAAGAGCTCGGCATCTTCACGCTGGCAGAAATACTGCGCTCGGAAAAGCTCCGGCAGACAAACGATGTTGGCCCCGCCGCGAGCGGCTTCGCGAACGCGGTCGGCCGCTTTGTCGAGGTTGGCGTCAGGGTCCGGCGAGCAGGACATCTGCACCAAACCAACGCGGTAGTTTGTTTTGCTGGTCATTCTCTTACTCAAATATCAGGATTGCCGCGGCAATGACCGTGGTCCAAAGAGCACGCTTGTCTCCGATTGCCGACTGAGTGATGTTGGTGGTGCGGACAATCTTGTTGGAGATGCGATACATCTCTTTTTTTTCATCCCAGCTTTTATCGGGATCGAATTCTACGTTGAGGGTGGTGGCGAGCATTTCCGCTGCCAGCTCCTCAGCGTACTCACCGGCCTGATCTTCCGCTTCGCCAAAGCTGTGGTGCTCGCTCAGGTAACCGTAAGTGTTGCGATCTGTAGGAATGGCGACACCGATACTGGAAACCACCAGGCGATGCGGTTCGCGGGTGGAGTTTTCTGCAACCACGGCGAAGACGACTTCGCCGGGCGAGAGATATTTCAGGCCTTCCTTGCGGGTAACCAGTTTGCACTGCGGGGGAAAGATGGAAGAAACCCGCACCAGGTTCTGGGCGGCGATGCCGGCGTCTCGCAGAGCCAACTCAAAAGACGTTAATCGTTCCTTGTGCTTCCCGACGCCCTTGGTCAAAAACAGACGTTTCGGGACCATGCTCTTGCCCAATGCCAAACCCTCCCAAACGAACCTAACACAATCAGATGGATGAGATGCTGCAGCACCCTCAGTCGATGAAAAAAGATGCACAATAGCAGTGAGATGGCTTACCCAATCAAGGTGGAATATGCGGAAGCCCGCAAGATTCGCGAGCGCAATACGAGGCGATACCGCCTGGCTCACTGGCCGATATGGATTTGGGTCTTTTTTCTAGCGCCCGGGCCATTGACGTTTGATCTGTTTGCGCACGGCGGCAGTGGAAGAAACCTGGTCTGGCTCTTTCTGGTGATGGCGGCAACTGGGGTCGCGGGCGTCTTTGGGCAGCTTCCCGGAGTAGAGCCGAGGCCTTACATTCTTCGCTTTACTGAGGATAAGCCCAATCCTCTGTATCGCAAGGTTTGCTACACGTTTGCCTGGAACGCTGTCATTACCTTCATGTTGCTGAACCTGGCGGGGCTGGCGATAGCTGCTGCGACCGGCAAGTGGGTAATGAAACAGATCTATATCGAAGCTTATTTTCCGCTTTGCGCCGTGGTGTTACTGCTGGGGCTGTTTGGGCTGCTGCCGCGGGTGGGGCGGTCGACCAAGGGCGAGGGAAGCGAGCGGCGATATTTCTACGGGGCGGTGTGGGCGGCGGTGATTTCGCAGACCGTGTTGCTGCTGCTTTGGAAGACGCTGCCGCGGTCAGCGGCAACGAACCAGGTGAAGCTGGCAGCGTTTGTGCTTAGCTTGTGTGTGGTGGGTGCGGCGGCCGCCTTTGGGATGCTGCCTCGGACGCGTCCTATCGTTCCGGGCCAGTTGATGGTCGCGGACTAGAAGCTCATTGGCCACACGGACCACAGTCGATGAACTCTCGACCCCAAAAAAACCCCGGGTGCCGCATATCTCGCTCGTTCTTCGCGAGATGTGGGACACCACTGCGCTCGAGGTGCGGCTTCTAAGGATCGTTGGGGATCCCGAAGGGTTTAGGGTTCAGAGTCGCGGCATCCCACATCTCGCAAAAAACGAGCGAGATGTGGGGCACCCGGGATTTGTGGTAGGTCGAGATTCCCAGGTGGTGGACCCAGCGTTTGTGGCTAGCGTAGCTCGTTAGGCGTGGGTGGTGGTTTGCTTTGGCTTGCGGGAGAGGGCGTAAAGCATTGCCACCAGCATAAGCAGAGAGCCCATGGCGGCCAGGCCCATTACCCGCAAGATGGAGACTGTGTACTTGCCGGCGCTGGGACTGTAGTTGCAGCAATAAAGCAGGACCAGGTCGCTGAGCGAGCCGATATGGTGATTGCTGGCCTGGATCACCGCCAACCGAACATCTCGCGGCTGGTAGTCAATGCCGAAGAGATATTTCGACATGCGGCCGTCGGGCGTGGCAATCATGATCACGCTCGAGTGGGCAAACTGGTCCATCTTGCCATCGGGCCCGGGCACCCGGACATAATTAAAGCCCGTGGCTGAGGCGAGATCGGTAATCGCGGACTGCTGGCCGGTGAGGAAATGGACACTCTCGCCCGCCGTGGGGGTTCCGAGCGAATCCAGAAAGTGCGCTTTTTCCGCCGCTCCGTCGGTGGGCGTGTCCGCGGGATCGATGCTGGTGATCACGATGTCATAGTCTTTGCCTGGGGTGAAGCCCACCTGGCGGAGGGTCCTGGCCAAGCCGCTGAGAACCTGGGGGCAAAGCATCTTGCATTTGTAGTAGACCAGCGCCATCACCACCGGGCGATGCTCAAAATAGGCGCCCAGGGGCCTATCGGCACCACTGGAGTCGAGAAAGTGATCGCTGAGCGGGAGTTGATTGCCGAGGTTCTGGCTGATGCCGGCCTTCTTGAGATAGGCTGGGGTCGATTGTGCCGCCGCGCCCAGGGGCTTATTCGCCCCATATTGCTGTGCCCAGACGGGCATGACGAGGATCAGAACGAAAGCAGCCGCGACAAGCGGAAGGGACCTGAGACGCATACCTATAGACTACTCCGATTGCCACTGCAATTCGCATGGTGATAGCCTGACTATTCGTTCTCGCTACCACTTATCCGCTATCGGAGACACGCATCCATGCAGAAAAGCTACAACGGTCTTTCCTTGCCCACGGGGGGCGAGGCGATTCAATATGCTGACGGCAAATACCACGTTCCCGACCATCCGATCATCCCCTTTATTGAGGGCGACGGAACGGGACGCGACATCTGGCGCGCGTCGCAGCGGGTTTTTGATGCCGCGGTCGACAAGGCTTATGGCGGCAAGCGGTCGGTGAAGTGGTTTGAAATCTTCGCGGGCGAGAAGGCCTATTCGCAGTTCAACACCTGGCTGCCGGATGATTCCATTAGCGCAGCACGCGATCTGCGGATTTCGATCAAGGGACCTCTCACGACTCCCGTGGGCGGGGGCATCCGGTCGCTGAATGTCGCCCTGCGGCAGATCCTCGATCTGTATTCCTGCGTCCGGCCAATCAAGTATTACCAGGGAGTTCCCAGCCCGGTGAAACATCCGGAGAAACTGAACGTGGTGATCTTCCGCGAGAACACGGAAGATGTCTACGCGGGCATTGAGTTCAAGCAAGGCACGCCGGAAGTCAAGAAGGTGATCGATTTCCTCAACAACGACATGCTCAAGGGCGGCAAGAAGAAGATTCGCGAAGACTCGGGGATCGGGATTAAACCGATTTCTATCTTCGGGACCAAGCGCCTGGTGCGTTATGCCATCAAGTACGCGCTCGAAAATGGACGCAAGTCGGTGACCCTGGTGCACAAGGGAAACATCCAGAAATTCACCGAAGGCGCCTTCCGGGAGTGGGGTTATGAGGTGGCCACCGAGGAATTTCGCCAGCAGACGGTGACGGAAACAGAGAGTTGGATCCTGGGCAACCTTGAAGCCAATCCGAAGTTGACGGTGGAAGAAAATGCCGCGCTGATTGAGCCAGGGATCGCGTTTGGATCCGATGAGTTCCGCGCAGGACTGTACAAGAGCGTGAAGAGCGTAATCGATTCCATCGGCAAAACGCACGGCAACGGGCAATGGAAGAAGAAGCTGTTGATCAATGACCGGATTGCCGATTCCATCTTTCAACAGGTGATTATCCGGCCGGAAGACTACAGCGTACTGGCGTGCCCGAATTTGAATGGGGACTACATTTCTGACGCCTGCGCGGCCCAGGTGGGCGGTTTGGGCATAGCACCGGGAGCGAATGTGGGCGATGGCTATGCGGTATTCGAGGCCACCCATGGCACGGCGCCCAAGTATGCGGACAAAGATGTAATCAATCCCGGGTCGGTGATGCTCTCCGGCGTGATGTTATTCGAGTTCCTGGGCTGGAGCGAAGCCGCTAAGCTGATCGAGACCGCGCTCGAGAAAACCATCCAGCAGAAATATGTTACCTACGACTTTGAGCGGCAAATGCCTGGGGCAACAAAGGCGAAGACCAGCGAATTTGCTACGCGAATGATCGAAAACATGGGTTAGGAGAAATATGCGAAAGAAAGTAACGATCGTAGGAGCAGGGAATGTGGGCGCGACCTCGGCGCACTGGATAGCGGCCAAGGAGCTGGCCGACATCGTGCTGATTGACGTAGTGGAGGGTGTACCGCAGGGTAAAGGCCTCGACTTGCTGGAAGCGCTGCCGATTGAAAAGCGTGACGTCCACGTGGTCGGGACCAACGATTATGCGGAGACTGCGAACTCTGACATCGTGGTGATCACCGCAGGCATTCCCCGCAAGCCGGGTATGAGCCGCGACGACTTGCTGCACACCAATTACAAGATCATGTCGGAAGTAGTGGGCAAGGTGGTGGGTGCCTCGCCGAACGCCATCCTGATTATCGTTTCCAATCCGCTCGACGCGATGGCCCAGGCGGCGTTCAAGCTTTCGAAGTTCAATCGGGAGCGGGTCATTGGCATGGCGGGGATCCTCGATTCGGCCCGTTTCCGTACTTTCATTGCGGAGGAGCTGAAGGTTTCGGTTGAGAATGTAACTGCATTTGTGCTTGGTGGCCACGGGGATACGATGGTTCCGCTCCCGCGCTATTCGACAGTAGCCGGAATCCCGATTACGGAGCTGATGGACGCCGCCACGGTCGAGCGCCTGGTGCAGAGGACGCGGGATGGCGGGGCCGAGATCGTGAAACATCTGAAGACAGGGAGCGCGTACTATGCGCCGTCTGCTGCCGCGGTGGAGATGGTTGAGGCCATCCTCAAGGACAAGAAGAAGATTGTTCCTTGTGCTGCTTATCTCGAGGGTGAGTACGGCATCCATGGGCTTTACGTGGGTGTTCCCTGCAAGCTGGGAGAGCGGGGACTGGAACAAATCATTGAGATCAAGCTCACCAAGGAAGAAGATGCTGCGCTCAAGAAAAGCGCCGATGCAGTGAAAGAGCTGTGTTCGGTCATTGGGGTCTAAGACCGTGAAGGAGCGTGCCCGCCAGGTCGTTACAACAAATGTTGCTGACGCGCGGGCTGTGTTGCAGCAGCTGTTGGATCTGGAGGGGCAGGTGGAAGCGGCTGCCGCGATCATTGCGGAAGCCTTGCTCTCAGGACACAAGTTGCTGGCGTGCGGAAATGGCGGCAGTGCGGCAGATGCTTCCCATCTGACCACAGAGTTTGTTGCCCGCTACGACCGCGAACGGCGTGCCTATCCAGCGATTTCGCTGGCGGCCCATGGTGGAGACTTGACCGCTATCGGCAACGATTACTCCTTTGCCGATCTATTTGCCAGGCAGGTTCAAGCGTACGGCAGACCGGGTGATGCGCTGGCGGTATTCACGACCAGCGGTAACAGCGAGAATATCTTTCGCGCGCTGGTGGCGGGGAAAGATCTCAAGCTGAAGACGATTGCATTCCTGGGACGTGATGGCGGCGAGTGTGCGGGGCTGGCGGATGTTGAGTTGTTAGTCGGGGGAAAGAAAACGGCACGCATTCAGGAAGGTCATAAGTTTCTGCTGCATACCATTTGCGAGTTGGTCGAAGAGCGGCTCGTGGATGCGGGCTAGCGCTTCCCAGGGTACTAAGGTGGGTCATCGAGAATTTGAGGGTTGGGTTCGTGGTATCCCACATCTCGCGAAAAACAAGCGAGATGTGGGGCACCCGGCTGTTATTGGCTATTGAAAGTTCTTCCGGTGCGAATTGACTTTGGCTTGTTTTTCGCGAGATGTGGGACACCGCTGCGCTTTACGGGCAACTTTGGATGCTAGACGCGCTCGATGACCACGGTCTCTATGGTCACCGGCTTGTTGGGCTTGTCTTGTGAGTTGCGGGGCACCTTGGAGATTTTTTCCACTACGTCGTAGCCTTCTACTACTTCTCCGAAGACGGTGTGCTTGCCGGTGAGCCATTGGGTCGGCGCGACCGTGATAAAGAATTGCGACCCGTTGGTGTTGGGGCCGGCGTTGGCCATGGCCAGCTTGCCCGGTGCATTCAGGCTGTGGGGCGAGCCCTTGGTTTCGTCAGCAAATTTATAACCCGGACCGCCCATGCCGTTGCCCGCTGGGTCGCCGCCCTGAATCATAAAGTCAGGAATGACACGATGAAAGATCGTGCCGTCATAAAGCTTGTTGTTGCTCTTCTTGTTGCCGATGGGGTGAGTCCACTCCCGTTTGCCCTCGGCGAGTTCGACGAAGTTTTCTACCGTCTTGGGTGCGTCCTTTTCAAAGAGCCGGCAGACGATCTTACCTTCGCTGGTGTTGAAGATGGCATACGTTCCTGATTCACGGGACATTCAGAACTCCTGGTATTGGTTTTAGTTTTGATTGGGAACTGGGGGCGTAGCGGGCGCGGTTGTGGGCGCTGCTGGGGCAGGGGGCAGAGGCGGCAACTGCTGGCCCTGTTGCACGATGGTGACCTTATTCAGCATGACCGGTTGGATCGGTTTATCTTCCGCATCCCGCTGCACCCGTGCAATGGAGGAGACAATGGAGAGGCTGGGTTGGTCGCACTGGCCGAAGATGGTGTGTTTCTGATTTAGATGGGTGGTCGGCACTTCGGTGATAAAGAATTGCGATCCGTTAGTGCCGGGGCCGGAGTTGGCCATCGCCAACCGCCCAGGTACGTCGAAGTTGAGGTTGGGATCGAATTCATCGGCAAACATGTATCCCGGGTCGCCGGTTCCGGTGCCGGTTGGATCGCCACCCTGAATCATGAATTGCGGAATGACGCGGTGAAAGGTAGTTCCATCATAGAACGGCTTCCCTGTCATTTTCTGTTTGCTGACCGGATCGGTCCATGGCTTGGTTCCTTCGGCCAAGCCAATAAAGTTAGCGACCGTAAGAGGTGCTTGCTTATCGAAAAGCCTGCACGTAATGCGGCCCATGCTGGTATCGAGAACTGCCGTGGGACCGGTGGGCTCTATGACCGGGGGGACCTGGCTCACGGGAGTATCCGGGAGCTCGGCGGGCGGAGTCTGCGCCGCTGGTGTCTGAGCCGGGGGTGTCTGGGGCGGAGTGGACTGCTGAGCAATTGCGAAAACAGTCGAAAAGAGAAACAAAACCGCAAAGCGACGTTGGAAAGTCATGGATGGTTCCCAAGACAGACTAATACAGCCGCAGCAGAATTGCTCATCAGCTACTTCTTGTCAAAAGGCTGCTTTTCCGTGATACGGGGGCGGTTCTCGGATTGCAATTGCCGGGAAACCTCCTGCACCTTGGAAAAGACGCGCAGAAAATTGCCGCCGAGAATTTTGTTCATATCCTCAGCACTATAACCGCGCGCCATGAGCGCCTGGGTGATCTTGGGCAGGTCGGCAGCGGAGTCCATTCCTTCCGGGCTCGACGGAATGCCATCGAAATCCGAGCCAATGCCGACGTGGTCGATGCCGGCGATCTTGGCAATGTGGTCAATGTGATCGATTAACACGCTGAGCGGAGGGCGCGGGATTTTCGCCATGTAGGTCTTGGCAATCTGCTCTGCAAGCTCGCTGGGAACGGGCTTACCCTCGGCCTTGAGCTTGGCAGTGGCTTCTTCGACCGCCTGGTTGATCGCTGGTTGCTGGGCCTTCGCGGCCAGGCGATACTCGTCGCTCAGAAAGCTGGAGTAGAAATTTACCATCACCACGCCGCCGTATTGGCCGACGGCCCGCAACATATTGTCATCCATGTTGCGGGGCGAGTTACACAGTGCACGCGCGGATGAATGGGACGCGATCACCGGAGCCCGGCTGATGATGAGCGTGCGGTAGAAGGTCTTATCGGAGACGTGCGAAACATCCACCATCATGCCCAGGCGGTTCATCTCGTACACCACATCCTTGCCAAAGTCACTCAGGCCGTCTTTGGTATGGGCGACTTTCGGGTCGTCAATATCCCCGGAAGAATCAGCCCAGCCATTGGAGTTGCTCCAGGTGAGCGTCATGTAACGCACGCCGAGGCGGTAATAATCCCGCAACAGCCCCAGGCTATTCTCGATCGAATGGCCACCCTCAACCCCCATGAGCGCAGCCAGTTTGTGCTCGCGGTGGGCGGCCATAATGTCTTCCGGCGAAAACGCCATGCGCATTTGCTGGGGATGTTTGGCTGCCTGTTGATACACCGCGTCGATCAATTCCAGGGTGCGGCGCGCTTCGTGCCCGCTAGGATATACAGCCGGGTCCACCCAGATGGAGAAGAATTCTGCCCCCAGGTTTCCCTCGCGCGCCGATTCAAAATTGACATAGCCACCCTTGAGCGGATCGGCCAGATCGTATCCTTCGTCGAGCATGCGCTGGGTGGTGTCGGCGTGTGTGTCAATCACGATGGCGGACTTGTGTACAGCGAGAGGGTCTTTCTGTTTAGTCACGGAGGCAGTCTTCGAGGTGGTTTGTGCGCTGAGCGGGAGAACGGCGGTGAACAGGATGAGGGCGCGCGCGATCTTCATGGCGACTATTCTTGCGCGCCAGTCGAGCTGAATTTGGCTCCGGTGCTCCACTCGGTGAAGGGGCTGATGGTGGTCCCGAGTTCGTCGCGCCGATTGACGCTGGCGCGGAGATAATCACGGTTCATCACGGCGATCACTTCCAATTTAATCTCTTTGGGGCAGACGGCGGTGCACTCACCGATATTGGTACAGCTGCCGAAGGCCTCGGTGTTCATTTGGGCAACCATGTTGAGGGCGCGGCGGTCGCGTTCGGGTTTGCCTTGCGGCAGGATGCCGAGATGAGCAATCTTGGCCCCGGTAAAGAGCGCGGAGGAAGCATTGGGGCAGGCGGCCACGCAGGCTCCGCAGCCGATGCAGGCAGCGGCGTCCATGGCGCGATCAGCTGTTTCTTTGCCGATGAGATGGGTGTTGCCGTCAACGGCGTTCCCGGTGGAGATGGAAATGTAGCCGCCGGAAGCGATGATGCGATCAAGAGAGCGGCGATCGACGACCAGGTCCTTGATGAGAGGGAAAGCGGCGGCGCGCCATGGCTCGAGCACCAGTTCCTCTCCGTCTTTGAAGTGTCGCATAGTCAGTTGGCAGACCGTTGTGGCGCGATTGGGGCCGTGGGCGACACCATTGATCATGAAGCCGCAGGAACCACAAATGCCTTCGCGGCAATCGTGTTCGAAGGCCACTGGCTCTTCGCCTTTTTCAATCAGGGTTTCGTTGAGCACGTCGATGCACTCCAGCATCGACATTTCCACATTTGCGACCTCGACCGGGTAGCTGACAAACTTGCCCGCTTCCTTACGATGCTTCTGGCGCCAGATTTTCAGCGTTACTTTCATTACTTGTAGCTCCTCTGGCTGGGATGAACGTAGTGGAATTCCAGGGGTTCCCTGGTGAGCGTGGGCGGATTGCCGGGTCCGCGATAATCCCAGGCGGCGACGTAGGAGTAATGCTCGTCATCACGCTGTGCCTCGCCTTCGGGCGTCTGATACTCCTCGCGAAAGTGACCGCCGCAGGACTCATTGCGGTTGAGGGCGTCGATGCACATGAGTTCGGCCAGCTCGAAGAAGTCAGCGACGCGGCCGGCTTTTTCCAGACTCTGGTTCAGATCGTCTCCACTCCCGGGGACGTTGACGTTCTTCCAGTACTCTTCCTGCAGAGCCCGTATCTGGCCAATGGCGGATTCCAGACCCGCCGCAGTCCGCGACATGCCACAGTAATCCCACACGATCTTGCCCAGCTCGCGATGAAAGGAATCGACGGTGCGCTTGCCTTTGATGGAGAGCAGCAGCTCAATGGTCTGTTTGACGCAAGCGACAGCTTGTTTCACTTCCGGCGCGGTATCGAGCACGGCCGGGAATTTATTGGTCGCGAGGTAGTTGCCGACGGTGTAGGGAACCACGAAGTAACCATCGGAGAGCCCCTGCATCAGAGCGCTCGCTCCCAGGCGATTGGCGCCATGATCGGAGAAATTGGCTTCGCCAATCACAAACAAGCCAGGGATGGTGCTTTGCAGGTTGTAGTCGACCCACAGCCCGCCCATGGTGTAGTGGATGGCGGGGTATATGCGCATCGGGACCTTGTAAGGGTTTTCATCCGTGATGCGCTGGTACATGTCAAACAAGTTGTCGTAGCGATCGCGGATGGTTTTCTCGCCCAGCCGCCGAATGGCGTCGGTAAAGTCGAGGTAGACACCGAGCCCTGTTTCGCCCACGCCGCGGCCTTCATCGCAGACGGCTTTCGCGTTGCGCGACGCCACATCGCGCGGCACCAGGTTTCCGAAGCTGGGATAACGGCGTTCCAGGTAGTAGTCCCTCTCTGCCTCAGGAATCTGGTCGGGGGAGCGCTTATCGCCGGCTTTCAACGGTACCCAGATGCGGCCGTCGTTGCGCAGGGATTCGCTCATCAGCGTGAGCTTCGATTGATAGTCGCCAGAGACGGGAATGCAGGTGGGGTGAATCTGCGTGTAGCAAGGGTTGGCGAAGAGCGCTCCGCGTTTGTGGGCACGCCAGATGGCGGTCACATTGGAGCCCTTGGCATTGGTGGAAAGGTAATAGACGTTGCCATAGCCTCCTGTCCCCAGAATGACCGCATCGGCAAAGTGGGTGGTGATCATGCCGGTGACCAGGTGGCGAGCAACGATACCGCGCGCCTTGCCGTCGATGACGATCAGATCGAGCATCTCGGTGCGCGCATGCATGGTGACCGTGCCTGCGTGGATTTGCCGTTCCAGCGCCTGGTAGGCGCCGAGCAGGAGCTGTTGACCGGTCTGGCCGCGAGCATAGAAAGTGCGCGAGACCTGGGCGCCCCCAAAGGAGCGGTTGGTGAGCGCACCACCATACTCACGAGCAAAGGGAACACCCTGGGCTACACATTGATCGATGATGTTGACGCTGATCTGGGCCAGGCGATAGACGTTGGCCTCGCGGGCGCGGAAGTCTCCCCCCTTTACGGTGTCGTAGAAGAGGCGGTAAACACTGTCGCCGTCGTTTTGATAGTTCTTGGCCGCGTTGATGCCACCCTGGGCGGCGATGGAGTGCGCGCGGCGGGGTGAATCCTGAAAGCAGAAGCACTGAACTTTGTAGCCGAGCTCGCCCAGGGTTGCTGAAGCCGAGGCTCCGGCGAGGCCGGATCCGACGACGATGATCTTGTGCTTGCGCTTATTTGCGGGATTGACCAGCTTGACGTCGAAACGAGCCTGATCCCATGCGTGCTCGATAGGACCCGTAGGTGCTTTGGAATCGAGAATCATCTATTTCACTAGCCCCAGTAGGACGCTTATCGGAATGGAGATATAGCCGAGGACGATGAGCAGAGCGATGATAATAGCCGCCTTTTGCAGTCTCGCCGTGTGTTGTGGCTGGTGTATGCCGACGGTTTGAAACATGCTCCACAGGCCGTGGCGCAGATGGAACCCAAGGAGGCAGATGGCGACGATATAAGACAGCGAGACCCACCAGACCTGGAAACCAGAAACCACGTTATGGTAAACGTCACCTTCGATGTAGGCGGCCCCGGGATGGATGTAGCCGGCGGTCAGGTGAAGGAGGTGAAAGATGATAAAGGCGAGCACGATGGGGCCGGACCAGTACATGGTTCTGGACGCATAGGAGGAGGCGATTGCTTTTTTGCGCGAATAGCCGATGGGACGCGCGCGTTTCTTACGCAGGGCCAGCTGTACGGTTGCGATAATGTGCAGCGTGACCGCAATCAGCAAAATGATGCGTATGGGCCAGAGAATTTCTCCAATGCTGTGCAGAAACGCACCGTAGGCGTTCAGTTTTGCCGGACCTTCAAATACCTGGAGATTGCCCAGCAGATGCCCGATCACGAAGATAAACAGGATGGCTCCGGTGACCGCCATCACGATTTTTTTGCCCACGGTGGAGGCCCAGAAACCGGGTGCCCGATTGTCCCGAGGGACGGCTGCAGTTGTGCTCATTCGATTTTTTCCGATGCCTCAGGAGGTGCCGAAACTGAATCTGACCCAACTCTCTATTATTGGTGCGTGATAGAAGCAGCGTCAAGGTTTCGGCCTTTTGGAGACTCTAATGTGATTTGGTGCGAAAGAGAGAATTCACGCCAGGAGTCCCAATAGGGCACGAAAGGCCTGGCCGCGGTGACTATGCGTCCATCTGGCCTGATCATCGATCTCCGCCATGGTGCGTTCGAGGGCAGGCAGATAAAACAATGGATCATATCCGAAGCCAAAGCTGCCCCGCGGGTTGGTGAGGATGCGCCCTTCAGCCGTGCCCTCAGCGGTCAGAAGAGCGGCTCCATCCCTTGCTGTGGCGAGTACGCAGCGGTAGCGGGCGCCGCGATCCCTATCGGCAATTCCATTGAGCTGCTGCAACAGGAAGAGATTGTTGTTGGCGTCGGCGGTCTTGGCGGCGCTGAAGCCGGCATCGGCGGCGTAGCGGGCAGAGCGAACACCAGGAGCGCCGTCAAGATAGTCCACCTCCAGCCCCGAGTCGTCGGCCAATACCATTTCGCCGGGGAGAAAGTGGCTATAATAGGTCGCCTTTCTACGGGCATTGCCGGCGAAGGTTGGAGCATCCTCTTCGGGGGCCTCAATGTCAGCGAGGCCGGGGAGGGGAAGGATGAGGATATCGTGGCGCGCGGCCGCGAGGGCAAAGTCACGTAGCTTACCGGGGTTGGTGCTGGCGATGTAAAGGGTGCGGGCCATTAGTGAAACACGGCCAGGGGACAACCCTCACAATGAGGCTGCGGGCCGCAATGATTTTTGCCCACGGCGACCACCAGCGCGTGGAATTCGTTGAAGAGCTGCAAACGAAATTCCGGGGGGTCATCGGCAAATGCCGTGTCGACCAGTTGTTGCACCTCTGCGTATTTTTGCTCTCGGCCCGCAAGACCGTGACGGTCGGTGATGCGGCGTAGATACTCATCGACCACCGCAACCGGATGGAGCAGGGCGTAGAGCAGGATGGCATCGGCGGTTTCATTGCCTACTCCAGGCAACGCCAGCAGTTGGCTGCGAACCACCGAGGTCGGTTGTGCCGCGAGCCGGTCGAGCGAGGAGCCGTACTCCCGATCGAGAAAAGTAACGAACGCCTTGATGGCCGAAGCCTTGCGAACCATGTATCCGGAGGGACGGATGAGCGTGCGCAGTTCATGCTCCTGAATGTTTCGGAGGCCCTCGAGGTTCATCACGCCATTTGCCACCAGGTTGGCAATGGAACGTTCCACTGCGCGCCAGGAAGTGTTCTGGGTCAGGTAAGCGCCCACGATCACCTCCATCGGTGTCTGCGCCGGCCACCATTGCTGCGGGCCATAAGCCGCGGCTAGCTGGTCATGAAAGTTACGCAGGATGGGTGCCGGCGCTTTTTTCATATCTTCGATTTCTGTTGCTGCAACTGTATCTTCCAGCCCAGCAGCTTGGCTTTGAGTGCCTCCGCCTCTGCCTCGGCGACCATGCCTTTGTGTTGATAGAGGATGGAGAGGCTGGTATGGGCCAGCACTTCCTCCGGGTCGAGCTGGAGCAGGCGGTGCGCCACCGCGATGGCTCCGTCGAAATCTCCTTGTTCCTGTAGCGCGCGGATGAGGCCGTGCATGGCATCGAGCATAGCGGGGTCTTCTTCGAGGCAGCGGCGCAGGCCGTCCGCGGCGGCGGCCGCGTTGCCTTCTGCAAGCTGGTCGAGCGCGCGGTGGTAGAGTTCTTCAGCGCTGTTGGAGTGAGCGGGCATGATGCTAATGGCCTAATTCAATGATAGCGGTTAGGGTGAACGAAACAAAGCACCTACTCGTAGTCGCGCACCATAAGAAGCTGGTGAAGGTCGGGGTTTATCTTCTCGATCAGCCCGATAGTTGCCCCCACCAGTTCTAACTGCTTGTCACCGTAACCGCCGTTCGCCATCTTCTGACTCTCCAGGCGTTCGCCCAAGGCGCGCATTTCCGCCGCGTTGTCCTTCGCGAGACGGACGAGTCCTTCCCGAATTCCGTCGTTGACCCGCTCAGTCGCCGCGGGATGGAGGTCCAAATTGGTGTTGGTCTTGATAAAAAGAACGACTTTCGCGGCAATACTCAGGCGGTGTTTGGGGTCGGTAAGCACCTTTTTGAGACGTTCGATGTGCACCGATACATTGGCCGGATTGATCTGTTGGTCGATGGCGATGGGGCGGTTATAACCCTCCGAATCGCTGCGAAACATCAGGTTTCCGGGGTTTCCTTCATTGTCACCCACGCCTGGAAAGCGGTCGATGTTGTAGATCACCAGGTCGTAAGCTACAAGCATCCCGATCATGAAAAACCTGGTTTGTGCCCCAACTCCCGTGAGCGGGCCCGCATCCTGGAGAGAATCCAGATTTTGGCCGGGCACCATTTGCATCACCATGAAATGGTTATGGCGGGTCAGAGCGTCCGAGAGCCTCTTGGCCGCCCCGGTAAACTTGCCTAGTTCGCTGATCGCCTGCCGACCCTCCCCACTACTCGAGGCGATCAAGCGGATTTTGGGTACATCGATGGGCAGGGAGCCCAGCCATTCGGTGGTTTCCTTCTCATTGATGGCATCCGCGTCTGGCTTGACGACGAACACACCATCCTCCGTTTGCACGAACATGGTTTCATGACTACCGGCCGAAGGCGCTTTGATCGCCACAAGCTTATCCCACTGCTGTACTCCTTGAGCCGTGATGGTGGCTTTAGGGGCACTGCCGAGCGACGCGATCTCAGGCAGGACATTGCCCATGTCGACCGTCCACTTCTTGGCTGCGCTCGATTTGGGGACGCCGACAGCGGAAGAAAGAGGAGGAGGGGGAGGAGGGATAGGGAAAGGGCTAGACATGATCTTCCTGCCTGTTCGGTTTGCGGTTAGGGTCAACAGCCTGCGAAGCTGGATATTAAAGATTGGGCTGTTGAAAATTCTCGTCGATTATACGCCAGCTAACCTGCAGAGTACTGTTCTCGATTGAGAATGCGACCTACCCAGGAGCCTACAGCGCAGGCCCTGGTGTTAAGGCTACCGCATCTCCTCCCATGCCCTGATGCGGCACGGCAATGAAAACGCGATCCTCGCCGCCCCTCGTAGTCGCGGCCGCAGAGGAAATTCCGACATAGACCGGTTACGATGAACGAAACAAAGCGGAGGCATCACCCGAATGAGTTTCATCCTCGCCGATGCCTGGCTGATCACCATGAACGAGCGCCGCGAAGTGCTGGAGCGCGGCAGCGTGTGCGTGGAGAAAGATCGCATCGTCGCCGTGGGCACGCGCCAGGAACTGCAGCGGCGGTTTCCCACGGCGGAAATCGTCGATTGCAACGGGCGCATCGTGATGCCGGGAATGGTCAACACGCACACGCATCTTTTCCAGACGCTGCTCAAGGGCCTGGGCGACGACATGGTGCTGAAGAAGTGGTTCACCTGCATGACGGCGCCGAGCGGCGTTCACCTGACGCCCGAGGATGCGCATGCCGCCGCGCTGCACGGCTGCGTGGAATCGATTCGCTCGGGCGTGACCACGCTGGTCGATTTCATGTACGTGCACACGCGGCCGGGAATGATCAAGTCGGTGGTGGAAGCGTTCGAGCAGACCGGGATGCGCGGGTTTGTCTGCCGCGGGTTCGTCTCCGTTGGGCGAAGAATATGGCGTTCCGCGCGAGTTGATCGAAGAGCCGGAACACGCCATCGGCGATGCGCGCGAGCAGATGCGCCGCTACAACAAGCCGGGCGGGCGGGTGCAGGTGGGCGTCGCGCCCAACATGATCTGGGCCGTGGATGAAAAGGGCTATCGCCTGACCCGCAAGCTGGCCGATGAAGAGCACGCGCTGATCACCACGCACGTGGCGGAGACCGACGTTTGAACTGCAGACCGCCGCGACGCGCTACGGCATGAACGACACGGAATTTCTGAGCGAGATCGGCTTTCTGGGCCCGGACGTGCTCGCGGCCCACTGCGTGCATTGCAAACCGCACGACATTCGCATCCTGCGCCATCACGATACGAAGGTCGCGCACAATCCTTGCAGCAATATGTATCTGGCTTCGGGATGCCCGCCCATTCCGGAAATGCTGCTGGCAGGCGTCACGGTGGGTCTTGCTTCGGACGGGCCGGCGAGCAGCAACAATCACAGCCTGTTCCAGGCGATGAAGTTCGCCGCGCTCATGCAAAAGGGATTTCATCAGGATGCCACGATCATCACGGCGGAAAAAGTGCTGGAGATGGCGACCATCGATGGCGCTCGCGCGGTGGGTCTGGAGAAGGAAATCGGCTCGATCGAAGTGGGAAAAAAGGCGGACCTGATCGTGCTCGATTACAACAACGCGTTCATGACGCCGATTCATCATCCCGTTTCGGCGATTGTCTATTCGGCGCTGGGGAATGAGGTGACGACGCGTAATGATCGACGGGCGATTCGTGATGCGCGACGGAGTGGTGGCCACCGTGGATGAGACGGCGGTGCGGAAGCAGGCGCAGATGAGCGCGGATGCGCTGACGCAGCGGGCGGGACGGATCCATACAAGCAGCGTCCCTGGCCGAGATAAAAACTGCAGAGCCTTCGGCTTCGCTGCGCTCCTGTCGAAGAACATTCCTAAAGGGCGGAAGAGGAGCTAAAAGCGCTCCCTCAGTGACTAAAGCCGGACAGATTGGCAATCACTTATGGACGGCCTGAAGAGGCTGCGTGAGAACTGGGACTACGAAATTAGTCCCGAAGGGACGGCGGATCAAGGCGCCTGACGGCCCCCCCAACGGCCAGTCCCCGTTATGGAGTCGCTTGAGATTGGGTGGTGATTGGAGCGTCGGTAGCCGTGAACCGGGTCATGCCATAGTCGCCGTTCTTGCCCTCGTTAAACCCCATGCCCGGGTTCCCCTCAGGATAGGTATTGTCAGTTACCTGGGCGAACTTGACGCCGTTTGTAGGCGGTAATGACGTTTCCGACGATCGTTGCCTTGACCACATCTCCGGTGGTAACTCCATACTGTTTGCCATGGTCCTGCACCAGGTAGGTGAAGTCCGCCAAGGGACCGTTCCAACGGACGATGATGAGATAAGCCTTGTGGCGTCACTTTTTAGTGAATTAGAGATTTCGTAACCGGAACAGTTATGAGCAGACATAGCGGATCGTAAACGCAACGATATTTCGGGATAATGGAAGTCGGATTTCTTAAGAACCACTGCCTCTGCCGTCTGCGTGGGCGCCCAGGAACCCGTCAGCAGGGCAGTCGCATCGGCAAAACGTTTCGGTCCCGCGGTGCCGATGGCAAGGCCCGGAGTGGTCGAGATACTGTCCCAATCGATCCCGACTGTTTTTCCTTCCATCCATTTGCCGCCTTCGGACATGGGGTTCTCCGTAAGGGGGAAGTTGGTGGTGTAGGTATTAACATGGGGGCGGGGGGAGCGGCAGCAGTAACTGGTGCGCTGGCCGTAGGGGCCTTGGTGTTGTCTGTGCACCCTGAGAATGCGGCCGTGAACGCGACGGTCAGAGCGAGCGTCAGCAATTTCGCAGTGCATGCTGGACATTGGAAATTCATTGGGAACTACCTCTGTGTTGTACCGGGCCCATTCCTGGTGGATTCCTCACTCTCCTTAATCTAGGAGACGCCAACTCGGAGCTTATAGGAACTCTCACTCCCGGTTTTGTTGTTACGCTACTTCGCTCCCTTCGCGTCTAACGTGAGTACCATTCGCTCGGTTTACCTTCTTTACCGGGATTCCCACAAGGAGCGAATCGCCGTGTTCACTTTCGACGCGGCCTCCATGTGGACCATATGACCCTGGCCCGTGAGAATTTCTGTTCGCACATGCTGGGGTAGATTCAGCGCGTGCGATCCAGGTAGTATGCGATCTTCCGATCCCCACAGGACCAGCACGGGCATCGACAGTTGGCTGATCTGCTCACGTAAAATCACTGCCTGTCGATCCGACGGGCAGAATTGAGATGCAATCGTACGCAAAGCCGGCTCCACCCCGTCGAGGCGTTTGTACTTGAGGGTATCGTCCACCAGCTGCCGGGTAATCAATCTCGAGTCTGCAAATAGCTTTTCCAGTTGAGGCTTGAGATCGTTCCGGCGCGCCGGCGGAAACGAACCCTCGGATATATTCGCCGTCGATCTCGGGACCCAGACCGGCGCTGGCGATCAACGTGAGGGACAAACAACGTTCGGGATGCTTCAGGGCAAAGATGGCCGCAACAGCGCCTCCCATCGAATGGCCAACCAGGTGAGCTTTGCTCAGCTCCGATCGAATCAAGGAAGCCTCCAAGGACCTTTGCGAATCCCGTCAAGCGTCCCCTCCCCCACCTGTTTCGACGAACTCCCATGCCCGGGCAAATCCAAAGCATAGACAGAATGGTTGGTTGCCAGGTCCTCGTGGTTGAACATCCACGTGTTGAGATCTCCGCCGAAACCATGAATCAGAATCGCAGCTTCGGCTCCTTCGCCACGGCGCAGGTAGCGGATGCGGAATCCGTCCACATCCGCAGTTTCAAGGATTGGACCGGCAACTTCTTCGTCGGCCTTCTCGGGAATGTAGTGGGCCTGAAAGTCTGCAACATCATGGTCGATTTGCGCGTCGGAAGCGGAGGGACCAGCAATCACCGCCAACAGGCCGCCGACATGGACGACATCACCCTCGCGCGCCACCTTCCGGCGGAGCACGCCCGAGGTCGCGGCCTCGATCGGGCTCAGGATCTTCTCGGTTTCTATTTCAACCAACTCCAGCCCAGGCCGGACTTCCGCGCCTTCCTCGATGAGCCACCCGACCACCGTTCCTTTGGTCATGGCGAGGCCCCACTTGGGCATGGTCAACAAGTGTATGCCGGCATCGCTCATGCCTTATACCTCATGACATCCCGAACAGCGGCAGCAACCTTCGCGGGATTTGGGAGATACTCGTCCTCCAGCACGTCGCTGAAGGGCACGGGCGTATGCGGGGGAGTCACCATCCGAATCGGCGCCTTCAATGACCCGAATCCCTTCTGTGCGACCAGAGCAGAAACGTCAGTGGCAATATTGCAGCGAGGCGACGCTTCATCCACGACCACCAGCCGGCCGGTTTTCTCTACGCTCTCGAGTATGCTCTGCTCATCCATCGGTGAGTGGTTCTCAGGTCGAGAATTTCGCACTCGATGCCATCTTTCTCCAGGAGATTCGCTGCCTCTGAAGCTACGTGAACCATGCGCGCAAGGGTTACGATGGTGACGTCGTCGCCTTCGCGGACGTAGTTGGCCTCGCCAAACGGAATGGCGTACGGTTCTTCGGGAACTTGCCCCTGCATCGCGTACAGCATCTTATGCTCAAAGAAAATAACCGGGTCATCGTCGCGGATCGCTTGCGTGAGTAACCCTTGGCGTCATACGGCGTGGATGGAACAACGCACTTCAGTCCGGGGATGTGAGTGAAGATCGGGTACAGCGACTGCGAATGCTGTGCCGCGGCACGGAAGCCCGCGCCTATCATGGTGCGAATCACAACAGGCGTAACCGCCTTACCGCCGAACATGTAACGAAACTTGGCGGCCTGGTTATAAATCTGATCGAAACAGACGCCCATGAAATCGACAAACATCAATTCCACCACCGGGCGCAGTCCGGCGGTCGCGGCGCCGATCGCGGCCCCCACAAAAGCGGATTCAGTGATGGGGGTGTCCATGACACGGTCCCCAAACGACTCCCACAGGCCTTTCGTGACCCCGAGGACTCCGCCCCACGCGTCCATTTGACCGTTGGTTCCGCTTCCGCCGGCAACATCCTCACCCATGACGATGACCGTCTTGTCCCTTTGCATCTCCTGTGCCAGGGCTTCATTGATCGCCTGTTTGAAGGTGATTTTCCTGTCCATGTTCCTGCCCTTCGTTCCTAGTAGGAGATGTACACATCGGTCAGCAGGTCGGCCTGGAGCGGGCTTCGGCAGAGGACTTAGCTTGGTTGACGGAGTCCTCAACCAGCGCCGCCACTTCCCGGTCGATCTCGTCAAGTTCGGATTGTTTCAAGATGCCCGCGGAGATAACTCTTTGCGGCGAAGTTACGGATGCAGTCCCTGGCTTCGCGGATTTTCTCCACCTCGTTCGGACCCCGATAGGATTGGGTGTCGCCTTCGTAATGGCCGTAATAGCGATTGACTTTGCATTCGACCAGGGACGGTCCGCCACCCCTGCGGGCCCGCTGGATTGCCTCGCTCGCGGTTTCGTAGACGGCGAAGAAGTCGTGTCCGTCCACCGTCACCCCTGGCATCCCAAAGCCATTGGCTCGATCGGCGAAATCGTGGCATGCGCCCGCGTATTTACTTGAGGTGGCCTCAGCATATCCGTTGTTCTCAATGACAAACACGCAGGGAAGGCTCCAAATGGATGCCAGGTTGAGGCTTTCCAGGAACGTTCCTTGATTGGCGCCGCCGTCACCCACAAAGCTGACCGCCACGCCGCCAGTGCCAAGCCTCTTGGCCGCCAAGGCTGCCCCACAGGCGAGAGGAGGGCCGCCGCCCACGATTCCATTCGCCCCCAGCATGCCCTTGCTCAGGTCCGCGATGTGCATGGACCCGCCCTTGCCCGCACAGAGGCCGTTCTTCCTGCCATAAATCTCCGCCATCATTCCGTAAACATCGCAGCCTTTCGCCAGGCAGTGCCCGTGTCCCCGGTGGGTGCTGGTAATTTTGTCCCGCTCGTCGAGCAGCAGGCAGATAGCCTGTGGCGATCGCTTCTTCGCCCGCGTAGAGGTGGACGAAGCCGGGAATCTCGCCGGTGGCGAATTCCAGGTGAAGGCGTTCCTCGAATGCACGGATCAAACGCATGACCCTGTAAGCCTCTAGTAGATTGGACCGCGTGAGATCCATAGGTCGTACCCCCTTTGCCGGAGAACTAGTCAATCGCGAGCAGCCTCTCTTGAGCGGCTCGTTCCATCACTTTGTCGATGTCAATGGTGTAAGGTCCTTGGCCATCCAGCCGCACAGTCACATGTCGGCGGGAACTATATTCAAATTCTCGTTCTCCGTCAAGAGCGATCGTACCTTGCGCAAGTCGTGGAGTCTGGATTTCTCCACGCATGTATCTCTTCCACATGCTCAATTCCGACAGGCAGTATTAGCCCGGGCGCAATCGGGCACTGCAAAGTGAACTTTCGCCCGTTCCGGGGGCGCCAAATCGATGCGCAGGCCATGAGGCGCACGCCGGGAGACAGGCTGGATGAGTCCCGCCACGGATGACAGTCCAATCGCGTCGGATTCGGCAAAGGCGACAAAAATCTGGTCCAGATCTTCCGGGCGCCATAGCGCCTTCGATCCCACCCAACGGTTTTCGGACACGGAGATGTCCACGACAGCTAGATCTTTCGTGAACGCCGTCAATCTCCAGGCGCAGAATCTTGTTTCGTACAGTAGCTTCTGCCGCGGGTATCTTTCCCGTGGCCACCAGGCCTGTGGCTAGCCCGGCGATGGTGGCCTCTCGCGATTCCGGAAAAACATTGTTGGTGCCCGTGGAGAGCGGCACGATGGGAACTTCTCCGCATGCGCCAGCCACCAATCGCTGCGTCCCGTCACCGCCAAGGACCACAATGGCCTCGCCCCGGCCGCGGCCATTTGCGCTGCGCCCCGCACGGTGTCGGCGGGACCATCTTCCACCTGCATATCCAGGAACACTAACTTCGGTGCGTGGTCTATCTGAAATGCGGGTCGCCACCGCACGTCGAACTCGCTCAGCGATGCCACCTCGATCCGGAATCATAAGGATGGTGGTAACTCCGGTCACCCCGAGTGCAGTAGATCAGCCGGCAATGATGCCGCACTTTTCTGCGAGCGTGAAGACTCCCCCTCGCGCGACCAAGCGCCGGATGTCACGGCCCGATGCTGGGTTGGCTATGATTCCAACAACATTTTCGCGGGTGGAAGAGATCTTCGCGGAATCCTCGCACTGACCCACTCGCCCCTGCAGAAGGACGCGGGCACGATTAACTCGAACAGGATATCTGAAAACCGTTTCATAGCCTTATTGAGCTTGGCCACGAAGCGCCAGCGGCAGAATCCAGTGTTCTTCTAAATGAAGATTGGTTGCGGACTACATGGGTGCCGCGCCTATGGCGCTCCCACGGCCGGCCGGGGCAGGCGGGACCATGATGGGAATTCCAACCCAGCCCTTCCGCGCTGGGCTGACGTTTTAGCGGGCGGCCCTCCGGGGCTCCACGGATCTTTGGCAGGAGCCCTCAGTCTTTGGCATAAGGGACCATCAGCGCTGCCGGTTGAACGGCTCTCCCACCAAACAAACCAGAGATTGCCAGGATGGTGACGATGTAGGGCAGCGATGCCAGCAGTTGCGGCGGCACATTTCCTCCGCCTAATTGCAACGACAGCTGCAACGCATCGCAGGCGCCAAATACCAGCGCAGCCAATGCTGCTTTCCATGGACTCCATCGTCCGAAGATGACAATCCCCAGCGCGATAAATCCCTGCCCGGAGACAATCGATTCACGAAACAGGCCGATCTGCGCCAACACCAGGTAGGCGCCAGCCATGCCCGCTGTAGCGCCGCCAATCAACACCCCGATGTAACGCATGCGGGCAACGGAAATGCCGGCCGCATCGGCAGCACCGGGATTTTCTCCCGCGGCACGAAGCGCCAGACCAAAGCTGGTGCGAAATAACACGAAAGTGCGCCAAACCTACGAACAGCAGGGTCAAATAGAGCAAACTCGTCTGCCCAAACAAGACCGGCCCAAGCAAGGGAAGATCGCTCAACCACGGAATATGCAGCGGCGCAAACATGGCCACACTTTGCGGGCCTGAGGACTCGCCTAAGGCCCGTCGATACACAGTCGCGGCTATGCCGATCGCCAGCACATTGAACACCAGACCCACCACTACCTGGCTGGCGCGCACCGTGACATACATCCACGCCAGCAAAAGATTGAAGACGATGCCAGTCGAGCATCGCCGCCAGTAGACTTAACCAAACCGAGCCGGTTACATAATCGGTGAGGAAACTGGCTAATGCCCCCAGCAGGATGGTGCCTTCAATGCCAATGTTCAGCACGCCAGAGCGTTCCGCGAATGTTTCCCCAATCGCTGCCAGCAGGACCGGTCCGGCGAGCCGCAGGCTAGCGGCAAGCCAGGTCACAAAAAACGCTGAGGTCATAAGCCGATGCAGGTTCATGTGAGCTTCACCCGGTAGCGGCGGAAGATATCGCTCGCCAGCACCATCAACACGATCAGGCTCTGCAGGATGAACGTAATGGAAGAAGGGATCCCCGCCCTCCGTTGCATGGCATTGGCGCCCACCGTCATGCCGCCGTAAAGCACCGCCGCGGGGATCACGGCCAGCGGGTTCAGCCTTGCCAGCAGGGCGACGATGATGCCGGTGAATCCTACGCCGCCGCTGATGCCATCCATCAAACGATGTTGTTCGCCCAATACCTCGACCATGCCAGCCCACGCGCCGAGGCCCCCGGCACAAAAGGCAGCCAACACCAGACGCGCGCCCACATTGATTCCACCATAGCGAGCGGCCGACGGGCTCAGCCCGCTGACGATCAGTTCATAGCCCAGCCGGCATCTTGCGCAGCAGCACCCACACCAGCAGAGTCGCCAACAATGCAAGCAGGATGCCCGCATGGGCGCGCGTTCCAGGCAAGATAAACGGAAGCCACGTAGCACGAGGCAGCAGCGCCGTTTCAGGCACACCGCCGGGAGCGCGCATGGGGCCAGATACCAGGTACTGCACGATCAGGATCGCCACGTAATTCGTCATCAGCGAGATGAGCACTTCGTTGCCTCCAAACCGTGCCCGGATCAGCGCCACCACCCCCGCCCATGCAGCTCCAGCGGCGAAACTCAACAAAAGCGCCAAAGGCAAAAATGCCCAGAAGGAAAGCGCAGTGGATAGCGCCAGCCAGGTGGTGGCCGCAGCGCCGAGGACAAAGCATCCTTCAAATCCCAGATAGCCAAAGCCCGATCGCCAACTGACGATGGTGCCCAGGGCGATCAGGGTCAGCGGCGCAGTGCGCACCAGGGTATAGCCAAAGCCGCGCCAGCTCGCGAACGGTTCATGGAAAAGAGCGAAGTATGCCTGGAGCGGGTTGGCTTTGTAGAGGGTAAACAAGAACGACGTAATGAGCATCGCCACCACCGCGGCGATGACCATGGCAGTGGTGATGGCGAGCGGCGAGTCCGCCGGACTTACACGGCGTTCGATCAGCTTCATGATTCTTCGCTCAGGCCGGAGATCATAAGACCCAGCTTTTCCGTCGTAACGCTGGCCGCGTTGAGAACGCCGACAATGCGCCCTTCGAACATGACTGCGATCCTGTCGGCCAGGTTCATCAGTTCTTCCAGCTCTGCGGAGATGAGGAGAATGGCTTTCCCCCGTTCGCGTTGGGCAGCAGCTCAGCCCAAATCGACTCGATCGCGCCCACGTCCAGACCGCGTGTCGGTTGTTCCACCACCATCGCGGCTGCATCCTCCAGGATCTCCCGGCCAAGAATCAGCTTCTGCAGATTGCCGCCGGAAAGCTTGCCTGCGTTGCGTGGCGATACTCGTTGCGCGAACGCCGAACCGGGTGATCAGCTTTTCTGCGTGCTCGCGGATTTTGCGCGTATCGAGAAACGGCCCCCTGGTGTGCTTCCGTTGCGATCCGAGAATCGCATTGTCGGCGATAGACATTTCCGTGACTGCGCCGACATGCCGCCGGTCAGCGGGAACATAGGAAAGGCCCAAGAGCACGATGCTGCGCGACCGTCAGCCGTGTCACTTCGCGTTCATGCAAGAAAGACGCGTCCTTGATCCGCGGGCGCAAATGCATGATGGCTTCTGCCAGTTGCGATTGCCCGTTGCCATCGACACCGGCGATGCCGACGATTTCTCCGCGCATGCACATCGAGCTTACCCCGCGGACTTTTTCCTGTCCCACTTCATCGCGCACGTGGAGCCCTTCTACACGCAGGATCGGCTTGCCGCGTTCGACCGGGACTTTCACCGCGCGCAGGTTCACTTCACGGCCAACCATCAGGCGCGCCAGCTCCTGCTCCGTTGTCTCTCGCGTGGAGACAGTGGCCACGACTTGGCCGTCGCGCATGACGGTGACGCGATCGGCAAGGTCCACGATCTCCTGAAGTTTGTGGGTCACAATGACGATCGAGTGGCCCTGCAGCCCGTAGTCCGCGCAGAACGGTGAACAGCTGGTCTTTTTCATGGGTGGTGAGAACGGCGGTTGGTTCGTCGAGGATCAGCAGCCTGGCGTCGCGGTAAAGCAGCTTGAGGATCTCAACCCGTTGCTGCACCCCGATAGGCAGGTGCTGCACCTGTGCATCAGGATCGACGGCCAGGTGGTGCTGCTCGCTCAGGGTGCGCAGCCGGCGCGCAGCCTCGCGCAGATCGAGCTTACCCTTCAGGCCGAGCACGGTGTTCTCGACCACGGAAAACCGCGGCACCAGCATGAATTCCTGGTGCACCATCCCAATGCCCAGCGCGATGGCATCCCGCGGGCTGGCGATCTCGACAGTTTTGCCGTCGATCAGGATCGAGCCGGAATCCATGGAATGAAATCCATACAAGATCTGCATCAGGGTGCTTTTGCCGGCGCCGTTCTCTCCCAGCAACGCATGGATTTCGCCGGCCTCGATCGTGATGTCCACGTCGCGGTTGGCCACGACTCCAGGGAACCGCTTCACGATCTTTCTCATGTCAAACGTGCGGCAATTGCTCTCTTCCTGAAAAAGAAACTGCAGGTGCCCTCATATTCGCTCGGTATTTCCGGAGATGTGGGATACCACAGAATCTTACGGCTTAGCTCGTGGAGGCCAGAGAGCTTGCAGGTTTAGAGCGTGGTATACCACATCTCCCCAAAAACGAGCCAGATGCCCCGAATTTCCTGCCTCTTCGCAAGACAAGACTACTGCCTTTCTTTAAGGAACGGCGCATGAAGTTCGCGGAACCCACTAAACTCCACAGGAAATCGGGGATGCTGGGGCACCCTTCCTGGTTTCCCGACTCTACGCAGGGACTGTCGATCCGATTCGCAGCCAGATCGCTCCAGGTCTTTTGAAACGCAGCCCAGTCGGCAGCAGAAACCAGGTGCGGATTGTAGTGACCGTTGGCACCCGCTTTCAAAAGCCACATCCAGTCCACCGCCGGTTTCCACTCCGTGCCACCCGCAAAGGTGCGGTTAGCCACCGCATGAGCCACAGTCTGGACCACGCCTCCAAGGTTCATCTCGAAGCTGGTCGCCATGTTGTTCGGCGCCAGACTCGTCTGATCGGAATAGCAGCCCAGTCACCTTAGCTTTGCCGGCGATCGCGCCCTGGATCGCGCCCAGGCCGGTCACGTCCGCCGCATGCCAGATCACGTCGGCGCCATTGCCAATCAGCGTCGAAGCAGCTTCGCGCCCCTTGGCGGCATTGTCGTAATCTCCGGTGATGATTCCCGAGACCCTGAATACCCTTGACCGTATTGCGGGCGCCGGCAATGAAGCACCGCTGGATCCTCTGCTGCGTGGGATCGTCCTCGCCTCCGACAAAACCGACCACTTGCTTCTTCTCCGAGATCAACGCGGCCAGGGTGCCTGCTCCGTAGGCCGCGCGGAAATAACCCAGGTTGATGAACATGCAGGTTCGGCGGGACTTTCGGCTGAGGCAGATAGCTGGTGACAAAGTAAGTGCTGGTTGGGATAGTCGGGCGCAATGTCGAGCAGCGCACTGCTGAACTCAAAGCCATGACCCAGAATCAGATCGAACCCGTCATCGGAGTATCCGCGGGCGACTTCCTGCATTTGTGCCAGGCCAATGTTCTCCGCGTAGGCAGTCTTGAATCCGGGTCCTAGCGACCTCAGCCCGTTAAAGGCGAGCTGGCTCCAGCCACCATCGGTGATCACGCCGGTGAGCAGCAGCACGACGCTGGTCTGCTTAGGTTGCGCCCACCTCTCGAAGCCATCGCCGCCAGGGCAAGGAAGGTGCGCCGTGAAAGCTGGCTCATCCGAGGGTCCGCAGGCGCGCGGGCAGAAATGGCCGAACCAGATACTGGTAGGCCGCGCCGCCCACGCAACCGCCGAGCAACGGACCGGCGATCGGGACCCACCAGTAGTTACCGGGAGAGGGGAACGCGGCCGGTCCCCATCCGGCGAGAAAGCAGAAGATACGTGGGCCCAAGATCACGCGCCGGGTTGAGCGCCCACGCTTCCAGATACCCCATCGATGCGCCGATCAAGGCGACGAGCAAGACCGATCATGAGCGCGCCTGAATTCGCCTGGGGCGCCATCTCGTTGTATTGCTCGGTAATGGCGAAGATGCCGAAGATGAGAAACGCGGTCAAGATGATTTCGTCGCCGAAGGCGTGCATGGGCGTGATGGCCAGGCCGGGATGAGTAAAGAAGACGCCAGCCGCGCCGCCGGCCGCGCGCGTGAGTTGCGCGCCTTGGTTGAAGTGGTCGATCACCGGCACGTACAAGACGTAGACCAGGGCCGCTCCCAGCAGGCCGCCAATCACCTGGGCCACGAAATAGGGAATCACTTTGCGCCAGGAGAATTTTCGATAGAGCGCCAGCGCCAGCGTCACCGCTGGATTGGCATGGGTGCCGGAGATGGATCCAGTGGCATAGATGGCCATGGTCACCGCCAGGCCCCACGCGATACACACTCCCCAATAAGAGTTGAGGTAAGGGCTGGGATTGTAAAGGGAGTACATGGCAGCGACCGAGTCTCCGAAGGCGATGATGATGAAGACCGCCAGGGCCTCCGCCAGCAACTCGCCAAAATCTTGTCTCTTCATCAGGGGTGCCCTTTACGGTAGCAGGTATTTTGCCGCCAGATCATTGAATTGCCGCAACTGCTGGTCGATCCAATCCTGTCCGGCGCCCAATTCCTGCGCCATGAGGGTCGCTACGGCAGGCGCCATCTCGATCGCCGCCCTGGCATTCAGGAACAAGGCACGGGTGCGGCGAGACAGCATATCGTCCAGGGTGCGCGCCATCTCTTCTCTGACCCCCCAGATCACTTCGGCGGCAATGTAGGGCAACGCGGGATGAAGCTGCCGGCCGAGACGCTTGTCGGCCGCGGCCATGGCCAGGATGGCATCCCCATCAGAACCGTAGACGCCCAGGCTGGTCAGCGACTCCTCCTGCTTGTAGCCATGGATTTTCAGGTCATGCGTCTTGCTCGGCACATCCGGAAGCTCGCCCAGGGTAATGGCGTGGTTCACGCAGTCCTCGGCCATGTGCCGATAGGTGGTCCATTTGCCGCCCACGATGGTCAGCAGCCCGGAGTTGTCGATATGGATGGTGTGATCGCGAGAGAGCGACGAGGTCTTGCTCGATGCGCCATTGGCTTTGACCAGCGGGCGAATGCCGACATACACGCTGAGCACGTCACTCCGCTGCGGAGGGCGGCTGAGGTACTGGGCCGCGGTGTCGAGAATGAACTCGATTTCCTCCTCGAAGGGAAGCGGGTTATAGGACGGCTCCTGAATGGGGGTATCGGTCGTGCCCACCAGCGTGTGCTCATGCCAGGGAATGGCAAACAGCACCCGGCCGTCGCTGGTGTGGGGCACCATGATGGCGGTATCGCCGCGCAGAAACGCGCGCTCGAAGACCAGGTGGATGCCCTGGCTGGGCGCGATCATGGCGCTCGCACCTCCGGCTCGGCCAGCCGGCGCACTTCGTCGGTGAAGATGCCGGCGGCATTGACCACGACATGCGCCGCGATCTTCATGCGCTCGGCCGGATTCGCTGTCGACCGCGATCACTCCGTCCGCAAAGCCGTCGGCGTCCTCGGGTGATCTCGACCACCGGGGCATAGTTGAGCAGGACGGCGCCCTGATCGGCCGCGGTGGCCGCCAGGTGGATCAGCAGGCGCGTGTCGTCAAACTGGCCGTCGTAGTAAATGACACCGCCACGGAGCCCATCTGGTCTGGATGGTGGGCAGCCGCTCCAGCGTTTCTTCGCGCGAGAGAAGGCGAGACTTGCCGAAGCCGTATTTGCCCGCGAGCAGGTCATAGACCTTCATGCCGATGCCGTAGAACGGAGCTTCCCACCAGGAATAGTTGGGGACGACGAAGCCCAGGTCGTGGACCAGGTGGGGAGCATTCTGGCGCAGCAGGCCGCGTTCCTTCAGCGCTTCCATCACCAGCGAGACGTTGCCTTGTTCCAGGTAGCGGACCCCGCCGTGAACCAGCTTGGTGCTGCGGCTGGAGGTGGCCGTGCCGAAATCCATCCGCTCCAGCAGCAGCACGGCAAAGCCGCGGTTGGCCGCATCGACGGCGACGCCCACGCCGGTGGCGCCGCCGCCGATGACGACGATGTCCCACGGAGTGGAACGTGCCTTCACGCGAGCCAGCATCGCCGGGCGATTCATCTACTCATCTCCTTCATGCCAGTTCCTTGACCGCTCGACGGCTCTCTTCCAGCGTTCCCGCCCGGCGGCGATCTGTTTTCTGGCCGGCATTGCGGCTCGAAGCGCGTATCGGCAGCGCGCAGCTTGCGAATTTCTTCCGGGCTGCTCCAGAAGCCGACGGCGAGTCCGGCGAGGTAAGCCGCGCCGAGCGCGGTGGTCTCACTGACCGCGGGGCGCATGACGGGCACGCCCAGCAGGTCGGCCTGGAATTGCATCAGCAGGTCGTTCGACGGCTGCGCCTCCATCGACGCGCAGTTCTCGGAACGGGACCTTCGGTGTCTGCATCCATGGCCTCGATCACATCGGCCACCTGGAAGGCGATGCTCTCCTCGCGCTGCCCGGGCGATGTGGCCGGGCTTGGTGCCGCGGCGCAGCCCAATCAAGAGGCCGGTCGCGTACGGGTCCCAGTATGGCGCGCCCAGGCCGACGAAGGCGGGCACCAGGACGACGCCGTCCGAGTCTTCGACCGTAGCCGCCAATGGCTTCGACCTCGGAGGAATGGCGAATGAATGCAGGCTGTCGCGCAGCCACTGCACGACCGCGCCGCCGATGAAGATGCTGCCTTCGAGCGCATATTCCAGCTTCTTGTCCAGGCTGCAGATGAGCGTGGTGATCAGCCGCTTCTCCGAGAGGACGAACTGCTCGCCGATGTTCTGCAGCAGGAAGCAGCCGGTGCCGTAGGTATTCTTCGCATCGCCCGGGCTGGATGCACAGTTGTCCGAAGAGCGCGGATTGCTGATCGCCGGCGATGCCTGCGATCTCGGTCGCTTCGAGGCCGAGAGAGGTCGTCACCTGGCCGATCTTTTCGCTCGACCAGACGACCTCGGGCATCATGCTCTCGGGAATTCCGAACAGCTTCAGCAGATCCGTCGTCCCAGCGGTCTTCGACGATGTTGTAGAGCATGGTGCGCGAGGCGTTGGTCCGGTCGGTGATGTGCGTTTGCCGCTGGTCAGGTTCCAGATCAGCCAGCTGTCGACGGTGCCGAAGGCGAGCTTGCCGGCCTCGGCCTTTTGCCGCGCTCCGTCGACGTTGTCCAGAATCCAGGCGATCTTGGTGCTGGAGAAGTAGGGATCGATCAGCAGCCCGGTCTTCTGGCGGACCGTCTCTTCCGTGCCGTCGGTCTTCATCTGCTGGCATCGTTCGGCGGTGCGGCGATCCTGCCAGACGATGGCGTTGTAGACCGGCTTGCCCGTTTCCCGGTCCCACACGATCGTGGTCTCCCGCTGATTGGTGATGCCGAGCGCGGCCAGGTCACGCGGCGCGTATGCCCGCCTTGCCCAGAACCTCGACCACGGAGCTCATTTGTGAGGTGAGGATGTCGAAGGGATCATGCTCGACCCAGCCGCCCTGGGGGTAGATCTGCTTGAATTCGCGCTGCGCCATGGGCGACGATGTTGCCGTCTTTGCCAAACAGAATGGAACGAGAACTGGTGGTTCCCTGATCGAGCGAGAGAATATACGCCATGGCGCTCCTTACGATGCAGAGATCCTGCCGTCGTTGCAATGCCTGCAGATTTATAGAGTACCCGGCATCGTCTCGTCAAAGAACCAGGGGCAGCCATGCTCCGCCGGAAGGGGATGGCTAATGGGTGTGGGCTGTGCGGGCAGACCGTCGCACGCTAGTCTATCGCATGCAGAAGCAGGGTCGTCGCTGCAGTCGATTCAGAGATCGCGAATCCTTCTTAGAAAGACGCTCCCTCCCCGAGTCCCACTGCAGTCAGGCCCGGAGGGCCGGCGGCCCAAACGTCAGCCCAGCCCGGCAGGGCTGGGTTCCAAATGATATTGATCCCTGAGCGCCGTAGGCGCGGCACCTTTTCTCATACCGGCAATTTCTTGTCACAAACTCACCGCGCCTATCGTTATAGAGGTGTAGAAGTGGTGAGCATGAGCGGTCGCTGGGTAGAAGCGGAATATCGAAGCGATCTTTCGGGAGCACTACGGGCGCATCAGCCGCGTCACCCGGAGAGTGTTGCAACGCGACTCCGAGGCGGAAGAGGTTTGCGCCGAAGTGTTTCTCCGGTTGTACCGCGGCGGACCCGGCATTGCAGCCGACGGGCTGGTCGGTGGCTGGCTCTACCGCACTGCGACCCGCGCGTCCATCGATGCCTTGCGCGCTAAACGGCGGCATGGCATTAAAGAACTCGAAGACGATAGCGGGACGCAAAGCGAAGACCCTGCCGAAGGCCCGCTCACACTTCTGCTACGGCAGGAACGCATCGGGGAAGTGCGCGAAGTACTGGCGAAGCTGAAGGTCGAAAAAGCGCAACTGTTGCTTTTGTACCACAGTGGGCTGACCTATCAGGAAATCGCCCGGGCCATGCAGGTGAACGTGCACTCGGTGGGCACAAAACTGGCGCGGGCGGAGGCGGAGTTCTCCGCACTCTACGAACGGCACCAGCGGGGCAATCGCAAGACGCAGCAATTACAAGCGGCGAGGGAGGGGCAATGAAGCACGGAGAGCTGAAGGAAGGAATGCTACGAGCTTACCTTGATGGCCAACTCGACTCTGGGCAGTCGGTTGGCGTTGAGCAGCACCTCGGGAGCTGCATCGAGTGCCAGGGGGAGCTAGCCGCACTCCGTAGCAACGCGGCACTTGTGCGTGAGCGTCTCGATCGACTGCCGCAATTGCCGGAGGCAGATAACGCAGCGACGGCCTGGGCCGCGTTTCAGAGCAAAAGGGAGGATTGGATGGATACGCAGCAGAATCGGTGGTCCCTCGGGCGGAGATTGTCCCTGGCGGGTGCGGCTCTTTGCGTTACCGCAGTCACTTTAGTCTTGACGGTGGCGCCAGTTCGAGCGTGGGCGGAGAGCCTGCTGGCTATCTTCCGCGTGGAGCACTTCACCATACTCGAGATAGACCCCGTTGCCCTGAAGGGTGATGCGTTACGAAACAACCAGTTGCTCAATCAGACTATCGGCCGCGTTCTTTCCGACGAGGTTACGGTGACACAGAATCCACAAAAACCGCAGCCCATCGCGGATCCGGCTACTGCATCGAAAGCAGCCGGCTTTCCGGTGAGGCTTCTGCCCGGCGAAACTCCGTCGAGCCTCCTGTTGGAAAGTGGGGCGGGGATGCAGATGAAGCTCGATCGCGACCGCATTCAGTCCATCTTTGACGAGGCAGGACGCAACGATCTGCAGATTCCGTCGTCAATGGATGGTGCCACAGTTGGTGTGCGTGTTCCCGCGGGAATTATGGCATTCTATGGCAACTGCGGCGATGTCGCGTCCGGAAGGATGTTTTTCACCACCAACGGTGGTGGGACTGGCCGCAATCAACAGAAGACTTTATCGAACTCAGGCATGGAACCGGCGCAGGAGGCCGATGCCACCTGCATCTCGCTGGTCGAGCTTCCCAGCCCGATTGTATCCGCTCCGCAGGAGATCGATCCTGCCCAGATCGCTCAAGTGGCACTGCAGTTTCTGGGGATGAACGCTAACGATGCTGCCAGCTTCACACAGACTGTTGACTGGACCTCGACGCTCGTGCTTCCCGTGATTCGCGGCAAGTCGCAGTACGAGCAGGTGCATGTCAACGGAAATGAAGCCGCGCTGATACGGCCGGCAAATCAGGCAATCTCTGGCCGCTTCTCGCTGATGTGGGTAGACAATGGAATCGTATTCGCTCTGAACGGCACCGGAGACGACACCACCGCGATCAACATGGCCTCGCAATTGCAGTAGCAGAACCTGGCATGGCAACGCTCACCATTGACGCCTCACAGCTGAGAAAGACCTACGGAACTCGCGCCGCGGTGCGCGACCTGACGCTCCAGGTCGCGCGCGGAGAAGCCTTTGGGTTTCTCGGGCCCAATGGGGCGGGCAAGAGCACGTCAATCAAGATGTTGCTGGGCTTAGTGAAGCCAACGGGTGGCAGTGCTCTGCTGCTGGGTAAGCCGGTGGGCGCCCGCGAGGTCCGAGCCCGTGTTGGCTTTCTTCCTGAACATTTTCGCTTCTACGATTGGCTCTCCGCTTCTGAACTCATCCAGTTTCATGGCCGGCTCTGCGGTCTGGCGGAGGATAAGCTTCGTCACAAAATCCCGCGGTTGTTGGAGCGGGTTGGCCTGGGTGCCCAACACAACAAGCCTATCCGCAGCTTCTCCAAGGGAATGATGCAGCGGGTCGGACTAGCGCAGGCCATCGTCAATGATCCGGAAATTCTCTTTCTCGACGAGCCTACCTCCGGCCTTGATCCCGCTGGACGCAAACTGGTGCGCGACGTGATCAGTGAGCAGCGGAATCGCGGTGCGACTGTCTTTCTCAACTCCCATCTGTTGGGCGAAGTGGAGCAAAGCTGCGATCGTGTGGCCTTCATTCGCGATGGCCGTATCGTCCGCAGGTGCGAGATGGGCGGGTGGCAGTCCAATCAGACGGAGGTCGAAATCAAGGTCGCGGGGGTGAACTCCAGTGCGATGGAGCGGCTCAAGGGGTTCGCGCTGGACGTTCATCTCGAAGGCCAGTTCCTGCGGCTGCGCGTGATACAAGCAGACCATCTTCCCGAGGTCGTTCGCTGCCTGGTCGAAAACGGTGCTGAGGTCTTCTCCGTCATTCCGCAGCGTGTAAGCCTGGAAGATTTGTTTTTGCAGATGATGGGAACGGACAGCTGCCTATGAGCGAGAATGCGATCGAAGTGCACGCGGCCCCACCCGCATCCGGCCAAGCTATCGCCGAACCGGTTCTCAGTCTTGCGCGCGGACCGGGTGCCTTGCGCACCGTATTGTTAATGGCGAGAGTCACATTCCGTGAGGCTGCCCGGCGAAAAATTCTGTGGATCGCGACCCTTGCCGGCTTCCTCTTCCTGGGTTTCTTCTGGACCGCCCTTCATTTCGTGCTGAAGAATGCGAACCACCAGGCTGCCAAAATCAGCGTTCGCGAAGCCATCGTCATGATGACCATGATGGTGCTCTATGCGGGAAGCATGATGACCTCGCTCATGGCCGTGCTCACTTCCTGCGACACCCTGTCTGGCGAGATTGCCTCGGGAACAATTCACGCCATTGCTACCAAGCCGGTCGAACGCTGGTGCCTGGTACTGGGCAAGTGGCTTGGTTTTGTCGGGATGCTCACCCTCTATGTATTGCTCATCGAAGGGGGCTCGATCGGGCTCAGCTGGTTCGAGAGTGGCTATCTTGCTCACCATGCCCTTGCCGTCCTCAGCCTGGTCTGGTTGCAATCCGTAGTGCTGCTCGGTGTCACTATGGCGGCGAGCACCTGCTTATCCTCTCTTAGCAGTGGTGCTGTCTCGCTGGGGCTCTACGGTCTGGCCTTCGTGGGGGGATGGATCGAGCAGTTTGGGGCTTTGCGGCATTTGCAGGCGTTGGTTGACCTGGGGATTCTCTCCAGCCTCATCATGCCCAGCGATGCGCTTTGGCGCCGCGCGGCTTTTAAATTTCAGCCGCCGCTCATAGGAAGCGTAGGTGTTTCTCCCTTTGGTAGCAACCTCGTGCCCAGCAATGCCATGGTGGTTTATGCCGCTCTCTATGCGGTGCTGGCCATTTTGCTGGCCCAGGTTCTCTTTTCCCGCCGGGATCTGTAGGCGTAGCACCCGCCCTGAATTTCCTTTCGAATTAAAAGTTTAAATATGACATCAGATGGCATATTTGCCGGCTTAGAGTTTCGAGCATAGGCCAACTGGCCTGGAGGAAGATTCCATGAAAACGAGCGAATCGCTGCTACCGGAATTCGATGAGGAAATGGCGACCACACGGAAGTTTCTGGCGCTTGTGCCAGACGAAAAGCTGGGCTGGAAGCCACATGAAAAGTCGATGACGCTGGGACAGCTTGCCTGGCATTTGTCCGATATGCCTTCCTGGTGTAGTGACACCTTCAAGCAGGACACGCTGACGCTTTCCAATGACGACTACCAGAAAAAACTAGCCGAACGGCAGGGTAAAGGTGCCAAAGAAATCCTGGCGCAATTCGAAAGTGACTTGCCAGATGCGCGCAGTCGGCTGGCTGCGGCAGACGATGCCGCTCTGGCTCAACAGTGGAAGATGATCTGGGGCGGCCAGACAATCGTCGACATGCCTCGCAAGCAAGTACTTCGCAAATGGGTGATGAACCATCTCATTCATCACCGGGCACAGCTGGGAGTGTTTCTGCGGCTGAACGGGATTCCAATTCCTGGCGTGTATGGACCCTCGGCAGATGAAATGCCGGCGTAAAAGCGATGCCCTGATTCGCGCCTCGCGGTCGTGCTAGACTTACGCGAATTCATGGGTAATTTGCTCGATAGACGCACCTTCCTCTCGCTTGGTGGAGGCGCAGCCATTTCCGCTGCCGCCTCTCCCAGGCTCTGGGGGCTTGAAGCGGTTCCGGCCCCCGCTGCCAGGGATGAGGTCGAAACCAGGCTGGACGACTTCACGACCAACTATATGCGGGCTATGAATGCCCCGGGGATGACGCAGGCTCTCACGGATGCAAAGGCAACCATCCGAACCGCGGGCTACGGTTTTGCGAACGTCGACCTGAAAATTCCGGTGGCTCCGGAGCATCTTTTTCAGATCGGCTCCATTACCAAATCGTTCGCTGCCTTGATCATGTTGCAATTGCGGGATGAGGGGAAGGTGGATCTCCACCGGCCGGTGCTGGACTACTTGCCCTGGCTCCCGGTGAACATGCCCTATGGGCCAATCACCGCACATCATCTGCTGACGCACTCCTCCGGTCTTCCCGATGCTTCCGGAATCTTTCAAAGCGACCCGGCTGCGCGGCATGTGCAAGGCTTTGCGCCCGGTGCTCATTTCCATTACTGCAATCTTGGCTTCGTGATTCTCGGCCAGATCGTCGAAAAGCTGGATGGAAAACCCTGGTATCAATGCCTGCAGGCCCGCATTCTCAACCCGTTGTCGATGATGCAAACCGCCCCGGTGATCACCATTGAGTCCAGTGCGCGCAGCGCCATCGGCTACCAACCATTTTTCGATGATCAGGTCTACCCCCGTCAGGGTCGATTGGCGCCCCGGCCGCCTGAGGTTTTCGCCAGCTCGGCGGGCAGCATTGCCGCTCCGCCTGGGGATATGGCGGTCTATTTGCGCATGCTGCTGAATGGCGGCCACGGGATTGTCTCTACGGATGGTTTCCGGCTGTTGTCGACGCCGTACATCCAGGCTACAGAATTTAGCCCCACCGCCTACTACGGCTACGGCATCGCGGTTGACGTTCTAGACGGTCACAAAATTCTTCGGCATACAGGAGGGATGAGCTGCTTCGCATCCTCCATCCACGTCGACCTGGATGGAGGGGTCGCTGCCTTTGCATCGATCAACGCGATGCAAGGTTACCGGCCAACGCCTGTCACGCAGTACGCAATTCAATTGCTGCGGGCACAGCGCGAAGCGAAGCCACTGCCTGTGGCGGAGGCGACAACCGATGCGAGAGAAGTGGACAATGCCAGCGAGTATGCGGGCACTTTCCGCAACAGCAATGGCAAGGAATTGCTGTTCAAAGCGGAGGATAAGAGGCTGTTGCTGGTGGACGGAGCCAGGCAGATCGTTCTTCAGCGCGCCACAGGAGAGTCGTTTGTCTCCACCGTGCAGGGTTCGTTTTCAGACTATAGCCTGACCTTCGGGAGAGAGCACGCGACCAGTAAAACGGAGAAAACAGCCGACGGGACTACGCCGCCGGCTATTCCATCACCGGTGGTGGAAGTAGGTTATGGTCCGGATTGGTACGTGAACTCCGCGTATCGCGGAGATCGCGAGTTTACCGTGCCTGCCGCATACGGACCCCTGACGGGGCATTATCGAAGTGCCAGCGGTGACGATGTGCGCGTCTTCGTCCGTAAAGACCGGCTGTGGATCGGAGATACGCCGCTGACCGAGATAGGTGCCTGGTTGTTTCGCGTGGGAGATGATTCCTGGTCTCCCGATACGGTGGAGTTCCTGACCATAGTGGAAGGCCGCGCCCGCCTGCTGCGGGTTATCGACGAGGACCACTTGCGAATCGAAGTAGGTTCCTAGGATCACTGTGGCTTCACAGCGGCGAGCCCTGTAAGTCTTCCGGAAGAATCTTGAGATATGACGGCAAAGCCGGCGTTGCTGAGCTCCTGACGTATCCAGTCAACCCCTAAACGGAGCTTTCGATAGCTGCTTTTGTTCAGGGACCAACCCGTAGCCTGACGGACATACACCAGATCGTGAACTACCACCGAGTCCGCGTTCTCAAATTCCAGGAAACACGTCATGATCTTATTGTCATCGCTCCGAACAGGAATAAAGCGGTCGGTCCCATGTAGTTCTGTCGTCAGATCGCGGTAGGTAATGACGAACATTCCGCCCGGGCGGAGTCTATCGAATACTCCGCGAAACAGGGCGCTGACGGCACTCTTATCTGGTAGATGGGTTAGGGTATCGCCCATGCAAACAATGACAGTGGCTCGTCCGGCTTGAACTATGGCAGCAAGGTCTCGCAGATCTGATTTCTCAATCCGAACCGGAAGGCCGTTAACGTGAGACCGCAGCTCTTCAAGCAACTCTGAACTGGTGTCAATCGCGATCACCGGCGAAAAGCCAAGCTGCGCCAGGGCAATTGTCTGGAAACCGGGGCCACATCCCAGATCTACAGCGAGCGAAGCTTCTGCCGTGCCTTTTAGCGTCCCCGTCGTACGGGCGAGAAAATCTTTTTGTTCGTTCACTCTTTCTTCGAATGATGTGCCGAACATCCATGTGTAGTGCTTTGACAGCAGCTGTTCGTAGTGCTCGTTCACCGTGGACATGGGCCTATTGTAGCGGCCAGGTCACTCAATTGGAGTCTAAGCCAGCTTGACAAACCGCATGGCTACTGAGTTCATGCAGTAGCGCAGACCCGTGGGAGGAGGGCCATCTGTGAAGACGTGTCCCAGATGAGCGTCACACTCTCTGCAGGAAACTGCGGTTCTCTCCATTCCATCACTTCGGTCGGTCGTCTCCACAACATTCTCCCGGGCAATCGGCTGCCAGAAGCTTGGCCAGCCGGTACCGGAATCGAACTTGGTCTCTGAACTGAAGACGGCCGTGTCGCAGCAGATGCAGCGAAACAGACCGCGGTCGTGCACGTTCAACAAATCGCCGCTGTAAGCCCGCTCGGTGCCGGCCTGACGAGTTACCTGGTACGAGATCGGGGATAGCAGTTGCTGCCATTCGGCGTCCGATTTCGAGACTTTCGCGACCACGACCTTGCCCGTCTTCTTCCCGTTCGCGCCAAATTCAACGATGGTCACCATACCGGGAGTCGTCGTTTTGCTGCTGGCCGCTGCCCTTGGGCTTTGCAGAGACCAGAGGGCGAGCGCTCCGCATGCACCGGCTGAGGTAATCAGGAACGAGCGCCGGCTTGGGCGCTGGCCGGTTAATCCACTCTCGAACTTTTCCCGATGTTCTTGTGACCCGCTCATAAGTCCTTCCCCTTCTCTTGGACGTTTTCTTTAGCCGAAAGTAAATGAATACGCGCGGACCCCTGGCACCAGGAATTCGATGCGGAACGTACGGTCTTGAATACTACCTCGCTGGCGTATCAGTTGATACAGCCGGTTCCCGGTCACGACACCGTATCCGTCGGCGTTGGTGTCGACTCCATGGTCGGCGCCCGGAGGGTGGCCGTCCACGGTGACTCGAAAACGGACGGCCTTCCCACCTGTGGCCGGCCCCAGAACGAGGTGAAGGTCGCGAGCATGAAAACGAAACGAGATACTCGTATCTGCGGCGAGGGAGGTGGCCACCTGGTCCTCGTCCTTCCACTGGCCGTCGAACGCCCATTGGTTGAGTTTCAGTGAGGCGGGAGCTCGATAGAGTTGAGGATCATCCTGATTCAATCCACCGGGAGAGGCAAAATCCTGCGCTCTTGCATACCCGACGTAAGTTTCGGGAGATTGAACATCGTCCGAATCCGGCGCAGCTTCTGTGCCGCTGGCAGCTATGTGGGTCACGGCCTCGGGAATAGGCTGGTTGGCCTCCTTGAGCAGGGTTCGAATCCACTGCTCAGATTCGTCGTAGGCTCCCTCGCCAAAGTGGTGAAAGCGGATCTTTCCTGTGGCGTCGATGAAGTAATCAGCCGGCCAGTACTCATTGTTGAAGCTACGCCAGATCTTGTAGTCGTTATCCATCGGGACGGGATAGACGACTCCAAGATCCTTCACTGCTTTGCGTACGTTCGCTTCATCCTTTTCGAAGGGAAACTCCGGGGTATGGACGCCAAAGATCACCAGGCCGCTTGCCTTGTATTTCTCATTCCATGCCTTGATATACGGCAGCGTGCGTAAGCAGTTGATGCAGGAGTACGTCCAGAAATCCACCAGAACCACTTTGCCGCGAAGTGATTCAAGTGTAAGCGGGGCTGAGTTTATCCATGCGGTAGCCCCGGAAAAATCGGGCTCGGCGCTGTCAGAGACATCAATCGTTTGATTGAGCACGATCCTCTTTGGCTGGTTCGCAGGATGGAATCGGTCGAGCAGACGCTGCTCCAGACCGCCGGTGCTTGCCAGGGAAAGCCGGGTCAGCACGCCGCGGTCCAATCCGAAAGCCACGGCGGCCACGGCCGCAAGTACGGCTACGCCGAGAATGCGGCGAATCCACTCCTCGAACCCGAGGCCGCGCTTCATGGCCGCGAAGATGCGGCCACCAGCGAGCAGGGCGATCGCCAGCGAGGTCGCTGCTCCCGCTGCATAACTAAGCAGGAGCACGGCGGTATGTGTGCTTGCTCCCTGGAGGGCGGCTCCAGTCAGAATGAGACCCAAAATCGGCCCGGCGCAAGGTGCCCAAAGCAATCCAGTACCGATCCCAAGCAGCAAGGAGTTCAGGACACTCGCTCCAGAATCGGAGTTTCTTGAAAGCCGGTTTCCCAGTTGGACGAGCGGGCGCGAGAGATGGTCCGCCAGCGAAGAGAAAAGCAAGGTAAGGCCAAACACAGCGAAGAGAACGAGGGCGGCGATACGTCCGAACTGGTTGGCTCGTACCGCCCAGCCTCCGCCCACGGTCGCCAGGCTGGCAACCAGGGCAAACGTGATGCACATGCCCGCAAGCAGCGGCAAACCACTCTTGCGGAAGGGCTGATCGGAGCGCGAAAACACAAATGGCAAAACCGGCAGGATGCAGGGGCTAAGAATGGTGAGTACCCCGCCGAAATACGCTAAGAACAAAAGCAACATTTGCTTACCAGCTTCTCTCCCACCCGAACCCGATGCAGTCCGGCAAGAATGAGATTACAGAAAGACCAAAGAGGTTACGCACATTACAGTGGTTTTGGTTTTTCAGCTGGGGTTTGTCACTTCAGAATTCGATCCTTCCCTGGAATCCGATCATGCGCGGTGAACTATCGCCGCCGAGTCCAACTCCCAGCAGCCCGGTAGGAGGGGAAATGGTATTGGTCAACGCGCCAAAACCCGTCTGGGTTGCCCGATTGCCAGGATTACCCGCTTGATTGCTGGGCAAGGCAAAGTTGGGGTGGTTGAAGATGTTAAACACTTGCGTGTCGAGGCGAAAGGTTACGTGCTCCGTAATTGGAATCTTCTTGGTCACATAAAGCTCAGAATAGGTGAAGTGAGGACCACGATAGTTGTTGCGGCCTGAGTTTCCGAATTGGCAATTGGCTGGCGAGTCTCCTCCGGCACAGGCGCCGGTGCTGGGATCAACCACGGAGGCAAAGGCGTCCGGGTTGAGCCACTGACGGCTGCCGGGCTGCGTCACGCCGGAAACCGGGGTTTTGCGATAAAGCGGAACCCCTGCCACCCGGTTGGCAAACTGCGGCCCGCTGCCCTGAAAGATGCCGTGGTTGCTCGCCGTGTACGGCGCGCTGAGCACGCTGAAGGGTACTCCGCTGTGCAGGAAGGCCGTCCCCGATACCTGCCAGCCGCTGAACAAGTACCTCGAAACAACGTGGCTGGAGTGAAAGGGAACTTCATAGATGCCAAACGCAGAGATGTTGTGACGTACGTCGTAATCACAGTTACCGTATTCCTTACGCAAATCGCCGGGCAAGCGGGGAGAGAATGCCGAGGCTGGAGAAGGAAAGCAGACCGCCATTGGATACTTCGTCAAGACAATGGCTATAGGTGTAATTCCCCCGCAGCGTCAGGGTGCCGAATTGCTTGCTGGCACTCGTTTGCAGGCCGGTATAGTTGCTGCCCGCATCGGTGCGGAATTCATTCACGCTGCCGAAGCGCTGATCGAGCGGATGGTTATAGGCGAAAGGTGCGAAGCATCCGTCGCACACCGTCTGGTACCCATTGAGCTGCACCTGGTATGGCTCATGTACGGCGCGTGTGCCCACGTAATCGACATGCAGCGCACCGCGCGCGCCTAACTCCCGCTCGATGCCCAGGCTCCATTGCAAGAAGTAGGGCGTCTTCAGCGTGCCGCTGGGAAAGGTGTTCAGGTTCACCGCCAACGGACACGTAGCGGCGTCGGCCAGCACGCCAACGCATGGGGCGCCACCGGAACGAAATACCGTCTGGAAAGACTGGTTAGCCAGGGCGGTCGCATCGACTGCGCTGTTCGGGACACCCGGAGCAATGCCCACACCCCCGACCTGTCCATTGATTCCCCCGACGAAGACTGGCGCATAGGGAGCGTTGGTCGCACCCAGGTCCGCAACCTGCGCGGGGATGATGTCGTTGAAGACGCCGCCGCCTGCGTGGAGTGCCACCTTATCCGAAAGCTTGTAGGCCGCCGAAGCGCGCGGCTGCCAGCTCAGCAGTGGAGTGCCGGGAAATAGCGTGCGTACGTTGGTTTGAATGACCTGGTCCAGGGGCTGATTGACCTCGTGAGTTAAATCAAGGAACGATCCTTTTGGACGCGCAAACAGGCCATGCTGATTCACCGGATTCGTATTCCAGGTGACTCGCAATCCGGCCGTGAGGGTCCATCTCTGGCTGGCCTTGAAAGTATCCATCGCGTACATGTCAAGGTTGCCCAAAGCAATGCGTTCCTTCTGTGTAATTGGAAAGCCCGCCGTGGCCGTGGATGCAGCGCCATAAGTAAACTGCGCCAGATCGTTATAGATCACAGTGGGTACCACCCCTTCGCCAAGATCATAGTCACTTATATCCAGTCTGCGAGAGTTCTCTCCGAACTTGAAGCTATGGCGTAGATGGGTCCAGATGAGGTTGTCGTTGATCTGCCACTGGGTAACTTTGCGGCCTTGGGTATAGGTCTGGTCGTTTCCACCTAATGTGGTGAACGGTGCGTTGGAACTGCCTCCGGCCAGAACGATGGGGAACGTCTGCAGCACCTGCGGATATTGATTGGGCAGAAAGAGGCTCGAGTACCAGCTTATGCCGGGGTTGAATTGGTTCACCAGGGCCGGCGTGAAAATGTGTGTGTAGCCAATGACCAGCGTCCTTTGCGGCTGTGGAGAGTAGGAATTGAATATCGAATTGATGGGATCGGTGTAGGCCGCCTGCAGCCCCGTGTCCTGCTGAAAGCGGTACCAAACACTGTTGTTGGCGTTGAGCGTATGGTCAATTTTGACCACGATCAGATTTTCGCTGTCGATGTTGTTCAGCGACTGGGTACGTTTGTTGGCGCAACCGGACCCGTTGAACAGATTGGTTGACGTCTGCGTTCCGGATAGCAATACTCCATTGCCATCCAGCGGGCAAGTAAGAACCGGCGTCGGTGTGCCAGCCGTGTTGCTGTAGAGCCCGAACATCTTTTGGTAGAACGCGACTTCCTGCGGCTGCGCCGGCAGCACGGTTCCATTGATCGGGTCGAACCCGCCCTGCGATAACTGCTGCAACACGTACTGCTGATAAGCGGGTGAAGGTACCGTGGTTCGAGCAACCAGCGGGAGTGCGATGCGGATGCCCTCGTAGTGGCCGAAGAAAAAGAGTTTGTCCTCCAGGATCGGGCCGCCAACGCTAACACCGAATTCATTTACCGTCGAGCGCGGCTTGCGCGCAATATTTCCCGGCGTATCATTGGCATGGAGAAAGTAATCGGTGGCGTTGAATAGCGATCCATTCCAGATCTCATACGCGTCTCCGTGAAAGTGGTTCGATCCTGACTTGGTGAAGTAGTTGATTTGCGAAGCTCCGTAGCGTCCCTGATCGACAGCGTATGAGTTGGTGTTCACGGTGGCTTCCTGCAAAGCATCGAGTCCGATGACCAGGTTCGTTGACAGGCCGATATTCAGTCCTAAAAAAGGATCGTTGGCATCAAAGCCGTCAAGGATATAGCCATTGGACGTTGCCGGCAGCCCGTTGAATTCGACGTTGCCGTAGCCGCCCGCTGCCTTCGCGTCGTTCGAAGATCCCGCCGTGTTCATCAGCGCGCCTTGCGCGAACTGCGCGATATAGGTCAGGTCCTGCCCCGGGTTGGGTAGGCTCTTTATGGTCTTCGCTTCCAGCGTGGTCGAGGTGTTCGGGTTCTCCAGGCTCATGAGCCCGGATTGTCCTGTTACTTCGACGGACTGCGAGATGGCCGCGGGAAGCAGAGTGAAATTTATGGTAGTGGTTTGTCCTATGGAAACAATCGTGGGCTGCGACTGTCCCAGGCCGAATCCCTCGGCATGCACGTGAATCTGGTAGGTTCCAGGGTTCACCTGCGAGAAAAGGAAGCGCCCCTCGCTATTACTCTGGACGACGCGGACGGAACCGGTGTTCACTTCCAACGCCTTGACCTGGGCATTGGGAATCGCCGCGCCGCTCTTGTCGAGAACGTCGCCGGCGAGCGCGCTGCTGGTTCCGCTCTGCCCCCAAAGCAGCAAAGTGTTAACCATGGTTAACATCAACAAAAGTTCCAGGGCTGCCCTTGCAATTCTGTTTAGCGCCATGGGTGAACTCCTGTTGCGTGGGCTGGACGGAACGCCTGAACGGGCCGTGGACATGAACGACAACCGGCCGTCAGGTTATTTAGGCTGACCTAAATATTAGGTACGCCTAATATAGAACCATGTCAAGCTGAAGACTGGAGATTTTTCCGTGACGGCGCGCCGCGAACCAAATCCAAACAGCGAATCTGTGGACAACTACCTTAAGGCCATTCTGCTTCTGGGTGGACCTGAAGAGAGCAGGGTGGCAAGCAATAGCCTTGCGCGCCAACTGGGCGTTGCGCCCGCCTCGGTAACCAATATGCTGCAAAAACTGGCTGCAAGCTCCCCGCCGCTGGTCGTATACGAGCGGCATCGTGGTGTCCTGCTATCCTCCATGGGAAAGAAACGCGCGTTAGAGGTGGTGCGTCATCACCGGCTTATTGAGACATTTCTTTATGAGGTACTCGATTATCCGATCGATGAGGTGCACGAAGAAGCAGAGCGCCTGGAGCACTTCATTTCCGAGCGTTTTGAAGAGCGTATCGACGCCAAACTTGGGCATCCGAAAATTGATCCCCATGGACATTGCATTCCGGCGATGGACGGCGCGATGCCAAGGCAGAACTCCATTGTGTTGACGGATGCACTGAACGAAGGAACCTATGTCGTCGACAGCGTTTCTGATCGCGACCCCCGCACGCTCAGACTACTGAAGGAAAGCGGCATCACCCCTGGTGTCAGGCTTCGGATCAGAGAGAAACCTTCCATCACAAGTTACGCAGTGTCCATCGGTCGCTCTTCGGGGATTTTGAACCTTCAGGAAGAGGCTGCGAGTAGCATCAGGGTGTGCGTCGTGCGTAAATAAGCTTTGGTGAGATGATATGCACCCTACCCGTCCCACGAGTCTTAACGGCATGAAACTTCGCCGCAAGCTGCTCGCCACTCTCTTTGTCGTCACCTTCTTCTGCGCTCCGGTACTTCGGGCCCAAAGTCCCGCCGTACCCTCGCACCCCACCAGCACACCGTACACCGGCGACCTGAGTATCTTTGAGGAGCCTGGACGCGACAAGCGTCTCCAGATCGACCGCGTGATGGATTTGCTAAACCTTAAGCCAGGCAGCACCGTTGCCGATATTGGAGCCGGAGGCGGTTGGTTCAGCGTCCGCGCGGCACGCCGCGTAGCTCCCAACGGCCAGGTAATCGCCGAGGAAATTAATCCCAAGGCGATTGTCTCGATTCAGCAGCGCGCCCAGCGGGAGCACCTTCCCAACATAAAGACGCTGCTGGGCACACCCGACGACCCCAGGTTATCGCCCAACACTCTCGACGCGGCTTTGATGTTGAAGGTTTATCACGAAATCGCCCATCCACCTCTCGTTCTCGCCAGCCTGCGCGCGGCGCTCAGGCCAGGCGCTCGCTTCGGCATCATCGATCGCAATGGTAACGGCTCCGATCATGGTCTGAAGGAGTCCATCGTCCGCGCCGAGGTCGAACGCGCGGGCTTTCGTCAGGTTGCCCGCTACGATTTCACCAAGGCCGACGGGCAAGACTATTTCCTCATCTTTGAAAAAAGATAGCCCTCAATGGCTGGCCTGAAAAAAGAAGGAGCACCAATGAACGAGCTCTCAAACAGGAGACGTTTTCTTAGCGGAACCGCGGCCACGCTTACCGCCGGTTTCTGCGGGTCACTCTTGCTCCCCCAGCGCGCTCAAGCCGATGGCCCGGAGCTAAATATCCTCGGGCCCCAGCCGGGTTACTCTCCTCAAGTCGGCACTTTCGTTTCCACACTTACCTCTAAGCCGGAGACCGCATAAATCAAATTTTGATCAAATCGCCGCGGCAAATGACTGGAACGTCTTCTCTACGATCGCCGGCAATTGCTCGCGATTTTTCTTGCTGAGAAGTTCGTGGCCGGCGCCAGTGACGGGAAGCAACTCGGTCCGTGCCGGGATGAGCTTTAATGCCGACGCCAATTCGTCGATGGAACCAAAGCCATCGCGCGTACCGTGCACGAAGAGCGCCGGAGTTTGCAGCCGGGGGAAGTGCGCAGTGCGTAGTTCATCCGGCCGTTGCGGCGGGTGGAGCGGGTAGGAGAGCAAAAGCAGATAATCAACCAGGCCTGGTTTATCGGCGGCTAACATGGTCGCTTGCCTTCCTCCATAGGAATGACCACCCAGAGACACACGCCCCGAAGTCTGCCGTCGGGCGGCCGCAATGGCTGCGGCCAGACCCTGTTGGTCACGTTCTGCGCTGCCCCGTTGCGGCGGCCCGTGCGGCCGCATTTGGCGAAAGGGTAGATCGCAGCGGAGGACGGCCCATCCTGAGCCGCAGAAGCTGTCCGCCAGCGCAACCAGCAGCGGGGCCCTGCAATTTGAACCTGCACCGTGGGTTAAGACGAGCCAGTCGTTCTCAGTACCTGTGGAACGGTGGAGGAACCCCCGGACGGGTATCTGATCTGGCGAATCATCGCGGAACTCATGGTAGTTGTTCATCCCGCGGTCCATTGTAGTCAATTACAGCCATCACTTATCTGCGCCACTGCGGCTGACCCAGCAAGCAAAAGAAGGTTTTCCTCGTCGCTCCTGGCGGCAGAATCATCCGAAGTGATCGGGGTACTTACCTAGAGCCACACTGATAGTCATTCATCTCCGCGATCACTCGTGGAGACCCTCCAGGAAGACACGTCGAGTGAGGCTCATTTGAGTCCGGCTCCGCTTTGAATTGTGAGGGGTCCCTTTACAAGTTTGTAACAGGCGGGGTAGCCGCGCAAGTGCAAAGCGTTTGCGGGCGATTCGGCTAGTTACCACCGCCTGGTGAAGGCATGGAGCGGATGAACGCTACCAGCGCACGTAGATCCTCGGTTTTCATGTTGGTGATTGGCATACCACCGTGCTGCATGCGGATGCTATGGTGGCGCAGCAGGTTCTCGAGCACAGGGGCGGGAAGGATCGAAGCTGTGCCGGCCAGGGGCGGAGCGGCGACGGTGCCGGTCAATCCACCAACACCGTGGCAGTTCTGGCAGGTTGCGCGCTCAAAGATTTGTTGGCCCCGCGATGCTTGAGGGCTGAGTGCTACGGGCTTATGGGATGCTGCTAGCTGTCCATTGGGAGCGGTGGAGGCCGGAGCACCGGGTGCTATTGCGGGACTGGTATTGGTGTTTGCAAGGGCTATAGTCTGCGCAGCCGTCAAGCTTGAAAGTCCAGACAAGTAAGCAACAAGATCGTGCAGTTGGGCGTCATCTACGGTGGGGATCGGCATGCCCCCGTTGCGCATCTTGTTGGTGGGATGACGCAGCAAGTTGGCTAGTTGATCGCCTGGGAACCTAGCCGCCACGCCGATAAGAGAGGGTGCAAAGTGCGTGCCTCCAGCCGTCGGTCCGTGACACGCAGCGCAGCCTTGCGAAAGGAATATAGCGCGTCCGGGACCTGGCAGGGCAGAGACGGGCACAACCGCAGTTGCAGAAGTCGGCGCAGGCGCCGGGGAAGCAGTCGTTTCGGCCGGTGGGGCCGCTGCCGCGGCTGGCTCCGCAGGTGCCGCGGATTCTGTCGCGGCCGTTTCTGCGACGGGCGCAGGAGTCGCTTGCGGTGGGCTGAGGGTCCGTAAATATGCGATCACCGAAGACATTTGTGCTGCTGTTCCGGCGAATGGAGGCATGCCCCCGGCCTTCATCGTTGCGTTCGGGTTCTGCAGCAGACCGATCAATTTAGTCTCAGATACCCCTGCAATGAGTGGAGCCATTGCCGGTGCTCTGCCACCTTCGCCTGCTTGGCCGTGACAAGCGAAGCATCCACGCTCCTGATATAACTGCTGCCCGGCGATTGCGGCTGTCGTAAGGTGGGGCGCCGCATTGCGCGCCGGATGGAAAGGGGCTTCTTTCACGCCCGGCTCGGCTGGTGAAACGCGAAACACCGCCGGTACATTTGCGGCGCTGGTGCCGAGTGCCCCGAGGTAAGCAATCAGGGCGGTCATATCTGGATTTGAGATATCCACTGCGGGCATTTTTCCTGCCCTCATGGTGGCGTTCGGGTTGTGCAGCAAAGCAGCCAGCTGAGCTTCAGGGATCTTTTGTGTGATGGCGACCAGGCTGGGAGCTATTGGGCCGCCTGCTCCTGCATCCCCATGGCAGCCCGAACACCCTTGCGATTCGAAGATGCCCCGGCCCTGGGCTACCACAGGATTCACATGACCAACTATGGGGCCCATTCCTCCAGGCGATTCAACGTAAGGAACGAAGGGGGCGGCACTGTAGGCGTCCTCCTGCTTATCCTGTATGGCGATCTGGGCCGCGGAACTGGGATCGCGAGCGTCGTCCATGCGGCTCTTTGCTCCCAGGTAGACCATGCCAAGAACCACAAAAGCCACTGCGAGCAGCGGAATGGGCCTGCGCCATGGCCGCCGCTCTAGTTTCCGATCGAGGAACGGCAGCAGGAAGAACGCTGCCGCAAGCAGCCCTGGGACAACCACAATGGCGAACACCACCTGCGGTCCTTCCCAATACTTGAGCCATTCGAACATGGGCAGGTAATACCATTCGGGCCGCGGCAGAAACTGCGTGTCCGCCGGGTTCGCCAGGGGCCCCAGCCTTGCCGGATGAAAGAAAGACAGAATGCCCAGGCCAATCATGAGGAGCAGCGCGAAGGCCATATCCATCAATACCTGGCGCGGATAAAATCCTTCAGCCGGAAGCTTTGGCTCAATCGGATTTTCGTTGATGGGGCCGGCCGGTCCGGCCTTCCGGAACAAGGCAATATGGACTGCTATGAACGCGAAAATTGCCGCGGGAATCAGAAAGACATGAGCGACATAGAAGCGGGATAAGGTAAGAGTCCCGATGGTATCGCCACCGCGCAGCAAACGAGTCAACCAGTTACCGATCAGGGGAACCTGGCCGACAATATTTGTGCCTACCGCTGTGGCAAAATAAGCTTTCTGATCCCAGGGCAGCAGGTAGCCAGTGAAACCCATAGCCAGCACCAGAAGCGAAAGCACCGCACCGGAGATCCAGAGTAGTTCCCGGCGGCCTTTGAAAGAACCGTAAAGAAATGTCTGCAGAAAATGGAGCGCGAGCACAATGATCATCGCACTCGATCCGTAGTAATGCAGACTGCGCAGGAATGCGCCTGCCGCTACCTGCTTGCTGATGTAGGCAACGCTGGTGTGCGCAGTCTCCGCCGAAGGCACATAGTAAAGAGCCAGGCAAATGCCGGTGATAATCTGCGAGATGAAAATGAAGATGAGCCCGGAACCGAAGACATAGGCAAGACGGGCGCCGCCGGGTATCGGCTCGTTCAGCGATTCCTTCATCAATTCGTCGACGCCGGTTCGTTTATCCAGCCAGCGGCAAAGCCTCCCGGGAAGACTTCCCTTTGAAGCGCCGGAAGCGTCGTCTTTTTTGTCTTTCTTCAGGGCTTTCATGCGCTTCGCTCCTAGCTCAACGATTCCTGGTTGGGTACGTTTGAACGAAAATACTTGAAATCCACTTGCAGCTTGCCATCCCGCACACGGGTGGGAAGCTGGTCCATGGCGCGGGGCGGCGGTCCAGAAATACGTTCGCCGTCGGCCTTGAACTCACCGCCATGGCACGGGCACACGAACCGGTCGTGATCGGCCTGCCAGGAAACACTGCAACCCATATGAGGACAGATGGCGGAGAGCACTTGGAATTGCCCGCTACTATCCCGAGTGACATAAACCGACTGAGCGGAGACCACCTCGCGCCATCCATCGCGCTGCGTAAATGTGACGGTTCTGTGCAGCGGCTGCCCGTTCGTTGGAAGTTCATCAACACTGCCGACATCGGACCACACGATGCCACGAGCCTTTGTATACAGGGGATAGAACACAAAGCGCAGCACAGGTATTGCCAGCAAGGCCCCCATACCAGCCGTGCCTATAGCCAGCAGGCCCCCGAAGAAGGATCGCCTGGTTACCCTGGTGGCCTCCTGTTGCATGCTTTCGTTCGCGATCGGTTGGTCAGCCAAGAAAACCTCCTAGAAATTCACCCACAAGGCCAGGTAAACGGTGTTGTTATCGGACGCATTGCGATTCGCGCCGTCGTAATTGGTGCTTGCTCCGTTGAATTTGAAATATCCCGTGTAATTCACATTGAGGTCGATGTTCTGTACGGGCCAATAGGCAAACTGCGCGATGTAGCCACTGCTGGTGGGTCTTCCGTTGTTACTGCCGGTCAAGGGCGCGGGCGCATAGAGCAGCGGGTCGCTATTTCCCGTGGTGGCGAAGAGTGCGCCGGTGGCGGTGTACTTGTTGGTCCAGTGATAAGTGCTGTCGAGCTTAAAGGTATTGAGATGGTTGGACTTGGTGGTGGCTCCTCCGGCCGTATAAGTCGCCAGCAGATCGGTTGATTCGTGCGTATAGCTTCCATGTGCATCCAACAGGCTGGCGCCGAAGGGCCGTTCATATTGAAAGTCGAAGGAGGGGTCTGCGTAGCGGTCTTCCAGACCGGAAACGGCGCCCGGAAAGGAGTTCATATAAATTCCGTAGGTTCCCACCTCCAGATAGTTGTCGCCCCAGGTTTGCTGCCATGCTGCGCGCCAGTAGGGCGCAACTCCACTGATGTTGTAAGGCTGGCCTGTCCCGGTCACCGGTGGATCCGACCCCGCATGCTCCGAGCGATAGACCGTTAGGTTGGTGTAGAGGTGGTCGTTCCACATGCTGTACCCGCCGACGCCGGCTACATCCTGTGCGAGCGTGCCGTTGATGATCGGAGAGGCACTCGGAGCGACAGCTCCAGCGCTTGAAATCCAGGGGAAACCCCAGGCCGGGGTGCTGTTCCAAAGATCTTCGACCGATGGATTGTTATTGATGGTTATGCCGTATTCCCAGTCTTTGCCCAGGAGTTTTCCCTGATTGGCGTAGCGAAGATCGGTGTTGTCCATAGTGAAGTGATCGGCCGCATGTTCATAGGTGATTTGCGCCATTCCCCCGAAGTGGGAAGCGTAGCCGCCGGCGAGAAATATGCTGGCCTGCTGGGGAAAGCCAGCAGAATTATTCTGCGATCCTGGCTGGTTCGCCTGGTATGCCGTGTTGGAAAGCAGGATCATCGCTGAGAGCGGAATGTACTTGGAGAGCAGCAGGCTCTTGCTATTGCCCACTTTGTCGGTGGGGCTCATATCCGTCAGCACGTAGCCCTTCAGTTTGAAATTGCGGCCAAAAGCGGTCAATTCGGGTGGATCGCTATGACATACATTGCAGGAAAGCCCAGTCTGACGGGCAAAACTGGGAACTGCTTCTGCGCTCTTCAGGCTCAAGACAAAAAGCACAAGAATGGCTGTCAGCATCATTATTTTCATTTGCCAATCCCTATCCACCCGGCGCACGCAAGAGCCTGTCGCATCGGTCGACGACGTAGTCCGGGCTTATCTATCTGTTCGAAACGAACTTATGTTCACGAGCGTGATCCTCAGCACGGCAGAATGCAGTGATGGGGATCACACTACTTAAGACTTTAAGACTTGTTTAGAATGAAGTCGACTGTACACAAATACCCGGATGCGAACGACCTTTTAGTGCTTAGCCCGCTTTACTTCCCTCTCTTGTGGGCGCTGGCAAACACCTCTACAATCGTCCCGTGTCAATATTCCGTACCGGAAAGGAAGCCTATGCGCTTCATTCGCGGATTCATCGTTGCAGCGGCCGCCGTTTCCCTCGTTCCTGGCCTGGTGCTTGCCCACGGCCAGATGGATAGTTCGCACTCCGTAGCTGGCGGGGGCATCTCTGTCCCGGGCTGGGTGGGGGCGGTCGATTCCGGAGCGCAGAAGGCAGGCCAAACGATTAATGACACCAAGCTGACGCGGGAAGGCGATGCCCTGAAGGTTACGACGGGGCCGGCGGCGGAATATTGGAATCCTGCCAACATGGCTGCCGGGAACTACACTGTATCTGCCACATTTACTGAGGCAAAATACATGAATCTGAACAACCATCCCCATCCATACGGCATTTTTATCGCCGGCCACGACCTGGGTAGTGATCTGCGCAGTGAGTTATATTGTGCCGCCTATGGCGATGGAAGATTTATCGTGCGCGGCTTTGGGCCCGAGCCCTTTCAAATGAACGGCCGCGGGGAAGCGAATGGTGCCGTCCATAAGGCTGCTGGTCCCGGAGACCCCGTGGACCAGAAGATCGCGCTTTCTGTGAAAGGCGACAAAGTGGAATGCGCGATCAATGGTGTCGTGGTCGCAAGCTACGAAAAGTCTGCGCTCGTAACCCCTGGAAAGCTTAAATCTACCGATGGAATTTACGGGATTCGCTTCGCCCACAACACAGAGGGCACGGTCTCTGGTCTGAAGATGACCAAACCCTAAGACCGCCTGCTTGTGCCCCCGTCGCTCAGTGCGCGATCACCAACACCTCTCCCCAGGAGCTGTTTTGGGAGAGACCGCGTAATCCTGGCGAGTGACTCGTCATACGCGCGAAGCTCCACGATGCGGCCGTCGATCGTATCTTCCGAAATCCCCCTACTCATTCCGCAGAGTCTGTGCGGGATCTGTCGAGGCGGCTCTCTGCGCGGGCAATAATCCTGCCCCAGCGCCGACGATCAGCAAGGCAGTGAAAGCTATCAGGAAAGAGGGAATCACGTCCACTCCGAACGCCGCGAAGCTGTGTTTAAGTGTCGAAGTAACAAAACCGGATATGATCACCCCGATTGCCAGACCCATGGCGACCCAGATAAGCGCGCCTTTTAATACCAGTGCGACCACTTGGCTCCGCCGCGCCCCAAGAGCCATCCGAACACCAAACTCGTTCGTACGCTGTACGGTCACGTAGCTGATCAGGCCGTAGATGCCGATGATGGCAAGCAGGAGAGCCAATCCGGAAAAAGCCGTAAGCAACCAGACAATCAGGCGCCGGGACGCAAGCGAAGCGTTCACTCGCGACTCCAGCGAACTGATATCAAAAACTGTCTGAGTTGGATCAGCAGCGGTGATGGTCCGCCGGAGAACCTCGCTGAGTAGATAAGGGTTGCCCTGTGCGCGCACGACGAAACTTGCCCCACCCCAGGGTAGCTGCGAATAGGGATAGTAGCGCATACCATCCCCGGAATCCTCTTCGAGAGAGCTGAAACGAACATTGCCGACTACACCAATGATCGTCGCCGACGGGCCTGGGCCCACCGCCGATTTCAGCCTTTTGCCGATCGGGTTCTCATTTGGCCAGTACTTATGGGCAAGCCTCTGATCTATTACGACGACAGGCTCGGTTTGAGCACGATCGTCGCTGCTGATCCATCTTCCTGCCAGCAACGGTATCTGCATCACCTTCAGATAGTCTGGACTGGCCGTGGCTTGTTGGCTGTGCGGGCCGGGATCATTCCCCGTTTCCGGCCTTCCTTCGATATGAAAGGAACTTGCCCCGCCTTGATCGCTGAACGGCAGCGATGAGGTGGCGGCCGCCGCCTGCACTCCGGGCTGATTAGCAAGATTGTTCAATATAGTTGTCACAAAGGTTTCTTGCCGCTGCGGATTGTCCTTATAGGCGGCGCCGGCATAATACACGGTGCCCGCGAGAATGCCCCTCGGATTGAATCCAGGATCGACTTGCTGCAGCTGCTTCAGGCTGGCGATAAACATGCCGGCCCCGGTCAGGAGCACAAAAGCCAATGCCACTTCTCCGATAACGAATAAGCTACGTAACCGCTGCTTTTCCTGTGATGCGGTCGTCGTCCTGCCGCCTTGCAAACTCAAACTTGGTTGCAGACGGGTCATTTTTACCGCTGGCCCAACACCGCAGATCAAAGCAGTCAGTAATCCTACCCCGGCGGTAAAGATCAGTACTTCCCATGAGGTGTTGACCGTATATCCCTGCGCCAGGCTGTGTGGAACCATCCAGAGCAGAGCATTTCCAAATGCCGGTCCCAGCGCAATTCCGATAACGGTGGCAACGCCTGCGAGGAGCAGGGTTTCGCTCAGCAGCTGCCGCACTAAGCTCCCCACGCTCGCGCCCATCGCTGTGCGGATGGCAAATTCCCGGATGCGGGTCGAAGTTCGCGCAAGGAAGAGTCCGGCAACATTGGCCGAGGCAATCAGCAGCACCAGCAGAACAACCCCAAAAAGCACATAGAGGGGTCGACGTAGCGGGCCGGCGGCAAACTCGGTAAGCGGCACCGCAGCCATGCCCCATCCCGCTCTTTGCCCAAACTGGCCCAACCGTGTGTCGAGCAAATTATCCGCATTTGCCCTCGAAGACAGACCGGCATTCAGCTCGGCCAATTTCACCTGGGGCCGCAGGCGAATGACCGCGTGGTAGTTTTCATTGAAGCGATTTTCAGGCGTGAATGCTTGCGGCGGTAACCCAAGAGGCGTCCATACAGTTGTTCCACGCGGCCAGTCGAAGTCGCTTCGCATTACCCCCACAATGCGATAGGGTGTCTGATTGAGCATCAGAGAGCGGCCGATTACGTTTCGGTCGCCGCCGAAAACACTCTGCCACAGGCTATAGCTCAAAACCGCGACCTGGTTGGCGGCGGGATGATCTTCTTCTGGGCTAAACGTCCTGCCGAGAATCGGCTTCGCCCCGAAAACATTGAACCACTGCCACGACACCTGGGCGCCGTCGAAATGTTCCACAGTGCCATCGTGGTCGGCGTTGTAGCCGATCACGTTCCCCATGGCGGCGCTCTCGACCTGGCGGGTGAGAGAGGCAGCATCTGTATAGTCCGGAACCGAGACTACCGGAAAATCCAGGTCGAGTCGCGAATAGTGCGTCCGCATGATAGCTACGCGCTGTGGCGCATCCACTCCCGATGGATGCATCAACACAGCGTTGATAACACTGAAGATGGCAGTATTAGCCCCGATGGCCAGCGCCAGAGTCACAATCGTCGTGACCGTGAAACCGGGTTGTTTACTCAGTCGCCGCAGTGCCAGGCGAAGATCAGCAAGTAAGTTCATACACCGCCCCTCAAGGGACTTACTCGCACGTGGCGTGCCATTTCCTCTGCGTCAAACAGCAGAAAAACGGGGAACGCCTTGGCGTGGGATGTCCAGCTTTGCAACCGACCGTCCGATTTCGGACATGCACGGCGCCGGAGTCCACCCTGACGTTCAATGAGCGATGGCCAGCTCTTCTTCAAGAAGCTGCTTTTGGAACAGGTCCGCATAGTAGCCGTTTCTGGCGAGTAACTCGTCATGCGTCCCCAGTTCCACGATGCGGCCCGACACCAGCACCGCAATCCGGTCAGCGTGACGAACCGTAGATATGCGGTGCGAGATAAAGAGGGTGGTGCGGCCTTGCATCACGCGTTGCAGTTCACCCAGGATCTGCTCCTCAGTGTAGGTGTCGACGCTGGATAGAGCGTCGTCGAGGATCAGGATGCGAGGATTGCGGATGACGGCGCGGGCAATTGCTGTCCGCTGCTTTTGCCCTCCGGATAGGGTGATGCCCCGCTCGCCCACCGTGGTGGCCAGGCCGGCCGGGAATTCCTCAAATTCGCGGCGAATGTGCGCGGCTTCAGCCGCCTCGAGCACCTCGCTATCAGTGGCCCAGGGAGCGCCAAAGGCGATGTTTCCGCGAATCGTCTGGCTGAATAGAAATGTCTCCTGGGGAACGAAGCCAATGTTCGAGCGCAGCACTTCGAGCGGATAATCGCGAATGGGACGTCCGTCAATCAGGACACTTCCCGGGGTCGCGTCATAAAGCCGCGGGATCAGGCTGACCAGGGTTGATTTCCCGGAGCCGGTTGGCCCCACAATGGCAAGACTACTTCCTGCCGGAATCTTGAGTGACAGCGAGTGCAGCACCTCGGAGCGGCCTGAATCGGAGCCGGAGTACGAAAAGTCCAGGGTCCGGAACTCGATGTCGCCTTGAAGTTTCAGGTCGCTGGGAATCGTGGCGTCGGCCTTAGCATCGTCGATAGTGGGCTTGTCCGAGAGCAACTCATCGATGCGCACTACCGAAGCAGTGCCCCGCTGCCACAGGTTTACCACCCAGCCAAGTGCGATGACGGGCCATGTCAGCATGACCATGTAGGTGTTAAAGGCGACAAAATCCCCAATGCTGATGCGGTGTGTCAGCACCTCATGGCCGCCCACCAGCAGGGTGATGGCCAAGGCAAGTCCGAGCACAAACTCAAGCGTCGGCCAGAGCATGCCCATGAGCTGAACCAGGCGGAGCCCGCGGCGGATATTCTCCTTGTTGGATTTTTCAAAGGCTGCAATCTGGGCTTTTTCTTGGGCAAAGGCACGCACCAGCCGGGCGCCGGAAAAATTCTCCTGGGCCTGCGCGGAAATCTCGGAATACATGGCTTGAATGCGCTCGAAACGCTCATGAATTTTGCGCCCCAAGGCCTGCACCAGGATGCTCACCAAGGGCAGCGGGACCAGCGCCACCAGGGTCAGCCAGGGGCTGATGCGGAGCAGAAAGTACAAAGCCCCGATCGAAAACAAAACCGTGTTCGCGCTGTACATGATGGCCGGCCCCAACAACATGCGCACCGCGTTCAGGTCGTTGGTCATGCGGGCCATGATGTCGCCCGTCCGATGCTGCTGGAAATATGCTGCCGGCTGCCGTTCCAGATGACGGAAAAGATCGTTGCGCAGGTCAAACTCAATCTCGCGGGAAATACCGATGATGATCCAGCGGGTGAGAAAGAGGAAGACGCCCTTGGCGGCGGAGATGGCGACCAGCAGCCCGGCATAGAGCAGGATCTTTTTTTGCGTGACGCCCCGGTTCAGGTCATCAATAGCGACGCGGATTACCTGGGGGAAAAAGATCCAGATGATATTCGCAATTACGGCAGAGAGTCCGCCCCAGACAAAGTCACGGCGATAACGCCGCAGATAGGGCAATAGGGGCCGAAGCGTGGCAAGCATCCTGGTTTCATTCTAAACATCTCAGGTGGGTGTACGTAGCAGCATGTAAGCGCCGGCGAGGGCGAACAGCAGGTCGGGCGACCACGCCGCCAGCAGCGTGGGCAGGAAGTTCACGTTGCCCAGTTGTTGAAACGTAAGATTCACTACCCAGAAGGCGATCGCCAACCCAATGGCCGCGGCGATGCCAGTTAGCGAACCGCGCTTCCCCATGGTCAAGGCGAAAGGGATAGCCAGCACTGCCATGACCAGGGTGACGAGCGGGTACGCCAGCTTGATGTTGAGCTGAACACTGAGTTGTCTGGTGTCGAAACCGCTCTGCCGCAGGTCGCGAATGTAGCGCTGCAGTTCACCGAAGGTCATCTCCTGGGACTGTAGGGCTTCCTTCTTGAAATATTGGGGCCGTTCGTCGATCTCCGGATAGCTTTCGACGTTGAACTGGCCATAACTGCTGACTGTTTCGCCATCGAACCTTCGCTCCCATCCGTGTTCAAAGACCCATTGCTGTATTTGCGGCTCCCAGTGTGCGCTGGAGGCGAAGATGCGGCGGGAAAGTGAGAAGTTCTCCGGGTTGAATTCGAAGACGGTTAGGTTGGCGAAGCGATCCTGATCCGGATCGAAGAACTGATAATAGAAAATCCGCCCTGGTTTGCCCGGCTCCTGGCGGCCGAAGATCCACTTCTGGTCAGGGCGGAGAAAAGTTTGCGCGGGCCTGTTCTTGATTACGCTGCGCAGCGCCTCCTGCCGCCGGTTCGCGCCGGGGAGGTAAGACTCATCAAAAAGGAATAGGGCAACCGCGATTAGGGCCGAAACCACCAGGATAGGCACCATCACCCGGTACAAGCTGATGCCGGTAGCCTTCATGGCCGTAAACTCATTCGTTCGGGTGAGCACCCCAAATGTGACCAGCACCGCAACCAGAACCCCCAAAGGCGCGATGTTGTAGACCATGCTGGGTGTGAGGTTGATGAGGTATTCGCCTACCGTGACCAGCGGAGTGCGGTTGCGGATAATGTCGCCGAGCAACTCAAAGAAGGTAAACACCAGCATCAGCAGAACAAAACTGGACAGCACCAGGAGGAACGTGGTCATAAATTCGCGCAGCACATAGTCGTCGAGAATGAGCGGAAAGCGTCCGCGCTCGTGCGTGGTGCGATCTTCCTTGCTGCGCTCGCTTCTTGGAGCCAGCAGCTGTGTGCTCTTGAATCGGCTGACGATCGCCGCGACGTGCGTGCCCAACGCCCCTCCTCCCACTGCCATTTGCCGCAACAGGAGTAGGCCGAAGAAGGCAAAAAGTATGTTTGCCGCCCAGACCCCGGCAAAGACGGGTACCTTACCCTCGCGCGCCAGCGAATTCCCTATTAACGAGAGGAAGTAGTAAATAAAAACCAGGGCGATCGTCACCACAAAACCAGCACTCTTGCCCCCTCGCCGTGAAGAGAGGCCGAGCGGAATCCCGATAAGCATCAAGACCAGGCAGGCCGCCGGATAAGCAAACCGCTTGTGGAGTTCGATCAGGTAGGGTTTGCCCCCGGGTCCCTTGGTGTGCTCGTAGAGCACGTGGTTGCTCATGGCGAGAATAGGCGTGTCGTTACGGCCGATGTGCGCGTCTTCCTGGGTGCCGATGGTCAGGGGCAGTTCCGATTCTACGAACGTAGAAACCTGATACTGGGGCGCCCCATTGCTGCTCGCCATGTCGTGCTCGGTTCCATTACGCAGGCGCATAAGGATGGTGTGAGCACCGCTGTCGGCAACGACGGCTTCCTCAGCCGTTGTGATCTTGGGGGCGATTGGATCACTCAGGTCGGCGAGGAAGATGCGCTGCCAACGTGACGCTCCTGTGCTGGCGCGGATATCCTGCACATACAGGACATAGTTCTTGAAGTCTTCATAGAACACGCGCGGCTCGATTTCGAACGAGGCCTGTTGGTCTTTGAGCGAACTCTCGATCTTTAGCAGCGCCGCGGCCGCCTTCGGCGCGATGTAGAGCGAATCGGCCAGCGATATACCCCAGCCAACGATCGCGATGGCCGAGACCACCCGCACAAAGAACCAGACGCCAATGCCCACGGCGCGCATTGCGGTCACTTCGCTGTCCGCCGATAACCGGCTGAGGCCCAGCAGGACCCCCACCAGAACAGCGATGGGGATGGTAAGACTCAGGATCCCTGGCAGCATAAACAAAAATATCTGCGCCACGCTGCCCAACGACGCGCTATTGCGCGCTGCCATTTCCAGCAGTTGCCCGAGATACTTCATGAAAAGGATGAAGGTGAAGAGCGCGCCTCCAAGAAGGGCGTGCGACAGCACTTCATGCCAGATGTAGCGGGTCAACAGGCGCACAGGGGATCCAGATCTACTGACTACAGTCTAGAGCATCCAGCGCCTGCCAAGGCGCGGATAGAGGAGCGACGCTCTCAACTCAACACCTGTTGCGACAACCCCGCCTCGGGGACATTCCATTCCATGAGGGAAAGGCCGGAAAAGAGTCCAGGACGTAGTCCTGGGTCTGAAGTTTCTGCATCTCAGACAGTGCGGATAGATCCAAATCTACGGAATGCGCGGTTTTCTGGACTCACGCCCTGGTGCTTTGAAACAGGGCACGACTTTAGAGGCTGCGGAAAAAAAGGCCTTTCTCCCGGCGCAAAACTGACCCAATCCGCATATATAAAGATGTGACCACCAATAATTTTGTGCTGTTGCAAATCATTTGCCGGCCGCGTGCGTGGATAATGCATGAAATGCGGCTCGCCAGAACGGCTCAGCGGGCAAATTATCCCGGACAACCTCTTGCCTGGATTCGGACTTACCACGCATATCACGCATATCACGCACTGTTTCCGTCGGGCTTACCACGCATACCACGCATATCACGCACCCTTTTTGTCGGACCTTACCACGCATACCACGCATATCACGCACTGTTTCCGTCGGCCTTACCACGCATACCACGCATATCACGCACTGTTTCCGTCGGACTTACCACGCATACCACGCATATCACGCACCATTTCCGTCGGCCTTACCACGCATACCACGCATATCACGCACCATTTCCGTCGGCCAATTTTGCGCCACTCTGGAGGCGAATACACGCACAACTTTAACCGTCGCTCGAAACAAAGGACTTAGCCGCGCGTCGCTTGCAACCCAGGGCTAAAGAGGGTGTGTGAGCTCGCTTTTTGAAGGGCACGGGATTCAGCCCGCACTTGCCCAGGACGTAGTCCTGGGTCTGGAGTTTCTACATTTTGCCTGGATGACTTTTCACTGGGGCAACCAGATGGTTACGTCTGGTGAGGCATTGTTTTATGACATACCGACGTATATCGAGATAGTCTACTCTTGAGTCCATGCTCAGGAGCCCGCCATGAACGATGATATCAAGGACATTATCTTATCCGTATTTGAAGCTTCTATGGAAGCACAACTGCGAGCCATTCGCCGACTTCGTCAGGGTCAGACGGAAGAAGCTCGACCACGCCCAAAGAGAGGTCGGTCACAGGTTGATATGGCATTCGACATACTTAAGAAGACGCGTACCCCGTTGCATGTTTCGGAAATGATCGACCGCATCCATACACAATTCGGCGTAACCGTCGATCGGGAGAGCCTGGTCTCTTCGCTGAGCAAAAAGGTGGCCCGTCAGGACCGCTTCCTGCGCCCAGAAAAGAACACTTTCTCGCTCCGGCCCGAAGCCCGATGAAGCTACTGGCTGCGTTTCTCTCCATCGTCGAAGAGTGGCAGGGAGTGTTTCCCCAGCAGCGCACCTATCAGCGCGCGGTGCGACAAGCACTCGGTTCACTGACCTGTTTGGGCCGGCATTGTCTTTCGCGGATCATCTGGACCAACGGGGGCCAACACCGTAGCTGGAGTGCGGAGTATTTTCTCCACTCCCGCTGCCATTGGGAACCGCAACAGTTATTCCAACCCATTCTCAAGCGCGCTCTGGCCTATTGCCCACAACGGTTGGTCGGCGTGGCCCTGGATGACACTAAGTTGCGCAAGACAGGCCGCTCGATTCAACAGGCGTTCTATCAGCGCGATCCGCTCTCCCCACCCTTTCATGTCAACCTGGTGCTGGGGTTGCGCTTTCTTCAGGCCTCTCTGTTGGTGCCCTTGCATCGTACGGCCAACGTCGGCACTCGCGCCTTGCCCATTCGCTTTCAAGAAGTCTCTCGGCTCAGGCGTCCCGGCAAGAAGGCCAGCCCAGAGGAACTGAAGCAATATAAGGCTGCCGTGAAACAAAAAAATCTTTCCCAGAGCTTTGTCCAGATGGGCAAGCAACTGCGAGAGGAGTTGGATCTGGCCGGAGGGCGCCACAAGATACTGGTGCTGACCGCTGACGGCAGCTTCTGCAATCGAACCTGCTTTGGTGACGTGGCCGACAGGTCGGTGCTGTTGGCTCGAGCGCGAAAGGATGCCAAACTATGCTTTCGTGCTTCGCTGCCTACGAGACGCTTTTTTGCCCTGGAAAAATTTACCCCTGAACAGGTTCGCAAAGATCAGAGTCAGCTCTGGAAGACGACCAGGATCTTCTACGGCGGCAAGCGTCGCAAGGTTCGCTATAAAGAGCTCGGGGACGTCTATTGGCAGCGCGGAGCCGCCAGGCGACCTCTTCGCCTCTTGGTTCTCGCCCCTACTCCCTACCGGAAGAGAAAAAGCGGAAGGCTGTATTATCGCGATCCGGCTTACCTGTTAACTACCGACCTGCGCAGTTCGGTTACGCAGTTATTGCAGATCTATTTTGATCGCTGGCAAATCGAAGTCAATCACCGCGAAGAGAAAGACACCTTGGGTGTCGGCCAAGCTCAATTATGGAATGTTACCTCGGTGCCCAAACAACCCGTCCTTGCCGTCGCCTCCTATAGCGCTTTACTGCTGGCTTCTCTTCAAGCCTTTGGCGCTGAGCGCGGTAACGCCTATGCCGAGCTACCCAAATGGCGGCGAAACGCTCGCCGCCCTTCCTGCTTGGACCTCATTACCCTCCTGCGCAAGGAAATAACCCAACAAACCCCGCTACTCGATCCCTTTGACCTAAAACTCAGCTCGCCCGAATTGGTTCAGGCGGCTGCCGCTTGAGAAAAATGTAGAAACTCCAGGCCCAGGACGTAGTCCTGGGTACACGTTGACAGGATCGAGTAGTCCCGACTCCGGGACTAGGTCGATACAGCGAAAGCGGTCGATGGGCTGCGCCCGCCATTTTCGGCCCACGTACGCTTAGGCGAACGTGGGGCACACGTCGATCGCCTCCGAGGCGGCTATGACACAGACTCCTTCGGGGTTGATTCCGATGCTCACGTATGGCTTGTTTTTTCTGCGAAAAATAAGGTCAACGCCTGCGGGTAGACTACAGCCGGCCACTGCCAAGTTGAAGAGAGAAGGGGTGCGCATGATAGAAGCCGCCGCGCGTAACATCCGAGCGATATCTTTCGACGTGGAAAGATGTATCGACTTTACCGGCGCACCCAAAGGAGGGAGAGCATGCTGCTATCTGGGAGTCTGCCTCCGGTGCACACACGCGGCAATGGCGAAAAGGTGTTAGCCCGAGCTATCTGGAGATACAGCAGCTACGCCCGGCAGGAAACGATAGCCGATCCCACGCACAGTTTCGAGAAAAACAGGCTCAGCCGGATTGTCCTCGATGTAACGGCGCAAACGGACCATGAAGTTATCGATCGCGCGAGTGTCTGTGTCCTCGCGTACTCGCCACACCTGTTCCAATAGCTCCTTGCGCGAGATGATGCGCCCCTGGTTGAGCACCATGTAGCGGAGAAGATCGCACTCCATGAGCGTGAGGCGCACAGTCTTGGTTGGTGTCATGAGCTCGAGCGAGTCAAAGTGGATGGTGCGCCCGGCAAAGGTGAAGGTGGTCGGCAAGGGAACGCTGCGCGCCGGCTGCGCTGGCGGCGGCGCAAGCCCGGGGCGCAGCCACGCCATGCGCCGGAGCAGACCCTTGAGACGCGCGAGAAGGATGGAAAGATCGAAAGGCTTGGGAAGGTAATCGTCCGCCCCCGCGCTGAAACCTTCGAGCACATCCTCCGGACGGCTGCGCGCGGTGAGCATGAGAATGGGAACGAAATTCTGTTGCGCTCGCAACTCCGCGGCGACCGAGAACCCGTCCCGCCCCGGGAGCATGACGTCCAGGATGATGGCATCGATGGGCTCGGCGGCGATCATCTCCAGGGCCGTTTCGCCATCCACCGCGAGTTGTGCCGTGTAGCCTTCCGCGCGCAGATTGAACAGCAAACCCTGCGCCAGGTGCGCCTCGTCTTCTACCACCAGAATATTGGTGCTCATGAGCCTGCCCCTTTGCCGGCGGCGGAGAGCGCGCGGGGGAGCTGCAACCGTATCGTGGCTCCGCGGCCTTCACCTTCGGATTCGGCGACCACGTCTCCGCCGTGCTGGCGTGCGATGGAGCGAACCAGGAAGAGGCCGAGACCGGTCCCTTTAATCCGGAAGACATTGCGGGCCGGCACCCGGTAAAAGCGCTTGAAGATCCGCTTCAGGTGCGGAGACGCAATGCCCAGGCCCTGATCGGAAACCGCAAGCATCAACCACGCCTCGCCGTCGAGGGAGAGATGCACCTCGAGTTGCGGCCCCTGGGGCGAATACTTGACCGCGTTATCGAGAATGTTGAGCACGGCGGTGTGCAGGTCCTCCGGGTTGCCCACAACTGCCAACTGTTCGGCATCTGGTTCCACGGTGAAATGGATAGTCGACTCCTGCAGATGGTAGCGCTGCAGCGTGGTGCGGATGCAATCACGAACCACATCGTCGAACTGGAGCTGCAAGCGCACCTGATTGCGTGCTCGCTGACCTACTTCTCCGGCCTTGAGCACTTGTTCGACAGTGGCCAGGAGGCGTTCCGTGTCAGAGAGCATGATCTCGTAGAACTCCTTCCGTTGCGACTCCGGCAACTCACGGCGCTGCAGGGTTTCCAGATACAGGCGGATGGAGGTGATGGGGGTCTTGAGCTCATGGGTCACGGCATTGAGGAAGCTATCGTGGCGCTCGTTCCGCTTGACTTCACGCACCAGAAATATGGTGTTCAGAATCAGACCGGCAATCAGCAGCAGGAAGAAGAGAATGCCGATGACCAGCAGGATGATGCTGCGCAAGCTGATGATGACCCAGCCGACGTTGAGGGCGATGGCAAGGGCGACCAGGCAAGCGCCGAGAGTGATGAAAAAAGCGATCGCATTTCTGTGTCTGGTGATACGCATAGCCGGCCAGCCCTAGGCAAAGTATAGCGGCGCCAAAAGGGAAGGGCGCGACCGAAGCCGCGCCCTGGGTTGGCAACCAAACTGGGGGTGGTTATGAAACGCCCGCGGGGCGGGGATCATGGGGGTCGAACTGGGCCACCTTAACGCTGCTCGCCAAACCAAGTTTCTTAAGCAGCCAGATGCCATAGAAATTCAGATCGAACTCCCACCAGGTGAGGCCATGCCTTACCGAAACAGGGTGTGCATGGTGGTTGTTGTGCCAGCCTTCGCCCCCGGTGAGCAAAGCTACCCACCAGTTGTTGCGTGATTCGTCGCGAGTAGAAAAGCGCCTGGAACCCCACATATGGGTGGCCGAGTTGACCAGCCAGGTGGCATGCAGACCGAGAGTCACGCGCAAAAAAATGCCCCACATGACGCAAGACCATCCGCCAAACGCCAGCAATGCTAATCCCACGACAACCATGGGCACGTAGTGATATTTGCTCAACCAGATCTGGAAGCGGTCCTTGGCCAGGTCGGGCGCGTAGCGGGCCATTAGCGCGGTCTCGTGGTGCAGGGCGTCGCCGGAGAGAATCCAGCCGGCGTGGGACCACCATCCGCCATCGTGGGGGGTATGGGGGTCACCTTCTCGATCTGTCAGCTGGTGATGCACGCGGTGGGTGGCTACCCAGAAGATGGGTCCCCCTTCCAGCGCCAGGGTGCCGCAGATGGAAAGGAAGTACTCCAGCCACTTGGGCGTCCGGTAGCCGCGATGCGTGAGCAGACGGTGATACCCCATCCCGATTCCCATGTTGATGGCTACCAACCAAAGCCCGAGAAAGCAGAAAAAGGCCTTCCAGGTAAACATGAACAGGGCAGCCACCGCCAGCGCGTGAAAAGCAACCATGAAGCCGGTGGTCACCCAGTTGGTCTTATTTGCCTGGGTGTCGCGTCCAAGCACTGGCACGTCAGTGTGTTTTGGGGCGCGCCGCGTCCGTTCAGTCCTGGGGTCGGTCCTTGTTTCGCCGGTTTCGGCGGGAGCGACAATGGGAAGGCTTGGGGAGGATTCAACAATTTCTGTCAGCATGATCTGGTGGAAAGTCCCTTTCGAGCGTCAAACAACGGGATCGGTTAACTTCGAACCTAACAGGGCCCCGGTTATCTCTTCGTAAGAGTTTTGTAATGACAATTGTTGATACTGATAATGACAAAGCCTGCTCGGCCAGAATCACTCGCAAGTTGGTCTGTCCGGGCGGCTTGCGATCCGAATATGGGCGTTTGTGGGGGATTGATGTGACCAATCTATGGGAACGACCTTGCGCACTTTCGAGTCATGTACTTTGTCTGGTCTTGATGGTTGCGGCACCGGCCGTCCTGGGACAGATCGCATTGCCGACAAGCAAGCGCCTGGCGGAGCCCGTTCCGGGTGAACCGCAAAGGCTGAATAGTCTGCCCATGACCGCCGCCATCTCGCCCGATGGGCGTTACCTGGCAGTGGTGAACGCCGGTTACGGTACCTTCGAGTCGCTTTATCAGCAATCCATCGCCGTGCTCGATATCCGCACCGGCAAGGTGACCGATTTCCCCGAGCCGAGGACAGCGATCGGCCTGCCTCAGACTCTCTATTCAGGGTTGGCCTTCGGCAAGGATGGTACCCATCTGTATGCGGTCTTTGACTCTCTGACCGCGCCGCAAGGAGGCCATAAGGACGAAACCGGCAACGCAGTCGCCGTCTATGACTTTAACGATGGCAACCTGAAGGCGGCGCAGCTGCTTCCGGTCCCGTTACAGCAACTGACCGAGGGCAAGCTGCAAAATCCAATTGGCGTCGCCCTGCCCGCGGGCACAGCGATCCCTTCGCCGGCCGGCATCGCGGTACGCAAAGGGCCGGATGGAACCGATGAATTGCTGGTGGCGGACAATCTCTCCGACGACGTTCTGCTTATGAGTGGAGTCACCGGAAAGGTCCTGCGGCGCTTTGATCTGTCGCAGGGCAACGTCGTGCCTTCCACCTATCCCGTTTCCATCGCGGTCAACCGTTCGGGAAGCCGCGCCTACGTTGCATTGTGGAACGGCTCGGCAGTCGCGGAGTTGGATCTGGACAACGGCAGGGTTGTGAAGAAGTTGGCCTTGCTTGCTCCGCGGGAGCAGACTGCACCCAGTTCTCATCCCGCTGCTTTTGCCTGGAGCCCGGACGAGAGGACTCTTTATGTGGCCCTGGCCAATCGGGATGCGGTGGCCGCGATGCGTGTGGGGGGAAGCGAGCTTAAGTTGGAGGCGGTCTACGATACGCGCCTTCCGGGGCAGACCTACTTTGGCGCGATGCCAGACGCGGTCGCGGTGTCGGAAGACGGCCGGCGGCTCTTTGCCGCAAACACCGGCTCTGACGCCATTGCCGTGTTTGACCTCCGCGGCGGCCAACCTGGCGGAAAGGCAGTGGGCTGGGTACCGACCGAGTGGTATCCCACTGCCCTCGCGGTTAAGGGCAACAAGCTTTACGTGGCTACCGCAAAGGGCCAGGGCACGGGCCCAAACAATATGCCCCAGGCGCAGGTCCCGGGCCAAGCCGGACGGCCTGGCAACTCAACGTATATTGCCACTCTCCTGCACGGGTCACTTGCTGCCATCGACCTCTCCCACATTGATAGCCAGCGCGAGCAGCTGACGCGAACCGTGATAGAGACGAATATGATGAAGGCCGCGCAGGAGAAGATCGCTTTCCGTTCCGGGGCAAACCCGATACGGCATGTGATCTATATCATCAAGGAGAACCGAACCTACGATCAGATCCTGGGTGACCTGGGGGTAGGCAACGGATCGCCCAGCCTCACTATGTACGGCGAGGAGATCACGCCCAATGAACACAAGCTGGCGAAACAGTTTGGCGTGCTCGATAACTTCTATGATTCCGGTGAGGTTTCCGGTGACGGGCATGTGTGGTCGAATGCCGCCATCTCCAGCGACTACAACGAAAAGACCTGGCAGCAGAGCTACCGCGGAAACGAGCGTGTTTACGATTACGAGGGTGTGGTCGAGAACGGCTATCCATTGCGCGAAGGCATTTCGGATGTTAATGAGCCGGGCAGCGGCTACCTGTGGACCGATTTAGCGCGCAACGGCAAGAGCCTCTATCATTTTGGGGAATTCATTTCCACCAAGTTCTGCTCCAGCCCCGATATGGCCCCCAAGGGGTCGTCTCCAACCGAAGGAACGCCCGAACCGCTGCCGGCGCAGTGTGGAGCCCGCGGTGACATTCGCCACGGGGAAGCGATTCCGCAAAATTATGGTGGGGGAACGAGCCCCTTTCCGTGGCCAATCCCACTCATCAATGAGAACATCGCGACCAAGCCCGAGCTGGTGGGTCATTTTGACCCGCAATACCCTGACTTTGATCTGAGCTTCCCTGATCAGTTGCGGGTGGAGGAGTTTCTTACCCACTTTCGCCAATGGGTCGAGGACCGCCGTCAAGGGCGGGATACAATGCCGCAGTTCGTGCAGCTTCGGCTACCCAACGACCACACTGCGGGCACCACTCCAGGTATGCCGACGCCCAAGGCATCCGTTGCCGATAATGATCTCGCCGTGGGGAGAGCCGTTGAGGCCATCACCCACAGCCCTTACTGGGATGACACCGCATTCTTCATTCTGGAAGACGATGCCCAGAACGGGGCGGATCACGTCGACGCCCATCGCAGTGTTGCGCTGGTTGTGAGCAAGTACTCGCCTCGCGCCGCGAAGCCCACCGTGGACAGCACGTTTTATACCACCGTGAGTGTGATTCGGACCATGGAAGAGCTGTTGGGGTTGCCGCCAATGAACAACAACGACGCCTTTGCTCCGCCTATCGCGTCTCTATTCACAGGTGCCGGCGATCAACCGGCTTATGAAGCGGACTATCGCAATCGCGATAACGGGCTGATATACACGGCGAACGGCCCTAAGGCGCCAGGGGCGCAGGCCTCCAGCCGCATGGACTTCTCCCATGAAGATCGAGCCGACCCGCGGGTGTTGAATGTGATCCTATGGCGCGATGCCATGGGGAAAAAACCGCTGCCCACCATGCTGGCCAGGCCCGTTACGAAACAGCGGGACCATGACGACGACGATTGATAGGTGGCGCTGAAAAAACCGCAGATCTTTCCGCTACGCTTCGCTCCGGTCGAGATGACAAACTTGTTGAGCCGCCCCGGCCCTTTGTCCATGGGAACTCAGAGCATTTCTTGCAACAAATTTGTCATCTCGACCGGAGCGAAGCGTAGCGGAGAGATCTGCGGTTTTCTTTGAGTCTATCCGACGAAGTCGACCTGAACCGGAGTCGAAATAATCCCCCGCTCATGTCCCATAGCAAGCAGCTTGCGAATGGCCTCTTTCCCGTCTTCGCCATAATTGAGCGTGCGCTGGTTCACGTACATGCTGACAAACCGGTTTGCCAGCTGCGGGTCGAGATCCCGGGCAAATTGCATGGAATACTCCAGAGCAGCTTCGCGATGATCCAGCGCGTGTTGGATGCTGTCGCGCAGCGCCTGGGTTACGGTGAGCATCACATCCTGCCCCAGGCTGCGGCGAATTGCGTTGCCGCCCAGCGGCAAGGGAAGCCCGGTCTGTTCCCGCCACCAATGGCCGAGATCGATAACCTTGTGCAAGCCGCTGGCCGCATAGGTCAGCTGCCCTTCGTGGATAATCAGGCCGGCGTCGAAATTGCCGGCCACTACTTCCGGAATGATCTTGTCAAAGGGAACGGTAACAGTTTCAATGTTCGGAGCGAAAAGCTTCAGAGTGAGATAAGCAGTGGTCAGGGTGCCCGGAACCGCGATCCGCACCCGCCCGATTTCACTAGCCGCGATCCGCTGGCTGGCGACGATCATGGGACCATAGTTTTCCCCCACGCTGCCACCACAAGCCATCAAAGCATAGTCCTTTTGAACGTAGGGGTAGGCGTGAAACGAGATCGCGGTTACGTCGTAAAAGGCCTCGTTCATGGCTTTGTGATTGAGGGTCTCGATATCGCAAAGGGTATGAGTGAACTTGTATCCCGGAACACGAATCTTGCCCGTAGCCAAACCATAGAACATGAAGGCGTCATCGGAATCCGGACTGTGGGCGATGGCGATCTCCTTGACCGCACCCGGAGTGCTTAGATCCGCCCTGAGACCCCGGGCCGGAGCATCCGGCGGAAGCGAAGTAGGAGTAGTGGTGGTCACAAAATCCTTTCTAGTAAACCTTGGCAGGGCGACCCTAAAGACTTTGCTTGCGGGAATCGTCGCCGAATGATGCAAGCAGACTGACACAGGCCGCTGCAGCGAGGACCTTGACGGCATCGCCGGCGAGGAACGGCGCGACTGACTGGGTGAGAACGACAGAAAACGTCAAGTGAGTGAGCAGTCCGAGCCAGGTAGCGCCGGCGGTAAGAATGACAATGCTGGCGAATCCTGTGGACACGACCGCGGCCAGGAAGGAGCGGCGGCCGCGGCGATACAGAACACTGGCCAGCGCCGCGGCAAACGGATACGAGAGCAGGTACCCGCCGGTGGGGCCAAGTAACTGCGCCATACCCCCGGGACCATGGGGGCTGAAGACCGGCAGGCCAACTGCGCCTTCCATCAGATAGAGGGTCAGGCAGGCAAAGGCGGGTCCCGGACCAAACAGCAGCGCCAACAGAAGTACAGCGAATGTCTGCATGGTGACGGGAACGGGAGTGAAGCCGAGTGGAATGGCGATGTGGGCGCAGATCGCGACCAGGGCAGTGGCCAGTACAACCGCAAACACGGTCTTCCAGGCAATGCCCGGCACTTGCATTGCGCCAATGCTGTCTTGCTTATAACCGATTTCTTCCATCTTTGATCTCCCCATCCGGCTCCCTGCCACTGGCGCCCGGCTGCGCGGGGTCATGCCGCAGAATATGCCGGGCAACTGAGAAAGCTACCCACAGTAATGCGCAAAAGCTGATAGCGAAAGCCACGAACAAAAGCCGCATAGAGGACGGGCTCAGGAACAGCTTGAAGAATAACAAAAAAGGCGGTTTACCGCAGGGCGCCGTCCATCCATGCAAGATAAGACTCGGAACCTCCGGAGACCGGTAGCACCAGGAACTCAGGAACTTCGTAGGAGTGGAGGCTGGCGATGGTCGCTTGCACTTCGCTGGTGTGGGCGACCCTGGTCTTGATCATGAGCAGGACTTCAGCCGCGGATTCAACCGCACCCTGCCAACGATAAATCGACTGGACAACCGGCAGGATATTGACGCACGCAGCCAGGCGCTCCTCAACCAGCCGATGGGCGATACGTTCGGCCTGCTCGCGATCAGCGCAGGTGGTCAGGACAATTTGAAAATCGGCCATATGTTTACCAAGTATGGTTCCTTCTACTCCAAGCCCAAAAACTTCCTCTTGAGCGACGGGGTTGACTGAGAAGATAAGGCAGCGGATTGTGAGGCGATTGTGAGCACAAAAAAGAAAACCCGGCAGCAGAATTTGAGGCAGATCGTCTCATCGTATCTTTCTCGTTCAGGCCGCCGGGTCGCCACCGTTGCGGCGATCGTCATTGCTGTATTGCTGGGTTACCACGCAACCTTTGGGGCTAACGGCCTAACGGCTTATCAGCAAAAGCGCAATCAGCATCAACTGCTGCAGAAAGAGATTCTGCAATTGCAGCAACAGAATAGCCGTCTGCAGGAGCATGTGCAGCATCTGCAGTCAGATCCCGATGCCATTGAGCATGAAGCCAGAGTCATTCTGCGCTATGCCAAGCCAGGCGAAGTCATCTACGCGTTGAACGATAAACCTCAGGCCACGCAACCCGCCAAGTAAGAAAGCATGAGAGGACTTCGGGGATAGATCCAAATCCGCGGAATGCGCGGGTTTTCCGGTAGTCAATGCTCTCATGTTTTGTGTCAGGGCACGGCTTCAGCCGTGCCGTAAATGGCAGGGTTGATGAGGGCTTTAGCCCCCGAGGTACGGATCTATAGCCCCCGCGCTTTTTCTTTGCCGGACTGAGTCGGCAAGTGCAAGGGGCTGAAGCCCAATTCTTTTTCCATCCTGTACGGCCCGACTGAAGTCGTGCCCTGATACAAAACAAATCTAGACCCAACTTGCGAAGTGGGGATTCTCCCGCAACCGCTCTGAAACTTCTCCTGCCCGCCGGACAAATCTTCGATCATCCTGACTATTTCTCCTCTGGCATGGCGTTGAGGATTGAGACCGGCGGGGTGTCGCGCTCTATCGGCAAGAGGAATCTGAGCGGGGAGCGCACGATCTGACGGAAGAGGTAACGGACAAGGAGCAGCTGCTCGCGAGGGCCGACATCATAGGCGCGCAGGGCGACAAACGCTGAAATGGCGAAGCTGATGCCCAGGTTCAGAACAAAAGTAACTCCGATACCGGCCAGGGCGTAGTAGAACCAGCCGTGGCCAAAGGAATTGGTACCGAACCGGGCGGCCGCCAGGGCCAGAGTGCCCGTCGATAGGGTCACGTGGCGCACATCGAAGGGTATTCCGAAGAATCGCGCGACGACCGGCACAAACCCCAGCAAGTAGCCAAGCGCGATGCTGGTGCTCCAACCGGCAAGATTAAGCTCAATCCACGCAGCCATCCGCGTCATCCTGTTCTGCCCGATGCGCAGGCCAAATGGATGTTGGGAGACTGCTTCCGTCAATCGGTGAAACACCGCGAAGTTTTCACACCAGCCGCCAATCAGTGCCGCAAGCCATAAGATGACCCCCGTGCCTGCCGCATAAATAATGGTCCCGGAGGCAAATGGATGAAGTGCCTCATAAACGTGCCGGGCGCTTTCCACGGGCAAGTAGTGTTCGGAAAACATAACTCGCCACAGACGCTCCAGGACGACGGCCCCGATGCACACCGCGGTGACGTTACCGATGGCGGCCGCCAGCTGGGTGCGCGTGATGCGGGCGGTGAAATCTGAAATCTTGCTCCAGCTGGCGTTGCCCGGATTCGTGCGCACAATGCCTGCGAAGGTAGCGGCAGTCGCCGAGGGCTGCTTGGTGGCCAGCACCAGCCCGAACACCTGCAGAAGGATGAAGCTGATTGCGTAGTTGGTCCCGGTGAGAAATCCCTCCACAAAGAGAGGGTAACTATGCTCCACGATGCGCATCTTGAAGGCAGCCGTAAGTACGGTCAACAGCCCCCCGCCCACGGCCGCGAGCCACATCTGCCAGTACTCCTTACGGGTGTGGGCGATGTAGTGCTCGCCGCTGTGCCCGGTACGCTCCACAGTCTTGCGCGCCAGCAGGTTCAGGTTCTGCTTGAGCAAGGCAGAAACCCGTTTGTCTTCGAGACGCCCTTCGATCAACTGGTTCAGCAGATTGCGGGCGGCAGTAGAGGCGCCAACACCTGGCACGGGTTCCGCGCCGAAGGTAAGAATCCTGGCCAACCCGTGCATGCGCATCAGGGCCAGTTCAATACTCCTCAAGTCGAGCACCAGGTCCGCGCTCACCCCGGTGGTTTCCATCCCCACCCGCACCTGGCCGAGCTCTTTCCGGCAACTGCTGATGGCTGCCTTCCAAACCTCAAAGCGGGGTGCGGCGGTCATGGCATCCCCGGACTCCGCCAATTCCTGGGTAGCGAAAATCAATTGGTAAAAGGGCGAGTTCTGCACCTCAACCCGGCCTCCACGCTCGCGCATGGCCGCGGTGACACCCCGGCCGGCGGTACGGGTAGCGATCAGGCAGAGTGCCTGGCGCAAATCGCTCTGGAAGCGGCGAGAGGAACGGGGCCCGCCGCCCGTCGCGGGTGGAGCGAGAATCATGCTCAGCCGTTCAAAGAGAGGCTGCGGCAGGTCGAGGAAGCGCTCGACATCGCGCGAATGGGCGAACAGCGCGATCATGAGCCGGGAGCTGTCCGTTACCGCCATCGCCGAAGGCAGGAGTCGATTGAAGAGACGGCGAAGCCCCTCGGAAAAAACTGCGTGGTGCCGGGGCAACCCCGCCTCCGCCAGCAATGCCACCGAGTCAAGCTGGGAAAGCATGGATTGAAAGGTTTCCTGAAAGTCAATCCGCAGCAGATCGTCGTGCTCCAGCATGCGGATCCAGTAAAGCAGGCGCACGTTGAAAGAGCGTTCACTGGACCCGGTCCAGATGGTGTGGAAGAGGCGCGTGAAGGCGGCGGTTTGCGTATCCAGAGTGGCGGTAGCGGAAAATGCTTTCGTCCGCGCTCGCAGCTCGTCCTTGGCACGAGCAAACGCGGGCCGCGGTCGCTTATGCCGCCGCAGACGAAGATATTTGCGTATGGATCGGCCCAGTTTCACGTTGCTCTCACTTGATGGTAGCTGCTTTGAGCGAGGGGAGAGAAGGGAGTATTTTCTAGATGCCTGCGTGCGCAGGACGCAATTCCTCGACCGCGAGCGAAAGCGCTGCTTGCAACTGCTCCTGGGTAGCCTGATCGAGTTTGGCCCCGCCAATGGTCAGATAAAAAACATCGATCGCGATCTCCCCTTCGGTATCGATTAGGGCCACTTCTATATTGCAATGGTGCGCGGCCAGCGTAGTGGCGATCTGGCGCAGCAGCCCGGGTCCGTCCTGAGCGACTACCTGCAACAGCGTGCTGTGGGTTGACGCTGTGTTATCGAAATCAAGTCGAGTAGCTACCTTGACCATGATCGGAGCACGGATGGCCTGACGGCGGCGCAACAGGACCTCGATCGGAACCTTGAGCGAGATCACGTCCAGCAGGCTCTGCCGGAACCGGTCCTCCTCAGACGGATTGAGCTCCAGGGTGCGGAAGGGATCGGAAAACTGAAAAGTGTCGACGATGATTCCTGCATCGTCGGAAAACGCCTCGGCTTTCACAATGTTCATGCCCCAGGAGGAGAGCGCGCCGGCCATGTCGGCAAAAAGCAGGGGCCTATCCTTGGTGATCACCGTAAGCTCCCACAGCTGACGCAAGCTGCGCAGGCTGATCTGGACCGGGGACTTCGGGAGATGCAAAGCCATCTGAAAATGGTCGCGGATCTGCTCCGGCATGCGTGTATGCAGGTAGCGTTGCGGGAACCCTTCCAAAAAGCTGCGCAATTCCCGGGCACTCTCTGGAGCCAGGGTGAGAATGCGCCTCAGCACCGTCGGGTCTACATCGGCGCGATAGCGCTCCTGGTCGACACTGCGGTCCATGAAGTTGGAGGTGGCGATATAGAGTTGCCACAGGCTATCCGCCTTCCATGGGGTCAGTGCGTCCGGGTTGACCGCCTTTATGTCGGCATAGGTCATCAGGCACAACATCTTGAGGTGGGTCTGGGAAGCCGCTTTTTCCGCGAATGCGCGTATCGTCTCTGCGTCGAAGATATCGCGGCGCAAAGTCATCGACATTTCCAGGTGATTGCGGATCAGCCGCCGCACCTGGTCGCGTTCTTCGGCATCCAGTTCGAGCCGAGCCAACAGGCTGTCGGCCAGTTCAACGCTCTGCACCGTGTGATCGCCCGTGCGCCGAGCCTTGCCGGTGTCGTGCATGAGGAGCGCGAGAAAAAAGAGGTCGAGGCGGTCAATTTCCGCCAGCAGGGTGGCAAAGCGGCGCTCCCAGGGCTCGTGCGGCTGGCGCAGGGCATGCACGTTGTCGATGACCAGGAAAGTATGCTCGTCCACCGTATAGCGATGATAGGAGTCGCGAATGACCAGTGCATCGATGCCGTGGAACTCTGGGATGAGTAACTCCAGAATCCCCAGGGTATGCATGGTGCGCAGTGCGTGCGCGGCGTGGGGCCCAAGCAGGATCTCCCGTAGACTATTCCACAGGAACGGTCCCTCCGGAATGTGCACGTCTAGTACCGGCAGAGCGTCCGCCAGCCGATCTTCCGCGTTCTGGGTCAGCCGGTAGCCATGCGCCGCAACCAGGGCAAACACGCGAAGAATACCTTCCGGGCCCGTCAGCAGCGCAGCTTCTGACACATCGACGCGGCCGTCCTGGACGACAAAGTCAGTGCCCGCGATAGGAACGCGTTTGCGCCGTTGTGGCCGGTAGAAAGATAGCCGCGCCGGTGGCAGGGCCTCCATGGCCAGGACGGCACGCCGGTAGACGGTACGGGCATGGCGGTAGTACGTCCGCATCCAGTACGCGGGATCGGAGGTGCCCTTGGTTTCCAGCCCAATACTCTGCGCCGCTGCTTCGTCCTGCGCGTGCCAATCGAGGCTATTGTCATCGCGGCTGCTGCGCAGGTGCAGAAAGCATCGTGTGGCGCTAAGAAAGTCAAACGCCGAAGCTGCGTCGTTGTGGACCGAATAGAGGGAGTTTCCGAAATTGGTGGGCCAGGCTTTATGTTCGCGGACGTGGTGTAGCAGGCTGAGCCAATGCGCTAATTGGTGGTCGCGCAGACCGCCCGGACACTCTTTGATATTGGGCTCAAGGTGGAAAATAGTGTTGCCGTATTTCTGGTGCCGCCCGCGGGCCAGATCGGCAAGTCTATGCACGATGCCGCTCCATTCGCGCAGTGCGACCTCGGGTAGCGTGTTGTTCTGCAGAATCTGGGAAAGGCCGTGGTCCCCGGCAATGAAGCGGCGGTCAAGCAGAGAAAGGGTGAACTCGATATTTTCCGGGTCGTAACGATCGCACTCCTTGAGGGTGCGGATCATCGGGCTGGCCCGCAGACCAAGATCCCACATAGCTTGATTACAACCCCGGATGTTCTCGCGAAATTTATCCTCCAGCCGTTCGTCGGCACAAAGGTAGAGCAGGTCGACGTCGGAGCAAGGGAAAAGTTCCTTGCGGCCAAAACCGCCGACGGCCACCAGAGCCAGCCCCGGGGGAATGGGCCCGCCGCTCTCGAATCGCCATAACGGCTCCAGCAGGCAGTCGACCACCAGGGCGCGGCGTCGGATACAGAGCACGCCGTTACCGGTACGCTCAAACGACAGCCGCATGCCCGCCATCTCGGCCTGGTAGTACTCTCGCAACTGCTCGTGAGACGTGAATGCAGTTTTCATGTCGACCGCGAATGAGATTTAGACAGCAAGGGCTGGTGTTCGTCTCAAGTGCTATAAACCTGTGGTTTCCCGTGTGGCGCGTTCTGCCTGGGGTGTGGCGACACGAATCTGGGTCGGCGCCTTGCCCATTCCACGCTCGATCCTGCGAACGGGTTCAAGGATGAACCGTCGGGCTTTTCGCATCCCAGACTTAAAGCGCGGCCCCGCCGCGTTCCCCGTTGCGGATTCGGATGGCTTCATCGATTGCCGAGACGAAGATTTTGCCGTCCCCAATCTTCCCCGTTCTGGTTGCGGTGATGATGGCCTGCACGGCCTTTTCCAGCAGTTCGTCCGGGACCACGGTTTCGATCTTGATTTTGGGCAGAAGGTCAACCGTATACTCGCGCCCCCGGTAAAACTCCGTATGGCCCTTTTGGCGGCCGTGACCGCGTGCCTCAAGGATCGTCATGCCCTCGACACCGATGGCCATGAGAGCATCTTTGACTGCGTCAAGCTTCGACGGCTGAATGACAGCTTCTATCTTTTGCATAGTCTGTTTTACAGAGTAGCAAGAGTATAGCCGTGAAGGCGCTTTTTCCCGATTGGTTCGGGTGATACTCCGTCAAGAAAGCGTGGAAACAGGCCCGAATGGCCAACACTCAAGCCCGAATGAGTCCCGCGAAGCCTTTATGAAAATCGAAATAGTCCCGCGGGACGATTGAATCCAGCCCCAGGGCACGGTCATGGGGCTGGAGCCTTTCAACTTTTCAGCGCGGATTGACGGATTCCAACATGCGGAATTAGCGAGCTTTTCTGGTCTCCCGGTGTGCCGTGGAGGGAACCTTCTGTTTCTCTTCCGGTTCACGCTCCCGCTTTGTTTGGCCCTGCGTTCTTTTGCCAGGACGGGTTTCCGAAAAGCATCTGTACATCTCACAATTCCTCCGGACGACCATTCGTGCAGATGCGCCATCTACCGCGCCGTCCAGGCCCATGCAGGACTGATCGACTTCGAAGTTGCATCCTTGCAACTTCGTGCGGCCCACATTCTCCCCTGAATCCGCATAGTGAATGCCTTATAGTGTAGGTATGAGCGCAACAGGCACAGACCGCTATCTTTTTGGAGCTTTGGAATCGAGCGCCAAAAATCAGGAGAAGGTCCGCGAAGTAAATTTTGGTTATGAGCAGCCAGAGGGGGTGGTTATGACCTCGCTGGATTTTGCAGTCAACTGGATTCGTAAAAGTTCAGTGTGGCCCATGACATTTGGCTTAGCCTGCTGCGCGATCGAAATGATGTCGATGGGCGGAGCTCGATTCGATCTGGCGCGTTTTGGCGCAGAGGTATTCCGGCCGTCTCCCCGGCAATCTGATCTCATGGTCATTGCGGGGAGAGTATCGCAAAAAATGGCCCCGGTGATTCGCCGGCTTTACGAGCAGATGCCGGAGCCGAAATGGGTGATCTCTATGGGTGCTTGCGCCACTTCCGGTGGAGTGTTTAATAACTATGCGCTGGTTCAGGGAGTGAACCAGATTATCCCGGTAGACGTGTATGTGCCGGGGTGTCCGCCGCGGCCGGAGCAGCTGATTTATGCGATCACTCTGTTGCAGGAAAAAATTTTGCGCGAACGGGGAACCGCAAAACGCGCATTAAACTTCCAATAATTGTGCAATTGTAATAACTTTGCTGGGCGGTTCTTTTTTACGTGTGGGCAGAGATGGCTTGTTGACGAAAGAGGTAACCAAGCACTTACTCCCTGCGCAATCCCACCGTTAAGATGTTGAGAATTAAGGCTAGTCGAGATTAGAAATATGCTGTAGATTACCGGATGTGACTGTTTTGCATCCTAACGGTCTGGATTTCCGTGATGCGAAATTGATTTTGACTCGAGCCCGTCCCATTTTGGCTCGATGGCCTTGTCGAAAGACTTCCAGGTTTTTGTATGACTTTCCAGTGGTTGCGGAGGATAGACGCATGCACTCTCGCCCCTTGACTTCACTGGGCCGAATTCTACTTGTAGCCAGTGCTGTGGGACTCGGTTCGGTGAGTCTCCTAGCGCAGGATTCGACCAGTACAGCCCCAAAGCCGGCAGCTCCTGCTGAGTCGCCAGCTTCACGCATTGACATTTTCCTGGGTTACTCGTACCTCGCGCCGCATGGCTCGGTTACGATTCCGTCCGGCGCCAACATTGGCGTCAGTGGCCCGGTTTCCTATTCGTCCATCAATTACGGCGCAATCGGAAGCGTCAGCTACTTCTTCAACCGCTACGTCGGTGGGCAGTTCGAATATGCCAATCATCCCGACGGGAATAATGACGGAGCCTCTACCGGACAGCTTGGCATGATCTTCCGTTACCCGACCGCGGAAATCACCCCGTTTGTCCATGCAGATGCCGGGTTTGTCAGGTTGGGTGGCCCCTACCACCAGCCTTACACGTTTGGCCCTGCCCTGACAGTCGGCGGTGGAATGGACTATGCTTTGCCGTTTCTGGGTGGCCACCTCGGATTGCGCTTGTTCCAGGCAGACTATGAGTACTTCCATGCCAATTTTGGTCCCCAACCGCCATATCCGACCGGCGGCCGGGCGAACCTGAAGGTTGCGCGCCTGAGTACCGGCTTGATTTATCACATGGGCAGCATCGTTCCGCCGCCTCCTGTGACCTATTCCTGCACCGCGTCTCCGTCTCCGGCATTTCCCGGCGACCCAGTCACGGTCACCGGCACGGCGGCGAATCTGAACCCCAAGAAGACAGCAACCTACAGCTGGACGGGCGGCGAGGGCGTCAAAGTCACCGGGGATAACACCACCGGCGCTGTAGACACCACGGGTCTGGCGCCTGGTAACTACACCGTTACCGGCCATGTTTCTGAAGGGCAGAAGGTTGGCCAGTTCGCGGATTGCACGGCGAACTTCACCATCAAGCAGTACGAACCTCCGACCCTCAGTTGCTCGGCCAATCCGACCACCGTTCAGCCTGGTGGCACGGCAACCATTACCTCCCAGGGCGTAAGCCCGCAGAACCGGCCACTGACTTATTCGTACAGCGCGTCGGCCGGCCAGATCAGCGGCAGCGGCAACAGCGCTACGCTGAGCACAACCGGTGCGCCGGCTGGCACCATTACCGTTACTTGCACCGTCCAGGATGACAAGGGTCAAACGGCTACTGCGACGACCTCGGTCAATGTTGAGGCACCGCCGCCACCGCCGGCTCCGAAGACCAAGACGCTTTGCTCGATCAACTTCGATCGGGATAAGAGGCGCCCGGCTCGGGTCGACAACGAGGCTAAGGCTTGCCTCGATGACGTCGCTCTGAACCTGCAACAACAAACCGATGCCAGCGCTGTGCTGGTTGGCGAGGCGGCTTCCACTGAGAAGAAGGCCGACACGCTGGCTGCACAACGCGCCGTCAATACGAAGGACTACCTGGTCAAGGAGAAGGGCATTGATCCTTCCCGGATCTCGGTACGCACTGGAACCCAAGGTAACAAGGAAGTGGAGAATTACCTTGTACCTGCCGGCGCAACCTTCGACAACGACGTGCAAGGCACCACCGCAGTGGATGAAAGCACGGTAAAGGTTCAAGCAAGAACCGCACCTGCCCGTGCCCGCCACAGGAAGAAGGCAGCTCCTCCGGCGCAGTAAGCCGGGGTAGCTCTAACGGGAAAGGGTGGCCAATTAGTAATGGCCACCCTTTCTATTTGCACTTGACCCTGGCCCTGTCGCCGATGCACCGTTAAAAGCGGATAATCTAGTCGAGCTCTTCCGCATCTCGGGCATAAATAGAATCCAATGAATACATTTATCGGGCGTTCTCTCTCCTCGGCTTTCCTCCTGGTCGCGTTATTTCCTAATCAACCAACCCTGGCGCAGTCTCCTTCGTGGGCTCCCGTGGGACCCGATGGCGGGGACGGGCGAAGCTTTGCCGCCGACCCTGCCAATCCGAAGCATCTTTACCTGGGAACGACCAACAGCTGGATCTACCAAAGCGAAGACGGTGGTGCAAGCTGGCAGCGGCTGGCTAAGTTGGCCAAAACCGACGATCTGCTGGTGGATAACATCGTGGTGGACGAGTCCGATCCTAAGACCCTGCTGGTTGGCACCTGGGTAGTGGATCATCCCGACGGCGGGCTCTTCATCAGCCACGACGCCGGTAAGAGTTGGACTGCGGTCGAAGGCATGAAGGGGCAATCGATTCGCGCCCTCAGCCAGGCGCCCTCCGATGCCAAGATCTTCATCGCAGGCACCTTGAAGGGTGTCTTCCGCAGCGAAGACAGCGGCGTGCACTGGAACCAGATCACCCCCGTGGGCAGCATGGACCTCCATGAAGTGGAGTCCATTGCCATCGATCCCAAGGATCCGCGGACCATTTATGCGGGCACTTGGCACCTCCCCTGGAAGACAACCGATGGCGGCGCGAACTGGCACAACATCAAGCAGGGGCTGATCGACGACTCGGATGTGTTCTCGATCATCATTGATCCGATCGTTCCCAGTGTGGTTTACACCAGCGCCTGTTCCGGCATCTACCGCAGCGACAGCGCGGGCGAGCTCTATCACAAAATTCAGGGCATCCCCATGACCGCGCGCAGAACCCGCGTCCTGATGCTGGATCCAACCAACCGCAACACCGTCTATGCGGGCACCACCGAAGGTTTGTATAAGACCCTCGACGGCGGAACTACCTGGAAACGGATGACCGCCCCGGAAGTAATTGTCAACGACGTTTTTGTCGATCCCAAGAATCCGCAGCACGTCCTGTTGGCGACTGACAGGAGCGGGGTCCTGGAGAGTGAGGACGCAGCGGCGACCTTCAAGGCTTCCAATACCGGTTTTTCGCAGCGCCAGGTTGCGACACTGTTGATCGATGCCAAGACCCCGCAAACCATCCTGGCCGGGGTGGTCAACGATAAGACCTATGGCGGCGTGTTTGTCTCCCACGACGATGGAGCCACCTGGACCCAGCAGAGCAACGGGCTTCAGGGACGCGACGTCTTTGACCTGTCGCAGTCCGCGGACGGCGTCATCCTGGCTGGAACCAACGCCGGAATTTTCCGCTGGGATGGCACTAACTGGCAGCCGGACGGAAAGATCGTCAAGCCGACAACCAAGACTTCCTACGTAGTCCACAAAGGCAAGCGCGCCAAGGTAGAAAAAACCGTGATGATGCCGGGCGGTCAGCTCGACGCGCGCGTGAGTGACGTCGACGCTTCCGGAAGTGTCTGGTATGCCGCAACAGCGAATGGAGTTTACGCGAGCGCCGACAAGGGGGCGACTTGGGTTGGTGGCCCGGTTCTAGGCAAGGCGGAATACCGTGCGGTAGCTGCTTCGGGACCCATGGTCGTCGCCGCGCAGCGGACCGCGCTCGCCTGGTCCGAGGACGGCGGAAAGAATTGGCAGCCGCTAGCCATGCCGCACAAATTGACCTGGCTGCAATCCATAACCATGGCTGGAAACGGAAGCATATGGCTGGGCGGCCGGGAAGGCGTCTTCTACAGCGAGGATCGCGGTCAGAACTGGACCGAGCTGTCAACCCTTCCCATCTCCGACATCAGCGGGCTCAGCTACGACTCGGATCTGAAGCGTATTGTCGTGACGTCCTGGGCTTCCAGTTGGGTGCTGGGCGTGGACCCCGCGGACCGGACCTGGAAATTTTGGGATCCTGGCTGGAAGGTGCGTCATGTGCGCTCGATGGGCGGCCGCCTGTTGGCCGCAACCGCCTATAACGGAGTCGTCATAGAGCCGCAAAAAACCACGTCAAAGGTAACCGTTGCCCGGAATCCATAAAGCCATCAGGTCATGACTCGGCTGCGCAGTTTTCAACCGCATGACCTGGCGGCGTTGTACCAGTTGGATCATGTCTGTTTTCCACGGGAAATTGCGTACTCCAAAGCCGAGCTGCAATATTTTCTGACCCATCCCAGATGTTCATGCTGGATCGCCGAGCAGCGCGAGAGCAAGCTGGCCGGCTTTGTCCTTGTCGAGCGTTCCAACCGTAACGCGCTGCCCACCGGGCACATCGTAACCCTTGATGTGGACCCTGCCGAGCGACGCCACGGCGTTGGCAAGCTGCTCATGCAAACCGTCGAAGATCAAATGAAGCAGGAAGGCGCAAGAGCGATTAGCCTGGAGGTGGCGCAGAATAATGCAGCCGCGCTCCAGTTCTATCGCAGCCTCGGCTTTGTCACCACGGGAAAAATCGCGAAATACTACGCTGGAAAAGTGGACGCCGAAGTGATGGAGAAGGCAATTTGACCTTCCGCTCCCCGGCATAAACAGGAGCCAATTCCACTTTCGGCCTTTGCCCATCGCTGCCTGAACGCATTCTTGCATGGAGCGACGGCATAGCCCAGATTTCTCACAGACCCCTGGGTAAGCAAATAAACGAATCGCTGCCAGGAGTGAGATCTCAATGCGTAACGAGTGACGGGTGCCCCATATCTGCCCGGTTTTGGCAGATGTGGGATTCAACGGCTTTCCATCGATCACTCTCTACCAACAGATCCTGTCCATGGCCATCTACACCCTGCACAGTCAGGGGTTGAGGTTTGTGGAATCCCACATCTGCCAAAGCCGGGCAGATATGGGGCACCCGGGCTTTGTCACAGACCGGGCTGTGAGAAAGCCAGGTTAGTGGGAAGCTTTCGCCGGGAGAGACGGAGTGCTCGACACAAGCTCGGGAGAGAGGACTTACATTACCGGGGGGAGCAATCTGGGGGGGGAGGGCCGATGCTGCAGTAGTGAAAAGCCGATTTGCTTCGCGTCCTACGGATGCTGTTCTTCGCTCTACCGTTCTCTAGTGCAGTAAGAGTTTCCAGCACAGAACCGCAACACCGACCAATGCCACCTGGAAAGCGAAGGCAAACACGATGCCGCGCGCACATCCCAATTTGTCTTCGTAATAAAGCTGCTCCGGGTTATCAGTGCAAACATCCGCGACGTTCAGGGAAACTATGGACTCCGCTCTGCGCACAATGCGCAACTCCGGCCTCATCGATTGCCCCGCTAAATTTGGAAATACTTGTATGCCCATGGTTGTTCCCCTTTCAGTTACTGAGTGTAGCGGGAACAAGCCGCGTATTCACATTGCTGATGTACAACTTTGGTCGGGTAACACGCGAATGCTTCCCAGAACGGTACCGCGATGGTTCCGAAATGGTTAGTTTTTTGGGTTGGTTTGGCTCATTCTTCCCCAACTCCATTACCCAGGTAAGCGAAGTAGACGAGCCGAAGAGTAGACGAAAAGGTGCCTTAAGTTCTGCAACGCTATCTGTGCTGTGTTTGCGTCTGGATTTCAGACGGCGAATGTCTCGACATCAGCCTTGGCTCAGCGTGATCACCGTGAGTTCCGGTGGGCAGCGGAAGCGAAACGGCAGATTGACTGCACCGATGCCTCGATTGACGTAGAGTTGCATCCCGTCGCGCAATCTGAAAAGCCCATGCACGTACTTGATTCCCATGTCCGGCAGAAACAGCGGCGGCAGGAAGGGAAGAAGAATCTGGCCTCCGTGGGTGTGACCCGAAAGTATAAGATCCACCTCGCGACCAACAACATGGTCCGCGAAATCAGGTTCGTGCGACAAGAGGATAACCGGTTCACGGTCGGGCCTCCTGCCGGCCCCGAGTGCAGCATCCAAATCCGGCTTCTGCAGTAGAACATCCTTGACTCCGGCGAGCCAGATGCGCTGGCCGTTGCGCTCCAGCGGTACCGAGCTATTGGCCAGCACCGGGAGGCCGTGCGTGTGCAGCGCATCGGTGACTGCATGTGACCCGACCAGTACGTCGTGGTTGCCCAGAATCGCATAGCGCAGTGGACATTCGATCCGGCTTAAAATCTCGGCGCAGTGATAGCTAAGCTTGGCCCCAAAATGCCGCGGAAGCGGCTTTGCGCTAACGAAATCTCCCGTCAGTACCACCAGCTCCGGAGCCAGCGCGTTCACCTTACGGACGATCGCCTCGAGAAAGGTCGCTTCGGTGTACTCCTGAAAGTGAAAATCGCTGATTTGCGCCACCCTCATGCCGGCGAACGCATCCGGCAACCTGGGCAGCTTGATCGTCACGTAAATGATTTCGAGTTCGTGGCGTGCTACCTCACCGGCATAGAACGCCAGCCCGGCTGCAGAGCCGGCCGCCGCGAGCAGGAAATTCCTGCGCGTCAACACCGTGCCGCTGAACGACGCCGTCTTCGCAGGTGTGGCAACCAGGGTGGGCTCCATTAAGCGGCGGTCAACCTTCGTCCGCGGCACGCTGTCGACACCGCCATAGCTGAGACCAGAGTCACCTTTTGAGTTTAAGGCGTGGGCCCATTTCAACCAAGGCGCCGGGTACCGTAAAAGGGAACAGGGTCTTTCTTGGAAGATCCGCCGCTTGGCGGCCGTGCTTCGCCGCTCAGGTAGGCTGGGTGGGGAAGATCTCCTGTAAAGCAGGATAAACGCGGCGGTATTTGGCGTAGTTCTCCTCCATGACGAGTACCGCATCCTGATTCACCGCTGTCCGCTTGGCAACATGCACCACCGCGTCACAGGCGGCATCCACAGAAGACCAGATGCCGGCACCCACGCCGGCCAGGAGCGCAGCACCGTAGGCGGCGCCTTCTTCCGCCTGCACGGTCTCGACCGTCTGCCCATATACATCGGCCTGAATCTGCCGCCAAAGGGGCGAGCGCGCACCGCCTCCGCCGACGCGAATGGCCTTCACTGGAATGCCAAGCTGCTTGAAGATGGTCAGCGTGTCTTTGAGGCTGAAGGCTACGCCCTCCAGAATCGCCCGAACTACGTGCCCTCGAGTGTGGTCGGCAGCTAAACCTACCAATGCGGCACGGGCGTCGGGATCCAGATGAGGTGTCCGCTCTCCCATGAGATACGGAGCCCACAGAACTCCTCCCGCCCCAGGAGGAACCTGCGCTGCCTCGGCGCCCAACTGATCGTAAGACTCCGTAGGCACCCCGAAGTTGTCGCGAAACCAACGCAGCGAAAGGCCGGCCGCCTGGGTCACTCCCATCACGTGCCAGCGGCCGGGGATCGCATGGCAGAAGGTGTGCAGCCGTCCTGAAGGATCGGTGACCGGGGCGTCGGAGGCGGCGAAAACTACCCCCGATGTGCCGATGGTCGCGCTTACGTCGCCGGGCCGGACGATGCCCATTCCGGTCGCCCCCGCAGCCTGATCGCCTGCGCCCGCAACCACCGGAGTACCGGCCTTCAGTCCTGTGGCTGCGGCGGCGGCCTCTGTGATCTGACCTACGACCTCCTGCGATTCATAGAGAGCAGGCAGGCAGTCGGGGCTGAGCCCGACCGCATCCAGCATGGCATCGGACCAGCGACGATGCGCCACATCGAGCAGCAGTGTGCCCGAGGCGTCAGCCACGTCAATGGCGCGCACCCCGGTGAGACAAAGGCGAACGTAATCTTTGGGCAGCAGAAAGCTGTGGAATCTCCGCCAGATACCGGGCTCGTTGGTGCGCACCCAGAGAAGTTTGGTCAGCGTGAAGTTGGTAAGCGCGGGATTGGAAGTCAGCTCAACCAGGCGCCGCTGCCCGATGATGTCGTTGAGGTAACGGCACTCCGCCGCGGTGCGCTGATCGCACCAGATGAGAGCGGGCCGAAGGACCTCCTGGTTCCGGTCCAGAAGCACAGCGCCGTGCATTTGTCCGCTAAGACCGATGCAAGCAACCTCCGAGGCAGCGATCGACGAATCTGTGAGCAGCTTACGGACGGCGCCTTGACAGGCCTTCCACCAGTCGTGCGGATCCTGCTCCGCCCACCCGCTTCGCGGGGATGCAAAAGGTTCATGTTCGTGGATAGCGGAAGCGACGACCGCGCCTGATTCGTCGATCAGGAGAGCGCGCGTCCCTCCCGTGCCGACATCGATGCCAAGCAGTTTGATGGCTTTGTCCCCCCCGGTCCCGCACCAGTGTAGCGGAGAATACCGGGCCTGTTAAACGACGTCCCCACGACGAACGGCAAAGCATCCATAGGCGGAAAAACCTGTCGTCTGCATGGGAACCCCGACTTTAGAGTGCAAAGTCGAGGTTCTCACATACTCAGCCGCGCCCTTCGTTTCCATAAACCACCCGCAATCTCTTGCGGATGGTCAGCTCAGAACTGATTCCACAGGAACTGGTTGTAGACATCGTGATGGAACTGAATCTCAGGAACCTTGATCAGGCTACCGAGCAGCCGCGGACAGCGATCGGCCGAGGCCTGTTTCAGGTCCGCGTAACGGGCCTTCACGTCCTCTCCCAGAAGAGTCGTGGTCCACTTTGATTTCCGGAAGTCGTCGATCGCTGTGTACACGTTGTCCGGCAGGTAGCGCTTGGCCTGGCGCAGGTCCTTTATCTTGGAGATATCGCCTTCGATGCCGGTGCGGAAGATGGAGTAGAGCGCCATGTAGGGATTGGCGTCTGGACCGACAGACCGGACTTCGACCCGCGAGCTTTTCTCGTTGCCGATAGGCACGCGCACCATGGATCCGCGATCAATGGGGGACGCCTTGATCTGGTTTGGCGCTTCAAAGTGCGGATCGAGCCGGCGATAAGCATTCACACTGGCGTTCAGCAGCAGGCAAATATCGTTCGCGCTGGAGAGAATACGATCGATGAACGACCAGGCCATTGGGCTGAGCTTTTCTTCCCCGGAGGGATCCCAAAAGAGGTTCTTGCCCTTCTGGCTGATGGAGACGTTCGTATGCATGCCGTTGCCATTGACTCCGATTACCGGTTTGGGCAGAAAGGAGACTGAGCAGCCCATGCCGGTTGCGACCTGGCGGCAGATGAGTTTATAGAGCTGGATCTGATCCGCGGCGGCCACTACCTCGCCGTAGCCGTAGTTGATTTCAAACTGTGAGGGTGCGACCTCCGGGTGGTCCTTCTCATTCTCAAAGCCCATTGCACGCTGCACCTCGGCCGTGGTGTCGATAAAGGTGCGCAGCGGGTCGCCAGGAAGCGAGTGGTAGTACCCACCGGTATTGACGTACTCGAACTTGCCGGTTTCGGGGTATCGCCGCTCGGCGTCGACACCCTCAAAAAGGAACCCTTCAATTTCGTTGGCTGCGTTGAGCGTGTAACCTTTCTTCTCGTGCTGATCGAGGGCAAACGATTTGAGCACGCTGCGAATATCGGCGGGGTAGACCGCTCCGCTCTTGTCGATGACCTCGCCGAACACGATAACCTTGCCGGCTCCGAAAAAGTCGGCGGGGACCCAGTAAAACGCGCTCCAGTCGATCCCCAGCCGGAGGTCGCTTTCTCGCTGAGCGGAAAATCCACGGATCGAAGAGCCGTCAAAGGTCAGGTTGTCCCAGCTCTTGATGATGAATTTCTTGTCGTAGTCGAGCATGTGCAGACGGCCTTCCAGGTCGCTGAAAAGAACGGTGACGGCCTTGATGCCTTTCTCGTCGGTGAGATACTTGATCCGTTCCTCCCGGATCTTGTCCTCGGGTACACGATTCTTCCGCTGCTCTTTTGCCTTCAGGTTCAATTCTTCGAGCGCTTCATAAGGGAGCGTGAGAAAACTGCGCAAATCGGTCGACATGGATCTCCTTTAGAGTGGATTCTGCGGTCTTTGCCGCCCAGATGGGCCGCGGCAGATCAAAATCAGGATATCGCGTGCCGTTCCCCGGTATCATGCAGAAATCATGCCGAAGCGTTCCTGCGACCAAACCAGATGCCCGGCAGGCTAGTGATGCAGCCGGCCGTGACGCGGTTGGCGGCCGGTGTAGAATCGCCCACCTGGCGGATGGCGGTTGAATTAGTATCCGCGACCGGCCGGAAACGCTTATGCTGGTGGCGGCGTTATTGCATCATTAAGGAGCTGAGACCATGGTCACATCGCCAAGCAGCGTGTTAGCAGGCGGCGCTTCATTTCCAACGTGGTGGGCCATTCTGCTGATTATTGTCGGGTTCTTTGCGTTGGCGTTGCCCTTCGAGGCGGGGGTCGCGATTGCCATTGCTGTCGCGGTACTGGTGATTATCGCAGGCGTCCTCCATTTGGCGGGTACCTTTGCCGCCCGCACCACCGGAGGGTTCCTGTGGCGGTTGTTGGTAGGCTGCGCCTATCTGATTGCCGGCGTTTACCTGCTCATGCACCCCAAGCTCAGCCTGGTCTCGCTTACGCTGGCTTTAGCTGTTCTGTTTTTCGTGGAAGCCATTTTTCACCTCGTCACCTATTTTCAACTCAGGAGTGCTCCCGGTTCCGGTTGGCTTCTGTTTGACGGCATCGTGACCCTGATCCTAGCGGTCATGATTTGGAGGAGCTGGCCGGCCAGCGCGGTGTGGGCGTTGGGTACAATTGTCGGCATTAATCTGTTGATGAGCGGCTTCACCCGCCTGATGTATTCCCGGGCACTGCGTGCGTCATGACCCTGACTGATACTGAGAAGGCTGCTGCGGCTCGCAAGAGCCTCGAATATGTCAAGGATGGAATGGTGGTCGGGCTAGGCACCGGATCGACCGCAACCTTCGCCATCCAGTTCCTCGGGGAACAGGTCCGCGACGGACTGAAGATTCGCGGCATCCCCACCTCGCGAGCCAGTGGCGAGTTGGCGCGCTCGCTGAACATTCCCCTCACCAGTTTCGATGAAGTAGCCTATACGGACGTGACGATCGACGGCGCCGATGAGGTTGCTCCGGGCCTGGCATTGATCAAGGGTGGTGGCGGCGCGCTGCTGCACGAAAAAATCGTGGCCACTTCTTCGCACCGCCTGGTGATCGTGGCCGATGAGCATAAAATCGTCCAGCGGCTTGGCCGCTTCCCACTGCCAGTTGAGGTGATCCCCTTCGCTGCGTCGCCAGTCAAGAAACAGCTGGAAAAGATGGGGGCGAATCCGGTGTTGCGTTCCAGCCGCGATGGGTCGCCTTACATCACCGACGAGGGCAACTTCATCTTCGACTGCCGCTACGGAGAAATTCTGGATCCACCTGCCGTAGCTCACGCCATCAAGAGCATCACCGGGGTGGTCGAGCACGGGCTCTTTCTCGGGTTAGCCTCGGTCGCGATTATCGCCGGTCCCCAGGGCGCGCGGATCATCGACGCATAAGATGTGCCAGCTGGATGCGGCCAATCCTCCGAGCCAACAAGTCCGGATAGTGAACAGCCCCGCAGGGACGACTGAAACTTTACCAGGACGTCCGTTAAGCTGAGGCTGCCTCCTTCTGGTCGTTCGCCTCGAGCATATTGACACAGGGAACTCAGTTCGGGTCCAGCGCAGTCTGTCCCCCGTCTCGCCACCAGGCAGCAAATCCAGGATTCTTGACCTGCCAAAGCGGCGAGACTACACTAAATCTAGTCTGACTAGTCAGGAGTAAGGATGGCACACCAGACACCCAAAAAGCGCCAATCCCCCAACAAGCAGGCCCCATCCCTTTCGCAGCCCTGGCAGTTACAGGCCGCGAAGGCACAGTTTAGCGAAGTATTCCGCAGAGCTCGCGAGCGCGCTCCTCAGGTGGTAACCAGACAGGGGAAGGAAGCCGTTGTCATCATTGCTTTGGAAGACTTCGAACGATTAACGAGACGGGACAGACAACCGAAGAGTCTCTCCAGGTTCTTTGCCGAGTCACCTCTCAGCAGTCTGTCCGTCGATCTCGAACGAAAGCCTGACTACGGCCGGAAAATAGAACTGTGAACGGATTTCTGCTGGATACGAATGTCATCTCCGAACTCATCAAGCCGAAGCCGGACCCGAAGGTGATGAAGTGGATCGATGGGACCGCTGAGGACCTTTTGTTTTTGAGCGTTCTCACTTTGGGAGAGATCCGCAAGGGCGTGATGCTATTGCCCCGCAGTGTTCGCCGTACTGCTCTGGAAGTCTGGCTCCGGAGCGATCTGCCGTTACGGTTTTCCGGCCGGATATTGAACATCGATCAAGAAGTCGCCGATCGGTGGGGACAACTTTCCGCTTTGACGAGCGCCAGAGGCGCGAATGTGGCTGTGATCGATGGGTTGCTGGCTGCGACCGCAACGGTAAATGATCTCACCCTCGTAACCCGCAATACCAGGGATGTCGCTGCGACAGGTGTGTCCTTATTGAATCCATGGACCGGCTGACATCTGCGTCGATGTTCATCGTTCGTCACCATACCAGCACGTAACCATTCGCCCTGGAGGCTTCCCGACGGGTAATCCTTCCTTACACCTTTCGTGGTAGGTTTCCCTCTCCGCTGTTATCTTTTCCTTTGGATTTGTGGATTATCACAGAGAAAAATAATTTAGTAATCACTACTGTGTCACTTCTGATAGCCGAAGTGCCAGTTATTCTCTGGCCTTCGGAGCAGCGGCCCATATAGCTTGAGAATGTCGCATAATAACTACGATCCTCCCCAAAGACAATAAATATTAATTCGTCGGGATGATGGTTTCATTTGCGGTCTGAGGAATGCAAACACTAGGTTTTTCCCCCTTAGGTTGCAAAAAGGAGCTTACATGCTGTCGAAGAGAAATGTTTTTATGAAATCAAAAACGAACCAATGGAGGCGGGAGCTTTCCTGTTTCGCCGCCGTCGCTGCCTTGTTTTGTACCTCTCCAGCCTTTGCTGCGGTTCCCGCGGTCGTCGCGGACGCACAACAGACCATTGGGGCTGGTACCTTTAACCCGCCACAAGTGGCAGTCGCGTCAAATGGCACGGTCTATGTTTCCGACATCAACAACAACCGCGTGCTGCAGTTTATTCCCAACTTGCCCGCCCAAGTCACAGGAACCCAGGTAAGTACACCGGGCTACTCGCTGTCCTCGCCGCAGGGTCTCGCGGTCGACGTGGCCGGGGATCTATACATCGCTGATACTCCTGCACTGGGAACGACCTCGCGCGTCATCGAAGTCATGGCGAATAGCAGTGGGAGCTTGACCACGACGGTCAAGCAGATCTTTCGCGGAGGGCTCCTGCTCAACCCCGTGGCGTTGACCATCGACAGCACGAATACCTTGTTCATCGGCGACGCCGGCCTGTTCGGTACTGGAGCCATCTACTCCATCGCCTCGGGCAGCAGCACGCTGAAGAGTGTAGGTACCGGCCTCAGCAGTTTTACCCCATCCGCTTTAGCAAGAGATGGATCAGGGCACCTGTATTTCGTGAACAGCGCAGCGGGCAGCGGTGGCGTTTATAAAGTGGCAGCGACCGGTGGAACCGCTCAGTCTGTTAGCGTTGGAACCTTTAGCATCAGCCAGCCCGCAGGGTTGGCGCTCGATGGCGCAGGAGATCTTTTCATCCTGGCAACGGTCGGTGTGGGGCACAATTCGGCGCTGGACGTTTTGGATATTCCCGCGAGCTCTCCGTCGACCCCATACATCATTCCCACGTCAAACCTGCAAAACAGCACCAGCATGGCATTAGACTCGAGTGGTAACCTCGACCTGGCGGGAGTGAGTTTCGGTTTTTTTGGCAGCCCCTCTGGCAGCGTGACGCAGCTTAACTTTAGCAATCCTGTCGATATGGGCAGTGCGAGTGTCTCTGGAAACGGAACCGGGATTGTGTTTAATTTCGAGTTCAACGCGCCCGCCACGCTTGCCGGCTTCCGTGCGGTGACGGTCGGCGACCAGGGCACCAGCACCAACAACACCCTTGCAGATGTGGTTGCCACCAGCAGCGGCAACTGTAAGAATCAAACCCTCTCTGGCAGCACTACGGCCCTTGCGCCCTACACCTGCAATCAGTCCTTCCAGGCAACGCCGCAATATACGGGCATGCGCGCGTCGGCGATCCAGGTCAAGGGTCCGGTCAAGTCCGGCGTGACCACTATCCTTGATTCCACACCGGTCTACGAGACAGGTCTCGGGGCGGCTCAGGTTACTTACCCCCTCGATGCAACGATCACCGCCACTGGCTTGATACAACCGCAGGGAATCACCGCCTCTGGCTTTGACCAGACGGTTTATATAGCCGACATGGTGGGTGGTAAGGTCTATTCCACGGGCGGCCTGGGCGGATCTTCGCTGCATGTGGTATCCACGGGAAACATTTCCCTTGAGTCCCCCTCTGCCGTCGCCATCAATGCACAGGGCGACTTATTCATTGCCGACTTCGACCAGGCCGAGGTGATCGTAGTACCCACGACCACCGGGTTGGCGCCTTACGTGTTGAACACCGGAAACCTGTTGCAGCATCCGGGTTCGCTCACAGTCGACTTTCTGGGCGACTTGTACATCGGAGACGCTGGCCCAAACGGTTTCTATGCCGGCAGCACGACTCCGGGCTATGTGGTCGAGGTGCCCTACAACGGTTCGGCCTTTAAACTCCCCACTCCAGGAGTGACCATCATTTTCCCGCAGGCGCTGGTGGTCGACAGCAACAACGGCAATTTGATCGTTGCTGATGGCGGGGATGTGTCCACTGGGCTTGGCCAGGTCGTAAAGGTTCCGGCGAGTGGCGGTAATGCGACGGTGGTTTCCATCACCGGCGAGCCGGCGCCCACCCAGCCTTCCGGTGTGGCTTTCGATGCTGCGGAAAATCTCTACGTTCTTGACTCTGCCACGAACACTATCACTGTAGTGCCTCCAACCGGGGCGAGCCACCTGTTGAACTTTGATGGGTCTTCGCTCATGAATCCTAGCGACCTGGTCAGTTCGGCCGGCACGCAAAGCTTCATTATCTCCAATATTGGCAACGGAACCGACAACGGCCTGCTGTATCTAAACGGAAACAGCTCCACCCTTGCGTTTGGAAACCAGGCGACTCACACCAGCAGCCAGACGCAGACGGCAACGGTCGCCAATATCGGTAACCAGAACCTGACGCTTTCGAACCCGTACTACAGCGGCACCAAGAGCAACCAGGGATTTACCCTCCTCGGGAGCAGTACCTGTACTGCCCACCTGGTCCTGACTGCGGTGACCACGTGCTCGATGAACGTGCAATTCCAGCCCACGACCACAGGCGCAAAAGGCGAGCAGTTGACAATCAACAGCAACGCCTATAACGACGGCAACGGAACTTTTCCTGTCACACCGCAGCTCAACCTGACAGGAACTGGCACCAGCGCAGCAGGTCAAGCGCAGGTCGCCGCATCCCTCATCAAGGCCGGTTCCCAGGCCCATGTCAGCCAGGGAGGGAAATCGAAGAACCATCTGGGTCGGAGGAACTTCTCAAAGTAGCCCAGAGTCCTGGTTTCAATTTGCAGGGCCACGCTCAAGTGATCGGCGTGGCCCTTTTTTTGTTCCTGTTCTGTCCTCACCTTTTGCCCACCGCCGCCTCTCACATTTCTTTCGTCGATCCGCTGGTGATAGACGCAAGCTCTTCACCTGGATCGAATTCCTGGACGCATGATCACCGGCCCGAGAGATACGTTGCGGTCTAATCGCCGTCAGGAAGGGATGTCGCCGGCCCGTTCCGCGATCGGCCGCGCATATCGCACCAGCGAGAGCAGGAACTTGCCCGGCTCCTCACACATGGAACGGATGCGGACCAAAAGGTGTGAAAAAATCGATTCGGCTGGATTTGCGCCTTTCATACATACGAACAAAACCGGGGTTGGACCCGCGGCAGATCCATGACCAACGCATGGAGGAGATAAGCATGGTTGCAATCAGCCGGCGGGCATGGCTCCAGGGAGCCGCTGCTCTGGCGTTCACCTCAGACATCTGGGCGGACAACGCTCCGTTGGCCACATCAAAGCCGCTGGACTTGCCTCATGCTCGGGCGGCCGTAGGGACGCGGCATTTCACCAGCGAATCCGTCGAGATCGTCATCGAACGAATAAAAAAACAAATTCCGGACGTACCGCTCGCCACCATCTTCGAGAATTGCTTTCCCAACACGCTGGACACTACCGTCTTCCCCGGCACTCACGATGGCAAGCCGGATACCTATATCGTCACCGGCGACATCGATGCCATGTGGCTGCGTGATTCCTCTGCGCAGGTAATGCCGTACCTCGCCCTGGCAAAGCAGGACAATCGGCTGCGCGAGCTGCTCGAAGGTCTCATTCGCCGCCAGGCGCGCATGATTCTGATCGACCCCTATGCGAACGCATTTATGCGCGATGCTACGGCGGCGCCGCTCGAGTGGGCAGTGAAAGATAAGACGAAACATTATCCAGGGGTAGGCGAACGCAAGTGGGAAGTGGATTCGCTTTGCTACCCTATCCGCCTGGCGTACGGTTATTGGCAGCAAACCGGGGATACGGCCCCCTTCGATGCACTGTGGAAAGAGGCGGCCTGGACGATCGTGCGCACCTTCCGCACCCAACAGCGTAAGCACGGACCGGGCCCCTATTCCTTTCAGCGCGCATCGGAAACACCAACGGATACGTTAGCGCTCGATGGATTTGGAAATCCCGCGCGCCCCGTGGGCATGATCTTCTCCATGTTTCGCCCTTCGGACGACGCTTGCACGTACCCTCTGTTTGTTCCCGCAAATCTCTTCGCTGTGGTGAGTCTTCGCCAGCTCGCGACGCTGGCAAACCAGGTCCTCAAGGATAGTCCGCTGGCCGTAGAAGCGCAGGCGCTGGCGCTGGAAGTGGAAACAGCGGTGAACCGGTATGGCAAGACGCAGCACGCCAAATACGGCGAGATCTGGGCCTACGAAGTCGACGCCTACGGAAACGTGCTGATGATGGACGATGCCAATGCGCCGGGACTGCTGAGTCTGCCATACCTCGGCTGTTGCCGCATCGATGACCCGCTCTACCGTCGTTCCCGGCAATTTGTGCAGAGCGAAGACAATCCATATTTCTTCCGCGGTACAGCCGCTGAGGGTGTGGGCGGCCCGCACGAGGGACTGAATATGATTTGGCCAATGTCGATCATCATGCGCGCGCTCACCTCCACCAACGATACGGAGATTCGCCAGTGCCTTCGGTGGCTGCGCAACACCACAGCCGGCACCGGCTTTATGCACGAGTCCTTCCAGAAAGACAATCCGAAGGTATTCACGCGGGCATGGTTCGCCTGGGCCAATACTCTCTTCGGTGAGTTGGCGATGAGGCTGGCCTCTGAGCGGCCGCACATCTTCAGTGGCGACACCACCTACTGGAATTGAGGCCGAGGGGGAGACCGGAGATAGTTGAGGTACTCCTCGGTTGGCTGCCTCCGGACCGGAAAATCCATTCCAAATTCTGTCCCGCAAACCAACCAGCGGGTGCCCCACACCCCCGATTTCCTGTGAAGATGCGTGGCTCCGCAATCTTTATGCGCCTTTTCTTGACGAAAGGCGCACGCGCTGTCTTGTCCAGTGCCCCGTGCAGGAAATTCGGGGCATCTCGCTCGTTTTTCGCAAGATGTGGGATACCACAACCCTCTCCCCGCAAACCACTAAGGCCGGATCACCCACGTAACGTTCAGGGCCAGCCCGCCACGGTGTGCTGAGGTAATGTGTGTTCTACCGCGTGTGCCTCCCGTCAGGGAAGAACCAGCAGGTTCGGTAATAGCCGCTCGGGCGAGACCGGTCCAGATACTTCGAGCTAACGCTGGGAAGCAATGCCATATGATGCCACCAGTGGCACTTCTTCGCAGCGCGGAAAGACTTCATGAACCCGAGTGCTAGAATTGCAATCGCGAAATTCCCCCATGCCTCAGACACGTCAGAATGGCGCCAGGACCATAGCACTAGCGAAAATAGCAGGGACCGAGGAAGACATCGCCCTGCTTCAGCAGCATGTCAAGGAAGTCATTGAGGGAGAAGCGTTTAAGGGCAGTCAACGGAGCGGGCAGTTTCTTCAGTACATCGTTGACCAGGCGATCGTAGGCCATTTCGAATCCCTGAAAGAGCGGGTCATTGGAGTCGAACTGTTTGGGCGTTCTCCTTCTTATGACACGGGTGAGGACGCGATTGTCCGCGTAACCGCAAGTGATGTGCGCAAGCGGCTAATCCGGCATTATGGCAGGTTCGGATCAACCCTGGAGTTCCACATCAGTCTGCCTTTGGGGTCTTACATTCCCGAAATATCACGTGTCTTGCCCCATAACGCCAGTCCACCGCATGTAGAAGAGATACAAAGCCATCGCAATGTTGCCGCCGCAACACAGCCGGAGCCTCTGGCAAGTTTCACCGTAACACCCGTCCCGATTCCGGTTCGCCCGGAAATATACACCGATCCGAATCGGGGACGCCGCCGCAGATGGCTCGCTGTCTGCCTCGCCGTTACTGTGCTGAATGTCGCACTTTGGGGCTTCTTTTGGAACCACTTCGCGGGCAAAGCCGCCGTTGCCGCTTCGACGCTTCCCTGGTCCGCGCTTCTAGATTCGACTCGATCTTTGCAACTCATTACCAGCGATCCTGACATCGCCGAGATTCAGGGATACACCGGACAACCCATCTCCGTTTCCGACTACGCCAATCACAACTACATCCCTGATCCCGGCAAATTGACACCCGAGATCACCCAGATAACTAAGATTCTCCTGCGCGGAAACAAGGCATCGTTGGTCGACACCCCAATTGCCGTCAGAATCGCGGAACTTGCGCTCGGCCATGCAAAGAGAGTCGATGTACATCCCGCCCGAAGCGTGCAGCTTTCCGGCCTTCAAACCGACGATAATCTCGTTCTTCTTGGTAGTCCCCGCTCCAATCCATGGGGTGCGTTTTTCAGCGATCAGCTGGATTTTCGCTTTGTCTATGACAGGGATTCCAAACAGGAAATAATACGCAATGTTCGTCCCCGTCCCCACGAGCAGACGGATTATGTCCCGACAGCTCTTGGATGGGCCACCGGCCAGTCTTATGCCATCGTCGCCCTGGTTCGGAATCCCGACCAGAATGGCCACGTATTGCTTCTTGCGGGCGCCAATGCTGAAGGCACAGAAGCGGCGGGAAAACTTGTCACTGAACTACCGCGCCTTGCGAATGTGCTTAAAGACTGCGGCATTCCTCCTACCGGCCCGCTGCAGCAGTTTGAATTGTTATTGCGATTGAACCTGATGGCGGGCTCTCCAACGAATGTGAATGTAGAGGCTTGCCACATTTTGCCGGGAAACCCCATCCTTTGACCTGCTTTCAGAAGCGCAATCGGTCCTCCTTTCTGCGCAATTCATGGCACGCTTGACCAGCCATAACTCACCTGCGTGTTGTCTGGGGAGCTGCCTGGAACTTCTCCAAATGCGCGTTTGCCAAATCAGGTTGTTTCAACTTCGCATAGACACGCGCTAGTAGAAAATGAATCTGGGCATCGCTGGTGCCGAGTTCCGGCAGAGTCAGGGCTTGTTCTCCTTCCCGTGCAGCCTCTTTGAAGTCTCCCTCATGGCCCAACGCCCTCGCCAACTCGTAGTGGGCATCGCGGGACTGCGGGTCTTCCTCAATGGCCCGTCGTTCTTTTTCGATGCTCTCTTTGAACCTGCCCATCAACGACAAGAGTCTCCCATAGGCAACAAGAATCGATGCGTGTTCCGGCGATTTTTCCGAGAGATTCTCAGCCTGCTGGTAGAGCTCCAATGCTTGGGCCGCGTTACCCAGCGCTTCCTGGGTCATCGCGAGATAGAACACGGGCAGGGGGCTCTTGGGAGAGATCGTTTGGGCCGTCTGAAGAGGTGAGACCGCCAACTTGAAGTCGTTTTGCTGATAGTAAAACGCGCCGAGAAAGAATTGCGCCTCTTCGGATGTTGGATCGGCGGTAATGGCCGTGATAAGACAGCTCTTGGCAACATCCGGACGATGAGCAAAGACGGCCATCCGGGCCTTGAGAACCAAGGCCGGAACCATGGTTGGGCTCTCATGCAGAGCCGCATCGACTTCGCTCACCGCTGCGGAAAATTCTCGTTGGGCAAACTCCTGTTTCGCCTTCTCATAATGTTGCGCTGGACCGACCGCGATTTGGAATGCGAGAAGCCAAATCATAGAAGCTTGCCCCCGAGGCCCCCACTGATGGAGGCTTAGAACTGGATTCTAGCGACAAACTCGCCACTTCTCGGAGCAAAGTTTCCTCCTGCATTGGAGATGCTGTTGCCGAAGAAGCCGAAACCGTTCGAAATGCTTCCGTCGCTCCCATACTGAGGAGTCTGGAAAGGATTCGATGTATTGTTCAGGTTGGGATATGCCCAGCGGTTAAAGACATTGAAGAGATCCGCGCGGAGAGAGAACGTCACGCCCTCCTTGATCGGGACGACCTTGCCGAAGCCCAACTGCTCGTTGGGATATCGCGGAGCACGATAATCGCCGTAGAACGGCTTGGAATTGGCGTAGGTCCCTGGTGCTGGGTTGGCCCACGCAGCGGGGTTGAGAAAGAACGTAGTGCGCGGATTGACGTTGTGGTTGTTGAGACTATGCAAGAAGAGCGGCTGACCAGGAACGCGATTTGCACGAACAGAAATGAGACCGCTGTTGGCCCCATTCGCAAAAGTCACTGAATCCAGGGGGCTCGTGGAATTCGGTGTTTGTAGCGGAAAACCGCTCTGGTAATGGAAGATGCCGTCGGTTGTCCAGCCCGAAAGCAGGAGACGCCTCCACCCGGTCTGCGAGAAGCTGAATCGCGGCACCTCGTACTGGAAGTAAAAGTTGAGCGCCTGCGGCTGGTCAATCGTCTCATAGGATTTCTGGCTCTTGGGGGGCAGGGAGGGATCCTGAATCGGTACCGTCGTAAGAAAGGTAGCTTGAGCCGAGGTTGCCCCAACGCCCGTGGATGACCCCACTGTCCCCAGATTCTTCGACCACGAGTAACCGACGCCGCCCGACAATCCATTGCTAAGCCGCTTGACAACCATGATTTGAAGCGCGTCGTACCACCAATTGCCATTGTGCTCGTAGTAGTCGGAAACTCCTCCGAATTGCGGGTACGGCCGTAATGCCTGAGCCAGGGTGGCTCCGGACGGGAATGTAGAGTACGGCGCCGTGAAGCCTCTTGCCGCCACGGCGGGAGAAGAGATCGGCTGCGTCAGCAGGTTGAAGTCGTTGGCGTTGGTAACATCTAAACCTTTCTTTAAGAGCATCGATGGCGTGAGTTCGTTGGTAGTATTCGTCAGCCCGTCGGAGTTGAGCCAAACACCACGGTTGTCGATATACGAGATTTTGACCGACAGATTGTTCATCACTTCGCGCTCAATGCCAAAAGTTGTCTGCTGGAAACGTGGCGGACGGCCATTATTGGGAACAATGAATGGAGGGGGCGAGTTGGTTTGGCCGATATTCGGATAGGCGCCAGGGTCGAAATGGGTGGCGGTGATAGCAGCCGGGGAGTAGGGTATGCCATTGGAAAGCTGGCCAGCGGCAATCCCATACGACGGACTGTTCAGGGTCACCGTGTTGAAGCCAAATCCCTGGTTGCTGTAGCCTTCTTCATTCATGAAGAGCTGCGGGCCAGAATAGAATCCCCACCCCCCATGGACCACGGTCTTTGAATTCAGTTGATAACTGAGTCCCAGACGGGGCTGAATCATCCAGGGATAGAACTTCTCGAAAGTGCAGTTGCAGCGGCCCGCCCCATTCCCCTCGTATTCGGTTCCACCCAACAGACCTCCAGCTGACGGATTCACGACCGTCGGACTAAATTGCGTTTCCCGCAGATACTGTTCGCGCTGCATCTGTTCGAGATCCCAACGCAGTCCGTAGTTCACTGTGAGTTTATTTGTCGCCTTCCAGGTGTCCAGTGCGTAAAACGCGCCCTCTATGCGATGAAACCATTGAATGTTGTCGTTCCCGATAGTTGCGCCGTCCACCAGGCCCAGAGCGAAGCTGGCGAAACCATCGCCGAGGCTGGCTCCATAAAGGTTTTGTCCTGCCGCGGACGGCTCAGACGTTTCATTGGCGCTGAAATTGTAGGATCCGGCCGACGGGTCGTTGTGAGTGCCAAACAGTTGATGACGGAAATCGCCGCCGAATTCGAAAGTGTGGCGGCCGTGAACCCAGATCGCGGATTCAGTGTTGTAGTAATTGTCGTCAATGAATGGAGCGTTGTTGACTCCCAAATTCGGGAGGGTCGAGTGGTTTACGGATGGGGTACCGCCCCAGGAGAAGATGGGGAAGGTATTCGCTGCTCCGCCCGGCATATTGGCCGCCGTGTTCAACCCAATCGTCGTCGCCTTGAAGTTCTGCACCGCCGAATCCTGCGCAGCGGCATGGCGCGTGAAGTCGAATCCGGCGTGGAGTACAAGATTCGGCGTGGCTGTATAGTCCGCATTGAGATATAGCTGCGGGGCGGGGGTTTTGTTCCAGCGGGTCGAAGCTGCCACGCCATTAATACCGTCCGCCGCATTGTCTTTGTTGGAATACTCGAGGATGCCATAACCCGACAAGTGCCATTTCTCACCGATCGAGTGATCCATCTTGAGGCTCGTCAGGTACTGGTACTTGTTGTTGGGCTGCAAATTGGGGTAATTTTCGGTCAGCGCATTGGCAGTAGCCCCGGACGGGGAAGGCCAGTAGGTAAGAACCTTCTGCGCCACCGGGTCCCAGGTGCTGGGATCGCCGATGAAGTTGTTCGGGAACGGATCCCGGACCGTTTTGATTGAGCCATCCGTGCAGGTTGCCACTCGGGTCGTCGCCGGGTTATACACTGCGCCATTGATCATCGGTCGGCCCAGGCAGTCCCGGACCGGATTCCCGCCGGAATCCACAATGGGACCCAGCAAGTTAGAGCTTAGATCGCCATTGCGATAGGCTGCCGTGGGAACCGTAATGGTTCCTTGGTTGAGGGTTTGCGTGTTGTGGTACTCCTCGTACGCGAAGTAAAAGAAGGTTTTGTTATGGCCGTTGTAGACGTGGGGAATCCACACCGGTCCACCGAAGGAGCCGCCAAAATCAAGCTCCCGCTGCACGGGGTTATACTTCTGGCCGCTGGAGGTATAGTTGAAGGGCTGTCCAGCGTCCAGATCCTCATTCTCAATGTAGCCGAAGGCCGTCCCGTGCAGCCTGTTGGTGCCGGATTTCGAGGTGTAGTTGAAGACTCCGCCACCGGACTCGCCGAATTTAGCGGAATAGTTGTTAATCATCACCGATTCTGAGCCGAGCGATTCGACCGAGGGTTGTTGTTCATCGGAGATGGCGCCCTTTACCGCCGAGGTGTCGTCCAGGCCGTCCATAAAGACACGGTATGTCGTCCCCGGCGAGCCGCTTATGTGGATATCATTCCACCCGCCTGCGATGGTGCCCGGCACCAGGGCGGCAAAACCCATCGGGTCACGCACAGCTCCGATTCCGGTAATGTTGATCGGAAGCTCATTCAGATCTCTCGTAGTGACCTGAACATTGTTCTGTGGGCTATCGGTTTGGAGCAGGGGAGCATTCGCCGTGACCGTGACCGACGTCGTGGCTTGCCCTACCGCCAATTGCAGGTCGATGGTTGCGGTCTGTCCAACCGAAACCGTGATTCCATTGCGGATCAGCGTGTTAAAGCCCCGTGCAACTACCGTAATGCTATATTCGCCCGCGGCCAGCTGCGGCACCGTATAAGCCCCCGCACCAGTTGTAGCGGTAGAGTTCTGCGTGCCCATCGCGGTGTTGGTGACGGTTACCCTGGCCCCCGCGATTGCGGAGCCTGATGGATCGGTTAGAACTCCAGATATAGTGCCGCGATCCAGTTGTGCCAAGCACAACTCGCTCCCGCAACATAACGCCATGACCATCAGACTCAAATGGATGAACTTGAGCCAACTGTGTTTTTGCATAATTTTGCCCTTCCTGGCCTCTCATGAAGTGCAGTAAGTAGTTCAGATGGGTTCCGGGCCAGCCGTTTTGGTTCTCAAGGGCATAGCCTCCCTTGGGAAGCAGCACCTCAAGAGCAGCACCGCTGGCTTGAACGTGTTTTTTTCACGATTAAAAAAGCGTGCCTTCACAACCGCGATCACGTTATGCCGCGCGGTGAGAGCTGGCAACGTTAGGACAGAGCTCTAACGGTCTACGTAGTGCATTGATAACATTGGAATTAAAGTAAGGCGTAACGTCTTAACAGTAGATATTGGGGGTCAAACCGCCATGCGCAGTGAGCTCACCCAGGCAGAAAAGCTTCCGTCCATCTCAGAATGGGGAGCGGTTAACACCCTCCCGGCATATCGCATCGGAGGATTCGCGTTCTCCTCACTCCGGAGGAAGTATCTTCTTGAGAAACTCAACGTAGATAGCCCAGTCCGAGGCCACCATGCCGTGGCCGCCCTGGTGCATGTAATAGCTCAGGTCATGGAAGATGGGTTGCCCCGCATCGGGCCAGACATCCGTGCCCAAATCTTCTTTGCCGAGTAGCTTATAGACCTTGCCCGCGGCGACCTCCGCCAGGAACTCCCCTTTGGGATCTGACCAATAATCGCTACTGCCGGTCTGCAGCAGCAGGGGTCGCGGAGCGATCAGCGCGATCAGCAGATTCGCATCCATCGGAGCCTTGTCGGGGAAGCCGCCATACTTCGCATAGTTGGCCGCAAATTGATAAGGAAATCGGGTCGGAGCGGTGAGGTGGGCGATGGTCTCGCCATAATTGCGATGGCTGAGGGCAGCGCCGCCCTCGCCCGAACAGCTTGCGATCACGGCGGCAAAGCGCTGGTCATGTGCCCCCGCCCACATCACTGTTTTTCCCAGGCGGGAGACTCCGTGGATTATCACCCGCTTGGCATCGATGCTTTTGTCGGTTTCGAAGTAGTCCTCGACCCGGCTCATGCCCCACGCCCAGGCCGCGATCGAGCCCCAATCGTCCGCTGCTCGATCCGTCTGTCCAGGCTTCAGGTAGCGAGCACGAATGCCATTAGGGAATCCGGCAGGATAGTCGGGATCGATGTCCCCGTAATAATAGGTTGCAACACCGAAGCCGGCGTCGAGCAAGGCTTCAGCGTCGATGTGGCCGAATCCATGGCCCGCCGGCGGAGTTGTCCGGGTATTCGTCTTCGGGTCCCAGGCGGTCTCGGGTTTGATCCCCGGATCGTCGACCGCTTTCTGCACCACACCAAAATTCATACTAAAAAACATCGGTACCGGCTTGTTCACTACGGCGGGGAGATAAATGAGCAGATCGATCGAAGGGCCGGTCTTGTCCTTGCTGAGATAGATGGTGACCTGTTTGCGAATTGCTTTGCCGTCCAGCGCCAGTGTTCCCCGGTCGACGATTTCGAAGCTCTCATCCGCAGGTCTGCCCGGCGCCCGGCCATATTGCTGGGTCTCAAACATCTCGACGATCTCCGGACGGCGTTTGGAGTACCACGTGCGTGCGTCGCGGACGGGCTTTCCATTGTTTAGCTGCAGAGGGTCCGGCAATGTGTAGGTTCCGGCCTTCGCCTCGTCGTAGTTGACGGGAATGCCGGCGACGATATCGGGCGAAGCTTTCGGCGTAGGGGGAGGCGTCTGTGCCTGAAGTGCCAGTGCCGCACTCATAAGAAAGAGCAACAGCAGCGGTTCTCTGAGGGTCATCGGAAATCGCCTCGAGGGGCGTGAGGAAACGCAGGTTGTTTCATCGGGGAAATGGCTTTCGAGTCGGAAACGGTAATCTTTAGCGCAGCTCCTAATGGAATGCGCTTACAGGCTCCCCCTTGCGCTAGGGTGGCGTAGAAATGCGTGCCGTGTCGTGGAAACGTTTGATGTCGATGCCGGCCATTCTGCCCTCCGGATCGTAGACAAAAATATCGGTAAACTTAGCGTCCCAAATGATTTCGTTGGCGCGATAAGACGAGCGGGCATTGACCACCTGGGAAAAGGTCTCGTCCATGCCAGTGAGCAGAATCAGAAACTCCGCGCCCGCAGCACACAACTGATCCTCCGTAACACCATACAGCGGGCTGTCTTTGTCGACAATATGCACAATCGTCCACGAAAGAGGAAAGAAGACTACGCTTTCCCGCTCCAGGCTAAGCGGGTAATAACGGCGTACCATTGTTCCGCTCGCATTGGGCTCAAAACGTGACACCAGCAGCCGGACATGAAGATCGATGATCTGGTTGTTGCGCGCATTGATGATGCGGAATTCGAAAGCGCGACGGTTGCCAATCCAGGACATCACTGCATTTTGGCTGAAGAGAATGTCCGCCACCGGCCGGGAGAAACGCGCAAACACTAATCCCGTTACTACGGCCAGGCCAAGCAGACTGACGACCGACTCGAGCGCGACCAGGATGTTGGTTTTCAGCCCCACCGGCACCGTACTACCGTAGCCGATTGTGGCCGAGGTGTGAATGCTGAAAAAGAATGCCTTCAAAAAAGGAGTATTGATTTCGGTATTGAGGGTGTTGACGAGTCCTCCCGGCCCGCAGGCATCGTACAGCAAAGCGAAACAGCCATTGAGCGTAAGGTAGACCGCGGCAACAAAGATGAAAAACCGGCTCCACGTGGTGCTGACCAGGTTGGAGTAAGCCAGAAACGTACGCAGACCCCGCCCTCGCTTTTGCACATTGAAGGTGCCATCGCGATTGAGCAGGCGAAGCTCACGCTGCTCCGAGACAACTCTGCCGAATCCCAAATCGCTGGATGGATCTTCGGCGGCTTTTGCGGGAATTTCTTTTACCTCTTGATCCGTCACGATGACAATTTCCGGTGCAGCAAGGCCAGCGACATATTCAGGCACAAGGCCGCCAGCTCTGGATCATAACGATAGCCCTCGTCGCGCATGAATGCGTGCGCGCCGTTTACTTCCAGCCACTGAAAATTAGCCCCCACCTCATCCAGCCGGGCCTTGATCAGGTTGCGTCCGGCAAGCGGTACATGGGGATCCTGACGCCCCCAGATATGCAAGAGCTCGCCCTTGATTTCCCCCGCGCGTTGCAGCGAATCATCCTGTTTGCCCAATCCCAGGCTGTGGCTGTGAATGTCCGTGGCATAAAAACAAACCGTCGCCAGCACATCGGGGTTCATGGCCGCGCGAAAGGCCAGATGTCCGCCCATGCAAATGCCAATGGTCCCCAGGCGGCCGGTGCAATCTTCAAGCCCGCTGAGATAATCCAGCAGCGCACGCGCATCGCTGTCATAGGCCGAAACAGGTTTGCCGTATTTATCCGCATTGCCTTTATCGGAACCGGCCTGATCGTAAGCCAGCACCGTACCCGCCGGCTCCAGCTCGTGATACACCTCAGGTACAGCGACGATGTATCCATGGCCGGCGATAAAGGCGGCAAAGCGACGGATCGGGCCGGTGGCCTGAAAAATCTCAGAAAACAACACTACCGCGGGATATTTTTCTTTGGCTACAGGGCGGTACATGTAGGTCCGCATAGGGCCCGTCGGCGTGGCAAGATCAACCGCTGTTGGTTCTTGAAGGATCATAGAAACTCTCCCGGGTCAGGTTAACTGATAATGACCCCGTGGCAGCAAGAGGATTCAAATGGTGATTGGGCGGTTAAACCGGGAACAGGAAGACGCGACGCAGGCGGGCGCCTCAGCCTGGGAACAAGTAGAAGCGGCGCAACGGCGAGTCTGCCTGCCATGTTTGCTGATACCGCAGCCGGCTCATGCCGTATTGGCGGGAGAATTAGCCGCAGGATTGACAGGCTTCGGCGAATTGCCTCCCGAGATTCAACGAGCCATTCAAATGCACGATACCGGCTGGGCCTCGAGCGACGCGCAGCAGATTCAAAGTTTGCGCTCCGGACCACAGGCAAGCACGGCGCTTCCGGTTTCCTTTATCGCCACCTCGCCCCAGGAGGCGGAAGAAGCGTGGACCGCTTCGATCAAAACGGTCGAGGCCTTCTCCAGCGCCGGGGCGCTGGTCATCAGCCGGCACTTCAGCCTGATCGCCCAACATGATCAGGCCCACCAACGTTTTTTCCAGGCCGAGAAGTCGCGTCAGCGGAGACTCCAAGGCGCTGCAAGCGACGCGGATATCGAAAGGTGGTCGGCGGCCCTGGGGTTCTGCGACCTGGTGTCTCTCTTCCTGTTGAGCGGCCTCAGCAGGGAAGTCGAGTTTCCGCTCGCGCATCCGTCCTCGCCCCAGGCGCAAACTGCGCTCAAAGTGAGGATGCAAAGCGACGGCAGAAATCTCGACTTCGTCCCCGGGGTCGTTAGCGCCGGCTCCGTGTTGTCGATCCAGGCTCTGATTCATCCCGTGCCGGCGGATGGCCCACGCGCCGAAACCCTGACTTGGCGAGTGGAATGAGTGACGTGGCAATGAAGGATGTGATTGTAATTGGCGCAGGGATTGCTGGACTGGCGGCGGCCCGAACCGTGGCGGAAGCTGGGCTCCGGGTAATGCTGATCGAAGCGCGAGACCGGGTGGGAGGACGCATCTACACCGTCCCGGCGGCTGGGGGCGAGTTGCCAATCGAGCTGGGCGCGGAGTTTATTCACGGTCTGCCTCCAGAGCTCATCCGCCTTGCGGATGAAGCGGTCTTACCCGTTTCGAGCTTCAAGGCAATCCCCGTTGTTTCCAGCCAGAGCATGGCGTGGACCGGCTGGGACCCTGCCGCGACCAGCGCGAGGTGAACCAGCTGTTTGATGATCTGGCGCACCTCCCGCCGCCCCAGGTAGACCTCAGCTTCAGTGAATTTGTGGCCCAGCGCCAACTCACAGCGCAGGCCGCAGCCCGGGCGACCAACTATGTCGAAGGCTTCAACGCGGCGGATGCCGATCGCATTAGCATACGCGCCCTCGAGAAACAGCAGGCGGCCGAAGATGCGATTTCAGGAGACCGTGTATTCCGGGTGGTGGAAGGCTATGCGCGCATCCCAGAGTTTCTGCTGCGCAGGTTCCTCGATGCGGGCGGCGAGTGGGTTCCGTCGACTGTAGTGCGCACCATCACCTGGAAGCCGGGATGGGTGGAAATGGCGACCGCGACCGATCGCGTCTTCCAGGCTGCCGCCGCGATCGTTACCGTGCCTTTGGGCGTCCTGCAGGCGAGAAGCATCGCGTTTGCGCCCCAACCGGAACAGATTCTCGCCGCGGCGGATCGGCTTGTGATGGGGACGGCTGCGCGCGTGGTCTACGAGTTCGACCCGGGTTTTGGTCCCGTTTCACCAGCCTGGACGGTGTGAGCTTTGTCTTCGCTCCGGATGCCGTTCCGCCTACCTGGTGGACCACCCACCCCAGAAAAGATTCGATGCTGACGGGTTGGATTGGTGGCCGCAAAGCGATCAATCTGAATATGACCGGGTTGCCAGAGACCGGCTTGGCAACGCTTGCCAACGTTCTTGGGAGTGATGTACCTGGAGTTCGCAAGCACTTGATGCGCTGGCACCAGCACGACTGGCAGACCGATCCCAACAGCTTGGGCGCCTACACATATGTTCCACGCGGAGCCATCCGTGCTTCGGATGAGCTCTCGGTTCCAGTCGAGGCGACACTGTTTTTCGCCGGCGAGCATAGTGACACCAGCGGCCATTGGGGCACTGTACACGGGGCCCTGCGCTCCGGTTATCGCGCCGCCCAGCAGCTACTGGCAAAACCCACCTGAACCTGACAGATGGATTAACCCTTTGTCTGATTACACTTGCAGGAAAGAGGAGTCTAGACTAGATCCCCCACTTTGTCGGCGATATTGCTGGCCGCGGAGCTGACGTTGCTGGCGACCGCACTAACCCGCGAAGCTACATCGCCGGCCCTGTCTTTGGTCGTCTGATAGACACGAGTTGCGTGCTTGCTGAGATCGTCACCCGCGTCCTTAATGTAGTCACTTGCATCCTCCAAATGACGTTTAAGTTGCTTGCGGGTTTTTTCCCCGGTCTGCGGAGCATAAATGAGAGCCGCGGCTGCACCGGCCGCTACCCCAAGAGAGAAACTGCCCAGTAACGGACTGCGCTCATGGAACATCCACCTTTCACGAATAGCAAGTAAGTCATTCATTTGGAGTGCACTGAGACCGGATAGGTTGCAGTAGGGCTTTAACGGGGCCGTGCGAGCCTTAACTCGTAGCTCGAATTTGCTATTGATTTCTGGAGAAAAAATCCTTAAAATAAGAGCTTTGGCACGTCCCGGCGGGACCTACTGTCCAGAAATAGAAAAGCCGCTGGGTGTTGCTTTTCTTATCTCCCTAGAGGATAACGGATCAAATGGCAAAACGACGTGGTAATCCAAACTGGGGTAAGCCGGAGCCGATAGGCCCGGTGGTCCCGACTGTCACTTCTTTCGAGCAGGTTGTGAAAGAGTTTAAGCTGACCCCCGATCAGTATGTGCGTTCCACAAGGTTGCGCGAGTGGGCCCGGCGCAACAAGAACTCGAAGTATATCCCGGAAGCGCTACTCGAGGCTTGGGGTTTTGAGATCAATCCACCTTGTAAAACGAAAAGGGATCCGCAGAGAAGAGAAAACGCCGCCCAGCGCGGCGTTTTTTGCGTCTGGAATCCTTCTGGCGGACAATACAGCTATGCAGTCGAAAACGCCGTTTACCGATGTGCCCGGGGCGCTTGAGGAATTCAAGACCGGACGCATGATTGTCGTCGT
>CAVVQX010000022.1:0-751786 GCA_963750415.1 uncultured Acidobacteriaceae bacterium
ACCAGACGGCAGTCCTGCGCAGGGCACGATGGACGTGAAGATGCTTCCTCATGATCCGCATGGCTACGGGTACACATCTGGTATGTTCGATGGTCACATCTATCTGATCAATCCCGAACGCGACACAGGCACTCCCGTATTTGATCTTTCTACTGTGAAGCCTCATGTAGACACACCGGTACCCGGCGGAATGGGCCAGATCATGGCTACACCGCAATGTGGCGACCGGCTGATTGTGGGCACGTTCATGGCGGGGCAAGTCGTGATGTTGGACGTCAGAGACCGCTTCAATCCTGAGCAGATATCGGTTGTCAGCTTCGGCGCGAACGCTGGACCGCACAACCTTGTGCTGAACGACGATGATAGTCGCCTTGTGGTGACAGACTACTTCCTCAATGAAGATGCAGCGGGCATTATTCACTTTGAGGGCGACCATAAAGTCCACGTTCTGAAAGTCACGCACGATGCCCTCACCGAGGACAAGCGGTTCAAACTGGACTTCAACACAGCCTTCAAAACGGGGCCAGCGCGTCCCCACGGTATTGCCATGAAATAGCACTGGGTGGTCCGGTATGGAGATTACTGGGGTTCCTAGTACAACTTTTCCATCAGTACTCACAAGTCTTAGGGCTTCGGTAATTTGGAACTGCCGTTTCGGGGAACGCTGGCGCGTTTTCCGGTTCCGATCCTGCCTGGCTGCACTTTGACCGATCCTGGCGTAGCGCGAAGCTGGTACACACTCCAGCGCGGGCGCCATTGCGGTGCCGGCTCACCGCAGCTGTTAAGCACAAGGTAACTGCCGGATTGGCGACAACTCGACCCAAGCCGAGATTTTCGGCAATGCTTCCAGTCGACAATGGCGCCATCTCGCTTTGCCGCGGCTTCTCGGTGATATTGTTGCAAGGAAACTTCCTTCTCGAAATACTCGGTCCGGAGCGTTCGATGCCGCGTACCTTGGCCCTGTTCCTTAGTGTTCTTGCGTTAACGTGTTCGTCCAATTCGTGTTTTGCAGCCGATCGAATCGTGTTCGCCCGTCTCGGCCCGAGCGAGGCAACACTTTTCATTTCGAATACCGACGGCTCCGCAGAACGGCCCCTCACACAACCGCGGGAGCTGGACTACGACCCTTCCTGGTCTCAGAGGGGCAATTGGATCGTGTTCACGTCGGAGCGCGGAGGATCGGCCGATCTCTATCGCATTCATCCCGACGGGACAGGAATCGAACGCCTCACCGACGATCCGGCGTACGACGATCAGGCTGCGTTTTCTCCGGATGGCGCACAAATTGTCTTTGTCTCAACCCGGGCTGGCGGAAGAGCGAATCTCTGGATTCTTCACGTCGCAACTCGAAAAGTCACGCCGCTGACCGCCGGCAATGGCGGCGATTTCCGTCCATCGTGGTCTCCTGACGGTAAGTGGATCGCCTTTTCATCGGATCGCGAGAGCGACTTTCCTGCCGCTGGGGCGCGTTGGGAACGCCTGCATCTGGTCGATATCTATCTAGTCCACCCCGATGGCACTGGGCTCAAACGCATCACGCAGCACGGAGGCTTTTGCGGCAGCCCCAAATGGTCGCCGGACAGCAAGGCTATTGTCACGTATTGCATGTCGGCGCAAGACACACTAACTTATCGGTTCGGTTCTGAGGACGGCGATAACCAGCTACTCAAAATCGACATTGGAAGTGGCGCCACCGCACCCATTGCGGCCGGTCCCGGCGTCAAGTTGCTTCCGACGATATTGCCTTCGGGTGAGATTGCGTACCTACGCCGCGACAAAACGCTGGCCGGAGTCTTCTATGGAAGCGGAAAACCTGGCCCGAAGGGAGCGGATCTCCGCACTCCCTCCTGGTCTCCGGACGGCGCGCAGGTTGTCTACAGCCGGCTCGTCTCCAAGCACCCGCCCGAACCGCAGAAGGTATGGAGCCGAAACCCGAACTTTGAAATGTACAGCACCGCATGGCTGCCTGCATACGATCCAAGCGGAGAACACCTCGCGGTCACGCACACGAATGCGGACGGCGAGACCACTAGCTTATTCGTCGTGGATGAGGGCAAGCCGGCGCGCTCCATTCTCGAACGGAAGGGCTTGATTCTAGCCCCTTCGTGGTCTCCGGATGGGAAACAGATTGTGGTCGGCGCGGGTAACTTCACGTCCTTCCTTGATTTCGATGCGGGAACCAAGCGGCCGATGGATCCCGTCAATGGCGGAGCACAAGTGGGCATTCTGAATGCCGACGGCTCCGGCTTCCACCTGGTTACATCGGGAAACAGCAACAACGCCTTTGCATCGTTTGGGCCGGATGGCAAACACATTGTCTACCGCACGACCGGCCCCAATACTGATGGCCTGCGCGTCATGGATCTCAATGAGCAAGGAGTGAAGGTATTGACCAGCGAGTGGGACAACTTTCCCGTCTGGTCTCCTCGGGGAGATGTCATCGCGTTCGTTCGCAGGAGCGGCGCAGATTTCAACATCTTCACCATTCACCCTGACGGCACCGGCCTGAAACAGCTTACCGACATGCACGGGATTAACGCTCATCTGGCGTGGTCTCCGGACGGAAGTCGGCTTTTGTTTTGCAGCAGTCGCATGGGGTTCAAAGACGAAGTTTTGCTGGTGGGCGCGCCGCAACCGTATGGCGAGGTGTTCGTGATGCGCTACGACGGCACTGAAGTTCAGCAACTGACAGACGACCAATGGGAGGAAGGAGGGCCAGCCTGGCAACCTCACACGCCGGCGCTGAGGGCGGGAAGCACAGCATCTCAGTAAAGTCACTTCTGGCCTACATCGACGTCAGTTTCGCGTGACTAGCGTGTCACCGCCTATCCGTCAATTACTACTTGAGCAACAACTCGGAAGTCATCGATCTCGTCTCAAGTTTTTAGTAACGAAAAGTCTTAGTGCTGTATCTGGAGCGCCCCGTCAGGTAACAGTGCCGCTGCGCGGTCTTAGAGGGGGGGCGGTATCCCCTCGCGGACGCCGCGAATCCGCGGGTGACGAACTTCATCGACATCTCTGGCAAGGCCTTCAACACGATCCATGCGATGGATGCGTCGTTCTTCGCGGAGGTCAACGAGGTCATCCAGGAGGAGCCGACCGATGCCGGCGATCCTGAAACGCTGGGACTGCTGGCCTCCATCGGCATCGGGAAGGGGCTACGCGGCGAGCGAGCCCACAGCCTCTCCTGTACTGAGATTGCGGCTGGATGCAAGCCACGACATCCTTCTCCTCTCGGAGAGGAAGGGGAAGAATTTTTCTTGACATCCCCTCTTGTAGGACTCACTGACCTGTTCCGAACGGTTCACCGCCCACCCGGAAGTAATCTCCAAAAATGCGGTTCTGTCCAGATAGCCGACCACCCAGACAGAACCGCCGATTGAGCTGAAGCGGACCGTTCAGGCTGCCTGTCCGGTCGGGTTTCTGATCCGGGCCTAGTTCAGGCCTATTGCGTCTTCTCCGACGGTGGCGCGACCTGCGAGGCGGCGGCTGCACCTTCCGGCTGATTGGTGAGTGGATCGGCCAAGAACTTGCCGACAATCTGCGCCACTTCCGGCGAGCTTATGAAATTGTAGTGGCTGTAGCCAGGCACGACTGCCAGTCGCGACTTAGACAGCCGCGTGTTCAGCCAGCCCGGCTCCTTCACGCCCCCGCCCAACAGCGCGAAGAACTCTGCAATGTGCTTCTGCGAGACCGAGTCGTTGTCGGCAAACACTAGCAGCACCGGCATCGGCAGCTTCGCGATGTCGGCCGACCAGTCGTAATCCTCGCTCATCATCTTCCCCATCTTGTCGAGGAAGCGCGGGAAGCGCTGCGGCTCAGCCCATTGCTTCGAAAACGTGCCCGTCGGCGTCTGCATCATGTTTTCGGCCAGTCTCGCGCCGACCTGGCTCATTCCCTCTTGCGTCTCCGGATACCAGGCGGACCTGGCATGAGGCGACGAGATCACTACCAGCCTCCGGACTTTGTCCGGTTGCTGGATCGCCGCGCGGATCGCGATGGCGCCGCCGAACGAATGGCCGACCACGTCGGCTTTCGGAATCTTGAGATGGTTCAGCAGCGCCGCGATGTCGTCGCCCATCGTGGCGAAGATCATCGGCCTGTCCGTATCCGCCGTGCGACCGTGGCCCTGCATCTCCACCGCGATCACCTGCCGCGTCTTCGCCAGCGACTGCACCCATCCTTGCATCTCGCCGATTGTCGTCAATCCGCCATGGATAAGCACCAAGGGTTCGCCCTGGCCGTAGATCTCGTGATAGAGCTTGATGCCGTTCACGTCCGCGTAGCCGCTGCTCATTGGTTTCATCTCCTCTAATTTAAAACGAACAGCAGAGGTTAGAATCGACAGCAACAGCGTCATTTTACCCGTTTTGATCAGAGGCGAATCCTAGCTCTGGACGCGTGACGGGCCACCCGGAAGTTACCCCAAAACCGATGTAATGTCCGGGCTAGCGACGATCCGCCCGGAACTCAGAAGGGTGCCTCATTCCCGCTCGATGCGTCATTGCCCTGTTTGGTCAATCAACGATCATGCCTACGCAGATCTTTGGAGACTAGCCGACTCTTCGAGAACAAAATATCTGAAAATGTTGAACTTTTTCAGATCTCAAAATCCAGACCTGGGAAAGTTCACCGAGATCCTGGCCACCCGCCGAAAAGCGCTGTTCTCAGCAGTACAATTTAGATTATGCATACGTTCGTAGTTCAAAACCTTCTTTGTCCCATCTGCCAGCAGGACCTGAGAGCAGCCACCACTGGTTTGTCATGCAAGTCAGACCACTCGTTTGATTTTGCACGGCAAGGCTATGTGAACTTGATCCATAACAAGCCTTCTGTTCGTATTCGGTGACTCTGTCGAAATGGTTGGTGCCCGCGCTGAATTTCTGGGCACTGGTCATTACCTTTCACTTGCAAACGTACTTGTAGAACTTTCGAAAGATCATGCTGTCGGAGCACGCCTCATTATTGAGGCAGGTGCTGGCACTGGCTATTACATAGCGAGTGTCCTTGACGTCTTACCAAAAAGCGTAGGGCTGGCAATTGACCTGTCGAAATATGCAGCTCGGCGTGCTGCTAAAGCACATGGTCGCTTGGATGCGGCTGTTGCCGATATTTGGGAGGGGTTGCCCATCAAAGATGACTCCATCGATCTCGCGCTAAATGTCTTTGCGCCACGCCCAGCCCACGAACTTTTCCGCACGTTACACCATAACGGAAAGCTGATCATCGCTATTCCGACATATCAACACATGGCCGAATTGCATGATTCACTGGGACTGTTGGAAGTGGATCGTAACAAGGAACTGAGGGTTGCTCGCGCACTCGATCCATTTTTCACACAGTTGGAGCGTCGCTTCTGTCGTTGGAATATGGAATTGAATCATCAGCAGATAGCGTATTTGGTGAGGATGGGGCCTTCCTCCCGGCACATCGATCCAGCTACGTTAGCTGGCAGAATTGAAATGCTATCGCCTACTGTGTCGGTCACAGGTGCGGTGGAGGTTCGTGTATACGTGCGTCGTCAAGCAATTTGAGACGGGCGAAGCCACATCTCAATCTGTTATTAGGATTAGTTGTACGAGCGTGGCTGGCCGAGAAATCTTAGTCTCCCGCAATTCCGGTCGGGTCACCGGTTATCCGGAAGTAATCCCCCAAAAATGCGGTTCTGTCCTGATCGGCGACCATCCTTCCGGAACTCAGAGAGCAGACGATACAGACTCGGTGAGCGCATGGGCCTGAAGCAACTCGCTCATAGGGCGCACGCGCTCTGGTCAAGTGGTCAACTGGGACAAGCTTTATTCATAACGGAGAGCTTCGGCGGGTGGGACGGCGATGGCGTGGCGGGCGGGCAACAGACAAGCTAGAAGTGCGCTCAGAGCGAGGAGAGCGGCGGCTGCGAACAGACTGCCTGCGGCATAGGAGCTTTGCATCCAGTGGGCGAGGATGGCGCCGAGGAAACTGTCAAAGGCAAGACCTATGACAATGCCCGCGGCCGCGCTGACGAGTGAAATGCGCGCGGCGACCCACAGGACGTGCGCGCGCGGCGCGCCGAGCGCCAGGCGGACGCCAAACTCCGTAGTGCGTTGCGCAACACTGTAAGCGACGACGCTGAAGATGCCGACCAGCGCGAGCGCGAGCGCCATGGTAGAGAAGATTCCAAACAATATGGAGAAGAGCCGCTGGCGGGTGTACTGTGCGTCGCGCTCGAGGGCTTCCTTGAGAGTGAAAGTGCCGTGAAGAGTGCTGTTGGAGATCTGCTGGTCAGAAGAGACGGATGCAATCGCGGCTTGAATGGAGTGTAGGTAGGTGCGCGGGTCGCCCTGGGTGCGGACGAGGAACTCCACGTAAGGGAACATCACCGTGGTATACGGGAGGTAGATGGCGGGGACGACTGGTCGATCGACGCCATCGTTGCGCGCGTCGCCAACGACGCCGATGATCTCACGCCAGGCGGTGCTTTGCGCAGAGGTGACGATGTAGCGATTCTTGGGCGTTAGGTCGGGAATGCGTAGCTGCCGGCCCATGGTGTTGGAAGGGGAGAGATAGCGCGCGGCGAAAGCTCGATTGACAACCGCCACGAAGTCTCCGCGATTATTTTCATCCGTACTCCAGAGGCGACCCTGGAGCAGAGGGATGCGGAGGGCAGCGAAATATCGCTGGTCGACAAACATCAGTCGGGCCTGCGACTGCACCCGATCGCGATTTCCATCGATCTCGAAGGAGCTCTCATTGCCAGTATGCGGCGGCATTGCATTGCCGCCCACAGCGGCCGCGGAGACACCGGGGACGGACGCGATCTTCTCCCGGATCTGCTCGATGTACCCAGTGCGTGCTTCGCGCGACTGAATACGGCTCCACTCGTCCCGGTCATGCATGTGCATCATGATCCCGAGCTTCATGACATTTGCGGGAGCATAGCCAAGCGGTGCTCGCGCGAGCTGAAGAAAGCTGCGGATGGCGGTGCCCGCAGTAGCCAAGAGAAGAAGCGTGAGCGCGATCTGCGCGGCGATGAGAACGCTCCAGCGATGGTTTGCGGGAGCCGCGACCAGACCAACCCTTCTGCCCGGCAACATACCTGCAGAGTTGTGACGCGAGAGACGCAATGCGGGGACAAGCCCGAATAGGATGCCGCAGAGCAGCGCGAGCGCGACGGAAAACGCAAGGATGGGACCATTGATGCGGATGACGGATTCGGCAGGAAAGGAATCCGGAGAGAGCATCAAGGGAAGCTTGGCGAGCCAGTACGATGCAGCGAAGCCAAGCATGGCGCCGGTCGAGGAGATAACGATGGCTTCGACAAGCAACTGCCGGACGATGCGCCAGCGGCTGGCGCCGATCGTAGTGCGGATGGCGAGCTCATGCCGGCGCGCACTGCCGCGGGCCAGCAGAAGGATGGAGCAGTTGGCGCAGCCGACGAGGAGCAGGAGCACAACGCCTGCGAGAAGAAGCGACAGGGTGCGGCCGGTACCCTGCTGATAAGGCACGATGATAGGCTCGAGCGCAAGATGCCAGTGATCGGGAAAGCGCTCGGGATGCAGTTTGGCAAACTGGCGCACGATGGGCTCGAGCGCGGCGTCGGCGGCGACAAGGGTGACCTGCGGCCGGAGCTTGATCCAAGGTATATAGGCGACCTCGGGAAGGTTGGCAACACCTCGCATGAGACTGCCCGGCAGGTAGACATCACCAACGCCCAGAGTGTCGTTGAATGCAAAGCTACGAGGCATGACTCCGATGATGGTGTAGGGGGCGTGATCGATTTCCAGCGTTTGCCCGATCACATTCGGATCGCCGCCGAAGCGGCGCTGCCAGAAGCGATAGTTGAGAACAACGACGGAGTGGCCGCCGTTCTCTCCATCAGATGGCTCGATGTTACGGCCGAGAAGCGGACGCACACCAAAAAAAGGTCCGGCATTCTCTGTGAGGTAGATGCCCGAGACGTCTTCCGGCAGTCCGCCGTCGGTGATCTCCATGTGCGCGTTGTTGAAGCCAAGCGCCGACTCCACCGGCGCTGCAACCAGTAAGTTGTTAAACTGTACCTCGCTCAGGTCAAACCACAGCCAGACATCTGGATGCTGCTCGTCGACGACGACTGAATTCATGATGCGGTCGGCGCCGTCGTAGGGAAACGGGTGCAGCAGGACGGCGTAGATGAGCGAGAACATCGCCGTGGTGGCGCCGATGCCGAGCGCGAGTGAGAGCACGGCGACGGTGGCGAAGCCGGGGTTGCGGCGCAGGGCGCGGAGGCCGTAGCGGATATCTCCGCCTATCTCATCGAAGAGGCGGAGGCCGATGGCGTCGCGGTAAGTTTCCTTTTGGGCAGAGGGCTGGCCGAGATCGATGCGGGCTTTGCGGTGGGCTTCTTCTTCCGGAAGGCCTTGGCGGATTAAATCTTCCTGGTAGGCGTCGAGAGTAGAACGAAATTCTTCTTCGACGTCACTGTGAGGGCGTGGCGCGATGGAGTGCCAGAGCTTGCGAATTGCGGCGAGGAGACTCATATCTCGTGCGCCTTTGTGTTGAGAATGCCGGCGACGACTGCTGCCATGTCGGTCCACTTAGCAGTCTCAGCCTTGAGCTGACGCTTACCAGCGGCGGTGAGCGAGTAAAAGCGGGCGCGACGATTGTTCCCCGATTCACCCCACTCGCCTTTGATCCAGCCCTGGCGCTCAAGACGATAGATCGCGGTATAGAAGGAACCCTGCAGGATTTCCAGGCGTTCGCCGGAGATCTGCTGGATGCGCAGCAGGATGCCGTAGCCATGTAGCGGACCCAGAGAGCCCGCCTTGAGGATAAGCATCTCCAGTGTGCCCTGCGGGAGTTCAACCGGATTCGTCAAAGGCTCTCTCCTTTCTGAGAAAGGAGAGTACGCTCTCTCTCCTTTCCCGTCAAGGAGACAGGTATCCGGGCGACTGCGTCTCCGACAGGTTCAGCTGATCGCTTGTGAGGGTTGCGATTCCTTCATGTCAAGTGTTGATAAATATCGAGACGCGGATCTACCGTCCGAAGCCCAATTTCGGGGTCCGGGCGTGTAACCGCCCACCCGGAAGTTACCCCAAAACGGGTGTAATGTTCGGGTTGGCCACACACTCAGAACTGCGGCAAGCGCTTCATCCCGCTCGCCGGACGCGAGATGCTCCAAGTATCCAGGTGGCAAATAGCAGTGGCTCCCTGCGGCCGATTAACTTCTCCTGTTTCTGGCGAACAGATTGCACATGAGTTTGCGGTACTAAGACGCGAGTCTTGCAGGGTTTTCCGCTTCGGAATCGATAAACCACATTGAAAGATTTGTGGTCAAAGATTTGTGGTCAGGACGGGACTGGAGCTTTGCGCGGAGCGGTGAACCGGCCGCCATCCTTGTTAAGGTTCAGCCTCACCGGCGGATCATGAAGACATTTTCACCTTGTAGAGCCGCAGTATGCCCGACTAATTCCTGATATCTTTTCCTGGCATGGGACGATTCAATCGTGTGGTTGCCATTGACATACCGCACCATGTGACGCAGCGCGGGAACGGGAGGCGCTTCGTCCTGGAAGCGGATGCTGATCGCACCATCTACCTGAAATTGCTGCGCGAGAACATCAGCCTCTATGGCGTCGCCCTCGTCGGATATTGCCTCATGTCAAACCATATCCACTTGATCGCGGTTCCTCACAAAGCAGACGGACTAGCACAAGCCCTGAAGCAGACCCACGGACGTTACGCTTCCTACTGGAACGCGATTCACCAATCGAACGGCCACGTGTGGCAGGGAAGATACTACTCCTGCCCGCTGGACCAGTCGCATCTCTGGGAGGCCTTGCGCTACACCGAACTCAATCCGGTGAGAGCCGGTTTGGTATTGGAGGCAGAGTTGTGGCCCTGGTCCAGCGCAGCCTGTCACTGCGCCGCTAAAGAACACGACGATTCTCTGACGCTGGAGACGTGGCGCAAGCAATGGACTCGTACAACTTGGCGGGAATACCTCAGAGCAGGGGAGACAGAAGCGAGGTTGGCTGTCATCCGCCAACGCACGGATATCGGCAGGCCGCTGGGCACTCAGGAATTTATTCAGGATCTGGAGAAGATGACGCAGCGCCGGATAGCGCTCCAGAAGCGAGGACCACGCGAAAAGATCGTCACAGATCGAAGGCAAGGCGAGCTTACCTTCGACCCCGTAGCAGACTCTTTTTTCTTAAGTACCACTCCCGTCTGACCACGAATCTTGTCCCCAATGTGCGCACTCGCTACGAGATGCTCATCGGTACCGATCGCTTGTCAATGTCCATTGCGATTTGGCACTCGTCCAGACGCATGGCCCCGAGACGTGCCTTAGATTTGCTCGCCAAGAATCAGCGGCACATAGCTTCGGGCGTCTTGCAGCAATTGCTCGCGCGCAATACCAACCTTGGCGCGAAGCTGCAAACCCTGCAACAAGTCAACGAGCACACGGCCTCGCACCTTGGCAGAGGGTGTGCGAGTCAGGCGCCCCGCTTTTATCTCCTGCTCGAAACGTTTCGCGAAAATATCAGCGGATGCCGTGAAACCCTTCGCCAGCCAAGAACGGATCTCCGTTACCCGCTCCGAATGTCCCAGCGCAGCGGCGGCCAACATGCAGCCGCTGCGAGCGTCGCCGGTAGCGGTGTTGACGGTAGTCTCGCAAAAGGCGGTCACGGCTTTGTGGATGTCCGGCTCCGCTTGAAATGCTGCCATTTTGGGAGCTCCATAGATCAGCGCATAGCGCTCGACGGCCCTTAGCAGCAGGGTGGACTTGTCTCCGAAGGCTCGGTATAGCGCGGGCTTGGTGACGTTCACGGCGCGCGCGATCCGATCCACGTCGACTCCTTCATACCCATGCTCCCAAAACATCTCAACGGCACGGTCGAGTGCTTCGTCGGGAATAAAGCCTTTTGGACGTCCTGGGGGGCGCTTCGCAATATTAGTTACCATCGCGTACGAAACTCCTTGCATTGCATCTGCTGGTATCGTACTCTCGCGTATGTAACGCTGCAAGACAGTAAATACAGGAGACGCCCATGGAACATTCGATCGCACTCATCACCGGCACCACCTCCGGGCTCGGTTATGCGGCAGCCCGCATGCTTGCCGGACAGGGCTGGCGCGAGATCATCGTCACCGGACGCAGCCTGGCGCGGGTGCGCGAAACGGCCACTCAGCTCGCGGCTGAGACCAAGAAACAGGTCTTTACGCCGCTGGAACTGGATCTGGACGCGCCGTCCAGCGTTCAGGCCGCCCTCGCCGAGCTAGTTAAGCGAGGTCGGCCGATCGATTTCCTACTGCTCAATGCAGGGATGGTCCCAGGTAAGAAGCGCGTGCTCACTGCGGCGGGCATCGAGGCGGCTCAGGCCCCGCTCATCGGCCATCATCAACTGACTGTCGGGTTGCTCCGCGCCAACCTGCTGAGCCCTGGCGCGCGGATCGTTATCGCCGGCGCAGAACCTGCCCGCGGGGGCGTGCCGATGTTCAGCTACACCGATGTGCCAGCCTTCGCCGCCAAATACTTCCGGGGAGACCGGACCGCCGCTATCGAAGCCCTGATTCGCAACGGGCCAAACGTGAAGTACGTGCCCAACAATACGTATGCCGACGCGAAGCTCATTATCGCTTGGTGGGTCGCGGCGCTGGCGCGCCGGCTACCCTCCGGCATGGCCGTGTACGCTGTCTCGCCCGGTGGGGCGACCGCCACCAAGGTGGTGCGAAACGCTGGCCCGGCGTTGAAGTATCTGTTTATCCCAATCGTGAACCTCATTCCCGGCATGAATCAGACGCCGGAGACCGCGGCCCGTCGGTACCTCCAGGCGTCGGAGTTCGGAACCGACGTCTCAGGGCAATTCTTCGCCTCGGCTCAAGGGAAGTTCTCAGGCCCAATTGAGGTGCAGCGCCAGCCACACCTCTACGATCGCGCCAGCCAGGAAGCCGCGTGGCAGGCCGTCGTCAAGGTCTCTGGCGTCGACTTGTCTCACCCAGCATCCCTAACCGCCGTGTCCTGAGGAGCGCTGATCGGCGCGCAACTGGATGCTAAACAACATCGCCACCTCCCTAACTTGAATCACGGCGACAGAACGAAGAACAACCATTCACAAGGAGAAGACGCATGAAACGGTACGAAGATAAAAAGGTGGTAATCATCGGCGGCACGAGCGGCATGGGCCTCGCTACGGCGAAGATGCTCCTTGATGGAGGCGCGCGTGTTCTGGTGACGGGTCGCTCGAAGGAAGGCCTGGAATCGGCGCAGAAAGAGCTTGGCAATGAGGCCATCGTGGTTTCGAGCGACGCGCGGTCGTTGACGGACCTCGACGCACTCGCCTCTCGAGTGAAGGCCGAGTTCGACACCGTCGACCTGCTGTTCGTCAACGCCGGGTTCAGCACCCGAGCGCCTCTGGAGAGCATCACCGAGGCCATCTACGACGAGATGTTCAACCTGAACGCCAAGGGACCGCTTTTCGCGGTGCAGAAGTTCGCGCCGCTAATAAACCGGGGAGGCTCTGTCGTCCTCACGACTTCCATCGCAAACGTCAAGGGAATGGCCGGCAACGCCACATACGGAGCCGCCAAGGCCGCGCTGCGATCATTCGCTCGGACGCTCGCTGCCGAGTTGGTTCCTAGCGAGATTCGCGTCAACGCGGTGACGCCCGGTCCCATCGACACGCCGATCATCGGAAAGGCGTTTCCCGCCGAAGCAGCCTCTCAGATAAGGGAAAAGATGATTGGTATGGTCCCGATGAAGCGCTGGGGGACGTCGGAGGAAATCGCGAAGGCCGTCCTCTTCCTCGCGTTCGACGCGACCTTCACGACCGGTGCCGAGCTTCCGGTAGACGGGGGATGGTCTCAACTGTGATGTCTTTATTGAAAAACAAGATCGCTGTCGTCACGGGCGGAAGCAGCGGCATCGGCCTCGCGACCGCAAAGAGGTTCGTTGAAGAGGGTGCCTATGTGTTCATCGCTGGTCGCCGTCAGACCGAGATCGACAAGGCCGTCGCGGAGATCGGCAAGAACGTCACTGGCGTAAAGACCGACGTCTCTAAGCTCGATGACCTCGACCGTTTATACGAGACCGTTGCGAAGAAGGGCAAGATCGATGTGATTTTTGCGGGCGCAGCCTTCGTCGAAAAGCAGATGACAGCCACGGTGACGCCCGAGCATTTCGACGAAACCTTCAACACCAACGCCCGTGGCACCTACTTCACCGTTCAAAAGGCGCTGCCTTACTTGAACGATGGTGCTTCCATCATCCTCGTTGCGTCCGCCGGAAAAAACAAAGGCCTTCCGGGTCGCAGCACCTACAGCGCCAGCAAGGCAGCGCTCCGGTCATTTGCTCGGACCTGGACCAGCGAACTCAAGGAACAGAAGATCAGGACCAACGTGTTGAGCCCTGGCGCGGTCGACACGCCGATGTTCGACGGACAGTTTCCGTCCGGGGAGGTTGCCGCCGAAGCGAGAAAGCAGATCACTGCGATGACGCCTCTGGCGCGCTTGGCGCGCCCTGAGGAGATCGCTTCCGCGGCTTTATTTCTCGCCTCGGACCAAAGCAGCTACGTCGCCGGTGTCGACCTTCCCGTCGATGGCGGCCTGACGGCAGTCTAGATCGAAAGGACCTGGGCGCAACCCATGGAGGAAACAATGAAAGCGATGAAGCAGATTGTGGTAGCGGTAAGTTTAGTTGTCATCTCCGCGATGGCACCGGTTGTGGAAGCGCAGCAGGGCGTCAAGAAGGCTGCTCCAGGGACGTTGGTTGCTCCGGCCGAGGCGCTAAATTCGCTGCTGAATATGACTGAGAGCCAGATGATAAGTCTGGTGAAGGCATTCCCTGCCGACAAGTATGGATTTGCACCAAGCGCGGCGATTTTTACACCTTGGCAACAAACTGAGTACGCGGGCGTCCGCACTTTCGGGGCATTGGTCATTCACGTCGCGCAAGCGAATTACATTTTGGGTTCGCGCCTGAGCGGACTAAAGCCCGATATTGATCCAACCACACTTGCTAAATTGTCGAGCAAAGATGAGATTGTTGCTGCCCTTGAGACCTCGTTTGCTCTCGATCACAAGGCGATAGGGACGATCACGAACGCAAACGCCCTTGAAGGTGTGGGCGGTCGAGCTCCGTCGGGAGCTACCATCCCGTCTACGCGCTGCACAAAGGCCGCATACATCGCGGTGCATGCTTCCGATGAGTACGGGCAGATGGTGGAGTACCTGCGCATGAACGGTATAACTCCTCCGGCCAGCGGCGCTCCTGCTCCGCCGAAGAAGTAGGTAAGTCTCGATAGCACCATGCAGACCGGTGAGGAGGAGTATCAGCATGCACAACCTAGTAGTGAGCTGTTTGGTGGCTGCTTATCTCGCAGCGAACGTGTACGCGATTGTGAAGCTACGAGTGTTCCAGTTGGCCCGTTCGCGCAAGCATCTCCTACTCTATGGCGTACCTTTCATATTGTGGGGCTCTCTCATTCTGTTGGGATGCAGGCTCATGCAGATTATGCGCCGATTCGATGAATGGGCGGCCTGATGGCCCATTGAGATGACTCTTTTGAGGATAACGCTCCGAACAAGTTAGCTGAGAACCGGAGTGCATTGTCACCTCCGGAGAACCGAGATTTGTGGTCATCCATGATAGGTAATGGTCAAGGGGAAACGGAGATTCCCCTTGACCCGGCGAAGCAGGTTCCCCGAGCGAGCAAAGGCTTCTAGTTTTTGACTGTCCTCGATCGCTTATCAGGACCAACGCTTTGCCAGCGTGGCCAGACATCCATTTGCGGGAACAACGCCGCGCAGACGCCGTCCACGAAGATTGAGTTAGAGTAAACCGGCCGGCCTCGAAACAGACGGTGAGATGTATTGGGAGCCGAAGCCCCCTTGCACAGCCACAAAATACGCGAGGACCGGCCGGTGGATCGCTGACAGACGGAACATAACTTTGGTAGCCTGGGTGGGTCGAGGAAACGGAAGCAGGCTCTGCTGGAGAGCACCCTGCCAGGGATACTCGACCCGGCTCATCGGACCGATGTGTCACCAGGGGGATTCTCTTTGGAGAATTCCCCTTTCTATTGACCAGCTGGGAGCGACCATCGGGGGATAGATCGGCATGCCTAAGAAAACTCCAGCAACCCCGAACCGGCCGTATCTTTTCCCTTAAGCGGCTGACGCCAGAGTTGCTGGCTGTTTTCTCTTTCTCGGCTTTGCTTTTGGCGGCGGAGGCGGAGTGCGCACCTGAAAGGGTTGACCGTTCTTGTCCACCGCGAGCAGGTAAGCCACCAGCTTGCGCGCTACTTGCAGGGTGGCATGATTGGCGTGGCCGCGCTCCCGCTGCTGAGCATGCAGTGCTGCCAGTTGTGGATTCCAGCGCGGCGCCAGTTTGGCGGCTTCGATCAGTGCCGTCTGCAGCCACGCATTGCGCTGCTTGGAAATTGGACCCCGTTGCTGTTTGCCCGCAGAGGATCGAAACGCCGCCGTTAAGCCACAGTAGCTGACTGCATCCGCTATAGAGGAGAAGCGGTGTGGGTCGGCGACTTCCAATGCCCATGTCAGGGCCGTGATGGGACCGACTCCGTCGATGCTCATCAATCGCTCGAGGCGCTGCTCCAGGACGGGATCGCAAAGCAGTCTCTTGATCAACTGTTTCTGCGTAGACTCGAACATCTCCATAGAACCGCGACTCATACGTAGGAGATCTTTGACCGACTCCGGTACTTCCCGCAGGCTCTTCATCAGGTCGGCGAAGTACTTCTTCCGATGCAGCCGCTCGCTGTCGAACGGAGCGCCGCTTTCCATCAACAGCCCCGCCATCCTGTTCTGCATACGCACCGATTGCCGTACGACCAGGTTTCGATAACGCAGTAGACGTCGCAGATCGCGCAAATGCGGCGGCAGTACGTAGCAGGCAGGCAACAGATTGCACCGCAGCAGGTCGGCAATCGTACGTGCATCGAGACAATCGCTCTTTTTCTTGCCTGCTGTGATGGCCTTCATCTTGGCCGGATGGCCCATCGACAATTGCTGGGCGTACGGCTTCAAGGTGTCGTAGATCCAGGCACTGAAGAGTGTCGCTTCCATCGCTCCTTGCCAGGCTACTTGGCGCCGTTTCGCCCAGCGACACAACTCCAGCCGCTGCGCCTGCAGCGTGCCTTCTTCCACAATGTGGCCGTCTGCGGTCTTTACGCAATAAGCAATGGTTTTCTTGTGAACGTCGAATCCGATATAGTGAATAGCATTCATGGGGTTCTCCTAATTGGGATTTCTGAATCGGCTGCTGCGAACAGTCGATTTCAGCAGTGTAATCTCGCGGAGAACCCTTCCTCATGTTGCCTCTCTGATCGCCTATACATTCAAACAGACGGGACTGGAGCTTTGCGCGGAGCGGTAAACCGGCCGCCATCCTTGTTAAGCTTCAGCCTCACCGGCGGATCATGAAGGCATTTTCACCTTGTAGACCCGCAGTATGCCCGACTAATTCCTGATATCTTTTCCTGGCATGGGACGATTCAATCGTGTGGTTGCCATTGACATACCGCACCGTGTGACGCAGCGCGGGAACGGGAGGCGCTTCGTCCTGGAAGCGGATGCTGATCGCACCATCTACCTGAAATTGCTGCGCGAGAACATCAGCCTCTATGGCGTCGCCCTCGTCGGATATTGCCTCATGTCAAACCATGTCCACTTGATCGCGGTTCCTCACGAAGCCGACGGACTAGCACAAGCCCTGAAGCAGACCCACGGACGTTACGCTTCCTACTGGAACGCGATTCACCAATCGAACGGCCACGTGTGGCAGGGAAGATACTACTCCTGCCCGCTGGACCAGTCGCATCTCTGGGAGGCCTTGCGCTACACCGAACTCAATCCGGTGAGAGCCGGTTTGGTATTGGAGGCAGACTTGTGGCCCTGGTCCAGCGCAGCCTGTCACAGCGCCGCTAAAGAACACGACGATTCTCTGATGCTGGAGGCGTGGCGCAAGCAATGGACTCGTACAACTTGGCGGGAATACCTCAGAGCAGGGGAGACAGAAGCGAGGTTGGCTGTCATCCGCCAACGCACGCATACCGGCAGGCCGCTGGGCACTCAGGAATTTATTCAGGATCTGGAGAAGATGACGCAGCGCCGGATAGCGCTCCAGAAGCGAGGACCACGCGAAAAGATCGTCACAGATCGAAGGCAAGGCGAGCTTACCTTCGACCCGTAGCAGACTCTTTTTTCTTAAGTACCACTCCCGTCTGACCACGAATCTTTGACCACGAATCTTCGATGGGGGTTATTTCGTCCCTTCAATGCCCCTTATCTCCCTAGCCCGGATGTTGCCATACAACTGTTAGCACGCCTTTGGAGTAGTGAATTCCAGTATTCCCAGAGTGTCCGCATTCCTCGTCATGGCCCTTGAGTTAGAAAGCGGTAACAAGCTTTAGTGTCTGTAGTCGCAGCGAGAGGCTCACAATTAGATTAAGCGCACCCTGCACGGTCACCGGTGAGTTCAAAATGGGCGTTCTTTATCGTCCATGCCAGTAGGCTTATCTGGCGTGCAGAGAGTTGCCCATGCCCCCATGTCTTTGCAAGCGCCGCTTGCCACATCATCGGTCGCATAGACCTCTGTAGTGGGAACCATCTTCCGTTCGGGTGTCGGAGGCGGAGACGTCGCTGTTTTTGCCGGGACTATTTCCGCCTGGATGTTCTCCCCAACACCCACCATTCGGTCAAATGGCTCAAAACTGTCTTTGGAAATGAACAGGTGGAGGGCTCCCGTCGGTATCGGAGAGTGGAAGGGGAGCTCGAAATTCCCTGCCCCCGTCGGTCCGGGCGGTCTCGGGCCGGCCACTCAGTGTAATCTCGGCATCATCGATTGCTCGCTTTGTGCTGCTGTTCGCGACTCGCCCTGTAATAGAACTACTGGCCTCCTTTTTGACGTTGAGAGCAGCCACCACTGGTTTGTCAACGCAAGTCAGACCATTAGCTGCGAATTATCGAATAGTTTTGCAGAGTAAGCTATGTGAATTGATCGCATCAGCAAGCCGTTGATGAGTACAAGGAGCAACCCAATGCTGAGGCCCGCCAGACCGGCATACTTCCCCAACACTTCAAAAAGCTTGGCATCCATAGACGCAGTTCTCCGTGGCAGTTGATAGGTGCCGTCAATTATGCCATGCTATTTTGCTTTAGGATTCTTGACAGAAAACGGGGACGGATGGAAAGGGTCCTTATGAAAATATATCCGTCTGCGAATCAAGAATTTGTTCCGCGTCCGCCCGTTCCCATTTATTAAGTTTGTTTAATGATCCCTGCTGCGAGTTTGCTGGACTGTCGTAGAAAGTGCCCGAAAAGGGGCCGCCATTTCCCGTCCTGGTCGCCGCCCTCAAGAAGATCGACCCCCGACGATTCCCACGCCTGCGTGATGCGGAAGGCCAGCAACCGCCGCACGCGCCATGGTGCCTGGGGAACTTAACCACGAATGACGGAACAGGGGAAAGGTAGCATGTCCGTTATGTCCCCCTATTTCACCAACAAGTAGTAAGCCGTGGCCAGTGATGAAAGCCCTTGCCAGTGTATTTTTCACGCGCGTATGATCCGCGTACCCCCGGAAAAACTGATACGCGGAACACTACGCTCGCGAAGTTTGCCTTGACAGCAATCGCGAGTCTGTCCCGGGTTTTAAGAAAGCGTGAGCAACATGGTCCACAAGATCCGGCTCCAGCCTAAATCAAGTTTTCGGAGTGCCCCGGAAAGAACGAACATCTTCGCCAAGAAGGACCAAACGATGAAGACGGCTCGACTTGCCAGGCGAATCCTCCAGGTCGTCGCGGGCGGACTAGCCTTAGTCTTCACATGGCTGAAATTCCACGGCTTGAACTTCGCTCCGCTGGTCAATGATTTAAGCGCCCAACTTATGCTTCGAGCAACGTTGGAAGCTTACTATGTTTCTTGGGTGGCCGGTTTTTAGTCAGATGCTGACGATCAGGAAGTAATATACGTTGAGCCCCCAGAACGCGGCCGCGTGATCGCTATTTGCGCGATCACGGGCGTCTTGATTGCAATTCCCTTCGGCGTCCTGTGCTACCTCCAATCCTATCGCGCTTTCGCAGCCGTTTTATCGACATTCCTAATTTTCAACGTATTCTGGTGACTCCTGTCGAAATGGTTGGTTCTCGCCCGCGCTGTGGCAAAAATTTCTGGGCACTATGTCGGTCATTAGCCTTTCACTTGCAAACGTACTTGTAGAACTTTTCGAGATTATGGTGGGTAGTGGCAAGTGTGGCGGTTCTGTGTTGGCGAGGCCATAGTTGAGACAATAGATGTGGTGGCTTTCAAGGGCTTGTAAGAGAGGTTGGGTATCACGCAGCACTTTCACAGAAAGATCATGCTGTCGGAGCACGCCTCATTATTGAGGCAGGTGCTGGGCACGGGCAGGGAGAATACAAAGCCGAGTGGGACGTTTACTAGTTGAGAGGCTGGCAAACTATAAGAGATTAGGCAGCGGAGCTGCGGTACATCACAGTAGTTACTCGCAATTTGACAGTTTAAAAAAAAAAAAAAAAAAAAAAAAAAAAAAAAAAAAAAAAAAAAAAAAAAAAAATTTGACCTGTGAAATAATGCAGCAAAAATCGGCGTAGCTGCTAAAATAGCACATGGAATCGACTTGGAATGCGGCAAAAAATAGTTGCCGAATATATTAGAGGAAAAAAAAAAAAAAAAAAAAAAAAAAAAAAAAAAAAAAAAAAAAAAAAAAAAAAAAAAAAAAAAAAAAAAAAAAAAAAAAAAAAAAAAAAAAAAAAAAAAAAAAAAAAAAAAAAAAAAAAAAAAAAAAAAAAAAAAAAAAAAAAAAAAAAAAAAAAAAAAAAAAAAAAAAAAAAAAAAAAAAAAAAAAAAAAAAAAAAAAAAAAAAAAAAAAAAAAAAAAAAAAAAAAAAAAAATTTTTTTCCCTTGTGCGCCGGTCAAACCGGCGAGGTGTAGTGAATGAAAGTTTCATACAGTGAAGGTTTAGCGAACCACACTGGCTCCGAGTCATGCGGAGTCGCTCGTGAGGGCGGCTGTGAAGCGTTGACAGGGGAAGGTGCGGGCCGGGTATTCAGCCGCGAAAAACTACTCCTTCGGGACGCCGACGCTCTAAGGAGCGGCGGAAGGCAATATCGGATGCGCCGCCATCGCGAGGCGCATTCGAGTCCCGCGCGGTCAGAGACCCCGAGCACGTATCGAAACATCTCGCACGGGAACCGGGAGGTCCCGCGTTCTCCCAGAGCGGATGATGCCCTGGGACGCATTGGGAAGTCTGAGGACGTACGCCGATGATGAACGAACGCGGGAAGTCGGACAGGCCTGTAGTACCAGTGAAGTCCTCGAACAATATCGGGCAACCGATGGCGGAGGGGATAGAGGGAAGGGGTCTGACCAAGGGAAATCCGCAACAGCAAAACGCGCCCCGGACTCAGAGCCGGACAGACGCGCCCAGTGCGCTGGAGCGGATACGTCAGGCAGCAAGCAAGGATAAGGAGATGCGGTTCACCGCGCTTTTTCACCACATCTACGCCCCGGAAGCGTTGCGCACGGCCTATCTCTGCTTGAAGAGAGAAGCCGCGCCCGGCGTGGACGGCGAGACGTGGCGGCACTACGGCGAGGACCTTGAGAGCAACCTCCAGGACCTTTCCCATAGGCTGAAGCAGGGAGCGTACCGGGCCATGCCGGTGCGTAGGGTGTACATCCCCAAGGCCGACGGGCGGTTGCGACCGCTCGGAGTTACTGCTCTGGAGGATAAGATCGTCCAGCGCGCGGCGGTCGAGGTGATGAATGCTATCTACGAAACGGACTTCCTTGGATTTTCGTACGGGTTCCGTCCCAAGCGAAGCCAGCACAACGCGCTGGATGCGCTCTATACGGGACTGCTGACGAAGAAGGTGAACTGGGTGCTCGATCTGGACATACGCGGCTTCTTCGATGCGATTTCGCACGAGTGGCTTGTGAAGTTCATCGAGCATCGCATTGCGGACCGGCGCGTTGTGCGGCTCATCCAGAAATGGTTGAACGCGGGCGTGCTGGAGGATGGGATACGAACACGCAAGGAGGAAGGGACTCCCCAGGGCGGCAGTGCATCGCCGTTGCTGGCGAACATCTACCTCCATTACGCGTTCGATCTGTGGGCTCAGGCATGGCGTCAGAAGCAGGCTCACGGCGATGTAATCGTCGTGCGTTACGCGGACGACATCGTGGTTGGATTCCAGAACGAGGCGGATGCCAAGCAGTTTCTGGCGGAACTCACCGGGCGGTTTCGGAAGTTCAACTTGGAACTGCATCCCGACAAAACGCGGCTTTTCGAGTTCGGGCCGTTCGCGGCTCGGAACCGGAAGCGGCGCGGAAAAGGGAAACCGGAGACGTTTGATTTCCTCGGCTTCACGCATATCTGCGGAAAGAAGAGGAGCAACGGTTACTTCACGGTTTTGCGGCAGACGATTCGTAAAAAGCTGCAAGCGAAGTTGAATTCGGTGAAAGCCGAGTTGCGACTGCGAATGCACGCTCCCGTCCAAGACACAGGCAAATGGCTGCGGTCGGTGGTGAGTGGACACATCCGCTACTACGGAGTGCCCATGAACAGCCACGCGCTGAAGGCGTTCCGATACAAGGTAGGATGGCTCTGGCACCGGGCGCTGTCGCGCCGCAGCCAAAACGGCCGAGTACCTTGGGATCGGATGCGGCGCTTGATCGACCGCTGGCTTCCTCCAGTGCGCGTGTATCATCCTTTTCCGCTACGCCGCATGGGCGTCATTACCTGAGGTAAGAGCCGGATGCGGGAAATCCGCTCGTCCGGATCCGTGGAGGGGGTTATGAGAAATCATGATCCCTACTCCGACTTTTTGGGGGGGGGGGGGGGGGGGGGGGGGGGGGGGAAAAAAAAAAAAAAAAAAAAAAAAAAAAAAAAAAAAAAAAAAAAAAAAAAAAAAAAAAAAAAAATTTTTTTTTTTTTTTTTTTTTTTTTTTTTTTTTTTTTTTTTTTTTTTTTTTTTTTTTTTTTTTTTTTTTTTTTTTTTTTTTTTTTTTTTTTTTTTTTTTTTTTTTTTTTTTTTTTTTTTTTTTTTTTTTTTTTTTTTTTTTTTTTTTTTTTTTTTTTTTTTTTTTTTTTTTTTTTTTTTTTTTTTTTTTTTTTTTTTTTTTTTTTTTTTTTTTTTTTTTTTTTTTTTTTTTTTTTTTTTTTTTTTTTTTTTTTTTTTTTTTTTTTTTTTTTTTTTTTTTTTTTTTTTTTTTTTTTTTTTTTTTTTTTTTTTTTTTTTTTTTTTTTTTTTTTTTTTTTTTTTTTTTTTTTTTTTTTTTTTTTTTTTTTTTTTTTTTTTTTTTTTTTTTTTTTTTTTTTTTTTTTTTTTTTTTTTTTTTTTTTTTTTTTTTTTTTTTTTTTTTTTTTTTTTTTTTTTTTTTTTTTTTTTTTTTTTTTTTTTTTTTTTTTTTTTTTTTTTTTTTTTTTTTTTTTTTTTTTTTTTTTTTTTTTTTTTTTTTTTTTTTTTTTTTTTTTTTTTTTTTTTTTTTTTTTTTTTTTTTTTTTTTTTTTTTTTTTTTTTTTTTTTTTTTTTTTTTTTTTTTTTTTTTTTTTTTTTTTTTTTTTTTTTTTTAAAGGACGACTCCATCGAGTATCTCGCGCTAGAAATGTAAAACTTTGCGCCACGCCAGCCCACGAACTTCCGCACGTTACACCATAACAAAAAAGAAGAAAGCTGAAAATCATCGCTATAATCCGAAACATTATCAAATGGAAAACCGAATTGCATAAAAAAAAAAAAAAAAAAAAAAAAAAAAAAAAAAAAAAAAAAAAAAAAAAAAAAAAAAAAAAAAAAAAAAAAAAAAAAAAAAAAAAAAAAAAAAAAAAAAAAAAAAAAAAAAAAAAAAAAAAAAAAAAAAAAAAAAAAAAAAAAAAAAAAAAAAAAAAAAAAAAAAAAAAAAAAAAAAAAAAAAAAAAAAAAAAAAAAAAAAAAAAAAAAAAAAAAAAAAAAAAAAAAAAAAAAAAAAAAAAAAAAAAAAAAAAAAAAAAAAAAAAAAAAAAAAAAAAAAAAAAAAAAAAAAAAAAAAAAAAAAAAAAAAAAAAAAAAAAAAAAAAAAAAAAAAAAAAAAAAAAAAAAAAAAAAAAAAAAATGATTCACTGGGATAAAAAAAAAAAAAAAAAAAAAAAAAAAAAAAAAAAAAAAAAAAAAAAAAAAAAAAAAAAAAAAAAAAAAAAAAAAAAAAAAAAAAAAAAAAAAAAAAAAAAAAAAAAAAAAAAAATACTGTTGGAAGAAATGGATAACGTAAAACATAAGGAACTGAGAAGGTTGCTCGCAGCATACTCGATCACATTTAAAAAAAAAAAAAAAAAAAAAAAAAAAAAAAAAAAAAAAAAAAAAAAAAAAAAAAAAAAAAAAAAAAAAAAAAAAAAAAAAAAAAAAAAAAAAAAAAAAAAAAAAAAAAAAAAAAAAAAAAATTCACAAGAAATTGGAGCAGTCGCTTCTAAATATGGAATTGAATCATCAGCAGATAGCGTATTTGGTGAGGATGGGGCTCTATCCTCCCGGCACATCCGGATCCAGCTACGTTAGCTGGCAGAATTAAATGCACGCCTACTGTGTCGGTCACAGGTGCGGTGGAGGTTCGTGTATACGTGCGTCGTCAAGCAATTTGAGACCCGGGCGAAGCCACATCTCAATCTGTTAAGATTTTTTTTTTTTTTTTTTTTTTTTTTTTTTTTTTTTTTTTTTTTTTTTTTTTTTTTTTTTTTTTTTTTTTTTTTTTTTTTTTTTTTTTTTTTTTTTTTTTTTTTTTTTTTTTTTTTTTTTTTTTTTTTTTTTTTTTTTTTTTTTTTTTTTTTTTTTTTTTTTTTTTTTTTTTTTTTTTTTTTTTTTTTTTTTTTTTTTTTTTTTTTTTTTTTTTTTTTTTTTTTTTTTTTTTTTTTTTTAAAAAAAAAAAAAAAAAAAAAAAAAAAAAAAAAAAAAAAAAAAAAAAAAAAAAAAAAAAAAAAAAAAAAAAAAAAAAAAAAAAAAAAAAAAAAAAAAAAAAAAAAAAAAAAAAAAAAAAAAAAAAAAAAAAAAAAAAAAAAAAAAAAAAAAAAAAAAAAAAAAAAAAAAAAAAAAAAAAAAAAAAAAAAAAAAAAAAAAAAAAAAAAAAATTTTTAAAAGAGATTATTTGTTGTACGAGCGTGGCTGGCCGAATGAAATCTTAGTCTCCCGCAATTCCGGTTTTTTTTTTTTTTTTTTTTTTTTTTTTTTTTTTTTTTTTTTTTTTTTTTTTTTTTTTTTTTTTTTTTTTTAAAAAAAAAAAATAGATTAAGTTGTACGAGCGTGGCATGGCCGAGAAATTTTTTTTTTTTTTTTCGGAGTCACCGGCCATCCGTCAACCGGCCATCCGTCAATTACTCCTTGATCAACATTTTTTTTTTTTTTTTTTTTTTTTTTTTTTTTTTTTTTTTTTTTTTTTTTTTTTTTTTTTTTTTTTTTTTTTTTTTTTTTTTTTTTTTTTTTTTTTTTTTTTTTTTTTTTTTTTTTTTTTTTTTTTTTTTTTTTTTTTTTTTTTTTTTTTTTTTTTTTTTTTTTTTTTTTTTTTTTTTTTTTTTTTTTTTTTTTTTTTTTTTTTTTTTTTTTTTTTTTTTTTTTTTTGGGGGGGGGGGGGGGGGGGGGGGGGGGGGGGGGGGGGGGGGGGGGGGGGGGGGGGGGGGGGGGGGGGGGGGGGGGGGGGGGGGGGGGGGGGGGGGGGGGGGGGGGTTAAATGGGCAAGCTCGGAGTGGGCAGACTGAAAACGTAGTGTACGGGTTAGATGATAGAAAGGGGGCGGCAGATGGCGATACAGCCTGATCAGCACGGCGTCGCGCATCTGCCTTGCCGCTTATCAACGAGCTACGGGGCAGCAAAAGAGAGGCAGCCTCTCTTGGCGGCCATTTTCTGTAGAAAAAATCGCTCCAGGATGCCTCAGGACGCGTTTCTGGTTGTTGGTTGCGCTCAGGATGCCTTCGTTTTGCCTGCAGCTTTTGGCTGCAGTGCTCGCGCCTTATCAGTGTGGCTCTCTCACGGTCGGGAGCTATGCGGGCAACGACGCAGGTATCGCGCAGCGGGCCTGGTACGGACTGGTGGGACTTGCACCTGGTCGCGCGGCGTTTCTCGGCTGGCGTGGGAATCTCGAGAGGGAACTCAACGGGCCTGCGGTCTGTACTCGGGGCCTAATAAATCAGAGGTTTGAATTCGCATTGCCCGCGCACGCACGCAAGAAAGCAATTGACAACGCGGTAGACAACGGCTCGATGTGTGGCTGGCAGCGGCTGGAATAGAAAGCGGCTCGTTATTCCGTTGTGTCTCTCGTGCGGACAAACTATGGGGGAACGGCATCTCAGAGAAGACGGTGTGGCACGTTGTCAAGAAGGTTGTTTCCAGTATAAAAATCGCTCAGCTTTCGCCACATGATCTCCGCGGATCTTGTGCGCGGCTTTGCCACGCATGCGGTGCGCCTTCGGGCCATGGAGTGTAGGTCTTCTCTCGCACACACCTGATCGCGCACTCGTAAAGATCCAGCGCTCTGACAGTGTCTGCACATCGTCGCACGACGTCTAGTGCTCTGTCGTAAGTCTTGTAAACGAACCACGAAGCGTAGCTCGCGCACCAGACTAAGTTCAGGGCCTCGTCGGAAACATGGAGATATTCGCCAGAGGTCGGAAACTTGAATTCGCGCGTTTGCGGATAGAGCTTGATTTCACGCAAAAGCGGAACTAACGAGCGCACCTTCTCTGGGGCAACGACTTGCGGAGAGGCGCAGATTTCAGGCAGAAGCAAGAATACCGGTGAGCTTCCATCCGGTACTCCGGCGAGTACATCCCCGACGATCGTTCCGAATGATTCGAGGGGGAGATTTTGGAGAGTTCAATAGACCACCTCACAAGAAGCGCTGCGGGGAGACGACTAATCTTACTGCGCCTGCGCAATTAGCTATAACGCTACGCGGGTTAGACCGGCCATCCGTCACGCTGATCAGATATCGAGCATGTAACATTCGTAGCCTAGTAAACACCGCAGCGCAGAAAGCTTGTAGTTGATAATGCAAAACTAGAAATAATAAAAAGGAAAATAGTTGTCTTTGCGGAGCTGAGCGGTTTCTTTGTCCGGCCGACATTGGATCTACTACCGGGGTTTCTGACCACCCCCTCATGCTGCCTCGCGATCTCCGTTTTCCCAAAGTGCGAGTCCCGTCTGGTTCCCGTCAATTGCACGCTGGATTCTATCCGGTACACGAATTCTGTGTCACGAATTCGGTCACGAATTCGGTCCAGCCCAGGGATCTCCAATGCGTTTGCTGTGCGACACAGACGCGATGAGCCGGCAGGAATCAAGAGCTGAAGCCGTGCGCAAATAAGAGATTCACCCGTGAAAAATATGAGGCGATGTCAGGATGGGGGAGTTTGTTGCTTTGGGTTGGATGGCTGAAGTCCTTCGTGTTGTGGGTGACGAAGGCGAAGCGCGTCTCTGCCGGAGCCTGCGTGGCAACGCAATAGGCGTAGGTTTCGATCAGAATCGCATCATCGATCGCGTTGCGCTGTCGATGAAACGGAGCGGGTTTGTCGATGGCACGCTGGGCCGCCCGTAACTTTACTGCATCTGTGGTTTCGATAATCGGCGTTACGGCAAAAAGCTTCTCAATTCGCCCTACCGTTTCCACGGCGGCTTCACCCAAAGACGGCAGGCGGTGGTCTACCTCACTGAGTTGACGCAGAACGCTGCGCTTCTGTCGTGGGTCAACCGAATTCGACCACGTCCTTGAGCTTCTACGCAGGGAGTATAGCGCTGCTCAGAACCGAACCTGATCCGGGCGAACTCGTCTATCACGATGCGCGGCAGGATGAGCGCTATATCGCCTTCGCGCACCAGTTCTTCGAGCGCCGCCAAGATGACGTGTCGCTGCTGATCTTTGGCTGCGTCTATCCAGACACATGTATCAATCAGGACATGGAAGGTCGATTGGCTGATGTGTATGGACGCTTGCGCCTCGAAAGCTCAGAATTGCGTCTCAGATAACCAGCCTGCCTGCAAAGTCTTAGGTTTCAGCGGTTAAATTCCGAGCCGAGGCGTCGGGCGGGAGCAAGTTACGGAAACCCGAAACGTCTCAACGAGAGGTACTCAGCTCGCCGTTTTAGCGCGAGTAACTATTGCAATTCGGGTACACTCATTGAGAGTCGGGGTAGGACCACTTGTGTTACTCAGTGCATTGGCGATTTTGGCATCGATTCAGAATCATCACTCACAAAGAGAGCGTCTTTTCGAGCTACCCGGGAGGGTATGTTAATGCGAGATCAGCTGTTTAAAGTTCTTACAGTTACCACGTGAGCCCCGGGAAAGGTCCGCCTACAATACCGGCAGGAGGCGCGCAACATAGCCCTTTCCTCATCACCAAGCTTGATCCGTGGCCGACTGCGTTTGCTAGAATTGCCCAAATGCAGAGTCAACCGGATTGGGGCAAACGCGGGGTTTGGGCCGCTTACATTATCGGTGTTCCAACCATTCTTTTAGGACTGTTCGCGTACTTTCGACCTCCCGATACGACGCACCCAATACGCTTCGATTTTCTATTCCGTCACCGTTCTATCCCTGTCTGGCTATAATTTCACTCCTCTGTACTCGCGATGAGGCTAGTTGGCTTCGGCGTTTGTGGCCTCGCCTTAAAATCAACACTGAGCAAAGTCGAAGTCAGCGGAAGACACAACGCCCAAAGAAATGACTCTTACAACCTTGACGAGCGCGTTATAGGTGGCAAAACCGGTGAGGAAGTCATCCCGACCGCCGACCAGCTCGAAATCCACGTCCAAGCGGACAATGCGGCCGTCGCTATGACAGTCGATATACAACCGCCTCGACGAAACTCATCAACTACACAATCATTTACAGGCTTATAGCTTCGATGGACGCCAGAACAATATCGTACTCACGCGGCCGCGACGGCGCGCAGTGCAATCTCCCAATGTCGTCGGTCCATCCGAGTCGAGCCAGGCATTTGTCCTTGTCCATCACCCTACAGGAAAAGACACGCTCCAACTCGGAAATCACACAGCACGGACGATAAAGGCCTAAAACGGCAAAGTAATATCCAGAGGTGGAAACTAAATGGTCGTGGGAGCAAGGGCTTACTCAAACACTATCCCACCGACGGGGGAAGTCTTCCAACCAATCAAGTTCGATCTGATCGTGGCCTGGAATAAGATTTCTAATGAGCTGTCGGTTGAAAAGGCGTAATCCAGGTGCAGAAGTGAGCGCCAACCCGAACACGATCGTCAGCAGATTGCGGATCAACAATAGCCAGTTTTTCGGAAATTTTAGGGCGGGTCTGATGTCGACCCGGAGTAGGGTGTCACTTGGCGATAACAGGCCAAACGCTCATTTAGCGGCCAGAGCCGCCGTGTTCTGGTATTTGGCCGAATAACCGGCTACTCGGACAAGCGACCGTCGCCCTGCTCACGTGACTCGAACCCGAGTAACCCTTGAGCGGGTACCGTGGTGCCCAAAAAAAATGCGTCACACCCATGGCGTCAAATCTCAAGAAGTGGTATTCCTCAAAGCATACGAAATCGGCAAGCAGCGGCTTCTCACGCAACCGCGCTTAGCCGGCAGTCGCCGGTAATATCGGCCTTCCGCGTGACGAAGGATAGCTTTTCAGCTCTCCGGTAACACACCCTATCCCTGTCTCAAAATCACCATCACGCCTGAATAGAAGCTCGATCGAACCCAACCGAGGAACGAGGATACCCTATGCCCAAAAATACTGTTAGCGATCCCATCACCGATCAGGAAATGGCCTTTGCTCACCTGATCATGTCCGGAACCATGACTGACCGCGCCGCCGCGGAAGCGGTCGGCCTCAACCCCGACACCGCCGCCTATATCAAAGCCAAGCCCCGCGTCCGCGCCTACATGAACGAGCACCGCGCCGCCGTCAGGGAAAAGCTGGTAGACGAGGAAGCGGACCTGTTCCGGCGTGCCGTGGACAGGCTGCGCAACCTGAACCTTGGTCGCGACCGGATGCTCACGCGGCTCTGGGAGCTGGCCGCTCTCAGCTCCGAAGCGACGAAGGGCAGCATTGCCGGTCAGATCAAGGCCCTCTCCATGATCGCAGCCATCGAAGGCTTCATCCCGGACCGCCGCCTCGCCCCATCCGCGGCGCAACCCCTCCCCACGCCCCGCAATGCGCAAATCGACGACTCCGGCTGGCGACCCAAGGACCAGCCTGCCGCGGCCGGGCAGCCGGCCGATCCCCCTGCCTCAGCCCCGGCCGAGTCCGTCGCGCCCCGCGTCCCTGAGCCTCCGCTAGCCCACGATGCCGGCCAACTTAACCCCTTCGTCATCCCGCAACCGCGGAACCGGGTTCCCGCTCCAACCACCAACTTCTTTGATGTCGCTCTGGACGCAATCAACGCCGTGAAACTGCCCTATTCCGCCAAACTAACCGAATTCGCGCACAGCCGCTGAAGTCGAAAATAGGCAAAAAGAGTCAAATTTTATCGAATTTTATAAATGATCCCGCCCCCTCCGGCCGCAACCCTTCGAGTCACGGAGTTTCAGCAACGGGTTAAAAGCACCTCGTATCCCGCATCGTAAGTCGCCGCGTTGAGGTATCTTGCAATGGCCGGCGGCTAAAACATCCAAAACAAGCCCCCGTCTATGGGACCTGCGTCCTGAGGGCTAACTAACTTCACCGGTCCCTGCGAAACTCTTTCGGCGCCCGGTCTCATCGCAGCTCAGCTGAGCATTTTGCGGAACCGCCAAACGCTGACCACCACCAGCATCAGCGTGAACACCCCCAGGATCAGAAAGTCCTCCCACAACCCGGCGAAGCCTGTGCCTTTGATCATGTTGGAGCGGGCAATCACGCTGAAATGGCGAATCGGATTGATCCACACTAACGGCTGCAGCCAGTGCGGAACCGCCTCCGCCGGCGTGACCGCTCCCGAAGCTGTGGTGAGCAGGGGATTGACAAAAAAGCTGGTGAGCTGTGCCTGCTGTGCCGACTTCGAAAACGTCGCAATCACAGTGCCCAGCGCGATGCCGGACAAGATGCACAGCGACGCGCCACAGAACACAACGAAGAGGTTTCCGTGAAACGGAACGTTGAATGCAAGCTTCATGAAAAGCGTAGCGAAAATCACCATGAGCATCAGCAGCAAAAACAGCGGCGCAATTTTGGCCACGATGATCTCTGAGGTTTCCGCCGGCGACATAACGAGTTGTTCGATCGTGCCCGCTTCCCGTTCCTTCACCATGGCGGCAGAGGCGACAATGGAGCCATTCAAGATGAGCAGCAGCCCGAGAACCCCGGTAACCACAAACCAACTGTTGATCAGGCCTGGATTGAAAAGAAACGCCCGCGTCAAAATGGCCTGCCCCCGGCGGCTCACCGGGGCCACGTCGATCTGGGAAAAACGCGCATGCAATCCGTTCTCCGACAGGCCCTGGTTCCAGGTCAGGATCACCCCCTGGGCATAGGATCGAGCGATCGTTGCCGTGTTGGCATTCATCGCGTTCAAAAGGAACTGCACTGTGACTGGCCTTCCGCGCTCCAGGTCGCGGGCAAAATCCCGCGGGATGACGACCCCCGCATCAAGATCTCCCCGGCTGATGGCATCGCCCAGTTGATCCACCGAGTTGTAGTAACCGGCCAGGCGAAAGCTGCGGCTTTCCGTCAGCGTAGACGCCAGGTCGCGGCTCTGCGCGGTCCGGCTTTCGTCAATCACGCCCAGCTTCAGATCCGACACCGTGGCGTTCAGCACTACGCTGAACAGCAACAGTTGCAAAATCGGTGGCAGTATCAAAGACATCGCGAGCCGCCGGTCGCGCCGGATCTGCGCGAACTCCTTGCGCAGCAGGGCACCAAACCGGCGACTCGAAAAAACCTGAAAGCTTGCTTTCATGATTACGCCGCCAACTGCATGCGGCGGAGTTTGCGCCACGCCAGGAGATAAAAAAAACACCCCAAAATACCGATGATGATCACCTTCCACCACACCGCCGGCCAGCCGCCCCCCTGCAGCAGAAAGTCGCGCACAATGTCGATGTAATACCGGCCCCAGACGAAGTTCGAAATCCAGCGAATCTGGATCGGAATATTCTGAATGGGAAAAATGAGACCGGCCAGCATGAACACCAGCAGGAAACCGCCCAGCGCAACTGCCTGCATGGCCGCCGCCTGATTCGGAATGAGCGCGCCGATCATGATTCCAAAGGCCGCTACGCAAAACGCGTACAGCACCGTCGCCACCAGAAACGGCGTTGGGTCGCCCGCGATCCCAAGTCCAAAATAAGTGAACAGCAGCGTTAGCAGAAGCACGCTATCCACCACGGCCACCACCATGAAAGCAATGATTTTCCCCAACAGAAATTCATGCGCCGAGATACTGGAGACATAAACCTGCAGAATAGTTAACTGCTCTCCTTCGCGCGCCATGGCCAGTGTGGCCAGCATGGGAGGGAACAACGACAGCGCCAGCACGAAGACTCCTGGCCCATAAAATTTCATCGAGGAAAGGCCGGGGTTGTACCAGAAACGAATCGCGGTCTGCACCGGCACCGGTTTCGCCGCTCCGCCGTTTGCCGTATTGAACGCGGTGGTGATCTGCGATGTGTAACCGTCGATCAAGCGCGCAGTGTTGGCATCGGACGCGTCCACCAGAACCTGTATCGGCGTGTTCGCGCCGCGCGCCAAGTCCCTGCCAAACCTTTTCGGGATAATCAGAACCGCACGCGCTTCATTGTTCAGGAACGACTCTTCCGGACGCTGGTCCACGGCGGAGGGAATGATTTTGAAGGTAATCGATTCGCGGAACGCATCAATCAGCTGGCGCGATGCCGGCGAATTGTCGAAATCCTGCACCGTCATGGGCATATCTTTTACGTCCAGCGAAATGGAAGAGCCCATCAGGATAAGCTGGGTCAGCGGCAGAATCAGCGCCAGGGCGAGTGCCCGCTTATCGCGCAGAATCTGGATCAACTCCTTCCGGGCCTGGGCGAAAATCCGTCGCACGGCGTCAGTCCTCCGAACCCACCTTGCCCTTCAATCGGGCCTTTTCCACCACGCTGATGAACACGTCTTCGAGCGAGAAGCGCCCCGGTTTAGCCGAGATGACCCTTATCCCGGCTGCCGCGAGCTTGTCGCGATAGAACCTCTCACCCGTAGCCCGGTCTTCGTTGAACACGATGTGCAGCCGGTTTCCGAATAGAGAAACTGCCCAACGCTCCTCGTCACGCTTCAAAAGGTCGAGCGCCCGTTGCGGCTGATCGGTGATAAATTCCATCAGCTGTCCTGGCTGCGCTGCTTTGATCGCGGTTGGTGTACCTTCGGCTACCAGTTCGCCGGCCACCATCAGCCCCAGCCGGTTGCATTGCTCGGCCTCCTCAAGATAATGGGTGGTCACCAGAATCGCTGTGCCCGCATCCGCCAGTCGGTTAATCATTTTCCAGAGAGATCGTCGTGCCAGCGGGTCCACGCCCGAAGTCGGCTCGTCGAGAAACAGCACACTCGGTTCATGCATGATCGCTGCGCCGAAGGCCACCCGCTGCTTCCAGCCTTGCGGCAGGCTGCCCGTGAGCTGTTGTTCGCGACCCTGCAGACCAGAAAACTCAAGCACCCACCGCTTCTTTTCGTCACGTTCCTCGCGTGGCACGCCGTACACCCCGGCAAAAAATTCCAGGTTTTCTTCGAGCGAGAGGTCGTCATAGAGCGAGAATTTCTGCGACATATATCCAATGCGCTGGCGTACTTCCCCCGATCGTAGATGTTTCGTCCATCCGGCGAGTTGAACCACTCCGCCGGTCGGTTCGACCAGGCCGCATAACATCTTGATCGTCGTAGTCTTGCCCGCGCCATTCGCGCCCAGCAGTCCATAGATCTCGCCGTAGTGAACTTCGAGGCTCAACTGCCGCACAGCAGTGAAGGAGCCAAATTGTTTGTTCAGTTGCGAGGCTCCAATTGCCACCTCGCTCGTATGGTCCGCGCGGCTATGGCGTGCCGGGAAAGACTCGTCGTGCACCTGTTCCCCCAGTGCCCGCAGCCGCGCCACGAATGTGTTCTCCAGTGTTGGCTCATCCAACTGAATTTCCTGGATCTCCAGGCCCGCGCTATCCAGACTGCGTTCGGCAATCGCCCGCGCCAAATCCGGATGCGGCACCAGCAGATCCAGCCGGTCGCCAAAGCGCTGCACATCGAGAATTTCACCGCCGCTTTCTGCCAACGGCGAAAGAATTTCTTCCGCCACCGCAAGATTCGACACCCGCAGCTCCATCCGCCGCGCGCCCAGTTTCTCGCGCAATTCCTGCGGTGTCCCGAGGTCGTGGATTTCACCCTGATGCATCAGCGCGACCCGGTGGCATCTTTCCGCCTCGTCCAGATACGGCGTCGCCAGTAAAATTGTCAGCCCGTCTGCGGCCAGGTGCGCCAGCGCGTCCCAGAACTCACGCCGTGAGACCGGGTCGACACCGGTGGTCGGCTCATCCAGCAGCAGCACCCGCGGTTCCGGTACCAGCGCGCACGCCAGTGCAAGCTTCTGCTTCATCCCGCCGCTCAGCTTTCCGGCCAGCCGTGAGGCAAAACGATCCATGTCGAACATCTGCAGGTACCGGTGTCCCCGTGAGGCGATATCTGCCCGCGGCACGCGCCGCAAATCTCCGATATAGCGAATGTTCTCCTCGACCGTAAGATCCGGATACAGGCTGAAATTCTGCGTGAGGTAGCCCGTCTGCGCACGAGCCTCGCGCGCCGGCACGGCGAAAATTTCAACCCCGCCGGAAGTCGACTCCATCACTCCGGCGGCGATTTGGAAGGTGGTTGTCTTGCCCGCTCCATCTGGCCCGATCAGGCCAAAGATTTCGCCCTCGTGCACGTCCAGACAGATGCCGCGCACCGCCTCCAATGCACCGTATCGCTTTACCAGATCGTGGATCCGAATCGCGACGGACCCCAGGGCAATCGCTGGTTCGAAGGGCACCGGAGGCGCTACGGTCACCACGTGCGTCTCATCGGTTGAACCGGCCGGGCGGCCAGGTGTTGCCTTCAACCAGAACCTCTCCATCCGCCGGCATGCCAGGCTTAGCGAACCCGATGCCGCTCTTCAGTCGCAGCTTCACCCCCACCACTTGCCTTACGCGGTCGTCGCGAAAGTAGGTATTTTCTGGAGTAAATGTGGCCTGCGGATCAATTCGCTCCACGTACGCGTCGAGGGGTTTTGCCGGGTCGGAGTCCAGGTAGATACGTGCCGGTTGACCGACCTTGACTTTGCCGATCTGCCCTTCGGGGATAAAACCCCGCAGGTACACCTTGCTCAGGTCCAGCAGGGTCACAATGGCCGTCCCCGCCTGCACCACCTCGCCCGGCTCCGCCGCCCGTGTCATCACCGTGCCATCGAAGGGCGCCTTGACCGTCAGATCGCTGCGTGTAGCCTGGGCTTCGACAAGCTGGAATCGCGCTTGGTCGGCCAACGCCTGGGCGTAGGCGATCTCTGCTCGTTGCTGTGCCAGCTGCTTGCGCACCGTGGATGCCTGGAAACCGCGAATCCCGGGATTAGAAAGCGTCGCCTGGGCCATGGTCAGCAGGCCCCGCGCCGACTCCAATCTACGCTTGGCCGCAGCCACCGCTGCTGCTTGCTGTTCCGCCGTGGCATTCGCCTGCTTGGCTTGCCGTTCTGACACGGCGTCCGTCTTGCGCAGTTTGTTGTAGGCGGTCCGGTCAAAGTCGGCAATCTGGAACGCAGCTTCCTGGTTCGCCAGGTCTGATTCCGCAGCCGCTACGTCCGCCTCCGCCTGTCGCACGCGGCCACTTGCATCCACTTTCGCCTGCTCCGTCTGCAGGTCGTTCTGCTGCAATTGCTCCTGAAGCACTGCGATCTGATCACGTGAAGACCTCAAGCGTGCATCGGCCACCGTCACCGCGGCGCGAGCCTGATCTGCCCGGGCGAATACCTGCTCGTCGTCGAGCACCGCGATCGTCTCTCCGGCTTTGACCGAGTCTCCCTCCCGGAACCGGATTTCCAGGATGCGTCCCGTCGTCTTCGGCGCAACCGCCGAATCGTCTCCCTCGATGCGCCCGCTCAGCGCCACCATGCTGGGAGGAATCTTTGGCGGAGCAACGAAGTTAGTCCAGATCAGGTAAAGAGCGAACACGATCGCCGCCGCAATCGCTATCCTGGCGATAACGGTGACCGGTATGCGGCGCTGCGGCGCATTGCCGTCGGGCACATTTGTGTCTGAAGTTGATGTCACCGACGGAGGAGTTTCGGTGCTGATCATTCTTGTCATCTCATCCTCCACCCTCACGCATGCAACGCCTCACGCCTGGCAGTGGGCGCTTCCCAACGTTGCAGCATGGGATCGGTAGACAGAGAGATATTAGTGAATCGGCCTATATTAGTCGATCAAAACCGAAAAATCTGATCCTTTCCCGGAAACCATCAGATTCGCCCATCCGCCAAAGTTGAGTCGGGTCGGGACAGATTGAATCGCACCGCCGAATCCTCGAAGCGCTCGCAAAACATCTCGTTGATAGCCTGGATGGAGGCCACTGCAGTGAGCACAGTCTCCGTAAGGCTCAAGACCCGGGAGCCGCGCGGAAGATAGGGGAGACTGCGGCGCAGACCCCCCACCACGTGCGGGTTAAACAAGCCAGTCTTACGAATGGCGCGGCTGTCTAAATAATGCGCGGAAAATTCAGAGCCCTTTTCCAGTCCCAGGGTCTCGCTTGACGCCGCCACGAAAGGTCGTTTTTTTACCCGCAACGCGGAGGGCAGCCTCTCGGCAACAGCGTGGCGTAGGACGTACTTGCCGGCCCCGTTCCGCAGCTTCAGCGACACCGGCAGCGAGAAGGCAAACTCAACCAGTTTGTGATCGAGAAATGGCACTCGGCCCTCGATGGAGTGTGCCATTTCAACCCGGTCGCCAAGACAGTTGAGGTTGTAGGACGGCAGGTCGGCCTTGAAGAGATAGTATTGGTGCGCGGCGACCGGCGAGAGGGACTTCATGCGGCCGAGGCCGATCCGCTCGGCCATTTCGCCAATGGGATCGATCCCTGCGACCTCCCGGCGAAAATCTTCGGACATAACGAATGGAAGTTTTTTCGCGGTTCGCAGCGCGCGAGCCATGGCGTAGGGATAAGCGCCAAATAGGCCAACGATGCGATCGTACTCTGGCAACGCTCGTATCGGTAACATCCCGGTGTTGAGGAGCGCGATCCCGGACTTCTCTTTGCGGAGCAGGGTCTCGAGCGCGGCACGCCTCTCCCGATCCCGAGGATGGGTGCGAACTTCCTCAAGCAGGGCAATGTGCTGAAAAACGTTATAGCCCGCCAGCGCTTCGTCAGCGCCCTCGCCGGTAAGCACAACCTTGACATGCCGCCGGGCCAGCTCTGACAAAATCATCTTGGCCGCTCCGTGGCTGTTGCCCACCGCGATTTCGCTGTGCCACAAGGAGCGCTCAAAGTGAGGCGCCAGGTCTCCTGGACCGATCCGGATCGTAAGGTGCTCGAAACCTCTGGCTTGCGCGAATTCTGCCGCTGCTTCTCCCTCGTTTAGCTTTTTGTTGTCAAATTCCACAGTAAAGGCTTTGACCGGCCGCCCACTGACTTCAGCCGCTGTCGCGGCGACCGATGTCGAATCCAGACCCCCTGAGACATAGGCCCCGACTTCCACGTCGCCATGCAACCGCAAACGCACGGCTTCGTAGAATAATCGCCGGAACTCTTCGATCGCTTCTTCCTCGCTGGCGGGTGCTACCTCGCCGCCCAGGGGGAGATCCCAGTAACGGCGCCGGGTTACCGCCGAGCGCGAGATGCGCAACATGCACCCGGGCTCGACCGTCCGAATGTTCTCAAAACAAGTCGTTTCGGGCAGCAGTAGACCCTGCAGCATATAGAAAAGGCTGACGTGATCCAGTCGCGCTCGGACTTTTCGATTCCCCAGGATTGCCTTGATTTCCGAGCCGAACACCAGCGAGTCGTTCAGCCGGGAATAGAACAGTGGCTTGATGCCGAAACGGTCACGCACGAGATACAAGACCTCGTTCCGCTGGTCCAACAGGGCGATAGCGAATTCGCCGCGCAGGTGAGACACAAAATCCTCACCGTATTCTTCGTACAGGTGAACGATAATCTCGGTGTCGCTGCGCGTGCGAAAACGATGCCCTCTTGACTCGAGATCCTTGGCGATGTCCTGGAATCCGTACAGTTCGCCATTCAGGACTACCCAGACCGAGCCATCCTCGTTCGAGAGCGGTTGACGGCCATTCGAGAGATCAACAATCGACAGCCGCGTGTTGATCAGCAGAACCGACCCCGAGCAGCCGAGATAGTACCCCCATTGATCGGGACCACGATGGCGGATCGCCGAAACCATGGGCACGATGATCGACTCGTCAACCCGTCCCTTTGGATCGAAGATGAACTCGCCCGCAATTCCGCACATGGTTAAACAGTCCCGCCCGGAACCGGAGTGACCAGGTGGGGCAGGCGAGCGACGGGCGTAAGCGCGATGGCACGATCCGCGGTCAGGCTGATGCGGGCTTTGAGCCCAGGGGAAAAGTCAGCCGGCACCGAAAGCCGGTATCGCTGCGCGGCCATGGCGACGATCATCTGCGCCTCCATCATCGCAACATCGGCTCCGATACACTGGCGCGGCCCCGCACTGAAAGGGAAGTAGGCAAAACGCGGCCGCCCTTGCGACCTCTCCGCCAGGAAGCGATCGGGATCGAACTTCTCTGGATCGTCCCATAAGCCCGGGAGCCGGTGCATCACGTACGGGCTGATGATGACGAGTGCTTCGGCAGGAATTCGGTATCCACCAATTACATCGTCCTTCACCGCGCTCCGGGCGAAAACCCACCCCGGCGGGTAAAGCCGCATCGACTCCATGATTACGCGGCGGATGTATTCGAGAGCGGGCAAATCTTCGAAACCGGGCGGCCGTCCTTTCAGTGCCTCATCGACTTCCAACTCAACCCGTTCGCGTACCTCGGGGTGCTTGGCCAGAAGATACCACGTCCAGGAAATAGCATCGGCCACGGTGTCGTTCCCCGCCTGCAGCATGGTCTTGAGTTCGTCGCGGATCTGGCGATCGCTCATGGACTCCCCTGTCTGCTCATCGCGGGCCCAGAGAAGCAGTGACACCAGGTCACCGTTGTCGACCTTATTTCGCCTTCGCTCCTGCACAACGCGAAGAACGAACTCATCCAACGTACGGACGCCACGCTCAAAGCGGCGCCTCCTGGCAATGCGAAACCACGTCAGGAGTTTGACTAACTTCACCGCGCCAATCAGGTCCATGTGACGGGAGCAATCGAGGATGGCATCTCGTATGACCTGCTCCGAACCGATCAAATCCCCACTGAACATGTTCCGCAAGAGGATCTCGATCGTGAGCAGAATGACCTCAGCGCGCCCATCCACAGCCTCGCCTCGGGATGCATTTCCCTCCCAGCGCTCGAGCATTCGAGACGTGGAATCGACCATAATCCCGGCCATCCTGGCGTGATGCTTCCGCTGAAACGCCGGCTGGACCAGCCGTCGCTGCCGCTTCCAATCATCGCCGTCGATGGAGAATAATCCATCCCCCATCAAGGGCCGCAGCACCTGGTACCAGGGGCCTTTGATGTAGTTTGTATGGTTGTCTTGCAGAACCTGCTTGACCCCGTCCAGATCCGTAACCAGATAGGCGCGGTTGGGGCTCAGCGTGACCACCCCTCCATATCTCCCGGCGGTCTGCGCAAAATAATCCGGCGGATTGCGCATCAAGCTGGGAAGAACGACGAGCTGCGCTCTTAGCCGTGGTGGCAAAAAGTTGTAACCTGCGTCATCCAGGGGCCCAGGCGGCCTTACTCTTTCGGTGCTGGGACTGGCGCTGCCCGTGACCATGACGTCCTTATCCCCAGAGGTAAGGTACAGTACCGGAGTCGTTGCCTGGGGTCGTCTGCAAGGGGAGGCTCAATACTAGATCAGCTTTTATCTGCCGATCAACAAGAACGTTTCCCTGGTTACAGCGCAGGCAATCCGCAAGACGCATAAATCTTCGACATGTACTCCATGTCGAGCAACCCCTCTTCCCCTGCGGTCTTCGGTGTCTTGTCTTGGAGAATGCAATCAGAGAAGTATTCGGCTTCCGCGGTGAACTGCGACGGGTCCTTACTCGGGTTTGGCTCATCGAGCATGATCGGCTTGCCTCCCGCCGGGTCGGCAAACTGGGCTGTAAGATGCAGCCCCTGGTAAGGAAATGCCGGCTCTGCATACAAGTACCCCATCGACCCATGGACCCGGTAGAACCCATTCATCGGAGCCCCATAACTGGTGTTACAACAAGCCACCACCCCGGAAGGAAACTTCATCGTCCACGACACATTCTCTTCTACCGTGTCGAACCGTCCATCATGATCGATCACCGACGAATATCCCTTAAGGTCAATCGGTTCCTCGCCCGTCAGATAGCGGCATGCGTTGAGGGAGTAGACACCCATATCCATTAACGGGCCACCGCCGGCCAGCTTGCGGTCAAGCCGCCATTCCCCGGCCCTTTCCCTGAAGCCGTTCGCGCTTTCGATCGCCTGAATCTTGCCCAGCTTGCCCTCCCGGATAAGCTGCATGGCGCGCAGGTTCGTTGGCTCGTAGTGACAGCGATAGGCAATCATCAGCTTCTTGTTCGCCTCTTTGCAGGCCTTGATCATCGCCTTTGAATCCGCCACCGACGTGGCCATCGGCTTCTCACACAGCACGTGCTTGCCCGCCCGTGCGGAGCGGATGGTGTACTCAGCATGCATGCTGTTGGGCAGTGCCACGTACACCGCATCAATCGCCGGGTTGTTCTTGAACTCGTCCATATTTTCGTAGCTATAGATCGAGGTCTCCGGTACCCCATACTTAGCCGCCTGTGCCAGGGCCTTATCGCGATGCCCGCTCACCAGCCCGGTGATTTTCGAGTTCTTGCTGGCCAGCACTCCAGGCATGAAGTGATCCATGGAAATGCGGCCCAGGCCGATAATCCCATAGCCGATCTTGCGGTCGCCCCCTTGGGCCAGCAGCGGAGAAACCACTTGGGAAGCAGCCCCGGCCATCGCCAGGCGGGTAAACTCTCTACGGGTAAGCATGACGGATCCTCCAGCGCGCCCGAGTAGTTTAGACGCATTTCTCCAAATGACGAAAATCACCGACAGTCCCGGCTCCTCTTACAATCAGAGCCAGCATGTCGAAACCTCTGCTCGTTCTCACTTTGCTGTCCCTCACGATCGGTCCAGCGCTCCGCGCTGACTCAACGCTTTCTCAAGACACGAAATCCAGCATCGACGCCGCGGCCAACCAGGTTTTGGCCTCGACTAAAGTGCCCAGCGCCTCAATTGCCGTCGTCAAGGACGGCCAGATCACCTATCTCCAGGCGTATGGTTTGGCCCGGCTCTCTCCACCAATGGAAGCCACCCCACAAATGCAGTACTCCATCGGATCGATTAGCAAGCAGTTCACTGCGGCCGCTGTCCTTTTCCTGGCGCAGGAGCACAAGCTCACCCTGGATGATCCCGTCTCGAAGTACCTGCCCGACCTGTCGCGGGCCAGGGAAGTCACCATCCGCATGCTCCTTTCGCACACTTCGGGCTACCAGGATTATTGGCCGGAGGACTACGTCATGACCTCCATGATGGTGCCCACCACCGCGCAGCACATCCTGGATGTTTGGGCAAAAAAGCCCTTGGATTTCGACCCCGGCACGCAGTGGCAGTATTCCAACACCAACTACGTAATCGCCGGCCGCATTGTGGAGCAGGTCAGCGGCATGCCCCTGATCGATCTGTTGAAGAAACGCATCTTCGTGCCCTTGGGTATGGACAACGTCTACGACACAGACGCCAGCAAGTTGCCCGCCACCGACCCCACCGGCTACGAGCGTCACGCGCTGGGACCCGAACGCCCTTCGCCCCAGGAAGGTGCCGGGTGGATGTTCGCTGCCGGCGAGCTTGCCATGCCGGCCCACGACCTGGCCCTTTGGGACATCAGCATGATGAATCGTTCCCTGCTCGAACCGGCTTCTTATGTGCAGATGTTAACCCCTGTCCTGCTCAAAAATGGCGCCAACACCGGTTACGGCCTCGGGGTGGATGTGGGTAAGCGCGACGGCCACAACTTCATTGAGCACTCGGGGGAAGTTTCGGGTTTTGTCTCGGAAAACATAGTATTTCCAGACGACCGCGCGGCTATCGTCGTCCTCACCAATGAGATGGCCACCCATGCGGCACGCTCGATTGCCGATAGGATCATGCCCATGGTATTGGGCCTCCCGGCATCGGCCCAAACCAGGGAGGAGGCGCAGGCGCTCGCTATCTTCAATGGCCTTGCCGACGGCCACATCGACCGCAGCCTTTTCACCAACTACTGCAACGCCTACTTCGACCAGCAGACGGTGGAGGATTTTGCCTCCAGCCTGAAGCCGTTGGGACCACCGCTCAGCTTCAAGGAAACCAAGCAGGAAGCGCGCGGCGGCATGATGTTCCGAGTCTTTACCGTCACTTTTCCCGATCGTGAGCTGAAGGTGACCACCTACCAGATGCCCGACGGAAAACTCGAACAGTACTTAGTAATCCCCTAACCTCCGTTTCGCGAGATGTGTACCGAACGCCAACTCACTATTTCCCCACCAAAGTCTGGAATTCCGGGTTCTTGGAGAGAAAGTTAGCTACTGAGGGACAAATCACATCCACCTTCAAATTGTTGTCGCGAGCGTATTCAAGAGCAGTCTTCGCCAGCGCTCCAGCCAGACCTCGCCCACGCAGCGCTTGAGGCACCTCAGTGTGCCAGAGCGTGATCCATCCCGCATGGTCGAGCTCAAATTCGAGGTATGCAGTCTCGCCCTCTTCTTCGAGCTCGAATCGGCTCATCGTCTTCTCCTTGCTCATTTCACCTCTGCCGGTTGTAGCCACGCGCTCGGAGTCGAGCGCGAAATCTCCACCTCTTCCGGCGTCATATCGACGGCAACGTCGGCGAAGAGTGGAGTGCTCAGGTACCGCTCTCCCGTATCCGGCAGCATGCACAAAATCGTTGCTCCCTGGGGAGCCGCTGCGGCAACCTGAAGGGCTGCCGCGAAGGTTCCGCCCGAGCTGATGCCCACGAAGATTCCTTCCTTGCGGGCCAGTTCCTTGCTCCAGCGCATGGCCTCTGCATTGCTGATGCGGAGCACCTGGCTGACGCGCTTCGTCTCCATCGCATCCCCCACCAGCTTGGCGACAAAGTCCGGGCTCCAGCCCTGTATTGGGTGAGGTTTCCAGGCTGGGTGTGGCGCCGACGGCGATCCGTCCGGATTCTGTTGCTGCGCGATCCCGCTCGATACCATCGGCGCGTCATCCGGCTCGCAAAGCACAATTTTGGTCTCCGGCCGCTCTTTAGCCAGCACCCTCGCCACGCCCTTCAATGTGCCGCCGGTGCCAAAACCCGTCACCCAGTAGTCCAGCCGCTCCCCCTGGAAATCCCGCAATATCTCCTGAGCCGTAGTCCGCGAGTGCATGTCGGCATTGGCTTCATTCTCGAACTGCCGGGTAAGAAACCAGCCATGGGTTTCGGCCAGTTCCGTGGCTTTGGCGACCATCCCGAAACCTCTGCCCGCTGCCGGGGTAAGCACTACCTTGGCCCCCAGGAATCGCATCAACTTACGCCGCTCCACGCTGAACGTTTCCGCCATCGTGACCACCAGCGGATAACCCTTCTGCGCACATACCATGGCCAGCCCGATACCCGTATTCCCGCTCGTAGCCTCTACCACCGTCTGCCCCGGCTTGAGCTTTCCTGTCTTCTCTGCATCCTCGATCACGCCCAGGGCAAGACGATCCTTGACCGAACCGAGTGGGTTGAAGGCCTCGACTTTGACAAACAGGTTGATCCCCGGCGGTCCCAGCTTATTGATCCTGACCACGGGAGTGTTGCCGACGGTTTCAAGGATGTTGGCGTATTTGTGTCCCATTCAAAATTCCTCCGCATCGCGCAATTCGAGCTTGTCCAAGATAACCCTTTTTGTGCCGCCTTCGTAGGGGGCATGATTCCGCGCTTTGCGATCAGGGCAGCCGTCATGAGGAAGAGTTTCGCCGCATTGGGGCCGAGGGACAAACGGCCGCTCTGTGCGAATGCTGAATCTCCAGTCAACATGAGAGAAAACAATCCCGGCACTCCGGGTAATCAACATCGGGGTACTGGCGTGTGCGCGGCCAGACGATGAAGACTGACTGGCAACGCGAGACTCCGTATGCTTTCGCTCCAGCGACGTTTCTCCACGGGCTCTTGCATTGGAAATCTAATGAATCGGGCTCGCTGTTCCGTTCGTCGTCTCCCCGATTCGATCCGGTCCAGGAGAGCCAGTCATGGTTGATCCAAACGAGGTGCCACGCAACGTCCCTCTGTTCACGATGCCTTCGAACGCCACGGAAGTGTTGGAGCGCCTGCGCGATTCTTATAGCGCGGTATCGGAACGCGATGCGCTTTCCGGCCCCGATCGGGCTGTTCTGGCCGTTGTCCAGATCGCTCTGAAGCATCTGGCCAGAGCTGGCTGATCTTCTCCGTGGCATCGCTCAAAATTCTCTCCGAAATATCTCTGCGCCATCCCCCTTTTTGCTCCGCTTCCCCAGTGGGATATGATTCCGGACTGTGAACAGAAGAGCCCTGATCAAGAGTCTCGCCGCCGTTCCTTTGGCCTCGGCGTTTCAAGCAGCGGCCCCGCTCGGAAAAGTCAAAATCACCGGCTTCGAGATCCACAAGGTCTCGGTTCGCTGGCGCGACCTGATGTTCGTCGAGGTGCACACCGACGCAGGCATTACCGGACTCGGCGAGGCGACCCTCGAAAGCCGTACGGACGTAGCCGAAGCCGTGCTGCGCTGGCTCGAACCGGAATACGTGGGTCTCGACCCCGCAGGACCGGAGGCGCACTGGGATCGCGTCTACTACGTGGCCACGCGCTGGCGCAACGGCCCCGCTCTGATGACGGGTCTTTCGGCCATAGACATGGCGTTGTGGGATATTGAAGCCAAGCGATTGGGTGTGCCTCTCTACGCGCTCCTCGGCGGCCCCATCCAGAACAATCTGCGTGTTTACTTCACCCATTGGGATGCGTCCATTCCCGCCGGCAAGCGCGACATCGCCGCGGTCATGGAACTGGCGGCGCGCACTCGCGAGCAGGGCTGGACGGCGGTTAAGTACACGCTGCCCCAGGCGGCGACCGAACTCGAGCGCATGGATCAGGACGTCGCCGAGCTGGCCGCGATTCGCAAGGTCTTCGGCTCGCAGGTGGATATTGCGCTGGAATGCGCGGAGACCTTTACCGTGCGCTCAGCTATTCAGTTCGCGACTGTCATCGCGCCGTATCATCCCCTGTTCATGGAGGAGCCGGCATTGCGCGAGAACCCCGTGGGGCTCGGGGAAGTGGCGGCAAAAAGCCCGGTCCCGATCGCCACCGGCGAAGGCCTTTTCTCGCGCTTCGAATTCAAGCAACTGCTCGACGTGAAAGGCGCCGCAATCATCCAACCGGATGTCATGCATGCGGGAGGAGTGACCGAGCTGCGCAAGATCGCCAACATGGCGGAGGCCTACGGAGTAGAGGTAGCGCCGCATCAGTGCAGCGGACCCATAGCCCACATGGCCTCGATGGCCACCATGTCGGTCTGCCGGAATTTCCTGATTCACGAATGCGAAGGCGCGGACAACGACCTATTCCTCGAGATGACCGATGGCACTTACCCGACCCAAAAGGACGGCCGGGTGCGCTTGCCGGATGCGCCCGGCTTGGGAATTAAAGTGAATTTTGCTGAGTTCGAGCGCAAGTGTCCCTACAAGGCCATTCGTTCCCGGGCCCAGCTGAAACTCTAGACGCACCATAGGCGAGTCCGCGGCCTTCGAGTTAAACTAACAGCACCTCCCAAGCCGGGATGGCGGAACTGGCAGACGCAGCGGACTCAAAATCCGCCGATCGCAAGGTCGTGGGGGTTCGACCCCCCCTCCCGGCACCAACAAAACAAAGATTTTAAACTGAATTTGCCTCCCAAAATCGGAGAGGCCAAAATCGTTTGGTGGCTGTTTTGATGGCTGTTGGTTCGACGGTGTCATCCCGCGAGTGAGAAGCTGGGGAGAGGTCCGGCGGAATCCCTACGAGTGCACGGCCAATCATCGCCAAGTGGGATGGAAGACCCCGAAAGGCCCTAGTTTGCGGCACTTGTCCGACAAGCCCTCGCCCGCCCTTCAAAACCTTTTGGTATCCTCTCACGCATAATGGATGAAGCAGGGGAAGTCCTAAGTCCTGGATCAATTACTCACATCACAGACCTGATGCACAAGCTCGCTGGACCAGCTTTCGAGGAGTTCGGAGCTATGCTCGGTGACCACGTCAGGGTGTACAGGGTAAAGAATCTTGTGAAGACTGCGCAGAAGACAAAACGCATTCTGGAAGAGGCAGGTCTGCACGCGCAGGAAGTTCCTGGTCGTGTGCTGCTGCCGATTCTTGACACCTGTTCGCTTGAAAACGACGACGACCTTCAGGAGCGCTGGGCCGGCCTGCTCGCGACCGCCTCCCAAGAAGCGGATTCATTTTCCCCGTCGTTTATCGAGACACTGAAACAGCTCACTCCCAAGGAGGCACAACATCTCGACCGCATCTTCGCCACGCTTTCGCGGGACCGGCCGCTTACACATCACGATCCGATTCCCTACGGAGCACTCGCAGGGAAAGGGACACCAAGCGGATCTCTCGAGACTCTTGAAAGGCTAGGCTTGGTGTCACCGGAGTACAAAGTCAAATTCGAAAAACCGACGCTGAGGCTGTTGTCTGGCTCCCCCGAGAGTGGCTGGGATGAGACGGAGCCGAGCACTGTCATTGACGTTGAAGACGCTTTCGATCGCCTGGATGCAGAAGTGGGCTATCAGTATCACTTCACCGCATATGCTCTGCGGATCCTTCACGCTTGCCGCGGTCCGCATAAGGAGAGGTCGCCCCACAAAACCGACGCTCCCGTCAAGCAGCCCCGTCCGTGAAGACGAGCCGGCGTGTGATGTAGTTCACCAAGGCCGCCGAACCCCACAGTGCGCGCCGGGAGGGCACCGGCGCGCTACAAGTGGAGCTTGCAGGGTGATTTCGCCTCAAGGACTTAACCGGAAATTGGCACCAGGCTTACGCTCAGCGGCTATGCTTGCGGGTCTTTCTTCGGGCGCGCCGGGACGCAAGGATCATTTGCTCAGAATCCAAGTTGATTCCGCCAGTTGGCCGCCAAGAGCACAGGAGGAGCTGAAGGTCCTAGTGTCATTCTGCTCGACCGCAAGAATTGTCCGGTCATCGTCGAATGTAAGCAAGGCCAGCCGGCCGTGGAGGACATCGAACAGCTTCGAAGATATCTCGCCCACCTCAAGAAAGAGAAAGACGTCACTGCGCGAGGCATCCTTGTGCACGGTGGGGCAACGAAACTGCGTAGTGATGGTCCAACGGGCAGCCAGCCAAAAGCCGGTCATTGAAGTCGTTCAGCACAGGCTCCGGGTGGAATTTTCGCGTTGCAGTTGACCAAGTGGTGAGTGTCGCTCGCTCGACTTTTAGCACGGCTAATCTTAAGGAATATCTATTACAAATGGAAGATGCGGGTCAGGAACATGCGGGGTCAGAGAGCGCCGGGATAAACCGGCACATTGTAGGGGATGTAAGAGCCCTACGGAAAAGGAGAAGCGACTCCATTCTGGCCTCGAGTCTTGCCTGTGATCTCGCGAGGGGTCGCAGCGAAGCGTAGACAGAGGGCTGGCGGGCAGGATTATTGAGCTCCGAAAACATGCAACCGGGTGCCGACCCTTTTCTGTCAGTGGGAAGGCAACATCAGCGAGCCGCGTTCGATCGCGAGTGGCCGCTGGGCCCGGCGTAGTCGAAGAGTCCAGGCACGTCAGCAAACAATGTGTACGAGAACCGGGAGGCCTCCAGAGCGTCTGCGCGAGCAGACCGGTCCGGGAAGGTGAAAGATCCATGATCCGGGCATGTACGTTTTGGAGGATTCGGACTGGGCCATAGTACCTATGAAGCTGACGAACAGAGAAGGTAAGACTTCCGCGGAGCCAGCGGAGGGAAGGGCGCAGACCGAGGAGAACGACGCCCAGCCACACACGCATCCGACACAGAGCGGAGCGCGCGTGTCCCAGGGGTTAGGCGGCGTGCGCCAGACGGCGCGGGCCAGGAAGCAGGAGCGGTTTACCGCTTTGCTGCACCATCTCACGATCGACTTACTGCGGGAGAGCTACTACGCCTTACAGCGGAGCGCAGCGCCTGGAGTAGACGGAGTAAGTTGGCAGCAGTATGAACAAGACCTGGAGGCTCGGCTTGCCGAGCTCCATGGCCGAGTGCACCGTGGAGCGTATCGGGCGCAAGCCTCGCGAAGAGTATACATACCGAAAGCTGATGGCCGGCAACGGCCGTTGGGCATCGCTTCGCTGGAAGACAAGATTGTCCAGCAAGCGGTGGTGACCATCCTCAACCAGATATACGAGGTGGACTTTCGGGGCTTTTCGTATGGATTCCGTCCGGGACGCAGCCCTCATCAGGCGCTGGACGCGCTGAACGTGGGCATCGAACGGAAGCGAGTGAACTGGATACTCGATGCGGACATTCGTGGTTTCTTCGATCATTTGAGCCACGAGTGGATGATGAAGTTCGTCGAGCATCGAGTAGCCGACACACGCATTCTTCGGCTTATTCGTAAGTGGCTGAAGGCTGGTGTGTCGGAGGAAGGTAAGTGGTCAGAGACGACGGCAGGCACGCCGCAGGGAGCGGTGATTTCACCGCTTTTGGCGAACGTGTATCTACACTATGTATTCGACCTATGGGTTGAGGCATGGCGCCGGAAGGCGGCGAGCGGAGAGATGGTAGTTGTTCGCTACGCTGACGATCTGGTGGTCGGCTTTGAGCGGCGCGAAGACGCCGAGCGATTTCTGAGAGAGTTTCGGAAACGGCTGGCAAGCTTCGCGTTGGAACTCCATCCGGAGAAGACGCGACTGATCGAGTTTGGTCGGTTCGCGCAGGGTAATCGGCAACAGCGTGGGGAGGGAAAACCAGAGACCTTCACGTTTCTTGGCTTCACGCACTACTGTGCGATGACACCCAATGGCCATTTCGTTACACGGCGTAAGACCATACCTCAGCGGATGCGCTCCACGCTTCACGCCATTAAGGCGAAGCTGCGGCAGCGGATGCATGAGCCGGTCAACGCGGTGGGCGCATGGCTGAAGCGTGTAGTCAACGGCTATTACCGATATCACGCGGTACCTGAAAACCAGCGGGCGTTATATCGATTCCGCGACCGGTTGTGCGATCTGTGGCGGTCGATGCTTGGCCGTCGTAGTCAGCGCAGCCGACCGAGTTGGAAACGCATACGTCCGACCTTCGAACGATGGATACCTCGTCCTCGCATCCTGCATCCTTTTCCCAGCGTGCGTTTCGACGCCACTCATCCGAGGTAGGAGCCGTGTGCGGTAGTTCCGCTCGCACGGATCTGTACGGGGGGCAGCTAGCGATAGCTGTCCCTACCGTGACCGAAATAATCCCTCAACAAAACCTCAGGGGCAAGGCGATCAATTGAGAGTTTGAAGGGCATAGTGATACGAAGCGGGCAAGCCCTTAGCCATTCCCTTTTCCAGCCCATAGCCTATTGCTTGCCGATCTTTCCACTTAGGGCTAGCGACGCCCGCAAAGCCTCATTGATGCGGGTTTGCCAGCCATCCCCACTCGCACGGAGCGCCGCCATCACATCGGCATCCAGGCGGAGTTTAACCGCCTCTTTAGTGACTTCCTGCCTGCTTCCTGCAGGGCGACCGCGACGGCGAGCCACGATCTGTTCCGGTGTGTGAACCCGTGAAAAATCACCGGCCTTGGCTTGCGCCAGAGACTCACGCAGACCGGGCAACGCATGTCCCGCATCGGTTTCGATCGCGCGGGCCATCTTGTTCACGTCCATCTTTTTCAGTGCCTTCATGTTTTCAACCTCGCTTGCTTCACGTTGGCTTGCGCAGCCTTGGCATAGACCATGACCAGCAACACAATCTCGTCGTCGGTAAGGTGGAAATAAATCACCCTCACCCCGCCGCGCTTGCCTTTTCCCGCACGGCCCCAGCGCACCTTGCGTGCCCCGTCTGCGCCAGGAATAACGTCGCCTGCACCTGGATTGGCGGCAATCCAGTCGATGAATGCTTCGCGCTCCGCATCGCTCCATACTGCCTTCGCCTGTTTTTGAAACTCGGCGGTTTCAACCACCGTATGCATAATTTATTGTACACCCAATTAAATGAAGGCAGGTGCGGGTTCGGGGACAGGCGAGATAAACCCAGTAGCGAAGTTCGGGCGAGCCGAGAGGAAGCAGCACAGATGCTCTCCTTCAGCCACAGGGCGTTGGACTTCCTGATCGCGACGCGGCGTCTGCCAACCCGTCGCATTGGGGCGTGGCCGTTTTGATGGCTGTTCGTTTCCAACTCTCGTGCATTTTAGTGCGACAGATTGCAAACAGGTTCTTCGCGGCAACAAGTTCATATCAAATCACTTATGCGACAGGTTACGGCTGGATGCAGTTCATTGCAAAGTCCCCAAAAGCAGGCCCAAAATCCGCCGATCGCAAGGTCGTGGGGGTTCGACCCCCCCTCCCGGCACCAAGAGAGACTTAACCGGCTTCCTTCTCGATTTGCCCCCTGACATAAGCGAGATCGCAACGGGACCATTCACGACGAACCGAATACGCTCCCGAGCCGCTTGCAACAGTACTTGCGCTTCGCGCTGATGTGCAGCGAAGGAGCTCGTACGGTGCAAACTCAATGCCGAGGACGTGATTAGTCGCCCGGATTGCTGGAGCCATGCTGTGTAGCTATTCTCGAACCGCGAGCAATCTTTCGATCTGTTTAATGTGGTTGATGTCGTGTGAGGCCATATGGCGAACGAGTTCTCTCACGGTCAGGTTTCCACGCTCGGCGTGGTTTCCCGAGCGTTCCCATTCCTCAGGTAATAGGGCGCTCAGCATTCGCAGGTTCGCCTCGCGCAACAGGCGAAATAGTCCAAGCGCATCCCCCACATTCCACGTTGCATAGTTTCCCAGCCGTGCCCAGAGCTCCTGATCAAACCCATGGAGAGTCTCACCGTGGTGTTCGATCATCTGTCGATAGCGCCAGCTGGTCGCAAGTTCATCTTCTGCCAAATGAGCGAGAATCTCGATGATCGACCATTTCTCGGGTGACGGTCGCTGTCCCAGTTGTTGAACGGAAAGTCCGTCGACAAGACGCGCAAGTGTTGCCGGCGTTTCTCGTTGTATGGTGAGGGGGTCCTCTCCTTCGACGTATCCTGCCAGCCTCTGCCGATACTCTTCCGCCGTTTCGAGCATCCCACTCCTCAATTTCGTCCCGCAGATTCAGATTTCGCGATCGCGACCAGCCACACCAATCATCTCAGAAGTAGTCGCCGCCGCTCCCTGCCTCCGTTTAAGTAGTCTGGCTGACCCGATCAGAGCGCCCTGGGGCGTCAGCGGCAAACCGGCAGTTACTTGGTGACAAACATTCCCGCACGCAGGTGTGGGTGGATATCAAAGCCATCCTTTATTGCGAGCAATGCGCGCCGCTTCAAACCGGTTGGAAGCGTGCAACTTGGAGATGGCCTCAGAGAGATAGTTGCGTACGGTCCCCTCTGTCAGTCGCAGCGAGTGCGCCAGTTCAGCGGTAGTTTCACCGTCGCCAGCCCGGCGCAAGATCAGACGTTCTCGATCCGTGAGCGGATCTTTTTCCGTGCTCCATATCTGCGAGGCCAGTTGGGGATCCACGATGCGAGCCCCGCAACTGACCCGCCGGACCGCATCGGCGAGTTCTTCAGAGGGCCGGTCCTTGAGAAGATAGCCAGATGCTCCAGCGTCGAGGGCTCGCCGCAAATATCCCGGACGCGCGAAGGTGGTCAGTATCAGAACGCGTGTGTCTGGGTAGAGCTCTTTTACGCGGGCTGTGAGTTCGAGACCGCTTATCTTCGGCATCTCAATGTCTGTTACCAAAACCTCCGGCCGGTGCTTTCCGACGGCCCGAAGCGCCTGCTCCCCATCGGAAAAAGATCCGAGCACCTCAATATCGGATTCGATCGAGAGCAGCGCCGCGAGCGCTCCCCGCAACATGCTTTGGTCCTCCGCCAGCACCACGCGTATCTTTTGCGCCACAGGTTATCCGCCTCTCTCACAATCTGTGAACGCCGGTTGCTCCGGAAACTCACTCTCCAATGGCAAAGTTATCTCCAGGCTCGTTCCTCCATTTGCCGAGCCTGTCAGCTTAACGGCCCCGGCGATGGATTGAACCCGCTCCCGCATGCCGCGCAGGCCATTTCCTTCACAAATCTGCCCTCCCAGTCCATTGTCCTCAATCGTGAAATGGATCTCCCTGTTCTTTTCGAAAAGCGCCACATGGCAGACGGTTGCATGGGCGTGGCGGACGATGTTGGTTACGGCCTCGCGCAGGGCAAGGCAAAGCACGTCGACCTGGAGCGATGACAGGTTCACCGGAGCGAGAGTCGTGGTCAGTTTGACATCGGCGGAAAGCAGGCTTCGCCGGGCGCGACTGATCTCTGCGTCAAGTCCTTCGGCGCGGTAGCCGGACACAGCTTCCCTAACCTCAGCGAGGGCCTTCCGAGCAATCTGCTCCGCTTCCACTATCTCGTTGCGGACGCGGTCCGAGTCGTGGGACAGGAGTCGCCGCGCGAGGTCAAGCTTCACCGTAATAACGGTCAGGGTATGGCCAAGGAGGTCATGCAAATCGCGTGCGATGCGCTCGCGCTCCGCTTCGGGCGGCATTTGGCCATGTCTATGCGGTTTATTCCGGCAGGACGAAACGCCTGTTTCCGGGCGACTATTGAGTGTTTTGGTGATGATGGTTTCAAGTGGCCTCGGCTCGCTCACCTTGAATGCCGATTCGAGCTGGCCATTCGCGGGCGTCAAACGCCTCGGCTACAACGGCTCCAAGGCGATTCTGAATATGCTGACCGTGCAACTTGCCGGGGAACCAAGGGACACTCCAATCAAAGTCAGCACCGTCAATCCTGGTTTTACCGCTACTGATCTGAATGGCAATCGCGGCACCCAAACCGTTGAGGAAGGAGCAGCCGAGACCGTCCGCCAGTCTCTCGTTCCTGATGATGCTCCGACCGGCGGCTTCTACCAGACAGGAGGCGTCGTTCCTTGGTAATCAAAGGCAAGTAAGCTTCATGGGGTCGATTCGCAGCCGCGCTCATGGCACCGCCGATCCCGATACTAGCCTCGCTTGCTGGTTTATTCTGGTCAACACGAACTACTGACCGCGCCATCTGTAGCGTACCCAATAGTATTCCTGTACGCGGGTCATTTGCCCTTCTCGTGCAAGAATGGCGGCGTAGAGCATGGTTTTTGCCAGGTGCGTATCGCGTTCGCGGGAAGTCAAGTCGAATGCGATATTGTTTCCTCCAATCGAGATTTCGAAGTCCGGTCTGATATCTGCAACAAGCGAGTTCAAGACCGAACTCGGCACAGATGCTCGCAACCACATGTACGCCTGGCCTTCGTTCTGGAACCACTGATCGACCGTTTGTTGCAATATTGCCGGCGGCAGTGTATTGAATGCCCCCAGTCTGAGCTCAACATGTGCAATGGTGTCCGGGGGAAAGCCCGCCGCTCGCAGCACACGCGCGAGTTCGGCGTGCAGCATGGTGCCGTAAGCGGCATTTCCGCCTCTGCGGCCGCTCGTCCGTAGATTTGTCAGCGCCTGTCGTATCGAGGTCTGGATGTTGATCGCCATCGGAGCGGCTAGTTCCCCTTGCGCGACCTGCTGTCCGGCGCTCTGCTCAAGCTGAGCGAAGATGGCGTCGATTCGACGTTCCACCCGCTGCTCGCGATACTGGTCCCCCCATTGCGCTCGGGTGGTCGTTCTTTCCCCGGGCCCCGGCCGCACTCCGCCCATGTCGGGCAGGGTGGTCTGCGTTGGAGAAGAGTCCGGGGAGGGAGAAGACGGCATCTCTGTCAATTCCACCTGCATATCAACGGGATTGGCAGCAGCCACATCAACCGGCGCGGCCATGGACGAGCCAGGCAGATCAGGCGCATTGGCGAAATCGATGGGCCCAGTGGACATCGGGCCGGAAGGACCCATCGGTCCAGGGTCTTCGAAATCTGCGAGCAGTTGATCACCGATCGGCCCGCTACTCGACGGCATGGTGTTGAGTGGCTCCGCTCCCTCAAGAGCCGTCGACAGCAAACGATTCAGCAGCGATCGTTGAAGAAATCCCTTAACTCCCTTTGCCGGTCCAAATGTCGTTTCGGCAGCGGTGGAAATATCGGTATCCGCAGCAGTTACGTCATCTCCAGAGGTCGAGGTTGGCGTCTCGGCAGCGGTGGAAATGTCGGTGTCCGCGGCAATCACGTCCTCTCCAGAGGTCGAGACTGGCGATCCGGTATCGGCTTCATTCGCGGGCGTCACCGCCGGCTCGACGGGGCCGCCCGCGGGAGCGCCTCTGGGGCGCACCATCAGCTTTCCGAGGAAACTTGCCCCCCCTCCAACCATGCTGCCGTATGCTCCTGACTCGACCCACGACAAAGGACCACCGATTTGCGCGGCCTGGAATCGGCGCTCGGATTCAGACAAGGACAAGTGCGATGCCACAAAGCTGGTCGCATCGTTTCCGGCCGCGCCGAGGAAGCTCGAGGAAAAACCGCCGACCGATCCCTCAGTGACCGCGGCGGCTGTCGTGCCTTCTTCCAGGCCGAGAAATGCCGAGGCGCCCGCGCCGATGCCCTTGCCGAAGAACGGCAGCGCAACCGATAGATCGAGGACGGCCCCCTTGACGATGTCCAAGGGATGGAAGCCGGTGTAGTCGTTGTAGGATATTTGGCCCAGCCGATAGGCGTGTGCACGCGCCGCGTGCATGTCCATTGAGAATCCGCTCGCCAGGTTGGTCGTGCCGTGTACAAATTTGTTGGCGCCCAGTCCAACCTTGTTGCCAAACCACGCAAAATAGCTCCAGCCTCCTTCGTCCCAGTCTTGTTCCGCCGCGTTGCGGATGGCGTCGGCGTTCTCTTCATAGGTTTCGCCGGCCGTCTCGTCCGGCATGTTCTTCGTGCGGAAGTCATTCATCGCCTGCATCGCTCTGTCCGCGCGGGTCGAAAGCTCCTGGACCATGCCGGTCGCTTTGGCGACGATGTCAGTCTGGTCCCGGTTGGCGGGCATCAGAACACTGGCCAGATCGGTTGCCGTCGTCAGGAGATCGGGCATGATGTGATGGGCATACTCGTAGACCTCGTCCTGGGTGTAGTCGGCCGGATCGGCAGCCATGTCGTTCAGACGGTCGGCGACGTTTTGGAAGAGCCACTCAGCCTTCGCGTTCAACAGGGCGATACTCGAAAGTTGTTCAGCGTCGTACTCGGCGACGCGTGTCCACATGTACGCACTTCGCAAGGAAATTGGGTCAAGCGATGCAAGCGCAAGGGCGCCGTGGTCGTCCGGCAACTTTTTGAAATCGACGGTGAACGTCAGCTGGGTCGGCACATTCTGCAGCCCGTCAGGGTCGGGCAACTCAACGTTGACCAGCGGATTCCCAATCGGTTCCAGCATCTGGCGTGCGGCTTCGTTGCGGGCAACTTCGGAGATGTACGGCTGGGGGTCAGTGTGATTGCGGGCTGCGTCGAGCAGTGGCGGCATCAATGCGGCAAGCAACTCCTGGCGAGAAACGTACTCGGTGCCCGGGGCGAGGAAGTTCGAAAGCTGGGCTTGGGCAAAGAATACGCCTTGTGGGCCGTCATAAGGGATGCCCTGGCGGAGATGCTCACGACGGTAGGCCGCGTCCTGAAGCAACTGAAGCGAATTAGAGTCGAGCGCGATGGCCAGATATGGATAGTCGGCAAGCGGATTTTCGGGTATCGCCTCGCAGGCCGGCTGCTCTACCGAACAGGTTTCATCGATAGGTTTCCGCCGGAGTGGCTGCTGGGCCCGCCCGGATTGCTGGCCCACGTGCGCGAGTTCGTGTGCGAGCAGGAACTGACCACGCTGGGTGCCCGGCTCGTATTCGCCGCGACCGAAGAAGATGTCGTTGCCTTGCGTGAACGCGCGGGCCCGAAGCGCAGCAGCGGCCTGTTCGGCGGCGGGGTCCGTGTGAATCTTCACGTTCCCGAACGAGATGCCGAAGTGGGTTTTGAAGTGGCCTCCCTGCGGTGAGGCGAACGGCTGTACTGGCCGTTCGCTCCCTCCCTCGGCATCCGCTCCGCTGAGCGTGGCCGGCTGTGCGACCACTGCCCCCGCCATCCGGTCGGCTTCGGCCTCCAGCGGATCATCGGGATCACCAACTGCCGCCCCTCCACCGCCCATGGCAAGACTACCCAGAGCCAGGCGCTGCACAGCCTGGTTGCCGGCCAACGCGGCAAATGAAACCGGAGCGACCCCGGCGACTGAAGCAGGGAAGGCAGGACTCTTCGTAGAATTCTCTTTCTCCCGAACTGGCGGCGCCGCGGATTTTGTATTTTCGGTCATCTTCAAAAGAAGCTTGTTACTGAGGTCAATATTCCTGGTGCAAATAGATGCGGGGACTGTGCAGCAAAGTCAGAGGGAGAGCAAAGACGATGCAGCGAACACCGCGTTTCAGGTTGCAGGGGCCGTCCGGTCACTGAGACGCAGACAGCTCTGGGCGAATTCCCCTTTGCGACTGGCGCGTCACTCACGACGCACCTTCCGTTTTCATCTCGAATCTCGAGTCCGACTCCCCCGGCTGCAATGTGCCCTCGAGAAGTTTGATGAAGTAGCGTGCTGTACGGATGAACTCCGAAGCAGGAACGCCCCGGGTGAAGGTCGCACCCTCACCGCCGGTTGCCAGCGAATTCAGCTCTTCCGCTGAGATGGTAGGGCCACACATTTCCAACCTTCGCAGCGCCCTCGCGGCTATGGCGAGAATCGTCTGCAGTTTGTCTTCGCTGGTGATAAAACGATCCAATCCCGGTATCACCCCGAAGCCGAAGCCGGCTGTCGACTGCAAGTGCCATTCGTCACGCGTTTCCCGAAGCCAGTCCGGCACATCCTGCAGGCGGTCGATTTCCTTGACCAGCAGTGCCAGCCAGATCTCGAGGATGGAATCGTTGGCCTCGAATCCGCGATCACGAAAGCGTACGTATGTCGAACTCATACAACCTCCCCGCTATGGTATGCGAAGAATCTTCGGATTGTTGACGCCGGCCACGCGGAGAATCAGCGCATCCAGCGCGGCCTCCTGCGCAGCTGACAGACCCAGACCTGTAGTGTCGATCACCACGACGGTGACCGTGGGGTGGGCAAGGTGTTCCCGCAAACTTGTTTCGTAGTTGCCGTTCGAAATCTGCTGGTCAAAGAACCCCGACGGAGCAGGACTGCAGCCATCGAAGATTTCCGTGGGATTCGCCACGTTAAACCAGTCTCCCTTTTGCCCCGGGCCAGTCGGCCTGAATCGATCCAGGACGATCCCGCGCTGGGCTTCGACTCGCAAAGCAGTATCGGCTTCGTTGGGGCGGAACCGGCCAATCGCCGGGTCCGTACCCAGCGCTCGACGGTGAAGCTCGATGGCCTCCGGCGTGGCCGTGGGTGGGGGCGCGATTTGCGCGCGGCCGGCCTGCAAGCCGGGGACAGGCCCGGGACGATTATCGGCTCCAGGTGTTTTGGCTGATTCATCTGCAAAACCGCCCAGTCGGGGCTCGGGGAAAGTAACGAACCCACCACGAATCGGTACTACTTGCCCGGTACGTGGATGCAGCACTTCTCCGTCGAGCGTACCGGCGTTCATCCGGACCACCAGGTATTCACCCCCGGATCGGCCGATGATGGTCATGTCTCCGGTTTGCTGATTGACACTCAGGACACGCCATTCCACCTGCGGCTCGCCCGGCACAGTGGCCAGTGCCTGATTTGTAGCTAACGCAGTGTCCGTGCCGACAGCAAGGCCTGTTTCCGGGGGCAAAACATCTGTCGAGAGGGCGGTGGATGGATCGCCGGGTCCGAGCGGGAGCGGGTCACTCCCGCCTCTCGCTCCGCGAGCGCCCCTGAACCCGACACCCAGGAGGATAATGTCGGAAGCAAGCCTGAGCGCGCTGGCCAGTTGCCCACCCTGCGGTAGCGGCTCTCCGGAATATGCGTCGCGATTCGAGATGACTTGTTGCAGTGAAATCGTCGCATCATAAGCCCCCACGCCCGTGAGGCCCAGACCCAGCAGTCTCCCAGCTGTCGGACTCAAGGCGCCAACCCCCTTGAAAGCCCCTGGCGCCATAAGTGTAAGCACCGTCGTATCGATGTTTTGCGGAAGAAAGAGCGCGTCGAGACTTCCCCAGATATAAGCGGGTATCGTCGATTCTCCCTTGGCCGCTTTATCTGCCCAGAAGGTAACTCGCTTCTCCGCGAGGCTTCCGATCTTTCCGGTGATCCATGGGAGGGTGCGGCTGATCGCCCCACGACCCGATACCAGCGCAGCAGCCATGTCCGGAGTGAGTACGTGATTTTCGACCACCGATTTCCGGACCCGCTCCCGATCTTCGCTGGTAAGGTCCTCGAAGAGCCAATAAAGCATGCCGGTCTCTCCGGCTTCGCCGTATTTGCCCACCAGTCCCAACCACTTCGTCTCGTCATATCTCCCGATGATGTCTTTGATTACGCTCAATTGCTCGGCAGCCGGGAGGCTGGTCATGGCATCAGCGATCACGTGGCTGTCGTCCGATGAGGTCCTCCCAGAGAGCTTCTCGAGGACCAGGTCCGCAGTCCGCGTCACGAGTTCCGGGTTAACTTTTGGACCATCCGCAGGCTTCGCGCCCGGTCCAATCGGTTGGGGCTTGATTACGGTCTCGACCAAAGCCCAATCGGGACGATACGCTCCGAATTCACGGCTGTGTTGCGCGATCAGCCCGCTTACCTCGCCTGCGCTATCTCCGGCCCAATCGAATAGGGAGTCGAAGAATGTGTGCTTCGCGCCAGTTGTGACCAGATAGTCGCGATACCAGTAGTCCCCACGCAGACGGGCCAGGAAGGCGTCGAAATACGTCCGGCCGCCACGCAGCCGCAAGTCGTCACGGCCCGCCCAGCGGCGGAGGATTTCCATACCGTCCGCGACCCGATGATCATCGAAGATCAGCGACTCCAGTTCCTCGACGTCTTGCTTGAGTAGAGCGTCCATTTCCTGGTAATACCGCTCTTGATATGCCGGCCGGAGCAACTCTGGTTCGGCAGAATAGAACGTCCCCATCATCGTTACGAAAGGGTCCATTCGGCGGAAGGGGATCGCATCGAACCCATACAACTCGATGGAGATGGCGGAAGCCGAGGGAGAGCCGTCAACCATAAAGAGCCAGGGTGCGTACTTTGACCAATGGATTACGACAGGTAATTCCGCAGTCTTTTGCGACGGCGGGGCAGGAGCGGCGAAAAAAGGTATCGGCGCTAATGGCAGCTGCGCTGCGCAGAACAATTGCTGGACGGCCAGGTTGCCTGCCGTCAACAACAGGTTCGAAGCATCCGGAACGTCAGGCTTGGGTACCGGCGGATCTGGAACCGGGGCGGCCGTATCGGGGGCCAGACTGGTCCTCGGATCCCTCATGAACCTCTCCTATGCCCTGGACACTCTATTAGGCTGCGGTCTCCAGGTCCGGACCGGATCGCGTTCGGTCGTCGATCGCCTTGCTCTCCCGGAAATATCCACGGAGGGTTTCCTGGCTTGCCGCCTTCCACTTGATCTCGTTCTGATCTTCCAGGCATCATCCATGGGCTCAGCGCCCCCCGGTCAACAACGGGAAATAATGCTGAAACTCGTGCGAAGTGGGCATCCGTCCCTGCTTCACAAAGTGCCGTGCCACCGCTTTCACGATCAGTGGCATCGTGATCCGGCGTCCATCGGCCGCGGCCACAAACGCAGCGTCCACGCTTACCGTGCGAATCTGCCCTCCGGTCATTTGAAACTGGCGCGCCAGGAAAGCAAAATCCACGTCGTCTGCGAGTGGAGCCTGGGGTGGAAACATACCACGCCACAATTTCTCGCGGTGCGGCTCTGCGGGCATCGGAAACTCAACGTGGAACTGGATCCGGCGCGAGAAGGCTTCATCGATGTTGCGTGAAAGATTCGAGGCCAGGATGATAACCCCGTCGTGTTCCTCGAGCTTTTGCAGCAGGTAGGAGACTTCAATATTCGCGTAGCGATCGCGCGCGTCTTGCACCTCAGAGCGTTTGCCGAACATAGCATCCGCCTCGTCGAAAAACAGGATCGCGTTGCTGGCCCGCGCCGCCGTGAAAATGCGGTCCAGATTTTTTTCCGTTTCCCCAATGTACTTGCTCACCACTCCGGATAGGTCGATGCGGAAAAGATCGAGTCCACACTCTGCGGCGATAATGCCGGCGCTCATAGTTTTGCCCGTTCCTGATGCACCGGAAAATAGCACGTTGAGTCCAGTGCTGCCGCTAGCCGGAGCCATGCGCCAATCCTCATAGACCAATCCGCGGTTGCGAATGGCGGCCGCCGCCTCTCGCACCAGGATTGCCGTCGCGGGCGGCAACACCAGGTCACTCCAACGATGTGTGGTGGAGATTTTACGCGCCAGTTTTCCCAGGCTGTGCACGGACTGATTGCGTGCAGCAGAGAGGAGTGCTTCGGCGGAAGCGCCAGGTTCTAATGTCAGGGCGTCGCTTGCGTCCTGAACAGCGGAAGCGATCTGGCCCCGGGTGAAAACGAACTGGCGCGCGAGATCCTGGATCACCGCGGGCGGGACTTCGATTTTCGCACCCGCGATTGCCTTTACCGAGTTCTCGATCGCGCAGCCCCATTGCGCAACGCGAGCCGTGAAGGGCAGCGCGGGAAATGGTAATGCCAGGCACCGCCGGTGGCCGAGTAGTTCGCGCCAGTTCGCATGCGATTCGCAGGCGAAACAAAGCGGCAGGTTCTCCAACTGATGCAGCAAGAGTTGCGCATTCGGTTGGGCGCGCCCTTCGCCCTCGAACCACATTTCTCCGTTTTCGATGTACAACGCCATTCCTTGCAGCCGTGCGTGCAGCGTCACGCTTCGGGCGAGGGAGTGAATAGTTTCACCTTCCAGCTTCACCTCTCGCGCATTCAGTACCAGCAGACCCAACCCCGCGCGATAGCACAACGTGTAGGCAGCGGCCAGCCGCCCAGCGCCGCGTTGGCCGACAAAAACCAGTGTCGCTCCGGACTTCAGCAATTCCGCCGCGCGTTCGTATCGGGCCGTTTGAACGTCAGTCCAGTCGGGTGCGGGCAGCCATAGATATCCGGCGTTCCGCAGCGGCGGAGCAGGCGCGGCTTCAGGTGCAAGCAGGAATTTCGACAGCTCTATTCCGGCGTTAAAGCCGAAACCCGCTGTGGTCGCGGCTATCAGCCCGGAACGAAACAGAACGGAACCTGGTGCTAGCGCCCGGTCGACTGCGCCCGAGCCACGTTCGAAAAACAGGCGACGGGCAAGATTGCGAGTGGGAAATTTGCGCGAGACATCATTGTTCAAATACGCGTAAAGAGTCTCGTACTTGTTATCCAGTTCAGGCGCGAGCGCAAGAAACAAAAGGTCCTGCTCCACGGGTGCTAGCTGATACTCCGCCACCGCTCGCTGCCAGGCTGCGCTCGATAAGGCCGCGCTGTCTTCCTCATTACGTAAACGAATGGCCTCGGCCTGTGCGGTCAAAGCATCGGCATCGAACGGCCGCGTCAATCCGCGCAGCAGTTCATCCACCTGCTTGTCGCTGATGTAAAGGCCGCGGAACTCATCCAGGCTGAGGTCATAACGCGCGCGTAGGCGCATCACCTCGCGATGCAGCAGCAGATCGATCCGCGCCAATTCGCGCTCAACACGACCCTTCGCTGACTCCATCTCACGCCTCCTGGAAAAGATGGAAAGGGCGTGGGTCGACACCGGGCAAAGTGTACGATCCGCTGTTAAGGCCGGCGAGCCGCAGGATCACGTGTAACGGCGGAGGCGACATGCGAACCACAATCTTCTCCTGCATCAGATCGACATGTGCGGAGAAGTCGAGGAAGTTGGTCCACAGATGCTGTAGGCTGCAGGTGCCGAATCCCGGCAGCTTCCAGGCAAAGCCACGCAACACAGCGTGTGCGACGACTGCGATCGCGTCCGAGGTTACATCCCTCTTCAGTTCGGACCCTCCCACGGCTCCCAGATAACCTGCATCGAGTCTTGCTTCTGTCGCGACATGCTCTGTGCTCCGCATCCATTCCCGGATATCGTCAGCCGTTGCTTTCAACACCAGCTCTTCCAGTTCGCTGTCTGGAGCAACGCAAAATAGATCGCGGAGAAACGAATCCCACTGTGCCGGGTTACGAACACCGGGGGCACAACAGCGCACAAAGATTGCGAACTTCAGCAGCGCGGGTTGCGTGCTCCAGGAATCGGCGGGTAGAGCTTCAATCAGCGGCAGCAGCAGGAAGACTCCGCCAAACGCCGTGGCCAAAGATTGTGCTTGTGTCGCGCTTGCGGCTCCTTCTTCGATCAGCCCTACGGCTGCTCTTTGCAGCAGGGAAGGATGACCGTTCCAGAATTGCAACCCAGGGCTAGCTGCGGCCCGCACCGTTCCCGGTAGGTTGGCAAGTCTTCCTGAAAGCAGAGCCGTTCTTGTTTCCGGCCATTGCTCCGCGGCCGTGTATTTTCGAATGCTCTCCAGTGCAGAAATCGCGGCCGCCGCAGACGCGGCCTGTTGCCACACACAATCAGGGAGCGACGTTCCCGCACCTTTCAGGGTGTGAATCAGCAGCTCCAGCGCGCTGCGTGCAGAGTCGCGCTCGGGTTTGATTCCTTCCCTCTGCCAAGCATCGATGGCACGGCTGAGAGCAGCGGCGTCCGGTTGCGCCGAGTCTGTAATCATGCGCGACCACGCCAGCTCTGCGTCCTGCGATAGCAGGGTCGCCATCACCCGTCGCAGCGTTGACGAGGTCATCAAGGCCAGCGCTGAAAGAGCAACCCCCGTTTCCATAATCATGAGCGTGCGCAACGCCGACGAAGTGGGAAGCGAGCGAAGCCCCCCGAAGGACTCATACTGCCACTTGTTCCACGCCGTGCCATCCGCCAGATCGCCAAGAAACGCCGCGAGATATTCAGCGCGCGTGCGATAGTGAATCACCGAGTCGCCGTCGCCACCGCTTTGCATCTTCTTGGCCAGCGATTGCGCCAGGCTAGCTGCTAAACCGGCCGTTAGTCTCGACGATTCCCATCTGAGGTCAGCGTCGAAAGACAGCTCAAGGCTCTTGATGAGCCAGACACTCTCGTCTGCCGCCGCGCACCGCGATTCCAGAAGATCAGACAGAGCAGCCGGAAGCCGGCGGGCGAACATATCATTCAGGTGCCCGTGTGGCAGGTGCCCGTGTGGCAGCGTAATCGCCGGATGGTCCAGCGGTACCAGCCAGATTGAATTTAGCTCGCCGATCTGCAGGGTATGGCTCATGTCAACGCGTTCCCATCACGATAAAGCTGAAATGACGATCGCTTGCGTTCCCGTTGTCGTCTCCCGTCAACACGCGTAACTTGCTGGTGCTGATGCCGTTGATGACTGCGTTATCCCGGCTGCTGCCATGGGGGTTGAAGTTGGGATCGGGAAAGATCTGGGTCACACTCGCGGACGGCATAGAGGAAAATGGTTGATCGAAAATAACATCGTACAAACCACCGGCGATTTGTTGCACCGTGAAGCCCATACCAGCAGTGGTGTTCCCGTTGGGATCTACGTTGCCTCGCACCATGCGGAGATTCTCGACACCGCCGGGCGCATACAAGCCGCCATCGGAATTCAGCTTGATGTTGCCGCGCACATCGAGCAGCTCGGCCGGCGTGTTGGTATTGACCCCGATCCTGCCTTTCACTTGCAGCACTGTAGGATTCTTCACCCCCGCCAGCGTAAGTTGGCCGTCGGCGTCGTTCGTCAGCCTCACATTGAAATCCTGCGGTCCGGGGCCGGGGCCAAAGTGAAAATCAATGTAGGGCGATCCAGCGCCGGCCTGCGTAGTGCTGCCGCCGAGTTCCAGCGATCCTCCCTGGTCGGTGCTCAATAGGCTTCCGTTCGCCCATTGCACATTGCCACCCGCGACGTGCAGCAAATCCTGCGGCGAAGTGGTGCCAATGCCTACATAGCCTTTATCCTCTACAGTGACTTTTTCCTGAAAAGCTCCCGCGCCATTGAGCGGTCCGATCGAGAGATGATTGTTGCCGGCCGCGCTTTCGCCGATTACCACTTGCAGATCGCGGCCGCCCGCTGCATTGGCCTCATTGCGCCGCAGGATAAACGGCACACCACCGTCTGTCCCGTCGGGCTGGACGAAGCTGGCCCTGCCCTGGAGGCGCAAATCGCCTTCCACCCACACCAGGTCGGAACTCTGCGTCGGTGTGAAATCATTCACCCGGTCTTTGAGGCGAATCACCCCTGCTGCCGCCTCCACCGCGCCCGCCACTACCCCGATATAAATGCGAAAGGCCTGTGCCTTCAGCCGATCGGTCGCATCGGTCGCCATGAATGCGCCCGCCTTCGTGGGATCGATGTTGGGCTTCCAGCGAACGTAGCCCACCGGCAGCAGCCACATCGCATCAGGGTCAGTGGGCACCGTCTGCTGCGGAATCGAGTCGTCGTAGATGGCCGGAGCGGCGGGGTTCAGTTTCTGCAGAATGGTTTGCGCATCTCCCGTGTATCCAGCCACCACCACCGGATCGTGCTGCAGTACCGCGGTGTCGCGCTGGCCAACATAAATCTCGAACGTCTCTTGCACCCGCGAATTCTGCGTCCCATTGCACTGCGCAAATCCGCTTGCCGGCGGTTGGAATGCAATCTCGCTGTAGCCGATCCATATCTCCACCAGCCGCCCGTTCGGCTCATCGATGGCCGCATTGTAGGTGTAGGCGGCGAAGCGCTCAGGCGGGATCTGGTAGGTAGCCAGGGCGACGATGGGCCGCCCGAAACCATCCCACGCATACCCCGGCTGGAGAAACACATTGACCGGGCTTGGCGAGCTTCCCACCGGCTTCTCCAATAGATCGAACCCCATGGCCAGGCCCCACGTATGCGCGCCGATGGCATGCCTGGCCTGCAACACCGAGCTGAATTGCAGGATGCCGGTAAGATCATCGGCCGAGATATATTGGCCCTCGTAGAATTGCGGCTTCTGCGTCTGATCGATCGGCATACGTCTCTCCTATTGCTGTCCTAATTTCGCGTTCAATGCAGCGATCGTCTGGGTATGTTCATCAATGGTCTTCTGCATGCTGGCCAGTTGGGCGCGCATTTCCTGCACGCCGCTGGTATCGGGCGCGGTTGCGCCGGGAACCATACCGGCAAAGAGCCTGTTCACCCCGGTGACGGTGGCAGCGCCCTGCAGCAACGGTTGCCCGATCTGGCTCATCAGCAGCGCTTCCATGGGCATTTGCATCTGGGCGTCGGAGAGCAGCGGTTGCTGTTTATCGTCCGTTGCGCCAAAGTCGGCTAACGCGAGCGTATTCATGTCGACTGCTTGCGAGGTGTTGAAGGACTGCGCGATCACCTGGCTCAGTGCCGCGGTGCGTTGTGCTTCCGTGGCCGGGTATTGCGTATTTTGAAACTTGAGCGCCTGATCCTGATTTACACTCGAAAACTTCCTGTTGGTTGGCGGCAAAGCGCAGCAAAGTTTTGCGATCAGCTGCTTGAGTGTAGCTCCGACGTGCAGCGGCGATAGCCAGTAGGCCAGGGTAGGAAAGCCGACGGCAAACTTCCGCTGGTCCCAGTTGCAAATTTCAATAATCGCGCAATCTCTGCGACGAATGGTGATGGTCGCCAGAAAAATCCGGTCGTCGTCGACCGGGGCAGGGCAAGGCGGAAGCAGCGCGGAGCAGAGGCAATCCTCAAGAACCTGCACCAGGATGGGCAGGGCGGCAATAAGTATCTCGGCGATGCTGTTGTAAACCGCATTTTGGCACAGCAGTGCAAGCTGGGCAGATAATTGGCAAGCGTGGCCCGGGTGGGCGGCAAGTAGTTCTGCCAGGTTCTCCTTAAGCGTGCAGCAAAAGTTCTGCAAGTCCTGCTGCGAGGGATTGGGCGGAAAAGGGGGAATTACGCCGGTGAAAAGTTTGATGCAGCACTGCAAACGCTCGATCAGCGGCCCGGGCGGAATTGCCCCGGTGCTGACTGAATTCTGCAGCTTGCACACTTCAAAGCGATAGCTTTCGCAAATCGCGGTGGGCTCACATTGCGCTGGAGTCTTGCTGGTTTTCGTGGAAGCAGAGGAACTGGACGCCTGTGCACTCCCCCCGCAGCCACAGCCACCAGCCGCGGATGAGCTTTGCGCACTGCCTCCGCAGCCGCAACTCGAGGAGCCGCCGCAGGAACACTTCGAGCAGCAGGAACTACCGCTGGCCCCGCGCAGAGGCGTGACACCGCGCGTCGGCTTCTCCAGATAGCGTATCGCGAGCACCCACTGTTCTGTAGTGTCGCCACAATTGTTGTACCCGGTGACTGCATCGACCGGTTCACAGGTGTTCTTGGGCTTCCTGCAGGCGTTGATCAGCGAGCACACATCCACCGACTGCCGATTGCAGACGATGATGTCTTCGCCGCAGGGGCTAAGCGCGTACCCAGGCTGAACCTGCACTCCGGAGCACGGATCGCACGTCACCTCCAGGCCGCACACCACACCCCACCCATGCAGGTAGCGATTATGCAGCTTGTTCTTTGCCAGGATGTAGTGGTTCAGCAGATTCAGGTCTTCATCGGTGAGCAGTTGGCCCGCGAAAAACCGTGGACGGCACAAGCACTCCAGACCGCCGCATTCCGGACAAGGCTGCTGCGGATTGTCGCAGGGTGTCGTGTAGGGTCGAGAAGGTGTGGCAACGGTTCTCGGCATAATTTTCTCCTTTAAAACGCGACCAGGCCGGTGAGCGTCGCGACAGTTTCATCGGAAAGTCCAAGCTTCGTCTGAAAATCTTTCACATCGGTAAACGGTGCTTTTTTGCGCTCCGCGAGGATGCGCTTCGAAAGCGCCGTATCCACTCCCGGCAACGCCTGTAGTTGGGGGCCAGTGGCCTTGTTCAAGTTGACCTTTTCATTGCCGCCGGCGGCCGACGGCTGCTCCAGGTAGAACCAGCTCTCGAAGACGCCGCCTTCCACCATGTCGCCGGAAGGATTCTTACCCCCGGTGATCGGTCCCCCGCGCACCGCGTTAAGGCCAACTCTGCCCCCGATGTTGTCGCCATCGAGCAGATTGCTCTCCGCGTACACTCCATCGGTGTAGATGAAATCTCCACTGAGAGTCACCCGCACGCAGGGCAGGTCCAGTGCCGGCCAGGGGTCTGTCCGGGCATTTTGGCCCGCCCAGATGTTCAAGCCCGCAAGCGTTTTCCAGAACGTGGGATAAGGGATGAACGCCCACGCCGAAAGTGGAACCTCCCCGGTATGCGGAGTAGAGGTGACGCCGAGTGCCACCAGTTCCACAAGCTGGCCGTATATCTGTAGCCGGTTGATGTTGTAGATGCCCGGGAAGTACACCTGATCCTCTACCATCGGATAGGTAATCTCTACCCGGAACGTTTGCCGGTCGATGCCATCTACTTTTTGGTTGAAGTAGATCGCTAATATCGGCGGATCCTGTACGCTGATGGTGATGGGAAAATTCTGTATCTGCAGCGTGAGGAAGTCATTCCAGCCCACGTTGGCGCCGTGCGCGCACCCGATATCAATGATCTTGGGAAGATTGGGATTGAGGCCAATCACCGTACCGGGATTTGTCACCACGACTGTCGTTGACTGCTGATCGCCGCACTCGCATGCGCAACCGCAGGCTGCCACTGATTCCAGCACTTCGGCGATCCGTCGCGTACTTGGCAGAATCAACCGTCCCAGTTTGTTGTCGATGCGCGCAACCTGGTTCGTGTAATCCGTCACCAGGTCCGCCGGCGGAGTGGTCTGATCTTCAATCAGGAAACCGGGCTGGTATCCGCGTATGGTAGCCAGCACCAGGCAGTCGGCTGTGCAACAGTCGTCGCAATCCTCCAACGCGTACAGGTCGGGACACGCCGAAGTTGCAACCATGTAGCCCGGAGTCGTGCCGGCTGCATTGGCGGAAGCAGCGCCAATCACAAACACCTCTTGGCCATTGGTCGCCATGGCCGTAGGTCCCGCCGGAAGGACAGATGGCGTGCCATCGGGCGGTAGTTCCGGCGACCCGGCTACCAGCTTCTTCAAATCGAAAGGTTGCAGCTCGTAGGTTGTCGTGGTGCCCGACACCTGCTCTGTAACCAGGTACAGCACTTTCTTTTGTGGGTCGGCGACCGCGGCCAGCGGCTGGTTCAACAGCGCAATACTCGCAAGCTCCGTCGCCGGATCAACCTGTATTGCGGTGATGGTAGCGTTCGTCCCGTCAATGACCGCCAGCACATCGGGGCCGCTGCTGCTGGCCAGCAATACCTCTATGGGGTTGGGCACCAGCGTCAACGGAGGAAGAGCAACGGCGCCGGTTACATCGATCACTCCGATCTGTTTGTTCGTAGCGTCGATGTAGTAAGCGTGCGTTCGATCGCCGCCCAGGGCCAATCCAGCGGCCGAGCCAGTCAACGCCACCGGCGGCAATTGCGTTGGCGTTGCTGTGCTGACGTCCCACACCAGAAACTGCGGGCCTTTCGACTGCAGCCACGCAACCTTCGACAGCGGCAGTGCCGCCAGCGAAGCCGCGCTGGCGTCGTCAGCAACCCCGGCCGAGGTGCCCACCAGCGAGAGATCGGCGGCGTTCAGGACCACCAGCGACGATTGCGCCGTGCCCCCATCGTACGAGACCACGTAAACCTGCGTGCCGTCGTCGGAGACCGCAACCGCTTTACCCGCCCCCGGAAGAGCAAACGTGAAGAGTATGTTCTGACCGGCCGGGTCTAATTTGTAAACTGCGCCCGGCGTGCTTGAGCTGAGCGCATACAACGAAGTCCCCGCTGGATCGAAGCTCAATGCGCTCACGCTTATTTGCGCGTTCAGAGAATTGCCCGCAGTTATCTCCGGCAGACATCCTCGGCTGATCTTTAACACTGGATCGACCAACAAATCGAATACGTAAGATTCAAGAATGCGATTCGGCGCGCATGCCGAGTCGTCGCAGCCACAATCGTCATAAAGGACCGGGATATTTTCGGTCGGGCATTCCCGATAGCGAACACAAATCTGCAAGGTGTGCGCGCTGGTGAATCCCGCTTTTCCGGCACCGCCTTGCGCATTCACCGCCGATTGCAGCTTGATCCAGCTCTTGAACTGGGTGATATCGATGCACTCCTGGCCCGGCACCACGATGTCATTGCCGCAGCAATCCTTGGCAAAGCCAGGCTGAACGCACACAAAGCGGCCCTGGCAGCCAGGGGTCGCGTACTCCGTGACCTGCAATCCGCAGACCACGCCTTCGCCGTGAAGACGCTTTTGATGCAGCCGCAGTTTGTCAATGTAGTAGCGCTGTTCATCCTTGAAGTCGCGCTCCACCAGCAGCTTGCCCGTGAAGTAGTTGTTCCGGGTCAACGATCCGATCTCGCACTCTGGACATTCCGTTGACGCATTTTTCTTGTTCATGGCAGTCACTCCAGCCTTGTTGTGTTGCCGATTCGTGTTTCTCCCGTTACCATCGTCGGCCCACCCTGAGCCCGCGGAGCCGCATCCAGAACTGTGTTCTTGCCCAATTGCCCCGCATCTGGTTGTGCGTCGTTCAAGCGAACGCCCGCCGGGTACTTGCCCACGACCGAGTCAAGGCCGATCATGGATTGAAACCCAATTCGAAATCGCGGCGCGACATACTTCACCTGGTACTGGGTGTGAGCCGGGCTTTCCGTGCGCAACAGGTTCATCAGCGCGCGTTTCTGGCCCTGGTCCTGGCCGTACTTCTCGGGCACAAAAACAGTGAACCGGTTTGCATAGACCAGGAACGGATCGTGCAAAGGATCGGGCACCGTGTCGATGCGCATTTTGCCCAAAGAGACGCCATGATCGAGGCGCGCGCGCCCCACGACCTCCTCACCCCATAGCCGTGTCTCGTCGCCCAGGCGGCCTGCACCCAGGAAGAGCCACCGGCGCAACTGGTAGTGTTCGAGAAGAAGCGGAGGGTCGGCCCAATCGTACTCGCATGGCGGCGCGGGCCGGCAATTCAGCGGTGGTGGCAAGCAGCGCCCTCGCGGCACTGGGGTATTGCAACATTGCTGCCGCGGCGTCAGCCCAAGAAAAACAAGCAGCTTGCGATGAAGTCCAATGCGCGTACCACGGATCGACGCCACGGCTCCATCGTCTTTGATCATTGTGCGTCGTCGTGCTTCGGGTATCGAGCGATCGAGCTGCAGTCCAATCCACCCTCCCAACCAGGAAAGAAAGTCGATTCCTCCAGGCACGTCGGTCGTGGCAGGCGCAGACGACGGATCGAAATATCGTGCCTGGTTGTCAATCTCAGATTCCACGCTGCGCATGGTGGTGTCGAAGTTGCTCAGGAAGCGATCCAGAAAACTGCTGAGCGTCGGATCTTCCCCAAACACTGACGGTAGGTAGCGTCGCAAGCTGATGCGCGGATACTCCACCCGAACCGAACACAGCGCCGGCGTGACGGCCGCATTGCCATAGAAGGCGAGGCGCAGCCACAGATAGCGCCCCGGACCACTCAGAATCATGCAATCCCAATCGGTCGCAGTACCAGTGACGGTTTGCTGGGTCGCCCATGCCGAATCCGGCAGCGCTTCAATCAGGTCCGGTGGAATCTCTGCTTCCGCAACGTAGGTGCCAACCACCACCCTCGAGCCGCGCGGCGCCGCTCCATTCACCACCACGCGATGCCACTGGCACTGGTAAAGTCGGCTGTCCAGCGGCGCGGAGATGTACGTCCCAGACGCAGCGTAAAGCGCCGTGGCCAGGTTCGCATTTGTCCCCGAAGGCAGCGCCTCGCCCGTGGGCCCGAACCATGCTGTGCCCGCCGGCATGCAGCAGAACGTGCTCATGTCTAAGTCACCGCTGGCATCGGACGGCACCGCGGCCGGAGGGAATGTTATTGCAAGATCTTCAGCCCGCCCCACCTGCGTCCACAGGCCTGACTGCTGATTGAAGATGCGCGCGAAGGTTTCGCCCGCCAGCACTACGATCAATCGATTGGAGCAATCCACCGCCACCAGCGAGGGTGCGCCGGGAAAGGGGACTGCTCGCAGCCAGACGCCCGTTGGAGAGAAGAGATGGACGCAATTGTTTGCCGCATCTGCGATCCAGGTGCGCCCTTTACCGTCGAAAGCGATGTCCACCGGCTGCCACGCCTGGCTGAGATGAGCTTGGGCCGCGGGCGTCCAGAAGCCGCGAACCACAAAGCCGCGCAGCGAGACCACCACCACGCGATGGTTCTGCGTGTCGCACACAAACAAATTTCCCGAGCAGATGGCGATAGCGGTTGCGCCCCGCAACTCACGCGCCCCGGAACCTTCTCCTCCGTAGCACGGCACCACCACAAAGGTGCATGTGCAGGCATCGAATCGCTTGAGCAGTAAGTTCTCTTTATCGAGTAGAAACAGAACACCGTCCGGTGCCTGCGCTACATTTGAAGGCAAGCGGACACCGCCCAGGCTGCCGCTCAATTCGCCAGGTACTCGTGCGCCGCCGGGCGCCGGCGCCAGGGCCAGGGCCCCCGACAAAGCTTGAACCTCCATGTTGCCCAAAGCCTGCGCCCGCCATCCAACGCGCGCGTTCAAGAGGAACCACGTCGGATCATGCGGCGGTTGACGAAGAAGTGCGCCAAAGAACGGCGGACTGTAAACCGAGTTGACGGGTGCTGGCAAGGTAGACATGGTTAGCTCTGCAAGTCGTAATCCACTTCAACGTTGTGCATGGTTGAGTACACCAGCGCACCCGCCGGCACCGTAGCATCCGAGCATGCCGGGTACTCCGTGCCGCCAAGGGTAAAAGTCATTGACTGGATGCGTTGGACTCCAGGCACGGAAAGAATCTGCTGAAACACGCGCGAGTAATACACACCTCCGCCGAACGGCCAGCCCTGGCCGTCATCACCGCCGGTAAGCGGGTGGAAGTATGTCAATAGGGCCTGGTCGATGAGGGTTTGCGTGCTGGCCAGATCAGCGTTGTTTTCGACGATCACGCTCGTGGTCACGCTCAGTTCAAGGTAGGTTGGCTTCACCACAAACAATTCAGTGGTGATGAGCTTGCGTTGGCTCAGGTAGGCGCAAACCGTGCGAATGGTCCCGTCACTGGGCGTTGGATCAGGAGAAGTACCGCCGGGAACCACCACCACTGAAACAGCCCCCGGCACCTGGATCCCGGGGAAAGAAGGATGCGCCAACGGCATCGCGAATGCTCGCTGAATGTTTGCCACCTGCAGCGCGAGATCCTGGAAGTCGTCTGCGGTCACCGCGCGGCAGCGGCTCTTGATCTGCGCCGGCGCCCGCGCAGTAACCTGTTGCAGCGTTTCCTCGTCCGCTCCGCCGTACGCGGCGAACAGGTTGCCAACCTTTGATTCGTCAATGCCGTCAAGCGAGCTGAGTACGGCGTTGATGGCGCCCGCGGCCACATTCCCTGCCGCGCCGCCGCCAAAGCTGTAACTCAGCGCGACAATGTTGCCGCCGCGATTTGAAATATTGATGGCTGGGATGGCCCCATGCACGCCATCTCCAAACAGCACCGTGGCTGTGGTCCGGTCGAGTTGGTAAACGGAATCGGCCGGTCCGGAACTAAAAAAATCGCTCACCAGCTTCCAGGTCACGAATCCATTGCCATCGCCCGAATCCACTTGAAGTACCAGGCTCCCGTCCAGCACTGGACCGTTCTCAAGCGTGAAGGATTGATGTGGCTGGCCGTTGCTGCCGCCCAGCACTTCGTTGGCGACCGTCTGCGACTGTCGAACCACCGCAGTGTTGGTGCGCAGCGCCTGCAGTACCGGCGGTTGATCGTATCCTCCCCCAGCTATGCGCGCGCGAATCCAGTAAAGACTTGCCGAGCTGTTGAATGATACCGCAGCCATGCTCCCGCTCGCGGGTAGTTGCAGGTGAATGTGACCGCTGGTGAGCAGTGCGTTGGTGCCGTCCTTTAGCGTCGTAGCCCGCGTCCAGGAAGAACCATCCCAGTACTCCCACACGATCTGTACCGGTGGGTAAATCTGCGATTGCGGCAGCGAGCAGTTGCAGGCATTCGCGGAACTGGCCTGCGCACTCAGGAAGAAGGCCAGTTCCAGGTCGATCGTGGGCAAAGGGTTGGTGGCATCGAAGCCCAGCATCAGCGCGCTCCCTACAGTCGCCAGCTGGCCGAACGGATACCAGGTCTCATCCGCCTGCTGATTGTCTGAGGTGAGATCGGTAAACTGGAATCCATCGAAGCTGAGCAGCGTCGTCAGCGCCGCTGTGAGTGCGATCAGAGCCTGCGGCAGCTCGAAGATCGTAGGCGGCTGTCCCGCCGTCGCAACCTGCGTACCCAGGGGAACGATCACCGAACTCTGCGTGAAACTCGGCGTCACCGGAAAGGTGACTTCGGCCTGCGCCGGTTGCGCAGCGTTTAACTCGATCCCGATCAGCTCAAGGAACTTGATGTAATTCTGCTGCGGCACTTTGCCCAGCCGGTAGATCAGCAGATCGGTCATCCAGCCCAACAGCTGGACCATGGCCATACCCGGATCGTTGTCATTGAAGTCCGTCCATTCCGGCGTATATCGCGGAATGCGCGTCCGCGCTTCGTCGACAATATCGGCGAAGGTGCGGTCGTCAATGACGGGGACCAGGGCGTCCAGTGGCATCGCTTACGGCTCCTGCAAATAAAACGGATAAACAATGTTGCCGATGGCGTTGTTGTCTCGGATTCGATAAGTCACTCGAATCAGCAGTAAGTTGGGCTGGTCGGGAGAGGAGTCGACGCTGGCTTCGAGCACGTCGATGCGCCGTTCCTGCTCGCTGAGCGCGCTGTGCACCTGTTGCACTACCATGCTGAGGGTCGCGGCATTGTTGGGTGCAAACACCAGGTCGTGAATGCCGCAACCGAAGTCCGGCAGCATCAGCCGCTCGCCCTTCGACGTGCTCAGGATCAGGTAAATCGATTCCTCCACTCGCTGCTCATAGCTCGACTGTGCCACCTCGCCTTGAGGCGTCACTTGTGGCGGAAACTTCCATCCCACTCCGAGATAAGCGCGTGTTCCCATATCAACTCACCACCAGCACACATTCATCGATACCGGAAAGACCGCGCTGGCTTGCTCCGGCCATGTAAAAGTGGTGGCGTCCCGAAGCCAGCGTGCTAAGAAATGGAGTCGTCAGGGTCAGCACCACGGTCAACGCCGGAGTGGTCCACGACCCGCCCACAGGAAGCGGCAGAGCCCCAGGCAAACCGCTGGTCAAATCTCTGCTCTTACCATCCGGTTCGCTGATCCACGTCAAGGTCCATTGCAGCGGAAAGGCTGTAGCCAGCGTGAACGTGATCGGTATAGCCGGCGGCAGTTGCGTGATGCTATCGAACGCCGCCGCAGGAGTCACCGCCACCACCACGGGTGGCGTGTCATCGGCCATCGCCGGCGAAAGCGGTGGCGCTTCCTGGCCTGCCGGGATAGGCGTAGGTGTGCTGTCATCGACAACCTGGTGGTACTCCACCATTCTCAGCGGGAGGCCGGTGAAACTTTGATTCAGGTCAGTCACCAGGATCACCTTGCGACCCTCAATAGTGGTCGTGTTCAAGCCCATCGATCGCAGGTTGTAACCAACGCATGGCACCACGAACGGACAGCTGAGCGTACCGGTATTCCCTTCAACCAGTACGGCGCCACCATTGACCAGCCAGTCCATCGAGCTTGGCACGGAGGTACCCATTCCCGTGTGCGGGCAGGTGATGGTTGCTAATGTGGTCAGGACTTTTGGCATCATGTAATCCTCACCGAGCCATCCTGCATGGTGATAGAGCGGCCTCCGCCTTGCAGGCTGATCGAAGCATTGCCGTCGTCCATCGTGATCGTCAGGCCGCCCGGCGTCTTCACCTCGATCTTGAGGTTGTCATCTTCAAACCGCAGTTCCAGGCCGCCCGGCGTCTTGATGATGCGGTGCTGCGGATTGTTGTCAGGTGGAGTGTCGACTCCGTTCCACAGAAATCCAACGATGTAAGGATGGTCGAATTTCCCTTGATCGAAGGCCACCAGAACCTCATCCTGGAGTTCGGGCATGAAGAACATGCCGCGGCTCTTTCCGGCCAACGGTGTAGACATCGGGGCCCACCCGCTGGACGGGCCGCCCGGCAGCCACTCATATTTCACCCCGATCCGCCCTTCGCCCAGCGGATCGGAGAGATCCATAACGGTTCCAATGACAACACCCGGCATCGGGCTCACTTAGCGCTACCTCCGTCGAAGTCTTCCCGCCGGGCACTGAAGCGGGTAGTGTAGCCATTGGCGCCGATCGTATGTGTCGTCTCGGTCACAAAGTAGGTTCCGCTGAAGCGAGACCCAACGCCGCCGATCACTACATTCACTCCGGCCCGCAGATCCGCCAATCCCACCGTCGTGCCTGTTGCTTTCACGAAGCTGCGCAGCCGGTCCGTGAGGATAGCCTCCGCGCGGCGCTGCGCCTCTTGCACCGTGAACACCGGCTCGTGCACTACGATCTGTTCCCGCGGATTGCACTCCGTAATCAACCGTTGAATGTCCCGGTTCATGCGAAACGCCGGATCGGCGAGCGTCGCCTTCGCGCTGATGGGCTTCTTCGTACGCCGGTTCCACCCGCTCACCGTCACACTCTTGATCTGGTTATGTGTTACCAGAGTCGGTTTGAAGTCGAGCAGAGACTTTCCCCAATCGAGCTGGAAGGTCACGGCTCGCCCCGCGGTCTCGGCATTCTGCGATGGGCCGAAGTAGAGCGTCGGCTTTGCTCCCTTCACGCCCTCGTTGTAGACCAGCACGTATCCGCGCTGGCGGGCGCGTGTAAGCAAAAAATCGATGTCATATTGATTCTCTTCCGCGACGTAGTCCAGCTTGGGTTCTTTATCGATTGAAGGCTTGTCGATCATGATGGTTGCTGGAACCCGCTTCTTACCCGTATCGGGATCGCGCAGCGAGTCGAGGTTCTGAGCGATTTCGGAATCTTTTTTCCCGGCCCAGACCGTCGTGTATTGTTTCGAGCGCAGCGCGTTGAGCAAATTGAGCCCGCGGACATTGATCGTTGGAGCGCCGCCGGCGGGGAAGTTTGGCTCCAGGGTAGTGAACCGCCCGTTCATCATCACCCGCAGATCGTTCAGATATCCCATCGAGATCTGCACCGTCTTGCCGCATGGCTCAAACAGCTTGTAGTAAGCGCTGCGCGGTCCCTTCTCCAATGTTGTCGCCGTCTCTGAGCCCACGTATTTGAAACTACGGCTGGTTGCATCCCAGTTATTCAGGGTGAGTTCGAAGCCGTCAATTTCCTTGTAGTTGTCGTGATATGTAATCTGGGTGATGTCTCGTACCACGTCGTTCGGCAAACCAGAGTTTTGCACCAGTACCTGGAAGGCAGGCACGTAGAAGCTTCCCTGGCGAAGCGACTCTTGCGACAACGTTGTGAGCGTGGTAGCCATGGCTTAGCTGCTCGGCGGCAACGACAGAAACATGCCCGGAGTTAACCGCCGGGGATCATCGAGACCGTTGCTGTCGGCGATCAGGCGCCACTGTGCCGGATCGAAATATTGCCCTGCTGCAATGCCTCCCAGCGTTTCTCCCTGTTCCAGAACGTGTACCTGCGTACGATCGGGCGAGTTGAGATTGAGCTGCGCAAACTGCTGGTCAACCGTTCGGTATTCCTTCAGACCCAGGGTCACGGTTGCGCGTAGCGGATCACCCAGTGGACTGAAGAGCGTGTACTTGTGCCGCACGCTCTCGACCACACACTGAAAGCTGGTCCGGCGGTTGTTTCCTAGTTGCACAGAGACCTGGGAGCCAGGAAAGTTACTATGACTCCAGACCAACGTACAGATGGGCGGAGCATGAAGATGCGGCAGTACTTTGGCCAACTGGTACATCTTGTCCGTGTCCTTGACGACACTCTTCGCTCCTGGTCCAGTGCCGTCTTCGGTGCTGTCGAAGAACAAGTCGAGCGTGATCGTTTCCGCCTCTCCGCGGACGAATTGCATGATGGGTGCATCCAGCCCCGGTATCTGCACCTCGGCATAGTGGGCATTCTTGCTGAACGCCATTTCCGTAGGGTTGAACTGGACCGGAATGCGCTCCGGGGATCCTGTTCCCCAATTCACCATGAGCGCGGCTTTGATGGGTTGCATCATCGTTCGTCTCCTCCGCTCTCCCAGTCGTAATCACTGCACTCTGTGCGCCGCTCCTGCTTCACCCGCTCACGGTGTGCGTGTCGTTCGTCGATCACCCGCAGCACCTCAACCACGATGCGATCGATCATTTGCGGCGACAGCCAGGGGTCGCTATCCACGGGACGCATCGAATTCGTCACTTTGCCGATGTTCACGTCCGTCATTCAGAACCCTCCCGCCAGCACGCCTGCCGCGCTTATCAGCGTTCCCAGAGCGGAGAATTGCAGGATGCCTTCATGCGCTATCTCGATCGATTCAATGGCTACTGCGTTCTGAGCCGCGTTCAATGCGGGCCCGCTGTATCGCACCGGCAGTCCGCGCCTGAAATACCAGGACTGTGCCGGCAGGTGCTCATTGTCCGTGAGCACGATAACCCCGTCTCGCCGCTTGCCCGTGCCTTGCGCGAATCCGTAATGCCAGTCCCACAAGGCACTGCCGATTCCCATGCCTTTCTTCAGCGTGATCTTGCCCCACTTCACGCGAGTGGGAAATTGCAACACCTCGCCATTGCGGCCGCCCTCGCGGTACTCCTCCACATCCAACTGCATCTCCAGGCCTGTGCATTCGCTAAAGCCCCCCAGCGCCACATCCCCCACCGCTGAGGTTGCCAGCGATTGTGCCAGTGCCATTGAACTTGAGGTATCGACCAGCATGATGAGGAAGTTGGTGGCGAGCAGAGGATCGGTGCGTACGCCCAGTGCTCCGGCGAGAGCCATCAGTGCACCTCCACGATCGAGCCCAGTTCCTGCAGCTCAAACTGGTTACTCACCCGGCCTACCCTGACCACGATGAACTCGAAGGGATTCGAGGGCGCGACGAGCACATCAGCTGTCAGCCGCCCATCCTGAATATCGGTTTCCGGGTTGTTGGTATCGTCGCAGCGTACGCGGAGCGCCTGGTCGGCGGTGTCCCCCATCAGCGCCCCCTGCTGCCACAGTGAAATCAGAAAGCTCGCGATCGATAGCCGGATCTTCGCCCGTGTAGCAACATTGTTAGGTTCGAATACCGCCCACTGCGTCGACAGCCGCAGCGCCTTCTCGATCATCATCATCAAACGCCGCACGTTGACGAATCGCCACACGGGGTTGCTGGAAACCGTGCGTGCCCCCATGACGCGAATGCCCCGGCCCGCAAGCGCACGAATAGCGTTGATGCCCAGTGAGTTCAGGATTCCGTGGGTCGTCGCATTCACCGCAGCCGTGACGTCCTGCACCCAGTTCAGCGCCTCGTTTGCCGGCGCCTTGTGCACGCCAACGGTAAAGTCCGCATTGGCATACTGTCCGGCTACATGTCCCGAGGGGGGTATATCCCGCGTAATGCCCGTCGAGCCTCGCAGCGGGTCCACCACCCGGGTCCACGGGTAATAGAGAGCAGCATAGGTTGAATCGAATCGCTGTCTCCACGCCCGGATTGCGCCTATGCCAAGCTGATCGCTGCGTGACGCCGAAATTGGCGGATCGAGAATCATCATGCGATCGCCCATCAGCTCGCAATGATTAACCGCATCCGCCTGCACACCGTAGATCTGGTCGTCGGTGAATACCGGCGGCAAGTCGAGAAATGGCGTCGGAACGGGCGCAGGCAAAGGATCAACAGGCAGACAAGGATCGGGAACACACAGCGGCGGAACGAAGTGCGCCGGGATCTCCGGCTGTATGTTCAGGTCGGGGAGCGCTAGCATCGATACTTCGTCCACTCCGCCGAGCACGCGGAAGCCGCGTGTCTTCTGTGCCTTGACTTCGTCGCTGTCGAGCGGATCCACATCTTCACCGGCAAAGTCATACGGATCGAGCGTGATCATGCCGTCACTTCCGCCGGTAAACGCCTGCGGGCCCGCTAGAGCCAGCGTGTCGAGCAAGGTGAACGTCTCGCGAACGTCATTGATTACGATTGGTTTTGGCGGCGGCGGCAGCGCCCCGCCTGAGTAGATGTGATTGACCACCGGCAATGGCGACAGCTGGGCTGGGCCATACTGCGGATGTTCCGGGATCAACGCCAGGCCCTCGTATACCGCGACGGGCACACCCTGTTCGCGCACGATAAACGTGTATTCCACGCTCTCTACCAGGATGGCAGTGTCGCTGCGGAGCCCGGTGATCGGCTGGTCATAGGGAAGCCGCCGTTGGCTCGAAGGGTTCATCCAGATCAGCGTGCCTGCCGCTGCATCCACATCGGAAACCACGCGCAGAATGGAAGCGCCCCCGGTCTGCGTCAAACGAGCTAGAGTTCCGCGCCCAAAGTTGGTCGTCGTTGCGACTGCCGTTTCTCCGCTGTCCAGCCATCCTGCCGCGATGGTCGTTTGTGCGCCATGCGTCTCTCGTATCTCGAGTGAAAGGTTGTTGCCCCAAACGCCTGGGCTCGATGCGGTGATATTCCAGATTGGCCCGAGGGCTCCGGGTAACTCCACCCCAGAGATGTTTGCTCCCGCGGCAGGATCGTTGGAAGCCACGCGAACAATCCAGCATCGTTGCCCGCCGTTATCGAAGAACGCGCGTACCGCGTAAGCCAGAAAGCCGGCCCCGGTAAAGCTTCCATAGTGCGCCTGATATTGCCGCCACGATTCAATCGGCACTGCTGTGTCTACCAACCCGCGCGGCGCGATGCCCACAAACCCGGCTACGTCGGTGCGAATCACCGAAATGGCCGGCGTGCTCGCGTCGACGCGCTGGTAGTAAACCCCGGGAGTCGTGAATGTGCTCATGATGCGTGGTTAAACCAGCGTCAACCCTTCGTGCACGATTTCTACTTTTTCCATCGCCACCTCGTTCGAAGTGGCGTTGAAGCTCGGCGCTTCTATCTTCTTGATCCACATGTTTTCAACGTCCCACCGCAGCACGTCTTCTCGCGCCTCGTTCATCAGCACGATCGTCCCATTTCGCCGGTCGCTCTGGCCGTTGACGATGTTGGTGTACCAGGTCCAGAGCTCACGGTTTGGCGTGTAACCGCGGCCCATCATGATGTTGCCGTAACTGAGCAGCCCGGGCATCTTGCGCACCGTGCGCGCTACGTCTGTGCCCTCCCGGTATTCCACTGAATTGCCGTCTGCGGTAAGCCCGCTGCACTCTCGGAATGCGCCCACCGTCAGCCCGTCGATTTCGATGCGAAAGTTAAATGTGCGAAACGGATCGATGCGTGTTGCTGTTGCCATGCGATTCTCTCCTCATGCCGGGCAGGTGTGATGCTCCTGCTCCTCTTAATCACTGCTGTTGGCCGTCCACAGACCGATGCGGATGATGACAAACTCCGCCGGCATCACCGGGGCCACGCCCACGTAACAAATAAGCCGTCCGTTATCGATATCGGTCTGCGTCATGGTGGTGCTGTCGCATTTCACAAAGAAGGCTTCTTCCTTTTTCGTTCCCTCGAGCGCCCCGTTGCGCCACACCACCGTAAGAAAGGCAGAGATCGATCGCACCACCCGCGCCCACAAAGGTGGGGCGTTGGGTTCGAACACCACCCACTGCAGTCCCTGGTTCAACGACTTCTCGATGAAAATCAATAGCCGCTCCACGTTCACGTACTTGCGGTCGCTATCGCTGGAGATGACACGCGCCCCCCAAACGCGAATGCCGCGGTTGTTTGATCGAAAGTCACGAATCACGTTGATATTTACCGGGAACGGATTCAGGATGTCCTGCTCACTGCCGTTGATGATCCGTTGCAACCCGACGATGCCATTCACCACTTCATTGGCTGGCGCCTTGTGTACCCCGCGCGTGATATCCACGTTGGCGTAAATACCCGCGATGTGCCCCGACGGCGGAATAGCAATGTTCGCCACGTTCGAAAGGTTCACCGGGAACGGATCGGGAATCAACAACCACGGATAGTAGAGAGCGGCAAAGTTGGTGTCGTACTGTTGCCGCTGGAACTGCACGTCATTCATCGAATCGTCAGGTGGAGGCGTGCTGTCCAGCACCGCGAAGCGGTACCGCAGGCTTTCACACTGGCTGATCAGCGCCTCCTGCAACGTCGCGCTGCTGCGTCCAGGGCATCCCAGAATGCTGATGTCATCAATGTTGACCAGGCTCCACAACCCTGTTCGCTTTTCCGGCTGCACGTCGTCAGCACCCACATAGACGCTGTCGTCGAGCGTTAGAACGCTGTCGTCTCCGCCTTCCAACGGATGCATCGCCAGACGCGGGCGTCCACTGGGCGGATAATCCAGCAGCGTCTCCGGCCCCAGCCGAACGCTTTGCGCAATTGCCGGCGTGGCTGCAAGATCACTCACTCTTATGTAGTTCGACTGCCCCTCCGGACGCCGGTCCTCCAGGCGCAAGGGACCATTGATGTCGCCGATGATGGTGTCGAAATAGTGGCTGTGACGGGGATCCATCGACAAACTGCGGAATACCTCGGAGTCGATGACGATCAGGTCCTTCTGCGGCCGCGCCGGGTCCGGTTGATGCAGCAGAGAAACGATCAGGCGAAACTCTCGTGAATGCACACCCAGAGGAGTAGTCGCAGCCGCGATGGCAGCCAGCTGCGTTGCAGTCAGTCCGGGCGACGCCAGGGTGATCAGATAATTAGCCGTCCGGTCTACGAAGTCCACTTTCAATGGGCTATCGATCACCGCATCGTCGTTGGCTGAATCCAGCAGCTCGAGGACCGTTCCGCTCTCTACACCAGCGGGTGAACCGAGCCGAATCTGCGTGGCCGTAATCACCGCTGCCAGGGTCGTCCGCGAAACCAGTCCCACCGGTTCGTCTTGTACCGAAAGGCGCAGCCGGTTGCCCCATGCGCCCCTGTCGATCGCCTGCACCAGCGCTTCCGGGTCGCGTTGCACGACCAGTGTGCCTGCGGCATACTGTCCCTCAGTCGCATGCGATACCGTCACCAGTTCCGGAGTAAGCGCTGCCGGTGCAACCTCGATCTGGTGGTATTCCACCTCACCGGTAGTCGTCGTGATGCGAACGTGATCGCCAAGGGCATAGCTTGTCCCGTGGCTGATGATCATCAATTCTGCGTTCGCGGCTGTGTCGAAGACCAGGGTCGATGGTGGCTTCGATACGTCGACCGCCGGAGCAGTCTGACGCCGTACGCCGGCTCCAGGCGCTGCCGGTGTCGTGGTCGGCCCTGCGTGGGAGAAGTTCAAAGGTCCATCGAGAATCACCATCCCCGCATCCGGCGCAACCGTCGATTGATTCGGCACCATGAGGACGGTGACGAATTCCTCACTGGTCGGATCATCGATGCGGATCACGTCTCCCACCGCTAATGTCTGCCGGTTGTCGACTGCAATCGCGGTCGCGCCGGCCGGAGCACTCGCCGTCAAATGCATCAGGCTGAAGCTCGGGAACACCGGGTCGCCTGCCGTATGTGTGAACAGCGTCGCCGCGCCAAGTGTGACCGTGGTGGCCGTAACGCCGGCGATGGTCACCTTCTCCAGCGTCGCTCCCGATCCCATCAGCAGGGTGATCCCGGGTGTCAGCAGCACTGCTTCCGCTGGCGTAGCAGGGGTCAGGGATGCGACTGGAAATGTAGTGACGGCTGCTGCGATGGTCGTATTTACCGTCCATTGCTCGTCCGTCATCAGGATTGGCTCTACCACGCTCCCAGCCGGGTAGGGGCCAGCGCTCCCACCTTCCACTTGGATGGAATAGAGCGCTCCGATGCGCCTCGCCTCTCGATTAGTGCTGTCGGCCTTGTTAAACAGAAGAATCGCGTACTCGGCGAACGGGGCCGGTATCGGCGGGCCCACAAACACCACCCGGTCACCCGCGGCCGCCGCGGTGGAAAGATTTCCTGTCGTGCTCGCCACTGTCGGGTCCAGCAGGGTCACCGCCGTGGCCGTGCTTCCATGGGCGATCTGCAACGGACTGTCCAGCGTAACCAGCACCTCGGTTGCGCTGAGCAGGGCCGCGCTGATCACATACCTGTACTCGGCCACTACAATCGGCGCTGCGGAAGGGATCGCCAATTCCAGCAGCTCGCCGGCGCCCACCCCAGCAACCAACGCGCCGATATCGACGGTTGTGCCCGTCAATGTGACGCTTTCATCGCCTATCGCCGAATCGTTCAACAGCTTGAACGTTCCCGCGGAGTACGTAATGGGATCGGCCGCGCCGTAGCCATTCGCTAGCCCCGCAGCCAGGTTCAGGGTCACTTGTGTGGCCGTTCCCGGGACCACGCTTGTTACAGTAATAGCCTCGCTGGGCGGGGGAACCGGCGCTGAAAGAGTCAACGTTACGCCTGCTTGTAACAAGGCAATGTCAGCTGCTGCCCCGTCCACCACAATGCTCGTGTCGCCTGGGTTGGCTGGGGCATGTAGCGTAAACTTTAACGTCGGCGTCGTGCGCGGAATCGCATCCACGGTCCCCTGGGTCGGAATGATGTGTGACCGGCTTAGTGGAAAATCCAGATCGACGTCCATCCGCGTGGCCCCAGTCACCAGCGCCACCGAATCGACAGTTCGGTACTCAGCGGCGCTGCCGTCACCCAGGCGAATATCCTGTCCAATGCTCAACGCCGATCCCCCGGTCAAATCCGCCGAAACCAGGTACAGCGGCATGGCGCTCACAATGGTGCCCGTGCCCTCTGGCGCGCTGCGCAAAAGCATGGAGTAGACCGAGGCCGGCGTCCCGCGGTCGTGCAGCGTGAATGCGGCGAACTGCGCGCTTGTCTCATCCAGCACCCGGGTGATGTAAATCTCCTTCCCCCCATTGGTGAAGAAGCCTTCCACCGCATAAGGCAGCGCCCAGTGAGGACCGTTTGCGTTCGCAAACGTGTCCTGCGCCAGCTTGTCGCCAAAGAGGCGCGTGTACTCGCCATAGCTGGTGACCAGCATCGGCACGTTGACCGGGCCACGCTCGGTGACACCCAGAAAGCCGGCAACCGAGGTGCTCACACCTTCGATCGGCTTATTCCCAGTGTCGACTTCTTCTACATAAACTCCAGGCGAAAAGTATTCGGGCATTCTCAACTCCTCGTTAGTGCAGCAGAAAATCCACTCGGTTGTCCTGATAGCCGTACTGCGGCATTACCAGTAGCGGCACCGGCGCGTGAACCCCATCGTTGGCGGTAAGCTCCAGCTCGGCCACGCGGCTCAACAGCGGCAATCGATAGTTGCCCAGCGCATCGCTGGTCACTGCAAAGATCGACGCGAACTGGTACTCGATCGCAGGTACCCCGCCGCTGATCGCTACCACGTCACCGCTCGCAATGCCCGCCACCGGGCTGTTCATCAGCAGTACGCGATCGCCTGCAATTGCTGCCACGCCCAGCGCATTGGCTGGGCCAGTAGCCGCCGGCGTTACTCGCTGTACGGGAATCCACGCCGCGTGCAGAAAACTGAGTGGCAGCGCCAGTGCCGCCGTGGCGGGTTGTGTTGGATTCACCGACCCGGAGATCCCCACCACCGTGGCAAATTCAGCACGATCAGGATCACCAAGGTCGAATCCAAGCACGCTGCCAACACCCAGCGACACCGTGTTCGACAACAGGACCGTACCGCTTCCCGGAGCCGTTTCCTTTTGCAGCTGATACGGCGTTCCTGCAGGCGTCATCGAAAATTGCTGCACGTTGGCGCCGGCAGGCCGCGCCGCTCCCAGCGGTGCGTTCAGCGTCAGAGCATCCAGAGCAGCCGGAGCCGTGCCCACCAACCGCCACAGCTTGGTGAGCGCCACCGATGCACCCACCACCGCCACCGGGCCGCTCGCCGTCGCCAGATTCACCGATCCATAAATCGACAGAGGATCTCTGTGCAGAGGCCAGACGCCAATATCCAAAGGCGTAAACGAGCCCGGAAATAAAGCATCGGCCAGGATCGTCAGCGCCTGCGAATCCGGAACGTACCCTTCAACAGCGACTGAAAGCGTGACCGGATAATTTTGACTGGTCAGCAGCGGCATTGCCCTGGCTGGTATCACCGCCAGCCCCGCAAATCCACCGCTACCCGCGCGTGCCGTAAAGTTAGGGTTGTCGCAGCTCATCCGGATAGAACCGTCAGGAGCATTTCCGTTCAACTCGTCCGTCAGCTGCGTGATCACCGCCGCCCAGGTTCGCTGCGCCACTGGAACATCCGCGTCGGGTGAAACCACATACTCATAATCGGCCGTGTCGAACGTGCGCCGGGTCATCTACGCGTGCTCCTCACTCGTAACGATCACTGCAAACTGGGGCTGCACCTGGCGCACCGGCGCAAAGGTATCGACCACCTCGGGCCGCAGCGCCACCGCGGTTACTTCATACGAAACTGAGAGCTCGTAAGAACGCTCCAGTGCCTCCCACACGCGCGAAATAGTGTCCGCATTGACTGTCTCCAGGCGTACCGTCAAGTCCACCGTAAGGTCATTCGTGAAGTCCCCGGTCAGGTCGGGTCCGCGAAATTGCGGATGCTCATAAAGGCTCAGCAGAACTTTTCCCAGCACGCTCTGCTTCAACTCCGGTGCGCTGGGCGTCTTGCGTGAGATCAACGGGGTGACCATGTAATGCAGTCGCACCGGCAAAGGTGTTCGCGCGTATTGATTGCTGCTGGTCCGTTGCGGCGGCATGTTGAGCAGGTCCTCGTCGCGCACCACCTGGTAGAGCCATAGCGAAACGCCCTCCTCGTGCTGGTCCTCCATCTCTTCTGGAGAAAGGAGAGAGACCACCATCGTGCCCCCAAACACCGGATCGAAGAAGTTCCGCAGGCTGAGGTCGGCCTTCAGTTCTGCCGTCAGAAAATCGCGGATGGTCTGGCTGGAGGCAACGAGTGCGGTATACATAAGCTACTTGTCCGGCCCCTCTAATCCCGCGGCCTGAATGCGCTCACGATGCGCTTCCAGGGCTTTGAGCATTGTCGCCACAAACTCCCCCATGCTGATCGGCGTGGTGATGATGCGTGTGTGATACGTGGGTGGCTTCTCTGAATATCGCTGGCCAAAATCGATAATGAACTCGATCAGATTCTGGCCCACCCTGCACTCGTTCGCGTACACGGCGGTCAATGATTCATCCACGGTGTCTTGATCCATATCGTTACGGTGCCGTGATTGCGCACGCTGCTACGACGGGTCATTTAGCAACCCAGAGGCCATTCAGCTGGTATTGACATGGATAGACTTAGCGGCTTGCTCAGGCAGGCGTGTTGCAACCCGGGTGACACTCATCGCGCAAGTCACTGTAATTGCGGCAAATGCGCAATGTTACAAACTGTCACCGGGGTTACACATCGCAACCCGGTGGGAACCCGCGTCCATTCGAGCGGAATCAGTCTGGGTGTGCGGAGGAATGAAAGGAGTACTTCGTCATCTTGCGATATAGCGTCATGCGCGACCAGTGCAGCTTCTCAGCAGCCTTGCTCTTGTTCCACCTGGTCTCCATGAGCGCTGTCAGCAGCCGTTCGCGTTCGTCTGGTCTGCGATGCGCGGTAAGCCTGGCCAGCAGTTCTGCGCTAAGATCTTCCACTGCGATGGTTCTCGCGGGAGCCTGCACCAGGAAGGACTCGAGCATGTTGCGCAACTCACGAATATTTCCCGGCCACGAATAATCCATGAGCCTCTGCCACAGTTCCTCTGACAGGTCTTCCACGTGGGTGTCGAGTTCACGATTGAGTTCTTCCATGGTGTTCCTCGCAATGATGCGGATATCTTCGCGACGTTCTCTGAGCGGAACCAGGTGCACGCGCGCCACGCTCAAGCGAAACAGCAGATCGCGCCGAAACTGGCCGGTCTCCGCCATCTCTTCCAGATTTCGGTGCGTCGCGGCCAGGACGCGCACATTCACCGCGATGGGAACATGCCCGCCCAGGCGATAGAGCTCCTTGGCCTCGATCGCACGCAGTATCTTGGCTTGCGCCGTGAGAGACATGTCACCAATCTCGTCCAGAAAAATGGTGCCCGCTTCGGCCGCTTCAAGTTTTCCCAGATGGCTGGCGGCTGCTCCCGTGAATGCGCCGCGTTCATAGCCGAATAGCTCGCTTTCTACCAGGGCATCTGGAATGGCAGCGCAGTTGATGCACACCATCTTCCGTGATGAGTTCTCACTCTGGCGGTGAATGGATTGCGCCACCAACTCCTTGCCGGTGCCCGTCTCCCCTGTGATGAGGACGTTACTGCGCACTCGTGCCACCCGCTTGATCTGGACGCGCAGGTCCTGCATCGCGGCGCTTTCACCGATCATGCCATCCGCCGGAGCTCTCGTCACTGCCGGAGAGAATCGTTTGACCGCGTCTATCAACTCCGCCGCGCGAAGCGGCATCCGAAGGTACTCGGCGCACCCGGCTCGCAAGGCGTCAATCGCCAATTGTTCGCTGCTTGAATGCGCAACGAATATGACCGGGACTTCCAGTGCCCGCAGCCGAAGCAGAAGCTCCTGGCTGCAGCCCGACCCAGCAATGAACACCGACGCCACGCCTGCGTGGATCGGTTCGCGATGCCGCGTCGCGGCGAAACCGGCTTCGCGCAACTGCCCGAGCCATAGTTCGCGCAGCGCGGAGTTGTCTTCGGCGAGCACTACGCAGGGGAGGCTCATCGGCGGTCCTATCAGGTTGTTTTCTCAACCCCTCCGCGTCCGCCGGGATCGGAATTGCGAGGTGGCTGCGTTAAAAGATAGTGTCGCGCACGTTTGTCACATATCAGGCTGAGGAAATATTTATTTTCCACAGCAGTAATCTTTTATATTCCGTGCAGCGTCTGTGGCCTCGGCTTCCACACAGGCTAAATCGACGCTCCTCAAGACGAACAGCCACGGTCCGGGCACCGCCGGGCTTACGCCGGATTGTGATCAACGCAGGACTAGGAAGAAGCCCGGGAATTCATGGTGAAACATCGATCTTTGCCGGCAGAAACAGGCATTGTTGGCTTTAGTGGGCGATCACCCCATCTTGATGCCATGTTCCCCCACGATTGCGAATACTGACAACATGTTGGTCGTCCCCAGAAGCTGTCGAACCTGTTTGCCAAGATTCACCAACTCTAAACTGCAGCCCGCCGACCGGGCAGAAACGTAAAGACGAACCAGCGCTCCGAGTCCCATGCTGTCTACACGGGCAAGATTGGTCAGGTCCAGCACAAGTCTCTTGGTACCCGGGATAAGCGGGCTTACCTGGGCATAGAGAATATCGTGCGAACCCGCCACCAACTTGCCATTGCATCGCACAACGATGGAGTCGCCTGTTCTGACAACGTCAAGCGTAAGAGGACTTCCGGCTGCTTTATCAGACATCAGGCGTTGCCTTATCGTATTTAAGGGTTGTGTGCTGGCGATCGATTCTCGCACATCGCAGTTGGAATGGGCAAAAATGCCCTCTGGGATGAGGAAGGAAACACCTCCAGGATGATCCCTGTAGATGTCAAAGAGCTTGACCGGATGCCGCTGTCGGCCCTGTTGTCGCAGGTACTGGTCGCTTTCACCATCGAGTTTGACAATGAGTTCGAGTATCAAGTGCCGCATCGGACAACCAACCATGGTTCAGCCACAGGCAGCGTTCCCTGGCTGGTGTCGAGGGTGATGTGGTCAAACTTCATGCAGTTCGTTAATGAAGAGGGAACCACCATCCGCGACCTGCGTAGTCTGCTGCGGATGTCGGATAAGAACATGCGCATCTGGTTGACACGCATGGAGGTGTGGTGGGGTTACATCGTCATCAAACCGCAGTCAGCAGGCGCTTCATCAAAACGGATACACCCCGATGCTGTAGTCCTGCCAACTGCAGGGGGTCGCAGGGCTCAGCAGGTGTGGCGAACGCTGGATGACCTGATCGAGAAGCGCTGGCGCGAGCGTTTCGGTGAAGATACCATCGACGATCTTCGCCAATCATTATCCACGATCGTCAGCCAGTTGGATGTTGAGTTGCTCGATAGTCTCCCGGTTCTGGGCTATGGCTTGTTCAGCCATGGGCCAGAAAAGCCGCTACGCGCGCAAGCCGCTGAGTTTCTGCTAATCAACGCCACGCTTTCGCTCCCTTCACTGCTCTCCAGGGTCCTGCTGTGGTTCGCCATTGAATTCGAGCAAGCCGCGGAGGTGTCGCTTGCCATTAGCGCTAATATCCTGCGACTGCTAAGCGAGGAAGGAATTCCGCTTCGTGATCTCCCCCGAATGGCTGCGGTGTCGAAAGAGGCAGTCGCAATGGCGATGACCTTTCTAACCCGTCGTGGATACGTACTCGTAGCATCAAAGCCCGGCGGCAGCCGCGGGAAGATCCTTCTGCTTACCCCGAAAGGACGCAATGCACAAGAGGCGTACAGCAAACTGGTGGGGACCATTGAGCAGCGGTGGCAGACACACTTTGGAGACGGGACCGTACGCCTTCTCAGGGATTCGCTTACGCGGTTAGTTGGTGAGCCCACCGCGCAGCGGTCGCCGCTCTTTCGTGGATTGGAAACGTTTTCCAACGGCTGGCGAGCATCGGTGCCTATACCCGAGGGGCTGCCGCACTACCCCATGGTTCTGCACCGAGGCGGTTTCCCGGACGGATGTTGATCTCGATTCAAGGTTGGAAGCTATCCTTCACAGTCATGGAGGACTAGGGCAAAGGCCGTCAATCTTTCGGTTGGGTTCATAACGAGCGCAATCATCATATTGATCATCATCTGATGTATGATGTTTGCCTTGTGACCAACGCCGTTGTTAACGGAAGCAAAGCGCTTCACTTGATTCACTGAGCCAAAACCTCCACCGCCGCGCAGCGCCGCTCCAGGAAGCGTCGAACTGCCGGATCGCGTTCCAGACCGATCGCAATTTCGTATGCGTGCCGAGCCTCGTCGTGCGCACCCGTCTTAGCTAGTAGCTCTGCGCGAGCCGCCCAGTAGGGCTGGTACTCGGCGAGTCGGCCGTCGCGGTTATGATCGGGCAAAGCGTCAAGACCCGCTTGCGGATCGTGGAACTCTGCCATCGCCAGCGCGCGATTGATGGCCACCACCGGTGACTCGGTGATGACGAAGAGCGCATCGTAGATATGCAGCACCGCTTCCCAATTCGCCCGCCCGGTACGACAGCGAAAAACGTGCGCCGACTGGACGGCGGCTTCGAGTTGATAGCGGCCCGTGACCCCGAACGCGCTGGCGCGAATCAGCAATGCTTCGGCTTCATCGATCATCGCTCCATCCCAGTTCCGCGCATCCTGCTTGGCCAGCGGAACGTACTCGCCCTCTTCGCTCCGGCGCGCCCCGCGCCTGGCTTCCGCATGCAGCATCAGCGCCAGCAGACCGATAGCCTCCGGCTCGCCGGGCAGCAGATCGGTTACTAGCCGGGCCAGAAAAAACGCTTCCCCCGTGAGATCGCGGCGCGAGCTGTCAGTACCTGCCGCATCGCTCCATCCTTCCGAGAAGGCAGTGTAGATGGCCGCCAGCACAGCATCGAGCCGTCCTGGCAGTTCTTCTCGTTCCGGGATGCAAAACGGAATGGCGGCCTCCCGGATCTTGCCCTTCGCGCGAACCAGCCGTTTGCCTATAGCCGTGGGCGACATTAGGAATGCCGATGCAATCGTCGCCGCGTTGAGACCCAGAATGACCTGAAGAATCAACGGCGCGCGGATGCCCGCATCGATCGCCGGATGCGCACAAGCGAACATCAGCGCAAGACGACGGTCTGGAATTTCTCCGTCCGCGGGCGTAACACCGAGCGCAATACGCTCCAGGTCTTCGTCCACAAAGTCATCGCCATGTTGTCGCCGGGTCATGTCGATGAGTTTTCGTCGGGCCACCGTCAGCAACCAGGCTTCAGGGTTAGCCGGGCAGCCATTTTGTGGCCAGTTCTCGAGTGCTGCAGCAAAGGCTTCTGCAAGCGCGTCCTCGGCGGCAGCCAGGTCGTGTATCCGTGCGGCAAGAAAGGCAACGAGTTTTCCATAGCTGCGGCGCGCAACCGCCTCCGCTGTGCTGCGCGCCTCATCGCCGTTGCATCCGTTCATGGCTCGTTTCCCCACCGGTAATAGCCGATGCTCAACCAAGGTCGGGAGCTACATGCTCCAGACCGGGCGCACCTCGACTGCTCCATGGTGTACCGCCGGGCAGCGCGCGGCCCATGAAAGCGCTGCATCCAGATTGGGCACGTCGATCAGAAAGTAGCCGCCCAGCTGCTCCTTCGAATCAACGTAGGGGCCATCCAGCACCTGCGATTTGCCGTTGCTGTTGCGCACCGTCGTTGCTGTCGACGTCGGCTGAAGACGATTGCTGCCCTTGATCACCCCAGCCGTCTTCAGCGCTTCACCGTAGGCCGCATAAGCGGCTATTCCCTGTTCCTGCTCGCTTTTTGACATCTTGGGCCAGCCGGCTTCGTCTACATACGCCATCAATAGATATTGCATAGAAAACCTCCGTCTTCGATATTAGGCGGGCGTTGTCGTCCGCTACTACCATGACGTCTGAGCCTCCGCCATTTGGACATCCGGTGATTTTTTCTTTCACCGCAGAGCACCAACGACGTCGGTTCACTTCTGCTCTTACCTTCGCAATATCCTGTTTTCAGCAAAGCTCCATCGAGGCCCGGAGGGCCGCCCGCTAAACGTCAGCCCAGCCCGGAAGGGCTGGGTCTCGGCCGGTAAAGCCGCCTGGCGTCGTGCCTCTCCCAGGCTCAAATATCGCGATTGCGCTCAAACCTGTAAGACGTCTCCCTCGCGGGCGACCATCTCATACAATACCGGGTTGACAAAAAAACCAAGGAATAGCCGTGAAATCAACCCGGCCACAATAACGATCGCGAAAGGCCTTTGCGTATCCGAGCCGATGCCTGTAGAAAGTGCCGCCGGCAGCAACCCCAGGCAGGCGACCAGCGCGGTCATCACAATAGGCCGCAGCCGCAGCAGGGAAGCTTCGCGGGTTGCGGTGCGGATATCTCGCTTCTCCAGACGCAGTTTGTTGATGTATGAGACCAGGATGACGGCGGTCTCAACCGATACGCCCATCAGCGCCAGCAAGCCCAGCGCCGAGGAGACACTGAACGGCGTGTGCGTCAGCTTGAGCGCAATCAATGCGCCCACTGGCTCGGTCAATATCACGCCGAGGGCAATCGTCACCGGGAATTTGAAATTGCCGTACAGCGCGAACAGGATCATGAAAATAATCAGCACAGCAAGCGGGCCGATAAATTCAATCTGGTGCTTGGCTTCCAGAAATTCGCTGTACTCGCCGCCCCACGCCAGACGATATCCGGGCGGTAAGGATTTTTCAATGTCCGCGATCGCATGTTGTCCAGCCAGTACCGCGCTCTGCAGGTCGCGTCCCTCAACGCTGTACTGCACCCCAATGTAGCGCGAGTTGCTTTCCCGATATATGAACGACGCCCCGCCGGCCTCGTGGATATTCGAAAGTTCGCTCAGCGGTATTTGCTGGCCGGTCGGCGTGCCCACCAGCAGGTTGCCGATCTGCTGCGCGTTCTGGCGGAACTCCGGCTTCATGCGCACCACCAGGTCAAATAATTTTTCTCCTTGAATGACCTGGGTAGCCGCCTGCCCGCCCACCGCCGCTTGTACTATCGCTTCCACGTCGGCAACATTAATCCCGTAGCGGGCGATCTTATCCCGATCGACATCGATCAGCAGGCTCGGCTGGCCCAGTTCGCGCACCACCGTCAGCTCGGTAAAGCCTGGCACCTGCGAGAGCCGGCGCTTGATCTCCAACGCCTTGCTCTGCAAGACGTTCAGGTCGGGCCCGTAGATTTTTACCGCGAGTGCGCTCTTCAGGCCCGTCAACGCTTCGTCGACCGCGTCTTCCGCAGGTTGGGTGTAATTGAAGATGACTCCTGGAAACCCGCTCAGCCGTTTTTGGATATCCTCGGTCAGCTCGGCCTTGTTGTGGATGGACCCGCTCTTCCATGCGGCATCGTTGTAAGGCTTAAGCCCCACGTAGAACTCATCGTTGAAGAATCCCGTCGGATCGGTGCCATCGTCGGGACGGCCAAGTTCGGAGCCGACGTCGGTCACCATCGGATACTTCATCAACAGGTCGCGAACCTGGGGAGAGAACCTGCTCGCTTCCTCGAATGAGATCGTATACGGCATGGTTGCGCGCACCCACAACGCGCCTTCGTCCAGGTGAGGCATAAACTCCCCGCCAATGAAGGGGACCAGCAGAAGCGTGCCGGCAAAAATCAAGCTCGCCACAAACATGGTCACCTTCGGATGGTCGAGGCACCAATCGAGCTCCACCGCATACTTGTCCCGTAACCATTCAAATGGCTTGTTCACCCTTTCGTGAACGCCCTTTTTGAACCAGTATGCGCACATGACAGGAACGAAAGTGAGCGTCAGGATCAGCGCGCCGACCAGTGCGATAGAGACTGTGTCTGCCATCGGCTTGAATAGTTTCCCCGATGGGCCACTGAGCGCGTAGATCGGCAGATAACCCGCGATAATCACCGCGACGGAATAGAAGATGGGGCGATCGACGTCCCTGGCTGCCGCGAGGATCACTTCTTGCAGATCGTAGCTTTGGCCTTCCCGTGCGCCAAGCTCGCGGAACACGTTTTCCACCATCACCAGGGTTCCGTCAATAAGAATTCCAAAATCGATGGCGCCAATCGAAAGCAGGTTGGCCGCGACTCCCCGTGCATGCAGGAATATGAATGAGAAAAGCAAAGAAAGAGGAATGGTGAGAGCGACGATCACCGCCGCTCGAATGCTCACCAGGAACGCCATCAGAACAACCAGCACCAGGGTCATGCCTATCAGCATGTTGTGCTCGACGGTATCGATGGTCAGTTGAACCAGGTCGCTGCGGTCGTAATAGGGCCGCACCTTTATATCGGCGGGCAGGATATGTTCATTCAGTTGCCGGCTTTTTTCCTCGACTCCTTTCAGCACGTTCTGCGTTTGCTCGCCACGGCGCATCATGATGACGCCTTCGACCGCATCGTCTTTTTTGTTGAAGCCAAACTCGCCCAGGCGTGGCGCGGCCCCGATGGTGACCTCCCCGATATCGCGGATCCTTACCGGTACTCCATTTTGCGTGCCCACGATCACGTCGCCGATGTCCCGCGTGTCTCGCACCAGGCCCAGCCCGCGAACATAATAAAATTGGCCGCCCTGCGAATAGAAGCCGCCGCCCGCGTTCGAATTGTTGACCGAGAGCTGCTGGAGCACGGTCGGCACCGTGATGTGGTACGCGTAGAGCCTGGCCGGATCAAGCAGCACCTGGTACTGCATCACCGTGCCTCCGAAACCAGAATCATCGGCGACTCCGGGGACCTGTTTGTATTCCCGTTCGATGATCCAGTCCTCGTAGACCTTCAGCTCTTGCGGGGTGCGGTCAGGGCTCTCGATCACGTATCGATAGACCAGTCCCGATGGGCTCGACAGCGGCGCCAGTGTAGGAGTTACGCCGGTTGGATAAGTCACTTCACTGAGGCGCTGGAAAACGACCTGCCGGGCGAAATAGTCGTCCGTGCCTTCGTCAAACGTCATGATGACGTCAGAAAGCCCGTACAGCGAGATCGAACGCATGACCGCCATCTTCGGAACACCGTTCATTTCCACTTCTGTCGGGATTGTCACCAGGCGTTCGACTTCTTCGGCGGCGTGCCCCGGCCATTGCGTAATAACCTCGACCATCGGCGGCGACAAATCTGGATAAGCGTCCACCGGCATGTGCTGGAATGAGATCGCTCCGCTCACCGCAATAAACGCCACCAGCAGTAGCACCAGGAGTCGTTGCCGCAACGCGAACTGGACGATGTGATGAATCATGGGAAGCCGCCTCCTCAGTGTTGCAGCGAATTAGCAAACTGAAGAAACAAGCTGCCATTCCCTACAACCCTCTCTCCCGGGGAAAGGCCCCGTAAAATATGCGTCTTCCCATTCAGGCTTTCGCCGATTTCCACGTCGCGCCTGCCAAACTGATTCGCGCTCTCGGCCAGGTACACAAAGGGCTGGTTGTTGTCGTCGCGCAGCACCGACGAGTCGGGAACAGCGATCGCATTCGGAATGGAACCGGCCGTTACCGTGACCGTGCAATACATATCCCTTTTCAACTTCTCTTGAGGGTTGTCTACGACAATGCGCGCCTGCAGCGTTCTGGTGTTGGGGTCGAGTGCGGGCGACACGTAGGAGATCCTTCCATGAAAGCTGCCGGGGTAAGCATCCGTTTGCACCACTACGTCGTCTCCGGTACGAACCGCGGCCAGGTCCGCCTGGTACACGTTGGCCAGTACCCAGACCGTGCGGAGGTCCGAGATCGTAAAGGCCTGGGTTTGCCCCGCCAGTACCACCTGGCCGGGCGAGACAAGGCGCTCCACCACTTCGCCGCCGATCGGAGCAAGCACGGGAATCAGGGCCGAGCTCTGTGCCTTCGCCAGGTCACCCGGGTTCTTGATGCCGAGAATTCTCATCCCCTGGTCAGCCGCGTTCAGGTCCGCCCGCGCCTGGTTGCGGTCTGACTCGGCCTGCTCCAGGTCGCGCTGGGCAATCGCTTTATGCTGGTATAAGTCCTGGGCACGGACCCAATTCTTATCCGCCAGCCGGAAAGAGTCCGCCGCTTTCAGGTAGGCGTCCAGCAACTGCGAGTAATCCGGACTGCTTATGTCCAGCATCGGCTGGCCGGTCTTCACGTGTTGCCCCGGCACCACCAGAATCCTGCTGACCGGGCCGCCGACCTGGGTGATGACGGGTGTCGTGTTAAAGGCGTTGTAGGCCACGGCGCCCGTGAGCCGAAGCGTCCGTACCAGTCGAGTTGGTTCGACCGTTACTACCTGCACGTGTGACATCTGGTCTTGCGGAATCGTGAACAGCCGGGGAACCGAAGACGGCGAGCCGGTGGCCGAGTAAGAGGTCATCTCACCCGCCCCCTTGCGATCGTTGGCGCTGCAAGCCGTAAGCGTTAACGCGAGAGCCAATGCCATCGCACTCTGGAGAGTATGGGAAGAAGTTGTCATGGCAGGCTCCTGGTTCCTACAGCTTGGCGAAGCTGTTCGAGCGAGAGCAGGTAGGAAGCGAGCGCTTGCCGGTAAGCGAGTTCCGTGGCCCGGTAACTTCGCTCAGCATCGAGAAAATCCAGCAGGCTGGCGGCACCGTGCCGGTAGGCATACTCGCTGATGTCCCTGGATTGCTTCGCTTCGTCCAGATATCCGGAGCGATAAAGTCCCACCACCTGGTCATTGGTGCGCAGATTCTCAAAGGCGTCTCGCACGTCGGTCTGCACCTGCCCAACCGCGAATCTCTCCTGCTCCTGGGCTTGCGTGACGGCGTAGGCCGCGCGCGCAATCTCACCCTGGTTGCGATCGAAAATCGGCATCTGCATTTGTCCGAACAGGGAAATGTCGTTTAGGTAACCGATGTGGGTATAGTTCACTTCGCCGGTGATATCTCTCTTGCCTATTGCCTGTTGCAAGGCGTGTTGGCTGTTGGCGGCGGTGACTCCCTGCTGTGCTGCCCGCAGGTCGGGCCTGTTCTGCAGCGCGAGCGCCTGAAAGTCGTCCACGTTGCCCTTGACCGGCTGGTAATCGAATGTCCCGGCTACGTCGTAGTCCGGCGCGATCGATTCGTATCCCAGCAGCTGGCGTAGATCCGAGAGCCCCTGCACCCGGGCAAGTTTGGCCGCGGATACGTCGGTCTGGAACTGCAGCAACTGCAGCTTGATCTTCAACAGGTCGCCCTCGCCAATGTCGCCTGCTTTATAACGCGCCTCCCCGATATCGACTGTGTTCTGGAAGCTCTGGAGGTCCTGCTGGGCAAGCGCAAGCGTCGATTCGGCCAACTCCACGTTGATGAATCCGCTGGCCACGCTGAATGTCAGGCTGCGCTCATTGTCGGCGACCAGTGACCGGGTCTGCGCCGTAACGTCCCGGGCAGCTCGCAGGCGGTGCTGCCGCTTCTTGCCCCGCTCGAACAGGTAGCTGACCCCCAGGTCGAACTGCGCAATGTTGTCCAGGTAATCTGCGCTGAATTGGCTCGGCTGGAAAATGGGCAGAAATTGCCAATCGCTCAGAATAACCGGGTTGGGACGCAGATTGGCAGTGACCTCTTCCGCCTCGCTCTGCTGGATCGTAGTGCGCGCCGCCAGGATGTTGTGGTTATGCCGCAGCGCCATCTGGATGGCGTCGTCGAGCGAAATGGTCACCGAGGCTGGTTTCTGGGCCAGCGCTTGCGCTGGGGGTGCCGGCGCCGCCGGCGCCTGTGCCGGCGGAGATTGTGCCCCGGCGGCACACGAAGCAGTAACTGTGACGATAAAAAATGAAAGGCGCAAACGTTGTAAGCGCATGAGCAGTCTGCCTTCTTGAAGGAGGGCGGTACACAAATTGGCGTGCCAGGGTCGGCACGAAAAAGAGCAGGCTGTCTATGCGGGGGGTGCGCGGGCGGGAAGGCGGCGGGCGGTGGGGGTAGGAGTGAAGTTATCTCGCTGGGGCTCCGGCCCGGGTCCCCTGGGAGCCGGAATGCCTACGCCAATGATGGTCGGCGGTGGCGCAATGGCTTGGTGGCTTAAATGGCAAATCGGGCAGGTGTCCCCGGGAGCATTGGCATGGTGATGCCAGATTCCCCCGAGCGTCGACCCGATCACCAGCGCGAACAGCGCTATTGGCAATACCAGGCACCAGATTCGTTTTCGATTAGACACGTACAAGGCGCATCAAGGGACCTTATCCCGGATCTCATCAGTGTAGCCCAAAATGTGCATTCTTAGCATCCTTGCTTCCCTTTGACTATCTATGGCCGATAACCCCCGGTTTCCGGGCCCATCCGGGTACACTGGCTGGATGACGAAACCGTCGAAGGTTGACCTGGTCGGTGTTGGCCTGAATGCGACAGACACGCTGATAGCCTTGGCGGCTTATCCGGAACGTGGTTCCAAAGTGGAATACGGCTCCGCCACGGTGCTGCCCGGAGGGCAGGTTGCGACCACGGTGGTGGCTTGTCAACGCTGGGGCATGTCCACCCGGTACGTGGGCATCCTGGGCGACGACTCTGCTGCGGCTCTTCATCGGGAAGCCTTCACCCGAGCAGGAGTGGAGGCGCAAATCATTACCGTTCCAGGAGGCACAAGTCCGCAGTCGCTCATCCTGGTCGACGGCGGTGGTGAGCGGACCGTACTTTGCCGGCGGGATCCACGCGTCGCGCTGAAGCCTGGCGATCTGGATCGCCAGTGGATCGTAAATGCCCGCGTCCTGCATGTGGACGGATACGACACAGCAGCAGCGGCCCAGGCGGCAGCTTGGGCTCGCACCGCCGGCATCCCCGTAATCGCCGACCTGGATGAGCTGTATCCGGGCGTGGAAGAGCTCTTAGTGAACGTGGACTATCTCATTGTCAGTAGGGATATCCCTTGCCGCCTGATGGATGAGCCTGATCTCGAAATGGCGCTGCGTCAGATGCAGCGCCGCTACGGATGCAGCCTCACCGCAGCGACCCTGGGAGACAATGGCGTGCTGGCCTGGGATGGAAAGCAGCTATTTCAGCAGTCGGCCTTTTCCGTTCCCGTGGTCGATACCACGGGTGCGGGAGATATCTTTCACGCCGGCTTCATCTATGGACTCTTGCAAAACTGGCCCCTGGAGCGACAACTCGACTTCGCCTGCGCCGCGGCGGCATTGAATTGCACGGCCAGCGGAGCCAGGGGCGGCATTCAGTCCGTCGAGGCCATCGAGGAGCTCATGACCACCGGCGTACGCCACCCTCCCGCTCAAACGCATTGCAGCGCAGCTTCCGACTAGCGAGCCATCCAGGCATTGTCATCCGACCAGCGCTGCCGGCTGCAATCGAGGGTGTCTCAGGTCTCCCCTTTGTCGTCCCGGCCGGGCCGCAACCCTTTTTCCGTCGGAAGCCTAAAACACCGCTGGCAATTAATCCCTTGTGGAATCTCTTTGGGGAACAGAGACAGGCCTGTATCGCCGCGCTCCGGATAACTGCCTTTGAGTGGCAGACCATTGTGGCAAAGCAGGCATTCGCCAGCACGCGGCCAGCAGGGCAATGCCGCTTAGCACCACGCGCCATCTCCTGGCGTTCAACAGATCTCCCCGGTCATCGCAGGAAGTCTCTCAGTTTCCGAAGCCGAAGACAAGAACGGCGGGCTCAAAGGGTCACCCGAACCGGTATCATGCTGGAATCATGATGAGCCGTTTCTCGCAGAGCAAGTTGCTGGCCTTTATGTTTCTCGTTTTCGCGTGGGCCCTGGTTGGGCACGCTGTCACGTCACCGGAGCCTTTAAACGTCGAAGGCCTGGGCAAAGGCACCGTTGCGCTGGATGGGGATTGGCAGTTCCATTTGGGAGACGACCCCGCGTGGGCTTCACCAGGGCTGGACGACTCGAACTGGGAGCGGATCGGAGTCGACAAACCATGGGGCCTACAGACGCACTTCGGCTACACCGGGTACGCCTGGTACCGCCGTCATGTGAATTTTCTGCCTGTGCCTGGCGTCCAACCCGATCTGGCTCTACTGCTGCCATCAATTAATGACGCCTACGAGGTGTACTGGAACGGAAGCCTGATTGGACACCAGGGAAAGTTGCCGCCGCACCCTTACTATTATCGCGATCTCCCGAGCGAGATCGTCCCCCTCGGGCAGGCGGGTTCTGGCCTGCTTGCCTTCAGAGTGTGGAAGGCGCCATATTTCTCCGCTGACACCGGCCACGCAGGAGGTCTGAATGGACCACCCCTGGCGGGACCGGCGGACGCCATCGCTGCCTACAAGGGCAATCTCAACTATCAATGGCTCCAGGGCCGTCTGTTCGGTTTCGCGATCCAGATCATCTATGGGTTTATTGCCTTCCTCGGGTTTATCTCCTGGTTCCGCAATCGCTCACGGCGGGTACTCTTCTGGATGTCCGCGTGGGCTTGTGCCCTGCTGCTCTCATCTTTCTTCACCAGCCTTCGCTTACCCTTTACCTCGGCTATTTCCAGCGGCATCCAGCAGCCGCTTCTTTCTATCGCCGATATCTCCATCTGGTATCTGTTGCTGTATTTATTGGAGCTTGATCGGAACCCCGCTTTGCGCCGATGGACCCGCATCCTGGCATACATTTCCATCTCCTGCGGCGTCGCCGATGGCATCGTGATCCTGTTGGATTGGAGCGGTCCGCACGTAACCTTGCTTCAGGTTGTCGATGCTCTGCTTACCATACCGACGATGCTGATCGAAACATATCCGCTGGTGCTTATCGGCTTTGCCATCGGCAAGAGGCTGGACACGGCTCGCTGGCTGGTAGCTATCCTGGGGGCGCTTACCCAGTTGACGCTGGGGTTCCAGAATTTCACCGGGCAAGGCCAACGATTTACCCATTGGACCATCTCTCAGAGAACCTTCACGCCCTTGTTCAGCCTCTTCGGGATCCCCTTCCAGATAAACGGCGTGGAATTTACCTTTCTTCTGATCTCGATCGTATACGCGGTCTACCGCTATTCGGTGGAGCAGAGCGAGCGACAGGGCGCCCTGGAACAGGAATTCAAAAGCGCCCAGGAGCTGCAACAGGTGCTCATTCCGGAAACTCTCCCCTCCCTGGATGGCTATGCAGTGACCAGCGCCTACCGGCCCGCTCAGCAGGTCGGTGGAGATTTCTTCCAGCTCATCGCTCAGCCAGACGGCTCCGCGTTGCTGGTCTTAGGCGATGTCAGCGGTAAGGGCCTGAAGGCAGCGATGACCGTCTCGCTCATCGTGGGAACCATCCGGACAGTCGCGGATACAATCGAGGATCCTGCGGAAGTCCTTTCCATACTGAACCGCCGCCTGTATGGAAGGCTGAAAGACGGATTTGTAACCTGCCTCGCTTTGCGCCTCGATGCAGAGGGAGACTGTGTTCTGGCCAATGCGGGTCATCCCGCTCCCTTTCTGAATAAGGAAGAGCTCAGTATGCCTGGAGCCTTGCCACTGGGCCTCGACCTCGGCACAGAGTATGAGAAGGTACAACGCCGTCTTGCCGTAGGAGACAGGCTCACCCTGTACACCGACGGCCTGTTGGAAGCGCGCAATCACTCCGGTGAAATCTTCAGCTTCGATCGCTTGCGGGCCCTGATCGCCACCCAGCCGGACGCAAAGCAAGCCACGGATGCGGCGGTTGCTTTCGGCCAGGACGACGACATCACGGTAATCACGCTTACTCGGTTGGCTCCTGGAGTTGAGTCCACAACTTCGCTGTTGGCCCCGGAGCTTGTCGCGTCGAATGCTTAATTGCCAAGGTTGATTAAGGATGATTTCTATAAGCCGTCGCGCGGGTTTGGCCGTTCGCATCGTCATTGTGTTGTCCGTTGCGCTTAACCCACCCAACCCAGCGCCGGCGGCCAACCCACCCAATGCAGAAGCCGTTACCGCCCAGCTACGAACCATTGCCGGCGCAGGAACGCTCGCAGAGCTTAGATTTCCGAACTTCCCCGACTATCGCCAGCAGGTACAAGGCCTCTACGAGGCCGTGAACTACACCCCCGTGTGGGTGCACGATGGAGAACCGACGATCCAGGCGCAAGCCGTCATTACGGCGATCCAGGTCAGCCTTCTAAAAGGGCTCGACCCGGAGGAATACGATGCCTCGTGCTGGCCTCAGCGTTTGAACGCGCTCAAGAGCGCGCCTGGAGATGCAACCACGGTAGCGGATTTCGATGCTGCCCTCACCGTAAGCGCAATGCGCTACATCTCTGACCTGCATATCGGGCGCGTCAATCCAAAGCACTTCAAATTCGGTATCGACGTCGCGCAAAAGAGCTACGACCTGCCACAGTTTCTGCTACAGAAGCTGTTGCCGGCGAGCAATGTGCCCGAAGTGCTGAGAGGAGTAGAGCCGCCCTACTTTGGTTATCAGCGCACCGAGGCGGCCCTGCAGAATTACCTGGCGCTCGCCGATCAGGACCACAGCGCCCCGTTGACTGAAGTGCTGAAAACCTTGGCGCCGGGCGATGCTTATCCGGGCGCTGAGGGCTTGGGACAACGGCTGCAGTTGCTGAGTGACCTGCCCCGGGGCTCTGCCCCCGATAACAAACCTGGGATCTACGAAGGCTCGCTCGTCGACGGTGTGAAGCACTTTCAAGCCCGACATGGCTTAACGGCGGACGGCAGGCTTGGCAAAGACACGCTGCGTCAACTGAATACGCCTATCAGCGTTCGCATTCAGCAGCTGGATGATGCCCTGGAAAGATGGCGTTGGTTGCCAGTGGATTTTTCCCCGCTCCCCGTCGTAATTATTTATCTGACTGCGGTGGTTGAAGAGAACGGAGAGGTCTACTTCTTCGACGACATCTACGGTCACGATCGGAAACTGAATGCCGTACTGGCCAAGGGGCCACCGTACCCCGCGGGATAACCGCTACCAGCGGCGAACGCGGCCTACATCGACATGAACGAAATTGGATGCCTGGTAATAACCCACCCCGCCGCGGCCCAGTGACAACGCGGCATCGCGGACCACGGCGCTGGAAACCCCGGGAATCCGAATGTCGATGGCCTTTGCCTCCATGTGCTGGCTGTGTTCGGCAACACCATGGCCATGTTCGCGCAAATAGTTGTTGCTCCACGGGGTGCGGTATCCGCAGACGATGTCGATTTCCCCATCCGGGCGGTCGAGCTTGACCAGCAGATCGTGCAGAAGATCAAACTCCTTCAGGTCGTAATCCTTCACGTCCCCGGTGCGGTGGTCGCGCAAAAAATGGTCCAACTCCGCGACGCGATCGGGCAGGTACTGATCGCCGATGCGATAGACCACGTCGATGTGTTCGCCGGTGTGCAGGTGATAAAGGCGCAACCGATAGGTGGCGGGGCTTGTGCTGGCGTTACCTGCGCCGCAGGGCAGCACGACCAGCAAAGTGAGGCATGGCAGAAGGTTGGCAATCGTAGAAAGCTTGAATGTCATAACTGGCCCAATCTGAGAATTCTCTACATTATAGAGGATTGCCCGGCTCACGCCATGGAACTAAGGTTCTACCTTCACGACCGATATCGAGGTGAGGTTGCGCACCCAGCGAGCCGGGCGGCGTTCCTCGCTTGAAACCATCTTGAACGCGCCATCCCTGGTCAGCTTTTGACCGTCGACCGTATCGGCAACGATCACGTCGCCGGTGTGGATTGCCGGATCGACCTCAGCCAGGGAGTACAGTACGCCATAGCCATCCATCCCTGTGGCAACAATTCCGATCATGAACAGCTTTCCTCTTACATTCTCACCCAGAGGAACACCGGCTTTGCGCAACAGGTCTGCGAGCGGCACGCCCGAGTACGTTTCGTTCGTCTTGCTATGAGCATTGAAAACCGACACCGATTTGTGAGGCAAAGCGGCCAGCTCTTCGGGGGTCAACGTCAGGGTCTTGCCGTCATAGGTCTTGATGGTTAAGCGAGTGGAGGGGCTAGCCGGCGCCGCGTGTTCCATCTGCTGGCTAACAGCCGCGCACATGCTGACGCAGAGCATCAGGGCGAGAGCAGGAACAGCAAACGTTGTCAGGGGAAAGGGTTTGCGCATACCGGCATCATTTTAGCCGACCCGCGTTGGCGCCATGGTAAATGCTCTATACTCGCAGGCGAAATGAAGTACCGCGAAATGGATTGGCGATCCGCTGTAACTTGTATGCCCCATCGGCGTCTCAATACCGGGTGTGTTTTCAGGAGACGTAATATGTCCCATTCTTACGCAATGCGCAGTACCGTCATTGCTCTGCTGATCGTCTTTGCTGCCTCGATCGGGTGCACGGCCGCTACGAAGACCCCGCTACCCGCGCCGGTCAACGACAGTCCCTTGGCCCAGGCCTCGGGTAAGCAGACGGCAGTGTTTGCGGGCGGCTGTTTCTGGGGAACGCAGTCGGTGTTTGAGCGCGTGAAAGGAGTACTGGCGACCACCGCAGGCTACTCCGGCGGTTCCGCCGCCACTGCCACGTACGAGCAGGTTGGCCAGGAGAACACCGGGCACGCCGAATCAGTGAAGGTGGTTTACGATCCGTCGAAGATCACCTACGGTCAGCTCCTGCAGATTTTCTTTTCCGTTGTGCATGATCCGACCCAGTTTAATCGGCAAGGTCCTGATGTAGGTGAATCCTACCGGTCCGTCATCTTCTACGCCAACGACGAGCAGCAAAAGATCAGCAAGGCCTACATCGCGCAATTGGATGCAGCCAAAGTCTTCCACAAGCCCATCGTGACCCAGGTTGTCCCCCTGAAAGGTTTTTACGATGCCGAGGCCTACCACCAGGACTACGCATTGAATCACCCCGACAATCCGTACATCCTGGTCTGCGATCGTCCGAAGGTGGAAGCTCTCAAGCAGCAATTCCCGGAGCTCTTCAATGACTACCACGGCAGGTAATCTCTGACTGTGCAGGGCTTAGATGGCCATGGACAAGATCGGTTGCTGGTAGAGAGTGATCGGTGGACAGCCGTTGAATCCCACATCTGCCAAAACCGGGCAGATATGGGGCACCCGTCAGTCGTTACGCATTGAGATCTCACTACTGGCAGCGATTCGTTTATTTGTTACCCAGGGGTCTGTGAGAAATGTGGGCTAAGTCCTTTGTTTTAAGCGAGCCTAAAGCTATTGGTATATTTTTGCCTCCAGGGGTGGTGAAAAAGCGACCGACGGAAATGGTGCGTGATATGCGTGGTATGCGTGGTAAGTCCGACGAAAATGGTGCGTGATATGCGTGGTATGCGTGGTAAGTCCGAGGTTGTCCGGGACAATTTGCCCCACTGAGCCGTTCTGGCGGGCCGCGTTTCATGCATCATCCGCGCACGGTGGCCGGCAAATGATTGCAACAGCACAAAGTTATGGGTGGACACACCTATATATATGCGGATTCGGGTCCGTTTTGCAGCAGGAGAAGGACTTTTTTTCGATTTTTCAGGGGGTACCCATGTTTTCCGATGGATACTTCCTTCCATAAATCTGCAGCTCTCGCGCACCCTCGTCAGCCCCGAGCTGCTTGGCCCCCCAGTAGCGTTTTTCTTAGCCTCCAGCTATTGGCCTTTGCTTAGCCGGCGATAATAATCAGCCACAGCTTCCTCGTACCCAGGCGGGACGACAGCCTCCTTAGTGGTACGGACCTGCCCTGGCGTCTGATCGTCCGAATCATGACGCAACTGGAGTTCCAGCTTGTCGACACCCGCCAGCACCTCCGTGTGCAGCTGCTCCACTAGTTCCGGATTTCCGGGGAACCGTCGCGGGTCGAGACGCTGCATCTCGCGTGCCAGTTCCTGGACTTCCTTCAGTGCGGCTGGATCATTCTGAGCCAGATGGTGAAGCTGGTTCAACTCCGCCATCCCCTGCTGGAAGGTACGTTCCGGGTCAGCGGGTAGGGGGGTATTGTCAGGAGCAGCGGGCCGGCCTGATCTGTCGAAATGGTTGTTGCCTGTATTGACGTTGTTCCACGCGGTGCCCACAGCGCCGCCACCGGAGCGCCAATTCCCCACGTCGCCGCTCAGGTTGTCCTGGGCGACCTGGTTCCCGCCACGTTGATTTCCGCCACCGCCCTGAGCAATCTGAGCCCCTGGACCACCCTGGCTGCTCCAACTCCCTTGCCGTTGCCCGGGCTGTCCACCTTGCCCCGGCTGCTGCCCGGGCTGTCCATTCCGCCCTTGCTGCTGGCCAGGTTGTCGACCCTGCTGCCCCGGTTGGCGTCCCAACGGATTCTGCCCACGCGCAGTCAACGACTCCACCTGGTCCCGAAACCGTTCGACGTGGTCAAGCGCGGCCGTTTGTTGGCCATCCTGCGACTGACCCTGCCCCGGTTTGCCTGGGCCCAATCCCTGCTGCGCCTGGTGGACCTGCTGGCTCAACTGGTCGAGGCCTTTGCTGATGCCTTCTTCTGTTCCGTTGGAGTTGGGATTGATTCCCCGGCGCAGCCAGTCGGCAGTCCGCTGCACCCGATTCGTCAGGTCGCTCTGATCCATCCCCCCCAGGGCATCGCGCAATTTTGAAGCCGATTGGGGTTGGGTGGGCGCCAGCTCGCGAGCCGTATTCCGTAAATTCTTTTCCAGTTGAGAGAGATCATCGGAGAGTTGCTGCCGATCCTCTGCCAGCTTGTTACGCTGTTGCAGCCTTGCTGCGTACTGCTCCTGATTCGATGCCCCCGATTGTCCGGTCATGCTCCGAACACGATCCGCCTGGGCGTGTTCTTCCTTGCTCAGGCGATCAGTTTCGCGAGACAGGGAATCGAGCTTGCCGGTGGCTTGTTGTTGCTGCGTGCTGCTCATTAAACCCGCTGCCTGACGAAGTTGGTCGGCTGCCCTCTTCGCGGCTTCTGAGCCCTGCGGTTGCCCCGCGCTACGCTTCATCTCTTCCCCTGCATTGCGTAGCCGGTTCAGTGCCTGGGTCACGCGCGGATCAGGCGCATCTCCGCTGCCATTGGACTGGGACCCACGAGACCGGGCCGACTGCGATTGGCCCGACGATCCACCGGACGACCCACTGGATGACCCACCCGCGCTCTGCTGTCCTTTTTGACCGCTCTGCTGGCCTTGCTGCCCCTGCTGTTTGTCCCTGTTGACCTTGCTGCCCGTCCTGACTCTGCTGCCCGTTCTGCGGTTGACCGTTCTGGGCCATTTGTTCCATCTGACGCTGAAGCTGCTCCGCCTCACGCCGCAGCATCTCTTGCTGCCAGCGCTCTTGCATCGTTTGGGGGTGGTTGCGTTGTTGCTGCGCCAACTCTTCCTGGCGCCGCGCCAGAGCATCGAGTTTCGCCAAAGCATCGTCGACGGCTTTAGCCTTCTGGTCTGCCGCTGAGCCGGTCTGCGCAGTCTCGTACTGATTCTTTTCCGTGTCCAGTTCCAGATCAAACAAGCTCGCAAGGTCACGGCCCGCACCGCCGCCCGCTCCACCACCACCGCCGCGCTGCTGGCCAAATGCAACCTCTATCTTGCGGAACGTAGCTTCCGCGCGCAGCAGATATTGCAAGGCTTTCTGTTCCGCTGGGATGGCGTCGTGCCATTGCATTTGCTTCAGCTTGTCGGAGGACGGCGTCATGGCCGCGGCGGCCGCCTGCATGTCGTGCCCGAAGCTGTTGAATTCCTCATTCGCCGACGATAAATCCCTGCTATCCATGCGCGCCGCCAGAGACAATGCCTGTTCCTGCAACTTGGTCTGCACTCCAGAGAGGAACTTGCCCGCATCCGCCGCGTCCTTTGCGCTCGCCCCCTTGTCGTTCTGGCGCTTCCAGGTTGCGGCAATCAGCTCCTTCTCGCGCTTGGAGATATCGGTCTGGCTGCCTGCTCCGCCCCCGCCACCACCGCCGCCGCCCATCTGCTGCGATTGAGAGAACTCACGCTCGAATGGGTCTGCCTGGATAAAAGCCATGTCCGTGCGCGCTTCCGCATGACCATCTTTCGCTGTGGCATAAAGGCTAACCAGATCCCCGGGAATCAGCTTGAAATCTTCCAGGCTCAGGGTTGTCGAGCCACTCACGTTTTTCGCCCCTGGCTGTTGTGGCAAGTCGATGGTCTTTTCCGGTCCACCGTTCACGGAATAATGGAGACTCACTTTGTTCAAGCCAAACTCATCCGCTGCCTTCACCCCAACCGTAACTTCCTCGATGGGACTGGCGCGGTAGTCGCCAGTGGGACGGTCGATGGCGATTTCAGGGGGGTTCGCTTTGTCAGTCGCAATAAAGTAGTCCTCCGACAGGCGAACAGGCTGGCCCTGGTCGAGCGCGGCAACATGATAGGCGCCATCCTTTTGCATGACGATGGAGCCCTTGTAGACGTTGCCCTCGCCGCCGCTGAGGGTGATCTGCTTTCCATCATCCAGAGTGAGTTGCCCGTTGCGCAGCGGGCGATCCATACGGACGGTCAGCTCGGCGTTCGTGCCTTCAATCGCGCGCAGATCTCCACCGTGCTCTTCGGTGACAGCCTTCATGCCGGTCCATTTGGGGTAGTGATACGTAACCCGCAATTGCTTGACCGAAGGCAAATCAACCACGCGGACTTTGTAGTGACGCGAAGTGAGCGGGCCGGCTTCGACGAAGTATTCGACGTCTTCAGGAAGCCCGGCAAAAAGGAACTGAAAATTGGAGGGATCCGTGGGCTGCATCGCGACTGGCTCCCAGCCAGCCTTACCCGTGCGCCCGGAATTCTTGTAGCGCGCAAACAACCTGACCTTCTCCGGTTTGAGACCGATGATTTGCGCAGTCACCAGCTGATCGGCGTTGCGGCGGACGGCAACATCGCCCGGTGTAACCCGAATGTCATAAAGCGGTACAGCCTTGGGACCGGTCCAGAGGAGGGAAGCGCCGTATCCGAGATACCCGGGGCCAGCGGCGACCAGCCACACAAGAACGGCCACGCACGCCGCGCCGGCGCCGGCCAGGAAATAAAGTTTGTTGTTGGGTAGCAAGTTGGCCGGCTGCGCATCGCGGGCAACCGAAAGCGTGTCCGCGGCAAGCAGTTCGAGGAAAGGATCGTTTCCTTTCTTCTCTCGATCATCGAAAGTGAGGAGCCGTTGTTGGAATTCCGGATGAGCGGATTCCGCCACCACAGTGGCGCGGCGCCGCGTGAGACGCAGCAGAGGAAGCGCAAGAGCGAAACCTGCGGCACAAGCGAGGACCAGCAGCAGGAGCGAACGAGCGCCCGTCAACCCGCGTACCGGAAAGGCAAACTTGTTGAGGATAAGAACCAGGAAGACGGTGGTGATCAGGGCCGTGGCTGTGAGTATGGCCACTCCACGCAGAGATACCCCCAGACGCAACCGCTGGTGCAACTGGTGGATATAGAGGTTGAGCCTGGCTTGATTCGACGTAGGATGCGAATTGGGGTTGGCGTTGCTCATGCCTCCTCCCTCTGTGTGCCGAGGTAGCGGCTGGCAACGATGGACTCGGCAACCGCCGCCACCAATACAAGCAGCATAACGTACCACCAGATACTATGGGCCGTATTTTTTTCCTGCACGTAACCCACGGCGGCCGCGGGTGTCGCAGAATGGCCGCCCCAGAGTTGCAGAAGATCGTTGGCAATTGGCTCCAGGTTAGACTCGCGGCGATCGGGGTTCACCGCGATCAGCGCATCCTTGCCGTTTGCGAAGCGGATGCGATAGAAGCCTGCGCGCGTCAACTGGAAGGACTGCGCCGCTGCGGCTTCTGTGAGCGACAAGGCGCGATGGCCGTCGGGATCGAGGATTTCGACGCCGGCGGACGGATTGCGCGCCGCAGATGTTCGCAAGGGAACAAACGAATCGACCACCCTGCCGCTACTCACGTTGTCGCTCCCGCTAAGATAACGTGCAGTCCTATCAACAAACGGTACAAATGCAGGACGGACAGGAAGGTCGTTGGTCAGATTGTCCAGTCCGGATGCGAAGAGAAGCACATGGCCCTCGCCCAGCTGCTTCTCCAACAACAGTGGGGTGGAGTCGGTTAGCCGTGCGATCACGCGTGCCTGGCCCGCATCCACGCCGGCAACGTAGTAAACCTTCAGATCGGCCCATCCCGTTTCATTCATCACCGCATGAGTAAGGTCAGTCTGCCCCACCGTGGCGTAGCCGTCTCGGGTAAAGACGTGAGCATCCGAGGTATATCCGCCGTAGATGGGAATGCGGGCATGGTGTGCGGCCGAGGTTCCGGTCGCAATCAGCACACTGCCGCCGCTTTGCACGTAGCGTAACAGCGCATTTTCAAAGATCGAAGGGAGCGCCAAGGCGTCGGAGAGGACCACGAAGGCATACTTCGAGGGAGCAATGTCCGCGGACTTCTCGCTATCGATAGACTGCACGGTGAAGGCGGCCTGGTCGGCTGCGGACAACGCGGCGCTGAAATAAACAGGGGAGCGCGAGTCGCTGGCCTGGTGCACGAACAATACGCGTTCCGGGTCGGATCGTTTGACCGCAAACACGCTAACGTCATCCGCGGGAAAACCGTCGGCCGGATCGATCCTGATGGCGCAATGGTTCAAGCCGTAAGGTACGTCGAGCGGTTGAAATTCAACCGCGGCCCGGCCATCGGGTGGTACTTGTACCTTGCGGGTTGCAACGGTGTTGCCATTGATAACGAGCGACACAGTTTTGGAAGCAGCCGGGGTTCCGTAGCCCGCGATCACTGCCTGTACCCTCGATTTCTTAGGATCTTTGGGGTCGGCAAGCTGAGCCGGTGCGTTGATGCCTTCGACCGTCCAGTTCGGCGTCGCCGCGTTTCCTACCGGATGCGGAACAACCGATACGTTGGCGGGCAACTCAATGTCGGAGAAGTTTGCCGGCATGCCGCTCTTCTGCATGTCGCTGAAGAGGTGCAGCTCGATGGGTGTTCGCACTGTCTCCACCAGGGCGCGGACTCCGTGCGCAAGCTCACCCAGGTTTGCCCTAGAGTCGCCGAGCTGGATGCTTTCAACCGCGGAACGCAGAGCCCCTGCATCTTGAATGGGCTGGGTCAACACTGCCAGCCGGCCGCCCAGGGCCATGACCTCGGCATGCTGTGCGCGCGGTCTCGATGCCAGCAGTTCTAAAGCGCCTTTCTTCGCATCCGCAAAGCGCGAGCCGGCCTTCATGCTGAAAGAGTTGTCGACGACCACCAGCATCAGTTTGTCATTCACGCCGCTGCTCGCCCGCCGGATGAAGGGATTCGCAAACGCGAGCACCAGCAACAAGAGCAGTGCGGCGCGCAAGGTGAAGAGCAGCAGGTACCGCAGCCGCCGGTGGCGGGTCGAACTTTGGGTGCCCCGCTCGAAAAACATCAACGAACTAAATGGCAGGGGCGTGGTTACGTGACGCCGCAGCAGGTGAACGTAGATGGGCAAGCCGATCGCCGCCAAGCCAAGCAGGAACCATGGACTGAGAAATCCCATCAGCGCTCCGCCTGTCGAATCGCGAGGTACTCGCGCAGTGTGGTGTCGAGCGGCTGGTCGGTTACCAGCAGGTAGTAATCCATTCCCGCACCGCGTGTGCGATTGCGCAGCTGCTCGATATGATCATCGATCTTCCGCGTGTAGCCGGTGCGCGCGTATTCCGGAATCACTTCCATGCGTTGATCGGTCTCGAGGTCGATCAGGATGGCTGGCCCGCGCAGGTCTGGCCTTATTTCTTTGGGGTCGAGTACATGGAAGAGGACGACTTCATTACCGTGGTACCGCAAGGGTTCGATGGTTCGTACGATGGTGGCCGGGTCCTCGTAGAAATCAGAGAACATGATCACGATGCCGCGCCGGTGCAGCAGCTCCTGAAAGTGATTCAGTGGCTTGGTGAAGTCGGTGCGAGCATGCGGCTCAGCCTGCTCCAGCCCAGCTAGCAGCCGGTGCAGCTGCCCCTGGCGTGTAGAGGGCCGGATGTAGTTACGCACCTCATCGTCAAAGACAATCAGTCCGGCTGCGTCGCGTTGGTTGTGAATGGCGAGATAAAAAAGCGAGGCGGCCGCAAAGCGCGCGTAGTCCATCTTGCTCGGCCTGCTCGGGAGCGCCGTGTAGTCCATGGAATTGCTGGCATCGAGCAGGATGGTGAGCTGGCTGTTGGTATCGCCGCGATACCGCTTCAGGTAGCAGCGCTCGGTGCGGGCAAAAAGATTCCAATCGACGTGGCGCAGGTCGTCTCCGGGGGTGTAGGCGCGGTACTCGGCAAACTCCGAACTGAAGCCAAAATCCGGAGAGCGATGCAGGCCCGCGACGAAGCCATCCACCACCGTCTTGGCAAGCAGGTCGAGGCTGCTGATGCTGGCGAGCACACCGGGATCGAGAAAGCGCTGCAGCATCAGCCCTCCTTCGGCGGCGGCATGTGCTCGATCAGGCGGCGAAGGATTTCATCCGCATCCACGCGCTCCGACTCGGCATGAAAGTTAAGCAAAATCCGATGGCGCATAACCGGGATGGCCAGCGACGTCACGTCGTCGTACGTGACGTGATAGCGGCGGCGGGAGAGTGCGCGCGCTTTTGCCGCCAGGACTATGTACTGCGCGGCGCGAATGCTGCCGCCGTAGTTAACATATTTCTTTACGAAGTCGGGCGCGTTCTCATTCTTGTATCGCGTCGCGCGCACCAGGTTGACGACGTATTTCGCCACCGGTTCGCCAATCGGCACCATGCGGACGAGTTGCTGAAAATCAAGTAACTCCTGGGCCGTGGTGACTGGTTCGACTTTTGCCACCTTCGTAGTCGTGGTGAGGTCTACGACCTTAAGCTCGTCGCTGGCGCTGAGATAGTCGAGGATGGTGTTGAAGAGGAAGCGGTCAAGCTGTGCCTCGGGCAGAGGGTAGGTGCCTTCGAGCTCGATCGGGTTCTGAGTGGCCAGAACAAAGAAAGGCGCGGGCAGCGCATAAATATGGCCGCGGACAGTGCAGGAGCGCTCCTGCATGGCTTCGAGCAGCGCTGACTGGGTTTTTGGCGGGGTGCGGTTAATTTCGTCGGCAAGCAAAACGTTGCCGAAAATCGGGCCGTGCACGAAGGTCCACTTACGGTGGCCGGTGGAGAGATCTTCCTCAATGATGTCGGTGCCCGTAATGTCAGAGGGCATCAGGTCGGGCGTGAACTGGATGCGGCGAAAGCTCAGGCCAAGGGTTTCCGCGATGGTGCGCACCATCAAAGTTTTGGCCGTACCGGGCAAGCCCGTGATCAGGCAATGCCCACCGACAAACAACGCAGTGAGGATCTGATCGAGCACCTCATCCTGGCCGACGATGACCTGGCGCACCTGGGCAAGGATGCCGTCGCGGACCGCATAGAACCGTTCGATGCGATGTTGTAGCTGGGCTGCGTCCTGGCTAAGTTCAGGGAGCGTTACCATCGGCAATATCCTTCCTCTCGAGTACGCGGTTTGCTAAAAATCGGTCCGACTAACGTTCGTGGAATCCCACATCTCGCAAAAAACGAGCGAGATATGGGGCACCCCAGTTTGGTCGCCCTTTCCACTTCCCAAAGCCGGAAGGGACGCATCCAGTTCTTGTTTCCCTGTAACCAGAGGACGGGTGCCCCATATCTCGCTCGTTTTTTGCGAGATGTGGGATTCCACGACTGCCGGCTCCAGAATCTTCATTCTCGTTCTAGTTCGTCTTGGGTACGTCTTTCTGTTCCGGGTGTTCAATTTCTAAAAGCAACTTCTGCGCCGGCCGATAACCCGGCGCGGCTTCCAGCGCGGCAAGCACGCTTTCTTCGGCTTTGTCCTTCTGTCCGGACGCGTAGTACGCCTGCGCGAGTTCAAACTGTGCTCCCGCCTTGTCCAGCGGGTTGAGCGCTACCAAGGCGGTGTACTCGCGGATCGCTCCGGGATAGTTCTTTTGCGCGAACCACAAATCACCCAGGTGTCGATGCAGGTCTTCATCATGGACCGGGTAGATATAGTTGATGCGGTCCAGGGTCGCGGCAGCCTCTTTCGGCTGATCCAGTTCTTCCTCTAGCGAAGCCAGTTTTTTGAGGATTGAAGGATCCTCGCCGCCCATCTTTTCATAGTGCGTGAGCACTTCTGCCGCGGGCTTCTTGTCGCCTTGGGCGAGGTTTGCTGAGGCAAGGAATTGATAAACATTGGCGTCGCCGATGTACTCCGGATACATGGTGCGGACCGCTTCGCCCTGCCGGAGCACAGTGTCGTATTGTTTCTGGTTGGCAGCCTCGGCCAGGTGCTCCAGCGCCTTCCGCCACTCGTCAAAGCTGGCAGCGATTGCCCCATAGCGCTGATTCACCCATTGCAGGTATTGTTTATCGAACTCTTCGGGTGAAACACCAAGATCCGCCTGAATGACCTCAGGAGTGGTCTTGCGTTGCGCATACGAATGAACCATGTCGAGCAGCTTGTCTTCGCTCCAGCGGCTTTTGATGTAATCGCAAATGCTGCCTGCCTCGAAGTAAGACACAACGACCTGCGCCGGATAGTCAGGGAAAATAAAGCCTCTGTCCAACTTCGCGACCGGCAGCAATTTCTTATCCCGGATGGCGATCAGGATTTCCGGCGACACGCGGTCACCCCACTCCGGAGATACCTGGGTCTCCTCGTGCACCGCCAGGCCTTCGGTGAACCAGCGCGGTACCCGTCGATTGGTGGCTGTGAGGATGTAGACGTGGCTCATCTCGTGCCACAACGTGCTGCCCCAATTGAAGTCGCCAGGTTTGCGTGCAGAGGGGCTATCCATCGCCACAACCTGACCGAACGTGACCCCCAGCGCGCCTAGTCCAGGCATGCCCATGGTGCGCACGGCGAAGTCCTCATGGTTGGGATAGACCTCGACCTGCACCGGCCCTGTGAGCTTCATCTGGTATTTCTTGTTGTAGGTGGCGATAATGCGCTGCAGCTCGGCTTCAAAGTACGGGTGTAAGAGCTCCGCTTCACTCTTGTTCAGCCGCAGAATGGTCCCGTTTTCTTTGTAGGTGACAAAGTTCTTGTAGCTATCCAGCAAGCGCAGGCTGTTGACCGTTTCGGCGTCACGGTAACCGTTGTTGTAGCACATCTCCAATTGTTTGAAGGGCTCATCTTCCTGGCCCAGGCGCATGAGCCCGACCCCGAGCTGAGACCGAGCAGGCCAATACCGGGGATCGGCCTCAATCGCCTTGCGGTAATAGCCGATTGCGTCTTCAAAGCGGTAGTTGAGCTCAAGATAATGAGCCACGTGAGCGTAGCCCTCTGCGTACCCGGGGTTCACTTTACGTATCTTGTCCAACCACGGTTCGGGAGAGCGATCCGCCAGCAACTCGACCGCCGCATGGATGGCCATCGCGTTCAAGGCGTCAGGCGACAGACGGAGCGCCTCATCGGCCTCGGCGATGGCGTGTTCTGTATCCGCATCTTCCAGGGCGAGGTTGGCGGCGAATTCGTGGGCTTCCACCAGCTTGGGATCCAGCACCAGGGCCCTGCTGATGTAGTCCGTGGCTTTTCCGTCAAACCCGTCTGCGCTGACGATAGCGAGCCCTAAATACGCCTGCGCGTTTTTGGGATCTTTCTGCAGCGCTTCCTGAAAGAGGCTCACCGCATCGGTGTTATTAAACCGCTGATGCAGCAGCAATCCCCAGCGGACCTTATAGAGAGGGTTGCTGTCAGGCTGCGCCGTTGCGATGCGAAACTGTTCGTTGGCCTGGTCATACTGCTCCAGGCCCCAATAGCCTTCCGCCTGCAAATAAGGGGAGTTGGTTCGTACCAGCGACTCATAGCAGGATTTTGCTTCTGCCTGCTGGCCGTGCTTGCGCAAGGCGTGGCATGCATCCGTGGAATTCGCGGCGGAATTCGCGGCCTGGCAAAGGCTCAGACTGCCGAGCACCATCGCCAGCAACGTTCCGGATTTTTGCTGCCAGTTCATTTATCCAGTTCCTGTTGGACCTGTGCCAGCTGCACCAGTGCCGCCGTCAGCTGTTGCTTATAGTCGGTTGGATCCATCGCAGCCTTCTGATATTTGAGCGCGTCGATTTTTTGTTCCAGGTCCTCTTTCTTCGCCAGCAGTGCTCGCTTTGCCGGGTCGTTCGCCTGCTTCTGAGCAGCCCCGATGCGCAGCACGGTAAAGTTTGCCAGCAGCACTCCTTCACTCTTTGACGGCTCCCGGACGGGTTCGTTCTTACCCGTGTCCTCAAAAACGGGATGTTCCGTTGCCAGGCGCTTTTGTGATTCATAGAAGGCCGCCGTCTTACGCTGAGCATAGGCGAAAGCTTCCATCGCGCTGATCGAGTCGCTCTTATCCAGGTCGGCGGTGGGGTCCTGGAGCGCCTCAACCCAGTAGCGTGCGAAAACTGTAGCATTTTTCTCCGTGCCGCTCTTGGTTGCGGCAATCACCCCGCGTCCTGGTTTTTCGAGCGCGGCTACCGATCCGCCGCTGGCGCTGGTGGCATTCACAATCAGCTGCCGCTTCGAGGGAATGCGATCGCAGAGGTCCGCGAGCTCCGCAGCCGTGATGTCAGGGCCCACCAGGTTGAACTTGTAGTCGGCGCCGTCGAAGGAGCCGTGCCCGATCAACATAAGTACAAAGTCATCCTCCGGCTTTGCATCGTGAGCAATCGAGCCGAGTGTCTCCGTTAAATGCGCCCGCGTAGCCTGAGCTCCGGTCAGGGTATAGACATGCGCGCTGCTGCCGGCTTCCTTGAAGAGTTTGTCCAGGTCCCTGGCGTTGGCTGTAAACCGCTGCTCGTAGTCCGGCTCGCCGCCGAGTCCCGCAACCGTGACGTAATAGACGCTGGCATGCGCGGAGAGTGCGGCCATCATAATGCATAGCAGCGCCGGTTTCATACCACGCCCCACTTGCGCCGCAGCAGCCATTCCGCTGCCATCAACAGCATCAGCCACAGAAAGACGACCGGCATGTTCCACAGTTCTTTGATGTCTCGCACCGAGATGCCGGCATCGGAATAGGAGATCTCGCTCGGCAGCCGGGATAGTTCGTCCGGCTTCCAGTACCGGCCGCCGGTTTCCGAAGCCAGCTTCTGCAGCAGCTCGCTGTTCTGTACCGTGCGAAAGCTCTCCGCAAGGCCATCGATTCGTTGGAAGGGCAGGGTATCGGTTCCCAAATCCATCGACCCCTTATCCGCCCGCCGTTGGGCTGTAACCTCAGCCAGATAGGAGCCCGGCTTTTCGGCCGTCCACGCAGCATGGAATACGCCCGGATTGTCGGCAGCAGGAGTCATGTCCACCAGCGCCGAGATGCCGTCCGGGCCGATGAAATGTGCGGTCACCTTGGCGTCGGCGGCAGGCATGTACTCCTTATCGCGCACGCTTGCCGAAAGCTGAATGTGTCCATCGTCCATTAGCGTTTGGGCCGGCGCCGTGACCACTACCTGCCCTGGTGACTCCAGCACCAGCCAGCGTAGCAATTGCTGCCAGAAAAGATCGTGCGCCATGTCGCCCAGCGGCTGGCTCATCTGCCAGCGCCAGGTGCCCGAGGTGGCCATGACTGCAGTGCGGCCACGGCCGTAATTCTGCGTGACCAGCAACGGCAGTTTGCGCGCACCCACATTCATCTGGGCCAGCACCGTGGCTCCAGGCTTGGGCGTACCCGCGTCCTGATAGTCCATCAGATAGGTCAGCTTCTTCCAGCGCTCGATGTTCTTCGCCGGATCGTCCATCAGCCGGGTGATGGGACTATCCGCCCCGGCGGCTGTGAGTTCGGCGGTTGCCGGGTCGCGGTGAAACGTATTTCTGCTGTGGGGAAGAATGGTGGGCAACAAATCCACCAGGCTCGATCCGCCCCATCCACCATCTCCAAGCGCAAAGCGGCCGCCAAGGAATAGCAGTCCGCCGCCGCGACGGTCCACGAACTCGCGCAGCAATTCCTGCTGCAAGGGCGTGAAATAGCCCGCCTCGACCGAGCCCAGGATGATGCCCTGGTAAGCGAAGAGATCTTCAGCGCGAACCGGGAACCCATTTTCAAGTTCCTTCGGGTCGCTGATGCCCTGGCGGTAAATTTTGTTCTCGGTGGTGCGGAGCATGGAGGCAACCTGCACGATCTTGTCGTCGTCTTCCGCCCGCCGGATGAACTTGTACTCCCAACGCGGTTCACCCTCGACGTAGAGAATGCGGCGCTTATCGCCAGTCACGCCCACCAGCCGCGTGACAGAATTGTTCCCCGGGTTTTCTTCACCAGCGAGCGGGCCGACCGAAAAGTGCAAACTCTTCACCCCCGCATCGCCCGGGCTAAAGAAGATGGTTTCCACCTGGGTCGCTCCGTCGGCGCCGAGGGTGATTTCGCGAGAGCCGACGGTCTTGTCTCCATCCCGAATGACCAGCAGGGTCTTACTGCCCGCGTAGCCGGTTTGATGAAGGGTAATCGTAGCCGGGATGCGCGAATCGGCCATGGCTCGGGAAGCGACTTTCACATCGTTCAACTCCAGATCGTGCGCGAGCCGCTCTTTACCAAAGCCGACGGTATGGACCGGCAAGCGGCGATTGCGCAGGGCATGGATGGTTTCGAGACTGATGTCTCCGGAACCGTCCAACGAGTTTTCTGAGCCATCGCTCAGCAGTACGATGGCGCCAATCGGCAAATCGGAGGTTTCGCTTGCCAACTGTCTCAGGCCGTCGTTGATGTGGGTGGCGGAGGCGCCGGCCTGGATATCACTGAGCGCAGCGGCCTGGGCCACCCGGCTGTCAAGGCGGTAGAGCCGGGTTTGAAACCTCTTTTGCAAACCAGCCAGCACTCCGTCTTCGAGCGCTTTCTGAGCCGCAGCTTCGCGGGTGAGCTTACCGTCTCTGCCGCTATCGGCAATTGCCATGCTGCGCGAGTCATCGAGTACAACTGCGATTACGTTCTGCTGCGTCGCCAGCTCGGCCACGGTCATTGCCGGCTGCCAAAGCAGAACCAGCACGGTCGCGATGAGCAAAGACTGGAGCAACCAGACTGCCGCCGCGCGCCACGTGCTGATGTTCGCCGCCGCCCGGGGCAGCCGCGACCAGATGAGCGCACCCAAGCCGGCTACGCACGCGGCCATAAGCAGCAGCAGCACCCAGCCTGGCCACGCGCCAAGCAGGACGAACTTGCCTTTGGAAAACACCGGCATCGGATACTTGAAAAAAAATTGGAACATGTAACGAAACCGGGGTCCCCGCGGCCGGTCAGTCTCAATGCGTCATGCCGTAAACGATGTAGTTCAATGCAACCCGAAAAGCCATGGAAGCGAAGGGTTCCGGATAATCCGGATCGTCCGCCCATTCCCACGCGTCGCCGAGGTGCATGTTGTGACAGATAGCAACGATGATGCGGCCTTTATCATCGCGGATCGCACGCCACTTGGGTACGTAGCCGTCCTTTTCGTAGGTCCTGTGGCTCCATACATATTGCTCCCCCGGTATCTGCATGCGCTCATCGAGGTCATAAAGGACGTGGAAGATCTCGTCTTTGTTGTCCAGATCTTCGATCGGGCGGTCGGGAAATACCTCGCGCATACCCTCCATAAAGTTCTCCCAGTCCGCCGTGCCGTGAAAGTCATCCACCATCAGGAAGCCGCCCTTCAACAGATATTCACGCAGACGCTTGGCTTCCTCATCGGTAAAAGACCAGGTTTGTACCTGCACTGCGTAAATCCACGGATAGTCGAAAATCTTGTCGGAGTCGAGATCTACCACCTGCTCCGTGGAACGGCCCTGAATCCGCGTAAGGCGTTTCATCGCCAGCAGAACCTGGCGGTCGGCCTTGGGATAGTCACGGGACCAGGAGCGGCCCCAGCCGTATCCTCCGTAGCCTCCATAACCTCCGTAACCCCCTGCAAAACTGCTACCCGTAGCCGGGGTATAACTGAGCCGCGACCAGTAAAACTCTGCCTTTACGTTGGTTTCCGCATCGTCGCTAAAGCCGAAGTCCGCCGTCCGCTGGTAAGCGTAGAGTGCCGAGCACAACGCCATCCCAACCAGCGCTGCCGAACTGGCTTGCAGGAGCTTCATGGGCGGAGCCCTCCCATTGCACTGCGCGTGCCTTGAGACTACCAGAATGCCCCTGGCTCTCGTCTGATAGACGCAGCCGGAGTGGGAGTAGTTTGTAGCCCCACGCAAATGTTTGCCACACCCTCTTTCTGCGTGAGACGATTTTCTTCAGGTCAGGCCGAGGGGGCAGTCTTTTGAAACGGCGGGACTTCTTGAAAATTGGCGGCGCGGCCTTTGCCCAAGCGGGTGCCGCCAGGCTGCTGGCCCAGACGCCGCAACTGCAAATGGGCGCCGACGCCGCCAATGACACTACCAAAGCGGACTACACCCTGCGCATCGCTCCGGTTACCGTGGAGCTCGCACCAGACCACATCCTGAGCACCACCGGTTACAACGACTCCTCTCCCGGGCCCGTGTTGCGCATGCGTGAGGGCAAGCGCATAAGTGTGGATGTGATCAACGATACAGATGTACCGGAATTGGTGCACTGGCACGGCATGTTGATTCCCTCCGATGTCGATGGGGTGGAGGAGCAGGGCACGCCTCCGGTGCCGCCACGTGGCAGACGGCGTTATCAGCTCACCCCTGGGCCAGCCGGTTCCCGGTGGTATCACTCGCACGCCATGGCTGGAGCCGATCTGCACCGGGGCACCTATACCGGACAGTTTGGCTTCGTCTACGTCGATGGGGGCAAGGACCCGGGCCAATATGACCAGGAGATTTTTCTCTCAGTGCGCGACTGGGAACCGTTCTTCACCAGCAGCATGGACGACGATGACGACGACGGCCATCGCGGGCCCCAGCCGGAGAAGCCCACGCTCATGAATACCGATCCCAACGGTCTCGAAGTCAACTCAATGACCTACTCCATTAACGACAAGTCGTTGGGTGCGGGAGAGCCGATTCGCGTCAAGCAGGGCCAGCGAGTCCTGATGCACCTGCTCAATGCGAGTGCGATCGAGAATCGCCGCATCGCCTTGGCGGGGCATCAATTTCAAGTGATTGCAATGGATGGCAATCCGGTCCCGGTTCCGCAAAAAGTGGATGGAATTTTATTAGGCGCCGGGGAGCGAGTGGATGCCATTGTTGAAATGAACCAGCCGGGGGTATGGATCCTGGGCGCAACCGAAGAAAGAATTCGCAATACCGGACTGGGCGTCATCGTGGAATATGAAAACCAGCACCGGCAGCCCCAATGGGTGGCTCCGCGAACCGCCTGGGACTACACCCTGTTCGGCAAGATCAGCGACAACCCGGTACCGCCGGATCAAACCATAGAAATGGTTTTCGAAAAAATTCCCGGCGGATCGGGCAAGTTCAATACCTGGCTGGTAAACGGAAAGCCGTATCCCCACGAGGGTGAGTTCGTATTGAAGCAGGGTACGCGCTACCGGCTGGTGTTCCGTAACCGCACCGATGACGCACATCCTCTTCATCTGCATCGCCACCAGTTCGAGCTGGTAGAGATGAACGGCACCAAAACAGGAGGCATCCTAAAAGACACGGTCGTAGTTCCGTATTACGGCCGGGCTGTGGTCGACTTTGTTGCCAACCAGCCAGGCTTGTCCTTATTTCACTGTCATATTCAGCAGCACATGGATTATGGCTTCAAGGCACTGTTTCGCTATGCGACTCCCTCATAGCGAGTGTTGCGGCGAGCAAGCTATCCGTGCCTCTCGGCAGACGTGATCGACCCTACACCCGGTCAATCCTCGAGTCCTTGAAACTGTTCTATTTGTACTTCGCCTTCAGGGAATACGGCCTTGATTTGGAGATCCCCGCCCATCGCTTTGATATAGCTGCGCAGTGTGGAGACATACATATCCGTGCGTTTTTCCATCTTGGACACCGCCCCTTGGTTGACGTTCAGGACTTTGGCCAAGTTAACCTGCGTAAGGCTCCGGGCTTCGCGAAGCTGGTGAAGGGTCATGACTCTGACGGCTTCCTTCACGTGTTGCCGAATCCGCGCCTCACGCTCCGGTGAAAACTTTCCCCGGATAGTCTTCCATTTGTGTGTCATCTTGATCTACTCTCCACGGGATACCCGTTACGAGCCCGAAATTCCTTCTTTTGTTGCCTTACGCGTGCTCTTGTTCTATCTCTTTAAGGTGCGATGCGTAGATAGCCTCCGCAGTACGTATCGCGTCCAGGTACCAGTTTGCGTCACCTGTTTTGTCCCCGCCCAAAATCAGGTAAGCACTCCGCCGGGGGTCGAAAGCAAACAGGATGCGGTAAGGTCTCCCCTGATGTTGCACCCGGAGTTCCTTCATATTTGGATAGCGTGATTGCCGGAGCGTGTCGGCGTACGGCCGACCCAGAGCTGGGCCGTATTCTTCAAGTATATCCACACCCTCTGCGACGCTAGCCCTTTCCGCCTCACCCAGGTTTTCGTACCACTCTTTGAACTCGTCGCTGGCTTCGACATTCCAGGGCATGACAATAGTATTCCCTATAGGTGATATTCCGTCAACGGAATTAACGTTCCCGATCGAACCGCATCGCCACCTCCTTGACATTTTAAAATGTCGCGTTACTATATGTTGTTATGAAACATATGGGAGCCCCGGCCGACCGGGAATGGAAAAAGGGCAGCGCGGAGCTGCTGATTCTTTCCCTCATCGAGCATCGCGCCCGTCATGGGTATGAAATCAGCAAGCTCATCGAAGAACGTTCCGAGGGGGTCTTGAAGTTCAACGTGGCCTCGTTTTATCCCCTGCTCTATCGCCTCGAAAAGCGCGGATTGATTGCCGGACGATGGGTGGAAAAGGCTGGCCAGCGGCGGCGGCGTTACTACCGGTTGACGACTGAGGGAAAGCAGATGCTGAAGACACAACAGGCGACCTGGCTTGATTTCGTCACCGCCATCCGCCGCATTACGGAGGCGGAAAATGCGTGACTGGGCAAAGGAAATCCGAGCTGCGATTGCTCCGTTGAATCTTGATTCAATGAAGGAAACAGAACTGGTGGAGGAGTTGAGCCAGCATCTGCGCGATCGCTACGACGAGATGCTGGCCGGCGGAACCGGCGCTGAACAGGCTTGTCACTTATTGCTCAGGGAACTAAATGACGGCGCACTGGTCTCTGAATTGAGAACAAGCCTGCATGGAGTGCCTACGCCATTGGCGGTTGGCAAGGATGAGAAGGAAGGACTGTTCACAGGAATTTGGAACGACCTGCGCTTCGGCGGGCGCCTGCTGCGGAAAAATCCGGGGTTCGCGATGGTGGCACTCCTGACTCTCGCGCTAGGCATCGGCGCGAATACGACCATCTTCCAACTGCTGGATGCAGTACGTTTGCGCACTCTGCCAGTAAAGGCTCCGCAACAGCTGGCCATCGTTCGCATAGTAAATTCCCCTCAGTGTTGTAACGGAGATCACTACTCGCCCAATGCCGCACTCACCGGCGGCCTGTGGAATCTCATACGCGGCCAGCAAAAGGCATTCTCAGAAATTGCCGCATGGGCCCCGGGCAGATACAACCTCGGCCAGGGCGGCGAAGCGCACTACGCAGACACACTGATGGTGAGCGGCGAGTTCTTCAACGTGCTTGGGCTACAGCCACTGCTGGGCCGGCTTATCTCTCCCGCCGATGACTATCGTGGCTGCGGCGCCCAGGCCGCGGTCCTGAGCTACCCTTTCTGGCAGCGCGCTTATGGCGGACGTTCCGAAGTGCTGGGCAGCAAACTCACGCTGAACGGGCATCCCTTTCAAATCGTGGGTGTCGCTTCCGCAGGTTTCTATGGCATGGAGGTTGGACAGAAGTTCGACGTTGCCATTCCCCTATGCAGCGAAGCGGCCTTTTCTACCAAGGGCTCCTTGATGGACAATCCCGTCGCGTGGTGGATCGCGGCGGTTGGACGATTGAAACCGGGCTGGACGGTGGAGCGGGCCTCAACCCAGCTGGATGCGATCTCACCCGGAATTTTCGCGGCCACGGTACCCGGTCAATACGATGCCCTTGATAAAAAAGATTACCTGTCCTTCCATTTGGGCGCGTTGCCTGCTGCCACCGGTGTTTCTGGGCTGCGCCATGAGTATGAAGACCCATTGTGGCTGCTCCTGGCGCTGTCCGGACTAGTTCTGCTTATCGCCTGCGCGAACCTTGCCAACCTGATGCTGGCGCGAGCCAGCGTCCGGCAACGGGAGATGGCCTTGCGTCTGACGCTGGGGGCCTCGCGTTCCCGGCTGATTCGCCAATTGCTCGCCGAAAGTCTGCTGTTGGCTGCCTTGGGAACAATTGCAGGTGCAGTCCTCGCCCAGGTCCTGAGTGCTGGGTTGGTAGCATTTCTCAGCACCCAGCAAAACCCTATCTTCATAGAGTTAGCGCCGGACTGGCGGGTGCTTGGGTTTGCCACCGCTTTGGCGATTTGTACTTGCGTCCTCTTTGGGTTAATGCCCGCGATTCAGGCTTCGCGCACGGATGCTGGAGTCGTGATGAAGGCCGGTGGACGCGGCGCGACCGCCGGGCGCGAACGTTTTCTCTTAAGGCGTGCGCTGGTGGTTTCCCAGGTTGCGCTGTCGCTTGTACTGCTGACTGGTGCGTTTATGTTCGTGGGCACTTTTCGCAACTTAACCACCTTGAATCCGGGCTTTCAGCAAGACCAAGTACTCATTGCAAACTTCGATTTCTCTCCATTGAATCTCCCGCAACAGAGCAAGATGGAATTTAAGCGTGATTTGATGGTGCGAGTGGGCGCGGTTCCGGGAGTAAGTTCGGTGGCGGAAACTCTGGTTGTTCCCATGAGTGGTAGGGGCTGGGATGGCAATGTCGACATTCCCGATGGCCTGCGACGACAGGATGTAACCTTCAACCGGGTGAGCGCGGGGTATTTCCGAACCATGCAGACGCCGCTGCTTGCGGGGCGGGATTTCAACCAGGCAGATACGCTCCAATCGCCACAAGTCGCGATCGTGAACGAAGCATTTGCCCACAAATATTTCGGTGGTGTGAATCCAATGGGAAGAATATTGCGCGATTCAGATCAAAATCGAACCTATCAGGTCGTCGGCCTGGTGAAAGATTCGAAGTATTACGAGTTACGCGAAGATCCGGTGCCCATTATCTTCGTCTCTTTTACCCAGTCAAACGGGCCGGACGACGTGTCCGAGTTGATGATTCGTTCGGATGAGCCGCTGCTGCCGCTTATTTCTTCGATCAAGCGGGCTGCCAACGATATAAATCCGTCGCTGGTTCTGACCTTCACGGTCCTCAAGACGCAGATTCGTGAAGGATTGCTGCGTGAGCGGTTGATGGCTACGCTGTCCGGTTTTTTTGGGGCGCTGGCGACGATTCTGGCAATGGTCGGCCTGTATGGCGTTATCTCGTACATGGTGGCCCGGCGCAGGAATGAGATTGGCGTCCGCATGGCGCTGGGTGCGAACCGTAACCATATTCTGGTAATGGTATTGCGGGAGGCTGGGATTCTGTTGGGGATCGGCCTCATAATCGGCACCGGATTGGCGCTGGCTGCGGGAACCGCCGCCGCGTCGATGCTCTATGGAATGAAGCCGGGAGATCCATTAACCCTGGGGGCCGCAATCTCGGGAATGGTTGGGGTCGGGCTACTCGCCAGCCTTTTGCCCGCAGAGCGGGCGGCAACGGTGCATCCCATGGAAGCCCTGCGAGAGGAGTAAGCCAGTAGATGCCCTAATCAAGCCGTTCCGCCAGCAAATGATCCGCAACCCGAATGGCGTTCGCAATGATCGTTAACGAGGGATTGACCGCACTCGCCGACATAAAGCAGGAAGCGTCGACGACATAGAGATTGTCCAGGTCATGCGCCTTGCAATGCGGGTCAAGCACGCTGGCCGCGGGGTCGGTGCCCATGCGGCAGGTTCCGTTTTGATGGCCAACTCCCTCTAGCGGAATACGTTTCTTAAAGTACGCGTGCAGCGGAATGGAAGTCGTCGCATGTCCAGCCCGCTTAAGTACATCGACCCAACGATCTTTGAGGCGATTGAACGACTCAACATTATTCGGCGTGTACGAGAGCTGAATGCGCCCCGGCGCGGAATCATTGACAGGCTCTGACTCGTTGGTGCGCCCGGTGTCCCCGGCGGGATGGGCGCCGGGCAGTCCGGGCTGCCAATTCTCGACAGTAGCCGGCGTTGTGTTGCGTAATGTGACTCGATTGTTCGGGTCTGGAAGATCTTCCGTCGTGAGCCACCAGGGCACCGCGTGCTGCTTCAGCGTCTCCAGCACAAAGCCCGGCGTGAGCGGAGGGGCGTCACCTTTCATCATTTCGAAGTGGAAGCTGCCGACCGGCTGCACCTGTCCCAGGGGGAAGGGATAGGCCGGATCGGAATCCCTGAAATAAAAATCGTTCGTGCCCCAGGTCTTGGTGTAGCTATCCTCGTTGCCCTCCAGGCCCAGCGCCAGCAAGGCATCCGCCTGGTGGTACATGAAGTTCCGGCCAACCTGGTCGGACCGGTTGGCGAGCCCGGTGGGATACTTGTCGTTCGCAGACGCGAGCAGAATCACCGCGGAGTTGATGGCGCCGGCACATACCGCGAAGAAGCCCGCACGATAAGTCGCGGGGTTACCGTCCTTGGATGCGGCGCCGGGTCCGGAGTGGATGACTTCGACCGCCGTGACCGCAGTACCCGTGCTGTTGGTCAGCAGGCGGGTCACCCGTGAGTTGGTCAACAGGGTTACGTTGGGCAGCTGCATGATCTGCCGAATGCAGTTGATGTCCGCATCGGACTTGGCGTGCACCAGGCAGGGATAGCCGTCGCAGGTGTCGCAGCGGACACATTTCGAAGCCAGAGGGTCGGCCTGGTTGCGCTTGAGACCAAGAGGCACAGGGAAGGTATGGATCCCGAGCTTCCGCACGTCATCCTCGATGGTCTGCATGCGGGGCTCGTTGCTGAACGCCGGGTAAGGATACTTTGCGGAGTGAAAAGGCTCCGTCGGGTCAAACGACGATCCATACCCGCCGGGGACAGAGGGCGCAGAGCCCAGATCGCCGTGAACATGAAAAAGCTCTTCGGCGCGGCAATAGAAAGGCTCCATATCGGCGTAGGTGATGGGCCATGCGGGAGAGATACCCCCCTTGTGCTGAATCACGCCGAAGTCTTCGGCCCGCATGCGGAACATCGCTGCGCCGTAGACCTTGGTCTGGCCTCCCACGAAATACGCCTGCTGAGGATGGAGGGGTTTGCCGTCCTTATCTTGCCAGGTCTCTTTGGTGTGGTAGCGATTGTCGAGGAAAACGGCGGACGTGTCCCAATTGAGTTTTTCCTGGGGCATGAATGGACCGCGTTCAAGAATAAGAATGTTCTTGCCGGCCTGCGCCAGGTGCAGAGCCAGCGTTCCGCCCCCCGCCCCGGTACCAATCACAATCGCGTCATATTCGCCTGGCATATTCATCTACAGCACGGTATCAGGTTTACCTGCTCGAAAATACGAATTCATTGCCATCGGGGTCTTTGAACTTTGCCATCGTTCCCCACACTTGTTTCTTCGGCTCCTCCGTCAATTCCACGCCTTTGGATTGGAGAACCTTCGCCGTCGCAAACACGTCATCGCACCAGAAGGTTACCGGTTGGAAGCCGCCAATGCGGTTTTCGTGACCTGGGGGCGTGAACAGCGCGAGGGCAGTATCGGCGCCCGGGATGAGTAGCTCGATCCAGCGCTGCCCTGGTCCGAAGGGCTGATCGGTAGCCACCTTAAACCCCACCTTTTCGGTGTAGAACTTTAACGCAACATCCTGGTTGCGAACTGGAATACTGACAATCTTGACGCCGCGAATCATATCGTTGCCTCCAGGCAAAAAATTTATCGTTCGCAAGATAACCTGGGCCATCAAACGGTGCAATCAGGTACTCGATGCTATATTATCCGTTGGTATAGTGACCCCTCGCTGTTGAATTCTCGATGTTGAATTTGGATGAATACGTGGTGGACGTCTTGATGCGCGACCTGGTCGGACACGATCGCAGGCCGGTGAGTTTTCTCGTGTACCTCTGGCTTGCCGCAGAGCAACAGCGCCAGGGAAAAGCAGTCACCATCAGCTATCAGCAGCTGGCGGAGTCGATCGGAATTTCGAAAAGTTCTGCCCAGGCGGCCGCTGGATGGCTTGCCAGGAGAAAGCTTATCGCCGTGAACAAAGCAGGCTTCACCGCGACCCCCAGTTATGCGGTGCAAAAGCCCTGGCTATCCAGGTAACACCGGGCCCGTCGAGGAGCAACGACACCGTGTCTTTTTCAGAATGGCTGTTCTCCGATGTCGAACGCCCTGAGAGTGCTCACGGGCCCGGTAATAAAAGCCAGCATCCCTGGTGGCAGGTAATGTGCCTTACCGGCGTGGACTACTTCTCCACCCTCGGTTATCAATCGGGCATCGCTTTCCTTGCGGCCGGCGTCCTTTCGCCTGTCGCGACTCTGGTCCTGGTCATGGTTACGCTTTTTGCGGCCTTGCCTGTCTATAACCGGGTGGCCGCTGCCAGCCCCTTCGGCCAGGGCAGTATAGCGATGCTCGAAAAGCTATTTCCGGGGTGGACCGGCAAGGTGTTTGTGCTCGTTCTGCTCGGATTCGCCACGACTGACTTCATCATCACCATGACTCTTTCCGCGGCTGACGCGGCGGCCCACTTTATCCACAATCCCTACACCCCGCATTCGCTGCAAAACCAGATGGGCGTCACCCTTGTCCTGCTTGCCATCCTGGGAGCGGTCTTTCTCAAGGGCTTTAAGGAAGCGATCAAGGTTGCCTTTGTTCTGGTGAGTATCTATCTCGCGCTCAATCTGATCGTTTCCGTAGCTGGCGTGATTCATGTGCTGGAGCAGCCTCAAGTCCTTCTGGATTGGAAACGCGCCCTCTTCACCCAGCACGGCAGTTTGCTCTCGATTATCGGCCTGTCATGCCTGCTCTTTCCGCGTCTCGCCCTCGGTCTTTCCGGCTTCGAAACCGGCGTTGCCGTGATGCCGCTGATCGAGTGCGACAACAATCTCGAACTTCGCATCCGCAATACTCGCCGGCTGCTCGCGACCGCCGCGGTCATCATGAGCTTTTTTCTCATGGCTACCAGCTTCATTACCACCCTGCTCATCCCCGCGGTCTACTTTAAAGAGGGAGGGCCGGCCAACGGCAGAGCCGTGGCTTACCTGGCCCACCAGTATCTCGGCGGCGTTTTCGGCACTCTCTACGACATCAGCACTATCCTCATCCTCGCCTTCGCCGGGGCCTCCGCCATGGCCGGCCTTTTAAATCTGATTCCACGCTATCTTCCTGGTTTTGGTATGGCGCCGGAGTGGGCCCGTGCTTCCCGCCCGCTCGTTCTCGTCTTTGTGTCGATCGCATTTATGGTTACCCGGCTCTTTCATGCCGACGTGGACGCCCAGGGCGGAGCTTATGCAACCGGGGTTCTGGTCCTGATTACCTCCGCTTCCTGCGCAGTGACCATTGCCGCGCGCACCGTGATCACTCGTACGGTTCTGGGCATCGTATCCCTCATCTTCATTTACACCACGCTGGTGAACATCTACGAGCGGCCTGAGGGGCTCAAAATCTCCTGCATGTTCATTTTCACCATGATTTTTATGTCGCTGGTGTCGCGGGCCTTCCGTTCCACGGAGCTTCGCATCACCGGGGTCGAACTCGATTCGGAGGCCCGGGCGATGGTGGCCGAAAGTGCCCACAAAACCATCCGTCTCATTGCCTGGAAGCCGCACAAGTACCAAGGGAAAGACCGTGACCAGACCAAGGCCGACCTGATTCAGTTGCACGGACTTTCCCCCGCCGCCGCCATCTATTTCATTGAGGTGGAGCGGGGAGACACCTCCGACTTCACGGAATATCTTCTCGTCCAGGGTATGCATGAAGGGACGAATCGTATCCTCCATGCCAGGAGCGCCGCGATCGCCAATTCCATTGCCGCACTGCTCATTTACCTGAAGCAGGCCACCGGGTGTATCCCCCACGTCTATTTTCACTGGACCGACGTCAACCCGGTCGTCAACATCGCCCGCTACATCTTCCTTGGCGAGGGCGATACTGCTCCCCTTACCCACGAAGTCCTGCGACGCGCCATCAAAGACCCTGCTCAGCGCCCAGTCGTCCACGTAAGTTGACGCCTCCGGACCGCCACACCTGTCTGTGAATCGTAAAATTGTTACCTTGCGCACAAGAAAGCGAGACGCTCTGCTTCGGTTGCGGAAACTAAACTGGATGAAATGGCATCTCTCTACCGGGATCTGATTTGGGTACGGTCAAAAACTACGTGCTGCAAGCCAACACCACGCGAGGCCCTAAGAAACACAACGGCTGGCGTTGGTTCCTTTGGATCGCGCTCATCGCAATCGTGGTGCTGTTGGTGGTGGGCGAAGTGATGCTGAGACGAGCAGGGCCGATCCTCAAAGGGCGGGTGATCGAAACCCTCAGTACCCGTTTCAACAGCCGCGTGGAACTGGACGACCTCCAGGTATCTCTGGTCAAGGGTTTAGCGGTTTCCGGGAAGGGTCTTCGGATCTTCGCCCCTGATGATGTCGTGGCTGCAGGGGCGAAGGCTCCGGTCATCGCGGTGCAGGAATTCGATTTTCATGCCAGCCTGGTTGGCTTATTTCTCAAGCCGACCCACGTGCGATCCGCACATGTACAGGGACTGGCCATCAATATTCCGCCCAAGTCGATGCGGCAAAACGGATTGGCGGCCCAGCACCGGGGCAAGATCAAGATAGTCGTAGACGAGCTGGAGTTCGACAATTCGCGACTCGTTATCGGCACAGATAAGCCAGATAAAGATCCGAAGATTTTCGAGCTTCAGCATATTGTGCTCAACGATGTGGGCTCGAAATCTGCCTCGCCCTACGACGCTACTCTTATCAACGCAATCCCAAAAGGAGAGATTCACGCCGTCGGCACCTTTGGCCCATGGGATACGGAAACTCCCGGCGATTCTACCGTCACCGGCAAGTACACCTTCCAGCATGCTGACTTGAACACCATTAAGGGGATTGGGGGTACTCTGCATTCCGTAGGCGAGTTCACCGGCCGGCTCGACCGGATTGAGGTACACGGAACAGCGGATGTGCCAAATTTTTCACTTGATACCGCGGACCATCCCGTACCCCTGTTCACGCGATTCGCAGCCATCGTCGACGGAACAACGGGCGACACTTACCTTCAACCGGTACAGGCCAAGTTGGGTACCTCGGAGTTTTCCTGCCGCGGCGAGGTGGTCAACGTGAAAGGCAAGGGGCACATCATCGATCTCGATGTCGATGTACCCGCCGGCCGCATCCAGGACTTCCTGCAACTCGCGGTCAAGACGCGGCCGGTAGTCATGACGGGTGTTCTCACCATGAAAACCAAACTGCATATCCGTCCGGGCAAGGAGAGCGTAACCCAGAAACTGAGCCTGAAGGGGGATTTCGTCCTGAAGAGCATGCACTTCACGAATCCGCAGTTGCAGGACAAGGTGGATATGCTGAGCCTGCGAGCGGAAGGTCACCCAAAGGAAGCCAAGCCTGGAGCTGAAGACGTGAACTCCCGTATGACTGGAAAATTTCAAATGGGTGATGGAAAGCTGGATCTGCAGGATCTGCACTACACTCTGCCTGGCGCAACCGTGCAACTGGCCGGCGTCTACACACTCGATGGCAAAAAATTTGATTTCAGCGGCGAGGTGAGGACGAAAGCGAAGCTATCGCAGATGGTGGCTTCACGATGGAAAAGCTGGGCGTTAAAAGTAGTCGATCCGTTCTTTCAAAAGCACGGCGCCGGAGCAGAAATCCCAGTGAAAGTGACGGGAACAAACTCAGCCCCCAAATTCGGTCTGGATCTCGGGCACAAAGACAAGAAGTCAGATTGAGCACCGGTGCTTCAGCGGACTACCACTCATCCTGGCCCCGGTCGCCCACTCAAGGGCGTGTCGCTTAGCGTCCGAAAGAATAACTCACTTTGAAGACTCCCGAATCGATACCGGGGTTGGCGGCCCCACCGCTGCCGGTGTTGGCGAGATGATGGTAACGATATTCCAACTGGCAGGAGCGGGTGTGGGTGCTGTAAATCTCCACCCCAACCCCGGCTTCAAAAGTAAAGTTGAAGGAGGAGCTGTTGAACACCGGGATGTCTCTGGGCGATACTGCAAAGCCGCCCAGACCCGTCACGAACGGCTGCATGCGCCGGTGCGGGAACGCCTTCAGCTTATAACCCAGTGGGCTAAAGCCGCTCACATAGGTTGATCGCGTTCCGCCCATGTAGGTTGCGGTTCCGGGGTAGACCTGGTTTTGCGTTACCAGAAGTACGCTTAAGGGAGTGCTCGATACCGGCTTATCCACCGGAACGGGTGAAGAAAAGATCACGTTTCCCGAATACGCAGGCTGTTGCGGAAACTTCAACGTGAAGCCGGTCATCGTAGGATCCGTCACGGTCATGTAGGGCCGCACCTCGGCTATCCACGAGCCAGTGACGTTGGAGCTGAGAAAACTTCGTCTTTCGAAACTGGCACCCAGCGCAGTGATCTTGCGTCCATCCGCGTAGCCCAGAAGCATGTGACTGGAATCGTTGGAATACTCGACAAAGCCGCCGAACGCCATGCGGTTCGAATAGACACTGACATCCTGCGCCCGAGTTACCGCGCAAGCGGTCAAGCCCATCAGCAGGCAAAGGCCCGCCTTGCGTGTCCATTGTTTAAAGCAATTGGTCTGCAACATCCGATCCCTCTCCCCATTCGCTCGAACGCATCGCTGCGCGTAGATGTCCGTAATTTCTGAAATCAGCGCGGTGGGGGGAACCGGGCATTCTCCTGTTTTGGACCCGTACAGAAGAGGACGGTATGAGCAGGCAATTCTTAAATTTCTCGATCAAGGCCCCGGGGGGTAGGGAACTTGGATCCAGAGGATGATGACAATTACTGTGACATTCCTGATATCGGTCTGGTGCAGCCTTTATTTCAACAAAGCTGCGTTGATTTCAAGGCAATCGTAGCACCCCGGGTATACCCTTCTGTTCCGCGAATCGATGGGTCGGCGGGAAATAGTCACCTGCTTTTCGAAACTTTGGTGACGGCGGGTTAGGGCAACGCCCGGTAGACCGCACACATCTCACTCCGGTTGGGAAAAGCCCAGGCCTCGTAGTCTTCTTCGCTCATCGCGATCTCATCCCGCCACAACATCTTGAGCCAGGGAACCCCTTCAAGCATTACTTCCAGCTCCGGGTGGATGTAGACCAGGTACAACTCTCGCGGCAGTTGCGCCAATGACGCTTCCAGGTTCTGAAAAACCCGTTCCATGACCGGTCCGGTAAATGCATTCCACATGTAGACAATCAAGGGTCCAGCCGGCCAGGGGAACTCCGCCGCATCCCCCTGCATGGAGCTGACCTGCGGTCGATGACGTGAGCCGTGATAGCGGGCGATGTTAGCCCGGGCGACGCGGGCCAGCTCCGGAGAAAGCTCAACCCCAAGGATCTCGCGGAAGGGATAGTCACAAGCCAGCAACAAGGCGCGGCCCTTACCCGATCCCACATCCACGAATCCGAAACGCTGATAGTCCAACTGCAGCCGCTCCTGCAGCGCCTGCATGGCGAAGTGAAACACCGAGGGCGCTACGCCAAAGTAACCGTTGTTGTAAGGATCGTGCTGATGGCCGGAAGGCACCTCGTAGAGCAGCCCGCTGGTATCTACGCCGAAGCGCTCATCGAACGGGTGCACCGCGCGATAGCTGCGGTATTCACTCTGCTCCATGCGCGGCCACGCGGCTTGCTGCCTGTTGCCCGGTTTGCGCCACGGTAGCCTGATGTCTACTCCAGTCCCAACCTCTTCCAGATGGCATCCACGCGGGTCCGGGTGGTTGGATCCATGGCGATCATCTGCGGCCACGGCCGGGTAAAGCCTTCCGCGTTCCATTTACGGGTCGCGTCGATGCCCATCTTGCTGCCGTAGTTGGGCAGGCGCGAGGCATGATCGAGCGAGTCGATGGGTCCCAGCGTGAATTGGATGTCACGCTCGGGATCGATATTATTGGTCACCCGCAGTGTTACCTCGCCCAGGTCCTGTACATCGCAGTCCTCGTCGACCACCATGATGCACTTGGTGAACATCGCCTGGCCCAATGACCAGATGCCATGCATCACCTTGCGCGCCTGGCCTGCGTAGCTCTTGCGAATCGAAACGATCATCAGGTTGTGAAACACACCCTCTACCGGCAAATTTATATCCACGATTTCCGGTATGGTCAGCCGCATCAGAGGCAGAAAAATACGTTCCACTGCCTTGCCCATCCAGGCATCTTCCATGGGCGGTCTGCCCACGATCGTCGCCGCATAAACCGGGTCCTTGCGATGGGTGATGCAGGTGATATGAAAGACCGGATACTCCTCTTCCATGGTGTAGAAGCCGGTGTGATCGCCAAACGGGCCTTCCATCCGCAGTTCGTCCAGTTCCACGTAGCCTTCGAGCACAATCTCCGCGTTCGCCGGCACTTCCAGATCTACGGTCTCGCACTTTACCAGGTCCACCGGCGCCTGGCGCAGAAAGCCTGAGATGACAAACTCTTCCACCTCCGGAGGCGCGGGCACGATGGCGGAGAAGGTAGTCGCGGGGTCGGTTCCGATCACCACGGCCACTTCGAGCCGGCGTTCCTTGGCCCGGGCCAAAGCGATGGGGGGCAAACCCGGCTGCTGCGTGGTTCCGCCCGCCGTCTCCGCCATCACCCTTACGCGAGCCGCACGAACATCTCCGGAGGCGTCGGCAACGGCCGCGGCCCGCAGCCGTTCACGAAGGTGCTCCGCGGCTACCTTCTGCCGTTGCCAGTGCATGCCCGTCGTTTGCCCGTCATAGACCTGCATGCGGTACATGCCGACGTTGCGCTTGCCACTTCTGGGGTCCCGGGTAATTACGCAAGGGAGGGTAATGAAGCGGCCTCCGTCCAGCGGCCAGCACTGGAGCACAGGAAAATCGAGGACGCTAAAGTTTTCCCGCAGGATGACCTGCTTGCAGGGTGCGTCCTTTGCCGCCACGGTGCGGGGGAAAAACCGGCCCACCTCTGCCAGCATGGGAAGCATCTTCAGCTTTCCCAGCAGGCCTTCTGGTGATTTGAGTTGCAGCAGCCCCTCGATACGCCCCGCCACATCGTCGAGGCTTTCCACCTCGAGTGCCAGCTTCATGCGCCGTTCGCTGCCGAATTGATTCATCAGCACCCGGCTGCCAGGGTAGCCCTTTACGTTCTCAAACAGGAGAGCCGGTCCGCCTGGGGCACTCTTCGTTTCTGCACGCCTGCCCCACTTCGACACCCTGTCGGTAATCTCGGCCATCTCGAGAATAGGGTCTACAGGCTCCTGGATCCGCTTGAGCTCACCCTCCTTATCGAGCGCCTTTATCCATTCCCTAAGGTCGTCGTATGCCAATGCAGTCTCCACACCCCACACACCATACTATCTGCGTGAGGAAGTCGACTGTTGGTCGGGGTCCGCTTCTGCGAAGGAGTAAAACCGGTGACCCTGCGCTATTCGCCGCGCATCCACCGGTCGATGAGGGTCTGCGCACACCGCGCGCCACACAAGTGCCGGACATTGGCTGCATGCGATAGCAGAATATTCCATGGCGTCAACTTCAGCATTGGCTGCTCCGGACCACCGGGAATGAGCGCTGCCGGCTCGGTCAACGCCAGCCACCAGTCCTCTGCGTCGCCCCTCGGTTTACTGCAAACATCGCAGTGGTAAGTCTCTGTAAACGCCATACAAATAACTCTCCGTCCCGAGGGTGTACGCCGCCTCGAGCCAAGGGCAAACTAGCAGGAGCATCGCCCGGGGAGCTATCCCCGGAACCGGGGATGCGCCTCGGCAGCACCGATCTACGGCCGGCACTTTTTGGACACAAGTCCGTCCCTGGCCGAATTGTCATCGATCCTTAGGGCAAAATCCCCACGATCGCAAGGGTTCTCCTCCCGGGCGTATCGACTTCGTTACATTTGGAGGCGCTGGGAAGAGGCGGGTCAGGCGATGCTTGCAGGCTGGTCCTCGTACTGTTCCAGGGGATAGCCAAGCTTTTTCCATTGATCGAACCCGCCCAGCAGTGGACGAACCCGGTAGATTCCATTCTGCCGCAACTTCATCGCCATCTTCGCTGCCGTCGCCTCGCTGGGGCAGGTGCAATAGAGGATCACATCGCGATCCCGCGGGATCTCCCCGCTGCGTTGCATCAGGCTCTCCGGTGAGAGCCGGATTGCTCCCGGCAACACCCGCGGGTCGGGGAGGTAGTCAAGCGGATGGCGCAAATCTACGATATAAGGGTTCTGCCCTCCGTCCAACATGCGCTTCAACTCCACCGGGTCCAGCCGCGAAGTGCGGACCTGCTTCAAAAAAGCCTGCTGCTTCCAGATCCGATAGCCCAGGAGTCCCGCGATGGCCAGCACAAACAGCACGCCTGCAAAATGGCCCATCCAGGAAAGTGCTCCGGGATTTTTACGTAGAACATCGCCGAAGAAACGGCCGATTAGGGTAATCGTTGCTGCCCAAAACAAGGCCCCCGCCAGGTCGTAAGCCAGGAATACCCGATATTTCATCCCCGTCTGGCCGGCAATTGGCGCCGCGACCGTACCCAGGCCGGGCACAAACTTGGCCACCAGGAGTGCCTGCTCGCCATATTTGGTGAAGTAGTCCTCTGTTTTGCGAACGCAGGTGGACCTCTCAAACGACAGCCGGCATACCAGCTTAACCATGGTGCTGCCAAACCGCTTGCCCAACAAATACCAAAGCGAATCGCTGACAAAACAGCCGGCCACAGCAGCAATCAGGATCAGGGGAAGGGATAATTTGTGCGTCGCAGTCAACGTGCCTGCAGCCAGCAGCAGAGGCAGGCTCGGCACCGGGACGCCAAGCTGCTCAGCCATCACCCATAAAAAAAGGATGACGTAGGCGAAATGCAGGAAAAAACCAAACGCTAACGGCATAACGCAGCTGGCCTCTGAGTGGTCATCCCTATAGATGATGGTTAGAGGAGAAACGGTTCGTAAGCAAGCGCTCTCGACTCGAGCGAGAGCCAGGCCAAGAGCTCCCCATCCGTAGCGGGCGATACAGGCTGGGGCCTCGGCTAGTGTAACTGAAGCGCCCGTCTAATTTCCCCAGCGCACACGATATCGGAACCCAAATCACGCCTATTACCGCCACGGGGAGGGCCTAAGACGGTAGTGTACCCGGGGCGAAACCGTGGGTGCGGTAAGCGACCTAGTAAAATTCCCCAGAAGTAAGGGTCGGGCTGCCCCGTGAGTGCTTTATCTGGATCGCCGTGTTCGAACCATCGGTCTCTTCGGTCAGTTTTCGGTGCCGTCGCGGTGTTTTTGAGTGTATTTCTCTCAGCACCAACCTGAAAAGGCGATTCATTTCTATACCCAGGCAATCCAGGCGGATCCACAGCTTGGCGAGGCCCATTACCGGGTGGCCGTGGCCTATGATCGGACCGGATTGCCGGAAAAAGCCCGGCAGGAATTTCAGCTCGATGACGAGATCGAAAAGTTGCAGGCGGACGCTGTCGAGCGCCAGCGGCGAGAAGTGAAGCAGTTCCTGGTAGTTCTTGAGGGGCAGCCTGGGTATCCGCCGCCTGCAAAATGACTAGACGCAAGAAATGAGGAGGCCTTTTCATGTTCAAGTTAGTAGCGGTGCTGTTGGCTCCAATGATGGCCATGTACGCGACCGATCTGCCCAGCAAAAAGTATCTGAATTTGGCTGCCATCAAGACCATGGTCGCCGCTTCCGAGGCGAAAGCAAAGGAGCTGAATGTAGAAGTGACCATCTGTATCGTGGACGAAAGCGGCAACCTGCTTTTTCTTGAAAAGGGCGACGCCGCTGGGCTCAACACCTTGCAGTTTGCGCAGAAGAAGGCCCGGCATGCCGCAGCCTACGGCACCCCTTCAAGAGAAGGAGCAGAATCGGTCAAGAAAGGCAATGTGGAAGACCTGGCCTTTCCCGAGTTTTTCCCCAACCAGGGGGGCCTGCCCATTCGGGTGGATGGCCAGGTCCTGGGCGGGATCGCCGCCAGCGGAGCAAAGTCTGAGATTGACGAGCAAATCGCTCAAGCCGGGCTTGATGCACTCTTGAAAAAATAGCGCGGCGCGAAATTTGCCCTTGGACTTATGGAGACGTGTGGGTTTTCCCAACGCTTACTCTGAATAGCGCGGTGTATTATGGGGAAAAATAGTCGCCCGTGCAGGCGGTAATTAATTTTCAGTAGCAAAATTTCTGTGAGCCGCCAGTCTCGCCCACCACAGGCATGAACATCAGGGAAGTAGCAAAGAGAGCCGGGGTGTCCACCGCCACAGTCTCACGTGTGGTGAACGGCACGGCGCCTGTGGACGCGCGTACCGAAAAGCGCGTTCGTGCGGCAATTCAGCGATCCGGGTATTACCCCAACACGCATGCACGCACCTTAGGCACAGGCAAGAGCCATATCTACGGTCTGATCATCTCCGACATTGAGAATCCGTTCTTTCCCGAACTGGTGAAGTGCTTCGAGCGCCTCGCGGTAGAGCATGGCTATGAAGTCCTGATTGCCAATACTGATTACCAACCGGAACGCATGGAGATTTGTGTCCGGCGGATGCTGGAGCGCAAGGTCGACGGGGTCGCGATCATGACTTCGGAGATGGATCCCCAACTCATCCAGACTTTGAGCGGCCGGGGCATCCCCATTGTTTTTCTGGACACAGGATCAGTCGGGCAGGGAATCAGCGACATCTCCCTGGACTACGACAGTGGCGTAGATCAAGCGATCGACCACTTGACTTCCCTGGGGCATCGAAGGATTGCCTTTGTCAGCGGGCCGGCAAACCTCGCTTCGGCCAGAACACGCCATGACGCATTTATAGCGTCGCTGCGGCGCAATAAACTCGAATGCAGCGAGGACTTTATTCGTGCGGCTAACCACCGCTTTGACGGTGGCTACGCGGCGATGCTGGAGATACTGAAGTCGCCCGTACGCCCAACAGCCGTCTTGGCGTCGAACGATCTAACCGCGATTGGAATCATGGGCGCCGTCTATGCCGCCGGGTTGCGCGTTCCAGAGGACATCTCGGTCGTCGGCTTTGACGACATCGCACTGAGCAGCTTTATGCCGCCTCCCCTGACGACCATCCGCGTCTCGCGCGCAGAAATCGCAGAGTTTGCCTTCACTTCCCTCTACGCTGCCAGCCAGCGCGGAGAACACGAAGGCGTCATCCACATGGTGCGTGCGGAACTTGTGATTCGCCAATCCACCGCAGCCGTCCGATCGTAAGACGCTAGATCGTAAGACTCTATCTGACAGAGACAGATTCCTGGGGGGCTGAGTTCGTCAATGGAGTTCTCACGCAGACTCTAAAGCCCCTGCTAGGGCGCATCCCGGACAAAAGGTTTATCCGGATGCAACTCAGAGCAGGCACGACGCCTATTGCAGTCTGGCGGCGCTATTAACCCCGCTACCGAGGCTTGACGATACCTTCGCCCTCGCGAATGGTGACGATCTGGTTAGCCTTGACCTGCGTGAACTTTTCAATCTTCTGAGTAGTCGGCCATTTCACTTCAATCAAATCAACAGCCGCCACTTTCCCCAGGCCGAAATGAAGTCGAAGATCACTTTGTGACATGACGCTCGTTCCACTGTGAACTTCATCCATCTGGATATGCTTTCCCGTGACCACCCGAACGCGTGCGCCAATGGCAGTCCGATTGCACTTGGTCCCCACCAGCTTGATCTTGATCCAATTCTGCTTGTTGCCACCCTCATTGCGAAGCAGTGAGGGCAAGTCGTTCATGTTCAAAATCAGCACATCCATGCCGCCGTCGTTGTTATAGTCTCCAAAAGCGGCGCCCCGGCTGGAGAAACGCTCGTTGATGCCTGGCCCCATTTCCGCTGAAACGTCATTGAATCGGCCATTGCCTAGATTCCTGTAAACCAGTCGCGGATTCTTGAAGGTCTGGCCGAAATTGTAATGATCAATCTCAGGATAGACGTGGCCGTTGATCTGGATAATGTCGGTCCATCCATCATTGTCATAATCGACAAAGCCGCAGCCCCAGGCTACATAGCGGTTGTTGACGCCAACACCGGCCGCAAAGGTCACGTCGCTAAAGGTTCCATCGCCATTGTTGTGGTATAGGTTGCAAGTGTCATCCGCAAAGTTGGTTTTGAATATATCGAACCATCCGTCACAGTCATAGTCCGCCACGGCAACGCCCATCCCAGCCTGCTCGTGCCCATTATCACTGTAGGCGCAGCCGGCCATAACTGCGATATCGGTGAACGTGCCGTCATGGTTGTTTTTGAACAGGATGCTGGGTTCGGAGTCCACAGCGACATAAATGTCCGGCCACCCATCGTTATCGAAGTCGTAAGAGACGGCGGTGATGGAGTAGCGTGGGCCCGGCTTCAGAATTCCCGACTTCTCCGAAACGTCGGTGAACGTCCCATCCCCATTGTTGTGATAAAGAATGTTCGTGTCGCCCGGAAGTCCTCGCGGGCCGCACATGATAGGAACGCCCTTCCATTGGCAATAGCTGGTGTCGTTGGGGGGAGGGATGGTCTGGGGATCCAGGATCAGATAATTGCAGACAAACAAATCCAGGTGGCTGTCCCGGTCGTAGTCGAGGAAAGTACAGCCGGCCCCCCAACGGACCTTTGCCTGTTCAAACCCGGCCTTATGAGTGACGTCGGTAAACGTGCCATCTCCATTGTTGTGAAAAAGAATGTTGTGTCCCCAGAAACAGCAAAACAAGTCATCCCATCCATCATTGTCGTAATCGCCCACGCAGACGCCGGTCTGCCAACCTGCGCGCCCTAGCCCCGACTTCCCGGTGACGTCGCTAAACGTGCCGTCGCGGTTGTTCTTGTACAGGTGAGAGGTCGGCGTTTTTCCCGGAGGCCAGTGCGCATCCAACCGATCTCCGTTCGTAAGGTAGATGTCCAGCCATCCGTCATTGTCATAGTCGAAAAAAGCCAATCCACTTCCTTTGGCTTCGATGATGGATCGTTTGTGATCGATACCGCCCCACACGTTGGGGCTGGTCAGCCCGGCCTTCTCAGCCACGTCCACGTACTGCACAGGAGATGTTGTCGGAGCGGAGACTGCCGCTTCCACCAGGTCCCGGTTTCTCCACTGCCAGAGGGGAGTTGCAAGAGCCTCTGTGAGCGTGCTGCCGAAAAGGAAGAGGGATGAGCCGAGGAAACGCCTTCGCGGAAAAATCATAGATTGCGATGATTATAGAGATTTATGGGGCCGGTCTTCCTGGAATCAAAGGGTCTCACAGCGTCCTATCCGCAAGCGAAAGCGCGAATCGTAGCAACTGCTCCCGGTTGGCCATCGTCATGGGCGAGATGCCCTGCTGTGAAACCTGCTGCGCAGCATCGAGGGCCTGGCGATAAACTCGGGCAACTTTACCAGTAGTAACTTCGGCGGGATTGGATCCACTCGGTTTGCTGCCTACGATCCGAGGCAGATCCAATTTGCTCTAAAGCTGTATTACTAAGTTAAGATGAAAACACTCCGAAAAGGACCTGCCAACCAGCTGCCGGTTCGGAGTGTTCTTCTGCGTAGCGCTAGGCTCACGCGGTGATCGAGCGTTTTAACGTCTTGTGCACCACGGACTAACAAACAGCGGCGCTGCTTTTCCTCAAGAAAAACAGCACTTGGCTGATCTCTCAGGCGCGCCATAGAAGTGAAAATGCTTACCAGAGGTGGAGCGTGAGCAACAGGCCTCTGCTTCGGTCGGCGATTGTTTATTCTCTTTTGGTTTGTCCGTTGCTTGCGACCGCAGAAGACAACCAAAACCCTAAGTTGGACCAGCAATTTCAGTCCGCTGTCGCTTATTACCACGCCGGACAATTGCCCCAGGCATATTTGCTCACCGGACGCCTCACTCAGGCGAGACATCTGGTCCAAACTCTGGTGCAACAAAAAAACACCGGAGAGTTGCATAACCTGCTGGGCCAGATTGAAGAGAGCGATGGAAAATTCGTGGCGGCCGCAAATGAGTTCGAGATCGCGGCGCACATGGATCCCAGCGAAGAAAACCTCTTCGCCTGGGGCAGTGAGTTTCTTCTCCACCGGACATACGAACCGGCCATTGAAGTCTTCGGGAAAGGCACGGAACGTTATCCAAATTCACCCCGACTGTTCATCGGCTTGGGGATGGCGCTTTACTCGCGGGGCAAATATGACGATGCGGTCAAGGCACTGCTCGCGGCCGCTGACCTGAACCCGGCCGACCCTCGTTGTTATCTCTTTTCTTTCCAAGGCCTACGACAGCTCTCCCAACCAGGCCGAGGAGGTAATCCAGCGATTTCGCCGTTTCTCAGAGCTTCAGCCCGGCAACGCGCGGGCCCTCTACTACTACGCCCTGAGTTTGTGGAAAGGAAAAAGGGCGGAAGATCCTGGCTTCGACCTTCACCAGGTGGAGTCCTTGCTGCAAAAGTCGGTAGCCCTTGATCCGAAGCTTGCCGAAGCGCACGTGCAGCTAGGCAATCTTTACGCTGACCAGCATGAATACGCCAAGTCCATCCCGGAGTATACGAGAGCCCTCGAATTGAATCCGAATCTACCCGACGCGCATTACCGCCTGGGCCAGGACTACGTTCATGTTGGGCAGAAGGATCGAGCCCAGGGAGAATTCGAAATCTATCAGCGGCTTCGCGCAGAGCATATGGCAGAAATCGATAAGGAAAGAGCGGAAGTCCAGCAATTCGTCTATGACGCCAAGGCAGCGCCTTCCACCAAGCCCTGATCCGCCTCCTACTTAACCCGCACCGTAGGTTCCACCGACAACCCAGGACGCAGCAGGTGATCCTTATCCTCATTCCGATCCGTGAGATCGATCCGGACCGGGATGCGCTGCACCACCTTCACGTAATTCCCGGTCGCATTCTCCGGCGGGAACAAGCTCAGCACCGAACCCGTCGCCCCCCCGATCTGGGTCACCTTACCGTCGTAGTCACGCCCATAAGCGTCCACATGAATCTTGACCGCCTGCCCGGGACGCATCAGCCGCAATTGTGTTTCCTTGAAATTAGCGGTGATCCAGATATCGTCCAGAGAAACCAGCGTCATCAGATTTTGTCCCACGCTGACGTTCTGCATCACTTCCAGGCTCTTCTTGGTGATGATGCCATTTGCCGGGGAGACAATCTTGGTATAGCCCAGGTTCAACTTGGCCTGCGCCAGCGCTGCACGCGCCTGCTCCACCTGTGCGGCCGCCTGATCTGCCTTCGCCTTTTGAATCTTCACCTGGTCCGGCGCAGTTTGCGCAGTCTTTAACTCTGCCTGGGATTGCACCACCCGGTCACGGGCAATGCGGACTGCATCTTCGGCGGCAATTTCGCTGGCCTTCGCTCCCAGCAACGCAGCCTTGGCTGCATCGGCAGTGGCCACGGTGGCGTCGAACTGCTGTTTGGAAATAACATCTTTTTCCACCAGCGGCGTGTACCTCTTCAAATCCAGTTGAGCTTTGATGTTATTTGCGTCCGCCTGCTGTACCTGCGCCTGCGCCGCTTCTAACTGCCGCTGTGCTTGCTGCACGGTGGCATCGGAAGTGCGCACGCCGGAGACGGCCGACTGCAGTGTGGAACTGGTGTTGATGCCGATCACCGGTACGTTTACCCGCACTGCCTCATAGTTGGCCTCAGCGCTTTCCAGGCTGGCCTCGTCCTGCTGCACCGCTACTTCAAAATCCTTGGGATCGATTTCAGCAATCAAAGTACCGGCTTGCACGTATTGGTTCTGGTCGACGTTGACCCTGATGACCTGCCCCGCAACCCGGGCACTGATCTGGATCAGGTGACCATCCACCTGTGCGTCGTCTGTATCTTCGTAATACGTGGAGTGCCACCAGAAAAGCAGCGCCCCCACGATAAGAACGGCGACCACACCGATGACGATGAACCTGCGCCTGCCCTTCTTGCGCGGAAGGTTGTCGAGGTCCTGCTGGTCATTGTTATCGGCCTGAGGACCCTCTTCTTCGACGGTAGTTGCACGGCCTGATTCCGCATTCTGTTCCGCCACAGCTACTTACCTCCCACATAATCCTTGTAATTTGTTTGTGCAATGCCCAGTGCCCGGGCGAGAGACAGCTTCGCCACGTTGTGCTGGTAAAGGCTGGAGACCAGCAGGTCGTCCGCCTGGGCCATCGATGCCTGGGCCTGCGATACCGCCAGGTTGTCGGCCACACCGGCTGCGTATCGCTGTTGCGCTTCGCTCAGAGCTTCCCTCGCCAATTCTGCGTTGCTGCGCGAAACGGCAACCTGCTTCGCTGCCGCCTCAATGTCCAGAATACTGTTGCGCACGTCCGCGCTGATCTGGCCTCGCAGATCGTTTAACTGTGCCTGTTTCTGTTCCAGTTGCGCTTGCGCGTCGCGCGCGTCACCGCGCAGTTTGGCTTCTTCGAACAAGGGCACAGAGGCCGTGCCGGTCACGTCGAAAGTCCCATGTGAATGTCCCAGTGTGGGGCCAATCACCCCGTAGTCCCCGGAAAAAGCGATCGTCGGGTAACGTTCCGCTGTGGCCGCCGATCGTGAGGCTTGGGCGCCCTCCACCTGCTGCTGCAACGCCTGCAGGTCATGCCGGTGAGCAAGCCCCTGTTGCACCGCCGCACTTGGGTCCAGGTTGTCCAGCGCCTGAAACGGGGCCTGGTCGCTCAACTCGTACTTCTGTTCGAGGGAAAGCCCAATAGCGCGCGCTAAAGCGATCTTGTCTTTCTCATACTGGTTTTGCGCACTGATCAATGTCTGCTGTTGCGTCTGGTAATCCACCCTGGCCCGAAGCTCGTCCAGCAGGGGCGCCGTACCCGCCTGGTGGTTCGCTACGGCTTGATCGAGCGACACCTTGGAGGTGTTTACCTGGGCTTGGGCCGATTGCACCCGCGACCCATCGGCGATGCACAGCAGATACGCATTGCCGACCGTAAGCACCACCAAATCCTTTGCGTCCTCGATCGAGAGCCTGGATCCCTGGAAGTCGTGTTTAGAGGCCAGGTAGTTTTGGAGAGACGACAAATTCAACAGCGACCACTGCACCGAACCCCGAATGTCTGTGTACCCATAGGGCCCGATGACGGCCGGGATACCGGGGATCCTCAGACCTTCCGCCTGCAGGTTCGTCTGCTGCACAGCCTCTTTGGCCGAAGCATTGACGGTGGGCAACAGAGCCTGCAGTTGCTGCAACTGCTGCGCGCCTGCCGACCCCGCATTGGTGCCCGAAAGCACCAGCCCCAGGTTGTACTGCAAGCCCCATCCGGATCGCCTGATCCAGTGAGAGCGGAAGAACGCCCGGCACCGGTGCCTGCTTTACGATGCTGCCCTGGTAGGTATTGCTATTTGTCTGCGCCGGCATCGCCTGTACCGATGCTCCACCCGAGCTGCCGCCCGAAGACCCACTGCCCCCCGCAGCCGTGGAATTGTCCCGGTGACGTAGCGGGGAGCCTGTCCCGGCGACTGCAGCCGGGATAAAAGCCAGGCTGAGGAGCACCACTAGCGATCCCCACCCAGTGCCCCACAATTCACCCGGCTTACGTCTCATCCTGCAGTCAACCTCGGCACGTAACCTGTGGCCCTGGAAAAAACCGGCAGCACCAACTTCGATGCCGAATTGCTTGTGAACTATTCAAAAAGAAGCCCGGCGCGTCCCGAACACAGCGGTTTCGCGGAGAAAAAACCGGGCAGAACGGAAGCAATGGTCAACTGCGGCAGATTGGGTGGCAAATGGCTTTGGGTTCAGGCCGGCATGAGTGCCGTCTGTGCACTCATCAGGCAGGTAGCCAGAGAACACAGCGCCTGGCGATAGGCAGCTCCAACCTGGTCTCGCCGCCACCCCTGCGCTCCTGTCACTCCACTCTGGCGAAGGCTTTCCGCAGTCTGTTCACCGTCTTGTTCGGCCACCGCCCGCAACACAAAAATTGCCCGCAGCGCGGGCGCCAACCGTTCCAGCCATTCCCGCATCCCGGCGCGTCCCGCTCCCGATATCAATGCGCCAAACTGCTCTCCGGTTAAGCCCGCTGCCCCAAGGTCATCGGTTTCAATGCACACGGCGTCCGCCGGCTGCAAAGGCGGAACCGCGAACGATTCCGGATATTGCCTCGCCATCCGTTGCACAGCGGTGCGTACCAGCAGAGTGCGTGCCTCAGAGTAAGCCAGCGTCTCCTCGGCGCATGGGTCGGCCTCGACCTCGGCCACGCAGTCCTCCACCAGAGAAACTGCCTCCTCCTCGTCTCCCAGCATCAGGGCCGCGATCTGAAAAAGCTGCAAAGCCGTATCCTCAGCCATGAGTTGCCTGGCCTCCGCCACTGGGCCCAAATCCTGCTCATTCATGCGTGTCTCCTGTGGAAACCGCCGGGTAAACCAGCGGCTGGTCCTGATACTGTCATCTTCCATCCTCCCGCAACCTCTCTCCAGGCGTCAAATCCTCTCGGCAGCAGCGGAAATTCCGGGCATAATGGTCCCTTTCATCCCCGATTCATCTCCCTTCGCCTTTAGTAAGGTAGATAGAGTGAGTACGATCGGTGGTCAATCTTCTCTATGGGCAACGTGAGCAGGGATCCGCAAAGTCTCTTTATCGGCCGCGATGAATCGTGGTTGAGCTTTAATCGCCGTGTCCTCGAAGAAGCCCAGGACGCCGACAATCCGTTGCTCGAACGGGTCAAATTCCTGGCCATCACCGCCAGCAATCTGGACGAATTTGTAGAGATTCGCGTTGCCGGCATCATGCAGCGCATTGAAGACGGATATACCGAACCGGGCTTTGATGGTCTGACCCCGCGACAGACTCTGGATGTCGTGGTCGACTACATGCACAATTTTGTCCGCGATCAGTACCGCTGCTGGACTCAGGACCTCCGCCCCGCACTCTTCAAGAACGGCGTTCGCGTGCTCGATTGGGGCGATATCGACGAGACCGCCCGTGCCCACGCCCTTAATTACTATCAGCGCGAAGTCGATCCGCTGCTGACGCCCATCACCATCGATCCTGCGCACCCCTTCCCCCGGGTTCTTAACAAGGCGCTCTGCCTGGCCCTGCTGTTGCGCCGCAAACGCAAGGGAGCCAGCGGCGCGCTGCTGGGGGTGCTCACCGTGCCCCGGGCACTCCCCCGCCTGGTGCCCTTGCCATCCAGCGCCGGAAACCACGACTTCGTCTTTCTTCATGACTTGATTGAGCACAACGCCGTGGGCATGTACCGCGGTTACGAAATCCTTTCCACCGCCGCTTTCCGTGTCACCCGCAACAGCAACCTGTATTTCCAGGAAGAAGAATCACGCAGCCTGCTCGACAGCGTGCGCTCCGAGTTGCACAACCGCCGTAAAGGTGACGCCGTGCGCCTGGAAATCGAAGAAGGCGCGGATTCCGAAATCGTCGACCGCCTGCGCATGAATTTCGAACTTGAGGATACCCAGGTATTTTCAACCGACGGGCCCGTGAATCTAACCCGCTTGATGAACCTTTACACCGACACTCCGCGCCCGGATCTCAAATTCAAAGACTTTCTGCCTCGGGAACTGCGTCTCAACCGGCGTTCAGAAGACCTTTTCGACGAACTTCGTCATCACGACCTGCTGTTGCATCACCCCTTCGATTCCTATGATGCGGTGGTCAACTTCATCCAGTTGGGTTCGCAGGATCCGCGCGTTGTCTCCATGAAGCAGACCCTCTACCGCACCAGCTCCGACTCGCCCATGTTTCATGCCCTTACCGAAGCGGCACAAACCAAAGAGGTGACCGTGGTGGTCGAGCTGATGGCTCGCTTCGATGAGGCATCGAATATCCGCTGGGCGCGCAATCTGGAGGACGCCGGAGTGCTGGTCTTCCACGGCATTGTCGGCCTCAAGACGCACTGTAAGCTGGCTATGCTCATACGCCACGACCCGGATGGGGTAACCCGTCGATACGCTCATCTGGGCACCGGCAATTACAACCCCAACACCGCACGCTTCTACACCGACATCAGCTTGCTGACCGCCGATCCGGAAATCACGGCCAGCGTGCATAGCGTGTTCAATTACCTCACCGCCCACTCTGAGTCCGACGATTATGCCCCGCTGCTGGTGGCGCCCCTCACCCTCGCAGAGAGCACCATCCGTATGATCCAGCGCGAGACCGAGCACGCTGCGGCCGGGCGTCCGGCGCGCATCATCGCCAAAATGAATTCACTTCTCGAACAGGCTGTCATTGAAGCGCTCTACGAAGCCTCGAAGGCCGGTGTGCAGATAGACCTGATCGTGCGCGGCATCTGTTCCCTTCGTCCCGGAATTCCGGGAGTGAGCGAAAATATTCGCGTACGCTCGGTGGTTGGCCGCTTCCTCGAACACAGCCGCGTCTTCTACTTTGCCAACGGGGGTGCGGACGAGATCTACTGCGGCAGTGCCGACTGGATGCCACGCAATCTGTTTGAACGATGTGAAGTTGTTTTCCCCATCCGCGATGCCCAGATCCGCCATCGCATCCGCAACGAGATCCTGGCCGCCTACATGGCCGACACGGCGAAATCGCGCATTGAGACAGCCGAGGGCGCTTATCCGCGCGTTCGCGCACCAGAAGGCAAGTCTTTCAGCGCCCAGGATTTTTTGATCCGCGTGGCCGAAGGGCGAGATTCCATTGACAACATTCCGCAACCGGCATGGCAGCCGGAGGCATCGGTCCCGGTTCTCACTCCCGAAAAATCCAAAGCTCCGGCAAAACCCCATCGTCGCAAAGCTCCCCGGAAGAATCCTGAGCCGGCCGTCTCCGAATCCCCAGCCTAGTTGGCCTGCTGTTCAATCAGCGTAAAACGCAACCGACCCGCATCCATGCGCACCCGCAGGTGGCGATACTTCATCAGGTATCCGATGCCGACCAACGCGGCCGCGAAACCAGCGGCGGCGGCGATGCCCAGCGCCCAGCGCGGGCCCCACGCGTCCGCTACCCAGCCGACAATCGGTGCGCCGATCGGCGTGCCGCCCAGGGCGATTGCCAGAAGAATCGCCACGACTCGGCCGCGCATAGCCGGTTCCGTTGACAACTGCACCATGCTATTCACAGTGGTGGTGAATGTCTGTGCGGACACGCCGATGACGGTAAGCGCCAGGCCAAAAAGCCAGTAGTTGGGCATGATCGCAGAGAGGGCACAGCCGAAGCCGAAAATTCCGCCGGCCGCCAACAGGACGGCGATATGCGGTTTCTCACGTCGCGCAGCCAGCAGCGCGCCTGCCACTGATCCGATCGCCATGATTGAGGTCAACAGCCCGTATTGCCCTGCGCCCGCATGGAAGACGCTGACCGACATGGTCGAGATGAAGATGGGGAAGTTGAGGCCGAAGGTGCCGATCAAAAACAACATGAGCAGCATGGCCTTCAGATCGGGACGCCTCCAAACGTATTTGAAGCCTTCCGCCAGGCTCCCGGCTGTCCGGTGGGCTCTGTCGGTGCGATGAAGTTCATCAATGCGCAGCAAACTCAGCGAGCACAGCACGGCAGCAAACGATGCCGCGTTGAGCAGGAAGACCCAACCGGAGCCAACCGCGGCGATGAGCACACCCGCGACGGCGGGACCAATCATGCGCGCTGCATTGAACGACGTGGAATTGAGCCCCACCGCATTTGCCAGGTCAGCTTCGACCACCAACTCCGAGACGAATGTTTGCCGGGCCGGCGAGTCGAAGGCCGAAACGCACCCCAGCAGAAAGGCAAACACGTACACATGCCACAACTGCACCACTCCGGCGACGGTCAGCAGCCCCAATCCCATGGCCAGCGCTCCCATACCCCCCTGGGTGGCGAACAGGAGTTTCCGCCGGTCGAGATGATCAGCCGCGAACCCCGTAAGCGGAAGCAAAAGAACCTGCGGCCCGAACTGGAGCGACATGACCACACCCACAGCAGTCGCATTGTGATGGGTCAGTTGCGTGAGGACAAGCCAGTCCTGGGCTATGCGTTGCATCCACGTCCCAACGTTGGACACAAACGCGCCGCCGGCCCACATCCGGTAGTTGAAACCCTGGAGCGAACGGAAGGTGCCTTTCATCGTTTCTCTTGTCGTTTATCGATGAGCTCAATGATCTCGTCCGTCGTGCCGGTTTCGCCCAAACGAGGAAAAATGCGGGAGATGCTGTTGTGGTGAGCGTCGGGATTCATATCCGTCATTGCATCGACGGCAAGGGTAACGTGGAAACCATGCTCGTATGCTTGCCGCGCCGTCGACTCGACACCGATGCTGGTGGCGACACCCCCAATCACCGCCTGCGTCACGCCCAGCTTTTTCAGGTGCTCATAGAGGCCAGTGTTGGTGAAAGCTCCCCAACTCCTTTTGGTCACCGTGTGGTCGTTCGGCTGCTGGTTCAGCTCCGGAACAAGATCGGTCCAGCCAGGCCGGAAGTCTCGCGTGCCGCGCGATTGTTCCGCCCGTCCAGGCGCGGCCCCGGCAACATTGACCAGCACTACAGGTAAACCATGCCTGCGGAATGCGGCGGCCAACTTGCTCGCGCGCTTGACCACCTGGCCGGTCGGGTGTGCTGCGGGCAAACCGACGATGCCCTTTTGCAAATCGATCATGATGAGAGCGGTTTTGGGATCAAGGGCGGTGACCGGCATGGTTTTCTCCTTCGGCGAGACGTTTAAGTAAGGTGACCGCGGTCGCGAGTTCTTCTTGTTCCCCCGGCGAAAGCTTGCTTTGGATGGCGCGGAACAGCCAGTCCTCCTTTGCCGCTCGACCAGCCCGAATCCATTCCTGGCAACTAGCGGTGAGAGACAGGATGGTTTGTCGGCCGTCTTTAGGATCGGGTGAACCACTCACCAGGCTAGCTGCCTCAAGGGCGGCGACCGTAGCACCCATCGATTGCGGGCGCATGCCTTCGGCTCGGGCGAGGCTCGTCACCGTGGCTGGACCCTCCCGGTCCAACCGGCTAAGCACCGAAGTCTGCGACCAGGTGAGATCACCAAAGCTGGCCTGCTCCCGCAGTCGCCGCCTCAGTTGCCCAACCAAAACCCGGAGTTCGCCCGCCAACGCCAGGACACGCCCATCATCCACGTCTTCTAGGATAACATATATGAAGCCAAACTACAAAGATAACCTTCATATTAATTAACTTGCAACGAGGGATGGGTGCCCCACATCTCGCTCGTTTTTCGCGAGATGTGGGATACCACAGACCTCAGCCTTCCGCTGCCCATCGAGATCCAAAACCTAAGGTCCTCGCCCAGGCTCGTAGCAAAAACCAATCCAAAATCCGGCCAAGTAAACTGAACTTTGGCACGTCACCTCTACAACCTGGCGGAATGGTGGCATTTGCTCAGTCTGGATGCGCCTACCGTCGCCGCGCTCTGGTCGTGGTTCTTTGTCCGCGCCATGCATCTTCATCTTTCGCTTGTCCAGTCGATGCTTCTCCCTCTTGGCACCTGGTTGCTTTACGTCGCTGACCGCATTCTCGATGGACTCCGCCACTCCCAGGGCGCGCTGCTTCGCGAGCGCCATCATTTTCACGCCCGCCATCGCATAGCCTTCCTATGCGCCGCTTCGCTTCTAGCCCTGGTCCTGGCCTGGTCCGTCCTAACCCGCATGCGCCCCGAGGCCATCCGCGATAACTTGTGGATCGGGATCTTAGCCCTGCTTTATCTCCTGGCTGTTCACGGCGGCGCGCGCCGCCTGCCTAAGGAGCTTGCCGTCGCCATCCTGTTTGCTGCGGCGACCGCCGTTCCCGCCTGGTCTCGCCTCAGCCCAGCCAGCGGATTGGGCAAAGGGCAGCTCGCGCCCGCGATCATCTTCTTTGCGCTGCTCTGCTGGATCAATTGCGTGAGCATCGAGAAATGGGAGGGTGGCCACCTCTACGCGACGACCCGCTGGGCCAGCCTGCACCTGCGGCCGATCGTAACCATGATTGCGCTATTTTCCCTGGCGGCAGCCCTGCTTGCGCCTACGCGCGGGCTGGCCATGGTTTATCTCGCGGCCCTCATCAGCAGCGCGCTGCTGTTTGCACTGGACGCGCGCAGTTCGCAGCTTTCCCCCCTGCACTTGCGCATTGCCGCGGATGCCGCGCTGCTGACCCCGCTGGCCCTGTTCCCATTCGCCCGATGAGCCTGTTAACCGGTCAACCCTGTTCGCCACCACCCCTGCCTTTGCCAGGCAGAAACGAAACTGCCCAAAGGCAGGTCAATTTCGATCGCCTCGCTCGCCCCTACCGATGGCTCGAATACATGAGCTTTGGACCATGGCTGGCCCGCTGCCGGAATGCCCAACTTGTACATCTCATCGGTGCCCGCCGCGCTTTGCTCTTGGGAGATGGCGACGGACGCTTCCTGGCCCGTCTGCTGGAAACCAATTCGGCCATCACCGCGGACGTCGTCGACTCCAGCCGTTCCATGCTCGCGATTCTCGAACGTCGCGTTCGCGGATCCGGCCCGCAAGCCCGCCGGCGCATTTGCCTGCATCACGCCGATGCTCTCGAATGGAACCCCGCCGGACGCTACGACCTGATTGTTTCGCACTTCTTCCTCGACTGTTTTTCCACTCAGCAGTTGGAGCAATTGTTCGATGCTGTCCTTCCCCATGCTCTCCCCGGGGCGCAATGGGTCGTCTCGGAGTTCGCCATTCCCCGAAACGCCTTCGCCGCATATCTCGCGCGTCGGATCATCCGCTTGCTCTATCAGGTTTTCGGTTGGACTACCGGGCTTCCCGTGCGCGCGCTCCCCGACTACGCCACGGGTTTGTTCCGCCGCGGCCTCGTCCTCAGCCATGAGCGCCGTTACCTGGCCGGCCTATTGTGTACCCAGGTATGGACTGCCAGCTTCCTCAAGGCAGAGCACGCTTAGCATGATGAAAAAAGAACCCCCGGAGATCGGCAATCACCGAGGGATTGTAGGGGAACTCGGAATGTGTCGGCTGCCGGTTGGATGAAAGAGCCTGTTCGCAGGCAAGCCCTACGGGAGTCGGTTCTTGCCTTTTAGCGAAGTCCGCGGGCATTTGCTCGACATTCGCGAGAGTATCGATAAATATCGAGGACTTTCTCCAACAGGTGGACTTCGAGTCTTACTGCCTGGACCTCAAAACGAAATCGGCAGTTGAGCGGCAAATGCAGATCATTTCAGAGGCTGCCATTCGGCTGAAAGATGACGGAGAGAAACTGTGCCCCGAGATCGATTGGAAAGGTTTGCGTGGAATGGGAAACGTCCTTCGGCACGGATACCACAAGGTTGAAGACAGAATAGTATGGGACACAGCGAAGTTTGATCTCCCGCTATTGAAGGTCTGCGTGGATCACGTCCTGTCCCGTGAAGGGGAGCAGTCCCGACCATGATCAATCAACTCCGCGATCGCCACCTGGCAAGCATTCCCCCATAAAAATGAACTAGAATGCCGCATGCCCTCCCTGCACGCGCGCGCGCTGTTGGTATTTCCCTTACTGCTTGCCTCCTCCGCCTGGGGACAGGTGACGGCAGTGAACTCCCCTGACGGAAAAGCCCTCTCCAAACGGGTCGCTGCGTATTGGATCGACGCCAGCGTGAATACCGATGCCAAGTCCCTGGACGCTTCGGAGGTCGTCGAATATCGCAATCCCTCCGACCAGCCCGTTTCCACCATTCCGTTTCACCTCTACCTCAATGCCTTCCGTCCCCAATCCACCTTTTCCAGAGAGGCGCATCAGGAGGGGCTGAATGTGTCCCTCACCCAGGGAAAACAAGGCTCCATCGACATTAAGAGCATCTCTGCCGAGGGCTACGGGGACCTCTCACAGAGCATGCGATTCATTGCCCCCGACGATGGCAATCAGGAAGATCACACGGTGATGGAAGTCACCCTTCCGAAACCACTGGCTCCGACCGAGGCCATCCGCTTCCAGATTGCCTTCCATGACAAATTCCCGCTAGCCGTTGCCAGAAGCGGATACAAGCGGGACTTCATTATGGGGGCGCAGTGGTTTCCCAAGGTTGGCGTTCTTTGGAACGGGGCCTGGAACTGCCATCAATACCACCTCGATACCGAATTCTTTTCTGACTTCGGCACTTACAACGTGAATCTCACCCTTCCCCAGCGTTATACCGTCGGCGCCAGCGGTATCCAGACAGCAGAACAAGCCAATTCCGACGGCACCAGGACCCTCAGCTTCCGCGGCGAAGATATACACGACTTCGCCTGGGCCGCCTCACCCCACTTTCAGGTCGCAGACGATGTTTTTGTGAATAGCCTCGGTCCGGTGAAGCTGCACGTGCTGGTTCTTGCTTCCCATGCTGCCCAGCGGGACCGCTATCTCTCCATCTTGAAACAAACGATGCAGAAGTACGATGAGTGGTATGGACCTTATCCCTACAAGCAGATCACATTGATCGATCCCGAACCGAACTCTGCGGTCGGCGGCATGGAGTATCCCACCCTCATTACCGGTGGCACAGACTGGCGCGAGCCCTCGTGGTATCACTTCGGCATGGAAGTCACGGTGGCCCACGAATTCGGCCATCAGTATTGGTATGGCATGGTCGCCAGCAATGAGTTTGAAGAACCCTGGCTCGACGAAGGCATCAACAGCTACAGTGAAAGCAAAGTTGTTGGGTCGCTTTTCGGTCAAAATACCTCTGTGCTGAACGGGCGCACTTTGTATACCAGCGATACCGAGGTCCAACGACTGTTCTATATCGCCCACCCCGACGAAGATCCCATCGTGCGTCCGGGCTGGAAGTTTGCCACCACCGGAAGTTACGGCAGCATCGTGTATGGAAAAACCGCCACCGCGCTCGCACAGCTGGAGGCTGTGTTGGGGGAGCCGACGCTCCGTCAGGCCCTGCACGTCTACTTCATGCGCTACCGTTTTCAGCATCCCACCGGCATTGATTTTCTCAACACCGTCAAGGAAGTAGCCGGGCGTAAAGATCTGGAGCCTTACATCGAGCAGGCCTTCGATGGCACTGAGCTCCTTGACTATTCAGTGGACTCGCTTACTTCGGACCCTTCGGAATGGTGGAAAGGCGGCAATACAGCCGGTCCATACCAGACCAGTGTAGTGGTGCGGCGCAAAGGCACCTTCGTTTTCCCGGTGAACCTCGAAGTAGGCTTTGCCGACGGCTCGAAGGAGCTCACCACCTGGGATGGGAAGGATCGCTGGGCTCGCTTCTCTTGGCAGAAACCGGTGCGGGCCGTGTATGCGCAGGTGGATCCGGACGGGAATGTCCCGCTGGATGTTAATTCGTTCAATAATAGTTACACCCTGCAACGAGACCGGACAGCTCGTCTTAAACTGACGAATTATTGGGTCTTCGCCCAGCAGCTGCTGGGGCAATGGTTGTCGTTCCTGGTCTGAGAGGTTCGGGACGCATAACTCAATGAACATGACGAGCCAATCACCATCCTCAGGGGAGCTACAACTTCAGATGAAGCGCCCGCTGCCCAATCTTCTTGCCCAGGGATTTCTACTTGGTCTGCGCAATTGGCCCTGTGTGGTTTGGGCCTATGCAGTCAATCTCGTCTTTGCCCTGGTCGCCGCTGTCCCCTTCGCGATCGGACTGGATTCTTACCTTGACCGCAGCCTTGCTGCGCAAAAAATTGCCGGCACCATAGACTTCAGCGATCTCGGGGAACTGGCGATCCGCGTCCGCGACACCAGTTTTTTCCCCGTGGCGATTCACACCGCCGGCTGGGTCAATCTGCTCCAGCTCATGCTGCTCTTTGTCTTTTTCGCCGGCAGCGTCTTTATCTTTGTCTCCGCCGAGCCGCCACGGCTTTCCGTAATCCTGCGCGGTGGTGTCGCGTACTTCTGGCGCTTTGTCCGCGCCGCCATCCTGGCCGGCGGCATTTCGGCCGTTATCCTCGGCATTCTGGGTGCCATACGAGCCGCGGGGTTGGCTCGGGCCGATGCGCTCTACGTCGAACGTCAGATGTTTTTGTTCACGACCATCAGCGGCTTCGTGGTTCTGCTCGTCGCTCTGCTTTTGCGCCTCTGGTGGGATCTGGTTGAGGCCTACGTTGTGCGCAACGCCATGGATGGAGAAGGGAGAGTCCACCAGGCATTGGTGCCGGCATTCCGCCTTCTCTTCCGTCATTTCTTTCGCATCTTTGGCAGTTTCCTCCTGGTCGGTATATGTGGCGTATGCGGGTTCGCTTTGTGCCTCTTTCTTTGGAGGCTTCTACCCGCCCACCAGGTTTGGGTCGCTGCTCTCCTGGCACAGATCGGGCTCTTTCTCTTGCTCGCCAGCCGTTTTTGGCAACGCGGGTTGGAGGCTGCGCTGATCCTGGCTGCCGATCCCCCCATCGTCGTCGCCGACCAATTGGCTGCTGAGGAGATGGATATGGAAGCGATCCCGTCGATAGCCGGGGAAGATGTGCCGGTTGTGCATGGCGCCGCGGCTTTGACGGGGTTGTCCGAACCCACCCTGCGCGATCTGGTGGCGAAACTGCGAACCCAGCCGCTGGCCAATCCGGAAGCCATGCCCGGGCCGTCCTGGCCATCAATCGAGGCCGAAGGGGTGTCCGCACCGTCTCCCGGCGGACAAGAGACCTACGATCCCTTGATTTCGCGGCTCGATCGGCACGAAACGAAATTTCCGCTGGGCGGCGTGGCCCCAACCAAAGAAGTTGCTCCGGCGAACTCGATCGAGGAAGAGAAACTCACCGGTCCGTCGCAAGAACGCCCTCTTTCCCAGGAGGGTCCGTTCCCGGAGAAAATCCCTCATTCGGAGAAGACCCCTCTTTCGGACGAGGCTTCGCTTCCGGAGAAAACTCCTCATTCGGAGAAGAAACCACTCCCCTGATCGGGCCCACAGGCAACCGTGCGTCCTCTGCAGCACTTCCAATCGGGATGGCATTATTAGATCCTGATGTTTTCCCCCAGCCGGGCCCCGATCCGGCTCCTGATGTTGAACCGGTGCCCCTTCCGCCCCCCGATCCAGATCCTGGTCTACCCATCGATCCGGTGCCAACCCCCGCCCCGGTTTACTGAGGAAGCCCTTCTCTTGCTTCGGGAGAATTGTTACAATTGCATGAATTGAAAGAACTCCCGCCTGCCTCGGCTAAGCGGTTTAACAATTGGTGTAGACCGAAGCAAAGGACCTTTTCGTGGTTTTCTCCCAAGGAAAACCACTCCTCGCGGCCTTTTGTCGGGCCACCGTAATTGTTAAACCGCTCTACCCGCAGCGTGAGACGAGAAGTCCCAACCCAATGAACCTCTACATCCTTCGTCATGCGAGCGCAGGCGTCCGTCGCGCAGATCCCACTATTGATCTCAAACGTCCCCTAGACAAAGAAGGCAAGGAGCAATGTTTGCTGGTCGCCAGGTATTTGAACGCCCTGAGGATTCAGTTCGACCTGGTCATCTCCAGTCCGCTCAAGCGGGCTCTCCAAACTGCCTCGCTGGTGGGAACGGAAGTCGCTTATGACAGCAAAATACAGGTCTCGGAGGCTATTTCGCCCTCAGGGACCGTGCCCGGCTTTCAGGCCCTGGTGACTTCGCTTGCCGCCTACGATAACGTTTTAGTGGTAGGCCACAATCCCAACCTGCCCGAATTTCTGGGCTCCCTTATCTGCGCCCCACGGCCAGCCAGTATACGGATGCGAAAGGGTGCGATTGCCCGCGTCGACTGCACCCGCCGGCCCGGGCAATTGATCTCCCTGATGGACCCGCGGATGTTGCGGCAGATCTACGCCAGCGCAGCGAAAAGCTCGCGCCGAAATACCTCGCGGAAATAATCCCCTTCTTTGCGCAGCGACCAGAGTTCCAGCTCCGCGCCCGTCCGGCCTGGGCTCAACTCCATCAGCACTCGCTTGGGATACACGCGCAGCGTCACTTTCAGCACATCGCTCGCCCGGTCCTGGTTCAGTGCGACGGCCAGGCGTAACAACACCACGGCCCTCTGCACCCGAGCGAATTCCTCCGGAGGAATGGGCCGCATGGTGCGATCCTCCGGGTCGGGACGAGACTTGCCTAAATAGCGCGCGATGGCCGACATGATGGCCCTTTGCTGTGGCGTAAACCCGAATAGCTCCGAGTTCGCAATGATGTATTGCGCATGACGGTGGTGGCCCTGGTAGTTCATGAACTTGCCCACGTCCCGCATCATGGCCGCTGCCTCCAGCCAGGAGCCGTACTCCGCAGGCAGCTCGTGTACCGTCTGCATATCGCGAAACAGTTGCAGCGCATGTGCCCGCACTGCGTCGGCTTGCTTGGGATCTACGCCGTAGCGTTTGCACGTCGCCAGCACGCCCTGCCAACGCTCTCGTTCGAACACCAGGTGAGCCGTAGTCTTTGGATCCTGTTCGGCCAGCATCTGGTCCAGGATGCCGTCCCGCAAACCGAGCTCTGAGTAGACAAAACCGGGCAGCGCGAAACGCTCCAGCAACTCGGCATAGACTTGGGCGCCGGCGACTATGATCTCGGTGCGCTTGGGCCCGATCCCCGGAATACTGCTGCGTTGGGCGCTGTTCATGCCCGTCAGTTTTGTCGTTAGCCGGCGCACATTCCGGGTCTGCGCCAGCGGCTTACGCCCGGTGCGGCCATTTCTTCCCGAGGCCTTGTTTAGTGATTGGCTGGCCTGGGCCAGGGCTGCGGCTGTTCCCGAGGTGGCGACCACCATGGAGACCCGCAAAATGCCGAGACGCCGCTCCGCTTTTCGCAGTTCGCGTGCGATAAATTGCTTCAGTCGAGCAAGCTCATCCTCCGAAGGAGGATCGCCCGGAAGAAATTCTTTGGTCAGGCGAACCGCGCCCAGCGGCAGGCTCACCGTCTCCTGGATGCGTTTGCGTTCCGAGAGGGTGATCTCGCAACTTCCGCCGCCAACGTCGACCAGCAGGCATCTGCCTTGAGTCCCGGGTTCGCCCATCACCCCCCGGTGGATCAGCCGAGCCTCTTCCAGGCCGGAGATGATTTCCACTTCCCAGCCGGTCTCGGATTTCACCCAGGCCAGAAAAGCCATCGCATTACGCGCGTCACGCAAGGCCGAAGTGGCGACTGCGCGCACCTGGTCGGCGCTGTGCATCTTGACTGAGCGATAGAAACGCTTGAGCGCTACCAATGTCGCCGCCATGGCTTCCGGAGAGACCACGCCGGTTTCAAAGACACTCGCACCCAACCGCGTAACCTCGCGGTCCTCGTGGAGCACTTTCAGTTGGTGTTGTTGGACTCGTGCGATCTTTAATCGGCAGGAGTTGGAACCAATATCAATCGCCGCGTACGTCTGCATCGTCAGGGGAAGTTTCACCTCAAGATACACCACTTCTTCTTACATTATCTTTAAGCCGTTTCCCCCAACGAACTCCGGGTGCCCCATATCTCGGTCGGACCCGGATTTCCTACTACGCCCCCCTAAGCTGATGAAAATCAGCTGTGAAGGGGACGGCCTTCAGGCCGTCCCTGTGGCCCACCCAAGCGGACGAAAAACGCCTCGGTCCAGTAACCACTCTGTATGAAACCACTGCCCTTTCCTTTGTCATTCCGCCTGCCCCGCCTGCCCCGCCTGCCCCACCTGCCCCGCCTGCCCCGGCATGCCGTGGGGCATGCCGGGGGGCGTGCCGTGGCAGCAGCTGACTTGCCTGTGGCAAGTTAAGGGAGGAATGAACATGGGAAAGCGGTATTTGCAATCCAGGCCCAGAGGGCCGGCACCAAAATCAGCCCAGCCCGGAAGGGCTGGGTCCATAGGCAGGCGGTCGAGCACCAGAGGTGCGGCACCACACTCTTCGTTTGTTCATTAAGAGTGGAAATACAGAGAGCAATGAAAAGCCCTTAAGCGAGCCGCCTTTCTCGGGCGGTCACCTTCGCCGGAGGACGCTTGGCGGGTGGCCTGCTGATAGCCATCCATTCTCCAGAAAGCCGGGCACGCATGGTTTCAGTGGTCTTGATCGCTGCAGCAAAATGGCGTTCAACCTCGCGCTCCAAAGACGAAATCAAATCCAGCCCATCCTTGCCCAGCGCCGTCCTGGCCTCTTCCCAAAGGCACAGCCAGTCATGCCACTCCCCGATCGCATCCTGCACCCGTTTGAGAGCCTTGGCCACGCTACTATAGTCTTCTCCCTCGGCCTCGGATTCGGCTATATAGCGCGCCTTCTTGGTTGCCTTGCGAAATTCATGCAGGTTCTCTGCATCCAGCAACGGAATTGCATCGACGGCACGCACAAATTCTTCCAGGGCCACAGCATCGGCGGAACGCGCAGCCCTCGCCTTTGCCTGGGGCGCCGATGCCAAAGTGGCGAGCACTGAGGCCTGACACCCTGCCAATGCCTCCTGCCGCTTTTTGATCTGCTTCTGCATCCCACGGGCCAGGTGTTTGCGCTCGCTCTTTAGCCGCCCGTCGAGTATTTCCGCCTGTTTATCCACGGCCTCGGCATCGCTGCCCGGGGCAGCTTGTTTGCCCAGCCAGCGTTCCAGCAGCTTGCTCTGCACATCGAGGTCGCGCACCGCACCGGCGGCTTGGCGAACCTGCTTCAGTTGCTTCAGCCACGCCCGGACCGGCGGGTTCAGGTAAAAGGTCGTACTCTCACGCAGCCTTGCTTCCAGCATTGCCTGTAGCCGGCGGGAGCCTGTTCTCAGGCGATGCACCGCGTCCGGGTCCGCGTCCCGGACACATCGCGCGACGGCGGCGTTGAACACGTCCGCGATCTCGGTCAAATGATCCGCCGGGTCCGAGGGCCCAATCGCTCGAGCCCGGCTGGTATCCTGCTCTTTAGTCACTGCGCTTTTATCAGCCATGTCGAATCACTTCGCCCTTTCTCTTGAGGCGCCTCCCGAGAATACTCCTGCCCTCTCTCCAGTGCGGACCTGGACCTTGCTGCTGCTGGTGTTCGCCGCGGTCCATGTGGCGGCACTCTTCACTCCGCCCTTGTTGGACGACGCCGACGCTACCCACGCGAGTGCCGCCCAGCATATGGCCCGCAGCGGCGACTGGGTCACCTTGAAAGTGGATGGCATCCGTTACCTGGAAAAGCCGCCGCTTCCGTATTGGCTGGCTGCGGCCGATTATCACATCTTCGGATTCAATGCATTCGCCACCCATCTCCCCCTCACTCTCGGCGTGCTCGGTTTGGCCGTTCTGGCCTGGGCCTGGGGCCGTCGCGCCTATGGAGAGCGCGCCGCGTTCTATGCCGCTCTCGGCATTCTGACTAGTGTCGGAGTGTTTTTGTTTACCCGCATCTTCATCCCGGAAGTCCTGCTAACGCTGCTGCTGGCCTTTGCTCTTTACACTTTTCTCATCGGGCTGGAAGACCAGAGACCCGCTCATTTTTATTTCACCTGGGCCGCCCTGGCGCTCGGCATGTTGGCCAAAGGGATGGTGGCCCCGGCCTTTTTCTTCCTCGCAGCGGTGCCATATCTGCTGCTCACCGGAGATTGGCGCCGTTGGCGTCAGTTCCATCTGCTGTCCGGCCTTCTTCTCTTTCTCGCCATCGCTGCCCCCTGGCACATTCTCGCCGGGCTGCGCAATCCAGGCGCCGGACACCCCGTAGGCAATATTCCTACCCCCGGCAATGTCCATGGCTTTTTCTATTTCTACTTCATCAACGAGCAAGTTCTGCGTTTCCTGGGCAAACGCTATCCAATGGACTATAACAAGCTGCCCTTTATTCTCTACTGGGGTTTGCACTTGGTTTGGCTGTTTCCCTGGAGCATCTACCTCCCGGTTGTTCTTCGCCGGGCGTGGAGAGCGCGCGCTCGCTGGGATCGCGGCCTGCGGCCGGCCCCATATTCTGTAGCTGCGCGCTCAGCGCTTTTCCGTGCCAGAACCACCTGGCTGCTGGGCATCTATGCCGCCGTCATTCTGCTCTTTTTCTCCATCTCCACCAACCAGGAGTACTACACCTTTCCCGTCTATTTCCCCTTGCTTCTGCTTACTGCCGGTGCCTTGGCAAGCGAGGAAGGCGAGTCCGGAGCATCGAGCAAATGGCTCACCGGAGCCCAGGCGGTCCTGGCCTTCGTTGGGCTGCTAGCCGCTGTCGCCTTGTTCTACGGCTTTTGGTCCTCGCGCGCCTTCCCATCCGGCAGTGACATAGGCGCTTTGCTCGCCCATCGCGATGTGGCCGGCTACACGTTCTCAATGTCGCATTTATTCGATCTCACCGGCCCCTCGTTTGCCGCCCTGCGTCTCCCAGCGGGTCTGGCCGCTGCCGGCCTTCTGCTGGGTCCGATGATCGCCTGGCAATTGCGGCGTCAGCGGCATCATTTCGAGGCTACGGTCAGTGTGGCCTTCACCTCCGCCGTATTTCTTATTGCCGCGCACATTGCCCTGGTACGTTTCGAGCCAATGCTCTCCTCGCGCGCCATGGCGGACACCATCAACCGCATCGCACCTCGCGGGCACGATGCCACCCTCATCCTCTATGGCGACGTGGCCGACGGTTCCTCGCTGCTTTTCTATACTCAGCGGCAGGCACTGTTGGTGAATGGCCGGGTCAGCGCAGTGCTTTGGGGTTCGAATTACCCCGATGCTCCACGCGTCTTGATCAGCGACGCGGATCTGCTGGCACTGTGGGGAACCGGGCCGCGCCGATTTCTTTTCGTGCCCGGGGATAAGCACGCCCACGTGGCCACCCTGCTAGGAAACCGCGCCTACCTCCTGCAGGAGCTCTCCGACAAAGCCCTCTACACCGATCGCCCCTTATAGCTCGTCGCCAAATCCGGCCGTCAATTTCTTACCTGAAAAACGACCTGGCATTTCAACCTGAAAACGACTTGGGATTTTTACCTAAAAAAGAACCCTGGGTGCCCCACATCTCGCTCGTCTTTTGTGAGATGTGGGAATCCACGAAACTCAACCTGCAGGATAGAAAACAACCGTGATCATCCTCGATCGCTATAGACGTGGAATTCCAACCCGTGACTGGTCGAAGGCCCGGAGGGCCGTCTGCCAAACGTCAGCCCAGCCCGGAAGGGCTGGGATAGCAATCGTGATGATTCTTGAGCGCCATAGGCGCGGTACTCCAACCCGTGACTGGTCGAAGGCCTGGAGACCCGGAGCTAGTGTTGTGATGACCCCGGGGATTAAGCGGTGAGAATAGCCTCGGGCTCGCGCTTGGCCGCCTGCGAATCATTCCTCATGAATCCGTCTTGCAGCAGGTTGTAGACTTCGCCGCGCCATTTCACCTGGTTGCTCACGTAACTGGCAACCCAGTAACAAAATCCCAGCAGGTCGCGCAGAGGATAGAGCAGGGCACTCCGCCAGACCCTTGGCTCCTCCACCACCACGCTACCCACCAACGCGCCCAGCGCCACCCGCGAAACCCAGCTCCAGAACAGCAGCAACCCGCCCAGCAAAGGGTGATGCAACGCCATCGCAACGCCTGCCGCCAACAACCCGTAGGGCATGCTGAAAGTGAGCGCAGTCCCAAAATGTCCCTTGGGGCGGGAGAATCGAGTGCTTTTCATCCACCGGACCTGATGCAGCACGGAAGGAAGAAATGAAGAATTGAGCACGTGGTGATCAATGGTGTGAGTGGAGAGAATCACCCGGTGCCCACTGGCCGCGATCAGGTTTCCCAGCATGAAGTCGTCCGCATGATAAGGCCCCAAAGCGCGAAAGCCCCCGGCATCCGCCAGGCTGTCCCGGCGCACCACCATGGTCGGCCCCAGGGCGAACTTCATACCTTCGAGCATCTCGGCCACCAGGACCCCGGCGGACATCTCGATGGACATCCCAACTGCTTCGAGCCGGGACCAGAAACTGCCACCCACGCCTCGGTAGAGGCAGGTAACCAGGCCAACGCGTTTATCCGCGAAAGGCGCCATGACCGCTCGCAGATAACCTGGGGAGACCGAAACATCGCTGTCGCTCACCACGAAAAACCGATGTGCCGCGGCATTCTGCATGCGCTCCAGAGACCAGACCTTGGCGTTGGCATACGGTGCATTACCGCTGCACAGGACCCTGGACCGGATCTTCGGATAGCGCGCCGCCACCCGGCGGGCAATCTCCAAACCCGGATCCTGGTCACTGCGCGCGCAAAAAATGACCTCGAACTCCGGGTAATCCTGCTCAAAGAAGGTTTCGAGATGAGACTCCAGGTCCGGTTCGGAGCCGTGGAGCGGCTTGAGCAGGCTAACCGGAGGAGTGAACGAGCTCAGCAGCAGCCCGCGCCGGCGCCGGGCCAGGCGCAGGGCCCCCACCGCCACCAGAATGGCATACACGGTGGAGGTTAGGATGCCGATAATGCTGAGTACGAGCAGAAAACCCATCATGCTTGCAGCCGAGTCGAAATTCCCCTTTTAGAGTACACTTTGCCCCTAAAAGCTTCCTAAAGAAAGAGCGCGTCAGCAGACTGCTAGCGCTTGCGCATAACCGGCGGGACGACCACCGGCCGCCGCAGCGCGACCAGGGCGCCTTCACTCGCCGGCATCCCTTGCTGCATCTTGGTCAGCATCTCGGTGCGCACGTAATCGACGAAATCCTGCATTTGGCGATTCATCTCCTCCATACGCTCCCGCATCTGCAGAATGATGGCGATCCCTGCGATGTTGACCCCAAGCTCGCGCGCCAGGTTGAGGATAAACTCCAGCCGCTCCAGATCTTCGTCGGTATACAAACGCGTGTTTCCCACAGTACGCGAGGGCTGCAGCAGTCCTTCGCGCTCATACAGCCTCAGCGTCTGCGGGTGGATCTCGTACATCTCGGCCACCGCCGAAATCATGTATGCGCCTTTTGATTTACGTTTTGTGGGCATTTTCGTTCTCGTTGCCTCTGCTTCATACGCCGGCGAAAGTCGCCTCTCGAGGATCTTCTGGATTCAACTTGGCAAACTCACGCAAGATCTCTTTCGAACGCTCGTCTCGAAGTGGGGGGACCACCATCTCTACTGTGACAATCTGGTCGCCGCGCACACCATCGTGGGTGGCTGAGGGAACCCCCTTGCCGCGCATGCGCAGCTTTTGCCCACTCTGCGTACCAGGGGGAATCTTCAGTTGAGCCCGGCCATCAATGGTCGGCACTTCAATCTTCGACCCCAGGGCTGCTTCCGGCACGGTTACCGGGATCACCACTTGAATATCGTCGCCCGACCGCGTGAATACAGGATGGCTATCAATCTTGATGATCAGGTAGAGGTCGCCTGCCGGACCGCCGTTGATCCCCGCATTGCCCTTGCCTGCCAGGCGGATCCGCTGCCCGTCGCGCGTCCCGGCCTTGATACGGACTTCGACTGTCTCCGTGCGCGACACTGTACCCTCGCCATTGCACGTCGCGCATTCCGTCTCCAGCTTGCCCGATCCCCCACACCGCGGGCAAGCGATCTTGAATTTCATCCGTCCGCCCATCTGTGTGACCTGTCCCGTGCCCTGGCATTCCGGGCAGGGACCGCCGCCACCGCTGGGCTTTCCTTTGCACGTCGGACAGACCTCCTGCCGTACCACCTGGATCCGCGCTACGCCGCCACGGATGGCGGTCCAGAAGTCCACGGTCACCTGGTATTCGAGGTCCGTTCCTGGCTGCGGTCCTTGCTGCTTCTGGCCCTGGGAAAAAACGCTGGAGAAAATATCCCGAAACCCACCCCAGCTGGAACCCGATGCCCCGCCGCCGGTTTCACCGCCGTGACCGGCCGCATAGTCGGAGAAGTCGAAGCCCCCAAAGTCGATCGGGACGCCCCGTCCTCCGCCAGGTTGCCGCGCTGAGCCGCCCGCCTGGCTCCCGCCCGCAAAACCACCACCATAACCTCCACGGGCCGCTGCCTCCGCGGCTGCGGGATCAATCTGATCGGAGTAATACCCCAACGCGTCGTAGACCTTGCGCTTCTTCTCATCGCTCAGGACATCGTTGGCTTCCGAAATTTCCTTGAACCGCTCTTCTGCTTTTTTATCCCCGGGGTTTACGTCCGGATGGTGCTTCCGCGCAAGTTTGCGAAAGGCCTTCCGAATGTCGTCCGCCGTCGCCGTCTTCTTGATTCCCAGGAGCGCGTAATAATCTTTTGTCGGTGTTGTCGCCATGTTTGGTAAACGTCAATCACAAATGTTCGGGCCGCCATGCGGCGACCCGGGTCTTACTTAGTTCCACCACAGCCTTGCTTCTATGGGCTCTATTCTCCAGAAGAGATCGGGTTCTACCCGGGTCATCTGGGCCGCGAAGCTCTCGGCCTCTTCGCGCGTATTGAACATGACCTGGTTATAGATCTGTCCTGCTCGCAGTTGTTCATATTTCCACATCGTCTCAGTCATCTCGCCCTGCCTTCCGCCGGTTGTTGCCTCGTGGTTCTTGCTCTGATAAAGCTCGGGGCGCCCTTGGCGGTGGAGCGCCCCATTGCCTATGTTTGACGTCTCGATGGACTGAGAGCGGCAACCAGGTTCTGTTGCTGTTACTTCTTGTCCGCGACATCCACGTACTCGGCGTCGATCACGCCTTCTTCCTTCTTCTCCTCGGTAGCGCCGGGGGTACCAGCGGTGCCGTCGCTCGAAGCCGAAGCTCCGGCAGCGTTCGACTTGTACATGGCTTCAGCCAACTTGTGCGAAGCCGCGGTCAGTTTCTCCCGTGCGGTATTCAGTTCGCCCGCGCTGGAGCTCCCTTGTAGTGCGGTCTTGGCCTGGGCCAGCGCACCTTCAACGTCGCTCTTCTCGCTGCCGGAAACCTTGTCACCGTTGTCCTTCAGCATCTTTTCGACGTTGTACACCATGTTGTCGAGCGAGTTCCGCGCCTCTACCTCATCCCGCTTTGCCTGGTCTTCGGTAGCATGCGCATCAGCCTCTTTCGCCATGCGATCGACTTCCTCTTTGCTCAGACCCGAAGAAGAGGTGATCGTGATCTTCTGGTCCTTGCCGGTAGCGTTGTCTTTGGCGGTTACATTCAGGATGCCGTTGGCATCGATGTCGAACGTCACTTCAACCTGCGGCACGCCGCGCGGGGCGGGAGGAATTCCGCTCAGCTTGAACTTGCCCAGCGTCCGGTTCTGCGCTGCCATCGGGCGCTCGCCCTGCAACACATGCACCTCGACTTCTGTCTGGTTGTCCGCTGCCGTCGAAAACGTTTCCGTCTTCTTGGTAGGGATGGTCGTGTTGCGCCCGATCATCTTGGTCGCCACTCCACCCAGCGTTTCAATCGCCAGGGTAAGCGGCGTCACATCGAGCAACAACAGGTCGGTGACTTCTCCCGCCAGAACGCCTGCCTGAACCGCCGCGCCAATGGCTACAACCTCGTCCGGGTTGACGCCCTTATGGGGCTCTTTGCCGAACAGGTCCTTAACCAGTTGTTGAATACGCGGCATGCGCGTCTGTCCGCCTACCAGCACCACCTCGTCGATCTTGCTGGTGTCGATCTGCGCATCGGCCATGGCCTTCTTGCAGGGCTCGATCGAGCGCTGCAACAGGTCTTCGACCAACTGCTCGAGCTTTGACCTGGTCAGCTTCTTGACCAGATGCTTCGGCCCGGTTGCGTCCGCAGTGATGAAGGGCAGGTTGATCTCGGTCTCGACCGTTGTCGAGAGCTCGATCTTGGCCTTCTCTGCCGCATCCTTCAGGCGTTGCAGGGCCATCTCGTTGCCCTTTGCCCGCAAATCCAGTTGTTCATCTTTCTTGAACTCGTCGATCAACCAGTCCACGATGCGCTGGTCAAGGTTGTCGCCGCCCAGGTGGGTATCACCGTTGGTCGACTTCACCTCGATCACGCCTTCGCCAACTTCGAGCACAGAAACGTCGAACGTTCCGCCGCCGAAGTCATAGACGATGATCGTTTCGTCCTTCTTCTTATCCAGTCCATAAGCCAACGCTGCCGCAGTCGGCTCGTTCACAATCCGCTTTACATCGAGGCCGGCAATCTTGCCCGCGTCCTTGGTTGCCTGGCGCTGCGCATCGTTGAAGTACGCAGGCACCGTGATCACGGCTTCGGTTACCGTCGTCCCAAGATAATCCTCTGCGGCCTTCTTCAGTTTCTGCAGAATCATGGCCGAGATTTCGGGCGGGGTATATTCCTTGCCCTGGGCCACGATGACCACATGGTCGCCCTGTTGCTTCACCTTGTAGGGCACCATCTTCATTTCATCGTTCACTTCATTGGCGCGGCGCCCCATGAACCGTTTAATCGAATAAATTGTGTTTTCCGGGTTGGTGATCGCCTGGCGTTTCGCCACCTGGCCTACCAGCCGTTCCCCGCTCTTGGTAAATCCGACGACAGATGGGGTAGTCCGGCCACCCTCTTCATTGGGTATAACCTTGGGCTCACCGCCTTCCATCACTGCCACCACTGAGTTTGTGGTGCCTAAATCAATCCCGATAATCTTCGCCATCGCTTCGCTGCTCCTGCACGCACAGTCCTCGTGTGCGAGTTTGTGAGTCTAAGCCTCGCACTTGAGTCTTCTGTTGTCAAGCTATCTGATGCTCGGGCTCACCGCTTGGATTCATCCGGTAGCGAATTGCCGCAGAAAATCGCCAAAGGGGGGCTTAGGGCGCATAGGGCGCTTAAGGCGCACACTTTCACCCGCGCCGCTCGGCCACCAGCCGCGCACCATGCACATTGTGAACAGTCCCGAAGGGCCGTCCTGAACATAGCCCATGTCGCAGTCCCATAAGCGCTAACTTATTCGGGATGTTTTTCTTCAAAGCTCCCACAAAATCGTCATCCTGATCAGGATGACGCCTTTCAAGAGGGGACTAAACAACAGCAAAGAAACTGGGCTTTAGCCCCTGAGCTACACCCTGAAGGGCTCGGGCTTCAGCCCGTCCGTAATTCCTTTGAAATGAATGTGGTTTTAGAACCACTGAGGGGGACGATTCCGTCCAAGCAAAGACCAGCCGTGCCGTAAATAGGCAGGCTTGATGAGGGGTTCCCCTTTAGACGCCAAAGTTGCGCAGCGCAGTGCAAGCCCGATCCAGGTCGGCGTCCAGTTTGGCAAAGCAGAAGCGGAGGAGATTCTCCCCCCGGCCGGCACCATAAAACGCCGACCCGGCCACCGCGCCCACCCCGCTCGCACGGAGCAGATTCCGGGCCTTCACGCTCGCGGTTTCCCCCTCGACACGGCTGGCATCGGCCAGCACATAATACGCGCCCGCAGGCACAGCGGGAGTCAGACCTGCCGCCGCGAGGGCATCACAGATCTTGTCTCGCTTCTCCTGGTACTCGGTGGCCAATCCCTGGTAGAAGCTATCCGGCAGCGCCCTAAGCCCGGCGGCCGAAGCGTACTGGAATGGCGAGGGAGCGCACACATACCCCAGATCGTGGAAATAGGCGATAGCCGGCATCCACTTGCTGCTGGCGACCACATATCCCATCCGCCACCCGGTTATGCTGAACGTCTTGGAAAATCCGGAAATGCTGATCGTACGCTCGGCCATTCCTGGGATGGTCGCCGGGCTGATGTGCGCCTGGCCTTCATAGATGAAGTACTCGTAAATCTCATCGGTCAACACGAACAGGTCGTGTTCAATGGCCACAGCCGCAACGGTTTCCAATTCCGGCCGGGTGAATACTTTGCCGCAGGGATTGCCCGGGCTGTTAATGATGACCGCCCGGGTGCGGGGCGTGATCGCCGCGCGCAGACGATCAAAATCGATTTCCCAGGTGCTGGGTTCCATCGGAACGATCACCGGCTCGACCCGCATGGAAACCAGGGTGTTGTAGTGGTACCCGTAAAACGGCTCGAACAGGATGACCTGGTCACCCGGATCGAATAGCGCCAGGCAAGCGGAGGACATAGCACCAGTCGCTCCCGAGGCCACCAGGATCTCCTTATCCGGATCGGCCCTCATACCGTTATAGTGCTCCAACTTCTCTGCAATAGCCTGCCGCAGCACCGCCACCCCGTCCAGCCGGGTGTAGATGTTGTAACCATCGCGGATCGCCTGAATGGCGGCTTCCATCACCACTTCGGGGAGAGGCGTATCACATACCCCCTGCGCCATGTTCACGCCTCCAACTGCGTCGCACTCCACCGTCATGGAGCGAATTTCGGACTGGATGATCTGGGGAGCAATCTGGCTCAGATGAAGGCGTTTCTCCGTGGTGACAGGCATGCTTGCATGTCTACCACGGCAACGGGGGATCCTGTAAAGAGGGAAGCTCACAAATCGTTAGCTGCCCGCAACAATTGGACTTGGCGCCGCGCCTCCCGTGCCGCGCTCTTGCGGTCAGAAAATCGGCACGGGGATTCGAAGCTGATCCTTGCCGCGAGACCCCGGACACACAAGGTGTGAAACAGATGCGGAAAGAAGACCATTTCTCCCCAATACGTCACCTTTTCTTCGGTCGTATCCAATGCCTGGTAGCGAATTGCCGCCGCAGTCACCGGGGCCCCGGCGCGGATAGCCGGATCAAACAGCGGCGACCGAAAGGGCAGGACTGAGCTGCCGTCTGAAGAGGTGCCTTCCGGAAACAGGAGCACCGGTATCCCCTCGCGCAAGCCCTCCTCCATCCGCCGGCTCGCTTGGGCCACCTGAAGGCTGCGGCCGCGGTCAACGAAGATAGTCCCGCCCAGGCTTGCCAGCGTGCCCAGGAGCGGCCATCGCCGCACCTCTGATTTGGCTACGAACAGGAACGGACAGGCCGCGCCGTAAACCAGTATGTCCAGATAGCTCAGATGATTGGAAACGGTGAGGCCGCGGCCTTCGCTGCACCCGGATTGCGTGACGGAGGGCACCAGTGCCAGCCGCTTGGCCACCCGGACGCAGGACGCGTGCAGCCATGCCGCCCGCCGTGCGGTGGAGACTCGCCCCCTGGATACCAGGTAGATGCCGGCAAAACGTCCCAGGACCTCAAGCAGGCCGGTGAGCAGGATGGCCATGCGGACCGTGCCGTAAACCCGCCGGCCAAGGGGCATGGGATTAATCCACCAGGAAGCGGCTTCGCGCCGCCGGAGCGAGCTGTTCCAGGTCCAAAAGCGTGAGGAAGTCGATGGTGCCGAAGGCGCGGTCCCACGCCGGTGGCCCACAGATCCTGGCGCCCACGCCCAGGTAGGTTCGCAGCAGCTTGGGCAGCTTCACTGGAACTGCCGGCTCGCCCTCGCAACCGGGCAGTGAAAATGCCGGCGTGGGAACCGTAACAAATTCGAACGAAACCAATTGCGAGGCGAGTTGGCGATAGAGCCTCCAGCCATCGAGCGGCTCTTTTGAGGTCAGGGAAGAGCAGCCAATCAGGTACCGCAGGCCGTGGTGTTTGGCATATTGGGCGATCCCCCGCCACAGCAGGGTCAGGACTTCGCTGGAGCGGTGCCGGCGATCGATAGAAGCACGGCCGAGCTCCAGAACCTGGTGACGGATGACCTCGAACGGAGCGAACTCGAACTCCTGCGCGCTGTAGTAGCCGAAAGCTGCCTCGGCGATGAGGCCCGATTGCATGCGGTAGGTGCCAACCACCTGGCCGTCTTCCTGGTCTTCGACGATCAAATGATCGCAAACCGGGTCGAACCGGTCGCGGTCGAGGCCAGTCGAGTAGGAGGACGACAAGCCCTCTCCCATCTCCAGGTTGAACACGTTAAAGCGGAGGCGGCAGGCAGCAATGCGATCATTGACATTCTTCGCCAGGCGGACCCGGTAGCGCCCGAAGGTCCCAGATACGCACGGTATGGATACGGATGGTGGGGCATCGGCCTCCTGCCACAACTGCCCCGGCGCGATCGCAGAGGGAGGCACCAGGGCGGAACATCGGAGTTGCTGCTCCGGCGTCAACAGTTGGCAAACAGGAGTCCTTTGATCTCCGGCCGCAGGCAGTGCGGCCAGACTGGGAACCCCAACATGAAGGTGGTTGGCCATTGCTCCAGCAATGATGCAGCCACACCCCATTTCACAAGTTGAACGGAGCGAGAATAGTCCGCGAACGAAGGATGAATATCGACTTAGTCAACTGCCCCGTTCGGGGCATTACCACCCGCAAAAAATAACGGCCCGCCAGCTCTGCGGCATAACTTTTGCCGTAAAACAGGGTTAGCACCAGTGACGGACTGTGGGAACCGCCGTCTATGCAGTATGTCCGGCGAACGGATCGGGCGTCTCGCCAGGGCGAGAGGGGTTTAACAATGGATTTGATGAGTAGAAATCGCTTGCAATGGATACTTTCTGGAGTGCTGTGCTCGAGCCTCGCACTGGCTCCGGCCTTGGTTGCGTCTGCGCAGCAGACTTCGCAACAGACACCAACCCCGGGTCAGCAGGGTGACTGGGGCCAGGCTGGACCGCCGCCCGATGCGCAGAATGGACAGATACCCCCGTCCGACGCTGCGGCACAAGATCAAAACCAGAATCCAGACCAGGGCCCTCCACAATATCCCGGCCAGGCAGATCAGGACGCGAACCAGGGGCCCGGTCAATATCCCAATGCAGCGCCACCCCCACCTGCGGCTGGCCCAGGCATAGGCTACGGACAGCCGGCCCGCCCCGCCTATCAGCCAGGCCAGAACCAATCCAATGGATATCAGGGTCCCCAGGGCGCGCCGCAAGCAGCGCCGCCCTCCGGCCCGGTCACTTTGTCTTCCGGATCGTTGCTCAACATTCGCACCAGCGAGCCGCTGGATTCCAGAAAAGCGAAGCCCGGAGACTACTTCCAGGGAACCGTGGCCCAGAGCGTGTACGTCGGCAACGTGCTGGCGATTCCGCGTGGCGCTGCTGTCACCGGCCGTATCGTGGACGTGAAGAAGCCGGGTGAGTTGAAGGGCGGCGCAAGCATGACGCTGCAACTGACCAACCTGAACCTGGGTGGCAATTCCTACTCGTTGGCAACTGACGCCATCAACACCAACAGTCCCGGCAAGGGCGGTTACACAGCCGGTAACACCGTAGGTGCCGCGGCCCTGGGCGCAATCATCGGCGCAGCTGCCGGAGGGGGCCCTGGCGCCGCCATCGGCGCCGTCGCCGGTACGGGCGTCGGGTTGGGAGCATCGGCGGCTACTCCAGGCCCGCGCAGCGTCGTTCCTCCCGAAGCCCTGCTCACCTTCCATCTGACCAGTCCTGCGACTGTGCAGCCGGTTTCTTACCAGGATGCTTCGCGCATCGAAGCGAGTGCCGCCCCGCAAGGGCGCCGCTACCCGCCGCCCTACGGTTACGGAGCTCCCGCTGGCTATGCGCCACCGCCTCCGGGCTACGCTCCTTATCCGTATGCCTACGGCTATCCTTACCCCTATGTCTACGCTTACCCGCGGCCTTACGTGTATGGCTATCCGTACTACTACCGCCGCTGGAGATAAAAATCGTTCATTCCGCTCGGTCCCATTTCTGACGCTTTCATAGGTCAGAAATGGGCGCGGGTATGACGCCCACTTTGAGCGCCTGCGTCAACCAAAGACTTAGCCAGGGTGATCTATACTTAAGGAGCAAGTCTCTGCAATTGCGCTCTAAAGGTCCCCACATCCAATGATCCGTTTCCTGCAAAAAGACAACCGCGTCGTAAAAATCATCTTCATCGTTATCATCTCTGTCGCCGTAGTCACTATGGTGATCACGCTGGTGCCTGGCATATTCGCCGATTCGGATACCGCCTCCGATACGTATGCCACCGTGCACAGCGGCGGGCTCATGGGCCGTTTCTTCGGCACCACGACCACGATCAGCACCCCCGAGGTGCAACAGGTTGCGGAAAGAATCCTGCAGCAAAAGAAGTATCCAGACATGGTGCTGCCCTACCTGATGCCCCAGGCGGCACAGGCGCTGATCCAACGTGAAGTGCTGCTGCAGGAAGCGAACCGTCTCGGCCTCCAGGTCGGAGACGCGGATTTGCGCCGCGCCATGCAGACCGGCCCGTTTGCCCAGGCACTCTTTCCCAACGGGCAGTTCATTGGTGAGGACGGCTACGCGAACTTCGTGCAGAACTACTTCCGCACCTCCATTCAGGACTTCGAAAGTCAGCTCAAGAAAGAGCTGGAGATCAACCGGCTCCAGGCCATGGTGACCGGTGGCATCACGGTTTCGGATCAGGATGTTCGCGACGCCTACCGCCAGCAGGGAACCAAGATCAAGTTTGACTATGCAGTGATCAACTCCGAAGATCTGCGCAAGCAGATCAACCCTACGGATGCAGAGCTGCAGGCATTTTTCAAGCAGAATGCAGCCCGGTATAAAACTGCGATTCCTGAGACGCGCAAGCTGGCATACATCGCACTGAACCAGACAGACGTGCCGGGTGGCGCACCTGCGGTCACCAACCAGCAGATCGAGCAGTACTACCAGGGACATCAAAAGGACTACCAGGTGCCCGAAGAAGTGAAGGTGCGCCACATTCTGATCAAGGTGCCCGCCGGCGCCGACGCAAAGACCGATGCGGCAGCGAAACAGAAGGCAGAAGACCTGCTGAAGCAGATCAAAGGCGGAGCTGACTTTGCCGCTCTGGCCAAGGCCAACTCTGATGATCCGGGCAGCAAGGAGCAGGGTGGCGAGTTGGGCATGATTCAGCGCGGAGTCACTGTGCCGGCTTTCGAAAAGGCCGCCTTCGCGCTGCCGGTAGGAAAGGTTTCCGATGTGATCAAGACCCAGTTTGGGTATCACATCCTCGAGGTCGAAGAGAAGCAGACGGCGCATCTTAAGCCGCTGGAAGAAGTAAAGGCTCAAATCGTAGCCAACTTGACCCGTCAGCAGGAGGCGGAGCAGCAGGCCGCCTTTGCCCAACAGCTAGCCACCGAGGCAGGGAAGTCAGGCTTGGCGAAAACCGCTGAAGCACACCACCTGCAGGTAGTAACGACCGACTACGTGCCCCAGAACGCGGTGCTCAGCGGGCTCCCGGACGGAGCCAAATTGCTGACCCAGGCCTTCAGCGCCAAGCCTGGCGCTGCTCCTCAGGTGAGCTCAACCGGCGACGGTTTTGCTGTCTTCCAGGTGGTAGATACCAAACCAGCGCACGCCCCCACCTTTGAGGAGTACAAGTCGCATTTGGTGGACGATTTCCGGGAGCAGCAGTTGCCCCAGCTGCTGGCGCGCAAGACCAACGAACTGGCGGACAAAGCGCACGCGGAAAACAATCTCGCCCAGGCTGCCAAGGAAGTCGGCGCAACCATCAAGAGCAGCGATCTCGTTGGTCACACGGGGCAGGTACCGGATATTGGAGACTTGTCCACGGCAGCGCCCGACCTGTTCGATTTGAAGGTGGGGCAGATCAGCAAGGCGATCAACACCGGGCACAGCGGTATTGTGGCCAAGATCGATGACAAGCAGGAACCGACTTCGGAAGAAATCGCGAAAAACCTGGATGCCACGCGCGAATCGCTGCTTGCCGAACGGCGGGAGCAAATGTTTGCCGTCTTCGTGACTGCTCTGACGGATCGCTACGAGAAGGCGGGAGGTATCCGAATGAATAAGCGTGCACAAACCGGCTTGGCTCAGAGTATGCCAAGCTAGTTCGAGAGCAACCGGAGCCGCCACTTTGGAATCTGTCTTCAGCGAAGGCCAGGGTCCTCTCGCCTCCTCTACAGGTAATTAATGGCCCTCGAACGATCGTCGGGACTCCTCCTCCATATCTCCTCTTTACCTTCCTACGGAGGGATTGGCGACCTTGGCCCCGCCGCCTATGCCTTTGCTGATTTTCTCGCGGCGGCCAAACAACGGTTGTGGCAAGTTCTTCCGCTGAGCCCGACCGGCTTTGGCAATTCACCCTACGCCGCCCTTTCTGCCTTTGCCGGCAATCCTTTGCTGATTAGCTTGGAGAAGCTGGTAGAAGCGGGGTGGATCGCCGAGCATCGCATTGCCGGCCTTCCAGGCCATGCTGGAAACGTGCACTTTGAAGAGGTGGAACAACGCAAGTGGCCGCTCTTGCTCGAGGCCGCGCGAAACTTCCTGTCCCACCACGACGACCAGCAATGGGCTCGTTTCCAGCGTTTCCGGGAAGAGAATGCCTTCTGGCTCCAGGACTATGCCCGCTACAGTGTTTTGCGGCAAAGATTCTTGTCCGGCTATTGGTTGTCCTGGCCGAAGCAATTCGCTCATCGGGATCGGGAAGCGCTGCTTCAACTGCAGCAGGAGAGCCGGGACGATCTCGAAGTTGAGCAAGCCATACAGTTCGCCTTCGATGAGCAATGGAAAGCCCTGCGTGGCTATTGCGCGGAGCGCGACATCCGCTTCATTGGCGATGTGGCCATTTTCGTCAACTACGATAGCGCCGACGTGTGGACCCACCCGGAAATTTTTGAACTGCGCGAAGACCTTACTCCGATTCGTGTGGCCGGTGTGCCCCCGGATTATTTCAGCGCGACCGGCCAGCGGTGGGGCAACCCGATCTATAAGTGGGAAGTGCTGGAAAGCCAGGGCTTCCATTGGTGGGTCGATCGCATGCGCCGCACCCACGCACTCTACGACATCATTCGGCTCGATCACTTTCGCGGTTTTGAAGCGTTCTGGGCCATTCCTGCCGAGGATGAGACTGCCATCCATGGTGAATGGGTAAAGGCTCCGGGCGGCGCGCTCTTTGCCGCCTTGCGGGCACAGTTAGGCGACCTGCCGCTGATCGCCGAGGATCTCGGCCTCATCACTCGTGAAGTGGACGCACTTCGCGAGCAATTCGGTCTTCCGGGCATGCGGGTACTGCAATTCGGCTTCAGCGACCGATCTGCGCACGATTATCTGCCCCACCGTTATGTATCGAATACTGTTGTATATACCGGCACCCACGACAACGACACTACGTTGGGCTGGTGGCAGCACGGCGTGACGGAAAGCGAAAGAAATGCGGTCTATTCCTATCTCAACCCGGCTCCGAACGACGTGGTGTGGACCTTGATCCGCGCAGCTTCGACCTCGGTGGCCGACGTTTGTATCTTTCCCGTGCAGGACATCCTAATGCTTGGTTCGGAAGCACGCATGAACACGCCCGCGATTCCAGAAAACAACTGGACCTGGCGCATGGCTCCCGACGCCCTCAACAGCCAACAAGCGCACGGCCTGGCGCAACTGGCCGAGTTGACCGACCGCGACGGCTGGGTAGAGCCGCCAAAAGCCTGACTGGCTATAGAGGGTGTGTGAGAGCCCGGGATTTAGAATTTAGTCCCGAAGGGAAGGGACATCTGAACTTCTCTGAACTTAGCCAGGACGCCAGTCCCATAACCGTTAACCTATTTGGGGTGTTTTTCTTCAAACCTCCCACAAAATCGTCATCCTGAGAGCCTGTGACTTTTTCGATCTTCTCGTGTTTTTTGCACCCGACCAGATGTTGTTTAGTCCCCTCCAGAAAGGCGTCATCCTGAGCGAAGCGCCTCACAGATTTATCGTGTGATACAGCGCTTGGTGGCGCGGAGTCGAAGGACCCCGAAGGTGCTTATCTTGTCAATGCTGTTCGGAGCTTTCGCCTACCCAAGCCCGAGAACTGAATTCTTCCTGCGGTACGCACTTGATGGTCACGGGTACATCTTTTCATGCACTGTAATCATCTTCCATCCCCAAGTCTGTGCAAAATCTTTGAACCGTGGCGGGTCCGCCAGGTGCGGGCTTCGGTGGTTGAAAGGGTGCCAACGGCATCAGTAGGATAAGCGCCCCTCGAGGTTCCTTCGGCTACGCTCAGGACAGGCTCTTCGACTCCGCCACCAAGCGCTGTATCACGCGATAAATCTGTGAGGCGCTTCGCTCAGAGGCTGTGACTTTTTTAATTTCACTTCTAGTCTGTGGCCGGAAAGCTCCGAAGAGCACCTGCCAACAAGCATCGCCGGGGTCCTTCGACTCCGCGCCATAAACCCTCTGTTATGCGATAGATCTGCGAGGCGCTTCGCTCAGAGGCTGTGACTTTTTAATTTCCCTTGTAGTCTGTGGCCGGAAAGCTCCGAAGAGCACCTGCCAACAAGCATCGCCGGGGTCCTTCGACTCCGCGCCATAAACCCTCCGTTATGCCATAGATCTGCGAGGCGCTTCGCTCAGGATGACGCCTTTCTGGAGGGGATTAAACAACATCTGGTCGGGTGCAAAAAACACGAGAAGATCGAAAAAGTCACAGGCTCTCAGGATGACGCTTTTCTGGAGGGGACTAAACAACATCTGGTCGGGTGCAAAAAACGCGAGAAGATCGAAAAAGTCACAGGCTCTCAGGATGACGCCTTTGTGGAGGGGACTAAACAACATCTGGTCGGGTGCAAAAAACACGAAAAGATCAAAAAAGTCACAGGCTCTCAGGATGACGATTTTGTGGGAGGTTTGAAGAAAAACACCCCAAATAGGTTAACGCTTATGGGACGTTAGTCCTGGGCTAAGTTCAGATCTTCAGGTCGTCCCTTCGAGACTAAATCCGAGTTCTGAAATCCGCGCTTCAGGCCCTGGGGTATGTTCTTTAGGTCATTTTTTACGCCGCCAGCGGCACCCTAATCCGAGCTGACCAGCAGTGCCACCGGATAAATAGTGAAGATACTGCCCAGCGCGAGCGTCTGTTGCTCTGTCACCGTGACTGACTCTCCCGTAAAAACATTCGTATAGCGCGATCCCGGCGCGACAGGAATCCGCAACTGATCTTTTCCCCACGCTTCTCCAAGCGGCAGCTCCAGCTTCCCTCGCATAAGCGTGCAGGCAAAGCGCGGCAGCACCGCCAGAACGCTTCGCTCGCTCACCGGGTCCCGGCGCAAAAATGCAATCACGTTTTCCTGATGATCCCCAGCAACTTCGAGCGCCATATATTCCCCACGACGAAAGATGACGTGTTCCTGCTGGCGCAACTGAAGTGCGCGATGCGTGGTCCAAAGCTTGGCCCTGCCGTCCGCCAGGTTGGCAAGCACATCCCGGCACACTGTTCCGGCGCCCTCTCGCTCCGACAGCGCTTGCAGTGCATTCAGGTAGCCGGCGCGCTGATCGAAGTCCACGGGCCGCCGGTTATCCGGGTCGACCAGTGTCAATTCCCAGAGTTCGTTGCCTTGATAAAAATCGGGTATCCCGGGAACCGCGGTCTTGAGTACCACCTGGGCGAGCGAATTGATTGCTCCAAATAACTGTAACTGCGGCAAGAGCGTATTCAGAGAAGCGACAAAAGGGCTCTCTTTTCCGCGCGGCCCCGGCATCATAATGGCAGTGATGAACGCGTGCACTGCCTTTATGTACTCAGGGTCGGGATTGATCCAGCTCAGATTGACTTTGGCTTCGCTTAAGGCCTTGAACGCGTACTGTTTGATCCGCTCCACATAGTTTTCGCGGTCCTCTTGGCTTTCCATGTGCCACGGCCACGCGCCCAGGATGGTTTGATAGAGCAGATATTCTTCGTTGCCGTCCGGCGCAATCCGGCCGTCTTCCATCTTTTGCTTGAATTTCGAATTCATCCGCTGCCAGCGGTGGACAGACGCCGACCAGAGTTGGGGAAGTTCGGAAAGCACGTTGAGCCGGTTGCGCACGTCTTCGCTGCGCTTGGTGTCATGGGTGGAAGTGGTGAGCATCGTGTCCGGGGAGTGTTTCAGGCGCTCCTGGTTGCTCTGGTGCAGTGCATCCAGCGAAATACCAAAGGATTTTGCCGACCCCCCAACCTCGTTCGAAGAAAGAAAGCGGGTGTAGACATAGAACGCTGTGTCCTCGACCCCCTTCGCCATGACCGGGCCCGTGAGCTGTTGAAATTTAAGGGCAAAGTAAAGTACCTGCGGATCGGGCTTCTGCCTGGCCGCCGGAGAGCTGTTCTGGAGCAGAAGGGTCTCGCGCAGGAAGTCAAATGCCGAGGCATCGATATCCGGATTAAGCCGCTTGGCTCTTGCGATCGCAAAGCGCAAAAAGGCCACGTCGCGAGCCGCATATTCACCCCGGTCATCGATGTAGGTCCGATAAACGGGGAAGGCTGCGATAGTGTGGCGCAGGACGGTCTCCAGAATGTTGTCGGTGAAATCGCGTGCCTTCCGGTTGGACGCGGCAATGCGGCTGAGCAGGTTGGTCAGGGCATACACCTCGCTGGCCAGTGCCGTTTGCATCACCTGCAGCTTGGACCGGTAAATAATTTCGTCCGGGTCGGCCGGGTGTCCGAGAACCTGGGCATAGAGAACGTCGAATCGCTTTTCGTTGGCGCTCTGGATAAAGATGCCGTTGGCCAGGTAGACAAAGTCGTAGCCGGAGGTGCCGCGAACCGGCCACTCAGGAGGCAAATATTCGCGCGGCTCTAATATCTTCTCGACCACCGTGTAGAGCGGCCCCTGGCTTTGCGACCAGTTGTATCCGCGGACCGGATCGAGTATGCTGCGCTCGATTCCGTTGGCCGCGGTTTCCTGCTGCGGTGCCTCCCCGGCGCACTGGCTCGCGAGATACAAGAGTTGCAGCCGGATGAGGTACTGGCGGGGATTGAACATGCCATCGCAGTGGTCGATGCGCAGCCCGGTCACCTGGTGTGAAGCAATCAGCCTCCGGATCAAGCAGTGCGTCGCCGCGAAGACCTCTGGATTCTCCATGCGCAGGCCGACCAGGTCGTTCACATCGAAGAAGCGGCGGTAATTGATTTCCTCAGCCGAGGTACGCCAGGAGGCCAATCGATAGGGCTGCGCGTCCAGCAAAACGTGAAGACGGTCGAAGCTGTGGGGGTCCCCTTCGACGCCGTTGATGGCTTCAAGAGCATGCTTGATCAGCGGCTGCATTTCCTCCGACCGAAGTGCATCTCGCAGCCTGGGCAGCAGCTCCGCCAATTGTATGCGCCGCTGCTCCTTTAGATCGTCATTGCTGCTTTCATGCGGCGGAATCTCCCCAATCTGTTGCAGCAGTTCGTAAAAAGACTGCGGCATCGGATTCGAGCCGCCACCTGAGTGGTCGAAGAAGAGGTTCACTGTGCGCGGCGCGATCGGCATGGTGTGATCGTAGTAATGAACCAATAGGCGCCCGTCTTCAATCGACACCTGGATGTGTTTGCGTTCGAGTTCGGCGCCATATTGATCACCGAGGATAGGAAGAAGAAGCTTGTTGCGCAACGCCGGTTTGAGCGGCTTCCAGTCAATATCGAAATATTCGGAATATCGCGAGGCGTGCCCGTTTTCCAGCACGTCCTGCCACCAGATAGAGTCGTTGCCAACCCCCATGTGGTTGGGCACGATGTCCAGCAGAAGGCCAAGGCCCTGGCGTTGCAACTCCGCGGAGAAGCGGGAAAAGCCTTCGTCTCCGCCGAGCTCGGGATTGAGCCGGTCGTGACGAGTGAGATCATACCCGTGCATGCTTCCCGGCCGGGCTTCGAAAATGGGCGAGGAGTAGAAGTCGCCGATTCCCAGCTGCTTGAGGTAGCCCACAATGGCTTGCGCCTCCGCGAACGCGAAACCTTTGTGCATTTGCACCCGATAGGTAGAGATGGGGACTCGGGCATCGGTGTGCAGCACCCGCTCGACACACGCCCTCATTTCGTTCGAGGCTTCCTGGCGCGGGTTGGCTTTTACCGATGCCGGCTCAGGCACGGCTACGCTCGCTCGATAAAAGTGGCTGGCTATAGACATTTTCCATTGGATGCGCTCCCTCGTGGTCGAGGATCAGCAATTGGCCCACCCAAATTCACCCGGTCGCTTTACGAATTCGCGCCCAGCACGGAAAATGGAGTACAGAAACTGCTCTACCCTATTGTAACGAGGAAGAACCCCATGCCACTTTCCGGCGAAGCCATCCGAATGATGAACTACATCGACGATATTGCGACCACACTCCGGCGTATTCTCGCCCTGGCCCCCACCCTTTCCGCGGAAGAACGCAAGCGGGTTGGCGAATACCTCAAGGTTAGCTCGCCCAGCGCCGACGAAGCGATGGCCGCCCTGAACCTCAAATAACGCTAAATAACCCTTTTCTGGAACAAGCGCGCTGCGAGACCCGTATCAAAGGGTGACCGCGATGCAATCCCCGGCTGACATCTTCGGCGAGGTCTTTCGAGCCATCTGGGCCCACAAGCTGCGCGCTTTCCTGACCATGTTTGGCATTGCATGGGGAGTCGGCTCGATGCTCCTTTTGATCGGGTTTGGCGAGGGCTTCCGTTCCGGCCAGCGCCGTCAAATGGCTTCCCTGGGCAACAATGTCATCATGATGTGGGGCGGCAACATCCCCGCCGTCCCCAGCCAACACACCGGTATGCGTCCTTACAAGCTGACCCTGGCGGACGAAGCGGCGGTGCGCGCGGGTGCGCCCTGGGTACGCAACATTACCGCTATGCTGCAAAATACCACCATCAAGGAAGTGAGTGATTTATCCAGCAGCAGCGGAGAAGTGACGGGGGTAGAACCCAACTACAGTGAGATTCGCTTTGTTCCCGTAGCCGAGGGCCGTTTTGTACGCTCCGACGATCTGGAACAGCGCCGCCGGGTCGTAGTGATGGGCAAGAAGACCGCCGCTTTGCTCTTTCCCGGCCGCCCGGCGCTCGGTGAATGGATTCTCCTCAATGGAGTGCGATTCCAGGTCATCGGGGTGGCGGGCAGCATCGCCCGCGGCAACAATGACAGTGACAATCAGCGGGTCTACATCCCATTGACCACCATGCTCGAGCTTTTCCCCTTAACCGGGGAAAACATACCTCGGGATGCCGTGACCTCATTGCAATACCAGCCCATCACCAAAGACGACAACCTGCCGGCGATTGCGGAAGTGCACGCCATCGTAGCTTGGCAGCACGGTTTTGATGCCAATGCGCCGGATGCTTTCGAGGAATGGGACTCGGTCAATTCGCAGCGTATGGTGGGCAAAATCTTTGACGCCATGGACCTGTTCCTGGGCGGGGTAGGTATCGTAACCCTGTCCCTGGGCGCCCTGGGCGTGGTGAATATCATGCTGGTCTCAGTGGCCGAACGAACCCGGGAGATCGGGCTGCGCAAAGCGTTGGGCGCGACCAGGCGGAATATCATGACGCAGTTCCTGCTGGAAGGCATGTTTTTGACCGGGATCAGCGGTGCGGTGGGCATCGCGGCGGCAGGCCTGCTCATGTTCGCTTTGAATCGCGCCGTGGGTACCAGCCTGCAGGGCTTCGATGCGCCGCGGCTGGTGCCGTGGTCGGCTGCCCTGGCCTTTGGAACCCTCTGCCTGAGTGGGATCGTTGCCGGAGTCTACCCCGCGGGGCAGGCAGCAAAGCTGGACCCGGTGGACGCGCTGCGTCGCGAATAGGGTTATCAGAGTTGATGTAAGGCGGCGAACTGCTCTCTACGCAGCCGTTCCGTATAGAACGGCTGCACATAACAGCCGTGACCAGGTTACCGTAACTCTGATAACGCAAATAATCGGGAGAAACTCATGTTGCGCGACCTGTTCTCTCAAGCCTGCGAAGCCATGCTGCACAATCGGCGGCGCACCTTGATCACCATGATCGGTATGGCTTGGGGTATTGCCACTGTGGTACTGCTGATGGCGTATGGAGCCGGCTTCGGCCGCGCCATCGAGGCGATTTTTGCCCAGTTCGGCACCAACATCATGGGCGTCTTTCCCGGGACCACCAGCCAGCAGGCAGGGGGCAAGAAAGCCGGTGTCCAGGTAAGACTGCAACTCGCCGACGTCGATCTTATCCAGAGCAGTGTTCCGGATGTTCTCCGCGTTGCGCCCGAAGTTTCCAAGGACGTCACGGTGCAAAACGATACGCACAGTTACACCTGGTCGGTGAGCGGATCATTCCCAGCCATCGAAGACGTTCATAAGCTCGATCTCGATTACGGCCGCTTCTATACCGAAAAAGATATGGAGCAACGCAACCACGTTGCCGTGATCGGTTCGGAGGCCAAAACCAAGCTTTATTCGGGTCTCTATCCTATCGGCCAGCGCATTCGTATCAAGGGCGTGAGCTTTACGGTCATCGGCGTACTCCGGCCCAAGATGCAGGAGGGGGATGACAATATCAACCGGGTTATCTACATACCGTTCACCACCATGAGCGACGTGAAGGATACCAAGTACCTGGATGCGATCTGGTTTAACTACCATGGCAACTACGTAACCACGGAATCTGCGCTGCGGGGAGCGCTCGGCGCCGCACATGGATTTCCCGCGTCGGATCGCAACGCCATTTTTGTAGCCAACCTGATGGAACAGCTCTCGCAATTTCGCATCATCTCGACCGGGCTGCAGGTGCTGATGGCGTTTATTGGAACGCTGACCCTGGGTATTGCCGGGATTGGCTTGATGAACATCATGCTGGTGGCGGTGCAACAGCGCACGCGCGAGATCGGCATAGAGAAGGCGCTCGGTGCATGTCGCCGGCACATCCTGGTCCAGTTCCTTACCGAGGCGCTGGTGATCACCGGCTTGGGCGGCATTTGTGGTATCGCGCTCGCCTACCTGGTCTCAATAGTGGTGGGCAGCATCACTTTGTACAGTGCGATTGCGAAGAACGGAGAAGCCGCGGATATCCACTTGCTGATTTCACCCACCACCGTCCTGGTGGCCACGGCAATCCTGATAGTCGTCGGCCTGGTAAGCGGAATGGTCCCTGCCATCCGAGCCGCCAATCTAGACCCCGTAGAAGCCCTTCGCTACGAATGACCTCGAAGAAGGTGTTGACCGAAACCTTTTACTAGAAGAAGGATCTTGGGAAACCACAGTCTTACACCGGAAGGTTTTTCACTCTAGGGGCAACGAACATCAAGGTTCGTGGTATCCCACATCTCGCGAAAAACCAGCGAGATGCCCCGAATTTCCTGCACGCTGCGCCGGACAGGACTGCGTGTGCGCCTTTCTTTAAAGGAAAGGCGCATGAAGTTCGCGAAATCCATTAACTCCACAGGAAATCGGGGATGTGGGGCACCCGTCATTTGTTAGAGGGATAGTTCCCGGTCTAATCCGTATCAGGCCTCTTGTAGGGCTGCTGCAGATATTTGCGCGCCTCGTTCACCGCGCCCTGCGTGTTGTCGTTGGTCTGCACCGCCTGCCGGTATTCGTTGACTGCCCGATCCCGCTGCCCGGTCACATCGAATATTTTTCCCAACGCGATGTGGCTCCAGACCTCGGTCCACTTGGGCTCGTCGTCCCCACGTAGCGCATCACGATAGGCATTCGCCGCTGCCTGGTAGTTGCGCTGGCTGAATAAGACTTCGCCGATGCGGTAGCTGGCGAGCGAGCTATTGGGGTTGGCGGTGAGAGCCTTTTGGTACTCGGCCAGCGCCCCGGGATTATCCCCCTCCGCGACCAGCTGCTGGCCGCGCAGAATCGAGATCCGCACTTGCATGTCCGGAGTATTCTTGAGCACCCAGTTGTCCGGGTCGATGGAGATGTGACGTGGCCGGCCAAATGTATCCACGACATATTGCGAGTTGGTGCCGACTACATCCACTCTCTTCATCTCCGTCTTGCCTTCGGTCTCGACCCGAAGTTCCACTGGCATATTGAAGAGATCGAGGTCCTGGCCGATCTCACCGATGGTACGAAATCCCTTGTTATTGCCTAATCGATAGACGGTGTACTTGTTGACGAATTGGGGTGCGCCCGTTCCATCCAGCCATTGTGCAAAGAAGGCTGTGAGCTGCTGCTGAGACTCCTGCTCGGCCACCTTCTCCACGTCCCGGGTACGGATTGGCTTGTCGGCGTATTGCGTAATCAGGGCCCGCAACGTCTTGTTGAAGTTGTCCTCGCCGATCTCCCAACGAAGCATGTGGAAGATCATGGCGCCCTTTTCCAAAGTCATGGATTGAAACTGGGGTGAAAACGGATCCAGCCGCCCTGCCGAAGTCAGCGGGATGGTGTCATAGGCCAGCGCGCCGGCTGAGATATCGATCACCGCGGCCTGTAACGCCGTCTGCCCCGCGACCCGCTCCACGTACATCAGCTCGCCGTACCGGGACATGCCATTGGTGATCCAGGCGTCATTGAGCGTTGCGGGGGTAACTGTGCTCCCCCACCATTGGTGGGCGATGGTGTTCGCCAAAAGGCGGTAGTTGTTGCGGTCGGCGATGCGTGCGCCGGCAATGGCGGCAATCTCCGGAGCCCAGTAGGAGGGCAACGTGTCGTCCGGCAACTCGACAACATTTAACAGCCGGGAAGAGGCTTCCCCAAAACTTTCGCTAAAGAAGTCAAATTCCTTGTTGGCGGTTTGCGCGTACTCAGGACCGCTTTGCTTGTGTGCGTCGGTGAGGTATACCCGCACATTGGGGGACCCGGCCACAGCCAGGGGTTCGTTGAACTTGCCCGCGATGATGGTGCCCGGGAAGCTGGGCTTGGTCCAGTTGAAACTGTATTGCTGACCGCCGGAGACGGGGCGGGGACTACCGGTGCTGCCGCTGCCCACCACCCGGTAGCCGGCAGGGATGGTTACATGGATTTCCGCCGTAAACCGGTCGGTCAAATACCCCACCATGGGGAACCAGCGGCCTGCATACAGGAGATAACTGATGGGATCGCCAATCGATGCCACCTTGAGTCCCTCTACCGGACTCTCCTCGCTGCCACTGAGCGTTCCCTCATACTCAAAGGTGAAGGTAGCCTTCGCCCCCTTGCTCATGGGGCTCGCCAAGGCCACGCTGATGGTTGCATTGGGGCCGCGCTCGCCGTTGAGCTGGTGATTTTGCCCATCTGTCACGCTGTTTACCTTGAGCGCGTTGTGCAGTTCGAAAATAGCCGAGCTTACGGTGTCGGTCGCAGTGAAGGTTACCCGCGCGGTCGCTTTGAGGGTATGCTGGGCGGGATCGAGCTGAGCATCGATCACGTAACCGGTAATGTTGATGTTGGATCGTTCTGCGGCGAAAAGATGCGGACCAGCCAACCCCAGCAAAGCGGTCAGCAGCAACAAAACCCTGGCGGGAATTCTGGAACTGCGTGTCATCGAAGTCATTCAAGGGGCCATGATGAAACCAAAGCGGATTGCAACCCCGGCGGCTGCGCCGCGGGGATCAATTGCAAGGCAATACGGGCTGCACACTGAATCGCTCCCTCGCCGTTTACTCGTAGTGCGGTTCCAACGGTGCGCAGGTCTGACTGCATTGTTGCACGAGCCTGCTCGCTTTCCAGGAGCGGGCGCACCTGCTCCACCACGTTGGATGCGGTGAAATCATGCTGGATGAGCTCTGGCACGATTCGGCGTCCTGCGATCAGGTTGACCATGCCCACATGGGCCACGTCGACCACCCTCTGCGCCACCGCATAGGTAATGCGCGAGACCCGGTAGACCACCACGAAGGGGTTGCCAATGAGCGCCGCCTCGACGGTGGCGGTGCCACTGGCGACAATACTGGCGCGCGCGTGCTGTAAGACTGCGCGCGCATCATGCACCACCCGCACCCCGGCTTCCTTCGCTTGGCGGGTGAAGCCCTGAACCTGCGATTCCTTTAGCGTGGGGGCCACGGGCAGGAGATATTCGTACCCCGGACCCAGCGATCGAGCGGCTTCGAGCATTGGCGGCAAGTTGGCGTCGAGCTCCCTGGTGCGGCTCCCGGGCAGCAAGCCAACCCAGAATTTTGACGTGTCCAGACCATTTTCGCGAGCAAATTCTTCCCGGGTCACTGTGGGCGGGTCAAGATCCGCCAGCGGGTGACCGACAAAATCAGCGGCAACGCCCTGTCCGCGGTAGAAACTTTCTTCGAAGGGAAAAATCACCAGCATCCGGGTCACATTGCGCCGCACGCCCTTTATGCGCCACTTCTTCCAGGCCCATAACTGTGGACTCACAAAGTAGACCACGGGGATTTTCAACCGGCGAAGCTCGGCGGCAAGACTCAGGTTTACGTCAGGGAAGTCAATCAGGATAGCGAGATCGGGCCGTTCCGCGCGCAAGCTGGCCTTCAACTTTCTATATTCCCGGTAGACCCGGGGCATATGAAGAATCACTTCCGTGATGCCCATTACAGCGACATCTTCGGCGCGCACCACCCGGCGCAGCCCCAGGGCCTCCATGCGCACTCCGCCGAGGCCGAAAAACTCCGCCCGCGGCTCAAGGCGGCCTATCTCCGCCATCAGCAGCGCGCCATAGTGCTCGCCGCTGGCTTCACCGGCAGACAAAAAGATCTTCATGCTAGTCCGTGCCCACGGCGAGGCTCGCGTCCAAAAATCCGTTAGCAGCCCGCGCGGCCTGCACTTCCTGGTCCTTGTATTGCAGCTGGTAGAGCTTCCAGTAGATGCCGCGCTGTCCCAATAATTCCTGGTGAGTGCCGAACTCTCGCAACACGCCCTTGTGCATGACCAGGATTCGGTCCGCCTGCTGCACGGTCGACAGGCGATGGGCAATGATCACCGAAGTCCGCCCTTGAACCATGCGTTCGAGCGCGGAGCGGACCCGCATTTCAGTATCCGTGTCCACGCTCGAGGTGGCTTCGTCCAGTATCAGGATGCGCGGATCGTGCGCCAGGGCGCGGGCAAAATTGATGAGCTGCTTCTGCCCGGTAGATAGACTGTTGCCGCGTTCGCGCAGCGGCTCATCAAATCCACGAGGCAAAGCCCGGATGAAATCGCCGACATTCACCTCATCGGCCGCGGCCTTCATCCGCTCATCCGTAATCCAGTCCGAGCCCAGGCGAATATTCTCCGCGATAGTGCCGGTGAATAGGAACGGATCCTGAAGTACCACCCCGAAATGGCGCCGTAACTCCGTCACATCCTGTTCACGCACGTCGACGTCATCGATCCGCACGCTGCCACGCTGAATCTCGTAGAAGCGCATCATCAAGCCGATGATGGTGGTCTTGCCGGCCCCAGTGTGGCCTACGATAGCCGCCGTCTGGTCGGGCTCGATCACGAACGATACATCTTTGAGAATCCATTCCACCTCTGGAGAGGCAGCCAGAATCTCCTCCGTGCCCTCGGCCTGTTGAATGGCCGCCAGTTGCTGTTCATCCAGCCGTTGATACGTGAACCAGACATGGCGGAACTCGATTCGCCCCGAACCGTCGCAGGCGCGCGGTGCGGGCGGGCTTTGCAGCTCTGGCGGAGTATCGAGCAGCTTAAAGACGCGCTCGCTGGCAGCCATCGCCGCCTGCAGGATGTTGTATTTCTCGCTCAGGTCCTGGATAGGCCGGAAGAAGCGCTGGGAATATTGGATAAAGGCGACCAGCACACCGATGGTGACTGCATTGCGCAGCACCCCATACCCGCCCAGCCAGATCACCAGGGCGATGGCTACGGAGCTTAGCAATTCAACCGCGGGGTAATAGAGCGCGTACGCCAAAATGGCGTCTTTGAAGGCCACCATGTGCTGCCGGTTGACGGCTTCGAACTCTTCATAGGAGCGCTGCTCGCGATTGAACAGCTGCACCACGCTCATCCCGCTCACGTGCTCCTGGGTAGAGGCGTTGATACGGGCGATGGCGGAGCGAATGCGCCGATAGGAGTCGCGCACATGCTTACGGAAGATGCGAGTGACCCCAAGGATAATAGGCAGCACGGCAAACGCGATCAAGGCCAGCCACCAGTTCATGCGCAGCATGATGACCACGATGAGGACGAGAACAAAAACATCCTCAAAAATGGCGAAGACCCCGGAGGTGAACATCTCGTTCAGTGCGTCCACATCGCTGGTTAGCCGGGTGACCAGGCGCCCTACGGGATTGCGGTCGAAAAAGCTTACGTGCATGCTCTGGATGTGGCGAAAAATCTGGCTGCGCATGTCGAACATGACTTTCTGCCCGGTCCACTGCATCAGGTAGGTCTGGACAAATTCGAGCAGGTAACTGAATACCAGCGTGCCCAGATAGACGCTGGCAATTTGCGTCACCCCCACCATCGCATTCGAGCTCAGCCAATGCGTCCACGCCGGCGAATGGAGTGCCGGCCGCGCGGTCATGTACCGGTCCACAGCGATCTTAGTCAGATAAGGCCCGAGAACATCGGATCCAGCTTTGAGCAGGATCGCCACCAGCGAAATGGCCGCCTGCAGCTTGTAGGGCCGTAGGTAGGTCAACAAACGGCCCATCAGACGGCTGTCATAAGCCTTGCCGACAACATCATCGTCGTGCTGCTGGGGTTTGCGATCTTTCTCGGCGCTCGGTTCAGCCATGGGCTTCGAGTCTTATTTTACTTGGCGTTACGGCGAATGGAGGATGTCAGAATAGATAGCAGGACTTTGCCGGCAGATGAATTCTCTTGGTATTTACATTTCGGTTCCGTTTTGCCGCGCCAAGTGCAGCTACTGCAATTTCGCCTCCGGGGTATCGTCGGCCGGTGCGCATGAGCAATATGTCGCCCGGGTCTGTGAGGAAATCCGCAGCCTGCGGCAGCGGCTGGCCGGTGCGGCCATTCCTGAGCAGGTGGACAGCATTTACCTGGGCGGAGGCACCCCCAGCGTGCTTTCTCCCGCCCTGGTAGGGGAGCTGGCCCACGCCCTGCGCCAGGAATTTGATATAGCACCTGCAGCGGAAATCACACTGGAGTGCGCTCCAGGTCAGCTGGACGGCCCGGCGTTGGACGCCATGCTTGCCCTCGGTGTCAACCGGATCAGTTTTGGCGTCCAATCCCTGGTCGATCGTGAGGCGGTCGCTACAGGACGATTTCATACCCGGCAAGTGGTCTTAAGCGACCTGGAACGGGTCCGCTCCGCTGGGGTGCGCAATCTTAGCATCGATCTGATTGCCGGCATGCCCCATCAGACCGCGGCCAGTTGGCAGGAATCGCTCGAGGTGCTGGCTGCGACCGGGGTGGAACACGCCAGCATCTACATGCTGGAAATTGACGAGGATTCGCGCCTGGGCCGGGAGTTGCTGGCCGGCGGCTCGCGCTATCACGCGCAGACTGTGCCCAGTGAAGAGCTGACTGCCGACCTGTACGAGAGCGCTATTGCTGCTCTTGAAGCCGCCGGACTACGGCAATACGAAATCTCAAACTTCGCCCGCGGCGTGAGCCAGTCACAGCATAATTTGAAGTACTGGCGCCGGCAGCCCTACCTCGGTTTCGGCCTGGACGCGCACTCCATGGTCCGTACCGCGGACGGTTCTGCGCTGCGCTTCAGTACCACCGCGGTCCTGGCGGAATACCTCCGTGGCGGCCAGGCGCAGGATGTACGCCAGGTCAGCTCGTGCGAAGCGCTGGAAGAGGCCTGGTTTCTGGGCTTGCGCTTGCGTGCCGGGGTCGCGTGGCATGCCTTGGCGGCCGAGTTCGGTGGGGATCGCGTTGAGAATTTCGTGCCCCTGGTGCGCGAGCTGTGCGAGCTTGGACTGCTCACCGACCAGGATGGTGTGGTGTGCCTGACCCGGCGTGGTCTCCTCTTTTCTAACGACGTCTTTGCCCGCTTCCTCGGAGTAGAGGAACCAGAGCTCCAGTTGCAATGAGGTAGGAGGGAACTTTGTCTACCGGGACCTTGCCTTGGCCTGAAACGACCGCTCGGCAGTCAACCGCGTCCATCGACCTGCGCAGCGATACGGTCACCCGTCCGACCCCTGCCATGCGTGCCGCCATGGCCGCAGCCGAAGTGGGGGATGATGTCTACGGCGAAGATCCCACCGTAAATCGCCTGGAAGCACGCGCGGCGGAGATCTTTGGCCGCGAAGCGGCGTTATTTGTGCCCACCGGCACCATGGGCAACCAGATTGCGATCCGCATCCACACCGAGCACGGCCAGGAGGTTGTCTGCGAATCCCGCGGCCACCTGGTGGACTGGGAAATGGCCATGGTGTCCGCCTTTTCCGGATGCCAGCTCCGCACCGTATATGCGGATCGTGGAATCCTCACCTGGCCGCTGATCCAGACGGTGGTCTCATCCGGCCGCCACTATCGCTCCCGTACGGGGCTCATTTCTCTCGAGAACACCCACAACCTGGCTGGCGGCACTGTGATGCCGCTCGAAGTAATCGAAGAAACTCTGGCCGGGGCGGCCAACGCGGGTTTGCCGGTTCATCTGGATGGCGCGCGCATTTTCAATGCTGCGACTGCATTGAAAATCCCGGTAGATCGGCTGTCCCGCGGGTTTAGCTCGGTCATGTTCTGCCTATCCAAGGGCTTGTGTGCACCGGTCGGTTCGATGCTGGTCAGCAGCCGGGAAAAGATCGAGCGCGCGCGTAACTTTCGTAAGGCGCTGGGGGGAGGAATGCGCCAGGTAGGCGTTCTGGCCGCAGCCGGTCTGGTTGCCCTCAATGACATGACTGGGCGGCTCCAGGAAGATCATGACAATGCCAAGCTCCTGGCCGCTGCTCTGAGCGCGCTTCCCCAGGTGGAACTCGATGCGGCGCTGGTGCAGACCAACATCGTCATCTTCAGCCTCCGCGGCGGCGGAGATGCCCAGGCGCTGGTCACCGCTTTGGCCAGCCGTGGCCTCCGTGCCGGGACTCTGGGGCCGCATTCCGTCCGGCTGGTCACGCATCATGACGTGGATCGTGCTGCGTGCGAGCGGGCCTGCGCAATTCTGGCCGAGGAGATCCGCAAATGGGACGGTCAATAAGGTACACCGAAAAAGACAGAATTCCCGTCCAGGGATGGCTTTTTTGGGATTTATACTATCTGGATGCCAAAGTATTCGATCGTCGTACCCTTCCATAACGAGGAAGAGAACGTTACTGCGCTGTACGACCGCCTTAAGGCGGTTATGGAGCAGATTGGCGACAGTTTCGAACTGGTGCTTGTAGACGACGGATCGAGCGACCGCACCTACAAGCTGCTGGAGGAAATTGCAGCCGTGGATAGCCGGGTGTTGGTGGTCAAGCTGCGGCGTAATTTCGGCCAGACATCAGCCTTGGCCGCGGGATTCGATCACTCCCAGGGAGACTTCATCCTGGCCATGGATGGCGACCTGCAGCACGATCCGTCTGAGATTCCCGAGTTTGTCGCCAAGCTGGAAGAGGGTTACGACGTGGTCAGCGGTTGGCGCAAGGCGCGCATCGACAGCTTCGTCATGCGCAGGATTCCCTCACGCTGCGCAAATTGGCTCATGGCAAAGCTTTCCGGCGTCGACATTCATGACTTTGGAACTACGTTCAAGGCATATCGGCGTGAGGTAATCCACAACATCCCGCTCTATGGCGAGATGCATCGCTTTATCCCTGCGCTGGCCTCCTGGTATGGCGCCAGTATTTGTGAGATTCCGATCAAGAATGTGAACCGGGAGCGGGGTAAATCTCACTACGGGATTTCCCGGACGATCCGCGTTTTCTTTGACCTGCTCACCATCCGTTTTCTGCTCAAGTACATGACCCGCCCGCTCCATTTTTTCGGCACCTTTGGCGCACTCGGCATTCTTCTTGGCGGCGCGATCTCAATGATGTTGGCCGGGCTCAAAGTCTTCACCCACCAGGCCGTGATGGAAACGCATGGACCGCTTTTTGTGGTGGCTGGTGTTTTGATTCTGGCTGGCATCCAGATGCTTGCCATCGGTTTGCTGGGAGAGCTGCAGGTGCGGCACTATCACACCGCATCGCATCGCGCGCCCTATGCCATCGATCGCCTGGTCCGCCTGCGTGCCCCTGAAGAACCCAGCATGCTGCAGGAAGGTTGAGAAACAGCAGGTCCCTCCGCTACCCTGCGCTTCGGTCGGGATGACAACTTTGTTGCTGATCTGATGACTGGAAGAATACGGCGCCTCCTGAAGCGACGCCCACTTAGCAACAAAATTGTCATCCCGACCGAAGCGCAGGGTAGCGGAGGGACCTGCTGTTTTCCCGTTGTCACGCACCAGTATCGTAAGCGCCTCTCTACCGTCCCCTGGATGGATCCGCAGACGAAGACACGTTCAGATCCAAAAATGTCCGGGCGCTATGCGGGAGATCGGGCGCATAACAGTTGCTATCGGCCGCGTAGGTCGCGGCACATTGGCGAGCAAACGGTCTTCTGGGTGACTGCGCATACTGCCAAATCTTCGCTTCTGGAATTCCGCTCGAAGCTGCATCAAGAGGCTTCTTCGGCAGCACACAACCCGGCGCCGGAGGGCATTGGTCATTGGCCACCCACAAAGCCAAGTTGCTGTCACGGCTCAGGATGTCCCGCGCGGTGCTGATCTGGCTTGTACCTTCCGCTACCGGAATGCCCGAGCAATAAACCCCCGGCTTGTACGGCGACGACCGTAATGCCTGTACCCAGGAAAAAAGATAAGCACTTTGTTCCGGCAACAGCCGTCCGCCCTCCTCCTGATCGAGAAACAGGATCGCGCCGGGAGCAAAGCCCTCGCGTTTTGCTGCGGCAATGGCGGCGGATGCGTCAGCTCGGCCGAGGGCCGCTGCGTCCTTGCCCTTGAGCTCGGAGTCCACCCGGCCGTTGTACAGGATCATGAAACCGAAGCCGTTCGCCTTAAGGATGGCACGCTTGCCGATCCAGCTATTAGCACTCGCTCCCGGCGGATTGTTTAGCCAGTAGCCGGTGTAGGAAAAGGTGCGGCGCAGTGCAGGGAGAAGGTTATCCCCGGGATATTCGTTCTTGTCGAAGCCGATGTGATTGGTCCCAACAGTCTGTGCCCTAAGGGCGGCCCCGCAGCACAGCGTGGCCATGCAGAACCACAGCAGGGAAAGGCGCGGTCTTAGTCTGCGCCGCCGGAGTTGGTAGGCGTAGGTGCGGATGGGGTGCTCGCTAGTTGAGGCGCCGCGGCGTCATGCAGATATTTGGAGGGATTCACCGGCGTATCGTGAATGCGGACTTCGTAGTGCAGGTGAGGGCCAGTACTGTGTCCGGAAGAACCAACGTAGCCCAGGATGTCACCCTTGCGAATGTCCTGCCCCGCGATGACTGCAAATCCGGAAAGATGAGCGTAGAGGGTTTCCACTCCGTGGCCATGATCGACGATGACTTCGCGTCCGTACCCTGTGCCCATTCCAGCCTTGAGAACCATTCCATCCGCCGGCGCGCGTACAGCGTCGCCTTGGCTGGCGGAAATGTCGATGCCAGTGTGAAAGGCGCCTTCACCCTTGAAGGGATCAAGCCGGGCGCCGAAGGAACTGGTTACGATCCCTTGTACCGGCCACAGCGATGGTGCATAAGCCACGTTGATCCTGCCGCCCAATCCCATTGGGAAGCGATTCGTTAAGTCGAGCCCGTGCATGATCTCCCCAGACATCGCCGAGGAGCGAAGCGCCAGCAGCTGATCGAGGGATTGACTGTACTGCTGATCGCTGATGCCGTCGGAGGCCGCGGCACTGGTCGAGGCCGTCGACTTCAGGAGAGAAGTTTTGTTTAGCCGGTTTTGCCGCAGGCCATAAAGAGCAGTGACTTCGCTGGCCAGTGACCCCAAAGAAGCTGCCTGCACATCTTTCTCATGCGCCACTTGTTCCATTTGCAGATAGTCATGGCGGATGGTTTCGCGCTCATTGCGAACCTGGTTGAAGCGGGCCGTCTTCAGCAACATGCGGCTGTATGATCCAGCCATCCCGGTGATCGTGAAAAGCCCAATAACCGCAGCCGCCACAAACACATAGGCGTAGTGCAACGGTATAGGGATCTTGCGCAATTCGCCATCTTCCTGGCGGGCTACAAAAATTATGTAGTAGCGTTTGCGCAATCTGCTCACTCTACAAGGGGATATAGCCTTCGTACTCAATTTGCACAAAGGCCGAGTCTTGAACCTAACAGAGTGAATCTAATGGGTCAAACCCGTAAAGTGGGACAGAGTCTAACGCTTTGATAACTTGCCGGGGCTGCAAGGTATGCTGGCGCATGGCTGACAACCCCAAAAAGAGTCGACCCAAGACCGCAGGCGAGCGGGAACTGATCGCAGCCATTCGAAGACGGGCAGATCAACTGCGGAAGGGCCAGCGGAAGAGCGGGATCCTGAATCTCGGCATCGGCGATGATTGTGCAGTCCTGCGGCCACGTCGTGGTGAAGAACTGGTGGTCACGACCGACCTCTCACTCGAGAATGTTCATTTCCGCCGGGACTGGCATCCACCGCAAAGTGTGGGCCACCGTTGTCTGGCCCGCGGCCTGAGCGATCTGGCGGCGATGGGTGCCCGTCCGGAGGCGGCGTTTTTATCGCTGGCTCTGCCGCCGGATCTCACCGCATTGTGGCTGGATCTCTTCCTCGATGGATTCATGGCGCTGGCTCAGCGCTATCGGGTGCCGTTGGCGGGCGGAGACATGGCGAAGTCTCCGCTGGTGATCGCCGACATTGTTCTGCTGGGAAGCGTTCCCAAGGGTAAGGCGCTCTTGCGCTCCGGGGCTCGCGCCGGCGACCTGATTTATGTCACGGGCGCCCTGGGTGGATCCGCGGCTGAGCTGCGCGCCCTTGAGCGCCGGCCTTCCGCCTTCCATGCACACGACAAATTGCGTCATCCCCATTTATATCCAGAGCCCAGGCTGTCTGCCGGTCGCGAGCTCAGACGATTGGCAACCGCGGCCATCGACCTGAGCGACGGGCTCTCAACCGATCTGGCCCATCTGTGCGAAGAGAGTGGCCTGGCAGCGGAAATCGATGCTGAAGCACTGCCCCTCGATGCCCGCGCCACCCTGGAGCAGGCCTTGCACGGCGGAGAAGACTACGAGCTGTTGTTTACCGCCTCACCCAAGACACGAGTGCCCGGTCAATTGGGAGGAGTGCTTACACATGCCGTCGGCCGGATGAAGAAACCTGGCAAGCGGCCGCAAGTAGCAATGAACCAGGGCAACACCCGTTCCGAGCTCGCACCCGCCGGGTGGGAGCACTTCCGCTAGAGCCTTGCTCTTATGGGTTAAGTGTATGCGAATTTGCACTCTGTCTCCGTAAACAGACCCTGGGCACCCAGGCAGGGGGTAAAGAGGGCTCTCACACATCCTCTTGCCGAGCTCTTTGTTGGCCTCCAACGGCCCGACTAAACACTCACGCTGTGCACCGTAGAAGGGAACATACTCTGAGCTTGATAGCATCAGAGCAGACCTATGCCAAACCGTTCCCCACGGGTGCGCTTTGCTCCCTCACCCACTGGTATGTTGCATGTGGGCAATGCCCGCACCGCGCTCTATAACTGGCTCTTTGCCCGCTACACCGGTGGAGATTTCCTGCTGCGTATCGAAGACACCGATGTAGAGCGAAGCGAAGTGCGCTACGAGGCCCAGCTGATCGAAGATCTCCGCTGGCTCGGCCTGGACTGGACGGAAGGGCCGCAGATCGGTGGCCCCTATGCACCCTACCGGCAAAGCGAGCGCCTGGGGATTTATCACCAGCACACGGACCAGTTGCTCGGGGAAGGCAAAGCCTACCGTTGTTTCTGTACCGCGGAGGAACTGGAGCAGGAGCGGCAGCAGGCTCTCCGCGAGCACCGCACGCAGGTGTACTCGGGCAAATGCAAAGCTCTCACGCCGGCCGAAGCTATGGCCCGCGCGGCTGCGGGCGAGACCTTCGCCGTCCGGCTGGCTGTGCCCGATGCTCCACTGCGCTTCCACGACATCGTCCGCGGCGAGGTAGAGTTCGCAAGCGAGGCAGTGGGAGATTTTATCCTGGTTCGCTCTTCCGGCGTGCCGGTCTACAACTACGTGGTCACCATCGACGATGCACTCATGCAGATCACTCATGTCATCCGCGGCGACGATCACATTTCGAACACTCCCCGGCAGGTGGCCATTTATCGGGCATTCGGTTGGACTCTGCCCCAGTTCGCGCATCTCTCGACGATTCTGGGCAGCGACCGGGAGCGCCTTTCCAAACGCCACGGTGCTACGTCGGTTGCCAGCTTCCGCGAGATGGGAATTCTGCCCCAGGCGCTGGCGAACTATCTTGCTCTGCTCGGCTGGGGCGCTGAAGGAGGAACACGCGAGATCTTCTCTCGCGAAGAGCTGATCAAGGAGTTCAAGCTGGAGCGGGTCACGCCCTCGCCCGCAGTCTTCGATTGGGACAAGCTGCACTGGCTCAACCGTCAAGCCATCAAGCATTCTCCGCTACCCGAGCTGAGAGAATTGGCTTGGCCATATTTCGCGGCGATGGAGTGGCTACCGCCGCAATCCTCTGCCGGCGACGTTGTCGAGCATTGGTTCGATCGTGTGCTGGAACTGTTTCTTCCCGCCGTTGACCAGCTCCAGCAGTTACCGGAAAAAGCAGCAGCCCTTTGGCGGGCGACGTCCGAGGTGACCGAAGAAGACACAGCTATGCTGACTTCGGAAGCGGGAACTCGTGTAGCACAGGTATTTACGGAAAAGGTCAGAGCAGAAGCGGGCGCGATGACGCCGCAGCGTTTCAAGGAACTGATGAACGAGGTAAAGGTGGAGACTGGGGTCAAGGGCAAGGATCTGTTCCACCCCGTACGTATCATCTTGACCGGGGCGCACTCCGGCCCGGAGTTTGACAAGCTGATTCCCCTGCTGGAAGACGGCAGCCGGCTCGATTTGCCCACCCGCGTGTTAAGCGTGCGGGAGAGGGTAGAGGCATTTGCATCAAAAAAACAGCAACCTGGTGATTGACTCCACGTTTGAACACGCTTGGGAGGCTGAGATCCTCGCTTCCCGGCCGTTGATCTTGCCCGCGCGCCAATTCGTGTACCCGGCGCAGGTTGAGGAAGTGGAGCGGGGAGCACTGGAGGTCATGATCCGGCCCTTTGGTGCAGCGCTTCCGTTCCTGGCCACCTGTGCCCTTGGTTTTGCCGGGCCCGCCGTGCCTACCGGTGTATGGGCCTGTCCTGATCCGGCATGGCTCTGTGCCGTTGCCGGCGGGTACGCCTATCTGGTCGACACAAATGACCCCGCGCGATGGGAACAAGTTGTGTACCGCCCGGTGATCGCGGTAACGCCGGTCGCGGAGCACGACCTGCTCATATTTTCCAGTTTCCATTCGCTGCTGGCCTGGGGCCGCTCCGGGAAAGCCTGGCAAACCGGCCGTCTGAGTTGGGATGGCTTGCACATTACCGGCATCCGCGGAGACATGTTGTTTGGCTTGGGTTGGGACATGAGCACCGATCGTGAGCTCGAGTTTGAGGTGAACCTAAAGACCGGCGAGCACCAAGGGGGAGGCTACCTGGTGTAGAAGCTCAAGCCTGCGTCGCCCTGCTCAAGAACGCGATAGCGCCGCAGTGGACCGTAACATTCCGTCAGCGGCTGAGCCATCTTGCGGCCATGTTCGGCGATCACGATGCCGTCGGGAGTGAGCAGCGAATCTGCATGCTGGCCGATGCCGGCAAGGGTGCGGGCGTAATCGTCCGCGGCTGCGTACGGCGGGTCAAGAAAGATAACCGCGCAACGCTGTTGTGCGCCGGGTTCGGAGAGACGGCGCCATGCGGCCGAGACGCTGCTGGAAACAATCTGGAACCCGGAAGTGATTTTGAGTGCGGCAAGATTGCTGCGGATCGCGGCTATCGCAGCCGGAGCCTGATCCACGAAGTAGACCAGGCTTGCACCGCGGCTGATAGCTTCGATGCCCACCGCTCCCGAGCCGGCATACAGATCGGCGAACACGGCGCCTTCGATGCGCGCGGCCAGGACATTAAAAAGAGTTTCACGCAGGCGATCGCTGGTGGGCCGGGTGGCGAGCCCGCGGGGCGCGATCAGCCGCCGCGAACGGTATGTGCCGCCAATCACCCGCATCGGATTTCAATGGTAAATGAATCCTTTGCTGGCCAATGAATCCGCAAGCTCTACAATGAGAAGCAAGGACGGATGCAATGCGCGGATGGTCGTTCCCCCTAGGGCGCTGGATGGGTGTGGAGTTACGCATTCACACTTTCTTCATTCTGTTGCTTGGCGTCTGTATGGCCTACACCGAGAGCGTTCATCTCACCATGTTCCGTGGCGTGGGCTTGTGGCTGGTTTTGCTGGGTGCGGTTGCCGTCCGCGAAGTGGCGCGCATGATCGTGGCGGCGTACCACGGATTGCAATTGAGAAATATCCTGCTGCTGCCGATTGGCGGACTCGTGGCCTACGCAAACGCGGAGAGTGCAGAACAGGCTGGCGGCAGGAAAGTGCAGTGGCGCATGGCGGTGACCGGGCCGATCGCGAATCTGAGTTTCGCCCTGGTCGTCGCCATGCTGGTGCTCGGCATGTCGCCGACGATTAATCTTTTGGAGCGGCCCTGGATGACTCCCGCCCACTTGATTCGCAGCATTATCTGGGTCAATGTTTTTCTCGGCGTTTTGAATCTGTTGCCTGCTTATCCGCTGGACGGCGGCAGGGTCGTGCGCGGAGGCGTCGCCCGGGCGCAGGGCAGGGCACAAGGATCGCGAGTGGCAACCGGACTGGGTCAGGTTCTGGCCATGACTGCAATCATCGCCGGATTGGTCCTGATGAATGCCTGGCTGCTGCTAGCCGGATTTTTTATCCTGATCGGCGCTCAGCTTGAAGATCAGGGCGTCCTGTTTCAGAGCGTAGTGGATACCGTCAACATGCAGGACATCATGCTGACTGAATTCTCCATGTTGGCCCCCTCCGACACCCTGGAGGATGCGCTGCACAAGTCCATTCACAGTCTGCAGGATGATTTTCCCGTGGTGCGCGGCGATAGCCTGGTGGGCATTATCTCCCGCCAGAGTATCCTTTCTGCGCTGCGCAGCGAGGGCAACGGTTATGTGCAAGCGGTGATGTCACGCAGTTTTCACGTGGCTCAACCGGAGGATTCCCTGGGCACGACCATCAGCCGCTTTGCCGGGCGTGGACTCTCCCTGGTGCCGGTTACCGAAGGCGAACGCATCGTTGGCATCGTGACCTTGCAAAACCTGATGCACTCCATGAGCCTGCTGGCAGAGAGCCGAAAATTGCGTCGCCAGAGCCAGGAATAATCTTTGCTCGATCCCGGGCTGTATCTGGTCGCGACGCCCATCGGCAATCTTGAGGACATCACGCTGCGCGCACTGCGGGTGCTGAAAGACGTCGATCGCATCGCGTGTGAAGACACTCGCCAGACGCAAAAGCTGCTGAACCACTTTTCCATTTCCACCCCCACCCTCAGCTTTCACGAACATAACGAGCAGTCGCGGGCTGTGGAGCTGATTGCTTTGTTGCAGCAGGGAGGCCGGGTCGCGGTGGTCAGCGATGCGGGTACACCGGCGTTTTCGGATCCGGGCCTGCAGTTGGTGCGGGCGGCACTGGCTGTGGGCGTGCGCGTGATTCCCATCCCCGGGGCAAACGCAGCGCTGAGTGCGCTCGTTGCTTCCGGCATGGATACGGAGCGTTTCCTCTATGTCGGCTTTCTTGCTTCGAAACCGGGCGCGCGGCGGACGGAGCTGGAGTCGTTGGCCGGAGTCGCAAGCGGGCTCACGCTGGTGATCTATGAAGCACCTCATCGCATCGTGGAGACGTTGGCGGATGTAGAAGCGGTGTGGGGAGGCCAGGTGCGCGTGGTGGTAGCCCGTGAGCTGACCAAGTTGCACGAGGAGTTTCTGCGCGGCACGGTGGTGGAGGTCCGGTTGGCGCTGTCGGCTCGCGAGCGTGTACGAGGAGAAATTGTGCTGTTGATCGGCGTCACAACCTCGGCCCAGCCGGCAAGCGAGACTCTGAGCGTCCGGCAACAGGTATCGCAGCTGATGGAAGCTGATGGTCTCAACGAGAAAGACGCGCTCAAGCGCGTGGCGCGCGAGCGCGGTGTTTCCAAGAGCGAGGTCTATCGCGAACTGCAGCGGCAGCGTTCAGCGAAGTAAAGATGACCGCAAAACGAATGTACGGGGTCAGTCTGTTTCGAGCAAATTTCGAAAAGTGCTTTGTATTAACTTCAAGCCGTGCCGAAGGGCTAGTTAGACGAGGGCTTTAGAGGGTGTGTGAATTTAGTCCCGCAGGGACGGCTAGACTGCTGAACTTAGCCCATCAGGATGCTAGTCCTGGGTGTGTCAAGAAACATGACTTAGTCCCGAAGGAACGGCTGAAAATGGGCCCGAACGCAATCCGCCTTCAGCCGTCCCTGCGGGATCCACGGCAGGCCCCGCGGCACGCCGGGGCAGGCGGGGCAGGTTCAATCATGTTTCTTGACGTACCCAGGACGTTAGTCCCATAAGCGTTAACCTACTTGGGATGTTTTTCATCAAATCTCCCACAAAATCGTCATCCTGAGAGCCTGTGACTTTTTCGATCTTCTCGTGTTTTTTGCACCCGACCAGATGTTGTTTAGTCCCCTCCACAAAGGCGTCATCCTGAGCGAAGCGCCTCGCAGATCTATCGCATAACAGAGGGTTTATGGCGCGAAGTCGAAGGACCCCGGCGATGCTTGTTGGCAGGTGCTCTTCGGAGCTTTCCGGCCACAAACTGCAAGGGGAATTAAAAAAGTCACAGCCTCTAAGCGAAGCGCCTCACAGATTTATCGTGTGGTACCGCGCTTGGTGGCGCGGAGTCGAAGGACCCCGAGGGTGCTTATCATGCCCATGCTGCTCGGAGCTTTTCGACCACCCAAGCCGGAGACAGAATCTTGCTGCGGTACGCACTTGATGGCCACGGTTACATATGTTCAGGCACTGTTTTTCCCGGGCAGTGAAGCCTTCCAATGCGCTCTGCTTATGTTGCATGACGCGCAGACACAGGTTGCTGGTGACGCCGCCCATGTAAAGCCTGCCTATGTGGCTGCTGAGAATGTAGATGGAGCCACCAGCCATAGCAAGATGCCAGCATTTCTTGTCTCGGCCCCAAAGACCGTGGCGGGTCCGCCAGCAAACGGCTTCGGTGGTTGAAAAGCTCGGAGCGGCATGGGTAAAATAAGCGCCCTCGAGGTCCTTCGACTCCGCGCCCAAGCGCTGTATCACGCGATAAATCTGCGAGGCGCTTCGCTCAGGATGACGCCTTTCTGGAGGGGATTAAACAACATCTGGTCGGGCGCAAAAAACACGAGAAGATCGAAAAAGTCACAGGCTCTCAGGATGACGATTTTGTGGGAGGTTTGAAGAAAAACACCCCAAGAGGGTTAACGCTTATGGGACTAGCGTCCTGGCTAAGTTCAGCAGTCCAGCCGTCCCTGCAGGACTAGTTTGTCAACGGGGGTGCTCACGCAGGCTCTTTAGCCACTGCGGCGCTATTTCCCTCTCAGTTCGGGCTTCGGGCAGCGTTCGGCGGCTAAACCTGCGAGGAGGACATTCCCTTTGCAGCTAAGTCGTCTTCGGGGGCAGTTGCCAAGCCGGCACCGGCCGCTCGGCCAGGGGCAGATCGCGGCCTTTCACCCGGTCATATAGGTAACTGTCACTGGTTGTTCCGAGGGACTCGTTGTACAGGCTCGGTTCGCCAACGACCTCGCGCAATTCCTCCGCAAAACGGTGCACCGCCTGCAGGGACTCCGCGGTCGCCGGAACCTCGAGGCGGCTGGATTTCCAGAATTTCTGGTATCCCCGATCGAGCAGGGTGGCCACTTCTCCCCCTACCATGTAGCCGGGGCGTTCTCTCCATCTCACGGCGCTATGCGGCACCTTCTTTTCCGCGGCTTTTTCCTCAGCAGTGGGCTCCCCCATCCGAATCAGGATCGCGCCGGCCCCATATTTGCGCACCAACGTGAGGTTTGCGACTTCGGGCACCGGTTGAACATCAAAACCCAATGTGCGCAAAGCGCTCAGGACTTCGTCGAAGTTCAGAAAGTGTACTTTTGTTCGCATGGCTTGCGACTGACTGTGGATTGCCTCGGTTTTCGAGTGGCAGCTACACTAAGGAGTGCTTCACCCTACTTTCGCACATCGACGCTGCACGCTGCAACGTGACTAGATCAGTTGAATCAGGGACTTTTCATGCAAACCGAAGTGCAAACTGAAGTGAGCTCGACGCTTCGTATCCTGGGCAGTAGCATCCTGGAACGGATAGGAAACACGCCGCTCCTGCGCCTCGATCGATTGACTGCCCATCTCCCGGGAATCAGCTTGCTGGGCAAGGCTGAATGGGCGAACCCGGGAGGATCGGTCAAGGATCGCGCGGCATCGGCGATAGTGGCTGCGGCCGAGGCCCAGGGCTTACTCGCGGGAAGGCACTTGCTGGATGCGACCAGCGGCAACACCGGCATCGCCTATGCGATGTTGGGCGCAGCCAAGGGTTTTCCGGTTACGCTGTGCATGCCGTCGAATGTTTCTCCCGAGCGGAAGCGGATTCTCTCGGCGTACGGGGCAAATATTGTCTGGACAGACCCGGCAGACGGGTCCGATGGTGCGATTCTTAGGGCGCGGGAGCTGGCGCAGGATAAGGACCGGTACTATTACGCCGATCAGTACGGCAACGAAGCAAACTGGAAGGCGCATTATAAAGGTACGGCAAGCGAGATTTGGCAGCAGACCGAGGGAAGGATTACGCACTTCCTGGCGGGGTTGGGCACCAGCGGGACGTTTATGGGGGTCACCCGCCGTCTGAAAGAGCTGAATCCGAACATTGAATGTATTGCCATGCAGCCGGATTCACCATTTCATGGGCTGGAAGGCTTGAAGTATATGGCTACGGCGATTGTGCCTCCTATCTATGATGCCGGCGTGGCCGACCGCCACCTGGAGCAGTCGACCGAAGGCGCTTACGAGATGGCCAAACACCTGGGGCGGACCGAAGGATTGCTCCTCGGCATCTCGGCGGCCGCAGCAGTGGCGGCAAGCCTCAGCATTGGGGAAGAGGAAGCGGGCGCAGGGAGAAGTGCAGTCATCGTCACCATTTTGTGTGACTCGGCCGACAAGTACCTGAGTGAGCGATTTTGGGAGCAATGATGGCCAGTACGAGTTTGGGGCAGAAGCTGAAGATTAGCGACACGGTCTATGAGCAGTTGCGCACGCACGGCGAAGAGACCTATCCCCATGAGTGCTGCGGGGTGCTTCTCGGCAAGTCGCTCGAAGGCATCAACGAGGTGGAGTCGGCGGTGCGCGCGGGCAATACTCGGACCGATTCCGCACACAACCGCTACCATATTGCGCCCCAGGAACTGGTCAGCATCCAACGTCAGGCGCGAGGAAGCAGCCTGGATATCGTAGGTTTCTACCACTCGCATCCCGACCATCCTGCGCGCTGGTCACCGACCGATTTCAATGAAGCTCACTGGCTGGGTTGCTCCTATGTGATCACCAGCGTCGAGAAGGGTGTCGCAAAACACACCAACTCGTTTTTTCTTGCCGGAACCGGGGAAGATGACAAGCGGTTTGAGGATGAGGAGATCGACGTGTGGCCCGAGCGCTGTTGACCGCCGGCCCCGACATGCCCGCCCTGAGCAACCAGATCAGAAAGAGAGAGAGTTCGACGAATGAAGATTCACATCCCTACCCCGCTTCGTCAGTTCGCCGCCAAGCAGGCCACGGTCACGGTGGATGCCGCAACCGTCGGCCAGGCGCTCGATGAACTTACCCTCACTCATCCCGAACTGAAAAAGCATCTGTATTCAGAGGAAGGCAAGTTGCGCGCCTTCGTGAATGTTTATCTGAACGATGAAGACATCCGTTACCTGAGCGATAAAGAGAACACGGCAGTCAAAGACAGCGATAGCTTGTCGATTATCCCCTCGATTGCCGGCGGATGCGTCGTTCTGAGCAAATAGGAGATTGAGAATGGCAACCATGACGACGGAAATACCCACGCTGACCCAGCCGGCGCTCAGCAACGACGAAATTGCACGCTATTCACGCCACCTGCTTTTGCCCGAAGTGGGCATGGAAGGCCAGCAAAAACTCAAGGCAGCCAAGGTGCTCTGCGTGGGCACCGGCGGCCTCGGCTCACCCCTGGCGTTCTACCTTGCCGCGGCCGGAGTGGGCACGCTGGGGCTGGTCGACTTCGACGTGGTGGACTCCAGCAATCTGCAGCGGCAGATCATCCACAGCACCAATGATGTAGGCCGTTTGAAGCTGGACTCGGCAGAAGAGAAGCTGAAGGCCCTGAATCCCTACATGAAGATCGTGAAGTACAACACCATGTTGTTGAGCAACAACGCCATGGAGATCTTCAAGGACTTCGACATCGTGGCTGATGGCACGGATAATTTTCCTACCCGCTACCTGGTCAACGACGCCTGTGTGCTGAGCGGCAAGCCGAACGTTTACGGGTCGATTTTCCGCTTTGAGGGCCAGGCCAGCATCTTTGCCACCGAAGAGGGACCTTGCTACCGCTGCCTTTATCCCGAGCCGCCGCCGCCGGGCCTGGTTCCGTCCTGTGCCGAAGGGGGAGTTCTTGGAATTCTGCCTGGACTGGTAGGTGTCATCCAGGCCACGGAGGTCATCAAGCTGATCCTGGGCCAGGGAGATCCACTGATCGGGCGCCTGTTGCTGGTGGACTCGCTGGGAATGCGTTTCCGGGAGTTGAAGCTGCGTAAGAACCCGGATTGCCCGGTGTGCGGAACCCATCCAACCGTGACCGCGCTCATAGATTATGAGCAATTTTGCGGCATTCAGCCCGCCCCGGCAGCCGATGCGGCGCAAATCAACGGCGTCGAGCAGATCGACGTGACCTCATTCAAGCAGCAGCGCGATGCGGGCAAGGATATTTTCCTGCTCGATGTCCGTGAGCCGCATGAATACAAAATTGCCCAAATCGGAGGGTACCTCATTCCCCTGGGAGATCTAGAGAAGCGAGTAGGGGAACTGGATAAGAGCCGCGAGATCGTGGTGCAGTGCAAGGTGGGCGGCCGCAGCCAGAAGGCGGCGGAATTCCTGCAGCAAGCTGGGTTCAAAGTCAAGAACCTGGCGGGCGGCATTCAGGCGTGGAGCGAGCAGATTGACCCCAGAGTGCCCAAGTACTAGTTCGCTCATCTGTGATCCAATCCCGAAGCCGCGATGAATGCGGCTTCGGGTTTTCTTTTTGCCCCGGATCCTTTGCCGTCGGTATACTCCGTTGGGTTGTCTGCCGCGCTGTGCCGGGAGTTCCATGGATCTCGTTGTTATCCGAATTCTCTTCATTCTCGTTCTTACCGTAGCCTGTTTCTTCCTCCGGCCTTTCGCGCTACAGCCCTTGGCTGCCGCCGTGCTGGGCGCCGTTGGGGCCGCCACGGTGATCGTTTTTGAGCTGCGCGTCCGGGCACTGAGCATAAAGCGGCTTCTGGGTGCGGTGTTGGGCAGCATACTGGGAATCGCAGGGGCGGCTCTGTTCGACTCGGTGCTGAGTGGAACCTTGCCGCCGGGCGGAACCCGGGCTTTGCTGCAGCTGTTCGTGCTCATGCTCATGTCGTACATCGGTCTGATGGTGGGGGCCAGCAAGGGCGACCTCCTGAACTTTACCGGGGGGCTGGCCGAGCTCTTTGCCGGCGAACGGGCAGCGGGCAAGCGCAACCTCAAGATCCTCGACACCAGCGCCATCATCGATGGCCGTATTGCCGATGTAGTGGAAACTGGCTTTCTCGAAGGCACCCTGCTGGTGCCGGAATTCGTGCTACGGGAGCTGCAGGTCGTAGCCGATTCCTCAGACGGCTCCCGGCGGCAGCGCGGCCGGCGCGGACTGGATATTCTGCAAAAGATGCAGGCCCATCCGCTGCTCGGCGTCCAGATCATTGAGGATGACTTTCCTCAATTGCGCGAGGTAGATCTGAAGCTGATTGAATTGGCCAAGAAGATGGGCGTTCCCATCGTGAGCAACGACTTCAACCTGAGCAAAGTGGCCCAACTGCACCACGTTCGGGTGCTAAATCTCAATGACCTGGCCAATTCACTGAAGCCCCTGGTGTTGCCCGGGGAAAAGATGAACATCGTGGTTCTGAAAGAGGGCAAGGAGTACAACCAGGGTGTGGGTTACCTGGATGACGGCACCATGGTGGTGGTGGACCATGCCCGTCGCATGATTGGCCGCGCCGTCGAAATTACGGTCACCAGCGTCCTACAGACTGCGTCGGGCAAGATGATCTTCGGCAAGCTGGAAGACGGCACCCTTAAACCGGAGCAGGTGCGTACTATTAGTGAGCTTTCCAGTTGAAGGTGTGTCAACCTGGGCCTGATCGGCCGCATCCTTTAAGGGAAGGCGGTCATTTCGATGAATTTCACCCGACGGGCACCCGAAAGCACAGAAACAGATTTGACAGCGGGAATCCGGCGGGTACAATCTTGCCGAGAAGCACAGGTTGCACACTCAGACCCCCAGATGGACACCGCCTGCAAACACCCCAAAGTGCGCATCGTAGCGCGTGAAGAGGACGTTGAATACGTCGAATGTCTGGATTGTGGCCAGGTATTTGACTCTAACGAGTTCCGGGATATGGAAATCGAGGAAGAAGTGTTGCGGGAGCCGGAAGAAGAAGACATCCGTTAGCGCGCACATCATAAGAGCAATTTAACCCTTTGTTTCTCGTGATATTTCTGTGGGTTCGCCTGCGGTCGCTTCCCTATTGGACCGACTTCCGAGGGTGGTTCTGTATTGCCGCCTCGAATAACCCTGTCCACATTGAAAGCCGGCGTCACGCTCCGTAAATATTGGTCTCCAGAAAGCGATTCCGGAATTTGCCTTGTGGGTCGTAGTGGGCCATAAGTCCCTGATACTGCGACATTTCCGGGTACAGCGGCTTGATCTGCGGGGCGGCCATGGTAAACAGCTTCCCCCAATGGGGGCGGGCCCCAAACGGCGCCAACCTGGCCTCAATCATCGGCAGCACGTTTTTCACCGCCGGCCATTCCGGCTTCCAGGTGAAGTGAATCGCCATGGAAGGCCGCTGATACGCAGTGCTGGTCCAAAGGTGATCTGCTTCGATGGTGCGCACCTCCGAGATAAACAGGTGGGGAGTCACGTGATCGCGAAGTTGTTCGACGGCCAGTATTGCCTGGTAACCCTTATCCCGAGGAATTAGGTACTCCGACTGCAACTCGGCTCCGCTGCTGGGGGTGAAATTGATGCGGAAATGAGGCAGCCGCTCATACCAGGGCCCGGGGATGCCCATTTGCTCGGTGCAGCTTTCCGCCGAATGTCCGGGTATAGGATGGAGTCTCCTGGTTGCCAGCTTGGCGCCAAGGAACTCCGGGGCGAATTTGAGCGGACTCCCCGGTTGAACCCGCCGTTTTACCCACACCTGGCCTATGCGGTGATTCTGCCAGTCGGTGAAGAGACTCACGCTGTAGCCGCTGGCAAAGATCTCCTCCAGATGATGCTCCAGCTGATCCATGGAGAGGTTCTCATAGACCACCTGGGCCACCTGAAAGGTCGGCTGCACGTCGAGCGTCACCTTGGTGAGTACGCCGATCGCCCCCAGGTTCACCACTGCCCCCTGGAATTGATCGCCGTCTCGTTCCCGGGAGAGAACCCGCACCTCACCGTCGGCCGTGACCACTTCCAGCCCGGATACGGCCGTAGCCAGGTTTCCATTTTTGTTCCCCGAACCGTGGGTGGCGGTGGCGATGGCGCCGGCGACCGAAATCTGCGGTAACGAGGCCAGGTTGTGCAATGCGTAACCCTGGTTTTCAAGGTAAGGAGCCAGTTGGCTGTAAGTGACGCCCCCGCCTACAGTGACGGTGCGGGATCCGCGGTTCAGGGCAATCTGGTTCAAATGGGCGAGCGAAATCTGATTTTCGGTGCTGTCGGCAATCCCGTTAAAGGAATGACGAGCACCCAGCGCGCGCAATTTACTGCAGCCCTTCACCACCTGCTGCACTTCCTCCACTGTCTGCGGTTGGTGCAGGCGGTCGGTACTGTACGTGTAATTTCCTGACCAATTTGTTCGTCGTGCGGCTGGCTGCTCGCCCGAGCCCAATGGAGACAACATGCTGCCGGCAAGGAAGATACCAGAGGTCTTCAAGAATTCTCTCTTGTCCATAGCGATGTTCGCTTCGAACTATTCTCCTGTTAACTGCTTTGGGAAGAATACCGCAGTCTCCAGTCCACTTACGCGGCTATGACAGCCTAGTTACTGCGCCGGGGTTACCAGACCTCCAGCAAAGCTCGTGCGCGCTCTTCATACCAATGAGCAAGTAAGAAACACGTTTTTGCAGAGGCGGGAACACAGTCGTTAAATCCCCCATAAGGGTAATAACAATGTGCCAAAACGGAGGGTATTCTCCAGCAGTTGACGCAAACCTGTGCATTCCATTACTACCGGTGCGCCAGCAGGACTACTGCGATGAATTGCTGCTTCTTTTGTCAGGCGTTTGTTTCTCACAGATAACGCTTGCGAACTAACCGTACCAATCGGAGCCTTGAAACCCATGACGCTATCCCCCATCGTTGCATTTAGGCGCTGTATCCCGTCCAGACAGTTAGCTTTCGCCCGCCGGTTAGTGCCAGTGCTGTTGGGCGCTCTTGCGTTGGGGACTGCCGGGCCGGCCGCATGGGCAACTTCGTCAACCACTACGTCGCTGTTTACTACCCCCGACACCCCATCGAGCGGGTCTGTCATCACCATGACAGCGCAGGTGCTGTCGACCGAGTTTACGGTGGCCGGGGGAACTGTGACCTTCGTTGATACCTATAACGGCATCAGCGAAGTCCTGGGCACGGTCCAGGTTCAATCTACCAACGGTGCTCCAGGCACGGCGGTTCTGGAGACAGAAGTCGGCGGAGTGGGGACTCATCAATTCGTAGCCACTTATAACGGCACCGCTCTATTCACCACCAGCGCCTCCACGTCCCAATCAGTGAACTTTATTGCCCCCTATCTTTCGGCAACTGCGCTGGCCAGTTCCGGTACGGCCCCGAATGTCACCCTGACCGGAACCGTGTCTGCATTCGGTCCATCGGCTCCTACGGGAAACGTCACCTTCACGGACGCAACTTCGAATGTCGTACTGGGGACGTCCCCGCTCAACGCCGGCACCCTGAAGACCGGTTTCACAACGTCGCAGAATTATCCCATCGCCAACATGGACAATGGCCAAACCGGCTCCACGATCGGGCCGGCGATTGGCGATTTCAATGGCGATGGACGGCCCGATTTCGTGGTTCCCACCAACGGCGGCCCCATCGTTATTCTGCTGGGCAAGGGGGATGGCACCTTCACCACCGGCACGCCAATTAACACCACGTCTCCTTTTACGCCGACATCGGCGGTTGTAGGAGACTTCAACGGAGACGGTAAGCAGGATCTTGCTGTTCTCAGCGGACAAGGCGTTGGCTCGGTCAACATATACCTCGGCAATGGAGATGGGACCTTCCAGGCAGCCAAGAACTTCCCGGTAGCGGCCTCTGCTTCGGCATCGAGACTGCTGGCTATTGGCGATTTCAACCGCGATGGAATAGAAGACCTGGTGGCCACGAACTCCAGCCTGAACCAGGTCGCTGTAATTCTGGGTAATGGCGATGGCACGTTTAACGCACCAGCCTATTACTCCGCTCCCTCGAAACCGTGGAATGTTGTGGTGGGCGACATCAACAATGATGGACTCCTGGACCTGGCGGTGGCTGCGGACTCGAGCAGTTCGGCGACCATTCTTCAGGGTAACGGCGACGGCACATTTAAGCCCGCTGTCCTTGTCAACACCGGAGCCGGCCAGGTAGGTTCTGTAGCCCTCGGCGACTTTGACGGGGACGGATTCCTGGATCTGGCGACCACCAGCGCCACGGATAACGCTGTTTACATCCTGCTGAACAAAGGTACCGCGACCCCCAGCTTCAAAGCGCCCGCGAAGATCACCATGAATAGCGGCCCTTACTATCTGACGATTGGGGACTTCGATCGTGACGGCAATACGGACATTATCTCTGCCAACAACGGCAACACCACAGTCGGTTTATTGATCGGCAAGGGCGATGGTACGTTTAAAGCAGCGACCTACTACACCGTGGGCGGGAACGCCATCTGGGCCAGTGAAGGAGATATCAATGGCGACGATCAGGTTGATTTAACCGCTGTAACCGGGAGTGGTCTGAGTGTCCTGCTCTCCGGCCAGTCGGAGCAGGCCGCCCTCTCTAACGTGGCTTTCTTTGGCTGCGGTACGAAATCGGTAACCGCCACCTACGGCGGCGACGGGAACTATGGGCAGAGCACTTCAAACGCGCTGACCTTTACCGGCAAACAGCAGAATACGACTCTGACGCTTACCGTCGTGCCGGTAAATGGGGTTACTGGCCAGCAGACCACCCTGCAAGCCACGCTCGCTCCCTACGCCTACGGTTCAACTACGAGCAATGGGGAGTTGGTCACCTTCACGAATGGTGGCACCCCTATCGGCACGGCGCCGCTCAACAGCGGGGTTGCGGTGCTGAATGTGCTCCTTCCATTCAACACTAACGACAGATTCCGGGCTACCTATGCAGGCGACTGCGCTTTCAATAACAGCACCAGCAACAGGGTTAACGGTTCGACCTTGCACGGATCGACCCTAACCTGGGCGAACCCCGCACCCATCACGTTCGGTACTCCGCTTAGCGCCACGCAATTGAATGCGACCGATAATGCTCCAGGCGGTGGAACATTCACCTATACTCCGGGAATCGGTACGGTCCTTCCTGCGGGGACTTCTACTCTCTCTGTCACCTTTAATCCGACCGACTCGACCTACGGAAACGAGACGGCAACGGTACCGATCACGGTCGGCAAAGCGCAAACGGTCATTACCTGGCCCATACCCACTCCGATTACCTACGGAACTCCTCTGAGCGGCTTCCAACTGGATGCCACTGCATCGTCCGGCGTGATTTCGGTTCCGCTCTCCTACAACGTCTCAGCTATCTATACGCAAGGTTCCGTCTACAACACGGGTGGGTTCGACAACGACGGATACTCGTACTCCACCACCACGCTCGGTTCAACCGTGGTTTGGAACGGCATGACCTTTAACCTGGGTCCGCCCAATGCGCCGGACGCGGTGGCTACCCAAAATACGGACCCCTCATGCAGGGGAGGCAGCTGCACCGCCGGGCCCGCGATGGTGATCCCGCTGCCCGCGGGCAACTTTACGAACTTGTTTATGCTCGGGGCAATGGTGAATAACATCACCGCGGGCCAGACCTTCATTGTGAAATACACCGATGGTACGACCACAACGTTCAACCAGAATATGAGCGATTGGTTTAACGCTGCCGGGTGGCCAGGTGAGGCGGTCATCAGTTGCCAGGAGGATCGGAACTTCAGCGACGGTACGAGCCACTCCATCCAGGCGGATTCAGTTTGCGTCTACGGGTATCAAATCCCGCTCAACGTCAACAAGACTGTAGCGAGCGTCCAGCTGCCAAAGACTCGGAATATTGTGATGCTGGCGTTCGACCTCACCACTCCGGCCATACCGGGAACGTTCGTCTACAATCCCCCGGCAGGTACGATCGAACCGGTCGGGACCGACACGCTATCGGTGACGTTCACGCCGACTGACACCACAGATTATCAGCCGGCCTCGGCCAGTGTGCCGCTGGTGGTCAATAATCCACCTACCCCCATCGTCACGCCGACAATATCGTGGCCGCAGCCGGCAAACATTACCTATGGCACCCTTTTAGGACCCACGCAGCTCGATGCAGTAGCCATGGGCACGGCAAGGGCTACGCCAGTGGTCCCCACCAGCCAATTGCAGGTGATCGCGACCTCGACTGACGGCACCCCCTATAACCAACCGGGCTTTGATAATTCCGGCGACGCCTATAACGGCGACACCTATTCCTACAAACTGCTGAACAACGGCTCGGTCAACTTCGGGGGTACCACCTATACCCTCGGTCAGCCCACCGTTCCCAACGCCATTACCAGCGGAGCCGTCTACACCCTGCCGTCGCCGGGCAACTACTCCACCGTCGACCTGATTGGTGCTGCGATTACCACCTTATCGTCAGCGCAACCCTTCATCCTGACCTATTCCGATGGCAGCACGGTAACCCAGACCCTCCACATGAGCTCATGGTCTTCGTCGGCGGGCTACGCGGACGAGACCGTCGTCGCTTCCACAACCTATGCGAACACCCAGAGTGGTGGGCGTACAAATGGTACTTTTGATCTCTACGGTTATCAACTTACCGCCAATCCGGCCAAAACGCTGGTGAGTGTCACCCTTCCGAATACCCGGAGTGTCGTGATCCTGGCGCTCGGCTTTGGCACCAACACCCAGGTCGTGGTGCCAGGCACCTACGTCTATAATCCGCCTGCAGGCACTCTGCTCTCGGTCGGAACCCATACGCTGAATGTAGTCTTCACGCCGGATAACACCGGCGGTTACACCGGCGCGACCGGCAGCACGACGATTGTCGTGACCCAGGCAAAACCGACCATTAACTGGCCAACCCCAGGAGCTATTTCGACCACAACGCCGTTGAGCAGCACGCAACTCGATGCCACCGCGACGATCAACGGCGCGCCTCTCGCAGGAACATACTTTTACACCGTTCCACCCGGCACCACGGACGCTCACGGTCAGACGCTCACTGCCGGTACGCATACCCTCAAGGTGGTCTTTACACCCACCGACACAACCGATTACATGAGTGCCTCTGCAACGGTACAGATCGTTGTCGGTACCACCGGCTCAACCGGAATCAGCGGATCGCCAGTATTTTCCAGCGGTGACTGCTGCTTCTTCAGCCAGCCAACGCCGTACACGATTACAGTGACCGGATCGACCGCTGCTCCAACCGGAACAGTGAATGTCGTCTTTAATGGTCAGACTGTTGGTACCGGCACGCTCACTCCCGGATCGGGTGCGAGCTCTATCGCGAATCTGACGGTGAACAGCATCTACTTCTATCCCGGAAACAACGCGGTAACGTTGAACTACCTGGGAGACACGAACTACTTTCCGTTTAGTGGGCCAGGCAACATCCCATTACGCAATCCGGCAATTTCGGCTAACCCCGCGACTGTGGGCGGAGGTCACTCGACGATAGCGATACCTTACGCGTACGTTGTGGACGGAACCGCCACCTTCAACTTCACCCCGGCCGGCGGTAGCGCCTCCGACTTCACCAACATCAGTAGTCCAGAGCTGCCTAGCTGCCAATCTGGAGTACCGGAAATCGCGGGGACAATTTGTACCTTGAGCGTTGCCTTCGCACCACGCTTACCGGGAATTCGCAAGGGAGTGGTCGAGGTTGACTTCACTCCTACGTCTGGCCCTGCAGAGCCGAAGCTCTACCTGTTCCTTTCCGGATTGGGTAGTGCAGCCCAGATTTCGCTGGGCGACGCCACGCAGCAGGTTCTGAACTCCGCTCTCAATCAGCCTCAGGCCTTGACGTTCAATCCTCTCGACCTGGTCAACAACACACTGTACGTGTCCAACAGCAACCTGGGGCAGATCTCTCTCCTTGCCTCATCCGGCGGATCGTTGACCCAGTGGAACAGCGCCAACACCACGAACCTGGTCTATCCCGCCGACCTCGTATTTGACGCTTTCGGCAACCTCATAGTCACGGATCCGAATGCGGCGAAGGTGTTCAGCTTCAACCCGGCACTCGCTGAACAGATCGTCAGCACTACACCCGTCACGGTGGGAATGCCCACGGCCACCAAGGTTGACTTCGCGGGCAACCTCTACATTGCCGACGGAGGCAACACCCCGCAAATCGTCATGGTTCCCGGGGAAACCTACGACACCATCTACCAACCCACCGTGGTCAATCTGGGCGCCAACAGCGTAAGCTTCCCGCAAGCGCTCGCTGTCGACAACAGCGGCACCAATCTCTATGTAGGTGACGGAGACCTCAATCAGGTCCTGCGGGTTGGGCTCAACGGCACAGGCACGTCCAAGGTGGCCATTTCACCTTGCAGCGGCGCTGTCAACCCATGTGCATTCAATGCACCTACCGGCTTCGCGTTTGATCCCAACGGAGACATGTACGTCACCGATGGCGGTCCCCGTGTCCTCATGGTGCCGGCTAACCATTCGTCGAGCAGCCCAACCACCCTGGTTCCGATGACCGGGCTGGTCAACCCATCGGCCATAACCCTCGATGGATCTGGCAATATCTACGTCAGTGACTTTGTTGGAACCGTCACCAAGTTGCTGGTGAACGCGGGGACGATGAAGATCAGCGCTCTCAACTCGACACAAACCACCACGGTTACGAACACGGGCAACCTGAACTTAACCATTACATCGCTGACGTTCGCACAAGGAGCGGGCAGCGCCTTCACCGAAACCGATAACTGCACGTCCGGGTCCCCCATCGCTCCGGGTGGTTCTTGCACCATAACCGTCAAATACTCGCATGCTGCCGGGACTGCGCCCGACACGCTGAATATCACTAGCAACGCATTCTCTGCCAGTGGGGTTTCGATCACCGTCACCCACTAATCACGCAAGCGTCTATCACTCAACAATAAGAGCCGTGCTCGATGGGAGCACGGCTCTTGTTTTTGCGTTGGAGAACCGTCGGTCTCTCTATGCCTTACGGTCGAAATCCCGGTCTTCTTGTTCACCAGGCCGCCCGAAAAAAGTCCTGCCGTCCTCGGTCGGCCCCACTTTGTGAGACGTCATAGCTGAAATTTGTTTTCAGTCATGCCGGTCACATTGGTCTGCAGCGCAAACAGGCAACCTCCAAAGCGTTCCCACTGGCCGGCCTCAGGCGAAGCCGAGGTAACATAAAGTACGTCGCCGTGTGGCCCTCCGAAGGTACAGTTCGTCGGCCGGCTCACCGGCATTTCAATCACACGATCAACCTTTCCAGTGGGAGCGACGCGCACAACGCAGCTTCCCCCGTAACGACAATTCCACAGGAAGCCTTCTGTATCCATGGCCGAGCCGTCGGGCGAGCCGAGCTCGAAATCCTGAAAGAAAGGCTGTTCCCCGCGAATGGTTTTGCCGGCTGCGTCATAGTCGTAAGACCAGATGCAATTTTGCAGGCTATCTCCGAAATAGAACCTGGAACGATCCGGAGCCCAGAGCAGCGTGTTGGAAATGCCCAGCCCGCGGCGCCATTCTGACGCCTTGCCAGACCCCTCGAGCCGGTAAAGTACTCCGTCCCTGCCACCGTCCTCACCAGGAGCGCCATCTTCCTTTACATTGTTGCGCATCGACCCAACCCAGAGCACGCCGCCGGGATCCACGCCGGCATCGTTGCAGCGAACAAAAGGCCACCCTGGAAGAGCAAAGAATGGCGTATGGGGTTCATGGCTGCCCGGCTTCCAGAGTACGATTCCGGAGCCGAGAGCCAAAGCCAGGGTGTCTCTGCGGCTGGTTTCCATCACGGAGGTTACGGGCTCAGAAAAGAACCAGGTTCTGTGGGCGCCATCCTCCAGCGAATAGCGGTGAACGAGAAACCGGTTGATGTCGGTCCAATAGATGGATTGGCTATCCCGCTCCCACAACACTCCTTCGCCGCAAAAATCTCGAGTTGCAGCGATACAGATCGGCTCTTCAATTTTCAGATTGTGCAGCGTCGTTCTCCCTGGCTTTCGGCCTGAACAATAGTAGGGATTTAGGAATCACTTTGCAAAATGGACACGATCGCGGCGCGGGCCGGGGGAACTCGGGTTTAGATTTAGTCCCGAAGGGACGGAAGATAGCGGTGCGGCCCATTTTCAGCCGTCCCTTTCAATCCAACCCAGGACTAGCGTCCATAAGCGTTAACCTATTTGGGGTGTTTTTCTTCAAACCTCCAACAAAATCGTCATCCTGAGAGCCTGCGACTTTTTCGATCTTTTCGTGTTTTTTGCACCCGACCAGATGTTGTTTAGTCCCCTCCACAAAGGCGTCATCCTGCCTGCCCCGGCGTGCCGTGGGAGCGAAGCGCCTCGCAGATTTATCGGATAACAGAGGGTTTATGGCGCGGAGTCGAAGGACCCCGGCGATGCTCGTTGGCAGGTGCTCTTCGGAGCTTTCCGGCCACAGACTACAAGGAAAATTAAAAAAGTCACAGCCTCTGAGCGAAGCGCGTCACAGATTTATCGCGTGATACAGCGCTTGGGCGCGGAGTCGAAGGACCCCAAAGGCGCTTATCTTGTTGTTGCTGTTCGGAGCGTTCGACCACCCAAGCCCGAGAACTGAATTCTTCCTGCGGTACGCACTTGACGGTCACGGGTACATCTTTTCATGCACTGTAATCATCTTCCATCCCCAAGTCTGTGCAAAATCTTTGAACCGTGGCGGGTCCGCCAGGTGCGGGCTTCGGTGGTTGAAAGGGTGCCAACGGCATGAGTAGGACAAGCGCCCCCCTCGAGGTTCCTTCGGCTACGCTCAGGACAGGCTCTTCGACTCCGCGCCCAAGCGCTGTATCACGCGATAAATCTGTGAGGCGCTTCGCTCCCGATGACGATTTTGTGGGAGGTTTGAAGAAAAACGTCCCAAATAGGTGAACGCTTATGGGACGCTAGTTCTGGGTTGGATTGCAAGGGACGGCTGAAAATGGGCCGCACCGCTATCTTCCTCAGCCATCCCTGCGGGACTAAATTTCTGAGTCTCGGTTCAGGCATGCCCTACTAAGCCGAAACACATTGAACGAGTAACGATTCCTGGCACGCCACAGAGACATTGATTTTTTTGAGGCGGCTACAACTACCGGGGTCTACCCTGCAACCTGGGTAACTGCCAGAATTGGGCCATGGCAAGCAACCTGGCCGGTCCCCAAACACAGGAGCACAATTCACTGCAACGCATGCTGGGCCGAGGCAGGTTCATCTCTCTACTGGTTCTGTTCGGCTTGCTGGCGATTTGCATCGTATTTTCCTGGACCACGCGGGATGCGATGGCCCATCTCCCTTTCCTCAAGGGCCAACCAGCACAGCGTGGGGGGATAGCTTCCGCCCATACGACCGTTGTCGACTTGCACCCGTGGGAAATCGCGCAAGCGCTCGCGCCCCTCGCCGTCAGCAAGGAAGAGGAGGAGTATGCGCACGAGGCCGAACGCCTGGCCGATCACGAAGGTGACCAGGCGTTTGCTGCAGCGTTGCGCCAAGCCAACGCGCAGCGTCCTGTGCCTCAAGGCGAAGCGATTGCGCTTTCCCGAAAAGTGGCGCAATTGCAGCAGATAGTGGGGGAGGACCAGGACCAGGTGCACAGTCTAACGTCTGTTGCCTCTGGTGACGATCTGAAAATTGCTCAGGCACAACTCGGCCTTGATCAGGACGAGCTGAGCGACGCCCAGCAGGATCTGGCCCGGGCATCCGGTGACCTGCGCACCAGGATTCAACAGGAGCTTGCGGCGCACGAGGCGGCCATGAGCAAGACCAATGCTCAGCCAGGAAGCAATGGCCAACTGGCGGTTCTTTCTACGCGGCAATATGGCACCCTGGCCGGCCGGTTGGAGGCGTGGAGCAGCCAACGCAGCCGCTATCAATTAATCCAGCAGGCCATGCAGCAAGCGAAAGCCGACGCTGCAAGTTTGACCGTGCAGCACAATAAGTTGGAAGCACTGGCCGACGCCAGCTCTGATGCGGCAGCCGGCAATACATCGAAACCCGATGCAACCAAGCTCGCCAGCCTGCAGCAGAGAAGGGAGCAGCGCCAGCTTCTCAGCATCTACGATGATCGCATTCAGACCCAACAACAGCTCGCGGGCATTTACAGCAAGTGGGCAAACCAGGTGACGCTGCAGCATCGCATCGTGACCCATATGGGTTTGCGGTCGCTGGCGACGGTTGCATCGATTCTTATTTGCGTCATCCTTTTGGAATCGATGGGAACGGCTTTACTGGAGCGGTACGCGTTGCATGGTGCCACAGTTGATCGCCGGCGCATGCAGACCCTGCGTACCATCCTACGGCTCGGCGTGCAGCTGGTTGGCGTGCTGTGCGTTTTGCTGGTGGTGTTTGGCGTGCCCAGCCAAATATCGACCATCCTCGGCCTGGCGACAGCCGGGCTTACCGTGGCTCTGCAAAGTTTCATTGTCGCGTTCTTCGGCTGGTTTATCCTCATGGGCAAAAACGGAGTGCGGGTTGGTGACTGGGTAGAAATCAACGGGGTGGCCGGCGAAGTGATTGAGATTAATCTTTTCCGCACCACCATCCTCGAGAACAGCGCCTGGGCGGACAAGGGACATCCGACCGGCCGGCGCGCGACCTTCATCAACAACTTTGCCGTGACCGGGCAGTTCTTCAATTTCTCAACAGTGGGCCAATGGATGTGGGACGAGATGTCCTTAAGCCTTCCGGCATCACCGGACACATACGCGAAGGCGGCGCTTCTTCACCAGGCGATCCTGGAGGAGACGCAGCAGGATGCTCAGCTTGCCGAACAGGAGTGGAAGCGCGTCCCGCGGCAGAGTGGTTTGAGCCACGCCAGCGCGAGCGCATCCGTGAACCTGCGTCCCTCCGGCGCTGGGATCGAACTTTTGATTCGCTACGTCACCCGAGCCTCTGACCGCCTCAAGGTGCGCAACCGACTGTACGAACGCGTGATCGACGTGCTCCATAAGCCCCACGTGGTGATCTCAACCTCCCAACCGTCAAAGCTGACGGCTGCGGTGCTGGCGGCCGGCGATCACTCTGACCACGAGCCCAGAGATAAACGCGCCAGCATGTACACCTGAGTTTGAAAAAGTTGATTCACTAATCTGGCACAGCCGCACTCCCTTCCGGTCTCGCCTAATTTAGTTCCCATTTGGAAAGACTCGCAATAGCGACGACGCCAGTCCTCGGTCACGTAAGCTGCAGTCCGCAGGTCCAGACCGGATCTTGCAATCCCGCCGTCCCAGCCGCCAAAACACCCTTCCTCCCCAGGTGCATCCAAGACTATGATCGTCAAGTTCGTGAAATGGAGAAAACAGTATGGCAAGTAATCGTGGCGTAATATACGAGGGTCCGGGTAAGGTGGAAATCCACACCATCGACTATCCCGTATTCAAGGATCCCCAAGGCAAATCCATTGAACACGGCGTCATTCTGAAAGTTGTGTCCACAAACATTTGCGGGTCAGACCAACACATGGTCCGCGGCCGCACGACTGCGCCAAAGGGAATTGTTCTTGGACACGAGATTCTGGGCGAAGTCATTGAGAAGGGCAAGGATGTGCTCTTTGTCAACGTCGGCGACCTGGTATCCGTTCCGTTTAATGTGGCGTGCGGACGATGCCGCGCTTGCCGGGAACGCAACACGGGCGTTTGTCTTAACGTGAATAAGCAGCAACCTGGCGGCGCCTACGGTTACGTCGACATGGGCGGCTGGATAGGCGGCCAGGCTGATTACGTTCTGGTCCCGTTCGCCGACTTCAACTTGCTCAAGTTTCCAGACAAGGATCAGGCCATGGATAAGATCCGTGACCTCACTATGCTTTCAGACATTCTGCCCACGGGATTCCATGGCGCGAAGACAGCCGGCGTTGGCGTCGGATCGACAGTGTATGTAGCTGGTGCTGGTCCGGTGGGCATGGCTGCCGCTGCCTCTTCCCACATTCTGGGTGCAGCCGTCGTTATTGTCGGCGATCGCAACAAAAAGCGTCTGGCCCATGCAAAGAAGATGGGCTTCGAGACCATCGACATCTCGCAAAGCGATACTCTTGCAGACCAGATCGCGGCGATTGTCGGTGAGCCAGTGGTGGATGCAGCCATCGATGCGGTCGGCTTCGAGGCCAGCGGGCACGGATCGAAAGACGAACCCGCCCCGGCAGGTGTTTTGAACTCACTGATGGAGGTGGTGTTTGTGGCGGGAGGCGTGGGGATTCCCGGATTGTATGTTGTGCACGATCCGGGGGCGCCAAATGAAGACTCCAAGCATGGCATTCTGAAGGTACGCTTCGGAAAGGGCTGGTCTAAGTCGCTTCACTTTCATACCGGGCAGGCCCCGGTGCTGCAATATAACCGGCAGTTGATGCAAGCGATCCTTCATGATCGTCTGCCCATTGCAAAGATCGTGAATGCAACTGTGATCTCGCTCGACGAGGCTCCGAAGGGCTATCAGGACTTCGACCAGGGCGCAGCGAAAAAATTCGTGATTGATCCCCACGGCATAGTCGGTAAGAAAGCAGCCTGAATCGGTCTTTGATTTTGGAAAAGGGAGCGCGCTTGCGTTCCCTTTTTTTTCCTGCGAAAAGCCTTTGCGCCGGCATGCGGCATCACAGATATGTGCTGGATCGTAAACCCTCGATTTGCAGGCGCGCTTTAGCTTCTGATCCTGGGCGGCGGCTGCGCCCTACCGGTGCAGCCGCTTTTTCACTCCTGGTGGGAGCGGCCCTGTTGCTTCCCGGCGGTGTGGCCGGCACTGCTCTCTCTGAAGCGCAAGAGCTGGTTTCAATCGATGCTCGCGCGCAGCCCGCCCCCTTTCCCCACTTCTGGGAAGAGATGTTTGGCTCCGGGCGTGCGATTTTGACGTTGCGTGATAGCTATCGCGACGACCTGCGCGCGGTAAAGCAGATAACAGATTTCCAATATGTGCGCTTCCACGCCATCCTGCATGACGAGGTCGGAGTCTACAACGAAGACCAGCACGGTAACCCTATCTACAATTTTTCCTATGTCGATCAGATCTACGATGGTCTGCTGAAGCAGGGTATCCGCCCCGTGGTGGAGATCAGCTTCATGCCGAAGAAGCTGGCCTTCAATCCAGACGCGCTCCACCCTTTCTGGTACAAGCCGAATGTGTCGCCGCCCCAGAGTCTCGAGGCCTGGGACGCGTTGATGACGCACTTCGCGCAACACCTGGTCGAGCGCTATGGCATCGACGAAGTTTCGCAATGGTATTTCGAAGTGTGGAATGAGCCGAATATCGACTTCTGGGATGGCATTCCGCGAAAGGGATCCTACTTTGAACTTTATGCGCACACAGCGCGCGCGTTGAAAGCAGTGAGCCCACGTTTGCGGGTGGGCGGCCCGGCCACCGCAGCTGCCTCCTGGGTCGATGATTTTCTCAAATACGATGAGGCCCACCATGTCCCCATCGATTTTGTGTCTTCGCACGGCTATGCGGATGACACCGTACAGAATCTGTTTCACACCAATGAAGACATTCCCATGGACGATCGTGTTTGCCGGGCGATCGCCAAAGTGCGAGGACAGATCAAGGCCTCTTCCATGCCAAACCTGCCCTTGCTCTGGACCGAATGGAACGTGCAGGGCATGGATGAATCACGGGATACGACCTTTGTCGGACCAGCGGTTGCCAACACGGTGCGGGAATGCGATGGCACTGTCACTATGATGTCGTTCTGGACATTTTCTGATGTCTTTGAAGAAGGTGGCCCCATAGCAAAGCCATTCGAAGGAGAATTTGGCCTGCGCGCCAAGGGCGGAATCAACAAGCCAAGCTATTACGGCTTTGCGCTGCTGCATCAGCTCGGCGATCGGCGCCTGGCCAATCCGTCGAAGAATGTGATCGTCACTACCAGGACAAACGGCAATCTGGTGATCGCCGCATGGAATTTAGTCGATCCTGGTCAGCAGTCCATCACGCGTACGATGGAGCTCGTTTTTCAAGGTGTTCCCGCTGACGCGAAGGTCAGCCTGCAGCGGGTCGACAGCCAACACGGCAACGTGTTACCTCGATACGCGGCAATGGGCAAACCGCTCGATCCAACTCCGGCCCAGGTGGAACAACTGAATCGTGAAACCGCGCTATCGGCTGCGGAGCAGACACACCTCACTGATGGAAAGCTGAAGCTCCAATTGGAAGCAGACTCCCTGGTGTTGGTGAAGGTAAGTCCCTGATGCTTATTTCGAGGTCCAGCCGCCGTCGATGATCACGTCGCTCCCGGTCATGAAGCCGGCGTAGTCTGAGCACAGATAGCAAGCCAGGGCGCCGATCTCTTCCGCCTTGCCCCACCGCCCCACCGGCATGTTGGCCAGGAAGGTCGCATTTACTTCTGGATTGTTAAAGAGAACTGCATTCATGTCTGTTGCAATGGGGCCCGGGCTGATGGTATTGACTGTGATGCCCTCCGCAGCCAGTTCCAACGCCAGCGATCGCGTAAGGCCGAGCAGCGCTGCTTTGGCAGAGGAATAGGGCGTGCGTCCCGGCAACGAGATGTGCCCCATGATGGAAGCCAGATTCAAAATCCGGCCGTATCCGCTGCCTTTCATCCCCGGAACGAAGGCGCGGCACATGAGAAAAGTAGAAATCAAACTCGAGTCCACGACGCCGCGAAATTCTTCCAGCGAAAAATCGACCAGATCCTTCCGCAGATTTGTTCCTGCGTTGTTGATCAGAATCTGCGCCCGGCCAAAGCGTTCGTTTACGGCTCGCGCCACCTGGGCGACATCCTCTTCCCGCGTAACGTCGCCCGCAAACACAGCCGCTGTTCCACCGCGCCCGGTAATCGCATCGCCTACCGATTGCAGCCGTTTCACATCGCGAGCCACCAGGGCAACCTGGGCGCCCGCCTCTGAGAGAGCCTTCGCCATGGCCTCACCCAGACCGCGGCTCGCACCTGTGATTACCGCCGTCCGGCCCGATAGATCAATCGTCATCGCCACCCGCATTCCCCCCTGTGGGAAGATGATACCTCTCGCCCTGCATGCGTTCTTGCTGGTAACCTGACCGGGCGGATTTTTTTCCCACCATACGAGGGCCTGCAGATGAAGGCGAGTCGAACGCGGTACAGCATTGTCGCACTAGCCATCGGGCTCGCCATTCTCTCCTACGTGCAACGGGTTGCTATTTCGCAGGCCGCAGGCCCCATCTCCCATGATCTGCACCTCAACAAGGCGCAAATGGGGCTTGTTTTTGGAGCCTTTGGCCTCTCTTACGCTTTGTTCGAAGTGCCCGTCGGCCTGCTCGGCGATAAGATTGGCGTCCGTAGAGTTCTGCTGCAGATCGTGATCGGCTGGTCGACGTTCACCGCTTTGACCGGGGCCGCCTGGAACGTCGTTTCCCTGTGGGTGATTCGCTTCCTCTTCGGGGCCGGCGAGGCGGGTTGTTTTCCTATTCTTACCCGCATGCTCAGCATGTGGTTGCCGGCGCGTGAACGCGTCACCGCGCAAGGGTTGCTGTGGGCATTCGCCCGCTGGGGCGGGGCGTTCACGCCGCCCTTGGTGCTGGCCGCCATCGGGCTCATCGGCTGGAGATTTTCGTTTGTTGCCTTCGCCGGGCTGGGCTTAGTGTGGTGCGCCATTTTTTGGTTCTGGTTCAAGGACAATCCTCGGCAGCACACATCCGTTAATGATGCTGAAAGGGAACTGCTGGAATCGTCGCGAGTCTTGATGACTCACCATACCGGGCAGAAGAAATGGCTATCCCTGCTGCTTACGCCCGAAGTTCTGATCCTTTGCCTGCAGTATTTTTGCGTCTCGTTTACCTGGTACTTCTACATCACCTGGTTGCCCACCTATCTGCGCGAGGGGCGAGGCCTGACGGCGGCTCATGCGGCGGGTTTGTCTGTGCTGCCGCTGCTCTTCGGTGGCTTCGGTTCGGTGCTCACCGGTCTTGCACCGGTGCGCCTGCCGCGTCGCCGCATCGCCTTCTTCGGTTTGCTGGCCACCTCGCTGATGTTGTTTATTTTTCTTCGCACCCAGGCGGTTACACTCGCCATGCTGTGTATGGGCCTGGCTAGCCTGTTTAGCGACTTGACCATGCCGATCTCGTGGGACGCCTGCGTCGAGATTGGTGGCTCTTACACGGCAACCGTAGCCGCTACCATGAACATGCTGGGTAATCTCGCCGGATTCGTCATGCCGGTCGTGGGTGGGTTGATCCTCCAAAGGACCGCCGGCAATTGGGCAGCGCTGATTCATCTGATGATCGCTTCTGACGTGATTGCGGCGCTTTGCTGGCTTTACCTCAACCCCGAGCGCGCCGGCCGCCAACGGGAGCGAGAGCGCGTTCAGGAGAGGATGAACGCGACACTCAATGTAGAGGGTGCTTCGCTTTGAAGAGGAAAATTAACCTGGCGATGGGTCTTCTGTTGCTCCTGCCTGTTCTCTTTGCGCTCGCCGCTCATAAATCGAGTGCTCCCCAGGCGGCGGCGGACTGGCCTATGCCTGGCCGTGACTTCGGGGGCACGCGCTACTCACCGCTGACGCAAATTACGCCGGCTAACGTGAACCAGCTGAAAGTGGCCTGGATCTACCACATGAAGCCCGCCGGCAGCGGCACGCGTCTTCATCCATCGGAGGACCAGCCGCTGGTTGTGGGTTCAACCATGTACGTGGTAACCCCATATAGCCGCGTAGTCGCCCTCGACTCCGCCACCGGCCGCGAACAGTGGACGTTTCAAATTCCCGACGGCGATCAGGCCTCGGTTCGCGGAGCCAACTACTGGCCCGGCGGAGAAGGTGCGGCCCCGGCAATTATCTTCGGCACCCGCCACGGACGCATGTATTCCATCAGCGCGACGACTGGCCAGCTTAACCAGGAGTTCGGCGATCACGGAATGGTCGACCTCAAGACCCCGGAAGTGATGACCACCGGCAAAGATAAGAGCTACATTCTGCCTTCGCCGCCGCTCATCTACAAGAACCTGGTCATCACCGGGTCGGGTCCAGGGGAAGGGCCCGGCGGTTTGAACGGAGGCGTCGGCCCCGCCGGCGACACTCGCGCCTGGGATGCGCGGACGGGCAAGTTGGTCTGGACTTTTCACTCTGTGCCCCGGCCGGGTGAGGTTGGGCATGACACCTGGGCAGGTGACAGCTGGAAGGATCGTTCCGGTGTAAATGTGTGGGGTTACATGACCGTGGATGCTGCTCGCGGCATCCTCTACATGCCCTTCGGCGCTCCCAACAACGACCGCGTCGGTGTCGATCGTCCCGGGAACAATCTTTTTGACTCCTCTCTGGTCGCTGTCAACGCCGACACCGGAAAGTTATTGTGGTACTTCCAGGTGGTTCACCACGATATTTGGGACCTTGACCTGGAAACGCCACCGACACTGTTTGATGTGAAGCACAATGGCAAGACCATTCCGGCGGTGGCCACGGTCAACAAGAATGCACTGATGTTCATTCTCGATCGGGTTACCGGCAAGCCCATCTATGGGGTTGAGGAACGGCCTGTCCCCAAAAGCGATGTACCTGGGGAACAGACCTCGCCTACCCAGCCGTTTCCGCGGCTGCCGGAGCCGCTGGCGCAAAATACGCTGAACCGCAACAACCTGTATCAGGACACGCCGGAACACAAGGCGTGGTGCGAGCAATATGTCGACAGCAACAACATGCTGCTGGGCGCAGTGCCTTATACTCCAACCGCGCTCGATCGCTACACCGTCACCTTGCCCGGCACGCAGGGTGGCGTCAACTATTATGGCGGGGCATTCGATCCCAGGCTGGGCTTATTTGTTGTTAACGTAAACAACCTCGGCCAGCCAATGCGGATCATTCGTAACCCGGACGGTAGCTATTCCAACTCCGGTCCGCTGGCCGGTACCGTCCGCTTCTGGAACCCCGCTGATCATTTGCCCTGCACCCCGACGCCGTGGGGCCAATTGGTCGCGGTCGATGTAAACACCGGCAAGATCGCATGGCGAACGACGCTGGGAGTAACCGACAGTTTACCTCCAGGCAAGCAGAACACCGGCCGGCCCGGCCTTGGCGGTGCCATCGTCACTGCCAGCGGCCTGACCTTTGTCGGCGCCACGGATGATGCCCGCTTTCGTGCCTTCGACACCAGGACCGGCAAGGAAATATGGACGGTAAAATTACCAGCCTCGGCTGAGGCCACTCCGATCAGTTACGCGGATGCGAAGGGAGAGCAATACATCGCCGTCGTCGCCACTGGAGGTTTCGGAATCGGTGCTGCGTTGGCCAGTGATTCTGTAGTGATCTTCAGCCTATCCGGCACCCAGAGCACTGACACGTTAGCTCAGTCGCTCGCTAAACCGCAGAATGCCTCGTCTGCGGCGAACACCATTGCCTCTGTACCTTCCGCACAGAATCACTTGCCGCCTGGACCGGGGCACGATTTGATGATTAGAGTTTGTTCCGCTTGCCACTCACCAGACATTGCGGCCAACCAACACCTTAGTCCGCAGGAATGGAATAGCGTGGTGCAGAACATGTCCGCACGAGGAGCCGTCGCCACCGACGAAGAATTCGACCAGATAACCGATTACCTCGCCCGGTCGTTTCCCAGGGCCGCACCGCCCCCACAGTAAATTCGCACCCAGTCACTCCGGCTTAGGTCGCGCATCTTCGTCTCCTGCGGGTTTTCGTGGGTGGTACGACATTGCTTTCACGAACCCTTAGCCTTGAATAGTCCTTTAAATAAACAGGTCACTTGATAGTAAACAAATGTGAATAATTCCCAATGAAATACATGGTTATAAAAAATGTGTTGACAGTCGTCTATAGCCAGGGATAGATTGGTGGCGGGCACCCTTAACTCTGGAGATAGATATCATGCGTAAACTAATAGTAGCCATATTCTCTCTGTCCTCCGTTATGCTTCATGCCCAGGCAAGCACGCCTGCCCCAACCCAGGTTGCCAGCAACGGACCTGCTTCCCAAGTCAAGCGTATTTCAACTGGAGTTACCGCTCCCAAGTTGATTTACACCGTTGATGTCGTAGCCGATTCGGCTCGCACCGCTCGCCTGCTCAGCAATGACTGCAAGGTCGTTGTTGGGATGATTGTCGATAAGACTGGTAAGCCTTCTGACCTGAGGATCGTCCAGTCGGCTGGCCCGGGAGTAGACGCAAGCGTTCTCGCGGCTGTAAGTCAGTACCGCTTCGCACCTGGCATGGTCAGCAACCAACCCATTGCCACTCCTCTTAACCTGCAGGTTCTTATTTCCAATTCCTATCGGTAGTCCATCATATTCATTCATCGCGAACGACGGGCGGACAACAGACCGCCCGTTTGCTTCTTGTGTTAACACCCGGGATTTGTGTCCGTCACATGTTCCTTCGTTTCAAGGTCAGATTCGATATTTACCGCTGGCCCTGCGGTCGCATACACGCGATGTGATGAATTCGGTCTGTCCTCCTCCGCGCCACGCGGCGACTGGATGCCCGTAGAGTCCGCGAAGTTTCGCGACCCCGAACCCCTACCCATCTCATTCCATCGTTCCCCCTTTTGCGGAAGCGGAATGCTATCATCCGGTTGCTCAGATCAAATTACCTTATGGGTGTGCACGACCAGCGTCCCGGGTATACATCTATAGGGAATCGACTTTGCATACGGGCGGGAATGAAGCGTTCTCTTATCAGCTCGGTCACCATGCTCGTGGTGTTGCTCGCGGGAAGGGCCGCCTGTGCCCAGAAGGCTCCGGCGTTTCCCAACCAGCCCTGGCAACCGACCTTGCAGGCCCCGGCGCCTGCCCGATCAGCCCCAGCCTTCGCCCCTGATCCAGCGACAACCTATACCCTGCCGGCACTGATCAACATCGCCGAGCAAAACAATCCGGAGACGCGCGTGGCATGGGAGAACGCCAAGGCCCGCGCCGCCGACCTGGGTGTCAGTAAATCAACTTTGTATCCGACCCTGGCGGCGGCCGTGGTCGCGGAAAGCGTTCGTACCAAGATATTGTTCGCGCCCAATTACATTCGCCAGACATTGCAGTCCTACGGACCGGCTCTGGAGTTGGATTATACCGTCTTCGATTTCGGCAGGCGCCTCGATGAGATCGCTATCAGCAGGAACGATCTGCTCGCCGCCAACTTCCTCTTCAATGACACCCATCGCAAAGTCATCTACCAGGTCATGGCGGCTTACTACCGGGTGCTTAACACCAAGGGGCAGGAGGATGCTGCGGAAGCCAACCTAAAAAATGCGCAGACCGTGCAGCAGGCCGCGGAAGCGCGTCTGGAACTCGGTCTGGCCACCCTGCCCGACGTGCTCGAGGCACGCAGTGCGGCTGCGCAGGCTGACTATGATTTGCAGGCCGCGGTGGGAGCCTCTGAGATCGCACACGGCGATCTAGCCACAGCCCTCGGTATTTCCCCGACCATCCCGTTGCAGGTAGAGAGCATTCAATCCTTGGCCATTCCGCAGGATCTGACAAGCACCGTCGAGAACTCCATCGATCAGGCTCTGGCCCAGCGCCCTGATCTCATGCAACGAGTAGTGGAACTGCGCGCGGCCAATGCCGAAGTGAAGGCCGCAAAGACTGCTTATTTGCCCACCCTGAGCCTTGGTGGCACGGTTGGCCTTAACAAGACATATGGCCTGCAGGATCAGCTCCCCGGTGTTTATTCTCCCAATCAGGAGTTCTGGGACGCCCACTTGAGCCTGACCTGGACCCTCTTTGACGGCTTGGCGCGCGAGAGTCGAGTGGCGCGAGCGAAGGCCGATCAAAAACAGGCCGCCGCCGAAGTCGATGCCATCCGCGACCAGGTGGAAAACGAAGTGTGGACCGCATACTCCACCGCGCGCACTGCGCTGCGTCAACAGAAAGCAGCAGCGGCGTTGCTCGAGGCCGCGTCTTCTTCCTATAACGCAGCGTTACAGTCTTACACCTACGGGGTGCGCAGCCAGATCGACGTGGTTTCGGCACAGCGCACCCTGGCTGCAGCGCGCACTGCCGATGTGAGTGCGCGGACCCAACTGCTGACCGGTGTGGCTGCGCTAGCTTTCCAGACAGGCGACCTGCTTCATGCGAAAGGCCCGTGAAACCATGCCACCAAAATGTAACGAAAGTAGATGGACTCGAAGATTGCAAATGCCCGGGAGCCAAGGCATACAACGGGTAGCCGTGGCCGGGGTGTTGTTCGCTCCGCTGCTATTGGCTGCTGGATGTTCCCGTGCGCCCACGTTCAATATCCTTGGGTCGTTTTTCCCCGCGTGGATCTTATGCGGCATAATCGGCATCCTGCTCGCCGTTGTCGTCCGCTTGTTCTTTGTGCGCATCAAGCTTGAGGATCAGCTTCTGGCCCCCCTGATCCTGGTGTATCCCTGCTTGACCGCATTTTTCACCTTCACCCTTTGGCTTGTGTTCTTCAGTTGATCCGGGAGGAGATGCGATGCCCGAAGACGAAATAGATCCGCAGCGCCGGCGCCTCGGCAGGATTGTCAGCATTGTTATCGTCGTCGCCGCCTTCCTTACGGGAGCGCTGGTCATCATCCGCACCAACAACCACCCGCGCACGGATGATGCGGAAGTGTTTGCCAATTTCATCGGCATCGCTCCCCAGGTCGATGGCCCCATCACTCAACTTGCCGTCGAGGACAACCAGTTCCGCAAACAGGGCGAGCTCTTGTTCGAAATCGACCCCCGGCCCTACGAATACGCGGCCGAGAAAGCAAGGTCTGATCTGGCCACGCTGGAAGGCCAGATTACTGACGAGCGCCGTACCATAGCCTCGCAGGTAAGCGCCGTGGGTGCCGCCAAGGCCAATACCGACAGCGCTACGGCCAACGTTGATCGCGCCGCCGCCGCGGTCGGTGAAGCCAAGGCCAATGTCGCCGCCGCGCAGGCAGCACTCGACAGTGCGAATGCTGAACTGGCGTACCAGACCAACAACTTTCATCGTATTGAGCCATTGCTGGCCAAACAATTCGTCACCGTCGACCAGGTGGATCAGGTAAGAACCGCGGTCACCGCCAGGCAGCAGACTGTGCAGCAGCTGCGATCGCAACTGCTTCTAGCACAGACCCAGGTAGTCTCCGCCCAGGCGCAGTACGAACAGACAAAGGCTGCAAGGGAGCAAAGCCACGCGCAACTTAACCAATCGCAACATAGCGTGCTTACCCTTGATCCACTCACCGCTCAGCGTGAGGGACGAGTCTCAGCCATTCGCACCGCGGAGTACAACCTGAACAATTGCAGGGTGTACGCGCCCTTTGATGCGCGCGTGACTAACCTGACCATCTCCCGGGGTGCTTACGCCCATACCGGGCAGCAGGTGTTTACGCTGATTGATACCCGCGTGTGGTGGGCAGTCGCGAATTTCCGCGAGACGCAGTTGCACCATATCCAGCCCGGAATGCATGCCGATGTTTACGTTCTCTCCCGGCCCTCGGTGACCTATGACGGGGTCGTCGACAGCGTGGGCTTTGGTGTGCGCCCTGACTCCACGTTGGTTGGGACCTTTTCCTCTACCGGATTACCGGATGTGCAGCGGTCGTTGAACTGGGTCCATCTGGCAACACGCTTCCCGGTGCGCGTCCGCATTAATGCGCCAGAGACGGAGCCTTTCCGGTTGAGTGAGTCCGCAGTGGTTGTCATTCGTGGATGGAAATAGCCATGGCGTCCGCAGGCAAAACGTTGCCCTCTGTCGCCCATCTGAACTCGATCGATGATGCAGGGAAATGGTTTTGGAACTTCCTCAAAACTGAGCTCGCGCCTTATCCGGGCAGGGCTTGGGTCGTAGGCCGAGTCACCATCGCCGCGACCCTTGTGATGCTGGTGGTCATGACGTTCCAGATTCCCACCGGCTTCTTAGGCGCGATTTTTGTTTTATTCATAAGTCGCGAAAATCCCACGGCGACCTTCGTCTCCGGCCTCAAGGCAATTGCCGCTTTTATGCTGGCCACCCTCTATACCTTGATTGGCGTCGCCATGTTTGTTGCCGATCCGCTGACGCACTTCCTGGGGGTTGGCGTAAGCCTCTTCGTGTCCTTCTTCCTTATCAGCATCACCAACGACTACGGGACAGCGGTGGCCTTTGGGTTCACGATTGCCGGGGCGATCCCTCTCTGGGATCGGAACACACTCAATATAAACGACCGCGTATCGGACACACTATGGTTAGGCGGCGTGGTCGCGACAGGCGTAGTGATAGCCATTGTTGTGGAGTACGTTTTTCGCCGCGTCCATCCAGCCCTTGACCTTACCGAAGGAATCGAATCCCGCCTGCGCACAGTGGAGACGGTTTTGCGCCGCGCAGCAGCAGAACAGCCTCTGGACAGCGCGTCCATTAAGAGTCTTTCCCTATATTCCAGTGTCGGTACCGCCCGGTTACGAAGGTTGATCCTGCGCTCGCAATACAGCCAGCATTTCAAGGCTCAATTGGGGACGGCGGTTGCTCTGTTGGGACAATTGGTGGACGTCGCCGCCAATTTCCAACGATCTCTCGATGAGCGTGCGAACACCGCTGGGACTGAAGGCCTCGCGCCGCATATCGACGCGGCGGATAAAGCCCGTTGCCTGCGCCTGGCAGACGCCATCGACCAACTCGGCAAAGCTTTGGCGGAAAAGCGAATGCCGGAAAAGATCCAGCGGCCTGCGCAGCCCGAGCCGTCGCAGCTGCCCTTCTTGTCCGCGATGGAAAGAATCGTCGCGCTCACGCCAGACGCATTTTCGGGGTCCAGCACCGTCCAGGAGCTTGCTACCGCTCCTCTGGATGAGGAACAGCCCACGCACTTTTTTGCTCGTGATGCATTTTCCAACCCGGCCCACGTGCAGTTTGCCGTGCGTGGCACCATGGCCGCCATGGCCACGTACATCATCTACACTGCGATTGACTGGCCAGGGTTGAGTACGTCCATCGCGACTTGCATAATCACCGCACTCTCCACCATCGGCTCATCGCGGCAAAAACAATTCCTGCGGCTCGGAGGCGTGATCGTTGGCGGCATCATCATTGGCTTTGGAGCGCAGATTTTTGTGCTGCCCTACCTCGACTCGATTGCCGGGTTCACTCTCTTATTCATGGCTGTTACCGCCCTCTCCTCATGGATTGCGACCGCGTCCCCGAGGCTTTCCTATCTTGGGGTGCAACTCGCCCTCGCCTTTTACCTCATCAATCTTCAGGAATTCACCATCCAGACTTCGCTCTCCATTGCACGCGACCGTGTCTTCGGCGTTCTTCTTGGCTTGATGTCGATGTGGCTCATCTACGATCGTTTGTGGCAGAAGAATGCTCTTGACGAAATGCAACGGCTCTTTGCTCGCAACTTGGAGATGTTTGCGGAGTTGACCGAACAGTTGCTGGAGAAAGATCAGATAAAAGCCATCCGGCGCATTCGCCAGTTGCGCGATCAGCTCAACGCCGGTTTCCCGGCAGTGAGCACGCAAGCCGACGCGGTCCTCTTCGAGTTCGGCCCCTCGCGTCAGCGAAAGCTGCAAATCCGTGAGGACCTCCGGCGATGGCAGCCTTCCATCCGCACCCTGCTTCAGGTCCAAATCACTTCTGTGCAGTACCTGGTGAACAGACCACTTAGCGATCTGCCCGAGCCGATCGCGCAAGCCGGCGTCGCGTTCGAAAAGGACGTTGCCCAGGTGATGCATGCCATGGCGGGTGAGGCAGGCGGGAAGCCAGTCGCTGGGGTGCCGGACATCACCATGTCAGTCGCGCAATTCCAGCAAACAATTCGTAAGTACTACCAGGAGGCTGGTATTCCGGTGCCCACCCAGGCGTCCGATGTGTTAGGCCTTGCTGAGAGTCTGGCAACGATCATTGGCCCGCTCTATGAAGACATCCGCGATACCTTCGCCGCCCACAACTATGGAACGGGCAGCCACATCCAATTGGCGCATGGGCAGGCGTGATGTCACTTTGCGTACTGAGCTTCGCCCTTGCCGAATGACCAATTTTCCTTCGGAACTTCTACCAGGTTGATCAAGACATCTTCTTTGCGCAGCTTGAGGCTTTCGTGCAGGCCATCGGCCACAGCTTTGTTGAAGCGCTGTTTCATTTCCACGGTTCTGCCGCTGTTGAGTGTGATCTGCACAAATATGCAGTCCTCTGTTCGGTGGATGCCAAGATAATCCCGATCAAACTGCAAGCCGGTTTTGGGATGGGCGGTGATGACCTGGAAAAGGTCGTCCTTGGGGACGTTCAAAGCGTCTGTCATCGCCCGGGCGACGATCAGGCCAACCTGAACTCCGTAGTCCGGTTGTTTTCCTTCAAGGAAGTCAATGCGAACGAGGGGCATGGTTTCTCCTTCTGTGAATCTATTCAACCCAGCCAGGGGTTCAAGGCTTCTTTCCGAAATTGATCACGAGAGTTACGGAACAGCAGAGCGGGTTCTGGCGATCGCGCAAGGTTTCAAGCCAGGCGAGAGCTTCACCGCTTCCAGTGCTGGATGCCAGTTGTAGAGCGCTTTGGCTGATATCGAAGACTGTATCGGAGCTCTCAAGGTCAGGGGTCGATAAGATCACTTCCTTGATTTGCAGATCGACGAAGCCGGCCTTGCTGAGGCGGTCTTTGAGTTCGCGCCCAATCCGCGGGTTTCGAAAGCCTTCACTCCACACCTTGGCAATTTGCCGAGCGATTGGGTGCTGGGCATCGTCGACAGCAAAGGTTCCCCAATCAGGTTCGGCGCATACGACTGCGCCGCCGGAACATACCGATCGGAACATCTCATCGAGAACCGCGGCAGGCCGCTTCACGTGTTGAAGGGTTCGGTCTACCTTGCAGGAATTGAGAGAGCCGCTCGCAAAGGGTAGATGCTGAATATCTGAATGAATAAATTCGACAGCGTGCAATCCTTCGCTCATGGAACGCGCGGCGCTAATCAGTGCCTGACTGGCGTCCACTCCGATAGCCCGTCCCTCCGGACCGACCAATGCAGCCAGGCGACGCACGTCGAAACCCAGTCCACAACCAAGGTCCGCAACGACCGACCCGCGCTGCGGATTCATCATCTCAAGCATGGTGTTTTTGTATTGCTGAAACGCGGGAAGGGCATCCAGGTACGTGAGACAACGCGCCAGCTTGTCTACGCCGGCCGCGTCCACATCGCGGAACCCTCGTGCCAGAGAAGCCTCGGGATTCGAATCGGCATGCATCCTGAGTCTCATTTTAGGTCTCCCACTTTATTAGCAACAAATGACGGGTGCCCCACATCTCGCTGGTTTTTCGCGAGATGTGGGATACCACAGATCTAGACCTTAAGTGTTGGTAGTGAGCCGACCGCTTGCGGATTGAGCTCAGTGGAATCCCACATCTCGCGAAAAACCAGCGAGATGTGGGGCACCCGTCATTTGTTGCCGGTGTAGCGTGTGCGGGCTGAAGCCCAATTCTCTGGTTGAAATTCGCGCTCAATTTCTATCAATGGAGCGCAGTAGCAATTCGGTCGAGCAGCAAATCAGGGAAACAGCCGAGAAGGACAACCAACGCGGCTGTGATCCACAGCGCGATTCGGGTCGTCGCTGGCACCAGGATCGCCGCCGCTCCCGTCGCAGGCTCGACAACGTACGCTTGTTTAAGAACCTTCAGATAGTAATAAAACGAAACCACACTCATAGCCAGCGCCAGAAGAACCAGCCACAATCCGCCACGATCCAAAGCCGAAACGAAGACATAAAACTTGCCAAAGAAGCCCGCCAACGGAGGAATGCCAGCCAGCGAAAGCAAAAAGATCAGCAGGCAGAATGACAGATCCGGAGCACGTTTTGCCAGTCCGGCGAAGTCTGCGATGCTATCTACCTTTTCATCTTCCAGGGCAGCAAGCACGCCAAAAGCACCTGCCGTCGCCAGCGCGTAGGTGATGACGTAATAAATCAGGGCGGCAAAACTCTGCTCCGTGTGCACCACCAGCGCGATCAACATATACCCTGCGTGCCCAATCGCAGAGTAGGCCAGCAGCCGCCGTACGCTGCTTTGCGCGATCGCCGCCAGGTTGCCCCAGAGCATCGAGATCACGGCGAGAAGCGCGATCAATGGCGCCCAGCCGGCAGAGTAATTTCCCCACGCGGCATTGCCTGCCGCGCCCATTAGCCCAAGGGAAAACAGCACAAACAGAATGAAGAAGCTGGCGACCTTGGAACTGGACGCGACCAACGCGGCGCTGCAGGTGGGCGCTCCCTGGTACACCTCTGGAGCCCACATGTGGAAAGGCGCAGCCGCAATCTTGAAACCCAAACCCGCCAGCACCATCACGATCCCGAGCGTCAACAGCGGATCGCCCGGCGAAGCGTTGACCGCGACCGCGACCCGATCCAGCGCCAACGAGCCGGAGAGGCCGTAGAGCAGGCTCATGCCAAAGAGTAGGATCCCCGCTGACATTCCGCCAAAGAGAAAATACTTCAGCCCCGCTTCTGCCGATGGACGGCTCTGTTTGTCAAACGCGGTAAGGATGTATAGCGACAGACTCAGAAACTCGATGGTGATGAAGATAACCAGGAGATTCCGGGTGCTCACCAGCAGCATCATCGCCGTGGTGGCAAATAGGATCAGCGCACAATACTCCCCCACATGGGTGGTGAAGCGCGCGGAGCTAACCAGGAGGAGGACAAGAATTGCCAGCGCCAAAAGAGCGATCTCCACCAGTTGGGTCATTGGGTTCACGGCCAGCATTCCAGCAGGCAACTCGCCCTGCGCAGGGAATTTCAGCAGCACCAGCAGCGCCAGGACGCATCCGATGCAGGCAACCAGGGGAGTGACACGAAAACGCATTGCGAGCGAAGACCGGCGCAGAAAACTGAGGTCGAGCACCAACACCACGAGCGCGGCCAGCACCACAACGATCTCAGGCGCCGTCAACCAAAGCAGTTCTGGGTAGCTGGCTCCGTTCATCGCCACCCGCCTTGGCGAAGCTGCTCGAAGAGTGGGCCATTGAGACTGGGCAGAATCAGATCCATCAGCAGCTTGGGATACAGGCCCAGTAAAATTGTGCTCGCCAGCAACAGGCACGCTCCAACACGCTCGGGAAGGGTAATCGGCGGCAACGAATGATCAGGCGTAGCCGTGGGCTCGCCAAAAAACGTGGCTTGCAGCGCGCGCCACGAAAAGGCAATGCCGATCAGGATTCCCAGGCCGGCGATCCAGGCCATCCAGGGGAATGCGCGCCAGCTGCCGATCAGCACCTCCAACTCGGCAATGAACCCGCTAAACCCAGGCAGCCCAACTGAGGCCATAAACGCCAGCACGAAGGTCACGGCAGCAAACGGAATGAGACGGCCGAGGGGAATACGCGAGAGCTCACCCAGGTCGCGCGTATGGGTGCGGTCATACACCATGCGTCCCACCACCGCAAACAGCAGCCCGGCGATGATCCCGTGGGAGAACATCTGATACACCGCGCCAGACAGGCCAATCTGGTTCAGAGTCATCAAGCCCAGCAGCACAAAGCCCATATGGCTGACACTGGAGTAGCCGACCACAAACTTGAGGTCCTTTTGCACCAGCGCGATGCTTGCGCCGTATACGATGCCGATGAGCGCGAGCACGGCGAACACCTGCTGCCACGAGCCGAACCCGAGCACGTGGAATCCCCACGGATCGAGCCCGCGGGGAAACAGCATCATGGCCACGCGCAAACACCCGTAGGCCCCCAGTTTCATCACCACGCCTGCCAACAGCATGGAAGCTGCGGTTGGGGCGGCGGCGTGACCCGTCGGCGCCCAGGTGTGAAAGGGCCACATGCCGGCGAGCACAGCGAACCCCGCAAATACCAGCGGGAAGGCCCACATCTGAAAATGCACAGGAAACGAAAAGTGCGCCATCGTCTCCAGGCTCAGCGTGCGCTGCCCAGAAACAACAAACGCGCCAATTAAGCCGGCCAGCACAAAGGCGCTTCCCGCAAACGAATAGAGCACCAGCTTCATGGCCGCATATTCCCGCCGTGTCGATCCCCAGATCGCGATCAGAAAATACTTCGGAATGATCGCCAACTCATAAAAAACGAACAGCAGGAAAAGATCGAAGCTCAGGAAGACACCGTATACGGCGCCAATCAGCAACAGGTAGAGAGCGAAGAAATCCTTCACCCGCCGTTCGATATTCCAGGAAAAAAGGACGCCGGCGACGGCTGCAATTCCGGTCAGCAAAATCAGGACCAGGCTGATTCCGTCAGCGGCCAGATGATATTCAATTCCCAGCCGCGGTATCCACGGCGTTCTCACGATGGTGATCAGCTGCCCCGTTCGTTCATGAGCCACCGATGCGATCGCGATACCCAGTCCCGCGAGTGTGGTAAGCAAAGCGGTGATGCGGGCAACAGACGGGCTATTCACGGGCATGATCGCAACCGCAACTGCGCCAATAAACGAGAGGTAGATCGTCCAGGCAAGCATGGTCAATACCTCACCAGGCCGACAAATTGCATCACTGTGCCATGCACCATTCCGCTGATCAGTTGTGGGTACAGTCCCACCAGGAATATGACGACGACTACGGGCGCGAACATCCACCGTTCGGCCAGGGTAAGGTCCGGCATGCTGGCCCATCGCTCGTACAGGGGGCCCGAAAAAACACGCTGCACAATCGTGAGCAGAAAGACGGCGGTCATCAGCAAACCAAATAGAGCGAGCGCTGCCGCCCACCAGTCCAGCGGGAAGACTCCTTTGAAGATCAGAAATTCTCCCGGGAAGCCGATCAGCCCGGGCAAACCGAGAGACGCGAAGAGCGCGATCCCCATCAGCCCGCTGAATACCGGGATCGCGCGACGCAGCCCTCCGAAGTCATTCAGGCCGGTCAAGCCGCCGCTGCGTCTTTCGAGCAGCGCTAAAAACCAGAAGAGCGCCGCGGCGGTCACCGCGTGGCTGAACAGCTGTAGCATCACCCCTGTAAGCGCGGCGGCCTTGGCGCTCACCTGGCTTGCATCCGCTCCGCTAGAGCCGGCTACGGCAACGATGCCCAATAGGCAATATCCCAGGTGGTTAATCGAAGAATAGGCAAACATTCTCTTCAAGTCTGTTTGTGCCCAGGCGGCGAATGCGGGAAGTACGATCGTAGCGATGGCCAACCAAAGAAGGATGGTTCGCGCGCGCCACATCTGCTCGGGGAAAATAGGCAGCAGGATCCTGAGAAATCCATACACCCCCATTTTCGACAGCGCGCCGGTCATCGCCATGGTGGTCTCCGGTGCCGCTTCCGAGTAGGCAGAAGCCAGCCAGCCGTGAAACGGAACCATCGGCGTCTTGACTGCAAACCCCAGGAATGCTCCGCAAAACAGCAGCATGGTGATGTGGCCGCCGTCCCACTGATGCCAATGCAGGTTTTGGCTAATCGCAGCGGCGAGCTGTCCTGTCTGCGCCATCTGGGTCAGCTCAACAAAGTCGAAGGTGCCGCTGGCCAGAAAGAGAGCGAGAAAGGCCAGCAGCAACGTAATGCTGCCCACCATCGTATATACAAAAAATTGTGTCGCGGCACGCGCACGTCCTGCGTTTCCCCACAAGCGAATCATGAAAAACACGGGGATTAAACTTAGCTCCCAGAAAAGGAACCAGTGGAGAAAATTCAAGGCAGTAAACGTACCAAATAGGCCAGTCTCCAAAAAGAGCAGCAGGCAGAAATAAACCGGCCCCTGTTTCGGATTGCTCCAGGAAGCAACCACCGCCATGAGCACGACGATGGAGGAGACAGCCAGCATGAGCAGGCTCAGGCCATCTATGCCAACGTGGTAGGCAAGCCCAATCGCCGGTTCCCATGGGTACAATTCCTGCATCTGCATTCCTGGCAGCCCCGGCTGGAATCGGAGCCAAAGCAGGAGGGTATACGCAACCGCGGCGGCGGCAAACATCGCCGCGGTTAGCCGGGCGGCGGAACGTCCGGCTCGGCCGAGCAACAGCACCGCAATTCCGCCCAGGAAAGGAAGCAAGGTGAGCACGCTGACTGAGGGGAAGTTGCTGCTCATCCTCTGTGTCCCAGCAGCAGAAAGAGAGCGAAAGCGGCCACTGCGGCGCCCAGCAGCCGCAGATAATTCTGGATGCGTCCATCCTGCAATCGCGCCAGCAATCGTCCGCCATCCGCTACGCCGTCACATCCTTCGTCGAATCCCTTGTTCACGACCCAACGATCGAGCGAGAAATCGATCCATCCAAGCCCTTTGGTGAGCGCCGACACGGCGACCGGAATGCCACTCCAAAGCCATCGTTCCAGCCAATTCGCCGTGCTCGCGATCCACCATGCCAGCCGTAGAATCGTCAGCGCGTAGAGCTCGTCGATGAACAGGCCTTTGCGCAGCGCATGGAAGACCGCCGGCTGCAGCTGCTCCAACGCATCCGCGTTGGCGGCACGCTGGATCGGCTTTCGCCCGTACATCCACCAACCCAGTCCCAGGCCGGCGAAGACCAGCAGCGACGAGGCCAGCATAAGTGGGAGCAGTCCGTTTTCCGCAAGTTGCCCGAAGTCCAGGCCGGCACGACTCATGTCCAGAAAATCCTGCAACCATGGCCATGCCGGAGTTCCGATGAATCCCAGCAGGATCGCAAAACCGGCCAGCAGCAGTAAGGGTGTCGTCATCGTAGCCGGACTCTCATGAGCCGCCTCGTGTGGATCGGACGCCGGGGTCTCCGCTGGTTCAATCGGTTCCGGCGCTGGATCCCTGCGCCTGGCGCCGAAGAAGACGTAGCAGACCTGGCGCGTCATATAGAAGGCCGTAAGCAGCGCCCCGATCGAGCCGAGATAAAAGGGAACCCGCGAGCCGTTCCACTCATAAGCAGCGTGCAGAATCGCATCCTTGCTCCAGAAGCCGGAGAAGAATAAAGGGAACCCGCATAATGCCAGCATCCCCACCGCGTAGGTTGCAAACGTCAACGGCATCCATTTGCGGATGCCTCCCATCTCGCGAATGTCCTGCTCTCCCATTAAGCCGTGGATCACCGATCCCGCGCCCAGAAACAGCAGCGCTTTGAAAAATGCATGGGCAATAAGGTGAAAGACGCCGACCGCCACCCCGCCCACGCCGATGCCCATCATCATGTAGCCAAGCTGCGAGACGGTCGAGTAAGCCAGAATGCGTTTGATATCGTCCTGCGCTACGGCCACGAGCGCGGCAAAGATTGCAGTCAGAGCGCCAACCCAGGTGACCACAGCGAGCGCTCCGCCGGGCGCGGCGCTCGACGATGCGCTCATAAGGGGATAGACGCGCGCCACCAGGTAGACGCCTGCAGCCACCATGGTCGCAGCGTGGATCAGGGCGCTCACCGGTGTCGGACCTTCCATCGCATCCGGCAGCCAGACATGCAGCGGCAGCTGTCCGGATTTCCCCACTGCTCCGCAAAAAATGAGCAGCGCGATGCCGGTCGAGGCTGCCATCCCAAATCCAACCATCTGGGTTGCCAGCAGGGAGAGAGCGGTGTGCTCCATGCATCCAGCGCCGTGGTCATAAAAAAGCAGCGTGCCGGTTTGCCCATAAAGCCACACCATTCCCAATAAAAGGCCAAGGTCACCGATCCGCGTGGTAATGAAAGCCTTCTTGGCCGCGGCGGCTGCGGCAGGCCGTTCGTACCAAAAACCAATCAGCAGGTACGACGTGAGCCCGACGACCTCCCAACACATAAACAGCAGCAACAGGCTATTGGCGATCAGCAAACCGAGCATCGCGCCCGCAAACAAGGAAAGAAAACAGAAGAACCGGGTGAAGTTTTCGTCGTGGTGCATATACGCCACGCTGTAGATGAAGATCAGCAGTCCGACGAAAGTGACCATCACCAGCATGACCGCTGCCAGGGGATCCAGCACCCAACCCAGCTTTATCCATTCGGACCCGAATTGCATCCACGGAAAATTGAAGATCAACCGCTCCGGTTGCAAGAGGAGATGGGCAAAGGCAACCACCGCCAGCACAAAAGAAAGAATAAGAGACGCGATCGCGAGGGTAGCCGCAAGTCTGCGCTGGCGCTGCTTGAGCAGAGCACCGATACCAGCCGCCAGGATGGGGAGTGCCGGTATCAACCACAGGTAGCGAACGATCCAAACCGTCGAGGCCATAGGCAGCTCTACTGTGGCCTCCCGGTGAGCTGGCTCAGATCGGTAGTTTTCGCGTGCCGGTATACCGCGAGGATAAGTGCGAGCCCAACCGCCGCTTCCGCAGCGGCGACGCCAATTGAGAAAAGAACAAAGATCATGCCAGTCACCGCTCCGGCATGGGGTCCAAAACGCCAAAAGGCAACAAAGTTGAGGTTGGCGGCATTCAACATCAGCTCAATACCCACCAACACCAGGATGGTGTTCCTGCGGGTGAGTGCACCCGCAAGACCAACCGCAAACAGCATGGAAGAAACAAGCAAGCATCCTGCCAAAGCCGTCATCGCGGGTTCTGTTTCTCCTTCATGGCTACAATCACGGCTCCTATGAGCGCTGCCGTGAGCATCAGCCCGATCACTTCCAGCGGCAGTACATAGTCTGCCATCAGGGTAGTGCCCAACTGCCGGATGGTGGCCTGGGGAGCAGGCAATCCGGGCGAATGAATGGCAACACTGTGAAAGACCGCCCAGGCAAGGATGGCGAATATCGCTGTTGCCACTACTACCCCCGCAATCGGGAGAGCCGCTGGCGACAATGCCGGCGAGTCGGTGTCGCCGCCACGAGTGAGCAGGATGACGAAGACGATCAGCACGGCGATCGCGCCTACGTAGACCAGCAACTGTGCCAGGCCCAGGAACTGAGCGCCAAGATTAAGGTAAAGCGTTCCTAGTCCGGCAAAGGCTACCGCCAGCGCCAGCGCGCAATGCACCAGGCCGCGAAGCATCATTGCCGCGCATGCGCCAATCAAGGTTACTGCCGCGAGAATAAAAAACGTAACGCTCATCAAGCCCACTCGAAGCTCACTCGGCAAAACGATAGGTTCGTTTCGCAATTTTGTTTCGGGTCTCCACGCCGCGGGCCAACAACATATAGGCAACGGCAATAAACGCCGTGCTGACCAGCCATCGCGTCAAACCCTGGGGAAGAAAGCGCCAAGCCCCGGCTGATACCAGCACCACGAGCGCCATGGGCAGCATAAACTTCCAGGCAAAGTTCATGAGCTGATCCATACGCAGGCGGGGCAGAGTGCCGCGCACCCAGATGAATCCGATGATCAGCCCCAGCAGCTTGGCAAAGAACCATATCCAGGATGGGATCCAGGTAAGGAAAGGCAAGGGAGCCGACCATCCGCCCAGAAACAAGGTGATCCCCAAGCCACTGATGGCAAACATCCCCAGGTATTCCCCCAAAAAGAACAGGGCGAATTTAAAGCCGGAATACTCAATGTAATATCCGGCAATAATCTCGGATTCTCCCTCCGGCAGATCAAAAGGGGAGCGATTGGTCTCAGCAGTCGCGGCGATCATAAAGAGAATAAAACCGGCGAAGCCCCACGGCGTCAGCACATACCAGTGGGGAAAAATTCCTGAGAAGCCGGCTTGCTTCTCCACGATCTCGACCGTCGACAGAGAGCCGGCGGCCATGATGACGGCAATCGACGAGAGCAGCAGCGGCACCTCATAGCTGATCATCTGTGCCACCGCGCGCATGGCGCCCAGCAGTGAGTATTTGTTGCGGCTTGACCACCCGGCCATAAACACAGATAACTCTGAGATCGCCCCGATGGCAAAGAAAAACAGCACACCAGCATCGAGGTTGGCGGCGATCATATTCCGGCCGATAGGAAGAACTGCATAGGGCAGAAATGCCACCGCCAATAGAAGCAGGGGAGCTAGAAAGTGAACCGTGTGGTCCGCTGAGGCGGGAACGATATCCTCTTTGGTGAGAGACTTCAACGCGTCCGCCATCGGCTGCAGGATGCCATAAAATCCCACTCGATTCGGACCGTAGCGGTTCTGAATTCGGCCCAATCCCTTACGCTCCAGAACCGTCGTCAATGCGAACAGCACCGGGAAGACAAGAAGTATGGGAACGATGGTCAAGAGAATCGAGACCGCTGGCTGGATCGCTGCCGGAGAGTAGCCCAGGAGCCAGTGCTTCAGGAGCACAAACATCTGGTCCGGCATTATTTCGTCACCGCGGGTTGCTGCTTCTTCGCTTCGGCTTGCGCCTTTTCTTCTGCTCGCCTGGCCTCTACCTCGGCTGCTTCCGTCGGATGGATGGCCATGTAGTGCTCATTCGGCCGCGCCAATTTCTCCTTGGTCCATAAGAGCCCGCCAAAGCGGTCGTCGGTGCTTAGCTCGAACTCGTTATCCATGCGAATAGCGTCGAACGGGCATACCTCCACGCAGATTTGGCAGCTCATACAGACCGAGACGTCGATATCGAAGACGGCTGGGTAGAACTGCTGTTTACCCACAAAGTCGGGCTTCTTGTCTTTGCTCTTTTCGATGGTGATGCATCGTGGCGGGCACTCCTTCTCGCAAATCTGGCACGCCACGCAGCGGAGGCCTTCTTCCGGGTCCACGCCATCGTAAATAAGAAAAGGGAAGTTACGCGCCGCTTCGGCCACCGGTAGGCGCTCTTCGGGAAACTGCACCGTTACCAGGCGGTTCTTATCAACAAAGCTGCCCAGAAAGTTTCGCGCGGTTTCCGCCAATCCCTTGACAATACCCTTGCCTAACATCTCGTTTTGCCCTCGCTCTGAATACTTAAGGCTCATTTGCTCACTGCGCTTATGCGTAACTCAAAACATTCAACGAATTAAACCGCTTTAGCCGTGCCGTAACCAGCCTCGACGGCGGCGCGGCTTCAGCCGTGCCCTACAACGAACCTTGCCGAATCCGAAGGCTTTAGCCGTGCCATACAACGAACCTTGACGAAGGGCACGGCTTCAGCCGTGCCATAAAGCCCCCTACTATTGAGGGCTTTTGCCCCTGAGGTACGTCTTTTCATGCTTCCGCCCACGCACAAATTACCTCGTAAAAACCGTACCCCAGCGCTAAAGCCGTGCCCTTCGTTGAAATTGTCTCTTCCTTAGGAAAAGCCGCACTCGTTCTGCACCCCTAACGGTCAACTTCCCCCATCACAATATCGATGCTCCCTAGAATCACAACCACATCGGCAATGTTTTGCCCCAAACACATATCCTCAAGCACCGTAAGATTGATCAGGCTCGGCGGCCGAACACGATAGCGGTATGGATTAGTAGAGCCGTCACTGATCAAATAAAATCCCAGTTCCCCCTTAGGCGACTCAATGCGTGCATAAGCTTCGCCTGCTTTGGGCCGTAAGCCGCGCAGCCTGGCTTTGGGATCCATGATCGGCCCCGATGGAATGTCGCGCAGGGCCTGCTCCAGAATTCTTAGCGATTCCCGCATCTCGAGCACCCGCATCATGTACCGATCGAAAACATCGCCGTGTTCGCCCAGCGGCACACGGAACTGGAACCGTTCGTACACGCCGTAGCGGTCTACCTTGCGCAAGTCATAATTCACTCCGCTGGCGCGCAGGCCCGGGCCGGTGATACCGGCGTTAATCGCCAGTTCGCGGGGCAGCACACCCACCCCCTGGGTTCGCGCCATCAGGATCTCGTTACCTGTCAGCAGTTGCTCGAACTCATCCAGGAAGCCGTCAAAGCCGGCCACCAGCTTCGCTGCCTCGCTGAGCCATTCCGCGGAGCAATCCACGCGCACCCCGCCAAATCGCATGTAGTTACACATCATGCGCGCGCCGCTTAGGGATTCGAACAGGTCCAACACTCTTTCCCGCTCGCGGAAGGCGTACATCAGCGGCGTCCCGCTCGCGCCCATATCCTGCAGCAGAAACCCCACCATGCCGGCGTGATTCTGTAGCCTGGTCAATTCAGAGACGATCACCCGGATATACTCGGCGCGCTCCGGTACCGCGATGCCGGCCAGCTTTTCGACCGCCAGGGCGTATCCCCAGTTGTTGGTCATCGAGCAGAGATAGTCCAGCCTGTCGGTGTAGGGAATCGCAGCCAGATAGCTGGCCGCCTCGGCTATTTTTTCGTGATTGCGGTGCAGATACCCGAACACCGGCTTCAGCCGTACGACCCGCTCGCCGTCCAGGCGAACGTCCATACGGAAGACGCCGTGGGTCGATGGGTGCTGCGGCCCCATCGATATTTCCATGATGTTGTCTTGCTCGGCCCCGGGAACCGCCACCTGTGTCATCGCTCCCTCAATATCTCCAGGTCATCGTCAGGCGGAGGAACATAATCTTTGCGCATGGGGTGATCCGTAAAACCCTCCCACATTAAGATGCGCCGCAGATCCGGATGCCCATCAAACACAATGCCGTAGAGGTCGAAAGCCTCTCGCTCCTGAAATTCCGCGCTCCTCCAGACCGGGGTCAGTGACGGCAACGAGACGTCGTCCGTCCGGTTCGGCGTGCGCAGTCGTATCACGACGGGTCCGTCCTTTTCAGCCATCGAAAACAGGTGATAAACCACTTCCAGGTAGCCCGGAACCGTCGTCTTGATCGTCTTCTCTATCTCTTTCTCCACCCCGTCGACAACTTGTTTGGTTTTGACTTTGTCTGTCTGCTCGCGATCCGGCCAATCCACCGCAGTTACATTGGAACAGAAGTCCATTTGCAGCTCCTCGCGAAGCAGCCGGGCTGCTGCGAGCCCGTGTTCGCGGTCAATGAGCAGCGAGTTCTGGGCCGAGGGGCTGTCGTTGACCACCAGCTCCACCTGGCAACCGGGAATAGCCGCCTGCAACCGGCTCTTTATCTCGTCCAGCATCATCCTTGAAGCACCTTCAGTGGATTGTGGAAGATCTCGTCGTTTTGCGTCGGCTCAAGTCCGTGCTCGCCGAACTCCGGCACAGGAAACTCGCTCGGCAGTTCGGCCTTCAAATGTCTGGCCCTGCCCTCCCCGGTAAGTTGCTGGGCACCGATCTTCTCCTGCAAGGCCATGAAGGCGTGAATCAGTGCCTCCGGCCGCGGCGGACAACCGGGTATATGGACATCAACAGGTATGTATCGGTCGATTCCCTTAAGCACGTTATAGCCGTCGCGGAAGGGCCCGCCAGAAATAGCGCACGCCCCCATGGCAATCACGTATTTCGGCTCCGGCATCTGGTTGTAGAGCCGAACCACCTGGGGAGCCATTTTCTTGGTCACAGTTCCGGATACGATCATCAAATCAGCTTGCCGTGGCGAAGGCCGAAACACCTCGGCTCCGAAGCGGGCCAGATCGTAGCGTGCCATCGTGGTCGCAATCATTTCGATGGCGCAACACGCCAGGCCAAAGGTGAGCGGCCAAACCGAATTCTTGCGGCCCCAGTTGTAGAGCTCTTCAAAGGTCGTCGCAAATATTCCGTGCTTGCTTAACTCCGTCTTTAAATCCTGGTCCATGGAAACCTCATTAGCCCCAAGTCAACACACCTTTTTGGCAGGCCCAGATCAGGCCTTCCACCAATAGAAGCAAGAAAACCAGCATAGCGAGACAAGCCGCAATCGAAAGACCCGAGAAGGCCGCGGCAAACGGCAGCAGGAAAACTGCCTCCACATCGAAGATCAGGAACACAATGGCGTACAGATAGTAGGAAACATCCAGCTGGATCCACGCATCGCCCTTGGCCTCGAGTCCGCATTCGTAAGTCGCATTCTTTTGCAACCCTGGCTTGGCGGGAGAAAAAAATCGAGCCCACAGCCAGGCCATCGCCAGCGGGATTGCTCCGAAAACGATCGCCGCAGCCAGGAGCACGACGATGGTGGCCCAGGGGTGCTCGACAGGAGCAACTATCGGTAAATTTTTAACCATTCCTCACCATCTGCGGTCCCAATCGACATCTACGCGTTGACCATACGCGGGGACGAGCTGAACACTCCAGATTACGCCTTCTTGCTTCCGGCCGACGGCTTCCGTGCCGCCAATGAACCACGTTCCGAACTGCGGCATGGCGCCGATCCCGCGTGAAATCAAGGAATTGGGGCCAATTTGCATTCGCAGCACACCGGCGGGGCTGCCAGACATAAGTAGCTGGGTGTATGCTGGTTTTCGTTCAGGATGGCGTCCTCAAAGCTGCCCTGATTTTGTTTGACCGGATAACATCCGGCGGTCCCGGGAGCTTGTCTCGGGGTCCCCCGCAGCCTGGAGATGAATCAATGAGGCAGTCCTTCGCTATTGGTATAGGGGGCGCCGCCGGTCAGGGCGTTGCCACCCCGGGCGACATTTTCGCGAAAATTTTCAGCCGCCGTGGGCTGCACCTGAACGTCTACAACGCCTACCAATCCATCATCCGGGGCGGCCACACCTTTCTCACCATTCGCACCGGCCCGGAAAAAATCACCAACATGGGCGACCGGATGGATCTGTTGATCCCCCTGAACCAGGACACGATGGAGCGGCATCTGGGTCTGCTGAGCAGCGGTGGCGCCTGTATCTACAATGCTGACACCATTAAGCCAGGCAAGCCGGCGGATGGCGTCCAGTTGTGCCCCTTGCCGGTTTCCAAACTAGCCGACATCAGCCGCAACAAGATAGCCCAGAACACGCTCGCCATTGGCGCCGCGCTCAGCATGACCGGTGTCGGTTTTCAGGCCCTTGAGGACGTCCTTACGGAACAGTTCCGTAAAAAGGAAAAGGCGGTTATCGATGAAAACGTGGGCCTGGCGCGCGTCGGCTACGACTACGCCACGCAAAACTTCAAGGCATTCGCGAAACCGCTGCCCATGACGGATACCCGCTACGCCGTGCTGGGCGGCAATGCTGCCATGGCTATGGGCGGAGCTGCAGCCGGCGTCAAGTTCTACTGCGCTTATCCGATGAGTCCCTCAACCGGGGTGCTGCACTGGATGGCGGAGCACGCCCGCAAAGCCAACATCATGGTCCGCCAGGTGGAAGACGAGATCGGCGTGATTAACATGGCCATTGGCGCAGCGCACGCCGGGGTTCGCGCTATGTGCGCTACTTCCGGAGGAGGCTTTGCCCTCATGAGCGAGGCGCTCGGCCTCTCCGCCCAGGCTGAAATTCCCGTGGTTGTGATCGACTGCCAGCGTGCGGGTCCATCCACTGGAGTCCCGACCAAAACCGAGCAGGGTGACCTTTGGCAAATGTTAGGCGCCGCGTTTGGAGATTATCCCCGGGTCATTGCCGCTCCCCTCGATATTGGCGACTGCTTCACTCTCATTCCGGAGATTTTCAACATCGCCGAGCGCTATCAGTGCCCCGGCATCGTGCTTTGCGATCTGCTGTTGGCCGAAGGCCGCCTCAGTGTCGATCCCAACATTCTCGACTTCAATCCGAAGGTTGATCGCGGCGAGATGATCACGTCTGCGAACGGCAACGGCAACGGGTCGTACAAACGCTACCTGATTACCGAGAGCGGGGTTTCGCCGCGTGCCATTCCTGGAGTTCCCGGCCACACCCACGTGGTCTCGAGCGACGAGCACGATGAAGACGGCGTGCTCATCAGCGACGAATACACCAATACGGTGAAGCGCCGCGCCATGATGGAAAAGCGGATGCGCAAAGTCGCCGGCATTGAAGCCTCTGTTCAGCCGCCAACGCTGCAAGGCCCGGCGGATGCGGATGTGACCCTCATCGGCTGGGGATCGACTCAGGGCGTGATCGAGGAGGCCCGTGAGCTGCTGGCCGAGCAGGGAATTACCGCCAATCAATTGCAAATCCGCTGGCTGGTTCCGCTGCACGGCGATGCGATTGCCGAAGTGTTGAAGCGTTCGCGCCACACCATCATTATCGAAAACAACTACAGTGGTCAGTTTGCCCGATACCTGCGCAGCGAAACCAGTTTCGTGGCCAACGGGCACATCCGCAAGTACGACGGCGAACCCTTTATGCCCCACCACATTGTGGAAGCCGTAAAAGAGCAGTTGAGCGGAAGCACAACGCTTTCAGTTCCAACGCACGAGATCATGGTCTAGGAGATAAACAACGATGGCGACTGATATAGCGGCTCCAAAACTGACCACCATGGCAGACCTTAAGGGCAAGGTCGATCCCGACTGGTGCCCGGGTTGTGGTGATTTCGGCGTGCTGGCGGCGGTTCAGAAAGCGCTGGTTGAGCTGCAGATTCCCAATCACGACGTTGCCACCATCAGTGGGATCGGCTGCTCCTCGAATTTCCCCGGGTTCATCAATACCTATGGAATGCACACCCTCCACGGACGGTCGTTAGCAGTGGCCACGGGCTTCAAAATGGCGAATCACGGCATGACGGTACTGGTCACGGGCGGCGATGGTGACGGCTTCGGCATTGGCGGCAATCACTTCATGCACACCATGCGGCGCAATGTGGATCTGCTTTACATCGTGATGGACAATCAGATTTACGGCCTCACCACCGGCCAAACCTCGCCCACCAGCCGGCTGGGCATGAAGACCAAGAGCATGCCCTTTGGCAGCGTCGAAGGGCCCATCAATCCCATTTCGCTGGCGCTGTCTGCCGGGGCCACCTATATCGCCCGCGGCTTCAGCGCGGAACAGAAGCACCTTACCGAGCTGATCAAACAGGGGATCCAGCACAAAGGCTTCTCCTTTATCGATGTCTTCAGCCCCTGCGTGACCTACAACCACGACAACACCTTCCAATGGTTCCGCCCCCGGGTGAAGAAGCTCGAAGACAATCCTGAGTATGACTCGACCAACTGGATGGCGGCGATGGAGAAATCCCTCCTTTGGGGCGATGAAATCCCCATCGGCAAATTCTTCGAGCGCACCGACGTGCCTACGCTGCATGAATCGGAGCCGGTATTGGCGACCGAGCCCCTGGTTAAGCAAAGCTCGCGCATCCCGCCCGATGTCGCGCGGGCATTTGTGGAAGAGTTGATGTAGGCAGGCTGCGCAAGCGAAATTCGCCTACTTCGCTGCCAGGCTGTGAAAGCTGGTTTTGCTGGGAACGATCCTCAGGCGCGACAGGATTCCCTGAACCACCATGACTGTGACCAGTTATCGTCGCAGCTGATAGCTGGTCACCGCCAAATGGCGATTCGTCACTTCGTAGGGAAATTTCTTTCTTACCCTCTTGATCTGTCACCCGTCCCGGGTTATTAATATTAGACTTGGTCGTAGTACCCCTTCGAAAGAGAAACTCCGCAGTTTGTAAGACCTGAAGTGCATTCGGGCCTCAGCAAGCAAAAGGATCCCGCCAAAAAAGAGCGGGTGCCACCGGGTTAGTTCCTTTTCTTGGAGGTAGTACGCATGCGCCCCTTCCGGCAGCTTCCAGCACTCCTGTTTTTGGTCATCGGCTTTTGCGGCCCAGCCTGGTCGCAAGCATCGTTCACCTCGTTGCGGGGCACGATCACCGACCCCTCTGGGGCTGTGATACCCGGCGCCACGGTGAGCATTGTGAACAAGGCCACCAATATCACGTCCTCTCAAACCGCGAGTGGCAACGGCGAATACCAGTTCCAGCAGATTCCGCCGGGCACTTATGTCATCAAGGCCACCGGGGCTGGTTTTAGCCCGCAATCGAAGCAGGCCGATCTTTTGGTAAATCAGCCGGCTACCATCAACTTTAAGTTGACGGTCGAGGCCACGGCCGTCACCGTTGACGTGAGCCCCGAAGCCGAGACCCTGAACACGACCGATGCGTCCATTGGAAACTCTGTCAATAACGCGACCATTCAGGCATTGCCCATGGAAGGGCGCAACGTTACCGACTTGCTCAGCCTGCAGCCCGGAGTGTTGTACCTTGGCCGCCAGACCACCGATCAACAGGATCAGGACGGTCGCAGTGGCTCGGTAGCCGGCGCGCGTTCCGACCAGACCAACGTAACCCTCGACGGCCTCGACGATAACGATCAGCAGAACGGCTACGCCTTTACCGGGGTTCTTAGGTCAACACTGGATTCTACCGAGGAGTTCCGCGTCACGACCACCAGTTCGAATGCGGACGCCGGACGCAGCTCCGGCGCACAGGTCACGCTGGTGACCAAGTCCGGAACGAATAAATTTCACGGGGCCGCTTACGAATACAACCGCAACAGCCTCGGTTATGCGAACGATTGGTTTAACAAGCAGGGCGAGTTGCAATCGGGCGAGCCCAACAAGCCGGGCAAGCTCATCCGCAACACCTTTGGTGGCTCACTCGGAGGGCCGATCAAGAAAGACAAGCTTTTCTTTTTCTTCAACTACGAAGGGCAGCGCACCGCGGAAAATCAGCAGCAGACCCGGATTGTACCCAGCGCCGGCTTTCGCCAGGGAAATATTACTTACCAATATTGTGTCGATCCCACCGATCCCACTTGCGCGCAAACCTCGACCAACACCCTGACCCCGGCACAGATTGCTACTCTCGATGTCGGTTGCGTTGGCAATGGTGTTTGCAACACACCTGGCCCGAATCCCGCCGTGCTGGCATTCTTCCAGCAGTATCCCTTACCCAACGGAGCCACCCAGGGCGACGGTTATAACCTTTTGTCCTATACCTTCTCTTCTCCTTTTCCCGGTTCGTTGAACACCAGTATTTTCAAACTTGACTACACGATTAACCAAAAGCACCACCTGTTCGCGCGCGGAAACCTGCAGAAAGACACACAGTCCGGCGTCGAGGATTTCCCCGGCGATCCGCCGTCCTCGCGCCTGGAGGACAATAGCAAAGGGATCGCGGCAGGGGAAACCTGGTCGATCACTCCTCGTATCGTGAATGATATTCGTTATGGTTACATACGCCAGGGATTCAGTAATCGCGGTACCGCCCAGGGAGACTACACAACCTTTCGCTTCCTTAACGACTCCGCCAGCGATCCCTATTACATCACTCGCTCCTCCGTGGTCACTGTCCCGGTCAACAATATCGTGGATAATCTCACCTGGAACAAAGGAAGCCATACCCTGGGATTCGGAGGCAATTGGCGGCTGATCCACAACAACCGCGGGTCGGATGCAAACTCCTTTAATTCGGCGGACACCAATCCTTATTGGTATACCGGAGGCGTGCCCGATCCATCCTCTCTGGGAGCCCAGCCGGTCTCGGATGGCTTCGAAAATTCCTATGAAATTGCTTATGGGAACATTATTGGGGGAATTCCCGAAGCTACCAGTGTTTCTAACTACGCGGTGAGCAAGGGCGGGGCAACGGGGAGCTTGTTTCCCGATGGCACATTCATCAATCGGCAATTCAAGGCCAACGAATTTGAATGGTACGTCCAGGATTCATGGAGAGCGCGACCGAATCTTACCATCACATTCGGCATACGGCACACCATTCTCCAGACTCCCTACGAGCAGAACGGACAGCAGATCGCGCCGACGATCGATACCGATGCGTGGTACAAGCAGCGGAACGCGTCCGCGCTCCATGGCGAGGTGTACGAACCGGCTCTCCAATTCAGTCCCAGTGGGCCGGCGAATCACGCTCCCGGGCTTTGGTCCAAGCAAAAAACCAATTTCGCACCCCGTCTCGCTATTGTCTACGCTCCGAATGAAAAGACTTCTGTCCGGGCGGGCTTTGGCATGTATTTCGACCATTACGGCGAAGGCATCGTCAACACCTTTGACCAGTTCGGATCCTTCGGTTTAAGCACCAGTATCGCCAACCCGGCGGGCGTCTATACCACGGATAATGCGCCCCGTTTTACCGGTGTTCACGACGTTACTTCCAGCGGTTGCGAACAGCCAGCGTCGATTACTTATCCCTACACAGCGCCGAGCGACACATTTTGCGGTTTTGCGATTACCTGGGGTGCGAATAACCATTTGAAAACTCCTTACGCAGAAGCAATGGACTTTTCCATTCAGCGCGAGGTTCGCGGAGGCATGACGGTCGAGTTCGCTTACGTTGGACGGCTTGGCAGGCATCTCTTGCAAGCGCTTGACCTGGCGGAGCCCGTCGACTACACCGATCCCCAGGGGGGTGGCGACTACTTTAGCAACGCGGCCAAGCTTTCCGCACTGGTCGATGCTAATGGAGCCGATCCGCAGGCCTCGGTACCAACGATCCCCTATTTTGAGGATGTCTTCCCACAACTTGCTAATTACGACTACCTGGGAGAGAGTGCGACCCAGGCCATCTATACCAACGAATGGGCTCCTTATCGCGATAATGCAGGAGAGACTAGCTCTCTTGCCGACCTGGACTTTTTCTGTTCCTACACTTGCCCGCAGGGAACAAAATTCTGGCAGTCTCAGTTTTCGTCGCTGTATGCCTGGGATTCAATCGGCATGAGTTATTACAACGCCGGCCAGATCACGCTACGGCATCCCCTCAGCCATGGGCTGCAGGCAGATTTCAGCTACACTCTGTCGAAATCGATCGACATGGGTTCAGATACCGAACGCGCCAGTGAAATCAGTTCGAATAACTCGTTCAGTAACATCATCAACACCTGGAATCCTTCCTTGAACCGGGGCGTCTCCGATTTCGACACCAAACATCTGATCACGTTTGACTGGCTGTATCACTTGCCGTTCGGTACCGGGCAGAGGTTTGCCAACACGTCGAATCGGTTGGTCGATGAGGCAATCGGAGGTTGGCAGTGGTCGGGGGTGAATCGCTGGACCAGCGGACTGCCGTTCGGGCTCGCGGCACCGGGCTGGGGGACCGACTGGCAGATTTCGAGTTTTGGCGTCGCGACAGCACCGGTGAAGATCCGCAAGCACCTGGATCAGAATGGAGCACCCCAAGTGTTTGACAATGTGGCGGCACTTAATAATGGAGTCACAAATGGTTCCCCGATCCGGCTGCCATACCCCGGTGAAGCTGGGAACCGGAATAATTTCCGGGGAGATGGCTATTTCGATATCGACTCTGGGTTGGCCAAGACGTTCAAGATCACGGAGGGTCAGAGTTTAAAGTTCGCCTGGGAGGTGTTTAACGTCACCAACTCCGTCCGGTTTGATACCAACCCGAATTTTTCTCTTGGGGTCACTTTGACGTCAGGGACTCTGGGCAACTATTCGCGCAGCTACAGTAAGCCCCGTGTCATGCAGTTCTCGCTGCGCTACGACTTCTAATCAAAGTCCTAGTGCGGGGATACCAGCGTCTTTACATTGTTTTCTTTTTCATACAGCAGGCCGTGATAGCCCTTGTCGACCAAATCCTCGAGCGCGATACGGCCTGTAATCAACTCCTCGCCTTTAAATCGCTCATCGGTCATCATGCGAATCGTTTCGTCGTAGAGCCCGTAGCCGCTCATGCTTCCGCTCACGGTCTTCTCCCGAAAGACCAAATCGGTTAAATCAAGCGGGGCTGGTTTCTCGAACACCCCCATCACAATCAACCGGCCCCGTGTTCTGGTAAGCTTCCCTGCAAGCTGCGCGGTCATCGGCTGTCCGGCACATTCCATCACCACGTCGAATCCCTGTCCTTCGGTGATGGCAAGCGCGCGTTTCTCCGCATCTTCCGTCGCCGGGTCGATGACGTCGGTGGCGCCCAACTTTTTCGCAGTGTCCTTGCGCCGCTGGGCAACTTCCACGGCCACCACTCTTTTCGCTCCGCGCAGAGTCGCGGCCATTAATGCCATCAACCCTATCGGCCCAGCGCCAACGATCGCGACGTTGTCCTCCGGTCCTATTTGTCCTGTCGTGACCGCGCGCACTGTCGCTGAAAACGGTTCGACCAGGGCACCCACTTCGTCTGAGATGGCGTCGGGCAAGTGATAACACTGGTACGCGTACAGGTTCAATCGTTCCGAGAGTGCTCCGCCCCACCAACTCGTGCCCAGGAAGGCAACCTGGTCGCATTGCGCCATGGAGCCGGACCGGCACCAGCGGCACCGTTGGCAGCCGATAATCGGGCAGGCGACTACCCGGTCGCCCACCGAGAAGTCTTGTACATCCTTGCCCACGGCGATCACTCGCCCCGACATCTCGTGCCCGATAAGGACGGGCGCCCGCACGGACGTCAGCGGATGCGGTGCATCCTGCGGGATATAAACGGGACCACCCATGTATTCGTGAAGGTCGGTTCCGCAAATACCGCACCAGGCGACCTCAACCTGAAGCTGTCCCGCCGGTGGATCAGGGGGATCTTCCACCCGATCAATGCGAACATCCTGCCTGCCATGCCAGACTGCAGCTTTCATAAGCAACTCCATCCGCACCGAATGCTAGCCCCTGGGAGCGTGTGAGGTCTGTGAAAAGCTACGAGATTGTTTCTTGAGAAACTACGCCTCACACTCCCCCCTTTTCCCCCGTGAGAGGTTTTTGAAGCGGTGTGAGGAGAACGTCCCAACTACGCAACGGCTAAAAGAGTCGGCGTGAGAACTCTACTTCCAAGCTTCACAGACAGCCCATCGAAATCTGCGGAATGTGCGAATTTTTAGGGAGTCACCGCCCTCATGCTTTGTATCAGGGCACGACTTTAGTCGTGCCATAAAGTCATAACAAAGATCTGGGCTTTAGCCCCTGAGGTATGCGTTTCTTCCCTGGAAGGGCAAAGGCTACAATCCTGCTGGGAGGGCTGAAGATTCTCACCTGCTGCTCTCACGCTGGCATTTGCACAGAACCGTTTGGATTTATCTCCTGTTTGGCCATCAATCCGTAATTGTCCTCTGATCAACCTTTTCCAGATGAATGTCTTTGACGTTTCGCGATAGGGTAACGCTAAAATCCTGAACGTCTTTGAGCTCGAATATTGGAGAGTTGATCCCCTTGGGAGTTTTGATACGGAATAATTCAACGCCATTCACGTTGGCCAGATAGAAGACCGGCCGCACATCCGGCCGGCTCCAGGAAATTTCAACGTTTGTCAACTCGATATTCTTAACATTGCGAATGAAAAATCCGCTAGCAGGGATGTCACCAAACCGGTATGGTTCGGGATACCCTTGCTCCATCTGAGGTACGATCCGTGTAGCCATTTCATGTGTCCCGCCGCCCCGATGCTCCATATATAGATCGTTGATCTTGATGTCTTCGATCGGATTCGACGGAATGCCCATGATGAGTCCCGCCCCGCTGAACTGCGCTGCCGAATTGTAGCTAACAAGATTACTGATAATGATCCGCTTCAGTGTGCCTACCGGAACGCCTGCCGGGCCTCGCATGCGGCTTCCCAGGCGCAGAAACAATGGCGTGTTGGTGCAGTCGCGCATCGTGACGCCGGTAAAAGTAATATCCTCCAGCAGCGCACCGTCGACGCTTTCCAATGCAAAACCGCGGCAACCATCAAAGACGCAATTTGAAATCGTGATGTTCTTAAAACCCCCGTTGGACTCCGTACCGCACTTGATGCGGCCCGTAGGCGCAACCTTGAAATCAGCAGGCCAGCGTTTATAACTACCATCGAGCATGGTTCCCAAAACATAAGCGCCAGTGACGTAGCAATTGGTGATCGTCAAATTTTCGGTCGCACGCGCATACCCTAGTGCGAACGAGCTCTTAGGACAAATGCCATCATCCCAGGGGGAATTGACGCTGCAATTCGAAACCCGCACATTGTGACAACAGTCGATATCCATGCCATCCCGGTCGGTATCGATCTTCAGATTGTCGATCGTCATGTTATCGACCCCGGTCGCCAGAATGCCGAAATGGCCGCCCTTCAAAATAGAGAAGTCTCGCAGAATAACGTTGTGGCAATTCTTGAGCGCAATCGCCTTATTCCCCATGCCTGGAGTTTCCGCTTTCGGTTCCTCTGACCCGCCCCGGCTTAGTCCTTTGCCCCAAATCAATCCGGGCCCAAGAATCGCAACGTCGTGGATCCCTTCACCCCAAATAAGGCTATTGTGCCAATGATTGTGGCCATAATCCTGATAATCTTCCCACGGCTTGTTAGGCTCTGCGGCGTCGTAAGAGGCACTGCCGGTGCTGCCGCCTGGGGCAACGCTGGCAGCCAGGATGGTGGCTCCACTCTCGAGGTAGAGCACAACATTGCTCTTGAGGTGAATGGAATAGGACGCGTAGGTGCCCGAGGGAAACCGAACCGTTCCTCCTCCCTGGGCGCTCGCTGCTTCGATAGCTTTGTTGATTGCCGGGGTATCAATCGAGGCGCCGTCGCCGAGCGCGCCATAGGCCTTTACATCGAACACAGCGTTCGTGCCCGCCCCAGGCAGGCTTGCCGTTTGCGCTTGGGCGCCGAGGCCAATTCCTGCGGTGGCGCTGGCCATCCCAGCGCTTGCCAGCTTCAAGAAGTCTCTTCGAAAAATATTGTTCATTTTTTCCATGCACCCGAAAGCGCCAGCGATTCTAGCAGCGCACTATAAGTCTAGCCAGTGTCCCGGAGAGCGGGAGGCCTCGGCATCAATGGCGGAGGTCTCAGCCAGAGACCACCCTCTGCCGGTAGTGAGATCTCCATGCGTAACTCCATGGTTGGTCGTTCGGGCGGCCATCGTGAATCAACCACAGCGCAGGATTGCCGTTTCATCTACTTTGAGAATGTGGCCTGCCGCTGAATCCACTGGCCGCTCGGAGCGCGTCCGCGTCCATGATCCCGCCGTCCATCATCACCAGGCGAGTCTGCCGAAGATCCCCAATATTCTTCGACGGGTCTCCTTCTACTAGAAGCAGATCAGCGGCTTTGCCCACCGCGATCGAGCCGGTGTGATTGTCGGCGCCCACCAGGCGCGCGGTCGCAATGGTCGCGCTCGCCAGGGCTTCGGCCGGCGTAAAACCCGCCTGCGTGTAGAGTTCGAGTTCGCGAACCAGTTCCAGCCCCGAACCATCCGTCCCTGCGACGATGGGAACACCGGCTTTGTGCATCACGGCCACCAGTTCGCACATTTTTGCATAGCTCGCGCGGTAATCGGCACGCGTTAGATCAGCAGGAACGGCTAAGCCTCCTTGACGGAAGCCTCGTTCCACTGCGGGCGGCAGAATGCCCGTATAGGGCGTGTAGGCGGCAGAGAGATCGCCATTATCCGGTACCAGGAGCGCCTCCACGACCACCAGGGTCGGGTCAGTCGTAATCTTTTTTTCGCTCATGGTTGCAATCAACGACTTCATCGGCTCTGCGTTGAGATCCACCTCCTTGGCATATCGCCCTGGGCCTGCCATCCGCGCAATGCCGTTTGACTTCGACACCACCGAATCCGGCATGGCTTGCATGATGACGAAATAGATGTGGGTGATCTCGTCATAGCCATCATGAATCGCATCCGTGGTGCGCATGCCGGCGGGAATATGACCGTGGACATGCAAGCCGAGTCGATGCGCCTCCGCCGCAGTTGCGGCCACCCACTCCGGATTGAACGTCCCATAGAACTTGATGGCTACGAAGCCATCCGCTTTTGCTTTGCGGACAATCGCCAGGGCCTCGTCCTGGGTGGTAGCAACCGATCCCAGCTGCGCTGTGTTTGGGCCCTTTCCATCGATCAGAACGGACGGATACACATGGGGCATCAGCAATTCGCCCTTCGCCCTGCGTGCGGCGCGTGCCAGGGTTAAAGCATTGTTGTTGCCGGGATCTCGTACCGAAGTGATGCCCAATGACAGCAGCATGGGACCACTCGAATCACTCTGTACGTGTTGGTGCGAATCCCAAAGCCCTGGAACCAATGTCTTGCCCGTGCCGTCGATCACCTGGGCATCTGCCGGCACGGCGGTGGCGTTGGCCGGCCCAAGCGTAGTGATCACGCCGTGATCCACCACAACCGTCTCGTCTTCGACGAAACGCGTGCCATCCACGAAGCTCCTCACGTGGGTGAAGGCGACCGGCCCTTGCGCCATTTTCAGCAGCGACCTGGCGATCGCGGGGGAGCGTTTGGCAATCGCGTCATCCTGTGCTTTGTCGAGTTGCAGTTGGAAAGGTTCGTAACCCGCGCGTATCCAGGTCAGGCCACCGTCGAACGCGAAGAACTTTCCCTGACCATCCACCCATACCGGTATTGGACCAAAATCCAGACCACGGATGGCATAGGCATTGAGACTCAGGGCAGCAGGGCCCTTGCCAACCACGAGGCTGGTCAGGGGCTCGGCGGTCGCTACTCCTCCCGGGAGCAAAGTAAGTTTGTGCGTAGGCGTAGCTACCAGCGCTTCGACCAGATCGGCCATGAGATCCACAGGACCGCCGAAGGAGCTATACATGGCCGCCTGGTGGATCTCGACAGAGCCCTGATCGACCGGGCTCTTCCACCTGGCTACGCCATCCTTGATGTCGAAGGTCTCCGCCTCATCGCCGGAAGGATTAAATCCGCGGACCGTCAGGTGCTCGATCAATCCATCCTTACCCAATCGCGCATTGCTGTCAGTCTCGAACGCCTGCCCTCGCAGCAGCAGGCTTTCGCGCCCCATGTGCGATCCATCGGGTGCGACCCAGCGGGCGGAATGACCATGCACCCCGGCCGTTGACATGATCGTGAATTGCGTCGCGTCCTGCGGCGGTTTCGCCAGCTCTGATACCTGGACCGGAGCTGCGATACTGATGGGAGCCATCGCCGCGAGAGTTAGGCAAAAACAGGCAAAGCGCAATGTTCCCTCCAGAGGAATGCCAGGCACGCGTTTGCACCACGTGTTTCTGGCGATATCGGTGCCTTTATCACTCTAGACTGAATTCGCAGCCAATCCCTGTTTCTTCTCGTTGCTTAATCTGCAGCCATTGAATCCAAAGCAGCACTTGGCGTCCGGGCGCGCCCTCCTTCCCCGACCCAGCTCGTCCAACTCTTCGAGACAGCGCGGAGCATGAGTAGAATGGCGGCAGCCAACACCGCGTACGCAATGAAACCCACTCGATAGGACCCGGTGTATTGCCTCGAGAATCCAAGCAGGTTGGGGAGGATCGATCCCCCGAGCGCGCCAATCTCCCCGATCATGCCGCCCGCAACCGCGGTTGTCAGCGGCCAGCGCAGGGGCACCAGTTGGAACGTAGCTCCGTTGCCTGCTCCCAGTGCGGCGAAGCAAAGCATGAAAAGGAGCGTGGTTGCGAACAGCGGCGGTGTAGTCATCAAACCAAAAAGTCCGGCGATAGTAATAAGAAAAACAACCGAAAGTGTAGTAATGCCGCCGACGCGATCGCTAAACCAACCACCCAGCACGCGCGTCGCGGATCCGGTTAACGTGGCCAGGACGGTCAGTTCGCCGGCCATGATCTTGGTTACGTGAAATTGCGCGTAGTAGAACGATGGCAGGAAAGTGGCAAGGCCGATGAAGCCGCCAAAGGTAATGATGTAGATCAAGTTGAAGTACCAGCCGTCCCGTTCAAAAAGGCAGCTGAGGTGTTCCCGGAGCGATTGATGCTCAATGTCCGGCGGCTCCTTGGCCCAAAATATCATGATGCACAGCGGCAGCAGCATCATGGCCGCGGCGAAGCCGTACACATGTTGCCAGCCATAGTGCGTCGCCAGCCGCGGAGCAAAGAGGGCTGCTACCGCCGTACCACTGTTGCCCGCACCGGCAATCCCCATGGCCAGCCCCTTGTATTGCCTGGGGAACCATCCCGAACCGAGCGAGAGGGCCACACCAAAGCTGGCTCCTGCAATGCCCAGCAGAACACCCATGGCCAGCACGTCGTTGAAAGTGTGAACGAAGAAAAAGCCATACAGCAGAGCGATCACGATGGCCGACATCTCAACGATGGCGGCATTCTTTCTGCCGATGTACTGCGAGAGGACGCCCAGCGGAAAGCGCATGAATGCCCCGGCCAGTGTGGGGACCGAGACCATTAAACCGATCTGCGCCGGGCTCAGATGAAAGGCCTCGGAAATGAAAGGGCCCATGGCGCCATTCAGCACCCAGACCGCAAAACTGAAATCGAAGTAAAGAAATGCGGCGATCAGGGTCGGCGGATGACCCGACTTCAAAAATAGCTTCATGTTGGCCATGGCGGTTTCTCACTTTAAGGATTTTGTGAAGCTGAGCTTTTGGTGGATCAGGAATGGGGCCGGTGCATCTTTACTTCAAAGCCTTGAATTTCTCGACGCGCACCGCACACTGCTTGAAATTCGGCTCGCGCGAAATCGGGTCGAATGCTCCCAGCGTGACCAGGTTGGAATTGGTTTCAGGAAAATGGAAAGGCATGAAGACCTGCCCCGGAGCGACGATGCCGGTAATACGCAACTCCACATTCTTTACCGAGCTGCGCCGGGAAACGACGGTTACGCGATCATGCGGTTTGAGCTGCAGTTTCGCAGCATCGTCTGGGTTCATCTCCAACCAGGCTGTGGGCACCATGCTTTCCAGCATTTCCACCTGCGCAGTTTTGGTGCGGGTGTGCCAGTGTTCCACCGTGCGGCCGGTATTGAGGATGAGGTCGTAGTCGTTGTCTGGTTGTTCGATAAAAGGCAGACAAGGTACGGAGTGAAGGATGGCTTTACCCGTTGCCGTAGGAAAGACGGGATCGGCGTAGAGACGCGCCCCACCCCATTGCATGCCGCCGTTGTCTTCAATTTCCTGCCAGGTAAATGAGCTGTAGTCGCACATGCGCCCGGCGGAAACGCGCTGCCACTCTAAGAATGCGTCATGGGTCGATTCCCAACCGGGATAGAGCTCATTCTTCACACCCAGTTTTTCGGCGAGAGCCAGAAAGATGTCAAAATCGGTGCGGGCCTCGGCCGGCGGCGCAACCAGCACGTTCGCCTTGCTGACGCGGCGTTCGGAGTTGGTATAGGTTCCCTCCTTCTCTCCCCATATGGCCGCCGGCAGAACCAGATGCGCAAAGTCGCTGGTGGGCGTGGGATGAAAGCCATCCTGCACCACCAGGAAGTCCACGCTGCGCAGCGCCTGCTCCAGCAATCCGTAGTTGGGGAATGAGACCGCCGGATTGGTGGCGATGAACCAAAGGGCTTTGATCTTGCCCGCCACCGCACCTTCGATAATGTCGGGATATGCCAGCCCGCGCGCCGTGGGAATGCGATCCACTGCAATGTTCCACAGCCTCGACAGGTCGGCTCGATCCGTCGCGGAGTCAAATTTGCGATAGCCCGGCAGGCTGGAAGTAAAGCCGGCCTCACGCGTCCCCATCGCATTGCACTGGCCGGTAATCGAGAACGGTGAGGCGCCGGCGCGGCCAAGGTTGCCGGTAATCAGCGCCAGGTTATTGATGGCGGCCACGGTGACCGCGCCTTGCGTAGAGTGGTTGACACCCATGGTCCAGCCGATGAAGGCTGCCTTTGCGTTGCCGTAGAGCCGTGCAGTGTGCACGATCTTCTCTTCCGAAAGCCCGGTAATTTCGGCGACATGTTCCGGGGTAAAGTCCTCGACAAAGGCTGAAAATTCTTCAAAGCCCGTGGTGTTAGCTTCGATATAACCGCGATCGATAAGCCCTTCGCGAATGAGCACGTGCGCGATGCCGTTGAGCAAGGCGATGTCGCTCCGCGGCTTGACCGGCAAATGCACGTCGGCCATCATCGCTGTCTTGGTTACGCGAGGATCCACCACGATCACCGTGGTGGCCGGCCGGGTTGGCGTGCCCCGCATACGATTGCGCTCCAGCCGCTGACAGAGGATGGGGTGGTTGTCCGCAATATTGGCGCCAATCAGCAGAATCAGATCGGCAGTCTCCATATCCGCGTAAGAGCCTGGCGGCCCGTCGGAGCCAAAAGAAAGCTTGTAACCCGATACCGCAGACGCCATGCACAACGTAGTGTTGCCGTCGAAGTTGCGGCTCCGCAAGCCCAGTTGTACCAGCTTGCCCAGGGTATAGAACTCTTCCGTCACCAGCTGTCCGGTGCCGACAACGCCTAGCGCATCTTGACCGTAACGCGCCTGCACCTGGGCGATCCTTTCGGCCATCGTGTTCAACGCTTCGTCCCATGAAACGGGCTCGAGCATGCCCTTCTTACGTAACAGTGGCTGTTTTGCGCGGCCCGGCGCATCCAGAATATGGTGTTCGCTGAGGCCCTTGGGACAAAGCTTGCCTCGGTTTACCGGATGTTCGGGGTTGCCTCGAACCGCGACTGCCTTATCATCCTTGATGCCAACCAACATGCCGCAGCCGACCGAGCAGTAGCCGCACGTGGTCTTGACCCACCGCTCGGCGACCCGGCCACAGGCGATGTGGCCAGCTACCGGATCGCGCTGGAACGTGTACTTCGCCTGCTGGGTATCAATGCCCAACAAGCGTCGCAGACCGGTCCACATCAGTGGCTCCCTCCGCGGGTGAAGGTGAGCGCCATGTTCAAAGGAACGACTGAGACAAAGAACAGATACCGTGCCAGAAGCACAGCCGACAATGCCGCTGCGCAGGCAAGGGCAGAGTGCGAGCCTGCCCAGGCCAGTGGAACCGCTGCTGCGCAGGCGAAGCTGACTATCAGCCCGGCTCGATGCCCCGGTAGGTTGAGCAACGCCGCGGCTGCGCGATGCTCGAAGATAGCTGATTGGTTGAGCCGGATAAGACGTACACAGTGATTCGCGATCCACAACAAAGAGGCCAGGGCGGCCAACCAGAACGGAAAGACCACGGGGGGCGCCTGGGCCGAAAGCAGCGACACCAGAATTGTTCTCAGCACGGCCGGCAAGGTAACGCCGATAAGCGCGGCGCTGAGCAGGAAGTCAATGGGTGTGTGCACCATGTTCCAGGACGGTCTTGCCGGTACCAGGTAGATGAAGGAGCTGGCGATGATGCCGGCCGTACCCAAACCCGCAGCGATGATCCCAAGCGCAAGAATGGCCAGAGTTGTCACCGGCAAGTGCTGCAGCCACACGATGTGGATGAGGTGCAAACGGCTCAGCCAGGTCGAAGGCAGGGCATTGAGGCAGGTTGCAGCGGTGAAGCCGGCGAGTGCCGCGAAAAATAAGCCAAACAGCAACACCTCGCGGCTGAGCCAGGAACGCCGCCACATCTTGAGCGCGCGCCACGCGTAGGCTGGACGGCCGAGATGAAAGACAGAGATGTTCAGGGCCACCGCGGTGATGCCGAGCAGCGCAACCAACAGCAGAGGCCACGTGGCATGGAAAAACAAAGCGGCCAGCAGCGAGCCGGTAACGGCCTGCATCAACGTGGTCATGAAGACGAGAGAGAGGTGTGCGTGTTCCGGAGCAATACGTCCGGCGTCGACGCGCTCCAGCTTAGTGGCGGTATCCGGTGGCAGCGTGATACGGGTCGTCGAAATGGTGTGCCCGGCGGCGGGCATGCCGGGCGACTCGGCCAGGACGTAGTCTGAGCGCCAGGCCAGCATGTCGACAATCTCAATCTCGATGGCTCCTTCGGGGCAGGCGTTGACGCATGCTGGTTCGAGACCATCGGTAAGGCGCCCGTGACACATGTCGCATTTCCCCACCACACCGCGTTCTTCATTGAATTGAGGAACGGAGTAGGGGCAATTCCACACGCAGTATTGGCAGCCGATGCAGGCATCCGCCGAATGCAGCACGATACCGGTCACCGGATCCTTGGTGTAGGCATCGACGGGGCAACCCTTGAGGCAGTCAGCGTCAAGGCAATGGTTGCAGCCCATGGAAAGATAATGGCGGCTGGTATCGGGGTAGGTGCCGCCTTCAATCTCCCCAACCCGCCGCCAGCGAATCTCCGTGGGGTTTCCGTTCTGCTCGTTGCAGGCAATCTCGCAGGAGCGGCAGCCGATGCACTTCGTCATGTTGAAGTGGAAGCGGTATTGCTCTCCCGGCTCGAGTGGCCTGCCGGGAACGAGCATGGGCGCAACTGGAGGCAGGGTGGCAGGCGCCGGCGCTAACGGCTTTAAGAAGTCGTCAAGTGTCAGCCGAACGAGCGTATCGCTGCTTCCGTCTTGTGCGCGTTCGTGCAGTGGCAATGCCATTGTGCGGACCTTCCTTCGCAACGCGGGCCGGTTGGTTAATAAACGTCGCGATGATAGCGGTGCTGGTCTTTCAGGCTCTGCACGTAGTCGACGGCCGCCTCTCTGTTCAAACCGCCCTGCTGCTCCACAATGGTGTGCAACATTCCGTCCACATCCTTGGCCATGCGCGTGGCGTCGCCGCATACATAGACGCAGGCGCCATCCTGCAGCCAGGCCCAGAACAGCGGCGCCTGCTCAAGCATCTTGTCCTGTACGTAGATCTTGTGCTCTTGATCGCGTGAGAAGGCCAGGTCCAGTCGCGTCAGGAAATTGTCTTTTCGCATCGACTCCAGTTCTTCGCCATACAAAAAGTCAGTGGCGGCGGAGCGTTCGCCGAAAAAGAGCCAGTTCTTGCCGCTTGCGCCGAGTGCCCGCCGCTCATGCAAAAAGCCTCGAAAGGGAGCAATGCCAGTCCCCGGCCCGATCATGATGATTGGGTTGTCAGAATTTCTGGGAAGCCGGAACCTGTTGTTCGGCTGGATATAAATGGGCAATCGGCCTTCAGGTTGCGAACGGTCGGCAAACATGGTGGAGCACACGCCGCCACGTTCACGATTGTGCGCACGGTAGCGGACCACCGCTACCGTGGTGTGAATCTCCCCCGCATGCGCGGCTGGGCTGGATGAAATCGAGTAGAGCCGGGGCGATAGCTTTGGCAACATCGCTACCAGGTCCGCCGGGTCGCGCAACACGCCAGGGTATTCATAGAGCAGGTCGATCAGGCCACGGTCCCAGGTGTAAGCGTCAAGATGCGACTGCTGTTCCGGCTTGAGTAGGTCCAGCAATGGAAGACACTGCCCGATGGTCGCGTAGCACTGGATCATCTTGCGTGTGAGCCGCGTAATCTGCAGATGGTCGAGCAACGCCGTTTGCAGTGGCACCGTGCCTGTTTTGGGCAGTTGCACAAACACTTCCCCGCTGAATTTGAGCCGGTGCAAAATCTCTTCCACCAGGCTGGGCTCGTTTTGCGGGATCACGGCACACGCATCGCCTGCTTCGTATGTGACAGCCGACCCCTCGACCGAGAAGGCCATGTGCAGCGTAAGCTTGCTCGATACCTCGTGCGTGAGCGGCCGCTTCTCGACGATTGCGGCCAGGAATGGGTTGTCGCGCGTGTGCGCCGCTGTTTTCCTGGCCGGCTGCTGAGGCTTGCCGGCAGTTGGGGCGGATGCCGTCGCTTCGTTCGCCGCGGCGCGCTTCGCCGGACGGGTGCCGGCAATCTCCTCGATGCTCTTGTAGAGCGAGCTCTTCCATCGAGCGAACGGCTCATCCAGATCGACATCGCAATCGACCCGTTCACACATGCGGTAGGCGCCCAGCGACGCGAGCTTTTCGTCCAGGTCACGCCCAAATTTGCAAAAATGTTCGTAGTGAGAGTCACCCAGCGCCAGCACGGAAAACGAAAGATTTTCGAAACGGGGAAAGTGCTCCATGCAGAGCTGGTTGTAGAAGGGTTGCACCACATCGGGCGGATCACCCTCGCCATAAGTGCTTGCGATCAGTAGCGCATATTTCTCCGCTGCCAGGGATGCTGGCGTGTAGCCCTCCAGCGGCAGAAAAGTGGCTACGTGGCCCTTGGACGTAAGTTCCCTGGCGACCTTGCGCGCCAGGCCTTCCGCGGTGCCTGATTGGGAGGCATACAGCACCGCAATCTTGAGTGCCGGCGGCGGCTCCGCCGCCGTAGTCGATTCTGCCCGCGAGTAGATGCTGGCGAGAAATCCGTTAAGCCACGCCCGCTGCTCCGCAGTAAACGGCGCGCTATCCGGAATGAACGGAACATAAGAAACAGCACCGGGCATGCTAGCTGCGCTCCTCTGGTTGGCAGAATGCTTTGAGTTCATCGATCGCGTGACGGCGCGTAAATGCAAGAAAGGATTCTCCGGCCATCGCGCGCTCGGCGTAGGCGCTGAACAGGTTGTGTATCCGGAGCGGCAATTCGCTAAATTTCACTGCGGGAAAAATTTCGCGCGCCAGCCCCCGGTCCTGATCCGAGCCGCCCCCCAGCACCACCTGGTACCCCTCCTCACCGCCCACCTTCACCCCCATCAAGCCAAGGTCTCCGACGTAGTGCTGAGCGCAGGAATTAGCGCAGCCGGTTACGTGCAGGTTCACCGGCTCAAGAATCTTGAATGCATCGTCCAGCATGTTGGCCAGCGCAACCGCATGGGTCTTGGTGTCGCTGGCGGAAAAGCGGCAGCCCTGGCTGCCGGTGCAGGCAACCGTTCCGCTCAGCACCGTCCCCGCATCGAAGCTCAAACCCGCGGCGAGAATATCTGCCTTGGCCGCCTCGAGATGTTCGCTCGCAATATGGGGAATCACCAGGTTCTGCCACACGGTAAGGCGGATCTCTCCGTTGCCGTATCGGTCTGCCACCTCGGCAAGGGCCAGCATCTGGTCCACGGGTAAGCGGCCAACGGGCACTGAAACACCGATGTAGTACATGCCCGGCCGCGTCTGCGCGTGAACGCCGACGTGTCCGGCACGGTCGATTCTGTTTCGCCGCTCGCAGTCCGAAGCGGCGAAACGAATCAGAGGAAAGGCCAGACGCTTTTCCGTTTCGGCGAGAAATTTGTCGATGCCCCAACGGTCGACCAGGTACTTGAGCCGCGCCTTCTTTCGGTCAGTGCGATCGCCATTCTCGCTGAAAACACGCACCATGGCGGCGGCCACGGCCACTGTCTGGTCTGGCCTGAGCAGCAGACCACAATCCGTAGCGAACTGCCTGTGCCCGGTAATGCCGCAAAGCAGAACGCGAAAGTAAATGCCCGGCGGCACGCTCTTGCCGTCCGTAACAAGCACCGCAACAAAACCGATGTCGTTGGTATCGGCCAGCACGCTGATCGCTCCCCCATTGTCGAAGGCGATATTGAACTTGCGCGGCAGCCCATATAGATCGCGAGAGTTGAAGATGTAATGACCCAAACCGGCGGCCAGCGGCGCTACGTCATAAAGTTCCGCCGGGTCGATGCCGGTAATGGGCGAGGCCGTAATATTGCGGATGTTATCCGCGCCAGAGCCCCGCGAAGACAAGCCAAGAGCCTGGATGGCATTCAAGACGAGGACAATGTTTCTTGGCTGCAACGACCGGATCTGCACATTGCTGCGGGTGGTAAGGTCGGCTCGGCCGGGGCCGTAATCGGCTGCCAGTTTCGCCAGCCCGCGCATCTGGTGCGAACGGAGTATCGCCCCAGGAATGCGCAGCCGCACCATAAAGGAGTCTTGCGCTGGGGCAACATAAAACAGTCCGTGAAACTTAAAGCGAAAAAGATCATCCTGTGCCGGAGCCTTGTCTTCATTCGCGTGGGCCAGCAGCTTGTCCCAGATATCGAGTGGGTTCTCCTCAAATTTCCATCGCTCTTCGCGGCACAGGTCACCGACCGGAGTGTTGAAATACAACTCCTCCGCAGCCATGTTGGAAGTTGCGGAAGCAGGATCGTTTGTGATCTGGCCGGAGCTCGTGTGCCCGGCAAATGGAACCAGGCCGCGCTGGGACAGGCCCGCGAAGAAGCCCTTAAGGTATTCCTGCTGTTCTCCAGTGAAGGAGCTCGCCGGAGCCGGATTGAAAGCCAATTGCGATTCCATGCTGCACACCCTTGAATAAACGTTCCGCAACGAAGCGGCGCGAGCGCCTCCCGGACCCGCATCAAGATGCAGGAACAGAGACAGCCGGGCCAAATTGAGCATCGCTTGCGGCGATGCATTCAAGGCTCTTCGTGGAGCGCGTGGAATTCTGGGATGTTCTGGCAAGCGCCACGGCGGGGTGGACACTCATGCGAAACGCCCTACAGCAGGGTAGAGGCACGCAATACTTCGATACTAACGGCAAGGCTGTGCGGTCGCAAGAAGATTCTGAATTGACACAGAGCTGTCCGAATAAGCGGATCAACTGCCTTTTTGGCGTTGTAATTTGATGATTGGTTTGGAGAGAGCCTGCCCGAATCAATAAGGTCGCTTCTGTTGATGGCTCCTGTCTGGATGGCAACGACTTTCGAGTTGCGCTGATGAACGAAGGGCACGGCTTCAGCCGTGCCACCCGACAGTCGGGCTGGTGAGGGCTTTAGCCCTGAGGTACGTCCTTCCACAGTCGGTGGCTAAACCCTCCTTGGAGGGAGATGACTTCGCTCCATGTGCCTCGAAAAGCACCCCAGCGGCTCAAGCCGTGCCCTTCGTCGAGAGTCTTCCGCGGCCTCTAATACCAGTGAATGCTTCCTGTGCTGTCCAAATTAGCCCACCGCACAACCTAAATTTGGACAAGACTGGCATCGACAAAATGCGCAGGTTTTGCCGCCGCCTTTGCAGTTCATGTGCAAAAGCCGCTAGACTCGTAAATGATCGGCCAATCCAATGCAATGAAGTAGGGGCGTTTGTACACCGGGCCACGGTGGTCCCCGACGTGTATCTCCGTGGCCAGTGCTTGGAGGAAGTGCATGGCGCACGCGAGCTTCGACGGATTACGAGTGCTATCGCTTGAATCCCGTCGCGCAGTCGAAGTGGCAAAGTTGATCCGCACCTACGGCGGAGAGCCCTTTGTTGTGCCCGCCATGCGTGAGGTTTCGCTCGAATCCAATCACCACGCTCTGGCATTCGCAGACGGCCTTCTGGCAAAGAAGGTCGATCTCGTTATTTTCCTCACCGGCGTCGGTGTGCGTGCTTTGCTTGACATTGTGCATACCAAATATGATCGCGAGCAATTTCTTGCCGCCTTGCGCGGAGTGAAAGTCGCCGCCCGCGGCCCCAAACCAGTCGCCGCTCTCCGCGATCTTCGAGTGCCTGTCGTGGCCACTGCGGCCGAGCCTTCCACCTGGCGCGAAATGATGGCCGCGCTCGAGGCGCAGTTCGGCGACTCCCTTCACACCATGAGAGTAGCGGTCCAGGAATATGGCGCCTCGAACCCCGAATTGCTCGCAGAGCTAACCGAGCGCTGCGCTGAAGTTACCAAGATTCCTGTCTATCAATGGGCACTCCCGGACGATCTGCGGCCCTTACGAGAAGCTGTGCTCAGCATCGCCAACAACGGCATAGATGTTGTGCTCTTCATGACCGCGGTACAAGTGATTCACCTCTTTCAGGTGGCCGAGGAGATGGATCTTCGGGTTGACTTGAGCGCGGGATTGCGTTCGCTTGTTGTCGTCTCCATCGGTCCCACCACCTCGGAGGAGTTGGCGCATTACGGCATCACGCCGGACTTCGAGCCCTCTCGGCCAAAGATGGGTTTCATCGTCAATGAGGCTGCCCAATACGCGGGCAAGATCCTGGCGCAAAAGAAGCGCGACATCGCCTCTCTCACTGTGACGAATGATCCGGGCATACCCCTCCCGGTCGAGAAAGCGAAAAGCAAGCGCACTTCGCACGTGCATCGTGTCGCCCCATCCACTCCAACCATGGCGGGCTTTCGCGACGGCCTGACCTCAATTGATTTTCTCCACCAAATCAGCAGCCGTATTGCCGCAGCCGACCCGTTTCACGTTGTGCTGGCCAGTATTGTGGAGTTTGTAACCACCGTCATTCCCTGCGATTCCTGCTTCATTTACGTTCTCGAGCAGGGGAAGCTGGTGCTGCGCGCCTCGAAAAATCCTCATGCCGACCTGATCGATCATCTTGGGATTCAACTTGGGCAGGGAATCGCCGGCTGGGTTGCGGAAAACCGCGCGCCTGTTGCCATCGCGTCGAATGCTTCAAACGACCCTCGCTTCATGATCTTCCGTAGCCTTCCGGAAGATCACTTCGAAGCCATTCTGTGCACTCCAATCCTGTGCGCGAGTAAGGTCGTTGGGGTGATGAACCTGCAGCATCGGCTCACTTATCAACATACTGACAATGAGATACGGCTGCTCTCCATGCTGGGCTTTCTGGTCGGCGCGGAGATCGAACGAGCACGGTTGGAGACAGAAAACGTGCAACTGGCCAACCGGCTTGAATCGCGCAAGGCAGTGGAGCGGGCCAAGGGCGTACTGCAGCGTGACCTGGGGATGAGCGAGGATGAAGCCTACCGCACCATGCAGAAAGAGAGCCGGCAGCGAAGAATTTCCATGCACGAGATCGCGGAGGCCATTCTGTTGGGCGATGATTTAAAAAAGGGACGAGACGCCGCTAAGTGAGGAGAGCCAGGCGGTTGATACGACGATCTCCACGAGCCAATCGTCCAGCGCATCGACAAGCGCAAGCGCGATTACTGAAATGCGTCGCCGCATCAGGCAGCCTTCACGGTGAGATTGATTCGTTTCGCAATGCTGCAAACGAGATCATCCGCAAGCCGTTCTTCCCCCAGAGTCGTCTCTAACAAAGAGCCTTGGTATGTGTAGCCTAAGACCAAGGCCCACTGCAAGGCAGCCTGGTAGGAAGCCATTTCGAACTCTTCTATCTTGTGCGCACTCGCGACAAGCCAGGCATCACGAACAGAACCTGGGTCCGTTTCCTTAACGATCTTCTCCACGGTCGCAATCAGAGCTGCTGTCACAGCACATTTGGCACCAACTACTTTACTAGTCAGCTCGAGCAGAATCTGCTCCACTCGTTCACGCTGAAGCCCCACTTCCATCGCGTGCGAGCGAAACGCATCCTTCAATTGCTGATCTGACGCGGCGTCGCCAGTTCTTCGAGAAACTTGGGAATCTGATCCAGTGTCGAGAGTAAATACCGCATTTGCAGGGTATACAAGGACTTAATCGATTTGACGTTGTGAGTGCTGATCAGGTGCATATCTTCACCTCAGTGACTTCCCGCTCTCCGAAGTTCTGGAGTTCTTTCATAGTAAAATTGTGACGCTGCGGGGCCGCTGGTTTGCCATGACTTCGGTCACAGTTGAGACATTGTTCCTGGAGAACGCTATGAAGAACTCTTGTTTTCGCGCAGAGAAGGGGGCATTTACCATTTCATTGGCTATACAGGCTGCCGAAAAACTCAATGCTGAAGGCACGGGAGGTAGGTACCTGGCTCTAGATGGTGTGTGAGAACTCGGGATTTAGGAATTTAGTCCCGAAGGGACGGCTGAAGGAGGATTGCGTCGCGGCTCATCTCGGGATTTAAGAATTTAGTCCCGCATGGACGGTTGAACTTCAGACTTGTCATAAGACTCGAAAACGCATTGAATTTAGCAACCACCTGCTATGAAAATGGAACCCTTTCCTTTGTCATCCCGTCGAGGGACCTGCAGTTCCCGGGACCTCTCCTGGAAACCCGGAATCCGATGTTCAAACAGAATTGTCATCTCGACCGGAGCGTAGCGTAGTGGAGAGATCTGTGGTTTCTATAGTTATCACGTGAATCTAAAGTCGTGATGAGTCCGCGTGCCATGCCGCGCTCTTCGTTCACTGGATTGACTCTAAAGTCGCTAACATTTCGATAGCAGCCGGTTACCCGGTTGTGGGAGTTAGTCGCTTCATGACGGAGTTCCGAAAGCTCCTGCTTCTGCGTAGAGTTTGAGGGCTCGTGCGTCGGGAATTACCACCTCATGGCCCTCCACTTCGATCAATCCGTCGTGCTTCAGCCGGGCAAACGCACGCGCGACTACATCTCTAACCGAGCCGATGCGAATGGCAATGTCATGCTGCGACATAGGGAGATGAAATTCAATTCGATCCCGCATCGGCGTGCCGGCATATTGCGCACTCGTGAGCAGGAAGACAGCAAGTCTCTGTCCGACATCCTGGAAGCACAGGCTCTCCACCAATTGCGCATGCCGGCGCACTCGCTGGGCCATCAACATTAATGCCCTCATTGCCAGCGCCGGATATTTTTTACAGAAATAGTGAACGTCGCCGGTAGCAACAAAAAGGACATCCAGGTCCGCATCTGATATTGCGGATGCCGGATACGGTCCACCATCGAATACAGCGACTTCAGCAACGACGGAGCCGGCGGCATCTACATGCATCACTTGTTCTCTGCCGTCTGCATTCTGCTGGAAGACCCGGATCTGGCCTTTTATCACGACAAAAAGTCCTTTGGCCAGTTCTCCAGAAACGAACAGCATCTCTCCTTTTCTAAAGTGAAGTTCCGCGGTTCGCTGGGCGATGTCTGCGAGCTCCTCCCTGGTTAGGCCGCCGAACAGCTCCGTACGTTGGAGGGCCTTGATTCTTTCGATCTCCATAGAGGATTTCACAAAACAGCCTCTGAACTGTGACCCAAGTCATAGCATACCCCCGACTCACGGGTCACAATTGAACCGTCGAGTCACCGCGGCCGAGAGCTATGCGAATGGCTCCTGGAGCGCATCGATCGAGTCTGAGGGCGCGACTTCGACTTTCATGGAGGACAAAGTGATGGAGATCGCAATGGCCAGGATGCCATCCGAGCTCCTACTACCACCGCAGAAAAGCTATCTGAACAGCGCATATGGCATTAAATCGTGGCTCTTAACGCAAGACCACAAGCGCATCGCTCTCCTCTATCTCTTCGCTACCAGCTTTTTCTTCATTATCGGGGGCACAGCGGCCTCCTTGATTCGATTAGAACTCCTGACGCCCGCCGGCGATCTCGTGGCCTCTGACACCTACAACAAACTGTTCTCCATACACGGCATCATCATGGTGTTCTTCTTTTTGGTGCCGGTAGCGCCCGCCGTCCTCGGCAACTTTCTTATACCTCTCATGATTGGCGCGAAAGACGTGGCCTTTCCGAAGATTAACCTCATCAGCTGGTACTTGTTCATCATTGGGGGCGGCGTTGAGCTGTATATGATGCTTTGCGGTGGTGTAGATACCGGATGGACCTTCACCACGCCTCTCAGCACCCACTACCTCAACACAAATGTAATCGCCGCGGCCATGGGAATCTTCATTGCCGGGTTTTCGTCCATACTGACCGGGCTCAATTTCATCGTCACCATTCACCGCTTGCGTGCCCCTGGCCTAACCTGGTTTCGCCTGCCGCTGTTCATCTGGTCCTACTACGCCACGTCCATCATCTTTGTCCTCGCCACGCCGGTAATCGCAATATCGATGGTCCTCCTTGTGCTGGAGCGGGTCTTCGGGATAGGCGTTTTTGATCCCAGGCTTGGCGGGGATCCGCTTCTCTTTCAACATCTCTTCTGGTTCTATTCCCATCCAGCCGTATATGTCATGATCCTGCCCGGCATGGGGATCATCTCAGAAGTGGTTGCATGCTTTTGCAGAAAACGGATCTTTGGCTACACGGCGGTGGCATTTTCATCCGTAGGTATCGGGGTCTTTAGCTTCTTCGTCTGGGCCCATCATATGTTCATCATGGGTATCTCGAACTATTCCGCACTCCTGTTCTCGATCATGAGCATGTTTGTCGCTGTACCCTCTGCCATCAAAATCTTCAACTGGGCAGCAACCATGTACAAGGGGTCGATCTCTTTCGACACGCCTATGCTCTATGCGCTCGGATTCATCGGTCTTTTCACCATGGGTGGACTGACGGGAATTTTTCTGGCTTCGCTCGGTATGGACATCCACCTGACGGAAACTTACTTTATCGTGGCCCACTTTCATTACGTTATGGTCGGTGGCATGGTAAGCGCTTATATGGCAGGTTTGCACTTTTGGTGGCCGAAAATTACCGGAAGGATGTACCCGGAATCTTTGGGCAGGTTAGCCGCCGTCATCCTCTTTATCGGGTTCAATCTCACCTTCTTTCCGCAGTTTATCCTTGGTTACCTTGGAATGCCTCGACGCTATCATGCCTATCCGCCGGAATTCCAGGTGCTAAACGTCCTTTCAACCGCCGGCGCCTCAATCCTTGCCATCGGGTATGTACTCCCCGCAATTTATTTCCTCTGGTCGTTGAAGTACGGGAAGATCGCAGGAGCCAATCCATGGCGGGCTGCTGGATTAGAGTGGAAAGTCCAATCGCCCCCTCTCGCCGACAATTTCCTTGAAATCCCAATCGTCACCGAAGAAGCCTACGACTATGACAGGATCGGCGACCGGGTTGAAGTGATGGGTTGAATCCGCCGTCGCAGAACCGCAAAATCAGCACGACTCTGGCGCGTTGCGGAGCCCTTTTCACAGGCAAACTCTATCGTAATGCGATAATCATTGCATGTCGAAGAATTTGCCGCCTGAAGATCGGCTTAGACTCCAAAGCCTGGCGGAGTTTCGCTACGAGTTACGTCGATTCCTCCAATTCAGCGAAAGCTGTGCCGCGGAGGCAGGCCTTCACCCCCAGCAGCACCAATTGCTTTTGCAGCTCGCAGGAGCTCCGGCCGGCGTCGAGACAACGGTGTCCTATGCCGCGGAGCGGCTGGGGCTTCGACACCACACCGTCGTTGAACTAAGCAAGCGCTGTGAGGACGCGGGACTAATTCGTCGTAATCAGGACTTGAATGATCGCCGGTGCATCCAGCTGCAAGTCACTGCGAAGGGCCACCGTGTACTGCGTGTTCTGTCGGAAGACCATGCGCGGGAACTTTACGAACTTGCCCCCCGGCTGATTGGGGCATTGTCGCTCATCTGCGGACCTGAGGAGCACACCACCAGCTACCGCGGTAATACCGCTGCCGCTCGAGGAGATTAAGCATGAAGTCGGAACCATCTGCCTTACGCGATTTCACGGTTGATCGCAGGGTTTGGCTCCTTTCAGGGGTGTCCATCGGTATTGGGGTTTGCGCGACCGCTCTGGCATTCCTGCTGTTACGGTGTATCGCACTTTGCACCAATTTGTTCTACTACCATCGCTTTAGCTTCGCGTCCGTCTCTCCGGCGGGCAGCCCGTTGGGCTATTGGATGGTGATTGTGCCGGTAGTTGGCGGCCTTCTCGTGGGGCTGATGGCCCGTTTTGGCTCTGACAAAATTCGTGGGCATGGAATCCCCGAGGCCATCGAGGCAATTTTGCTTCACCGTGCCAGGGTCGATGCCAAAGTCGCTGTCCTGAAACCCATATCAGCCGCGATTGCGATCGGATCAGGCGGCCCCTTTGGCGCGGAAGGGCCGATCATCATGTCGGGAGGCGCCGTCGGATCACTCATCGCGCAATGGATGCATGTCACCGACGCTGAGAGGACAACCCTGCTGGTAGCCGGCGCGTCTGCGGGTATGGCCGCCACGTTTGCAACCCCCCTTGCGGCGATTCTCATTGCCGTCGAGCTGCTGCTGTTCGAATGGAGGCCAAGGAGCCTGGTGCCGGTGGCGGTCGCCAGCACCACGGCAGGCATCCTCCGAGTTTACTGGCTCGGTGCTGGACCATTGTTCAAAATGCCAACCATCAGTGGGACTCCTCGCCTTACCTTCTCCATAGGTGCGCTCTTCCTGGGGGCGTTTGTGGGTCTGGTATCTGCTGGGATGAGCCGCATGATGTACGCCTTTGAAGATCTTTTCGAGCACCTTCACCTTCACTGGATGTGGTGGCCGGCATTGGGTGGTGTTGGCGTGGGCATCGGAGGTCTCTTCTTCCCGCGAGGATTGGGCGTCGGTTATGACAACATTGCAGAGCTGCTGCGCGGCAACGCCACAGTGCCTTTGATTGTTGGAATTATCTTTGCCAAGTCACTGATGTGGGCGTCTTCGCTGGGGTCGGGAACTTCAGGCGGTGTGTTAGCCCCATTGCTGATGATCGGCGGCGCAGTGGGTGCAACCGTAGGGCACCTCACGCATGCCCCGGTCGATGTCCAGGCCTTCTGGGCCCTCATCGGCATGGGGTCCATGCTTGCAGGGGCGCTCGGTGTTCCACTCACGGCGATCCTCTTCAGTCTGGAGGTGACACATTGCTTACCAGCTCTCCTGCCGCTCACCATAGCGTGTATCGCGGCTTACCTGATTACATCGCTGTTGATGCCGCGGTCCATTCTCACTGAAAAGCTGAGTCGTCGAGGGTACCATCTGAGCCGCGAATACGGTGTCGATCCGCTGGAGCTGGTGATCGTGCGAGAACTCATGTCGCCGGTGCTGGATTCCGTTTCGGCGCAAGCGCTACCGGCGCACTATGTGTATGCGGATGGTACGGCGCGGGGAGCCGCGGAAGTGATGGCGACAGAAGGTTTGGCCACATTGCCGGTAGTCGACCGCACCAACCAGCAAGTCTGCGGGACAATTTCCCTGAATGAACTCATACGTGGCCGTACCCGAGCCGTAGAACGCGAGAACGAACGGTTGCGGCTTTTCGATTACGTGCCGCCGGAACACCAGGACCATAACTGATGCTTCGCATCGGAGGAGTCACCGGTGTGCCCGCGGCCCACCCAAGCTGATGAAAAACGCCGTCTATCCAGCAACCGCTCTCCATGGAAGCTTCCCCTCCCCTTTGTCATCCCGTCTGCCCCGCCCCGCCCCGGCGTGCCGTGGGAGCAGCTGACTTGCCTGCGGCAAGTTAAGGGAAAAATGAACATGGGAAAGCGGTGTTTGCCATCCAGGCCCAGAGGGCCGGCACCAAAATCAGCCCAGCTCGGAAGGGCTGGGTCCATCAGGCAAGCAGCCGAGCGCCGGAGGTGCGGCACCACACTCTCCGTTTGTTCCTGTTGTTTAGTCCCCTCCAGAAAGGCGTCATCCTGAGTGCCTGTGACTTTTTTAGATCCTTTCGTGTTTTTTGCACCCGACCAGATGTTGTTTAGTCCCCTCCACAAAATCGTCGCCCATGTGGAAGCCGAAATAGCAAAACACGTGCACAGACGCCCTGCCTCGAATAGCATCTTACATATAAACGGCGTTTGAGGGCCCTTTCGCTGATTCACAGAGGAACGAAGGTGAACCCTCGAACGGAGGTCCACATGTTCACCAGCTTCACGACATTGATGAAAACCCCTTTGGTCACAACGGATGGGGATGAACACCAGCTCTGTAGCCTTTTATTTGACGATAGGTCTTGGACTATTTCTTTTCTCGTCGTCGACGCAGGAAGTTGGCTCTCCCGCCACCGGGTAGTGATCCGCGCAGGTAGTATCGACGGGCCCGATTGGACAAAAAAGGTCATTGCCGCCAACCTTTCGCATCAGGAATTAGTGAAGTGCGCAGATGTCACTTCCGTCAGACCGGTATCTCAACAACAGCAGCTTGCCTTGAAGAAACATTTCGGATGGCCTGATTCCGAACCCGGGTCGTGTGTGCCTGCGGCCCTGATCCCAGCGCAGAGGGAGTTTCCGGTCCAGGAAAATGACGATCCTCATCTCCGGGACACTCTGAATATTCTTGGGTATGAAGTCTGGTCCAACGACCGCCGTGTCGGTATTCTCTCCGACTTCATCATGGAACCAAACTCCTGGCACATCAAATATCTCTCCCTAAAAATCGGAGATTGGGTTTATCGCGGGGAAAGATTTGTCCAAACGGTCAACGTTCAGAGCATTTCCTGGGGGAGGCATCGGGTGACTCTCACTGGCCAAAGTCTGATCGGTGATCACACTTTGCCCTTTGTGCCGCGCGATTCCTCCATGAAGACAGGTGAACGAGGCAATAGGCATGATCCAAAGTAGACATAGGAGCGCTTGCTGAAAAGCTGCGAAGTAAAGAGCTAAGGGGCCGAAGTAAGACTTAAGGATGGAATGAACAAGGGAAAGCGGTGTTTGCAATCCAGGCCCAGAGGGCCGTCCGCCAAACGTCAGCCCAGCCCGGAAGGGCTGGGTATACAAAGGCAGCCGGTTGAGCGCCGGAGGTGCGGCACCACACTCTTCGTTTGTTCATTAAGTGAGCCTGTGACTTTCTCGATCTTTTCGTGTTTTTGCACCCGACCAGATGTTGTTTAGTCCTCTCCACAAAGGCGTCATCCTGCCTGCCCCGGCGTGCCGTGGGAGCGAAGCGCCTCGCAGATTTATCGCATAACAGAGGGTTTATGGCGCGAAGTCGAAGGACCCCGGCGATGCTTGTTGGCAGGTGCTCTTCGGAGCTTTCCGGCCACAGACTACAAGGGAAATTAAAAAAGTCAAAGCCTGCCTCCGAGCTGTAGCCGACCTGTCCCGCCTGCCCCGGCGTACCGTTGGGCCTGCCGGAACGCTAATTTGGACAGCTCTGATTCTCAGGCTCCCATTTCGGCCATTTGTATCATAGATCGCATTACGATATTCTCGAATAAGTAGTTCTGGCGGTAAGTGGCCCTAACGTGAAATGCAGGTACCCATCTGTAGCGAACGGATGGTGATCCGTTCTGCATAGCCCTCGTCCTTACTCATTGCTCTTGTTTTTGGAATTGAGAAATCGCTCTGAACACCAGGCGGGCGGACTGGTGGTTGCCTCTTGATTGCCGGCACGAACCTCTGCCGGGTAGCAACAATCTGGCGCAGCCAAACACTTCACACCGAGGGTCCCCAATGAATGCAGAAACGCCCATCGCCGAAGGTGAGATCTCGAGTCTCGTCGAGCGATTCTATGCAAAGGTCCGTGTGGACCCGGAAATTGGTCCCGTCTTCAATGACGTGGTACAGAATTGGGATGCTCATTTGGCTCTCCTCAAAGACTTCTGGTCAACGGTGCTGCTGACCACGGGGCGCTATAAAGGTAATCCACTTCGCGCGCATTTCCCCTTACCCATCGAGGAGAGATATTTTGCTCGTTGGTTGAAGTTGTTCTCAGAGACAGCCCACGAGGTCATGTCTTCCTCGCAGGCTGCGATCGTTACCTATAAGGCGGATCTGATCGCGATGAACATGAAACGGGTTCTCGCCGCGCGGCGATGACCGCACCGCCCAACCGCTTTTAAAGCATCTTGCTGACTCAGCGCACTGAGTCGAACGCTACCTGAAAGAAAAGAGACCGGATATATGGCGACCGAACCCTTTGCCGATAATGGCGCGACGCCGGATAACAGGGGCCGGGAGAGATAGCTTCATCCCCATCCGGATGGTTGTCGTTTTATCTCCGCTGCCAACGCGCACACCAAAACCGAGTAACATTTGGGCGGTTACTCTCGTACAAAAAAAAGCATCTCGCCACGAACGTGCACCCTGGAAAAGGCATATTCCAGAGTAGAAGATATCGGCAGGCGACGGCTCCTCACGCAGCCGCGCCCGGCCGGCAGTTGCCGGTAGTTTCGGCCTTCCGCGTGAGCGAAGGATAGCTTTACCGCTATCCGGTGCCTTACCCGATCCCTGTCCCAAAATCACCAGGCCCCCAACCGCGGCTCACGCCCCCCTTCGTGTCACGAAGAGAGCAGCAAGCAAATCCAACCCAATCTCCAGCAAACCGAGGAACGAGGATACCCTATGCCCAAAAATAAGGTTAGCGATCTCATCACCGATCAGGAAATGGCCTATGCTCACCTGATCATGTCCGGAACCATGACTGACCGCGCCGCCGCGGAAGCGGTCGGTCTCAACCCCGACACCGCCGCCTACACCAAAGCCAAGCCCCGCGTCCGCGCCTACATGAACGAGCACCGCGCCGCCGTCAGCGAAAAGCTGGTGGACCAGGAAGCGGAGGGGCTGAGAAAGCTGAACATTGGTCGCGACCAGATCCTGGACCGGCTCTGGGAACTGGCCGCTCTCAGCCACGAAGCCACCAGAGGCAGCATCGCCGGCCAGATCAAGGCTCTTTCCATGATCGCAGCCATCGAAGGCCTGATCCCAGACCGCCGCCTTTCCCCATCCGCGACGCAACCCGCGGCCCCACCCGTCAAGCCACAAATCTACCAGGCTGAGTGGCTCCGCAAACAGAAGCAAACCGCAGGTGAAGCGCCAGGCGATCCCGCTGCCGCCACGGAAAAAGGCGAAACCACCGCGTCCCACGTCCTCCACCAGGAGCCCGAGCCGGAGCCTGCACCCGAGCCAGCCCCCAAACCAGCCAACGACACGTCGTCTCCCAATCTTGATCCCAACGTTAACCGGCCTCAACCTAGCTTAGCTAATCCCTTCGTCAACCCCGGAAGGCTGAGCTGGGTTCCCGACGCAGCCGGCTCCATCCTCGACGCCGTTCTGCACCAACGGAGCTCCCTCACGCCGTCCTTTTCCAGGGATAAACGCTTCTCTGGGCCGCGCCGCGGAAGGCGATAAAAAGCCAAATTTTATCGAATTTTACAAAATATCCCGCCCCCTTTGACTCGAGTGGCGCCGTCTTCAGCCGGACGGAAGACGGCTACAACGCGACCGGGCTAATACCCCTCGGCGTGAAAAAACGCCGCAAAGGAAAAGAAAGGCGCACACGCCGCGCTATACACTCTCGGTGTATCCCATGCATTCGTATCGGATGAGAGAACGGTGGGAATCACCATCCAGGCAAGCTCCAATGACAAGGCAGACTACCATCAATCTCGGAGCGGCGGCCTCCCCCAGGGGGTTAAGCTATCTCGTCCCCGAAACTTCTTGAAACTGCTGATCGACGGTCAAAACGAGGTTTCCGCAAACTTGCTCGGCCATGCTGGGGGGAGTGCATCTGTATTCGTATCAATTTCCAGACTTTTCCCTTCCACCAATGCCGGGTGCCCCATATCTCGCTCGTTTTTGCGAGATATGGGATACCGCAAAGCTCAATGTTTTTTCCCAATATCCGATAAACCATACCGGGCAAGCAGTTATGTGGTGGGCCCACCAGGACTTGAACCTGGAACCAACGGATTATGAGTCCGCTGCTCTAACCAATTGAGCTATAGGCCCTTAACGGTTGAATCTTCATGATTGTAAATGCAACGTGCTCTGTGAGCATCGCACGTACCCTGCGTCACCCTGTCCATGCTGAAATCGCTCAGGCAACAAAGCCTGCGCAAAACGCCGCCAGGGCTGCTAATCTTTCCAGTATCAGCCCTTATCGGAAATGGAGGGTGATGCGATGCGACGGACGATCCTGGCTTTATTCTTCTGTACAAGTTCTATGGCAATCTGCCAGTCCATCCCACAACCGCCGGCGAACTCTGGAAAATCCATAGTTGAACCTGGGAACCGTTTCGGCGGCCTCTCACAAAACTGGCTCACTGGTCCAACCATGCGCGATCAAACCGGCCCCGGAGCCTCACCGGGCTGGAACACTCCGCAGCGCAATTGGAAAATCAACCCTCAGCAGCCGTTGTACCTCCCCGGCGGGCAGCCGTTTGGAAAGACCCTGATGGCCCGAAATGAGCATCCCGATCCTCAGTTGCCGAGTCCGAAATTGCAGCCAATCCCTACCCAGTGGCCCAATGCGAAAATGGAACCCATTCCCACCCAGTGGCCAAACTTCAAGATGCTGCCGATCGCAGCCCAGGCTGGCTCGCCGGTGATGCTGCAGACACCCACGTACGGCAAATCGAAGTAACCCTGGCCACAAAACGCCAGGCTCCACGGAATCCGCCTCACCGATTGTCTGCTGCACAAGCCTGGGCGGCTCCAGCGAACAGCTTCGCGGCGTTCGCAGCAATCCTCCGGCGAAGCCATTGGTAAAGCAATGGAAGACGCGTGTGAGTCGATGCATATAGTCCCGGACGCCGTCGGGCCATGCATCGGGGTGGTTCTCGAATCCGATTCGGACTTTGCTCTTGTTGTGGTCGCGTTCTCCGCCCTGGATCAATTCCGGGTCTAATCTGTTCGCCCAATCCAATACTTTGGTATGAATCGATACCTTCGTCCAATGGATTCGTCCGTCGCGCTTCTGCCAATCTTTCATTGAACAGTCGCTCGGTCTGAAATCGAAAGGGGTGCCAGATGGACCGCAAGAATGGACTGAAAGAGACCAATTCTTTTGCCTTTCTTCGTCAGGCTTAATCGGCAGCAGGTATGAATACGAAGGGCCAGAATTAGCGGATGAGCACAATTTATCGGAATTGGAGTCGTCAATGAGCAGCGTACAAATCGAACAGAAGAGCTACGAGATGCCCCCGCGAGAGGGGATCAGCATCGCGCATTTTCTCACCGTCGCCGACATCGGGCGATCGGCTCGCTATTACGAAAAGGTCTTCGGCGCTCGCATTCTGAGCCTGGGTGACGGCAACGCGCCTGGGTACCTTCAGCTTGCGAATATCTGGATGATTCTGAACGTTGGGGGCGGGCCCACCCCGGATAAGCCCACGGTGACGCTCAGCGTCCCCGACCCGAATCACATCAACAGCTTTATGAATTTCCGCGTTGCGGATATTCAAGCGTGCTATGAATTATGGAAAAGTCGAGGAGCGGAGTTCATCACCGAGCCGATCCCCAAGTACGGCGAGACGCGCTGCTACATCCGCGATCCTGACGGATATATTATCGAGGTCGGACAGAGCACCGACCTCACGTACGGTTGACGCTCGGCCCGGCGAATGTGCTGGAGGAGATGGTCGCGATGGGCGCAACATTCCCTTTCGCAACCGGGCGCGAATTTCAGGATGGTTGAGCCGTCGAGAACCTAGAGGTTTCCGGTGCTATCCACTCTGAGGTTTCCGGCGCTTGCCATCGAATTTCGGTCACCGGTGATGGCCTGGACCGGACCGACGTTTCCGGTTGACCCGGCACTGAATTTCAGAATGGTGGGCGGATCGTTCAGACCGGAAGAGTCCGCGGCAACGCCTTGCGCTTTATCGATGGTGGTGTTGGCGCCCGGCGAGAGTGGCGGTCGGGCCGGCTGGGATTTCTCAAGCGCTTAAGAATTGAAAGGTGACAGAACTGCCCGGGCGGCGGGTGTTGCGTCGGGAGGTTACCGGGAACCCGCGCACGGCCTGAAGCCGCTGGGCGGATTGGGTGCGAGATGGTCTTTTCCCGGTTCTAATTCTTGATTGGCGGTTGCATTTAAAGCGACTTCCGGCCTGATTCGGCGCTATGATTAGGCCCAGAGGAACGAGATATGGCAACACTCCGGTTGCCTTCATTTACGCTCGCCTTGCTGCTCGCGATTGGTTCGCTGAGCACTGCTTCAGCAGGCGTTCACCTCGGAACAGTTTCGGTAGGCGCGGGGTACGGTTATTATTCCGGCCCGGTTTGGCCCGGATACTATCCGCCGTTCTTTTATGATCCCTTTTACGATCCATGGTTCGGCTATTCGTTTTCCCCCTCTCCAATCTATCTGGTTCCCCAGCCTGACAAGGGGCAAGTCAGCCTGCAAGGCTCCTATGACGGCTCGGAAGTTTACATTGACAACGCATACGCGGGAACCGCTGCCACGTTGAAGAAGTTCTGGCTGGCTCCGGGCGTTTATGATCTTGAAGTTCGTCCGAAGGATCAACCCCCCAAGAAGAAGCGCATTTATGTTCTGACCGGCAAGACTCTGAAGGTCAGCCTGGAGTAGAGGGTCATGACTAACTTTGGCAAGAGTGTACTCATCGTTGGGTTACTGAATGGTTGCTTGGCCGTGGGGCAAAATCCCCCGGCTCCGCGGGCCTCCGCCGCTGCGTACCCAGCGTCCAAGGTTCAGCCGGTATATTCCATCGGAGCAAGGCAGCTCTCAAAGACAGAAGTTCGGAACTCCTTCGCCACGCCTTTGGCAGGCCGGTACATCGTGGTAGAGATTGGCTTCTACCCCGCAGACAGTAAGACCATCAGCCTGAAGCAGTCTGATTTTGTGCTGCGAACCTCCGATGGCCAGGACCAGGCTAGTCCGGCGACCCCCGAAACAATTGCCTCCATTCTCCAGAAGCGACCGGAGAGCAGCAATGATGTAACTCTGTATCCGACCGCAAATGTCGGCTATGTGAGCTATCCGGATTATAACGGTCGTCGCGTAAGTGGTCCGGTTTACGGGGCAGGCATGGGGGTTGGAGTCGACAAGAGTACATCAGCCGCAACGACCGGCTCTGATCGGCAGACCATGGAGACAGAACTGCTCGACAAGGAATTGAAAGACGCAGAAGTCTCGAAGCCGGTCGCTGGTTATCTCTACTTTCCCATCGCAACCAAGCAGAAAGCAGAGTATCAATTGGAATACCAGGGAACGGACGCCGTGACCAGTTTGCCGCTGAAAGTCCGCTGACCCAGCACCGCGTCCTTTCGTGAGATGATCCCAAACCCGCGCGGTACCAGACTGCCTCGATCACAAAGACTAACTTTGACGGTTACGTTCCGTCTCCGAAACTCCGTTCGCAGTGCGGGCGCCCTGACCCGGACCTAAGGACCCGGTATTCTGGACAGAAGTCAAAGGACAATGTTCGTCCCGCATACGCGCGCGTACGGCTCCGCCCGGAGTCGATTACACTGTGCCGTTTCGCGCGACCTGGCGTCCGGCCATAGTCATGAGCAACGAATTCTTCATCGCGTACGAGGGAGCGTTGCCTTGCCGGCAAGCAGCCAGTGATGGGTTGCACAACTTCCGCTTCCACTCTCGCGATAGGTTGGCCCTTCACCGCCGGCCGGTGAGCCGTTCGTTTCCAATAAAATCCAGTAGATTTCTTCTATCCATCGGCCCCTTTTTTCTGGCATGGTATCCCCAGTGCCTAGCCTGTAGGCGGAGGGTTCAACCAGTGATTTTTACCACCGATCTCGGTGATCCTGAGGGCCCGGTAGCCCTGCCAGACGGAACCTGGCTGGTGGTGGAGGGCACCGCTGAGCGTGGCTGCGTCACTCATATCAGTGCTGACGGTAAGACAAAACGCGCCATTAAAAAAACCGGGCTTCCCAATGGCCTGGCTGTCGATCGCCACGGTGTCATCTGGGTAGCTGAATCCAAGCTCCCTTCGTTGCTCCGCCTGACCATGGATGGCAAGTCAGAAGTCGTGGCTACCGAGTGCGATGGGGAGCCTTTCCTGTTTCCCAATGACCTTTGTTTCGGACCGGATGGAGCCTTGTACCTGACGGATTCAGGCATACTGGTTTCTTACTTTGCTCCCGGCAACAAAATCCGCGAAGACTATCTCTCCTTGCGCTATGACGGGCGCGTGTATCGGGTCGATGTGGAAACCGGAGAAGTGACCAAGCTCGATACCGGCATTCGTTTCACCAACGGGATCGCCTTCGGGCCGGATGACCTGCTCTATGCCAACGAAACCATAACAGGCAATGTCTATCGTTACGAAATGAAGGACGGCCGCCCCGCCGGCCCCCGCCAATACTTCGGAAATGTCATCCGGGCCGATGCACCTCCCGGCTTCAAGGGACCGGATGGGATGGCGTTTTCCAGCGATGGCAGGCTCTACGTCACCGTCTTTGGGCAGCACGACATCCTGGTGTTGGATAAAGGCGGCAAAGTCATCGAGCGAATCGAGAGTCTCGGGAACTTGCCCACAAACGTCGCCTTCGCGCTCCCTGGCAAAAAACAGATTGCCGTGACGGAGTACGAACATGGACAACTCGAAATGTATGACGCCCCGACGGACGGTCTGCCGCTCTGGAGTGGATCGGGCGCCGGCCGCTAGACATTTATCGAGCGGCCGCCGCGCTTCCCCTCTCGCTTTTGCATCCTAAAATGGCAAGCGCATGCTTCCAGGTGTGCGCTCTCAGAGGAGCCATGATGAAGAGGGTACTATTTTGGGGAACGATTGTTGCCGGGGCTGTGGCGGCATATTTGATGTATCGCCGGGGCGAATCCGTGGGTTCCATTGCGGTACGAACGGTGACTAACCCCGTAGGGTCATTAGTCACAGAATTGCAAACTTCGGCTAGTTGAAGAATTTTCCCGGCACTAGTCACTATCACTCCACCCTTTGATCGTCAAACCGGCCACGCGCACCAGTGAGGGTCCCAGGGTCACGCCTTTTTGCTCCCGTCGCAACGATCAGGTATCATCTCGCCTTCCGGCCCGAATTTATTGAGCACCGATCACACCCGGGCTGGATCGAAAGAGAAGGGGCCAATCATGCCAGAAGCAAATTGCGATATCGGATTAATTGGGTTGGCGGTCATGGGCCAGAACCTGGTGTTGAACATGAACGATCACGGCTACAAGGTCGCTGTCTTCAACCGGACCGTCTCCAAGGTAGATGATTTCCTGGAAAACGAAGCCAGCGGAACGCAGGTCGCCGGGGCGCACTCCATCGAGGAAATGTGTCGGCTGCTGAAGACGCCGCGGCGCGTGATGATCATGGTCAAGGCCGGAGAAGTGGTCGACCAAACCATTGCGCAGGTGCTTCCGCATCTTGAAAAAGGCGACATCATTATTGATGGCGGCAACTCGTTGTACACCGACTCCACCCGGCGAACCAAGGACCTGGGCGCAAAGGGCATTCTATTTATCGGCACGGGCGTTTCTGGAGGCGAAGAAGGTGCGCGGTTCGGCCCTTCCATTATGCCCGGGGGCAATAAAGAAGCATGGCCGCACGTGAAGGATATCTTCCAGGCCATTGCAGCGAAGGTGGAAGATGGAACTCCGTGCTGCGACTGGGTCGGAGAGGATGGCGCCGGGCACTACGTGAAGATGGTGCACAACGGCATCGAGTATGGCGACATGCAGTTGATCGGCGAAGCCTACCACTTGTTAAAGGATGGGTTGGGGCTCAGCGCCGATGAGCTCGCCGAAGTCTTTACGGAGTGGAACAAAGGCGAGCTGGATAGCTTCCTGATCGATATCTCGGCGACCATTTTCGCCAAGAAGGACGACGACGGGCAGCCCATGGTGGATAAGATTCTCGATGCCGCCGGACAGAAGGGTACCGGCAAGTGGACCGCGATCTCGGCGCTCGACCTGGGACAACCGGTAACACTGATCGGAGAAAGTGTCTTTGCGCGCTGCCTGTCGGCATTGAAGGACGAGCGGATCGCAGCCGCGAAAGTTTTGAAAGGCCCGCGCAAGCGAAAGGTGTCGACAGATAAAAAGGAATTTATCGAAGAAGTGCGCCTGGCTCTCTACTGCTCAAAAATGGTGAGCTATGCCCAGGGTTATATGTTGCTGCGCGCGGCAGAAAAAGATCAGGGCTGGCACCTGAACATGGGCGGCGTCGCACTCATGTGGCGCGGCGGCTGTATCATCCGCAGCGTCTTCCTGGGCGACATCAAGGCAGCGTTTGACAGGGACCCAAATCTGCAGAACTTGCTCCTGGATAAATTTTTCTCGACCGCGATGAACAAGTACCACCCGGCGTGGCGAAGAGCAATCATCTACGGAGTCAGGGTCGGCATCCCCATGCCGGCATTTTCAACCGCGTTAGCTTTTTATGACGGCTACCGCACAGCGCGCCTGCCGGCGAACCTGTTGCAGGCACAACGAGACTTCTTCGGCGCGCATACCTACGAGCGTGTCGATAAACCTCGCGGCGAACACTTCCACACCAACTGGACCGGCAGAGGAGGCCGTGTGTCCTCCTCTACCTACAACGCCTAGGCACGGAAACCGCCACTTTAGTCCGGCGCGAGAACTGTAATTTGCATTCTGTCCCTGCAAACTAGCTCTGGGTGCCCCATATCTCGCTCGTTTTTCGCGAGATATGGGATACCACTTACCTCAACTGCCCGCTTCCGAAGAATAAATCCAAAGCCTAGGGCGTCCAGAAGCTTAAAAATTACGAAGATAGGACTGTGGTATCCCACATCTCGCGAAAAACGAGCGAGATGTGGGGCACCCAGGATCTGTGGTCAGGACAGAGACTTGTTTGGAAATTCTTAGGCCCTGGGGTATGTTCTTTATCTCATTGCATCCCGTCAACCTAATGTGGAGCACTAGCAGGCGGCGCACTCTGCGCCGGCTGTTGGCCATTAGCCGGCGCAGAGTTGGGTTGCCCTGGATTGTTGGTCACATCCTGCCCCTGAAAGATCAGCTTAACCGTAGAACGGAACTGCTTGTAATCCGTGTAGCGCACAATCTGCCGGATGTGCACATCCTGGCTCATGTACCCACTCCCGCCAGAAAAATGCAGCTCAGCATCGGCCTTGGTATAAACCGGAAACCAATACTTGCCATCTACCTGTTCCCGGTAAGTGGTAAACGGCGGTGACAAATCCTCGTGGCCTTTGCGCATGTCGTCGGGAACATTTTTGGCGCTGGTGATCACAATTTGCAGATCCTTCTGGTCTACCCAGATGCGTCCTTTTAAGTAGCGCTTGCCCTTCTCCATCACCTTCGGCGCCACATCAAAAACGTAGCAATCTACTTCGTCCACCTTTTGCCGGCCCACGTAAGTCAGGTTGTATTGCCCAACATCCTCAGTAGTCAGAACGAATGGCAAGCGCTGCTCAATATCGGAAACATCGGCCGGGCTCATCGTAATGCGCTCCAGCGTGTTCGCTGGCGCGAACGTCACATGCTCAGATTTTCGCCCGTTGGTGTCGAACGTGATTTGCACCACCTGGCGGTACTCCCCATCCACCTTGCCATCATCGTTGATGGTCTGTATGCGCACGTCACGTTGATAGGTGTAATTGTCCAGGGCATGGCGGAACTCACTTTCCTTCGCCGCAAACTTTTTGACAATTTCATCCGGCGGAGTGGCCGGTGCGCTGGTATCGATCGGCCCGAAGCCCGAGTCGGGCTGGTTTACGTTCTGGGCCAGCAACGGCAGCGCCGGAATAGGCACAAGCGCCAATAAAATCAGCAACTTCGCTATACCTTTACTCACCGTCTCGCCTCCCATCGTGTCCCCAACCATTATGCACCTGACCAGGCCATCTATTAATAGACGTAAGCCGCCCCTAACTCGGCTACTGCCTATCGGGCTCCTCGCCCAGAACGACCCGCAGCCGCCCTTGAGCCTCGTCCAGCCGCCGCATGGCCTGCTCCCGGGGAATGTCCAGCTTGTGCATTACGATCGCGACCCGCACCGCACCTGCCTGCGAAAGCAGCGCTGCCGCCTTCTCTTCGTCCACTCCGGTTGCAGCGGCAATGATCCGGATCGCCCGATCCTTCAGTTTCTCGTTGGTCGGCTGCACGTTGACCATCAGGTTGCCATAGACCAGCCCGGTGCGGATCATCGCGCCGGTGCTCAACATATTCAGCACCAGCTTGGTAGCCGTCCCCGCGCGCATGCGCGTGGATCCCGTAATCACTTCCGGCCCCACCGCCGGTGTGATCGCGATCTTGGCCCGGCACTCCACTTCAGATCCCGGCACGCAGCTCAGCCCCACGGTCAACGCACCCAGGTGGTTGGCGTAAGCCAACCCTCCCAGCACATAGGGAGTGCGTCCGCTGGCGGCGATCCCGACCAGCGTGTCCCCAGCCTTGAGGCCATGGGCTTTCAAATCCTCCGCCCCCTGCTTCGCATCGTCTTCCGCGCCCTCGATCGAATGCCGCAGGGCGTAGTCCCCGCCGGCAATCAGGCCCACCACCAACCCAGGATCGACATTGAAGGTTGGCGGGCACTCCGAAGCATCCAGCACGCCCAGCCGCCCTGATGTGCCGGCGCCGGTATAGAACAATCGGCCCCCCTGCTGCAGGCGCTCGGCAATGCCATCGACGGCCTGCGCAATCCGGCCCAGCTCGGCGTGGACTGCATCGGCGACGGACCGGTCTGCCGCGTTGATCACCTCCAGCATTTCCCGCGTAGAAAGCTGGTCGATATGGGTGGAATCGGGGTGGCGCGTCTCAGTCAGCAGGTGCTCAAACTTCATCATTAGCCAACCATAGCAAATCCTCTCAGAGGTGCTACCCTTTGCCCCAGGGATCGTGAATGGACACCGTCTCTCAACCCGCGCCACCCTTGTCGCGTCACCCGCGGCTGCCCCAGATTCTCGAGCAGAACTGGCAGGCAGAAATGGCTGGCCACTACACCTATCGCGCGCTCGCTCAGAGAGAGCGTGAGCCGGGCCGCAGGCAAGCGCTCGAAAACATGGCCCTTGCGGAAAAGGAGCACGCCGCGCTGTGGGCAGGCCGCTTGCGGGAACTCGGCGAGCCGGAGCCGGTCTACCGCGGCAAGCCGGCGGGCGATGCCGACAGCCTCAAGAATCGCATCGGTGGCGACGACTTGGCTTTACGCCGCCTGGAAATCGACGAGAGCCGCGATATCGCCAAATACAGTCAGCAGCTCAAGGCGCTCGGCGATGCCCCCAGTCTGGCCATCCTCGAGCGGGTGATCGAAGATGAACAGGACCACTATCGCGAACTTAGCAGCCTCATTCGCCGCTTCCCGCCCCGCCCTGGCGTTCGCACCACCGAGCTCAATCCAAAAGCGCTCCTGGAGCAGTTATTGGCGAAGCGCAACCAGGGCCGATCGCACACTGCAGGATGGATCGGCGATGCCATCTACGGCGTCAATGACGGACTGGGATCCATCTTCGGCATCGTCTCAGGAGTATCGGGCGCAACCCTGGGCAACAGCAAATACGTCCTTCTCTCGGGCATCGCCGGCATGATCGCCAGCGCTCTCTCCATGGGTTCCGGCGCCTACCTCGCGGCCAAGAGCGAGCGAGAGATCTACCAGGCGGAGCTGGCTCGCGAGCGGGAAGCCATCGCCATGAACGGCGCCGAAGCGCGCGAGTTGCTGTCTCTTTACTACCAGGTCAAGGGTCTTCCCGAGCAGGACGCTGACCACATGGTTGAGCACATCGCGAGCGACCCCGACCAGATGCTCCGTGCGCTCGCTGCCGAGCGCCTCAACTCCACCGAAGAAGCTCTCAGCAATCCCCTCACCTCCGCTATATCGGGAGCCCTCTCGACCGCGGCCGGGGCATTTATACCGATCGTCCCCTTTTTCTTTCTCAGCGGCTACAGTGCCGTCATCATCTCCGCCGTGGTTTCGCTGCTGGCGCATTTTGCCGTGGGTGCGGCCAAATCTCTGGTCACCGTGCGTTCCTGGTGGAGCAGCGGGTTCGAGATGACGCTGGTAGGAGCAGTGGAAGGGGTCGTAACGTACGTCATCGGTCTCGGTCTCGGCCGTCTGGGCGCCTAACCCGTCAAACCCGGAAGTAGTCCCCGCGCCAGGATTGAATCGAGGTTTTTATCTGCTTGCTGGTCAAACCCTCATTCAGCGCCCGCATGGCAAGCGCAGGCAGCTCAGCATCCGACGCGAAACGAAGCCCGATCAACTGAGACTCGGTCAGCTCCGCAATCCGCGGCTTCGCCGCCTCGGGCAGAAGCATCGCCAGGCGCAACCTTTCCTCGAGGCGGATAACCCGGTCCTGCACCTTAAGCGCATAGCTCCGGGCTTTCGCTGCGATCATCACAAATCCGATCGCCAGAATTACCCCTAGAGTGGAAGCGATGCCAGGGTGTGTGACGATACGAATAACGCTCAGAATGATCGCGGCAAGACCTAACGGCAAAAGAAAAAAGTGGAAGGGTGGGTCGAACCTGGTGTGGTTGGCATAGGTTTGCGGAGTAGTACTTGCCATCGGAAAGCCTCTTTCGGGAACCACTCCATCATGCTTGATACGGGTCCCGCTGTGAAATGATTAGGAGATGAACAAAAGTATAGTGGGCCTCGCCTGCACCAGCCTGCTTCTCTTCTCTGCCCGGCCTTCTCTTGCGCAAGAGCCTGTGCAGCCGCAGCCTCTGGCTTCCCCAATCGTGTTGCATGTAGATCTCAGCGAGGCCCCGCGCCACCTGTTGCATGCGCATCTGCAGATACCCGTAACGGCCGGGCCACTGACTCTGGAATATCCGCAATGGATTCCTGGCGACCACCGTCCTACCGGGCCCATCGACAACCTCGCTGGAATTGTCGTTCATGCCAACGGCCAGACTCTCCCCTGGCGCCGTGACGATGTCGATATGTACGCCATCCACGTCGACGTGCCGTCTGGCGTAACCCAGCTCGAAGTATCCCTCGACTTCCTCGCCACCCCAGGAGACACCGGCTCCGATGAAGACCGGGCCACCAGCGCCAACATGACGGTGTTGGAGTGGAATTCCGTCATCCTCTATCCAGCCCACATCCCGGTGGCGCAGATTCCCATCGCGGCATCGTTGACCGTACCTCAGGACTGGAAGCTTGGGACCGCCTTAACCATTGCAGCACAGAAGGGACAGGAAACATCGTTTGCGCAGGTTTCGGTCGAGCAGTTGGTAGATTCGCCTGTGATTACCGGCAGATATTTTCGTGAGATTCCGATCGCTCCGGAGATCACACCCAAGCACTACCTCGACGTAGCCGGCGACGCCGCGGAAGATGTCGATCTGAAGCCGGAGTATCTCGCCGCGGTGAATCAGCTGGTGCGGGAGACAGGCCCGCTCTTTAAGTCCCGCCACTACGAGACCTACCATTTTCTTCTCAGCCTGAGCGACGTGATTCGCGAGGAAGGTCTCGAACATCATCAATCGAGCGACAACGGCATCGAGAAAAAGGGCGTCTCGGATCCCAAGCTGGCGGTGTTGAATGCGGAATTGTTGCCGCACGAATTTACTCATTCCTGGAACGGAAAATACCGCCGGCCCATCGGATTGGCTACGCCCGACTACGCCACCCCGCAAAAGGGCGACCTGCTTTGGGTCTATGAGGGCATGACGCAATATTGGGGAAACGTGCTGGCAGCCCGTTCTCACTTCTGGACGCCGGAATCCTACCGGGAAGCCCTGGCCTGGAGTGCAGCCCGGCTTGACGTGAAACCAGGGCGCACCTGGCGCAACCTCGAAGACACGGCCATAGCCGGACAAACTCTCCGTGGAGGCCACCAGTCCTGGTCCAACTGGAGACGCGCCCAGGACTACTACCAGGAAGGCGAGCTAATCTGGCTGGACGCGGACACGACCATCCGCCAGCTAACGCACGACCAGAAATCCCTGAACGACTTCTGCGTGAAGTTTCTGGCTGTGGGTGGCAACACTCCGCCCAAGGTCGTGCCCTACGATTTTGAAGAGATCGTGACCGATCTGAATTCCGTCGCGCCTTACGACTGGCGTGCCTTCCTGACCGAACGCCTCAATTCGCACGCAGCCCACGCGCCCCTCGACGGAATAGAACATGGAGGGTACAAGCTCGTTTATGGCACTGAGCCCACCGAGTTCGAGAAGGCCTACTTGTACAAGACCAAGCAAACCGATGCGTGGTTCTCGGCTGGGCTCATGGTGAGACCGGATGGCACCATTAGCGATGTCAGGATGGGCTCTCCAGCCTTTCAGGCTGGGCTAGGCCCGAGCACCAAGCTGGTGGCGATCAACGGCCACGGCTACACCGAAGACGTGCTGAAGCAGGCGATTCGCGCGGCTAAGGGGACGACGGAACCGATTGAGCTGATCGTCTCGAATGACAATGAATTCCGCACCGTGCGCCTGAACTACCATGATGGCGAGAAATATCCGCGGCTGGAGCGAGTAGAGGGGACCACCGATCTGCTGGATGAGATCCTCAAACCGCTGGCTGCAGGCAAGGGAAGTGGCCTATAGTGGATCGTCGTCCTGGAGAAAACCATGCCCAACTTGTTCCGCGCCTTTCTGCTAGCTGCTTTGCTTTTGCCAACCACACTATTCGCACAGACCAGTACTCTGGCGGCGACTCCGCCCATGGGCTGGAACAGCTGGAACCTCTTTGCGGGCAGGGTGAACGATGCAGATGTCCGCGCCGCAGCGGATGCCATGGTCTCATCCGGCATGAAGGACGCCGGGTACATCTACGTGAACATCGACGACACCTGGCAGGGCCAGCGCGATGCTCAGGGCAACATCCGGGCCAACAGTAAATTTCCCGACATGAAAGCCCTGGCCGACTACGTCCATTCCAAGGGTCTTAAAATCGGTATCTACTCCGGGCCCGGTGCGAAGACCTGTGCCAAGTACGAAGGCAGCCTTGGACACGAAGCGCAGGACGCCAAAACATATGCCGCCTGGGGCTTCGACTATCTCAAATACGACCTCTGCAGCTTTCGTCAGAACATGACCGAACAGGCTCCGAATGATCCGGCAAAAGCCACCCAGATCATGAAGGATGCCTACGAGAAGATGCATAAGGCGCTGCTGGCCACCGGTCGCCCCATCGTCTACAGCTTCTGCCAGTACGGTTGGGACGCAGTATGGGAGTGGGGACCGTCGCTCGGAGCAAACCTGTGGCGGACCACAGGGGACATCAATCCGACCTGGGATCGCATGACGTTGATCGGCTTTTCCCAGGCAGGCCTGTCTAAGTATGCGGGCCCGGGGCACTGGAATGATCCCGATATGTTAGAGGTAGGCAACGGCAAGCTCACGCTGGACGAGAATCGCCTGCACATGAGCTTATGGGCACTGCTCGCGGCCCCACTCCTGGCGGGCAACGACCTCTCCCAAATGAAGCCCGAGACGGCTGCCATTCTAACCAACAAAGAAGTAATCGCCATTGATCAGGATCCCCTGGGCAAACAGGGCGATCGGGTTTCTGAAGTCGGTCCGGTCGAAATCTGGGCCAAGCCACTCAAGGGTGGCGACGAAGCCGTGGGCCTCTTCAACCGCGACGACACCGCACTGCCCATCACCGTCAAGCTGAGCGATGTAGGCTTTGCCGGCGGCGCGAAGGCGAGGGACATCTGGCAGGCAAAGGACCTGGGCAAACTCCAGGGCAGCTACACGGTCAAGGTGCCCCGCCACGGCGTGGTCCTGCTCCGCCTGTCAAAATAGCCGGTCACATAAACCCACGAACTCCCATCGAGGCCCGGAGGGCCGCCCGCTAAACGTCAGCCCAGCCCGGAAGGGCTGGGTTGGCAAGCCCCATGGTGATCCGAGCGCCGTAGGCGCGGCACCCTCGCTGCTCTCAACCAATCCCGAGGTCAGCCACCAAGTGGAGCTCCACAATTTCCCCCTGCCCTAATTCGCCGCCGCCAGATACACCGTGAACCATTTCCCGGGGTCGCTCCATTGCCGCCGCAATTTGAATCCAGCCCGGGTGAGCAAAGCCGTTACCCGCTGGTCCGTGAATTTATAGCTATTCTCGGTGTGGATAGTCTCTCCCAGGCCGAACCGCACCTCCAAATCCAGCGCGCGAAGCGCAACCTTCTGCGCCAATAAACTTTCCAGGTGCATCTCGATCCGCGAGTGCTCCTCATTCCACCGCGCCCGGTGGCGAAACAGTTTGGGGTTGAAATTCGCGTCCAGTTCGCGATTGAGGCGAACCAACACATTCATATTGAACCTGGCGGTCACGCCGGCAGCATCGTCGTAAGCGGCCAGCAGCAAATTCACATCCTTCACCATGTCCGTTCCCAGCAACAGGCAATCACCCGGCAACAGCTGGGCTCGGACGCCGCGCAACACCTCGATCGCGTCCGCGGGTGAAAAGTTCCCGATACTCGAGCCGATATAAAGCACCAGTCGTCTTCCGGCGTGGGAGGCACCACTCTGGCGCATCCCCTCGGTGTAGTCCGCCACAATAGGTTCCACCGTAACCTGCGGCAGCTCGTGCTCGAGCCGGGTCCGTGCTTCCTCGAGAGCCGTTTCCGACACATCGATGGGGTAGTACGTCACGCTTCCTTGGAGTCCGACGGCAGCGTTCAGCAGCAAGCCTGTCTTGGTTGCAGTCCCCGCGCCCAGCTCGATCATCGACAGGTCGCGGCCCCCCGCCGCGGCCGCGACAATCTCATCCGCGTGCTGTGCAAGAATCTGCCTCTCCGTTCGGGTCACGTAGTATTCCGGTAATTCCGTAATTTCCTCAAACAGCCGGGAACCGGCCTCGTCATAGAACAGCCAGGGAGACAGCGTCTTCGGCCGCTCGGTAAGACCGTTCAACACTTCCACTGCGACCGGATTCGACGCAATCGCCGGCAACTTAGGTAACGAAATAGCAGACATGATCTCTCCGCAGACTGGCGATAAATGAAAAGGTTAGATGTTCGCTAAACGGATGCCGGCAAACTGCCAGCGTGTCGCGGGGGAGAAAAAATTACGATAGGTTGCGCGGATGTGGGAGGCCGGGGTAACCACCGATCCTCCGCGCAGAACCATCTGGTTGCTCATGAATTTTCCGTTGTATTCGCCGAGAGCACCTGGCACCGCGGCAAATCCGGGGTAGCCGAGGTAAGCACTCTGGGTCCACTCCCACACATCCCCGAACATCTGCGCCGGACCCTTTGCGGGCCCCTCGCCCAGGGCCACGGGATGCAACGTTCCGTCTTCAAGAAAGTTGCCGGTAGCCGGCAAAGCCTGCGCTGCGACCTCCCACTCGGCTTCGGTAGAGAGACGCTTGCCGGACCAACGAGCAAAGGCGTCTGCTTCGTAATAGCTCACGTGGCACACCGGGGTTTGCAGTAATTCGGTAAGCGGCAGCTCGCCGTAGAGGGTGTAAACCAGCCATGCGTCGTCCTGCTGGCGCCAATAGAGTGGCGCTTTCCATCCCTCGGCTTTGATCGTGTCCCATCCCGCAGAGAGCCAAAGCTCCGGACGCCGGTAGCCGCGATCCTCGATGAAAGCGAGATACTCCCCGCAGGAAACCAACCTCGAGGCCAACGCATAGGGCCGGAGGTATTCCGAATGACGGGGTAGCTCGTTATCAAAGGAAAACCCATCCCCGGCGTATCCAATCTCGCTCACACCGCCCTGATATTCAATCCAATCCGGCTTGCTCAGGGGAGGCGCGCTGAAGACGACCGGTTCGTTGAGATAAGGCGGACGAAGAGGGTTGGTCCATAAAGCATGCTTGATGTCATAGGCCAGCAGTTCCTGGTGCTGCTGCTCGTGGTGCAGGCCGAGCACAATTCTTCGCGTCACTTCTTCGGGAGGATTGGAGGCCAGCAAGAGCTGAATCCCTTCCTCCACATGCTGGCGGTACTGGAAAATTGAGTCCACTGGCGGCCGCGAGAAGGAAGCCCGCAACTTCTTCTCTGGCTGGTCTGATACGGAGTTGTAATAGCTGTTGAAGAGCCACCGGAAATCTGGGTGAAATTCGCGGTAGCCGGCAAGGAATTCCCGCAGCAGAAATGTTTCGAAAAACCAGGTGGTATGCGCCAGGTGCCACTTGGCTGGGCTCGCCTCGGCGCAGGACTGCACCATCATGTCTTCCGGAGACAGCGGAAGACAAAGGTCTTCGGTCTGACGCCGTACCCGTGAGAACTCCTCGAACAAAGGGGAAGTTTTTGTCCTTGTCGTGACTGGCGTCATAGATACCCTCTCTCCCTTAGAGACAGAAGGGGCCCTTATGTTGCCTAATTTTTTTGCCTCTTTTTTGCTTGCCCCTCAATGAGCGCTCAACAACCGGGCCAGAAGGTAAGCTGCGCCTGCGGCCAGTCCGCCGATAACCAGGGTTTGCACTGCGCTGCGTACCGTGCCCGCTCCGGTCAACCGGCCTTTCACCCCACCAAAAACCAGCAATGCCACCAGGGTGATGGCCACCGAGGCGGAGAGTGCGGAGGGCAAACTGCGTCCCGTCATATAAGGAAGCAGTGGGACCAGGCCTCCGATCACATAAGAAAGGGCTATGGTGATTGCGCTGCGGCTGGCCCGGTTTCGCTGTGGCTCTTCCAGACCCAGCTCAAATCGCATCATGAAGTCGATCCAGGCCTGGGGCCTGCGCTTTAATGCTTCGAGCACCGGCATGCTTTCGCTTCGCTCCACGCCATATTGCTCAAAGATCTCGTAGATCTCCTCTTCCTCGTCTCGAGTCCGATCCACGATCTCGCGTTCTTCCCGCAGCCGCTCGCTGGCATAGTGCTCGGCGTCGCCCTGGGCCGCGAGAAAGCCACCTAAACCCATGGCGATGGATCCGGCGGCAATTTCCGCCAATCCGGCCAGTACCACCACATGAGGGGAATTCACTGCACCGGAGAGTCCCGCTGCCAGGGCGAAGGGAACGGTCAACCCGTCCGACATCCCGATCACTACATCGCGAACCAGCGCGGTTGCGGCGAAGTGTCGTTCCACGTGAGCCGGGGAAGCCGGTGGCGCGGGGGTGTGCAGCGAGTCAATCGCCATCCCGGCAGTTTACCTCAGTAGTCTCAAGGCGTTTCGTGAGACCCGGTTTCCAAACTAGGCCCCGCAAGGCTCTGTATCAGGGCCCGACTTTTAGTCGGGCCGTAAAAGTGGAAGAGGATGGGCCTTTAGTTCTTGCGTGAGAACGAAAGGACCGCAGTCTCTCCGCTACACTACCCCGTCGGTTGTTGTCAGGAAATCGCAGGAAGAAAGCTGCGGTTTCGTTTTCGGACCCTGAGGGACCTCTTTTCATCCTGTGAGTACGGGCTTTAACCGCTTCACAATACTGTGTCCTGACAAATCGCCGCGGCGACGTTTCACGACAACGCCCGGGCGCCTACCTGCGTCCTTACTCTTACAGAAGCCGTCTAAATGGTGCGATGAAGCGCTCGGCAAGTCTCGCAATTGCGGCTCTGGGAGTGGTGATGTTGGTAGTGCCGGCTTGTCGTTCACAGGAGGGGCCTCCGGACGGTGGCGGCGGTATGGGCCAAGCCTTTGGCAGGGGCAACGGGATTCGCGGGACGGTTACCGCTGCCACAGCCAATAGCTTCACCATCCGCACTGACGAGGGTGACACGTATCAGGTTCTTTACAGCCCCAATACTCACTTGATGAAGGACCGGCAGCCGATCGAAGCCGCCGACGTTCACGTAGGAGATATGTTGATCGCCGGCGGCATTGTCGATGCAAAGGCCAAAACAGTCGGGGCAGTGTTTGTAGTCGACATCGACGCCAAAGAGGTGCGCGACGCCCGAGCCGCGTTCGGCAAGACCTGGGTGATGGGAAAAGTGACCGCCATTCATGAGCTCAAGATCACCATTGAGCGAGCCGGCGACAAGCAGGCGCAGATTGTCGCAGTGGACGAAAACACATCATTTCGGAAACATCGGGAAGATGTGACCCTGGCCGACGTGAAGGTAGGGGACACGATTAGCGCTCAGGGGGCGCTGCACGCGGACACATTTGTCGCCAGCACGCTGCGCATTATGACTCCTGGTGCCGGTCCTGGTGGTCCAGGTCGTCTGAATGGGCCTGGGCAACCGGCTGGAACGGCGGCTCCGTCGTCCGGACCGCCGCCCGGCCTCTGATTGAATGTGATCCTGCAACGTGATCGTGGTATGCCTCCTGACACGAGGAAGGTCTAAGCTGTGTGCATAGCGATAGGAAAACCGGTCTGATGCGTCGACTACCCCTCCTTGTATGTCTCCTGGGCGGGCTACTCGCGCCTGGGGGGGCCCAGTCCGCCCCTGCTGCACCGGCGGCGAATCCGAAACCGCCAACCTCGGGTGGGCTGGTGCACGGCACGGTGAAAGCAGGCAATGTGCCGCTTCCCGGTGTGAGCGTTGTCGCCACCAATACGCTGACCGGCCAACGTTACGCCACCATCACCGACATCAACGGCAACTATTCCATGACCATCCCGGCCAACGGCCGGTATGTGCTCAAGACGGAGCTTGCAGCCTTTGCCCCGGAGACCAAAGTCGCGCTTATCAAGTCCGCGACGGCGCCCGCAACCGCTCCCACCACGGCCTCACCCGTCAACCAGCAGGTCGATTTTGCCCTCACCCTGGCTTCGCGAGTCCCGCCTGAAAGTCCTCAGGAGAACCTCGCCGGCAACCCGGGCCCAGCCTCGCGCGCATCTGCCACGGTGCGGCGCAATGCCGGTGCGGGAGCCCAGAATCTGGCCTTGCTGGCCCAACTCGCCGGCGCCGAAGATGCAGGCATCAATAGCGGGGCAAACGGAGCAGCCCTGCCTTCGCTGGCCAATAACTCTGATTTCTCCGCCGATTCAGTCGCCGTCACCGGGCAGGCAGGCACCACCAATCCTTTCGCCGGCGTGGATATGGAACAGCTTCGGCAAAACGCCGAGCTGGATCAGTCACTTTCCGGCGGCCTAGGTGGCCCAGGAGGTGGCCGCGGACAGGGAGGAGGACCCGGTGGTGGTGGCGGCGGTCCAGGCGGTGGCGGCGGTTTTGGCGGTGGTGGAGGTGGATTCGGCGGCGGAGGCGGGGGGCGTGGCGGCCGCGGAGGGGGTGGTTTTGGCCGCGGTGGCGGGGGCGGCTTCGGCAATTTCCGCAACTTCAAACCCAACCAGCCCCACGGAGCATTCTTCTGGACGGGGGGGAACTCTGCACTGAATGCCACTCCATTCCCCGTCCGGGCCCAAAGGGAGCCACAGCCCAGTTATGCGCAAAATCAGTTCGGGCTTACCTTCATGGGCGCCCCTTACATCCCGAAAGTGATCGAGCACGACACCAAAGATGTGATCTTCTTCAACCTCTCCGGGCAGCGATCGTCTTCGCCATTCAGTCAATACGGCACTGTGCCCACGGAGGCTGAGCGCCAGGGCGATCTGTCTGGTCTTACTACCCAGGAAGGCGCACCGGTCACGATTTACGATCCGAACACTCCGGGTGTTCCATTTCCAAACAACACCATCCCGTCAGCGCGTATTGCGACCCAGGCGACGGCGCTGCTCAATTACATCCCTGCGCCGACCCTGCCCGGCCAGTTCCAGAATTACCAGCGCCTGGCCTCCTCCGAATCCAACACCACCCGGATTGGCGTTCGTTTCCTGCACAGCTTTGGCCCTAGTACCGGAGGCTCACCGCTGGGCGGGTTGATTCGCCAATATCTGGGTCAGGGGGGCGCCGGGATTCGGCAAAGCATGAACGTGAATTTCAACTATAGCCACCAGGCGGCCGACGAGTTGAGTCTCTTCCCCGATCTTGGCGGCAAGCAGCAAACCCACCAATACTCTCTTGCGCTTGGCTATTCGCTTGGCAAGGGCAGGATTACCACCAATCTCGGTCTCAACTGGAACCGCAGCGAGGCCCAACTCAAAAACGACTTCACCAGCATCACGGACATTGCCAGCCAGGTAGGTCTCACCGGACTACCGGATAACCCCCAGCTCTATGGTCTGCCGAGTCTCACCCTCAACCAGTTCACCAGCGTAAACGAGCAGCAGCCGAATTTTCAGACCAATCAGACAGTCGCTGTTACCGATTCGACCTCGTGGATCCACAAGAAGCACAACGTCCGCTTTGGAGGAGACTTTCACCGCGTCCATAACGACCTCTTCGGCAATACCGGCAATGTTACGGGAACATTTGTTTTCACCGGCTTCTTCACCCAGCAACCCGGTTCCAGCAGCGTCGGCCCTGGCGGTACCCCAACATCCGGTTCCTCGCTGGCCGATCTGTTGCTTGGTTTACCGCAGCAAACCTCGCTGCAGGCCCCCTATCAGAAGTCTTATCTGCGGCAGAATTCCTGGGATGCTTTTGCCCAGGATAGCTGGCGAGCTTTGCCTAATCTCACTCTCCTCTTCGGTCTGCGATACGAATATTTTTCCCCCTACTCGGAGAAATACGATCGGCTCTCGACCCTGGATACGGGCAATGACTTCACCTCTGTCATGACGGTGGTTTCCGGCGGCGTCGGACCTTATACCGGAAAATACCCGCGTGACCTGATCTACCCTGAGCGCAACAACTTCTCTCCTCGCATCGGTGTTGCCGTGCGAGCGATGAAAGACACGGTGGTGCGCGCCGGCTTTGCCATTAACTATGCCAACGGCCAGTACTCGAAATTCATACAGGACTTTGCCTTCCAGCCACCCTTCGCCGACGTCCAGACCAATGAAGTCACGGCTCAGCCAATGACCCAGCCGCAAATTACGCTGGCCAATGGATTCCCGTCGCCGCAAACCGAAGGAAATTATGCGGTCAACAAGTACTATCGGCTTCCCTACGTGCAGGTATGGAACATTAATTTGCAGCGAACACTGCCGCTGGGCATCGTGCTCAACATCGGCTACAACGGCTCAAAGGGTACGCGTCTAGACATCGTCAATGCGCCCGGCCGCTCCGCCAATCAATCGCTGAGCGGAGTTTTCTACGATTATGAGGACTCGGTCGCCTTCTCCAATTACAACGCCCTGACCGTCAGCGCGCGCAAGCGGCTGCAGCGGGGCATTGGCATGGGCGCCACCTACACCTATGGCCACTCCATTGATAATGCCAGCTCCATCGGGGGTAGTGGGGGCACCGGGACTGTGGTGGCGCAAAACTGGCAGGATCTGCTGGCTGAAAAATCAAATTCGAGCTTTGACATACGCCACCGGTTAACCGGCAACTTTCTCTACGAAATACCCTTCGGACCCGATGAACGCTGGGTCAACCGGGGATGGCTGGGGCACGCACTGAGCGGTATCTCCGCTTCCGGCACCTTCACCCTCTCCAGCGGAGAAGCATTGACGCCGCATTACGAGGCAACCGTAGAAGAGGTCGCCCGCGGCACCACTGCTTCCCTCCGGCCCGACCGCGTTGCCGGGGCCTCGCTGACCGCCGGCGGTGGTTCGCTTCGCAACTGGTTCAATAAAAACGCCTTCACCACGCCCGCAAACACATACGGAACCGCTTCGCGTTACTCCATTCCCGGACCGGGTACGGTGTCACTCAATGCATCGCTTTCCAAAACGGTCCGCTTTTCAGAAACCCGTACTTTCGAGATGCGCGGCACCGCCAGTAACGTGCTCAACACCGTCCAATACTCAGCCGTCGATACGACATTGGGATCGGGGACCTACGGTCAGGTAACCGCGGCCGCCGGCATGCGTCAATTCACTTTCAATGCACGCTACCGGTTTTAGAGAGGATTCAGTTCGAATGAACGTCACCGGCCACTTGCGCAAGGTCACCTCCATCACCCTCCTGGGGCTGTTGGGGGCGATGCCGATGGGCGCGCAAGACCAGGGCTCGCAAAATCAGGCGCCATCGCCGCTTAATTCTCAATCCACCTATACGCTCAAAGTTGACAGCGACCTGGTGCTCACCAACATCGTGGTCCGGGATAAGAAGACCGGGGAAGTTGTCCGCGGGCTAACTGCCAGCGACTTCCAGGTCCAGGAGAATGGCAAGCCGCAAAAGATCATCAGCTTCGACTTCCAGAGTGTCGATCAGGCCGCCCCTCTCAACGAGGCTACGGTGAACGGCAAGGCGGGCAACACCATCATGGGCAGCATGAACCGCAGCGCCACCTCGACGGAGTTGCGCAACCATCGCCTGATCGTTATGTTCTTTGACATCACTTCGATGCAACCGGAAGACCTGGAGCGGGCCCAGGATGCGGCCCGCAACTACATCAACAGGCAGATGCAGCCGGCAGACCTGGTGGCGGTCGTATCCCTCGATCAGTCATTGTCACTTGATCGGGATTTCACCGCCAATAAGCAACTACTGTTGAACGCAGTCAACGCCTATTCCGGAACCCAGGGCGCCGGGTTTCAATCCGGAGCGACCAGCACCACCAACCAGGTGGAAGACACTACCTCTTTTACCGCCGATGAGTCGGAGTACAACGACGTCAATACCGACCGCGAGCTCTTCGCTTTCGCCGACATTGCTCACTCGCTGGCCTACATCAACGAGAAAAAATCTCTGCTGTATTTTTCCGGCGGCATCCAGCGCGATGGCATTGAGAACCAGGCCTCGCTTCACGCTGCCATCAATGCCTCGGTGCGCGCCAACATGTCCATCTACTCCGTCGATGCCCGCGGCCTGGAAGCGATCTCGCCCCTGGGTGACGCCTCCACCGGAAGCCTGCGTGGGACGAGCAGCTACAACGGCGCGGCGCTACAGAACAATCTCGATTCCAACTTCAATACCCAGGAAGTCATGGCTACGCTCTCGTCGGATACCGGGGGCAAGGCCTTCTTCGATTCCAACGATTTCTCGCCTGCGTTTCAGCGTATTCAGCAGGACACCTCCGCTTACTATGTGATCGGTTTCCGTTCCACCGATACAGAAAAAGACGGCCGCTACCGCAGGCTCACCATTAAGATCAACCGGCCCAACGTAAAGCTTGAATATCGCCCCGGCTACTACGCTCCGGCTGATTACAAACATGCCAATAAGGATGAGCGCGAGCGCCAACTGCAGGAACAGCTGGCCAGCGACCTGCCTGCAACTGACGTCGAGGTATACCTGGAGGCATACTATTTCCGCAGCGATGCGGGTAGCGGAACTCCGCGCTATTACGTGCCTGTCTCTCTGATCGTGCCCGGTTCGCAGATTCCCTTTGTCAAGGGAGGCGATCGCAGCAAGGCTACGCTCGATATCATTGGCGAGCTTAAGAACACTGCTGGACAGGATATGGCTGAAATTCGCCAGACGGTCAAGCTGGCCATCGATGATTCGCAGCAGGTTTCGCGCAAGAACATCCAGTACACCACCGGCTTTACTCTGCCGTTGGGCAAGTATCATCTCAAGTTTGTAGTCCGCGAGAATGAGACCGGCCGCATGGGCTCCTTTGAAACCGATATCAACTTGCCCGACCTCAAGAAGTTTCCTCTCAAGCTCAGCTCCGTCGTGCTTTCCAGCCAGCGGAGTTCGTCGAGCAAGAAGGATGTGGATAATCCGCTTTCCAACGGCGGCTTTATCTGGGTGCCGAACGTGGCCCATGTATTCCGCACTGATCAGCATATGTACCTGCTCTACGAGGTGTATGACCCCGCTTCCACTCCGGCAAAGGGGGGGCCGGCTCTCAAGCCAGGCACACCCCACGGCACACCGGGGCAGGCAGGCATGAAAGTGCTGACCAGCATCGAATTTTTGCAGGGCACCACGAAGGTCTTCGAGACCCCGTTAGTGGAAGCCACCAGCGTGAACGTGCCCGGACGCGATGCGGTCGCCTTTGCCTTCGACATTCCGCTGGACCGGCTCAATGCAGGACTCTACATTTGCCAGGTCAATGTGATCGACGACACTGGCGGGAGCTTCAGCTTCCCGCGTCAGGCTTTGCTGGTCCGCGCCGCCGCGGCCGCGCCGCCGCCAGCCACTACCCCTGCGCCCGGGCCATCATCCAATCCCTCAACCAGCCCCGCGTCGGCCGTTCGCGCTCCTTCGCCATAAAGCTGCAGATCATTTTTCCGTCGACTCGCATCACACTCTCCATCGGGAGGTGTGCTGACAAACCCTGCGGCAAGTTAACGGAGCAATGAACATGGGAAAGCGGTGTTTGCAGTCCAGGCCCAGAGGGCGAGGCGGTCGAGTGCCGGAGGTGCGGCACTATACTCTTCGTTTGTTCATCAAGAGGTGTGCTGAAGTGTCTTGTCTGAAACAGCCGTCGGCCCTGCGGGAGATGAACTCAGCTGCGGGAGAGCTGAGAATCCGTGCTCCACGAAGAGCACAGCTTCACCGATTGCGGAAAAACTCGGTCCCTGAAGGGTACGGCCTGAAGAGGGTGTGTGAGAACCGGAAGAGAAACAGCAGGTCCCTCCACTTCGCTTCGCTTCGCTCCGGTCGGGATGACAATTCTGTTGGACTGTTGAGATCCATTCCTCTGACCGTTTAGCCGCCCCGTTGGGTTCTGGGCGGCCGAGTTCATGACGTCTTTGGGGTATTTTCCTTGCAAAAAAAGTTGTCATCCCGACCGGAGCGAAGCGAAGTGGAGGGACCTGCTGTTTCTCTTCCGGTTCTCATACACCCTCCAGGCCGTACATACTGATGCGATGAATACCGCTTTAAGCCGCTGACGCTAAAAACCGCCTACCCCAGGTTTTTTGCTAACTCGTGAGAGATACTTCTTTTAGAGAGAGATCGGTTAGATGGTGAAGACAATGAAGGCAGTTCTGCTGCACGGATACGGTGGCGTCGACCAGATGGTGTACGAGGAAGTGCCCATTCCTGTCGCTGCCGCCGGCGAGGTCCTGGTGAAACTCAGCGCCACCAGCATCAACCCCATCGACTACAAGATACGGCGCGGGGACATGAAAGACATCATGCCGCTCGAACTGCCCACCATTCTTGGGTATGACCTCGCAGGCCAGGTGGTCGCATTCGGAGAAGGCGTCACCGGCATAACATTAGATACCCTCGTGATGGGCGTGACGGACCACACCTACGCCGAGTATGTCACCTGCAAAGTTGGAATCCTGGCGTTGATGCCGGCAGGACTCGACCCCGTCGAAGCCGGGGTCTTGCCGCTGGTCTTGCAAACTGGCTCGCAATTGATCGAGCAGGGAGTTGCCCCTCGATCGGGCCAGAGGTTGCTGATTACCGGTGCGCTGGGCAGCGTGGGGCGTACCGCAGTACATGTTGCCAAACAGCATGGAGCCTATGTGATTGCCGGTGTGCGCGCGAGTCAACGCTCCGAGGCGGAAAAGCTGGGAGTCGATCAGGTCGTCGCCGTCGATGATGAAAAGCAGATTAGCGGTTTGAAGGAATTAGACGCAGTGGCAGATACCGTCGGCCGCGATGTAATCGATCGTCTCATTCCACGCATAAAGAAAAATGGAACCCTGGCTACCGTGGTCGGCAAACCTAAGTCGGCTGACGGTCGAGCCCTGCAGGTGCATGAGGTGTGGTCGAAGTCCGATCCCAGGCGGTTGGAGCAGCTTGCCGGCGAAGCTGCGAAAGGTGAATTGGCCATTCCCGTCAGCGCGAGGATGAAACTGGCGGAGATCCGGCAGGCTCATGAGCTGGCCGAAAAAGGCGGAGCCGGTAAAGTGCTGCTGACACCATAGGGGTAAAGTGCTATTCCGAGCCTGCATCCGGAGCGGATGAGCTTCGGTAGGGGCAATGCCTGCATCCCGAATGGCAGCACGTTCCGCGCTTCAAGTGATACTGCGCCGTAAACACAAGGTAGGGACCTTCGTAGTAGTAATCCTCGCCGAGCTGCAGCTCCGCCGGTCCCTGAGGCTTAGCCGAATCATCCTGCATGCCTTATTTTCGCAGGCTCGATGTAATGTCGAAAGAGCCTCCACCCCCCCGATTGAAGGCTCTCTCCCGCACCGTGATGCTCAGAAAATGCTGCTCACTGGCGTATCTATATCAATGCGGACCCCGGTAACCAGGCCCTGTAAGTGGCTCAATAATCCCCCTGCCTGGTTGTAGTTGTCGATAGTGACGGTCCCGTTGTAATGATCTTTGTCGGTAAGCGTCACTTCTTCAAGGGGCTCAAAATGACCCGAGTTCATGATCTCAGTGCCGTCGCTATGCCAGTGAGAATATCCAGCATCCAGCGGAGCACCGTCGGGTACTCCGGCGGTTCCTTTGGAGGCAAACTTGAAGTGCCAAAAGCCCACGATGCCCGCCTCGTGCTCACTCACGGTGAGAAGTCGAGCTGTTCCGAACTGGTAGTGCCAACTGGTGTGGGTCGCCGAGGGTTGGCTAAAGCTGCCACATACAGCACTGGCATTGGGAGTAGCCAAGGTTGTAAGTGCAAGCGCGCCAAGAGTGGCAGCCAACGTCTTGAAATTTAGTTTCATGGAAGTTCTCCTTGTTCGCCGGCGCAGCCAGCTGCCACGAGGAAACCTCGGCGCCCGCTGTCGCGCAATGACGCCCTGGTAAAAGTTCCGGGTGAAGATTTGGTGAAGGGCCAACTGCTTGAGAAGGAAAGGGATGATGTCTATGTCGCCGCTTGCTATACTGCCTCCGCGAGGACGGTGCGGTGGCCAATACGGTTTTCGAGTTTGACGAGTTCAAGCTGGATTGCGGCCGCTTTGAACTCTATCGCTCCGGACGCAGCCTCAAGCTCGAAAAGAAACCAATGGATCTGCTCATCCTGCTGGCAGAAAGCGACGGCCAGCTAGTCTCCAGAGACGAGATCGCACAGCGGCTGTGGGACCGCGAAGTCTTTGTCGATACCGAACATGGCATAAACACTGCCATCCGAAAAATTCGCCAAGCTCTTCGTGATGACCCTGAACGGCCTCGGTTCGTGCAGACAGTTACCGGAAAAGGTTACCGGTTTGTATCTACCTTAGAAGTCCGCCGGTCATTGACGGAAGAAGGCGAGGTAGCCACCCAACCGGCGGTTGCGGCGCCTGATGCTATCCCAAGCCAAAATCCACCAGTGAACCAGGCTCTACTGCCTGGCAAAAAAGAATCTCCGCACTCCCGTTTCCCCTTCTGGCTTACCACCCTCGCAGGGTTGACGGCTGTCGTTTTCCTCGTGGTTGCCGTCATTGTGGTTAGGCGTGGTTCGAGCAAACTTGTTGCTCACGACGCAGGGCCGAAGATTCGGTCGCTCGCCGTACTTCCCCTCGACAATCTTTCCGGCGAGCCCGGTCAGGATTACCTCGCTGAAGGCATGACCGATGAACTGACCACCATGCTGGCGAAGAACTCGACGCTCCGTGTCATCTCCCGAACTTCTGTCATGCAATACAAAGGCGTGCATCGCCCGTTGCCGGATATCGCCCGGGAGCTTGGAGTGGATGGCATTCTGGAAGGGTCGGTCGCACGCGCCGGTAGCAAAGTGCACATGACCATCCAGTTGATTCAGGCGTCCAGCGACACCCACCTATGGGCAGAGAGCTACGATCGTGATGGAAATGACTTGGTGTCCCTGCCGAGGGAGGCTGCACAGACGATCGCAAAGCAGCTGAATCGTGCTGTCCTCCAAGCGCCGCCTGCCCGCTTCGTCAGTCCCGATGCCCACGATGCCTACCTGCGTGGAGAGTATCTCTGGTTCATGGACAAGAACGACGAGGCGGGCGAATACTTCAGGAAGGCGACGGAGCTACAGCCGGACTACGCTCTTGGCTGGAGCGGTCTTTCGAGGTATTACGGTGCCGGCGCTGCCGACGGTTTCTTGAACCCGGCCGAGTCGCTGCCGCAGGAAGAGGCGGCGGCTGTCAAGTCGGTCGAGCTCGATGACTCCCTTGCCGAGGCACACCAGGTCATGGGGGCCGCCTTTTTCTTCAACCGCTGGGACTGGACGCGAGCACAGGCTGAAACCGCCCGCGCGATTGAGCTCGATCCTAAATTTGCCGAGGCTTATCATTTCCAGGCCAAGATACTTGCCGCACTCAATCGCCACCAGGAAGCGATTGCGATGCAAAAGAAGGCGATGGAACTCGATCCGTTTGAACGCCCCTGGGCCATGGCCTGGTCCTTAGATCTGGCGCGAGAATACGACGCAGCAATCAACGACGTGCAGCAACGGCTGGAACCGGACACGCATAACCAAACGATGCGCTGGCTTTTGTATGATTGCTATCGCCGCAAAGGCGCAGAGAAAGAAGCCGGGCAGGAACTAGAGAAGCTGATCCTTCTGTTTTGGGGCCCCAAAATTCCGGTTTCGACCGTGCGACGAACCTTCGAGCAAGGTGGTTATAAGGCCCTGGTCCGTTGGCAACTGAGCGATGCCGAAAAGTGGTCCTCAACGCACTATGTCTCGCCCGTCTATCTGGCTACCCTAAATGCTCAGCTCGGCCGCGCGGAGCAAGCCCTTGCTCTCCTCGAACAAGGCTATCGGGAGCATTCTCCCCTTCTGCTGGAAATACAGAACGACCCGGCGTTTGATTTTCTCCACACCGACGAGCGCTACCGGGCCATCATCAAGGAGATTGGGCTCCCTCCAGCCTATTAAAGTCAGCCCAACCACACTGGATGGCTTAAGTGCCCGTGTCGAGGTGAAACGTCTTGTCGTAAGGCACAACGGGGAAGCCTTTCGCCTTCCATGCAGCCAACCCACCCCTTAGAAACTTCACTCGATTCAAATCGATATTGGGCGCCAGGCTCTGCGCTTTAAGGGCGATGGCGCGGCTGGTTTTGTCGCTGGGACAGGTGCAATACACAACCAGCTCTTTATCGGTGGGAATAACGGTCGGATTTTCAGTGGCATCCTGAGGCGAAATCCTCTGTGCCCCCTCGATGATTTCGGAGTCTGCCAACAAATCAAGCGGTTGCCGAACGTCCAGCACCAGCACGTCACGGTGGGCAAGCATGAGGTCACGGAGCGCTTCGGGGGTGATGCTCAGGCGCTCGATCTCGCGCCGCGCTTTCATGCGCCGCGTCCATATCACGGCCAACCAGGCCCAAATGACGATCGCAATGACAGTGAGGATCAGGTTCATCTTTCAGCCTCCCTCGATAGGTCATAGATTACCGAGCCAGGGTAAACGATTCGATACTGTTTCAAACTGCAGATACCGCTAAACTTGCTTCTTCCACCCGCACCGCGCCACCTAGAAAGGTCACCGTCTTTCCGGGAACTGCCGCGGGCCGCTCTCCGGGGACCACCACACCCGCAAGGTTGAGTGGGTCAGCAGCAGCCACGGTGATCGCTTCATTGAGGGTATGCAGGCGTGTCTCGCGGAGCGATGCCACCGCTTCCGGTACCGCGAATTGTTCGCCGCCAAAGCGGCTTAAGAATCGGCCTCCGCGCACACTCCCCCGGGCTTCGAGCCGGCGAAACATGCCCTGTAGCTCGCGCCAACGAGGTATGGTGGTCTCCCGCTCCAGCACGTCGCGGAAAACTACGCCGTAACGCCGCAACAGCATCCAGCAGGCTGACTCAAGCTCCGCCTCGCGCCGCTCCGCCTGGGCGCCTACGCTCTCAGCCACGCCAGCCACCGGATTAAGCAGGCTCCACCGCCCAACCGTGTTGCGCGGCCGCTTCAATCCCCCTTGAAACATGGCCTTACGCCGGGGATCGATGAGCACCCGCAGGCTGTCAAATCCGTCGGCTGTAACCAGGCCGGCCGCAACCAGTTCCCACAGGCCCCGGTTCACCTGCTCTGCAGGGACACCTAGCCCGCGCACCAGATCTCCGGCAAAAACTGCCCCATACTGCGCCAGGTGGGCGCGTACCTGGCAGGCCAATTCACTCAGGCAGGCCAGCAAGGCAGGCTCCGGAATCGCCCGCTCCGCCAGGCAGCGGTCCATCCAAAGGGCGTCCTCGCGTAAGAAGAAGGTGATGGGAGCCATGCTGGTGGGCACTACCCGCTTAGGCGCCGCCAAGTCACCGCCATGCGTGGAAAAAGCCGGGTGGGGCGAGATGCGTCCCCATCCTACGACACCCTCCATGCATAAAACATCCAGCCAGCGAGGATCGTAGCCGGCAACCCGCTGGGGCAGGAGCGTTCGTTCCCATTCGATAGCCGGCGCTTCAAAGCCCTCAAGCTGCCGTAGCGCCTCCAGTACACCCGCCTCCCCGCTCAACTGAGAGCGTGGTGCGACTCGCTGCCAACGCATCAACCACTGCATATAGACCGCCGGTGTCACCGGCTCGATCTGCTTGCGCAGCCCCGCCAGCGTCCGCTTATGGATGCGCTGCAGCAGCCTGCGCTCGCACCATTCCACATCCTCGTCGCTGGCTGCCTCTCCTCCTTCAAACACCCCGCGCAGGATGCTCCCCTGCATCTCCATCACCAGCATGGCGGCCCAGATCGCCGCCGGTTCTATTCCCAGCCGCTCGCCCAGCGTCCGCGAAGTGACTGGACCGAGCAACGCCATCCATCCCTGCACCCCCTTGCGAACCACGTCGCCGGCTAACAATTCTTTTGTTTCCGCAGGGCAGGGAACCGGATGGTCGACCACCACCTCCGGCCACAACAGGCGCAGGTGCTGCACCCGTTCCGCCGCCACCAGGTATTGTCGTCCGGCATGTTCGGCCACCGTAGCCCGGCCGTGAAACTGAAGCCGCTCAAAAAACATCGGCCAATGCGAGGCTCCATCGATGTTTTGGATCTCCACCGGTACCACGACCAGCGAACACAATAGATCGTGGAGCTCGTGCTCATCGCGCACATCGGGCCAGCACTCATCGCGCAACTCGGCGATTGCCGTGGGGTCGAGGCGTCCCGCTTCGCCCAGCAACTTATCTGGAACCATCCCGCGCATGCTCACGGCGCGCGCGCGGCGTTCTTCCAGCGGCGCATCGTCGAGGAAGGCGTACGGATTGGCGTTCAGCAGCTCATGCGCGAAGGCGGAAGGAACCGCGCTATCGACCGCGAGACAGCGGATCGCGCCCGTCCGGATGCCCGCCAGTAGCTGAATCAGGCCCTCCAGGTCCATCGCTTCCGTCAATACATCCTTCATCACTTCCTGAATGAGCGGATGGTCGGGGATCTGGATATCGCCCTCGATGTTTTCCTGGCAGGCGGCGACCTGGGGAAAGACGCTGGCCAGCAGGTCATCGGACCGCGTCCGTTGCACCTGGGGCGCGATGCGTTTGCCGTTATAAAACCGTAACAGTTGTAGACTGCGCCCCGCATCCCAACGCCAGCGCGCACGAAAGATGGGCGAGTCGAGCGAAGCCTGTTCCAGCAGCCCGGTCACTGTCTGCTCGGTCAGAAAATCGAAGACGTCGCTGAGCGGAAAGCTGTGCTGCTCTGCCAACGAAATGTTCAGTCCGTTATCGGTTGCCGCCGCCTGTAATTCGAAATTGAAACCACGGCAGAAGCGTTTTCTCAGCGCCAGGCCCCAGGCCTTGTTGATGCGTCCGCCGAAGGGCGCATGCAAAATCAGCTGCATCCCGCCGCCTTCATCGAAAAAGCGCTCTGCGATGATGGTGTCCAGTGCGGGGACTGCCCCAAGCACGGCCCGGCCGGCAACGATATATCCAATCATTTGTTCTGCGCCCGCGTCATCCACGCAGCACTCCTGCTTCAGCCACGCCACGGTCTCCGCTACCTGCGGGTGCGATTGGCTAATGTATCCGGGGAGTACGTTACCGCTCCGCGCGCTGATCTCCTGGCGCAAGCTGGAAACGAAGCGTGATAGTTCAAGCGTCCGCTGCGGAGCCTCCCCGCGCCAGAACGGTACATTGGGCGGCTGACCGTGCGCATCTTCCACCAGCACCCGTCCAGCGCTCTCCACCCGCTGGATGCGCCAGCTGGTATTGCCCAGCAGGATTACGTCCCCGGCCGACGACTCCACGGCGAAGTCTTCGTCCAGGGTAGCGATCTGTACCCCTTCCGGTTGCACAATGACGGCATAGAGCGAGGTGTCGGGAATGGTGCCGCCATTGGAAACAGCGATGGTCCGGGCCCCGCGGCGCGACTGCATGCGGCCATTCACCCGGTCGCGCAGCAGGTACGATCCATAACGCCCGCGGCTGGCTTCAATCCCATCTGCCAGCAGGCAAAGAACTTCGTCATAGTCTTTGCGCGCCAGGCTGCGGTACGGATGCGCGCGGCGCAGGACTTCATACAGCGCATCTTCCTCCCAGGGTTCGGCTGCGCACGCCGCAACAATCTGCTGCATCAGTACATCGATCGGACAATGAGGAGTCTCCAGTTGATCCAGCACGCCTGCGCGCATGGCACGAATCAGCGCCGCGGACTCCATCAGGTCGTCGCGGGTGGTGGCGAAGAAGCGTCCTTTGGGGATGGCCCCGCGCCAGTGACCGGCGCGGCCCACGCGCTGCATCGCTGCCGCGATGGCGCGGGGGGAATTCACCTGGCATACCAGGTCGATGCTGCCGATATCGATGCCCAACTCGAGCGAAGCTGTGGCCACCAGTAACCGGATCTCGCCATTTTTGAGCTTGCGCTCCGCCTCGAACCGAAGCCGCCGCGAAAGACTGCCGTGGTGCGCGGCTACGTTTTCTGGACCGAGGCGCTCACCCAGGCAAAAGGCCAGCCGCTCCACCATGGCCCGGGTATTGACGAAGACCAGGGTCGACCGGTGTTGCAACGCCAACTCCGCCAGGCGTTCGTAGATGTCGTCCCAGATCGCGTTGGTCGCGACAGATCCAAGTTCCTCACCGGGCACCTCGATACCCAGGTCGAGTGCGCGGTGTTGACCCACCTGGACAACGGCCACCTCGGGTCCCCGTCGCCCACCCAGAAAACTGGCGACCAGCTCGATCGGGTTCTGGGTCGCGGAAAGCCCGATCCGTAGCGGGGGTTGCGATCTTCCGCGGATCAGGGCGCCCGGGCTTAGCCGGTTTTCTCCACAGACCAGCGCGTCAAGCCGTTCCAGGGTGAGCGTTAGGTGGGCGCCGCGCTTGTCATCGGCAACCGCGTGGATCTCATCGACGATCACGGTCTCTACCGCGCAAAGATTGTTGCGGCTCTTCTCTGCCGTGAGCAGGATGTAGAGCGACTCGGGCGTGGTGACGAGAATGTGCGGCGGCCGCTTGAGCATGGCTCGTCGTTCCGCGGGTAGCGTATCGCCGGTGCGCACCGCGGTGCGGATGGGCGGGCACAAGTAGCCGCGCGCCAGGGCCAGTTCCTGAATCTCACGCAACGGCAGCTCCAGGTTCTTCTGCACATCATTGCTGAGCGCTTTGAGCGGCGAGACGTAGACCACCGCGGTGGCCGGTGCCAGCGAGCCATCGATTGCCTGGCGGATCAGTTTATCGATACAGATCAGAAACGCGGCCAGCGTCTTGCCCGAGCCCGTCGGGGCGGAGATGAGCGTCGGTCGATTCGCGAGGATCGGCGGCCAGCCCAGTTCCTGCGGAGCGGTCGGGGTGCCGAATTTGGTGGTGAACCACTCCTGCACCAAGGGATGCGCCCACGTCAACGCATCGGCTATTCCGGGTTCGGCGATGGTCAACTGCTGGGGAGGCATTGGTCCATTCTAGAGCTTCTCTGAACGGGGTCCTTGCCATGGACAATCAGGGTTCCCACCTTCCGATGGGAACGCTTGCGTCAAATCCGAATGGCTGAATCAGAAGCGAACTTTACCAGCTTTGGCGCGGCCGTATCCCCGGTCTCGCAATAGGTCATCGAGATATAAGGGCACCCAGGATGGGGGTTGGGACAGTGGCTGGGCCGCTAGGGGTGGTAGTTACTATTAAGGTGCGCGGACAGGGAGGTCGTGCCGAATCGACAGCTACCTCCCTACCGGCCAGCCGGAGAACTCAGAGGAAACCGTGCTTCTTGTTCGCGTGCCAGTTCGACTCTTCCTTCTTGAGCGGCGGAGGAGTCGTTTTCCCCCACAACGAGTGGTTCCAGGTTACGACCTGTAGCCCGTCATGGCTGGGTTGGAAAACCATGGCTGGGTCCGCTGGTTTGTCGCCCACGGCGTCAAATTTGATCGTGATCTGGCTGCCCTCATCGCTCCAGTGGCCAAAGGTCGTAATCGCGCCTTTGCCCAGATCCTGGGTCACGGTTGCCGTACCGTCCGGGCCCAGGCTTACGCTAAATGCGGGGCCCGCCGGACCAGTAGCGTCGGTAGTATCCGGCGCTTCGGAGCTATAGATGCCCGCGTGCTTCGAAAACACAGAGCCGAAAACGGGAGTTGCAACCAACGCCAAAGCTACCATGGCGCCGGCTAAATGCAGGTAAAAGTGTTTGGTGTTTCTCATAGCGTTCTCATCATTGCGCTAGCCTGAGTTGAAGGCAAGATGCAGTGAGAAAACGAAAGTTGTATCCAGGCGGACCGCCGCAACGTTCGCGTACTTAGAATGAGGCTATGGATTTTTCCGCCGCTGAACGCGCCCGCCGCATCCGTCTCGTACTCTTCGACGTAGATGGAGTTCTCACTGATGGCAAGATATGGTCGCTCCCTGCTGCCATCGCCGGCCAGGGGGAGAAAACGTTTGAGCCCAAGGGGTTCCATGCCCATGACGGGATTGGCATTTCGCTTGCCCGTCTCGGTGGCATCCATACTGGCGTAATCACCAAGCGCACATCGGAAACAGTTGCGGAGCGCGCCCGCGCCCTGCGCATGGAATACGTCTACATGGGCCAGGATTTCAAGATCCGTGCTGTGCGCGAGATCATGCAGCGTGGATCCTTTACTCTAGACCAGATCGCCTACGTGGGCGACGACGTGATCGACCTGCCGGTCATGCGCGTGTGCGGACTGGCCATCGCAGTCGCCAACGCCCGTGACCAGGTTAAGGCATCGGCCCACTACGTCACTCCCAATGCAGGCGGGGAGGGGGCAGGGCGCGATGCCATCGATTTCATCCTCCAGGCTCACGGGATCCTCGATCAGTGCATCGAGGAGTACATCGACGAGCATCACCCAGCCTCGGCCCCCGGACAGCAATGAACCCCCTAGCTCGCTGGCGTATGCTATCCCTTTGGGTTGAAAGATGATGTCGCACCCTTTTCCATTCCTTTCAGGCGCAGGAGCGTGGGCAAACTGATGTTCATTCCATCTGTTCGCAGGTCCCTTTCTTTTCTTCTTTTTGCTTTTCTTTCGACCTCATCTACATGGCATTTCGCAATCGCCCAGTCATTGAAGAACCTGGATGGTGCGGTAAGCGTCTTTGGGCAATCTACCGGAACAATCAATGCGAATGGCATTCGCGACCACCCGACCGAGTCCATGGGCGCGCTCGCGACCGTCCGGCAATCGTTTCATCCCTGGTTGGGCTACGAGGTCAACTACTCCTATACCCGTTTCACCGAGAGGTTTTCTACCATCCCTTTCGGCGTGCAGAACAACGTGCACGAAGTTTCCGTTGCCTACCTGCTGCAAGGACCGACGCTTCCGATCCTCGGCTTGCAGCCATTTGCCACGATCGGAACCGGAGCACTCATTTTCCTTCCGACCAGCGTCGGTGGGCAAAAATACTCAAAGCAGACGCGTGTGCCGGTGGTTTATGAGGTCGGCGTCAACCATCCGATCTTGACCTCGCACCTTGGACTCCGATTCCAATACCGGGGTCTGCTTTATACGGCGCCGGACTTCAACGCACCTTTGCTGACCACCAATGCCAGGCGGCAAACCTCTGAACTGAGCCTGGGTGCGTATTTTAAGTTTTAGGAGAATCGGTGATGAGCATGACGCGCAGTCGAACATTCACGGTGATCTTGACCCTTGTCTTATGCGTGCAGCCATTGCTCGCCAAATCGGACGCTAAGAAGTGGATCGGCACCTGGGCCTCTTCGCCGTTATTGGATGGACATGCGAGGAATGCTGAGGAGCTTCTCACCCCAGGCACGCAATCGGGAGCTACCCTCCGCGAAGTTGTCCACGTGAGCATCGGCGGAGACACGGTCCGGGTGCGATTCTCCAATTTATACGGGACCGGTCCGCTCGTCATTGGCGCGGTGGAGATTGCTCCGACCCTCAAGGGGGCGGCCATCGCTCCGGGCTCTGGAAAGGCCGTGACCTTTAACGGACAGCCTTCGGTTTCGATTCCTGCGGGCGCCCTGGCTGTGAGCGATCCCGTTTCCTTCAAACTTCCAGCGCTTTCCGACCTGACGGTCAGCTTCTTTCTGCCCAACCCATCCGGACCCGTCACCGAGCACCAACTGGGCAACGCAACCAGCTATCACGTTCCTGGCAATGTAGTTTCAATCGCCACACTGGAGGCGCCCACCACCTCGACCAGCTGGTACTACCTCAACGGGATCGATATCCTTGCCGCTCCTGATGCGGGGGCCGTCATCACCATAGGCGATTCCATCACCGATGGCGCCAAATCTACCATCGACACCAACCAGCGTTGGCCGGATGAGCTCGCCCGGCGCTTGCAGGCCGATCCAAAGTATCGCAACCTTTCGGTGTTGAACGAAGGCATTAGCGGAAATAAGATCTTGCTGGATGGAGCCGGGCCGAGTGCCCTGGCGCGGTTCGATCGCGATGTGATTGCCCAGAGCGGGGCGAAGTATCTTCTCATACTAGAAGGCATCAATGACATTGGCCGCCTGCATGGCACTCCCGATGCCGGCCTGACGGCCGCTGATCTGATTTCCGCCTTCAATCAGATGATCGTTCGTGCGCACGCCCATGGCATCGCAGTGATCGGCTGCACGCTGACGCCATATCACGGCGCCGGCTATTACACCGAAAACGGCGAAGCCATCCGCAAGGCCGTGAACCAGTGGATTCGTACCGGCGGCGTGTTGGATGGCTTCGTCGACCTCGAGGCTGCGGTCAGGGATCCAAACCATCCCGACACGTTCCTGCCCAGCGATGACCCGGGTGATCATCTCCATCCCAACGATGCCGGTTACAAAGCGATGGGCGATGCCATTGATCTGAAACTTCTCACGCTAAAGCCGAAGCAGCCCTAGTGGTGGTGCCGGTGCTTCCTATACACGTAATGCCCAATCAGCCAGCCCGCTGTACTACCCACCAGGACATCCGTCGGGAAGTGTTCCTGCCCCAATACCCGGGTCACGCTGATCCCCGTGCTGATCGAATACAAGCCGAGCTGCGCCCACTTTGATCGATACTCTCCTGCCAGGAATCCCGTCAACGCCCAGGCTAGCGTGCTGTGTGAGGACGGGAATGAACCGTTCGCACCTACGCCCGAAGCGAAAAAATCGCCCGCGGCGTTGTTATAGAGTGGCCGTTCCCGCCGGAAAATAATCTTCGTGACTTCTTCGAAGATGACGCCATCCGCTAGTGCTTCGCCGCCAAGGATTCCCGTCTGTCGCGCCTCGGCATTGCCCTTGAGAAGTCCAACGCCATACAGCCCGACTGGAATCGCGATTTCGCCTCCCAACAAAATATTCGAGGCGTTCACATTTTCCTTGTTGAAAGTTCGGTCTCTCGACACTTCGCGCATAGCGTCCGTATCGGTAGCAAGGGTCGCTCCCATCGCAGCTCCCAGGGGCAACAGCCAAATCAGGTCGTGAGTCCTGATCCTTGACGGACTCGTCCAAAGGGGTATCTGGTCCTTCAGAATCGCCAATGGCAAACTCTTCTCGGTCACCGGAGCAGGCGTACCCGGGGCATCCGGCAGAGTATCGCCGGGGGCCTCCACCGCTGCTCCTGCGGTGTTAGATCGACCGGAAGCCACCGCGTCTGCTGTACATAACACACTCATGCAAGCGCAGACCAAGGAGATGAGAAGTCTCCTCGATATGGGGTCGCTCGCAGCCTCGAAAGGCGCGCTCTTTACCGTCCGGGGAGCATGGCAATACCCGAAAATGCCTGTGAGATACCGGGGTATGCCGGGCAACGATACGGCAGAGCAAAAGACCCGGAAGTATGTAACCTGAATCGAATGAGACGGAGGACGCGAGGACCGCTGGTCTCGACAGACAGACAATGCGCGAGGAGAGGTTGGTAACAGTCTTAAAGGCATAAGATTTCACAGGTCATGGGATGCAGGATTGCTTGAGATGGCGGCTTACCAGACTGTGAGATTCGAGTGCAGGAACGCCTTCGGCTATGGGAGGGAGTGGGATATTGAATATCGGCCTAAATAAATCTTTCAATCAAGGTGTCGTCAGCCTTGCGCGTAACGCGACCAAATGCGTTGGATTAGGGCTCCTTTCGGCGACCTTCCTGTGCGCCCAGACCCCGCAGCGTCCACACATCCTCGGCGTCGCGCACATTGCCCTCTTTGCCCATGACTACGAAAAATCCCGCGCCTTCTATGGGGAATTCCTGGGCTTTGAGGAACCGTACTCGCTGAAAAATAAAGACGGTTCCGCTTCCATGACCTTCTTCAAAATTAACGATCATCAATATATTGAGCTGTTCCCCGAGCGGGAAGCGAACTCTGACCGGCTGAGCCACATTTCGCTCGAAACCGACGACATCGAAGCTTTACGGCTTTATCTTGCGTCCAGGGGCGTTAAAGTGCCCGATCACGCCCAACAGGCAAGAATTGGGAATCTCAGCTTCAACATCATCGATCCGGCCGGTCACCAGGTGGAGATGGTGCAGTACATGCCCGGAGGAAAGACGGTCGCCGCTTACGGCAAATTCCTGGGCGATTCCGCCGTCTCCAGGCATATGACCCACGTTGGACTGATCGTCACCCAGCTCGATCCCGAGTACAAGTTTTATACCGGCATACTCGGGTTTAGGGAGACATGGCGTGGCAGTTCCTCCGGAACCGTACTCTCCTGGGTGAACCTCAAGGTCCCCGACGGCGATGACTACCTCGAATTCATGCTAGCGAAAGATGAGCCGGACCCAACCCGAAGAGGCTCCGCTCACCATCTTTGTCTGCGGGTTTCCGACGTTGCCGCAAGTGTGGCGGCATTAAAGGCGAGGCCCGCGTTCAAGGCCTACAATCGTCCCATCGAGATGCACGTGGGCATCAATCGTAAGCGTCAGGCCAATCTCTTCGATCCCGATGGAACCCGCACGGAACTGATGGAACCCAATACCATTGACGGCAAACCCGCGCCTTCCTCGACGGCTCCCCCACCAAAATAGCAATCACGCTTTCGGGTTGAAGGCAACTAAGAGATCAATTACTATTGGGTCAAAGACAGTACTTTTGTAACCATTGGGTGCCCGCTCTGTCGCATCTTAAGCCAGTGGGAGAGTTCTTATGAATGCATATTGTGTAATCCTTTGCCGCCAGCCTTTCGTTAACCCTGCGTATCCGCGCACCAAGCGCTTTTACGTCGGAGCCTATACGGCTGACCACGCGATCCGCACTGCGGCTGACGAAAACCCTCACTTCCGTGTCATGGGCGTCGAGCACAGCGATGTCTATCCCCCGCTTCCGCTGCACGACGTCGCACAAACGAACCCCTCGGCCTGGCAGGCTGCTTGAACTCCAGCCTCGTCCCCTAAGGGCAGGCGAGTCTGTGTGAGAACCGGAAAGAAACCCCAGATCCATCCGCTACGCTCTTTGCCCCCTTCGAAACAACTCTGAACGAAGGGCACGTCAGCCGATCCGTAAATGGCGGGGTTGATGAGGGCTTTAGACTCTGCTGAGAACCCCGTTTCCAAACAAAGTCCCGCGCAGGGACGGTTGAGAGTCAGAGCTGTCCAAATTAGCGGATGAACCATGTTTAGAGAGGAGTTAATTCGCTGATTGCGTGGAAGCGGGTGGGTCTCGAAGAGAATTAGGTTGGCTACTGGCCCACTCAAGCCAAAACAAGGCTTGAATGGGCCACCCAGCCCTTCCATTCTCAAAAAGCTATTTTGGACAAGTCTGAAGTTCAACCGTCCCTTCGGGACTAAATTCCTAAATCCCACTCATGTTGAGGCATGCAGCTTTGACCCGTTCGGGGGTAAAGGGCAGATCCCGCAGACGCGCCTTCGTTGCATCGAAGATCGCGTTTCCGATGGCAGCAGGTGTCACCGTGATCGCCGTCTCTCCCGCGCCGGTGGCGGGCACATCCTTCGGCGTCACGAAGACACTCTCGATCGTAGGTATCTCGTAATCAAGGTGCAGGCTGTGATAGGTCTCCCAGTCAACCGAGGTGATGCGCCGCTCGTCCCATGTAACCTCTTCCACCAGAGAGCGGCTCATCCCTTGTAGAACGCCGCCCTCAATCTGGTTTCTGAGCCCATCAGGATTCGAGATCGGCCCACAATCCAATGCCACCACAAAGCGTCGAGGGTGCACTAAGCCGGTTTCGAGATCCACAGTGACTTCAGCAACCACGGCCGCATAGCCGTTTTCTCCCTCGTAAGCCACGCAGGCAATGCCGCGCCCGCTGACCACACCCGTACGGACACCACTGGGTACTCCTGCGGGGTGCGCCTCCCAGTTCGCAGCCGCTGCCGCCGCTTTGAGAACGCCTATGGTTCGGGAGTCGTGCAGATGGCGCAACCGGAAGGCTACCGGGTCGGCTTTCGCATGGGCGGAGAGCTCATCCATGAAACATTCGTTGGCAAACGTATTCTGGATCCGCAAGGGCGAACGCAATGGCCCGGTGAAGAACGGGGAACGCACTGTGTGCGTGAGTGCGCGTTCACTGCGGATCGTTCCTCCGCCGCCACAGACGCCACCCGCACATCCGGCGAAGTAAGACGGCACGGTGTTGCTTTGATTGCGAAGCCTGGCCGTAGGTGGTTTTGCCGCGCCCGGCTCCAATGGTTCCGGTGGATAGCCCGCCAGCATACCGCTGATCACATTTCCCGGCCGATCATAGCCCGGCCGACTGCCGAGCGAGGCTACCCAATTCTCCCGGTCCCAGGCGATGATGCGTCCATCCTGGATGCCGGCACGATGCTCGACTACGCAGGCGGAGCCGAGATTCTCCCACATCATTTCGTCCTGGCGCGAGAACTGAAGCCGTACCGGCTTTCCTACCGCCTGGGACAGGAGGGCGGCGTCGAACGAAACCGCATCGGCGCCGTTCAGCCCATAGCATCCCGATCCTCGTTTATAAATCACGTGCACGCTGTCGGGCGGCAAACCCAGCAGCGTGGCTACAATACTCCGCGTTGGATAAGCCGACTGCGTGGCCGACCACAACGTTGCCCGGTCTGGCTTCACGTCCGCCACGGCACAGGACGCCCCTACCGATCCGTGCATTTGATAAGGATAGGTATATCTTGCCCGCACCACATTACCGGCGGCCGCGAGTTGTGCGTCGACGTCTTTGGAGTCGACACTAAGGACGTCGTGCGAGGGCTGTCGCTGCAGATGTTCGAAAAAGGTTTTTTGCGCCGGCAATGGAGGGCCGGGATTCCATCGCACGGCCAACCGGCGCGCTGCGATCACCGCCTGGTATTGCGTCTCTGCAACCACGCCGACGAAGTCCTTGCGAACCACAACTTTTCTAAGCCCCGGCAGTGCGCTGACCGAGTGCTCGTCCACCTCGGCCACCGTAGCTCCCATTTCCGGCGGCCGCACGACGCGACCGTGCAGCATGCCGTCCACACGAAAGTGATGGAGGAACTCGAACTCGCCGGTCATCAGGGCGACCCGGTCCAGCGAGGGAACCGGCTTCCCCAGCACCGTCCACTGCCCCGGAGTTCGACGCTTTGCCGTAGGGCTCAGCGCCAGGTTGAAACGGTTGCCGCCAATGAGGTCTTCATATCGGACGGTTCGTCCCGAGCGGCCTGTAATGACGCCGTCTTCCGACACAAGTTGATCGACCGTCTCGCCCAGCTTTTTGGCCGCGAGGGCAAGCAGGGCTTCGCGTGCAGTTGCCGCTGCCAACGCAAGATTTTCCACGTTAAAGTTGGTCGGCGTTGACTGGCTTCCGGAGGTTGTCCCTTGATCCGGGGTAATGGCGGTATCGCACTCAATCAGCTTGACACGATGGATCGATACGCAAAGCTCTTCCGCGATCAGTTGCGTTTGCGCGGTAAAGATGCCTTGGCCAAAGTCGCACTTTCCGGTGTAAGCGGTGATGGTGCCATCCGCGCCTATTGCCAGCCAGGAGTCAAGCTTGTTCGCATCAATCGCGGACGCATGGGACTTCCTTTGACCGCGCGCCGGCAGTGGGGCGACGGATCCAGCACTGAAGCTCACGATCAGAGCGCCGCAACCCTTCAGAAAGTCTCGCCGCGAAGGGGTCATGCTTTTTTGGCCTCAGCATATTTTCGAATGGCGCGCAGCATGCGAACGTGGGTAAAGCAGCGGCACAAGATTCCTCCGAGAGCATCGCGCATCTCCCGATCGGAGGCGTCTGGTTTTGCATCGAGAACCGCCTTCGCCGTCAGGATCACGCCGCTGAGGCAAAATCCGCACTGGGCGGCTCCTTCGTCAATGAACGCTTGCTGAATCGGATGAGGGTTCTCAGCAGTGCCCAGGCCTTCCAGGGTGGTGACCTCGGCTTGCCCAACTGCTCTCACCGGCATCACGCAGGACCGCGCGGCTTGGCCTCTCAAGAGAACGGTACAGGCTCCGCACTGCGCCATGCCGCAACCAAACCGCGGTCCCCGCAATCCCAGCTCGTCGTTTAGCACGAACAGTAACGGCGTGTCAGGATCCACTTCCACCGTGTGCTCACTGCCGTTAACTTTGAGTTTGATTTGCGTCATGAAACGAGTCTGCGCCTTTCCTGCGGCGCAGCAAGAATTAATTACAGCACCATCCTTCGCCCTTTTTGGTCGGCAAACAATTCTTTTGTCTGCCAGCCATTTCATCCCCGCTGCTTCTCGATCACCTGCAGATATGCTCCCCTATTTAACGATCGAAGCCGTTGAATCCTGATTCAGCGCATCGTGTCGTCTTCGCGGGCGGTCATCCGTTGTCACAGTTTCCATGGATGCGGAGATAACCAAACCCGCTGCCACGCACTCCATAAAGATACGTAGCCCCAGTCCTGGTTTGGATACTCCAAAGAACCACACGATTGCGCCGATCGCAGCGCCTGCCAGCGAACCTACAAAGAAACGAATCAATGGCCGGCGAGGGATTCCACATAAGCCAAAAATCCCGATCGCGAACAAGCCACTGAGCAAAATTTCGGCACCGCCCAGTTCTATCTCACGAATCGGTAGCGAGCCGGGAAGCCATGACAAGATTCGCCTCGGCAACCGCGGTCTTTTCGCGCCCAGATCTGCTCGTGCGACCTGCTTTCCATCCACGTAAAGGCTGGAAAAACGCCCGTCGTAGACAGCCGCTACAAAAGCTGGGGTGTTCCGTTTGAGCACCGGACCGGAGTACAGAGCCGGATTCGCGCCGTTTGGGCCGGAGCTGGGTGTGCGAAGGCGGAACGTCAGTGTGTTTCCGATTTGGCCCAGGGTAAAGTTGCGACTGAATTCATCTCGAGAATACGTCACGATCCGCGCAGGGCCAGTCTGTTCGAGGTTGTTCGTCCGCATCAAAACCGTGAGGGTGAGCTGGTTTCGGCTCACCAGCGTGCCGTACAGCTTAAGCTCTTCCTGCCTGGAAAGTAGCCCCAGACGCGTCGTCGAGCCCGCCGGATGCATGCGTTCGACAATAGGCGCCTCGGGAGAAACCTTCCCCGCAATCCTATCCGTGTTTGAACTCGCAGCCTGGCCTGCAAGTTCGTTGATTTGTTGTGGAGTCATCGCAACTGGATAGATGGCAAACTCTGAAACAGTCCCTGACCACGGCCGATCCTGGGTTAATTCATTGCCGACCGCTACGTGGAACGTCGAATTCCAGTTCGAGAAGTCCGACACGGTGTGGTGAGGCAAGATTGCCATGGTGCCGAGAATCGCGATGGGGATTGCCGCCACCGCGACCACTCGATGAAGCACCAATGACCTTGGACCATCCGCCCTTTTGAGAAAGAGTTTCGCGGCCAGGTAGCCGGCCACGGCTCCGCAGGTGTTGCCCGCGATATCTACGAAAGATGGAACACGGTCAATGTAACCAAGCTGCAACACTTCAGCGCATGTTGATAACGAAAGGCCGAAGAGAAAAGCCCGGATCAAAGACGTACCGCCCAAGGCGATCCCCAGCGGCATGTAGAGGATGAGATTGTTAACGACGTCGGAGAGGGGAAATTGAGCTTCGACGAACGCGAGCGACGGATGTCGAAGACCGGTCGGAATCATCGTTGCCGCGACAATCAAGGCAATTGAGGGAAGCAGCAATCGAAGGCGAAGCCGCGGTAACCCAGATAGATTCAATGAGGATAGATTCAATGGGATTTAGTCAGGCCCTTGAAACAGTGTAGCGTGAAGGCTCATGGATTTAGTTAACGCGTTGAAGGCTTTGAGCGGTCGGTAGTCCTCAGGAGTCTTATGTTGATATTGTGTGAAACGACAATCTTGTGGTTACTGTGAGGAGTCTGCCATGACCGAGGTTGCTCAGGATCTCCGCATCGCCCTTCGCCAACTGCGTCGTTCTCCCGGATTTGCGGCGACCGCCATTTTGACCCTGGCCCTCGGTATCGGCGCGAACACCGCAATATTTAGCGCACTGAACGCCACCTTGCTGAAATTGCTTCCCGTTCGCGATCCGCAGCAGTTATATACAGTGCTGCTCGTCAACGGCGGCACCCAGCCTCCGAACACCTCGGGCACAGGCTACGGAAATACTTCGTTCTCATATCCGGTATTCCAGGCACTTCGGCAAAAGACAAATGTGTTAGCCGACCTGATCGCCCACATTCCGCTGAGTTACGGCAAGATTCCGGTTCGCCTGGGTGACACGGTCGCCGAGAGGGCCGGAGAGGAAGTCAGCGGGAACTACTTCTCCGGCTTAGGAGTTCCGATGGAGCTGGGGAGAGGTTTGACCGAGGCGGAAGAGAGCGGGCATAGCCCGGTAACCGTGATTAGCTATCGATTCTGGCAGCAAGCGTTTGCACGCGACCCCGGCGCAATCGGCAAGACGCTATATATCAAGGGCGTCCCCTTCACCGTCGTTGGTGTTACTGCGCCCTCGTTCTTTGGAGTCAGCCGCAGCGGGGCCATCGATTTTTGGATTCCCCTGCAAACCCGCCCCGAACTCAATGCCTGGGGGCAGCGAGTGACCGATGTTTCGCGGTTTGGCTCCTCAAGATGGTGGAACGTACCCATGCTGGCTCGGCTACATCCCGGCGTTACACCCGAGCAGGCGCAAAGTATCTTACAACCCACCTTCTGGCAGGCGGCAAGCGAGGGCATCGGCACGCTCGATCCCAAGCGTTGGCCTGCCCACCTGGGCTTTGAGCCTCTGCGCGGAATTGCCGGCGCCGCCAATCATTATCAAACTCCATTAGAGATCATGATGGCCTTGGTTGGACTGGTGCTTCTTATCGCCTGCACCAACGTGGCGCTGCTGGTCGTCGCCAGGAACACGGTTCGCCAGCGCGAGTTTGCCGTGCGCATGGCTGTGGGCGCGCGCCCATCTCGCCTCTTGCGGCAGCTACTTACGGAAAGTGGATTGCTGGTATGCGTGGGCGCGGTGCTGGGCTGGGGGCTCGCTTTGGGCGCAACCCGCGCATTAGCGGTCTGGGCGAGGATCGATGCCGGCCTCGCGCCCGACTGGCACGTGTTGTTCTTCACCCTCGCCGTCGCTTCACTGTCGGCTCTCGCCTTCGCCCTTGTTCCTCTGCGTGGAACCATGCGCATCCCCATCGAACAGGAACTTAAGCGCAGCAACCAGAACATGAGCCAAAGCCACAGCAGGGTGCGGGGAGGCAACGCAGCCATGGCGCTGCAAATCGCCATGTGCCTCGCGCTGCTGGCCGCCTCGTCTCTCACTGTGCGCAGTCTCTTGAACTACGAACGCCAGGACCTCGGGATGGAGGCGCAGAATCTCCTGGTGTTCGACGTGAATCCGCAGGGCGTCTCCAGCGATGCGCAGGCAATCCTCTTTTACGACCGTTTGCTCGACCGCATCCGTGCGCTCCCGGGCGTCCAGGCCGCATCGCTGCTGCGCGGGCGCCCTGGCGCCGGTTGGACTAACACGGAGGGCATTACTCTCGACGGGGTTGAGCCCCGTGAATCTTCCGGCTCGCGTGCGGAAATTCGCTACAGCGACGTGGGTGCTGGATTCTTTCAGACCACGGGCGTCCCCGTGCTGCAAGGTCGCGGCTTTACCGACGCGGATACAGCGGAAGGTCCCTCGGTCGTAGTGATCAATGAAGAGTTTGGACGGCGTTTTTTGAAGAACGGTGCATTGGGGCACCGGATCGATAACCACCCGGGCTCTGAAATCGTAGGCGTGGTCAAGGATAGTAAGTACGCGCGCGTGGCCGAGAGGGCCGCGCCCATGGTCTACTATGCACTCGCCCAGCGCGGGATGACTGGACAAATCACCGTCGAGGTACGCGCCTCAGGTTCACCAACAGCATTACTGCCTGAAATACAGCGGGCCATGCGGGAGCTGGATCCCAACATGCCGCTCCAAAAGCCCATGACCCAGGCCGCCCAATTTGAAGAGTCCTATCTCACGCCTCGTTTGTTTTCGCGCCTTGCCGTGGGCTTTGGCCTGTTAGCCGCTTTCCTGGTAGCGACAGGCCTGTATGGGACCCTTGCCTATCGCGTGCAGCGGCGCAGAGGAGAGATTGGCATACGTATGGCTATGGGAGCTAATCGTGGGGCGGTTCTGCGCATGGTTTTGCGCGAAAGCCTATGGATGGCCGTGGGCGGCTTCGCTTTGGGATTGCCCTTGTGCCTGGCAATCTCGCGCATGTTACGCGCTCAACTTTACCAACTTGACGCCCTGGATCCGGTCAGCATCCTTTCGGCAACCGCGATCACGCTTTCCATCGTTCTTGTCGCGGCATTCCTTCCGGCAAGGAAGGCAGCTTCCGTGAATCCGACGGACGCGCTAAGGGCGGAGTGATCGGTAGCCCGCTAAATGTTGTACAAAAAATAACCGTAAGATCACAACGTTTTCCGATAAACCAGAAACCCTGACTCTTCTGCTACCTTGTCGCTCAATCTTCCACCTCATCAAGTCACGCCGGACTTAAGCACGCGCAAAGTCGATAAAGCCACGGCTGGGATCGGTGCGCACCAGCTTCACATTCAGGCTGTCCCCAACGTCTAGGCCGCGCTGACCTTGCACCAGCATTCCATCCACACGCGGCGCCATGGTGCGCACAAAGGTTCCGTGTTCGTTTACCCCAGTCACAATCGCGCGGAACTTCTCACCGATTCGATCGGCAAGGGCGACAGCCGCGATCCGCTTCTGCATCTCCCGCTCCACCTTGCGCTCCGCAGACGCTTTAACCGTGCAGTTCGCAGCGATCGCGGACAGTTCATCCTCGGAATACGGAGACGGCTTGCCCGCGGCCATCGCTTTCAATAATCGTTGCGTAATCAGGTCTGCGTACCGGCGATTCGGAGCGGTCGAATGGGTGTAGTCTTCCACTGCCAGGCCGAAGTGTCCCTGGGGCGGGTCGCCGGGCCGTTCCACCACGTATTCTCCCGGCCCCATCAACTTCACAACCGCCAGTGATAGATCGGGAAAATGATCCGGATCCCGTTGCTTACGCTCACAGAGAAAATCGTTCAACGCCTTCGAATCGGGAATGGCTGGTAACTTTGTACCCAGCTGTTCGGCGAGCTCCACGATCCTGTCCCAGCGTTTTGGAGTCCTCACGATTCTCCGGATAGAAGCAATCTTTTTCTCCCGCAGCGTTCTCGCCACGACCCCATTTGCCGCGATCATGAGATCTTCAATCAACGCGGTCGCAGAATTCTTACCCTGGCTCTGCAGCTTGATTCCGTCTGCCTGTACAACAGCTTGTCCTTCATTGGTTTCGATATTGAGGGCACCGCGTTGGTATCGTTCGGTGCGAAGCCGCTGCGCAATATCGTTTTGCAGCTTCAACTGAACCTGCAGCTCGCCGGAAGCGGCGACCTTTGCCGGAGCTTCCGCCTTGCTGTCCAGCCAGGCTCCAAGGCTGTTGTAAGCAAGCTGAGCCTGGTTTCGCACCACGGCCGGATAGATGCGGCTGGAAGAAATGCAGCTCTCGCTCTCGCAGACATTGGCATCGAGCACAAACTCCGTCACCATGCAGCTGCGAGCTTGCAGCTCGAGCAGAGAGGTGAGCCCCGTGGAAAGTATCTCGGGAATCATGGGAAAATTTTTCACGCCGGTGTAGAGAGTAACCGTCTCCTCGGCCGCGTACTGATCCATGGCCGAGCCCTTGGCAACATATGCGTCGACGTCCGCAATGCCGATCAGTATGCGGGTTCTTCCATCCGGAAGAGTCTCCGCGTATTCAACCTGATCCAGATCCCGGGAAGTATCGTTGTCGATCGAAGACCAAAGCAGATGCTGTAGATCCTCGGCTGCAGGATTGGTTTTCGGAGGATGCGTCTGCAGTGTTGCCAGCTCCTGCTGTACCGGTGGTGGATAATCCGGCTCGAATCCGTGTTCCGTCAGTGACTGGCGTGCGGCGGCCACCAGGTCAAACGGCTGATGTGAAACCATAAATCTCCCAGGCAACAAAACTCCACCCTAGCACGCCCCTGCCGGTCGTTCAGCATTTCTGAGGTCCTGCTTTAGTATTTCTGACTTGACAGTCTTGCTTTGTTTCCCGCATTGGCTGAACGGAATATCACGAAAAGGAAATGCTTTCCGCTGCTTCCCAGCGAGGGGTTGCCGGCGATCGCGAAGCTCAGCGTTCCTCTTGCCTCCGTGCTATACTCGGCCCATTCTGACTCCTGAAAAGGGGAGAGTCGTGCACATCTGCACCATCCTGCGGCTTCATGACTGACCCTGTCTATTAGGCAGCGCTGCTTCTGCGCGACGCTGTTCCACATACCCTTGCGTTGAAAGGCAAGTCTGCATGTCCATGGAAGCCCTTGACGGCACTGTGCCGCAGCCTGGCTTATGGTCATCGGTCCGGGAAGCCCTCCGCGGATCGCACCAGGACTACACTACCGGGAACCTGAATCGCGCCATCCTGCTGCTGGCCATTCCCATGGTGCTGGAGATGGTGCTCGAATCTCTCTTTGCCGTGGTCGACGTTCTCTGGGTAGGCCGTCTTGGGGCAAACGCCGTCGCAACCGTCGGTCTCACCGAGTCGCTGTTGTCTCTGGTCTTTGCCATCGGTATCGGTCTTTCCATGTCAACCACAGCCATGGTTGCTCGCCGCATTGGTGAAAAGGACCCTCAGGATGCCGCGGTTGCCGGCGCTCAATCCATCTTTCTCGGACTGCTCGTCTCTCTGGCAATTGGAGTTCCATCGTTCGTCTTCGCACCCCAGCTTCTTCGGCTCATGGGCGCGTCGCCAGAAATTGTCGCCACCGGCACGGGGTACGCCCGCATTGCGCTTGGTGGATGCGGCGCTATCGTCATGCTCTTTCTCAACAACTCCATCTTCCGCGGCGCCGGCGATGCGGCCATCGCCATGCGTCTTCTTTGGGTATCCAACATACTCAACCTGATTCTTGACCCGTGCCTCATTTTCGGCCTCGGCCCGTTTCCGCGTATGGGCGTAACCGGTGCCGCGTTGGCCACGTTTAGCGGCCGCAGCATTGGCGTGCTCTACCAGTTCTACCGCCTCATGAAGGGAACCGAGCGGCTCCGCATTCCGCCCCGCCTGTTGCGGCTCAATCCGCGTGTGATGTGGCGCCTGATCCGTGTTTCTCTAACCGGTATTCTCCAATTTGCGATCGCCAACACCTCGTGGATTGGGCTTGTCCGCATCGTCAGCTTTTTTGGGTCGGCCGCACTGGCTGGCTATACCATCGCCATCCGTATCGTCATTTTTGTCATTCTTCCTTCCTGGGGGCTCAGCAATGCCGCGGCTACGCTCGTCGGCCAGAACCTGGGCGCAGGGCATCCTCAACGCGCCGAGCAAGCAGTGTGGCGTACGGGACTCTATAACATGCTCGTTCTGGGACTCATCGGCGTGGTCTTCATCTTTACCGCTACGCCGCTGGTGCGTCTCTTTACTCACGATCCGGCGGTCGTCCCACTGGCGGCCTCTGCATTGCGCATCCTGAGTTACGGCAACATCGCTTACGCGTATGGCATGGTCATGCTGCAGAGTTTCAATGGCGCAGGCGACACAGTCACGCCGACCATCGTCAACTTCTTCGGCTTCTGGGTACTCGAGATTCCCCTGGCCTGGTGGCTCGCTCTGCACCACGGGCTTCATTCCACCGGAGTGTACCTCTCTATCGTCATTGCCCAGGCCGCGGTCGCGATTGCCAGCATTCTGTTGTTCCGCCGCGGCAAGTGGAAACTTCAGCTGATTTTAAGCGGCTGGGCAGCGCGCTATATCGGGTAGGAGCTGTCCAAGTTAGTGGATGAAGTTGTTTTCTGACGATGTAAGTGTTGATTGCTTTGACGAGAGCCTGGCCGAACCAAATCAGGTTGCTTCTGTTGATCGGGTGCTGTCTAACTCGGAACCGATTTCAACCTGCGTTGATGAACGAAGGGCACGGCTTCAGCCGTGCCACAGCACTCGCGCTGATGAGGGCTTTAGCCCCTGAGGTACGTCTTTCCAATCTTCTATGGAGAACTCAAAGGCGAAAAGATATGACTTTGCGCGGTACGTCTCGAAAAGCGTACCTCGGCGGCTAAACAGGTTGCGGAAAAACTCATGTTTTGTATCAGGGCACGACTTTAGTCGTGCCGTAAGTGATTGGAAATACGTCGGGCTTTAGCCCCTGAGGTACGGCTTTCCTACCCAATGGCGAGTTTTTCCGCAGCCTCTAAAGCCGTCAGGCGCGCAAGCCTTTACGGCACGGCTGAAGCGGTGCCCTTCGTTCGACAGTGTCTTCCCCACGGCTCTTAGGGTCAGCGAAAGCCGTCAAAATTGGCCTGCTGAAAAAACTAATTTGGACTGACCGATCTCGGGTGGCCCATGCAAGCCTTCTTTAGGCTTGAGTGGGCCGGTACCCAAAGGTCTGATTTTCTATTCTGTGCGCAGCGCTCTCATCGGGTCGACGCTCGCTGCGCGCCTGGCAGGCACCGCGCTTGCCGCGAACGCAACCAGAGCCACTCCCACCATTGCGAACAGATAGCTCATCGCATCCAGTGGCTTCACTCCATACAGAGATGATGTCAACGCCCGGCCCACCAGCATCGCGGGCGGAATACCCATCACGACCCCTGCCATCATGAGCAGCAAACTACCTTTCAGAATCATCCACACTACCTGTCCGCGCTGCGCTCCCACAGCCATACGCACGCCAATCTCCGCCGTTCGCATGCTCACCCGGTACGCCAAGGTTCCATAGAGCCCGGTCGCGACCAGGACCACCGCAAGAAGACCAAAGAACCCGGCAAGCCTGGCAAACAACACCTGCCCTGAAATGGTCTGATCGTATTGCGCCCGTTGGGTCATCGGACGTATCAGCGGTAGATTCGGATTTATCTGCTGTAATGCCTTGCGCGCCGAGGGCAAAATCGCCAGTGGCTCACCGCGAACCCGCATTTCTACGTGCATCGCTCCGGTCATCGGAATTTGCGCGTACATATACCAGGCCATGGGAATGGGATCTTCATCGATGCTGCGATATTTGTGATCCTTCACCACGCCGACGACCGTCATCTGGTAGCGTCCATCTTCGGTGCCAATGGTGCGCCCCAGTGGGTTCTGGTTGGGGAAGAAGCGTTGTGCAAATTGCTGGTTGATGATGCCGACGTGGGGGGAAGTCGCGGTATCGGAATCGGCAAAGTCGCGGCCCGCCAGCACCGGTACGCCGAGCGTCCGAAAGAAGTCCGGCCCGGCCACGTTGCTGCGCACGGTTCTCGACGATCCGTTCGCCACATCCGGCAACTTTCCGTCTACCATCATGTCGCTGTTGTCAGACGACCACGAGCCGAGGCGTTCTTCCATGATCGTCACTGACTCTACCCCAGGCAGAGCGCGGAGCCTGTTCATCAGGTTCACATAGAACGCAACTCCCTTGGGAATCGACTGGATGTTCGGTTTCACCCCGAAGACTACAAGGCCGTCGACTTGCATCCCCAAGGGAGTGTTTTCCAAATTGCGCAGAGTGCGAATCAGCAATCCTCCACCCACCAGCAGCACCACACACATCGCCATCTGGAGAGCCACGATGATCCTGCCCGCTCGCGATTTGCCCGCATCGGTATTCGATGTGGCCGCGGACGTCTTCAGCGCCAGCTCGGCGCCGCCGGCAAGCGCCACGCGCAATGGCGCCAGTCCAAACAAAATCGCGGCCATCACCAGCACGCCCAGCGTGAAAAGCAGCACGGTCTTGTCCGGCGCCAGGCTGGACTCGATCTGCGCCCATCTGCCCAACAGCCGTGTCGCCATCTCTGCAAAGCCCCAGGCCAGAACGCCGCCGGCCGTCACCAGGAGCAAACTCTCCGCCAGCAACTGCCGCAGCAACTCGCCCCGCCCAGCGCCCAGCGCCTGCCGCAAGGAAAACTCCCGCTGCCGCGCCCCGTTTCGCGCCATCAGCAGCATCACCACATTGGTCAGCGCTATCAACAGCACCAGTCCTACCATCGCCATTAATATGCGCAGCGGATTGCCGTATTGCTCGTCATATCCGGGAAGATTCTTGGCATCGGCCAGGCTCAGAATCGGCGGCTTCTCCCCCGTCATCGGCGTACCCAGCCCCACATAAGCCGCTCGCTGATAAATGGGCTGCAACTGCGCCAGCGCCTGCGCTCTGGTTGTGCCAGGAGCGAGACGTCCAATGAGCCGCAGGCACCACCAGGTCTGGTTTTCGATGTAGTTCTTCCCATCCTCCAGAGGACTGCCCCACGCATTCAGTTCCGGGCGGTTCTGCAACGGAATCCAAAAATCGGTGGACCCACCGCCCTCGACGCCTTCGAAGCCTTCCGCCGCCACTCCCACGATCGTGATCGCCACACCGTCCACGTACAACACTTTTCCCATCACGTCCGGGTCGCGCCCAAACCGCCGCGTCCAGTAGTTGTAGCTTATGACCGCAATGGCCGCATGGTTCGTCTCGTCTTGTTCGCTGAAGCCACGGCCGCGCAGCAGTTTCACTCCCAGGCCGGAGAAGAAAGTGCCGCTTACCATGTCGCCCTCAGCCTCTTCCGGGTCCGCTCCGTAGCGGACTGCGACCTTGCTGTTCGATAGCGGCACGTAGGCGATCACCGGTGAGAGCCCCCGGTTTTGCTGGCGCAGCGCATCATAGACTGGATAGGAAAACGTTTCGTTGGAATCAATGGTGCCGGTTCCATGAGGCGGCTGGGAAGTCCTCAGGTACACCAGGCGAACCGGATCGCTCACCGGCAGTGACCGTAACAACACCGCGTTCATTACGCTGAAGACTGCCGTGTTCGCACCAATCCCCAGACCAAGCGTCAGGATCGCCGTCGCTGCAAACCCGGGACTCTGACGCAGCGACCGCAATCCGAATCGTAGATCGCGCAATAATCTGTCCAGACTTGCCCAACGGTCTTTCAGGTAGAAACGTTCCTGTGCCGCACCGATGCTGCCGAACTTACTTCCCGCGCCGCGCCGCGCCTCGTCTTCGCTCAATCCCTCGCTCCGCAGTTCGTCGGCTTCCAGTTCAAGATGCGTTTTGATTTCCTCTGCAAAATCCTCGGCACTTCGCTTGCGCGTGAACATACCTAAGCCTCCTCGTTCTGCAGCTCGCCTGCGGAATCCAGAATCAAGCTCATCGCCCGCGCCACCCGCCGCCACTCACCTGTCTTCTCCACCAGGTGCTCGCGGCCCTTTGACGTCAGCGAATAGAAGCGCGCTTTGCGGTTGTTCTCGCTCACTCCCCACTTCGCGCGAATCCATTTTTTGTCTTCCAGCCTCTGCAACGCCACGTAGAGCGAGCCGTGGTCGACTAGAAATACCTCTTCCGACTGACGTTGAATCAATCGCGCCACTCCCTGGCCGTGGCACGGTCCCAGCACCAGGGTCTTCAGGATCAGCATGTCCAGCGTGCCTTGCAGCAAGGCAATACGATCGTCGCCGTTCTCTTGGGTAGCCATTCGACCCAAGTATCCGCCCCTTTGGGTCGAATGTCAACCCAAGCACAGGATCCGATGCTCTTCTGGACAGAGAGCAATTTCATATATGGTGGTGTTTTGACTCACACGAGGGTCTTCAAACCTACCTTTGAATGGATCGGCCTCCCATGCCCAGAACGCGATTACTTATCCGCATCATGCCTTTGCTGGTGTTCTTCTTCCTCGCCGGCCTTTTGTGCACTTCGCCATGTTCCGCGGCCGAGGACAATCCGGAATTGGGCTCGCTGAATAAACCGGAGAGGCTGGAGTGGTTCCGCGATCAGGGTTTTGGCCTCTTCATTCATTGGAGCGTGGACAGTCAGCTTGGCGTGGTCATCAGCCATTCGCTGGTCGGTGCATCTCCGGAATACACCGGCCGCTTCTTCTCGGAGCTGCCCAAAACCTTTGACCCGCATGAGTTCCGTCCATTGGATTGGGCCCGGTTGGCCCATCTGGCCGGCATCCGTTACGTCATGTTCACGACCAAGCACCATTCCGGCTTTGCCATGTTCGACACCAGCACCACGCCCTTCGGCATCATGAATACGCCGTTTCATCGCGACATCACGAAAGAAGTCTTCGACGCCTTCCGTTCCCAGGGCATCGCGGCCGGTGTTTATTATTCCCCCGACGATTTCTGGTGGCTGCACCAGCACGGCAAGACCATCGAGCGCTCCGTTCCCAGCGTCCAGCCACGCAACAATCCCGGCCTGATGGAATACGACCAGACCCAAATCCGCGAGTTGCTGACTCACTATGGCAAAATCGATGCGCTGTTTCTCGATGGGGAAGCAACCGGCCTGCGCGATCTCGCATGGAAGCTGGACCCTGACATCATCGTCACCAGGGGCGCCATCAAGACACCCGAGCTCACGGTTCCCGGAATGCCGCTGCCCGGCGCGTGGGAAACCTGCATGACCATGGGAACGGCGTGGCAATACCAGCCGCAGAATGAGCACTACAAATCAGGAGGTGAGTTGATTCGCCTGCTGATTCAGACGCGCGCCAAGGGCGGCAACTTCCTGCTCAATGTGGGGCCTAAGCCGAATGGCGAGCTGCCGATCGAAGAAGAAGAGCGCCTGCGTGAAATCGCCCTCTGGATGTTCGTAAACTCCGACGCGATTTATGCCGTGCGACCCTGGGTCATCACCAATGAGGGCGACATCTGGTTTACCAAAAAGAAAGACGGCCAGGCCCTCTACGCGATCGTCGAATCGGACACACCCTGGCCGCGCGCAACCTGGAAGGAGTTCACCTTGCATTCGGTCCGCGCAACCAGCAAGACGGAGGTGAGCGTGCTCGGCCAGAACGACCAGGTGGTCGAGTACCACCCTGAAATCACGCCCAAATCCAGCTGGCATCAGGAAAAGGATGGCCTCCACGTGCGCGTGATGCAGACCCAACGCCTGCAGGACAATTTTCACTGGCCAAATCCGGCAGTACTGAAGATTACCAACGCCGAGCCGGCGCTCACTCCACCGCACGTGCAAACCACCGGGTCGGTCGCCGAACCAGCGGGGCGTCAGGAAACGCTGCAGGGCGAAGTCCTTGATATGGGCGACAGCGCAACCCTCCAGGTCGGCTTCGAATACCGTCCAATTCTCGGTGAAGACGTCAACTCGCGTTCCGCACCCTGGACGGCTACGCCGCTACAAACCGTCTCTAAGCCCGGCCCTTTCACCGCCCATATCAACGGCCTCTCCGCCAAAGGAACCTACGAGTTTCGCGCCGTCATTCACCATCCGCTGCTGGCGCTCTATGGTGCTGAGATCGCCATGAAGCGCTAGCTAGCCCTGCATTTCTCACAGACCCCTGGATAAACGAATAAGCGAATCGCTGCCGGTAGTGAGATCTCCATGCGTAACGAGTGACGGGTGCCCCATATCTGCCCGGTTTTGGCAGATGTGGGATTCCACGGCTGTCCACCGATCACTCTCTACCGGCAACAGATCTTGTCCATGGCCATCTACACCCTGCACAGTCAGGGGTTGAGGTTTGTGGAATTCCACATCTGCCAAAACAGGGCAGATAAGGCGCACACGCGGCTTTGTCCAGTGCTGTGTGGCAGGAAATCCGGGTACGCTTCGGTCGGGATGACACACTTTTTGCAAAAGGAGGGTGCCCCCAAAAAGGCCGGAGGAGTGGTTCCCCGTCCCACAGAATTGTCATCCCGACCGGAGCGTAGCGAAGTGGAGGGACCTGCTGTTTCTCTCCCGTTCTCACACCCTCTCTTTAGCTTCCGGCTCAGTGAACATCGGCATCGAAGACACCCGTCTCCACCGTGTTCCCATGCTTCATCTGGATGAAAATGCGATAGCGTCCAGCGGAGGGAAACCCGTACGGGAACTCAACCGTGGGTGAGATATTTGCCATTGAGCCTGTCTTATCCATGCTCGCCATCGACCCCGCCTCCGCCATCTCTCCCGAACTGCCATTGGCGAGCATCATGGCTTGCATCGACGCAGAACCTTCAGGATGGGTGTGGGCAAACACCGTCCCGTCGGTTTTCACGAAAGCGGCGTGTCCCGCCATTCCCAGGTAGGGATGCACATCGCGTGCAGGCTGACCGGCGGCATCGACCAGGCGGAATCGAAACGCATAAGCAGTATTGGCACTCAGATCCTGGGGCCGGTCCCAAGCCATCGTGTAGCCGTCGGGAAGCTTATAGGCAGTCCCAAGCTCATGCTGAGACAACGGGGGCGGCGCGGCCGAGGCGTCTTCCGCTGCAAGCGGAGAAGAGGGCAGGTTCGCCGGAACAACCAGGTCGGCGGTAAGGGTTTCAGGGAAACCGTTGGCGTGGACAATATCCCCGTAGAGCCGATACGTCCCCGCAGGCATGGTGGGCAGAGTCATCCGCAAATGCCCGGCGCCTGCCGGCGCAGGATGCAAATGGTAAGCGGCATCCATGTCCGGCTCCCGAATCGCGTAAAGGTGCATCACGTGGCCGTGGTCGGGCAGCAGGTCGTCATTGGAGCGCGCCCGTGACGAGTGCATTGCGTCCGTATCGTGCCGGCCGATCTTGAGATCAAGAATGTTGCCGGAGAGCGTTGGGCTAAGGCTAAGCGGGTGGTAGATGTCCGCCGCATAGGAAGTGGCTTCGAGGTTCCACCATTTGTATCCGCCGTACACCAGCAGCAGAGTGATGGCCAGCGTGACGCTCCCGGCAATCAGTGCCCGGCGGTGTGCGGTTGGCCCGGCAGCCACACCCGGATCGAGGCGCGACTGGCCCACTGCAGCAGCAGCGATGCCCGCGATTCCGATAATCAGCAGTATGCCCAGCACGGTGAGCATGATGCCCAGGGACCGCTGCATGGGCAGGATAGAAAGAGGCATAGCCGAGACCGGCACACTCGTGCTTGCCTTGCCCGCGGCGCCGTCAATATTAAAGTGGACCTGCCACGAACCAGAAGCCATCAACCAGAGTGACCCGGAAAAGAAGCCGGGGTCGGCCGCCGAAGGTTGCATCGCGTCAGAGGTGGGTGGGTGTTTGGAGGCTTCGCCGGTCAGCGGGGTCGGCGTGATGCGTATGGAATGAATCGTCGCGCCCGAACTCTTGACCTCAATCGTAGCTACGCCCGGAATTACATTCGGCGTGCGGATGGTGACGAAGAGCTTGTACTGTCCAACGTTCACCTCCTCATAGACATCCTTGCTGCCGATGTGGCCGTAAGCAGGATGAGCCGTCATCAGGGAAACAAGAAACAGCGAGGCAAGAAACGCGAACCGCGTTTGCCATCTAAAGCCCTTCATCTCTGCACACCGCGCATCCAGCGGCCGAATCGCAGGCCGATCCAGGTCGAGATCGAGGCGTAAATGGCGGCGCGCAATAGCCCGGTATAGAGAGCAACCCCCTGATCGGGCAAGAACCACTGCCGCAGACGGTCGGCGCCGGCTGGGCGCGAATTGTAATCGAAATAGATGGTGCCGAAGAAACGGTTCTTGCTCGCGTCAGAGAGCAGGAACTTGGCAAAATTCCATTCGACGACCGTAAGCACGGCCATAAAAACGATACCCGAGACCAGGGCAATCTGCCACGGTTTCCAATGCTTCAACCGGTGCCAAAGCAGATCGAGAGCCAGAGCCGGGACCAGGATAAGAATCGGAAACTTCGCCGGAATCATGTGCGTGACCGGGTTGTAGACCGGGCCGAGCTTCGGCTGGGCCGGGAAAAGCGGCAGGATAAGTATCTCGGCAATGAGGAATAACGTGTATACGGCAGCCATGGAAGTCGCCGCCCACCGCGATCGTGACGCCTGCGAAATGGTAGCGAAAACCGCCGGCAGGCCTATCCCCATCGCAATGTACGCCGCCGCCTGGTGCAGCTTCACGTCCCAGGTGTACTCCTGCACAAAGAACATTTGGCCGACGATCGCCAGGCCCCCAACGTAAAGAAAAAGCAGCTGCAGGTGCTTGAACGTGGCCTGGTCGCTTTCGGCAGCGCGGTTCATGGCGGCGAGGATGAGGAACATGACCCCGACCGATACACCGCGCAAACCAAGAATCAGCAAGGCGTGAGGCGGGCTGACGATCTTGACGTCGAGGCCGTAGGCGTTATGCCACCAGTTGTCGAACGGAGCCGAAGTGAGAACGGCAACACAGCCCCAGGCGGCGAGAAAGATGCCCAGCGGAGCACGGAGTCCAAAAACACTCACCGACGCAGCCGAGAGCTCGGGGTCGTGGCCGAACGAGCATTTTCCGATCAACCATGCGCAGATGATGCCCGCCAGCACACCGCAGGCGTAAATGGCCATGTGCGCGGGCGTCCAGAACGTATCCCGTCCAATGGACCGATGCCAGGATACATCCCAGGCGCCCCCGATCGAAGATGAGGTGACCGCCACAACGCCGGTCCAGATGTACCAGGGAATCGAGGCGGCGCGAACCTCAACCTCGGCCCCCGCAGCGGGGGAGACGAAGACCCCCGGCTGATTAGCGGCTGTGGACATGCTTCCTCCAATGGAAGTGCACAAGGCCAGAAGTGCACAAAGCCATGATAAATGACCGTAAGACCACGGTGTTTTGACACCGCGTTTCCTTATTGGTAGGGTTTCCAGGGTGAAGCTACTCACAGTTCTGCTATTCCTTTGCGTTAGTTCTTCAACGCTGCCCATCGCCTTGGCTCAGTCAACCGAGGCTGCGGAGTGGCCAACCGGCAGCTTCGATCAGCAACGTGACGGATGGCAAAGAAATGAAAGCAAACTAACCGTCGACACCGTCAAGAACATCCGGCTGTTATGGAAGTTGAAGACCAATAACCAGCCGATGGGCATGCAATCCTTTCGCGAGCCGGTGGTCGTTGCCGGCGTGCACACCGCCGCCGGCGTCAAAACGCTGGCGATCTTTGGCGGCAGCTCCAACGCTGTCTTCGCCATCGACGTTGATAGCGGCACGCTGGTGTGGCAAAAGGATTTGAAATGGTCGTCCGACAAGCCGCTGGAGCCGGGGCAGGGCGCCGGGTTCATTTGCAACAATGCGTTGACCGCGACCCCGGTGGTTACGCCGGCAGGGGCAGCGCAGAGGTTTGTCTATGTCCTCACCAGTGATGGCTACCTGCACACCATGGACCCGGCCACCGGCGAAGAAAAAGAACTGGCCATCCAAATGATACCGGCAATCTATGGCAAAGCCTACGGCCTGAACCTGGTGAACAATGTGGTCTACACCGTGACCGGCCAACGCTGTCACGGGGTTCTAAATGAGTTGTACGCCGTCGATCTGACCACGAAAAAAGCCTTCTCTTCCACTCCCGGTCAGGGAGGAATCTTCGGCACCGCCGGCCCCGCGATCGGCAGCGATGGCACCATCTATTTCGAAACCGGAGACGGGGTTTACAACGTCGCAGCGGGAGAGCTATCGACCACGGTGCAGGCTTACACTTCCGCCGACGATCATCTGACCCTCAAGGACTACTACACGCCGAGCAACCACGCCTGGCTCACCAAGCGCGACCTGGATATGAACACCACCCCAGTCGTGTTCCCCTACAAAGGGCGTGATCTTCTCGTCGGCTCGGGGAAAGAAGGCCGTTATTTCCTGATGGATAGCAAGTCTCTTGGCGGACCAGATCACGAGACTCCCCTGTACCGCAGCCCCCTGGTTTCCAATAAGAATGTCAATTTCCAGACCGAGGGCACCTGGGGTAGCTTTGCCAGCTGGGAAGATAAGGATGGCACCCGCTGGGTGCTGGCCCCGATAGGTGGGCCGGTCGCCGTGGACTTTCCCCTCAGCTACGGTCCAACTCCCAATGGAGGCGTGATCGCCTTCAAGGTGACCGAAGCAGGTGGAAAAACGCAGCTCACTCCCGCCTGGGTCTCGCGCGACATGATGAGCGCCGAACCTCCGGTGGTTGCCAACGGTGTCGTCTTTGTGCTCGCCGCGGGCGAATTTACTGCCCAGGCGAATGACGAGGATGGCGGCCTCTACACCTTCGAAGAGCGAATCAAGCGTTCAATCCCGGCCAAGCTGTATGCGCTCGATGCAGTCACCGGCAAGGAGCTCTATTCCAGTGGAGAACAGATCGGTTCATTCCTGCACCAGGCCGGCATTGCCGTCGCCGGGGGCCGCGTGATATTTGGCACCTTCGATGGCACAATTTACTGCTTTGGTCTGGAGTGAAAGACGCTATGAGATTTTTCCGGCAGCCGGTGGTCCTTTGTCTTGCGGGCGCATTTTTAATTTCGGCGGCAGCGCGTGCCCAGGGCCCTCCTCGCGGCTTCTGGCCTGTATCCGGTGAGGACCCGGCACACAACAATTGGCAGAAGGCCGAAACAGATATCACCACGGCTACGGTGGCCAAAGATTTCAAGTTTCTCTGGAAGCTCAAGCTCGGCAAAGGATCCGGGAAAACATCGTCGTTTAGCGAGCCGCTTCTCTTTCCCGGCTTGATTACCGGCCGCGGATTTAAGGATTTAGCGCTCTTGGCCGACGCAAACACCTTATACGCCGTGGACTCTGAGCTGGGAGAGCTGGTTTGGCAAAAGGCGTTCGAGTCCCCCTCCGCGCACCGGGCATGCGGCAACATTCAGGTTGTTACCGAGGCGCCGCCAGTCATACATTTCGGAGCGCGCCGGCCGGCCGCTGCTAAACCGGGCGCAGCTCCCCCTCCGCGACCGCCATCCGAAGAACCACTGCCGCGCGCCGAGCGTCGGGTGGGTGCTGCTGCCGGGGGTGGGTATTTTGGTCTGAGGGGAGTATATGTTGTGACCAGTGATGGTTACATTCATGAACAAATCATGGCCACCGGCCTCGATTACGCCCCGCCGGTAAAATTTCTTCCCACGCCGGGCGGAAGTTCCTTCGGGCTCAATATGAACGACAAGGTCGTGTACACGGCAACCGGATCGGGTTGCCGCAATGTTGCAAACGCCATCTGGTCCATTGACCTCAATACTCCGGATTACACCGTCAACAGCTACCAGGTTCAGAAACTAAGCCTGGCTGGTTTGTCCGGGCCGGCCATCGGGCCCGACGGTACCGCCTATGTGGTCACGGGGAGTGGGCCGGCGGTTGCCCCCGTATACGCCAATAGCGTCGTGGCCCTCACCCCAAAAGAACTGAAGGTGAAGGACTGGTATACGCCTTCTCCAGCGGGGAAGGCCTTAAATTCGAGCCCGGTGGCGTTTACCTACAAGGAAAAGGAACTGCTTGCTGCTCCCGGCGGAGATGGCAAAGTTGTCTTGTTAGACGCCGCCTCGTTAGGAGGAGCCGACCACCATACTCCCCTGGCGCAGACCGGCATGCTGTCCAAGGGTACGAAGCGTGGCGTGTGGGAGGGCCTCGCCACGTGGCAGGATAAGTCCGGCGCTGTCTGGGTCTTGGCTTCTGTTACCGGGCCGGTGGAGCAGGATGTGAAATTTGCCGCCACCAATGGACCCGCGCCTCACGGCAGTATCGTTGCCTTCAAAGTGGAAGAAAAGGATGGGCAAACGCTGTTGACACCAGCCTGGATATCCCGCGATCTCGTCAATCCCGCACCCCCGGCCATTGCCAATGGGGTGGTATTTGCTCTGGAGGAAGGAAGCACGTCCGGGCACGCTACCCTCTACGCTCTCGATGCCGATAGCGGGAAACAATTGTATGCAAGCGGAGATGCGATCCAGTCCTCCAGTCATCTGGCCGGCATGTCTATCGGCGACGGTCATGTATTCTTTACTACCCGCGACAACACCCTCTACTCCTTTGGTATCCCGATGGAGCACTAATGTCGTCGCAATTCAGGAAGGGCACAAGTAACAATGCGCAGCAGATCCCAGGTTAAGGAAGTAATTGAGGCAGGTAACGGCATCCTGAGACTGGAACCCTGTTGGGTTCCGCGATCGTTCATGATTCCCGGACGCAGGCTTAAACTGCACCCCGACGACCTCTATGCCTTCGGCGGCCATCGGGGCGGCATCAATGAGCGCTGGTTTTCTTCAACCACCAAAGCGTCGAACGGACCGAACACTTTACCCGATGAAGGGCTCAGTTATGTGCGGCCCGGTAGCGGCGACAAGTTCCTGCTGAAAGAAGCGGTGGAGACTGCCGGCGACCTGTTGCTCGGTGCCGAGGTAATGGAGCGCGAAGGCGGGTGGAACCTGCTCTGCAAGTTTTTTGACAACATGGGCCCCATCCCCCATCACATGCACCAGAGCGATGCTTTCGCCAAGCTGGTGGGGCAAAAGGGAAAGCCGGAAGCCTATTACTTTCCTCCCCAATACAACCAGATACAAAATAATTTTCCCCACACCTACATGGGCCTCGAGCCCGGCACAACCAAAGAAGATATCCGCCGCTGCCTGGAAAAATGGAACCAGGGCGACAACGGAATTCTCTTTCATGCGCGTGCCTATCGCCTGGAACCAGGTGCGGGCTGGCAGGTCAACCCCGGCATCCTGCATGCTCCCGGCTCCCTGGTGACCTATGAGCCGCAAGTCAACAGCGATGTGTTTGCCATGTTCCAGTCCGAAGTGGAAGGACGCATTGTCGGTTGGGAACTGCTGACCAAGGACGTACCCGCTGCACACACGAAGGATCTCGATTTCCTGATCAGCATGCTCGATTGGGATGCTAACGTGAATCCGCGCTTCGCAGAGAGCAATAAAACCTTCCCCAAGGCGGTAAACCCAGCCGGGCAGCCGGCCGCGGAGGGTTACGTCGAGAAATGGATCACCTACGGCACGCCTTACTACTCGGCTAAGGAACTGACAGTGCTGCCAAAGCGTGCCGTCACGATTAAAGACAGCGCGGCCTACGGCGTGATCGTAACCCAGGGCTATGGAACCCTGGGCAAGCAGGCAATCTCGACGCCCTCCATGATTCGCTTTGGAGAGATGACGGAGGACGAGGTTTTCGTCACTGCGCCTGTTGCTAAAGAAGGGGTGCGCATCGAAAATCCAAGCGCATCCGATCCCCTCGTCATGCTCAAGCATTTCGGACCTGGTAATCCGGATGCGCAACCACTGTTACGGAAATAAACCAGTGAGCCAAGCCAACCAGCACCAGCACCCGGCAATTCACAACGCCATGTGGCCCGGGCTCGTCGGAAAGGGTGAGGGATCGGAGCCGTTCATCGAGCTCGAAACCATGCTCGACCTGACGGCGCAGGCCGAGGTGGAAGGCGTCCGCTTCGATGGCGTCGATTTGTTCCTGTCGTTGCCGCACACCAGCATCGATTCGACCGATGACGATCTGAAACGCCTTGCCGACAGCGTTGCCAGGCGCAACCTGGTGGTGGGCTCGCTCGTCGCCCCGGTCTGGCCGCCCACCGGCGGCGGCTCTGCCATGGGTTCCGAGCAGGAGCGGGCAAGTTTTCTTAAACAGGTAAAGAAGGCCTGTGAGATCGGCAAAAAATTGCGCCGGCTCGGTATTCGCCGCTATGGCGTAATACGCATCGACTCCGCGGCGTCTCCGGCGGAGTGGGCCAAAGACCCAACCGGCAATACCAAACGAATCGCGAAGACATTTTCCGAGGCCAGCGTCATCGCCGAAGACTATGGCGAGCGCCTGGCCGCCGAGGGAGAGATCTGCTGGGGTGGAATGCATAGCTGGAAGCGAATGGTCGAGCTGCTGGAGATGGTGAACCGGCCAAAGACCCTTGGCTTCCAGGCGGATATGGCCCATTCTCTTCTGTACACACTCGGCTATAACGCTGCGGAAGACCGCCTGCTGCCGGAAAATTTTGATTGGTCGCAGCAGGATGTTCTGATGGATGCCCTGCGCAAAGTAACGCATGCTCTACGGCCATGGACGATCGATTTTCACGTCGCTCAAAACGATGGTTCCGTAAGCGGCTCAGGGTCGCACGACAAGACCGGACGCCACTGCGTCGTCGGCGATCCCAATGGCAAGATGGATATCGTAGCCGTCGCTGGTCTCTGGATGCGCAATGAGAGCGGGGCGCCGACCAGGGCATATGAGCACATCTGTTGGGATGGTTGCATGTTCCCCAACTCCACCATGCTCGCACCGAAGACCTGGAACGACATACTGGGGACGTTGATCGCGGTGCGCAACGCCCACGGCTGGGACTAGGCCGTTGAAAGTCCGTGTCGTAACCGGGGTCAAAGGTAATCGGACGGGTGCCCCACGTTCGCCAGAGCGTACGTGGGCCGAAAAAGATGGGCGACCCGGATTTCCTGCCACGGGGCGCCCCCAACACCCGCGTGTGCGGCTTTCATTAAGGAAAGCCGCATGAAGTTCGCCAACGCCATTAAGTTCGACAGGAAATCCGGGGGAAGCCCTTACGATCGCTTTCGCTGAAGGAGCACACCCCTCTTTAGGCCGGTCACGAAGGAGAAAGTATGTCACCAAACTACGTAAGACCACCCCTCATCGCAGCGATCTGTCTTCTCCTGATTTATCCATCGCATGGATACCAGGCCCCCGCCCGACATACCGGCGGAGGCTTCACCCAGCCCGAACCAATCGACTTCAACGATCACGAAGGCTGGACGCAAATCTTCGACGGTAAGACGATGCATGGTTGGGAGGGATCCCCGGAGGTATGGCACGTCGAAGACGGCAGCCTGGTGGCCGAATCCACTCCCGAGCATCCTTCCGGCACAACCAACATCCTGTGGCGTGGTGGCGAGCCATCCAACTTCGAGCTCAAGTTGGAAATGAAGCTCGAAGGCGCAGGCGCCAATGGAGGCATTCAGTATCGTAGTCTCAGCGCCCCGCCGCCCCCAGGGCAGATGGTGAAATATCCCAAGTACAACGTGAAGGGCTATCAGGCAGATTTCGACTACGCCAATAAATACACCGGCCAGCTTTACGAACAGGGCACGGGTCGCGGCATCATCGCCTGGCGCGGCCAGATGGTCCAGACCGATCAAGGCAAAAAACCGCGGCTGCTGGCCACCCTGGGAAGCTCAGACGAGCTCAAGTCCTACATCAAAATCGGTGACTGGAATCAGTACGAAGTCATCGCCGATGGAAACACGCTGATCCACATTGTCAACGGACACGTAATGGCCGTACTCGTCGACACCGATCGAACCTTCAGTCAATCAAAGGGGCTGATCGCCTTCGAGATAGAAGGCGGAGGCGTAGTAAAGATCTCCCACCGAAACATCTGGCTAAAGAATCTACCATAGAGTCAAATCGAAACTGTGTCAGTAACAATCGAAGGGTACCCCAGGTCTCCCTTTTGAGACTTGGGATCCGAGCAACCGCTCTCCATGGAAGCGTCGCTGTCCCCTTTGTCATCCCGAGCGCAGCCGAGGGATCTGCAGTTTCACTCGACCCCTTAACCAAGGCTTCTCGCATGTGGAGGGGCTTGCCGGGCTGGGAATTCATCCTGGCCAAGAACGACGGGTGCCCCAGAACCCCGATTTCCTGTGGAGTCTCATGGGTTCCGCGCACTTCATGCGCCTTTCCTTAAAGAAAGGCGCACACGCGGTCTTGTCCGGCGCTGCGTGCAGGAAATTCGGGGCATCTCGCTGGTATTTCGCGAGATGTGGGATACCACCGCGCTAAACCGGCAACTTTCAAACTATCAACCAATGTCCAGGTTTCTAAAACGCAAGACGGTCCTTCTTGGCGTCCAACTTCTTTCCATCCACATCGGGAACCTTTTTCAAGTCATCGATGGTCTTGAAATCCCCATTCTTTTTCCGATAATCAACCACCGCCGCTGCTTCCGCAGTACTCAACCCCAAACCACTTTCAAGCTGCGTGGCCGACGCCTTGTTCACGTTGATCGGCCCGGAATTCGCCGGAAAATTCTTCACCAGGTAATCCAGAATCTCCGTGAATTCCTCGTCGGAACCCACGGCGCCAAAATCCGCCATCTTGGTGATGGTATTTTCCCACCCCGCTCGATCCTGCCCATTGGCGATCACGTTATCCGGGGAATGGCACGTGCTGCAAATCCGAATCAGGGTATCTTTTCCCGGTCCCGCCGGAAGTTCAGGATGCGCTGGACGCGTCTGTGCCTGCTGCGCTGGTGGAGTCTGTTGCGCCGGTGAAGGTTGTTGCGCATAGAGCGTCATCGAGGCGCAAAAACAGAACGCCCATGCGGAGGCCTTCGTCAGTCTTGTGCCATGCCGTTTCACGACCGCTCCTTATAACCCAGTATATTCCGTACCCTCTGCACTCTTGCTCGCCATCCTCTGCCGTAATCCCGCTCTGCATCGGCCACCTCCAGCAACGGAAGCAAGAGCCGGCTAGTCTCAACCGTGGCAATCATAGCCCTGGGTTAGAGTGTATAAGTTGTAAGCTCCACCAGAAGCAATCGAGAGAGGAAACAATGAGACGTCGCCATTTTCTGCTCAGCGCGGCCGCGACCGCCTTGGCGGCGGCCAGCAAGAATGCGTCTGCCGCGCCTCCCGCGGACCATGCGAATGGCCCGCTGAAGATCGAAGCAGTAGAGCTGCTTGAGTTGCATGGCAGGTACACCGGCGAGGGCGGCATCAACGCGCAGCCCCAGGTGAATCCCCTGGACGTCTACGACGACCTGCGCCCCGCGCCCTATGCGGACAAGCCATCCGGATCGAAGGAAGTGCATACCAGCGCGATCTATGTGCGCATAAAAGTAGCCGGCGGCATCGAAGGTCTCTACGGTCCCATTGAAAAGAGCGCGGCGATCGTCGTGCAGCAGGATCTGCGCCCCTTTCTCCTCGGGAAGGACGCACTGGCAGGGGAGGCCCTGTGGGACGAAATGTATCGCTCCAACCGTCACTCGCGCGATGGATTTTTCTTGATGGGCATCAGTGCCGTCGACAACACCTTGTGGGACGTGCGCGGCCGCTACTATGATGTGCCGGTCTACCGGCTGCTTGGCGGTCCCACCCGTTCATCAGTGGAGATGTACGCCAGTTGCCTCGGTTTTTCGCTCGAGCCGCAAGCAGTGCGTACCCGCGCGCTCGCGATCAAGCGCGAAGGTTTCCGTTATCAGAAATGGTTTATGGGCTACGGCCCCGGTTCCGGACCGGAAGGTATGCAAAAGAATGTCGATCTGGTCCGGATTCTCCGCGAAACTCTCGGCGATGATACCGAGATCATGTTCGACGCATACAGCGGATGGGATCAGGATTACGCCCTGGAGTGGGCCCACCGGGTGGAACAATACCGCCCGCACTGGATGGAAGAAGTTACGCACCCCGAAAAGATTGAGAGCTTCGCCGCCATCCGGCGCAGCACCACCATCCCCATCGCCTCGGGCGAGCACTTCTACGGCAGATGGGAAGTAGAGCGCTACCTGCAGGCCGGCGCCCTTTCCGTAGTCCAGGCCGACCCGGAGTGGTGTGGTGGGGTCTCCGAGTTGGTGCGCATAGGCACCGTTGCCTCTCTGCATGATGTGCCGGTCATTCCCCATGGCCACAGTCTGCGTGCCGCCATCCACGTTATCTCCAGCCAGTCGCCGATGACCTTCCCCTTAGGAGAGTACTTAGTCAATAAGATGAAGCACTACTACCACTTTGAAAGTAATCCGTTGGTTCTTGAGAGAGCGCACATCGCTCTACCGGTTGGTCCCGGGTTCAATGTGCAACTTGATCCCGCTAAGATCGAGTCGCAAACAATTCTCAAATCGGAATAGCCGGTGGATGCATCCTCGCTACTTAACCGCGCGCAGCCGCTGCCTTGCGGGCGACCAGCATGTATCCTTTATCCCGCGCTGCATGTTCCAGCGAGGCCAACTGCTCCTGCGCGAGTGCCGTGTGTCCAGATCGCTTTTCCAGGTTAGCGGTAGCTAGCATCGCTTCAAATTCGATACCTACGAACCCGTGCGCACGCGCGTCTCTGAGCGCCGCCTGCAACTTCCCTTTGGACAATTCAGGATGATCGGATGCCAACAGTACGCGCCCCGACGCGACGTCATACTGCAGCTTGCTCAACAGATTCTGGCTTCGGGCGGCAAGATTCTGCGATCCGTCAATCTCTTTTTGCGCCTCCAGTTGCTTGCCTTCTGCCAGCAATGCCTCGCTTAGCCCGATGCTGGCGAGCAATTCATCATCTGCTTGTTGTTCCAGGTGAAACTGCTCTTTCCATTGCCGCAAAATGTTTTCACCCTCGGCGGCCCGTCCATCCTCAACCGCAAGGCGCGCCAGTTGCACCTGGCTCTCTCCCACGGTCTGTCTTTCGCCGATCTGTTTTCGAAACGTCAGCGCTCCTTCATAGGATTTGCGAGCCTGGATCAGATCTCCGCGGTCTTTATAGACATCTCCGAGCCCGCTCAGTACGTAGGCCACGGCATTCTTGCTTTCAATTTCCTCGGCAGTCGCCTTGGCTTTGCGGTACTGGCTCTCTGCGGCATCAAGTCTGCCGCTCTGCCTGGAAAGATCTCCCAGGTTGTTAAGCGTGAGCGCCACACCCTCCTTATCCTCGGTCGCCTGGTAGTCGGGGACGGATGCTTCCAGCATCTTTTCTGCTTCGCTCAGCTTTCCTTGACCCAGGCGCGCCGCGGCCAGATTACCCATGGCAACAGCAATCCCCTCTGGGTTGCCCACCTCACGGAACAACTGGATGGCCATCAGAAACATTTGCTCGGCACGCGCCATGTCGCCTTGCTGATAGTGCAGCCCAGCGAGATCGATCAACATCGTTGCTTCGCCATTACGGTCACCGGCGGCTACCGCACTCTGCCGCGCAAATTCACAGTCGCTCAGCACCTCCTGCACAGAGGCGCCCAGGCCCACTCCCTGTTGACATAGAAAACCGTACGTCCGCGAGACCAGCACAGGGCGATCCTGGGCACGGCCTTTTTCGATTGCGGCTTTCGCCGCGGCGCGCGCTTTGCCAAGATCCTGGCCGATCCATGCCGAGGCTTCCGTCATGTCGATACGCGCATCATCGCCCACCGGCGCAGGCAGGCGGCGAAGGGCTGCAAGCGTCTGCAGAGATGCAGACGGCTGGACGCCTATTTGCACCGTGGCCAGCAGAAGACCGTAGTCCAGGCTGTCGGGAAACAGATGAAAGAGCTGGCCATAGGTTTGCACCGCTCTGGGCCCGTCATTCATGGCTCGCCAATACTGGCCTTCAATCAGCAGCCGGTCTTCCTGCGGCAAGTCCGGGGAGAGCTCCCGCGCTTGCTGTGCCTCTGCGCGAGCCTTGTTCGTATAGCCAAGATGCCACCACGCTTCCGACAATGCGGAGTGGGCCAGCGGAAATTGAGGATCAGCCGCCACTGCTTTGAGCAACAAGTCTCGCGCGCCGAGAAAATCGAAAGCCCAAAGCTTTTCACGGCCCTCTACATAGAGTCTGGCGCTCCGCTGGTCAGCCGGTAGGGCGAGTCGAGCCGCACTGGCATCTCCTGATGAGTTGGCGGTGAGGCCCAGTCTCTGGCGAAGCCGCGAGCCCGCTTGAGAGGCCAGGTCGAACAGATTGTTTTGCTCCCCGGTAATCGCCTCTTCGGCGATGGTTTCACCATTCGCCGTATCCTGCACCCGGAGATCGAGTCTAATCTGCTTGCCATTATTCCCCGGCAGCGCCGTATACGAACCGAGCACCACTAGGTCCGCACCCGGGTTTGTCCGCAGGCGTTCCAGAGTCTGTTTTGACAGGCTGTCACCTTCGGCAGACGGCAATTCACGCCTGACCCGGGCGACGTCTTCGCCGGAAACCATGCGCAGGTCTCCTCGGGTCCCCAATTCTGTGTGCAGCATTTCCGAGAACACCGGAGAGAGCCAATCGTCTTCCTGATGGCCCGGCAGATTACGAAACCCGAGCACAGCCACCGAACGCCGCAACCGTACTTCCGCTGCCACGCTCGACTCCGAATTCGGGGAGACGTAAGGCGGCTTGCCATGGAAACGGAAAGACACCGCTGCCACCCCCAGCACGAGCACCAGCCCGGCTGCTGCCCAATAACCCCAGTGCGGAGGGAACGGGGGGTTCTGCGCGTTTGCCGGCAGGCCGGTAGCCATCTCCGGCGGCTCTTTTGCCCTTAGCGGAAGTGCCGATGTGTCTGCGCTTCTTTGTTGTCTCTCTACCGTTACCGGCGCCACAAAGCGATATCCCCGGCGAGGGATCGTCGCGACATAGTTGGATGCCTCGGCATTGTCGTTCAGCGATTCCCGCACCTTGCGGATCGCCACCCCAAGACTATTGTCGAGCTCCACGAATGTGTTTTCCGGCCACAGCCGTTGCCGCACTTCCTCCCGGGTGACGATCTCGCCGGCTCTCTCGACCAGCATGAGGAGAAGCCGGCAGGGAAGATCCTGGAGTTTCACCCGGATCCCGTTACGCGCAAGAGTGCCTTCCTCCGGGTCCAGCTCGAAGGGACCGAAGCGATAGCGAGTCACGTTTGCTGACACTCCTGCATGTCCTCCCGGGACTTGTTTGGTATCAGGGCGATCCAGCCGGCCGGGGCAGGCTCAATCATTTTCTCGATGTACTCAGGACCAACATGGGCTAAGGTCAGCCGTCCCTGCGGGACTAATTCCTAAATTTCCGATCTCATACACCCTGTTTAGCTTCTGAGGTACCGTTTCTTACTTCCCTCTGACATGCGCGCAAAGCGTGCCCCAAAACCCCGGAAACCCCATTGGTCCGGTCCAACGCCATTGTATTCAGTTAATGGAAGCTTGCAAGTGACTCTAGAACAATGGGTTTGCGGTTAATCCATACTTAAGCGCAAATTCTATTGACCATTTCGGAGTTATCCCTCAAAGTCGCTGAGAAATGCGGCCACGGCAGTCATACCCGGCCGACGGCCTGGGAGGACGATATGGCAAAGTTTTGCGGTCAATGTGGTTCGCGCCTCAACGATACGGCCTTGTTCTGTGGAGGGTGCGGAGCAAAGCTGCCCGTTATGGCCGTCCAGGCCCCAGCACCACCCGTACCGCCTACCCCGGCTGCGCAGCCCGTCGCCTATACACCCGTAGCGTCGCCTTACACGCCCGTAGACGCTGCCTTTAGCTTACCGCTGGTATCACAGGCACCGGAGGCAGAGACATCCGCCTTTGCCCCGGTGTCCTTCGACTCACTTCCGGCAACGCCAACGCCCCAGCCACCAGCGTTCGCGCCCGTGACCTTTGACCCGCTCCCTGTAACCCCCGCACCACAGACACCGACACCCCAGCCCGCGGGCTTTGCTCCGGTTCCGGGGTATACACCACCTCCGGCCGCGTACACGCCTCCGGCCCCCAGCTATGCACCGCCGGCCTCTAGCTATGCACCGCCGGCAGCAAGTTATGCGCCTGCTCCCGCCGCGTATACGCCAGGGAATGCTTACCCTGCAAAGAAGTCCAACACTCTGGTCAAAGTGCTCGTTGCTGTGGTGCTGATCATTTTTGTGGGCGGAGCGCTGGCAGTCGGTGGGCTTTGGTACGCGGCCGAAAAGATCAAGGGAAAAGTGGAAGAGGCTAAGGCAAAGGTACTGGGAGGAGCGGCTCCGTCGACCTCGAGTGGCTTGGGCGGCCTGCTGGGTAATTCCAGCAGCGACGAGAGCGCAGGCGGTTTCAAGGGAGATCCTTGCCGCTTTCTGAGCAAAGCGGAAGTGAGCCAGGCCGTCGGGTTAGCCGTTATCCGCACCGAGGCCCAGGACGGTGGCTGCAGCTACATCGCCAAGGGTGATCCGGCCGACGTGACGGCGAAGCATTTGTCTTCGATGTTAGGCGGCCTGGGAGCGGACCCCAAAACCCAGCAGATGGCGCAGAAATTCGCCGGTGGTCTTTTTTCCCAGCAGGAAGCGACCGATAAATCGCTCGCTGCACAAGCAGCTACCGGGGAGATTCCCGTGCTGGTTCTCAACTTCACCGCAGGCAACGCCGCCATGGAAATGAAGATGAATCGCGCCGCGTTCCAGCACATTGGTGGCGGGTCCACTACCGCAGCCAACAGCGCTACCGGAGACCTCGCCGGAATTGGTGACGAAGCCTATGTAGCCGGGGGCAGCATGCTCATGGTCCGCAAAGGCAACACGCTGGCTCGCTTCATGTACACCAGTTGCCCCTGCAACACAGACAATATCAAGCCGCTGGCGAAAATGGTGGCAAGCCGGTTATGAGCACTTAGTTAATTCCAGTTCAAGAAAGGACCACACCATGAGTTTCTGTCAATCCTGCGGCGCCGCCTTTGCAGACGGCACCAACTTTTGCCCCACATGTTCGGTGAGACCCCAGGCGATGGCGGCACCCGCCCCCACCAATGCAGGTCTCCAGGCCAACACGGCAGGCGCGCTGGCTTATCTTGCCGGCATCATCACCGGAATTCTCTTTCTCGTGATCGACCCTTACAAAAGCGATCGCTTCGTCCGCTTCCACGCATTTCAGTCCATCTTCTTCAACGTGGCCTGGATCGCGCTGTGGATTGCCTGGACGATCGTCGGCCTGGTGCTGGGCGCGGTCACCAAAGGTCTCTTCTTCATTATTCAAGTGCCCATCGATCTGGTGATCATGGTCGGTGGCTTTGCCTTGTGGGCGTTTCTTATGTACAGCGCATATCAGGGTAAGACGACGAGACTGCCTGTCGTCGGCGCGCTCGCGGCAAAGCAGGCGGGGATCTAATGTTCACCCGGCGCCATGGATGGTAGAAGATGAGCTACTGCACCTGCCGCCGCGGTGAAAGAGGCGCTGGTCACGCGTTTCCAAATCGCCCCGGATCGTCTTGCCAATGACGGCTATGGTGCCTCCCGTCCCGTAGAGACCAACGGCACGCTCGAAGGGCGTGCCCGCAACCGCAGTGTGGAGCTCACCCGGCAATAGATACATAGATAGTTACATAAGGAGAAAGCAATGAAGCCCACATGGATCGCCCTCCTCGCAGGGGGCGTGCTGATGCATTCCTTGGCCTTCGCGGATGTCAGCTATCAGGAAACCACGCAATACACCGGTGGCTCCATGATGGGCATGTTCAAAATGGCGGGCGCATTTAGTTCCCAGGCAAAGCAGGCTACTTCGCCGGTCACCTACACGGTGATGATCCATGGCGGCCGCATGGTAAGTCATAATGGCTGTATTGAATCTTCAACGCCGCTTTCGTGACCCCCTTTTCCTCCTGGCTTTGGCTGCCGGTCTGATTGCCTTCGTAGTGCAATCAGGTGAGCTGGGCTCTGCTGACACTACCCATCGCCTCCAAACCGCCCACGCCTTATGGACCTCCGAACCGGAGGTGTTTCCCAACGAATTTCCTGAATTCGGCGTGCACGGCCGCGGGGGAAAGTTGCAAAGCTGGTACAGCATCGGCCAGTCTCTGCTCTTGTTGCCTTCCGATATCGTCGGCACCTATGTCGCCCGCCTTCCCATTTTTGCCGAGTACGACGATACCGATCCCAGCGTGCGCGATATCATCGTCAGCTATAGCACCAATATCCTGGTAACAGTGCTGACCGCGCTGGTCTGTTTTCGCTTCCTGCGTCAACTGAAGTTCGATATCACGCAGTCTGTCGTGGGAGTACTGGCTCTGCTTGTCGCCACCACGCATCTCCATTACACCCAGAACATGATGGAGAACAATTACATCTTCCTGTTGTCGATCACAGGCTTCTCCTATCAGTACGAGTGGTTGCGCACCGGCAGCCGGCGAGCACTTCTGATTGGCTCGGCTGCGTTCGGCCTCAACCTGCTTACCCGGCTTCCCACCGGGTTGGATCTGCTGTCTGGAGCGCTCTTCCTGTGGTTGATCTTGTGGTTCGAAGGGACCCGGGGCCGCGACCTTTGGGGGCGATGCAAATTCTACGTTGCCACTGCTCTGCCGGTTTACCTTTTTTTCGGACTGCTCGATCGCCTCTATCAAATCTACCGGTTTGGGCTTAGATCAGTGTTTGTTACCTACATTACCATCATCGGCCGCGAAACCAGGATGCGCGATCCTTCGCTGCCCCCCAACTTTCCCTTCACGACTCCCTGGCACGTGGGGTTCTTCGGGGCGCTTTTTACCCCCGAGAAGTCGATCTTTCTCTTCGATCCTTTGATCGTGCTGATGATTCTGCTTTGCGTTGTCGCATGGAAGCGTTTCAGCCCGGACGTGAAGGCGTACGCCGTCATGAGCTGCCCGCTGCTCCTGGCGTATATGAGCTTCTATGCTCGCTATTTCGTGTGGAGTGGAGACTTCGCCTGGGGCGACCGCTACGTCTCGACGGCTGTCGAGTTGGCCTCGTTGCTCGCCGTCCCTCTGCTACTGCGTCATCGCTCGCAACTGGCAAAGCCGGTCTGGATCCTCGGCCTGGCACTGTTGGCCGTCAGTACGTTCGTTCAATTGGTGTCGCTGGCCTTCTGGTTGCCGCTCGAAATTTACCAGATGGAGACCCTGGGCCATCCGACATTTGTGATTGCCTTGCGCGTCAAAAACATTGTCGCTTTTGCGTTGGGGAAAATGGATGCCTGGGGCCTGAACAACCACGCCATGACCGAGGATCCATGGGACTACGCTCACATCACCGAGTGGAACTTTCTTCCATTTGTTTTGCGGCGAGTTGGGGCTGCGCCCATGTGGGCAGTACACATTGCGTTCGTAGTGTGGACTGCCGGGCTCGCTGCGTTGGCGGCCACTCTATGGCAAATCCGCAGAGTGCTTCACCAGTTTGGTCAGGGCACTTCGCTCGCATCCTGAAGTAGTTCCCAACGCTGCAATGCGATGGGAACATTGCCATTGTTCCAGACAAAGTTGTTGAACTGCAGCATGGAAAAATCTTTACCTTGAGCGCGGCGGGCATCGGAGAGCAGCTGCGTGATCTGTAGCTTTCCGATCTGGTAGGAGATGCCTTGTCCAGGGGTGCTCGAGAACATCGCTGCCTCGCCGAGCGCGGTTGCCCGATCCATGGGGACCGTCCGAGCGAGGTAATCAGCGCCTTGCTGCAGGCTGAACTCGCCCAGCGCCAGCTTAACGTCAACCTCCACGCGCAGTGCGCGTAGCCGCATGAAGCTGTAGATGGTCTCGCGGGTATGCGGATTATCGTCGAAAAACCCAGCCTGCAACATCATCTCTTCGGCATAGAAGCCCAGGCCCTCATTGGCGCCGGAATCGTAGTAGTGCCGGCGGATCGGATCGGCGTTGTGCCAGCCGAGACAGAGCTGGAAATAGTGCCCCGGCACGCCCTCGTGGACCAGAATGGGCCGCGGATCGTGTGCCTGGGAAAGCTTAAAGAAGCTCAGGTTCGGCCCCGGCACGTGAATGTAGCTGGTCCCATCCTGATCGAGGCGCGAAGGTCCGGTGAGGTCGTCGTTTTCTCCCATGTCCTCAAAGGGTTCCAGGTAAGCCGGCAGCTGCAGGTTGCGGTAGTGCTTCATCCACGAAGGCACGCTAAGGATTTTTTGGCCGATGAGGAAGGCGCGAACTTTCTCTTCATCGATCTTTTCGGCCTGTATCTGTGCTGCCGCGCTGGGAAAAAAGGGAGCGGGAACAGCGCCGGCAAGACGAGTCTGCTGGTAGGTTTCAAATGCGACAGCTCTGCTCCACTCCTGATGGCTCATCGCCAGCAATTGCTCGGGTGTGTAGGGAAGGAGCGCAACCTTGCTCAGGAAAAAGATGTAGTTGTCGCGTCCAATGGCTGTTTCTTTGCGCGCGGTGGGCAATTTGGCTGTGAGCCACGCGCGGTATTGCGTGAGTGCTGTTGCCGCTGCGGGGGTGACCTGTTGTAGCGCTTGGTTGTTGGCTCCCGTGAGTTGCGGTGCGAGTGCCTTCCCAGTGCGTTGTAAGCGCTCGGCGGCCCGGTCCAGGCTGTCGATGGCCAGTTGAACAAACGGTTGCCGCAGATCGGTCAGGTTCTCCTGCGCAGCCTGAAGCGTAGTCGGGATCTGCTTTACGCGGGCAACGATCTCCGCCTGCCGCGCTTCAGAGAACGGTGGCGGTGGCAATAGAAGAAGGAACACCGAGCCAATCGTCTGATCGACATAGAATTCCGGATTGCGTTTCCAGCTCTGTTCGATGGAAAGCTCCCACCGCACGCGGGCGACCGCGGAGCCGAGAAGGCGGTAATCCACCTGCTCGTGGATCGGGGTTTGGGCCGAGGGAGCGAGAGCCTTCCATCGCTCTTCAAAAACCCCGAGCTGCTGCAGCCGCTGCTGGATAGTTTGCGGCGACCAATCAACCACCAACCCGGCAGGCCGCTCGATGCGAGGGATGTCATCATCACTGAACGGCTGTTCTTGCGCTCTCCACTGCCAGAAGCTGTCGCTCAGCTCCGTCACACTGTCAGCGCGCACCAAAACCGAATGGGCAACCAGCAAAGACAAAACCGCCACATAGCGCAAAACTGTCAATGAAATTTTCCTCGGTAGAGAGCCAGTGTATCCGACCCCGCCCAGCATCATCGGGAACTCCCCCCGGACCCCTTTTAGCGCTTTTAGCTCTTTTAGCGCATCTTTTTTAGAGATTCTCGGTTCCGGAAGAACCGCAGAGACCCTTAAGGCGCTTAAGGCGCACACTTCCACACGCGTCGTCTCCGGTTCCTGTCCTTCTGACAACTGACGGGTGCCCCACATCCCCGATTTCCTGTAGATCTTGATGGCGCTGGCGAACTTTATGCGGCTTTCCTTAAAGAAAGCCGCACACGCGGCCGTTGGTGGCGCCCCGTGCAGGAAATCCGGATACATGGGTCGAAAACGATGGGCGCAGCCCTTCGAACGCCCTTCACTCAACTGAAAACAAACCAAAAGGAGCGCAGTTTGACACCATCCCACTCCTCCCTTAGCGTTTTCTAGACATGGAAACTCTCAAAGGAAGAACGGCATTAGTCACCGGCGCCTCACGAGGACTGGGTGCTGCCACCGCTTTGGAACTAGCCGCAAGAGGCGCAAAAGTCGCCGTCAACTACTTCGCCAAGCGCGATCGCGCCGAGCAGCTGTGCGAACGGATCAAAAAACAGGGCGGGGAAGCGACTGCCTACTATGCCGATGTCCGCCAGGAAGCCGACATCATCAAAATGGTCCAGGCAATCAACGAAACCTATCAACACATCGATATCGCGGTAATGAACGCCACCGGTCCGCAACCCTTCCTGACTATCGAAGAGCAGACCTGGGAGCGCTACCTGGACCAACTGGATTTTTTTGTAAAGTCGCCCCTGCTGATCCTGCGCCAGCTGGTCGCCGGCATGAAGAGCCGGGGCTTCGGCAGAATTATTCAGATCGGAAGCGAAGTCTTCGAGTTAGGGAACCCCATGTTCGCCAATTATGTAGCGGCCAAGGGAGCCCAGTTAGGGCAAACGCGCTCCTGGGCCCGCGAACTTGCTCCCAGCGGCATCACCGTAAACCTGGTTGCTCCAGGCTGGATCCCGACCGAACGCCACCTGCATTCCACCCAGGCGGAGATCGATGCCTACACGGAAAAAGTACCCATGAAACACATGGGCACTGCGGAAGATGTGGCCAATACCGTAGCTTTTCTGGCCAGCGAGGCAGGAAGATTCATCACCGGACAGAAGATCTCGGTGAACGGCGGCAACACTCTCGAATAACGTCAGCTCATCGTGCGGAGTGTCGGACTCGCCCGCAATGGAGCCTCGGTTGCCGCCTGAACGTCGGCAACCGAAACCCCGGGCGCGATCTCTTCCAGGACCAGCCCCTCGGGGGTCACGTTGATCCAAGCCAACTCGGTCGCGATGGAGTCAACCACCCCAACCCCGGTCAGAGGCAATCGGCAGGCGTTGAGAATTTTAGGTCGGCCATCTCGCGTGGTATGTTCCATGGCCACGATCACCCGTTGTGCACTCGCCACCAGGTCCATGGCGCCGCCCATCCCCTTCACCATCTTGCCGGGGATGATCCAATTTGCCAGGCTCCCCTGAACATCGACCTCCATGGCGCCCAGGATGCTGAGGTTCACGTGTCCTCCGCGGATCATGGCAAAGGCATCGGCGCTGGAAAAGAAGGACGTCCCGGGTAGGACCGAAACCGTCTCCTTGCCCGCATTGATCAGGTCGGGGTCTACTTCTTCTTCCAGCGGATAGGGCCCAATCCCCAGCATGCCGTTCTCTGACTGCAGCACCACCTCAACCCCGGGTGGAACATGGTTGGCGACCAGCGTGGGCATGCCGATGCCGAGGTTGACGTAAAACCCATCGCGCAGCTCTTGCGCAACACGTTTGACGATGCGGTTCCGCTTCTCAATCTCCTGCATTCGGTTTCCTCACTGTCAGGCGCTCAATGCGCTTCTCGCAAGCGGTGCACTGGAAGATGCGTTGCACATAAATCCCCGGGGTCACAATCGCGTCCGGATCCAGCTCGCCTGGTTCTACCAGTTCTTCCACTTCGGCAATGGTGATGCGCGCGGCGGTGGCCATCATTGGGTTGAAATTGCGCGCCGTGCGGCGGTAGACCAGGTTGCCCTGGCGATCGCCCTTCCACGCTTTCACCAGCGCGAAGTCAGCCTTGAGCGCCCTCTCCAGCAAATACTTGCGCCCATCAAAGGTGCGCTCCTCCTTGCCCTCCGCTACCAGGGTACCCACGCCGGTCGGCGTGTAAAAGGCGGGAATCCCCGCACCGCCGGCGCGAATTCGCTCCGCCAGGGTGCCCTGGGGAATCAGGGATACCTTGAGCGTGCCGGCAATCGCCAGCTTCTCCAACAGCGCGTTTTCGCCCACGTAGCTGCCGGTATGCGACGCGATCATGCCCGCTTCCAGCAGCAGGCCCAGGCCGAAGCCATCCACGCCCATGTTGTTGGAAATCGTATGCAGGCCCGTAACCCCGCGGCGCACCAGGGCGGCGATTGCGTTTTCGGGAATGCCGCACAGCCCGAACCCTCCCAGCATCACGGTTGCGCCCGGCGGGATATCGGCAACGGCTGCGTCGGCGGTAGAAAAGACTTTATTCATCGCAAAGCGAGTCTATCCACTCCGCTACCCCAAAGCCAAGCGACGCCGAGACCATTTAGCATCTAGTGGGAGAAGGGAATCACGTGGCCACTGAAAGCTTTCGCTCCGCCGTTGAGCAGGAGCATCCATTGCAGGTGATCGGCGCCATCAACGCTTTTACTGCGCGCATGGCACAGGCGACTGGCTTTCGCGCGCTCTACCTCTCCGGTGGAGGAGTGGCCGCCAACTCGCTCGGCATGCCCGATCTAGGGATCAGCACCATGGAAGACGTGCTGGTCGACGTGCGCCGCATCACCGAAGTCACCAGCCTGCCTCTGCTGGTCGATATCGACACCGGCTGGGGAAGCGCCTTCAACATTGCCCGCACCATCCGCTCCATGGAGCGAGCGGGGGCTGCCGCCGTGCACATGGAAGACCAGGTGGGCGCGAAGCGCTGCGGTCACCGGCCCGGTAAGGAGTTGGTTCCGGCAGCCGAGATGGTCGATCGCATCAAGGCTGCGGTCGATGCCCGGACCGACCCGGAGTTCGTAATCATGGCCCGAACGGACGCCCTGGCCGGCGAGGGGTTGGCTCCGGCGCTCGAACGCAGTGCCGCCTACGTCGCTGCCGGCGCGGATATGATCTTTGCCGAGGCCGTCACCGACCTGGCTATGTACACCCAATTCAAAAAGGCGGCCGGGGTGCCGATTCTGGCCAACATTACCGAGTTCGGAAAAACGCCGCTCTACTCCGCCCAGGAGCTGGCCGCCGTCGGGGTCGACATCGTCTTATATTGTTGCGCCGCCTATCGCGCCATGAATGCCGCCGCCCTGAAGGTGTACCATGCCATCCGGAGCGAAGGCACCCAGAGCAGTGTGCTCGGCCTCATGCAGACTCGCGCCGAGCTTTACGAATTCCTCGGTTACCAGGCCTATGAGCAAAAGCTTGACCAGCTCTTCGCGGCCGCCAAACGCACTTAATGGGAGAGATCATGGCCACCACCACTGACCAGCCTGTAGCTTTCAAACCAAAGAAATCCGTTGCCCTTTCCGGCACGCCGGCCGGCAACACGGCCCTGTGCACGGTCGGCCGTACCGGCAACGACCTGCATTATCGCGGCTATGACATTGCCGACCTGGCCACACATTGTGAATTTGAAGAGGTGGCCTATCTATTGCTGCGCGGTAAACTACCGAACGCCATGGAACTCGCCGCCTACAAGCAAAAGCTGACCCGCCTACGCGGCTTGCCCGCCAATGTCTACGAAGTGCTGGAACAGCTTCCCGCTGCCACGCATCCCATGGATGTGCTGCGCACCGGCGTCTCCGCCCTGGGCTGCGTGCTGCCGGAGAAAGACGACCACAACCCTGCGGGAGCCATCGAGTGCGCGGACGTGTTGCTCGCCACCATTGGGTCGATGCTCCTTTACTGGCACCACTACAGCCGCAATGGACAAACCATTGATCTGGATTCGGGAGAGGACACACTGGCCGGGCACTTTCTCGCCCTGCTCCACGGGGAACCTCCGAGCAAGGAGTGGATTCGTGCGATGCAGGTGTCACTCGTTCTGTATGCCGAGCACGAGTTTAACGCCTCCACCTTTACCGCCCGCGTCATCGCCGGCACCGGATCCGACATCCATTCCTGCATCACCGGCGCGATTGGCGCGCTACGCGGGCCCAAGCACGGCGGAGCCAATGAAGTCGCTCTGGAAATTCAGCAACGCTACGCCACACCTGACGAGGCGGAGCGTGACATTCGCGCGCGCCTGGAAAAGAAAGAGGTGGTCATCGGCTTCGGGCATCCGGTCTACACCGTCAGCGACCCGCGCAATGCCATCATCAAGAACGTCGCTCGCGGATTGGCTGAATCCACCGGCGACTTCGTCATGTATCGCATCGCTGAGCGCCTCGAAGCTGTGCTTTGGGATACCAAGCGCATGTTCCCCAACCTGGATTGGTTCAGTGCGGTCTCCTATCACCTGATGGGGGTTCCGACCGCGATGTTCACTCCGCTCTTTGTTCTGTCCCGTACTTCCGGGTGGAGCGCTCATATCCTCGAGCAGCGCGCTGATGGCAAGATCATTCGCCCCTCAGCCAACTACACCGGCCCTGACGATCTGCCGTTTGTCCCCATTGAAAAACGAGCCTAGAAGGATTTTGACTGAATGTCCGTACATGCCAGAGGGAAACGCCCGCCGTATGACCAGGTTCTCGTCGACATTGCCGATTATGTCTGCAACTACACCATCAAGAGTGAACTGGCCTATACCACCGCCCGCAATTGCCTGATCGACACTCTTGGCTGCGGGCTGGAGGCGCTCGAGTATCCGGCCTGCACCAAACTGCTGGGCCCGATCGTACCCGGAACCATCGTGCCCAACGGCGCCAAGGTGCCGGGTACTGCCTTCCAGCTGGACCCGGTGCAGGCCGCTTTCAATATCGGCGCGATGATTCGTTGGCTCGATTTCAACGACACCTGGCTGGCTGCCGAGTGGGGCCACCCATCCGATAACCTCGGCGGCATTCTTGCCGTCGCCGACTGGCTCTCCCGCAGCGGCGCTCGACCAACGTTGACCATGCGCGACGTGCTCACGGCGATGATCAAGGCCCACGAGATACAGGGCTGCCTGGCACTGGAGAATTCTTTCAATAAGGTTGGCATCGATCATGTCATCTTTGTCAAGGTAGCCTCGACGGCTGTGGTCGCGGACATGCTGGGCCTCACCCGGGATCAGATTCTCGACGCGGTTTCGCTGGCATGGGTCGATGGTCAGAGCTTGCGGACGTATCGCCACGCGCCCAATACCGGTTCGCGCAAGAGCTGGGCTGCCGGAGACGCCACCAGCCGCGCTGTTCGCCTCACGCTCATGGTCAAGGCCGGAGAAATGGGTTATCCCGCCGTTTTGACCGCCAAGACCTGGGGATTTTACGATGTGCTCTTTCGTGGCCGGCCCTTCAGCTTCCAGCGGCCTTACGGCTCCTATGTAATGGAGAATGTGCTTTTCAAAATCAGTTATCCGGCTGAGTTCCACGCGCAGACGGCTGTAGAAGCCGCTATGGCGCTGCGCAAAAAGCTGCTCGCAGCCGGAAAGTCAGCAGACGACATAAGCTCCCTCCAGCTTCGCACCCACGAAGCCTGTCTCCGCATCATCGACAAGAAGGGACCGCTGAACAATCCGGCGGACCGCGACCACTGTGTCCAGTACATGGTGGCCGTTCCCCTCCTCTTTGGTCATCTGACTGCATCCGATTATGAAGACGCGTTTGCCGCAGACCCGCGCATCGATGGGCTGCGGGAAAAGATGCAATGCAGCGAAGAGCCTACCTTTACCGCCGACTATCACGATCCGGAGAAACGCTCCATCGCCAATTCACTGACTGTATCTTTCCGTGACGGCACCACGATGACGGAGACGGTCGAGTATCCCCTTGGCCACCGGCGCCGTAGAGACGAAGGCATCCCGCTGCTGGAAGAGAAGTTCCGCACCAACCTCGCGCGCCGGTTTGAGCCGCAATGGCAGCAGGCAATCCTGAAGGTCTCGCTCGACCAACCGGCACTCGAGCGCATGCCGGTGCAAGAGTATGTGGATCTATACGCGCTGTGAGCATAGCGGCCTGGTAAGCCTTATCAGCCGCTCGCACGCAAGGCTATAATCCGCCCATGCCTCTGCCCCCCAACCGTTTGACACGGAGAGCCTTCGTTTCGGGAATGCTCGCCACTCCCCTCGCGGCTGCCTATTCGTCGTTTGCCTCCACGCTACCTCCGATGAAGATCACGCGCATCGAGACCGTCTACTGGAAGTCGCGCGACGAGGCCCCGTTCTGGCCGCATTGGACCTGGCTAAAGATCGATACCGACGCAGGTGTTTCCGGCATCGGGGAAACCTATCCGCGCAATCCGGTGGAAGCCGCCATGGTTCACAATGTGGCGCCTTCGCTGATCGGCCGGGACCCGCGGGATATAGAACGCATCTGGGCCGACCTTTACCGGACCTTCGATTTCCAGATTGCCGGGGGTACCGAGATGAGGGTGCTGAGCGCACTGGATCTGGCTTTATGGGATCTGCTGGGGAAGTCGCTGAATGCGCCGGTTTACCGATTGATCGGAGGCAAGGCGAACCCGCAGGTCCGTTTGTACAACACCTGTTTCGACTATAAATACGATTTCAATAAAGAGCCGGAAAAGATCATGCGCGAGTTGATCGATACCCGGGGCATCAAGGCAATCAAGATATGGCCGTTTGATGGCGCCGCTTTACGCAACAAAAACGAGTACATTACCTGGCACGATATTGACCAGGCGCTGATTCCGGTAAAAAAATTGCGTGATAATTTCGGCGATGAGATAGAGATTGCCATCGAGTTTCACGCGCAGTGGAATGTGACTTCCGCCATCCGCATCGCCCATGCGCTCGAACCCTACAAGCCGATGTGGCTGGAAGACATGCTGATGCCCGGTAATTTCGACCAGTATCACCAGCTCGCGGCCAATACCTCATTGCCGCTTACGGTCGGCGAGCGCATGGCCGGCAAGATGCAATTTGAGCGCCTGCTGGAGTCGCGCACTCCCAAGTATGTGATGTTCGACGTGACCTGGTGTGGCGGCCTGACCGAAGCCCGCAAGATCAGCGCTCTCGCCGATGCTCAGGAATTGCCGATTGCGCCCCACACGGCCGGCGGCCCTCTATTGTTTTACGCGTCTACGCATCTGACCACGGCATCGCCCAACGTATGGATCCAGGAAAGCTGCCAAAGATTTTACGAACGCGACTGGCCCCTTATGCTGGAAAACCCCATCGCGCCCAAAGATGGTTTTATCCAGGTGCCGGAGGAGAGCGGCTTCGGCATGAAGATCAAGCCGGAAGCCTGGAACCATCCCGCATCCATCCACGCCGTTACTGACCACGCGTAGCTGAATCCACGGTGGCAAAGACTGCGCGATGACCGTAAAAACCTGCATCAAAAAACGCCAACGACGCACTGCATCCATGTAGAGTGAGCAAGAATACCTGTTAAGAGGGGAATCATGGCAAGAGCTTTCATAGCGATACTCATCTTCGGCCTTGCTTGTGCGTCGATCGCGCAGCAGCCCGGGGAGCAGATTGCCGGGTTCACCGCCCAAAGCGCCCCGGGCGAAGCTAATTGGGAGCAGCGTTTCAAATCCCAGCCCGATCCTCAGCGCATGCGTGCCAACATGGAGCGGCTCAGCGCCCATCCTCATCATGTTGGGTCGCCGTATGACAAAGAGAATGCCGAGTGGATCCTGGCGCAATACAAGCAGTGGGGATGGGATGCTCACATCGAAGAATTCGAAGTTCTCTTTCCCACCCCGAAATTACGCTTGTTGGAAATGATCGCGCCCTCGAAGTTCACCGCCAAACTAGAGGAGCCGGCGGTAGCAGTCGACCCAACGTCGAAGCAAAAGGACGAGCAGCTCCCCACGTATAACGCCTACTCACCGGATGGAGATGTGACCGCGCCGCTGGTGTACGTGAACTACGGCGTGCTTGCCGATTACGACGAACTTGCCCGTCACGGCGTCTCTGTCAAGGGAGCCATCGTCATTGCCCGCTACGGACAATCCTGGCGAGGCATCAAGCCCAAACTTGCTGCGGAACACGGAGCCATCGGTTGCATCATCTATTCCGATCCCGCCGATGACGGCTTTACCCAGCAACTCCCCTTTCCCAAAGGGCCCATGCGTCCGCCCGAGGGAGCGCAGCGGGGCAGCGTGTTGGATGGTCCGCTCTACCCCGGCGATCCGCTTACCCCGGGAGTACCCGCGACCAAAGACGCCAAGCGGCTCAAGCTGCAGGATGCGCAATCCCTTGCCAAAATTCCAGTGCTTCCTATCTCCTATGCCGACGCGCAACCCCTGCTAAGCGCCCTCGAAGGCCCGGTCGCACCTGCCAATTGGCGCGGAGCGCTGCCGCTTACTTACCGCATAGGCCCTGGGCCGGCAAAGGTTCATTTGCAGCTTGCATTCAACTGGGACCTCAAACCCGTGTACGACGTGATCGCGACCATGCGCGGCGCTGACGAGCCCGACCTCTGGGTGATCCGCGGCAACCACCACGACGGGTGGGTCAACGGCGCCGACGATCCGGTTTCCGGCCAGGTGGTTTTGCTGGAGGAGGCGCGGGCGTTAGGGGAACTGGCAAAGCAAGGATGGAAACCGAAACGCACCATCATCTATGCCTCCTGGGATGGCGAAGAACCCATGCTCCTCGGTTCCACCGAGTGGGTCGAGCAGCACGCAGACGAGTTAAAGCAGCACGCTGCCATATACATCAACAGTGACAGCAACGACCGTGGCTATTTGAACGTCGAGGGGTCCCATGCGCTTGAGTCCCTGATGAACGGTGTTGCCAAAGATGTAGAAGACCCGGAATCCAAAGTCTCTGTCTACAAACGTCAACAGGCGCGCTTGTTGCTCCATGGAACACCCAAGCAGCAAGCGGAGGCACGGAGCGGCGGCAACCTGAGCATCGGTGCGCTGGGTTCCGGTTCAGACTACAGTGGGTTCATTGACCATGTGGGGATTGCCTCCGTCGATCTTGGATTCTCCGGAGAAGATCCTTCCGGCAACTACCACTCAATCTACGACGACTTTTACTGGTACTCCCATTTTGGCGACTACGATTACGTCTATGGTCGGGCCCTGGCGCAGGCCGCAGGTTTAACCGTACTGCGCATGGCCGATGCCGACATCATGCCGTACGAATTTGAAGGCCTCTCCCAAACCGTGGCGCAATACATCGAGGAAGTGAAAGCGCTGCTGGAGACCCGCCGCAAGGAAGCCGAAGAGCTCAAGCGCAATTTGGACGACGGTGTGTATGAGGCGGCGAACGACCCGCGCAATCCCACTGTACCGCCGCCGGCCAAGGAGATTCCGCCCTACCTGAATTTCGCGCCGCTCGACAACGCCGCGACCGCTCTGGATCGAGCCGCCGCGGAATATAGCAAGGCGCTCGCCGGCGTGCAGGGCAAGGCTCTTCCGGCGGATCGACTGCAAGCCATCAATCAGCAGCTTGCGCTGGCCGAGAGAAAGCTAACCACCGCCCAGGGTCTGCCGCGGCGGCCATGGATGCAGCACCTGCTTTACGCACCTGGCTGGTACACAGGTTACGGTGCCAAGACCATGCCAGGAGTAAGAGAAGCCATCGAAGAGGGCCGTTACGCTGAGGTAGATGAGCAAGTGGCGCTGGTTGCCCGCGCGTTGCGGGACGAGGCGGCATGGATTGAGCAAATCACCAAAGAGCTCCGCAACTGAGTCCCGCCAACTGAGTGTATTTTGCGGCCACTCTGTTCCGTTGGGGATGGATGCGCTGATGCGCGCTCCCCACGTCGGGGCTTATATTAGTGGATCAACGTTAACACTGTGCAGCAGAGGGTCGGGTGAGATCCCAGTTGGCTGTAAGGAGAATGGGAATGATGTGTAAAGCGGGAAATATTCGTAATAAGTTATTCATGGCAACGTTGCTGCTCCCGCTGTTAGTCGCGCCGGGCCTTGCGCAAACGGCAGTCCATTATGAACCAACTCTTGAGTCGCTCAACAAGCATCCTCTTCCGCAGTGGTACGCCGATGCCAAGCTGGGCATCTTTATCCACTGGGGACTGTACTCGGTGCCCGGATGGGCGCCTCTCTCGCATCCCGAGCATGACTTCCGCAATGTCGACTACATCAAGTACAACCCTTACGCCGAGTGGTACTACAACACCATGCGCATTGACGGTTCACCTACGCAGGCCTACCACCGCGAGCACTACGGGGCCGACTACAACTATTACAACTTCGCTCCGATCTTTGACCGGGAGAGCATGAAGTGGAAGCCGGAGCAGTGGGCGAGCATATTTCACGATGCAGGCGCCAAATACGTAGTGCTGACCACCAAACACCATGAAGGGTTCACTTTGTGGCCCAGCGCCAACCCCAATCCGACGTTGCCCAAGGATCGGCAGCATGCCACCCGGGACATCGTAGGGGAGCTGACGACTGCTGTCGAAAAGCAAGGCATGCGCATGGGGCTTTACTACTCCGGCGGATATGATTGGACCTTTGTCCCTGGTCCCATCCGCGTGCCTGCCGACTACCAAGCCGTGAAGCCCCAGAGCGAGGCTTACGGCAAATATGCCGACGCACAAATTCGCGAGCTCATCGTGCGCTACCATCCCGCGGTTCTGTGGAACGACATTGATTGGCCAAAGTCGGGCCATCCACTCGCCATCATGGCCGACTATTACAACGCCGTGCCTGACGGCGTCGTGGATGACCGTTTCGGCGTGAAGCACTCCGACTTCACTTCGCCCGAGTATCAGAAGGTAGATGAAATTCGGACGACCAAGTGGGAGGAGTGCCGCGGCCTCGGCCGCTCCTTCGGCTACAATCGCGCGGAAGGCGAGGCAGAAACGATCGCGCCCGATGCGCTGATCTATCTACTGGCGGACATCGTGAGCAAGAACGGCAATCTGCTGCTTGACGTCGGTCCCGAAGCGGACGGAACTATTCCTCCGGTACAGATGGAACGGCTGCGGGCGCTGGGTGCGTGGCTACACCAGAACGGCGATGCTATCTATGGCACGCGACCGTGGACGCGCGCCGTAGGCACCAGCAAGGAAGGCATCAGCGTCCGCTTCACCCGCAAGAACGGCAGCCTTTACGCCATCCTCCTCGGCACACCGAAGCAGCCCGCGGTGACGCTGCTCAACGTTGCGGCCAAACCAGGAAGTGCACTCCATCTACTGGGTTATGCGCAACCGCTCAAGTGGAGCGCAGAAGGCGATAACCTGAAAGTCCAGCTTCCTGCATCCTTGCCCGGCCGCTATGCCTACGTGCTGCAGCTACAGGCGGCCGCTATGCCATAAAGTTGTGGCCGGCTCCGACTAGATGAGCTCTTTCTCGCTCAACACTTTTCGTACGTAGGTCAAGTCCCTGCGCATGGCATCGATTACGGCCTGCTTGGGAACGGTGATCGTCTTGTTGCCATTCTCAGCGCCCCCGAGCCCGGGATATTCAAAGTGGAGTTGCACCGGGCCTGAGAAACGGCCGTTCGCCTTGACCAGGCCAAAGAACCCCGCGAAATTGACCATGCCCTGGCCGGAAGGGCACCAGTGCGGAACCCAGGCATCCGCGATACCGAGTGATTTATCGTAAGGATCCGTTTGCGCATTCTTCCCCGAGTTCTTCTGCCATAAGAAGTCCTTAAGAGCGATTCCCCTCATCTGGTTCATGACCAGGCGGGAACTGTCGATCCATCCACCATAGCCACCTTCGACCGTTGCGTGACCGATGTCATAATTCACACCCACCCATCGTGGATCGAGGCCCTGGAAGAGAGCCCAAAGGTCCCAGACCGGTGCGCCCACGAGCCCGGGTCCGGAATGCGTGTGATACATCCCGCAGATCTGATGTTTTTGGTTCAGCTCAGCCAGAGCTCTCACTTGCGGCTTCAATTCATCAAGCCGTTCTGCGATACCTTTGTCTGCCGGATAGGTTAACCATCCCCATCGGTAATTGCGGATACCGAGTTGGCTGGCCGTTTTCAAGACAGCGCCAGCATGAGGAGTGTCGACACCCATGATGTCGCTGGTGATCATCGGAACTTGCAGGCCGGCCCGGTGGACCGCTTCCACGGCGGCGGGAAGATCTGTCTCCACTCGTTCGGGCAGAACGTGGCCTCCGGCACGAACCGTGATGTCAACACCATCGAACCCGATATCTTTAGCAATGGAAGCCGCATCGCCAATGCTGGCCCACTGTAAGTGCTTGGAGAAGACGCAAATCTTCAGCTTGCCTGGGTCAGCGGACGTGGCCTCGGCAGGAGCGGCATTCTCAGGAGTCTCTTTGGCGAAGGCCTGCCAGGCGCTGGACATGGCGGCACCCAAAAGCAGCGTACGGCGCGACAGGGTACCTTGTGCGAATTCGTTGCTCATTTTTGTTTTCATCCGTTCTCCAGAAATCTGAGCGTGTGCATTCTCGTAAGATCGCCTGCTTGCCGGAGCTATCGTCACTTTTCTCTCTCCTTCGCATGGCCTTTGGTGAGCGGTAAGACCTTATTCTGCAAACCAATGCGGAAAGCAGTTGACGAGAACGGAAGCGATGACATATCAGTTCCAATATATCGCGCAATCAGAACGGAAGTCATGAACCGGACACCCAAGGTAGAACGCATTCCGTATGACGATGGTGCCGGGCAGGAAAGAAGCTCTCTGGGCGCATTGATGAGCGGTCCGGCCGTGTCTGAAAGCCGCTGGCTGATGCTCGCCTTCGCCTTTCTGGCTACAGTCATCAACTATCTTGACCGCCAGACGTTGTCTGTTCTTGCACCCGTGATGCTCGAGCGCTTCAAGATTTCTGCCACGACCTACAGCCACATTATTTTCGCGTTCATGCTGGCTTATACGGTGATGAATGGCGTCTCTGGGCCGCTCCTCGACCGGCTCGGCTCCAAAATTGGTTATGCGTTGACAATCGCCTGGTGGTCGGCGGCCGAGATTCTTCATGCGTTCTCGGGCGGCGCGATCAGCCTGGGAGTATTTCGATTTCTTCTTGGCGTGGGCGAAGCGGGCAACTTCCCCGCCGGGGTCAAAGTCATCGGCGAGTGGTTTCCGCCTAAAGAGCGATCCCTGGCATCAGGAATCTTTTATAGTGGCGCGGCTGTGGGAGCCATGCTCGCTCCGCCCTTGCTGGCATGGACCGTTCTGGACATGGGATGGCAGGCATCATTCGCCATTGTGGGCGTTCTCGGTTTTGTCTGGTTGGCGGCGTGGTTGGTTTTCTACCGCAATCCTCCTGCTATCCCGGGAGAAATCGAAACGCCTCCGCCTGCCGTTTGGGCTCTCGCAAAGACGCGGTTTGTCTGGCAGTTCACCTTGTCCAAAGTCTTTGCGGATCCGGTCTGGTACTTCTACACCTTCTGGTTCCCGCAGTACCTGAAGGTCGGCCACGGATTCACGATGAGGGAGATTGGTCAGACGGCCTGGATACCCTTTTTCACCGGGGGAATCGGAAACCTGGCGGGTGGATTTCTGTGCAGCATCTTGCTCCGATTTGGCTTATCCCCACAGATTGCTCGACGGGTTGGAGTGCTCTTCTTCTCAGCTCTGATGGTAGCGGCCGTGCCCGCAGCTTTGGTCCAGAGTTCAGCCCTTGCCATTGCACTCATTTCTACGGCGACGTTCGGTTATTGTGGCGCCCTGGCAAACGTTCTTGCGATCCCTCGCGATCTCTTTCCTAAAAATGCCGTCGCATCGATCTGGGGTCTTGCGAGCATGGGTTCCGGCTTTGGGGGGATGCTCTTCAGCCTGGTCACTGGATGGCTGGTGGACCACTATTCGTTCAAACCAGCGTTCGTGCTGTTCGGTCTCACTCCCATCATTGCCGCATTGCTCATCTGGTGGCTACCGCGAAACATACCTCCTGCTTTGCGCGCGGGGGATCAGGTTTCGTGAATGGACGGCTCACAAAGCGGCGGGTGGTGCGGAACCGCAATCCCAACCCAACATTCGCTGGTGATATATCACTTAAATGGTATTCTTTGCGGAACAAAAGATCGATGCTAACATCTGGACGGCCGCAGAAAGTTCAAAGGTTTCCGATCAAGCTTTCTCATCGATTGGAAAGAGCGAGGCTGACTTGAAAAAACCTACGCTGGTATCTAACCGGCTAAGACGCCCGAGCGAGTCGCTCGCCGCAAGGGCATATCAACAGATCCGGGACGAAATTCTAAGAGGTGACCTGGCCATTGGTGACGTGCTCTCACGAAGGAAGCTGGCTGACCGGCTCAACATGAGCTTCCTGCCCATCACCGAAGCCATGCAGCGGCTGGAGTCGGAGGGTCTGGTCGAGAGCCGGCCGCGCATCGGTACTCGGGTCCGCATCCCCACCGAGCAGGACATTCGCAATAGCTACGTTATCCGCGAGGCTCTCGAATCACAGGCCGCCAGACTTTGCGCGGAGCATATCACTCCTGCTGACAAGAAACAGCTTCTCACCAGTGCAAGGCACCTCGACAATCTTCATAAGGTGTCAGGTCCGGAGGCTGAAGACGCAAGATTCTTGTTTTCAGTGCACACCTATCACATGCAATTCCACATGCGGATTGCAGAATTGGGACAATGTCCAGGCTTGACCAGCGCGATTGAAAAAGCGCAGGTACTTGTATTCAACTGGCTTTACGACACGGCCGCGGATAACAACAAGACGCCGGCAAAGTTTCACTCGAATCTGGCGGACGCGTTGTGTTCCGGAGATCCTCTTGTCGCCGACAGCGCGATGCGGACGCATATCCGTAACGGACTTGACCGAGTGCTCGAACGCCTGGCTAGCTCGGAACACGGTAACAGCTGGCGCCTCAAGAGCGCCAGAAATTAGAAATCCTCGCCAATCAATCAAGCAAGCTCGGAGTTCAATCGCCTCAGGCGTTTGCGCTTTCAATTTTGAAAGTCCACGCATAATGGCAAGGCCGCGCCGCCTCGTCTTGCAACTGCTCGGGGATGTCGATGGTTAGCCCTTTCGCCGAATCGTAGTTCCACTTCAATGGGTCGGCCATACCCAGCATGTAAATACTCGATCCTGTCCTGGGCTTGATGGAACTCAACAAAAGTTGTTTGTCAGGCCACACCAATGTGTGGGCGTACGCGATGCGCCGGTCCTTGGTTCGAGTGTAGCGAACGGTATCGCCTTCCGACCAAAGAGACCCGTCACGCGCACGCGTGGCATATATGCCTTCGCCATTGACCTTGAGCCATTCCCCGGTAGCCCGCAGCTGCCGTGCGGCTTCGGGATGGAATTGGCCGTGGGCACTTGGCCCAACGCCCACCATGAAACCACCACCCTTGGCCACTGAGTCCACCAGGTTTTGCACAATCCAGTTTGTGCCTTTGTGCTTGGCCGCGTCGGGCTCATAGGAGAAGTCAGACCCAAGGGGATAGATCACCATCCATGGAAGCTCCGAGGTGACATGGCCGGAGGGCACAACGCGCTCAGGGGTATAGTAATCACCGTAGTTGCCGATTCCGCGATAGCGCAGCATCACGTTCGGTTGTATCGCACGCAGCTTGAGAATCGTCTCCCGCATCTGCGGCCATACCTTGGGGCCCCAGTGTATATCCAGGCCCAGCATGTCGATCGTTCCATAATTCGTCAAAAGCTCCGTCAACTGCTGGCGATGACGGTGCACCATGCGGTCCACCTCAAGCGGCGTGGGATCGGGGACCATCACATACCTGTTCCCGAGGCGCACTTTTCGCCTGGCCCAGAATTCCTCGATCGAACCATCCGAAGGACGCCAACCATAGAGCTCAGGAGAGTCTGGAACCTGGAGCGGGTCTTCCCCATAAGGGCGAAAGTCTGCGTCATACCAGTCGGGGTGCGAAAAATAAAAGTCAATTTTAATATCGCGTTTATGCGCAGCGTCGCACAGCTCCTTGATGATGTCCCGGCGAAAGGGCGTTTCCATGATGCTGTAGGCGAGATCGCAAGGCTCCATTTTAGGGCCGCCCGGCGCGGTCCAGTTGACTCTTTGCCGCACCCGGGTCTTGGTGTCGAACATGGAGAAGCCTTCGTGATGTTTGCTGGTGAAGGCAAACATCTTCAGCCCGCTTTCGGAAAATAAATTCATCCACTCATTGGCATCGAACCCGGCAGGATCCCACGTTTTATAGAGCTGGTTGTAGGCTTGCCGGTCTGCGAACGACATGTCCAGGAAAGGCCAGGATTCTGCCCCTCTATGCCAGATGGAATAGATGCCCCAGTGGAGGCGAATGCCGAACTTCATGTCTTTAAACGCCTCGTAGGCGCTGGCGGGAGCCCAGTGATATTGGGGGATTGGCTGGGCTTCAACATACCACTCGTTCTTGATGACGTCCGGTGGGAACCTGTGTTCACTGGAAAGGGAATCCGCGCGCAATCTTGCTTTGGAAGCCAGGGTCAGGGCAGCGGCAGAAACCACGAAGTCTCTTCTATTCATCGTCATGTAAGCGGCGGATCCTCATCCATTTCAGCCGCACATGAGCGGGTAGTCCGGTCATTCGCGGCCCGATCGTTGATATATCAGTCAAGCGGCGATTGTCAAGCGAAGCATGTCCGCTCGTCCGCCCAGTGCGCCCTCTCTCAACAGTCTTGATGGCCTTCCTTGCGTTGCGCTGCTCGACCGCGACGAACATCGAGCAGACCAAGCGCGCCACACTTGCCAACCAAGCAGGTTGAGAGCTTCCAAGCGGTAGACTACTACTGGACTTCAAATAGAGTAACTACGGAGTGATAGAAGCGATGCCTGTTTCCATAAGCGGTCAGGTGGCCGTAATTGTTGGTGCTTCCAGCGGTATTGGCCGAGCGGCTGCAGTGCTTTTCGCGCGAGAGGGGGCGAACGTCGTGGCTGCTGCCCGTCGCGAAGATCGACTGAATTCCCTTAAAGATGAATTGGCAACAGAGCAACGCACGATCACGGTGCGGCGCGCCGACGCCTCAAAGGTAGAAGACATGCGGCAACTCGCTCAGGAAACGCTCAAGCAATTCGGAAAAGTTGATATCTTGGTGGTCGCCAGCGGAATCAATACCCCGGACCGGTCCATGAAGCGGCTGACTCCGGAAATATGGAACTCGCTGGTGGATGTCAATCTCAACGGAGCTTTTTATGCGACGCATGCAGTTTTACCCTCCATGAGGAACGCCGGTTCAGGTCACTTGATTTACATCTCCTCGATCAGTGGTGTCATGGCTGACGTATCGGGGGCGGCGTACCAGGCGTCCAAACGCGGTGTTGTCGGCCTGGCCCACGCGATTCGGATGGAAGAGAAGCAAAACGGCATAAGAACGTGCGTGATTTGCCCCGGTCTGGTCGATACCGAGTTATTGGAAAAGAGGCCGGTCAAGCCGTCGCCCGAGGAATTGGCAAAGGCATTGCAAGCCGAAGATGTTGCAGAAACCATTGTCCACGTTGCAAAATTGCCAACGCGCGCGTCGATACCAGAGCTGATCTTGTTGCCGGCTACGCAGTAACGTCGATTAGAAAAGGCACGAATGAATCTAGAGGGAAAAGTCTGCTTAGTCACCGGAGGTTCCAGCGGTATTGGGGCTGCGACCGCTCTCACCCTGGCGCTCAAGGGCGCACACATCGCCGTGGCTGCCAGGAACGCTGCACCGATGCCGGATAGTCTTCTCGCTGCAGCTAAGGCTCATGGGACTACGGTCCGCTTTGTGAAAGTGGACGTCGCGGACCCTGAGTCTTGCCGTAAGTGTGTTGAAGAGGTTGTGAAAGACTTCGGCCGCCTGGATGTTCTGGTGCATTCGGCGGGAGGGCCGGCTCCCGGTGGTTTTTATGCGGTGACGGATGAGACTTGGATGAACGCGTTTGCGGTTCACGTGCACTCTGTCTTTTTCCTCAGCCGAGCTGCGGCACCGCACATGGCGAAGCAGGGCGGTGGAGCGATCATCCTGCTGGGATCGGCAGCCGGACTGCGCGGTTGTCTAGGTGCGTTTGCCTATGGCGTGGTAAAGGGTGCGTTGCCGCAGTTCGCTCGTGTTCTCGGCCGCGAACTAGCGGAGCAGCGTATTCGGGTCAACTGTGTTTCTCCCGGTGTCATTCGCACGCCGTTTCACGATGCTCTTTCCCCTGAACAGGCCAGGAACAACATCGAAAATCGAATCCCGCTGCACATGGAAGGCAAGCCAGAGGATGTTGCGGCGCTGATAACCACGCTGGTTGAGAATGACTTCATCACAGGAGAGAACATGGTCATCGACGGTGGGATGACGATGCGTATTGTCTAGATCTAGGTTTGTCGTGTGAGCATTGGTTTGGGGTTGAGGGATCTGCAGTTCCGCGGACCCTTCCTGGAAACGTTTTTCGACAGAGCGTAGCGCAATGGAGAGATCTGCGGTTTATTCTTCACGTTCCTTAGCTGTGAGTTGAGTAACCCATTCCCGCCAGAACGCCTCGCATATACGCGAAGCTGCTGATGGCGCCGGGCATCGGATCGTCGCCGTGAACCTCATATTCCAGATCCACAAATCCGTTGTATTTCATCGCAATCAGAGCCTCAAAAATGCGCCGCACCGGCATCAGGCCATCCCCAACAGCAACCTGGCTCTCCTTGGACTGAAAGTCCGTGAGGTCTTTCATGTGCACGTCGAAGAGCCGCGGACCCACTTGCTTGATTGCCTCCACCACATCCGTACCCGCACGCACCGTGTGCCCTACATCGATGCAGCATCCCATGCGCGGGTCCATGCTGCTCACGGCCTTCAGAACATCCAACGGTGAATGCCACAACTTATCCTCCGGGCCGTGATTGTGGATGGCGAATCGGATGTCGTACTCCTTCACAAACTTCTCGATGCGGGGAAGAGTGCTGGGAGTGGGATCTCCCGCCACAATCACCTTGATCCCCGCCCGCTTGCAATACTCGAACTTACTGCGGATGTCTTCGTCTTCATCCTTAGGGAAATAGATCGCTCCGGCAGCGTGCAGTTGAATGCCGGCCGCGTGATAGTCGTCGAGCGCCTTCGCCTCCTCCGCCGGATCCATGGGCAGATGGTCTTTGACGTCCTTGGCATTGAGCGCCAGCACGTTCAACTGCTTCATATACCCAATCAACTGCGCGCGGTCGAAATTGCGAAAGGTGTAGCTGCACAAGCCTAGCCGGACCGGGGATGCTGCATCACTCGCCTGCGCTGCCGGCGGCAAAGCGCTTGAGGTAGCATAGGCGGCCACAGCCAACGCGCCGGAGCGAACGAAATTGCGACGGGATAGGATCATTTCCATAGTTAGATGTGCGGCGCCCAGCCCTTCTCGTAGTCACGTCCCCACATCTTCATGGCCTGTGGATCGCCCTTGACCTTGCCGTCTGCCGTGTCCAGCGCTAACTCGCGGTTGACTTCCCAGGCGATATTGGAAAGTTGCAGCATGGTCACCGACACGTTTCCGACGGCAATTGGAGCATTCAGTTTTTCTCCGCTGCGGATGCCCGCGATGAAGTTGCGGAAATGCGCATCCGTCATCGAATCCGCGCCACGAAGATCAGAGGACGAGGTCATCTTTCCAGTTTTGAACTCGCTCGTCTTGGTTCCCTTGAGGTCGTAGATCTCATAACCATCGCGATCGACGACCACCGTGCCCGTGGTCCCCATAATCGCCGCACCGCGGTCGCGATTGTAAAACTTCATTCCCTGGCAGCTCTTACCTTCCCAGGAAATCATTTTGTCCGGGTAGTCGAAGCTGGTCACCAGCGTGTCATAGAACTGCCAATCGTCTTTGAACTGGTACCTCCCGCCGGTCGACGTAACTCGCTGGGGATAGTCGACGTCGAGCGCCCAGCGGCAGACATCCACCTCGTGTGTCCCGTTGTTGAGGGCTTCGCCTGTGCCATAGATTCTGAACCAATGCCAGTTGTACGGCTGCACATTGTCGGTATACGGCCTGCGCGGCGCCGGCCCTTGCCACAATTCCCAATCCAACTGCGGGGGTACGGGCGCCGGCTTGCCCGTCCCGATCGACTTGCGTGTGTTGGAATACCAGGCTTTGGCATAGTAAGCCCGGCCAATCAGGCCGCCATGAATTTTCTCGACAATCTCGATGGTGTGGGGCGACGAACGCTGTTGGGTGCCCATCTGCACTACCTTGCCGTACTTCTTTTGCGCCTCCACCAGCAAGGCTCCTTCGGCGGGGTTGTGGCTACAAGGCTTCTCCACGTAGACATGCTTACCCGCCTGCAACCCGGAGATGGCCATCGGAGTATGCCAGTGGTCCGGGCTGGCGATGCTGATTGCATCCACGTCTTTCTGCTCCAGGATCTTACGAAAATCCTTCTCCTTCGCCGGCGCGTCTCCCATTGCTTGCTGGGTGGTGGCAGCGAATTTATCCATGGTATGGCTGTCGACATCGCAAACGTGGGTGATGCAGGCGCTGTCCTTATTAGCCTGCAGCGCCGACAGGTGCGCATAACCTCGGCTGTTGAGGCCAATCACCGCAAAGTTTAGGCGGCTGTTGGAGCCGAGAATCTGTCCGTAGCTCTTGGCGTTGGCCCGGATAGCCAGCCCAGCTGCTCCTACCGCTAATACATCGAGAAATTCACGACGATTGACCATAATTCATCCTTCTTCCGCTCGCCCCAAACAGGCGAAATCGGCATCAGCAACACTATACCTTCGAAAGGCCGGTCTGCTCCTGGCGTTGTCCCGGAGCGGATTATGAGGCGCCGTGGCGCAGCCGATAAAACCACTGTTATATCAGTAGTTTACAGGGAGTTCGCGACCCGGCTCTCGTGCCGCGGTGCGGAACAGAAACGTAACGCGTTGACAGCTGTTGCAGCCCGAGACTAGCGTTGTTAGTTCGACCTCCCTACGTCGCCGAAGTGACGGAGATCTTCTAATTGGCCCCAATGATGTCTGCTTTCAGGCGCACGCATGTCCGCACGGCGCCCTTTATGGTGATCGCGGTTGCCTTGTTGGCAGCCGTGGCGGGCTGCCGAGCCACTCATTCCGGCGTTGCGCAATCCCGGAAACATCTGGACTTTAACCAGGATGTGCAGCCGATCCTTGCCAGCAACTGCTTCGCTTGTCACGGCCCCGATCCGGAAATGCGGAAGGCTAACCTGCGGCTTGATCTGGAGGAGTCGGCCTTCAAGGAGCGGCCAGGGAAGCCGGATGCCATCGTGCCCGGCCATCCGGAGAAGAGCGAATTGATCCGCCGGATCGAATCAAAGGATCCTCATTATCTGATGCCGCAGTCGGCGCAAAACGAAGCCAAGCCGATGAAGCCTGAAGAGATTGCAATTCTCAAGCAATGGGTGGCGGAGGGGGCACACTACAGGCCGCACTGGGCATTTGAAAAGCCGGTTCGTGCCGCGGTGCCGCAAGTGCAGGCTGCAGGCTGGGAGAAGAATCCCATCGACGCATTTATCCTGCGACGGCTGGCCAACGAAGGCCTGCATCCCTCTCCTGAGGCCGACAGGCACACCCTCATCCGCCGGGTGACGCTCGATCTGACGGGTCTGCTACCCACCCCTGAAGAAGTGAATCGTTTTGTCCAGGACTCTTCGCCCCAGGCGTACGAGCACTTGGTCGATCGCCTGCTTGCGAGCCCGGCCTTCGGCGAACAGCGGGCGCGTTACTGGCTCGATTACGCTCGCTACGCCGATACTTATGGCTTGCACTTCGACAATAGCCGTTACATTTGGGCGTATCGCGACTATCTGATCAAAGCCTTTAATACCAACAAGCCGTTCGATCAATTTGCCAAAGAGCAAATTGCGGGTGATCTGCTGCCGCCACGCAACCTTGACCAGATCATTGCCAGCGGCTGGGTCCGCTCCGGAGTCAGCAGCAATGAAGGGGGAACCATTCCAGAAGAGCTGCGCGTCAACATCGCGCGAGAGCGGACGGAGGCCTATGGGGCAGCATTTCTGGGGCTAACGGTGGGTTGCGCGGTCTGCCACGATCACAAATATGATCCAACGACGCAAAAAGACTTTTATCAGCTGAGCGCATTCTTCAACAACATCAACGAGCAGCCTTTCAACGGCGATAAGCCGAATTGGGCGCCTGTGGTCCGGATTCCAAAGCCGCAGAATTTGGAAGCCTATAACCGGGTATTGGAGAAACGGGCGGAGCTGCAGCAGCAGTTGGATGCCTCGCGCATGCAGCATCGGGAATTGATTCAGCACTGGCTCGCCTCGAAACAGACTCCACCTCAGCCTGTCTCGACCGATAAGCTGCAGCTTCGCCTGCGCCTGGACGAAGGCGGCGGCGAAGTGCTGAAGAACAGTGCGCCGAACGCTAACCCGAAGAGCTTTCCTATTGGAAAGTTCAAGCCGCAGTGGGGAGAAACAACCTGGCTGTGGCCAGATTTCCGCATGGACACCAGTACCCGGGTGGAGCTGGGACAGATGGGCGACTTCGAATGGGACCAGCCTTTTTCCAGCGGCGGCTGGTTCATGCTGCGCTCCGCGCCGAACTTCACTTCATCGAAAGTGTCGGGGGCGCTGATCTCGAAGATGGATGCAACCCAGCACGATCGAGGCTGGGTCCTGGCCGCGGATAACGGCATCATCAGCGTCGAGCTGTCAGACCAGGCGCCCAAGGAGCAACCGGCTCCCGATAAGCCTAAGAAAGATAAGTCCGGGAAGGAAGTTAAAAAAGTCGAGGCGCCGAAGGTGGTCATTCCCAAGGACACGACCCCGATGCGGGCTATCAAGGTCTCGGCCGTGAAGGCCCTGCCGACCAACGGTCAGTGGGACCACCTGTTCTTTACCTACGATGGATCGGGCAAGGCGGCAGGCGTCAAGCTGTACGTAAACGGAGCGCAGGTTGCCACAAAAACAATATCCGACACCCTCGATCGCAAGAGCATGCGCACACCGGCGCCGCTGCAACTGGGGCGGAAATCTCCGGATGAGCAACCAGCTCGCGATACCCGCTACCAGGACATCCGTCTCTATGCGCGGTCACTGACCACAGAAGAGGCGAAGAGGCTCCCGTTCGAAGACTACGTTGCGGAAATTACCAGCAGACCAGCGAGTGAGTGGAATCGCGATCAGTGGCACGCGGTAACCGGGTTTTATTTTGCCAATGTGGATGAGTCGGCGAAGGCAGTGGAAAGCCAGATCCAACAGCTGGATGCTGAACTCGACAAACTTTCCGAGGGAGGCCCGGTTTCGCTGGTCTCGGAAGAGAAACCGTCCGTGGCCTACGCAGATGTTTTGACTCGCGGGATCTACACCGCGCGCAAGGAAAGGGTCGAGGCCAACACCCCGCATTTTCTGCCACCTTTGCCTGCGGGTGTGCCGCACAACCGCCTGGCGCTCGCCGACTGGACCGTCAGTCCCGAAAACCCATTGACCGCGCGCGTCACCGTCAATCGAATGTGGAATGAGCTTTTCGGCACCGGCCTGGTAGAAACCACGGAAGACTTTGGCATCATGGGCCAGCGTCCTTCGCATCCCCAGCTGCTCGACTGGCTGGCAGTGGAATTCCGCGAGAGCGGCTGGGACATGAAGCATATGTACAAGCTCATGGTGATGTCGGCCGCCTATCGCCAGAGTGCGAAAGCAACGCCCGACCAGTTGGCCCGCGATCCGAAGAATCTTCTCCTGGCGCACGGTCCCCGCTTCCGTATGGATGCCGAGATGCTTCGTGACATTGCTCTCCAGTCCAGCGGATTGCTGGTCAATAAGATCGGCGGCCCCAGCGTAAAGCCGTATCAACCGGAAAATGTGTGGGAGTCGGTCGGCTATCCTACCAGCGACACAACCAAGTACAAGCAGGACCATGGCGACGCGCTTTACCGGCGCAGTCTCTATACCTATTGGAAGCGGATGGCGATGCCACCCAATATGGATGCCTTCGATGCCCCCACGCGCGACACGGCCTGCACCCGGCGCCAGCGCACGGATACGCCGCTCCAGGCATTAGTAACCATGAATGATCCCCAATGGGTGGAAGCGTCGCGCGCACTAGCCGAACGTTTGATCAGGCAGGGGGGAAAGCAGCCAGAGCAACGGATCCAGTACCTCAGCGAGCTGGTGCTTTCCCATGATCCGTCCCCGCAGATGGCGTCGGTGCTGCAGCAATCGCTCGACCAGATGGAGCAACACTACGAAGCGGATCCCGTGGCAGCGCACGACCTGGTTGCGGTGGGCGAAAAACCCCGCGATGCTGCAATCCCTGCGCCCGAACTCGCCGCATGGACCATGGTTGTGAGTGAAGTATTGAACCTTGATGAGAGCTTGAACAAGTAACGCCGAAGGAGAGAAACATCGTGAAGCAGCATCCGCTTTGCACCGATCCTGACAATGGTCCCACCATCATGGACCTTCCCATCGCGAAGGGCCTAAAGGCGGAATGGGCCGAGCTTGAGACTCGCCGGCACTTCTTAGGCCGGGCGGGCAAGGTGCTCGGCTGGGCGGCGCTGGCAAGCCTGGCAGGTGACCGGATATTTACCGGGGATGCGCACGCGGCAAATGTTGTGCCCTCGCCGGAGAGTCTCCGGCTGCCCAACTTTGCCCCCAAAGCAAAACGGGCCATCTACCTGTTTATGTCGGGTGGCCCACCGCAGATGGACCTGCTCGACTACAAACCGAACCTGGCCCAGCTCTACGACAAAGACATTCCAGACTCGGTTCGCGGGGCGCAGCAGCTCACGGGCATGACCGCGGGCCAGGCGCGCTTTCCGATCGCGCCTTCCCATTGGGCATTCAAGCAGTATGGTAAGTCGGGTGCCTGGGTGAGCGACCTGATGCCCTATACGGGCCGCATGGCCGATGACCTTACCATCATCAAGTCCACCAATACCGACGCCATCAATCACGAGCCGGCCATCATGCTGTTGAACACGGGCAACATGAACGCCGGCAAACCGTGTCTCGGCGCCTGGCTTTCCTACGGCCTGGGCAGTATGAACGATAATCTGCCCACCTTCATGGTTCTGCTGAGCAAGCTGAACACCAAGGAAAATAATCAGCCGGTATCCTCGCGTTTGTGGAGCAGCGGCTTTCTTTCCTCTGAGTACGCTGGTGTGGGCCTGCGTTCTGCAGGCGATCCCGTTCTCTACCTGAGTGACCCCAAGGGCGTCGATCGGGATGTACGCCGCAAGATGCTCGACGCGGTGAACGAGATCAATCACCAGACCTATCAGGAACTGGGCGATCCTGAAACCAATTCGCGCATCTCGCAATACGAAATGGCGTACCGGATGCAAACCTCCGTGCCGGAACTGACCGACATGAGCCGCGAGCCTCAGTCCACCTGGGATCTCTACGGGCCAGACGCCAAAGAACCGGGAACCTACGCCTATAACTGCCTCATGGCGCGTCGCATGGCCGAGCGCGGAGTGCGCTTTACCCAGATATACAAGCGCGGGTGGGATGTGCACGCGAATGTCACCGGCCTTTTGCCCATTTTGTGCCAGGAAACCGATCGCCCAACCTACGCTCTGATCACCGACCTAAAGCAACGCGGTTTGTTGGACGATACACTGGTCATCTGGGGTGGCGAATTTGGGCGCACCGTCTACAGTCAGGGTGGGCTGACGCCGGATAATTATGGCCGTGATCACCATCCTCGCTGCTTTACCACCTGGATGGCAGGGGGCGGCGTAAGGCCCGGAATCACCCATGGAGAGACGGATGAGTACAGCTACAACGTGGTGAAAGACCCGGTGCCTGTTCGGGACTTCAATGCAACCGTCCTGCATTGCCTGGGAATCGACCACAACAAACTTACTTATAAATTTCAGGGATTGGATCAGAAGTTGACGGGCACCACTCCTGCGAGTGTAGTCACCAGCCTGCTTGCATGATGATTCGAGTTAAAGGCCCCGGCATCAGGCTGATTTGGGTCGCGTCTTTGCTGGTGAGTGTCAGCTTGCTGCTTCTGCCTTTCGTCTTCAAGCTGGATGGGACGACGCATGCAGACTGGCAGCAGTTCCTGGGCCGGTTCCACCCCCTGGTAGTGCATCTGCCCATCGGATTGATCCTGCTTGTTCCCCTGCTGGAACTCGGCGGCAGAGTTCGCCCCGCATTGCATGAGGCGGCGATGTTCGTCCTGTCGTTGAGCCTGCTCAGTTGCCTGCTGGCCTTGACCCTGGGTTATTTGCTCGCGTACGGGAGCGGAGATACGGGAGCGGGTGTTTCGCGCCACATGTGGGGGGCCATCGCGCTCACCATCTGCGTGCTGGGTTGTGTGTTACTCCGAGGGGCGTCCGGCGGGTTGCGTGGGTTTTATCCCTATATGCTGGCTGGCGTACTGCTCTTGCTGGCGTGGACGGCGGACCAGGGCGGCTCGCTCACGCACGGCGATAAGTACCTGACGGAGTACCTTCCGCAATCACTGAAGCGCTTGGGTGGTATGGGGACGGTGCAGGCGAAGGCCTTCGATTTCCCTGATTCCTTTTATGCACGGCACATCTATCCGATTTTCGATGCCAACTGCGTGGTCTGTCACGGGCGGCAAAAGGTCAAAGGTGGTCTTCGCGTAGATACCTATGATCGGCTCATGAGAGGCGGGAAAGAGGGTGCCGTCATTATTCCGGGTAAGCCGGAGAGAAGTATCTTGTTGGAGCGAATTACGCTGCCTCCTGACCACAAGAAATTCATGCCGTCAGAAGGGAAGCCACCCTTAAAGCCGGAGGAGATCGCATGGATACGGGCATGGATCCTTCAGGGGGCATCGCAGGAGGTGAAGTCCCTCGCCGGCATCGACGTGCCCGAGCCATTCAAAGAGGAGCCCGTGCCGCAGGTGGGAGACTATAGCAAGATGATGGGAGAAATCTCACAGACGGCAAAGGCCGAAGGGGTTACACTTGTGCCGGTATCCAGAAACCTGGGGGATGGTCTCATATTGAATACCGTCGATGCCGGGCAAAAATTCGGCGACGCCCAACTTGCAGGCTTGGTGCGTTTTGCGCCGTACATCGTAGAGGCGGAACTAGGGCGTACCTCGGTCACCGATGCCTGCTTCGCCACATTGGGGAAGTTTCCTCATCTGCGGGCAATCCATTTGGAGGGAACGGCCGTCACTGGAACGGGTTTGACCGCGCTGGCGCAATTGCCGCAGTTGAGCTACCTCAACCTGAGCGGCACCCAGGTGACCCAGGCTGCGGTTGCTCCACTTGCTTCGATGAAGAACCTACGCCATCTTTATCTTTACAACACGCCGGCGCAGCCCGCAGCGATCGCGAGGCAAGAACCATGAACCGTCGAGAATTTTGTGCGCTAACAGGTGTCGCGGCGTTGGGTACCTTCCTGGGCCCCCAGCTCCACGCGGAGACAAGATCGGAGGAGCATTCCTTGGACTCACCACAGCTTCAGACTGGCAATGGCGAATGGACCTATCAGGTGGTTACGAACTGGGGACAATTGCCGGCAGGAAAAATGTTTGGCGGTACTCATGGCGGTATCGCCACCGACAAAGCCGGACTTCTCTACGTCAGCACGCAGAGTGCGACTGGTGTGCTGGTTTACGACCGCGACGGCAAGCTGCTGAAGACCATCGCCAACGAATATCCGGAAATCCATTCCCTCACCTACGCGAACGAAAACAACGAAGAGTATTTTTACGTGACGGTCCAGAAGGGAACGCCCAAAGAGAACTGGCTGTTCGTCAAGATGAAGACGGACGGAACGGTGGTGCAGAAGATCACTGCTCCGAGTGAAGCAGGATTTCACGCGCCGAACGAGTGGCGCCTGACGGCTGCTGTACCAGGACCCGACGGTTCCATTTACATTGCCAATGGCTATGGGGACTCGCGCATCTTCAAGTTCGATAAGGCAGGCAATTATCGGGCGGCCTATTCAGGAAAAGGTGAGGCGGATGGCCTCTGCAATTGCAGCCATGGGGTAGCCGTGGACACGCGTTACGATCAGCCAATGTTGCTGGTGTGCGACCGCGAGAACCGGCGTCTCAGTCACTACGATTTTGACGGCAAGTTCGTGAGCAACGTCACGTTCCACATGCGCCGTCCCTGCCAGGTGAGTTTCTGGGGCGACTATGCCGTGGTTTCAGAACTGGAGGGGCGCGTCACCGTCCTGGACAAGGACAATGTGCCGGTCGCCTTTCTGGGCGACAACCCGCATAAGGACCAATGGGCAAACTATAAGCTGGTTCCCGGCGATATCGCACTCACCAACTTTAGTGCGGCCCACGGATGCCACATCGATAAGGATGCCAACATCTACGTATCCGACTGGAACCAATCAGGACGAGTAACCAAGCTAGCGAGGGTCAAAGCGTAAACCTTCCACAACTGGCGGTCCATAAACCTTCCACAACTGACGGGTGCCCCATATCTCGCTCGTTTTTCGCGAGATGTGGGATTCCACAGATCTAAACGTTTCCTCTTCTCATCTCCCGGAGTTTCCGTCCAGCGCCAGTTGTGGAAAGTAAGAAACACAACAAGAGCTACTTTCCGTACTCGTTGCGAACGACGGTCCCACCCTTCATCACAAAACGAACACGTTCCAATTGCTTGATATCGTCCACCGGGCTCTCATCCACGGCGATCATGTCAGCAAATTTGCCCGGCTCTATTGCGCCAACCTGATCGCCCCATCCCATCAAGTCTGCAGCGCTGATGGTAGCGGCTTGAATTGCCTGCAGAGGCGACATCCCATAGCGCGTCATCCACTCGAACTCGATCGCCTGAGTTCCATGCGGAAAAGAACCAGCGTCGGTGCCAAATGCTATCTTCACTCCCGCGGCCAGGGCCTTCTTGAAGCTGACCTCATGGATTGCGAGCCGGCTTGTCTTCCCGCCAGACATCGCGAGATCCCCCTTCTCCAGCGCACAACAGTAAACGTAGAGTGTGGGCACGAGATAAATTCCCTTCGCCACCATCTTGCGAATCGCGTCATCGTCGAGTTGAATGCCGTGCTCGATAGAGGCGACCCCCGCGTCAATGCAGTAGTGGAGTCCCGGCCCATCGTAAGCGTGGCACGCGACTTTGAGCCCCTTCAAGCGCGCCTCATCCACAATGGCCTGCACTTCTTCCAGGCTGAAGTCCGCAACACTCACTTCTTTGCCGTCGGGCAAAAAACTATAACGATCAGTTCCGTAAATCTTGATCAGGTCAGCCCCGTAATTGAATTGCTCGCGAACGGCTTTGCGCGCTTCTGACGGACTGTCGATGGTTTGGACGCCGACGGGCACTGTGACTTCCGGAGAATAGCCCTCGAGACCGTAACCGCCGGTGGTCGAAATCCCTCGGGTGGCTACCTTCAGGCGCGGGCCGGGAATAAGCCCCTGGTTGATCGCGTTGCGCACATCGACGTCGCTGTACATGGCGCCTTCGGTTTCGACGTCGCGCATGCTTGTGAAACCGGCCTCGAGGTCGCGCTTCACATTCAGGGTGGCGAGAATAGTTCTGTATTGCCACGATTGTTTCAGCAAAATGTCGTCATAGTGTGAGTTGTCCGTATCCGTGAGCATGATGTGGGTGTGGCAATCAATCAGTCCCGGCAGGACAGTAGCATGGGTCAAATCGACTGTTGCGGAGCCTGGGGGAATCTGGACCTCGCCGTTGCCTACGACCCGCTCAATACGGTCGCCGCGAATCACGATCAACTGATCGCTCAGCATTTTTCCTGAGCGCACATCCAGCAGCTTTCCGGCATGAACGTAGCTTGCGGCTGGTAAATCTGCCGCGCCTGCAACGGGGGCGGCCACGGCTGCAGCCAAAAAGGTGAGCGCTCCCACGGAAAAAAGACGCACGTTTCCTACCTCCTGAACATTCTCGTTTGTGTCTCTCAGTTGTTCTGCGATCCGTAGACGCGGAAGCGCGTCCAATAGGTTCCGTTGTCCCAGTTGATACGGTTGCCATTCGCGGTGACCGTTCCCCCAATGTTGGTCCCGTCCCAGTTGGTCGTCAGGGTACGCTTTCCGTTCATCTGGCCGCTTGCGTTACTACCCTGTTCGTTACTCAACTGCAGGTTGTTGCCGCGTTGCCGTATGGTGCAGGACTGGGAGCGATTTCCTTGCGCATACCACGTACCAGTCAGATTGAGCCGATTATGGCCGCCGCCGCCGGAATTGCATCTGGCCCAAAATGTGCCGTTCGACCAGTTGATTTGATTGCCGTCCGGGCTGAGCGTGCCAGTGACAAATTGCCATCCCGGGGCGACGATACTGGACTGCCCCTGAAACTGTCCCGGCGAAGTATCGCCGTTTTCATTGGTTAAGGTAAGAAAGGCGCCGTTGCCGCTGATCGAGGCATGCTTCGTTGGATCTCCCTGGGCACACCACGCGCCCGTAAAGGCAACCGCCTGTGGCTGGTTTGGCGGAAACTGAGCAACGGCATTCTTCAGGCTGACTGGCAGGCAGATAGCGGCCACAAACAAAAGCGCCGCGGTATTGACACGTCTGGCATGAGTCACAGGGTCTTCTCCTTCTCCAGGAATTGATCCCCTGAGACTACTGGGAAAATGGCCCACAGAACAGAAGATTTCAAGGCCCGTGCCCGCTGTCGCGGAACGCAATCCGGGCTGACCTGCATATCTTTGGTGCAGTTACGAGTTTCAGCATCGGACGTCTAATTCGTATGGTTTCTTGTAGGGACCTCGCCTTTGGAGGGAAGGACTATTACCATTATGAAAGAGTGCTCATCTAACAAGAAGCGCTCACGTTGAACCCCGGGAGAAGGAAGGTGTGCAATGACTCTCAAACCGACGGACATGCTGGAGATTCAATCGGCAATCGACGCGTACGAGAGGAAGTTCCCACGCCGTCCGCCGCCTTCGGCGGAAGTGGCGCTGGCTTGGCGACTGGGAAAGCGCGAGTGGGCGAAGCGGCAAGCGGCACAGCGTGCTGTACAGCCAGGGGATTCTGACCAAGCACGGAAAAGGGGAGAAAGACCCGATTCAGTATTTGCGCAGCAGGAGTGCAACCGGTTGGCGTGGGCTTGGGATCAATTCCGGCTCCGCTGGCTTACCGGGGGTTCTTCCGAGGATGCCCCGGCGGAGTTGCTCCCCTGGGTAAAAAATGTTTTGCTCGTCGGCTGGTGGAGTGTGGTCGCGGTAGCGGTCGCGTCCGTCTTTTTCTTTGGCGCCATTGTCGGCGGTTTCAAGTGACAGCCAGGCAGGTTTTGTGGCGATCAGGCTGCTCGCTTGGTTTCGCCCTGACCTTGCTTGGCGCACTGTATGCACAGCGTCCCTTCCGGCAGTACCCTTCCGTTGAATATGGCGAATCTATGCCTTTGCCCCACGACTGGCGTCGGCCGGCGGAATGGTCCTTCGCCCGGTTGATGTATCCCCCTGGCCCGCTGGATGGTTACCGGGGCAGATTCGATGGCGACTGGCGGCAGGGGCTGTCTCTTTGGACCCAGGATTACCCTCGCGCCGACCGTGCGTTCGCGCAGGCGGTGAGGCGTTTGACCCGGGTCGACGCGCGATCGGTAGAACAGCCCGTCAACCTGGACGATGGCGATGAGATTTACAATTGGCCCTGGCTCTATGCCGTACAGGTCGGGGAGTGGGGCCTGACGGATTTCCAGGCGAAGAAGCTTCGTGACTATCTGCTCCGCGGGGGATTCTTCATGGCCGACGATTTCCATGGATCTGAGGAACAGGCCTATTTCGAGAAGACCATGAAGGTGGTTTTTCCGGACCGCCCGATCGTGGATATCCCGAATGACGATCCCATCTTCCACACCGTCTTCGATCTAAACGACCGCTACCGCATCACAGGCGCGGAGCACCTGGATACGGGTTATAAGAAAGACGGTCGGGTTGCCCGCTGGCAGGGTATCTACGACGACAAAGGCCGGGTCATGGTAGCCATCTCCCTGAATTCGGACATCGGTGATTCCTGGGAGTGGTCGGACAGACCCCAGTATCCGCTGCAGTTTTCCGACCTCGGAATCCGGCTGGGTGTCAATTACGTCGTTTACGCCATGACCCACTAAAACCGGTCAGGCCTTTATAGATACTCTTTTGCGTTACCTTAAACGGTTACTACAATTTGCCCTTCTGTTACTCAAGAACCATAGCTTATTTCTGTAGAAACGCTATGCTCATCAACAAGCGGCGATTCTCCGCGGAACATTTCATCGATTCTTTCGGGGGAGGGATTCGATGAAGTGGAACGAGGAGAGTTGCCGTTAGTACTTTGGTAAGTACTCTAAGAGTCGGCGCTTTATCTCTTGCTCTGCTCTCCAGAGCCACACGCCGGTTGAGTCCCACAGATTGACACTTGGCCTGGATTTCTCACACCGCCCTGATACAAAGCCAAAACTCGGCATCCAATGGAGTTACTTTTGTTGAAATACCAGACGCTTGGTCCCTGAAAATGCAGAAACGTCACCAGCCCGGAAGGGCTGGGCTGAAATCCCCCATCATGATCCCGCCCGCCCCGGTTTGCGGTGGAGCGCCATAGGCGCGGCACTCATGTATTCCTCAACCAACCGGCCGACAGTCGCCCTCAATGGGTGACCCATGGAGCGTTCGGCTCATCTAAAACTTCATGGTGCGAGGATCCGGTAATGGATGCTTGCGGAACGAATCGCACCATTCTGGCCGGGGCAAAAAACTGACGCGTCACGAACAAGCTAATTGCCGGTAGCGCGAGTCTTTTGCCCATAACCACCTCGAACCGGCCAATGCTTCGCGAAGCTAGTGCTCTCGCGCCCTTAGGCTTTAACTTCGAAAAGGACCTCCAACACAACCGGCACTCCGAGTGGAAGGCTCGCAACCCCAAGAACCATTCGGACCGGCAACTTGTCATCTCCAAAGACGTCGCGCAACAGCTCCGAGGCAGCGTCTGCCACCGTCGGCTGCGCCAGGAAGTCCCCTTCGGTTGCCAGGTACGCCGTCAGCCTGACGACCCTGGTCACCTTATCGAGTGAGCCCAGGTGATTTCTTGCGGCCGAGAGTACGTTCAGAGCCGCGCAGCGCGCGGCCTCGCGTCCCTGTTCGGCGTTATACTCTCTGCCCAGCCGGCCTATGAACTTCGGTTCATGCCCGATGGCCGGGAGAACACCGCTGAGATAAAGCAGATTGCCGGTTTGGACACTTTCAGCATAGGCGCCGAACGGTCTGGGCGCGGGCGTCAGGTCAATGCCGAGCTCCGTAAGCCGGCGCTCCGCGCTTGCCGGCTTCGGGCCTTTCGAGCTCACCATTTGCCAGAGTGCGCACCACCGTCCACGTGCAGCACCTCCCCCGTCACATGACGGGCCTCTGTGAGATAGACAACTGCGTCCACAATGTCGTTCACGTCTGAGATCGTACCCATCGGTGAGAGCGACTTCAGAAAGTCTTTGGGATTGTTCTTGTGAAGAGGAGTATCCACGACACCAGGAGCGACGGTGTTGAAACGGATCTGCTGCTTCGCGTACTCGCTCGCCAGACTCCGGGTAACTGCTTCAAGGCCGCCCTTAGTGATCATTGGCACTGAAACGGAAACGCCGGCGACTGGGTTCACAACAAGCGAGCTGCTGATGCCGACCACACTGCCACCCGATTTTTGCGCAAGCATCTGCTTCACGGCCCCCTGCGTGACGTAGAGGAACCCTTCAAGATTTGTGGTTGAAAGCGCCTTGAAGTCCTCGGCCGTGTAGTCGGTGAAGGCTTTGGCGAAGAAGATGCCTGCGTTGTTCACCAGCGCGTCAATCGATCCAAACTTGCTTATTGCTGTTTCTATCACCCTGGCGGCTACGGCGCTTTCACCGATATTACCGTCTACCAGAATGAGCTGGCCGGACTCGGTAAATGTACCGGACTTTGTAATGTTACGTGAGTTGGCTACGACATTGTAGCCGCGGTTGAGGAAAGCCTGCACCACGCCCGCTCCAATGCCTTGCGATCCTCCTGTTACGATGACTGTTTTCTGATTGCTTCCCATTGTCAGCCTCCTTATGGCTGGGACTACACCCATAAGAGAGTCACGACGGGGTGATAGAGATTCGTCGTATATTCCAATCAGATGATAGGCGCTACCTATCATCTTTAAACTTATGTGTAACGCGTCTTCTGTCGAATCGCGGGCAGTTCTTCGTCGAGCAGTTCGAGGAACGATTTGAGGGCGATCGAAGGTTCCTTCTTCTTCCATGCAGCGACAACGTCGATGCGAACGTCGTCAGGCCGCAGGCGGAAAAAGGAGATGTTGTCTGCGCGCAAATTACGAGCGGATGCCGTAACAATGGCGACCCCTTCATCGGCTTCGACGGTAGAGAGTACCGAGTGCATATTGTTGAGCTCATTGTGTAAACGGGGCGAGAAGCCGTTGTCGTTACAGACCCGGACGATCGTGTCGAAGACTTCCGGGGAACTGGTCCGCTGAAAGATAACGAAGCGCTCGCTGGCGAGATCTGCGATGCGGATGCGCTTCGCGGCTAATTTGCGGGCTCGGGGGAGAGCTACGACCAGGGGTTCGCGAAAGATTAGGCGCGACTCATAAGATGAGCGGCGGTGGGCTGAAGGCGGACGCGTAAATCCGATGTCGATCTCTCCTCGATCAAACGCGATGTCCTGTCCGCTTGGCACATTTTCTTCAAGACGCAGCGCGACCCCTGGATGCCGGGCTTTGTATTTACGCAGCAGGTCCGGGAGGAATCCAGAGGTGGCAAATCCGATGAAACCAATTCCCAGTCTGCCAATCTCCCCCTTGGCCGCACGCTGTGCAGTTGCAATGGATCGCTCTGCCTGCGCGAGCGTCTTGATTGCTTCTTCATAGAAGACCTGCCCTTCAGGAGTAAGCCGAGCCACGCGACCGTCCCGCGAAAAAAGCTTGATGCCGACCTCGCTCTCAAGATCGGATATGGCCTCGCTGATCGAAGGCTGGCTAATATACAGGTGCCGCGAAGCCTCCCGATACCCTTTCCACTGGACAACCGCTGTGAAATAGCGAAGGTGTCTCAATTCCATATGATAGGCACTTCCTATCAATGGATTAGACCATGGCCCTTAATCGGCTAGGCCCGAACAGGCGAAAATGCCGATTCTAGTTCCCCAGAGCCTGTACTTTATCTCTGGCTTTGCTCTCCAGAGGACACCCGGCGGTTGAATTCCAGAGATTGATTCCTGGGCACGCTCAGCGACTTCCACTGATGGCCCGCGGACTGCAGCGTCATGTTATCCAGCTTATCCATCCAGGTGTTCCGCCACCAGGCGAACGTCAAAACGCTCAAGATAGGGATCTCACCGCATGACAGTCCTAAGCAGCATAACCATCCCAGTAGTTCCAGCACCCTTTTTCCACAGCTTTATTTGCTCAGGCCATGGACGCAAGACCTGCCCCGTACTACCGTCGTAGCTAACGGTCCCCCAGCTGCGACAGATTCTGGTTCGCCCAATCACCGTAAAAGCAAGGGCTGTTGAGGGCTTTCAGGGGTGTGAGAACCGGAAGAGAAAAGCAGGTTCATCCACTTTGCGGGGGTTAGAGGTCGATTCGGGGGGTCGCAGCGACGATCTGGCCAACCAGGGTCAAACGCAAGGGCGACTTACCACGCATATCACGCATATCACGCACCTGTTTCGTCGAGCAGTCTCCCTCCAACCACGGAGCTCCTCTGCCGGTGATCGCCAATTCCGAGGTTACATAAGTACTCTCCCTTATCGTCCGGCAAATCATCCGAGGCTTGGCTGCAGACCCGAATAGGGTGTCACTGTGCCTGCCCTTGAGGTCGACCGGTTACCCTTTTCCAGGAGGACCGCTAGCTCTCAGGGATAACCCGTTAGTTGTAGCAACCGCGTTCGCGGAGTGCAGAGGTCTTTATAAATGAGGAGCTTCGGCCACCGGCCGAGAGTCTTCTCGTTAGCGATTTCCCTTTTTCCTTTAATATTTTGTGGCAGGCAATTCATTCGCGAAACTAATCTCGTGAGCTGAAGTTTATAGCTCCATGTTTTAAGAGCGAATCGATCCAACGGCCAGATTGCATGCGATCTTCAGATTGAGTTCAATCGAAAGTACAGAACGACTTAAGCCGTCGCTGGTTCAGGAGAGATCATGAAGAAAAGCGAGGATCGCAACGCGGTCGCGAGTGCTAACGGCGGTCCGTCAAAAAGCCCGAAGAACAGCGAAAAAAATGGGAATATCAGTGCCGTTGCTGAGCATGCCGACGCTCACCTGGATGTGATCCTGGCCAAGCTGCAAGCCGTGCGGGATGGAAACTTCTCCGTCAGGCTGCCGGGTTCCTGGATCGGATTGCCGGGAAAGATAGCCGACACATTTAACGAGATCGTCGCAGCCAATCAGCAAATGGCCAAGGAACTCAGGCGGGTCGGCCAGGTGGTGGGCAAGGAGGGCAGAACCAGGGAGCGCACGCGGTTCTACGAGTCGAGAGGCGCGTGGGGCGAAATGGAAGTTTCCGTGAATACGTTGGTGGAGGATCTCCTCCGGCCGACAACGGAGGTCACTCGCGCCATTGCGGCAGTGGCCCAGGGCAACCTGGCACAAACCGTGCGACTGGACGTCGACGGGCGTCCGCTCGAGGGGGAATTCTTTCGCTCTGCAGAGATCGTAAACACCATGATCCAGCAGCTAAGTGTGTTCACTTCGGAGGTGACGCGCGTAGCCCGGGAGGTGGGCACGGACGGCAAACTCGGCGGTCAGGCGCAGGTGCCGGGGGTCGCCGGAACCTGGAAGGACCTTACCGACTCAGTCAATTCGATGGCCAGCAACCTGACCGGCCAGGTGCGCAATATTGCCGAGGTTGCTACCGCCGTGGCCAGCGGCGATTTGTCGCGCAAGATTACGGTAGATGTCCGCGGCGAAATCCTGCAGCTAAAAGAAGCCATCAACACCATGGTGGACCAGCTGCGCTCTTTCGCGTCGGAGGTGACGCGTGTAGCGCGCGAGGTGGGCACGGACGGAAAGCTCGGTGGTCAGGCGGTGGTACCGGGCGTCGCCGGCACCTGGAAGGATTTGACCGACTCCGTCAACGCAATGGCCGGCAACCTGACAGCCCAGGTACGCAATATCGCTGAAGTCACCACGGCCGTGGCGCGTGGTGATTTGTCGCGCAAGATCACGGTAGACGTTAAGGGTGAAATTCTCGAGCTGAAGGACACCATCAACACCATGGTGGACCAGCTGAACGCCTTTGCCGGGGAAGTGACGCGTGTGGCGCGCGAGGTGGGGACAGAAGGCAAGTTAGGTGGTCAGGCCCAGGTGCCGGGTGTGGGCGGAACCTGGAAGGATCTCACCGACAACGTAAATTTCATGGCCAGCAATTTGACAGGCCAGGTACGCAACATCTCAGAAGTGGCCACAGCTATTGCCAGCGGCGATCTTTCCAGCAAAATCACCGTGGATGTGCGTGGTGAGATCCTGCAGCTGAAAGAGACCCTCAACACCATGGTGGACCAGCTGAACCGGTTCGCCGGTGAGGTTACGCGCGTAGCCCGCGAGGTGGGCAGTGAAGGCCGCCTAGGCGGACAGGCGAACGTACCCGGCGTTGCCGGCACCTGGAAAGACCTTACGGATTCCGTTAACTCGATGGCCGGTAACCTGACCGGCCAGGTGCGCAATATTGCCGAGGTGACGACGGCCGTAGCACGCGGCGATTTGTCGCGCAAGATTACCGTGGACGTTAAAGGCGAAATCCTCGAGCTAAAGAACACCATCAACACCATGGTGGACCAGCTCAACGGCTTTGCTGGAGAGGTTACGCGCGTAGCGCGTGAAGTAGGCACAGAAGGCAAGCTGGGCGGGCAGGCGCAGGTGCTCGGGGTTGCCGGTACCTGGAAGGATCTCACCGACAACGTGAATTTCATGGCCAGCAACCTGACCGGCCAGGTACGTAACATCGCGGAAGTGGCCACCGCCGTGGCGCGCGGCGATTTGTCCCGCAAGATCACCGTGGATGTGAAGGGCGAAATCCTCGAACTGAAAGAAACCCTCAATACCATGGTGGAACAGTTGCGGGCATTCGCTTCTGAAGTCACGCGCGTAGCCCGCGAAGTTGGCACTGACGGAAAACTCGGAGGCCAGGCCCAGGTACCCGGCGTGGGTGGCACGTGGAAGGATCTGACCGATTCCGTCAATTCCATGGCCAGCAACCTGACTGGCCAGGTCCGTAATATTGCAGAAGTCTCGACTGCCATTGCCAGCGGAGATCTTTCCAAGAAAATCACCGTGAATGTGAGCGGGGAGATTCTCCTCCTCAAGGAAACCATCAACACGATGGTCGATCAGCTCAACGCATTCGCCGGCGAGGTAACCCGCGTGGCACGCGAAGTGGGCAGCGAAGGGCGCCTGGGTGGGCAAGCCAACGTGCCCGGCGTTGCCGGCACGTGGAAGGATCTTACCGATTCTGTGAATTCGATGGCCGGAAATCTGACCGGCCAGGTGCGCAACATAGCGGAAGTGACGACTGCCGTGGCACGCGGCGATCTATCGCGCAAGATCACCGTGGATGTGAGAGGCGAAATCCTCGAGCTGAAGAACACCATCAACACGATGGTCGATCAGCTCAACGCGTTTGCCGGGGAAGTGACGCGTGTGGCGCGTGAGGTGGGTACAGAAGGCAAGTTGGGCGGCCAGGCACAAGTACCGGGCGTGGGCGGAACATGGAAGGATCTCACCGACAATGTAAATTTCATGGCCAGCAACCTGACCGGCCAGGTGCGCAATATTGCCGAAGTGGCGACAGCCATTGCCAACGGTGACCTCTCCAAGAAGATCACCGTGGATGTCCGCGGCGAAATCCTGCAGCTCAAAGAAACCCTTAACACGATGGTGGAACAGCTGCGCTCCTTTGCCGCGGAAGTAACGCGCGTGGCGCGCGAAGTCGGAAGCGAAGGAAGGCTGGGTGGCCAGGCCAACGTGCAGGGTGTGGCCGGCACGTGGAAAGATCTTACGGATTCCGTGAACGCCATGGCCGGCAACCTGACCGGGCAGGTACGCAATATCGCGGAAGTGACCACCGCCGTGGCCCGCGGTGATTTATCGCGAAAGATCACCGTGGATGTAAAGGGCGAGATCCTGGAGCTGAAGAACACCATCAACACCATGGTCGACCAGCTGAATGCCTTCGCCGCGGAAGTGACCCGAGTGGCCCGCGAAGTAGGTACTGACGGCAAGCTGGGCGGGCAGGCGGAGGTCCCCGGCGTGGCTGGGACGTGGAAGGACCTGACTGACAATGTGAATGTGATGGCCGCCAACCTGACTGAGCAGGTGCGCGGTATCGTTAAGGTAGTGACCGCGGTTGCAAATGGCGTGCTGACTCAGAAGCTGACCGTGAATGCCAAGGGCGAAGTCGCCGCGTTGGCGGAGACGATCAACAATATGACCGACACGTTGGCAACCTTTGCCGACCAGGTCACTACGGTGGCCCGTGAAGTCGGCGTAGAAGGCCGGCTAGGCGGCCAGGCGAATGTGCCGGGGGCCGCGGGTACGTGGAAAGATCTCACTGGAAATGTGAATCTTCTGGCCGACAACCTGACCAATCAGGTGCGCGCTATTGCCGAGGTTGCTACCGCAGTGACCAAGGGCGATCTGACCCGCTCTATCCAGGTGGAGGCCAGCGGTGAGGTCGCGGAGTTGAAAGACAACATCAACACCATGATCAATAACCTTCGTCTTACCACGGAGCGGAATACCGAGCAAGACTGGCTCAAGACGAACCTTGCGCGCTTCACCGGCATGTTGCAGGGGCAGCGTGATTTGTCGACTGTGGGAAGGACTCTGCTGTCGGAACTGGCGCTGTTGGTCAATGCACAACAGGGCGTTATCTACCAGATGCACAATGAAGAAGAGGCGGCCATGGTTCCGCTCTCCGCTTTTGCCGATGAGGGCAATGACGTACATCTGCGAAGGCTGAGGATCGGCGAAGGACTGGTGGGGCAGTGCGCCGCAGAAAAACGGCGGATGGTGATCACCGACGTGCCGCCGAACACCATTTCCATTCGATCGGGCTTGTTCGAAGCAACCCCGCGCAACGTAATTGTTCTCCCAGTCCTCTTTGAGGACCGGGTGAAGGCAGTCATTGAGTTGGCCTCGCTCAGCACCTTCACTGCATCGCAACTCGCGTTTCTGGAGCAATTGACGACCAGTATCGGTATCGTGCTCAACAGCATCGAGGCAACGATGCAGACCGAAGGCCTGCTGAAACAATCGCAGCAATTGGCGACGGAATTGCAAATGCAACAGAAAGAGTTGCAGCAGACGAACGAGCAGCTGGCGCAGAAGGCACAGCAGCTGGCCGAACAAAACGTCGAGGTGGAACGCAAGAACCAGGAGATCGAGCAGGCTCGCGGTGCGCTGGAGGGCAAGGCCAAGGAGTTGGCTCTGACCTCCAAATATAAATCGGAATTCCTGGCAAACATGTCGCATGAACTGCGTACGCCGCTGAACAGTATCCTGGTTTTAGGGCAACAGCTCAGTGACAACCCAGGAGGCAATCTCACCTCGAAACAGGTAGAATTTGCTCGCACCATCCATGGGGCCGGAACGGATTTACTCACCCTGATCACGGATATCCTGGATCTTTCCAAGATCGAGTCCGGCACAGTATCGGTGGAGGCGGAGGAACTCTCATTCGCCCCCCTGCTGGAGACGATTGGACGGCCCTTCCGTCACGAGGCCGAGAACCGGCGGCTTGGTTTTGAGGTAAATACCGGTGCGCATCTGCCGCGCAGCTTTGTGACCGACTCCAAACGGCTGCAGCAGGTGCTCAAGAATCTGCTCTCCAATGCATTCAAATTCACCGAGCAAGGCAGTGTACGTCTCTCGGTTTCGATATCCGAGTCAGGATGGAGTGAGGAGCACCCGATCCTCAGCCGGGCCGCGTCAGTGGTCTCCTTCGAGGTTGCCGATACGGGCATTGGTATTCCGTTTGAAAAACAGCGAATTATCTTCGAGGCGTTTCAACAGGCGGATGCCGGAACGAGTCGCAAGTACGGCGGTACTGGTCTGGGGTTGGCCATCAGCCGCGAGCTGGCCAGCTTGCTGGGTGGCGAGATTCGACTGCGGAGCGTACCTGGAAAGGGGAGTGTGTTCACGCTCTACCTGCCGCAAACCTATATGGGCCCATCTGGATCCAGTGTTGCTACGTTGGAAGCCAAAGCCTCACCATCTGGCTCGAGCACCCAGTTATTGAGCACGAGCGTCCTGGAGTTGCCGGTCGAACGGATAGCAGATGATCGTGAAAATCTTGCGCCGGGGGATGCGGTTCTGCTTCTCGTCGAAGATGATCCGCACTACGCGCGTCTTCTGTGCGATCTGTCGCACGACAGCGGATTCAAAGTACTTCTGGCGATGCGTGGCGCGGAGGGGCTCGCGCTCGCCCGGGAGTTTCACCCAACAGCCATCTCATTGGATGTCTTTCTTCCTGACATGCTGGGCTGGACAGTGCTCAACCACTTGAAACAGGATCCGGAGACGCGTCATATTCCGGTACAGATACTCACCGTCGATGAGGACCGCCGGCACGGACTGGCTCGTGGGGCCTTTGCCTCGGTGATGAAACCCGCTACGGCCGAAGAAATAGACGCGGCGTTTATCAGGATCAAGGAATACGCGTCGCTTGAACGCAAGCGATTATTGATTGTCGAAGACAACCCTGCGGAGCAACTTAGCATCAGAGAGTTGCTCGGTTATGACGACATAGATGTGACTGTCGTCACCAGCGGGGGTGAGGCATTAGATATGCTCCGCGAGCAGCCTTTCGACTGCGTTGTACTCGACCTCCGTCTGCCGGATATGTCCGGCTTCGAGGTCCTGGAACGCCTGCGCGAAACCCCATCGCTCGGCGACGTACCGGTTGTCGTCTTCACGGGAAAGGAGTTGTCTCCCGCGGAAGATGCCCAGCTGCGAACCCTGGCCCGCAGTGTGGTGGTAAAAGGGGTCGAGTCGCCCGAGCGGCTCCTGGACGAGACAGCTCTATTCCTCCATCGGGTGATCGCAAATTTGCCCCCGGAAAAGCAGAATATGCTCGACCGGTTGCATCGCTCCGATGAAGCGCTCATCGGAAAGAAAGTGCTGGTAGTCGACGATGATGTGCGGAATATTTTCGCTCTGAGCAGCGTCTTGGAGCGCCGTGGAATGACAGTGCTGACTGCCGGAACCGGCAGGGAAGCCATCGCCATCCTCGAGTCCACTCCCGATATGGCGATTGTGCTGATGGATATCATGATGCCGGAGATGGATGGATACGAAACCATGCAGGTGATGCGGCAGAACGGGTTGTTCCGGCGGCTGCCTATTATTGCGCTGACCGCCAAGGCAATGAAGGGCGACCGCGAAAAGTGTCTTGAGGCGGGTGCTTCCGAGTATCTGGCAAAGCCCGTCAATACCGAGCAACTACTATCCGCGCTGCGCATCTGGCTGCACAGATAGCAACCGCTGAGGAGCCGTCAGAATTGTTTGCGCGAGGTTTTCCGTAGGGAGAGCACGACGATGGAACCGAAGGTTAACATCCTGATGGTGGACGACCAGCCGGGAAAGCTGCTGACCTATGAAGCTATCCTGGGTGAACTGGGAGAAAACCTGGTCAAAGCATCTTCCGGGAGAGAAGCGCTGGATCTCCTGCTGAAGATGGACATCGCCGTTGTCCTTATGGACGTAAGCATGCCTGAACTGGATGGATTTCAGCTGGCGGATATGATCCGCCAACATCCACGCTTCCAAAAGATCGCGATTATCTTCATTTCTGCTGTCCACCTGACTGATTTTGACAGGCTCCAGGGCTATAAACGCGGCGCGATGGATTACATCTCGGTTCCGGTGGTTCCTGAACTATTGCGTGCCAAAGTCAGTGTGTTCGCTGAGTTGCATCGAAAAGCACGAGAGTTGGAATCGTTCAATCGTGAGCTGGAACAGCGGGTCCTGACCAGAACGGCGGAACTGAGAGAGAGCGAGAATCAACTGCGCCAGCGCGCGGACCTACTCGATCTCGCGACCGAGGCCATCATGGTGCGCGACCTGGATGGAGTACTTCAGTTTTGGAACTCCGGTGCAGAAGCATTCTATGGTTGGAAACGGCAAGAGGTTCTGGGCAAGAATGTTCATCAAATATTACGTACCAAGCTTCCCGGCCCGGCTGAAGAAATAGAGTCTGTAATCGTGAAAGGCGGAAGATGGGAAGGGAACCTGGTTCAGTTTACGAAGGACGGCCGCGAAGTGGTGGTGGCCAGCCGTCAGGTTCTACAAATTGACGGCGGGGCTACGCGCCCTGCCATTTTGGAGATCAGCCGCGATATAACGGCACAATTGCAAGCCGAGGAAGCGCTGCGCAAGGCCGAAAAACTCGCCGCCATGGGCAGGGTCGCCGGAATCATCGCGCATGAAATTAACAACCCTCTGGAGGCGATCAGGAACGCCTTTTATCTGCTGCAGCACCATCCAACCCTGGACGATGCTGCCCGCACGTATACCAGGATTGCCGACGAGGAGCTGACCAGGGTTGCGCACATCACCCGGCAGACGTTGAGCTTTTATCGTGAATCAAAAGAAGCAGTACCGGTTTCGATTTCGGAGATCCTCAATGACATTCTGGCGCTGCAGGCACGTCTGTTGGAACGCAACGGGATTATTCTCGAGAGAGAGTACGGCAGCGACGGCCCGGTTATAGGCTTTCCCGGTGAACTCAAGCAGGTGTTTCTCAACCTTATTGGAAACGCAATCCAGGCTATGCCTGAAGGCGGCCGGCTCCGCATTCGAGTCGCGGAGGCGGTTGAGAAGGGTCAGCAGCGTGAAGGGGTCCGAGTGTTAATTTGCGATACCGGTTCAGGCATTCGCCCCGAAGATGCAAAGCAACTGTTCGAACCATTTTTTACCACCAAATCAACCAAGGGCACTGGTTTGGGCCTTTGGATCAGTAAGGGTATCGTTCAGAAGTATCAAGGCATTATCCGGTTTCGGAGTATGAAACTGCTTCGCGGGCACATCACGGCATTCTCGGTTTTCATCCCCAAGTCTGCATCCCCGCAGATGTCTGAATCGCAGCTTGTATCGAGCGCGTCATTAAGCTAGCTACACTGACAGGGGTTCAAGGAGCCTGGATGTGCAAAAGAGATCTCATCTTATGTGTAGACGACGAAGAGAATCAGCTGGCCGTGCGCAAGCTCGTGCTTGAAAGTGAAGGGTTCTCGGTGTTGACCGCAAGTTCCGGTCAACAGGCACTGGATCTTCTCGCCCATCATTCGATTGATCTTGTCCTGTCAGACCATCTCATGCCTGGCTTAACTGGGGCAGAGCTTGCACGCCAAATTAAGACACGGAACCCGAGGTTGCCGGTCATTTTGATTTCTGCGGTGAATGAGATACCTGAGGACGCGGCGTATGCCGACCTCTTCATGAGCAAGCTGGATGGCCCCCTTGCCATGTGTCAGAACGTTTCCACGGTGCTGGCTCAATCCAGAAACGGATCAACAGCCGGATCAACCTGAACTCGCCATATCGAATGGTACGGGCCTAAGCCCGAACATAATTGCCCGAACCCCGCTGTGTCGGAAAAACGCGAAGGGTGCCCCAGGTCTCGCTTTTGAGACCCCACGGCACGCCGGGGCAGGCTGGGATCCCCGCAACCGATGCTCCCATGGACACCCATGACGTAACCACGGGGCAGCGTATTCCATCCGTCAGGAGTGTTTCCGATACACCCTGGTCGCGACGATGCTGGCTTGCGGTGAATCTGAGCCAAAGCTCCTGGTCTCGATCAAAATCTCAAAGGGGCTGAGAGAACCGTCGGCATTCCCGAATTGCGAAAGAACCGGGCCCATCACGTCCCGGTTGAAAAGAGTGTCGGCTGCCGCCTGCGTTCCCGCCATGGTCAGTCCTTCGACCAGAAGGATCCATCCGGTGTCGTTGAGATTAGGAACAAATCCGATGAGCGCGTAGGTGCGGTGGGAGGGCCCGGTTGCATCATTCTTGTAAACCGGAAGTTCGCCTGCTCGGGGGTGCCTGTTCACAATCTGCGAGGCGTTCGGATGGGGTTGGTATTCGAACTCGAAGTTGAGCGTTTTCTCGAAGAGGTCCGCCCACGGGTTCGAAAAACTGGATCCCAGAAGAATGACATTCGCATCTTTGAGGTCTTCCATGTGGAGCTCGCGCGCATAACGAACAGTCAACTGACCGTCGTTGGCTTCGGGAAGGTGTGAGAACCTCATCACCGCGTTCAGATCTGTAACATTCGTGTAACGCTGGGCGTCCAGGTCTCTCATGTTCTGTTCGTCAATGTTGTAGGGGCTCTTGAGAGACAGGTAATCGCGGTTGATGTATTCCGACAGAGGAACCAGGTGGCCGGTCAGATTCTGAATCATGACGATTCCATCGTCCGACGGCACAATGAGTGTCTGGTGGCTCTTGTCGAAGAGCTGCGCCCACAATGGATGCGACGGGTCTTCAGAATGCGCGGAAGCGCGATGCCCAAGCGTCCAGGCAATCGCCAGGCCGGCGAGTAACAGAAAAAATCCCAAACCACGGATAAACCAGCGGCCGCGGCGTGCGGGCTGCACAGAGATCGCTGTGGGCGCGGCAGGTGCCAGGGTTTCCAAAACGCCGCCGCTATCCGTTTCGGCCTCCGTTACCACCAGCAGTGGGCGCTCCTGAAAGTGATTTCGGGAATAGACGGGAACGTATTTCCCGCGGGGAATGCTGAGGCGCAGCTCCTCGCCTCTGCCCTCCTCCAGGAAATATTGGTCAAGACGGTGACGGAGCTGGCGGGCGTAGTTCCTTACGATATTGTCTTCGCCAGGGTGGTAGCCCGGTCGCCGGCCAAAGACATGAACACCAATCTGATGTTCGGTGATCTCGGTGGTCTTTCCGGTAATTTCGCGCTCACATACGTAGAGAAGAAAGCGGGAAAGCAAAGCCGACTTGGCAAAGCTCCGGCTGGCTACGATGCGCTGAGCCAGCTGCCAGCGCGGCTCGGTCGCCAAATTAAAAACGGATTTCCATGCGGAGGCGGCTGGCAAATTGGGGTTGACGGCAGCCTCTTTTGAGGCTGCCTCGAAATCTGGGAGTGAGACGTCGCTTTGGTTCGTAGCGTCCACGCACGGAAGGTTAACAGATTCAAACCAACAATCGGTAAAACTTCCCTAAGTTATTCTCCCGATGAAAGTTAATTTTGGGTCTACGGAATTTTCGAGCGCCGCTACACAATCCGGGAGAACGGGCATCGGCCGGGTTCTCCTCGTCAACTCTCGGTGTAAACACAGGGTAGACCCCTTCCAAATCACGCTGTAGAAGCGCCAACATTTAGGCCATTGAAGTTGTTTCCGAGAGGCCTGTCATGTCAGCGAATGGAATGTTTCCAGCTACCGATGCGAGCGGTCCGGCGGTGTCACGATTTGTTCATCTAACGTCAACAAAACGAGTCACAACTGTCACAGATAAAGTACCGTCCGCTCCGAGAGCCAGGCGAGTTGTCGACACGAGAGTCATCTATCGTTGTGCCGCGCTCCTTGTTTTCATCTCGATATTCTTCTCTGTGGGCGTCTTTGCTCAATCCGATGTGGGTACTATCGTCGGATTTGTTAAAGATCAGTCTGGCGCGGTGGTACCCAACGCGACTGTGACGATCAAGAACGAGGGAACCGGTGAGTTGCACGCTGTTTCTACGGATGCGCAGGGACATTATGTAGCTCCCAGCCTGCCACCGGCCTACTACAGCATGACGGCCGAAGCCAAGGGGTTTAAGACCTTCACCAGTAGCCATAACAAACTGGATTCCAATAGCACGATCTCTCTCGATGCCGATGTTTCGGTCGGCGAGGCAACTCAAACCGTAGAAGTGACGGGGACTGCATCGGTCCTGCAGACCCAATCGGGCGCGGTACAGAGCGAGATAACCGGCCAGCAAATTCAAAACCAGGAGCTGAACGGCCGCAATCCGCTCTACATGGCGCAGCTTCTTCCTGGGGCTCGCAGCAATGCTACGCTGGGGGACTTCAACTTCGCGGTCGGCGGCGGCCAGCCTTTCCAGATCAACGGAGCTCGCCAACAAGACACCTTGGTTACGTTTGACAGCGCCCCGGCGGTACGCACAAGGGGGAACGGCGCTATCATCGGCGTGGCCAGCGTCGATGCCACCCAGGAATTGCAGGTCCTTACGGCAAATTACGCGCCAGAATACGGCAGTGCTGCGGGCGGCCAGATCCGCGTTGTGACCAAGAGCGGAACCGCGCAGTTCCACGGTAGCTTGTACGAGTACCTCCGCAATTCGGCCATGAATGCCAATACCTGGACGCGCAATCTCACCCCCTCGACCAGGTTTCCTGCCCCCTTTGTCTACAACAATTTTGGGTTTGCCGTAGGCGGACCGGTTTGGATCCCCGGCCTCTCGTTCACAGAGCCGCTGAGACGGAGGTTTTTCTGGTTCGTGAACGAAGATTGGATCCGGTATCGATTTACTGATACCCAGCAACAGATAGTACCAACGGCGCTGATGCGCCAAGGCAACTTCAGCGAACTGCTGAGTCCCGCCAACCCCTGGTATACACCCGCGAAAGGCGTCCTATACGACCCCGCCACCTGTCCCACAGCCGGCGCCTCAAGCTGTGTGCCGTTCACAAACAACACCATTCCGGCGAGTCGACTCAGCCCGAACGGCATGGCGATCCTGAACGCTTACCCCACGCCGACCATTCCGGGGATTTCAAGCAACGCGAATAATTGGATTGCCCAGGCGCGCCATCCCATTAACCAGCGGAAAGAGGTTATCAACGTAGACTACCTGCCCAATGAGAACCACCATATCGAGTTCCGGCGGTCCGATGCGACCTATTTCGAATATCAACCGTTCGATCAAGGATCCGGCCTGACCGGCAAGTATTTCAATCGCCCCAACCAGACCAACGTCCTGGGTTGGACATGGACCATCAATCAATCCGTGATCAACGAAGCCCGGGCAAGCATTAGCATCGATGACGTCTACATTCCCGTGAACACGGCCCTCCCAGGCTTCAATCGCCAGACGCTGGGAATCGACTTTCCTTATATCTTTCCCGGCGGCAAAGCCGCGCCGAACAAGATTCCCACCGTGAGCGTCCCAACCTTTTACAGTCTGGCCGGTGGTCCTTACCCGTCGCATTCTTCCGGGATGATCTACACCGCCTCGGACAGCCTGACCAAGGTGTGGAGAAATCACACCATCAAGGCCGGTTTCTTCTTTGAGTATTCCGGCGAGAACGACAACGATCAGATCAACGTTTCCACGGTTCCCGGCGGGGCCAGCAATCAGAACGGTACCTTCTTTTTTTCTGACCCGCGAAGCGGATTGGGGGCCACCTCAGGCGTCGGCCTGGCTAACCTGGCGCTCGGTCTGGCCGACAGCTACATCGAGATCGGTCAAAAGTCCTACACCCCGTGGCGCGGCCAGATGTACGAGGAGTTCCTCCAGGATGCATGGCAGGTCAATGCCAAGCTGCACCTGGATTATGGCTTCCGCATAACCTCCACAGTTCCTTACTCGCCGATATGGGGCAACTCGGATTACTTTGATCCCGCGTCCTACAATCCTGCGCAGGCGCCGCAGATCAATCCGACCACCGGCAACGTCACCCTGGGAACGGGTAACCCCTACAACGGCATGGTGATTCCGGGTATCAACAAATTTCCCAGTTCCGCTCTTCAAGGCAATCGTGTCCCTGCCGCCAACCCTGCCAACAACGCCTGCGCCGGCCAGCCGTGTACAGGCCTGTTCGCACCTCAATTCTCGAAATCATACGTTGTCACAACCAATCAGTTTCAACCACGCCTAGGTATTGCGTATCAGCTGGACCAGAAAACCGTGGTACGCGCCGCGGGCGGCGAGTTCGTAACGCGGATGGGTCTATTGGACAATATTTTCAACGGCGGCAATTCCCCATTCCAGCCTTTCGTCACCGTGAGCAACGTCTCGGTTGACAATCCGGGTGCCTCTTTAACCCCGAACATAAACGCCGCTCTCACCGTCACCACCCTGAACAAGAATCTGTCGCCCCCCACCAGGTGGAACTGGAACTTCACCATCGAGCGCGAGCTTCCGCTGAACTCGGTCTTGTCCATTGGCTATGTGGGAGCTCGCGGTTTGCATAACTTCCGGGTGTTTGACATCAACCAGCCGACTGTCGGCGCTCTGCAGGCGAACCCAGGCAAGAACGTGAACTATCTACGGCCTTATAAAGGCTACGCGGCAATTCAGCAGGAACAGAGCAATGGCAGTTCCGTATACAGCGCGTTACAGGTTTCCTGGAACCGGCGCTTCACGGCCGGCTCGCTGGTCGGCGTCAGCTACACCTGGTCCAAGAGCCTCGACAACAGTTCGAATTATCGTGACATCATGCCTGACACCTATTACAGCAACAACCTATGGGGTCCTTCGGAGTACGACGCCAAACACATGCTGCTGGTGAACTATCTTTACGATCTGCCGTTCTTCAAATCGCAAACGAACCTCGCTGGTGAATTGCTTGGCGGTTGGGAGCTTAGCGGCAGCGCTCAATTTCAAACCGGCCAACCCTGCGGAGTCGGGGGAGGCAACAACGACTATGCCGGAGTAGGAGAAGTCGGCAGCTTCGGTTGTGGAACGAATACCTCAGAGGGGCAATTCTGGGTGAGAAACGGAACGCCCCACGTTCTTAAGCAATTCAACCCCAACGGCAAAGGGTCGGCAAAGTATATTTCCACGACGAACGGAGATGGATCTCCGATCTTTACCCCGCCCCCTGCCGGCACGTTTAATTTGCAGTCTGGGATTCGCGACGAAATCTACGGGCCCGGTTTCCAGAATTGGAATCTTGCTATGCGCAAACGGTTCGCCGTTTATCGCGAAACCGGATTCGAGTTTCGCGCCGAGGCCTACAACTTCATCAATCATTCCAATTGGGCCAATATCTCGCAGGCAGGAGGCCTCCAACTCAACCCGACTTCATCCCAGTTCGGCGAAGTGACACAGAAGTCAACCACCAATCCGCGAACACTTCAGGTCTCACTGCGGTACCTTTTCTAGACGGCTACTCCCGCGCAGATGAGCGCGCGGGAGTAGCGTCGATTTGCTGAAGGAAAGTACAAGGCTACAAAATATATTCCAGTGAAGAATCCCGGGCGACACGACGCCGCGATCGATCGGCTTTAGTTGGCGGCGGAGTGGAGAAAAGATGCAATCTGTACGCAATCGGCGTTTATTCCGCATTACTTTTGGCTGGCGCGTTCGAGCCCACCGGCTTCTGCCCGGACTAACTGCCCTCATATCGTTCAGCCTGGTTCACGCCCAAACCATGAAGGCCCCGGATATCACCAAAGACCCCACGTTGTATGTGGTGCCGTACGCGCACCTCGACACCCAATGGCGATGGGAAATGCCGCAGACCATCAGCGAATATCTGCTGAAGACCATGCGTGTGAACTTCGACTACATCGACAAGTATCCTCATTACGTCTTCAACTGGACCGGCTCCAACCGTTACCGTCTCATGAAGGAGTACTTCCCGGACGATTACGCGAAGTTGACGCAATATGTCGCTGCGGGCCGCTGGTTTCCGGCCGGTTCCTCCGTCGAAGAAGGTGATGTCAATCTGCCCAGCGCGGAAGGAATTTTCCGCCAGATCCTTTACGGCAACGAGTACTATCGCAAGGATTTTGGCAAGGCGAGCACGGAGTACATGCTGCCGGATTGCTTTGGATTTCCGGCCTCTTTGCCCAGCATTCTAGCGCACGCCGGGGTCAAGGGATTCTCCACCCAGAAGCTCAGCGCAGCCTGGCAGCCGGCGCCGCAAATCGGCGGTCCTGATTCGCCTGAACACACCCCCGAAGGAATTCCGTTCAACGTTGGCCTCTGGATTGGCCCGGACGGAAATAGCGTTATCGCGGCCTTGAACCCCGGTGGATATGGCAGCAGCGTCTACACCGATCTGAGCCAGGAACCCGGACCACCGCCTCCCAGGCCCCAATTGACCAGCGAGCAGAAGCCGAAACTTACGCCGGCGCAACTGCGTTCCCTGGAACGGCCCAGGGAGTGGGAGCAGGATTGGGTCAAGCGAATCGATCTGGATGGCCACGTTACCGGCGTCTTTGCCGACTATCACTATGTAGGCACTGGAGACGTTGGGGGCGCCGCCCGCGAGTCGACAGTCAGGCTATTGGAAGCCATCGTCACCAAGAGCGAGACGGTACTGCCTCCGCCTCCCAGCGCATTCGGCCAGCAGGATCAACCCGGCTCTGAGCCCCGTGGTCCCGAGGTGAGTGTAGGGGAAGGCCCGGTCCATGTGATCGAGTCAACCGCGGATCAGATGTTCAACGACATCAAGCCCGATATGACCTCACGCATGCCGCAGTACAAGGGCGACCTGGAGTTGATCAATCACTCCGCCGGGTCTCTGACCTCTGAGGCTTACCACAAGCGCATGATCCTCAAGAATGAGCTCCTCGCCGACGCTGCAGAAAAGGCTTCGGTGGCGGCCGCATGGATGGACGGGCGGCCTTATCCGCAGCAACGATTGAACAATGCCTGGACGCTGGAACTCGCTGGACATTTTCACGACCTGGCGGCCGGCACGGCGACTCCGCGTGCCTATCAGTACTCCTGGAATGACGATAATATTGCGGCCAACCAGTTCGCCGGCGTCCTGACCAGTGCCACTGAGGCGATCGCTTCCGGCTTGGACACGCAGGGCAAGGGAACTCCCGTAGTGGTGTACAACCCGCTCGATATCGCCCGCGAGGATGTGGTGGAAGCCCACGTCGCGTTTCCCGGTGGCATGCCCAAAGCAGTTCGGGTCTACGGTCCCGACGAAAAGGAAACGCCGGCCCAACTCGAAGAGGGACACGTGCTATTCCTGGCTAAGGCGTCGTCCGTGGGATATAGCGTCTATCACCTGGTGCCGGCAGAAAACTCAGCCGCTAACGGAACCCTCAAAGTGACCGGATCTTCCCTGGAAAATGCCCGTTATCGCGTGCAGCTTAACCCGGATGGCGATGTTTCCAGCATCTACGACAAAAGTCTCAATAAGGAGCTGCTATCGGCGCCTATCCGGCTCGCCATCTCGACGGATTCGCCCAAACAATATCCGGCATGGAATATGGATTTTGACCAGGAGCGGGCACCGCCCCGCGCCTACGTGGGTGGTCCGGCGCAGATTCGCATCAAGGAAAATGGCCCCGTCCGGGTATCCCTGGAAGTGACACGCCATGCGGAAAACTCTAAATTCGTCCAGACGATTCGCCTTTCAGCAGGCGATGCAGGCAATCGAGTGGAATTCGGCAACGCGATCGACTGGCGAACGCTGGATGCCAATCTCAAAGTGGCTTTTCCTCTCAGCCCAGCGAACGAAGACGCCACGTACAACTGGGACATTGGCACCATTCAGCGGCCCAACGCGCAGGAGCGCCAGTTCGAAGTCGCCTCCCATCGCTGGATCGATCTCACCGACAAGAGCGGTAGCTTCGGGGCGACCATCCTGACCGAATACAAGAACGGCTCCGACAAGCCCAACGACCATACGATCCGGTTGACACTTCTGCGCTCGCCCGGAATGCAGCCCCCAACCAATGGACGCCCGCAGGGGTATACCGATCAGGCAAACCAGGACTGGGGTCACCACGAATTCCTATTCGGCCTGGCAGGCCACGCCGGCGGCTGGGCCCAGGCGCAGACTGACTGGCAAGCGTATCGCCTCAGCGATCCACTGATCACCTTCCAAAGCACAGAACATCCCGGATCGCTGGGCAAAACGTTTGCCCTGTTTCACATCAGCAATTCCAGAATTCGCGTGCTCGCTCTCAAGAAAGCGGAAGCCAGTGACGAAATCATTCTTCGCATGGTCGAGCTCGACGGTCATCCAGAACAAAATGTGCGCATCTCCTTCGCTGGTCCCATCGTCGCCGCCCGCGAGGTCAATGCCCAAGAACAACAAGAGCAACAGGAGCAACAGGAGCCGGCGAATCTTAGCGCCGGCGAGTTGGTTACCTCCTTCACGGCGTATCAACCGCGCACCTATGCCTTGCGCCTCGGCCCACCGGCGGCAAAGCTGGCCGCCATTCGTTCGCAGCCGGTTGCGCTTAAGTACGACTTTGCCGCAGCCACCAATGATGACACCCGGACTCCGGGTGGTGGCTTCGATGGCAAAGGCAACGCGATGCCGGCCGAAATGCTGCCTGCCGCAATCGCTTATCACGGTGTCGAGTTCCAGCTGGCGCCGGCAAAAACCGGAGTGCCCGATGCAGTGGTCGCCAAAGGTCAAGCGATCCCTTTGCCTTCCGGGCACTTCAACCGGGTTTACCTTCTGGCTGCTTCGGCAGATGGGGACCAGACCGCGGCTTTCCGGGTGGGCGCCAAGACCGCGAATTTGAATATTGAGGATTGGGGCGGATTCATCGGCCAGTGGGATACCCGTATCTTCAGGAACCAGGACGACCGTAATTGGGCTATTTCAGCACATCACGCCCCGTGGCCACCCGCTGACGAGCAACAACGGGAGCAACGTGCACCGTCGCCTCGTTTTCCCGAGGACTACGTCGGTCTTCAGCCCGGCTACGTTAAGCCCGCCAGTCTCGGATGGTACGCATCCCATCACCACACGGCAGATGGGCTGAACCAGCCGTATCAATACTCTTACCTTTTCGCGTACTCAATACCGATGCCCGAAGGCACACGGACGCTCACCTTGCCCGACAACGATAAAATCCGCATTCTTGCTGTCTCGGTCGCAGAAGAAAACCCGGAGTTAAACCAGGCGCAACCGCTCTACGACACGCTCGGTCGCACAGAACCGCCAACCACTGCTCCCTCGGACGGTTCTACAAGATAGCCGTCGCCCGGTCAGGTTTGGCTAAGTGGACAAAGGCTCTGGCGCGATCTTCAGGCTAGTCTCGATGGATCGAGACGCCACCGTTTACAGTCCGGAACTGAAGCGTTGGGCCGCCCTGGCCGATGTTGGTGTCGATGGAATTACGAATCTTGCCCTGGACGGTGATCGGGAAACCTATCGAGATGCCGCCGTTTACCGTTTCTGCCATCAGGTGCGCGGAATAATTATCTGGAGCCTTCACCGTGATGCCGCCGTTTGTCGACTTCGCGAACAGGCCCCCTCCCTTCCACTGCGTTCCGTCGAGCTTCACCTGCAAGCCGCCATTTACAGTGGTGGCGTGTACCTCTCCCCCCAGAGCATCGAGGGTGAGACCTCCGTTCGTTGTATCAGCATTAATCACGCCATCGACGTTTGTAAGTTCAATGCCACCGTTATGGGTGTGTAGCTCGGCGGCGATATGGCGGGGCACGTGCAGACGATAGTTGACAGACCAGTTACCTTGGGACCAGCCCCAGGTGTGTGGTCCTTCGGCGTGGATAGTGCCGGTTGTGACGATCTTTACCTCGCGTAGGATCGACTCCGCACTTTCGCGGCTTGCATCCTGCACAATCACCCGCGCCTCCAGGGCAATATCACGGCGTTCTTCGCCAATCACTTCGATGCCGCCGTTCTCTCCCGAGACACTCACCTGTCCATTGATAACTGGGAGCGTGGTGCGCCGTAGTTCGCAGACACGCGCTTGATGGCCAAAGAGCCAGTTATTGTTGGTGTTGCCTTGGTCGCTATCGCACGGGGCGGTGCTGAAGGACTGCGCCAGAAGGCTGGCTGAGAAGAGCAGGGCGAAGAAACATCCGAGGACAAATTTGCGCATCGGTATCTCCTAGGTAGGCAAGCTCCGAAACTAGATACGCAAGGCAGAGCGACCAGGTTCCCGAAAAGTAATAACAGCACCCCCCTGCAGCAGATCAACTATAGAGAAAGACCGGACTGTTCACTTACGAACACTCGCTCTCGATTCCGAACAACGGGAATTGTCCCTGGGGAAGCCACCGGCCACAATTGACTGAAAACATTGTTCCTATTACCTGGACGATTTGGCCAAGCACGTGCCCCCCTTATTACGCATCAGTGTACAAAGGGGATCCATGCGCGCCCTGCTTCTGAATCTTCGATTGAGTCTTCGTTCCCCGCATAGGTCGCCGGGATTTACGCTTACCGCCGTCCTGACCATGGCTCTGGGCATCGGCGCCGTTACCTCCGTTTTCAGCGTGGTGAACACGGTTCTGCTTAAGCCGTTCGCCTTCCACGATCCAGATCGCCTGGTTGTTCTGCGTGAAGTGGTCGGGATGCGTGGTCAGAGTACCGTTGCGCCCGACAACTACCGGCATTATTTACGCCTGAAGAACTACGCCAAGACGCTCGAGGGCGCCGCGATCTTCAACCAGCGTGGATTGAGCGTTTCTCCCAACGGCGATCGGCCGCGTATTGTAGGCGGGGTTGCGACTTCGCCGAACTTTCTCCATTTGCTCGGAGTGCAGCCGATGCTGGGCCGGGACTTTGTGGCCCAGGACGCCGAAAAGGGCGCCGCAACAGTGGTGCTGCTGAGCTATGAGGGTTGGCAGACGTTCTTTCAAGGCAATCCCCATGTCGTTGGACAAACGCTGCGGATAGGCGGCGAGCCGGCCACGGTCATTGGCGTGTTGCCGCCGGGCATGCGCCTCCCGCGGATTGCAATGGCGCCGAAGATCGCGTTTCAGGAAGCCGCGGGAACGCTGGAGACCACGATCTTCCAACCTTTGGTACCGAGCGACCGCGATTTCAAGCAAGACCTGGGTAACTTCAACTACAAAGTGATTGCGCGGCTGAAGCCCGGGATAACTCTGGCGCAAGCGAGCGCCGAGTTAGAAGGCCTACAGCAGGCGTACACCATCTCCGCGCGGCTGCCGGTTCATCTCGGAATCGCTCTTACACCTCTGGCCAGTGATGTCACGTCGGGTATCAGCGGCGCACTTTGGCTGATGTTTGCGGCGGTGGCCGGGGTGCTGTTGATTGCGTGCATGAACCTGGCGAACCTGCAGCTGGCACGCTCCGTAGCCGCCGAGCGCGAAACGGCGGTTCGGGCTGCCCTGGGTGCGAGCCGGGGCCAACTGGTGACGGCTCGACTCGCCGAAAGCCTGGTGCTCGCTTTCGCCGGAGGCGCGGCCGGAGTGATGCTGGCATTCAGCGGCGTGCGGCTTCTCGTCGCGCTGGCCCCGGGGAACGTCCCACGGTTGAATGAAGTGCACGTGAACTTGCCGGTGTTGCTTTTCGCCGCCGGTGCGTCGATTGCCGCGGCAATGTCGTTCGGTATTCTGCCCGCGCTGCGCTCACTTCGCGTGGACCGCCAGGCAGCTTTGCGGGCAAATTCGTCGCGGGCCGCCAATACTCGAGAGGGGCGCCGCACGCGAAGCCTGCTGGTGGCAACGGAGGTGGCTTGCACCGTCGTCCTGCTGATCATCACTTCCCTGGTGCTGCGGAGTTTCGCCCACTTATTGCAGCAGCACCGCGGATTTGACTCGAGCCATGTCACTCTCGCGCAAGTGGACCTGTTCACGCCGCAATACGACGATGCCCTACCCAATGTTAAGACAATTAAATTGGCCTTTGCCGATCGTGCCCTCGCGGCTTTTAGGCAGCTGCCGGGCGTTCAGTCGGTGACGATCACTAGTGCGACGCCGCTGACCGGCGAAACCTGGGTTGACAACATTACTCGTCCGGACCATCCCGTGCCAGAAGCTCAGCAGCCAGCGGTCAACGTGCGTTGGATTAACCAGGACTATCTGTCAACTATGCAAATTGCGCTCGTTGCCGGGCGCAATCTAACCGCTGCCGACCGTGCCAATCCCTAAGTCGCGCTGATCTCAGAAAGAACTGCACGAGAGGCCTTTCCTGGTGAGAATCCAATTGGCCGAAAAATCGATTCCATCGTTCCCGATGACCAACATCCCATCACCGTGGTTGGAGTGGTCGCCGACACACGCATCAACGGCCTGAAGGACAACGCCGCGATGGTCTACATGCCCTAGTGGGCGTATACGCCGTGGACTCTGTCGTTCCTGGTGCGCAGTTCCGGGGCGAGCGATGCACTGATTCCTGAAATGCGCCGGGTCCTATGGGGCATCGATCCAGGGGTGGCCATTCCCACGCTCAAGTCGATGGATGAACAAGTTGGTGAATCGGTGGCTGCTGAGCGGTTCCAGGCGCGAGTGTTGACGACTTTCGGCGTGGCCGCATTGCTGTTGGCGCTTTTGGGGGTATACGGAGTGTTGGTGTATTCGGTTTCGTTGCGCCAGCAGGAGTTCGGCATTCGCATTGCTTTGGGCTCCGGCAAAGCCGCGCTCATGCAACTAGTGCTGCGCCAGGCCGCGTATCCCGTTCTTCTGGGCGCAAGCGTGGGGCTTACACTGGCGTTCGTGGCGCTTCGTTGGGTTCGCAGCCTGCTGTACCAGACACCGGCTCTTGACCCCTTGGCTATTGGCGGAAGCGTGGTGTTGCTTCTATGCGCAGCGGCGCTGGCGGCCGTTATGCCCGCGCGCCGCGCTGCCTCGGTTGATCCCAGCCAGGCGTTGAGAAACGAATAAAAACGTTCCTGTTGACATCCAATAGAGCTTGACCCTTGTTCTGGCGTGATTGCTTATGTTGTGTGACAGCGGACGCAGGAGATTGGCATCCGCATGGCACTGGGTGCACAATGCAACGATGTGTCATGCCTCATCCGGTGGCAGGGAGCGAGCCACGGTCCTCGCTCTTCCTAATTTGCGTCGTGGAAGATAATGCCGACTGTGTGCCGCTGCCCCGAGCGCAGGTGGCTAACTCCATGCCGCAGGTTAACCCGATAGGTACCGCACGTTCCCTGAACCGGACGATGATGCACTGCGAACGCTACGCCATCACCTTGCCGTAGTGGCACCACCTCCGGTCGCGATTGCATCCGCGGACGCTGTTCAGTGAGCACGAATTCGCCGCCGGTGAAGTCCCTTTCAGGCTCAGAAAGGAGGAACGCCACCTGTATCGGAAAAACCTGCTCTCCATAAAGATCCTGATGAAGGCAGTTGTAATCGCCTTCTCCATACTGGAGAAGCAGGGGAGTGGGACGAAGCTGGCCTGCGTCATGGCAACGTTGGACGTAATCGGTGTGTTCAGCGGGATAACGAACATCCAAGCCCATGGCCATGTTCCATTGATTCGCGACAGGCGCGAGCCGGCGATAGAGCGTAGTCCGAAGCCCTTGAATGATATCGGGCAGCGGATAGTTGAAGTACTTGTACTCGCCACGCCCAAAGCCATGCCGTACCATGACGACGCGGCTGCGAAACAAGCCATCCTCGTGATACAGGCTGGCAAGTGCTCGACATTCTTGCGGAGAAAGAACGCCAGGAAGCATCACGCTACCTTGTTCATTCAACTCGTGCCCAATCGACTGCCAATCAAGAGCTTCCGCACGTGCAATGGCGGGTTGCGCTGCAACCGGATACGAACCTCCCTGCCCCGCTGTCATAGCCATTTCCTCAGATGCGATTGTCATGCGTGCGCCTCTCTTTCGAGAAGCGCACGTTTCCGCTCCACCCCCCAGCGATAGCCGGAGAGCGAGCCATCGGTCCTAACCACCCGATGGCACGGGATGACGACCGCCAACGGATTCGCAGCGCAGGCTTGAGCGACCGCCCGGACTGCGCCAGGCATGCCAATCTGGTTGGCAATGTCTGAATAGGTTGCCGTCCATCCAGATGGTATCTTTTGCAATGCTTGCCACACACGCTGCTGGAACACTGTACCCCGGATGTCCAGAGGCAGGGCAAACCTGGCGTCTGGTTTCTCCACCAGGCCGGCCACCTTTGCTACCAACGCTTCGTTCTCACAGCCAATCAGGTTCACCTTCGGAAACTGATCCTGAAGATTCCGTGCCAGCAGTGCCGGTTCTTCGCCGATCAGTATGGAACAAACGCCGCGCGCGCTCTGAGCGACAAGGATCGGCCCCAAGGAACACGCGCCAATTGCAAAGAAGATATCCGTATCCGATTTGCCGCAGCGGGAGTTACATGGCGTCGTTCCCAGCGCCTCATTTGAGTTTTTAAGAAACTGCCTGCTCATGTCGGATACTGGCTGGTAGATTGCATCAGGCATTGAAGTGCTCCTTTCGAATTCTCATTACCTACAAGGTAGCCAGAAGGTGATGATGGAGCACTCCGCTTCTTGCCTTCGAATCCATTGAGCCGCTTCGTTCGCCAGGCGGCCCTCGATTTCGAGGCCTTCGGAATACAGCGCAAGATGCGGGGTGTTTTCGCTGAGTCATCCTCTACTTTCGAATTCTCAGTCGCGCAGACAGGCAGGAAACCCTCGATCGCCGAACAGGCTGGTCAAGCGCGCTTTATTTGAATTCGGAACAAAGTGAGCGCGAGAAAGGGGAAAGGAGGGCAACATTAATTCAGAAAAGCTATTCTCGGTGACCAATCAGCCCAATTTTCCTAAACATTCATGTTGACAATGCATTATCTGCCTGCTAAAAACCCTTCATAAAGATTTAGCGTTATTTGTTTTGCAACAAGTTTCGTGTTGGCTCCCTCACGCTCTGACGAAACGCTCATCTTGTGCCGGATCTTGTCAAAGGGTTAAGCGTGCGGGGGGCCGGGCCATGAATGGCATGGGTGTTCGCCGTCTGTCTACGGGGCCAGCTTGGGGCCGATACCGCATGGTTTTCTGCGCGGCACTCAACAACGATTTATCCCGCTTGTGGAGCTCTGTAAAAGCTGAAAAGGAGAAAAACGGTGAATGCCGAAGATCACACGCTATTGCAGCCCTCGCGCAATCAATTCATGAGCAAGGCGCGCTCGATACAGGCAGAGCTTCAGCAACGCCTGTTTTGCAAGCTTTTCCATTCCTGGGCAAGGCCGGCAGTGGTAGTGGTCTTCCTGGCTTTCATAGTAACGGCCAGGTTGGCGCTCGCGGTCGCCACAGGAAGTATTTCCGGAACGGTTCTGGATGCCCAAGGGGCCGTGGTACCGGATGTCACCGTGCAGCTTCGAAATGCTGAGACAGGAGTTGTCCAAACGGTTCAGACTGATTCGGCAGGTTTCTACCGGTTTCCCGCGCTGCCTTTGGGTCACTACAACGTCACTTTCACAAAAAATGGTTTTGCGAAGTTCGAGAGAATCGGTTTGCTCATCGATGTCGATACAGCTCTACGCGCAGATGCGGCGCTGAAGGTTGGTTCGACGTCCGAACAGGTCACGGTTACCTCCACTGAGGCTCAGGTAGACACCGAATCGGCTCAGATTGGCCAGGTTATCAGCGGAACGGAGATGACGAATCTGCCGCTCAATGGCAGAGCCTACACCGACCTGCTGGCCCTCCAGCCGGGTGTTGTCCCCTTTCAGACGGCGCAGTTCGGCGCAGAGCAACCGGCAAATTCTCTGAACAACGGACTGCTCGATATTTCGGGCGGGCAGAATACGCACAACGGTTTTATGCTGAATGGCGCCAATACGGTGGAAGGCTACAGTGGCGGTACTTTTCTAATTCCTACGTTGGATTCGATTGCCGAGTTCCGTATCATCACTGCGGATGCTAACGCAGAGTATGGAAACTATAGCGGTGGCCTCGTCAATGTAGTCACGAAATCGGGTACCAATCAATTTCATGGTTCCCTCTTTGAATTCCTGCGTCTTCCCAATTTCAATGCTGCGGACTACTTCAGCCGGAGCAAGGGTCAGTTCAGACAGAATCAATTCGGCGGCACGCTGGGCGGACCGATTTGGCGCAATAAAATCTTCTTCTTCGGCGACTGGCAAAGCACGCGCCAGACCATCGGACAAAGCTCGGGGAAGCAATTCGTTCCCACCTCGACAGAAATAGCGGGTGATTTTTCCGATGAGGCCAGTCAGCTCGCTGGGGTCGTAAGTGGTCCCTACTTCGCCAACCTGCTCTCGCAAAGGCTGGGCTACACGGTGACGAATGGCGAAGCCTACTACACCAGCAGCTGTACTTCGAACTCGCAATGCGTTTTCCCGAACGCGAAGATTCCTCAGACAGCGTGGTCGCCGGTCGCTCCCTTCATTAATAAGTTGATCCCGGCCCAAACCAACGCCCCTTCCGGGGGCAGTGCAGGCTACTACATTACATCGGCGTTCCCGGAAACGCTGAACGACGACAAGGGCGGCGTCCGCATTGACGCGGATACGAAATACGGAAACATCTCAGGGTATTACCATACCGACCCTTGGAACAATCTCCTTCCGTACGCGGGATGGGGCGGAAGTACGGTTCCCGGTTTTCCATACAGTGCGAACGGAAAGGCTGAACTCTATGTTGTGAGCCTGACGTCACGGTTTGGTAGTTCAGCCGTGAATGTTCTCAACGGCAATTGGACGAAGAACACCAATTCCTCATTAAACTCTTCGGCTCATCAGGGTACATCTCCTGAGTCCATCGGATTCGCAAGCCCAGAGGACCTCGGTATCTTCACAGAAGCCCCGGAGTTCCAAAATTACCCGTCCATCAGTTTCAATGGATTCGGGTTGGGTCCGCCCAACACCGTTCTCTCTCAGAACAACAACCTGTATGGGGTGCAGGATGACTTCTCTAAAGTGATCGGCTCGCACACATTAAAGTTGGGCGCGGCCACTCATTGGGACAAGGTTGACATTGGCCATCCGAACAATGCCAGCAATGGCGCCTTTGGTTTCTCAGGCCAGGAGACGGGCATCGATTTTGCTGACATGTTACTCGGCGCCCCGGCCTACTACTACCAGGGCACTCCGGCGGTCCTGAACCTGCGGAACTACTATGTAGGCGCCTACGGACAGGATACCTGGCGAGTGAATTCCCACCTGACCGCGAACCTGGGGCTGCGCTGGGATGTAAATCCTTTTTGGGAAGATGCGCACAATGGAAGCCCTGTCGTGCAGCTCGGCATACAGTCAACCCAGTACCCCACCGCACCGACGGGATATGTCTATCCGGGCGACGCGGGCGTGGCCAGGCGTAGCGGAGCACTCACACGCTTTAATAACTTTGGACCGCGCATCTCGCTTGCCTATACTCCCCATGTCGACGATGGGTTATTGCATTCGATCTTTGGCGACGAAGGCAAGAGCAGCATCCGCGCCGGATTCGGCATGTACTACACTAACGTCGAAGGCGCAAATACCTTCAACTTCTCAGCACCTCCAACTCACCTGTTTTATGACAACAGTGCCCCAGTCTTGTTCGAAAAGCCGTTTCTTAACCGGGACAGTGGCGTGAGCCTGGGTCAGAGATTCCCCCTGCCCCCCGTCAATCCGTCTACGATCGACTGGAGTAACTATGAGCCCCTCGGCGGCAACTCCAATCCACTTCGTATTTCCAAAACTCCTTACGCGGAACACGCCGTTCTCTCGGTCGAACGTGAGCTCGCCGCTAACATGATTTTCAGCGTAAGTTACGTTGGTACCTTCGGCCGCCACCTGATCGTGGTCGGCAACAACAATCCGGGCGATCCAGCTCTCTGTCTAAGTGTAAGTCAACCCGATCAAACGACGGATGGCGTAACCTGCGGGCCAGGAGGTGAGAACAGCGTTTATCACCCGGTGGGCGGCGCAGTCATCAATGGTACCCGTGGACCGTTCGGTTCCCAGTTCGGCGTCAATCAGAATGAGCTTACGATCGGCAGTTCGAGCTACAACGCTCTTGAAACCACGCTGCGCAAAACCGGAACACGCTTCACGGCTCTGTTCAGTTACACGTACAGCAAATCAATCGACAATGGCTCGGGCTTTGGCGATGAAGTGTTTGTATACGGAGATCACGATCACTTTCGGGGACCTTCTTACTTTGACCTGCCGCACAGCTTTGCCGCCAGTTATACGTGGGAGATGCCCTGGGATCTGCTCTTCAAAAAAGACAACCAGGCGACACGCGGCTGGAAACTGTCGGGCATGACACAGTTTTCAAGTGGCGTCCCGGTCATGATCACTGAGACCGATGACCGGTCCCTGATGGGCAACACGGGCCAAACTTTCGCCGGGTCGACCGACGAGCCGAATCTGGAATTTGGGAGCGGCGCTTCGTTCTACGGTGATAAGAACCCCAGACACGGTAAGTCTTTCCTTAACAATGCACTCTTTAGCCAGGAGCCTCTCGGTGAACAGGGAAATGCCCCTCGTAGATTCCTGCACAGCCCTGGTTTGAATAACTGGAACCTGGCTCTACTCAAGGATGTCAGACTTTACGAACGCGTGACATTTGAGTTTCGTGCCGAATTCTTCAACGCCTTCAACCATGCGCAGTTTTACGGGGGTGGAGTCGTGAACGGCAACTACGCCTCGGGTAGTGCATTCGGCTCCATTACCGGCGATGCCGGCCCGCGGGTGGGTCAGTTGGCAGCCAAGATAACCTTTTGACGCCGAACAGGTAGGATATCCGGCCCATGACGGTGAATCGGCGGACGGTTATAAAGGGTATGGTTGCGGGCCTTTTTGCAGCCGAGGTGCCCGCAAAAAGCTATGAGGCGCCGTCCTCCGCAGTGGCAGAAAAGCGATTCAGAATCTGGGACGTTCATAGCCACCTGGGTGCGATGCCCGGCAACACGCCTGAAGATCGGCTCGAACTGCTCATCCGGCACATGGACCGGCTCGGCATCGAGCGCGTAATTCTCTCCCAGGGCTTTGAGGAGTTCGAATATCATCCCACCCCTGAACAAGTGCACATCGAGAACGATCGTGTTATGCGGGCCGTGAAGCGCTTTCCCGATCGCGCCTATGGCTCCTTATATATAAGTCCGGACAACGTTGACGCCTGCCTGCAAGAATTCGACAGGTGCGTCCGGGATGGACCTATGGTGAGCATCGGGGAAATCGAAACCGATGTGCGATGCAACTCGCCGGCTTTCGATCCCATTGTGGAGCGAGCCATTGCCCTCAACGTGCCCATCTACCAGCATACGTGGATGAATTCGTTGGGCAATGGGCCTGGCGATTCGACCCCTTTCGACTTGGTTGAGTTGGCGCGCCGTCATCCGCAGGGAAAGTTTGTCTGCATGCACACCGGGGGTAACTGGGAACTCGGCATCCGCGCCATCCGCGATTGCAAAAATATCTGGGCTGAAATTGCAGGCTCTGACCCGACCGCGGGCTTCACAGAGATGGCCGTTCGCGAGTTGGGCCCGGAGAGAGTCGTCTACGGCAGTGACGTAGGGGGCCGGAGCTTTGGTTCGCAGGTAGGAAAAGTTCTTGGCGCAAATATCCCCGGTGAAGCCAAGGAGATGATTTTGGGCGGCAACCTCCGCCGCCTGCTACAACCTGTCTTGCAGGCCAAGGGACTGGCATCTTGATCGACACGAACGTGCATTTGTTTCAGTGGCCTTTTCGGCGACTATCGGGAGATACGCCAGAAGAACTGGTGACGCAACTGAAGCGTAAGGGGGTTCGGCAGGCGTGGGCCGGAAGCTTTGAAGCGCTTTTCTGCCGGGATGTCAGCGGAGTGAATGCGAGGCTCGCTGCTGCCTGCCGCGATCAGGGCGCGGGTTTCCTGGTGCCCTTCGGGGTTGTCAATCCCAAATCGCCAGATTGGGAAGAGGATTTGCGGCGATGCCAGGAAGATCATCGCATGCCCGGGATTCGTCTATACCCGAGCTATCACCGCTACCCGCTCACCGACACCGATTTCGTGAAGCTGCTCACGTTGGCTGCCAGCCGGCGTCTGATTGTGCAGATTGCGCTCTCCATGGAGGATCCGCGCACGCAGATTCCGTGGATGATGGCAATGCCCACTGATCCGGGGCCGCTGAGGCCGCTCGTTGCCAGGCTGCCCGCGTTAAAGCTGGTTCTATTGAACGGCGCGCACTGGGCCGGAAACAATGAACCGGACGTGGTTGCACTTCGCAAAGTGGAGAATGTCTATTTCGATATGGCGAAGAACGAAGGCATTGGGGGCTTGGAGGCGTTATTGGCCGCCACTGGCCCCGATAGAGTCGTCTTCGGATCTCACTACCCGTTTTTCTATTTTGAGTCAGCTTTGCTGAAGGTTCGCGAGTCCGATTTGACGGCCAGTCAAAAGGCTGCCCTTATTGAAGGAAACGCAGGACAGCTGTTGCTGAACTACCAGTCCCACCGATGAGGAGAAACCGTGATTCGGAGGCAATTCCTTGCTCAATCTGCGAAGTCTCTTGCTGCTGCCGGTTTGCTTCGCTCGTGCTCCTGGGCAGCCAACGCGGGTGCTGTGCAGGTTGGGGCAACCACACCTGGAACTTCGGCGGCAGCCCTGGCAGGGACGACGCCGTTGACGCAGACAGGAGATCTCGTCTTCCAGATGGAAGATGGAATTGTCGAGTATCTCCGCAAGCGCACCAAGCAGGTTCCGCAAGAGAGAGGCCACCTCTGGCATTGGGATTACTACTCGGTTGAGGCATACGAAAAGTCCGTCGCCCACCATCGCGACAACCTGCGCAAGATAGCGGGCGCGGTGGACCCGCGCGTGTCGCCCGTCGCCGTTGAAATTATTGCTCATCCGGGGCAACCCGCAGAAGTCGGCCGTGGGCAGAACTATGCGGTAATGGAAGTTCGCTGGCCTGTATTCGATCCTGTCGATTTTGGCCTGTGTGGAATGCAGGCACAAGGCGTGCTGCTTGAGCCGTCCGGCCCAGTGAAGGCACGCGTCATCGCAATCCCCGATGCCGACTGGACGCCGGAAATGTTGGCCGGCCTCGTGGACGGTGTCCCTGCGAAAGCACAATTTGCCCGGCGTCTCGCGGAGAATGGCTGTCAGGTGCTCGTTCCTATGCTCATCAACCGGGAGGATACCTATTCTGGAAACCCTTTGATCAGAATGACCAACGAGCCACACCGTGAGTTTATTTATCGAATTGCCTACGAATTAGGCCGGCACATCATTGGCTATGAAGTGCAGAAAGTGCTGGCAGCAGTGGACTGGTTTACGGCTCAGCAGCCAAAGACGCCGATTGGAGTGATGGGGTACGGAGAAGGAGGCTTGATCGCATTCTACGCCTCCGCTCTGGATGCGCGCATCGAGGCCACGGTTGTTAGCGGATACTTCGACGAGCGCGAGAATGTCTCCGAGGAACCGATCTACCGTAATGTCTGGGGCCTGCTGCGCGAATTTGGAGACGCCGAGATCGCCAGCCTGATTGCGCCACGCACGTTGATCGTCGAAGCATGCCGCGGACCGGAAGTAAATGGTCCGCCGCCTGCTGTGGATGGGCGCTCGAACATGGCTTGCCCTGTGGGACGTTTGAGTACGCCGCCCATTCAATCGGTGCGGCGCGAAGCAGCCCGCGCGCAGCCCATCTTCGATTTCCTCGGCGTTGGCCGGCATTTCCAATTGATCGAGCGCGAAAACGGGACCGGCCTTCCCGGCGGCGAAGAGGTGTTGGCCGCGCTGCTGGGTGCGCTCGGTGTGCGCAACCCGTTGGCGGCCTCAGGCAAGTCTCCGCAAAGAACGCGCCAGGGAACCGAAGCACAATCGCGGTTACAGTCGCAGTTTGATCAAATGGTGGCGTTTACCCAGGGTCTGGCCAAAAAATCGCATGAACTCCGCGCTGAGTTCTGGTCGCGGACTGACCGCTCTTCATCTCAGCGGTGGGTGGAATCCACACGCGTGTTGCGCGACGAGATATGGAATGAGATCTTCGGCCGTTTGCCCGACCCGGCCATTCCCCCTAATGCGCGCACGCGTCTCGTTTACAACACGCCCCGGCTTCTTGGCTACGAAGTGGTCATGGATGTTTGGGAGGGAGTGGAGGAATACGGGATTCTTCTGCTCCCCAAGGATCTAAAGCCAGGCGAACGCCGTCCCGTCGTTGTCTGCCAGCACGGGCTGGAAGCCCGGGTGCAAGAAGTTGCCGACCCGGGTTTCGACAGCCAATTCTATCGGCAGTTCGCCGTGAGCCTTACCAACCTGGGATTTGTGACTTACTCCCCGCAGAATCCTTTCTTTGGCGCCGAACGTTTTCGTGCTATCTATCACCTCGGTCATCCATTGAAGCTCGAGATGTTCTCCTTCGTTCTTGGCCAGCACCAGCAGGTCCTGAACTGGTTATCTCAGCAGTCTTTCGTCGATCCGGAGCGCATTGGCTTCTATGGGATGTCCTATGGAGGAAAAACGGCGATTCGTGTTCCGCCGCTTCTGGATCGTTATGCCCTGAGCATCTGCTCGGGAGACTTCAATGACATTGTGTGGACCATGACAGACGTTGATTCACGGGGGGTATTCCCCTTCGATGATAGTTATGACCTGTACGAATTCAACTTTGCCAACGTGGTGAACTATGCCGAGTTGGCCTGCCTCATGGCTCCGCGGCCATTTATGGTTGAGCATGGATGGGCGGACGGAGGCGACCCGGTCAAGACGAATGAGGCCATTGCGGCACAATATGTGCTCGTGCAGCATTTCTATGAACACCTGGGGATAGCAGATCGCGTCGCCATAGAGTATTTCGAAGCCGGCCATACCATCAACGGCAAAGGGACATTCGAATTTCTGCGCAAGCAGCTTCAATGGCCGTCAGCCTGAGTAGTGCGCCAGATCTTGAATCGAGTTGGTTACGCAAACTTCGAGAGGAAGACCATGGACAGACGAGCTTTCTTGAAGAATTCGGCCGCGCTTGCCGCAACGACGGCACTTCCGGCCTCACCCTCCGCCGCATTTGCCAGTTCGGGTCAGAGCGCTTTGCCACAAGGCCAGCCCGCGCACGATGGCTACATTCCACCCAGTTGGCTGCAATATTCGCGGACAATCTATTTCGAAGGATATACGGAGCCGGTTTTTCCCTACATGCAGCACTTCGACGCCGAACGAGTGGTTGGCATCGTAAGTGAACTCGGCGGAGATACATTGCGCTTTCAGCCTCTCTGTGATTTGGCCTTTTATCCCAGCAAAGTTCTGCCTGAGGTTCCCGAACTCAAGGGACGCGACCTGATCAACGAGGTATCAGTGGCCTGCCGCAAAGCGGGTATTCATCTTTACTGTTATTGGAAGTTTGCCGGTAGCACGATGGATGCGGCATGGATCGAACAGCATCCCCAGTTTTCTGACTGGGCACTGCGTGGCCCCGACGGCAAACTCAATGCGAAACCCCTCAGTGGCTATGGCTGGGGGCCGAGCATGAGGGTCTGCTCCACCAGCGATGTCTATCGCCAGGCACTGCGCCAGATGGTACGTGAACTGAGCGAGCACGATATCGATGGCGTGTATTTCGACGCGCCGAGCGCATTTGAATACACCGGCATCTGCTACTGCGAGTCGTGCAGGAGAAATTTCCACGCCGCCAGCAATATGGATCTCGATCGATTGCAGAACCAGGCTGATCTGGAAGCAAAAATCGCCTGGTTTCGCTGGTGGAACCAGGTGAACCTCGAGGATCTAGAGGCTTGCCGGGAAATACTGCATCGTAGCGGAAAGTTCATCCTCTGCCATAACGGTGCTACCTGGCGCGAAGCTTCCTTGCGGACACAGTACCGCATTCCCGATGGCTTCATGGTTGAGCACAGTACGCAGATCTATGAACGCCTGACAAGGGGCCTCATGGGCGCGTCCATGGCCAGGCCCTATGGCAAGATTGCGCAGATGTATCTGGGCAGCTATTGTGTTTCCAACTTCAACCAGCCGCCGCATTGCAAACCGTTTGCCGTCCACTGTACGAACCTTGAGGACAGCGAAGAAATTCTGATGGAGGGTTTTACCAACCTCGCGTGCGGAAATCTGCCGCTCTACGTTGCCCTCAATCGCAAGTACTACGGTATTGGCAGCGGCAGCGACCACCCGGTTCGTGAAATCTACGCTTTCATGCAACGCGCCGAGCCATTGATCAAAGACAGCGCACCGCTGCCTTACGTTTCTGTGGTTATGAGTTGGGAAGCGCTGCAGGGCTGGCGCACGGGCAGAGAAAGCTGGAACGTGGATATGAGCCAGGGGTTCGTTCTGGCGATGCTCGATGCGCGCCTGAGCCTCGATGTCCAGCCGAGTACTGAGATGACTCCGGAATGGCTGAGCCGCCAGCGCGTGGTGGCGCTGTGTGGTTCTTCAGGAGTTTCCGAGGAGCAGGCCCGGATGCTGGGCGACTGGGTTCGTAGCGGGGGCAGCCTGCTGGCGACTTACGATACAGGTCTCTATAACGATGTGGGCGAAGTACGGCCGGGAGGAATGCTCCGCGATGTGCTGGGTGTGGAGTTGAAGGGCGGCGCTCCCGGTTCTCTGCCGGAAATGTATTACCGGCCGACAGAGATGCATCCGAGCCTTGGCGAATACAGGCCCGGCGATCGTTTCATGGGCGATACGCAATTGATCCCTGTAGCGGCAACGGGGTCCGGACGTGTGATTGCCGAGTGCTGGAACCTCGGCTTGGATAAGGTGATGGGCCCGGCAATGATCGCCAATGATCTGGGCAAAGGGCGGACCATCTATATCGCGGGAAGCCTCGAAGCTCACTATATTTCGAGCCGTGTTGCATCGTTGCGAGCAGTGCTTGCTGCGACTGTCCGGTACTTGGCCCGCGATTCGCATCCTCCGTTTACCATCGACGCTCCCAGGGGGGTCTACGGTGTCCTGCGTCAAACCTCAGGCGGCGATCTCGTTTTGTGGGTGCTGGCGAATATCGGTTTTAAAGACGCATCGAACGGACGTATGCGGCAGGAGTTCGTGGCTCTAAGCAATATCCCTGCGCGCATCCTCCTGCCTGAAGGGCGCACAGCGAAGGGAGTTCATCTGGTCCGGTCTCAGCAGAGCGTACCCTTCACGATGAAGGACGGGTACGTGGCTGCCGTCATTCCATCCGTGCATGCGGCTGAAATCGTTCATGTCGAATTGAGTTAGTTTAATGGCGGGTTTTGTCGGCGATTGCGTTTTCTCGTCTGGCGTCGTCTTCTCGCCCGACCCGCTTATAGGCTTGGGCAAGAACCACGTGTGTTTCGAAGTCGCCGGGGTCCAGTTTTTCTGCATGTTCCAGATACATGATGGCAGTTTGAATGTCCTGGCGGCGCAACAACACTGCGCCAAGCTTAGAAAACGCGCTGGTGAGATTCGCATTCAGTGTGATGGCCTTGGTCAAAGCCATTTGTGCTTCGGGCAGCTTTTCCAGATGCATATACGCTTCACCCAGACTTTCATACGCGGGGGCAAAATCAGGATTGAGACGCCGCTCGTCCTCAAATTCGCGGGCGGCCTGACCATAATCCGATTTCTGTACAGCGATTTCGCCCAACATGAAATGGGCCATTGGCAGATTGGGAGCAATGTCGAGCGCCTTTTTCGCCTGGATTTCCGCCGGCGCCGGAAGATCCATTTGCCGAAGAATGGTGGCGAGCAGAAGAAAGGAGGCTGCGGAATCAGGAGGCTGGCCGAATAACGTTGCGTATGTGCTCCGCGCATCGTCGTAATTGTCCAGTCTTATAAAGCACAGACCGAGAATTGTTTGCGCGTCGGCATTTGCATTCGGATTCGCTCGCACCACGCGCTCAAGGTAAGGGATGGCTGCATCCGGGCGGCCGAGCCGATATAAGGTAAGACCCTCCATCTGTACGGAATCCTGGTCGGACTTATCCTGCTCGATAGCCTTCGCGAAAGCCTCCTTCGCCCCGGCCAGATTGCCGATGCTGTAGTAAGCGGTTCCTAACTCGTGTTCTGCGCCCGCGATAGGTGGCTCGACGGACGCCAGCTTTTGCAGAATGGCAATCGCTTGAGCAGGATGACCATGATCAAGAAGATCACTTGCTCTCGCCAATTCATCGGGACCGGAGGTTGAACCCGTTTGTGCCCGCAGAGAAAGGAAGGAGAGAGATAGCACAACAAGAGAGAAAGCTCGCATTGCTGGTTCAGCATACAATAAGCCCAATCGAAGTGAATAACTTTGCCAAAGGCATCCTTGTTTGTGCTTTTCTGCTGAACGGCCTACTCGTTTCTCCTGTCCTGGGTCAGGGCGTTCCGAATGCAACCGGTGGCGAATGGCGGTTTTACGGCAACGATCCGGGCGGGATGCGGTTTTCTTCGCTGAAACAGATTGACCGCTCCAACGTCTCGCAGCTCCAACGAGCATGGACATATGAATTACCAGCGAGCCCCAGCAATTCCGTCATCGCGTTTGAGGCCACTCCCCTAATGATCGATGACGTCCTCTACTTTGCAACGCAAACGGGGAAAGCCATCGCCCTCAATGCTGAAACCGGCGAACAGCGATGGCTCTTCGATCCAGGGCGCGCAGGTCCTGGCGGCCGGGAAGCTGGAGTGAATCGGGGTGTGGCGTATTGGGAAGCGGTCGCCGGCGGATCCCGTGGAGAAGGGAGTCAAGGCGTCGATCGGAGGATCTTTTACGTCACTCCGGATGCGCGCCTCTTTTCGCTGAACGCTGCGAATGGCAAGCCCTGCAAGAGCTTCGGCGTGAACGGCTCCATCGATCTTCGTCGGGGAGTCGCAACGGCGTGGCCGAAGTTGAAGTATGACTTGACGTCACCCCCAGTGGTCTACAGGAACCTGATCATCATAGGATCTGAGGTACAGGAGCAACCTTCGAAGGGGCCTAGCGGAGCGGCGAGGGCATTCGACGCGCGAACGGGCAAGCTGGTCTGGCAATTCGATACGGTACCCAAGCCTGACGAAATCGGGAACGAGACATGGGCCGCCGATTCCTGGAAAGACCGCTCGGGAACCAATGCCTGGGGTCCACTCAGCGTCGATCTCCGGAATGGCCTCGTTTTTCTGCCCGTGGGATCACCGACCTACGACTTTTACGGAGCGGATCGCAAGGGCAAGAATCTCTTTGGAAATTCTCTAGTCGCCCTCAACGCGCAGACGGGAAAACTGGTCTGGTACTACCAGATCATTCATCACGATCTATGGGACTATGACCCCTCCGGTCAACCAGTCCTCATGACGGTGCATCGCGAAGGACGCGAGATTCCCGCCGTCGCAGAGGCGACCAAGACCGGTTTTGTATTCATCTTCAATCGGCTTACCGGCAAACCGCTCTTTCCGATTGAAGAGCGGCCGGTCCCGAAGAGCCAGGTCCCGGGAGAGGAAAGCTGGCCGACACAACCCTTCCCTGTAGCGCCGCCGCCCTTGGTGAGAACTTCGATTACGCGAGAGGACATCACGACTATCACGCCGGAGTCACATGAGGAGTGCCTCGACAAATTCGGATCGGCGCTGCCTTCGCGTCTTTTCGACCCGTGGCGTACCACGCTTACGCTCGCATTCCCCGGCACGCTCGGCGGAGCCAACTGGTCGGGGGCCTCGTTTGATCCATCTTCTCACTATCTATTTGTCAATTTGAGCGAGCTGGGGACTGTCGGAGAGATCAAGGCCCAGCCTCCCGGCTCGCCGGAAGAGTATCTGTGGGACAGTCCGTGGGGTACCTACGCCCGTTTTTGGGATAGCAAACATTATCCATGCCAGCAGCCGCCCTGGGGCACATTGAATGCTGTCAATGTGGATACCGGGAAGATCGTCTGGAAGGTCCCGCTGGGCGTCGTCGACGATCTGGAATCGAAGGGGGTCCCCAAGACGGGCCTTTATAACCTCGGGGGCTCGATCGTAACCGCTGGAGGACTGGTTTTCATCGCCGCTTCCTCCGACCGGCGGTTCCGTGTCTTCGATGCACAGACGGGTAAGGAGCTATGGATTACCCGGCTCGAATCGAATGGGCATGCGACCCCGCTCACCTACTTTGGAAGCAACAGCAAGCGGCAATTCGTTGTGCTTGCAGTAGGTCCCGGTGGAAACATTGAGGGCGGCGGTCCGGGTCCGGCTGCATTGGTAGCCTACGCTCTCTTTCCCAAAGGTCGCACAAGCCCGGCGCAGGCAAAGTTGCTGACGGAGGGGGCTGGAGCTGCGGCCGCATCAGGAAGCGAGCCTCCGGCCGGCGGCGGCTCGTTCCCCGCGCCCGCACAGCCGGTCTCATTCAGCCATCGCCGTCATGCTGCCGCGGGAATGGGATGCGAGCAGTGTCATCTTCTCTCGTCAAACGGCAAGGATTTCGCGCTGCCGAACGTCAAAGAATGCATGAGCTGTCATCGCACGGTGATGCACGACGATCCGGCGATCCAAAAACTGTCCACGTTTGAAAAGGCGGGAGAGCCGGTAGCTTGGGTTCGAATTTACACGCTGCCGGGCTTTGTCTTCTTCAATCACCAAACGCACCAGAATGCAAAAGTAGGCTGCGCAATATGCCACGGCCCGGTGGCGGACCGGGATGCCCTCCGGCAGGAGAAGGACATGTCAATGGCCTCCTGCGTCAACTGTCATCGCCTCCGCAAGGCACCAACCGCCTGTGGCACCTGTCATAGTGTCGGATACTAAATCGTGACCATAGAGACGATCGATCGCGTGAATCGCCGAACCGTTCTGAAAGGAATCGCGGCGGGGCTCTTAACCGCCGGGATCCAGTCCGGCGCCCAGGATCCTCACGGCGAATGGGAGTGGCATGGACACATAAGGATCTGGGATGTGCACAGCCATCTTGAAGCCGTCCCCGGCGATACTGCTGAGGCGCGGATCGAGATTCTGGTTCGGCACATGGACCGCCTTGGCATCGAACGTCTCATTCTCTCCCAGGGATTCGGCCAGTACATGACTCACCCCACACCAGCGCAGGTGCGGGAGGAGAATGAACGGGTGATGAGGGCGGTGCGCCGCTTTCCGGATCGCGCCTATGGAGCCGTGTTTCTCAGTCCGGATGACGTCGATTTCAGCCTGCAAGAATTCGATCGTTGCGCGCGCGACGGTCCCATGGTGAGTGTGGGTGAATTGCAGGCCGATGTACGCTGCAGTTCTCCCAGGCTCGATCCCATTGTGGAGCGGGCGATCTCGATGAATGTGCCGATTCTTCAGCACACCTGGCTCAAGACGTTGGGCAATGAGCCGGGAGAATCGACTCCTTACGACGTGGTGGAGCTGGCAAAGCGTCACCCGGAGGGTACGTTTATCTGCGGCCACACCGGCGGCAACTGGGAGTTGGGCGTCCGGATAATCCGGGATACGAAAAATATATACGCCGAAATTGCCGGCTCTGATCCCACCAGCGGCTTCACAGAGATGGCGGTCCGTGAACTGGGAGCTGAGCGAGTGATCTATGGCAGCGACGTGGGGGGCAGGACGTTTGCCTCTCAAATGGCGAAGGTTATTGGCGCCGATATCCCGGATTCTGCGAAGGAGCTGATTCTTGGGGGCAACCTGCGCCGCTTGCTGCAGCCAAGCCTGAAAGCGAAAGGATATGCCTCGTGATCGATACGAATGTGCACCTGTTTCGCTGGCCCTTCCGGCGCCTTGCCGGCGACGATCCCGCGGGACTGGTTGCGCGCCTGCTCAACAAGGGGGTTACGCAGGCTTGGGCGGGCAGCTTTGAAGCGCTACTTTGCAGAGATATGGCGGGCGTGAATGCAAGACTCGTTGCCGCAACCCGGGAGCAGCAAGAGGGGTTTCTGGTGCCCTTCGGGTGTGTCGATCCCAGGCTTCCGGATTGGGAGGAAGATCTGCGGCGCTGCCACGAGGTCCACCGCATGCCCGGCATCCGTCTCTATCCGAACTATCACGGTTACACTCTTGACGACCCCGCCTTCGTCGATCTTCTCGAGCGGGCGGCGGCGCGTGGCCTCATCGTTCAGGTTGCGCTCTCGATGGAGGATATACGCACGCAATTCCCGTTGATGGTCGTGCCACCGGCGAATCCGGCGCCGTTAGCTGCAATTCTTACGCGCATCTCGGATCTGCGGCTGGTTCTTCTGAACGCCGGGCGTTGGGCCCAAGATGACTCTCCGGACCTCGCTGCCATCCGAAACGCCGGGAATGTCTATTTCGATATTGCGATGAACGAGGGTGTCGGCGGACTCGAACGCCTCATCGCCGTGACCTCGCCCGGCCGCGTCGTCTTCGGTTCCCATTTTCCGTTCTACTATTTCGAGTCGGCGGCCTTAAAGGTGCAATCCGCCGGGCTCGCCGCCGATCAAAGGCGGGCTCTCTATGAGAGGAACGCGCGGACGCTGCTCGGCTCCCACTATAAGGATGCGGTTCGTGCGTAAGCGTCGACTCATTTTGGTTATCGCCGCTATCCACCGAAGATCTGCGGCTCGGGTGTCCATGGCACATTCGAGTCCAACGGAAAGATCGGTCGTTTGCAGACCCTATGTCCGAGGCTTTGAAGATTCGCGCTCGAAGAGCCCGGTGCATCGACGTTAAGCACAAGCTCTGCCCCCTCATCGAAGAACTGCGGTTGGCAGTGGGGAGACTTCACGATTACAGCATCGAAGCGGCCGGGGTTCTGCCCATGAGCCAGGAAGAGCGAGCGGTCATACAGGCTCACAGCGCGACTCGTCACTACCAGGACAAAGTTCGCTGACTTCAGCACGGCTGTTCTTCCCGCATTCCACTCTCCACCGTGCGATTCGCTGTGAAACCTTCCGTTCGAGAGCATCACGACCTCGGCCTCGAGCGGCAGGGGCACGAAGCGCCGCGGATCTATGGCCCCTCCGACCGTCACGCGGATCCTGGCGCCCACTCCAGCCCGAAACGCAGCCTCGACTGCCGGAGGATCGACGATCGGCGCGAGTGTCCTGCGGCGAAAGTCAGCTTCCACAAGGGCTCGCAGAATCGCATTGCTGTCGCCCGAGGCGCCCGAGCTGGTAGCATCGGCCGCGTCAGTCAGAACAACCCGGCCGGTAGCAGAGGCGGCAAGACGCACACTCTCCAGCAAGCCGACGAGGCGCGACTGCAATTTCTCGTGGACCTGCCAAAAATCCGCGGCCAGCTCCATCGCCTGGCGGGCGGCGCGCTCAGGCTCGCCATCGGTCACAACCAGCGCATTCGAGCCCAAATCGGGCACATCGGTGAAAGGATTGCCGATAAACATCCCAGCCGAAAGGCCGCCCGGACTACGTTCCATCTCCTGCGCCTTGCGCATTATCCGTCCGAAAAGCCCGGTCGCGGTAATCAGCTCGTCGCCGCGCACCAGGGCCGGAATCGGGACCCGCGCCATCACCGGCCGAATCTCTTTGTTTAGAAGGCGAACCAGTAGCCGTGCGGCACGCTCCCCGGTCTCGTAGAAATCCACGTGCGGATACGTGTGATACACCGTCAGGAGGTCGCAGTTAGCAAGAATCCTCTCCGTCAAAACTCCATGCAGATCGAGGGAGACGGCAATGGGCAGATCGGGCCCTACGATGCGCCGCGTTTCTTCCAAAAGATATCCCTCGATGTCCGGCTCTGTTTCCGCAGCGAATGAGCCATGGAGGGAAAAATAGATGCCGTCGAGCTCTCTCGCGGCCCTGACTGAATCCAGAAATTCTCCTGTGAGCCGCTCGAAGGGCGGTTTGGCCAAGGTGCCACCAGAGGTGATGCCACGGATGCTAGTGCCGGGCACTACCTCCATGTAAGGATAGGCCGCGAAGACCGCCAGCGCCCCCGCCATCTCCGAACCCACATTACGGTGCAAGTTAAATATCTCCGCACCATGATGGACGGTAAAGTCCTCATACTGGCCGAGCAGGGGATTGAACGAAGAAATCTCCTGCTTGCATTCGCTTACCAGAATTCTCTTCACGCTTCTTCTAGTCTCGGACGGGCGCCGTTCGCCCAGCTTGCGCAACGCGGCGCGGCTCCCCGGTAGACTTCGGGCCGGGCGCGACAGACGGTGCGCCGGCGTAAAGGTCATTCAGGATTCGCTCCGCCATCAGCCTGGAAGCGCCCAATGCAGATGCTTCTCCTCCAAGCGGGGAAGCGAGTAGCTGCGCTTCATTGGCCGATTTTTCCAGCGAGCGCTGCTTGATGATTCGACTCAAGGGATCGATCAGAAGCTGCGGAACTGCGCGAAAAAGGGCACCTCCGAAGATCATCGCCCTGGGATTCAGAAGATTGACGAGATCCGCCAGCCCGATGCCGATATAGGAGCCCGCCTTCTGTAAGACTCTGAATGCCAGGCTGTCATTTTCCTTAGCCGCCTGGGCAATGATCTCGATACTCACTTTCTTCAGGTCTCCGTCCACCAGATCCCGTATTTTGGAATCGATTCCCTGTTCGATCGCGGCGCGAACATTCTGAATGATTGCGGCGCAGGACGCGACCGTTTCCAGGCAGCCGTTATTTCCGCACGAGCAGAGCGGGCCATTTTCATCGACTGTGATATGTCCGAACTCGCCGGCGCTTCCACCGGTGCCGCGATAGAGCGTTCCGTCCAAAAAGATTCCAGCGCCGATCCCCATTCCGACGTCGATATATATAAAGTTACTGAGCTCCTTGCCCAAGCCGAACGTTTTCTCCGCCGTGGCGGTGGTGCGCACGCTGTCCTCAAGCAGGCAGGGAACCTTGAATTCTTTTTGAAAGAGATCTTTCAGGGGCACGTTCTTCCATTCCGCCATCTGTCCCGGGCGCGGATAACAGAGCACCAGGCCGGCCTCGCTGTCGATGACTCCGGAATGGGCAATGCCGATCCCTTTGATCGCAGCCCGCGATAAGCGGGACGCGCGCATGGCCTCGTGGACAGCCTGGAAGGTTCTTTCCAGAACGCGCTTGCGCCCCTCCCACATCGCGGTTTGACTCTGCGACTTATAGACGATTTTCCCGTTGATGTCCGTGATCAGAATGCGCTGATAAAAGGAGCCGATGTCGACTCCGACGAGATATGCGGCGTCCCCGCGGATTTCCAGAGGAACGGGCCTGCGTCCGAGTTGAGAGCGCAGCGGCTCCGACTCGACGACAAGATCTTTAGTCATCAGACGCTGGACGATGGTAGTAATCGATGCCGGGCTGAGGTTGGTCTGCCCGGCCAGTTCCAGACGGGAGCAATTGGCCCCGCAATGTATCAGATGAAGAATACCGAGCTCTTTTTGCTCGAGCTTATCGAGTACCTCCACCTGACGAGCATACAAAGGTTTTGCCGCTGCGTTTTTCGTTCGGCTGGCCATTCTTCTTACCCGCGTGCCCATCTTCCTCCGTGCCGTCCTGATTCTCGTATCAGCCTCACCGTTTGCGGCCCCGCGGGCGCTACCAAGGCGCCGGCTGTCGGCAAAACGGGGTGAGAGCACATTCTTCTACGGCATCGGAGTCGTTTTCAGTGCTCAGCATTTGTTTTTGAATCTAAAATATATCACGTTAGCAATCCCTAATTACCCATGATTTAATTGACAGGAGGAAATAATTTTGAAATTATGTCTCGATCCATTCCGAAGAAAAGGTGAGTCAAGAGACGTGCACAGAGACCCTATCCCTGAAGGATAAGAAGCGTCCATCACTGTGCCCTTGTCTCCCTTCCCGTTGGGCGGCTTCTCACACAAAAGAGACGCCGCGTTGCATTTGAAGCTACAACTGCCGGAGAGTCTATTGTGATGCCATGCAATCGGCATAGCCCAAGGATCGCTGTCCGCAGGCCCGCCATCCTCTTGGGTAAGCGATCGATTTCCGTAACTGTGTTGGTGACGATGCTTGTTCTGGGCGGGCTCGCGGCGGAGGAGACTTCGCAGGATCCGCTGATCGGCTGGATGAACGGGATCGCGCAGCAGCAACTCGACCAACGGGCCGAAAAAATTCGCGCCATCAGAACAGTCGCCCAGGCGCAGGCGAGGAAACAGTTGGTTCGCGCCACACTTCTGCAAGATCTGGGAGGGCTGCCCGACTACCATGGCCCGCTCCATGCCAGAGTCGTGGGCCAGATCCATAATGACAACTTCACCGTCGAGAAGGTGATCTACGAGAGTCTTCCCGGCTTTTACGTCACAGCGAATCTCTATCGCCCGAATCGCCCAGGCCGCTATCCCGGAGTGCTCATGCAGGCGGGGCATACCCAGGAAGGGAAGCCCGAGAATCAACGGCTGGCCGCCAATCTGGCAGTGAAGGGATTTGTCGTTCTTTGTTTCGATCCCATCGGCCAAGGCGAGCGCGTGCAGACATACAGCCGTCAACTGGAGGCGCCCTTAGCCGGCTGGTCAGTGCCTGAGCATATCGAGATGGCGGCGCAGGCGCTATTGATCGGCCAGGGACTGGCTCGCTACTTCATCTGGGATGCGATGCGGTCGCTCGACTATCTTACGAGCCGTCCGGAGGTCGACGCCACGCGTTTGGGAGCGGCAGGGTGCTCGGGCGGAGGCGCGTTGACTACCTTCACCGGCGGCCTCGACCCGCGGCTCAAGGTTGTCGTTCCCGCGTGTTATCCGAGTTCCTTTCGCCTGCTGTTCTCAACCATGGGCCCGGATGCGGAGATGATCTTCCCCAATTTTCTGGCCAGCGGACTGGACACGGCTGACTTTGTAGAGCAATCCACTCCGACTCCATGGCTGCTCGAGGCTACCGAAACCGATCAGTATCACTTTAGCCATGAGGGCGTGCGCCTGGTTTATGAGGAAGCCCGGGAGTGGTATACCCTCTATCACGCTCAGGAAAATATCGGCTATCTGATGGGTCCTGGTTCCCATGGTCTGCCGTTGCCGAGCCGGGAAGCAATCTATCAATGGATGATTCGCTATCTGAAAGATGGCCAGGGAGACTACCACGAGCAACCGGTCACGATGTACACCAATCACGAGTTGCAGGTGACGGCGAGTGGCAATGTAGAGAACGAGCCAGGCAGCCGCAAGCTCTATCAGATCCTCCGTGCGGATCTCCACGCGCGGGAAAGCCGCAAGACGATTCCGGACCTCTCGGCTGAATTGAAGAATCTGAAAATTCCCACGGATAGATCTGCACCTGCGGTAAAAGTGCTGCATGAGACCAGCGATGCTGGTATTCGGCAGCAGGAAATCCGGTTTGAGAGCGATCCTGGCATCTGGCTCAATGCCACTCTGTATCTGCCCTCCGCGTCTCAAACGAAACCGGCGGTTTTAATGGTAAAGGGGAATGAGTTCTCCTTTGTCACGCCGCAGGCATCCATAGCGGGCAAGCTGGCGAAACAGGGCCAGGTTGTGCTTGAGATGGAGCCGCGCACTGTGCCCGTGCGAGTGAACGAAGGCCCCTACTCCGGCGATTGGGAAACCAATGCTCAGGCCAATATGATCGGCCAGAATTTGCCTGCGCTGCGGGCTCACGATATTTTGCGTGGCGTTGACTTGCTCCAGGCCCGCTCGGATGTGGATCCGGGAGCGATTCGGGGCATCGCGCGCGGCGTGAAAGGTTTCTGGCTTCTGCTGGCGGCCGCGACCGACTCTCGTATCGAGGGAATCTGGCTGGATCGGACGCCACCCAGCTTGCGTTCTGCGCTCGATAACTCGCTCGCCGCAGACTTGTGGGATGCGGCCATCCCCGGCTTTGTGCTCCACTGGGATCTCGACGATCTGGTGAACGCAATGGGATCGCGCCGGGTTTTGTGGACCGATCCGACGAGCTGGATACGCACCGTCGTCTTTGCCGGGCCATCGTTTCGCTACCGCTTTGTTCCGGGCGACATTACAGACATGATGGAAGTTCAAGACGACGCGTTCATCCGTGAGCTGCTGCACTGAGCTGCCGGATTTGATGAGGACAATGCCGATCGATACCGAAGAGCAATTGGAGGACAGGCTATCGCATCCGATCGAGGCCGATGTGGAAGCGATGCGTGTACTCCAAGGCGACGTGATCGTTCTCGGCGCCGGTGGAAAGATGGGACCGAGCCTTGTCCATCGGATGCAGCGGGCGAGCGTTCAAAGCGGAGCGAAGCGCAGGATCATTGCAGTGGCCCGTTTTTCGGAGAGGACTTTGCCGGCACAGCTTGAGGCATCCGGAATCGAGACCATTGCCAGTGACCTGACACATTCGTCAGGGAGCACCTGGACAAGTGGCTGAGTTGAAAAAATCACGAGTTCCGGCGAGCACCGGGCTGTATTGCCGACGCGGCATTCTACTGCTGTTGGTTTGTCTGGCGCCGCTGCTTTCGGTTCGAGGGCGAAGTGACGAAGCTCCCAAAGACAAAAGCGTCCAGCGCGGACACGATCGGTTTGAGCGCTCCTGCGCGATGTGCCATGGCGCCGCGGCAACGGGAGGCGTCGGTCCGAATCTGATCCAGTCTTCCCTGGTGCGCCACGATGAGGGAGGAGATCAGATCGGTCCGGTGGTCTGGAAGGGCCGTTCGGAAAGGGGCATGCCGGCATTTCCTATGCTGACTGCGGGCGATATATCGGATCTTGCTGCCTTTCTTCAAAAACTCATCGTTACCGCCAGTGTCGCATCGTCGAACGGGCTGGCCGGCGACAATTCGCTCAAGAATCTTTTGACCGGGAACGCGGCCAAGGGCAAGCAGTATTTCTATGGAGCCGGAGGCTGTTCCCACTGTCATTCCCCGGCCGGGGATCTCTCCGGAGTCGCCCGCAGGTATTCTCCAACAGAGCTCGAAGGGCGAATCCTTTACCCTTCCGGCCAAACCGTAACGGCAACTGTATCGTTAGCCTCGGGCGAGAAGTCAGAAGGCAAGCTCCTTCATCTCGACGCATTTTATGTGGCGATCGAGGACGCGCATGGATCGTACCGGTCCTGGCCGCTTGCGCAGGTCAAGGTAGAGGTGAAGAACCCGCTGGCTGCTCATCAGGATTTGCTGGGCAAATATACAGACGAGGACATTCATGATCTCTTCGCGTATCTGGAAACCTTTCAGTAGAGCGGCCGCCTTTGGCCTGCTCCTGCTGCCGGGCGCCTTTCCATTTTCTCGCCGTCTGCTCGCGCAGGCCTCCGATCCAGGAGGAAGCATTCCGTCTGTCCGCAGCGAATGGGCTACCTTCAACGGCGATTTCTCGGGCAGACGATACAGTCTTCTTTCACAGATCAATAAGGGGAACGTCGGCTCGTTGAAGCTTGCCTGGGCCTTTCAAACCCATGCGGTTACGCTCAAGTCGACGCCGCTGCAGGTAGGTGGCGTGCTGTACTTTACCGTTCCCAATCACGTGTGGGCGGTCGACGCCAAGACGGGCGCGCAGATCTGGGATTTCCAGCGCAGTTCCGAGGGCGACGATATCGGGCAACGCGGCGTGGGTTTCTACCGTGGAAGGATTTACTTCGGAACTCCTGACGCTCATTTTCTGTGCCTCGATGCGCGAAACGGAAAGAAGATCTGGGAGGTCACGGTAGAAGATGTTAAGTTTGGCTACTACATAAGCGCGGCTCCTCTGATCATCAAGGGACTGGTGATCTTCGGAACCTCAGGGGACTCGGCGAACATTCGCCACTACATTGAAGCCCTGGACTGGCAGACGGGGAAGCTCGTTTGGCGAACTGCCACCACGCCGAAGCCCGGAACCCCCGCGGCCAAAACCTGGCCGAACGAGGACGCCTTAAATCATGGTGGCGGTCCTGCCTGGTTGGCCGCCAGCTATGATCCCAGTCTCAACCTGATCTATCTGGGAACCGGCAATCCACACCCCGTGCTCGCCGGCGGCTCCAGGGCGGGGGACAATCTGTACACCTGCTCGATCCTGGCATTGAATCCCGATACGGGAGCCATCGCCTGGTACTTTCAGGAGTCTCCGCACGATACTCATGACTGGGACGCGGTCGAGACAACTGTCTTGTTCGACGCCAGCTTTCGCGGAAAGATGCGTAAGCTGCTGGCCCAGGCGAGCCGAAACGGTTACTTCTTCGTGCTCGACCGCGCCACCGGCGAGAGCCTGCTGACCACTCCCTTCGCCTCTGCGAACTGGGCCTCAGGCGTCGGTTCCAAGGGAAATCTCATTCCGAATCCCGCCAAGAATCCGCAGCCCGATGGTGCACTCGTCCATCTCGCTGAGGACGGAGCGACCACCTGGATGGCGCCCAGCTTCGATCCGCGGTCGAAACTTTTCTATGTGAATGCCTGGCGCGGATACAGCTTCTGGTATCTGATTACCGGGCCCGACAATATCCCCACCAATCATCAGGGCGGCGGGTCCATACCCTTAACCGCTAGCTCCGTACTATTGGCTATCGATTACCAGACGGGAAAGATCCGTTGGCAGAGAGAGAGCGGCAAAGGTATGAGCAGCATCGGCATTTTGACAACGGCGGGAGACCTTCTCTTCACGGCGGACGGAAATGGAAATCTCCTGGCGTTAGATCCCTCAGATGGCAGTGTGCTTTGGCACACCCGTCCTGGGGGAATTCAAAATGACGTTTCTCCGATTACTTATGAACTCGACGGGACCCAATACGTAGTCACGGGAGTCGACGGTGTAATGTATGCCTGGACGTTGAAGGGAAGTCTGTAGGCGAGCGAGACGTCTGTCTGATGAGCTCAGCCGAACTCCGGACCCGCTGCCGCCAGCAGTTCGGCGGATCCCGGGAGTGCGGTAGGCCCGCAGGCCATGCGAACGAAGTCGCGCTGCTTGCGAAAGCCATGTGCGGTGAGTGTCGGAACCAGCGTACTGCGGTCGAGTACATCGATGAAGACTTTTCCCGAGGCAGCGCGTATCGCATTCCGCAGAAGTGCGGGACCCTCTTGAGGGCTGGAAACGAGCGGGCCGATGTGCGATGCCACGGAACCGTTCCGTAGGATCGTAAACCCGTGAGACGAGGCGAAGGCTACACTGCCCGGACGAGAGAGAAAATTCTCCAACAGAAAATGCCGATCTGCGCCGAATGCCGGTCCATCCAAAGAGAAATTCGCCACCGCGCTTGTTGCCTCTAATTCGCTTCCCAGGCCTTCCCATCGTTCCATCGGGCAGAGCGGCGCAAAGCCAAGCCCGGCATAGATGCTCGCGGCAGCCGGAACTGCGTCCAGCAACGCTGCCCGTCCGCTATCCCGAAGAGCCGCGGTACAATCGGCGATGAGACGGGTGCCAAGCCCGCGGCGGCGCCACTCGGCAGTGACCAGCACCATCGAGACCCAGCCAATAGCCGGTCCATATGGAAGAGCCGCAGAGGTTGCAATGAGCCGTCCACCGGCGACAAACCCGAGAACCCAGCCGTAAGTAAAGAAGATCTTCCAGTCGTCCGCGACCTGGTTCCACCCCGCCTCCTGCGAAAGCAGGAGCGCCTGGGGAACCCAGGCAGAGTCGAGCAACATGGGCCCGCCTATCTCCCCGCTCATTGCTTGGTCGCGGCCGGGTGGCATTCCGCTCTCGTGCCCTTCAAACGGAGATGAGCAAAGTCTCCGGTTTCATCGAAGGAGCCGAGCCCGATCTGCCCGCACAGAAATGTCTTGTCGACAACGGAAAACAAAGGCTGTGCCTGTTGGTCGACGAAGACCTGGATGGAGCCGGAGCCCACGTCCCGCGCAATGCGCACATCGTGCCAGGAAAGGTCCGGCAATGCGGGCTGGGCCGAGACCCCGGCGATTCGTCTGCGTTCTCCGCCATCGACGATGAAGATACCATTGTGGACTGCGACCTTCGTTCCGGGATCTTTCGAAAGGTGTGCGTAGTAAAAGTGCAGTGTATCCACGTAGCCAAACACGACAATCATGGATCCATGTTCGCGTCTGATCTTCAGGTTGAGAGTAAAACTGCCTACGCTCACTCCTTTCAGCCGCGCGAACTGCAACGGCCGGCGCGGCACACCCGGAGGCCGGGGACGCAGCATGTGGAGGTAATGGAGATGACCTTCACCAAGAATCTGCCAGTCCTCGGGGAAAGGCGTATCAAGACGGCTCAGGCTTCCAGGAGAGAAATCGTCTCGAACATTGACATGACCTGTATCCTGGGCGACGGCCGGAAGCAGAAGCGAAGCCAGGAACACTGTCATCGCGGCGAAAGCATACAGACGTCGGAGCATTTTCATTTCACCTCGGGGCGTTCGAGATTTAGCGGTGCGGACGGCACAGAGATAGCGTAAATAGCGCCGGCGCCGAGCATACCGGCTACCGCCAGACCGGTCCATACCCAATGGTAACTTTGATAGATGTCAAAGTATCTTCCGGCTATCCACGGCGCCAGCCATTGCCCGATGGTATAGCCCATGATGATTAAAGCCAGCAGTTTGCCGAGGGAACCGATTCCAAAGCATTCAGCCGCTACGAGCGGAATCAACATATAGTCGGCGCCCATACAGAAGCCGAAGATCACAGCGAAGGAGAGAGCCGCAACGGGCCGCTGCGCGAGATAGAGGATTGGGATCGACGCTGCGAGCAACAGGTAGAACAAGGCCATCGTATTTTTCTTCTTGAAGTGATCGGCGATATAACCCACAAGCACCCGCCCCCCCAGGCTCGATGCGAGCAGGATCGACATGTAGCGCGCAGCGGTGGTGCTCGAATACCCCTGATCTTTCATGAGATAAATGAAATGCTGGATGACCGTGTTGATCGCGCCGATTACCAATAACGGACCAGCCACCATGAGCCAGAAATTGCGCGTACGGATTGCAGCGGAGATACTCCACGATGCGCCCTGCGCCGCGCCGCTATCGTGTGCTCCCGCAAGCCCATCCGGTCTTAGCCCCATATCTTCCGGGGCGGAGCGCGTAAGCCAAAGACCCACCGGAAAGAGCACCACCAGAATAAGAGTTCCCGTCGCTTCCAAAGCGTGGCGCCATCCGAAGTGCAGGATAAGAAGGTTCATCACCGGCGGGGCCACCACTCCCCCCAACCCGAGCCCGAGGTAGGCATAACCCATGGCGCGTCCGCGCCGCACGTGGAACCAGCGAGCGACCAGCACCTGGTTGGAGATCGGCCCGGAGAGCGTGTAGCCCACTACTTCCAGAAGGCAGAGCACCTCATAATGCCAGAGCTTGTGCATCTGGCCCATCAGAATCAGTGGAAAGCCGATGAGGCCGATTCCGGAGAGAATAACCCGGCGTGCTCCAATGCGGTCGATGAATGCGCCCGTCAGCACACCGCAGGGAAGCCCCAGAAAAAGAAAACCCAGCAGAAAGCCCTGTGTTACCTGGCCGCGCGCAAATCCGAGGCCGGCGGTGAACGCCGGGTAGAAGACAGGGAAGCCATAAAAAATCACTCCAACAGAAAAGAAGAGATTAAGGAAGGCGGCCACCACAATCCACCATCCGTAGAAAATTCGGGAAGATCGTTCGGAACCGCCCGGCGGTCCGTTCTCAATTGTCTGCGATGTGGCCATCATCGAAAGAACAACTCCCTCGTAACTAGGTGTAGGTTCTTGTGATCAGATCCTGCAGGAATATCTTGGATTGCAGAATATCTGTCGTCTGGCGCGGACCTTCGATCTCCCTCTCGATGGTGATCGCACCTGCATAGTTCACGTCTTTGAAACGCTTGAAGAGGGCAGGGAAGTCTACTCTCCCTCGGCCAATCGGGACCTCCTCACCGAAGTTGCGCGGGTCGGTTGGAAAGAGACCATCCTTCGCGTGAACTCCTCGCACAAGATGCCCGAAGACGTCCATAGCCTCGACTGGATTTCCCTTACCGCAGAGAATGAGATTGGCCGTATCTAGATTCACGAAGATGTTATTCGTGCCGACGTCCTGAATCATTCGTAACATCGTGATCGGGGTGTCTTCACCGGTTTCAGCCAGGAGCATCCGGCCTTGCTCCTTACAATGCGCAGCAACTTCCCGTATCGCCGCGAGTGCCTGCGGATAGATCGGGTCATTGGGATCTTCCGGTATAAAACCGAGATGGGTATGAACCGAAGGGATGTTGCACTGGTCGGCAAAATCGGCGGCCAGTTTGAGAGCCTCGATTCGCGCTCGATGGTTCGGGTTGGCAGAGGGCACAATTCCTACGGTGAGGGGTCCCTCATAGAAATTAAAGATCCTTGGCCCGGGATTATGTTCACTTACCGCGCTTACCTCGACACCGTATTTGCTCAAAGCCCCCAAAAGCGGCTCTGCGTCGTCCAGCGTGAGGTGCTCGAAAAAAATCTGGCAGCTTGAAAAGCCAAGCTCGTGAACCCGCTTGATCGTCACATCAGCCGTTTCACCGGGGCCGACCTTGGCAACTACACCCAGGCGAGGCTGATGGGCGTTGTGGCGGTTTTCGGCATCTGAAAAGTGCAAGGCATTGGCAAGGCAGGCTGTACCGGCTGCCTGTACGAAACTTCGACGGTTTAGGACTCCCATTTCGTTTGGCTCCCCTATGGCGACTCGCTGAAATCCATCATCCTCGGGGCTTGCCGAAAGCCTCTTGTCGTGACCGCCAGATAGGCGAAGCCGGTCAGGAACCAAATCCCGCCGACGATCTTGGCCAGCAGATTCAGGTTCCACCAGATCGAGGCGCAAAAGCATAAACCAATCAGTGGAGCAACGACATCGACAAAGATTCTCCGCCGAGGTCCCTTGCGCAATAAGCCGAAATGCCAGAATGCCGACAGGTTCACCCCCATGAAGGCAAGAAAAGCACCGAAATTGAGAAGCTCTCCCGCATGCTCATATGCGTTTCCAATATAGTTCAGCCCGACAGCGCCGCAATAGGCAATCGCCCCCACCAGAAGAATGTTGTAGGTCGGCGTATTCGTCTCGGAGTGAATATGAGCAAAGAATTTCCCCGGCAGGACACCGTCCCTTCCCATTCCGAAAAGAAGACGCGCCGCTCCCAGAGCTCCGGTGAGTGCACTGCCTAAAGCCGCCAGAATCAGCACGGCGCCCATCGCCTGGAATAGCCACGGACCGCCCACTCGCCGGCAAACATCCATGAACGCCGTTTCCAGGTTCGAGAAGGTATGCCAGTCAGGCCAAATCCGCTGCCCCAGATAAACCTCGGCGCCGCTCAGAACTCCGGTTAGAATACAAACCGTCACCGTCGCCAAGAGTACATTGCGCTTGGGATTTTCGACATCTTCGGAAAGCGTCGTGATACCGTCGAATCCTATGTAAGTCAGGGCTGCAAAGGAAGTGGCGCCCCAGATGCGCCGCAGATCGAAGGTTCCAGCAGCGTAGAAGGGCTCGAGAGAAAATAAACCAGCCCACTGTTCACGTTGGAACAGGTACTGAACCCCGAGAAGAAAGAAAACCGCAATCACCGTGCACATTGCAATCAGCAGCAGTTTGTTGGTGCGCGCGGAGGATTTGATGCCAATGAGGTTCAATGCCGTGATGAAACCTGCCACGACGAGCGCGATGATGGGGAACGAAACGGCGGTAATGTATCGACTCCCTAGAGCCGCCGAGATCCATATCACATTGAGTAATGGCTGCAGCACATAGTCGAGCAGCATCGCCCAGCCGATAAGAAAGCCAAAATGTGGATTGATCGTCCTCCCTACATACGTATACGCGGAACCTGCCGACGGGTAAACCGCGGCCATGCGCCCATAACTCACTGCTGTAATCACCATGGCGAACATGGCAATCAGAATCGTCGTAACCGTGTGGCCATTGGAAAGCTTTTGTGCGACGCCGAATAGAGGAATGGGTGCTGTCGGCTGGATAAGCACCATGCCATAAAAAATAAGATCCCATAGTCCGAGAACTCTTCTAAGTCGGAGCTGGGATCCGGGTTGTGTGGCTTCCGTCATCTTCTGAGTGCCTTCATGGAGATCCGCAGAATCCTATCGTGGCATCCCGGCAAGGTGTGTGATCACAGTGTTCCGGAAATCATCTTCTCCATGGTCTGTGAAGGGCGAGGTGGCCGGCTCATATCCTCCCTGACGGACCGCCTCTCCGGTCGGCAAATAGCCCAGCCACCCGTTCAGAATTCCAATGTAGAAGGTATAAGGAAACCGGGACTGGTTCCGCACGTCGATGGCGATCTTACAAAATAGTTCGACGGGCGCTCCCCAGAGAACCGCATCGTGATTGATTTCCAGGAATGGCACCGGCATCTGAACCAGCGCGACCCCTCCCGGAGCATTCCGTATATATTTTCCCATCGCCGCCGGCCATATTAAGCCGGCACGCAGAGGGCTTTCGACGATCGCCTCACTTTCGGTCAGAACAACATCGGAGGTCATCGCAGCAATGTGTGCATTCGCCTGAAGAATTCGATCGCCAAGCAGAACCTTGAATTGGTTGAGATGGCCCGACACCGGATCGGGATAAACGCTGTAGATCGGCGCCAGATTCCCTTCGGCGCCATTTAAAAAGAGGACAGGCGCGCCGAGCTTCTGTTCCACGTACTGGGCCACGACGCCAGGAACATCGCCTGTAATCTTGAGGTTTTCCTGTCCCAGGTCAGTCCCATGGATCGCGTAATTCGCAAGGAGCGCGATTAATTTTCCATCGGTTGTTTCCACCCGGATCAAGCCGATCTGACGGTCCGTAGGACCATCCGGATTCAGCCCGATGGTCACTTTTCCATCTTCGCCCATGGCGCGCCGATCGATATTCGCTGTGGCAAAGCCGGTGCCGAAGCCAAGGCGCGCAGGCTGTAGCCTCTGGCGCGCTTCACGAAGTCCTTCGATCAGCTTGTCCTCTGCGAACTGCGTGTATTCAGGATTCGATTCGCCGCCCGATGCCTGTTTATATCGCTCCGGCATAAATACCGCAGGCGTGCCCGGCGGTCCTATCTCTGGCGCAGAGTGGGTATGGGTTACAGCCCACCAAATGCTTTGTGACGGTATGCTCAATTTTTGCTGGATATCCTGTTTCACCTTGTCCACATAGGCCGGAGACATCATGCAGGTGTCGGTAGAGACAAAAAAGACTGTTGTCTTCCCGTCGTCCAAAACAGCAATCCGATGATAGAGATGGTCGTGCACACCGTCAGACTGCCGCGCCGCATACCCTGCAAGCCATTCGGGGCTGGTTGGGGTTATGTCCACCTGGACGGCAGAAGCACGCAACGTCCCGGCATAAGCGCTCCCGGCTAACTGCAGACACGCGATCAGGACAAATGAGATTTTCCAATGCATCTTTCGGCTCCTTGGTTTCACATCGTTATCGTGCGCGAGACCGGCACCTGCTAAATCAAGCGCAGGAGGCTCCAAAATCCGGCAACCAAAATCACGACCAGGGCCGATCCCAACGCAAGCCCCGACAAGTCAGCGCTGTAAGCTTTGAAGAAATTGACCCCGCAAGTCATTCCACGAAGATTGAAGAGATTCACCAGGATCAATTGTTGTCCTTTTTCAGCATAGTCACGGTTTGGCTCCCGCGAGAGACCTTGCCATCTTTTGTCGTCCTCTCCGTCAGGAGGCTGGCTCACACCATCGACGGGGGAGGCATCCGAAGGCGTCTGCAGGCGCGCAAAGAACAGCTCGACGTCTGACTGTGGTTCCGGAGGCGTTAGCAGGCTTGTCGCGACCAGCGAGACGATCCCCGCGCTAAACGCAAGAGCAAAAATCCTGGGGCTCCAATAATCGAGTCGACGGTGCTCAAGGCTGCACAGCAGAAAGTTGGTGCCCAAAGCCGCAAATAAGCCGGTCACGGCCCCCCAGCGATTGGCTCTCTTCCAAACGACTCCTCCCACAATGCAAATACCCATGTAGGTGGCCATGCTCTCCGTCAACAGGAAGGAATTGAGCACTTGTTTTACAAAGAGAAGGCTATAAACCACTCCTGCCAGCGTAATCAGTAACCCGCTGGCTCGTCCTACCCAGAGGTAATAATGATCCGACCTTCCCGGCATCAGACGAGTGCGGTAGAAGCCCTGAGTAAACAGGGCGCCGGAATCCACCAGGAAGGCGGCACAGGTGGACATAGTAGCCGCCAGCACGCAGGCGATCAGCAGCCCCCGAACACCCGAAAACAGGACATGACCACAAACAAAACCAAATGCGTCTTCTGGATCGGCAAGAGTCCGGGTGCCAAAAGACCCTTTCATGACCATCACCGCCGCCATCAGGCCCAGCAGAGCCCAACCCGCTGTACACACGCGCTTAATGTAGTTCCCGTAGAAGAAGCCGACACGACAGGCGCGCTCATTCTTGCCCGTTCCAACGGCGGCCGGAATGTGAGGCTGGGCCATGATGCCGATGAGGCCATTCACCGTCAACACGACAATCGCCCAGATTCCGACTCCATGCGGAGTAGCCAGCGACAACTGGGAGGGCAACAGAGTCGACTTCATTCCAGCCAGGCCGCCGACGGTGCTCCACCCCAGCGGGATCAACAAAAATGATAAGACGATGATGAGAAATCCCTGCAGAACATCGGTCCACGCCGAAGCCACCAGGCCGCCGAGAAAGCTATACGCAATAAAGGTCGCGGTCATGGCGAGCACAATGTGGTTGACGCCAAATGTGCCTCCGGCCGCCTGGTTGATGACCTTGCCGGCTCCCTTCAACATTGCCGCGGTGTTGATGATCAGAAACCCAACCGCAAAGAGGGTATAGATTCCGCCCATCCACGGACCGTAGCGATCCTCCATGACTTCGGCCGTCGTCGTCCGGCGAAAGCGGCGCACGACGGGAGCAAGAATCCAGAAGAATGGGGTGGCAAAAAGGTTCTTCCACTGATACCAAATACCGGAGGCCCCAATGCTGTAGACCGCGCCAATGAGGCTCACGGGCATTTCGGCGTGAGTCCCGGTGCTGAAGACCTGGCCCATCATCACCACTTTTCCGAAACGGCGTCCCCCCAGGAAGTATTCGCTGGTGCCACGCACTCTCAGGCTGGCGACCACACCAATGGCAGCCACGATGGCAAAATAAGAAATCAGGACGAGCCAATCGGCCCGCGTAATCAGCATGAGAGCGTCTGCCCGAGAGCTATCTGTGGGTTCCCTTTCATCAGCTTTTCTGCATCGGCGCGGGAGACGTCCAAATACTGCGTCAGATTAAAGAAACTCCTGGGCATGGTAATCGCGGAACCCACCAGATGAGAGCGATCAGGGGCGCGAGGAACCAGGTCTTCGCCAATCTCCAGCACCCATCGGCCAAAACGATAGGTTCCCGGTCCCAAGTCAGCTGCCGCGATCGCATCCGTCACCACAATGGCCCTGTCGACTCCGGTTATATCCAGATAGTTTCTGAGCGCGAAGAATGGAATGTGCGCACCATCCGCGACAAAGCATGACCATAGTTGATCACTCAGGCTGAGAGCGCGTTGGATGATGTTGTCATGCCGCGGCATGGTTGCGGGACAGCCGTTCCCCACATGGGTAAACATGGTCAGCCCCGCGTCGATCGCCGCCTGTAGTTGGTCTCGGGATGCATTGGTGTGGCCTGCAGAAACCACGATGCCTGTTTCCGCAAGCTCCCGCGTCACCTGCAGGCCGGGATCACATTCCGGAGCCAAAGTCACCAGCCGCGTCAAACCACCCGCGCTCTCCAGCAATCTCTCCATTGCCGACAAATCGGCCGGCCTGATTGCATCGACAGGATGGGCCCCGCGATATCCCGGCTCCGGATTGATGAATGGCCCCTCGATATGAATCCCTCGAATCACTCGCCGGACGGAGGCATTGGTCTGAATCACATCGGCCAGCCTCCGCAGACGAGCTTCCATGACCGGAAGCGAGTCGGTGATTACCGTCGCAAGGATGCCTTCGACATCTTGCGCCTCCAGCCGGATGCAGACTCGCTCAACCTCGTCAGCGTCAAGACGGTCGCCGTTGAAGTCCACGCCTGCATATCCGTTCACCTGCAGATCGAAATAGCCCATGCCAAACAGTCCGTCCATTTCAGCCGCACACTTAGGGTCCACCTGTATGGTTGCTGCCAAATCACTCCGGATCTGAGCTGCCGACCTCTTCCATCGCCAACCTATTGCGTCAGCCCAAAACACATGATCGTGGAACCCACTGCGATTGCTATATATTGTTGCCCGTCCACGGAAAACGTCATCGGCGAAGTCTTGAACGTAGCATTGAGCGGAAAATGCCATAATGTTTTCCCGTTCCGCTCGTCGACCGCTACGAAATCGCCGCTAGGATCGCCGTACAACACAAGCCCTCCAGCCGTTCCCAGGACTCCCGCTAATCGCTTGCCGTCGGTCGGCCCCACCTGAGGAACTTCCCAGGTGATTTGGCCGGTATCGATACTCAGGGCGCGCAGGTACTTCTTGCCTGGGATTTGCTTGGGGACTACGGCTGTTGTGCTGGCCGGGGATAATTTGACATCGCACTTCTCGAGCGTCATGACGTAGTAGAGACGTGTCTCCGGACTGTACGCAGTCCCGTTCCAATTGGTCGCAGCTTCCGGACAAGTCTCGTTGGTATCCGGCAGACGCACGGGGCGACCATCGGGCCCGATGCTGCTGGCCCAGGTCATCCTTCGAATGAAAGAACGGCTGGTGAGGAGCCGGCCATTGGTGCGATCGAAAACATAGAAGAATCCGTTCCGGTCCGCATGCAGAAGCAGCTTTTGATCTTCGCCCTGATAATTGGTATCGATCAAGACATTCGGCACAACGGCGTCCCAATCGTGGGTGTCGTGTGGGGTGAACTGGTAGTACCACTTCAATTTGCCGTCGGCAGGATTGAGAGCGAGCACGGAATCCGTATAGAGGTTGTCACCGCCCCGCTCCCGATCGTCAGAATTCGGATACGGATTCCCCGTGCCCCAATAGAGCGTGTCAGTCTCGGGGTCATAGGATCCGGTAAGCCATGTCCCGCCTCCGCCATAGGTCACCGCAGAGCCCTTCCAGGTATCAAATCCCGGCTCGCCGCTCGAAGGAACCGTCCAGTGGCGCCAAACGCGTTCCCCATTTTCGGCCTTGTACGCTGCCAGAAGTCCCCGGATACCCCAGTCGCCGCCACCTACGCCGACGATAATCATGTCTTTGACGACCAGCGGCGCCAACGTCGCGCCATAATGCTGCCGGTCATCCGGGATCACTACTTCCCATACTGGTCGCCCGGTGGTCCGGTTTAGGGCCAACAGATGGGCGTTATCCGTCAACATGAAGACCTTATCACCGAGAATGGCGACACCGCGATTGGTGCCGAGGGCCGCATCCGACACCAGCCCCGGAGTACGCGGCCGCGCATAGTGCCACGCTTCGGTGCCGGTATGCGCATCGAGCGCGTAGACCTGATTCGGCCCGGTCACATACATCATTCCATCCGCCACGATCGGAACTGTCTCCAACCCGAAGTAGCGCATATTTTCCTGGAAGTAGGGAGTATTCGGGAGGAGTTGCAACCACAGAGGAATTGAAAAGCTCCATTTCATACCCAACTTACTTACGGTAGCCGTGTTGATTTGCGTCAGATCGCTATAACGATTGCCGCTGAGCTTTCCGTTATAAGTGAGCCATTCGCCCGGCTTGGGGTTGAGAATTCTCGAAAACTCAATTCCGCCCTCTGCGGGTGACGCGGTTGCGTTTTCTCCAGGCTGAACGCCGGTTAGCCGGCTCATGTAGGCGAGAAGGTCCTGCAACTCGTCAGGGCTTGCACTGGACGGAGGCATCAGCGATCGATTCTCTTCATCAATCTTTGCCACCCTGGCGAGTGAGAGGGTTTTCAAGCCGCCCTCCAGATCTTGCAGCACAAGCGTGAACTGAGTCCTGCTTCGGGCAAATCCGCGCAACGTTTTCCCATCCAGCAGATGCACCGTAACAAGCTGGTAACCCGGAGTTATCTCTGCTCCTGGGTTCAGTAACTTCGCGCGCATCTGTCCCAGGGTCAAAGCGCGTCCTATCTCGGAAAGATCGGGACCGCCCGGCTGACCTTTGCCAAACACCATATGACAGGAAGCACACTGTCCCATTCCCTGGAAAAACTTTTTTCCCGCTGCACGATCGCCCGGCGCTCCGGTTTCGGCTGCCGATGAATTCAGGGATAAGATCAATGCCCCCAGGCTATCCAGCGTAGGACTCGGCAAATCGAACGGCGGCATGCCGGCCGCAGGAAATCCGTTTCGGATCAGAGTGTGCAGCGATCCAACCGATCGCCCGCGCAGATTCGGATTGTCGCTGAGCCCCGGCGCCTGCTGCGATCCGCGAGCATCCACTCCATGGCATCCGGAGCAAAGCTTTAGATAGGTTTGCTTGGCATCGACGGTCTGCGCGCTGCCCGCAGAAGAGGCGTTGGCGCCATCCTGCCCCCAAAGCGGCAACCGGCTCGACCCACAAGCAGCGAACAGGAGACTAACTGCCAGCATCCTGAAACGCCAACGGTATAAAGTATCGGTCGCTCGGCTCTTTGCATGGGTCATCGATGAACTCTGGGTTTTTCCAAGTTAGTTATACCTGCGGCCTGAGTCATGAACGAGAGCACGCCACGCAGAGCTCTACAGGTATAATTCAATAAATAGATCGAATTATATATCTCAAACATAGTGACGATCTTATGAGAATCGGACTTATTGGAACGGGAGCAATTTCTCACAAGCACGCACAGGCGTATCAAAACATCGGATTTAGGGTTACTGTTTGCACAAATCGTTCCGAGGAATCCGGTCGCCGGTTTGCTTCGCAGTATGGCGCACAATTTGTGCCCACTTACGAGGAAGTATGCCGGCATCCCGAGGTGGATATCGTCGACGTGTGCACATATCCGGACTTTCGCCGGCCCGCAGTGCAGATCTGCGCCGAGGCCGGCAAGCACATACAAGTAGAAAAGCCTATTGCCACTACAGTGCGAGACGCCCGCGAGATCATCCGCATCGCGGCCGATGCGGGCATTTTGCTCAACGTCATCAGCCAGAGGCGTTTCGATGATACCAGCATCTTCATGGCGAAGGCCATCACCGGCGGGCGCCTGGGCCGCATCCTCGAATGCGACTGCTACGTCAAGTGGTACCGTTCCCCGCAATACTATGCCCGCCCCGGCAAAGGCTCGTGGGCCTGCGAAGGGGGCGGCGCGCTCATCAATCAGGCCATTCACCAGGTTGACCTGATCCGCTGGCTTGCCGGCCCGGTGCAGCAGGTAAGTGCGGACTGGCAATTGGGCGCAATTCATAGTATCGAGTCGGAAGATGTCGTCAATGCCATCCTGCGTTTTCAGTCCGGGGCAACAGGGGTCGTTCAGGCCGCCACAGCGTTTTGGCCGGGCTACACAGAGCGTATTGAAATTCATGGCACCCATGGGAGCGCCATTGTTGCCAGCGGCAAACTGATCGCGTGGGATGTGCAGCAGGACGGCGGTGATCCCGCACCGCTGGGCGCGGAAGGCGCTTCCGGGGCATCGGACCCTATGGCGGTGTCGGTTGTTCCGCTCGAGCGGCAATTTCTGAATTTCGCCGACTCGATCAGCCATGGACGGAAACCGCTGGTATCGGGTGAACAAGGGCTGGCTGCTCTCCAGATCGTAGAAGCTATTTATGATTCGTGTCGAACCGGACAAAGAATCGTCCTGGAAAACTGATTGCGAACGCCTTCGATGACCAGCCATGAAACCGCGGACTATCAGTGTAAGTCCTGCGCAGTGCCGCGATCATAATTCTTGAATTCCCGCACTAAATCTATCAGCGCCGCAACAACGGCTTCGAAGACTTTCTTTCCTTTTTCCGCGGTTGCCAGGGTCGGGTCTCCAGCGACGCCGGTTTTGCTGAAGCGGGTCCAGCGATCCATAAGAAGGAGCGGAGACGACATCAACAAATCCATCCAGATAAAACGAGTAGGCGAGATGCCGATTTCTTTCCTGGCTTTATCCATCTGCACCCGGGCTGGATCAAGATACAGATAAACAGACGTCTCCAGTTCGCATGCGTGAGCCATTCCGCCAGGCCTCTCGGACTCCCGAATTTGCTCAATGGTGTCCTTCGCCAGACTGGGCCAGATGAAAGCACCGCACAATGCCTCCGTCTCCAAGTTCGTGCGCCGCGCCACCAGATCCAGGATCGGCATATTCGAGCCGTGTCCGTCGGCAAGCAGAATCCGCTTGAACCCATGGTGGGCAACGCTGCGGGTGATATCCAGGACGAAGTTCAACATGTTCTCCATGCGGATGTCGATCGTCCCCGGTAAATCCATGTGATGGGTTTCAAAACCGTAGGGAACAGGAGGTAACAGCAACATCTCTCCATCGAGACGGCGGGCCGCCTCTTCGACGATCGATCCAATGATGAAGTTGTCCACATCCAGCGGTAGATGCAGTCCATGGTCCTCCACGGACCCAATCGGCAGCACGACGACAGGCTGCTGCCGGACAAGCTCGGGTATCTCCTGCCAGGTGTAGTGTTGATAGTAGTACTTGACTCGTCCCGACATCGACAACTCTCCTTATAATGAGCCCGGTTCGAGTTGCGCAGCGATCGGCCCTCTACGCTCCCGCGTATGCGGTACGCAAGAGAGACTTGAGCGTTTCCAGATCCCGCTGTGCAGCAACCATCACCTGATCATCCGTCCCCCGGCTAAGTGCGATCCCTTGGTTATTCGAAACGCCAGGAACCTCGTATTCCATGTGCAGGGATACAGGGCCATGAAAGTCGGTCGCCGCAACCGTTTTCAAAAATTCGGGATACTTACACATCCCCTGTCCTAAAGGACAATTCGTTGCCTGCCAGCCCCTCTCCTCTGTCTTTCTCCAGATAAAATCCTTCACGCCTAACATCTTCAAACGAGGCATGACCAGATTCGCCGCGATTCTCCAACCCTCCACTCCTCCTTCCATCGCCGCATTGTCAAGGTCGTAATAGTAGCCCGCATACCTGGGATCCAGAGTGTCCATCACGGGGGCAATATCCCAGAGCTGGCACCCGATATATCCAGCGTGATTATGAAAGCCCACCTGGACACCGTGCTTCGCCGCCAGCCCCACCAGCCCCCGGAACTGCTCGCCGGCCGCGGCCAGTTCCTTGCGAACGTCGATAAACTGATAATGGTAATAACCAGGTTTTAGGAACGGAATGTGCAGTTCAGCCGCGGTGCGAATAATCGGCGCCGCGGTCGGGTCATTTTCCGTCATCAATTCCGTAGTAATCATGGGGACTTCCAGGCCTTCCGCGCGAATTGCGGCAACCGCCTTGGGAAGGTCTTCGGCCGCGCGCGACGGCATAACATGGCCATCCCGGCGAACTGTCAAATCGATTCCGCCGAAACCCGCGGCCTTCGCATGCTGCGCCAGCTCTTGCCATTTCAGTTGAGGAACCGATTTCGAGAAGAGGCAAAGCGTGCCTCTAAATTCCCCGGTTGCACTTGCGAATGCCTGCTCAACAGGCTTCCAGGCAGCCGTGAGAGCGGCAGCCGAAGACAGCTGCATAAACGTCCGCCTTGAAACCATCGTTCGCGTGCCCCTCTCCTTTGCGCGGTACCTTTCGTTCGTTCTATCGTGCTTCCATCAGGACTGGAGCACTGCCATCTCCTGCCCCGGGGCCACTGCGCCGATCCCCAGACCGTTCAATCCAGAGGTATCCATCGTGCCGTCGGTCACGTGAAAGATGCCCGGGAAGCGTTTCTCCCAGCCTTTGCTCGCAGCCGGTACAAATTGCCGCGCGTTGGCTTCGATCGCCTTCACGCCAGGTACGTGAGCAGACAGGCTCGCCGATTGAATCAGTGAGGCCGCCGGACAGGTCAGATCCTGCACGCACAAAAACATTTTGTTCTTTTCCATTACCGGAGCAAGAATCATCATGTTGCTCTGCCCTTTACACGCCTTGAGCGCCGCGCCGGTATATCCCATCTCCCGCGACAGCATCAGCGCATGCAAGCCGGTGAGCGATTCATCGATAACTATCGGTTTCAGTTTTGCTGCCGCGAACATTACGTTTTGCCGATGGGTATCCAAATCGCGGGCTGTCGGCTGCTCAACGTATTGAATCCGCGCGAACCCTTCCGGAGACTTTTGCTTTACCGTGCTTAGGAAGTTGATAAGATACTCAACGTTCGGACAGCGCTCATTGAAATCGAGAGAATAGAGAAAATCGCGGACCCCACGCTTGCGCTCGGTCTCAGTAACCACCCGATCCACCGTCAGGACGCGAGCCACGTCCCAGTGCAGGTCATCTCCGTCAAGCTTAATCTTGAAGTGAGTCAAACCGTTGTAGTAGATCCACTGCGGGAGTGTTTCCGGCAGGCCGTCGTGGATGGGATGGGTAATATCCGATTCCACGATCGGATCAATGGCTGACACCAGGTGGTACATCGGCATCCGGTCCTTCGGCCGCGTGGAAACGTAATCGTTCGGATATTGCCCCTTATACTCCGGACCAAGATAGTACGAGAGATCGCGGTTCATGAACTCTGGCCCGTAGGTCGAATAGCAGTTCAACCCATGTAGTTTTCCATAGGCATCGTGCATCGCAGCGTCGAAGGCGCTGGCCGTCACCAGGGTGCAAAGTGCCGGGATTGGCTCCGGAAGTTTTTCCTCCGATGTGATTGCCAGAGCCGCTTTCAGATATTGGGGTTCCAGCACCCAGTTGAGTTCGATCGGGTGACCGAAGTCAGTGTAATTCCGGGTGATCGTGGTAATACGCTCCGCCAGCTTTTTCATTGCTGCCAGCGTAGTGTCATACGATAGCGTGCGAGAAGGAAATGACCACGTATTCGAGAGCGGCATTTGCCCAAACCCCGTGGCGGCCTTGCCCTCCTTTGTTCTGATCGTGCATACCACGTCCAGGAGGGTGATCCTGTCACTCACGATGCCACCGAATTTGATGGGAACACGGTACTTATAATTCTTGAATGCAATGACTACATTTTCGATGCGAACATCGGAACGACGCGGCACACTTGCCTTCAAGATTGCCGGACCGGATACCAAGCCTGCAGTCAGGAATTTAACAAAAGTACGTCGTCCGACGTTTCCCACGATTTCCTCACAATTACCTCAGCAGTACAGGCGATGCTTCTTTTTCTACGGCGTCACTTCCAGAGTGGCGGTGAGCGGAACATCCGCAGAGGAGCCGCCCACCATGATATCGAAGGTCCCCGGAACGACTGACCAATGCATATCGAGACCGAGCAGCATCAGGTCCTCAGGGGTCAGCGTGAACCTGACGGTCTTGCTTTCACCGGGGCCGAGGGCAACCCGCTGGAACCCGTGCAGCTGTTTGATCGCAGTAGAGACCGGGGCAAAGCGCTCATGGGTATACAGCTGAACCGTTTCTATCCCTGAACGGTCACCAACATTCTTTACCTCAACATGGACACGGGCATCGGCTCCCGGGTGGATCCGGGGCGTCTCAACCACGAGATTGCTATAGCTGAATCGGGTGTAACTCAGGCCATAGCCAAACGGGTAAAGTGGACTCGACGGCATGTCCACATATCCGAAATTCTTACTCCATCCCTTCTCAACCCAAAAGACCTTCGAAGGCTTGCAATCGTAGTAAGCGGGCAATTGGGCAGAACTGCGAGGGATGGTAATCGGAAGCCGTCCGCTTGGATTGTAGTCACCGAAAAGTACATCGGCGACGGCTGTGCCGCCGCGTTCCCCAGGCTCCCACGCCTCTACGAGTGCCGGGACATGGGCGGCTTCCCAACGCACGGAGAGCGGTCTTCCATTGATCAGCACCACAACCACCGGCGTACCGGTTGCAGAGACTGCTTCAACTAGGTCTTCCTGGACGCCAGTAAGATCCAGGCTCGCCACATCCGAACCCTCGCCGTCGGTCGCCGATCGGTCCTTTTGGTTGGTTTCATTACGTCCGAACTGCTCGCCAATTACCACGACGGCCAACTCCGCGCTTTTTGCGGCATGCACCGCATCTTGAAATCCGCTCTTGTCGTCGCCAAGCACGTTCGATCCTTTGGCGTAGTAGACCTTTGTCTGCGGACCTACTTTTTCCTTGATTCCCTGCAGCACGGTAACCACCGGCTGAAGAACCTTCCTCGTGGTGTAATCCCCTAACTGATTCGAGCTGCTGTCTGCGTCGGGCCCAATCACGGCAATCGACTTAAGATTTTTTTTCAAAGGCAGGAGATTCTGCTCGTTCTTGAGGAGCACGATTCCTTCTCGAGCGACAGCGAGGGCAAGATCCTGATGCTCCTGAGAATGCACGACGCGCACGGCTTGGTTCGGGTCTACGTACGGATGCTCAAACAGTCCCAGGCGAAATTTCTCTCTCAGGAGACGTCGTACCGACCGGTCGACAAGGGAAACCGGCACCTGGCCTTCTTCGACATTCTGCACCAGAGGACCCATATAAGCGGGCTCATAGGTAATGTTTAGATCCACGCCGGCATGTAACGCCAGGGCCCCGGCTTCTTTTTGGGTCGGGACGATCCCCTCATCGATGAGCGTCTGAAATCCGTAGCCTTCACTCACCACTACGCCATCAAACCCCAGTTCCTGGCGCAATACTTCGGTGAGCCATTTTCGAGAGGCGTGGGCCGGTTCGTCATCAATTTCCGGATAGCCCGCCATGACCCCCATAGCTCCAGACCTGGTAATTCCGGCACGCCACGGAGCCAGGAAGTCTTCGCGGAGCATCCGTTCCGACAATTCGATGGCTCCTCTTTCTAAGCCACTCACAGGTTCGCTCTGCGTGGGGAAGTCGGTAAGAACGGCTCCGACCTTGTCCGGGGAACTCACGTCGTAGCCTTGCGCTCCCTGGACAATGCTTTCTGCCAACTTCGAGTAGAGGTAGGGATCTTCGCTATAGGCTTCGGCGTTTCGGCCCATTCTAGGATCCCGGTCCAGTTCCATCACTAAAGTAGAGAGCAGGTGAATGCCAACCGCCCTGGCCTCCTGAGCCGCCGCCGAGTAAACCGATTTGGTCAAATCCGGGTCAAACGTACTGCCAATCGCCAGCCCCTCCGGAAAAATCGTGGCCCCTGCAAACATGGCTCCGTGGGTCCCTTCCTCGTCTTCAAGCAGAGGGATCTTCAGGCGGGTTTGGGTGAGAGCAATCTTCTGCAGCTCGTTGAAATAGTTCGCTTGCTGGAGAGTGCCTTCCTCCAAAATATTATCGGCCAGCGTGAAGAATCCGGTGCCCGGCCCAATCTCGCTGGTATAGGTTCCCGCGGCAAATCGTCTGCATGCTTGCATCTTGCTTGGAATATCGTTCCCAAGATCGCTTACATAGACGCAAGGAAGGTTAAGCTGGCCGATCTTTTCCTTCAGCGTCATCCTGCCGAGAAGATCTTCTACCCGCCGCTCGACCGGCTGATGGGGATCGAGATATGCGGCGGTCTCGGTGGTCGATTGCGAACGAACAAGCATGGATCCAACCACGATCGGAACGGCTGCAAAAACGAATACCGGGAAGGGCCTTAGCAAGCGCATAGAAGCCTCACACAGCTTTGTTCTTTTCGTCGGGATCAAGGACTGCAAATTGAATCGTTAGCGATTCGACCAACCGCTACGACTGAAGCCGCAGGCCCGAATACTTTTCTACCTTATCCAGATTGATCGAAATACCGAGCCCTGGCCCAGATGGAACGGGGAGCATGCCATCGGAATCCAACTTCCAGGGAACCTCCACAATATCGTCGATGAAGGGGGAACCTGTGAGATATTCCACGAGATCGGACCCTGGACACGCAGAAGCCAGATGAAGGTCGGACGCTAGTCCCAGGGCAGTATTCCAGCCGTGGGGAACAAATTGGACCCCGTGATCATGCGCCATCCAGGCGATTCTTCTCTCCTCGCTTATGCCCCCGACCTTGGTCACGTCTGGCTGCACGATATCGAAGGCACCCTTTTGAATCCATGGAACGAATGATTGACGGCGGGTCAGAACTTCACCGCCGGCGATCGGTAAGCGGGCGTTACTCCTCAGCAGCACGTAGTCGGCTAGGTTGTCCGGGGGCAACGGCTCTTCAAACCATCTCACGCCGTAATCAGCCAGCATATCGGCTGCCCGCAGGGCCCACTTATATCCCTGTTGCCAGAAGGCATCGCTCGCACCAGCATCCACCATGAGCAGGGCATCGTCGCTGACTGCCTCGCGAGCAGCGCGAACGATCTGTTCATCCAGAAGATTGCTTCGCCGTCCAAACGGACCCCAGCCGATCTTGAAGGCACGAAAACCCTGCGCCTGGACAGCATGCAAGTGTCCGGCCAGTGGCTGAGGCTCCTGCATAAGGAGCGAGGCGTAGGGAAGAACCCGCTCCCGATAACGTCCACCGAGAAGCCTGCTAACCGGTTGGCCGGTGGCTTTGCCGAGGATGTCCCAGAGGGCGATGTTGATCCCGCTGATGGCATGGGTGACGCTTCCGCCGCGTCCCATCCAGAACGTATTCGCGTGAAGTTTTTCCGTAACGCGTTCCGGCTCCAGGGCATTTTCTCCGATCAGCAGCGGCTCTAAAATGCGCAAGGCCCCTTCTACCAGCAGGTCGTTGGTAAACGACGAGCCCCATCCGGTTATTCCTTGATCGGTATAAACGACGATCAAGGTATGGATACAATCGTCGGACTTTATTTCGTTGGCCCACCCGCCTTCCGGCGTACTCCCACGCAGGCCTGCCGCTTTGATCGCTGTTATCTTTATCATTCCCTTCCGTTCTGAATCCTGTCGGGTGGAACGTTGGCACCGCGCAGCACGGTCCGGCCTATACCAGCAAGACCGCCTTGATCACCGCCTCCTCACGGTTGCGCACCAGATTGAAGGCTGCCTGCCCCTCTTCAAGAGGGAGCCGATGGGTGATCAACTTTCTCAGATTCAATGCCCCAGAGGTCACGAGAGCAATCACATCCTCCCAACCGTTTCGGTCGCTTTGCGCTCCTACGACCGTGAGGTCCTTCAAGACAAGTTGATTCAGGTCGAGATGATCGATTGCATGCTCGTAGACACCATAGAGCAAGATGCGGCCGCCTGGCCGCACAACCTTGAACGCATGCCGTGTGCTGTTCGCCGTACCGGCGCAGTCTACAACCACATCGAACATTTCTTTAGATTCGTTCTCCAATTCAGTACCCGAGCCACTCTCGGCTGCGGGCATATAAACATGGGCGATTCCGATAGCCTGCGCAGCATCCAGCCGGCTTTTCAGCAGGTCGCTTAAAACAATCTGAGCAGCTCCAAGGATCCGTGCCACTTGGCATGCAATGAGTCCTATCGGACCGGCGCCCAGCACCAGAACGCAGTCGCCTTTCTCGATGCGACAATTGCGGACCGCATTGTAGACTTCCATATCCAGAATCGCCGCCTCTTCGAATGAGACCGAATCGGCGATACGATGAACATTGTGGTGCGGCACGACAAGATACTCCTGGCAGCCGCCATCTCTGCTGATTCCGAATTCAAATCCTTCGGCGCAAAATTGGGAACTACCTCTTTTGCAGCGAGGACAATGACCGCAACCGACAACTGCGTCCAGGGTGACCCGATCACCCTCGCGAACATTCGTCACCCTGCTTCCTACAGCCGCGATCTCTCCGGAAACTTCGTGGCCCAGGATCATCGGAGGCTTTGCCGACGGAATCGCCCCATTCATGATGTGGATGTCCGTGCCGCAAATTCCGACGGCCCTCACCTTTAACAGCACTTCATCTTCACGCGGACTAGGCGGAGGGCCCGGTACGTCTTCCATCCGCAGCTCTACCCCACCGCGCCAAACAAGTCTCTTCATCGAATTCATCCAGAGCGATACTAGACGGCCCCTTTTTGCTTGTAAAGTTCTTTTACGAATAAAGAAGGCTAAGTATGTTCAAATTCGTTCTTCGATCTCGTAGTTTCCTTGATTACGTTTGTATCTTATCCGGCTCGAAGGCCGCGGAAGACCCGCTTCAACGCGATGCGTGCTTTTTCCGTTCAGGCGTTTTGAGAAATGCTTGCGCCAGCGCCCTTTCTACGACCAGGAGGGTTGCCCCCAGAGCCCATTCCCTTTCCCCAAGTTTTGAAATTCGTATCTGAACCTGATTGACGTCCTGCATCATGGCTCGCTGATGAACGACGCGTTCAATTTCTGGATGAAGAAGGTCCCCAACGGCAGACGCAACACCTCCGCCGATCACAATTAACTCGGGATTCAGGAGATTCACCAGTCCAACGATGCTGCGGCCTAAATGCGCACCGGCTTCCGATAGCAGTCGCGCTGTAAAGCGGTCGCCCGTTCTTGCGGCTTGGCCGAGCATCTCGACCGAAACACTCCGCGCATCTCCCTGCGCGATCTCCATCAAAGTGTTGCTCAGGCCGGCCGTCAAACCGTGCCGCGCTTTGCGGATGAGGGTAGAGGCCGAAACCAGAGTTTCCAGGCAACCGCGATTGCCGCAGGAGCAAAGGCGGCCATTTTCGAAAGCCGTAATATGGCCGAACTCGCCGGCAAATCCTCCCGCCCCCGAGTACAGGCGCCCATCCAGGAAGAGGGCCGCGCCTATCCCCGCACCGACTGCGATATATATGAAATCTTTCGCGGCGTCCGCGCCGCCGAGCCGATATTCGGCGAATGCCCGGGTACGCGAAGTATCTTCGAGTTGCACTAGAGTCTTGTATCGGTCTTCCAACATCTTTTTGACCGGAACGTTCATCCAGAGGGGGAGTTTCGGCCAAAAGATCATCACCCCCGTGCTACGTTCTACAATTCCGGAAACGCCGATCCCGATACCATTCAAGTCTGAGTACTTGAGCTTCGCTTTCTGCAGCATGTGATCGATAATATTCATCAGACGACGCATCGCGACTTCAGGGCCTTCATTGGCGTGGCTTCTGTCCTTGGTGTACTCAATCAAATTCCCCTTGAAATCTGTCAGGGCGATTCGAACATTGACACTCCCGAGATGCACGCCAATCAAGCGGCCAAAATCGTGTCGTAGCGAAAGCAGCGTCGGCCGCCGGCCGCCGGTTGAGTCGCCATGACCGGCTTCAACGATGAAATGTCCGGCGAGCAGGCTGTCACAGATCTTCGAAACGAGGAACGGACTAGCGCCTGCCTTCTCTGCGACTTGCGAACGGGAGATGTAGCCGTGGACGCGAACGAGTTGTAAGATCTCCAGGCTGTTGAGCTGCGATAACCGCATTCTTGGCATTGACAGTCCTGTCCTCTCGGTACCTTCGTTGTTGATTACTTTCACCAATGCGTGGGGATTTCCCGGGAATCCGTTGGCCGGAGAAGAGGCTTATGCGGCGCGGTCAAGGGCGTCGATGCCCATCAGAACGCAACCATGAACGCGATAACATGATAAAGTACCACAATCGACTTGGATTTTCCGTAAACTTTACATTGGCCTCAGGCGAAGTCCTTGCTACAAAAGGCTGATCGAAGGATCTTTTTTCCGGGATGCAAAGCTTTGGAGAGAGAAGAACCCATGGCAGCGATCTTCGGAACACCACCCAATGCATTTTTCTCTTTGGCGAGTCAGCCGGACTTTGTGATGCGTATTGCCGTTAAGTCGCCGTAAAACCGATTCGTCAAACGAAAGCTTAGCCGAAGACTCCTTGATTGAGTCGCGCTGAGCGCGACGTGTGGAAACTCCCCTCATACGAGTTTTATGCCGTGAGACCGACACCGGAGTCGAAGCCGAAATGCCGCAGACTTTCCGAGTTTCCCTCCGCAACCGCGTGTTGCTTCTTATAACGTTAGCCTCAGCTATCACCTATCTGGACAGAGTTTGCCTTTCTGCGGCCGCTCCCGCGATCATGCGCGACCTGCGGCTATCCAGCATACAGATGGGATACGCCTTCAGCGTGTTCTCTTTGGCTTATGGGGTCTTTGAGATCCCGATGGGTTGGCTTGGCGACCGTCTGGGGCAGCGCAAGATGATTACCCGGATCGTGGCCTGTTGGTCTGCCTTTACCGCGCTGACCGGGATGGTGGGAGGATATCTGGGGCTGCTTGCGGTGAGGTTCGCCTTCGGTGCGGCAGAAGCCGGCGCATTTCCCTCGATGGCAGCCGCTCTTGCACGATGGTTTCGAACCACCGATCGTGCCCGAGCGACCGGCACTATGTGGATGGGTACGCGGCTCGGAGCTGCGATTGGAATCCCGTTCGCCACTCTGATCATAGGTTGGTTCGGCTGGCGACTCACCTTCGCGTTCTTCGGCGCGATCGGGGGAATCTGGTGCATTTTTTTTTGGCGCTGGTATCGGGACAATCCGGCACGGCATCCGGCGCTCGGTCCTTCGGATCTCATTTACCTTGGCCACAATGCGGATCTGCCCAACGCCCCCGGAGCCGCCGATACACCATGGAAGCGCTTGTTCACGAGCGCAAATTTATGGTCCTTCTTCTGGATGTATTTCGCGTCATCGTATGGATTTTGGTTTTTGCTTACTTGGCTACCGACCTATCTCATCCAGCGATATCAGGTCTCGGCACAAGCGTCCGGCCTTTATGCAGCACTTCCGTTAGCTGCGGGTGCGGCTAGCAACGTCATCGGCGGAGCTTTATCTGACTGGCTCGTGCGCCGTATCCGCAGCCCGCTGTGGGGTAGGCGCCTGGTGGGACTAGCAGGGTATCTGATGGCGGGAGCCGGCTTCGCGGCAGCTGCCGTCATGCAAAGTCCATTCGGGGCAATTGTCTGTCTGATGTTCGCTGATTTCGGTATGGATCTCGCGGTGCCGGTCGCCTGGGCCGCCTGTTTAGAGGTTGGGGGAAGTCTCGGCGGCACCACGTCGGCCTTCATGAACACCGGGTCAACCATCTCCGCATTTATTTCTCCCTTGGCTGCCGCTTGGATGTTTACCCGTTTCGGGTCGTTTCAAGCCATGCTGATGAGTGCCGGCGCTGTTTATTTGATTGCCAGTCTTCTATGGTTGAAAATCGACCCAACGCGATCCTTGGACGCCTGTATCTAATCGCCGGGTTCGGTAACCTTGATGTTTCTGCGTGTCTGACACGACGGACAGAGGCGAGCTGCCTCGCAATAGTGACGGACCTGCTCAGTGACGGGGCAAGATTCGCCTTCAGCTCAATTTAGAGGCTTTGAGCTTAGCTACCCAGGAGGATAGGGCCGGATGAAAGAGCTTCTTCTGGATTGCTCCAGAGATATCTCAGAAAGTGAAAAGAAAGTGGTGCGGAAGGCGCAGCTTGAGAACCAGCGTATCGCGTTTTTTCGAGCCGATTCGCTAACTCGTTGATTCTATGGTGGACCTGACCGGGATCGAACCGGTGACCTCTTCCATGCCATGGAAGCGCGCTCCCAGCTGCGCCACAGGCCCACAAAGGCAACAACATCCTTTATTCTGGCGGAGCATGCCTAATCCGTCAAACGCTCTGCACGTGGCAACCTATCCTTCGCCGTTGTCATCGGGAGAAAGAATGTTCGCGTCCCCCCAGTCATCAAAATTCTCGCTGTTAACCCTGTTCATGTACAGCGGTGTTTTTCTCAGTTCCGCGGCCGCATATGCCCAGGCGCCGGCTCCAGCTCCGCCTACTGGGTTTGCGATCGGAAGCTTACGTCCGGCGCTCGCCAATGTGCAGACCACCATCTCTAGCCTCAGCGTCAGCCGTTGGAAGGCGCCGGGGGAGACTCGTGCCGCCGTCCAGCAGGATATCGGCTCTATGCAACGGGACCTCAATGCCACTCTGCCGGGTCTTATGACTCAGGCCGAGGCAAATCCGGCGGCACTTTCCCCGGCTTTTGCCGTCTTCCGCAACCTGGATGCTCTCTACGATGTCCTGCTTCGGGTCACGGAAACGGCAGCACTCGCCGGCTCCGGATCCGATGCCGGCAGCCTGGAAGACGCCCGCGCCGGCCTCGAAGATGGCCGCGCCAAGCTCGGCGCCTGGTTACTCCAGTCCATAAGCGCCCAGGATGCCCAGATCGCTCACATGCAAGCTACCGCTTCCGCCAAGCCGGCAGCCCCGCCCCCTGCCCCGCCCAGGATTGTGGTCGATGATGGCCCTGAGACTCCGAAGCCGCGCAAGAAGAAACCCGCTCCCACCCCGGCACCTCAGTAATCGCTTTTGCAGAAGCACTTGTCCGTCCGGTGGTGTCTAAAGTAAAGAGAGACCAGAATAACGACGCGACAGGGGATGGCCCTGCCGCCGCGCAGGGCTAGTCTGCGTAATTCGGAGACGGAAGTGGACGCTTCCTGTTATGTTATGGAGAACTTTTGCATGCAGGCAGGCATAGTCTTGGGAAATATCGCCAGCGTCCTTACCATACCGTCGGAAGAAGCCGGCATTGTCTCTGAACTGAAGGCGGGTTCGGAGGAGGCATTCGCCTGGTTGATCGCCAAGTATCACCAGCCCATCTATAGCCTGATCGCGCGGACTATTCCTGACCCTGCGGACGCTGCTGACCTGACGCAGGATGTATTCATCAAAATCTATCGCGGGATCGGCGGGTTTAATGGAGACTCCAGCCTGCGCACCTGGATCTACCGCATTGCCTTGCGCGAGGCCAGCAACCAGCGCCGCTGGTGGGGACGCCACAAGCGCCAGGAAGTCACCATAGAAAGCGAATTCGGAGAGACCAACGACGGCCAGCCCTTGTGCCTCAAAGACACCCTGGTCGATGCTCATGAATCACCCTTTGACCAGGCGGCCCACGAGGAAGTGCGGGCCAGGGTCGAAGAGGAGTTGCGCCACATCCCTGAGCCGTTCCACGCAGTCGTTGTTCTGCGTGATATCGAAGGCTTTTCTTACGAAGAGGTCGCGGAGATCCTGGGCGTGAATCTTGGCACCGTCAAATCGCGTCTAATGCGTGGCCGGGCACATCTGAAGGCTCGGTTGGCGGGTTTCGCTCAAGCAGCGGCGAAACGCCCAAGTTCTGGTTTTCAGCCGATGGAGGCGCTCACGATGAGCGTGAAGGGGGCCAAGTGAGGAAGTGCGCGCATTTTCGCGAGCAATTCTCGGAATATCTGGATGGCGCGGTGACCGGCGCGGTCATGCACGAGATCGCCGGGCATCTTGAAGTCTGCTTCGGGTGTGCGGCTGAATTCGCGGAATGGCGGAGTACCCAGTCACTGATTAGTTCCGTTGGGCCGGCGAAAGCTCCAGCCGATCTGAGTCTTCGGCTTCGTGTTGCGTTGTCTCAGGAATCGTCCAATACAGTCGAGCAGAAATTGGCCCGCGGACGAGTTCGCTGGGAAAATACCTTCCTACCCCTGGTCTGGCGGGCTACGGCTGGCTTCGCCAGCACGGTTGCGCTGCTGGGCGGGGTTGCCCTGCTCATCGGAATGTTCGCCTCACCTGAGCCCCTGTTGGCGCGGGATGAACCGCTTGGCATGGCTTCCAGCCCCCGTTTCCTTTACACCTCGGTGGAGCCCGCCGGAGGCGTTGCCGAAGGTAGCAATCCGGTCGTGGTTCTGGCTTTCATCAACGGAGAAGGCCGGGTGTATGACTACAAGATCATCTCCGGCACCTTGGACCCCAAGACCCGCTCCCAGTTGGAAGACAGCCTCGTTTTCAGTGTTTTTGCCCCGGCGCAGGTCTTTGGACAGCCGGTACCGGGAACCGTCCTCCGCTCTTTTTCCAGTGTTCCCGTCCGCGGCTAAAGCGGTTTAACAATTGGTGTAAACCGAAGCAAGAGGTCTTGTCGTGGTTTTCTGTCAAGGAAAACCACTCCTCGCGATCTTTGTCAGACCAAAGTAATTGTTAAACCGCTCTAGCTGAAACCACAACGGTTGCTCCAAAAACACCCTTCCGTTCACAGGAAAATACCACCAACACCATGGTTAGTTTGACCCTCCCTTGCGTCCATGCATAGACTTGGAATGGGTCAATCGCCGCAATCTATGCAGTACCATGGCAAGCCGTCAGAAGTTTCGTACCGGGTTTCTAGCCCATTCCGGAAACAGGTCCTGGCTGGCCTATTTGCGTTGCTGATCCTCCTCGGTGCGCCGACCGTGCGCGCTCAGAACTCTTCCGATTCACAACCTTCGGCGGGAAGCCCACCCACCGCCCCAAAGTCACCGGCTTTAGTGGACACGGCCGGTCCCGACATCAGCTTGCAGAACAGCGAGGCTCTTTTCGATATCGCCGCGGCGCTGAATGCGTGCGGCTATGATCAGGGGCTTGCTAGCGCCGACCCGGTCCGCCAGGAAGTTCGAGAGCTCGTCAACCAGGCGCTCCAGGCTTCAGCGGATGCGCGCGATGCGCATGAACAAATTTGCACGTTTATCGAACAGCATCGGCTTTCTGATACCGGATCCGATCTGGCTCAGTACATTTCGCTTGCCCTGTACGTAACGCCGCCCCCTGAGCTTACCCCGAGCGCCGAAGGCGCGGACATGCCCCCGGACGCAAGCGGGGTAGAAAACATACTGCCCTTACTACGCCGCTTGAGTCAGCTCGTCGATCTGCACCTGATCTGGCTCAAGGTCCGCCCGCAATATGACAAGCAGCTCAGTCAGCTCCACGACTCGCTGACCAAAATGATTGACGACACCGGCATCTACCTCAAAACGCCGGCCGGCCTCACCAGCGGGCGGCGTTTTCTGGTGGTGATCGAACCACTGCTGGATCCCGCACAGACAAACGCCCGGGTCTACGGAGCGGATTATGTTGTGGTGGCCTCCCCTGTTAACGGAGCCATCCACATGCGGGAGATTCGCCATGCTTACCTCCATTATCAGATTGAACCTTTGTTGTACGCGCGCGCTACCGTCCTGGACAGGCTCCTGCCCTTTCTAAAGACAGTTAAGGATGCTCCTCTCGATTACACCTATCGCAGCGACATTGTGGCCCTGGTGGTGGAGTGCATGATCCGGGCGGTCGAGGCGCGCACCATGGATACCGGAGTCACCATTTACAAAATCGCTGCCGATACCCGGCGCAGCGATCTGGAAGCGGCCACCCACCAGCACAACGCGTCGGTCGAGGCCGCGGAAGCCGTTCGCCGCCGCGCGGTGCAGCAGTCCATGGCAGATGGCTATGTGCTGACGGAATATTTCTATAGCGCCTTCGCTGCTTTTGAAAGACAGCCGCAAAGCTTCAAGGAAAGTATTGGCGAGATGGTCTACGGCATGGATGTGAGCCAGCAACTAAGCCGGGCGAAGAGTATTACCTTCAACCAGGAAAGCTCCTCCGACGTAGTTCATCGCTCGCCGCGAGAACTGAAGGGTCTCGACCTCGCAGAGATGAAATTGATGAAGGGCGACACGGATGGCGCCGGAGCTCTGGCGCAACAGTCGGTCACCGACAAATCCGGCGATCCGGCAAGGGCGAACTTCATCCTGGCGCGGGTGGCCATTATGCATCGCGATGTCCCGGGAGCCCAGCACGACTTCGAAGAGACCATCCGGCTCTCCAAGGATCCTCGTATGCTGGCCTGGTCGCACATTTATCTTGGACGTATCTACGACATACAGGATCAGCGCGATCAAGCGGTCAATGAGTACCGCGCGGCGCTTACCGTGCGCGACGGCCAGGCAGACACCAGGCTGGCGGCAGAGAAAGGTCTGAAACAACCATATGCAGTCCCTCAGCAGGTGCACACCGAGCCGGCGCACGACGATGATTCGGCTCCAGACCCTCAACCCCATTAACGCCTTCTGCCCCTATCGTGTTATCGGCCCGCGATCTCTCCCGCTAATGCAATAGAGTAGGAGACAGGGCAACCAGGTTGATGTCACAGTCGGCTCCCAACACGCTACAGGCAGCGCTGGGCCACACCTTCCGCGAACAGCGATTGCTGGTGAAGGCGCTTACCCATAGTTCGCTTGCTTATGAGCAAACCCTCGAAGGCCGTCAGGCGGAGGGCAATTGCTCCCGCGAAGAAGATAATGAGCAACTGGAGTTTCTGGGAGACGCGGTTCTGGGCCTCGTCGTCGCAGAAATCCTCTTCCACCGCTTCCCCGATCTTCATGAAGGAGAGTGGACCCGTCTCCGGGCCAGCCTGGTGAGCCGCCGCCATCTGGCGCAGGTAGCCTCTGTGCTGGATCTCGGAAGTTATCTGCGGCTGGGACGAGGAGAGGAGCGGGGTGGAGGCCGGAAAAAGTCCACCTTGCTGGCAAACTGCGTTGAGGCAATCATCGCCGCGCTTTATCTGGACGGTGGTCTGGCTCCGGTAGAAGCCTTCGTGAACGAGCACGTGGTCGCGCCCTACGTTAGCGACTTACGCCACGCGCTCGATCTCGGCGTCTCCCTGGGAGATCACAAAACGGCGTTGCAAGAATTGCTGCAAGCCAAGAAGACCGGGCCGCCGGATTATGTCCTAAAGGCGGAGAGTGGGCCGGATCACCGCAAGCGCTTTCTGGTAGAAGTGAGAGTAGCGGAGGGAAGCGGTCCCAAAGCGCTCGCCCGCGGAGTTGGAACCACCAAGAAGCGCGCCGAGCAGGAGGCGGCCCGCCGGGCTTTTGAGAAGCTTCGGAAGCAGGGTCCTGCAGCCGAACCGCTGGCGGAAGGTAACGGTTCTTGACCCGGCAACCATCAGCGGAGTTTTTCCGCGTGACGACGGAGGAACCAGTCGCCACCGCAGCAGTTACGGCTGCGATCGCGCACGATGCGGGGCACCTCAATCACGCCCACCTCGTATTCCCGAACCTGCTCGATACTCTGCGCTCGCTGTTATCCATCATTGTCATTGCGCTGTTTGTGCTTACCTTCGTAGTGCAGCCCTTTCGCATTCCCTCCGAATCCATGGAGCGGACTCTGTTGGTAGGCGACTTTCTGTTAGTTAATAAGGCCGTTTATGGGACATCGGGACCCTGGCATTGGCTTCTACCATATGCGCAGGTGACGCGCGGCGACGTGATCGTATTCCACTTCCCGCTGGATCCGTCGGATCATGTCGTCAAGCGGGTGGTCGGCGTTCCCGGTGACCGCATTCGCCTGCAGAATGGCGTGGTCTGCGTCAACGGGCAGAAGCAGAGCGAGCCGTTCGCGATCTTTGAAGGCGCGGATCAAGATAACTTTCGCGATCAGTTTCCCGCCAAGCTCTACACCGACCCGGGGGTGGATACGCATTGGTGGATGCAGATGCGCAAGGATGTCCAGAATGGCGAATTGATAGTGCCCGCGGGCAAATATTTCGTGCTCGGAGACAATCGCAACCACAGCCGTGATAGCCGCTACTGGGGTTTTGTTCCGCGCGCGAATGTCGTGGGTTTGCCTTTCTTCATTTACTTCTCCCTGCACGAGCCTTCCGCTACCGATGCCAATACGCTGCCGGATGATAGACTCGGACACGAGAAGAGCCCGCTCGACGCCGTGATGGACTTCGCACGTTGGAGCCGCATGTTCCGGGTCATTCACTGAGTGAGGGCGATTTGGCCACTAGCATGGAAGCCACGGAAACTGAGATCAAAACCGAGCAGGTTAGGGAAGAGACGCCGCTGGAAGCATTTGCTTCCATTTGCACAGTGCTGGTCATTGGACTCTTTGCGCTGACCTTTATTTTTCAGAACTTCGAAATCCCGTCGTCCTCCATGGAAAAGACTCTGCTGGTTGGCGACCATGTGCTTGTAGATCGGATTACGCTGGCTCCGCGCACCGCGTGGGCTCCGTTCGTCTACTACCGCAATGTCCGTCGCGGCGACATCATCGTTTTCTTTAAGCCGGGCGAGCCCGACCTGTACCTGGTGAAACGGGTGATTGGCATCCCTGGCGACCGAATCCACCTGCGCAACGGCGTGGTCTTCCTCAATGGTCAGCCGCAACACGAGCCGCAGGCAGCCATGCCAGACTACGGCAACTACTTTCCCTACCGCGATGACTTTCCCGCCGTGCCCCCATCCCAAAGCGGGGACGTGACCCCAACCTGGGCGGCCGAGCTTCCCAACTACATCCAGGGCGAGGATCTCGTGGTGCCCCCAGGCCGCTATTTTGCCATGGGAGATAACCGCACCGTCAGTCTCGACGGCCGCTACTGGGGCTTCGTGCCGCGAGCCAATATCGTTGGCCGCCCTTTGTTCGTCTACTGGTCGTTTATCGAGCCCGACAATCAGTATGAAAAAGAAGGCTTAGGCGACAAGCTTTCGTTCTATACCCACGTGGTCCTTCACTTCTTCGATCAAACCCGGTGGCGCCGAACGTTGCATCTGGTCCGTTAGGATGGGCGGCGAAGAGAAACGTCCTTCGCCCCGGCGCTGGATTGTCCTGGCAGCCATCTTGCTGGCGGTGGTGGCCTTCGTGCTGCCGCCGCTGGTTAACATCAATCGCTACAAGCACAGGATTGCCGACGGTATCGGCCGCAGCATAGGCCGGCCGGTACATATCTCTTCCGTCAAGCTGCGCTTGCTGCCCCTCCCGGGTTTTGAATTCTCCGATTTTTCAGTTGAAGAAAATCCTCAGTTCGGCTCCGAACCCATCCTTCACTCCGGCAGCGTGGTGGCCTACCTGCGGCTCCTGTCTTTGTGGCGTGGGCGGCTTGAAGTCTCCCGGATCCATTTTGACGATGCTAGTTTGAATCTTGTTCGCGAGCCCAATGGAGGATGGAACCTGGCTTCGATCCTCGTCCAGGCGGCGCACATACCAAATGCCCCGACGGGCCAGCGTTACGCCAGCAGCACGCCGCGTTTCCCCTACATCGAGGCGGAAAACGCGCGCATCAATTTCAAACAAGGTAGCGAGAAGAAGCCACTCTCCTTCCTGAATTCCGACCTCTCCATTTCATTAGCTCCCGGGGATGATTGGGAGGTGCACTTTAGAGCGCAACCGGTGCGCACAGATCTCGATCTTGCCCTTGCCGACACCGGCGTGCTGCGTATTGACGGTACGCTGCATCGCGCGGCCTTGTTGAGCAAGATGCCCTTGAACCTTAAAGTGGAGTGGACCGGGGTTCCCCTGGGCCAGCTGAGCCGGCTTATCCTGGGCCGGGATATAGGCTGGCGCGGCGGTCTCGAGGTCGAAGCACAGGTTGGCGGGACCGCCGAGCTTGCACAGATCAAAGCTAGCCTGAAGGTCGCCGGTCTCCATCGCTCGGAGTTTTCTCCCGCCCGCCCAATGGATGTGGCCACCTCTTGCCAGGCCTCGTTCCGGAAGGAATCAAAATCGCTCGAAGATATCTCCTGTGCTTCCCCCGTGGGTGATGGGGCGCTCTTACTCACCGGCTCAGTACAGGATGGGCAAACCGTGCCCCAGGCTAATCTCACGTTGGGAATTAACCGAGTTCCCGCTGCGGCGGTGCTGGCCGGTTTGCAGGAAGTACGCAGTGGTTTGGGCGGACGGGTGCAGGCCTCCGGTGCCGTGAATGGGCATTTTCACTACACATCACAGAGCGAACGCCAACCTTTGATATCGGGGGAAGTAGCGCTGGCTTCACTGAGCTTGACACCGTCTGACGCAAACCGGCCATTCCTGTTCGCCCCGGTACGCCTGAAGTGTGATAGCACGGCGGTGGGCAATGCCGGACCCCCGGCGTTACTGCTGCAGCCGGTGCGGTTGTCGATGGGCGGGCCGGTTCCGGTGACCGTGGATGGTCGATTCACGCCTGCGGGGTTCGATCTTCACTTGAGCGGGGCGACCACCCTGGCCCGGCTGGAGGCTTTCAATAAATCCTTCGGGTTGTTCGGCGCCCACAGCACCTTGTTTCCTTCTGCGGGCGCCAGTTCGACTGCCCTCGGTGGTGCGGGCACCGCCGCTCTGGACCTGGACGTGCGCGGCAAATGGTTGCTGCCCGTTCCAGACTCCGACAAACCGATCGCCTCATCGACGGCGGAAGGCAGCATTGCCATCAGGAATGCTGAACTCACTACGTCGTATTTGTCCCAGCCGCTCCGGATCACCGCGGCGCAGGGAGTCCTCAACCCCACGCAGATTGCATGGACAAATGCATCCATCAGCTACGGCAAGCTGGAGGCCCAGGGAACCCTGGAGTACCCGGCGCTGTGCACTGGCAGCACTCCATGTGTGGCGCGCTTCTCGCTCATCACCGCGGCCCTGGACCTGGGCGCGCTGCAGTCAACCCTGCTGGGCAGCAGCGAAGGCGGTGAATTGCTACGCGAGCTACTCAATCGTATCGACCGCCACTCCGTAAAGTGGCCCAATCTCTCCGGTACTGTCCAGATCGGCGAGCTCTCAACCGGAAAGCTGGTGGTGCGCGACGCAATTGGCGCGATCGATATCAGTGGAAACTCGATCAAAATACGGTCGCTGAACGGCCGCGTTGCCAACGGAACCATCCATCTCGCCGGTGTGGTAGACGCCTCCGGTAGTGAGCCGGATTATCAGCTGGATGCACAGATTACCAACGCCGCTCCCAGTGCGCTGGCTAACATATTCGAGGAGCGGTGGGGAAGCGGCGTGGCCAATTTGTCCGCCCAACTGCGGATGTCGGGTTTCGACGCCCAGGATCTGGCGCAATCTGCCACGGGTACATTGCACTGGAACTGGACCAAAGGGGGCTTAGCCACGGAGGCTCCGCTGCCGGTTGCCGCCCAGCCTTTCGTTCACTTCGATCAATGGAGTGTCGACGCCACCATTGCAGACAGCACTATAAAAATCACGCATAGCCTGCTGGCCCGAGGTAAGGACGCGATTCCGTTGTCGGGCACGATCTCCTTCGGTCGTGAAATCGACCTGCGGGGAGGATCGGCCGCGGACGCCGTCGCAATTACCGGTACGCTTGAGCACCCTGAAGTAAAAGCGGCGGGAGAGGAAGTCGAAAATTGATGCGGTTCTCACTGCGGCTGGGAGAAAAAACGGCGCTTGATTTACCGCTGCATCGAGGCCCGGAGGGCCGGCAGGCCAAACGTCAATCCATGACGATGACGAGCGCCGTAGGCGCGACACTCACTCTTTGCTGTGGTACTCGGCTCTATTCCGGTGCTGACGGCATTGAAAGCGTCTGGCGGTGGACACTGGCCTCGACTTCAGGAACCGTACCATCGTTTACGGCCACTTCCGCCGGTTTCCCCTGGAGCACAAAGCGATGGCTTATTCTTGATTTTGCCGGGATTCGAAGCATTTCCGTAACCGTAGTTGCGTCGGACGAAACAGACACCGGAACCTGTGCCTCAGCAGTGCCGCTGTTGGATACATCCACCGCTACGATATAGGACCCAGGCACGCTGGCCTTGTTGGGGTAGACTCCGGCAATCGAAAGGTCAGGCAGGCCGCGATCGTGGTAGACCCAATCCTCGAAGAACCACTTCAGATCTTTGCCGCTGGCCCGCTCAAGCACCTGCTCAAACCCGTTTCCGGCAGTATCCGACCCCGGCTGATAGCCTCGCAGGGCGCGCGCCAGTGCTTCACTTCCAGTCAGATCTCGCAGCATCCAAAGAACGTAGGTCGCCTTGGTACGGTAGTAGACGGGGTCTCTCGCCACCAGTAGAGCCTGGCGATCTGTAGTAGCCGAGGCAGTGGTCGCCGAGGCAGTGTCGCCCGGTTCCGCCAATGAGAGCGCTCCGCGGGAGTTGTCCAATTGTTGAATGGCAATGTCCCGGCCTCGACTTTGCTCTAGCCACAACGACCCCATGAACGACGGCACTCCTTCCTGTAGCCAGGCGTAAGGGGAACGAAAATAGAGGTGAGTCAGCGAATGGATGAGAACGGGGGTCAGTTTATCTGGGGACGTGTCCCGTACATCCGTGAACAGCACATTGCCATCCTCGAAAGGAGAATCCCCCCGCTCCGGCAGATCGACGATATTAAGCAATCCCCGGGGCTCGGTGCCTAACCAGCGGTTGATCAGCGGGGCTACCATGGTAGCCGCGGACATATAAGCCTGGGCATTCGCGACCTCCTCCGTCCGCGCGAAGACCTTCACTCCATTGCCTTCCTGCGCGGTACGAGTGACCAGGAACAAACTAGGTGAGGCGAATCCCAACCGGGTCGGTGGGAGCGTGCAGGTCACAATGCCGGGTACCGAGGCGGCCGTCGGCAGGGAAGCGGGAGTCACCGCCAACGGTTCTCCGTCCAATACGGCCAGATTCGGGGCTTCCCCAAAAAACTCCTCCGTTACTCGCATGGACACGGTCGCCTGGCTTTGGCGTTGCCGTTCAGCCGCCGCCTCGGTGAAAAACCTGGCCCCGTCTCCTAAGGCTACGGGGACCGAGGCAATCGGGTACCAAGCCACGTTTCCGAAGCCCCTGAGACCAATGAATTCTTCGGAGATTCGGTCCCAGTCAGATGCTTCCGCCACCTCCGCCGGGGTGCCGATTTGCTCCAGCCGGGTCGCGGACAGTGCGGCAGTCCCTTGATAGGTAAGGTCGACGGCCACGTTCTGTCGCGGAGCAACGGGATGAGCCAACGGAATAATCGCTTCGCGCAGCGCGCCGGTGTGGTCGATATCACTCTTGACCAGTTGCTGTTGGAAAGTAGCTTGCGCATCGCCAACGCGGACGCCGGTCCACTGCAAACTCGAAGAAACCTGCAAAACGAGCCGGTTCAGTGGGCTAGCGGAGTCGTTGCGCACCAAAATGCGCGCGCGCACGGCCATCGCGTGCTCCCGGGGCTGCAAATGGACATCGAGATCGTACGAAACAAAGGTGATTGCCTGCCGTTCCGCGTCGCTGGGCGGAGTCACCGCCGGGCCGGCAGCCGGCTTTGCCGGGGTGCCGCTGTCTTCTACGGAGCGAGAGAGAATCACTGTGCCGGGATGCTCGGCGGGTACTTCGGCTGGTGGAGACGCTTGTTGCGCCCCAGCCACGGAAACCAGCGCAGCCGTCACGGCTGCAAACCAGAAATACTTCATGAACCCAAACCCTTCTGCTTCTTAGCCCGCGGTGTGGTTGGCATGGCGTTGACCCCGCTTGCGGTCTGCCGGCGCTGTCGCGCGGCTTCGTAGAGCACAACAGCGCCGGCGGCGCTGACGTTTAGCGAGGCCACTCGACCCGCCATCGGTATCCGCAACAGGTGATCGCAGGTGCGCCGGACCAGATTATGCAGCCCTGCGCCTTCACGGCCCAGCACCAGAACGCAACCGACGGAAAAATCGAACTGGTCATAGTTCATGGTTCCGCGCTCGTCCAGGCCGATGATCCACAGGTTACGCTGCTTCAACTCCTCCAGGGTGCGCACCAGGTTCACCACCCGGGCGATCTTCACATGCTCGGCCGCCCCGGCCGAGGCTTTTACGGCCACCGGACTGAGGGGAGCCGACCGCCGTTCGGTGACCACTACCCCATCCACGCCCGCACCCTCAGCGGTGCGCAGCAGCGCACCAAGGTTCTGCGGGTCTTCCACCCCGTCAAGAGCCAGCAGCAGCCGGTTTTGCTTCGTGCCCTGAAGCAGGTCGTCCACGTCCAGGAACTGCCGTGCGCGGACGATCGCCACTACGCCCTGGTGAGCCTCACTCCGTGCCAGCTTGGTGAGTTGGTCCCGGGTATCCAGGCGCATCTTCACACCCGCATCCCGGCAGGCCTGGATCAGCTTCTCGAGGCGTATATCCTGTCGTTCGCGGGCGATGCAAATGTGATCGAACTTACGCGTCCCGGAACGCAAAGCCTCCTCTACGGGATGCAGGCCGAACAAAATTTCCATACTGTCAAGTTTAGACTCTGGTGCATCCGAGTGGTTTCAGAGAGCTAATTCCTATATTCTTGTATGCACCTGGGGTCGTCCCGGAGAACTGTTTTGCTTGCTAACAAGCTCAAAAAAGTAGTCGCCGGGAGGGTCTTTGGAGACATTACCCACGTCTCTCAGGATGACATGCGTGCAGCTTCGATTACCGTCGTTGACCAACAATGCAACGAAAACATCATCGTTGCTCAGGGACTCAAGCGCCACGATCCGGAGCTACTCGATCAACTGATCGTCCAGTATCAGCATCGCCTGCTGCGCTACCTGCTCTACCTCACTGGAAACCGGGAGACGGCGGAAGATATTTTTCAGGAAACATGGATGCGCGTTCTGAAGCGCGGCGATCAATTTAACGGCAAGTCCCGCTTCGATACCTGGCTGTTCACCATTGCGCGCAACCTGGTGATCGATGTGCGACGCAAGCGCACCATGAGTAGTCTGGAAGCGATGCGCGAAGCGGGCGAGGACGGCCGCTCCTTCGATGTGGCCGCCGATGGGCCTTCTCCTTTCGAGATGTACCAGACCAATGAGAATGGGCAGCGAGTGGCCGAAGCTTTGCTGACGCTCGAGCCGTTGCATCGTGAAGTGCTCGTACTCCGCTTCCATGAAGAGCTCTCGCTCGAAGAGATCGCACAGGTCACAGGTTCCCCGCTTTCCACGGTGAAATCCCGACTCTACCGCGGCCTCTCGGCACTCAAGCCTCGGATTACTGCAGCGGAGAATTCCGTCCCGGAGGGAGTGGCGCGATGAAGGTTACCCCAACCGGGGGCGCAGATCGGCGTCCCGCAGACGCTGCGCGTTCGATTGCGTGGCCCGATTGCGAAGCCAACCTGGTGCTGGCACAAAAGACCCGCCGCGCGGTTCGTGATGCCGTTATCTCCACCCAGGAGCAGCGCACGCGGCAACGCCGGAATTTAGGCTTTGTCATTCTCGGTTTTGTCTCCATGCTGGTGTTGCTTGGACCGGCCGTCTGGACCGGGGTCGAAGAACTGCTGGGCGAGGAACCTCTCTTCGATGTGCCTACCCAGATCGCTTTCCTTATTACGTTGCTTTTTCTTGCTATGCTGGCGGCGCTCATCGCTGTCTGGAAGGGAAAACATCACGTGCAGCACGACCGGCGCGGTTTTGAGACCTTTCCTCCCATTGAGAAATGACCAATCAGATACACAACGCTGAAGCAGCCTCCGCCCTTACCGAGGAGGTTAAGCTCATCCCGCGATGGTCGATCGCCGCGGCTACCGTGGTCTTCGTGTTCATGCAGTACCTGTACTGGGTGATCCTGCCGGCTTATCGGGCCGCTCTCCACCTTCGTCCCGTCGCCGCTCCTCTTGGCGTTCGTTTTTACTTCGCCCTCTCCTGGAGCTCGCTGGCCGCTTTATATGTGCTGATGGTTGGTTACGTAAGCCGCGATGCGCCACGCCGCAACATGAGCACACGCCTGTGGGTCGTAATCTGCCTGGCTATGCAGGGTGGCATAGGATTGGTCCTTTACTTTCTGCTTCGCCAGCCGGTGGTTGCACGCTGCCCCTCTTGTGGCACCAGCATTCACACCGAGTTTCATTTCTGCCCCCAGTGCGCCTACCAGGTCTCCGCGGCCTGCGGCAACTGCTACCGCGGCGTGCGCATTACTGACCTCTACTGTGTCTACTGCGGCCACAGCCTGGCTTCGGATAATATGCCGTCCCGCCTCCGCGCACTCCAATCCTGATCCGGCCCGCATTGACCGCTGTTTCCCCCGCTCCCTATACTCATAATCGCTACGAAGAGCTCCGATAACATGCCGATGACTGCGCTGATCGTCGACGATGAACGGCTTGCGCGCGAGGAGCTCAAATACCTTCTGGATTCCGCGGGAGGAGTCGAGGTCGTCGCCCAGGGCCAGAACGGCATCGAGGCCGTCCATCTCATTCGCACTCACCATCCGGATGTGGTGTTTCTGGATGTGCAGATGCCAGGTCTTGACGGTTTTGCCGTGCTCAAGAAACTGCTGGAGCGAGACGACGCCGACCGCATGCCGCAAATCATCTTTGCCACCGCTTTCGACCAGTATGCGGTGCGTGCCTTTGACGTTAATGCTATCGATTACCTGCTCAAACCGTTTGACCGTGCAAGGGTTTTGCAGGCCCTGGAGCGGGCTCGGCAGCGTTTGCAGGAGGCGCATCAGCTGGATCAGGAGCCCTCGCCGGAGAACGGTGTTTTGGCCGGCGTCAAGCCATCGGATGAGCGGCTCGATGCATTACTCCGTCTGATTGAACAGCAACAGGCAGGCGTCCGCCCACGCAGCGGCAAGATTATTCTGCAGGCACATAACCGGCTCTTCCTGGTTGACCAGAAGGATATCTGTTTCGCTGCGATTGAAGAAGGCGTCATCTCCGTTGTGACGCCCACTCTCGAAGGTCATTCCAAGTGCCGGACGATCGAAGAGTTGCTTGAGCTGCTCGATCCCTCGGTTTTCTGGAGAGCCCATCGCTCCTTCGTGGTGAACATCAACCACATAAAGGAAGTTGTGCCCTGGTTCAAGAGCAGCTATCAGCTGCGTATGGATGATCGCAAGCAGACCGAAATTCCGGTCAGCCGCGCGCAGACTCGCCGCCTGCGCGAACTCTTCAAGCTATAGATCGTTTGCCACCTGGTGCAAAATTACGCGCCGGCGCCACAGAAAATCGCAAGTCCGTCCTTCCCGATTTGGAATCAAAGCCTGCAGTCGTACGCTCTCCCGGTTTTCCCCACGGCATGGGCAGACGATCACGAGCGAGCACCTCGAAGGTTTTGCCTTCTCTGAAGCGGAGGGCATATTCGAAGCAATCGTCTTATTTTGGGGGCTCAAAGCGAGGGCACACGCGTATGGCGAAAAATGTAGCCGAAGTATTCATCGAAACCTTGGTAAAAGCAGGTGTAAAAAGAGTCTATGGAGTTTCCGGCGACTCCTTGAACGGCCTGACTGACACCATTCGCAAAAATAAGAAGATCGAATGGCTCCATGTGAGGCATGAAGAGGTGGCCGCTTTTGCGGCGGGTGCCGAGGCACATCTCACCGGTGAAATCGCTGTTTGCGCGGGCAGTTGCGGGCCCGGCAATCTTCACCTCATCAATGGCCTCTTCGATTGCCATCGGAACCGGGTGCCGGTGCTCGCCATTGCGGCCCAGATCCCCAGCCACGAGCTGGGCAGCGGCTACTTTCAGGAAACGCATCCAGAACACCTGTTTAAGGATTGCAGCCACTACTGCGAATTGGTTTCCCAGCCGGACCAGATGCCACGGGTACTCGGAATCGCCATGCGCACAGCCCTCACCAAGCGTGGCGTTGCCGTCATCGTCATTCCCGGGGATGTGGCGCTGCGTGAGTGTTCCGCGAATGCGCTGTCACTGGGCATGGAAGATTCCGCCTCGGTCATTTTTCCGTCGGAAAATGAACTCCGCAAGGCCGCCGAGATTCTTAACAACGCACAAAAAGTCACCATTCTTGGCGGTGCGGGTTGTGCTCGTGCACACGCAGAACTTATGGCGGCGGCCGAGCGGTTGAAGGCCCCGATTGTTCATGCCATGCGGGGCAAGGAATTTATAGAGTACGACAACCCTCACGACGTAGGGATGACCGGACTGCTCGGCTTCTCATCCGGTTATCACGCCATGATGAACTGCGATGCTCTTCTCATGCTCGGAACGGACTTCCCGTATCAGCAGTTCTATCCCGGAAATGCAAAAATCATTCAGGTAGACCGGCTCGGCGAGCAGATTGGACGCCGCACCCCGGTCGATCTGGGCCTCATTGGCAATGTGAAGGACACGCTCGAGGTGCTGACTCCGCTGCTCGAGAGCAAGACCGATCGATCGTATCTCGACACATGTCTGGGCCACTATAAGAATGCCCGTAAGAGCCTGGATGATCTCGCCACAGGCGAACCGGGCCGCACGCCCATTCATCCCCAATATGTAGCCAGGATTCTCGATGAGCTGGCGGCACAAGATGCAGTTTTTTCCTGCGACGTGGGCACGCCAACGGTTTGGGCCGCGCGCTATCTCCATATGAACGGCAAGCGCAGGCTTCTCGGCTCCTTCACCCATGGCTCCATGGCAAACGCTCTTCCCCAGGCGATTGGCGTGCAAGCCAGCCATCCGGGAAGACAGGTCATCACGCTTTCAGGAGATGGAGGATTGGCGATGCTGCTGGGCGATCTGCTGACGCTCCGCCAACTCAAGTTGCCGGTGAAGGTAGTGGTTTTCAACAACGGCTCTCTCGGATTCGTGGAACTGGAAATGAAGGCAGCCGGATTGGTCGACTACGGAACCGATCTGGTGAATCCCAATTTCGCGAAATTAGCCGAGTCGGCGGATATTTTTGGCGCTCGGGTGGTGAAGCCGGAAGAGCTGCGCCCGGCGTTGAGCAACGCGCTCGCTCACGACGGCCCAGCCTTGGTGGAGGTGCTGGTAAACCGGCAAGAGTTGTCGATGCCGCCAACGATCAGCCTCGACCAGGCTCTCGGCTTCAGCCTTTATATGATTCGCGCCGTGTTGAGTGGGCGCGGCGACGAAGTGATCGACTTGGCAAAAACCAATCTCCTGCGCTGACAGGCAAGGGGATTATGAGGGACAAAACATGAACCCACAAGTTGAAGAGACAGCCAATCAGCAGGCTCTTCAGGGTTCCCTCTCGGGATTCGATCTGATCAATTCGCCGCGGCTTAACAAGGGGACAGCGTTCTCGGAGCATGAACGCGACGTTTTTGACCTGCACGGATTGCTGCCACCCCATGTGGGTACTCTCGATGAACAACTTGGGCGCCCGATACAGGCCCTGGAGGCGCAGCCGACTCCTTTCGCCAAATACAGCTTTCTTCGCGATCTGCAAGATATGAACGAAACCCCGTTTCTATGCTCTGGTGGTTCGCAATGTGCAACAGATGCTGCCTCTGGTGTACACGCCTACCGTGGGCGAGGGCTGCCAGCGATTCAGCGAAATATTGAGAAAGCCGCGAGGACTGTTTCTCAGCTATCCAGACAAACACCGGATTGCCCAGATCCTCAATCATTCCCGCTACGACAATGTGAAATGCATCGTGGTCAACGATGGAGAACGAATCCTTGGCCTCGGCGACCAGGGCGGCCGCTCGGCCGCATGATCGCTGAGGCGGTGGGAAAACAGGCGATGCAGGATGGCCGGCACAAGTGGCTGATGAGGCTGCGCTGATTCATGAGCTGGACGCCAATATCTGGGAGCCAGAATACGAACCCTACGAACGCAAAAAATAGATGCAAGCGGAGGACATCACCGCGGCTGCGATCCAAGGGGATGTGGGCTTGAGTGCGCGCAACTAGTTGACCTTTGCCGATGCTGCGCGCACTCTATCTAATTCTGTCAATTGGAGTGTCCAGGTGAGGGGCACCTTCACGCGAGGGTAACAGACCTTCGACGTACAGGCCTGATACTCCAGGCTGCCTGTGATGTGCAGCGAAGGATCTTTTGCGAATATGGCAAGGGTCTCCTTGTTGACGATGGCTGCCACAGATGTGTCCAGGATAGTCTTGCCTGTGTAAACGGGCTCGGTTTCGTTCGATTCAGGGAAATGCATCATTTCCGGTTTCGGATACGTTGTGGGTTTAACACTGTAAAGATTGGAAGGATCGAGAGTGAGCGAAGCCACGATATAGTGATCTTTTTCAGCGCCAGGCGCATAGACGTGGGTGTCTCGATCCGGAGTGATAGTGACCGTCAGCCGCACCACCTCACCCGGTGTCACCTCTTTATCAGACTGCATAGTTGCCAGCTCGACATGTGGGCCAGATAAATTCCGAATAGGTTGCGGAAGAGCGACGTCTCCGAAGATGTTCTGGTAAACGTTGTTGGCAGTTAACCTGTTTATGTAGCCGTCTTCAAAAAATCGCTTTTCTATTACCCCCTGCTGGTTGATCAAATAGTAGCCCGGGACTGGGATGCCGGCCTGGGCTCCGGTGGCCTCAACGTTGCGAATACCGAAGGCGTCAATAAGCTTCGACGACGAGTCGGAAAGAAGTGGGTAGGTGATCGATTTCCGCTGCGAAAATTCAGCCAGTACTTCAGGGGAGTCATAGCTGACGCCTGCCACATTGATTCCCTTAGCGGCAAATAGTTTCTGCGCGCGCTCGAGATCGACAAGTTGACCCTTGCAAAAAGGGCACCAATCGGCGGAACGAAAAAATAGGAGAAGGAGTCCATTCGGACCGGTCAGTCTGCCAAAACTCTGTGGTTTGCCGGTTTGGTCGGCAAGCGCAATCTCCGGTGCTTTGACCCCGGGCTGCAGGCCGATGATATGTTGGGCGGGGGCGCATGGTTGGAATGCAAAGCTGATTCCAGACAGTAGAAGTAGGGGCCATGATGGGGATTTGAATGCCACTGATTTCTCCGCGGGTGCTCGGGGTTAGAATCTGCCACATTAGAGCCTGGGCAAGAGAATAAGTTACAGCCGGCCCCCCCCCCGCGGATTTAGCCTGATCGGCCGGCTTAGAAGTGGATGACGAATCCTCCGGCCGGAATTATATCGTGCTGACCCTGCTGGCGAAGGGATGCGCCGTAATTTGCAGCGTTGACGGCGTAGTAGTCACGCAGTTCTGCCCGCAGAGAAATAGGTAGAAGAATCTGAATCGGCGTCCTGATGTCGACGCCACCCCCGAACTGCGCTGTTCCGGTATTCTGATTAACCGCCGGATTAGGCGCGCCGTTGTTAAGGTTGGCACTTGTCTGCAGCCAGCCGTAACCGAAACCTCCGGAAAGCCAGGGCGAAAAACGCTGGTTTGCGAAGGCCTGCAATCGTATTGAGGGAACAACGTACAACGTGGCCACGCTGGTTGCCGTGCCAGGCTGAGAGGAGCTTCCATGGTGGCTTGGCGCAGCGGCGAACGGGATTTCGACAAACAACGCAGTCCGCTCCCCCCTCAGTCTGCGGGCGTAGTCAAACGAAAAGGCCACACTGCCTCCCACACTGAACGGCGCCCCCGTGGTGGTCGTAAAACCCGGAATCTGCTCTGACCCAAGCAGGAAGCCGGTTTCATTTTTCGTTTCTTGCCCAGAGGCCGAGGAGGCGATGAGCGGCACCAGCAACAGCGTATAGAGTATCGTCCTCATGAATATCCTTCCATGGAACTGCCCGAAACCGAGCACCGGGAGCAATCGTCCGAAGGGTGTTGCAGCATCATGTCGATGGAGATCGAATTCCAACGAATGCCGGCGAGTAGGAGGCCGTAGGCAAGTTGTATATCGCGGTTTTTGGGCTTTCGGAGTTATGTCGCATAAATGGCTTCGCAGACCCGCAGAAAATGGGTGTAGGTCCCGCATGGCAGTGCATCTTGCGCATTGACGGGCTACGGCATGCAGAACCAGCCGAGCTCTGAGGCATGCGCGAAGTACTCCTGTATCCTGGCGGCTTGCAGATCCGGAGCGAGCTTGCTGCCCTCGAACGCACGCTCGATGGCAGTGGCGATCGAATCACCGTCGCGAAGATCAGCGAGTAACAGAAATTCCTCGTGCTCGATACGGCGGTAATAGACGCAGTCTTCGAAGCGATGCACAGCCAGGTAGACGCTGGATCTGCTCACTTCGGGCAGGGTCATATCCGAAGCCTGCCGGCGTTCAAGAACCGCGTTGCTGACGATGTCGATCTCGGGAGTCGCTCTGCGGACAGCGAGGACGACTTCGTCTACCGGATACTGCAAGTCCAATAACTGCAGGTGTGGCTGCAAGCGAAGGGTGGAGTCTCGCCCCAACTCTGCAAAGTCCTCCCAGCCTAAAGGCATCCGGCTTGCTCCGTCGAATGCCTCGACGTAGGCCCACTCCAGGCGAGCAACGTCAATTGCCAGGGCGTGTTGAGGGCCGGCAAGTTCAGGGTAAGATGCGAGCCACGCCGGCAACCGGGCTCCCAGGTTTCGCAGCGAAAAGGAAGTAGACGGGTTCTCGCGCAAATAAGCCAGCACCAGCGAATCGAATCTCTCCTGGCCGAGAACCGCATTGAGGGCGGGAAAATCTTCCGATACGGCAGCGATCACGCGAAACCAGTACTGCCGGTTGTAGATCTCGAGCCTCTCAAACGAGGTAAGAAGAGAATTAGGTTTTATATAGCTGGCCGCGGTCTCGGCAAAGGGCAACCCCTGCTCCGTCATGGCTTGCATCGCGAAGTCGGACGTCAAGGGACGCATCACGTCCTGGCACATACGTCGCTGGAGTTCCAGGAGGTTCATGCGGGCACCTCGTCGAAGAGTTCAGGATTCAAATGGGTGTGAACTTCAGGTTCGATTTCCGGCGGCGTCGTAAGATAGCGGTTTGCTTTGAGCGCTTCCGCATGAACCTCAGCGAAGGAAGGAATATTGTCATCCCACTCCAGAAGCGTGGCCGTGGGGCCCGTGCGCTCGATCGCACGCGCGTACAGTTTCCAGACTGGGCCCAGCACCGGATGATCGTGGGTGTCGAGCGTGTACTTCTCAAACTTGGAGTGGCCGGCGATATGTATCTGGGCCACACGCTCCACATCGACGCTGTTCACATATTGCAAGGGATCGAAGCCATGATTCTGCGAGGAGACATAGATATTGTTTACATCGAGCAGGATGCCGCAGTCGGCCGCGTGGACAACCTCGTTCAGGAATTCCCACTCCGTCATCTCGGACTCGTGAAACTCGGCATAGCTGCTAACGTTCTCGACGGCGATTGGGATCTCGAGAAAGTCCTGTACCTGGCGAATGCGGCTCGCGGTCGTCTTTACTGCTTCGAAGGTATACGGTAGCGGGAGCAGATCGTGTGTGTACCGTCCGTCTACGCTGCCCCAGCACAGGTGGTCCGAAAGCCACGGAGTCCTGGTGCGCCGCGTGAGTTCCTTAAGGCGTTTGAGGTGCTCGCGATCGAGAGCCTGCGCTGAGCCAAAGTACATGGAGACGCCGTGTTGAACGACCCTGTATTGCTCAAGAATCTGATCGAGGAGCTTTAACGGGCGGCCGCCATCGACCATGTAGTTTTCCGAAATGATTTCAAACCAATCGACGAGCGGCTTCTGGGACAGGATGTGATCGTAATGTGGGACCCGCAGTCCAATACCGACGCCGTAATCGGTAAAGGCATTAAATCGGTTGGCTGGCATCATAAGCTCCTGTTTTTACCGAAGAGTGAGAGTTGGAGGCCTGAGCGACGACAAGCCTCCAACATACGCAGGAATTAGCTAGCCTTTGGAGGTGTGGAGCCGTCAGTGGCGCAGCCGCCCTTGCCTTTGCAATCGTTCTTGCCTGCGTCTTTGCCGCCGCCCTGGCCCTTGCAATCGTTCTTGCCTTTGCAGGAGTGCTTGGCCGTGTCGGGGGCCGGCTGGTTCTGGGCGATCAGCAGCACGCCTGGGTTAGAGGTGGTTGCACTCACGGAGGAGGTGCTGCCCTGTTGGGCGGGTTGGGCGTTCAAGCGAGCAGCCGTGCCGCCGAGCAGACCTGCAAACGCAGCGGCGAGGGCGAGGGTATTTGCGGAATGGTTCTTCATGGATGAATACCTTTCAGGGTTGGGCCCGCGCACCGTGTGCGCTGGACGTTTTTGTCTTGGGATTTGCTTTGCAGGAGTGAAAATGTTTGTCTCGACCCTTCTCTCCTGCCGAGTGTTAGAACGGACAGCGAGCGCAAAGTTACAAGCAATCGTTTTTTCTTCTTCAAGGCGTGCGCTCAGTGTCCGGCTGTCGCGGTGCAGCGATCCCGAGCCGCACCCCCGAAAGGGGCGCTGCGGCGTTGAAGACAATGTGGCCACCCTCTTCATGAACACCTAGTTGTTTCCAGAGAAGAGGCAGATCTACACGAACCGGAGTTTCACTCCACTTGCGATAAAGATCCTGAAGCACTCGGGTACCCGTCGCTCTATCGCCAACAGCTAGGACGCGAGCGAGGGGCCAATCTTTGTCGATGGTTCCACCCGCTGCGACAATCGCGCGGAGTGCATCCTGCAGCCCATAGGTGTTGTCCGTCTGCCGCCGTATCTCAACGTCGGCAACCAGGCAGAACAAAGCTCCGCCCCAGTACGTGCGACCCCAGGTATGTGTATGATCCAGGCCCCGGTCGAAAGCTTCTGGTTCGCCGTGCCACATTCCACCCAACATATCCGCCCACACCCGTTCTGTCCCCAGTTGACCTGCCTGTAAGCGTGCGATCGGTTCGACATACGTGGCGATACCTTCTTCCAGCCAATGCTGTGAATCTGGCAGCGATGCCAGCGCCATGTGAACCAGCTCATGGGTCACGATCCAGTCTGTATCGAAATCCTGCTGGGTGGTGTGCTGCCCGATCACGATCCGGGTTTCGGCTGGAAAGCCATGTCGATTTCCCCAGGTCGTTCCTCGCAAGACTCCGTGTTCACCGGCCGTTACGACGATCACGATGCGAGCCGGTGAAACAGGAAACCTTCCATAGTAAGCCGCCACCGCTTGGGCTGAGTTGCTTATCTTAGCGATGATGTAGCTCTTCGGAAGATCGGGTTCTATACCCGTGAAATCGATTTGCAAGTCGGCTACGCCCAACTGAATTGAAGGTGCGGAAACGGTGGTCAGTCCTGAATGCGCCGGCATGACCAGCAAGAGCAGAAAGCAGCTCGAAATAGTTCGCGCGGTTATCAAGTAGTGCAAAGCCGACAGCCAAAACAGAGACACCCTCGCCGAAATCGCCCCACGATCTCCCGCCTTACTTCGAATGACTGTATGACGGACCACAACGCCGCAAGTTACAAACTTTTTTGTAAAGATTTCCGATACGTCGGCAAGCAGTTGAAGGTGTTGAAGCACTTCGTCTCTGTAACTATTCAGTGGCTGTTGCGCTCTAAACGAAAGCGATGAACACCGCAAACAACGAATGCAACCACTGATGAGTTTTGATGATTCTTGTCGATGCGAAGAAAGAGACACAATGAAGCACTTGCTCCGTTACTACTCCCTTGCCGCAGAGAAGATCTCTTATCTGCGGTCGCCGTTTTTGCTCGCTGTGCGTCTTTACTGGGGCTGGCAATTCGCTCAGACAGGTTGGGGTAAGATGCACCACATCGGAAAGATCACTGGCTTCTTCATGAGCCTGAACATTCCATTTCCCGCCTTCAACGCCTACTTCATCTCAGGCTTGGAATTCTTTGGCGGACTGCTCCTCATCGTTGGCTTTGCATCCCGTTTTACCGGCTTGCTGCTGGCATTCAACATGCTCGTGGCCTACTGGACAGCGGATCATGAGGCGCTAGTTGCGATCTTCTCCGATCCGGGAAAGTTTTATGTAGCCGATCCCTACACCTTTCTGTTTGCGTCGCTCATGGTGCTTATCTTAGGCGCAGGTTTGTTTTCAGTGGACGCGCTGGTTGCGAAGCGTCTCGAAGTTCAGGTCTAGGATCTATGACGGGGAGGTGCGAGCCCAGGGACGAGGCGCAGATGATCACCTCCATTCTCGCCGGAGAAACGCAGCTCTACCACGAACTTATTCGCCCTTATGAACGCAGCGTTTACATGATGGCGTTGTCCTACATGAAGAACGAGGCCGACGCGGAGGACGTCGCACAGGAGGCATTCCTGAAAGCTTTTCACCATCTCGCGAGTTTTCGCGCGGAGGCAAAGTTCAGTACCTGGCTGGTGGGTATTGCCCTGAATGAAGCGCAGAGCCGTCTCCGACACGAAGGGTCCATGCGAATGGAATCGATCGACGATACGAGGGGGGATGGCGCTCATTTTTCCCCCGGGATTCTGCGAGACTGGCGGGAAGTTCCTTCCGAAGCTTTGGAGCGCAAGGAGGTTCGAGAGATGCTGCAGAAGGCGATTACGAGCCTCCCCGACATCTATCGTGAGGTATCCCATGGTTTTAGACTGCAAGCATGTTTGGGACTGCATCTCGGGGTATTTAGACGATGCGTTGCCTCCCGAGATGCGGGATGCGGTTCAAAAGCACCTGGACCACTGCGAAATCTGTTCGGCGGTCCTGGATTCAACGCGCAATATCCTGATCCTGACCGCCGACGATCTGGTCTTCGAACTACCTGTCGGTTTCAGCGAGCGTCTGCATGCGCGGCTCGACCAGGAAATGACCGGCTAGAGTGAGTGGTGCAAGGTGAGATGCAGGTACTCTTCCACGCCAATAAGCGCGAGAGTGGCCAGAGACAGTACCAGTTGGGCCAGTTCTGACCGCTTTTGGCGGACACTCAATGGCTTTTGCCGCCACTGCGAGGCAGGGCGGTTGCGAAGATGGCGAACATGCATGAGGATGGCGAGGTTCAGCAGCGAACCGAAGAGGGCGATCACGATCATTGGAACCCGAATCGCGTCGGTATGAAATCGGACCATCGCTGCGCCTGCACCCGTGCTCAGGGCTAGTGAGCCTATTCCGATTGCTATACGGAGACCGTTGATGGCCACGACGGCTCCGCAAATGCTCTGAAGCAGGGCAAAGAAGAAACTGGACCAGGCGATCACGCCTCGGTTGCGCACGAGCTCTTCAGGCACGACTCGGGTGGCGGCCGCGGCCTCGGGAGATTTGATCGATTCAAAAGGAGTGGACGGCATAGGGTGCTCCGTTGGGGTACATCTTCCGTACCTGACCAAGTTTATACGATTGCCTCTTAAGTGAGGGCGAAGTAGATCGCATCGCAGAAACGATGTAGGCATGGTGATGCGAAGATTGGCGCCGCCCACGATGCCGGGATAGTCGTGGATAGCTGAGATTCATCCCACTTCTTCATAGGCACGGCGCAGCATCTGCCGCATTGCGGAAACCATGTAGGCATTGTCAATGCGAAGATTCGTGTCGCTAACGATCCCGGGATAATGATCGGGTATGAGCGAGGCTGTGCTGCGCACCTCTCGCAAGGCTTTCATGAGGAGATACATGTCCTGGTAGCCGTCGTCCTGAAAAGTTTCGTGGAATCGCGGCAGAGGCGAGCTCACATTACGAAAGTGAATGGTAAAGAGCTTATCCCGCCCACCGAACTCCCGGATCATAGAGGCGGCATCCTTACCCATGGTGTCGCCCCCTTCCAGCCAGGTGCCAAGGCACAGGCAAAGTCCCCAGTTCTTGCTGCCCTTTGCGACCACGTCCTCGGCATGTTTGTAGCCCGCATAGTTGAGAAAGACCTTCGCCACTCCGTTCATCGGGCTGATCGGAGGATCATCCGGGTGGTGGGCTAACTTGATACCCGCCTTCTCCGCTACCGGCAGAACGGCGTCGAGAAAGTATCCGTAGTTTGCCCAGATCTCCTCGGCAGAGTAGTCCCGATCGAACATTTGCTTTTCGACCTTCTCCCGGAAGTCGGTCACGCTGAATTCGCGTGCTACGTAGCCGCGAGCGGTCGTGATCATGTTTGTGGTGTACGTGTTGCCGGGATGGAAATCAATGTGAGAAGTGCGAATGCCCAGACGCCCGCAATCAGTGAGAAAAGTATTAAATGTCTCGATATCCTCGTCTCTTCCTGGCTGCCCCAGCTGAATCCTTTTCGAGCGATACTTTTCCATCAGCGCGCAGTCAATCTTGAGGCCATACCCGGCAAAACGTTCTTGCGTGGTCTTGATGACATCGTAAGAGGCCTCCTCGCCGAAGTCGGCGTGGAGCCAGCGCAATCCAATCTGTTTCAGGAAAAGCAGTTCCTCGTCCGTTGTGTGCTGGACGGTCAGCTTGATGGCAATCTTTGTACCCTCTGGATCTGCCTCGTCCATCGGCGCTCCCCCTTTAGCGGGAAGCGCCATAGCGGAACGAGGAAACAGCACATAAGCGGCGGCCATTGCAGGCAGCTTGAGAAGCTCACGGCGCCCCATCTGCCCGGGCTTTTCAGGTTTGGTCTGTGGTGACACGGCAACCTCCGCGCCTACTGTTTGATCACTGTGCCATCCCGTTTCCGTATCTCTCCCCATCCACCGTTCAGGTTGTTCCGTCCTGGCGTGAACGGAGCCTTGGCTGCGGCTTGCTCATCGATCTCGATACCCCATCCCGGTTTCTCATTCACCCAGATATACCCATCCTTCAGTTCGGGACAACCATGAAAGATTTCCCTGGTCCGTTCGTTGAAGGGCGAATATTCCTGAATGCCGAAGTTATAGCTGACAATATCCAGCGTGGCATTGGCCATGTGGCCCACCGGCGAGACGTCGCCGGGTCCATGCCATGCGGTCTTGACCCCATACTGTTCCGCCAGGATTGCGATCTTACGTGACGGGGTAAAGCCACCCGCCTGGGAAAGGTGTACACGAATGTAGTCAATAAGGCGGCCCTCGATCAGTGGTTGCCATTCGTGCGGACTGTTGAAGAGTTCTCCCATGGCGATGGGCGTCGCGCAGTTTTGCCGGATCTGCTGAAAATATCCAAGGTCTTCCGGCGACAGCGGATCTTCGAGAAAGAACATGTGGAACTTTTCCGCTTCTTTGCAGAACTGGACTGCCAGGTTCGGCGTCAGCCGCTCGTGCATATCGTGGAGCAACTCCACCTCATCGCCCAGTTCCTGGCGGCAGATTTCCAGCAGCTTCAACGCACGGCGAAAATCGTAAGCCGGTTCGTAGAGAGGTTTGTCGTGCAAGGCCTTGAGCTTGGTATCTTCGCCATGACGCGCCCCATAACCCGACATTCCAGGAATGCCAACCTGCACTCGAACATTGCGGAAACCCTGGGCCATAAAACCCTTTGCGCTTTCGACGACCGCCTGAAAGTCGGCGCCGTCCGCATGCGTGTACGCGTCCACGGCCTCCCGGCATTTGCCGCCCGCAAGCTGATACACAGGCATACCCGCCTGGCGGCCCTTGATGTCCCACAGCGCCTGGTCGATACCGCTGAGGGCATTGTTCAGCACCGGTCCGTTCTTCCAATAAGAGCTGTCATAACACGATTGCCAGATATCTTCGATCCGGTCTGTTGTCTTACCCAGCAGAAAAGGCTTCAAGTATTTTTCCACTGCCGGCTTCACCAGGTCAGCGCGTTGGGTAAAGGTGGCGCAACCGTAGCCGTAGAGACCGTCCTGGTCGGTTGTAATCTTGACCACAGTGAGCCGGGTTCCCGCAGGCTCACACTCAATCACGCTGATATCCTTGATACGTGGCGTTGCCATACCGCGAGTGGCGCGCGCAACCTGCTCCTGCGAATGCAAAAGAGGTGAGGCAAGACCAAACAGACCCGCACCCCCGATGGACTTTAATAATTCACGACGTTTCATAGACATCCTTTCATCCCCACCATTGTTCGCCTTCAGCCAGATGGCCTTTAACCACGTCTGGATTCAACTCGGCACCAAGCCCCGGTCTTCCGGTCACACTGATGTGCCCATCCTTGATATAAGGACCGTCCAGTAGAAGCAACTGGTCCATCCAACCACCCTGGCCGGTGATCGTCTCACAAGCGATATAGTCGCGAATGGATGCAGCCCATTGGCAGTTGGCCCAGGTATGCAATTGGCTCCCGGTGTTGTGTGTTGCCATCGGCAATCCAAAAGTGTCCGCCATGTCTGCAATGCGCTTGGTCTCCAGGAAGCCACCACTGTTGCGCAGATCCGGATTCAAGATGTCACATCCCTGGTAGATGATGAAGTCCTTGAAGCCCGCCCGCCGTTCCAGGTTCTCACCTGTACAGATGGGTACACGGGAAGTCGCACACAGTCTTCGCCATGATTCTGAGTAGTCCACTGGCAGGGGATCTTCCAGCCACAGCGGCTTGATCGGCGCAACCGCGTCGGCCAACTGGATCGAGGTTCGCAGGTCATACTCCCAGTGGCAGTGAACCATGAGGTCATGGTCCCAGCCGATCGCCTCACGGCAATTCTCAAATCCCTTGGCAATATCCATCAGCTCTTTGGTGGTGAGAACGCGATTGCCCGGATCCCGGGCGCTGTCTGTCGCCGTGTCGGTATGGCGGAACCCTATCTTGTGTGCGGTAAAGCCGCTGGGATCGGCCTTGGTCTTGGCGGCCCACTCGCGGCATGAGGTCTTGTCCAGCATGTCGCGAGGCGATGCGTGATCGTATACCCGGACTTTATCGCGAAACCTTCCGCCGAGAAGCGTTGTCGTGGGAACTCCCAGGGTCTTTCCAGCCAGGTCCCAAAGTGCCATTTCGATGCCGCTGGCCGCGCGCATCAGTGAGTGTGCCGAGCCATCCGTGCGCGTGCCCGAGAGTTCCCGGCCTCCGATCCCCATGTAGGTGTAAACGGAATCTATCTCCAAAGGATTCTTGCCCACCAGCAGCGGTTTGAGCGCTTGAATCTGCTCCTTAACGCCGATGGCGGGGAGACCATAGGCCTCAGCGATGCCGTAGTGGCCATTGTCCGCGACGACTTTGACCAACACATAGGTACGAGGACCGGTCAAAGTCATGGTTTGAATATCGCTGATCTTCGCCGGCGCTGCGGCCGCTGCCATGAGGGGATGCAAGCCGCTGATGGATGCCGCTCCACTGAGAAATGCTGCGCCGCCTGCGGTTTTGAGAAAGTTACGCCGCGACCAGCCCCTTACCTCACTCACCATGCCCCTCAATCCCCCGCAACCAACTCTTGCTGGTGGGCCAAGAGTTCCTGCGCCACGGGTTTTAGACGATGCAGTTGCTCCGAAGAAAGTTCTGAAACGAAAGGAGGAATAGGCCCAGTGGCAGCAACGCCGGCGAGCTCCAGCGCCTGATGCAAAACGCGGGCTGGTCCCCATGCATCCCGCAGGTCTTCGAAGTCAAGGAAACGGGAGCGGATGCGTTCGGCTTCGGCGTAGTCGCCTGCGCGGCAAGCGGAGAAGACCCCCGCGCTCAAGGCCGGCGCCAGGCAGCCGGAGCCGGTGGTGAATCCAGGCAAAGACCACTGGCGAAGATGGGTTATGGCCGGGCGCTCGCCGATGCCGCTGATTACTTTGCGTCGATCGACGCGCTTGATCAATTCGTCAAGGTAAGGATCCTGGGTTGGATCTGCCCGCACGACGGCATACTTGATCGCGATGCAGACGCCTTCGTCGGCCAACCTGGCGACCACGTCGAGGCCCGCCATACGATCTGGTCCCATGTTTGTTTCTTCTTTGAGATAGAGGATCAGGTTAGCATCGGCCGCGTCGGCAAATTCGCGCAAGCCACGCTCCAGTCCGGCCGCGTCGCGCGGATCGGCGCAAGGCAGCGTCATCACGCATGGAATGGCAAACCGGCGCAGCAATTTAGCCTGATCCATCAAACGGCCATACGCAGGGCCCGCACTGGGAATAAGCCAGAGCCCATTCTGTTCAATCTCGGCTCGCCACTCCAGCAGTTGCTCGAACTCGTCCAGCGTCAAATGGTAGAGGAAGGCATTTCCGCCATAGATAAACCGGGAGATTCCCCCTTTTGCGATGTAGCGCACGATCCGCGAGTTCTCTTCGAAATCAATGGCTCTGGCCCTTCCGGGCTTTCGCGCGAGCGGTGGAACAGCGAATACGCCGTCCAGCGAATCCGGTTTCATATGTCTCGTCCCTCTCTAGATCTTGTTCGTCTATTTCTACGCTTTTACCAGCCTCATAGCCGATCGGGCCGGGCACTTAACCTGGTTACCACATAGTGGTACGCCTTTCTCCCACCGCACCCCTATGAGCCGCGTATTGCTCATGCTTTCTGACACCGCGACGTCGACGAGGGTGGTGCGGCAACGCGGGTGAAAGTGTGCGCCTTAAGCGCCCTATGCGCCTTAAGGGTCCTATCAGCTGCAAGTGGCTTCCAATATAGCGATATTCACTCCCTTCACGTGATGATGATAGATCAACGTTCGCGTGAAGGGCTGACTCCAGCTTCGCGAAAAACGGTTACATACCTCGCAAAAATTCTTTTGCACATCCTGGCTCGTTGGAATAGTATCCGCCTGCCAATAATGGTCAATGATAGATCAACCTTAAATCGGAGGTGTTTGTGAAGGAGATGGGGAAGCAAGCGTTCCTGGTGCTGGCAGCTGTTGTGCTGGCAGCCGTCAGTGCAACCATCGTGGCCCAGACAGCCAAGCCGAACCGCATCAATCAAGCCATCGAGTTGCTGGCCGAAGGCCAGCCGATCTACTACACCGGTTCCCACTCCGGAACCACCGGCACCTACGAGCAAGGAGTCAAGGATGCGCAAACCTATGCAGATTACATCAGCTACGACATGGAGCACGCCCCCTTTGATGTAAAGGGATTGCAGGAGTACATGCGCGGGCTGGTGGCCGGCGGTCCCGACAGAAGCGGTCATCGTACTCCGGCCGTCATCGTCAACGTGCCTGTGAACGGGATGGATGCGGAAGCGGTCCACGCCAATGCCTGGATGTTCAACCAGGTGCTTGCCACTGGCGTGCATGGCGTTATGCTCACCCACGCAGACGACCCCGGCGCGATCAGGGCCTTTGTCGAAGCCGTGCGCTTTCCGATTCACCACCAAGGAGTTGGGACCGACGGTCTTCCTGAGGGTCGCCGGGGCGTGCACGGGGTCGCGAATGCCTCTCAAATTTGGGGAGTCTCGCAGGAGGAATACGAGGACAAGGCTGATGTTTGGCCCCTGAACCCCAATGGGGAACTGTTACTCGGGGTCAAGGAGGAAGACAAGTATGCGCTAGCCAACGTCGACGAGAACCTGAAAGTACCCGGCATCGGCATGGCGGAATGGGGTCCCGGGGATATGGCCATGTCACTCGGTGTCCGCGCGCATGGTGAGGCAGCAGTGCAGGACCCGAAGATGGTTGCCGCAAGAGCCAAAGTGCTGGCTGCGTGCAAGGCAAACCACATCTTCTTCCTCAACTCTCTCAACGCGAAAGATGTGGTGGACATGATCAAGGAAGGCGTCATGGTGGGCCCAGCCAGTGCTGAGACAGCTGCCATTGGCCGTAAGTACACCAATCGGCCACCACCGTACTGAGTAACGCGGCCCCTGCCCTTCTCTTTCGTTGGACCGGTGGAGCTAATAGCGTGAAAACCTGCAGGGCGCTCTTGATCACTGCGCTGATGATGTTACCCGGCCTGTGGGCTTCTGGCCAACAGACCGGAGAAGCAACTGCAACCGTCACTGACCGGCGCATTTGTGGGCGGGGCGAATGTGAGGGCTACCAATTTCAGGATCGCCGAAGTGGATTTGAGGGTCAGGGTGCTAGGGGTTGGGGAAAAAGGTCGATGAGGGAGCGAAAGCCGCTCCCTCATCTAAAGCCAGATCCATTTGCGAAGCAATTATGAACGGCCTGAAGGCCGTCCCCTTCAAGGAATTCGCGTTTTTTCGCAGCCTGTCTAGCGGGAAACAAAATGGAGCCCGGCAACGTCAAGATACTTCCCCGTGCTCACAGTTGCGTAGCTGGTTGGCGAGACAATCCCCGAATGATTTAGTGTTCGAGGCAGGAGACCTTGATGAAAAAGATAATTGTGGCTGCAGTGATCCTCTGGACCATGGTGGGCGCTTCGGCGGCCTTCTCTCAAGTAAAGATGACGAAGGATCAAATGATGTTTTACACCTCCGACTGGAAGGGTGATCGCTTTCCAGACGGGCGTCCGAAGGTGCCGGACGATCTGCTGAAGCGGGCGGTGGACTGTACCATCGAGGATATCTGGGGTTTTCTACGCCAGAAGGGATACGCTAACCAGTTCGAAGGCAACTGGCAGGCCCTCCATATCGATAAACCCTTTGCCGGACGTGCGCTCACGGCGCAATATATGCCAACTCGGGCAGACATGGCCAAGGCCATTGCCGCGGAGGGTAAGGCGGAAGGCCGAGTCAGCGGAAACAACAGCTGGCCCATCAATGAACTCCAGCTTGGCGATGTGTATGTTGCCGACGGCTTTGGCAAGATCATTGAGGGTACGCTGATCGGTTCCAACCTGGGCAACGGCATCGCCGCTCACACCCATACCGGGTTTGTCTTCTACGCCGGCATAAGGGACCAGGAAGAGAATCGGGAAATCCCCAATTTCAATGGGTTCTACAAGGGCTATGATCCCTCTGCCTGGGCACAAATGGAATTGACCGCGATCAACGCGCCTATCCGCATCGGGCGAGCCGTGGTGTTGCCGGGAGATCTTGTCCTCGCAAAGACGGACGGAGTCATCTTTATCCCGGCAATCCTGGCCGAAGACGCAATCAGCCACGCGGAATTCACCAGTCTGGAAGACGACTACAACTTCGAACTCAACAAAGAGGGCAAGAACGGTGCTGAGTTCGAAGGTGGTTGGACACAGGAAAAATATCAGGGTCTTTCCAAGTACATCGATGCGCATCCCGAGAAGTTGAAAATGCCGCGTTCCGAATTCAATGCCCTCATGGCGGAAAGACTCAAGCGGCGCGCTGCGCCGGCCGCGCCTTCTACTCCGCCGGCACCCTAAGATCTGCAAATCCGGCCTGGCGGATTCAACGAGAAGGCCGGATTTCCCATTTTGCGGAAGCTCTGACGGGAGGAACTATGAAGATCATCGCCAGTTGCTGTTTGGTTCTGGGAATGCTCAGCGTGACGGGCGGCGTTGCCTGCGCTCAGGGGGCACCCAATACGCTCACTTCAAAAGAAGCCTCTCATGGTTGGAAGCTGCTGTTCGACGGCAAGAGCCTGGATGGATGGCAGCCCTACAGTACGTCGAAACCGCCCGCGACTGGGGATTGGAGCGTTGCCGATGGGGCGATCCTTTGTCCCGGCACCAGCCCTGGATGGTTGGCCAGCAATGACACGTATTCAAATTTCGAGCTAAAAGTACAATTTCGCGGCAGCGAGAAAGTAAACAGCGGTGTCTTCCTCCGTTCGACAAAAGAGGGCGCACCACACAAAACCGGTTACGAATTACAAATATGGGATTACCAGCCAGCCGGGTACGATACGGGCAGCCTGGTCGGTTCTCTTAAGGCCGCGCCGGTAAAGATCCTGGACAATCAATGGAACGACTACGATATCAAGGCGGATGGTGATCACTACGTGATCGTTCTCAATGGCAAAACGATCCTCGACGATCACGACACAAAGCACACCGAAGGTGTGATCGGATTTCAGTGTCAACCAGGCAACAAGATCGAGTTCAGAAGCGTAAAGTTGCTGCCTCTGCAAAAGTGACTCCCTGACTGTTATCGCTGAATGCACGTTTACCCAACCTTGGCGGGAAATTCCCCGAATGATATGGTGTTCGAGGCGGAGACACCCATGAAAAAAGTGATAGTGGCTGCGGTGATGATCTGGACTGCGATGGGGGCTTCCACTGCCTTCTCTCAGGTAAAGATGACCAGGGACCAGATGATGTTCTATACCTCGGACTGGAAGGGCGACCGCTTTCCTGATGGACGCCCGAAGGTACCGGATGATTTGCTCAAGCGCGCGTTGGATGTATCGATCGAAGATGTCTGGGACTATCTCCGCGAGCACGGTTACCGCAATCAGTTCGAGGGTGACTGGCAGGCGCTCCATATTGAAAAGCCTTTTGCCGGGCGGGCGCTCACGGCACAATACATGCCGGTTCGTGCTGACATGGCGAAGGCGATTGCTGCAGAAGGAAAGGCCGAAGGCAGGGTCAGTGGAAACAATAGCTGGCCGATCAATGAGCTGCAGATCGGGGACGTGTATGTAGCCGATGGCCTGGGCAAGATTATCGATGGAACTCTGATCGGTTCCAATCTTGGGAACGGTATCGCCGCGCATACACATACCGGCTTTGTCTTTTATGGCGGCATAAGAGATCAGGAAGAAAATCGTGAGATTCCCAATTTCAATGGATTCTATAAGGGATACGATCCTTCTTTTATCCAACAAATGACGCTGACCGCAATCAATTCTCCTATTCGCATCGGACGCGCTGTCGTTTTGCCGGGTGACCTGGTACTGGCGAAAACGGACGGGGTTATCTTCATCCCCGCGATCATGGCTGAGGCGGCGGTGAGTCAAGCGGAATTCACCAATCTTATGGACGACTACAACTTCGAACTGAATCGCCAGGGAAAGAATGGCGCCGAGTTCGAAGGCGGTTGGACGCCGGCCAAATTCCAGGGCTTGTCAAAATATATCGATGCGCATCCTGAGAAACTGAAGATGCCACGCTCCGAATTTGACCAGCTATTGGCGAACGCTATCAAACGGGGCGCGGATCAGTAGCAGCCGCTGCTGGCCTGAAGAAGTCCACACAGAGTTCTGTCTCAGCAACAAATCGAGGGGTGGCCCAGGTCTCGCTTTCGAGACCCGGGAGCAGGAAATGTTGAACGTCCCCGCTTGTAGTGCCGTTGCATTGCCAGGCCAGGCCATCGTAGCCTGGCACGCCTGGAGGCTAGAATTCCTTCCACTCCGTGCCCCGTTCCAACATGATGGAGGCCTGAAACATCGCCCGCGCATAGGCGATGTCATACACCATTCCGGTGTATCCACCCCCGCCCGGGTATTGATTGTGAATGCCGACCGCCTTGTCGTAGTCCAATGCGCGCTCATGCTCGGGATAGATCAGGCGGGTGTACTTCACCTTGATCAGCTCCCGCATCACCGCCAGCATATTGTTTTCACCCATATCGATAAAGGTTTCGGTGTAGTCGTTATGCGGTACTCTCACCACCGGGTTGCGGTAATGCACATGATTGATACGGTCGCGCGTACCAAAGTATTTGCAGACCTCGACTGGATCGACCTCCATCTCGCGGGATACGCCGCATTCGTACGTGATGCCATTCGCCGGGCTGTTTACCACGGTGATCAACTTCTTCCAGCCGTCGAGAGACGCCATAATCTGACCGGACCCACGCGTAACCGCTATCGGTGGGTCGTTCGGGTGCAATGCTAAACGTACGTTGGATTGCTCGCAGGTGGGAATGACTGCCTGCAGAAAATACGTGATGTTCTTCCACAGTTCTTCGTTGGAGTGGACACCTTCCGCGGGAATCGGGGGCAGGTTTTCCACTCTATTGATGTTGAATGCGGTATATCCCGCTCCTCCGCGTCCTTCCTCCAGGTAATAGCCCTCGATAGCCCGATGCGCGTACCAGTTGTACTCGACAACCGGTAGACCCACTTTGCCCGCGGCGCGAATTGAAGTCTTGAAGTCTTCGATCTCCTTGTCGCGTCCCGCCCCTGCTCGCCCGTAGATACAGTCATTAAAACCCGAGATCATCATGTTGCCGACGGTCAAGCCGCCCGTCTTGAGCTTGTCGACAACGCCCTGCAGATCCGCCTCTTCCCACGGCATCTTCGGGCCACCCATCAACACGTTGTTGACCCCGATCTGCTTGACCATTCGCATGGCTTCATCGGTGATCGCGCGAATACTGAGCGGAGCGCAGATCTTGGGTGTGTTCGGCCCTTCCTGGGGCATTCCTGGGCCGTGTGGTCCTTTGTATTCCGTTCCGTCCGCGGCGGCAGCAGGCAACACCGCGGCAGCCGGTAACGCGGCCGACAGCGCAGCAGTCGAACAGATTCCCTTCATCAGGGCTCTTCTCGAAAAATCGGAACTCATGGTTTTTCTCCTCTTTGGTGCGTATTGCATTCCGCCAGTCCGGGCCCGCTTCAAAACCGGGCACAAGCTAACTGGACAACGCATCCACTTTACATCGTTTTGGCGGCCTTACTGACGCGTGGCTGCCTTCCTTGGGACAAATAGCGAGCAGCATTTCAAAATGTTTGAAGTGTCCTCTGGAAGACAGCGGTGTCACCGCATGAGTTTTGCGTGGCGCAACTGCAGGCAAAGCTGTCCTTGGTCATGGGTCATGGGCTGCCCCCCGGTGCCGGCGCCTCGGCATCCTGTAGAATCGTGCGGACACGGGTAGAGAATCGTTTCTGCGGCTGAAATTGCCGGTCCGGTCTAATAATTTCTAGCTTAGAGGTTGGCGACCAAATGGGGAAGTGCAAGGCAGCGGCTGCGGTGGCGTTGGGATTGGGCCTTGGTATCGCGGGATCGTGGACGGCATATGCACAGCAGGACTGGCCGTCCTACGGGGGACACGACGGCACGCACTACTCCAGCCTGTCGCAAATCAATCGTGACAACGTAAAAAATCTCGTCGTCGCGTGGAAGTACGATACCGGAGAAAAGGGGGGCATCGAGGCGAACCCCATCATCGTGGGCAAGGTTCTCTATGCCACCACGCCGCGCCGCAGCGTGATCGCGCTCGATGCAGCCTCGGGCAAGCTGCTTTGGAAGTTCGAGTTTGACATCCCCGGCTTCGTGCTGACCCGGGGTGTCGCTTATTGGACCGACGGACACCAGGGCCGGATTCTGGCCGGCGCCCGCAACTACCTCTACGCCCTCGACGCAACTACAGGCAAGGTGATCCCCAGCTTCGGCGAGAACGGCAGAATCGACTTACGCAAAGGGCTCCGCGAACCTTACGAGGAACAGTCGGTCGCCCTCACCACGCCGGGAAGCATCTATAAGGATCTCATCATTGTCGGAGGCTCGAATCCCGAGACGCATCCAGCGCCCCCGGGAGATATTCGCGCTTTTGATGTACGCACCGGAGCCCTGCGCTGGATCTTCCACACCATTCCGCGTCCGGGAGAGTTTGGCTATGACACCTGGCCCAAAGACGCATGGAAAGATGCGGGCGCCGCCAACAACTGGACCGGCATGACGGTCGATCAAAAACGTGGTGTGGTCTATGTGCCCACGGGATCGGCGGTCTTCGATTTCTACGGTGGCGACCGCATCGGCAACGATTTGTTTGCCGATTCACTCATCGCGCTGGATGCCGCGACCGGCAAGCGCATCTGGCATTTCCAGGGCGTGCATCACGATCTTTGGGACCGCGATTTTCCCGCACCGCCGGCGATGGTGACGGTCACCCACGACGGGAAGCGGGTGGACGCCATAGCGCAGACAACCAAGTCCGGCCTGCTCTACGTCTTCGATCGTTCCACTGGGAAATCGCTTTTCCCCATCAAGGAAATTCCAGTCGCTTCCAGCAATGTTCCCGGCGAAGTCACCTCACCGACACAGCCATACCCAACCTTGCCCGAGCCGTACACACACCAAAGCACCACCATCGATAGCCTGACCAACCGCACGCCGGAAGCGCATGCCTGGGCAGTGAAGCAGTTTAATACCATGATCGGCGGTGGTCAGTTTGTTCCGCCCAGCGTGGACAAGCTCACCGTCGACATGCCGGGCTTTGCCGGGGGCGGGGAGTGGGGTGGTGTGGCCGTCGATCCATCCACGGGAGTGCTATACGTCAACGCCAATGACACTGCGTGGCTGGTTGGGCTCACGGTTCCTCCGCCGGCCGGGAGTTTGGGGGAGAAGGTTTATCAGAACCAATGCAGCGGTTGCCACGGCATCAATCGGGCGGGTTCCCCACCAGCTATCCCCTCCTTACGGGGTATTGAGGGCATCCTCACTGAACAGGAGATCGCTACCACCATTCGTGGGGGAAAAGGCCGCATGCCACCCTTCACCAGCCTCAGTGACGAGCAGGTGCAGGCCGTGGTGCGCTACCTGACCAAGGCTCCGCAACAGCAACAGCGGCCACCTCGGGCTGCACGCGGCGCCGGGCCTGCTGCAGATCCGGTAGCAGCTGAGGGTGCAGACGGAAAAACAACCAACGACATGCCGTACAAGACCATTGGCTTTCGCCGCTTTACCGATCCTGAGGGTTATCCCGCCACTGCGCCACCGTGGGGCACGCTCAGCGCAATCGACCTGAATACCGGCAAGTACCTGTGGAAGATTCCCTTTGGAACTTATCCCGAGTTGGTCGCCAAGGGAATGCCGGATACGGGATCGGATAACTACGGAGGTCCGGTGGTTACCGAAGGTGGACTGCTCTTTATCGGTGCGAGCGTGTTTGATCAGAAGTTTCACGCTTATGACAAGACCACGGGCAAGCTTCTCTGGGAAACCGAATTGCCGTTCTCCGGTTTAGCCACACCTGCGACCTACATGGTGAATGGAAAGCAATACGTCGTAATTGCAGCCGGCGGAGGGCAATCGAGCAGAAAGCCCTCAGGTGGCGTTTACGTCGCCTTTGCGCTACCGTAGATATTTTTTATCAGGGCACGACTTTTAGTCGGGTAAAGGATTGAAAGAGAATTGGCGCTTCGGAAGGTGTGTGAGAATTCGGGATTTAGAAATTTAGTCCCGAAGGGACGGTTGAACTTAGCCCAGGACGCTAGTCCTGGGTACATCATGAAACATGATTGAGTCCCGTAGGGACGGCTGAAGCAAGATTGCGTCGCGGCCCATTTTCAGCCGTCCCTGCGGGACCCACGGCACGCCGGGACAGGCTGGGTCGTCCTTTCAAGTCCAAACCCAGGACTAGCGTCCTGGCTAAGTTCAACCGTCCCTTCGGGACTAAATTTCTAAATCCGGAGTTCTCACACACCCTCTTTAACCCAGAGCTCGTCAATCGTAGCGTTCGAAGATGATCTGTTTTCTATCCCAACCCAGGCGTTTCAGGGAATCCCGGTTAGCCGCTACCATTTCATTCAAACCGCAAATATAGGCGTGGATGCTGTATAACTGTTCCTTCCACTGGCCGCGGGTCTACCGCGCTGTGGCGCGCATGCTCGGCGGCAATTTGCTCTACGAATTCCTGCACGTAGCCGCGCGCGCCCTCCCAACTGTCCTGGGGACGGCTCAGGGTCTTGTGATAAAAGAAATTTGGCCTGCCGGCAGCAATCCGCTCAAAATAGTCTTCGTAATAGAGTTCGGATTCATACCGCGTTCCATACACCAGCCAGAACTTTTGCCCTTGGCTGCGGTCCTCGTCATCGTCCGGGAAGAGGTGTTCGACAAAGCTCCGCATGGGTGCGATGCCCGTTCCCGTGGCGATGAAGATGCTGTCAGTCAGGGGCGCGCGCAGCATGAACAATCCATGCGGACCATGAAACTCAAGACTCTGGCCCACCTCTAGATCGCACAGCAAATTGGAGAAAAACCCGCCCTCCACCCGATTCACGCACACATCAAACTGGTTTGCACGGGGCGCCGATGCGATGGAATAGGCCCGGGTCTGGTGCTTGCCCGCGGGGTCAAGAGCCAGGAATGAAACGAATTGCCCGGGCTGGAAATCGAATTTTTCCATCTCGTTTACTGTGAATTCAAGATGGAAACATGCGGCGGGTTCAGATAGCAGAAGTCTGCGCGTTAGCCGCGCAGTATAGATTGGCCGGGACAATATCCGTCACCTCGGATGGAACACAACTCTCGACTTGCCTATTACCACATTATTCGACGGTCACGGATTTGGCCAGATTCCGCGGCTGATCCACGTCGCAGCCGCGCCGCACGGCAATGTGATAGGCCAGAAGCTGCAAAGGAACCACTTCGATCAGCGGGGCCAGCAATTCGGGCGCCTCGGGCACGTAGATCACGTGTTCTACCAACTCACGAATCTGTTTGTTGCCCTCGGTTGCCACCGCAATCACACGGCCCGAACGCGCCGTTACCTCCTGGATATTCGACAGCGTCTTTTCATATCGCAGCATTGATTCCGCACTCTGCTGATCGCTGGTCGCCAGCACTACCACCGGCAATGCTTCATCAATCAGCGCATTGGGCCCGTGTTTCATCTCCCCCGCCGGGTAGCCTTCGGCGTGGATGTAGGAGATCTCCTTTAGCTTCAACGCTCCCTCGAGCGCGATCGGAAAGTGGATGCCGCGGCCTAAAAAGAGAAAGTCCGAGGCAGACGCAAATCCTTTGGCCAGAGTCCGGCACTCGCCGTCCCGCTGTCGCAGCACTTCTTCGATCTTTCCCGGGATACGGCTGAGCTCGTCGACGAGGGCGGCGCTCTCGGCGCTTGAAATCGCTCCGCGCTTCTGTGCCAGGTGCAGGGCAAAGAGAAACAGCGCCGTCAGCTGCGCAGTGAATGCCTTGGTCGAGGCGACGCCAATCTCGGGCCCCGCGTGGGTATAGATCGTTCCGTGGGCTTCGCGCGCCACCATCGAGCCCACCACGTTGCAGATGGCGACGGTCATCGATCCCTTGGCGATCATCTCCCGTTGCGCGGCCAGCGTATCCGCCGTCTCGCCGGACTGCGTAATCAGCATCCCCAGCGCGTTTGGATCGGCGATCGGGTCGCGATAGCGGTATTCGCTGGCGTAATCGACCTCGGCGGGAACCCGTGCCAGCCGCTCGATCATGTACTTGCCCGCCAGGGCGGAGTGCCAACTGGTTCCGCAGGCCGCGATGTTCACCTGCGTGGCCGCGCGGAAGTGATCGTCGGTGATCTCCATTTCGCCCAGGAACACTTCGCCCGTCTCCAGTGAGATCCGGCCCAGCGTGGTATCGCGAACGGCACGCGGCTGCTCGAAGATCTCCTTGAGCATGAAGTGCTTGTATCCGCCCTTCTCTGCCTGGATCGGGTCCCAGAGAATCTTTTCCACCTTGCGCTGGACCGGATCGCCTGCCAGGTTGGTGAACTTCACGCCCTCGCGGCGTAAGGACAGCCACATCACCATCGGCCAGGAAATACATCATGCGGGTGTGGTGCAGGATCCCGGGCACATCCGAGGCTACAAACGATTCTCCCTCTCCAATTCCAATGACTGCAGGCGGCCCATTGCGGGCGGTAACAATGGTGTCGGGCGCATCGGCGGAGATCACGCTGATAGCGTAAGCGCCCGTCAACCTGCGCGCCGCCCGGCGCACCCCTTCCTCCAGCAACATGGTTTTGCCTGAGCTTTCTGCCGAGCGCAGTTCCTGTTCGATCAGGTGGGCGATGATTTCCGTATCCGTCTCGGTGACAAATGTGTGGCCTTCTTCTGCCAGTTCACGCTTCAATTCCAGGTAGTTCTCGACGATCCCGTTATGCACCACCACGATGCGCCCGGTGCAGTCCCGATGTGGATGCGCGTTCTCTTCGGTTGGCCGGCCATGGGTAGCCCAGCGGGTGTGGCCGATGCCGTAGGTGCCGCGAAGCGGGTGTTGCCGGATCACCTCTTCCAGGTTGCGCAGCTTCCCCGGCGCGCGGCGCAGTTCCAGCCCGTGTCCTGCGGATCCCACAGCGATACCTGCCGAGTCATATCCGCGGTACTCCAGTCGTCTCAAGCCTTCAAGAATGACGGAGACCACGTCCTTAGGACCGACATATCCCACGATTCCGCACATAGATTTTCATTGTACGGTCGGTCACCAGCGGTAAGACGAAAAGGGGAGGGTGGGTCCAGGTTACTCTGCTTGTTCTTCCAGGCGGTACGTAAACTCTTCGATCACCGGATTGGTAAGCACCTCGCGGGCGATGCGTTCCACCTCAGCCCGCGCATCGGAGGCATCCATGGCGCGTAGCGTGAGCTGGAAGTATTTTCCCTGGCGTACTTCCTCGATGCCGGTGTATTGCATTCGTTTGAGTGCGCCATGGATCGTCTGCCCTTGCGGGTCGAGAACAGTGCGCTTCAGCGTGACGTAGACATGCGCCTTCATGGTGGTCGATTATAAACGCGGCAGGCAGTGGAAAGGCCATTCCGGCGTCATATCAATGGCGTCTGGAGTATCCTTTTTTCGCGTCCAGGAAAATAAGCATGACCGAGAGCAGGTTTTTCATCGCGGGCTTCAAGTCGGGTGCGCATTGAAGTTGCCGGAGGGTGGCGCGCACCGAAGCCAGTTCCGCCTCGTCCAGCATGCCGGCTGACGCCCCCAGATCGATCCGATGCATCTTCTGCTTTGCATGGTCCCAAACGTCAAAGACAGTCGCCGGCATATCACGGTCTCAGTTGCACTGCGCGTGCTTCTTCGACCGCTTGTTTAGGGCTGTCGGCCTCGATATCAATTTCCCAGATAACGCGGAATTCCATTTGCGGTCCGCAGCCCCGTTACTCAAGGAGGAATAACTGAACGCTACGCCAGACGCAATCGCAGTAGTGGCAGGCTTGGCACCCACGTAATAACACTGGGGCAGATGTACACCGGTTTTCAGTCGAAGGTACTGACTACGCGTCGGCTTGAAGCGTTGTTGGGCTGGGAGTCTGGGATGTGTTGCTGGCGGAGAGAGGGGGATTCGAACCCCCGGTAGAGGTGTTAGCCCCTACAACGGTTTAGCAAACCGCCGCCTTCAGCCACTCGGCCATCTCTCCGGGGTTCACTGAACGGATTATATCTGAAGCTGCGTCCGGAGACCATGCGATCGACCGCCTTAGCGGTTTCCGCCCATGCCGAGGAGACTTCTTGTCTTTGAAGCGATTCACCGCTTCGACGACCTTGGTCCGGGCAAAGGCCGCATCGTGCCAGCCCTTCACTTCTACCCGCTTGCCTTCAAGGTCCTTGTAGATGGCGAAGAAGTGGGTCATTTCCTTTAACATGTGCGGGTAAATTTCGGAGTAGTTCCACACGTCGGCGTAGCGCGGGTTGTTCTTGCCCACCGCCAGAACCTTCTCGTCAGGCACCCCCTGATCGAGCATTTCCAGCAGGCCGATGGGCCGTACCTGCATCACGCAGCCCACAAAGCTGGGCGCGTCGACCAGGACCAGCACATCCAGCGGATCGCCATCTTCGCTCAGCGTCGAGGGAATGAAGCCGTAGTCGCCGGGATAATGCACCGGGGAATAGAGATTGCGGTCCAGGCGGAAGACATGCAGCGTCTTGTCGTATTCGTACTTGTTGATGCCCTCGGCCGGAATCTCAATGACCGCATTAATCACTTCAGGGCACTTCTCTCCGACCGGCAATTCCAGATAATTGACCATAGTGGCTCCGCAGCCGCTTTATGATAACCCAGGCAGAAATGGTGGCGGGGCGCTTCAGGTTAAAGGGAAAGCTTGGCGAAGTGCAAGCTGAGCTGGACCGGCTTGGTCCACAACAGAGACACAATTTGGTCCTGGTAACCAGCGATCGCCTGCCGGCGCCGCACGGTTGAGGATTCGGCTTTGGGTTTAGAGGATCTCAAGCAGTTTCTCGATCAGTTGCCGGTATCCGGTGGACGCGATCACCGCATCCACGCCATTACGGAATTGCACCAGGCCGACGCCGCGGTTGTAGTCCATCGACAGGCTGACAATTCGTTCCAGCGCAGTCGCCCGGGCATCGTCGAGCGTGACCTCGATACTGGTGGAAATGTATTCGCGGTGGTTCGTGGCCGGCAGCTTCAATTGAATCCCTCCCCCGAAGAATCAACAAGCAGTCGTACAGAGAACCACCGCTTGATTCGTAGAATAGCCGCTCAGGCCTCGCTGGCTACAACTATTGGGTAACAACGGGCGGGATAAAAGTACTCGCAGCTGGTAATGTCTACACCCTCTTTTCCGCTTGTCCATGCAGCGTTTCATCTATGGAATCAGGGCTTTAGAGCGATTCCCTTATCCCCGCATCGATCCCGGCGCCACCAGGGCTGCGAAATTACCCCTCCGTCAGACGGCCAATAGGGAAATGCTTTAGTATCCATTACGGTTTGAAGACGCGGCTCACGTCGCAGTGCGGCAAGAGATCAGGAGAGTCTGTTGATGGCCAATCCGTGGATGCAAACCAAAGCACTTAGCTATATTTCTCTGTTTTTTACCCTGGTGCCATTGGCATCGCGTCTGGAGGCAAAGGTGACCAAGTCTGAGTTCGGCAATATGCCCGATGGAACCAAGGTGGAAATTTACACCCTCGAAGAGGGTGCGTCAAAGCGCGCATCATGACCTATGGGGCGCGGCTGGTGTCGCTCGAGGTGCCGGATCGCAGCGGCAAAACCGCCGACATCGTCCTTGGCTATGAATCCCTGGCGGGCTACACTGCCGACCCCAAAAGCTACTTCGGATCCATCGTCGGGCGCTACGGCAACCGGATCGCCCATGCCAGCTTTTCCCTCGACGGCAAGCGCTATCAGCTTCCGGCAAATGACGGCACCAACTGCCTACACGGGGGCATTAAGGGCTTCGACAAGCTGGTATGGCAGGGGCATGAAATTCCCAACGGAGTTGAGCTCACCCTGGTGAGCAAGGACGGCGACCAGGGCTTTCCGGGCACGCTCACGGCACGGGTCCGCTATACGCTCGAAGCTCATGCGCTCAAGATCGAGTACTTCGCCACCACCGATAAGGACACAGTCCTTAATCTGACCAATCACAGCTACTTCAACCTTGCCGGCGAGGGGCAGGGAGATATTCTCAACCACCGGGTGATGATTCCGGCCGACCGCTTCACTCCTGTCGACTCATCGCTTATCCCCACTGGCGAACTGGCCCCAGTAGCGGGAACGCCATTGGACTTCCTCAACCAACGGCCATCGGAGCGCGGATCAAGACAACTACGAGCAAATGCGCCTGGCCGGAGGATATGACCACAACTACGTGCTGAATGGAAAAGCGGGGGTGTTGCAGGAGGCTGCGCGCGTCCTCGAGCCGACCAGCGGCCGGGTGCTCACTGTGGAGACGACCCAGCCCGGGGTGCAGTTTTATTCCGGCAATTTTCTGGATGGAACGGTGCATGGTAAACACGGCCATGTGTATAACATGCACGACGGCTTTTGCCTGGAAACACAGCACTTTCCCGATTCGCCCAATCACCCTAAATTTCCCACCAGCCGAGCTCAAGCCGGGGCAGACCTACCACAGCGTAACCGTGTTCGGTTTCTCCACCGCACCCTGATTGCCGGAGCGGTGTGATTTGGAATACTGCGCTACGCTCGGTCGAAAGACATTTCCCGCGGGGCTTGATGGGGGTGAAAGCGCTTTGCTCAGTGGCCTTTAGAACCTGCGTGAGAACTCGAAGAGCAACCGCGGGTCCCTGCCTTGCCCGCTGGGAGAAAAAACTACGCTCGATTTACCGCCGCCTCGAGGCCCGGAGGGCCGGCGGCCCAAACGTCAGCCCAGCCCGGAAGGGCTGGGAATCACTTCCACGACCACGCCGAGCGCCGTAGGTGCGGCACTCACTCGGGATTCCTCTGGAATCGCACGGGGAATGCCTCACCCAGCGTCCTGAGGGCCCCAGGCAAACTGAGGGGGTTACCTTTAGTTAAATACCCCCCCATCCTCATGTTTATTTACCTCAGCTCCTTGCGCACCAAAGCCACCCATAGGATCGTTGGCTTGACGGTTTCCTAAGGAGAATCATGCAGCCGTATCCCTGCGCCACCACAACTGTTACACCCGCAGGGAAGAACCTCGCTCCGCCCCTTGCCAGTCAATACTCGGAGCAATTGGACATCTTGATAAGACAAAGGACTTATCCCCCTTCCCCGCCGGCCAGGATGAGCCACGCTCCGCTTCTCGTCCCAAGCGAGGCTCAGGCGCGGAAGGCTCCCCGTCTGCAGGGCAAAGCAAACTTTCCCTACCAGCTGGATGCACCTTACCACGCATACCACGCATATCACGCACCATTTCCGTCGGCGCGGACGGACCTTACCACGCATACCACGCTTATCACACACCATTCCCGTCGGCGGGACGCACCTTACCACGCATACCACGCATATCACGCACCATTTCCGTCGACGGGACGCACCTTACCACGCATACCACGCATATCACGCACCATTTCCGTCGGCGGGACGCACCTTACCACGCATACCACGCATATCACGCACCATTTCCGTCGGCGGGACGCACCTTACCACGCATACCACGCATATCACGCACCATTTCCGTCGGCCTCCTCAAAGCCCCTGAGATTCGTTTTCCCTATTCCTCATGGCGAGCTACGTAAGTCTTCTTGGAGAGAACGTCGGGTTTTCACTGCGGAAAAATCCAACATCTGCCGCCTTTTGCGCCTAGGCCGGGCAGGGATGCTACCCTTCAAAATGAAGCCCAGCATGCCGGAAAACACCCTCGCCCGGAACTCAAGCCCGGACTGGAGCCGCGCGCTCACTCCCGGCAGCCGCTTCGTGCGCGCCTGCCTGCGCCAGCCCGTCGACCGCACGCCGGTCTGGTTTCTGCGCCAGGCCGGCCGCTACATGCCGGAGTATCAGGCCGTCCGCAAGCACCACTCGCTGCTCGAAATCTGCAAGCAGCCCGAGCTCGCCGCCGAAGTCACCATCACCGCCGCGGAGAAGCTCGACGTCGACGCGGCCATCATCTTCGCCGACCTGCTGCTGCCCCTCGAATCCATGGGACTGGACTTTGAGTTCCAGGCCGGCGAAGGCCCGGTCGTCCATCATCCCGTGCGCACCGCCGCCGATGTCGAGCGCTGCGCACCGACCGCGCCTCCGAACTCGGCTACGTCGCCGAGGCCATCGAGCAAAGTCGCCGCGCACTTCAAGGATCGCCTCGGCATCATCGGCTTTTGCGGCGCGCCCTTCACCCTGGCCAGCTACATGATCGAGGGCGGCGGCTCGCGCAACTACATCCACACCAAAACGCTGATGTATCGCGAGCCGGCCGCGTGGCGGCTGCTGCTCGACAAGCTCGTCATCGTGCTCGCGAATATCGCCGCGCAGCAGGTCGAGGCCGGCGCCGACGTCATCCAGATCTTCGACAGCTGGGCCGGCGCGCTCAGCGTCGACCGACTATCGCGAATTCGTGCTGCCCGTCACCACGCGTCTCGTCCGCGAAGTGCAGGCACTCGGCGTGCCCGTCATCTATTTCGGAGTCGACACCGCCAGCCTGCTGCCCGCCATGCGCGAGACCGGCGCCGACGTGCTCGGCCTCGACTGGCGCGTGCCGCTCGACGAGGGCTGGCGCGCGCTCGGCCACGCCTGCGCGGTGCAGGGCAACCTCGATCCCATCACGCTCTTCGCCGAGCGAAGATCTGCTTCGCACAGCGCGTCCGCAGATTCTCGCGCAGGCCGCCGGCCGGCCCGGGCACATCTTCAATCTCGGCCACGGCATCGTTCCCGGAACGCCGGTCGAAAACGTGCAGCGCGTGGTCCAGTTCGTCCGCGAGTTCAGCGCCATCACGCGGAGAGCAGTCCCGTGCCTGATATTGCACCGCAACGCCAGCGGTCCTGCTGCTCGCCCACGGCACGCCCGAAGCGCTCGACGAGATTCCCGAGTATCTGCGCAACGTCACCGGCGGCCGCCCCATGCCCGAACGTCATCGAAGAGATCCGTCATCGCTACAGTCTCATCGGCAAGAGTCCGCTCACCGAGATCACGCTGGAGCAGGGGCGGCTGCTCTCGCCAGGAGATCGGCCTGCCCGGTCTACGTCGGCATGCGCAACTGGAAGCCATACATCGCCGACGTGGTGCGGCAGATGCGCGAGGATGGCATTACCTCGGCGGTGGCCATCTGCCTGGCGCCGCAGAACTCCCGCACCAGCGTCGGCCTCTACCGCCGCGCCGTCTTTGCCGAGGCCGGCGATGCCATCGAGATGGAATTCATCGAAGGCTGGGCCGACCATCCACTGCTCGCCCAGGCCTTCGCCGAACGGCTGCAGCCGGTGTGGCAAAGCCTCTCTGCACGGATCGGCGCCGCCGGCGCCGGTGCTCTTCACCGCGCACAGCGTGCCCTGCCGAACGATCCAATCCCAGCCGCGGACGCTGACGGACGCCGACGCCGCGGTGCCGGAGTCTCCCGACCCCTATCCGGTCGAAGCCAAGCGCACCGCCGCCAACGTCGCCGCACTGCTCGCGCCGCGGGCCTCACGCGCCGCAGATGGTTCTTCGCCTTTCAAAGCCAGGGCATGTCCGGCGGCCCCTGGATCGGCCCCACGGTCGAAGACACCCTCACCGCGCTGCGCCAGGAGGGCCACTCGCCGTCATCATCCAGCCCATCGGCTTCCTCTGCGACCACGTCGAAATCCTCTACGACATCGACATCGGCTTCCGCGATTCGCCGCCGGGATCGGCCTTGAGGTCATGCGTCCGCAGTCGCTCAACGACTCTCCGCTGCTGACGCGACGCTCGCGATCTGGCCCGCAAGGTTTTGCCCGCCTGGCGGCAAAGATTCATCTCCGAGGCTTTGTCCGCGACGCTTATGATCGCGATCGTCGGCGGCGGCATCAGCCGGCCTCCCGGCCTATCAACTAGCCTGCGATGGCATCGCCTTCACCCTCTTCGAAGCCTCCGCGCGGCTCGGCGGCATCGTCGAAACCGTTCATCGCCAGGGCTTCGTCATCGAGTGCGGGCCCGATTCCTGGGTGACGGAAAAGCCCTGGGCGCGCGAACTGGCCGTGGAGCTCGGCCTCGAAGACCAGATCATCCCCTCCAACGATCAGTGGCGGCGCACCTATGTGCTGCAAGGCGGCGAACGCCACCGCAGCTCGTCCCTATCCCCGACGGCATGCGCATGATGGTGCCGGCGAAGTGGGGTCCGCTGCTGGATCGCCGCTCTTCAGTTGGCAGGCCCGCCTTGCCTATTTGCGCGAGCCAAGGCGCGCGGAGGAGCTCAAGGCGCGGCGCCGCGCAAGACGAATCCGTCGCTGACTTTGTTCGCCGCCACTTCGGGGATGAAGTCGCCGACACCATTGCCGGACCGCTGCTGGCCGGGGTCTTCGGCGGCGACATACAGCTGAGCGTCGCGCCGTCATGCCCTCCTTTGTCCGATGGAAGCCGAGCACGGCAGCCTGATACAGCCTGTTCAGCGGCGGGCTCAAAAATCCTCTCCCGCCATTTTCACCACCCTTGCGAGTGGCCTCGATACTCTGATCGATCGCATGGCGGCCGGCTTGCCGGCTAAATTAATACGCTTGCGCATCCGGTTTGCAGATCGAGGCCGTACCGCGGAGAATGGCAGTCACGACTGCTGACGGCCCAACAATTTGACGCGGTGGTCCTGGCCACTCCGCCTCACGTTACCGGCCTCTTGTTGCAACGGCTGAACCAGGCGGCGGCGTGGCTGATTTGCTGCCCCGGCAGGCCACATCGGCGATCATGGTGGCACTAGCCTTCGCTCCCGGGCAAGCGGCGCGCCTGCGCATTCCACGTGGCTTTGGCTTCGTGGTTCCCCAGGTTCCCGGAGAAGAGCAGTCACTGCTGGCCTGCACCTTCGTGGACCAGAAGTTTGCCGGCCGCGTTCCGCCGGGGCACTCTTACTGCGGGCTTTCTTCGGCGGTCACTCGGGCGAAGCGCTGCTTGGTGAGCCCGACGATAACCTCATTGAACGCGCCCGATTGCAACTGGGCCGCGTTCTGGGCCCGTTGCCGCAAGCTGCGGAAACGGTAGTGCGACGCTGGCCTCTGTCACTGCCACAGTACTCTGTTGGTCACCTCGACCGAATGGCGGAGCTGGAATCGGTGGTGAGCCGTATGCCCGGTCTGCACTTGTGGGTAGCGCCTATCACGGAGTGGGGTTGCCCGATCTCATCCGTCAGGGTCGCGACCTGGCTCGACTGCGGCCGGGCATGCAAACCCTCGCGTTTTGACCTGCGCAAGTCCAACCTGTTTCGCGAACAAATTTGGCAGGAGCAACAAGAAACCCGCCAATTCGAAGGGCGTGAAATCGAATGCCCTAAGCCGCGGCGCGCTGGGGGCCAGTTGTGAAAAATTAAAGTTGTTACGGAAACTCGAGCTGCGGCCAGGAAACTCACTCAACGATTTTTGCTCTGCAACGAGCTTTAAAACGGCCTCGGTTACGTGGCAGTCACAGGACGCACTCTAGTTTTGATCCAGCTGGCATCTCATCATCGAACGAATGATTAAGCCGAAACAAAAAGTCATCATTATCGGGGCCGGTCCGGGCGGGCTGGCGGCTGCTATTTTGCTGCAACGCTCGGGCGTCGATGTCACCGTCGTGGAGCGCCGGGATGTCGTCGGCGGCCGAACATCCACTATCGAACGGAACGGTTTCAAGTTCGATACCGGGCCGACATTCTTTCTCTACCCCAGGGTTCTGCGCGAGATATTAGCAGCCGCGGGCAGAAATCTCGACGAAGAGATCCCGATGTACCGGTTGGATCCACAGTATCGACTGGTGTTCGGGTCGGGCGGAGAACTGCTGGCCACCCCGGACCTGGAACGAATGGAGCGCGCCATTGCTCAGCTCAGCCCAGACGATGCCCGTGGCTTTCATCGCTTCTTTTGTGATAATCGCAACAAGCTGGAGAAGTTTTTGCCTTTTCTGGAATCGCCCTTCGAGAGCTGGCGAGACTTGGCCAGGCTTGACATGCTCAAGCTGCTGCCACTGCTGCGTCCGTGGCGGTCGCTCGATTCTGATCTGCGCAGCTATTTCAAAGATGAACGGATTCGCCTCGGCTTCAGCTTCCAGTCCAAGTATCTGGGCATGTCGCCGTTCACCTGCCCGAGCTTGTTCAGCATCCTGTCTTTTCTGGAGTATGAGCACGGCGTCTTTCATCCCGTAGGCGGTTGCGGCGCGGTCACCAAGGCTATGGCCCGCATCGCCGAGGACCTGGGCGCCAGAGTCCTGCTCAATGAGCCGGTCGAAGAGATGATTTTCGCCGGCCGCAAGTGTACCGCGGTGCGCACCGCTAACCGAACCCTCGCTGCTGATGCCGTGGTGGTCAATGCCGACTTCGCTCAAGCCATGCAGCGCATGGTGCCGGACAACATTCGCCGCCGCTGGACCGACAGCAGGATCGAGAAGAAACGCTTCTCCTGCTCCACCTTCATGCTCTACCTGGGTATCGAAGGGCGGTATGACGAGGTCTCTCACCACACCATTTATCTGGCGGAGGATTACCAGCAGAACCTGCGCGATATTGAACAACTGCACCAGCTCTCGGAGGATCCGTCGTTCTACGTGCAGAATGCCTGCGTCACCGACCCGTCGCTCGCGCCAAAGAAGATGAGCACGCTTTATGTCTGCTGCCGGTCACGCACGAGCATCAAAATATCGACTGGGCTGTCGAGCAGGCGCGCTTTCGATCCCTGGCTCTGCGCCAGCTGGAGAAGATCGGAATCAAGGACGTGGAGCACCGTATTCGCTTCGAGAAGGTCGTCACTCCTGCGGACTGGCGACTGATTACGCGCTCCACAAAGGCTCCACCTTCAGCATGGCGCATAACTTGCGGCAGATGCTGCACCTCAGGCCCCACAACCGGTTTGAGGATCTTGACCGCGTCTATTTGGTCGGCGGCGGCACCCATCCCGGCAGCGGTTTGCCGGTGATCTTCGAATCGGCCCGCATTACCGCGCGCCTGCTGCTCGAAGACCTGAAGGTCGAGCCGCAGTGGGATGCTCCCCGGTGCTGGCCGAAGCCGCCCTGTACGAAGCTGCTTCCTAGAATGGCAGGAGGGTGCACAATCAACACTATGCCGCTGAATATGCAGCGCGAGTTACGGGCCGCGATGCCGCCGCCCTGGGGCAGGTGCGGGCGGCGCAGCAGATCTGGGCGCGGACGGCAGTACGGGAGCGTCTAGCCATTCTCCGCCGTGCCCGGCACCGCATAGCCGCAAGCGCAGAGAAGATGGCGCAAAGCGTTCCCTGCCATCAGCCCGGGGCACTCCATCGCAGTGTGGCCGACACGCTGGTCTCTGAGGTACTGCCGTTAGTCGAGGCCTGCCGCTTTCTCGAGCGTGAGGCCGCCTGGATTCTTGCTCCCCAACGGCTCAGTTCTCACAACCGCCCCTTTTGGCTTCGCCGGGTCACAGCCGAGACCAGGCGGGAACCGCTCGGGGCGGTGCTCATCATTGGCCCGCAAACTATCCGCTGTTCCTGCCCGGTGTGCAGGTGCTGCAGGCGCTCACCGCCGGCAATGCCGTCTTCTGGAAGCCTGCGCCTGGCGGCATGGCCGCAGCTGAGGCTCTGCGCGACGCTTTGGTCGCTGCGGCCTCGATCCGGCATTGCTGCAATTGCTGGACGAATCGCCTCAGGCGGGCGGCGAAGCCATCTCTGCCGGAGTGGACAAAGTTTTTCTCACCGGCTCCGCCACCACCGGTACGGCGGTACTGCATCAACTGGCGGAGCATTTGACGCCCGCTGTCATGGAGCTCTCCGGCTGCGATGCTGTTTTTGTGCTCCCCGGTGCCGACCGGGATCGTACGGTCGCAGCGCTGACCTTCGGATTGCGCTTCAACGGTTCGGCCACCTGCATGGCGCCGCGGCGAGTCTTCCTGGTGGGCGAGCACGCCGGCCTGGTGGAGGCACTGCTCGCCCAACTCAAGAGCCTCGAACCCGTCATCCTGCCTGCCCGGACGCAGGCCCAGCTTGCTGACCTGTTGCAAGACGCCGAGCGCCTGGGAGGCTCAGTTCTCATGGATGAGTCTGCCGGAGGGCTGCGCTACGCCGTGATCATCGGGCCCACTCCCGAAATGCGCATTGCACAGAGCGATATATTTGCGCCCGTACTCAGCATCTTCCATGTGCCCGATACAGACGCCGCGATTGCCGCTCAATCGCCCTGTCCTTATGCGCTCACCGCCGCTGTTTTCGGACCCGAGCCCGAAGCGCGCATGCTAGCCTCGCGGCTCCCGGTCGGGACGGTACTGATCAACGATCTGATTGTCGCTACCGCCGATCCGCGAGTCAGTTTTGGCGGCCGCAAGTCGAGCGGCTACGGTGTAACCCGTGGCCGTGAAGGATTGCTGGAAATGACTACGCTCAAGACGATCGTCGCCCAGCGGAGCCGTGACCTGCGACCTTATCACCTAACCACGCCCGATCATCAGCCGTTTTTTTCCTCATACATCGAGGCGGTTCATGGCGGCAGCTGGGTGGCCCGTTGGCATGGCGTGCGGCGGTTCTTGCGCAGCGCAGCCCGGCTCGACTGAGACAGGAGAAAACCACTATGCGTGTCGCAGTGATCGGTTCAGGATTGGGAGGCCTTTCGGCGGCCTGCACTCTGGCCGCGCGCGGCTACGAGGTCGAAGTCTTCGAGAAAAATTCCTGGCTGGGCGGCAAAGCCGCTGTGCTGGAAGAACAGGGTTTTCGCTTCGATATGGGCCCCACCATTCTGATTCAGCCTTCGGTGCTGCGGCGTATCTTTTGCGAGGCCGGGCGCACCATGAGCGACTACCTGGAAATGGTTCGTCTTGATCCGCAATGGCGCTGCTTCTTCGATGATGGCACGGTTCTGGATCTCAAAGACAATATCCGGGAGATGGCTGCATCGCTCGAGGGCAGGGAACCGGGGCTGGGCGGCCGCTTTACTCAGTTCATGGAACTTTCTGAAAAGCTCCACACCATCTCCGACAAGTTCTTCTTCTGGAAGTCGGTCGGTTCCATGCGCGACACCTTCGATATTGGTGGAAGCTTCCAGATTTCAGTGCTCAAAGATGTACTAAGCATGCGCCTGGGGCAAAGCGTGGCCGGAACTATTCGCGAGTTCATCAAAGATCCGCGCGTGGCCCAGATGCTCGATCACTACGTGCAGTACGTGGGCTCGTCGCCGGATAACTCCCCGGCTATTCTCTGTTCCATTGGTCACATGCAGGCGGAACAGGGCGTCTGGTATCCGAGGGGAGGCACCCGTGCTGTTCCCCAGGCGCTGGTCCGTCTGGGCAGCGAGCTCGGCGTGCGCTACCACACTGAGATCGCGATTGGACGGCTGCTCACTGAGGGCGCCACTATTTCCGGTCTCGAAACCAGCAGCGGAGAACAGCATCGTTTTGACGCCGTGGTTTCCAATGAAGACGCTGTGCGCACCTATCGCGAGCTGCTTGGTGGCGCGGTTGCCGATAGGTTCGACAAACGCAGAGAGTACGAGCCGGCGTGTTCCGGTGTGGTACTTTACCTCGGGCTCAACAAACGCTACGAGCATCTGGCCCACCATGACTTTGTTTTTTCCCGCGATCCGCACGAGGAATTTCACCACATCTACGATCTGGCCGAGCCTGCGCCCGATCCGACCTGTTATCTTGCCTCAACTTCAGCCACCGATAGCACCACTGCCCCCGCGGGCGGCGACGCGCTCTACGTGCTGGTGCATACTCCGTTCCTGCGCCCGAAGCATGATTGGTCGACGATGTTTCCCGCTTATCGCCAGGTGATTCTCAATAAGCTGAAGCGAACTGCTGGTCTCGCTGACATCGAGGAGCGCATTGTCTTTGAGCGTGCGCTCACGCCGCTTGATATACACCAGCGGTACCGGGTGCTGAATGGAGCGATCTACGGCATTTCGAGCCACGGCCGTTGGAATGGTGCGTTCAAGCCGGCCAATGCCAGTCCGGATCTCGAGGGTCTCTATCTGGCCGGAGGAGCTGCGCATCCCGGCCCAGGAATGCCGATGGTGATGATGAGCGGCTGGATTGCCGCCGATGCACTCGACCAGCATTATCGCGGGGCAGACGCTGCCGTTTCCGCGCGGCAGCACGCAGAGGAGCTGTTAACCCATGCCTGATAAGCGTCCTCTCCCTTCCAACAAAGCCGGGTGCCCCATATCTCGCTCGTTTTTTGCGAGATGTGGGATACCACAAATCTCGATGTTGTTGGGCCCGAAAGCCGACAACTTGGGCGCTGTGGTAGCCCACATCTCGCAAAAAACGAGCGAGATATGGGGCACCCGGCCTCCGTTAGCACTTTACGAAAAAGAGCATCGCGATGCACGATGAACGCACGCCGGGAAATTCCGCGTTGATTCACCCGTCGCGGCGCCTGCTTATATTCTTCGCCAGGTATCTGCGCTGGTATATCGGCCGTCATTTTCATGGTATTCGCCTGGCAAACTCCAGCCGCTTTCCTGTTACTACGGGCCCGCTGATCATCTTTGCCAATCACGCCTCCTGGTGGGATCCCCTTGCTTCTATCGTGGTGTCGCGGCGCTTTCTCCCTCACGCATCGCACTATGGACCCATGGAGGCCGCTGCCCTGAAACACTACTCATTTCTCCGCAAGCTCGGCCTCTTCCCTGTAGAAAGCGGCACCCGGCGCGGAGCGGTCCAATTCCTGCGCGCCGCGCAACAGATTCTCTCCACTTCGAATTCTGTTCTCTGGGTCACGCCGGAAGGCCGCTTCACCGACGTGCGCACCCGGCCTGCAATCTTCCGCCCTGGTCTGGCCTCATTGCTCGCCCGCCTCGACACCTGCACTCTTGTGCCCCTGGCCTTCGAGTACACTTTCTGGGATGAACGCCTGCCGGAGATCCTGGTTTCCTGCGGTCAGCCGATTGCCGTGGCGGATCACCCCGACGATGGCGTCGAGGAATGGAACGAACGGCTCTGCGCTGCCCTGGTGGCTGCCCAGGACGAACTTGCAGCCCTGGCCAAACTTCGCGAGCCCGCGCGCTTCGAAACTATTCTCTCCGGCCGGGTTGGCATGAGCGGCGTCTATGAAGCCTGGAAGCGGCTGGTTGCTTTGCTGACCGGGCGTGTTTATCAGGGCAGTCATGGGAGCATCCACCGCTCATGAACACCATCATCGCTGTCGCATTCTTTTGCGCGATCGTGCCCGCGGTGCTATGGGTCTGGAACATGTTGCTGTACCGCGAGCCTGAAGCCGGGAGTTGCGCAGAAACAGGCATCTGCGTTTTGCCGGATTCCATCTCCGTACTCATACCCGCTCGCAATGAAGAACGCGTCATCGGCGCCTCCATTGCCAGCCTGCTTGCTTCGCGCGGAGTGCAGATCGAAATCGTTGTGCTCGATGATGGCTCGACCGATCGAACGGCAGAAATTGTGCGCGGCTTTGCCGTCCAGGATGCTCGGGTGCGCCTCCGGTCTTCGCCTCCGCTGCCGGGAGGATGGAACGGCAAACAGCACGCCTGCCATGCGCTCGCGGCCGCGGCACGCTCCAATATCCTCTGCTTTCTCGACGCGGATGTGCGTCTTGAACCCGAAGCTTTGGCCTGCATGTCGTCGTTTCTGCGCCGCTCCGGTTCCGATCTGGTGAGTGGTTTTCCCCGCCAGGAAACCGACTCTCCCCTGGAGTGCCTGCTATTGCCACTGATTCACTTTGTATTGCTTTCGTACTTGCCGCTAGCCGGCATGCGTGCACTGCCCCTTCCCGGCTTCGCGGTAGGCTGCGGGCAGTTCCTCATGGTGCGCCGCGACGCGTACCAAAAGACCGGTGGCCACGCGCAGATCCGCACCACCATGCACGATGGGCTACTTTTGCCGCAGCTCTTTCGCCGTCATGGTCTGCGCACCGATCTTGCCGACCTGACCCATCTTGCAACTTGCCGTATGTATCACAATGCGGCAGAGGTCTGGCGGGGGCTGGCAAAGAATGCTACTGAGGGCATGGCGGCGCCGGCGCGCATTCTGCCTTTTACCCTGCTGCTCTTTTGCGGACAAATTCTTCCTCTGCTCCTGGCCCTGTCACTGGCCCTCACACCTTCCTTGTACAGCGACGGGGAACGCACGCTCATCCTGGTCGCGCTGGCAGCCTCGTTTGTACCTCGTTTGCTTTCTGTCTGGAAATATCGTCAATCCCTGTTCAGCGCATTGCTACATCCGGTTGGCGTCACTGTGTTGCTCGGGCTGCAGTGGTATGCTCTGATGCGCAGACTCGCCGGCCAGCAGGTTACCTGGAAAGAACGGGCTTATCGCGTCGGGTGATGCAACCGTTGGCCGCGGTGGAGCATTTCAATTCTTATCATGGGCAAACTGACGGCCATCTTCCTGGCGTTCTCCACCGTACTGCCGCCGGCCGTTACCTTCCAGCAGCGCCTTGCTGAGGCGCGGAATAGAAAAGAAAAACCGCAGATCTCTCCACTACGCTTCGCTCCGGTCGAGATGACAATTCAGTGGCTTTTAAAGTGTGGTCTTTCCAGGTTCCATCGCGACAATTATCCGGTGAACCTGAGTCATGGGAAAGGCAATGTTTGCTCTACCTAAGATTTGTCATCTCGACCGGAGCGAAGCGTAGTGGAGAGATCTGCGGTGTCTTTTCTCCATGCCTCGCTTAGGTCGGCCCAGGTAGGATTCGTTTGCTCGATAAGCCAGATCTTCTTCGCGCGCCCCCACCGCTTGATTTGTTTTTCGCGAGCAATCGCGTTGTTAATGTACCGATAGCATTCGAACCAAACCAGTCGATGGCATCGGTAATCGGCCGTGAAACCCGGAACCTCGGCTTCCCGGTGTTCCTCAGTGCGTCTCCACACGCTGTTGGTGACCCCAACATAAAGAACATGTGTTCTGCTTGCCATGATGTAAACGTAGTAGTGATGTTCTTTCATGACTCTCCGTCATTCAACGGCTTGCGCGCAAAGTAATAAAGCGAACCTGCCAGCAGCACAAACATCAACACCGACACCCAGTCGTGGTGCAGGGGATTGGTCGCCGGAAACAACAGCACATCCTGCCTGCCAGTCGCGGTTTCGTAAAGCTTGAGCGCGACGCCGATCAGGCCTACGATGCCACCGGCAGCAATCAGTCCACTGGCGTAAAGCGAGCCCGGACTGACCTCACTCTCGCTTTCATTTTTTTCGACCGCCCGATCGATCATCCACCGCACCACGCCGCCGGCAAAAATCGCCAGCGTAGTCGCGATCGAAAGATACGCACCGACTGCGAATGACAGTGAGCGAATTCCTAAAATCTCGATCGCAATGACCAGAAACACGCCCAGCAATACCAGGCCCCACGGCAGCTTGCGGCCCAGGATTCCGTTCACCACCGTAGCCATCAGACGCGCCTGCGGCGCAGCAGCCTTTTCGCTGCCGATCCCCTGGATCCACTGCACCTCGATCTGTTGCGTCTGCGGATTGTAGAGATACTTGCCGTCTGCCAGCTCGGGTGAATTCAGCGCGTTCAGCAGCACATAACCATTGCCCGGACGAGTGTCGACGAGTTTGCCGGCGTTCATCACCCGGATCTGCGCCTGGCGGAAGTGCTGTTCCTCCACCTGCACACCACTGTGAACAGCGGTGATATCCCATGGCCTCGCAGTTTGCCGGAACTCCGCCAAACCCTGGTTCATCAACTGCAACGTCGCCCCTATGGCCAGCGTAGAGACGCAGGCGCCAACTACCAAGGCGATCTGCTGCTTGCGCGGAGTCGCACCAATCAGAAACCCGGTCTTGAGATCCTGGGAGGTATCGCCCGCATTAGCGGCCGCGATACAGACCACCCCCCCGATGGTGATGGCCAGGGCGCCGAACGCGGGTGCCGTCCAACCTTTCACCAGAAAAATTGCAGACGTCGCCATGAGTGTGGCAATCGTCATCCCTGATACGGGATTGGAAGAGCTCCCAATCAACCCACAAATACGCGACGATACAGTTACGAAAAGAAATCCGAAGAAGGCTACCAGTAATGCAGCTGCGAAATTGGCCAGCCCGCTCACCTGCGCGCCGGGTACGGGCTTGAATGTCAGGAAGATCCACATCATGAAAACCAGAACGAGGGAACCGCCGACTACTACGCTGAAGGGAAGATCGTCATCGGTGCGCAGCGGTGCTCTTTTCACTCCGCCGCTGGCGCGCAGATTTCCCACCGCTCCGCGCAGCGCGCTGAAGATCGTAGGCATGGTCTTGATCAGCGTGATCAGCCCGGATGCGGCCACCGCCCCGGCGCCCATCGGACGGATGTACGAAGCCCACAGATCGCTGGGGGACATCTGGGCAATTGGCTTGGTACCGGGATAGATCGCTTGGGGAAAATGAGAGCCGAAGAAGTAGATGGCGGGCATGAGGACCAACCAGGAGAAGACGCCGCCGGCAAACAGCAATCCCGCAATTCTGGGACCAATGATGTAGCCCACACCCAGGTATTCCGGGGTGACATCGGCCCGGATAGCGGAGCCCTTAAACCACTGCGGCTGATAATCCGGTGTGCCGGGCCACGCACCGAACAAATTTTCGTTCTGGAAAAAGGTATAGAGGCCACCTAAGCCGAGACCAAGAAAGACACGACCGGCGAAGGAGCCTCCGCGTTCGCCGGCCAACAAAACGTCGGCGCATGCGGTTCCTTCCGGGTAAGCGAGCCTGCCGTGTTCTTCAACGATCAACTGCCGCCGTAATGGAATCATGAAGAGTACTCCCAGCAGTCCGCCCAGGAGCGCTAACAGGAAAATGCGCGAGTACTCGAGGTCGAAGCCAAGAAAAGTCAGTGCCGGCAGGGTGAAGATCACCCCCGACGCGATCGACTGTCCCGAATTGCCAGTGGTTTGAACAATGTTGTTTTCGAGAATCGAGGCCCGGCCGAACGCCCGCAGCAGGCTGATCGAAAGGACAGCGATTGGGATGGACGCTCCTACCGTCAAGCCTGCGCGGAGTCCCACGTAGACGGTCACTGCGCCAAACAGCAATCCAAAAATACAGCCCAGTACCAGCGCGCGGATGGTCAGTTCAGGGCGGTTTTCGGTAGGGGAGACGAAAGGCTGAAAATCTTCCTGCGTTTCTTGCACTCGGCGTGCCTCCGGATGGAAACACTCTAATCTATTGCCATGCGCAAGCTCCTCGCCTACGCCGCAATTTACTTCTTGTGGGGTGCATCGTTTCTGGCCATTCGGCAGGTAGTGGCGGTGACTCCGCCCTTTTTTGCCGCGTCTTTTCGCTTCCTGTGTGCGGGGGGAATTCTCTACGCATACAGCCGCTGGCAAGGGGTGCCGCAGCCGGGTAGGCGCCAGCTGATAAGCACCGCCGTGCTTGGCCTGGTGATGTTTGCCGGCGATTACGGATGCCTATTCTGGGCGGAGAAGGAAGTGCCTTCGGGCCTGGCAGCGGTGATTGCGGCCACCATCCCAGTCTGGGTCATGCTCGGCGAGTGGTTGTTTGCCGGCTCGCAACGGCCGACTGCGAAAGCCATTGCCGGCATCGTTCTTGGAATCGGGGGAGTGATCCTGCTTATGCTTCCTGCAGGAGTGCACAGCAACGGCTTTACCCTGTCCGCCCTGGTTCTGCTCTTTGGTTGTTTCCTCTGGGCGGGTGGAACCGTTGCCAGCCGCCACCTGCAGCTACCCAGGCAACTCAGCATGAGCTCCGGGCTGCAAATGGCCTGGGGGGGCGGCTTTCTTCTCCTGCTCTCTGCAGCGACGGGGGAATTGGGCGCCTTACCGGGTGTCGCCCATCTCTGGACCTGGCGGCTTGTGTTCGCCATGGGCTATCTCATCGTATTCGCCTCGATTATCGCGTTTACGGCGTATGTCTGGCTCATCGCGCGGGATCCGACCACCCGCGTTGCCAGCTATGCCTATGTAAACCCATTGATAGCCCTGCTGCTGGGTTCACTCCTGGCCGACGAGCGCCCCACGCCACTCCAGTATGTGGGAGCCGCGCTGGTGGTGGCTGGGGTCGCATCCACAATCGCGGGAAGGCGTGTTGCACGCCGTGAACCAGTCGAGAAAGTGGCCTAAACGGATGCTGGCGTTCGGGCTTGAATTAACCGTATACTTTCTCCATCGGCGGCAGGGCAGCGGTTTAGCCCCGCCGGCCGGCAGTGAGGTGCGTCTTTTCTGGTCAGACTGTATCCCTGACTCCCGACGTCCCGTTGTCGCAAACTTCGGTTTGGCGTGCTGTTGTTCGTGTGCTTCGAAGTCCCGCCGATAGCCTTTCCTGTGCATTGTTCCCCTGTCCCTGCGCCCTCTGCGGCGGCTCTCTCCTGCGTTTTACCCGCGTTCCCATCTGCGATTTCTGCTGTGCGCAACTCGCTCCGCAACCAGGTATCCTTTGCGCTTGTTGCGGGGAAGATCTAGGCATCGCCAATTTCTCTCCGTTGCCCCGTGACGACTCTGATTCCCAGCTTTGTCAGCCCTGCCGCTTAGCCCCTCCCGCCTTTGTCAAAGCGGTTGCTTACGGCAACTACCATGGTGAGCTCCGCACCCTGGTCCATCTGCTTAAGTACCAGGGTATGCAGCCCATTGCCCGCCGGTTGGGTCGGCTCCTGGCGGACAGCCTGGAACCATTTGCCGGGTCGCCAACAATGCTCGTTATTCCTGTGCCGATGCATCCGGAAAAGGAGCGCCGGCGCGGTTTTAACCATGCTGAGCTACTGGCCCGCGCGGCCATTGCAGAGATGCACCGACGCCATCCCCAATGGGTGTTGCACCTGGAAACGCGTCTACTGAAACGCGTGCGCGTGACGGCGAGTCAGGCAGGCCTGACTACTCATCAGCGCCGGCAGAATCTGCGCGGCGCTTTTTTTGCGCCTCACCCTGCACGCCTGGCTGGACAGGACATCTTGCTGATCGACGATATTTACACCACGGGGGCCACGGCGCGCGCCTGCAGCCGGATGTTGATGAATGGCGGTGCCGCCTCGGTCCGGGTGGCGACCGTCGCCCGCGCGCAGCGCGAGGGCGTAGCTATGTGGGACGCCGGTTTTTTGAGAACGGTAAATTGAGACGGTAAACGGAGGATCAAGATGTCTTTGGGTAAAGCCATGGTCCACGCACGCAAACCGAAAGCGAGCGCACAGGCCCGTGCGCTGGCTCACGAAGCCTCTGAGCCGCATGAAGGATGGCCGGGGCAGCGGGTCTCTTCTGCCTACACCATGCAGAAGCCAGTGCTGGTGCTGAACGCCTCTTACGAGCCGATCAATATTTGTGGCGCTCGCCGGGCGTTGATCCTGGTGCTCAAAGGCGTGGCCAAGACCGAGGAAGAGCAAGGAGCGATTTTGCATGCTGCGTTGCTGTGCATTCCCATGCCTTCGGTCATCCGCCTGCTCGAATACCGGCGTATTCCGCACCAGACGCGCGCTCTTTCGCGCAAGAACATCCTGCTGCGCGATCGCAACAGCTGCCAATATTGCGGAGTAGTGCTGCCGGCCGGCGAACTCACGCTCGACCACGTGATGCCTCGTTCGCGTGGCGGCCTCTCCACCTGGGAGAATCTGGTTGCCTGTTGCCACGCCTGCAATCGCAGAAAAGGAAACCATCTGCTCAGCGAACTGAGTGATATTAGGTTACTGCGCGAGCCGCGTCCCTTCTCCTTGCACACCAGCCGTCACATCATGCGCATGATTGGCCACTCCGATCACAAGTGGCGGAAATATTTGTATTACTGAACTGCGAGATATGTTCTCTGCTACCACCACACCAGCCTGGTCAGCAGTGGGTAGTAGAGGGCCAACCGGAGCGGCTGGTTTTCCCCGTGAACCTTGCGCATGACGGCGGCATAAGCTTCCAGCTGGTGCAGATACTTCTCTTTTTCACTTTCGAGAAAGGCATCCAGGCCGGATGCACCATGCCGGGCTGTCTTGTAGTCCACAATCCATAAGTGTGTTTCTTCGGCGGAGCAAGGGGTTGCCCCGGCGCGAAAGATGCGATCGCCGCGCAGGGTGCGTACGATTTCTGCTCCTTCCGAGCTGGTCCACCCGGACCAGGAGGTCTCGGTCTGCGCGCCGGCACGCGCGCCCAGAATCCAACGTCCTTTTGCATCCTGGAGGACGCCCTGCAGGGCCCGCACTACCTCCGCCGCGTGCGTTTCGGCCTCCATCCGCGGTAAACCGGCCGAGCGAAGCATCGCCAGGGCGCGAGGGCGCCAGCTGCGTAACTCGTCGAGGAGAACCGGCGAGACTCCTGCCGCGTCGATGCCTGGCAGCTTGGTCAGATCTTCGAGCAGCGCATGCACAACAGTGCCGAAGGCGCGCGCCGCCAGTGAGCCGCGGGGCCGTTCGATGGCTTCCAGGATTTGTTCCTGAGTCTCTCGCGCAGCCGCGTATTCCCGCGGCTTCCAGTCCGCCGGCAGGCGACGCAATCTTATCGTTGGCGACGCCGGTGGAAACAAAAACTCTGCTTGCTGAGGGGTGCTATCCACGGCCGGCGCTTGTTCCTCTCGCGCGCGCTCAAAGTCTGGTTTCAGAGCCGTCCAAGCAATCCCAAGCAGGGTTCCACTCGAGCCTGGAGTTAATTCCTGGTTGCTTCTTCGGACGGTCGCGGTGCCCAGCAGATGCAACTCCTTCCGGGCCCGGGTGGCTGCCACATAAAGCAGGCGCTTAGCCTCATCGTCTTCCCGCCGGCCCTGAAGTTCACCGATCCACGCATAGATGCCGCCCTGTTTTCCATTGCGGCCGATGGGCGCAACCACGAACTCGCGCTCCTCCTGCTCCGTCGGGCCAAGCAGCCTGGTCTGCTCTAGCCAGCGAAGCAGCGGTTGTGTTTCCGTCCGGGTTGCGCGTCCCAGGCCAGGCACAATCACAACGTCAAAGCCGAGCCCCTTGGCTTTGTGAATAGTCATCAGCTGCACCCCGCAGCGTTCGCTTGCAGCGGGATCGGGTTGGGCACAAAGTTCGGCGATCTGTTCTTCGAGTCCATCGGCTCCTGGGCCAAGCTGCTCGAGCATGGCAAAAAAGGCATGCACGTTTGCATACCCCGCGCGGTCTACGCATTCTCGTCCTCCCAGGGTTGCCCAGGTTCGTTCCACCCACCGTGCCAGAGAGACCTGGCGATGCCTCCCGCGCAGCGCATCTTCCAGTACAGAAAGCACGCGCGCCGCTCTTCCTTGTCCCTCCGTACTGAGTAACGACGTCCGTTCGCGGAGCAGGGTCAGTATTGCCGGTTGGTTGTAGTCCTTTGTGTCGCTCCCGGCAAGGAAATGCAGGTCCTTCACGGTAAGGCCGCACCAAGGCGCACGAAGCACGCTGAGCCACGCGATGCGGTCCATCGGATGCAGCAGCGCACGGGTAAGCGCGGTCAGGTCCATTACCTCCTGTCGTTCGCTCAACTGCTCAATCTCTACCGCGCGGAAGGGAATCTCTGCCTTGCGCAGCCTTCGCGCAATGAGGCCCAGGTGAGTGCGGGCCCGAACCAGGACAGCGATGCGAAATTCGTCGCCCTTGCGTTTTGATTTTTCGACTGCCGGCCAGTGTCCCTGGATTATGTTGACCACCTGCCTGGCTTCCGCATCTTCGGCTGCCCGTCTTTCCTCCGGGGTGGGCCGGGAGACACTGAGAAATGGCCACACTTTGACACCTAAATCGCCGCGTGGCGCTGGGCAGCTCGCTTTCGACGGAGCGAATGTGACCTGATATTCCTTCCCTGTGCCGGCCCCGAAGACCTGGGTAAAGATTTCGTTCAGGCGATCCACCAATCCGGCATGGGAACGAAAATTTGTTTGCAACTGTAAAGGTGTTAATTTTACAACCGCCGTGCCTTCTCCGAGCCCATACCGCTTGGTGCGTTCGAAGAGTTCCACCTCAGCCTGGCGAAACATGTAGATCGATTGCATCGGATCGCCCACAAGGAAACAGGTACCTCGACCCGCGGACTCCCACCCGCTGGCAATCAAGGTGAACAATTCGTACTGACTGCGCGAGGTATCCTGAAACTCGTCCACCAGCAGATGAGGCCAGCGCGCAGCAACATCGGCAGCCAATTCGCTCAACTCGCCCTGGTCGTCGCGCAAGACCTGGCGCGCAGCGAGACCCAATTCGACAAAGTCCACTAACCCGCGCTCGGCGAAAACCAGGCGCAGCTCAGCGGTCGCATAACGCAGGATGACGAGCATGTGCTGCAGCATTTGCGAGTCTTCTTCGGTGTAAGCCTGGGGCGGAAGGGCGCGCAGTTCGGAGAGCATGGCCAGGAACTCCGGGTTGGCGTCGAGCCTGGTAAGCAGAGCTTTGTAACGCGCCCTGGGCGCGGTCCCTGCCCTGCCCGTTGGATATCCAATTTTAGTAGGTACACTGGCGCGCCACTCATCCTTCTGGGTGAGAAGAAAATCGCATAAGCAGTCCCAATGCGCATGATCCGTCAGTTGGCGAATATCGCTGACATGCTTCAGACTCATCAAGTCCGCATCCGGATCGATGTTGCCGCACGCATGGCTCAGGACTTCTATCAGCTCCTGCGCAAGATCGGGATGCGCGGTGAACAGTGCTTGTGCTTTTTGGATGGCCTCATCGTGTGTCCGGCACAGTGGTGCTTCGAGGAACGCGCGTACCGCGGGCCAATCGAGCGTAGTTTGGCCGAGTGGAAGTACGCGGCCCCATTGGTCCCGTTTATCCAACATCTCGGCGATCAATTTCTGGCAATCAGGAAGGCTGGTACTGCGCAGCTGTAACAGCGCAGTCAGGGCGCTCGATATCGGTTCTTCGCTCCCCAAACGGGCCAGTGTGCGGCGAGCGGCCAGGGTATAAAGGGGCTGAGGTTTGTCCGTCGGGGAAAGCGACCCACCCAGGCGCGAAAGCAGAGGAGTCTCATGAGCGATCGCCAGGCAGACGGCATCGATGGTTTGGATATTAAGTCGCTCCGGCTGTTGCAGAAGATTCCATCCTCGCCGGGCATCGTTCTCGAGGGCGCCGCGCGCCAGTTGCAGTTCCTCACCCGTCTCCTCGGTATCCCGGGCTTTCTGCAGTGCGTTAAGCACTCTCTGCCGCATCTCAGCAGTGGCAGCGAGGGTGAAGGTGATGGCCAGGATCTGTTCCGGCTCGTCCACTTCCGCTAGCAGCTTCAGCAGCCGGCGGGTGAGCAGCTCTGTCTTGCCGGAACCGGCGGGGGCCTGGACAAGAAAAGATTCGTTCGTCTCCAGCGTCCGCGCTCGGGCGCTTTGATCGACTGGCTGCTGGGCCTGATCAGTCGTCACTCTCGTCCTCATCGCCGCTGTTGACGGGATCACTCTCGGCGATCCGGCAAAGTCCGGGCAGGTCGCAAAACTCGCAGGTCTTGGGATACTGCTTAGGGTCAACCTGCGCTTCACCGTTAAGGAACTGTTGCCCCAGGTCTAGCAGGACACTCCGCCAAATTTGCAGCATGGCGGCACTGTAGGGCGGCTTGGTCAACTTAGTGTCGCCGGGCATCACGAGCCTCGAGTCTTCCACTCGGCCGATGAATTTGACTTTGTCTTCGCGCACCCTGCCCAGCAGCACCCCTTTCAAATGGTCAATCTGGCCAAACCCGGCGTACAGCGGCAGTTGCGGTTCATCTGGCCTCGGACCGTCCCAGGAAACACCGCTCAGCATGCCTGTTTTGTAGTCGATGATCACCCGGCCGCCGTCGACCGCGTCAATTCGATCCACCCGGACCTGGAGTTTGAGATCTCCCACCGTTGCGGCAAGCTTCTCTTCGCCGGCTTCGACGGTAAAGTCCGCCCGCTGCGCTTCGTAAGCCAACCACTCTTCGATGAGAGAAACAATCCGCTCTTCTTCCGCGTCGAGGTATGCGTGGCTCCAGCTGTGCGCTGGCGTGCGTTCCCGATATTTCTGTAATGCTGCTTTGACATGTTGCTCCACAATGGCGTGCAGCCGAGCTTCTCTGCCGGCCTCGAGAAGAGCGTCGCGAGTCTTCAACTCTGTCCACAGACTCTCCAGGATTTTGTGCACCACGGAGCCACGTTCGCGAGGTTCCAGGCCCCAGTCGGTAGCATCCATGGGCCTGGCGCCCAACCGCCGGGTGGCAAAGGATTGAAAAGGACAAGCTGCCTGCCGGCGGAGTATCTCGGCGCCCCCAGCATCCTGCTCCATGGGCCAGGGAAGAACGGCGGCTGGCTCCTCATCGATCTGCAGGGCAGGGAAGTCCTCTTCCGGGGCGACGGACGCGTTGGCCCCGATCGATATCCGCAGAGCCTTCGTCTCCACCGTCTCCTTTCCAGAACTCACCAGCGTCGATGCGCGGCATGGACCCTCCGCATTTTGCGAGGGAAAACTGAACACACATTTCGCCGCGCTTTTCTTGAGGCGCGTGGTCACCTGCTGAGCAAGCTTCCAATCCGCAGTGCTGTCGGCGTGCGGCATGTTGTGGGTGAGCTGCAGAGACCGGGTAAGGAAAGGGTGAGGTCGCGCCACTGCCGGCCAGTTGGCATCGTCGGCGCCGAGAAACCATAGTGCGTCGAAGGTGAGACCCGCTGCTTCCAACGGTCCCAGGATTTGTACCGGCGCATCGCGCGATTCGGGGGCGAAGATGGTCTGTTTTGCCTGGCGCTCTAATACTTCGAGAAACTCCGCATAACTGGCCAGGCGTCCATCAAACGAAAGCGCAGCCACGCTGTCGAGCATTTGCGACCAGCGGGCCTGCACCTGAAAATCTTCACTCTGCAAAACGTGCGCTCCTGGCCAGTGCACAGCCTCAAGGATCTGGTCGGCCACATGAACCCACTGGGCAAAACTCATCGCGCTGTTCTGAGAAAGTAACCGCCGCCCAGCCCGTAGCCTGTGACGAAGCTTTTCCGGCGGATGAGCCGATTGCAGAAAGCTATCCAGATCCTGTTCCGGCTGTCTCATCGCCCGCCGCCGTAAGCTGACGTCGAACTCTGCGATGGCGAGCAGTTCGTCCTGCTGTTCGCCGATGAAGCCCGAGAGCAGCAACCAGCTGACCTGGGCCTGCGAAAGCGCTTCATTCATCCAGCGCAACAGCAGCAGGGCACTACGCGCCATGGGCACGTCGGCGAGCGGAACGCCGAGAGAGAATTCGTAGGGAAGAGGCAGGTCGAGCACCCCAACCGCAACGGCCGCGGGCGCAAGTATCTGGCGAAAGGCTCGCTCGATCTCCGGGCGTTCCCTCGAAACTCCAGGCACTACAACGGCAATGCGGGATGTTTGCCCCTGGGCGGCGGCGGCAAGCTCGCGCTGCACCCAGAGAGCGCAGGTAGCGATCTCATCTCGTTTATCAACCGCTTCGACCAGCAAGTTTGTCTGCGTCTGCGAGATCTCGGCAGGTTCCATCAGTGCGATGTCGTGACCTTGCTCCCGAAGAGCGTCGATCAAATCCTGCTGCGCCGGTGTGATGCGATCGAAGCCGGTCAGTGTCAACCGAAAGCTTGCCTCGGCCTGGCCGGCCAGCACCGCCTCCCGCAACACCAATGACAGCTTGCCACGGCTCAGCCAATCCTCTTGCCGGCACTTGTATTCAAAACCGCGAGCCCATTTGCGGAAACTCTCCACATCCGGGCCACCGAGCTTTTCTCCGCTCAAAAAATCCAGCGCGCCGTAAGCACATAGCAGGGCATACGCCTCCTGTGCCAGTTCGGCGACGCCGGGCACAGAGATCAGCCGCAGCCCTTCGATGCTGGGTCTCACCAGCTCCACCCAGACCTGTTGCTCCTGCAGCGGGGTGAGCAAGAGCCGTGTCTCGCTGCCGGACCGCAAGCGCTTCTGCCACAACCGGTTCAACCAGCTATCCCAATCCAGGATGTCCGGTGATTGCCAGGCTTCCAATCGCTGTTGGCGTTGTGCCTCGCCGTGGAGCCGCCGCAAGGCTCGGGCAGCGCGTGCGCTGGATGCAATCACCGTATCGCCAACCTCAATTGCTGCGGCGATTGCCGGGGGTAGTTGCATCCTTGTTTTATACCGTAAAGGACACCTTCCACGCCTGGCCCACCAGGGCGTGTACACTTGCTGCATGCGGCGGATTGCAGCAGCGGTATTGCTGTGCGTGTTTGGGGCATTGTTGCCGTCGGCAACAATGATGGCGCTCGCCGCACCGCAGCAATGGGTGCCCATCTGCTGCCGCGCTCACGGCGCGCATGCCTGCATTATGGGCTCAGTCGCCAGCGCATCGTCTGACGCCGCTCCTGCACTGCGCCAGCCGGGTTGTCCGTTTAGCCAAAGCCTTCACGCGGTCACGAACGTTTCGATCAACGCCGTCTTAACCTTGCGCACCCGCTTTGGCCTTGTCGTAACCAGCGTCGATCGGCAGCCCGTTGCCGATGCAATCGCCTCGCGCGTGTTGCGCTGCTCCGCTCCCCGTGGCCCCCCTTCTTTCTTCTCCGTTTAAATCCAGACAACTGGTTGCACTACCACGGAGAAAGAAATGTCTCTTTGCTATCCATGCTGGTTGCTCAGCGCGGCGCTCGTATGCCTGCCTTTGGCGCGCGCGGCGGAGTTAACCGCCGTCCGCGGAGTTGTCCACGATCCACAACATCGGCCCATTGCCGGCGCGACGGTTACTTTGCGCGCGGCCTACTCCGACTTTGTGGTCACCGAAAAAACCGACACTAACGGCGAATTCAGTTCGTCCGCGGTTCCCCCAGGCGTATATGTGGTGACTGCAGCTCAGCCTGGTTTCACCACCACCACGCAAAGCATCACGATTGCCTCTAATACCACGCCCGTGCTGCACTTCGAGCTTCAGGTTGCCTCGGTCCAGGCTTCTGTTGTCGTCACCAGCGATGCCTCCGCCGTCAATGTTGAAAGTGTCACGCCAACCACCCTAGTCAGCCGCGAAGATATAGCACGCACTCCCGGCGCGGATCAGACCAACAGCATGGCGATGATCACCGACTACGTGCCGGGCGCGTACATGACCCATGACATGCTGCACATGCGGGGTGGCCATCAATTGAGCTGGCTGATCGACGGGGTTGCTATCCCCAACACCAACATCGCCAGCAATATTGCTCCGCAGATCGATCCCAAAGATATCGACTACGTTGAGGTGGCGCGAGGGAGCTATCGAGCCGATATGGGAGATCGCACCTACGGGGTCTTCGACGTGGTTCCGCGCTCCGGCTTTGAGCGCAATCGCCAGGGCGAACTGGTTCTTACGTTGGGCAACTTCTACCAGACCAACGACCAGCTCAGCCTGGGGAACCATTCGCAGAAATTCGCCTGGTACACCAGCCTCAATGGCAATCGCAGTCAGTTTGGGCTGCAACCACCCATCGAACAACCTGTTCACGATGCCAATAATGGCTACGGCGGCTTTGCTTCCTTGCTGTTTAACCGCGATGCTGCCAATCAGGTGCGCCTGGTGACCCAGCTGCGATCGGACTATTACCAGATCCCCTACGATCCTGACGTCGATTCATGGCAAAACCAGCTCTACAATTCGAGTGGGTTGCGGGATGGGGAGCATGAAACCGATGGTTATACCGCTTTCACATGGGTGCATAACTTTAACCCCTCTACCTTGTTGCAGCTTTCGCCTTTCTACCACTACAACAGCGCAAAATATGATCCGAGCCCGGAGGATCTGCCCACCGCCACCACCTCTGACCAGACCGGAAATTATGCCGGTGTCCAAACCTCGCTTTCGACGGTGATCGCGAAGAATTCAATCAGCGGGGGGATCTATGGCTATGGTCAGCATGAACATGATGTGTTTGGCGTGCTCTTTAACGACGGCAGCAGTCCGAATTTCTCTCAACCGCAAACAATTACGGCCGGAGTGCAAGAAGTCTTTCTCGAGGACAGCTATAGGCCTGTTACCTGGTTAAACCTTATCGGCGGTTTGCGGCAGTCGCACGTGGAAGCAAGCGTGGTTGAGAACGCAGTCTATCCGCGGATCGGCGCCTCCGTGCTCATACCTAAGCTTAACTGGGTATTGCGCGGGTTTTATGGCCACTTCTACCAACCGCCGCCGCTGACCAGCATCTCTGGCCCGGTGCTGCAATACGCTAACGGAAGCAACACCAGCTTTGTTCCTCTGCGAGGTGAGCGTGACGAGGAGCATCAGTTCGGGCTGCAGATTCCCTTTCGCGGATGGCTACTGGACGCCGATACTTTCGAGACCCGTGCCAACAATTTTCTCGATCACAGCAATGTCGGCGAATCGAGCATCTTCATTCCCGTGACCGTGCAAGGGGCCCTGATACAAGGTTGGGAATTAACCTTGCATTCCCCCCGGCTGTGGCACTACGGCCAGTTTCATCTTGCTTACTCGAATCAATTAGCGCAGCAGCGTGGCCCAATCACCGGCGGCCTTATCTGCTATCCGCCGGATTCGCCGGATTGTGCGGTCGACCAGAGCTATTCGCCCCTGGACCACGATCAACGGAACACCCTGAACGTAGGCATGAACGGCAATCTCCCTTATCGTGTGTACGCTTCGTTCAACCTCTACTACGGATCAGGTTTTTCCAACGGCTATCCAGACCCGCCCTCCCCGTACAGCGGTGCCTACTTGCCGGGACACGTGTCAGCGGACCTGGCCCTGGGTAAGACGATCGGGGAGAATTTCTCCGTCTCCGTCAATGCACAGAACATTGCCAACACCCGCCGGTTATTGGACAACAGTCTTACCTTCGGTGGCTTTCACTACAACGATCCGCGCCAGATTTACGGGGAAGTGCGCTATCGCTTTCACTTTTGAAGGGCTGTTCTGCGGAAAAACATTTCCAGGAAAGGTTCGTAGAACTGCGGATCCCCCCACGGCACGCCCCACGGCAGGCCGGGGCAGGCGGGACAGGTCGGCTTCGGTTCAAATGAGCAAAGGAAGAGTGTGGTGCCGCACCTCCGGCGCTCGACCGCGTGCCTATATCTACCCAGCCCTTCCGGGCTGGGCTGATTTTTGGTGCCGGCCCTCTGGGCCTGGATTGCAAACACCGCTTTCCCATGTTCATTCCATTCTTAACTTGCCCCAGGCAAGTCAGCTGCTCTCACGACACGCCCCACGGCACGCCGGGGCGGGGCAAGCGGGATGGCAAAGGGAAGGCCGACGCTTCCATAGGGAGCGGTTTCTGGAGAAGAGGGCGTTTCTGGAGAAAACACCCTCTGTCCAGCAACACGCCCTTCTTTAGCCCCGGAATCAGCTTTTCCCTCAATCGATTCACCACTCTGAGCGGCGGAGTTTCCATTCTCAACAACGAAGGCTCTAGGATAGGAATAAGAGGGAACATGCGGCAATTTGTTCGTGGAGTAAGTCGCTCCATGATCTTGTTCATATTCGGAGCCGGCATTCTCACCGGCTGTCGCAGCGGCAACCAGGCGGACGAGGAGCAGCCCACCGCCATCGCCGGCGACACGGCGACTTACCAGCTGAGAGGAATTGTGGTTTCTTCCGATTCAGCAAAAGGCGTAGTCACCATCGACACCGAAGCCATTCCCGGCCTCATGGGGGCAATGACCATGCCCTACAAACTCGCCCAGCCGGGTATAGCCACGGAGCTCCACCCGGGAGATCACGTAACCGCGAGGCTGCGGATCTCAACCTCCACAAGTGTCTTGGATCAGATCGATGTAACCGCACAGGCCCAACCCGACTACAAACCACAGAAGCTCTATAACGTCCCCGCACCAGGGCAGACAGTGCCCGATTTCAAGTTTCTCAACCAAAGCGGCAAGACGATCGCGATCGAGCAGTTTCGTGGCAAAGTTTTGTTGGTCACCTTTATTTACACGCGCTGTCCCCTCCCCGACTACTGCATTCGCATGAGCCGCAACTTCGCCACCATCCAACACGACCTCTCCGCCGACCCGGAACTTTACAATAAGACCCATCTGCTCAGCGTCAGCTTTGATCCTGTGCACGACACTCCAAAAGTGCTGCGCAGCTACGGTAACTCTTACACCGGCGAACACGGCGATAAGGCGTTCTCTCATTGGGATTTCGCCGCGCCTTCCTCTTCAGAATTAGACGCGGTGGACCAATTCTTTGACGTGGGTGTGAGCCCCGGCGGCAACAGCACCCTCACCCACACGCTTTCCACGGCCATCATCACGCCCAGCGGCAAGATCTTTCGCTGGTTTCCGAGCAACGAATGGACCCCCTCCACTGTGGTTGATGATATAAAGCGGGCCGCTGCCGAGTAGCCATTGCCTTAACTACCTCGCCAGTATTGAGCATGTTTGCTTTTGTTGTGTATAAAGCAGGAAATCCTTACCCCGGTTTTCCCTCAACGAAAGCCGGTCTTCGCTAAACTAACCTGTGCAGAGTTGAAGTGGAAATGCTCTGGAAGGAAGCTATGATTCTCGTGCTCATGGGGGTAACCGGGTCTGGCAAGACCACAATTGGCGAATTGCTGGCTGCGGAAACGGGCTGGCGGTTTGCCGACGCCGACGACTTCCACTCCGAAGCCAATAAGGCAAAGATGCACGCCAGCATCCCGCTCACCGATGAGGATCGCAAGCCCTGGTTGGCTACCTTGCATCATTTACTACTGGGTTGGTATGAAGCGGGAATCAGCGGCATTCTTGGCTGCTCTGCACTGAAGCAGAGCTACCGGGATGAGCTTACCCCTCAAATTCCGTCGGTCAACATTCGCTTCATCCTGCTCGACGTTTCGCGCCAGGAGCTCGAGGAGCGTCTTAAGGAACGCAAGAACCATTACATGAGTCCACAACTCTTGCAGAGCCAACTGGACACCCTCGAAGTCACCCCGGATCTTATGCGGATCTGTGCGGAGGGTCCCCCGGAGAAGATCGTCCAGGAAATCCTGGATGAGCTTCTGACCGTGGAAGGTAAGGTCGACGTATAAGGAATCCGCCCCGCATCTTATCCGCGGAGGTAAAATGAAGGCTGTGCCTGCTCTTCTTCCGATCGACGCAGAGACGCCCCGCAGCATGGTCCTGGATCCTCCCCTGACCGACGCGGAGTTCGATGCCCTTTGCGCCGCCAGTGACTGGTTCCGTTTTGAGCGCAACAGGGAAGGGGAGATTCTGATTCTCCCTCCCGCCGGAGGATTTAGCAGCATCGCAAACGCAGAAATCACCTCCTGGACTAAGACCCACCGGCGGGGAAGGATGTTCGGTTCCAGCGCTGGCTTCTATCTCGCTGACTCTTCGATTCTGAACCCCAACGCCGCTTACGTACTGCCGCACAGGCTAAAGGGATTGACGAAGGATGAGCTAACAGGCTTTCCCCGGCTCTGCCCAGACTTTGTTATTGAGTTGCTCTTGATCTCGGACAGCGTGCCCAAAGCCCAGCAAAAGATGGAGCGGTGGATCGAAAATGGGGCCACCCCCGGGTGGCGGATCGACCCTTACAAGAAGAAGGTCTACATCTATGAGCCTGGCGCCGAAGTGGCTGCCGAATCCGGTAATGCCGTTCGCGGCAAGGGTCCCGTCGAAGGTTTCACCCTTGACCTCGACGAGCTCTGGCGGTGCTATGAGATTTGAGCTTTTCGGAGGCGTCCGCCCCTAATGGCGAAAGTCACAGTTCTTTTCGGTGTTCTTCTCATAATTCTGGGTGGGGCAAGCTTCGTTCTCACTGGCCACAAATTTCCCACCTCGCTCATTCCGGTAGCCTTCGGAATTCTGCTGGTTACCTTCGGCCGCATGGCCGAAACCCCCGTTCCACGGCGTCGTATGTTGTTCATGCATATCGCCGTAACCATTGGGTTGCTGGGCTTCCTCGCCACCGCTCCGGCCCTGGTTCAGGTGGTGGAGCTCTTCAAGGGCAAGCTGTTCCCCTATCCGGCGGCGGTTGAAGAAAAAGCAGCGATGTCGGCCCTCATGCTCATCTATGTACTACTCTGTGTGCGTTCTTTCATTGCTGCGCGCCGCACCAGGGTCTAGGGGGCCTTTCCACCGTGAGTTTGCGATCCAGTGCCGGGGCCGGTATGTCTTTGCGGGCCGAGCGGTCGACCCGCGCGCGTTCCGATGCAGCCGGGGGCGAGGTTAAGAAGAAAAGGCCGCCCCTGCGTAAGGTGCTGCCCGAGATCTGGACACTCGTCAAGCCGCGCAGATGGCTGCTCGCGTTTGGCTTCGTGTTGATGGTCATCAATCGTGTCTCCGGGCTGGTACTGCCCGCCTCGACCAAGTTCCTGGTCGACGGCGTCCTGGTCAAAAAGCAAGCGGACAAACTGCCCTGGATCGTCGGCGCGGTTCTTCTGGCCACAACCATACAGGCCATCACCTCATTTTCCCTGACCCAGCTCCTCTCCAAGGCCGCCCAGAGGCTCATTGCAGACCTCCGTATGCAGGTGCAGCAGCACATCGGCCGTCTTTCCGTCAGCTTCTACGACGCCACCCGCACCGGCGTCCTGGTGTCGCGCATCATGACCGACGTGGAAGGCGTGCGCAACCTCATTGGCACTGGCCTGGTCGACTTTGTCGGGGGACTATTGACGGCCGTCCTCGCCTTCTTCATCCTCATGCGCATTAGCGCCAGCATCACCCTCATCTCCTTTGCTTTCGTGCTGACCTTCGTCTTGATTCTGCGTAAAGCATTCGGTGTGATCCGTCCCATCTTTCGCGAGCGCGGCAAAATTAACGCAGAGGTCACCGGCCGGTTGACCGAATCGCTGGGCGGCGTGCGTGTGGTCAAGGGGTACCATGCGGAAGAGCGCGAAGCCGGAGTATTCGCCAGCGGTGTGGAACGGCTTTATCAAAACGTCGTGCGCTCCCTTACTGCCACCTCGCTGCTTTCGCTCGCCGCGACCGCGATTCTGGGCATCGTCGGCGCCACCGTCATGTGGCTCGGCGCCCGCCAGGAGATGGCTCACAAGATCACCCTCGGTGATTACTTCACCTACACCATGTTTTTGGCCTTCATGGTTGCCCCCGTCTTCCAGGTAGTGAATGTCGGCACCCAGCTCACCGAGGCCATCGCCGGCCTCGACCGCACCAGCGAAATCCTTGCCGAAAGAGAAGAAGACGCCGAGCCTGATCGTACCGTGACCCTGGGACCGATTAACGGCGACGTAAGATTCGAGGACGTACACTTCGCCTACGAAACCGACAAACCAGTCCTCCATGGCATTTCGTTCCATGCGCGTCCGGGTACGGTCACTGCGTTGGTGGGCTCTTCGGGATCGGGCAAATCCACCATTATTAGCCTGGTGTGCGCCTTCCATAAGCCCACCTCAGGCCAGGTGCTGGTCGACGGCACCGACCTCTCCACCGTGCGGCTCAACAGCTATCGCAGCCAGCTGGGTGTAGTCCTGCAGGAATCCTTTCTCTTCGATGGCTCGATCCGCGAGAACGTAGTCTTCTCTCGTCCCAACGCGACCGACGAGCAGTTTCTCAATGCCTGCACCATTGCCCGCGTTGACGAATTCGCTACTCGCTTTCCCGAAGGCTATGACACCATCGTTGGCGAGCGGGGCGTGAAGCTGTCTGGCGGTCAACGCCAGCGCCTTTCCATTGCCCGGGCAATTCTGGCCGACCCGCGTATTCTGATCCTGGACGAAGCTACGTCTTCGCTCGACTCTGAATCGGAAGCGATGATTCAGAATGGTCTCAGTTACCTTATGCAGGGGCGTACCACGTTTGTGATTGCCCATCGCTTGTCTACTATTCGCAGGGCCGATCAGATCCTGGTGGTGGAGGGGGGGCTCATTCTCGAACGCGGCACGCACACCAGCCTTTACGCGCTCGAAGGCCGCTATCACGACCTGTACACCCGGCAGCATGGCCTCGAGGCCAATCGCTTCCTTGCTCCGGGCGAGGGTGAAAAGCTCTTTGAAGAGCTGAAATAAACTCAGCCGTCTACCAGTGCCGCAAGTTTCTTCGGCGCAATCTGTAGATAGCTGCCATGTATCAATTCTTTGACCTCAGTCCAATTCAACGTCGCACGATCCATGCGCAGACCAATCCACCCTCTCGATCCGATGTATGCCGGTAGATAAAACCGGTGGGGGCCCGATTCGACGAGGAAACGGTTCTCACCCGGCAAGACCTTACAACACACGCTGACGATGTTGTCACCGTGATGATCATTGAGGTAATAGGCGAACGTCTTCTTGCCGACCAGAAAAGCACAGTGAGATCCCTTGTCTTCACGCCTTGTCTCCGGCAGCGCCAGACAAATTTTTGTCAGCGCGTCCAGACGATCCTGTCTGGTTGGCTTTCCGGTCATAGCAAACCCAAACCAATAATAAGGCTATGGCTAGCCGATCGCTTCAATGCCTCGAATAGGACCGGCAACATGAGCACGAACTCCGGGCATCGGTTCATTCGCAAATTCAATCTAAACGGTCAATGCTTGAATCGTGGTAAGCATAGAACGTCACAGAAATGTCTGAAGAAAGGTAGTTCAAATGGGAAAAGCACTTGGCATCACCCTGGAAGAAGCGCGTCACATCATCGCCGCGGCGATCAAGAAGGCGAACGAGATCAAGGTCATGATGAACATTGCCGTAGTCGATGAGGGCGCCAATCTGGTGGCCTTCGAGCGTATGGATGGAGCCTGGATTGGCAGCATCGACATTGCTCAAAAGAAAGCCTTTACCGCGCGCGCCTTCGACCTCGACACCAAGTCGCTGGGTGAGAACTCCCAGTCCGGCCAGCAATTCTTCGGTATCCATGCGTCGAACAACGGCAAGATCATGATTTTCGCCGGCGGAATTCCGATTAAGCGAGGAGGACAGGTGGTCGGCGCCATAGGTGTCAGCGGAAGCTCAGGCAAGGACGACCACAGCGTGGCCGAGGCCGGCGTAGCGGCGGCTAAGCCCTGACGCCTTCAAAATATCGTATGATTCGATAAATTGGATTTCCGAAACCTGGTTGCTCATCTCCGTTGGTACCGCTGCGCCTTGATCCTGTCGGCGTGGCTTTTGTTCCCGCCGATACTGTACGGGCAGGCGCAGCAGGGCACCATCTCCGGCACCATTGTGGATGCGCGCAACTTACCCGTTGCCGGGGCGCAGATCCTTGACAGCGCCGGGCAACTGCTGGGCACCACGGCGGCTGACGGAAGCTTCTCGGTACCGGCGGGATCAGGCCGAGTGCAGATCCTCGCGTCCCACTTTGAGCCAACATTGGTCAACCTGGAAGGTCCTTCTCCGGTTCACGTGCTATTGGAGCATCCCCTGGAGAGCGTCACGGTCACCGCGTACCGGTCCCCTCTCGCATCTGGGGATAGTCCTGCCAGCACACGCATTCTCAGTGCCCAGCATTTGCGTCAGGCTGCCGGGATTTCGCTCGACGACAAGCTGCGCCAGGTGCCAGGCTTTGAACTATTCCGTCGCACGAGTTCCCTGGTAGCGAACCCCACCACGGAAGGGGTCTCCCTCCGCGGCCTTGGGTCGACTGCTGCCAGCCGCTCCCTGGTGGTATTTGACGAGATTCCGATCGCCGACGCGTTTGGTGGTTGGATCCACTGGGAGGAGCTGCCCCCGCCCTCGATTCACGCGGTCGAGCTGGTACGTGGAGGGGCGTCCGATCTGTATGGCTCGAGCGCAATTGGGGGTGTCATCAGCATTGTGCCGGTTCGACCGGACGCTAACCGGTTTCAGCTCTCCACCAGCTACGGTTCCGAAGCGACGAGCGATAACTCGGCCCTGGGAATGTTAAAGCTCGGTAAATGGTCGGGCCTGCTGAGTGGGCAGGTCATAGCTACGGATGGGTACATCCTGGTCGCCCCCAACCTGCGTGGCCCGATCGATCAGCCGAACAACGTTCATGGGCAAAATGCGCTGACGGAGTTTGACCGCGGGTTGAGCCACGCCGGGCGGATTTTCCTGCGCGGCAGCGTATTGAATGAAGACCGCCATAATGGCACCCCGGTCCAGATCAACAGCACCCGGCTCTGGCGCTATGCCGGGGGAGCGGACTGGGGCAACCTGGTGGTGCGCCTCTTTGGCGACAATGAGCACTACTCGCAGACCTTCTCCAGCATCAATGCGTCAAGGACTGCGGAGACGTTGACCCGCATCGGGAAAGATCCGGCCGACGAGTTGGGGGCGGCCGGACATTGGCATCAACCGGTGGGCACGCACCTGCTTCTGCTGGCCGGCGCCGACACTCATGACGTGCGTGCTGCCGACTACGAAACTCTGTTTACCGGGGCGAAGGGCTACCTCAACACCACCGCCCGGCAGCGTCAGAGCGGAGTCTACGGGGAGGTCCTTTTCACACCCACAGCCTGGACTTTTAGCGCTTCGGGCAGGGTGGATCACTTCTCCAACTTCGACGCCAGCCAATACAAAACCGGTACCGCCCCGCTTACTTTGCCGCAACTGAACCAGACTGTATTCGACCCCCGCATCGGCATCACGCGACGTCTTACCAAGGCGTTAGCCCTCAGCGCCTCGGCTTTTCGCGCCTATCGCGCGCCGACCGAAAATGAGCTTTACCGCACTGGGCAGGTCGGTCAGCAAACGACGTTACCCAATCCCCATCTGCTTTCGGAGCGCGCAACCGGCTGGGAAGCGGGTGTTCATACCGATCTGCCTTCGATCGGTTCCACCGTCCGGGTGAGTTATTTCTGGACGCAAATCAACCGGCCGATCACGGCTCTCACTTTGAGCACCACTCCCACCAGCACGCTGCTGATGCGCGAGAACCTTGGTCAGATTGAGAGCCGCGGCGTGTCGCTCGATTTTGCGTCCCGGCCGGCGAATTGGTTGAGCATCGAAGGCGGCTACCAATATGCGGATGCCACCGTCACCAGCAACTCAAAACAACCGAACCTTGTAGGCAACTGGATCCCGCAGGTGGCCCGCAACATGGCGACCACCCAGGTAGCCCTGTCCCATCGGCGGCTGGGCCTGCTCAGCGTGCAGGGGCGCTACAGCGGACAGCAATTTGACGACGATGCGAATCATTATCTGCTGCACTGCTATTTCCGCCTGGGCGCCTACGCCTCCCACGACTTTGGTCACCACCTGGTGGCCTTCGCGGCCGGAGACAATCTCTTCGATCGCTCGATTGAAGCCGGCAAGACGCCCACGCTAACGCTAGCCTCGCCGCGTGTCGTCCGATTCGGAATCCGGATCAACTTCGGTGACTAACCAACCACGCTGCGCGTTCGTCCACAACAAACATTGGATTGTCGGTAAGGTCTCCACAGGTCTACCGACCTTTCCTGGAAATGTTTTTCGACCGGAGCGTAGCGCAGTGGAGACATCTGCGGTTTTGCTTTACCTGCTATGCCACTTGAGCAGCGGAAATACGCTGCTGTAATTGTCCGTCCACAGCCGTACTCCGGCTCGTAATGGCGTTGGGAAAGCGTTGTTGACAATCTCCGGTTGGTTCAAAAACGTTTCGTTCGCCGTCACCAGAATCCAATCCGCGTAATACAAACCGTTCTGTTCGTCGGCGTGCGAGTGCACTGACAAGGCACGAAGGCCGGCATTGCCGGCGATTGCAGCAACCACCGGTTCCAGGTCGATGTATCGGTTGGACACGTGGAAAGCAATTACTCCATCCGCCTGCAAATTCCGGCGATAGAGGGCCAGTGCCTCCCGGGTCAACAGGTGCACCGGGATGGCATCTCCGGAGAAGGCATCCACCACGATGACATTAAAGTGCTGCGGAGCCTCGGAGGCTAAAGACAACCTGGCATCTCCAATGACGACGTCGGTCTGTGCAGCGCTATCGTGGAGAAACGTGAACCAATGCCTCGCCAACCGCTCCACCAGCGGGTTGATCTCATAAAACCGCATTACGTCTCCGGCGTTGCCGTAGGCTGCGACCGTACCCGTCCCCAGTCCAATCACGCCTACGCGCTTTGGGCCTCCGCCGCAGCACAACCGCATCGCCAGACCAAGGCCGGAATCAGGAGCGTAGTAAGTCAATGGCTGCCCGAGAAACTGAGGAGCGAACCACTCCGCGCCGTGCTCGATGGTTCCGTTCAAGAGCTGGCGATCGGTATCGGACTGCGGCGGCAAATGCGATTCCCTGACCCGCAGCGTTCCATAAAAATTGCGCATCAGGGCCACAGCATCGTCGTCGTATTGCTTTACCTGGGTGCTCAAGACCACTACCGCAGCGGTCGCTCCAACCACCCAGAGAATGCGTAAGCCCCAACCGTCGTGCCAGGTTGCCGCCAGGGCGATCAGGGCAACCACCACCAGCGTGCAGGCCAAGTCATAGTTCGCCCGCAACACCAGGGGGGCGATCACCCCTACCAGCAATGTTCCCGCGGCACTCCCCGCCGCCGCGACCAGGTAAAACCTGGTCATCGCTGACCCAACCGGACGCCGTTCGTAGAGCTCCCCGTGGAGAAAAAAGCAGACCACAAATAGCCCAATCAGGAACAGCGGCACACTTACGGCGATTGGCGGCAGGGTTCTAATATCCCGCAGCGCGTAAGCCATGGATGCCACCGCAACCAGCACCAAACGGAGCATCGATTGGCGTACCGGGCCCCATGCCCCCTGAAAAGCCAGGATGAACGTCAGCAGGTACAGGGCCAGAGGCGGCAGCCACAATAGGGGAATGGCGGCAACGTTCGCGCTCATGTGGCTGGTCACTGCCGTCAGCATCATCCCGCCGCCCAGGGCCAGCAAAAACCAAAATGGCTCCGGATGGCCAGGCAAGACGGCTTGTTCCGGCTTGTCGGGAACAAAGCGTTTGCGCCCCTGCCAGGCGAGGGCTCCGCAGATCACCGCAAAAACCAGGAACCCGGTGCTCCACCACCTCGTCTGCTGGTTCATGGTCTGCCGCGGTTCGATCAGCAGCGGATAGCTGGCAAGAGCCAGCAGGGAAGCCAGGTTTGAGAGGGCGAAGAGCCGATACGCCGAACGGCCGTCAAAGCTGCCGGCAAACCACGCAGTGAGAAGGGGCGTGGTGGCAGAGAGCGCGAGATAGGGTAAACCGATCACCGCAGTCAGGACCCGGAAGACCGTCAGGGCGGGATGGTAGCTGACCGCCATAGAACTGGGCCGGACGTGAATGCCCAGCGTCAGCAGCGCTGCCGTCAGCAGCACAATGTGGATCACCGCCTGCTTTGCCGGGTTGAAGAATGACGAAATCCAGTGCGCATACAGGTAGCCGAGCAAAAGCATCGCGGAAAAGAAGACCAGACAGGTCGTCCACACCGCAGACGACCCTCCCAGCGTGGGAAGCAGCTGCTTGGCGGCCATTGGTTCCACAACAAAGAGCAGGAACGCACTCAGGAAGATCGTGACTGCGTAGAGACAGCGGAGGAGGGTCATTTGCGGGTACCACAAGGATGTATCACACAAATGATCAGCTGGACCGACAGCGGAGTAATCAACCGCGAAGTCACCGTTGGGTGTAACCAGGGTGACGTAGCCAACCTTGAACGTCGTCGCTATTGTGGTCTTCGAGGATCAGTTCTGGGGGAGGGCTGCTCTTCAGCGCGCCCGTGAGCTAAAGCTCACGGGCGCTTGCTATTTGCGGGCGAACTCCATCCATATAGAATCCTCGAATATGCCCGAACCCTTGCTGATTGCCCAGAGCAAAGACCCGCTCTACCTGCTGCCGGCCATGTCCAATCGTCACGGTTTGATAGCTGGAGCAACCGGCACCGGCAAGACGGTAACACTGCAGGTAATGGCGGAGTCTTTCAGCCGGATTGGCGTGCCGGTCTTCGCCGCGGATGTCAAAGGTGATCTCTCTGGCATCAGTCAGCCGGGGGTGGAGAACCCCAAGATCGCGGATCGCGTCAAGAAGCTCAACCTCACCGGTTTCTCCTTCGCCGGATGCCCGGTGACCTTCTGGGACGTCTTTGGCGAACAGGGACACCCGGTTCGCGCAACGGTCTCGGATATGGGTCCTCTGCTTTTCAGCCGGCTGCTGAACCTGAATGACACCCAGGCCGGCGTGTTGAACGCTGTTTTCAAGATTGCGGATGATCAGGGATTGCTCCTGCTCGATCTCAAGGATCTGCAGGCGATGTTGCAGTATGCCGCGGCGAATGCCAAGGAGTTTCAGACCCAGTACGGCAACATTTCTGCGGCCAGCGTCGGAGCCATGCAGCGGGGCCTGCTCTCGTTGGAACAGCAAGGTGGCGACAAATTTCTTGGTGAGCCGGCGCTCAACCTCGACGACCTGATGCAGACCGACACCCAGGGTCACGGGGTGGTCAACATCCTGGCGGCGGACAAACTCATCAACTCGCCCCAGCTTTATGCCACTTTCCTGTTGTGGTTGCTCAGCGAACTCTTCGAGCGCCTGCCCGAGGTGGGCGACCCGGAAAAACCAAAGCTTGTCTTCTTCTTTGATGAGGCGCACCTACTATTTTCCGACCTGCCCAAAGTGATCGAAGACAAGGTCCACCAGGTGGTTCGCCTGGTCCGATCCAAGGGTGTGGGTGTCTTCTTTGTGACCCAGAGTCCCATTGATGTTCCGGACGGCATCCTGGGCCAACTCGGCAACCGGGTTCAGCACGCCGTGCGTGCTTTTACTCCGAAAGACCAGAAAGCGGTCAAGGCGGCGGCCCAAACCTTCCGCCCCAATCCCGAAGTCAATGTAGAGCAGGTGATTCTGGAGCTGGGAGTGGGCGAAGGGTTGGTCTCTTTTCTGGATGAGAAGGGAACGCCCGCGATGGTGGAACGCGCATTGGTTTGCCCGCCTCGCAGCCAGATCGGCCCGATTACTCCAGGGCAACGGCAGCAGATAATGCGCGATTCTCTCGTGGCTGGGGTTTACGAGAAGGTCGTCGACCGCGAATCGGCTTATGAACTGCTTAAAGACCGCGCCGCCAGGGCCGGCGCTGCCGGTGCCTCGCAACCCGTTTCTCCTCAACAACCTGCCCCAAAAGCTACCAGCTGGTACAGTGACCTCCTATCACTCGGCTCAGGGTCGACGAGCGGCCGGCGTGGGGATAGCCTGGCCGAAACCATGGCCAAAAGCGCCGCGCGCACGCTTGGCAGCACCGTAGGACGGCAGATCGTGCGCGGCGTCCTCGGATCCCTGCTTGGCGGCACCAGCCGCCGTTAGGCTTACTCCGCAGCCTCCTTGCTGCGAACGTGGTATGGCCACCTACATCTATGGTCGATACCCTCAGCACGGTTGGGTCCGCCCGGTTACCTGCGGTGAACTTGCCAGCAACATAATCCTGAGCATCGCGTTAGTACAGAACGTGCCGGCCAAAGGGCCGGCTACCCCCAGCCGCCAGCCGCTCTGGGGCTTAGCTAAGGAGCAATCCAATGCATGCAATCCGAATTCTTCGAACTTTGTTCCTCGCATCGCTGGTATCCATCGTGCCCGCCTCGTCGTTTGCCGGCATACTCCTTTCAGTCACCATTGCTCCGCCGGTGCTGCCGGTTTACGCTCAGCCGGTTTGTCCCGGGGACGGCTATCTTTGGACCCCTGGATACTGGGCTTACGGTGACGCGGGCTACTTCTGGGTGCCCGGAACCTGGGTACTTGCTCCCCGGCCTGGATTTCTCTGGACGCCTGGCTACTGGGGCTGGGGAGGCAGTGCTTATCTCTGGCATGCCGGTTACTGGGGACCCCATGTCGGCTTTTACGGCGGCGTGAACTACGGCTACGGCTATGGCGGATCGGGCTTTTATGGCGGTCGTTGGGAGGGTGGACACTTTGCCTATAACACCGCCGTGCTCCACGTTGACCGGACGGTCATCCACAACACGTACATCGACAACAGGGTGATCCACAACACCACCGTGATCAATCGCACCAGCTTCAACGGTCCTCACGGGGTTGACGTCCGGCCGAATGGTCAGGAGATGGCGGCCATGCGTGAATCGCACGTTCAGGCGACCTCCGAGCAGATGAACCACGAACACTTTGCCAGCTCCAACCGGGAGAACTTCGCCAGCGTCAATGGTGGACGCCCCGCGAACCCAGCCGTAAGCCGTCCGATGACGTCAGCCAACTTTGCTAATCACGCGGCCATGAACAATAACAACAACCGTCCGGCTTATAACGCCGGCGGCAACGCCAATAACCGTCCGGCCTTTAACGCCAACGCGAATGCCAATAATCGTCCGGCTTACAACGCGAACGCGAACACCCGGCCGGCCTACAACAACAATGCCAACAATGCCTACAAGGGCGCTAACAACAACGAGGCGCACTATGCGACGGCGCCTCACAACAGTGAGCCCAAGCTCTCCGAGCCGCCTCATCAGGGTGGTGGCCAACCGCACAACGAATCTCATCCGGGCGGCGGCGGAGAGCACGAACACCGCTAGCCTCTACGGCCCAAACAAGCGCGGCCCGCAGCATCTGCTGCGGGCCGTACTTTTTGCGCTCTTGAATGTTTTGGAGACGCTGGAGCAGTCGGCCATAATCCGCTGCGGTTTTTTGGTTGAAGTCCTAACCCTGTCCCAGCTCCTGCAGCAGAAAAGCGTAGTCGAGCGCGATCTCTTTCAGATAGTCATACCGCCCGGAAGAGCCGCCGTGGCCCGCGCTCATATTCGTTTCGAGCAGCAACAGTCTGTCGTCCGATTTGAGCGTTCTCAGCTTGGCAACATACTTGGCCGGTTCCCAATACATTACCTGGCTGTCATGCAGCGAGGTCTTGACCAGCATTGCCGGGTAAGCCTTGCGTTCCAGGTTGTCGTAGGGCGAGTACTGCAGCATGTACGCAAAAGCGTCTTCCTGGTTAGGATCACCCCACTCTTCATATTCCGCGATGGTTAGGGGAAGCGTGGGATCGAGCATGGTGTTCATCACGTCCACGAAGGGCACGTGGGAGAGAACAGCGCGGTACAGATCGGGCCTCATGTTGGCTACCGCGCCCATCAGCAGGCCACCAGCGCTGCCGCCTTCCATGGCCACGCGCCGCGCGTCTCCGTAGCCGTGGGCCGTGAGATATTCCGTCACCGCAATGAAATCAGTGAAGGTGTTCATCTTGTTCATCAGCCGCCCGGCGTCGTGCCATGGCTTACCCATATCGCCGCCGCCACGAATGTGCGCGTAGGCAAGCACAAATCCACGGTCGAGCAAGCTCAGGCGGTTGGAATTGAAGCCTACGGGAAGAGCATATCCATAGGAGCCATAGCCGTAGATATAGAGAGGGTTTGTGCCGTCGCCTTTCTTGTCCTTGCGGTAGACGATGGACACTGGAATTCCCGTCCCGTCAGGGGCCTTGGCGAACAGACGCTCCGAACGATAGAGAGAGCGGTCAAATCCTCCCGGTACTTCCAACTCCTTCAACAGCGTCGATTGGTTCGTGAGCACGTTGTATTCGTACACCGAAGTAGGCGAAACCAGCGACTGATATCCATAGCGAAATGTGTCGGTTACAAATTCGCGATTAACGTGTGGATGGGCGCTGTAGGTAGGCTCGGGAAAGGCAATCTGGGGCGAAGGTCCGGCAAACTTTCCCTGCTGGTCAAAGAATTTAATCCCCATATGGGGCAGGCCATTGGACCGTTCGACCAACACGGCGAAGGACTGAAAGAGCTCTAACTCCTCCAGCATCACGTCATCGCGATGAGCGATCAATTCGCTCCAGTGGGCGTGGCCGGGGCTGGCTACCGGTGCGGTGACCACGCGGAAAGTTCTAGCCGTGTCATTTACGCGAATGTACCAGAGCCCGTTCCGGTGGTCGGTGTAGTACTCGATGTTCTCCTGGCGGGGTTCGATTAGCGTCCATTGCCCTTCCGGATCATCTGCGGGTAGAAACTGTTCTTCGCTGGTGGTATGGCTGGCGCTCTCGAGCACGATGTATTTATCGTCGCGGGTGCGGCCGGCTCCGACGTTGAAGCGCTCATCAGCTTCCTCGTAAACCAGGGCGTCTTCAGTTTGCGGCCTTCCCACAACGTGTCGGAAGAGCTGGAATTGCCGTTTGGTAGCCTCATCCTCCACGGTGTAGAAAAGGGTCCGGTTATCCGCGGTCCAGACGACGGAGCCAACCCGCTGCGCCTGGTCGGCAAGCACTTCGCTTGTCCTCAGATCTTTAATGTGCAAGGTGTATTGCCGAAAGCCTGTGGTGTCGGTCGAATAGGCGAGCAGGTTGCCATCGTCGGAGACGGTGAGTGCGCCCAATGCCATGAACGCCTCGCCGGCCGCCAATTGGTTCATATCGAGCATGATCTCTTCGTGGGCGTCGAGCGAGCCGTGCTTGCGGCAGTAAATGGGATACTGTGCGCCCTGTTCTGTCCGCGAGTAGTAGAAATAAGCTCCATCGCGAAATGGAACCGAGATATCGGTCTCTTTGATGTGGCTTAGCATTTCCGTATAGAGCCTGGCCTGCAGCTCTTCGGTGGGCTTCATCACCGCCCGGGTATATGCATTCTCCTGTTCCAGAAAGGCAAGGACTTCCGGGCTCGTCTTTTCCCGCAGCCAGGCGTAGTTGTCGGCCAACCTGTGTCCGTGAATGGTGGTGATAGTTTCCTGCCGTCGAGCGGTCGGTGGTTGTGCAGCAATGGAAGAAGTCATATATGAATCAAGGATATATCGTTGGGTGGAGTAGAAGTTGAGCCCTCCCCGCGAAACCAGGTTGCCGGCGCCTCCCTTCGCGCATCCTACCCTCCGAGGAGCAAAACAACATGAATCACCCCCCAATTGGCAGTAAAAGAACGGTGGCATTGGCTGGCGCTATCCTGCTGTGCGGGAGTATGGGACTGGCACAAGCGGGTCGGCAGCCCAGCAGCCCGGCAAGCCAAAACCCGGGTCAAACCAACCCAGCCATGGATTCCCAGATGAACGGAATGGCGACTGCGGGCCAACCTTCGATGACCGACAAGATGTTTGTTAGGAAGGCGATGGAAGGTAGCATGGCGGAAGTCCAATTGGGCCAACTGACGTTACAGAAGAGCAATAACGATCAGGTGAAACAGTTTGCCCAACGTATGATCGACGACCACACCAAGCTGAACGACCAGATGAAGCCTCTCGCTCAGCAGCTTGGGGTGTCCGTTCCGAATCAGGTTTCGAAGAAGGACAGAAACGCCATGGCCAAGCTGCAGGCCCTCTCGGGGTCAACCTACGACCAGGCCTACATTCGAGACATGGTGAAGGATCACAAGCAGGATCTGAGTGAGTTTCAGGGTGAAGCTTCTTCCGGTCAGGATCAGACGGTGAAGGATGCTGCGGCCCAGGGTAGCCAAGTCATCTCACAACACCTGCAGATGATCCAGCAGATCGCCAAGGACCAGAACGTAAACATGGCCAGCAAGTAAAATTCTTGCTGCTTTAGTCTTGTGCCCGCTCGTCCAGTTTCTCTTGGGCCGCGGGCACAACTGTGTCTGAGTACAATGGGGCAATGCGTAAATGCCTGCTTGCACTCTTTCTGCTTTTTCTCGCCTGGACTGGTCTGGTGCCGGCGGAAAAAGTGCAGGATCTGCCGGCGCCCACGAACTACGTAAGTGACTTTGCAGGTGTTCTCTCCGCGGAAACCAGGACTTCTCTGAATGCCTTGTGTGCGCAGGTGGACCGTCTGGCCCACGCTCAGATTGCCGTCGTCACCATCAAATCGCTCGACGGCGAACCTATAGAGAATTTCGCCACCGCGCTCGAAGACAAGTGGAAGGTGGGGAAGAAGGGCACCGACCGCGGCCTGCTGCTAATATTCGCACCCAATGATCGCAAGTACCGCATCGAGGTGGGCTACGGCCTTGAGGGTATTCTGCCCGATGGCAAAGTCGGCGATATCGGCAGGCAAATGGTGCCGTATCTTCAACAAAACAACTTTGATGCCGCGGTTACTTTGGCTGTCCGCCAGATTGCCGGCGTGATTGCAGCGGATGCTGGAGTAACTCTCAGCACCGGGGCTCGACCTGGCTATGCTCCGGCGCCCCAGGCGAGGCCGCTTACGCTGGGTGAGGTCGTGGTGCTGGGCGTCATCCTCCTGCTCGTGATCTTTTTCCTGGCGCGCTTCGGCGGGTCCGGTCTGCTTGGCTTCCTCATTGGAATGTTCATGGGGGGCGGCGGAGGAGGCGGATGGGGCGGACGTGGAGGCGGTGACGGTTGGGGCGGCGGCGGTGGAGGAGATGGCGGCGGCTTCGGCGGATTTGGCGGCGGTAGTTCCGGTGGCGGTGGGGCCTCAGGCAGTTGGTAGGCTATTACAGCACAGCAAGATAAGGAGAACTTTGGAATGAGACGCGGGCTTTGGGTAGCAATCGCGGCATTGGTAGTTGTGTTTCTGGCGGTGCTGCTGGTTTTCGGCAGCTATGTGAGCGCGAAAAATCAGATGGTGACCAAACGGGAGGCGGTCACGGCCTCCTGGGGCGAAGTTAACAATCAACTGCAGCGGCGTGCCGACCTAATCCCCAACCTGGTGGAGACGGTCAAAGGCTATGCCAAGCAGGAGACAACCGTATTCGGCGACATCGCCAATGCTCGGGCGGGTTTACTGAACGCACATGGCGATCCAAAGGCCACGATTCAGGCCAACGGCGCGCTCGATGGCGCCCTCGGACGGTTGCTGGCTTTGACCGAGAATTATCCCGATCTAAAGTCGAATGCAAACTTCCAGCGCCTTTCCGACGAACTGGCCGGCACTGAAAACCGGATCAGCGTCGCAAGAATGCGCTACAACCAGAACATTCAGGAGTACAACACGTTTATCGGGCAATTTCCCAACAGCATCTGGGCGGGCATGGGTGGGTTCCAACGGAACAACGACTACTTCCAGGCGAGTCCCGGCGCTCAGAACGTACCTAAAGTCAGCTTCTGACCTCTAGCTAGTACCGAAGGTGCCCAAAACGTATGAGTCCCGCAGGGACGGCTGAATACCATCAGTTCAGCCGTCCCTGGCGGGACTCAACCCTTCTAAGAACCAGCTCGCCGTTTACTCAGGCGCGAGCAAAGGAAGCCACTGCACTCGCCTCGTCGTCCTTGACGTCGAAAACGGTGTAGAGCTTGGTGATTTGCAGCAGGTCATGGACCTTTTTAGTGAGATTGAGCAGCTTGAGGTCGCCGCCCTGGTTGCGGACGGTGGTAAACGCGCTGACCAACTCGCCGATTCCTGAGCTGTCGATATAAGTCACGTCACCCAGATTGAGAAGAATCTGCTTCGAGCCTTTGCTGAGGAGATCCCTCACGGCGTCGCGCAGTTGGACACTGCCTTCTCCCAGGGTAATGCGGCCGCTACAATCCATAATGGTGATCCCGTCCACCTGACGGGTCTTGATTTTCATGCTCACGAAAACTCCTCCTTAGATAGCGGAACGGGCAGTTCCTAGATGTTTGATGAGGGTAAGTTCGGTGCCGGGCTGCAATTGTCGAAAGTGTACCTCATCCATGAACGACCGAATCAGAAAGATACCCCGTCCTGACCCACGCAGCAAGTTCTCCGGCGCCAGGGGATCGGGCAGCGTTTCCGGGTTCAACCCTTTTCCCTGATCGGCGATGCGGATCACCAGGTCATTCGCTGTCTGTTCAAACGACGCAGTCATGCGTTTTTCAGGGTCGTAGGAGTTGCCGTGGAGCACTGCATTTACCGCTGCTTCGCGGACCGCCATAGCAACGCGGTAGATCTCCTCTTCCTCCAGGCCGGCCTTTCTGGCCATTTCTTCTGCTGTTTGTTCCACGCGATTGACGCTGTCAAGCGAGGACTCCAGTGTGTAGGTAACCTTGCTAGCCTGTGATCCGCCCAATTGCCTGACCTCGTGTGCCGCGCTGGGCCTACCGACGGAAGCCCCTTGTGCGCAAGTTTGCTTGGCCTGCGGCCACATGTCAAGGCACAATCAGAGCTTAGCAGCTTGAGCCGGGTAATGGGGTGGCCATCACCCTCCCGGCGGCGCTCAATGTCTTCGGTGGTTAGATCAGTTCGTAACCGGCGAAGAAGTAGCCGATTTCGAATGCCGCGGTGTCTTCAGCATCAGAACCATGGATCGCATTCTCTTCGATGGAGCCGGCGAACTGCTTACGGATCGTGCCCTCTTCCGCATTGGCCGGATTGGTGGCGCCCATCAGCTTGCGCAGGTCGGCTATGGCGTTTTGCTTCTCCAGCACCATGGCTATGATCGAGCCCGAAGACATAAAACTGGTGAGCGAATCAAAGAAGGGGCGTTGTGCGTGGACCGCATAGAAGCCCTGGGCCTGCGCCTTGGACAGAAACATCTTTTTGATGGCGATGAGTTTGAAGCCCGCCTTCTCGATTTCTGCAAGAATCGCGGCCGCGTAGCCTTTGCGAATCGCGTCGGGCTTGATGATGCTGAACGTGCGTTCCATAAGTAATGTTCCCGGCTTCCTATTTCCCGATAACCTTAGCGAGTGTTTCGCCGATGGCGGCAGGGGACTGCACTACGTGGATTCCGGCCGCAGTCAGCGCCTTCATCTTGTCGGCAGCGGTGCCCTGGCCGCCAGAGATGATTGCCCCTGCGTGGCCCATCCGCCGCCCCGGGGGCGCGGTCTGGCCGGCGATGAATCCAACCACCGGTTTCTTCACATGCGCCTTGACATACGCAGCAGCAGCTTCTTCCGCCGTGCCTCCGATTTCGCCGATCAGGATGATCGATTCTGTCTCCGGATCCTCATTAAGCAGTTTGAGCGCGTCGACGTGAGTGGTCCCGATGATGGGATCTCCGCCGATGCCGATTGCCGTAGACTGCCCGATCCCCCGCTGTGTGAGCTGATAGACAGCTTCATAGGTGAGGGTGCCCGAGCGGGATACGATGCCCACGCTGCCCTGCTTGTGGATACGGCCAGGCATGATTCCAATTTTCGCCTTGCCGGGGGAGATGACACCCGGGCAGTTGGGGCCGATGAGCCTCGATTTGGACTTGCTCACTACACTCCACACCTTGACCATGTCATTGGTGGGGATGCCCTCGGTGATGCAGATGATGAGCGGCAATCCGGCATCTTCGGCTTCGAGGATGGCATCTGCGGCAAACGGCGGGGGCACAAAGATGACCGTGGCATTAGCCCCGGTCTTCTCCACTGCCTCGGCCACCGTGTCGAAAACCGGCCAGCCCTCATGGACAGTGCCGCCCTTGCCCGGCGTCACTCCGCCCACCACTTTGGTCCCATACTCGGCGCAGCCCTTGGCATGGAAAGTACCTTCCCTGCCCGTAATCCCCTGCACGATGAGCCGCGTTTTTTCGTCCACTAACACCGACATAGATTGCTCCAGCTCACTTGGTTGAGGCTTTTTGCTTGGCTGCCTTGACTGCCTTGTCTGCCGCGTCCTGCATCGTCTCTCCGATGATGAAGTTGAGACCCGAGTTCTTAAGGATCTCTCGTCCCTGTTCCACGTTGGTGCCCTCCAGGCGAAGGATGACGGGAACCTGCACATTGGTCTTCTTGGCCGCTTCCACCACCCCCTGCGCCAGGGTATCGACGCGCAGAATGCCGCCAAAGATGTTGATGAACACGCCCTGCACGTTCCGGTCCGACAGCAGTATTTCGAAAGCGTGCTCAATCTGCTGCTGGTTGGCGCCGCCGCCCACGTCGAGAAAGTTTGCCGGCGAGCCCCCGGCGTACTGAATGATGTCCATGGTCGCCATCGCCAGGCCCGCGCCGTTGACCATGCAGGCGATATTGCCGTCCAGCTTGATGTAATTCAGCGCATACTTGGACGCTTCCACTTCCAACGGATCTTCCTCTGCCGTGTCTCGAAGTTCCTTCAGTTCCTTGTGGCGGAAGATAGCGTTGTCGTCGAAATTGATCTTGCAATCGAGCGCCAGCAGGCGGTCGTCGGTGGTGGTGATAAAGGGATTGATTTCCAGCAGGGAAGCGTCCGTCTCCAGAAATACTTTGTACAGGCCGGTCATGAACTTGACCGCGTCGTTGATCTGGTTCGGCTTCAGGCCCAGCGCGAAGGCCAGTTTACGGGCCTGGTAGGGCTGGAAGCCCACGGCCGGGTCGATATAGGCTTTGAAAATCGCGTCGGGATCTTTGGCCGCGACTTCTTCAATTTCCATGCCGCCGGCCTGCGAGGCCATGAAGACCAGCTTGGCGGCGGCTCGGTCGAGCACAATACCCAGGTACAACTCGCGCGCGATCGGCGACATTTCTTCAATCAGGACCCGTTGCACCTTCTGGCCCTGGGGTCCTGTCTGGTGGGTCACCAGCTGCATGCCGAGAATTTTCTTGGTATGTTCCTCGGCTTCCGCCAGCGTTTTGGCCAGCTTGACGCCGCCGCCCTTTCCTCGGCCGCCGGCGTGGATCTGCGCTTTGACCACCACACCTTTGGCGCCCCCACTAAAGAGCCGCTTGGCCACGTCCAGCGCTTCTTCCAGCGTATTGGCCACCTCACCCTTGGGAACCGCGACCCCGTGCCGCTCGAGGATGTCTTTTGCCTGATACTCGTGAATTTTCATTCGTTTTGGTCTTTAGACAGAACCTCCATACTAAAGGGGATTGGCCCTGAGGGCAAAAACGCGCCCTTTCGGCTGTTGGTTCCACCAGGAACCCCGGGTGCCCCAAATCCCCGATTTCCTGTGGAGTTTAATGGGTTCCGCGAACTTCATGCGCCTTTCCTTAAAGAAAGGCGCACACGCAATCTTGTTAAGTGCTGCGTGCAGGAAATTCGGGGTATCTCGCTCGTTTTTCGCGCGATGTGGGATTCCACAAGCCTCAGCCTGTAATTGCCGATCGTGCCGGAAAGCCGGCGGGTTTATCGCGGTAGATTCCCGTCAACGCGACATACGCGATACCCGGCTCCTCACGCTGACGGCTTCTGCAGGCCCGGCAATGCTCTAGGATAAAAACACCCATGTCTCAACTGACAGAGCTGCTCAAGCATGTGATCGAAGACCGTGGCACCCTCACGCAACCACAGGCATGCTCGGCGCTCCGCGAAATCCTCGAAGGCGATGCGACCGATATACAAATCGCTTCCCTGTTGACCGCGATTGCGACCCGCGGACCCACAGTCGAAGAGCTGTCCGGTTTTGTCCAGGCCATGCGGGCTATGAGCCGTCCGATCCCATTGAGCGAGCCGGAACGGGATCAACTGGTCGACACCTGCGGCACCGGCAGCGATGGCCGGGGTACTTTTAATATCTCGACCGCCGCCGCCCTGGTGGCGGCCGCTGCGGGAGTCAAGGTAGCCAAGCACGGCAACCGGGGCCTCACCTCCAAATGCGGTTCAGCCGATGTGTTGGAGGCGCTTGGCGTCCCGGTAGAGTTGCCGCCCGAGCGCGCTGTCGAGTGTCTCCGCCAGACCGGTTTCATGTTTCTCTACGCTCCTGCCCTGCATCCGGCGATGAAGCGGGTGCAACCTGTCCGCCGGGCACTGGGTTTCCGCACCATCTTTAACCTTGCCGGTCCGCTGGCAAATCCCGCCGGAGCCAGGGCCCAGGTAGTAGGCGTTTTCGCCGGTGTGGATCTGGTGGCCGAAAGCCTGGCTCGCCTGGGTGTGCGGCACGCATTCGTGGTTCATGGGCGAGATGGCTTGGACGAACTCACGCTGAACGGTGTAAGCGACGTAGCTGAGGTGCGGGAGCATACCGTTCGCAACTTCACCCTGCAAGCGGGCGACGCAGGTCTGCAGGAGGCCCCGCTCGACGCTCTGGCGGGCTGCGAGGCCGGCGGCAACGCATCGTTGATAGAAAAAATCCTGCAAGGCGAACCTGGCCCCAGGCGGGATGTGGTCTTACTGAACGCCGCCGCCGCCCTGGTCATCGCCGGCCGTGCAGTCGATTTCGCCGGCGGTGTCCGCTGCGCCGCCGACGCGATAAACTCAGGTGCTGGTCTGCGGCTGCTGGCGCAGCTGCGCAATTTTGCCTGACTGTAAGGGAGTTTGCACCATGTCCATTCAATTAAAATCGGTTGCCGCCCTTTGCCTGGCGGCAGTAGCCATCACCAGCCACGCGCAGCAGATCGTGGTCAACAAAGACAACCGGACGATTGCGGTCACGACGAGCGCCGACGCCAACGCCGCTGCCGACATCGCGACTGTCCAGATCGGCTTCGTCACCTACGGGGCGGACCAGGATGCGGCCTATGCCGTGGGCTCCAAAACCTCGAATGCAATTGCCGCTGCGTTGAAAGCGGCTGAAATCCCCCCGGACGCTATTCAGAGTGAATCGCAGAGCATCACCCCGGTGCAGCAGTACACCAACCAGGATTGGACCCCGGCCGAGAAAGCCGAGCGCAAATTTCAGGTGCAGCAGAGCTGGAGCGTAAAAACGGCCGCCTCCAATGGCGCTCGGGTTCTGGATATCGCCGTCAAGGCGGGCGCCAACCAAAGCGGGCAAATGTCCTGGAGCGTGGCCGACCAGGATGGCCTTCAGGCCAAGGCCGCCAAGCTGGCTCTCGACCGTGCCAGGCAGATCGCTCAGCAGATGGCCGCGGGCTTGAACGCCACTTTGGGCCCGTTGGTATATGCCAGCAATGAAGCTCCCGCGCGGGAACCCCAGCCCCTTTTCAGGGCCGCCAACGCCATGGCTGCTGCACCCATGGCCAAAGAAGTCGCACCGCTGAGCGTAAGCGCCCCCAAGGTTACTGCTTCAGCTACGGTCTATGCAGTCTTCAGCATTCAATAGGGTTGCATCGTATGCTGGACGAAAGGGACGCTAACCCATGGCGAAATACCAGTATCGTGATTTGAAACCGACCGCTGAAGCCGAAGAGCTCTATCGGCGCTGGCTGTGCCATCTGGATGAAGAATTCACCCGCCATAAAGAATCCCGGCTGCGGGGAGAAATCGTCCGCGACGCGTTGCACCAGATTTATCTCGGCCGACCCCACGGCGGCAAGCTCAACACATCGCTCATCTCAGAATTGCCCGGCAACGTCTTGCAACTGAATTTAGACCCGGCAAACGTCACCCTGGAACCGGAGTATTACGGCGATGTCGACATCGAAAAATACTGCGAGCGCAAGCCCTTGATCTGGTTCTGGCAAATGTTCGACCGGTCGGCATTGGGGCTGAATCACTGGCTGGGCTTTCGCTTTCGCAAGATGCTGGCCAAACACATCTTCAAACACGTGGGCAAGAACGTGAAGATCTTTCACGGGGTTGAGTTCAGTTTCGGTTACAACCTGACCGTCGAAGACGACTGCACCATTCATAAATACGTGATGCTGGATGATCGCGGCGAGCTCATCATCCGCAAAGGAACGTCCATCTCCGACTACGCGGCGTTGTACTCCCACTGGCATGACTCTACGGATGCTCGCGATATCGACAACCGTACCACCGAGGTCGGCCCTGCCGCGCGCCTCACCTATCATTCTTCAGTGATGGCCGGCATTAAGGTGGGTGAAGATGCCATGCTGGGCGCGATGAGCGTCGCCACCCATGACGTACCGCCGCATGCCATCTGGGGAGGTATTCCAGCCCGCCAGATCAGGGTCAAGAAGTGAGTCACGGCGAAGATTGTAAACGTATTTAGGCCCAGGCTGGCATGCTACCATCAGGCTTCCGATGGGAACTCCTGAAATCGTTCTGAACGTATGTGAATTTGTGGTGTTGCTGTTCGCGCTCAGCCTTCACGAATCGGCACACGGATGGATGGCGTCGCGTCTGGGCGACCAGACGGCACGTATGCTGGGCCGGATTACCCTCAATCCCGTCAAGCATATCGATCCGGTGGGCACCATCATGTTGCCCCTGGTGGCGCTGGTCACCCACATCCCACTGATTGGCTGGGCTAAGCCGACCCCCGTGAACACCCGCAACTTCAAGAATTTCGTGCGCGACGATATCCTCACCACCATAGCCGGTCCGGTCAGCAACGTAATTGGATCCGTGGTTTCCTTGATCGTTCTGATCATCGTCGCCAAGACGTCTCCCGTCGGCTTGGTTTCGGTGCGGTCCGTCGCCATGCGTGGCATAAGCGGACTCGACCCGCAGCTCCTGGCCGTGAGCCCGGTCGCTTATCCGTTGTCGTTGATTTTTTACATCAGCATGCTGCTGAATCTGTTCCTGGCGGCTTTCAATCTACTTCCTCTGCCGCCGCTGGACGGAAGCCACCTCTTCCGCCACATGCTGCCGTATCGTTGGCTGCCGATTTATGACCGGTTGGGAATCCTGAGCCTCTTCCTCATGCTGTTCTTTGGCGGTGGACTGACCATGGCAATGGTGAATCCCGTGCTCGGCTTCTTCCGCGTTTTGCTGCTCTCGATTTGAAGGTTTTCCGTACAATCGAGGCAGTGAATCGAGACCCGAATCGTTCCCAACTCAAGCGCGTGCTGAGCGGCATGCGGCCTACTGGCAAATTGCATCTCGGCAATTACATGGGCGCCCTTTACAATTGGGTTCGCCTGCAACGCGACTACAACTGCTACTTTTTTGTCGCCGACTGGCACGCCCTCACGACCGATTACGCCGACACCTCCAACCTGCGGCAAAATACGGTGGATGTCGCCCTGGATTGGCTGGCGGCGGGGTTGGACCCCGAGCGCTGCGTCCTCTTTGTGCAGTCCCTGGTGCCGCAGCACGCAGAATTGCACCTGTTGCTTTCGATGATCATGCCGCTCGGTTGGCTGGAGCGGGTGCCGACTTACAAAGAGCAGCAACAGCAACTGGGAGATAAGGATCTCGCCACCTACGGCTTCCTCGGATATCCATTGCTGATGGCAACGGATATCCTCATCTATCAAGCGGACTTTGTCCCCGTGGGGCAAGACCAGGTGGCGCACGTGGAAGTTACCCGTGAAGTGGCCCGGCGATTCAACCATTTTTATCCGGGCCCTGCAGAGATTTTGCCCGAGCCGCACGTCTTGCTGACACCCTCTCCAAAGCTGCCCGGCACGGATGGCCGAAAGATGTCAAAAAGCTATGGCAACACTATCCTGCTGACTGACCCGGAACCGGTAATACGCCAGAAATTGAAGACCATGGTGACCGATCCGGCGCGGGTAAGGCGCAGCGATCCTGGCGACCCCGATGTATGCCCGGTGGGCGATCTGCACAAAGTCTTTTCGACCCCCGACACACTGCAGAAAGTCTATGCCGGTTGCCGTTCGGCCGGCATAGGCTGCATCGAGTGCAAGGGCTGGGCCGCAGACGCGATTGTTGCCGAACTGGAGCCAATGCAACAGCGGCGAAAGAAATATGAGGACCAGCCCCGCTTGGTCCATGACATTCTGCATAGTGGTTCTGAACTGGCCCGCGCACGCGCCGAAGAAACCATGGAGCAGGTGAGAGAAGCAATGCACCTGGTGCAGCCCGAGGCCGGAGAGCGCGCCCAATGAGCGACGAAACGCGCGATAAGAAGAGGGAAGCCGCCGAGAGCGCGTCGCCCTATAGCGTCAGCGTTGGGGCGGTGTATGACGGACCCCTCGATCTCCTGCTGGACCTGATCCGCAAGCAGGACATCGATATTTATGACATCCCCATCGCCAAGATCACCGCGCAGTTTCTTGCTTACGTGGAGGGCCTGAAGCAGACCGAGGTCGATGCCGCGGCAGACTTCATTTACGTGGCCTCGCTGCTGATCCACATCAAGAGCCGCATGCTCCTGCCCCGGACCTCGGCGGAAGGAACCGACGGCGAGCCCGAAGATCCGCGGCGTGAACTGGTTGAGCGGTTGCTGGAGCACGAGCGCTTCAAAAATGCAGCCCAGATGCTGCTGCAGAAGCAACAGATCGAAGCCGCCACCTGGACCAATCCGGCGATCCGGCAATTTAGTACCGAAGAGGGGTCTGAGCCTGAGATCGCGGCCGACACGGTTGACCTGGTGCGCGTTTTCCGCGAAATTCTGGATCGGGCACGGCAGAGGCCGGTGCTCGATGTGGATGAGGAAGCCGTAACCGTCTCCCAGATGCTCGACTATGTCCGCCGTCGTCTGATCATGGAGGAGCGGCCGGTGTCATTGAGCAGTCTGCTCCGAAATACCCGCTCGGAGCGAGCGCTTATCTGCATGTTTCTGGCGCTCCTTGAGCTCGTGCGCTTGCAGGCAGTTCTACTGAGACAGGACAACAACTTCAGCGAGGTTTACATCAAGAAGCACGCGTCATTCGAGTCGATAATCGATCAAGGTCTACAGGCCAAGGACGACTGGCGCTAATAGGCCCAAAGAGAAAACCGCAGATCTGCGGTTCGCGCTATCTCCACTCCACTCCGCTCCCAATTCACATAACTTTAATATCCCGGAGTGCCACAATTCACACTCCCCATCGACGCACTTTGGTACCGTTGCCAACACCTACAAGTGTTGGAGTGTGCGCGCGTGAACGATGGATCCTCTGCGGTTTTAACTCCCCCTGGCAAAAGTTCTGTGCACGACAAGATGAACCGAAAACAGGGCAAGATCCCGATGATCATCTTCGGGCTTGTGCTTGTTGGCGGCATCGGATGGGCGGCGTCCCAGCTCCTTGGCGACCTGTTTTCTGTCCCGCATAGCGCCTCGGTGATGGCCTATACCCTGCTAAGTATCGCGTTGCTGATCGCGTTGGGTTTTGAGTTCGTGAACGGGTTTCACGACACTGCCAATGCCGTGGCTACCGTGATCTACACCCACTCTCTTGAGCCCCATATTGCCGTGATGTGGTCTGGCATGTGGAACCTGATCGGGGTATTGCTGTCTTCCGGGGCGGTCGCCTTTGCGGTGGTCTCGCTCCTCCCTGTCGAGCTGATCCTCAAGGTAGGATCGGGTGCCGGATTCGCCATGGTCTTCGCCCTGCTGGTTTCGGCAATCCTCTGGAACCTGAGTACCTGGTGGTACGGCCTGCCCGCCTCCAGCTCGCATACCCTCATCGGTTCGATCATCGGAGTCGGCGTCGCCAATCAGTTGATGTCGGGTTCCAATGGCACCTCGGGCGTGGATTGGTCGCAGGTGGGTAATGTCTTCCGCTCCCTGCTCGTTTCCCCCATCGTTGGGTTCATCCTTTCCGCTGTGTTATTGCTTGTGCTCAAGTTCGTCATCAAGGATCCGCGGCTCTTCGAGGCGCCCAAGGGCGACGCACCGCCGCCGTTTTGGATTCGCTGCCTGCTGGTGCTAACCTGCACCGGCGTGAGCTTCTTCCACGGCTCGAACGACGGCCAAAAGGGCATGGGACTCATCATGCTGATCCTGATCGGCACGGTGCCCACCGCGTATGCCCTTAATCACGCGGTTGGCTACAGTCAGGTACAGGATTTCGCTGCCGTATCCGAACAGGCCGCCAGGGTAATGAGCGCCCACGTTGACTCGAACGCTGTCATGGATGATCCGCGGGCTGATCTGACCGAATACCTCCAAACCAAGAAAGAGACACCGACCACGGTTTTGGCGGAACGCCAGATGATCCTCGAGATCGAACATGAAGTGACCCAGTACAAAACGCTGAAGGCCGTGCCGCCCAATCAGCAGTCGAACATCCGCAACGACATGTACATCTCGAGTGAGGCTCTCCGTCTTTTCGCCAAGTCCAAGAAGCCGGCCTTCACCCCGGAGGAAACGGCGGTGATGGCGAACTACAAGAAGAAGCTCGATCTTTCCACCAAGTTCATCCCACCGTGGGTAAAGGTAGCCGTAGCGATCGCTCTCGGTCTTGGCACCATGATTGGCTGGAAGCGGATTGTCGTCACGGTAGGCGAGAAGATCGGGAAAACGCACCTCACTTACGGACAAGGTGCGTCGGCTGAGATTGTGGCCATGTTTACCATTTGGGCGGCCGATAATTACGGCCTGCCCGTCAGTACCACTCACGTGCTCTCCTCTGGCGTCGCCGGAACGATGATGGCCAACAAGAGCGGACTCCAGTGGTCCACCATCCGCAACATCGCAGCGGCGTGGGTCTTCACCTTACCGGTGGCTGGCCTCATGGCTGCCGGCCTCTTCTGGGTCTTCGTGCAATTTGCCCCTAAAGGTTAGGAAGATCTCAGGCGGCTACAACAGAAAGGCGCCTCGATTTTTCATCGAGGCGCCTTTCGCTTGCCCCCGTTCTCTGCCGGGAGCGCAACGGAGTGGACAGTCCCCGCAGGGACGGCTGACCCAAGCCAATTTCCGATAGCCTTTAGCCTACCTTTAGCCTGGATTACTCAGGAGCCCGGTCTGCGACAAAGCCCGGGTGCCCATATCTGCCCGGTTTTGGCAGATGTGGGATTCCACCAACCTCAACCCCCTGACTGTGCAGGGTGTAAATGGCCGTGGACTTCAAGAGCTGTTGCTGGTAGAGAGTGATCGGTGGATGGCCGTTGAATCCCACATCTGCAAAACCGGGCAGATATGGGGCACCCGTCACTCGTTACGCATTGAGATCTCACTACCGGCAGCGATTCGTTTATTCGTTTACCAGGGGTGAGAAATGCGGTTAGAGGTTTTTGCGAGCCTATCTTCCGGACCCGCGGGCCTCTCGACAACCCAGGCGAAAGCCACATGAAGCTCTTGATTCCGCCGAACCACGGCTTTTGCCGTTAACAAGCGAAAATGTGAACGCTTCGATACTATGAAACGAGGCGCCCTTTCTTTTATGGGGCGCGTTTGTTCTCCATGAGTCTAAAAGCCAAACTAGAAGCGGTTATCTATGCAGCAGAGGAGCCAGTGACCCTGGCCCAGTTCGCTGCCATCTTTGCGGATGAAGTCTTGCCGGTTGGCGAGGCGGCCGAACCGGCGGCGGAGCAGATCGCTTTAGTCGAATCCGACGCTCCGGCCGCAAACCCCACACCCGACGATGCGCCGGCTGCCGAAGAGACCTCCACCCCAGCGGAACCCACAGAGAGCGATGAGAAGAAAGCCGCACGTCAACGCGACCGCCGCGTCCGCCAACTATTGCAACCCGTGCTCGATGAACTGATCGCGGACTACGCCAACAATGAGCGCGGCATGGAGATCCGGGAGATCGCCGGTGGTTACCGCATGGCGACCAAGCCGGAATATCACGATGCAGTGCGCGGGTTCGTAAAGAGTCTGAAACCGCCCATGAAGCTCTCTCTGCAAGCCCTGGAAACACTGGCGGTGATTGCCTACAAGCAACCCGTAACCGCTCCTGAAGTGAGCGAGATCCGGGGAGTCGACTCAGGCGGCGTACTCGGCGGCCTGGTCAGCCGCAAGCTGATCACCACCGCCGGAAGAAAGCAAGTGATTGGGCGGCCCATCCTCTACAAGACCACCAAGGAGTTTCTCCTTCGCTTTGGGCTAAAAGACGTGAACGATCTGCCCAGCATGGAAGAGTTTGAAAAAATGGCGGGAGAGCTGGCCGAATCCGAAGCCGAAGGTGAAGCCCAGGACGCAATCAACCTTGGCTCTGATCCGCTGCCCCAATCCGAAGCAGCAGAATCAGAGTCGGAGTCCCCTGCCCAAGCCACGGGTGAGCACGAAGCTGAGCCGCAAGCCGAGCACCAAACTGAGCACCAAGCCGACCCGCAAACTGAGCACCAGGTATGACCCTGAACCAGGAGAGCAGTGGCGAGCGCAACCAACAACGTTTGCAGAAGATCGTAGCTGCTGCGGGAATCACGTCCCGGCGTAAGGCAGAGGAGTTGATCACCTCGGGCCGGGTACAGGTAAACGGCCAGAAGGTGACCGAGCTGGGCTCCAAAGCCGACCCGGAGCGCGACCATATCCGCGTCGACGGCAAGCTGCTCAAGAAACCGCAACAATTCCGCTACTTCATGCTCAACAAGCCCAAGGGTGTAGTCACTACTGTTTCCGATCCCGAGGGGCGCCCCACGGTGATGAAGTTTTTCGCCCGTGCCGGAGCCCGCGTCTTTCCTGTTGGCCGGTTGGATTATCAAAGTGAAGGCCTGCTATTGATGACCAACGATGGCGAGCTGGCCAACATCCTGACCAGCGCGGCTTCCCAGGTGGAAAAAACCTACCTGGTAAAAGTGAGTGGCAAACCCACGGAGAAAGAGCTGGAGCAACTGCGCCGGGGCATCATGATTGAACGTGGCCGGCGAGGGGAGCGGGAAGGCCGGGTGATGACCCAACCTGCCCGGATCAATCTGGTCCGCGACACCGACAATCCCTGGTACGAGGTTGTCTTGACCGAAGGCAAGAACCGCGAGATTCGCAAAATGTTTGAGGAAGTAGGCCATTTTGTCGAGAAGGTCCGCAGGGTTGGTTTTGGGCCCCTGGTTCTCGATGTGGAACCGGGTGAAATGCGCGAGCTTAATGAGGACGAAGTGACCAGGTTAAAGCGCGCATCGCGCAAAAAGACAACTCTGCCCGAGCAGCCTCGGAAGGTGGCGCGGCGGCCCAGGTCGGGACCGGCCACGCTACCCCGGCCAGCCCGCAAGCGCACTCCTGCACGCCGACCCTAGGCGGCGTGTCGAAATCATCGGTTCTCATCGAATGATTGGCGTAATTCAGGAGGTTTGATGGAGACGGAAACATTTGGCGCCGGACGCTTTTGGGGAGCCGAGCCTCGCGGCGCGCTCTCCTGCCATATATAACCATCACGCTGGCTCCCACTATGACGTCCTCATCGTGGGGGCCGGCGCTGCCGGACTGTTCTGCGCCATGTATGCAGGCCGTGGCGGCCGTCGCGTTCTCCTGCTCGAGCACGCTCCTCGCATTGGCAAGAAGATCCTGATTTCGGGGGGCGGCCGCTGTAACTTCACCAATCTCCACACCACAGCCGGGAACTTCCTCTCAGCGAATCCTCACTTTGCCAAGTCCGCGCTGGCCCGCTACACCCCGACGGACTTCCTGGAGTTGGTAGAGAAGCACCAGATTCCCTGGCACGAGAAAAAGCTAGGGCAGCTCTTCTGCGATCGGTCAGCCACCGACATTGTTTCCATGCTGCAGCAGGAGTGCGTCGCGGCCGGTGTAACCATTCATGTGGCGACCCCCATTCGAGACGTAACCCACCACGAGGGTTTCCATGTAAGCACTGCGCGCGGCGTCTTCTCCGGACGGTCCCTGGTCATCGCTACCGGAGGTCTATCCATTCCGAAAATGGGGGCCACCCCGTTTGGCTACCAGGTCGCGCAGCAATTTGGTTTGGCACTGCAACCATGCCGGCCGGCCCTTGTGCCCCTCACCTTCGCAACCGAGGATCTAAAGCGGTATGCAGATCTGGCAGGAGTCTCGACCGAAGTGGCGGTGTCTGCCGGGTGCGGGCGCTTTCGGGAAAAGCTCCTCTTTACCCATCGTGGCCTAAGCGGGCCAGCCATACTCCAGGTCTCTTCCTATTGGCAGCCGGGTCAATCTTTAGTAGTCGATCTTGCCCCCGGCCAACTCTGGAGCGCCAGCCTTCTCGCGCAGCGCACGCCCGCCGGCGCCCGAACCGCACTGCGCGACCTTCTTCCCCACCGCCTTGCTGATCGCTGGCTGGAACTGCACCCGCTCTCTGCCTGGACCAACAGGGGCATCGAAACCGCGGAGACCTCGCTCCATCACTGGACCCTTTATCCGGCGGGGACCGATGGCTACGAAAAGGCCGAAGTGACTGCAGGTGGTGTGGACACCGCGGAGCTGAGCGCCCGAACCATGGAAAGCCGCAAACTTCCCGGGCTCTACTTCATCGGAGAAGTCGTCGACGTCACCGGGCATCTCGGCGGTTTCAATTTCCAGTGGGCCTGGGCCTCAGGCGCGGCGGCCGGCCGCGCCTTGGCGGGAGTCTGATAGCGCCGCCCCGCTCACCGCGTCATTTGTGGGACGGGACGGTACGCAGCTTCCGGAATCCCTGCCAGCGTCGATTGCCAAACTCTTTCACCCAGCCCATAGAACTGGCAAAAACTCATGATGAGCGGGCGCCATTTGTCCGGGTCGATACGATCCTCGTCTCCATCCATCAGGATGCGTTCGTCCATATGAGTGCGAACGACCCTCACTTCCAACGCGAGCGCATTGCTGGCTTTATCCGGTCGGGTACCGAATGGGTGGGTGCTTTCCAGCACTGCTTCAAGTTGTACCGGGCAGTCGGAAATACGCTGCGCCCCGACCAGGTCCGATGCACTGGCGCTGAGGCCGGCGGCTCCAAGCTTGTCTTTCTGATGCCGGTAGCCCATCGCTAATTTGTGCGGAGGCACCGGGTCTGATCCCGTCAGGCGGGCCAGCCGATTCACCGCCGCTACATTGGACACTGAGGGCAAATTCAGAACGCATTCCTTCTCCCGCAGGAGGTTTTGCGCAGTGTGAGACTTGGCTCCCAGGCCCAGCATGCAGTTCCAACCCAGCCACCAAGCCGAAGACATGGGAGCAACGTTGGTGGTTCCATCCATGTTCCGGGTACTAATCAGAACAACCGGAGTGCCAAAATAAAGTATCGAGGGTTCGACGTTAATGTGCATGCAGCAAGCTTGAACCGCGCCTCTTCGAGCGGGCTATCCGGTTCTTGCTCCTGCATCCAGAATGGAAAACTAAGCGCCAGGAAGCGGCGAAAAGAGTCCGTAGTCCCTGGAGCACGTTCTTGTTTCATGAAGGTCCTGACGAGGACCGCATTCCCAAACTCAGTTCCTGTGTGTCCTACACACAACCTGAAGCGGGGAATGGTTCGAGGACAGAATAGCTGCCTCTGGGACCAGACCCACCAAGGCCTGGAGGGCCGCCCGCCAAACGTCAGCCCACACCGGAAGGGCTGGGAGTTGCTATCCATCCTGATCGAGCGCCGTAGGCGCGCCACTCCAATCGGGGCCGCACCGTTAGGACAATGGAAAGGCTAGCCAGGACTCCGCCCGGGCCACTCTCGATCAGCTCCTTCGGAAATCCACGTTCGCCCTGAACGGTACGGGGTTTCCAATCCGTACTACGCCCTGGACGCCGGTTCCGCAAACCAAAGGCTAACCGACCAGAAAACCAGGATCACCAAATAAACCAAAATGCGAAAGAACGAAAAGAAGACGTAGTCACGCATCTCACGACCAGTGGTGAAATAGCCGCCCCCGGCCAGCAGCGCCGCCGAATAGACACCGAATCCGAAGCTGATGGCTGCGACATGGCTGCGCCATGGCATTCTCAAGGGCCGAAGAAGAAACGCCAACACGATGGCCCACTCCACCATAAGCACGGAGAGCAGGAAATGCATCAAAACCAAGAGCGTGCGCAGTGACCAGTGGCCGGGCGGGGCAAGACGCATGACGATGAGAACACCGCTCCCGGCCAGCAGCAAAGGCAAGGTAAAGCGGCGAATACCGCCCAGCGGCTGCAGAGCGTTCCACGTGAGCTCAATGAGCACAGCACACTGGAGAAGAATATCCATAATGTCGATGATCATCGATGCGAACAAGGAGGCAGGGTGTCCGGAGATCCGCAGTGTGGCTGCCAGCCCCACTGAGCGCACCAGGTAAAAAATGATCAACAGCGTGAACCAGGGAAACCGCCCCACACGCTTCCGCATGAAAAGGATGGTAAGAAGTAACAAATGTCCAAGGAGCCCAGCGGCCCAGATCAGGTGGTTTATCATCAATCCTTTTTTTGCTTGAAAATAATGGCCCGCCGGTCCTTGTACCGGCCGAGTTGCCACTCCTCAAACATAAAAAGCGGCTCCAGCATTCCTCGACGCTCGGCGGCTTGCCTCCCATTTATTGCACAACGGAGGCATCTGACCAGAGCGCTTTCGTGTGCGCGAAATCGTGCCCTCGCGGCTGAGCCGCTCAGTTCACGACAACCCGGACAACCAAAACACAGGGCAGCGAGCAAGTCACCTATACAGTCTAAGACTCGATGCCCGTTTTCCTTCTCAGGAATTCACCCTTTTAAGTGAACGGCGCAAACGAATTCGTCATCTCAGTAAAACTGAGGATTCGTTATGCTTCGCAGGAACGCCGATCTTGAAGCCGTTGTCATTGGTATTTTCCCGCGTACCAGCGATGCTCGCCGCGCTTTGCAAGCTCTTCGTCAACAGCAATTTTCTGCAGATGAGGTGGCTGCCGCATTTCGCGAGCAAAGCCTAGCGCCGGCTGAGGCCGAAGAAGGCCCCAGTTCTGTTCGTGCAAACCGTGACTGGTTCGGACAATTGAGACAGCTCTACCGCGGAGACGATCCCCCGGAAAGTACGCGGCGTGGGTCACCTGCGCCGCTCGAGCCATGGGCGACTCCGGCCTCATTTGAGGCCATGCTTGCCCAGCTTGATCTCTCATCCCAGCAGGCACGTACTCTCGGTCGCGGCGCGGCCATCGTAACCGTAACTGCGGGCGCCCGCAATCCGGAGGCGCGAACTTTGCTCGAGCAACACGGAGCGCGCATCATGAACGGGAGCAAGCCAGATCAGCCGTCAGTAACAGGGGCTACGCCTGAAACTGTTGTTACTTCCACGCCTTTCGTCGCTCCACAGTCAGCCGATCCCGGGCACATTCAACTCTTCGGTGAGGCCCTTCGTGTCCGCAAGGAGAAGGTGGCCAACGGGGAAGTGCACGTTCGCAAGGAATCCGTCACACACATGGAAACCGTACAGGTGCCGGTGACCCAAGAGCACCTGGTGGTGGAACGGTCCGATGAAAGTGGCCGCGCCGATCCGGAAGGTTCGATCCGCGTGCCACTTAGCGAAGAAAGAGTGCACATTGATAAAGACACCGTTCTCCGCGAGGAATACAAAGTAGGCAAGCGAGAAGTAACGCAAAACGAGTCCGTCAGTGACCGCGTCCGCAGGGAACGTCTGCTGATCGAGGATGCGTCCGCGAGGCCTGAGGGCCGGCCAAGCAATGGCTGAGCCGCGAACCTCGCCGATGCCCGGATTTTGTTGATTGTCAAGGACCACCTACAGACTTCCTTAGCGAAAACTGACACCTGACTATGCCCGGGCGCCACGTCGCAAGTCTGCGAGCTGCAATTTCAAGCTGTGTGTCCCGCGCTTACTCCAAGGATACCTAATCAAAGTTTTACAGCTTGCATCCTATTAGTTGTAAGTGGACTGAGTTATTCGCGTAAGATTAACCTCCAAACCGAACACCAAGGACATCTTCATGGCTTACGAAACAACAATCAACGCGGCTGGCGTGGGGACAACTACGCAGGTAGTAGTAGGACTATTCAACGATGCAAGCGACGCTCATGAGGCAGTGAGTGAACTCCGGGCCAAGGGCTTTGGACCAGGCCAGATCGGTGCGGCCTTCCGTAGCCAATCACTTGATCGCTACGTGAATACTGGCGATGCCGCCATCTCGACTCGCCCTGTTCATCATGAGCGTGAAAATTGGTGGGAAAAAGTTAAGGACGCCTTTCGTTCCGACGACAAGGTCGAGGTGCGCCGGGACGCGGCTCCCGATTCAACCCTTAATACCGACCCTTATGCGCAGGATGAGTACGACTACGAGTTTGCTCACAACGAATTCGAAGGGTCTCTCGCTGGAACCGGTATTCCCTCCGATCGTGCGGCCTACCTGACCCGCAACCTGCGGGCAGGCGGCGCAATTGTCACTGTACGTGATGCTGACCGGGCCGCGGAGGCGGAGCGAATTCTGTCTTCTAATGGCGGCAAAGTGCGCTACGAAGGTATTGCCGGGACGGCCACCACTGAGGCAGGCGTAGCGAGAAACGATTACGAGGCAGCGGACGCCGCAGGTACCGGTGGTGCGGGAAACAGATATAGGGGAATCGACGTAGCAGCGAGTGATGCGGCTGCTATAGATGCCGCGGACTCTACCGGCAGGGAAATCACAGATACCGGGTACGTAGACCGGCGTCCCGTGGATCTCGCAAATTCTGCCGAAGACTGGAACCAAAGAGAGAGGACGGATACCGGCTATGCGGATCGGCGTTCAGCGGATGCTGTGAACTCTTCTGTCGATCGCGTTCAGCTCTTTGGTGAAGTCTTGCGCGTGCACAAGGAACGCATCAGCAGGGGCGAAGTAAGAGTGCGCAAGGACGTGGTTTCAGAAAATCAGACCATCGAAGTTCCTATCACTCGCGAAGAGCTGGTGTTGGAACGCGTGGCAGTTCCGGCAGATACGCCTGCCACTTCTGCCAACATTGGCCAGGGGCAGGAGATTCGCGTTCCCCTCTCTGAGGACTCGGTCCGGCTCGAGAAGCAGCCAGTAGTGCGCGAGGAAGTCCTTGTAGGCAAACGCGAGGTCGCCGATGTGGCGAGAGTCGGGGATGATGTCCGTCACGAAGAACTGCGCGTCGACTCCGACGCGGAGACACCAAAGAGAACGGCAACCGGCGAGGAACTTCCAGAAGAACGTCGCCGCCTTGGATAAGGATGAATGAAATGAGAGCAGCGAAAAACCTGGCGCGGGTCCTGGTGATTGGAGCGGTGGCGGCTTTGCCCGCAGCTGCTCCCACCCCGGCCCGCGCAGCAACCCAGTCGGCAGCTGCCGGCGCAGCCCAACAGTCCAACCAATCGAGCGACATTACGATTACACGAAACATTCGGCGCGCGGTGATCAAGGATAAATCCCTCTCCACGGCAGCACATAACGTCACCATCATCACCAAAGAGGGCAAGGTGACTTTGAAAGGGCGGGTTAAGTCAGATTCGGAAAAGCAAACCGTCGAGTCTGCTGCGGCCAGTGTTGCCGGTGCGGGTAACGTCGACGATCAATTGACTACAAGTGGTGCTCAGTAAGGCGAACGACAAAGGAGAATAAATATGGCAGGACATTCGATTTTCGGAATTTACACCAGCCGTCAGGGTGTGGAGGCAGCGGTACAAGCACTTAGGGACGCGAGTTTTCGCAGTTCAGACATCTCCGTCCTGGCCCCGGAAAACCTCGGCGACATTCGCGATATCGGCACTGTTAAGAGCACTAAGGCGCCTGAAGGTGCGACCACTGGAGGAGCCTCCGGGGCGGTGGTGGGCGGGGTCCTCGGATGGCTCGTGGGTATCGGCGCGCTGGCGATTCCCGGTGTGGGACCCTTTCTCGCCGCCGGCCCAATTATGGCGGCACTCGCAGGGGTGGGCGTCGGCGCGGCCGTGGGTGGAATCACCGGCGCGTTGGTCGGATTCGGCGTGCCGGAGTTTGAGGCCAAGCGGTACGAAACCCGCCTGAGAAAGGGCGGCATCCTTTTATCCGTTCATGCCGATAATGCAGACTGGATCGGACGCGCGAAAACTATTCTTGAGAAGACTGGCGCAGAAGACGTCTCCAGCGCCAGCGAGACTCGTGTGGCCTAACCCGGTCATCTCGAAGGAGTGGAGGGCCCACGGATCGCGTGTCCCTCCACTCAACACCCCTCGGATAACTAAGTCAAACGCAAGTGCCTATCTAACTCTCCAATCGAACTAACTTACAATTTTGTCACTCTGAACGGAGCGCATTTTCCTTGCAAAAAATGTGTCATCCCGACCGGAGGAGTCATGGGCCTGCGGCCCACCCAAGGTGATGAAAAACGCCTCGGTCCGGCGGCCACTCTCTATGGAGCCGTCACCTTCCGTTGTCATCCCGAGCGCAGCCGAGGGATCTGCAGTGCCGCGGACCCTTCCAGGGAAGGTTTTTCGACAGAGCGTACCAAAGCCCTCCTCTCCTCTGGCTTTCCCCCAAACAATGAGTACAATCAGAAATCACTCTTGCGAAATGCGGATCAGGGAGATCACACGATGGAAGGTGCGGTGGCGGGGCCAGGCTCGCGAGTAGGCTCACCTGCCCTGCTTCCAGTTGACTGGTCACAGTTCCATGGCGTGGATCTGTGCGCCCAGCACCACGCAACCTCTCGCGGGGGCGATTTCTTCGATGCCCTATCGGTCGGCGAGCACGTGATATTCGTCTTGACCGATATCGCCGGCGCAGAACCACAAGATGATGATGTGGCGTTGGATGTCCAAAATGTCTTTCGCCAAAAAGCACAGGAGCTCTTTGCGGGTACAGAGGTTAACGAGTCAGACGCTATCGCTGCCCTTGCTCATGCCTTCAACCTCTCCGTGATAGAGGCTCATGGCGTTCGGCCGGCGCCAACGTTTCTGGGATGCTTCAATCTGACGCTGGGGATCCTTACTTACTGCAACGCGGGGCTGACCGTACTGCTGCGCGAGGGTGGAACGGTGCGCGCTCTCGAATCGAGCGGCATGGTTTTAGGGCTTTTTACTCACGCAACATTCGAGGCCGCGATTCTAGTTCTCCAGGAAGGAGACTCCGTGCTCCTGGTCACCAACGGAGTCCCTGAGAGCCGGCGGGGAGGAACCGAGTTTGGCGTCGAACGCGTGGCGCGGTTGCTAAGAAATTCCACCACGAAATCCGCATCAGAAATCTGTCAGGTCGTGCTGCGGGCGGCTTATGACTTCGCTAATCATCCCTGGTCCCGTTTCCTCGGATTTCTGCGCGCAAACCACCGGTGCCGGCAAAACGATTTGACAGCGTTGGTACTTGTGCGCCCCGTCAGGCGTAGCCCCTGAGAATTGTTTATTGCCACACCTGGCGGTAGATCGCCTCGATCTCTTCAGCGCTTGGGATACGAGGGTTATTCTGCGGTGAACCTGATGCCAATGCCTGCGCCGCCATAGTTCCCAATAGCGCAAAGTACTCCTCTTCCGCTATCCCGAATTGCTTGGGAGAAGGCACCTGCAGTTCAGCGTTTCGTTTGTACAAACCGTCGATCAGTCGATCCACTGCCGACTGGTCTGTATCATGCGCCTGCGCTACGCCCATGGTGCGGGCACATTCGGCATAACGGTCCAAGGCAGCTTCTACTGAGAAGGCCGTGACCGCCGGCAGCAGCATGGCGTTCGAGAGTCCATGCGGAATATGAAAATGCGCCCCCAGCGGCCGGCTCATTCCATGCACCAGCGCTACACTCGCATTTGAGAAAGCAATGCCCGCCTGGGTGGCTGCCAACATCATTGCCTCGCGTGCTTGCGCATTATCAGGTTGGTGGAAGCTGGTCGGTAGCTCTCTCCAGATAGTCTTCATCGCCGCCAGGGCAAGCGCGTCGGTAAACGGATTCGCTTTGCGGCTGACGAACGCCTCAATGGCGTGGGTCAGTGAATCGGTACCGGTGTCCGCGGTGAGCCTCTGCGGCATGGTCAGCGTCAGTTCGTAGTCGACTACTGCCGCCGCCGCCAACAGGCTGTCCCCGGCAAGCAGCATCTTCTCTCCCGTCTCCGAATCTGTGATCACGGTGAATCGGGTAACCTCCGACCCGGTACCGGCGGTCGTCGGAATCGCCAGGTGCGGAGGTCCCGTCAGTGGAATCGGGTGCGGGACCCGGTAGTCCCGCACTTTGCCCCCGTTCGCGGCGAGCATGCCGATAGCTTTCGCTGTATCGATCGGGCTTCCGCCTCCCAGGCTCACCAGGCCGTCGTGCGCCCCGTCCAAAAACCTGCGAACACCCGCATCCACAACCTTCGTAGTCGGATCTGCGACGGTCTCATGGAAAATCTCACAGCTCAGGCCCGCATTCCGTATCTGCGTTGCCAGTTTTTCCGCAAGCTGAGTCTTCATCAGGAAAGGATCCGTCACCATCAACGGCCGGCTGCAGCGGAGGTGCAGAAGTATCGCTGCCACCCCTGCCAGCGATCCTCCCCCAATTTTGAGGATGGGTGGAATTTTGATCTCGGCCATCATCGGCATCTCCTGAAGTTTCGTCTCCCCGTCGTACGATCGTCCGTCTTGAGCCTTTTTGTCGTCATGTGCCACTCTTAAGAGCCCAAAGGACCGGTCGTTCTCATGGCAAACCCGGAGCAATCACACACTTGGTGTATTGTTCCCATGACCATTTGGCCTGCCTAATTACTGTAGTACCTTGCCAGTCACTGGCGAAACTCGAGCACATCTGGAATTCAGGCGCGCATTCGGGGTTCCTCACTTTTTGCGGTTGTCTCACGCAGCAGTTGAGTATTCTCCCCGTTTGCGGAAGGGCATGATGGCGTCTTTTCTGACCGAGTTAATGACCAGCCCATTGGGCGTCACGGGCCCTACCCCGTGTCCGGTCAACCTGACCAGGCTAAAAGGCTTGGACATAAGCGCTCGTTACCACTCACAACGATGCGGGGGCGACTTCTTTGATGGCCTGACGATCGGTTTTCGACTCGTATTTCTGTTGACGGATATCGCCGGTCCGCGAGCGGAGACGCATGCGATTGCAGCGCAAGCCCAGGTGGCCTTCCGGCAGCGAGCTCAGGATCTATTCGCGCCTGCGGACGCCAACGAGTCGGACTCCCTGGCCACTCTGGCACATGATGTAAATCGATCGCTGATGGAGGCGGCCAACGGTGTTCGCTTTGCTCCAACCTTTTTAGGTTGCTTCAACGCGAACCTTGGCATTCTGACCTATTGCAACGCGGGCCGGGTTCTCGCCGTGTTTCGCGATGCCAGGACGGCGTGTGTTCTTGAGCGTGGCGGAGTTCCACTTGGGCTTTTCACTCACGTCACCTATGAACCAGCGGTCCTGGCGTTCGAACCCCAGGATAAGCTGCTGCTGGTTACGAAGGGAGTGACCGAGAGCCGCCGGGGGGCAGCCGAATTCGGGGTGAAGCGCATCGAGCGCTTGCTCGAACATTCCAACGGAGACTCTGCTTCTCAAATCTGCGACACCGTGCTGCGCGAGGCCTACGACTTCGGCAACAATCCCTGGTCGCACGTCTACGACTTTCTCTTTTCACGCCGTCAGCGCAGCAACGAGGACCTGACCGCAGTAGCCCTCGTACGCCGCTAAATAGCAAATCGGCCCGCCTAAGGTGATGAAAGAAACGCCTCAGTCCCGCAACCACTCTTTATGGAACCGCTGCCCTTTCCTTTGTCATCCCGCCTGCCCCGGCGTGCCGTGGGACCGAAGCGCACCCAGATTTCCTACCTCGCGGCACTCGCAACGACAACGTATGCGGCTTTCCGTAGAGAAAGGCGCATGAAATTTGCCAGCGTCACCAAGTTCCACAGGTAATCTGGGGGAGCGGAGCGGAGGGATCTGCAGTTCCGCGGACCTTTCGTGGAAATGTTTTTCGAAAGAGCGTTGCGGAGCCTACTGCGCAAACCGCCGGAAAAAACTATCCGATTTCCACGCCGGACGCTGATCGGCATTGGCAACACGCAATGCCAGCTTTGCAAGGATGACATTAAATTGTGCCGCGGCCTCGATGTCTACCGGCTGGCTCAGGTCATCCGAAGGCCCATGGTAGCGTTCCGCATACCACGCCTTGAAAGTCTTCGCTTCGGGCGTGCCGCTCACCCAGCCGAACTTGAATGCAAGTGCCGGAACACCATTCTTGATAAAGCTGTATTGGTCGCTACGGATGAACCGATTATGTTCCGGTTCCTTGTCGGCTTGTATTTCCACTCCGGCTTCACTGGCAACCGCCCGAATATCGTCACCCAAAGTCGACTCACCCAGGCCCTGGACTTCAAGGTATTTCAAAGGAAACAACGGAAGATACATATCCATGTTGATGTCGGCGACGATCGGTCCAGACACGCTTGGGTGGGCCGCGAAATACTCGGAGCCGAGCTCGCCCTTCTCCTCCCCGGTTACGCAGAGAAACAAAATCGAGCGCTTCGGTTTTGTCTCTCTCATCGCGCGAGCAATTTCGATCAGCGACGCATCGCCTGAGGCATCGTCCATCGCGCCATTGTAGATGCGGTCGCCGTTGACCGGCTCGCCGATGCCGAGATGGTCGAGATGCGCACTCACCGCCACGTATTCCTTCCTGAGCTTGGGGATCACTGCCAGGCAAAACGCCCACGATATTCTCGGATTTCGCCTGTGAACGAGTCATCCCAACCCGGGCATGGACCTCCACCGCCAAAGGAAAGTGTGGCAGTGGCTTATCTTCGTTGAGAGCGGTCAGAATTTCCTGGAAGCTGTGACCGCTGCCCGCGAAGAGCATTTCAGCACGCGCCGGATTGAATTCAATACTCACCGGCAGCGGAGGTGGAACGCCTTGACCAGGGTCGGCCAGTTCCATACGTGGCTGGAAACGCGCCGCCGCAATGCGCGACCAGGGTACTTCTGCGCTGCGCGGATTCCGGATGGTAATTGTCCCAACGACGCCGGCCTTCGCCAGTGACTTCCGGCGCTCTTCTCCCGATTGGTAATGAGCCTTAACCGGGCCGGCCATATCCGCAGGGCCACCCGTGACCAGCACGACAATCTTCCCCTTCACATCCAGGCCCGCCAGATCGTCGTACTTGGATTCGGGTACCGTGAGCCCGTAGCCCACAAACACGGCGCCGGCTTCCACATTCTCCGCCGTGTGCGAACTTACTCCGAGCGTGGCATCGTCACCCAGCTTCACCGCTTGCGCCTTGCCACCGCGCAGCAGATCGAGAGAGCAGCGAGATTCGTCAATCTTCACTACCTGGAAGTCCATCGGCTGCCGATAACCATCGACTCCGGCGGCCTCTAAACCCGCTGCACGAAACTGCTCAACCATATAATTGGCTGCTTTCTCGAAACCGGGGCTGCCCGTTCCCCGGCCTTCGAGGCTATCGTCGGCCAGAAACTGAACGTGGGACCACCACAGTTTGCCCATCGCATTCCAGTCAGGGTTCTGTGCGAGAGCGCCGCCACCGCCAAGCGCCAGGGCAAGGCAGACCTTCATCCAGTTCGAAAATTTCACTTATGAGCACCTCACTACAGCGAATGTAACTCAAAAAAAAGGACGCTCCCCTAAGGGGGCGTCCTTTTCCGCCTAAGCAGATCAGCTGTACGGGTTACCAGGAGAGTTTCACATCCGGAAGAACATTGGTTCCTTCAACCCGAACGGCATACAGCGACGCTGGATTGAGGTCGAGTGCTTTGAGGATCGTGGGAGCCACCTGCGCAGTGCCAACGCCCACACGGACAGTCTTGGGTACAAACGACGGATTAGACAGCAGCAGAACAACATTGGTGTCGTCGTGGTTAAAGCCACCGTGTTCGGATTGTTTCGCTTTGCTGCCGGAGTAAGTGACACCGACATTCGGAGTGACGATGATGTCCGGAGTGCGCGGATCTTTGGTCGGGTCGTTGTAGTTGAGCGAGAGGGAGGGACCGTAGTAAATCTGGCCCAGCCCAATGCCCGTGCTGGTAGAGGGGTTGTCTTCCAGAATCTTGACGCTGGCCTCGGTATCCGCAGCGCTCTTCAACCAAACGAGCGAAATGTCATCTTCCGTTGGCCCAATACCAGTCGGGTTATTCGTGGATTCAGAATTAGGTATATACCCCGCGTTGGAGAGCAGGGTTACGGGCGAGGTGCCGTTGATCGTCTGACCGACATATCGGCTGGGATCGATCGGAGACTGCCCGTGCTTGGCAGTGATCACGATCATCGTCGACTCGTACAGACCCTTCGACTTCAGTTCCGCTACCCAGGAAGCGATGGAATCATCGACGAACTTGAATTCGCCCAGCAGCGCCGCGCTAGGCGTGCCGGCGGCATCAAGATATCCACCCGTGACACCGTTGCTCTTCTCAATCAGCTTTTGACCGACACTGACAGCCTGAAAGTTCATGCCGAAGACGGTCGGTACCATGGTTGTTTTGTTGCCCAGGTGGTCTTTGCCGTCGATCTCGTTGAGGATAGCGTTGACTTTTAGCTGGTCGTAGCACTGGATGTTCTGGAAGCTGTTCGTCCAGGCAGTGGTGTCTGAGCTGGGATCGGGAACACTGGAGCAGGAGATCCCGGTCGGTGTCTTCACACCGGGCAGACCGATCACCGTCGAGTTAATCTCAGGCCCGTAAAAGTCGTCGAGTGCTGCGGGACCGATTCCGGCCGCTACTGCTGAGTAAGCAGGGTGCTTATCGGACCATGCGGCGTAGCCACCAGCCTGGTGGATAACGCTGAAGATGGTGTTGGCGCGGACAAATTGCCAGGGATAAACAGGAGCGCAGCCCCTCGCAGGGTCGCGGATAAGCTTCTTCGGATCGATGGAGGCGATGCCGCCGTCGGTGAGCGCAGCGCCAGGTGCTCCACCATTCACTTTAGTCTGGTCCAGGTCGATGCCTTCTTCATACTCACTGGTAGTGCCGGTTGGCGCCGCGCCGGGAGTGCAGGGGCCGGCGCCGAGGCCGTTTCCGGTAGTGATGGTCGGCGCATCAAAATTCCGGGAATAGGCGACGTCGTAGTAGACGCCAGTCAGAGCTGGGCTGCCACCGGTCACGATCGCGATCAGGCCAGGGAATGAATCAGAAGGTTTCGAAGTGCTGGCGGCTACATAGTTCACGCCGGTCCTGCCTAGAGCGGCAAGTGCCGGGCAGTAGGGCTCGCCATTGTTCACAGTGCTGATCCCCTTTGCGCAGTTCTCGAAATCTACAGCGTGCATGCCGTCAACGCTGACCAGAAGTACGTGCTTGATGGGACCCTTACCCCAGTCATTGTCCTGCGCGACCACGGAAACGGTCGAGCACGCAGCCAACACGGTTAGTGCAGCAATTACATTCTTCATTACTACCTCCGGGATCAATGGTTACTAGACCCCACGGGTTGATTACATTGCCGGAAGATGAAAATTCGAATAAAAGTCTTATTGCGTTAAGACACGCTTTACAGTCGTGCGTCCATTACCGTGCATTCCCCGCGAGACCATGCAAAAACGCCAGGGACCGCTTGCGCGGCCCCTGGTTGTCCTTCTCAGTTTTCGAGAGAGATTCGGCTCAAACTTATCGAAGTCTTTGCCTGGAAGGAAATAACTTCTCGCGCCGTGCTGTCCACTCGGCCGTTGAGAATAACCCCGGCCCTATTTCGATCAGGCGGGGAATCATATTGAAGACCGAAACCTGGCTCCAAAGTTTTCCCTCGCGAGTTCGAAATCCCTTCTCGTTCAGATCGCTGGCTATGTTCGAGAAAGGGAAGTCCTGAACGATCAGGTCCATCATCTGGGTCAGGATCATGCGTTCACGAGGATGGAACTCCAGCCGCTGGCAATCGTCGGATATGCGTAGACCATAGGGGATGTCTTCGCTGAAGGCGCCTTCCGTCGGCGCTTCATCTCCCGGCAGCTCGCGCCGCCATTCGATCGACACCAATTGCCATCCGGCGGCTGTCCGCTGCTGCATCAGGGATGGGCTGAATGGCCCCGAGACTACATCTCGTATCCGCTCAAAGTGTGCCATGGCTACCCTCTCCTCATATCAAACGATGATTGCGGTCGCTAGCAAGCAATTGACGTGCCAGGCGCTGCGTGCCAATTGTTACGCTAAAGTAGCTTGCTATCAAGTACTTAAGAAACAGGACAATTCGCCGGAAAGAGCCGGTATGTGCAAAATCGTAAATCGGTGTTCACCTGCGGACACAGCCCCGCCGCAATGCCGGGAACTCGTTCCCCCTCAAGGCAATGAGTGTCAGCGAGCCGCGGGCGGAGAGGATGCGGGCACCGCTTCTGGCGGGGGAACCGGAAGCGTCCGACGCCACGAGGCTGCCTTGGTGGTTTCCTCATCGCCGATGTCAAAAGTCGGTGTTTCCTTGGGCAGCGTCAGGCGGCCGTCAACCAGGTACGCGACGATGACTCCCCCCGTTACCTCAGGTACCAGAAAGGCCATCGGCAGGAGATACTTCTTGCTCTTGACCAGCGACTCGGCAACCCCGTCGACAGGGTGGCTGCGCGGAATGTTCCCCGGTACCTGCTGGATGACGAAAGCGTTCAGGTTGAGTTCGGGGTTCTTCTTGCCGTAGCTGACCAGCGATCGGGCGACCTGCTTCGGGGTCATCAGCCCCACGTCGGCAAGGAAATTTCGATGGATCGCGTGCGGCAGGTAGATGTCGAGAACCGCGCGCGAGAAGTCCGCGCAGTTGTGGAACAGGATGTTGAAGTGGCCGACGTTGCGCTGGTCGTTGAAGATCGCAATGAAGCGCTGATCTTGTGCCGGCGTGCTGTCCAACTGGAAGCCATGGATAGTACGGTCATAGGACTCACCTACCAGCTGCGTCCACTCGCCTTTGGGGGACCGGCCTTTCCGGTTGTCCGGTGCCAGTGCCAGCAGGTGCTTTTTGCGGTAGGCATTGCGAAGTGCAGCGACCTGTGCTTTATCCACGATTACGGGAATATCGCTTGGCGAATCGACCGCGTACAGATAGCCAACCAGCGGAATAGCGAGCCAGTCGTAGCCGTCGATCTTGTGATAGCGGCTTATGACCACGCCGTATTCTCCGTCGTGGCAGGGCCGAAGCATCGTTGGTGTTTCGGCGCAAATCCGGTTGAAATAAACGGCGGCGTGCCCGGTGGGGTTCATCGCGCCAAATTTGCCATAGGGCTCTTCCATAAGCAGCGCCACTGACCCACGGGCATTCATAGCTGCCGTCACCAGAAGGCAGATGATCAGAGCGCTCGTCCTGTTTCTCATCGCCATAGATATATCTAGTTGGATAAAACCCAATCCAAACCTTTTTACTCGGGGAAAATAAACGAAAATGACCGTATGTTCCGAGAGCCCCTCAAAGGCACAGAAAACCTTTAGATGTAAGATGCGTATGAAGCGAAGTGTGTAGGTATTACTGCAGTAACCGTGGCAAAAGAGATACTCCAAACAATCTGGCCGGTGCCAATTCTCTCCTAAGCCCTCGGGTCCATCACGCGTCCCATAAACAGGATGCTTTCCGAACCATTGTCGCGAATTACAAAAACAAATGGATGGTCTGCGCGGAAAACCGGCGGGGGCTGCCCTGCAGGGCGCATGGCCATGGCCCTCATCGTCACTGCGGTGGCCGCTGCTGCCTCTGTCCCTTCTTCATTCACGTCGACGTAGGCCTTGTGAATGACCGCTGAAATCGCAAAATCCCGGTGGCCCGTCATCCCTGAGAAATTCGCGCTGGATGAAAACGCCTGTGGCATCCCCATCGCCCCCAGCGTGGCGCCGAGCTCAAATTCCCGCGTCATTTTAAACTTCGGCAAGGTCACGATCACTTTGGATACTGGCGCTAAACGTCGCAACCATTGCTGCATGTTCCCTGCCGTCAGCGATTGTTCCAGCTCCCCAAGACCGCCGGGATCTTTCGGCAGAAACACAATCATCGACAGCTCTTTGCTCTTGTAAGGAATCGCCAAAGCTTGAAAGGTGCCTCCGTCGAAATAGTTGAAGCCGCCTTCGCGGTGCATCAGAGGCGCCGTCACCGTCTGGCCCTGGGATAGATGGAAGTCCTCGTTCTTTGTCTGTGCCTTGTCGAATTGCGTCTCCCAATCACCCTTGAAATAGATTGCGTTAGTAAGCACCAACCGTGTGTCCGGCCTCAATGAGCCGGGTTGTAACAGGTCTTTAATCTTGTCTTGGGTTTTCTCCTCCACCCATTGGTTGATCGTTTGCCGCGCCGCTTCCGTTGCGCCCTTGAAATCAACCTGGTTTAGTCCCGCGCCATAGTCGTTCTTCAGCAGGTTTAGGTAGTCATCGAGAAAGTTGTAGCCGTGCTGCGCCCACAGAGCATTGGCCACGCTGAGCTGGTACGCATCATGCGTGCCATTGAGCTCCTTCAGGAGTGCGCCCATTGCCGGGTGCAGTTGCTCCGGCGGTAGCGTGAAATGCAGTGTCTTCGCCATATGCGACGCAGTCTCGCCGCGCGCCCCGGCATAAGCCATAGCCAAGGCGGTAGAAATGCTCTCAGGTGAAAAGAAGAGATTGCCGCTCCCATTCCGCAGCTGACCATACAGCGCAACCGCGAACGCGTTGTTGCCATCGACGGCTGCTTTCTGATCAGTCGTGGTCATGGTTTTCATCTCCCCCGCCGGCGCCCCCAACGGCAACAAGAGGCAGGTAGTCAGTATTGATAGTAGGAGTTTCATCCCCGCCTCCTCACAACCTGGGACCTTAGCCGGCTCCCTCCAATCACATCTGTTAGACGATGGTCGATACCGGCTTCAGACCCCTGGAGCACGTCTTTCTTTCGCTGAAGCACAGGCTTCCCGAGCCGGGCGCGCTTTCACTCCCTCCCTAAGCTCCCTCGGAACATCCTCGACCGGAAACCGGTTAGCGCCAATATCCGTTGATCCACACGTAGCCCCCGCCCCGGGGAACCCATCGTCCCGGAATCCACACCGCGCGAGCCCGGGGTGGGTTCACCCAGCGTCCACCCACCCAGATATACCGCCTCCCGTTCCATCGGTAATACCCAGGGATCCAGATCCAACCTCGATGCAGAGGCGGTCCAGGGCGCTCGATAACCACCGCCGGCGGGGGCCCACCGTGGACGATAACCTGCGCGTTTGCCGCGCCCGCGCTGAACAAGATCCCACATATGGCGATGAACAGGCCTTCCTTCACTCTCATGCAACCTCCAATAATTGCCCACTTGCGAGAACAGCTTGTACGATAGGGCTGCTCCCAAGCGAAACGGAGGTGCTTCTGGACGACGTCTCCGCACTAGGCAACGGGGTTGTGTACTCCTGGACACTCACCGGTACCAACACCGGGCCAGGCGGACTCAGCGCCCGTGCGCATCAACGGCTTCGAGATGTACAGAATGGGAGACAGCGCCGCTTATCGGCGCCAGATTGAGCATGGGGGCCAACCCGAGGGAAACTAAGCTACCTCGTCGCTTCTCAGCTGGTCAAGACCGGCATGTTTCAGCAATTCGGTAAGCGCTCGCACTTCCACGTCAACAATGCACTGTGGCGACTCCAGAATCCGTTCCCCTTGATATTTCGCCAGATGGCCCTGAGTTATCTCGTCCAGCCGCACGTTGAGCCTCTCTCCCCATTTCTCCAAAAAATCGGCCCGGGGATCGTTCCAGACGGCGGCAGCTTCCTTGATCGTCATCGTCTTAGAAATTTTCATTACTTGCCAGAACGAGCGCTCCCTCCCGACGCAGGGAGCCGTTCGACTCCCCTACCATTGCCTGTCGGCGCGCCAACTCCACAAACAAGCACGGAGGGCAACTCTGTTTGACGAGTGTAAAGCGAGGCTTAACCTTAATCAAGCATCACTCACCTAAAGCATGTTATCGAATCAAACTCGAACCCCGCCCATGGCTGCTCGCCCATCCCACGCCGGACTCACCCCGCCCTGGTATTGCCCACAAACCGGGATAGCGATCGAAAACGCGGTTCCACTGTTCCCTGGTTTGTCGCAGCTGCGAACACGAATTTTCCAGCCATTTCGCTTCATGATTTCTGATGTCACCCAGAGGCCCAACCCCGTTCCCGTATTCCCTTTGGTGGTGACGAAGGGTTCAAAGATTGTCGGCAGCACGTCCCTCGGAATTCCCGTGCCTGTATCTGCGATGGTGACGCGGACAAGCTTGCCGGGATGATGGGGATCTTGCTGTTGGGAGATGCGAATCCGCAAACGGCCGCCGCCCCGCATAGCGTCAATGGCGTTTCCCACGAGGTTGGCAATCACTTGTCGAAGCTCCCCCGGGGTGGAAAGAACGGCCGCGGATGCCGAGCGCTCTTCCCGCTCCACCTTGATGCCGGCAGACACCAGGCGTTGACCGAAGAGCATCAATACCGAATCAAGCACGGTTGCGATTCTGGTGTCGGTTGGTTGGCTGGGCTCACGATAGAAACGCAGCGTCTGCTTGGTGATCTCGGCGACCCGAGCCAATTCCTGTTCGGCCTGCGCCAGGTATTTGTTCCGCTGATCGGCCGTGGTATCGCTGCGGATAAGAAATAGTAGATTGGTGACCGCTTCCAGTGGATTATTGATCTCGTGCGCGATACTTGCGGCCAACCGGCCCGTAACCGCCAGCTTCTCCGATCGCAGCAGGGCTTCCTGGGCAAGCGCATACTGCCGGATTTGATCGCGAATCTGATACTGCCTTTCCCTGCCGCGCAATGCGATCTCCAGCGTGCTCAGCAACGTCTCAGGACGAAGCGGCCGCTCCAGCAAAAAGACATTTCCCAGTGGGCGGCGCATTTCTCGCATGCGCTCGCTCTCAATCGTGACCCGCCCGCTCACTGTGAGCAGGATCAGCGGAAAGTCAGACCAGGAGGGCTGTTGTTGCAGGATCTGGAGCAGTTCGCCAACCGCATTGCCAACGAAAGCCTCTTCGGAAATGATGGCGGCCCCCGCTCCCTCGAGAATCATGGCACACGCTTCGTTGATCGAAGACGCGATGTGGCAGGGTATGGTAAGGCGCTCGAGCAGGCTCGCAATGAGACGCCCGTCCTTGCCCGTGGGCGCCACGATGATGGTTCGATGATCGTGCGCCGAGGGCGCAGTCTCAGGAAGCAGAGGAGTTCTCCAGATGAAAGTCTTTGCCAACGAAGTTCGGAATTCCCGAAAGAACGCCCTTGAAGTCTTTCAATGGTTCGCCAACCTTTATCTCGCCGTTGCCAAAAACAAGTTCCCGGATGGCTCGCTCGTGGGGGCCGCTCCGTTTCTTGATCACGGAAAGGGCCTGGCGGATTTCCCCCGCATATTCGAAGTAACGAAAGAGCAGAACTGTATCCGCCAGGTAGCTCACGTCGACTGGGGTTTGCATACTCCCGATGAAGCCGTGTTGTGCCAGGCTAAGAATGGTGGCAACCCCTTGCTGTCCGAGATACGTGAGTAACTCGTGCAGCTGCATGGAGAGGAACTGCTCGTGCGGCATTGCGTTGAGGAACCCGTTCAAGCTGTCCAATACCACAACCTGCAAATGATCCTCATCCACCAGGTGGCGCACTCGCGTAACAAATTCCCCCGGAGCGAGTTCGGCGGGATCAATCTGTTGGATCTCCAGAAATCCGTTGGCGAGCAGAGGTGCGATGTCCATACCAAGACCCTTGGCACGTTCCAGCATCGTGGCAAGAGCTTCATCAAAGGTAAAAATCACCGCCTTTTCGCTCCTCTGGGCAGAGGAAACGGCGTAGCGCAACGCTAGCGTCGATTTCCCGCAGCCGGCTGGGCCGATAAACAGGGTACTTGTTCCGGTATCGATACCTCCGCTGAACAGGTCATCCAGCGCCTGGATCCCGCTGGACACGCATTTACGTTCAAACCCAGGCTTATGTTCGGCCGCAATAAGCCGCGGATACATCGCGATGCCGCCGGTTTCAATCGTGTAGTCGTGAAATCCCTCGCGATAAGAAGATCCGCGAAGCTTACGGACCTCGATCCGGCGGCGCTTTATTCCAAAATCACGCTCCAGGCTTTGCATCATGATCACGCCGTGCGCAATACTTTGCAGCTGCAGATCGTGGCTGCCTTCTGCCGTGCGGTCATCCAGCAGCAGAACAGTGCAATTCCTGCCCGCGAAATGACGCTTCAACGACAAAATCTGCCGCCGGTACCTCAACGGATCGCGCGCCAGCATTCGCAGCTCCGAGAGCGAGTCGAAGACCACCCGCTGGGGTTTCGTTGCATCCACCTGTTCGAGAATCGACGTCATGGTGTCGGCGAGTTCCACCTCGGATGGATGAAAGACCGTGTACTGGGCTTCAGGGCTTAGATCGTCCTCCGCGGGCGTCATCTCGTAAATCTGCAATAACTCGGTGGACCACCCGTGAGAGCGGGCAACTTCTTCCAGCTCTCTTCTCGATTCCGACAGGGTCACATAAATCACACTCTCGCCCTGCTTGATCCCTGCCAGCAGGAACTGGAGAGCCAGCGTCGTCTTGCCGGTTCCGGGGTCGCCTTCCACCAGGTACAAGTGCCCTTGCGGCAGCCCACCGTTGAGAATATCGTCCAAACCCGAGATGCCGGTCGGAATGCGGCTAGGCCCGCGTGATGTCTCCAGGACAGCAGGCTCGCCATTCTCAATGTGACGGTCGTTTCCTCCCATTTGGTCACCCAAGGAACGCGCGTTGATATCAACGTTTAAGATCCCAAACTGTTTCCCCGGGTTGCACCTGTGCCGGGTCCCGGCAGTCCACGTCATGGAACGCGGCCACGATCTCCGTGTAAGATCCAGAAGCCCCTTCGCATTCCTGTTCTCCCCGTTGGCCAAAGGAGGGCCACGTATGAACGAACCACAGCCAGGCCATATCTTGCAGGTCGGTACCGGATTCTGGGCTTCAAAAGTATTGTTGAGTGCGGTTGAGATGGGGCTGTTCACCGAACTGGCCCAACACCCCGAGGACCTTGAAACCCTGCGGGGGCGGCTTGGCTTGCATCAGCGCTCAGCCCGCGATTTTCTCGATGCGCTGGTCTCACTCGACTTTCTCCAACGGACCGACGGTAAGTACTCCAACACTCCCTCGACCGATCTATTCCTCGATAAGCGCAAGCCCTCCTACATCGGCGGCATCCTTGAGATGGCGAATCATCGCCTATATCCCTTCTGGGGCCATCTCACCACCGCGTTGCGCACCGGCTTGCCGCAAAACGAGACCACAGATGGCGGGCCCGACCCCTTTGCGGCTCTCTATGCTGATCCCGCCCGCCTGAAGGAGTTCCTGCGAGCCATGACCGGTATGAGCCATGGCGGAAACCTGGCCATCGCGCGCGAGTTTCCCTGGGACACTTACCGCACCGCACTCGATGTCGGTACCGCTCAGGGCGACTTGATCACCCAGGTGGCCTTGGCCAATCCGCAAATCGAGGGGGTCGGTTTTGATCTCCCGGCGGTGGCCCCTATTTTTGAGGAATTTGTCCAAGCCAACGGGCTCTCGTCGCGAGTAAGGTTCCAGCCGGGTAGCTTCTTCGACCAGCCATTGCCGAAAGCGGATGTAGTGATGATGGGCCACATCCTGCATGACTGGGATCTGGAAACAAAACGAATGTTGATACGCAAGGCCTGGGAAGCGTTGCCACCGGGCGGCGCCTATATCGTCTACGAAAGCATCATCGACGACAACCGCTCCAGCAACGTCTTCGGCCTGCTGATGAGCCTGAATATGCTGATCGAAACCGCCGGCGGCTTTGATTACACCGGCGCCGACTGTACCGGTTGGATGAAAGAAGCGGGATTCCGCGAAACTCGGGTGGAGCATCTGGTCGGCCCCGACTCGATGGTCATCGGAATCAAATAAACCCTGACTGCAACTGAGCGTCTGTCCAGGGTCCCACTGAACCCGAGGGCAGTTGAGAAGGGTGCCCCACGTCTCGATTTTGAGACGTGGGTCCCTCAAGCAAATTTTTCCCCGTAGCCCCTATACGCCGTATAGCAAAATGCTATACACTGTATAGGCAATGGATCAGGCGACCGAAGAACGAATAGCAGAGACAGCCCTCAAGCTCCTGGAAACCGACGGAGAACTAGGGGTAAGCATGCGGAGAGTGGCCACCGCCGTGGGGATCACCCCCATGGCGATCTATCACCACTTCGCCGATAGAAGAGCTCTGCTGAACTTCGTGGTGGACCGCGAGTTCACCAAGTACCTGGAGTCCTTTCAGGCGCTTCCTCAGCGAGGCACCTACGAATCCCGGCTCTTGACCTGTATGGACGCCTACATCGACTACTCCTTCGTCCATCCGCGCATCTTCGATTACGTCTTTGCGGAGCCCAGGCCGGGTGCACGCCGCTTTCCCGAGGATTTCCGCGCCCGCCGCTCGCCCACTTTGAATCCAGTAGCCGACCTGTTGCAGAGAGCAATAGAAGCCGGCTACTTGAAACAGGATGATGTGTGGGAGATAGCGATGGAACTGTGGGCCCATACCCACGGTTACATTTCCCTTTACCGCGGCGGCCGATTCGCCCTGTCAGAGAAGGAATTCCGCGCGTTAGTACGGCGTTCGATCAGGAGGTTGATCCATGGCCTTAAAGCCTAGCCTAAATGCCCTTGTTGCCTTGTGCCTCACCGTGTCGGCAGCCCTGTTCTTTTTTGGAACCGGACTGGACCCTGTCTGGTTCCTTCTATGGCTGGCGCCGATTCCCGTCCTGTGGCTCGCGCCTCGCCTTTCAGCCGGGCAGGCTTTTCTCGTCGCCGCCGCAGCCTATGCGCTTGGTGGATTCAATATCTGGTACTACATGGCGATTGTGACCCCGATATGGGTCGCACTGCTCAATGCAATTGTCCCGGCTTGCTTATTTGCTACAGTTGTTATTCTGTTTCGTCACCGCGCGGTGCGGGGCCGGTTATGGCAGGCCGCGCTCATCGTCCCTGCCTTCTGGGTAACGTATGAGTATCTGACTTCACTGGTATCGATTCACGGCACCATCGGAAACATCAGCTACAGCCAGATGCATTTCCCGCCCATTCTGCAACTCGCCGCCGTGACCGGGATCTGGGGGATAAGTTTCTCCATCCTCTTCTTCGCCGCGGCGGTGGCTGCGCTTCTGAGCAGCGGTCCGGCGCGGCAGAAGCAGGCTCTCGCGGCGACCGCAGCGGTGTTCTTCCTCAGTGTCTTCGGTTACGGATTCCTGCGTCTGGCGAGATCGCCGAAAAACGAACCCACCCTCAAAGTCGCGCTCGTCGCCTCGGATGATTCAGGGATGGTGCTGGCCTTCACACCCGAGCAGACGTTCGCGATGTACGACCGGTTCGCTAAAAAGATACGGTCCATGGAAGGGCAGGGAATTCAGATGTTCGTGCTCCCCGAGCACAGTGGTTCGGTCACCGATGCATCTGTCGCCGCAGCGGATGAGAAACTCGGCGCAATGGCCAGGGAGGCGAACGCCTTCGTCGCCATTGGAGTCGACCGCATCCGGCCGAAGAGGTCATCGAACGAGGAAAGACTCTATGGGCCCGATGGCAAGCTGGTCACCACCTATGACAAGCATCACCTGCTGCCTCACTGGGAGGACCAGTTCACGCCGGCAACCACACGCTCGATCGTGCACGAACCTTCAGGCATCTGGGGCTTGCAGATTTGCAAGGACATGGATTTCCCGTCTTTGAGCCGGCAATACGCGAAGGATGGAGCAGGGTTGATGATCGTTCCGGCATTTGACTTCTCTTTGGACGGATGGTCGCACGGCAGCATTGCTATCATGCGTGGCGTGGAAGGCGGATTTAGCGTCGCTCGTTCGGCCAAGAGAAGCATCCTTTATGCGACCGACGATCGCGGACGTGTGCTAGCCCAACAGAACACCATGTTTCTCCCCTTCGCAACCGTTGTCACATCGGTGCCCGTGCATCATGATGCGACCCTCTATTCCCGCTGGGGCGACTGGTTTGCCTGGCTGAACATCGCCCTCCTGGCCACCTTGCTCGGCACAGCACTGTCGCTGCGCCGCAGATCCTGAACACGAAAAGCCCGCTCTCCCCTTTTGTTATCGCACGAAGCTGAGAAATCAATGCTTCACGTGAGCGCCCGCAAACAGAATTGTCATCCCCAGAGCTTGTGACTTTTTAGTGCTCATCCTCATCGTCAAACTGAATTGTCATCCCGACCGAAGCGAAGCGAAGTGGAGGGACCTGCTGTGCTCTCAACTCCGTAATCCAATCCCAATTGGGAGCACCACCCTCCCCTTTGTCATCCCGAGCGAAGCCGAGGGATCTGCAGTGCGCCTCCACCCCTCCCCAACCCCAATGGAAGCCCCCCTCCCCTTCCTTTGAATTTTTCACTTGACATGTACTAGTACACTAGTACATTATTCATCTGCATGAAGATTCCGGTTCCAGTCCGGCGCCCCTTCACCTTCCGCCTCGACATGCAGAGTGGCGTTCCCCTCTACCGCCAGCTCATCGACCAGGTCCAGGCCGCCATTGCCGGCGGCCTCTTGATCCCTGGCGATCAGCTGCCCACGGTCCGTCAGGTTGCCGTCGATCTCGAGATCAACCCCAACACCGTCATGCGTGCCTATCGCGAAATGGAAATCCGCGGCATTCTCGACACCCAGCAGGGCACTGGCACCTTTGTTGCTCAGCAAACCATCGATCGCGATGCGGTCGAGCATTCCCGCGGCCTGGAGCAATTGGTCGAAGAGTTTGCAGCCAGGGCCGGCGCAGGCGGATTCAATCTTGAAGAATTGATGGTCGCTCTGCGTGATCGTGTGACAGAAGGCAAGCAGGGAAGGACCATGAAACCAAAAGGAGAAAAACGATGAACAGCATGGGTAGAACCTTCGACGTCGATATCAGCGGGCCGGGAATCGCAGCCTTCCTTGTGTGCCTGGCCGCCGGCTTTGCGGTGACTAGACTGGTTCATTCGCCCGCGCCGCTCATGGCCGGCATCGCTGTCGGGATCTACCTCATGTTCTCGATCAAGGTGGTGCAGCAGTGGCAACGCGTCGCGGTTCTCCGTTTTGGCCGGTATCGTGGCCTCCGCGGCCCCGGGATGTTCCTCATAGTCCCGGTGATGGATACGCTCAGCCGCTTTGTCGATCAGCGGGTCCGCGTGGCTACGGTCACTGCCGAATCGACGCTCACCCGCGACACTGTCCCGGTCAACGTGGACGCCATTGTCTTCTGGCTCGTCTGGAACGCCGAAAAATCCATTCTCGAAGTCGAAAACTTTACCGACGCGGTCAACATGAGTGCACAGACTGCTCTTCGTGAATCCATCGGACGGCACGAACTCGCGCAGATGATCACCGAGCGCGAGAGTATGGGCCAGCAACTGCAATTGATTCTCGATGCCAAGACCAATCCCTGGGGCATCACCATCCAGTCGGTCGAGATTCGCGACGTCCGTATTCCCCAGGCCCTGGAAAACGCAATGTCCCAGCAGGCGCAGGCGGAACGCGAACGCCAGGCTCGCCTGATTCTCGGCGATGCCGAAACCCAGGTCTCCATCAAGTTTGCCGAAGCAGCCAGGACCTACGGCGACAACCCCGGAGCCCTGCACTTACGCGCGATGAACATGCTCTACGAAGCCATGAAAGAAAAGGGAGCGATGGTCATCGTCCCTTCAACCGCTGTTGAAACGATGGGCCTCGGCGGAACGCTCGCCACCGCAGCCATTGGCCGCGAGCGCTAGCCGGTCGACCAGAAACGGAGAGAAATCACTATGAAAAGCCTCAACAAATGCATCATCCTCGCATCCTTGCTGGCCGGCTCGATCGCCGGCTATGGCCAGACTTCCCTGGTTGGCGAGTGGCACGGTACGGACAATAATCTTCCGACGATCGATCTCAACATCAAACAGGGCGCCGGCCAAGCCACCGGAAGCGCTGTCTTCTACATGATCAAACGCAACTCTGACGGTGGCGCTCCCTACGTGGCCGGCCAGGCTATCGGCCCCATGGAGAACTTGAACTATGCGCCGGAAAAGTTGACCTTCGATATGCACCGCAGAGATAACTCGCTGGTCAGCTTCCGTGTTGAATTAGTCGACGCCAACCACGCCAAGCTATTCCGCACCAGCGATAATGCCCCGGAAGGCACCGGCTTCCCCCTCGTCCGCGTAGAACCATAACCTACGGTCGAGGATGGAACCATACCCTATGGTCGAGGATGGGAAGCATAACCTACGGTCGAGGATGGAACACCAGCCTCTGGGACCAGACCCGTCGAGGCCCGGAGGGCCGCCCGCTAAACGTCAGCCCAGCCCGGAAGGGCTGGGTCCGAAATCCCCCGCCGTGCGAGCACCGTAGGTGCGGCACCCTCGGTGTCCTCAATCCAGACGTCACTTCTAGTCTCAGACGGCAACGATTCTCAATTCCTCATTGCGGAGAGCGTTCGCGCCCCTCATTACTTTGCCAATTCCGCCTCAACCGCCTTCACTAGCGCCGGATCATCAGGCGTGGTACTCGGAGAGAAACGAGCCGTCACCTTGCCGCTCCGGTCCACCAGGAACTTCTCAAAATTCCACAGAATTTCCGGTTCATCATTCGGCTCGATCCCGTGGCCTTTCAACTTTTCGCTGAACGGAACATCGGATGTGCTAATCGCCTTTGGCTGGGCTGCGATCAGTTCCTTATAGAGGGGGTGCTTTCCCTCCCCCACGACAGTGATCTTTTCAAACAGAGGAAAATCGACACCAAAAGTACTCGTGCAAAAGCTCTCGATTTCGGCGTTGGTGCCAGGTTCCTGGGCTCTGAAATCGTTGGCAGGGAAGCCCGTTACGACAAGACCGCGATCGCGGTAGTCACGATAGAGCTTTTCCAGGCCTTCGTACTGCTTGGTAAGTCCACATTTCGACGCCACATTAACGACCAGGAGAACTTTCCCGCTGTACTCGCCAAGGTTTGTATCTTCGCCGGTGATCCGGCGCAAAGGAATTTTCTGAATGGGAGTGCTCATGCATCCCATTGTAGCGGGATAGGCAGGCCAATCAAGGGTCCTGGTTGATTTTCTCGACTGGAAGCGGCCTTTTTAATGGACTAGAATTCGGCTCGTTCGTCACTTGGAGCCTATGACCCAGCCGTTCATGGTTCGAAACAAGTTTCTGTTGGCCGCAGGCCTCCTCGGGGTACTCCTCGGTGTGTTACCAATGCGCCTGCTGAGTGCACAAACGGCCATGGAGCAGCTGAAGGCAAACTTCAAAAATCCGCCGGACGACACCAGGCCCATGATGCGCTGGTGGTGGTTCGGTCTGGCCGTCGAGAAATCCGAAATCCGCCGCGAACTTGAGCAAATGAAGGCAGACGGCATCGGCGGAGCGGAGCTCGCGTTCGTTTATCCCCAGGTAGTCGACGACCCGGCGAAACACCTGGTGAATGAGCCCTTCTTGAGTTCGCCAATGTCGGATAACGTGAGCTATGCCGCCACAGAAGCCCGTAGACTCGGCCTTCGTCTGGACGTAACCCTGGGCAGCGGCTGGCCCTACGGAGGTCCGGCCACCACCCTCAAAGAAGCCGCGGGCTGCCTTCGGCTTGCCGAACTTCCCGTGCCCGCGGGGGCGAGGACCCTTCCCGCCGTTCAGCTAGCGGAAGGCGAATCGGTAGTTTCCATCTCCCTGGTCAGCGGAGAACCAAAGCATTGGAATGCTGCGTCCGCGCAGCTCCTGACCCCGGGACAAACCAAAGACCTGCCGCACAGCGATGCTCCGCGCACCGCGCTCGTTTTCATCGCCGGCCATACCGGACAGCAGGTAAAACGTGCTGCTGTGGGCGCCGAAGGCTGGGTTCTGGATCCTTTCAGCCACCAGGCCGTAGCCACTCACCTCAACGCGGTCGGTGAGCCGCTGGTCAAAGCATTTAGTCCGGCCCAGCCCTATGCCGTCTTCTCTGATTCACTCGAAGCCTATGGCGCCGACTGGACGCCGGACCTCCCCGCGGAATTCAAACGCCGCCGCGGTTACGATTTGCTTCCCCATCTGCCTCAGCTGGTCGCCGGCGGTAACCCCGAGTCGGAAAGAGTTCGCCACGACTGGGGAAAGACTCTGACCGAGCTGGTCGACGAAAATTACCTCACGCAGATCAATGGCTGGGCTACCGCTCATCATACCCGGTTCCGTTCTCAAACCTACGGAGACCCGGCCGTGAGTCTATCCAGCCAGCGATTGGTCGCGCTGCCTGAAGGCGAAGGCCCACACTGGCAGGCTTTCTCGACTTTACGCTGGGCTACGTCGGCAAATCATCTCTTTGCTAATAACGTAACCTCTGCGGAGACGTTTACCTGGCTGCACTCTCCGGTCTTTCGCGCAACCCCGCTGGATATGAAGGCGGAGGTGGATCTTCACTTCCTCATTGGCGTCAATCAGATCATCGGGCATGGCTGGCCGTATTCTCCTCCACAGGTAGACGAGCCCGGCTGGTCTCTGTATGCCGCCGCTGTTTTCAACGACCATAATCCCTGGCATCCTGTGATGCCGGATGTCGCGCGCTACATCCAGCGCACCAGCTTCCTTCTCCGCCAGGGGCAACCCGCCAACCAGGTAGCCCTGTTGTTGCCCACCGATGATGCCTGGGCGAATTTTTCCCCGGGCAAGGTCAGCGTCACCGAAGAGATGGATCGCCTCATCACTCCTGCCCTCATGTCCTCGATTCTCTCCGCCGGCTATAACATCGACTTCATTGATGCCGATGCCATCGAGAAGCTAGGCATCCACTATCCGGTTCTCGTCATTCCGCCAACCAGCCGCATCCCGCTTCAAACTCTCCGTAAGATTCAGCACTACGTCGCTGCCGGAGGAAAGGTCATCTCCGCCGGGCGCGCTCCCTCGATGGATGCAAACGGGCAAAGTCTCCCCGAGATCGCGTCCCTCTCTCGCCAGCTCTTTGATAGTTCCAAATCGACCTTCGTGGGGGATGAATCGTCTCTTGGAGACGCCCTGCACAAAGCCGCACCGCCCGACTTCCGGCTCGAAGGCGACCACCACGACGTCGGTTTCATTCGCCGCAAACTGCCCGCTGCAGACATCTACTTCGTCGCCAATACATCGAATCACCCAGTCAGTGTGCGAGCGGCCTTCGCTACCGATCACAAGTTTGGCCAGCGCTGGGATGCGGATACAGGCACTTCGATTCCCAGTACCGGTCCGTCCGCGATCCCAATCCACCTGGCTCCGTACGAATCCGCCATTTTCGTTTTCAGCGACACGCCATTGCCGGCAACCGCGGCGCCTGCCTCTGGCGCCCAAATTGCCGATCTCAGCGCGGACTGGAAGGTCACCTTCACCTCGAGGAACAAAACCATTTCGGAACCCACACTGACCGATTGGGCAAGCGATTCCGCCACCAGGTTCTACTCCGGAGAAGCTGTCTACGAGCGCGACTTTACGCTAAGCAACGTGCCCAAAGGCGCCGCCTTTCTCGAAATAAACGGCGGTGCCCCGGTATCTCCGCCCCCCACCCTCGAAGGACCCGGCATGAGAGCTTGGTACGATCCCCCCATACGCGAAGCGGCCATTGTTTTCATGAACGGTCATCGAGTCGGATCGCTATGGCATCCGCCCTACAGGCTGGCCGTAGGTGCTGCTCTGCACCAGGGACAGAACCATCTCGTGATCAAGGTTTACAACACCGCTATGAATGCGTGGGCATCCTTGCCGCCTCACGACTACCAACCGCTGATCGCAAAATACGGAGACCGCTTTCAAATGCAGGATCTGGACCAGGTCAAGCCGGTGTCTTCGGGACTGTTGGGAACGATCCGCCTGGTCACGGAAGAGACGCCATGAGGGCGCCCGCCGGCCACGAGATCCCTCCGAGTGGAGAAAGAAATGACACTGCAACGTCCCCATGGATGAGAGGCCCGGAGGGCCGGCCGCCAAACGTGAGCCCAGCCCTTCCGGGCTGGGCTGACGAATCCAGAAGATGATCTGAGCGCCGTGGGCGCGGCACTGACCCGGCCCCGCTCGCACCTGTGTCATTCCAAGCGCCAAGGCCTGCATCGGGAATAGATGAACCTAAGGTTACGAGCCCAGCTTTGAACCCAGCATAACTTCCCGCACCGAACGTTCTGACGCCAACCAAACCTTAATCACTTCAAATAGAATTGCCGTGGCATATGTAACAGCGATCCACACAAACACTTCTTCGATCGGTAGATAAGACCAGGCGCCAATAAAAATCCCCGTCATCTGGCGATGCTGAAAGTTCCACCAATTGTAGGGAAGGGCTAACGTGACCTCCCAGAGCAGGCTGACCAGCAGCATAAAGAACAGCGTCAGGCTAAGTGCGCGCCAATTGAGGAAGCGGCGCGCCACAGGAAAGAAACTCGCCGCCGGTAAAAACGCGATCCCGACCAGGAAAGTAAAGTAGCCCGGGAAGCCTGCCTGGTCCCCGGGAAGGGCAAGGTGCTTCTTGAAAAACCATGCAGCCCCAATCAGAATTACCGCCAGAATCAGCGACGTTGGATGAAACCGCAACAGGCGCCGCACATTCTTCGCTTCGCCCCGATAATCAACCACGTTGTAGGCCGCCAGCCAGAATTCACCCAGCCAAACATACAAAAGAAGAATTGTAAGAAAGCCGGTCAGATAAAAAGCGTACTCCTCCACCGGAACCGCTCTGCCCAGGGCAGGAGCTTGAATCCCCAGGGTTGCGCCACGGTTTGGGAAGTCAAAGAACCACTGCGCGAAAACAAAATCGAGCAAACAACCCAGGGGAACCAGGATGCCCAGGGTCCAGTAGAAAGCGCGCCGAGGAATATGTAGTCCCTCGCTGGGCAAAAACCATCCCGCAATCACGGCGCTGGGAATGACAAACAGCAGAAGGCTAAATGTGTACCCGTGCGGGGTCGCATTTTGATTCACAGGCACGAGTGGGGCGGGCTGGTGCACGGAGTACAGAGTAATAGCCGCAGGAATAGCGACCATGGCCAGCATGGCAATCACAATCCAGGTGCAAATCGTCGGGCTGGGAAGCCCGTGAGAGCGGGGACCTGCCATCAACTGCCTCCAGTCTGTAATTTTTTCGACATGCCGTTTCAGAACCCTTGTCCACGGAGCAGAATACTCTTTGACCAACTGCCCTGATCCTCATTCTTAGATAGGAATATATAATCTGCATGCGATCGGGAGCTGTGTCTAGCGAGAGGAGGCTTTTCCTATGAAGAATCTCTTTGAACCGGCAAGGGTGGCAGAAGTGAAGCAGCGGGTCGCGCAGTTGAAGCCGGAAAGCGAGCATCTGTGGGGCAAGATGAATGCACCGCAAGCCGTAGCGCATTGCTCGGCCGGCCTGGAGATGGCGTTGGGAGACAAGCTTCTGCCCCGCAAGTTGGTAGGCGTCCTTCTCGGGTGGATCGTGAAGCCCCTGGCGCTCAGGGACGACGAACCGATGCGCCGGAATTCGCCAACGGCCGAAGGTCTCATAGTCAAGGACGATCGGGACCTGGTAAGGGAACGGGAACGCCTGTGCGTGCTGATTGATCGGTTCGCCGCAGCCGGGCCGCAGGGCTGCACCACGCATCCGCATAGCTTTTTTGGACGGCTCACGCCCGACGAATGGGCCATCCTGATGTACAAGCATCTCGATCATCATCTGCGGCAGTTTGGGGTTTAGCGTTTGGCTGGGATCGAACTACACCGTCACGCCATCCGGGCGAGCCTGCTTCCAATCGCTCGGCATGGAAGTGCCCCATAACCTGGCGCCCAACAAAAGCCGCCTGTGGGACCTGCTGCGGCTCCCGATTGGGTAATCATTTCTTCCGCATCGCGTTCCACCGCCCATCGGCTCGGCCTTCTACCTTCATCCTTCCCCTGGCCGCATCCCCATCGATCCACCCGGCAAGTGTCGCAGTTACAGTTCCCGGTTGGTCCGGCCATGTCCCACTGAAGCTAAGTTCAACGTACCCATCGCGCCAGGTGCCGCTCACCGCCTGATCCGGGCCAAACGCGCCCGACCATATTCCAGTGAGATTACTGTCTTGTCGAACCAGCTTCATCGTCCCCGCGTATCTGCCGGCATCGCTCGCAAACTTTACCTCCCATGTGCCGGCGGCGTCTCCTCCATTCTCCAGCGGTTCCGGTGGCGCATTGCTGATTCGCAGGTTGGAAAAGTAAGCCTCCTCTCCGGCGTAGCTCCACAGCGCGATGCTGCCCTGCAAGTCTTCGCCCTTCAAACCATCCACCACCAGGCTCGGCTTCTCCGAACCATTCACATACAGCTTGGCCACCCGGCCGCGCACCTCGATCTTCACCTTGGTCCACGCGTCCAACTGCAAATCCGCATAGGCCTCGTAGATAAAAGGCCACCGTCTCCGTAGCTTTTCCCACCCGAAATTAGGCTCGGATGAATACTGCACCGAATGGTTGCGCATCGCCTGGTCATCTGACGTGGAGTTACCCGGCCGAAGGTAAAACAGTTCATACCGCGACGCCTCCCGATGTGCCCGGAACGCAATTCCGATAAAGCCAGGCATCCGTACCCCAGGCGGCCTGGTGATCCTGGTGGCCACGTCCACCTCGATCGTCCCATCGCGAAAATTCGTTCCCTTGACCATCGCAAGCCCATCCCCATCCTCTGCCGCGGTAGTCAAACGGACAGCTTTGCGGCCCAGATACTCCACTGCTTCCGCCTTAACCCCAGTGCCCACCAAATCCTGTGTGTTGGCAAGAGGAAAGGTCTGCGACGCCGGCGCGGCCACATCCGCGGGGTGAACCTCTTGTGCATAGCCTACGGCGAACCATAGAAATATCGCGGCGGAAGAAAGGATGAATCCTGACATGGGCCAAACACTAGAAGCCACGGTCATCGACAACAAGCATTCTGTGACCAAGTGACGAGAATCAGGTGTGAACGACCGCTTCCCGAATCTTCTCCCCAAAGCCGCTCATCCAACGTGGGAATGAGCGAAGCGCGCCACTTTGTACACACCCCGGCGGCCAATCTAGCGCGCTACGTGCGCGAGATTCTCTACGTCCGTTCGGAACGTCCCAGGATGCAGATGCTGCTTCCCGAGACCACGCTCACTCTTGTCTTACGGCAATCGGGCCGGGCGTCGCTAGCCAACCAGCCCCTTCCGGACACCATCCTTTCCGGTCTGCAGCAGCGAACCCGCCTGGTCGAGCACGCCGCCCACTCCTCGCTCATCATCGTTCGCTTTACTGAGGTCGGCGCCTCGGCAATCCTCCACGACCGAGTCGACCATCTCTACAACCAAACCATGCCGCTCGCCAACCTCCTGCCACGGCAGCAGATTGACGATATCCAGAACCTCCTTGCCGGCACCCGTTCCGTCCACCGCCAGTTCCTCGCAGTGGAAAGCTTCCTTACCAGTCGGCTCCAACGGCAAAACGGAACCTCTCCGCGCCCAATCTCCCCCCAGATCGAGGCCGCCGTCAACTTGATCCGCAACTCCCATGGCCGTGCTTCGATCGCCGCCATAGCGCGTCACGCCGCCATGAGCCAAAGCACGCTGGAAAGACACTTCCGCATCGCCGTGGGCGCCACTCCCAAGACCGTCAGTCGTCTGGCCCGTTTGCAACACATCTTCCGCCTGTGGGACGCGGGCAAAAACCTCACCGACATTGCCTTTGCCGCCGGCTACTGCGACCAACCCCACCTGGTGCACGACTTCCGTCTTTTCACCGGCGCCTCGCCAGAGGAATTCTTTCGCCGGGCGACTCCTCACAATCTGCCGACTTTTTACAAGTAGCTGCCCCTCGCCGTTCGCTATGTTCGAGGCATGAGAGATCGCCATCGTGGCAACCTACTCTTCTTTTTCGCGCTGCTCGCCTGTTTCGTCGTGAGTTGCCGGCCAATCACTGCCCAGATCGCCAATCCACAGGAGAAACCGATGCAACACTATGCCCTCATCTTCCATGCCACCCGCTCACTCACTCCCGAGGAGCAGAAGCAACGCGCGGTCGACATCGCCGCCTGGGTCAAGACCGTCACCGGCATGGGAATTATCCTCGACCCGCGGAATTTCGGCGAGCCCGTAGCAAACTTCGCCGCAGAGCAAGGCAAGGTCGTTTCTCGCAACGGCGCGAGCGATCCAAAATTCGTCACTATCGTGTTTTTCGACGCCCCAGGCCGAGATCAGGCCATGGAGATCGCCCGCATCCATCCCGGCCTGCATTATGGCGTCACCGTTGAGGTGCGCGAATGGACCTCTCCGCGCGTGCTCGCCGCCACGGAGACTCGATGAAACTACTGGTCCTCGGCGCCACGGGCGGAACGGGACTGGAAATAGTTCGCCAGGCAATTGCCCGCCGTCATCAGGTGACAGCATTTGTCCGTTCCGCCGAACGTCTGAAGCCCTTCGGCAGTCAGGTGGTTATCAAGCAGGGCGATCTACTCAAGACTGCCGAGTTAGAAGGAGCGATCCGCGGTCACGATGCGGTCCTATCGGGATTTGGTCCCAGGCTCCCCATCGCAAAAACCGACGCGACCCTTCTCCGCGACTTCGCCTCTGGCCTGACCACCGCGATGCAGCAAACCAGCGTCAAGCGCCTCGTGCTGGTATCAACCGCTTTCCTCTTCAAAGACGCGATCCTGCCCCCAGCCTACCTCTTCGGCCGCCTCTTTTTTCCAGGCGTGGTCATCGACGCGACAGCAATGGAGCAAATCATCACGGGGAGCACCCTGGACTGGACCATCCTGCGGCCCCCGCAACTGACCGACAAGCCGCACACCGGAAAATACCGCCTGCGCGACGGCCATCTCCCGCCGTTCGGCTTCAACATCTCGCGTGCCGACGTAGCCGACTGTTTCCTAAAGACCCTCCAAGACCCAACCTCGATAAGAAAAATCCTGGGCGTAAGTCACTAAAAAAGGTGAAACCAACCGAACAGAAGGAACACCACGGAAAACGAGGAAACTGGACGGGTGCCCCTTGCGCCCAGGCGTACGTGGGCCGAAAATGATGGGCGGAGCCCGACCAGAGCCCTTACCACCGTTGCAACCAATGACGGGTGCCCCATATCTCGCTCGTTCTTCGCGAGATGTGGGATACCACAGACCTAACCCCGAGACCCTGTACGCAATCTGAGACCTGGGTCGCTCCCCACCAACCCCCATTTGACGCCCTCGTTATAATAAAAAAGGCGAGCTATGACCGATCAACGGCATGGACCTGCTAAGCCGCCCCGGGAAAAAATGACAACAAACCCTCAGCACCCACTACAAAAAATCTTAGAAACCCGAATCGCCATCATCGACGGAGCGATGGGCACCACCATCCGCACCTACGGCATGAAGGAATCCGACATCCGTGGCGACCGCTTCAAAGACTCGAAAAAAGACCTGCTGAACAACGGAGATCTCTTCTCCCTGACCCAGCCGGACATGATCTGCGACATCCACCGCCGCTTCTTAGAAGCCGGAGCAGACATCATCGAGACCAACACCTTCGGAGCCACCAGCATCACCCAAAGCGAATTCTTCGTGGAAGACCCCCGCGAGCACGGAGGCCGCAAAGACCCCGCCTTCTACCAAAAGGTCATCGAAGACCCGTTCCTAAACGACCTCGCCTGGGAGATCAACGAGAAATCCGCCCAGCAATGCCGTCAATGGGCCGACCGCGTATCCAATGAAACTTCACGCCAACGTTTCGTAGCCGGAGCCATAGGACCCCTGACCGTCTCCCTCTCCAACTCCCCCGACGCCGACGACGCAGGCTTCCGCGTAGTCACCTTCGATCAGGTCAAATCCGCCTACAAACACGAAGCCCGCGCCCTCATCGCCGGCGGAGTCGACGTACTCCTGGTAGAAACCATCTTCGACTCGCTCAATGCCAAAGCCGCCCTGGTAGCCATCCAGGAAGTCTTCGACGAAGACCACATAAAATTCCCAGTGATGATCTCCGCCGCCGTAGGCCGGGGAGGTGAGACCCTAATCTCCGCCCAAACCACCGAAGCCTTCTGGAACGCCGTGCAGCACGTTAAGCCGTTGTCCGTAGGCCTGAACTGCTCCCTGGGCCCGGACCTCATGTACCCATTCCTCGAAGAGCTCTCAGAGAAAGCCGGAGTGGCCATCTCCTGCTACCCCAACGCCGGTCTGCCCAACCCGCTCTCCGAAACCGGCTTCGACCTCGGACCCAAAGACATGGCCCGCTACCTCGGCGACTTCGCCAAGGGAGGACTCATCAACATCGCCGGCGGCTGTTGCGGCAACACCCCCGAGCACATAGCCGCCATCGCCAAAGCCCTCGAAGGCCAGCCTCCGCGCAAGTGGCGCCCGCAGCTAGTTGAAGAATCCCACGCCCACCAAAACGGGAGCCGCGCGTGACCCTGCAATCAACCGTAGTGGAAGCCGAGGCCCCCGAGTCCGTCGCAGAGCCCAAGCCCCTCCGCTTGTCGGGCTCGCAGCCCTTCACCCAGGCGCCCAACGTCTACATCATGATCGGTGAGCGGACCAACGTAGCCGGCTCGCCCAAATTCTCCAAGCTGGTCAAGGAAGGCAAATACGAAGAAGCCGTCTCCGTAGCCCGCCAGCAGGTAGAGAACGGAGCCAACGTTCTGGACATCTGCATGGATGAGGGCATGATCGACGGCGTCGCCGCCATGACCCGCTATCTGCAGCTCCTGGCCAGCGAGCCCGAAGTCGCCAAGGTCCCCTTCATGGTCGACTCCTCCAAGTGGGAGGTGATCGAGGCCGGCCTCAAGTGCCTGCAGGGCAAGGGCATCGTCAACTCCATCTCGCTCAAAGAAGGCGAAGAAAGATTCCGCAAGAACGCCGCCACCGTCCTCAAGTACGGAGCAGCCGTGGTCGTGATGGCTTTCGACGAGAAGGGCCAGGCCGCCACCTACGACGAGAAGATCCGCATCTGCGAGCGCGCCTATCGCATTCTCGTCGACGAGGTAGGCTTCCCCCCTGAAGATATTATTTTCGACCCCAACATCCTCACCGTGGCCACCGGCATGGAGGAGCACAACAACTACGCCGTCGACTACATCAACGCCACCCGCTGGATCAAGGCCAACCTGCCCCACGCCAAGGTAAGCGGCGGAGTCTCCAACATCTCCTTCAGTTTTCGCGGCAACAACAAAGTGCGTGAGGCCATGCACTCCGCCTTTCTGTATCACGCCATCGCCGCAGGCATGGACATGGGCATCGTGAACGCCGGCATGCTCGAAGTCTACGAAGAAATCGAGCCCGAGCTGAAAGAGCTGGTAGAGGATGTGCTGCTCAACCGCCGTCCTGACGCCACCGAGCGCTTGGTCGATTTCGGCGAAAAGCTCAAGAGCGAAGGCACGGTAGTCACCGAAAAGAAAGCCGAAGAATGGCGCAACGATACAGTGGAAGCACGCCTTTCCCACGCCCTGGTCAAGGGAATTGACACATATATAGAGACAGATACCGAGGAAGCCCGGGCCAAGCTGGGCCGCCCCCTGCTTGTGATTGAGGGCCCGCTCATGGACGGCATGAGCGTAGTGGGTGACCTGTTCGGAGCCGGCAAGATGTTCCTGCCTCAGGTAGTCAAGTCCGCTCGAGTCATGAAGAAGGCGGTAGCCTACCTCACCCCGTTCATGGAAGCGGAGAAAGAAGCGATGGCCGCGGCCGGCCACGAAGTCCGCGCCCAGGGAAAAATCGTCCTCGCCACCGTCAAGGGAGACGTGCACGACATAGGCAAAAACATCGTCGGCGTCGTCCTCGCCTGCAACAACTACGAGGTCATCGACCTGGGCGTCATGGTCTCCAGCGAAAAAATCCTGGAGCGCGCCAAGGCCGAGAACGCCGACCTCATCGGCTTGAGCGGCCTCATCACCCCCTCGTTAGACGAGATGGTGCACGTAGCCCGCGAAATGGAGCGCCAGGGATTCAAGCTTCCCCTGCTCATCGGCGGAGCCACCACCAGCCGCGCCCACACCGCCATCAAAATCGCCCCCAACTACAGCGAGCCCGTAGTTCACGTCCTCGACGCCAGCCGAGCTGTGCCGGTGACCACAAGCCTGCTGAGTGAAGATGGCAAAGACGCCTTCGTGGTAGCGCATCGCCAAGAATACGAGAAGCTGCGCAAATCCCACGCGCAGCCCAAGCTGAAAATGGTAGGCATCGAGACCGCGCGCAAACGCAGGACGCCGATTGAGTGGAGAGCGGAAGACATCCCGACACCCTCCTTTATCGGCGTACGCGCATTGGATAACTTCCCTCTGGCCACCCTGCGCGACTTCATAGACTGGTCGCCCTTCTTCCACACCTGGGGCCTCAAAGGCATTTACCCCCGCATCTTCGATCATCCGGAGTACGGCCAGCAGGCACACCAGCTTTTCACCGAAGCCAACGCGCTATTAGACAAGATCGTCCAGGAAAAGCTGATCACCGCCCGAGGCGTCTACGGCTTATTCCCCGCCAACGCCGTAGGTGACGATGTAGAGCTCTACACCGACAACACCAGGACCAAGGTGCACCAGCGCTTCCACTTCCTCCGCCAGCAAGCCAACCGCGAAGGCAGCGAGCCCTGCCGCTCGCTGGCAGACTTCATAGCCCCCAAGGAAACCAACCTGAAAGACCACATCGGAGCCTTCGCCGTAACCAGCGGCATCTGTTTAAAAGAGCTCTGCGACAGTTACCGAGCCCAAAACGACGACTACAACGCGATCATGGCGGAAGCCATAGCCGACCGCCTGGCCGAAGCCTTCGCCGAATGCCTGCACAAGAAAGTCCGCGAGGAATGGGGCTACGAAAGTCCAGGCTTGCTGAAACAAGGCGCCGCCATTTCTGAAGGGAACGGGCTTCAGCCCGTACAGGAATCCAGCAAGCAAGCCGGGCCTTTAGGCCCTGAGGGAAGTGGCCTGAGCCTTGCCGACCTCATCGAAGAAAAATATCGCGGCATAAGGCCCGCCGCCGGCTACCCAGCCTGCCCCGATCACACCGAGAAGGGCCCCCTCTGGAATCTGTTGGATGTGCAGAAGAACACCGGAATGCTGATAACGGAGTCCTTCGCCATGTGGCCTGGCTCAAGCGTAAGCGGCTTGTACTTCGCCCACCCGCAATCGCGCTATTTCAGCCTGGGCAAGATCGACCGCGACCAGGTGGAAGACTATGCCGAGCGCAAGGGGATGAGCGTGAAAGAGATCGAGCGCTGGCTCGGACCTAATCTGAATTACGATTCGGCGGGTTAAGAACTATTCCTCGCTTTCCCCCGGCGACTGTGGCGGATCGGAATGTGCGGCAACGGTTGTTGAGTTAAGCGCCGTTGTTGAGTTAGGCGCCACCCTACCCTTTTCCCTCCGACGGGAGTTGCTGTGAGCCTGTAACCCACACAAGGTGCTGCAAAAACGCCTCGGTTTAGCCACCACTCTCTATGGAACCGTTAACCCTTTCCTTTGTCATCCCGAGAGCCTGTGACCTTTTCGATCTTTTCTTGTTTTTTGCACCCGACCAGACTTGGGAAATTCTTAACGCGGTCGGTGGGAAGGCATCCAGATTCTATAGTTTCTGTTTCGGTTACTGCCACCTTACCCTTTGGGCTGACTTGCCTGTGGCAAGTTAAGGATGGAATGAACATGGGAAAGCGGTGTTTGCAATCCAGGCCCAGAGGGCCGTCCGCCAAACGTCAGCCCAGCCCGGAAGGGCTGGGTATACAAAGGTGCGGCACCACACTCTTCGTTTGTTCATTAGGAGCGGCTGTGACTTTTTCGATCTTTTCTTGTTTTTTGCACCCGATCAGACTTGGGAAATTCTTACCGCGGTCGGTGGGAAGGCATCCAGATTCTATAGTTTCTGTTTCGCCCACTGCCACCTTACCCTTTGTCATCCCGAGCGTAGCCGAGGGATCTGCAGTTCTCTTCATCAGTCACCAATGCTGCGGTCCTCAAGATGAATTGTCGTCCCGCCTGTCCCGGCGTGCCGTGGACAGAAGTTTCGGGGACAAGAAGTTTCGGGGAAGTTTCGGGTACAGGTAGCTCAATGCCGTTCATGCCCAAGCTATGGACCGGCCGACATCACTCAGTACCCCGACAGCTCGTCTGTGCCGTTCAGCTGCCTACAAGTTCGCCGTCAACCTGTATCCTCGCGCTCACGCCTTGTGCTCTGTTTGCCATCGGACTGAAGGTGTCGATCGATCGATTGCACGCCAATACTAGCGGAGCTTCACTGCTGTCGATCATCAAGCTCATCATCATGTCTCTGATCGTTTACGGATTGAGCGTGTCGTTGAGGCTCAACCCCCTCTACACCATTGCGGCCGTAATCTGCGCCGCTGTGCCCACAGCCAGGACAGCCTACATTCTTGCGGGACAGTATAGCTGCGAGGAATCATGTAGCGTCGACTGTCTCGATGACAACTCTAGCGTTTTGGCTTTATGCGCCGTCCGGGCTATCAACACGCATCGCTGCAAGATAGGGGCAGGAGGGTGCCCGGCGATTGGGGGCCACTCCGTCATTCGGGAATGCAACGCTAAGCAAACCGTAAAGCCGAAAGGGCCGGACTCTCACCTCCGGCCCGGATTAACACCCCATGCTGAACTGATCTGATGCATCGCTCCCGCATGAGTTGCTTAATCCAAAGTAACCTGTCCCCGCACTCCAACGGGCAATGCACCGGCATCGTGGCCGTGAACGACCGTCTCATAGTAATCGCCATGCAGTGGAAGCACTCCTGATCGTGGAGGGTTTGTTTGCGCAGCGACCTTCCTGGCTCCCTCCTCTTCGATAACCCGAAAACTCTATAATTTGAAGCAGGGTATGAGATCAGAAGATAGAAGACGACGGGGCTGGAATTACGACCCGCCACCCATGCCTAAATCGTCTCGTCCAGAGAAGCACGGCCGGGATGCGCGAAGGTCCCGGTCCACTCGCCATCTTGTGACAGGGATGCTGACGATGCTCATAGCGATGTTGATCATTGGTGGCTGCGTCGTGACATTCCGCGCCGTTGATTTCAAGCGCATTTCTGTTCCTGCGGCTCTCAAGCGAATCAATAGCTCTCTTCCGTTCCATAAGTCCGCTCCTGCTTCTGAGATCACACCCCTTCCGGCCATTCATAATTCTCCAGATACAGACTGTGACAATGGCAAGCAGTGTACCGACGAGGAATTCGCAGGCCTGGTGGACAGTCTGCGGCGGCAATGGGCCATTACTCCTGAGGAGCTTCGATCCAAGTGTGCTGTCGATTCGACGTATCCGTCGCTTGAACAATGTATTCTTCGGGGAACTGTGTCGTGGTTAGATAAGCATCCAAACGGAGAAGTCCCTTGGATTAATCCTAAAAATTTCGACGCGGCCATCATGGCCCTTTGCCAGAAGGATCCCAAATCGCTTCCTCTTTGCCTGAAACCTTAGAAGCATCAGAAGGCCTAGGCCATCGAACTCTGATTTTCAGCCATGATCGCTTTTCGGCCATAATGGCTGATCAGATAGAACGCAACTCCGAAAGAGATAATGTCCTTGAACAGAAACAGGCCGAGATTGTTCATGTAATGGATGCCGTGTACCACGACGGTGTCATCCGGAGTCGTGATCAACATGGTGCTCGTGGTGAAGAACATGCCGACTAGAATGATGCCGCCCAGAATGCCTGCTTTAGGTTTAAAGTAGCCAATGATCAGTAGGATGGCTGCTGTCCATTCCGTGGCCCCGATCATATCCGACCCAATATATGGTCCAAAGACCTTGAACTGCCAACTGATAAGTGGGCTGTTAGTGACGAGCGGGATGATGCCCTCTGCTCCGGGTGCTGTCATTTTGAACTTTCCTGCCCACAGCAACATCACGATCATTCCAATGCTGCAAACAAGGAAAGGGATATTTCGATCTGCAACAAACGCTGCAATCTTCGTGAGAACACTCTTCGCCTGCAGCTTGTTACCTGTGTTCGCTTGAGATCCGCGCACACCATCACCCGACGTGCTTTCAGTCATAAAAGGGCTCCTTCATGTGATGATCCATCGTTGTCAAATATTGAAGGCCGATTTGAAACACTATCAACCGGAATTCCGATCCAGACATCTGTCTCGCACATCATACGCGTCCGTGTCCTCGACAAACAACGAATTTGCCACCAGGACAGTCCCCAACAAGATCAGCGGTAGTTCGTCAGCTGGTTTTGGCCTACCAGCCGCCCGCCCGTCTCACCAGCCGTTACTGCAGGCTGCTCCGCAACCAGTTACCGATTTTCTGCGGAGAGCACACTCACTCGATGCGGAGGGCCTGCTGGGGGTCGAGCCGGGAAGCGCGGGTGGCAGGCATCCACACGGCGAGGAGCGCGACCAGGCTTAATATAATCGGGACGGTTACAAATACCAGGGGATCCCAGGTCTTGACGCCGAAGAGAAAGCTGGCGATGAAGCGGGTAAGCCCGAAGGCCGCGCCGATGCCGAGGACGACGCCAACGATGGCGAGGCGCATGCCATGCCAGACGACGAGCGAACGGATGCGGGAGCGGTCGGCGCCGAGAGCCATGCGGATCCCCATCTCCTGGGTGCGCTGCTCGACGGAGTAGGCCATGAGGCCGTAGATGCCGATGGCGGCGAGGATGAGTGCGCAGGCTCCGAAGATGGTGAGGAGGAGCATGTTGAAGTCCTGGCGCGCGGTGGACTGGCCGACGACTTCGGTCATGGGACGCACGCGGGCGACGGGGAATCCGCCGCTGACCTGGCGCAGCTGATTGGTGATGGCGGAGATGTACTGGTGGGGATCGCCGTGGGTGCGGACCAGCCAGACCATGGGGCCAATGTTGGAGTTGAGGGCGGTCATGCCGTCAGGGACCTGTGCGCTGGGGACGATCATGAGCGGGCGGGGATCGTTATTGAGACCAGCGTCGCGGATGTCGCCGACGACGCCGATGATCTGGCGAGCGGGCTCAGTGAACTGGGGGCCGACGCCTTTGCCGATGAGGAGCTGCTGGCCAACGGGATCGCCTTTGGGCCAGTATTTTTTCTCCATGGTCTCGTTGATCAGAACGACGCCAGGAGCGGAACCGGTATCCTGCTCGGTGAAGACCCGGCCGCGCAGGAGGGGAATCTTGAAAACGGCGAAGTAGCCTGGGGAAGTGCTCATCCACCCGGCGCCGCCGTTCCATGGAGATTTGCCTTCGGGGGCGCGGCCGATGATGTTGAAGGGCAAGCCGTAGCCGCCTTGGAGAGGAAGGCAGCAGGTGAAGGCGGAGACTTCGACGCCGGGGATGGCATCGAGGCGCTCGCGCCCGTTCTGGGCGACCTGGGCGACTCCGGCGGTCTTTTTGAACTGGTCGCCGGTGAGGGACATTTCGAGGGTGAGAACGTCGCGGGGATCGAAGCCCGGGTTGACCTGGCGGAGAGCAATGAAGGTGCGGATGAGGAGCGCGGCTCCGATGAGCAGCACGAGAGCGAGTGAGACCTCGCTGATCACAAGCAGGGAGCGGGCCTTGCTTTGGCGGAAGCCGCTGCCGGAGCGGTTGCTGCTTTCCTTAAGGGTGGTGTTGAGGTTGGGGCGTGAGGCGCCGATGGCCGGGAAGAGTCCAAAGAGAATGCCGGTGAGGAGGGCGATGCCGAGGGTGAAAGCGAGGACGCGCCAGTCGACACCGACGGCGGCTCCATGTTCGCCGATACGGGGAAGGCCCGCGGGGCTGACAGCGAGCAGGGCGCGAACGCCGGCGTAGCCGAGGATGAGGCCGAGGATGCCGCCGGCCAAAGAGAGGACGATGCTTTCGGTCAACAGCTGACGGATGATGCGCGCGCGGCCCGCGCCCATGGCGGCGCGAATGGCGAATTCACGCTTGCGGCCGGTTGCGCGCACAAGCAGAAGGTTGGCGACGTTGGCGCAGGCGATCAGGAGAACGAAGCCGACCGCGCCGAGCAGGATTAGCAGGGACTTACGAGCGCCGGCGACGATGGAGTCGCGCAGAGGCTGGACGCCGAAGCTGTTTTTGGTGTCCATATCCTCGGGATGAAGGCGGCGATACTGGTTGGCGACGAGTTTGAGCTGAGCGTTGGCCTGGGCGAGGGTAACGCCTGGCTTGAGCCGGCCGGCAACAAGGAAATAGTGGCCGAGGTTGGTGCTGTTGGGATCGATCTGGAAGGGGACCCAGATGTCGGCTTCGGGATCGGTGACGAACGATTTTCCGAGGACACCGATGATGGTGTAGGACTCGTTGCTGAGGGAGACGCTGGTACCGACGATGTTGGGGTTGCCGCCGAACTTGCGCTGCCAGAAGCCGTAGCTGATGACCACGACGTGGCCGCCGTTGGGAGAATCTTCCTGGGGAGTGAAGGACCGGCCGAGGATGACGGGCGCGCCGAAGAGGCGAAAGTACGCTTCGGAAACGTGGATGCCGTGGACCTGCTCGGGAACGGCGCCGGTGAGGTTGAAGCCGGGGCCACCGAAATCGTAGGCGGTAACATCCTTAAAAACCTCGGTCTGGGCTTTCCAGGTATTGAAGTTAACCGGCGAGCCGACGGGGCTGTTGCCCTGCGGAAAAGTGTTCATGAATTGCACCATCCGGTCGGGCTCGGGATAAGTGAGCGGCTTAAGGATGACGGCGTTGACGACGGTGAAGATAGCGGTGTTAGCTCCGATGCCGAGGGCGATGGCGGCGATGGCGGTGATGGTGAAGGCAGGGCTCGTGACGAGCGTGCGGAGGGAGTAGCGGAGGTCTTGCCAGAGATTACCCATGTGGCGCCGCCTTCAGTCATCTGGTTGGGGGGTACGGGCCGTACCGCGTGAGTATACGTCGCGCGATCTAAAGCGGGACGGGCGGATTAATCCCTAGACTAGCAGGGTTCCGGCGCTTGATACAGCACTCGAATAGTATCGAAAAAGCGCGGCAAGTCTATTTCAGAAACGAGGATCACCGCAGATGTCGCTTCAACTCACAGCCGGGCGCATGGCCGCATTCTCTGACGGTGTGATTGCTGTCATCATCACCATCATGGTGCTTGAGCTTAAAGTTCCAGCACACGATGTGCCAGACATGGAAGGCCTGCGCAAGGTGCTCCCGATGCTCATGATCTACGCTCTGAGTTTTGTGGAAGTGGGCATCTATTGGGTCAATCATCACTATATGGTTGACGACGTAGAACAGGTTAGTCACGGCCTGCTCTGGGCCAACCTGGCTTTTTTATTCACGTTGTCGCTGATCCCGTTCGGAACCGCATGGGTCGGTGAACGCGGTCTTACTCCATTCGCGTTGTCGCTCTATTTGATTTGTTGCGCACTCCCGGCGGTTTCTTGGATGGTGCTCTCGATGGTGGTTCGACACCGAACTCATATGCCTCTTGCCGGCAGTCCGATAAAGCAGCTAACTTCCGCGGCCCTTTATGTAGGAGTTATTCCGGTTTCTTACCACTCGCTTACAACTGCGATGGTGATGCTTGCCGCTGTTGCAGTGTTATGGCTTATCCCACCAAAACGGGTTTTGGAAATGACACGAGCCAAAAGCAGAGAGTGATAAACGAAGAATTCTAATCCGGCGTGAAAGGCCTTCGTCCTTTATTCGCCCATCCGCGAATCCATGCGTTATCCTATAGGTTCTAAGATTGAGAACGTGCTCTTGTGACGAGAGGCGACTTTCAAAGGCTGACTGACGAGCGAATAGCTGATGCAGAAGCTTTGCTTCAGGCCAGGCGATTTGGAGGAGCATATTATTTTTCGGGGTTAGCGGTTGAGTGTGCCCTGAAGGCGCGCATTGCTAGCAGGACAAATGCATTTGATTTTCCAGACTTAAAGCACGCTCACAATTCGCACCAACACGATCTGGAAAGGCTTGTTGAGACCGGGGGGCTAAAAAGCAGTCTCGATCAATTAATGGACGCTAATCCGAAGTTCAAGGTCAACTGGAACACTGTAAAGCAATGGTAAATCGAAACGCGCTACGATCCGAACGTTGCTCAGCCGAAAGCACAAGAGTTGTTTTCAAGTGTGACGGAAAATAACGATGGAGTACTCTCATGGCTACGCACCGTCTGGTAGAGCCGTTAAGCAATGATCTACCCGCACTGATCGCGCTCTCTCTCGAGAAGCACGCCGTCGCAGTTACGACGCGTTTTTGGATTCACCCAGCTGACACGGCTCAATGGAAAGTTGTGATCATAAGCCCGCTCGTCGACGAGATTGGAACAAGAGAGACCTTTTCGCGCATCTTTGATGCTCTAAAGAATGAGGCGTTCGCCACGAAGCAATTCTTGAACTCCAACATTCTATTGCTTGGAGAGCGAGAGTCCAAGGAAGCGCTTGACTCCATAGCCAAGGGCGCTTCTCAATTGCCGAACTTAGGACCTTATGAAGACGTCGAAGTATATAGGGTTGACGAAGCGAGTGAAATTGATAAACCAGGCTTCCTCCACCTTGAACCCTCCGGCGAAAGCATTGTCGTAAGCTTCGGCCCGATGGACGGTGGCGGATTTATAAAACAACAGAGCATGTCGAAAGGCGAATTTAAGGCCCTTCTACATCGAGTCTCGGCCTCGGAAACCGAAAAAAGCCAGGCTCTTGACGACCTAAAGCAAGTTCGGTCAACATCCATGCTGGCCAAGATAAATCTGAAAACCCTCTATGATTTCGGGCTCGTTTAACCATTTCCGGGACAAACCGTTTCCGGGACAGATAGCTTAACCCCCATCCGAAATGCAGTTTAATCCCTCTGGGAAACCCAATCGCGGAGCACCTCAAACGGCGTCAGCCGTGGTGATCCGGGCCAGCCGTCCCTCTCGCCCCCCTACGGTGCCACCACTTCATACGCGATGATCTTCCATTTCCCGTTCTCTTTTCCCCACAGCAACGTCAACGCCGCCGGATGATCCCCCGGCGCGCGCAACGTAAACAGGGTCGCATAGTAATTTCCATATTCCTTCTGCTGAGCCGACCCGTCAGCCGGTGCATAAGGGTTCTTCGACGACCTCTTGTCGCACAGAAACGAACCCGCCAGGTAGTCGGGCACAGCCACCAGCGTGTAAGCGTGTTCTCCCGCGTGCTCGACGACCTGCAGATCATCGTGCTCCGCCCGCACTGGCTCCAGCGCGTCATGCAGGTGCTGCACTTTGCCCAAATCCTTGCCTACGGTAGTCAGCGCCGTGCGAATGTAGGCCGAGTATTCCTCCGTCGTCGCTGGCGGCTTCTCCCCCTCCGCCAGATAAAAATTCACACAGTCATGGCAACGGGGTGAAAGATACGTGGCCGCGCGGTCAAAGTTGTCGTCCACCAGCCACGTGTGCAGAAAGTCATGCGCCGCCTCCATCACTGCGGGATCGGCCGTGACGCGTATTTTCGCCGGGGCCGCCGCCAAGCGTCGGCGTCGCCGGGTATCGGGAGTCACACCCGGCTTGGCTTCCTCCGGCTCAATCTCCCATGCCACCACTCTCCAGTACTTGCCTTCCTTCGTCCACAGCAGGGTGATCGCGTCGCTCTTGCCACTGAGCGCTTTGAGCCGGAAAACCGCTGCGAAGTAGCGTCCATACTTCGCAGCGGTTCCCGACACGCGCGAAGAATCGAAATCGTCAAAAGCCTTTGCCGGATCGCACTCAAAGTCGGCAGCCACTCCGTTAGGCACCTGGTATAGCGAAAACGTCGCCTGATAGGGCTGCTTCATGGACTTGATGTCTCGTTCATCCAGGCTCGAAGGCTGCACTGCAGCCTGCAAACTTGTGACCGTGCCGACCGCCCGGCTGGTGGCAGCCAGGCCGCGCGCGGCCACATAGGGAGCCACCCCCGCATTGATCTCCCTGCCCGCCTGCGGGCCGTATTCTTCCAGACAGGCGAACGACCGCACCGAAAGATAGGACGCCGATATCTCCGGCTTCTGTTCCACCAGCCACGCCTGCAGAAAATCCTGCACCGCATCTTCGAGTTTTCCCTCGGCCTTCCGCGGTATCGGAGGAACATCGCCGGGCAGCAAATCGGCCTTTGGGTCGTCCACAACACCCGGCAGTCCGAACAAACTGCGCCACCAGTCCGGCAACCCCTGCCAGCGTTGCAAGTGGATCTGCGTGTTGTTTCCTGCCCGTACATCCGAATTCGCCGTCGTCAGGTGACCGTTGAACAGCCCCGTAGGAAAGCCAGACGAGCGGTAGTCGACGTCGATGTCCGCGTGCCTGCCGTCTTTTGCCATCGAGAACTGTATGGAAGGCGTGCCGTCCTGCCGGTAGTTCAGCGGAAAGCCATGATGATAGACCGTATTGTCGCGGTCGCGGAAGAACTCGCTCGAGTCTTTCAGCTTCTGCAGGGCGTCCGGCTTCAGCAGCACGTACATGCGAAACTGCAGATCGCCGCGCGCACGTGGCACCTTGCCGTTGATCGCCTCGATGGCCTGTACCAAATCCAGCGCTGTGCCCACTGACTTACCCGACTTGTCCGTCAGATTCGTGGTCATCAGCGCGTGCGTCACCGCCTCGTACGTGGTACGCGTCGAAAGCGAGAACTGGTCGTACTCGGTGGGCTCTGAGTGGTCATTGGTCATGCGGTTATATTCCGCATACCACTCGTCGATAAGCTGCTTTTGCGCCGGTCTCAGCTCTTCATATTTCCCATGGAACTCCGGCTGCGTGCCGGTGGCCTGCCCCTGCCCGGCGCGCACCCCCACCGGCAGAAGCAGCACCACCAGCATGCCAATGCAACCACCCACCTTCGTTCCTTCAGAGCGCACGATTCACTATAGCGCCGGACGTCCCACCTTCGCGACTGGTCCGCGTCGGGGAAACCTGGGGACGTTGGAAACCTGGGGACGTTTGGAAACCTGGGGACGTTTACCACGTTTACATGATCAGCGCGGATACCATTGGGTGGCGAAAACTCTGGGGAAAGACGAAACGTAGCCGTTGCCCGCACTCTTCGAGAGCTGGGAACGAATACCCACCGGAGCAGAAATTCGGCCCGCGATTGCGGGAGAACGCAGGGGTTGTATGCCTACCCACATGTCGAGCCGAGTAGTGCCTTCACACTAGATCGGGGACAAACATTGCCGTAGTTTTGTTGCGGCTATTTCACCGCCAAACCTGTTTGAGAATTCGGCGTCCTGGTGCCGCAAAATGGTCGGGCCTCGAGGGTAGCCCGGATAAAACGCGTCGGGGTCGCCCAGAGTAACCGTTACAGTAGCGATTACGGGCGACCCCAACCTTTCCTGAATCGTTAAGCATTAACTTCCATCCTGCCGCTATTTCTGCAGCAATATGGAAAGTGTCCCTCCGTCGTAAATCCCGGTAACAGTAGCCAGATCCAACTTCCCATCTCCATTAAAATCACCGACGACTGCTGCTCCTCCCGCAGGGAGGCGACCGACAATCGCCGACCCCGTCAGGCTGAAAGCGCCATGACCATTTCCCAGGAAAAAGTCAAAGTGATCGGCCGGAAACGCAGGCTCCGCAAAGTCCAGCTTTCCGTCTCCGTTGAAGTCCGCCAGCAGTCCCCCTCCAGTTAAGTCCTCCGCCACCGGCGATTGGGGGCCGGCGTGAAACAGGCCATTCCCGTTCCCCAGGGTGGTGGCGAGGATGCTCTGATTGAAGTCGGGGTAAATCCCTACCGCGCTTACCAGGTCAAGCCTCCCATCGCGATTCACATCGCCGAAAGCCCCGGGCTGTTCATATGCCACGGTAGGGGGTGAGGCAATCTCGGAGAAAGTACCGTCCCCTTTGCCAAGGTAAACCAGCACAGAAGGAGCAGCCTCGACGTCCAGCACCAAATCGAGGATGCCATCCCGGTTCAGATCTGCGGTCGTGACTCTGTCGTTGGTGGCCCCTGTGCCCGTGATGGAAGGTGCCGCCACGAACGTCCCATCTCCGCGGCCCAACCGGATGGATACTGCGTTGGTTGTGCATCCTACGGGCGCTGGTGTGCAGTAGGCCACGGAATTAGCGACAGCAAGATCCAACTTGCCGTCCCGATTAAAGTCTCCAACAGCGATGGAGGTGGGGGTACGGTCCACCGGGATCGTCGAGGGAACCGGCGTGAATTTACCGTGCCCATCATTCAACAGAATCGTCACCGTCTCTGCGCCGTTATTCGCGACCGCGATATCAATCTTCCCGTCTCCATTAAAATCTCCAGTCGCCAGCGCTGTCGGCAAATTGCTCACCGCGACTGTGGAAGCCACAAAGAAAGTGCCGTTGGGCCGCCCGAGCAGGATCTTGACGTTGCCGGTGCTTTCGGTGGTGCACTCGGGCAACGCTTCACAGGGCTCCGAGACCGCCAGGTCGGGTTGGCCGTCTCCATTGAAGTCCGCGATGGCCATCGCGCCGGTCTCCCCCGGATTTTCTCCCAGGTCCATATTTGTCTCGTCGAACGCCACACTGGCAGTCGGTTTGGTAATCGACAGCAGCATTGGGTTCGAGGTCACGCTTTCATCATGCCCGTAATGATTGGTGACTGTGATGGAAGCAGTCGCCGCTTCGTGCAGTAACCCGGCAGGAACATAAGCCGCTATTTCGCCCTCGTTCACTACCAGTGTCCGCAGGGGATGGGTAGTCTTCCCTAACTGGAAGCCGATCTCGGCATCCGAACCAAACCCGGCGCCATCGAGGATAAGGATGAAGCCCGAGCCATGGACCCTGGCGGCGGTCGGGGAAATGATATCGACGAACGGAACGGCTTCGTGCTTGGGCGGTTCGTAATGCGAGGCGGTTTGGGCAAGGGCGGTCGCGCTGGGCAACAAAGCCAGCAGTAGCATACATCTGCGCACAACGGTCGAGCTTGGCTGTTTCACGTCTAGGACCTTTCAATCGTACTTCTGGCATTTGGCAAATTGTGGCCCGGGGAGTGGAGCTATCGTTCCTGGGGGCAAATCGGCTTGAGGAGAAAAGCACGGCTCGCGGACGTGGTCAGCAGTATGCAGGTACAGTTGAGAACCGGCAAAAAACAAAGTGAAGCAAACCTTACGTTACGCAAAACCTCTTTCCAACCGGAGGGTCGATCCGTCCGATACGCGAGGGGGAAGCGCGAAAAGAGTGTATATCGAACACCTATGATGTCGTCAAGCGCCTAATTAGGCCGAACCGTTTTCTTAGCTAGGTTACACCGCGCAACTTATCGTATCGAACTCGGTGTAAGTTTGAACCTAAGCCCCGACAATGGTTGGCTCGACCGGAAATCTAGTTAATGGCAAATCCGGGCTGATCCGAGAGGCGAAATGCAGCGGCATGATACCTATTCCCCGTCGTGCTTGGGCTGATCAAGCTAAGGTGAGGGCAGTTTCGGGGACGGCATCGTCTGGACCCCAGGATACCCTCCACCTTGTTAGCGGATCCCGGAACGTGAGACCCGGAAGATCGGAAGATAAGAATCCGAAGATAAGGGAGGAAGATAGGTGTCGTCCAGTCCTCCTTTTTTTTGTCCATTGCGTCTGGACAGACGTTCTAAATACCTGCGCTGGCTAATCCGGGCTAATCCGGACCAGACCGAAATGAGCCTAATGAAATCGTATCTGTTACTAAACCTGGCGGAGGCACTTCGTTGGGGTCATTTTTCGTCTGTCCGGCTTTTCCTATCTGTAACGTATAAAGGCATCCCGAGAGGTGCCTTTATACAAATCATCAATACAGCCACCCATGAGCTTGATCCGCAAACTTTTTCTTGATGCCGGGGTGCTGCACAGGTCGATGACAGAAATCTCAATCGTGACATTAAAGTTGGATACACCTTCGCCTGTCTGGACCGTCACCGGCAGCGATTCTCCTGATTGCTCTGGTGCAAGGACTTTGATAAGGGTATCGCTGGCGGCCGTGAACTGGGTCGATGCAAGAGCAAACCATCGAAATACGCTGGTTACGAGCGAAGAATAGAAGCCGGTACCGGCGATGGAGAATACATTGCCGGCGTTGACGCAAATCGGGTCTACGCTCAGCACGACCGGCTCCTGCAGAGCGAAGTTCTCGCCGAAGGGCCATATAGCTGAAGGGAATGCCGTGCTGACCTGGAGGCGTCAGCGTTAGCAATTCGTTGCCCGCGGAATCAATCGGCTGCTCCCGGTATCTGATCGGATACCCGAAGACCAGATCCCCGGCGTCCTCTTCCCAATCTCCAATTCCCACGGCGCTCGCATCCCGTTGCAAACAAACAACCAGATCGGCGCCCTGCAATCGCAGGCCACCACGAGCGTCTTTGGCACGGTGCTTGCAATATTCCCGCGTGTAACACAGGGCATGGCGTGCTTTCACCGGCGCGCGATCTACCCGCCAAATCTAAAACTGGAGGCTGACATGGGACTCCCACTCGCTGCATACACAATGACCGACACGCTTTCCTTCACCAGGACTGCGGGCCACTTCGCCGATCGCTACAACAAGGTCTCGGTATTTGAGGTATCAGGGGGACGCAATGGCTTCGCCGCGTTCGTCTACATGTGCCGACTCAATCTGGATCTCGACGGCTCCCGGAATACCTACGGCTACGATAACCCCGCGAAGAACTCGGTACAGAAGCACCTCGCCCCTCTCGAAAGCTGGCATCGAGGCAGAAAGGGCGTCTCCAACTCAACCTCGGAAAAGGTGGGGCTGGGCAATGCCTGTGGCGATCCTGGCGATGGCTCGAAGGGATGGGAAAACTTCCTCCACGGCACCCGAAAATTCTATTGGGCAGGGATTAAGGCTGTGTCTAAACAGCAGAACCTCACGCTCAAACTGTTGATTGATGACCGCCCGGAATTGGAGGCCGGCTTGGATACCTATGCCCGGCACGGCAAACCCCCCGTCTTGCAACCAGTCGGCAGCGGCTACTTTCCCGTCGTCCAGCCGGATACCGGCTACTACATTTCCGGGACAAGCGTGGTCGGGGATGCATCTCTTTCCCGGTACGACGCGCACCGCTATCTTGACTCAGAGGTCGTCCCCTACGCGGTGTGGGCGACTCATTGGAACCACATGATCCTTCACGGCAACAGCGTTCGCCAGGGAGATTTCGGCTTGGCGATCGAAAATGCCACCGGCGCAAGTATGGGTTACGTCTACGGCGATAGCGGCACGCCGAACAAGGTCGGGGAGTGTTCCAGGAAACTCAATAATGCATTGGGGTGTGGGAAAGGTACGGGGTTAGTGACATTTATTGCGTTTCCCGGCTCCGGGTCTGGTATGGCTTTGGGAAAGAGCCCGGAGGCCCTGATTCTCATCAAGGTTCTAAAACACGCGCTTAAGCTTCAAAACAATGCCGAAGAGTTGGCTGCGCGCCTGGCAATGGGTCCGGGACTCTCGGATCCGCCGGAAAAAGATGACATGAATCCCGCGCAGAAGCATCTCTATAACAACTTCCTCTCGGCACTTTCCAAATGGACTATGCCGCGTTAGGCGAAAGGCTGGACTTACGAGGCAGAAAGGGGGTTACCACGCGGTAGCCCCCTTTAACCGGCTATGGATGACTGCAAAACTAATGTCCGGGTACGGGCCGGGCAGACTACCGATAGTACCCCGATCTGGTCATAACAACGATGCCCTGCTTCCGTACTTCAGGATGCTCACTGAGAAACTCCGGACTAACTCGAAGAGTCAACTTGCAAAACTTCCCTTGGGACTCCGCTGGACCAGGCTTGTATCCGAGCGTGTAACGCGCTCGTACCCGATCGATCAGCAGAGCAAGATTGTCTGCAACTTCCTTCGGCCCCGTGCCTAGGACAGGGCCGCCGGTAGCCTTGGCATATTCATCGATGTCCCCCAACCGCGTGCCTCCTCCGCCCGCCGCCGTAATGGCACGGTAGGTCTCGGCGGTTCTGTCGATGAGAACCGAAACCACCGCATCCGATTGAAGCAGCCTGGTCATGGCCTCCTGTCGCGAATGCAGATGCACAGGGGCATGCTGGCCGATCGTTCCCCGGGTAAAGGCGTTTTCCTCATTGGCCGTGCCGTCGGTGAGCCAAACCAGGACTCGGCGGTTGCCCGCCTTTGCCTTCATCACTTGCTCCACAGCTTCAAACATGTCCTCATCGAGGAAGGTGCCCTCCACGTCGGCCATCCACGACGCAGTCTTGACCGCCTCCGCCGCCAGCTTACGATCGGTGGTAAAGCCCTGCATCAGGTCCGCGCGCGAAGAAAACGTCATCACTGCCACTTCATCTTCGCGCTTCAGGTGACCGAGCACCTGCAGCGCCGCTTGCGCCAGGGGGCCGAGGGCGGCATGCACCGTCTCGGTCATGTCGAAGAGAAACACCACGGAAAGTGGCAGTTGATCACGGCTGAAATAGCTGATGGTCTGCGGCACTCCGTCTTCGAAAAGCTGAAAATCGTTAGCCGACAGCGTATCCAGCGGAACTCCCGATTTCTTGTTTTCTACCAGGGCATCGAGGAGAACGAATTGCGTGTCGACGTGAATGGTAGGCAGGTCAGAGTGCGGCGCAGAAGCCGCATCCTGCGCCGGGCCAATCTGCGTCAGCAGTAGGATCGCGAGGAGCGATGCTGCCCGCATAAAAAACAGCCGTTGCCGATGCCGCACAAGATGAATTTAGCAGCTCTGGAACCTTCGGGGACAGTAAGGTCCGGGAAGTTTCACGGCGCAAAACCTGGATTAGCCCCGGGAGACATGGACAGACGCGAGTGACAGACGAGGCCATCGAACGAAGGGCACGGCTTCAGCCGTGCCACAAACAGCCTACGCTTGACGGCTTTAGATGGGGTACGCTTTTCGAGACTTACAGGGCGAAGTCACCTTTACCCGTCTGAGCCACAGACGTTCAAGAGACTACCTCATAATTAATCCCCGCGGTACCCACCTTCCAACCGGCTAAGACTTGTGAAACGACACCGACATGGTCGATGGAGAAGGCGCCGGTGTGACGTCCGTCTCCTTGACCATCTTGCCATCTGGACTGAGGACGAAGGTATTCACCCGCTGCACTTTGCCGTGGTCGCTGTACGTCACCTTCAGCGTTCGCGATCCCTCCATTTTCACTGACATTGTGCGGCTTCCCCCAACAGACGCCGCCGTTCCATCCAGCTTGCATGTGACGGGCTTGTCAGAATCCGTTTCCTTTACCGCGATGCTGTCACCCTTCACCAGAAACGTAAGCACTCCCGTATCCTGCGACTCCTCAAAGCTGGTTTCCTTCCACACCACCGGCCCACCCGCTCCGCCCGAAACCCGTTTCGACACCAAAGTCAGCGTAAACGGACTGCCTTCCTCCGGGAAGATTTTCACTGTTCTGGTCATCGTCTTGCCATCGGGAGACATTTCGACCTTCACCTTGCTCGTTTGCTTGTTATCGCGCGTGTTCTCCAGTGCATAACCCGTGGGAGTTTTTGTGCACGTCGTCACCGTGCCATCGTCCGGCGGGTTCGGTTTCCCATCACAAACAACCTTGGGGCTTGCCTTTCCGCCGCGTGTGATCGTGTACCCGTCGGGGCTGGTCAAAATTGATAGAGTGGGTCCGTCATACTTGAGCGTGGATCGATCCATCTTCCATGAGCCGTTCCACGGGTTCTCCTGTCCCATACTGGGGACAGTCAGAGAAAGAAAGCATGCGAAAGCACAAATGCAGGTGCCGTAGCGTTTCATGAGGCCTCGCCCTAAAAAAAGATGTTGAAATCGGTCTGGACAGACATCTTGATCCTAAGCTGAGTGGCTGTCAAGAAGCATAGATCGAAGGGCCTGGGGAGAAACCGAAGGCCAATGGCCTGCCGAACACTGTCCTTTGACTGGCGAGACAACACTGAGGGGGCTTTTTATCATCTACATCGGCGTTTGACTGGATTGTCGGATCCCGCTGCAACTACCCGGCGCCAGTGCATGAGGAGAACTCGTTGTCTTCCTCTCGAATCCCATGGCGGCCCACCATCCACCTTATGCTCTGGCTGGCCGCGTGTTCACTCCAAGGCCAGGTTACCCGGAGCCTCTCCGATGAATTGGTTCCCAGCGCCGATGCGGCGCCATCGTCCTCCGGGGCAGCGAGTTACTCCAAACCCATTCCATCAGATAAGTCTTCTCGATACTTCAAACCTGATTTCAACCGAGACATCTATTACAGAAACAAGCTCGAGTTTTCTTTTGAATCGGGCTGGCTGCCCAACAACGTTCCGCTGGTATTCGACTTTCTTGTAGGCAGTCCTTATACGGCTTGGCCGCTCCATTACACCATGCAACCCAACATTGCCTCTCTGCGCTGGCAGTTGGATGGCATAGGCGGCCCGTTAATTCTGCGGGGCAATTGGGACTTTACCTTCAGCGGTTCGTTCACCGTAATTCCACGAGGGCCAGAGACACGCTATATAGCCTTCGACTATGGCATACGGCGCAACTTCATACCACGCAACTGGAGGATCGTTCCCTACTATGAAATGCGTGGAGGTGTTGGGAACATCAATGCGAAAGGACCTTACGGGGTACTCTATGCCCAGGGCCAGGATCTGACATTCACCTTGATGATGGGCAGCGGAGCGCGCTATAACTTCAACTCCAGGACCAGCATTGAAGCCGGAGTGATTTATATGCACGTATCGAATGCCTACCTGTCCCAACCGAAGTATGAGGATTTCGGCATCAACGTCTACGGCCCCTCCGTTGGCATCAACATACGCCTGGGGAGGCCGAAGCCGCCCCGGGAACAATAATTCGGCCCCTCACCTGACCAGAAGCTCTTGCGATGTTTGCGGGAACATCTGATCGGCCGGTTGCGTACGAACTTGTATGAGCACTCTTTCTGCCATCGCGGTCGCGGCCGTGCTGGCCTGGAGCTTGCCGGGCTTGGCGCGAGCGGAGACCCCTTGCGGGCAAACGCTGGATGCTCCTCTGCGGCCAAGGGCGGTGCTGACCATCCATTCACGACCCGCGGGTCTCGAGATTGTGGGCACGGACCAGGCCGCGATCCATGTTTCGTGCACCTCGGGCGACGAGGCTGACGCCCAGCGTATCCGCTTCCGCTTCCAAGGGAATCAGGATCACGAAACTCTGACCATCGCGGGTGATTTGCTCGAAGGAAACAACATCAGGGTCCGCATTGAAGTACCGCGAAAGACCAGCCTCCGGGTAGAGATGCCCGCAGGAGAAGTGAAGGTGGAGGAGATTGTGGGCGATAAGGATATCGATCTGTATGCAGGCCGGATTGCGATTTCTTCGACTCGCCCGTGGGACTACCGCAGCGTCGACGTGTCGGTAAGTATTGGAGCAGTGAACGCTCCGGTTTACGGCGCACAGAAAGGCGGCTTCTTCCGCGGCATTACGAAAGAAACCGCAAACGGCGAGTATTCGCTGCGCGCGCACGTGATCACAGGAGAGATCGAGCTACTCGGCCGATCTTTGCGCACCACCACCGATTAGCGTCGCAGCCAAACAACTACAAATCAAACCTGCGAAACCGTCGCCCACACAAATTGAAGGGGTCCAATCGAAGCCTGCCCCGCCGGGCCTTGGCTTGCCATGGGGCGTGCCGTGGACCAATCCCAATGGAAACGCCCCTCTCCTCCTTTGTCCATCGCTTTGCCCCGCCAGCCCCGGCCTGCCGTGGGGCCTGCCTTGCTTGGGGCAAGTGAAGGGACGAATGAACATGGGAAAGCGGTGTCTGCAATCCAGGCCCGGAGGGCCGTCCGCTAAACGTCAGCCCAGCCCGGAAGGGCTGGGTCCACACACCAGGCGGTCGAGCACCGGGGGTGCGGCACCACACTCTTCGTTTGTTCATTAGGATCGCCCGACTTTTTTGGTGCTCACTCTCACTGTCAAACTGAATTGTCATCCCGCCAGCCCCGGCTTGCCGTGGGACCGAAGCTGACTTGCTTGGGGCCGTCAACCGTTCGGTCAGCTCGCGTTGATAGCCCACGACTTGAAACATCACGCTAGTGGTCCAGGCAAGGGTGAAGAGACCGGAGATTGCCATCATCTCTCCGGTACCGTGGAGCAAATTGCCCGTGAAACGAAGGCAGATCACGAATATGGGGGTGTACAGGAGGAGGAAGGTCCCGTACAGAAGACCTCCGTGCACCCAGTCCCACATAGTTCGTCGCTTTCTTCGACAGAGCCTTCAGAATCTCGCCGGCGAGTTTCATGACTTATCTCCTGGAATGTTTTCGATTTAAGGAAACTCTTGCATGGACTCCGATGTTTGCCGAAGCGAGAGCAGCACAATAGCGGCGGCAGTTACAAACGTTGTCATATGCAGATAGCGGCCCGGTATTGGGGCAACCGGTGCTTTAGTCACATATTCGGTAAACAAAAGCGCCCCGCTCTTCAGTGCTTCCAGAAGGAATATGGCGCCCATAAAGCGGCGCTCGCGAAGAGCGATGTAAAGGTAAACGACTCCCCAGGCGAACTGGCTGATTCCGTCGGCAGCCAGCAGAAAGATGATGTTGGGTGCGCTGGAAGTACTCAAGACCATACCGGCCATACTCCCAGCGCCACTATCCGGGGCCAGCCACTGAACACCACCGCGAAGAAGGTTCAGGACGCCCAGCATGGCCAGGACGATCCTCATGAAAGGCTCCAGCGAAGCCTCATCTCTCGGCACCGCACTGTTTTGTAATGGCTTGTCCACGGGATTTGCTTCCAAAGCCTGGCTACTGTTGCGCCGCAGTTTGAAGATCCTTCAGGTCTTGCTGGATCAGTTCTGCATCTTCCTTCTGCAGCTTGCCGCTGGATGCTTTTTTGCCGATATCCATTCCTGCCGCTCTGCCTGCACTCCGGTCGGGCGTTTCGCCTTTTGCGCGCAGGTTGGCGTTGGTCACCAGCTGGGTGGCGTCGGCGGTTATTTGCGACTTCTCATCGGCGCTAAGCGTGGATGCCGGCAGCGCCTTAGCGATGTCTGCCTGCAGTTTGTTGGCCGCTGCCACCATTGGTGTGCTCAGCGCCATAGCCATGCCGCAGCACGTAACAAGTGTGAATGCGAGGAGATACTTTTTCATTGTTTTCACCTCATCGGAGTGGGTTTGGTATTCCACATCCTTAAGAGAACACTGCCCGCTGCCCCCGGAGAGCAGATTCCGCGGAACGCGGATTTTCAGCGTCAAGCGCGGATTAATGCGGCGACGTTCACCTATGGTGAGACATGCTGCTCCTGCGGAAACCATGGACATTTGACCCCGGTCCACCGCCGAGTCCTTCAGAGGGGTAATCCAACCTCTGTCCTGCTTTTCTTCCCATTCTGAGTGTGTGGGGAATTGTTTGGATGATCTACCTGGCGAGCTCTATCAATACAACTTTGCCCATAGGTATAAATAAGTCCTCCAGCGGCGGCGGTCCGCTAACACGCACCAAAAAGGCAAACCCGAGACAGGATGTTAATGTTTCTGTATCTGATAGTGTAGAAATCCACGCTTTGTATTCTGGCGTTTCGGAGTACTCTCTCGGCTCAGAGTACGAACACGTTATCTCAAATGAGGATAGGTCTATCGAAAATCGAGTATCACCGCCCACAGAGCTGAATAGCACGCCATCGTCGTTTGTTTCGACGACTAAGAAATGTCCTATCACATCTCCGGGCTGCTCAGAGGTTGCGACCAGTAGTAAAGCGGATGATTCTACCCACCGCGCAATAATCAGGCGTGCCTCTTCAAGCGTAATCCTTGTCATTCTCACTTCCTTTCGTTCAAGCTTGGCCCAAGTCTGGTCTCACTTCCTCAGCAAATCCTGATAACAAAAATCCCTATGTTTCTCGCCATATGCACCACATTTTACTGCTGAGCAACCGTGCAGGACGCATGAGTCGCAGTGAGTTGCAGGGACAGTGTGCTATCAGAACTGTCCAAATTAGCGGATTAACTTGTTTTTGGCGATGCAACTTGTTGATTGCTTTGAAGACAACATGAGCCGAACAAAATCAGGTTGCCTCTGTTGGCCGGCTGCCGTCTAAATGACAATGTGTTCTCGGATTGAGGTGATGAAACGAAGGGCACGGCTTCAGCCGTGCCGCACCGCACTCCCTTTCATGAGGGCTTTTAGCCCCTGCCTGAGGCCCTAACGGATGCAAAATAAGTCCCGCAGGGACAGCTAGACTTGTCCAAATTAGATTTGAAAAACGCCTCGGTTCAGCAACCACTTTTTATGGAACCGTTGCCCTTTCCTTTGTCATCCCGAGCGAAGCCGAGGGATCTGCAGTTCCGCGGACCACTACTGGAAACGCGGGAGGGCGGGGACGGGAGGGCGGGGACAGACGAAACGTATCCCGTCAAGAAAGGCCGTGGACTAATGCGGTCTATTTAATCATTAGGGTACTTTTCGTCGCTCCCGCGTCGCTCCGCGTCAAAGATCGCGACAAGTCGCGTGGAGCAATGGTCCGCGGAACATCTGTTGACATTCGACCTATTCGCCGCGTATATGTAGATGTGCAACAGGTCAGGACGATGGTCGAGAGCAAATTGGATGTTCTGCAAGGCACCCTGGACTTGATGATCCTGAAGACGCTGCAATCCATGGGGCCGTTGCATGGTTACGGGATTGCACGGCGGATCGAACAAGTGAGCGGTAACGCCCTGAGCCTCAACCAGGGGACGATTTATCCGGCGCTGCTACGTTTGCAACAGCGGGGCTGGCTCACGGCCGAGTGGGGCACGTCGGAGACTGGACGCCGGGCTAAGTTTTATTTGCTGAGCCGCAGCGGACGAAAACAGGTCGAAGAGGAAACCGCGAACTGGGAGCGGATTGCTGCCACGATGGCACGCTTTCTTGCGCCGTCAGAGTAGGGGCCGGAAGATGGAGCGGATACGGATGCTGCTGAGCCGCTGTGTGGCGCTCTTCCACGGGCGAAAACTGGATGAAGAGCTTGACGAAGAGTTGCGCGCGCATATCGAGCTTGCCGTTGAAGAGAATATAAAGCGCGGTATTTCGGAAGCCGAGGCACGGCGGGCCGCGATGGTTGAGTTCGGTGGGCTCACGCAGACAAAGGAGACGTATCGAACGCAACAGAGCCTTCCGTTTCTACAGACCCTGGCGATGGATGCCCGTTACGGCCTGCGCCAATTGCACAAGTCGCCGGCTTTTGCGGCTACTGCGATCCTGACGTTGGGGTTGGGAATCGGTGGCGTGACCGCAGCGTTTTCGGTAGTGGAGGCGGTGCTGCTGCGCCCGCTGCCTTTCCCAGACTCGGATCAACTGATCAGTCTGCACGAAAGCGTCAAGGAGGATCCTCACGACTTCAACGTGAGCGCACCGGATGTACTGATTTTTCAACGGGAGAGCAAGGCCTTCTCTGGCGAGGGCGGGTACATCGGTGCCGCCTATGACGTGGCCGGCACGGGCGCGCCGTTTCATGCCGAGGCGGAGAGGGTGACGGCATCGCTGTTTTCCGTCTTAGGCGTTTCACCGCTGCTGGGTCGCACGTTCACGCGGGAAGAGGATGCAAACTCCTTGCCGGTGACCGTGATCAGTTTTGCGCTGTGGCAGGAGCGATTCCAGGGTGACCTGGGTATCCTGGGTAAGACGATCGATCTCGATCGGCGTCCGTACACGATCATCGGCGTGATGCCGAGGGATTTTGAATTCCCTCTCGACGCGGGAAGGCTGAGTCACCGCGATCTGTGGGTGCCGATGAGTTTCACGACGGTTGAGAAGAATTCCGAAGGCGAGAACTACGACTACGGACTTCTGGCGCGCTTAAAGCCCGGCGTCAGCATGGCACAGGCGCAGAGCGATGTTGAACGCGTAATCGCAACCATCCAGCCTCGCTACGCCGCGATCGGCGGCGGATTGCATCTCAGTGCCTCTTTCATGACGCTAAAAGATGAGACAGTGCGCAAAGCGCGTCCCCTGCTGAATATGTTGATCGGCGCGGTCACTTTGATTCTGCTGATCGCTTGCGTCAACCTCGCCAACCTGCTGCTGGTCCGTAGCGCGGCGCGAAAGCGTGAGTTTGGCATTCGCTTGGCGCTCGGGGCTGCGCGGCGTATCGTGCTGCGGCAACTGTTAACGGAGAGTCTACTTTTAAGCGTGCTGGGCGGAGCGGCAGGGTTGGCACTGGCGGTGGTGTTGGTCCGCGCGGCCACGGTGGGACTGCCCGAGTCGCTGCCGCGCTTGCATGAAATCGCCATACGATGGCCGACGTTTGCCGCTGCCTTCGGCCTCGCAATCGCGACCGGCCTGCTTTGCGGGATTGTGCCGGCGCTGGCCGGAATGCGAGCCGATATCCTGGGCTCCCTGCACGATGGAAGCCAAGCCGTCGGGCAGTCGCGCTCGCAGCTTAGCCTGCAGAGCGTGCTGGTGGCGCTGGAGACAGCCCTGGCGATGCTGCTGCTCGTGGCTTCCGGGCTGTTGCTGCGTAGCTTCGCCAAAATGCTCGCGACCGATCCTGGCTTTCAGACGCAGCATTTGTTGACGGCTTCCCTGTCGCTGCCGCGCCCCGACTACCCGACGCAGCAGAAGGTGGATGAGTTTTACAACGAGTTGCAGCGAAGGATCGAACTTTTGCCGGCGGTTAAGACGGTTGGTTTTTCGTCCAACATCCCGATCGTAGGCCAGAAGTCAGGACGGCTGGTTGCGCCTGAAGGCTATCTCCACCACGCTGGGGCGGGCTGGCTGATCGCCTCGAATTATCTTGTGCAGGGGCGATACTTTCAAGCGCTGCATATCCCACTGCTCCGCGGCCGTTATTTCGACGATTCCGATCAGCAACCCGGCGCTCCACTTGTGGCCATCATCAGCCAGTCCTTAGCCGAACAATATTTCCATGGCAAAGACCCGATCGGGATGCATGAGAAGGTGGGCGACCGATATGACACCGCAATGCCCGCGATCACGATTGTGGGCGTTGTTGGAGATGTGAAGCAAGGCCCCCTTGATCAGCCCACCGTACCCGAGATGTACGAACCTCTCCCCCAGGCCGCGGATGGCCTGGGACAGTTTGCGGCGATGATCGGAGTCGTGGGTGGCATGAACATACTCGTCCGCGTCGAGGGAGATCCGGCCCCGCTGGCGGCGAGCCTGGAGAAGATTGTTCATCAGCTCGATCCCCTATTGACAGTGTCGCGAATCCATACCATGGATGAGATCGTGACGGCGACAGAGTCGTCCCGTCGCTTCAATACCGTGATTCTCACGGCCTTTGCGGCGATCGCGCTGGGGCTTTCGCTGCTCGGCATTTATGGAGTATTGGCCTATACGGTCGAGCAGCGCACCCGCGAGATTGCCGTTCGCATGGCGTTGGGTGCGTCGCGGGCGACGGTGTTGCTGCGTATCTTGCGATTTGCGATGACGCTCGCCACTGCGGGAGTGGCTGCAGGACTGGCCGCCTCCCTGGGTCTCATGCAATTTCTCAAGTCCCTACTCTATGGCGTGAGACCGCTGGACTGCGCAACGATTGCCTGCGCGGTGGTCGTCTTGCTTGGCTGTTGTGTGTTTGCCGGCTTGTGGCCCGCACGACGGGCTGCGTCCATCGATCCGATGCGGACTCTGAGAGCGGAATAACAACCCAGTCGCCGGTGCCACCGTCATGCTGATAAACGCGGGATTGCTTGCAACCATCATTCCGGAGATTCAGGGAGATTCAGGACAGACCGAAATTACTTCACGTCAGCAAAAGCAGGGGTTGCGTGCGAAGTTTAGCCGCAAACAAGAAATCCCATATGAGAAAAGGGTTGAGAGGAAGATGTGAAAAAATTGATTTTAGAAACGCGGCGCAATTTTGGCTTGAAAAAATCGCGCCAGGATGCCTTATAAGCGACCGCTGGGGTTTTCGGCATATATTTCGGTTAAGACTAAATTTCAGCCAAATCGATTTCAAATCTTCCTGACCACAAATCTCCCCGGAGGTGGTCCATTCCACGCTCTCGCCAACATGGATTACTTTGGTCTCATCCATAAGGGTTATGACTGAAGCGCATGACCGAAGCGCATGACCGAGGCGGTTTCAGTTCCTCCGCTGGTGCCGTGGATCAACGGTCCTCCAAAATCAGAACCGAGTCTTTGAAGTCAAAGGTTACGGTCTTGAACGAACTCAAGATATCCAGCCCAATCACGCCGTCCGCTTCCCCGAACTTGAAGTCGCCAACCACAATGTTCCGCCGGAATGAGCAGTGCTGCTCCTTAATCTCCGAATCGCCGAGAGTGAATCCGGCTGGGACGACGAATGCCGACACACTTCCTTTCGCCAGGTTCATGGTGATTCTGTGGTCTGTGTCCATCGTCGGCACTGTCTTGATGCTGAAAGTACTCAAGGCTGCGCCGGTGTCGAGGAGCAGCGTAGCTCGCTGCCCGTTCACGCGAGCCGGCACCAAAATGTAGGCCCCCCGCGCATGGAAAGAGATGCGGTGCTCTCCCTTCGGCGCTGCGGGTGATGGTTCCTGGCCTGGCGACGGCCGGCCGACGACTGCCAAAAAGACTACGATCGCAATTCCAAGTCGCTTGCTTGCCATATTTCCCCCCGCCGGACTTCGGCTGGGATGGAAAGTAGGCGCTCGGGCTGTACCCGGCAATGAACGGAGGAATTGTTTTCGGTAAGTCGGAGGTTAGGACGTAGAAGACTGAAAACAAAAAGGTTGCAGGCTATAAGAGCAGCTGAAATTTTGCCCTGTGTTAGACTCCCGCATTCCACTAGTGTATCGAGCAGAGGGATTCCTTTGCCCACGTCGACCAGGTTTCGCTTCGACGCATTCGAACTCGATCCGGCGTCAGGTGAACTGCGCAAATCCGGGCGGCTGCTGAAGCTCCAGCCACAGCCGTTCCGAGTGCTCGCACTTTTGATCGAGCATGCCGATCAGCTGGTGAGCCGTGAAGAGATCCAGCGGTGCCTCTGGCAAGACTCCACCTTTGTCGACTTCGAACATGGCATCAACTTCTCCATAAACCAGATTCGAGCCGCGCTGGGGGACAGTGCAGCCAAACCCCGATATGTCGAGACTCTTCCCCGCCGCGGCTATCGTTTTGTGGGCAAGCTGGAGCAAGAGCCCGTTCCCAAGCTGCCGGAACCCCCAGCTCTCGAGCAAACGGTCCCCCGTGCTGTCGTCGCCCCGGCTCTCGCCCCTCCTGGTAAGAGCCATTCGAGGAAAGCCCTTGTCCTTTCGTTTGCATTACTCCTTGCTCTCTTGGTCCTGGTTTCGCTTCAATATTGGCGGACCAGGAGAACCGCGGCAACCAACGCCCGTAAAGCAGTGGCCGTCATTGAGATCGAGAATCACACCCAGGATCCGGCGATGAATTGGTTGGGCGATGGAGTGGTCGATCTGCTCACTACCGACCTGGCGCAGGCAAGCAACCTCGATATCATTTCCAGCGAACGAGTCCGGGGCCTGATCGGCCGTCAGGTCAAACCAGGCGAGGCGTTGGCGGCAAGCCAAGCCCAGGCCGTGGCCCAAAAGGCCGGTGCGGACTTGTTTATCAGCGGCGGCCTCCTGAAGATGGGTCAGGGCTTGCGGCTTGATCTGCGGGTGCAGGATACCGCCTCGGGCAAGGTGCTGCTTGCAGAAAAAGTGGAAGGGCAAAGCCCGCAGGCCGTGTTCTCGATGGTAGACGAAACCACGGATCGTATCGTGTCACGGCTTTCCCCGGGAGAACCACGGACCAGTGGGGGAAAGCTCACATCCAGTTTCGGCGCTCTCCACGCGTATGAAGAGAGCGTCACGGACTATAACCGTTCGATGGACGAGGAGGCCACCGCCTCACTTCAGCGCGCCGTTGCATTGGATCCCCAGTTTGCGATGGCCTACTTCGAACTTGCCAAACTACTCCCCGATTACAGAGCCAGGCATGAAGCAATCACCCGTGCGGCCCTGCTCGCCGAACGCCAGGGTCTACCCGAGCAGCAGAGACTGCTCATCCGTGGCCGGCAATTCATGATTGAAGATCGCTCAGAGGAGGCTATTCAGACATTCCAGACCATCATTCGCCGCTTTCCCAAAGAGATTCAGCCACGCTATTTTCTGAGTTCGAAACTCATGGATCGGGGCGAATTGAAAGAGGCCATAGCTGTATTAGAGGAAGCAGCAAAACTGGACGATTCCAAGGAAACTCTCATCTGGAACGAACTCGCCTATAGCTACGCGCTAGAGGGCGAGTGGTCGCGGGCCTTGGACGCTGTCGACAGATATGCTGCACTGCTCCCGCCGAATGATCCCAACCCTATCGATACCCGAGCCGACGTTTATGCCACGGCCGGGAACCCGGCAAGAGCCCTCGCCGAGTACAAACGAAACCTGGAAGCACATCCGGACTTCAGTTACACGCGGGAAAAAATCGCCCTTGTCTATCTTCTCGACGGCAGAAATCGGGAAGCGGAAGAAGCAGCTCAATCTGCTTATCAGAAAACAAAGGGCGCCCGCCGCGCCCTTGCCATCGAAGTTCAGGGAGACGTTGCGTTGGTCAACGGCAACCTTGACCTTGCAGCGAAACAGTACGAGCAGGCCGCAGGCATCCCCGGACAAGACCCCTTGAGAGCTAGCGCGCAAACGTGGAAGGCGGGTGAAGTCTATTTTGAGCAGCAGAAACCGCAAGCCGCGCTCACCATGGCTAAGCGCATTCCCGGGTTCGGTGCGGCGGAGGTTCGCGGTGTCGCTTACCTACTCTTAGCCAACGGCGCGGAAGCCGAAAACGAATTTACTTCGGCTCGCAGCGCCATGGTCCCCTTCTTCAGCGACCGTCGAGCGAGCGCGTTTATTAGCTTGGATCGGCTCAGAGCAGCCAAATTTTCGAGCCAGTGGCGCCAGGTCATTGATAGTTGGCCTGCACTGGCCGACAGCCTGAAACCCGTGAATGGGTTCCTCTCAGGTCGAGCTTACGCGGAGTTGGCACTTTTTCCGCAGGCTGAAGCACAACTGCGCAGCAATCTCCGATTTGTCTGTGCCGGGACTCTCATCTCTGATGAGATAAATTTCCTCCAGGTCGAACTGGCGGACTTCTACCTTGGGAAAGTCCTGGAGGGCGAAGGAAAGAAAGCGGACGCGGTGAAATCCTACCGGGCGTTCCTCAGCCACTTTGACCATTCCAAGGCCACCTTGCCGCAGATCAGTGAGGCGCGCAGCGCCGTTCAGCGACTGGAGTAACTTCTGCTGGAGAAATCCCCTTAGTAGTAAAACTTGACCGCCAACTGTATCAGCCGTGGATCGCGGGCCTGTGTTGCTTGATCATATGTGCTGCCGGCTGCGTTGGGATTGGTGAAGACGTATTGCGTGTGATTGAAGGCGTTGAAGAGCTCGGCGCGAAACTCAAGCCAGCGCTCCTCACCGAAGGGAAAGCGCTTGAGGAAGGATAGATCGAAGTTGTTGATGCCGGGCGCGCGGAAGCTATTGCGCCCAATGTTGCCGAAGGTGAACATAGGCACGCCCGGCTCGTCGTCACCGGGCGCAACGACGTTGGTAAGCAGGTTGGTAGTGTCATATAGGGAGTGGCCGGGTTTGCGTACGTCCAGTTGTGGCACCGGCCCGACCCGCTCCGGACGTTCGAGATTCGTTCCCTGTCCGCTGGAGTTGTTGTCGGAAAAGAAAGTAAACGGTGTTCCGGTCTGCAAGGTACCAATTCCGCCCACCTGCCAGTTGTTGATGAACAGGCGGCCGAAGCCGGCGCGGAGACCTGGGAGATCGTAAAAGCCGCTGATAACCAGCCGTTGATGGACATCGAAGTCAGCGGGCCCGCGATCGAAACTGAGGTCGTATGGATTGGTGAAGGTCGAGGAGCGGGCGTGAAAGCCGGAGGTGAGGTCGATGGTCTTGCCCAAGGTATAGGCCGCACGCAGATTAAATCCCGACGCCAGCCGATGATCGACGGTCACCTGCAGCTCATGACTGGTGCTGGAACCATTGCTCAAATCGGTAAGCAGTTGTGTGGTTTGCGTCGGGGAAGCGTTGGGGTCCACAGCGGCCTCGTCCGGCGTCTGGTCAGGAAGCGCGGGATCGAAACAGACCGCGAGCGGCCGGGCACAATCCGCATAGGTGGAGCCGTAAGCAGCATACTGCCCTTGCAGCAGCGACTCGTCCGGGTGATTCAGATCGTAGGTGCTGATGGATTTCCGGCCCAGCGTGGAGACATAGTCCATCTCCAGCATGGTGGACGGAGTCAGCTGGTACTGGTAGCCAAGATTGAAGTTTTCGGAATAAGGCGTCCGGAAATCGGGATAGACGACATAGGCAAATGGAATCTTGGGCACACCGAAGCCCGCGACCTTACCGTGAAGGGGGAAAGGGTTGATCAAGCCGAAGGGAGTAAACGGGTCCGCGACCACATTCGTACCTTCCTCCAGAGTGGAATAGCTACTAGGGGATGGATTGATGTTCTGAATGGAACCGAAGGGTGGTTGGCCGCCGAACTGAATGTTGAGCGCGCCGTCTTCCATATCGTAGAAGATGCCGAAGGCGCCTCTGAAGACGAGCTTACCGCTGCCGAGCACATCGTAGGCAAAAGCAAAGCGGGGCGCGAAATTGTTGCGGTCGGGGTAGACTAAACCGCGGTTGGGCGTGCCCGGGTCTCCTGCATAGAGCAGATCGGGTGGTGCGTCGGGAAAGATAGTGGATTGCGCGCCGGGAAAGTAGCCCATGATGTTGTTCTGCGGGTCCTCTTGCGGTGCGTTGTATTCATAGCGCAAACCGTAAGTGAGTGACAATCGCGGGGTGACCCGGTAGATGTCCTGGGCAAAGAAATAGTAGGACCGGGTGCGATTCCCATACTTGGCGTTTGAGTACTGGATATAGTTATCAGGAAAGCCACCGGCAAAATCAGCCAGCGGATCACCCGTAAGGGCACCGATGTAGCCAGAGAAATCAAATCCTCCGTTGTTGTAGAAGTCGAAATTGAAGTCGTTGCCGACGAAGCGAATATCGCCGCCGAACTTTATCTCGTGATGGCTCTTGGTCCAATTGAAGATGTCCTGTACCTCGAACGTTCGATCCGTAACCGTGGTGGGACCAAACGGAGGCGGGCCAAGAGTGAAGTCCGCCGTGTACATGATGGGCGGCGCGACACCGCCGGGATCGTCCGGGGTGACGTTGGTGAAGCCAAGCGCCGCGGGCGAGGTCTTATCCGTGGGCACGCCTGCCAGGGCGCGGGCGTGGTTGTAGGAAAAAATCACATCGTTCAGCATTTTAGGGCTGATCGTATGCGCCCAATGGCCGGCCACAAACTGGAATCGCTTGGTGGTTGTATATCCCGAGCCTACCGGGAACGTGCCGCCTCCATTTCCGGCGGGGACATTCTCTGACAATTGGTCGATGATGTAAGTGCCGTAGATGAGGTCTTTGCTGGTGAGCTGCCAGTCCCCACGGGCGATGCCCTGGTTGTCTGTATCGTCCTCAACCGGCGAGGAGGCAAAAAGATTCGTACCGGCTATGTTGGGCAGCGGAACGAATTTCGCTATGTAGTTCGCGATGATCGGGTTTACCGGCACCTGATTGTTCTGGTAGGGATTCCCCGAGATGGGATCTAAGAGCTGGACGGGCGAGCTGCCGCCGAGGTCGGCGGAAAAGTCGCCAGTGCGCTGGGCGGGCGTAAGAACGCTTTGCTGGCCAAGGTTCTCTCCTTCGTGGCGTATGGTCCCCTGGTACGAAGAAAAAAAGAACAGCCGGTTGCGTTTTGAGGGGCCGCCGGCCGTAGCTCCGAAAATGTTGCGCTTATAAGGTGGATTGCTGAGCAGGAAGTAGTTACGCGCGTTCAATGCGTCGTTGCGCAGGAACTCAAACAGATCGCCATGGAAGCTATTGGTACCATACTTGATGGCCTGGTTTACGATGCCGCCGGAGGTGCGGCCAAACTCGGCGGTGTAACTGTTGGTGAGAATCTTGAATTCGGCCACAGCGTCGGGGTTGGGATCGACAACGGCGTTATTGAATCGGAAGATGTTGTTGTCCGCTCCATCGACCAGGAAAGTCAGCGATTCAGAACGTTGACCGGAAACGGAAAAGGGGTTACCAGTGCTATCATCCGGATCGGGCGGGTACACACCGGCCTGCAACAACCCCAACTGAAACGTATCGCGCTCAACCAATGGCAGATCTTCGATGCGGCGAGTGGTCTCGACGCTACCGAGCGTCGCACCCCGGGTATCCACCTGCGAGATATCGGCATTCACTTCGACGGTCTCTGGGGAAGCACCTACCTGCAGAGTGACGTCGAGCCGGCCATGCTGGTTGAGATCAAGCGTGATCCCGTTCTGCACCGAAGTGTTGAAGTTGTTTGCCTGCACACGCAGCTGATAAGTGCCGATGGGAAGCTCGGAAAATACGTAGCTGCCGTCTCCGTGCACCTTTTGGCTCAGAGTCTTGCCGGTGGAAGTGTTGACTAATGTGAGCGAGGCATCGGAAATGACTGCGCCAGAGCTGTCTTTGATAGTGCCCGCGAGCTCAGCCGTGGTGTCAGCGCCGCGCAGGGGGAACGACATCACCAGAAGAGCGAGGAAGATCCCGCAGTAGAGAAAGATCTTGGGTGTGCGGGAGTACAGCCGCATATTGGTTGCCCCATAATGCGCTTCCCAAAAATGGCATCGCGCCCTTCAAGAAACTCAAGCTGGTTTGCCGCCGAGTATACACGGAAAGAGCCGGCCGGGATCCAGCCGGAAAACAGAGCGGCGGGGACGAAATAGGGGGGCGGGGACAACCGAAACGTATCCCGTCAAGAAAGGCCGTGGACCAATGCGGTCTGTTTAATCATTAGGGTACTTTTCGTCTGTCCCCCGTCGCTAGGGTACTTTTCGTCTGTCCCCCGTCGGTCCGCGTCTGACCACAAATCTCCAAAACGCTCTCACTCGCCCGGTACAAAAACTCCACCCACCCGTCCGGTCAGATTGTTATCTTTATGATCGAAAAATCATCATCCATTTCTTCCGAGCCGTGGAAGTCTCGAGCGAACCGGAGGAGTTCTTCCAGCTCCGATGCGCCTTCCGGAACTGCGCGGGTGAGGACTTCTTCGAAATCTTCGAATTCCAGCATGGTCCCGTCCGGCCGCATGATTTCGTAAGCGCCGTCGCTGAAGAGGAACAGCCGCGCAGGGCCGGCGAGAGTACACTCGTGGCTCTCGTAACGGAAATCCGGCAGGATGCCCACAGGACAACCAGCGCCCGGCAGCGACTCCGCTTTGCCGCGCTGTTCGCCTGTACCGCTCACCAGAATGGGTGGTGGGTGCCCGGCGCTTGCATAGCGCAGCGTTCCTGTAGGGCGGTGGTAAACGCCGTACCAGATGGTGAAATAGAGACCATTTTGATTTTCCATCTGGAAAGCCTGATTCAACGAGCCCAGTACCGCTTCAGGCCTGCGGAAATCGGTGTTCTGCAAGGCGCCGGACCGGAGCGTATTCGCTACCGTGATTGACAGCAAAGCCGAACCGACGCCGTGTCCGCACACGTCCAGCAGATAAAGGGCATAGTGCTCACCATCGATCCATTGATAACCAAAGGCATCTCCTCCCAGTTCCGTGGAAGGAACGAAGAGCCAGTCAACGGCGATAGGTTCCGCGACCGGCGCCGGCAAGATGGCAAGAACATAGTGTTGGGCATCGTGCAATTCCCGCCGCAGCCGGGTGTGGACCCGTAGCAGCTCATCACGGGATTGGGCCAAGTCGCGGTGGGCCAGCGTCAGCTCCTTGTGCGCGGCCTCGAGCTTGGCAATGAGGCGTGCCTCGCGCTGGCTCAACAGCGTCATGTCGTACGCCTTCTGCTGCATTTTTCTGGCGTAGTCATGTTCCGCCGTCACGTCGAGGAGCACGACCCACGTCCTATCTTCCTCAGCAAAAAGATGAACGTCCGCCACACTTCCGCCAGGCATGCCCACGGACTCTAAAAGAAAAGGTGTTTCCGCCAAGGGCAGCAGGCCTTCCAGGAATGGCAATTGAGTGGAGGCGGAATCCCCCTGCTCCAGATTACCCAGTCCGTAGTATTCCAGCTCTCCACCTGCCTGGATCAGGACCAGTTCGTTGTTGATCAGAAGATGGGCTATCGAACGCTGAGACTTAACGAGGAGCAGTAGCCATTCTGAAATGCGGTCCGGTATATCTAGCATCGGTCACAGCACCAGGCGCTGCGCGAGCGCCTGAAATGCTTCCTCGACTCCTTCACCGGTCTTGGCGCTGGTCCGGAGAACTACGTGTCCCGCGTCCTTCAGGTCTTCGAGGGAGTGTTCCGGAATGTCCCAGTCCTCCTTCAGATCCGTCTTGTTGAAAAGGAACAGAAAAGGGACCGAACCTATTTCCGAAGTCACCCGGGCCTGTATCGACTTGGCGACTTCGAGGGTTTCACCCCGTGTGACATCGACGACCAGGAAATATCCCGCAGAACCGCGAAGATAACTTGTGCGTATTCCAGTAACGTCGTCCTCGCCCGCAATATCCCAGAGGATAAGAGCGACCTCCGCGGCCCCAACGCTCACCATCTTCTTCTCGATCTTGACGCCGACGGTGGTCAAGTATGCGTCCGAAAAGATACTTTGAACATAGCGCCGAACCAGGCTGGTCTTACCAACTCCGAATCCCCCCAACAAACAAACTTTTTTCTGCAGCATAAAGAGCTCTACTCGCTGGCAATCACGGTGAATGTCACTCTCCGATTCATCGCGGCGGTTACTTTGCCGTTGGGAGCCAACAAGGGTTCGAGTGGGCCGGCGCTGCGCACGGTCAGCAGTTCCGGAGCGATGCCCCGCGCCTTAAGCATCGAGCGGACAACCTCGGCTCGAGCCGCGCTCAGGGATAGATTCGCCGTTTCGTTACCGACGGCATCCGCGTGACCGGAAATCATCATGCGCGCTGAGAAGCCAAGGCGCCTGGTCACGCGCATCAGTTGGTGGAATTCGTCGGCAACAGCATCCAGCGTGGCGTCTTCGCCCCGCGCGGGCCGGTCTGCATTGGAATCGAACGCAATAATATGCCCCTGGATAGCATTGCGCAGGCGAATAAATTCCGGATCCTGAACGTCGCGCAGGGCGCTCAGATCGACCTTGGGAGAGCCCGCGGGCATCGCTGCAACCAGCGTTCTCGCCCGCTCGACCCAGTACTGGGGAACGCTTCCCGTGGCTTCGACCGTGTCGCCCTTCAATGACAATGAGACCGTGGGCGGAGGATTGAGACTGGCGGCAAGACGCCGCAGAACGATCGCCGGGTTCAGCGCCTGGTACGACTCCCAGTGAAAGGTGACACGTTTGGAATTGAGACCCGACTGCGACAGCAACGCGGCCGGATCGGCGGCCAGGGGATCGCGCAAGCCGGAAATTTGCCATTTTCCGTTGCGCAATTCGGCGTTGGCCACCACGATGCCCGGCTCCTGACGCAGCCGCTGCACATACGCGTCCACGCGAAGCCGGACAATTGTCCGCCGAATCACCCACCCGCCGACCAGAAGCAACAGCACCAGGGGCAAGATCCAGAGCCAGGGGGACAACCGCTTTTCGCGCGGCCGTTGCTGTTGCTGGAGGTCCCGTTGCAGTGGCGTGACCAGGTCCCCCAGAGTTGCAGAGTCACCTTGGAATTCTTCGAGCTGACTCCGGAATTGGTCGTGAATGCCGGTCAGTGTTTCGCGCAGTGCCGCATGCAGCGATTCGGGCGGGTTGCCCCGAATGACGGCGGCAAGGAACGCGAAGGGTCCCTCTTCGCACCATAACAGCAGGTCGCCAAGCCGCAGGGTGTCGATGCCGCCTCCCCCGCTCTTATCGGTTCCCTCGAACGAGTCGCGCACGAAGTCCTGGATGGCCGACAGCATGCCAGACACCAGCTGCGGATCCTGTGCGGTCACCTCCGGCGCCGCTACGTGCTCGATGAGAAGGCCGGTCTTGCGGTGAATTAAGAAGACGTGCTCGACGCGGAACTGCACCGTGTGCTTGAGAACCACGTCGGCGAAGCTGCTTCCGCTGCGCAGCGCCTCCAGGCGCCACTTCAATCCCTGCCACGAGAAGCTGTGCTTGAACGCCTGGTTCAGGCGTTGCAGCGTACCGTCAAGAGACTCGGTGATGGATTTACGGACCACCGATCCCATCAGGGGGTAGAGGATGCCAACCAGGGTGCCTGGATTTTTGCGGATCGAGGCCTGGGTCGCCAGCTCCAGGATTGGCGCCAGCGCCTTTGCCAGTTGTTCGTCTCTCGCTCCGGCAAGGGTGAAGGCGTCTGCCAGGACGGAGCTGACGGCTTCCGCGAACTGCCGCGGATCCTCAAACTTCTGCTGCAGCTTGGCGATCGCGGCTCGATCCTCCTCGAGAATCAAGCTGCGCAGCGCCTCCAGTTTCGGGTCCCCTTCGAGCCTGGGGAGCGCCGTCGCCAGGTCGTGATCGAGGCTGCGCGCTACCTCTAATAGCAGCACGGCGAGCCGTTTCGATCGGGCATCATCGGGCTGCAAGAAAGGGGGATCCGAACTGTCCCTGTCGAGCAGGGAAACACTAGAAATCACGGTGTCTCCGATGGCGATATTCCTTTCAAAACCGGCGTGGGGCGGCCCACTCGGTTCAGGATCGCTGGCCGCTGCCTCCGTTCGCCTTCGCCGTCGTGTCCTGATTCAGGCATCGGGCAATTTCAACGAATAGCCCGGCCAGCAGACTGCGGTCGGTTTTCACATGCATCAGTTCGGCAAGCATCCGCTCGATGGCCGCGCGTGTGTCGTCGGTCCGGCGCCGGCCCTCTTCGCGCAACGTTTGCGATTCGTGGCTCAATCTCTCAGTGAAGTCCCGGTCCTGGCTGGCCAGTTGGTCGGCAACCTTGCCGAGGTGCTTCTCCAATCCCTGGATCTGTTCCCGAAGGCCGCGGCCCAACTCCTTGTCCGCCTCCCCGCGAAGATCCTGTTCCTGGCGAATCTGGCTGGCAAGCGATTCCAGCTGTTTCTTCACCGAGGACTCCATGCTCTGAATGGCGCGAGTGGACTCTGCTTCCATATCGCGCATCTTTTGCAGAAAGCGCTCTTCCATGACGGAGAAACGGCGGTCGTAGTCCTGCATCTGGTTGCCGAAAAGCAACTCGCGGATTTTATCGACTCCCGGTGCGTCGCTCATTGACGGGGTGTTGTTGAGTGCTTCCTGTGCAGCTTTGATCGTCTGCGCAGTGATGGTCGGTGCTAATTCAGGTTTTGCAGCCATGTTCTTCTTCCCCTTAAATGACGTATCTAACGTCGAATGCAAAGATTGCTTGTTCAACTTATTCTGCAGCTTGCTGGTCTGTACTTTCTTCATAGGTAGTGGCAAGAGCTGGGTTTATGCAAAGTCCAGGGTGCGGGGTGTGCCCTGAAAAGTGGTGCAATTCGTCCGAAAACTGACGAGCGTCTGTGTACCCCAGGCGCTGGTCCTAGCGTGTTCAGGACTGGCGGCCGCCGTCACTCCGAGCCTTTAGTTTTCGCAAGGAGCGAGTTTAAAGGGCTTGTTTTTGAATGTCAAGGCTTGATTCCAACCTGCATTTCACTGCCATTCGACCTGGTCGATGAAGATGCTACTCGTTTGAGTTGAACGATCAAGGTTCGATGTTCGCCCCCTCAACAAAGCCGTCATCCTGCCTGCCCCGGCGTGCCGTGGGAGCGTAGCGCTTCACAGATCTATCGCAAACAGAGGGCTTTTAATGGCGCGGAGTCGAAGAAAAGGGCTAACAGACGGGACGTTCACCCTAGTCCGTTAGGTCTCAGTAGAACTATCGTCCGGTCCGTCCCCGAGTTTTCCCGGGTTTTCCGTCCAGTCCGGAAATGCTCCAAACTCGATCCTTGTGATTCCACCTGAGCCACTGGTAGAATCGGCCGCTTCCCGGAATAGAAGATCTTTTTAGGCGAGACTCTTCGTCGTGGAGGAAACATGCTTACGTTACTTACAAATTCGCTGATCAGCAGGAGAAATTTGTTGCGGCGCGGTGCGTTCGCCGGGCTCGCATCGGCGCTGTCGCCCGCACTGGCGTTAGGCCAGGAAGACGCGTCCGACCGCCCCAGGCATTGCAAAGAGGGTCCTCCGCCCGCGACGCCCGCGCAGGCCGTCCGGGCACTGATCAAAGGCAATGAACGATGGGCGACGTTTACCCAGTGCCATCCGCGCGAGGATGCAGAGCGCCGCATGTCCGTGGTAAACGGGCAGTCACCCTTCGCAGCGATTCTTTCCTGCTCCGATTCGCGGGTCCCGCCGGAACTGGTCTTCGATCAGGGAGTAGGCGATCTGTTCGTCGCCCGGGTCGCGGGCAACTGTGCCGGCGGAACGTTGACCGAGAGCCTCTATTACGGGACTAAGGAGCAATACCTTGGTGCGTTGGTACTCTTCGTGATGGGCCACTCGGATTGCGGCGCGGTAAAAGCGGCGATCGCGTCCTACCCAAATCCGACCTTCGAGTTTGCGGAGCTGATTTACCCGGCTGTGAAGGAGGCCTTAGAGACGGGCGGAAACCCAAACGATCCCACGACATTCGTTCCGCTCGTTACCGAACTCAACGTCATACTGGGCGTGCGGGTTCTTCAGGAGGATCCCGAGTTGCACGGTCTGCTGATCACCGGAGGCGTCTATGATCTCGCAACCTCTCGAGTGAATATTCCCAAAACCCTGATCCCCAGGTGATGGGCGGATACCACGATCAGAAGGTCAAGGAAATACTCAAAGGAGTGATCATGAACGCAAAACGGAATCTTTCTGGGCTAGCGGCCGCGCTGATGGCGATTGGATCGCTGGCATCGCTCTCGAATGTGGCACTGGCCGAGGACGGAAACGCAAAATACTCGCTTGCCAGCCTATGTGGTGACTACGCGGCAGTCGTGACCTACGGGGCTAATGTTGCGGCGGGGCTCGGACATGAGAAATATGACGGACAAGGAAACGCCACCGGGGCCGCCCTGGCAAACCAACCGGGGCCAAACGGCACGCGGACCATCACCAGCTTTGGCATCAGCGGCACTTACATCGTGAACAAGGACGGTTCCGGGGTCAGGTACTTGACGATTGCGCTGCCCGGCGGCGGCACAGCACACGTCACCGAGGACTTCGTGATCACCAGGTCGAAAGTCGTCGGTGGCATCGCCATCGCGACCGAGATTGCCGATACCCAGAGGGAAGCAAGCGCGGTGATCGATGACCAGAGCCTGGTGAGACACACGCTCACGTTGCGAGGGAAGGTGGGGCCACGGGGTGAAGGTGATGTCTGCGGAGACTAACGGCTTCTGAACACAGAACGTTCGGCCAAGTCTGAACGACCGGCGGATAGGTAACGTGGGCGGCGGACACAGTGGTTCCGGTTTCGGAAAGGCACTGTGGCTTCGGTCTACACCTTTGCGAAAAATGCTCTAGCGTCGAGAGATGATCGCCGCTAGTTCCCTGTTCGACGCACCCAGTGCAAATAGTGACTTGACGAGCAGATCGAGAGACACCGTTGGGTCGCCCGCCTCCATCTTTGCAACTCGCGATTGACTGGATTTGATGGCCTGAGCGAGTCCGATCTGAGTGACTCCATGGGCCTGGCGCCGTGTCTTGAGGCCTTCCGCGAGTCTTAGCCGAAGGTTGACGTATAACTCTTCCTCATCGGACATACCGAGGAAATCCTTCGCAGTTCCGATTTTCCAACCCTTTGCATCCAACTTCTTGCGCTTACTTTCCCGCATTCTCGTACTCCTTTAGACGCTCACGGCACGTGGCGATCACGGCTTTGGGCGTAGCTCCGGTCTTTTTGGCGAAGACCTCCAAAATTACAATGGCATCGGCATCAATGCGGTAGACCAGACGCCAATGAGTACCGCCGTCATTGATTCGCAGTTCATGGCATCGAGCGCCAATGCTTGGCATCGGGCGAGATTGAGGCATCGACAGCGATTCGCCGCGCTGAAGCCGTCGAAGTAGGAACCCGGCTTCGAGGCGCGCCCCCCTGGAAAATGGAGGGGTCTTAACCGCGCCGTGTAGCCATGCCAGCGGCCTGTCTTTCGGACTCACTCGCTTGTATTATATGTCAGATCTGGCATACAATGCCACTCACCGTTGCTGCGTTCATTACTTGTACACCTAAGGTCATCAGGAATACGTTCTATCGGCCCCCTCGTTGGTCAAAAAGGGCGACCGATGTCCGGTGGTTGGACCGGCACCCGTCCTCGTTGAAACTTGGTTAACATGTGGCCTGTCCCCTGATTTCCGTGCAGCGTGATGAGACCCATGTCCGACACTCCCCACTCGCTGGCGTCTTTTGTTCTGGTTGTAGAAGTGTGCGAAGTAAGCGAACTAAGCGAACTAAGCCTGTAGAAGTGTGCGAATTAAGCGAAGTAAGCGAACTAAGCCTGTAGAAATGTGCGAAGTAAGCGAACTAAGCGAACTAAGTCCTTGGGGTGACGCGGTGAGTGTCTGGGGCTGAAGAGCGTAATGGGGTGTGGTGAGTTGCGAAGCGGCAGAACATGGGGGAAGGCTTGCCAGATTTATGAGCGCTAAAAGCGCTAAAAGCGCTAAAAGCCGCCCCTGGGGATGGAGAGAGAGCCGCACGACCAAATTGTCAAAACTGCTCAATCAAGAGGACGCACTGAGCGCACTCTGCTCACGGGGTGATTTCTACGCTCCGCAGGCGCGCCCTCGCGGGACGCTCCACGGCTGGCGTGGTCGGCGGCAAAATGCACGGCGAGAGCGCGCCGGTGCAAGGCCAAGCAGGGCCGTCGGGGCAAGGCCGCGCGGCTAAGTCCTTTGTTTCAAGCGACCCTTAAAGTTGTGCGTGTATTTCGCCTCCAGGTTGGTGCAAAATTGGCCGACAAAAACAGTGCGTGATATGCGTGGTATGCGTGGTAAGTCCGAATCCAGGCGAGAGGTTGTCCGGGATAATTTGCCCACTGAGCCGTTCTGGCGAGCCGCGTTTCATGCGTCATCCACCCACGTGACCCGCAAATGATTTGCAACAGCACAAAGTTATTGGTGGCCACACCTATATATATGCGGATTGAGGGCAGTTTTGCGCCAGCAGAAGGGCTTTTTTTTCCGCAGCGCCCAAAGTCGTGCCCTTCAACCCCATCGAGTTTCTATTGAACGGGCATGGACCTTGGAAGCGCTCGGGTATGGAGCCTTTGATGCCCTGCACCTTGCCTGCGCTGAACAGGCGACGGTCGATGTTTTGCTGACCACCGAATCGATTTTTTCACATCTTCCCGTCCATTTTTAGGTCCGGTAATAGGTGTCATGTCGGCCGAACTCACAACGACGCCCCGCTAAATGGCGCATCGTGTAGCGCCGCTCGCCGAAGCAGACCTTGACGACATCTGGTTTTACGTCGCCAAGGAAAGCGGCAGCGTCGAGATGGCCAACCGCTTAATCGACACCGTCACAGACCGATTTCTTGTCCTTGCCGGCTTCCCCCACATCGGACGTTCCCGCGATGAAAGTGCAGGGTCAAGGTGTGCATTCCCTTTAGGGTCAGTCCCGTCTGCCTTTGCCTGCCTTATTCGGAGGGCGGGCACAGAAGTAGTAAACTATGGCCATGCTCGTCGATTGGCTGGAAATGGCGCAGAGGCTCGCTGCGGGAGCGAGAGCGAAGGTCGCTGAGGACCGACGCCGGTTTGAAGAGCTGCAGGCACAAAGGGCTGACGCGCGCGGTGGCGTCGAAGCGTCCGCTTCCGGTCGGTGAGCCGCCCGGCTCTAACCGTCATTGCTGGTGCAAACGGAGCTGGAAAGAGTACGCTTACCGCCGGAAATCCCGGCACTTTCGCCACGATCCCTCTCCTGGACCCCGACACCTTCGCAAACACGCTCCGTTCGAGCGGAACGGGAATATCAACGATTGCGGCGGGCAAAGAGGTTCTTCGCTTAGCGAAGGAACACCTCAAACGGAGAGAGAGTTTTGCTGTGGAGACGACTCTCTCCGGCAAGAATTACCTGCAAATGATGCAATATGCCCGGGGCATCGATCGAGGCTTTGAGGTGGTTCTCATCTACATCGGGACCGAAAGCGTTGAGATCAACCTTGCTCGAATCGCCAAGCGTGTTCTGGCAGGTGGTCACAACGTTCCTGAGATGGACGTTCGTCGGCGCTATCTCCGCAGTCTTCAAAATCTGCCGGCCGCCACTGGGCTCGCTGATCGAGTTATAGTCTTCGACAACTCCGATGATTTGGGTTACCGGCTTGTGGGCCTACTCGGTCGGGGGCTGCATCAGTGGTTTGATCCGCTGCCAGCGTGGGCTGCTGAACTCCAGAAGAGATTCCCCCCGACGACAAACGAGTGAGGACCGCCGGTTCGCTTGCGGGCCTGCAGCTTCACTTGATGGGCAGGTCGAGTCTCTCCGGATCCATCTTGAGGAATGGGTAATCGACACCGTCACAGACCGATTTCTTGTCCTTGCCGGCTTCCCCCACATCGGACGTTCCCGCGATGAGGATTTCGGTCCCGGATGCCGCAGCGCGATCGTGGGCGAATATGTCATCGTTTACTGTGTTGAAAACCGGGACGTGCTTATCCTGCGTGTTGTGCATGGCCGCCGCAACCTGGAGGGCCTTTTCGGCCACTGAAAGTGCAGGGTCAAGGTGTGCATTCCCTTTAGGGTCAGTCCCCCGTCTGTCCCGCGTCGGTTGGAATCCTCCATTCTAAGCGTGTACACTCATGTGTACACCTACTAGGAGGTCCTATGCCTACCATCAAAGTCGGGGTGCGGGAGTTCCGCGAACAGATCGCGCGTTTCTTAGAGTCTGACAGCCCTGTTGCCGTTACCCGCCGCGGCGAAACTCTTGGCGTCTATGTCCCGACGCCCCGTAAAGCTGTGAAATCGGCGGACCTTGCCGAGCTACGAGCCGCCGCGGATCGGCTAGCAGAAGTCCTGTCCGATGTAGACGAAGAAGAGGTCGTGTCGGAATTCAAGCAGATGCGTCGTCGTGGGAAGGCTGCCGCTCGTTGAGATGATCATCGTGGACGCCAACATCCTGATTCGCGCGGTCCTCGGACGACACGTCCGGCAGCTTCTCGAAACCTACGCAGGTCATGGAATTCGGTTTTACGCCCGATATTGCGTATGCAGACGCAGCGAAATATCTCCCGCCTTTGTTGCGGAAGAAGGGGAAGCCGGACACCGATCTTCCTGGGGCGCTCGCATATTTGCAATCCCTCATTCAACCGATCCTTCAGGATTCGTATGGCCTCTTTGAGGAAGAAGCCAGGCAGCGCTTACGCGGCCGGGACGAGGAGGATTGGCCGGTGCTGGCCGCGGCATTGGCCCTGTCCTGCGCGATCTGGACCGAGGATACGGACTTCTTCGGTACAGGGATCGCGGTTTGGACTTCCGACCGCATCGAGATCTTTCTAAAAGAGCAGCTAAAATCCCTCGAAGCCAACGAAACCTAATTGCCTTCCCTGCCGTCGGGATCGTCTGGGTCAAAAGGCAGAGGTCGCGGGCAAAGGTTTGGAAGGCAGAAGTCAGAGAGTAGAGCGGCCGCAAGAGATCAGGCGAGCGGCTGAATTTGCTGCAAATGGGGTATGCTGTCGCCCGTTTACCATTCTTAGTGGTCACCCCTTTGGTCTTAGGGTACGTTCCGTCTGTCACGCCTTTACCTGTCACGCCTTTACCTTCACGCCTTTACCTACGCCTTAACCGGGGTAACTGCGATCGCGGATAAGGCGGCCCCCTCATGCGCGCCGATTCTTCAGGTCATCCTTTTGTGGCTATAATAGCTATCAAAGGATGACCCTATGCGCAGCGTCAATATTGCAGAACTCAAGAATCGTCTCAGCACCTATGTGACCTTCGCGCGAGGTGGTGAGGAAATCATTATTCGGGACCGCAACCTGCCTGTGGCCAAACTGATTCCCTTCTCATCGGGCGGTGCAAGCGACGAGGAACTGTTGCTGGTGGCTGCGGGGAAGATGCGCCTTCCGGAGGTTCCTCTGGACGTCGACGAACTTCTGAAGATCAAAACCGGCAGCGTCGGTGGGAGCGATGCGATTGCGGCTCTCCTTGAAGATCGCAACGAAGGACTGTGAAAAAGGCTGGTGAACTGCCGACAGCGTTTTGGGATTCGAGTGCGCTGGTGCCGTTGTGTATTCAAGAAAGCACGAGCCGCCAGGTTCGCTCTCATTTGCGAAAGTTTGCGCCGGTAGTGTGGTGGGCAAGCCCGGTGGAAGTGTACAGTGCGGTGGCCAGACTCCATCGAAGCGGAGCTGTGAACGAGATGGAAAAGCAAGGCGCCTTAAAGAGACTCGGGTTGCTGCGCCGAGGCTGGAGAGAAATTTTACCCGACGATGCTCTTCGCGAGTTGGCTGGCAGGCTCCTGGATCTTTATCCGTTGCGGGCGAGCGACAGTTTGCAGTTGGCGGCGGCTCTCACATGGTGTCAGCAACGGCCCGCTCAACGAAGATTTATTTCTGGCGATCAACGGCTTTGTGAGGCGGCCGAGGCTGCGGGATTTGATGTGATTACCGTTTTCCGGTAGCTCGGCCGCTTATTCGTGGGCGGGGCGAAGAATAGTCCCTTTGTTAAATCTGCTTAATGAACCGTTATGGCATGAGCCTCGGATGTGGGCACGTTGGTTGAAGATGCTTGCAACAGTGTAAGCTCCTCCAGAGCCGGAAAAGACAGCTGGAGCAGGGGTATGGCCTCACCATTCGATCCACTCGTAGAGATAATCCACTCGACAACGCTGGACTCTTGGAAGGAGCGCAACGAGAAGGCTCTCGCCGCGCTCTTCGGCACACGTTATCCGAAGCGGGCAGAGAAATCCGTGACGCTCCGTGCTCCGGAGATGAAGGGAGGAAATGATGCGGGCGTACCGTATGCCGCTTACATCCACCCTTCGAATGCCGATGCGGGTGCATATGGTGGCATGAGCTTCGTGATCTTTCCTGTGGAAGGTGCGCCGTGTCTTGTGGCTATGGTGATTGGGACACAAGGACTTGCACCCGATGAGACGATCCTTGGCCGTCCTGGCCACGCGCGAAAAATGCAGGCTATTTGCAGCTTGGCTGAATCAGCAGTTTGGCGGCGGCGAGCAGCTAGCCTGGGCAAAACAAGACCCAACGCGCGTGGATATCGACGTGCCGCACGTCGATCCTGAATGCATGGCAAATGTATGACCGCGCGTTCAAGAGGTACGGCAGAGTGTTGTACGCAATCTACCGACCCACGGACAATCGACAGGGCACTCTCTCCGCGGTGACGGCCATGCTCGATATTCATGTTCCAGGAACGGGGTCACACACCACTTAAGGAATTTGAGAGCGACGAGCGCGCGATACAGTCTGCATGGTTTCAGCACCTAATGCCGGTTACCACCCGCGACGACGTGGCCGGGTTATTGAAGACGCGTCGATACGTCATCATCCAAGGGCCGCCTGGAACGGGAAAAACTCGCATGGCGCGCGAAATGCTCGCCAAGGACTATGGCGGGCATCGGTCAGACGATCCAATTCCACCCGAACACGACCTATGAGAACTTCGTCGGTGGTCTGGCGCCAGTTCAGGAGAACACCAACAATCATGGTGCGCTTGGGTTTCGCTTCGCTCCAAAACCCGGATTTCTCATGGAAGCTGCGGCCAGAGCCTACGAAGACCCCGCGCGGAATTACCTGCTCCACATCGACGAAATCAATCGAGCAGATCTCGGGAAAATCCTCGGGGAAGCTATCTATCTGTTCGAGCCAGACCCAGAATCTCCGCGTGAGCTCAGCTTGGCCTACGATTTCGGAGAGCCATTCTTTCGAAAACTGCGACTCCCGAACAATCTACACGTGCTGGGCACCATGAACAGTGCCGACCGCAGCATTGCCATCCTTGATGTGGCGGTTCGTCGGCGATTTGCTTTCTTGTCGCTCTGGCCAAGCTTGGCGGTAGTTGAGGAGCACGGTTGCGAGTTGAGCCAAAAGGCGTTTCGAGAACTCGTGTCGACCTTCATTGAGCACGCGACGGATGAAGCGCTCCCCCTGGTGCCAGGGCATTCCTACTTTTTGGGAAGAGACGAAGGCCTCGCCAGGACGAACCTCAAAACAAGCCTCGTGCCCCTCTTGACGGAGTACTTGGCCCAGGGCTACGTGAGCGGATTTGCGGAACCTATTCGCGCCTATCTGCAATGGCTCGAGAGCCTATGAAGGCCAATGCTCGTCGTCGAGGCTTCCGACCTCGCATCAGCGGAAACACGCCGCTGCAGACGATTCGACCGACCAACGACATCTGCCTGGAGCTCCGGGATCATACGCGGGTCACGAAATCAGCGGTCGCATTCTTCGGAAGCAAGAGCCTCCGCTGACCCCGCAGCCCAGGCGGCGCGACTCGCTGACCAATTCATCACGCAAAACGCTCCGCTCTTTCAACTCCTCCAAGTGAGCGTCCAGCGGGACTACGACGGGAGAGATGTTCTGCTCCATATCGATTCCGGGAGCGCGATCGGTGCCGTCCCGCTCGTCTCCCCCTTGAGTGGGAGACAAGATTTCGGCCTTGTGGTCCAGCCGCGGTTTCCGTGGACTGGCATCGGCCCGATGCTTGCGGAAATGGGGTGGCTCATCAGTCCCACGCCTCTCCGACTGCCGCTTCTGAAGCGCTCCGAACGGCGGGTGCCGCCGTGGGTACTATCCTTTATGGTGTTGGCGCGGCTTAAGGCTTTGCTCGACCGCTTGGAACGGCGCTTTGAGCTCACGACCGAAGCGCGATCGGCCCCCAAAGGAAACATTGACTGGACGCAGTACGCCACACGCCAAATGCCGCGGGGCGATTTTCTATCGGTGCCCTGCACCTTTCCCGACCTGCGTGACGACCGATATTTGAAGGGAGCCATTCGATTCGCCATAGAAAAACAGCGGCGATCCCTCGAAACGCAGCACGAGCAAGGGGGATTTATCCACCGGCTGATAGCCCTGGCGGAGTCACTCTTTCGGAAGGTCGACGCCGTTCCCAGCCGCCGGCCACAAAAGTCGGATACCCAGATGTGGCTACGACGCCCGATGCGTACCGACAGCTTCGTCGAGGGCCTGGAGGCAATTGACTGGACGGTGGAAGAGCGAGGACTCGCCGGGCTTAGCGATCTTGAAGGCATACCGTGGACGATGCCGATGGAACAATTCTTCGAAGCTTGGGTCGAAACGGTGATGCGCAGCGTTGCTCGCCAGATGGGTGGCACACTGAAGGTCGGGCGCCGGCGGGAGACGGTGTCTCCCCTCGCCTGGGACCCACCCTACCTCGGGTCGCAGCGCTCACTCGTCCCCGACATGATCTTGGAGTTGGAGGGGAGGTCGTTCATCATCGATGCGAAGTACAAACGGCACTGGGAAGAGCTCCAGCAGGGAGCATGGCACGAGCAAAACACTGAATTGCACGAACGGCATCGAGAGGACCTTCTCCAAGTGCTCGCATACGCCAACCTCGTGAGCACCGCTGATATCGTGTGCTGTTTGGTCTACCCCTGCTCGCAGGGAACCTGGGAATCCCTCGCAAAACGTGGCCGACTGTTCCACCAAGCCGAGCTACCAAACCGCGGACGCCGGGTTCGAGTCTGGCTAACGGCTATTCCTATGGGCGCGTCGGCAAACTCTGTTGCGGCGCCGTTCGGCAAGCAAATCCGCACCGTAGAGTCCCAATTTCACTGAGATGTCACATTCGATTCGCCGGTGGCTTGATTTGCACGAGGTGCCATGCCATCTCAGTCCAGAGCCAAGCCGAGTCTGGCTCCGGCTCGGTGAATAGGTATCATGTCGCTGTATTTCCGCTGTCTGTCACCTTGTTGCGATGGGGTACGTCCTGTCTGTCACCTTGTTGTTCCGACCGCATCGAGATCTTTCTAAAAGAGCAGCTAAAATCCCTCGAAGCCAACGAAACCTAATTGCCTTCCCTGCCGTCGGGATCGTCTGGGTCAAAAGGCAGAGGTCGCGGGCAAAGGTTTGGAAGGCAGAAGTCAGAGAGTAGAGCGGCCGCAAGAGATCAGGCGAGCGGCTGAATTTGCTGCAAATGGGGTATGCTGTCGCCCGTTTACCACTCTTAGTGGTCACCCCTTTGGTCTTAGGGTACGTTCCGTCTGTCACGCCTTTACCTTGTCACGCCTTTACCTTAATAAAGTTTTGAGGCCCTCGGACGCGCCGTAAACCGCAGCACTTAAGCCGGCAGGGCCCGCGCCCAAAATGGCGAGATCGTATTCGGCGCTGGACGGTTTTTGGAACCAACCTAGCTTTTCCACGATCTGCCGAATTGTGGGACACTCCAACCGCGTTTCATCAGGAAAGAAACAAACCGGCAAGCGGCCATCCAGGAGATTGCCGACTTGCGCCAACTCGCGTGCCTGTTCATCGGTGCTTAGCTCGATCCATTCGAACGGCACACCGCTTCGATACAGAAAATCACGTAGTGCGTAAGCCGTGTACGAACCATGAAGCCCCATGAGTCGCAGTTGATGCTCGCCTTTTTTAGAAATGCACGCAGTCATATCTAATCACCTCAACAACCTCGATGAACTGAAGAAGCGATCTTTCATTGAGGGATATTAGCGGGCGGAGATTACTGGAGCAATTCCTCGTGAGGATGAACACGGCTTCAGAGAAGGTTCTTAGGAGGCGTTCCGCCAGATGCCCGACCCCGCTATACGACTTGCGGTTTACCGCAATACCGTTCACTGTGTCGCGAAGTTTGGTTCTCTACTCGGCCTCCATGCGTTGAAGACCCCTCTACCCGGGGCCAAATATTTTCAGTAGCACTTACAAATGGACGCGTCAAATCGCGACATTCTCTTCTACTTGTAAGATACGATGGGCGGCGACGAGCAACCGGCGCAAAACTGTCGTATTCTGTTTTCGGCGTGAGGGGAGCACGGGACGCAGCCGTCCGGTTACGTGGGTCCGAAACCGTGCTTATCGTTGTCGCAATGAGTTATCGATATTCTTGATCTCTGCTGGCGTAGAACGGATCCGACCTCTTGCTGAAGCATGCGGAGGGGAACTGTCCCGGCATCTCCTCGGGCCGCCGGCAGATTAAACCGTACTTCCAAGGCTTTGTACACCGGGCGAATTAACTTGGTTCCGGCGTTGGGAAACATGATCGTAAGAATAGGTTTCTGGGACATTCAGGCTCTTCCGATCATCTAAGCGATGCACGAACGAGAAAGTCAAGCCGCGGCGTGTGCTTATCCGCCGTTCTGTTCTAACTATCACCGCGAGAGATCGTATTCTTCCCAGCTAATCTGTTTTCTGTGTTCTTTCGCGGAGGCCAAGTGAAATGCCGCGAGGTACACGATGCAATACTTGAAGGCACTTTTCTCTTCCAGCCCGTACATGCCTCATGGGTACTGTTACCTGTGGAACCCTGGCCTGGTCAGTCTGCATGTTATTTCTGACTCTTTGATAGCTCTGTCTTATCTTTCGATACCCTTCACGCTGGTTTACTTTGTCCGCAAGCGCCGGGATCTTCCATTTCATTGGATGTTTGTCTGCTTTGGGGTTTTCATTCTAGCCTGCGGCGCCACCCACGCGATGGATGTATGGACTCTGTGGCATGCAAACTACTGGATTTCCGGATCTATCAAGGCCATCACGGCTTTGGCTTCTGTCCCCACGGCGATATTGCTGGTGAAGCTGGTTCCCCATGCCGTCGCACTACCAAGTCCTGCAGCCATGCGGCTTGAAATCGCGGAACGCAGACGCGCTGAGGACGCGCTCAATCTGGTCAATATGCAACTGGAAGTTCGGGTCGAGGAGCGGACTTCAAAGTTGCGAGCAGTCAATGAGGATTTGATCCGCGAGATTGAACAGCGCAAGCAACTGGAGCAAACGTTAAAGGATAGTGAAGAGCAGCTTCGGCTGGCCCAGGAGGCTTCCGGCCTGGGGGTGTGGGATCTGGGATACGCGTGCGGACAAGGCTGTGTGGTCGGCTCAGCATTTTCGAATTTTTGGCTTCGAGCCAAGCTTGCGGACGTTTGATCAGATGAGCTTCGTTGCGCTGGTTCATCCCGACGACCGCTCGGATGTGCGACTGGGCATCCGCGAGGCTCTTCGACCCGGTGGGGAATTTGACGCTGAGTACCGGATTCAGCGCCAGGACGGTCAGCTTCGCTGGGTGATGAGCAAGGGGCAGACTCATTGCGACAGCACAGGCCAACCCATCCGGATGATCGGCGTGACTTTGGATGTAACAGAGCGCAGGCAGACGGCGGAAGAGCTGCGTCGAAGCGAAGAACGATTCCGCCTGCTGATTGAAGGCATCGCGGACTATGCGATTTTCATGCTGGACCCGGCTGGATTCGTTACCAGTTGGAACAGCGGAGCGGAACGTATCAAGGGGTACGCGAGCCAGGAAATCATAGGAAAACACTTCTCCTGTTTCTATTCGGACGAAGATCTGCGCATAGGAAAGCCGGCCATGGCTTTGCGGAAAGCGGCGGCGGAAGGCCGGTTCGCAGACGAGGGATGGCGGGTGCGCAAAGACGGGTCTCAATTCCGGGCGAATGCCATATTAACGTCATTGCACGACCAGCAAGGAGAATTGATGGGTTTTGCCAAAGTTACCCGGGATCTGACGGAAAGCCGAAAGGCAGAGGAGGCAGTGCAGGCAGCGCAAGCTGAGCTGGCGCGGGTAGTCCGAGCGACGACTCTGGGCGAACTGACGGCTTCGATCGCGCACGAGATCAACCAGCCGCTGGCCGCAATCGTCAACAACGCCAACGCAAGTAGAAGAATCCTTGCCGGGCCGGCGCCGGATCTGGAAGAAGTGCGACAGGCGGTAACCGAGATTGCAGAGGCGGGTACACGTACAGGCGAAATCGTTTCCCGCGTCCGCTCGTTGTTGAAAAAGACTCCTCCGGAGAGACGCCCGCTGGATATCAACCAGGTCATTCATGAAGTTCTGGCCCTCATCCCGAATGAGCTGGAAAAGCAACACATTTCGGTGGAGATGGAATTGGAAGCTGCACCGCCACCAGTGCTGGGCGATCGAGTACAGCTACAGCAGGTTTTACTGAACCTGATCATGAACGGAATGGAGGCGATGAATTCCGTCTCTGACCGGCCGCGAGTGCTGATGCTGCAGTCTCATGCGCGCGCGTCAGGGCTGGAGGTCACGGTGCAGGACTCCGGCACCGGTCTTGATCCGCGGCATGTTGCCCACCTCTTCGATACGTTTTTTACCACCAAGACGACCGGCATGGGCATGGGATTGTCCATCAGCCGCTCGATCATTGAGGCTCACAGTGGCCGCCTTTGGGCCAGCCCTAATCGCCCTGCCCAAGGGGCGGCCTTCCACTTTTCTTTGCCTGCTATTGCGTAGACACAGCTATGAACGAGAGTCCTCCCATTGTGTATGTCGTGGACGATGACCCTGCGGTGAGTATCTCGCTCAAGCGGCTCTTGCGATCTGTAGGCCTCGAGGCCCGGACCTTCGCTTCAGCACAGGAGTTCCTGCGCAGCGACCGTCCGGACGCATCGGGATGTCTAATACTCGACGTCCGCCTTCCTGGATTGAGCGGACTCGATCTTCAACAAGAACTTACTGCGGCGAAAATTGACCTTCCTGTCATTTTCATCACCGGACATGGCGACATCCCAATGTCGGTTCGAGCCATGAAGGCGGGTGCGGTCGAATTCCTAACCAAGCCCTTTCGCGAACAAGACCTGCTGGAAGCAATCCAGCGTGGGATCGAACAAAATCGCATTACCAGAAAGCACAACGCTGAAATACGCATACTGCAACGGCGCTATGCATTGCTGACGCCGCGCGAGCGGGAGGTCTTTCCTCGAGTAACCAGCGGTTTGTTAAACAAGCAGATTGCAGCGCAGCTTGGCGCCAGCGAGAAAACGATCAAGGTGCATCGCGGCCAGGTGATGCAGAAGATGAAGGCCGAATCTCTGGCTCATCTAATCCAAATGGCCGAGAAGCTGCGGCTTTCCTCCAATTGATCCCTACCCTATGGGACCAAGGTCCAATATGCAAACCGGAGTGCCGGAGTTATTGTCGATTCATGGCAACACATCGTAAAGCAATCGATTCTGCTATTGGTTGTTACCCAAGGACGGCCGGAATCCCCGCTGTCCGTGAACTGGATCAGAGGCCATGTGAACGCGATGCTCGAAGCCGGAGGACGGGCATGAATGAACTGACCTTTGATAGCAATTGTCGATGATGACCGATGGATACGGAGGTCGCTCGAAAGGCTCCTCAAATCCGCTGGATTCCGGGCGGAAACCTTCGTTTCAGCGGAGGACTATCTGGCAGCCGGCAATCATGAGGAAACCGGTTGCATCATCCTGGATGTCGGGCTGCCTGGCATGAGCGGGTTTGAGCTGGAACGCCGCCTGACAGCAGACCGTAAACGGCGGCCGATCGTGTTTGTTTCGGCGCGCGACGAACCTGAGGTACGGCACGAGGCAACGCTTGCCGGCGCTGTCGCTTTCCTAGGCAAGCCGTTTGACGATAACACCTTGCTGAATGCAATTTCTTCGGCGCTCCCGTAACTAAAAAAAGGACTTCATGACGTGTCGTGCTCAACATCTGCATCGGTGCCGATGCAGTGACCTTGCTTTCCAATATCGTTCACCACTTTGCTTGATATAGCCGCTGAGTGCAGTTGCGGCAATACCCCGGAGGATGACGTGCAGACTACGAACATATTCGTCAAGGATCAGGTGAGGGACGCTGAGCCTCTCCTCAAGCTTCATACAGTGTTGATTGCCGATGACCTTCCCATCGTGCGAGAGGGATTGGCAACGCTGATTAACCGCAGATCGGACATGCGCGTCGTTGCTGAGGCGGCGAATGGGCGGGAGGCAGTAGAGAAATTTATTGCATATTCTCCCGACATCGCTCTTCTCGAACTGCGGCTGCCTCTGATGGATGGAGTTGAGGCGGTCATCTCCATCTGCAAGAGAGTGCCGTCTGCGCGCGTCGTGATCTTCACCACATGTCAGGGGGAGGAGGATATTTATCGCGCCATGAGAGCAGGTGCTTATGGATACCTGCCCAAGGACACACCGCTGACTGAACTGGTGGAGTGCATTCGTTCGGTGGCGGAGGGGAGGAGATGGGTACCACCTGCGGTGGCGGCAAGATTGGGAAAGCGAGTCGCTGACAGAGCATTGACGGCAAGAGAACTGGAGGTAATTCGCGCGTTAACCAGCGGCAAAAGCAACAAAGAGATCGGTACCGTGCTTGACATCAGCGAAGCGACTGTCAAGGTACACATCACACACATTCTGGAAAAGCTCAAGGTAACCGGGCGCACAGAAGCGATCAATGTAGCCATGAGACGCGGCTTGGTGCATATCGATCCACTCGCGGTCGCGTGAAGCGCTTTCGAACAGGACGATAGAGGAGGACAGTCGCCGCTTCGAACGAGGACCAGGCTAGTCCGAAGGTTGTAGGGCATCGTACGAAGCTGGACTAAGTGCCCGGTAGCACGGCCTTCAGATCGCATCTTTAGCCTCATGTCCAATTGTCTTCGCACCTTTCTCTCGCTAGCATCGGGCAATGAAGGTTAGGAGCTCGCGATGACGACTGTTGCTTCGACTCTGCTCACTGTTCCTGTAACCGGGCGTGATCATATTCGGGGATCCGCCCGCGCGGTGGTCACTCTGGTTGAATATGGCGACTACGCGTGTCCGCATTGCAATGAAGCCCGGTGCGTCGTGAAGCGGCTTCAGGCAGCCCTCGGAGATCGACTGCGGTATACGTTCCGCAACTTCCCGATGCCTGCCTTACACCCCAAGCCCCATCGGGCAGCCGAAGCGGCAGAAGCAGCCGGCGCACAGAACAAGTTCTGGGAGATGCACGACCTTCTTTATGACCGCCAGAGCGCGCTTTCCGACAAACACCTTAAGTTATATGGAACGCAGGTTGGCCTTGATATGGAGCGCTTCAATCGCGACATGATGCTGCAGACGTTTGCTCTTCGCGTGAGCGATGACACTCTGAGTGCCAGCCAAAGCGGAGTCAACACCACGCCAACCTTCTTCATTAACGATAGCCGGTATCTAGGACCCTGCGACTTTGAGACCATGCTATCCCGCATTGAAGAGGTTACTTAAAACAGTCTCCCTGGGATCGTCACACTGCATTCGAAGGATCGTTGAGGCGACCGCAGTTGCTCCAATCTTCCTCCGGTTGTCGATTCCACAACCGTACAAGTCAACAACCATGACCGAGAAAAGGAGTTTCCATGGCCACCGAAAAAGAACAGAGCACAGCAACACCACCAACCAGCAAAGAAGAGGACCGCTCTTCTCAAGGAACCGGTTTGATCCGGAAATCTCAGGAAGGCAGCATGGCGAAACGCCAGCGGTCTGGTTTGTTTGGCTTGCCGCTCACCCCGCAGGAGATGCTACGCATGAGTCCGTTTTCTCTTTTGGGAAGAATGACGGAGGAATTCGATCGTATCCTCCAGCCATTTCTTTCAGAAAGCGAGACGGCCAATATTGCCTGGATACCAACGGTCGAAATTTCCCAAAAGGACGGAAAGTACCAGATCCTTGCCGAACTCCCAGGGCTGTCGCCGAATGAAGTACGAGTGGAGGTGGACGACGATGCAGTCATTCTTCAGGGCGAGCGTCAAGTAGAGCGGGAAGCTACCGAGGGCGGCATTCGCCGGAGTGAACGGCAGTTTGGAATGTTTTACCGACGCATTCCGTTGCCGGAAGGGGCCGATCCCGCGCAAGCAAAAGCTAAGTTTCACGACGGGATCCTCGAGATCACAATGCCGGCGCCAAACAAGCAGACCGAACGACGGCAGATTCAGATAGAGGCAGACTCCAAGCCCTCTTCAGATAAGGCGAAGCACGCGGCGTAAACTAACCGACCAACAACTTGCCAGTGGAAGCTAGTTCCAGTCCTGCTGGCAAGTTGGCGACGAGAACTCAGTGTCAGTTGGGATTATGTGTCATAGCAGGACCAGATTGACATGGATGCGTGCCCCGTTTCCGAATCTGGTCCTGCTCCTTCAGACGAAAAACCGGAGTTCATTCCTTTCTCAAGGAGCAGAGCCATGCACAACCAGACGGAGTCCAACCTATCACTCATTAGAGTCGAATTTATTTTCTTGATCGTGTCATGCCTGCTTGCCGTAGCGGGTTGTAGTTCAGGTAAGCCGAATGGCGTAACTGATAGAAGCGAACCCGCCAAGACCTCTCCGGCTCCGGCTCCCGACTTTCAGAAGCAGCGTCAGCAAGCTGAACAGCAGCTCCGCCCCGGAATCGAGGCGGAACGGCAGAAAGATCAGAAGGAAGCTGAGCAGGCCCTCGACCAGGACGCGATTGCCGCGATTGAGCAAACCGAAAGTGCGATCAAGGCGATAGCGGCAAACAACAAGAACGACGCCATGGCCGCGATCGAGGCTGCTACGGGAAAGATAAACGGTTTGCTGGCGAGGAATCCTGCATCGGCGCTTATTCCGGTCCATGTAGAAGTTGAGGTCATCGACGTTGCGCCCGAGGACATCAAGACAATCGATGTGATCGTTCAAGGGGCGGCAGATGCAACGAAACAGAGACATTTGCCTGGCGCTCGAATCCTGCTCGCTTCTCTCGTCAGCGAGCTGCGCATTCAAACTACGTTTCTTCCGCTGGCAACATATCCGGCAGCATTGAAGCAGGCCGCTCAGCTTTTGGATCAAGGCAAGAACCAGGACGCCGGAAACGTGCTGCTGACAGCAGTCAACACGCTGGTGATCGACGATCGTGTGATACCGCTTCCGCTCATCCTTGCCCAGGCGGCCATCGATGCCGCCGACGCACAGCGTCAGAACAAGGATGTGGCACTTACCCTCCTGCAAACGGCTAAAAATGAGGCGAACCGTTCCCTGCATTTGGGCTATATGTGGGACGACCCGGAATACAAGGCTATGGATAACGAAATCTCAGCGCTCGAATCTGCGGTCAAAGGCACGGGTGACACCCGTTCGATGTTCTCGCATCTGCGCGACAGGATCTCCGCATTTCTTAAACGGCAAAAGGAACATAAGCAGAGCTGATTGATCAACGGGATTTCTGTGTCCATCTAATCTCCTGGTTCGCCGCTGGTCGCAGGCACCTTTCGATGCAAGAGGTGCCTGCGCCAGAGCATTTTCGCTTCTGGTGTATACGGAGCGTAGCCGGCTGCAGTTTGAGCTGTGCCAGCCCTGGACTTCAGTCCAGGGTCAAACCCGCGAGAATGCTTCATCTTTCAACGACCGGGCTTCAGCCCTGGTGAGAATGCCGCAAGCTGTCCAATCAACGCGTGCATTTTTCGTATCCTCGACAACAGCCGGACGCCGCGCGGTTCTCCAATCCGATCGCATGGCGCAGCTGCTGGTGGATGTTCTGGTGGAGAATCGTCAAAAGAGGCGCTTCCTCCTGCATGACTTTTTCATCAAGCCCAATCACTTCCCTCTTCTGCTGACGCCTGCTGCGGACATCCCGCTGGAAAAAGCACTGCAATTCATCAAAGGCGGTTTCTCCTATCGCGCGAAAAGGAACTTCATTTTGCTTTCGAAATTTGGCAACCGAGTTTCGTAAATCACCGCATTCGCGACGCACAGGACTACAACTACCACCACATTTACATTTGGGAGAATCCCGTCAGAGCAGGCTTGAGCGACAGACCGGAGCTGTTTGCGTGGTCATCGGCTTCTCTGGGGATAGAATTGGACCCCCCGCCACCAGGGCTAAAGCCCTGAATTGATGTAGTGGAGCGTTTACGCGGGTTTGAAACCCGCTCCCCCGGACTGAAGTCCGGGGCTGGCACAGCTTATTAAGCTGTTCGTTGACACCAATTGCGGCAAAATGTCTTCCGCCGGTCAATTCGGAGCTCCGACACCTGTACAAACTCCATCGACCTACGCCTATTGGCGTAGATGGATGTGTCTCCAAAGGCGATGGGCGCTGTACGCGTCAAACGGGATGTTTCTCTCCTTCCTCTGACGAATTGTTTTCGCACCGCGATGCAGCCTAAGCTGTTCCGAAATGCAAAGACGCATGTCTCTCGGAGCATGCGAATCAAAAGGAGAGAGTTCTCATGACCACGGCTACATTAACTCGTACCGATCAAGAAGTTCAGACCGATGTCCTCGCCGAACTGCGCTGGGACCTTAGCGCATCAGCAAAGGATATCGGTGTAGCGGTCAAAGACGGTGTCGTCACGCTTACAGGAACCGTGGACACCTATTTGAATAAGTGGAAAGCCGAGCAGGCTGCGCATCGGGTGAGCGGAGTCACTGCCGTCGCCAACGATATATCGGTACGCACGATCGGAGAGCGCACGGATAGCGACATCGCGGCCGCCGCAGTACACGCACTGAAGTGGAATGCAAGCATCCCGGCGGAGAAGATTCATGTGACCGTCGACAAAGGCTGGGTAACACTCAAGGGTGAAGTGGAATGGCAATACCAAAGGCAAGAAGCTGAGCGCGCGGTACGGGGACTCTGGGGTGTCAAGGGGGTAAGCAACCTGGTGACGGTGAAGCCGCTCGCAACCCCCGCCGACCTGAAGAAAAAGATCGAGGATGCCTTGGTTCGGAGCGCGGAGGTCGACGCTAACAACATCACCGTTGAGGTGCAGGGAAGCAAAGCAATCCTTAAGGGCAAAGTACGCTCCTGGGCCGAGCGGAAGGAAGCTGAAAGAACAGCCTGGCTGGCCCCGGGCATCACCTCTGTCGATAACCAGATCCGCTTTTTTTAACACTTCTCGATATCGGTTCTGTCAGCCGAAAAAGCGCATCTTCAGAGGCGCCGAAGATGCATAACCACACATGATAGCGGCAATCGACGATTCACCCGCCGGTGCCGCTACGCCACTTCAAGAAAAGGAGGATTCATATGCGAATCGCTTCCAAGGCAAAGAATCATTTAATCATAGGGATTTTGGTCACTTTCCTCTCGCTTTCGTTGCCGGCACGCGTCTTTGCGTTGCGTGGCGAAAGCGACCAGCTAGCCCAACTTCTGGGAGAGGCCCGGAACGAGGCCGGTGAACTGGCGAAGGACGCCGATGAGACGGAGTCTCTTATTCGGAACGATGTAAGCTGGCAGACCCATGCGGAGATGCTCGAGAGTGTCAAAGAGCATGTGAACAACATGGGTCGCATTATCGACAAACTAACGGCAACACGCTCTTCGGGTTCTGAGTTGCAGGAGCAGGCAGTCGACCGAATACTGCCCCTACTCAAAGAGCTGGCGGCCAACACGACCGCTGCGATCAATTACCTGAACCAGAACAAGACTCGCCCACTTGGTGAGCCGTACACCCAATATCTGAAAGAGAACGCCGATACGGCCCACCAACTCGCGTCCACGGTTTCATCCCTTTTTGAATACGAGAAGACGATGAACAAGATGGGCGAGCTAAAGAACAAGCTCGACCAAAGTGGACAATAAGCGGATACCCGAGCGTGAACTAGTTTTCTCTGTCACTTATTCGCTACGTTGCAATCGTTCGACCCAACTCACACCATGGAGGTGTCACCGTGAATGCTCTGCGAAGAATCTTAGCGACAGCGGCCTTAGTCGCCGCCTTCTTCTCGATCCCAGCATCGGCGCAGAAAGTTGAGACCGATTATGACCACTCTGTCAACTTCGAGCGATATCACACTTATTCGTGGGGGCGCGTCCACGCCTCAGATCCTCTTTTCGAGAGCCGTATCCGCGAGGCGGTAGACCATGCCCTTCAAGCAAAGGGATGGCAACAGGTGCCGGCCGACGGCGATGTCCTGCTGACGGCTGTCGCTATCAAGAAAAACCAGCCCGAATATACCACCTTCTACGACGGATTGGGTGGGGGCTGGAGATGGCACGGGTGGGGCACAGGTATGACTACGACAACGGTGGAAAAGATCCCGGTAGGCACCTTAGTCGTCGACATCTACGACTGCTCCTCCAAGAACCTTATATGGCGTGGTGAGGCGCAAGATCAGCTTTCAGATAAGCCGGATAAAGACACCAAAAAGCTCGATAAAGCCGTGGCCAAGATGTTTGCCAAATTTCCGCCGCAATCCATGTAGCCGAGAGAAGGAGTCTTGATTATGCTCACCACCCCCTATACGCGCTCCACGTTCTGGTCCATCTTCCTGGGTGTGCTGCTTCTTATTGCAGGGTTTATAGCCATCGCGCTACCGCCCATCGCCGGTATTGCGGCCAGTGTCTTTTTCGGTTGGCTGCTCTTGATTGCGGGTGTCGCTCATCTGGTTTATGCATGGTCGGAGCGCGGAGCCGGGGCCGTGATCTGGCAGGTTCTGATCGGGGTCGTCTATGTGATTGCCGCTCTTTACATGCTGGTGTTGCCGGTAGCGGGAATGGTCACGCTCACATTGGTGCTCGCCTTCTACATCGTGGTTTCGGGCATCTTTGAACTCATCGTTTTCGCTCGCTTGCGACGGTTGCGGGGAGCGGTCTGGTTCCTGGTGGACGGCCTGGTTTCGCTATTGCTTGCGGGTCTCATCTTCTTTCATTGGCCGTGGAGTTCGTTGTGGTTCATCGGCACCTTAGTGGGCATCAGCCTACTGTTGAGCGGCATCGCGAGAATCACTGTGCCGCTAAGTCTGCGGGCGGCGTAAGGCCCGACCGGAAAGAGAGGAGTTTGCTATGAAAATCGCGCGTTTGCCCAAGAGGCCCTCGGTGATAGTGGCTTTCATGGTCATGCTCAGCTTCACTTTACCCTAAGGGGATACGTAATCAAAGAGGACAACCCACAGTTGACGCAGCTGCTCGCAGACGCAGACGATGAGGCGATTGAATTGGCGAACGACGCCGATGACACGCAAGGGCTGATCCAAAGCGACGAGAATTGGGTGAACCACGCATTGATGCTGGCCAAAGTGAAAGGCCACGTGGACAATCTCGCCCTCATCATCGGGAAGTTGAGTGATATGGAAAAATCCGGCTCTGATTTGCAGAAACAGGCCATAGACCAGATGCTGCCTCTGGTGAAGGAACTATCGGCTAATACCACGGCGGCGATCAACTATCTGAATCAGAACAAGAGCCGGCCGACCTCTCCCACATATACGCAATATCTGAAAAAGAATGCGGAGACAGCACATCAGCTCTCTTCCATGATTTCGTCCCTGGTTGATTACGAGAAGAGCATGACGGAGATTGAAAGGCTAAGGAGCAACCTCGGGGGGTTCCGGAGATTAGAGGACCTGTACATCTTCGTAAATACAAAGAGAGGAAGCGCCCCGATACAAGATCGAGTTTTTCCGCAGCGTGCTAAAGAGTTGAAGAGGGGGGCCGGTGACGGACAAAATACTTACTTTGACATCCGAGATGTCAGACCTGCGCTCCAAATGGAAGACCTTATCGCTCTATGAGCGATTTGAGCAGGCGGTGGTCTCGTTACTCACGCTGGTGATAGCCATCATCATAGCGCTCGCCACCTGGCAATTGCTGCTGCACACAATAAGGCTGGTCAAAAGCCACGTGGTCGACCCTGCTGACTCTCAGGTCTTTCAGGGCCTGTTTGGCATGGTGCTTACGGTGCTGATTGCTCTCGAATTCAAGCACACGCTGCTGGTGGTCAAGCATCATCGCCGCGCCATCGTCGAGGTACGAGCCGTAGTGTTGATCGCGCTGCTCGCACTGGTTCGCAGATTCATCATTCTCGATCTCTACCAGACCACTCCGAGTGTGCTCGCAGCCCTGGCCGGATCCGCTTTGGCCCTGGGGGTCGTGTTTTGGCTGGTCGGCAACTACACATCCCCGGAGGAGGATGTGTTGCAGGAGCAATCTTCGCGATACGCGGCAGCCGACGGGGCAAAGAGCAGACGCAACCCTATGATTTGTTTTCACCAGTCCAGGCTTCAACGAAGGGAGAGATCATGAACAACGCCCAGCAAGGAGTACGGACTCGAATAGCTCAACAATGCGTCACCACGGGATGCCTGATCCTGATATTCGCGGTGTCGCCCATCGTATCGTTCGCACAGCCGGCGCGCACTGAGTCCGCCCCAACTGGATCAACTGGTGGCGCGCATTGCTCTTTATCCTGACCCACTGCTGGCAAATATACTTACCGCTTCGACTTACTGGACCGAGATTCCTGAAGCTGCGGCCTGGGCAGATCAGCACAGCTATCTCAAAGGGGATGCGCTGGCTCAGGCCATTCAGGCGGACCACTTGCAGTGGGATCCGAGCATTCTGGCTTTGTTGCCCTTTCCTTCGGTTCTGGACACGATGGCCCGGGACCCGGCATGGACACAGCAACTAGGCAACGCGGTTCTGACGCAGGATGCGGATGTGATGGATGCCGTGCAGCGGATGCGCCAGCGGGCGATGAGCTACGGTTATCTGACACCAAATGGCTACATGAATGTCACCTCGAGCGGAGGGTATATTCAGATTCTTCCCGTCGATCCAAATGTGGTCTACGTGCCCTATTACGATCCTGTTGTCGTCTTCGGGCCACCGCGGCCTGGCTTCGCGATTGGGGGAGCGATCCACTTCGGTCCGGGGATCACCATCGGTGCGGCATTCGGTGGATGGGGATGGTGGCTTGGCTCAGGATTTGCCTGGCCTTCTCACACCATCCTGATCGATCGCCGTCCATGGGGCCGCGTGTGGGTCAATCGATCCGGATACATTCACCCCTACGTGCATCCTTGGGTGCGACCGGTTGGGCCGCGCGTGGAGGTACATCGGTTTAAAAGGTAGGTAGACCTGGTACGCTTTCCGTCGGCAGGCAACCAGAAAGGCGTCCTCCCAACTTCTATCTCCGGCTTAACCTCAAGGAGCCTGCATCTCATGCTTGTCGATCACACCGGGTCTCAGCAGAATCACTTGCGCACTCCTGAGGAGGTTCTCGTCTCTGGAAGCGGGTTTGAAATGCTGCAACGCTTCGCTGCCATGATTGCGTCTTCCGACGACGCAATCATCAGCAATACGATCGAAGGCACGGTGACCAGTTGGAATAACGGAGCCGAACGCATCTTTGGATATGCCGCGCACGAAATGCTGGGACAGTCGATTTCGCGCCTGGTCAGTGCGAGAGGCGGAGACGATATGGCTAAGAGTCTTGACCGCATACGCAGGGGGGAGCACGTCGATCACTACGAAGCAATGCGGCGCTGCAAGGATGGCAGAGAGATTCCTGTCTCCCTGACCATTTCCGGCTTAAGAGATTCTTCGGGTGAGTTCGTCGGGGCGGTCAAGATTGCGCGAGATGTTTCCGCCCGGAAGGATGCGGAAATGGCGATACGCACAAGGGAAAAACTGGCTGGGGTCAGCCGCATGGCGACCAGCCTCGCACACGACATCAATAACCCTCTGGCATCGGTCACGAACCTTCTATTCTTGCTGGAAAACGAAGAACTGTCTGAGGACGGGAAACAGTACCTGGCAACCGCCCAGCGTGAGTTGTCGCGCGTCGCCCAGATTTCGGCCCAGGCTCTTGGTTTCTACCGCAGCAAGGGAGAACCAGTATGGCTCTCCGTTGCTGCCATCCTTGATGATGCGCTTGCGCTACACCAAAACCGATGCAGAACACTGGGAGTTGAAGTTTCGCGAGACTATGAGCCGGCACCCAACATCTATAGCCATCCGGGTGAGTTGCGGCAGGTGATGGTCAATCTGATCGGCAATGCGCTCGATGCCATGCCTTCCGGGGGTAAATTGCGGCTGAGAGTTCGGAGGACTACTGATTGGGTAACGCATCGGCAGGGGTTACGTATTACGGTTGCGGATACAGGCGACGGGATGAATGCAGAGACGCGCAGCCGACTGTTTGAGCCGTTCTTTGTGACGAAGAAGCCAATTGGGACCGGGATGGGGCTGTGGATTTGTGCCGATATCCTGAGTAAATACGACGGCCGGATCTCGGTGAGAAGTAGCGATGCCCGCGAACACAATGGTTCCGTCTTCAGTTTGTTCCTACCGCTCTAGCCCTGGTGACCTATGTCTCTTTCTGCCAACGCGGAGATGTCAGCCGGATCTCCGCCCACCAAGCAATACTTCACCGATAGCTACGTTTTCAACTGGAATAATCAGACCTTTCGGGCAGATCTCATTCTCATTCTGCCCGTCGCCATTTGTCTCGCCGCGGGGCTATGCATTGGTCGCCCTGGTGTTGGAATGATCGCCGCCGGCGGCGCAATGACGGCAGGGTTCGGCGCTAAACAGAGCATCGACGACTCCCGCCTGTTACCCATGGTGTTTGTTTCCTTAGGAATGGCCTTTGCGGCCTTTCTTGGCGTGGTTATCGGTCATACAAATCTGTTGCTGGTCCCGATAGCCGCCCTGTGGGGATTCGGATACGGGATGCTTACCGGAAGAGAGGCTGGATACAGGTGGGTCGGACAACAATGCGTCATTATCTTTCTGGTCGCATCCGCTTTTCCCGCCTCCGTCGAAGATGCTCTGGCCCGCGCTCTGCTTATCCTGGCGGGAGGAGCGCTTCAGGTTCTGTCCGCAGCCATTCTACTTCGCGCCTTTGACCAGTTGAGCAACCATCTGACCTCTCTCGCGCGATACGTTCGCAAGGAAGAAGCAGCCCTGCATTCCGCTTTGCTCGAGACAGCGCAATCGGTCAGACAACGCAAGATCTTGAACTCCGCTTTGCCATATTCGCTGCTGGTGGCGATCACGCTTGCCACAACCACTGAGCTCTATCGCAGATTGCAGTTTCCCAGCGGATATTGGATTCCCATGACCGCATTATTGGTACTCAAGCCCGGAATTACCGACACCGTGAACCGTGCCATCGCACGGGTGCTGGGGACAGTTGCCGGAGCAATCCTGGCGAGCTTTTGCATCGCGCATCTCCACCCTTCGTCTGTTGTGCTTGCGGGCCTTACTTTGCTGTTTGCATGGTTATCTTATGGCACGCTCAATGTGAACTATGCACTGTACTCGAGCTTCATCACCGGATACATCGTTTTCCTCCTCTCTCTCGCGAGTGCTCCGGCACCTGTAATTGCGCAGCGTCGTGCTTTATGCACGGCATTAGGAGGTTCGATTGCTCTGGGCGTGAGGCTAATCGTGATTTCGCTCCGGAAGGACATCTGGAAGAGGGCCGTTGCCGCGGCTCGGCAGGGTGTATAAGGTTTGGCGTGTCACTTTCAGAATTATTTGGTGTAGTTGCGCTCTATTGCAACACAAAGCCAGACAGCCCCTCGAATAATATGACTGGAATTCACAAGTTTAATCAGACACTTAACCTGCAGCCGGGCACCTTGCGGTCTTCGCGAAGGCACGCTCGCCGTTCCCATTATTCAGCCCAACTCAGTGGACACGTCAAATACATCTAGCAGACTACGCCAATTAGCAATCGAAGCTATAGCCGACGACTTTGATCTTCTCCGGTCTGCCAGCCCGATCTGACGAAACTCGCCTATCAGCGCGATCTTGTCGGACGTTTCAAGGTCGATTACTTGAGTTCCGCGGGCAAGGCGGATCGGGAGTTTCCGTCGCCCGATTTTCCGATCGACAGATCAACCGTCACGTTTGACCGTTGAGACTTGGGACACCCCTGATAAGGGGCGATGATAACGGTCACTCGCGAGGTTGTGAGCGACTTCAATCCGGGTTGAGCTGTGGAGTTCCTATACGGCGTATGCCCACCAACCCGGTCGGTGTTCTGCCGATCTGTTGGGAGCGATACCCTTCATGCCAACAGCCGATTCGCTCACCGATACGATTCGTGCGTCCGAACATCCGCCCAGCCCAGCCACTCCGATTTCAATTCGGTTAACACAATTAACCGAAAGTCCCCTCCAGCAACCAGCAACCAGCAACCAGGCCTTCGGTATTTTGAATGTTCAAGCAGGGAATTGACAGTCCTGGCCGATCTTCAATCTGGACAGCAAATTCACATTGAGGGCAGAGGTCAGCAGGGCAGAGGTCCTGGGCGCAATAAGGGCCCAATAAGGATTACCATGGGTTCCTCAGGGCGCTGAAAGGAGCCATCCGTTCCCCCTGATTCCAATAAGTTACGCGTTTCCTCTCGGCTGTCACGGCAGAGGTCGCGGGTTCGAGCCCCGTCGTCCCCGCCATACATTCCAAAGGACTTACGGGACGTATGGACCTATAGTGACAACGAAATCTGGGTTCGATATGGGTGCAATAAGAGCTCCTATCGCCCATTTTGCGAGTGTTTTTCACCGTCTCATTTCACCCAGATTTGGAACCATCATCTTCACAACCTTGCTCTGTGCTGCCCGCTTGTTCGAACTCACTGCTTGTGTGTAAACATCAAGCGTGATCCTACTATTGGCATGCCGTAAGAGTTCCTGAACGGTTTTGACGTGATGAAGCAATCGCTGCCCTCGAAGCGATCGAGCTCGGCGAAGCAGAGGTATTGCGGATCGGATGCAGCCCATTTATCGACAAAGAGGTTTGCAAGAAAGCGTCCCAACTGCAAAAGGCTCTCGTTCCGACTTCCAGAATCCAATTCGCGAACGACAATACAGCGCCACTTCTGGATGAATTGCTCCATGATCGGCTCGATGCTGCAATTGTCAGCTTGCCGATAACGGATGAAAGACTGCGTGTCGAAGTCATCAAGCGGGAACGGCTTGTTGTTTGTCTTCCTCCGATCATCCTCTCGCTAAAAAGGCGGCGCTAAGTGCATCCGATCTCTCTCAGAATCTGACCGTCTTCCACCGTCCTGCCCAGCATCCCGAAGCTCACGTACGACTGCTCGAATTGCTCGCCGAACTCGGCGTGTTGTTCGAGGGACATTCAATGGCTCTTGGAAGGCATACGACTTGATGACGTAGTCACCATGCTCGAAGTACGCCGCCGGTTCGAGGTTCCAAGCTCGATTTGCTCCGCCCGCGCGCATGAGATTGCCCTTAGGCGCAACGCATGATTTCACTCACAAAATCTGCCTAATTTCACTACTCGAAGGAGAACAAAATGCCCTTACTTGAAATCATCCAAACCCGGCAGATCAGTGCCTCGATCCGACTGGACGAGGCCACGGCAACGCAAGTGGATCAGTACGCCGCGTTCATACGACGAACATCACGCCGCTGCCGGCAAATGGAGTTGCGGTTACCGTACTCAGCTGCCGGATGCCTTAGCCATCTCTTGCGCGTGTCGCATGGCAATCACAAGCATCGGCGGGCACGGACGTGACGAGGTGCAATGCAAGCAGCCTTTTTGGGGGAAACGCCGGGTTTAACTTCCGACGTTCCCGCTGTCAACGTTACGTCCTGGGCAGTACAGTCACGTTCGTTGGTTGTCTTATCATGTACGGCGATCCGGAAGCCTGGCTGAAGCTTGTCGGAGTCGTTGTAAACACGAACAGTTTGCCCGAAGACTGGCTGATGGCATACAGGTGATTGTCGTTGTCCCAGAATAATTGACTGACATCGTCCGTCGTCAGCAGTCCGGTATAACGCGTAATCGGATCACTTCCGTTGAAATGGAAAATCTGTAATCCTGCCGTTCCGCCCACGGCCAAAAGCTTGCCTGACGGGGACACCGCAATATCGGTCACCGATCCCACTGCGGTCGCGGGCATGTCATCGCGCGTGCTTTTCGTGGTCAGGTTGCCGGAGGTCTCGGCCGTATAGGTCGCAAGCTGTGGCGGACCATCCGGACCAAACGTTACGCCGACAACTGCCTGAAGCGAGATGACGACGTGATTTGCGTGGTCCGCAGTAGTCAAGTTGGGACAATAGAAACCCTCTCCCTTCGCAGTGGGCGTCGGCGCACTGACATTGGCCTCGGTCAGCATGCCATCGCTATGACGCTGGAAGGCGTAGATCTTCCAGTACATGTCGTAAAGACATACCGCTCCGTAGGCGTAAGTATTATTTCCAACAAAACTTAACGGATTTCGGAACCACGCATCGGCGCCATCACTCCCGAGATATTCGAGGTCGCCTATAGTTTTGTCGATGCGGAAAGATTGATATATGTTGTTCGCGCAAGCATTGCCGTCAAAATCCAGATCATACAAAGTCGCGCCGGTTTGGTCGAGAAACAGCGGACCCAGGCCGCCGCAATCTCCACTGTTGTATTTTTGGGCGCTGAGCGATGCGATCTCTTTCAAGGCGCCATCCGTCTCGACAGTGAAGGAGTGGATGTAAACCTGGTCTCTGTCTGTGCCGAAAAGGTATTTTTCGTTCACAGCCATGTTCGAGACGTTGCCTGGAAAAGGCGAACCTTTCACTTCCGTCAGCTTTCCGTTTGACGCCGCGGCGAATGCATAAATCTGGTTGGCATCGGCGCTCTTGCTGGCTGCTACATAGATGTAGGCAACGGGCGCGCTGCCCGTTGAGTCTGGGGTTGAGGGCTGTGCGAAGGCCGCTCCCGTGCATAGAGTGGTCATCAGGCAGAGAGAGAGTTGCAAGTGGCGACTCATTGTAATGAGAATCTCCCGGTAGGCACTTCGCGTTCTGACGTCCGGAGTAAGCAACAATGCTTAAGGATCAGATCCTGTCCCTCGTATGCCATACCCACGACGTCGAAAGATGAAGTCAGATTTGTCGCCGCCAATTTCCATAGTGAGCGTGTTGTCGTCAGCTAGCAAAATCCGGGCACGATTCATGGTTTGTCGACGTGTCGAATTACTCTTTGACGATGAGCCTTGCGCTGGAATGCAACAACTAGGGATTTACCTAGCGCAGTCGGTCAAGAACCTGATGCTACTGTTGAATGCGTGGCGATCTACACGCAGCCCGACTGATCATCTCTGGCAAGGGCAGCGCACTCCTTCTCGCGGGGGAATTGCTCATGGAACAGGCCAATGAGCTCGTGACTAATTCGCTTGGGATACCCTCATTCTGTCGAACCGTTCATCAGATTTGCTGCATTAGAATGACATGGGTTCCTGATCAGTCGAGGTTGGGAATGTTTAAACAAAGAGCGCGCTTTTTCCTCTTGAGTGCATTCGCGCTCTCATTTTCGAGCATGCACGCACAAAGCCCTCAACAGGTGATCCAGCAGGTTGTCGATGCGGAACTCAGCGTCCATCCAGAACGACCACTCAAAGTGGTTTTATTTTCAGGAGACTCAAAAACCTAAAGTGCAGTTTAAACAGTGGGTCGCGACCACCCAGCAGGGCAATATCGAACGCATACTAGAGAAGGATGGCCAACGGCTATCCGAGCCCGAACAGCGTGGTCGCATTCAGAATTTTCTGCACGATACCAAAGCCCAGAAGAAGCAGATCTCAACGACCGATCATGATTATCGGCAGATCGCTGATCTTCTGAAGCTTCTGCCGGTTGCCTTTGTTTGGACACAAACGGATGCGACAGCAACCACGACCTCCTTGCACTTCGACCCCGCTCCACAGTTCCGGCCGCCTACGCTTGAAGCTCGTGTTTTTAGTGGCATGACGGGCGACCTTGTTGTGGATAACCAACAACACCGCGTCTGCAGCATCAGGGGCCATCTCTTGCGCGATGTCAAGTTCGGTGGTGGCCTTCTCGGAAGATTGAAACAGGGTAGCTCTTTCCTCAAGCAAGAGCAGGTGGGGCCTTCGCTCTGGCAATTGACCTCAATCCAGGTTCAATTTCAAGGAAACGCGCTATTCTTTAAGAGCGTCTCGCTCAAGAAGACGATGAATATTCAGAGTTTCAGCTCGGGCCTTCGAGCATAACGCTTGAGCAAGCTGCCGTCGCAGTTATGAAGCAGCCGGACTCAGGGCTGGAGCACGTTTCCCGGTGACGCCGCCCTAAGCTTCAGTCCGGGCATGCCAAGACGCCTCGATTCATGGCTTTATGTCCGTTGCATGCCCTCCGGAGGCGCGCCCTACATGGATTTCGCATACCGAAAGGGTCTTTCTCCGTTGCTCTTCCAGAAGTAAGCGAGAATGATCGTAAGCGAAAGAGCAAACACACGGTTGACGGGTAAGTCGGGTTATGCGGCAGTCCGATTTTGTCGTGCTGCCCAGGCCGCGAGTGTCAGTGGGTTAGGCGCAGGATGGAGAGGTTGTTGAGTCCCGGCAGCACTGCGGCGAAGTAAGTATGGGATTGATTCGGCGGCAGCTCTCCACCACCGAGAGGATGGCAGGCGATCTTCGGACCGATAGTCCTAAGACTTTGAGGCGGGTATCGCGCCGCCCGACGCCCGTAGCGCTAGTCGCGCATGTAATCCCAGGCAAACGCGCAGCAGTAAACACTGTCCTCATCGTCGTCCCTCAGCTTAGATGATTAGACAAGCCGCCACTCGCCGGTAGGCGGCATTCGCAAAAAGTCAGAAGTTGAAGTCGCCATCAATGCGAAAGAGTCGTCCGATGGCGTTGTAGAAGGCGCCGTAGTTCGGAGAGGCGTAGTGTTCTTGGACGTCGCGCGGGTTGAAGTGGTTGAGCACGTTGTAGACAGTAAGGCCGGCGCGGAACTGGATGCGGTGACCACGAAACGTGAAGTCCACTGGATACTGCAATTTTGTGTCGAGCGCCAGAAAAATTGGGAAGCGCCCGGCCTGATTTTCGGGGCCAACGAAGTTCCAGTTCTGATCCAGCCGCGAGAAGGGAAAGCCAGTGTGCACGTCGAGGATGGGCACAAAGTCGAGCTTGTGGGGCAAGCCGATCACATTCCAGAACAGGCCGCGGTTAGGCGCATCGGACGAGAGCGGACCATACTGGTTGGGGCGGATCAGGGGATAGGGGAAGTTTCCGAAGAACTGGTTGTAGTCGTTGAGCTCGCCGCGAGCGCGCGAGTGAACGTAGCTGGCGAAAACAGTAGATCGCTCATTGACTCGCCAGCGGAGCATCGTAAGAAATTCGCGATAGCTTTGCCGCCCGGAGTTAATCAGAAGTAGCTGGGCGCTCCCATCCGGGTGCTGAACGGGATCCAAATAAAACTCGCGAAACGCCTGGCGATCTTCGTAGCCGAAGCGTAAGACCAGGTTGCGACGCAGCTCGCGGTCGAACTGGAGTGTCCAGCCAAGACTGTAGGGGATGTGCAGCGAGTTGGGAGCAACATGGGTGAAGGTCGCCGGGGTACCGAGGACAGTCATGCCATCGGCGGCATAGCTGGTAATGGTCTGGGCCGGGAACCTGGGGAAGATGGCGACGTTGATCGGGATCTTGTCGAAGAAGACGCCGAAGCCGCCGCGAATGGCGGTGCGATTATCGCGCGTGGGAGCAAAGACAAAACCTATGCGGGGCGCGATATTCAGGCATCAGCGGAGAAGCTGTCGTGGTCGAGACGCACACCGAGATCAAGGGTCAACCTGGATGGATCTGCCAGTTGTCCTGCACGAAGAGAGCGACGTTGCTCTTTGCGGCTTGCGATGGCAGCGCCGGACCATAGCTGATGCTGCTGCTCAGGGAGCCGTCCTGACGCAGGACTTGTACGGGAAAGTTCGTCACCTGCCCTTCGTAAGAAGAGTACGCGTAGGAGTAGCCGAAGGTCAGCAGATGCCTGCCTGCATGTTCGATTGGCCGGAGGTGGAGCGTCTGCGACCACTGGTAGAGCTGCGTGTTACGTTGCTGCTCTTCGAAATAGCTTCCGGAGTTCTGTTCGGGCGCAAGATTCATTTGGCCTGTCCACGTGGCAGGGTAAACATGGGAGTCGAGTTGCTTGGCCGCGAACAGAGTCTGGACATAACCGCCGTCAGCCAGAAGCCAGCGATGCGTGGCGGAGACGAAGTAGTCGCGCAGGCGATCGTTGGCAGTGACCGGCTGCGGATTGAAGGTGTTGATGTTCGCGTAGTAGGTGTTCTGGGGATCGAGCGCGAAGACGGCAGTGAGGCGATGGCTGGGCGACGGGTCCCAATCGAGTTGCGTGTAGGTGTTGATCCTTTCCACGATGCGAACATTGTCGGGGTTAGGCAGGGACGGCACGGTGACGGTGTCATAGCCGTAGATCATCGCCTGAAAGATATAGAGCTTGCCGGTTTCAAGTGGGCCTGCAAAGGTCAGATGCGGGGACGCGCTCTCGACCCCGTGAGTACGGTCATTGATCCAGCGGAATCGCGGCACGGGATCTTCGAAGAGGTACTTCCACTCGTCGGTCCCGCCGCGGGTGTTGACGTCGACTACACCGCTGGCGAAATCGCCCGTACTCCGACGAAAAGGGGTTCGCCAAGAACTTGGACAGACTGGACTGCTACAGATGGGAGACTGAGTGCGGCCTGTCCGGTAAAGGGATCGGATACGCTGGCCGAGTTGACCAGCGTGTTGGCCTGATTAGTCCGCCCACCCTTGATGCGAATGAGACCATCAAATCCCGCGCACAACACCGGGCAGCAAAGGCAGCGCATCCTGAAAATCCTGATTCAGGACGGCAACAGATTTGAGAATATTCGCATTAAGTGCCGGCGCTCCGCCCGAGCTCGATGTGAGATCGACACCGGAATCCTCCGCATTGACCGTAATAGTTTCTGTCTGGCCCTTCGGGACGAGTTGAAAGTCGAGCTTCGCAGGGTCTCGGTCTCTACGTGTCGAGCTTCGTGGCCGATATCAAATCCAGCCAGCGTGACGGTGATCTCATAGTGGCCATACAGCACGCCGGTGAAGGCGTACGTCCCGAGATCGTTGGAGACTGTGGCGGCTTCGCTGCCTCGTGTCGACGTTCTTCAAAGTGACACGTGCGTTAGGCCATACCGTCTGGATCTTGTCCGAGCCGAGCGTAAAGATGACGCCGCTTACTGTTGAGGTCTTGGCCTCGAGCGTCGCTTCAAACACCAGCGCTATCACGATGGCCACAAAAAACCGGCTGGCGTGCGCCATCAGGTACGGACGTTCGCTGCGGCTTGGCAGGCGCATCGCAGAACCTCCTGCAGCACGGGCAATTAAGTGAGGCGTGACCTCCTCGCGTCTGCAAGCGTGGGCGCACGCCCCACACCAGCCGGCATCTCCTCGCCGCGCCACATCGCAGTGCCCAAGATGCAACGAAGCGTTTTGTTGCTCCTTCAACCATGAGCAAAGAAGGAACGCCGGCCGTTCTTCCGGCTATTGTCCCACCGCACGGCCGTCAATCACAAGAATCCAAAAAACGTTCTGCTAGTGCGACATCTACGGAAGCAGCGAATCGTGGTGATTGTTGATCGGCTCTCCGAGCGTTCTGCTGTGACTCATGACATTGAAGGGACCATCACTACCTGTCCCCTCACTACCTTGTCTCTAAGGCTCTTCGCAGTCGAGGGCGTACACATCTTGGGTCCCTATATCTTTGAGCATGAGTGGGGAGTTGTCCGGACCTAGACCCAGCCACGGTCCGATGTTGCCCCTGGTTGGAAGGTTCGTCAGATCCGCGATCAGCTCCAACTCACGGTCCTTTTATCCGAATTCTCAACACAGTCGGATCTTTCACCCATCGCTGGAAGTAAACATATTGTCCATCTCTTGACCAGCTCAGGAAACTGGCTCTTACCCTCGTCAACTGTGACCACTTCTGAGTCTCGAAGTCGAAGAGCACCGCGCCATGCGAATCTACCGGTACCGCCGCGATGTACCTGCCATCGGGCGACCAGCGAGCGCCGAGTAATCCTCGGGACCCGGGCAGCGTGGAAACCTGGTGGGTTTAAAATCGAGCACATGGAGGGCTGACAAAGAATGCAATCTGTTTGCCGTTGGGCGACCAGCGCGGCAACGCAGCCAACAGCGGAGGGTATAGATTTTGTGGAGTTCCCCGGCCCGCGTGGTCGTCGGCGCGTTGCCCTGATCCTAGGGATTTCCCGAGTGGCAAAGTGCCGCGCATTCGCCTTCAATAATTGAGGTAGCTAGTTCGCTACCTGCTCGCAATTCTGAGGAATCGCTAGTCGCACCCTTGAAGGGTGTAATTTACCAGGGCGGCAGCAGTGAATGTTGACTGCAGTCGAAGGAACCGCCTCGGGGGCTAAGTCGACTGCATTGGAGACGGGAAGCGTTTTTCGAAGAGAAATCCCTCCCGTTTTCCATTCAGCAGGCCCCACAAATCCTCACCGCAGAGGAGTTTCTTCCGGCGCGATGCAGATGAATTCCGCGCGGCATTGACGCCATGGATTTTCAGCTGGTGCACTTGCACGATAAAGGGCGCGAGAGTTCCGCACCGTGACCGGCGGCGTTTTTCACGCCTCGGGCGGATCGCCGCGGATGCCGTCGCCTTTGAACAGAGGAGCATCGCGAAGCGTACCCATAAGGTCAGAGGTCTGAGTCTCAACGGTTTGCATGCCGGATGGTCAAGATGCAAAAGGGAAGCTCCAAGACATTTCTCGCAGGCAGCAGCTCCGCCGCCGCAGAGCATCACTTCGTGGAATCTTCTCGCCTGCGACGGTGCGGGTGTTGGGCCTCCTTTTAACCAGCAAATGAAATCTCTTCACATTATTGCGTCGGTGCTTCTCGCGCTTCCTCATCCAAGAGCCGGGCAACCTATGGCCTCCGGCACCATCATTGTCATCGCGCAGACGAAAAACCGTGTCATCATCGCAGCCGACAGTCGGATCGAAACCACTGTGAACGGAACTGTCATTCAAGGCATCGACGATAGTTTCTGCAAGATTGCCGCACTCGGCGGTGACGTCGTGTTTACTGCCGCGGGTCTTGTAAGCGACGGTAAACATAGCTGGACAGCTGTTTCTGAGGCAATTGCTGCTATCGCCAATACGCGGCACGGAAGTAGGATCAGCGGCTCGGAAGGCGATTTGGTGCTAGTGAACTGGGCTGAAGCTATGAGGCAGAACTTTAGAGAATTCTCCAACGAGCAACTTTCTGCATACGCCTACGATGGCCATCTCACCACCGGCCTCTTAGCGGGGGTCGAAAAGACTGGCGGCACGTGGGTTCACGCTATGATGCTTAACTACGCCAATGGGTTCCTATCTCTCCAGGGCTATGTGCTTCATTCCGACGATCCGCCCACCGCATATACCTCGCTAGGCAAATACGACATATTCCATGAGTTTGAAGGCGAGAAGAAAACTAGTCGCGCCATCGCTGAGCGCACGGCGTGGGAACACACGGGACTGCTGGGAACCAAATTCGATGAATTCAAGGTGCGTCGCTTGGTCGAGCTGACCATTATGTACCATGCCGACAAGCGTGAAGTTGGAGGCCCTGTGGATGAAATTGAACTTGATGCCAATGGGGTCCGCTGGGTTCAGGTAAAGAAAAACTGCGAACGCGATATGGGAACCAAACTTGCCCAGAGGTGAGGAGCGCTTCATTCCTCCTCGTTCATCCCAAGATCCATGAGCAGCCGCGTTGGCCTGCATGGTCCTCGCGTGGAGGGCTTATCGCCTTGACCCAATGCGGGTCTTGAGGATGGAATAGGGGAAACATTTCGGCGTAGCATTACACCGGGAATAGCGTGGTTGGCGAAGCTGCCGGCTCCCCTCATTTCGGTCATTTCGATTTGTAACGACAAACGGAATTAGCTCCACACCGCGCTTCCGCACCTTCGATTCTCCGAGAGTACAAATCTCTAGTGCACTCACCGACAATGGAACGCGGACGACATGGCCCAATCGGCTAATCGGATAGGTGGCCGTTCGGCACTGACGCCGAGGGCCCGTGAAACGGGGTTTTTGAGTAACTTGCGCCCTGGACGCCCGAGACGTGAGGCAATTAATGGAATGGTCCGCCGCCTACCCGACAGTGAGGTGGGCTATAAGCTGCGTAAGAGGAGGAGTGCCATGGAGCTATTCACATTGGGTATTGATTTGGGCAAGACGACGTTTCATCTGGTAGGGATGAACCAGCGCGGAGAAGTGGTATTGCGGAAACGATTTTCTCGAGCGCAGCTCTTGCACTTTACCGCGAACCTGAAGGTGGAGCTGATCGGCATGGAAGCATGCGGAGGGTCACATTTTCTGGGGCGAGCGTTGCGAGAGCAAGGGCATGAGGTGCGGCTGATTCCTGCGCAATATGTGAAGCCCTACGTCAAGACGAACAAGAGCGACTACATCGACGCGGAAGCGATCGCCGAAGCGGTGGGAAGACCGACCATGCGTTTTGTGCCGGTCAAGAGTGATGACCAACTGGACCTGCAGTCGCTGCATCGGGTCCGTGAACGCTGGGTGATGCGAAGAACGGCGGTGGTCAACCAGATTCGTGGGCTTTTGCTGGAGCGTGGCACGACACTGCGCAAAGGCCGGCGCTACGTGGATGAAGCACTGCCCGGCATACTCGCAGGTGGCTCGTCCAAGCTGTCGGGGGCAGTGCTTGTATTGCTCGCAGAACTGAAGCAGGAACTGGAGCAACTAGCTGAGAAAATCGACCGTGCTGACAAATCGATTGAGAAGATTGCTCGGGAGAACGAAGCTTGTCGAAGGCTGGTGAAGATGCCGGGGGTCGGTCCCGTAACAGCAACGGCGATCATCGCGACGATCGGCAACGGCGCGGCATTTCGCAAGGGCCGGGATTTTGCCGCCTGGTTGGGAGTGGTTCCCGAGGAACACTCGACCGGAGGCAAGCAAACATTGTGGAAGATTCCTCGGCGTGGAAACCAGTACCTGCGCAGGCTGTTCGTGCAAGGAGCCAGAGCCGTTATGCAGCACCGGACCAAGCAGTCGTCTGGTTTAAGTGCGTGGCTGGCGCAGCTCACGGCACGAACGCACCAGAACATCGCCATCGTTGCACTGGCCAATAAACTGGCACGAATGGCCTGGGCAGTGCTGGCCAAAAATGAGGTCTACAGGCCACCGCTACTAGCGGGCAATACCATCTGACCGGCCTGCAGATGACGCCTGGAAGAACACCAGGCTTGGAAATCGCTAGCGCGATTCCCACATCCGCAGACCGGCGACGGCGGCGGAGTTCAAATTTTCCTGCCAGGTCTGCTGGCGAAGAAAGAGATGGCACCACGGTCTAACCGTCGTTCTGGAAACCTGCTTTCGGTAAGGGTCTTTGAAGACCGAGAAGTTAAATAGGAACAGAGCGAAGCGCATTCCATCCAGGCCCGGGGTCGTTAAACACCCCAACAAGGCCGTATACATACGCGCAGACCTTACCTGCTATTCTCACTTTTCGCTTGCGACAAGGCGGCGGACCATACATACCGAAAACCCGTAGGCGGTTCGCGGGATCACTTCCGGGTTGCCCGTGGACCCGCCCGCGATCCAAAAGACAAGAGTCGGCCATTTACCCGCTCGGCAAGTGACTTGGCGATGTTTCACCATCTTAGGGATTCCCCTAGTGGCAAGGTGCCGAGCATTGCCTTGAAATAACCGTGGGAGCTAGGTTGGGGGACTGATTCCTGTGTCGATTACGAATTATGCCGTCGGTTTGACGTTTACAGCTAGTGCCTCTCTCATCGCCAGTGCTCAATTTGGCAGCCGCGGGTCGGACCCGCAAGACAGCGCGAGCCTGGCCCAGACTCTCGATCACCTGACCGACAAAAGCCGGCGGTTGCACAAAAAGAATCAGACACTAGTGGGCAAAGTTGCCGCGGCCCGAAACAAGCTAGTAGGGCCTAGCGAGGCCCGTACCACGGTGAAAGCAGAAAAAACCACTGCGAAAAATGCAGCGTGGATTGTCTCAACCGTTCGGAAGGCATTGAGATGATCCGCCTAGGGATTCGCTTTACCCTTGCGCTGGGTAGCGGAGCGGCGGGAACTGGAACTTCGCCGCCCCGTGACTATTTCGCTGGAGTCGAAGCGGCGATTAACGGAGCGTCACCGCACGATGATGCTTACGCTAGCGATAGCAACCCGGAATTGGAGCAAAAACATGCAGTAAACACGAACGGAGGAGACGATGAAGAAAACGATGATGCGAACTAGAACAAAGGTGTTGCTCAGCTTCGCCTTCATCTTCACGGTTGCGGCCAGCCGGTGCACATTCGCGCAGGATGTCCGGTACAACTTCGACCGCAGCGCTAATTTTTCCAGCTACAAGACGTATAAGTGGGTCGACAACCCCAACGCCCAGAAAATGTCCGATCTCGCAGATCGACAGTTCAAAGCCGCGGTGGACGCAGAGCTCGGCAAGAAGGGTCTAACAAGGGTCGAGTCTGACGACGCCAACCTTTACATCACGTACCAGGCAGCGCTGCAGCAGGAGAAGCAGTACACGTCTTTCGACAGCGGCTGGGGCTATGGTCCGGGCTGGGGCTATGGCAGGTACGGATACGGAGGGGGGGGTGGAATGACCACAACGAATACTACGACCATTCACGTCGGAGGGATCGACCTGGACATATACGACACAGCTAAGAAGGCGCTGGTGTGGGAAGGAACGGCATCCAAGACCCTCGATTCCAAAGCAAAGCCGGACAAACAGCAAAAGAACCTCACCAAAGCAGTTGCGAAGATGCTGAAGAATTATCCGCCTCCGGTAAAGACGTAGTAGCACGGATCTTGCTGCTGGACACAGAGGTGCAGTAACCACGACCGGAAGGTTTGAGGGCAATCTGTTCATCGCAAGCGAGCACGCCTCCGATGTTCAACGTGTTACTTTGCCTTGCGTTGGGTGGGAAACGAAATATTGTGACGAGTTCTCGCATTTTGGCACCGCGCAGGATGAGTCTATCTGCAAACGGCGCGAGTACCGAGGACTTCAGAGCCGCGCTTCGCTTGGACTCGCGAGTGACATGCGTACCCCAGGCAAAGAGAATTACGCCCAGCTTCGCGCTGGGGAAAAAACCAGTGCGCTTCGGTGCAGGCAAGATTGGGGGATGCAATACCCAGGAAAGGAAGTCGATATGCATGCCACCTCGATTGTTAACGCTTTTCGTGTAACAACCCTCTTCTGCGTCGCGACGGTGTCCTTGTGTTCCGTTGGCTGCGGAAAGAAATCGCAGCCCAATACAGAGACCCCGGCGAGTGCACCAGCCCAACCGTCTTCTACCTCAGCCCTACCGTCTTCTACCTCAGCTCAACCGGCCGCACCCGCTGCACCGACAGGACCTGTACCTTCCTTCTCAGCGGCAAATAAAGTGGGCCTTTACGCCTATCCGGGAAAGGGCCAAAGTCATGATCAGCAGCTCATCGATGAGTCCGACTGCTATAACTCGGCTCAGCAGCAGACAGGCGTCAACGCGGATACGCCGGCTCCGCAGCCGCCGTCTTCTGCTGATGTCCAGGCAGCTCAGGCGCAGGCGGCTGATGCTGCGCCGCAACAAAGAGGTGGTAGAGCCCGAGGAGCGGCTCGTGGCGCAGTTGGCGGTGCGGTGATTGGTGGAATTGCCGGAGATGCAGGAACAGGTGCCGCGGTAGGCGCTACTGTAGGTACCGTGCGGGGAGGCAGACAGCAGCGCAAGACGAATGCTGCTGCCAAAGATCAGGCTTCGGCGCAGGGTGGGGCGCAGGTGCAACAGCAATACCAAAGCCAGAAAGCTGCATATGACCAACAGATGAATACCTTCAAGCGGGCGTTCTCAGCCTGCATGGATGCGCGAAGCTATTCGGTCAAATAGGTGTCGGGGGGTTAGTAGGGTGGTCTGCCTTCGTTTAGGAATCCCGTTTCTTCAGCAGCGAGACGATAGGGATTTGATCAGGACAAGCGGAATACTCATATTCCGCAGCCGGCATGGGTGAAGCAGCAGCGATCAGTTGTGCATCGTTTTAGGGCGAGATGATCGCATCCATAGCCGGTCCAATGAGTGGCTGCCGACAGGTCTGGCTTCGCACGTGCATTGAGGTTCATGCGTCATGCGAATGCTCACTATGTTTTGAAATTCATGACCCTAAGATGTGTGATGCTCGCCACATTGGAGATTGGGCGGAGAAGGAGAATTCGTATGGCGAAGTGGTCGGCACTTTCTTCGAAGATAAGCTTTTGAGAAAACCCATGTCCTTGCGTGGCCGGTCGCCAAGTACGTACTCGTGCACTTCCCGCAGCGAAGGTGCCGGCCAGTACCTCTGAAAGGCCAAGGCTCACCGCATCGAACACACTCCTTGATTTCCATGCCGACAGTATGCACTAAAAGTGTGCGCCACTGGACCCGCCTCGTTAGAGCCTATGGCCATCCTGCGCAGCGAGTGACGAAAGATCCCTACCCTAACCGCGGGGCACTGTTGTGCCAAAATCACTTGCTTCTGACACATAACACAGCGCCATTTTCTGCTCCCGGAATCAGCACACACAGACGGTTGTTCCCAATGACGAGTCATCGGCGGCTTAAACACGCATGGAATCGCCTCCAGAACGCAAAGGCACGCTAACCAGGACTGTAGTGCCTTTTTCGGGTTGCGAATCGATCGAAAGCGTGCCCTCCACTAGTTTTACTCGCTGCTCTATTCTGATCAGACCAAGCTTTCGGCTTGTCCTTGCCGCTTTGAGGTCAAAGCCAACACCTGAGTCGCTCACTCTAAGATGAATCTCATCCGACTCACACCACAATTGCACACTGAACCGCTGCACCCCGCTGTGCATCACCCCGTTGTGCAACGCTTCCTGTAGAACCCGGAAGAGGCAAATAGAAACGTCCGGCAGCACGAGGCTAGGGAAACCATGGCTCCTGAAGTCAATCTCCACTCTCTTCCTCTCCCCGAACTCTTCGCAGAAGGTTTTCATGACCGCAGCAATGCCGAGATACTCTAATCTCGGAGAGTACAATTCGTGCGCCGAAGCTTTGACATCAGTCAATATCTCCAAGGTTTTCCTCCAAACTGCGTCCAGGCCGTCGAGAAGTTCAACTGCCTGATGGGGGAAGTCATTCTTGAGTTGTTCGATCGCAATTGCCAATAATGCAAGACGCTGACCGATGTCCTCGTGAAGGTCCCTCGCGATCCGGTTACGCTCCCGTTCCTCTGCCTCAATCACTCTGCGGTTCATGCAGGAAAGAGCTTCTTCCGCCCGCTTGCGCTCCGTGATATCTAGCGACACGCCGAGCATTCGCTCGGGGTTACCGTTCCTTGCATAGTAGAACTTGCCTCGCGATCCCAGCCAGCGAACTGTCCCGTCCGGCAGTACGACACGAAATTCTACGGCGTACAGCTTCCGGTTTTTCCTTGCATCCGCGGTCGCTTCCCAGACTCTCGTTCGGTCATCCGGATGTACGTAACGAATGAAATATTCCCCGGTTGTTACATAAGTATCGGAAGAGATTCCAAAGAGAGTTTGCAGGTCGCCGAACCAAACTTCCCGTCCGCTCTTGACGTCCAAGTCCCACCCTACCGATGCGCTCGCGTCCATTGCCAGACGTAACCTGTCGTTGGCCATACCAAAACGGAAATCCAGCTCACGTCTAGCGAGGTACTCCTTTATATAGGCGGCGCTCGCCAGACACACAATCGCGGCGATTGCGACAAGCACGCGGAGCGTTCGCAGACCACTGCTCTCATCCCGTTGGAACAGCTCCCAGACAATCGGGACAGAGATCATCACAACGACGAGCATTGCCCATATCGACCCTCGTGAGCCTTCGCCGCTATCGAATCGCGTTGCTGTCGCTTCTGGCCCCAGCTCCTGCTGTGCGCGTAGCGGTACCCACACAAACCAGCAAACAGAAGCGGTCAGGCCCAGACCATACAGCTTGCCGTTGACGTAGCCACCCGAGTCAATTGCAAGGTTGGCGACTGCGGAACTTAAGGTGTACAGGATCGAGGCGCCGAACAAATGAAGATAGATTGACTTCCAGGGAGCCTGCACGCGAAGGGTCAAAATACCTATAGCTAAGACCAGCGCCAGATTTTCTAACAGGTAAAGAATGTCAAAACGCAGGCCATAGCTAGAAGGCGTAGCGCTCGACAAGAACAAGTACTGGTATGGGAAAACAATGTAACCATACAGAAAGCCCCAGAAAAAGAATAAGAGTAGGGCGTTTAAGATCGCGTGGTACAAGAGGAGGGTGTTTAAGATCGCGCGGTATGGCTTGCGATCGAATATATTCCGGTGTGGGAGGGTTGCCACGGCTGCCATGAGCGGTACGATGTGCAAGAATAGAACCGGATCAGCGATCGAATTATCTGGCGCGTCCATATGCCGACCAAGCTCGTAGTACAGCTTAAGACCCTGGTTTAGCGCCCAGAGGCCATAGGCAATTGCGAGGAACACCCAGAACGGACGGCTCCCCAACGTTTGCCGTATTCCGTTGCGGATGGCGAAACCGGTCGCTAGCAGCAGGAGGAGGAAGTAACTGATCCCGCTGTATGAAAGTAGGAAGGAGCCCGGCTTCACGGCGAGCGAAAGGGCGGCTTTAATGACTACAATTCCGATTAACGCCGTCGGCCAGGAAGCAAATCTTAACTTTATTCCGAGATTCGACGAGAATCGTTTCCCCATGATTCCAAGGAGACCTCTCAACATAAAGTCACCGACCAATTGCAAAGACAATTCCAATTTAGATTCGTTGCCCGGTTGCACAAATCGAATTGCCTTCCGAATTGAGAGGCACACGAGCGTGGATGGTGGTGCCGCGCTTTGGTTGCGAAATGATTGCGAGTATGTCGGCGCTATACACGTCCGATGACCTCGCTCAACAACCCCAAAGCCTCATCGGTTGCGAGCCAAGGCGTGAAGTTCAGAGCTTTATCCCCCCAAATCTCCTCCAGTGAAACTCGTTTTAGCTTTGTTATTCCAGGCAGACCAGCCAATGCATACTCCTTGGATCAAACCGTTGCGAGTATAGCAGCCATGATGGATGGCAGACGCGCCATACTCCGTTGTTGCCACATGGTCGCGAGAGGGCAGAGGCCAACCGCCTGCGGATACGGGTAGAACTTACCTTAAAGTCTCGCGCAGATACCACCGTAAGCGCAGTGGTTGGTTTGACGTTCAGCTCGGTTCAGCAGGAGTGACGGGGTTTGCAGGCTCAGCGGCTGTCCGGGATGCTGGCGGCGGAGATCATGCTGGGTGACGAGCAAAATCCATTAAACGGCGAGTGTGCCAATTTTGCGCCACATGAGCATTCAAGAGCATGCATTGCGTGCATTTTGAAGGGTCGATTGAGAGCGTCTTCCGTGCGCGCGAACTGTCTCTAAGTTATTGTTTTTTCTATGTTTAAGCCCGACTCAATCCAATCTCGATGAAGTGCTTGGATTCCCTGCTCATCTTATCGAGCACCAGATGGCCCATGTTGTACGAGATCCGAACGGACGCGCTTACAACCGAACGGCACATCTGCCCGAACGGCGGAAGATGATGCAGCAGTGGGCGGACTATCTCGACAAGCTGAAGGCCGGCGAGGGCCAGGCCAGCGGCCCGTCGTGTTGGCTGAGGGAGGGGAGGTCGCCGGTCTAAAGACAAGGAGGGAAGCAGACCTTGCCCTTTGGAAAGCGAAAATGCACAGACAGCGTAGCGAGGAAGAAGAGTTATAGTACAGAATCACTCTTTTTGTACCAATCCCCTAGCCAGAATTGTCGCTGGTTTTTTCAAGGTGCGTGCGCAACGACCTGAATTGCGGAAACATGGGATTACGAATACAACCAGCAACTAGACTCGCAGAGTCGGGTTTGGGCCTTGTAAAGAGGACAAACTTGGAAACGCCATCAAGCCGGATTCTCGTGGTCGAAGATCATGAACCGTTTCGGCGCTTCATTTGTTCGACGCTGAGAGAGAGACCGGGATTTCAGGTCGTCGAAGAGGTCACAGACGGATTAGAAGCAGTTCAGAAAGCCGGAGAACTCCAACCGGACTTGATTATGCTCGACATCGGACTTCCTTCACTGAACGGAATAGAAGCGGCTCGACGAATCCGCAAGCTGTTTCCCAAAATCAAAATACTCTTCGTGAGCCAAGAATCTTCTGCCGTTGTGGTGCAGGAAGCGCTCGCCTTGGGGGCACTGGGCTATGTGGTTAAGGCGCATGCCGGAAGCGAACTGTTAGCTGCTGTTGAAGCGGTTCTTCAAGGCAGGCAGTTTGTCAGCAGCGGGTTATCGGGTCACTATTTCACCCCCGCGTCGGATTCGAAAACTCTCGACCGCCCCAATGAGCCGCTCCCACCACTTGCATTGGGAAGAATGGAGATCACAGGCAGCCACGAGGTTGAATTCTATTCTGATGACGCAGCTTTTCTCCTTGGCGCCACTTGTTTTATCGAAGCTGCTCTAAAAGCCGGAAGGCCGGTTATCGTGGTCGCGACCGAGTCACACCGAACGAGTCTTCTTGAGACTTTGCTCGCACGTGGCGTGGACGGTGCAGCTGCCATCGAACAGGGTTTGTATCTCCCTTTCGATGTGGACGAGGCGCTCTCGACATTCATGGTGAATAATCTGGCTGACTCCGTCCGATACCCGAAGTTCCTGGGCGATCTAGTCTCTTCATCGGCCAGGGCGGCGAACGCGAAGCATGCCCGAGTTGCAGTTTTTGGTGAAATCGCACCTACGTTGTGGGCGCGAGGCAACGCGGATGCGGCGATTCAGGTCGAACAGGCCACGGAGGAGGTAGCCAAGACGCGCAACGTGGATATTCTGTGCGGGTATGTGTTGAACAGCTTCCAGCGCGAACAATATCACATCTACAAGAGAATCTGTGCAGAACACACGGCCGGTTGTTCCCAGTGACGGGTTATCAGCGGCTTAAACACGCATGGAATCGCCTCCTCAACGGAGAGGCAAGCGGGGTGAATCGTAGTATCACGATTGGGCTGCGATTCGATTGAAATGCTTCCCTTCAGTAGTTTCAGCCGCTCCTCCATGCTGACGAGGCCCAGCCCCGGATTCTCTCTTGCTGCTTTGCTGGCAAAGCCTACGCCGCGGTCACTAACCGCGAGATGAATCTCATCCGGCGTTCTCCACAATCCCACTTCGACGTGTTGTGCCCCACTGTGTTTTATCGCATTGCGTAGGGCTTCAACGCTGACAAAGTGCGCCGAGAGTTCGCTCAACAACATTTCGAAGCGAAACCTATCTTCCGCTTCCGTATGCAAATCGTCTGGAGGCTGACCCCTTCGGAACTCCACGTGAATGCCCCCACAACTGCCGATTGACAGCATAGCACTCAGGCCGAGCGTATCCCTAGCTCCCCACCTCGAACCCTGCGGAGGGCATCTCTCCGGCCTCGCGAAGCTCAGTCCTCGGGTAACCGTTGGTTCGGCAACGAACGAGCGGGCTGGGTGTGCCGTTGCCTTCATTCGTGGCTATGCATACGCGGCTTCTGTGCGGCAGCTTATTTGCTCGGGACGCCCGATGATGCAATGGCTAGCACCCTCGATAGTGAATACCTCTCCCACGATCCAAACCCCGCAGGAAAGCTGCCTGCATTCAGCGCGCTATGGCAAAGGCGAGATCATGGCCTTGCTCGTTGAGCACGGCCCGCGTGAACGTCGGCGCGTTACCCTGATCCTAGGGATTTCCCGAGTGGCAAAGTGCCGCGCATTGGCCTTGAATAATTGAGTTAGCTGGTTCACTAACTCACCCACACGATACAGAGGGTTCCTGGTAATTCCGGATTCTGTAAGCGGCAACTGCCCCAAGGTCTCCCTCTTCGCAGCGGCTCCGGGCCCCGTTTGAGATAGGAAGGAAAGGAGGAGTTATGAAGAAGCTCTTTGCAGTGGTGATGCTGTTTTGACTTTCTCGGGTCTTGCCTCGGCACAAGCATGGAATCACGATCCCGCTTCGCCCATCGGTCCCCTTCACTGGGGTACCGTGACGCCGTCGTATGCCACCAGCGGCGACAGCATCACGGGCGAGGTCGGAATGAAGCAGTCACCAATCGACATCGTTCCCGACGACGCACTTGCGGCGAGCTTTTCCCCACCGTTGTTCGAGTACAAACCGGCTCCGCTGAAGATCGAAAACACCGGCCACTATGTCGAGGTGCCCTGCGATCCCACCAGCTACCTTTACGTCGGATCGCAGCCGACCGACGTCTACCAACTAGTCCAGTTTCATTTTCATGCGCCAAGCGAACACACTATCAACAGCGTCCGATATGACGCGGAGCTTCACCTGGTGCACACCAATGTCATTGGCGAAACCGTCGTCGTCGGCGTGCTGCTGTCGAGTTCCGCAGCCGGGTTGCCGATATTCGACACCATCATGGCCAACTCTCCCACATCGCCTGGAGAAATTGAACTGTCAGAGGAGGTCAACGTCTTCGATTTCCTGCCGTTCCGCAGGGGGTTTTATCGCTACGCCGGTTCACTCACAACGCCGGCATGTTCGGAAGGCGTGCAATGGTTCCTTATGCAAGACACGGTTCCCATCACGCCCGGCGCCCTGGCTAAATTGCATAGCGTGATCAGCTTATTCCCCAACTACGGCGGATACCCGAACAACAACCGGCCCATAGCCTATCAGAACGGCAGGTCCGTGTTGAAGAGTGGGACAAGTACGGAGGGCAATCGATGAAAGGAGCACCGTGCGAGATCTGACTCACGAGTTCACCACCTGTTCCCCTATCCCTTTCCCTAGTAGACGGCCTTTGAGGGCTCCCCTACCATCGGCCTGGATGGGGGCGATTCCCGCCGCTCACACGCAATACCTCTGCCAAGTGTGTAAAGGAGCACCATATGGCCACGCAAACCGTACCCGCATCCGATCAGAAGTCGCCGCAAAACGCTCCAGCGGCAAAGGACTGGACAAAACCCGCCGCGATGGCAATTCCCAAGGAGGGCTACTTCAAGCTCACACAGGGGCGATACGGTCCCACCTATCCGCGATCGCCCGCAAATTACGGCTTCACCGTCATCGCCAAAATCATTCCCGGCAGAGAGCAGATCATCCGCGATTACGGCAAACATATCGAAGAACACGATTGCCGGTCTGCCCGACGCTCTCGAAGCACTCAAGCTTCACTATTTGCGCTGGGTCCTCTTCGACATCGGCAACGAAACCTACTTCATGTATCAGGGAATCTTCGACACCGACTTCGACAAGTACACCGAGGACGCTGTCGCGCTTTTCACCAAATACGGCATCAACACCATATTTGAGAACCTCGAAGGGTTCCCTGCAGACTGGAAGACGAACGTTCCCGCCTTCATCAAGTTTGTGCGCGATCATCAGCGCCCCAGCTTCCTCGAATACGGCGAGTACCCGTACGTCTCGGCCGACGAGATTAAGAAGGCCTTGAAACTCAAGGCTGCATTTTCAGAAATGCTCGACCAGATGCAGTAGGCCCGCGGTCTGATTCACTGCAGGCTCTACCGCTGCCGCGCAATCATCGGGATGCACTTGAGGGAGCGCCAATGCTTGAGTTCGACGATATTCAGCATTTCCTGATGAGGCGTCCACGCGCGCTCGTAGCCCGATACGAATTCCTCTCCTTTCAGCGCCCCGCAGGCGGCCGCGAATGGCTGAAGGGACTCCTCGAAAAAGTCGGCACCGCTGAAAGCTTCAAGGCCAACGAGTCGTACACCCGATGGATAAGCATCGCGTTTACGTGGAACGGCCTTCGCGCGCTCGGCGTCGACGAGTCTTCGCTCGCGACCTTTCCCGAGGAGTTCCGCCAGGGTATGGCAGCCCGCGCCGGCATCATCGGCACCACCGGCGCCAGCCATCCGGATCACTGGGTGGGTGGCCTCGCCACTCCGGACCTCCATGCCATCGTGATCCTCTTTGCCCGCGACGTTGAGGAGCGTGAGCGATGCAGGCACGAGCACGAAGCGCATCTTCAACGTTGCGACGGCGTAAACGTCCTCTCCTCTCTGGACCTTGAAGCCATTCCCCAATACACCTACCCTCACGAACACTTCGGATATCGCGACCGCCTCACGCAACCTTATATTGAAGGCGTAGATCCCGAGCCGACTCCCGGCTCCGGCCCAGCGCTTAAACCCGGCGAATTCTTTCTCGGCTATCCGGACGAAGACGGACCGCCCGCCAATCTGCCACAACCGGAGATTCTTTCCCGCAATGGCAGCTACATCGCCTATCTCAGGCTCGAGGAACACGTCGGCGCATTTCGCGATTTCCTGCGCCAGCACGGCGACACACCCGAAAAGCAGGAGTGGATAGCCGCCAAGCTGATGGGCCGATGGCGCGATGGCACGCCGCTCGTCCTTTCACCGGACAAACCCGATCCCCACCTCGCAGAGGATCCGCAGCGCACCAACGATTTCGATTACGGCACCATGGACCCCTACGGGTACGCCTGCCCGCTCGGCTCCCACATACGCCGTATGAACCCACGAGACACAGCACACAACATGAATCGGAGAAAGATGATCCGCCGCGGAGGAACCTACGGCGCATTCCTGCCGGAGGGCAAGCCCGACGACGGCATCGAACGTGGCATCGCCGCATTCATCGGCTGCGCAAGCCTCGTCCGCCAGTTTGAATTCGCCATGAATGTCTGGGCCAACGATGCCAATTTTCATGAGCTCGGCAATGAGCGCGACCCGATTTTCGGCACACAGGACGGCACATTCGACATGACCATCCCGAAGCGGCCCATCAAGATGAAGATCCGCGGCCTGCCGTCTTTCACCACCGTGCGCGGCGGCGCTTACTTCTTTCTGCCCGGCATCAAAGCGATGCGTTATCTCACGTCGCTCTCCAATGGGCGATAGCACACAGAAAGGAAGAGCAACCGATATGAGCGATTCAAAAGCCGGCGCGCGCACCTACAACCAGACCCAGCTTCCCAGAAAATACGCTCCGGGCAAACGCCGCTTCAGCATTTACTGGACGTGGAGCTACCCATGGGAATCCAATCGCGACATGACCGAGATGGACAACCGCTTCTCCACCATCACTGAAGTGCGCCGTGTCGCGTGGCCGGCGTACGAAACCCCCGAGTATTCAGACAGGATGTTCCTGCAGGGCATCGCCGGCACGCTTGAACTCTTCCACCTCTCGACACTGCGCTTCCAGCAACTCGTCGGCGAAGCCACCACACAGCCCGTCGCCGTCTTCCAGCGCATCGACCAGGCTGGCCAGCGATTGCCGATCGACGAGCGCATCCTCGCAGACACCGACACACTCATGGTCTTCGGCCTCGATCACATGGTCACTGAGCAGGAAGCATCCCCTGAAGAGATAGAGGCCATGCGGCAGTTTCTCAAGCGCGAAGGCACCTGCCTCATTATCGGTCCCCACCATGACGTCGGCGTCTCGCCCGATCTGAACGAGCGCGCAATGGAGTACGCTCATCACGGCGATCCTCTCGTGCCCCGGCAGCAGCGCTTCGGCAAATACACGCGTTCGGTGATGAAAGGCCTCGGCGTTCCCGTCGAAAATCGCTACGGGCTTCGCCCCGCCGTGGTGAAGGGCACCGCAATTCAGATTGCGCCGCTCAATGCTGTGCGCGACCTCGACACCCGCGACTGGCTGAAGGACGTTCCGACCTTCAACTTCCATCCGCACTTGCCTCACTACGCGCTCACCATCAGCGACACAAAATCCATTCGTCTCCTCGCCACGCAGCCGGTTGATCTCTCGAGGCCGCATCCCTTCGTAGAAGCGGGAAACAAGGAGTTCAATTGCTTCCTCTGGATGCCTCCGGGCGGCGATCGCGCGGGCGACATTCTGCTGGCAGACTCGACCATCTTCACCACCCTCTTTGGCGGCGACAAGAGCCTGGAATGCTTCTGGAAGAATCTAGCAATCAATTGACGCAACGCGGAAGCAACATCAGCCGGCGATTTCTCGCAGTAGCATGCATCCTGTTTACCGCCAGTGGAGCGCACGCGCAGAACAGAGGCGTCTATCCGCTCGGTATGAGCGCGCTCAACTCCGGCATCACGCCCGCACCTGGGTTCACCTACACGAACCAGTTTCTCTACTACTCGCGCGACGAAGCCACAGACAACCATGGCAACACGCTCCCCGTCACCGGCCAGAACTATGTTGCCATGGATATGAACTCGCTGGTCTGGGTCACGAGCAACAAACCCATATTGGGAGCGCGCTACTCCGCGACGGCCACACTTCCCTTCGCAAAGAACGATCTCACCAGCGATGTGCAGGGAAACATCAGCGGAGGCGCTGGTTTCGCAGACTCCTATTACATGCCACTGATCCTCGGCTGGAGCGGCGATCGCTTTGGAGCACGCGCCATCTACGGATTCCTCGCGCCGACCGGCCGCTACGTTGCAGGAGGAACCGACAACGTCGGCTCAGGATACTGGACCCACGCTCTTTCATCAGGGCAGACTTTCTATCTGAGCAAAGACAAGATGCTCACCTTCTCTGCATTTGAGATGTACGAATTCCACACCACGCAGGAAGGCACCCGGACCCATCCCGGCGATACATTCGACCTCGACTACTCGCTGCTCACGCCCATTCCGCGCACAAATCGCAGGCTTCAATTCGGCCTCGCCGGATACGAGGCGCGACAGGTAACAGCCAAGACCGGCCCCCAGGTCACTCCAGCCGACTCGGAAACGCGCTACGCAATCAACTCCCTCGGATTCGCTTTGAGCGCCGTCTTCCCGAAGCAAAAGGCAAGCCTAGGTTTTAAGCTCTTCGACGAATTCGCAGATCGCTCAACCTACGAAGGCTTCTCCATACAAGTCCAGGGCGCGATCCATTTCTAACGCGCTCTGCAACGCTTCAACACAAGAGCACTCTATGGGCCAACTGCTGTCGGAAATGTCATAACGAACAGTGCTGATTTGTACTCAATTTCGAAGCAGGACATTCTCGATGCTTGCAAGAGCGAGAAAAGGAGGCAGCCGCTCGTGCAGCTCACGGTGACTGGGTCCCGAAAACAAGTATCTGTTAATGATAGAGACCTCGCTACGAAATCGACCCTACGGAGTACCTCCATTGCGTCAAATGTTCAGATCGAGATGGTCAGCCCGATAGCCTTCTGAGGCGTAGGGGCGACCACTTAGGCGAAGAATCGTCTCCGAGCCGACCGTGAACTTCTGTAACGCCTCGCCCTTTGCACCCAATACCGTTGCCATAAGATATCAACCGCGCTTTACACATTGTTCTATGGGGGAGGCAGCGCAAACTCGGACGCCCGGCGCTGAGCGTTTTCCGTGAGGTTTTCAACGCGAGTCCGGTTGGCATCGCAGTGGAAACTTTGGAAGGGCAGACCTTGATCTGGCGATAGCGAGCGAGTCGTTCTTTGAGGGTATTCTTCTTCGGGGCTGGCACGCGGCACCGGAAAAAGAGAAGCAAGTCTCGCTCTTGACCGTGACCCATAAGCTCGAGCACACTACCGATCGCCCGGACGCCGTTCAGGGCGACGGAAAGGTTCCCATTTGCGCCGGCTGTTAAGATTCCCCGCCATTGTTCGCCCTATATAGTTTTTTATCCGGCGAACAGTCGGAGGGTTGTCCCACGGCGAACCTAGAAAAGAGCCTTCCGGCTAAAGCAGCGCTGGTCTTCGGTCTTGAAGCTGCGCGGGAGGCGCTAGCGAGCCCATAGAGGGCCGGCAAAGTATGCTGCTCTGCCCGGGCATTTATTTCTGACGGCCCGGCAGAAAACGCTTCAACCCTTTCCATGCAGGCGCAACGGCAAATCCAACGATCGGGATTGTGGCCGCGCCAATCAACAATCCAAGGACACCTGAGATGGCCGCCTCAACGATCCATTCGATCGCCCCGGCGGCCGATGGCAGTGCGTGAGCCGCTGTTTCGGCGGCGGCGTGGACCGTCGAGCCGATTGAAGGCGGGCCGTATACTTCCAGGCCATGCAGGACGATGCCGCCGCCAACCCAGATCATGGCGGCAGTGCCGACGGCGCTGAGAATTGTCATGAACACGGGCATCCCGCGAACAAGGGCGCGTCCGAGCGCCCGGCCCATACCGGCAATGAGCGAGGCGCGGTCGTTGTTGGCAAGGGCCACACCGAAATCGTCGGCTTTCACGATCAGCGCTACGACGCCATACACGGCGACGGTGATCCCGAACCCGACGAGCGCCAGCACAAGGGCCTGCGTCACGAAGCTTCCCGCGGGAAGCGCCGCCAGCGTGATCGTCATGATCTCTGCCGAAAGGATGAAGTCGGTCTTGATGGCGCTTGCGACCTTCTCGTCCTCCACCGACTTCGTATTCAACGCGACCGTGCCGAGCTGCGCTTCATGCTGATGTGCACGATGTGGCATGACGGCTTCGAGCACTTTTTCTACGCCTTCGTAGCAGAGATAGGCGCCGCCAATCATGAGAAGCGGCGTGATCGTCCAGGGAAGGAAGTAGCTAAGGGCCAGGGCAACGGGCAACAGGATCAGGAGCTTGTTGCGAAGTGATCCCGCCGCGATCCTGCCCATGATCGGCAGTTCGCGCTTGGCAGCAAATCCGATCACGTAACCCGGTGTAACCGCGGCGTCGTCGATGACGACGCCCGCCGCCTTTACCCCCGCCTTCGCGGTCTGGCTGGCGACATCGTCGAGGGAAGCTGCCGCCACCTTTGCGATCGCCGCAAGATCGTCCAGAAGGGCGATCAGTCCGACGCTCATCGATACTTCTCCTTCATCGTTGGTTCTGCCTTTTCAGAGCAGGAGCAGCGATCCGGAGCAGGAGTATTTTTCCGACGGCATGGCGGAAGACATCATCACCGCGCGGTCGCGGTACAAATCGCTGTTCGTGATCGCGCGCAATATGAGCTTCACCTGCTGCTGGCAGACCGTGCGCCTGGCGGATGCGCTTGGACTTTTCGGTCGCCGCCCGACAGGGTATGTGAATGATGCGTGGAGACATGTTTTCTATCAAAGCGCGACAGACGATAACTCATGGATCATGACAGTTGTTGAGGGCCCTCCAGTTTTAATGCCGCTGTTCAAGATAGCCCGGCGTTCCGAGAGCGGAAGGTCTGTAAGGCGGCGCCCCCTGTGGATCAGGATGTCAAATGCGAAACAGATAATGCGTGACTCCGCGGAGACGTTCTGGCGGTGTACCCGGGCTAGAGTGTTTCTGTCGGCGGGGCCGGTTTGAGCTGCGAGCGGGGAGGAGGCGCAGACTCAATGACATTGGTGTGCATCAGGTGAAGCTCCGCGTCATATCGGACGCCGTTGATAGTGCGTTCGCTTGGCGCATGAAAATGAAACTGCACTAGTTGGTAGACGTCGGTCGGCTGCGATCCGACGTAAGGGTAGCTGATAGGATCGTAGGGCACTTCGACATAGTGGCCGGCGTTTTCGATCTTCAGCGGAGTTGGTTTGTACTTGAACAAGGGAACGGAAAAGCTCGCCGCAAGTGAATTGTCGGGAACGATGTCGATCGGTGACTGCTTCATTCCGACCTCACCCGTGATGCTGTCGCCGCACGTGGCATACGACGGCGTCACGGTGCCCCAGTGAAGGGGACCGATGGGCGAAGCGGGGTCATGATTCCATGCTTGTGCCCTGGCAAGACCCGAGGAAGTCAAAACAGCCGTCACCACTGCAAAGAGCTTCTTCATAACTCCTCCTTTTGAATTGAAATCCTCCTGACTCAAACGGGGCCCGGAGCCGCTGCGGAGAGGGAGACTTGGGGCAGTTGCCGCTTACAGAATCCGGAAGTACTAGGAACACCTCGTACCGTGTGGGTGAGTTAGCGAACCAGCTACCTCAGTTATTCAAGGCCAATGCACGGCACTTTGCCACTCGGGAAATCCCTAGGATCAGGGCAACGCGCCGACGATCACGCGGGCCGGGGAACTCACAAAATCTATACCCAAGAGCGAGCCTCCCTCGAAGCCCCAATGTCAGTTGGCGATAAATCTCTAGTGCCGTATCGACAGTGCTCCGCAGGCGGAGGTTGGTGGCGTGGTTGCGTCTGCGGAGCATTGTGGATACGGCGATTTGTACTAAACCGTGTCGGCTTTGACAGGACAATTGCTTTATGGGGATTCATTGCATTTCAGCAATTTCGTGCCGACTCCGACAATAAGCGATAAACGGAGTCACTCAGCGAACACGCCGGGCGGAGACATTTTTGGGTTTTGGAGTTCTGGCCGGTGGATATAACCGGCGCTAACGGACGATTTTAGTAGGGATTTCCCTAGTTGGCTGGAGGTGTGGGCAGGCGGAGAATTGAGTGGAATCAGAGGGAATCATTGTGCGATTGCGAGTCCGTCTAGTCACGCTAGGGCTACCTTTACAAATACTGGGGTCCTGGCCGCTGTGATTGTGACCGGGACCTTCTTGAGCTGGTCTCTGGCAGTTGAGATGGAAGGCCGATGGCCCTGGCAGCCGCCACCGACGAGCCACCCCGAAGTGGTGGCATGAGAGGAGAAAACAGCGATGGATCCCATGATTGCGCGTATTTCGCAAAACCTCGTCGCTCGGGTAACTGGTCCAATGCATTTCCGGCTTCTTCTGCAGCCGGGGGTGGCCACGTTCTTTGCCATCCGCGATGGATTGAAAGACGCTCGCGAAGGCGAGCCACCTTATTTCTGGGGACTTTTCACCGACAAGGTCGAACGCGAATTGATGGTCAAGAACGGTTGGAAGTCCGTAGGAAAGGTGTTCATCCTTGCGATGGTGCTCGACGTGGTCTATCAGCTTATCGAGCACCGGTGGACCGTTTATCCGGGCGAGGCCGTGTTAGTCGCGATCATTCTTGCCATCGTGCCCTATCTGCTGCTCCGCGGACCTATCAATCGAATCGCCGGCCGTCAGCGCAAAGTTGGCAAGGAACGCTTGGCAGGAGACTAGAGGGTTCGTTTCGGGGGAACTTCGATGCCTAACTCCCAGCAAGTCATCTCCACTACGCTTTCCGTCGCTCTTGTAGTCAGTTCGATGGGTCTCGACGGCTGCAAAAAGAGGGAATCGGCCGGGCAGCAGGCCTCGGCCGGGAAGCAGGCCCAGGCGCCCGCCACCACCTATGCCATGCCTACGGCTGATCAGCTCTACCAGCTCGTGGCTCCGATCGCCCTGTTCCCGGACAACCTGATTGCCATAGTGCTTGCGAGCTCGACTTTCCCGGACCAAATCACCGCGTCCTGGCAGTGGATGCAGCAGAACGGGGGTCTCAAGGGCGCGCAGCTGATGCAGGCGGTGGACCAGCAGCCGTGGGACGCCAGCGTCAAAGGGCTGACCCAGTTCTCTGACGTATTGCAACAGATGGCCACGAACCTGTCATGGACCTCGTCCTTGGGCGATGCGTATTTCAACGCGCCCCAAAACGTGATGAACGCCGTGCAAGTGATGCGCCAGAAGGCCTACCAGGCCGGCAACCTGAAATCAACTCCCCAGCAGCAAGTTCAGGTCGAGAACCAGCCTGCGGGAACAGAGCCCGTTGCGGCGTCCTCAGGCGTGGAGCAGCAGGTGACGGTGGTGCAGTCTCCGCCGCAGACCATCGTGATCGAGCCATCGCAGCCCGACGTTGTCTATGTGCCCAGCTACAATCCCACCACAGTGTACGGTGCGCCGGTGCCGGCTTACCCCGGCTACTCGACCGGAGCCATGGTAACCACCGGCCTGGTCTCCTTCGGAGTCGGCATGATGGTAGGCGCGGCAATCAACAACAACAACAATTGCTGCGGATGGGGCTATAACTCCTGGAACACCGGTTGGAATAACTCCAGCGTGAACTACAACAAGAATGTCTACGTCTCCAACTCCAACACTTTCGCCAATCGCACCAACTACAACAACGCCAATTACAACAACGTGAATCGGAACAACATTAACGCGAATAACGTCAATCGCAACAATATCAACGCGAACAACGTCAATCGCAACGACCTGAACCGGGGCAACACTCCGCAGTTCGATCAGAGGCGCAACCAGGGCGTTGGCAACCGGAACCAGGGGGTTGGCGATCGCAACGACCTGAACCGGGGCAACACTCCGCAGTTCGATCAGGCGCGCAACCAGGGCGTCGGCAACCGGAACCAGGGGGTGGGTGATCGCAATCAAGGCGTTGCCAACCGGAACCAGGGGGTCGGCGATCGCAACCAAGGCGTTGGCAACCGGAACCAGGGGGTCGGTGATCGCAACCAAGGCGTTGGCAACCGGAACCAGGGGGTCGGCAACCAGCGCACGGCGCAGCGGGGTTACGGCAATCAGCCGAACCGTGGAGCCAGTAACAACGCGATGGCGAATTACCAACAGGGCGGCAACGCCCGCAACGACAGCGCGCGGGGCAGGCAGAGCGTGAATGGCGGCGGCAACCGCGGCGGTGGCAACACAGCCCAGGCGCAAAATCGAGGCGGTGCCGGCGGGGGCGGTAACCGCGGCGGCGGTGGTGGTGCCAGAAGCGGCGGTGGTGGAGCCAAGGGGGGCGGCCGTCGTCCAAGGTAACGCGGAGGGGTTGGTGAGTCCTTGCGCTCCAACCACCTCGGTGGCGATCGGCAGAACGAGCCAGCTCCGGCCTCCCTCAAACCCGCAGTACCGGCTTGAGTCCAGGCTGTATACACAACCCAAAAGTCAGGAGGATCTCAGTGAAACGCACGTTGCATCTTTACGAAAGGCCATCGCCCCATCACCTGAGCGCAGTCGTGCTGTGTCTGGCCATCTTGATTCTGCTCTGTCTCGCTTGTCCTTCCGGTTCCCGTGCGCAGTCGGCGAATGAGAAGACTTTCTCTTCTCCCGGCGATGCGGCGCTGGCCCTTTACGTGGCGGCCAAGTCCGATGACTCCGGCAGCCTGAATGCGATCTTCGGCTCGAATGCGGACAAGGTCTTGCACACCGGCGATGAAGTAGCGGACAAGAATCTGCTGTCGAAGTTCGCCTCTCACTATGACCAGATGCATCGCGTCGTCATCGAGCCGGACCAGACTGCCACCCTTTATATCGGAGCCGACAACTGGCCCATGCCGATCTCGCTGGTGAAGAACACCTCTGGGGCGTGGTATTTCGATACGGAAGCCGGAATCCAGGAGATTCTTTACCGGCGCATCGGCAATAACGAGAACGGCGCCATCCAGGTCCTGGAAACGCTGATCGATGCCCAGAAGGAATATGCCTCCACCACGCACGACGACGAAAAGGTGAAACAATACGCCAGCAAGGTGTTCAGCACCGAAGGGAAGCAAGACGGGCTCTACTGGAAGACCGCCGACACCGAGCCGGCGAGTCCTATCGGGCCGCTTCTTGCAGACGCGTCGGAGGAAGGCTATACCCGGAAGGCGGGTGCGCCGTTCCATGGCTACATCTTTCGCCTTCTTACCCGCCAGGGACCGGCCGCGAGGGGCGGCGCGCGCGACTACAAGGTGAATGGGGTTATGACCCGCGGGATCGCGTTTGTGGCCTATCCCGCGGTGTACCGCACGTCGGGCGTGATGACCTTCATCATCAACCAGGATGGCAGGGTGTTTGAAAAGGACCTTGGCCAGGACACGGCCAAAGTGGCGGAGGCTATGTCGGAATACAACCCCGACAATACCTGGATGCCCGCCGAGTAAAGTCCAGCAGCCACGCGTCCGATGTGAGTGCCGTCGCGAAGTCGGCATTGCGGGTGATCACCGGCTATCCGGAAGTTACCCATCGCATACTGCATTAGTACCGATACGCAATTGGCGTCATCAATGCCCGGCCCGTGGCTCCCCGAAAACGGGATAGGTAAGTTGCCCGTCCTGACCACACTGGGATGGGGAACCTACTGAAAACCAGACTAATGCAGGCATTTGCCCGAGGAGCCGGTCTTTCGCCCATTTGCTGAAGATGTAGATCCATCCGGGTAGCTCGATGAGCGCATTCGCCTGTTAACAACAGTTACGATGAAAATTGAGTCAGCCGCTGGAACCTGAGCAACCCGAAGGCAACATAACCGCTTCTCTTGGAGAGTCGCCGGGATACCGTCGTTGAGACAAAATGGGCATATAATCGGGCCCTGGGGGGGTGCCATGTCGGAACTGGAGAAGCGAGTAGAGGAGCGATTCGGAGTTCTTCCCAATTTCGTCCTCCTCGCACCTGAGGGTCCCGAGATCACTGAGAAGCTGTGGTGGTGGGGATTCGCACAAGCTGCCTACCTCGACAATCCTCTACCCTCCGTTTTTAAGGAGCGTCTTTTCGTCCACCTGTCGCGCTTTTGCGCAGTCCGCTACTGCATTGCTCGTCATGTTGGTTTCCTGGTAGGGCTTGGCCGCCCTGCCGGCGACCCGAACGTGTGTACACAAAGTGTCGCAGACGTTGTTAAACTCCTTCGACGGCCTTTTCCACGCGGACAAGAACTTCAGTCTCGTCTATCACTGTGCGCAGGCTGCACCGCACCCGTTGTTGAAATGCCGATGGCGGACACGCAGATGGAAGATGCCATCTTTGTGTTGGCAGCGCATGTATTCTTGAAGACTTCTGACTATTTGTTGTGTCTTGACGCGCTGGCGCGGCTACTTGGTCCGGCTCGCCTTCAATACTTGCTGTTGTTCTTGGCGTTTGTCAGGGCAGCGCACTATTGGACTGAAACCCATCCTGAGATCGCCTTGGAAGCTGACATCGACAAACTACTGGCGACACACGAGGCACTGGCGGATTGCATCCTGAATGACCCGGAGGCCAGGAACATCACCAGCCAGTCGATCTTGGACGAGTTGCCAGCCCTACGCCTCAAAGCAGATAAAGCTATTGGCTTGCTGGCCGCGATAGTGGACTCATCCGACGATGCCATCGTTAGCAAAACGCTGGACGGCGTCATAACCAGTTGGAACTCGAGTGCGGAGCGGTTGTTTGGCTACACAGCCAGCGAAGCGGTAGGCCAGCACATTTCATTGATCATCCCGGCCAATCGCAGGAACGAAGAAACAGTCATCATCGAACGAATCAAGAAAGGCGAACGAATCGAACACTTCGACACCGTTCGTATGCGTAAAGACCAGACACCGCTCGATATTTCGCTCACAATTTCGCCCGTCCGGGACGCCAGCGGAAAGATTGTCGGAGCGTCGAAAATTGCTCGGGACATCACACAATGGAAACGAATTGAGCGAGAGTTGAGCGAGAGCGAGGAACTACTGAAGACCTTCGTCAAACACGTACCAGCCGCAGTAGCGATGCTCGACCGCGACATGCGCTATCTCCAAGCGAGTGACCGCTGGTGCGCTGATTATCTCGCTCGACAGTTCGCAGTTGCTAGGACGTTCGCATTACGAAATCTTCCCCGACCTTCCCGAACAGTGGAAACAAATTCACCGCCGGTCTCTTGAGGGAGAAACGTTGCGAGCTGAGGAAGACCGTTGGGATCGCGCGGGCGGCACCATATGGTTCCGATGGGAGACTCGCCCTTGGCAGAATCGCAACGGGGTGCCGGGAGGGATTCTTATCTTTGTCGGAAGACATTACCCGCCGCAAGCACGCTGACGAGGCACTTTCAGGTATGAGCCGAAAGCTGATTGAAGCACACGAGCAGGAACGTACTCGGATTGCAAGAGAGCTTCACGACGACGTTGTCCAACGACTTGCGCTTCTGTCGCTAGAACTCGAAGGAGTCCAGGAAGATGTCCCCGACGCGGCATCGGAACTCCGCACCCGAATCGGAGCACTCGTAAACCAAACCGCGCAGATTGTGGACGATGTTCAATTGTTATCGCACGAATTGCACTCTTCGAAACTGGAATACTTGGGCATCGTTGAAGCGGCGAAGAACTTCTGCAAAGAGTTTAGTGAGCGCCAGAAGGTGGAAATTGATTTCCAGAGTCACGATCTACCTACTGGCTTGCCAACCGAGCTTTCTCTTACTCTATTCCGAGTTCTACAAGAGGCCCTGCGCAACGCTGCGAAGCATAGTGGGGTAAAACACTTCGAAGTACGATTGTGGGGAAGCACTGGAGAGATTCACCTCTCCATCAGCGATCTTGGTGCAGGTTTTGATACAGAAACCGCAATGAAGAACACTGGGCTTGGCCTCACGAGCATGCAGGAGCGCCTGCGGTTAGTGCATGGAGAGCTCTCAATCAACTCGCAACCGAGGGGTGGTGCTACGATCCACGCTCGCATTCCTTTCGATTCAAGCAGCGATTCTGCACGGGCGGCAGGGTAGAAACGGCAGACCGCCGAAAAGTTCACAAAGACTTTTACCGGGAATAAACGGGCTTCTGCCGGAGCGGAGGGAAATTACTTGCTTGGGTCGCCTTCGGAGACTCGTGCATCTCAAGCTCCAACGAAAGCATAACCAGGAAATCTCCTACTGACAAACTGCTCGCCCCGAAGAACGGCGTCCACAGCCGTCAGTAGCTCGCGTCTCAAATCCGTCTTAACAACGTAACCCTTTGCTCCCTCGGCAAGCGCTGCTTGCACTACGTGAACAGAGGTCTCTTGACTCACAAAGAGGATTCTGGACTGAGGGGAGAGCTCGCGGATTCGTCGAGCGGCTTCGATTCCGCCGAGCGTTGGCAGCCCGATATCCAACAAAATCAAGTCCGGCTGAAGTTCTTCGGCTTTCTGAACGGCTTCTAATCCGTCTGAGACCTCGCCGACGATCTGCAATTCCGGTCTTTTCCCAAGTGTCGAACAAATGATTTTCCGAAAAGGCTCCGAATCCTCGACCACAAGGATCCGGCTTGATGATGTTTCCAATTTGCCACCCTTAAGAAGGTCCAAACCCGACTCTGGTAGCTTAGTTGCTCAGTTGTATTCATAATCGCATGTTCCGCAATTCAGGTTGTTGCGCACGCCTGTGCATAAACAAGCAAAAACTCCGGCTGGGGACTCATACGAAAGAAGTGATTCAATGCTACACCTTCGAATTGTCGGATAGCCCGATTACGCCGCAACTCAGCTCAACAACAAAAGCCGCAACTGAGACACGGCATTATTGCGATATGTCAGGAAGAATCACACAATACCGCGAGAACTGGGGGTCGCCATCATCAAAGAAGACAGTCGGAGGATGTAAATTCTCACAACGAGCCGCCGAGTCCTATCTGGCCGCTTCTTTTCGCCTTCTTACCCGCCAGGGACCGGCCGCGAGGGGCGGCGCGCGCGACTACAAGGTGAATGGGGTTATGACCCGCGGGATCGCGTTTGTGGTCTATCCTGCGGTGTACCGCACGTCGGGCGTGATGACCTTCATCATCAACCAGGATGGCAGGCGTTTAAAAAGGACCTTGGCCAGGACACGGCCAAAGTGGCGGAGGCTATCTCGGAATACAACCCCGACAAGACCTGGGCGCCCGCCGAGTAAAGTCCAGCAGCCAGGCGTCCGATGTGAGTGCCGTCGCGAAGTTGGCATTGCGGGTGGGCCACCGGCTATCTGGAAGTTACTCATCACATACTGCATTAGTGCCGATACGTAATTGGCGTCTCTTGGGTATAAATTTTGTGGGGTTCCCCGGCCCGCGTTATCGTCGGCGCGTTGCCCTGATCCTAGGGATTTCCCGAGTGGCAAAGTGCGGCGCATTGGCCTCGAATAGTTGAGATAGCTAGTTCGCTAAGAAACTGCGGCTTTCAGCAACGGGCGTCACGTGAAGGCAAAGAGGCTATGGGGAACCAAGCAAAAGCGAGGTCGAACTGAGAGACGAGGGGGATCAATACATCATGGCGCAATCAGTGGTGGAGTGGACGGGCGACCAAATTGCCGAAGCAGCGCGGCAGGGTTCGCGGTCGGCAACTGCCCTTGCAGATGCGTTTGAGGAGAGCTTAGGAGCGACGCGTCGCATCGCAAAACAAGGCGGCGACACTGCAGAAGAGCTCATGGATGACACAATCAAGCGCCTGCAGCGGCACCCCGTCGAGACAGTGATAGCGACATTTTCGATAGGCATCGCTACAGGAATTACGATAGGCGTCGCCACCGGAATATTAATTGGCAGAACCATTTGGTTCCGGAACATGACACGGCGCCACTTTTCCGCTCCCGGAATGAGACCTTTGCAGGGCGCCCCTCAGTAAGCCTTTTGGAACAGCCGACTAGTAAGTTCAACTCCCGCGACTGGAGCGCCACGGGCAAGTCACCGATAACGAGAGTTTTCAGGCTTACCGGAGGATCACTCCAGGATTGCCCGTGATTTGGAGCAGCCCCGCGAGGCTCAGAGTATCGTTCGTCCGGAACTGTCAGTTCTGACAGTATGCCGTTCGCGGGGGCTGTGGACTTCTACCGTCTCACTCTTGGCTGCTGAATTCCAAAAACGCGAAAACGAGAAGGAGCTAGGCAATGAAGAAATTTCTGGTTGCAGTGGTGATCTCCGGTGGGGCAGCAATATTCGGTCACGATTCAGTGGTTGCGCAGGACAGTACTCCGCAAGCAAATGCAAGTCAAAGTTCCACGGGTTCTATCGATCAGGATATCGACCTGCTGCGAAAGGACATTCGCTCACAGAAGAGGCAGATCATTGCGGCGAATGTGCAACTGTCAGACACTGAGGCGCAGGCATTTTGGCCAGTGTACGACCAGTATACTGCCGATTTAGTGAAGACCAACAACGACAAGTACGCGTTGATCAAAGAGTACGCGCAAAGTTACGACACGATGACCGATGCGCAGGCCGACGATTGGACCAAACGTGTGTTGCAACTGGACGCAAATGTAGCAGCATTGCGGCTGAAGTACCTGCCCGCATTTCACAAGGTACTCTCGCCAAAAAAGACAGCCCTCTATGAACAGGTCGAGCGTAAGACGCAAATGCTGATTGATGTGCAGCTGGCATTGGAGATTCCACTTGTCCAGCCACAATAACTTGAACGGCTTGAGCGGCGGGACGCGTCGCTGGATGTGATTTGGCCAAGAGACATGTTTACGCGAACGTTGAGAAGCCGCAATCCAAGCAGGGCGAAACTTTCGGGAATGCTAAAAGGCCAGGATGAATGCCCAGTTAAATCACAATGTGTGTGACAATCTCGCGATCAATCGTAATCGTCGCCGGTAGTAGTCCTGCCCTCGCACTAGGGGTTTCCCTAGTTCCCTTCCAACAGCGCTTTCGCTAGCCTCTTGGTTAGGAGGGCAATTCATGCCTATAAAGAATCCGAAAGAACTCTTCGTCGCGCTGCTCAGCAATGTGAGGCAAGGCACCGAGCGGACAAACAATATCTATCAGGAAATTATCCAAGCCGCCCAGCGTCCAGATGTAAAGGAGGCTCTGGAGGCGCGGGTTTTCATATCAGAAAACATCCTAGCCAGGCTCGATCAGTGCTTCAAAATCATCGGGGAGCAGCCGGCGAAGCCCAGCCCCCGTTTGCAGGATTTGCGGGAGGTGTTCCTTGAAGACTTCCGCAAGGAACTCGCTGAGATAGAGTCCCCTGTGGCACGGCACCTGTTCATCCTGGCCAAAGCCAACCACCTCATGCACCTTCGTATGGCCGAGTACGAGGCCCTGATCGAAACTGCCGATGTCACGGGCCATTATGCAGTCGGCGTACTGCTTGAAACCTGCCTTGCAGATAAACTGGCCTTTGCAGAGCGTGCTCAACGTCTGATCAGGCACATCGTCAAGACCGAGGTCGTGGAGAAATTGGCTCGGGCGGCATGACGGTTCGCGCCACACTTCGAAAGATCGGTAGTGTGGGTTCATGAATCCTCGGGTCATTGGGCTTGCGGCGCCTGGGCGGGTTCCTCGCTCAGGCGCCGCACACAGCGGGATGTTTTCTCCGACTTACTCGATGCCGAGTAACGAATGGTTCCAGTTGAAGCCTGGACAGAGCTACTGGCGGGCGAACTATTAAGCTGCGAAAACGAACAATCCGAGTGTCAGACCCTTTTCTGTCGGCGGGAAGACAACACTGACGAACCGCACTATTCGCAAGCGGCCGCTAGACTCGGCGTAGTCGAAAACCCCCAGCACGTCAGGAAACAATGTGCACGAGAACCGGGAAGCCTCCAGAACGTCTGCGCGAGCAGACCGGTCCGGGAGGGTGAAATACCCATGATCCGGGCATGTACGTCTTGGAGGATTCGGACTGCGCCATAGTACCTATGAAACTACCGAACAAAGAGGCGAAAGCTTCCGCGGAGGCGGCGAAGGGAAGGGCGCAGACCAAGGAGAACGACGTCGAACACCACACGCAACCGACACTGAGCGGAGAACGCGTGTCCGAGGGGTTAGACGGTGTGCGCCAAATGGCGCACGCAAGGAAGCAGGAACGGTTCACTGCATTACTGCACCACCTGACGATCGATCTACTGCGGGAAAGCTACTACGCCTTAAAGCGGAGTGCGGCCCCGGGAGTGGACGGGGTCAACTGGCAGGAGTATGGGCACAACCTGGAGGAGCGACTCGCCAGCCTCCACGAGCGTGTTCACTGGGGAACGTACCGGGCGCAACCTTCGCGAAGAGTGTATATACCGAAAGCCGACGGACGGCAACGTCCGTTGAGCATCGCGGCGCTGGAAGACAAGATCGTTCAGCTAGCGGTGGTCCACATCCTCAACCAGATCTACGAGGTAGATTTTCGGGACTTTTCGTATGGGTTTCGTCCCGGGCGCAGTCGATACCAGGCGCTGGATGCGCTGCGTGTGGGCATCACCCGAAAGCGTGTGAACTGGATACTCGATGCGGATATTCGTGGCATGTTCGATCACATGAGCCATGAATGGACCATGAAGTTTATGGCGCAACGAATCGCCGACAACCGCATTCTCCGGCTGATCCAGAAATGGTTGAAAGCAGGCGTATCGGAAGAAGGCGAATGGTCGGAGACTAAGGCAGGCACTCCGCAAGGAGCGGTGATTTCGTCGCTACTGGCCAATGTGTATCTGCATTATGTGTTCGATCTGTGGATCGAGGTGTGGCGCCAGAAAGTAGCCAGCGGCGACGTCGTTGTTGTCCGCTATGCTGACGATTTGGTGGTCGGTTTCGAGCATCGTAACGACGCGGAGCGGTTCCTCGGGGAATTCCGGGAACGGCTAGCTTGCTTCGCGCTGGAACTCCATCCGGAGAAGACGCGACTGATCGAATTCGGTCGCTTCGCCCGGTTAAACCAGCAGCGGCGTGGTGAAGGTAAAGCGGAGAGCTTCAGGTTTCTGGGGTATACGCACTACTGGGGGGAGCAGAAGGGGACAGGAGAAAAGTACCCCAATGAGCGGCGCGCATTGCCGCCATCGCTGATACGATCGCCGCTGCTCCCCCTTGGCTTGTTCGAAGGTGCGTTTGAAAAAATCCAGCGCTAACGCCTACACGACCTTCGGCTAAAGAAAGGTTGGCCTCGGTGAGCATGGGCGGAACCTCACCCCGATCGTGGGCATTTCCGGACTGTTTACCAAGAAAGCGTGAGCCGGCAGCGACTTGTAGGTGTGGTGTGCTCCCACGGGCAACTGCTCGAACAAATAACGGACGAGCGGGGATGTTAAATGCATATGCGCTTCGCCCTGGGAAAACAGGAATGGGATGTGCTGAAAAAGGAAAGAGACGGGAAGAACGGGTCGTGAGAAAGAGAGAATGCCAGGACGCAGGCTTATCGGGCACATCACTCGTCCAGCAGCACAAAATCGGGGAGGACGAAACGGACGAGTCGGGAGCGACCCGGATACGAAGGTCAGTCCTAACATCGCTTTGTGAATCGCTGGGACGAGTTCGGTGGAGAGGTGACTCTTGGTAACGTAGCCATAGGCCCCGACAGAAAACGCCGCCGCAACAAATTCGAGGCCCCCATGAACGGTTAGAAAAATGATCTTGGACCGGCAATTAGCTCTCTGGAGCTGTTTGGCGGCTTGGAATCCATTTAGGATGGGCATCGAAATATCGATGACGACTGCATCGGGATTCAGCTTAAGAATGGCATCGACAGCTTGCTCGCCATCCTCCACTGCTGCGACGACATCAAATTCCTCGGCGAGTATCTGCCGGACTACTGAAAGCATCGCGTGATGATCATCGGCGAGCACTACTCGAACCTTGGCCATGACAGCTCCTTCGGAGTGGTTTCGAGCACAAAATTAAGGACGCTCACGATGATGACTGTTCTCAATCCCCCACGAATACGATGACCCACAATGGCTAGCTAGGGTCGACACAACCTTGCAGAGCATCGTTTTGTTTGCGCGATATTTTGCCGATCACTCATCGATACCCCACGAGGAAGAGGCTAGCGTGGGGAGACTTGCGAAGCAACTAGGGGAAACCCTAGCGATTGGGAGCAGGTGCATTAGATGCAGAGCTAAGATCTTCCGGCCATCCAGGAAGCACCCTGCAAGCTCAGGCTGCTGGTATTCCGGCGATCGCCTTGTTCTGAAGGACGCGGACGACGACGCGGCGGTTCTGCTGCCTGGCCTTCCACAGTCTTGTTAGTGCCCACCTGCTCGCTTTCGCCCATCGCTCCGGGGGCAAGCATTCTGGTAAGAGGAACCTTGCCTTGCTGAAGCAGAATGTCGGCGACGTTCTGCGCGCGCTCCTGGCTGATCTTCTGGTTCACCTGCGGGCTGCCCACGGCCGAGGCATAGCCCTTTACCTCGATCATGTAGCCATCGACCTTGCTGGCGTTTTGAGCCAGCGTCGTAATCTGGGAGATGTACTTGGGATCCACTTTGGTTTTGCCGTTGGCGAAGTAGATGGTGACTTCGTCCATGATGTAGTAGTCGTCAAGCTGGCCGAAGCGGGCGATAGCGGCGTCTACGGCGGCTTTGTTGGCTTGCGATGGCTTGCCTGGTGCTTCTGCAGAGCCTCATTCTGTGCCTGCAGCTCGGCATTCTGCTTCTGCAGCTCTTCCTGATTCTTTTGCACCTGCTGATTGGTATCGTGCATGCCGGCTGCGATTGCTTTGGCGTTCTTCAGGTCGCTGCCCTTGAATCGTACTTTGCTGGCAACGAGGACGTTCTGGTTGTTGTAGTCGCCTTCGACGGAGACGGCGAGGCCCGGGAATGAGGGCAGCCATGGACATCTGCTTGCTGCGCGCTTTGAGCAGACCCTCCACCTGGCCCACGTCAGTGCTATCAGTGAGCATGACGACCATGTTCGGGTCCTGGCTTGTGCTCAGGATGATGTCCGGGCCGCTGCGGCTCTTGATGATGCCTTGAACCTTCGTCGATTGCGCCGCGGCTGTTCCGGATGCGATGCCCAGAAACAACAGCGTTACGATATTGGCCATCCCGAGTAGACGAATTGCTTTCATTTTCCTGCTCCTTCCTGATGCTGATGTAGCGAACGCAGGACGCATCAAAAGTTCACTTCGGTTTGGGAAGCGGTTTCGTCACGCGCCAAAGACCCCTCGGTTCAATTCCTAGAACAATGTGCGGCCTTCCGCCACTGGGGAAATCCCCAGTATGGGTATAGATTTTGTGGAGTTCCCGGGCCCGCGTGATCGTCGGCGCGTTGCCCTGATCCTAGGGATTTCCCGAGTGGCAAAGTGCCGCGCATTGGCCTTGAATAATTGAGGTAGCTGGTTCGCTAACTCACCCGCACGATACAAGAGTGTTCCTAGTACTTCCGGATTCTGTAAGCGGCAACTGCCCCAAGGTCTCCCTCTCCGCAGCGGCTCCGGGCCTCCGTTTGAGACAGGAGGATTTCAATTCAAAAGGAAGAGTTATGAAGAAGCTCTTTGCAGTGGTGATGGCTGTTTTGACTTCCTTGGGTCTTGCCTGGGCACAAGCATGGAATCACGACCCCGCTTCGCCCATCGGTCCCCTTCACTGGGGCACCGTGACGCCGTCGTATGCCACGTGCGGCGACAGCATCACGGGTGAGGCCGGAATGAAGCAGTCACCGATCGACATCGTTCCCGACGAGGCACTTGCGGCGAGCTTTTCCGTTCCGTTGTTCAAGTACAAACCAACTCCGCTGAACATCGAAAACACCGGCCACTATGTCGAAGTGCCCTACGATCCCATCAGCTACCTTTACGTCGGATCGCAGCCGACCGACGTCTACCAACTAGCGCAGTTTCATTTTCATGCGCCAAGCGAACACACTATCAACGGCGTCCGATGTGACGCGGAGCTCACCTGGTGCACACCAATGTCATTGAGTCTGCGCCTCCTCCCCGCCCGCAGCTCAAACCGGCCCCGCCGACGCCGATTGCGGTGAAAAAGCAAGAGCTGGGAGAGCCGTCCTGGGATCCGCAGTGGGATGAGACTGTGGAGCGGGCGTTATCGCCGGGAATGCTATCGCCTCGGATTGCGCTGGGAGTAAGGAGCTACTGCCCCCGATTTGCCTCCATGAGCGATCCCGATAAGCGCGTTTTTTGGGCCTATACCTTCCAGGCGCTGGCCGGGGCGGAGGCAGGGCTCAAGCCGACCACTGACGTACGCCACACTGAACCCGAGGTGGCCAAGGTGGACACCGTGACCAAGCGGATGATCCACCAGCAAGGGTTGCTGCAACTGACGTACATGGACGCGGAACGCTACGGATGCGATTTCAATTGGCAGCACGATCGGACGTTACCGGAAAAAGACCCAGCCCGAACCATCCTGCAACCCGAGAACAACCTGCTCTGCGGCGTAAAGATTATGGAGAACCAGATGCTCAAGCAGAGGAAGCCTCTGCTTTCGTCCACCAGCTACTGGGTAACGCTGCGGCCCGCGACTATCAGCTATAAGGTTTTTGCCAAGCAGATGAAAAATGTGCCGGCTGCATGCTCCAACGGTATGCCGCCGGAGGAAAAAGCAAAAAACCGACAGCCCGGGGAGACACGCAAAGTGCCGGCAGCTACCGCGGCCACTGCTCACCTCTCCCCGGCCTCCAGGTAACCGGCGCCCCTATTGGCACCTGAGCAAGACACTCTCGAGGGGGCTACAGGCCTGCAGCCCCCTCCGCACCCGCGAACCTCGTGCAGCGCCAGCGCCGCCTTCGCCGCGATTCTACTGCGTGTTGGGAGTCGTCCAGTCCTGCGGCCCATTGCAGCAAGGCCCCGGCGGATGGATGGCTGGCGATGGAGATGTGGGGAAGTCGACGGTCGGATGACAGCTGGACCGCTTATCTTGCGGCCGGCGAGGCCAAATCCAAGTTTCGCTGCGATTCGCTACTGCACGCACACCGGTCGGCCCCTGGGAGGGGTAGAGTTCGTCCGTGCAATTGAAAACCAAACCAAATGCCGCCTGGTTCCGCAAAGACGTGGAGCACTAAAGAAGGCAGATGCGGACGAAAACCAGGGCGCGCTATCTTTCAGCGCGTAGCCAGGTGATTATCCACATCTCATGGACGGCCCATTTTGCCGGTAATGGATTTCCCCTCAACCTTTTCCTGCGCGTTGCATATCCATGGCAGAGGCAAGAGTGCTCCGCGATCAGGTGCTTCGCGCAGGCTTGCCGACAGGGCGCAGCATGATATCCGAATGCAGTTTTGCTGGGTAAGGAATTTAAACCCAACTTTCCAGGCATTACGAAAATGTCTCCCGGTGCGCCCCCTGTAAGACGCACCGGCCAGGACGGATTTTTCGCGTTGCTCGAGATCTCGTGTGCTCAATCTCGCGCGCTTGTTTTCATATCCCTCCTTTCAACAGAGCTCCGCCGTACGGGGTGCACGCCTTCTGCGAATCGCCAGGCTGCCGGGTGGAACTCTAACTTCGAAATCCCATATTCCTGCGGAGTAATGCCAGCCCAAACGACGCCGAAATGAATAGGAGCCCGAGGATCCCCACGAGAGGCCAACCTGACGCCGTCTTCGGCAGCTCTGCCGAGGCAGTAGTGGTTGTGCCTGCTTCATGCGAAGCAGTAACTGTTCCCTCAGGAGTGGGGGATTCCTTGGCGATCAACACAGGCTCACCAGCCGGCATGGTTCCGGATACCTGCTGATGCTGCGACACAGAAGTCACGGGCGTCTCCACGATCTTCGTTGCGTTCACTGTCATGCCCTTCTTCAGGCCAAAGGCATCCGTTTCCGCGCCGTCCACCATGAACTTCTGTCCTTTGGGGATCTTGAAAGATTGATTTTCGCCATTGTCCATTGTGAGGATGACAGAGCGTCGGTGGGGTCACGTGCCAGACTTTGCCGGTAACCGTCTGCACGGTTGTGACTATCTGGGGCGTTGTGGTTCTTACGGTCGCGCGCTGCAGTTTCATGCCGGGCTGGAGTTCGCTGACGCTCAGTTGCTTGCCATCCACGTCGACTTTGGCGCTGGCGGGGATGTTGGGAAAATCGTCGAAGGGTGCCGTCTGACATCTTGACGAAAAGATCGTTCCCATCGACTGATACAACTTCACCACTCTCGATCGTTACCGCCTTGGTCTGAAGCGCCGGATGTGGTGGTGGTTTGGGTTTGCACTTGGGCGAAGGTCAGGACAGCGAATATGAAACCTGCTGTCGCGGCCACGATTATCAGACTTTTCCTCATCACGCTGCTTGAATTCATTGTTATTCTCCGATTTTGAAATAGGTGAATAGTCTTGGACAGAAGCCAGGCACTTTAGAATCCAGAAGAACCGGCTCCTGTCGCTTCTGTCCTAGTCGTATTGACAGACCCTGGTAAGCTTGTTCTCCTTCCTGGGCCTTGGAATCGATGCCCGGCTACTCTTAGTACTATTCAGCGGTTCATATCGGCAGCCGTAGCATGGACGATGTATCGCGATGGGGCGCTACCTACGAAGTAAAACGGATAACAAGTCACCAAAGTAAGCGAAGGTTTCGCACCCGCCTCCAGAACGGAGATGTCGGTGGGTGGAACTATCTGTATTTCATCGACCAGATAATGTGAGGTGCCACTCTGCGAATGCAGATCGATCGCATCTCCGAGGTGAATGTCCTTAAGCACGCGAAAGAATCCGTCTCGATGTCCGGCAACGCCTATGTTTCCGGATTCTCCAAGGGAAGCGGTGCCGCGAATGTGCCCGACCGCCCGATCCAGTGTTAGATCGTCTGTTCCCTCCAAAACCGGCACCCGCAATCGAAGAGAGGGAACGTCGAGAACTCCCAATGGCGGTGGGACGTTGGCACGCAGGCTGGCCTGGTACCCCTTGATGCGCTGTACTGACCAAAGGCGGAGATCTGGCAGGCCACTCTGCGAGTGAGCCCGTGCTTCGAGCAGCGCCTGGGCAGATGCTTGCGAGGCCCAGAAGTTTTGCACCATGGCACGGGAGTAAATCGCGCTATATTCCCGATTACCAACGTAGATGAGAACCAGGAACAGGCCACACCACATCAGCAGGCGCTCAAGCCTGCTGAAACACCGCCGTCTGTTCCTCTCCGGCAACCGAGTTACCCCATTGGGCACACCAGCCTTCAGTCCTCCACACAATTGTGGATACCTGAACCCGGGGTGTCGACTAGGAAAATACCTAGTTTTTGGGAATGCCCCCAATCTAGGATGATGGTCGCTCGGATCTTCGTGTGCTTATCTGCGATGGCCAATTGAAGCGAGTAGGCTGACTTAGGGCACCTACGCCAGGCGAAATGGAGAGACTTGGATGGGTCCAGCTCCGACGTTTGATTGCACGCGGCGAAGAAACTTCGCAGTAATTGTGATGGACGAGAAGATCTCGATCTCTCTGAGTGAGGACGTGACCTGCTATGAGAAACTTCACCGGGTTCATTGTTAACAGGTTGATTACTGGGGTACTCGTGGTCGCACCGATTTATCTGACTGTGCTGCTACTTCTTAAAGCAGCGAAATCACTGCTGAGTATCGTGCAGCCTGTCGCAAAGCTGCTTCCAGAATGGATGCCAGCGGCCCAGATACTATCGTCGCTGATGATCTTGTTTTTTTGTTTCTTCATCGGGCTCGGGATGAAGACTCCGATAGGGCGGGCAACATGGGAGCGAATGGAAAATTCCCTATTTCAGAGACTACCAGGTTACGCTCTCCTTAGAAGTTTCACGCAGCAACTAGCTGGGAAAACTGAAGACAAAACATGGAAGCCGGCACTGGCTGAGATTGAAGATGCTCTTGTCCCAGCCTTCATCATTGAAGAGCTGGAAAACCGGAGCTTCACCGTTTTCGTCCCTTCCATACCGACGCCTCTGGCTGGGGCGGTTTACATCCTTACATCGGATCGTGTGCATCCGTTGGATGTTCCTTTTACGCAGGCGATAAAGACCATCTCCCGGTGGGGATCGGGGTCGAAGGATCTTCTCGCTGCCATGAAAAAAGAAAAGGGATTGATCTGAAAAATAATGAAACATAGCCATCCGATTCTTTAGTCTCAGCGAACGTAGCACTACGCCGCAGGGATGGCGAACTCCTTCGGTGCCGGGGTCGCGCGCCGGGGCATAGACCGCCGCAGCAGGATCCACAACACCAGAGAGCACAACACCAGGATGAGCAGCACCAGTTCGAGAGCACGCAGGAAGAAATGATCGATCAGGCCGCGGCCCCTGCTGTCGAGATCCTTAAGCGTCTTTTCGCTTTGAGCGTTGACGTCGTTCATGACTGCTGCTTCCTGGATGTAAAGAGCGTCCAGCACTGCCTTTCGTTCTCCATGGAGATCCGCGGTCGCGGCCAGCCGTTCGTTATGCAAGGCGGCAATGGTGGCGATTCTCTCTTGCCGCACGGCATCGAGAGTTTGCAGGCGCTCCTCGTGCAGGAAGGCCTGAGCAGCCAAACGCTCGCCGTCTACGTCCGCCCTGATTGCCTCCCGAGCCTGGCCCATGGTTTCCGGCATGCGTTCCATGCCGCTTGACGTTTTGGCGAGCGCGTTCGACAGAACTACGACGTTGGACATGACCGCGTCAACCTGAGGGTCGCGCGCGATGTCCATGAGCAAAAGTTCGCCTTGCCAACGGGCCTGTTTGGGGAGGTAAACGTTGTACGAATCCAAGCGCGCCGTAAGATCGCCCACGCCCTCCCCTAGTGCTTTCAAGGAGGCTGTGGTTCCCAAGTCGGATTCCCCGACCTTCCGGATCATGTCCGGATCGGCCGATTGACGGCCGGTCAGACCGGCTTGGATGGGATGAGCTTCGGCCCACGCGCCAAGTCTCTGACGCAAGTCAGCGACGTTGGCGGACGGAGCCGCCACCTGGATAAGTCGTTCCATTTCGGCGTCCATGTTTTTCAGGGTTTCGGCGACAACGAAATAGAACTCGCCAAATCCTTGTTTCACGGCGGGCCGTTCCATGTACGCCTTTATTTGAAACAGGAACGCCCAGGTATCGACAACTGCAGCCACCGGGTCGGTGTTCAGCAAAGTCGTCTGCAAAACCGGAATCGCCTCGGCTTTCCACATCAGCGCTTGTCTCCGGGCTTCGGATGAGTGCGACTCCAGAATAATCCTGTCGGCTGCGGCTTCAATCTCTGCCGAGTAAAGACCCAAGAGGGATTGGTTCCGCGAACTGAGTTCCGCCACGGACGACTGGACATTTTTGGCTGATTTGATCAACGAGGTTTTTCTCGTGGATGCACATCCCAACACTAGCAACATCAAGCTCAAAAGTACGCAGCTTGACCGCTGGCGCGCAGCTCCCACAGGTGTACTCGTGTGATGATTCTGATGCAGCATGACATGCTCCCCACTTGGCAAACCAAGCTACGTTCCAGCTGATCTAAGTAGGATGGTTTGACGTGCATCGAGTCCCAACTGGGGTAAAAGTGGGGAGCGAGATCGCTCGTACCTTCCCATGTAATCCGGCGACAAAGCCGGCGGGAATATGAATGTTTGAGAGCGCAAATGATGTTGGAGGGTTTAGTTAGCGGACTAACGTGAGGCTGTCCGACAAGGGTCGCTTGTGTCGCTGAAGTCAGGTGGGCCTTCATGTGGGACTCGGGCACATCTTCCACGCTCTTTCGAACTGTGGCTCAAAAACGCAATCGTGCTCTAAGTAGGGCGACATAGTCATCAGCTAGCAATACCCGTGGACGCATCAAAGTTCGCATCGGTTTACGGCAGAGCATTTCGTCGCGCCAAGGAACCCTCGGACTATTCCTAGAGCAATATGCGGCCTTCCGCCACTGGGGAAATCCCCAGGATGCAGGACGCCCGAGATATAGCCGTCCCCCGAAGACCAACCGCGATGGCCGAGCAACCTAGCTGCCAGTGTGTAAAGCGAATCTGCATGGCTAGAGATTGGAGTCAAAAAGTGGTGGCCCGGGAGGGGTGAACTGTCTCAAATCCGGCGCTACGAGTGCTATCCTCGTAGTCTACCCACTCGACTGGATGGACTGCGCGGTAGGCGCTCCCCGCTTCCTCGAGGGTCGCGAAGAAGGTCTGTTCGCCGAGACGCTTGAAGACCTCAAAGCGTTTCAGCTTGTCCTTGACGGGACCCTTCATCTCAGCAAAACACAGTTCAATGCCGGCAGCGTGCAGGGTGTCGTCGAGTTCGCAGACGACATCGGCTGCGGTGATGTCGACACTGGTGACCGGCTCTGCTGCGACCACGATCCAGCGGACCGGCGTCGGAGAGCTCGCAACGGCATCCAGGACGCGTTCGTGGAACAGCTCGGCATTCGCGAAGAACAGCGGTGCGTCCCAACGGAACAACACGAGGCCCGGAATCAAACGTGCCTCCGGATACCGGGTAATGTCGTGGTAGCCCTTGGTACGTTCGACACGGCCCAGCACGGCCGAGTGCGGGCGCCAGCCGTCCCAGAGGAACTCAATTACCGCAATCACGATTGCGAGCGCAATGCCCGGAATGGCGCCGAGCACGGCCACCCCCGCCAAGCAGGCCATCGAAAGCCAGAACTCCCAGCGCTGAATGCGATAGATGCGACGCAGGTCATACACTTCGACCAGGCTGATGGCCGAGGCGATGACGACGGCAGCCAGGGCGGTGTGCGGCAGATGCTGGAGCAGATTGGGCGCGAACAGCAGCAGCAATGCGATGGCGAGCGCACCGACCACCCCCGTAAGCTGGGTCCTGGCACCGGCCGCTTCAGCGACCGGTGTGCGCGATGAGCTGCTGCTGACGGGAATCCCTGAAAGAAGGCTGCGGCGAGGTTGGCAGCGCCGAGGCCCACCATCTCCTGGTTCGGGTCGACGGGTGTATGCAGACGCGCCGCATAGGTTCGAGAAAGCACGCTCGTGTCGGCGAATGAAACTAGCGCGACCGCGACACCACCCATGAGCGTGGGTACAAGGTCGGCCACGTGGATGAGGGGAAGGCGTGGTGAGGGCAATCCCCGTGGCAGAGGACCGAGTACGGACACGCCGGCACGTGTTGCGAGGTGGAAGCCGGCAACCACAACAGTTGCGGCGATCATGGCGATCAGAATCCCCGGGACGCGCGGCCGCCGCTTCAGTAGCAATACTAGCGCGAGCGTGGTAGCGCCGATCGCGAGCGCCACGAAGTTCGTGCGCCCTGCGAGCACCTTATCGAGGATTCCCCAAGCTTGGCGGAGGGGTCCCTTCGCAGTGACAGAAAAGCCGAAGAGCTTCGGGACTTGGCTCAGCAATACCGTTAGAGCGATGCCGTTCATGTAGCCGTAGCGGATCGGCTTCGAGAGCAATTCGGTGATGAAGCCCAGACGTGCCAAGCCCGCGGAAATGCACACTACGCCGGAGACGATCGCCATCATTCCAGCCAGCGCGACAGCACGTTGCGGCTCACCGGCGGAAAGCGGTAGTACGGTTGTGAGGATTACAGCCGCGAGCGAGGAATCAGGACCTAGGACGAGAATGCGGCTTGGACCGAAGAGAGCGTAGGCGAGCAGAGGCACGATTGTCGCGTAAAGGCCGTTGATGCCCGGTACCCCGGATGCCTCGGCATACGCGATCCCTACCGGCACAAGCATCGTCGTCATGACGAGGCCGGCCACAACGTCGTGTCGCAACCATGGCAATTCGTACCTACGGAGAGTGTCCAACGCAGGAATCCAGCGCACCCAACCGATTTGATTCGCCGGCATCGCATAGCGAGCGATGCGGCCAGGTTCTACGGCTTGGGGCGAGTCAGTCATGGCTGCAGCGGTTCCCTGAAGAGGGATAGTTAGTGGTTACAGGATGCCTTACGGTCGCGTAGCCGGTCTTTGATGAGTCTGAGTGCCATGACTTGCCCAGAGAACCACGACAGACCGAGACCCCGCCTTATAAGTACGGTCCAGAATTGCTGGTGCTGTTTGCCACTCGACGATATCTTGCGGCGAATCCAGGTAAGTATCGATCCATCGGTGCCAGAAAATCTTGTCGTTCGCTGTTACGTGGGAGTTCAAATTCGAGCGCTTCCCAATAGCTGTTGAAGATGAAATAGACAACTAGATCTTCACCGGGCAACTGCGCGCTAAGTGCGACACTATGCGAATAATCGCTCCAGTCTGGATGGTCGAGTTTTACTCCATGCCAGCCTTTTATGCCCCGGCTGATCAACTGTGTCAACGCCATTCGCTGACGTTCGGGACCGATATCTCGCAATAGCCGTCGTTGCTGTCAATAGCTTCACAAACCGGTGCACATCCGCGTGCTCTTCAAGGGATGTCCCAATCGAACCACACACTCTCGTCATTGTGGCAATACGCATTGTTGTTGCCGTGCTGCGTGCGCCGGACTTCGTCGCCCATCGTGATCATGGGCATGCCGAGCGAAAGCAAAGTGACGGTCAGGAAGTTCTTGACCTGCCGATTTCTGAGTTTCTCGATGGCAGGATCATCGGTAGGGCCCTCAACGCCACAGTTCCAGCTACGGTTATCGTCCCCGCCGTCGCGGTTACCCTCGCCATTGGCTTCGTTATGCTTCTGGTTATAGGAGACCAGATCGTTAAGTGTGAATCCGTCATGGCACGTTATGAAGTTCACGCTCTGCTCGGCTTCACGTTCTTTGTGGCCGATATATTTCGCTGCTGCCAAGCATCCTGTCAGCGAAACGCCGCAACGGAGCCATCCTCGCCGCGAAAGAAGCTCCTCACATCGTCACGAAAGCGCCCGTTCCACTCTCTCCAACTATCTCCCACAAAACTGCCCACCTGGTATAGCCCGGCCGCATCCCAGGCTTCGGCGATCATCTTTGTCCCGGCAAGAACCGGATCCGACTCGATATCCCAAAGAACGGGTGGATTGGACATCACGTTCCCGCTTGAATCGCGTGCGAGGATGGACGCGAGATCGAATCGGAACCCGTCCACGTGCATTTCTTCAACCCAATAGCGAAGGCTATCCACGATCATGCGGCGCACGATCGGGATGATTGGCATTGAGCGTGTTGCCAGTTCCGCTGTAGTTGGCATATCGTGAACGGTCTTCTTCCAGGATGTAGTATGCGTTGTTGTCGATCCCGCGAAAACAGAGCGTTGGCCCCTGTGTTCCCCCTTCCGTGGTGTGATTGAACACGACGTCGAGGATGACTTCGATTCCGGCACGGTGCAGTGCTTTCACCATGTCGCGAAACTCGTCGACTGGGCCCAGAGGGTCCTTACATGAACTATAGGCCTGATGCGGCGCAAAGAACGAGACCGGTGCATAGCCCCAATAATTGACAAGCCCGGCGGGCAATCCTGGGCATCGAACTGGAAGACGGGCAACAGTTCCACTGCGGTGATGCCGAGTTCCTGAAGATACGGAATCTTCTCGATCAATCCCCTGTAGGTGCCGCGGGTCTTCTCCTGACGCCTGAACTGGGGTGAAGGGTGAACCCCGCTACGTGCATCTCATAGATGATCGTCAGCGTTGATGGTTGGCTGAGCGGCTTATCGCCTTCCCAGTCGTATTCCGATGGATCGACGACAACACTCTTCATCGCGGTTGCAGTGTTGTCCCCTGGCAGGCGTGCAGCTTCCCGGTTGTAGTTTGTGGGGACAACCACGCCGCGTCCATATGGATCGAGAAGAAGCTTGTCGGCATCGAAACGCAGACCGCTGCCAGGGTCGAATGGTCCGTGGACTCGATATCCGTAGAGCTGTCCGGCAGTCGATGCCCGGCACAAACACATGCCAATAATGATATGTGCGGTTGGTATACGGATCGATACTGATCACATCTGAAGGCTTCAGCATCATCTTCCCGGTTGAAGAGCAGCAACTCGACAGCTGAAGCGTCGCGGGAGAAAAGGCTAAAATTCACGCCCTCGCGGTAGACCGTGGCTCCGAGAGGAGCGGCTTTCCCGCTGGTCGTAGCAATCGAAGGGGAGTGAGAGACATTCGATGACGATACGGTCGTGGCCATGTTCGCCTGTACTTCTCGTCCCGCCTAGAGAATCGTGATCGGACCTGTATGTGCTTACGCGTTCATACTACTGGGCAGGTATGGCGTTCCATATGCCTTCCGCGTACTCCGATCGTTCTATCACTCGAGAACTTGCCCGAACTCGCGACAGGTAGATCTCGGAGGTCCATATGCACTCATGGGATGGCTGACTTGCTCAGGCGCTGCCACGGGTGTCATAGTTGTGCTCCTTTTGGCCGGATTCGCAGACTAAGCCTGTCAAACAAATATCGGCAACTTTCAAAACTAACGGCGGTAAAGACGCGCCCTCTCACGGCGTACGGTGATCTCGAGCGCCTTGAACTTAGTCCTGACCTCGTCCATCGTGTCATCCAATTGTTGGGGTTTATCTTTCAACTGCTCCCCCTGTGGATCGCGCTCGAGGGACTAAATCCAAATGGCGCAAAGGGCAAGATGAGTTGTTTCCAAGGAATCCGACGAGTCATTGTCATAAAGCGTTCTTGCCCACTAGAACCCATTTGCAGATCGTTGACGGAACTTCAGGAGTTTTCACGGTCAGTCAGTCGTACGCCGAGCCAACCGGTGAGAACAATGAGGGAAATCCCTAGCCATGCAGATTCGACTTGAAATCATCAAGAAACAGAGTCGGATCACCGGCTGGCTAAGATCTCTTTCGTGCCCAGGATGATACAAGGCGGCAAGGTTGCTGCCAGGGTGTAAGCCAATCCGAATGCCTAGGGATTTCCCTCATTGTTCTCACCGGTTGCCCGGCGTAAGAGTGACTGACAGGGGAAACTGCCGAAGTTCCGTCAGCGATCATGTCCAAGGGATCCTTCTCTTCTTATGAGGCATTCATCCACGTCATTGATCGTCAGTTGGTCGAAGTGAGAATCAAATCCTAGTAAGCGGGCTTGGGGTTGACAACCTGTGAACAAGACCTCAGAACATTAAAGGAGTGTGATCTATGAAAGTCAATCGGTTCCGCATCGGGTCTCGGTTTGTAATTGCATCCCTATTTTGTCTATTCGCAGTGGGCAGCTTTGCCGACAGTGAAAAAGATAAGGAAGAGGATAGAACCGAAATCCGCCAGATGGCGCAACAAACACTTGCTCGCCTTTACAAGGCACAGCCCTCCGCCCAGGCAGTTGTTCAAAAGGGTTACGGATATGCCGTTTTCAGCAACACGGGCGTCAAGATCCTTTTTGGCGGCTCGGGCCATGGTGAAGGCGTGGCCATCAACAGCCAGACCAAAGCTGAAACCTTTATGAAGATGTTTGAAGTCCAGGCCGGCCTTGGTATGGGCGTCAAGAAGTTCAAGGTCATATTTGTATTCGACACTCAAAAGGCATTCGATGACTTTGTGAATTCCGGATGGGAGTTCGGGGGGCAGACCTCGGCTGCTGCCAAAACGCGGAGAAAGGCGGAGCGATGGAGGGTGCGGCCTCGGTTTCCGACGGTGTTTGGATGTATCAAATGACCGACAAGGGATTGGCGCTGGAAATCACAGCTAAAGGCACCAAGTACAAAAAAGACGACGACCTCAACAAGTCGTCGTAGGCAGACGAAACGCGAGAATGTGGGCTATTGGCATCGGCCTGGTGATTGGGCAGGCTTTTGGGATGGTATGTGCGCGACCGGCGATGTGATGCAGGAGGATGAGGATGGCCATTTCACCTTCGTCTCACAAGCGAACGATCTGAACCGTCCGGTGCACGCCTGAGCTATCTGGTACGTGTACAGCATGGACAAGGCACGCACCGGAATAGGAGACGCGCGAGTTCCTGGAAAAATGCTTCCATAAGCTGCCGATCAGCTTTGCGTGGTGGGTCAGTAAGGTCGATAAGCGAGAGGCTGCTCGGCAGCGCCGTCCCGTGAAATGTTCAGCGGCGAGGTTGGTAAGATGCCGACGGGTGTCAAGGTGGTAGCGGTTGACATCGAGGTTCGCTACCGCGAACAAGTGATCCGCGAATTGCATGACGTGCGACTTCTCAAGTTAGAAATTGGCGAGTGCGAAAAAGACCACGATTTGTGATTTTCTGCTGACGTTCGCAGCCAGCGGGCGGGTCAAGGAGTGATGAAGAGCATCACGCGATTCAACACTCAAGAACTCAAGCTTAAGTCTGAGATCTCGGCGGCTGATCGCCCTCAACGACACGATCCATTGTCCTGAAACTCCCCGCTGGCCGCCATTGCGGCCAGCGAGTGTGCGCAATTCAGGATTTTCTGGTCCAACGGATCATTCTTCACACTGTCCGGAGTAATGTAGTCCAACTTTTTGCGCGCCGTAACAACCTTATTGTTGAGCTCTTGCATATGGTCGAATTCCTTGCTCAACAACTGAAGCCCATCGCGATCGGAATTGCTCGTGGTTGCTATACGTGTCAGATGAAGGTTCTTGGCAGCTTGTGCACGGTAATCATCCATCGACGCTTCCGTCACCGGGTGGCCATTCTGAATGGAATCAGGAGTGCGCTTCGCCATTCCCTGATGTCGCTCAGGGTTTCAATGGTGGCATTTAAGAAATCTTTGGAGAACCCCGAAGCCGCTGGCTGACTGGCCAGAGGAGCGGTGCTAGCGGCACTCGCAGCGGTCGTCAGCGTCAGTGTGATTTGACTTCCTTCATAGCTAAGGGAACCACTCATTAACCGGGCCAATGCGTCGACCGCTATGTAGGGCCGGCCATTCAATTGGATTAACGGCGCTTGCCCGGAATGGCCGCTTAAAATAAAGCTTCCGCTCTGTTGGTCAACTTGTGAAAACCCGGGATCCTGCGCTAATAGAAGCCCAGCCAGTAATAGCGCATTTACTTTTTTCGATTCCTCGCATGAGTTCTCCCTGCAACATCGTACCTACGCTTCGGCGAATTGGATGACGATCTTGCGATCAGTGATATTAGATCCCGGAGGGCCATGACTTAAGCGTTCATCGGAATTCGTGGTATGCCGAGAACATGACAAGCGTGATGCGGGCTCCTAACTAAACGCAGCTCGATTTTAAAGTAGCGAATCTCTTGCGGTGTGATCCAAATGCGTTGAGGCAGTATGGCAAGTGTTTTGGGGCGACCGCGACAATGGGCCTGAGTTCATGCCAGCTTACCTCCACGCAATACCACGTGCAAGCCCCATTGTTGTAACCTTGAATCCTTTCCGTGACGACCAAGCACATGGTTGGCCGCACTCGGCGAGCAGGGAGCGTAGATAGACGTTCCCGGCTCTGGTGATGCTGCTAACGGAGCGTTCGTCTGTGATTTGTCTGTCTCGTGCTATTCTCAAAAAGACAGATCGGCTCTTACCTAGGGATTGTCCTAGTTGAATTGCATTCTGTGATGGCGTCGACTGGTTGTGTCCCGTCTGAACCTGTGGGAACAGTATGTTGGTCGGGCCTGTTTGCAAGCCAAGGGCCATGAAAAACAGCTACACGAAAGTGTTTCTTCACGACGAGTAACCCATCGTTAGTAGAGATATGGTGATACAAATGCGTCCAAATGGCGAACTAATGAGCGATTCGAGATTCGTGGGGAACGACTCGACGAAGCCGGCCGCGATGGCGATACCGAAGGAGGGTTTTCTCAAGAGAGAAGATGGACGATATGACCATCTTCCCCAGGACGCCGGCGTGTTACGGCTTCACGATCATCGCGAAGGTTATCCCGGGAAGAGAGCCGGTCTTTTATGAGCTACTCAAGGACAATCGAAAAAGCAGTCGCCGGACAACCCGATTGTCTGGCTGTCCTCAAGCTCCATTACCTGCGATGGGTGCTGTTTCCTATCAAAGGCGAAACCTACTTTTATGTACCAGGGCATCTTCGGCACGGACTTCGACAAGTACACCGAGGATGCGGTAACTTTGTTCACGACGCTCGGCCTCCGCACCGTCTTTGAAAACCTCGAGGGCTTCCCCCAGGACTGGCAGACGAATGCGGCGGCCTTCATCGAATTTGTTTGCGATCACCAGTGCCCGAGCTTCCTGGAATACGGCGAGTATCCCTTTGTGAGCGCCGACGAGATCAAGAAAGCGCTGAAGTTGAAAGCCGCATTCTCAAACATACTGGACCAGATGCAGTGAGCTGACAATGCTCGCCTTCGACGATATCCAGCACATCCTGCTAACCTGCGCACAGGCGCTGACTGGGCGGTACGAGTTTCTGTCGTTTGGAGCCCTGCCGCCGGACGAGCGTGCTCACTGCCATCCTGGACAAGGGGTATTCTGTCGGAGCCATGCGCGCTTTTATAGATACTGATAAACGTTGGGCAACAGTGGCCTTCAACCCGGAATGATCTGCATGCGCCCGGTCGATACCGAATCATCACGGGCCTCGTTTCCAGGGGAGTTCCAGCAAGGTATAGTGGCGCGAGCGCAGATTCTCGGTGATACCGGTGCAAATCATTTCGGCTACAGTGACCAGTCCTCCCAGCCCGTCATCAAAGGCTCCGACGACGAACCAAGGGGTCACGGGGAGGTGGGCGGCTATCTGCAAAGTGTCGCCAAGGAAGGTAAAATCGTCGGCACGATTGCGGCAAGAAGTCTCAACGGAGAAAGCCCGCAAGATATCCCGATTGTGCGAGGCGTAAACGCCTATATGTTTGATTCGGGCGCACTGAGAAGCTGGGGAGTCAGAGAAAGCGACCTGCCGCCAGGCAGCACGGTCCCGTTTCGTCCGTCGACTTTGTGGCGGCGCACCAAATCGAAATGGGTGGTTGCGTTGGCCATCGCGGGCTGCCTAAGCGCCCTTGCTTGGTACGTCCGGCTGAAGCGGAGAAGAGACCGGCAACTGGCGCTCGGCGGCATGTTGATTCGTGCACAGGAGCGAGAGCGGAGTCGCATTGCGTCGGAAATCCATGACGATTTTAGCCAGCGTCTGGCGGTCATGGCACTCGAATTGGAGAATGCGGAAGAAGCAATAGCAGCCTCGCCGGATGAGGCTGTCCGGCAAGTTCACAATATCTTGAATTCTGCCAGCGAACTTGGCGCTGATCTCCACACACTTTCGCACCGGCTGCATTCCTCTACACTAGAGAGATTGGGGCTTGTTCCAGGAGTCACTGCTTTGTGTAAGGAGTTTGCGGTCCAACAGGGCATTGAAGTTGATCTGCTCACTGACGATGTCCCTCGTTCCGTTCACCCAGATGCGGCTTTGTGTTTATTCCGTATCGTCCAGGAAGGACTTCGCAATCTGAAGAAACACAGTGGCGCCACCAAGGCCCAGGTACGATTGGGTAGAACCGGCGGCAAACTATTTGTATCTGTGTCCGACGAAGGCATCGGATTCGAGCTACATGATCTGGGGAAAAAGACGGGCCTGGGCATCCGCAGCATGGAAGAACGCGCATCCCTAATAGGCGGAAGATTCGAGATTCATTCAAAGCCTGGGAAAGGGACAAGAATCGAAGCCTCGGTCCCACATTATCTGAACGCAAAACAGGCACTTAGCATGAAGCCGTCCTGTAGCCGACTTAGTCTACCCGCTATAATAGCGATTGAATTGTCCATTTCTTTATTGACCCAGAATGGACGTATGTGACCCTTATCACTGCATGCACTCCGTCATACTGATTTAATTTGTCTCCAGGAACTTTACGGAGATTATTTCGAAAAGCATATCCTGTGTCGCCTTGGGGGCCAGATCTGGAGAATGTAAAGGGTGTGCCTTATGGAAACTGTCCACACAAGAGCGTCTCGCCCCCGCATCCTCATTGCTGATGACCATGCGATGTTTGCCGAGGCTTTATCTGTCTACCTGGAACCAACATTTAACGTCATAGGCGTGGTAGTCGACGGCCGGGCCATGGTGGAAGAAGTTATCAGGCTCAGGCCAGATGTAATTGTCACCGATGTCGCCATGCCGCTCCTCAACGGACTGGACGCGGCCCTCAGAATTAGGGAACAGGCTCCGAATGTGAAATTCATGTTCCTGACAATGCTCGACGACCCGAATCTTGCTGCCGCGGCACTTGAACTCGGACCCGTCGCTTTTCTTCTAAAACGCTCTTGTGGATCGGAACTACTTAAAGCGATGGAGCAGATTTTGCATGGCCGGCCCTACGTGACACCCAAGCTGAGAGCTGAGGATTGGGTCGCCGCGAAGGCCAGGGCTCGACAGTTCTCAAGGGACTTGACCAAACGACAGCGCGATGTTGTGCAGTTGTTCGCTGAAGGACGGCCGATGAAAGAGATTGCTGCGATCCTCAACTTGAGCGAAAAGACTGTGGAATTCCATAAGCATCATGTCATGGAGGCGTTCAATATCAAGAGCAACGCGGATCTGGTCTTGTTTGGGTTGAAGCGTGGTTTGATTGCAGTGATCCCGAACCACTTACTATCGCTAACAACCGCACACCGAATATTCCGACAGTTTTCCTTATATTTCGGGCGTCTTGCATCCTGGGGATTTCCCCAGTAGCGGCGAGCCACGTATTACCCTAGGAATAGTTCCGAGGCCTGAAACTGCACCCTTCGGTTTCGGCGAACGAAAGCGTCCTCCATGCCCTGAACCGAGGAGCTTTTATGCGTCCACGGATATTACTAGCCGACAACCATCCTGCTGTACTTAGAGCCGCAACTGCGCTTTTGAAGCCTCAGTTCGACATAGTGGGAAGTACAACGGATGGCGCAAGCTTAGTGTCACTCGGCCTTCGTCTTTGTCCTGACGTAATTGTAACTGGTATTACGCTGCCAGTTTTGAGCGGAATCGGTGCCGCGTATCGACTGCGCGAGTGCTCCTTGCCAGCCAAAATTGTGTTCCTGACAATCCACTCTGAAGAGGAGTTCATCGAAGCATGCATGGCAGTGGGCGCATTGGGATACGTTCTCAAGTCTCAAATGAAGACCCATCTGATTCCAGCAATACAAGCGGCCCTTGGCGGGCAATCCTACATTTGTCAATTTATTCCATATGATGTTGGGGTAGTTAGCGGCCTAACGCTCGTGTGCCGGTTTTGCCGGCGGAGCTGAGAGCAAAGCACGAGTTCCACTTGAACGGTAGAGGATGGGATCTATGCCTGCTCTTGCTCATCTCGCCCTCTCTCGAAGTCGCAAATCATACTCGGTTTTGTGCGAATATGGGGGAGCAGGTGATCGTATCGTGACGCCCTTCTTCAACTCGCCTTCTCGCCACCAGGGGAATCCCTAGGCGCGAAGAGCGCGTCGTATTCTTCGAGGACTTAAATGTCAAGGCGGTCTACGGCATTTTCGAAGGAGGTTGGGTTGAAGTGTATTTAGTGAATGCACCAGGAGACGAAGAACTTACCAGAGCGCAAGCAATGTGCAGAAGGGTCCCAGCTGGCCGTGATGACCGTCACATCCGACTAGGGATTCCCCTAGTGGCACACAGCTCTCGAGAATCGTAAAAGGAATCGCGAGCTTATAAAGACGATCAGCGCGTCTGGAGCTCGAATATGCCGGCGCCTTCTCAGGGCATCGGCAACCTCATCGTGATGCTGGGGGCATCACGATGAGGATAAGTAGTGTCGGGTGGGCCTTACTAATGCGATGGAAGTGAAATGCGGCCGCCCGGCCTCTGCGTGGAACTGGCATCCTGGAACTATCACTTTCGTCCAGTGTCTGCGGGCTAGCAAGACCTAGGATCAATCTACGAAAGATTCAAGATTAAGGATAAACAGATGAACACAAAAGCGAGCCCGGAACCTAACATTGCCTACAGCGAAACGCAACGAGCAGCGCAGGCTGAATGAGGCCCGCGAGAAGGGAATTCCGTGGAAGAAGTGGGGGCCCTATCTCAGCGAGAGACAGTGGGGCACGGTTCGCGAAGACTACAGCCACGGATGGAAATGCGTGGGACTACTTCAGCCATGACCAAGCCCGTTCGCGCGCCTACCGCTGGGGAGAAGACGGTCTGGCTGGTATCTCCGATGACAAACAGCAACTTTGTTTCGCGATTGCCCTGTGGAACGGCCGGGACCCGATTCTGAAAGAGCGCTTGTTTGGTTTGACCAACAGCGAGGGCAATCACGGCGAGGATGTGAAGGAATACTACTTCTACCTCGACAGCACGCCGACGCACTCCTACATGAAGTACCTGTACAAGTATCCGCAGCAGGAATTCCCATACCGCAACCTGGTGGAAACAAACCGGAGCCGGTCTCGTGAAGAATTCGAGTATGAACTACTCGATACTGGGGTGTTTGATGCCGACCGATATTTCGATGTGTTCGTCGAATATGCCAAGGCAGATCCGGAAGACATTCTGATCCGAATCACAGTACACAACCGGGGTCCGGAGACGGCGGAGATTCATCTGCTTCCCACACTCTGGTTTCGCAATACCTGGTCGTGGGACAAGGGTTCGAGCAAGCCGACGATGCGTCAGGTTGAAAAAGGAACAGTCCTGGCTTCGCATGCCCAACTGGGCGACCGGACGCTTGACTGCGAAGGAGATCCAGAGCTGCTGTTTACGGAGAATGAGTCGAATGCCAGCCGGCTGTGGGGGCAGTCAAACACATCGCCGTATGTGAAAGATGCATTTCATAACTATGTAATCTCAGGCAATCGAGAAGCTGTGAATCCTAACCAGACGGGAACAAAAGCCGCTGCGCATTATCGTCTGGAAGTACCCGCAGGTGGCAGCAAGGTGGTTCGATTGCGCCTAAGTGCGAAGCCTTCGGCCGACCCTTTCAGCACTTTTGACGAGACATTTGCCACCCGCCTGGCGGATGCGAACGAGTTCTATGATCGCATCACTCCGCATTCGTTGAACGAGGATGAACGTCGCGTGCACCGCCAGGCGCTAGCCGGAATGTTGTGGACCAAGCAGTACTACTACTTCGATCTGGACAAATGGCTGCAAGAGCATGAGGCTCATCCGCTGATAGGCACTAATCATCGCAACATGCGGAATACCGAGTGGTTCCACATGCTGAACAGCGAGATTATTTCCATGCCCGACAAGTGGGAGTATCCCTGGTATGCCGCATGGGACCTGGCTTTTCACACCATTGCCCTGTCGCTGGTGGACTTCGATTTTGCCAAGGACCAACTTCTGCTTATGCTGCGGAGTCTATATGCCCATCCGAATGGGCAGATTCCGGCCTACGAGTGGAACTTCAGCGACGTGAATCCGCCCGTGCACGCCTGGGCGACATTATTTCTCTACAACATTGAAAAAGAACTGGGCCGATCGGATATAGCGTTTCCTGGAACGGTCGTTTCAAGGCTTGATGCAGAACTTCAACTGGTGGGTGAACCGGAAGGATCCGCAGGGGAGAAATGTTTTCGCAGGTGGATTTCTCGGACTGGATAACATTGGCGTCTTCGATCGCAGTGCACCCCTTCCGACGGGTGGTCATCTCGACCAGGCGGATGGCACGGCGTGGATGGCGTTCTACTGCCAGAACATGCTGGAGATCGCTCTCATCTTGAGCTGAGCACGATGCGATGTATGAGGAGATTGCCTTCCGGTTTTTGGAGCAGTTCCTCTGGATTACGTACGCCATGGATCGGATCGGGGAGCACCACGACGAAATGTGGGACACCCAGGACGGTTTTTTTTACGATCTGCTCCATTTCCCCAATGGGGACGCCATGCGGCTGAAGGTGCGGTCTTTGGTTGGGTTGTTGCCGCTGTGTGCTTCAACAGTATTCGAAGCCGGCGTAGCGGGTCGCAATCCCCGGATGGTGGAATTGGTCGAGATATTCAAGAAGCGCCATCCCGAGTTACTGAAGCACATTGCTCCGGCGGATAGCACGTTCATCGGCTACGCAGACCGCCGGCTGCTGTCGGTCTGCAACAAGGACAAGGTCGAGCGGATCTTGGCTTATATGCTCGACGAAAAAGAATTCTTCAGTCCCTATGGCATTCGGTCCATCTCCCGCTACCATTTGGAGCACCCATTCGTGTTCAATCTCAGCGGGCAGGAATTCAAAGTGCAATATCTGCCCGCGGAGTCGAACACCGGGATGTTCGGCGGCAATTCCAACTGGCGTGGCCCGGTCTGGATGCCGGTGAATGGTTTGTTGATCCGGGGTTTGCTGAATCTCTATCAGTTCTACGGCGATGACTTCAAGGTCGAATGTCCCACGGGTTCAGGAAAATACATGACCTTGTTTGAGGTCGCAAAAGAGCTTGCTCGCAGACTGTCGAGTATCTTTCTTCGCGATGCCAACGGTAAGCGGCCCGTCTATGGGGGAACGAAGAAGTTTCAGGAAGACCCGTATTGGAAAGACTACATTCTGTTCTACGAGTATTTCCACGGGGACAATGGCGCGGGACTCGGTGCCAGCCACCAAACTGGTTGGACCGGAATCATTGCCCGTACCCTCGATCTGTTTGCGCGTACGCAGTCCGCCGATTGGCTTCAGATCTCCAAGGACGATCTCGCTGCTCGGATGACTCGTGAGCAGACAGCCGGGGAAAAAGTCAGTTAGGAAATCATGCATTCCCGGACGCACCTTGCTCTCGCAATATGAAAGACGTGGGAAGGCTTTAATCATCCCTCGGTCCCAGCGAGCAGAGATTCTTGGCTTTGTAGTGGGCATTTGAACGACGTTTGCCGCTGTGCCAGACTTGGATCGCTATGCTTAGGCGTCGGTCCATGACTGGGAATGGACCGAGGATGGCGGAAATCATGGGTTTTCGATTCTTGGGGGTCTACAACGGTTTGTTGATTGCGTCGCGGCACGTGATCGCCGTGGTGATCAATTGTTCTGTTCGGCTTACTACAGTTGTTTGAAGAAGATGCGCCTCGCACGTTCCATTTCCGACTCACCTTAACGGAAATTCCCGTATGGATCGGAACTTGAGAGCACCCCTGCACGAACCCGGAGCACCATGTGGAAGTACTCCGGACGTCAGTAATTTTCGGTATCACCATGCCCCATTATTACTGGTTATCTCTCCCTCTTTTCCAAGTCGGATCTTCGGTGAACTCAGTGCGGCATGGGCAATCAGAAGATTCCGCCGGTCCCGCTGGCACCGCGCCAGAGCGGTAAACGCCGGGTTGCGCGCATTAAACAGGGGAACCACAGCATGTCGGTGGAAGCAGCGGAGGTCTCCTGTCGCTTTCAAACACTGTGGGCGTGCAAGGAGCTTAGAGCGCGAAGTTCGTCGCTGCTTCGGCTCTGCATAGATCCGCAGCTCGTCTCGTGCCGTTATTACTATTGTGCGTGGCACGTACGCACAATAGTAATAACGGTACCCACTCCTTGCCCGTTGACCTCTGCTTTATGATTGTTCATGAGCAACGATCCAGTCGACATTGAGCATTACCTTCAGATAATCAGTTCGGCCGGCCAACAATGGCCCTGGTAAACGCTTCCCTGGAGGAGTCCTCTGAAGATTGAGTCGAGACGAATTTTGATTGTGGATGACTCGCGGGCGTGGCGGCGAGCTGTTCGCTCACTTCTGCAAAAACACTTGGATCTGGTGATTATTGGCGAATGCTCGGACGGCTTAGAGGCGGTCCAGAAGAGTGAAGAATTGCAACCCGACCTGGTTTTGCTGGACATCGGGCTTCCAAATCTCAACGGTGTGGAAGCCGCTCGACAAATCCGCAAGGTTGCACCCGCTTCAAGAATTCTGTTTTTGACCTCGTACCATGGGCCAGCGATTTTGCACGAAGTGATAAGCGTTGGCGCGCTGGGCATTGTTGTGAAATTGAAAGCCTCACGTGAGCTTTTGCCCGCCATCAGAACTGTCTTGCGCGACCAGCAGTTCATCGGTACTGGATTTTCACCTTTCGATCCCCCCAAACCCCCTCACAGCTAAGGTCCTGCCATAGCACCAGGTAGCAAGGGCGGCCCTTCGAGTGGAGCGCTTCGTGGTTCCGGGTGAACCCCGGATCATCCCTAGACGCGAGGCGGCACCAGCTTCCTCCTCTGAATTTCTTCAATGCTTCAATAACCCATCGCAGCCCAGCATCTATTTCTCTGGAGTTTCTCTCCAGCGCGGCTTCGCGCTTCTTCAGAAACTGAATCTCGCTTTCTGCCTCGGCGCCGAAGCTCACCACGCCAACTTGGCGGCCCTTCAAGGCCTCCGCGTTCGGCCCGGGTTTCTCACAGAATGCCTTCAGTGCTCAGCTCGCTGGGGATTGCCAAGGCGAAGCCCTCTGTGTCGTCTATTTCTTAAAGAAACATCAACGCGTACCCATCTACGCACGGCTTCCAGAGGATTAGAGGAATCCCCGCACTTTGGCGAGGCGGGTTTCCCCTACGCTGGAATCAGGGTGCCCCCGATTGCGTCGCCTGACGAATGCTCTCTATATTAAGAAAATTCCGCCAGCAGACTGTGTGCTCTGTCCTGATGGAGAGCGTTGACACGTGATCCGATGAAATAGCTTTTCCAGAATCTCGCCGTGAGGCACCATATTTAAATTGCTTTCCACTTCAAGCCTCCTCAGACGAATTTTGATTGTGGATGACTCACGGGCGTGGCGGCGTGCTGTTCGCTCACTTCTGCAAAAACACTTGGATCTGGTGATTATTGGCGAATGCTCGGACGGCTTAGAGGCGGTCCAGAAGAGTGAAGAATTGCAACCCGACCTGGTTTTGCTGGACATAGGGCTTCCAAATCTCAACGGTGTGGAAGCCGCTCGACAAATTCGCAAGGTTGCACCCGTTTCAAGAATTCTGTTTTTGACCTCGTGCCATGGGCCAGCGATTTTGCACGAAGCGATGAGCGTTGGCGCGCTGGGCCTTGTTTTGAAATTGAAAGCCTCACGTGAGCTTTTGCCCGCCATCAGAACTGTCTTGCGCGACCAGCCGTTCATCGGTACTGGATTTTCACCTTTCGATCCCACCAAACCCCTCACAGCTAAGGTCCCGCCATAGCACCCAGTAGCTAGGGCGGCCCTTCGAGTGGACCTCTTCGTGGTTCCGGGTGAAGCCCGGATCATCCCTACGCGAGGCGGCAGCAGCTTTCCCCTCTGAATTTCTTCAATGCTTCAGTGACCCATCGCAGCCCAGCATCTATTTCTCTGGAGTCTCACGCTTAGGGAGTTTGCTCCCTGGCCACTTGGCCTTTGGCCGCCTCTTCAATCGACCTTATGTGGTCGTCCGAATCAGACAGCATGCCTTCAGCGCAATCACGGATGACGGATTCTCCGCAAACCTGGACAGTATTCGCGACATACATCGCGTGATAGATCAGGATCATAGAGGCTGCGGTGCCCTTGTTATCATAGATCCCCATCGTAGCAAGCCTAATCTGCCATCCTTGACGATTGCTAAGAGCCTCCTGGTATCGGGGACTTCTGGCCACAGCCTCCCGAAGCGCGGTACAAAGCTGAACTCCGACTACATCTTCAGGCAACGAGACGCAGTGAATAGCTATGTCGGTCTTGGTGGTTTGACCGAATGCGGCGGAGGTCAGGAAGAGAGCGAGCATCAATATTTTCATATATAGAAGTAATTTGCCCAAGTGTGACAATGGCCTGTTTGCAGTGCGAACCCCCCGTAAGGACGTCGGGTTCTGACGTCCTGAGTAAGCAAAATTGCTTTAGAATCAGACCCTGTCCTTGTGTGCGATACCCACGACGTAGAAAGATGAAGTCAGATTTGTTGCCATCAATTTCCATAGTGAGCGTGTTGTTGTCAGCTAGCAAAATCCGGGCACGATTCATGGTCTGTCGACGCTGAATCACTCTTTGACAATGAGCCCTGCGCTGGAATGCAACAACTAGGGATTTACCTGGCGCCAGTCGGTTGAAAAGAGATTTAGGCCCGCAGAACTCGAAGCTGCGCGCGATTTCGAAGAAGTGGCTGAAAAACGGGTTTTCTAAGAGAAAAGATCACTTTGGTAAAGGGCTGACCTCCCTTTCTTATTAAATCAGGCAGAAGTTGAAATGTTATGCCACAGCCGGTTCGGAAAGCGAAGCAAGACCTTACCCCGGCCCTTCGAAAGGATGCCCTCGCGCTGCCACGCGCTCAACAGGCGACTTGCCGTGAACACAGAAACGTTGGCCTCATTAGCTAACTCCTCATTCCTGATGTCGAGTTCGACGCCTCCTGGAACCTCATGGCCTATTCCCTCGGCTAAATTGGCTAGTATTCGAGCAAGCCGCTGCGGAGCGGAATTACAGATCAGAGAGACGTGAGCGGCCCGGTAATATATAAGATAATCAACCGAGCTCGAAAAAGAGTTTTGTATTAACCTCGGATACCGCTCACATAGGCTGCGGATTGTGCTGCGATTCCAAACTAGCGCGCTGCTGCCAGTCATCGTCTCTGTACTGACAAGGTAATTCGCAGGTCTATCCAGCAGTACCATTTCGCCGAAGATGTCTCCTGACAGGACGCGAAGCAGAACAATCTTTTGGCCATCATGAGTCAGGAAGAAACGGCGGGCACGGCCGGTCAGCAAAAGAAATAAATGCCCGGCAGGATATCCCTGGCGTATCATCACGGATCTTGCTGGGAACCGTTGCAGGGTTCCGGCTCCGAGGATCGTTTTGACTTCAGCCGCATCCACTCCTTCGAGGAATCGTGGATTCCGCTGTCTTAGCAACGCCTCAACGGGTGCACTCATTCTTAACGTTTCCTGCATGGATTCCCGTCACTTCATGCTTGCGCGAAGATTGACTAGCATTTGGTCGCCGTCTCAAGGCGGATCAGACCTGTGCGTGGAAACTCGACATCGAGCATGACGTAAACCAGGATTACCGTGATGACCGTGAACCCGAGAATGTGGAGCCAACTCCGTATTGGCCGCTTGACATCCGATAACCAGCCAGCAGGGAACAGATAAGCCCCAACCCGAACAGGAGGGCATAAATGATTCTGGGGGGGTGCATTTGCAACGCCATCGTCCGGGTCGTGGCGATGTCAATCATGTTGTTCAGCGCGGGAAGCAGCAACTTACCCGCGTCGGGATGAGAATTTGGGAGGCGCGTAGCAGCCACTGCTTGTGCCCACATTTCTTCCTGGAGCCTCTTGGATTCCGCAATCTCCATTTCGGCTGCCTGCATATTTGGCAGCCTGCGATAAGTCTCCAGTCGTGAGTCCAAATACCGGCGGAACAGGTCTTGAAGTGGAACCTGTGATTCCTGTGGCACTAAGTGCAGCCGCAGATAGGCGGTTTCGATGTGATTCACTTCCTCGGCGATCAACATTCTTTTCTCGTTAAAGCGCGTTGCCGCTCCCGAAAAGGTAAATGCCATTAGCAAGCCAAACAGAGCGAAAACCGCGCCCTCGACCGCGCCCAGGCTGCTCCGCTCTCCTTCGGACTCTTTCGGACGGCGCCTGATTCCAAGACGACGGCCAGTCTCTAGCAGGATCAGCATGCCAAGCAAGAGCAACAGAGCAAAGAAGAAGGCGGGGATGGGAGGTTCCATGAAACGTGGGGTCCTTCCGAGGATTTCCTGCAGAATCTTGATTCCCTGGGGTTACTGTCCTACTCGACGACATTGTGTTCGGTAAAACTAACATACGTTGTCATGAAGCCAAAACTGCTTCGTGTTCTCCTCGAGGTCCTTGATGTTCTGGCCGGTCTGTTGTTAGTGGGCCAAAAGTCCCGCGGTTACATCCCAGTCACGAAAACAACCCTAAGTCTGACTCAATGCTTGCACAACTAGGGATATCCCTAAAATAGCCCAAGCGGCGGCGAATCTGTCGATTCCCGACAATGCCATAGTTGGCCCACAAACGGTGAGCTCGCCTGGACTTGGACTGGAGTCCAGCTGAACCAGGAAGGACGCGACAGGCTGGTGGCTTGCTCTAGAAGCAACCGATGACGGGCCTGGTCTATCCGGTATGACCGCGCGGTTTATCAGTCGGTCTGCACTTCTGCTAATCGTGGTAATGGGCGCAGTGATGCCCTCCGCCTTGGTTCGCTAGGCTGACCGGGGCTGAGCAAGTGATCTAGGGGTTGAGGCGGGAATACAAAGAGAGTCGTCCCTTGGGCCTCTAGGAGAACCGAACCCAGAGTGAGTTCGTTCCGGTCCAAACGGGGAAAGATTCTTATAATAGTACCTTTACCAACCGTATTAGCAGCTCCTCTAATGAAAAAATAATTAGGCCGAGCGGAACAAGTGGGGCGGCTGTCACTGCGGCGAGTCGCGTCATGTCCCGGATTCCGAATGGGACAGCCCGCATCTCGCCAATAACAGCATAGCTATTGCCTAAGTCAGACAGCGATTGAATGTCCCCGTTGCCTAGAAGTTCGTCCGATAGCAACCCTCTTCCTTTCACCCACTTCTGTTCAAATTTCTCGACATAGCGGCTGGCCAGCAATCCATAGTCGGCGAATCCCTTTCGTTTGGCGCGCGCGAGCTTCGGCGTAAAGACGGTCAGCGGGCCGAGGATGGCCAGCATGAAAACGGCGATCAAGCCGACTGCTTCCATTTTGAAGGACCGCAAGCTCTCGCCCGCGTACAACACACGGTTTGCGATCATACCTGCGAGCATGGCGCCCTGAGCAAAAAGAATGGGTGCGAACGCATAGGAGCTTCTGCCCAGAAACGCAATGCCGCCGGCTCGATCGGGGTGAGTGGGAATGAGGTTCAGGTTCAGTCTCGAAGCTTGCCAAAGGAATCGGAACCAGATAAAAAGCCGCAAATACCAACGCAGGAGTACGAACTGGAAGATCGGAATACTGACGAAGGCAATCCAATAACCCGGCAGAGTGAGACGCAAATGCCCACTCTCTGGTATTGCATACCAAGTCGAGGCGCCCAACGCTATCTGACTTCGCCAGAGCCAAGGCCCGACGGCATATACAAAAATCAGCAATCCAAATTCTAACGGGATGGAATCGCGCCACTGCATCGCCGAGTTAATGGCCTCGTGGAATTGTGGCATTTCTTTTGCAATGACGATGTCCCGATTAACAAAGCTCTGAACTACCGGGCGCAGGCGTAAATGAACGATTAACTCGGCGGCAATCAGGATCGGCAGCGCGATCAGAAATCGAATCTGGGTCTCGATATCCTTCAGGAAGGGGAGTGTGACACCACGGAGAGCGTGACCATCCAGTGACGCCATGATCAGCAGTGGCAGCCACGCAACGGTGGTGATCACCAAAATACGACGGAGCGGTAGTTCCGATACGCTACCCGATAAATGTGCCCGACGGAAAAGGCGAAAGAGCGGGCCCCCGAGAACCAATGAGAAATCGGGCTCGTTCTGCAGAATCGCGTGTTCACTCATAGTTCTCCTACTGTCAAACTTCCGTGAGATCGCACGCTCTCTACGATCTGCGCGGCTTGTCCGGGCCTGACATAACTTATGTAGCGGCTCCGGTTGTTAGCGGCCCGGTGTTCAGTTCGGATCGTCTGCTCTTGTAGTCCTTGGTGCTCCTTGGCTGTGATCTCGATGCCGATACACCTTGTCGGTGAGTTGATACATCCAGACGCCGTCCGAAACCGACACTGCGCCGGTCCTTCGATCGATTCGCCCTTATGTCCGGTTTTTGATAGCGGCCGTACGGTTTGACCGCCAAACTGCCAGCCGGAGTCTGACGAAACTATCGAATGCTCTTTCGTTGTCGAAAACAAAGATCAACCTAAATTTCTTCACTCCCAAAACCGAGTCCGGCTTGCAGCTCGATCATCTTCATGAAGGTCTCGCGCTTGGTCTTGTTATTAACGGTGATGCCCTCTCCGTTGCCAGGATCCCGCGACGAAAATCTTTACACCCAGGTTGCTGAACAACCGCATATCCAGCCGCGCCTCTCAACCGCAGACTTTGGCTCTTTGGAGCGGCTTCATAGAGTCGCTGAAGGGTGTTCATTCACCATGTTGCGAATCTCTTTCTGCTCCTTTGCTGTGTCGTCGTCGGCGTGCCCCACTGCGGCGAGTGTGACAACCGCGATCGCGAGCAGACTGGGTATGTGTATAGTTCTCACCAGTGTGTTCTTCTTTTCGTGCGTCCGACGAGCATACCTCGGGCGTCGAGATGCTCCGATACACTGATGGACGCGGTACGATTTAAGATTCCTGTGAAACCCCAGATATCGCGCCGCGGGTGCTAATACCCTAAGAAGCCGCCAAGGCGTTTCGTTTGCGAGCATCGACCGTCTCTATGAAGCTTGGATCCTATTTAGCGTTGCCGGCGGCAATGTGCAACTGGGTGAATCCCTAGGTGTGTAACGGTACCCAGATTGCTAGCATTCGAGCCGAAAATGATCAATGAGCGAATGGTTACCAGAGGGAATCGCGTCAGAAAGGAACACGTGTCAACAGTTCGTGGTCAAACCCAACTAGTTGTTCGGCTACCACAAGGAGTGTTGCACCCGGATGTCACCGCTGTTTGACGGCAGCTGTGGATAATCTTTCCCGCCGGGGCAGGTGAGTCTCTCAACGGCCTTGCTCCCGTGACAATCTGCGGCCCTCGTGCGGTCGCCCACTCTTCTGCTCTCGACCGGTCATGAATGCTCGGGTGCCGATTCTTCGCGGCCTTTGCAAAGAGTGTTTACGCTGACTTCATCCTAACCGTCAACAAGAAGAAGTGTGCTGCATCCTACAAGGGCCGTTCGTGCTTTATCGATTGTGCCTTTGGCCGCGGTCAACTGGATCGGAGTGTGACTCGGCGGAGTTTGGCGCTTTGCAGGGCCGGCACTCCGGGTCAGCGGCGCTACGGTGACATGGAACAGCATCCTGAAGAAGGTCCATAAACCGGCTTAGCCACCTAGGCGTTTCCCTAGTTGCGGAGACCGGACCGCCCACCCTAGCATAAGGCCTTAACGGAAATCGCGGGGGGAGGGCTGCTCATATAGGCCAGATGCACTGCGCGAAGGGAAGAGGACTGCATGCTTGCTAACTTAAAGATTATAAGAGTCGCGAATGGAATATCACTCGTGATTGGTCTGCTTATGATCGCTAGCGTCCCTGGTTTTGGCCAACGGGGAAGTTCCGAAACCATCGACGCCACAGCTTTTGGCACAAGCACACAACTCGGAAGAAACTTTGGGGTGAAAATCAATATTTATGAGTTCTCTAGTCCGGAGGACAGGGACATCCTGGTACAGGCATTCCAGCACGGTCAGAACGACGGATTGGTGAATGCTCTTGAGAAGATGGAAAGCGTGGGCCGGATATCGATCCCCGGGACGCTCGGATTCGATCTTAGCTACATCCGCGAGATTATTACGCCGACGGGCAGGACCATCCGTTTTGTTACCAACCGCAAGATTGCTTTCGGAGAATCCTATTGGAGTACCCAGTCGAAGAGTTTCAATTTGACCGCCGGAGAGATCAACTTGAATGATAACGACAAGAGCAAGAGTGATGGTGTTCTTTTCCCTGCCGCGCAGCTCATCATCAATGAAAAAGGAGAGCTGCAGTTCGAGCTTAACCAGAATGCCTGGAGGCTGACAAACATCATCGAGTGGAAGTGAAATCGCGCAATGGTGTCGGCCGTCGCCTGTCGACCTGATCGTCTGATTGATCAGACACTCCGGAAATAAGGCCGCCGCACAAGCCAGCGAGAAGGCGACTTCAGATTCGCGCATCCTTTCCGTATTGTGATTCTCGCCAACACCTCGTCCACTTTTCAGCGAGTTCGCGCGGGTGGATTTTATCTCTCCAATCCGACCGGACGCAATCGCGTGCGGATCCCCGGGGCAATCGTAGGGTGGCTGCTGAAGATCAACCACGAGGGCTCGACCAGCCAACTGCTGGTACTGACAGATCTATTTACAGGTATGGTATTCATGTCACCTACAATCATTCTCAGCGTCGGCGAAAATCTAACGCTCTTAGAGACTCGAAACATGGTCCTTCGAGCCGCCGGATATATAGTCGAGTCAGCGCGATCATTGAAACAGGCGATCGATCAGTGTCGGGCTCGCGAGTTCAATGTCGTCATTATGTGCCACTCGGTTTCTTCAAGAGATAGAGACTGCCTGACCAGCTGGATTCGTGCCTCTGGGTCGCTTACATCTGTCGTTTCTGTTTCGAGAAATCTCGGTCAAAGTGATGACTTCGCTGATGCCAACCTCGGGTATGAGCCCGAGAAGTTTCTCGGCGGTATCAAGGACGTTTTGATAGAAGCGGTCAGAATGTCGTCAGGGACAGCGACTCCTGAGGATCCCAGGGGTGCTCAAGGTAATAAATGGCGCAAAACAATTTTGTGTATAGATGACGACCCGAATCTGTTGGTTCTTCGACGGCGCCTGCTTCAAAGAACTGGGTACTTCGTATTAACAACGAATGGTGGCCCGAACGGGCTGAAGCTATTTTCTACCGGGATGGTGGATGCAGTCGTTCTCGATTATGCAATGCCAATGATGAATGGCGGCGCTGTTGCTGCGCAGATGCGCCAGATCAAAGGGGATGTTCCGCTCATTCTCGTTTCTGGCGGCTCAATCATACCTGAAGAAGATCTTGCTCTGTTCAATCTATCCATCACCAAAGCTGAGCCCCCAGGCGTGCTGCTTTCAGCAATCAAGGAGATTCTCGGCGCACCGGACGAGCAGAAAATGGCTCCCCGGCCTGCAGTGAGCCATCGAACCTATCGTTCCTCACAAGCACGAATGTGAAGAGTGACATACGGGCTAACTGGCCGTGGGAGGAGTTCTTCCCAACCGATAGGACCTCGCTGTGGCAACTCCTCTGCTTATGGCTTCGGAGGCCGGAGTATGCGTTGCTGCGGCCGATTGATCAAAAAACGTCGAACTTCATTGTAGGCGAGGTCGGTGGTTGCAAACGGAGCGTTCGCAGTCGTCGAAGGCGGCACGGCGGCTCATGAAATCGAAGACACTTACGGTACGAGTCCCAGTCCGTCGAGGTTCATGAGAGTGTTAGTACTGTAATTGAAGGCGGGTCTGGAAAAACTGCGTATTGCCCTTGAGATTGAATCGGTCAAGGTGTCCATAGCCATAGGCCATCTCCAGCCGCACATTTTCGGAAAGGTACCAGTTCACCATCGGCGTGATTCTCCCGAACGTGCCTCCATGCACATTGTGGCTGTCGAGATCGGAGTAGGAGTACCGCAACACCAATTCCCAGGCTCCGGGCCCTCCGCTGAACACAGACCTCTTCGGCTCTATGTCCTTGAAATAACCGCCGACCGTGTTGTAGGGGCGCGTCTCCCCGGTGATCAGCCACGTCGCAACGACGTCGCCTCCATGAAACATGTGATTGCCCGCCGGCTTGGAATAGGTATTCATGAAGTAGTACTCGCTACCCAGAAGCAAAGACTTTCTACGGAAGTAAGTCTCATATCCCAGGCTGTTCGCGCTGCCTGCGGCGAATTTTCCCGTATCGAGGAAATATGGCGCAATGAAATCTTCCGGCCGTGACTTGAGCTGGAGTTGCCCATCTACGGGCTTGCCATAGCGGAAGTTAAAGCCGAGGTGAATCAGCGTGCCCTTCTCCTCTGAATGCACCGGGAGCCATGCAAGCCGTGCGACCTCCTGGCTGGAATACGAGGAAAACGACTGGCCCTTGGACGCCACATCGTTGAAGTAGCCGAGCGTTCCAAAGAAAGCCGTGCTTCTTCGAATAGCCAATCCACTTGAAACCATCCGCCAGCAGCGGAATGGTCGCGTCGCTGAACGTGGATCTCTCCATGGTCCAGCCGTCGTAGCCGACCATGACCTTGTTGAGAGAGAAGCCCTCTTTCTGGCGCCCAATGAAGAAGTAGCTCAAGATCTTCGGGACCCCGAACATGGATCCCGGTTTGCCGCACAAAAAAAGCGCTAGTGGCGCCGTCGTACATGAGCCCTACGCACCAGGTTGTGGGCAGCGGGAGACTGGGGAATCTTCCTCCCATGATGAGGCGAGCATCACGGACCTGAAAAGCCGGGCAACACGGCTATTTGTTCTTTGCTTTCTTTGTCCTGAGCAAACGCTGAGAAATCATATAAAAAACCGCCGCCGACCCGGATGGTGAAGTGCGGCCCCTGATACTCATTCCAATGCACAAGGTCCCGCCGCGGCATAGGCTCCTCTGCCTCGATGGTGTTCTCGATACTTGGGTGGGGGATCACTGCATCGGCTTTCTGGAGTGGGCGTTCTGGCAGCTGGGTGAGTCGAGGAGGAGGCGCTTTGGTCGTGTTCTGAGCTTCTTCGGAAGGGGGATTGGAGGGCGCTTCGGTTGGCTGCCTGTGCAAGGGAGCCAACCGGCGTCACCGCCAACGCGAACATCACCAATAGCAGCGGCAGCGCCTTCATGATCCTTGATCCCTCTATGCGCATGGTTCGATCAGTACGTGTAGAAGAGCTTTTTGAATTTCCGACACCGGACGAGGATTCAAGAGCGCCAGCATGAGCAGGATCCGCGCTTTTTGGGGATTCAGCTCATCGGAAGCCACAAAACCGAGCTCATCGTCATTGACTTCTACGTTGCGCCCAACGAGCCCGTGGCATCACGCGGCTGGCGCGAACGACGACGACTCCTTTCTTTGCCGCTCTTGCGGCCGCTTCCACCGAAGCCTTGTTCATGTTGCCGTTGCCAACGCCAGCGATGACGATGCCCTTGGCGCCGGCGTTTACGCTGGCGTCGATCAGGTCAGGGGACATGTCAGCGTCAGCAAAGACAATATCCACCCGCGGTAACTTGGTCACGTTTGAAATGTCGAATTCGCTCGCCGTCGTGTTCTTCCACGGAGGAACGTTGTAGAAATCAGTCTTTCCGTATGCCACAACACCAACCAACCCACGTAGCGGCGACATGAACGTCTGAACGTCTGTGGTGCTGGTCTTGGTCAGAGAGTGGGCCCCATGAATCCAGTCGTTCATGACGACCAATACTCCACGGCCTCTTGGCATTCGGATCGCCGGCCACCGCCACGGCGTTGTAGAGGTTCAGCGGGCCATCGGCGCTGACGGCCGTGGACGGTCGCATGGATCCCACCAGGACCACCGGTTTGTTACTCTTCACCACCAAATTGAGGAAGTATGCAGTCTCTTCCATGGTGTCGGTGCCGTGCGTGACGACGATGCCGTCGACATCTGATGTCGGCAGCAGTTCATTGATGCGCTTGGCGACGTTCAGCATGATGTCGAACGACATGTCCTGCGATCCGACATTGGCCACTTGCTCGCCCTTGATATTGGCCAGGTCCTTGATTCCGGGAACAGCGTTCAGCATGGCATCGATCGTAACCGCGCCGGAGGTGTAGGCGGATTGGGTACCGGTGGCGGCGGCGCCGGCGATCGTGCCTCCTGTGGCTAGAATCACGATGTTGGGTTTCTTGCCTTGGGCAAAAGCATTCTGGCAGCCCCCAACGATCAGGAAGACGACAGACAGGGTCCAGATTCTGTACGACTGCTTCATAAACAAACTCCTTTCGAGATCTGCGCGTTGCGCGCGGCGATCATTCACCAACCACTAATTTGCCTGGTATTTCGTCTTGTCCAGCCCGGTCAGCTTGGCGGGATCGAGCAGTTCCTTGATTTGTTGTTCCGTGAGAAGGTGCTTCTCGCGAATGATCTCGAGTATCCCTTTGCCGCTCGAGTATGCTTCCTGCGCCAATTCGGTTGACTTGTCGTAACCCAAGATAGGGTTGAGCGCGGTGACGATGCCGACCGTCGTCTCCATGTAGTGCTCCAGCGTCTTCTCATTCACCTTATGCCGTCAATGCATTTGGTTCGGAAAAGGATCGACGTGTTGAAGAGAAGACTGTTGCGATTCAATCACCGCCAGGCCTTCCAGCGGTTCGTACGCGTTGAGCTGAAGCTGGCCGCTGTGAGCGGCCAGCGTGACGGCAAAATCATTGCCCATCACCCGGAAAGTAACAAGGTTCATCACCTCGGGAGCGACTGGGTTCACCTTTCCCGGCATGATGGAGGAGCCCGGCTGCAATGCCGGCAGGTCGATCTCGTCCAATCCTGCGCGCGGCCCTGACGTCAGCAGGATCAGGTCGCTTGAGATCTTCGAAAGTTTGATGGCAAGACTCTTGAGAGCCGAGGAATAGACGACAAACCCCTGCTGGTCCCAGGTGGCGGCTATCATGTCGGTGGCGGGTACGATAGGCTTACCGGTGAGCTTTGCCAGATGCTCCGCAAATTTCTCGGAATAGCCCTTGGGAACATTGATGCCGGTGCCGATCGCAGTGGCACCCATATTCTCGGCGTACAAAGATTTTTCGGCGTCTCGCAACAACTGGATCTCGCTGTCCAGCGATGCCGCGAAGGCATAGAACTCCTGCCCGACCGTCATGGGCACGGCATCCTGCAGCTCAGTCCGCCCCATCTTGACGATTTCGATATACGCAGCACCTTTCGCGCGGAACGACGCCGAAAGCTTCTCAAGCTCTTCGATCAACTTGCCGTTCCGCAGAATGAACGCGACCTTGATCGCAGTCGGATAGGAATCATTGGTCGATTGCGACATGTTCAGGTCGTCATGAGGCTCGAGGAACTGATACTCGCCCTTCTTGTGGCCGGATAAGCTCGAGCCCGATGTTGGCGAGCACCTCATTGGCATTCATATTCGTGGAGGTGCCGGCGCCGCCCTGATACCAATCGACCTGAAATTGATCGTGGTACTTGCCGGCAAGGACGGCATTGCAAGCCTTCTCGATAGCGGCCAGCCTTTCCGGCTTCATCGCGCCCACGTCGGTGTTGGCTTGCGCCGCCGCCAGCTTGACCAGTGCCCACGCTTCCACGAATCCGGGGTAGTGATTGATCTCAACACCCGAGAGCTGGAAATTCTCCAGCGCCCGTGCGGTCTGTACGCCATAGTAGGCATCGGCCGGAATTTCTTTTTCTCCCAGTAGATCTTTTTCGACTCGCGTTTTGCCCGTGGACGCCTGAGCAGGCTTCTGAGCCGACGTCTCATCGGAAATGGGAACTGTGGTATCCCCGCTCCGTCCGCAACCAAATTCGACCAGCGTTAGTCCAATGATGAGAAACAAGGGAGAGAACTTGATCGTGCGATTCATTGATTGCCTCCAAATGTCGCAGCCTGTGGCTGTGTTACTTTCGACTGCCCTGGGATTGCGCTCGAGCGGGCAGAATCCAAGCGACGGAAGACAGCGATTGCAATAGCCTGGTCGAATTGAAATTCTTCCCACGATCCGAAGACTTATCCTAAAGATTCCCGTCTACTCGAACCTGTTTGCAAGTCTCTGCTCGAACTTAGGGAGGAGAGCTGCTACTGCCAGTCAGTCTTACGCCGAGCTACTGGTGAAAACAATGAGGGAAACCCCTAGCCACGCATATCTGCTTACATGGCCAGTTGCCTCGCCGATGGTCTTCAGGAGACGAAGCTACACAGCGTCTTTGGTGGAGGATATCGAGAGGTAAAGAGCAGGCAGACGCGGTTCCAGTCAGAAGTAATTGCAATGGCGCGGTTCGTTGAGTTATTAGCGGCGAGTGGGTGACGCCGTGGCTTCACACCGGAAATATCTGAACGTTGTCAATCTAAAAGTGGAAAACCGGCCCCATCTCGTATGTCCAGGTGGATCTATTCGTATAGCTGTCATGAGAGAGCCAGCTCAGATAGGGCGGCTCCCCAATACCTGGCGGTGTCTTTGCAGCATTGCGATAGCGAACCATGACAACTCCGAATGACGAGCGCAATCCAACGGAGTTGGAAATCTTGTGATCGTTCGACAGCATGATGGTTGTCGCCTCGTGGGAAAGGGTTGACTCCGGCTGTTCTGTGTAGCTGCTTTGACTCGAGTCGCCGGTCGGCGAAAAGGACGCATGTTCCTTGACAAAGCCGGGCCGCACGGCAAGCGAGAGGGTGTTGTAGGGCCGATCGTATATCAGACGCATGCCAAGGCCGGAACTTACTGTCGAACCGTTCGTTGTTTTCTTACTCATAACGTCCTGCTGTTTGCTGGCGGCAAAGCTGACGGCAATCCATCGGGCCAGGGCAAAGTCGGCTTCCACGCCGGCTCCCGGATTTTGCATGCAAACCGTGCAAGGGTGAGCGGTCGTGCCAAATGGCATCGCAGTGAAATACGGCACAAGGGCAAATCTGCGGAAATTCTGCGCCTCCTGGATCGATTGGTCCGACGGCAGAAAGTGGATCCCGTACGTTTCTTCCAGGTCGGGACTATGTTGGAAGTCGCGATACCAGGGAGCCTTAAGGCGCAACGCGTTGGCCATCGTCCTACTTGGGTTCAAACCTCCCCTCAAGATCTTGGGCAAGATTCGGGACCGATTTCCACCTTGCACCCAATCACTGACAAAGCGATCCAGTGTGTCCTCAGCGATCAACCACAGAGATCCAACCGTGGGAGTGATGATGAAGTCGACCCATCCAGTATTGTTGGTGTACTTCTTGTAGGTACCGGGCTCTGTACAGCGCGTCCGGCAGTGGAGGGGGTAAGTCCAACCGCCCTCATTTCCAATGCCCGCTTCGCCCAGCGGACTAATCTCGGAATGCGTGCTGTACGCGGTGGCCCACAAGAACGCCTTAAAGCGGCTCATCCAATAGGCGTGGGTTGCACTGATTTCCTGCTCCCGGCTATTAGGATCGTTCTGTATCTCGATGAATCCGGCCACCGCACCCTGCATCGGATGGCCAACGTAATTCACCAGAAAGTCATCTCCGTCGTTCCAACGTCGCATATTGAATTGATGCATGGAGGCGACGTAGTCGTGCCAAAAGGGCTTATGGGCGAGAAGAGTGCGGATCTGATCATCGCTCGCAGCGCGGAAGCCATTCTCAATCACGTTAAAGAATAGAGATTGAGCCAGCAGGCCACCCCAATGATACCGCTCGCCCGCATTTAAATCATCGTCGCTTTGGTCGGTCAGCGGCTGATCCTCGTTATGCTGAGATGCTCCCCGCCGCAGCAAGCCGCGGTGCAGCGCAGTACCTGTAGCAGTAAGATCTATGCCGTGGAAGGCGACGCTGCCACCACCCGACGAAACGGCCTCCGTTGTGTTCGTTGGCAGCTCACGGAACATGTCCTCCTCTGGCCGCGCGTCAACGGGGGCTCGGGCCCACACAGAGCCCTGCGAGTTATAAAGTAGAAAGCCTCCCGGTGCATCAAGAGCGGCTAGCATGTTGCTGAGAAATGGCTGATCCATAGTGGGGCCATACCCAGTCAAACCACGGCCTTTGATGATCAATTGCGCGGAACCGAGGGGAACGAGGCCGAGAAGCAGTACCGTCACACTTATGCAGAAACGACGATTGAGCTCCCTTGGCGTGGCGAAATACATGCCTCTCCCTCCTCGACCATTCTCTCTGGCGAGCAATTCTGCGCCTGGGCCCTATCTCTCGTCTGAAAAGCTTCATCGTCCATCTTGGATTGCGGCTGTCGCGACAGCGAATACGCCGACCTATCTGCCGTCAAACAAACCCTACGTCTGGCTCCACGCGTGAGCAACTAGGAAAATCCCTAAGACGCTCTAACGAAAGCGCCACTGTTCGTGATCGTCAGGCACGCCACGCACAGCCGAAGAAAAACAAGTACGCCTGCTCAGAGTTACACGCAGTGCAACTGCGAAGCGCCGAAGAATACCTGTGGCTCTGATTTCGAGGCCCTACAAAGTGGACGACACACGAGCAGTACCTTCAGTCACCCGAACTCCCGCATTCACAAAGCTAAGCGGGATGTGCCCCTTCTAGGTACATCCAGACACGACAGTGCTAACGCTCAATACAGGTCACTGATTGCTGTTGTTCGTGCGCCACTTGTTGCCGAATGTCCAGCTGAGTCCCGAGCTGGAGCCGTAATCACTCCCGGAAAGGCCTGGCGGCGGCTGGCTGTCCCAGTTGTCGTAGACCGAGATATTCCACGACAGTTTTCCAGTGAGTTTGATGTAGTAAGTCGCATTCAGGTTGAACTTCACGCGACTGGGGTCGGAGATGCCAGGCATAAGCACTGCCGTGACGCTGCCATTGGTTTTGTCGAAACGGAAGAAGTCCAAGTCGGCCGCGACTATGCCAGACGCCAGGTTTTGGGAAACGATATGCTGCTGATATGCCGTGTTCTGCCCGGAAAAGCCGGCAAGCACCGAGATGCGCGCCACGTTGCTGTTCTTCAAGTAACGTCCGACGCCACCCCCAAATGTCGTTTGATGGACTATCCCTTGCTCCGAGCTTTGCAGAATCCCTCCGAGGCCTGCGTAAAACCAGTTATTCCAGCGCATAAGACGGTAAACATCGAGGTCCAGTTGGTTTCGGGTCGAGGCAGTAGCGCCAGTGCTGGCGGACAAGCTGGAGTTTAAGCTCGCCCCCGCCGCCCAGCGCTCTCGTGGGTACGCGATCTGAGAACCTAAGCTGTACTGCGTTGACTCATTGCCCTTAGAGTAGATGACCCCTGTATTTATGTTGCCGTTAAACCGCCGGAAGAACTTCGCTGAGGTCACTTCCATCTCAACAACGTGGGAACTCTCGATCACGGCTTTTCCTGAAGTCTCTGCGACCGCAATCTCCATAGGCTGGTTCCCTTGGGTGGCGTGCGTGGTGTTAAGAGACCCTGTGTACACCGCCCCGTCTTCCGTTTTTACGAGAAACAACCGCTTGCTTTCTAGATGAGCCACTTTGGACCATTGAACTTGGCTTGTTCCTAATATGGACTGCACGCTTATGTAGAGCACACCGCCACTAAGTCCTTTGATCTCCCCAGTGAAGCGATCGCCATTCTTCATCACAATCGCGTCGGAGTTGTCTCCCGCGAATAGAGGTGTGACCAGAAAAAGTACGCAACATAGAATGACGCCTTGCATTTTCCTGAGGGATTGTCTGCTCATGCTGTGTTCACTCTCCATTCCAGTAGTCAGGCGGCATTCCATCCCCGGGTATTCCTGCCACAATCTTGCACCGAAATGCACGAACTTCCCCCGCCTGCGGGCGCTTCTCGTGCTGCTCCGAAGGTGGAGACCCTCTCGCCATTGGGAGAACCTGCGTTCTGATTGCCAAGACCAGATCCCGATGCGGTGAGAAACTAATCTTGAGAACGCGTCTCACCACCTCTCCCAGAGGCATCATCGTTCGCAGTAGGGGTAAAAGCGGGAAGGCGGTGGCGGCGACCAGTCATGTAACGTCGTCGCGGACGAAAGGTACTAGCTTCATCTCTCGCATGACAGCGTAGCTATTGGCTGGGTCGCGAGCAACTGAAGCGAGAGATCCGTCGGTTCCTGCAGCCGGGCAGGCGTAGTCACACAGGACACCTCCTTGTTCACTCGTTCATCGTTAGGTCGTCTCTTGTGAGTTCGGAGTCGAGGGTGACGAACGAGCCTACAGTAGCATTGGCCTTGTGTCCGTTGATGCCGATGTCCCTGGATTGGTAATTCAATCGTGTTGGCGCCGCGAGCCGGGTACCAGAAGCCTCGACAATTTCCGTTATCTTCAAGATAACCTCCTGACGAATTGCGGTGAATTGTATCCAATCGCCGGTTTTGACGTAGGCGAACAGTTCCAATTCAAATGCAGCGCCGACGAAACCCATGATCCGAACTCTAGAGGTGTGGGATTCGATCGCAGAATGCTGGTCGAGCATGCTCTGCACACGATCCAGCACGAATCGTAACTGTTCTACTTGGGATTCAATGCGCAACGAGAAAGTTTGGTTGATGAGCAATTTGGGGCGACGGGTCAGGTTCTGGAATTGCATCCCAGCGAGCGATCCGTTAGGAACAATCGAGAGCTTTTGTTCGAGGCTTCGCAGCTTTAGAGAACGGAGGCCGATGTCTTCGACGGTTCCAAGTTGATTGCCGATCTGACACAAGTCACCGAGACTTACAGCTTTGTCCATTAACAATGAGACTCCTCCTATGAGGTTTTCGAGTGTCTTTTGCGCGGCCAACGCTATCGCCAGTCCTCCGATGCCCAGGCCGGCAAGCGTGGTCTTCATGTTGATCCCAAACAGGGCCAATGTGACGATTACGGCAATGATCCACATCACGACGCGGGTAAGTCGCTGCATCAGGATCAGGATCGACTCCCCACCCCTGTGCTGGGTTCGCGTCCGATCCACCGCGCGGTCGAAGCCTTCGTCTGCGAGCCTGCTCACGAACCACGCGAGACCTCCCGCCAACAGGCCTGCGACGAAACGAAAGTAATAAGAACGATACAAAAGCGGCAGGTCAAGCTGGTAGACGAAAAGGAGGTGCACCAGGATCGCGAGGATGCACCGGAGTGGTAATCCAAGTGGTGTGTCCCAGAGCGTTTTGAAGGGCTGCTTGTGGAGTTTGCACCAGACGCGCCTGGGCGCGCTCAACAAAAATGTTGACAGCCAGGCCAGCAACCAGGAGATCGGGATCGAGAGCAGCCACCCAAGCCATTGTGCAAGTGACATCCCCAAAAGGTGCCGGCTGGTTAGAGCGCTGGGCATGAATCGTTCGGCTCTCGTTGGCCCTTCGCTTTGCAGTTGGGCATAGAGTTCCGGAATTTTCGCAACTGTCTCTTTTGAAAGCAGCCAGACTTTCCCTACAGCCGGATCATCTACTCGCACCAGGACTACTTCGGTGGTCGTGCCACCTATTTTCAAAACGCCGGCCCTTACCTGGCCGGGTGGAAGCCCGGCATCTATGGAGCCGTTGGGATCATCGCTCAGTAATGCGATGTTGCTGTGGAGCTTTGAGTAGAGCGCCTGAAGCTCCTTGGCCCGCTGCACCAGGTCTGTGTTTTGCCCGGGAGGCGGTTGCAGGTAACGAGCGGCGGTCGCGAAGTCCTGCTGTGCCCCATACTTCAATAGGCCCATCAGTGCGTTGTGCGGAGTTTCACGTCCCAGCGGGTCGTGGATTGCCACAGGGGGTGTTGTCGGAGTTTGCGCAGGCTCAGCTGTAGTTGCCGCAGCCGCAGCTGTGCGTGACGTGGGCCCGGCTGTGGACGGCGGAGGCGCCGCGGGTTCCGGAAGCTGGGCAGCCAAATGTGCACGCAAGCCTGCGAATAAGAAGATAGTGAAGATGGCCCGGAGAGCGTGGGTTAAGTGAACCGACTTGCTCGTCCCTTGCCGATTTTCTCTTGTCGAAGGCATTCGGATTTGTCCGATCGCGCCGTATTATTGTCTGTCAACCCACTGCTACGGCGTCAGTCAAACCACTCCCGTCATTCACGAAGTGGCCTGCTTTGCCGGTGTACATGGCCGCCACGGCCCACTGTTGCGATCTCGTTAGAGCGCTTGGGCAGTTTGACGGTCTTTCTTGGTAGCTGGTCTTCGCAGGGAGCCAAGCTTAACAAGTAGGAAATAGAGTTGAGTCGCGCCCGCTTCTTGACCGCTAGATAGCCTTGACATGAATCCAGCTCCAATTGAGGCAGAAGGGAAGGACCCGATTGCGCGTACCTTACGGATGCCTGCTCTAGTGGGCTCTGCGCCGTGTGGAGAGTAGAGTTGGTCGCGAGTGCAATCGCTATTGCTGTAAATAGGGTTAGTTGCCTGGGCAGGCCCTGTCGGTCCGCGGTCCTAACCACCACCGAAAACAAAGTGAGTAGCATCGCCGCGATAAATGAAGAAAGCCATACCATAGATCCCATCCACTACGGTTTCAAGTCGAACGTGTGCCCTGCTCGTAACCCCTTCGGCAAAACCGGTACACGAGCGTTAGTCCGCTAACCACCCTCCACCAATATGTAGAAACAAATGAACAATTGTACGGTCGTCCGGCAAGGACCGCTTGTATCGCTGGAATCAGGTGGGGCCTCATGTGGGACTTGAGCACATAGCCCAATGCTCCCTCGACCATGCATGCCTCGATGTACGGCTGTTCTGAGTCGATCGTCAGGAACACGATCCTAGTAGCCAGCCCGGACTCGCGCAGTTCATGGACGACGTCGATCCCACTCAAAACCGGCAGGGTAATATCAGCCACGATTACGTCGGGATGAAGGCGGCGGGCCTCCGATACTAGGGTTTCGCCATCCGTTACGTTTCCCACTACCTCAAACTGCGACTTTAAAATTGCACTTGCGCCCTTAAGTAAGGCCGGATGGTCATCGGCCAGCAGTACCCGTGGTCGGATCAAAGTTGGCCTCCATTCAGGGTGAAGGGACGCCCTTTTCGTTGCGCCAAAGCTAAGGGTGCAGTTTCAAGCCTTCGGAACTATTGCTAAAGTAATGGTCGGCCCTTCGCAACTGGGGAAATCCCTAGCATGCAAGAGACGGCGCAGTGTACGATGTGCAGTTCTCACCGCACAGACTGTGCGTTCGATTCAAGGTCATCCCGTCGCCGGCTTGGATTGTGGGCCAAACCAACTAGACAGCAATCGAACAGCAACCTGCTGGGCGATGATATCCGCCGTTTCTCAGGCTAACTGCAAGTGCAGACGATCCTACCTACTTAGGGATTTCCCTCATTGTTTTGAATGACTCCTATGCATAAGAGTGTTAGCAGCTTCGGCCCTCCGGGAGCGATTTCGGGCAGGTCAGATGGATCAGGAGTTCTTATGCGATCGAATGTTTCGATTTCTTGGAAACCAATCAAGTCCGCCGTGATATTGGTATTTGCCCTTTCTGCTATTTGGATGGAGCCCGCTCGGGCGCAAACCAAAGATGGCCAGCAACAAGACATACAACAACTGAAAGACAAGCTCCAGCAATTGGATCAAATGATGGAGGAGGTCAGGGCGGAGATTAGCGCGATGGAACTGCAGGGACAGCAACACGCCCCGGTCTCAGCCCCCACCCCAGGCGCGACCCAGGCGAAAGAGAAGCCGGGACAGCCACAGCCCATGGTCGCCGTTCCTTCCGAGACAATTATCGCTGAGGCCCAGACAG
>CAVVQX010000023.1:0-176379 GCA_963750415.1 uncultured Acidobacteriaceae bacterium
ACGGTCTTGACCGTGGCGTACGTGGGGACTCAGGGACACCACATCGAGCACGGCGAAGACGTGATCTGGGGCTCTGCGTCGCTCTGCCAGTCGCTTCCCGGTTGCGGGCCCAACGGTGAAGGTGGCGTTTACCAGGCCGGCGGGCAAACCTACTACGGTAGTTTTACCGGGGCCATCGACAACCAGGACATCAGCAAGAACTACACCAACTCCAGTGGAGGGCCGGTGGTGGCATTTGCCTCTGCGACTTATCTGCAGAACTCTGGAAACTCGAATTACAACTCCTTGCAGGTATCGGCCGAACGCCGCGCTCACGATATTACCTACCTGCTCTCCTATACCTATGCTAAGTCTCTGGATGACATTGCTGCCAAGTGGGATCCTCGCGATCCAAATCGGGCTTACGGACAATCGTCGTGGGACATGCGGCATAACTTTGTGGCCAGCTATAACTGGAATCTTCCCTTTGAGCGGTTCCTGGGCACCCATAGGTACTCGCAGGGGTGGCAAATAACCGGCATCAGCCGCTTCAACACTGGCTTCCCACTCAGCTTAAGGAGCGGCGGTGACATCGCGTTGACCAACATCGGGCTGGATTATCCCAACCAGGTGGCGCCCATCCAGAAGCTGAACCCACACGCTGCGGCACACACCTTCTTCAATGCCTCAGCCTTCGACAACAGCCTCAGCTGCGGCTACGAGACGTGTGGCGTGACCGGCACCGCGAAGCAATTTCTCTTCCACGGGCCGGGAACCATCAACACCGACGCGGGCGTGGAGAAAGACACGAAGATTACCGAGAGAATGCAACTCAACCTGCGGCTCGAGATGTTTAACGTTTTCAACCACGCCAACTTTACCAACGTGATCGGCGATGCCAACAACGGCCAGTTCGGTCAGGCCACCAACACGGCACCAGGCCGTATCGGTCAGATCAGCGGCAAGTTCATTTTCTAAACCAACCCAGATGAACCTTTCAGGGATGCGAGCAATCGCATCCCTTTTTGTTTTATGCTTTCTATAAGCGTTGAGGTGGCCAACAAACTTGGCGATTTTAATTACTCGCGATGATCCGCGGTTCAACAACCTGAAGAGAGCCAGGAATGCCCGGTGGCCGGCCAGTCCTGCCGAAGGAATCAGTAGCATCGCGTTGTGCCTGAATGCCGATGACACTGCAGAGGCTCTGCAGCGTGTGGTCAACGCCGGGCAGCGGCCGACGATTCGCTCCGGTGGCCATTGCTACGAAGATTTTTACGCCAACAATCCCAACGGCACCCTGATTGACATGTCGTTGATGAACCACGTGGGCGCTCTGCCGCAGGATGCACGCTATCGCGTGGGTGTGGGAGCGACGTTGGGGCAGGCGTACCAGGAGCTCTACAAGATTTACAACGTAACCCTGCCCGGCGGCACCTGCGGCTCCGTGGGAGCGGGCGGTCATATCACCGGGGGCGGATACGGCCTGGTTTCACGCCTGTACGGCACAACTGCGGATTGGGTGACTGGCGTCGATATACTGACCGTTGACTCGCAGGGAAAAGTAGCTCTTCGCAAATGTACCGCTACGCAGGATGCTGATTTGCTGCGCGCCTGCCGCGGCGCCGGGGGCGGAAACTTTGGCGTGATCGTCGACTACGTTTTCGACAAGCTACCACCCGCTCCGCAAGAAGTCATGTCTTCGAATTTGATCTTTCCCTGGGCGGAGATGACCGAGGAGAAGTTCGCGAAAATCTTCAATGCTTTCGGCAATTACTTCGCCACCCGGGGCAAGGATCCTGAAACGTGGGGCCTGTTTTCTATCATTGAGGCAAATCACAAGGCCAGAGGCTATCTGCGCATCTCGGTGCAGTTCTGCAATCCGGACGGCACCTGCACGAATACCAAAGTGCTGGATGAATTCCTCTCCCTGTTTGACGACTGCAAACCATCCGCCGTGTCGCCGGCAGCCCCGGTCAATAATCCTCCCCGCGAGAGCTTCGGCCCTCATAAGATGACGCATGATCTGTGGGCCGATACCGGGGCTGCAGGCGGTTTCCGCCGCGGCGTAACCCGAGCCAAATACAAGTCCACCTACATGCAGAAGAACTTCTCAGCCCGCGAGATCGGAGTGTTTTACAAACACCTCACACGGGTGATGCCGGGGATCGATCTTTCGCATACGGTGGTCGAGATTGACTCCTATGGTGGCGCGATCAACCGCAAAGAGATGCTCGAAGAAACCGTCGCATTTCAGCGGTCGAGCATCATAAAGATGCAGTTCCAAACCTATTGGGCGAGAGCGGCGGAAGACGATGGGCACATCGCCTGGATACGAGACATTTACAAGGATCTGTACTCGGGTTCTGAAGTCGATGCATCCCATCAGGGAACGCCATTCCCGGGTGAGAATTATCAAGGGTGCTACATCAATTATCCCGACGCAGACATGCTCGGTTATGCCTATTGGCCTCAGCTTTATTACGGGCCGAACTACGAGTTCCTGCAGCAGGTGAAGAAGAAGTATGATCCCAATAACGTGTTCCACCATGCCATGTCCATCCGGGCATAGAGGAAAGGCCAGATGAAGCAGCCATTGGAATTGGATCGCAGACGGTTTCTGCAGCTGGCGGGGAGCGCATGTTTGTTGAGTATGGCAGACGGTCCCGCTGCCTGGCCGGCAGAACGGACGAACACTGCTCGATTTGCATACATAGGATTGGAGCAGGCGATCCACCAGTACGCCATTTCACAGAATGGGCGTTTCGTGTTGCAGCAGACGACGGCCAGTCTGCGTCCGGTGGCGATGGCGATCAGCGGTGGGTACCTTTACGTGGCCAATGGCGTGTCTCAGCAAGGCAATCTGCCGCGCGGGAGTGTCGAGGCCTACACAATCAACGCGACAACCGGACAGCTCGCGTTCAAAAATCGAGTCCCGTTGTCGCTCTCTGCCACTTCACCCACAGACCTGGCGGTTGCTCCGAATGGGCGCAGTGTCGTAGTTGCGGTGCACGGCGGCGGTGCGTACAACCTCCTGTTAGTTGAAGACGACGGGAGTTTAGGGCGAGTGACCGGAATTCTCAAGGAGATCGGTGCGGGACCGCATCCCCTGCAGGATGCGGCACATCCTTCCGCGGTGAAGTTCGACAGCGAGGGGCGCGTCTTAACGGCTGATCAAGGCACTGACAAGCTGAGCATGCTCACCCTCAGCGACGGCGGGCTTCGTGTGGCTGGGAGGTGTGAAGTCACTCCCGGCAGTGGGCCAGGTTGCATGGTGCTGCATCCTGACGGCCGACGAGTTTATGTTGGGCACGCTCTCGACGCCGCAGTGTCGAGCTACAGTTACGACGGAGCTGGGATCCTGGAGCACAAACAGACGGCAGGGACCCCGGTTAGAGGTGCGGTGGCGGGGCTGGCAATCCATCCTTCCGGCGAGATGCTTTTCAGTTCGCATAAGGATGCGCTGCTGGCGTGGAAGGTTCAAGCGAACGGATTAGAGCCCTTATCCGCGCTAGAAGGGGTTCATGCCAACAGGCTGCATGTAACCGCAGATGGCGGTACTTTATTGGCGTTAAGCAGCGATGCGGTATTGAGCATGAAGATCAACGCCGCGACCGGGTCGCTCGCCACCCCGGTCAAAGTCGCATTGCTCTCTAAACCGCTCAGCCTCGCCCTCTTGTAGTGCGGTACTTCATGAGCCGAGGAGAAGAAACGGCAAGTCCCTCCGCTGCGTTTACACTCTGTCGAAAAACATTTCCAGGAAGGGTCCGCGGAACTGCAGATCCCTCCACGGCAGGCCGGGACAGGTCGGCTTCGCTCGGTAGCTGTGACTTTTTTAATTTCCCTTGTAGTCTGTGGCCGGAAAGCTCCGAAGAGCACCTGCCAACAAGCATCGCCGGGGTCCTTCGACTCCGCGCCGTAAATCCTCTGTTATGGGATAGATCTGCGAGGCGCTTCGCTCCCACGGCGCGCCGGGGCAGGCAGGATGACACCTTTCTGGAGGGGATTAAACAACATCTGGTCGGGTGCAAAAAACACGAGAAGATCGAAAAAGTCACAGGCTCTCAGGATGACAAAAGGGGAGGAGGGCGCTTCCATTTGCGGTTGATGCCGGTAGAGTTGGACAGCAGGTCCCTGCGGCCCACCCAAGGTGATGAAAAACGCTCTCGGTCCAGCAACCACTCTCCAAGGAAGCGTCGCCCTCTCCTTTGTCATCCCGAGCGCAGCCGAGGGATCTGCAGTTCCTTCCACCAGCCACCAATGCTGCAGCTCGAAGATGAATTGTCATCCCGCCTGCCCCGGCTTGCCGTGGGACCGAAGCGTACCCAGATTTCCTACCTCGCGCACTCGCAAAGGCCACGTATGCGGCTTTCCGTAGAGAAAGACGCATGAAGTTTGTCAGCGCCACCGAGTTCCACAGGAAATCTGGGGGAGCGGAGTGGAGGACCTGCTGTTTCCTCTCCTCGGCTCCTTAGGCAGATTTCTTAGTCTCTGAAGTAGTATTGGTGAAGAAACGGTAATGGATGCTCCACCTCTGGGTCTCGCCCGGCATGACGTGAATACCGATAAACCCCTCGGGGCAAACCGTCTTTGGGGTCGACCAGAAAAAGAGCTTGACCATCGGGGAATCCGAAGTCTCTTCAACGCCCAGGCCGTGTTCCGTATCCTCGAACGTGAAATCGAAGTCAGACGCTTTGTCAGAGAAGCCCGTCATCTCGCCACTCGGGGCATGGTGAGGTTGCATCTCCGCTACCCATTTGATCGTTGTGCCGTCAATTTTGACTGACTCTGGAAACGGCTTGGCCGGCGCCGGAACGAAGGGAAAATGAACTTGCATGCCAGGGCCGGTCGGGTTGTTATCCAGCATAAAGAAGTCGTGATCGTAGACCGTTGTATTGAGCGGCTTGGTGCCAATGTTCTTCAAACTATGGGTCAGTTGCAGGCCGTTCGTTTTTTTATCCAGCGATAGCGTTTTCTCATAGAGGTAGGCATAGCCGATGGGGGAGCGAAGCTCCTGGCGGAAGGTGATCGAGTCTTTATGAACTTTTACTGTCCACTTTCCGTGATCGAGGATCGGGTACGCCCCACCGATCGTATAGGGCTGATCGTCCAGCCGCTTCAGTACGCCGGCGCCGATCTTTACAAACGGGTCTCCGGGCTTCGCATCTTCGTACCCGATCGGTTCTCGAAACTCTTCCGCTGGTCCAGTCACCGCATCGTTCGTCATGGGATCATAGCGATTGAACCACTCGCCGAAGAACGTGTGCCCATTGAGCGAAACACAAGCCACAATGCCGGACCAGTCAAAGCGCGCCGCTCGATAATAACCGCGCTCCTGGTCGGGCAGAAAAACGACGGCGTTCATCTGGCCGTTTGTAATCCTGGTATGCGGATGATCGGAGTGGGGAACGTTTTCGCAGGTCGGCGAAGCGGGTGGCGGCAAAGGAGCCGGTGCCGTGGGATTCGTCTGGGCTGTTACTAAATGGCTGCTAAGGGCAAAAGCAGAGATCAATGTGCAGCGTACCCATGTATGAGCAGAACGAAACATTCTTTGCACTCCTGAGATGGTATCCGCGTGGAGTATAGCTCAGTATCCGCTCATTCATTGCTTGCTCTAAGAATTCATTGAGAAGAAACTGATTGAATCCGGTTAGATTTTCTCGGAGGCCGTTCGTGAGATTAGTTCTGCGCATACTTCTTGTTGGCATTTTGCTTCTGCCGATCTCCTCCTACGCCCAGGACACGGCGGTGCCTAACTTTACGCGAACGTATAACACCGCCGGAACGGACTACTCGTACACCGTGGTTGGCGCCGATCCGGCCAAGGGCGGCACCACGACGATCCCGACCGTGCTGGTGCCAATAACACTGACCATCGAGGCGCCCATGGACGCGGCCGGCAAGAAGGCGGTGCTGGATGCAAGCTCGGATGTGGCCAGGGTGATCGGTTCACCCATCTTCGCCCGGTATCCGTTCGCTTCAGGAACGACGCAGTATACAGATGCGATCATGCGTGCCGATTTCCACCAGGAGGCGGCCAAGGACTGGCATACCCTCCTGGGTAAGCCAAAGGTTGTCCCGCTGAAAATCGACGTGCCCATTGGCAAGGGATATGTGCTGACTTCCAGGAAAACTGGACGGATGCTGGCCATGGTGGATGTGCTCTTCATGCAGCAGGAGATTTTCAAGCAGCTGCCGAAGGAAGATGCGGGTGCCGGCAAGCTGGTGATCGCGATGACGAAGAACGTGACCTACTATACCAGCGAGGATGCGACGGAATGCTGCTCCTGGGGGACGCATGGAGTGGATACGACGCAGGAGTTTCGGCAGCCGTTCGTGCTGGGAAGCTATCTCGATCCGCATACGGTGGAGGATGACAGCGATGTGCAGCCGCTGACCCAGCAACTGGCGCAATGGTTTCGCGATCCGCTCCACGAGCCGGCGCTGCGGGTACACCGCGGCATGGTTCCGCCAGGCAACATCTTTCCCAGCTGGATGCGTGTGCCTCCTCCAAGCCCGACCGAGTTGCCCACGGACAATAGCGATTGCGGTGGAACTGCATTGGCGGTCGATCTATTCCTGAACGATCCGACGGACACTAACTGGAAGAACAGGACCCCGTCATCGAAGCCGTTTCTCGCGAATGTAGGTGGAATGTCTTACCATCTGCAGAATGTGGCTCTGCTTTCGTGGTACACAGGGGCAAGTTCGGCCGCGTACACCTTTCCGGACACGAACGCGCTGAGAGGTCCGTCGAAACCTTGCCCCGCGCATGTTCACGATGGGATGTTTGGCGCCGTGAAGGATGCGCCTCCTACCCCAGCGACACCAATCGCGCTCACCAGCGCTCCCAACGGGCATCACCTCATTGGATACTGGTCCGGGTTGGGCCGGATCACCGAGGTCTCGCCGCAATGGGACGTCATCATCGTCGCCTTTGCAACGCCGTTGCGCGGCGCTGCAGAAGGGATTATGCAATACCAGGTGCGGGGCGACATCACTCCTGAGCAGTTCAAAGACGACATCAAGCTGAAGCAAAGCCAGGGCAAGAAGGTGATGATCTCGCTGGGCGGCGGCGGCCAGCACTTCGCGCTGATGACCGAGGAAGGAAAGCAGAACTTCATCAGGACCGTCGAAGAGATCTGCACGCAGTTTGGCTTTAACGGCATCGATATCGACTTCGAGACCTCTTCGCTCGAGCTCGACCCGGGGGATACCGACTTTAAGCATCCCACCACGCCTTCCACGGTAAACCTGATCGCTGCTCTGCGTGAGATCCACGACCACTTTGGCAAAGACTTCATGTTGAGCCTGGTGCCGGAAGGAACCCAGATTCCGGCCGCGTATCCGGGCTACGGTGGCCAGTTCGGTTCCTACATCCCGATTGTCCAAGGTATCCGCGACATTCTGGCGTTTGTGGATACGCAGGACTACAACTGCCCGCCGATCGAAGGGTTGGATGGCGAGTTCTACATGCCCGGATCGGTGGATTACCATGCCGCGGCGACGGAATTGATGTTACATGGCTTCGACGTCGGTCGTGATCCGAAGCATCATTTTGACCCCCTGCCGCCCGATAAAGTCGCCATCGGCTATTTGAACAGCGACACGACGCCACCCATCGTTGAAGATTCGATGCGGTACCTGATTACCGGTAAGTCCACCACGGCGGTGAACTATAAACTGCAGCCGAAGGGCTATCCGGCGTTCCTCGGTGCCATGTTCTGGACCATCGACGACGATCGCAAACAGAATTTTCGCTATTCGAACACTGTGGGGCCGCTGCTGCACAGTTATCCGGCCACGAAGTAGCAAAAGCCGGGTTATGTCGAACCAGTTACGGTACGCTATGGGATAATTCACTAAGTCGACCAGGTAATTCTCCTCTCAATGCAGAAACAATTCGTGAAATGTTGCTTGGCCTGTGCCGCGATGGTCACTCTTTCCTGTGCCATTCCTGGTGTCGCCCAGTCGGATTGGGTAACCTACGGCCACGACGCCGGGCAAACGAAGTATTCCCCACTGGATCAGATCAACGCTGGCAACGTCGATCAGCTGAAGCAGGCTTGGGTCTATCATCTGCGGCCCGCCGACAAGGAATCGGCGCCTGCCTCGACCGCTGGGGGTGGCCGCCGCATGCTTACCTCGCCGGCCACGCCGCTGGTCGTAGACGGCATGATGTATCTGGCAACTCCGTACAGTTCGGTGATCGCCCTTAAACCTGAAACCGGCGAACTAATCTGGACTTACAAGCTGGCGCAGTCTCGTTTCCTGGGACGCTCGGCAACGTATTGGCCCGGAGATCAAACCACGCCTGCATCTATCTTTTTTGGCACTGCAGATGGCCGCCTGATTTCATTGAATGCAAAAACGGGCGTGCCCACCGCCCAGTTTGGTGAGAGTGGGTTCCTCAACCTCAAGGCCGGGATGACGGACGATCCTAATAAAGACGGTCGCTACTCTATGACCTCTGCGGCTTCTATCTATAAGAACCTCATCATCACCGGCGCCGACTTACCTGAATCTCCCGCGAAAGGGCCCTCCGGTGACATACGGGCCTGGGACGTGCACACCGGCAAACTCATTTGGCGCTTTCACTCCATTCCCCAGAAAGGAGAGCCTGGCTACGACACATGGGCAAACGATTCCGGGGCAGGCCGATCGGGAACCAACGTGTGGGGATTCTCATCGGTCGATGCCGAGCGTGGCCTTGTCTTTTTGCCGTTTGGCTCGCCTACATCCGATTTTTATGGTGGCGATCGTGCCGGCAACGGTCTGTTTGGCAACACCCTGGTCGTTCTCCATGCGGATACCGGCAAGCTTGCCTGGTACTTCCAGGCCGTCCATCACGACATCGACGATTACGATTTGGAATCTGCGCCGGTGATGATCGACGTGCGCCGCCACGGCAAAGAAATTCCTGCGGTGGCGCTCGTCAGCAAGACTGGCCTGATGTTTATCCTCGATCGACGTAATGGCAAGCCGATTTACGGCGTCGAAGAGCGTCCCGTACCGCAGAGCACCATCCCGGGAGAACACTCCTCGCCCACCCAGCCGTTTCCGGTCAAGCCGGTTCCATTGGGTCGCAGTGGCTTTACGCCTGCGGATTTATCCACCGTAACCCCGGAGCATCATGCGCTGTGCGAGGCGATGCTTGGCACCGAGGGTGGCATGCAAAGTGGGCCCTTGTTCACTCCCTACGGGCCAAAGCTGACGATCGTCTTCCCCGGCACGGTCGGCGTGGTCAACTGGCATGGCATGTCCTATAACCCGAAGCTTGGCTACCTGTTCGTGAACACCAACGAACTGGCGGGCGTAGGCAAGGTCGCGCTCACCAAGCCCGGCGTCGAGCCTCCTTATGACCGCACCAGTCCGTGGGGGCTCTACGCGTTGTTCTGGGATCGCGAAAAATTCTGGCCGTGCCAGCAACCGCCGTGGGGGCAGTTGTGGGCCATCAATGTGAACACCGGCGACGTAGCCTGGAAGGAACCTTTTGGAACCATCCCGGAGCTCGACGCCAAAGGTGTTCACAACACCGGCTCGCTTAACTACGGAGGATCTATCTCGACCGGCGGCGGCCTGGTGTTCATTGCTGCTTCCATCGATCAGCACTTCCGCGCCTACGCAGCCGCGACAGGCAAGATTCTGTGGGATATCAAGATGGAGACAGGAGCCTACGTCACGCCTTCAACCTTTATGGGTAAAGACGGAAAGCAATACGTGGTGATCGTAGACACGGGAGGTAGCTTCTTTGACCGGACCAATGGGGACTCTATTCTTGCTTTCGCGCTGCCTTCGAAGTAGAGCAACCTTCGATCGGAATTGTGGTGGAGTATGAAACTGGATAGGCGACGCAATACGATGAGAAATGGGAGCCTCTTGTTTTTGACGCTGTTCAGCGTTGTCTCCGCATGCCAGCTTGCGGACGCGCAGGCATCCTCGGCGGGGAGAAAGCTCGTTCTGACGGACGGATGGTATATCCAGCCGTCTTCCGATGTTACGGAGAAGGGAAGTGTCCTCTCTACGGCCGCCTTCCAACTCCAACATTGGTATCGCGCCACGATGCCATCCACCGTGCTGGCCGCGTTGGCAGCCGATCGTGTGTATGCCGACCCCTACTTCGGCATGAATTTGCGTTCAATTCCCGGAACCAGCTACACCATCGGAACAACCTTCTCTGGCATTCCCATGCCACCCGGAAGTCCATTCCGCTCCTCATGGTGGTATCGCACGCAATTCACCGTACCTGCCGGCTATCGCGGTAAAAGGGTCCAGCTGCATTTCGATGGTATTAATTTCCGCGCCAACGTATGGCTGAATGGGCGGCAGGTCACCGATGCAAACACGATGGCCGGCATGTGGAGGCTATTCGAATTTGACGTAACCGATCAGGTGGCCCCGGGAAGCATGAATGCGCTCGCGGTCGAAGTATTTCCGCAAACGCCCGACGACCTTGGCCTCAGCTGGGTGGATTGGAACCCCACGCCCCCAGATAAAGATATGGGCATCTGGCGTCCCGTTTATCTCACAACCAGCGGCGCAGTGACGATTCGCTTTCCCCAGGTGATCACGAAACTGGATCTCCCGGCAGTGGACAAGGCGCGCCTGACGGTCAACGCTGAGGTAAAGAACACCACGAACTCTGTGGTTAAGGGAGTGCTAAAGGGCCAGATTGAAAATCTCCGCTTCTCACAACCGGTCACCCTGGAAGCCAGGCAAAGCAAAGTTGTGACCTTTTCTCCCGGCCGGTTTGCCCAATTAAATCTGACCAATCCGCGGCTGTGGTGGCCGGTTAACGTGGGCCCGCAGAATCTGTATGAGTTAACGTTGCAGTTTGAGAGTGATGGAGCCACATCTGACCAGGTTGCTACCCACTTCGGCATCCGCGAGGTTTCGAGCGAGGTGGAAAAGCCGGCCACTCCCGGGCGCGTATTCAGTGGCCATGACGAAGGGTACCCGGAGACGCATCGCATTTTCAGTATCAACGGCAAAAGGATACTCATCCGCGGCGCCGGTTACACCCCCGACATGATGCTCCGCGAGTCGCCCGCCAGGGAGGAACAAGAACTGAAATATGTCCGCGACATGAATCTCAACGCGGTACGCCTCGAAGGCAAGATCGTGAGCGACCACTTCCTTGAGCTCGCCGATCAATACGGGATCCTCATCATGGCCGGCTGGTCCTGCTGCAGTCACTGGGAGCAGTGGAAGAAATGGGATGACGAAGATCACATCATCTCAGCGGAATCGCTCAAGGACCAGATACGGCGGTTGAGAAACCATCCATCAGCCTTTAATTGGATGAACGGAAGTGACGGCCCTCCGCCCCCGGATGTCGAGCGGCGTTACATCGCTGTACTGAAAGAGCAGAACTGGCCCAACCCTTACGAATCCTCAGCGATGGCAGAGCCAACCACGGTGACGGGCGATACCGGCGTAAAGATGACCGGGCCCTACGAGTACGTTGCGCCCTCCTATTGGCTGCTGGATACAAAGTATGGAGGCGCTCATGGATTCAACACCGAGACCAGCCCCGGGCCGGCCCCGCTGCCGGTGGAGAGCCTCATTCGTATTTTGCCCCACGATCACCTATGGCCCATGGACTCGTGGTGGGACTACCACGCCGGCGGCAGCGCGTTCAAAAATCTGGACGTGTTTACCGATGCGATGAACCACCGCTACGGGGCGGCGAACGACCTCGAGGCTTACACCATGAAAGCGCAGGTTATGGCCTACGAAGGAGAGCGGGCGATGTTCGAAGCCTTCGGACGTAACAAATACACCGCTACCGGAGTGATCCAATGGATGCTGAACAATGCTTGGCCCTCCAACATCTGGCATTTGTACGACTACTTTCTCCGCCCTGGCGGTGGATATTTCGGCGCCAAAAAGGGTTGTGAACCACTGCACATTCAGTATTCTTACGATGATCATTCGATCGCGGTCGTGAACTCCTTCTACACTGCCTTCAAAGCCTTGAAGGCGACGGTCAAGGTCTACAACCTCGACATGTCGGCGAAATACTCACGGGAGACGACTCTCGATATCCCCGCCGACGGTGTGGAAAAGGTCGTTACCCTGCCGGCAATCGACGGTCTCACCTCGACATATTTTTTAGACCTATCGTTGCGCGATTCTGAGGGGAAGCTAGTGAGCTCGAATTTTTATTGGCTCTCGACCAAACCCGATGTGCTCGACTGGGATAAGTCGACCTGGTACACAACTCCCACTAAATCGTTTGACGACCTGACTGCGCTCAATACGCTCCCTAAAGTCAAGGTGAACGTAACCAGCGAATCGGAAATCGACGGTGAGAACGGCACAACGCGTGTCACGGTGGAAAACCCTACGCAGAATCTCGCTTTCGCCGTTCATCTCAAGGTGATGAAGCCATCGCGATTTAAAGATCCCGAAGCTGAGAACAATGAGCTCGAAGTACTTCCCGTAATTTGGCAGGACAATTATTTCCCCCTCAAGCCAGGCGAGACACGAGAGATAACGGCTACCTATAAAACGGCCGACCTGCAACTCGAAAGCACATCCAGCGATACTCCAGACTGGGCTCGCCGGCAAGGCAAGCCGTCGGTCGACGTGGATGGGTGGAACGTTGTTCCTGCTTCGACGGCCCAGCAATAGGCTGGAATATTTTTTGGGCATTTCGCACAACTTCGCTTGTTCGAGGCCGGAAAAAGCGGTCAAATGTTACCGGCCCTTGTCGGTTGCCCACGGGCCGGTGGTTACAGGTGAGCAGGCCACGAACTCACCAGGAGAATCTATGACCGGAAAACTCATCACGGCGGCGCTGCTTGCGACCGCGCTTTCGCCCCTGGTGCACGCGCAAGAACTACAGGTAGGGAGCAACGCCTACGTCGATATGTACTTCAACGACTGGCATACGTCCAAGGCTCAAACCACCGGTCCGGTAACGGAGTACACCGTTTTCACCAAAGGTGACCCGATGAAGCCGACGGCCAAAGGCGCCATCCTCCGCTACGTTGATTCCTATGTCTACACCACCTGGGCTCCAGGCGCCTCGGCGCCGCCCACGACTCTTTCCGGTAAGCAGCGGGTCTATTACTTCACCACCGGAACAGGTACGATCTCCGCCGCGGGCGACTCGGCTCCGGTCTCCATCAATATCGCGGTTCTGGTGCCGGCCAACCTGGCCTTCACCATCAAGAACACGGGCGCGGTTCCTCTTGGCGCGTATGTCATTACCGAGCCCACGCCCAGCGGCTTTCAGCCGGGAACCAAGCTGGTGGTCAAGGATGAAAAGGCGACACCGATCAGCACCGCGGTCCCGGATTGGTCGCGCTTAGTGAGGCCGCTCTTCACTTCGAGCGATGGTCTGGCGACCATCACCAGCGTGGAGACGGTCACCCTCGACGACCTGACCATTACGCGGCCCTTCACGGGAACGATGCCGAATACCGAACATCTGTGGATGGAGCTTTCGGGCACCAGCATTGCCTTCATCGGGCCTTATCTTCGGCGCCAGACTCCGGGAATCGCCTATGAACATCCGCCGGATAACCTGGCTCCCACTGCCAATGTGAATTACTCGGAAGATAGCCAGGTCAAGTTGCTGCTAGTCTCGACCAATGGCCAGTAAGCCCAGATGATTTTGCTAGGTTTATGTGCGGGCTGAAGCCCGTACCTGAGTTTCTACGTGTCCAGGGACCAAGCGCATGGCCGCAAACCAGTCCCGAAAGGGACGGAAGAATCCAGAGCACGGCACGGGAGTGCCGGGAAAGGAAAGCAACGGAAACCAAGTCCCCTTTAGGGGACGGCACAATTTCAACAACACTAGCGTTTTGGATGCCGAGTTTGGCTTTGTATCAGGGCACGACTTTAGTCGGGCCGCAAAGGAAGGAAAAAGAATTGGGCTTTTAGCCCCTGCAATGGCACATCCTGCACGAAATGCATCGCGCATCTATGGTTCAGCACCCTGGGCTAAGTTCAGGCCGTCCCTTCGGGACTAAATTGGCAAATCCAAGTTCTCACACAACCTCTTTAGCCCATATCTTTATTATCCCTTCAACGGCACGGCTGAAGCCCTGCCCTGATGCAAAGCATCAGAGCAGTGACTCCAGAAAACTCGAGTAAGCCCAGTGGTCTAGTGCGGCGTCGTCGACACTTTCGTGCTCGTGCTGAACCACAAAAACTTTATCGGTTTATCTCCAGGTTCTTCAAAGTTGATATTGGAATGCGTGGTGAGATTATCCGGGCGCAGCATATAAGCTTCGCCGGGATGCTGCATGCGCAGCTGAGAACCATAAAAGGCCAGGCTCTTGCCTTCGACCTCGCACCAGATCTCTTCGTGTCCGGGGAAATGGGGGTGCGGCTCACCAAGCTGCATGGGCAGAATATCGACCGTAATGATGGCCCCCACCGTAGCCAAGCCGGTTCCCCGATTGAAGAAGCCATGAGTGATGTGCGCCCAGTGACCGCCAGCGCCCGGATTGGTAAACGGCGAGGGGTCGGCCGGCGCGCTGTGCGGAAGGTGCGCTTCGTCTTTGATCGCAAACGACGAAAGCGGCTTAAAGCCCGGATAAGTGGGATCGCCCACCATGTAAGCGGTTAGCTGGCCTTCCCCCGTATTGTGAAGCGTGAACTCCAGGCCCTCCGGAATCAACAGGGCGCTTCCTTTGTGAAGTGGCTCAGTCTTTCCGCCCGCAGACACCTCACCCTCGCCCCCGTCCACATAGAAAAACACTTGCAAGCCCTTCAAGGTCGAGGGGACGGTCCGTGCTCCCGCCTCGAGCTTGCCGTAGGAAAGGAACTTCGCGTGCTCGAGCACCGCGCCCGGGAAGGTTGGACTGAAGTTATCTCCCTGGGTAAGAATGTCGCGCACCACCAGCGAGCCAAACATGACGTTAGGCTCGGAGTGACGCCAGTCGCCGAAATACATATCGGCGCGTGTATCTTCCAGGGGGCGCGTCGGCAAATAGACCACGTCTTTCGGTCCTTCGAAACTATTTCCGCCGACATGGGGAGCCTTGCCCGGAGTATACGGTGGGGGGACGGTTGGGGCTTGCGCGAACATCGTCGGCGCGGCGCCGGCAAACAGCAGTCCAAGAGCCGCCCCACAAACAGCCGAAGCCTTTACTGTATTCATAGCCATCCTCCGATAGCAGTCGTATTCATGATTTGATCTCAGTGTGCATGAATGCCCGGGAGCTGAAGAAACTCGGGGTGAACGGTGATATGCTCGTTCTTTTCGTTCTCCAGGATTTCCGCAAACATTGCGTCCGTGTCTTTCTGCGGTGGCCGCAATGCGTTCTTGTCGGCGATAGCCCGGTCGTCGCGGGGCTCATGAGCAAAGAGCACGATTTTTCGCCAATCGGCAGGCGAAGCGAACGTATAGGGTCCGGGGGAGTCGCCCGCCATCTTCTTATACGGCCAAATCATCCAGCCAATGTTGTATTTCTCTGCCAGGTTCACGTGGGCGGTCGACCATTCCGGCGAGCGCTCGGCGTAGATTTCAGAAAAGAAGATCGGGACCTGGTACTTGGTGCGGAAGTCCAGATACTGCTGCAGAAACTCCGGTCGTGGCGTAGCGCCGTAACTATGAAAGCTGTAAACGGTGTTGTTGTCGAACGGCTTGCCGAACGCGCTGAAGCGTCCAAGCGGCGGCTGCAGAATCAGCATGTGATGAGTGTCAACCTGCCGAATCGCCTCCGTCACGCGGCGGTACTCGGGCTCAATCAGACTTTCCATATCGAGATATCCAGACCACAGCAGCGGCTCATTCATCAGGTCATAACCCAGAATCATAGGGTCGTCTTTGTAGTGGCCGGCGATCCTCTGCCACACTTCCGAAACGTACTTCTGCATCCCGGCATCCTTCAGCAGCCAGGGATAGTCGGGACCATCGTCGCTTGCTTCGCCGGTAAAGCCGCCGATGCCGGACTCCAGCATGAGGATTACGTAGAGATGCTCCTGCCGGCACCACGTCAACAGCCGATCGATCAGTTGGAAACCCTCATCATCATTGGTCCGGAAATATTTGGCGTGGAGCGGAATGCGGATGGTGTTAAATCCGTCCTGCTTGATGCGGCGAACGTCCGCCTCCGACATGAAGTTCTGGCGCCAGTTGTAGAGGAACTCCTGTGCATGCGTGGGTCCGAGAAGATCCGCAAACACCAGCTCTACGTCTGTTTGCGATTGCGTGATGCCGCCGAACCGCCAGAAATAACCTTCCAGCACAAACCAATTCCCGATACTGATGCCGCGGATCAGGAGCGGCTTGCCGGAGCCGTCCACGATCTCAGTTCCTTGTGTGTGTACGAACTGCGAATAGGCTGCAGGGGTGGCCAGCAGGAATACCATGGAACAAAGGAACGTCAGGCGTCGAACCAACACCAGGTCTCCTTCCTAACTCATCGTGAATAGTAATCATAGTCGATAACTCAGCTCATTATGTTGATAATTAACGAATGTCAAATATGAGGTCCGTAACGCGATGAACGACGAGTCCAAGAAGCAATCCCACGATTCCGCGCTGGGCATGGATCACGATATTTCCCGGCGGGATTTCATGAACGCGACACTGCTCGCCTCTGGCGGCGCGTTGCTGAGCGGGCTCACGCCACACCAGTTACTCGCCCAGATGGGCAAAGACAACTGGACCGGCTACGGTGGCGTGGGGGACTACGCCGAATCGAACGGCAACACCTTCGAAGTGATGACCGCCGGCCACCAGATCCGGGACCACGTCTTCGCCGATCCGCCGCACCAGGCTGAAGACACGGGCGAAGTATTGGATATGGTGGTTGTCGGCGGCGGTCTCAGCGGTTTGGCGACCGCGCTCTACTGTCAGCAACACGCTCCGAAGGCCAAGTGCCTGGTGCTTGAAAATCATCCGATTTTCGGCGGCGAGGCCAAGCGCAATGAATTTGTCGTGGAGGGTCACCGGCTGATGGCGCCCCAGGGATCCGATCATTTCGATACGCCGCAGCCCGGAAGCGCGATGGCCGCCTTCTACGCCTCCGTCGGGGTGGATGCCACCAAATTCGAGTATCAATCCTGGCAAAGTTCCTCGCCGGAGATCCCCATAGGCCGCAGCTTCGAAGACATTCGCCCACCCTATGGAATCTATTTCGGAGCTAACTTCGGGCCGCAGCACGGCATGTGGCTGATAGATCCGTGGGGCAAGAAACTTGCCGGTGCGCCCATGCCGGAGACAATGCGCAACCAGATCCTCAAATACCGGCAATTGGGTGCCGCGCCCGGCCAGCCGCATCCCCGGGAAATGGACACGATCACCATGGAAGATTACATGATCCAGAAGTTCGGGCTTAGCCGGGAGACGATCCGAAAATTTCTTGTTCCTGGTCCGGGTGACGGCTTCGGCATGGGACCCGATGTACTTTCCGCGTATGCCTTCGGCTTCGGCGGAGATCCTATGAACTATGGCGACGAAGCAGATCTTCAATCGTTTCCCGGAGGTAACGGCGGTTTCGCGCGCCACATGGTAAAGACACTTCTTCCCGCAGCGATACCAGGCCCGCGCACGCTGGAGGCAGTCTGCCGTGGCCGGGTGAACTTCGATGCTCTCGACAAGCCCGGAGAAAACGCGCGGATTCGCCTTGGGTCTACCGTGGTGCGTGTTGAACACGAAGGTCTGCCCGAGCACAGCGAGTTTGTGCGTATCACCTACACGCGCAACGGCAAAGTCTACCGTTTGAAAGCGCGCGCGGTCGTGATGGCCGGCGGCAGTTGGACGACCAGGCACATCGTGATCGATTTACCTTCGGAGCAGCGCGGCGCCTATGCGCAATTCTTCCGTTCGCCCTGCATGATTGTGAACATTGCTCTGCGGAACTGGCGTTTCCTTTACAAGCTCGGTATTTCCGGAGCGTTTCTCTATGGCGGGCTCGGCATCTACGGCTCGGTCCGTAAGATGCCAACATTTGGAACAGACGATAAGACCATCGGACCCGATTCGCCGGTGGTGATGACCATCAAGGTCCTCTTCTGCCGCCCGGGACTTTCTCTTGTAGAGCAGCAGCAGGCAGGCCGCGCAGAACTCCTGTCGACTTCGTTTCGCGACTACGAGCGGCGAGTGCGCGAGCAACTGACAGAAATGTTCGCCGCGTCGGGATTTGACGCCAAACGCGACGTGGCCGGCATCGTGCTCAATCGCTGGGGTCACGCCTACTGCAGCCCGCAGCCGGGCTTCTTCTTTGGGAAGGATGGGCAACCGGCGCCGCGCGAGATCCTGCGCCGCGCGCCCTTCGGCCGCATAGCCTTCGCCAACACCGATCTCTCCGGAGATCCCGGCCATACCACCGCAATTGCGGAAGGACAACGCGCCGCCAGCCAGCTACTCGACCGCATCTAGGCTCAGGACGCTGACCCGCAAATCAATCGTATGTGAAGTTTTTCCACCAATAAGGTAGGCCCGGGAACGCTGACCAGCAACCAATGACGGGTGGCCCACATCTCGCTCGTTTTTCGCGAGATGTGGGATACCACAACCTTATCTTTATAACTCTGGCGGATTCCACTAATCTCGGAGTTGAGCCATCGAGGTCTGGTGAATCCCACATCTCGCGAAAAACGAGCGAGATGTGGGGCACCCATCGTTCAGTTGGAGAGAGAAATAGCGCGAAGGACAACTCAGCCTACGGCTTCTCCGCAAAGACCGCGTCAAGAGGAGCACCCGTGACACAACCGTGCACCTGGGTGAATCCGGCAGCCTCCAGCAACGCCCGAAACTCGCCCAGGGTCCGTTCTTTGCCCTCCGTGCACACCAGCATATTCAACGACTGTAGCTGAGCCGCGATGGGGCCGGTTTTATCTTCGTTCACCAGCTTTTCCGATAAAAGAATGCCGCCCCCAGACGGCAAATGTTCATAAATTGCTTTCAACAGTGCATTCACCTTCGCATCCGGCCAATCGTGCAGAATTCTGCCCAAACCAAACAAGTCCGCCTCGGGAAGCTGTTTCGCATCAAAGAAATCTCCTTTTTGGAGCTGAATACGCGAGGCCTCTGAGCTAACAGAAATTTGAGGCGCGACCGCGTCGATCACCCGAGGAAGGTCAAACACGATAGCATTCATCCCCGGATATCGCTCACACGCAGAAATAGCCAGGTGACCCGTCGCGCCGCCAAGATCCACAAACGTTTTAAACCGCGACAAATCAAAAGCGGAAACCACCAGGGGAGAACTCAGCGTCCCGAAACCGTGCATACCCTGGAGAAATGTTTGTGTTGCCTCTTCTGTACGGAAGAAGTGATCGAAAATTCCCCCGTCCTGATGGAAAGTCTGCTTCCATTGCGGTCCGCCTTCGCGCAACGCATTCTCCAGATTGCTCCAGAGCTGATAAAGCACCTTATCGGAGTAGAGAATGTACCCGGCCAAAGTAGTCGATGTGCCGCGACAGAGATATGTACTGGCAACAGGCTGGTTCTTATAGATGCCGTTCTGCTTGGTGAGGAGTCCCAACCCGACGCATGCATCCAAAAGCCGTTCCATCGGTTCGCTCTTTGCCTGAACCTCCTCCGCAAGTTTCTCTGCAGAAGCAGGCGCCCGCTCGAGGGAATCGAATACCCCCAGCGAAACCGCAACAAACATTGCCTTCGACGAACGAAATGCGTCGATCAGCGTCAGCACCGGACCAGGATCGGGAATCATAAAGCCCCCTGCGCCTCGGTCACGACCGCATGAGAAGGATCAATCCCGAAGCAGAAGAAAATAGCCACAATACAAAGCGCCGAGGAGACGATAAACGGCACGTTCCAACCATACGACCCCAACAAATAGCCGAGTAAGACTGGCGAGATAGCGCCGCCCAGGTTTCCGAATGTATTCATGATCGAAGCAATCGAACCCGCAAAATCGCCGCCGATATCGAGCGGGATGGCCCAGGACACGCCTACCGTCAGCTCGAGTCCAAAAACCGAAACGCAGGAAAAAACAACCGATGAGATGGTGCGGCTAGTAAAGGTAGCCGGCAGGATCGAACCCGCCGCAATCACGAATCCAAGCACCGCAATCACCCGACGAGCGGCTCTAAGGTTCCCGGTGCGCGCCGCCCACCTGTCAGAAAGCCAACCTCCCAAAAGATTACCTACTGCCCCGGCAACAAACGGCAGGCTGGCATAAAAGCCCATCTGCTTTAAATTCACCCCGCGCGAATCATAGAGATACTTGGGGAACCAGTCCAGATAGATATCGATACTATAGCCGTAGCAGAAGTACATCATGGCGAGCATCCAGACGGTGCGATTTCGCAGGATCATCCGCCACGGCACCGAACGTACTGAGCCGGAGGGCGCGCTCTCTGGCTGATGAATCACGGCCAACTCAGCGGCGTTCACGCTTTGATGGTCGGCCGGCCGGTCGCGATAGTACCAATACCACGTGACCGCCCATGTGAGCCCAAGTAATCCAAAAAGAAAAAATGGCATACGCCAGCCAAAGTGGATCATGATGGCGACCACCAGGGGCGGGGTCAGCGCAGCACCCAATCGCGAAGCCGCATGGGGCAATCCTTGCGAGAAGCCGCGTTCTTCCGGCGGCATCCAACGCGAGAGGGAGCGGGTGGCAATGGGGAAAGCTCCCGATTCGCCTACGCCAAACAGAAACCGGCAAAGACCAAGCGAAGTTGCGTTCCAGCAAACCGCGGTCAGGGAGGTGAAGAGCGACCACCAACAAACAATGCAGGTCAGGGCCCGCCGTGGTCCAACTTTATCCCCGAACCAACCACCCGGTATCTGGAACAGCGCGTATCCCCAGCGAAACGAGCTGAAGATCCACCCCACCGCGATGGCCGAAAGTCCAAGGTCCCGCTGGATCACCGGCATGGCCGAGGAGATGTTCACCCGGTCCATATAGGTAATGACATAGGCGGCTACGATAAGCCCGAGGACAACATAGCGGGCCCGCGTCGGTCTAAGAGAATTCGTCGCGAGCTTTTGACTCTCATTCAACATTAGGTAAGAGAAGACTCAATCTCGCCTCGTTCCCATTCACCGCTGTGGAGCTGCATCCGTTGGCGGCGTTGTCATTTGATCCAGGGGCCCGTAATTTTTCGTGAGGTACTCGATGACCGTATCGATCTCATCGTCGGTAAGATCTGCGCCACGCGAAACCATCTGGTTGACCACTTGTTCCCATTCTTTGCGAGAAGCATGCTTCGCGGTGACCACGGTAAGCGCATGGCATACCGCGCATTGTTTTTGCACGATGGCTTTGCCGGCGCCGTCGGGCATGGCGGCGGAGCCCGCGGGAGATGCAGCAGCCGTTGGAGCAGAGGAAGACGGACTGGCAGAACTCTCTGTGGGATTCGTGGCAATATTCTGCGCTACCCTGGCGGCGGGCAGTCCGCCCGGCAGCGCAAAGGCGAAAACAGAATCCCCCGCCGTCATATCGAAGAAGCTGCCGCCGGTCGCCACCAGCACCACATACTGCTTCCCATTCTTGGCCTGATAGGTCATGGGCGTTGTGTAGGATCCCGACTCCAGCGTGGTTTGCCATAGCAGCTTGCCGGTTTTGGCATCGAACGCATGGAAGATGTGGTCATTGGTAGCGGCAATCAGCACCAACCCTCCCGCGGTGGCGATCGAGCCGCCAAAATTCAAAGCGCCTGTTCCATGTACGCCCTTTGCATCGAGTTCAGGGATGGTGCCAAACGGAATTTTCCAGGCCACTTCCCCGGTGTTGGCATTGATCGCCCAAAATTGTCCCCAGGGCGGTTGCTGGCAGGGCCAGAACTTATCATTGTTCCAGAAACGCGCGTAGTCACCCCACGGACTATGCCGCTCATAGAGAGGATCCGTCCCGTCAGGATTCTTTACCAGCTTCCCGACATCGGCGAGGTTGTTGGTGTTCACGAACAGGTATCCAAGCTTGGGGTCGTAGGACATTCCCGGCCAGTTAACGGCTCCAATGGTGCCGGGGAATTGGATCGTCAATTTCAATCCGAAAGGAGTATAGGGTCCCCGGTTCTCCATGCCACCCTCTGTGGCCAGCAAGTCTTCGCAAAACTTTTTCTGCTCGGGAGTCACCGTGGCAATGTCATCCGGATGGAAGCTCATACGCCCCAGCGGTTCAGGTTTAAGCGGGAAGGGCTGCGTCGGCCACGCCTCTTCATTAGGCGCCAGGCTCGGGGGGACTGGCCGCTCCTCCACGCCGAACACCGGGGTGCCGTCGCGCCGGTCTAGGATAAACAGGAGCCCGTTCTTCCCCAGGACCGCGACCGCAGGAATCTCCTTTCCCTCTTTCTTTATGTCCATCAAGACGGGAGCCGATTCCAGATCGTAGTCAAAAATATCGTGGTGGACTGTTTGGAAATACCACGCCAGTTTGCCGGTGTCGGCATGAAGCGCAACAATGGCGTTACCGAACAGGTTTTTCCCCTTCCTGTCCGGCGCATAAAAATCATAAGTCGGCGAGCCAAAGGGGAGAAGCACCAGGCCTTGCTTCAGGTCCACGCTCATCAAGCCCCAGACGTTGGTTCCGGAACGATTCTTCCAGCTTTCGTCCGGCCAGGTATCGTGGCCCACTTCGCCCGGCAGCGGTACCGAGTGGAACCGCCACACTAACTTGCCGGTATGCAGGTCCCATGCCCGAATATCACCGGAAGCACCCGCCGCGGGTGATTCCTGAACGGCAGCCCCGGTAATTACGAGGTTTTTGTAGACACTCGGCGCCGAGTTCATATCATATTGAGCGTGCGGAAAGCCGTTGTCCGCGCCCGCCTTCAAGTCCACATACCCATCTGTGCCAAAGCCGGACGTGGGTTTCCCGGTTTTCGCATCGAGAGACAGAAGCCGTCCGTCGGAGGTTCCAGACAAGATGGAGGCCGGCGTGGTCTTGTCCCCGGGCCAATAAGAAACCCCACGGGAACCGGGGCGTCCCTTTTCTAACTTATAGGTCCATATCTCCTCGCCGGTCTCGGGGTTAAGCGCGACGATGGTATTGTACGGAGTCGGCAGATACAACGTGTCGTTCACCATGATCGGCGTGGCTTCCGACAATCGTCTGCCGCCGCCCCGGCTCGCTGGCCCCATTTTCTGGGGGCGAGGGCCCTCCTTCTTCATATGGTAGGTCCAGGCGAGGGTTAGATCCTTTACGTTGCTGGTGTTCACTTGCGTGAGCGGCGAAAACCGCGTGCTCGCATCATCGTGGCCGTACATTGGCCAATCTGACTGGCACCAAACCGGTGGTATGGTAAGAAAGACTACAGCGAAAACTGCGGCAAAATTCCGAGGTTTCAAAATCCGATGCCCCTCATGCGTAGCCCGATCATATTATGCCGTTAGGTAGACCGACAATTTCTCTGAATAGTCGACATATCCACTACCGATGATTCCGCGAAATGTCTGCATCCCGTCAAAACCATGCCGCACAAAGGACGCCAATCCGATGTCTACTTTTCCCTCACGAATCACTGCACAAGCGAGGCGCGTCGCGATCTTTCTACTCATGCCCATGGGCCTCTGCTGCGTAAGCACCGCTCAAACCCACGATGTGGAAATCAACAACGGCATCATTCAGGCGACGATTCATCCTCCCGACCCCATCGACGGTTTCTATCAGGGAACGCGTTTTGACTGGTCGGGCGTGATCGGGAGCCTCAAGTATGCCGGTCACAACTACTACGGGCCCTGGTTCACGAAAACAAATCCAACCGTGGTCGACTATATCTACCAGGGCGCTGATATTATTGCCGGGCCCTGCAGCGCGATCACCGGACCGGTAGAAGAATTCTCCACCAACAATGAAGGTCTGGGCTTCAGTGAAGCTAAACCCGGCGGAACGTTCCTCAAAATTGGCGTAGGCGTTCTCCGCAAACCCGACGATGCGAAATACAGCATGTTCCGCCTCTACGACGTGGTCGATCACGGCCAATGGTCCGTTCAGGCAAAGCCGGATTCCATCGTTTTCACCCAGAGAGTCATGGATCCGTCCTCAGGTTATGGCTATCTCTATCAAAAGACCGTGCGCCTGGTTACGGGAAAGCCGCAGATGGTGATCGAGCATCGCCTCACGAATATTGGCGAGCGGCCCATCGTAAGCAGCGTTTACGACCACAACTTTCTGGTCCTCGATAATCAGGGCATTGGGCCCGATTTCACTATCACCCTGCCTTTCGATATTCACCCCGCCAAACCAGTGAATGCACTCGGCGCAGTCAACGGAAAAACCATCTCTTACTTAAAACGACTCCAGGGGCACGACCAGTTCGGAGTTGCTATCGAAGGATTTGGGAAAACCGCCGAAGACTACAAGATCACGATCGATAACAAGCACATCGGCGCCGGGATGAAGATCTCCGGCGATCAGCCTCTCGAAAGTGAAGAGCTTTGGTCGATTCGATCCATTCTTGCCATGGAGCCCTTCATTCATATGTCCATTGCGCCCGGAAAAGACTTTACCTGGAAATACACCTACGATTACTACACCATCGGTAAGTAAGCCGCCTCACTCTGCTTTGGCCCACGCCATGCCATCCGCACCCGGGCCAACGTCAATAAGGTCCTTCACGGTCCAATCGGAAAGGCTGATCACCGCGACCTTTCGGCTTTTGTCGCATGAGGCATAGGCGACCTGGTTGTTCGGATTCACAAGAATCGCTTGCGGCCTTACGGGCACGTCGATCACGTGCTCGACCTTCATAGTGCTCAGGTTCAATGCCGATACTTTATGGATCAACGGGTTGGCAATGATCAGCCATTTGCCGTCAGGTGTGACCGCAGTTCCGTAGCCAAGATCCGGGAGCGGTACCCACTTCACGACTTTATTGGTGGCGGTATCGATGACCGCCAACTGCGGTTTCGTCTGATCGGATGTGAATACCTTGCTGCCATCTACGGCCATGGAAATACGTTGAATCTGGCCAGACACCGGAATGACCGCGATTGTCTTGCGTGCGTCGAGATCCAGGACCGACACCGTACCGGGTCCAACATTGGCGGTATAGCCTCGATGACCGTCACGGGAGATGACGAGCATGTGTGACTGGTCCTGATTGGTCGGCACCGAGCCGATGATGCGTAACGTAGCTGGGTCAATGATGCTGATCGAACGGTTAAGCTCGGTGGTCACATAAAGCAAACCGTTCTTCGGCCCAAATACAGGATCATGCGGCCGTACTCCCTTACCCCAATCGACATTGCCTACTACCTTGCGCGTCGCGAGATCGATCACCACCATGTTGTGGCCGTCTGTTCCCGGTTCGCCTACACCCGAATTGCCATAGATCGGCACGTAGGCCTTTTTGCCATCGGGCGAGACCGTAAGTTCGTGCCCCGTCACTCCACCCTCGGGGACTTCGGCCAGCTTCTGGTTGGTCTTGGAGTCAACGATGCCTACACTGGTGTCGCCCTTCACCGCCACCAGCAAAAGTGCGGGCCGTGTCGGGCTGCGAGCCCATAGATAACCGGAGAGAATCAAGAGGGACGACAGCGTCAGGGCAACTTGCAAGCGTCGCATATCAAACTCCGTTCCTACCTGGTGGCACTTGGTAACCAGTTACTCCATTTTCGTTCGGGCCTGCTCAAGTATGCGCTGCGCCCGGACCGGATTAAACACACCGCAGGAGCAGAAGCGCGTCATATAGGTTACCGCTTCCGCCGGTGTCCGGCGGCCTTCCTTCACCCAATCGATCATCTTTTTGGCCAGGCTACTGGATATCATCCCGTGGCCACACATGGTGGAGAGAGCCAGCGCCTGGGTGTTCGGCAACTTCTCCGTCGCGCCCTCAAAGCCCAGCGAATAGCCGACGCTGTGGCGGGTGATCCCGGCGAATTTGCAGCACTCCACCGCGCCTTCGACAGATGCCGACATGTTGACCGAGAGGCCCAGTTCAGCTTCTGCCGCGACCTTGAGGAATTGCTCTGCCGCTGTCTGGTTATCAAAGATCGCTACTACAGACGCGGGCTCGTCGAGCCCGTCGATGACCGCGCGAAAATTAGGGGTCATATCGCGCTTCCAGTTCGCGGAAGTATGCAAATCTTTTGCCGGCCGCAACGCACCCCCATGAACCGGGTCCCCGATGTTGACAGGTTTGAAAGGGAGCGCCAGTTCAAGAAACTTCTTTAGCTTAGGCAAGCTATCGATCTCGTTCTTACCATTGCTGGGGGTCGCGAAAACGATGTAGTCGTCCGCGAAGCTTTCGGCGCTACCGTAACGATGGAGAGTATTGGTCATCGGGCGGGTCCCACCGGCGCCTCTTTGCGCTCACCGTTGGCAGAAACCGGGTTAGTGATTTTGCCCAAACCCATGTTTGTCTTAGCCCGCTCTATCTTGTAACCCAGGCGTTCTAAGATGGGAGCGACGATCGTCTCTTCCCCCTGCTCATCGCAACGCGTGCCCACGCCCAGGGATACCACGGTATCTACTTCTTCTTCAATCTTGTGAACCAGGCGAATGATTTCTTCCGTCCTTTCGACTCCGACCTTGATCTCTACGATGGCCGACATGACCTTCTCATTGAGAACATCTTCGCGCAGGGTTCCCGTCGCAACATCGGTCATGAGCAGTGTAAACGGGTTCCTCTTCTCAAACGCGACTCCGGCCTGGGCCAGGGCCCAGGTCATCTTCTGGATGTCGCGCAGCCATACGCCGACCCCGGGGCGGCCGAACTCAATCGTGAATCCTACCTCGCCTTGTTTCACCCTGTTGGTCACGTCGTTGGTTTTTACTTCTTCGGTGCCGCGTCCTTGCACGCCGGTCGATTCGTGGGTTGCGCGCGGATCGGAAAAAGCCCGCCGCACGACGCGTGGCCATTGCAACTCCTCCGGTTCGAAGGCAGCCGTAGGGCAGACGTCGGGTTCGGGGTCAAAACGGAGCCGGCCCATCTGGAAAAATTTCCGGATGCTGCGCACGATGGAGGGATTCAGGTGCTCGTTGCTGAGCCCGTTATAGCATGCATAACATTCCACGCACTCATCGCGATTGATGGTCGCGCGCTTGATCACCGGGTCAACGTAAATCGCTCCCATGGGGCAAACATAAGTGCAATTCCCGCAGGCTACGCATTTGTCAGGGTTTATTTTCATTGCCGCCAGTCAGACATAAATGAACTGCTTAACTCACAACCTTATCTCGTACCGGTAGTGCTTAGTGCCCTTGCGCAATGCCGGGGAACGCATCCGCGCCCGCTTGGGCAGCCTTGCCATCTTCCTGCGGAGTACCACCACTCACGCCGATGGCGCCCAGAATGTGGCCGTCGAACATCAGCGGAATACCGCCCTCGATCGGCATCGCCTCCGGCAGTTTGAGAATTGGGGTATATCCATTTTTGATAACGGCATCTTCAAACATCTTGGTGGGTCTCTTGAAGAAGACTGCGCTGCGCGCTTTCCCCAAGGCTACGTTGAAGCTGCCCAGCTGCGCGTCATCCATCCGCTCCATGTACATCAGGTTGCCGCCGTCATCCACGATCAGAACAAACATGTGGTTGTGGTTGGCCGTGGCGGCTTGTTCTGCGGCTGCTGCCACCTGCTTGGCGATCTGTAATGTGAGCGCCTTCTTATCCGCAAGCTGTGCGTGTGAGAGAGCGATTGTCGCCAGCGACAACCCGGCCACGCAGGCTGCTCGTTTCATCCTGTTCATCCTTCTCTCCTCTACCGCACTTGGCCTATTTCCCTGAATACGTGACGCGCCAAATCGAGCCTGAGCCGTCGTCACTCACCAACAGAGAGCCATCGGTTGCCGTTGCGACCCCTACTGGTCTGCCCCAAACGCTCTTGTCATCCACCACAAAGCCAGTCAGAAAATCTTCATACTCGCCGGTTGCATGGCCCGTCTGGTGCAGCGGTACGCGAATCACTTCATACCCTGTCCTGGGTGACCGGTTCCACGACCCGTGCTCGGCGGCAAAAATATCGCCCGCATACTCCGCGGGAAATTGCGTGCCGTCGTAGAACGTCATTTCGAGCGATGCATTGTGTGGTTGCAGGATTACATCCGGGGTAATGACCTTGTCCTTGAGGTCCGCGCGCTGCCCGGCCAACCGTGGATCCTGGTGCGGACCCATGTACCACCATGGCCATCCATAAAAACCGCCGGGTTGCACATGGGTGATGTAATCCGGCACCAGGTTATTGCCTAATTCATCGCGCTCATTGACCGAGCACCAAAGCTCGCCGGTTTTCGGATTGACCGCAATGCCAACAGGATTGCGAGTGCCATACGCGTAGATCCGCTTATGGGTGCCGTCAGGATCGAATGCGAGAATGTCCGCCCGGTCCTTCTCTGCCGGTGTGTCGTCTACATTTTCCTGCGAGCCCACAGCGATGAACATGGTCCTGCCGTCCGGCGAAAATTGCACGTCCCGCGAACGGTGGTGTCCCCCGCTGGGCAGATCGTCAAGATGCTCCGCCGGTCCAGTAGCTTTCAAATCGCCGTTCTTATAGGGAAAGCGCACTACCGAGTTCATGTTTGCGACATATACCCATTGCGGGTTGGGGCCCAGCGGATAAAATGCGATCCCGAATGGCGTATTCAGGCCGGTGGCAAAAACGTGCACCTCTTCAGGCTTACCGTCTTTTGTCATGCCGCGAAAGATCTTGATATCGCCGGCAGTCGTTTCGGCCAGGAACATGTCACCGTTGGGTGCTCTGCGCAGGATGCGTGGATTGGTAAGCCCCGTCGCATACAGGCCAACCGAAAAGCCCTCCGGCGCCTTGGGCCACGCATTTTCCGGGCGGGGTACCACCGTCGGACCGCCGATGGCAGATTTTGATGCGTAGGGCGCTGGAAGATCTTTGAGCGTAATGTGGCGGATCGTTCCCGGCTTCTCAAAACGATAATCCGTGAACGGTGCTTCGGGTGGCGGCGCATTCGAAATCTCGCTTGTTGCGGATGTGGAGGTAGCCGGTGCGGTTGCCGCCGCCCCGCTGGTAGTCCCGGCACTCATCGATTTGATGAAAGTGACCAATTGCCAGCGTTCTTCATCCGGCAGAGCCGCCCACGATGGCATTCCATTGTCCATGCCGCCCTTGGTGATGTACCAAAAAACTGCTCCGTCCGGCACACCCTGCAACGCTCCATGCGCCAGCGGCGGCACGTTGCCCGTCCCTTCCCCGGATACCCCGTGGCAAGCGGCACAGTGGCTGGCATAACTCGTCTTGCCCGCCGTGATCGCTGCCGCCTGGCCTTGCAAAGGATTTTCGACCGCCGCAGCCGAGGCCGGCGCATTGTGAAATGACGTGTTCTGGGCATCGGATAGGAGCAGAGAACAGGCCACCGAAAAGGCCATGATTGGGAAGGAAAGGAACAGGGTAGTCCTACGCATGACCGTCGCCATAAAGCAGTTTCTTGCCTCCTCTACCTAAACAAGTATTTCCTTTTCCAACAAGCGAAATAGTGCGAAACAGGTTTGTCGCCGGGCCCGAAGCAGCGGAGAATGAACGTGATATGAAGTATGACGCGCTAATCCTTCTGCTTTGTTGCTCGGCTCTTTCGCCCCTCACGCGGGCACAGGTAACCGGCGATCGCATCAACCTCTATTTTGGCGACTGGCACAACTCCTCACCCCACATGATCCGCGGCTCGCTGGAGGAGAGAGACATACTTACGCGTGGAGATGGCCTGAATCCGCCCCGTGCCGGCGCCGTTTTCCGCTTTCTCAACTCGTACACGCATGCAACCCTGGCCGCCGGCGCATCCACCAAACCGGCACGTCTCGATGGCCAACAGGAGATTTATTTCGTCGAGTCCGGTAAGGGAACGGTGACCGCGGGTGGCCAGACTGCGGACTTGTACCGGAATATCGCTGTTCTCATGCCGGCCAATTTAGAGTTCACGCTCAAGAGCACAGGCGGCGAGCCGCTCGCCATGTACGTCATCAACGAGCCGACTCCCGCTGGTTTCCGGCCCAACCCGAACATGCTTGTTCGCGATGAGAATACGATTCCCATCTCCTCCAGCAATGGCTTCTGGGCGCACATTGCAAAACCACTCTTCACCACTCAGGATGGTCTGGCTACACTCGAGAGTGTGCTGACCGTTACACTCGATCCGCTTACGATTGGCAAGCCGCACCCGGCGCCCAACGAGGACACCAGCGATATTGAAGAAGTGTGGACCTCGCTCTACGACAACAGCCTCGTTCTGGTCGGGAACCAGTTGCGTGAACAGACTCCCGGCATGGCCTATCTGCACCCTCCCGACAATCTCACTCCGCACACCAACCTCAACCCGAGCAGCGATGCGCAGGCAAAGTTCCTATACTTCGCGCGTTACCGTCCCCATGAAACCAGAAAGTAAGTGCAAGATTGGCTACTCATCCAATGGGGCAATGGGGCCAAAAATTGTGGAGAAACCCTCCGAACCAACAATCCTGCAAGAAAAACCGCACGTTATACTCGGTCGAAAAACATTTCCAGGAAAGGTCCGTGGAACTGCAGATCCCTCGGCTACGCTCGGGATGACAAAGGAAAGGGCGATGGCTCCATAGGGAGTGTTTGCCGGACCTAGGGCGTTTTTCATCAGCTGTGAAGGGGACGGCCTTCAGCCCGTCCATAAACGGAGGAATCATGGGCCTGCGGCCCAACCAAGCTGATGAAAAACGCCCTCTACCCAGCAACCGCTCTCCATGGCAGCTTCGCCCTCCCCTTTGTCAAGTGGCTGACTTGCCTGTAGTAAGTTAAGGATGGAATGAACATGTGAAAGCGGTGTTTGCAATGCAGGCCCAGAGGGCCGGCACCAAAAATAGCCCAGCCCGGAAGGGCTGGGTCCACAAGCCAGCGGTCGAGCGCCGGAGGTGCGGCACCACACTCTTCCTTTGTTCATTAAGAGCGAAGCCGAGGGATCTGCAGTGTCCGCAATATTGACTTCGAAGCCTAATCTCGCACCCTAACAGAATTGTCATCTCGACCGGAGCGTAGCGTAGCGGAGAGATCTGCGGTTTTTCTTGTTTAACCCCTGGTCACGTACACTGGGGGCGAATCTGACACGAGACCAGAAAGTAGCGGCCACCCATCCTAGCCGCGCAAACGGCATTTCGTACTATTTCGCTTGTTCCCTGGGGCAAAACTTGTTTACGTAGCAGGATCAGCAAAATGCGCCAAGATCAAGAAACACGGAGACTGTCGATGCTAAGGAGGTTCGTCGCATCCCTGGGCTTATATGCCCTGCTCGCGCCAGTTGCCATGGCGCAGATAACCGGGGACAAGATCGATTCTTACTTCGGAGACTGGCACAATGCCACCCCCCGCACGGTGCGCGGATCGCTTGAAGAGCGCGACATCTTCACCCGGGGCGATGCCGCGAACCCGCCCAAAAAGGGCGCCGTTCTCCGCTACATGAATTCGTACACCTACGACACCCTGGCGCCCCAGGCATCCACCAAGCCGACCAAGCTGGATGGTCAGCAGGAGGTCTACTTTGTCGAGTCAGGCAAGGGTACGATGACCGCGGGTGGAGAGACCGCCGACCTGTACCGGAACATTGCCGTCCTGATGCCGGCTAATCTCGAGTTCACCATAAAAAGCACCGGCGACCAGCCGCTTGCCATGTACGTGATCAACGAGCCCACGCCGCCCGGCTTCCGGCCAAACACGGCCATGCTGGTCAGGGACGAAAACAAGATCCCGGTAAGCACCACCACAGGTTTGTGGTGTCACATCGTCAAGCCCCTGTTCGACACTTCCGATGGGCTAGGCACCCTGCAAAGCGTCCTCACGGTTACCCTCGATCCGCTGACCATCGGCAAGCCGCACGTGGTAGATCACACCGACATTGAAGAGGTCTGGACCGCGCTCTACGGAACCAGCCTCGCCTTCGTCAGCAACTCGCTCCGCAAGCAGACACCCGGTATGGCGTTCTATCACGTGCCGGATAATCTGACGCCCCACACCAATGTGAACCAGAATGAGGATTCGCAAGTGAAATTCCTCTACTTTGCCCGCTATCATCCGCATGAAGCCAGGAAATAAAATGCGAGGGGAGACGGTGAACATGCTGTGCCTACGAACAGCGCTTGCCACTGCTTTGGGTGTAGCCTTCGGCTTCGGCTCGCTGGCCGTGGGGCAGAATACCCCGCCCAGCAGCGGGACGCAGAATGCGATTAACGGCATCAACTCCTATCCCGGGCCCGGAATGGTCAAGTATCAAAACGCACCCGATCCGATGGACCGCCGCATCGATATGTTCATCAGCGATTGGCATTTGTCTATGCCGCGGGTGGAGCACGGCTCACTCATTCTGCGCGACATCCTTACCAAAGGCGATAACTTCGATCCGCCAGAAAAAGGCGCAGTCCTGCACTACACTAATTTCTTCGCTTTTGGCCGGCTCGCTCCTGGCGCCTGGACCACCCCCTCAAAGCTCGAAGGCCAGCAGGAGATCTACTACATTCTCGGCGGCGAGGGGGAAGTCTCCGCCGCAGGCGAAACCGCCAAGCTGCACAAGGGTATCGCGGTGCTCATGCCGGTTGGCCTCGAATTTGTCATGCACTCGACCGGCGATGACCCTCTCACCATGTACGTCATCAACGAGCCCCTGCCCGACGATAACGGAATTGTCGGAAATCCGAACCGCATTCCGTTCCATCCCAAAACGAAGATGGTGGTGAAAGATGAGGGAGCTGCGCGCGTGAGAACTCCCGCGGTTGCCGATCCCTTTATTGTTGGGGGCGCCTCCGGCCACTGGGCTCATATCGTGAGAGAGATATTCTCCCCGGCCGACGGGCTGGCGACCGAACAGAGCGTTATTACGGTAGAGATCAACCCCAAAACGTTGGGTGAGCCCCATCCGCATCGGCCGGGCCAGGAAGAAGTCTGGGCCGCCATTGATGGCAACAGCCTGGTGTTCTTAGGCACCGAGCTGCGGGTGCAGAAGCCCGGGATGGCCTATATGCTGCGGCCGGACTCAGTGACCGTCCACTCCAATATTAACGATGGCGATAAGCCGGTGAAGTTCTTGTACTTCGCCCGCTTTCCTCAAGGTGACAACTGGACTCACGCGGTTCCTGCGAAAAAATGAGAGGGAGCCGTACAGCGACCGTCCTTGCTCTTGCCCTCGCGCTCATCTTTTGTACCGGCCGTCCAGCAGCGGGTCAGGCGAAGGAATACTTTCTGTACTCCGGGACCTACACCGGCTTCCAATACGTTCTGCACGGGAATCCCGCCGGCCAGAGTCACAGCGAAGGGATTTACGTCAGCCGGTTCCGTCCTGCAACCGGCGATCTGACCGAGGCCAAACTGGCTGCGAAAATCAGCAACCCATCTTTCCTGGCCATCTCTCCCGATCATCGTTTTCTGTATGCGGCCAGCGAAGATCCAACTTCCGTTGGACCTGCGCGTGATCACGAGTCGTATATCGCCGCCTACGCCATTGATCCCACGTCCGGCGAACTGCATATGTTGAACACCGTCCCCAGCGGAGGCACAAGTACCTGCTATCTCTCCGTCGATAAGACCGGCAAGTACGTGCTTACCGCCAGTTATGGCAGTGGCAGCATCTCGGTTCTGCGGGTAAGGGAAGACGGCGGTCTTGGTGAAGAGACCGCCTTTGTCCAGCACATCGGGCATAGCGGGAAGCAGACGCAGGCCCACCCCAGCGCCATCGATGTTTCACCGGACAACCGGTTTGTGATCGTCCCAGATCTTGGGCTGGATAAAGCGCTCATTTATCACTTCGACCCGGCTACTGGTGCTCTCTCTCCGCCTGACCCGCAATTTGCCGCTGTTCCCGTCGGGGCCGGCCCGCGGCACTTTGTCTTCGACTCTGCCGGAAAATTCGGCTATCTGATGAATGAACTGAATGGAGTGGTGAGCGTGTTTGCCTGGGACGCCACCCAGGGGACGCTAACCAATGTCCAGGACGCCTCAACCAACCTTCCTGATTTCGTTGGCAGCAACCACACTGCGGAAATCGCGATCTCGCCCAATGGCAAGTTCCTCTACCAGTCCAACCGGCGTCTTCGCACCGACAATGTACGCGGCCCCGATACCATCGGGGTCTTTGCCATCGACCCAGAGAAAGGCACTCTGACTTTGGTTGATCAAACACCTACGGGTGGCATCATGCCGCGCACCTTTGCCATCGACCCAACCGGAAACTACCTGCTGGCAGCCAATGAATTATCCAACAACGTCGTAGTCTTTCGGATCGACCCTGAGACCGGTAACCTGGCCAAAACCGGCAAGGAGATAATGGTGGAGACGCCAGTCTGTCTTCAGTTCGCGCTCGCCGGTCCGCAATAAGGAGATCAAGCTCATGAGAAGCAACCGCCGCACTTTTTGCTTGCTCTTTGTTTTTGCTTTGACTGTTTTGGCTTGTCAGCTCGCCGTGGCCCAGGCCGGCGACTTTCTTATGTACTTCGGCACCTACACCGGCTTCAAGTTTGTAAGTCATAGCGCCACCATAGGCGTAGGAGAGAGCCACAGCAAAGGCATCTATGTGAGCCGGTTCCATGCTGCAACCGGGGAAATGAGCGAGCCGGAGTTGGCCGCTGAAATCGTGAACCCCTCTTTTTTGACGGTCCATCCCAATCATCGATTTCTCTATGCCGTTTCGGAAGATCCTCTTTCCCTGGGACCGCCGCGTGATCACGCGTCCTATGTAAGTGCCTTTGCCATCGATCCCGCCAGCGGGAAGCTGCGCCTGCTCAACACCATCCCCACCGGTGGAACCAGCACCTGCCACCTCTCCATGGATAAGACGGGCAAGTTCGTGCTCCTGGCCAATTTCGGCAGCGGCAGTATTTCCGTCGTCCGCGTTAATGAGGATGGCTCTTTGGGACGGCAAACTGCATTCGTGCAGCATCTGGGACACGGCAGTCCCGATGTGCCCGTCCAATCGGGGCCGCACCCGCATACCATCATCGTATCGCCGGACAACCGGTACGTCATCGTCTCCGATCTCGGAGTCGATAAGGTGTTCATCTATCATTTCGACCAAAACACAGGAATGCTTTCCCCTCTCGATCCTCCGTTTGCGGCGGTCGAGCCCGGGGGCGGCCCACGCCGCTTTCTCTTCGATCCCGCGGGTGCTTTTGGCTATCAGCTAAATGAGATGGGAAGTACCTTGATCACCTTTGCCTGGGACCCTGCGCAAGGCAGTCTGACCAGGCTTCAGGAAGTCTCCATTACTCCGCCGGGCTTAAGAAACGCGGGCGCCGAGATGCAGATAAGCGCCAACGGAAAGTATCTTTACGCGTCGAATCGGCTGAGCCGCTTCAATGACAAAGATCACACTAAGCTCGATCGCCTGCCGGGCACCATCAGTCTGTTTGCCATCGATCCGCAGAAACACACGCTTTCTGAAATACGGCAATTCCCATCGGGCGGAGTGATGCCACGCAGTTTCGCCATCGATCCCACCGGGCAATACTTATTTGTCTTGAATCAGGTGTCCAACAACGTGGTCCAATTCAAAGTCGATGCCTCAACGGGCATGCTCTCCGGGACCGGCCGCGAAATCAAAGTCGACACGCCTGTCTGTCTGCAATTCGTACCAGTGGTATAACCTGATCCAGATTCCCCAGGAGGCTCAAACCCAGTGCAAACAGCCCGGTATTCGCTCTGCCTTATGTTGATTTGCGTATTGACTCTGCTCGCCGGACGCACCGCCTCAGCCCAAGATAAGGATTACTACGTCTACTTTGGGACCTACACCGGATTCCGTTTCGTGCGTCACAGCAAGACCCAGGGAGTGGGGGACAGTCATAGCAAGGGAATCTACATGAGCCGGTTCAACGCTGCGACCGGTACTCTCAGCGAGCCGGAGCTGGCGGCGGAAATCACCAATCCTTCCTTTATTACGATTTCTCCCGATCATCGCTTCCTCTATGCGGTCACCGAAGATCCGCTGTCAGTGGGGCCGCCGCTCGACCATGTCTCCTACGTGAGCTCGTTTGCCATCGATCCGGCTACTGGCAAGCTGCGTCTCTTGAATACCTTGCCGACGGGTGGAACCAGCACCTGCTTTATCTCGACCGACAAGACAGGGAAGTACGTGCTGATGGCCAACTTCGGCAGTGGCAGCGTCTCCGTGATAAAGCTTAAAGAAGATGGCTCCCTGGGAGAGCTCACCTCCTTTATCCAGAATATTGGGCATAGCGTAAATCCTGCGATTCAGACCTCTCCGCATCCCCACTCCATTCTCGTCTCGCCAGACAATCGTTACGTCATCGTTTCCGACCTTGGGTTGGATAAGATATTCATCTTCCACTTTGACGAAAAGACCGGCGAGCTCTCCCCACCCGACCCGCCCTTCGCGACGGTGAAGCCGGGCGGCGGGCCGCGGCACTTTGCCTTTAGTCCGTCGGGCAAATTTGCCTACCAGTTGAGCGAAATGAGCGGCATCGTCGATTCCTTTGCCTGGGATCCCACCGCCGGGACCTTGACCCACCTACAGAGTTCCGAAACCATCCCCCACGACTTCAAGGGTGAGAACCACAGCGCGGAGATCGCGGTCTCGCCCGACGGGAAATTCCTCTATGAGTCCAACCGGCGCAATACAGGCGACACCGGATGGGGTCCCGATACCATCGGTATATTTGCCATCAATCCGGACAAAGGTACGCTCACCCTGGTCGAGCAGGAGCCCAGTGGCGCAATTATGCCTCGTAACTTTGCCATTGACCCCACAGGAGCCTACCTGCTGGTGGCCCACCAATATTCGAACAACGTGATTGTGTTTAAGATTGATCGTGCCAACGGGCGGCTGACAAAGACCGGGAATGAGATCAAGCTGGACGTGCCCGTCTGCATCCAGTTTGTTCCCACCCACTCTTAGGGCGTTTCGTACTATTTCGCTTGTTCCGCCAGGGGAACAGGCTTAACGTTTGGCTTCTGGAATTAATGTCCGGCTGCCGTCCATTTGCAGGCGGATTCACCGCGTGAACGGGGAACACGGAGTCAATGATCTCGCCATCCGGAAAACGTCTCGGTTCGCTGGTATTGCCGGTTTTCGCGGTTGCGATCGCTTCCGGCTATGCGCAAATTGTTGCCAAGCCGCCAGTGCATACGCCCGCCAGCGGTGGAAACAGCTTCCCCGGACCGAATGCCATCCGGTATGAGGATGCCACCGGCCCGCAGGACAGGCTCATCGACAGGTTCATGGGGGATTGGCACGATTCGATGCCACGCCATGAACACGGGTCGCTGGTGCTGCGCGACATCCTCAGCCACGGAAACAACCTCACGCCGCCGCAACCGGGGGCCGTGTTGCAGGCGGCGAATTTCGTGGCCTACGGGCGTCTCCAACCAAACGATATAACCACATCCGAGAAGCTCGAAGGCGAACAAGAGGTCTACTACATCGACGGCGGGGTGGGAGAGATCACTGGCGGCGGAAAGACAGCCACGCTGCATAAGGACATTGCTGTCTTCGTACCCGAAGGTATCGAGTTCTCGATGAAAAACACCGGCAACGAAGACCTCACCATGTACGTGGTCAATGAGCCGGTTCCCAAGGGCTTCACTCCGCGCAAAGACATGCTGGTGACGGACGAGAGCACCGTGCCTCCAAGAACGCCGATGGAAGCCTCGCCCTACACGCTCCCCGGCGCTTCCGGGCACTGGGCACATATCGTCAGGGATCTTTTCTCCCGCACCGATGGCCTGGCAACCGTTGGCGACCTCATTACCGTCACCATCAATCCCATGCAGATGGGCGAGCCGCACCCTCATAACCCGGGGCAGGAAGAAATCTGGGTCGCCATCGATGGCACCAGCCTTGCGTTCATAGGCACGCAGTTGCGGGTTCAGCCGCCAGGCATGGCCTACATGATCAGGCCGGATAACTATATGACCCACTCCAACATTAATTCCGGCGACACCCCGGTCAAGTTCCTCTGGTTTGCCGGCTCCTCCCTCCACAAATGAACCCGCTGGCAAACGGGGCCTGGTACAAAGCCTCACGCGCAGTCCTGTTCCTCATGGTCTTGTTACCGGCCGGCTGCAGCAGGAGTTCGCCCCAGCCAAGCACCCTCCGGCTCGCCGGCGATGAATGGTTTCTGAAAAGCCTTACCAAAACGGGGATGATCGCAGCCTATGAGCAGAAGAGCGGCATCCACGTGGAAGTATTGAATCGCAATGACCGCAAAATCATGGCGGATTTGGACCACGGTCCAACGGCTGGGAATGCCGGCTATGACATTGTCGTGATGCGGCACAGGCTGCTGGGCGCGCTTATCCAGAAGCACCAGATTCAACCCATCGATTCTCTGCTGACCGGCCCAGGTGTTCACGACCCGGGCTTTCAACCCCAACAGCAGCTTTTTCCCAACTGGTGGCGCGAGCTCAGTTGGTATGGAGACAAGATTTACGGCTATCCCTATACCGGGCTGACCGCATACCTGTGCTATCGCAAAGATCTTCTCGATGATCCTGAGAACAAGCGTAAGTTCAAGGCTCGTTATCACCGCGAGATTGCAGTTCCTTCCAATTGGAAAGAGTATGCGCAGTTAGCCGAGTTCTTCAATCGTCCGGGCGATCACTTCTATGGAACTTATATTTCCGGTAAGCAGGGCCTGGCGCTTTGGTACGAGTGGCTCAACTTCGTCTACTCATTTCGGGGAGATATTCTCGACACGCAGCACGGCTGGGAGTATGGCGACATTGTGGTCAATTCTCCCCAAAACGTCGCGGCTACCCAGCAGTATGTGAAAATGATTGCGCTCAGCCCGCCTGACACTCTCAACTATGGGTGGAACGAAGCGCAGGCAGCGCTCCAACAGGGTCACGCATTCATGGGCCTCTTGTGGAGTGACCAGGCCTACCTGCTGGAAGACCCAGCGACCTCAAAGGTCGCGGGCAAGATCGGTTACAGCCTTATTCCCTCGAACACCGCGCAGCGGTCCAGTCAACTGGAAGGCTTAACCTACCTGATTCCGACCGGGTCACAGCACCCCAAGGAGGCCTATCGCTTCCTCGAGTGGGCTATGTCTGACCAGGTCCAGACGCCGCAAACTCTCGACGGGAGTAACTCGATCAGAGAATCGGTATACGGGGATTCCCGGGTAAGAGGAATGCCCTATACGGCGACCTTCCTGGCTAGTATTCCTATCGCCAGAGAAAAACCGACTATCCCCGAGTCGTCACAAATGACAGAAGCGGCGGAACGGCGTCTTTCTGAGATCGTGACCGGAAAGGAATCTCCGCAGAGCGGTCTGGACAAGCTCGCGCTCGATCTTAAGAACATTCTGGGCAGCAGAGGGAAATTACGCTACCCGGTCCACGGCACATCATGACTCAAGGCACACAAGTTTACGGAGGAACAGAGAATATGAAATCCTGCTCGTTGAAAGTATGCTGCACGGCTGTCTGGCTACTGTTGTGCGCGGCCCCGTTGATTGCCGTCGCGCAAGATATGCCCGCCGGCGCCTGGGCCGGTACCTGGGTAGCGAACAGTGCAAAATCCAAGTTTCCCGGGCCCCCGCCCACCTTGGACCAGGTCATCATTCAGCCCGATGGGTCGGTGGCCGTCCACGTTGTGAGTGCCGATGGAAAGACGAGCGATTGGTCATACAAACCGCAAGCCGGGAAAGCCGTACCGATCCAGGGAAGGGACAACACCACGGTAGAAGTCGTCAAAGTGAACGCCTACCGGCAAAATCACATTTGGGACCATGAGGGAAAAATCACCCATACCCATTCCACCTTGTCGAAGGATGGAAAAGTTCAGACCTTCTACGGAGCGCCCGGAACTTACAGGGCTCCCGGAGAGACCAAAGCCAAACCTTTCAGTGAAGTCGTTGTCTACGAAAAGCAATAACGGCGAAGAATGTTGCACTTGGCAGGAAGACAATTTCTTGGCTTTGCAGCAGCCATTTTGCTCGTTACTGCTCAACTGGCAGCGATCGCGCAAGACATCCCCGCGGGTGCGTGGGCAGGTACCTGGAAGCTGAACCTGGCTCAGTCGAGCTTCCCAGGGCGGCCGGCCCCGCAGGATGATCAGTTGACAATCCTGCCGGACGGGACGGTCACAGTTCTTGAGACAAACTGGCAAGGCAAAAAATCCAGCTGGTCTTACAAGCCCCAGGCAGGGCGCGAGGTCCCGGTAAGCGGCAGGACCAATTGGACGGTGATTGCGCGTAAAGTAAACGATCATCGGACAGAACAGGTCTGGAATTTCAACGGCCACAAGGCGAAGAGTTGGGCTATTTTGTCAAAGGATGGCGCCCGGCAGACATTTCATCTCTCTGGAACAAACGAGGCAGGGAAGCCGTTCCACCAGGTGGTTGTTTACGACAAGCAATAAATCATAAGGAGTAGATACAAAAATGAAATCAAGTGTGAAGAAGGCAGCGTTTTCGTTCGTAGCCATGCCGCTCTTGTTGCTGGCTATCCCGTTCCACCTCAACGCGCAGGACACCCCTGCCGGCGCCTGGGCCGGCACCTGGAAGTTCAATCCGGAAAAGTCAAAGTTTCCCGGAAACCCACCCCAGGCGGACCAGGTCACGATCGACCCGGACGGTACCATTTCCGTGCAGGAAACAAGTTCAACCGGCAAGCAAAGCAGCTGGTCCTACAAACCCCAGCAAGGCAAGGCCGTCCCGGTCGAAGGCCATGGTGAGAACGTAACCGTAATTGCAACCAAAGTAAATCCGTACAAGACAACACAAGTCTGGAATTACAACGGAAGAGCGGCAAAGAGCTATGCCACCCTTTCCACGGACGGCAAAACCCAGACCTTTCACATGTCCGGGACAGACAAGGATGGCAAACCCTTCACCGAACTGGTCGTTTTCGAAAAGCAATAGCAGGCGGTGAAGTGTGGGCGTGAGAACCGGAAGAGAAACAGCAGGTCCCTCCACGGCACGCCGGGACAGGTCCACTACGCTACGCTCCGGTCCCACGGCACGCCGGGGCAGGCGGGATGACAATTCTGTTGGACTGTCGAGACTCCATTCCTTTGGCCGCTTTTGGGCATTTTCCTTGCCGAGATGTGTCATCCCGACCAAAGGAATCATTGGCCTTCGACCCACCAAGGTAATGAAAAACGCCTCGCTGCGGCAACCACTCTCGAAGGAAGCGGCGCCCTCTCCTTTGTCATCCCGCCTGCCCCGGCGTGCCGTGGGACCGAAGCGAACCGTAGTGGAGGGACCTGCTGTTCTTCTTCCAGCTTTCACGCACCTTCTTTAACCCCTGAGGTAGTTTCCATACTGCCAGCCACATTCATATCAACGCCGGCAAGCTCAGGGTTTTTCCATCGCTTCTCGCTCACGCTGCAATTGAAATCGAAAAAAGAAGTACACCGGAACGCCAATCAGAACGATCAGCACACCAGGAATCGTGGTTGCGGGCTTGTACACAAACAGAACCAATAGAATCACAACAGCAGAGACAATGTAGAGCGCCGGAATGATCGGATAACCGAAGGCCCGGTACGGGCGCTCAGCATTCGGCCGGATCTTGCGCAGGCGAAACACGCCAGCAATGGTGAGGATATAGAAGATCAACGCGGCCGAGATAATGTAATCCAGCAGGTTACTGTAGAGGTTGCCATAAGCCCCGGTCGCAGGTTGGTAAGTTCGAATCAATACCAGCACCGCTGACCAGAGCCCCTGCATGACCAAAGCCGCGCTGGGCACATTCGCCCGATTGAGAGTACCGGCCTTCTTGAAGAAAAGCCCATCCAGCGACATCGCATAATAAGCACGAGCGCCGGTAAGAATCAAAGAGTTCATGCACCCGAATGCCGAAATCATGATGGCAATCGCGATCAACGCCCCGCCGGCCGTGGGGAAGACGGCCTGCATCATGGTCGCGGCCACCCGGTCCGAGGGCGCGCGCTGGACTTCGCTAAACGGCAGCACGACGATATAGGCGAAGTTGGCCAGAAGATACAAGCCGATCACGATGAATGTTCCCAGGGCCAGGGAAAGCGGTACATTCCGGCTCGGGTTTTTGACCTCTCCTGCGCTGAAGGTGATGTTGTTCCACGCGTCTGCAGCGAAGAGGGATCCTATCTGCGCCGTACACAGGGCTACCAGCATGCCGAAGGCCGTCAAAGGTGACGGTGTATATCCGCTCAAGGTGAATCCGTGAGGAGTCCACGCATCGCCAAAATTTGCCTTCACCACCGAGGCCTTCCAGCCGATCAGTATTCCTATCGCAATCACCGCCAGAAGAGAGCCCAGCTTCATCGTAGAAAAGACGTTTTGCACTCCCTTGCCGTATTTGAGGCCATTGGTATTGGTCCACGTCAGGAACGAGATAACCGCCAGTGCGACCACCTGGGCAGTGGAAAGGGAAATGGCGTACGTCGGCAAAATGTGAATAGGCGGGATGATGTAATTATTCTCCGCAATGTGCGGCCACAGCACTCCCAGATACCTGGAAAATCCGACAGACGAGGCGGCGATTGTGCCCGTTTGAATGACCAGAAAGAGTGTCCAGCCGTAGAGAAAACCCCAGAGCGGGGAATACGCTTCACGCAGGTAGACGTATTGGCCGCCGGCCCGCGGCATCATGGCTGCCAACTCACCGTACGAGAGTGCGGCGGTGACTGTCAGCACGCCGGCGATGACCCACGCCACCAGGAGCCAGCCGGAACTACCCACCTCCCTCGCCATTTCGCCGGCAACGATGAAGATCCCTGAGCCGATCATCGAGCCGGCGACAATCATCGTCGAGTCAAAGAGTCCGAGGCTCCGCTGTAAATGGCGGCCTACCCCGGTGCCCGGCGTTGTATCCACTCCCTGCTCCACCGCATTGCTGTCGCTCGATAGACCCAACCTGTGCCTCCGCGGCCGTTAGTTGTGAAGTTACAACAGGTGTCTCGATTCGATCCGATTAAGTGATTCCACCGGTATCTGGCAGGGCTTTCCTTAAGGATTTCAGCCAAAACGGCAACATCTATGGCTTGGCCAGAAATGCGGAAGTGAGTTGGTTGAATTCCGCCGCATATTTCACGTGGATCTTGTGCTTGCCTTGAGGAAAAACGTGCAGTGATGATCCCCGAATCCCTTCACAAATGATCCTTGCATGGAATGCTGGTACCAACGGATCCTTTTCCCCGTGCAGGACCAGGGTCGCGCACTGTATCCGGTCTAGCTGGGATCGATAGATTTCCCCACCAGCCGCATACAGGTCTTCCAATCCCACCACATAGCGCTCCCATAAGGCCTCGAACGGTTCGTTGTAGATTTGCCGCATTGCCTTGACGGCCCGTTGCGACCAGGTTGAGGTCGAGCGCATCGCCTGGAAAGCGGTTATCTCTTCTGCGGAGAGATAGGAGTTCCCGCCCCATACGACCAACTTTTGAATTCTATGCGGGGATTGCGCCGCCATGAGCGCGCCGATATTGGCGCCATCGCTCCATCCGAAAACAGTAAATTCCTCGTGGCCCAGCGCCGTCATGAGATCTAGCATGTCTTCCGCGTCTCGCTGGTAGAACCCCAAAGGATAGTCACGTTCCGGCGGCTTCGATTCGCCGTAACCGCGGGGATCTGGAGCAATGACCCGGTAACGTTGGCTGAACCAGGGGATCTGGTGCTCAAAATCCGTCTTGCCGGTACCCAGTGCACCGGGAATAAAGATGACGGGCGGTCCGGACCCATAGGTCTCGTAATACATCGAAAAGCCGTTCAGCGGGAGTTTAGGCATGAACCATGTTAGAGCCTTGTCCGCGATCCAGCGACCGACGCGACTCCTTTGGCCTCAGATTCTTCCTCCTCATATTGGGTAGGCTTCTCTCTCAAGCCCAGCATCGCGCGAGCCTGCGCCCGGGTTGCCACCGGCCGGTTAAGTTCATGGGCAATGCGAACCGTGCGTTCCACCAGTTGGGCGTTGCTCACGGCTTTTTGCCCGCGTGAATAGTACACATTGTCTTCCAGGCCGACTCGCACATGCCCGCCCATCAGGGTGGCGAGGGTCGTCAACGGCAGTTGATACGGTCCAATGGCTGAGCATAGCCACAAAGAATCTTTGGGAAAATCCTTCAACATATGGAGAACGTTCTCCACCGTCGGCAGGCTTCCCGTTTGATAGCCCATGACTGTTTGTATCCAGTAGGGCTTTTGCACTAAGTCGTTCTCGATCAGATATCTCACTCCCCACAAACAGCCAGGATGGTAGAGCTCCATCTCCGGCTTGACCTTGTGCAGCTTCATGAGCGCCGCGAACTCGTGAATCAGGCCGTAGGTGAAGGGTATGCATTCATCGACGTCGATCGCCGGCCGCGGGTTCGGCAGTGGGGCAAGCCGCTCTTTGAGACGAAAGCGGCTCATGTCGGGCGCCAGGTTCAGTGATGCGACTTCCGGCCCCGCTTCGACCGAGGAGGCGCGCTCTTCCATCGTCATGTTAGGACCGCCGCCGGTGGTCGCGTTGATGATGAGATCCGGGCACCGCTCGCGAACCTTGCGCAGCACCTCGCGCCAGGGTTCAGCATTCTTTGCACCTCGCGTAAGGTCTTCGGGATCTCGCGCATGGATATGTACCATGGCCGCCCCGGCGTCATAGGCAGCTCCCGCTGATTCGGCGATCTCATCGGCGGTTTCCGGGATTACCTCGTTTGCTTCCTTACCCTGGATGCCACCATTGCAAGCAACGCAGATGATGAGAGGAGGCATCCCCTGGCGCACTCTCTCCATAAACTCATGGGACGACGTGTAGTCAAAGGAAGCTGGCAGCGATGACTGCTTTGAACTTCGGTCCTGGGGCACGAATTTCCCTTTTCTGATCAGCGGTTGATAAGTCTCTGAGTTCGTTTTCCACCTTCAACTCAGGCAGTGCCACATGACCGAACCGGTTGGGGGGTGGCAGGGTATGTGGGCTGTGGGCGCGCGTTAGTCACCCCAAAGCCAGTATAGGAAAACAAGTTTTCAAAGCCCCAACAAGCGAAATTGTGCGAAACCTCGACCCTGCCCTCAAGAAGAACAAGAACTAATCTCACACCAAGAGCCGCAAGGGCCGATGCTCCGGGGGATCACCCCCAGAGGATAGCTGGTGGCGAAGGAAATCCCTTGCGCTGAAGTTTCATCAAGGTGTAGTCTCCCGGTAACAGCTCTATGGCATTCAACCTTTGTTCCGGACCCATCGAGCTGGTGGGGATGCCATATTGTTCGATCAGCTCTACCGCCCCTCCGCTTATAAGCTAGAGATTGAACGTTCATAGAGAGTCCGCTCACCCTCATGAGTAAAGAGTTGGTGCCGACACCGCCGAATCCTCCTCAGTCCAATCGATCGCACGTGGATGCGGGACGGCTGGATTCCTGGAAGGAAATCGCCAGTTATTTCCGGCGTGAAGTGCGCACGGTTCAACTCTGGGAAAAACGAGAAGGCCTTCCCGTTCATCGCCACTTTCACAAACAACTGGGTAGTGTCTTCGCCTTCCGTTCCGAACTGGATGCGTGGAATGAACAGGTGTCCCTCAAGGGCGGTCCGCACCCGGAGATGGCGACGCAACTTAAGACGAAACCTGCGCCGGGCCGCATAACTATTCGCGTCGAACCGCTTCATAACCAGACGCGAGGAGAGCAAGCCCTTTGTGATGCAATCACCGCTAAGACCATGGCGGTTCTGGAGCAATTAAACCCCAGGCAGTTGGTTGTTGAACTCTCATCCTCCCCATCTACTCTCCATGGGGATCGCAGACATAAGCGCTTGGAAGAGAGCGTTTCACCAGAATCCCCAGCCGACTTCCTGCTGAAGTGGGGCATTCAGGATCACAATGGCGGCCTGCGTATAACTGCGCGGCTTTTCTCGGTTGGGGTGCAGACTGAAATTTGGTCCCGGGTCTACCAGTGTCAACGCGGCGATGTCGACGGTATGCCTGGGTACTTAGCCGACCAGATTGTTTCATGCGTCTGGCTCAAGGTCATTTCGTCGCCGGTTTCCTTTCGCTTTACCAAACGCAGCGAAAGGCGAACTGCGCGGGAAGCCTATCTCAAGGGCCGTTACTTTTGGAAACAGCGAAATGAGGAAGGCCTGCGCAAGGCCCTTCAGTGCTTCGAAACAGCCATCCGCGAAGATGCCCATTTCGCCTTGCCTTATTCCGGCCTCGCTGATTCGCTCACACTCCTTTGTTTTTATGAAATTGTGCCCCCCTCCCAAGCCATGCCGGCCGCCCGCCGCGCGGCGATCAAGGCCATCGAGCTCGATCCCGATCTGGCAGAAGCGCACGCCTCGCTGGCCGATATTCAATTTCACTTCGACCGCGACTGGCACGGGGCAGATCGGGAATATCGCCGCGCCATTGAATGCAATCCAGACTATGCCTTGAGCTATCACTGGTATGCGAACCTCCTGGCTGCGAAGGGGCAGCATGAGGCTGCGCATATCGCCATCATGCATGCCCTCGAGATCGACCCCGTCTCTCTGATTACCCTGGTCTGGGCAGGCGTCACCTGCCACATGGCCCATCGGTTTGACGATGCCATTAAGCACTACAAGAGTGCGCTCGAGTTAGATCCGGAGTTTATCTGGGCCCACATGTATCTGGCCCAGGCGCTGGAGCAGAAGGGCGATTATAAGGAAGCGGTGCGTGAGTTTGAAAACACTATCAAGCTTACCGGCGGGAGCAATTGTGTGCTCGCCATGAAGGCTCACGCTTATGCCGTCGCCGGTGATAAGACCTCCGCCCGCCAGATTCTGCACGGCCTGAAGAGTTCGAGCAATCGCAAATGCATGCCTTCCTATGACATTGCCGCCACCCACGCCGCGCTGGGTGAATCCAGGCAGATGGGCTTCTGGCTCAATCGTGCCTGCACTGAGCGAAACATGAAAGTTTTTACCTTGATGCAAGATCCGCGCTTCGACCTTCTCCGCAATCATTCCGAGTTCAAAGAAGTTGTCGATCACGTGGGGCTCAGTCGATACATTCCGCTACCCGCTGCGGTTCGCTAGATTCTCTTTTCCGTATTACCTCCAGTAAATTCGCTCTTCATCAGGGGATGCAGAACCGCGTTTTCGCACTATTTCGCTTGTACGCCATGGACGGAAGTTGCCATGCTAGGCTCATCGATCTACGACTTGGCGAGGCGAGTAAATGAAGCTTGTCACCTTTGAGCGCGACGGGGTATCCGAACCAGGCGTGCTCCTGGATAACAAAATAATTGAACTTAAGTCAGCTGGATTTCCCACCCTGTTGCACCTGATCCAGGGAGGTACTGAGGCCCTGCAGCGAGCCAAAGACTGGCTTCAGAAAGCACCTCAAGACGCAACGGTTCCGCTTGCGCAAGCCAGGCTGCGGGCACCTTTATCGCGTCCCCCGAAAATTATCTGCGTGGGCCTGAACTATCGTGATCATGCTCTGGAATGCAACGCGGAGATTCCCAAGGTCCCAACTATTTTCTCCAAGTACACCACCGCGATCATCGGCCCCGGCGAAGCGATCATCTTGCCGAAGCATTCCAAGGAGCCTGATTACGAAGCTGAGTTCGCGGTTGTGATTGGAAAGGGAGGACGTTACATCTCGAAAGACCGCTGGCGCGAGCACGTCTTCGGATATACCAATTTGAACGACGTCAGTGCCCGCGACTTCCAGATGGCCACCAGCCAATGGATGATAGGGAAGACCTTCGACACCTTCGCGCCAATCGGGCCGGCGATCGTCACCGCGGACGAAATTCCCGACCCCCACGCGCTGGACATTCAAATGATCATTAACGGAGAAGTGCTGCAAAGCTCGAATACGTCGCAGATGGTCTTCCGCATAGCAGACCTCATCGAGCACATCTCGAGCGTCTTTACCCTTGAACCAGGAGACATCATATCCACCGGGACGCCGGCGGGCGTAGGCGAAGCAAAGAAGCCGCCACGCTGGCTCCGCCCGGGAGATAAGGTAGTCATACGAATCTCAGGGATCCCGGAGTTATCCAACGAAGTAAGAGCGGAGTAAGCGTGAGAACCGCGACTTTGCACTCTCTCCCTGCAAACAGACCCTGGGTGCCCCATATCTCGCTCGTTTTTCGCGAGATATGGGATACCACAGCCCTACCGGCCTAACCTTTAAACCTCTATACGCCCCTAGGTTTTCGATTCATTCTCTAGAGGCGAGTGCAATCATTTCGTCGTCGAATGCAAAGAGGCTTGCCTGCTAACGCCTGAACCATCACCCAACGCAAACGCGACGTAAGCCCCAGGGATCGGACCCCGCAACGCAGGATGGCCAGGAAGATCGTGCGTATGCGTCGTTGCCTGCGCCGCCGCACAAAAGACAACATACTCCCGTCCCTTCACCTCGTAGACAGCCGGCATACCCTCCAGAGCAGCGTCGAGAGTAGCCTCCCAAATTACCTTACCTGTTTGCGCATCGATGGCCCGCACCTTGCGATCCCTTGTCCCGGTAAAAATCAGTCCGCCGGCGGTGACCACCGGACCGACTTTGGGAAAATGCGAACCGGTATCTTTGAACCCCTGAGCCGCCAACTCAGGCACCTCACCCAGAGGAATCTTCCACTGAATACTCCCCGAATTCAGATCGTAAGCCGTAAGCGAAGTCCAGGGCGGCGCAATCGCGGGAAGCCCGCTATTCGTAAACATAAAGCCAAAGCCGCTCTTATACCGGGCATTTGTAACGCCGGAAGTTGCCGAAACCGGCTCCTTTGCCGCGGAGTGTTCGTCCGTCACCGCTGCTCGCTCCGGGTGAGCAAGATAGGCCAACAACGAATCTACCGCTGCATCGGAAAGCCTTGAAAACGCCGGCATTGGGCCGTCTCCCTGCCTCACGATAGAGCGAATCTCCGCCTGCGTGTGCCGCGCTCCGATATCGACCAAAGACGGCACCGCGGGTGGTTGCCCGTGCAGATCCGCACCATGGCAAAGCCGGCAATTCGTTGCGAAGACCGCCCGCCCGTGTTGTTCGGGAGAGCTCGCGGAGGACACTTCTTCCGCCTGGTCCAATTCCAGCTTGAGCATGGCGGGAAGATCCTTGGACACTACATACAGAAAGCCCTGGCTGGGATCCACAGCCGCTCCGCCAAAGTTCGCCCCGCCGTTATTCCCCGGCATCTCGATGGTGTTTTGCAAACCGGGCGGCGTGAACAGTCCCTGGTTGCGCGCGCTCTGGATCTCTTCGCTCAAATGCGCACGTTCCTCCGCCGGCATAAACGGGCTCAGATCTTTGGCCGTGAAGCTCTGCCGCGCGAAGGGCGCTGGCATCAAGGGAAACGGCTGGGTCGGCCAGGTCTCCTCTCCAGGCATGTCGGAATGCGGCACAGCGCGCTCCTCAATCGGCCACAGGGATTCTCCTGTGTCTCGATTGAAGACCCATACGAACCCCTCTTTGCCGGCTTGCGCAACCACGTCGACCATCTTGCCGTTGTGGCGCACCGTCAAGAGCTTCGGCGAGGTGCCATTGTCGTAGTCCCAGATGTCGTGGTGCACCATCTGGAAATGCCAGATCAGCTTTCCCGTTCGCGCGTCGATCGCCAGCAGGCAATCTCCAAACAGGTTTGCTCCCGTCCGATTTGCGCCATAAAAGTTATATTTGGGGCTGGCGGTAGGCACGTAGACGACGCCCCGCTTTTCATCCAGCGACATACCGCTCCATGCATTTGCGCCGCCAACGGTCTTCCAGGCATCCTTAGGCCACGTATCGTACCCAAACTCGCCGGGGTGTGGAATGGTATGGAATGTCCAAACCAACCGTCCAGTCAGAACATCGTAGGCACGAATGTCGCCCGGCCCCGATTCATATTCCTCGTTGGTCGCCGAACCCAGGATGATCAGGTTCTCGAAAACGCGCCCAGGTGTGCTCGATTGCACCAACGTGAGGCTTTTCGGATCGCGGCCAAGGTCTGCCCGCAGATCCACCAAGCCATTCGTACCGAACTTCAGGATCGACTTACCCGTCCGGGCATCGATCTCCTGTAAAAAATTATTGCAGGCAAACAACAGGCGCCGATCCGATCGATCCGCACTCTCCCAATAGTTGATCCCCCGATTGGTGATGAGCCTGGTGTGCGGATCGGTCTTGTGGACCCACAACTCGCTTCCCGTCGCGGCATCCAGGGCGACGATGGAGTTCTGTTTGGCCAGAACATACATTACGCCGTCGATAACAATCGGATTGAACAGATATTTGTTGCCATCTCCAGTCGCGTATTTCCAGGCAATGTGCAGCCGCCCCACATTGGATCGGTTGATCTGATTGAGTGCGGAATACTGGGCCGCGTCCGGAGTTCCTTCGTAGTTGCTAGGTCCGAGCGTTCGATCGTTGAGCGTTCGGCTTTAGGCTGTGCGCCGGGGCAGAGAATAAAAAGCAGGCCACAAACACCAGCCATGCCAGCGAACATGGTTTGACCGGAGAACCGTCCGCATATCCGGCTCCAATGCCTCCCGTCGGCAACCTCAGATTTCGCCCGTCGTCTGACGGAGTGGTGCTCATGAAGAAACGCTACCTGTAGTATTCACTGTTGACGCGATTGTAAACGGAATTGTGGGTGGCACCTCAACAACGTCGCGCCGTCCATCTGCGACCCGCTCGACCGCGCAATTTACCAGGTGGCCCGCAGCTTTTTCGCAATATTTCGCTTGTAATCCTCGCACTACCGTTGCTTAACTTATGGCAGACGCGTAGCGCAACTCAATCCATTCCGGACCGTCTTTGAACCCATGACAATTAAGCTCTCCCTCCGCCAGGCGAAGATCGACCTGACCGCAGCTCTCAGATCCGCGGCTCATCTCGGTTTACACGAAGGGGTTTGCAACCATTTCAGCCTTGCAGTGCCCGACTATGAAGGCGTAGAGGCTTTCCTGATTAATCCCCAGGGTGTGCATTGGGAAGATATTGTTCCTTCCGACCTGGTCACTGTCGATATCAATGGAAATAAGTTGGAAGGCACGCACAACGTAGAGCCCACCGCATTCTTCATTCATGGCCGCATCCACAAAGCGAAAAAGAATGCGGTTTGCATCATGCACACACACATGCCCTACGCAACAGCATTGACTGTATTGCGGGATGGCAGACTGGAGTGGGTGAGCCAGAACGCTTTGCGCTTCTACAATCGCGTGGCGTATGACACCGAATATGGCGGTTTTGCCTTGGACCCCAACGAAGGCGATCGGATTTGCAGCAAACTTGCCGATGCCGACGTGCTGTTCATGGCCAACCACGGTGTGCTCATTTGTGCCGATTCAGTAGCCAATGCCTTTGACGATATGTACTACCTGGAACGCGCCTGCACCGTCCAGATCCTCGCCCAAAGCACAGGTCAGCCTTTCCGTTATGTGCCCGACGCGGTGGCCCTGTCCACCGCGGAACAGATGAAAGCCGAACGCCAGCAATCGGCATTGCATCTGGAAGCGCTCAAGAGGATCCTTGATCGCAAAAGCCCAGGCTGGTCGACGCGTTAAGCGGCCCGGCGTGGGCCACTCGTCCAGCGCTATTTCGTACTTATTCGCATCCCGGAATCTACCCAGCGCATTACAATCTCACCACCGCTGGATATCTCTTTGAGGACCCCCAGGATGACTATGAGTGTGTCCCGCTTGCTAACGTGTCTTCCGTTGCTTTCCGCCGCCCTCCTGGTGGCGCCTGGTGCCCTTCAGGCGCAATCGCCGGTGCCGCAGCATCCATTGGACGGTCTAACCAGCTCGGAGTACTGGGCCGTCCACGACATTCTGCATAAGAGCGGCCATATGACGCCGGATACGGGTGTCTCCACCCTGGTGCTGCACGAACCCCTCAAGAGCACCGTGCTGGCCTGGAAGCCCGGCGACCCCATTGAGCGCGAAGCAGACGTAATTCTGGAAGACAAGGGCCAGACCATCGAGGCCCGGGTCGACATCACTGGCGGAAAGCTCGAATCGTGGAACGTGATCCCTGGTGTGCAGGCGCCCTTTACCACCACGGAAATGCACGCCTTCAGTGACATGATCAAGAACGATCCTCGTGTCCAGGAAGCCTTCAAGAAGCGCGGCTTGACCGACATGACCACCATCCACTGCGGCGCCGGGCCTCTGGCCTTGAGGGTTTTCCCGGAGCAGGAGCACATGCGCATCGGCTACGGCGGTTGCACCGACGCCGACGGCCAGTACCACACCTGGGGTCGAAACATTGAAGGCCTTTGGGTGGTCGTGGACATTACCGGCAAAAAGGTGCTTCAGGTGATCGACGCCGGTATTATTCCCACCGCCAAATACGTCGGTGATTTTGAAGAGGCCCCGGAGATACCCCGCGAGGGTACAAAGCCTATCGTGGTGAGCCAGCCGATGGGTCCATCTTTCAAGAACGACAAAGGGGAAATTACCTGGCAAAACTGGCATTTCCGCCTCCGCCTGGATTCCCGCGTGGGTCCGGTATTGAACCTGGTCAGCTACCAGGATGGTGATAAGCGGCGTTCGGTGCTGTACGAGGGGTCTTTCTCCGAGATGTACGTGCCCTACATGGACACCGACGAGGGTTGGAACTCGCGGTCCTTTCTGGATGCGGGGGAATTCACCCGCGAAGGCCTGTTAAGGGAAATCGATACCGACGATTGTCCCGCCTACGCACAATTCATTCCCGGGCTTTCCACCACCGATACGGGAGCTCCCTTGCTTCGCCTCAAGGAGGCTTGTTTGTTTGAGCGAGCCCCTGGCGACCCTGCCTGGCGCCACAATGAGAACAGCATCCTGGCCGGCCGTCCCGCCAGGGAACTGGTGCTGCGCACTGCTGCGGCCATCGGCAACTACGACTACATGATGGACTGGATCTTCCAGCAGGATGGCACCATCCGGGTTCGTGTCGGCGCCACGGGAATCGTCGAAGTGAAGGGCAGCAAAGATGTGGTCGCCCCCGAGGAGACGATGACTGACGGCAAGCCCACGCCGCAACAGGGAACACTCGTTGCCCCGAATACCGTAGCTGTCTATCACGACCACTATCTCTGCTTCCGGCTCGACATGGACGTCGACGGGCAGAACAACAGTTTCATGGTGGACCGGCTCGTCCCCAGAAAAATTCAGGCCCGCACCCGCACCAGCATCTGGGGAGTGGAATCGAGCGTTGCGAAAAGCGAGAGCGACGGGATTCTGGACATCGACCCGCGCAAGCCAGCCATGTGGCACTTTGTCAGCACTACCCAACGCGGCCCCCTGGGTTACCCCACCGGGTACGAAATTATGCCCGAGGCAACGGCGGTTGATTTTCTCTCCCCCGACGACCCGTCTTTGAAGGTTGGCGCCTTCGCGGAACACCAGCTGTGGGTCACTCCCTACAAGCCGGACGAGCGCTACGCCGCCGGTGTCTATGTGACCAACAGCAAGGGTGGGGAAGGTCTCCCGGCATGGACCAAGGCCGACCGGACTATCGAGAATACAGACATTGTGGCCTGGTACACGCTCGGCTTTCACCACGTCGTGCGCATTGAGGACTGGCCCGTAATGCCGACCTTATGGCACGAATTCCAAATCCGTCCCATCAACTTCTTCTCTCAAAATCCGGTCATGGACCTGCCTCACTAGGTTTGGGGATCAGAGTTTGAGGGGCAACAGCAGTTAGTCAATAGCTGGCGTCAGCGCAATGTTTCTGTAGGCCACCCGACCCTTTTCGCTGGCCTGCAGATAGATCGGTCCGGGAAGGCCTTCATGGCTGTCAAGAGCGCCGCCCGTGATGCCCGGAATCTCTTTGTTGTCGATGACCGTTATACCGTTCTGTACCACGGTAACGTAGCGCCCGAGCAGGGTGATGTCGAAGGTCTGCCAAACGTCGGGCTTGCGCGGTTGCTCCGGGATTGGGTCCAGAAAGCCGTAGACTCCCCCGGTGTGATGGCTATTCGGCTCCGCGGCGGACTCGGTTTCTACCTGGACCTCGTAGCGGCCTCGTAAGTAAACGCCGCTGTTAGCGTTCACTCCGCAGTTGAACTCAATATGCAGCTTGAAATCCTTGAACTTGGAGGTGCTGACCAAGTCGGGACCGTTGCCTTCTTTCACCAGGGTGCCGTCTTCCGCCCGCCAGGAAGCTTCCTTGCTCTGGTTACGAGGGGTCCAGCCAGTCAAGTCTTTACCGTTGAATAAAGTCACCGGTTGGCCCCACTTCGGGGGGCTCTTCCGCTTGAGTTCGGGCGCGCGTACTCCTCTCCATTGCCAGACAGTGCCGGCCGGATCGGTCACCGTGCCCACCAGCTCATGCCCGGAGAGCTTGCCCTTGAAAAGCATGTCAGCCTTAAACCCCTCTTCAGCTTTAGGCGAGACAAACTCGAGCTCAGAGTCTTTGAAGGTAAACTTCTTGAGTGGAGTGGCGTGGTCTGTAACTCCCACCATGAGGATCTTAGGCTGTCCTTGTTCTTCTGAGATCTCAATCCATGAAGGCAATTCTCCGCCAGGCGTGGTCAAGGTTAGATCCCAGCGGCCCAGCATTCCTTTGGAAACAGGCTCTGCCTTAGCAGTTGCGCTCGAGAAGGCCAATCCGATACAGATCGACAAGAGTAGGGGCAAGAGCCCGTAGCGTAAACGCGAGGAATTCTTCATTTTCTCTTCCATCGACCACAAAGGCCTGGCCGCCGGCCTCGACCCCAAAGAGTTCCCCTGGGGAAAGGAATGGCGCAAGCCAGGTCCGTATCGGCCAAATTGGCGGTAAAGCTGGTCTTTGAACCGGCCGGCTATTAGACTATCGAGAGTAAGGGCGCCCTGACCGTCTGTCCATCGATTTGTTCCTTCCTGGAAGGGGATCGCAACTTTCGGACGGTCCCTGGCGGCTACCCGTAATGGCCAAGGTTTTCGGAACTGGTACTCACAAGTCGATAACCTCTCTTTCCCTTCTTGCCATAGCCGCGACCCTGGCTCTTATTGTGATTGCCGTGCCGTCCGGCCGGACATTGTTGAGTTCTCCGTTTCATCACGCGCCCCAGGATGACATTGAGTTCAGCCGGGATATCCGCCCTATCCTGAATCAGAATTGCGTGGCATGCCACGGCGGGGTCCGCCAGAAAAACGGGGTTTCGTTCATTTTCCGCGAGGAAGCCTTGGGAAAGGGCAAGTCCGGACGGCGCACCATCGTGCCCGGGGATCCCGATGCCTCAGAGTTCATGGCCCGCCTCACCACCACGGATCCCGAGGCACGGATGCCTTACCACGGGCCGCCGCTGCAGCCGCAGCAAATCGCCCTGCTCCGCCGATGGATTAAGGAGGGAGCCAAGTGGCAGGACTATTGGGCCTTTGTGCCCCCTACTCCGAAGGCTCTGCCGCAGGTGAAGCACGCAGATTGGGTGCGCCAACCTCTGGATAGATTCATCCTGGCCCGGTTGGAGAAAGAAGGACTTGAGCCCTCCGCAGAGGCCGATAAAGCGGCTCTGCTGCGTCGGGTCTCTTTCGACCTTACGGGATTGCCGCCCACCGCCGCGGAAGAGGCGGCGTTTTTGGCGGATTCGTCGCCCGGCGCCTACGAAAGACAGGTAGACCGGTTGCTCGCTTCCCCACGCTATGGCGAACGCTGGGCTTCGATGTGGCTGGACCTGGCACGATACGCCGATACCAAGGGTTACGAAAAGGACGTGGAGCGCCCGGGTGTGTGGCCCTACCGCGATTGGGTGATCGATGCCTTCAATCGCAACCTGCCCTACGATCAGTTCGTGATCAAACAGTTGGCGGGCGACTTACTGCCCAACGCCACCTTTGAGGATCATATTGCGACCTCTTTCCATCGGCAGACGCCTACCAACGACGAAGGCGGTACCGATGATGAGGAGTTTCGCATGGTCGCGGTGATGGACCGCGTGGCCACAACATGGTCGGTGCTGAACGGCATCACCATGAACTGTGTGCAGTGCCACTCCCATCCGTACGATCCCATTCGCCACACCGATTATTACAAATCGATGGCCTTCTTCAATACCCAGACGGATGCAGACCTGCAGGATGACTCACCCAATCTGATGGTTCCGAAAGACAAAGCGGAGTATGCAGAAGCCTGGCAAATACAGCGGGAGATAACCGGCCTGCTGTACTCGGTGGAGAGCGCGGACCGCCAGGTGGAAGATAAGGCGCAATGGATAGCGTTGCCCATCCAGACTGCCGCGGCCGACGAGGTGCCGGCCCTGGAACCAATGATTTCCAGCCTGGAACACAAGCTGGCTGACCTCCAAAAAGACAACAAGCTTGCTCCGGATAAAAAAACAGCAGAGTTGAAAGATCTGCGCTCAAGACTCGCTGAGTCCAGGATGAGACTTGCCCACGCCAGGGCGGCTGGCCGGCCGGCGCAGACGTTTACCATCCACGATGGAGAAGCGCTGGCCGAGGCGGATACGCCCTCACAATCCTTTTATGAACTGACCGCCAATGCCGGCCTGCCTCTGCTGACGGCCATCCGCGTGGAGGTGCCGCCGCTCAACGCAGATACGGCCCGCCACACGCCGGAAAACGGCTTCATTGTGGACAAGGTAGAAGGTTGGGTGATTTCTCCGGCGGGCAAAAAAACAAAAATTGTCTTCCGTGCATTCGTGCAGGACTCAGAGAGGAACCTGCAAGCCGCTCTCTCTGGCGGAAGCGATGCCGAGCAAAAGTCCAAACATGCGGATCCGGTCGACCCCAGCGCCTTCGCGGCTCTTCCCAAACTCTTCCGGACGCGATGGATTGTGGGAGTGCCCTCGGAGCCGCTGGTCTTATCGCCCGGGAGCCGCATCCAGGTTGATCTCAAACAGGTAGAGAACATTGACGACAAGCCGGCGCCGATTCAGCGCGTCAGACTCGCAGCGAGTGGGGACCGCTCCTGGACGGACTTAGGCCACGATCCCATCCGTGCCCAGAGCGTCGAGCGCCTGCAACAGCTCAATAAACAGTTGGCGCAACTCGCCACGGTTCCGCTTCCCGTGATGGTGGAGCAGCAACCCTTTGCGCGCCGGCCGACGCTCGAATTCGAACGCGGTAATTTTCTAACCAAGATTGGTCCGGATCTTGCGCCGGACGTGCCTGCGATCTTCCCCAACCTTCCCGCCGGCGCTCCGCGTAACCGGCTGACCCTGGCAAGGTGGTTCTTCGAACCCGGGCAACCGCTCACTGCGCGGGTTGCCGTCAACCGTTATTGGGAAGAACTGTTTGGGACGGGGATTGTCGAAACACTGGAAAACTTCGGCAGCGTCGGCGAAGGCCCCAGCCATCCGGAGCTACTGGATTGGCTGGCGCTTCATTTTCAAAACGATCTTCACTGGGATATGAAGGCCCTGCTGCGTGAGTTGGTCACCAGTGCCACCTATCGGCAGAGCGCCGTCACCACACCGGCTCTGCGAGCGAAGGATCCCCGTAATCGCCTGCTGGCTCACGGTCCGCAGCAACGGCTTACGGCCGAGATGGTACGCGATCAGGCTCTCTTAGCCAGTGGTTTGTTGAGCACGGTGATGGGAGGTCCTCCCGTGATGCCTCCCCAACCCCCCGGGATTTGGAATTCGGTTTATAACGACGCCAAGTGGACCGACGCGAAGGGCCCCAACCGCTATCGCCGGGCCGTCTACACCTTCATCAAGCGCACCAGTGGCTATCCCAGCGCACTCATGTTCGACGCCTCGGATCGCGATACCAGCCTTCCGCGGCGCATAGCGACGAACACTCCGTTGCAAGCGTTGGTCACGCTGAATGACCCGGTGTACCAGGAAACTGCCCGGGCGTTGGCGAGGCGAGTGATGAAAGAGACACCCGCGAAAGCACCCGATAGCCCCGACAGTGTTCTGGACGCCCGGCTGGTTTATGAAACCCGCCTGGTATTGTCGCGCGATCCCACAGCGCACGAGCTCGCCCGGCTGCGCGCGTTCTATAAAGAAGCCCTCAAGATGCCCAAGCCGGCTTTGGTAAAAGCAAGTATGAGTCTCTCTCCGGAATCACCAGCCAGGATAGGTGCGGGCAGTGAGCTGGAGGCGTTTACAGAAGTGGGCAGCATTCTATTTAATCTCGATGCCGCGTTGGTCAGGTGACCGTTATGTCCGATTCCAAAATTCGCGCTGCGCAAGACCCGTTATCCACTGAACGAATCTTACCCACCCGTCCGGAGGAAAGGTTTGCCTTGCTGCAGGCGCAAACCCGCCGTCACTTTCTGCGCAGTTTCACTGCGGGCGTGGGCACGATGTTTCTGGGCACACTGGCATCGCAATTCTCCCTTCCCACTGCGAACGCCACGGAACGCGGGGTCGACGGAAACCTGCAGCCTTGATTTCACGCGCGACCCCTCAAGCCCGCTCTCCGTGCTGCCCCCGGAGTTTGCCGCGCACGCCAAGCGGATCATCTATCTGCACATGGCGGGGGCGCCGAGCCAATTGGAACTCTTCGATCACAAACCCGAATTGACCAGGCTCGATGGCCAGGACTGCCCCGCATCCTTCTTAGCGGGCAAGCGCTTTGCGTTCATCAGTGGCGTGCCCAAATTGTTGGGGTCGCAATTTCCCTTTCATCAATCGGGAAAAAGCGGCCAATGGATTTCCGACCGGTTCCCACACCTGGAAAAACACATCGACGATCTGTGTCTGATCAAATCGATGCGCACCGATCAGTTCAACCATGCGCCGGCTCAGCTACTGGTACAGACCGGCAATCCACGCCTGGGCTATCCCTCGCTTGGCTCCTGGGTGATCTATGGACTAGGCACGGAGAACCAGAACCTTCCCGGCTTCATCGTGCTGGTCTCGGGCGGCAATCAACCGGACGGCGGCAAGCAGCTGTGGGGATCGGGCTTTCTCCCCAGTGTTTACCAGGGCGTGCAATGCCGCTCTCACGGCGAACCTGTGCTTTACCTGGAGAACCCGCCAGACGTGAGCCGGCCTCTGCGCCGCCGCATGCTCGATGTGGTGGATGACATTGACCAGCAGAGCTATGCGGAGTTCGGCAATCCCGAAACGGTGACCCGGATTGCGCAATACGAGATGGCGTTCCGCATGCAAATGGACGCCACCGATGCTATGGATATCCACAAAGAGTCGGCCCAGGTGCTGGCTGCTTACGCCGCAAAACCCGGCGAATCCAGCTTTGCCAATAATTGCCTGGTGGCCCGCCGCCTGGCGGAGCGGGGCGTGCGCTTCATTCAGCTCTACCATTGGGGATGGGACGACCACGGAACGTCAGCGAAAGATTCCGTGAGTCTCGGTTTGGCTGACCGCTGCCGCGAAACCGACCAACCCATTGCGGCGCTGCTCACCGACCTCAAGCAACGCGGCATGCTTGAGGACACGCTGGTGGTGTGGGGCGGGGAATTCGGCCGCACCTCCATGCGAGAGAATCGCAGCGGCCAGGTGATGCCCTTTGCCGGGCGCGACCACAACCCGGGCGCGTTCACCATCTGGATGGCGGGCGGCGGCATCAAGGGGGGCATGGCCCTGGGCGAGACCGACGCGATGGGCTATGAGATTGTGAAGGACCCGGTGGAGATTCGCGATCTGCACGCGACCATGCTCTACGTGCTGGGCTTCGATCATCGAAAGCTCAACTACTCGTTCCAGGGGCTGGAACAAAAACTCACGAGCGTGAAACCTGCACGGGTTGTGGCAGAGGTTTTGGCGTGACTCAGTGGCCTCGATAGCGCAGAGAACGGCAACCAATAAACTCAAAACTTTCGTGCAGGCATCGCTTGGCAGGATGCCTTTGAGGACGCGCCTTGGGCTTCTCGTCCTGGCGCCGATTCTCGTGCTTCCTGTGCTGATCGTCTTTCTTCCGCCAGATGGGCTGGAACGCGCCAAGCTGGCGCAATTTGTTGGCCGTTTCCATGTGTTGACGGTACATCTCCCAATTGCCCTCATCCTCCTGGTACCTCTGCTGGAGTTGGCGGGCAGGTCCCGCCGTTTTCCTGATCTGCGCGCCTCGGTGGATTTTGTATTGGCGCTGGCGACGATCAGTAGCATCGGAGCCGCAATCCTTGGCTGGTGCCTGGCAAGGAGCGGCGGATATTCAGGGCGGCTGGTCACTCAGCACATGTGGGGCGGAGTCTTTGTTGCCGCGGCCTGCTGGCTGTGCTGGATGTTGCGCGGCCACGTGGGCGGTTCACGTTTTGATTTTGCCTACACGTTGGGACTGGTGGCCACGGTTGGGCTCGTAGCGTGGACGGGATATCGTGGCGGCCAGCTGGTGCAAGGTGAGAATCACCTCACCGAACAAATGCCCGCGGGTCTGCGCAAGTTGATCGGGCTTCCGCCCACCGGCGCAATTGTTTCCAGATCGGATCCTGCCTTTTTCTATGGCGCGCACGTGGAACCCATCTTCGCCCGAAACTGCTACTCCTGCCATGGTCCGGAGAAGCAGAAATCCCGATTGCGGCTCGACAGTTACGACGCGCTGATGCGGGGAGGCAAACATGGCCCAGTCATCAAGGCTGGAAACGTGAAGGGTAGCGAACTTTTTCGTCGCGTCACTCTCCCATCTTCCGACGACGATGCCATGCCTGCACAAGGCAAGCGCCGCTTGTCGGCCAATGAGGTAAAGCTGATCGAACTATGGATTGCCGCCGGAGCTTCGCCAAAACTGCCGGCCAATGCCATCCAGGGTGCGCCCACGAATGACGTGCCTGTTGCCGAGGTCACCTTTGAAGAGATCGATCCTGCCGCGGTTGCACAATCCCGCGCCGCGCTCGGCCCCGTAGTTGCGCAACTGAAAAAGCAATTCCCTAATGTCCTCGAATACGAATCCCGGAGCTCGGCCAACCTGGTGGTAGACGCATCGATGCTGGGCGCAAAGTTTACAGATGAGGATGTAGCCGCACTGAAGCCGGTAGCTGCGCAGATGGTCATTGCGGACTTTTCCGGTACTGCTGTCACCGACCGCTCCGCCGCTCAGTTTGCGGCCATGAAGCACCTGCGCGTACTCCGCCTGATGCGCACCAAAATTACGGATACCTCCGTCTTGGCGCTCAGCGGAATGGATCGTCTGGAATCGTTAGATCTTTTTGGCACCGCGGTGACGCCGGCTTGCCTGAAGACCGTAGAGCAATTTCCAAAACTGCACCATCTCTACCTGGGAGAAACAAAGATTCCCGCGGACGTCCCCGTTCCCGAATCCTTGAAAAGCAAGCTTCTGTTCTGAGTTCCGTGCAAATTTTGGATGCGAGGCCCAGAGGGCCGACCACCAAACGTGAGCCCAGCCCGGAAGGGCTGGGGATCGATCCCGAAGATGATCTGAGCGCCGTGGGCGCGGCACTCAATCCGGGCCAGCTTGCACCTGGAGTCATCGCCCTGATGCTTTGTATCGGGGCCTGGCTAACGAGCCTGCGGAAAAAAGGCGGGGCAGCGCAGATGTGTGATTCCGAGGACCTCGACTGTGCCGGGCAACACCGTTGCTGCAGAGTCTCTAATCCGGTAAACTATCTCTCATAAATTGATTTCGGCAGGAGGCGGGTCCTCGCGTAACCCCTCCGAGTCGGGCAGTTGCCGATAGTTCCGGCCTGGGCGCGAGCGAAGGGCAGTGTTACCGCTGTCCGGTGTCCCGCCCGATCCCCGTCCCAAGTCAGCGAATTCAGCATCCCGCCGCGGCGGGATTTTCTATTGCGCCCCACTGCCCCTGCGCACCGGAAAACCTCTGCCTGCTCTCAACCTCCAAACTTACCCAAAATACGGAGCCCATCTATGCCTAAAAACAACGTCAGCGACCCCCCCACTGACCAGGAAATAGCCTTTGCCCACCTGGTCTTCTCTGGAACCATGACCGACCGTCGTGCCGCAGAAGCCGTCGGTCTCGACCCCGATTCCGCCGCAGAAATCAAATCCAGTCCTCGTGTTCACGCTTACATGCTGGAGCATCGGGCCGCCGTCCAGCAACACCTCGTCGAGCAAGATACTGACCTGTCCCGCAGTGCCGTGGAGGGGCAGCACCGGCTCAATGTGATCCGCGGCCAGGTCCTGGGCCGCCTCTTGGAAATCGCCCACCTCAGCCCCGAAATGACCCGTGGCAGCATTACCGGACAGGTCAAGGCCCTTTCCATGATCGTCGCCATCGAAGGCCTGATCCCGGATCGCCGTGCCGCCTCCGCCCAAAACAAACCCGCCCCTCCACCCGTTACCGCGCAAATCTATCAGGCCGAGTGGCTTCGTAAGCAGCGCGGGGAAAACGTGGACCCCGAGTCGTTTGTACAGGAAGAAGCCGCCCCCGAGCCCCACTCCGCTCCCGGCTCGACCGAAGGCGCCCCTCCTATTTCATGTCCTACCCCCGAACCAGCTCTTGAACCGAGCGAGCCCGACTTCTTTGGCGCCCCTTTGAACCCCTCGCCAACGCCCTCATGGGCGCCTCGTGTCCCCATGGCCGATAACGTTGCTCCCGACACCAGGGTCCCCTTCTCAATAAAAAGGAGCCCCTTTGCCCGTCGCCGCCGCTAAGCTCTGCGAGAATAAAAGGCCGAGCATTGGCCGTTCATCTCTCCAAAACCGCCAAAACCATCGAATTTTATCGAATTTTACAAACGCAGAGCCTTTAACGCCTCCCCGCCGCTTACTACGGGTTGTCCAGTGCTGGCTCCTAAGCTTCCCCGGACTTCAGAGGTTGCTGAAAAACCAAATTCTTTGAAGGCGACGGCCTTCAGGCCGTCCGCGGAATGGGCCGATTTTGGGGAATCACCCTCTGATGCCTTGTATCAGGGAACGACTTTTAGTCGGGCCTAAAAGACGGAAAGTTGGGCTTTAGAAGCCCCTGCGTGAGAACCGGAAAGAAAGCGTAGACACTCCGCGACTTTCTGGGGAAAGTGCTGCCCTCAGGGGCTTTAGAGGGAATGGAGAAGGAAAAGAAACCGCAGATCTCTCCACTGCGCTGCGCTCCGGTCGAGATGACAAATTTGTTGAGTCATGGGCGGGCGCGTATCTACTGGATACTTGGCAATTTCCCGTGCAACAAATTTGTCATCTCGACCGGAGCGCAGCGCAGTGGAGAGATCTGCGGTTTCTTTTCCTTCTCACAAACCCTCTAAAGCCCAAATCTTGTTGTGCGCTCTGCGGACTGAGGTGGGAGTCCTCACGCAGACTCTTTTAGCCCCTGCAGGGATCTTCACGGAGAATGGCCGCAATCCAGATCCGCCAAAACCATCGAATTTTATCGAATTTTACAAACGTAGAGCCTTAACGTCTCCCCGCCTCCCGGACTCTCAGCCCGGCGACGCGGGTTTTTAAACCCGCCTGAACGCCTCCGGTAGATTGATTCGCCCTCGTGGTTGGGCGTCCCATTCCCTTCCCAGAGGGCGCCGATAAGCGACATCGGCAAATGCACTGAGCCGGTCCTTACGAGTGCTGTCGTTCGATTACGAATACCAGCCTTCGATTGCTGTTTGCGTGGCCTTTCGATACACTTCCGTTTCGTCCTCGAAGGAAGGCTCTCTCGTCGACGAAGGTAGATGCCACCCCGACGAACGGAGAATCAAGATGCTCTTTGGTGGACCAAGGTAAACATGGATCGGAGAACGTTCCTGCAGAGTGCCGCCGCAGTCGCATTCACCGCAACAGCTCAACCGGTAACAACGCCGTTTGCGCCAACGACGAAGAAGATGATCGGCATTCAGGTGGGAGCTGTTTCCTTTGTTGATGAGGGAACGGAGAAAGTGCTGGATGAGTTCCAGCGGGATGCTTTGATCAATACACTTTTTCTGGCGACCTTCACTTACGGGCGCGGGATCGCCGGGCGGCAGCTACCGGGTCAACCCCTGCCGGATCACGGCAAACAGCAATACGACACCGGCACATTCTACGGTGGGAATTACGCCACCATTCATCCGCAGTACTATCGGAACACTGTCTTCAAAGGCACCCGCGCGCCCGATCTTGGCAATTTTGACGTGCTCGAAGCAGTCCTCCCATCCGCCAGGAAGCGTGGCATCAAGACCATCTGCTGGTTTGAGGATGCGTTCCGCGAGGACCTCCCCGGCATCGGCCAACTCCAGGAAAAAGATTTATCAGGCAAGCCTGCGACAACGCTTTGCTTCAACAACCCGAATTACCGAAACTTTCTCCTGGGTATCGTGGAAGACTGGTCCCGCTCCTATGACATCGACGGTATTATGTGGTGCTCGGAACGCCAGGGTGCGTTTTCCGAGGCACTCGGCGCGAGCCAGGAAGGGGGATCCGACCCCCGCCAGGTGTGCTGCTTTTGTCCCTACTGCGAGACTAAGGCGAGACAACGCGGCATCAGTCCCGAGCGGGCCCGGCAAGGCTTTTTTGAATTGGCGAAGTTTGTGGATCGAGGCCGCAAAGGCCAACGGCCCGTAGACGGTTACTATGTCGAGCTTTGGCGGCTTATGTTGCGTTACCCCGAGCTGCTCGCTTGGGAGATGCTTTGGACGGATAGCCTTCGGGAAACCTATGCGGCCATCTACAAGCACGTTAAGGACGTGAATCCGTCTCTTGGTGTGGGATGGCATATTTGTTCAACCAACTCTTTTAATCCAATCTATCGAGCGGAGCAGGATCTGGCTGCGATTGCGCCGGTATCCGACTTCTTGAAAATTGTGATGTACCACAACTGCGCCGGCGAACGGATGGCCGGCTACATTGACAGTGTCCATCAGACACTTTACGGCGATGTGCCTCAACAGGAGCTGCTGGAATTCCACTACCGCGTGTTGGGCTACCAGGAAAGGAGCCTGGCTGAGATCCCATTCACCGGTCTGTCGGCGGATTACGTATATCGCGAGACCAAACGTTCATGCGCAGGCCTCAAGGGAACGAAGACCCAGTTGTGGCCGGGAATCGACATCGACATTCCTACGGAACCTGGTCACAGCAAATGCACTCCTGACGGTACCAGGGCTGCGGTGGTTGCGGCTTTTCATGGGGGCGCGGACGGGGTCATTCTCTCCAGGAAGTATTCCGAGATGAAACTCGTCAATCTAAAAGGTGCTCGCGTGGCCCTGGAAGAGCTTGGCTTGGCCTGACAGAACGGGCTGACGCAACTGCTACGGTTCCAATTCCACCGAGCCCATGTCACACAAGGATGAGGTTGCAGCCCAACGACCGAAGCTTGGTTTGCATTTCCTCGCGCAGACTGTTGTCGCTGATGATCGTATCAATCTCTGAGAATGGCGCGATACGCGACATGCTGCGCTTGGCGAATTTGCTTGCGTCCGCAACCAGAATGATTTCCCTGGAAATTCGCAGCATGGCCCGGTTCACCATTGCTTCTTCGAGATTCGGGCCGCTCACGCCAAAATCTGGTTCGCACCCGGCTCCACTCAGGAATAACTTGTCGGCTGAAAATTCATCCAGCATGATTTCCGTAGACCGGCCGATGATCGATGCTGAATCACCGCGTACCGTGCCTCCCACGATGAAAGTCTGTACACCCCGGGCGTCGAGCAGTTCTGCGGCGATGTTGACGCCGTTAGTGATGATCTGCACCCCCTGTTTGTTCTTGATCTGCCGCGCGATCTCCAGCGTGGTTGTTCCTGAATCGAGGATGATGGTCTCACCATCGTTGATCATCGTGGCCGCCATGGCGCCTATGCGGCGTTTTTCCTCTGAATGCGCCTTCAGCCGCTCATGGACGGGTGACTCGCGCAGGATGGTGTCAGGAACCACGGCGCCCCCGTGAGAGCGAAGCACCAGGCCGCGTTGGTGCAGCTCGTTCAGATCGTTTCGCACCGTGACGGCCGAAGTTCCGAAGCGGTTGGCGAGTTCGTTGACGCGCACGCGGCCTTCGCCACGCACCAGTTGCAAAATCTGCGTGCGCCGCTCCTCGGCCATCATCCCGTCCATCGGATGCTCCACGGCCAAAACATCCTTGCCGGAACGATGGGTGGAAACCTCCGCTCTTCGGCCATGGCCAGTTTTCTCCTCGAGCCCGTTCACGGTTGATCGACCCTTAGCCATACGCGCGCCTGTCTCCCTTTCGCTGTCTTGTGGTGAATTTACAGTCTATCCCTTCGGAATGTTAGAGTTCGACGAGGCGCTTCACAGGACCTTGTTAGAAGACCAGGAAAGCGAAAGAACACATTGAAAAAACGAAAGCAAACGATTAAGGTTGCTGCAATTAGATAGACCGAAAGGGAGTGCAATGCCTAAACGTGGGACTCGAACGAACATGAACGACCGGCGCAATTTTATGAAATTGCTGGCGGCAGCCCCGCTGTTTGCCACGATCGGCTCTCGCAGCTTTGCCGGCACGGTGGCTGCTTCCACAGGTAGAACTTCTTCTGCCGATGTTTACACCCGCCTTGGAGTACGGCCCTTCATCAATGCTCGAGGGACCTGGACTTATCTGAGCGGTTCTCTGGAACTGCCGGAGGTCCGGCGAGCGGTAGATCAGGCGTCTGAACACTTTGTCGATATGTTCGAGCTGCAACGCGGAGCGGGTAAGCGCCTTGCTGAGCTCTCCGGGGCTGAATCTGGAATGGTGACTTCCGGATCGGCGGGTGCGATGGCGGTAGCCACGGCAGCCTGTATAGCCGGTTCCGATCCAAATAATGTTTGGCAACTGCCCGACACAACCGGCTTGAAAAGCGAAGTCGTTATGCTGGGAGGCCGCAGTGCCTTCGACAGCGCCATCCGGCTCGTGGGGGGGAAATTAGTACTGGTCCACGACGTCCAGGGTCTGCGCCCGGCCATTACTTCGCAAACCGCAATGGTCTATACCACGTGGCGCGACGATAGGCTTCCGCAGGCGCTGACGATCACCCAGAGTGCAGGGGTGCCCCTGCTGCTCGACGATGCAGCCGGCATTCCGCCATTTGAAAATCTCACCCGCTACGCAAAAATGGGCGTCGATCTCTATTGTTTCAGCGGAGGAAAAGGTTTGCGCGGGCCACAGTGCTCGGGCATCCTGTTGGGACGGAAACATCTGATCGATGCAGCCCTGGCGAACAACAATCCCTGGGAAGGCTCCCCATGCCGCGCCATGAAAGTAGGCAAAGAAGAGATAATCGGCATCCTCGCGGCAGTTGACTATTGGGCGCACGCGGATCTGGATGCGCTGAACAAGGATTGGAAGAGCCGGGTCGAGCGCATCGCCAAGTTAGTGGAAACGGTGCCCGGAGTTACAACGAACATACATATCCCTAAAGAAGGCAACAGCTATCCGACCCTGACGGTGACCTGGGATGAAAAACAATTCGGCTTGACCGTAGCTCAGTGCGATCAACAGCTAAGGGCAGGGGAGCCTCGTATCGAGGTGCTGACAAATACAAATCCCAGCCTGGTTCCAGTGGTGCGCGAGGGCGATGATCCAAAAGGGGAGCCGCAAGATAGCCCGAATCGGCTGCAGATTATCTCCATGACCCTGCGAACGGGAGAAGACCTTACCGTCGGCAATCGTCTGCGTCAGATCCTTGCCACTGCGCGCAAACAGGCTGTTTGAGCGAGTCTCTGGAGGTACTCTCGTTGGGTGTCACTGGAGTAGAAGATGACAGATCATGAGAACGCGGGAATCGATCGGCGAACCTTTGTAAAGCAGGCCGGGGGTGCGCTGCTGGCAACCGGAATGGATGCCCGCTCCTACGCGCGGGTGCTGGGAGCGAACGATCGCATCCGCTTAGGCCAGCTTGGTTGCGGCGACCGCAGCCAGGGCCACGTCCACATGACGCAATTAGCGGCCAGGAAGATGCCGGTCGAGACGGTCGCGGTCTGTGATCTGTGGACCCTGGCACGGGAACACCGCGCAGCCCAGGTAAAGCGGGCCTTCAACCTCGAGCCGCAAACCTACAAATATGCGGAAGACATGCTGGCGCGCAAGGATATTGATGGCGTGATGATTGCTACCGGCGATTTTCAGCATGCCAAGCTATGCCTGGAAGTGGTGCGGGCCGGCAAAGACTGCTACGTGGAGAAACCCTTTGCCAACGTACTCTCGGAAGCCATTGCGGCGCGTGATGCCGTAAAGCAATCCGGCCAGATCGTACAGGTGGGCACGCAGCACCGCAGCCAACCTTACCCCCTGGCGATACGCGACGTCATCCGCTCCGGACGCATTGGCAAAGTCGTCCATATCGAACAGGAATGGAATGTGAATGAAGGGCGTTGGCGGTTCACGCCCGGGGATACCGGGCAAACCCGCGAGATGTTGATGGATGTGAACCTGGAGTGGAAGCAATGGCTCTATGGACGAAAATCGCAGCTACGCGAAGAAGACACGGATTGGAACCGTTGGCTGCTGGGCAAACCTCATCGCCCTTTCGATCCCCATGTCTATCTCGAGTTCCGCCTTTATAAAGACTTCTCCTCGGGAATTTTCGACCAATGGTTGAGCCATGGTTCCGACCTGGTCCATCTTTGGACGGATGAGGCTTATCCCGTGAGCGTGACGGCGAACGGCGGCATCTTCACCTGGCCGGATGGCCGAGAGAACCCAGATACCGTCGTCGCCGCGGTTACCTATCCGAAGGGTTTTCTCTATACCTATAAGACTATTTTCGGAAACAGCTATCGCGGGTTTGCCCGCATCCAGGGCCGTGACGGCACCATCGTGAATTATGGAGGCGAGGGCGCGTCGTTGTTTACGGTCAGCCGGGAAGGCGGCAGAAAGGAATTGGATCCGTTCGATACCGGGCCGGCCTACTCCAGGCTTCCTCTGGTTGCGCCGCCCGCTGATGGCGAAGAGATTGTTCGGGTTCCTGGTGCGCCGGCCCCTAACTCTCTCGGTCCCGACGATGACGATGTTTCGCACCTGCTGAACTGGCTGGAGGCGATGCAATCGCGTAAACAGCCGAACGCCACCGTGGACCACGGTTTCTCGCACGCGATCGTGTGCATTATGGCTGCGCAGTCCTACTGGAGCGGCAGGAGGCTCTACTGGGATCACAAAACTGAGCAGATTACCGAACAGCCCGTCTGAGATGCCGGAATCATCCGCTGCCACAAAGGCAAGTGGCTCCATATTCCGGAGCATCGCCTCTGTGGCAGGGGAAGACTCCCACAATAGCAAACCCTCGGCTCCAATGGCGAAAGAAAATGCCAGGTCATCCGAAATAAAACGAAATCCGGGCGGGGATAATCCATCAGCAAGGCCCTGAAAAATACAGAGATGTGCACTAGCCTGGCTTTCTCAGGAGCCCGGTCTGCGACAAAGCCCGGGTGGCCCATATCTGCCCGGTTTTGGCAGATGTGGGATTCCACCAACCTCAACCCCTGACTGTGCAGGGCGTAGATGGCCATGGACAAGATCTGTTGCTGGTAGGGAGTGATCGGTGGAGAGCCGCTGAATCCCACATCTGCCAAAATCGGGCAGATATGGGGCACCCGTCACTCGTTACGCATTGAGATCTCACTACTGGCAGCGATTCGTTTATTTGCCTACCCAGGGGTCTTTGAGAACCCTCTTGCTCACGATCGCAGGTTGCAGCTTTGCAGCCAGGGCGGAGGTCCGTGTCCAAGTCCGGGGCTGTCGATCTCCCGCCGCCGGGTTTCCGGCTATGCGCTTAAGTTCCGCTTTCCGCCGATATTCGTCCGTTTTCGCTTTGCTCAAAGAACGATGGGTTTACGAAACCTTTTTTCTTGACACACATATTAAAAGCAAATAAACACTAGGTTACGCAACACAAAAGAAGATAAATCGGAAACCTTTTAGCGGGAGGCATTTATTGTGAGATCTTTTCCTGGGTTCCGAATCTCTATCCTCATTCTGGGGCTTTGCTGTTTTGCCCACCCCTCCAACGCGCAGTCGAACGACCAGGCGCAAATACGCGGAACGGTGTCCGATTCCTCGGGGGCAGTGATCCCTCACGCTGCCGTTACTTTGACGGATGTGGGCACCAACGTCTCGCAAAAGACAGTGTCCAACGATCACGGACTCTATGTCTTTACCGGGCTGTCCGCTTCCAATTACCGCATGATGATTGAAGCACCTGGCTTCGGGCCAGTGCAGAAACCGGGCATCGTTCTCGCCGTCAATCAACAAACCACCTTGGACGTAACCTTGGTGCCTGCCGCCGCCAATACCAACGTCACCGTAGAGTCGGTGCCGGTGCTCCTTGACGCCGACAATGCCACCCTGGGAACAGACGTCGGCGAAAAGTATCTGACCCAGGTACCGCTGGAAAACCGCGATCCGTTTGGACTTGCCTTCCTCGCGGCCGGCGTCACGGAAAGCGCCGGCTCCGGCATCAACGACTCCTACCCTACGGGAACCAATTTCGTTTCCAATGGGCAAAGAAATTCCACTGCCGAAATTCGCCTCGACGGCACGCTCACTACCGCACCTGAGCAGGGGGAGGGCGGCACCTCCAATATTTATTACCAGGCTACGGTCGAAGCTCTGCAGGAAGTAAAGGTCCAGAACAACAGCTTTTCCGCGGAATACGGGAACAACGGCGGCACCGTCATCGATGAGGTCATGAAGTCCGGAACCAACTCCCTGCACGGTAGCGCGTATGAATTCAATCAGAATTCCATCTTCGACGCGCGCGACTATTTCAACTCCGGACCCAAACCAGGCCACTCGCAGAATCAGTTTGGCGCCTCGATCGGCGGGCCAATTTTCAAAAACAAGACGTTCTTTTTTGCAGATTTTGAGACTGTCATCTCCAGCAATCCGGTGAATATCGTTGCCACCGTTCCCACGGCTGCCCAGATCAACGGCGATTTTTCCCAGGCAATGACCTACGATCCTGACGGTAATCCGGTCCAAAATCAGATTTTTGATCCTCTTCAGATTGACCCGGATTCCTACACTCGACCCGCCTATGCGAATAACACGATTCCCACCTCTGAAATCGACCCGGTGGGACAGGCAATTCTCAAGTTATATCCACAACCCAACACCGCCGGCGATGCCGTCTCGGGAGCAAATAACTATAGAAGGGTCATTCTCTCGACGGCAACAACGACCCAGTTCGACGTCAAGATCGACCAGCACTTCAGCGATAAGTCAACGCTTTCGGGCCGCTATAGCAACGTCTTTGCGAACGGTTCCGTGCCCACGGTCTTTGGCGACGGCGAGTTCAACGACGGACTTGCGTACACCGAACGCGTCTTCAACGACGGAGTGATCTTTTCCTATACGCCGACCGCGAATACCCTATGGACGGTTACGGCGGGCCTGGATCGCGTCTCCTCGCCCAGCCATACGAATTACCCAAGTCCCACCTCGGTCGGCTTTCCCAGCTACCTGGAACAGAACGGTGTGGTGCGCATGCCCTCCATCATCATGCCGGAATCACCCTGGACGTCCATTTACGACCAGTGTTGTGTCGACACGAAATTTGCCCACACCCTGGGCAATTACTCCTCCGCCTTCTCCTGGACCAAGGGGCAACACACCCTCAAGTTTGGCGGCGAGCAGCGGCTCTTTTATAACAACTTCTTCCAGCCTAATTATCCCAATGGATACTTCAGCTTCGATCAGGACGTCACTGCGCAGGTGCCGTTCGATACAGACAACGGCATCCAGGGAAACTCCTTTGCCGGCCTGCTGTTGGGCTACGGAGATTCAGGAAGTATCAACGTTACGCAATCCGTGGCGGACAAGTCTAAAGAGACCGGCTTCTACGTTCAGGATGACTGGCGCGCTAATAAGAAATTAACTCTCAACCTGGGGTTGCGCTACGAGTGGAGCACCCCGTACAACGAGCGCCACAACAATTCACAGTTCAGCGACTTCACTGGCACCAGCGGTGTCGCCGTTGCTGGGATCAGCGGCAATCTGCCGGGCACGACCATCTTTGCCTCCAGCCAGAAGCGAAGCGTCCCAACGGATTGGAACAACGTCGCTCCGCGTCTCGGTTTTGCCTATCTTGTGAACGACAAGCTCGTTGTACGCGGAGGCGCTGGGGTCTACTACGGCATGAGCGTGGCGACCAATTACCAATATCCCGGCACCGCCTTTACTTCGAGCCCTGCTGTTTTCTTTACCAAAGATGGCTATCTATCGCGGTCGGCGACACTCGAAGATCCTTTCCCTTCCGGTATTGAGCAACCACAAGGCACCAAGTACGGCAAGCTCGCTCAGTGGGGACTTTCGAACGGCAACAACCTGGACACTGGCACCGCCCGGAATGCCGAGATCTACCAATGGAATTTAGGTGTTCAGCAGGCGTTTCCAGATAATATCGTGCTCGCCATCAACTACTCGGCAAATCACAGCACACACCTTCCCTGGGGCGGCTACAGCAGCACCAACAATCGCAACTTCATTCCTTCGGCGGTGCGCCAGCAATACTCAAGTGAGGATTTGGCGAACCTGGTGGATAATCCGTTCCAGAGCCTCTTCAGTGGACCGGGCGCCATCTTCAACGAGCCGGAGTCGCGTTATGGCGATCCTCAACTGCCGCTGCTCAACCTGCTGCGCCCCTATCCGCAATTTGACGGAGCCTTTCAGGGCTTGCCTCGACTCATCGCGCAATCCTGGTACAACGCGTTGCAGGTTGTCTTCCAAAAGCGGGCCGGGCGGTATGTCAATCTCGAGGGCAACTACACCTGGTCGAAGAATACTGACAACTCTTCCACCGGCTTTAATGCATTTGTCGGCACCTTGAACAACGGAAACCCACAAGAGCTGGATAATCTCAAGGCCGAATGGTCGGTCAGCGCGAATGACGCGACCAACCGGTTTGTGCTGGCCGCCGTGCTGCAACTCCCCATAGGGCGCGGATCCTTGGTCGGCGCGAACATGAATCGCGCCTTGAACACGCTCGTCGGTGGCTGGCAACTGACCACACTGACCACCTTTCAGACTGGACAGCCGCTCGACATCTCCATGAGCAATGGCCGCATCGCCGACGGCAACCAGCGGCCGGATGTTACCTGCACTGGTAATCAGTCGCTGACCACTGGCATGAGTATCCATAAGGCTGCGGAATATGGCATGCCTTATATCAACGCCAACTGTTTCGCCGACCCCGGCGACCAGCAGGCAGGCAATGCTCCCCGCTATTTCTCTCAACTCCGCAGTGACGGCATCCACAATTTCGATCTAAGCGTGGAACGGATTTACAAGTTTGGCGATCGAGGTCATGTCGAAATCCACGGGGAGTGCCTGAACTGCACCAACACAGAACGCTTCGGGCTCCCCGATTACGGCTATGGGGACTCGACCTTCGGCATTATCTCCAGTACCGCAGGCGGAGCGCTCCCCAGGAACATACAACTGGGCGCCAGGTACGAATTCTAATCAGCAATTGTTACAGTACCGGCTGGCATTGGCTACGTCGGAAAGGCACGTGATCCATATGATTCACTGCGCCAGTAAGCAAGCGCCTCTTTTTTTGCTTCTCTCCGTCGCCTTGCTATGGTCGACACCCAGATCGCTCACGGCGCAGCAGCCCGATCGCACCTGGTTGCATAAGGTGCGCATCGCGGCCTACCCGTTGACCCCTAAGAATGCAGAACAGATTGTTCAACAGGCACAGGCCAGCGGCGTCTACGGCATCGAAGTGGATAATGACATCCCTGGCCGGTACGAGAGCCTTTGGAATCCCAGCGAAAAGCTGGAGGCCATCCGCCTGGTTGCTGCTGCCGCTCATCGGGTAAATAACAAGGCGTACGTCTACATCGCAGGCTTCGAATGCATCTCCGCGCATGCGGAGAGCCCGCACACCCTGGCCAAAGAGCACCCGCAGTGGCTGCAGCGTAAGCTTTCCGGCCAGCCCGCTGTGTTCGATACCAGCGCCGCCTTCTGGATCCGCAAAGGCGAAGAGGATGTGTGGGTCAGTCCCTATGCACCAGATTGGCGGAAGATGTACATGGAGCGCATTCGCCAGATCGCAGCTACCGGGATCGATGGCATTTATGTGGACATTCCCTACTGGATGACCCACTTCACCGGATGGGAAGATAGCTGGGCCAGCTTCGATGACTACACGGTCGCGGCCTTCCGGGCACAAACCGGCCTCGATGCGCGCAAGGACGTAAAGCTCGGCGATACAGCGGATCCGGGCTTTCGCAAGTGGATCGAGTTCCGCATTCAGACCATCACTGATTTTCTTGCTGAGATCCGCCGCAACGCCGTCGCTGTCAACCCGTCGATCTCGCTTATCCCTGAGATCTATCCGGGTATCGAAGCCGAGGCGCCGCGGGTGGGGGCTGATGTCTACCAACTCTATCCCGTGGTCGACGCGATCGCGCATGAATACGAATTCGGCGAAAGCCAGGATCACACCGCAGCCTCGCGCACACCGTTGGATTGGTTTCAATACCAGGTTGGTATTCGTAGCTTTCGTGCCTTCGCCGGTGACAAGGCGACGTGGATTCTCAACTACTCCTGGGATGGAGCGCCGCATGTCGCGCCCCGGGACGCCATGCTCAATCTGGCTATGTCGGAGTTAATGGCGGGTGCAAATTTCTGGGACGCCAGGGGGCACGTGATGTCCGGCTCGAATGACATGCCGACCCGCGTCGAAATCTTCAAGTGGATTGCCGCGCATGAAGATATTTTCGGTGCGCAGCGCCAACCGGCCGGTGAGGCCGGCGTCTACTTCTCCGACACTACGCGCAACTTCTATCCTCGAGACTTTGTCGCTTCGTATCGAGGCGTGCTGCTGCTGTTCTTACGGAATCACATCCAATTCAGGATTGTGACTCCGCGAACGTTGAATACCTTTGATCGACAGGTACTCATTCTCCCCGACGTCCGGGTCCTGAGCGATGCTGAATCAAGCTCCATACACCGGTTTTCTGAGCACGGAGGGCGGGTGATCATAACCGGCCAGGCCGACGCAAAGCTAGGCGATCTGAACAAAGCAGTTCGCTATCCCGATGCGCCAGAGCGTGCCTACCTGAAAGCTGCGGAGGCGGATTTCAACAGCCCCGACTCTCCCTGGGCCATCGATTTCCTGCGCTCCCTCCACCTCTCCGGCAAGGTGGAAGTCACGGCGTCCCGAAACCTCGTGGCCCACGTGGCTACGATCGGTACGCGCAAATACATATTCCTCGCGAACTTCGATGGCCTCAAGGCCGGCGAGATAGCGACACCGCGCACGCAACATGACGTGCAGATCGCGTTGGAAGCGCCCGCGGGTACGCAACTCCACATCCTTCCATTCCTGGGAGTTGAGTCGGTGATCTCCGGAAAGCAGCAAGGGCGCCAGGTGCGATTTACTCTTCCGTCTGTAGACCGGGGCGCGGTCGCCTGGATCAACTGATCAACTGATCAACTGATCCGCGATTTACGTTGAGCTTGTAAACACTGACAATAGAGGCTTTGGCGGAGGCGGCAGGAGTCAATTTAAGCCGCTTTGCGGGCGTCCAGGCACGCAAGCGAAACCCACTCGCACAGATTGTTTGCGAGTCCTTTCAGTAACGAAGAAAAAATATTCATGTCAAGAGAAAGTTCTCATCGAATGCAGGTGTTTGTACTGAAAGAGCCGCGATACCTGGGAAACTGCAAGGAATTGGCATTCCTCAGGGGGAACCGCCGCCAGGCTTTTCTTGCTAATTGTGAAATTTTGCTTTAAGGTTTCGAGCGGACAGGCTCAAGGCCTTTCTTAACGCCGATACTGAATCCGAGGTCAGGGCCCTGCCAAATGAATGACACAAACCCCAAAAAACGCAAGGTGGGGCTCCGGGAAATTGCATCCGCCGCAAACGTAAGCATCGCAACGGCTTCCCGCGTTCTGAGTGGAAACAGCCGAGTTGCTCCTCATATTCAGAGGGTCGTTTTTGAGGAGGCGAAGAAGCTTGGGATCGATCCCTCGCAGCAAAACAAGACCAAAAGCCTGGCCTTTCTTCTCAGCAATCGCGCAATGCTGCACGTGTTTCATTCCAGAATTCTGATCGGCGCGGAGCAGTGCGCCTCTGCGCACGGTTGGGAGATGGTGTTTCTCTCTTTCAACTATTCACTCCTGGCTCCCTCGACTGAGCTTCACTTGCCAAAGGTGGTGCAGCGTCACGACGTGACCAGGGCAGTCATTTTAGCGGGGACGAACTCGACCAATCTCATCGAGCTGCTGCACCAGAAAGGGATGCCTTTTGCTGTTTTCGGCAATAACGTGATCGGCAAGCAACAGGATCTGCAGAATAACGACGTGGTCCTGGGAGATGATATTCAGGGCGGCCAGGACGCGACTCGATATCTGATCGGTTTGGGCCACCGCAATATCTGGTTTGTGGGCAACACCCGCCTGCCGTGGTTTGCGCGTTGCTTCGAGGGGTATCAGCGCGCGATGCACGAGAGTGGTCTCGTACCCCGCGAGAGCAGCATCGACTCTGAAGATTCTACGGAAACCGGATATCTGGGCACCAAGTCGCTTCTGGCACGGGATGAATCCGTTACCGCGATCCTTGCCGGCAATGATACGTCGGCCTATGGAGTTTATAAGGCGCTGCGAGACAAGGGGCTGAATATCCCCAAAGATATTAGCGTAGCCGGCTGCGGCGATACCATTGGCACATGGCTATATCCAGCTTTGAGTTCGGTCCGGGAATTTCCTGAGCTGATAGGGAAACAACTCGTCGAATCGGTTCTTAATCGTATCGCCGAACCCGATCAGCCCCCGCAGCGCCTTACGGTTCCAACCGAATTCATCAAGAGAGACTCGTGCGGCCCGGTCCGCGCTTCGAACAGCGCAACAACCAGCGGGACGAGGCAACGAACCACGGCCCTATGAACCAAAGACAGACTTTCGTGTCATCTCATGCCACCTGAACAAGGTGTGAATTGGGCCTGGTATTCCTCGTGCTATGGCAGTGCGAACGCAAACACATCATCCCCTGCCGCCAAAGCAAAGTATTGTTTTCCGCTCACCGCGTAACTCATAGGGGATGCGCGGGGCGTTTGTCCAAGGTTGAAGTGCCATAGAGGCCTGCCGGTGCGCCCGTTAAGGATTACAAAGTTGTGTGCATCGTCTCCAAATGCAACCAGGCCCGTTGCGGTCGACATCACACCGGCCCAGGCAAAGGTGGCGCCGATCTGAGGATTTCGCCACGCGAAATCGAGCTTATTAAGATCGAAGGCGTTGATGTAACCCTTGGTAATCTGGCCCGCCGGCGTCCGTGTTCCTGTCGAGTAATACTCAAGGCCTTCCTGGAAGGGCTCGGTCTTCGAACTAAAGATGTCGCAGGCCTCCATCGAGCGAAAATAGAACATGTGTGTCGCCTCGCTATAGCTGGGTGAGTACCAGTTGCTTCCACCGCTGGCGCTGGGACAAACAAGAACGCCCTGGGCATCGGGAATCAGGTTGTTGGAGATGGGCCGCCCGTTATGGTCAATGCCCGCGGCCCAGTTCTCGGCCACAAACTTTTTAGAGTAGAGATACTTTCCGTTCGTTCGGTCCAGGATATACAGAAAGCCGTTTCGGTTTGCCGTCACTATCAGCTTGCGCGGCTGCCCTTTGAAGTTTGCGTTCACCAGCACCGGCGTCTGCAGGGCGTCATAGTCGTACAGGTTATGCGGGCTGTACTGGAAGTACCACTTTAGCTTGCCCGTATCCGGGTCCAACGCCAGCAGGGAACTGGTATACAGGTCGTCGCCCGGGCGCACGCTGCCGTCGTAGTCCGGCGTGGGATTACCCGTGCCCCAATAAAGAGTATTCAATTTCGGATCGAAGGTCCCCGGCATCCAGGTGGTTCCGCCGCCATGAAGATACATATCGCCCGGCCAGCTCTCGTTGCCCTTCTCACCCGGCCCGGGGATGGTCCAGAACCGCCACACTTCCCGGCCCGTCTGCGCATCGAATGCCGCCAGGAAGCCGCGCACGCCGTCGTCACCGCCCGACGTGCCCACCAACACCCTATTCTTTACGATCAGAGGCGCACTCGTTGCTCCATAGTTCTTGTTACCCGTGGCGTACGGGACGTCCCAGATCAAGTTGCCCGAGCGGGCATCCAGGCACAGAAGATGCGCGTTGTCGGTCTCCATATAAACCCGCGTGCCCAGAATGGCGATACCTCGATTGTGATGGCTGGAGGCGTCATCGATGAGGCCCTGAGTGATGGCTCTTGCGTGATGCCAAAGCTCCATGCCCGTTTTCGCATCCAGCGCGTACGCGGCGTTGGCGCTGGTAAGGAACATCACTCCCGCCGTCACGACGGGGGTCGCTTCGAGGGGGCCAACTTCCCGGGTATGGAAGACCCACTTCGCTACCAGATGGCCTGCGTTCGCCGGCGTGATCTGCGTCATGCTGCTGTAACGCCGTCCCGTGTAATCACCGTTGTAGGAGACCCAGTTATCCTGGATGGCCGTCTGCTCCAGATCGCTCTGCCGCACGTCGATAATGCCAATGCCGCCAGTCGTCTCTGCAGTGGCGGCCTTCGCGCCCGGCTGCGCCGCGGCCTCTACCACCGCTCTTGGCGCCTGGCCCTTCTCCATCGCGAGCAGAAGGCAGCTTGCTGCCGCAAGCCCGCACCCAAATTTGGCCAATCGCGTCATTTTCCCCCTGGCTGCCTTCAATCGTGCCGCTCTCACTTGTTGCTGGTTGCTGTTCTATCGCCGTGCCGCTTCCGCCGCGGCGGTAGGGCCTCCATCGGGGCGTTCTTACTCGTAACGATCAGGAAGCTAACCAGGTCATCCAGCTCCTTGCCCGTCAGCCGAGTGCCGTAGTCGCGCGGCATCAGTGAATACTGCTTGTAGTTCACCTCTGCCAGGCTGCTTCGCGTCAGAAAGTGGTAACGGCCGTCCTCGGTTTGCAACGCCAGGTTGAAGTTGTCCTCGGAGCGCACAACGCCGATAAGCTTCTGCCCGGTCTTTGTCTGTACCTCGACCACACGCGAAGCTGGGTCCAACGGCGTACCCGGTTGCACGATCGACTGCTTGATTGCTTTCGCTGCATGGTTCGCACCATAGCCTGTCAGGTCCGAGGCGATGAAACCGCCCTGGCCTACGCCCGCCGTGTTTACCATATGACAGTTTGAACACTGTGCCTTGCCGAAATAGAGAAGGCCTCCAGCGACGGCGTTTCCCGTCAGCTCATCGGTGCCTGAGACGGCAGTTTTGCCCTGCAGTGTGCGCAGGTAGCGCACGATTGCGGCGATCTCCGCATCGCCGAGCTGCTCGAACGATGGCATACCCGCGGTCGTGCCATCGCGCACAATCTTCATCAGTTCAGGATCAGAGAGCGCGACGATGCCGGGCAGCGTCGCAATCGCTGGACCCTTCTCCCCGCCCTTGCCGTCCGCACCATGGCATCCAGCACAGTTCGCCTGAAACTGCTGGGCGCCTTGATCGACAGCACCCATTTGTCCCTGTCCCATCAACGGCAATCCAGCAAACACGAACAGCGCCGAAGCAGCGAACATTGGTGCACGCCGGCTATATCTCATCTGCTTCAGACAGACCTATGCCCGTAAATAGGGTCCTAGAAATTGTGTCAGCTCTTCGCGGATTACTTTTCTTTGAGCTTCGTCCGGCGTCACGTTGGGGCCAAAAATGCGGTGCGCGTCGCGAATTGTAGTGGTCTCTTTGAAGACCCCGCGCGCGGTCAAGATGTACTGCATCGCGCCCGGAATGGTTTGAAAAGCTTGTATCCTGCCAAACATATCAAATGCTTCTTTGTGCTTGCCTGCATACCACAGATCGAAGACCATCTGAGAGAGATCGGCCAGGCCGGTTTTGGGCACGTAACCGTCAAAGCCCAGCCGCATGCCAGGGAGCATCAGAAGTGCGCCGTTTGCATCCATGACCACGAACTTGTTATCAGTTCGTCTCTTGAATTCCGGCAGGCGGGTCAGGGTATTGCCGGTCTCATCTTTCAGTCCTTTCAATGTGGGAACCTGCTCATACAGCGCTACGATCAGATCGACACTCATATCACCGTGGCTCTGCACCATGAGGGGAAGGTCTGTCGCTGCGCCTACGGTCTTGTAATAGTCCAGGTACTCCTGAGGGGTAAGTTTTTTTTCAGGCTGGCCATTGTCGATGCCGGGCGGCAGGGAGACGAGCCCATCTGCGCCATGCCTGGCAGCGTGCCTGGCATAGCGAATCGCAGTATTGACATTGCCATCCAAGGGCTGAACACCAATGATCAACGCGGTTTTTCGATCCTTGCCGGCGGCCAGCATGGCCTCGGCTCCGTCCAGCCGCTCCTTCTCGGAAAGGGTCGTCCACCCGCTGGAGCCCTGCGGCCAGAGAAGGCCCGGTATACCGCCACGGTTGCAGAATCCGACCTCAGCAACCAGACAATCGAGGTCGAGCTTATTGTCCGCAGTGAATGGCGTCTGCGCTATCGGAAACAAGCCCCGCCATGGTTTGGCGCCGGGATTCAGCGTGCCAGCCGCCTCGGCCTCTTCGGAATGCAGCAAACCAACCGCACCAAGGCCAAGGGTGAGCACGCCGGCAGTTTTAAGAAATCCGCGCCTGTTGCATTGATCCTTACCCTGTCTCTCCATGGCGGTGCTCCTACGGTTTACTTGAAACACTTCGATGCGCTCCGCTAATCTTCGCCTCTCTACCTCCGTGGATAATCAGAAATTTTGAGGGTAGCAACGCTCGGATCGCGCCGAACCTCGGAAATAAGGGATTGCCTGCAGCGTAAAGAACGCCTCAAGGGGTATCCGGTCGAAGCTAAAGCAAATTTTCTCAAGGAGCAAGAAAAAAAAGATAACGCCACCGCGAGCGCCCTAAAGGGTTTCGAATTCGGCTGATTACTTCCGAATAGCCACCAAAACCCTTTGAGAATTTTCTCTTGACATGAATATTATTCTTCACTATTTTTAGGCCACGCCGATTCCGGTCCCTGGAAAATGCGGTTTCTCCCAGCAAAGATTTCATCGGCGGCCGGTTTATCCAAGGTGGGCGAGAGATCACACAAATTTCAGCTCATCGATGTAGACCGTAAAAGCCAGGAGTAAAGGGTTCGAGTTCTCCGAATGGAAACAGCCGACTTAGCTTACTGGCAGTAAGAGAGTCTTTGGACGTACCCGTAGTACCAGTTTGACCGCATTTTTCCCGGTAATTCGAAATCGCCGTATCGCGCGACTGGCACACTCTGTCACTTGCCGGCCACGCTTCGCGGTGTTCCCGTTGAAGGCTCCACCCCCAGGGCAGGTTGTACAGCGGCCAATTTTCTCGTTTTAACCGGGACACGCTCCAAAATCCTTGAAGAACTTGCGGAGGCAATCGGTCAAATGAATACCTTTAAACGGCGCGTTCTCGTACTCATCGCGATTGCATTTTTCCTGTTGACCACAGTTGTGACCTGGGCCGCCATCACTGGATCGATCTCGGGGGTGATCACCGACTCAACCGGCGCGGTGGTTCCCGGGGTCACCGTAACGGTCACCAGCCAGTCGACGAGCGTAAAGCGTACGACGGTTACGGATTCCAAGGGCTTTTATAGCTTTCCCGCTCTGGATGTTGACAACTACGATGTGAGCGCCAATCAGACCGGCTTCCGGGACTTCCTGGAGCAGGGCGTAAAAGTTGATGCCAATTCGGCAATCCGCGTCGATATTATTTTGCAAGTTGGCGCGGTAAATAACGTCGTTACGGTACAAAGCAACGCGCTGCAGGTGGAAACAGAGAACACGCAAATGGGAGAGGTGATCGGAGAGCAGCAGATTGCTTCCATGCCGCTTAATGGACGCTCCTTCATCGACTTATTAGCCCTTCAGCCGGGCGTCTCACCCTACCAGAGCACTGGGCTGACCAAGGGCGCCGGTTTGTCGGAGACTGGAGTATCTGGCGATCTTACGGACGGGACTCAGTCCGTCAACGGCGGTCGAACCGGCGCCAATGGATTCATGGTCAATGGAGGAGACTCTCAGGAAGGCGTGCACAACGGTGCTGCGCTGATTCCCAACCTGGACTCGATCGCTGAATTTCGCATTATTACCAATAACTTCAATGCGGAATATGGTAACTACAGCGGCGGTCAAATCAATGTCGTCACCAAATCCGGAACCAACAGTTTGCACGGCGACGTGTTTGAATTTCTGCGCAACACGGACCTGGATGCGAGGAACTACTATTCCCCAACTCGGGGCGTTTACATCCAAAACCAGTTTGGCGGAACAGTGGGCGGCCCTATAAAGAAAAACAAGATTTTCTTTTTTGGCGACTACCAGGGAACGAGACAGACCATCGGGCAAACGCAGTTTTTCCCCGTGCCTACCGCATCGGATCGCACAGGAAGTCTGAGTGACCAGGAGGCGGCGCTCCTGTCGGCCACCCCGGCAAACGGCGGCACAGGAGTCAACGGTGCGTACTTTGCCAGTGTTCTTTCCCAGGCACTAGGGTATCCCGTAACCAACGGCGAGGCATACTACACGCAGGGATGCGTCAGCTCATCCCAGTGCGTATTTCCCAACGCGATCATTCCGCAAGCTGCATGGTCGCCGGTCGCGGCCAATACTTTAAAGTACATCCCCGCGCCCAACTCAGCGGATGGGAGTCATTACCAGACCGCCGCTTTTCCTTCGACCTTAAGCGATAACAAATATGGAATCCGTGGAGATGTCAACACCCGCGTCGGGCAGGCGTTTGCCTACTTCTTTCAGGATAAATTCAACGGAGTTAATCCCTACACCGGTGTGAACATCCCTGGTTTTTCCCAGGGAAATATTGGCGATACCCTGATGGGGGACGTGGGCCTTACGACCACCTTCAGCAGCAACGCCGTCAATGATGTTCGTCTCGTTTATATGCGAGACGACGCCAATGAGGGGACGATCATAGGCGGCAAGGGCGTTACCCTTGCCTCTCTGGGTTTTAACTCACCCTGGAACGACACCGGTGGCCTCGGGAACGTGTTTACTGCAGACACCGCTGTTCCACAGTTTGAGTTCAATAACTACAGTTTTGGCTCCTCTACAAGTATTACGACCCAGGTCAACAACACGATACAGGTGATCGACAATTGGACCAAGGTCATTGGAACGCACAGCTTCCAGGCAGGGGCCGATTTCCACTACGACCAGATCATCCAGCGTCATCCCTCGACCCCGAATGGAGCTTTTAGCTTCAATGGTTCGGAAACCGGCCTTGATTTTGCCGACTATCTCATCGGTGCTCCCTCAAATTTCAGTCAACAGAGCTTCCAGATTCTTGACACACGAGATATCTATTATGGAGTTTATGCGCAGGATAGCTGGCGTGCCCGGCCAACGTTAACCATAAACTATGGCTTGCGTTGGGAGGTGAGCACTCCCTGGTACGATGCAACCAATAAGCTGGAAGCACTCGTCCCCGGCGAACAATCGCTGTCCTTCCCCGGCGCCCCGCTCGGACTGGTTGTGCCCCTCGATCCCGGGATCCCCAGGACGCTGGCGCCTATTGGCTACAAGAACTTTGCTCCGCGAGTCGGGATCGCTTACGCACCCAATGTTGACGGCGGTTTTCTGGGTAAGCTTCTCGGCGGCCCAGGAAAGACAAGCATACGTACCGGCTACGGTATCTTCTACCAGGGTATCGAGGATGCCACTTCCTTCTACGAATCCGGCGATGCCCCCTATGGCTCGAACTGGGTCAGCCCTGTTCCATCTCTGCTCGCTTCACCCTATATCGATCGGCCGACCGGGCGTTTCGAAGGAATAAAGTTTCCCTTCAACTATCCTCCAAAGAACGTGTCCCCATCGCATCCCTTTACGGACTTTCCCTGGGCGCAAGTGGAACCCGTCTCGGGCTCAGAGTTCTACTACATCCACAACGTCACGCCGTATTCACAGCAGTTCGAACTTTCTATTCAGCGAGAATTCGGCAATTCCACTGTGATGAGTCTCAGCTACGTGGGCACGGTGGGGACCCACCTTCTTACCGGGGTCGAAGCGAACCCCGGAAACCAGGCTCTGTGTCTCTTCCTGAGTAATTCTGCGAACGTCGCCCCCGGATCGGCAACTTGCGGCCCCTTCGGCGAACAAGTCGACTATACCGAGGCGAGCGGGCAGGCAATCACGACTACGCGCGCGCTTGGATTGGATGGAATCGGTTCTAACCCGTGGTACAAATCGGCCGCCCACTCCTCGTATAACTCCTTACAGGCAAGTCTGAGGAGCGCGGGGAAGTGGGGCAACTTCCTGCTTTCTTATACGTACTCGAAAGCTATGGATAATGGCTCGGACGTATTTGACGCAACCAATTGCTTCAACCCGGCATTGAGCTATGGCTTGTCAATCTTCGATCTGCGGCACAATTTTGCGGCAAGCTATACGGTGCAACTGCCCTTCAATAAGTACTTCGGAAAAGGTGATATCGCAAGCCGGTTTACGGGCGGATGGGCCCTGGCGGGTCTTACTACATTGGCCACCGGTCAGCCGATTCGACTCTCGGAATCGGATGATCGCGATCTCGTTGGTGATTTTAGCTTTCCTTTCGATACGCCCAGCGCGGCTCATGACGGAAGCCATTTGTACGTCAACCGCAATCCCAGATCAGGGCAACCCTACTTCAATCCGAACTACTTCGTGCCGAATCCAATAGGTCAGGTGGGGGACATTTCGCGCCGCTTTTTCTCTGGTCCCGGTATCGACAACTACAATTTGTCATTGTTGAAAGATACGCGGATCACCGAGAACACGCAGTTGCAGTTCCGGGCAGAGGCGTTCAACGTATTCAATCATGCGCAATTCAACAATCCGGCGGGGAATATCGGCAATACCGGCCAGGGGGGCTTCGGTTATGTGACCTCGGCACGAGACCCTCGCATCATGCAAGTCGCTTTAAAACTGGTCTTCTAGAAGGCTGCGGTAAAGTCTGGTTGTTGAAGGGTACGGGCGAAAGAGTCTGTGTCGGAAACGGGAGGAAACCGCAGATCTCTCCACTACGCTGCGCTCCGGTCGAGATGACAAATTTGTTTGGGGAAATTGACGGTTTTCCAGGCGACGCAAGCCGTGAGTAGCTCAACAAATTTGTCATCTCGACCGGAGCGCAGCGTAGTGGAGAGATCTGCGGTTTCTTCCCGTTTCCGACGCAGACTCTTTAGCCCGTACGCGTTTGATCTATTGCTTTATGGGGAATCAGAACATCATGCAATCTGAGCGAGAGCTTCATAATAACCTGCAAAGTAATTTGCAAAGTAACTCGAATGATCGGCGATCCTTCCTCAAGCTGCTCGCTGCGGCGCCCCTGTTTGCTTCCCTGGGGGCGCGCAGCTTCGCCTCCGCCGTAGCTGCCACCGCCAAGCCAAATGGCTTCAATGAGTCTTTCTCCAACAATATCTATACCCGCCTGGGCGTTCGGCCGGTGATTAATTGCGTTGGGACCTGGACCTACCTGACTGCATCGCTCGAGTTACCCGAGGTGCGCGCGGCTTGCGAAGCGGCCTCTCACTATTTCGTCGACCTGTTTGAGCTGCAGGCTGCCGCCGGGCGCCGTCTCGCACAGCTCTCCGGCGCCGAATCCGGGATGATTACCTCTGGCTCGGCGGGCGCGATCTCCGCGGGAACTGCGGCGTGTATCGCCGGATCGGATCCTAAGAGAATCTACCAATTGCCCGACACGACCGGCATGAAAGGAGAGGTCGCCTTTCTTGGTCCACGCACACCCTGGGATAGCTGCATACGGCTCGCCGGGGCCAAACTGGTCGTCGCGCCTACGGTCGATGATCTCCCCGCAGCGCTCACGTCGCAGACCGCAATGGTATACACGACCTGGGGCGACGAACGCCTCCAGAGCATCCTCAAGATCGCCAAGGCCGCCGGCGTTCCGGTGTTTCTGGACCAGGCCGGGCACATTCCCCCGTATTCCAACCTTGCTAGCCTGGCAAAGACGGGCGTCGATCTTTTTTGTATCAGTGGTGGAAAGGGCCTGCGTGGACCGCAGGTTTCCGGACTACTGTTAGGCCGCAAGGACCTGATCGACGCGGCCCTGTATAACTACAACCCGTGGGAAGGCTCCATATGCCGGCCCATGAAGGTTGGCAAGGAAGAAATCATGGGCGTCCTCGCCGCCCTCGATTACTGGTCCAAGCCTCAGGCAGCGGTCATTGAAGGAACCTGGCAGCGCCAGATGGAGCGCATCTCGAAACTGGTGTCAACGGTACCGGGGGTCCAGACAGAAATCCTGACTCCTCCGTCGGAGAAGGGTAACAGTTATCCCACCTTGACCATAACCTGGGACGAAAAGAAATTTGGCTTGACCGCGAATCAATGCGGCAAGCTGCTGCGCGATGGGAATCCTCGGATCGACGTGTGGACAGGGTTCAATTTCAGTGGGGTCCTGGCGAGAGAGGAGCTCGACAAAATTTATGATTCGGACGTAAGTGGTCCCAACCAACTGCAAATTTTCTCGGTGACGATGCAGCCGGGCCAGGATCTCATCGTAGGCAACCGCATTCGCCAGGAGCTCGAAAAAGCGCGTAAACAGGCATTGGCATGAAAAAGGATCTGTTGGACAGGCGAGAATTTATGCAAACGGCCAGTATGGCCGCGCTCGGTGCGGCCGCAATGATGACCCCCGGAACAGCCATGGCCTCAGGTGTGTTGAAGCCAGGCTCCAAACCGTGGCGGGGCTTGTTTCCGGTGGCCCAGACACCGTTCACACCGGACAACAAGCTTGATCTCGATTGCCTGGCTGCACAGGTCAAATTCTGCAATGTTAATCGTGTGCCCGGTCTCATGTGGCCGCTGAATTCCAGTGGATGGTTCCACCTTACCGAGAAAGAACGAATGGACGGAACCGAGTCCATCATGGCCGCCGCCAAGGGTGGAAAGACGGCGGTAGTGATTGGAGTTCAGGCGTTAGGTGGCGATATCAACGCCGCCGTTCGCTATGCCCAACACGCCGCTAAGTGCGGCGCGGATGGACTTATTTCCTTGCCCCCGGGTGCCCTTGCAGACAAGGGCGCCGCAAAGGTAAGCGATCGAGCGGTTTTGGACTATTACAAGACCTTGGGTGCAGCCACCGATCTGCCGTTGATGATACAAAGCTACGGTGATATGAGCGTGGAGTTCATCGTCGAACTCTCCGGGCAGATTCCAACCCTCATAGGAGTTAAAGACGAAACCACCGGCAGTCCTTTGCCCCGCATCCCGGAATTCAGGAAACTAGCTGACAAAAAGTTCGTGGTCATGGCCGCACACAATTGCATTCAAATGCTGGATGAACTCCGGGCAGGTTTCGATGGCTATGTGCCCATCATCACGTACGCCGATCTTCTTCAGACCGTCTTCGAACTGTGGAATGCAGGCAAGCAGAAGGAAGCCTTTGAAATGTTCGGCAGGGTACAGGCGTTTCAGACGATTACAGGAGCGACGCAATACCTTTTGACTGCGCGTGGGGTTTTCAAAGACACGACTGTAGTTCGCGACGCCAGCCGTGTCTTCGGCCCCGACGGCGTCACGCCGGGCGAAGCGCAACAAAGAGTGATCCGCGAAGCAATGAAGCAGTTTCTAGAACCTTATTCACGGGCATAGGAACGCTTACTTCGCCCGTTTTTTGAAGCCTTGCGCGATCATCGGGATGGAATAGACCTGGGCCGCGTTGTCGACCTCTTTTCCCTGAGCATCTTTGGCGCCCTGGGCTAAGACGAAGAGCGTTTTCTTGTCCGGGCCGGAGAAGGCGACGCTGATAACTGGTCGAGGAGTAGGGATCAGGCCCAGGTACTTGCCATCCGGAGCGATGACCTGGACGCCAGGGGCGGTTGTCACGTAAACGCGTCCTTGATCGTCGATGGCGCTGCCGTCGCCAAAGCCCCCCGCTTCGAGCTTGCCAAAATCCCGCTGGTTCGTAAGCGAGCCATCGGGCTGGACATCGAAGGCCACGAGCGTGATCCCGTTGCTCACATAGAGTGTCTTTTCATTTGCACTCAGAATGATCCCGTTGGGACCCTTGAGATTCTTGCCATCGTACCTGGTTATTTGGCCGCTCGGGCTCGCGTAAAACACGCCGCCCATCGTGAAATACGCGCCACCCTTGCTATCCGCCATCAGATCGTTCAGAACCACGCCGCTGCAATCCAGGGGATCGCCCTGGTAGTGGTCAGCCAGGATTCTGCGATTGGGCGCAAGCTCCGAAATCGATGGGTGGAAGCCCCTCTCCACGATGAATAGCGCGCCCCTTGAGTTCATCGAGAGAGAACCTCCCGTATTCGTATCCGTGTAGACGACAGAAGCTTTGCCCTGTTTATCAAGTTTCAAAACGTCGCTGCTATCGTTTTGCGCGATCAGAAGCCGGCCGGCGGGCGATCCCACAATCCCATCGCCGTTGTCGCCCATCTGTTGCCAAAGAGACTTCCATTTCTGCCCGGCAGCGATGACGCCGGGGATCGCAATGACCTTATAGTCTCTGAGCCCGAGTTGCGGCTCGCCATAATCCGGTGCTGGCAGCGGTGGGTTCTTGCACTGAGCTAACACGGCCGGCTCTCTGGGATCCTGCGCGGCCAGCACGGACGCTTTTGCACCCGCCGGAGGAGCTTGGCCTTGGCCCCAGGCAACTGCCACACCAAGAAAGCATGCCGCGACCGTTATGATTCCTTTTTGCCTCATAAACCTCCAGGTATCCGATGTGTCCGGTTTACCCTGTAAGTTGAACTTATGCACGCCTAAGCCATTCTCTCCAAGCAGGGGGTTACGCCTTGGGCCGCTCAACGCGGGTGGTTGCTTCGTCTATTCTGGAGACCCCCTCCAGAAATAACCTATTACGGCTGTGAGAATTTTCTCTTGACACAGATATTTTTCTTTACTATGTTTGACCCTTACCTGGCCAGCTTATTCGTAAAGGTTTCGAGGGTACCTCACGTTGTCTGAAGGGGAGATTCAACCTAACTCGAATGACCGGCGATCATTCATCAAACTGCTGGTTGCGGCCCCGCTCTTTGCCAACATCGGGGCGCGCAGCTTTGCCGCTACCGTGGCTGCTGCTACCAAAGCGGCTACGTCCAAAGGATCCTTTTCGGACAACATCTACACTCGCTTAGGCGTTAGGCCGCTGATCAATTGCCGGGGACCCTGGACTTATCTGACTGCCTCGCTTGAACTGCCCGAAGTGCGTGCGGCCGCTGAGGCAGCCTCCCACTATTTCGTCGACCTGTTTGAGCTTCAGGCCGCAGCCGGCCGTTACCTCGCGAAACTCTCCGGCGCGGAATCCGGAATGGTCACCTCCGGCTCGGCTGGTGCCATCTCTTCCGCCACTGCAGGCTGCATCGCCGGATCGGATCCCAAAAACATCTACCAGTTGCCCGACACCACCGGCATGAAAGGAGAGGTCATCATCCTTGGCGGCCGCACTCCCTGGGACAGCTGCATCCGGCTCGCCGGAGCAAAGCTGATCGTCGTTCCGACGGTCAACGATCTCTCCGCGGCGCTTACACCTCAGACCGCCATGATCTACACCACCTGGGGAGAAACCGAGGTCGTCCAGAGCATCCTCAAGATCACCAAGCCAGCCGGGGTCCCTGTGATGGTGGACCAGGCTTCGGCCATCCCGCCATTCTCGAATTTCACGCGCCTGGCAAAGACCGGCGTCGATCTTTTTTGCTTCAGCGGTGGGAAGGGGATGCGTGGACCGCAGGTTTCCGGGGTGTTGTTAGGGCGCAAGGATCTGATCGATGCGGCCCTATACAACTCGAATCCCTGGGAAGGCGCCATATGCCGGCCGATGAAGGTCGGCAAGGAAGAGATCATGGGCGTCCTCGCGGCCATCGACTACTGGTCCAAGGCCGACATTGCGGCGATCGACAAAGTCTGGCAGCGCCAGATGGAGCGGATCGCAAAGTTAGTCGAGACGGTACCAGGAGTTCAGGCAACCATCACCACCCCTCCTCCAGAGGAGGAGGACAGTTTCCCCACCCTTGCGGTATCGTGGGACGAACAAAAGTTTGGCTTGACGGTGGCTCAATGCGATCAGCAGCTGCGCGAGGGCCAACCGCGGATTGACGTGTCGACAAGCGACAATCCCAGCGGTGTTCTGGCGCGAGCGGGAATCACTGAGTCAGGCAACCCCAAGTCGGGCCGTACAAATCATCTGCGCATCCTCTCCCTGACACTGCAACCAGGCGAGGAGCTCATCGTGGGCAATCGCCTGCGCCAGGTTCTTGACAGGGCTCGTAAGCAATCTGCGTGAGTGCAGATCGCGCGGAGTGCGGATTGACAGAATCCTTTGCCAATCAAAAGTGGATCTATAACCGCAGGAGAATAAGATGCCGACACGTCGCGAATTCCTATCCGCCGGAGCTGCCATGAGTGTTCTGTCGCTGGCACACAGCCAAGCCGGCACAACATCTTCCTCGCCCTATCCCATCAACGAATTCGAAGCGCGGATTGCCAGGAAAGATTTTCGCGACATGACCAAGGACATCTTGCCTACACCTTGCATGGTCGTAGACCTGGACATGTTCAACGCCAATGTGAAGCACATGGCAGAGACGGCCAAGACCAGCGGCATCAACGTAAGACCTCACGTCAAGGTCCACAAGAGCGTGGACGTTGCCAAAAAACAGGTGGCCGCCGGGGCGGTCGGGCTCACATGTGCCACCATCGCCGAGGCGGAGCTCTTCTCCGGTGCGGGGATCAAGGGCGTTCTGTGGACCAAGCAGCCCGTTGGCGTCAATAACATCCAGCGAGCTGTAGCGCTCTCCAAGAAGGATCCCACCTTCATGCTCGTTACCGATGATGCACAGGTAGTGGATTGGTTGGACGAAGCCGCGGACGCTCACAAGACAAAGCTGAGAATCGCAGTGTCGGTATTCGCCGGAATGAACAGGCAGGGCATTGACGGCGGTAAGCCTGCAGTCGAGCTGGCACAAAAGGTATCGTCCTGCAAGCACATGCAGTTTGAAGGATTCATGGCCTACTCAGGAGGCGCTGCGCATACCAAGGGCTTCGAAGAACGAAAAAAGAAATCCATGGAGGTGCTGGCTGGTGCGCGCGAAAGCAAGGACCTGGCGCTCAAATCCGGCTTGCCTGTAAACATCATGTCCGGCGGTTCCACCGGTACTTACAACATTGATTGCGAAACTGGATTAACGGAACTGGAAGCCGGCACTTATGTCTTCATGGACACGGAATACTTCATCGTCGGTGGCCAGGATGGGAACATGACCAGATATACGGATTGGCAGCCTGCGTTGACCATTCTTACTACTGTTGATAGTCAGCATCACCCTAACATCATCACCACGGACTACGGCAACAAGGCGCTCGCCAAGAAGACCGACGAAGTGAAGGGGATGCCGTGGCTGCAGGTAGGGGTTCAGGGAGCAGAGTATGGTGCCCTGACCTGGAAGGACGGGGACCAGGCGCCGAAGCTGGGTGACCGGTTGGAGATTTACTGCACCAACCTGGACCAGAGCACCAACGCCTTCGACCGCTACTATATCGCCCAGGGTGACAAGATCGTGGACGTGTGGCCCATTATGGGACGCAGCGGTGCGGCGCAACGTTAAACGAATACGAAGCGTGATGCAAGGAGCAGGGGGCGGCACCTGAAGTCCACCAGGAATTCGGTTCACATCCTCGCGCTCTGCTTGTTGTCGCTGGCGACGACTTCTTTTGCCCAGAACTACAGGGCTGAGAAAACGTCGGATCACGGCGTCCCTATCGTTCGCCTGAGCGATGCGAAGAATGGCGTGGAAGTCTCCGTCGTGCCGTCTGTGGGCAATCTTGTCTACGCGATGAAGGTGCGCGGGAAAAACATTCTGTACTTCCCCTACGATGATCTTTCCGAGTTTGTTAAGAAACCAAAGCTATCCGGGATTCCATTTCTGGCGCCGTGGGCAGACCTGTTGGACGAACAAGCCTTTTGGGCCAACGGCAAGCGGTATGGATTCAATATGAGTCTGGGCAACGTCCGAGGCGTCATGCCGGGTCACGGGTTTCTCATTAACTCGCCACTCTGGGAGGTGACGGACCTGGCGGCTGACAGCCGGTCCGCACATCTGACCAGCCGGCTTCAATTCTGGAAGTATCCGGATCTGATGGCGCAATGGCCGTTCGCCCAGGAATACGAGGTGACCTACAGTCTGGCCGATGGCGTCCTGGAAGTGAAAACAACGATTACGAATCTAAGCGCGGATCCCATGCCGGTGATCATCGGATTTCACCCTTTCTTTCAGATTCCCGGTATTCCTCGCGACGAGTGGATCGCGCATCTTCCTGCACGGCTCCATGTTGTGGCCGATGAAACGAAAGTTCCGACGGGTGAAATGCGGCCACTTGACATACCGAATCCATTACCCCTGGGCGGCCAAACTTTGGACGACGGCTTTACCGGCCTTGAACGCGATGCGGACGGCCGTGCTCATTTTTCAATCGAAGCAGGGGGTATGAAGGTAGAGACGTTATTCGGACCGAAATACCAGGTCGCCACCATTTATCTACCGCCCTCCCCCAACCTGACCCAGGAATTCATCTGCTTCGAGCCATTGGCCGCCATTATCGATGGCGTGAATTTAGCGCGCCGCGGCAAATATGCGGAGTTACAAATATTGCCTGCCGGCCAGAAATGGACCGAGAGCTTCTGGGTCCGCGCCAGTGGAATAACACCCTGATGTAATGCAACCCTGGATTGCAGCCACGACGAAGGATGTTCTGATCTACCGCGTCGCCAAGGCCCGTAGGGCCGACCGCCAAACGTCAGCCCAGCCCGGGAGGGCTGGGTAGATTTAGGTACGAACCGAGCGCCGTAGGCGTGGCACTCCTTCTACCCAAGCATGTATTTGCGATCGTAAGACCAAATTGATGATGATGAGAATCAGGATTGCTGTGCTCTCCTCACGGCGAGATCTACTTTTTACTCTCGTACGGGATAAACCCGTGCGTCTCCGTCTGCAGGATATACACGGAATTGCCGGCGGTGATGTACAGCTTGGAGTAGCCAGGTCCGCCCCAGGCAAGGTTAGCCATGTTGTGCGGCATCTGCACGGTTCCGATGTGGTCGCCGTCGCGGTTATAGACCCAGATACCGTTAGGCCCGGAGACGAAGAGCCGGCCATGTTTGTCGACCCTCATTCCGTCAGGGTTCCCGCGGCTTCCTGGATCGATCATCGTGCCGAAGACCATGCCACCGGAGATGGTCCCGTCCTTGTGGAAGTCATAGCGATGGATTTCCCTGGTTTTGTCGTCGTCGACGTATAGATATTTCCCGTCGGGCGAAAACGCCAATCCGTTCGGAGCTAACAACTCCCGGGTCAGCAGTGTTAAGGAGTGATCGGCACCCATACGGTAGATGGACTGTGGCTGCTCCTGCTGTTGGTCGGGCCGCAAATCGATAATTGGATCGGTGAAATAGATCGCGCCGTCCGGTCCCATGACGATGTCATTCGGGGTATTAAGCTTCTTGCCTTGATAATGGTCCGCGATGACCTCGAAGGTTTTGCCGTCCGCGGAAAGCTCAATGACCGCGCGCAGGCCGCTTGAGGTACTCCAGAGGCGATGCTGTTTGTCGTAGGTGCTGCCGTCCGGATCGATCACTGAAATTGCTGTTTCAATATGACCGTCCGGATAGAGCTTGTCGATCTTATTTCCCTTTTCATCGCTCACCCACAGAAAATCAGCCCGGTCCCAGACCGGTCCTTCCGTGAAGACGAAGCCGGTGCCCATCGTTTCCAGCTTGACGTCCTTACGAAACACCTTCCAGAACTCCGGCTTGAGCGCGTGCAGCTCAAACGGTTTGTCCGGGACCGGTGCGCGAGGCGTGGTTTGTGTCGCCGGTGAGGAAGCTGCCGGTGGTTCCGGTGGGGGCGGGGCTGCAACTTGCGCAGCCGCGGACAGGTGCAAGAGTGCAAGGGATACGAGCGTCAACAGCGGGGGAGGGAAGAGTCGGGATATCATCGATCGCTTTCCACAAAATCAATATCGACAGCGGAATTGAAGATAACGCGGTGCAATGACTTTGTATTGACAGCATCTCATAGGTGAGTAAAATCCTGGCTATACTTTGTTTCAATATGAAATAAAGCCCTTGTCTTACCTTCGCAACAGCTGTTACTGGTTTGACTGCCCACCCACAGGTTGCAGAGGTGATGGCTGGAACACGCTGGCTCTCGCGCGCAACCATTACGGAATATTGCAAGCTAAAATAGATGCGCGCAAAGGGCCGCATACCGTTCGTCCGGACACACTCTCGACCCTGAAGAGATTAACCAGTATTTGTCCAAGGAGAAAGCATGGATTACTACCCCAGGCGCGCGTTGACCATGTTGACATGTCTATTTGTTTTTTCCTGCGCCACGGAGTTGTTGGCGCAGAAGGGGGGTGCGCTGAAGGTCATCAACGTGCAAGGCCGAAGTGGAGCTTCCATGTCGAGTCCGGGCGTGCTGGCGGGTGACACGCTTTATGTGGCAGGCCAGAATGGGCGAGGCAGCGATGGCAGCCTTCCGAAGGACTTCTCGCAGGAGGTGAGCCAATCATTACACAATGTGCAGGGTGTGCTGCGCGCGGCCGGAATGGATTTTGGCTCCGTTGTCTGGATGCATGTGTTTGTGACGAGTTCGCAGGACATCGCTGCCATGAACGACGTCTATTGGAGGTTGATCGGTAATCATCCTCCCGCGCGCACAGTGCTGGTGGTGGCGAATCTTCCGCATGGAGAGAAGGTCCAGATCAGCTGCATCGCGGCCGCCGACACACTGCAGCGGAAGGTGATCCAGCCGCCGGGATGGCCAAAGGGAGATCACATCGATCCTGCGGGAATCCAGGCCGGCGAAGTCCTCTACATGTCGGCCCAGGATGGGGCCGATCGCTCCACGGGGAAGATCTCTGAAGATTATGGGGCCGAGGTGAAGCAGGCGCTCGACAATGTAGCAACGATTTTGAAAACAGCGAATATGAGTATGGCCAACGTCGTGTGGGTAAATCCATACCTAAGCAGCGCACCGGCGAATGCGGCGGGGCCAAACCCGCCCGGGCCGATCGGTCACAATGGGCAAGCACAACGCCCCGACGCCAGTGTGATGAACAAGATTTATGCGTCTTACTTTGAGTTTGGCAATACTCCCGGGCGGGGAACGATCCAGGTGGCGAGCCTCCCCAACAACAGCCACATCGTCTTCAGCGCCATCGCGGGATCCGATCTATCGAAGCGCAAGTCAATACAGATCAGGAATATGAAGCCCAGCCCGACGGCAAGCCCCGGGGTGATTTATTGGGATACCTATTACATGTCGGGCAAGAGCGGATTCATCCCCGATCAGGGGATCGTCACTCAGGATGTGTCTTTGCAATTGCGGCAGACGATGCGAAACCTGTTAGACGATTTACAGGGGGCAGACCTGGACTTTCCCGACGTGGTGCAGGCGACCATCTATCTCCGCGAGATGCAGTATACGGATCAAGTCGTGCCCCTTTATGGCACATTTTTCAAGGGAAATTATCCGGCTCAGACCCTTTTGCAGAACAGCTTCGACATGAAGACGGCGACGGGGGAACAAATTTCCTTTATCGCCGTGAAACAGCCAACGCCTTGACATGAGACAACTGGCATCGTTTGTCGACAGGATTGTCGCCGGCGGAGTCCCTCTGATGTTTGAAACCCAGGAAAGGGAAACAATGTCACTTGAACAACACATCACCGCAGGCCAAAGCGACCGCCGATCGTTCATGAAATTGATGGCCGCCGTTCCCTTGTTTGCCACCATTGGCTCACGCAGCCTTGCAAACACGTTGTCCGCTGCAACCAAAAAGCCGGCCGTGGGGAATATATACTCGCGACTTGGCGTGAGATCTTTTATCAATGCCCGGGGGACGTGGACTTACCTGAGCGGTTCGCTCGAGCTTCCCGAAGTACGAAAGGCCGCAGAAGAAGCCTCGCATCATTTTGTCGACATGTTTGAATTGCAAAGAGCCGCCGGACGCTATTTAGCGAAACTTTCCGGCGCAGAGTCAGGCATGGTCACTTCGGGCTCAGCTGGAGCGATCGCCGTGGCAACCGCGGCATGTATCGCGGGCTGCGATCCCAAGAATGTATGGCAACTCCCGGACACAACTGGGTTGAAGGGAGAGGTGGTCATGCTTGGCGGGCGAAGCGCCTTTGATAACGCCATTCGTTTATGCGGCGCCAAACTCGTGATCGCGCCCACCGTAGACAGCCTGAAGGCAGCAATTACCCCGCAGACGGCCATGATTTACACGACATGGAAAGACGACCGCGTACCCGAGGTGCTGAAGATCAGCAAGCCCGCGGGCGTGCCGGTGTTGCTGGACGACGCTGCCGGTATTCCTCCCTTTGACAACTTCACCCGCTTCGCCAAAATGGGCGTCGATCTCTATTGCTTTAGCGGCGGAAAGGGCTTCCGTGGGCCGCAGTGTTCCGGGATCCTGCTGGGCCGCCAGGACCTCATCACCGCGGCCCTCGCAAACACCTGCCCCTGGGAAGGCTCTGTATGCCGCGCCATGAAGGTGGGCAAGGAAGAGATCATGGGAATGCTTGCGGGCGTCGACTACTGGGCACAGGCCGATCTGAAGGCCATGAATAAGGAGTGGACATCCCGCGTAGAGCGCATTGCGAAGCTCGTGGGAACGGTGCCGGGCGTCACGACCGATATCGCCATTCCCGCGACTGGTAATAGCTACCCGACGCTCACCGTTCAGTGGGACGAGCAGAAGTTCGGTTTAACCATCGATCAATGTGCGGAGCAGCTACGCGCGGGTGAGCCCCGTATCGAAGTTCTGACCAACAATAACCCAAGTCTGGTTCCCGCAGTGAGTGGGAGAGAGCCCAGGTCAAAAGTCAATCATTTACAAATTATTTCCATGACACTCCAGGATGGAGAGGACCTGGTGGTAGGAAATAGTCTTCGCCGGATACTCAACCAAGCCCGGAAACAGTCGGCATGATAGCGGTAGCCGAGCTGGAACCCGCCGGAAAGTTTGATGGCTCGGTCTCGCCGACCTTAGGTCACCGAAGTGCGTAGGCGTCGATCGCCGTTCCCCCAAGGATCAGATTTCTTTCTGTGGTTGACAGTTGCGCGATCGCGGCCCGGACTGTGTCCATCCATCGCCGGTAGGAGGAAGCGAGGCTCACCACCGGCCAATCCGAACCGAACATAATTCGCTTCGGAGTAAACGCTTCCAGCACGGTCTCGAAGTATGGGGAGAGGCCTTCCGTGGACCAGGCATGCCAATCTGCTTCGGTCACCATTCCTGAGAGCTTGCAGTACACATTCGCTCGCCGCGCCAGCTCTCGTATATTTTCCCTCCAGGGGAAAAGCACACGATCACGAATGCGCGGCTTCGCGACATGATCAAGAATGAAGATCTGATCCGGATGCCGATCCACAAACTGAATCGTCTGGGAAAGATGTTTCTCAAAAATCAGGATGTCGTATCTGAGATCAAATCGCTTCAGTGCGGCTATTCCACGATTGAAGTCGTCGCGCAATACGAACTGATCGTCCGGTTCGTCATGAATTGGATGACGTATCGCTTTCATTTTTGACAGAGAGGCGATGCGTTCGAGCTCGGATATAACATCGGGGCTGGTAAGAGGAGCCCAACCCACAACTCCATGGATCAGGTCGCTCGAGGCGGCGATGCGGCTGAGCCATGCGGTTTCTTCGAGGGTTCTCTCCGCCTCGACTACGATCGTGCCCGTAACGCCCGCCTCGGCGGTGACCACGCGCAGATCATCTATGAGGAAGTCTCGCCGCAGGCTCTCCATTCCATCGGCCGCCATCCAGCCCGGCCCGGGAGGGAGATAGCGCCACAAGTGCTGGTGTGCGTCAATGCATACGTTATCCATATCAACCGGCCCGAGAGCGGATGTGAGATCCCACTACGATTGAGAAAGCACCTTCAGATCTGCGGAAGCCCCCGGCTCCTGAGGTGTGCGGTACACACCATCCTGTACCTGCGCCGGGTGGACGAAGTGCGTCCGAAGATGAGGTATGTGCTCGAGGAACTCTGCTTTCAGCCCCAACCCGATATGGTTGAAGAGAACCAGGTGCTGATGCAGCTGCCCCATGTCGCCAACGTGCGGCACCACGGGAAGATCGAAAATCCTGGCCAGCAAACTGACCGTAAGGAATTCGCTGACCCCCGCGACTCTGGTGCAATCGACCTGAACAAACGACAACGCTCCTGCCTCCAGGAAGTTCTTGAAGAGGACACGGTTTGCGATGTGCTCGCCGGCCGCGATCTTCACCGGGCTTACCGCACGGGATAGTTTCACGTGAGCCTGGATGTCGTCCGGATGGGTCGGCTCTTCAATCCAGTGAGGGCGGAACTTCGCCAGTTCAGCACAGATACGAAGAGCGTCGGGAAGGTGCCAGCGCTGATTGGCATCGAACATCAGCGTGCTGTCCTCCCCGATCAATTTACGTAACATGGCTGCGCGCCGCAGATCCCGGCTTTCTTCCGGCGAGCCGACCTTCAGCTTGAAAGCAGAGAATCCCTGATCCAAAGCCTTCTTTGTTAACTCCCTGACTTTGTCGTCGTCGTAGTCCATCCAGCCAACAGATGTGTCGTAGCCGGGATAGCCCCTCTTCAAGATGGCTTCCCGCCGGCAACGGCTGGAAAGCTGCTCGCGCACCATCGAGAGCGCCTTCTCCTGGCTGAGTATCTCTTCGAGATAGCTCAAATCAAGAACCCGGACCAACTCCTCCGGAGTGAGATCGAGCAACAGCTTCCAAAGGGGTACACCGCGGCTCTTGGCCCATAGGTCGAAGCATGCGTTGGTAATCGACGCCAAAGCCAAGTGCACAACGCCCTTGTGAGGCCCAAGCCAGCGCAGTGCGGCGTGATCCGCGATCTTCCGGGATATATTCCCGAAATCGGCCATCACGGCTTCGATAGACATCCCCTCAAGCGGCTTCGCCAACAACTCGATTGCTTTGCAAACGAGCGTATTGCCGTCGCCCAGCGTCAGGACGAAACCTGATCCCCGGGTGCTGTCCTCCGTCGACAACAGGGTCATTGCCAGGCAGTATTCCGAGGTTGCGTGAATCGAGTCTGTACCCGCGCCCGAAGGCAGCGCAAACCGGGCATCATACGTAGAGATGGAGTGAATTTTGTATTCGGGCATGTTCCATTCCAGTTAGCGTCTGTAACCAAGCTCGGCGCAGGATTACCTTGCCTTCAAGATCGTTTGCCATGCGCGACCCAGTTGTCATATGCGGTTTTAGCAAACCGGACCATTGCCTTTTTCACGTATTGCTCGGCCATCTCTCCATCGCCCTCGCGCAGCAGATCGACGATCCTCTGATGCGAATCGAGATCTTTATCCCATACCGACGTGCCCCGTCCTCCGGAAATCATGCGCAAGCGCACGAAGGCGAAGAACGGCGTCAGCATGCGTTGAGCGTAATCGAAAAGATGTTTGTTCCCGGAGAGCTTGCACAGCTCCAAATGAAACTTCAGGTCCCAGTCGAGCATGTTCCCCGCACTCTTTGCCCTGGCAGCCCGCCGCATTCCATCCACGATGGACTGCAGATGGGAAAAGTCTGGCTGCGCTTGCGCGGCCAGATGCGCTGCGAGCCCCTCGACCGCGCTGCGCATTTGATAGAGCTGGACGACATCTTGCTCGGCCAGATGAATGACGCGAGCACTTCGGCCACCTTCTTTGCTGACGAACCCGTCACGCTCAAGAAGGTTGATGGCCTCGCGGATCGTTCCTTGCGCCACGCCAAAGTGTTGTGCCCACTTGCCTTCAATAATGCGGGTGCCTGGAGAGAGAGTGCCGTTCATGATCTCTGCCAACAGCTTTTCAGCCAGCGTCTTCTTGACGAGGCCGTTGGTCGCGAGCGAGGAAGGGGTCGGCATAAATATAAGTGCTTAAATTGGTGCAGCGTCATCCTAAGCGCCGCACTCTTTGCCTGTCAATAACAATTGAACCTCTTGGCACCTTCGGGCCATGCAAGCCACAGTTTGTTGCATCTCGCCCACTTCACAAAAGATTGAAAACGGTGCAGGGGCTGCTCAGCGGCGAGGCTCCCGGCTGTCCGGAGCCGCACTCAGCGTTGCCCGCGGGACAATCCAAAACCCAATCCAGATGCTCAACAGCGGGGGCTCATGGTCCATCCAAATGTCTGCCGCGATCTTTAAGCACTTATAGTGAGAGCCTCGCAGGAAAAGCCGGTACCGGCGGCATTTTAAGTTATTGAAAATAAATGTACGAAAAAAATATCTTGACAAAGATAAATATTCTCTTCTAGCGTGCTCCTCGTTTAAGTGCTTCGATTTGTTTCGAAAATGATCTTGTGCTCCGGCCGCAAAAACATCGACAACCATCAGCGGGCTCAAGGCCAGGCACTCAGCGGAAGCAAACACGAAACTGAATGGCTTCTGTAAATCTCAATCTCGATTCATTTGGGAGGTCGGTTGCATGGCGAAGAGACTCTCTGTTTTCGCGCTCCAGGTCGCAATGCTTGTATTGGCAGTTGCAAGTGGGGCTCTTGCTCAAACGACCTCTGGACTCATTACGGGCACTGTCACCGACTCATCCGGTGCAGTGATACCGGACGCTCGGGTGGAACTGACGAATCAGGCCACCGGGGTGCAGCGGCAAGCGATAACCGACGGGAGCGGCTACTACTCTGTACCCGAGCTGCAACCGGGCGTCTACGATGTTGCGGCCAGCAAGCAGGGCTTCGCGATTGAGAAAATGGCGAACGTTCATCTTGAGGTCAACCAAAGCGAAGCACTGAACTTCAAGATGTCGGTCTCGGCATCTACGCAGACCATCTCGGTCAATGCCGACGCAACGCAAATCAACACGACTTCCGCGACCCAGGCTGAGGTCGTCGGCAACACGGCGATCGTAGAGCTGCCGCTGAATGGACGCCAATTTAACCAGCTCACGCTGCTCACTCCCGGCGCCGTCCCACTGATCCAAGGCGGCCAGCAAGGGGCATTTACCGTCAAGCTTGGAGCCGGCTCGGTGAGCCCGTCCGTCGACGGGCAGCGGCCGCAGCAAAATAACTACACCATGGACGGAGTATTGAACAACGCGCTCTTCACCAATACCTTTGCCATCAGCCCGCCCCCGGACGCAATTCAGGAGTTCAACGTTCAATCGCATATCACCGACGCACAATTCGCAATCAGTTCCGGAGCCAATATCAATCTCGTCACCCGCTCTGGGACCAATACTTTCCACGGAGCCGTCTACGAGTTCATCCGCAACAATGTGCTGGACGCTACGACCTATCCGGCGACGTCCGAGACACCTTACAAGCAGAATCAATACGGGCTCTTTGTCGGCGGGCCGGTGATCAAGAACCACACTTTCTTTTCCGGATACTGGGAGGGGTTTCGCTCGGAGCAGACGCAGTCTTATCTTGCGGCTACGCTCACCAACGACATGCGCAACGGAGATTTCTCAGCCGTGTTGGGAACGACGCCGATCGGAACCGATGACCTGGGACGTCCCGAATATGCAAATGAGATCTACGACCCGTATTCCACGACCGTCGATCCAACAGATCCGGCAAAGATCATTCGCAACCCATATACGAACAACACCATCCCGGCGGACCAGATCAATCCAGCGGCGGTGGCCATTCTCAGCAAGTATTATCCTCAGCCGAATTTGAATGTTGCGCCCGGCGTACTTCCCAATTACGCATTCAACGGAAACACCTCAACCCAGGCTGACCAGGTCGGCGTGCGCGTCGACCAGCAGTTCAACCAGAGCAACACGGCCTTCTTCCGCTTCAACCGTTCAAACAATAACGTTACCAGTCCTGAAGGGTTCCCGGGCTATGTGGGGAACAAGTCGAACTATGCGCTGGCATATGCCGGTGGATACACGCACATCTTCAGCCCAAATACGATTCTGAATCTGCGCTACGGTTACACTCAGACCTCGTTTAGCATTTTCGATCAGCCCGCGGGAACAGACTTTCTGAACGCACTGAACTTTGGCTTGACCGCTCCGGTGAAGAACGACCTGCCCCTGGGCCCCGGAGTAGGGGTCGCCAACGGGTACACCGGGGTGAGCCAGTTTGCTGCTCCCGTCGGACCACAGAAAAACAGCGACTACCACGCGGACCTCTCCAAGATCGAGGGAAACCACACCATTGGCGTCGGTGGCATGTACTACCGGATCCATAGCTTTGATGATGGCTGGCAGTACACGATGAACTTCACCCAGAATGGAACCTCGGTGGACGCCTCGCAGAGCACCGGATATGGTCCTGCCAGCCTCCTGGTGGGAACTCCGGACAGCTACACACCCTGGGTCGGCAACACCTCAGAAGACCAGAAAATCAACTGGTACGGGGTCTACGCCCAGGATCAATGGCGAATCCGGAAGAATCTCGTGCTCTCCTTCGGCATCCGTTACGATTACATTAGCCCACCGACGTTCTCCAAGATCAACTCCGGCCTGGACGTGCTCACCGGAATCTTCCATGTCACAGGTCCTGTTTTGCCTCTCTTCCCCAAGGCTGTCGGGCCAAGCAGCTATTACTATAAGCAGACCAATGGATGGCAGCCCCGTGCCGGGTTTGTCTATCAGCCTCACAATAGAACCGCCGTTCAAGGCGCATTCGTGATCATCGACGATCACAACAACACGTTGATTGAAGAACAATCCGACATTCGCCTCTCCTGGCCAAGCGGAATCTACACCACCATCAACAACCAGGACGACGCACATCCATCTGTGTTCATCAACACTCTTCCTGCGGCATCAACCTTCCTCGATCCCAACAAACCGCTGGCAAGCTTTGGCGGCAGTCCTTACCCAAAGATTCCGTACTCGATGGAATGGAATTTTGGTTTGGAACAGCAATTGACAGGAACCCTGGTCCTCGGCATGCACTATGTGGGCGCGGGAAGCAGGCACCAGTTCCTGCAGCCGCTTGCCAATACTGCAATCGTCCCTGGGGCTGGGCCGATTTCAGCACGTCAACCGTATCCCCAGTACGGAGGGCCCATTCCCTGGGATTACAACGAGGGAACAGCGAATTACCATGCTCTGCAGGTCAAGCTGAAGCAGGAACTCGCAGGCGGCCTCTACTACCTGTTCTCTTACACCTATGCCAAGTCGATGGACCTCGCATCGGATCCGCAGGCGGATACTCTCACCGACTTCTACCACCTGGGCCGGGATTACGGTCCGTCTGATTACAACCGGAAGCACATGGTCTCCTTCGCGGCTTCTTATGCGCTCCCGGTCGGGCATGGCAAAACATTTCTCGCCAATCCAAGTCCGTTGCTCAACACCATCATTGGCGGCTGGAATATCGGCAGTATCTTCACTGCCGATTCTGGATTGCCTTTCAGTGCCATGGCCGGCGGCGACGTAGCGAACACGGGCGGTGGACCGCAGAGAGCTGAGCGAAACCCCGACGCGTCCGGCACTGCTCCAAAGACAAGACAGCAGTGGCTCAACCCGCAGCAGTTCACCGTCCCCACAGCTTACACATTCGGCAACGAACGAAGGAACGACCTCATAGGTCCGGGTTACCTCAACGTAGACTTCAACGCGCGTAAGGACTTCACCATCGAGCGGTTCACTGCGCAATTCAAGGCCGAATTCTTCAACCTGTTCAACCGCACCCAACTCGGGCTGCCCAATAACAACGTGCAGTCATCCGCGTTCGGCAGCATTACTTCGACCAGTGCTCCGGCCCGCGAAATTCAATTCGGATTGAAGCTCTTGTTCTAAGGCAAAGCGGACCAAGGCAGCGGTCACTGTCCTGGTCCGCCTCGAAAAGTAAGTTTCTGGAGATGGCAGCCCTTTTGGCAATCAGTGTTCAGTTGAAGATATTTCGTACGCCGCACGAGCGAGCCAGAGGACTGAAGCTACTCCTGGCCGCTGCATTGTGCCTCGTTGTGTCCAGCCTCAGCGCGGCGGCCCAGGAAGAACCATCCTGTCTTCCTGCAAAAACCTTCGCCCACGTCGGGGCGCTTCTCGAGAAGCAGGACTATCCACGGGCGAAGACGCTGCTGCGGGGCCTTGAAGCGTGTCCGCACCTTGCACCGCGCGAACGATTCAATGCCGGATGGCTCTACGGCAGGGCGCACGATTCGCTGGACGCTCTCAGGATCTTTCATTCCGTGCCGGCTGACGTGCCCGACCGGCTCACGCACGACTATGCCATCGCTCTAGCCGACTTCGAGCTGGGAAAATTTCAGGCCTCCATCGATACGCTCGCTGCGCTTCGTGCCCGGGGGATTTTTGACGCCAAATGCGCAGACCTGCTCGGTGTCTCCTATTCCAAGCTCGACCGATACCAGGATGCCTACGCCGTGATGGCTGAGAACATCCGCCAAAACCCGTCGAACCCATACGCCTATTTCAATCTCATCGCGCTGTTCGTGGATACCTCAGAGATGGACAAAGCCGCCCAGGTGGCTGACAAGGCAGTCGGCGCGCTACCTCAGAATGCGGAAGCGCTCTCGATGCGGGGTTCGATCGAGCTATACAGGAATCAAACAGACGAAGCCTATCGCGACTTCTCCGGCGCCGCCGAGCTTGCCCCTCATTCTCCCGATCCACGTTTCTTTATGGCGCTGGTGGATTACCGGCAGTCGAAGTTTGATCAAGCGGCGAAGGTACTGAGAGATGCCATCGCGTCGGGCATTGCGGATTCCGATCTCCACTACATGCTCGCAGAGTGCGTCCTTCGCATCGACCCATCGAATCCAAACGCCGCCCTGTCTGAACTTGACCAGGCGATTCAACTGAATCCAAAGTCCGTCCCGGCCAGGATTCTTCGTGGCGAAACACTGCTCGCGTCCAGGCGTCCGCAGGATGCCGTTGTTGACTTGAAGATCGCCCGGGACCTCGACCCCAACCCTCAACGAGATACAAGCAATACGACCTACCTGTTAGGACGGGCCTATGTCGCCCTTGGCAAACGAAACGAGGCGAACGCGCTTTTCGCGCAGCTGGGTCATCAATTCGCTCCCAACAGAACTGATACGCTCAACCAACTCGGTGATCAGAAGATTCAAGCGGCGTTGCATCCCTAAGCCAAGCCCCGTCAGCCGGTTGCTGCTTTGCACCTGCCGGACTCGTCCCACAGGAGGAAGATTTCAATGTTGAGAGAGCTGTCGCGAAGAACGTTCATCCGAACTGCCACCGGCTTGATCTCCGCCCAATGGGGAGGGCTGCGCATCCTGGCCGGCCCCCCCTCCGCATTGGCTCAGCCTTCGAGGGGCTCTCATGCTGGACCCGTGCCTCAGGAATTCATCTATGGAGCGGAGTTCTTCCGTCCGCCGAATCCCCCGCGCGCGCTCCGGCATGAAATGCTGCAGGCGATCGCCAATGAGTACAAGTTCAATATCATTCGCATTTACTGTTCCTGGGTGTACCTCAATCCCGAGCCAGGCAAATTCGACTTCACGGAAATCGAAGAGGTGCTCACCGACTGCGACCGGCTCGGGCTCAAAGTGCTGATGGGCGCGGTCATCGAGGAAGCTCCCTACTGGCTCGAAGCGGTGCATCCCGAGTCGCGGTTTGTGGACGCACTCGGAGAACCGCAGCGTCTGCAGACTGCCTCTATCAATATGAGTGGCGGGTGGCCTAGCTTGTGCATGGACTGGCCTCCGGTGCGCGATGCAGCCGCCACCTTTCTTCACGAACTGGCTAAGGTCGTTTCCAGGCACTCGTCGATGTACGCCTATGACGTGTGGAACGAACCTCATCTTGAGCCTTCCGGTGGCCACGAATTCAACCCTTCGACGGACCAGAAGCTCTACTGTTACTGCCCAAAGACAATCGCTTCCTTTCAGAGTTGGCTGAAGCAGCGCTACGGAACCCTGGAGAAACTCAGTGAAGCGTGGGTCAGGCGCTATCCCAGTTGGGAAGTAATTGATCCGCCGCGTGGCCCGGGTTCCTATATTGACTGGGTTGATTGGCGGCGTTTCATGATCGAACGGAGCACGGAAGAAATGCGTTTCCGTGTCCAGACGCTGCGCGCTGTTGACACGCGAAGTATTCTGGAAAGCCACGTCTTTAGCCAGGCCGCGATTCTTCCGCTGGCGCTCCAGGCTATCAATCCCTGGCGTCTGGCTGAGTTGATGGAAACATGGGGTCTTTCGTATTTCCCTCGCTGGCAGGAGTCCCCCATTTATTTCGGCGCGGCCCAAATCGAGCTGACGCGCGCAGCCGCGGCAGGAAAGCCATTCTGGATCACTGAACTACAGGGCGGGCACGGAAGCAATGGCATACGCCGCAGCCGGCAGATGCGCCCTCGAGACATCCGGCTATGGAACTGGATGCTGGTTGCGATGGGCGGAAAGGGCATCGTCTACTGGTGCTACCTCACCGAGGCAACAGGAACGGAGTCCACCGGCTTCGGTCTGGTCGAACGTGATGGCTCGCCTAGTGAGCGTGTGCTCGAAGCTGCTGAGGATCACAAGCTCATCCAGGCGCAGTGGGAGATCATCAAAAACTACCAGCCAAGTCCGGAAGTAGCCGTGCTCGTCGACATTGACAATGCGCTTTTGACCTTTGCCATGAGCGGGAAGGAAGATGCGTCGACCAAGTCATTCGCCGGCTACTACAAAGCCCTGTGGAACAACGATGTGCTGGTAGATTTCATCGAGCCACAGAGCCTTCACAACAGCGGGAAATACAAAGTCATCATTGCGCCCTGGCACCTCATCGGCAAACAGGAAACCTGTGATCGCTTGCGACAATTCGTCGAAGCTGGAGGCACGCTCCTGCTGGAAACAGGCTTTGCTTCCTACGACGAGCACATGGTGTACAACCCCATCGTCCCCGCCTTTGGACTCGCTGAAGCCTTTGGCTATCGCGAACAGGAAAGCCTGTACATGATGCAGAACGATCTGAGGGACAATCCGAAACCTGAGGATCTGCCTCCATCCGAGCGGGTCTACATCGAAGGTAAGCTCACATTCACGGAACCTGTGGCGGTAACGATCAAGGCGCACACCTTCCTGACCCCGATCACGGCCTCTTCAGCCAGAGTGATCGCCACCTACGAATCGACGCCCGTCGCGGCAACCAGGAAGCTGGGCAAAGGGCAGGTCTACTACATTGGCACTAACCTGGGCGCCAGCATCGAAGAGGGCTCACAGGACGGTATCAGACTCGTGCGCGCCATCGTGGGCGGGGTGGTTCAGCCAGCCGTTATGGCGGAGCAGGTCCGTCCGCGGCTGATCGAGTCGCAGGCCGGCAGCCTTCTTATTGTCTTCAACGACCAGATCACCGATCGGGCCGTAAAGATCCAGGTGCCCTCCCACTACAAGCGGGCGACGAATATCTACGGCAATCAGTCACAGAATATCCAGGGGGGCGCCGTCGACATCGAGGTGCCATTCGAGGGGGTTAGTGTTCTACTTCTTTCCTAGCTTGGGCTTTCTCACAGCCCGGTCTGCGACCAAGCCCGGGTGCCCCATATCTGCCCTGTTTTGGCAGATGTGGGATTCCACCAACCTCAACCCCTGACTGTGCAGGGCGTAGATGGCCATGGACAAGATCTGTTGCGGGTAGAGAGTGATCGGTGGAGAGCCGTTGAATCCCACATCTGCCAAAACCGGGCAGATATGGGGCACCCGTCACTCGTTACGCATTGAGATCTCACTACCGACAGCGATTCGTTTATTCGTTTACCCAGGGATCTGTGAGAAATTTAGACTTCCTTAAGTCTCCACTGGGACCGACTTCCTCCGATCCCATTGGGTTTCCGCGTTGACCCCTCTGCGGAGACGGCGTGGCTCGCAACGCAGGTTTCCAACTTCTCTCATCCGCGCTAATAGCCAAGCGTGTTATTTTCGATTACGATCAATATCGAAAATAAGGACGCTGGCAGTTTTCAACCGAATAATGCAATGGCCAAGACTCCTGACATACCAGGCCAGATAGTTCCGCTGGGCCCTTACTCGGCCTTTGTGCCCGCGCCGCTGCCGCCGGCCCTAGAGTGGACACCGCGCCTCATAGGTGTGCTCTCTGACGCAGACCGGCTCATCGGCAGGCTGGCTGGAGAGGGCGGGCGGCTTCCCAACCCTCATGTCCTGATGAGGCCGTTCGTGCGGCGCGAGGCGGTCCTGTCCAGCAAAATCGAGGGCACCCAGGCCACGCTCGGCGAATTACTGGCTGCCGAAGCCGGGGCAGCGGTGGAGCGCAGTCCCGAGGACCTGCGTGAAGTTGGCAACTACGTGGTCGCGCTGGAGCACGGTATTGTTCTGCTCAAAGAACTGCCTCTTAGCGTACGCCTGATTCGGGAACTCCACGAAAAGCTGATGGAGGGAGTGAGAGGACAACACGCAACACCGGGCCTTTTCCGTAGAACGCAGAACTGGATCGGCGGCCCCGGCAGCACGCCGGCGACGGCCACATTTATTCCTCCACCGCCTGGCGAAGTTGAGCCGTGCCTTGCGGCTTGGGAGAACTTTCTCCACGAATCGCAGTTGCCGCCCCTAGTGACCATTGCGCTTGCGCATTATCAGTTTGAGGCCATACATCCATTCCTCGATGGCAATGGCCGCGTGGGCCGTCTGCTCATAACGCTGTTTCTAATAGAACGGAAGATTCTCCCAACTCCGTTGCTCTACCTTTCCGCGTTTTTCGAAGCCACGCGGCGCGACTACTACGAAGGCCTGCGTGGAGTAAGCACGCATGGAGCTTGGCTGGAATGGCTGGAGTATTTCCTGCTGGGAATTGCGCGCATGTCCGAGGATGCGCTGAGCCGGGCGATCCGTATCAACGATCTGCTGGCAGAATGGCGAAACAAGGTGGCCGGCTACTCGACAAACACACCGCTGCGTGTGGTAGATCTCCTGGCGGCAAATCCCTTCCTCACTATCTCCGGTGCTGCCAGTCAACTAAAACTTGCTTTTACGACGGCCCAGCGTGCGATTGAACGCCTGGAGCAAAATGACATCGTGCAACGAATCTCAGATGCAAAGCGTGATCGGGTCTATTGCGCGCAGGCACTCCTCGATATCCTTGAAGAACCTGCGCATCTCAAACCCTCGGACGCCGACCTGTTGAGAAAGTGAATCTGATCGCTGCGAACAATCCATTCGAGCAATTCCTCGAGTGTTCCTCAGCCGCTTTGCGGGCGTCCAAGCCCGGAGGCGAAATCCTGAGGGGAGCGAAGGACCTCGGGACCCAAATTGGCTGAGGTAGGTATGGTGGAGGCGGCGGGAGTCGAACCCGCGTCCGAAATCCATGTCAGCAGAGAGACTCCATGCGTAGTCGAGTTCCGGAGATTTCGCGCGACGCGCTCAGAACCGACAAGATGCGCGTAACGCTAGTCCGATGATCTCGTCCCTGCGGCTCGGACCGCGTCCCAGGAACCAGCCTGCTGTGCGACGTTCTTCCGCAACCCACAGGCGAAGCCACGGAGAACGGCTACTTATTTAATTAAGCAGCAAGTGCTAGGTTGTTGTTAGCAATTATTGTTTTTGCAAGCGATTACGGGTGCTCACACCCCGGCATGCCTCTCAACCTAATCGATCCCGTCGAAACCGTGACGCCCCCTTCTTCGTTCTTCCGAGCACGGGCTTAACCCCTGCCCTATCCTCATTATACGCGCCTTTTACAGGCCAATCGCGTTCAGATCGATGCTCTCAAAGTCCTTGCGCATCACGCCTTCGCGGATCTCCCGCACCGTCTTACCCTTCAATGTCATCTGGTAGGCGTAGTACCCCTCTTTGGCGCAGGTGGAGCACTCGGCCCCGTGTAACCCCTCAAAGCAACTATGCAGGCTGGTATGGCCCATATTCCGGTCGCAGCGGCAATAGCAGGGGAGCTGATACAGCACAGTGGGAATCTTCGCCGCATCCACGTACACCGCCTTCTGCCACGGATACTGAAACATCGGGCCGGTGAGTTGTGAGCCGGAAAGCAGTGCAGGCAGTTTCGTCCCGTGAGCCGGCGCTGTCGCGTGGTACGCAGGAACGTCTTCATTGGTTATCCATTGCGCGTAAGCCGCCACCGACAACATTCCGATCGCCAGGCACACCAGTATTCGCCGCATTCCCGCTCCTTTAGATCTTCAGTGTAGCGCGCTCGAAAGCGAACCGGCGCGATTCGGCGATAGGATTGCAATGCATTTAAATGAGGATTTGAGCTGAAGAGAGTGCGGATAGCAAAAAAAGGCGGCACGAACGGTGTTTTGTCCGTGCCGGGAGGCCAGTGACGCAACTCGTACTAAAAACCGCGCCGTGAGAGCAACCACCTCAACCACGACTGAACTCATATTAGCAGATGCTTGGTCTGAACTTCTAGTTGCAAATGCCAAAATTCGTTAAAAAACATATTTTCGAGCTTTTTAAATCCAAATTACTGTATCGCTCGGGGCTTGAATCTGCCCTACCTCCCCATAGACGCGCTTTCCAAAAATAAGTTTCTGTAATGCTATTTTTCCTCATTTTTCTTTAAGGTCATCGTGCCCTTACGCAGATTTTCTCCATTTAGGACCGAACCCGTGCCGATTGACGAGGGCCCAGGCTGGAGCGGGCGTACCCCGGAGCATCGGAATATCTGGCGCACCGGCTTATTGCTGGCCACCTCGGCGGCTCTCGGTGGAATCGCCCTCGCGATCTGGAATCGCAGAACACTGGCCCAAATGCGCGAGCAAGACCCGCCCACAGAAGACTAGCCTCTGCCCCCAAGCAAGCCGGGGCAGGGCTGGGATAAGCGGATCTCAACGTGAATTGGGTAACGAGTGACGGGTGCCCCATATCTGCCTGGTTTGGGCAGATGTGGGATTCAACGGCTGGCCACCGATCACTCTCTACCAGCAACAGATCTTGTCCATGGCCATCAACGCCCTGCACAGTCAGGGGTTGAGGTTTGTGGAATCCCACATCTGCCAAAACCGGGCAGATATGGGGGCACCCGGGCTTGGTCGCAGACCGGGCTCCTGAGAAATCCAGGTTAGCTACGACAGCGAGTCAATCGCCTGCGCCATCTTCATATCCCGCTCCGTCAAGCCGCCCTTGTCGTGGGAAACCAAAGCCAGCCTGACCTTGTTGTAGCGGATGTCGATATCCGGGTGGTGGCCCGCTTTTTCAGCAGCACCTGCTATCCGGTTGACGAAAACCATCGCCGCGGCGAAATCGGGGAACTGGTACTGGCGCACGATTTCCTTGCCCTCGAGCTTCCACTGGGGAAGCGAACGCAACCTTTCCTGAACCGTTTCCGGGGTCAACACGCTCATCACTGCACCTTCTGTCTTTAACTGAACGGATTGCGCAGCTTCGGCCCCTTAGGCTCGAGCTGCAAGGGAGAAAATTTCTTCGCCTGCTGGGTAATCTCGGCCCGCAGATCCTCCCACAGTTGATCGGGCAAGCTGAGGTACACCTCAACCACTTTGGGGTCAAACTGCGTCCCGGCGCAACGCTTGATCTCAAGCCGCGCAGCGCCGAAAGTCGTCGCCTTACGGTACGGCCGATCTGACGTGATTGCGTCCAGCGTGTCGGCTACGGCAAAAATTCTGGCCCCCAGCGGAATCTGTTCTCCCTTCAGTCCGCGCGGATAACCGCTGCCGTCGTAGTGTTCCTGGTGGCTGTAAACAATCTCGGCCGCCTCTTGCAAAAAGGGAATCTTGCGCAACATTTGGTAACCCCGCGCGCAATGTTCCCGCATCACTTTTTGTTCATCCACCTGCAGTTTTGCCGGTTTGAGCAGAATCGCGTCAGGAATCGCCATTTTCCCGATATCGTGCAGAAATGCTCCCCGCGCCACCACCGGTATCTGGTGCGAAGGCACACCCGCACCGCGTGCCAGCGCAATCGTAAAAGCGGTCACTCGTTTGGAGTGGCCTTCCGTCTCCGCATCTTTTAGATCCAGCGCATCACCCAGAGCTTCAAGCGTGATGTCGTACGATCGCTCCAGGTCGGCAATGGCCTGGTTGAGCATCCCCGTCCGGGCGCTCACCATCTCTTCCAGATCTTGCCGGTACATTGCGTTCTGTTGCACCAGGCGACGGTAATCAATGGCCCGCCGGACCGTCACCAGAAGCTGATCCTTTTCGAACGGCTTGATCAGATAGTCATAAGCCCCCCGCCGCACTGCGGCGAGGGCGGCCCCAACATCGCGGATCGGGGTCAACAATACCAAAGGAGTATCCGGTTGCGTCAGTCGCATCCGTCCGATCAGGCCATCACCGCCCGCGCCGGCCATGGTCAAATCAGAAAGCACCAGGTCATAGGGTGGATCGCGCACGATGTGCCCGATAGCATCGTCACCACCGCTTGAAAGCACGGTTGAATACTCCCCCTTTTCGAGCATGCCGTCGATTTCCACCCGACAATGCTTATGCTCATCTACCACCAGAACACGTGCTTGGCTGCGTGCGGTTTCCATACTTGCCGGGCATCCGGTCTTCCGGAAGGCTCCCTTTCCTGGTTACAAAACGATTGATCCACTCGCTTGCCAGCAACGCAACCTGTAAAACAAGCTACGCAGATGGGCGACGCGCGCAATGGCGCTCGTCTTTTCTCGCGGTGTGTGAGTTGCTTCTAAGTCTATCTTCAACGGCTACCTGCGGTGTGAATTCTTCACCGCCGAGCCATGTCCATGAGCAAACTGTTATACTCGGTCGAAGATCTTTCCCTCTCTTTCGCAGATGATCAGGACCACAATGGCTACCGGGTTCACAGTCGCAATATTCAATATTCACGCAGAGTTGGGGTAGCTTTGTTCAATTTCGAACGTGAGTTTTCCGCTGAATCGAATCTCGTTGTCTCCCAGGCTGCCAAACAGTCCTGCGAAGAGCAGCAGCGGGATGTTTACGAAAGCCACCGTCATCGTACTTTTTCCCTTGCTTTCTATATGACGGGAAATGAGGTCGAAGCGGAAGAGATTCTTGCCATTACTTTCGTGCGTGCCTTTCAGCAACAGGAACGGCCAGATGCGTTCGCCGTGGACTCAGCACTCCTGCACGAGCTGAGCGAGCGATTTCCCCTGCGTCAGGAAGAAACCCCAGCGGTCCTTGCTGGGGGGCTCGGCCTTAGCCACCGCAACGTGCGCCGCCCCGAGCTGGAAGAGGCGTTGCGCAACCTGCCCGCCAATGAGCGCCTGCTTTTCCTGCTCCGCGACGTGGAAGGCTATTCTCCGGAGATGATCGGCCGCCTCCTGGATATTCCCGAAGCGCAGGTGCAACGAACCTGCTTTTCCGCTCGCATCCGTCTCCGTCAGGTGCTCGCCGAGCAAGCCCGCACCGAAGCCGCCTGACTACAGCCCCTGTTTCTTATCACGCCGCGCCGCACTCCAGCCTTCCTTGATGGTCTGTCTGCTCCGCCCCAGCGCCAGCGCATCCTCCGGCACATTTTCTGTGATGCACGATCCAGCCGCGATGTACGACCCATTCCCCAGCGTCAGCGGCGCTACGAGCGTGGAGTCGCTGCCCACAAACACGTGATCACCGATGATCGTCTTGCGTTTACTCACTCCGTCATAGTTGCAGGTGATCACCCCCGCTCCCACATTCACGCCCTCGCCGATCTCCGCGTCACCCAGGTAGGTCAAATGATTTGCCTTCGAGCCTTTGCCTAAGCGAATCTTCTTCGTCTCGACAAAATTCCCTACATGCGCGCCCTCGCCGATCTCGCTCTCCGGCCGGATATGCGCGTAGGGCCCGAGCACCGCACCATCATCCACGCGGGACTGGGTAATGATGCAGCCTGGGCGAACCATCACCTGGTTGCCCACAGTAGCGTGTTCCAATATCGAGTATGACCGGATGCGGCATTCCTTCCCCACCTTGGTTTCACCCAGCAGCTGCACAAAGGGCTCGATCACGGTGTCCGCACCCACCATCACCCCGGCATCGATCACCGTGGTCTCAGGACGAAAGATCGTTACCCCTTCTGCCATCAGCCGGCGCGCGGTAATGATCCGGAGTTTGCCATCGATCGCCATCATCTCCTCGATCGTGTTTGCCCCCAACACCTCATCCGCATCCCTGGCCTGCAGAGCCACCACGCGCTCGCCGGCTTTTCCTAGAATGGCGGCCATATCTGTGAGATAGAGTTCGCCATGCGCGTTACTCGTACCCAGGCCGTCGATGTGGGCAAACAAAGGCTTGCTGGCAAAGGCATATATGCCGGAGTTGATCTCCGTCACATTGGCCGCTTCCTGGGTTAAAGATTTTTGTTCAACAATCTCTCGTATCTCATCGGAACCAGGCGACTTGCGAACCACCCGGCCATATCCAAAGGGGTCTGCCGGCACTGCCGTCAGCACGGTCATTGCCGCCCGCTGCTGGAGATGGAAATCGCGCACCCGGCGTATCGTCTCTGATTGGATCAGGGGAACATCGCCATAGAGCACGATCACATTTTCATAGCCCTCGGTTGCCTGGCGTGCCGTTTGCATGGCGTGGCCCGTACCTCGCTGCTCCTTTTGCTCGATGAATTGAACCCCCAGGGTGGAAACGGAGTCTTTCACCAGGGCTGCCTCATGACCCACGATCACGTAGACATCCTCCGGCGGAACAATTTGCCGCGCCGCGTCGACGACGTGTCGAATCAGAGGCTTGCCCCCGACTTCATGCAGAACCTTTGGACGCTTGCTTTTGAGCCGCGTGCCTTTACCCGCGGCCATGATTACGATGGCAAATTGCATCGTTATGCTCCTTCTAATAGCTGCGTTTGCGTCCAATAACCTAAGGTATTAATTGAAATCTTCCCGCCACCGCTACCCGGAAAATAATCCGATGCCCTATGGAGCTTCCTCGATTGATTCACCCGATAGGCGGATTCCACGGCTCCGCACCATTCCATCTTTCGCCAAGCATATAGGTTTTCCTAAGTGACTAAAGTCGTACGTCGTTTGCAATGTCGATACCAGAGAATCTATGTTTTACCCCAAATTCACGCGCACGATTTTTCCCCTGCCAACGGAGAAGCGTAACGTTACATAAGGAGAAATCAGAACCATGAGCCTCGCGTCCGCCTCCGCATTGGAAGCCGTCTCCTCCTCGCCGGTCTCTCCCGCGGCTCCGCGGCCGGGGATGATTCAGCAGGCTGCCGTCCTGGGTGCGGGAACCATGGGTGTGCGCATCGCGGCCCATCTGGCCAATGCTGGCATACCCGTAGTTCTGCTCGATCTGGCGGGAGATGCCGGCAAGGGCATCGCGCAGGCCGCGGTCGAAAACCTCTCCCGGGCTAAACCGGCTGCGTTCTATGATCCAGCCAGCATCCGGCTGATCCAGCCTGGAACCTTCGATCACGACCTGGGTCTTCTCTCCAAATGCGATTGGGTGCTGGAGGCAGTGACAGAAAACCTCGCTATCAAGCGAGAAATTCTCGCCAAGATCGCCCCCCATCTCAAGCCCGGAGTCATTCTCACCACCAATACCAGCGGTCTGCCGGTAGCCAGCATTGCGGAGCAGCTACCCACTGAACTCCGCCGCTCCTGGTTCGGCACCCACTTCTTCAACCCTCCGCGCTACATGCGGCTGCTCGAGGTCATCCCCACCCCTGAGACCGACCCGGCGGCGGTTGCCGCCATTGCCGACTTTGCCGACCGTCGCCTGGGCAAGACGGTGGTTTACGCCCGCGACACTCCGAACTTCATTGCCAATCGCATTGGCGTCTATGTCATGACCCAGGCCATCGAGCTCATGCAGGAGCAGGGTCTTACCGTGGAAGAAGTGGACGTGCTCACCGGAAGCGCACTCGGTTGGCCCCGCACGGGCAGCTTCCGCCTGGCGGATATGGTGGGCATCGATATCCTGGCTCACGTGGTCTCGAATTTTTCCCAATCCCGCGCCGGTGAGGCTCTTGAGCTGCCTCCTTTTGTGAAGACCATGCTAGAGCGCCGCTGGCTGGGCGATAAGACTGGTCAGGGCTTCTACAAAAAAGAGAAAGACGCGGACGGCAACGAAATCCGGCTCGCGCTCGACTGGCAGACCGTTGCCTACCGTCCCGCCACCCGCCCCAAGTTTCCCTCGCTGGAACTGGCCAAAAACGCTGAATCGCTGCCCGAGCGGCTACGCCTGCTCATGTCCGGCGACATTCACAAAGATAAGGCTGCGGCGTTCCAAAAGAAGCTCCTCAACCGCCTGTTCGCCTACGCGGCCAACTGCCTGCCCGAGATCGCCGAAGATCCTGCCAGCGTTGACCGTGCCATGCGCACCGGCTTCAACTGGGAACTGGGGCCCTTCGAAATGTGGGACGCGGTTGGTGTTGACGCTGCCATCGCGCCCAATGCGGGGAAGCTGCTTCACTCTGGAGCGTCCACCTGGTACCGGGACGGGGGCAAGCAGGTGTTCGATCCCGCTCGCAGCGAATATGTACCCGTATCCCAGCCGGCCGGCATTGCGGCGGTTGCCGACTTTCGAACATCGCACGGCATCGTAAAAGGTAATGCTGGAGCGTCGCTCGTAGATCTGGGCGACGGCATCGCCGCCATTGAGCTGCATTCGAAAAAGGATGCGGTCGGCGAAGACATTACCCGCCTCGTGACCCAGGTCCTCAACCCCGGCAGCGATGCTGTCCGCAACTTCCAGGGTTTTGTCATCACCGGCGATCACGCCAACTTTTCCGTCGGCGCAAATCTCTTCCAGGTCCTGCTCTTTATTCAGGAAGGGGAGTGGGAGGATCTTGATTTTGCGGTACGCGCCTTTCAGCGCATGACGGCGGCTATCAAGTTCTGTCCCCGGCCAGTGGTCGTGGCGCCCTATGGTCTGTGCCTGGGTGGCGGGGCGGAGGTCTGTCTGCACGCGGCATCCCGCCAACCCCATGCCGAGCTATACATGGGCCTGGTCGAAACCGGCGTGGGTGTTGTTCCTGGCGGTGGGGGCACCAAGGAAATGGTTCTGCGCGCGGTCGATTCCGCCGTAGGAGTCCTCTCCGCTTCCGGCCGCGATGCAACTACGCGCCTCGCCGGCTCAACGGAGTATTTCGACGCCCTCAATCGCAATTTCGAGTTGATCGCCCTCGCCAAGGTCTCGACCTCTGCCGCCGATGCGCGCCTGCTTGGGTATCTCAGCGCCTCTGACCGCATCACTGCCCATCGCGATCGCGTGGTTCACGACGCTCAACAGGTCGCCATCACGCTGGCCGGAGCAGGCTATTCGGCGCCCATCCCTCGTGACATCCCGGCGGCCGGCGAAAGCGCCTTGGCAACGCTGAAGCTCGGCGTTCACCTGATGCGCCAGGCTGACTACATCAGCGACCACGACCAGAAGGTTGGGAACCACGTAGCCCACATCCTGTGCGGGGGCGCCATCCCCGCCGGCACCATCGTTGGCGAACAATATTTTCTCGACCTCGAGCGCCAGGCCTTTCTGTCCCTTTGCGGAGAACGCAAAACCCAGGAACGCATCGCTTATACGCTCAAGACAGGAAAGCCATTAAGAAACTAAGCAATCTCTGAAGGCATTAGCCCCTGAGGGACCCGCACCATGAGAGACGCCGTAATCGCCAGCAGTGTTCGAACCGCAGTCGGCAAGTCCGGTCGAGGAGCATTGGCTACCACCCGTCCCGACGACCTGGCCGCCACCACGATCGAAGGCGCTCTATCCCGGTTGCCCCAGTTGGATCGCAACGAGATCGAAGACGTGATTCTCGGCTGTGCCATGCCGGAAGCCGAGCAGGGAATGAATGTTGCCCGCATTGCCGCGTTACGCGCCGGGTTGCCTGTCAGCTCCTCGGCCATGACCGTCAACCGCTTCTGTGCCTCCGGCCTACAATCCATCGCCATGGCCGCGGAGCGCATTCGCGGCGGCGGAGCAGAGGTGATTGTCGCCGGTGGAACTGAATCCATGTCCATGGTCCCCATGGGAGGCAACAAGGTCTCCGCCAATCCCTGGCTCATCGACCACTATGCCGACTCCTATCTCTCCATGGGGCTTACCGCCGAGCGCGTAGCGCAGCGCTACGGTATCAGCCGCCAGCAGGCCGACGCCTTCGCCCTGGCCAGTCATCAGAAAGCGCTGGGCGCTATCGAGGGCGGGCGCTTCGCCGCGGAAATCGTATCTGTAACCGTGACCAGTGCGACCAACGGCGGGGGCAAGGTCAAGCTCGCGACCAAACCCTTCACCATCGATGAAGGCCCGCGCGCAGACACTTCCATCGAAGCACTCGCCGGCCTCAAGCCCGCTTTTCACGCCAAGGGGACGGTCACGGCAGGGAACTCGTCGCAAACCTCAGACGGCGCCGCCGCCGCAGTCGTTATGTCGGCCGAGCGCGCCGCCGCCCTGGGCATAAAGCCTCTGGCTCGCTTCATCTCTTTCGCCACTGCCGGCTGTTTGCCGGAGGAAATGGGAGTAGGTCCGGTCTATGCCGTGCCCAAAGCTCTCAAGCTGGCTGGCCTGACCCTCGATCAGATCGACCTCATCGAGCTGAACGAAGCCTTTGCCGCGCAATCCCTGGCCGTGATCCAGCAGCTGGGCCTCGATCCTGCAAAGGTGAACGTAAATGGAGGAGCTATCGCTCTGGGCCATCCGCTCGGGTGCACCGGCGCCAAGCTAACCGCGACCCTTTTGCATTCCATGAAAACTCGGGGGGCGAGGTACGGACTCGTAACCATGTGCGTAGGCGGAGGCATGGGCGCCGCAGGTATCTTCGAATCCATGCAATAGGGGGAAACTTTGGCCACAGCAGCAGAAGTAGCAAAGCGCACAGTTCCCGGCGGTAACTTCCTCATCGGGGAAAGCACGCCGGACCAGATCATGACCCCGGAAGACTTTACCGAAGAGCAGCGCCAGATCGCGCGCACGGCCTCTGACTTTGTGCGCAACGAAGTGCTGCCCGCGGCTGAGGAAATCGAGGCCAAGCACTTCGACGTGACTCGCGCCCTGCTGAAAAAAGCCGGCGACCTGGGTCTCATGGCTGTCGATATTCCGGAGGAGTACGGCGGGCTCGCGATGGATAAGGTCACCTCCGCCATCGTCGCCGACTATCTTTCCCAGCTGGGTAGCTTCTCGGTCGCTTTCAGCGCCCACGTGGGCATCGGCACCTTGCCAATCGTCTGGTACGGCACCGACGCGCAGAAGCAAAAGTTCCTGCCTCACCTCGCCACTGGCGATTGTATCGGCGCCTACGCGCTCTCCGAAGCCACTTCCGGCTCCGACGCCATGAACATCCGTGCCCGTGCCACGCTCGCGGCAGATGGCACCCACTATCTCCTCAATGGCGAGAAAATGTGGATCAGCAACGGTGGCTTTGCCGATCTCTTCACTGTCTTCGTCAAAGTCGATGGCGAAAAATTCACTGCCTTTCTCATTGAAAAGGGAACTCCCGGCCTCTCCATAGGCGCTGAAGAACACAAGCTGGGCATCCGTGGCTCCTCCACCTGCCCGCTCGTTCTCTCCGACTGCAAGGTGCCGGTCGAAAACCTGCTTGGCGAGGTCGGCAAGGGCCATCACATCGCCTTTAATATTCTCAACATCGGCCGCTTCAAGCTGGGCGCGGCCTGCGTCGGAGCCGCCCGCACCGTGCTTGGACACGCTATCGGGTACGCTAAGCAGCGCCAGGCTTTCGGCAAGCCGATCTCCGCCTTCGGTCTCATCCAGCAAAAACTTGCCGACTCTGCCGCTCAGTTGTTTGCGGTCGAGAGCATGGCTTATCGCACCGTGGGCATGATCGACGATGCGCTCTCAGCTCTGCCCGAGGATGCCGCGGGAAACTCCCGCGAAATTCAGAAGCGGATCGAGGAGTACGCGGTCGAGTGTTCCATCCTCAAGGTGTGGGGCTCGGAGATGCTCGACGCCGTCGTCGATCACGCCGTCCAGATCTATGGCGGTTACGGTTACGTCGAAGAGTATCCGGTCGAGCGCGCTTATCGCGACTCCCGCATCAACCGCATTTTTGAAGGCACCAACGAAATCAACCGGCTCATCATCACCGGCTGGCTGATGAAGCGCGCTATGGCCGGCCAGCTTCCTCTGATGGCGGCCATCAAGAAGCTGATGGATGAAGTTCTCGAGCCGCCTGCTTTCCAGGACGAGGATGACCATTCGGATGATCCGTTGTATGCCGAAACGCAGATGCTGGCCAGCGCGAAGAAGCTGGCTCTCTTCACCGCCGGCGCGGCCTCGCAAAAATATATGAACGCCTTGGCCGATCAGCAGGAAGTGATGGCGGACCTGGCCGACATCATCATTCAGGTTTACGCGCTGGACTCGGCATTGCTCCGTGCCCGCAAGCTGCGCGCCCGCGGACTGCCCCTGGCCGGGACCGCCGCCCAGCTGGTTCGTCTATACGCCGCCAAGGCAATGGAAATTGTTGAGATGGCCTCTCGCCGCATCGTCGCCGCGGTCGCCGAAGGCGACACTTTGCGAGTCCAGCTAGCCATCGCTCGCCGCTTAGCGAGGCGCATTCCCGAAGACGTCTACGCCCTCTCGCGCAACATCGCCCAACACATGGTGGAATACGGAGTCTGGACCTAACTCAGCCAAGGCGAACTCCTGTCTCCCCTCGGCCAATTGGGACAGCACATGAAGCCTTCGCTGGGGAAGACACTGTCGAACGAAGGGCACGGCTTTAGAGGTTGCGGAAAAAGGTCGAATAGGGAGCGAAAGCCGCATTCATTACAAAGCAATTATGGACGGCCTGAAGGCCGTCCGCTTCAAGGGATTCGTGTTGTTCCGCGACCTGTTCAGCCGTGCCGTAAAGGGTTTACGCGCTTGACGGCTAGCCGCTGGGGTACGCTTTGTGAGACCTATAAGGCAAAGTCATGTCTTTTCGCCTTGAGTTCTCCATAGAAGATTGGAAAGACGTTACCTCAGGGGCTGAAGCCCTCATCTGCGCGAGTGCCGTGGCACGGCTGAAGCCATGCCCTTCGTTCATCAACGCAACTCGAAAACTGGTTGCCAGTTAGACAGCACCCGATCAGCAGCAGAAACCCGATTTTGTTCGGCCAGCTCTCGTCAAAGCAATCAACAAGTTACATCGTCAGAAAAACAACTTCATCCGCTAATTTGGACAAGTCTGGCTGTGCTTAACCTGCAAATTTCTCCGTCAATTGGGAAGCCGGCAACAGCTACTGTCGTTGTTGCAATTGCCCATCCCCGCTATACCCTTCACGCGACCCGCCAACCTTCTTCGACGTGGTCACACTAATAGGAGACTGCAAATGAAAGCTGACCAGCGTTTCCGTAGGAATCTGCACCTGTTGTCCGCGAGTCACTCCATTCACTCCGGCACCCACGCCGCCGCCGGTAACTGCTCCAATGGCCGCCCCTTTGCCGCCACCCAAGAGCCCACCAAGAATGGCGCCAACGGCAGCGCCGCCACCGGTCTTAACTGCCGTATTCTTCCCTCGGCCATTGCCTTGCTTGCTGAACGCGTCGGTCACGACATCCACCGGATGATCCACGGTATCGATCCGTGTCAACTCGATCGATAATTCCGAGCTGCCGGAGAAGTGGGTTGCATCCTTGGCCGTGATCACCCGTCCCACCACCGAAGCACCCGACTTTGCTACGACCATCCCATCCACAATCAGATCGCTCGCTAAGGACCCATGGAAAACCGAGTTCGATTGTGTCGTTGCGCTGTTCAGCGTATCGGTCATGCGAATCGGAATCACCGTCCCGGCCGGGACCGTTACTGTCTTGGCTACCGGAGGAGGAGGCGGTGGAGGCGCCGCCGGCACAATTTGCACCGGCTCTTGGGCGGGAGCCGCTGCCGCGGGTGGGGGCGGAGGCGGCGGAGGCGCGCTCTCAGCCACTTCCCGCTTGTGCCGCCGCTGCGGGGCGGGCTTTACCGGCGCCGGCTTGGCTGCCCGTGACGGAGCCACCACCAGGTTGTTGATGACCGTTCTTACCCCATCGACCGAGCCACTATCCGCCGCCGCCAGGGCACGCGATGCATCGTTGTCTACCTTGCCGTTCAAGGTGGCCACGCCATTGGCCACGGTCACCTGGATGTTCTGACCCGTCAACGCCGACTCGGCCGTGATCTTTGCCTGGATGTCGCTGCCAATCTGTTGGTCGTCTCGCGCCGGAGGCGGCGCTGGCTGCGGTGCCGGTGTTGCTGCCTGCTGTGCCGCCGGCGCCGGCTTTTCTGCAGGTACGAACGGGTTCTTACACCCCGACCCCAGAACCAGGAAACCGGTCAAAACCGCCAGCGGAACGCTGCGTCGAGTTACAAAATCCATTTTCATGGGGGAAATCCTCAGTTTTCTACTATTCTTGCGCCTGCTTTACCTTTTGACGAAGGGAACCGTGAACTGGCTGGCACGCGGCGGGCGAATAATGCATCCCACTCATTGTATTCGGTGGCTCCGCCAACTATCTTCTTCCTGGTATCCGGGTGCTAAACCCGTGGGAGATGGTGGAAGCAGTATATTGAAGACTAGCTTAGCAACATAAGGGGAAGATCCATGTCAGACGATATTCAGGACAACGGCGGAAGTGGTTTCGGTTGGTTTCTGGTCGGGCTCGGAATTGGCGCAGCGATCGGCGTCCTCTACGCTCCTCAAGCCGGTACAGACACGCGGGACAGTCTGGCCGAGGGCGCACGTGAACGCGCCGAATATCTGAAGCAGAAATCGAGAGAAGCCGCGGCACACGTTAATACCTACGTAGACGCGGGCAAAGAACAGTTTGGCGATTACGTAGAGCGCGGCAAGCAAGCGGTGGCGACTGGCCGTTCCCAGGTAGAGGACTATGTCGATCGCGGCCGTAAGGTAGTTGCCAAGCACGCAAGCAAAGTGTCCGCGGCAGTGGATGCGGGCAAGAGCGCTTATACGGCAACCACGTCGCCGGTCGACGGGCAGATTTAGCGTACCAAATGGATAAGTCCACGCAGACTCTGTTGGTCGTCTTTATAGCTGTGGCCGCAGTCAGCATCCTGATGCAGGCAGGCTTTACGGTGGCCATCTTCATCGGTTCCCGCAAGGCGCAGAAAAAGATCACGGCACTGGCGGACGACGTTCGTCTGCACTTACTGCCCGTCATCATGTCTTCGCGTGAACTGCTTCAGGATGTCTCACCAAAAGTGAAGACCATCACTGAGAACCTCACCGCCACCACCGCCACCCTACGCACCAAGGCGGATCAAGTGGGTGGATTCGTGGGAGATGTAACCGGCAGAGCGCAGGCCCAGGCTTCGCGCGTGGACGGGATGGTCAAGGGGACGCTCGATCAGCTCACCTACGCCGTCCAGGCGATCGAGCATGGGATTGCGGCCCCAGTCCGCCAGGTAAATGGCATCCTCAACGGTCTACGCGCGGGTGTGGACGTGCTGCGTAAAACAACGCCCGACAACCACCTGGATCCCGAAGAAGATCTGTTCGTCTAATTCTGAATCCGGAGTTCACACACCCTCTTTAGCCCCCGAGCGACCCTCTTAAACGATCCACCCGCCGCCAATCACCTCGTCAGCTGCATAAAACACAGCCGCCTGCCCCGGCGTCACGGCGCGAACCGGCTCATCGAATCGCACCTCCACTTCATCCTCACCGCTGAGCCGAAGCGTCGCCCACGCCGGTTCATGACGGTGACGAATCTTTACCTGGGCGCGCAGCTCCCCATGCAATCCCGCGATCGAAATCCAATTCAATCTCCGCGCCCGCAGCGAATCGCGCAGCAACTCCTGCTCTCCGCCTACGGTCACTTGCTTGTGCTCAGGATCGATCGAGATCACATAGAGCGGAGTGGGAGAGGCTAAACCGAGCCCCTTGCGCTGGCCAACGGTGAAATTGTGAACTCCATCATGCTTGCCCCGGGACTCGCCACCCACCGAAACCAACTCCCCGGCGGTGTCCGGTACGGCTTCACCCTGCTCTTCCAGATAGGCATCGATAAAGCGCTTGTAATCCCCGCCGGGAATAAAGCAAATCTCCTGCGAATCCGGCTTGTTTGCCAGCGCCAGCCCATAGTTGAGCGCCATCTCCCGCACCTCGGGCTTGGTGAACCCGCCCAGCGGGAAGAGGGTACGGGCAAGCTGTTCCTGGGTCAGGCCAAAAAGAAAATAAGTCTGGTCCTTGCTCGCATCCGCCGGCCGCTTCAGGATCCAGCGTCCTCGCTGCGGATCGTATTCATTCCGTGCATAGTGGCCGGTGGCGATCTGCTCCGCCCCGATCTGCCGCGCGGTCAGAAGCAACTGGTCGAACTTCAAGTGGTTGTTGCACAGGCTGCAGGGAATGGGCGTTCGGCCGGAGAGATATTCGTCCACGAATGGCCGAATTACATCCCGCTCGAAGCGCTCCTGGTGATTGACCACGTAATAAGGAATCGACAACAACTCCGCCACTCGCCGCGCATCATAGACGTCGTCGATCGAACAGCAGCGTCCCTGCACCTGCTCGGGCATGCCGTCTTTATCCGCCAGCCGGCGCTGGTTCCACAACTGCATTGTCAGGCCGACCAGGTTGTGTCCTTCCGCCTTGAGCATGGCCGCAACCGTCGACGAATCCACCCCACCGGACATGGCCACCGCGATGGTCATTGGGTCACCGCCGAAAGCTCCCGCAATCTCGCCACTTGCGCCGAAATCAACTCGATCGTCCGCTCAATCTCTTCTTCGGTAGTCTGGCGGTGCAGGCTCAGACGCAGGCTGCCGCGAGCCCGCTCGGGTGAGAGGCCCATCGCCAGCAACACATGCGACGGCTCAACCGCGCCGGAGGAACAAGCTGCGCCGCTCGAAACAGCCAGCCCTTGAAGGTCAAGCGCGATCACCAGCGCTTCTCCGTCAAGTGACTCGAACCACAGGTTGGAAGTATTCGGCACCCGGGGAGTTCCACCCCCGTTTACCCCGCTGGCCTGTTCCAGCAGCCCCCTCTCCAGCCGATCGCGCAAACCGCGTATCTTTTCCAACCCGCCGTTTCGCAGCCCTTCCAACGCACACTCCGCCGCCTTCCCCAGGCCCACGATCCCGGCGACATTCTCCGTGCCGGCACGACGCTGCCGTTCATGGGCGCCTCCGGCGAAGAGCGGCTCCAATCGGGTGCCGCGACGCACGAACAGTGCTCCCGTACCCTGCGGCCCATGCATCTTGTGACCGGAAATGCTCAGCAGATCGCAGCCAAGCGAGTTGACATCGATGGCTACCTTGCCTGCGGCCTGCACAGCGTCGACATGAAAACGGACCCCAGCTTCGCGCGCAATGCGACCGATCGCTTCTACTGGTTGTAAAACCCCAGTCTCGTTATTGGCCAGCATCACGCTGATAAGCCGGGAGTTAGGCCGCAGCGCCCGGCGCACGTCCTCGACCGCGACAACCCCGTGGGTATAGACCGGCAAGAACTCTATTTCGACTCCGCGATCCCCTAATCTTTCGACTGCATGCAGCACCGCATGATGCTCTACCCGGCTGGTAAGGACATGATCCCCAGCTTTGACCGATCCAAAAATTGCCAGGTTATCGCTCTCCGTGCCGCCGCTGGTAAAGACGATTTCCGCTGGCCGGCACCCCAGCAATCGCCCCACGCTGGCCCGTGCCTGCTCCACCGCGGAACGCGCCCGCTGCCCCTCCTGGTGGATAGAGGAAGCATTGCCAAACTGCTCCACCAAAAAAGGCCGCATCGCCTCCAGCACCTCAGGCAGCAGAGGAGTAGTGGCATTCGCATCCAGGTAAATTCGCCGCACCACACTATTCTACGGGTTCGTCACAAATCTGGACTAAAGCTCGACGACTCGGCCCAGGTTTACCAAAGCGCACCTGAAAACCTGCTAGGCTTTCTTCTGCTAAACGCACTTAAGGAAGGTCTACCGTGAAAATCAAGTCCTGTCTCACTGCTCTCGCCACATTTGCCGTAACCACTGTACTGATTGCGCCAGCTTTCGCTGCGTCGGCATCCCCATCCCAGGTCTACGGAAAGCTTTTAAGCGGCCAGGCCGAGGAGGTAATTGCCGCCGCCGAAGCTATGCCGGCGGATAAGTACAATTTCGCGCCCACCAACGGCACTTTCGAGGGAGTGCGAACATTCGGCCAGCAAGTCACCCACATTGCCTCCTCGCAGTACTACTTTTTCAGCGGTTTCGGTGTGAAGCCAAGTGGGGATACCGACGGAATCGACAAGCTGACCAGCAAGGACGACATCGTCAAGGCGCTGAAAGACTCTTATGCGTTTGCCCAAAAGGCGATCGAAACCATGACCGCACAAAATGCCTTTGAAGAATTCGGAAAAAAGAACAGCACTCGTGCCGGCATGGCGGCCATGGGATTGGCCCACAACAACGATCACTATGGGCAAATGGTGGTGTATTTGCGTATGAATGGAATAGTGCCGCCGGCAAGCCGCAAATAGCGACCCGAAACCCTAACCCCAAACAAATCGATGGGCGCCCCGGCCTGCCGTGGGGTCTCGCGTTTGAGACCTGGGCGCCCCCCGAGAGAGGTTCATCGAGTTCCGGCCGGTCTCGTGTTGAGACTGGGGTCACTGAACCTCACGCCCCATCTCGGAAAAAATTCCAAGCCCCCTAACCTCTTACCTCTTCTCAACCGCCGTATACTTCACCGGATATTCCGGGCCAATATACTCCGCTCGAGGCCGGATCAGCCGATTGTCATCCAGCTGTTCAATCACATGCGCAGCCCAACCGGAAATCCTGCTCACCGCGAAGATCGGCGTAAACAGATCCAGGTCGATACCCAGCATCGTGTACGTGGAAGCCGAATAAAAATCCACATTCGCATTGAGCTTCTTTTCCGCCAGGATGTACTTCTCAATAGCCCGCGACATCTTGAACCACTTCGCGTTCCCCGACGACTCTCCCAGCTCTTCTGACATCTTGCGCAAATGCGTGGCTCGTGGGTCTTCGGTGTGATACACGCGATGGCCGAATCCGGAAATCTTCTTCTTCTGCGCCAGCAGCTTGGCCACATAATCCACCGGATCGGCGCCCTCCTGATCGATGGCGAAGAGCATGCGCATGACCGCCTCATTGGCGCCCCCATGCAGCGGACCCTTCAGCGCGCCAATCGCTCCGGTGATCGCCGAGTGAATGTCCGAGAGAGTGGCAGCAATCACCCGGGCCGCGAAGGTCGAAGCATTCAGCTCGTGGTCGGCATGAAGGATCAGGGCCACGTCGAAGGTCCTTGTCGCAGTCACAGAGGGCTTTTCCCCGTTCAGCATCCACAGAAAGTTGGCCGCATGACTCAGGGAAGGATCAGGTTTGACCACCGCCTTGCCTTTGCGCAGGCGGTCATAAGCCGCGACCAGCATGGCAATCTGTGAGGTCAGCCGGAAACTCTTGCTCACGTTCGCGTCATGCTCATTGTCGCTTTCATCCGGATCGTAAAAACTCAGTGCGGAAACAGCCGTCCGCAGAACTTCCATCGGGGTCGCACTCTGGGGAAAGGAGCGAAGCAGGTCGATGATCTTCGGGTCCAGGTGGCGAGCCTCGCTCAGCCGTTTGCTGAACTCGTCCAGCTCCGCCCGGCGGGGAAGCCGGCCGAACCATAATAGGTAGCTGCATTCCTCGAAGCTCGACTTCTCCGCCAGTTCATGGATGTCGATGCCGCGGTATGCCAGCACGCCGGCATCGCCGTCGATCCAGCAAATGCCGGAATTGGCCGCAACTACTCCTGCAAGTCCTTTGCCCACCACCGTCGTAGACATACTGAACGCTCCTCTTCTTATTTAGATGCCCCGCGTCGCCCGGTCCCTGCTGTCGTCCTGCTCACTGCAAAGGGGATCGGCTGGTGATGACAATAGTTCAGAAAAGCAGGTGTTTTTAGGCCCCGCCGGTTCAGCGCCCGACGCTGTCTGTTTTATAGCGCAGCGCTCTGAATCTTGTCACTTAGACGGAAAGTAGACCGGGGAGGACGCCCCCCTTCCCGCTCACCGTCCGGGAGCGAACGCTCCGAGTTCGGCAGCCGGTGGCTTGCCTTCGAGTAGCTGGCGCACGATCAGGCCCGTGGCCGGCGCTAACAGGATCCCGTTACGAAAGTGTCCCGTTGCCACCCAGCAATGGGGTTGCCCGGCGTTTCCAATCACCGGCAGCCCGTCTCTGGTCCCCGGCCGCAGCCCGGTCCAGCTTTCAACCACCGGCGCGGACCCGACGGGGGGCCAGAGCTCCGCTGCCATAGCCTGCAGCCGTTCGATCGTGGCGGGATCTACCCGGCGATCGAATCCCACTCGCTCCACCGTGGCCCCAATCACGACGCGGCCTCCTCCTCGCGGAACCAGGTAAACCTCGGGTGAGCGTAAAACACAGGGGAGCTCAAGCGGCGGGTCCAGGCGGACGGTAAAGATCTGTCCCTTCCACGGTTCTACCCCGGCCGCGGGCTGCCGCTGCAGGTCCAATTGCTGGACTTGAGCCGCCCACGCACCGCAACAATTCACGAAAGCGCCCGCGCTCAGGGTTCCGCCCTGGGTCGTGATCTCGACCGAGTCTCCATGGCTCCGGACGGCGAGTACCTCCGTCCCCTCCTGCAAAGTCACCCCGGCCGCCGTAGCAGCCAGAGGCAGGGCAGCACAAAGATCCCGTGGATCGAGGCTCACTTCCTCCACCCAGAAAAAGGCACGGCCCGCAGTGGCCAACCCCGGAATCCGCCTTTGCGCCTCCTGGGGGCTGAGGGCCACGCCGGTATCGTTTTCGCCGTCAGTACTCAGTGCACCCCGTGTCCGAAGCCGCACCGGGCGTCCCGAAAGCGCCTCAATCGTGGCCAGGTAATCCGGATAGAGAATCATGCTCAGCTTAGCCAGTTCGGCCAGCTCCGGCGGGTGTTCGGGATCATGGGCGGACAGCATGCCCGCCGCGGCCCACGATGCCTCTAACATGGCACGGCCCTTTTCCAGGACCCGGACCCGGAACCCGTTCCGCGCTAGTTCAAGCGCAGTGGAGAGCCCGATAATACCCCCTCCGGCGACGATGACTTCCGCAGTCTCCACTCGTCCATTGTAGGATGGGAAAATACACAGCGTTCACAGTCGAAAAGAGGCAGATCGCATGAGCGACGAAAGCGTGGATTTAGTCGAACGTACTCACTCCGGTGTTTTTATAGCCCTCCTTGGTTTTGCCGTCATGGCCTCCGCCGCCGCGTTGATCTGGGCCTACACTTTGGAAAACCGCCTGGAAAAATCGCAGACCGCCTTGGTCAACGCCCAGCAGCAAAATGACAAGCTGGCCGAGAGCCTCAACGAGACGAACGCCAAGTTGCGCGTGACCTCGGAAACCCTGGGGCAGAGCGTTGGCCTCACACAACGGCAACTGGAAGCACGCGCCAGTGAATTCCTCAAGCGGCAGCAGGCGGAAACCGCCCGGCTGGAAAAGGAACAAGCAGCCGCGCAGGCGGAAGCCACGAAGCAGATCGGTGCCGTCTCGACGGATGTGTCCTCGGTCAAAACCGATGTGGGTGGAGTAAAGACCGACGTCGCTGCAACCAAAACCGAGTTAGCCAACGCCGAATCCCAACTGAAAAGGGTGACGGGTGATCTGGGCGTGACCAGCGGACTGGTGGCGACCAATGGCAAGGAACTCGAAATCCTCAAGCACAAGGGTGATCGAAACTATTACGATTTGAATCTCACCAAGGGGGCCAAGCCCACGCCCATCTCCGGCATCAGCCTCTCCTTGAAGAAGGCCGACACCAAACATTCCAAATACACTCTGCTGGTGGAATCGGACGACAAGAAGATCGAGAAAAAGGACAAAAACCTGGATGAGCCGGTCCAGTTCTACACCGGCAAAGACAAGCTTCTCTACGAGCTGGTCATCAACACCATCAACAAGAACCAGGTAATTGGCTACCTGGCGACGCCCAAGAACGCGCCCACCCCCGCGACGCCGTAGCAACGTCCCGCTAAGCGAGGGCGCCTGTAAATTAGTCACTTAGGAAAGCGGAACCCGGCCCAGCACGAAGTGCTGGGTCTGGTCAGGCCGTGAGACCAGTCCCGAAGGGACGGCTGAAACTGCTCAGATGTGCGTGACGTTTCGGAGGGATCTGCGGTTCGCCTTCACTCCCATCCCAATCGAAAAGGCGTCAACCTCACTTCAACTTTGTCATCACGCCTGCCCCGGCGTGCCGTGGGACCGAAGCGAAGACGCCTGCTGTTTCTCTACTTCCGAGGCAGCAAAATTTCCAGATTCTTTTGGTGCATGAATGACACCACCACTTTGGCCGACTGCAGCGTATCCCACTGGTCTTTAGTAATAGGAAAATTAAAGATAGTCAGCCCCTGAACAGATTGCCCAGGCGTCAGCGTGATGTCGCGACGAATCGAATCCGCACGCAGGTAACTCAACGAGGGATACGCCTGGAAAACCCGGTCAATATCCTTGTCGCCCGCGGTCACATTCACTTGCTCTGTGCCGTCCGGCAGCTTGATAGTGGCCGAAATATCCTGCATGAACAGGGGGATATCAGTCTGATTCCTTATCTTGACCTTCGCCAGTATCAACAGCTGATCGTAGTACTCCGGCTTTCCCGGCATCCCGGTATCGCCTCCACCCCCATTGTTAACCAGGGTGTGCACCGGGTAGAGATTCATGGTCAGAATTTCTCCCGCGGCTACGGGCGGCTTCTGTCCCAGGTAAACATAGAGGCCCAGGGCTATGCTGACCACGATGGCGGCGATGACGAGGGTCTTTAACGCGCTTCGGAACGGGTGTGGCGGGTCCACCTGCGCCAGGTGGGGTCCCGGTCCGGAGACTTCCGATATTTCAGCGGATTCGGTCACTTCGCTCACTGTGCAGAAATTCTAGCCCATCGCGCCCAAACAGCATAAGTTACTAAAGAGGCCCACTTACCTTGACGAGCGCGAAGACTGTGTGCGTTACGCCATATGGCGTCTTGCAATAGTGCAGAATAGGTCGCTCTGCACTTAAACTATTAAGATGCGGACGCTGATCACCGGCAAAAACGGCCAGGTAGGGATGGAACTCTCCCGCCTGTACTATCCCCTTGGCGATGTGGTGGTAACCGGCCGCGAAGAGTGCGATCTCTCGAGCGAGCAGTCGATCCGGGACACGGTTCGGCAGGTCAAGCCCGCTGTCATCATCAACGCCGGCGCGTACACCGCGGTCGACCAAGCCGAAAAAGACCGCGATCTTTGCTTTGCCATCAACGCCGCCGCTCCCCGGGTGCTGGCGGAGGAGGCGGCCCGGCTGGATGCCCTCCTCATCCACTATTCGACGGACTATGTCTTTGACGGAGAGAAGTCCGAGCCCTATCTCGAAAGCGATCCCATCCACCCGGTCAATGTATACGGGGCCTCGAAGGCGGCCGGGGAAGCGGCCATCGCCGAGGTTGCCGGCCAGTATCTGGTGCTCCGTACCAGTTGGGTTTATGCTGCGCAGGGAAAGAATTTTCTACGCACAATGCTTCGCCTGGGGGCTGAGCGTTCCGAACTGCGGGTGGTGGACGATCAGTTCGGTGCTCCTACGTCTGCGGCTGCGATCGCCACCGCCACCGCGCGCCTGGCGGAGCAATATGCAGGCATTCCCAAGGCGGCGGGAATCTATCATATGACTGCCGCAGGTTCGACCTCCTGGTGTGGTTTCGCCCGTGCCATCTTCGCCGCGGGGGTCCTTAGAACCCAACCCCGGGTGCAACCCATTCCGTCCTCTGACTATCCAACTCCTGCCAAAAGGCCGGCCAATTCAGTACTTGCGAACGACAAGTTCGCGCACACTTTCGGTTTCCGGCTGCCGAGCTGGCAGCAACAACTGGATCAGGTGTTGGCTGCGACGCAGGTCGCGAGCTGACATCCTGAACTTAGAACTAACGAGGCTGATGAATGAAGGCGGTAGCGACCACGATTGCGGACGTACAACTACTCGAACCCAGGGTCTTCGAAGATAGCCGGGGTTCCTTTTTCGAAAGCTACAACGAGCGCGTTCTGGCGGAAATGGGCATTGTGGGCCCCTTTGTTCAGGACAACCAGTCTTTCTCTTACAAGGACGTGGTACGCGGTCTGCATTACCAGATCAAGCAACCTCAGGGAAAGCTCATCCGCTGTCTGAGCGGAGAAATCTACGACGTCGCGGTCGATCTCCGGCGTAGTTCGCCCACTTTTTGCAAATGGGTGGCAGAAACGCTGAGCGCGGCCAATCGCAAAATGCTTTGGATCCCGCCAGGTTTCGCCCACGGTTTCATGGTCCTTTCCGACTCGGCGGAAGTTCTCTACAAAGCCACCGACTTTTGGGCTCCCCAACATGAACGAACCATCTTGTGGAATGACCCGGCGCTTCAGATTGCATGGCCGCACAAAGACCGCGCCATCCTCTCCGCCAAAGATCTAGCCGGATTGACCCTGGAGCACGCCGCAGTTTACGAACAACCAATCCAGGCGGCTCAGAAAACGCACCCAGAGACCGTAAGTAGCTGAGAGGATCCCAAAGGTGAGCGCCGGAGGCACGGCACCTTCTCAAATGCAGCTAGAAAAGATCGTGCAAAGCCTGCGCCGTTCTTTTCATCTCATACCGGGCGCGAAAGCACGCCAGCCCATTGCTGATCATGCGCCCCCGTTCCTCCGGCCCCATCGCCAGCAACGTAGTCATGGAACGCCACGTCCCGTCGGCGGTATCGGAATTCACAATCCCCGCCTCATCGTGCGCAATGTCCGGCCAAATATTCACCTTATCGGAAATGAGCACAGGCACCCCGCAAGCCATCGCTTCCACCACCGCGACCCCGAAATTCTCCTGGTGCGAGGGAAGCACAAATGCCTCGGCAGCGTGCAGGGCGCCCCATTTCAGGTCTCCCTCCAGCATCCCTGTCCAATGCACCCGGCGTTCGATTCCCAGCCGCTTTGCCTGCGTCTCTAGCTGGGGCCGCAACCCCTCCTCATCGGGTCCGGCGATGACCAGATCTACATCCGTATTCGCCGCCACTCGCCCAAAAGCCTCCAATAGCAAATCGCATCCCTTCTTGGCATGAATACGGGAGAGGAAGAGAAAGAACCTGCGTTCGCGCAAGGCTGGATACCGGCTGAGAAACATCTCCCGTTGCGCCGCCCGATCACCGGTAGGTTCCGAGGTGCCAAAGGAAACCACCGCGGGATTCCAACGCTGCGGCCACATCGTTCCCGTCGCCGCGTCGCGCTCGATGGGAGTGGTGAAGCAGACCGCCCTGGCATCCCGCAGCACGCGATACTCCCGCGCCAGCCAATACACCTGTTTCTTGAAATGCTTCACAGGAAACGCCCGCTTGAAATACGGGTCCAGCATGCCATGAGGAAAAACCACATAGGGAACCCGGCTGCGAACCACGCAGTAACTGCCGTAGCTATGCCATTGCCACAGCCCATGGATCACCACTCCATCGAAGCGCCCGAGATTTTCCCTCAGCCACGGCTGCAGCCTGGGGGTTGACCGATAGCTCCCTTGGGGAGGACCCAGCGCGTGCACGGGAAAACTCTGTCCCTGAACATACCCCTCCGCAGGGTCATCCAGGCAGACCAGTTCCACCTCGCCCCCACCGCACTGGGCAAGTTTGCGAATCCCCTCGCTCGTCCCTCCCATAGCCGGCGAAAACGATGCCACCACATGCAGCAGCCGGGATTCCTGTGCACCCATAGTCTCTGTCAAGATACCAGCCGGGGTAACCCCTGCAAGCGCAGAGAGCCCGGTAGCTTAAAATGAAGCAGAGGAACACTCCTTCTTGAAACGAGCTCTGATCACCGGCATCACCGGTCAGGATGGCGCCTATCTCGCCGAATTCCTTCTAAAAAAGGGCTATGAAGTGCATGGCATCAAACGCCGCACTTCCTTGCTGAACACCAACCGCATCGACCACCTCTATGAGGATCCCCACCAGGAAAAGCGCCGCCTGGTGCTTCACTACGGCGACATGACGGACTCCAGCAGCCTGGTCCACGTGGTCGAGAAGGTGCAGCCCGACGAAATCTACAACCTGGCAGCGCAAAGCCACGTGCAGGTATCTTTCGAAGAGCCTGAATATACGGCCAACTCCGATGCTTTGGGTACCCTGCGGCTGCTCGAGGCCATTCGCATTCTCTCTCTTACCGGAAGATCACGCTTTTATCAGGCCTCCACCTCCGAGATGTACGGGCTGGTACAGCAGACACCGCAGTCGGAAAAAACTCCGTTCTATCCCCGCTCTCCCTATGGAGTCGCCAAGCTCTATGCCTACTGGATCACCGTCAATTACCGCGAGTCCTACGGCCTCTATGCCTGTAACGGCATCATGTTCAATCACGAATCGCCCATGCGTGGCGAGACCTTTGTCACCCGCAAAGTGACGCGCGCTTTGGCCCGCATCAAGCTCGGCCTGCAGCAGAAACTCTACCTCGGCAACCTTGATTCCAAGCGCGACTGGGGGCACGCTCGCGATTACGTGGAGATGCAGTGGTTGATGCTTCAGCAGAAGCGCCCTACGGACTATGTCATCGCCACCGGGGTGCAATACAGTGTCCGCGAATTTGTCACCATGGCTGCGGCATGTCTTGACATCCACCTCGCATGGAAGGGAGCCGGGATAGAAGAGCAGGCCTATGACCAGCATGGCAAAGCTGTCGTAGCCGTCGACCCGCGTTATTTCCGTCCGGCCGAGGTCGAAACCCTGCTCGGCGATGCCAGCAAGGCGCGCAAGGAATTAGGCTGGTCGCCCCGCACGGACTTCCGGACGCTAGTCGAAGAAATGGCAACGGAAGACCTCAAGGCCGCGGAACGCGATGCCCTGGTGACCCAGCATGGCTACGCCGCCTACAACTTTCACGAGTCTTGAAGCATGATCACAGTGGGTGTAATCGCATTTCACGCAGCCGTTCCGCCAAAGAACGGCTGCACATAACAACTCTTATCAGATAGCCGTAACTCTGATAATGCTTTAATCGGAGCCACGCCTTGCAGAAGGACAGTCTCATCTACGTTGCCGGTCACCGCGGTTTGGTCGGCTCGGCCATTTGCCGCAATCTGCGCAAGCAGGGCTTCGAGCGCCTGCTGCTGCGATCGCACGCCGAACTCGATCTTACCGACACCGTCTCCGTGCGCCGGTTCTTCGAGAACGAACGTCCCGATCACGTCATACTGGCCGCGGCCAAGGTCGGCGGCATTCTGGCCAACGATCTGTATCCCGCGGACTTCATCCGCGAAAACCTCATCATTCAGACCAACGTCATTGAGGCTGCCTACCGCGCAGGTGTGGACCGGCTGTTATTTTTGGGCTCTTCCTGCATCTACCCCAAGCTTTGTCCGCAACCGATCAGGGAAGAGTATTTGCTGACCGGCGCGCTCGAGCCTACCAATCGTCCCTACGCGCTGGCCAAAATCGCCGGCATCGAGATGTGCTGGTCCTTCAACCGTCAATTTAAGACCCGCTATCTGGCCGCGATGCCTGCGAACCTCTACGGTCCGGGCGACAACTTCGATCCCCAAAAGTCGCATGTCCTGGCCGCCCTGATTCGCAAGGTGGCGGAGGCCAAGGCTTCGGGGCACAAACAGATCGTGGTGTGGGGAACCGGCACTCCGCGCCGCGAGCTGCTCTTCAGTGAAGACCTGGCCGAAGCCTGTGTCTTCCTCATGAACCTCGAGCCAGAAATCTATGCCTCCTTGCTCGATGGCGTCCCGTTGATCAACATCGGAACTGGCACCGATGTCACCATACGGGAGCTCGCGGAACAAGTCTGTGCCACCCTGGGCTTCACCGGTGAACTGGTGTTCGACACCACACGCCCCGACGGAACCCCGCAGAAGCTGCTCGATGTTAGCCGGATGGCAAAACTGGGTTGGAAGTCCAGAACAAACCTGGCCCAGGGCATAAAGCAAACCTACGAGGCAGCGCGTCCCCAATTGGAAGCCCTAACCACGCTAACGCAAACGTAGCTCTCGGGCGTACTACGATCGAGCCATCTTCTTAGGGCTCAAACAAGGCGCATTGGAGGTATCATCTCACCCATGGCAATCACTCACATCTCGGAAGCCGAGGCCGCTGCTGACTTCCCCGGTTTGCTAGCCCGGGTTCGCGCGGGAGAAGAGATTGTGATCGAATCCGGTGCCCGGCCGGTGGCTGTCCTTCGCCCGGCGGCCGAACCTCCTGGCCGCTTGCTATCAGAGTCGATTGCTCTGGCCGAGGCGCATGGGAAAGAAATGGGCTATGAGCCGGTGATGGATGCCGGCTTCGCTGCCGATCTGAAAGAGATCATCCGCAACCGCAAACCGCGGGATCTATCGGCATGGGGCTAATCCTCGACTCCAGCGTGCTCATCGCGAGTGAACGGCGCGGAGAGACAGTGAAGCAAATTATTCAACGTGTACAGGCGGCCTATGGAGAAACGGAGAGCGCCCTCTCTGTCATCAGCATCATCGAATTGACGCACGGCATATATCGAGCCAGGACTGCCGCGGATCGCGACCAGCGCACCGCTTTCGCTGACGAGTTATGTCGGGACATGGTTGTGCAACCGGTGACGCTGGCTATCGCCAGGCTCGCAGGTAAGATCGAAGGTCAATAGGCTGCGATGGGTATATCCATCGCTTTCGGAGATTTAGTGATCGGTGCAACCGCGCTCCACCTCGGCTTTGAGGTCGCCACTCTGAATCGTACGCATTTTCAATTGATTCCCGACCTCAAAGTCGTCGCCCTTTGAATCCGCGATCTGCCGATGCAACACGGGAAACGGAGTTCGACGAAAACACCCCTCTGCCCATCAACCCGGAAAAAACAGGGCCACCTGCTCCGCCTTAGGTGGAGGTGTCAACGCGCTCACCACCACCAGACAAAGCAGCGCCGCGATCAAAGCCGGGAAAATAGCGTCTCGCTGCGCCAGCAACGGCGGCAAGTGGTGCTTGACCACATCGAAATCCCAGAAAAAAGTAACCAGCGTCCCCGCGCCAATGGCGCTCACCGCCCCCTGGGCATTCACCCGCCGGCTATAAAATGCCGCCAGGATCACCGGCGTAAGCGCTGCGGAATAGATCGTGTAGGCATATAGAGTTTTGGCCAGCACCGAGCTGGTATTGACCGCCTGGTAGAGTGCCCAGATGCCCAGCAGGACCACCACCAGCCGGGACACGATAAGTACTCGCTTATTCGAAGCCCCGGGCGCCAGGTAGCGAATAAAAACGTCATTGATCAGATTCGTGGCCGGCGAAAAGAGATAGTTATTGGCAGTGGAGACGATCTTGGCAAACACCGCGCCCATCAGCAGCGCGCCCAGCCACGCAGGCAATCCATGCAACGCCGTATAAGCGATGATTTCTCGCGGGCGTTGATGCACCTCGCCCGATGGAAAGAGCACCGACCCGAATACCGCCAGTGCAACAATGACAGTTTCGAGTATGACCGTGCCGATGATCCATCCCACCACCGCGTTGCGCGCGTCTTTCTCCGATTTTGCCGAGAAAAACTTCTGATACATCGACTGGTTACCGAGCATCAGCAGCATGGTGGGCAAAAACAGTTCGAGTGCCTGGGCCAGGTTAAAATCTCCCAGCACCTGAAAGTGGGTGGCGGGCAGAGCGTGGGTGACGCTGCCCCACCCTCCGGCCGCATGCAACACGAAGGGCAACGCGAGCAGCAGGGTAACGGTCGCCAGCAAGCCAATCGCCACATCCATATACGCGACCGATGCCATCCCGGCGATGGCGGTGAAGACGATGACGAACACGGCGATGATGTATTTGCCCAGATCCGCGGTGATCACGTCGGGAAAAATCAGGTGAAGAATGTCACCGCCGCCGATCAGTTGATAGCTCGTAATCGCCGTATAGGCAAACAGAATCGCGATCACTCCCAGTACGCGAGCCGTCTGGTTGTAACGAGCCTCCAGCAGGTCAGGAATGGTGAACTGAGCGAACTTGCGTGCCCGTGGCGCGATGAAATAAATAAGCAGCAGCCCAGCCCATCCGCCGCCCCCTTGCCAAAGCGCGGCGAAGCCGTGTTTGTACGCATTCTCCGCGCCTCCCAGCAGCGACCCTGAACCAATCCACGACGACAGAAGGGTGAAAACCAACACAAAGGCCGGCAGGGAACGCCCGGCCACCAGGTAATCTGCCTTGGTCTTCGTCTTCTTCAGTCGCGAAAGCGAAACCGTGAGCAGGCTGAGAACGATAATGCCGAGCACCCCGGCATACAAAGCGTGACCCGGGGCAGGAGTTGTAGGCATGCATTTTCCTTGATCGCTGGTTTGGCAGCAGATTCCCTATAGATGTACACCGAACGGTCGACCTACGCGAACAGCTTCCGCCAGGGATGTGATCCGCCGGCCGCTCTAAACCGTAAAGTGTTCGCGCAGCATCCGCTGCAGTTCGGTGCCTGTGCGTCCGGCAATCCGGATCACCTTGTTACGCGATCGCTCGCCGGTCACGATCTGGACTGCGGAGCGGGGAACGGAAAATATCTCGGAAAAGAACTCTACCACCGCAAGGTTGGCTCGATCTTCCAGCGGCGGCGCGGAAAGCGAAAGCTTCAGCGCATCGCCCACCGTGCCGGTGATCGCTGTTCGCGCCGCCCGTGGCTGCACCCGCACCGGAAAGGTAGCCCCCAGAGGGTGGTCGGTTATGGGAATCACTTAGGGTAGGTTCGCGGCCCAAACAAAGCAGTGCCGATGCGCACCTGGGTCGCCCCTTCGGCAATGGCAACTGGAAAATCATGCGACATACCCATCGAGAGCTCTTCGAACGAGAGCCGCGGATGCGCCGCCGCCAGCTGATCACGCAATCTACGCAGCCCGGCAAAGTAAGGCCGTACCGCAGACAAATCCTCGAGGAAAGGCGGCACGGTCATGAGCCCGCGCAACTGCAACCCCGGCAAATCCGGCAAACGCTCGAGCAGCAATGGAAGCTCAGCTGACTCCGACACAAGACCCGCCTTGCTTTCTTCCTGGCTCAGCTTGATTTCGATCAGCACCGCTATCCGCCGCCCCAATCGCGTCGCGGCCTGGTCGAGGCGTTCTGCAAGCGAGACAGAATCAAGCGTGTCGACCGATGCAAAAAGTTCGGCTGCGCGAGCCGCCTTATTCGACTGCAAGTGGCCAATGAGGTGGAACTCCGCCCCGGCCTGCCCCGCCTCTCCCGGTAAGCCGGGGAGCTTGCCGTGGGCCAGCGCCAACTGCGCGCTCTTCTCCTGAAATTCCTGCACCCGGTTTTCACCAAATAGCCGCACGCCGAGAGCCTCGGCTGCGAGAATCGCCGACGCCGGATGCATCTTCGAGACAGCCATCAAGGCCACCTCGTGCCGGGGCCGTCCGGCTTCGCGGCAGGCAGCCGCTATTTGCGCTTCGAGGCGATCGAAATTTTCCTTAAGAACTTCCGGCATCCCATCCTGCTCAACGGCCGTGTTCTTCAAGGAACTTCTCCACCTCGAGCGCCGCCATGCAGCCTGACCCGGCTGCCGTGATGGCCTGGCGGTACCGCCGATCCTGCACATCGCCGCAGGCAAACACTCCGGGTACGCGCGTGAACACCTGGTCTGTCGTGCGAATGTAGCCATCGTCATCCAGATCAATCAACCCGCGAAACATCTTCGCATTCGGAACGTGCCCAATGCCCAGGAACATCGCGCTCACCGGCAGCGTCGACTCTTCGTGGGTAAGCGTGTTCTTCAACCGTAAGGCGCTCACTTCCTTCTTCTCCACGCCCAGCACTTCTTCAACGGCCGTGTTGGTCAGGAACTGGATCTTCTCATGTCCCATGGCCCGATCCAGCATGATGCGCGAAGACCGGAAATGCTCCCGCCGATGGATCACCGTGACCTTGGTAGCGAACCGGGTCAGGAACAGAGCCTCTTCCATGGCCGAGTCGCCACCGCCAATGACGGCGATGTCCTTGCCGGAAAAGAAAAAGCCGTCGCAGGTAGCGCAGGAACTCACCCCATGCCCAATCAGGGCCTGTTCACTGGGCAGCCCCAGCCAGCGCGCAGAAGCGCCGCTGGCAATGATGAGGGTGCGCGTGTGCACCGTTTCCTTCCCCAGGTTGAGCGCCAGGGGGCGCTTGGAGAAATCCACGGACGCCAGGTGGCCCATCTGGATATCCGCGCCAAACCGGGTAGCCTGGAGCTTCATCTTCTCAATCAGGTCGGGGCCCTGAATTCCTTCCGGCCAACCCGGAAAGTTTTCCACCAGCGTAGTGATCGAGAGCTGGCCGCCTGGCTCGTGACCTTCCAGTACCAGCGGTTTAAGATTGGCGCGCGCAGCATAGATGGCGGCCGTGAGACCGGCACAGCCGGTGCCGAGGATGACGGTGTCGCGGATGTCTTGAGCCATAGAAGTAGAGTCTTTGATTCTTGGTCTTGGGTCTTGTAAGTGAAATGGTTTCAGCTACATAAAAGGAAGTCGTCAACACCCGCGCGGCTCATGAACCCTTCGCAAAACTGTCTTGATCTTATCACTCCCTCTCGCCTCGTGAGCCGCCTGAGGGCCGAAAAGCGCTATCAACGAGGTCGGCCCTGGCGCAAGCAACACTGCAACTGTCGGCAGTTACCGTCTTGCTGGTTTACTTCGCTTCAATCTCTGTCATGAACTGCTGAGTATCGAGCCACCAGGAGGCGTTGTCATCCCATGTCTCGGTCCAGCCACCCCAGATCACGACGCCATCAGCATATTGTTTGGCCGTCTCGAGCTCCATTTTCCAATAGGCATCCGGCAGATACTCGCCGCCCTGGGCGCCTGTGCCATCGTCGTACTGCGGCCATAGAAAAACGTAGACCGGTTTACCCGGAGCAATCCTGCGCGCCTCCGCAATATTGGCAATCGCATATTTTTGCCACCCAACCTGATCTGTATAAAACGTGTAGAGGGAGGGAAACAGTGCGTCCGCCTGCTGAGCGATCGAGGCCACTGCATCGTTCTCCTGTTGCCAAGCCTTATACTTCGCGGATCCCGCTCCAGCGATTGCATTCCAATAGTCTCGGATCGGCGCGGTGGCGTAGTAGCCAAATTGGAGTGATGGGGCGTCCTGCTGAAACATCTGCAGCGTTTGTTGATATTTGCCGATGCTTTGAGCAATCGTGGCGGGATCGCCCACCACCGGCCACTGCTCGATATCCACCACCGCAATGTCATTCACCTGGCTCGCACTGGAAGCTATATTCTGCACCACGGCTGCAGTCGGAACATTCTGCATATTGGCTGACTGTCCTGGCCATAAAGATGAGGGATAGGCAACCCGGATGGGCGTTAAGCCGAATTGCCTCAGGTCTGGCTTTGCCTTGTACAAGGTGGCATCGAAGACCCGGAATTTGACCTGCGGAGCTGTCGGCGGGGCCACGGTCACCAGCCGGTGGGCACTGCAGCCGGCAAGCATCAAGAGCATAAGCGCGAACAAACCGACACGGCCGCACTTTTCAACCAATACAGAGGTGTGGACCGGCCTCACCTGCAAATACCCGCCAGGCAATCCTGCAAGATCTTTTCCTACGCGTGGCCCGTGGAAGAGGAGCTCGGTAAACGGAGCGCCATCAGCCATTCTGCCTTCCTGTTCGGTCGATTCGACCGGATGCTGCGGTCTTTCTAACGATTCATTAGTAACTGTAGTGAGATTTGCAAACAACCTATGGTTGGTGCTCATATACTTTTTCCGCCTTGTCGGATCTGAACGGAGAGAGCCGTCTAAGACTGTGTCCATGCAGTTTCTGAAGTCTTTGACGCTACGACTATTTCGGCATTGGAGGGGTCTCGATTCATAGCCTCAAAGTCGCACCATTCCCCCCTATAACGACGACAAAAGACAACATCGGCGTTTTATAAGCACGACCGGTGAGGCCAAACATCGCGCGAAGCGGCTCATCAACCGATACAAAGGTCTTCGTCAGTAGCTATTGCGACGCGACATGGCGGTTCAAGCTAAACGAATTGTCACATCGCGTGTACGAACGCAATCAATTTCGCGGGCTATGGCGCCAGTCTCGAAGGCCATCCGCGGTGGCCGATGGGCGCCAGAACTCACGCTCAGGATTCGCGTGATGAGCAACCCAAACCTGGGTGAGCTGCGGCGCACGACCTCGATTCCTCCCTCAGAGGGTCGGCTCAGATCGCTTACGAATTGCCGCGTGCAATCGCGTCGGCACTTCCGGATCGCATGAGGGTCGACCCACGAACCAGAGCCGATTCACCTCTATGCAGCAGAATGGGTCGTTCGCGTTACCGGGCTGGTCCGCCGCGACTGGCCTTGCCGCATCGTGAACGGCCATCATGTTCGGTACATCATGAAATTTGACCGCTGGCCGATGATGAGTACGAAGGCCAGCGGCAAGATTGTTACAAATCAGACACGTGGCCGACCTTGGATTCCAAGAGCTCTAAAGGGGAAGATCACTTGCTAAGTGACAATGGCGAAGCTGCACCCGAACGACACTACCGCGGAGACTACATAGTTGATACGGGCGATGCGCAACAGGAGTGGTTTGCAGCCTACACCATGTCCCGGCATGAAAAGCGTATCGCTTCCCATTGCGACCACATCGGCATTGAACAATTCCTTCCTCTCTATACCTCGCAGCGATCGTGGAAGAATCGTACGACCGTCGATCTCCAAATGCCGCTATTTCCCAATTACATTTTTGTGCGATTGTTGCCCCAGGATCATGGCCCGCTCATGAGGCTGCCAGGCTTGTTAAGCATCGTCGGGAATGCCGCGGGGCCGGTGGTGATTCCGGGCAGCGATATGGAATTGCTCCGGCGCCTTATTACCTGTAAGACAATCGAACCCCACCCATTCATGACCAAAGGGGACAAGGTGCGCGTCATCGCCGGTCCCTTGGCCGGCGTGATTGGTGTCGTCCTGAAAAAAGGCAATGGCCTTCGCTTTGTTATCACCCTGGGTATGATTGGTAAGAGCGTCTCTCTGCAGGTGGATGGAAGCGCTCTCGAACTGATCGCCTCTCACGGTAGCCTGTCCGCGAAACATCGAAATGCCGTCGCCTGATCCGGCCGGCGGCCAGCGACCGCGCACCAAAACATGGAATATGCCTGCTTCTCTACTGCAGGGGTAATACCGGGGCATCGGCAGCATGCGCCAAACTTCGCCTGCCGGGGAGATTCTTACATGCGGTTGTTTTCTCTGCCTGGCGGCAGGCCGGAGCACGTTCCGCGACGGCTTGTCTCATCCATCATGGACCTGGCCGGATTTACTATCTGCGGCCTCCTTGCCTTCCAACTGCGTTTCGACGGTTCTGTGCCCGCTATCTACGCGCATGGAATGCGTGAGGCCATTCTTATATGGGCAGTCGCCAAATCGGCTGCCTTCTTCTTTGGCGCGGTCAATACCGGCTACTGGCGGTATACCTCTCTCGACGAAGCCGTACGGATTGGGTTAGCTAACTCCGCCGGGTCGATGGTGGGCGGCTTGATCATTGTTCTTACCGTGCATCCGGGAATTCCGCGGTCCATATATATGCTGGAATGGCTCACCTCATGCTCTTTGACCCTGGGTACTCGATGTGCGGTCCGGTTAGCGTCGATCCCCAGAAGGCACAACGAGAAGAGCGGCGGCACTCGGACGAGGACGCTTATCTATGGCGCTGGAACCGCAGGATTGGCGCTTGCCCGCGAGCTGCGGGAAAATCATTCACTGAAAAGCGAGCTGGTCGGGTTGATTGATGACGATGCGCGCAAGGTCGGCTTGACCTTTCACGGAACGAGAGTGTTGGGCACCGGCGAGGCCCTTGGAGCACTGGCGACAAAGTACGAGATTGAACAAGTGCTGATTGCGATTCCGTCCGCCACCGGTCCACAACTGGTGCGCATGTTGCAATCCGCCATTGACGCAGAAGTCGATTACAAGATGGTCCCGGGATTAGCAGATATCATCCACGGCACGGAACTGGGTAAACAAATCCGGGATGTCGCGGTGGAAGATCTGTTGGGAAGAAGGCCCGTGCTGTTGGATGAAGAGAGAATCCGCGAGCGGATTGAGGGCAAAACCGTCATGGTCACCGGCGCGGCGGGTTCGATCGGTTCGGAAATATGCCGCCAGATCGCGCGATTCAATCCGCTTGCCCTGGTGGGCTTCGACGAGGCCGAAACTCCGCTGTTTCAACTCGACCGGGAGTTGAACAACAAGTTTCCCCGGCTCACGTTCTTTCCCGAGCTGGGCAATATTACCCGCTCCGGGAATGTACAGCAGGCCATGGAACGTTATCAGCCATCCATCGTCTACCATGCTGCCGCTTACAAGCACGTGCCCATGATGGAAAGACATGTGTTTGCGGCCGTAGAAAACAACATCTTCGGAACCTGGAATGTAGCCAGCGCTGCGATTGACCACGGGGTGGAAGATTTCGTCATGATCTCTTCCGACAAGGCTGTTCGCCCCACGAGCATGATGGGCGCAACCAAACGTATCTCCGAGTTGGTGATCAACGCGCTGCAGAAACAAGGCAGCACGCGGTTTATCGCCGTACGGTTCGGAAACGTATTGGGAAGCAATGGCAGTGTCGTTCCGATATTTAAAGAGCAGATTGCCACCGGTGGCCCGGTAACGATCACTCATCCAGAGATGCGTCGCTACTTCATGACCATTCCGGAGGCCACCCAGCTCGTACTGCAGGCATTCTCTATGGGAAAAGGCGGAGAGGTCTTCGTTCTCGATATGGGCGAGCCCGTCCGAATCGTAGATCTCGCTCGTAATCTTGTTTTACTCTCCGGGTTGCGGCCGGATCGGGATATCAAATTCGAATTTACCGGCCTGCGCCCGGGTGAGAAGCTCTTCGAAGAACTCAATCTCCAGAACGAACAATTCATGCCAACGGCACATGCGAAGATTCTCAGCTATCTCTCCCCCTTTTCGGCCGACCTCAAAGTGATGCATGTCGCTTTGGAGGAACTTCGCCGGATTTCCGAATGCAAAGATGTGGCCCGTCTGGTGTTGTACTTGAAAGAATTGATTCCAGACTACAATCCCGGCTCCCCACTGCTGAAGCTCGCCCTGTCCGCGGCCACAGCGCAGGCCCCGATGGTGAAGCCGAATCTGCCCGCAGCCGTGACCACCGAGTGGCCGCAGTCCCTTGAAACGCAGGCCAACCTGCTGAACTGAAAACGCTCTTCGCCTCGAGCGCTCGAGCGTCTTACTTTAACGCCCACACCCAAACGAATACATTGGCGGGGCAACCCATTGATGAAGGTTTTCGCCTACCTTACACGAGTGCACATACTGGTCCTGGCCGGCATGTGTGCATCTCTCGGCTGGGCCGAGCCGGCAGTCGACCGTTCACAACCTGCAACCGTCACTGACCAGAGCGCTATCGCCATTGGACCGGGCGACTTGATCGATCTCACTGTGTTCGATGTTCCGGAGCTGGTGCTGAAGGTTCGGGTGGATCCCAGCGGCGTCGTCAGTCTTCCCCTGATGGGAGACCTCAAGCTTGCCGGGATGACGGTTCGCGATGCGCAACGATTCATTGCCCGCGAACTGGTTGAGCAAAAGATGGTAAAGGAACCGCAAGTGTCGATATTCATTGAGGAGTTTGCGACCCAGGGCATCACGGTATACGGAGAGGTCAATACGCCGGGAATCTATCCCCTGATGGGCCCGCATCAGCTCTACGATGCGATTTCCGCGGCAGGTGGTTTAACCATGAAGTCTGGCGCTACCGTCACGATTCTGCACGCGGCCCAGCGAGACCATCCCGAAGTGGTCACCCTCTCGGCTGCGAATCCTATCGAGCATGCGGATGTAACGATTTATCCAGGCGACAAAATCATGGTCTCCAAGGCTGGCGTGGTCTATGTGCTGGGGGAGGTCAACAAGCCGGGCGCATTTCTCATGGAAGATAATACTTCGATTTCTGTTCTGAAGGCGACGGCATTGGCTGGGGGCACGACGAAGCTCGCATCGCTGAAAGATTCCGTGATCCTCAGGAAGTCTCCGCAAGGAACGGTGGAAACCAGGATTTCGCTGGACAAGATTTACCACGGCAAGGCCTCGGACGTGGAGTTGCATGCGGAAGATATCGTCTTCGTTCCCTTGAGCAACGTAAAGAGCTACGGAGCCATGGGGCTGCAAGGCGCGATTCAGGCTGCCGTTTACTCCATCTACGCGATCGAGGTGCATTAACCACCATGCTTGTGAGGAGAGGCAACGCAGTTAGGCATGCCACCGAAGGCATCTCCGAAGGCCGTGGGACGGGCATGAATTGGGGCGGCGGGGAGGCGGGTAATTCCGGCCGATCGGATGAGATCAGCCTCTCAGACCTGGTCCGCGTTTTGCGGCGCCGCAAACGGATCATCGCCGCTTCGGTCATCGTGGTGTTCCTTTTGGGAGTGGTGTATTGCGTCGTGAAGACCCGCCGCTATGAAGCCGTCGCTGACCTGGCGATCAACCCCGAGGGTTCCGATGCCCTGGACATGGGCGACATTACCGCCAGCCTCGGAGGCGGTGGTCTCGGTTTTGATGAAAAGCTTGAGACCCAGGTCCATATTCTGAAAAGCGACAGCCTGGCATGGACGGTCATCAGCCAATTGCAGTTGGATAAGCAGCCTACTTTTGCCGGTTACCGTAAGTTCATCTTCCTGGGACCGTATATCGTGCCGGCCGCGCCAGGCCACATCGAGCAGACCAACCCGGAACGCCGGAACCAGCTGCTGGCCATCTTTGGTGCGGCGCTGACCGTGCAGAAGATCGCGCGCACCCAGGCAGTAGAAATTACTTTTCGCAATGCCAATCCCAACCTGGCGCGGGAAATCGTCAATCATCTTGTGTCCGCTTATACGCAGCGCACCTTCATGACCCGTTACAACGACACCATGAAGGCGTCGGACTGGTTATCGGGTCAACTGGCTCAACTTAAGTCGGCGGTGGAGCAATCGCAATCGAAACTCTCCCGGCTACAAAAAGAGACAGGTATTTTCGGCACCGATGAGAATAACAACCTTGTGCTTTCCAAGCTGGACGATCTCAGCAAGGAGTTGACGGACGCGGAAGGCGACCGGATTGTCAAAGAGGCAAAGTATCGCGTTGCCCAGTCGGGTAACCCGGAGTTGATCGGCACCATTGTCCCGGACAGCGTTCTTCCGATCCTGCGCGGGCAGCAAGCCGATTTGGAGAGCCAACTCGCCCAGGCGAACTCGGAGTATGGCCCCCGTTATCCGAAGTTGATACAGCTCGGGAGTCAATTGGCCCAGGTGGAAAAATCCCTGCAAAAGGAGATTGCGGATATTCAGGAACGCTTCCGCACGGACTACCAGATCTCTGCCGGCGCTGAGAAGCAGCTGCGGGCGGCCTTTGATGCGCAGAAGCAACAAGCGTACGCCATGAGCGAGGGACTCGACCAATACGGCATTTTGAAACGCGAAGTGGAATCCAGCAGCGATCTCTACGAGGACTTGTTGAAGAAACTGAAAGAAGCGGGAGTGGTTGCCAGTCTTAAGGCGGCCACCGTCGATATCATCGATCCCGCGACGCTCCCCACCAAGCCGGTCGAACCCAACACCTCGCTCGTGCTGGCGTTGAGCATCCTGCTCGGGCTGGCCGCGGGAATCGCATGCACCCTGGCCGCGGAAAACCTGGATAACCTGATCCGGAGCCCGGAAGAAGTTGAGTTTCTCACCGGGGTTCCTCTCTTTGGGATGATCCCGCACATAAAGGGAATGATCTCGCCGATTGAGCCCGGGCGGGCGAAGAACACGGTTGGAGAATCGAATGGCGATGGATCCAGGCTGGGTTCTCTGGTTACCGTGCTGCGGCCGAACTCGCAGGCTTCGGAAGGCTTTCGCGCGCTGCGCACTGCGCTTCTCCTGGCATCGGCTGGCACGCCCCCGAAGACGATCCTGATTGCCAGCGCAGTGCCTGGGGAGGGCAAAACAACCGTCAGCATGAATATCGCCGCTGCCCTCTCCCAGCGGCCGTCGCGCGTGCTGTTGGTCGACGCGGACCTGCGGCGCGGCGCGCTGGCGGAACGATTGGAGATCCCGAAAAACCTTGGGTTGAGCGGCTCTCTCACCGGAGCCGGTAACTGGCGGGACGCTGTCGCAGCCTTGCCCAACGCTCCGAATCTGTTTGTTCTTCAGGCTGGCCCGCGTCCGCCGAATTCCGCGGAACTGCTCGGATCCGTCCAGATGCACGAACTTCTGGAGGCGTGTAAAGCGGAGTACGATCACGTGATCATCGATAGTGCTCCGTGCCTGGTTGTTACCGACGCTGTGCTGGTGGCGCAAAAGACAGACGTGGTTATTCTCGTCTCCAGGATTGCCGTCACGCCGCGTAGCGGCCTGCATCGCGCCAGCGAATTGCTGCAATTTGGCGAGGGTCATCTCACGGGCATCGTGGTCAATGATGTGCGCGTGGCCGATCACTATTACGGGTACGGGCACGGATACGGAAAATACAACCGCTATTACTCGGAAGAGCGGGAAAGGCACGAACCGGTCATTAAACCAAGCGCGAGCAGCGTTTCGCCGTGACCCAAAAGGACGAGTGATGTGCCGGCTTTTTTAAAAGCATCGGCTATCATGGCCGTCCATGGCTTACACGGGCTGTCTGATCGCCTTGACAATAAGATGCCTATCCGCAGGGAACCCCTCATTCCGCTCTACATTAAGAGCCGCTGTACCTATTGGGCCCTCCGCGGCCTGTGCGCGGCCGGGATAAAGACAGTGAGTCACCATCTTGCCGGCGGCGGTCAAATGTTGCTTGATACCAACGATCGCCTGGCGCGGCGGATCCGGTGTGAGGAGGCGTTTGAGCCTGCAGTTCGTCGCGAGATGGAGCGAATTGCGTCCCGCGGGGTGAACGTCATCGATATTGGCGCGAACATTGGGTACTACACCATCCTCACGTCCAAGCTGATAGGCCCCGGCAAGCGAGTCTTCTCCTTTGAACCGCAGCCGGCCGTGGTCACCAAGCTGCGCCGCAACATGGAAGCGAGCGGCCTGGCCAACGTGACTGTTTTCCCGTTCGCGCTTTCCGACGCTTCGGGCCGTGTGCCCTTTCATGTCCCTCACGAAGGTGGGGAATCGCACGGGAGCTTGCATGCAAACGGGCGCTTTCGCGTGATGAAGATCGTCGATGTGGAGACACGGCGGTTAGATGATGTGTGGCAACAATTGGGGAGCCCCGATATTGGCCTCGTTAAGATGGACGCTGAAGGCGCCGAACTGCCGATTCTCCGCGGGGCCGTGGGGTTGTTGTCCGCAGCGAACAGGCCCGTCCTGATCTTCGAAGCCTGTGAAGATAACTGTCAACCCTTTGGTTACTGTGTTTTCGATCTGTTGCACTATGTTCGAGGTTTCGGATATAGGCTTCGACAGCTTGACCAGTACGATTGGTTAGCCGAGCCGGAGCAGCCCGTAAACCGCTGAGAGGTAGATTGGAAACGTCCAAAACACTCAAGGCGCGCGCACGGTCCGCTGCTCACGCATTCGGATACGACATTCACCAATCCCAGGACCGCCGGGCCAGCGCCTTGTTCTCGTTACTCGGCATCGACTTACTGATCGATATCGGCGCTAACCGAGGTCAGTATGCGCTCTCGCGCCGGGCAAGTGGATACCAGGGTGAGATTCTATCGTTTGAACCCCTCAGCACCGCGCACGCCACGCTGCTGGCGCTTGCCAGGAACGATCCACATTGGACGATCGCCGACCGAGTGGCAATCGGTGATCGATCTGGTGAGATTGAAATCAACCTCGCTGGCAATAGTGTCTCCAGCTCCGTGCTCCCCATGCTGGATGCGCACATAGCCGCCGCACCGCATTCTCGATATGTCGGGAAGGAAATCGTGCCCCTGCGCCGTCTCGACGACCTGTTGGAATCGACCGTCTCCGGGCGAAAGATTTTCCTCAAGCTGGATGTCCAGGGCTTCGAGGGATACGTGCTGCATGGGGCCGAGCACATCCTGCGAGAAGCGTTAGCTTTGCAGCTCGAAATGTCATTGCTTCCCCTGTACCAGGGAGAAATCCTCATGCCGGAGATGTGCCAGTTTCTGCGAGAGAAGCGTTTTGAGCTGTGGGATCTGCAACCAGGGTTCAGGGATCCAACCACGGGCAGGTTGTTACAGGTGGATGCCGTCTTTACCAGGCAGGACACCAGCACAACCAACCCATGTTAAGCGTTCGGACGTGGAACTCCTTGCTATCGGATAACCAGCCATCTGTGTGACGCACTCCACCAGGAGGATCCATTGTTGAGCACATTCCCAGGAAGGATCATCGCGAGAACCGGCTATCGCATCGTTCCCAGGTTTGACCCTGTCGTGCATTTCCGTTCTGAGGCTTACCTCCGCCACAACGCGCGGCGACAAGAGCACCTTGCCAGCCTGCACATCCCCGTCGCGGGCATGTCCGTTCTGGAGGTTGGTGCGGGAATCGGGGATCATTCTCACTACTTCCTGGATCGGGGATGCCGCGTGACGATTACCGAAACGCGCGAAAGCTCGCTGAACTACGTCAGGCAGCGCTTTCCGGACAGCGACGTGCGGCAACTCGACGTGGAGCATCCGCCCCAGCAAGTCGCCGGGTCGCCGTTCGATATCGTCTATTGCTACGGGCTGTTGTACCACTTGAGCAATCCGGCACAGACGCTCAGGTTCTTCCGCGAAAACACAGGCAAAATGCTGCTTCTGGAGACCTGCGTTTCCTTCGCCCCGGACACCGGCGTGAACCTGACAGAAGAAATACAGAAGAGCCCCACCCAGGCGTTCGGCGGCATGGGTTGCAGGCCATCGCGATCCTGGGTCTGGGACGAACTGCGCAAGCTGTACCCCCATGTCTACGTCCCGCGAACACAGCCCAACCATGAGGAATTCCCGACAGACTGGAACGCGCCGAAAGAACACGGAGCGAGTCTTCAGCGGGCCATCTTCGTCGCGTCCCTTGAGCCTCTTCGCAACGAGATGCTCGCGCCCGCGCTGCTCATGCAGCAGAGACGGCACGAGTAAGGTTCTATGCTCAGCCCGCTTCAGCATGTTCCCGGTAAAGCGGGTGAAGAAGATCCGTCGATGGATCCGAACCTCGATGGCCGGCGGGACCGAACCAACCGGATGCAGCTGGCGTGGATCACGTCCCTTCTCTCCACCGTAACCACCGTCGCGATCCAGTTGCTCGCTATTCCTCTGGTCTACCGTTCGCTTGCCGAAATTGGATACGCGGCGTTTGCAGCGATCACCGCGGCCGCAGGCGCCATCGGTGTCTTGAATCTCGGGATTGGCGGATCGCTGGTGACGCCCCTGGCCGCCGCCGCAGCGGAAGGCGACGAAGAACGCCAGGCCGTGCTTGTCCAGGCCGGCCTGGGGCCGCTGATCGCGCTCTGCCTGATCGGAATCGCGGTGATTCTTCCAGTCGTCGCATCGCTGCCCCCCAAGACCCTTTTAGGTAAGGCTGGCGCCGGCAATGCTCCGGATCTGCACGCTGCGCTATTGATCGCAGTTACGGTTGCTCTCGCATCCATTCCCCTGTCATCGATTGATGTGCTGCGTCAGGCGTTTCAGGAACTGCATATCAGCAATCTTCTTGGCGCGGCCTCTAACGTGGTCGTCTGCCTGGCGCTTTTGGCCGCCGCGCATGACTCGAGAGCCCTTGTGGCCTTCATCGCCGCCTTCACGCTGCCACCGCTTGCCGTCAGGATCGGTAACTGGGGATGCCTGTTCGGCCGAAGACGCTATCTGCTGCGCATGCCCCATCGCTTTCCCAGGCTGGAGAGCCAGCGGCTCCTGGGCGATGGTCTTCGCTATGTGCTGGCCTCTTTCTCTTTTGTTCTGGTCTATCAATGGCCCGTCTATTGGATAGCCCGAACGCTGCCAGCCAGGCAAAGCGCCCCCTTTGCGGTCTCCATGCAGATCGTACTGCTTGCACTTTCTTTTGCCCTGGGATTCCTTCGCCCGATGTGGTCATCCACGGCGGATGCTTACGCGCGCGGAGATCACGCTTGGCTGGATAGGCAGATTGAGAAGGGACGCCAGACGATCGTGCTTGCCGGTGTTGGCGGGCTGGCGGCGATACTTCTGGTTGGACAACAGATGTTGCGCATTTGGATTCGGCAACCAATCACGTTGGGCTGGCAGACCCGCGGCCTGATCGGTGCCCTCATCGTGTTGTCCATCTGGGAGCAATTTCACTTTCTGCTGACGCTGGGCCTTGGTCAGTTGAGGAAGGCGGCGATCGCGATCTTTCAGCGGGCTTTTGTCTTCGCTCTGGCTGTGCCGCTGCTCACTGCGCTCGGGGGACCCAAGGCGCTGTTGTGCGGAATCTGCTGCTCCATTTTGTTCTGGACAGCCTGGCGGCTGCCAAGATTGCTGCATACCCAGCTTGTTCTCGCTGGATGAGCCAGGAGTGAGCAGATGCACGGCTCCCTGTGCCGGCAACAGAGATCGGGTGCCCCACATCTCGCTCGTTTTTCGCGAGATGTGGGATACCACGACCCTCGATGAGGGAACGCTGTCGGTTGTCATTAGGAGCGCCCGGCTTCCAGCTCGTCCCATTGCAGAATCAGGAGTTTGTTCATTAAGAGAGAACTGGGTGGGAGCGTCAGGGTATGACGGCATGAACCGCAGTGAGTGGCGTCAAGAACCACGCGGTCGCGCCTCTAAGAAGAAATGGCGCTGGTCACGGTCTCGGAAATCACGGATCGGAAATTCTCGATTGAATGTACTGCGAACCTTTGTCTGGCTTCGGCAAGAGACCGGTTATATTGCTGAGGCTTCATGGCCAAACTTCGAAGCGCCTGCACGACTGTTTGTAGGTCGTCCGGATCAATCTCTGGTCCCACCGCGAATTTGCGGCCCAGGTACCCAATCACCCCCTCGCGGGTGAAGATGCAAGGCAAGCCGTGACGAACGGCAAGGACGAGGACACCGCTCATTCCGTAGAACTTTGCATATCCCAGCCACATTGAATCCGCCGCGCTCAGCACTGTTCTTTCCAGCCGATCATCGAGATATTGCTCTAAGACATGCAGGCGGCCGGAAACGCTCAATGCCTGCGCTGCCATCTGTTTTAGGCATTGCTTTACCTCCTCGTTCTGGCGTCCCGCCAGCAGAATGTGGATGCTTATGGGACACTGCGGAACACTTGCGGCGCAGATTAATTGGCTCACCCCCTTTCTTAGTGTCAGAGAACCGTACAGCAGCACAAGGTGCGCTTCGTCGGGGATGCCTAGCTGCGCGCGGCTCGCGCCGCGAGCGGGCAAATCGTACTCCAGGCTCGGATCGGGAAGGTAGGCGAGCCGCTCTCTCTCTTCGTCACTGAAGGATGACAATGCAAAATCCATCATCGTGGGATCGATGGTCAGCAACTTATGCAGACTTCGATCGCGCAACAGCTTTCTGTACAGTCTGTTCCGAACCCAATCATCCCGCCGCGAAGGAGCCATCACGTCTTTCATGCTTCCCAGGTGAAATACCGGTCGCATGCTGATTCCTACCCACGGGGTCGCCGCAAAGCCAGTCCCCAATACAGCCCATGCGTCCAGGGCATCATCCGCTGCAGGCAGGATCACCAGGTCCACTGCGCCACCCAGCTTCGCCTGCCTCACGGCGCGGCTGTACAGAGTGCGATATATGGTTTGCTTGCGCACGAGACCCGCCAAAGAGGAGTTGGCAAGTGCGGCGATCGTTGCCTGGTCGATAAAGACTTCTTGCGGGACAAACCGTCCCCGCAAAGCAACCAGTTCTTTGTGCTCGAGAAGGCTCCCCGGGCCAGACAGAATGACTTCCGCCTTGCTCATGACTTCCGACTCCATCACCCACCGGACGAGCCGGGCACGATGCCCGGATGATTCCATTGCGGCGATAAGCAACCGGGCCATGGCTGTCCTTTCCGTGCCGAGAGTCTGTGACTTTTTCGATCTTTTCATGTTTTTGCGCCCGACCAGATGTTTTTCAGTCCCCCCAAAAAGGTGTCATCCTGAGCGAAGCGCCTCGCAGATCTATCGCATAACAGAGGTTTTATGGCGCGGAGTCGAAGAGCCTGTCCTGAGCGTAGCCGAAGGAACCCCGGCGATGCTTGTTGGCAGATGCTCTTCGGAGCTTTCCGGCCACAGACTACAAGGGAAATCAAAAAGTCACAGCCTTCGAGGCTGATCCTATCGATAGAGAGCCGTGAGCGACGGTACCCTGCGCGAGCGATGCGGACGCCAGCCCTTTGGCTTTGCTGATTTTAGACGGTTGTGCCGCTGTCGGGTCACCGCAAACCTTTACTTTGCACGCGGTTCCTTAAGCTCTCAGCAATTTGAGCGTGGTCAAGGAAGAGAAGAATGGCGCATGGCAACATTTCCCCAGACGTGAAGAGCCGTTCCGGATCTCAGAGGCTTGTCGGCATTGCGAGCCTGTGCCTGTTCCTGAACCTGGCCGGCTTTCTCGTGGTATCGTATGTGCCCGGTGTATTGCATATCAACCATCGCGCGGCCACTGTACCTTTTCGATGCTTGGTGTTGGCGTTGTCTTCCTACGCGGTATACAAGATACTCGCCCTTTCTCATCTCAGATTAACCGTGTCGGTCACTACCTTGCTGGCGGTCGGGTTCTGGACCTTATATGTCACCCGGTTTATATGCGACACGGTGCTGTTTCCCGTGGCGATTGGCGAGAACCCGGATGACATCGCCATCTTTTTGTTCGGCATGTGCTTGCCTACGTTTATCGTGTTTTATCTGTTCGGCGAAATCCATCTATACCGCAAAGCGCTGGTCTGGAGCATGCTCGCGCTCGGCGTATGCTCTGCGATTTCAATGCGTCTGACGCACGTCCAGGAGGACAAACTTCAAGGACAGCACCTGGGAAACGATATTCTTAACCATATTGGCTATGGGCACATGGGATTGACCGCCATGATCCTCGGGCTCTTTGTCCTGTTACAAATCGGGAGAGTGCGGAGGGCCTGGACTCTCAGGCTTTTGGCGGCCGCGACGGTTTGCTTTGGAGCGTTCTCTATTTTGGCCGCTTCCAGTCGCGGCGCCTTGGTTGCCGCCGTTTTGTTGCTTCCCATTGTTGTGTATCTCGGGTTACGCCGTGGCTCCCGGTTGCTCGCCATCGGCATCTGTGCTGTTCTTTTCTTCGTGATCTCGGCGGCCGCGGCCTACCTCACCCAGAATGGCACCGATGTCAAGCGTCTGTTGGGATCCGCAGAAGCCTACAGCGTCTCCAATATCAGCGTGTATGAGCGCCAGAACCTGGCGCGCGATGCGTGGCACGAATATTTGCAACACCCTATCCTGGGTAGTTCCATCGTTGAGCGGAGATCCCTGGCCTATCCCCACAATTGTGTCGTCGAGGCATTTATGGCTACGGGTACGTTCGGTGGATCGATCTTTGTGTTGATGCTGCTGATGGCCATTTACCGCGCGATCCTCCTCACCAGGGTAGACGTTGCCATGTCATGGATTTCGCTCTGCTTCTTTCAGCAACTCATCGGGGCCATGTTCTCCGGGGGCCTCTATGGCAACGCCTCACTGTGGGGAATGATGGCGATCGTTCTTGGCGCCGATCTTCCTCGTATGCGGCCAGAGCGGTTGCCGGCCAAACCATCGTGGTCATCGTTGGCCTGAATCCCGTTCCTTTAAAAAGGCTCGCGTCTCTAACCACCACGGAGCTTTCTCATCCCAGGTCAGGCTATTTGAACAGCACCAGATCACGACGCCATCCGCATATTTCCGGGCAGTTTCGAGCTCTGTGCGCCAGTAATCGCCGGGCAGGAAGGTATTACCGAGCGTTTTGTTGGAGGGATGATATTGCGGCCACAGAAAGATGTAGACAGGCTTTCCCCGGGAAAGCCTGCGCGCTTCCTCAATCTGCGCGATGGCATACTTCTGCCAGCCGTTCCGATCTTCATAGAAGGTATAGACCGACGGAAACAATCCATCCACGAATGGAGCGATCGAAGCCAGGCTGTCGTCCTGCTTTTGCCATGCCGTATATCCAGGGGACCCCTTTTCTTGAATGGCTCTCCAATAATCCCGTATAGGAAGCACACCGTATAAGCCGACACTTACCGCCGGCGCAGATGTCTTGAACCATTGCAGAACCATTTCGTACTTCTTGACACTTTCGGCCACCGTGGCCGCCTCTCCCACTACTGGCCAGTGTTCGATGTCGATGACGACGGTGCCTGTGGTTTGGTTGGCAAGTTGAGCAAAGGTGGTGATTCGGCTATGGTCGGGAAGACTGGTCGCGTCGGGAATCTTATTCCCTTCCCACATGAAGTTTGGATAAAGAACCATGATCCGCTCCAAGCCGTACTTTGTTAAATCCGGTTTATGTGCGAAGCCGGTTGCATCAAAGACCGGGAACGGACGGTTCGTGCTCACCGCTTGACCCCCGACGCGCGGCGCCGCCAATAACCACGCGGTCAAGAGCCACATGGACATCGTGTAACCCGCGGGCTTTCTCACCGGCTTATCGTAACTGCGAGTCATCATTGGCCCCCCCTTTTTTGCGGCTGGATTTTAGCATATGAGGCTACTTCAGAATTCCGGAGTTCCCCCTTGTTACCTGTCACGTCCCCAGGACGTGCGCGAGGGCGTCACCTTTAAGAGTCAGATCCAGCGTTTCCTTGACCACCGCTATGGGGCGCTGCATTTTCTCCTGCCGGTCCTCAATGGCGACCATCAAACGTTCTTCACCAACGGCGATGACGAGGTGTTGCAACGCACCTGGGCTCGAGAGGTGGGCTTGCCGGAGAAGGTGAGTCTCAAAGACATCCTGCTGGCCCAGATTGAATCTCATCGTGCCGAGGTCTTCTACAATCTGGATCCGGTACGGTACGAGAGCGATTTTGTCCATAGGCTGCCGGGATGCGTGCGCAAGGCGATTGCATGGCGTAACATTCCCTCCCCGGTCGCGGACTTTGGCGGTTACGACTACATCGTGTGCAACTCGCCTACCCTGCTCAAGCGATATGAAGGCTGCGGCTGGAAAGCTGCGTACTTCTCACCCGCTCACGATCCCGTAATGGATCAATATGCCGCCAACCCCGACCGGCCCATCGATTTGCTGTTCGTTGGCGGTTATTCGCGGCATCATATGCGGCGCGCGGCCGCACTCGATGCCGTCGCTGCTCTCAGCCCTATCTACCGGATCGAGTTTTGCCTGGCGCGTTCCCGGTTTACCCGTCTGGCCGAATCACCGCTCGGTTACCTTGCGCCGGTAGGAAAATATCGCAGGCCGCGCAATATTCGCGCTGTTTCCTCCGGCCCCGTCTATGGCCGTGACCTCTACTCCCGTATTTCCAGGGCAAAGATCGTTTTAAATGGCGCCATCGACATGTCGGGCGAGGACCGCGGCAATATGCGCTGTTTTGAAAGCATGGGTTGCCGAGGACTTCTTTTGTCGGACGAGGGTGTCTACCCCGCAGGCATGGTCCCGGGCCAAACCCTGGTCACCTATCAGTCTCCGGCCGACCTTGTCGTCAAGTTCCGCGAGTTATTCGAGGCTCCGGAAATGATCGCGGGAATCGCTCAGGCGGGCCATGAAATGGTTACTCGACAGTACTCGAAGCAAGTGCAATGGAGTGCGTTTGAGGCACTCGTTGCGAACGCCTAGTGGATGAAGCAGTATGAAGATGAAAGCAGCACTCAAGAAAGGATTGCGAAGGAACCCATCGCTGGCCCTTGCCGTTGCACGCGCTTATCGGCTCGCGCTCGGCGTGCGGGCAAGCACGGCTCTCTTTTTCCGGTTTCCCTCCGTCTACATCGCCTCCGATGTGCTGCTCATCGGTGTATTCCGCATCCGCATCGGACGCAATGTAGCGATCGGCAGCGGTAGCTGGCTGAATGTCAACGACCGGAAATCTCCTTTGGATGGATTGGTGATCGGTGACAACTGCTTCATTGGCAAGAGAAATTTCTTTTCCGTTGGACGGTCGATCATCCTTCGCGATTACTGCCTTACAGCATTGAACTGCGCCTTCATCGGGAGCTCCCATCGCTACGACGATCCCATGAGCGCCTACATGACGACCGGGGTAACCCTGGACGCGGATATTTACGTGGGAGCCAACTGCTTCTTTGGGTACGGCTCGCAAGTGATTGGCAATGTTCGCATCGGGCACGGCTGTGTGATTGGCGCCGGCGCTTTGATTCGAAACGATATTCCTCCCTTTTCGCTGGCAGTAGGAAATCCCGCAAGGGTGATCAAGCGTTTCGACTTTTCCTCGATGCAGTGGGTTGGGTGGCCTGCCAATCGCGTCACCGAGGGACCATCCGAAGAAGCATATGTGGAACACCTGCGCCGGCAACACGGCTTCGTCATGCAACCTATTTCCGTGGCCGCGAGCTCCTTCGGCAACATTCTTTGAGCCAACTCATCCCCCTCCGTGATGACCGCATCCAGAAAGCCATCTGGATCACAGGATGTCGCGGCTTTATCGGCCGCCATCTTGCGTGCTGGCTTTCCCGTCAGGGCCACACCGTGGTGGGTATCGGTCATGGTCCCTGGCCACCAGCCGAAGCGCAGGCGTGGGGTGTCGCACGCTGGCTCAACGGAGGCATTCATGCGAGCAATCTGCAACAGCTGCTGTGCGCTGGGGGTCCTCCCGACTATATCTTTCACTTGGCCGGAGGCTCTTCGGTTGGCGCATCGATGGCCAATCCCTATGAGGACTTCTCCCGCACGGTTGCGACCACGGCAGAATTGCTCGAGTGGATGCGGCTTGGAGCGCAAAACGCAACCCTGGTCTCGGTGTCGAGTGCGGCGGTCTATGGGGCAGGTCATACCGGACTCATCAGAGAAGAACAGTCGCTTGTGCCATTTTCCCCGTATGGGTATCACAAGCTGATGATGGAGAATCTGTGTCAATCCTACGCCGTGAGTTACGGCTTATCGGTCAGGGTGGTTCGGCTGTTCTCGGTGTACGGCAGCTGGTTGAAGAAGCAGGTGTTGTGGGATATGTGCTCCAGCCTGGTCTCCGGCACACGGCAATTGGTGCTGGGTGGCACCGGTGAGGAATTGCGCGACTGGACCGACATCCGGGATGTGGTGCGCGCCTTGGAATTCGCCATGGGGCTGGCATCGGATCCAGACACGATGGCGGTCTTCAACGTGGGCTCGGGACAAGGGACGAGCGTAAGCAATATCGCCGCCATGGTGTTGGAGTCCTGGCCTGCGCCCGCCAGGATCATATTCAATGGCAAGGCACGGCCCGGCAACCCCTGCAGTCTGGTGGCAGACGGCTGGTTCCTCCAGGCCAGGGGTTTTCGTTGGCGGGTTCCCGTACATATTGGTGTTCGTGACTATGTGCGGTGGTACTTGCAGTCTTCGAGGAGTGATCTTTGACCCGGGTGGCGTTCACACTGATCAGTGCCGCCAACTGGAGAGGCACAGGCGGCTATAACTACCTGGTAAATCTGGCACAGGTGCTGTCTGCACACGCGCGGGATCGCGTGTGCATGGTGTTGTTTGTGGGCACAGACACCGTAGCGGAGAATATTGAGCCCTTTGCCGCTATATCGGGGGTGCAGGTCGTTCGTGTCCCCGCCTTTAACGACACATACAGGCATCAACGTCTGCGGCAGGCGCTACTGACCGGCTGTGATCAGGCCGCCGCTCATGCGTTTCGCGAACACCGGATCGACGTGCTCTTCGAGTGCGCACAATATTATGGCTGGCGCTTTCCGTTTCCCTGCGTTGCCTGGATTACCGACTTTCAACACCGGCACCACCCTGAATTGTTTAGCTTCGGCGCCTATTGGAAGCGCGACCTCGGTTTTCGCGCGCAAATAGTGAGCCGCCGGCAGGTCATGCTCAGCAGCGAAGACAGCCGATCTGATTGTGAAGCCTTCTTTCCCCAATCGGTAAGCAGAACCTCCGTTGTCCGCTCCGCGATGTTGCCGCCGTATTTAGGTGATGTTGATGGTGATCGCGCGATTGCGCTCGGTTATCAATTACCGCAGTGTTACTTTTTTCTGCCCAACCAGTTCTGGAAGCACAAGAACCATCGCACGGTGATCGAGGCGCTCCGCATACTACGGCAAAAAAGTTCGAACCCGGTGGTGGCCGCCTCGGGCAGGGAAGAGGACTATCGCCATCCCCAACACTTTGCAAGGTTACAGGCATTGGTTTCCGCATATGGGTTAACCCATAACTTTCGCTTTCTCGGAACCGTGCCACGCCCGCATGTGTTTGCGTTGATGCGCGTTTGTACTGCGCTCATCAATCCTTCTTTGTCCGAAGGCTGGAGCACTCCGGTCGAAGAGGCAAAATCGCTTGGGGTGCCTATGCTGCTTTCCGATCTACGCGTTCATAGAGAGCAAGCCGGAGATCGCGCCTGCTATTTTGATCCCGAAGCAGCCGAACAGCTAGCGTCGCTCATGGCTCGGCACGAAGATTTGCCTGCTTCCTCACGCCGCGAGAGAGAAAAAGAGGCTATCGCGGCCGCACACCTTCGAGTGAAGCAATTTGCGCTCGATTTTTCTTTCACCGTGGAGCTTGCTGCGGCTTCATTCCTACGCCATGGGGTGCTCTCGCGAGAGAGTGTCTTCGATAGGATCCAATGATCGAGCTTCGCCCAAGACTTTTCGTCAGCCTGTTGCTGTTGCTTGCAGCTACTCTGCAGGCGAGCCCTCAAACAGCGCCAAGCGGTCCACCGGCGAGTCAAGCGTTCCTCCACAAAACGGGCAAATCGGGAAACAGCAAAAGTTCGCCGGGCGGGAACTCCCATGCGGAGACGTCGACCGGGCTCTGCTTCCAACCTGGAGTCGGCTGGCAACGTATCGTTACCGGCGAATCCAACGGATCTGCCACCCGGGACGCGATGGGCTCGGCCGGCGCAGCCAATCCACAATCAGCTTATCCGCGGTTATTGAGCGCAAAGCAAGCCCGCTCGGTCGAGTGTGGGGGAATATTGACAGACAAGAACGAACTCGGAGCCGGCGTCGGAACGTTCGCAATCCCCAATCCGAACCGAGCCGCCAGATCCGCCGGTTCGAAGAAATCCGGGGCTGTGACTTCTTTCGAGGTCAATCCGCCGTTCCATCCGAATAGCCGCGCCGGCCTGAACTCGATAGGGATTACGCCGGGAGCCATGTCATCTGCCCCCTTGCTCTTTACCTCAGAAGCCGGCTTGGATGAACACTCAGACCAGGCAGGCGAGCGCGCATTCCACGCCTATATCAGTTCCATCAAGCTACGCAAATTGATACGAAATGCGCCTGACTTTCGGACGCGCATGAAGTTGGAACAGCTCCAGAAAAACCCGGCGCCCCAGTTGCATGCGAGGGTTGATACGAAGACAGGCCAGGGGTCCCGCAAGCCACTGCGCGGTGAGCGCGTAGCCACCACATCTTTGCGGAGATCCGATGCGAACGGCCGGCCGCGGGGCAATCCCCGCGATTGAATGCCATTCCATAACCCGATCCGTGAACCTCGCACCTGATCCCTGTCCCAGGAATAAGAGCATGAACGTTCTGATCGTGAGCGCCGTATTCCCGCCTGAACCTGTGGTGACTGCGCAGACCAGCTTCCAAATCGCCGAGGAATTATTTCACTATGGCCACCGGGTTACCGTCTTGGCCCCGTTTCCCAACCGTCCCGACGGAAGGCTCTTCAAGGGCTACCGGAGATCGCTCTACCGTCGGGAGAGTATGGGGTTCGCAGTGATCCGCTGCTTCTCCTTTCTCTCCAGGAAGTCAACCATGGGCAGCCGTCTCCTCGAAAATCTGGGATTTGCCATTACCTGTTCCGCTCTCGTTCTTATTCTGCCGCGGCCCGATGTCATTTATATGAACTCCTGGGTCATCGTCTGTTCTGGCATGGTTTGCACAGCGGCCTGGCTGCGCAACATCCCGGTCGCGATGAGCATTCAGGACGTTTACCCGGAATCGCTCTCACAGCAGCAAAGGATCAGCACCCATTCGCTCCTGTATAGAGTTTTGCGCGCGCTCGATCGCAGGATCGCACATTCGGCAAAGGCGCTCATCGTGATCTCGGATCAGTTTCGTGAAACCTATCGACTGGACCGCGGAGTGCCTGCCGAACGCATCCACGTGCTGCAGAATTGGGGAGAGACTAACTCCGTGAACGTGGACGCCCGCGGCGCCTATGGCCTGCGTCAGAAATACGGCATACTCGATCAAACCATGTTGGCCGTCTATGCCGGCAACATTGGCGCGGCAGCTGGAGTCGAAACGGCGATCAAGGCATTCGAGTATCTATGGAACGAAGATAATATCTGTATGCTCATTGCCGGTGTCGGCTCGTCTTTGCGGGCATGCCAGCAGATGGTCGAAGAAAAGGGACTGCAGGATCGCATTTTTTTTCACACCCCCTGGCCGAAACAGGACACAGGAATTGTCTTAGGCGCAGCAGACGTTCTCTTGTTACCAACGCAGGGCGAGCAGTCGCTGGTGTCCGTTCCCTCCAAGCTCATCTCGTACATGTTGTCTGGCCGCCCGGTACTGGCTATGGTGCTCGGCAACTCCGACAGCGCCAAACTGATCACGAAAGCCAAAGCGGGCTGGGTGATTCCACCGGACGACCCGGCCGGAACGGCCGCTGCCTTGAAGGTCATCGCCGCCAGTGCTCCCGAAGATATTCGGGCCGCCGGAGCCCGCGGTCTCGATTATGCCCTGTGCCATCTGACCCGCGAGGCTAATCTTCCCAGGATGATCCGGCTGCTCCTCGAGACCGCAAAAACAACGACCATTTCCTCGACGCGGCCAGTGTCATGACCTGGAGTCCAGATGTTGACCAAGCAGCTAGGCTGTGCCTGGAAGCGATTCTTTGATCTTACCGTGGCCAGCGCGGCGTTGATTGTCTTTGCGCCGCTGTTTGGGCTGATCGCTGTTGCCATCAAGCTAAGCTCCAGGGGACCGGTATTGTTCACGCAAGAGCGTGTCGGTTGGCAGGGCCGAAAATTCCGAATCATCAAGTTCCGATCAATGGTGCAGAATGCCCCGTATATTCGCAATCCCGACGGCAGTGCTTATAGTTCGGACACGGATATGCGCGTGACCCGCTTGGGTAGGATCCTTCGACGAACCAGCCTGGACGAAATGCCACAGCTGTGGAACGTGGTGCGCGGCGAGATGAGCCTCATCGGGCCGCGTCCGGAGCTTGCCGAAGGGCTTTGCAGTTATCGGCCAACCGACTTCCGGCGCCTCAATGTCCGCCCTGGTATGACCGGTTGGGCGGTGGTGCACGGGCGCAATGACCTGCCCATCCCCCTACGTCGTGAATTGGATACCTGGTATGCCGACCACGCGAGCTGCCTGCTGGACATAAAGATCCTCTGGAAGACAATCGCAACCGTCCTGGTCACCGAAGGAATCAATCGGACCCGAGAGCCAGTGCTTCCGGATGCGGCGTCCGATCACGGAGTGGAGGCACAGCCATGTTCAACGGAAAGCTAGGGGCGCTTCTTCCCTTCGATGAAGCAACTTTGCCGTTGGTAAGAGGTTGGATCAACGATGAGGAAGTAAGGCGAGGTACGGGGACGGAAGGCCCAGTCACCGATTGGGAACACCGTCGATGGTACGAATCCGTCATGGACGACTCTTCGCAGCGTATCTTCCTGATCGCTCAAGGAAAAGGGAACGAGGCGCACGCAGTCGGAGCGCTCGGACTCCGCGGCATTAACTGGCGATCGCGTCATGCGGAGTATTGGATTTACCTTGGAGACCGTTTGGCGCGAGGCAAAGGCCTCGCAGATGAGGCTTCGCGGTTATTGCTGCAGTTTGCCTTTGCCACTTTGGGATTGCATAGAATCTTTCTCCAGGTCAATGTCACCAACCTGCCCGCGATCAGCCTTTACCGGCGGCTTGGTTTTGTGGAGGAAGGCCTACTGCGTGCAGCGGTGTTTGTGGACGGCCGCTTCGTCGACCGTCTCCTCCTTTCCATGCTGTCGCACGAATTTCAAAAGTCCCCGGAGTAACGACAACCAAGCAAACTCAGTCCCCCAGGGGCGCCTGAAAATCAAACCTGTCCAAATCAGATTTGAAAAACGCCTCGGTTCAGCAACCACTTTTTGTGGAACCGTTGCCCTTTCCTTTGTCATCCCGAGCGGCTGACTTGCCTGTAGCAAGTTAAGGATGGAATGAACATGGGGAAGCGGTGTTTGCAATCCAGGCCCGGAGGGCCGTCCGCTAAACAATAGCCAGGCGGTCGAGCGCCGGAGGTGCGGCACCACACTCTTCTTTTGTTCATTAGGAGCGAAGCCGAGGGATCTGCAGTTCCGCGGACCTCTCCTGGAAACGCGGAATACTATAGACAGCAGCCCTCTCCAAAGCAATCAACCAGTTGTCAAAAAAGCAAGTTGATCCGCTAATTTGGAGAGCTCTAAGCCTAAGTAACCATTCGAAAAGGCGAGTCTTGATTCCCACCTTGTTAGTAGTGGGTGCCGGTCCCCTGCAAATACCAGCAATCCACGAGGCTCGCGCACTCGGGATTCGCAGCATTGCAGTGGACGGCAACTCTTCTGCCGTCGGCCTCGCCTTGTGTGACGTACCCTACGTAACCGATATTCTCGATCCGGACGCCGTCTGCGCAATTGCAGAGCGGGAGAATATCGACGGCGTGATGACCTTGTGTACGGACGCGCCGGTTTGTACCGTCGCTGAAGTAGGCCGGCGTATGGGTCTCTCTGCGTTGTCGCCCCAGGCGGCAGCGCGCGCGACCGATAAGCGCCTGATGCGCGAAGCTTTCGCGGAATCGCGAGCACCGTCTCCGCATACTCGTCTGATTCATTCATTGGCCGAGGCCCGGCTTGCGGCGGAGTCTCTCGGATATCCTGTGGTGCTCAAGATCGGGCGAGGTTCGGGGAGCCGCGGGATTTACCGCATTGATGATCGCGAGACGATTCCGGCAGCGTATGCAGGCTGCCGCGCATGGCAGACGGAAGGTGCGTTGCTGTTAGAGGAATGGGTGGACGGCGAAGAAGTGAGTGTCGAAGGCTACTGCACCGATCGCGATTATTACATGGTCGCCATCACCGATAAGTTCCTGTTCCCCGGGGTTTCGCCGGTCGAGGTTGGCCATTGCCAGCCATCCACGCATGCACCCTTGCGCGAACAGCAAATCTACAGCACCGTGCAGGCAGGATTGAGCGCCTTGGGCTTGACCTGGTGCGCTTTTCACGCGGAGGTTAAAGTATCCACCAAAGGAGCGCAATTGATCGAGATCGGCGCCCGGCTCGGAGGGGACCGTATCTCCACCCATCTCACCCCACTATCGACCGGCGTCAATCTGGTGAAAGTCGCGATCCTGCTGGCGCTGGGGGAGCGGCCTCACTCGCCTCGTTTATGGGAGCGCGCCGCGTGCGTCCGATACTTTGACGTGCAACGCACCGGCACACTGAGAGCTGTCCATGGTCACCGTAAACTCTACGAGATTCCAGGAGTGGACGTGATCTATCCGGCCTCCGAACGGGATGGTTTCCTGCGCCCGGGTTTTGTCATACGGGAGATTCGTTCCAGCCTTGACCGTTACGGCCACGTCCTCTATTCCGCTGCAACCCGGGATGAGGCAATTGTCCGCTGCGAGCTTGCTGCGAGCATGTTCTGGTTCGAATTTGAGGACGGGCCTACCCGGAATGGCGCGGGCACGCCATGGCGAAACACACTGAAGATCGCATCAGTCCGCCCCACTTCGCACCCATGATTCCCTCCACTCCCCATCCTTAGCGGCCGGGCAGTGCATCGCAGCCTTCTCGCGAACGAAATCCATCGATGAAACTCAAACAGCAGATAATTCCATTTCACGCCGCATGCGTCGGAGAAGACGAAGCCAAGGCCGCGGCTGAAGTGATCCGTTCCGGTTGGCTCACGATGGGGCCGAAGACCATCGAGTTCGAGCGGAACTTTGCGTCCTATGTGGGCGCGAGGCATGCCATCGCCGTGAGTTCGTGCACCGCAGCGCTCCACCTTGCATTAGAAGCAGTCGGATTGCAGCCGGGCGATGAAGTGCTGGTGCCCACAACCACATTCACCGCCACTGCCGAGGTCGTCGTTTATTTCAAGGCCATTCCCGTGCTCGTGGACGTGGATCCCATAACGCTTTGTATCGATCCCGAGGAAGCTCGGAAGAAGATTACCAGCAGGACTCGCGCCATCCTCCCGGTTCATTTTGCCGGACAACCCTGCGATATGGACAGAATTCAACCGCTCGCCGACCGCCACCATCTCCATGTGATCGAAGACGCGGCCCACGCGCTCCCGGCTTCCTTTCGCGGCACCCCCGTGGGAGCTATCAGCAAACTGACCGCGTTCAGCTTTTATGCCACCAAGACCCTCACCACCGGCGAAGGCGGTATGGTCACCACCCATGATGACGAGCTCGCTGCTCGCATGAAGATCATGCGGCTACACGGTATCGGCCGGGATGCCTGGCGGCGCTATAGCGCCGAAGGTTCCTGGTACTACGAAGTAAAAGAAGCGGGGTTCAAGTACAACCTTACCGATATTCAGTCTGCGATCGGTATCGTCCAATTGAGCAAGTGCACAGAAATGCGCAATCTTCGCGAACGAATCGCAAAGCAGTATACAAATGCCCTTTCGCAGTGCGAGGAAGTGCAAACTCCCACAGTGCTTGCCGATCGAGAATCCGCCTGGCATCTTTATGTTCTGCGTCTCAATTTAGACCGGCTGACGATTGGACGAGCGGAGGTTGTGGAACAGTTGAAACAAAGGGGAGTGGGTACCAGCGTCCACTTCATTCCTCTCCATATGCATCCGTATTATCGCGACGCCTACCATTACTGCCATGAAAGCTTTCCCGTTGCTCTCAGGGAGTATTACCGGTCCTTCTCATTGCCAATCTTTCCCGGCATGTCACCGCACCAGGTCGCCTACGTGATCGAGCAAGTGATCGACGTCCTGAAAAATGGGCGTCGGTAGCCGTGGTCGTTGCTTTACCTGCCCTCGGCACGCGCAGAAACTCCGCGGCTTTGTCACGCCGGCGGAAGCGCTAGTTAATCCGATAGACCAAGCCCGCACTGGCACTAAGCGCCGTCAGCGTTCTGTCGGCTAAGTATATTTTCGAGTAAGCGAGTTCTCCCACCCGGAGGCGGATGTGATGGGCGAGACGGATGTCCACTCCGCCCAGGATCGACCACTCGAGACCAACCGCCTCGATGATAAAAGGTGGTTGTTTGTCAGGCAGGTTGCGGGACCATGCATTGCCGGCGCCCAGAAGACCACACCCATAGGGAGAAACGCGGCCCAAATGCAGCGCGGCACGTGGACCCGCAAGCGCCGACTCTTCATGCTGGTCGCTACCCCACTTCAGGATTGAACCGCGCACCTCGACGCCGAGGATGCGCCGCGTTTGCCAGAAGCCGCCCGCAGAGAACCCATAGACCGCGCGGTCGTAAAGGTAGCGGAAGTTTGGCTTGGCATCCGTGGCAGTTGCAAATATAGAGATATCTGGCGCCCCCCGCATCGCCGGACCCACCTGCGCCGACGCCATCTGTGGCGCGCCAAGAAGACACAGGACCGTAGTGATCTCCAGCAGAAACTGTTTTTTAAAGAACAAATTCCTGTTCATTGTTCCCTTGGCGGTCCAATGCCGCGGTAGCCACCACACTGATCTTGCTGGCCTCAGTCTTAGTTATCGGCAGGTGAGCGGATTGCATTATGTGAATGCCGGCGGGTGATCCAGAGCCCCGGATTTCAAAATAGGAGCGTCCATATTTGCGTCCATATCGGTGCAGAACGGTTTTCGTTCTCTGTCCGCGCGGAGCCGCAAATCAAAAAATCCAGTAACTCTTTTGCTGTCAATCTCTAGAGAGTGTGTTGGAGAGCCACCCTCCACACGTAATATGGCGGCATGGCAAACCTGACCCTGATCTACGGCATGAGGCTGCTTCCCTCTGAGGAAGCGATCGAAGTGGGCGACGCCCTGGTGACGCTCAAAAATGGCAAACAAGCGCACGTGACCATGCACGTGCTGGAGGGCAGCAGGGAAGAGATCGAGAACCAGTTGCGGCAAAGCATCGAAGCCTTCTTCGACTTCTACCCCGAGATCTAGCCGCGCGCGTATCTTTTGCCCCCCGGTCTGTATCTTAAGGAGAGAGCATCCAATATGCGTGCCAAGGAGCGTGTCTGAATGGCTGAAAATTCTGTAATCCCGCCCCCACCTCCGCCCGTGGTAAAGAATGTCCCTCCGCGCCCCCGGGTGGTGGTAGTCGGAGGAGGTTTCGCCGGCCTGAGCGCCGGAAAGGCACTGGCGGACATGGCCGTCGACGTGACCCTGATCGACCGCCGCAACCATCACACCTTCCAGCCTTTGCTGTATCAGGTAGCCCTGGCCGTGCTTTCCCCGGCAGACATCGCGCAACCCATCCGTTCCATCTTCTCCAGAGACAAGAACATCGAGGTCCTGATGGATGAGGTGGAGAACATCGAGCCTGAAAACCACCGGGTGCTGTTGCGCAGTGGCGCGGAAATTGAATACGACTACCTCATCCTGGGCACCGGCTCAACCCATTCCTACTTCGGCAAGGACAACTGGGCTCAGAATGCACCCGGGCTCAAGACCGTCGAGGATGCAACCGAAATCCGCCGCCGCGTTCTGTTGGCCTTCGAGCTGGCGGAGCGGGAAATGGTCGAGACCGGCGCCCACCCGGAACTGAACTTCGTCATCATCGGCGGAGGTCCCACCGGCGTTGAATTGGCCGGCGCCATCAGCGATATCTCGAAGCTTTACATGCGCCACGACTTCCGCCACATTGATCCCTCCAAGGCACGCGTGATCCTGATCGAGGGTTCGCCCCGCATTCTGGCCGCCTACCCGGAGGACCTCTCCAAAAAGGCGGCCGAGCAACTAGCACAACTGGGGGTCGAGGTTCACACCGGGCAAAGCGTCATGGACGTAAAGCCCGGCTATGTCATGGTTGGCGGCAAACAATTAAATGCCGTGGTGACCTTATGGGCAGCCGGTGTGCAAGCCTCGCCCCTGGGCAAAATGCTGGGAACGCCCACCGACAAACGCGGCTGCGCGATCGTCGATCTTTACCTCAATCCTCCGGGTCATCCGGAGATCTTTGTGTGCGGCGATCTGGCCCATGTGGAAGAAGCCGGTCGCCAGGTGCCCGGAGTAGCCCAGCCAGCCATGCAGATGGGTCGCCACGCCGCGCAAATGATCGCCCAGGATATGGCAGGGAAGCCGCGAACCGCATTCCACTACTTCGATAAGGGCGACATGGCCACCATCGGCCGCCATGCTGCCGTGGCCAACGTACGCTGGCCCTTCAAAGCCCATTGGTCCGGCACCCTGGCCTGGCTCTCCTGGGTGTCGGTCCACTTGTTCTTCCTGGTGGGCTTTCGCAATCGCCTGGCCGTCTTCTTTTCCTGGGCCTGGACATACCTGACTTTCAATCGCGGAGCCCGCCTCATCACCGGCAGTCCGCTACTGCCAGGTTGGGGCCAACAAGCCGGCATCCGGCCGCAAGTGATGACCCCACCTCTGGATTCAACCTCACCCCTGCTGGGCGTAGTGCCAAACCACCCACCCGCGCCGGCAGAGGAGCCCAAACCAGCGGTCAAGTAGGTTGTCATCGGTCCCCTCCAGAAAGGCGTCATCCTGAGAGCCTGTGACTTTTTCGATCTCCTCGTGTTTTTGCACCCGGCCAGATGTTGTTTAGTCCCCTCCACAAAATCGTCATCCTGAGCGAAGCGCCTCGCAGATCTATGGCATCACAGAGGGTTTATGGCCCTGAGTCGAAGGACCCCGGCGATGCTTGTTGGCAGGTGCTCTTCGGAGCTTTCCGGCCACAGACTAGAAGTGAAATTAAAAAAGTCACAGCCTGCGACCGGAGCGTAGCGCAGCGGAGGATCTGCAGTGCGCCCGTACGTTTCAACGAAGCTAAACAAGAGCAAGCAAACCGAGCCGGTTAGAAACTAAACCGGCACCGGTTGGCTGCTATTCACGTTGACATGCGTCAGCCACCCATATCGATCCGGCCGCAGCCCATGGGCAATCCCCAGGTACTCCTCAGAAAGCTGCTTGCTGATCGGCCCAACCGTGCCATCGCCGATAGTAATGCGATCCACCGACCGGATAGGATGCACTTCCGCCGCGGTTCCCGTGAAGAAGGCCTCGTCCGCGATGTACAGCAGTTCCCGCGGCATCGCCTGCTCCACCACCGGAATCCCCAGGTGGCGAGCCATCGTCAGGACCGAATCGCGGGTGATTCCCGAAAGCACGGAATTCGCCAAAGGCGTGGTATAGATAACCCCATTCCGCACCACAAACAGATTCTCCCCCGACCCTTCCGACAAATTCCCGAAGACATCGAGAGCGATTCCTTCCGAGAACCCATTGCTATCCGCTTCCATGCGGATGAGCTGGGAATTCAGATAGTTGCCCCCAGCCTTAGCCAGCGCCGGTATCGTATTCGGGGCCATCCGGCTCCAGGAAGAGATGCACACATCCGCTCCCTCGTCTCCGGCCACATACTTGCCCCAGGAGTAGTTGGCAATGAACACTTCAATCGGAGTGCCCTTGGGGCTCACGCCCATTTCTCCGTAGCCGCGCAGTGCAATCGGCCTTATGTAGCACGGAGCAACCCCGTTGCTCTCCACCAGGCCCACCACTGCGCTCGATAGCTGCTCCAACGAGTAAGGCAGGGGCATACGATAAATCTTGGCCGAATCCAGCAGTCGCTGCATATGTTCGGGAAGCCGAAAAATAGCCGCTCCCTGCGGTTGCGCGTAGCAGCGAATTCCTTCAAAAACCGACGAGCCATAGTGCACGACGTGACTCATCACATGGATCTGGGCCTTTTCCCACGGAACTAAATTCCCGTTGTGCCAGATCTTGGCGGTTGGCTGGATAGGCATCGACAGCAAGCTCCCTTCGAGTGAAACTACGATTATAACTGCGGCTGGCCGGCGCTCTGGTTTAAGTTGTCTTCATGTATGGACCAGCGAGCATGGCTATCAACACTCTGCACTCGAACTATGTTCGCTTCTCGGTGCTGGCCGTCAGTTCCATCTTCTTTCTCGTCGATCCCTTTGCCGCGATCCCCGCCTTCCTGGCCATCACCGCGGATGCCGATCGAAAACGGCAAAAGCGCATGGCCCGTCGTGGCGCGCTCACCTGCCTCATTGTTCTCATGACCTTTGCCTTGGCGGGAAAGCTCATTTTCCGCATGTTCGGCATCACCCTTCCCGCCTTTGAAATCGCCGGCGGCGTCATCCTGCTGCTCATTGGCATCGACATGATTGAAGCCCGCCGTTCCCCCACCCAGGAGTCCAGCGACGAAACCGCGGAGGCCGCCGCCAAAGACGATGCCGGCATTGTGCCCCTCGGCATCCCCATGTTGGCCGGGCCGGGAGCCATCTCCAGCGTTATGATCCTCGTAGGTCAGGCCCTGAAACCCTGGGAGTTGGGAGTCGTCTTAGGCGCCATCGTCCTGACCGCCGCCGTAAGCTACATGATCCTGACCGGAGCCAACCGGGTGCGGGGCATCATGGGAGAAACCGGAATCCGCATCCTGGTTCGCATCATGGGACTCCTGCTGGTAGCGCTCGCCGTCCAATTCTTCATCAACGGCCTAACTGACCTGGGCCTGATTGCGAAATACGAATAAAACCGCTCGATGCCCTGACACGGCAATTTGAATAGCGTTTGAACCGTGACCCGCAAATAAAACCATTTGAGCTGTGAAATTCCAGGTCGGAACGCAGCTCCCGCTCCAGATCTGCGTCTCTCTTGTTGACCTGCGGCCATTTCCCCCGGCGAGATTTGAATAGCGCTTGCGGCGTGAACCTGAGAGTGTGTGACTTTTTCGATCTTTTCATGTTTTTGCGCCCGACCAGATGTTTTTCAGTCCCCTCCCACAAAGGCGTCATCCTGAGAGCTTGTGACTTTTTCGATCTTCTCGTGTTTTTGCACCCGATCAGATGTTGTTTAGTCCCCTCCAGAAAGGTGTCATCCTGAGCGAAGCGCCTCGCAGATCTATCGCATAACAGAGGTTTTATGGCGCGGAGTCGAAGGACCCCGAGGATGCTCGTTGGCAGGTGCTCTTCGGAGCTTTCCGGCCACAGACTGCAAGGGAAATTAAAAAGTCACAGCCTCTGAGCGAAGCGCCTCGCAGATCTATCGCATAACAGAGGTTTTATGGCGCGGAGTCGAAGAGCCTGTCCCGAGCGTAGCCGAGGGAACCCCGGCGATGCTTGTTGGCAGATGCTCTTCGGAGCTTTCCGGCCACAGACTACAAGGGAATCAAAGTCACAGCTTCTGAGCGTGACTCGTTGATGAATCAAGGCCCGGAGGGCCGGTGGCCAAACGTCAGCCCAGCCCGGAAGGGCTGGGGAGCAATCCAAAGACGACCCGCCCGCCCCGGCCTGCCGTGGGAGCGCCGGAGGCGCGGCACTCCTGCCCCCCTTCACCCACCTTTTCAACAACAATCCGCCTTTTCAACAAGCCCCGCCCTTGCGGTCCGTCCAGCGAGTTGGTACTCTCACACAAGTCGTTGGAAAAGCATGCCCTCCGGAAGTCGTACCCACCGGACATAACTTGCTAAATCCAACGAACTTTGGTATTCTTAAAAAGTTGTACTAGTGAGCAGTGGTCACGGTGTAGCTTCGCGGTAGGGCAGAACAAACCCAGCCAGTAGTAGCGAGCGAAGCAGCAGTTGTTCGACGGGCCGTAGCAGAGCCCATACCGTAAACCTGAATCTGATCTCAACTTGAGCAGGCCAAACGAGCCTGCTTAAAAAGTCTGGCTGAAAATTCGCCGGACTGGGTCACGCAGGTAAACCGGTAGCGAAGGAAACTCCTTCCAGAGCGAACAATCCATTGCAAGGCGAGAGGAAGTTCCTCTCTTGGGCAATATTGCCCACCAAGATCCCATGGCCCCCAATGTGAATTTGGGCCGCCGGATTCTGGACCGATCTTTCAAATTTGGTGCTGCAAGGCGCGCTGAGCAAAGTGGAAATAATCCATTGACAGCCTCCCGAAATTTCTATACTTTCGGTAAATGCGCTTAAAACGCTGGAGCCTTCCGAGACTCCACGAAGATGCAGCGCAACAAGTTCGAGGACACGCAGCTAGGCTGCGGATTCCTTGATCCAAAGCGGCCCGCTCAGGCGGAATCCGGCGCGGATCTTTGACAATCAGGTAGAACATGCCAGTCGTGAGAAAACGATGAAGTTTGGTTTGATCATTCTCACAATGTAATGTTTCGTGCAGAGTTTTCGAGCTCTGCCGAGACTTGGTCTCTCTTCCCGGACCTCCGTCCTGGGATAGAGAGCCATCAGGTTTCAAACGAGAGTTTGATCCTGGCTCAGAATCAACGCTGGCGGCGTGCCTAACACATGCAAGTCGAACGAGAAAGTGGAGCAATCCATGAGTAAAGTGGCGCACGGGTGAGTAACACGTGACTAACCTACCCTTGAGTGGGGGATAACCTAGGGAAACCTGGGCTAATACCGCATAATACCGAGAGGTCAAAGGAGCAATTCGCTTAAGGAGGGGGTCGCGGCCGATTAGTTAGTTGGCGGGGTAATGGCCCACCAAGACTATGATCGGTATCCGGCCTGAGAGGGCGCACGGACACACTGGAACTGAAACACGGTCCAGACTCCTACGGGAGGCAGCAGTGGGGAATTTTGCGCAATGGGGGAAACCCTGACGCAGCAACGCCGCGTGGAGGATGAAGTCCCTTGGGACGTAAACTCCTTTCGATCGGGACGATTATGACGGTACCGAGAGAAGAAGCCCCGGCTAACTTCGTGCCAGCAGCCGCGGTAATACGAGGGGGGCGAGCGTTGTTCGGAATTATTGGGCGTAAAGGGTGCGTAGGCGGTTTGGTAAGTCTTGTGTGAAATCTTCGGGCTCAACTCGAAGTCTGCATGAGAAACTGCCGGGCTTGAGTATGGGAGAGGTGAGTGGAATTCCCGGTGTAGCGGTGAAATGCGTAGATATCGGGAGGAACACCTGTGGCGAAAGCGGCTCACTGGACCATAACTGACGCTGAGGCACGAAAGCTAGGGGAGCAAACAGGATTAGATACCCTGGTAGTCCTAGCCCTAAACGATGATCGCTTGGTGTGACGGGTACCCAATCCCGCCGTGCCGAAGCTAACGCGTTAAGCGATCCGCCTGGGGAGTACGGTCGCAAGGCTGAAACTCAAAGGAATTGACGGGGGCCCGCACAAGCGGTGGAGCATGTGGTTTAATTCGACGCAACGCGAAGAACCTTACCTGGGCTCGAAATGGAGTGGACCGGAGTAGAAATATTCCTTCCCCGCAAGGGGCTGCTCTATAGGTGCTGCATGGCTGTCGTCAGCTCGTGTCGTGAGATGTTGGGTTAAGTCCCGCAACGAGCGCAACCCTTATTACCAGTTGCCATCATTCAGTTGGGCACTCAGGTGAGACCGCCTCGGATAACGGGGAGGAAGGCGGGGATGACGTCAAGTCCTCATGGCCTTTATGTCCAGGGCTACACACGTGCTACAATGGCCGGTACAAACCGTCGCAAACCCGTGAGGGGGAGCTAATCGGAAAAAGCCGGCCTCAGTTCGGATTGGAGTCTGCAACTCGACTCCATGAAGCTGGAATCGCTAGTAATCGCGGATCAGAACGCCGCGGTGAATACGTTCCCGGGCCTTGTACACACCGCCCGTCACATCACGAAAGTGGGTTGTACTAGAAGTCGGTGAGCCAACCGCAAGGGGGCAGCCGCCCAAGGTGTAATTCATGATTGGGGTGAAGTCGTAACAAGGTAGCCGTAGGAGAACCTGCGGCTGGATCACCTCCTTTCTAAGAGAGAACGTCATGGCACTCATCCGCTTCCGCGATAGCGGACCTATGGTCGACTGCCCAGAGCAATCTGGATCAGAAACCAGTAGGCGCGTATGAGATGTTGCCATGTACTCCCGAAGTTCCAGTCCCTGACTGGAATCTCGGGAAACCGGTCAAGCCTTCTCTGCTTCTCGCAATTTCCATGATGGTCAAGAGCGGCGTAGCTGCTCTGCATGTTCTCCTGGTCCTCGAAACTTTTCGAGTTATGAGACTCTGGCACAACCAGCGGGCCTGTAGCTCAGTTGGTTAGAGCGCACCCCTGATAAGGGTGAGGTCGGTAGTTCGAATCTACCCAGGCCCACCACTCAAGCTAAGGGGCTGTAGCTCAGCTGGGAGAGCACCTGCTTTGCAAGCAGGGGGTCACCGGTTCGATCCCGGTCAGCTCCACCAAGTTCTCTTCGGTCCGTATCGGCCTTCTCGGTCTGTACAAATCTCTCCTTTGACAAGTTTTGCAAAAAATTTGTCATCCCGACCGAAGCGAAGCGCAGGGGAGGGACCTGCGGTTCCACTCGACCGCAAGCAAAAGTCTCATGAGCGGGCGGCCCTCGACGAAGGGCACGGGTTTACCCGTGCCATAAACGCCCGAGAGCGAGACGGCTTTAGCCGCTGAGGTACGCTTTTAGCGCATACCGCAGCCGCAGCCAAACGAAAAGAGTTCGACCGGAACAGAACTTCTGTTCAAAGATGAGCGTCTCTCAAGGCGTTGATCTTTGAGCAGCCATAAGCTGTTCGAACCCACCCCAGGGTGGGCACCGGATTAACCTCCGGTGCAACTGGATGTTTGACAACGAAATCGATTGGGTAATGAACTGATCTGATATTTCACAGATCTTGATGGAGCTACGGATGAGACCCGCCGCAAAGCGGGGCTCAGGAAGTCTGTAGAGTCTGCCAACCTGTACATCAGATCAGTTTAAAAATTACAAGGCTGAGCAGGCCTATTCCTTAAGTAAGCGAAGAGCAGTATCGCAAGTTCGCACAGGGAATACGGCGTGTTTAGTTGAGTGTCTTTAGGATAATTAGCGAATATTCGCTCACTCGCGAGAGTGAGCGCGTAAACGCAGGCGAATCAGAGACTAATTGTTTTAGCTCTCTAACGCGGTATCGCAGATGCAAATCTGACTGCTGCGCGAGAGTTAATTCTATGGTCAAGCTACTAAGGGCGCACGGTGGATGCCTTGGCAGAAACAGGCGATGAAGGACGTGGCAAGCTGCGATAAGCTTCGGGGAGCCGCACACAGGCGTTTGATCCGGAGATTTCCGAATGGGGAAACCCACTACGGCAAAACCGTAGTACATCCTGCTGAATACATAGGCAGGCATGAGCGAACTCAGGGAAGTGAACCATCTCAGTACCTGAAGGAAAAGAAAGAAACCTCGATTCCGAGAGTAGTGGCGAGCGAAATCGGAATAGCCCAAACCCGTGGCATTTCGGTGTCTCGGGGGTTGTAGGGTCCGCAATAGTAGAGTTACCAATCTGGTGGTTAGTCGAATCCTCTGGAAAGTGGATCCATAGAGCGTGACAGGCGCGTAGACGAAAATCATCCAGACTCGAAGCGGATACCTGAGTAAGGCGGGGCACGTGAAACCCTGCTTGAATCTACGGGGACCATCCCGTAAGGCTAAATACTCGTTTCTGACCGATAGTGAACCAGTACCGTGAGGGAAAGGTGAAAAGAACCCCTGCGAGGGGAGTACAAAGTACCTGAAACCGTGTGCCTACAAGCAGTGGGAGGACTATGCCCGCAAGGGAATGTCTGACCGCGTGCCTATTGCATAATGAGCCGGCTAGTTATTCTTGTCAGCAAGGTTAAGCGTAAGCGAGCCGTAGCGAAAGCGAGTCTGAATAGGGCGTTCAGTTGGCAGGAATAGACGCGAAGCGGGATGATCTACCCTTGGCCAGGTTGAAGGTGGGGTAACACCCACTGGAGGACCGAACCGGTGTTTGTTGAAAAAAGCTCGGATGAGCTGAGGGTAGGGGTGAAAGGCTAATCAAATTCCGTGATAGCTCGTTCTCTCCGAAATAGCTTTAGGGCTAGCCTCGGATGATTTGCATTGGTGGTAGAGAACTGGATGGACTAGGGGGCTTTCCGGCTTACTGAATCCAATCAAACTTCGAATGCCAATGACAACCAGTCCGGGAGTCAGACAATGGGGGCTAAGCTTCATTGTCGAGAGGGAAACAGCCCAGACCGCCTGCTAAGGTCCCCAAGTTACAGTTAAGTGGGAAAGGAAGTCGGAACGCTCAGACAGCCAGGAGGTTGGCTTAGAAGCAGCCATCCTTTAAAGAAAGCGTAATAGCTCACTGGTCAAGCGGTCCGGTGCCGACAATATAACGGGGCTAAAACTGTACACCGAAGCAGCGGATGCGCACACTCTGTGTGCGCGTGGTAGGAGAGCATTCTCAACCGCAGCGAAGTCTGACTGAGAAGACAGATGGAGCGTTGAGAAGAGACCCTGCCGGCATAAGTAGCGATAACGGACGTGAGAACCGTCCGCGCCGAAAGTCTAAGGTTTCCTGAGGAAGGTTAATCCGCTCAGGGTTAGGCGGTCCCTAAGGTGAGGCCGAAAGGCGTAGCTGATGGACATCCGGTTAATATTCCGGACCTCCCAAAATC
>CAVVQX010000024.1:0-181148 GCA_963750415.1 uncultured Acidobacteriaceae bacterium
TTGTCGCGAAGGAGGGTTTCCGCCCCTATTACAACTGCAGGTATCGCGGCTACAATGTCCTCCTCGTGCACGACGTGCTTCTTTGTCACAAAGCTTGCAACTCGGGAGTGGCGTCATCCATGTCGAGAATCCAGAGCTGTCTTGCTCCGCGCCCATACAAAACCGCCGTATTGAGTACTAGCCCTCGGCACTTCTTCGCGCCACCCCCCAGATTTAGATGGAATTCGACAAGTGTGCCTCGTCGGTAAGCAAGAGCGTCTTCGTTTATCATTTTTTCTCACCTCACGCTGAACCCCTCTTCGACATTGTCCAAGAGGTTCTTACCCATATCGCGGATACATCTGATAAACCTACTCGTGTCCGCCCGATTCGTTTTGATCCGTTGGCCGAGGCGCACCTCGGTGTCCCCGCTCTTGTCAAGATAATCTTGGTCGACCAATCCACCGTTGTGCATCAGTACGTGTCGTACCTGCACCATCTTTCGCACAAGTGAAATCTCGGCCTCAGAGAGTCGTCTTAGCGGATTAGTTTCGGTTCCCGGCCACTCGAATAAACCAAGGCCGAACCACATTTCCAGAGACTTATCGGTTTCCAAGGGATCTTGGAAGTTTAGTTTTTCTAATTGTTTCCTTCGTCTCTCGCTTAACGGATGGCACAGTAGTCTTTGTTTGAGATGTTTGCCCAGAGCTTCAAATCTGGAAAGTACTTCCGCTATCATTCTTTCCCACTCAGCTTCGCTTTCTTCCGTGTCTGAAAGAGTGTGTCTTGGCCACCTGCAGATCCTTCTCCATAGCCTCAGAGAACTGACCACGCGCATTGGTTCGTCCGCAGCGGGGGCAGTACCCATATTGGCCGAGAATGTCCGTCTGAGAGTGGCAATCGTTGGTGCCGCAGGTGAAGTGAAATTGTTGCTTCTCTTCCGAATAATGCCACGCCGGGCTGAGGTCGGTTATGTCAAGCATGTCCAGCGCAGTATCTTGATTACTCAAATAAGCTCTTGCGAAAAAATCGTAGAAGGCGGTCAGATATCTTCGCTGTTCTTTTGAGACAAAGGCTAGGTCGGATGCAGCTTCCGCACAATATGGGCAATACGTAACGCCCATGATGTGGGTTGTTCGAAAGTACCGACTGCAAGACGGACAATTGCGACCCCACATCCCCTTTTCGTCAGATTGAACAAAGGCAAGCAGCGAAGGTTGCGGATAAATCTGGACTTGGCCCATTCCGGCCGGGGGCACGCTAGCTAGCAAATGTTTTCCATCCAGGCTAATGGCAACTTGGTAGACTCCCCGAAATCCAAAGCCGGAGATTCGGGTGCTTACCTGCCCGTTAGGCCGACAGATAAATTCGACTTTGCCGCCTGCTGCGGCAATCCTATCCTTGAATTCGCTCATCCGGTCCCACGCACCAGATTGTAGGCTACTCAGGCCTCAGCGCACTGGCGTTTATTCACAACCCCGGTGCTGGCCAGGGCCGCGGCTTTTTCAGCCAGCCACGAACGCCTTGTCATCGTCGTCTTCCAGGGGATCCGGATCCTAACGCAAACGCCTTGGGGCAAAACGCCGAGCAGACGCTTCTCCACTGGGGTCATTTCCCCCCCGTCCTGCTTTCCCCTGCTTTCTCCTGGGTTCTTCAACGAACCGGCCACCGGAGCGGGATCAGTCCTCGTGGGAGCCAGGCCTCTATCGTAGGGCTATTGAGTTGGTGTACAAATAAAGCACTCGGCACTGGCGGAGCCAGGAGTCCGGCTTGAGCACGCAATCGAGGTCCGACGCGTCGGCGTGAATCTCACGCCGACCGCCGGAGCAGTATCGGTGGGTGACAGCAGAAACATGACTACGGCAAGGTCGTGGACAGCGATTCGACTGAGATCAACTGAATGCTGCATGAGATAGTCACATTGCTTGTGGCTCTGCGATGGCCCGCATTTGCGTTCTTCGTAGTGCTTCGATTTGACGACCAGATCCGCACGCTCTTAAGCCAACTCCCGACTCTGCTGCAACGGGTCAAGTCAGCACGCGCATTCGGAGTGAACGTTACTTTGAACGAAATCAACAAAGAACTGCCAACTGCCGAAAGAGAGACTTTACAGATTCAACTGCCTGCCCCTAAAGTTCCGAAGCGCCCAAAGAAAACAGAAGGTTGATGCATGACATCGCCAACGATTTTCGAAATTGAAACGGCCGTATTGGAAGAGGCTTCTCATCGCCCAGCAGTGGCCTTGATGCGGCTTTCATTGGAAATCGACAGACAGCTTCGGTTGATCCTAGCTTCCATTGGAGAGCTCGGCAGATATCAAGGGCAATCGCCGATTGAAGTACTCGACACCGTCGCGAAGTCAATGGACGAGCCATCCGCCTTTCCACAATCATTGCGCGCAACAGTCGATAATTTTTGGACACTGCGGAACGAGCTCGTGCATGCTCGACCTCACCCTCATTTGATCGAGCGTGCAATTGATTATGGGTTACGAATTCTCAGAATGCTGAACTCGATTCCGCGTCGACAATACATCGTGGAAAGGGATAATCTTGAGCTATTTTCTGATGCAGAGGGTAAGAAGCCGCTCAGCGATGTGCACGGAGTCATCATAAAAACTGTCGGATTAAAAGGGAATATTGAAGGTTTCCGCGTCTGGCCAACCACCAAACAGTACACTCCCGCACAAAGCGTTAGTTGGGAATGGAATATGGCCGATGGATGGGATGAGACGTGGTTTCTCGATTCGTCAGGCAGTATCCGACCAGCGTTCCCCGAGGCTCCTGAATTTGTCGGACGACCGCTTGATGAGATTTGAAGCTACTCCGGCGAGGTCGATTTCGAGGACTCAGATCGCACCGGGGTTCTGTGGGTCCGCTGGAAAGCTGGACGAGTTGCGGGAAATAGAGTGGTGTCACTCATCCTCCTTCAGCTATCTATCGAGAAGACCGGCGAACAGCGAGTCAAGATCCAGCTCCGCTTCGAGAGAAGGGTCAGCGATGCGCCGCGCTTCAGGATCGGCAGCGTCCTCGTCGCGTGGCCGATCGATAAGATCGTTGGCGCGGCTCTCGAGTCGTTCGATTTCCTTCTTCAGCGGGAGTTTCGTGATCTTTTCAATTGTCGACAGTTCTTCTGCCTCATGACGAACGTCCTCTTCAGATCGGTCGTTGTTAAGGATGGTGCGTGACACCAACGCGCATGCTGAACGAAATAGCTCCTGTTCTTGTTCGGACCATGCAACGCCATCCGAGAGAGCTAGCTCGGCAAAGATCCGCAGGGAGCCTAGAGAAGAGGCCCACACTTGATCTTCATCCTCGATGACGAGAAATAGAGCGCGACGGAACGCCCGGAGACAATCTCTTCTGACGGCTCCCGGCCATCTGCTTTCCTTCTGAACCCATTCGTGAAGGTGCTGAACTCCGTAGGCGTGGGAATCATCGCTCTGAAAGCCTTGCAACAAGCTGACCCAGCCATCGGACGACCCGACCCGCTCTTGCAACTGTTTCTGGATCTCGTCATTCAGAGTTGCCTCCGCCTCAATCTGAAAACGGACCCGCGTTACTCGCGGAAGGTCGTTATCATCTGCAGCCCATGCGCGGCGAATCGGTTCTCCGTATGGACGATAGTTAATTAGGTGCCCTCCAGAAATTGCTTCCGCCGCAGCGGCACGCTCTCTGAGAAGCAACCACGACGCTTTCGGAACTTGACGCGATTTTCCAATCTCCGACAATCGCGACGCCATCTTGCTCGCTTGGCGGAAGCACACGATCGCTTGTAGAAGATTCGCTAGCAAAGACGGCTCAGACTTTAGGAGCTCGTCCACGAACTCTTCCACCGAGGGATTGTTGAATTCGGCAAAGAGAAATGCTCCTTCCCTCAATGAGCGTCCAAGATAGCGATTTGTTGAAATGAAGTTGCCATCGAGTTGCCGCAGAGCCTCCGCAAACTCGAGCGCGAACTCCGATTCTTTGATCGCTTCTGAGATTCTGTTAACTGCCGCCTTCAACTGCTCGATTTCCGCTGTTCCGTCAAATGTCCATAGAACAAGCAAAACCATGCGTGCAGCAGGACTTATGTCGGATCGGAACGGATGTTCCCACACTTTTGCGGGGTTGTCGAACTCCTGCTGAATGAACTCGATATATTCGTCGTCGGTCATCGTTCGGCTGTTCGCGTACGAGCTAACGGATTCCACGACTCGCGGGTTGAAATGAGTGTGATCTACGACGTCGCGATAGACCCTGCTCTTTACTAATTTTGCCAGACGATCATCCGGAAGGTCCGAAAAGTAGAGATGGTTGAAGAGCATCTTCGCACGATGAGTCTTCGAATAGTCATCTAGACGCAACGTGTATTTGAGGATTTCGCCTGCGCGGGATGCAAATGCCCCATGTATCCGTTGGGCATCGGCGAGAATGTATTCTCGGGTCGTCATTATAAATCGAAGGTTTGGCGATCGTTTGACCGTGTCCAAGAATTCAAGTAGTGAGAATTCTTCATTCTTGCCGAATCGAAGGGAGTCGAACTTCAGCCGCCCAAGGAAATCGTCGTAGAGAACAACGACCTTTCGGTCCACAGATGAAGGGGTATGGATCAAGTCCCACGCTGCATCGATGTCGCCGGCCACGCAGATTGGCTCGAAGCCCTCTCGCAAGTAATGGCAAAGCAGGACTCTGGCCATCGTGGTTTTCCCGATGCCTGGATTCCCAACGATGAGCACGTGATGATTTTGTTGCAGAAGATCCAGAGCGCGGTCGAAGCCCTGATGCACCACGATTCGGCTTAGATGCTCCTGCGTTAGCTCGATAGTGGCTTGCGTTCTGTTGAAGATGCGCGAATGCAGGATCCTTTCGAGGACCGCGGTGTTACCAATCCACAGTTTGAAATGAGCCTTTTCGACCTCCGGATACATCCTCAGTAAACCGTTCAGGTCACCTGCGCCGTAGATGTCTGCGGTCGACTGACACCAAGGCTGAAGTATCGAGAGCAACTCATCTTTGTTGTCGGGAGACAGCGGTACGGAGGTAGCGAGTACATAACGCGTAGGCTGGAGTTGTGCAATCTTCGCGCCTTCCGACTTTACAGCCCTGAGAAGCGCGGCGTATTTGTGCGGTGCATACCGTTTGCACTGCACGATGATGGTCCACGCGGGTGCCAGGATTCTTGTGTGACGGAGATCGATGCCCTTATCTTTGCCCCGTTTGAAGGTTTCAAGCCTGACACGCCATTCTTGAGAGAGAAGGGCTGCGACAAGATCTTCGAAGTCGTCTGGCGATAGCGTTGTAAAGTCATAGGCCATCTGATGAGAAACACCTTTCAGGCATAGCGCTTAGGAGCGATAACCCTCTACCGCTAAAACCCGTGGGAGGCATGGTTTTTTCGAGCCGAAGCGCTCATGCGTTGTGAGTACGCAGTGAGCACCCTTTGGATCACCGCGATCCAGTCATCGAGACGCTCCGTGGAGAGCTGATTCATCGCTATGCAGAGCGCCAAAAGCGCGACGTTCATATGATGGAGAGCGCCGTCCGCTTGAAAATCCAAGTGCTGGAGGAGAACTTTGCCACCCTCGGTTGGCATATACGCTTCTAGAGAGCGGTAGCTAGCATGGACGTAGGCATGGCCCGACGGAAATAGAACCTTGCAGACAACGGCAAATACTGGCACGCCCAGACCCTTGTCGATCCGGTCTCCCTTTGAGACGATGTCCAAGCGCGTCCGACTGAAGTCTTGCTCAGTTTTTCCTAGCATCGCCTTCACGGACTCGGTGTGAACGCTAAACTCCTGGCGTAGCTTCTCCGAAAGCACGCCCACAACCTCTGGGGCGATTCCCTCGGCGATGCGGATTGCCTTCGAGAGGGAGATCGAGTCAAAGTGCGTGAACGATTGCACTTCTTCATCAGTCGCGAACTGAATAAATACACCATTGACGATCGATTCGATTAGGCTCCGGGTCACCACGTTCATTTCTTCGAAGTAGGGTCTCTCCGCACATAGCCTGCAGACCGCATGGCTCGTGTTGATAGCCTTCACAGCGGTCGCGATCAGTATGCTGATGCGCGCTCCGCCAAGACCTTCGAGAGGTAGCCGCTCGTTGTAGTGCGTGCAAAAGAGCCGAAGTGTTTCACAAGAGATTTCGTGGGCTTTCAACAAGAGCTGACGCTCTGTCAGTTCCGTCGCGTGTGAAACGTCTTCCGTGCTTACTGGACTTGGCTGATCCATCGTGGTGCCCTCAATCACACTGCTCCGCAGGAGCAGCTTGCAAAACATTCATAGGATTCTGAGCGAATTCCTCAAACGAGAAATCTGTGTATTGCACTCGCGGTCCCAAGAATCTACGAAAACGCTCTCGTTCGAGCTTCTTCTCTTCTTCCGTCTTGCCAGGATGGTCGTTAATCACAGTGAACCGCAGTTCTTCTTGGCGATTTGTCTGCGCTCGTTTGAGCAGGTACTTGATGTGAATATCCGCGTCGGGAAACGAGTAGCCACAGAACACGACTTGTTTCACGCACTGAAGGGCTACATCGGTCCGATTCCACACTGTGCTCAGGAAGGTGTTGCTCATGTCCTTGTAAAATGTCGGTGGCACGATCAACGGAGTATAGGCCAAGGAACACCGAGGGCATGTCGACTTTTCGAGTTGAGAAACAAGCCGCATGACTCCCTTTTCCTTCGGAGTCAACTCCATCACCCCACAGGTATGGCAGTGAAGCCAATTGAGCGAACCGTGCGGCTTGAACAACTGTATGCTTCGTTCGATGCGAGGCCGTTCCCAATCTGCGTGCCGAGTGAAGTTTCGGAAGTCGATTCCGTAATCCAAATCCCAGTCGTTCTCATATTGGTCGGTCAGAGCGTTATCGATCAGGATGTCGTAATTTGTTGAAATGAAGACGATATTCTCCAGCTTACCTGCTGCTTGGAGGTTGGAAACCAGTGCGCGATGGATGACTGCGCGATCTAAGAGTTTTTCGTCCAGGATTCGCGCAACTAAGAAGACGAGCTGTCGAGCAATGAAGCGGAGATTGCCGCTATTCACAGCGACGTTGTCGATATCGAAATTCCTGAAGGCTTCTTTCCGAAGAATCGCTAAATCGGTCATGCCCAACACTTCTTCGAAGGTGGGAAATTCAACACCTCTGAGATCTTCATCAACGTCGATACCGAAGATAAGGTCGAAGAAGGTAGCTAGATCACGGTCGCTCGCGTCGCAGCTATTGATAAACGTTTTGGAGGAGAAATAATCCCTGAAGAGTTCGCCCTGCAAGGGCGCCCCTTCCGCTTTCGACGCGCCAGCGCCTAGGAAGATTGCAGTGTCAATCATTTGGGTTCTCTCACTCTACTATGCACCTACGGCGGGATGATTCACAGCGCGCGACAATGAATCAGCTCTCCAAACGCTTCTCGGGAGCCGGACTATCGCCCGACGCCCTCGATAGAGGTTTTTATTGGCCCTTATAGACTCCCCTTGTAATCGGTTACTAGATAGTTTTCCGAATGCTCGGGTGGCGTTGCACCAAGCCCTATTCTCTCTTCGGTTGACGGCGAAGCGTGACCTGTCGGGAGCGCCGGCTTTTCGTCGACGTGACTTTTATGAGTCTGGCCTTTGGACCGCGACTTTGCGCACGGTACGCATGATCAAACCGCAGTAGTAAAGACAAAGGCCGCGATTGCTCGCGGCCTTTGTGGTTTGACTGATGATGCCGAGTTACTCGGCTGCCATTTCTTCGGCTTCGCCTTCCTGCCGCATGAGTTCCAGTTCGCGCTCGGCTTCCTCGAAGGCGGCCGTGACTTCTTGCTGCACGCGGGCAGCGGCTTCTTCGAGTTCCTGCGAGAGCTGGATGTTGCGGTAGTACTCCATGCCCGTTCCGGCTGGGATGAGGCGGCCGACGATGACGTTTTCCTTGAGGCCGCGCAGGCTGTCGACCGAACCGTTGATGCTGGCTTCGGTGAGAACACGCGTGGTCTCCTGGAAGGAGGCTGCGGAGATGAACGAATCGGTCGAGAGCGAGGCCTTGGTGATGCCCAGCAGCAGCGGACGGCCAATCGCCGGACGGCCACCCTTGGCAATCACACGCTCGTTCTCTTCGCGGAAGCGGAACTTGTCGATCTGCTGTTCGAGCAGGAACGACGTGTCGCCGACTTCCTCGATCTTTACCCAACGCAACATCTGACGGACGATGGTCTCAATGTGCTTGTCTGAGATCGCCACGCCCTGCAAGCGGTAGACTTCCTGGATTTCGTTGACCAGATATCCCTGAAGTTCCTTCTCGCCGAGTACCGCCAGGATGTCGTGCGGGTTCAGCGGGCCATCCATCAACGGCTCGCCGGCCTTCAGACGCTCGCCTTCCTGCACGTTGACGTGGACGCCACGCTGTACCGAGTATTCCTTCTCCTCGCCGTTGTCCGCAGTCACGTAGATCTTGCGCTGTCCCTTGGCCACTTCGCCGAACTTCACCACACCATCGATCTCGCTGATGATTGCGGTTTCACGCGGCTTGCGGGCTTCGAACAGCTCGACTACGCGCGGCAGACCACCGGTGATGTCCTTGGTACGGGTGGTTTCGCGCGGGATCTTGGCCAGCACGTCGCCAGGGAAGACCTCGTCCCCATCCTGAATCATGAGGTGAGCGCGGCTGGGCATCAGATAACGCTTGTTGCCCTTGGAGCCCTTGATGACGATGGCGGGCTGACGCTTCTCATCGGCTGCTTCCGCAACCACGAGGCGCGACAGGCCTGTCACTTCATCCACTTCTTCGTTCAGGGTGATGCCTTCCTGCAGGTCCTTAAATTGAATGGTCCCGCCGATTTCGGTCAGGATGGCAAAGGTGTAAGGATCCCACTCGACCAGCGTCTGCCCAAGTTGTACCTGCGCGCCGTCTTCGACTTTCAGCTTGGCGCCGTAGACAACCTGGTAGTGCTCCTTCTCACGGCCACGCTCGTCGAGAACCGCAATGGCGCCCGACCGATTCATGGCTACCAGGTCGCCCGACTTGGCACGAACCGTGAGCATGTTCAGGAAGCGCACCGTTCCGTGGTTCTTCGCATCGAGCGAGGACTGCTGCGAAACACGGGAGGCGGTACCGCCGATGTGGAAGGTACGCATGGTCAGCTGCGTTCCCGGCTCGCCAATCGATTGCGCCGCGATCACGCCGACTGCCTCGCCCAACTCCACCATGCGGCCGGAAGCAAGGTTGCGTCCGTAGCACAGAATGCAGACACCGCGCTTGGACTCGCAGGTCAACACGGAGCGGATCTTCACCTTCTCGATGCCGGCGCCCTGAATGGCCACGGCGAACTCTTCGGTGATCTCCTGGTTGACTTCGACGATCACGCTGCCTTCGTAGTCCTTGATCTTTTCGAGCGACACGCGGCCGATGATGCGATCGCGCAGCGGCTCGATGATCTCGCCCGACTCGACGATAGGACCGACGTAGATGCCCTCGACCGTCCCGCAATTCTGCTCGCTGACGATGACGTCTTGCGCCACGTCGACGAGACGGCGGGTAAGGTAACCCGAGTCTGCGGTCTTCAATGCCGTATCCGCCAGGCCCTTACGAGCGCCGTGGGTGGAAATGAAGTACTGCAGCACGGTGAGACCTTCACGGAAGTTGGCCGTGATCGGGGTTTCAATGATTTCGCCGGAAGGCTTGGCCATGAGGCCGCGCATGCCGGAGAGCTGACGGATCTGCTGTTTGGAACCGCGAGCGCCGGAATCAGCCATGATGTAAATCGGGTTCATGGCGCCTTCCTTGTCGGCGTTCTTCATGTTGTCAAACATCTCATCGGCAACCTTCTCGGTTACCGCTGACCAGATCTGGATCACCTTGTTGTTACGCTCGCCGTTGGTGATGGCGCCGTCCAGGTACTGCTGCTGTACGGCAATCACCTGCTTCTCAGCGTCACGCACCACGGTGTACTTGGTGTCGGGAATGACCATGTCGTCCAGGCCAACCGAGAGACCGCTGCGGGTGGCGTACTGGAAGCCGAGGTCCTTGATGCGGTCGAGCATTTTGACCGTCACTTCGAGACCCAGGTTCAGGTAGCAGTAGTTCACCAACTGGCCAATGCCCTTCTTCTTCAGCAGGCCGTTGACGTACGGCATGCCATCGGAGAGCGCATCGTTCAGGATGGCCCGGCCGACGGTGGTCGAAATGTACTGCTTGTCGTACTGCACCGGCTCGGTGTGGGTCAGGTCCTGATCGTCGTAGGCGGTGGTCATGTCGAGCACCGGCCCGGTGTAGCGCAGGCGGATGGGGGTCAGGGTTTCGACCTCCTTGGCCTCGAGCGCCATGAGCACTTCTTCGGTGTTGGCAAACACGCGGCCTTCGCCCTTGCCGCCCTTCTTGGCCTTGGTCAGGTAGTAGAGACCGAGCACCATATCCTGCGTCGGCACGGTGATCGGCTGACCAGAGGCGGGCGACAGAATGTTGTGCGAAGCGAGCATGAGCACGCTGGCTTCTACCTGGGCTTCGGGCGACAGCGGAATGTGCACGGCCATCTGATCGCCATCGAAGTCTGCGTTGAACGCGGTGCAGACCAGGGGGTGGATCTTGATTGCCTTGCCTTCTACCAGCACCGGCTCAAAGGCCTGGATACCCAGGCGATGGAGCGTAGGCGCGCGGTTGAGCAGCACGGGATGGTCCTTGATGACTTCTTCCAGGATGTCCCAAACGATGGGCTCCTGCATTTCGACCATTTCCTTGGCTTGCTTGATGGTCGTGCAGTGGCCGGTCTGTTCGAGCCGGTGATAGATGAAGGGCTTGAACAGCTCGAGCGCCATCTTCTTGGGCAGGCCGCACTGGTGCAGCTTAAGCTCAGGACCGACCACGATGACGGAACGGCCGGAGTAGTCGACGCGCTTGCCTAACAGGTTCTGACGGAAGCGGCCCTGCTTGCCCTTGAGGGTATCGGAGAGCGACTTCAGCGGACGGTTGTTGGCGCCGCGCAGGACGCGGCCGCGACGGCCGTTATCGAACAGGGCGTCGACTGCTTCCTGCAGCATGCGCTTTTCGTTGCGCACGATCACCTCAGGCGCATGGAGGTCCATGAGCTTCTTGAGGCGGTTGTTGCGGTTGATGACGCGGCGATACAGATCGTTGAGATCGGAGGTCGCGAAACGTCCGCCATCCAGCGGCACGAGAGGACGCAGTTCCGGGGGAATGACCGGGATCACGTCAAGGATCATCCACTGTGGCTTATTGCCGGACTTGCGGAAAGCCTCGACTACCTTCAGACGCTTGGCATACTTGAGCCGCTTCTGGAGCGAGGTCTCGGTCTTCATGCGCTCGCGCAGTTCGATCGCGAGCTCGTCGACCACGACGCGCTTGAGGAGTTCCTTGATGGCTTCGGCGCCCATCATGCCCTTGAAGCCGGTGGGGCGGTATTGGGTGTCGAGCTCGCGGAAGCGGGCTTCATCCTTGATGATTTCGCGTTCCTTGACGGGCGCGTCGCCGGGATCGACGACTACGTAGCTCTCGAAGTAGAGAACGCTTTCGAGGTCACGCAGGGAAATATCGAGCAGGTGGCCGATGCGCGAAGGAAGTCCCTTGAAGAACCACACGTGGGAGCAGGGCGATGCCAGCTCGATGTGGCCCAGGCGCTCACGGCGAACCTTGGAGAGAGTGACTTCGACGCCGCACTTATCGCAGATGACTCCGCGATGCTTCATGCGCTTGTATTTGCCGCACAGGCATTCCCAGTCGGTCACAGGGCCAAAGATGCGGGCGCAGAAGAGTCCGTCGCGCTCCGGCTTAAAGGTGCGGTAGTTGATGGTTTCCGGCTTGGTCACTTCGCCATGGGACCAGCTGCGGATTTTTTCCGGAGAGGCGAGGGAGATGCGTATGGCATCGAAATCGGTAATGGGGCTGGTCAGTTCAAATGGGCTGGAACGGTACAAGACGACCCTCCTTGGCACCTGGCTTCGGATTGATAACTCCGAAGTGTGCCGTTGCTACGCTCTCGGGGTGAATCTGCTCGGCCTGTCCTCCCCGGGAGCGATTCCTTGTGAGGACAGGCCTGTTTTTTAAAAACCCTGGGAAAAACCAGGGGCTAAACGTAGGGCTAAAGCCCCTATACAGCCCTCAGGTTTCGTGTCGCGTACGGCACGACTAAAGTCGTGCCCTGATACAAAACCCAGTTTTTCCCCTAGTCCGCCGCTGCGACAGCCGGCGCCGGAAGTCTCTTTTCCGGCTGCTTGATCAATTCGACGTCGAGACAGAGCGACTGCAATTCGCGGATCAACACGTTGAACGACTCGGGGACACCAGGCTCGATGGCTGCTTCACCCTTGACGATGGCCTCGTAGATCTTGGTGCGGCCATAGACGTCATCGGATTTGGCAGTCAGCAGCTCCTGCAGGATGTAGGCTGCGCCGTATGCTTCGAGCGCCCACACTTCCATCTCTCCGAAACGCTGCCCACCGAATTGCGCCTTGCCACCCAACGGCTGCTGGGTGATGAGCGAATACGGTCCGATCGAACGAGCGTGGATCTTGTCGTCGACCAGGTGGGAAAGCTTCAGCATGTAGATGTAACCCACAGTCGCCGGCTGTTCGAACTCTTCGCCCGTCATGCCGTCAAAGAGCGGCGTCTTGCCCGAGCTGGGTAGTTCGGCTGCGGCCAACAGGGCTTTGAGCTCTGCTTCCTTGGCGCCGTCGAATACCGCGGTGCCGAACCAGATGCCGCGCTTCATGCCTGCCGTTACCCGCAGCAGCATCTCGTCGTCGAGCTCCAGCAGTTGGCGCAGCGTCGCCGTGTTGGCAAAGCGCTCCGTCACCAGCGCGCGGACCTCGTTGGCATCGTGATTGCGTTGCACCACCTCGGCGATCTTCTCGCCCAGCTGATGTGCGGCCCAGCCCAAGTGCGTTTCCAGGATCTGACCCACGTTCATACGCGAAGGAACACCGAGCGGGTTGAGAACAATCTCGACCGGCGTACCGTTGGGCAGATAGGGCATATCCTCCTCGGGAAGAATGCGGGCAATGACGCCCTTGTTCCCGTGGCGGCCGGCCATCTTGTCACCCACCGACAGCTTGCGCTTCATGGCGATGTAGACCTTGACCAGCTTGATCACGCCTGGCGCCAGCTCATCGCCCTTCTGCAGCTTGCCGATTTTCTCGTTGGTGATCTTGCGCAGCACATCGATCTGACGTGAGGTCATTTCCTCGATCTCGTCGATCTGCTCGTTCACGCGAGGATCTTTGTCGGCGTAGCGAATACGCTTCAGGTTGCGGGTAGAAATGCGCTCGATGGTATCGCGATCGATGATCTGTTCCTTCACGATCAGGCGCTTGTTGGTGCGCTCGTCGTGCAGGTCAGCCAGCACTTCTTTGCCGCCCAGAATCGATTCCAAACGCTTCAACCGCTCGTCGGTCAGAATTCGGATTTCGTCGGCCAGGTTCTTTTCGAGCTTGGCAATCTGCTCGCCTTCGATCAGCTTGGCGCGCTCGTCCTTCTCCTGTCCCTTGCGGGAGAAGATGCGAACGTCGACTACCGTGCCTTCGATACCCGGAGGGCAAGTCAGCGACGCGTCGCGAACATCGCCGGCCTTTTCGCCGAAGATGGCGCGCAGCAGCTTCTCTTCCGGTGTGAGCTGGGTTTCGCCCTTGGGCGTTACCTTGCCGACCAGAATGTCGTTGTGCTTGACCTTGGCGCCGATGCGGATGACTCCGCTCTCGTCGAGGTCGCGCAGCGCGGACTCGGAGACGTTAGGGATATCGCGCGTGATTTCTTCCGGTCCCAGCTTGGTATCGCGGGCTTCGATTTCAAACTCCTCGATGTGCACGGAGGTGTAGTAATCGTCGCGGACCAGTTTTTCCGAGATCAGAATCGCGTCTTCGAAGTTGTAACCTCTCCACGGCATGAAGGCCACGAGCACATTGCGGCCCAGGGCCAACTCGCCCTGCTCGGTGCACGGACCATCGGCGATCACCTGCCCCTTGATCACCCGGTCGCCCTGGCGAACAATCGGCTTCTGATTGATGCAAGTGTTCTGGTTGGAACGCTTGAACTTGATCAGCTGATAGATATCCGAACCGACTTCGCGGGACAACTGGGTGGGATGATGCTCACCCTCCACGCGGACGATGATGCGCTCGGAGTCGACGGAATCGACGATGCCGTTGCGCTTGGCCAGAATCACGGCTCCGGAGTCGCGCGCGGTCACACCTTCCATCCCGGTACCGACCAGCGGCGCTTCCGCCACCAGCAGGGGAACCGACTGGCGTTGCATGTTGGCGCCCATCAGGGCTCGGTTCGCGTCATCGTGCTCGAGGAACGGGACCAGCGAAGCGGCGACCGAGACCAACTGCTTGGGGCTTACGTCGATGTAATCCACTTCGGTCTTGTTCACCAGCACGAAGTTGCCTTGCCGGCGCGCGTTGACCAGGTCTTCGACGATCTCGCCTTGTGAGCCGAGCTCGATGTTGGCCTGGGCAATGGTGTGACGATCTTCTTCCCACGCGGAGAGATAGAAGGAGAAGGGATCGAACTCGATCACCCGCTTGTGCTCGGACGCCAGTTTCTCGTTGAGCCGCAGCGCTTCCTTCTTTTCCAGCGGATCGCCCACCCGCAAACCGCTTTCGCCGGCGTTGGTGACCTGCACGTAGTCGAGAATGTAACCGTCACGGACGCGGCGATACGGCGACTCGATAAAGCCGTATTCGTTGATGCGGGCGAAGCACGAGAGAGAGCTGATCAGGCCGATGTTCGGGCCTTCCGGCGTCTCAATGGGGCAGATGCGGCCGTAGTGCGTGGGATGTACGTCGCGCACTTCAAAGCCTGCACGCTCGCGGCTCAAACCACCCGGCCCAAGGGCGGAAAGCCGCCGCTTGTGGGTGATTTCCGACAACGGATTGGTTTGATCCATGAACTGCGACAGCTGCGAGGAGCCGAAGAATTCACGGATGGCGGCCATGACCGGCTTGGCGTTGATCAGGTCGTGCGGCATCGCCGTCGACATTTCCTGATACACGCTCATCTTTTCCTTGATGGCGCGCTCCATGCGCACCAGGCCGATGCGGAACTGGTTCTCCATGAGCTCGCCGACAGCGCGCACCCGGCGGTTGCCGAGGTGATCGATGTCGTCCACTACGCCGATGTTCTTGCGCAGCTTCAGCAAATAACGAATCGTCCCGTAGAAGTCTTCCGGCGTCAGGGTGCGCTTGTCGAGCTGGGTGGCATCCTGCGATTCGTAGAGCTTGATGTTGAACTTCAGGCGGCCTACGCGGGAGAAGTCGTACTTGCGGGGATCGAAGAACATGCCTTCGAACAACGCAGTAGCGGTATCGAGCGTCGGTGGATCGCCGGGGCGCAGCTTGCGGTAGATCTCGATCAGCGCTTCCTCGGGCTTGCGCACCGAGTCGCGGCGCAGGGTGTTGGTGATGATGTTGCCTACGTCGTCGCGGTCCGGGAAGAAGACCTGGAACGACGTCACGCCGCTCTCGGTAATCTTGTGGATCTTGTCCGCGGTCAGCTCGTGGTTGGCCTCGAGCAGCACTTCCCCGGTGGTGGTGTCGACTACATCTGCCAGCGTCATGGCGCCATCCAGCTCCGCGGTTTCGATCTCTACCGAGGTGACCTTGTGATTGCGTAGCGCCTTGAGGATGCTGGGGGTAATCTTGCGTCCGGAGTGAGCAATCTCTTCGCCCTTCACCACGACAGCGTGAGCCGGCTTGGCGCCCAGCAGGTGGGTGGGCTGGCTCGCGTCCTCGCTGATCTGCCACGCCAGCTTGCCGTTGTGCACGTTGATGGTGTCGGCGAGGTAGAAAGTCTTGAGAATGTCTTCATCCGACCGCAGACCCAGGGCGCGGAGAAAGATGGTGCCCAGAAACTTGCGCTTGCGATCGATACGGACATACAGGGTATTCTTCTGGTCGTATTCGAACTCTACCCAGGAGCCGCGGTAGGGAATGATCTTGCCCAGGAAATAGGTGCGATTGCTGGCCGTCTCAAAGAACACGCCGGGCGAGCGATGCAACTGGCTGACGATCACGCGCTCCGTCCCGTTGACGATGAAGGTGCCATTCTGCGTCATCAAGGGGATGTCGCCGAAGAAGACTTCCTGTTCCTTAATGTCGCGAATGGATTTCGCGCCCGTTTCCGGGTCTTTGTCGTAGATGGTGAGGCGAACGGTCACCTTGAGCGGCGCCGAGTAGGTCATGCCGCGCTCTTCGCACTCCGCCTGGTCATACTTCAACTGCAGACCCACGGGGTCACCGCACTTGTTACAGAAGTCCGGAGTGTTCTTGTTATAGGTGCCGCACTTTTGGCAAAGCACTTCGCCGGGATGGAAGGGGTCGGTGATCACCATGGCGCCGCAATTGACGCAGGCGGTACGCAGGTGATGCAATCCCTTCAGGTGACCGCATTTGCACTCCCAGTTGCCGATGGAGAAGTCCACGAAGTCCAGTTGGGAGATGTTGCGGAAGTCGGTGATGGGGAAAACGGAGACAAAGACGGACTGCAGCCCGTTGTCTTCCCGTTCCGAAGGCAGTTTGTCCATCTGCAGAAAGCGCTCGTAGGAGCGGCGCTGCACTTCGATCAGGTTAGGGATCTGGATGGCGGTTGGGATCTTGGAAAAGTCGAGACGGCTACGAATGGCGCGGTGCTCGTTCGGCATGCTTCACTCCTGGGACTCGTGGGACGCGAGGGGGGCAAAGTGGGGGACCGGCCGAGTCTCGCGGGTTCCCCAGATGTAGTTCACTTGCGCGATAACGCGTTTTCGCCGCCTCGTTTCGGCAAAAACACTGCGCTTTTACTTGCTAGGCAACTTTGACTGACAAGCGAACGTCAGCAGTTATTGCCGGCATTTTCCGGACGGCATACGGGGGCGTGAATCGGGCCTGGGGTTTGAGCGGAAGCTTGCCAGACACACAAAAGCCTGGCGCAGAGAGACGCCAGAAGCTCGCGGGGACAGAACTACCCACGAGCGTCACAACCGAATTGTGCACTTGACAAGATAAGAATTTCCGAATCCCGCTGATACCAATAAGCCGCGTGTGCGCCGCCCTACAGCAGATCGTTCACCACACCACGAAGTCCGCCGCCCGTTTCGCAGGTGTGTGCCGGTGCAGAATGCACCGGAATAGTAGATCGCATACAAGCTGCCATCTCGAATGTGAGAATCGTATGCAAAGAACCGCTCGGTCAGGTAACAAGTCTAAGCCTGGCAGAGACGCGCTAAAAATAATGATAGCGCGTCCTGCTTTGGCACGCAACTTGCTAATCGAAAAATCTCGACTTTTTTACTTGACTTCGACGGTAGCCACGCCCTCGAACTTCTTACGGACGGTCTCGGCTTCTTCCTTGCTGACGTTCTCCTTCAGCGGCTTAGGAGCGCCATCGACCAGGTCCTTGGCTTCCTTCAGCCCCAGCGCGGTCACTTCCCGCACCGCCTTGATGGTATTGATCTTGTTGGCACCGGCATCCTTGAGGATCACGGTGAACTCGGTCTTCTCTTCAACCGGCGCAGCCGCGGCAGCGCCGCCTCCGCCGCCAGCCACAACTACCGGAGCGGCGGCTGCCGCCGAGACTCCGAGCCGCTCTTCGAGCTTCTTTACCAGGGTCGCCGCGTCCAACAGGCTCAAACCCACAATCTGATCTTCCAACTGCTGCAAATCCGCCATTTTTCTCTCCACCTTAACAAAACTTTGGTAACCAACACCTGTACTTACTTGATACTAGCGAACAACCCTCTCAAGCCCTCGCCCTTCCGGAACTTGCTATCGCAAAATCCGTTCATCCCCCAGGGGCTAAAGCCCCTCATTGATTCTGGCAACTAAGGCACGACTAAAGTCGTGCCCTGATACAAAACTGCCTAGCCCTCTACCGGCGCTTCCGTAGCCGCCGCTGCCGCCTGCGAATCTTCCCCGGTTCCAGCCTTTTCGGCTTCCGGCGCTGTGGTCGCAGCCGGCTCGGCTGCAGCAACGGCAGTTCCCTCTGCCGGCGCTTCCGTTGCTGCCGCTGCTGTCTGCGAATCTTCCCCGGTTCCGGCCGCTTCGGCTTCCGGCGCTGTGGTCGGGGCCGGCTCAGCTGCAGCGACGGCAGGTTCGGCCGGCACGGCGGCGGCCGGTTCTGTCTTGGGCGCCTCGGCTACGGGCGCTACTTCCGCGGCGGCCGGTTTTGGCCGGGACCGCCGGGCCGGCAAACTTCCCTTGCTCCACTGCCTGGTTCAGTACGACCGCCACATCGCGTCCAACCGCATTCATCACGGTGACCAGGCGCTGGGCCGGGGCGTTGATGAGGAACAGGAGCTTGGAGAAGATCTGCTCCTTCGACGGCATGGTGGCCAGCTGCTTTACTTCTTCGACGGTGATGACCTGGCCGTCGACAATCCCCAGCTTGAAAGTGAACTCGGCGTTCTCGGCCATCCAGGTGGAAAGCGCCTTCGCCAGGGCCACGGGGTCCCCGCTGGTATAGGCCACCGAGGAGACACCCTTCAACCCCTGCAGCGCCTTCTCTACCTTGGTTCCCTTGGATGCCCGGGCCGCCAGCTTGTTCTTGAGCACCCGGTAGCGGCCGCCCGCGCCTCGTACCACCTTGCGGAGCTCGAAATCCTGGGAGACGGTGAGCTTGGCAAAGGTGCCGACTATGGCGCTGGTTGAGCCTTCGAGCTCGTGCGCTAACTTATCGATCTGTACTGCCTTTTTTGCCTTGGTAAGTGCCATAAAACCAACCTTCATTGCTTATGCGCGGACAGACCGGCGCAATCGAGAGCATCCGAAATCTGAAACAAGATCCGTATTAGTGCTTTGCAGCCGCCTCAGCGACCTGGCCGTCGAGCGGAATGCCGGGCCCCATAGTCGAGCTCAGGGTGATTCCCCGGATGTACTTGCCTTTGGCCGCTGACGGCTTGGCCCGGACAACGCTGTTGATCACCGTGGTCGCGTTATCAATCAGCTTTTGCGGAGGGAAGGAGAGCTTTCCCACCGGAACGTGCACCAGTGCTGTCTTATCAGTGCGAAATTCAACCTTACCGGCCTTTATTTCTCGAATAGCCGCGGCCACGTCGTTGGTGACGGTCCCGGTCTTTGGATTGGGCATCAGGCCTCGCGGTCCGAGCACTTTACCCAGACGGCCGACAGACTTCATCATGTCCGGGGTGGCGATCAGGGCGTCGAAATCGGTCCAGCTTTCCTTCTGGATTCGCTCTACCATGTCTTCACCGCCGACGATGTCGGCGCCGGCAGCTTCCGCCTCGCGCATGCGATCTCCGGAGGCGATCACCGCAACCCGCTTGGTCTTGCCTAAGCCGTGGGGCAGTACTACGGTCCCGCGCACCATCTGATCGGCATGCTTGGGGTCTACGCCCAGACGCAGTGTGAGGTCCACGGTTTCGTCGAACTTTGCGTATTGCACCTTTTTGAGGAGTGGAACTGCATCCTCGAGCGAGTACGGGCGGTCTTCCACCTGCGCGCGCACCTTCGCCATGTTTTTGCTGATTTTCTTTGCCATGCTTCCTCTGTCTTCCACCGCCTGGACTTTGCTGCTGTCCTGCCGTGGTGTTGGCCGCTTGTCGCGGCCGTTGACCGGCGTCCGGGTACCGCTCAAGACGCATTTTCGATTATCTCATAAATTTCTTCCCGCTGAGATTCGCCAGGAGGAAAGTGAAACTGCAGATCCCTCCGCTCCGGTCGGGATGACAAAGGGGAGAGCTGCGCTTTGATGTGGCCTGATTTGCCGATTCAGAGAACAGCAGGTCCCTCCACTGCGCTCCGCTCCGGTCGGGATGACAAAGGAAAGAACTGCTCTACCCTTTGTCATCCCGAGCGGAGCCGAGGGATCTGCAGTTCTGCGATGTCGACTGGAAACGCTAGGCCGTAACTTCGATTCCCATGGAGCGGGCGGTGCCCTTGATGCTCTTTACCGCCGACTCGATGGTGACGGTGTTCAGGTCGGGCATCTTTTGCTTGGCGATTTCCAGGACCTGGGCTTCGCTTACCTTGCCTACTTTGTCCTTATTGGGGGTGCCGGAGCCTTTGGCCAGATTTGCGGCCTTCTTCAGCAGGACTGCGGCCGGCGGGGTCTTGGTGACAAAGGTGAAGGTGCGGTCCACATAGACCGTAATCACCACGGGGATAATCAGGCCGGCCATGTCTTTGTTCTGCGTGCGTGCGTTGAACTGCTTGCAGAACTCCATGATGTTGACCTGGGCCTGGCCCAGCGCCGGACCAACCGGGGGGGCAGGTGTCGCCTTCCCCGCTTCAATTTGCAGCTTTACCTGGGTCTGTACTTTTTTAACTGGAGGCATTGCAATTACCTTTCTGCCTTAAACTACCTTTTCTACTTTGCCGAACTCGAGTTCTACCGGGGTCGAGCGGCCAAAAATCGTGACCATAACCTTCAACGTTTCGCGGTCTTCGTTTACTTCGTCGACCACGCCGTTGAAGTTGGCAAAAGGCCCGTCGGTGATACGAACCGATTCGTTCTTCTCAAACTTGATCTTCATCCGCGGCTTGTCTTTGGAGACATCGGTGCGGAAGAGGATGGAGCTTACCTCTTGCTCACTGAGGGCAACCGGCTTGTCCCCGGTGCCCAGAAACCCCGTCACCCGGGGCGTGTTCTTCATCACGTGCCAGAGGTCGTTATCCAGATCCATCTCGACCAGCACGTAGCCGGGCAGAAACACCCGTTCGACGGTACGTTTCTTTCCGTTAAAGACTTCGGTAACCGGCTCGGTCGGAATCATCACCCGGCCAATCCTGTTCTGCAGCCCAAAGGCTTCCACCCGTCCTTCGATCGACTCTTTCACTTTGCGTTCGAAACCTGAGTACGCATGAATGATGTACCACTTGAAGCGATCGTTCGCCGATGGCGGTAGCCCTTCTGGGGGGTTGCCAGGCGGGATTTCGGGCCCTTGGTTTTCTTCCGTCATCGATTTCTCTAATTTCTCTTTCAACATTTACTGAACTCCGCCAAGCCAGTGCAGCAACGACTGGATTACCCGGCTGAGCACCGCATCCACGATATAGAAATAGGCAGCAAACGCAAACACGGTCACGATGACTACGGTGGTCGTGGTACGCACTTCTTCCCGCGACGGGGTGGTTACCTTACGCATTTCGCTGCGCACGTCCCGGAGGAAATCCGCGGCCCGAGTGAACATTCCGGTGAGCTGATTGCCCTGCCCGGCACTGTCCTGTCCTCGTTCCGCCAACTTGTCCGCAACTTTAGCCTTGCTCACAGCTCTCTCCGGCTGGGGGCTCTGCTTTTCATCGCGCACCACGGTGGTTGACTTCGCCATAACTTTCCTTCTTCCCGAGCCTCAAACTTCGGGGCTTGTTACGCACTCTCGCGAACTGGCAGGGGCGGAGGGATTCGAACCCCCAAGTTCGGTTTTGGAGACCGACAGTTTAACCGTTGAGCTTACGCCCCTAAAACAAATGCAAAAATCTCTGCCGACGCCAAAACGATAAACCGTATGACCGCGAGTCGTACCAAGGAGCCAGAGGCAGCAAAAGATCAGTATTTAGTTCCAAAAGTGCCCAGTTACTTGGTCTCTTTGTGTGGGGTATGCTTTCGGCAGCGATTGCAAAACTTGGAGAATTCAAGCCGGCCCGTGGTCGTCTTTTTATTCTTCGTCGTCGAGTAATTCCGCTCTTTGCATTCCGGACACTGGAGGGTGATTATTTCACGCATAGTCTATCCTAACCGATCCCGGGGCGATTCACGTCCCTGAAATTTTGCTTACTTATTACTTGATGATTTCGGTGATGGTGCCGGCGCCTACGGTGCGGCCGCCCTCGCGGATGGCAAAACGCAGGCCCTTCTCCATGGCTACCGGGGTGTGCAGCTCAATTTCCAGCTGTACGTTGTCGCCCGGCATTACCATCTCCGTGCCTTCCGGCAGCTTCGCCGTCCCGGTCACGTCGGTCGTTCGGAAGTAAAACTGGGGCCGGTAACCATTGAAAAACGGGGTGTGACGGCCGCCTTCTTCCTTGCTCAATACGTAAATCTCGCCCTTGAACTTGGTGTGCGGCGTAATCGATCCCGGCTTGGCCAGCACCATCCCGCGCTCCACGTCTTCCTTGGCAATGCCGCGCAGAAGTAGTCCGGCATTATCTCCGGCAAGGCCTTCATCCAGCTGCTTCTTGAACATTTCCACCCCGGTCACCACCGTCTTGCGGGTCTCCCGGAAGCCGACGATCTCCGCCTCTTCGCCCACCTTGATCTTGCCCCGCTCGATCCTGCCCGTCACCACCGTGCCACGGCCGGAAATGGAGAAAATGTCTTCAATCGGCATCAGGAACGGCTGGTCAATGGCACGCGCCGGCAAGGGCACATTCTTGTCTACCGCATCCATCAACTCGTCGATCTTGGCTTCCCATTGGGCTTCCCCGTTCAATCCACCCAGCGCCGAGCCGCGAATCACCGGCACATCATCCCCAGGGAAGTTGTACTTGGACAGCAGTTCCCGGACTTCCATCTCCACCAGGTCCGTCAATTCCTCGTCTTCCACCGCATCGCACTTGTTCAGAAACACCACGATGTAGGGAACCCCTACCTGGCGGGCCAGCAACACGTGCTCCTTGGTTTGCGGCATCGGACCATCGGTCGCAGCCACCACCAGGATCGCTCCATCCATCTGCGCCGCCCCGGTGATCATGTTCTTGATGTAGTCGGCGTGACCAGGACAATCCACGTGGGCGTAGTGACGGTTCGCCGTCTCGTACTCTACGTGCGCGGTCGCAATCGTAATGCCACGCTCCCGCTCCTCAGGCGCGTTGTCAATCGAATCAAACGAACGAAACAGGATCTTCGGATTGTGCTTCGACAATACCTTGGTGATTGCTGCCGTCAGTGTCGTCTTGCCGTGATCAATGTGCCCAATCGTCCCTACGTTCACGTGCGGCTTGGACCGGTCAAACTTCTCCTTCGCCATCTCGTCCCTCTCTCCTGCTTAGATCAAAATCTTTTAAACCCGAGGGTCTGATCCCTCAGGGGCTAAAGCCCTCATCAGTTCCCTGCTTTACGGCCCGGCTAAAGCCGTGCCCTGATACAAAGCCAAATCGTTGCTGTACAACACGCTCAAGCCACTTGGTTCAAAGCCGATTTCGTTTCGTATCCTTCATGCTTACTTGCCCTGGCTGCAGCCCATGACCTCATCCCAGACATGGTGTCAGGCATCGGTGGGAAAGCCCCCGATGCGCCGCTCCCACACGGTAAAACCGCTGAATCGCCGATCCAGCACATCGTAGGCGGTGGCATTGGTGGACATAAATGCGTCCATCGCTGCAGCCGAGCACCAGTGGTCCAGGGTAAAGAAGCGACAGGCATTGCCCACGCTGCCCAGCAGTTCTACCCCCAGGAACTCCGGGGAGCGGCGGAAGAGACGCGCCCATTCCCCGTCCGGCCCGTAGGCCGTAACGAACTCTGCCTCACACTCTGCCTTAACCTGAAATTCCCACACCACGATGTAGGTGCTTTCGATCACCGTGGGCAGCGCTATTTCAGTAGTAGGCATATACCTTCAAAAACCTGCTGCGCAGCTCCAGCGGAACATGCTCCACCAGAGACAGATAGAGCTCACGGGCCTGGCCGCGGTCTGAATCGGGCAGAACCCGGTAGGCCTCGGCTGTGGCCGGCCCCAGCAGTCCCCGCTGCAGCAGACCCTCAAAATCCCGTACCCGCAACCTGGCCCGCTGGACCCGCTTGAGATACCCGGCAACATTGCCGGAAGCAAACAAGGGTTCGAGCGACGCCTTGACCGCGGCGAAGTGGGTCTCGTCTTCAACAGGTAAGACTGTCTGTACAAACATTCGGAGGCTCTCACACACAAAAAAGTTTGGAGCGGGAGACGGGAATCGAACCCGCGACCAACAGCTTGGAAGGCTGTGACTCTACCACTGAGTTACTCCCGCGACGCCGGGTCTTCCCCGTCCACAACAAATGAAAACGTACCCAGGGGCTAAAGCCCCTCATTAGGCCTAGACTCTGCGGCACGGCTGAACAGGCTGCTGAAAAATTCGCCGTTGGGTAGGAAAGCCGTACCTCAGGGGCTAAAGCCCAGCGTATTTTCAATCACTTACGGCACGACTAAAGTCGTGCCCTGATACAAAACATGAGTTTTTCCGCACCCTGTAAAGCCGTGCCCTTCGTGCAATGACTTCTGCTCCATTTGACCGAAGTCGAAATCCGTATCCTCAGGGGCTAAAGCCCTCAGTAGCCCAGACTCGCGGCACGGCTGAAGAGGCTGCGGAAAAACTCGCCATTGGGTAGGAAAGCCGTACCTCAGGGGCTAAAGCCCGACGTATTTCCAATCACTTACGGCACGACTAAAGTCGTGCCCTGATACAAAACATGAGTTTTTCCGCAACCTGTGAAGCCGCGCCCTGATACAAAACCTGGTTTTTCCGCAACCTGTTGAGTCCTGCCCTGATACAAAGGCTAGCTTTTCCGCAGCCTGAAAAGTCGTGCCCTGATACAAAGCTTATCCGTCCGTGCCTGATACAAGCTTATCCGCCCTGTCAGGAACAAGATCGACAAAACAACTACTCAGATTCTGGACAACGCCGCTACTCCGAAATGTGGAGCTGATGACCGGGATTGAACCGGTGACCTCTCCCTTACCAAGGGAGTGCTCTACCAACTGAGCTACATCAGCCCTAAAAAAATCACTTTGGCCATGCTAACGCGAAGCGAACCCAGTGAGCACGATTCGCAACGCGAAAAAAGCCAACAACAGCAATACCACGGTGCGAATCTTGCCCGGATCGATGGTTTTAACTGCCAAACCACAGAAGACCACGAGCAAGCCCAGCGCTATCCACATTCGCCCCGGCGATCGCGGTCCCATATCCATCTTCCAAACCCATGGTGCACAGGGGAGGATTCGAACCTCCGTAGCTCCAAGGAGCGGCAGATTTACAGTCTGCTGCCATTAACCGCTCGGCCACCTGTGCACATCGCAGACCGCCGGTGCGGTCTGACGAAATCCAATTCCACGGAGCGATTATCCACACCAACCCATTCCGCAGACGCTTTCCCGCGCAGCCAAAGGAAACCAGGACGTCAGTTTGGAATGATTGCGGCGGGATACTCCGGGCCAAAACTCTGGAGCTGGCGAAGGGACTTGAACCCCCGACCGTCTGATTACAAATCAGATGCTCTACCAGCTGAGCTACGCCAGCCCGAACAGCCGTGCTCCCTGCCCAAATCGGCAGGATCACAATTGCCAAGGTTACCACAGAATCCGGCCCAATTGTGGAAGCGGCGGCGGCGAATCCGGATGCTATCATTCCTCGACTGATGAGGGTGGGAAACCGGACCTTGCATGCCCAGGCGGACTAAGGCGACCATCATCATTGTTTTGCTGGTTCTGCTGCTGGTGGCGCTGGCGGCGTACCTGCGGCGCAAGGCCCCGCCTGAGGCGGCGAGGCTGCTTCCGGAATCCGACTGCATTCTCTATTTCAATTTGCGGCCGCTGCGGGCGTACACCCATTTTGACCGGAACAAGGTGCCGCACGACCCCCAATATCAAGCGTTCATTGACGCGACCGGCTTCGAATTCGAACGCGACCTGGATGAAGTGGCTTTCGGCCTCCATCGCATGCCGAATCCCCTGGGACCCAATGGGGCCGTCGCTTACTCGGAGATTTTTCTCGGTCACATGGATGGCCAGCGCCTGGCCAAATATCTCGGTTCGATTGCCGCGCAAACGGAAGAGTATGCCGGGCACACGATTTACGACATCCCGAGCCAGGGGCGGACAGTGCGCGTGGCGTTGTTGGGCTATGACATGGTGGCCGCTTCGAATACGCCCACGCCGGAACAGATTCATTCCATGCTGGACCGCTATCGGACGTCGGCGCTCCCATTTTCCGGTTCTTCCCTGCTCACCGATCACTATGCCGAGGTCCCTCTGCTCTCGATCGCGTGGGGCATTGGCAAGGTAAGCGTGCCGCTCAAGAGCGACGGCATCCAGATCATGGGTTTTCATTTTCCGGTGGCGCTCGATACCACGTTCATCGGCTCGCTGCGCTGGGCGGGAGCGCTGCACTTGAGGATCGAAGAAATTGCCCCTACCGAGTTGGCGGCCACGCTTTCGTCGGACGCTTTAAATACCATGGTCGCGATTGGCCGGGCAGCGGAAAATAACCTGCCCTCGGCGATGACCAACGCCGATATACGCGACCTGCTCAACTCCACTGATATTGAGCATAAGAAGGATCGCGCAGTGGTCACGGCTACTCTCCCGACCGCGCTGCTGCAGAAGCTGGTGACCGCACCGAACTCCCTGCGTTCGCTGCCGCAGCCGTCGGCGCGGCAGCCGGGGCCTGGGCGATAGCGGTCACGGCTGTTCTGAGAGCAAGGCCTTCAGTAAGGGGTGCTTCGAGCCCCCAAAAGGATTGCTGATAGTAACGCCCCGCCAGATGAACCCATCCTGCATATCTTCAGACAGGAGTAGGTGGCAATCCGCTTCCGCGGCAGCAGACAGGATGACAGCATCCCAGATACCGAGTTGATGATCGACGGCAAGGTCGGCCGCCGCCAGCAAAGCCCCGGCTGAGGTCTCAACCAGAGAAAAAGCATCGCGCCAGTTAAGAATCGCAGAGCGTGCGCTTGCTCGCGACCGGCCGCCCTTGCGAACGAGAACCTGATAGAGTTCGCCAAGCGTTTGTACAGGCACGACTACAGAGGCTTGCGGGAGGCTATCCACCAATTCAAGCGCCAAGGTTTTCATGGATGGTCCATTCACCCCCTCGGCGTACGCGAGTACATTGGTGTCCAAGGCGACTCTCACGGTGCATCCTCGTACAGTTCGTCTCGCGTCCAGCGACCGGCCTTCACTACTGGCTGCCTTCGAAGTCTGGCAAGCAACGTTTCGCGGGCACTCACCTGGGTCTTTTCGGATTCATCCACCGGAGAAATCTTTGCCACGGGTTTCCCGTGACTTGTGATCACGTAGCTACGCCCTTGGCGGACTCCCTGAAGGAGTTGCGAGAATTTACGATTTGCCTCCGCAGCCGAAATTGCTTTTTCCATGGTGATGCACCCCGGAGATTTTAGTAGTGATATTCACTACTATAGCAGCCAACCAAATTTGGGGCCAAAGAACGAAGCCCGTCCAGGAACTAAAACCTTCGTCGGAGGGCTTAGCCCAGGCTTAGTTAGAGTCGCAGCAGTCTCTCGAAGATCAACTGGAAATAGGCTTCGGCATCGATGCTGCGCAGGACCAGTGCGTTCGGCGGCTTCCCGCTTACGCTCCACCAATCGATGACGCTGGCGCCCAGGGTCAGCGGGCTTAAGCATTCGATATCCACTCGAACATGGCGGCCTTTGAACAACGCCGGGGCGAGGAGATAGGCGGTCACGGTCGGGTCGTGGAGCGGACCGCCGGCCCATCCATACTTGGCGCGGTCGAAGCGCTTGTTCCACTCCAGCAGGTGATAGAAGGCGGTTCCCACCGGCGTCCCTGCAGCCCGCAAGGTCTCCAGCCGCTGGTCGGTGATCAGCGCCTGGTGGGTGCAGTCCAGAGGGATCATGGTGATGGCCGCGCCGCTCGAGAAGACCTGGGCTGCTGCCTCCGGGTCGACGTAGAAATTGAACTCGGCGGCCGGGGTGATGTTGCCTCCCTCAGACATGGCTCCGCCCATCAGCACGATACCGGCGAGATGCTTTGCTAACCGTGGTTCTTTGGCCATCGCCAGCGCTACGTTGGTCAAAGGAGCCGTGCAGCAAAGGGTCACCCGATTGACCGGCCGCGACATGACCAGTTCGACGATGACATCCGGAGCAAACCCGGAGTGGAGAAGGGTTTCCGGTTCGGGTAGTTCATATCCATCGAAACCGGTGCGGCCGTGCACATGCTCCGCGGTCACCAGTGGACGGGCCAGGGGGGCGGCGGCACCGGCATAGACGGGAATGTCGCTCCGCCTGGCCAACTGCAACGCTTTGCGCGCGTTCTTTGATGTCAGCTCGACACCAACGTTTCCAGCGACGGTGGTGATGGCCAGGACCTCGAACTCCTCGGGCGACGCAATGGCGGCCAGGAAGCCTACGGCGTCGTCCGGCGATGGGTCGGTGTCGAAGATGACTTGGCGTCTCAACGCAGCGCCCGCAGCAGGGCCTGCTTCCAGGCTGGAATATCCATCTTCCAGATGACTTTATGCTTGCGTCCACGCTCCACCACGTCGCTCCAGACGGCGCGGTTTCTTGGATCCTGGGCAACGCCCAGCTTATCGACCACGCTCATTCCGCGGGTGATTCCGTTGTCAAGCGGCACATCCATGTAATGGTCCGAAGAAACCAGCGCCAGGGCCGGATCGAGCAGGATGGCCATTGCTGTGGGATCGGGAAGGTCGATACCCTCTTCCCCGGTCTGGGTCCGGTATGCTTTTGCGGCCTTGTCGTTCGAGCGGATAGCGAATTCCGCGAATTTAGTCTGCAGGGCAAGAATGTGTTCGATTTCCTGGCTGTTCACGACCGCGGCTCCGCGAGAGAGCTGCCAGCCAACCAGCTCGATCGGTAACTGCGAGCGGAGCACCATTTGGGCGGCTTCAGGGTCCACCCAGAAGTTATATTCGGCTGCCGGGGTTACGTTGCCTTCGCAGCAGGGCGCACCGCCCATGACCACGCACCGGCTTACGTTTGCCGATAATTGAGGCGATTGACGGAGGGCCAGCGCCAGGTTGGTGAGCGGTCCCAGGGTGATCAGTTCTATCCCGGGATTGGCTTCGATGATGCGCAGCATCGCCTCCACTGCGGAGCCGTCTTCAGCCGCGCGGGCCGCCGGTTGATAGCCGTGATCGCCCAGGCCATCCTTTCCGTGAAACCAGGCGGCATCCTCCAGCGGCCGCATCAGCGGGGATGCGGCTCCGGTGAATACCGGGACGGTAGATCCGCAAAGTTCCGCGGTGAACAGGGCGTTTCGCGTACCTTGCTCGACGGGGACGTTGCCGGCGACCACGGTAATTGCCTGGACGCTCACTGCGGGCGAGCGGAGCGCCATGATGAGGGCGACTGCATCATCGGAAGCAGTGTCCGTGTCGATGAGGATTTTTCGCGTGGGGGTTGGATTCATGGGTGAATTGGAGTGGGTGGTTCTTCCTTCGAGATCATCGCGCTTCTTAGTTTAGGACGCTTACCTTGACGTTATTGTGCGATCAAGCGAGAAGATGTTCGGTGCAATGCCGTGGTATCCCACATCTCGCCAAAACCCCGGATTTCCTGTCGAGCTCAGCTGCTCTAATAAACATCCTGCGGCTTTCCTTAAGAGAAAGCCGCACCCGTATCCACAACGGGCGTTGCGCGGCAGGAAATCCGGGGTCCGAGCGAGATGTGGGGCACCCAAGGTTCTCTGCAAGGATAAGCTTCCGTCGAGGCTGTTTCTCGATTTCAAAAACAACAGTTGCCCAGAGTTCTTTAGGGGAATTTCGCTACGGCTGTCGAGAGGGTCTGGCCGCGAGCAGGAGTTATCATCATAAAGTAGAGTGCGCATTTTCCACCGAATCGAGAGGAAGACTCAATGGCTACTACTGCTCCCGCGGAACCGAAGACCGGAACTTCGCAGACATTAGACACTGTTCCCAATTGGATCGGAGGCAAGACGGTTGCAGGTCAGGCAAAAGCATTCGCCGACGTGTTCAACCCGGCCACCGGCGAAGTAAAGCGGCGGGTTCCGCTGGATGGGACGGTGGAGTTGGAGCAAGCGGTATCAGCGGCCACGGCCGCCTTCCCGGAGTGGTCGAATATGCCACCGCTGCGCCGGGCGCGCGTGTTGTTTCGCTTCCGAGATCTGCTGGATAAAAACACAGACCGGCTGGCAGCCGTCATCACCTCAGAGCACGGCAAGGTTCTTGACGATGCGCGTGGAGAGGTGACGCGTGGTCTCGAAGTGGTGGAGTTCGCGACCGGCATTCCCCACTTGCTGAAGGGTGAGTTCACGGAGCAAGTCGGCAATGGGATTGATAGCTGGTCTTTCCGGCAGCCGCTGGGCGTGGTTGCCGGCATCACTCCGTTCAACTTTCCCGCCATGGTCCCGCTATGGATGCTGCCCATCGCCATTTCCACCGGAAACTGTTTCATTCTCAAGCCGAGCGAGCGCGATCCATCAGCATCCCTCATCCTCGCGGAGCTACTCAAGGAAGCCGGGCTGCCGGATGGCGTATTTAACGTGGTGCACGGCGACAAGCGCGTGGTGGATGCAATCCTCGACCATCCCGTCATTTCTGGAGTCAGCTTTGTCGGTTCCACCCCGATTGCCGAGTATGTGTACCGCCGCGGCACCGCGGCCGGCAAGCGCGTACAAGCGTTAGGCGGGGCCAAGAACCACATGATCGTGATGCCGGATGCGGACATGAACCAGGCGGCCGATGCGCTCACGGGCGCGGCCTTCGGTTCTGCGGGGGAGCGCTGCATGGCGATCTCGGTGGCCATTGCGGTCGGCGATGGCACCGCCGAGGCCCTGCTCACGCGCATGAAAGAGCGCATCGCGCGCCTCAAGGTCGCCGATGGCACAGAGACGGGCGCGGAAATGGGCCCCCTGGTTACGGGCGTACACCGCGACAAGGTCGCCGGTTATATCGAACTGGGCGTAAAAGAAGGAGCGAAACTCTTCGTCGATAAACACACGCAGGACACGCTGCCGCAGGGCAAGGGGTTTTTTATCGCGCCCTGCCTGTTCGATCATGTGACGCCGGAAATGCGTATCTATCGCGAAGAGATTTTTGGCCCGGTGCTCGGAGTGCTGCGCGTCCCAAGCTTTCAGGAAGCACTGGACCTGGTGAATGATCACGAATTCGGCAACGGCGTCTGTATCTTCACCCGCGACGGCGATACGGCGCGGGCGTTCGCCAACCAGGTAAAGGTGGGCATGGTGGGCATCAACGTTCCCATCCCCGTGCCGATGGCGTTTCACAGTTTTGGTGGATGGAAACGCTCGCTCTTCGGCGATCACAATGTGCACGGTATGGAGGGTGTCCGCTTCTACACCCACGTCAAGACCATCACCGCGCGCTGGCCCACGGGCATTCGCGCCGGTGTGAGCACCGCCATGCCGACGCATGGCTGAGTTGATAGAGACGGCCTCGATCAGCGATGTGTGTTTCCTGGTGCAGGATCTGGAGCGCGCGATTGCGTTTTACCGCGACCGGGTAGGTTTCAAGCTGCGCCGCCTGGCACCGGGCTTCGCTGACTTCTTGACCGCTGGCGTCACGCTGGCCCTGTGGCAGGTAGACCACATGCAGAGTCACTTGCATCTGCCGCCCGGACAGGCGCGCAGGGGAGGATGGCGAACCATGGCGGCCATCCAGGTGGAGAGCAGCGACCGGGTGCAGGCGATGCATCAGGAACTCTCCGGCCGGGGTGTACCGTTTGTCGCGGAACCACAAGGGTATCCGTGGAATGCCTATGCCTGTTACTTCACCGACCCGGAGGACAACTTGTGGGAGATTTATACATGGCAGGAAGGCGGCCATGCGAATCTAATCTTCAGCGGGGAAGCAAGCCCCCAGTAGTACACCGGCCGATGTGCATCCTTGACCCGGATTGGATATCCGGGGGGTCGATGACCATCCTTGTATTGATTTGATACAGAATGGAGCGACGCAGCATGGAAGCCACGGAAGCCATCGATAGCCTTGCCCGCTCTGGCGCGATCGAAGGTTACGCCATTGAGCCCATTCCCGACGCGCTCAAGACCGTACGATGGCCGGATCTGTTTCTGCTGGTCAGCAATTTTCTGATTAACCCCTCGACCATTCTGATCGGCGGCCTGGCGGTCGCCTCCGGGCTTTCGTTCTGGGCAACGATTGTGAGCAGCACGCTGGGGATCGTGGTCGCGTTTGCGGCTTACATTGTGATGGCCACGGTCGGGGTGGATTATGGGATCACCGGGCAGGTGGCATGCCGCATGGTGTTCGGCATCCGGGGTGCGAAATGGCTGCCCTCGGTCATGCGGACCATCGCCTCTGCTTACTGGTTCGCGATGCAGACCATCGTGGGCGCCACGGTGATTGTCGCCATCGGTCACCAGTGGACCGGCCACCACTTCTCTGTGGTGCGCACCGGAATGGTGTTGGCCACCCTGCAGGTGTTTTTCGCCCTGATTGGCTATAACACGCTGAAGCTGATCTCCCGGTTTGGGCTGCCGATCAAGGTTGCCGGCATTCTGTATCTGTTCTGGGTACTGATCCATACGCCGGCTGCCAGCTACCGGCCAGTGACTGCACTCCATTTTCACACCCACCCGGGCGGCGGTTACCTGCTGGCGGCGGTGTGGTTGAACAGCCTGACGGGGGCGTGGCTCACCATGATCACGGACGCGGCGGACTTTTGCCGCTACACGCGCAGCCGCGCCGATATGTGGTGGGGCACGATGCTGGCCGGCATACTGGCCACCGGGTTCTCAGTTTCGCTTGGCGCGTACGGGGCAGCGGCCTCGCTGGGGCGGCAGCCCAATCCGTTTTCGCTGGCCGCCGACGTGCACCCGCAGTGGCTTACCCTGCTGGTCCTGCTGGTGGTGATCGGGCTCGACGAAATCACCATCAACGTGATGAATCTTTACACGGGCGGGCTTTCCCTTTCGAATCTGTTCGAGGGCCCAGGGCGTTTTTGGAACACATTTTTTGTAGGCATCGCCAGCACGGTTCTTTCCGCCTTCCCGGTGCTGCTGGATCGGCTGATTCCACTGACCACGGCGTTAGGCAACCTGTTTGCCCCGCTGGCGGGGGTTCTGCTGTTCCACTACCTGTTTGTCGCGCATATGCGGATCGATGTGCCGGCGCTATTCGACCCTAAAGGGATCTATCGTTACTGGCATGGGATAAATGTAACTGCTGTTGTGTGGTGTTTCGTGGGCGGCGGGGTTTATTATTTGCTGCCAGTGGGCGTTCTGCCCGCGGTGATTGTGCCCTTGATCACCGGCACCGGGTATTTGCTGACGATGCGGCTGCAGGAGCGGCTGCAGCGTTATTCCGCTGAAAAATTTGAACTCCAGGCCTCGCCGGGCGAATGATTTGATCTCGTCAGCCCGGAGGGGTAGCGGCCCTTAGGGACGAATAGGAGTACCGCGCCTCTGGCGCTCGGATCAGCCGCGATCCAGACCCAGCCCTTCCGGGCTGGGCTGACGTTTAGCGGCCGGCCCTCCGGGCCTCGACGATTCACCGGGTCGCTCCCTCGTGTTTACCGTTTCGCACTACACTGAAAGAGTTCGCCTGCCCGGAGGATTTACCCCCATGAAGTTGAAGCACTTGCCTGCAGCCCTCGCCATCACACTTTTCGCTCTCGGTTCGCTCCCTGCTCTTGCCCAGCAGACACTGACGGGCCAGGACGCGTTTACGGATTACACCAAGGAACATCCCGGCGTTCGCCGCAAGGTTACGGCGGCCGACCTGCCTCAGCCATATGCCACGGAGTCGGCCAATAATGCGGCCGCGATTGCGCCTCGTCCGGATGGGGTTTGGCCGCAAACTCTCCCTGGTTTCAAGGTGGAGCAATTTGCCACCGGCCTGGAGAACCCGCGCCTGATGCGGATGGCGCCCAATGGCGACATTTTTCTGGCAGAGAGCTCGCCGGGGAAGATCCTGGTCATTCGCGGTATGAAGGACGGCAAGGCTGGCCAGATCGAGACCTTCGCCACCGACCAAAAGGGCGCGTTCGGGATCAACTTCTATCCCAGCGGTCCCAATCCGCAATGGGTGTATGTGGGCAACACCGCATCGATCGTTCGTTTTCCCTACAAGAACGGGGATATGAAGGCCAGCGGCCCGGGGCAAACCCTGGCGGAACTGCCCGGGGGCGGCGGTCACCGGACACGGGACATCGTCTTCACCCCGGACGGGAAGCACATGCTGGTGTCGGTTGGATCGCATTCCAATGTGGATGACCCGGATACCACTCCGGCCGAGTTTCATCGCGCGGACGTGCTCGAGTTCACCCCGGAAGGAAAATTCGAGAAGGTGTATGCCTCCGGTATTCGCAATTGCGTGGGGGAAGCTATCCAGCCCGGAACCGGTGAGCTGTGGTGCTCCGTCAACGAGCGGGACGCCCTGGGCAACAACCTGGTTCCTGACTACATCACGTCGGTCAAAGAAGGCGGCTTTTACGGCTGGCCCTGGTACTACATCGGTGGCCATCCGGACCCGCGGCTGATGGGCAAGCATCCGGAGTTGAAGTCGAAGGTCATCGTTCCGGACGTGTTGGTCAATCCCCACATGGCTTCGCTCGAGGTCCTGTTTTATGAAGGCAAACAGTTCCCTGCCAGCTTTGATGGGTGGGCTTTTGCGGCTGAGCATGGCTCGTGGAACCGGGACCCGCGCGGCGGCTACGAAGTCATTACTGTTCCCGTGAAAGACAATAAGGCGACCGGAGAGTACGAGGACTTTCTCACCGGCTTTGTGCTGCCCGGCGGCAAGGTTTGGGGCCGGCCGGTTGGGGTTGTGGTGGCGAAAGATGGATCGTTGCTGGTCTCGGACGACGGCTCGAACTCCATCTGGCGGGTGAGCTATACGGGAGGGAAAACGGCTGCGAGTGGCCAATAGGGGTGTTGCTTGAAAGCGTGTGGATGCGAACATCGGAGTGGATCCAGATTGGGTTTGCCATTGTGCTGGCTGCGGCCGCCTGGATCCAGCCGTTTTTTGGCCGTCCGCTTCCCGTGCGTCGCCGGGTGAACATTACGCTCTTTGCCCTGGTCCCTTTGGTCGCCGTGGTGCTGGCTCGTGCGACGGCGTCCTTTCTTCCGCCGCTCTATGTTTCCACGCTGCGCGACTGGCTTACCGTGGCTCTCTTCCTGGTTCCCTATTGGCAGACGGGACAGTTCTTCCAGGCGCCGAACCACCACATCGAGGAACGGCTGCTGGCTTTCGATCGTTGGTTGATGCCCCGAACGGCCGGTACCTCGGGTACCGCGCGCACTGGGCTGGGGCTGATATTGGAAATCGCCTATCTCTTTTGCTACCCGCTGGTGCCGCTTGGCCTGCTGTCCCTGTACGCCGCCGGCCAGCGCAGCCACGTCGCGAGTTTCTGGCTGGTGGTTTTGGTAGCGACCTATCTCTGTTACGCAATCACGCCGTTTGTGCCCGCATACCCGCCCCGCGACCTCGCGGGCAACCAGCCAAGCCGAGCGCGAACAGGTAAGGCACGGGTTTTCAATCGCTGGATTCTCAAGCATGGCAGCATCCATGCCATCTCGTTTCCCAGCGCCCACGTCGCTTCTACGTTTGCCGTCTCGCTGGTGCTGCTGCGCTTCGCGCCGGTGCTCGGGGTGGTCTTCCTGTTTGTATCGATCTGGATTGCCTTGGGCGCGGTCGTGGGCCGGTATCACTATGCGCTGGACGTGCTGCTGGGTGCGGTGACCGCGCTCGCCGTCTTCCTGGCTTGCTATCGATACCTTATTTAACGCCGAAGATTTTCATCGCTGCACCGGCCACCATCTTTTGCGCCGGGCTTTGGGGTTTCCCGTTGGCCGGGGGTAGAAAGACCGCAGTCAGCACCTGGATGCCAGCCGGCAATTGCGGCGGCCCACCTGGCGATGCCGGGGGAAAAAGCGGGTGAGGGCTTCGCGCGGCTGATTCCGAACCAGGTCAAGCATGGCCACCCGGTGCACGCAGGATACGGTACAGAGCGGGGCACAGGGTTTCACCGTCGAGTACTCGCGATCCAGATCAGCCTGGCTATAGCTTTCCAGGGGAATGGCAGGATAGCCGCGTTGCTGGGAGCAGTAGTGGACCAGCCCTTGCTCGCAGACATAGAGATAGCGGCTGCCAGCGCGGCATTGCCAATCGTTGGCCTGGCCCAGGGCCAGGTTTTTGTGGAACAGGTTGTCGTAGGCGAAGGCAAACATCGCCGGCTTCCGTTCTTTGAGGATCTGATCGTAGACGGCACGCTCGTTGGGCTTCAACGGATCCAGTTGGCCGTCGTGGTCATGGATGATGCCCACGGTGGTCTCGAATCCCAGTTGCAGGGCCCGGCGGGTGATCGTCAGGGCATCTTCGGGATGCGCCATGCCGCCGCCGAGAACGGAATTGATGTTGACATCAAATTGCGCGTGTTGCGCCAGCCACTCAAGTTTGCGGTCGAGCACCTTCAGGCTCTTCTTGGAAACCTCATCCGGGTTTACGTTGTCGATCGAGATTTGCAGGTGTTCCAGGCCGGCGCGGTTCAGGCGGTGTATTCGCTCCGGGGTGAGCAGGTAGCCATTGGTGATGATGGTGGCGATGGCGCCGTGACTGCGAATGGCGCGAATGATTTCGTCGAGGTCCGGGTGGAGGAGAGGTTCCCCGCCGCTGATGGTGATGATGCCGGTGCCCAGGCTGGCTAGCTTTTCGATGCGGCGCAACATTTCGGCGGTGGGCACGGGATCGGAGACTTTGTCGTACTCGTTGCAGTAGGCGCAGGAGAGATTGCAGCGCCGCATAGGGATGATGTGCGCCAGGATGGGATGGTGTTTGGATTTGATGGCCCGGGCTACCATGCGCGCCTGGCGCATGCGGCGTTGGTAGGAGCGGAGCTTTCGGGCGACGGTCATTGGGCACCTTACCGAATTCAAGTCTACTCTGCTCTTTCGGATCTCCTTCTTTAACGCGAACGTCGGCCCCACATCTCGCTCGTTTCTTGCGAGATGTGGGATTCCACGAACCTCGCTCTGCGAACCTCTAGAAAAACCGAAGTTCACATCTGTGGTATCCCACACAGGGTTCGTGGTAAGGACAGCAAAAGCCAATCGTGGGGCTTCGCCCGTCGTTTTCGGCCCACGTACGCTGTTGCGCACGTGGGGCCCGTCCAGAGGTTTTGGGTATGTTTGACCAGTTCGCTTGTATGGTTGCTACACGCTGTGCAAATGATGTCGTGCCTGGAGGCAACAATGAAGAGGTTCCCGGTTCGCCGAATAGCAATGATGGTCTTGGTTTTGGCGGCGGTTGGCGTTGTACGTTCGCAGAACAGCGCTACCCAGACGCAGCGATTTCCGCAGTTTGAGAACGAGGACGTAAAGGTGTGGAAGTCGGTGGTGATGCCCAATGCCCCGCTGACCATGCACCGCCACGAGCATCCTCGGGTCATCATCGCGCTGAATGGCGGAACGATGAAGATCGTCGACTCGACAGGTAAATCGGAAGAGCATGTGTGGGAGACAGGTAAGGCTTACTGGCTTCCCATGAACCCGCCGGGAACCATGCACGCCGATGTCAACGCCGGCGATAAGCCGATCGAAGTGATGGTGGTGGAGCTGGAAAAGGAAAAGTAATGCCGAGTCATCGATAGGCGGCGGCCTGGATGCCGTAGAGTTCCGCATACTGGCCGCGTTTTGCCATCAGCGCTTCGTGCGTGCCCACCTCAACCAGCCGGGACCCGTCGAGCACTACGATCAGGTCGGCCATGCGCACGGTGGAAAAGCGGTGAGAGACCAGGATGGTGATCCGGCCGCTGGTGTCGTTGCCGCGCGCGGCTGCGGCGTAACGCTCAAAGAGAGCGTGTTCGGTCTCCGCATCGAGCGCTGCGGTTGGCTCGTCGAGAATCAGTAACAGCGGCTGATCGCGCATAAACCCACGCGCCAGGGCCAACTTTTGCCACTGTCCGAACGAAAGCTCGGTTCCATTGGGCCAGGTTGGACCGAGCTGCGTATTCCATCCGGACCCCAGACGGGACATCACGTCGGCGGCGCCGGCGCGCTCCACGGCGGATGCGAGAGCGGGCTCATCGTCGATGCGCGGGACGTCGCCCAATCCGACGGTATGCCCGGCGCGGAATTCGAAGCGAAAGAAATCCTGGAACGCACCGGCCAGGCGCTCCCGCCACTCCACGGCCGGCAAACGCGCCAACGGCGTTTCATCGACCAGGATGGTGCCCGACGACGGCTCATACATTTTGGCCAGCAGCTTGACCAGTGTCGTCTTGCCGGCTCCATTCTCTCCCACAACTGCTACGACCGCGCCTGCCGGCAACATCAGCGACACATCCTCCAGCACCACGCGAGAAGTCCCGGGATAGGCGAAGGAAACATGCTCGAAGCGAACTCCTTGTTGCAGGACCGGGGGCACGGGCAGATCGCCCATAGCCGCAACCGAAGCGGCATAGTCTTCGAGCCACGCCAGACGCCGCGAACCGTCCATCCAGAATCCGCGCAAGAACCCGATCTCGCCGACGGTGGCGCCAATATATCCGGAGAGACGCGCTCCCGCAGCCAGCACCAGCAGCACTGAGCTGGCTGGCGCGCGGAGATAGGAGGAAACGAAAACCACCGCGCCCACGTAGGCCAGGCCGAAGATAGCCCAGCCTGCCGCCAGCCACCAGGCCGAACCCCAGCGTGCCGCGGCCACTGGCCCATACCATTGATCCCATGCCGCCCGGCGGTCGTTGACCAGGCGCTCACCAATGCCGGTGACCCGCACCTCTTTGCCGGGCGCTGCGGTGGTGGCAATGGTAAACAGGTGGCGCGCCAGGCGATTGCTTTGGGCTCCCCGCTCCTGGGCCGCTCGCTCCACTGCCGGCCGCCAGCCCGAGGTCAGCACGGTGGGGATGGCAAACACGGTCAACAAAAGAAGCGCAGGGTGAATCGACGCCAGCAGCGCCATGGTCACGCCCAGGCGCAGGATCCACCCCAGGGTGGAAAACAGCGACATATACATGTGGTCGAGCACGAACACCTGGTTGCGCAGCATGGACAGGCGATCGAGATACTCGGGACGCTCGTGGTGAGCGACCGTCTCGACCGTGGCCTGCAGCCGGGCTACATGAGACTCGAGCGCGATGGTCACTTTGTCGCGGAAGCGGCGCTGCACCCGAGTGCTGATGGTGCGCAGAAACCAGGTTGCAGCCGTGGACACGCCGAGGCCGACAGCCGCGATCTCGATCCACACGGTGCGGTGTTGGAGTACGCCAATGCCCAGCAGCCACAACCACAATGCGAGCAGAGCATCGGGCAGCGCCGCCAATTGCGACAGGGCAAACGACACCAGCATCAGGCGGGGCTCATGACGATACCCCAGCTTGCACAGCCGCCACATCGACTTGAGCGCCGGCGGCAAAGGCTCCAGCCCGGGATCCGGTTTAGGTGAGGGCATCATAAAGAAAGCCTCCGGGGGTCACGCCCTCCTGTTCGGGATGGAAGCGCTGCGCCTGCAGATCGAACATGGTGCGGTAGCGGCCACCCAGGGCCATCAACTCATCGTGAGTGCCCAGCTCGATCACCCGGCCATGTTCCACCACGCAGATACGGTCGGCATGGCGGACGGTGGAGAAACGATGAGAAATCAGAATCGTGGTGCAATGCCTGGTCGCGGCCAGCAGGCGATCGAAGATCTCGGCTTCGCCGCGCACGTCGAGCTGTGCCGTAGGCTCGTCGAGCAACACGATGCGCGCGCCGAGCGAGACCGCAGCCAACGCCCGGGCCAGGGCAACGCGCTGCCATTGTCCACCGGACAGATCGGTACCGCCGGTGTATCCGCGGGCCAGTATGGTATCGAGCGAAGCCAGGTTCGCGGCGCCCGCCGATTCGAGCGCGGCGCGCACCACATCCTCTGGCGCCCCGGCTGGAGCCACGTTTTCGCGCAGTGGCAGTTCCAGGCGAAAGAAGTCCTGGAACACGGCGGTGACCCGCGAGCGCCAGGAGGCGAGATCGAACTCCCGCAGGTCGGCGCCATCAATGGTGATGGCGCCGGACTGCGGATCGTACAACCGGCACAGTAACTTGGCAATGGTGGTTTTGCCCGCGCCGTTCTGGCCAACGATGGCCAGGGAGGTTCCGGCGGGGATGGTGAGATCGAAGTGCTCGAGCACGGGCGGGGCGCCCGCGCCGTTGGTGGCCGGGTAAGCAAAGCTGACGTCGTGGAGCCGAATTTCTTTTGCCGGCAGCGCATCCGCCCGGCGATCGCCGGAGGCCAAGGCACCGGCGGGACGCATGGCCGGTTCCAGGCGCAACACCGCGGCCACCGGAGCGGAGGATCCGTCGAGTGCCCAACTGAAGCCGCCAAAGGCGATCATCGATACCCCAATCGCGGTTTGCACATAGACCACGGCTTCCCCGAGCGAGATTAGGCCATGGGCCACGTTGCTGGCCAAAAGCCAGAAGACAATCACGTTGGCGGAAGTCACCAGGAGCAGGCTCCAAATGACCGGGCGCTCGCGCAGGCGAGTGGCCGCGTATTGCAGTTGGTGCAGCCGGGTGCGCCGGGCGACAAAACGATCAATGGTCCAGGGGGCGAGACCGAACAGGCGCACCTCTTTGCTTGCCGGAGGGTCGACCGCCAGCCGGTAGGCGTAGTCGGCATCCCGCTGCGCGGCGCGCACTTCGGGGTTGTTGCGGTCGCGCCACACGCCGCTCTCGCGCAGCAGCCAATGGGTGGCCCCCCAGGCTCCGGCCAGGAGCAGGGGCGCCCACCACGCATAGCGCAGGAGGACAAGCGCGGAGGCGATACCGCCAATCATCTCGACCAGACCTCCGGCAATGAAGTCCATGGAAATGGAAAGCGGCGGCCCAGTCATGCCAAGGTCAAAATCACGGGCGACGGTGAGGTCCGCCGTGAGCGTCGGGTCCTCCAGGTGCCCGATGCCCGGCGGGCGCACACAAGCCTCGGTCAGGCGGTCGTAGAGCCAGGCCGCGGTGCGGTCACCGAGGTTGGCGCTGAGCGCCTGGTGAATGGGGCTGAGCACCTGAATCAGGACGAAGATCGCGCCGGCAAAGGCGAGCGGTCCGAGGAGGGATTGGCCGCGCTGGACGGCGCCGACGAGCACGCCCATGGCGATGGCAAATGCTGCCGGCAGGGCGCCGCGCAGCAATAGCACAGTCCACCAGGCCACGGCCAGAAACGGGGCCGCTTTCGGCAGGACGGCGAAGAACTTCCATTCCTTGCGGGCCGTCAATGAGTGCAGCATGACCGCATTCTCCGTCAACCACTGGCCCGGGAGAGCTCAACCTATAATACGGAAACTAAATCGGGCTCATTTATGAGAGATGCGACACGAGATTTGCTGGAACGACAGATCGATCAAGCCCTGGGCCGGTTGCCCGCCGACCTGGTCGTCCGCAATACCCGGGTCCTGAACCTGGTGACCGGCGAGCTGCAATCGGGAGACATCGCGGTATGCGGCGCCACCATCGTGGGTACCCTCGACAGCTACCGTGGGGTGGAAGAGGTAGATGCCCAGGGCCGGTTCGCGGTTCCCGGTTTTATCGACAGCCACGTGCATTGCGAAAGCACGCTGGTGACTCCAGGAGAGTTCGACCGCTGCGTACTGCCGCACGGCGTCACCACCGCCATCTGCGATCCGCATGAGATCGCGAATGTTCTCGGCCTGGAGGGGCTCAAGTATTTTCTCGATTCCGCGGAGAACACCGCGCTCGATCTGCGGGTGCAGCTTTCTTCCTGCGTGCCGGCAACGAACCTGGAAACCTCAGGCGCGCGGCTCACCGCCGCTGACCTGGTACCCCATCGCCACCATCCCAAGGTCATAGGCCTGGCCGAGTTCATGAACGTGCCTGGAGTCCTGAACAAGGATCCGGAGTGTATGGAGAAGCTGGCGGCCTTCCACGGCGGGCATATCGACGGCCATGCCCCGCTCGTCTCCGGCCGCGGACTGAACGCGTATTTGTCCTGTGGTATTCGTAACTGTCACGAGACCACAAACCTGGCCGAGGGGCGGGAAAAGCTGGCTAAGGGTATGCAGGTACTGATTCGCGAAGGGTCAGTCTCGAAGGACCTGGCGAACTTGTTTCCCTTGATCAACGAATTTGCTTCGCCTTTTCTCGGCTTCTGTACCGACGACCGCAATCCGCTGGACATCTACGAAGAAGGCCATCTGGACTTCCTGGTGCGCCGGGCGATTTCCCTGGGGGCGCCGGTGGCCGCGGTCTATCGCACCGCCAGCTGGTCGGCAGCCAGGGGCTTTGGGCTTACCGACCGGGGGTTGATCGCGCCCGGTTACCTGGCGGACTTTCTGTTGCTGGACGATTTAGAGAGCTGCGCCGTGCACACTGTATTCCGCCGCGGCCGGCCGGTGACGGCAGACACGTTCGCGGGGCGAACCCTGCCCCAGCCTCCCGGTGGAAACACCATGTACCTCCCTCCGGTCACAGCGGAGGTTTTTCGCGTGGCGGCCACAGGCCCGGCGACGCCGGTTATCGGCATCATCCCGGGAAAGATCCTGACCCAGCGGTTAGAGGCGAATCTGCCGTTTCGCGAGGGCCGGCGGCATGCCGATCCGGAACACGATTTATTGAAAATCTGCGTGCTGGAGCGCCACGGGCGCAATGGCAATATTGGCCGCGGGTTCGTCAAGGGCTTTGGCTTTCGTGAGGGCGCGCTGGCCTCCTCGGTCGGACACGATAGTCATAACCTTTGCGTGGTGGGCAGTAACGACGAAGATATGGCAGTGGCGGTCAATCGCCTTCTTGCTCTGGGGGGAGGATTCGTCGCGGTCCAGTCGGGGCGGGTTCTTGCCGAGTTGGCGTTGCCGTTTGCCGGCCTCATGAGTCTGGATCCCTTTGAGACCGTGGCCAGGAAACTCTACACCCTGCGGGCTGCGGTCGAGGCCATGGGCTGCCGGCTTCCGGAGCCATTTCTGCAACTGGCGTTTCTTCCCCTGCCGGTGATTCCTCACCTGAAGATCACCGACCTGGGCCTGGTAGACGTGGATCGCTTTGAGCTGGTCCCGTCCTAACTTGTCCAATGCCCAGAACGTGTTAGCGCGAGATACCCCGATTGCCCAACTCAGCCGCTTTCGTAAGGGTGGAGGCTCGTTGTTTGCTTGCCAGCGAGCGTGGCCCGCTGCGATGCTTTGCTTGCTGCTCACAGAAGCCCGCTTGGTTAAAGGGGCTCCGGCAGCCGAAGTAACAGTTTTCTTTGGCCCGACGGGGGGGTTATGAAATTCTGCCAGGTCGTTCTCCTGATGACGCTGGGCATGACCGGGGACATGGTGATGAGGGCGCAGACGCTGCCCACAGACACGGTCCTGGTTGCCAGCGAAGCCCTCCCGGAGGGTGGGCTGTTTCTCCCCGACCTGCTGGCAGGTTCCGGCCACGATGCCCTGTTGCAGGGCATGGCCCTGACCCCGGAAATCAGCCAGGCCACGGTGAAGCCTCCGGCGGCCCCGGAACCTGCTCCCAAACTAACCCGGCAGGACCGGCTGACGCTGTTCTGGAACGATACCTACGCTTCCCCCGGAGCCTTTGCCGGGCTTTCCGTTGGCGCCTTCATCGATCAGGTCCGTCATACACCGGCAAAATGGGATGGAGACGGCAGCAGCTACACCCGGCGTTTCGCCAGCGAATACGGACAGCTTGCCGCTCGCAACGTCATTCACGAAGGCTTAGCCGGCGTCGCTGGCCTCGATCCACGCTACCCAGTCTGCAAGTGCGATGGCACGCTGCATCGCAGTGCCCATGCGCTCAAGATGACCTTCACCACGTATCGTCCGGATGGACGGCTCATCCTGGATATGCCGCAGATCGCCGGGGCTTACGGCTCGGGCATGATCTCGACCTACTGGTATCCGCACCGTCAGTACACTCCGCTGGTGCAGGGAGTTCAATTTGGCCATGAGCAGATGGGCGAAGTTTTGATCGGTAACCTGGTTCAGGAATTCGGTCCGGACATCAAACGCAGCCTGCACCTGCATGCGCTGGCTGCCCGCAGAATCTCCCGCCCCTCGGACGACGACTAGTTTTCCTTTCCGCAGATCTCCTGCAACGCCCTTCCCCTTAATGCCTGACTAAAAGCCTAAGATGATTTCATTGCGTTTGCGCCGGGGATAAATCCCTGGCCTACCCTAAAACCGAGTTTTTCCGCAGCCTCTTTAGTCGTGCCCTGATACAAAGCATGTGCGCTGCGGTTTGAAAAAGCGGTGAGCTCCCTTATCGACTCGATTAACCAGACCTGTTCCTCCCTGTTCCTGCTTTCACACGCAAGCAGCAGAAGTGCTCTAATGGCATCACAGCCGTTGCGCTCAAGCATGCTCATATCTTCGTTGCACGGGTGTAGTTATTGGCTTTTCTTGAGGAAAGGTCTGAACGGGATTGGTGACTTTGCGTAGACCAGCAGTGAAATGCCTATCGTTTTTGCACTGGGCCCGCAACCGGAGCAGAGGGGGTCCTATGCGACCAGGACGATTCTTATCCGCCACAATCTGGCTTCTCGTCAGCATGGCTGCCGCCGGCACGGGGCTGGCGCAAAATCCGTTCGTGGGTAACTGGAAGCTGAATCAGGAGAAGAGCCAGTTGGCCGGCGACACCATGAAGTTCGGCCCGGCAGCAGACCAGTCGATCGAGCTGAAGGCTGGGGGGGTGACTTACTCTTTCCGGGTGGATGGCAAAAACTATGCCATGCCCTCGGGCAACATGGCCATCTGGAGACAGACCAGCCCCGAGAGCTGGACCACAGAATATCGAAAGCCCGACGGCAAGTTGTTCAGCAGCGATACCTGGAAGCTCTCGGCGGATGGCCAGAAGCTCTCCGTGACCACCAGCGGAGTCAAAGCAAACGGAGATCTGTATACCGACACCGCAGAGTATGCGCGCACTGCGGGAACGAGCGGGCTGATCGGCGCCTGGAAAAGTACCGAGGTCAAGCTTAGCTCGCCCGACGAATTCAGCATCCAGGAATCTGGCCTGGACAAGTTGATTCTGAAGGTTCCGGCGATGAAGGCTAGCTGCGAGGTGACGACCGACGGCCAGGAAGTGGCGGTCGAGGGACCCGACGTTCCCACCGGGCTTCGCTTGTCCCTGACCAGAACCGGACCTTACACCTTCCGCCTGGTACAGAAACTGAACGGCAGCGTGATCTCTTCCTCGGTATACACGGTGTCCGAGGATCGGGCGACCATGACGGAGGTGGGCGGGGCCCCCGGTGATCCGCCGGCGACGATGGTCTGGGAAAGGCAGTAACGGAGTACACTGTACCTAGTGCACTTTGTTTTCCTCGCCTTTAGCCTGCGTTTCCGCTCCAGACGAGCCACGTTTAGCAAGTAACGGCACCCATGGAGCCAACATGAGTTTGATCAAGGCAGTCGATGTACCCAAGCATATGGCCGACAGGTTACGGTCGCGGCGGATTGCTGCGCGTCTGTCCGGCGGCCAGCCCAAGCAGCCAATCGTACCTGCCAAGGAGTCGGTGGCGCCTACCCTAGCTCCAGTTGAACTGCCCACAACGTAAGCCCTACCGCGCCAGCCGGCTAGCCGCACAACCCTCCCCGTACGTTTCACCCTGTTTGAAATTCTTGCCCCTGGCAGCTCAAAGAGGCTGTGGGAGAGCCTCGGGCGAGGAAAAACCGATTCCCCCAGTGGCTTCACAGGCTGCGGAAAAGTCCGAATAGGGAGCGAAAGCCGCTCCGCCCATCTAAAGCCGCCTTCACTACAAAGCAGTTATGGACGGCCTGAAGGCCGTCCCCTTCAGGGAACGCGCGAAGCCGTATCCACCAAAAGGTAGAGTGCAAATCCGTACCCTGGGTCCAAGACGCCAGCAGGCCTCAAAACCTATCTTGGGAATCGCAATCACATACCAATTCTCCACGCGCCCTGACTCAGGGCGCATTTTTTTGCCGCCGCCATGGAATTTCCTAAGGTTCATACTGGAGCCATCATGATCGGCGCATCCTGGCGATGGAGTGGCGGCGTATGGGTGTTGCTGCTGGTGTTCACGCATGCCGCCCTCGGGCTCGATCCGCAACGATCGCTGGCACACTTTGGGCACCAGGCGTGGCGCACCGATTCCGGTCTGCCGCAGAACACCGTGCACTCCATCCTGCAAACGCGGGACGGTTATCTATGGTTGGGCACAGATGGAGGTCTGGTCCGCTTCGATGGGATCGACTTTGTCACCTTCGACGCTGAGAATACGCCGCAATTCAAGAGCGACACCGTCTACGACCTGTTGCAGGACGGATCCGGTACGCTGTGGATCTCGACCGCTGCCGGGCTGTTGAGCTACCGCGGGGGCGTCTTTTCCGCCTACACCACGGCCCAGGGCTTGCCCGCCGATACGGTGTGGTTCAGCCACGAGGACAGGCGCAAGCGCCTGTGGGCCATCACCTCAGCCGGGCCTGCCTGGTTTGACGGAAAAAGCTTTGTCCCGGTCGCGGGGGCCCAGCCGGCAGGCCCGCTCCGTCGCCAGGGCCTGGCGGAGGATACCAACGGAAAGCTCTGGCTGGGCGGCAGCAGCGGCGTCCTGGCGCTCGATCTCACGGCCGCCACCCCGCGCCTGGCGTTGCACCTGCTCGGCGGCGTCCCGGTAGAAACGGTTGAGCTCGATCACCAGGGAAACGTGTGGATCGGAACCGACCAGGGATTGGAGCGCTATGCCGGCGGCACGCTCTCTCCGGTCTTGCATTTTCCGGGCAAAACCGAGGTGACCGCTCTTTACCCCGACGCGGAGGGGGGCATGTGGGTGGGCACTGCTACCGGCATGGTCCATGTTGCCCGAGACGGCGCGCCGCTTACGCTGCGCGTGAACGCTGCCGGCAAGGAGGACGGGACAGACCGGGTGGATGGCCTTTACCAGGACCGCGAGCGCGTGCTTTGGGTGGCCACGGAACGAGGGGTTTTGCGGCTCGAAGGCGATCAGCTTCAAGCCTTCTCTTCGGGCTCCTCTTTGGCCGTCAACCGTGTCTTGTCGATGTATGAGGACCGCGAGGGCGACCTGTGGCTGGGCACCGATTCCGGCGGCCTGCACGTGTTGCGCGACCAGAAGTTCACCACCTATTCCACTGGCGATGGGCTTTCGGGGAATTTTGTGCGCTGTGTGTTTCAGAGCGCCAACGGCGAATTGTGGATCGGCACCGACGGGGCGGGGTTGAATCGCCGCACCAGCACCGGGTTCACGCACCTGTCGACCGCCGAGGGCCTGTCCAGCAACGTCATCCTTTCGCTGGCCGGTGGATCTGGCGACGACCTTTGGATCGGTACGCCCAACGGCTTGAATCTGCTGCACCAGGGCCGGGTACAGAAATTTACTTCGGCTGAGGGGCTGCCAGACGATTTCATCCGCTCGTTGTACAGCGAACGCGATGGCAGTTTGTGGATCGGCACCCGGCACGGCCTGGCGCATCTGGCGGGAGGCAAGTTCACCAGCTTTTCCAGCATGGACGGTTTGGGCAGCGACTTCATCGGCGCCATCCTCAGAAGCGGCCCGCTCTGGGTGGGCACTTCGGCCGGCCTGAGCCGGTTGCATGACAATGCCTTTACCAACTACACCGTGCAGCAAGGACTCTCCAACAATACCGTCACCTCCATCGCCCAGGACAGCGAAGGGACGCTCTGGCTGGGCACCAACGGCGGCGGCCTCAACCGCCTGAGCAAAGATGGAGCGATACGAGCGTTTCCGTGGAGTTCCCAAGGACTGCCGGGCACCATTTACGGCATGCTCGAAGACGCCGCGGGGCAGCTCTGGCTCAGTTCCAAAACCGGCATTTTCCGGGTCTCGATTGCCCAGCTGAACGCTTACGCCTCCGGAGCAGCCCACACGATTTCTGTCGAGGCCTATGGGACGGCGGACGGCATGAACATTCGTGAATGCAGCGGCGGTGGACACCCGGCAGCATGGAAGCTGGCCGATGGAAGCCTGTGGTTCGCCACCCTGGACGGAGTCAGTTTCATCGATCCCGCACATGCGCCGGAAAACCGCGTGCCTCCTCCGGTGGAGATTGAAAAGGTATTGGTCGATGACCAGGAGCGTAGCCTCGACGGAGACCTGGTGATCCAGCCGGGGGCCAACCGGCTTGAATTTCAGTACGCGGGCCTGAGCTTTGTGGCCCCGCAGAAGGTTGAATACCGTTACCGGCTGGAAGGCTTCGACCGGGGATGGATTGAGGCTGGCGGCCGGCGGGCGGCGTTCTACACCAATCTGCCCCCGGGCCACTACCGCTTCCGGGTGCTGGCGGCCAACAATGACGGAGTCTGGAATACGGCAGGCGCCTCATTGGGCTTGCGCCTGATGCCCCACTATTACCAGACCTGGTGGTTTTATTCGGCGCTGGCGCTGGCCTTGCTGTTGATGGCCTACCTGATCTATCGCTGGCGGGTATTGGCGGTGGAGGCACAGTGGGGAGCGGTACTGCGGGAGCGGGGGCGCATCGCGAGGGAAATTCATGACACCCTGGCGCAGGGGTTTGTCGGTATCTCGGTGCAATTGGAACTGGTGGCTCGCCTGCTTGCCGGCTCGCGCGAGGCAGCGCCGAAGCCGGGGCTCGAGCCAGTATTCGAACAACTCGACCAGGCGCGGGCGTTGGTGCGCGCCAGCCTGGCCGACGCGCGCACGTCGATCTGGGACCTGCGTTCGGAGACAGCAGGCAGCCCAGATCAGCCCGACGACCTGCCCTCACGTCTGAGCCGGAGTTGCACCCGGATTGCCGGTGGCTCCTCCGCCAAGGTGTACCTTCAGGTGAAAGGAACCTATCGGCCGGTTTCACCGAGGATAGAAGAGGAACTGCTGCGCATTGGCCAGGAGGCGGTGGCGAACGCAGTACGGCACGCGGCCGCCAACCGGATCGACGTGCAATTGATCTACGAGGCGGCACGGGTGTCGCTGCGGGTACAAGACGACGGCCGGGGATTTGCATCCGTGCCCGGCGCCCGCGGACCGGAAGGTCATTTCGGTATCCGGGGTATGCAGGAGCGGGCGGAAGAGATTGACGCGGCTCTCTCGCTCGACAGCACGCCCGGCGAGGGCACGCGGGTCTCGGTCGAGGCGCCACTGGGGTGAAAAGGAGAAAGCGGGAAGTATGAGCGATCCTATCCGGATCATGATTGTCGAGGACCACGCGGTAGTGCGCCAGGGATTGGTGGCGCTGCTGCGTACGGAGCCCGATTTCTCCATCGTCGCCCAAGCTGCCGATGGGCAGGAGTCGATCGAACTGTTCCGCCTCCACCAACCCGACGTCACGTTGATGGACCTGCGCCTGCCGCGGATGAATGGAGTAGAGGCGATCACCGGCATTCGGACGGATTTTCCCCAGGCGCGGATTATTGTGCTCACCACCTTCGATGGCGACGAGGACATCTACCGCGCCCTGCAGGCGGGGGCGCGGGGCTATCTGCTGAAAGGCATGTCGGGGGAGGAATTGATGGATGCGATTCGCTCGGTGTATGCCGGGAAGTCCCGTATCCCGGCGCCGGTGGCCGAGCGCCTGGCGGAGCGCATGAGCGCGCCCTCGTTGACCGCGCGCGAAACCGAGGTGCTGCAATTGATCGTGGGCGGGAACAGCAACAAAGAGATTGCCGCCGCGTTGTATATTTCCGAGGCCACGGTGAAAACTCACATCAATAGCCTGCTGAGCAAGTTGGGGGTCACGGATCGCACCCAGGCCGCGACCACCGCGCTGCAGAGGGGGATCGTGCACCTTGATTAGCTCCAGGTGGTTCCCCATGGTGTGGCTGCTGCTCGCTTTATTTGCCCGGACGGCGCCAGCGGCGAGTCCGGACTTTTTGTACCCGGCACCACCCCGGAGCGCGGTCGCGGCCAGCCTGGACCGGATGCTGTTCGCCGATTTCGCAAAGATGGACAAGAAATCCGGGGCCTGGCACAGCGCCAGCGAAGAGGAGTTGCGTTCGCTGATTCCGGCGCGCGCGCCGGTGATCAGCGAACGCATTGAGACCGAGTTCCGCACCGCCTCGGGGATTAGCGACGGCAAAGGCCACGGCGTCGCCGGGGTCGTACTCATCACTGCCGGCTACTCCGCGGACGGGAAGTACTCCCATTATTTCGTCTCCCAGGTTCCGCTCAAAGTGGGCGACTTCCTGCTCCCGCCGGGACAGTATCTCCTCGGGTGGGTACGGGGACAGGACTCACTCAAGGTGACGTTCTATCTGGCGCAGAGCGGCAAGGCGGTGGGGCAAGTGGAGGCCACACGCAATCTCTCCATCACCCGGGTGGAATCTTTTCGCATCTGGCCGCCGGCAGACAAACCGCTGATCCAGTTGGGCCGCTTCACCTTCAGCTATACCCTGGCTCAGAATTGAACCTGTAGCGATTCGGCCGGGAGCACCGGTTTTGCGCTACCCTTATTATCGAGTTCTATGCCCGCGCGTCCGAAATCGATCGCAATTACCGTAGTCGCTTGCGCCCTGCTGCTGAGTGCAAGCTGGTTGGGCTGCCGCCGGACTCCGGACGAAACTCCGGTCGCCGAGGAGCCGGGCCAAGCCGTTATTTATCCCGATGGCGCCCGGGCCGAGCAGGATATTGCAGCGGCTCTGGCCCGGGCGAGCAAGGAAAAGAAACGCGTACTGCTCGACTTCGGCGGGAACTGGTGCGGCGACTGCCAGGTGCTGGAAATCTACTTTCACGATCCTGCGAATCGCAGCCTGCTCGAACAAAACTACGTGCTGGTCCCGGTCAATATCGGCCGCTACGATGAGAATATGGACATCGCGGCGCGGTATGGCGTTCCGGTGTCCAAGGGGGTGCCCGCGCTGGCCGTACTGGAGCCCAACGGGCAGCTGGTCTACAGCCAACGCAATGCCGAGTTTGAGGCCATGCGCAAATTGGATTCGGCTTCGGTGACTGCCTTCCTTCTGCAGTGGAAGGGCTAGGCATGGCCCGGGCGCTGTACAAATTCCGCCTGGCCTTACTGACCTCGTTTTCGCACGACGTATTCGGCACCGCGAAGGCCGCTGCTTACTCCGCCATTCTGTGCCTCTTTCCCGCCATCCTGGTCCTGACTACCTTGCTTGCCCTGACCCCGGAGTCGGATACGGTGCGGGGGGAGATGCGGGCTGCCTTCGCCGAGGTGCTGCCCACCGATACCATGACCCTGCTGCACGACTACTTCAACAACCAGAAGGTGCGGGGGGAACAAGTGGTTTCCTCCGCCATCCTGGTCAGCCTGGTGGCGGCGATGGGCATGATGCTCTCGCTCATGGGGGGCTTTCGCCGCGCGTATGACTTGCCCCGTCATGAGTGGAACTTCTGGGTTGAACGTGGGGTGGCGCTGGCGCTGGTTCCCTTGTGCCTGGTGCCCATGGGACTGGCTACTATCATGGTTGCGTTTGGGCACCAGATCGAGCAGTGGGTAGTGAGCAACAGCTATCACGCGCTCGGTCCCCTGGTGTTGTTCATCTGGCGCATGGTGCGCTGGACAATCGGCCTGTTCACCACCATCGTTATGTTGGCGGTCATCTACCAGTTCGGTACCCCGCGGCGGCGGGCGTGGAAGTACGTGCTGCCCGGGGCTTCGGGCGCCGCACTGATCTGGTTCCTGACCACCCTGGGCTTCGGTTTCTATCTCACCCGCTTCGCCGACTACTCAGTGGTGTACGGTCCACTGGGAGCGGTGGTGGCGACGCTGGTCTGGCTTTACATCGCCACCGTGAGTGTGCTCATCGGGGCCGAGTTCAACGCGCATATCTTTCCCAAACCGCAGCGATCGGAGCCGCAAGCGGAGCCGGTGGAGGAGGAAAAGATGGTCACGGCCGGGAAGAGCGGCCCAAGCTAGAACATTCAAATTACGGGTTTCCCATTGCCCACGTGGTTTCCAGACGGCCGGGGGTTAACCAGCCTGAGTACCTGGCCGGGAGAGTACGCGTAGAATTGAACCTGCCGGAGGCCAACCACCGTCTCCGGGTTAAGCAGTATGGGGGACCAATGAGTTTTACCCTGATGGAATCGAGCAGCCTTCCGGCCGAGCAAAGCCGCCGGGCCAAGATTGTGGCCACCCTGGGCCCTTCCTGTAGTACCGAAGCGGTTTTCCGCGAGCTGCTCCGCGCCGGCCTCGATGTTGCCCGGCTCAACTTCTCCCACGGTACCCATCCGGAAAAGCTCAAGCTGATCGAAATGGTGCGCAAGGTCTCGAGTGAAGAAGGCAAGCCGATTTGCATACTGGGGGATTTACAAGGACCGAAGATTCGCACCGGACGGCTGAAGAACCGTATCCCGGTACAGCTGAAAACGGGGCAACGGTTAACCATCACTCCCCGCGACATAGCGGGCACTGCCACGCTGATCGCGACGACCTTTCCGACGCTGGCGGAAAACCTGGAGCCCGGGGCACGCATACTGCTTTCGGATGGCTTGATTGAGTTGTACGTAGTGGCCGTGAACGGACTGGATACGGAGTGCGAAGTGGTCAACGGCGGCCTGCTGGGCGAGCACAAGGGCATCAATCTGCCCGGCATCCCGGTGCGGGTACCGTCGCTTACGGCCAAGGACGAAGAGGATCTGGAGTTTGCCATCCGCAGCGGGGTGGATGCGATCGCCGTATCCTTCGTGCGCACCGCGGAAGATATTCGCCTGGTGCGGCATCGTGTGGCGGCCATGGGCGCCGAGACCTGGATTATTGCCAAGCTCGAGAAGCCGCAAGCCATTCAACATCTGGAAAGCATTCTGGAAGCTGCGGACGGAGTCATGGTCGCGCGCGGAGACCTGGGGGTCGAGATGCCTCCGGAGAAGGTGCCGGCGATCCAGAAGCATGTGATCCGGCGGGCAGGCGACTATCGCAAGCCGGTGATCACCGCCACCCAGATGCTGGAGTCCATGATTGAAAATCCCCGGCCCACACGAGCCGAGGCCTCGGATGTGGCCAACGCCATTTACGACGGCACCGACGCGGTGATGTTGTCGGCCGAGACCGCTGCGGGCAAGTATCCCGTGGAAGCGGTCAAGATGATGGCCAAGATCGTGCTCGAGACAGAAAGCCAGGAGCCGCTGCTGCGGGCCACCGATCGCGGCCAGTCGGGGCATGTGCGGCTATCGGTGGCCGAGACCATTTGCGAATCGATGGCCCACGCTGCCGAGGATCTGGACATCAGCGCCATCGCCGTCTTTACGGAGACCGGGACCACCGCCCGCCAGCTTTCCAAATACCGGCCCAAATCGCCGATTTTTGGACTGAGCAGTGTCGAGAGGGTGATCCACCGCATGACGCTTCTGTGGGGAGTGCACCCTCTCCTTTGCAACAAGCTGGCCACCGCGGAACAAATGGTCGAAACCGCGGAACGCCTGCTGGAAGAGGGAGGGTACGTCCAGCCACGGCAGATTCTGGGCATTGTCGCCGGCACGCGCACCAAGTCGGGCTCCACCAACTTTCTCCGCCTGCACGTGCTGGGCGATACCCTTTCCGAACCAGCTTCGGTGCGCGAAGAGGTGCTGGCGCGCCCTCGCGGCAAGCGGCTGGCCAAGAGCAAACGGCCGGCCCAGGCACTGCCCCGGAGAGTACGCAGCGGACGCTAAGGGGAGAACTCTCCCCTGCCGCGAAATTCGGGTCCTTTTATTTCTTCTGGCGATTTGGGATAACCGCCTCTGGCGAGGTCCACCGGATTTCCTGCACAGACAGCGTTGGTGAAACCGAGTTTTTCCGCAGCCTGTAAAGTCGTGCCCTGATACAAAGCATCAGAGCGGTAACTCCATAAAACTCGGGCATTCCGTAGATTTGGATCTACCCGCCCTCTCTGAAATGAAGAAACTACAGGCGACTCCTAACGGAAGGGCGGGTGCAGTCGCGGCGCCGGCGGAAGTCCACCAGAAATCGTTAGGGTGGGCAATCCTGGGCAGTGAGAGGGAGGAAGTGGAAGCGCAGGGTCCGATCCGGGAAAGTGTCGAAGGAAGAGCGTTGCGGGTGGGAAGAAGGCCGGTGTTGGCTGCTAGGTTTAAAGAAAGGTAAAGAGAATGGGCCGTATTCGCATACTGGCCGACCAGGTGGCCAACCAGATCGCGGCCGGCGAGGTCGTGGACCGGCCGGCGTCGGTGGTCAAGGAGCTGCTGGAGAATTCGCTGGACGCGGGCGCCACCCGGATCGTGATTGCGGTCGAGGGCGGCGGACGCAAGCTCATACGCATCGCCGATGATGGCTGCGGCATGGTGCGCGACGACGCGCTGCTGGCGTTTGAACGGCACGCCACGTCGAAGCTGCGCTCGAGCGACGATCTGCTCTCGATCGCGACCCTGGGCTTTCGGGGAGAAGCGCTGCCCTCGATCGCCTCGATCGCCAGGGTGGAGCTGGTTACCCGTGCGGCCGAGGAAAGCTCCGGCACGCGGATGGAAATCGCCGGGGGCAAGCTGCTGCTTTGCGAGGACTCGGGCGCGCCTGCAGGCACGACGCTCACGGTGCGCGACCTGTTCTTTAATACTCCGGCGCGGAGGAAATTCCTCAAGGCGGAGAACACGGAGCTGGCCCATGTAACCGCGCTGGTTACCCATTACGCGTTGGCCCACCCGGACAAGCACTTCGAACTGCACTCGGCCACGCATGCCTTGCTGATTGCGCCCCCGGTACTCCGGGCGGCGGAGCGCATCTATCAGATCTTCGGCCAGGATACCCTGGATCAACTGCTGCCGTTGGCGGCGGAAACCGAGCTGGCGCGCGCCGGTCTGCCAGAACCCCCGCCCTGGAAGCGGAGCGCGGACTACCAGGCTCCGCCACCGGGACAGTTGCGCATCACCGGATTCACCTCCAAGCCGGAGCTCGAGAAACTGAACCGCAACTCGATCTACTGCTTCGTCAATCGCCGCCTGGTGCGGGACCGCTTGCTGATGCACGCGGTGAGCGAAGCCTATCGCAATATTCTCGCGCCGACATCTTTTCCCGTAGTGCTGCTGTTCCTGGAGATGCCGCCGGAAGAGGTCGATGTCAACGTTCACCCGGCGAAAACGGAGGTCCGTTTCCGCCAGGCCAGTTGGCTGCATGATTTTGTGCGCGACACCATCCGGAACAAGCTGACGGTGGGGCGGCCGGCAGCCGGGTTCCTGCACGCGCTCACGGCCCACCCCAGCGCGACCCCGGCGCTGGTGACGAAGACCACGCCCGAGGTGAACCCGCGGCAAACGCCGACCTCCGATGGCTGGCTCTCCGCCAGCTGGCCCGCAGTCTCGGATGAGCCGGCGAGCGATGGATTCACCCTGACCCCGCCAACGGTAATTTCTGTTCCCGGGGTTTTTCCCTTCGGCGCGGCAGCCAATGGGTTGAACCTGCCTGAAGCTTTGCCGGCGAACGGTGACCACGGGCGTCCCTCGAGTTGTTCCTCGGCTGCCGAAGCGCCTGCGGAGGAGGAAGAGAGCGAAACCGGCGTCAGCCCATCCTTGCATGGCTTGGCTTCGCTTCGGCCACTGGGCCAGCTGCGCGAATCCTTCATCCTGGCAGTGAACCAGGAGGGGCTGTGGATCATCGACCAGCACGTGGCCCACGAGCGGGTATTGTTCGAGCGAGTCCTGCAGCAACGCCAGGCGAAGCAGGTGGAGCGCCAGCGGTTGCTCATGCCTATGCTGCTCGACTTGCTTCCCGCGCAGATGGTCACGTTCGCCGCCATTGCCCAGGAACTGGAGGCCAATGGCTTTGAAGTGGAGCTTTTTGGACCGCGGACGATCGCCATCAAGGCCGCACCCGCCGGTCTCGAGGGCCTGGCACTCGAGAGGATGCTGGTCGAGGTGCTGGAACAGGCGGGCAGCCCGGAGCAAGCAGAGAATCTGGAGGCCGCGCGCAGCCGGATCGCGGCTTCGATCGCCTGCCACGCGGCCATTAAAGTGAACACCCCGCTGGATGCGACGCGCATGGAATGGCTGCTCGGGGAGCTGGCCAGAACCGAGCACCCGACCAGTTGCCCGCATGGCCGCCCGATCGTCCTGCGGTATGCTTGGAAAGAAATCCAGCGAGCCTTTCATCGGATCTAACAACACTTTTCCCAGCGTGGAAAGCGCGGAATCATCTTGACAGCAGAGCAGCTCCAGGCAGCACGGGCGGCGCACTGGCGCCAGAATCAAAGCCCAATCCTTACCCTTGAAGACGCGGCGAGCTGGCTCGAACAGCATCCCCTGTGCCTTTACCTGCCCCGGCATGCGCAACTGCCGGCGCCCGCGCCCTCCTTTGTGGAAGCCTGCATGGGAAGCGCGCAGGCCTTACCCGGTGCGGCGGCAATCGAGCAGGCGCAGGTGCTGCTGACACGCCTGGTGGCGAGCGGCACCGTGGTGGCGTTGAATTTGCTGGGCGCGGTGGGCGAGCAGCCGGATTTTCTCGTCCACCGCCAGGCGCTGCCTTACATCCTTTGTTTGCGCGCCGATGCAGATTGGAAACATGCTCCGCAGAAATCTTCCGGCCATAAAGTCTCTCCGCTGGTGCTTGAGTTGTGGAAGGCGCTGGACAGAGATGGTGTGCTCAGTGCCGCAGAGGCCAGAGAAACGCTGGGGCGCGAGCTTACGGAAGCTGCTGTTTTACGGGGTCTTTGCGAGCTCTGGCAGGCAATGCGGATCAGCCCGGTGTTCGGGGAGCCGGGCCAGCCGGCGCGTTGGGAATTGCTGCGTGTACGGCATCGTGATGCGCTCGCAACCGCCGGCGCTACCTCCCAGGTAACCGCCCTGTCGCTGCTGGTGTCCATCTATCTGCAATCGGTGTACGCTGCGTCGAGCGAAGAGATCGAGATCTTTCTCTCCCCCGGAGCCTCGCGTTCGCGGGTGCGGGAAGCGGTGCGCGGCTTGTCGGCTACGCGGCAGATCCATTCACTTTCAATGGACGCCCAGACCTACTACTTTTTGGAAGATGGCTTGCCGGAGTTCGCCGAGACGACGGCTTCACCAGCGGAGAGAACGGACCTTCGGCCCGCTCCTGGGGCAGTGGCGAAGGTCGAAATTCCGCGACGGTCCATACCGGAGCACAGACAGGAGCGGCCTGCGGGACCACTGCGTCCTGCGGGACGCCCGGTTCGTCCGCCGAGTCCTGTTCGGCCGGCCCCCGGGTTCAGACCGGCAGCTCCGCCGCCACCGGGAAGAACGGAGTGGAAAGGTTCGCGCCGGCCTGCGGCGCAGTGGCGGCCTGGAGTCAAGCCGCCCGCGACGAGTGGGCGCACGCCTGGAAAGGAAGGCGGGTTCCGGCCGGCGCGGAGCTTCTCCTCCAAGGCAGCGGGTGACAGGATAGCCAGGGAATCACGCACGAGGGCAGAAGCTCCGCGCCCGGGAACGCGGCCAGACACGCGTGGTCAAGAGCGACGAGACAGACGGCCCGGGGCGTGGTCCGGAGCCCAAAAACGTGAACGGCCGGCGCCCTGGACGCGACCCGGTCAAGGATCAGCGCCGAGTCCCGCGCCGATTCCGCATGCCAGGGATCGGCGTAGTTCCCCTTTTCGCCCAGCGCAGAATCCCCAGCCAGGTCCTCCTCGGCCCGGTCCTCGGCTTGGTCAGGGAGGGGGTCCGGTAGGGGGCATAGCTCCAAAGGGTTTCCAAGGTGGTCGTCCCGGCGGTCGTCCTCCTGTCGCTCGTCCTTCAGGATCTCCGCCCGCACCGGGGGCCAAGCGTCCCTGGGCAGCCAAGCGGCCTCCGGACGGCGGCCGGTCCGCGGGTCAGCCCGGAGCTCCTTTTCGCGCCCGTCCTTCTCGCCTCGGCCGCAGCGGTCCTGCCGCTCCCAGGTCTGGTCCGGCCACGGATAGCCGAAGGGATAGAGGAAGGGGTGCAGGATCTTTAGCTGGAGGGCCCGGGAGCAACCCTGGCGCCAGTGCCGGCCGGGGGCCGGGCTATCGCCGGCCGCGCCCGGGAGGCTATGCAAAATCGGGTGCCAAACCGAACCCGGGCCGGGACGATAAGGCTGCGCGCCCACCCTTTGTTCCCGGTTCCCGGCCCGCGAAATCGAAGCCGCGTGCGGGCTCAAAGCCGGGCAGGCCTTTTGGAAAGCCGAGCGGAAAGCCGGGCAAACCGCCGGCCAATTTCCGCGGCGGCAAGCCAGCCAGGAAAAAGCCAAGGGTATGACCGAGAATCAAAGCTCGCCGCTGGTGGTTGCTATCGACGGCCCTGCCGGCGCGGGCAAGAGCACGGTAGCAGCACGCGTCGCCGCCCGCTTCGGATTACTCAACCTGGAGAGCGGCGCCATGTATCGCGCCTTCGCGCTCAAGGCGATTCAGACGGACAGCGACCTCGACGACCGGGAGGAACTTGGCCGGCTGGCGGAACGGACGCGCATACGGCTGCTGCCGGCGGCGCTGGGCAACCGCGTTTTTCTGGACGACGTCGAGGTCACCAAGCGCATCCGTGAAGCCGATGTGACCGCTGCCGCCTCGCGGGTGAGCGTGCACCCGGGCATCCGGCAATGGATGGTTTCGATGCAGCGGCAGCTGGGAGCAAGCAGCGGCATCGGCATTGTCATGGAGGGAAGAGACATCGGGACCAAGGTTTTTCCCGACGCCCGGGTAAAGATTTTCCTCGACGCCGCAGCCGAAGTACGAGGCCAGCGCCGCTATCAGCAGAATGGGCCGGGCGCACTGCCGGCAGAATCCGTACTGGAGCAATTACGGGAGCGCGACCGTCGCGACCGCACCCGTGCCGAGTCTCCGCTGCAACCGGCGGGTGACGCAGTGATCATCGATTCCACCGATCTTTCGCTGGAACAGGTGGTGGCCCGAGTGGAAGCCATCATCACCGAACGGCTCGCGGGCGGCTAACCAGCCTGGATTTCTCACAGCTTTACTGAACCACTGGCTGGGCACCTGCATCCGCGCCCTTTGGAGGATGCAGGTGGCGGATTGGTTTTGACCCAGGTGAGGGCGGCGCCGGAGGCTCCGGGGGTGCGGGAGGAGACGGCGGGGTGGGTGGGAGATCCATCGCGTTGATCTCGATGTCGCCGTGATCGGCAACCAACTCGATGTGCGGGCCACCGCCGCCCACCTTACCGGTAACACTCTGGCCCTGGCCGGCGTTGGTCACGGGCAGATCTAACTTGGACTCTATATTCCCGTTTTTGGCGTTTGCCTGGATCTCGAAACCTGCGCCCCGGGGCACGGTCAGGTTGATGGCGCCATTGCGGTTGTGAATCCCCAGCTCTCCTACCGGCGCCACGGCGCCCACCGTGATATCCCCATCGCCATCTTCCACCCGCAAATCACCGGTGATCCCGGTGCACTCGACATCCTTGGCGCTGGTGGAAATTCTCGCTGGACCAGTCGCGTCGTTCAATTGCAGATCCCCGCTGTCGATGGAAAGAGCGCCGGAAATCGAGACCACTTCCACGTCGGTCCGGCTGGAATGAAAATGTACGGCAGAAGAAATATCGGCGAGATTGGTATCGCCGAAGAAGTCGCCGTCCAGGGCCACCCTGCCTTGCACATCGGAAATCGAAACATCGTCCAGCCGGCCCTGAAGCGACACATTACCGTTAATGCCGTGGGCGCTGAAATCGCCTTTGCCCATGCGCACATGGACCTCGCCGGTGACGTTGTCGGCCTTCACGTCACCGCGGTCGGCGTTCACGTTGGCTGGGCCGGCAAGCCCTTCCAGGGTCACGTCGCCACGGGTGACGGTCACTGTGGGAATGGAGCCTTTGGGGATTTCAATGGTCAACTCCGCGCGCCCATTGCTCGCATCGGCGGCCCGCAGGGTCACGTTATTGCCGTTCACCACAAGTTTCGGAGCCAGGGCGTCCAAACTGCGCCGGGCGAATCGATCGTTGGCCGCATAGACAACCAGGTGCGCTTGCACGTGGACCTGGTCATCGCCAGACGGAGTAACCGTCACATCTCCATGGGGCACCTGGATGTCGACCGGCGCTCCCGCCGGGATGGATTGGTTCAGGCTGCGATCGTCATCGTGTTCCTGGCCCAGGATGCGGGAGAAAAAATCGTCCTCGTCGGAGCCGTGGCGGAAAACATGCATGCCGTGCAACCCGCGGGAGGCGGAGCTAGCCCCGTAACTAAAGATGGCGAGCACGATGATCAGCGCGATCAATCCCCCATGCGAACGGCGGACCAGGTGCCCACGATCCCGGTCAAGCCACCACTCGCCCAGCGAGAGCAGCCCCACACCGATCAACAGCAGAGGCCACCAGCGCATATACCAGTCCCACAGATGGAAGGCATTCAGGGTGTTGGTTTCAACCAGCAGAGCGATCACACCCACCGCAATCAGCACGATCGGGCCGAGCATGGAAGGGCGGCGAAGCGAACGCTGGTAGTAGCGCTGGGCCCGCACGGCGTCGCGCTGAGAAGGAGGCGGCAGGGTGGCCATCACGGCCTCCTGTTGGGATCGAGTGGGTTATCCGCGGGACCGGCAGCGCCTGAAGACGAGGTGCCGGGATAAGGAGGCACCGGAGTGCCCTGCGGGTAGGTGGGCGCATACGCGCCGGGATAGACGGGAGGGACGGGAGGCGTGGCGATGAGGGCGGCACGTTCGGCCAATCCGATCACGCCGGCCAGGATCAGATAGAGCGGCCAGCTGCGGCCGAAACTGAGGATCCCCCACTGATTGAGCAAGGCGGTGATGCCAACCAGGATGAGGAAAGCCGGTCCGCGCAGCCGGCGAATGAGCAGCCAGGAATTCATCGCAGACCTCCCGGGGGAAGCTCGCGGGTTCTGCGGTAAAGCAGCCACGCGCCGACGCCGATGATGATGATCGGCCACGCTCGGCCAATCCATTCATCCTCAAAAATACCCAGGGTATGGAGCAACAACAGCAGGCCGATCGCGATGAGCACAATAGCGCCAACGGGGTGCCTTTGCCCGCGGGGTTCGATGGCGAGCGGCTCGGTATAACCGGGCGGCATTCCCGGGGAACCGGGGGTGGGGGGTGCGGTATAAGGCGCGGTGTAGACCGGTGGCTGCTGGTAGGAGCTGCCCACACCTGGATTATGGCTCGGGTCTTGACTGGGGTTGGGATTCACCCCGCCCGGCACAGAGCTTCCCGGGGTCGGTGTGAAGCCGGCGGCGTAAGGGGAAGATGCAGGCGGGGGAGCCATCCCCAACCTGGTTCCGAGATCGTTGAGCCCGAAAGGATTGGGAAGCGGCAAACCATCGCGCCGCGCCTTGGCGGTTTGAGCGGCGTCAAACACTTGATAGAAGACCCAGGCAGCGACCAGCAGACCGAAGACAAAGCTTTTATCGGAAAGGCTGACGAACACGGCAAAAATGAGTACATGGGCCAGCGCCTTGACGAACTGCCCGTTGTACATGGCGCCTACGCCGGGAATGAACCCCAAAAGACCAGCCAGGACTGGGTGGGCGTGTAAGCCGGTCAGGTTGGCTTCGGCGGCGCCGGGCTGTTGCCCGGAAAGGCGGGCCGCCAGGCAGGGTTCGCAGTAGACTACCCCCCCTACGGAACGGATACAGGCGGTGCATAGCGGCTTGCCACAATTTTGACAATAGGCCGCGGCCGCGACATCGGGATGGTTAAGGCAGTTCATACCAAGCTCCTTTGCGCTTTCCCGGATTTCCTCTGGAACTTGGTGGTGTTGGCGAACCTCATGCGGCTTTCCGTAACGAAATCCGCGCACGTGGCGATGTCCAGCGCTGCGTGGCAGGAAATCCGCGTTTGGTCCTCAGTTGTTAACGGCAAAGCCTTGAAAACCTCTTTCTGGAATTTTCCTCTTGTCCCGGGGGGCACAAAACCAGCCGGCACCACCTCCGCGGGCGCGGCATCGCGTTTCGACTGGCTAGGACTGCTGTCCTTTACCGGGGGAATCCGTTGCCCGCGCGGGGTGGTCGAACTGGGGCCGCTGCCGCCGTCGTGGGTTGACGGTTTGGGCGTTTGCTGGGGCGAGGGTGAGGGTTCTGCCTCCGTAGTGCGCCTCAATTCCCGTACCCGGGATTCCATTTCGTACACCAGGCGCAGATTCTTGTAGTACTTGGTCACCTGTTCGTTGGTGGAGTAGAACTGCCGGGTAAGATTGGCGCGCACCCGCGAAGGCTGAAAGTCCGCCGGGCGGAGTTCAGTCACCTTGATACCGGCCAGGTTCAGGGTCAGGGCGATGGAGAAAAAGGCCATCGCCGCGGTCATCATCAACCTCGGCTCCAATACCTGGCGGACTGCGGGCAGCATCACCCGGTGCCAAGCGGGGCGCGGGGGCAGGGAAAGTGCGGGGGTAACGACTCCCGTCTGCGGGCCGCCGCTGGTGCGGGCAAGGATCTTTTTGAGCAGGTCCGCGGGGACTTCCGGTTCAGCGGCCAAGTACTCCATCCACGCCCTGCCCTGCTCGGTCTCTTTGAGCATCTGGGCACAGAGTGGGCACTCGCGGTGATGGCGGGTAAAGGCCGCAGCGTCGGCGGCGTTCAGGGTGCCGTCCACCGCATCCGCGAGGAGGTTTTCCCATTCGTCGCACCGTAACACCCGGGCGGTCCCGGCCAACGGCTTGTTTTGCTCGCGCTCAGACATTTACATCACCTGCCCTTTAGTACGTTCCAGGAGCCGTGCTAGTTCCGCCCGGCCCCGGCTGATACGAGACTTGACAGTTCCCTGTGGAATTGCCAAAACCTCCGCAATCTCTTTGTAATCCATATCCTGCAGATCGCGCAGAATAACTGCTTCACGCAACTCCGGCGACACCTTGGCGAGGGCGCTCTGCACCATGCGCTGCAGCTGATTTTGTACCGCGTGCTGCAGGGGGGTGGTGCGCTGGTCGGCCAGGGGTTCGGCCGGAGGAGCGTCGTTGCCTTGATCCCAACCGGCGTCGATCGAGTCCGTGGCCCGTTGCTGGCGGGAGCGGCGGAAGTGATCGACCAGCAGGTTGCGGGTCAGGGTGGTAATCCAGGTTTGGAAACTTCCCTTGGCCGAATCGAAGCTGCGGAGATTGGCGTAGAGCTTGATGAAGACATCCTGGGTCAGGTCTTCGGCGTCATGGGAGGAGGCGGTGAAGCGGTAACAGAGGGCGTAGACCCGGCGCTGTTGAGCCACCACCAATTCCGTCCACGCGCCGGTATCGCCATCGAGGCAGCGGCGCACCAGTGCGGGCCAATCCATCTCTGGCGCTTCGCTCCGTCGGTCGGCAGGCGATTGCCGGCGCGCGCCGCCTTCCCGTTCAGGCGGCGTATTCGAAGAGGGGTTCAACGCGGGCATGCCTCGGCCAGTAGAATAGCGCCTCCCGTAATCGGCCTGATAGCGCTCACTGCGCACCCCGATTCCAACGTTGTTCAGGGCGAGCGTGGCAGCTGGACTCATGGGTTCTGATACGCATCGGTCACCGGTTCGGTTCCATTGGCTTTAGAGCGGTGGACCAGGAGCCAAGCTGCAAAATCCTTTCGTGGGTTGAAGTTGCGCAAGAAAATGGGTGGCCGCGTGTGGTGCGTGTGGAAGTGTGCGCCTTAATGGTCGGGTCAAACGCTTTTTTCTCGCAGCCCGCGAGGGCGCGGCTGACACCACGGCGGAAAGTAGCAGATCTTTTAGGAACCTGAAGTGTCCCCTTTTTGGAATGCCCTACAGGTCAGAGAAAGAAGACTTGCCTCAAGGGCTTCCGAAGGTCTGGTTTTGCTCAGTGCCAGAGTTCCAGGAAATAGCGTTCCAGCAACCAGCCCAGGGCGTAGAGCAAGGCGATGACCCCGGCGCCCCACCAGAAGATCATCATGGGCAAGGACCCGGCCACGCTGGCATCGCGCTTGCCTGCTTTCAGATCCCATAGGTGGAAGATGTAACCGCTTCCCAAGGAGACGGCGGCAGATACCAGGAGGAGGTCGAGCGAAGGAAACAGTCGTTGTTGCAAGTTGCTGCCCGGTTCCAGAAAAGCAGAATGCAGGACGGCATCGAGGGACAGAATGCTGAGCAGCAAAGAAGCGAATTTAGCGAGTTCCAGAAACACAGCCAGCTCTCATGGCGAGACCCACCTGGTTTTGTGCTGCTCCAGCCACCAGCAGGGAGATTGGGAGCTGTGGGGAAAGAGCGAGCGCACGCAAGGCTGGGCCACGGTCCCCATGTAGTCAAACTCCTCTTTCTGGCCCTTGAGACGAGTGCGAAGGAATTGCTCCACCTGCACGCTCGAAGAGCCCTGGCTACCCGTCCTCATCTTCAGAATGGCCCAGTCCCCCAGATAGAGGACGAGTAAGACGGCCAGCAAACCCTGGAGGATACGGACCCACAGCCGCTTCATATTGACAGCCATCCTACGCCGAATGCGGGTGTTTGTGGTTTCAGGACTGCTGCATGAAGTCGGGCGAGACGGGATTTTCGTAGAGCGAATAGTCGCGTGTCACTACGGTTAGCCCGCTTTGGGTTACGAAGTAGTTGCGCCGGTCTTCTTCCCGGTCGTAGCCGATCACAGTGCCTTCCGGCAGGTGCACGTCGCGATCGATGATGGCGCGCCGGATGCGGCAGTGGCGGCCAATGTCGACATGGGTAAAGATGATGCTCGATTCGACCTCGGCGTAGGAGTTCACGCGCACATCCTGGGAAAGGACGCTGTTGCGGACCACGGCGCCGGAAACAATGCAACCGGCAGAGATGACCGAGTTGATGGCCATGCCGGTGCGGCCGGGTTCGCCGAAGACGAACTTGGCAGGGGGATATTGCCGCTGGCGGGTGCGCATGGGCCACGCTTTGTCATACAGGTTAAAGATGGGCGAAACCGAGGCCACATCCATGTTGGCATCGAAATAAGCCTCGAGGGTGCCCACGTCGCGCCAGTAGAGCGCGTTCTGCTTGTTTTCGTCGACGAAGTTATAGGCAGAGATCTTGTAACGGCCGAGGATGCCGGGCAGGATGTTGTGCCCGAAGTCGTGCTTGGAATTGGGATCTTCGGCGTCTTTCATCAGCGCCGGCAGCAGCACATCGGTGTTGAAAAGATAGATGCCCATGGAGGCATCGACCATGGTCGGGTTGAAGGGCGAACGCAGGCTGGTGGTCTTGGGCTTCTCCTGAAAGCCGATGACCTCGCCTGTCCGGCTCACCTCGACTACCCCAAATCGCGACACCTCATCCGGCCGGATGGGAAGAGTGGCCAAAGTCACATCCGCGCCAGAATCGTTGTGGTGCTCCAGCATGAGCCCGTAATTCATCTTGTAGATGTGGTCGCCGGAAAGAATCAGCACATGTTTTGGCTGTTCGGCACCGATGGAGTAGATGTTCTGGTAAACCGCGTCGGCAGTGCCCATGTACCAGTTGGCGCTGACCCGCTGCATGGGAGGCAGAATTTCAATAAACTCCCCCAGCTCCTGGGCCACAATGCCGGTCCAGCCTTCGCGGATGTGACGATTGAGGGAAAGGGCTTTGTATTGAGTGAGGATGTACACCCGGCGAAGATCGGAATTGATGCAGTTGGATAGGGTGATATCGATAATGCGGTAGTTGCCGCCGAAAGGGACCGCCGGCTTGGCCCGGTCTCGGGTAAGGGGGAAGAGCCGCTCACCCGCTCCACCCGCCAGCAATACTCCAAGTGTGTCTTTCATTCCGTCACCGCGGTGCCCGTGCAAACTCTATACCTGGAGGGGAGACGGTGTGCGTTCACCCTTCCTCAACCGAGATGCGCAGGGAGCGCAGAAAGTGTACATCCTGGGCGTTAAAAGTCTCGTCTCCTTGCGGATTTTCGCCGGCCGGAGCCTCGAGCTCCGAAACCGGTTGTTGTTCTACCTCGTTCAACCCAATCGTCGCTTCCAGCATCAGAAGCACATCAAAGCCCTGCTTGCGGATATCCTGGACCACCTCGGAGATCTGCTCGGACTCGGAAACCGACTCATGAATGGCTTCCCCCAATTGCTGGATAAGACGACGAAGTCGTTGGTTCAATGAATTACCCCCAATCGCCACCTGACGGGCGCGGTTTTACCTACCTTACTTGTGATGTTACAGCGGAGCAATCTGAATCAACCGGCTGGTAAACTTTTGCTATGGAGCCAAAGAAAGTAGGCCGCACGCTTGGCATTGGCGTCCGCGTGGCCTCGAATATGCTCCGCGAACGAGTAGAGCGGGCAGCGGCCGCCCGTCCTGCCCCGGTTGGGGCGGGAAATGGCAGGGCGGCAGCCTCGGCGCGCCCCCCCGCCGGCATCAAGATCGACAGCAAGGTAGCGAGCGCCAAACGGGGGGTGAAGGCCTTCGGCCGGGCTTTTCTGGGCCCGTTTACCCACGCCGGCAGCATCCTTTGGCTGGAAATCACGGGGCTTTTTTTCGCCTTGTTTGCGGTCTTTTTCGTTCAAAGTGTGTATCGCGTGCGTGCCGCCTGGAGGCAAGGCCCGGAACACAGCCATCTGCTGCTTTATGTGGCACTGGCGATCGGCTTCGCCTGGTTTTCGGTCAGTTCTTTCAGCAGGGCTTACCGCAAGAGTAAACACGGGCCTGGTTCAAACGCGGGTAGGCCGTGACTGGGAAGGTTCAGCGGGTTTAGCAGGCTGCCGAAAAACTCTCGGTTGACGAAAAATCGCTGTACGAAGGGTACGGCTTTAAGCCGTGCCATAAACTTCTCGGCTATGCGCGGCTTTAGATGGGATGAGACGGCTGGCCTCACCGGAAGCTAAGCTTTCGATACGCACTCAAGGGTGCAAAGGAGACCAGCCATCAAGAAGATTAGCAAGAAGCAGAGTTTTGTAACAGCAGCGCAGAGTCAACCGTTGCCGGTAGTGGGTTTGGATCTGGGCGACCGTCACAGCCATTACTGCATGTTGTCCAACCGAGGAGAGTGGATGGAAGAGGGTCGGATACAAACCACGGTAGCAGCTCTGGAGAAGCATTTCGGGGGCGAACCGCGGATGCGGATTGCGCTGGAAACCGGGACCCATTCCCCCTGGGTAAGCCGGTTGTTGAAGAGCTATGGTCATGAGGTGATCGTAGCCAACCCGCGCAAGATCCCCACCCTGACTGGCAGCGAGAGCAAGAACGACCGCAACGATGCCGAGCAGTTGGCGCGGATGGCGGCCTTCGACCCAAAGCTGCTCCACCCGATCGAGCACCGCAGCTTGGAGCGGCAGCAGGACCTGAACCTGATCCATACGCGCAGCGTGCTGGTACGGGCTCGGACCATGCTGGTCAATTCGGCACGCGGGCTGGTCAAGAGCGCCGGCGGACGACTGCCCAGCTGCAGTTCCGAGGTATTCCCGGAGAAGGTGTCGGTGGCCGTGCCGCGGGAACTGAAGGCGGCCTGCGAACCTCTACTGAAACAGATTACGCAGATGAACCGGACCCTGGCTGGGATGGACAAGCAGATCGAGGGCCTGTCTAAAAAATATCCGGAGATCGCTGTTTTGCGTACCGCCCCCGGGGTAGGTCCGGTGGTGGCGGCCTGCTATGTGTTGACGCTGGGCCATCCGGAAACGATGGAAACCAACCGCCAGGCGGGCGCCTATCTCGGCCTCCGACCCCGTCAGCAACAGTCTGGGGACTGCAACCCGCAATGCGGGATTACCAAGACGGGCAACAGCTACCTGCGCAGTTTGCTGGTGCAGTCGGCGCAATACATCCTGGGTCGCTTTGGCCCCGACTCGGAGTTGCGCTGCTGGGGCCTCAAGCTTGCCGCCTGCGGCGGCAAGCGAGGCAAGAAGCGCGCCATCGTCGCCGTAGCCCGCAAGCTGGCCGTGCTCTTGCTTAGCATGTGGCGCAACGGCAAGAAGTTTGAACCGTTTCCTCAGTCGGCGACCCAGTTAGCTAAGGCCGTCTAACCCCTCCCCTCACCAGGAGTACAAGGAACAGAACAGAGTTTGTTGCCGACGAATCCATCTCGAGTTTGGGTGACTGCGCTCAGCGGCTTGGCCTTCCAAGGCCGCGCTTTAGATAGCAGCCCCAATTCATCTTCATCGGACACCATCAAGCACCGAGTCCTTGGCGACTCGCCTCGAGTGCGTATAGAAGTCCGAGATGAATCTTCCTCAAGGTCCTTGTCGTCCCAGCAAGCAAAAGCAACAGCAAAAACAAAACGCCTAATAATACAAAAGCAAGCGAATTCCCTTGCTTTCCACAGCCGTCTCATAGAAGCCGCTGAGGGCACGGCTTTTTGCTGCCATATCCAAGCGACTGAGCGCGCGAGGAATGACAAAAATGCGTACCCCAGGGGCTAAAGCCCTCATCAATTCGATTCTTGTACGGCACGGCTGAAGCCGTGCCCTTCGTACAAAGCATTTTTCCGGAGCCTCTAAAGCCGGATTCATTTCAAAGCAGTTATGTACGGCCTAAGGCCGTACCCTTCAAGTAGATGGATTTCTCCGCAGGCTGAAAAGGCCGTACCCTTCGATCAGCAACCGTTTAAAGCCGTCCCGCTCTACCACCCCGAGGCAATCTCCATGGATCCCATCTTCTACTACCAGGCGGAGGACCTCGCCGGTTTCGACCCCGAACGCGACCTTGGCGATCCGGGCGAGTTCCCCTTTACCCGGGGGGTCCGGCCCACCATGTACCGAGGCCGCTTGTGGACGATGCGGCAATACTCCGGGATGGGCGACGCGGAGCAATCCAACCGCCGCTATAAGTTTCTGCTGGCCCAGGGCGGCAACGGGCTTTCGGTGGCATTCGACCTGCCCACCCAGGTTGGCTACGACTCGGACTCCCCCTGGGCGACGGGTGAGGTGGGCAAGGCCGGAGTCGCGATCGATTCGATCGAAGATATGGAGCGGCTTTTTGCCGGCATCCCGTTGGACGCCGTCTCGACCTCGATGACCATCAACGCGACGGCGACTATTCTTCTCGCGATGTACGTCGCGGCGGCCCGGCGTTCAGGGTGTTTGGAGACCCAGCTCGCGGGCACGGTGCAGAATGACATCCTGAAGGAGTACATCGCGCGCGGCGCGTACATCTACCCGGTGCAACACGGCATGCGCCTGGTAGCCGACCTGTGCGCCTGGAGCGGTCAATATCTGCCGTCGTGGAACCCCATCTCCGTCTCGGGTTATCACCTGCGCGAGGCCGGCGCGACGGCGGTCCAGGAAGTCGCCTTTACCCTGGCCAACGGTCTGGCCTACCTTGGCGCCCTGCGCGACGCCGGGCTCGATAGCGAGCGGTCGGCGGCGCGATTCTCGTTCTTTTTTTCCGCGCACAATGACCTTTTCGAAGAGGTAGCCAAGTTCCGGGCAGCACGGCGTCTCTGGGCTCGTCTGTTGGGGGAACGGTTAGGGTTTCGTGATCCTCTTGCCCTGGCGCTGCGTTTTCATACCCAGACCGCGGGCTCGACCTTGACTGCGCAGCAACCCGAGAACAACCTGGCCCGAACCGCGGTGCAGGCGCTTGCCGCCATTCTCGGCGGGACCCAGTCGCTGCATGTGAACGGCTACGATGAGGCTCTGGTGTTGCCCAGCGAAGAGTCCGCCCGGCTGGCGCTGCGCACGCAGCAGATTCTGGCGAGGGAGTCGGGCGTTGCCCAGACGGTAGATCCGTTCGCCGGTTCGTATTACGTCGAATCGCTGACCACGGCCATCGAGCAGGAGGCGCGGGAGTATCTCGACCGTATCGATGCGCTGGGGGGAATGGTGGCCGCCATCGAACGCGGGTGGGTGCAGCGGGAAATTGAGGATGCGGCATACCACCAACAGCGAGCCGTCGACTCGGGGGAAACGGTGGTGGTGGGGCTGAATCGATTTACCACGCCGGGCGAAGAGGCGACGGAGCGGGCGAAGCAGGGTTTTGCAAATAGGGTGGAGCGGGAACAGATCGAGCGCGTCCGCGCGGTCCGCGCCCGGCGTGATCCGCGGTGCTGGCAAGCGGCCCTTGACCAGGTAACCGACCGGGCTCGTTCTTCGGATAACGTGATGCCGGCAATTCTCGAGGCGGTCGAGAGCAGCGCCACCGTGGGCGAGATTGCGGCAAGCCTGGGCAAGGTTTTCGGGGAACACCAACCGATCCGTTCTCGAAAGGTCTCGCTACCGTAAGCCGGGTTTTCACTCTGCGCGGAGTGCGGTCAAAGGATTCACATTGGCCGCACGGGCAGCAGGCACTGCACTCGCTGCCAGCGCAACAACGACTACGCCCACCACGGCCAAGAGATAGCTCGCCGCATCCAACGGCTGCACGCCATAGAGGGACGACGTCAACCCGCGTCCCACCAGCATCGCCAGCGGAACACCCATCACCACGCCCGCCGCGGTCAGCAGCAGGCTGCCTTTCAACATCATCCACATCACCTGTTCCCGCCGGGCGCCCACCGCCATGCGCACACCGATCTCCGCCGTACGGGTATTCACGCGATAGGAAAGCGTGCCGTACAGCCCTGTCGCCACCAGCATGGCCGCCAGCAGCCCAAAGAACTCCGCCAGCCGGGCAAACATCAATTCCTGGGAGATGGTCCGCTCAAACTGTTTCCGTTGCAGCATAGGCTGGGTCAACGGCACATCGGGGTCCATTTGTGCCATCACCTTTCGGGCCGATGGCAGAATCGCCAGCGGGTCGCCCTGCACCCGCATCTCCACGTGCATCGCGCCCACCTGGGGCGCCTGCGCGTAGTCATACCAGACCATGGGAATGGGCTTTTCATTCATGCTGGTGTACTTGTTGTCCTTCACCACGCCGATGATCACCATATCTTCGCCTTTGAACATGCCACCGACATGATGGCCCAGTGGGTTTTGGTGGGGCAGGAACCGCTGCTCAAACAGCTCGCTCACCACCGCTACTTTCTGCGAACCAGCCGTATCGGCGGCGGTGAATTCGCGCCCCATCACGATGGGCACTTGCAAAGTGTGGAAGAAGTCGGGACCCACTTCGTTGCTGCGCTGCATATTGGATTCAGCGCTGGTCGCCGTCTCTACCTTCCTGCCATCCACCGTCGCACTATTGTTGCTCGACCATCCCGAACCGATGCGATTACTCATCACCGCCGCGCCCTGGACTCCCGGCAACACGCGGAGCCTGCGCAACAGCTCTTGATAGAAAGCGACCTGCTCGGGCGCGGAATGCGCACGCTGCGGATCTACGCCGAACACCACCAGGCCATCCGTGCGCATACCCAGCGGAATATTTTCGAGGTTGCGGAGGGTGCGGATCAGCAACCCGGCACCCACCAGCAGGACGACGCACAACGCCATCTGCACCGCGACCGCGATGTTGCCGACCCGCGTCTTCCCGGCATCCGTGCCGGAGGTCGCGGCCGAGGTCTTCAGCGCCATCGCCGCTCCGCCTGCAATCGCCACGCGAAACGGCGCAAGCCCAAACAGCAACGCCGCAAATAGCAGAATGCTCAGGGTGAACAGCAGAACGGTGTTATCGGGCGCCAGGCTGGAATCGATATGCGCCCATCGACCCAACGTTCTGGTCGCCAACTCGGCAAATCCCCATGCCAGGACGCCGCCCACGGCGACCAACAGCAGACTCTCGGTCAGCAGCTGGCGCAGCAACTCTCCGTGGCGCGCGCCCAGCGCCAGGCGCAACGAAAACTCTCGTTGCCGGGTAGTATTGCGCGCCAGCAGCAGCATGACCACATTGGCGAGGGCAATCAGCAGCACCAACCCCACCATCGCCATCAGAATATGCAGCGGTTTGGCCGCATCCGACCCTGGGAAACCATTTGTCTGGTCAAAGCTGAGGACGGGCGGCTTCTCTCCCTGCATCGGACTCCCGATCCCGACATAGGTCGCGGTGCGAAAGGTACCTTGTAATCGCGCCGCTGCCTGCTCGCGGCTCACCCCCGGCGCCAATCTCGCCAGCATGCGCAGGCACCACCACGTCGGCATCTGCAGATAGAGCTTGCCGTCTTCCGGGGGAGTACCCCACGCATTCAACTCCGCACGATTCTGCAGCGGAATCCAGAAATCCGTCGAGTGCCCGGGCTCCACGCCTTCAAACCCTGCCGCAGTGACGCCCACAATCGTGACCGGCACTCCCTTCACATAAATCGTCTTGCCCAGTACGTCGGGATCGCGCGAGAACCGCGCGGTCCAGTAGTTGTAGCTGATCACGGCGATCGACGCATGGCCGGTCTCGTCCTGGGCAGTAAACCCACGTCCCCGCACCAGCCTCACGCCTAACCCGGAGAAAAAGTTGCCGCTCACCATGTCGGCCTCCGCCGCCTCCGGCTGGACGCCGATGCGCACGCCTACCTTGTCGATCGACAGCGGTATATAAGCCATCACCTCGCTCAAGGCACTCTTCTGCTGCCTCAACGCGTCGTATACCGGATAAGAAAGGGACGTCTCCCAATCACCCGTGTTGCTGGCGTGCCGCGGTGCGCCCGAGGTTTTCACGTACACCACCCGCTGCGGATCGCTAACCGGCAGCGATCGCAGCAGCACTGCATTCATGACGCTGAACACGGCCGTGTTGGCGCCCACACCCAGGGCGAGAGTCAGAATCGCGGTTAGGGCGAATCCCGGACTTTGGCGCAATTCACGCAACCCAAAGCGAACATCGCGCCGCAACTTGTCCAGCCAACTCCACCGGCTCTTGATGTAGAAACGCTCCTGCGCCAGCTGAACATTGCCGAACTCCCGCCTGGCCCGGGTGCGCGCTTGCTCGTCACTCAACCCTTCGCGCTTCAGCTCGTCTGTCTCGAGTTCGAGGTGGGCCTTGATTTCCGCTGCAAAATCCTCCGCACTCCGCCTGCGCCACAACATGCTTATGCCTCCTCACCAGTTGGCTTATCCAGAATCGATCCCATCGCCCGCGCCAACCGACGCCACTGGCTCGTCTTCTCCACCAACTGCTCGCGCCCCCTGGGGGTGAGCGAGTAGAAGCGCGCTTTACGATTGTTTTCGCTCACGCCCCACCGGGCGCGGATCCACTTCTTCTCCTCCAACCGCTGCAGCGCCAGATAGAGTGACCCATGGTCGACAAAAAATACTTCTTCCGACTGGCGTTGAATCAGTCGCGCGATGCCCTGCCCATGACACGGTCCCATGACCAGGGTTTTCAGGATCAGCAGATCGAGCGTGCCCTGCAACAAGGCGATGCGGTCGTCGTTATTCTCTTGGGTTGTCATCCGACCCAAGTATTGGCTTGGTTGGGGTCGGATGTCAACCCAAAGGGCGGAGCAGCTATTAGAGGATGTTGACCGCGCGCGCGGCGAGCAAAGCCAGGGTGGCCAGGGAGATGCTGGACTGGGTCATCATGAGCACCTTGGCCCAACGGGAGAGCACGGGTGAATCGGTGGGAGAAAAGGCGGTGCTGGTATTGAATGCCAGGAAGAGATAGTCAATAAAGCCAGGAGACCAGGTTGGATCAAACGGCTGCTGCGTGCCGGGAGCCAATGTCATTTGGGGGAAGAGGAAATCTCCCTTGGTATGGCTGCCTCGGGCGTGGCGTTCATGCGGTCCTCCGGCATCGAGACGCCAGTACCAGGAAGCGAAGACCAGGATGTTGGTGACCCAGAGCGCGGCCGCGGAGCGCAGCAGAGCGAGAGGCCCGAGTTGGTGGCTGGGCAGAGAACGGACGAGCAGGTAGAGGGACCAGAGCATCTCTGCCGTGACCACGCCCAGGAGGACGTATCCGAGGGTCTGATTGAGGGCGAAGGAACCCCGTATTCGAGCCAGAATCACCGGAACGAGGAGTACGGAGACGACGGCGAGCAAAAGCCAGGAGGGACCCATGGTCAGCGATTCCGGCAGAGCCATGTACAGACCGCCGACCGCCAAAACAGCAAGGGCCGCGGGCCAGGCGGGTTGGGCCGGCGTCAGCGGTTTGTCGGGGGGCCTGGCGGCGCGCTTGGCAGAGACTTGGGTCATGAGGGGTCTAGCAACAGGTTATTCTTCCCCGGCAAACGTTATCCTAAGCGACCCGGCGGCGGATATAATTCAGGCGCCATGAATAAGCCGACCATTGTGTATGTTTTTTCCGCGCTCTGCCTGATCCTGCCCGTGAGCCTACTTATGGTGGACGCCTCCGCAGTTCCCGAATCACCGGCAAAGCCGCTCCTGGTGGCTACCAACCAGGGTGATCGCGACCTTAGCATCATCGACCCCGTCGAGGACAAGCAGCTGGCTACCGTGCCCGAGGGAGGCGTTACCGGCCATGAGGTGGCCACTTCTCCGGACGGCCGGACGGCGTACGTGCCTATCTATGGAAGCTCTGGTGTCGGCAGGCCCGGAACCGATGGCCGGGAGATGGTAGTGATCGACATCCCCAGCCGCCAGGTGACGGGCAGGGTCGACTTTGGCCATGGCGTACGTCCCCATTGCCCGGTTTACGATCGAGCAAGCGGCATGCTCTACGTGACCACGGAGCTCGATCAGACGGTCACGATTATCGACCCAAGCACGCTCAAGATTGTGGGCACTGTACCCACCGGTCAGAAAGAATCTCACATGCTGGTGATTTCCCGCGATGGGCGGCGGGGTTATACCTCGAATGTGGGCGCGGGATCGGTCTCGGTGCTGGATTTACCCGGCCGAAAGACCATCGCTATCATCCCCATATCGTCTGAAGCGCAACGCATCGCCATCTCCAATGACGACAAGATGGTCTTCACCTCGGATCAGACCAAGCCACAACTGGCGGTGATCGATACCGACACGAACAAGATCAAGGCCTGGGTGCCGTTGCCGGAAGTGGGCTACGGAACGTCTCCTACTCCGGATGGCCGGTACCTTTTGGTGGCGCTTCCCAAGGCCAACCAGGTGGTAGCGGTCGATCTCGCTACGTTAAAGGTGGTGCACTCGGTCAGTGTTCCCGAGGATCCGGTCAAGGTGCTGGCCCGTCCAGACGGCAAGGTTGCTTATGTTTCCTGCTCCAAGGCCAAGCAGGTGGCGGTGGTGGATCTGTCGCAGTGGAAGGTAGAGTCGCTGATCGATGCGGGCAAGGGCGTAGATGGGCTGGCTTGGGCGGCGCCCGCGACGGCCGCCGTACCGCATTCGCATCGCCAGCCGGCGATTGGGCGGCGAACGGGCGAGTGAGTTTGGGAAATTGCAGGCGCGAGGTTACGAAAGACGTAGCTCAGGGGCTAAAGCCCTAATCTTTGTCAGGACTCATGGCCCGACTGAACAGGCTGCGGAAAAATTCGGATCGGGCAGGAACCATGCCCCAGGGGCTAAAGCCCACGATGACTACATTGCATTTGCGCCGGGGATAAATCCCCAGCCTACCCAAAACCCGAGTTTTTCCGCAACCTGTGAAGTCGTGCCCTAATACAAAGCGTCAAGAGTTGTTTTTCTTTAAAACTCCCACAAAATCGTCATCCTGAGCCTGTGACTTTTTCGATCTTCTCGTTTTTTTTTCACCCGACCAGATGTTGCTTAATCCCCTCCAGAAAGGCGTCATCCTGCCTGCCCCGGCGTGCCGTGGGAGCGAAGCGCCTCGCAGATCTACCGCATAACAGAGGGCTTATGGCGCGGAGTCGAAGGACCGCGGCGATGCTTGTTGGCAGGCACTCTTCGGAGCTTTCCGGCCACAGACTACAAGGGAAATTAAAAAACTCACAGCCTCTGAGCGGAGCGCCTCACAGATTGATCGGGTGACACAACGCTTGATGGCGCGGAGTCGAAGGACCCCGGGGGCGCTTCTCTTACTCATCAACCTTTCCTTTACGGCATGGCTGAAGCCGCTCCTTCGTTCACAGTTGCGAAACGTGCTCTGCCTCCGTGCTACCGTTGAAGACGAGCTATTTCTTGGTAAAGGAATTCGACGTGTCCCCTCCCTCCGGTTCCATCTCTCCTTCCGCTCTGCGCAGAACCGCGCTCTATAGTGTCCACCGGCAGCTTGGGGCCAAAATGGTTGATTTCGGCGGCTGGGACATGCCGGTCGAGTACTCCGGCATTACCGCGGAGCACATGGCCGTCCGAACCGCGGTGGGTCTGTTTGACGTCAGCCACATGGGGGATATTCAGTTTCGCGGGCCGGGCTCTCTGGCCGCGATCCAGGCTCTCTCCATGAACGACGCGTCGAAGCTGGCCGTTGGCCAGGCGCAATATTCGGCCATGCTCTATCCCCAGGGGACGTTTGTCGACGACATCCTGGTACACAAATTCAGCGACAACGATTACCTTCTGGTGATCAACGCCGGCACGCGGGAGAAGGACTATCAGTGGATTCGCTCCCAGGTGGGGTCGTTCGCAGGGGTACACATCAGCGACTACAGCGATCACTACACCCAGCTTGCCATCCAGGGACCGCGGGCCCAGGAAACGCTGGCTAAACTCACCAACAAGGACCTGAGCGCGATCAAGAATTACTGGTTCACCTGGGGCACGGTCTGTGGCCTCCCCAACACGCTGATCGCCCGCACCGGTTACACCGGGGAAGACGGGTTTGAGATCTATCTGCCTTCCGACGAGGCCACCAGCGAACGGGTTTGGCATGAAGTGATGCAGGCGGGAAAAGAATTCGGGATGCTGGCCTGTGGCCTGGGAGCGCGCAACACGCTTCGCCTGGAAGCCTCGATGGCGCTCTATGGTCATGAAATTTCGGAAGAAATCAATCTTCTTGAAGCTGGGCTGGAACGCTTCTCGAAACTCGGCAAGAGCGACTTCGTAGGCTCGCAGGCGCTGTTGGCCATGAAACAAAGCGGGGCGCCGAGGCGCAGGCTGGTGGGGTTGGAGATGGTGGATCGGGGCATCGCGCGCGACGGTTACCGGGTTTGCAGCCTCGGAGGCGAGCCGATTGGCTTCGTCACCAGCGGTTCCCCTTCGCCCTATTTGAAGAAGAATATTGCCCTGGCCTATGTTCCGAGCAACAGCATCGCCCCGGGAACGGAAGTGGCGGTGGAGGTGCGTGGGAACCTGGTCAAGGCCAAGGTGGTGCCGACGCCGTTCTACCGCCGGGCAAAAAAGACTGTGACAACGCCAGCGTAAGAAGTACGTCTGGACAACTGTAAATCGCTGCCGAACACCGCTGACGAATTGACAAACCCGTAAAATGAAAGAGGAGATCGAGACGGAATGGCCTATCCAGAGACATACCGCTATACGCGGGAGCACGAGTGGATCGAGGTAGGGGCAGGCAAAATAGGCATTACCGATTACGCGCAGAACACCCTGGGAGACATCGTGTTCGTCGATCTGCCCAAGGTTGGTTCGACGATTGAAAAAGGCAAGGTTTTTGGCAGCGTGGAATCAGTAAAGGCCGTATCGGATCTCTATTCGCCGGTGACGGGGACCGTGCTGGCGGTGAACGAGGAGCTGGCGACGGCTCCGGAAAAGATCAACACCGACGCCCACGGGGCGTGGATGCTCAAGGTGGAGATCACCGATCCCTCCGAAGTGGACCAGCTGCTCAGTGCGGCAGACTACGAGAAGTTCGTAAAAGAAGAGACTCACTGAAGCAGGGATAGAGGGACGCGAGATGCGCTATTTGCCAAAATCGCCGGGCGAACGGATTGACATGTTGCAGCAAATCGGCGCCGGCTCGATCGACGATCTGTTTTCGACCATCCCCCAGGAATACCGGCTGGAACGGGACCTGGATGTGCCCCGGCAGATGAGCGAGTCGGAGATCGTCAACTACTTTCGGGACGCGTCGTTAAAGAACGCGAGCGGGTACACCAGTTTTCTTGGCGCCGGGGCCTATCGCCACTACCGGCCCGTGATTATAGATTCGCTGGTGCAGCGGGGGGAGTTTCTCACCTCCTACACGCCTTACCAGGCAGAGATCACCCAGGGGACGCTGCAAGCCATCTTCGAGTTCCAGACTATGATCTGCGAGCTGACGGGCATGGACATCGCCAATGCGTCGATGTACGACGGCTCGACCGGGGCCGCGGAATCGGTATCCATGTCTGTGCGCATCACCCAGCGCACGGGAGTATTCGTCGCCAGAACGGTGCATCCGGAATACCGGGAAGTGATGCACACCTACGCGCAACACCAGGGACTGGAAACGGAAACGCTCGGGTTCGGCGACGACGGCCGGCTTGACCTGGCGGCGCTCGAACAAAGTGTGAACGAAGAGACAGCCTGCGTGCTGGTGCAGTCGCCGAATTTTTTTGGGGTGATTGAAGACATCCCCGCCATTGCGGAGATTGTGCACAAGAAAGGCGCGCTGTTGATTGTATCCATCGCGGAGGCGATTTCGCTGGGCGTGGTGCGGCCGCCGGTTGAGGCCGATATCGTCTCCATGGAAGCGCAGTCGTTCGGTGTCGCGCTCAGCTATGGGGGCCCTTACTGCGGGGTGATCGCCGCCAAAGAAAAGTACTTGCGGCAAATGCCCGGCCGGCTGGTGGGGGAAACGGTGGACACGGAAGGGCGCCGCGGCTTTGTGCTCACGCTCTCCACCCGCGAACAACACATCCGGCGGGAGAAGGCCACCTCGAACATTTGCACCAACCAGGCGCTGGTGGCGCTGATGGCCACGATCTTCCTGGTGGTTTATGGCAAAGAGGGTATTCGCGAATTGGCATTGCACAACCTTGCGAAGGCTGATTACGCAGCCCAGCAATTTTCGAGTGTAGGAGGCGCCCGGCTGCTGTTCGCTGCGGCTCCGCGTTTCCATGAGTTTGTGCTCGAGACTTCAGAAGCCCCGGAGCAGCTAAACGCAAAACTGCTCAAGCAGAAGGTAATCGGAGGCTTGCCCCTGAGCCGCTGGTACCCGGAACTCGGCCACGCCACGCTGTGGTGCGTGACCGAGCTCAATACCCGGGAGCAGATCGATCACGCGGCCTCGCTGCTGCAGCTTGACTCCGAAGAAGTCTTTACCCGGGTTTGAAAGGCAAACAGGAAATGGCAACCACCACCCAGGATCACGCAGCGACCAAGGCTTTTGAAGGCGTGCGCCGCAAGGTGCAATCGCACCTGACCCAGAATGAGGCGCTGATATTTGAAAAGTCGTCGCCGGGCAAGAAGGCTTACAAGATGCCGCCGCTCGACGTGCCCGAGGTGGATCCCGCATCGTTGCTGGGCGCAGCGGCACGCGCGGATCTGGGGCTGATGCCGGAACTGAGCGAGATTGAAATTATCCGGCATTTCACTCGCCTCTCGACCTGGAACTACGCCATCGATCTGGGCATGTATCCGCTGGGTAGCTGCACCATGAAGTACAACCCGCGGGTCAACGAATTCGTCGCCCGGCTGGAGGGGATTGCCGAGGCCCATCCGTATCAGCCGGAATCGCTCTCCCAGGGAGCGCTGGAGGTGATCCGGCTGCTGAAGGACTGCCTGCTGGATATCACCGGCATGGACGGGATCACGCTGCAACCCGCGGCCGGCGCGCATGGGGAGTTCACCGGGATCATGCTGGTGCGCGCTTACCATGAATCCAAGGGAAATCCGCGGCACAGGGTCATCATCCCCGATTCCGCGCACGGAACCAATCCGGCCACGGCGGCGATTTGCGGTTACGAGGTAGAGAACCTTCCATCCAATTCATTGGGAATGGTGGATGTGACGCAGCTGGAACAGATCGTCACCGAGGAGACGGCGGCGCTGATGCTGACCAACCCCAGCACCATCGGTGTGTTCGAGAGCGAGATCCACAAGATCGCCGACATTCTCCACGCCAAAGGGGCGCTGCTCTACATGGACGGCGCCAACATGAATGCGCTGGTGGGGAAGACGCGCCCAGGGGACTTCGGCGTGGACGTGATGCACCTGAACCTGCACAAGACTTTCTCCACCCCGCATGGGGGCGGTGGCCCGGGCTCGGGCCCGGTAGCAGTGAAACAGATATTGGAGCCGTTTCTGCCCGCGCCGCAGGTGGTGTGGACCGAGCCCGATGCGAACGGCCGGCGGACGCTCCGCATGGCCTATGACCGTCCACAATCGATCGGCCGGGTGCGCATGTTCTACGGCAACTTTGGCATGTTCGTGCGGGCGCTGGCTTACATCATGGCCAACGGCCCGGATGGGCTGCGTCAGACCACGGAAGATGCGGTGCTGAACGCGAACTACATTCGCAAGAATCTCGAGGATGTGTACGAGCTTCCTTACCGGACGCCCACGCTGCATGAGGTGGTTTTTAGCGACCGGCGGCAAACGCAGAAGGGTGTCAAGACGGGCGACATTGCCAAGCGGCTGATTGATTATGGTTTTCATCCGTACACCACTTCGTTCCCGCTGATCGTGCCCGGCGCGCTGATGATTGAACCCACGGAGAGCGAGTCGAAAGAAGAGCTGGATTTATTTATCGATGCTATGCGGCAGATTGCGCGCGAGGCGGAGGAGAACCCGGAAGTGGTGCTCACTGCACCGCATGCCACGCGGATCTCGCGCCTGGATGAGGTGATGGCGGCACGCAGGCCGGTGCTGCGTTACACGCCGCCCGCGGATAAATCGGAGTAAGGCGTGTCACCGGGGGTTTAGGGTGTGTGTGAAGCGGAAGATATAAAGCAGTTCCCTGCGGAGCCACGACAAAACCGCTGGGCATCCCCGGTTCCTCCACACTGCAGATTGGTTGAGGACAACATGGGTGCCGCGCCTACGGCGCTCGCATTATGATCGGGATTCCACCCAGCCCTTCCGGGCTGGGCTGACGTTTAGCGGGCGGCCCTCCGGGCCTCGATGGAATCTGAGCGACTAAAAGCCCATCGTATTATTTCCTGTATGTACGGGCTGAAGCCCGCACCCTGCTGGGAAAGAGAGACGTACTTCAGGGCTTTTAGAGGGTGCACATGTACGCCCGGTGATGGATCGGGCTTCGTCGCTGAGGAGCTTATTTAAGCTTTACTGACGAGTCTTTTTGAAAGCAGGAAACATGCCGGAAACACAATCCGCGATTGCGCAACGGCGCGAAGATCTGGAACGATTTGAGTTCATGATGGGGCCTGAACGCGGCCGCCTGGCGGTGACGCTGGACATGCTCACCGATGCCCTGATCCTGATCGGCCAGCATGGGGTGTATTGTGCATCGACGCGCAATCCTTCCAAGCCAGCACTTGATCTGGAAGCGGTTCTGGCAGAGATTGGCGGGGCGAAAGAGCTGATCCAATCGGTCATGGAGCAGCTCCGGCTAAAGAGCGAGAGCCTGGCGCCGCGGTGAGCGGCCTGCGAGGTAGACCTTCACTGTTGTATCCTTAGGTTGCGCGCCCGTAGCTCAGCTGGATAGAGCGAACGCCTCCGGAGCGTTAGGTCGGGAGTTCGAATCTCTCCGGGCGCACCACTGACTGCCATTCCAACTTGCTGGCTTGAAGGGGACTGACTGCATCGGTCGTTTGGGAGTTCGTGTTGGCGATAAATTTCAAATTTTGAATTTCGAAATTTGATATATCATTCATTACAGGAGTACACATGCTCGGGCAGGACATAGCGTTGCTCCTCAAGATTTGCCTGCTGGAGGGGCCAAGAATCTTGTCAAAGACGTTGGCGGATGAGCTTTTCCTCCCTCCCGGGGAAGTTTCAAAATCGCTGAACCGATGCAGGGAATCCGGGCTCCTTTACTGGTCAGGCGTTGAGAAAAGGGTCAATCGTTCCGCTTTGCTCGACTTCCTCGCTTATGGGATGAGACACGTGTTCCCTCCCAAGCGGGGCGAACTTGTCCGCGGTATTCCGACTGCGGCTGCGGCCGAGCCCCTGAAGTCTCAACTTCTGGACGACGGTGAACCACCGCCGGTCTGGCCGTACGCGGAAGGCTCCGTCCGCGGCTTATCGTTCTCTCCGTTGTATAAAAGTGCGCCGAAAGCCGCATTGTTCGATTCCAGGTTTTACGAACTTCTCGCTTTATGCGACTCGATTCGAAGTGGAAGGACCCGGGAGCGGGTACTCGCGGTTGAGTTCCTGCGCAAGGCACTGAATGCCTGATCCCAACTTGCGTCTTCTGGAAGAGGCCGCCGCCAAGCTCGCTCCCTTTCTGGGCGAGATTGTTTTCGTGGGTGGTGTGACTCTCGGATTGCTCATTACCGATAAGGCCGCCGCTCCCATTCGCAGTACGGATGACGTGGATGTGATCGCTGAAATCCTTACCTATGTCGACTATATTGCGTTTTCAGAGCGCCTTCGCCAGGCGCAGTTCACCGAGGACACGAGCGAGGAGCCACTCACGTGCCGCTGGTTTCATGGGAAGCTGAAACTGGATGTACTGGCGCTTAGCAAAGAAGTTTTGGGCTATACCAACATCTGGTATGAGAGAGCACTGAAACACGCTGTCCCCTTAGTGCTGCCGAGCGGCCAATCGATCAGGGTGATCACTGCCCCCTACTTCCTGGGAACCAAGATGGAAGCATTCCTGGGACGAGGACAGATGGACTTCCTGGCAAGCCACGATCTGGAAGACTTTGTCGCCGTGATCGATGGAAGAAGCACGATACTCAAAGAGATTGCCGATTCTCCAAGCGATGTTCGCGACTATCTCGCCGAAGCCGCAAGAAGCCTCTTGAGCGAATCTCGTTTTCTCGATGCGGTTCCGGGTTTTGTTCTCGATGACGGGCGCGTGCCATTGATTCTTGAACGGTTGAATCAACTGACCCGGCTTAGCGCATAACCGTTCAACTTCACGCCCGGCGGCTCGATCCCCCACCTAGAGCAAGATTCAGTGCAAGACTGAATGCAAACCGGCAACGCCCGGCCGGAGACCTTGCGGTTCGAACTGTCCTAAAACCAGGACGACAAAGGGTGTTTTTTCATGGCATCGTTCCCAATTGAAAAGATAAGTGATCATTTAGATCATATTTGTGGCTAAATTCTTCATTTTGAGCTATTGTTCTCTCTGAATGCTGCATGAATCCCTGGTTCCTCTGCACGCACTCGAAAAAAAAGCGAGGGAGCAGGCCGTTTCTTCGGCCCGAATCCCCAGCAAAAGGATTCACTACGATGAATTGCATTCAGCGTTTGGCCAGCTGCGCGCTCATCCTCCTATTCGGTACTTCCACCCTCCTCGCCCAGACCGTAACCGGCTCCATCACGGGTGTAGTCACCGATCAGACCGGCGCTGTTGTACCCAAGGCCGAAGTGACCGCGGAAAACACCTCGACCGGGGTGAAAACGCATGAGGTGACAAACGAGACGGGTACCTACACCATTCGCTTCCTGCCTGTGGGCAGCTATCGAATCACGGTCAGTTCCCCAGGATTTACAACGCAGACCGTACCTGTGTTTGCGCTCGAGATCAATCAGACGGCAAAAATCGATGCCAGTCTGCAGCCGGGGAGCACGACCAATACAGTCGAAGTGACGGAGACGGCCACGCCTATCCTGAACACGAACGATGCCTCGTTGGGAATCACGCTCACCACCAACGAGATTGCGAACTTTCCCTTGAATGGCGGTAACTTCTCCTCGGTGACTTTGTTCCAACCAGGGGCAATCTCTACGGACCCAACCGGCCTTACCGGCAACAACGCGATCGAGCGCAGCACGTACAACAATGGAATCGCCTCGATCAATGGCAATCGCAACCAGGCGAACAACTACACGCTCGACGGCGCCGACCAGAACGAGCCACAGAATAACCTGATTGCCTATAACCCGGCGCCCGAAGCACTGGCGCAGGTTCGCGTGGTCTCCGCGAATGCGCCGGCCTCGTATGGCAACGCGAATGGTGGAGCGGTGGTCTCCATTCTCAAATCAGGGGGCAGCAACTTTCACGGTTCGGCCTATGCCGCGGTGGAAAACTTCAACCTCGACGCGAATACCTGGGTCAACAAATTTTCCACCCCGATCATTCCCAGGGACTCCTATACCCAGAGCCGCTTTGGCGGCACGCTGGGCGGACCCATTCTGCGGGATAAGCTATTTTTCTTCGTCGATTACCTGGGCAACCGCAGGCACTCGGGAGGTCTTGCCAGCGCGAGTGTGCTTCCCGCTGCGATGCGCAATGGAGACTTCTCGGCACTTCTCTCGCAGGGGGACAGCAGCATCCAGCTCTACGACACGCAGAACAACTTCGCTCCGTACGTGGGGGATACGGGCTTGCCTGTAGTCAATAAAGTTGCGGCGTTTCTGTTGGCGCATCCGGAGCTCTATCCGTTGCCGAATGCGGCGCCGACGGATGGACTGCTGCAGAACAACTTCCAGGGCTCGCAGCGCAAATTCGTGGTCAATGACCAGGGCGACGTGAAGATCGATTGGAATTTGGGCACGAGTAACAAATTCACTGCCTTCTACGGCCAATCGGACGCTCACGATTCGTCCACCGCGCTCATTCCGGTGACCTTTCCCTCGATCAATGTTTATCCGACCAAGCTCGGCGGCGGCAGCTGGATTCATACGTTCTCCACCGCGATTGTGAATGAAGCGCGTATCGGTTTTACCCGCGTCCGCTGGGATAACAGCATTCCCACTGACCCGTCGGGTACTTTTGGCCTCACGGGAAACAGCAAAGTCGGCATACCGTTTGGCACGCAACTCTACCCTGGCTTTTCGGAACAGGATCTGAACTTTAACACCAGCGCGATCGGGACCAGTGCAAACACGCAGATCCTGCGCGACAACACGTTCAACTACTATGACAATTTGACGTGGCAGCGGGGGCGTCACCTCTTGTCGCTCGGAGTGCAGGCAACACGCTATCAGCAGAACTATCTGAACGCTTCCAACTTCGGGTTCCTGGGAAACTTTTCCTACAGCGGCAACTTCACCAGCAACCCAAACGTGACTACGGGCGGGGGAGGATATGGCCCGGCGGATTTCATCCTGGATCGGGTTTCTGAGAACAGGCTGGGTTCGACGATCGGGATCGTTGGCAACCGGCAATGGCGCACGGCGGGATACATTCAGGATGACTTCAAATTTACACCCCAGCTGACTCTTAATTTCGGCTTGCGTTACGAATACGATCAACCCTGGTATGAAGCGCACGACAAGACGGCGAACGTCTTACTGGATAGCGGCACAGTAGAATACGCCGGAAGTGTACCGGCGGGTGCGATCGAGGGCGCGGTGGTATGTCCCACTCGAGCATGTTACAAAGCGACGTATAACCAGTTCATGCCGCGGCTCGGCTTCGCCTACCAGGCAGGCGCACGGTTCGTGATCCGCGGGGGTTACGGGGCGACCAGCTTTTTTGAGGGCGACGCCTTCAATCAACGCCTGACCTCGAGTCCGCCGTTTGCATTGGGAAGCGACCTGAAGGCACTCACGCCCGCAGGGACCAACCCCGGGACGCCGTTCAAGGTGGAAGATGGGTTCACTCCGCAGTTCGACGCGACCAGCTCGTATTCGGTCTGGCCGCAGAATCAGCAACCCGCATACATTCACGAGTACAGTCTCACCACCGAGTACGCTCTTTCGAACACTCTTTCGTTGAGTGCCGGCTACCTGGGCGAGACTGGCCAGCATCTGGCCGACTATCGCAACGCCAACCAGTTGACCCTGGCGCAGGCGACAACCATCAGCAACCTGCCCGATGGAGCGCCCATTCCAGCTTCCGCGGTTGCACCTTATGCGAACCTGGTGGGTCAGAATGGCGGCCTGTTGCTAACCGAGTCGAATGCGGGCATGAACTACAACGGGGGACAGGCGACTCTGCGCCAGCGCGCCAGCCATGGCCTGGAATACACGGTCAACTACACTTATGCCAAGTCGTTCACCAACTCTTCGGGCAACTATGGTCAGCCCAATATCAGCGGTTCCGATGGAGCCTTCCAGGATGGATACAACGGCCGCGCCGACTACGGGCCATCGGGACAGGACGCTCGGCATAATTTGAGCTTCTTCGGCGTGTATGCAGTGCCTTTTGGCCGCGGCCAAACATACGGCAGCAAGATCAATCCGTTCCTTGACCTATTGGCCGGAGGATGGAAAGCTTCCGCGTCAGCAATTCTTTACTCCGGGTTCCCGATCACTATCAACGGTCCAGGGACCACCAACACCAACAGCTATGGCCAATCGCGCGCCAACTTCTATCGCCCGTTCAAAATCCGCAACCGCACCGTGGCCAACTGGTGGGGCACGGATGACTCGGCCAAGCCTTGCTCAGCCGGCGGCGACAATGGTAGCTGCGCTTATGGCGCCGCGGCACCGCTTGCCTTTGGTACCGCGTCCATTGGGAGTGAGCGCGCACCAGGTTACCGGCAAGTGGATTTCTCGGCATTCAAAGACTTCCATATTACCGAGGCCCAGGCGATCGGCTTTCGCGCGGATTTCTTCAACGTCTTCAACATCGCGAGCTATGGCAATCCTGACAACGGGGTGACCGACAGCAATTTTGGTCAGATCACGAATGTCCGTTCCCCGGCGCGGCAGATCCAGTTCAGCGCGCAATACCGTTTCTGAACACCGGCGGGGGCAGCCGGATTAGTTTGCGCCAGGGGACTTTTTTTGCGCAGCGAAGGCCGCAGATCGCACGTTCATTCATGTCTTCAAAAACCGACCAACGCGCTCACGAGATACTGCGGCTGCTCTTACGACAGGGTAAGACCTCGATTGAAGAACTTACCAAAATTCTGGGGAAGTCGCCGGCCAGTGTGCGCCGCGATTTGATTCGCCTGGAAGAGCGCGGGCTTGTCCATCGCACCCATGGCGGTGTGATGCTTGCGGAGCAGGTGGTCTATGAGCCTTTCCGTTTCGACGCCTCCTTCCAGGTGCGCGAAGACCGGTTTGCCGCAGAAAAGCAGCGCATCGCCCGGGTGGCGGCCGATATGGTCCTTGAAGGCGAGACCATTGGCCTGACAGCGGGTACGACGACCACGCAGGTGGCCCGCAGTCTTCGCCAGCGGAGCGGTCTCCGTATCATCACCAACGCCGTGAACATCGGCATGGAACTAAGCAACTGTGTGGGCCTGGGTACCAATCTGACCGGGGGCAGTATGCGATGGGCGGGTGCTTTCTCTCTCGTCGGATCGGCAGCAGTCGAATCCCTAAGCGCCTTCATCATGGATCGGGCATTTATCGGGGTATGTGGTATGGACCCCAAGCGGGGAGCGACAACCATTGAGCACGACGAGGCCGCCGTCTTTCGCGCTATGGCAGGACAGGCGAAACAGGTGATCGTGGTGGCTGACTCGAGCAAGGTTGGCATGATGAGCCCGGCGGTGATTTGTCCGCCCGAGGCTGTGAATGTTCTGATCACCGACGATGGCATCTCGACAGTTGCATTGGAAGCTTTTGCCCGGATTGGCGTGCGGGTGCTGGTCGCTTGAAGCGTCGTTCCAGCGCTACCGGTGAGAGAGATCGCGTATCCAGATGTCTTTGAATTCCATGTTGCCTTGCCCACCAGCGTGCAATTGCAAGGCAATCTTGCCATCGAACGAGGTTGGTTTGGGATCGGTGAAGTCCACCATGGGTACTCCGTTGAGGCGGGAGAGATAGCGGTTTCCGTTGACCTCAACCAGATAGTCGTTCCAGTCGCCCATGCGAACTACGCCCTCATTTTCCGGGGCCGGCCAAACCACCCATCCGCGACCGTCTTCGGCATATACACCCGCGGTGTGATGCATCATTTTGCAGTCGATCTCAAACTGCATACCCTGGGTGACAGCCGCGGTCCCGGGTTTGAAGGCACTATGAAAGAAAACTCCGCTATTGCCATCGCCCACGCACTTAAAGCGGAGCGATAGCTGGAAGTCTTTGTAGTCTTTCTCGGTTTGCAGGTAGCCGTAGTCCTGGGTGAGGCCCTTGCCGTGGATTAACCCATCTTCGACCGTCCAGCTTTCGTTGCCGATTTTGGTCCACCCGCTCAGATCGTTTCCGTTGAATAGGCGGATCCAGTCCTCGCCAGGGAGCCGTACTTTTTCCTGACCGCTCACAACACAAGACAAGACAGCAACGACGATCGCGATCATTGCAACGGCAAGACGACGATGCCCTTGGGGAGAATGGATCGCGCGCCGCCACGATAAAGCAGCTTCTGGGGAAACTTCACGGGTGCCACGAAGATCACGGAAAGGCATGCGGGTATCTCGTTGGGGAGTAACGAACGTACTGCGGGAGCATTCTATCAGCCCATGAAAGGATAGATTGCGGCATGAGCGCGGAAAGACTCGCCACTGAAGTTCCGGGGAAAGGCGGAGAGTGCGCAATTCCCTGCTCTCGCGTTGCCGTGACCCTAAGGCCGGCGTATAAGAACTTATCGGAATCAGGAGACGGGCTGCCATGAAGCGTTATGGTCAACTTGTCCGGCTAAAGCCGGAGAGCCGACAAGAATATCTGCGGCACCATAGAGCCGTCTGGCCGGGCGTGTTGAAGACGATCGCGGAATGCAATATCCGCAACTACTCGATCTTCGAGTACGAGGATTTGCTGTTTGCCTATTTCGAGTACCACGGGAGCGACTTTGCTGCGGACATGGCGAAGATGGCGGCATGCCCGGAGACGCAACGCTGGTGGGCGCTCATGTTTCCTATGCTGGAGATGTTGCCGCCGGCCATAGAGGGACAGAGATGGACTGACCTGGCGGAGATTTTTCACTTCGACGGACCGTTTTAGACCGAGTAAGCAGAACGAAGGCGTTGTTTCTCGAGAGGGTTTATGAAGAAGGCTGCAACCTCAGTCGCGAGCTTGGTCACGCTCGCTTCCGTGATCGGCCTCAGCCCATTCATCGCTGCTGAAGTACAGGACTCTAAACCGTTTTCGGTTATCGCGCCAGAGACCTCCCGCAACGCGGCGCAAGAACCATCAAATCCGGGTTCGGCGCAATATCAAGCATTGCAAAAGCGGCTGTCGACGGGGTGGAACACCTGGGACGTCCATAGCGTGGCTACCGAGGTGTTGTTGCCGGATGGTTTGGCCATCCACGCCGGACTGAAGCACAACAGCACCCTTTATGGAGATGCCTTCCTGGGCGACGCCCTCATCGGGAGACTCACGCCCGATGCAGAGCAGGTCTTTCCCGGTCCACACTCCTGGGAGGGCAGCTACACGAGCCTGCGTCTTTCCTGGAAGGGTCACAATTTGCGCTTGCAGACGGCTCACGATGGCAGCAACCTGGTGATGCTGGCGACCCCGCTTCCGTCACAGCCGTTGTCCGCGCTCCCGGCAACCATTGTCTTTTCCGTGAACTATCTGTGGGGACGCCCTGGGACGGTGATCAGGGGAGCGAAAGGGATCGAGGCACGCGGTCCGCTCCATGCAGTCACGGTCTATTGCACCTGTGAGAACACACGGTTGCCGGGAGCGACTGGCGCAACGAAAGAAGATGTGAACTTACCCGTGGGCGGCGCTTATTTTTCAGCGGATTTTGTTCAACCTGTCGGGATCAGCACGGGTGCGCCGCTGGGGATAGAGAAAATCCGGGTGATTATCGATCACGCGAGCAAAGCGTATATGCAGTCCGTCGCCGGCAGCGGGAGGGCCTCGAGCGTAGCGGATGCAATACAGACCGTTTTAGGATGGGACACGATTTACGAGCCGGAGGGCCGGCGGGTTCTCTCGCCTGTGAGCAGGGTGTGGAGTGTTAGCTGGGGCGGCTATGTCATCTTTGATTGGGATACATTCTTTGCCGCTACGATGGCATCGATTGGCGACCGCGATATAGCCTACGCCGATGCCATTGAGACGTTGCGCAGCGAGACACAGCAGGGCTTTGTGCCGAATTATGCCCGTGCCGGGGGTTGGAAAAGTTCTGACCGCTCCGAACCTCCGGTTGGCTCCATTACTGTCCTTGGCCTTTACCAACGATTCCACGATCGATGGTTCCTCGAGGACGCCTTTCCTCCATTACTACGGTGGAATCGTTGGTGGGCAAAAAACCGTGACATTCAAGGCTATCTGACGTGGGGCAGTGATGGGGACAATGCGCCGGCTAACCTTGACGATCACGCACGAGGGACACGCGCCGGTGCCATTCTGGAGTCTGGGCTGGACAACAGCCCTATGTACGACCATGCTGCTTACGACGCGACCACGCACAAGCTGGAGTTTGCCGATGTCGGCCTGATGAGCATGTACATCGCCGATTGTGATGCATTAGCAACTATCGCAGATAGTCTGGGCGAAGCGGCTGCGGCCGATGAGATTCGCGGGCGAGCCAGGCAGTATCGCGCGAAGCTGGCGACCTTGTGGAATAGCGATGCGGGCATATTCCTGAACAAAGACTTACACACCGGCCAGTTCAGTCACCGCCTTTCGCCAACTAATTTTTATCCGCTGCTGGCTAAAGCAGCGACGCCGCAACAGGCCGGGGTGATGATCAAGGACCACTTATTGAACCCGAAAGAATTCTGGGGAGAGTGGATCATTCCCTCTATCGCACGGGATGATCCGGCCTTTCAGGATCAGGATTATTGGCGTGGGCGAATATGGGGGCCTATGAACTACCTGGTGTACCTTGGGCTACGCAATTATGACGAACCGGAAGTGCGGCGCCAATTCGCGGAGAAATCCTACGAACTCTTTCTCCAGGAATGGAAAAAGAATGGTCACGTACATGAGAACTATAACGCCATAACCGGGAGCGGGGATGACGTACGCAGCAGTGACAGGTTTTATCACTGGGGCGCACTCCTGGGATATATTCAATATCTGCAGGAGACACAATCCTTGCCGTCTCCACCCGGCGTACCCTAAGGACGGGCGCTTAAACCAGTTGAGCCTCGTGTGCAGCCCCGACTCCCTCTACGCGTACCTCGGGGCTAAAACCTCTCTAGCCCTTCTCTAGCCCTCATCTCACAGACCCTGGGTAGAGAAATAAACGAATCGCTGCCAGTAGCGAGATCTCTATGGGTAACGAGTGACGGGTGCCCCATATCTGCCCGGTTTTGGCAGATGTGGGATTCCACGGCTGTCCACCGATCACTCTCTACCAGCAACAGGTCTTGTCCATGGCCATCGACAGTCCTGCACAGTCAGAGGTAGAGGTTTGTGGAATCCCACATCTGCCAAAACCGGGCAGATATGGGGCACCCGGGATTGGTCGCAGACCGGGCTCCTGAGAAACCCAAGGCTAGCCCTCATTGGTTCGCGCCGCTGGGAAACGACTGAAGCCTGCCCTGAAGGTCGTGTGGACGACTCGGGAAACAGCGACTTTTCGCAATTTGATGTACGATGGTTTGCCGGTGCTTCAACGATTGCTTTGGGGCATGCTGGTGGGACTTTTTATCCGGGAGCTCAGCCCGGATTAGCTGGCCGCTCTTTCAGGCTTCCAGTCCCCAGTTCTTATCTGCTGGTGTTCAGTATTTTGCTATGGCTGTTTGCCCCGGGAATTGCATCTCAACAGGGGGATGGTTTTTATGAACGCTTATTGTGTGATACTTTGCCGGCTGCCCTTCGTAGACCCTATGCACTACCCGAACACGAAGCGGTTCTATCTCAGGGCCACGAATGCTGATCGGGCGATACGTACCGCTATGGACGAAAATCGTCAATGGCGTGTGATTGGTATAGAGCCAAGCGAGCTGTTTGCCCGCGTTCCTCAAAGCGATCGCCCGCACCCTACGCCGGACGTTTGGCACGCTGCTTGAGGTACTTCTGCTGGTTGCCGATCGCGCCTGGTCGTTGACGAGCATACACCAGGGGCCGGTCTAGTCGAATCGCAGGAAGTGAAGCACTCATGGACTCCAGTAAGTGGCAGCCCTCCGTCCGCTTAGCTCTGCTTACAGGTATGTTCTGTGCGCTGCAGCTACATGCGGAAGAACGAAAGGTCGATCCTACCTTTTTGTATCGCGGTACTTCTACTGTTCAAGCAGAGAAGTCCGACCTTACAACGTCGACGTGCCACTACAAGCCGTTGTTCGGCAAAGGAGACCCGGATACCTCGGTGGTTGTGGGCGTAGCTCGTTATGGCGAGGCGGTGATCGACCCCAACGGCGAGTGCGCGACGGTTCAATATCCCGAGGAAGACCAGGTGTACGTGGTCATCGAGGGCAAGGGAGCCGCGAAATATGCAAATGAAATCGTCTCCCTCAACACGGAAGACTATCTCTACCTTCCGTCAACGATCCCGCACACCTTAGTGAATCATTCGGGCTCGCCGATGGTTGTGGTCGTGATGGGTTTCCACACCCAGGGATTTGAAAAAACTCAACTGCCGCCGCACCCTCTCAAGGCCAACATTGAGGATGTGCCCACGGGTTTGGTGAGCGGCCATCCGTCGTCGACGCTGTACCGGCTGCTGATGGGTGACGCCGACAGTAAGCGTGACCGCCTGGCGGCAGGCCGTGTGTTGACCAGCCTGTTTGTCATGGAAATTGCGCCGGGCGGTACTAACTTTCCCCACCATCACCAGCGCGAAGAGGAGATTTACCTGGTTTTAAGCGGTCATGGAGACATGGTGGCGGGAGGAGGAATGGACGGAATCGAAGGGAGACATCCTGCCAAAGCAGGGGACGCGTACTTCTTTCGGCTCAACTGCACCGTGGGATATTACAGTGCGCCAAACGTCAAATCACGCATACTCGCCGTGCGGTCATGGTATCCGGGCATGCAGCAAAAGGGCGCGAAACACTGACCAGCGAGTGCTGCGGTCGTCTTTGCATTTAACAAACCATGCAAACTGTCCCGGCTTCTAGACCATGACATCAGACCAGGAGCTGTATAACGAGCTTTCCTACTATACTTTGTCCCATCCTGATCCTTCGTTTCTCCATCAGAATATCGTGGACGCATATACCGCACAACATGCTACTGAACACACAAAGCCCATCGCCGTAGTGTTTGCGCTGATTGGCCTTTACCTGCACGTCGAGAGAAACCTTACTGGCAAACAGGTACAGCGGATTCATATGCAGCTTGCGAATCCGCGGAGAAAATGGCCGCAATTGACTCCGCCGCGGGAGCGCGGAGCTATTACAGTGTCCGCGGTTATGGCTGCTTCGCCGGGCAAAGAGAGGGACGAGATGATTCGAAACTGGTGTGCCTCTGTGTGGGAAGCATGGGAAGCAAACCAGGATCAGATCAGGGGACTGGCGAAAGAAGAGGCGGGCATCCGTTGATGTAGCCGATTGCTGGTAAGAGAAGGGACAACTTGCCCTGATATAAACTGCATCGATGGAGAAAGCATCATGAGGGCAAGTGTGCGGGGCCTGGCCGGCTTTATGGCTTTGCTGGCCTGCCTGGCGTTGGCTGCATTCGCTAAGCCCGGTGGCAAGGTCAAGATTGGCTACTGCGGTCCGTTGAAAGACATCGACGCCGTGAAAGCCGCCGGGTTCGATTACATGGAGGTGCGCACTTCGGAAGTAGCCGCGCTTTCCGATGCCGATTATGCGAAGGTGGCCGCCAAGTTCCAGCAGGTAGCGCTTCCGGTGTTATCGGCAAATTTGTTTCTCCCCGCCGACATCAAAGTAACCGGACCTAACATCGACAAAGAGCGGCAGATGGAATACGTCCGCCGGGCGCTCGATCGAGTATCCCGCTTAGGGGTGCGGCTGGTTGTTTTTGGAAGTGGCGGAGCACGCCAAGTCCCCGAGGGATTCTCAAAGCAAGAGGCATTTCAGCAGTTGGTCGACTTTGGAAAGCGCATCGCGCCGGAAGCGCGATCGCGCAACATCACCATCGCGATTGAGCCGCTGCGCAAGCAGGAGAGCAACATTATTAACACCAGTATCGAGGGGCTGGCATGGGTGAATGCGGTGAACGATCCGAATATTCAACTGATGATCGACTTTTACCACTTCTCGGTGGAGAAAGAAGACCCTTCCGATGTTCTGAAGGTTAAGGACCATTTGCGGCATCTGCACATGGCGAATCCGAATGGCCGCGTCATGCCGCTGAAATGGGATGAATTCAACTACGGCCCATTTTTTGCAGTCCTGCGTCAGATCCACTACGACAGGCTGATCAGCCTGGAAGTTTCGAAGACGAACCTTCCGGAAGAAGGGCCGCAGGCGATTGCGCTGCTGCGGCGCGCGTTCGAGCCATGATGGCGCTGCGCGTGCTTTCCCTTATCGGCAGCGTTAGCTAATTGGATTGCCGCTCATTGCGGAGCCGGCGATGCTGCGGCCGGCGGGTGCGCGGATCCTGGTTCAGCCGGCGCCTGATCCACAGCTGAGTCGAAGCCTGGCACGATCCGCGACTCCCCGCGAAACATGTGATAGTTCCCGTAAGTGATATCGTTCAGCTCCGTGTCATAAGGCCCATAGGTTCTAAAGCCTTCATCCCATTCCATCAGCGTGGTCACTGAGCGCATCCTGGTGATAGCTACGCTTCTCAGGGGGCAGATGAAGGTCTTCCCTCCGATCTCCACCGGGCCGTATGTGATCACGATGTCGGATCGGTGCAGAGGCGTGAAGCCGTTAAGGTCTGCGTCCAACTCGAAGCGAAGAATGGCTCCGCTCGCCGGGTCAATTTCGATTTCCCCTTGATACCCAGCCAGCCCTTCAAAGGCATTCGTTCCGTTGCCACCGGGAAGACAGCAGCCCCATATTCCATAGCTGGGTTCCGGAACGATGTAGCGAAATACTGCGCGAGGCCCGCTCGGTGTCTGCTCCCAGCGACTCCAGGTCAAAGCACCGGGAGCCGCAATCGCATCGCGGACAAAACCGAGCACGGGCCCAAACGTGCCATAGGTAATTAGATATGGATTGTTCGTCTTCCGCTTGGTTCGTTTTGCCGCGCCTGGCTCTGCGATCTCGCTGCCGTTTCGGTAGAGCACTGTTTCCTTGAAGTTTTCCGATGGGTGCAATGGTTCAAAGTCGACTCTTCTATTTACCGCGTCAAATTGCGCGGTTTCTTCAAAACGGACGGTGGTCCGGGTGGCAAAGAAGTTCGGCAAGTCGGGAATCGTGTTTTTCAGATAATCGACGGCTAAAGAAATCATGTGCTGTTGGGCAGCCGCATCTGGCGGCGCATCCGCAGGAATCTCCGTGAGGGGCGGGCGCAGAAAGGCCGACGCATCAGCCAAGGCCGTCAGTGCCACCTGGGCCTTCTTGCCGTGGATGGCTGCCGTCCAGGAAGCAAGCTTGGCGGGACTCAGCCGTTCGGTCAATTCCAGAACGGATAGTTGCCTGGCCACGTTAGCATCCCCCTCACCATGGACCGCCCCTAGTGTCTGCTCCAATTGTGCAACTGTGACTTGCCTGATTGCAGGGTTCGGTTGGTCGGAATAATAGGGCTGATCGTAATAGCCAGTGTTGGTGCGAGCCGTCAGTCCGGGCTTGCTGATCTGCACTTTTAGCTCGTGATATTCATCGGTCTGTTCCGCATGCAAGGGATCGAACGATAAGGTGTAGAACGCGCCGGCTTCCCTGACACAACTCTCGATCTGGCTAACCAGGTCGTAACCCTTGTCGAATACACGGCCGCCACTTTGCATGGCAAGGACCTTTCTGTCCAGGTTCCTGAAGCTGGCATTCTGCACCGATTCCACGCCGTGGAGGTAATCCAAATATTGGTGGCCGCGCAGATCCGTTTCCCCGATTGAAAAGCTGTAGAGAGCAATCCGAGCCTCTCGCAACAGGGTGGAGAACCAACAAATGGCATAGAAGGTCTGGTTCTTGGGTTGTGATCCTTCCGTGTAGGCGCCGCTTCCCACGCCCCAACCGGGTCCGAGCCAAAGCAGCAACTTTCTGCCCGGTTTCTGTCGTTCGGGGGCGGCGATTTCACCGAGCGCCTGCAGGGCAGTCAGCGACGGGGAAGAAACTGATGAGGGAGGCACACCTCCCCTGAGGCTGCCTTGAAAACTGCGGACCAGATGCACCTCATGGTTGTGGGCGACTTGCGCGGCCAATTCATTTCCGTCAATCGAGGCCTCGGCTACCTGCCAAAGGCCGGTCTCAAGCAGCGTGTAGATGGAAACCGGTTGCGCGAGCCGGCCGCCATTGCGGCGTAGGAAAGCCTCCAGGGAGCCCTTCTCAAACGAAATGAGATCAGATGGTAGTTGGAGGGCATCGATGACCAGAATGATTTGAACGGGAGGGTCGGGCTTAGCGGAGATTCCGTCGAATGCCTGGAAGGAGAGAATCGTGTTCGGCCGGCCATTGTCCAGTAATGTAAAGTCTGCGGGCCGGAGGCCGGGTATTGAGTGTCCAGAGCTATCCGTCACCGTGACATCCAGCTTGATCAGGCCCGCTCGGGTGTCTGACGTGTCGAGTAGAGCCTGGTTCCCTGGGACTTTGTTCCCAGGATCGGCGGCGACCCCTGTCTGGTTATCGGCCGCGTGGGCACAAACAAAAGGCAACAGACACAGAATGAGCGCCAGACAAAGGCGTTGCGGTGTAGACATTGCCGGCACCTCGCTCGGAACTGCCTCCGATTTCCCGCAGGCAGTATATCCGCTGCCCATGTCCTCATCCCAGGGGGCTATTCACCTGGGCAGATCCGGGTGATGGCGCATTTCAACCAGCAGGTCCGAGGCCCGATCGAGGTACAGCCGCTGCTGGTCTAAACCATCTTCACTGTGCCTGGCCAGATAGACCAGATTAGCGACCATCTCAATGCTGACGTACAGAGGCCGGCCGTGCTCGTCTTTGCTTTCCGGAGCATCAGAAGCAGTCATTTTTGTGCGACCCCCCCCGGGACAGGAACGCTGCCTGTCCTTTCAGCTGAATGTGCTGATAACCCTTGAACCGTCCATCATTGCACAATCGTCATCGGAAACATGGCTCCATTTTGGCAGGCAACAAAATAGGTGTCCACAACGTCAATTCACGTTAAACTACCTCCTTTGAGGGCTGCATGCTCGGCAATCCAGGACGCATACTGTGCATCGGCAAAGACTCCGGTCTATTGCGGAGCCGCTGCGCGGTTCTCACGCATGCCGGCTACGATGCGCGAGCCGTAATGCTCGCCGAAGCTGAAAGCCTGCTGCGCACTGCGGACTTTGACCTGATCATCCTTTCTGCCATTCTCACGGGCGAGGAAAGAGATCAGATCTCTGCGTTGATCGGCGATAGGGTTCCCATCCTGCCATTGAAGAAACTTACCTTCGCGACCGAATTGCTGGCTGAGATTGAGCAGCGGCTGCGCCCCACAAAGCAGGACTCTGTCGCATAAAGCGGCCCGCCGCCCCAAGCCGGAGCAGCGCACGGTCAGCTCGCAGGTGGTTCGTCAGATTTCCTCCTTGAACAGAATGCACCATGCCGCTTCAGCGTCAGACTGATGATCGATGGTGGGAGTTGGCCGTCGCCCATGCCGTCATTTTGAGTACCGGAGCGTGGAAAACCCCGCGAAAGGGTAACGTCGATGGTGAACAAGTCACATTGACTGTTGTAATTAGGGGCAATGATAATCGCCACAGATTGACTTACGTTCACGGCCGGATTGGTGGGTCCTCCCTATGTCATCACATGCTTTAACTTCTGCCTGTGCTATCGTCGTCGCGGGGCTACCCCGAGAAGATAAAGAAAAGCTGCTGCGCGAGCTTGCCAAGGAGTGTGGCTATCTTCTTCACCCCGCTTCACATACCCTGGAAGATTTTCAACGAAAGCTATTTATCGACGAGGACGAATAGAGCTGGACCGACCCGATCTTTCCGCTCAGTCGAAAAACATTTCCGGAAAAGGTCCGCAGAACTGCACATCCCTCCACGGCTCGCCCCACGGCACGCCCCACAGACGCCCCACGGCTGGCCGGGGCAGGCGGGATGACAAGGGGGAGGTCGACGGTTTACCGCCATCGGTTTCGCTGAAAAGTCGACAATCGGGTCACCCTGGTTTCTACGATTTTCTTGCGATTAATTTTCTATAGGGGGGAACAAAAGGCGAATATAATCGCGACATGCCCGGACAGCCAAAGCTGACCCCAATTCAGGTTCTCGAGCGACTCCAACTCCGTCTTGAGCAACGCATGGAGTCTTTGCAGCGTGTCAAACTGGACGGATATTACGTGGTTATCAGCGAACTAGAGACAGAACTCGATCTGCTGCGACGTGCGCAGCGATACCTGGAGGACTAAGAATCGAGGGTTGCGCCGCTTTGCCCAGCCGAATAGGAATGGGTTGCCCGGCGACGATGTGGGCGTCGGCCCGGCGTCACAGGAGCGCGCCAACATCGATGGCGCCCCGGCGCTAGCGGCTCAGCTGAGCGCTGTTCTTGACTACGATTTGCGGCACCCCATGATAGTAACTAATCACGCCGGTAGCGCATACATGCGTCCCCGCGCGAGGAAGTGCACCTACATTTGGCCGGTCTTGGTCCCATACCAGGATGGTAAAGATCTGATATGGAAACGCGGAATCGAGATCGATGAAGGTTGGCTTGCCTCGGCTGGCCACCGCGGAATGTTCGTTTTGTGCGGTCCCACAAACAGTAGCGCTTTCGCCATCATGTTCCCTGGCCTGAGAGGCGGCGATGGTTTGGCACTGTCCGAGTGAAGCCCAGAGCAGCAATGCGGCTGCGAACTCTGTTCGTCTCATGGCTTCTCCTGTTTCAGGTTACCAAGACAGTTCTTTCGCAGCAGTGAAGCAGCATAACCCGGCCAAGTCCGTAGGCGATCTGGCTTTCATTGACCCAACCAATATCGCTCCCGGCGGAGCCCTAGACGCCAAGAATACAGCCGTCGAAGTCTCCCCCTCTGGACTGCAGATTGCAACTTTCGTGTGACCCGGAGCGCCCAAACGCATTGTAAATGACCGCGACCGTGGTTTTGATAGTGGAAAACAGGTCCAGTTCTGCCCGGGCGGATTTAGGCCTGCAACAGTTACCAAAGTTAAAAATAGACGTCGAAAGTGTAGTCGAACGACCCTTGTATTCCATATAAAGGGTGCGGGAGGAAACAATGTCTGCAGAAAAATGCAAACAGTGCGGTGAGACGATGACCGAGCAACCAACTGCCTATGAAACGGTCAACCTGCAGGGCGTTCCCAAGCATTCCGACCGGTTTTATGAGCAGTGGTTTGTCTGCCGCAACGGCCATCGGAAGGGATACATTTCCGGGCATGGCCGTGCTCCGGGTGTGGCTAAGGTTATCAGCGAAACGAGTGTGGTCACCGTTCGCACCTAGATCTCCTGCAGCAGGATCGACAAGAGATGCCTCTGAACTTGGGTTCAGGGGCATTTTTCTGTCTTCAGAGGGCCCGGCGACAACATGGAATGTCGACGATCTTAGCCGTTCGCCCGCATTTCGCAGACTACCGATTCAAATTTCACCGATGGAGGCAAGCACGCCACAGGAGCGTTCTGGTCTCACCCGACGGAGACTTTCGAGCGAATGCCAGCGACGTTAGGTTTACGCTGGTCGAGTGCCCGGAATGAGAGGTTGGCTGGATGAATCGTGCTCATAAGATGGCCGCGGCGGTGTCGCTGGCAGTGGTGGTGGTGTGTGTGGCCGGGAGCTTCATGACCCGGGGAGTGATGGAGCATCTGTCCTTTTTGCACGGACAAAAATCAGGCTGGAATGCCGCACCGCGGTCTTATGGGATCGTGGACCAGCGGCCATGGCAGACGGCGCAGACGCTGGCGGCGATGGCGGTATCGGCGGAGGAATTAGAGCTTGCGCGCGAGGCGGAGCGGCTGGCGGACCACGAGGTGGACCAGGCTTTTGCCCAATCTCTACGGCAAGCGAGTGCGGAGCCCCGGGAGCTGACGGGTGAGGCACTGACTTTGCAGCATCGGGTCACTGAGCTGCAGGAGATGGTCAAGGAAGACCAGCAACGAGTGGCGGCTTTGACCCCGAAGGCCGGTTCCGTTACGGCTGCAGTGCCCGGTCCGGCGCCGGCAGTTACGCCGGCCGGCGACGACCTGGATGTTGCCAAGGCGCAACTGGGCCTTGACCAGGACGAATTGGCGGATTCGATGGAGGATCTGGCGCGAGCCAGCGGAGATCATCGAGGAAAAATCCAGCAGGAGCTGACAGCGCGCGAAGCGGCGATGAAGAAATACGACGAACAGGCGGCGGCCGGCGGCGACGGACAAACTGCCGTGATCTCGGCAGGCCAGTACAAGACCCTGGCAGGGCAGATCTCTGAGTGGTGGGCCCAGCGCAACAGGATGCAACTGATCGCACAGGCAGGGCAGCTGGCGAGGGCAGATGTCGCTGCCCTTACGGCGGACCATGCACGGCTGGAACAGGAGGCACAAGCGGCAGAAGCAAAGGCGGCTGCTGTGAAAGCAGCCGGGGAGTCGAGTTCGAGCCGGGTTAAGGACCTGCAGAGCCTGGCGACGCAACGCAACATTTTGAGCATCCTCGACGACCGGCTGGGGGCACAGCAGCAACTGGTGACCCTCTATGTTCGCTGGGGCAACCAGGTGGAGCTGCAACACAAGATCATGCTCCATTTGATTCTGCGGTCGCTTAGCTGGATCGCGATCATTGTCCTGCTGACTATCCTGGCAGGCTGGGGTTTGCAGGCGATGTTCGACCGGATGTCGCGGGACCGCCGGCAGAGGCAGACACTGCGCATCATTCTGAACCTGGGGACGCAGGTGATTGGCTTACTGCTGGTGCTGCTGGTCATTTTCGGAACTCCCCAGCAGATGCCTACCATCCTGGGACTGGCCACGGCGGGTTTGACCGTGGTCTTCCAGGATTTCATTCTCGCCTTTTGCGGGTGGTTTGTGCTGATGGGACGAAACGGGATTAAGGTCGGCGACTGGGTGGAGATCGACGGTGTCGGAGGAGAGGTGGTGGAGATCGGGGTATTTCGCACCTGGCTGCTGGAGACCGGGAACTGGACGGCGAATGGGCATCCGACCGGACGGCGGGTTTCTTTCCTGAACGGATATGCGTTTCATGGAAAGTACTTCAACTTCTCTACCGCCGGACAGTGGATGTGGGACGAGATCAAGGTGAGCATTCCGCCGGGCACGGAAACTTATCCGTTAATCGATAAGATTCGCGATGCGGCAGTGAAGGCGACCGAGGCGGACGCGAAAATGGCGGAAGAGGAATGGAAACGGGTGACCCACGAGCAGGGCACGCCGCAGTTCAGCGCTAAACCCTCGGTCGATATGCGGCCGGCGGGTGGAGGCGTGGACATCGTGGTGCGGTACGTAACCCGTGCCGGGGTGAGGCTGGAAACGCGGAACCGGCTGTTCGGGAAGGTCGTGGAGCTGATGGTGGGGGCGCGGGAGGTAAGCGCAACGTAGCAGGCAGGCCGCACTTCCGGCCGACGACGGCGGCTCGAAGGTACGGCCATCAGTTGATGTCGTAACTCACGCCGGATCTCGTCCACGCTACCTCTTTGTACTGCCATATACTGATGAATTTCCGCCTCACCGACGGGCCCAAGTTGTCCGTCGCTTACTTATGACTTGCCCGCAAAGCTGCCGTATTCCCAGTCATAAGGCACACCGCTGTCGCCGAGAATGAACTTGACCAGATCAGCAAAGCCGGCTTCGGAGCGAACGTCGTTGGACAGGATCACTAGGCATCGTTGGCTGGCCTCAAGACAGACCATTGTGTTGGCAGTCTGACCGTCATGGCCGCCCTTGTAGAAGCCGTGGCCCTGCGGGCCGTCGAAGACCACCACGCCGAGGCCCGCGTACAAATCCTTGCGCTGCGCCTTTACCGGAAGGTCTGGTCCGAACACCGGAAATTGATGGGCGGTGGTGATATGCAGCTGCGGCTTGGTGATCTCGGCGCGGGAGGCGGCACTCAGCCCGTCGCCACGCACCAGGGCTGCGGCGAATTTTGGCAGGTCGGAAATCGTAGTATCCATGGAGCCTGCCGAGCGCACCTTTTTGCGCCGGTCGTGCTCCTGCGGCTGGCCCTGGTCGTTCCAGCCGTCGGCGTAATTGGAGGCAAAATCCGGGCGCCAAACCAGGCTGGTGCGGGTCATGCCCAGGCGATCGAAAGTGGCGTTCGTAAGGTCGCCCACATCGAGCCCTAAACCCTGCGCCTTGCGGCCGTGTTCGATGACGAATTGCAGCAGGATGAAGCCCTCACCGGAATAGCTAAAGCGCGTGCCAGGGTAGAAGTGGATGTGCAGCTTCTGATCTGGTTCCATGAACCAGAAGTTGTTGAAACCGGTGGAATGGGTGAGGCACATGCGGGGTGTGATCTTTTCCCAGCGGGGATCAGCGGCCAGATCCGGGTATGGCCCGTGCTTGTCAGGGAAGACCGGATCGGGGCCATAGGCCGGCAACGGCTGGTCGAGATCGTCCTTGATGGGAGTGTCGAGTTTGAGCTTGCCCTGGTCGACCAGTTGCATCGTGGTGTATGCGAGCACGGTCTTGGTTATGGATGCGCCGTACATAACGGTGTCGACGGTGAGCGGGTCGCCCTTGACATTACGGATGCCATAAGCCTGAACATAGCCCACCCTGCCTTTATCAACGACGCCGACGGCCATACCGTTGGCGTGGGTTTTGCTCATGATCTTCTTCACCTGGGCATCGATTTCAGTGGGGCTGGGAGTGGGTTGTGCAAGAGAGTCGATGGGGAGGAAAAAGAAGAAAAGCGTTGCCAGAAAGGCCGAGGAGCACTTCACCGTTGTCATGTGTCACCAAGGTTACACGATGCGTTTTCTGGTGCGGCGTCGCGATCGACCTTGCCCGGGAGTGGGCCGCAGCACGTCTATTGTTCAGCCGCCAGGGCTGGTCCGCCAGGATTGCTGCCCGGCTGAAACTCGCTAGATGTGGGGCGCAACGTTGCGGGCGAGAAATCCGGCAAAGCTCTGCCAGGCCGGCGTCATTCCAATGGGCACGGCGAGGGCTCCGAAGGCGAAAGTGAGGGGGGCGGCCCAGAGTGTAGATCTGTGGATACGGTGAAGCGAGATGAGATCGTAGACGATAACGAGCAAAACCAGAATGCCAAGGCCGGTCACAGCGCCCGCAGCCACAGGGACCCCGATCTGATTCCATGGAAAACGACCAAACGCGGCTTCTACCAAGCCGATCGTGGCCAGCAAGATCAGGCGCTTGTGAGCGTCAGGCTTGCGACGAGCCCGCCATGAAGCGGAGATCACGATAGTAAAACCCACGATACCGATTAGCGGAATGGCTGAAGAGACCGCCGGATTTAGGACTCCGATCATCACCTTGCGGCCGAGAGCATCGATGGCGGCAATCACACCGAGAATAATCATGATTGGCGGAAGACAGAACGCGACGGTGCCCAGGGAGCGATGCCACGCGACACGGCGAGCTGAGATGAGACCAGCCTGCACCACGAACAGAACCATCCAGAGGGTAAAGACCGCTCCATGGACATGAAGGATGGGACTAGGCAACGGGGCGCGCAACATGCCGGCGCGGAAGTAGGTTGGCGAAAAACCTATGAAGACCACCACGCACAACAGAATCGCCATGCCACTAAAGAAGAAGCGCTCGACGGTGCGGTTGACCGGCCGATAAACAAGGGGGCGAGACTGAGGTTTTGGCGATAGTACCGAGTCTGTTGCCATGGTCGTGCTCCTGGTCAAGAGACAGAATCTGCCGCAAGCCGAAAAAATGGAGTTATCGGGGGAAATTGCTATCGCAAAAGCTATCACACGCAAGCCGCGCCAGCATACTAGTTTCGACGGTGGAGAGGTGTACGGGCTGAAAGCCTGTACCCTTCCGGCTGGAAAGACATAAAGCCCCTTATGGTGCGATTGTTTGACAGAACCGGATCAAACAGTCTCGACGCCATTGATCTTGCTCGAGATCTCCTGCGTGAGCAGGTCAACGTCGGGGTAGAACGTTTTTTGTTCCCTGACTGGAAGTTCCCCCAGAAGATCCGGATACGGAGTAACATCGCAACCCCGAAACGCTGCGAATCCTGCGCTATCTGCCATTCTGCAACTCACGTTGACCAGGGCGGGCATCTGCCAGGGGTCGCCCTTCTGCCTTGGGGAATGGTGATCGGAGACGATGTTCTCGAAGTCGGAGGGCAATTTCCAATCGGCTATCAAATGTAGTCCTGCCTCACAATGATCCAATCCGAACAAGTTACGCTCCGCCTGGAGGATGCTGGCGGCTGACCCGCTATGCGTCTCCAATAGGGCGGCGTATTCTTTCGGGGAGATGGCGACCAACGCCAATCGCCCGATGTCATGGAGGATGCCGGCGGTATAGGCTGCGTGTTTGTCGATCGAACCCGCACGAGCCACCTGCTGTGCGATCAATGCGCAGGCCAGGCTGTGCCGCCATATAGCGCGCAACGATTGATGGTTGAGCGATTCGCCGAGATAAGCTCTCACTCCGACGGTAAGACAAACGCCTTTGAGGCTCTTGATGCCGAGCATGGCGATCGCCTGAAGTACGCTGGTGATAGGAAAGCGGCGCGCATACAACGCAGAATTGGCGATGGTGAGAACTTCGGTGGAGAATGCCGGCTCGGAAGAGATCAAGTCACTGAGCTGACGCATCGAGACATTTTCGTCGTTGGTCAAATGGAGTATGCGGATGGCGACTTGAGGAAACGGGGGAATCCGGAGATGAGCCCAGGGCAACTTGACTGCCTGGTTACTCTGTCCCCTGGTCTGCATGGTCTGAGTATCCCTCCCTTAGCCACATCGGCAGACAAACGCCTCGTCTTCTGGGAATCGTCAGAGTTGTCAGAGCAAATCGGTTAGGTACGGGAATGACTGACATATGTTACAACCGCAAATAGGCCTGCCCGGCCGGATCCCGTTTGGTTTGTGTCCTGTAGGAACACACTAATCCTCAAGCCAGGTGGTCTCGAAAGTCGGGTTGAGATGAATGTCGAATTGGCGAAGGGGACCGTCGCCACTGTTTACGAATTTGTGCGCCTCACCGGCGCGGACCAGGAGCACATCGCCGACGGTGGCCTCCCGCTCTTGATCGCCGACTTTCCACTTTGACCGGCCTTCGATGATGTACACAATTTCGTCGTAGTCGTGTTTATGGAGTTTTGTCCCCCGGCCGGGTTCGCCAATCACCAAAAAGAACGAGATGCGACACCGCCATGATCCATGCCCACGAACTCATGGGACATTCCTACGAACGGGAGCTGGGACTCGTTGATGGCATACATAACCTTTCGATTCGGACGACCGTCCTACGGACTCACAATTGGCTGGTGCACGCCCCGCCGCTAGGCGGCGGACAGGAATAAAAGCAGGATTGCCATGGCGTCAGGTAAGCTCGTAGCTGCTTCGCCGTGGGCGCGCTCTGCTAGAGCGATTCTCGATGGGGGATCTCCGGATAAATGAAACAAAAGACCATGCAGCTCGGTTTCCTTCTCCTCGCATTGGCAAGTTTCTTCGCAAGCCCGATGGTTGGTGCGGCAGGAATAAATTTTCTCGACACTTATAAAGGCGAGCCTTACCACGACAGCCGGTACCACGCGGGTGCACAGCCGATCCCCGGCAAAGTGCAATGCGCATTCTATGACCTTGGCGGCGAAGGCATCGCCTATCACGATACCGACGCGAAAAATAATGGCAGCGGCTCCCTTAACCCCGCGGACGGAACCTATCTGAATGAGTTCCGCATGCACGAAGGTGTCGACACCTCCTATACCAAATTCCACGATGAAATCGACAACACACGATACAACCTGGTTCTGCCACCTCGAGACCAGCTTTATGTCGGCTGGACCGTGCCGGACGAGTGGTTCAACCTGACTGTTCAGGTTGCCCGCGCAGGAGTCTATCGTGGAGATCTGCTTTACACTTCGAACCGCGGTGGAAGCATCAGCCTGGATGTGAACGGAAAGCCGGCCGGCCCTCCTTTGCCGATCGTGTCGACATTCAACGCGGCCGATCCCGTAGGGTGGCGGCAATGGCATCACTGGAACCTTGCCCCAAATTTGGTCGAGCTAAAACTTCCGGCAGGGAAGAGTGTACTCACCGTGCACATAGTCACGGAGGGGCAAATGAACCTGGCATATCTTGACTTCCACGAGTCTCGCTAAAACCTCGAGTGCCACTACCGGAGCGTTGCCTAAAGAGGGGAACTGCGCTGCTTGTCTGCTTGCTCCTGCTTTGCAATTACTGGCCGCATTGAGATGTTCGCAAAGAAGAATTTCGGTTCGTGCGGGCGAATCTTCCCCCTGCCCCCGAACATCAACATGGATGAACCGGAGACTCGGCTGATGATCGCATAGGTCGGATGGTTCGACTGGAATCACGTGCGCATACTCTGCTCCAGAACGCTTTTTAATCTCCTCTTGGCCGTGCTGTGCATATTCCCGGCCCCGGCTGTCCATGCTGCTTCCATTCCAAACAGTACACTGCAGCCGGTAAGTGCCGATCTAACCACGGGCAAAGCGGACGATGCAATTTCTCGTCTGAGTTCGTCGCTTGCCGCAAACCCGGGAAATGCGGAGGCGCATCATCTGCTCTGCCGTGTGTACTACCAGGAAGAGCGTTGGGATGATGCGATCCACGAATGCGAAACAGCGGTTCGGCTTATGCCGCTGGAGAGCGACTACCATCTCTGGCTGGGCCGAGCGTACGGTGAAAAAGCCGACAGCATTCATTCCATAAAGGCCTATGGGCTGGCGAAAAAAGTGCGGGAAGAATTCGAGCGGGCGGTCCAACTCGAAGGCGGAAATGTTGATGCGCTTTCCGACCTGGGTGAGTTCTACACCGCTGCCCCGGGAATTGTGGGGGGAGGCAAGAAAAAGGCGCAAGGAGTGGCCCAGGCGCTCGAGCAATACGGGCCGGCGCAGGCCCACCAACTCAAAGGCCGCCTGGCAGAGAAGGAAAAGAACTACACCCTGGCCGAAAGCGAGTTCAGGGCAGCGGTTGAAGCCTCCGATCAGCCTGCTGACGCGTGGATGGCACTGGCCTCGTTCTACGCACGCCACCGGCAATGGGATCAGATGCTGGTGGCACTGCATTCAGGAATTGATGCAGATGCAAAGGCTGCAAAACCGCATGGGTCCGCGCTGGTGGATGGAGCCGGCATCCTCTGCCGCAGTCACCAGGAGCCGCAACTCGCTATTCAGCTACTCGAACTCTATCTGGCTTCGCCGAATAAATCGGCCGACTCGCCCGCCTTCCAGGTCCATTCGCAATTGAGCCGCTTGTTAGAGCAGCAGGGCGACCACGACGGTGCCCAGTTGCAAATTGAGGCCGCAGCCGCCCTGGCGCACGCATACCATCCGCCACCGTCCCGATCCGGATCACAATAGAGAATCGGACGACGGCTGATCAGCGGACCCTACGCTTCTTTGGCCTTGGCGCATTTGCCTGGCTACGCTCAGCCACTTCCATCGCGCGGAACTTCGCGATGCGTCCGATCAACTTCATCGGAACGGGTTGCGCGAGCGGGAAGCGCATCGTGCTTTTGCTCGCCAGGTATGGAGCTATCTCGTCTCTGAATGCCTCGACGACATGAGCGGTCGCCGGATAGAGCGAAAAGTGCTCCTTCCAACCGGCGAGATAGAGCACCGGGCCACCCGGCAGCTTGTACGTGGGAATTTTGTACGAAATCACTTCCTCAGCTTCGGGCACGGCCTTGCGTATCGTGCTCCGCACGCGCTCGAGTACGCCCTGTACGGGGTCGGGTTGTGAGGCGATGTACTCGTCAACGGATTTAAAATCGGTCTTGGCCATTCGAAGTACCGGACGACAGCATAGCCATCGCAGCAACGCCGCAGCCGGTATGCTGTCGTCCTATTCTTTACCAGTCCACTACGCGCGGGCTTCAAACACCATATTGAACGGTGTTTCAGTCGCCTTGCGGAAGCGCGTAAAGCCGCTGGCGCGCACTACCTTCTCTAATTTCGCCGGACCGGCCTGTGCCCCCAGGCCAAGGGCCACTTCCTGCGAGAGCGAACACGGCACACACACCGACGCTGACGCCGAATACATAATGCGGCCTACCGGGTTCAGATTCGCCGCGATCGCATCATGCGCAAACGGCTCTACGATCATCCACGTACCTTCCGCCGCCAGCGAATCGCGAACGTGCCGAGACGCACCCGCCGGGTCGCCCATGTCGTGCAGGCAATCGAAGAACGCTACCAGATCATAGTCCTTGCCCGGAAATGCCTTTGATGGTGCTACCTCGAAGCTGACTCGCTCGCTGACTCCTGCAGCTGCCGCCTTCTCACGGGCGGTTTCAATCGACGGCGCGTGATAGTCAAAGCCAAAGAATTGTGACTTGGGGTAGGCCTTTGCCATCAGCAGCGTCGACGCGCCATGCCCGCACCCAATGTCAGCGACTCGGGCGCCGGCCTTTAGTTTTGCCTCTACTCCGTCCAGCGCCGGAATCCAGCTCGAAACCAGATTCGCCAGGTAGGTTGGCCGGAAGAATCGCTCACAGCCTTCAAACAGGCCTTTCTCGTGCTCATGCCAGCCCATGCCCTTGCCAGTGCGATAGATGTCCGTAATCTTCTCTTCGTCTTTCATCAGTGACGCCAGCATGTGATAGAAACCCGGGAGGTGGATCGGCGTATCATCCTGCGCCAGCGCGAGCGCTTGTTCCGGGGTCATGAAGTAGGTGTCGCTTGCGGCGTCATACTCCACATAGTTACCGGCCGCATTGGCGTTTAGCCACTCCCGTATATATCGCTCCGCTGTGCCGGTGCGCTGGGCCAATTGCGCCGCGGTTACTGGAACGCCATCGCCCATGGCGCGGTAGAGTCCCAGCTTGTCTCCGATCACAATGAGCGGCGCGTGCATGGCTGCGCCCATATCCTGCACTGCCTGTCCCAGCAGGGCGTTCAGCTTGTCAGGATCGATTGATCGTGTCTGTACCGGTGAAGTCGAAGCAGATGTCGCCATATTTCCCTCCTCGTTCTATGAAGGGTCCGAAGCGGCGGTCACTGTGCTCCAGTAGACTTTCAAACAGCAGTCTTATGGTCGGCAGATCTAGTCGCGCGGAACCCCGGCCTCGTGATCCGCCAGCATAATACTCTGCACGATTCGCCCTCGCAACCTGGCCGAATTCACCCCGGCAAGATAGCAAAAAAAAAATGTAACGTCTTGGGGATTGCGAGCACTATCTGGGTGTTTAGTAGATGGCATTGAAAATCCAACGGGCGTGCAGAAGGTCGGAGAGCCCGTTTGCTGGTTCAGTCCATCTAGGGCGACTCTCAACCGAAAACCTGTTATCGATCCTTCGGGGGGAGGAATCGATAGCAGATTTTGAGCGGGAGTCGCCGTTTGAAGTTCTCTCAAGCTGGGGCATTATTCCAAATAGCGTTTGGGCTCGAGGCAGCAGATCGAGTTCGGTTTCGAGTTCGCTGAGAACGATCGCAGGTATGCGGCTTCTCTACCGCGTTGGCTTTGGAACTCTCAAGAACTGCAAAAAAGAGAAAAAGTCAGGGATAATGCGTAACCTTGGGCGTGACCCTGGGGTGAATCGAGGTGGCTTCGCCTGTTTCATTGATTACGTGGCTGATTTCACCGTAATCGCCGAGAGCAACCGTGATCATATGATGGAACCTCACGCCCGTGCTCTTCGGCACCTCGATGGCCCGGGTCAGCACGATGTGCGGACGCAGAAAGACGCTATAAATCCCAAGACCCCAAGCCTCGTGGCTGGTCACACCGTCAGACACTTTGTACGAAGCCCAGCCGTTGGTGCCCGGTGCACTGGTGTAGCTAACCTGATCGGGTGGATCGTACGGAATCTCGGACTGGTAGAAATAGGTTCGTCCGTGATTTCCATTCCAAAGCACCTGGAATTGCTGATGATGTTCTACGAACAGGCCATACGCAGTGACGTTATCCCCGTTGACGATGAGGCCGTTGGCGCTGGTGTTGCTGGACCAACCCACGCCAGAGCCGTGATCGGCGCGCCAGATCCAGGTGTGATCAATAATGGTGTCGCTGCTGTTGACTTCAAGATTGACCAGCGTGCGCCCCACTCCAGCCCCGCCGACGCGAAAGAAAACATCATGAAGAGAAATCGGGTTCTGAATATGCCGTGCCTTGCTCCCAGCTGGTCCCACTTGTAGCAGGACCGGTGATTGCTTGATTCCCGCGTCGAACAGAAGACCGGCAACGATCACCCCGTCGACGTCTGCAGTGGTCATTGCCGCGGTGCCGTTCACCGGCCGGAGCGTAGCGTAGCCCAGCCCCAGCACTACTGTTTCCGGCCGGGTGACGCGAATCGCTTCCGTCAACTTATAAATGCCGGGAGTGAGTAACAAATTTTTGCCTTTGGCTAGTTGCGCGTTGATGGTGGCGGCAGTGTCCGTCTCTGGCCGGGCGATGTAAAAACGGTCGATGGGTAGCGTTTTTCCTGTGGTTGTGCCGCGATGCCAAGTGATTCCTACGCTCTGAGTGCGCAATGATGGAACACAAACGGAGTAGTTTCCGGCCGCATCGACCTGCAGAAAGGGCTTCTCTCGAACGATTGGAGTTTCGGCAACCTTGGTATAGGGCGGTGTGGGCCACTCCCCTGCAGGCGGATCAGGGATGCCGACGAAAACCATGTTCCAGTTGGCGCCTGTCCAACTGCCCCATTCCGTGTTCCTTGAAATCCATTGCTGCTGCGGTCCGGCTTCGACTTTGCCATCAATGAGTGCGTCGGACATCCAACCGCCGCTCGCCCAGCCGCCGTGCTGATGGAGCACGATATCGCCGCGAATGTGCATGCGCCGCAGGGGTGCTGCCTGCGAAACGGCCCATTGCATGGCTCCCCCCGCAGGAGACAGAGAAAAGCCTTCGACTGCTCTCCAGAAAGTGGTGGTGGCGTTGTTGTTCGGTGCGCTGGCATCGGCATGCACGTTGCCCGTAACGTGCACGCCATCGGGAGAAGCCCCCAGGCCAATCACTTCCGTGTAGAAGCCCACCGGGATATCCACCTTGTAGTCGCCGGGAAGAAACATCAGGGCCGTGCGTTGCTCGCCGAATTCATTATGTTGCTGAGTGGCGTAGACCTCGTCAATCCGGCGCTGGATGGCCGGCGACGGCATCGAGGGGCTGAAGATAAGAACATTCGGCCCGAACTCAGGTTTGCTCGCAGCCAGAGACATTGCCGGAAAGGCCGAATAGGTAAGCAGCGCGGCCACCAGGGTGGTTCTCGCCACCCTGCGGCAAGGATCGAGCAAACCTCGCTCTCTACCACACATACGTTCCCGCCGATTCTGCGGGCAGCGTAGTGGTGAACCACCGGCCGTGATACTTCACGTTAAAACTTTTAGGAAAGTTGGCCGTGTTCGATACCACCAGCGCGATCCTGCCCTCAGCAGTGAGAAACGCAACCGACGCAAGCTGTTCCTCTTCGGTTGATCCTACGCGCAGGGAACCCGGTGGCACGAACTGAGAAAAGTGGGCGACGGCATAGTACGCCACGTTTTTCGAAGCGTGGTTGCCGTTCAGAGTTATGGCACCCTGGCAGCCGGTGCATCCTCCATCATTGGTATGGGGACCATTGTTCGGGTCTGCGGCAAGATTCCAGAGCAGCACGTTGCGGCTCCAATTTCGCGTTGCCGCGATCAGCACGTCGCTGACAGCGGCTGCGATCGGGAGGGGTTCCTCCGGAGAGCTGGAGATCGACTGCTCGGTCATGTATAGATTCTTGTTTGGATATGCAGTATGTACGTCTGTCATGGCAGAGGCCTGGCCACCATACAGATGGAATGCCGTTCCGTCGACGTTCTTGCTGGCGGCCGGGTCCGCAAGAATCGACAGCGCATAGGATAAAACGTCGGGATTGTGATCGTACAAGAGGATTTTGGTTGTGATCCCTGCGCGTTGAAAGGCGGGCGCCAGAGACCTGGCAATGAAGGTGTCTTCTTCCGCCGCGAACATCACCATGCTGGGTGTGTTTTTGGGGTTCAGGGGTTCGTTCTGCACGGTCACGGCTGCAATGGGGATGCCTTCCGCCTTCATATGCTCAATGTATTTCACAAAGTATGCAGCATAGGCGCCATAGTATTCGGGCTTTAGCTCACCACCCTTCACGCGATCGTTGGTCTTCATCCACGCCGGGGCAGACCACGGCGATCCCAGGATCTTAATGGCAGGATTGATGGCCAGAATCTGTTTGATTACGGGAATGACATCAGCGCGGTCGGGAGCCAAACTGAACCGGGCAAGGTCCGCATCTGTTTCGCCCTTTGACAGATCATCGTAGGAATACACGCGCTCATTCATATCGGAAGCCCCAATGGTCAGCCTTAGGTAGCTCACGGCGGCTCCGCTGGGTGCAAAGAGTTCCTTCAGCAGGTCCGCCCTCGGACCGGGCTCCATGCGCATGAGAAGCTGGGCGCTGCCTCCGGTCAAGGCGAAACCGAAACCATCCATGGATTGGAACTGCTGCATATCGTTGACGTCGATGGTGGGAAACGCGTTTGGGGACGAAGAGAAATGCAATGCATCTTTCTGTTCCGCCAAAAGTGCACTGCGGTCGGCAGTCGTCAGCCATAGCCGGGCATCCGGCGTCTCCTGCGCCGGCGACGAACCGTGAAATGCGATCAGGAGTGCCATCGACAAAAGCCAAACAACTTTGTTTTTCATGAAACTTCCTCCCAGCTTGAAAGCCCTCAACGTCTGGACTATTCATCATAGTCAAACGATTGTCTAGAAACGAGTACTGTTTTAACATCGAGGGGCTTTGGGCGGCTTCTTCGGGAGGGACCCTCATTCTGGCCCGGCAACCGTCGGGCTTGCTCCGGCAAATCAGAGGTCCTTCGCTCGGCTATTTTAACGACTTGTAGACATTGGCTTACGGAGCGATGGAATAGACGCAGCCGCGGCCCAAGGCAGCTATCTGTTGCGCAGTATTCGGCTTCCAGCTCTCAGTTGGCCGGCGCTTTTCCTGGATTCAGGACCAGGGCAATGCCCTCAAACATGCGTTCGAAGCTGGATATTTCCTGTTCCAAATGCCGTAGACCGGCAGAGGTAATCTGGTAGGTCCTAACCCGGCGGTTGGTGGAGGAAACACCCCACTCGGCCTTTACCAGTCTTGCTTTGAGCAGCCGTTGGAGGGCCGGATAGAGGGAGCCCTCTTCCACCTGAAGGAGGTTGTTCGATCTCTGTTGAATGTGCTGAACGAGGGCATAGCCGTGGGCGGGCTGACGGCGAAGTGATTCAAGGATCATCATTTCGAGTGCGCCGGGAAAGAGATCTCGGGGTGCGGAATTTTTCATTGGCCGTTCCGAGAAAGGCATACCCTAAACAGGCTTATAGAGGTTGTCAAGTATTAGCTTGAAGGAGGGCCAACCGGCCACCAGGTCATGCGCGGATTTGATCCTGATGCGTCAACCGTTCCAGCCCGGCTAGTGTTTCTCGCCTGCAGCCTTGTCGGCGGCGACCACAGCCCTCTTGAACGCGGCTACCGCAGGGACCGCCTGAGAACTAAGACCCTCTCTGGCCGAATAGGTCCACACAGGAGTCGCGTACCGAGGATTTTCTCCGCCTTTGAAAACGGCAAATGAATCCTCCGCGTCCTCCATTTCCGTCGGGGAATGGGGACCTTGCTGGCTGGGCCCAAGGCCAGGCTCACCCGGGAAATCAGGCTGGGAACCACGCGGAGGCCCAACCGAACCTCCACGGTTGCTTGGGTTGATTCCGTTGTTCTGCCGGGGATCGGGGAGTGTCTCATCCGTCAAACGGCTGTTCCCCTTACGCACCACAACAAGCAAATCCGCGTCTTTCGGCTCTGAGACAGGTTCGAATCTACCCCACTTCAGGAACGCCGCCTCGACATCTTTTTGCGCAGCTTGATTTGCCCTCGGATCGTCGACCGAAATACCTGCGTTGGGGTCGATGATGACGGCGACTGTATGAGCTTGCAAAACGTAGGCCGGCAGGGTGGTTTTCGTCTTTTCCTTTGCGAATCCAAAGGTTACCAGCAGACTCAATACGAATAGAGCGGACACCCGCTTTGCCATGTCGACCTCCTCCGCCGCAACGGAAGAATCATACGCCGATTTAGCCCACCGTTGGATGTAAGACTGCATCGCCTGCGTCAGTGATGCGGATGTAATGACATCATCGTGACAACTTCAAAACCGCCGCGTGCTGGATTAGAACCGACCCTTCGCCGCCGCAAATTTCGCCGACCCCACGCTGTCTGCAACCGGAGCAACTACGAGCACCTTTGACCAGATCTCCGCAACCCGCACGGCGCTAGGGGACGCGGGCTCGTCGCGACAACTACAGTTCGCCATGCGGTTCGAGTTCTAGGAGTTACTCAACCGCCCGCACCAAAGTTTGCTCACCAAAGAGATGAATCCGGCGTATTGACAAAGTCCTTCCTTCAGGATACTTTGCACTGTAAAGTGAATACGGATGAATGACCTGAACAGAGCGCTGGGCGACATTAGCAGCATCCGCAGGCAAATGGCGCGCAGTACGGAGTTTCGTGGTTACGGCCCGGCCACGCTTGCCGCAACGGGTCTTATCGCAGTTTTGGCCGCAGGGGTCCAGTCACTCTTCTTGCCGGATCCCGTGAATCATATCTCTACTTACCTGAGCATCTGGATCTGCACCGCAGCCCTTTCTGCTGCCTTGACCGGGGTGCAGATGTACACCCGCACTCGCCGCATGCATTCGGGTATGTCGCAGGAAATGATGCACATAGCCGTGGAGCAGTTCCTACCCTCAGTTGGAGCGGGACTGCTCATCACCATCGTGCTGGTGCGCTATGTTCCGGCAGCCCTCTGGATGATCCCGGGAATCTGGCAGGTCATTTTCAGCCTGGGCATCTTTTCGTCTTGCCGTTTTCTGCCCCGTCCGATGCTCGCAGCCGGCGCGTGGTACCTGTTGACGGGCCTGGCGTGTATTGCGCTTGGCGGCGCCCGCGCGCTCTCTCCCTGGGCCATGGGGATTCCCTACGGAGCCGGACAATTGCTGGTGGCGGCGATTCTGCTCTTCGGCGCACACGAGGGCACAGATGAAAGCTAAAGTGGGGTCCAGCGAAGCACGATTTGCTTATGAGGGGCTAGATCGCGTGATTCACGAGCGCGCCCGCCTCAGTGTGCTTACCTCTCTAATCACCAATCCTAAAGGCCTGACATTCGGCGACCTTAAACAGTTGTGCGGGCTTACCGATGGAAACCTGAGCCGGCATTTGCAGGTGTTGGAAAAAGAAACCATGGTTGACATCGTAAAGGGGCATGATCGCAATCGGCCACAGACAATGTGCCGAATTACAGCATCCGGCCGCAAACGCTATCTCGAATACCTTTCCACCCTCGAGCAGGTGGTTCGAGATGCTGCCAGGGTAACCAGGGACGAACCCGGATCGAACTTGATACGTGGTCTCGCGCCAACCCGAGCCTGAACTTTTTTTTGCGAGGTAACTTTACAGTGCAAAGTGACGTAACCATATCCAGTAACTTTACAGTGCAAAGTGAAAAGCCCGCGGGGATACATGTAGCCATCATCATGGATGGCAATGGGCGCTGGGCTGCGCGGCGCAATCTGCCTCGTGCCGCTGGCCATCGCGCAGGCGTCGCGGCTGTACGCCGCGTTGTGGAGCACGCCCCCGATGTAGGCATTGGCCGCCTGACTCTCTACGCCTTTTCATCCGACAACTGGCGCCGCCCGGCAGCCGAGGTACAGAGTATTTTCTGGCTGCTGCGCGCGTTCTTCCGGCTGGAACGGACCAGGCTCAGGCAAGCCGGTGCACGGCTGGAAATAATCGGCCGACGCGACCGGATACCAAAACTTCTGCTGCGCGAGATTGATCAGGCGGTATCTGCGACCTCAGAAGGCAAGCGGCTTCTGTTGCGAGTTGCCGTCGATTATTCTTCGCGCGATGCAATCATGCGCGCGGCCCTGAACGTATCCCGCAGTCTTCTCCATGAGCGGCCACCGGGAGCTTCCCTGCTGCGCGACATGCTTGCTCAGGAGCTGGCCGCGGAGAGTGGCGAGGTCGACTTGCTGATTCGCACCGGTGGAGAGAAGCGCCTATCCGACTTCTTGCTGTGGGAATGTGCCTATGCCGAATTGTGGTTTACCGATCGTATGTGGCCGGATTTTGAGGCCGGCGACCTGGATGCCGCGCTGGCAGAATTCCGTCAGAGGGAGCGCCGGTTTGGCGGTGTTCCCGCATCTTCGGCGGCCTTAACCGCCGGCGGTGCACAATGATAGCGCCGGGGTCGCGCCCTCTAGACGTCGGGAGCCTGCCAGTGATTTTGGGCGAAAGCACACTATGACAAAAACGCGCTGGTCAAATCTCCTCGATCCTTCGATCAACGTCGCGAAGCAGGGTGAGCTCGCTCCAATCCAGGTGTTCCTGCAACCCGAGGTAGGCGTCAGGCCCGATCCTGTCTTTCATCCGAAGGCTTTCCAATTCTTCGCGCTCGGCTTCAATAGCTTCCAGGCCGAGCCTGCGAAAGCGCTCCATGGAGTCGACACCAGTTTGCCGGCGGCAGGTGCGTTGGATGAGAGAGAGACGATACCTGAGATTGTCCGCTTCGGGTCCGTCTTGCCCCGCGATGCTCGCGAGAGCCGCCTCAGCCAATGCTGCGCGGGCAGACGCTAGTTCGTGGGATGCATCACCGCTGCGGTCAAGCTTGAGGAGCTTGACGATCGGCGCGAGCGTGAGGCCTTGCAGCACCAGGGTTGCGAGCACCACACAGAATGCGGTGAGCACCACTGTGTCGCGTTGCGGAAAAGAATCCGGCAAGGCGAACGCCGTGGCCATGGTGACGAATCCCCGCATCCCGCACCAGCCTACAAACAGAGCCTGGCCAACCGTGGCGGGTGCAGGCTTTTTCTTTGAAAACGCCCACCAGGCCTCGAGACGATTGAAGCCGATGACGACAATCAAGCGTGTGCACACAACTGCCAGGACAATGAACCCAGCAAACCCTAAAGCTTCGCGGAGATGAGATGCCGGCAGCCTGCCGAGGATCGATCTCGCTTGCATGCCCATGAGGAGGAATGCAAACACATTCAGGGTGAAGACAACGGAACTCCAGACGGCGTAAGACTGTACCCGCATGCGCGCATCAAATGTGGTGGAATCGGTGGTGCGCGCGAGCGTCATGGCGAAGGCGATCACACACAACACGGCGGAGAGATGGAGATGATCGGCGACAATCCACAAAAGGTAAGCGAGCACGAACTGGAGCAGGTTGCCGCCCAGCGTGTCTTTCACCAGCTGGTTTACGTAGCGCATGAGATAGGCGCAGACAAATCCAAGTAACACTCCGCCGGGAACTGCGAACCCCAGGCGAAGTCCCACGCCCAAGCGGAGCCCTCCACTCGAAAGGAGCGTGAGGGCGCCACCGAAGAGCAAAAGGGCCGTCGCGTCGTTGAAGAGGCTTTCCCCTTTGAGGACGGCGTCTATATTTCGAGGGATGGAGAAGTTTCTCAATATGGCAGTTGCTGCCGCGGCATCTGGCGGAGCCACGATTGCGCCCAGGACGACGGCGGCAGCCAGGGGCAATCCAAGGAAGGCAGAACCAATCCATGCCACCACGCCCGTGGTCAGTATCACGGCGAAAACCGCGAACGCGATCAGCGGAGCCAGGAAACGCCTTGTCGCTCCCGGAGGAAAGTCATACGCGGCATCCACGAGTGCCGGAGCAATAAAGAGCGCGAGATAGGTTGAGGGCTCGATCGGAATCGTGGGCGTCCCCGGAATAAGCGCCACAACTACCCCTGCGCCTGCGAGCATTGCGGGATATGGGAGTGACAAGCGGCGTGCCACCTGCAGTAAGACAATTGCCGCAAGCAAGAGCAAAAGCAGGCTTTCAAAGAATGTCATTCGAGTTTGCGATCCTCAAAGTAGTCACTAAGCCGGCAGCACCGGGCAAAGCCAGCGATGATTGCATTCGTAGTCCGCCCGCTTACAAATATGAGAAGACCGGGTTCCTGCTTCGCCTCTTCACACCGGCATACCATTTGCAGACGGGATAGCAGAGGACCACGACGAAAATCCAGACACACCACACAACAGCCAGTCCGTAGCCATATTCAGGCGGACGGCCAGTCAGAACACCTCCCCTGGGAAAGTCTGTAACCCACCACTGCCAGTTGCCGCCGCGAACGGCAGAGAGGCCGAGGGCCAGCAAATGGATAAGAGCGATGTGCAGCAGAAAATAAAAGAAAGGCACCCGGCCATATACCTGCAGTACGCTTCTCACCCACCCCCACGCGTTGCGCTGTTCAGCAGACTCAATGCCGGCGGCAATGAGCGCTGTTATGCCCAACGTAACCAGGACAAAGAGCAACGAAGGGGGATACTTTTGAACGTTGAGGAAGGACATGCCGGTTCTCCACCATGTTGCCTGTGACGACCACCGCACCGGGTCGCCATACAGATTGCTCCACCGCAGCAACGCAAAAGCACCGAGCATAATTAAGCCTGCACGGAGTTCCCACTGCCGGCGTTTGTTCCGCTCTTGAGCGATTACGCTTCCGAAGGCGTAACCGAGCACCATGACGCCCAGCCAGGGCAGCATCGGGTAGGCGACCAGGATGATGGGCGGAGTCATGGACGGGCCAGAGATAAGACCTGGGACGTGAAGCAGGTTCCAGAGCCAACCGAAATGCCCAAACTTAACCACACTCACCCCGTCCAAGAGGTTGTGGCCGCCCACGAGGCAGGCACCGAGCAGCAAATTCCAGCGAATATCCAGGTGTATCAGCAATGCCATGACCATCATGGATGCCCCGATCGCCCAGATGACCTCCAGAATGTGAACATTCCATTGCCAATAGAAATTCATGACAAAGTCTACGAGCGTGAGCTCTACGATGATGAGCCAAAAACCTCGCAGCAGCAGGTGCTGCGTGAGCTGGCGCCTGGTTTTGCGTTGCTGCTGAAGGAAGATGGATGTTCCGGCGAGGAAGACGAAAACGGGCGCGCAAAGGTGAGTGATCCAGCGGGTTAGATACAACAAGAAGGTCGTGTGCTGGGGGTCAAGCGGATTACCCGCGTAGTTAGTAAAAAACTCACGTGTGTGGTCGAGTGGCATCAGGACCATGACCAGACCGCGAAGCACGTCTACAACCGTGACGCGCCTGCTACCTGTTGCCGGCGCCGGTACCTCCGTGGAGCGGCCAAAGGAAGAGTTCGCACGCTTGAGCGATTGCGGCATTCGCCATTGTAGAATCCCCGGGGGCATTCCGCCGCCCAGTCCGGGAACCAGATAGTCACCCGGATGGTAGCCTCACGCGCGCCGTGGCAGATGACCATCGCTTGCGACATGAGTGCCTGCCCAAAAAACATCAGATCCGGTTACCAGTGGTAGGCCCAAGCCCCGGCCAATGCAGTATCTTCAATGTGCGTGGATACCGCCTCCTCACAGCCCGGCGATCTTGTGCTGCCTCTACCATCCAAAGAGGAACCCACAGCAAATTCGTCCCTGGCTTCAACCCGTCCCGCGATCGATCAAGACCTCATACACGAGCTTTGGCTCGCTGCGGACGGGGCGGCTTGCGGCCTCGCTTGCGAGGAGTTCGGCTGCGTACTTACCTCTATTGGGGAGAGAGTCAACTATGGACTCGCAGCCGGGAACAGTGCGGATGCTGCACAAAGAGCTACTTTCTGCCGTTCCCTGCATCTATCGGAACTGGCTCTGGCTCATGCCTGTGTGCTGGGCCGCGAGGCCGCCTGGCAACGGTTCCTGAGTCTCTATCGTTCCCCGCTGACGCAGGCTGCGATCGCCATTACTGGCTCGGCTACCATCGGCCATGAGCTCGCCGATTCGCTATACGCAGAGCTGTACGGCCTGCGGGAACTGGATGGTCAGCGCCGTTCGCCGCTGGCCTCCTACTCGGGCCGTGGTTCACTTCTCGGCTGGCTGCGCACCACGCTGGCGCAGCGGCACGTGGACCACCACCGCCGCACCCGGCGCGAAGCTCCTCTCGATAGCGTCGACGTTCCCGCTGCTGAAATCTCCACTCCTCCGGCATCCACTGAGCTGCTGCGCCTCAGCGAAGCTGTTCGCCGCAGCTTGCAGACCCTGGCTCCAGAAGACCGCTTCGTGCTCTCTGCCTACTTTCTCGATCGACAGAGCCTGCTCGGAATCTCCCAGGTGATTCGTGTTCATGAAGCGACCGTGAGCCGCCGGCTTAAGCGGCTGGTGACCGATCTGCGCAAACAGCTCATTCACAATCTCCAGTCCGGAGGCCTTAGTAAGCGAGCCTCCGAAGAAGCTCTGGGCGCCGATCCGCGTGATATTGAATTAAATCTGCGCGCGTTGCTGCAAACTTCGCAAAGGCCGCCGTTCTCCGATAAGACGGCCTCGCCTCCGACCGCGGCATCCGAGAAGATATGAGCGAACTCCTCCAATCCGGCCAGCATCCAGACGCGGATCAGCTCAGCGCCTTCATCGAGCACGCCCTACCGGCGCACGAACTGGAACAGACGCTCGCCCATCTGGCCATTTGCCCGCACTGCCGCAGCATCGTCGCGCTCTCCTTGCCGGCAGTCGAGGAATCGCCAGTGCCGCAAGCGGCACCTGTCCGCCCGCCCTGGCTATCAGGCTGGAACCTGGTATTGCCTGCAGCAGCCGCTCTCGCCGCCTTGATTCTGGCCGGTATTTACATCCGGCGTGACTTAGTCGTCCCAAGCCATACGCCGCCCGCGCAAACGGCACAGTCACTTCCGCCGGCGCGGCCCCAAGAAGCGCCAGCGCTGAGGTTAAGGCAACTGCTACCAGACGCTGCTGCCGCGCACAAACCGCCGGGGTTGTCAGCGGCTGCGGTCCCTGCCCCGAATGGCGATGGCAATGACCGCAATTTCAGGCGGCGCTGGGCGCCTGCGGCCAGCACACCCACCGGCCAGGATGAAGCAGCTGGAGCCCAGTCTTCCGCTGCGGTCACCGTCACTGCTGCCAATCGGGCTATGCAGACAAACCGCTCTTCGGTTGGCGGCCTAAATGCCGCCGATCAGGCGCAGGCGGCTCCGCGCGGTGAAGCCTTGCCCAGTGGCCTCCGCACTCTCTCCACGGTGGCAAATGGCCGGCGGCTCATCGCAATCGACACTCAAAATACTCTCTTCTTCAGCAATGACGGCGGAGCGCACTGGAACGTCATTACCCAGCCGTGGCAGGGCCGTGCGATCAAGGTTGAATTGGTCTCCTCCTCTTACCCAGTGGGCACACGCTTTGGCGCAGCCGCCCCAGCGGCCGTCGGCGCAGCCGGTGGAACCGAACCCCGCGACGCTCTAGAAGGACCGAAAGCCAGCCTAAAGGGCGAGGTCACCGACCCGGCCGGCGCGTCTATTGCAAATGCATCCGTGGTAGTCACCAATTCGCTGACCCAGGTTGCCCGAAGAACGAAAACTGATCCTGGTGGCCGCTACAGCATCGACGGGCTAGATCCGGGACACTACACCCTCGACGTCGAAGCTCCCGGATTCACCCCCCACCAGATCTCCGGAGTCGCGCTGGATCCCGCTCAGCAAAGCCAGAAGGATGTTACCCTCGCTGTCGGCTCCCTAAGCCAGACCGTCGAGGTCCAGGGCCAGGCTCAACAGGCTCTCGCCGCATCGAAGGTCAACGAGAAGATCGCGGCAGCGCGGGCTGCAGTCCCGGCTCTGCAGCGCTTTCAAATTACGACTGACACGGGCGAACACTGGATCAGCACCGATGGCCGCTCATGGGAGCGTAAGGACATGGACGCGAACAGATAGCCGGCTCCTGCCGGGCGCAAAATAATTTTCATTTTTCCTGCAAGTTTCAAGCCCTTGCTCGTTCTCCGGTCAGACAAGCCGCGATCCCCCGCCGAGCAGCTTGCCAGGAGAATGTGCATGACCCGTTTCTGTCGTTCGCTTCCCTTTCTGCTGAGCGGCCCGCTCGTGCTTCTGGTTGCCGCCATTACATTTCTGTCCATCGCTCACGGACGCACGGAGCAGCTTGCCGCTACCTACACGCGGGGTCATCTCCTGGTCACCATTCCCTATCACTCCATCCGGGCCGGTAGCGGCAAATTGGTCGCGGAAATGATTGATCCTGAAGACCATGTTCTTGGCCGGGTCGAACGCGCTACGGACATCGGCATCGGCGACGGCGTCTGGCAGCAGGTGATTCAGCCGGAGAAGCCCCTTCCCTTCCAGGACATCATCTGGCAGCGTCTCCGCTATCGCTTTGAATATGCCGGCAGCCAGGCCCCTGCGATCGAGGGTATCGCGGCCATCTCGCAGATTCTTCGCCGGCCCGTCGTGCACATCCTGGGCCAAACGGAGTACCTGGCCGGAAGCAAAGCCGCCATCCGGGTGATCGTCGCAGACGCAAACAATAACGACATCGCTGAGACCGGAACAATCCGGATTGAGCTGCTCATCCCTGGCGAAAATGCACGGCCGCTCTTCTCCAACAAAATCAATAAGGGCGGCACTCTTGAGGCCCAGTTTCACTTCCCCGCGGGCTTGACGGGCCAATACCAGCTACGTTTCATCGCCGACACTCCGATCGGTTCGACTGAATATTCCCAGCCGGTAGAACTCAAGAGTAAAGCGTCCATCCTTTTAACTACCGAGAAGCCGATCTACCAGCCCGGCCAGACGATCCATGTGCGCGCGCTTGCACTCAACCGTGCCGATTACAAGGCCGACTCCACGCGCAAGCTGACCTTCGAGCTGGAAGACTCACGTGGTAACAAGGTGTTCAAGAAGATGACTGCGACGGATAGCTTCGGCATTGCCTCAGCCGAGTTTTCCCTTGCCGATGAGGTCAACCTTGGCGCTTATCATCTGCACGCGCTGATGGGCGATAGCTCCGAGCCATCCGACACCGCCGAGCTCACCCTCAACGTCGAGCGCTATGTGCTGCCCAAGTTCAAGGTTGCGGTGGAGTTTACAGAGAAGGATGGCAAACCCAGACGCGACTATCGGCCAGGCGATCACGTCACTGGGACGGTGCGCGCCAACTACTTCTTCGGCAAGCCGGTCGATCATGCCCAGATCACGATCAAGACATCCAGCATGGACGTCGCAGTCTTCGAGGCAGCCTCCGCCGCGGGCAAAACCGACAGCGACGGAGCCTATAAGTTTGATCTTAAGTTGCCCAGCTATTTTGCCGGACGGCCGTTGAGCCAGGGCGCAGCCCGCGCCCTGGTGGAAGCCACGGTGAAGGACTCGGCCGCCCACAGCGAGACACGGGGAGAACCCATCACCGTTAGCCAGTCACCGCTGCTCATCACCGCAGTACCTGAGGGCGGGACGCTGATACCGCACCTTGAGAATCAGATCTTCCTGCTCAGCTCCTATCCCGACGGAACCCCGGCGAAGACTACGCTCTCCGTTCACCTGCCCGGGGCTCGCGAGCAGCAGGTTTCCACCGACGGCGGCGGCATCGCGGTCATCCATATCACCCCCGCATCCGGGCTGGATGCCATTCATGTCGACGCCAACGACCACCACGGCAACCGCGTTTCCAGCCGCATTCCTCTTGAAACCCGTGATGGCACTGACCAGATTCTGTTGCGTACCGACCGCGCGGTCATCAAGGCAGGTGAGCTCATCCAGCTTAAGGTGCTCTCCACCCGCGCTCGAGGCTCTGCCTATATCGACGTTGTCAAGAACGGCCAGACGGTCCTTACGCGCGACGTCGATCTCCAGAACGGCCAGGCTGAGCTTACACTGAACGCTACGCCGGAGTTGGCGGGGACCCTCGACATCGACGCCTATCTGTTTGGCCGTGACGCCGAACTGGTCGCCGACCACCGCCTCCTCTTTATCCAGCCCGCGGATGGATTGAAGATTCAAACCACCGCTGATTCCCCCATCTATAAGCCCGGCGCCGACGCGCGCATCCACTTCCATGTTGTCAATGCGCGCGGCCAGGGCGTGAGCTCCGCGCTCGGCCTGCAGGTTGTCGACGAGGCAGTGTTCGCACTCGCAGAGAAACAGCCAGGCTTCGCCAAGGTGTTCTTCTATCTGGAGCAGGAAGTGATGAAACCACGCTATGAAATTCACTCCATCTCGATGGCGAATGTTGTCGAACAGCCTGGCGATGCAGGGCACGAAGGGGAGGAGCAGCACAACCTTGCCGCACGCGCCTTGTTCTCGGCGACAGAAATGCGTAACCCGGCAAAACTCAACACCGAGTTCGGCCGCAGTCTGCCCCGGGACAACTATGAGGAATACGCACAGAGATACCGTGCCGCCTTCCTCGGGCAGGTTCGCCGGATCGCGGTCGGATTAAGCCATAGCGCGAGCGGCCATCCCTCGAATCAGGCGATCTCGAATGCGCTCGAAAAACTCAGCACGAACCAGGACACAACGTTGCGCGATGCCTGGAACACGCCGTTGCGTTTCGAGCCAGCTTACTGGAATCGTAAGGATGACCGTTTCTACCTGGTGCGCAGCGCAGGGCCAGATCGCCAGTTCAACAGCGAGGACGACCTCACCGTCTACCTCGAAGACCGCTCCGGCAGCATTGTCAGCCAACCAAGAGTTCAGCCCGGCCAGCAGGGCTCGTTTGACCTGAAGATCGAACAGGATCGCGGCCCATTCAATGGGCGCGCCGAAGCCACCGGAACTGTTACCGATCCAAGCGGGGCCGTCGTTGCCGGAGCGACCGTCTCTCTCCGCCTGCGCTCTAACAATGAAACCCACATGGCTCACGCGGATGCCTCTGGACGTTTCGACATCGCAGGCCTTTCGGCCGGACGCTACGAAGCCCAAATCACTTCTCCTGGATTCGTGGCTCTTACCAGCGGCTTTGCCCTGCAACCACGCAATCGCGCAACGATATCGGCTGTGCTTGCAGTCGGAAGTGTAAGTGAGACGGTGACTGTAACGGCCCAATCCCCGGTTATGGCGATGGACAGGCTAGAGGCCACAGCCAGCACGAAGGTCTTCTTGAGAGCCGGCCCGGGCACAGCATTTGGCGCAGCTGCCCCTACGCCTGTGGTTGGCGGCATCGCCGGGGGTCTGCGTGCCCGAAACTTCACGCAAGTGGTTGCTGTTGGGGATGGCGCCGCGGCCGCCCCGCATATCCGTTCCTACTTTCCGGAAGCTCTGTACAACAATCCAGAGATCATCACCGACGCTAATGGAAACGCAGACATCTCTTTCCCGGTAGCCGACTCCATTACCACATGGCGCATGGCCATGCTCGCTTCCACCCGCTCCGGTGCACTCGGAAGTGGTACCTCGAGCTTGAAAGTATTTACCGACTTCTTCGTCGACCTCGACCTGCCCGTGACCTTGACCCAGGGCGATCGAGTCTCTATCCCCATCGCTGTCTACAATTACTCCGGCAAAGCCGGCAATGTGTGCCTCAAGCTCCAACCGCAAGAGTGGTTCTCCCTGGATAAAGACAGCTCCGAGAAGACCCTCGGCGTGGAATCGAGCCGGGTCGGCTCCTCGCAGTTCACCATTCATGCAAACCGCATTGGCAAGTTCAAGATCACTCTCACCGCTCGCATGGATGGTGTTGGCGGCCAAACCCGCCACGACATCGTCGTTCGCGAAATCGAGGTGGTCCCCAATGGCCGTGAGCAGAATCTGGTCTTCAATGGCCGCCTCGAAACCAGCGCTCAACACGACCTTCACTTTCCTGCGAATTCGATTCGTGATGCCACCACTGTCTTCATCCGGCTCTATCCCGGGCCGCTCAGCCAGGTGATCGAGGGTATGGACAGCATCCTGAGCATGCCCGGGGGCTGCTTCGAGCAAACGTCTTCCAGCACCTACCCTAATGTGCTCGCTCTGGATTACATGAAGCGCACAAAGAAGCTCACTCCCGAGGTCCACGCCAAGGCAGAGGGATACATTGCCAACGGTTACCAGCGTTTGCTGACCTTCGAGGTCCCCGGCGGTGGCTTCTCCTGGTTCGGCCAGGCGCCGGCCAACAAGATTCTTACCGCCTACGGTCTGATGGAGTTCAACGATATGGCAAAAGTTTCGGAGGTCGACCCGAGGCTCATTGAGCGCACTGGCGACTGGCTTGCCGGCCAGCAGCAATCCGACGGAAGTTGGGTCCCTGACACCAACTTCATCAACGAGGGTGCGACAAATCGTTACAATTCCAACATTCTCCGCATCACCGCGTACATCGCCTGGTCACTCGCCAACACCGGCTATCAAGGCCCTTCGGTTGACAAGGCCAAAGCCTATATTGAATCGCACTCCGGATCGAACATCGATAGTTACACTCTGGCAATCATCGCCAACTTCGCCGAAGACTATGGAAAGGACCGCGAGTTCACGCGGCACTCCATGCAGGCCCTCATCGACGCCCGCACACAGAAAGATGACCAGGTCTTCTGGTCGGTGGAAGAGACAAGCGTATATTCCAGGGGTGAGAGCGCCGCGGTGGAGACGACTGGTCTGGCCGCCCAGGCCCTGCTGAAGTGGGGAGAGGCCTCCGAGATCGTCCGCAAGTCCCTCAACTTCATTTCCTCAAAGAAGGAGGCCTCCGGCAACTGGGGCACCACCCAGGCGACGATCATGGCTCTGCGAGCACTGCTGCTCGCCTCACAACGCAGCGGCTCGGATGTCCGCGGCTCGGTTGCGATCATGCTCAATGGCAGGTCCGTCGGCCCGCTCACGCTATCCCCCGAGAACAATGACCTGCTCCATCAGTACGTTCTCAAGGGCATCGACGCCCAACAAGCAAACATCGTGCAGCTCAAATACGAAGGCAAAGGCAGCCTTGCGTACCAGGTCGTCGGCCGCTACTTTACTCCGTGGGAAGAGAAGCCGGTCACGGAACCTCTCTCGATCGACGTGACCTACGACCGAACCAGGCTGGCGCAGAACGATATTGCAACGGAGAAGATTACAATTCGTAATAACCTCAAAAACACTGCCAACATGGTCATGGTCGATCTTGGCATCCCACCAGGTTTTGACCTGCTCAGTGAAGACCTGCAGGCATTCCAGGAGAAATCACCGGGTGCCACACCTGGCCGGCTGGAGAAGTTCAGTCTCACCGCAACGCAGGCCATCCTCTATTTCGACGGACTCTCTGCGAAACAAGCGGTCACGTTCGATGTCCGCTTGCGCGCCAAATATCCGATCCGGGCCCACACCTTCCAATCCCGGGTCTACGAGTATTACGACCCAGCACAGAACGCAACGGCACGGCCCGTTCAACTGGAGGTTGCCGGACGCTAGCTCGATGACAGGACCGGCCTGGCCGTGACTACTACTCTTCCCCGGGGGACTTGCCCGCTTCGATGTTGGGTGTGGCCCAGGACTGACGTCCCATAAGCGTTAACCTTATATGGGGTTTTTTTTCGAACTCCCACAAAATCGTCATCCTGAGAGCCTGTGACTTTTTCGATCTTCTCGTGTTTTTTGCTACCCGACCAGATGTTGTTTAGTCCCCTCCAGAAAGGCGTCATCCTGCCTGCCCCGGCGTGCCGTGGGAGCGAAGCGCCTCGCAGATCTATGGCATAACAGAGGGTTTATCGCGCGGAGTCGAAGAGCCTGTCCTGAGCGTAGCCGAAGGAGCCCCGAAGGTGCTCATCGTTGCCGCGTCACTTCCGGATTTAATCCTGAGGCGTCGCGCTGCGGGCCCTGCTTACTTTCTATAGCGTCGGAGTAGGAGATCCAGCAGGTTCCATCGTGGTTCACGGGCTCGGTGATGATTGAGCTGCATCCAATACGCTATCTGTTCGGCGCGAAATCCATCTGCGTTTCTCAGCTGCAGCCATTGACTCATGTACGCGCCCAGCTCGGCGGCGTCCGGCGCCATGGCATACGCGGCGGGGACTACCCCCGACAGGTTGTCCGGGGCGACCGCTGTGAAACCGGCGTGCTCTGCTGCCCAGGCGGTCCCCTGCTCCAGCGTCCATACTGCTCCGTTTAGCTGAGGCATGCCTGGCAGGCGGTCGTAGTTAGGCAGGATGACCAGTTGCGCGTTGGGAAATAAATTCCGGCTGAGCGGCACGAGAACGGAATCGTCATATACAGCCAGTTTCAGGCCGGAGCGTGAGACCGCGTTGCCATCGAGAAATCCGGCTGCATCGGCCGAGGGCACGATAAGAGCCAGGGGGCTCTCATAGTAGGCCGGCGACATGGTGAGCGATTGCAAGCGCTCGTCGTTTTCGTAGATTCCAGACATGGCTATGTCGAAACGATGATCAGCGAGATCGCGGGCCAGGGTGGGCGATGTGAAAGGAACGAACTCGATGGCTACACCCAGATCGCGAGCCAGCCGGTAGGCATAGGAGATGTCGAAGCCAACCAACTCTCCTTGGGCATTCCTGTAGCTAAACGGAATGACATGGGCATTGAAACCTACGCGCAGCACACCCCGCTTGCGAATGTTGGCGATCGAGGGAACGCCGGATTCGGGTTCCTGCGCTAAACCGGGTGCTGTCCCATCCGTAAGCACAGTACTGCTCTTGACACCGCTGGTAAGCTTTGGGTCCAGTCTCAGCGCAGCATACGGGCTGGTTGCTTCCGGGAAGAGCTTAGGACGCAGGGCCATGCCTCCGAAAGCAAGGCTGGTGAAGAGTACAGCGGCACCACCGATTCCAACGGCAAGACGAACCGGGCGGAGCGCTACCTTCTTGAAATAGAGCAGGGGAATCACCAGAGTGACGAAGTAGAACCCTGAAACAGAAACGAGTACCTGGGCGAAGCGCGTAATCGCCGAAGTTTCCACATACAGGTCGAACACCGAGGGCGGAAGATGCAGCCACTTGCTCAGGAAGACAACAGAATCATAAGTAGCACTTGGGGAACCCAGGCACGAGAGCAAGGTCATCAGCGGGAGGGCCGCCTTTTCGAACAGTTTCAAGGGCGCGGCCGCAACATAACTGGCGTAGAGGATGAGCAGATAGACGAAGTAATTACCGAGTTGTGCGAAGACATAACTCAAAGACAAGCTGGTCTGCAGGACGTTGGTCCGTTCCTCAGAGTCAGCACAACCGGCGCCATCCAGTATGCTCTCCGCGGCCCGCTGTACGAAAGGCAACGCGGCTACCGAGAGAGTCGTGGCAACAGCGAGCACGAGAGCGGGGCGAATCTGGCGCAGAATCTCGCGGTAGCTCTGTGGCACAAGGGCAGAAAGTATTGCTGGAATGACAATTAAGCCAAGAATAGCAGCCCCGGCCAGGTAGGTTACGACGTAGAATGCCAGCCCGGCTAATTGATCCAGGCGAACGGTACCTGCAGTATCCGCAAGCAGGGCGAAGACGCCGATGGGAGCCAGCCTCACAACCCAGCCCCAGATCTTAACGCTTGCTATCTTGATGGCCTCGAAGATGTCGAGCAGCGTCTGATTTTTGGCCACACCCTCGAACGCGACACCATAGATGATCGCGAAGACCACAACGGCGGGCACGTAGTTGTTGCGCAGAGCCTCAAACGGGTTCGAGGGGATCAGCAGCTCCATCAGTTCAGTTTTTCCACGCACTGCAGACGCCGTGAGAGAGAAGGGCGGGGGCGCCGACGGGATAGCGTACGCCAGCACCCAAATCACAGCGAACGTCAGAATCCAAAGAAAGACAAACGGAGCCCAACCCGCGCGCAACAGCCGCTGCGCCATAGAGGGACCCAATCTTCCCAGGCTATGCATGAGGGACGAGAGAAGATAGGGGAAAACAGCGATCTGCAACATTGCCCCATAGGCATCGCCTATCGGCTGCAGCACCGCCGCACGATCGCCGAAGACAACGCCAGCGGCTATGCCCAGTATTGCTCCAAGGGCAATTTTTTCGGGAAGGTTAATGGCGGGGCGTCGCGCTCGACTATTCCCTGCTTCCTTGAGAGTTAACTCCGCCATGCATTCTCCCTGGGTATCTATGAGAAAGTCATCTTACCAGTATGCCTTTGTCACATGGCAACGGGATAAGCGCTCGCAGCAAGCATCAAATCGACGCGGCGGACAAGTGATGCAGTTCAGACCTGATGGTGGGCGGCATGTCTTGAATGTCAGCGCTTTCTTGCAGCAGCAGGTCGATGGTGCGAGTCAGCGCCCTGAGCAGAGCCGGTTGTTCCAGTGAGGTCACCAGGGATTCATTCAGCAAAGCCCGCAGCTCGGATGGCAGGTCGTCAAAGCCTCGACCATGATATGCAGGAAGGCCGCGGCGCATGCAAGCAAGGCTCAGACCGTAATCGCGGGCGGCGCTAATCCAGTATTCGGCTTGACAGTAGTGATTGCGTTCCATGCAAAGGCGGGCACGCAACGCATGGTGCACTGCGTAGCCAAACAGGTCCCGGGCAGCGGGCGCCGCGCTGTGAGGCTTCTCCACGGCAGTCCCGAAGAGCAGTTTGAACTTGGGACCGATGGCGCCGAAATCCGACGCGGGAGTAAAGGAAAGGTCGAACTGCAGGCAACCTGGAAGTAGAAACACGCGGTAGATCGAACTGCCGCTGGGCAGATCGAAGAGGCGAACAGCGCCGAACTGTGCCATCAGCTTTTCAGTCCAACCCTCCAGGACTTGGACAATTGCCGCGTCATCCGCAATGGCGAAAGTGAGGTCAAGGTCAGACCAGCGGTCGCCTGGGCCATCCGCGAGCGATCCAACCTTGGCGGCGGCGACGACCCGCCGGTCGGATTCGGCCCATTCAAGCACACAGCGTGAAACTTGTTGCCGGTACGCGACGCTAAACATGAGTCACTCCCCCTTCCACGCCCAATCGAAGGAGCGCAAACGCAATTTATTGTCTCAGGCGGCCGCCAATGATGAAAAAAACGATTCCAGGAAAGGTAACATTGGCTGTGTAGGCTAGCGAAAACGCTTTTGGGAAAAAGCACAAATTCACGCAGCGACCACTAGGACCACCGCCCGTAATGCAGACTCGATCTGTCTGCGTCATAGAGGCACAACACACGACAAGAGAGGAATTCTATGGCAGAGTCAATCCCTGTGACCACGCGACGGCTAGCCGTCTCCATGCCCGCCGATCGAACGAATGTTTGCGTCGGCGCAGACACGTACTCGATTGTCATCAAAGGCTCGGATACCGATGAAAAGCTTGCCTTCATCGACATGTTCATCCCGCCAGGCGGTGGTCCCATGCCACACGCCCACGAGTGCGAGGAGACCTTCTATGTAGTGGAGGGAGAAGTGGCTGTCTTTTGCCAGGACGAGCGCACGCTCGCGACACCTGGAGCGGCAGTCAATGTTCCAGGTTGGGCGCCGCACTGCTTTCTGAACCTCAGCAAGGTACCAGCCCGGCTCTTCTGCATCGTCTCGCCGGCCGGGCTTGAGCGCCAGTTTCTGGAGATCGGCCCGCGTGTAGCCACGCGGACCACACCTCCACCGCCGCTGGATCCGGCAAAGCTAGCCGAACTGATGAAGACTCTTCCCCGGATCGCGGAGAAATACAATGCAAAGATCCTTGCACCCGACACCTTCCACCACCTGATGACCGATGCTGAGATAAAGTTCGTCCGGGAAACAACCGGCGAGTAACCGCAGTGTGCCGCAATGCTTTGTTACACTCCTCATACTTCGCGAGAGGTTCGATGATGGCGCCGCTGGCAGAGCTGGATCGTGTGTCGAAAAGATACGAACAGAAGGTGGCCGTACACGATCTGAATCTGCGGATAGAGGCTGGCACCATGTTTGGTCTTTTGGGGCCAAACGGCGCCGGCAAGACGTCGAGCATTCGGATGATGGTGGGCATTACCGCACCGGATTCAGGGAGAGTAAACCTGTTCAGCCGGCCATTTACCCGAGAGAGCTTGAGGAGGGTGGGCTACCTGCCGGAGGAGCGCGGGCTCTATCGCAAGATGAAGGTAATGGATCAGCTCATCTTTATGGGCCAACTCCACGGATTGGGCACGGAACTCGCCACCACGCGATCGCACGCATGGTGTGAACGGCTGAACATACTCGACGCGGCACAGAACAAGACGGAAGAGCTTTCCAAGGGAATGCAGCAGAAAATCCAGTTCATTGCGACCCTGCTGCACGAGCCCGACCTGATCATCATGGATGAGCCCTTTGCAGGCTTGGACCCAGTCAACGCGACGCTGCTGCAAGACACGCTTCTGGATCTGAAGAAAGCCGGTCGTGCCATCGTGTTCTCGACTCATCGCATGGATCAGGCAGAAAAGCTGTGCGATGAGATTTGCTTGATTCACCGCGGAGAGGTGGTGCTTTCGGGCAGCATGCGCACGGTGAAGGCGGGTTACGAACGCAACCGGGTGATCATCGATTTCGAAGGAGATGACAAGTTTCTGAACCACGAGGCGATCGCCGGGTATAGCGAGTTTCCAGGACACGTGGAGATCCGGCTGAAGGAGCATGGCGATGCGCAGGCACTGCTACGCGCAGCCCAGCAACAGGCGCGAATCTACCGCTTTGAGCTGGTAGAACCGTCACTCGAAGAAATCTTCATCCAGACGGTAGGAGAAAAAGTGGATGCGTGAGGCACTGTTAATTGCGCGGCGCGAGTATGTGGAGCGGATCCGTAGCAAGGCCTTCCGCGTCAGCACCCTCCTCATACCCATTATCTTTGGGCTGATTTTCAGCATAGCTGCTTTCTCTGCCAAACTGACGGGGGGCCCTAAGCATCTTGTGTTGGCGTCGAACGATCCAACACTGGCAGAGAGCGTGCGGGCAGAGTTGCTGGCGCTGCGAGGGGATGGAAGCAGAAGAGAGCAAGCTTCGCAATTGAGCGTGGAGGTGAGGGCCCCGGTAACTGAGAGCGAACTGGCGGCTCTGAACGCGGAGCCGGAGGGCAAGCGAATAGATGGCTACCTGTGGCTTGATGCAAAGCCCGGAACCACACAACCCGAGGCGACCTACACCTCAAGCGGTTCGGGAGATGTTTTCGGAAAAGAGAGAATACAGTATGCAATCGGCCATGCGCTGGTTCGAGAGGAGTTGTTGAAGAGGGGCGTGACCAGCGAAGGAATAGCGGCAATACTTAAGGATGTAGACCTGAAGACGCTCCGCCTGAAGAACGGCAAAGCTGTCGCCTCAGATGCGGGCAAGAGCTTTTTTGGCGCCTATATCATGACGTTCATGCTGTATTTCGCGGTGGTGTTTTATGGCGTAAACGTGGCGCACTCGGTGGTATCGGAAAAGACATCCCGCGTCTTTGAAGTGCTGCTGGCTTCGGCCAAACCGGAGTCGCTGATGCTGGGTAAGCTGTTGGGAGTGGGCGCGGTGGGGCTAACACAGATGGGAGTGTGGATCGCCTTCATTCTCTTGTTGAGCGCCTCGTCGCTTTCGGTAATCTTGGGGTCTGGCGGCCTGGCAGCCTATGGAGTGACCCCGCTGCAGCTGATCTTCTTTGTGCTCTACTTCCTGCTGGGATTTTTCTTTTACAGCGCGCTCAGTGCAGGCCTCGGCGCCACCGTCAACCAGGAGTCTGAGGTACAGCAATTCACCATGATCATCGTATTGCCGCAAGTCGTCGGGCTGGTGCTGATTGTCTACATTTTAGGCAACCCAGCCGCGTGGCCGGTGGTGTTGTTGTCCCTGTTTCCGCCGTGCACCCCTATCGTGATGTGTTTGCGCATGGCTGCGATGGCGGTGCCGGCCTGGCAACTGGCTCTTTCCCTGGTGCTGATGGTGTCGTCCATCTACGGCATGGTGTGGGTCGCTTCGAAGATCTACCGTATAGGTATCCTGATGTATGGCAAACGGCCGACCCTGCCCGAAATGCTGCGCTGGTTAAAGTACAGCTGATGGTCCGAGGCGAACCCAAAGCCCGGAGAAAAATGAAACCATGCCCACCCTGGAACAGCTCTCAGTGGAACTCGTTGAAGAATTTAAAACGGTCCGGCTGCGTGCACTCAAGGAAACTCCGACCGCCTTCGGAAGCACCCTTGCCGAGGAGTCCGGACTTGCCCACAGTGATTGGCTCAAGCGAGTCGACACCTGGAATAGTGATCGAGCCGTCTGCTACATTGCGATGGATGAGAGTACGCCTTGCGGAATCATAGCCGGCTATTTTGATAAAGATGATCCGCGGAGGCTGAACGTCGCGTCGATGTGGGTGGCTCCCTCTCACCGCAGGACCCGCCTCGGAACTGTGCTGATCGAGGCGGTGGAACGGTGGGCCCACAACCGCGGTGCCTCTGAATTACGCCTGATGGTCACTAGTAACAACTCGACCGCAAAGCGTTTCTACGAGCGATGCGGCTTCACCTTTACCGGAAAGATTGAGCCGTATCGAAATGATCCGGCGCTCCTGGAATACGAGATGCTCAAATATCCTGGAAACTCCACTCACCCTGCAGTCATTGCTCCCCCCTTTGACGAACTGGAGCGAAATGCGATCTATCGGGTAATCCGGGCGCGTCGTGACGTCCGCCGCGGATTTGTGCCGAAGCCCCTGCCGGATGAACTGCTCACGCGTCTGCTCACGGCAGCTCATGACGCACCATCGGTGGGACTCATGCAGCCTTCGCGCTTCATCGTCATCCGCTCCTTCGAGGCCCGCATGCGTGTCCATGCCGTTTTTCAGGAAGCAAACCGGCAAGCACTCGGCGGATACCAGGGTGCCCTTCACGATCAATATGCCGATTTGAAGCTCGAAGGGATTCTGGAGGCGCCGCAAAATCTCTGCGTCGTGTGCGATGCGCAGAGTGAACAGGGGCACGGCCTGGGCCGGCAAACCATGCCGCAGACAGCGGTATACTCGACCGTCTGCGCGGTACAAAATCTATGGCTGGCTGCACGGGCGGAGGGCGTGGGCGTGGGTTGGGTCAGCATCCTCTCGCCAGACGCGCTTCGATCCGCACTTAACATCCCTGCCCATATCGTGCCGGTAGCTTATTTATGCCTGGGATACGTGGATAACTTCGGTAACGAACCGGAACTCGAGCGTCTTGGTTGGGAACGGCGCTCGTCGCTGGAGAGCGTCGTTTTCGAAGAAACCTTCACCTCCGGCATGAAGCCATAAGAACCAACTGCTCACCAGTACGCGCATAGCTGCGTCGATGGAATGTCCAAGGAGAGGGTTGCACATGTGCAGTAGACCTGGCCGGATGATTTGGAGCAACCTTCTTGGGGCAACACTCCTGTTGACTCAGACCAGCCTGCCGGCGCCAGGTTCCATGGCCATGGCCGAAGACAGCGCCTCCTACAGCATCTACTCCAGCCTGATGCCACTCGGCGAAACGGGCGGCGTTGGGTGGCCGCATGGTTTATGGCTGGTTCAAAATAAGACGGTCAGCGTGGTGTCGCAGGATGAAGCCTGCGTCCCGAAACCTGTATCCAAGGGGACTGCTCCCCGTCTTGACGACACTTTAAATCCGCACGTTGCGGTTCACCCTCCCGGCCAATGGCAGCAAGACTTCAATGAAATCCTCGCGGATTTCGACGCTCATTGCCATGATCGTCTCGACCTCGATCCCAATCCAAATCTCTGGCGAGTATCCGCCCCGCTTCGCCTGCTCACACCGGAAGAACAGAAGGAATTTCAATCGACAAGAATGGGACAGCCCTCCAACCAGGCGACGGCGGAAAAGTACAAGGGCGCCGCCGCCCTGTATGGCTTCAGCAGGGTCTATTTCAACGCCAGCCATACCGTCGGACTGGTGTACGCGACGCACTGGTGTGGGGGGCTTTGCGGACAGGGATTGTGGATTGCCGTGGCCCTGGAAGGCGGCCACTGGAGGCGGCTTCCCTGGAATGCCACCTCGTGGATTTCTTAGCAGATCTCTCGGGCCGCCGACAGTTTGTACTATTGAGGGGCGATAGTGACAGGGTAAACTCCATCGCATGCCCACGAGACGAACGTTGCTCTGCCACCTGAGAGCACTTGCACTCATTGCCTGCGCGGCAACCCTCTCGCCTCACCCGAAGATAGAGGCCGCGGTTCTCCCGCCTGCCGGCTCAGCACCGCTCACTATTGAGGGCCTGGGCAAAGGTGTTGCACCGCTCGACGGTCTGTGGCAATTCCATCTGGGCGATGATCCGGCCTGGGCCGCTCCCGGGGTTGACGATGCAACTGGCCACGACGGTTGGGAGCAGCTCACTGCGGCCGCTCCCTGGGGAACGCAGGGGCACGCCAGCTATACCGGCTACGCCTGGTATCGACGCCAACTGAACGTTACCCCCGCGCCGGGAGCACCTCCCGATGTGAGCCTGCTGATCCCGGCTATCGACGATGTCTATGAGCTCTTCTGGAACGGGGTTCCTGTTGGCCATCTGGGCAGCTTCCCGCCTCGCGTGGATTCGCAGTTTGCGGTCGCGGCACAAACCTACAACCTCGGGCCAGCCCGCAGCGGAGTCCTGGCGGTACGTGTCTTTAAATTGCCGTCGATGTCCGTCGACGACGGAACCGCGGGCGGCTTCGAAGGATTGCCTCTCGTCGGCAGCCCGAAGGCGATCGTTACCCAGGAAAAGGCCCTCAATTTCGATTGGCTACGCAGCCGGCAGTTTGTCTTCGGCCTCACGTCGCTCTATGGATTGGCGTCCATACTCAGCTTCATTGCCTGGCTCCGAGACCGCAAGCAGCGGCTGCTGTTCTGGATGGCAGCGTACACGTTCATGCCGATTCTGGAGACGGTACTCGGGGGCCTGCGCCTTCCCGTGTCCGGCATCTGGCTGACCTGGTTCATCCAGACCGGGATCTCCTTAAGGGAGGTCTCCCAGTGGTTCCTTCTGATCTATCTCCTTCAGCTCAATGCGCACACCAAACTCCTGCATGCGGTGCGGATCGCTGCTTGTATCGGCGTGCTGGTCGGAACCCTCGACGGAGCCCTGGCGTTTGCCTTTCACTTCAACATGCCTGCGGTTCCGATTCAGATTGCGGATGCCGTCCTTACGGCTGTCATCCTTCCCTTGGAATTGGTTCCGGTTCTACTCGTGATCTACGCGATCCTCCAGCGCCAACAGCTTGATTCCGCACGCTGGCTGGTGGCGATCTTCGCTTTGTTGAGCGGCACCTGGTACTCCTTCGGGAACATTGTCGGCCAGGGAATCCGATTTACGCACTGGACCCTCGGACCAAGAATGCAGCAGCCGCTATTCACCGTGCTCGGGAACAGTTTCAGCGTACAGATCCTGCTGAGAACCCTGCTATTTCTCTCCATTGTGTATGCCGTCATTCGCTATACGGCCGCCAATCGGCGGCGTCAGACCAACCTCGAGCGGGAATTTCAGAACGCCCGCGAACTGCAGCAGATCCTGGTTCCGGAAACTCTCCCCGCCATCCCCGGCTTCACCCTCACCAGCGCCTACCGTCCGGCGCAGGAAGTCGGCGGCGACTTCTTCCAGATCATTCCCCTGGAGGATGCCCAGCAGGGCTCAACCCTCATTGTCCTGGGCGACGTCAGCGGCAAAGGACTTCAGGCCGCAATGACCGTTTCGCTTATCGTCGGCGCCATCCGCACTTTGGCCAAGTTCGCCCCTCAGCCGGCCCAGATGTTGATGGAAATCAACCAGCGCTTGCACGGCCGGCTGCAGGGCGGATTCGCCACTTGCATCGCGTTGCTACTCAATCCTGATGGAAGCTGTGTTGTCTCGAGCGCGGGCCATCCAGCCCCATTCCTGAACCAACGAGAAGTCGAGTTGCCCGGGGCGCTTCCACTGGGACTCGACCTGGCTGCCAGCTACCAGCAGGTCGATATTCAACTCCACGAGGGCGATCATTTTTCTCTCTACACCGACGGCTTGCTGGAGGCACGCAATGCGTCGGGCGAACTGTACGGTTTCGAGCGGTTGAAGGTGTTGTTCGGAACACGGCCCAGCGCATCCCAAGCGTCACAAGAAGCTGTGGCGTTCGGTCAGGAGGATGACGTTACAGTCCTGACGCTGACCAGGTTGGCGGCGGGAGAAAAATCGGTCACGCTGCTCAGCACACCTATCCTCGCAGGCTCATAGGGCAGGCTCGCAGGGTAGGCTCTTAAGCCGCGGAATTGAGCGGGTCCGCAGTATTGACCTCTCCCTTGGCCATCAGGAAATAGGCGGACACGGCCACAAGCATCAAACCAGCCCCGGCCAGGGTTCTGGAGACTCCGAACATGGGGATGAGTTTGCCCAGTCCAAGGCTACCCAGCGGAATACCGGCACGAAAGGCCAGGTTGTACACGCTCATGACTCGCCCGCGCATGGCGTCGGTAGCAATCAACTGAACCAGCGCAAGCATCAGCGAGGCGGAAGCCATCACCGCCACGCCGGTGAGGAAGATGAGCAGGCAGGAGAGTGGAAGCCACTTGGAAAGAGCAAAAGCGGCGATGGCGAATCCCAAAAAGGTTAGGATCATCACCGTAAGGCGCTGCTGGCCCTTGAACTTTTCCATGGCTGCCACGATCAGAGCACCTACGATCGAGCCCGCTCCGGAAAAAACCAGAAGCAGGGTGTAGGTTTCGGGACCTTTATGAAAGATGTTCTGTACAAAAACGGGCAAGAACCCGGTGAGCGAGAATCCGAATAATGTGGTGCAAAAGGCCAACACAACCAGGGCGCTCATCCCACTTCGACATCGTATGAACCGAATACCCTCTGCCATGCTGGTGAGGACTGGCTCTCGTGATTTGGCCGGCACAAACTTTACTTTGATCATGAAGAGCGAGGCGATCACCGCAAGGTACGATACGCCGTTCAGGGTGAAACACCAGGTAGCGCCGAGCAGGGTATAGGTAAAACCACCGATAGTGGGGCCAATGATGCGGGCCAGGTTGAACTGAATCGAGTTCATGGCAATTGCGTTGGCAAGGTCTTCCGGGCCTACCAGGGTGGGCAACAGGGCTGAGTACGCCGGACCACCGAAGGACTGCCCCAGCCCCACGACGAAGGAGAGGGCCAGGATGTGCCGGACCCGGACGACATGGGTAAAGAACAAGAAGGCGAGCAGGAAGGCGCAAACCATCTGAATGTACTGCGAGGTGAGCAACATCTTTCGCCTGTCCAGGCGATCGGCAAAGACCCCACCGAAAAGCGAAAACATGATAATGGGCAGTTGACCCAGGAAGAGATCCAAGCCCAGGTAGAAGGGGTCTTTGGTGAGATCGTAGACCAGCCAGCTTTGCGCGAATTGCTGTACGAATGTGCCGATAGTGGAGGCGCAGGCGCCCACCCACATAAGACGGAAATCACGGTAGCGAAACGCCCTGAAGACGCGCGCGAGGAATGGCGAGGTTGCGCCCACTAGAGGAGGGGCCCCAGCCCCGGGCTAAAGAGCACCCTCAGGATGTTTGCTCGTAGTGGCTTAATCACACACACAAAGAGATGTGATCAAGTGTACTTGGTCGCACTTTCTTCAGAGACGCAGCCAAATGCGGTTCCTTTTTCCACCGGCTTGACGGCGAATCGCCTGAAGCATACCTCTTCTGACTGCTTGACCTCGGACTGCACCAGCAGCTCGTCTGCGGCCCTTAATCAGATTGCTAAAGTATCCAGGGTGTATATAGTCTGTTGGGCATGCGAGCCGGGCTGCTTTTTCTGCTCACTGTGCAGATGCTCGTGTCTATTCCCGGCGCTTTCGCGCAAGCGGATTCGGCCGCCACACCGGCTCCCCCCAGCTTTAAGGTCGGCACCACCAATGTGCTTGTGGATGTGGTGGTCACAAACCATCACGGGACCCCGGTCGACGGCTTATCCCAGGAGAGCTTCACCATTCTCGAAGACGGTCACGCCCAACAAATCGTTTCTTTTGAGGCTCATTCTACCCCGGCGCCGAAACCCCCGGCGGCACCGTCTCTACCCACCGGTGTCTACACGAATGCTCCGGCAATCCCGGACACCGATACATTGGACGTGCTGTTGATTGACTCACTCAATACCCCGACCGGTAACCAGGCTGTGTCTCGCCGGGCGCTGGTGGAGTACCTGAAAACGCTGCCGATTGATAAGCCTGTTGCTGTTTTTACTCTCGATACCCAACTCCGGCAGCTGGAAGATTTCACCGCCGACCACACCGCCCTGTTAAGAGCTGTGGAAGAGTTCTCCCGGTTGCCGCAGAAGTCTCCATTTCTCAAAACCCAACAAGATACCGCCGACCAGTTGAAAAATGAAGACGAAAAGATAGAGTCAGCCCTATCCCTTAAGCAGGGGTATCGCTTTCTGGGGCGGCAGCAGATGCGCAAGCTGCAGCAGTTCTATGCTGTACAAGATTCATTCGGTATCAATCTACGCGTGCAGTACACGCTTGCCGCTTTCGATCAGCTTGCGCGCTACTTATCCGGAATGCCGGGCAGAAAAAATGTCATGTGGCTGTCAGGCTCGTTTCCACTGTCGGTAAACCCGGACCCAAATCTCAACAATCCTATGCAGGCAGCTCGTGATTTTTCCGGGGCCGTCAAGCGCACTGCCGGTCTGCTTGCCAATGCTCGCGTGGCGATCTACCCGATTGATGCTCGCGGTCTGTATCCGCAATCTCTGTCCAGCCCGTCCATGTCAGGCGGCAGCATTGCTCGCGATCCTGAGCGCGTCAATCAAGCTGAATCCGCGGAGTTTACTTCTCACGCTGAGGAGCAGATGGGCCTCGAAGCGGTAGCCCATGCCACGGGTGGTAAAGCAATCTACAACACCAACGACCTGAAGGGTGCGCTCGCCGAAGTCGATCTTAACGGCGCACATTATTATTCTCTGGCGTACCGTCCTTCAGACAAATCGCAGGGTGATAAGCCGCGCCGCATCGAAGTACGCGTTCATCCAGGCAGCTATCATCTTTCCTATCGACGGAGCTATATTCCTGCCGAAGTATCCTGGCACGACAATGGAACGCGTAATTTTGTCATGGTTATGCAGCACAACGTTCCTGCATCCACTCAGATCGTGTTTCGCCTGTTGCCCCGCCGAGTGGCAGCACAGCCGGAAGGCGTCCCGATTGCAGGCAGTAACCCCAAGGTGCCCCGCCCGGTGACTCGCTACTCCATCGGATACGACGTTGACGTGGCCCCGGTCACTCTGACTGAATCCGCCGACGGCGTGCTGCACGGCAGCGCCACTCTACTTGCGATTGCTTACGACCGCAATGGAAACGCTCTGAACTCGGTGTCGAATACGCTCAATATCAAGGTGCCCTCCGCGGAATATCCCCGGTTTATGAAATCAGGCATTCAGTATCGTGAGCAGTTGGATATACCGGCGCAAGCGGCGTGGCTTCGCGCCGGCATCTTAGATCCCTCATCTGGTCGTGTGGGTAGCCTTGAAGTTCCTTTTTCCGTCACACGCAGCCATCCCACACGCTAGACGAAGTACATGCGCAGGTCAGGGCGCAGTTTATTCCCCACTGCACTCTGGGTCTCAGACATCAAACTACGCCCCTCGTTTCTTAGGCTTCGGGGGAATCTCTGAATCTGGCGACTTCTTCGCTTTCGGTATAAGCATGCTGAGCCTGCGACCCGCTTGTGAATCAGCGATCAGCATTGCCAGCCGGCGTTGACGGGTCTCTTCTCGTTTAGCACTCACGATCCAAAAGGTTGAGGTCCGCTGATACCAGGCGGCTTGTGCCCGGAAGAATTTCCAGGCAGGGCGGTTGGCTTTGAACTGCCTCTCGTAGGCAAGGGGCAGTTTCTCCGGCCGTGATTCGAAAGAATACTTATTCGAGTCGCTGGTTCGCTGCTCAAAAGGTTTCGCGCCCGGAGCCGCCATTCGGCCGAGCTTCTCCAGCTCACTCGCCCGCCTGGTGTTGACTGCGCTCCAGTAACTTTTCGGCCGTCGTGGGGTGAACCGCTGTTTGTAGGCGGTGTCGTCGATGCTCTTGCGCACTCCGTCAATCCATCCGAAGCACAGAGCCTCGTCCAACGCCTCACGGTAGGTGATACTTTTTTTAACTGCCCGTTGTTTGTAAAACCCCAGCCACAGCTCGGCGGCACGGTCGTGATTCTCCTCGAGCCATTTCCGGAATTCGCCCGACGTGTTGAAGATCTTGATTTGCATCTTTGCTGATTGCGGTATCAGGGCAGCGGCAGGACGCGTGGTAGTCTCAGCACGATTCCGGTGCTCAGCGATTTTGGGTGCAGGTTGTAGTTGCTCATAGCGGACACACCCCCATAGCTGTATTCCGCGAGACGCCAGTCGATGCGAGGAAAGATCGTAAAGTCTAAGCCGCCCAGGAGCTGATACTCGAAATTGGTCCCGTTAATCGGCGAGCCCCCGGCGACGTTTATGTTGGCCAAGCCAACCGTCGCCTCTACATAGGGCTGGATGGGGATGATGTGGGTGTTCAAGGCAAGCCGTGGCCCGATTGAACCGGTGTTAAAAGAGGTTCCGCCGCTTTTTGCAAATGACCCTCGAAGGTCTACTCCCAAGCTCAATACTGCGAGGCGCCCGCTTGCCAGGTAGGCGCCAAAAGTTCCCCCATAGAGGTCGTATGTGTTGTTGACTGGTTCACCCACGTTCTGCAACGTGAAAGCACCGTATAGTCCGAGTTGCGCGTGGAGGCAGAGCGGTGAGAACACGACGAGAGGCAGAGCGAGTAACCGGAACAGTTTCATGCGCAGACTCCTGTTACCACCGTACTACTCAAGCGGGAGCCAAAGTCCGAGAGATTTAGGGAGAAGTCAAAACATAACCGCTACAATTCCTGGCAAATAATCTGGAAAGGTAGCAGCCGTGACAACGTGCCTCTTAGAACCCTCAGGATCTTGACACAAACAATAGCAGTCACCGGGTGGTGCGTCGTACACGGCGATATGGTCTTCCTGATGGGCACATCCCCATTAGGGTTGCTCCCATGCTGTCCGTTTATTCCCGGTCCTACATCAAAACAGCGGAGAGGCCACGAATACCTTAGGCCTGACCGCTTCCTTTCTGGCCATGATACGAGCTTTCCCACCCGGCTCAGAATAGCGAAATCGACAGCGCTTTATGATCGGTCGGGAAGTCTGGCGTTCACACTGCAGGCTGCGATAGACGATCCCGGTAATGGAGCCAGAGCTCGATGGCGAGCACATTAATGGAAAAACCAATCCAGAAAGCGATGCCGAAAAACTGGCTTGGCGAAAGGTGGGTCAAACGGCTGGTAGCAAAAAATATTCCCATCACAGGACGAGTCGTAGCGATACCGAGAAGGATCACGATGGCCCGCAACATCCATCGTCTCTTCAAAAGCAGTTCACCGTGCCGCGAAAACCAATATGCACGGAATAACGAGAACAGGAAAAGACTGTTGAAGAATAGAACTGCGGACCGCTCCACCCACCCGCCGACCGAATAGACGCTCATCGCATATGCAGTCAAGCCGACAACGAAGCCAAGGGGGTAGATCAAGTGCTCAGGCCAAGAAGCGTTGGCAGGCCGGCGGAACACCACAAAGGGAGCAATCACTACGAACGCCAGCGCAAGGAGGATATGCGCCAAGGTAAGCGCCGCGTGGGAGGCGAAGACTGCATCGAGCGCTGCCAGCTGAGGTGGACCAGAACGCGGGGGGAAGGTAAGCGCAGACAAACGCCGGAGAACCACTGCAACAGAAATCACAATGCAGCCCCAGAACCCTATGTATATCCACAACGGAGGTGCTTGCTTTTTCAGACTACCGGCGCTTCGAGTGCCCTGGTATGCGTCCATTTGCATTCACCACAGGATCACGAACAAGTTCATTCTATTTCATTTGCCCTGCTATCCATACCTGTAACCACTTTGCTTTGTGCAGGCTGCCCCCTGTCCCACAAAGGTTCTGGAAGCTGGCGACGATTGGTCTTACAGCATACAACTACGATCGCGGCGCCTGTGACGCAAGAACTATGGCGAACGCCGCCAGAACCGGTATGCTCATGATCAAGCGGCGATTCTCTAAGAACGCTTTCATCGATTCTTTCGGGGGAGAGACTCGATGAAAGCAACAAAGAGAATCGCTGTTCGTACTTGCGTGGAACTTTGCGGATTGAGTCCAGTTCGACCCAATCTCCTGAAGCCCGAGGTGATCGAAATGGCAGCACTCGCGCCCGAAGAAACATTGCACAGCCACCTCCGGCGGTACTTTGAAAAAATCTCCAGGGGCAGGTTACGGCAGTTTGCCGAGCAGAAGAAAGTTTCCGGCATAGAGGCCGTTCCGGCCGGACGGCCCTCCGGCGGTGGCCAGCAACCGAAATCATGAAAAATTGCGCCGGTTGCCTGCGGCCGGAGCAACGAGGCAGGCTCCGGTCCTGACTGCAGCAATCGGCATATTGTCACTGGTCCCTATCCTCTAGAATGTGATGGGAGCAGCCTGGTGATTCAACCTACTCGGATTTTGTGCTTGCTGGTACTTTCCGTTTCAGGTTGGGCACAGACCGCCTCGCCCGCCCCTGTTCAAGATGTAGATCAAGCCCAACCACCAGTGACCACGCTCAAGATAGTTACGGGCCTGGTAGCGATTTCCGCCGTCGTGAAGAGCAAGGATGGCGAGGCAAAGACAGGGCTGACCAAAGACGATTTCGTGCTGAAGCAGGATGGCAAAGAAGAGCCGATCCGATATTTTTCTCGAGGATCCGATCTGCCGCTGAGCTTCGCCCTCATGGTAGACACAAGCGGGAGCCAACAGACCTTTATCGGAGATGAAGCGCTGGCCAGCGATGTCTTCTTCGAGACCATGCTGGGCCGCAAAGAAGACCGCGCGATGTTGGTACAGTTCGACAGCACTGTCCTGGAACTGAAAAGCATGACGAACTCAGCGAGTGCGCTCCACTTCGCGTTATCGCGCGTGAACCAGCGTGGCGCCGGCGCAGGAGGCACCCTGCTGTATGATGCGATTTACGCCGTAGCGAACAAAGTTCTGGCGAGCGAGACGGGACGTAAGGCGATGGTGATTTTGAGCGATGGTGGTGACAACGGAAGCCACCATACCCTTGCCGAAGCCATCGAACAGGCGCAGCGCGCGGATGTGCAGATTTACTCCGTGCTCTACAGCATGCAAAACAATTTGAACGCCGTTAACCCAGGCCGTGCGCCCACGTTTGATCCTGGAGTGGAAGCGTTGCAGAAACTCTCTGAGAGCACGGGGGGGCGGGTGTTCACAGTCTCGCGCACGATGAGCCTGCGGGAGATCTTTGCGGCGATCGGCGAGGACCTGCGATTGCAGTACGAACTCGGTTACAAGCCTCCACCAGAGACACGCGCGAACAGCTATCACAAGCTGGAGTTGAAGGCGAAGGACAAGAAGTTGACAGTGCAGGCCCGAAAAGGTTTCTTCGAGTCACCATAGGGCTATATTGCGCCAAACGGGAAGAAGGCGATCGATTTTGCTCCTCTTAGGCCCGAACTGGCTCCTACGAGTTAAAATGGAGTTAGTGCGCGCACTGGTGTTAATGCGACGGCCCGCCCCCGGTACCCTCCCTGATGTTCTTCAGATGGTGGAAGTCTCTGAACCTGTACCTCGTCCCCGGGAGGTGCTCGTAAAAGTACTCGCATCCACCATCAATATCGACGATATCCACGTTGCCGAGGGGACATTCTACGGGGGTATTCCTATCGGCAAACGACCTCGCCGGGATCGACCGGTGACACCGGGCAGCGATCTTGCTGGAGTCGTCGTCGCCATCGGAAGGGATGTACACTCAGTCCGGATCGGCGAATCCGTATTCGGCGTACAGATCGCGTTCCACCCTAAGGGAGCATGGGCCGAGTTCTGCGCTGTTGACCAGCAATGGATTACGAAGAAACCCGATACCCTTTCGTTCGGAACCGCGGCAGCGTGCGGAGTTTCGGGTCTTGTGGCCCTCTCGGCGATAGATGCGTTGAAGCTCCATGCAAAACAGCGGATTGTCGTCGTCGGCGCATCTGGCGGAATCGGCGCAATGGCGGTACAGCTTGCACATCGCGCCGGAGCTGAGGTCATCGGGGTCTGCGGCTCGGGAAACTTAGACCGCGCCTACGAACTCGGCTGCTCGCGCGTGATCGATTACAAACGTGGCCCGTGGGATCATGCTCTGCTAGCGGAACAGGATGCGCCCGTTGATCGCGTCCTCGACGTTGTGGGCGGCCGTGAGACCGAGCAGATGGGAAAGCGAGTCCTCCGGAAAGAGGGCGTCTTTGTGACTGTCGTTGGCCCTGAGCGATTTATCGGCGACCAACCACTCGGTTGGCGCCGCATCTTGCCCATCCTTCTACACATTGGAGGCCGGATCGTCGGCTCTCGTCTTCGTGGACCACGTTATGTTCTGGCGGGACCGGGACCGGGCGCCGGCAAAGTGCTAAACGACGTCGCGAAAGTGGCAGCGGCAGGCGTGCTACCGCCCATCGACTGCACTGTACCTTTCAAACTGGAACCGATGCAACAAGCCATAAGGCGAGCCACAGCCCATCGAAACAATGGCCGTATCGTGATCCAAATGGCACGCTGGAACACTTGCTGATTCACCGCTGTTAACAACCGTCACGTGGTGATCGATAAGCGCCATGACGATCGGTGGGTGAAGCTGCCCGAACTCGGCTACAAGCCTCTACCCGATAGACGCGCGAACAGCTATCACCAGCTGGAGTTGCCAGCCCCACTTCCGTAACACAAAGGTTCTTCGGGTTCCCGTCTATCGGTCACTCTTATCCCACCAGGATCGACGTGGGTGTCACGCAAGAACTATGGCGAACCCCGCCAGGACCGGTATGCTTATCAACAAACGGCGATTCTTCAAGAACACTTTCATCGATTCTTTCGGGGGAAGGGACCCGATGAAGGCAACGAGGAGAATCGCTGTTCGTATTTCATAGAGCTTTATTGTTCGGCTTTTATCAATTTTCTGGAAATCTAAGGTTATCGAAATGGCTCAGTTCAAGCCCGAAGAAACGCTGCACAATTACCTCAGGCGATACTTTGAAAAAATCTCCAAAAACATGACAAGTCGGTTTGCCGAGCAAAGGGAGCTTTCCCGCATGCAGGCCATTCCTAATCCGCAATCCTCGGCTGCAGACGGAAGCTAGCCATCAGGCCGTCGGACTTTGCAGTATCAGCGCGAGCGCGTGCAGGCGCATGGCATCTGTAGTGTTCCGGGCAGCGGATGCGCCCGTTTCCACAGAAGCGGCCATACCCTGGAGTTTCGCCACATCCTTCCTGGCAAGATGCGACGTCTGCGCGCGGGCGATTGCCTTGTTGAGCGCGGCAATCCGCTTCGCCGGCAGCGCCTGCAAGCGTCCTAACTGATCAAGGTAAGCTCGCGCGACGATCAGTTGCGAGGGCCATGTAATCTTTTGCTGGCTCTGAACGTTGAGTTCGCTGAACTGGACCAGGTTGGCCGCATCGATTTCGTTCTGCGTCAGAAATTTGCTGGGCAACAGCTTGAACACGTCAAGCCCGCGAGCGATCTCCGATCCATAGATATACCCGTTGTACCAATACGCAGACCAGTCTCCGCCCAAAACTAATGTCTTGGCGTCGATGGGTCCGCGATCGAAGTAGCCGATCTCGTACGGATGCGCTGCGTCGGTGAAATCGACCACGGAAATGCCCCCTTGATACCAGGCCTGAACTTCAATATCACGTCCGGGGATGGGTATCAGCGAGCCGTTGTGGGCGACGCAATTTTCCGTTTCCGTCTGCGCAGCAGGCATTTTGTAGTAGCTTGCCAGCGAAAGCTTGTCATCTTTCAGGTTGAAAATTGCATCCGCTCCCCATTTGTTCGGGTCGGTCGAACGGCAACGCGGCTGCAGGCCCCCGCCCCACTCGTCGGTAAACACCACTTTGGTTCCGTCATTGGAGAAGGAGGCCGAGTGCCAATAGGAGTAGTTCGGGTCATTGACCGCATCCATACGCTTGGGATGGACTGGGTCTTTGATGTCAAGCAGGATGCCGTTTCCGGAACACGCGCCGGCGGCGATGCCCATGGCCGAATAAACGGTGATGTCGTGGCACTGGTTGGTATCGGAAGGTTTTTCCGCTCCTTTGCCATGGCTTCCGCCGTTGTTTAGCCCGTTCAAGGCACCCGTGCGTGGATCGATAAATACTCTTGGGCTGGAAACTACCTTCGCCTGCTCCGGCGCGGCGAGCGGGACCTTGATCACGTCGATACGAAACAGAGAGGTGTTGGGGTCTTTAGCGGGAGCCTCGCCGGAACACCCCGCAAGCTCGTCTGACGGCCGCACAAACGACGTTCCCGAGATATAGAGGTAGACATTTTCCAGATCGTGGGGATCGACCACGAGCGTATGGGTGTGTGAGCCGCGACAGGTCTGCACTGCGGCTACCTGCTTCGGATTCCTTATATCCGAGATATCGAAAATCCGCACACCGCGAAAGCGCTCAGGAGAGGCAACCGGCACGCGAGGGTCCTTTTCATGTCCCGGCGCTGGCGGAGGCAATGGCGGGAAACCCTGGGTGCCGCAATCCAGGCGCCCGTTGGGCATTTCGACCGACATGAAAAGCAGGTTTCGATACACGGAGAGGTCGCCCTGGCCACCCGGGCACACCAGTGAGGTGATCAGCGAAATCTTCGCGGGGTTGGCAATATCGTAGAAGCTGACACCGTAAAAGTTGCCCTGGAACAGGTGTGTTCCCTGAAACGCAAAATCGGAGTTGGCGAACGCAAGCTGTGCGATTACGGGCTGCATGCGTTTTGGGATCCTGGCTTTGTTCACGCCAAGAATGTCGAGTGCCTTCTGCACAGCGAGATCTTCCGGTTGCGAGGACGACAACTGAAAGGCGTCCGCTTTCTTCAGAAATGCGATGTGCTCCATGCCCATCGCCGCCTCGCCCGCGTCATACAGTCCGGGCTTCAAGCCGACGCGCGGATCGTTGGTCGTGGACCCTGTCCTCCCTGGAGGCAGTGGCGTAGCCGGTTCCGGAGCGAACGGCTCTTCTTCTGCCTGGTTGGGAACCGCCGGCTTCGCAGCCGGAGCAGCAGCCTGCGCTCGTAAAGTAACGACGGTGGAGTTCAATATAGCCAAAGCAAAGGCCACACCAACCAAATGGATACCGAGAGCCTGCTTACGCTTCATTCTTTCTCCTTCAACATATCCCGCATAATGCTTATCTCGGCCCGCTGCGTGTTATCCACATCTGTCGCAAAATTGAAAAGGTCGGCGTCCTGACCGGCGCCGGGGGTATCGAATAGTTGTTTTACCATCACCAGGGCTCCCGTATGGTGCTGGATCATCCCGGTCAAAAACAGCCGGTCAAACTCCGCGCCGTTTGCCTGGTGTAATGCGTTCATCTGTCCCGGTGTCAGCATACCCGGCATCGAGGGTATCGGCTTGCCGCTATTATCCATGCCGGGCATACCCGGCATCGCCATCGACACGGGCGCCCCCCACCCAACCAGCCACCGCTTCATGAACTTCATCTCATCGGTCTGGGAAAGGCTGATGCGAGCCCCGAGAACCCGAATCTTTTTGTTTTCGGTGCGTGATGCAATCAGCGCGGTCATCTCCACCGCCTGGGAGTGATGCATGATCATGCCCTGCATGAACTCGATGTCGGTCGGCGAGGGACGGGGGGCAACGCCGGATGTGGTGGCCGGAAGCCTCCTGCTTGGAGTCCCAGGCGCGCCGGGCTGTATGACGGAAACCGAGCCCGATGGCGACTGTTGCGCGCGGGCCGGCGTCGCCAGGCCTTGGAGCAGCATGCCGCAAACCACGCTCAAGGTGGCCACGGCGGCCCCAATGCTGAAGGTCCGCAAAAGAACAGCGGTAAGGGCGGCGCCGGACCTTTGTACCGGCTGCCGGGTTGTGAAAGGTAGATGCTGCAGCGTCTGCAAGCTCCTTTCCCATTGCAAGGGATGATAGCTATGGTCGCATGCACTGCGTTTGCCTGCTCAATTCTGGCGCGTCTTGAGGAGTTCTACCCCTGCTACGCTTGAGGGGAGATGGGTGCATCCTGAGTCTTCCTCAGCTTTTCACGCGAAGGCGCTGAGGGCAGCCGGCGATGATGTCACTTTTTCTTCCGCTGTGAGTGCAGTTTGATGTCCGGGCTCACAAAGAAGGTGTAAATATCCCGGCCGAAATTGATATCTGTATTGAGGCCTTCGACGTGACACCCATCTGGGACGACGATCGCCACCCTGTGTTGGTCAAGTTTCGATTCGAAGAGATTGCGAGCTTCCTCCGGGGGTAGTCCGGGAGCATCAAAGAGCGCGATCAGCTTTTCGTACGAATCGGGTAGTTCCAGGAACCGGGCCTTCTTCTGTGTTCTCCACGCGGGCGACATTTGGGAATTGCCGTCTTTTCGCTTGCCTAAATGCTTCACAAGCGCGGCTCCCAGGCTGCTGCCTCGGGAGACTTCGATGATCCACAGCATTCGCCGATGATCGAGCGCCAGGATGTCGATACCGTGACCGGACTTATTGAATTGCCCGGGAATGGTAACGCTCATTGGAGGCAGATCGTCCCCTTCATGATTCCTGAAGAAGTGCGGGTAATTCACAAGCCGATCACGCACATAGGCTTCAAGCCGGTCACCGGATCCCCATCTTCTGCCAGCGTCCGCAGTCATAGAGTTACATTCAACCACACAACGAGAGAGAACAGGCTGTTCATCGCCTGCTCCAGGCTTACCCCTAAGACTTGACCGATCATCATAGGACGTTCTTGAATGCGTCTTACCCTCATAGTGCGAAGACCCTGCAAATCGTTTCAGGCAGCTGTCTTGAAATATGAAACGTCCGGGTATAGAGTCATCTATACTAAGTTGTTTAGGGGTTATTTGATGGCAAAGAATGACTTGCAGGGCGCGCTCGATCTCCTGGTTCTCAAGACGCTGGCGCAGACTGGGGAAATGCACGGCTACGGAATTGTCCTGCACATCCAGAGAGCGTCCGATGAGTTGCTGCGGGTGGAAGAAGGCTCCTTGTACCCGGCACTCCACCGCATGGAGCAGAGCGGCTGGATTGCGTCGGAATGGGCTGTGACGGAGACAAAGCGGAAAGCAAAGTATTACAAGCTAACCGCGGCGGGCAGAAGGCAATTGCTGGAAGCGGAGAAGAACTTTGAGCACCTGGTAAAGGGTGTGCGGGCAATCCTGCGCTACGCGTGAGGAAATGAATGTCTCTTCTTCGTCGAGTGTCCAATTTGTTCCGCCGGTCCAGGTTAGATCGGGAGATCGAGACCGAATTACAGTCGCATATCGAAATGAGGATCGAGGAAAACCTTGGCGCGGGCATGTCTCCATTGCAGGCGCGGCAGGATGCGCTAGCGCGTTTCGGCAACCCGGCCGTGACTAAAGAGCATGTGGCTTCCGCCGATGTGGCCCTGGTTCTTGGCAGCGTTTGGGACGATACACGGTTTGCGCTTCGGCAGTTGCGCAAGTCACCGGGCTTTGCGGCCACCACGGTGCTTACCCTGGCTATTGGCATTGGCGCCAATCTCGCGATTTTTCAGCTGCTCTACGGAGTATTGTTTGCGCATTTGCCGGTAAAGCAGCCGGCGGAACTCTACTCGCTGCATGCGGTGCAGTCGCCGTTTGATGGGCAGTGGTTCTTTTCCTTCCCCGCTTACCGGCGTCTCCGCCAAGCCACACAAGAAAACGCAGCAGTGTTTGCACGCTCCGGATTTGACACAGGAGTTCTGCAGGAAACGGATGGGGCGACGAGCCGGATCGATTTCCAAATGGTTTCCGACAATTTCTTCAGCGTTCTGGGGCTTTCGCCATCCGCCGGCCGGTTCTTTCTCGAAGGCGATGACCAGCGGGAACAGTCGGAGTGGCCGGTGATCCTGCGATATGGCTATTAAGGAACACTTTGGCGGAAGCCAGCCCGTTGTAGGGAGACGGGCTGTGTTCAATGGAGTTCCTATCGTGATCGTTGGCGTTGCGCCGAAAGGTTTCAGCGGAGTCGTTCGTGGACAGGCTCCCGATCTTTGGCTGCCTCTCGCTGCGCAGACGACGAACCGTTTCGGTACCTGGTTCGACTCGCTGGGCCCAGGGCATGACGTCGACCTGAATCGGTCGTATCTAAACCAGGCGAGTATTTTTTGGCTGTGGGTACTGAGCCGGGCGCCGGATCGAGCAAAACCCGCCGCGCCGGCGCACTGGACGCAAGTGCTTGCGCCGGATCTGGCATTGATGGCCAATGCAGCCAAAGACACACGGGACCGTACACGCATTCTCGGTTCCCAGGTGAAGCTGGTGCCGGCTGCGAATGGAGAAGGTTCGCTGGCGAGCACTTACTCTCTTCCACTGTTCATTTTGATGGCGATGGCCTTCGTCATTCTCCTGGTGGGATGCCTGAACCTGGCCAACCTGCAATTGGCCCGGCTGATGGAACGGGAGATGGAAATTGCCACGCGCATTGCGCTGGGGGCCAGCCGCGCCAGAGTCCTTCGCCAGGTGGCGATTGAAGCTGTTGTGCTGGCCGCGATTGGCGGAGTGCTTGCGTTCGCTACCGGCCGGGGCTCAAGCTCGCTTCTTTTACACTGGGCATCCGGTCGAGGGCAAATCATTCCCATCGATCCCCAGATTGGAACGGCGGCGACTTTGCTCGGTTCGACGCTGCTGCTTGGCGCCCTGGTGAGTTTTGGCCTGTTGCCGGCGTGGCAGATGACGCGCAAGAGCTTTGCCATCGCATCGAACACAAGAGTAGGTCAACTGTTAAGCCAAAGCAAAGCTGGAAGCCGATGGTCGAACCTGTTGCTGGCCGGCCAGGTGAGTTTCTCGCTGCTGTTGCTTTGTGCCGCCGGTCTTTTTGCGCAAACATTGCGAAATCTAAGCCGCGTGGATGCCGGCATGGATCGGGACCACGTGCTCTCTGTTCATTTGGATATGAGGAGCACGGGTTTTGCGGAGCAACAGAATGATTTGCCGTCCTTTTACGACACGGTGATCCAGCAGCTTAACGCGTTGCCCATGGTTCGTGATGCGGCGGTACATATGTGCCGCATTCCGAACTGCGGTTGGAATACTGCGGTGCACGTCTTTGGACGCCCGGAGATGGCAGAGGCACAGCTACATGGAAAAGAGGATCATGTTGGGGTGGGCTATTTCCGCACCCTTGGTATCCCCCTACTGCGGGGGCGGGACTTCAGCAAAGAGGATAACCAGCGGTCCCAGCAAGTCGCGATCCTCAGCCGCTCTTATGCGCGAAAGCTCTTCGGCGATGAGAGCCCGCTCGGCCATCGGATCGGCTACAGCGCACCACCCGGCGATCATCAATTCCTGATCGTGGGCGAGGTTGCCGATGCGCGGGTAGATGGATTGCGTTCGAATGCTCCTCCGGTCGCCTACTTCCCTATCGATCAACGTCCAGCGCCGGTTCAATCGATCGAGGTTCGGGTGCGCGGCTCCTTAAAGACACTGCCTGCCGAAATTCGGGACAGCTTGTACAAGCTCGCTCCGGCTCTGCCGGTGACGGAGATTGTGCCGCTGGACCTGAAATTTGACGATGGCCTCTCCACTGAGGCGCTGCTGGCCCGGCTGACGAGCATTTTTGGCGCGCTAACGCTGGCCCTGGCGGCGCTGGGGTTTTATGGATTGCTCTCTTTTCGTGTGGCTAGAAGGACGTCTGAGATCGGTATCCGCATGGCATTGGGGGCTACGCGCTCGCAGGTGCGGGCGCTGTTTCTCGGTCAGACGGTGCGCATCCTGATTGCGGGATTAATTCCGGGGGCGGTGCTGGCGCTGGGTACGAGCTACTTAGCGCGCAAGCTTTTGTATGGTACGGGCCGCATGGATATCTGGGCGCTGGGCTTCGCGGCGGTTGTGCTTGGGGCGGCCGGACTGTTGGCGACGCTTGTACCCGCGCATCGGGCGGCTTCAATTGACCCCATGCGGGCTCTCCGCAGTGAATGACAACAAGAGCGGTAGGTTGCCGGTAGGGTGAGTGGGTTATGGTTCGTCATCGTCGCAGTCAAATTGCGGGATGCGTAGAAAGGCCGCTCCATAAGGAGCTTTGTTTCCACTGTAGGATCCCGTAATCACACCAAGATCGTTGATGGCGGTGACGTTGGTTTGGGTGGATCCCGGGGGATCGATCGTTGTTAAACGGCCCTCCGGGGAACGCAGAAAGCCGTGCTCGATGCCGGGTGTTGAGGCAACGTAGGAACCGGTTACGAAACCTGCCCGGTTGATGCTGATGTATTGAGTCTGAATCGTTCCGGGAGGGTCAAAGGGCGTGATCACTCCTTTTGCGGATCGCACGAATCCGTGAAAACCCGTTGTTCCGTACCATCCGGTGATCGTCCCAGCTTGATTGATGGCTGTGGGCACGATTCCCTCGGCGTATTCAAAGGTATCGATGTGTCCGTCCGGGCAGCGCACAAAGCCGCCGACCTGGGTGTCTCCATCGTAAAAATACTGTCCCGCGATCTCCCCGGCAGTGTTGATGCTGACTGGATTCACGTAACTGCTGCCTGAGATACCAAAGGTGACCAGGCCTCCATCCGGGTATCGTATGAAACCGAAGCCCGGGGGGACGATGTTCGTAGTGGTGTAAAACCCTACCACCATGCCGCTTGCGCTGATGGCCCTGGGTACGCTGGAGCCGCCGGCGCCCCCGGGATTAAAGGTCGTGATCTTCCCTTCCGGCGATCGTATAAAGCCACCGTCAAAACCGAGAACGTCTTCGTAGACCCCGGTTATCTCGCCAGCGTCATTAATACCGGTGGGTTGAGTATAGATACTGCCCGGAACGTCGAAGGAAGTGATTTCTCCGAAAACGTGGCGCACAAAGCCGTGGGTCTTTCCGTCTTTACCGTTGTAATAACCTGTCACACTCAGAGAGCCGTTGATGCCTACGGGGAGCGTTCCGGTGCCGTTAGGTACCTGGAAGGTAATGTAGAAAGCCTGGTGAGGATGGCTGGCGCCCTGTGCAGAGCAGCAAAGCATGGCGAGCAGGAAAACCGTGGCAGATCGAATCCTTGGAAAATGAATCATGGAATCCCTTTTTCGCGTATGTCTTCGAAGGTCGAATTGCCAGAGATTGGTTTGGACAGAGCGCTTGCTCGAAGAGTAGCACCGTACCCGCGCGGCAATGCGAGCGATTGACAGGAGTAGCGTTCAAAGATTGGAACGCAAGGTCAATTCGGGAAAAGACGACAAAGAATCGGCCCTGCCCGAGGAGTAACTGGGGATCTCCGCCTGCTTCGGTTTCCGATCTAAACGTGCAGAACACCGGAGGCCGTTGGCGAGTGTGCGGGTGACATACCGGCTATCTTCTGTTGACTATATGCACAATGCACGTATAGGCTTCTGGGCACTGTCGCAACAAGGCGTGAGCCAAACAACGACCAGGTTCCGCGCCCTTACTCCTGATCTCGCGGCCGGAGTTCGCATGACCAGTAAGCGGCCTCGAATTTTCTACGGATGGCTGATTGTTTTCGTGAGCGCTGTCGGTCTCTTCCTGGGCGCGCCACTGCTCGTCTTTTCGTTCAGTGTTTTTTTCAAGCCGCTGATGGTGGATTTTCACGCCAGCCGCGCCAGTGTGTCGCTCGCATTTTCGCTGTTTAATCTTGTGGGTGCACTGTCGATTCCGTTCACAGGCATGGTCATCGATCGATTTGGGGCAAAGCGCGTCATCCTTGCGTTCACCCTGCTTTACGGCGCGGTGTTATGTTCCGTGCTTGGGGTGGGCGGCAGCTTGTGGCAGCTCTATCTCTTCTTCATAGTCTTGGGAGTTGCCATGGCGAGCGGCCCCGTGCCGGTTCCCTATGGGGTGGTGATTTCTCACTGGTTCAATCGCCGTCGGGGACTTGCACTGGCATTGGCGATGATGGGAATTGGCATTGGCTCGGTTGTGGTTCCTATGGCCGCTCAACGCCTCATCAGCATCTTCGGGTGGCGCACTGCGTTCGCAATTTTCGGGGGCGCCGTTTTGCTGGTGCCGCTTCCGGTAGTCGCTGGGTTACTGCAGGACGATCCCGCACAACGAGGCCTGCGGCCGGATGGGGACGGCCAGAATCACCTCTCCCCATTGCCGCCAGGGCAAAAGCAGGGTTTGCCATGGCGCGACATTTGGCATAGCCCAACGTTCTGGGTTCTGATCTGCACTTTTTCGCTCACCGGCGCGAGCGTACATGGCACTGTACTTCATCTCTCCGCCATACTTACCGACGGAGGTGTGACCGCAGCACGCGCCGCCATGGCAACTTCCCTGGTGGGCGCCGCGGTGATCGTCGGCCGGCTTGGCTCCGGATATCTCCTCGACCGTTTTTTTGCTCCTCGCGTCACCATTCTCTTTTACAGCTTGACGGCCATGGGCATTGCCATGTTGTGCATGGGCATCCATGGAAACCTCGCGCTCGTAGCCTCCTTTCTTGCCGGGCTGGGCATGGGTGCTGAAGTAGAGAGCATGGGCTACATGCTGAGCCGATACTTCGGCCTGACCGCCTTTGGGACCGCCTATGGCTTTGCCTTCGGCGCATTTATGGTCTCTGGATCGGCCGGTGTACTTCTTATGGGCGCGGGATACGATCGCTTTCATTCCTACACAGTCCCGCTGACAGGGTTCCTCGTGGCCATGGTGTTGTCGCTGATCCTGCTCGCCCGCCTTGGGGAATACCGCTACGGAGTTGAAGCGGAGGAGAATCAGTCGATCGATTCTATTCCGGTGCCGAGCGGCGCTTAAACAGTACCAGTCGACTTCAAGTTTCTGGACACGTGTGGATGCGGTGAATTCCTCTTGCAATCTCCCCGAAGCAGAGACTAGTTAGTCACCACGGTGTCGTTGGTGGGCTGCTGCACGGCATGAGCACCCTCCACCGGGCCGGATGGCGGCGGTTGTTTCGCGGGCGGCTGGAAGGAATCCTGTGTCACCTTTGCTGTGGGCGAACCTGGATAGGTGCAGTGAAAGAGCACCGTCAGACTGTCTCCGCTGTAGCTCGCAGGAAGATGGCCGAATGTCCGTACTTGGTCTACAGCCCGCAAGCATGAAGCATCCAGTGACGAGGACCCGCTTGAGGTTTCCATAATCGGGGCTTCATGATTGCCACGCCGCCGGATAGCCAATTGAATGTAGACCGTTGCGCCCGCCGGGGTACTGCCGGCAACTTCCGACGAGTCCCATTTCTGTACGACCTTGGTTTTCGCCGCTTCTATGTACCCGCCAAGTTGTAAACCACGGCGCTCTCCCGGTTCCGGCTTTGGTGGCAGTACGGCCGCGTTCTTTTGTGGCGTGTTCCATTGCTGTCGATGGGCGTTCATCGATTCGAGCTGGCTATACGAACAGGGATAAAGTACGTTCAGACTGTCTTTGGTACCACCCTCGGGTGGACCAAACGTTTTCACCTGCTGCACAGCAAGAACGCAGGACGAATCGAGCGATCGATTACCACTCGGCCTGCGTAACTGGACGTCACGGGGTGAACCGTCATGCGAGATGGTGAACGCAATATCCGCAGTCGCTCCTGCAGGGGTACCGACGACCGTCGACGGGTTCCAACTCTGTCCCACCCTGGTTTTGATCACATCCCAATACCATTGAGATGGAGGCGGAGCCGCTTGAGCAGTTGCGGCGCGAGCCGATTGAAACAGTGGATTTGCTCCGGGCCGACTGTCTAACAGGCATATCCCTACCAGGATCATTCCACCTGCGACCGCCGCCACCAACTTTGCTTTGTAGTTGTACGACAACCTGGAGTTCTTTGTGATCCACCAGAGTACAGCAGCGGACAGCAGCACCAGACAAAATACGGACGTGCTCCGTCCAACCTTTTCACTCAGCGCGTCAAAAATTCCATAGAGAAGAAGGCAAAGGACCGCACCGGCTGCCCAAAGAAGGGCGAGCGTCTCGCGCCCAGGCACGTTGGGTGACTGTTGCGGCACCAACGGCGGCTGATAGGTTGACTGCGGAGGTGTCGCTTGTTGAGCCTGTGTCCCTGCTTCCCCAGCGTCAGGCGGCTCGTGTCGGGGCGGTGGCGGGCCTTTCGGTTCCAGTACCGCTCTCAAGGCTAGTTCATCACGTCTCGCATAGGCATCATTCGCCTGTTGCGTGAGCCGTTCACACCGGCACCTATCCTGCTCATCCACCGCCAGGTCAGGATGAACTCGCTTGAGAACCCGGATCCACAGTCTCTTGAGTTCGGGCGACGCTGGAACCAGTGGGCTCACTTAACCTCTCCGTTTTGCAATCCATCATGAAACTCTCGGTTCGGTAAGGCCACACGGAAATGCTGAGCCATGCGGATGCCGGCTTCGGCTTGCCACGGCGCTATAAAGCCGCATGCCTGAGGGCCCGGCTCAGTCGTTGCCGTGGTCGCGCTTCGGAGTGAATTATTCATCGACACGAGTGTCATGCCTCCCCACACCTGTGCTCCCAGTGTTTAGCGTCCCACACTGAATGAGAGCTGCAGTTCCTCCAGTTCGAGCATTGGTGTGCCCAGAGGCTGGTTTTATTTGACCAGCGAAGGCCCTCCCGCACCATTACCCTTTCCGGTACCACGGCGGCCATGCTCGTATGGACTAATGCGGAAAGATGGCGCTTGAGGGAAGGGTAGGCATCGCCTCTACCCAGAACGGGGAGTCCTGTGTGCCACTTGTGTAACCGTTGTGGGTGGTTACCAGCACAGCGGGTCGCGGAGCCGAGGAGGGAAATTCTCGCCGGCAGCATTTTGACAGCATACCGGTCGCTGTTGCCGTTTGAACAGGTCAGGCATCCTGTCGCCGTCCCTATTCCAATTTGGGACGAAATCCAAAAATTCTGCTGCGCCCGAATTGGGCCCACAAACTAGCCACAAGGAATATTTAACACGATTAGAAACAGTCGATCACACTTCTCCCGAGTGAGGGCTCCTCGGTTGAAGGCGGAATCTTCTTCGGTTCTTCCGCTGCATCTGATGTCGAACTCGTCAGGTTTGGTTCAGCAGCTTCTGGTCAGGAAGTTTTTCTGTTTATCGAAGAAGACAGCGCTTGCGAAAGCTGCGGCAAAATTTACATGCACGGTGGAACAAATTTTAGAGTGCCGAGTGAATGAGATGAGAACACGCGGATGCGACGTTTGCGTCGGATAGTGGTGAGATGTACATTAGCAACATTGGCAACTGCTGGTTGCAACGGCAAAGCGCTGATTGCAACGTACACACACTACATGTTGGAGTAACGATGCGTCAAGATATATGGCTTGGACTAAGAAAGGTTTCGCAACAACTCGACCAAGTTGTTAAGTATGAATCAGGGGAGTTAGACGAACCCACCACGATAGCTCTATTTCAATCACTCATTGAAAGCGGCCTTGCTTGGTCCTTACCGGGTAACTATGGCAGGACAGCAACCGAGTTAATTACTCTCGGGGTGTGTCGTCCCGTACAGCGTCCATTGCACCAGCAGGCGGCAATAGGATGATCGACTACAACCGCCTGGAAAGAGGCGCTAGCGGTGTGGACCGCAGCGCTCAGCCACAAATGGACGCGGATCAACTTACAGCGTGCACACTCGAAAACGCCAGACTAAAAGAAGTAATTGATGTTCAGAAGACCGAAATCAAAAGGCTAATGCGCTTGCTCGGCATTGGCTTGCAACAGAGATAGAAAGCCCCCACTGACTTGTAAGTCAGTGGGGAAGCTTCCCTGTCAGCGGGTTTTCGTCACTGCCGTTTATAGTCCCGGAAGGCGCTCGCGGAGAAGCTTCGCCTGACGTTCGCTGACCACAAATTCGGTTTCTTGCGTGTCGGCCATCACCAGCACAAAAGTACTTCGATCATAGGGTCGGATCACCCGGACATGATTGAGATTCACCAGCGAATCGCGCCGCGCACGAAAGAAGCTGTGTCCCCCCGCCGATTGGGCGAGCGAGTCTTCAAGGTATCCGATGGGATGATTCAACCAATAGCTATCGGTAAGGGTACGCGCCCTGACGATACCGTCGACGATGGAGAACCAGAAAATATCTTCGGGCTTCAGCAGGAAGCAGTTGTTCTGCTTGTGGCCCACGACACTACTCAGCGGCGGAGCTGCGGATGCAGCACGGCGCGTCTTCTCCACTTCCTCGTGGAGATCGGGCACCGAGGCAAGCAACCGCTCCGCCCGCTGTAAAGCGAGATTGAGGAGATTCTCGTCGATGGGCTTGAGCAGATAGGCAAGCGCGTTCTCCCTGAAGGCCCGGAGCGCATGCTGCTCGAAGCTAGTCGCGAAAATGACCAGGGGCGTGCTCTCCGGATCGGGCAGTTCCCGCAGCATCTGAAAGCCGTCGAGTCCGGGCATTTGAATATCGAGAAAAATGACATTCGGCCGCAACAGCTGGATCTGCTGCAAACCGGCCAGACCGTGCTCGGCCTCGCCCACTACTTCAACCTCCGGGTGGCTGCGCAACAGCCTTCTAAGCCGCTCTCTTGCGGCTAACTCGTCATCGATAAGAAGGACTCGCATGAAACTTCCTTACCTACTTTCCATTATCGGAATTTGAACGCTGGCGCAGACACCACCCTCTTGACGCGCAGCGATGGATAACGTAGCGGAGGGGCCGTAATGGCATTCCAGACGCCTGCGGATGTTGGCGAGACCGACGTTGGCGCCCACGGACTTGTTTACGGATGAAGCCTCTAATCCAACTCCCGTGTCCTCGACCTGGATGCAGAAGCTTTGCCGTTCCCAACGTGTGGTGAGACGCAGCAAACCTCCTTCGATTTTCGGAGCCAGGCCGTGGAGGAGTGCGTTTTCGACCAGCGGCTGCAAAAGAAGCGGTGGTACAAGCATCGCCCTCGAGGGCTCATCGACGAGAATCTCGGTGGTCAGGCGGCGCCCAAACCGCATTTGCTCGATGGCGAGATAGTCCTCGATAAATCGTACCTCCTGCTCCAGGGGAACCAATGTATCTTCGGTGCTGGTGAGCACGTAGCGAAAGATGCTGGCCAACATGGTAGTCATGCGCTCGGCGAGCTCGGGGGCGGCGATGGTCAAATGGGCAATGGTGTTGAGCGAGTTGAACAGGAAGTGGGGTTGCACCTGGGCCCGCAGGGCGCGCAGCTCAGCTTCAGTAAGCTGCGCGCGCAGCCGTTCTTCGTGCTGTTCACGCTCATGGCGGATGCCGGCGAGCCGGGAAGCTTCGAGCCTGGCTTCCAATTGCCGTACGATGCGGCGCAAGAACTCAAATTCGCTGTGCAAGATTGATCCCTGGACCGGATCCCTGGAGACGGCCAATGCGTAGATCGCTTCTCCGTGAACGCGCAGGGGGAGAAGGAGCTGCGCCGGCGGCTCTGTCAGGGAACGAATTGGGTTGCCGGCCAGGGGAAAAATCGCCTCCTGCGTATGTGCGGCGAAGGCGTCTGCCTCGGGCGAACCGGGACTTAGCTCCACGATTTTTGCCGCGGCAAAACCAGACCCATTGCAGAGCGTAGCTACGACATCAGAAAACCAGCTCGCCTGCTCGTCGCTCTTTTGCAAATTCCGCCAGAGATCAGAAACCAGCCGGCCATAATCCGGTTGTTCGAATAACCACTCCGAGATAGCCCGATCGAGCAACCGCTCACCCCAGGGGGCCAGTGCCATGGCGAACATAAGGAATCCGACAGCAAACAACCCCCGCTCGGCTGCTGGGATCGTCGCTGTGTTGTAGGGAAGTTGGAGGATTGCCTGCAGGCCAAACCAGGTAAGAAGCAGAAGAACTCCCCACCAATATGTGTGCAGCACGTCTTTGAGCAATACGTCAGCAAAACGAAGGCTTGAGAAGACGAAAAAAGCTCCGAGAATAATCAGCATCACGCCGGCCTCAACGAGCGCCCGCATGAGGAAGACCGGCATTTCTGCAAGCTCAGCAAAAATGAGCAACACGGCAGGACACGCGAGCAGAGCCAGGCCACTGGCGGTAAAGAGCACAAACAAAATCTGGCTGCGCACCAGCGCCCCAGGTTGCCGCAATTTGAGCAGGACCGCGAGAGCCAGCAGGATTTCGATAAGCAAGGCGGCCAAAACCACGAACAGATCCACCGAGTGGCGTCCCATGAGCAGCGAGCCAATGATGAAAACAGAGAACACAGCGGCTACTGCCGCTGCGACTCTTCCCCAACGGCGATACGTATGCGACCGGGAAAGCTGCTCGAGACCCTGAAAGAGATAGACCGGAACCCAGAGCAGGATGACCAGTCCAATGATTCCAGGCAAAGAGGCGATGACTGATTTAACGAGAGTGTCTCTCCAGACGGTGCCGAGACGGAGCGCACGGCAAATGTTGAGGACGATCAACCCAGCGCACATCCACACCATGCCTCTCGCCACCGCAGTGTGACGCTGCAGTACCCAGAGAAACCTCACCAGGCGCACAGAAACAATCAGCCCCATGAAAAAGGCGACCGTCACCAGCACCAGCACATCCGCAGTTGGACGGAAGCCGGAAAGCTGCCCGGGGTCAAATGTCCATGGTTTCAGCAGAAGGAGCATGTCTCATCGTATGGGAACGTCGCCGGATGCAACCCGCACTCGATGGGGAAAATCCGCGTTCGGCGGATTTGCGTCTCCCGGGGGCGCGGGCAGTGTTCCCTTGGTGTTGTTGTCGCTTCGGCAAACTGCGGAGCCGCTGTAAGAGTTTCCATAAATCGAAACCACTTGAGGAGATAAGCCATGAGACTCACTTTCTCGACCTTCGTTTTCAGCCTTGCGGGCGCGACTGGGCGTCTTCGACACTAACGATCTTCCTCAAGTTTCATTCTTGCGTGAGGGCACGCACGGGCCGTTTCCAGATTCTCATCTCACCTTGCAGGTATAAGAACCATGAAGCTCACCGAAGTGATACGACGCTACAACCATGCCTGGGATGCTCACTCCGCCGAGGCTCTGATCAACCTTTTCAAAAAAGGCGGCGCTCCCCTTATGCGCGTGGGATCGATTGCCGTCATAGCCGTAATCCTGGCGGTGGCCGCGGCCGCTTTCCAGGCACAGGACAACAATCCGCCCTGGTACCCATCGCTGCAGGCCTTCGAGCACTACAACTCGGCGCGCTCGCACGTGTTCTCACAGGCGGAGTTCCGCGGATCCCTGGATGGGCCGAACAAGGTAGCGGTGGTCCGCTCCCCCGATGGCGCCTATCCTTCCGGCTACAACATGGCGTACCTCAACGAGCGCGAGGCATTTATCCAGGGCGGCAGTTACGGCGATGTCGAGAACTCCATCGGCCCCTTCGTGGCCAAGATCGATCCGAAGACGCTCCGGACCAAGTGGTACACGCAGCTACGGAACACCAAGGATGCGAAGGAGTGGGACTACCCAGGGGGGATGGCGATCGAGAGCGACGGCATGATCTACGTCGTCTCGGGCTACTACCTATACAAGGTTCATCCGGAAGACGGGCACGTCATCGACGCGCTCCCGCTCCCAACGATGGTGTACATGCGCAACAACTACCCCACCCTGCCGGCGAAATACGACAGTACCCTCACGGACGACTCAGCCAACACATCGTACAACGGCATCAACGCGCTGCCGGACGGAACCATCGTCGTGAAGTCAGTGTACCGGGTGGCGGGGTGCGATCTGGACGGCGGCTCCGCGCTGCTAAAGTGCACGAATAGCGGAAACGTGCCGCGGTCGAACCTGATCTCCATTAACCCGCACACGATGCAGACCATCCAAATCGTTACGCTGCAGGCTCCCGCCCCGGCTCGGCCGACCATCACCCGCTACCACGGCGTTGACTATGTCTACCTCCTCGAGAATACGGCCCTCCCGGTGCGCTACTCGGTAAGCCACGGCATATTCACCCCGGACACGTCATGGACCCCGCCGGCGGTCAGCAACGACGGACAGGAGCCGGGCGGCTCACTCATCGTGATGAACGACTGGATCGTCGGGAACACCAACACCGTCCCTGCGACCGGCGCCATGACGACGTTCGCTATCAACCAGGGCGACGCGTCGAAGTACTACTCGCGGCAGCCATTCAAGGATGACCCCGTGGCCCCCGAGCTGGCGGCAGCGTTCGCCAAAGCATCGCCGGGCGGGCTGCCGGCCATCAGTTGGGACGATATGTCGCTCGAAGCTGATCCTGAGAATGGTCTTTTCTATGGTGTGGAGACGCTCGCCCGCAAGGTGGCCGCGTTCCGTATCTGCGACTCGGGCATCGAAACCGTCTGGAAGAAAACGCAGACCACGACCGAGTGGGCGACCCTGATCGGTCCGAAGGAGCACCGCGTCTGGGTGGGCACCGACATTCCCCTCAATCAGATCCCCGGTGTAAACACCAACGACAGAGTGGTGTGGCGCGACGCGAGCACCGGCCGGCTGCTCGCCCTCTCCGAACTTGTCCCGGCGATGACGCAAGGCACCGCGGTGCAGCCTGGCTACCGGGGCAGTATGTACTTTCCCGGCGCGACAGGTATGCTCGTCAAGCTGACACCCTCCTCAGTGCGCGGCTGGGACGGCGAGCCGCAGCCCTAACGGAAAACGTGAGGGACTGACGGGACGATACCAAACCTGTCCAAATTAGTTTTTTCAGCGGGCCAATTTGGACAGCACATGAAGCTTTCGCTGACCCTAAGAGCCCTGGGGAAGACACTCTCGAACGAAGGGCACGGCTTAAGAGGCTGCGGAAAAACTCATGTTTTGTATCAGGGCACGACTTTAGAGGCTGCGGAAAAACTCATGTTTTGTATCAGGGCACGACTTTAGTCGTGCCGTAAGCGATTGAAAATACGCTGGGCTTTAGCCCCTGAGGTACGGCTTTCCTACCCAACGGCGAGTTTTTCCGCAGCCTCTTCAGCCGTGCCAAAATACTCGCGCTGATGAGGGCTTTAGCCCCTGAGGTACGTCTTTCCAATCTTCTATGGAGAGCTCGAACGCGAAAAAAGATGACTTTGCCCTGTAGTCTCGAAAAGCGTACCTCGGCGGCTAAAAGGGAAATACGCGTGACGAGTTCCAAAGCGAAGACTGAAAATCACCGCAACCTGAACGCGGTTTTCTTTTGGGGGTTACTTCGTCCCGCATCACCCGTCCCGCATCACCCCCATCGGCCTGTCGAGCGACGAGATGATTCTGGATCTTGCGATCAACGGACGGGCAGAGGCGCTGGTTACGAGCAACACGAGCATTTTGCGGGTGCAGGAAAGAGGTTTGGAATTCCGGTGCTTTCTCCGATGGAACTGTTAGAAAAAATGAGGGAGGGGAACCAAGATGGCGACTGAAGGGCGCAAGACCGCGATCCCGAAGTTTCCGTTGCGGCTGATGCCGTCGGTGCGGCGAACCGCAGAGGTGTTTTCACAGAAGGAGGGCGTCTCCTTGAATCAGTTCATCAATGTGGCGGTCGCTGAAAAGCTGGCTCATTTGGAACACGAGGAATGGGCGCGAAAGCGAAAACAGCCGACGAAAGAACTCGCGGCCAGGGCATTGAACCTGCTCGATAAAGCTCGCAACAAGCCCATGGAACCGGGGGACGAATTGCCGAAGGGCTACCGGGCTAAGCGACGGTAACTGTCGCGCTGTGCTGAAATCGCGGGTTTACACGAACAGCGCGATTCCCGGCACTTGAAGTTTTGGTGTTTTGTGGCCTTACCACGAAACCCAGGGGTTACTCCGCGTCTGGTCCCCCGTCGTGCCCTTAGTAGAATTCCCCCAAAGGCGTTTGTTGCCGGCGCTTACTTCTTTAGGGGTACGTTCCGTCTGCCACGCCTTTGCCTGTTAGAGCATCGCGGACAGTTCGCTACGCAAAACCTTTACCCGTCGGGAGAACACCTTCCGCCAAAGTCAAGGGGAATCTCAGCTTCCCCTTGACTGTTAGCTATCATGCACATCCCCCGTCCGTCGCTCGTTCGGAGAGAACGCCTCACCTTGTTTTCCTTTCCTCATCCATCGCTGTCGTGAATCAGGAGGGAGACCTATGTCGATCTACTTGTTTTCGCAGGAGACGTGTGTGTTCCAGTCCACGTAGGCTCCATGGGGGTTTTCCCGCCACGCCCACACGTGCAGCTCAAACAACCCCGGCAGCGCGTACCGGTTCGGCGTGCCTATGTATTGCAGTAGTTGACCCTCGAGCACCGGCGGAGCCTGTTGGTGCGCTGCCAGCCAGGGTTCGGCAATCGTGATAAACTCCACCCCGACCAGCTTCATGGCGTTGCCCACTGGCTCGTAGATCAGCGCTTGCGGTTCCTTGGGATTGAGTTGCCCACCGCTCACCAGGGCGCCGTTAATGTAGTGCACGCCCATGGCGCCCATATCCGGCCCGGTGACGCAGCCAAAGGCTGGTTCATATCCCGCGGCGGTGGCCGCGTTCACGTTAGCGAATTGCGCGGTAGCTTCGCGAACAATCTGCACTAGGTTGGCCTGGGCGGCTTGCTCGTCACCGGCCGTCGTACCGGCTGCGAGCAGCGGCCCGGCTGCGGCAAGACTGCTCAGCAACCCCAAACGCAGGATGCACATGGTTGATTTGCGGGTAAGAATCATCATTGGTTTCTCCTGGAAAGATCTGCTTTGTGCCTTCGCACACGCTTGCGCCATGTAGCCACGCGCAATGGCCGCGAAGCAATCCTGGGCGGCTCCATTGCACCCCAAAGTTTCCTCCATCGGTAAACCTCTGAACGGCAAGGCCTTCGCCCCGCAAAACAAAACTTCTCCGCAGCCGCCTGTGATAGGCTGTCGCTAGTTTCGCGGATGTGTTCTATGTCCCGATCGGCTACTCCCGCCGCGCCTGTCCTCCGCTTCGATAATTTCGACCTAGACTTGGGCGCTGGTGAACTGCGGAAGCGTGGCGTAAAGCTTCGCCTTCAGGGGCAGCCTCTGCAGGTGCTGGCGATCCTGCTGCAATCCGCCGGCAACCTGGTCACGCGAGAGGAACTACGTAACCAGCTCTGGCCGGCCGATACCTTCGTGGATTTCGACCACAGCCTGCACAACGCCATCGCGCGCATCCGCGAAGCGCTGGGGGATTCTCCCCAGACCCCGACCTATATCGAAACCCTGCCGCGGCGGGGATACCGGTTCATTGCGCCGGTCGAAGAAGTTCAGGCTCCCTCCACGCCCGTGGAGAGCAACGGCCACGCCGGAGCATTGGTCCTCCCGCTGCCGACGGCAGCAGCCCGACCCAAACCGAGCCTCAGCCTGGTACTGGCCCTATGCCTGTGCAGTCTCGCTGCCTTCGCCGCCTGGATGGCGTGGCAGCACCTCCGGGCCAGAACCGTACCGCCGGCGCTTCGCTCTATCGCGGTCATTCCCCTGCAGAACCTCTCCGGAGACCCTGCACAGGAATTCTTCGCAGATGGCCTCACCGATCAGCTGATCACGGAGATGTCGCAGATCCCCGAGCTGCGGGTCATCTCGCACACTTCGGTGAAGGAGTACAAGGCCACCACCAAACACCTGCCGCAGATCGCGAGCGAGTTAAAGGTGGATGACATTCTCGAAGGCTCGGTGGTCCGGGAGGGTGACCAGGTTCGCGTGACGGTGCAACTGCTCGATGCTCCCGATGACCGGCATCTATGGAGCGAAAACTATCAACGCCCGATGCGCAGCATCCTCACCGTGCAGCGGGATATCGCACAGGCTGTCGCGCAGCAGGTTCGGGTAAAGCTCAGCCCCCAGCAGCAGGCGCGGCTCGGCGCCGGCGGCGCGGTCGATCCGGCCGCGTACGACGCCTTCCTGCGGGGACGCTATTACTTGATGACCCAGTACTCCCAGCCGCAGGGGCTGGACACAGCACAGCGCTACTACGAAGAGGCCATTCGCCGGGATAGCGGGTTTGCGCCGGCTTACGCAGGGTTAGCGGATACGTGGCTCAGCCAGGGTCTGTCTGGCCATGTATCGTCGCAAGTTGCCTATCGCGCTGCCAAGGACGCGGTGAACAAAGCGCTGGTCTTGGGCGGCAACACCGGCGAGGCCCACATGGTTCTGGCCATGTTGAGTTGGATGTATGACTGGGACCCGGTCACAGCGGAACAGGAGTTTCACTACTCCATCGCATTGGCGCCGAGTTACGATTGCGGGCACGAGTATTATTCAGGCTATCTTGCCTGGCGCCATCGCCGGGAGGAGTCGCTTGCGGAAATCACCAGGGCCCGCGAGCTGAATCCCAGCTCGAGCCTCGCGTACGCAGAATCGGCATTATATTTTCAGCTTCGCGATTATCCGAGTTTGATCGAAGCCAGTCGCAAGGGAGTAGCTTCGGATCCCACCGAATGGGCGGAGCATTATTTTCTCGGGATGGGCTACGAGGAGACCGGTCGACGGGCTGAGGCCATTCCGGAGTATCAGAAGACTGTCGATATGTCCGGCGGCGATGAGGGTCCCACCGCTGCGTTGGCATACGCCTATGCCAGGCAGGGCAGAAAACCGGAAGCAGAGAAAATCCTTTTTGACTTGCAGCACAAGCCTAAAGCGGTTTCCCCTTACTCGCTCGCAGTCATCAACGCCGGGCTGGGCAGGAAGGACGCCGCGTTGGAGTTCATCGGCCAAGCGATCCAGCGGAGAGACTTGGGCCTGGTTTGGTCTCTCCCAGCCGACCCGCGTATGGATAGTCTCCGGTCCGACCCCCGGTTCCAGGCGTTTTTACGCCAGGTCGGCGTTTCTCCGTGAGTAGATGGCGGGGCGTTTCTGGTCGTGGTGACGGGCGGACGCCATAAATTCCATCCAGCGAGAACGGCTCACAGGCTGCGGAAAAACTAAATTCTGTGAAGGGGACGGCCTTCCGGACGCAGGACAACAAGAGAAAGGCGACGGCGATGACGATTGAGATTCAAAGACCGGAACTCGAAGCCCTCATTCACGAGCGGATGAAGAGTGGCGCGTTTCAAAACGTCGAGGATGTCCTCATGCAAGCCTTGAAAGCGTCGTCGGCTCCGGATGAGAAGGGTGCTGGACGATCGGACGAGAAATCGTCTGCGACGGGGGCCGAACTGGTCAAGGCGATGCAGGCTTCGCCGTTCAAAGAGATTGGGCTGGAACCCGGACATCCGCTATGAACGCAGGACGCGCCCAACCCTGAGACGCTTGCCAACCGTCTTCCGCCGGGCTACTATCGTTGCGCTTTCCCAGGATCCAGTCCGCTCTTCCCAGAAATCCGAGACACCTCGGGTTAAACAGCGACTACGCATGCGCAAATTCGGAGAAACCAATGTCTAATCATGTGCAAACCATCCGCCATGGCCACTTCCGGCCGCGACTCATCTGGCTCGCCCTTGTCGTTGTGTGCGGTGCTTCCGGCTTGGCGGCCGCCGCTACCCTGTGCGTTAATCCCGGCGGAAAGTCCGGCTGTAAATCCACCATCGGCGCTGCTGTCACCGCGGCCTCCCCGGGAGACACCATTCAGATCGCGCCAGGAACCTACAAGGAGCAGGTCACCATCACCAAGCCGCTTTCGCTCGTCGGCCCGGGTAACATCCAGCCCGTCATCGATGCGACCGGCCGCGCCAACGGCATTTTCATCAACGGCATGTCCGCGCCTCCCAACATAGGTGTGGCCAATGTGCTGATATCGGGCCTCAAAATTAAGAACGCGAATTTTGAAGGGATCCTCATCGCCAACGCCTCAGATGTCACCATCGTGGACAACCAGGTGCTCGACAACAATCGCGCGCTCGACATTGCCGCCGCCACCTGCCCCGGCATTCCGGCCTTTGAGACCAATGAAGGGGAGGACTGTGGCGAGGGGATTCACCTGATGGGCGCAGTGAACGCCTCGATCATTCGTAACGACGTCGATTACAATTCAGGCGGCATTCTCATCAGTGACGAAACCGGCCCCAGCCGCAGCAATCTCATCACCGGCAACACGGTGCACGACAATGCATACGACTGCGGCATCACTATGGCCTCCCACGGGCCGGCGACCTCGGTGATACCCTCCGCAAAACTGTCCTACGGGGTAACCCACAACACGGTTGCGCATAATTTTTCTTATCGCAACGGCCTCCAGCTTCCGGGTGCGGGAGCAGGCGTCGGCATCTTCGCCCCCTTTCCCGGCACGACAGCGGCGGACAACGTAATCATCGACAACCAGCTACGCGATAACGGCCTTCCCGGGGTCACCATGCACAATCACGCAGCGGCTCCCTCGCCTGCGCCCCCGGTTGATCTCAACGGCAATATGATTATCGGCAACCGCATCTCTGGCAACGCCGCAGACACTGCCGACGCGGGAACTTCCGGTCCGACGGGCATCAACGTTTTCAGCGTGGCGCCGATCACCGGAACCGTCATCTCGCAGAATGTGTTTGACGACGAAGCCATCGATATTGCCTTCAGTGCGCCCGCCGGCGAACTGAGTGTGCACCTCAATGACTTCGACACCAACAAAGTCGGCATCGACAATATGAGCACTGGCACCGTGAACGCGACCCAAAACTGGTGGCATTGCCCGGCTGGCCCAGGTGGAAAAGGATGTACGACCATCGTTGGCTCGGGAGTGGCTTTTACCCCATGGCTGACCTCTCCCTTTGCCGCCGACGGTCACTAGGGCAACACAGGCGAACGCTCCTTTTCCCACAAGGTGACAGTTCCCGTCTGACCAGGAAACCTGACCACGAAACCGACCATGAAACCCGACCCGTCAGGTCCGTCCGGCGTTCCTCCGGGGCGATTGACTTATTTAAGTCGTCTGCGCATAATCTATGTGTATGAAACCCGATTCTGTCCGTACCTCGATTGACCTGCCCTGCGAGCTTCACCGCCGGGTCCACGAGGCCGCTGCTCGAAAGGGCTGCTCTGCGCGAAAGCTCATTCTTGCGGGGATCGAGCGTGCCGTGGAAGAAGCCAAATCGACTCGGCCTAGCCGGCGGCTCAGTCTCGATCCTCCACTGATCCGCCCTGCGGGGCGGCGTATCCGTATCACCAACGAACAGGCTTATGAACTCATTGAGCTTCCCTGATATCAACGTATGGCTGGCGCTGGCGGCACCAGAACACGTCCATGCAGCGATCGCAAGGCGCTGGTGGGAACAGCAAGCTGGGATGATCGGATTCTCTCGTCTGACGCAGCTTGGCTTCCTACGTCTCATGACGACAGCTGCGGTGATGGACGGCAAGCCGCTGACGATCGCCGCAGCATGGCGTGTCTACGACCGCTTGTACGAAGACGACCGTGTAACGTTTGTCTCCGAACCCCCAGAGGTAGAGAAGCGGTTTCGTGAGAAAGCCTCGGGGCGAACGGCATCTCCCAAACTTTGGGCCGATGCATGGCTGCTCGCACTTGCTCAGGAAGCTGAGGGCGTTTTGGTCACGTTTGACCAAGCGCTTGCTTCGCGGGGCGCCTATTGCCTCCTGACGAAATGAGCGTCCTATCTTTAGCGGCCATGGTTAGGAGTGGTTTCAATCCTGGGAAACACGCGTGACGAGTCCCAAAGCGAAGACTGAGAATCACCGCAACCTGAACGCGGTTTTCTTTTGGGGGTTACTTCGTTGTCCCGCATCGTCTGTCCCGCATCGTCCGCATCGTCCAATTCCTGATTGAAATGAACGATTAGACAATTCCCATTATTCCGCCTCAAAAAGACCCTTTGCCTTGGGAGTTGGCGAAGTCCCCCCTGGAGTCAGGCTGATCAAATCCAAACCAGGCATCTTCTCGAAGTGCTTGCGGTTATTGGAGATCAAAGGAATGGAGTGCCGCAATGCGCAGGCGGCGATCCAAAGGTCGTTGTCCGCAACGACAATGCCCGCTTCCCGCAACTTGGCCTTGAGCTTCCCGTACTCCCTGCAAACCTCGTGATCAGAAGGAACAACAACCACCGCCTTCAGGCGCTCCAGGAAAGTATTGAGCGTCTGCTTGCCCCACTTCTTTTTCTCCGCGCCAAAGTAAATCTCGCCGACCGTAATAAATGAGATCGCGACTGTCTTTCCCGCGACGTGTGGTCGATACGCATCCCCGCGCGTATCGTGAGATCTCGTGAGATACGAAAAGACATCGGTATCGAGCAGCACGGCGTCCATTCGTGATCTCAGCGAGACGAATAAATTTCCTCAAGAAAGGCGTCCACATCCTCATTCGCTGGCCACGCGCCGGCAAACGCTTTCGGATTCTTCAGCGGCGGAACGCCTTGAACCTTGGCTAGCTCTTCCATAGAACGTTCAGTAAAGAAGTCTCTTCCTCCCTTCAACAGTGGCTCGACGATGCTGATCTTCTCGATGCGCAGTTCGTCGATCCTGCCGGTGTTCGGGTTAATTCTGGCCATCCCCGTTGCGCGAACTGGTCTTCTCAGCCATTGGTAAATTTTGTCCTCCTGACCCTCGTCGAAATTACAAACAATGGGCTGTCCAATCGGAGGATGGATTCTGCATTTGCGTTCCTGTTCTTTGAAGTCGGCCATCTCGAGGATCCCTTCGACCGATTCGGTTCTCTGCGACGGCGTCTTGATCGCCTTGAGCACACGTCCCCGGACGCGCTTGTCAAATACCGCCTTAGTTACCTTTTCGCCGGGCCGGCCCGGCGCGATCCATTCAATTTTCGAGATTCGCCCCTTTTCCAATACCTCGCCTAAGGCCTTCAAACTGTCGAGGACACCTGGCTCAAACTCAGATCGATTTCGGGCCCCCCCGACCCTCTTGACTGTGGTGACTACGTTCTTGATCACATCGGAGCCAAACGTAGTCGTCCCCGGCAACGCGAGCGATTGCTGAGCCTTAGCAAAGCGAAACGGCAGGATTGTGCTCCCTTTCTCGATCCCGGCTAATTCTAGAGTGCACTCGTCCTGTACTTCGCTAGTCTTCGGCCCGCGCCGGAGAGATACGCCGCCACGCATTGCTTCTGCCTGCCGGTTGACGGCATCCTGGGCCGCCTGGCATATCCGCAGCAGGTCGGGGACGGAGATGGTTCCCGAGTGGACGCCAGGGCCGTCAATTCTCAACTCAAGCGCGTATTTTGGTCTTTGCGCCACTGTTTCCGGTATCCCTTCACCATTATCGGACGGATCAGAGCCGTTCCCGATGGGTCGTGTCTAAACGAGCAAAAGTGTAACACTCCCTCGCCACTGGCTCTGAAAGGGGGCCGGCGTTGATTGTTTCTTTAGGGGTTACTCCGGTCACGGTAGGGACAGCTATCGCTAGCTGCCCCCCGTACAGATCCGTGCGAGCGGAACTACCGCACACGGCTCCTACCTCGGATGAGTGGCGTCGAAACGCACGCTGGGAAAAGGATGCAGGATGCGAGGACGAGGTATCCATCGTTCGAAGGTCGGACGTATGCGTTTCCAACTCGGTCGGCTGCGCTGACTACGACGGCCAAGCATCGACCGCCACAGATCGCACAACCGGTCGCGGAATCGATATAACGCCCGCTGGTTTTCAGGTACCGCGTGATATCGGTAATAGCCGTTGACTACACGCTTCAGCCATGCGCCCACCGCGTTGACCGGCTCATGCATCCGCTGCCGCAGCTTCGCCTTAATGGCGTGAAGCGTGGAGCGCATCCGCTGAGGTATGGTCTTACGCCGTGTAACGAAATGGCCATTGGGTGTCATCGCACAGTAGTGCGTGAAGCCAAGAAACGTGAAGGTCTCTGGTTTTCCCTCCCCACGCTGTTGCCGATTACCCTGCGCGAACCGACCAAACTCGATCAGTCGCGTCTTCTCCGGATGGAGTTCCAACGCGAAGCTTGCCAGCCGTTTCCGAAACTCTCTCAGAAATCGCTCGGCGTCTTCGCGCCGCTCAAAGCCGACCACCAGATCGTCAGCGTAGCGAACAACTACCATCTCTCCGCTCGCCGCCTTCCGGCGCCATGCCTCAACCCATAGGTCGAATACATAGTGTAGATACACGTTCGCCAAAAGCGGTGAAATCACCGCTCCCTGCGGCGTGCCTGCCGTCGTCTCTGACCACTTACCTTCCTCCGACACACCAGCCTTCAGCCACTTACGAATAAGCCGAAGAATGCGTGTGTCGGCTACTCGATGCTCGACGAACTTCATCATCCACTCGTGGCTCAAATGATCGAAGAAACCACGAATGTCCGCATCGAGTATCCAGTTCACTCGCTTCCGTTCGATGCCCACGTTCAGCGCGTCCAGCGCCTGATGAGGGCTGCGTCCCGGACGGAATCCATACGAAAAGCCCCGAAAGTCCACCTCGTATATCTGGTTGAGGATGGTCACCACCGCTTGCTGGACAATCTTGTCTTCCAGCGAAGCGATGCCCAACGGCCGTTGCCGGCCATCAGCTTTCGGTATGTATACTCTTCGCGAGGCTTGCGCCCGATACGCTCCACGGTGCACTCGGCCATGGAGCTCGGCAAGCCGAGCCTCCAGGTCTTGTTCATACTGCTGCCAACTTACTCCGTCTACTCCAGGCGCTGCGCTCCGCTGTAAGGCGTAGTAGCTCTCCCGCAGTAAGTCGATCGTGAGATGGTGCAGCAAAGCGGTAAACCGCTCCTGCTTCCTGGCCCGCGCCGTCTGGCGCACGCCGCCTAACCCCTGGGACACGCGCGCTCCGCTCTGTGTCGGATGCGTGTGTGGCTGGGCGTCGTTCTCCTCGGTCTGCGCCCTTCCCTCCGCTGGCTCCGCGGAAGTCTTACCTTCTCTGTTCGTCAGCTTCATAGGTACTATGGCCCAGTCCGAATCCTCCAAAACGTACATGCCCGGATCATGGATCTTTCACCTTCCCGGACCGGTCTGCTCGCGCAGACGCTCTGGAGGCCTCCCGGTTCTCGTACACATTGTTTGCTGACGTGCCTGGACTCTTCGACTACGCCGGGCCCAGCGGCCACTCGCGATCGAACGCGGCTCGCTGATGTTGCCTTCCCACTGACAGAAAAGGGTCGGCACCCGGTTGCATGTTTTCGGAGCTCAATAATCCTGCCCGCCAGCCCTCTGTCTACGCTTCGCTGCGACCCCTCGCGAGATCACAGGCAAGACTCGAGGCCAGAATGGAGTCGCTTCTCCTTTTCCGTAGGGCTCTTACATCCCCTACAATGTGCCGGTTTATCCCGGCGCTCTCTGTCCCGCATCGTCCCCAGTCGTCACCCTGTTCCCCGTCGTTAACCTAGGAAGCTACCGGAGGGAGGAGCAGGCACGGGCTTCGGTCCGTACGGGGTTTCTCAGCCGCTGCTTCGTTTTAAGCGTTCAAATATTTCTACGACGTTGTCGTCAAAATCAAAGCACGCGAAAAAGCGTCTTCCGGCTCGTCTCTCGATTGGGCCAATCCTACTCGGTTCGACACGCAACACACGTTCCCTACAAAGGTCCAGGTCGTCAGTCTCAATGCAAATAATCGACCGCGAGCTGTTGCTGTCTATAAAACCAGTGTCGTAGTTAGCTGGGACGAGGGTCAAGATATCCCCGAAATTGATCGCATTCTTCGCCTGGCGTGCGATCTCGAGTCCAAGGACTTCGCCGTAAAACTGGCGCGCGCGAGGCAGGTCTTGCACACGCACCTTGACAGCCTGAACCGTTGAGCGTGGCCTCGTAGGTATAAACTCTTTGAACCCAACCTGTTTTTGTGCAGTGCTCGACGAACGATGAAGTCTCTTGATATGCAGCGTTTGGCCGTCATCGGCTTCTATAGTCCAAGAACTTCCAGAGAGCACACTCGACCTGACCTTTATTGGCACCACATTTCGAATTACCCCTTCGCGGCCATCGGGTATCTGGATGCGTTTGCCAGAATCATCGGCTTCGAGATTACGCAGAAACTGTTTCAGGTCGGCCCTGCGATCACGACCCAAAATCGCGCCGCACTCAACCTGATCATATGAAACCGACTGCAGCTCCATACTTAAATGCCGGAGAAGCTCAGAATCCTCTAGCAGACCTATCGTACCTCTCAGCCAATCCATCCCCCCCACCAGGCCTAGTAGCGCCCCCGTCATCGACGCCAGAGTGTCAGTATCGGCTCCTTTCGCAAAAGCCGCGCCAATTAGGCCATGTGGCGGGTCGGGCGCGTACTTTGAAGCAAGATAAATCGCCCCTGCGGCAGAAACCGTACCCGCACCGTTGACCGCAGGATCAAAACAGCCGAGCCGGCGCAGAACGTCCTCATCGATTGCGAGAGCGCCTGCCTGGATGCCCCGATGAACCTTAGTGAGCAGATCCATCATCTCTCGGGTCGTCTGTGCCCAAACCGTCTCTAGCTCACCACCGAGACCACGTGTCGCAAAACTTCTCCAATCGTCGGGGAGCAAGCCCATTTCAGGGAGGCTCGACCAGTCGCGCTCTTTTTCTAACGCAACTTCGACCAACATGCCGTACGGCAAAGTGTGAGAATAGCGGAGAGCTGTCCAAGCAACATAGCCGTACACAATTGCGCCTAGCAGAGCTCTTGGATGCCCATGAGTCGAAATACCATTCAAAAGGATCGCTGTTTTAAGTACGTCAAAGCTTTCAAGCTGGCCGGCGATCACAGCATGAGGCATGATTCTCATTGCAACGCCATTGCCACCAGCTAGAAAATATCGTCTACGATCTTCCTCAGAAACGAATTTCCCCCACGGACTCTTGCCCGACGCCCAAGCCTCTGCGGCGCGCTTGGTTCGCCACCTGCTCCCCGTTGATATATGCTCCAAGCGGGGAGTTCGTTTTGAATGAACTCCTGCAGCCACGATTCCCGTCGCAAGAGGCTTCTAGCGGTACAGATAAGTAGTTAAGTATCGTCGCTGTACTCCCCAGGCTTGATTGTTTCTTCGTGTCCAAGAAATCGACCGCCTGCGCGCCTGCTCCATTCGCGGAACACGATACCGGGCTCGGCAGCATTCCGTCCGCCCACACGCCCTCCCCGAAGTTCTTGGGGCCAGCCCAGGGCATCTCCAATTGCCGCGCCGAGCAAAGCCGCCTCTATCTTTTCGGAGATCGCCACAGGAGCCTCGTCCAAGCCAAGTTTTGCCATTTTCTCACCTGACATCTACCGCGCTAAATTCTCTTTTCACCTGGCGGCGTTCCACTCTTCAGCATAGCGCTGAGAGCCCGTTTATCCCAAAATTGCGCGCGACCATGAAATTCAGGCGCTTTACCGCCTCATTAGAAATCCCTAAGAGTTTCAATCGTATCAATTCGTTATTCGCTTGCGCGGGATCTCGGACAACCACACCGATGATGTCGCTCAGTCCGATAGCGTCCGCGACGAGCACCTCCGCTTGTTCATCCGTAGGACAACTTGGCGGTGTCAACGTCGACCTTACATACGTTTGACCGTAAGCTCCAACCGTCTGCTCTGCAAAGAGCCGCTTAAACCCGGCAAATCCCTCTGTTACCTCTCGCCCGTATCCAGCCGCCGCGTTCCGAGGGCAAAATTTCGTACCCCGCGCCCAAAGATATCTTGCATCTATTAGCAACACCACCCAGTCCTTGAAGATCACGTCTTTCTGTCGGGCTTTCTCGAAGTACCACGCATTCGGATACTCGATCGAACAACAAATGTGACCGATATGACCGTCCAATCGCTCGAGATCAGTCGCCGCGTATACCTGACGCTCGTCCGCCCTCAATTTGCTAGTCGCAAGGATTCCTGTGCTTCCTGTCAAAATCTGAGCCAGATTTCGAGAAGGTGTGAAGTGGCAAATGCGCCTTATGCGGCGGCCTCTCGCTTCAACTTCAATATCATCAACCTCACTCACGGGTTTCCTCTTGATACAGGCCGTTGTTAGGGGGTAGCAGCGGGGTTCGAACTCCCGAATAGGTCATGACGAGCCTCGTCTTCGCGCGAGTAACACCCACGTAAAGGAGCTTGCCATCTCCGCTTGTCGCCTCGTCGAGACCGAACGAAGCGGCATCTTGTGGATCGGGAAGGTAAGAGTCAGACAACAATGGAAGTAAAACGGCATCGAATTCGAGCCCTTTTTGCGGCATGATAGGTTCCGTAATAGATTTTCGGCCCCGACTGCCAAGTGGTGAGGTCCCGATGAAGCCGCACTGATCCGGGCGGCAAGACACGGGTGATAGTTTCTTCCATCTCGCGCCGCCGGAATAGGACGGCGACGGTTTGCGTGGTGACTGCCTGAGAAGTCAAGCTCTTTATGAGCGCGAGCTCTATAGTTCTCGACGCACATTGCACCAGGGCGGGAAGTGGGCCATCTGCGCGAGGCTCTACGGGTGTCACCATGTCGGGGGTCTCTCTAAAGTAGGGCATCCGCGAAATCGCCAGACCCAAGGCGGCAATTTGCTTTGTATTGCGGTAGTTCTCTTTAAATTCCCAAACCCTATTGATTTTTAGCCCCGCAGACTTCCATGAAATTCGGCGGCCGTATATCTGCTGCGCCATGTCTCCAAAGAGCGTTAAAGATCCCTCTTCGGGTATAGCCCTCGAAAGAGACCTAATCATCTGTGGAGAAAAATCTTGACCTTCGTCGATAACGACGTGCCTATAAATTCGTGTGCTCTTGTCCTTTTCCAACTCCTCACTGACTGCCCCAGCAATGTCGTCCCAGTCGTACTCTTGGCCGGCCGCCTGGCGCTTCGCTAAGTAGCTCTCGTATACGCTGTACACGAAAGCGCGGGAGTGCTGATCCAAGGCAGATGACCGACCAATCCTCTCCGTGTTCCGGTAATCATCCAATGATGTGATACCTTGGCGCTCCAGCCATTCAATTTCCCTTTCCATAAAATGGGGGTTCTTGAGTGTCGGGGAGGACTGGCTTTGCTGTTCAAGCATTTGACTGAGGGTCCCAGAAATCAAGGCGCTCTTCAGTTCGGACGAGCAAATCGAATTCCTCCCGATTTTTTTGCGACTGGCAAGGTACCCCCTGGCAAACTTGTGATAATTTTCGACCCTAACGTTAACCAAACCAGGGTCCCGTAAATGCTTTAAGTATGTAACGAGGGCTCTGTTAAAAGTCACCAGCAGCGTTCTTCCGCCGCCTACGGTCCCACTGCTTCCAAGATACGCGGCGCGCAGAATAGCTAGAGTGGTTTTCCCGCTTCCAGCAGTTCCAAGTACAACGAAATGACCAGCCGTCGGTAGGTACAGCACATCACGCTGACGACCGACCGGTATCGGCAGGCTCACAGCCACCTCTCATTCGGGAAGTTCCAAAGTGTTCGCGATAGCGAAGGCTCAGCGATCATCGCTAAATAAGTCACCATCATCGCCCTGAATTCCTTTCTTGCCAACGGGCTTCAAAATCGCGAGTTCGTTTTGAACATAGGCATCGAAAAAAGTAGTATAAAGAGACCGTTCCTTCACCCCTAAAGTGTTTCGCTCCGGCTGGAAGGAGATATGATGCTCCAGTCCCCAAGGGATGCTCATTGGTCGGCAGAGATACGGTGACGATACCTATTGCCCCGTTTCCTCCATAAGGCACTCGGCAATTATTTAACTTTCCCACTTTCGGCTCATGGCTTCAGGCCGCCGGAGCGTGGCGCATATTTCGAAGAACCAGGCGGGTATGGGATACTCCAGATCCCAGTAGACGCTCATCGGTCGGCTGCCCGAATGGGAAACATATTGCAAAGGCCCGAGGAATACGAACGAGTCATTCTTCTTCGGCCGCACGAAAAGCAGAAACCTAGCACCGTTCTGACCCTGGCGCGAATATCGCTGGCCAGTTGGGGAACTGTCGCTTGTGGTGCTTTGGGATTGCCAATGAAAACGGGTCGGACTCAGCGCAAAGTCCTCGTACCGTGTTGAAGGGGAAAAAGTCTTACCCGACTTGTCTAACGTCACAAACAAGACCTCGGTACGCAGTGCTTCATTCCAGAACCGGCCCGCCTGCGTGGGAAAGGTTCCTACCAGCTGCGGCAGACCCAAGGCCACCAAAACCTCCCTCTCGCTGGTATTGCCGGTGAAGAAAGAGCGGGCAGTCCTCCATGGCAGCTCGTTCGTCTGTATGCAACTTCACACGATCGAGCAGTGCCGCGCAGAGTTCTTGGAACTCAGCCCTAGCCACTCCATTCTGCTGAAGTCTCGTCCAGCCAACCTCCCAGCCAGCACCGGGCTGTCGCGCCTCGCCCTGGAGCATCCGAAACGAAAGCATCCGGATCATCCGCCTGTCCAACTCCGGCAACGTCTCGACGCCAGCTCCTCCTTCACTGAGCAGCTCCTGGTAAAACCGCAGCCGTCGAATCGAATCCAGGTGCAGCAAGAGTGGAAAACGCTTTATTAGCAGAACGTCGCCTTCCGCCGTGGTTCCGTCAGAAACTGTCCCTCGTGGAGAAGCGCGTACCATCCGCCGATTGAAGGCTTATACACGTCTACCAAGTCATACCGCGTTTCGGCAAGATACTCGATCAGGGTAGGACGCCGTCCGAGTTGGCCAGCCAGGGCTCTCAGTTCCGCGACCATCCTGGCAAGACTCACCTGCAGTTGCGCTTTCAAATTCTCTAACACGGCTTTCCGCGACTCTTTATCCAGACGGAAATAACAGTTCCCTGGAAGCCGAGTGATGCCGGTCTCGATTTGCCCGATCACCTGCTGACGGGTTCCCCCGAACAAGGCGAGAAACCGTTGATCAAACCGAAATTCTCGTCTCTGGTTCCCTATAAAATCGAGCACCAGGCAAGTGGTCTTGCCCGTGTCCAGCCGAAGCCCGCGGCCCAACTGTTGCAGAAAGACAGTCGAACTTTCCGTCGGTCTGAGAAAGAGAACACAGTCCACTTCGGAGATGTCCACCCCCTCATTGAAGAGATCGACGGTGAATAGAATGTTCACTTCCCTGTTGCGTAACCGGCTGGCCGCCTGGGGCTTCATCGCTGGCGTGCGATTCACTCGTAATGGCTAATGCTGGGATACCCGCTTTATTGAATGCTTCAGCCATGAACTGTGCATGGGCGATGCTCACGCAAAAGCCGAGTGCCCGCGCCAGTCGCCAGTCCCCATAGAACTCGTAAAACTGGCTGAGGATCAGGTTCGCCCGTCGCGTATCGCCGAGGTAATGTTTCTCAAGCTCGCCGACAGCGTACGAGGCCCGGCTCCATGAAAGTCCAGACAAATCCGTACCATCGTGGACGCCGTAGTAGTCGAACGGGACCAGGTACTGCCGTTCAATCGCGTGCCACAGCCGCATCTCGTCTGCGATGCGATGGTCAAACCACGGTAGTATGCTCGCGCCGTCCATGCGCTCCGGGGTAGCGGTCAGCCCCAACAGAATGCGCGGCTGCAGGGCAGAGAGGATCTCACGATAACTATCCGCCGCCACATGGTGTGCTTTGTCGAGCACCACGTAGTCCCAATACTCAGCACCCTGCGAAGCCAACAGACCGCGACTACGAAAGCTCTGGACGGTCGCAAAAAGGTGATCATAGCTGTTCGGCTCTTCTCCGCCGCCTAATAGATCTCCAAATGATTCATCGCGCAGAACATGACGGAATCGATCGCAGGCCTGGCTCAGTAACTCTTCTCTCGATGAGCTAAGAAGAGCAACCGGGGCCGAGGTCCGGGAGAACGGTTGGCGGGCGTAGTCGAACGCAGCTACCAAAGTCTTACCCGTGCCGGTCGGCGCGACGACCAGGTTCCGGAAATAACCCCTAATGTTCCGCTCTGCATCCAGTTGATCGAGAGTTGCCTGCTGGTAGGGGTGCGGCCGCAGATCGAAGAATACGGGCGGTCCAGAGTCCCGCTGTCCCGGCGCCCGCCGTGCATACTCCAGAGACTCTTTCACACGGCGGCAAAACTCTAGGTCCTCAGGCCGAAACGGCTCAAACTCCTCATCGCACCAGAGGGAGTCGAAGGCACCCCGAAAGCGATCAACAATGTGAGGGGCTTCCACCTCGCTCAATTTGACGGTCCACTCGATACCATCCTCGAGAGCGGGCCCCGACAAGTTAGCGGAGCCCACGTACACGCTACTAAAGCCGTTATCTCGCTGAAAAAGCCAAGCCTTGGCATGCAGGCGTCGTCGCCGTCCATCGAGCGAGATGCGGATGTCGACATTGGGTAGTAGTGCGAGTTCCTGAATTGCCCGGAAATCCGTAGCCCCGATATATGTCGTTGTCAGCAGTCGAATTGGAACGCCACGATCGGCGAGGATATGAAAGGCACTCTTGAGACGCTGCCACCCGCGCCACTGTACGAAGCTGACCACCATCAACACGCGGTCCGCAGTTGCCATCTCCGGCGCAAGCTCAAAACCCAGACGTGGCTCGTCCAGCGAGTTCATCATCAGGCTGGTAACACTGAGTGGCGTGGTTGGCCGCACCGGTCCGACAGCGCCTCTATAGATTGCGCGGAGGACTTGGCCGGCCTGATCAACAGAGTCCAGTTCGATCGAATCGTCCTGGGAATGGATGAAGTCTAAAAGAACGTTTGCCAACTCGCTCTGTCGCTGCTTACGGTCTTCTGCGGGTAAAGCTCGAAGCGTGGTCTTGATGTGGCGAATAAGGTGACGAGCGAGGTAGTCGGCGTAGTCGTTTTCTTCAAGATCTTCAACCGACGATTTCAGTCCGTGCGTAGCCTGCAGGTCGAGGAACTCGCGAACCCGCCGAGTGACCAACTGATCGTAAAGGCCCTCTCTAAATCCGCCCATTCGGGAAGGAAACCCCAGTAGCGGAATCATCTCATAGATATGTCGGCGCCAACCTTCTCAATCACAACCTGCTGTCGGCCCCCGGAAGGCGCGACCGCCCAGGATTCTCGTGCCAAGAATTGAACATAAGGGAGAAAGTATGTCCTCCTACCCCGTCCTAGCTGACTGTAAAATGTTTGACGATAGATAATGCGCATATTCATAGGGGTAACGGACAAAGACTGGTTCAGCTTTCAGTCTTCCCGGGCGACCGTGGACGAGGTCAATTTCTGGCGTCCTTCGCCTAGTGCCACGTTCAGAGCTCTTGATCCCGGCGAATTATTTCTCTTCAAGCTGCACGCCCCCCTCAACTTCATCGTTGGTGGTGGCTTTTTCACTAAGTTCCAACAGCTTCCGGTGAGCATTGTATGGGAAGCCTTCGGAGCCGGAAATGGCGTTTTGTCCCTTTTCGAGTTCCGACAGCGCATTAGTCGCTATCGCCACGTCTCGATTCACCCTGACGATAACCCGACCATCGGCTGCATA
>CAVVQX010000025.1:0-382003 GCA_963750415.1 uncultured Acidobacteriaceae bacterium
TCTGATGTTCTTAAGAGACCCCTTGGGTATTATTACCTGCGGCATAGAAAACGCGCAGGGGCCAAAGCCAAAATCATCTGTTGGGATCCCAACGGCACGGCTGAACCGTACCCTTCGTCCAGAGATTTCTTCCCCAAGTGTGAGGGACCTCCGGGCTTAAGGCGCTGAATAGGGCTAGGGCGCTTAAGGCGCACAATTCCACACAAAGGGCGCTTAAGGCGCTTAAGGCGCACACTTTCACCCGTAGCTCAGGGGCTAAAGCCCAATTCTCTTTACGGCCCGACTTAAAGTCGTGCCCTGATACAGGGCATCTGAGCTGTGACTCCCGAAAACTCCCGCATTCCGCAGATTTGGACCTATTCGCCCTCAAATGTAGAAACCCGGGACTGACGTCCTGGGTAAGTCCCAGGGGCATCCGCATAAAAATGCTGTAATGGCAGCAGGGGAGCCTGCTCCATGCACGTGGTCGATCTGATTCGGAAGAAACGCGACGGCGAAGCGTTGACAGATGCCGAAATCGCCTACCTGGTCGCTGGGGCCGCAACCAATTCCATTCCTGAGTACCAACTTGCCGCCTGGCTCATGGCCGTCGTCTGGCGGGGCCTCAATCTGGAGGAACTGCAGAGCCTGACTGCCCACATGCGTGACTCCGGCCGGACCCTCAACCTCCGCGGACTCCCCGGGGTCAAGGTGGATAAGCATTCCACCGGGGGCGTGGGCGACAAAACCTCCTTCCTGGTGGCGCCCATCGTGGCCGCCGCCGGGCTCTCCGTGCCCATGATCTCCGGCCGGGCCCTCGGCCACACCGGCGGAACCCTCGACAAGCTGGAAAGCATCCCCGGCTACCGAACGCATCTCGAGGAAGAGGAAATCCTCGCTGTACTGCAGGCTTGCGGCCTGTCTATCGTGAGCCAGACGGAATGGCTGGTACCCGCAGACCGCACGCTGTACTCACTGCGCGACCGCACGGGGACCGTCGAGAGCCCGTTCCTCATCTGTGCTTCCATTATGAGCAAAAAGCTCGCCGGCGGTCTCGATGCGCTGGTGCTCGACGTCAAGACCGGCTCGGGCGCGTTTCTGAAGCAGGAGGCGGAGGCCATCCACCTGGCGGAACTGATGGTGGCCACCGGGAACCACGCCGGCACCCGGACCGCCGCCCTCATCACCAATATGAGTCAACCGCTGGGGCGCATGTCCGGTAATGCGGTCGAGATCGTCGAATCGGTGGAGGTGCTCCGCAACCAGCGCCATCCGCTTACCGAGGACGTGCGCCGCCTGTCCCTCGCGCTGGCGGGGTGGATGCTCTACCTGGGCGGGAAAGTGCGCAACCCGGAAGAGGGCGCCGAGCTGGCTGAGGAGCTGTTGACCGGCGGCCTTCCGCTTAAGAAATTTGCCTGCATGATTGCCGCGCAGGGCGGGGATTTGGACTGGTTTGACAGTCCACAATGGCTGCATCGGCCGGCGCACCAGCACCGTGTCCAATCTCCGTCAGCGGGCTTTCTGTCGAGTGTCGATTGTGACCGGTTAGGCTGGGCGGTGCAGCGCTCCGGAGCGGGCCGGACGGTGCCCGGGGAGGCCGTGTCTGCCCACGCCGGCGTCGAGACCCACAAGAAGATTGGCGATCCCGTCGCTGCCGGCGACACTTTGTTTACCGTCTATCTGGAGGATGAGACGCGTCTGCCGGCGGTGACTGCGCTGCTGAACCGATGCTTTACACTGAGCGCCGAGCCGCCGCCTTCCGAAGCTCCCTCATCTACCAGGTGATCGCTTGAGGTAGCGTTCTAGCCCTTCCGAAGCCTGTTTTCCAGCTCTGGCCCGTTACCGGCTGATAACGCTCAATGGCACGAATTTTGTCCAGAATGCTGCGTCCTAAGGTGAGAACCGGCGTTGGCGTTGCGATGGGCTTGACCACGAGGTTCGGAGCCGGAGGATCAACTGCCGTGGCAGGTAACTGCCTTCGCGGCCCGCTACCGCGGCTTCTGCCGGCTGCCCTGGAGTAATCACACTTCGGCTCCATGATTGCTGCGCAGGGTGGGGACCTGGCACGGTTTGAGAGTCCCAAAGGCTGCATCAGTCGGCTATCAATTATCCTCTTAAGTCCCCATCTTCGGGCTTTCTATCCAGCATTGATTTAACCGGGCGGGGCTGAACGTTAGGGAGCGGGGAGGAAGGGCGCGGGGAAACGGTGTCCGCGCACGAGGGCTCGAAACCCACAAGAAGGTTGGCGATCACGTAGAAAGGCTATCTCGATGGTCTGGTCCATATGTGCGAACAGGTTCTCAAGGTGACTCGTCAGCTACCCGCAGGCGACCGCGATGCCCCTATCGTCCGACTAGATCGTGTGCGCACCATCAGCCTCAATCTTGGCCATGTTCGTTGGCGATGCCATGGACCCCCTACTTGTTAATCACATCGGCACCCGACTGCCCTTCGGCAGCTGGTTCACTCTCGCACAGAATGCTTCAGACCCATGGAAAACACGGAGTATCCATCGGAAGACACGGGTACCCGCTGGAGGTCGTACAAAAAAAGCCTTTCTCCTGATGGCGAGCGGAGTTGTGAAGCCTCGTTACAGCTGCCGCGCGGCATTCTCGCTCGAATCCGTGCGATCCTGGGACGCGGTTAGGCCCGCTGAGAATCGGCGGCTAATCCGCTGCGTTTGCGCTCGAATAGGAATATCGGCTCGCAGCCATCCTTTGTCCTCCAAAGCTCGCGACGAGCAAGTAAAAATCCTTCTCTTTCAAACAACAGCACAAACTCGTTTTCGTGGAATGTATTAACCCACCCCGCTTGAGCTCTTGTGAAAGATTCGTAGAGGCGTCCCCAGTTTGAACGTCTCGTTTGAGCACACTCATAAGAGACCAGACACCGATCAACGTCTCGAGCTACCCACATGACGAGCGATTCCAAATTCTGAATGTACTCGAGGACGCCTCCGAACACCGCGGTATCAACCCCCAGCTGGCTCAGCTCGGGACGCGGCTCGATGTTCAAATCGCAGACGAGGGTGTCTTTACCGCGGTCTACCAAGTCCGACGCAATATAAGTACAGCCGGCAGGTAGGTGGAGCTCGAGTTGCCTTCGCAAAGCTCCGAACTCAATCACTCGCATATATATAGGGATGTGTCCAGCAAGTATCTGAGTGCTGTTCGTCCCACTCCGGCAATAGCTCTTTTGTGTTCGTCCAGCGCGGTCTATCGGACGAACCAAACCAGCGACACAATAACGACCGGGCAGCCAACTCGATCCTCATCGATCACCGGCTGGTCTCTTTGCCAGCATCGCGAAGACGTGATGATATGCGTCTCTGCTGGCGTCTCGCTGAAGTTGGGCTGCGCTCAGCAAAGCAGCCCGAAGATCCGGCGCTTTGTTCCATAACTCGCCAATCATCTCTTGGAGGAATCTTGCCGTACTCGACGTTCCCAGTCGAAAGACACGGCACCCCTCCCCAAACTGGTGTGCGAGACCGTCGAATTTCCATTGGTAATACTCACTGGCGGCCAGTCCGATCACCGGTATGCCTTGGGCCAAAGCAAAGACTCCCGCGTGGTAACTTCCCGTTAGGACGAGCCGGCAATGCTTGAGCTCCTCAATGACGCCAAGAGGAGTGTCGATGGGACTGTCCGGATATTCAACCAAATCGTAGCCCTCGAAAAGAATTTCTGCCTGCAATGCGTCCGCCTCGTCAGGCAATCGTGAGATGGGGACGGCTCGGAGGGTTGCACCCAAGCTCCGCGCAACTACCTGCAAGGGCTCACGCAGGTTCGAAGCGATCGATTCTGTCACCGCCGAGTACGCTGCCAGACGAAGATTTACACCTATCGCTCTGCCCGTCGATTCACGATGGTTTCGAAAAGCAACTCTATCGCGTCGTCTCCGGTTACGGACCATCGATCCTTCGGAACGCCCCATTCACAAAGGAGCGATGGTCCGTACCGACCTTCACGTAGAGTAATATAATCAACTTTGCGTAGTACTCGCCTGGCCTGTTTCCGTAGGCCTGGGTCGAACGGGCCAATTCCCTGACCGAAAAGCACAGTAGGCACTTTATGGGCCTGCGCTAATGCTAGCGTATTAAGAATCATAACGCTGTAATCATGGAAGGCACTTGTAAGACCACCCATTCCCGCCACCACAAAGAGATCAACATTAGACATGACAGACAGAAAAGCCTCGATCTTGTCTCCTTGACTTGGATCGCGGTGTCGGTAGCTCAAACGGCGTAACGATCTAAATATTCCATGTTGCTGGATGGAAAGCGCGCGACTCCATGACTGTAAGACCCCAACTCGTGAACCAGCGAATCTCGCCGGAATCCAGCTTTCATTTGACCAGAGAACGCGACCAGTGTGAGAAAGTGGCATTACCCTGGCCGAATATGGTGGCAGAAGTTCAGGATGATTCGTCAATACCCTAATGCGAGCCTCTGGCCACATGGCGCACAGACGCGAGATAGTAACCTGCGTCATGGCACTGTCTCCCGCATTTAAAAAGCGGTACTCGCTAGGCTCAACAAGGATTTCCATTGGTTTGAGGTTGCAGTATAACGTGCCTTGGTGCACGTTCTCAGAGCTGTAGTGGTGAGTGCGGCTTCCGCCTGCAGCCGGGCCATCACAACTGCGTCTTCGACTCGTGGGCAAGAACACACGGTCCGCTTAGCACTCACGTTCGCAAGCGGAATCTTTCGGACCAGATTGCTCTAGGTAGAATTCCTAGTGGGACGGGGTGGTGTACTGTGAATCCGTGCTTTCGGCTGATGACCTCTTGTCTTCACAAGAACCGCGTCCAGATCAGAAAGCTGCCGGATGATTGTTCGGTCGCCGGCCCCTCGACTGTTTAGAGAAACGCCAACTCCGAATGGACTGGATACGCTGACTCATATATGTCTAGTCTTGACTGCTCGATCTCCTCCGCCCCTGTTCCTCGACCATGGGCCCGGCCATCGTGACTCTGCGGGCTGTCAAGCTGTAATGTCGACCTGAACTGCTATTTCACGGCTGCTCCAGGGTGGTCGCTTCATGAATGCATAGGAGTTCTTATGTGAAAACCAATCCGTTCGACGCGCTCAAGTGCTAGCCGCATCGTCCCAATTGCGGGTACCTTTGACGACATAGTAAAGTCTGCCGTCGAACTGCTTAATTCGGGCCATGCCCTCATAGGCAGCAAGGTATTCATGGATCGCTCGCGCATAGCCATCCCAGTCAGGATAACCGTCGGCGATTAGAATTCCATCCTCGGCAAGATGAGGGAACAGGGCGCGCAGACGGGTCATGGTCGATGCGTACCAGTCACAGTCAATGCGCAGTACCGCGATTCGAGATGGGGGCACAAAGGTCGCAAGTGTGTCTTCGAACCATCCCTTAACGAGCTTATAACTCTTGGCACCCGAATTCTTCATGGCTGCCTCCGCATCTTCGGTGCCCACAACAGCGTTGTTGAAGTACCAGGGTCCATTCTTGTCAGCCTGCCAGGCCAATGCAGCGGGGCCGTCGATTGGTTGGGGATCGAGGTGACCCTGAAAACTATCAAACAAAAAATATTCCCGATCAGGTCCCAGGACCTCCGCCATCCCTGCGCTGCTACCACCATACCAAACGCACATTCATCACGCAGCCGGGCGCCGTCACCGTCGCAGCCAACGCGAGGTTTCTCATGTATTCTGCCGGGCCCAGCATCGTGTTGTTTTTGTACTTGTGATAGAGTCGTTCGAAACGTGGCGGAGATCTCGGGCGGCGAAGCATTTTACTGATATTCACGCCCATGAGGTTAAATGACGCCTTCATCAAACGCTTAGTCGGGTTCATTTTATCGTCTGTCCTCGCGTTGCGCTTCGGATGCTTAGATATCATAGCTTCAAACGCATCGAGTTCGACAGCTTCCTGGTGCCGCTTTGCTCATGAGCGAAAAGGGTTTCCAATCGCCCTGATTACCTTTCAGAAAAGTTGCTTACCGCAAAACCTTCACCTGGTATACGAAATGCGCGCGGCGCGGAATCAATTCCATACCGCGGACACAACGTCCAGGGTTTCAAGCACCACGATTCTCCTGAACGCGGAACGGTTCCCTTGATCCGGCGATGCAAAACGTCCCCAGGCAATGTTTAGCGATTTCGATTTGATCCTCCTCGACGAGGGCTCGACCGACGAAGGCACTGCGATCGCGGGCATACGTCGGTTTTGACGACGAACGTCTGCGCGCCATCGGTAAGCCACCGCCGCGCTTGGACGCGCCACAACGGCCTGCCGGACAGTGCGGGAAATGAAACTTAATCGGTTGTTGAATTTCGTCTCACGCGGCTGCCGCCGAAGGTTGGCGTCCTCGGACGGCCTAAGACCCTCGTCCTTCCAGATATCGTCCTTCGAACCGGACTTAGCTGCGCGACGGCTCCAACGGAGAGTGTTTTTTATGATTCGCGCACGTCGGGCGATCGCGGCGGCCCTGCGAGCTTTCCATCAGAAGCCAATGGCTCTGATGTACTCTCGCAAAGCGGAGTATGATCCCCGGGGCCCCGACGTATCTCCCGCTCGTTTCGACGCACTGCTGGCCGAACTCGGGCGCGATCTGGGATGTCATGTCGGAACGTTGCTGCAGCCCGGCGGCTACCCAAACGAGCCCATTGCGTTCGACGAAGGCTATTGTGAAATCTGCGAGTGGCGGCCTCGACATTGCGCCCCCACAGAGGATCCGGCGACGTGGTTTCGCCATGGCCTGCGGCAAGGAGCCGCGTCCGGTCAAAGGGACGAGCGAGCCTTTCGCGATTCCGCGTTTTCAGGTACCGGACGACCATCGTTGACGTTTTGAACCATAAACAATGCAAGCCACGACTACTAAGTGTCTTCACGGCGGGTCTTACCATGATGTAACCGGCCGTAGTGTACTTGCTGCCGAACGAAGAGGGGCGTTCTGTACTGTTCAGCTGACACCCGTCAACTTTTCGCGGGGACAAATCTCTGAGTTAGATGCGTAGCCCATTCAAGCCAAAAAGGGCTTGAATGGGCCACCCGACGGGGCGGCCTTCCGCGCTCTAGTGGCCGTATTGCAGGCCGTTGTCCAGCCCTGATCTGGGTCCTGGGTGGTACGGTTCCACGGCAAGAAGGTTGCCGAGGATGCTGCGCTCATAGGGGGTGAACTGGGCCGAAAACTGGCCGGAGCGCATCAGCGCTTGGCGCTGCTCGGGCGGGTACTCGCGCAGATCGCGAAAGGCCTTCCTCACCATCCGTTGCCGGTCTTCGGGGAGGGCATGGAAATCCTGGAACGACGCGCGCACCTGTTGGCGCATTTGCGGGCTCAGGCGCTCCAGTGCCTCAATGTGGTCGATCGTACGCTGGCGCTGGTTGGGAGGCATACGGTTGATTTGCCGCAGCCGATTCAGCAGCTTTTGCTGGGTCTCCGGCGGCAGGCGGTTGAAGCCGGGCTCGCTCTGCAAAGCTCTCTCCTGCTGCTCGGGGGGCAGGTTTCCATGCCGTTGGAGCCAGGTGCCCAGGTGCTGGTTGCCGTCATATCGTGGGCGCGGGCCCTGTGGCACAGGCCGGGCAAAACATGTGGAAGCTGCCAACGGGAGGATCAGCAGAAGCACCGCAAAGACACCCCGAGCGAGCTTCCCGCGGTGGGGTATCGTCTCGTGCTCGTTGTGCCTTGCCATGTTGGTGCCCTCCGAGGCGGTTACATCGACCGTCGTATTCGGGCGCCTCGTTTCCCGGTTTTTGTGCCCATCAGCAGGTCAGTTGGTTTCCTCTGCCGTTGCGTCAATAACCATCAGTTCGATGTGCCGATGGCGCTATCCTCGTCCCCGTCCAGGGCGTTCAATTGCTGAAAGAGCTGGGCGTTCCCATCGTAAGACTGCAGGTCGCGCACCGTGGCCGAGGTTTGCGGTGCCGGCACCGCCTGGTGGTCGAGCAGGGCAAACGTTCCGCCGCCAACCGCCAACACCGTCGCCAGGGCGCCCGCTGCCAGCTGGCGCATATGCAGGTTGCTGCTGTAGAGCAGCCAGGCCTTGGCACGCTCAAAAAAGCTGGCCGGGGCGGTGGCCTGCTCCACACGCAGCCGGGCATACAGCTTAGCGTCAAAGAAGGCGCTGGGCTCCGGTGCCTGCCATTGGTCCAGCAGCTTGAAGGTGGCTTCCATCTCACTCAGTTCGGCCGCACATGCGGCACACTCTGCAACGTGCTTCCGGGCCTCGGCAGGCAGTGGCCGGGACTCATAGACCGCTTCGGCCAGGTTGTTTTTAATCTCAGGGCAAGTCATCGTCTTCCTCTATTTCTGCTTAAGCAAAATCTTTCAGGTTTTCGCGCAAAGTCTGGTAAGCGCGAAAAAGCAAGGACTTGGTTGCCGATTCGCTCAGCTTGAGAACCTCACCAATCTCCTTGTAATCCATTTCCTGGTACTTGTGCATCAGCACCGCGCTCCGCTGCCGTTCCGGTAACGCCATCACATGCTTACGAATCGCGTTCATTCTCTCTTCGCGCACCAGCTCCTGTTCCACGCTGAGGGTACTATCCGCTACATCGGGACTGGTCCCCGTCTCCGGGTCTGGCTGGTCCAGGTAAACATTTTGCGCTGTCCGCTCGTACTTGGTATCGCGCGCGTGGTTTACTCCCAGGTTGGTTGCGATGCGGTAAAGCCACGTACTGAACTTTGCCTCGGCGCGGTAGGTCTGCCGCGAGCGATATACGCGCAGAAACACCTCTTGCGCCAACTCCTCTGCTACCGCCTGGTTTCGAGACATGCGAAACATGAAATGCACAATCTGTTTGCGGTACTTCTCGATCAGGATGCTAAAGCCCGAATCGTCACCCTCGCGCACGCGTAACATGATCTCCGCGTCCGAAAGCTGTGCCCAGTCGACCCCAGGTTGGTGGAGTGCTGCACCCTGCTGGGCGCCCTGGAACCCGTTCTGCGGAATGGCTACGGTACCCATACCTTTTGTAACCCCATCCTCCTGACTTGGTTGCGCGGCGCCGGGAGAGTTTTCCGCAGATTCTTCAGGGGTGGGGGGATCTTGCCGCTCTGGGGGAAGAAACGCCATAAGATGAATGGATTGTAAATGTTGCCGCAGGGGTGGTCTCGCCCAGTTTGGTGGGATGCAGGGACTCCCCAGGGCTTGGAACCGGTTAAAATCCCAGGGCTCAGGCGTGGCACTTGCCCGGGCCTACTAACCGGTTTGCTTTCAACCAGTTGTTTTGATCGATGGGGCCTGTAACGGGGGCCGCCGCAGACGCACTATCACTTAGGGGTTTAAGTTTTAGAGGGGGACCTTGAGTTTGGAATACGGTGCTCACCCGGACTTTCAAGCCCCAGCCCTTCCGGGCCGGGCTGACATTTAGCGGGCGACCCCCCAGGGGCCTCGAGGGGATCTGGGCCAGGATCTCAAGTCCCTAAGAGAAGTCCTTTTTGATGGGTGTGCCCTTTGTCGCCGAGTTTCGTCGCGCTCCCGCGTGTTTAACTCGGCGCAAGGCCCCTATGCGGCGTCTGCGGCGAATGGGCGGCTCGCGGTGTCGGGCCCGGTCGCGATATGCCGGTTTTGCGCATCATGTTCACGAATATGACCGGTTAGAAATCAGTTTGGAGCAGGTTCCGCCGCTTGCATTACCATGGTAGCTTGTAAAATTCCGGCCAATCACCGTTTGCGTATGCGACCAAAGCCGCGCCGGACCTGATGAATTTCGCTCTGCAGATTCAAACGCCGCCCTGATTTTTTGCCTGGGTTAAGTGGAGGTAGCCAACGAGCGGTTTGAAAAGTTCTGATCCTCTGATAGAGAAGATCGGTAAGTACGCCGTGATAGACGTCATCGGGTCCGGTGGGATGGGCATCGTCTATCGCGCCCATGATGCTGCGTTGAATCGAACCGTCGCCATCAAGATGCTCAAGCGGGCAGATGCCGGCGCGGGCAAGGTTCATCAACTGGAGCAATTTTTTAACCGCGAGCTGCGAGCCACCGCAAGCCTGCAACACAGAAACATCGTCACCGTTTATGAGAGCGGGGAACAGGACGGGAATCCGTACCTGGTAATGGAATGCCTGGATGGCGAGCCTGTTTCGCGTGTGATTGCCGAGCGGCGTCCCATGCCGATCGTCGACAAACTGGAACTGTTTGTCCAGGTGTGCGATGGGCTGCAACACGCCCACGATCGCAAGCCGCAGGTTATCCATCGCGATATAAAGCCGGCGAACGTCATCCTTCTAAAGGATGGCACGGCGAAAATCGTCGATTTTGGCATTGCCAGGGTGGTCGGCATCGAGACTTCCACCCTGCAGACAGGCCAGCTTCTGGGCAGCCTTTCCTACCTGTCGCCAGAGCAGATCAATTCGGCTCCTATCGATGCCCGTACCGATATTTTTTCCGGCGGCGTCATGCTCTACGAGCTGCTGACGTATAACTTGCCCTTCAAGGGGAGTGAGGCGGCAGCGGTTTTTGTCAAAATACTCCGCGAAGAGCCCGCCCCGCTATCCAGCTACCTGAACGATGTTCCGCCCGAGTTGCAGGCGTGCGTGAGCAAGGCGCTCGCGAAAAAGACGCACGACCGGTACCAAACGGCCGAGGAACTTGGCTTTGACCTGCTGCAGATACAAAAGAAAATCAAGCAGGGCATGGCCACCGATTTCATGCAGCGGGCCGAAGCAGCCATGCACCGCGGCGACCTGGAACGGGTCAAGCTGCACCTGCAGGAAATCCTCCGCCTGGACCGCCATCACGACCAGGCGAACCGCATGCTGGCGGAAGTGCGCAAGGCAATACAGGAGCAACAGCGCTCGGCGCAAATTGTCCAAATGCGTTCGCAGGCCCAGGTGGCGCTTGCCGGCCAGCAATATGAAGAAGCGCTTGCCTGCGCGGAGCAGGCGCTGCAACTCGATCCCGCTGACGCGGTTTCGGTTTCACTCCGCCAGGAAATACAAAACGCAATCTCTGTGGGTAAGTCGGTTCGCGATTCGCTTCGCCGGGCGGAATCGGCTCTGTATGCCGGAGATTTCGATGAAGCCAGGGAGGCAGTGGATGCGGCCCTTCGCCTGGATGCGAATGGTGTCGAAGCACAGGCGCTGGCGCAAATTATCGACAAAGAGCTGTCTGAGCGGTCGCGCAGGCTGCAGGTGCAGGGGTTGGTCGACAGTGCGCGGCATGGGATTGCGCAGCGCCTTTTTGGCGACGCGATTGAGTCTTTGCGCAAGGCGGAGCAGTTAGATCCTGCCGACTCAAATGTGCGGGAGCTGCTGCAATGGGCCAACCGGGGTCAGGATCAGGAGCAGCGCCGTAAGGATCTGTTGGATTTAACAGACCAGATTCATGGTGCGTTGCGCGCGGAAGATTTTTCTTCCGCCTACACCATCTGTGAAGTGGGGCTGGGCAGTTTTCCCAACGAACCAACTCTGCAGCGATTGAAATCGATCGCCGAGAAGCAGAGAGATATTGCGGATCGGCGAAGGTTTGTTCAGGACCAGAGCCTGGCGGCAAAAGAATTGTTGGATCGCAACGACTTCGCTGCCGCAATCAAATTGCTCGAAGCCGCTTTGCATAAGCATCCCGCAGAGCCCAATCTGGAAGCCCTGTTGGCATTGGCGCGGACCGAGTCGGACCGGCAATTCCAGGATCAGGAATCACAGGCAGCCAAAGAGGCGTCTGAGCGGGCCCTGCTTCAGGTTCAGGCGGCGCAACACCAGGCTGCGACGCTGCGAACTGCGCTGGCTGAGCGGGACGATCTCGATCATGTGGAAAATCTGGCCTCTCAACTGAGGCGCATGTTGATGGGTGTCGAGATCGATGTGGCGGCCCGCAGGTCGTTCGATTCTACGCTTGAGGAAGTGCGAGCCCGGCAGCTGGCAAAGGAGCAGGTTTTCGTCGAGCTGCAAGAGCTGAGGAAGAGCGTCGGGGACTCATTTGACCCCGAATCGAGAGCGCGAGCGAAAACCCGTCTGCAAGAGGTCAAGGCCGAGTTTCCCCGGGAAAGAAAGGTTCAGGATGCCTGCGAAGAAGTGGCCAGGGCCCTGGATGCACGCGGTGAGGAACACGAACGAGTCATTGCTGAGCTCACCAGGATTACCGAATCGGTCAAGCAAGTACCGCTCAGTGAGTCGACCGATCTGTTGCGCCGTGCCGGGCACATATCGGCAGACTTTTCCATGGAGCCGCAAGTCGGGGCCTTGATTCAACAGATTGAGTCCGAAGTGAATCGCCGCCTGGCGCAACGGCAAGCCCTGATCGCAGAACTGGAGCAACTGGAAGGCGCCGCGAAGCGGGCTCGATCGAACGCCGGGCTCTCTCAGTTGATCAATAACGCCCACTCTGTGGCTTCCGCAGCTGGGGGCGAACCGGAAGTGAGCGCTGCTCTCGAGCGGGTGAAGGCGGCAGCGGAGGCTCGAAGTCAGACAATCAATCGATTGCTGGCGGAGGTGAACCAGGTTGCAGATCTTGCACCCGCCGCTCCGGGTATTGAGAAGGCGGAGCACTTACTTACTGAAGCGCAGCGGCGAGCGGCCGCCTACCCCGAACTCGACGACCTTCAGGAAATCATTGTCCGCGTATCCGCGCAGGTTCATGGCCGCCGGATCGAACACGACCTGATTTGCCAGGAACTCGGCTCGCTGAATGCTTCCATCAGTCAGGCTCTTTCGCCGGCGGAGCTGGATCCTATCAGGCATCGCGCGGCAGAGGTAGGAGCCAGGCAAGGCGGCGATCCGGCGATCATGGCTCTTTGTGAGCAGATAGAAGCTGACGTTCGGTCGGCGCGTGCAAAGCTGCTGCAGGCCGAGCTGCAGCGGCTGTCCCCGGGCCACGACGTCGAGGCCTCGATGGCGCAGATGGGAGCAACGGATACTGCGTCCCTGGTAAAGAAGTTACAGGAGCTGGTCAAGAACTTTCCTGAAAGTGTGGAGCTCCGCGGAATGCTGCTTCAGGCACAAGAAAGCCTGGAGCGCGCGGAACGAGCGCGCTATGAGGCGGCGGCCCGTGCTTCTGCTATTGATCTCGAGGTTAAGGCATATACCAGGCTGCTGGAATCAGGGCAGGCGGCAAAGACGTTGAGCTCGCTTGAAGAAGCGGCGGAAAAATATCCTGAAAGCGAACAGCTACAGACTCTCCTCCGGCTGTGCAGAGAGCAAATCGAGGCAGAGCAGGAAGCGAAACGCCAGGCAAGTGCTGAAAAGGCGGCCATGCAGGCTGCCATCGATAAGGGAACCGTACTGCTCAAGAATCGTCGTTACGAAGAGGCTGCGGCCCTGCTTGAAGTTGCCGGCCAGCAGTGGCCGGATGAAAAACAACTTGAGAAGCTGCTGGCTACGGCGCGGAAAGCGATTGACCGGCAGGCCGCGGAGGAACACGAACGAGTTATTGCTGAGCTCACCAGGATCAGCGAATCGGTCAAGCAGGTGCCGCTCAGTGAGTCGACCGATCTGTTGCGCCATGCTAAGCAAATATCGGCAGCCCTTTCGATCGAGCCGCAAGCCGGGGACCTGATCCAGCAGATTGAGAATGAGATCAATCGCCGCCTGGCGCAACGGCAAGCCTTGATCGGGGAACTTGAGGAACTGGAGGGCGCCGCCTCCCGGGTTCGGTCGAATGCCGGACTTTCTCAGTTGGCCAACAAGGCGCACTCGGTGGCTTCTGGCGCCGCGGGCGAACCGGAAGTGGACGCTGCTCTCGAGCGGGTGAACGCGGCCGCCGAGGCGCGCCGTCAGGTGATCGCTCGTTTGCTGGCAGAGGTCAACCAGGTGGCAAACCGTGCGCCTGCCGCTCCGAGCATTGAGAATGCGGAGCAACTGCTTGCTGAAGCCCAGCGGCGAGCAGCCGCTTACCCCGATCTCGACGACGTTCAGGAAATCATTGTTCGCGCATCGGCGCAGATTCATGGCCGCCGGATCGAACACGACCTGGTTTGCCAGGAACTCAGCTCGCTGCATGCGTCCCTCAGCCAGGCCCACTCACCGGCGGAGCTGGACTCTATCAGGCACCGTGCGGAGGAGGTGGGAGCCAAGCAGGGCGCCGATCCCGCGATCATGGCTCTCTGTGAGCAGATAGCAGATGGCGTTCGGTCGGGACGCGCAAAGCTGCTGCAGGCCGAGCTGCAGCGGCTATCCCCGGGGCACGATGTCGAGGCCTCGATGGCGCAGATGGGAGCAACAGATACTGCGTCCCTGGTAAAGAAGTTGCAGGAGCTGGTCAAGACCTTCCCTGAAAGTGTGGAGCTCCGCGGGACGTTGCTCCGGGCACAAGAAAGCCTGGCGCGTGCCGAGCGGGCACGCCATGAGGCGGCGGCTCGTGCTTCTGCCATTGATCTCGAGGTGAAGGCATATACCAGGCTGCTGGGATCGGGACAGGCGGCAAAGGCGTTGAGCGCGCTTGAAGAAGCCGCTGCAAAATATCCCGAAAGCGAACAACTACAGTCCCTGCTCGTGCAGTGCAGAGGACAAATCGAGGCGGAGCAGGAGGCGAAACGCCGGGCAAACGCGGAAAAGGCAGCGATGCAGGCTGCCATCGAAAACGGAACCGCTCTTCTCAAAAGTCGTCGTTACGAAGAAGCCGCCGCCCTGCTTGAGGTTGCCGGCCAGCAGTGGCCCGGTGATAAGCAACTGGAGAAGTTGCTGGCGACAGCACGGAAAGCAATTGATCGGCAAAGTGCGGAGCAGCAAAAAACCGGCAACGGCAACTCCAGATTGCGCAACGTCCGGCAAGAGCGCCACGCAGACTGCTATTCGTGTCCGTAGCGGGTGCGTTATTGCTGCTTGGAGTGCTCGGCTTCCTGATCCGGTATATGACGCGGCCGCACCTCTCTGTTCTGACGGTTGCCAGCTCACCTGCCGGCGCCGGGATAGAGGTGGATGGCCGCAAGTGTACTACCCCAAACTGCAGCTTTAAACTTGCGCCGGGAGCAACCTACACCGTCACAGCCGAGCTCAAGGGATATGTTTCCCGGAGCCAATCCGTAACCCTGCGCAACGATCAGGCCATTTCGATTGAGCTCACGCCGGAACAGCCTGTGCCGGCAGCTCCTCCCGCCCTTCCGAGCCAAAAGCCGGTGATGGCGCGGCTGGTGGTGAAGGGAGTACATTCCGGCGATCAACTGTTTGTCGACGATGTTCGGCTTCCGGTGAGCGGGCCGCCAGGCACCTGGGAACTGACGCCGGGCTCCCATCATCTTCGGCTCATGGCCGGAACGCAAGAGCTGGTCGCGGATCCCCGTTCCTTCAAAGCGAATGCAACCGTGGTGCTCAACCGCGCCGACTTCAAGCAGCCTGCGCCGGCCACGTCGGAAGAGCAGCTCGCCTGGACGCGCCTGAACAACACAGCTGATCCGCCAGCAGTGGAAGACTTCCTCCGCCGTTATCCAAATTCCTCCGTCCGGGCGCAGGCCGAGTCGAAACTCGAAAATCTTTATTGGTCGCGGGCCAGCGGCAGTGGGAGCTTGAAGGGCCTGCAGGACTATGCGGCCAGGTATGCTTCCCCGGCGGGGCCTCATCTTCCGGCTGCATTGGCGGAGATCGCGCGCCTGGAATGGGAGCCGATCCAGAACACAACGGATCCTCAGCAGGTCAAACGATTTCTTGAGCAGAATCCGAGAGGCCAGTATCACGACCGGGCCGTGAGTCTTCTCGACGATCTCACCTGGTCTGAAGCGAGCCATAAAGGCGATACGGCCAGTCTCAAGGGCTATCTGGTCAGCTATCCCGCAGGCAGGCACAAGGAGGAAGCGACCGCGCAGCTTGCCCGGCTTACGCCGGCGCCGGCGGTGGCTTCGGCGCCGCAGGTCGTACAGGCGCCCGCGCCTCCGCCTCCCACTCCACCGGTCACTCCGAAGATGCCCGACACTGCTGACGATCTGAATGCCATTCGCGGCGTTCTGGATAGCTATAAATCCGCCTATGACACCAAGAACCTGGCTCAGCTTCAGGAGCTTTGGCCAGAGATGAGTCCGAAGCAGGTAAGTGGGTTACGTACGGCGTTCCGCGATGCGGGCAAAGTGACGTTGACTTATGCCATCACCAAGGGACCCGAAGTAGCAGGCAATGTGGCTGTGGTCAGCTTTCAGCAACAAATCATCACCAATGCTGCGGCAAAAGCACAAGTGACGATGACCCTGAGGAAAGAGGGTGGTTCGTGGCACATTACGTCCATCCGCTAGGAGTGCCGCAGCTACATTTTCTCCAGCCCGTGAAGCCGTGCCCTTCGTCGACGGCTTCTCCGGAGCCTTCTCAAACACGTGTAGGGATCAGAACGTATACGACACGCCGATGAGTGGCGAAGGCTTGAAATGCAGTCCCGCATCGTTCAAGCGAAAGAGGACATTTCCGGTTATCAGCAGCCTGGCAACCGGCCTCACCTTGGCCCCCAACGATATATTTGCCTGGTTGACGGTGGAGGTAAACGTGCTGACGTTCGCGTGGGGCATGCCGTGGTAATCCGTGAAGGTGGAGTTTTCTATACGTGAGGCGTTCAGCAGGGACGTGCCGATGTAATCGGCGGAGAGACCCACCCACCGGCGTACAGTAGCGTCCGCACCTGCGGAGTAGGTAAATACATTTGGCAGCTGGGCCTTGGTGACTGGTTGCGAAGTGACCGTGCCGGCCAGAATAGAATTGCCATTTCCTTCAAACCCAGCGCTGGCGTGCGGAGAAAGTCTCGCTGAATACGAGTAGATAACGAAAGGGCGCAAACCCCATGTGCCGGAGCCCTGAAACTTGTAAGCGTCGCCGGTAGGCAGGCGAAGGTCTAACCCAACCGCCACGGCCGACTTTTCTTTTGCATCCCGCCAGGCCACATATTTTCCGCGAAGGCGCAAATCACCGATGCCCAATGCTGAATCACTGTTGGTGAGAATGGCGTTGAATGGGCTGATGTAGGTCTCGCGCGGGTTGTCCGTGATAGGCGCGAAGGTGTGGTTCACGGGTGGTGGCTCGAAGTTGAAGATGGTGGCGTTCGAGGTCATTCCCACCCGAACGTCGACCACCGGAAGGGCAATCGATAGATCCAGCTTGTCCGAGAGGCCATAGGTGCCGACCATCGTGACCTGGTGAACCTTGATATCGATCCGGTTTTGCGTGGCAACGATGTCCCGGGTATAAACGGGCTCGCCGCCGTCGCAAGGAGTAGACGGAATGCTTTGGCAGATGGTTGGTTCCAGCTCATGCTGGAAAACAGCGCCAAACGATCTGAGATTGACACTATCCGCTTTATCGAAGTCGAAATATTCGTAACTCGCGCCAACGAAAAGCCTTCGCTTGCCGAGAGTTTCCGCGCGATCGGCGAGAACGGGTCCAAAGCTGGTGGCTTCCTGCATGACTCCATTGGCAAAGATGAATCCGGAAACGGGCGACGCCAGCGGCACCTGGCTGAGTTGCACGCCGATCTCTGCATTGATGGGGCCAAAGCTGTTGATGCTGGAAGCCTGGAAGTGAACCTCGTGGAACTTCGTAGCCGTGAGGGGCCCTCCATTGTCGACACCCACCAGGCCGCCGGGGCCGTAGACCTGCGGCACAATGCAAACCAGGTCAGACGATCGCTTGGCGGCGGAACCGAGGATTTCCTGGGTTGGGCAGGGGCTCTGAGCCAGGGCTGCTGCGGTGAGAACCAGTGGTAGCAGGACGTTAAGCACCGATAAACGCGACATCCTCAATATTTCTCCATGTGAATTGAGCCCCTGTTCAGCGCCGGGTGTGCCGGCTTTCGATCATGATGGTGAAGCGCAAGTGGATCGCGTAACGAAAATTCCGAACTAAATCACCGCGGTAGAAACCTCCAGGATGCAGTCAAAGCGCTTTGACGGAACCGCCATGGCAGGAATCCCGGGATCGTGTTTCTGCGGGAACGGAAACCATCTTCGATCGGACATTGTTGTGTTAACGGCCTGGAGCCCGGGAGGAGGTGTTGGCTGAAACCATAGCACAACCGGACTTGCTGAACATTTTAAGAGAGCTGGAGGCGATGGCGCTGCGTCTTGGGCCGACGTGGAAGGTTCGTGTAAACTACGGGTTGCCCCGAGGGGCGCTTAACTCAGCGGTAGAGTGCCACCTTCACACGGTGGAAGTCGCAGGTTCGAATCCTGCAGCGCCCACCAATAAGCATCGCAGAATGAACTATTTGCAGCGGTGAGGCGCGGCTCGCTCACAATTGCTTGCGAACGCCCATCGCGGCTGCTTGCGCTGCCGATCCCACCCTCCAAGATGCGGTCATCCAAAGCTATGAGAGGCCTGAGAATAACTTACGCGGCCACGAAACGATTCCGTGACCGGAATCATTGAACGCTGTCGTCGAATCGCCTCGAACGGACAGTACAAGACAGCATGCATTTATTGACATTTCAGTACGACTGGTTATAGTCTCGCGATGCCAGGCGGGAAACGCCGTTCGAAAGGGTAGTGCTCCTTTCCGGTTGCGCCGCATCAGGCATATCTGTGAGGTCGTGGCGAACTCTCTCTAAGGCATAGATATGAAACTCTTGCCGGTATTGATGGCGTTTCTCGTCCCTGTTTCCGCGTGTGCCATGGCACAGACATCTCCACCGCCTGCAGCTGCGGTCAATTTGCCTTCCACGCTCACCGAAACGGAGTGTGAAGGAACGCAATGCGCTACCGGCAGGAGCGAAGGGACCTGGGTATTTCATGGATCTTTGGCTGATGCCCGATGGAACAACGGCGCCGAAGCAAAACTTGTGGTGCAACGGTTTGATGCGGGCGGTATCGACATACGCCGCATCGACCTGCCCAACAGCTCTTCCTATGGCCTGACGGCAGTCTATACCGGAACCTTACAGGGCAATCACATCGATGGTTCGGTCGTGTGGTCATGGAGCGGCCATTGGAATGACCAGCATCCCTCCGGCCACTGGTCTGCAACCGTGCACGGCGCAAGCCCGGCCCAGCCTGCCGTTGCGGCCAACGAAATTCCGCCCTCATTGACCGAGTGCGAGGGGAACCAATGCGCTCCAGGTCACGAGGGCGGATGTTCCTGGGTATTCCACGGATCAGAAGGCACGGCGCAATGCCGCAACGGAGCCGCGGCAAAACTCGTCATTCAACAATTCGATGCGGACGGGATTCTTATACGCCGGACAGATCTGCCGAACAGCTCTTCGTATGGCGTGACAGCGATCTATACGGGAACTTTGCGTGGCAATCACATCACCGGCTACGGGACCTGGTCATGGCCGGGCCATTGGAATAACCGTAACCCCTCCGGCCGATGGTTCGCGACCGTGCAGGAGGCAACGAAGCCAGGCCTGCCACCGGTTCCGTCGCCGCTCGTCTCGCCCGAAGTGCATCCAGACGGCAGTGTTACCTTCCGTTATCTCGACCCCTACTCCCAGGAGGTGTTGCTTCACCTGGAGGGCGCCAAGCCGGTCATGATGCAGAAGGATGATCTTGGGGTTTGGAGCATTACTACGGCGCCTCTCACGCCGGACTACTACGGCTACATTTTTACCAATGCCGATGTGCCGGTGATTGATCCCTCTAACTCGTTGATCCTGCCGAACCTGCTGCAAACCGAAAACATGGTGCACGTGCCCGGTCCGGCAACGTTGCCATGGGAAGTAAATGACCAGCCGCACGGGGTTGTGCATCATCACTTCTACAAGTCGGCGGTAGTTGGCGACCAGCGCGATTTCTATGTTTACACGCCTCCTGGATATGATCCCCATGCCCAGACTGAGTATCCCGTGCTGTATCTTCTCCACGGATTCGGGCAAAAATCGAGTAGCTGGACCGAGGTTGGATTCGCCAATGTCATCCTCGACCATCTGATCGATGAGGGCACCGGCAAACCGATGATTGTCGTTATGCCGGAAGGCTATGGAGGGCCGGACATCCTGGCCCCGGGAGCCTATTGGAACGACGCGGTGCGGGGAAGGAACTTCGACAAGTTTACACAGGCTCTGCTGACTGAAGTGATTCCACAGGTGGAGCGAGACTACCAGGTGAAGAAAGACCGCGATGCGCGCGCAATCGCCGGGCTATCCATGGGCGGGGCCCAATCGTTGTTGGCCGGCTTGAATCATTTGGATGAATTCGCCTGGATCGGTTCGTTCAGTTCGGGGGGCATCAAGAACAATTTCGAACAGGAGTTTCCCGCGCTGGATGCATCCGCAAATACGAAGCTGCACCTGCTGTGGGTGGCGTGTGGTTCGGATGACCCGTTGATCGGCATCAACCGCGAGATACGCGAATGGCTCAAGCGAAAGGGCGTTGCGCACACTGATATTGAGACCCCAGGCGCGCATACCTGGATGGTGTGGAGGCGAAACCTGGCGAACTTTGTCCCGCTGCTCTTCCGATAACGTTCGCCGAATCAGCGGAGCCTTCGCCCGGCTTGCGAGCGCCGCAGACGCCAGTCATTCGCTGCCTGGGGAACAATTTGCTGCAGCGTCTCTCCAACGCCATACTGAATATGGAGTCGCATCGCCTCATCCGCCGCCAGCGGATCCGATCCGGTTACGGCCTGCATGAGCCGGAGGTGAAAGCCCGGAGGGAGCGATCTCCGCTTCGCGGCGATGTCGAAGAACCAGTTGTAAATCAAAACCTGATTCATCTCGATGGCTTCTTTCAGCTCCGCACAGCGGGCGTATTCGGCGATGCGCATGTGCAGTTCAAGATGATGGGTGTGAACTACATACTGCAGCTCAGAATCATCTTTACGTCCGAAGCGGTCGTACAAAGTGTCCAGCTGCTTAGCCATCCGCACCAGCTCCAGGCGCTCTTTCATGGTGGCCCGCACGCAGCACAGCCGCGCCGATTGGGCCTCGAGCGCTTCGCGCACAACGCATTGTCCCTGCACTTCTTCCGGACGGGGTATGCGTACCCGCGTTCCAGCCCGAGGGCGGCTCTCAACGAGCTTGTCGCTTTCCAGCTGACGCAAAGCCTGGGCAACCGGCAGGAGGCTCATCTCGAACTCTTCCGCCAGCCGCCGGGCCGATAGCACCTCTCCCGGACCTAATTCGCCGCGAAGAATGCGCTCGCGAATGAGAAGGTACGCTTTGCTTGACAGAGAGGGTGGGGGGCCTGCCACGGGCCTGGTAGCTTTGACGGTTGCCATCCCAAGCATTTGATTTTGCCTGCATTGGAATGTCAATCCTAACCTTGGAGGCGCATTTGTATGCGTAATAGCCGACGCGTTGCCGGATCGCGTCCAGGGTTGAACCGCAGAGTCTGACGACGCACTGGCCCTTTCAACGATGAGCCGATATAGCTTTTCCCGACGCAGAAATCTGAAATTTCAGAGATAAGAAGCCCGGTGGCTCATGGAAATCTGCGCGTCTAGATCATTCGTTGAGTTTAATCAGCATATAGCGACCAGTTTTACTTTTTTAACTTGACTTCGTAGCCAACTCCCAGCTAGGTTGATGCAGTTATTGACATGTCAGTACATTTAGGACGTCTATGTCCATTCAGGAGGGCACTCACGTGATGCTTCGATTCTTTGATCTCCGGTCGGTTCGGTGCGCGGCAGTGATCCTTAGCCTCGCAGTGCTCCTGGTTGTTTCTGGCTCAACGGCTCTCTATGGCCAGAACATGGCTTCGACCGCTTCCGTTTCGGGGATTGTCACAGACCCGCAAAGCGCCAGAGTGGCCGGCGCGAAGGTGTCGCTGGTCAGTCCTGAACGCAGTATCACGCGGGTATTCACTACCGACTCGTCAGGCACCTTTTCTTTCAGCTTTTTGCCGCCGGCGGTTTACGACCTGAAAGTCGAGGCCGCAGGGTTCAAGACGTACGATCAAGCCGGGATGGTGCTGGAGGTCGGCCAGGCGGCTGGACTGAACGTGGTTCTTGCGGTCGGGAACGTGGAACAGCAGTTGGTGGTTTCGAGCGCCACCCCACTACTCACTACGGACAATGCCAATCTCGCTTCTGAGGTCACGGGAAAACAAATCGTAGAGCTGCCGCTGGATTTTCGCAGTGTCATCAGCTTGACGTTTCTCGACTCCTCGGTCAGAAATCTGAATCAGGGATTAGATGGATCGTCCGTGGACACGGCCGATCAGGATGTGTCTTTTTTGAACTTCGGCGGACAATATATGGGTTCCTCCGCGTACTTGTTGGACGGGGCCTGGAACGGCGCGGAGGGCTGGGACGGCGTGATCTACGTTCCGTCAGTCGATGGCGTGCAGGAATTCAAGATTCAGAGCAACTCGTTTACGGCGCAGTATGGTTTCAGCACCGGCAATGTGATCAACGTGATTACCAAGAGCGGCACCGACAAATTTCACGGCGATGCATATGAGTTTTTTCGCAACGATGCTCTCGATGCCAACTACTACTTCAATAACTACCACGGGCTGCCAAGAACGGCCCTCCACATGAACCAGTTTGGCGCGACCGAGGGAGGCCCCCTGTATATTCCCGGAATTTATAAGCAACGAGAGCGGACGTTTTTCTTCGCTATGTATGAAGGGCTCCGCCTGGGGTCTCCGTCATCTCTCACGGCTACTACTCCGACCGCCGCGTTTCGAGCTGGAGATCTTTCTGCATTGCTTGGGGGGCAGATCGGCACGGACGCACTGGGACGCCCGATCCTTGCGGGGCAAATCTATAATCCCCAGAGCCGGCAGATTGGGGTGGACCCCAAGGGCAACCCAATTTTCATTCGTGATCCCGTTCCCGGTAATAACCTGGCCAGCATTATGGATCCGGTCGCCAAGAACCTGGTGAGCTACTTTCCAAACCCAACTACGAGCGGCCTCTCCAACAACTTCTATGCCGCGCAGTCAGCTCCGACGGGCTCCGACCAGTTTAGCGTTCGCATTGACCAGGATGTATTTAGTTCTGGTCGCCTTTACGGGAAATTTGCTCGCAAGTGGGAAAGCAAGCAGGTTTCGGCGCCCCTTTATGGATCTGCAAACCCGGCAGGTCCGGGACAGTTGAACCCGGATAACCGATACAGTGTTGGTCTTGGCTACAGCCAGGAGATAAGCCCGACTTTGACCGCTAGCTTGAATTTCGGATTTCAGCGGTGGGTGGAAGGAAACATCCGCCAAGGCTATCCCTTCCAGCTATCCTCTCTCGGATTGCCGGCTGAGTTAGATTCGATCACGCCATCTTTTCCGCTGATGAATATTTCCGGCTATGCGGAATTGGGAAACGCTGATGAGGCCGACTACTTCAATAATTCCGGCAGCATTAGTGCGGATTTTTCCAAGGCGTATCGAGCCCATACTTTCTCCTTCGGGTACATGGGAGTACTGCTTGGGTCCCTGGGCGGAGAACAGGTACAAACGAGTTTTACGTTCAATCAGTCTTTCACGTCGGGTCCCGATCCGACGAGCCCGAGTGCCGGAACCGGGAATCCTTTTGCGTCGTTTCTGCTGGGGACTGCTGAGAGCGGTTCGACTGGAACTACCATCTTCCCCGCGACCAGCATTATCTATCATGGGTTTTATCTCCAGGACGATTGGCGGGCGACTCCAAAACTCACCCTCAACCTTGGGCTACGTTACGATATACAAGGTGCTCCTACAGAAAGACATAACAGGCAGGCTGCGTTCGATCCCGCGGCAGAGAATCCCATCGGCGCGCTGGTGGGCGGGACTTATCATGGCGCACTCGCATACAGCACCAGCAGCAACCGCGGGCTTTATAAAGCCAACTACAACAACCTTGGTCCCCGCTTTGGGTTCGCGTATGCCGCCCAAAAGGATTTTGTAGTCAGGGGCGGATTCGGGATCTTCTTTCCCCAGAATTTCATAGGAACTCCTGCGAGCCCGGGGTACTCACAAACAACCAACTACGTGGCTTCTCTGAATGGCGGCGTGAATCCGGCTTCGTCTCTGAGCAATCCTTTTCCCAACGGAATTTTGCCCTACATAGGAAACTCCGAAGGTGCCCTGACGAACGTCGGCCAAAAGATCAATACGGTCGTCGTCCAAAGGGGGTCTTCCTATGTGGAGCAATGGATGGGGGGGTTCCAATACTCCCCAAAGTCTCAGGATGTGGTGGAGATCTCCTATGTAGGCAATCACGGGATCAAGATGGTGAACGGCGGCGGAGTAAATTTGAATCAGCTGTCGCCACAATATCTCTCCCAAGGCACAGCACTCAGCGAGGCCGTCAGCAATCCGTTCTATGGCCAGCCTGCTGTCGCCGGTAGCAGTTGCGGCCTGGCAAATCGCACCGTTCCTGCATACCAGCTGCTGTTGCCGATGCCGCAATATTGCGATTCGGTCCAATATCAAAAGGCCCTGGTAGGCGGCTCGAGCTACAACGCGCTACAGACCAGGTACACTCACCGCGCCAACAACGGCCTCACCTTGATGGCTTCCTATACGTGGGCCAAGTTCCTCGACGATACTCCGGGCGACGTGACTTTTGTGATGTTCTATCCCCAGGTTGTTCGTAACTCCTATGACTTATCTGCGGAGAGGTCAGTGGACTGGGGCGATATTCCGAATGCCGCAGTGGTGAGCTACATCTACCCTTTGCCCGTGGGCAAGGGAAAGATGATCGGTTCAAGCTTCAGTAAGCCTATGGATGCATTGCTGGGCGGCTGGCAAGTTTCGGGAATTAGTACCTTCAAGCAGGGCTACCCTATGGCGATCGGCGGGAACTTAAACCCCGCAAGTCTTTATGGCGGGAACCAACACGCCAACGTGGTGGGCAACCCGAACCAAATTGCGCATAGAAGCGTGAGCCAGTGGTTCAACACGAGCGCATTTGCGGCTGCGACACCGGGTACGTTTGGCGACGCACCCGCCTACTTTTCCAATCTACGTACTCCCGGATACAACAATACGGATTTGGCCATTCAGAAGTGGTTCAACCCAATGGAATCGCTCCGGGTGCAATTTCGCGCCGAGATGTTCAACGCTTTCAATCGGGCCAATTTTGGCGCCCCGTTTGCAACTTTGGGCGCCTCCAATTTCGGCACCATTGGATACGCTGGTCCAGCGAGGCGCGTGCAATTGGCGCTAAAGCTCTATTGGTAACCCGGTTGTTAATTTGTAACCGTCGCGGAGCTACGGCAAGGGTGGAGAGAGAGCGGGATAACTCCGGGTATTGCGCCGGCAGATTGGCAGCCTTCGTGTCTTGACAGAGTGGTCCGAATCCCGCTGCGCCCACCATACATGGCAAAATGAATTACTTGCAGCAATTCAGGCGGAGCTCGCGCAGTCGCTTGCGGATGCTCATCGTGGATTTTCCGCTGCCGATTTGCCTTCAGCCCAGGAGTGAGGACGAGGGAAGCACATATAAGGATGCTTCGAGCGGCGAGGGCCTGCCGCACCGGAACGCGTTGATTCAGCAGGTGCCCTCCTAAGAGGGTGACTGTGCCTGAACCAAAACGGCCACGAGTGCATCAAGATCGGCCGGGTTGACGTCGCTCACGGCGACAATCTGCAAGTCGTGCGTTGCCGCGGAGTGGATCGTGAATCCCGAGCGGACGCTGGGTAGGGCAACCAAGCTGGGACCGCCGGATCGTTGGGTAAGGAAGACGGAGACTTGATGTTTGTGGATCGTGAACAGCAGCAAGGCAGCAGGCCGGCCTTTGAGATAGGCGAGGTCCGCGCCTTTGAGGGTCGTGTCCGGTGGAAGAGCCTGGGCATCGGGAAGATTGAAGCTGAAAGGAAGACGGCCCTGGAACCAGGGTTTGACGGTGTGGCGATCGGTAGATATCACCTGCGGTGTCGCTCCGCTGGAAAGAGTGCTGAGGTGTTGGTCGAGTAGTTCGGCGGAGAGGCTATTGGTCTCATGGACCTGTCGCCAGCCAATGAGCGACACGGCCAGCAGGAGAGCCGCGGCAAGGCCTACCCACGTTAAGCGACGCATAGTGTGAATGCGAGCGGCTGCCTGCGGCTGCTGATGAAGCTGCGCCGTAAGACGGGCAAGGGCTTCCGGTGGTGGTGCGAAGCGACGGCCCGCGCGCGCAGTGGCAGCCTTTAACTGGGTGGCCGAGAGAACGCGCAGTGCGCACGCATGGCAGCCGGCTAGATGTTGCTCAATCGCCTCTTGCTCATCGTTTGGTAGCTCGCCGTCAATAAAGGCGCTGAGTGTGTCCGGGTTTAGATGTTCGATTGCCTGAGCTCATTGGGATTCTCCGAGCTGCGTCTGCAACAGTTGGCGCAGTGCACGGCGGGCGCGAGAAATGCGTGACATGACGGTCCCGATGGGGATATCGAGGATGAGGGCGATGTCTTTGTACTTAACCTCTTCCACGTCGCACAGAAGCAGAGCTTCCCGAAGCGGAGGCTCAAGCTGCTCCAGGGCCCTCTGCAGCGCTGCCTGGTTGTCAAGACGGATGAGGTTATCTTCCGGGGTGGGGCTGGCATCCGTGGTGTCGAGCACGTGCGGGATGATCTTCCAGGAAGACGGTTCGGGACGTAGCAATGCCGGTGCGTGAGGTAAGGAAGGTATTGCGCAGGATGCGGATGATCCAGGCTTTAAAGTTCGTGCTCGCCTGGAACGAGTCGAAGGCGCGGAGTGCTTTAGAGAATGTTTCCTGGACCAAGTCTTCAGCCTCCGCGTGATTGCGAGTAAGCCAGGACGCGTGATTGTAGAGCGACGGCAAAAGTGGAAGCGCAAGCCGTTCGAAATCTGCGCTGCGATTGACGGACGCCACTTTATCAGATGCCTCGCGCTGGCTGGAGTCACGGACATGCATCGGCATGCCGAGCAATGCTTTCCTACCGGACATCACTACTCTAAACCGAATAGCAGACAGATTATTCCACGGTTTATTTTGCGCGCGCTGGTGAATAAAAACCGGCAAAGCCAGTTTTCTGCTGCAGAGGTAGTCACGATGAAGCAGGAGATCGATATGAAGCAGAAGAATGAGGTGGAAACGACGCAGGAAACGAATAAGCCGAAGGTTGCTGGAGATGGCATCGACCGGCGCAACTTCCTGCAGTGCATGGCATGGGCGGGTACGGGTCTTGTCTGGTCGATGGTTGCAGGCGTACCTACTTCGAAAGTGCTGGCGGATACGACAAATTCAGGGAAAAAGAAGATGGTAGAGGACTTCTCGTTCGTACAGATCAGCGACAGTCATATCGGCTTCAATAAAGCGGCCAACCAGAATGTGACGGGCACGCTGAAGATCGCCATCGACAAGATCAATGCGGGACGCGCGGGGATGAAGCAGCCGGAATTCATGATCCATACCGGCGATATCACCCAGAGCTCCAAGCCGGCGGAGTTCGATACTGCCGCGGAGGTGATCAAGGGCGCAAAGGCGGGGCAGGTGTTTTATGTCCCCGGAGAGCACGATTTTTCGCTCGACGATGGCGAGCAATACAAACAGCGCTTTGGCAAAGGGACGCTGGGAAATGGCTGGTACAGCCATGACTACAAGGGAGTTCACTTTGTGGGATTGAACAATTGCGTGCAGGTGGACGCAATGGGCAACCTGGGCGCGGATCAACTGGCATGGCTGAAGGCTGATTTGGGCGCGCTGAGTGCTTCGACGCCGGTGGTGGTGTTCGCGCACATTCCGCTGTGGATGGTCTATCAGAAGTGGGGTTGGGGCACGCAGGATGGCGAGACCGCTCTCAGCTATATGAAGCGTTTTGGGTCGGTCACGGTGTTGAACGGCCACATTCACCAGATCGTGCAGAAGGTTGAGGGCAATGTCAGCTTTCATACGGCCATGTCAACGGCATTCCCGCAGCCTGCACCAGGATCTGCGCCGGGACCGGGTCCCATGGCGGTTCCCGCCGGCAAGCTGGAGAGCGTACTGGGGGTGACGAACGTCAAGGTCATTCGTGGGCACAATCACCTTGCGGTGGTCGACTCTTCGCTGGCGGAGGCGGTGTGAAGCGCGCCTGGATCCTGGCGGTGCTGGCCGTAGCCTCGGTGACGGGGTTAGGGTATGTGCACCCCTTTGGCAATCCGCGTGTCGAGACCGGAAGAGGGCTCGGCACGCTGCTCCAGGGCGCCAAGCTGCCGCCGGATGCAAAGGCGGTGTTGGTGAATAAATGCGCGGATTGCCACTCGAGCGAGACGCGATGGCCAGTCTATGCCCGCGTGGCTCCGGGGTCCTGGCTGATAGAACGGGATATTGTCGAGGCCCGCAAGCATATGGACCTCTCCCGTTGGGAGCTGTTGTCGATGGAGCAGCAACAGGTGCTTTTGGCCAAGATTAGCCACGAGGCAAAGAGTGGGGATATGCCGCCCCTTCAGTACGTGGCGCTCCACTGGGGAGCGAAGCTTTCACAGCCAGACGTGCACACGCTTTCGATGTTGGGTAAGAATGCCGGCGACAGCGAGGCAACGTCGGCTGGGGCCGGCGATGCTGGGCGGGGCAAACTCGTATTTGACAAACGCTGCACGGGGTGCCACTCCATGGAAATCAATGGGGAGGGGCCTAGGCTGTCGGGAGTTTATGGAAGAAAGGCGGGGAGCGTGCCGGGTTTTGACTACTCCCAGGGATTGAAGAACTCCGGGCTCACATGGAACGACGCAACCCTGGAGAAGTGGTTAAGTGGTCCCGACATGGTAGTACCGGATGCCAAGATGGACTTCTATGTACCTAAGGCAGCGGAGCGACGGGACCTTATTGCCTATTTCAAGCGGTGAAATGCCTTTGCCATCGTGTCAGTTGTTCTGATGGGCGTAGCTGCTTTGGCTTATTATTCCCCCGCCCGACGTGCGGCCAAGGTCGATCCCATGGTCGCGCTGCGCAACGAGTAAGTAAACAGGTAGGGCGAATAGACGAAAATGCTGTGAAAGACGGAAACCTGGAGAATTCGCTTTATAGTCAACGCATTCGGAAGGTTGACGGTGGTGTTTAAGTTCAGCGTGACGATGGGTGAGGACCGGCACCCGTTTGCTCGACTGAAGCTCAGCGGAGTGGAGAGCTCCGTGCAATATGCGCTGTGACCGTTGTTGCACGGGAATAAAACCCGCACATGCTTAGTTAGATAAGGCAGAAGGAAAACCCGCTTCAGCTGATAGGTTGGCGAAATGCGCTTTCTGCCGACCGTTGGCGTGCCTGAATCTACCGGCTCCGCTCATTTTAGCGATTACTTCGTTCAGTCAAGCGGCAACTTAGATGCCTTGACTAACTAACATTTCCTTAAAGTCCATCGATAACAAAGATTGCGATCCCCCAAGACGCTGTAACTCGCATCGATCGCGGCCATCACTGGCCGCGACCAACGACGAGCACATTTATTTGTACAAAGCATCGCCAAGCGCAGCTAAAAGCACCCCCCCCGGGAATAAGTCTCTAATAGTTGACACAAAGTGCACCGCGAACTATTTGCCGCAACCAGGAGCTAACCTTGTAACTTTCCCGCGCCTCGCGTATCTCACGCTTGTACATTCGGAGCGCTAAGATACAGGGTTTTTTTGTTCAACCATCCATCAGCTTTGAATGCACGCAACTCGAAGGAGGACAAATGAGAGCGGTAATTAGCAGATCGTTGATGCCGGAAAGAAGCGCGAATGAAAGTACAACACGGTTACATTCCTTCGCAAACAGTCGAACCATTTTCACTTTGGGTAGTCTATTCCTTAGCAGCCTTGTCTCGCCCTTTGTCGTGGCGCAAGTCACCCCGCCGGGCAAGGTGCAACTCTCCCCGGAAGCAATGGAGATCCACCTTCGCGCGAAGCGACCGGTCGTAAAGGAGGCCCCCAATTTAGAGCGTGCTGTATCGCCGGAAGCGGAGCCATCTTTCAATTCAGCACAGGGGCCGGGGCCGGGGCCAATTGGGCCGGGACCGGGTTGCGATCTATTCCCAGCACCTGCATCGGTGGGCGCGGCCGTGCCTCTTTCATACTTTGGCCCTCCGCCTTCCACGACGAACCCGAGCCTTGTGGGACCGGTTCAGACCCTGAACACGGGCCCTATCGACACGGCGAAGGGCACAATAACGATTCCCCTGTACAAGGGAAGCCTGAAGGGCTCGAACAAGACTGTCTGGTACGTCCTCACTGACACCTCGAACGAAGGTGTAGCTGCGGAACTCGGGCTGAACTTTTCCGCAAAACTCAACTTCGCCTCCAATGCCGCCAGAACCGGTAATCTGGATGTCAATGGAAATATCGTATTCGATAAGGGCACGGTCAACTTTGCACCCCTGAGAAGCATCGTGCCCGGACCCGCGGGATCCGAATTTCCCCCTAAATCGTTCGCTCCTGGAGCGATTGGGGATGCTGACTATGGTCCCTTTGTAAGTATTACTAATGCTGGAGGCGTGATTTACAACGCGCCTATGATAGCGTTCGATGTCGACGCCAGCCAGATCAATTTTCCCAACGGTAATGTGGACTACTCGAAGTTGAACGACCAGGTTGTTGCGATCGATCCATCCAACATGACGGTCACCCTTAATCTGATTAACGGCTTTAGCTTCGGGCGTCCGGTGTGGTATCTATCCATGGATACGAGCATCCCTCTTGGAGCAGCGATCGAACACAACACGTACGCTCCGCTGATGGGTAAGCTTCTCTTGGGCGACGACGACACCTTTGGGAGTCCCATTGAGCGCATCTTTCTCGCTACCAACGGACCGGAATCAGGCGGTTGCGACAACCCACTAAGGCAGGGTTTGTCTGCAGACCTGGCTGATTCATTCAGGCCAAACAATGTTCTCGGCGGGATCCCGACAGTGGCTCTCGATTACAGCCCTGCGTGGGACGCCCAGTTGTACACATGGACCGATGACGCAGTCAACAAGGGTTATCGCGGGCAACTTAAAGACGAATTTACCATCCTTACCCTGGTGCAAGATGGTCTGCTCACAGGCTTCCCCCCTGGGGCCCCATTTACCACCTCACACTTCTCCATCAATTGTCCAATTGTTCTGCGACTCTTCTGAACGATGAGAGGGCCTGCCGATTCAGCCATCAGAATCGGCGGCCCTTTCAGCACTCTCAATCCCGAGCAGTCGCTCATGGAACACTCCGCCTCCATCTGACTTTCACAATGTGAACAACTTGTGCCGGCCCACCCGTCTCACTCGGTCCGTCAGTAACTTTTGTTCCTTTCCCCGTGAATAAACTACGCGACCGCCGGTTTAGTCCAATAGGAGCGGAACTATACATGCTTGACGATATCGAATTGGTTGAGTTCCCTCAGCCAATCTCAGCAACTCAATCCAATTTGTTTGTAACTTTTCTGACTGATACGTCTCCAACAGGCGGTGCGATGTCATTCACGACAGCGTTGACTTCCAGTTAACGCGCGCCGTGTATCTCCGCCCGACTTTCCTTTGGCCCCAAGCAGCCGCAGATAGATCGGCTAACTCGTGGTCTGTGATGATCATGGTCGTAATGAGCGCGAGCGCCCGATCATCGAAAACACCAATCAACCGGTACAACGGGACTGCATAGCATGAATAATCAAAAGAAGACAACAATCAGCCGCCTTGGCCAGTGCGGGCGAAAACTTTCTCAACAATGGATGCCGCCGGTTTTCTCGCTGGCGATTTTACTGTTACTCACCTCAGCAGCCCTAGCGCAGCTGACCACCGCCGACATTCTTGGGACGGTGACAGACCAGACGGGCGCCAGTGTCCCAAATGCCACTGTGACCATCACAAACATTGGAACTAACCAGCAGCGCACCGTCCAGTCCAACGGCACTGGTGACTACACCTTCACCCTCCTCCCCGTTGGACATTACTCTATCTCGGTGAAAGCCGGCGGATTTCAGGAGTCGATGACCAAAGACCTTGCCGTAGAAGCAGGCGACCGTGCCCGTGCCGACGTCCACCTCCAGGTTGGTTCGCAGACCGCCGTAGTCGAGGTAACTGCGACCACACCTTTGCTCCAGGGTGACAGCGCAACCGTAAGCTCCACGGTGACGGCTAAAGCCGTGCAGGACCTCCCGTTGAACGGCCGTAACTTCGTTCAGCTGGTGCAGATTGTCCCCGGCGCCAACGAGGGTCCAGGTAACGGACTAACCAGCGGCGGCCGCCCCGACGATCGTCGTCAGACCGCCAGCTTCTCAGTAAACGGTCAGGATGATACTCTCAACAACTACACCATCGACGGTATCGACGATAACGAGCGCATCATTGGAACCATCGGCGTGCGCCCCATCGTCGAAGCCATCGACGAGATCACCGTACAGACCAACAACTACACTGCTGAGGCCGGCCGTACCGCCGGGGGCGTTGTTAGTATCGTTACCCGCGCCGGCACCAATCAATTTCACGGCACCGCGTATGAGTTCTTCCGCAACGACATCTTCGATGCGCGCAACGTCTTGCAGACTACTGGCAGAAGGCCCGAACTCCGCCAGAACCAGTTTGGCGGCAGTATCGGTGGACCTATCTACAAAAATCGGACCTTCTTTTTCGGCGACTACGAGGGCTTCCGAGAGGTGAATGGTCTTACCTACACCAAAACAACTCTTACCCAAAACGAGTACAACGACGTCAACAGCCTCAATGGTGGGTCGCCTCAGCTACTGCTCAACGCCGGAAACGGTACCCAGGGGCTCGCCGTTGACCCAATCGCTCTGGCTTACCTGAAGCTGTACCCCGCCCCGAACGCCGGCGCTCCCGGTGCGCTTTCCAATAACTACATCACCAGCCCCAACCGGACGCAGTCTTCGAACAGCTTCGATGTGCGTGTGGATCACAAGTTCAACGACCGCAATCTTTTCTTCGCCCGTTACGACTACAACAAGGTCAATACTTTCACTCCTCCGGGCCTTGGAACCAACGCAGCGACCGGACTCCAGGTCAGCGGCGGCCAGTTTGACTTCGACGGTCCGGCGACTGACACCGCGCAGCAGTACGGCTTCGGCTTTACCCACATCTTCACCCAGAACCTCCTGGTGGACCTGCGCGCCGCCTTCACCCGAATCAACAATCTTTCCCTACCTCTCAACTCGACTGGCACCCAAAGCGCCAATGCCATCGTCTCTGGAGGTCTAGGTACGTTCGCGTCGAACCTGAACAGCCAATCTACCAACCTCACTCCGATCAGCTTTCCTGGTCTGAGCGACATCGGTGACGGCTCGTTCGTTCCCTTACAAGACATCGACAACAACTTCCAGTACCTGGGGACCGTAAGCTGGACCAAGGGCAGTCACAATATCAAGTTCGGCGCCAGCCTCCTTCGCCGGCAAGCCCGCAACGTGCAAAGCCCCTACGTTGGTGGTCAATATACCTTCGGGCTGCCTACCGACTCGTCACCGGTACCAGGTTCCACCGTTCAACCCAGTGCGACGCAACAGCGTGACAACGGTATCGCATCCGCTCTTACCGGTGCTTTTAGCGGTGAGCAGCGCCAGGTAGACCTCACGGCGCCCGACTATCGCACCTGGGAGCCAAGCTTCTTCGTCCAGGATTCCTGGAAGGTCACACCGAAGCTGACGGTGCTCTATGGTGTTCGCTACGATCTCTTCACTCCCTTCACCGAGGCGCACAATCGTATCTCGAACTTCAATTTCTTCCAGGCCCTCAATTTGACTCCCTCAACCGTCACCAGTGCGCTGAAGATCGCCAACGTCAACGGTGTGGATGGTCATGCTGGGATCTCAACCGATTACTCCAACGTGGCGCCGCGTCTCGGGTTCGCCTACTCGGCTTTCCCTGGGACGATTATCCGCGGCGGGTTTGGTGTCAGCTACTTCCCCGGTAACTACACCTCTAACACCGATCTGAAGAACGTACCCTTCCTCTCGAACTTTCAGCCTAACTGCCAATCGGCGGTAGCGATTCAGATCGAAACCAACTTTCTCGGTGCCGGCCGCAGTGTTGGGAATGGTCAATGCGCGGCGGCTTACGGTTCTTTCGACCAGGGGTTGCCCATTCCCACAGCACCCAACGTGTCGAACCTGCAGAACCTCAACCCGCTCTCTTTCAACACGGAGAACCCTAACTTCAAGGCCGCCGTCATCGACCAGTACAACCTGCAAGTCGAACAGCAGTTCGGTCCCAACGTATTGACCATCGGCTACGTGGGCAACGTCGGCCACCACCTGCCGCAGGTAATCAACGACATCAACCAACCCGCACCGTACAGCACCAATCCCAATAGCCCTCTCTACCAGCCGGGTACAGCCGTTCGGCCTAATAGCGGACCGCGCAAACTGGACCCCCAGTTCCCTGGAGGCAACCTCAGCGGGGTAGGTTTGGTCCAAAGTGAAGGCATCTCCAACTACAACGGTCTACAAGTGTCTTTGCAGCGGCGCTTCACCAAGGGTTTGGCCTTCGATGCGAACTACACCTGGTCAAAAGCGCTCAGCGACAATACGGGTTACTCGCAGGAAGGCAGCCAGGAGGGGTTCAGCGATGCTGACCCAACCCGGCTGCGGCAAATTGAGTATGGTATTGCGGAGAACGATATCCAGAACCGCTTTGCGCTTTCCTTGAACTACCAGTTTCAATATGGCAAGAGCTGGACAGGGATAAGCAAGGAGGCGCTTACAGGTTGGGAGATCAACACTATCTCAGTCTTTCAGAGCGGTAAGCCTTTCACCATTCTCAACAATGGAGGCAATGCCGGAGCGGGCAATAACGACACCACGACGTATATTAATCCCGCCACCGGGCAGTCGGTTACCGAGTCCTACGCTGATCGCGCTGTGCCCAATAACGGTGGCGGCAGGGATCGCCCCAACACTCTCTTCGACCCTCGTGGAAACAGGTCGAAGGCCGAGTTCTTCAATACCGCCGCCTTCGCCCCTCAGCCTACCGGGGAAGTTGGCAATACGCCGCGCAACTCGCTCTTCGGCCCCGACTTCCGTCACGTAGATCTGTCTCTCTTCAAGAACTTCGCGGTGACCGAGCGCGTGAACCTGCAATTCCGCGCGGAGGCCTACAACATCACCAACACGCCCAGCTTCATCTTCCCACTGGGGGACGGCAGTACTGAACTTGGCAGCACTAATTTCGGAGTGGTTAGCAACTTCGATCCGAACTATACGCCTCGTCTCTACCAGTTCGCCCTCAAGGCGCAGTTCTAACCCAACTCAAAACGAGTGGCCTGTCGGCGGAGAGAGATCTCTCCGTCGACGGGTTGCCGCCATAAGAACTGTGACCCGAGAGGGCAATAGTTCAGGGTCAAGCAACCACAAAAAAAGGACTCAACCAAAGATGAACCCAAATCCATCGCTAGCAAGTTACAACCTACTTCTGGCTCCGGCGAGGGAGCGGTTTGAGACAAGCCCTGGCCTCAGTGCCCTTCGGTCGAACGACGATCCACGATTTTTGGAAGCCTTTCTCCTTTATTTCTGCGCCATTGGCGCACAGATGACGGAACCGGTAGAGGGATGGATTCGCCGGGCGGCCGATCGCTGTTCAGCCCTTGGACTCCCAGAACTTGCGGAAGCATTGACGAGACATGCCCGCGCCGAAGCCGGCCATCACCTGATGATGATTGCCGATCTTCGTTCACTGGCGGGTCACTGGAATTTACGGCATACGCCTCCGGTAGACGCCGATGAATTGCTGCGCCTAAGGCCCAGCGACGGAGCAAGGCAGTATTGCCAGGTTCACGAGGAGAACATTGCTGGTAACACACCGTATGCGCAGATTGCCATCGAGTACGAGATTGAGCAGCTTCCCCTGCGCTATGGCGGATTGTTCCTATCCAGATGCCTGGAAACCTTTGGACCGGATATCCTTCCCAGTTTAAGCTTTGTGACCGAGCACATTGACCTGGATATTGGGCATACAAAGTTCAATGCACGAGAACTGGCGAAGCTGCTCGATCGCATTCCCGAAAGCCTCCCGGCCCTGGTGGCCGCAGGTAACGCAGCACTGAGCGCCTACGCACAATTCCTCGCTGATTGTGTAGAGCTCGCGGTAAATCATTGCCGCGCGTTTTCAATGCTCTCAGAGGCGGCTTCTCAGTTCTTGTCGTGGCAAGTGCGCTGCCCTCTCCGGGACTCGATGAATGGCGCAGGGGAGTCATCGCCGGAATGGTTAGACGAGGTAAGATCGCTTCGCGGGGCCGCTCTCTTTGACAATGGCAGACGCCCTAAGTTCAAATCCGGCGATGGGTGCTATAAAGACTCTGACCCGATCGACCCTTACGCCTGGCATGTGCTGGCTTATTTCGGCGACAGTCTCGCCGGCTGTGTGCGAGTTTACCCCTTGGCCGGGAACAGCCTCCCGTGCCTGACGGAAACGCTGCTTGGCGAGTTGCAGTTCCGGGAAACACTGCTCAGTCTCGGCCGCCATCGTAGCAATGCGATTGAGATCGGAAGATGGGTGGTCGACCTCGCGCTCCGAGGACAGACTAGCCTTGCGCCGGGCATTGGCGTACAACTTGCCGCAGCTGCTGGAGCGATCGCTCTTGCGCTCGTGAACCAATCGGAGGATGCAAATGCAATCGCAATCTTTTCCGCCGGAAGCCGCGATAATCAGCACCGAATGCTGTCTCGCATTGGCTTGAGAGAGGTTTCCGGAATCGAGCCTCTGATTTCCGCCGAGTATGACGACGTGATACGAGTGATGTACTGTACTAAGAATCAAAAAATGCCGCCCCGCTTTCAGCGCATGATGGACGCGATGGCAAACGACATGGGCATCGATCAGATGCTTCAGGTATTAGCATTCGATTGCTCTTAGATCGCCACGCTAAATCGGAATCACTTACCTTCTGGATCAACCGGGTAAACCAACGCGGTGCGCAAGGTTTTGGAAACGCGGATCGGAGCGGAGAGGATCAAAGCCCGGCCGTATCAGCACGCCAGGGTTAAATCGTTCTGCGTAGCCTTTTTCGAGCCAATTCATCGCTTCATCCTTATCCCCGAGCGAAACATAGATCGCGGCAATCTCGGAAGCATGCGAATAACCGGGGGTGGAACTCTTCTTCAGGTCGTTCAGCAGCTTGACTGCTTCGCTCCTCCGGCCGGACAAAGCGTAGGCGCGAGCAAGATTAGCCATGCAGGTCGCGCTCCCCCCCGAAAGCTGGACCGCTTTCTGCAGTTCTACGATCGCAGGGTCGTACATGTGTTGTTGCAGGTACGCTTGGCCGAGCTGATTATGGGCCATAGCAAAATTAGGATCCATTTCGATCGTCTTACGGCTCTGTCGCATAGATTCGTCATAAGAGTGCGCAAGGACAAGGAGTTCTGCCAAATCGGCGTTGATAATAAGAGATAACGGGTCCACACTTTCCGCCTTTTTCATCTCCGCAATCGCTTCGTCATACTGGCTCAACAGAGCCAGGTGCCAGGCATACCAGTGGTGAGCGGTTGCGTAGCCTGGGTTTAGTTCAATGGCCCGCCGGAATTCCTTCCCGCCAGCATCCAGATCCCAGTCAAACCCGTCCAGCACGAATGCGAGCGAGTTGTGGGCTTCCCCCAGCGCGCTGTCCAATTCCACAGCCTTGAGCGCCGCGGCCTTCGCTTTAGGATAGGCCTGGGCGGGGGTCATGACGGCGTACTGCCAGTCTCCCAGCAAAGCATAAGTGTCGGCTAAACCGGAATAAGCCTGGGCATACTTCGGGTCTTCTTCGATCGCCTGGTTAAAATAAGCCAAGGCTACCCTCAAACCCTCTCCCGTTCGCTTATTCCAGAAGAAGCGGCCTTTAAGGTAAGACTCGTAAGCCTCCGGATTCACCTCCCTCACACTTTTCAGTGCAGCTTGTTCGCGGGGCGTCAAATTGATCTGAATTTGTTCTGCAATGGCTCTTGCCACATGGTCCTGCAGAGCCAGGGTGTCTCGCAACTCACCCTCATAGCTTTGGGACCATAGGTGCTTGTCGGTAGAGGCATCGATCAACTGCGCGGTGATGCGGACCTGATCGCCGGCACGGAGCACGGTGCCTTCTACCACCGCGTCCACGTTTAGCTCCCGAGCGATCTGCGGGAGGGGTTTGCGCGCTCCTTTGTAGACCATTACGGAGGTGCGGGAGATCACCCGTAATGCGCTGATCTGCGCCAGGTCGGTGATCAACTCGTCCGTCATTCCGTCAGAGAAGTAATTCTGTGAAGCATCGCCAGAGAGGTTTTCTAACGGAAGCACGGCCAAAGACCGGATGACGGCGGGCGCGTGGCGACGCGAACGCAAGAACAAGACGGAAAAAATGGCCAAACCCAGTACAAACGCCAGGGCCAGGAAGACGCGTCGCGTCGGCCACAGCCGGCGTTGCGATGCGACGGCCAGTCCCGAACCCTGGACCTGAGGCCCCGGCTCTGTCGCTACCGGTACTAGAGGAACGGCCAACCTGCCATCCGAGGGCGAATGCCCAGGCTCCCTCTCAGTCGGGACGGCCAAATTGTTGCCATTGAGCTGGCGCCCAGGGGCGGTCACGGGGGAGTCTGCGAACGGCAATTCAGGCCTTCGTATGTGCCCGTCCGCGTCGACGAACGAGACGTCCGCTATAAAACGATAGCCGCGTTTTGGAAGAGTCTCGATATATCGCGGATTCTCGGCCGAGTCTCCTAACGCGCTTCGGAGCTTCGCGATTGCAATGTTGACCGCCTGGTCGAAATCACCGAAGCTCTCATCGGGCCACAGCCGGCTGCGTAGTTCCTCCCTGGTAACGACTTCCCCGGGACGTTCCAGCAAGGCCTCCAGCAGTTTCAGCGGCTGCTGCTGGACTCTGATTCTCACGCCCGCTTTGCGCAGTTCGCCCGATTGAAGAGAAACCTCATAGGTTCCGAATCGCACGACGAACACATGCCGCTGGGGTTCCATAGTTTGGGTGTCGCACGGAAGTCTAGCACTTTTGTTCGGGTAAGAGCCTCCGGAATTGGGACGAGAAATCTTCATCGGTCCCCGTCAGACCGGATCTCGCAAGCTCACGCCAGGATATGTGTTGAGCTAACCACTTAGCCTTTAAGTACTTGGCAGGTAATGCACCGTCTATGGGGAAAAAAGAACGGGTGAATTGATGCTGGGCGACCGGACGCGCACAGTGGGTCCCGGTATGGCAATTCGAAACCTGCTTCACCGGGGAGAAGACAATGAGACATGTTGGATTGAGCCCACTGGGTATGGTCCGATCGGGGCCTTCATCCTCAGAGGGCCAGAGTTCGTTGGCCCGGTTCGAAGAATTGGCCATGCCTCTCTTCAACTCTCTTTTCAACTTCGCGCGATGGCTGGCCAAGAACCAGAATGATGCCGAGGACCTGGTACAAGAGACGTATCTAAAGGCCTTGCGCAGTTTTCCATCATTTCAGCCTGACACCAATTTCCGGGCATGGATATTTCGAATCCTGAAGAACACGTTTCTGAGTTCATGCTCGAAACTCGATCGGCGGATGACTTTTGCAGTGGAATCGGAGGAGGACTTGCCCGCAACTTGCTCCACCCCAGAGTCGCTGCTGCTCCGGCGTTCCGACATGGACGCAGTCCAGTGGGCCATCGAACGGCTGCCGGTCATCCTTCGCGAAGTCATTTTGCTGTGTGACGTTGAAGAAGCGTCTTACCGGGAGATTGCGGAAATATTGTCGATCCCGATAGGAACCGTTATGTCACGCCTGGCCAGAGCCAGGAAGATAGTTCGCAAGTCACTCCACAATGATTCTGGTCCCCTAAGATCGGGAGACTTTTATCATCAGGGCCTTTTTTAAAAGAAACGGAAAATCGCGTTCCGAACGGACCAGATTGAGAAGTTGTGGCATCAAAGGATTGTTGCTTTTAGTGGGTCACGGTCGCGGATAGTTTCTGCAGTATTGCCGGCTGAATCGTTCCGGAGCAAACCATTGGATCTACCAATTCGCGAGCCGCTTTCCGCCGTAAGCAGGATGGTCGCCCTCATTTCGCACGATCTTCGCCAGCCTTTGACCGCCATTCTCGCCAATGCGGAATTTCTCAGCCAGGCAGATATCAGCGAGATGCAAAGGAACGACTTTTACCAGGAAATCCGTTGCGCCGTCGACCGGATGAATGAGTTGGTCTCGTCTTTATTAGAGTACTTCATGGGTCGCGACACGCTTCGGCCCGGTGCACGAAACATCGTTGACACCGTCGAGCGGGCGATCCGGATGACGAGTGTGAGACAGGAGTTCCGCCGCATCACCATCCGGCATCATCATGAAGGGATGGCGGTAGGCTGGTTCGATGCCAACCGTCTCGAACGGGTGGTGGCCAACCTCGTCCTGAACGCTTGCGAGGCAGTCTCTCCGGACTCGGGGCAAATCGTCATAACCACCACCGCCGATCGAGCCTGCTTGCAAATTAGCGTCTGGGACAACGGCCCCGGCATCCCCCTGGCAATTCAGAACTCGGTTTTTGAACCCTTTGTGAGTTACGGAAAGGCCGAGGGCAGCGGACTGGGCCTTGCGATAGCGAAGAAAATTGTCGAGGACCATGGCGGGGAGATCTGCCTTGATAAAAGCAATGAGAACGGAACTTTGTTCACGATCACGATTCCTTTTGGCATTCCGGAGCGAGACATCGTGTCTGTAGGTCGAATGCACGCCAAGCACAAGTCTAGAAGCATGGCGCTTCGTGTGACCACACCGTAATCCAATCCATCTGAACGCTCCCTCGTAAGTACCGAAGAGCCGGCTGGTTCACCTCCGATATTTGCTGGCTCGGACTGGACTTTAAAAGAGGATAGGTTGATATCTCCAGAAAAAGTCCACTGCCCCTCTCTGGTTGGGGAGGGGCATGATGGACTGTTATGCAGCACGCCTTCGATGCGCCGGCGCGACCCTTATTTTGTTGCTCTGGTCCGGGCTAACGGCAGCCGGATGATTAGACGCAAAGTAGTTTCGCATCTATCAGGCTGATGGGAGAAACCACCGTTCAACATAACCCCCGCTGCGGGAAATAGGCTCAAAGTGTTTGTTGGAACCCATGCGAGAGCGACCAAACGATCTAGTTGCTCCCGGCACTTCCTGAAGCAAAGACTGTATTGAGTGGTTTAGCGGTCGCCGCCAGGGTAATCGAACGGGATACGCGGAAGTTGTAAACATAATCTTCCGTTTGAATCGAGCTAAGGAAGTGCTGGTCTCCAACCTTATGAAAGCTCAGGTTCGGCTTGTCGTCGGAAGCGCCTTCCATCTCCATAGGATTCACAAACACACTGGTACCTGTGTCTTGGCTGGTGATCAACAGTACGCTGAATGGCTGATCTGAAATACGCTTAACTGCATATGCGCCAGCGGGGAGTGTCCTTCCGCCGGCGACGAACTCGAAGGGCAGCTTCACGGAAACCTGGACGCCCCTCGTCTCTGCGTTTGCAGCCACACCGAACCCAAGCAGCAATGTGACTGCGACTAACATTCTTCTATACTTCATAACTTCTCCTTTTAACATTTGTGGTTTAGTTATTGTCCGTGCGGCCGCTCGAGCTTTGATTCTTCGCGAGTGCCGCCAAGCGTGCGTTTCAACGATCACTCTCTGAACGTTGCAATGTTCCGCACTTATCTGAACTAAGTCGAGCGACATTTATTCCTAGCGTGCGGCCAAGGTCAGGCACAGAACTCGACTTGTCGAAGGGGATGCGCGCTGCTTCAGCGTTACCTTCCTTTATTAAGCCTATTACTTCAGAATAAATAATGCCCAGCGCAGTTATCATAAGGTGTGGAACATTGCATCTGGGCTGATATTTGCGATCAGGCCAAGAGATGGAGATCGCCCTTATGGCTACACAAAGACCGATAAAATTGCGGTCCATCGTTCTTATGGCTTGCTCATCCTCACCTTGTGGAGACATCGCTCGCTAAGCAGTCTTCGCCTGGTTCTCTTAGGAGCACTGCTTTTGCCTGGCCCAACTGTGCTTCGAGCACAGGCCCACCTTCCCGACGTGCCTGAAGCAAATCCCGCCAGGCCAACCGTCTCCACCCCGGCGACCCTGACTCCGGTGGGCTATCTGCAATTTGAGAGTGGCGGGCTGTACGCGACTGATTCGCCCGAATTCGCGAAACGAGTGGGCATCAATCAAGTTTCCAAGCTGACACTCGACCAGCGAGTGGAGCTGCTGACCCTCTTCGAGCCCTTCACGCACAGTACCGGCGCGAAGGTCACGGGCAACCGGCCGGGTGAGGTCTTCGCGGGCGTGCAGGCGGTCATCGTGGCAGGCAACGGCGAGCGGCCGACGATCTCAGCCCAGTACCTGAGGCGGCTGTATGCGAGCCCGGCGCCGGAACTTGATCTCGGTACCTTTGTGCAGAGCGCGACGATCCTGTTGAGCGATGACCTGGCCGGTTTTAACTTCGACGTAAACGGCCTCATGACCGAGCAGCAGGACGATAAGATCAAGGTGCGACGAGCGCAATTTGCCCAGACTCTCTCGATCTCGCATCCGGTTGGCAAGTTTACCGTCTCGGGTGAGGTCTGGCACTTCACGCAGCCGTTGACGGGTAGCTATGCAGTTGGGAATCTATGGTCGGCATCGTACCCGGTGCGGAGAAATCTGGTGATCGACGCCGGCTTCGATCACGGCTTAACCGGCACCTCCACGCACTGGGAGAGCTTTGGTGGTTTCACCTATCTTCTGCCTCAACGACTTTGGCGTCAGAGGAGATGAATCCATACGTCGGCTGGTCTCCAGGGTCAGTCGACGGGTGTGGTCAGGTTCGCGCATGAGCGAAGGAGGCTCGAATATCAGTGAATTAAATGGCGCATCGCGGCTCGCACGCGCGCCAGGAATTCGTCTGCACTGAATGGCTTCGTTATGTAGTCGTCGGCCCCGAGTGCCAGCATTAGAACAACGTCTGCAACATCTCCGATTTCACTCAACATGAGAATCGGAACACCACTGACGCTAATCTGGCGGCACATATCCTGACCGGGCTTCCCTCGTCGCCCAATATCGAAAACAACAAGCCCTGGTTTCGTCTTGTGGAAGACGCTCATCGCGACAGGCGCGAGAGGGACAGTGATGACGTCGTAACCAGCTGGTTCGAGAATCCGGCGCACTGCCTGCTCTGATTTTGGATCGTCATAGATAACAAGAATTTTTTCCATGTGATGCTGTTCCTGGTAGGCGCTGATCGACCGCTCTGTTTGAACAACTCCCGGCTTTCCCCTGTTGCCCTAGCACACGATACCGCTGCAAAGGGGAAACGATGTCACGCGGAGGTCACAAGTTTGTGATTCCTTCGTCATCCACAATCGGGCTCTCGGCTTCATTACCCCTCCCTATCCATCCCCATCACTGACGCGGATCTCAATGGCTCCGCCGCCCACATACAGGTGATAGCCAACACTGCAGCCTTCAACTCGGATACCTCGAACAAGGCGGCGCCAGCCTCTAGGCTTCGGGCCAGAAAGCCTCCAGCCCGGAAGTCCTTGAGATCATCTTCGGCATCGGCGGCGACGAAGTTGCCCATTTCCTGGAGTAGGTCGATTTTGCAGGCAATGGCGTCCAAGCGCCTGTTGCACCCGTCACGGACAAGGGATTGACGTTTCCACATTTCTTCGCCAGCCCTTTGGATGTACTTGTCCAACCAAGCCAGCTCGCGGTATGAGCTGGCTTGTACACATTGGAATAAAACACCCCGAGAGAAGTTCTCATAAGTGCAGGACATTGCAAACGTACCTTCAAGACCTGGTAAAGGATGCTAAGTCCCGCCTGCGGTAATCAAGCTCTAGGGCCGCACGGATCAATGACAAGAGCCGAAGGGAGATGTACCTCATGAAACTGCTCGTAGTGGGTCTTTTCGCATTTTCCGGTGTAGCCTTCGCCGCAAATGTTGCGCCGGTCAGTTATCACGATGGAATGCTTGTGTCGTTCTCAATGCCGTCTTCCGGAAGCAACTGCGCTGACAGCTCAGAACAAAATTGCAGTGATGTTAACCGGGCGCAATACATGATTAAGTCGGAGGGGATTCTCTACGCCTTAACGCCGGTCAACAGTGCGACGGGTAACATCGCCGAAAGGGCGACGCTCGGCTGGAGCAAAGCTTTTAGCAGGAGCTCTTCGCTATATCACCAGCAGCCCGGGGTAACCCTTCAGCTTCGAGATGATGGCCGGTATCTCTTCGTGAAGGTTGGTAATCGCGAGTCTAAATACACGGCCGTTGAAGCACCATGACAACAGGAATCGCCTTCTGACTTAACAAGGAATATTCCGATCTGCTGCAGAGGCTTACCTCGAGCGACTATCCGCCATCCAGGCCTTTCCATCTGTCTCGGCGGGCCAGGCAAACAGATGTCGCGGGAAATTTTCTTTGGGTATGTTCCAGTGGGCACGATAGTGGTATTCGCTCAGCCAGTTGGTAATTTGCTCGGTAGCCTGTTGGTGGTGGACTTCGGCGATGACGACTGGACGCTCCGTCGCAAAAAGCTTGATCCCCCCGCACAGCACTTCGTACTCACCACCCTCCACGTCGATCTTCACCAATTGTGGCGGAGGTTCACCGCTAGCCACAAAGTCGTCGAGCGTGATTGCCGGTACTTTGATTAATTCGCCGCTTCCCAACACGGGACGGATTCCATCAGCCTCCACGCCGCCCTGCGACTTTGGTGCGCCACGGCGAAACCCGATTCCATCCATCGCGGTACGCGACCATACAGCGACGTGCACCACAAGCAAACGATTCTTCAACCCATTCCGCGCGCTGTGTTCTCGTAAACGCGCAATGTTTTCGGGGTCACCCTCGAAAGCGACAACACGGCCCAAGTCGCCCACAAGCAGAGCCGCGCCGAGCGCCATGGTCCCTACATTGGCCCCGATGTCATAGACAACCGCACCAGGCCGAGCCTTAGCTAGAATCGCGTTCTGCACCTCGGATTCATGCTTCCCACGCCAAATGAGCGCCTCGTCACGAAGGCAGAGATGCATCCATATCCCCTTCGATAAACCGGACTGAATCCGCACCCAGACCCGCGTCTTGGGAAGGAAATGATTCTTAACCCACCGCTTCAGGTGGTCGAACCCGCGTCTTGCGCTGGGCGCCCTTCCTAACACGCCTCCGGCCGCAGACTTCTTTAGCAATGAGTAGGGCCGGTAGAGCATGTCTCCGCCTATTCGACAACGACTTTGCCGGTCATATTCGGATGAATCGAACAGGAGTATGCGTAGGTGCCGGGCTTGTTAGCCGTGAACGTGAACTTCTCGCCGGTGCCGAGGACTTTGGACTTAAAGGCCTGGCCGTCACTGACCACGGTATGAGGAACATCATCGCCGTTCGTCCAGGTGATCTGCGTCCCTACCTTCACCTTGAGCGCCGCCGGCGAGAAGTTGAAGTTATCGATCTTTACCTCGGCTTTTCCCGCGGCGGCCGGTGCGGCAGCCACTCCCGGTGGGACTGGCTGAAAACTAATCACAGCTGTCATCACCAGGGAAGCTAAACAAAGAATCCAGTCAGTTCTCCTGCTAGGCTTCCTCATCTTCATCATTTTTGCTCCTCTATTTAGTCTGTACAAAGGTTCACTCCACGCGTCACTGTGCAGAACTTGCGGGCCATCGTTTTTATTCCAAGGATTCCCGCGGGGACTGACTATTTTTGTAGCGGCGCGAATAAAATGCGTGCCCGGCAGTTTACTGCTGTGTGAGCGCCCAGAGGCATCGCCATCGGCGCCCGCTTGAAGAGTTGGCCCCCCCTGCTGACTGACCCTATCGTCGAAAACCGCGCGTGGGGCGATTAAGAGATGCCTTGGAGGATGGTAATGGAGAGCATAGCTTGTAGCCAGGATTGTTCCCTGGTCCGCGAGGCGCAAGGCGGCAGCCAGGCCGCTTTCGAGCAATTGGTACATACCTACGACCAAGCCGTGTTGCGGCTGGCGCTGCGGATCACCGGATCGCAAAGCGATGCTCAAGACATCCATCAAGAGGCATTCATAAAGGTTTACAAGAAGCTGGATGGCTTCCGGTTCGAGTGCTCCTTTTCTACCTGGATCTACCGCATTGTCACCAATGTCTGCCTGGACCACTTGCGGAGGAATCGAGCCCGTAGAAAAAATAACGCGGTAGAGCTCAACGACGAAGACTTGCTGAACCAGCTGTCAGACGACAGACCTGGCGCTAACCCCGAGCAACAATTGTTAGATCAGGAGTTGGGTGCGCAAATCTTGCGGGCTCTCCAAAGACTTACGCCGCGCGAGCGCATGGTTTTTGACTTGAGGCATTTCCAGGGCCTGAAGCTGCAAAGCGTGAGCGAGATTCTCAATACCTCGGAAGGGGCGGTCAAGATGACTTTCTTCCGGGCCACGAGGAGGCTCCGTTTCCAACTCGAAAGGTACGCGAAGAAGAATAGATCTTCGACGAATCGCTATTCTGCGACTGGTTTCAATCAACCACAGAAAGCGGAATTCGTGGTCACCACCACTTTGGCAGCAACCTCGACGGCCCCAGGATCCGCATTGAGACCTGCGACCAGCGAGCGAATCTTGATCATAGAGAATAATTTGTGAGGTACGAGGTGAGGTTTGTGGCCGCTGCCGTCGTCCTCTCCGCCTTGTCGTTGGCTTGGGCCTATGCTTCCGCCTCGGGCTGGGACGACACTCCAACTTCTCTTGCCATCCTTCAAGCCAGGGCGGAGCAAGCCCAGCCCAGAGACAGATGCTTTCTCTACGCCAAGCTGGTTAGCCATATGACAGACCTGGCCGGCCAACAGCTCAATTCCGGTGATTCCGGGCAGGCCTCGGAAACCCTTAAGCTGGTGCAGCGGTATGCAGAGAAGATTCAAACGGGTGTACCCAATGACAGCAAGAAACTGAAGGATGCCGAATTGCTTGTTAGGCGTACTTCTTTTCGCCTCAAAGATATCCTCGGCGAAGCTTCGTATGAAGACCGGCAGACTTTGGAGGCAACGCTGAACCAGTTAAATCAGGTTCAAGCGCAGCTCATGACGCTGGTCTTTGAGAAGTAGTTTCTGAGGTGAAGTCTGACTCCCGCCTCACCAGCAAATAACCAGACAAGCGTGACAATTGAAGGTCTAGCCTGGAGGTATGACGACCTTTTTTCGCGCTCGAGGATCGGTACGCAGCGCGGATTGGTGTGGGAAGTGCTCGCTGACACCTTTCGACCTGGCGATGCAATCCTGGTGCTCAATTGCAGAACTCAGGAAGACGAGCTCTTTCTTGGACTGCTGGACGTCTCCGTTGTCGCCCGTGATGGTGCGGAAGGGATGATCCATACGACGCTTCTCCCCGGCACGATGTTTGACGGAGCATTATCGAACTTTTCCGGACTCAATAGCGTTGCGGACCTCAACCAGACTGCTCGCGAGTTGGCCTCCTTGGTTACCACGGGCGCTCCCGTCATCATTTGCCTTTCCAGCCGGTTCTGCTTCTCAGAAACGTTTTGGTTTCTGCTCCATGGAAAATTTCGCAAGGCGTTCCGCAGATCCTCCGGGATTGCTAGCGTGAAAATAGGCGATCGAGCCCTGAAAATTCATTACCCAACCTTGAGGCAGGTGAGGAAGCTATTTTCACCATCTTTTCACCTGCTCTCATGTACCGGGATCGGTGTTGCGGTTCCACCTTCGTATCTGGAACCGATCTTCCGTAAATATCCCCGAGTCCTCGGCCTGCTGCGCCTGATCGATAGGGCGATTTGTCATTTGCCTTTATTTCGGACCATCGGGGATCACATGCTGCTTTACTTTGAGCGAGTGGAGGGGTGATGCTGTCTAGCCGGCACGCGCAGTTCAAAAGCACTCGCTCTCAACATTTTTCTCCGCGGTGGAAATAATTTCTTCGCAAACCAGTTTGGATGAGCACGGGGACTTCTCATCTCAGGCCATGTTCCGTCACGGTTTTGAGAATTTGAGGTCAACGGATCAGCCAGCTTACGTCTCGCACGCGCGTGGGCGGCTCGTGTCTTCTGGAGGAACGCCCATGCTCATGCCACCACGGAGGAAAGTTCTCCTGTGTTCTTGTCTATTCGCGGCAGTGACCGCGCTGAGTACCGGACTGGTTGGAACCGCAGCGAACTCAGCAACGGAAGCACCGGCCGGGTTTAACACGCCCAGCTTCAACGGCGCTGCAAGCGTCAGCAATGGACTCATTGAACCACCTGGAGACTCATTTGCCCAGGATCAGGCAGTCTATGAGGAAAACAAATCGGTCGCAGGTGGACTTGGACCTGTATACAACGCAACTTCCTGCGTCAATTGCCATCAGAATCCGAATAGCGGGGCAGCCGGCCAGATCACAGAACTCCGGGTAGGGCACAATGATATAAATGGCAATTTCGTAAACCCAACCATCGTTATCAACGACGGAAAGGACACGATTACCGGCAGGTCCATCGTCGATGATCGGGCGATCGGTCCGCAAGCGCAGGAGAACATACCTGCGACGGAAAACATCCGCACATTACGCGCCACCCTCAACACCCTGGGGGATGGATTTGTGGAAGCGATTGACGACAGCACTTTGATCACCATCGCCGCGGAACAACCGCAGTTGAGTGGGGGGAGAGTGCATGGGGAAATTGTGCAGGCCCCGATTTTTGAGGCTCCGGGACAGACCCGAGTCGGACGCTTCGGCTGGAAGGACCAGCACAGCAGCTTACTCTCCTTTATTGCTGATGCCTATCTCAACGAGATGGGGATCACCAGCCGGTTGCGCCCCAAGGACGTTACGACCGTTCTCAAGACTACGACGGACTTCGAAGATCAGCCAGATGAACTAGGCTTGGCGGACATCGATCACTTTGCTCAGTTTGTGCGCGGAACGATGGTTCCACCGCGCGACACTGCGCTGGCCGCGACTCCCGCGGCATTGGCGGGCCAACGGCTCTTCAGGAAGGCTGGTTGTAATGTTTGCCACATGGAAGCCATTACTACGGCTCCCGTAGGGACGGTAATTGATGGTGGCATGTTTACCGTTCCAGAAGCTCTGGGCGATAAAGTCATTCATCCTTTTAGCGACTACTTATTGCACGACATAGGAACTGGAGATGGGATTGTCCAGGTTGGACCGCAAGATACTGCGAACAAACTGAGAACTGCCCCTCTCTGGGGTTTGCGCACCAGGGCCCGCTTCATGCATGACCTGCGGTCGTTGTCTCTCGAAAACGCGATTGCCCGGCACGATGGTGAAGCGCACGACGCCGGTCAAGACTTTAGAGAATTGAGTCCACAGGAAAGGGGGGCGCTGATTACTTTCTTGAAAACGTTGTGAAGCGGTGACAGAAACAGGCTGGGGAAGGCCTGAACAAATCGACTGTAGCATCAACCGTTGTTCGTTCAAAGGAGAAGCGAAATGGGAAAGATGGAAACATTAATCAAGAAATCCGCGAACCGGCGCACGTTCTTGAAAACTGGATTTACGGCGGCAGGCGCAGCGACCATGGGTGCGGGCCTACTGGGCGCGGGGTTATCGGCCTTCGGTCAAGACAATGATAACGATGGCGATATCACAAAAGGCGACATCGCCATCCTCAGGTTTCTCAATGCTCTGGAGCAGATCGAGGCCGATCTGTGGATTCAATATTCTGAACTGGGAGGCACCCAGGACAACGAAGTCGCTGGAGTAAATGGGGGAAATCCTCTTTACACGGCCGCCCTTACCATTCTCGATGGCGACATGGCACAGTACATCCACGACAACACCGACGACGAGAAGAGCCATGCCGCATTCCTGAAAGCTTATCTGGAATCGAAAGGCGCCGAAGCAGTCGATCTCAGCCCCTTTGCCACCATCCCAGGCAGTACGGCGACGGGGTCGACCGGCAAGACACGGCTCACCAACCTGACTAAGCTCACCGTGGATACCAGCTTCTGGTCCCAGTACCGCAGCATTACCAACCCCGATTTTGACCCGGGTGCGAAGTTCGTTCAAGCAGTTCCCAGTCTCAACGTGGGTCAACATACAGCCATCCCAAGAACGGACGCTGACACCGCAGGCAGTTCCATCGGCAGTGACCTTACCACTAGCATCACCACCCACCTCCAGGCAATCGCCTTCACGGCAGGGTTCCACTTTGCATTTATCGAGGCAGGCGGTACCAGCGTCTATCCAACTCTCGCGCAGAAGGTCACCAACCTGGAAGTTCTGCGGGTCCTGCTTAGCATCGGTCCAAGCGAGACCATGCACTTTCAAACCTGGCAGGATAAGGCAGGCAATGCGCTTCCCTTGACTGACGTCGATAAGGGACCAGGTGGAACCGGCGCGACGGTTACGTTTACAACTCTCGCCAATGCCCAGGGAGAGACCGATCCTGAGTCCCTCAAGGGCGACACGTTGCAGGCGAACTTGATCATGCCCGAGCCGACCCATTTTCTCAGCACGAAGTTTCCGCCTGTCGCAATCATTCGTCCCACCTCAACCAAAAATGGTGGAGCAGTAGCGTCTCTCAAGAGTTTTGTGAATGACGGACTGTTCATCGGCCAGAAGAATCCAGAGTTTCTGAAACTGATGTTCCAACTGGCAGAGGAGGCGGATGAGGCTCGCCGCCAGACTTAAACTAGACAAGTTTTGTGCACCTCGCATAGCTGCGCGAACAAGACATGCCGATTTTCACAACGTCGCCAGCCGGCTCCGCCTGACGCCATCGGAATCTGCCCCGTCACCCCAAACGAAAGCGCCTCATTCCTGAGGCGCTCTTCCTTCCTGCTTAATGCAACATCAGCGTGTCATGAACGCCGAATTCAAGATGTCACCTTGCCATCCGAATCATAGGAACGACTGAACCATCCGCACAATACCTATGAACAGCTCGGTGACGGCAACGTAATCATTCGCAAGGGTTCTGTGCGGCTCTTGCCGGGCTGGCTTATATCCCATCCTTCGGTGTAATCAATCCGATATGGTCTGCTCCAGCGCCCTTTCCGATATCCATAACCTGTGCAACCGTTGAGAAATCAGAATTGCCATCCCCTTTGATAAACATTACTCTTTCCGCACGTACCGAAAAGATGGCATTTAAGCGATTCCCTAAGTCATTGATCGACACATCATCCTGGTTGATCGGCTCTGATAGCCGGCCATCCCATCAAGTTATGTCGGGCTACTGGCTTGCCGAGTTATTTATCCCGACGTTGGCAAGAGAGCGCCTTAAGAAGATTTCTCCGTTCAAATGGACCGAAGGGTGCCCCACATCTCGCTCGTTTTAGCGAGATGTGGGATACCGCGAACTTCAACCCTACACCACTGGAGGGATGAATGGAGACTCAGGGCATCAACACATCCCACGAGTGGCAAGGATTGCGCCGCGGTATCCCATATCTCGCGAAAAACGAGCGAGATATGGGGCACCCCAGATCCATTTGCACGGCGGGCAGCCCTTAAGAAGATGTTTCGAGGTGAAAGTCCTTGCAGCCCTGCCTGATCCACCGCTCTTTGGCCTCATCAGTGCACTCGCACGTCTCCTCTGGCCCGTAGCCACAGCCACCGTCGACTTGTGAGCAACGCCATACTGCTGGATTCGGTTTGAAAAGATCCGTGATGGACTTGAAAATATAGATCATGGCTGCTATCCCAACGAGCGCTGTAACCATGGCGTCCGCTCCGCTTCTGTTCACCCTGAAAAATGCTTATTTGCTGCAATAGATATGCTCTCACCACCCGAAGCCGATCCCAGCAATTTCCCGGTGCGAAATGGTCTTTTCTAAACCTCTCGTCTGTACTCGCCTGCAAAATACTTCGGGGAAGGGGTGACAGGGAAGCCTCTTAAAGAAGCTTACGAAAGATATCAGCCGACGCTTCTCGAGTAAGGGAGCGCGTCGGCTGATACTCCGAAGACTCTGGAGCTATTGCTCGTCGTCCTCTTGCAGTTCGGCGGTAACCGGCGTCAGGGTTCCAAATAAGCCATTCGTCTCGTTGTCAGGGCCCGCAGTGAAGAACAAAGTTACTGCCCGGTCCGGAAGCGCCACCATTGCCGAACCCGAGTGCCCACAGCCCATCAATATTTGTCGCGGTGCCGGCGGCATTGAGGACGTTTCCCATAAACCGGCCGGTCCGTGGATTGAATGCCGCAATCGTGCCGCCACGGAAATTGCCGACCAGCAGCGCATGGCTGAACTCGCCGAAGTCTGCCGGAGCCTGCACCACTCCCCATGGCGCATTGAACCAGTCTCCATGCTCAAGGTGGGCAATGAACTGCCCCGCTCTGGGGCTTGCGCACCAGGGCCCGCTTCATGCATGACCTGCGGTCGTTGTCCCTCGAAAACGCGATTGCCCGGCACGATGGTGAAGCGCACGACGCCGGTCAAGACTTTAGAGAACTAAGCCCTACGGAAAGGCAGGAGTTGATTACCTTCTTGCGAACGCTGTGAGGTGGTGAGAGACGTGGTATGGGTGATAAGTCACTCCTGTTGGCATTCCTCTGCATTCATCGCGACTTACGGAGAGGATGGCGGCGGTTGTGGTATCCCACATCTCGCGAAAAGCGAGCGAGATGTGGGTCACCCATCGGTTTCCTGGTGGGGAGAGGATCGAGGGTATAAAGGCAGCCGATATCCGGTCTGGTGTTTGGGGTCATCGAACCATCACTCAGGTTTAGTGAGTTGGAGTCATTGAGTAGGGAGCATCGAGTTGCCGCGTCGACCACACCGCTTGAGCTTTGGTGCTCATCACGAAGTGCAACTCGCCCCCACGCATGAGCTCCTCGTGCCGCAGGAACGTGCGCGCGAGCGGCTTGCCATTAAGTGTGACCGATTGGATGAACGCATTCGACGGGCTCAGATTGTCAGCGATCACCTTGAACGTGTTTCCATTCGGAAGGTGCAAAGTTGTTTCATCTACGAACGGGCGCCCGATTACATATTCATTTGAAGCAGGCGCGACGGGATAAAATCCCAGCGAGGTGAAGATCAGCCAAGCAGACATTTGTCCGAGGTCATCATTGCCCACCAGACCATCTGGTGCAGGCCGATACTGCGACTCCACAATCTGATGAAGCCTCTCCTGCGTACGCAAGGGCTCTCCTGCGTAGTCGTAGAGGTAGGCAAGGTGATGGCTGGGCTCGTTGCCGTGGATGTATTGCCCGATCATGCCGCTGATATCCTCGACATCCGCATACTGATGCGGGTCGACCCTGGCGTCGAACATAGCGTCGAGCTTGGCAACGAGTTGCGGTTTGCCCCCTAGCAGATCGATGAGCCCCTGCACATCTTGCGGCTGATACCACGAGTATTGCCAGGCGTTGCCTTCGGTGAAGCCGCTACCGGCTCCGGCCCGCGCAGGATCGAATGGAACGCGATACTCGCCATTGGCCAGACGTGGCTCCACGAAGCCATCTTTGGTGTTGAAGTTGTTGCGCCAGTTGGCCGCTCGTTTGGTGAATGTGGCGGCCGTCTCGGTGTGCTTCATGGCTTCAGCCATGCGAGCAATCGTCCAATCGTCGAAGGCATACTCTACCGTCTTCGAGGCCGCCTCATCATCGTGGTCTACGGGGACATAGCCGAGGCGCATGTATTCGTCCAGACTGCCATACGGACCATAGCTGGCGCTGGCGACGATGGCACGGAGAGCTTCGTCCGCGTCGAATCCACGGATGCCCTTCAGGTAAGCATCGGCAATCTCGGGTACAGCATGGTAGCCAATCATGCACCAGGTCTCGAGGCCTTGCTCCTGCCAGACGGGCAGGATGCCGAACGGGCTCTGGCGCCACGAGGCCAGCATCGAGTTCACCAGATCACTGGTGTGCGCCTCCGGCTCAAGCAGCGTCATCAGCGGCTGTTCCGCGCGATACGTGTCCCATAGGCTCAGGTTGGAAACGAACTGGAAGCCTTCTGCGTGGTGAACTTGATTGTCCGGGCCGCGATAGCCGCCGTCGACATCCATGCTCAAGTTGGGCGACAACAGGGCGTGGTACATAGCCGTGTACAGGTTCTTTTGCACTGCAGGCGGTGCTGTGACATCCATCCGCTGCAGTTCTTTTAGCCATGCGGCCGTCGCCGCGGCGTGCACCGCGTCAAAGTCAAAGTTGGGTACCTCAGCGTTCATGTTCGCGATAGCGCCTTCTTCGCTCACTGATGAGAGGGCAACTTTCACCACCAAAGGCTGCGCTTGCGGTTTGAAATCGAATACTGCGATGATGCCCCGGCCTTCCATCGCCTGCGTATTGTCTGGAGCCGTTCCGGGAGTCTTGAAGCCGTGATACTCGACCGGCAGAGGTTCACGGTCGTACAAGCTGTGCCGTTGCGCAGCTTGCGAGAAGCGCATCGCGAAGTAGAGTTGACGTCCAGGCGCCCAGCCGCGTGTTTCTCGCATGCCCGTTACTGTGCCATCCTCGCGAATGCGCAGCCGCGACCAGAGCACCTTGCCGGGATAGTTGTAGATGGAAGAACGAAGGTCGACAAGAACATGGGCGGGCTTGCCAGCAGGATAGGTATACCGGTGAACACCGACCCGAGCGCTCGCCGTCAACTCGGCGTGAATTCCGTAGTCAAGCAGATCCACTGCGTAGTAACCGGGCTCGGCCCGTTCCTGCTTGTGGGTGAAGCGGGATCGATAGCCGGAGCCGGGTTTCTCAATGTCACCGGGCTCGAGTTGAACATCGCCGGCGATTGGCTGGAGCAGAACGTCGCCGAGATCGGAATGTCCGCTTCCAGAAAAGTGCGTGTGCGAGAAACCGAGGATTGTGGTGTCTTCGTAGCGATACCCCGAAGCCCACTTGTAGCTTTGCTTGAAGGGACGAATCTGGGTGTCGGGAGACAGTTGGACCATGCCGAACGGCACGGTCGCACCTGGGAAGGTATGGCCGTCCGGTCCGGTACCGATGAAGGGGTCGACCAATGCCAGCCTGGCCCGCGGGGCCGGAGAGGTTTGCGTGGTCGCGGCCAGCGGTAGAAAGATAAGTGCACACGAAACTATGGACGCGATCCTGGCGGGGCGACGGCAAATGCGCAGCGCTTTTCGTATCAGGAGCATGGCTGTGCTTTCTTTGGTTTTGCATTTCGGCGTTGAAGGGATGATCGGAATCTCCAGTCAGTTGAAGACTTTGGCCGTTCGTAAGGCTCTCAAGTCAACGATATGTGCCGCGGTTGAATTCGTCCAACCGGTTCTGGATATCCGTTGGGAGAAGAGCAGGTCCCTCCACGGCACGGCGGGACGGGTCCGCTTTCGCTTCGCTTTGTGGAAAACATTTCCAGGAAGGTCCACGGAGCTTGCAGGTCCCTCCACGGCACGCCGGGACGGGTCGGCTTCGCCCGGGATGTTGCACCTGGGAGCGAGCGTCGACCGGGTAACCATCGAATGGGAACTTTCGTCCGGTTACCAGTACCGGACCTTCGTGCGTTTACCGCTGGTGACCAAAGATCTTGGAGAAAGGACCGATTTTGACTGACCTTCGAAGGATTCGACATTACGATATTTCAGGTTTCCTGATTCCACAAAGTGTTCGCCTTCTGCTCAAGCGGGGTTCCCCCACGCTCCAGCTTTGCACCAGTTAGTTGCTGCCTCAAGTTAGATAAGATCTCGGCCTGCTCATAACCTCAAGGAGCTAGAAAGGAAAGAAATGCATACGCTTGTAGTTGCCCCCAATACATCAGTAGAGGCAACCCTTGCAGCCACTGAAGCCACGATAGATCCAACGTTCGGCCCCACCGTCGTCCTACTCCCCAAGCCGAAAAGGTTGTCCAGCCGTCCTGTCGCATACGGTCAAAACCGCGGCTTATCTCTGGGGGTGCAATGGCCGTGTTGACACAAACTCACCGAAATACTGCTAATACCCTCGCCGAGTATCCCGGATATTTCCCGGTTCCCGGCGCTCATCTATATACAGTCTTGCATCAGGTTGAGAACCCGATTGCGCGCGTTCTTCTCGTCGGTCCTTTTGCCCCGGTGCGTCACACGTCTTACCGAACCTGGGTTCAGTGGGCGCGCTATTTGGCGGCGAACGGAATAGAAGTGCTTCGATATGACTACCGCGGCGTGGGGGAGAGCACAGGATCCTTTGAGGAAATGACCCTTGATGCCTGGAGCGAAGATGTTCGTTGTCTTGCTGAATGGCTTAGGAAGGGGGAAAGGAACGCCCCCTTATTACTCCACGGTCTTGAGTTGGGCGGCCTACTCGCGGCCAGGGCATTTCACGAAGGCGAGGCAGACGCTTTGATGTTGTGGTCCACTCCTACGGATGCGAACCAAGTGCTGCGATCGGCGTTGAAGCATTGGATTGGTCCGCAACAACTGTCGAAGCGCGAAGGTGAACGCAGGCCTCCATCGCATTATTTCCGTCTTCTTGACGATGGGAAAAATGTGGAAGTGGAAGGCTATGAGTGGTCAGCAGAATTGTGGCGTCAATCCCTTACCTTTGCGCTACCGGCTCCGATGGTGCCGCCCAACGATCCGGCTGTATCGTACAAAAGGCCTGTGCACATAGTGACGTTAGGAAAAAATGCCGCCCCCCTGGTTTACGGGGCCGTACCAGGCTATGACGAGAACAAGGATTTCAGCTGGTTATTCAAGCCTAATTGCCAGTGGATCACCTCGAATCTGAGCGTCCCGTTGGAGGTGGTTCATGATTAGCAGCACGCTGGAAACACGAGAGCTGATCACATTGGATGGCGGCGGTGTGCTGCTGCACGGAACGTATCACAAGGCCACTGGGAAAGCAGTAAATGGGGCATCTGGATCGACGAAGAATATCGGAGTTTTGTTCCTGAATGCTTTGTCTACCCCCCGTTCGTTGATTGGGGAGTCAGGTGTTTATTGGGCAACGTCGTTTGCAGAGCGAGGGTATCCATCCTTCCGCTTCGATCTGCCTGGGTTGGGAGATAGCTACGGAGAGATACCAAACGACCTGGTCAAATTCGCCGATGAAGGCGGCTGGGGCACCATCGCTTCCTCCAAGGTAAAGGAACTGGTACATAGCCGCGGGTTACCGGGGGTAGTGATGTTCGGCCATTGCTCGGGGGCCACCACCGCAATCTACGCGGCTTCGCGGTCCAGAGAGTGTAAGGGCCTGATCCTCATGGATCCATATTTCAATTTACCCAGAAGCTTAACCCCCTCGCTACGGCCGGGGCTGGTGCTGTGGGTGAGGAGCAGCAAGACGGGACAACTGATGCGCGCCGGCTACGACCGCATCCGAGAGCTTCGGGAAGCACTGCGCAAAGAGAAACTGCCTGCGAATGCAAATCTCAACTTGATCGCTCGCGTGAAGCAGGTCGTCGCGAATAAAGTGCCCATCCTGATTTTCAAAGCCCCTAGGCCGCCGGCTGTGGGTGGCAGCGTGCTCCGCGCTGGTGAGTTCGATTATTTCGACTACATCGTCTCGCTTGCAGAGCGTAGCGATCAATTCACGATCAAAGAGATAGACGACACGGATCACTCTTTTTCGAATCGCGCAGGGCGACTGGCTGTTCGCCAGCACAGCGAGGCTTGGCTGGAGCAATATTTCCCGGAAGCAAATTCCGGCGGCGTAATTCAATAACGGACGGCTGTGCGCAGGAAGATCGTAATCTGACTGGCTCGTCTTGGTAGCGGTTTCCAGAGGCTGCGGAGAAATGGATGATCTCTGCATAAACGAGATAAAGAGCGTACCCCAGGGGCGAAAAGCCCGCACCCATCCAGGACGGCCGCCAGGTTGCTTCTAGAGTGGCTGTCGACCGAGCACGCACTTCCTTCTGAGTTGCTCCGGTCTCCAGTGCGAGCATTGGATCGGTTGAAGCAGCTATAGGCGACCCTCGGATAGATGGAATGTCAACGTATAGGGATCTATCTCTGCGACAAGCCGCATCGGTGCAAGGTAGGAGCAGCAGAACCAACCTGGCCCCGGGTCCAAGTCTTCTCTGACAAGCACAGAACCGGCGGGACTCCCTGGTTCTGTCTCAGAGCATAAGGGAAGTGACCACCTGTGGGGAGGGCTGCGGGTTCCAGTGAGGTGACATACGCCGAGCCTCGCGCTGAGCCTTTAGAAGCGCTGCAAATCGTAGAAGGGATAGAACAACCAGGCCGAGTTCTGCGTTGTGTGGCTTGGTCTTCGCCTTCCTCCGCGATGGGTGGGCAATGAAAGCCGTCCCTATACCGAGCAAGTAGAGTACAAGCAAGGGGCAGGCGAACAGGCACATACCCAACGGGTCAGGCAGCGGGCAAATTACACCCGCAATGATGAAGATGACGATGATGCCGTATTTGAAATTACGAAGGAGAAACTTGGCGTCAACAAGACCGAATAGCGCCAGAAAGAACATGAGGATGGGGAGTTCAAACGCAATGCCGAGGCCAAGGATGATTGACAGAAAGAAGCCGGTATAGTCGTCGATGGTGAGGATCGGGTGGAAGCGGTGGCCGTATTCGAGCACGAGTACCTTGATTGCACCCGGCAGAACCCAGCGGTATCCAAAATACGCACCGGCAAGAAAGAGGCCGATGGTCGCAGACATGAAAGGCCAGACGTAGCGTTTCTCGTGGGCATACATGCCGGGCGAGATGAAGAGCCAAATCTGAAATAGTACAAAAGGGCTGGCCAATATAGCGCCGCCAACGAATGAGGTTTTTAGGTACAGCATAAGACCATCGGTCGGATGGGTAAAGTTCAATGGAATATGAAGCTGGTCGAGGGGTGCTTGAATGAAGCCATACAGGCCCTCGCGGAAGGCGTAAGCGACGACGAAGCCGATCGCAAGATATATAGCAGAGTGTATAAGGCGCTTGCGGAGTTCTTCCAGGTGTTCGATGAGACTCATGCCGGGCAGTTCGGCGCGACTGAGCGCGGAGCGGGTGCTCTTGACGAGATCATCCATGAAAGTGAACCTCGATGGAACACCATCTTACGCTACACCGGTTCTGAGTCTGGGGCGTCGAGGGAATGTTGAAACTTCTCGACGAACTGTGCCACATGCAAACCGTCGACGAGAGCGTGGTGTACGTGGATCGACACTGGCATCGTCCAACGGCCATCCGCTTCAGTAATTTTGCCGAAGGTGATGCGAGGCGCGGAGTCTTCGTGGGAGAAGTCGCGCGCATGAGAGACGGATGTGAAGTCGAACCAAGGGAAGAACGGAATAGCGGATCAGGTTAGCTTCCGGATAGCGCTCGATGTCGTCTCGCTGCCGCACCCGGTCGAGTTCGATGGACGCCTCGCGCACGAACTCGTCGATTTGCTGCCGGAACTGGTAATGTCCCAGGCCAATGGTGCCGTTCGCGCGTCCGACGGCGCTGCCGCCGTTGATCTGTTCGTAGCGCCAGGCGATGCCGTTGACAATGCGTGTTCGAAAGTTCTCAACCTGGTGCGCTGCGACGAGTGAGCGATGCAGCAATGACAAAAAGACGGAGAGGCTGTGCTGTTTGGCGTAACGGTAGGTCGCCGTGCAGTCAATGCGGAGGCAGACACCATGGAAAGGTTCGGTAAACTCCTTGAAGAAGTGAAAGGCCGCGCGGCGCTCCCAAGTCTCCAGATTGATCTTCTGTCTGTTGCCAACGACAATTGCCTGCATGATCAGCGATTGGATAAATTCTGTCTTGCGGCCAGTATAGGCGATAGCCGGGTATACGGACAGGCAGTTGTCTTTTGGGGTGAGCCCCGTCCGGTTTCGGTTTGGATTTGTAGTCTGCGCGAACCCCTCTGGTCGCGCCTTACTCAATAAGAGGTCATGCTCCAATTAAGAATCTTTATGATGTCGTATAAGTCGCCGGTCCCTGCAGTAAATCCAGCATAAGCAGTCGCCCCGCCGACTGCCGTGGGAATGGCTACTGCATAAGTCCCGGTAAAGACCGCATACTGCGTCAGGTCGGTGATGCTTACCCTGAGGTTGACTCCGTCGTAGCTCAGCCGCGCGTGGAAAACATGCCCACCGTGCAGGTTGATGCCGCTGGGCGCAAGGTTGGTCGAGGGCACTGTTGGCGACGCGCCCCCAACGTAAACACCGGTTGAATTCGAGCCTTCTCCGGCGTCGCTATGCAGGTCGAATTTTACCGCGACGCTGTGGTCGATTTTCGCGCCCGAGGCTCCCGGCAGGTCTACTCCGTACCCTAGTCCTCCCGCTGGCGAACCGACTGCATGCAGGCCGGCCGTTTGCACGACAAAGGTAAATCCCTCGCCCGCTTCCCGGCTCAACACGAAATTGAAATCACTGCTGAACTTATTGATGGGCACGGGGGTTGAGAAAAAGGCGCTACTTGCCTCGAGTCCGGCATCTGTGGCCAACAGCAAGGTTCCTCCATTAATTTCAGCCTGGCCATTGAGGCTGATTTCCGATGGAGTGAACCCGGTAAGGAAGGCTGGCTCCCCGGGCTGGCAGCACTCCGTAGAAATCAACTGCCAGTCAAGGATTTTCTCGACCACGGTCTTCCCACCCGTGCTGCCGGTAAAGCCCGCGAACCCCGTGGGCCCGCCAAGGATGCCGGCAATGTCAATGGTGAACGGCCGGCTCAGCACCGCATGGGTTGACTTGTCGGTGATGGTGAGCGTCAGAATCGATCCGTCATAGAGCAACTCCACGTGGAAGGTATGCCCGCTGTGCAGATCGATGTTACCCGGCAACAGGTTGATCGACGGTGTCGTCGGTGCTGCTCCGTTCACGTAGAGCCCGGTAGAACTACTTCCTTCCCCGTCGTTATTGTGCAAATCGAACTTGATCGCGACGCTGTTGGTGATGGAGGGACCGGACTGCCCTATGGCCGGCAATCCATAACCGAGTCCACCGCCCGAGGAGCCGAGGGCGTTGGGACCATTCGACTGCAGCACGAAAGTGAACCCGTCCGCATCTGTGCCCAGCGTGTCTTCGCCGCCCAGCTGGAAATCAAACTCGGTCTGGAACGAAGATAAACCGATGGGGGTGTCGTAAAACGCGCTGCGCCTTTCGTTCGTTCCGCCATCGGTAAGCTGCAGGGCGGTACCCTGGATGGTTGCGCCTCCGTTCAGCTTCAAGCCCGTAGCAGCGCTCGCGAATCCGTTGACAAAATTAATGGATGCGCCGCTCGACGTCCCTGTTCCCACCAGGGATATGATCTGCGTCGCGATGGTGGGCGCGTTCAGCGTATTGTCATTCAGCACCACCGTTCCGTTGAGCAGACCGTCTTCGGCAGGCGTGAAGCTGATGCTCAGGTCGCAGCTTGCGCCGGGCGCTAAGGAGAAGCTCAAGGCACAGTCGGCGGGCGTCCCAGGACCAGTTTCCCGGGTAAAGTTCGGGTCTGGCTCCAACAGCAGCCGGATGAAGGGTAGCGGCGTGTTGCCGCTGTTTCCGATCGTAATCACTTTCGGGCTATCGCTGCTCACGGTGCCCACGGCGGTTGTGGCAAAGGTAAGGAAGGGAGCCTGAGCGCGCCTGATTTCGCTGATCACGTCGTGGCTGGCGAAGTGGGAAAAGAACACATTCCCGGTAGCATCCAGTGTGATTCCGTAAGGCCGGTCGAGGCCGCTAGCTATCGTGTTTTCCGCGCCTCCTCCGGCCGGCACCTCGAATATGCGCTGATTGCCAAAGTCGGAAACGAACAGGTCGCCTCCGCCGTCCACTGCGATTCCATAGGAGAATTGCAAATCACTTACCACCGTTGTCTGCGCACCGCCGGCCGCCGGCACCTTCACTACCCGATGGTTGGCGAAATCCTCAACGAACACATCTCCTGCGCTGTCCACGGCGACCGCGCCAGGGTCGTTCCATCCACTGCCGATCGGAATTTCGCAACTGCTGCTAGTGCAACCGAATGGCAACTCCACCACGCGGTTATTCCCGGAGTCTGCCACGTACAGGTTGCCCGCGCCGTCCACCGCAATGCCGTCCGGGAGGTAGAATCCGCCATCCACCGTACGCTGGCAGCTGCTGACCGCGCAGCCCGCAGGCAATTCGACCACCAGGTTCGTGCCCGAGTCCGTGATGTATAGAGTTCCGGCCCCATCGATGGCCACTTGCTGCGGACTGGAAAATCCGAAGCCCACCGTTTTCAGCGTGAAGGCCTGCGTTAACTCAAACACCGCCGGCGCCACTCCTTCATCGGCGCGCTCCCCGTTGGGAAAGAACAAATCGCCGAACCCATCGACCGCCACTCCGCCCCAGAAGATATTTCCATTCTGGTCGCCAACCAGGGACTCCGGAGGGATTCCGTCAAACGAAATCTGCGGTCCGATACCCACTCCGTGGATCAGCGTCGTCGTCACCACGTTCCCGCTCCCATCGATGATTTCGACCGAACCGGCGCGCAGCCCGGGGAATGCGGGCGCGAATTTCACCTGCGCCACACAGCTCGCGCCCGCTGTCATACTGCCTTTGCAGGTACTGCTTACCAGATTAAAATCCGGACCCGGCGCGGCCAGAGTAAGGGCCCTGGGTGTGCCTAAGGTGCCGGCCGCGGTTACCTTATAGTTCAGCGTCATGGTTTTGCTGCAGGGCGCGGGTTTGGTCTTTGCCCCCTGGCAAATATTGACATTGCCGAAGTTGGCCGGCGAGCCGGTCAAGGTTACCATCTGCCCGTGCAGCAGACTCGCGGTGGAGAGAAGAACACCCACCCAAAGCAAGCAAAGGTACGCAAACCAAGTCAGTCTTTTCACCAGATAGTCCCAACGTGACACGCAATCGGTATCGGCGAGACGCAGCGGGGGATCAGGCGGTGTCCGGTTATAAGGCAGGCCGCGTTTTTACGGCGGCAGCGGGATGTGGGCTTTCATGCCTGAAGGCGGTTTATAGCGACAGCAGATATCGAGCGTAGGCGCTTATTCGGCCGTGCGTCGACCGCCCTTGCTCATGAGGATCACGCTGGAATTCCGGTCGAGACTTTGCAACGCAGGTACCGGGAGCCCTTCGAACCTGTATTCACTGTCGTAAACATCTTCTAGGACAAATACGCCGGCGAAAACTTCGCTGTCCTGATTGCTTGATCCTCTGTTAAGCTCGCTCTGATGCGTTGGCGGAGCAAATACTTCTGGACCCTTGGCGTTTTAATCGCCTTCGTGGCCGTGTCAGTCTTCGACGCTCGTCCTTCCGTCGCGGGCCGCAACGCCGGAGGTGTCTCCGGGCCGCCTGCTCTTAGCGCATCCGTTGAATCGACGCCTGTCATAAAGCTTCCGCAATTGCATTTTGACTGGTGTGGTCATGCTCTCCAATCTGCCAATATCACACCCTCTCGCTGCGGCAGTCGAGTCCGTGCGGGATCGCGCGAATTAGCGGGCGCCGCTCCACCACATTACGGTCCGCTCCATCGACGTCCTCCCCCTAGCGCTTCTTAAGCATTCCTCACAATCAGTTGCGGTCCCCGACGAAGCGCACGCGCGTGCGTTCTCGTGCGGTATCTCTTTGGGCCGTACGTTCTTCAACTGGGAAATTCGAGGAAATGAGTCTATAGGAGAGGCTCTGACATGGAGTTATTTAGAGATTCGCATTTTGACTTCCTGGGCAGGAAGTGGTGGTTCATCCTGCCATCGTTAATTCTTATCCTGGCCGGACTTGTGAGCATAATAGCGCACGGCGGTCCGCTGTATAGCATCGACTTTAAAGGCGGCGCGCAAATGGAGGTCCGCTGGGAAACGGCGCCACCCATCGAGCGCATACGGGCCGCAGTCTCGTCTCGGTTAACCGGCGTGTCCGTCGTGGCTGCGCACGACCTTACGAACTCAAACGAAGTTCTTGTCTCGGCCAAGCTCCCAGCCGAGGGAGACATAGCGGGAGTGCGGCAGACGATCGAACAAGCATTGTCCACGGTGAACACGCGATATTCCATCCGCAACTTCGAGGTGATCGGACCTCAGATCAGCGAAGATCTGAGCCACCAGGCACTCATGGCAACGGCGGGTGCGTCGGGCGGTATGCTCCTCTACCTTTCCTACCGCTTCCGCCCGGCGTATGGTGCGGCTGCAGTGCTGGCCATGGTGCACGACGTCCTTATCACCATCGGCCTGTTTTCACTGCTCCATCAGGAAATCTCACTCACCGTGGTGGCCGCCCTACTCACACTGGTGGGCTATTCGATGAACGATACCGTTGTGGTATTCGATCGTATCCGGGAAAATCGCCGCATCCATGGGCGTGAGCCTCTCGCTGAAACGATCAACCGCAGCATCAATCAGACACTCAGCCGCACCGTCCTAACGTCCGGACTAACGCTGCTCACGGCTCTTTCACTGCTGCTGTTCGGCGGCCCGGTTTTGCATGGATTCTCTCTTGTTCTGGTGATAGGGATCGTCGTAGGTACTTTCTCGTCGATCTTCATTGCGAGTCCGATTTTGCTTGCCTGGGAAGACCGGCGCGCTGGTTCGAAAATCCACCCCAGATCTTCGCTGACTGGAGGCCCGCGATGAATCGAAGGCCTATCCGCAAAACTCTGCTTATTGTCGCAATCATGTTAGCCAGCGTCTTCGCCATTCTCCGCGCGCCTTTGCGGTTGGGCCTTGATCTGCGAGGTGGAGTTAGCTTGATCCTCCGCATCAAGGTCGAAGACGTGTCTCGGGAACAACAGCGAGAAGTTGTCGAGCAAACGCGCAAGATACTGGAGCGCCGCATTAACGCTTACGGGCTATCCGAAGCGCCAGTCCAGCCATATGGCAGTCGAGGAAACGAACTATTGGTGCAGCTTCCGGGAGTCAGCGATCCCGCCCGAATTAAGAACTTGTTGCAGAGCCCGGGAGTTCTCGAATGGTATTCCGTCGAGGGTGGTCCCTATTCCGATCCAACGGATGCAGCGGCGCGGCACGGAGGCGAAGTGCCCGCTAACCTCAAGCTGATTGAAACCAAACCGGCCGTGGGACAAGAGCGCAGCTGGTACCTGCTGGACAGTCAACCGATCGTCCGTGGTACAGACCTACGCGATGCCCGAGTAGCCGCCGATACCATGGGGCAACCTGCCATTGCCTTCACCCTAAGCCATGACGCGGCGGCCCGTTTTCAGCAATACACAAAAAACAATATTGGCCGGCGCTGTGCGATCGTACTCGATCAGGAAATTCTCAGCGCCCCAGTGATTGAAGATGTCATTCGCGACTCGGGCCAGATTCGCGGTCCGCGAAATCTCGAGGAAGCTGCGGACCTCGCAGCCAACCTCCGCTCCGGTGCTCTCCCTGCGGCCATCGAAGTAGCGCAGGAGAGGACTGTAGGGGCATCTCTGGGCGCGGATTCTATCCGTCACGGCCTGCAAGCGGGCTCGGCCGGCCTTGCTGCCGTGGTTGTGGCTATGATGCTTTACTACCGCGGAGCGGGGGCAAACGCATTACTTGCGTTGCTGTTGAACGGCGTACTGCTTGTAGCTGCTCTGTCGTGCTTCGGGGCGGTTCTGACGTTGCCGGGAATCGCCGGCGCAGTCCTCACTATCGGCATGGCCGTCGACAGCAATGTTCTTATCTTTGAGCGCATTCGTGAAGAGCTACGAGCGGGGAAGTCCGCTCCGGCAGCACTGGCGGCCGGGTTCTCCAAGGCCTTCGCAACCCTCGTGGATACTCATGTGACGACCGTCATCTCGTGCTTTTTTCTGTTCTTTTGTGGGACCCCGTCGGTAAGGGGATTCGCAGCTACGCTGGCGATTGGCCTGGTTACTAACCTATTCACGTCCGTATTTGTTTCAAGAGTGGCTTTCGATTGGGAATTGTCGGGGCGAAGACGATCCGCGAGATTGAGCATCGGATTGGCTTGACCAGTTATCCAAACCAAAAACCTGCTTACTAAAACATTTGACACGGCGGAGGTGGCAGCCGACGTTGCCTGGAAATTATGCTTTCAGGGGGTTGAAGTCGTGTCCTTTGGCCTGGTGACGCGCTCGACTAGTTCATGAATCGTATTGACGATCACGGCGGGCTCATCAATCGGAACCATGTGAGTGCTGTTCCACGCAATGATATGTCTACTGTTGCGTGATAGGTTCAATAGTTTCGCTTGAAGCTGCACGTAAGCCGGAGCTTCGTTCGCCGTGCTGATCACTGCCAAATCGATGCTTCCAAGCGGATATGCTTGTCCGCGAGTAATGCGGTTAATACGAGAGAGGCAGTCGACAAACATTTCGTGGTTAACACGAATCGGATGCCGAGACATAGCCCAGCTGTGAAATTCTTGATCACGCTCTGGTAATTTAGTGAAATTCGAGTTGTCTTCAAAACCTATGGCAAGGGGCGCTTTCGATATGAGTACTGGCGGACTGTACCCACTGTGGGAACTACCCGGGTTTGAAGAATGCATGGGAGCGGCATTGCCAACCGGTTCGAACGCATGGTCCACGACCACCATCCCGACGATATTGTCCGGATATCGTGCAGTATAAAGTCGCTCCCAAAGAGCTCCCACTGAAAAGCCGACCAGAACGTAGGGACCATTGATGGGCGTCTTGGTGATCAAGCGATGGATTTCATCGACCCTATCATCGCAAGTTGGAAATGAGTCCTTTATGGGCGCAGACTTCGATGAAATTGCACTCGTGGTGACCCGGAAGGGATCGCTCCATGCAGTTCCTGACGGGTCGAACGTGCAGACCCGAGTGTACTTCGCCACTTCCGGCTGGACTAACCCCCAATCGAAGGAAAAGGCAGCGCCCACGATCATCACCGTTGGATTTCCTTGGCCGATACAGTACAAGTGGACACGATAGCCGCCTACATCAGTGAGAATGCCTGGCGGCGCTGGCGCTGGTGTGTCTGGAGCCTGACTTTCTACTCTCAAGGCTGACGACAGTAGCAGAGCCAGACAGATGGCCGCCCGAAGCAGTTTGCTGCATGCATGAACCGCACGAAAGTGAGGCGTATCGGATAGCTGCAGGATTGTTTTCACATTTGTCTCACTTCATGTCCGCAGGTAAGGTTTCATGACTCCCGACGTTGTGTGCCCAAATCACCTGGGACTGCGCCTCAAAGCGGGCCGTAAATCCCTTCCCGCGAGTGACATCTTAGTTCTGGCTAAGGTCTCTTTATGGGATCCTTCAGCGTGTGGAGAAGCATTCGTTCTGCACCGCGGCTGGAAAGAACGCCATTCCAACGGACGACTCCACCACTGATCACAATTCCCGAAGGAAACGAGTCTGCATGAAAGGCGCGCAGCTCAGCGTCCGGCACGATGAGCATGTAGACGTGCCGCGGCAGGTTCTGCCGCCGGGAATTCAAAGCCACGAGAATCTGATGTGACGGCACGTCTTCACGACCTGTGTTCGCCCGCCAGCTGGTAATTGTGTAGATGGGCTGTTGCGGTGCGAACCTGGCCAGATCGAGGACGACATCTTGGGCGCTTGGAGCCCAAAGGGTGAAGGGAACCAAAAGGATAGTGCCGCTTACCAAGGAGATGGAGCGGGGTAACAGCGTGCTGTTGCTAATCGAATGGCCGTGTAGTCCGCCAAGCGGGACCCTCCTTCCGACCGCCGTTTGCCGCGCCAACGCTGCTTGCATGGGCGGCAGATCGGCTGTTTGTGCCCAACTGGGCTGTTGCACGATTGCGGTTAGTTTAGACAAAATGTCTTGCGTTGTGGGCTTCTCCAACTCTGCCGCGAGCGCCGCGCAGCGCATCGCATCGGCGAACAGAACACTCGGGGAGGCATTGATATCTTTGCCCTCGAACCCTTTTCCGCTGGTAAGCAGCGGCAGCGTAACGGCATTCTGTGTGGCGCACAGTTGCAGCGCCAGTTGATTGAACCCAGGATTCTCTCCTTCAAGGCCATCGATAACCTGATCAATGGCAAAATGAATTTGTGCATCGTAGGGGTAGTCGCGTAGCAGTGAACGCACTTCCGCTTCAGCTGAGTTCGGCTCATTTAACGCCAGGAGCGCTCGTACCAGCAAGACCAGCGCCAGTTTCTTTTCCGGTGGCTCGGGTGCCGCGAGATACCTCACCAGAGTGGCGCGAGCCAGTTCGTATTGTTGCCCGAAGATGCACAACTCGCTCAGCGCAAGCAGCTCTTCGGGATCCGTCGCGTATGCGTAATTGTCGGTCGAGAGCACCCGACAATTGCGAGAGGCGTCGGCCATCCCGATGCCGAGCGCAAGCTTGTCCGCGTCTGTTAAATCGCCCGGCTGGGCTTTCGCCGCATTGAATGGCGCCATTGCAGCTTTATAGGCCTCAGACGGAGAAAGCGGCGTAGAACTTTCCTGAGCCAGGGCCCGAGCGCCCGTCAAAGAGTAGAGAACGCTCAAAAGAAAGGCCATGCTCCGGATGCTACTCAATCCTCCACGCGTAGGCCCTAGCGCTTTAGCCAGTACGCCGTCTGCGCGTAGTGTTGTCCGTTTCCAAATCATCGAGGCGGCTACTATCTATGTGTGTGATACAACTATGCATGTCATTAATACTACTATATTAGTAGTGTATGACAGTGGCGTCCGCGGAACCAAATGTCTGGCGCCGACCCTATCACAAATCGAGCGCTATTGAAGACCGTTTGGATGGTTTTGTTTATCAGCAGCGTCTGTGGAGCATAAACAGGACAGTCCGTCATGCCTGAACGTGTGACGATTGGACGTCACACGTCCTTCGATGTCCACGAACGTACGCATTCCAGGCCGTCGCTGAGGAGGGGGCGGAGAGGACGAGCTCAGGTTGCGGCCTAAGCTCGTCAACAACTCTGGACTAGCCGAGCTTCAAGCGGCCTGCGTCGCGAGCGGGGCACGGCCAGCCGCACGCCGCGCGTCAGTCAAGTTGCCGCGGTGCATAGTCTGGTGCAGGGCCAGCACCAGGAAGCTCTGCCCGTAGGTAGCGAACTCTTGCTCCCGTCCCCTGGGAGGCGCCTTAGTCGGCTTGTCGAGGTCGGCCTCGCTCAGCGACTCCAGAATATTCAGGTTCCGTTCGCGCAATTGAAGATACTTCTCTCGAACCTCAGCGAAGGGTGGATATGCGCCGGCATCGGCAACGGGTTCCGAGTTCTCGCCAAAGAACCGATGCCACTCTGCCGCGGGGTTTGTTTCTGCGAAGAGTGCCGCTGGAATCATGCCCTCAACCAGCGTGAGATGCCCGAGGACCCAGAGCGGGTGGCACCCGCCGTTCGGCGTCGGAAACGTGGTTGCAGCGTCGCTCATTTCGTCGATTACACTTAGCACCATTCGATTCGAAATGTTCAGCGCAAATTTAATAGCGTCTTTCATGTGCATATTCCGTTCTCCTTGAATTGTCCTTCTGCTATGTATTACGACCCTGGGGCGATCCAGGATACGCATCCCTGCGGCATTTCTTAGGAGGGCTCTGCCACGGTTACCTAACTTGCGGCGGAAAGAATCCACGGACAGTGCGCGTAATCCGCGATGTGCACGATGTGCTGATCTGTCGCCTGGAGGCGAGTGACGGAGCTGGGGCGCCATTCGTCTCCGTATCGACGCGGCGCGACGACTGCCAACTCGCTGTCTACTTCTGCGACTGCCAGTCGCCACGGCAAGGTTTGGCGTTCATAGTTCCCGAAGTACGCCGATTCGTCGAGGGATCCGGCACAGCCATCGGCGACGCGGAGTCGAGCGTCGGCACTGATGAGTTTGCGGAGCCCCTCCCAATCGTGCTTGTTGAACCGGTCGACGTAAAGATGCAAAAGCCGTGACAACTCCGGGCTCACTTCGCGTCGTGATGTCACGGGCCTGGGCGAGGCAGCCAATTTTGCTCGGCCCCGGTTGAGCGCGGCCTTGACGCCACCCACGGTGGAGCTGACGAGCTCTGCGATCTCTTCGAGCGTGTAATTAAAAATATCCTTCAACAGAACGCAGGCGCGTTCATGGGAGGCAGATTGATCACCAGCTGTTCGACCGCTCGACCCACGCCAAGGACAGGCGGATCGGGTGACGAAATGGTCATACCATTTTTCGCATCAGTAGTCCGGAGCCGAAACGAGTCTCGATGGTTCCGATAACATTGAAACTACATGCGGTGTAAAAGTCGTAGGCATGGGGGTTACCGATAACGCAAAGCGCAGCAGATCCTTGTGTACGGACGATTTGGACACAGTGGTCGACCAGCGATCTGCCAACACCACAGCGCCGGAAGTCTGGGTCAACGAACAAGGCGTCTAGTTCGACGTCTCCGTCCGGCCTTGGCAGCAAGGCAGCAAATCCAACGATCACGCCGTTTCGTTCCGAGACGAACACCGCACCCGCAGCGATCTGATCTATCGGCAATTCAATTGCGTCGGGGTGGGCGAGTAAGGCGTCACGATCGCCAGCATTGGTAAGAGATGCGCGCAATTGCAGGGCCTCAAGCTCTTTTTGCTCAGAGATGGCCGCGCAGCGAATGAGGAAACCAATCACAGCTCAGGAGTGTAGCATCTTACGCGTAACTCTTGGTTACTCAAAACTTCGGACTGACTCCATTCTCCCGTTCCGCTTCGATCAAAAATCACCATTCTCACCAATGAGAATCCGCCGACACGCTTACATTCATGGGGTAGCCTGAAATCCATTCAAGCATCAAAGACTGAGTACCGATGTTCATGTGATTGCTGTGGATCTGCCCGGAGTTGGCGGCTGAGAAATGTCGCCGCGCTCGACAAAAAAGCGGATTCCAAGGGAGCCGCAGCTTCCGAGCGTGCGGATACCTGGGAATCAGCTCGAGCGCTCGGACTTCCTGTCGTGACAGGGTAATGCCGATGTTCAACTTTGATCACGTTGGCTCTTTTCAAGACGTTCGTGTCCACGTGCCGCGGCCACTTCATACATAAACACTGCAAGATCATTACTGACCCCGGCCGAAGGTTGTAGGGCCGCCGTACGCGGATAGTCTAGCGTCGAATAATGTCGACAATCTCCATGCAAGTTGGCCCCCCGGGCGCGTCGATGCGTTTTCGCCCCGGCCGGCATCGGCTCATATCGGTGTTATGCTTCCTGGCGGCCTGCCACAGCGGGATGAATGCACAAACCGTCTCTGTGAACGGTCCGGCACAAGTAAGGCTTGGGGGCACCGCGCAATACAGCGCTCTGGTGAGCGGTATCGCTAGCGGTGCCATCGTGTGGTCGGTTAACGGGTCCGCCGGCGGCACTAACTCCACTGGGCCCATATCCCCCTCAGGCCTTTACTCGCCCGCGGCCACAATTTTTGCTGGTCACTCGGTCACGATTAGCGCAACCACTGTGGCAAAACCGGCATCCTCGGCTTCACTCAGTGTCAAGATCCTCAACCAGCTCCCGACCTTGACATCCGGCTCCGTCACCCAAACTACGCCTGGCACGAGCTTCTTGCTAACAGTGAACGGCTCCGGCTTCGTCTCCGCCTCACAATTAATGGTCGCAGGTTCAAACGTCGCCACTGTCTTCGTCTCCTCCACCCAGCTGCAGAGCACCATTGTCCTTCCCGCGGGAGCCACCACGGTGACCGTGGCGGTCCTCAATCCCAATGCCGCGCAGAAATCCCCCGTCACGCAAGTATTGCCGGTGCAAGTGATGCCGCCCGTCACCCTTGCCCAGGCGACCCGGCTGCTTGACCAGACGACTTTTGGTCCTACCCTCTCCTCCGTTCAGCACGTGCAGCAAATCGGTGTGGCCGCTTATCTCAACGAACAGTTCACCACCCCAACGACGCTGATGCCGGCCATTCCCAATCCGCCGGTCGCCACCTGCCCCAACGGTACCTTTAGTTGTGCGCAGAGTTCATTTTGGAAAAATGCGCTGACAGCAAACGACCAGCTTCGCCAACGCGTCGCCTTCGCCCTGAGTCAGATCTTCGTGGTTTCTACCGATATGGTGAACGCCCGTACCATACCGTCTTACCAGAATTTACTTGCCGGCGATGCCTTCGGTAATTTTCGTCAGCTCCTCACTGACGTTTCTACTTCACCGGCGATGGGTGCGTACCTCAACATGTTGAATAGCGGAGCAGCGCCCGCCGGTCAGATCGCGAACGAGAACTTCGCGCGAGAATTGATGCAGCTTTTTACTACGGGCCTTTGTCTGCTCAACCCTGACGGTACTCCCCAGGTGGGTGCACAGGGCATGCCAGAGCCGGTCTACACCGAAGCGCAGGTCCAGGCCTACGCTCGCGCTCTCACCGGATGGACCTATGCCAATCCCACGGGTGGCATACCCACGAGTTTCCCCAATGGAGTTCCCAACTTCGATCAGCCAATGCGGGCCATCGAAGTCGCGCATGATATGTCGGCCAAGGCCCTGCTGAGCGGGGTGATTCTTCCTGCGGGACAAACGGCGGAACAGGATCTCTCAGGGGTGATCGACTCGATCTTCAATCATCCCAACGTGGGCCCGTTCGTCGGTCGTCAGCTTATTCAACACCTCGTAACCGGCAACCCATCCCCCGCCTATGTCGGCCGGGTTGCTGCTGTATTTGCCAACGATGGCTCCGGGGTCCGTGGCGATATGAGGGCCGTGATTACCGCTATTCTGACTGATCCTGAAGCACGCGCAGCCGATACCGATCCTGCTGCTAACGGTGGCCATCTGCGCGAGCCTATCCTCTATTTCACAGGCATTTTGCGCGCGCTGCAGTTCACCAATGTGAGCCCCCAGGGCCGCTACGACATTGCCACCAGTTACATTGCTCCACTGGGGCAGACACCTTACGGCGCCGCGAGTGTCTTTAACTTTTTCCCGCCCACCTATGTCATTTCAGGCACCGCGCTGAATGCACCCGAATTTGCTTTGGAGAACACCGCCGCAGCCACTCTTCGCATGACCCTCGCCGACAGCATCGTACGCAATCATCTCACCTCGTTTGCCATTGACATGAGCCCGGCAAGTGTTCTCGGCCAGATTGCTTCCGCCACCGGCAACGCCGCGACCGACAGCGCCAACCTGGTGACTGCGCTCAATATCCTCTTTACCCACGACCAGATGACGGCCACGATGCAATCGGCCATTGCGGCCAACGCCGCCCTTTTGACAGATATCGGCCAACGTGTCCGCGTATCCACCTGGCTAGTCATCAGTTCCAATTTTTACAAGATCGACCAGTAGGAGTATTGCCAACATGCGTATCAACCGCCGCAGTTTCATCCAATACGCCTCGCTGGCCGCGGGCGGCAGTCTTGTCGGGCTCCGGCCTTTCGGCGCCTTGAATGCCTTTGCTCAAACTGCGGCTTCCGGCTATAAGGCGCTTGTCTGCGTCTTCCTTTATGGCGGCAACGACGCCAACAACACCCTGGTCCCGTTCGACAACGTTGGGTACAACAATTACTCCACCCTTCGCGGGCCGCTGGCCCTGCCGCAGAACCAACTGGTACCGCTGGCCTCGATGCCCCTCTACGGGCTTCACGGCAGCCTGCCCGAAATTGCTCAGTTGGTTGATAGCGGGGCCGCGGCTCTCATCGCCAACGTCGGCACTCTGGTCGCACCAACCACCCGCGCCAATGTGGCCGCGCAACTCAACCTGCCTTCCAATCTCTTCAGTCATTCCGATCAACAGCTGCAATGGCAAAATGCGGCCCGGTCTGCTTCCACTGCAACGGGTTGGGCTGGCCGCATGAGCGACCTGCTGGGTAGCAGCTTCAATCCTTCCGCTTCCATTCCCATGATCACCTCTGTCGCCGGCGACACTCTTTTCTGCGACGGACAATCAACCACTCCTCTTGCGGTAAGCCCTGGCAATCTATCCGGCGTCTCCTGTGGGGAGGGCACTGCGGTATGCAGCGCACGGCAGGAGATAGCCCAGTCCTTCCTCAGCTTCGCCAGCGGCCTCAGCTTGGTTCAGGCGGACAACGTCATCAGCCAGAATGCTTCTCGCTATGCGGGTGTTCTCACAGAAGCCGTTTCTTCCGTAGCGCCGCTGGGTACGATTTTCCCTGCCAATAATCCGTTCGCCACTCAACTGCAACAGATCGCTCAACTGATGCAAGTACGCAACAGCTTCGGGGTTAACCGGCAGATTTTCTTTGCCGGCGTCGGCAACTTCGACACCCACGCTGACCAGTTCGGGCAGCAGAGCCTGCTGCTGGGGCAGGTCTCTTCGGCGCTCTCTGCCTTCTATCAGGCAACGCAGGAGCTGGGCATCGCGAACCAGGTTACGACCTTCACCATGTCCGACTTCTCACGTACCTTCCAGCCCAATTCCAACAGTGGCAGCGACCACGGGTGGGGCAGCCACCACATCGTTCTTGGAGGTGCAGTTCGGGGAGCCAAACTTTACGGTACTTATCCCACCCTTTCGCTGGGTGGTCCCGATGATTCGGACGTGAACGGCCGATGGATTCCATCCACCAGCACCGTGCAGTACGCCGCCACCCTAGCCAGTTGGTTTGGTGTCAGCGCACCCCAGCTCTCCCAGATCTTCCCCAGTCTCGGAGCCTTCAGCTCGGCAAACCTGGGCTTCGTCTAAACGCACGCTCTTTAGCCCCTGAGAGCGACGCGTGCCACGGAGTATCGCGGAGTGGAGCCTGCCTTCTTTCCGGATCACACAAATCCCATATCTCCTTTGCCTGGAACCAGAACACAGCAAAGGTTACGAAAACCGTGATTCGAATACCGCCCCGAGACAGATACAAATACTGGACAGCTCCTCCTAATTGCCCCTTTATCGAAGGCAATCGCGAAATTGACTCTCTTGAACAGCTTCGCTTGATGACCGACGTATTACCAGTCTTGGCCATCCAGCTTTAGATCCTGATCCTCAGCATTTATATTGGAGAGAGCACCTCACTCCGGTACCGGGTTTGTCCCCATGCGCCCCACTGCGTCTGTAGCACGGGTCAGTCGAAATTCCAGCACAGAGCAAGTCTTGTCGGCGCAGCTCAGGCTTTTGTATGCCAACGCAAACCTGGGAGTCGTCGTCAACATCCTTGCCGCGACGATCCTGTGTGGCCTGCAATGGAGACTCGTCTCACGTCCTGCAGCGATGGCTTGGTGGTTCTACATCACCCTGGTATCGGTGGTCAGGTACGTTTTGGCCCGGCGCTATTGGCGTGCGTCCATTAACCCAGCAGATATTGCCAAGTGGCGGACCATCTTCACTGTCGGCGTGGGTTTAACTGGTGCCGGCTGGGGCGCAGCGGGCATTCTCCTGTACCCCGCGGCTCATCTGGCAAATCAGCTTTTTCTCGTCTTCGTCCTGGGGGGAATGATGCTTGGCGCCTCATCCCTGCTGGCCCCCCGGCCTGAGGCGTTCCTCACCTTCTTAGTCCCCGCGGGCTTCACTCCCGCAATCCGCCTCCTTCTGGAGGGCGATAAAACCCATGTTGCCATGGGGCTTTTGGCTGTCGTCTTCACCCTTGCCATCTTGATCACCACCCGCCGAATTTATCGCATCGTGGACTCATCGCTCAGGCTCCAGCTTGAGAACCGCGATCTCGTGGACGATCTCCGGACCGCAAACCAGGAAACCGCGGCCCTGAACCAGGCGCTGGAACTCCGGGTCGAGGAGCGCACGGCCGAACTGCACCAATCCACCCAGCAACTGCGCGCCGAAATTGAGCAGCGTGAACAGGCGGAAGAAGAGCTCTTGCGCGCGCGCAAACTGGAATCACTCGGTGTGCTGGCCGGTGGTATTGCCCATGACTTTAATAACTTCCTGACCGTCGTTCAGGGAAATATCGAAGTCGCGAAGGCACAACTAACTCCTGAAGAGCCCGCCCAGGAATTCCTCAATCAAGCGGCAAGCGCTTGCCAACGTGCCAAATTCCTCTCGTCACAGTTGCTGACCTTTGCCAAAGGCGGGGCTCCCGTCAGGCGCGTGGCGTCCATTGCCCAACTCGTCACAGATGCTGTTCACCTTGCCCGTACCGGCTCTTCGATCGGCATTGACCTCAAGATCACCGAAGGTCTCTGGTCTGCCCAGGTCGACCCCGGCCAGATCGGCCAGGTGCTCCACAATATCCTCATCAACGCGCGAGAGGCCATGAGTGGTGGCGGCGCCATCGAAGTGCACGCTGAAAATGTAGTCGTTCCCAATAGCTCCGGCGATACCAATCCTCTCGTGAGGATATCGATCCGGGACGACGGCCCCGGCATTCCCCCCGATGTGCTTCTGAGAATATTCGATCCATATTTCACCACCAAACCGGGGGGCACTGGCCTGGGCCTGGCGACGGCGTATGCAATCGTCGTCAAGCACGGAGGCCAGCTTTCCGTGGAGTCGACACCAGGGGTCGGGACAGTATTCACCGTTGATCTGCCCGCCTCGCTCGAAACGCCTATATCTCCGCCTTCAATAACCGTCTCTATGCAAACTGGCACCGAACGCCTCTTGGTGATGGACGATGACGAAGCCCTCCGGATCTTGTCCAAGGCCGTTCTTACTACCCTTGGTTACGATGTTCAGACCGCCGGCGACGGAGCTGAGGCCGTCGCCCTGTTCGAAGCCGCCAAAGCCGAAGGTAAGGCCTTTGACGCTGTTCTATTGGACTTGACCGTGACCGGTGGCATGGGAGGTCTGGAAGCTGCTTCCAGGCTGAAGGAATCGGACCCCGCCTTAAAGCTGATTGTCTCCAGCGGTTACTCCGACGCACCGGTTATGTCGCATTTTGCCGAGTACGGTTTTGACGCCGTAATCCTAAAGCCCTGGACGGTGCAGGAAATGAGCGAGGTCCTTCGCCGGGTGCTCGTTGCGGATCCTGTTCGCCGAACATGATTGGACGAATAGGCTGCCAATCTAGATTACTTCAGCGGAAAACGTGCGTGCGTCTATTCCGTTTCTGTGGCAATGGGCTGATTGCTCACAGGCATCGTCCGAAGAACCTGAAGGTCTGACTGAACCTGGGCCCATTGTGTGGGGTTCTTCTTGGTGTGAATGGGCGCATTGGGGTCTGCATAATAATTCAAGATGTCCGCCTTGAGACCGGGCGGCACGGTATGGTGGGGATCGACAACCAACCGGCGCAGGAGCTTGGCGTAGGTCTCATCGGCAAGGCGATACCCTCCGGGACGAACTGGTGCGCCGGTATCCAGGTCGCGGTTGGCGAGCGTCTGGTGGGGTGATCCAAAGCGGATCAATGTGGTGCTGAGCAAATCGGTGGACTGGTTTACGCTGCGAATGTATTCCTCTTTGGTAGTAGCATCCGGGCCCTTGATCGAAGCCAGCTTCAGCGGGCCTATCTTAGGCAGAATAAAAATCAGTCCGGCGAGCGTATAAGTTCCGATGCCTGCCTTCTTGCGGTACTTGTCCCAGTCGTTCTCAGTTGCAATCTGCGCTACCTCACTCGCCAGCTTCTGCAGATCGGGGCTCATCGAGTCCGCCGGCATATGATTGCGATGCAGAAGAGTAACTGCATATGCGATGCGCGGGACAAAATTGCGCACAGCGAAGCGAAACCCGCCAACGTTTATGCGTCGGGAACGCGCCTTGGAGAAATCCTCGCTCAAGCCGTACGTATCGTAAAAGGCGGCGGCGAGCTGTTGGGTTGGAACGTTAAGGCCGACGTGACGAAGGTAATGAACGGGCGCGAAGCGGTGGTGCGCAATCTCGTCGATGTCGAACGCGAACTCTGTCCGGACGTGCGCCGATTCATCTTCACCGAAAACTACCACCGGACCATATTTCGCTGCAAGCTTGGGAAATTCCACCCCTACCGACCGATTGGTCGCCTGGGAGTGGCCAATGTTATCGCCGATGTAGTGGGAGAGAGCCCCGATGGCAAAGGCCAGTTGATTTGCATCCTTGGCATCCCGGAAGAGGTGCACAATGAAGTCCCCGGAACGCACGTAATGGGTCAGGTTTGATACGAAGGGATCACCGAACGGATAATAGCCCACATCCTGGATGACGCAGCCTGCATAAGCATAGGAGCGCGCCTCCTCGAGCTGGGCGTCCGTGATCCTGGGATAGTGCCTGCGCAGCAGGGGAACAATCGAACTCTGCCACGTCAGGTCGATCAGCTGCTCGTGGGTCAGGAGCGAATAAGCTCCGGCCGGTTGGCACGCCAGAAGCACACAAAATACAAGGGCATAAAACCTGGAGAAATTACACATCCGCTCAGTATCGCAGAGTTACTAAAAACTGAACTTGAGAGCCCCCTGCAAGATGCGCGGCGCCGCGGCGCTGATCGCGTTGCCGAAGGTCGAGCTGCCGATATTTCCGTCCACCGAGGTGGGACCATTGAACTGCGTATGGTTGAAGACGTTGAACCCCTCCACCCGGAAAAGCAGCGACTTCGACTCTGTGAGCGGCAGTTTCTTAGCCACCGCCATATCGAAGTTATCGGCTCCCGGGCCGTAGAAAAACCGCCTCTTCGCATTTCCCGGAGTTCCCAGCGCATTCATGCTGAAGGCCGTGCTATCGAAGTAATTATTTCCGTGCGTCCGTGGGTTATGGTTCAGGCGCAGGGGACCGCCGCTATAGTCCGGTTCGTCGATGCTGCTGTTGTTAATGCCGTTAGGATTGGTCCCTATCAACGAATTGTCTCCATTGTTCACCATATTGATCGGGAAGCCGCTCGCGACGCGCGTGATTCCAGAAAGAGACCATCCCTGGCTTAGCCGATTGGGTCGAACCATGCGGTCGAAAGGTAATTGGTATTCATAGCTCAGAACAAAATTGTGTTTCACATCGAACGATGACAGAGCATAGCTGAGCGACGGATTGAACGGATTAACTTCCTCCGCAATGTTGGAAGACTGGTCCATTGACTTGCTGTAGGTATAAGAGCCGGAGAATTCCAGCCGTCCGCTCCGGTGACGAGCGCTCAGCTCGAGCGCGTTGTAGTTCGCATGGCCAATCGTGGATTGGAAAGCATTGCTGCCGAAATTCGAACCAAGCGGTCCGCGTGTCCCGTTCACCTGCCCTCCGGCGATGGGGTAGTAAACCGTATCCTCGCCGCCGGGTCCACAAGTAAGTGTTCCTGGTTGCACCTCATTTGGCTGGCTGAGGCTTAGGCACAGTGACGGATCGCCTGCGTTCGGTTCGATCAGGACCCGCTGCCGATGGCTGGAGCTGCCCACATAGCTGGTGCTGAAAACGGTATTCGGGCCGGCCTGCCGTTCGATCGAAAGCATCCATTCCTCGGTATACGGTGAGCGGTTGTGGATGTCATACCCCGGGATGCCGCTGATTGGCTCATACGTGCTCCAGTCAATATTGGGATCCGGGTTGCGGCGCGAGGAATTTAATGGGGCAAACGTGTAGGGAAAGGGTTGGCCATTGTCCTGGCCGCTCGCAGCGGCAACAAATGGCGTAGGGAACAGCGGAGGCGCAGGACTGGTGTACGTCGTGCCATAAGGAGCATTGGCAGCTAGCACGCCGATCGAAAGCGCATCGATCGCAGTAAAGAAATTTCCGAAGCTGGCCCGGATACTGGTCTTGCCCGGTGACCACGCGAGTCCCACGCGGGGTGCAAAGCCAAGGTTACTGATCGGGGCCAGCGTGTTTGGAATTCCCTGACCGCCTGTTTGGTCACCCGGATAGAGAATTCCCGGGGGCGCCCCGGGAAACACCACCGACTGTGCTCCGGCAATGAAAGTCGATATCTGGTTGTATTTTTCCGACCACGGCGCAATCCGGTCCCAGCGCAGACCGTAGTTTAGGGTCAGGTTGGGCAACACATGCCAGCTATCCTGCGCGAACAGCCCAACATATTTATTGCGCGCATAAAACGGGTTGAGCTGGCTCTGGTTGTATTGGCTGGGAACCCCGATAAGAAAATCCGCGAAGTCGACGCCCGTTTCCTGTCCCGTGAAGACGAAGCTTCCGTTGAACTGGGCAATGGGGTCCGCATTCACCTGGTCGATGTGGAACTCACCTCCGAATTTGATCGTGTGGCTGCCCAATACCTTTGAGAACGTTTCGGTGATCTGATAAGTATTGTTCGCCTGGATGAGCTGATTGGCTGCTGCGCCGGTCGAGAAGCCGTTGAAGTTCAGGTTCTCCACGCTCTCCCCTTTAGGGTCGAGGGCCACAATACTGGCTGTGCCGTCGGCGTTTTTAAATCCCTGTGAAACGAGGCTTACGTCCCTTCCTCCAACAGGCTGACCAAGGTTGGTGAGGTCGCGTATGAAGCTGAGATGGAGTTCATTGAACGCCGTTGCACTCAAAGTCTTGGTATCGCCCAGGGCCACCAACTGGGCGCGGCCGGTGGTGATGGCATCGAAGCCCGGAACGCTGGCTCCGCTCTGCGCCACTGGGTACGGATTGTTGAGATTAAAGTCATCGATAAAGTAGTAGGCGGAAAGCAAGCCCCAGCGGCTGTTGCCATCGATCCGGACCGCGCCTTTGTCATCGCGGACCGTTTGGTTGAAGGATGAAGTCGCAAAGCCGCCGGCGGTATTCGGAGCCGGGATGTACTGCAGCATGCGCTGCGCCGGGACCGACCACGCACTCTGAGGAATCACCGCGTTGGGAAACACGCATTGAGTCGGTGTAGTGCATCCGGGCACATAATACGATTCACCAGTGGTTACCCCGTAGCCTAGTTTTTGGGTGAGCAGATTTGCAAAGTAGGGGCCGCCCACCGTGCCCGCGAGTTGGCTGTTGGAGTCGCTGAGGTTGCCGCTGCGATCCGCGTTCGAAGGCACGCTGATCGTGCCCGTATCAATACCCTGCGTCTGCCGGGTTCCCTGGTAGTCGGTGAAGAAGAAGATCCTGTCCTGGCGAATGGGTCCGCCGATGGTGCCTCCGAACTGGTTCTGCCGGAAGACGCCCCGCGTTGGAGAAAAGTAGTTTCGTGCGTCGAGATCCGTATTGCGCAGAAAATCGAATGCGTTGCCGTGGAATGCATTGCTGCCCGATTTGGTGATGACGTTGATCTGCCCCCCGCTGAATTCTCCGTACTCAGCATCGAAGTTGCTGGTAATAATGCGGAATTCGTCAATCGCATCCAGGTTAGGTATGATCGCCGTGCCGGCATTCACGTCCTCTTCGACATCGGCTCCATTCACGCTGAAAAAATTGGCAAACTCCCGTTGTCCATTCACCGCGATTGTGCCCGGATCAAGCGTTCCCGAAGGGTTCAGGACGGTGGCGCCCACATCCTGCACGGTGGTGGAAGTAATCGTTGTTTGCGGGGCCACTCCGGGCTGCAGCGAAAGAAGGTCTGTATAACTGCGCCCATCGAGCGGCACAGCGGTTATCTGTCTTCCGGTGATCACCTGGCCAAGCTGGGTGCTCGCGGTCTCGACCCGCAAGGTATTGTCGCTGACGCTCACTGTCTGGGCAACGCTGCCGACGTCGAGCGAAACATCGAGCGTGATCGCTGCATTGGTATCGAGCGCCACATTATTTCTTTGATAGCCGGAAAAGCCGGGCACCTGAACATCCAACTCGAACTGGCCAACAGGCAAAACAGGGAACGTATAATAACCCTTGCTATTGCTGAGCGCCTTGTAAGCGAGCCCCGTGCTCACCTGGCGGACTGTCACTTGCGCATTTGGAACAACGCGTCCCGACGGATCTTTGATCACGCCGGAAATACTGCCTCCGACACTGCCCCAGGCCAGCGCAGCTGATAGGGCAGCAGCGCAAAAGGTTCCCACAATCCTGGTGGCACGGCGTGTAATGCTCCACATCATTGATCTTGCTCGTTTCCGCCGACTGCATGTGTAAGAACGCGCTTTCCAGGCACAAGCGCGGTGGGCGGGCCGCCGCGGGATAGCGCGCAGCCCATCGTGACGGTTGAAATCGAGCGGGTGGGGGACCTATAGTGAAGGAAGCCCGCAGTCTATTTGGCTGTGGTCCCCAGATCCTCGCGGTCTCCGCCAAGAGTTGCTGCGGGGATCTGGCTTTTTGTTCAATAAATGATCAGGAAACTTTTTGCCGCGCGGCGCACCGCCGGCATTGTCCTCCTACTTCGAGACGCATTACCTGGATGGCAAAATCTTTTTGTGCGGCGATCTCGCGCTTCAGCCGCTGGAATGTGGGACTGTCAAACTCTTCGATCTCTCCGCAGTGGAAGCACGCCAGGTGGAGATGGTCCTTTTGTGTCTTGACCTCGTAATAATGCTTTTCCCCGTTCAAATGCATCAGGTCCAGCTCATCGATCAGCCCCAGGCGCTTGAGCAGTTCAAGGGTCCGGTACACGGTCGCGCGATCGATGTTAGGGTCCCGCTGGCGAGCGCGAGTCAACAAGCTGGCAGCGTCAAGGTGAGCGTCTGCCTGCTGGATGGTTTCGATCAACGCGCGTCTCTGCGCGGTCAGACGAACGCCTCTTGCCTCTACCTCATTCAACAGATCGCAGCGTTTCGGCATCTAGTTGCGACTCATTCGCACTGCGTATAATATACGACAAGATTGGTCCGATTACAACGGCGCAGAAGAAAATTCATCATCCGCTTGCGCCGCATCCGCAGCGCAGTGTGCACCACCAGGACCTGTTTAGGCCTTGCCATTTTCCACTTCTAACGGACCAATCCAATCCGCAAGCAGATGCCTGACCATCCCACCCAATTGCAGCCAAATCATGAATCCCACATAATACGGCGATGCGCATCCTGGTAATCGGGGCCGGTGCCGTCGGGGGGTATTTTGGCGGCCGTCTCACTGAGGCTGGAAAAGATGTCACCTTCCTCGTACGCGCCCGCCAGGCAGAGGCGATGCGCGAACATGGTTTGCGCATCATAAGTCCCCACGGTGATGCGGTCCTCCATCCGAAGCTCATCTTGGCCGATGAGATCGCCGGCCCTTATGACCTGATCATCCTTTGCGTCAAAGCCTACTCTCTGGCGGAGGCGATCGATGATTTCGCCCCGGCAGTGGGACCGGGCACCATCATCCTTCCCTTATTAAACGGAATGCGTCACATCGAGCACCTGACGAAGCGATTCGGGGAGGAGAACGTGATCGGAGGAGTCTGTCTCATTGCTGCGGAGGTCGACAAGGATGGCCGCATCGTTCAGCTGACGGACATTCACCGCCTCGTCTACGGAGAGCGCACAGGCGGCAATTCCGCGCGAATGAATTCTCTCCACCAAACCATGCAGGGAGCGACATTTGAGGCCAGAACCTCTGAGAATATCCTTCTCGAGATGTGGGAGAAATGGGTACTACTCGCCAGCCTGGGTGCTGCGACCTGCCTCATGCGCGGCAACATCGGAGAGATCGAAGCCATACCCGGCGGGGCAGATCTCTCCCGGGAGATACTGGGGGAATGTAGCGCCATCTCCACCGCATGTGGGTACACGCCCGGTGCTGCATTCCTGGCCCGGACCGGGAAGATGCTTACTGCGTGCGGGTCGACCCTGACCTCCTCCATGTATCGCGATATGATCAGGAACGCCCCCGTTGAAGTCGATCAAATCCTTGCTGACCTGATTGATCGAGGACGCAAGCTCTGCATTTCCACACCGTTGCTTGCAGCCGCCTGCGTCAACCTGAAAATCTATGAAGCTCGGCGGAGTGCGCGATAGAGAGCCATCAAATCGGGATACTCAGGTCTCACCGCCGTTCAGGCATAGGCGCAACCGCTTGACTGCAATGGCCGGATTCATCGCACGAGCGAACCCCAAAAAATACATTGTCCTTCGAAACCGGAAGCGTAGCCATGTTGTTTTCGCCGGTCGCCCCAAACTTGCGCGCATCAGCAGCGAATTGCCAGTCATTGACAGTAGTCTCACGCCAGACAATTTGATAATGAATGACGCCGCTTGCTGCGGAGGGAGGCTCCCACTTGAGCGTCGTGTTGTTATCCAGATTCGTGGTCACCACGCGCACGTTATTGGGCATGCCCGGCGAAGATGCCAACGTTGCCAGGGTTGCTATGTTCAGACGGGCAACCTGGGCAATATAGCTAAAGTCATCGAACTTCAGCAGGTCGCCATACTCAATGCCGTTCTCCATCCTCACGTGCTGGTGTTGATGATCGAAGTTCTCACGCCACTCAGTAAAACGAATCGCGGGAAAATCCTCCGCGCTAAAGGAGCTATGGTCTCCGCCCCGAAGAAAGCGGTCAAGTCGAAGTTCCATCACGGCCGCAAACGGCTTGTCCCCAATGGCGAGGTGGCCATCGTGCCCGGCCACGGAAAAATATGTGCGGTCAACCGCAAGGACTTCTCTCGCCAGTTGGCGCGACGGAGTGTCGTTGTCCATACCAAGCGCGAGCATTTGTTGTATCTTTTCGATGGGAGCTGAGGGAAGGATCCCCTCGGAGAACACCCGGACACGGGATTTGTCCTGCAACAGATTTCCCGGCGTGGTATCTCCGCCGACGATGTCATTGTTCAAAACACCTTCGAGTTGCCAGCCTTGCTCCTTGGCTAGCTTCGCAAGATGGCGGCTCCCATCCAGGCCTTGCTCTTCCCCTGCGACACATACGAACACAATCGTTGCCGGAAATTTGAGCCGGCTCAAGACACGCGCCGCTTCCAGGCTCACCGCGGTCCCGCTTGCGTCGTCGTTTGCGCCCGGCGCAGGATCGTGTGTGTTCATCACGTCCGTCTCTCGCGTGTCGTAATGCCCGGTCACCAGGTACATTCGTTTGGCGGCTATCGGGTCGGTTCCACGAAGCACTGCGTATACATTGCGCATGGGAGTTGGCTTGACGACGCGTGAACGGTAGGTTGCCAGCCCTGCGAGCGGTTGCTCCACAAAAGAATCTTCTTTGACTTCCAGGCAGCCCCCGCACGCCTGGCTATAGCTCCCGAACTGTGATTTAAGCCAGTCTGCGGCAGCAAGCACGCCGGTTCCCGCGGGAAGATTGCTCTCAGTGCTGGAAGTCGTATTGCGATTCTTGAATCTAACCAACGTCTCGATGTTGATTTTGATCTTTTCTGCGGAAACCTCTCCAAGCGCCGCCGCGATCCGCTTATCGATCGGGGACACAGGAAGGGGACTGCCCGCGACCGCGTAATCGTGGCGCGAACCCGCAATCGACGGCTGCTGCGCAAACACTGCTGTTGACTGTGGCGCAGCGAACGTCGCCCAACATAGCAGCACAAAAACCGGCCGAAAGAAACGAAGGAGACGACTCATAGAATCCTTTCGTGGGAACTACGATGTGAAATCTGCCCAGAACAACAAGTTCGATGATGCGCCTAGCCGGGATCAACCAAACGCAGAAAGCAATTAACGTCGTGTCAACATCAGTCATCGTAGTCTAAAGCCTTCGCCAGAAGGTTTTCTCTACTTCCCGGTTTGTGAATTGCTCCAGGAATCTGACGGCTGACTGCGCAAGAAGCACTCGACGCTCAGTCTTAAAAAGATCTGCGTTTGGAAGGTGTGAGAACCGAAAGGAAACAGCAGGTCCCTCCACGGCACGCCGGGAAGCCTGGCCGGGCAAGAAAATCATCTACTCTACAGTCAAGGCGCAAACAGCTTTAATCACCAGAAAAGGTCTGTATCCAATAATGTTGAAAATCAGATGGACAACATCAATCATCCTAGCTTCGACGATCACCGCGACCGGAGCAGGCCACTCCCAGAATGCCGCAGGCCAGCTCCAGTCATTGGTGGAAACCTCGGCCACCAGGCTGGTTATCGCAAAACAAGTAGCCTTGGCCAAATGGGATGACGGAGCGGCGGTTGAAGATGCGCCCCGCGAGGCGAAGGTGATAGCCGGAGCCGTGAAAGATGGCGAATCGGTTGGCCTGCAACCGGCATCGGTGGCGAACTTCTTCCGCGCCCAGATCGAAGCCAACAAGCTCGTTCAGTATTCCTTGTTAGCCGATTGGCGTCGTTCCGGGAAGGCGCCGGCCCACACACCCATCAATTTAGTCGCAACCATCCGGCCGCAACTGGATCAGGTACAAAAAACACTGATCGAAGAATTAAAGGCTACTGCGGCCGTTCGTGCGAGCACCACATGTCCTGCTGATGTCGCAAAGGCCGTTGGCAAATACGTATCCGAGCACAAATCAAACGTCGGGCCCCTGGAAGTGATGGCGCTTGACCGTGCCATGGCCGCCACGTGCACGCTTTGAAGGGGAGGGAACGTGACCGTCAATCCTCGCGGAGCGCCACCATTGGTTCCACGGCCGTAGCATACCGGGCAGGGAAATAGCAGGAAGCAAGAGCGGCAATCGCCAGCACCGTCCCGACCATCATGAAGGTTACCGGTTCCCACACACTGACGGTTACGAATACGCTAACTGCTCGCGCAGCCAATAAGGAAAGCCTCCTGCGAAAGATTATTCATATCTCGCTTTGCACGTTCTCTTCCCAACGAACTCGGGCCTAAGCACCTCGTTTGCAAACAAATATCCGCACCAGCCCGGGCTAGAGTAGACCCTCTTGTCCGCATTTGAGAATCATTGTCCGGAACCGAACACCGGGACGACCGGCCGTCTAACTCCTCGTCTGCAACAGAACCCTGGGTTCCAACCCCGCGGCCTGCCGGCTTCCAGCCCGGATGTTGTCCCGAATTTCGACACCTCGGCAGGCGCCCATGTCGCTTTCTGGATCGATATGCATCGCCGGTGCTATCTCGCCGATTGTTCAACAGCCGAAGGAGAAGGTAGTAGTAAGAACTCGAGTCGGGCAGGCTGAAGGTCTTATATGAACGCAATCGACGGCACTCCTTTGCCTGGCTATTACGACTATCGATTGGTCGCATTGTCGATCGCGATCGCAATATTGGCCGCCTATGCAACCCTCGACCTCTCCGGACGAATGACCGTCGCTCACGGTAAAGCCCGGCTCGCCTGGCTTTCTGGCGGCGCCTTCGCCCTGGGCATCGGCATCTGGTCGATGCACTACATGGGGATGGAAGCCTTTCGGCTGCCGGTTCCGGTGCGCTATGACTGGCCGACGGTGCTTCTGTCCATGGTGGCGGCCGTCCTCGCTTCCGCAGTAGCCCTGTTCGTGGTAACCCAATCCCGTCTCACCATACCGGCGGCCGTCGCTGGTAGCTTATTGATGGGCGGCGGCATCGCATCCATGCATTACATCGGGATGCATGCCATGCGGATGACCGCCATGTGCGTCTATTCCGGCTGGGTGGTGGCTTTATCCATACTGCTCGGTATTGTCATCTCGTTTGTCGCCATTCGTTTGACCTTCGCCGCCCGGGAACAGGGCTCTCCTTGGGGTTGGCGCAAGTCGGGCAATGCCATACTGATGGGTCTGGCCATCCCGGTGGTGCATTACGTGGGTATGGCCGCCGCGACCTTTGTTTCCGCCCCACTCGAGAATTCCGAGTTAAAACACGCCATCGATATTTCTGACCTTGGTCTCGCCGGCATCGTGCTGGGTACCCTCTTGATCCTGCTGCTGGTATTTGTAACCGCCGCCATCGACCGCCGCTTCTCTCTGCACGCATTGGAACTCCAGCTCAGCGAACAACATTTCCTCATGAGGGAAGAGATGAATCGAGCCCAGGAGAAAGTGAAAGTCGCAGAAGCTGGCAGCCGGGCGAAGAGTCAGTTCCTGGCCAATATGAGCCACGAGATTCGCACCCCTTTGAATGGCATCATCGGAATGACTGACCTCGCATTGGAGACAAAGATGACCGCAGAGCAGAGAGAGTACATCGAGACCGTCAAACTCTCCGCAGACGCCTTGCTGACAGTCATCAACGACATACTTGATTTCTCCAAAATTGAAGCGGGCAAGGTTGACCTGGAAGACATGGACTTCAACCTGGGTGATTGTGTTCAAGGTGCCCTGAAGACGATAGCTCTTCGAGCGGAAGAAAAAAGGCTTGCACTGCTGTGTGACGTAGAGCCTGGGGTCCCGGAAATGGTCAAGGGAGATCCCGGGCGCCTTCGTCAGGTCCTTCTCAATCTGCTTGGGAATGCCCTCAAATTTACGGCAGAAGGCAACGTCGGACTGAAGGTGATGACCGATGGTTTCGAAGCAAAGTTCTTCATCCTGCACTTTATCGTTTCCGATTCTGGTGTGGGCATCGCCCCCGAAAAGTTGGACATTATTTTTGATGCTTTCAGTCAGGCCGATGCCTCCACCACCCGCCGCTTTGGCGGAACCGGACTCGGCTTGACCATTTCCAAACGGCTGGTGGAGATGATGGGCGGACGTATGTGGGTGGAGAGCGAGCCCGGCGTTGGGTCCCAATTTCACTTCTCTGTGCGGTTAGGCATGGAAACAAGCCACGCTCCGGCAACGCAGAACCCTTTGCCGGTTTCCATGGCTCGCTCCTCTTGGCGGGACGAAGGGGATAGCTTGAGACCCCTGAACATTCTTTTGGCGGAAGACAATCGCGTGAATCAGAAAGTTGCCAGTCGCTTGTTGGAAAGACGCGGCCATCACGTAATGGTGGCCGAAAACGGTGCCGAGGCTCTAGCCGCCTTAGCAGAGCATTCGTTCGACCTGGTGCTGATGGATGTGCATATGCCCGGCACGGATGGTTTCGAAGCGACTCTCGCAATCCGCGGCCAGGAAAAGATCACCGGGCTTCATCAGTTGATCATTGCCATGACCGCATTGGCGATGAAAGGTGATCGTGAACGGTGTCTTGCCGCTGGTATGGATGGTTACTTGTCCAAGCCAATCGATTTAGAGCAACTTGACGATCTCTTGCATGCCTGTGAAGCACGGCGTCCCCCGAGCCTGAGACCACCAGACGTGAAACTATTGCAGGATCAAAGCATCCAATCCTCGTAATCCGCGACACGCGGAGAGATAGGGAGTCCAGAGTTGCAGATCGGCATTGACAGCTTCGCAGCTTCCTCACCAGGCCCGAATTTGTCGGCGATCGCGTCGCCCCCCGTGGTGCGCGAGGAACTGTCGGTGAGCGTCCAATGAACGAGGCCCGCCGCTGCGCATGGGCAGAAACCGACCCGCTTCTCCGGGCCTACCACGATAAAGAATGGGGAGTTCCGCAACACGACAGCCGGGCACTTTGGGAGTTGCTCATGCTGGAGGGGTTCCAGGCCGGCCTGGCGTGGATAACCGTATTGCGCAAGCGCGAGGCCTTCCGCAAGGCCTTCCGTGGTTTCCAGCCAAAACTGGTGGCCGCCTTCGCCAAGCCAGACGTGACCCGGCTGCTGGAAAACCCCGGCATCATTCGCTCCCGCGCCAAGATCGAAGCGACCATTGAAGGCGCCCGCATTTACGAAGAGATGAGGCGCAACGGTGAAGACTTTGCCGAGTACATCTGGAAGATGGTCGGCGAAAAACCAATCAAACACAAAACCGGCCCGGTGCCGGCAAAGACGCCACTGTCCGAAGAGATATCTGCGGCTCTAAAAAAGCGAGGCTTCAGGTTCGTAGGCCCAGTCATCGTCTACGCCTGGATGCAGGCCTCCGGGATGGTAAACGACCACGATCTGCGCTGCTTCCGGCGTAACGTGGGTCAACCCGGTGTTAACCCGCATTTCTCACAGACCCCTGGGTAAACGAATAAACGAATCGCTGCCGGTAGTGAGATCTCCATGCGTAACGAGTGACGGGTGCCCCATATCTGCCCGGTTTTGGCAGATGTGGGATTCAACGGCTGTCCACCGATCACTCTCTACCAGCCACAGATCTTGAAGTCCATGGCCATCGACACCCTGCACAGTCAGGGGTTGAGGTTTGTTGAATCCCACATCTGCCAAAACCGGGCAGATATGGGGCACCCGGGCTTTGTCGCAGACCGGGCTCCCGAGAAATCCAGGTTAATGATGAAGCAGGCGCAGCGTATCCACAAGCGCTACTCGTTCGGTGAACGGACGAAGAGTAGAGTGGGTCTCCACAGGAGATCGGTCCACGGCACGCCGTGGCACCCTTCGATGATTATCGACATATCTGCCGCCAACTAACGCATCCCGGCCGGAGCGCACCGTATTGGAAGGGACCTATTGTTTCCCCCGGACGTAATCTCCGCTCTTGCCTCCGGATTTGCGGACCAGGACGATCTCGCGAATGGCAATCGATTTATCCATCGCTTTGCACATGTCATAAATCGTCAGCGCCGCTACCGCTGCCGCCGTCAGTGCCTCCATCTCGACGCCAGTCCCCGCGACCGTAGCCGCCGTGCTGTGAATCTCAATCCCCCCCGCAACCACAATCGCCGTCACATCAAGAAAGCTCAACGGAAGGGGATGACACATAGGGATCAGGTCTGCCGTGCGTTTGGCCGCCTGTATACCGGCAAAGCGCGCTACCTCAAGCGGGTTGCCCTTGGGGTTTTGGGGTAAAGCGGCCAGCATCGCATCAGATAATACGACGAAAGCAGAAGCCTCGGCCTCCCGCCGCGTAGCTGGCTTGTCACTTACGTCGACCATATGCGCCATGCCTTCGGCATCGTAATGCGAGAGCTTTTCCATGGTCTCGTTAGGCTAGCAGTATCGTGACCGTCTCACCAGCCTCGAGGATCGGCTGGTCGGGGGGAACCACGAGGAAACAATGAGAACGGCTGGTGCTCGCAAGGTCGCCCGAGCCTTGCCAGGCGACCGGTTCTACATTGACATCCGCCAGCCGAGCGGGCAAAAAGCGCGTCAGGCCAGTCTTGACCTTGACCTCGCTTGCCAGGCGGGCCTGGGCGAAACGTGGCCCGCGGCCGGCATCTCCGCAAAGCGCGCCCAGCAGCGGCTCGACAAAAAGCAGGAATGTAACCATGGTAGACACAGGATTTCCCGGCAGCCCAAAGAAGTAATGCTGGCCAAGCCTTCCAAAAACGATCGGCTTCCCGGGTTGAATGAGCGCGCCAGTGAAAAAGAACTCAGCCCCCAGGGAAAGCAGAACCTCCTCCACCAGATCGTACTTCCCCATCGAAACCCCGCCCGAAAGCAGCAACAGGTCGGCCTCGAGGGCGCTGCGAATCGTGGCTTCGAGGTGCCCACGCTCGTCGCGCGCAGTGGGCAGCCGCAGTGGTTCTGCTCCCGCGGTGAGAATCTGCGCTGCCAGTGAGTAGCTGTTGGAGTTACGAATCTGGTGCGCCTGTGGTTGCTGGTTCACCTCCACCAGTTCGTCGCCGGTGGCAACGATGGCCACCCGCGGGCGGGCAAACACGCTGAGCTGCCCCGCACCACAAGCGGCCGCAGCCGCCACCTGGACGGGCGAAATGCGCGTGCCCCGGGATACGATCACCGCCCCGGCTCTCGCCTCGGCTCCCATGGGGACGATGTTTTCGCCGGCTTGGATCGTACGGCCTGCGGAAAGGCGAAGCGTGTCGCGGTCACGCTCCACGTGCTCCACCATGACCACGCAATCCGCCCCGGCGGGTACCGGGGCGCCGGTCATTATCTCGACCGCCTTACCACTGGCGACCTCGATCACCGCTGCGTCGCCGGCGCGAATCGAGCCAATGACCTCGAGAGGCAAACCGGCTGCAAGATCGGCCGCGCGGCAAGCAAACCCATCCCTCGTGGAGCGAGGGAACGGCGGCTGATCCCGGTCGGCCAGCACCGGCTCAGCCAGTACCATGCCCAGAGAACTGAGCAATGAAGCGGCCTGCGGCGGATACGGGGATACCAAACGATCGGCGTGCTCACGAACGATACGGCTGGCGTCCTCATAGCTCACCACCCGGGATGGCGCTGAATTGTTCAAGAGATTAGCCCAATACAAAAAGAAGGGACGCTTCTCATCAGCGTCCCTTCGCCCTGCTTTAACCGCTGAGTAAGATTACTTCTTGCCGGCGGAGTACTTGGTGTTGACCTTCTCTCCGATCTCCGCCAGAATCGATTTCGCTTCCGGCGCCATGGGCCCGTTGGGGGCTAGCTCCAGGTATTTATTGTAGGCATCCGCAGTGCCCGGGGGGGCGACGATCTTCTGCGTCTTGGGGTCCACGGTGGCTTTGGAAATGAGAGCCTGTCCCTTCAGGTAGTAGGCAATAGCCTTGTTGGGATCGGCCGCAATGGCCTTGTCCGCGGCAGCGATGGTCGCGTCGGTCTGTCCGGTACGGCTGAGAACAATCGTCTCGTTGGTGTAGAACATGCCTGCGTTCGCGGGTTGGAGCTTGGCCGCGGCGTCATATGCCGCCGTTGCATCGGGGATCTTGTTGGTGTTGGCGTAAACCTCGCCCAAGGCGTTGTTGTCGGCCGCCTCGACGTCAGGATTGGGCTTCTTGGAGTTCGTATCGAGATCCAGAGCCTTCTTGAGGGACGTGGCGGCATCGTCGTATTTTTTCTGCCCGGTCTGCGCGATGCCCAACTCCAGCCAGAGAACGGCGGCGTCCGGCTTGAGAGAAGTAGCCTGCAGCATGTCCGTGGCAGCGTCGTCATACTTCTTGGCGGCGTTCGCTGCACGAGCCTGCTTGAGCAGGTCATTCAGTTTGCCGACGCCCTGATTTTCCTTGTTGATTTCCGCATTCTTCTTCTTGGCTTCTTCGAGCGCCTTGCGCTGCTCCGGAGGCAGCTTGTCTACGTATGCGGCGCGGCTCAGGTCGAAGTCCTGCAGCGTATCGGTCCCGGTTTCGAACTTCACATTGTCGAAGCGGTCCACGGCCTTTCCCGGGGTGGCGTACAGCGTAACGTAGTAAGTGCCGGGCTTAATGCCCTCGCCCTTATAATCGCCGTTCGCGTCGGTGGTAAAGGTAAACAGGGGAGTCTTGCCATCCGTGCTAAGAACCACCTGGGCGTTGGCAATAGGGGCGTTGGCGGGGTCTTGTACGTGCCCGTGAATCTTAGCCGTGGTGTCCTGGGCATTCGCAAGGGCCGGAATGAGGACAAGCGCGACGATAGCGAGCCATAAACTTAATCTCGAACGCATGATAGTTCTCCTCGAAGCGGGCAGCCGATAGCTCGCCCGCATAGCACGACCACGTTAAATGGAAGGCAAAAACAATTCAAGGCCGGGGTCACCCGGCCGCTGCTCCCTTGAGATGCGTTCTATGGGGACTCTGCCCCACGGAAGCATTAAAAAGCGGTTTTTCCTCCTGGAAAAAGCGTGTTATCAGCAGGTAAGAGCCCCTCAAACCACAGAAAGCGCTGCCTGCTGCGTCCACCAATCGTCAAATACCGCGAGCGCTCGCTCGCACTGCAGCCGGTGGCGCTCCCGCTTGTCGCGGATCTGCTTCCGCAGGGTCTCCTCCAGGGGCAGCAGCAGGTCGAACGTGATGTTGGCCGGCTGGAAATCGTCGGCCGGAGCATGAGTAATGTAGTGGATCAGCGAGCCCAGTGCCGTCGGCCGAGGTACGGCGGCTGCGGGATGGCCTCGGGCAACCTGGGTGGCATAGATTCCGGCAAGCATTCCGGTGGCAATAGACTCGGTATAGCCTTCCACCCCGGAGAGCTGCCCGGCAATGAAAATCCGGGGATGGTCGCGGAGTGTGAGCGTTTCGGTGAGCACCCGCGGTGCATTGATGTAGGTATTGCGATGAATCTGGCCAAAACGCAGGAATTTTGCGTTCTCCAGGCCAGGAATAAGGCGCAGCACCCGCGCCTGCTCGCCAAATTTCAAGTGGTTTTGCAGCCCGACCAGGTTATAGGAGTCGGCTCGCAAGTTCTCACAGCGCAATTGCACCACCGCCCACGGAATCTTGCCGGTGCGGGGATCGCGCAGGCCGACCGGCTTCATGGGCCCAAAGCGCAGCGTGTCCCGGCCCCGCCGCGCCAGCTCTTCGATGGGCAGGCAGCCTTCGAAGTATTCGAGCTTCTCCCATGCTTTGCTTTCGACCCCTTCGGCCGAAACCAGGACATCGTAGAAGCGGTCGTACTCCTCTTTCGACATGGGGCAGTTGATATAGTCGGCGGTGCCCTTGTCGTACCGGGCTGCAAAGTAAACCCGCTCCATATCGATCGAATCCGCTTCAACGATGGGGCTGATGGAGTCGTAAAAGGCCAGTTGGCCGCTCCCGGTGAGCCGGGCAATCTCAGAACAAAGGGCGGCCGAGGTAAGCGGGCCGGTGGCCACAATGGTGAGCTTGCCGGGATCGAGCGCCGTCACCTCTTCCCGGTGGACAGTGATGCGGCTTTCCTGCCCAATGGCATTCGCCACCAGCCGGGAGAATTCCACCCGATCCACAGCCAGGGCATGTCCGGCGGGAACAGCGCTCGCGTCCGCGCAGGCCAGCAGGGCACATCCAGCCCGGCGCATTTCCTGCTTCAGCAGCCAGGGCGCGCTGTTTTCGCTCTCAGACTTAAGGGAATTGGAACAGACCAACTCGGCAAAGTCGTCGGTTTGATGGGCCGGAGTGGAGCGCAGCGTCCCGTCCACCACTGAGCGCATCTCGTAGAGATCGACCTGGCACCCCCGGCGGGCCGCCATCAGCGCGGCCTCGGGCCCCGCCAGGCCGCCGCCGATCACGCAAATCCGGGTCGCGTCCTGCTCGCTCAACTGACCGGCTCCGGCGCCAGCTTCGCCAACTCGCAAATAGCCTGGTCGTTCACCCGCATGATGCGCCACTCATCGAGAAACTGCGCACCCATACCGCGGTAAAAATCGATGGCCGTCTGGTTCCACTCCAGCACGTCCCACTGCAGCCGGACGCAGCCTTGCTCCGCGGCGCGTGCCGCTACCCGGGCCAGCAGCGCTTTGCCGATGCCTTGCCCGCGGAAGCGGGGCAGCACAAAAAGGTCCTCCAGGTGGATGCCGGAGCGCCCCCGCCAGGTGGAGTAGTTGTAGAAGTAAAGCGCAAAGCCGGCTGCCTCTCCCTGGTCGCTTTCGGCGATCAGGCATTCGAAGCGCGGGCGCTCGCCGAATCCATCGCGCAGCAGGTCGGCCTCGGTGGTTTTCACCGCGTCGGGCTCCCGTTCGTAGGTGGCGAGCGCGTGGATCAGTTTCAGAATCAGAGGAATGTCGGCGGAAGTAGCGGGGCGGATTGCGTGCATTGTCAGAACCTTAGTTTACCGCGCCGCTTTCCTGGGACCGTGCATGGTGCCTTCGCGCCTTCATCCGGTTGCCACAGGTCTTCATGTCGCACCATCGCCGGGTATGGTTCTTGCTCAGATCCAGGAAGAGCCAGCGGCAGGTTGGGTCGCCGCAATCCTTTATGTGCTCAGCATCGGTTGAGACCAGCAAGTCCGCAGCCGCCTGGGCCAGCATCCATTGCGGTATCTCCGCCTTCCGTTCCACGCCAGCCCAACTCCAGTGCCAATGCGAGTCGCCTGTCAGCAATCGCCGATGCAGTGCCGCGTCGTGGAAGTGCCGTTCTAGTGTTTCCGCCTGTGCAGCCGGGAGCTTGCTCCCATCAATCTGGCCATAGAGTACGGCTGCAAGCGCCTCGCGAAGCTCAACCGTGGACGCCAGCACCCGCTGCGCAGTCTTTTCGTCCACGCTACGTGCCAGCCTCCGTGACTGACCCGCCGTCAGCAGCTTCAACTGTGTCGTCAGGCGGAGAAGGTCTTTGTACGTAGGAATCAGCTCAATCGTTTTTGTGGAAAAACGCATATCCAGGGTGTTGACCAACTCGAGCGCCGGATGTTCAGCATGCAATTTAAAGGGTTCAGGCCCGCTCATAATTTTTATTATAACTCTCAAAAATAGTTTCAGTGGTTAGCTCAAATGAGGTTACACTGTAACCAGTCATGGCAACTACAACGGTTAGTACGGTGAAGCGGAAAAGCGGCCTCGACGTCCGGGTGCTGCTCGCATTTGCGGCCATTTATGTTCTTTGGGGATCGACGTACCTGGCGATTCGCATCGCGGTGCAACAGGTGCCGCCACTGTTTGCCGCCGGCGTGCGCTTCTTTTTGGCCGGCACTCTGCTCTACGCCGTGATGCGCTTTTGCGGGCGGCCTCGCCCGGCGGGTAAAGAGTGGGGCAGCCTGATAGGGATCAGTTTGTTGATGTTCGCGGTCACGTATGGTGCCGTGTTCTGGGCAGAACAGCAGGTCCCTTCCGGCTTCACATCCGTGCTCGAGGCAACCATCCCGCTCATCACCATCGGGCTGGAGGTCTTCGTATTTCGCCAGCAGCGTTTCCGCTGGAGTCTCCTGGTCTCGATCGCGGTTGGTTTCGTCGGTGTTCTCTTGCTGTTGTTGCATAATGCCCAGCATGTAGCTGTCCTGCCCTGTGTCGCCATCCTGGGAGGAGGAGTTGCGTGGTCGCTGGGGGCGGTGCTCACGCGCGCTCTCCCGCTGCCCAGGTCCAAAGGAATAATCGCCGGGGCGGAGATGCTGTTTGGCGGTGCGATCTTGCTTATCCTCTCGGCGTTGACGGGAGAAATGCACCCCTTTCCGCATCTTTCCGCCAAGGCTGTGGGCGCGCTACTGTACCTTGTGGTTGCGGGCTCGCTGGTGGGCTTCAGCGCCTTCGTCTGGCTGCTCGGCCGCATGCCCGCCACGCGCGTTGCCAGCCATGCCTATATCAATCCAGTAGTCGCCGTAGCCCTGGGCTACTTCTTCGCCGGAGAAGTAGTAACGGCGCGGATGCTTTTAGGCACCGCGCTGATCGTGGCCAGTGTTGCGCTCATTCTCATCAAAGACAAAACTGATGTGCCTGCGGCTGACGCTGAACTGGAAGAGGTCGCTTAGAGCGGTTTAACAATTACTGTGCCCGACAAAAGGCCGCGAGGAGTGGTTTTCCTCGGGAGAAAACCACGAAAAGGTTCTTTGCTTCGGTCTAGGCCAATTGTTAAACCGCTTAGTCCAATTCAATTTCGTCGATGTAGCACCAGCGCCAGTCTTCCCCCGGTTCGATCGATCTCATGATCGGATGCCCATCCTGGTGGAAGTGAGCGGTGGCATGACGATTCTTGGATGAATCGCAGCAGCCGACCTTGCCGCACTCCAGGCACATCCGCAGGTGAACCCAGCGGTCCCCCATCTTGAGACATTCCTCACAGCCCTTGGTGCGCGGCTTCACCTTCTTTACGTGATCTTTTACGTGGGGACACGCTGCTCTGTTCATGGAATCCTCTTTTCAATTCGATGTTGTCACTACCGGCAATTCGATGAAACTTGCCTCTCCGGGCGCGTGATAAATACGCTGCGTAGCCTTTTGATAATCTGCCGGCTTGGCCCAGAAGACGTTAGGAACAAAAGTCTGCGGGTTCCGGTCATACAAAGGAAACCAGCTGGACTGCACCTGCACCATGATGCGATGCCCGGGAAGGAAGACATGGTTTGCCGTCGGGAGTGGGTAACGATAGAGCAGGGGTTGGTTGGCGGCAAGGGGATTTGCCTGTTGCACGCTCTCACGATAGCGCCCGCGAAAGATGTCGGCTGAGATCATCAATTGATATCCACCTAAGGCAGGCTGGTCAGCAACTTCGTCGGGGTAGACATCGATCAGCTTGACCACCCAGTCAGAGTCTGTGCCGCTGGTGGAAGCAACCAGGTTGGCGATCGGCTGTCCACTGATCTTCATGGGCGTGGTCAACCTATCCGAGACAAAAACCTCCACGTCCGGACGTCCCGATTGCTCTCGCTGGTCGTCTACCAACCATTCAGACCAGGTCATGCCGGCCGAGTATCCCATGGGCTGGATGGGCCGCGCGCGATAAGGTACGGGTTTGGCTGGGTCGGAGATGTATTCGTCAAAGGCCGCATCGCCGGGTTGCGGAGCCGTGAAGCTGAGCTTCTGGCCGGCCGTTAGATAGAGCGGCTTGGTTTGAATCGCACAGCCAGTCGCGCACCCCGCCGGCCAGGATGGCAAGCGTTCCCAGTCGTTAGTCCCGGTGTCAAATGCCGTGACGGCGGCCGTTGCTTCTTTGGGCGTTTCATCCTTGAGATAACGCTCAAGGAACGGCCGAAGAATCTGCTGCCGGAAATAGAGTCCCGTATCGCTCCTGAAATTCAAAGCGCCGAGTGTGCTCGCGTCTTCAATTTCCTGCCCATGGTGCCAGGGGCCTATCACCAGAAATACCTTATCGTTATCCGTATCTTTAGGCTTGAGAGCCTTGTAAACAGCCATGGCGCCATAGATGTCTTCCTGGTCCCACAAGCTGTGTACCAGCATGATGGGGACTTTGAGCGGCTGGCCGGCCAGTATCTTATCCATCGCCTGGTCGCTCCAAAACGAATCGTAAGCCGGATGCGCGAGAACCTTGCGCCAGAACCCAACCTGTTCCAGGCCGTGGCGGCGTCCCAGTTCACCCGCGGATCCGGCCTGCATGAACGTGTCGTAGTCATCCAGGTGCGCCGTCCACCAGGTAGCATTGCCATCGCGCGTCGCCTCCTGGTTATAGATGTAGGGCAGATTCTGTTCGCGGAAGGCGCCATTGTGGAACCAGTCGTCGCCCTTCCAGCCATCGACCATGGGATTCATGGGCACAGCGACCTTCAAAGCCGGGTGAGGATTAACCAGCGCGGTCAAGGACAGGAACCCGTCATAGGAAATACCCAGGATGCCGACCTTGCCGTTGCTCTCCGGAATATTCTTCACCAGCCAGTCGATGGTGTCGTAAGTGTCGGTTGAATGGTCCACCGGGGTTGGATTCTGCGGACCATGAAAAGGGCGGTTCATCACGTAGTCGCCCTCAGAGTGATACTTGCCGCGCACGTCCTGAATCACGCGGATATAGCCGCCCTCGACGATCACCTCGGTGGCATTGTCGTAGCCCTGGAGCGTTGGTCCGAGGTGGGCGCTGACTTCGTGCGTAGTGAGGGCATCCGCATTATAAGGGGTGCGCGTAAGCAGGATAGGCGCACCCTTGGCTCCGTCCGGCACCAGGATGACGGTGTGCAACCGAACCCCGTCGCGCATGGGGATCATCACCTCGCGACGGACATACTCGAAGCTCTCCACTGCGGGCTTGAGTTCAATGGGTGTTTCGCTGGGAAAATCGGGGTATTTGGCGGGCGGCTGAGCCGTCTGGGCATAAGCCACTCCGGCTAATAGCAACGCGCCCAACTGCACGAGCGGCGTCCGCACAGACAGCAACCCGCCCAGGTAACGGATGCACTGGACTTTCATCCACCAAACTTACTATGGAGGGGACGCAGGACCGCAGCGAATAGTGAAGGTCCCTAATCCGGGTGGGCGATGGTCCAAACGCAGAAACCCGCTAGCCCCAAAATCCGCTAGCTGACGGTTCACCGCACGTAGCACATGGATCGGGGTGAGCCCCGCCTGAACAATCTTCGGGCGCAGGACAATAAACAGGCTGTTCAAGCTCGAGGAAGGCTGGTTAGTACCGGCGCAGTAGCCGCGAGCCTAGCTCACGGTTGGCCCGTTGCAGCTTCTCTTCAAACAGTATGCCGATGGAGAAGGGTCCGATAATGAGGCCCATAATACAGAACCAGGAACCAATTGAGTTCCACATGACAGTTGCTCCTTGCACATCCACAACGAACGGCGATAAAGGAATTTATCGACGATCCCATGAAAATAAGGGTCGGGGAATAGCAAGAAAGGTGCACTTATTTGTCTCGGGCACGCACCTTGAACCAAATTGGAGAACCGCGAAAGCCGAAGGCTGCGCGAATCTGGTTTTCCAGGAACCGCTGAAAAGCAAAATGCAATTTAACCTGCCGATTCGTAAATAGGATGAACGTTGGCGGGGCTACGGCAGCCTGGGTCATATAGAAGATCCGCATTTTGTTGGCGGCCGGCACGGTGGCTCGCTGGAAGTCGATTTTTTCCAGGAAACGATTCATTTGCCCGGTGGAGACACGCTTTCGCCTTTCGGCCGCCACCTCTTTTACCAGCTTGAGCACGGTGTGAATGTTCTTGCCTTCCGCCGCGGAGATAAACACCACCGGGGCATAGGCCAGATACTTGAGCACCCTGCGCAACTGCGCTTCGAAGATTTCCTTGTCGGCGGGCGGCTTGCCGTCGGTCCGGCCTGTGGTCACCAGGTCCCATTTGTTGACCACCAGGATCACCGAGCGGCCGCTCTCATGCGCATAACCGCCGATGGTGGCGTCGGAGGAAGTAACGCCCTCAGTGGCATCAATGACCAGCAGGGCGACGTCGGCCGCCTCCAGGTGGCGGCGCGCCATGACGACAGAGAGCTTCTCCGCCATCATCCTGGTTTTGCCCTTGCGCCGGATTCCGGCGGTGTCCACAAACCTCAGCAGGCCGCCGTCGTATTCCATCACCTCGTCCACCGCGTCACGGGTCGTTCCCGGAATGGGTGAAACAATCGCCCGCGAAGAGCCGGTGAGGACATTCAGCAGCGTGCTCTTGCCGACATTCGGCCGGCCGATGATGGCGATCGAGGTTTCGTGCTGTTGAAACTCTCCATGGGTCCGGTGCCGTGGTTCACCTTCCTCCTCCACCTCTGGTTCTGCCTCGATGGGCGTGGCGGCAGCGCTCTCCATTTTGGGAAAGGTGGCGAAGACATGATCGAGAAGCTCGCCCATGCCGATTCCGTGTTCGGCGGAGATAGGGAGTATTTCGCGAATCCCCAGCCGGCGGTATTCGGCGGTTTGCTCTTCCATCTTCTCGGTATCGATCTTGTTGACCGCGAGCAGCAGGGGTTTGCCACCGCGCATCAGCAGGCGCGCAAGGTCATAGTCTGGAGCAGCCAGGGGAGTGCGCCCATCGACCACCATCACGATGGAGTCGGCCTCATCCAGCGCCACCCGGGCCTGGCGAAAAATTTCCGACGGAATCAGCTCAGGTTCGTCGGGAAGAATACCACCGGTATCCACCACCCTGGCATGCTGGCCAGACCATTCGATCTCGCCGTAAATCCGGTCACGGGTGATGCCCGGCTCATCGCCCACGATCGAGCGCCGTGAGCTGGTTAGACGGTTGAAAAGTGTGGACTTGCCCACATTGGGGCGGCCGACGATGGCCAGGACCGGCCAGGAGGACGTGTCCACCGCCACCTCGCGCCGGAAAGCGGGTGGCAGGGCCAGCGGATCAGGCGGCTCGACGTCGATGCGGCCCATTGGCCCCTGGCTCTGCACCGGACGTTTGCGGATCTTGCCCAGGCGCGCCGCTGCGCTGGCCTCGGCAGCGGCTTTTGCCGCTGCTCCTCGTTTGACCTCTGCCCGCGAGTGCTGGCCGCGGGTAGCAGGCGTCGCTCGGCGGGCAGCTTTTGCCACTGCTGCGCGTTTTCCACCCAGGGAATGCGGCTTGGGCTTTCTGGCTTTGGTTCCTTTTACCGGCTTCATGGTCTCGTTTAGTCTTTCATACAACCGTAATTCGACCGTATAGAATATGAGAGTTTCACCGGCCTTGCCCTTTGTCGACCGCTACCATTTCCGCTCAGCGTCTGCCTTCGCTGCATGACTTCTTCTCCCCCGGAGGAATGCTGTCGCGCTCCTCACTGCCGTACGAGTTCCGGCGTGGGCAATTGGAGATGGCCCGGGCAGTGGAACGCAGCCTGCAGGAAGGCAAACACCTGATCGTCGAAGCGGGTACAGGCACCGGCAAGACGCTGGCCTACCTCCTGCCGGCGCTGCGCACTGGGCAACGGGTCATTATCTCGACCGGCACCAAGAATCTTCAGGAACAGCTGTTTTTCCGCGACGTGCCCTTCCTGGAGTCGTTGCTGGGGCCGCTCCGTGTTTGCTACATGAAGGGCCGGGCGAACTACCTCTGTCGTCATAAGCTATACGCCTTGCGTGAGCAGCCAATTCTGAATGGCCTGGAAGAGATCGACCAGTTCCAACAGATCGCGGTCTGGGAAAAGACCACCACGACCGGGGACCGGGTGGAGATCGACGCGCTCCCGGAGTCGAGCCAGGTGTGGTCGAAGCTGGATGCGCGCAGCGAGGCCTGCCTGGGGCAAAGCTGTCCCGATTATGAACGGTGCTTCATCACCGAGATGCGCAGGCGGGCGCTCGAAAGCGATGTCATCATCGTGAATCACCATCTCTTTTTTGCCGACTTAGCGATTAAGCAACAGGCTAAGGCGGCTCCGGACGCGGGGGTGCTGCCGGAAGCTGCGGCAGTGATCTTCGACGAGGCGCACGAACTCGAAGATATAGCGTCGAGTTATTTCGGCATCAGCCTCAGCAATGTGCGGGTAGAAGAGCTGGTGCGCGATGTGGAAACTGTACTGCGCGCCCGGCAGGCCCACTCCACTGCACTCAAAGGGTGCGGAGACACGCTGCGCGAGCGGACACGGATGTTCTTTGGCGCCCTCCCCAAGGCTGGCGGTTTCCAGGCAGAGGGCCGCATGCCCTTCGAACAGCGGGAGCAATTCCTGGAAGAGCACGGCGACCTTTATCTGGCCGTGACCAACGCGCTGCACCGGATGGAGGGTGAGTTGGAGCGGCTACGCGGCGTTGAAGAGTCGCTCGGGTTGAAGAAGCGCGTGGCTGACATTCGCGAGCACCTGCGCTTTTTGATGGAGGCGGAAAGCGTCAACACGGTCTTCTGGATCGAGCGTAGAGGCGGATCAGCCTTGCGCCAGGGAATGCGGAATACTTACTTGCAAGCCACGCCCATCGATGTCTCCGAGTTGCTTTCTGAGCTGCTCTTTGAGCAGTACCCGAGCGTGATTCTCACTTCTGCGACGCTCACCGTCCAGGGCGGCTTTGCGCACCTGAGAAAGCGCCTTGGTTTGCGCGATGCGCGCGAGCTGATCGTGCCTTCCCACTTCCGCTATGAGGAGCAGGCGCTACTCTACCTGCCGCCTGGGATGCCTGACCCCCGAGAGCCAACGTTTGGCGCGCAGGCGGCGCGCACCATCCGGCGGGTGCTGGATATCACCCGTGGCCGGGCCTTCTGTCTGTTCACCAGCTATCAGCAGATGCGCGATCTTTACGAGCGCCTGCTGCCGGAGTTGGATTATCCTTGCCTGCTGCAGGGCACGGCGCCCCGCAAAGCGCTGCTGGAGGAATTTCGCAATACAGAAAACGCAGTGCTCTTCGGAACCTCCTCATTCTGGCAAGGCGTGGATGTGCAAGGGGAAGCCTTGAGCTGTGTGATTGTGGACAGGCTGCCGTTTTCTGTGCCCACGGATCCTGTGGTTTCGGCGCGCATGCGTGCGGTCGCAGCCAGCGGAGCCAATCCGTTTTTCGATTACCAGGTGCCGGCGGCGGTGATCACTTTGAAGCAGGGCTTCGGGCGATTGATCCGCTCCCTTGAAGATCGAGGCGTGTTGGTGCTGCTCGATCCCAGGATCGAGCGGCAAAGGTACGGAAAGGTTTTTCTGGAGAGCCTGCCGCCCTACCGGCTGACCCGCGACATTATGGAAGTGGAACGCTTCTTCGCGCCAGGTTGAACCGCGCTGCGGTTGGTAGACATGACGAATCGGACTTGTGTTCGGATTTTTCCCTATAACGGGACCGAAGGGTTAATGGGACCGAAAGGTTAACGGGACCGGTAAGTTAATGGGACCGAAGGTTTAACGGGATCGACGGGCCGTCGGCTGGTGATCAATTGGCATTCTTCCTATGAAAGGCGCAATGTCCCGCAACCTCTACCTGCTTGCCGCCTCGCTGCTGCTGTTTTCTCTCGTTTCCTGCGGCATGAGCCTGGTGCCCAACTCCCTCCAACCCGGCCTACCCATGAACGGCTCTTTGTGGAAGACGATCGGGCTGGTTCTCCTGCTCCTGTCCCTGCTCTCCACCCTCGCCGGGATACTGACCACCATGTTCGAGCAGGTGGAGCGCAGGAGCGAAGAACGCATGCGCCGGGAGCTACAGGAAGGGCTCGCCCGCCTGAGCCGCAACAAGGGTCGCAAGTGAACCAGCTACAATCAGTTGGGTAGAGGGCAACACAGGCCATGTACGAAGTAACCGTGGAATCGGGATTTTCCTCCGGACATTACCTGCGCAACTATCGCGGCAAGTGCGAGAATCCCCATGGTCACAATTACAAGGTTCGCCTGACGCTCCGGGGCAGGGAATTGGACCCTACCGGGCTGCTGCTCGACTTCAAGCTGCTCAAGCAGGTGATGCGTCCGGTCATCGACCGCATCGATCATCAAATGCTCAATGACCTCGAGCCTTTCATCGAACTCAACCCGTCGGCTGAAAACCTGGCGCGGTACTTTTACGACGAGACCAATCGACAACTCAGTGAGATGACCGGCGGCCGGGTCGTCGTCAAGGAATGCACCATCTGGGAGACGGACGCGACCACTGCAACCTATTACGAGTAACTATGATCTAGTTCGTAGCCGCGGCACTGTGAAGGTATTTGTCGAAAGGGATCTCGAAATAGAAGAGCTCTTTTCCCTCGGCATTGCGCAGTGTGCGCAGGTTGAGCTTTCCTCCCGCAAGGGGATTAACCAGACCCTCCACATCGTAAAAGAGAAAGCCGGCCCGCGTGGTGTGCGCCTCAACCGCAACCGCCGAGTACTCATAGGTATGAAAATCGTCCTCGACATCTTTGTTCTTGGTGCCGGACTTGTTGCCGATACGCGGCAGGGGACCTGGCAGCTTGTAACCGCCGTCGGGGCGCTTCACCCCGATGCGCCGCTCCACATCTTCCGGCTCTGCAGCTGGTATCTTGTCGCCTGCGGCAGTAATGAAGTTGATGCGCGCGTCGATCAGAGAGATAGGCTTGTCTCCGTTATTGGTAACAATGATGCGGATAGGCATAAAACCGTATTGCAGATATTTGAAGCGAAAGATCGAGGCTTTTTCCTGTGTATTGTAGGGCTCGGCCGCGATCGCGACCTGCTCGGCAGGATGCAGATCAAATGCCGGATAGCTGGTCGCTACCCCAGCGGGAGGCGGCGCATGGTCGGCTGCATGGGCCCGGAACACCAACCGCGGACACAAAAGCGCAGCGATAACCCATACAACGAAAACCAATCGGCGAAGCATTCCCGCATTCGATTATGAGCTTTCGTGCTGTTGCGAGTAAAGAGGGCTAGCCGGCCATGCCGCTCATCATCTACACCTTCGCATTGCTCCTGGTGCTGGTGCTTGGCCTGCCTTATTGGCTGCTGGCCATGGCCACCAACGGCAAGTATCGCGAGGGGTTGAGCGAACGCCTGGGCTGGGTACCCGATCGGCTACGGGAAGGGGACGCCCGGCAGACCATCTGGGTGCATGCGGTGTCAGTGGGCGAGGTGCTCGCGGCCAGTCGGCTGGTGAACGAGCTGAGCGCCTGCGCCCCGCAATACCGGGTTCTGCTCTCCACCACCACCCGCACCGGGCAGAGGTTGGCCCGGGAACGCACCGGCGCCACCCACACGTTCTACTTCCCCCTGGATTTTCCCTGGATTGTCCGCCGCTATCTGCGGGCGCTGGATCCCGTGCTGCTGGTGCTGGTAGAGACCGAGCTTTGGCCCAATCTGCTGACGGCATGCCGCCACGCTGCAATTCCTGTCGCCGTCGTCAACGGACGGATTTCCGACCGCTCCCTGCCGCGTTACATGCGGCTGCGCGGGTTGTGGAAGCGAATTTTGTCGGGGGTTTCCATCGTTCTAGCCCAGAGCGAGGAAGATGTAAAGCGGTTGAAAGCGATTGGTGCACCCGCCGGCCGGGTTTCTTTCACCGGCAATCTCAAGTTCGATGTCCGCAGCGCCGAACCAGCTGCCATCACCACGACTCTGCGCGAGAAGCTGCCCAGTGGCACGCGTGTTCTGGTGTGCGGTAGCACGCTCGAGGGCGAAGAAGAGATTTTGCTCGACGCCTTTCAGCAACTGCAAAAAACCATCCCCAACTGCGTCATGATTCTTGCCCCGCGCCATCCCGAGCGCTTCGGGCGCGTCGCCCAACTATTGAAGAACCGCAGTATGCAGTGGGTGCGCCGTTCCAACTGGATGAAACGCCCGGTAAAGATAAAACCGGGCACCGTGGTGCTGTTGGACTCAATCGGCGAGCTGGGGTCAGTGTATGCGCTGGCCTCGGTCGCATTTGTGGGTGGGAGCCTCGTTCCGGCGGGTGGTCACAATCCGTTGGAGCCGGCGCAATTCGCCGTACCCGTAGTGATGGGCACGCATTACGCCAACTTCCGGGCCATCATTGATACCCTGCTCCAGGCCGAAGCGCTGAAATTGGCAACCACGGAAACACTGGTGCCGATGTTCGAAAACCTGCTCAACGATGACGAGGCCGCAAACAGACTGGGAGTGCGTGCCCTCGAGGTCTTCCATCATCAGTCGGGCGCAACCGGGCGCGCCGTCACCGCTCTGCTTGGCTTGTTGCCAACCGCATGACCCCGCTTTTGCTGGCCCCGCTGGAGTTGGTATATGGATCGCTGGTCCGGGCCAGGAACGCGCGTTTTGACCGCACCCCAGCGCTGCGGCTGCGCTGGCCAGTGGTCAGCATCGGCAATCTCTCCGTGGGCGGCGCGGGCAAGACCCCACTGGTGATCTGCCTGGCGCGGCTGCTGCAGCGGGAGGGCTGGCGTCTCGATGTTTTATCCCGCGGCTACGGGCGATCGGAGCAGGCAGCAGAGCGCGTGGATGCTGCCGGAAACGCAGAGCGATTTGGAGATGAACCCCTGCTGATCGCGCGATCGGCAGCGGTGCCGGTTTACGTCGGGGCCAGCCGCTATGAAGCTGGCCTGCTGGCGGAAAGCGAAAGCAAAGCTGCGGGCGTCCATCTGTTGGATGACGGATTTCAGCACCGCCAACTGGCGCGTGATCTGGACATCGTGGTGATTCATCGCAGCGATCTGCAGCAGCGGCTGCTGCCGGCGGGAAGGTTGCGGGAACCGTTGGCCTCGCTGCGCCGTGCCGGCGTGATCGTCCTTCGCCAGGAAGATGCGGAGCTCGAGTCCATACTTCGGGCGCATGTGCACACGAAATGCAGCTTCTGGCGCGTGCGGCGCACGCTGGCGCTTCATAGCCCGATGAAGCGGGCAGTAGCTTTCTGCGCCATCGCGCGACCGGACGAATTTTTCTCGAGTCTGGCAGCGGCCGGAGCCGAGGTGGTGGAGCGCGTACGCTTTCGCGACCACCACCGCTACACCATGGCAGACGTCGACCGCCTGGCAACGCGCGGCCGGCGTCTTGGCTGCGATGCGTTTGTCATCACGTCCAAGGATGAGGTAAAACTCGACGCCGCCATGCGGTTGCGTCTGAATGCGGTTGCACCTGCACACACGGCAGCCCTTACGGTGGAATTGGAAGACGAGGATGCGGTCCTCGGCCTTATGAGAAAATCACTCATTGTTACAGCACGATGAGCAAACCCGCGTCCTGATTGTGCGGCTGGGCGCGATGGGCGACATTCTGCATGCCTTGCCGGCGGTTGCCGCTCTACGGCAGGCCCACCCAAAGTGGCACCTGGGTTGGGCAGTGGAGCCTCGCTGGCTTCCTCTTCTCAGTGCAGACGATGGCCAGATGCCCCTGGTGAATCGCGCCCACCTGGTAAAGGCTAAGGAATGGGCCCGCTCTCCGCTGCGGGTGAAGACCTTGCGCGAGATCAGCGGCCTGCGCCACTCACTGCGAGCGGAACGCTACGATATTTGCATCGATCTGCAGGGCGCGGTCCGTTCCGCGCTGGCAGGACGCCTGGCGGGCGCTTCGCGCATGATTGGAGAAAGTGATCCCCGCGAATGGGCCGCGCGATGGCTTTTTGGCGAGCGGGTTCCCACTCAGGGCGTACACGTAATCGAGCAGGCGGTGGAAGTTTGTGCAGCGGCTGCAGGTGAACCGCTGTCGCCCGTCCTACCCCCGCTCCCAGTCAAGTGCGAGGCGGAAATCTGGGCCAATGGAGTGCTGAACGATGTGGGCCTCCGGCCAGTGGTTCTGCTAAGTCCTGGTGCGGGATGGGGCGCAAAGCGTTGGCCTGCGGAGCGCTATGGAGCGGTGGCGAGGGAACTGCATCAGCAGGACTGCATGGTGCTGGTGAATGCCGGCCCCGAGGAGCGTTCCATCGCTGCCGAGGTGGTGCGCGCCAGTGGCGATGTTGCCCAGGCGCCCGAGTTTACCCTGGAGCGGCTGATCGCTCTTACCCGCCGGGTCTGCCTGGTTATCGCCGGGGATACGGGACCGTTGCATCTGGCCTGCGCGCTGGGTAAGCCCGTAGTAGGCATTTATGGCCCCACTGATCCCCGTCGGAACGGACCTTTTGGAGTGCCCTTCCGGGTGCTGCGACACCCCGAAAGCAAACGCGACCACACCCGCCACGCGGAGCCAGAGGCAGGCCTGTTGACCATTACTCCGCAGCAAGTGGTGGAAGCCGCAAACGAACTGCTGCAGAAGAAGCAATGAGAAACGGGATATTTCCCTTCCACAGACCGTGGGTGCCCCATATCTCGCTCGTTTTTCGCGAGATGTGGGATTCCACGAAACTCAACCTTTCTTGTGACGGACCCAGGAACTCCCCGGTCGAGCGCCGTGGAATCCCATATCTCGCGAAAAACGAGCGAGATATGGGGCACCCGTCATCCGCTGCAGGGACAGGCGCGGGAGAGCAATGTTGACTAGCTGGATCAGAGTTGCGCGGCGGATCCGCGTGCCGGCAGGCTTTCTCTTCGCCGCATTTTACTTATGGCAGGCCCGGCCGAGCACAGCCTCGCTGGCATGGAGCCTGCTGCTGGTAGTACCCGGGCTGCTTTTGCGCGCCTATGCCTCGGGCTATGTAAAGAAGAATGCCGAGCTGACCGTGACCGGCCCCTACGCGTACACCCGCAATCCTCTCTACCTGGGCTCCATGCTGATGGCGTTCGGCTTTGCCGCCGCCTCGCGCAGCCTTTGGATCACTCTGTTGCTGGCGGTACTCTTCGCCCTCATCTATGCGCCTACCATTTATGGGGAAGAACAATTTCTGCGCTCCATCTTTCCCGCCTTTGAGAGCTACGCCCAACGCGTACCCCGTCTTTTGCCCCGACTGACAGCAGCAAAGATCCCAGGAGACGGTAGCTTCTCAAGCACCCTCTATCGTCAGCACCACGAGTACAATTCACTCTTGGGTGCCTGTGCCGTTTACGCTGTGCTGGTGGCTACTCTGTGGCTCCGCCATTGATTCGTTGGGGTGAGTTGACGGTGATTAGGTATCCCGGATTTCTCGCGCGGTTGGCATGTTTTTGGGCGCTGGCCGGCATCGCCCAGGGGCCTCCTCCCTTGCTGCCCCCAGCGGCAAATTTCTCCTTCCCAGCCAGGCAGACGCTCAGCTATGCGGTGGACTGGCGTGTCTTTCCCGCGGGTACGGCGACCTTTCACCTGGAGCAAGTGGGTAACATGCAGCACGTGATTGCCACTGGTGAATCGATCGGCGCTGTCAACCTGCTCTTCCGCGTCAACGACCGCTTTGAGTCTTACTTCAATCGCACCACCGGCTGCTCCTCCAGCTTTGCCCGGCAGCTCCAGGAGGGCAGACGGCAGTTCACCAGCACCCTGCGATTTCTCGACGGCAAGCAGATCCTGGACGAAAAGAATTTAGTGACCGGGACCAGCAAATCGCAGCAGGCGTCGATCCCGCCCTGCGTCACTGACCTGATGTCTGCTATTTTCTATGGCGGCTCGCAACCGCTGCAGCCGGGAGGGAGTTTCCACATGCCGCTGGCCGATGCCATGCGGGTAGTGGATGTGACCATGAAAGCGGAGGCACGGGAGCAGGTGGTGACTCTGGCCGGAACGTTTCAAACCATCCGGGTGCAACCCGTAGCCGATGCTGGCGTGGTTAAGAATCGAGGCAACATCTGGATCTGGTACACAGACGACGACCGTCACATGCCGGTACAGATGCGCGCCCGGTTGTTCTGGGGAACCATCACCATGCGCCTGGTAAGTTCAGCCGCAAAGTAGCCGCCTGCTATTGAATCCGGTATCGCTCGCGCATCAACCGCTGCAGTCTGGGCTTGTAGATAATGTTGTAGGCCAGCTCTTTGTCAGGAAACATGGCCAGTGCCGCCCGTTTGCTGTCCGCCACCAACTCCGCGGCTTGATCAACCGTAAGGCTCCCATCCTGGCTGATTACGGACATCACCATGTCCATCATCATCTGCAGGCGGCGGATTTTACGCTGCTCCTCCATCTTTTCCTGGGGGGACTGGGCGGAAGGCGGTGAACTGAGCGTGTGGCAGGAAGATTCGTCGTTGCGTTCGGACTCGCTTGACCCCATTTGGAAAACCCTTCCTCCGAAGTTTACTCTCCTTGCTTTGTTGCGAATGTATACCGGAACCGGCGGCAGGGAAATACAAAAAAGGTTTGGTTACCGGGCAGCCAGCGGCTGGCCGGTCACCGTGTTTCCATCGAGATAGAAGGTCGTGGCCCCCATGGCGTCGGTGCGGAAGGTTCGTATGTGGCCGTCCTGGAGGCGGTGAAGGATTTCCATTTTGGGATGACCGTAGGGATTGTGATGGGCGACCGAGATGATGGCATACGTCGGCGCCACCGCAGCCAGGAAGCGGGGCGTGGTCGACGTCTTGCTGCCGTGGTGGCCAACCTTCAGCAGGTCGGAGTGGAGCTCTTCGGAAAGCATCTGCCGCTCTGTGGCTGCTTGGGCGTCTCCCTCCAGCAGCACTGAAGTTTTTCCGTAGACCACATGGAGCACCAGCGAATCGTCGTTGCTGGCGGCTGCGCCCGGTGTGTACTCGGCAGACGGTGCAAGCACTTCTACCTGTGTGCCCCCGAAGCCAAAGCTGCTGCCGGCGGCCATCGCTTCGACCGGGATGTCGAGCCGCCGGGCTTCGGCCAGGAGAGCCACATAGGCTGCAATCTCCGGATTGGTGCCCACCCACAGCACGCGGGGGCGAAAATTGCCCAGGACAGAAAGCATTCCTCCCATGTGATCGCTGTGCGCATGGGTAAGAGCGACCGCATCAAGCCGGCGTATATTGCGCGACCAAAGCACCGGGGAAACCACGTCTTCACCGATTTCAAAGTTGACGTTTGGGCCCTGAGCCGCCCCTCCGGTAGGGCCACCAGCGTCGATGAGCAGGGTTTTTCCCTGGGGGGAGACTAGCAGCAGCGAGTCCCCCTGACCGACATCGATGGCGGTCACCTCCAACACGCCGGGGTGGTAAGCCAACGCCCGGGGGTAAAAGACAAGCGCCGCGGAACAGGCCAGTGCAGCGATGGGGCCAGCCACAGGGAAGCGGCTATTGCGCGCTCCCCAAACGGCCAGGCCAATGAGCAGAATGCCGCCAACGATTGCCAGGGCGCCGGGGCCGGAGATACGAATGTCGCCTGCGCCCATGCCGCTGAACCGGTGCACGATTCCGCTGATCGCGTGCAGCAGAGCCGCCGTGACGGCTGCAGGCGCGACGGCCAGCGAAGGCCAGATCAGCAAGCATGCGAAGGTGATCAGGGCAGAGGGCAGCGCCAAGCCAATCAGCGGTACTACCAGCAGATTCACTGGTAAGCCAAGGGCCGTGATGCGATGGAAATAGATGGCCATGGGAAGAGACATCGCCAGCTCGATGAGCGCCGAGACCAGCAGCAATTCGCAGATGCGCAGAACGAGACGGACAAAAGCCGGGGGCAGGGCGTAGGCCATCCAGCGCCCAAGAAACGGTTGCAGGTGACTGGCGATCAGCCGCATGGTGACCCGAAACTGCGCCAGCGGTGGAGGCAGCTCGGGGTCGATCACGATCAGGCCCAGGTTCTGCGCTGCGTGCAGGTAGGGGGCGAAGGTGTGCTCGGCCACAGGAATAGCGACCCCGGCGACGATCAGCACCGAGAGCAACGTCATCTGGAAGCTGGCCCCCGACAGCGAGCGGGGGTCTAACGCGAGCAGGCAAAGGGCGGCAAAGCCGATCGCGTTCAGGCTATTCCGTTCGCGGAAGATCAGGCGCGCGAGCAAGTAGAGGGTCACCATCCAGAATGATCGCTGCACCGGTTCGCCAAAGCCGGCCAATAAGGCGTAAGCGAACGAGCAGACAATGGTCACGGCCGTAGACCAGGCGCGGGGTAGGTGCAGCCACGCAGCCAGGGTGAAAATGCAACCGGCGAAGATTGCCAGGTGCATCCCGGAGACCACCAGTAAATGAAAGGAGCCAGTGCGTTCAAAGCCCACGCGGGCCTGGTGATCAAGGTAGGTGCGGTCACCAAGAATCATGGCGGCCAGCATGCCCGCGTCAGATTTACTAAGTAGCAGCCAACGTGGCAGGCGGGATGTTGCGGAGGAACCGGCGAAGTCGATCAGGCGCTGGCTGCCCGACTGTTGCACGGAATGGAGCCAGCAGGTAAAGCTGCCGCGCCTGCGCGTTGGTGTCAGCGTAAGAGCTGAGGTTTTGAGCGAGCCCACCACCCCAATGCCTTGTTGCCGCAGCCACGCGGTTGCATCCCAAACCCCGGGGTCGAGATAACGCTCGGGCAAATGCATGGAAATCCGGGCGCGGACCTGATCGCCGCAGTGGATTGCAGGGAATGGCTGATCCGCAGGACCGTAGACGGTTGCGCGCAAGCCGCCGGTCACGGGGCGGCCATCCGCCGAAGCGACCCGCAAATCCAGACTCTCGCTCTGTTCCTCCCGCGTAACGTTGCCGAAAGGCGAGGTGGATTGAGTGAGACGGATCGGTGTGGTGCGGGTAACTTCACCGTAGACAGCGGTTGCGCCACCGGCATCTGCGATAAGACTGAGTTGCGTTTGCGGATTGGGTGAGGGTTCGATTTCGCTCAGCAACAACCCCAAAACCATCCATGTGCAGGCGAGGGGTATGAGGGCGACCCTTAGCGCCTTCCTCGCGGCCACCAGAGCGAGCAGAGCCAGCAGCAAAATCACCACGATGAGTACGGCAGGGGCTATCCACGTATCGGCTGCCACCACGATGCCGGCAGAGAGCCACAGAGCGGCATAGAGAGCAGGCGCAGTCGAAAAAGAGAGCCGCTCGAGGCCTTGCCTTCGCGTCACAGGTACTCCTGTCCCCGCAAGAATTTCGCGGAGTCAGCCATGGGGCAGCCACCGTGGAGGAATCCCGCAAGGAACGGTTGAGAGTAGCCCAGGACGCAGCCCCGTCAGCGCTAACTTGTTTGGGATGTTTTCTTCAAAACTCCCACGAAATCGTCATCCTGAGCACTGCGCTCAGAGGCTGTGACTTTTTTATTCCCCCTGTGGTCTGTGGCCGGAAAGCTCCGAAGAGCACCTGCCAACAAGCATCGCCGGGGTCCTTCGACTCCGCGCCATAAACCCTCTCTTGTGCGATAGATCTGCGCGGCGCTTCGCTCAGGATGACGCCTTTCTGGAGGGACTAAACGACATCTGGTCGGGTGCAAAAAACACGAAAAGATCGAAAAGGTCACAGGCTCTCAGGATGACGATTTCGTGGGAGTTTTGAAGAAAAATATCGCAAAGCAGTTAGCACTTATGGCGACGCAGTCCTGGGTAGATCAATGCAATCTAAAAAGTCTCGAAGGGACGGCTGAACGATGTGACGTGTGTCCAGCCGAAGCTCGTTAGCCAATCATCCCACAGCTCTCCGGGATGACCACACATTAATTCCTCTTAAGGAAAGTAACTGTCTCCATGTGGAAAGTTTGCGGAAAAAGATCCAGCAGGCTCATCGTTTGCACGGAATATCCAGACTGTAACAGTGACTGAAGATCTCTGGCCAGGGTTGCAGGGTCGCAGGAAACATAGACGATTTCCGCAGCTGCAACACTTGCGAGATGAGAGCAGATTTCTTTCCCCAGTCCCGCCCGAGGCGGGTCCACCAGGATAAATTCAGGTTTTGCTGGTGCCGGCGTGCGCAAAAAATCGAGCGTGTTGGCGCGTACGATCCGGCGTTGTTTTTGGGCTAAATTTTTCTTCAGGTCGTCCGCTGAAAACCCTTCTGATTCAACCGCGGTTACGTGTTCGAAGTTAAGCGCCTGTGCAAAAAGTCCGACACCTGAGTAGAGGTCCCAGGCGCGGCCGCCCGATCGCTCCCCGATCGCCAACTGCAACATTGCAGGCAGCAGAAAGCGATTGACCTGAAAGAAGGCGCCCAGGCTTACCTGGTAAGCGGCTCCGGAGACGGTATAGGTGAGCGAGCGTTGCCCCCAGTGCATCATGCTTGAGTCTTGCTGCGAAAAGAGCCCGACACCCGTCAGTGCGGGGATCTGCACGCGCAGTTGTTCGGCGAATGCTTCCAGGGTGCGTTCGCGTACCCGCCGTGGCCTTGCGGGCCACAGGGACACCAGCAGCTGGTCCTGCTCGCCGTTGGTAAAGAACTCCACTTCATCGCACAGACTTGCGAGGCTGGTATCTTTTGCAATGCTTGTGACCGCGGCAACCGCCTGATCGAGAAGAGGAGCAGCGATAGGGCAATGGGTAACCGGCAGAAGGTTGTGGGATGCTCGCTGGCGATAGCCGAGGGCGCCGCCGATCACATGCAGGCGGATGCGGTTGCGATAGCCCCAGGGCGGTCCAGCAACACTCTCGATTTCGCCCGGCACAGGCAAATGCGCTCGCGCCAGCGTCTCTTTCAAGATGTCGAGCTTCATGTGTAGCTGGAATGCGGGGCTGGCGTGTTGGTACTGGCAGCCACCGCAGCGGGGAACATACTCGCAGCCGGGTACAACTCGCTCCGGAGATGGCTCGAGGATAACGCCGAGTTCGCTTTTGGCAAAACTACGGCGGTCCGCCGCAATCGTGGCGTCTACCAATTCGCCGGGCAGCGTTCCGGGGACAAAGACCGTCTTGCCGGCAGGAATCCGCGCCAGTCCATCGCCCCCATAAATTGCTTTCTCGATCCGCAGCTTCATGCCTGGCTCATGTAGAACAGGCTAAGCCGTGGCAAGTTGAACTTTTCCAGCAGCCGCTTGTGCAGAAATTGCTGCTCTACCTGGCGGATCTGCATCGCCGGCATGCGGCTGCGGTAAGGAGCCAGCTCCGCAACAGCCTGTTGACGCACCGTCAACAACTCGGCTTCCGGGGTAGTGGTGAGGACGATCGCGAAGAGCTTCTCTTCTAACACGGTGAGCGACTGCTCCAGCTCTTCGAGCAGGGGCAGCTTGCTTCTTACCTCACCAGCGAGCGCCTGCAGACGATCGGCTATCTCAACCAGAGATGCGCCTTGAGGCGCTGCTCGTAGCTGCTGCGCACCCGCCTCCAGGTGGACAGCGATCCGTTCCTGTTCGAAGCCTTGCTCCGCCGTGCTGGGCCGCGCAGGGGCTGCGCCGACAGCGGCTTCTTTCATCGCTTCCATGGCGGAGATAACTTCCTGCGCGCAGTAAGCCAGGCCGTTCACCCGGCGAACGCGAGCTTTGTTCTTACGCGCATCGTATTTGTCGAATGCGGCGTCTATGCCTTGCAGCACCGCGGAAAGCGGGATGCCCGCCTCGCGCCAGGTTTCGATCAGTGCCCAGTCGATGGTGGAAAGCAGAAGCAACGATCCGCGCCGGCGTTGGAAGTGCTCTTCAATCTCGGTAAAGTAGTTGAAGTAATTTTGCACGACCGCGTCAGGCGTGCTTTCCGGCAGCTTCGCCGTGGCCGTGCTTGACCTTGGCCACGCGGTTGCGCTCATAAATCAGGCGCAGCCCGTCAAGCGTGAGCATTTCATCGATGGCCTTGATGAACTTGGAATCATCGACGATGAGACGCGCCAGGCCGCCGGTGGCAACAATCTTGGGGAGTGGAAGCGTTTCACCGGATGCGAGAACCGGTCCCCGGGTCTCGCTCAATATGCGCTCCAGGATGCCATCCACCAGGCCGATGTAGCCGTAGTACAGGCCGCTCTGCATGTGGGCAATGGTGTTTGTGCCCACCACCTTGGCAGGCTTTTTCACATCGACCCGGGACAGCTTTGCGGCCCGGGAAAAGAGTGCCTCGGCCGAAATCGCGAGGCCCGGGGCAATCACGCCACCGACGTACTCGCCCTTGGCCGTGATTACGTCAAAGGTGGTAGCCGTACCAAAATCAACCACCACGCACGGCCCACCGTACTTTGCGAATGCCGCGACACCGTTCGCCAGGCGGTCAGCACCCAATTCCGCGGGGTTATCCACCAGAATGGGCATACCGGTCTTGATGCCCGGTTCCACCAGCATGGGCTTCAGGTTGAAATATCGCTCGCATACCTGGCGCAGCGTCGGTTCGAGCGGCGGGACGACCGACGCGATGATGACGCTGGAGACTTCAGTCGCCTCGATCTTCCTCATGGCGAATAGGTTGAGCAGGAGTACGCCGTACTCGTCGACCGTCTGCGCGCGAAGGGTGCTGATGCGCCAGTGGGTGACCAGCTCGTCAGAGGGGGGCCGGTAAAGGCCAAGCACGGTGTTGGTATTGCCGACGTCAAGGGTGAGTAGCATAGAGTGTTCCCTCATTCATCCCGGACGCCGCCGGAGTGTACGGTACGAAGGCCCTCGGGTGTGCGCACCCGAAGAAAGCCGCGCGCGTCAAGACCTGCGGTGACGCCGGAGTAGCCTCCTCCCTCGTCAACATGCACGTGCCTGCCGCGAATCCAGGTAGAAGCGCCTTCCAGGCGGCTGAGGATGTTCGTCGCCGCGCCGGTAGTCTCCGCACTGAGCGCTTGCGCTTCCCGGTACAGCGATTGTAGCAAAGCAATCAGCAGATCCTGGCGGGCCCATGTTCTTCCTGTTTCGCTGCGCAGGGAGGACGCGATGAGTCCCAACTCGCCGGGAAAGCTCTCCTGGTGCACGTTGATGCCGATGCCCACCACTGCATGGCGCACCCGCGTGACCTCAGCGTTTAGCTCGGTGAGGATGCCGCAGAATTTTTTCTTGCCCAGGAGCAGATCGTTAGGCCAACGTATATCGGCCTCGAGGGAGGTGACTTGCCGGACCGCCTCACGTACCGCGAGACCCGCAGCTAGCGAAAACCAGAGTATGTCTGCGGGCGCGACCCGCGGGCGCAGCAGGATGCTGACGTAGAGGCCGGCCCCGCTCGCCGAGTGCCAGCTATGGGCGCCCCGCCCGCGTCCCGCGGTTTGTTCGTCGGCCAGATACACCATACCTTCCGGAGCACCCTCGTCGGCCTCACGCATAGCCAGCACATTGGTGGAGTGAATGGAAGGGAAGTAGCGAATGTTGCCAACGAAGGGCATGCCGGCCAGCGCCGTATCCAAAGCGGGCAGATCGTAAGCGTCTTCCTGGGAAGGATCATTCAATAGGCAGTCCTTGTAAGTTTCCAAACCTTGCATCTTCAACAGACCCCGGGTGCCCCACATCTCGCTCGTTTTTCGCGAGATGTGGGATACCACAGCGCTACACCGGTGGATTTTCTACTCGACCGGCGAAAGAACGTCAAGGTTCGTGGTATCCCAAATCTCGCGAAAAACGAGCGAGATGTGGGGCACCCGTCGATTTGATGCAAGGAAAGAGTTTAAAAAATGTCTGTAGTCACGCGCATGCTCAGTTCAACCGCTACAGTCGATTGCGTCAGAGCGCCGACGGAGATATGATCCACTCCGGCAAGCGCATATTTGCGGATGTTCTCAAGCGTGATGCCGCCTGAGGCTTCCAGCGGGATCGTAAGCCCGCGATCCGCGCACGATGCCCACCGCCTTCTTGGTTTCGGCGGGGCTCATGCCATCCAGAAGCAGCGACTCCACCCCTGCCGTGAGGGCCTGTTCCAGTTCGCTGAGCGTCCGCACCTCGCAGGTGACCGTCTGACCAGGCGTTCTCGCTGCAAACGCGCGGGCCACGACCTTCGCAATGCCGCCGCCTAGTGCAATATGGTTGCTCTTGATCAGAATGCCGTCGGAGAGATCCATACGATGACTCTCGCCTCCGCCGCAACGTACCGCATACTTGTCCAGCACGCGAAGGCCGGGAGGGGTCTTGCGGGTGTCCAGCACCTTGGCTTTAGTTCCGGCGACCGCATCGACGTATTGCCGGGTACTGGTAGAGATGCCGCTCATCCGCTGCATCAGGTTCAGAATGACCCGTTCGCAAGCCAGAATCGCGCGGGCATTGCTCCGGATCACCGCTACTGCCTGGCCCTTTTTGACCCGGACACCGTCGAACATCTCGGGGTGGTTGATGACCTCGAAGCGGGTGGAGCTCTTCTTGTCGAGGCGGATGAAAAGTTCCAGAAAGCGGGGGATGCAACCCAGCCCGGAAATCACGCAATCCTGCCTGGCTAGAACCGTGCCCGAAGCCCTCAACCCTGGTTCGATGGTCATGGCGGTGGTTACATCGTTGGTGGCCCGATCTTCCACCAGTGCCTGTTCCAGGGTGGCCTCAACACGCCGGCTCTTCCAGTCCATTGGGCTCCCCTCTTTATTGGTTGTCGCAGTTGAGGCTGTCGAGCGCAGCGCGATTCTTGGGAATCAGCACGGTGAGCTCAGCAGCCCGGCGCCGCAGTCCTTCCACCACGCTCGCTGGAGCCTTGGCCAGAAAACCCTCATTCGATAGCTGGCGATCGGCATTGGATATCTCTTTCTCAAACCGTGCCAGCTCCTTCTTCAAGCGCTCGCACTCCGCCGCAACATCGATCGTACGCTCATAGACCACGGCCACATCAAATCCGGGCGCCGAGCGGACACCTGCGCCTTCGGGCATGCTATCGACAAATTCAATCGACGAAACCTTCGCCAGGCGGCCGATGATGTCGCTGTTCTGCTCAATCTCCACTCGCTCAGCGGGTGCGACCCGAAGCAGGATAGGCACGCTGGCCTTTTCTTCCACTCCCAGCTGCCGCCGTATATCGCGGACGGCGACGATCAATTCCTGCATCCGCTCCATCTGTTGCTCTGCTGCGCGGTCCACCAGATCCCCCCGGGCCAGGGGATACCGCGTGAGCGCGATCGACCGGGCGGGCGGGTGATTTTCGTAAAGCGCATGCCAGATCTCCTCGCTGATGAAAGGCATGAACGGAGACAGCAGGCGCAGGGCTGATTCGAATACCGACAGCAGGGTAGCGAGCGCCGAACGCACCGGGGTAGGGGCTGCGGTGAAGTCCAGACGCAGCTTGACCACTTCCAGGTACCAATCGCAAAAATCGCCCCAGAAGAAGCTATAGAGTGTGTTGGCCGCCTCGTGAAAGCGGTATTCCCCCAATGCCTGGTTGATCTCGCCCGCAGTGCGATTTAAGCGGGAAACAATCCAGCGAGCTTCGAGCGGGGCGTCCTTTTCCGGTTCCGCACCAAGCTGATGCAAATCGGAAACGATACCGGCCTCCGCGGCACGCTCCATTTGCATAAAGATGAAGCGCGCGGCGTTCCAGATTTTGTTAGCAAAAGCGCGATAGCCGTCGGTGCGGTCTTCATTGAACGCGATGTCGGTACCAGGTGCGGCCATGGCGGCCAACGTGAAACGCACCGCGTCCGTCCCGAAGCGCTCCACCACCTGGATGGGGTCCATCACGTTGCCTTTGGTCTTCGACATCTTCTGCCGCTCCGCGTCGCGCACCAACGCGTGGATGTACACCTCGCGGAACGGCACCGCGTCTTGCAGCGTGCGCTTGCTGCCGTCTGCCATCGGCTCCTCGAGCATGAAATGACAGCTCAGCATGATCATGCGCGCCACCCAGAAGAAAAGGATGTCGAAGCCGGTCACCAGCAACCGGGTGGGATAAAACGCGTCGAGATCGGGCGTGTGTTCCGGCCAACCCAGCGAAGAGCAGGGCAGCAGGCCGGAGGAGAACCAGGTATCGAGAACATCTTTCTCCTGCTCGATGCGATCGCTGCCGCAGTGCGCGCAGATCTCCGGTGTGGTGCGGGCTACAGTGATTTTGCCGCAGGCGGCGCAGTGCCAGGCCGGGATGCGATGGCCCCACCACAGCTGGCGCGAGATGCACCAGTCGTGGATATTACGCATCCACTCGAAATACGTCTTCGAGTATTGTTCTGGTGTAAAGCGGATGTAGCCCTGTTCCACGGCGGCAATCGCATGGTCCGCCAGCGGCTGAATGCGGATAAACCATTGCGTCGAAAGCAGGGGCTCCACCACCGTTTTGCAGCGGTCGCACTTGCCGATGGAATTGACGTGATCGCGCACCCCGGCCAGCAGGTTTTGGGCTTCGAGATCGGCCAGTACCCGCTGCCGCGCTTTGTACCGGTCGAGCCCGGCATACGCGCCCGCAGCGGCGTTCATGTGCGCCGTCTCGTCCATTACGCTGATCGAAGGGAGAGCCTGGCGCTGCCCCAGGGCGAAATCGTTGGGATCGTGCGCGGGTGTCACTTTGACCGCACCGGTACCGAAGTCGCGGCTCACCCAGTTGTCGGTCACCACCGGGATCTCCCGTCCGGTCAGCGGCAGGTGCAGCATCTTGCCCTGCAGGTGAGCATAGCGCTCATCGTCCGGGTGAACGGCGACCGCAACGTCGCCCAACATGGTCTCGGGCCGGGTGGTTGCTACGGTAACGAAGCCGTTCTCTCCCACGATCGGGTAGCGAATCTCCCATAGTTTGCCCTGTTGCTCTTCATGGATGACTTCCAGGTCGGAGATCGCGGTTTGGCACCGCGGACACCAGTTAACGATATAAGCGCCGCGATAAATGAGCCCCTGCTCATACAGCCGGACGAAGGCCTCGCGCACCGCCGTAGAACGCGGTGCATCCATGGTGAAGTACTCGCGCGACCAGTCGACGCTGGTGCCCAGGCGGCGCATCTGGTCGAGGATGGCAGCGCCGTAATGCTGCTTCCATTGCCACACCCGTTCAACAAAGGCTTCCCGGCCCAGCTGCTGGCGCGTTTTGTGCTCTTCGGCAAGCTGGCGCTCGACCATTAACTGCGTGGCTATGCCGGCATGATCCGTACCGGGAATCCACAGAGCCAGGTCTCCGCACATGCGGTGCCAGCGAGTGAGGATATCAATCTCGGTGTGCTCCAGCATGTGCCCCATGTGCAGCCGGCCAGTAACGTTAGGCGGGGGGAGCAACACGGAAAAGACGGGGTGGGCAGGCGCAGAAGTGGTGTCTACAGCGTGGGGCTGGTCAAACAGGCCCTCTTCGACCCAGTAGGCCGCCCAACGATCTTCGATCGCGGCCGGGTCGTAGGCTTTAGGCAGATCACGGGGCATGGGGGCGTCTTCTTTCAACACCAGAGGGCATCATCGCTGCTGTGATCATGCTCTAGAACGGGTTGAGTTTGTCGAGGCCCTTCTTTTTCTTGTGTTTGTTGGAAGAGGAAGACTCCTCGCTCGCATCGAACTTGGGCGCTGGGGTCTTCTTTTTCGATTTCGCACTGGTAGCGCCTGCGTCGGTGCCCGTCTGCACTTGCGCGGCGTTCGCATTATGCACATCGTTGGTTTGCGGTGGCGCGTCTGCCGGCTTCTCTACGGGAGGCAAGGGTTGCGTGTTTGTCGGACCGACCGTCGCCAATCCGCCTTGGTTCTGCGCCCCCGGTACCCCAGCTGCGGCTGCTGCCGCGGCTGCGCCTTCAGGAGTTACAGCGGGGCCGACTGGCACCCCGGACGAGGGCCCGGAGGCCGCGGGAGCCTGGCCAGCGCTCTCCCCGGTACCCACAATCTGGGCCCCAATCGCAGGCGCGCCACTCACGTTCTCCAACTGAAGAGTCGAGGCGGAGCCAGGTGCGGGAGTTCCAGTTCCATTGGCTACCGCGGTGGCTGGAGCGCCGGCGGCAGGCTTTAAGGACGGCAACGGCTGGTTGTTGAGAGCCGCGGTAAACAGTGCCGCGTCCCGCTTATGAACATCAGGCGCCGTTACCGGCGGAGGGTCAGTCAGAGTCGGCTCCCCAATACGGGCAGCATTCACCGTGACCGGGCCACGCTTGACCAGCAGAAGGGCACGATCCTTGAACGTGATGCCGGTGCGGCTTTGCTCTTCAGCCTCGCTGTCGGCGAGTTCTTCTTTGGTAGGTTCCGGGACCGGGCGATTGAGTGCGATCAGGCGCTCACGGGCGTCCTCAACGTGGGCCGCCATCGGGTAGTGGGTGACTACCCGGGAGTACGCGTCAGCCGCCTGGTCATCGTAGGCCTTCATCAGCTCCTGCTTGGCTTTGGGATCGATTTTGGCCAAGCCCTGCACATAGCGGGCTTCGGCCGCATAAGCGTCTCCCAGGCCGATCAGCGCCAGGTCGCTATGGCTATAGAGCGGGTAGCTGTCACTTACCGTCTGCAGGCGGGCAATGGTCGCCGCCCAGTTCTCGTGCGAGGCGTAAAAACTCCCGACCTGGTACTGCCGCTCTGCCAGTACTTCCTGCACCTCCCGCAGCCGCTGTTTGGCCCGGGGTACAAAGGTGGAATCAGGGAACTGTTGGATCATGGTCCGGTATTCCTGCTCCGCTTGCTGGGCATTCTTCGGGTCGCGGTCAGGTTTTTCCATCTGCATGTAATAAATGTCGGCCACCTTCATCTGCGCTTCGGCAGCTTCCGGTGTATTCGGGAAGAAGGTGATGAAGTCCTTATATTCGGCTTCGGCCTGGGTCAGGGCGGCGGTGCCGCCTTCCTTAAACCAGCTATCACCGACCAGCAGCTTCGCGCGCATCTGGTATTCCGATTCCGGATACGTGTTCAGCAATGTCTGCAAATCCAGCCGCGCCACATCAAACTTGCCCTTCTTCATGGCATTCAGAGCCTTCTCGAAAAGCTCTTTATCCGGCTGCTTGGAGGCGTGGCCGGCAAGCGGATCGTTGGGCGTCGGAACCGTCGACGGTTTAGAGGGCTTGAAGATGCCAAACTGAGCACACGCGGGGAGCGCGCAAAGAAGACACAGGGTGGAGATCCGGAATAGGAAACGCTGCATAGCACCTCATGGGCAGGGGCTCGGCCAGCGAGCCAAAATCGTGACCGGTAGTGGTGCCCCGCCACCGCGGCCGACATTACTTACTTACGCAATGGTAAATGGCGGCGGCCCGCCTGGAATGGAAAATTTAGGCTGGGCAACCCTGTTCCGCCTCCCGGGCCATTTTAAGCAGCACCCGAGCCTCTTTTTCAGGGTGACCGGAATCAAAAACCGCACTGCCGGCGACCAGTAAATCCGCGCCGGCTTCAACCACCGAGGCAATCGTGTCATGGGCTACTCCCCCATCCACCTCGATTCTGAAGCTGAGGTCAAGTTCCCCCCGTAGTTCGACCAGCCGGCGGATCTTCCCCAGCGAAAAATGAATGAATTTTTGACCTCCAAAGCCCGGGTTCACACTCATCACCAGCACGTGATGGACCATAGGCAGGATATCGATCAGAAAATCGACCCGAGTGGCCGGATTGATGACCACCGCAGGTTCCATGCCATGTTGGGCGATCAGTTCCAGGCTGCGGTGCAGGTGGCGGCAGGCTTCGTAGTGAACGCTAATCCAGTTAGCCCCGGCCGCTGCAAATTCCTCGATAAAGTCGTCGGGATTCTCGATCATCAGGTGGCAGTCCAGCGGCAGGTGGGTAACCTTGCGCAGAGACTTGACCACCGGGGGTCCCATGGTGAGATTGGGGACGAAGTGACCGTCCATGATGTCGATATGAATAACAGAGCCGCCACCGCGCTCGGCGGCCTCGATTTCCAGGGCCAGCTTCGAGAAGTCGGCAGAGAGGATGGATGGCACCAATTCAACCATGAGTACCCCTCGATTCTCCCCAGTGTACAGGAGTTTGATAAGCGCGAAGCAGGCGCGGATTGTGCACCGATTCCCTGATGTTGGCGGCTAAGTCGTTTTTTTTCACGACGGTGCTCAAGATGCTCAAGATGCTCAAGATATTAATTGAGCATCTTGCCCTTTTTGATCAGGAGACGGCACAACCCATTATTTGGGTTGTTGTCTGTATATATGCGATTCAGGGGTGGTTTTGTTTGCATTTCAGGAAAATTATTTTTTGAGTTGGCCAGCGAAATGCCGGACCCAGTGCGGAAAACTGCAGAGCTTGAGTCACTGAGGTATCAACTGCGCTACTCGACGCACGGTCTTTAGCGTGTGCGTGAGAACTGGAAAGAAAGCGTGGATTACACTCTGCGACGCTCTGGGGAAAGTGCTGCCCTCAGGGGCTAAAAGCCCATCGTTTTGTTTCCATGTATGAACGGGCTGAAGCCCGTACGTGAGGCCTAACGGATGCAAAATAAGTCCCGCAGGGACGGCTGAATTTTGCTGAACTTAGCCCATGGACGCAGTTTTATAAACGCTAACTTGTTTGGGATGTTTTTCTTCAAAACTCCCACAAAATCGTCATCCTGAGAGGCTGTGACTTTTTTAATTCCCCTTGTAGTCTGTGGCCGGAAAGCTCCGAAGAGCAGCTGCCAACAAGCATCGCCGGGGTCCTTCGACTCCGCGCCATAAACCCTCTGTTATGCCATAGATCTGCGACGCGCTTCGCTCCCACGGCACGCCGGGGCAGGCAGGATGACGCCTTTCTGGAGGTGACTAAACAACATCTGGACGGGTGCAAAAAACACGAAAAGATCAAAAAAGTCACGGGCTCTGAGCGGAGCGCCTCACAGATGGATCGGGTGACCTCCCGACAGCGATTCGTTTATTTTTTACCCAGGGGCTGTGAGAAATGCGCTCCAAGCCTGCTCTAAGCCAGCTCTAAGCTCCTGGGTTGGAATCGACGCGCGGCTAAGTCCTTTGTTACAAGCGGCGGTCAAAGTTATCCGTGTATTTCGCCTTCAGGGGGTGGCAGGTCCGACGGAAATGGTGCGTGATATGCGTGGTATGCGTGGTAAGGGTGGCAGGTCTGACGGAAATGGTGCGTGATATGCGTGGTATGCGTGGTAAGGGTGGCAGGTCCGACGGAAATGGTGCGTGATATGCGTGGTATGCGTGGTAAGGGTGGCAGGTCTGACGGAAATGGTGCGTGATATGCGTGGTAAGTCCGAATCCGGGCAAGAGGTGTCCGGATAATTTGCCCACTGAGCCGTTCTGGGGGGCCGCGCTTCACCCGTCATCCGCGCACGTGGCCGGCAAACGATTTGCAATCGCACAAAGTTGTTGGTGGACACACCTATATATATGCGGATTGGGGTCACTTTTGCACCAGGAGAAAGGTTTTTTATAGAAACTCCAGGGCACGACTTTTAGAGGTTGCGGAAAAGGGTCGAACAGGGACGGCTGAGCTTAGCCCTAGCCTTGGGCTAGCCTAGGGCTAGCCTGGATTTCTCACAGCCCGGTCTGCGACAGAGCCGGGGTGCCCCATATCTGCCCGGTTTTGGCAGATGTGGGATTCCACAAACCTCAACCCCCGACTGTGCAGGGTGCAGATGGCCATGGACTTCCAGATCGGTTGCTGGTAGAGAGTGATCGGTGGACAGCCGTGGAATCCCACATCTGCCAAAACCGGGCAGATATGGGGCACCCGTCATTCGTTACGCATTGAGATCTCATACCGGCAGCGATTCGTTTATTCGTTTACCCAGGGGTCTGTGAGAAATGCAGACTAGGGCAAGACTAGGGCTACATCCCAAACAAGTTAGCGCTTATGGGACTGCGTCCATGGGCTAAGTTCAGCAAAGTTCAGCCGTCCCCGTTCGACAAGCTCAGGGCAGGCTCTGCGGGACTTCTTTTGCATCCGTTAGGCCTCACGCATACTCTGAAGCCCACATCTTTGTTGGGGCTTTATGGCCCGACTAAAGTCGTGCCCTGATACAAAGCATCAGAGCGGTGGCTCCCCGAAAAGTTGCGAATTCCGCAGATTTGGAGCTAAGCATCCGGCCCACCTTACGCGTGCCATTGGATTGGGGGTTTGGCGAGCTCCTCCGGGTTAGCGCTGTTCGCGCGCGCAGCCACCCGGGAAATAGCCCGCAGCAGCGCCTTCCGCGGCACCTCCCCATTTACCCCTGCAAAGATCATCTCTCCTGTAGACCGCACCGCGGGGCGGTAAAACCACTGTGAGAAGAGTGCCACGTGATCCGAGAGGGTCTGTGAAGACACAGACTTAGGCGCAGACTGCCCCAGTGCAGCCAACGCCTCCTCAAGCCGCGATTCCAGCACATCTTTTGCCGGTAAGGCAGCCACTCCCTCCAGCGGAACCGGCTCCATCGCGAAGGGCTGAGCAAACAGCGAACTGGATCCCGATCTTTCATTCGCCAGGCGCATGCCCACAATGGAATAAAGCGAAGGCCCATTCCACGCCCCGCGGCGCAAAGAGAACAGCGCGACATGGCCGGGCTCGGCCGCCGGCTGCACCAGGATGCCGCTCAGTTCCGCCAACGGGTGTACCGCCTCACTGGCCAGGTGGGCCACGCTCTGCACCTTCTGCATTCTCTGGTGGATCGCTGCGGCGCGCTCGAATTCCATCGCTTCTGAAGCGGCGTTTCGCTCGCCCTCCAACCGGCTGAGCAGCGAGGCGCCGCGAGTGGAGAGAAAAGCAAACACATCTGCCGACTCCTGCTGGTACCGCTCATCGGAGCATCCCTTGTAACAAGGCGCGAGACACATCTTCATCTCCGAATAAACGCAGCCGGGAAAGGCCGGATCGGGGTTCAGCTCTTCGCTGCAACGGCGCAGCAAAAAAAGATTCAGCATCTCGTCCGCGTAACGCTCCGCCGCTGCCCGGGAAGGGAATGGACCGAAAAGAGCATTCGCCGCCGTCTTGCTGATCCTGGAAGTGGCGTAGACCCGGGGATAGGCATTGTCGACCGACATGCGCAGAAAGGCGGGAGGGCGAAGACGTAGCCGCCGTTGAGCCCGCTCCCCGAAAGCGCGCAGGGAAGCCTGGTAGAGGCACAGCGACGATTCGAAATCGGATCCAGTAACGCTGTATTCAATATGATCGACCATGTGCGCCAACTGCAGCCGCTTAGTGGTCGCGCCGCCCTGCGGCCCGCGCAGAAAACGCATCAGGCGGCGGCGAAGGTTGGGGGTCTTGCTCAGGTAGGGCTCAGCTGCGGGATCAGCGGCGCAAAGCGCGAAAACAGCTGGGGCCTGCGGAAGGCCGCTCAGGCTGCCGCTGGGGTCGGCCGGATCGAAGCGGATGGAGTGAACGAGACCGGCTCTCATATTAAGACGAGACGATTATTCCCCGGCGATGGTCATTCCGTCGATGCGTAAAGTAGGTGAGGCCACCGCTCCCCGAAATTCCAGGTCGTCGGCGATGGCGGTGATGTTGTTGAGCATCTCCTTCAGGTTCCCGGCAATGGTGACTTCCTCCACTGCGAAGGTCAGCTCGCCGTTCTCGATCCAGAGTCCGGCTGCACCCCGGGAGTAGTCGCCAGTGACCATGTTGACGCCAAACCCCATCAGCTCTGTGACATAGAACCCGGTTTTCACATCGTCAAGCAGTTGCTGTGGCGTAATCGTCCCTTTCTCGAGAAAAAGGTTGCCGGCGCCGATGCCGGGGGTGCCGGCCAAGCCTCGCGAAGCGTTGCCGGTGCTCTGCATATTAAGTTTGCGCGCGGTGTACGTATTCAGCAGGTAATTCTTCAACACGCCCTTCTCGACAATGACTGTACGCCGGGTGGGCAGCCCCTCGCCATCGAAGGGCGCGGTACCGAACAGACCCGGCATGGTGCCGTCATCAATTACGGTTACATTTGCACTGGCCACCTGCTGCCCCAGCTGGTTGGTCCAGAAGGAAGCGCCGCGATAAATACTGTCTCCATTGGCGGCTTCAAAGATGTTGCTGATGAGCGAGCGCGCAATCTCAGGAGCAAAGACAATGGGTACGCGCTGGGTCGTAACCCGGCGTGCGTTCAGGCGGCGCAGCGTCCGCCGTGCCGCCTCCGCTCCAATACTCTCGGGAGAATCGAGCCGGGCCAGCGTGCGCGCACTCGAATACCAATAGTCACGCTGCATGCTGCCTTGCTCCGTCTCAGCGATCGGCATGGCAGACAGGGAACAATACGAGCGGCGATACTCACCCACGAAGCCGCGTGAATTGGCCATCACCTTGTGTCCGGTTGCCGCGTCAAAGCTGCCACCATCACTCTTTTTGAGCCGCGGATCGGCCGCGAGAGCCGCAGCTTCAGCGCGCCGCGCATACTCGATACGCTGCGCCGTCGGCAGGGAATACACGTCTTCGTAATAAAGGTCGAGCTCGGCGTCAAGCTGGCCCATGGCACTCGCCTCGGGCAAGCCGGCAAAGGGATCTTGTGACGTGACCTGGGCCAGATCCATGGCGCCAGAAACCAGGTGTGCCAGACCGGCATCAGAGAAGTCGCTGGTAGAAGTATTGGCGGTGCGATACGCTCCGCTCGGGCCCAGAAAGACGCGCAGGCCAATCCCGCGCGCGCCTGATTCTTTCAGCGTTTCTACCTGGCCGAGGCGGACGAGCGTGGAAAATTCGTCACCTTCGCGGATCACTACTTCGGCTTCCGTAGCTCCCGCACGCAGCGCGCGTTCGACGACAGCCGTCGCAAGCTGCTGCATGTTCAGTTGGCTTTCGGCCGCGGCGATGGAGGTGGTCGTCGACATTATCGTCCCGTCCCGCCCACGGTCATGCGGTCCAGCTTGATGGTGGGCATGCCCACGCCGACCGGTACGCTCTGTCCGTCTTTGCCGCAGGTGCCGATGCCTTCATCGAGAGCAAGGTCGTTACCCACCATGGATACATATTTCAGCGCTTCCGGCCCGTTGCCGATGAGCGTGGCGTCGCGTACTGGAGCGGTGATCTTGCCGTCCTCAATCAGGTAGGCTTCCGAGGCAGAGAAGACGAACTTGCCGCTGGTGATATCCACCTGGCCGCCCCCGAAGTTCACCGCGTAGAGTCCTCGCTTAACGCTGCGCAGAATGTCCTCCGGGCTATCTTCGCCCGAGAGCATATAAGTATTCGTCATGCGCGGCATGGGGATGTGCTGGTAGCTTTCACGGCGTCCGTTGCCGGTGTCTGCCATGCCCATCAGCCGCGCGGAAAGTTTGTCGCTGAGGTAGCCCTTGAGGATGCCGTTTTCGATGAGCACAGTTTCCTGGGTAGGCGAGCCTTCATCATCCACATTTAACGACCCGCGGCGGGATGGCATGGTGCCATTGTCGACCACGGTTACTTTAGAGCTGGCAACCTGTTGTCCGATCAAACCCGCGAAAGCTGAAGTCTTCTTGCGATTGAAGTCGGCTTCGAGCCCGTGGCCCACTGCTTCATGCAGCAGAACACCGGGCCAGCCAGGACCGAGAACCACTTCCATATCGCCTGCCGGCGCCGGAACAGCATTCAACTGCAGAATGGCCTGGCGCGCTGCTTCCCGGGCGAAGTGCTCAGGAGACTTATCGCCCTCGAAAAAGCTGAGCTCAACCCGCCCTCCGCCGCCGGATCCGCCACGCGAGTTCTTCGATCCGTCGCGAGCAATAACGTAACAGTTCAGGCGCGCCAGCGGTTGCGTGTCGTGAGCGAAGGTGCCATCGGAGGCGGCAATGAGGATGTGCCGCATCTCGTCGTTGTAGCCGGCGCGCACCTGCACGATGCGCGGGTCATAGGCCCGGGCAGCACGATCCGCGCGCATGACCAGTTCCAGCTTGGGGGCGATTCCCGCATTGGAATCCGCGGCCGAGATTGGGTAGAGACTCGCCTTTGGCGTCTCACGGAAGCCCGCAACCTGCTGTATGGAAGGGCCGTCGGCAATCAGGGCCGCCGTGCGCGCGGCACGCATAAGCCGCTCCGCGGAGAGATCATCGGTATAAGCATAACCAGTGCGGTCGCCGGAGCAGACGCGAATACCGCATCCCGCACTCACTCCCTGGCTGGCGGATTTTACCAGCGACTCGTCAACTGAGATGGAAGTAGACGCAATGGATTCGAAGTATAAGTCGGCAAAATCACCACCAGCGGAGAGCGCCTCACCCAGGCACCGCTCAATGAGACGTCCGGTGAGCCCGAACCTTTGGAAGAAGTGAAGTTCATGTTCAGGAAAGTTCATAGACGGCCCGCCGAATCGATATTCACCATATCGCCATTCTAGTCCGCGGGCAGGGGCAGGTAAACCGCCGCCGCGGAGGGGTTCCTGGGCGGCGGCGCATTACCCTCTCAAAACTATGGGACTATTTGGTGAAAATGTCGTGGTCCTGGTCGTAGCGCCTCTCTGTTTTCCCAGCCTTTTCGGCAGCTTGTTCTGCTGTGCGGTCGAGTTTCTTGTCCTCACCTGTTTTGGACGTGTGGAATTCTTCTTCGCTGGGTGGCTTTCCGACATTGCTTTGATTCGGCATAGTTTGATCTCCGTCTATAGGTAGATGCGCGGGCCAATGGCGTAGTTATCCGTTATGCTGTTGGGGCTGAACCGAAAGAGGGTTTATATGAGGATCGCGTTTCCGGTACTGACAGCGCTACTCTGCCTGATGCCTGGCGCGGCAGCCCAAAGTCCAAACGGCCCATTCGTGCATGGACTCTGGGTATGGAAGACGCCAACTTTGCTCGACTTGCCCTCCCGCGGTGAGGCTCTGCGCGATTTTTGCCGGTCGCACCAGATCAACGAGGTTTACCTGTCTTTTTCCTCCCAAAATGGTGGCGCGGCGGAACAACAGGAAATAGAAAAGCTCATCGGCCTTCTACACAAATCCCACATTCAGGTTGAGGCCCTGCTCACGAGCACGGACGCGGACGAGCCGGGCAAGCACCGAGACAAGCTGATGGCCCACGTCAATGAAGTTTTGTCCTTTAATCGGGGACATCCCCACCAACGCTTCGACGGCATTCACCTCGACATAGAACCGCAGCAACGCCAGGAGAACAAAGGGCCGGGAAATCTCGTCTTCTTACCCAATCTCCTCGATACTTATCGCGCCGTGCTCACGTTGGCCCAACAGAACCAGATGACGGTCAACGCCGACATCCCCAACAAATTTCTCAAGGGCGATGCCAGTCAGCGTCAGGCGCTGATGTCATCCCTGCCGCGCCTGACGCTGATGCTATACGAGCTGAGCAGTCCCGGTGTCGGCGAGAGCACCGCCGCCCAGGCGGACAAGCTTCGCCAGGCCAGCAAAAAGTTTATGGATATGGCTTATCAGGGACTCAACGGCACCAATCTCGCCAAGCTGGCCATAGGTCTGCGCACTCCTGACTATCAACAACAGCTTCCCGACATGCTCAAGGTTGTACAAGATACGTTAAGCGGAAACCCGCACTACCTGGGCTGGGCGTGGCATTCCTATAACGACGTCATGCCGGCTTCGAGGTAGAGCACTGGAAAGGAGCGGCTTAGTTGTTAAAACACGCATGACGTACAGAGTGTCCCGATCCGCTGCCAGTTGAAATTCAGACGTCAAGGTCACTGTCTGTGCGGCGAGTGGTATACAGTCACTTTTCCATCGACAACGCCGGCGACGTATCGGCCATCCTCCAAAAATTGCATGACCTTCTTGCCTTCTCGTGCCAGCTTCGCCCAGCGCGAATTGGTATTTGGGTTTTGTTCTAAGCCACGTAAAGCCGTATCGCCGAATTTAAAATCCACCTCGCGTAGTTTGGATCGGCTCGTCCTGCGGATCGGGTACCGGGCATCGTCGAGAACGACTGTCTTCGCATTTTCAGCGAATACCTGTTGCCAAACGGAAATGAGAGTGTCTTCCAGGCTCATCGCTAAGCCTCACTTATCAATTCGTTCAACCTTCTCAAGAGAAACCGCCGCGCCGCTTCAGGCCGTGCCAGGCTGAGGGCTTTCTCGTAAGATGCACGAGCCTCCGCTCTTTTTCCTAACCGCCGGCATAAATCCGCCCGAGCTGAGTAGGCAAGGTGATCGTCTTCCAGGTCGTCGCGCGCCAGGATGCCATTAATGAGCGTGAGACCAGAGAAAGGACCATCACGCATGGCAACGTCAAAGAAAACCATGGACCGATATTTCATTGTCCCTCCCGAACCGGCATGAATGCTTGGTTCACCCGATAGTCGTTCAGGAGGGTACAAAATGGACAATCCATTTTGAGATTTCTAGATTTTTTCACCACCACACGTCAGAGGCGGCCGAAACTTCTCCTACTCGGCGCGCATCACGGCGGTAGGATCAGAACGGACAGCGCGAAGGGCAGGGAACAAACTCCCCATCAGGGTGGTGACGAGGCACAGCGCGGCTGCAGCCGTGAAAGTGGCCGCATCGGCCGGCCGCACGCCGGCCAGCAGGCTCTGCATGAATCTCGCTGCGATGTAAGCAACGGCCAGCCCGGGCACCAGGCCGGCCACGGCCAGCCACACGCCCTGGACCAATACCATTTTGAAGATATCCCCCTGCCCGGCGCCCAAAGCCAGGCGGATACGAAACTCCTGCTGGCGCATCGAGACTGTGAACGCCAGCAGACCATAGATGCCTAAGCCGGCCAGCACAATCGCCACCCCGGTAAAGACCATCAGCACCCGCATCTGGATAGTCCGCGATTCCGTTTCTCCGGCCATGACCTCGTCCATCGTCCTTACGTCGGAGATGGGCTGCTCCGGATCCGCCCCATGAATGATCTGCCGGATCGCGGGTAACAGCTGTTCCGGTGACTGCGACGAGTGGATCACCAGGTCTTTCGGCGCGTAGTAAGTGATCCCGTCATCCGCATCCTGTTTTGAGCTGAGATACACCTGGGGCTCACTGGTTCTTTCCAGTCCTCGCTGACGGATGTCCCCAACCATCCCGATGACTTCGCGATCGTGAAAGCCAAACTTGAAATGGCGCCCGATCGGCTGCTCATTCGGCCAATATCGCCGCACGAACGATTCGCTGACCACCGCAACCCAGGGCCGGTCCACGGTATCGCTTTCGCTCACCCCACGTCCCAGCTTGATCGGAATGCCCAGGGCCGAAAATAAACCGGGAGTCACAAAACGCATGCTGGCGGAGGTGCCAGCCGCGCGAATCTGGCTGCGCCCGTCCACTTCGACGGGCCAGATGCCGCCGCCCCAGGTCATGGGAAGAGCTGTGATGTAACCGGCGTCCGTCACACCAGGCAGTCTGCGAACATCCGTCAGCACCTTGCGGTAGAACTGCTCCCGCATGCTGGTCTGGTTGTATTTAGGGAAGGGCAACTCGGTGCGCAACGAAAGGATGCCGCCGGTTCTGAACCCCGGGTTTACGGATTGAACGCGCCACAACGCGCGGATCAATAGCCCTGACGAAACCAGCAGCACCACCGAGGCCACCACTTCCGCAATCACCAGCGCAGATCGGGCACCGTGACGGCCCGCACCTCCCGTGCGTACGCCCACGCGCAGCCCGCTGAAACCCGCTCCCCTGCACGCCTGCAATGCGGGCGCGACCCCGAACCCAATCACCGTAAGCAGCGTAAGACCCAGGGCAAACAGCAGCATTTGCACGTCCACGGGAGGAACCTGCTGTGTCGGAAGCGCGTTGGGTACCAGTCGCGAAAGCAGCGGCAGAGCGGCGATCGCAACGCCGGTTGCGCATGCCCCTCCGGCCAATCCCAGGAGCACACTTTCGGATAGGAGCTGGCGTAGAAGATTACGGCGGCTAGCCCCCAGCGACAAGCGGATCGAGAGCTCTCGTTGCCGGGCGAGGGAGCGTGCCAGTAGAAGATTCGCCAGGTTGGCGCACGCAATGATCAGCACACAGAGCGCCGCTCCGCATAAACCAAACAACAAGAGGCGTGATTTCGACGTGAGCTCATCGCGCATCGAAACCACTGAGAGGTCGACTGCTTCGTTCTCCTTTGGATATTGTCCCCGCAACCGCGCAGCGATCAGCGACAACTCGCTACCAGCCTGGGCGGCCGAGACACCTGGCTTGAGCCGGCCAATGCCAACCAGGTAGTTGTTGTTGCGGTCCTGATAATCCAGTTCCTTAAATCGGAAAGGCGTCCAGAATTGTGTCTCGCGTGTGGGAAAACGAAAATCGGGCGGCATCACCCCAATCACCGTGTAGGACTCATCATCGAGAGAGATCGGCTTGCCGATAATTCCTCGATCCCCTCCGAACGCTGCTTGCCATAGCGAATAGCTCAGCACCACGGTGCCTGGAGCGCCGCCCCTGTCGTCCTCCTTGCTAAAGTAACGGCCCATCAGCACCGGCCTCTTGAGCACCGAAAACAAATTCGCCGTGACTGAGCAGCCCTCGATTCTTTGCGGCTCGCCCTGGCCAACCAGGTTGACGGAGTTGAAGTTGTAAGCCGCCAGATCGGTGAACGACCGGCTCGACGCAATCACATCGCGATAGTTGGCCGGAGAAAGTTCCATCCTTGAATAACCCGGATGGTTTTCCCAGACTCTCATCAGCCGGTCCGCTTCAGGAAAGGGCAGCGGCCTTACCAACACAAAATTGGCCAGCGTAAATACCGCAACGTTGGCGCCAATGCCGATGGTGACCAGCAGAATTGCGGTTAGGGTAAAACCAAAGGAGCGTAACAGTGACCGCGTCGAGTGGAACAAATCCCGCCGGGCAATTTCCCAGTGCACCATGGCGGCGTTAAACAGGATTTCGGCAATTGTGGAAAGCCAGAACCCGCATTTGGCAGCCAGTCCGATGCGTCGGCCGAGTTCGATAGAAAAGATGGCGCTCATCTCGTCGCCATACTCCAACCGAAACGACGATGGATAGACGTGGAGCAGCAATCGATAGAAGTTCATTAGGTCGTCCTCGGCGCGACACCGCACAAGCGCGCCATCTTGAGCAAATCCCTTAGGCGTCCTGCCTCCGCCTCGGCAACTGCTCTTCCCAACGGGGTAATGCGGTAATACCTGCGGCGTTCATCATCCATCTCGGGCGCAGGCCTGTTCCTGGTCTCAACGATGAGGCCAGTTTCGAGCATCCGCTGAATGGAACGGTAAAGGGTGCCGGCACTCAGCTTGAGCTCTCCCTGCGTGCGTCTGGCCACCTCGAGAATGATGGCGTAGCCGTGCCGGTCTTCGTCGGCCAGAGATAGAAGGATATGGAAGGTGGTTGGTTGCAGCGGAAGCAGCGCCTTAACGTCGTCGGCCATAGGGCATACTATATGCGTAGTGGCTATATGTGTCAAGAATGTACTCCGCGCGCACAGTGGGCCGATCTTGAAACTTCGTACTATCATGGGCGTGATGAAAAAGTCACGCCCCAATGCGGCCTTTGGATTGCCGGTCAAAAGCCGCAAGGCCGTGCCTTACCAGTTTGTGCTCGACGCGGTCGGTCAGGTCCCCATCGAAACCCGTCCCATGTTCGGCTGCCTCGCCATTTACGTCCAGGACAAGATCGTCCTCATGCTGCGCGACAAGCAAAAACAGACCGAGGACAACGGCGTGTGGCTTGCCACCACTGCTGAGGACCACCAGAGCCTTCGCCGGGATTTTCCCTACATGCGCTCCATTCAGCTTCTAGGGAAGGAAGTGACCGGCTGGCAGGTTCTTCCCGCCGATGCGCCGGATTTCGAATCAGCCGCCTTGCGTGCGTGCGAACTGATCGTCGCCCGCGATCCTAGAATCGGCAAAGTGCCGAAGAGGCGGCGCTCGAAAACAAAGACGCATTAGTTCCCTTAAGAACTACTTACAGAACAACCCACAAGCTGCAGATTCGAGCTATAACTATGTCTACTATCTCCGGGATTAGAGGTAACTCATGAAGAGAAGAGATCTGCTGCAAGGGATCGCGGCTATCGTTCCGGCATCGTCTGTCTTGGGACACTACTCAGCGCTTGCGGCGCCGTTGCGCAAGAAGGTGAAGATTACCGACTTGAAAGTGATGGTCGTGGGTAGGCCGGGAGGGAACACCCTGGTGCGCATCGACACCGATGCGGGTATCAGTGGATATGGCGAAGCATATTGGGGTTTCGGCATAAAGGATGTGATGCTGGGCTATCTGCGGGATACCGTCATGGGGCAAGACCCGTTGGACATAGACCCGTTGTACACAGCGATGATCCTGCGTACCGGAGGCGCGGGCGCCATTGGCGGCGTCACCGTGACCGCGATCAGCGGAGTAGAAATAGCGCTTTGGGATCTTGCGGGAAAACTTCTCGGCGTTCCAGTCTGCAAACTGCTCGGGGGCCAATACCGCACCGGTGTGCGGGCTTATCTCACTACCAGCCCGGCGGATTTTCTCGATCCTGCGTCCTGCCGTGAGTGGGCGGCAATGGTCAAGGAGCATCGCTATGGTTTCGAAGCAGTAAAGACGGACATCCGGCGTGCTGCCGATCCCTATGGGTTGTTCCCTGGAGATGCCCGCTTCAACAGCCGCCAGCTTTCTCTCAAGGATTTGGAGATCAACGCCAGGGGTTTTGCAAACGTGCGCGAGGCCCTCGGCGACCAGTTCGAAATCGCGGTTCATTGCCATTGGGAGCTCGACATGTCGGACGCGCTCAACCTGGCCCGTGCGGTTGCGCCTGCCCGGCCCATGTGGCTTGAGGACCCAATGGATCCCGACTTCTCCGAATCCTGGGTCAAGCTGACGGAGGAATCTCCCGTGCCCATCCTCACCGGCGAGAACCTCTACACGCGTCGTGGGTTTATGCCCTTCATTGTCCATCAGGGCTGCAAGATCGTGCAGATCGATATACCGAAGTCTGGAGGACTCCTCGAATCGAAGAAGATTGCGGACCTGGCTGACGTTTTCAACATTCCTGTATCCGCGCACAACGCAATCGGTCCCCTCGGCGCCATTGCCTCGGCACATTGCTGCGCTGCCATCCGCGATTTCAAAGCTCATGAATTGGCCCTAAGCCCCTCGCTCGGCCGCGATGCCGGCAAAACCCACGAACTCCCCTGGGGCTATTACCAGGGCGATCCATCTGTGACCTGGGAAAAGTTCGTGCTCCACGACGGCCCGCTGGTGAAAGACGGCAGAATTCAAGTGCCGGATAAACCAGGATTAGGCGTAGAACCAAACCCCGACTACGTGCGCGCCCACCTCGCCCCCGGAGAAACCTGGTGGGGCTAGAACTCAGACATAAAGGACGTGTGAAGAGATCGCACAGGGAAGGGACGGGTGCCCCACGTTCGCAACAGCGTACGTGGGCCGAGAATGATGGGCGAAGCCCAACAATCGCTTTTTCGCGAATCGTCCACCAAATACCTCCGGCCCCGACCCCCATGCAAAGCGCCGGCGAAAGTCCGGTGAAGGACTGCGTCCTGGACTAAGTTCGGACAGTCTTGTCCCAAATTAGCGGATGAACCATGTTTAGAGTGGAGTTAATTCGCTGATTGCGTGGAAGCGGGTGGGTCTCGAAGAGAATCAGGTAGGCTACTTGCCCACTCAAGCCAAAACAAGGTTTGAATGGGCCACCCAGCCATAACAGAATGGCAAGACAAAAACCGCTGACTTTCTTCGCCGCTCCACGGCCGCGGATTGTTTAGGGGGACATAAGTGCCGCGCCTATGGCGCTCCCACGGCAGGCCCCACGGCACGCCGGGGCAGGCGGGGCAGGCGGGATCGTGATGGGATGTTCACCCAGCCATCCCGGGCTGGGCTGACGTTTAGCGGACGGCCCTCCGGGCTTCGATGAAGTCTGCTCCCAGAGACAACCGTTCCATTCTCAAAAAGCTAATTTGGAAAAGTCTGTCTGAACTTAGCCCATGTGGACGCAGTCCTGGGTACCAAAATCGAAGCCCGATCGAGTCCCCCCGCAGGGACGGTTGAAACTTTCCCAGGAAGCAGTCCTCGGCCTTCTAGGGGTTTATAATGATTTTAACTAACTGGTTAATCAATGTCCGCAAAAGAAACAAACCCGAATCGTCGCGCCGATCTCACCCGGAAGGCAATTCTTCGCGCCGCCATCCGCGAGTTCAGCACCAACGGGCTGGCGGGCGCGCGTACCGACGCCATTGCCGAATCGGCCAAGGTGAACAAGGCCCTCCTCTACTACTACTTCAAAAGCAAGGCCGGTCTTTACGCAGCCGCGATCGAAGAGGTTTCGACCGTCGTGGCAGAGCGGACCATGGCTGCCCTGGATCCCAAACACAGCGCTGGAGAGCGCTTGCTACGTACAGCGCTTAGCCACTTCGATCGCATTCTCACCCAACGCGATTTTCAAAGCCTGATGCAGCAGGAGATGGTCCGTATGCGGCGTGGTGAGAGCGAGGTGCTGCCCACCATGGTGGAGAACGTCTTCAAACCCCTGCTCAAGAAGTTACAGCAGGCGGTCCGCGACGGCATCGCGACCGGTGAGCTCTGCCGAATGGATTGGCTCCAGGTCGTCTACTCCGCTCTGGGCGCAAACGTTCTTTATTTTCTCAGCGCGCCCATGATGTCTTTGATTCTCCCCTTCGATCCGATGGCTCCGGCCGCGATCGAGTCCCGGCGTAGAGCCGCCGCAGAATTCCTGGGCTCCGCACTATTTGCGGATCGTGCTCATGGCGCCAGGCTGGTTAGGCGGGTTCTGGTCGAGATGCCCATGCCCAAAGCCAGCCGGCCTCGCGTTTGGAGAAAGTTCGTATGAATGCACGCAATCGCATATTCATCATCCTCGGTATCCTGTTCGTCGTCGCCCTCTTTTGGTATTTCTTCTCCACCAACCGCTCTGACGATCTGCAGTTGATCGGCATCGTGGATGCCAACGAAGTAGTCGTCAGCTCTCGCATCCCGGGCAGAATTCAGGTCCTCACGGTAGACGAAGGGGACGATGTGAAGGCCGGGCAACTGATCGCCACCATTCAAAGCGATGACCTGGCGGCGGCACATCGTGCTGCCGAGGCAACCGCGGTCAGTGAGCACTTCAAACTGCAGGGAGCCAGCGATACCGAACGCCAGACCCGGGGGGGAATGTCCAGCCAGGTGGCCAACGCCCAGGCCCAGGTGCGCAGCGCCCAGGCCGCCCTCGTCCAGGCGCAGGCGCAGTACGAGCATCAGAATGCGGATACCTCGCGTACCGTCGCCCTGGCCGCACAGGGGATCATGAGCTATCAGTCGCGCGACGAAGCGGCCACAGCTCTGAACGCGGCGAAGGCCGCGGTCGACTCCGCCAAGGCAAATGTTGCCGCTGCGGAAGCGTCTCTCAAGGTCGCGATGGCGAATACTATTCAGACCCAGGCAGCAGCCAAGACTGTGGCCGCAACCCGTGGCGAAATGGAAAACGCGCAGGCCCTGATGAACCAGGCGCAGATCGAATTGGGATATGCCCGCGTGCTCGCCCCCATCTCAGGCAAAGTCAATGTCCGGGCCGCACGCCAGGGCGAAGTGGTCGCGGCCACCACCCCAATCGTAACCATCACGGATCTTACGCAAACGTGGATCTACGCCCCGCTGCCCGAAACCCAGGCAGATGCCGTGCAGCTGGGTGACAGCTTGCGAGTGGTCATGCCCAGCGGAGCCACCATCCAGGGCAAGGTGATCGCCAAATCCTCCGAAGCCGACTTTGCCACCCAACGCGACGTAAGCCGCCGCAAGCGGGATATCAAGACCATTCGCTTGAAGCTTCTGATCGACAACCCTGGCATGCGCTATGTACCCGGAATGCTGGCCGAGGTCTATATCCCCAAGAGCAAACTGGTGAACCGGTGAGCAAGCCATCATCGATCCATTCAGGACCGGCCATTGCGGTCGAAAACATCGTCAAGCGCTACGGCGACTTCGAAGCTGTCAAGGGCATCACCTTTAAAGTCGCTGAGGGCGAGATCTTCGGGCTCCTGGGACCTAATGGCGCCGGCAAGAGCACCCTCATCCGCATGATGACCACGCTGATCCCGGTGACCAGCGGAAAGGCGATCATCGCCGGGTACGACGTCTCCCGCGAGCCCGATGCGGTCAGACGAGCCATCGGTGTGATTCCCCAGGCCCTTACCAGCGATATCGATCTCACGGTGGAAGAGAATCTTTCCATCTACGCCAAGCTTTATGAGGTTCCCAAGGCGGAACGTGAGCGCAATATCAACGATCTGCTCCAGGCGGTGGACCTGCTCAAGTGGCGCGGTGCACAAACCAAGACCCTCTCCGGTGGAATGCGGCGCCGCCTTGAGATCGCCCGCGGCCTGGTTCACAATCCGCGCATCTTCTTTCTCGACGAGCCCACCACCGGGCTCGATCCGGTCTCCCGTGTGGCGGTGTGGGAGATGCTCAACCACCTCAAGAACACCCGCAATCTCACCATGCTGATTACCACCCACTACATGGACGAAGCCGATCGCCTGTGTGACCGCATCGCGATCGTCGACCACGGAAAGCTGGTAGCCCTCGATACTCCCATGGCGCTCAAAGAAAGCGTTCCCGGGGACAATGTCGTGGAAGTGCATTTCACCCACGAATCGGCCGCGTGGCCGGAGCGGCTGAAACAGCTGGCCGGCGTGACCGCGGTGGAATCGAAGAGCGCAGGCATGTACCGGCTGCTCACCTCGAACGGCTCGCTGACTACCACGCAAATGGTGGAAATGGTGAACAAACACGGCGAAACCATCAAATCATTAACTGTACAGAACACCACTCTCGACGATGTCTTCGTCCACTACACGGGGCACGAGCTCCGTGACGAACAAGTCAAGGCGCAGGGCTTTATCATGCCGCCGCGTCCGGGGATGCAACCATGAAGCGAATGATGGCGATTGTCGAACGGGAAATGCGGAAGTTTTTTCGCTCGCCCGCATTAATGATGGTCTCGATGACTCTCCCGCTGGTCCAGCTGGTGATTCTCGGCAATGCCTTTGGGGGCAAAATACGCGGCGCGCGCATGGGGGTTGTCGATTACGATCGCGGCTCCCAGGCACTTAAGGTCGAAGAGGCCTTTAACGCCATTGCCGTGAATATCCGCACCTTCACCACCGTCGCCTATAACGATGAGCAAAAGGCGCGGGAAGATGTGCGCACCGGCAAAATCGACGGAGCAGTCATCATCCCGGCGCAGTATTCGCGCCGCGTCCTCGCCGGGGATTCTCCCACGATTGGCCTGGTCGTCGACAACAGCGATCAAACCATGAGCGCCAGCCTCGAAGCGGAGATGCAATCCCTGGTGGACGCCCTGAATGCTCCTGTTATCCAGCCGAAAGTCGTGCAGTCGATCGCTCTCGAAATTGTCGAGCTCTATCCTTACGTCGAGTACATGAAGTATCTGCTTGCCGGCTCCGTGGCCCTTGCCATGTATGTAGCGGTCATGATCGGCGGGGGCATGCTGTATATCGACGACAAAGCTAGGGGCGTGCACGAGGGCTACCTGGTAACTCCCATCACCAGGCTGGAGCTGGTTCTCGGATTGAACCTCGCCGGCACCATCAAGGCGGTGTTATCTGGTGTCTGTATTGTTGTCATCGGCTCGCTGTTAGCCGGCCTCGGTGTCATCTTTAACCCGATGACCGCCCTGCTTCTCTTGCTGCTCATCGTCTCCACCTCCATTGCGTTTAACGGCATGATGTTCCTGATGATGGTGCGGGTCGAGGATCCTCTGGTGCCGCGCGCCATGTTTGGCGTGCTGAACACGCTGCTGTTCTTCCCCAGCGGTGCGATCTCGCCCGTCTCCGGATTACCTAAGTGGCTGCAGGTCATTGCCCACGTCGATCCTTTTACTTACGCCGTTCACGGCTTCAAGGCCATTCTTCTCAAGGATGGCGGTCTTACCGCGATCCGCCTGGACCTGCTCTTTCTTGTCGGGTTTGGGATCTTGACCCTGGCCATCGCCACCCCTTTGTTTAAGCGCACCCTCTAGCCCCGGCAGTCATTATGTGTAACAAATGGTCTAGACAAACCCTTGTCTACAGTGACTCTCAGCGATAAGATTCGTATCACAGAGATCGAATCAATGAGGTCACGGCCGTACCATGGCGAAGACAAGGGGCACGCGCACGCTCGACCAGGCTTCTGGGCCCGTCAGTCTCAAGACGCTCGCGGCTTATCTTGGTCTCGATCCAACGACCGTGTCGGTCGTTCTGAACGAGGTGCCCGGACGCTCCATTCCGGAAGCAACCCGGGATCGCATTCGCAAGGCGGCCATCAAGTTCAACTACCAGCCCAGCTTCCTTGCCCGGTCCTTGAGAAATCGCCGCACTATGACGATCGGCATCCTGGTGCCCGTCCTCGCCGATGGCTATCACGCGGAAGTGATGACCGGCATTGGAGACAGTCTTCTCGAGGAGAAGTATTTTTACTTCATCGCCCATCACCGCCATCGGCCCGATCTTATCGAGCAGTACCCGCGCATGCTCATCAGCCGTGGCGCTGAGGGGTTGATTGCCATCGATACTAACCTGGTAGACACGCTGCCTCTGCCGGTGGTTGCCATCGCCGGTCACCGGGTTGCAAATGGAGTGACTAATGTCGTGCTCGACCATCACCGGGCGGCTGAACTCTCGCTCCGTCATCTGCACGGCTTGGGGCACCGCACCATTGCCTTCATGCGCGGGCAGCCCTATAGTTCCGATTCCGGCGCGAGGTGGCAAGGCATCGTTCAGGTTGCGCAGGATCTCGGCCTCGCGATCCGCCCGGAACTCACCATCCAGTTGGAAAAAGACCTCACATCCCCGGAACTGGGTTATCCAGTAGTCAGGCAGCTACTGGCTCACCATCGCAGTTTTACCGCGGTGCTGTCTTTTAACGATATTGCTGCGATCGGCTGCATTCGCGCGCTCCACGATGTAGGGTTGCGAGTGCCCCAGGATGTATCTGTGGTTGGATTCGACGATATTAAAGAAGCAGCCTTCCAGACTCCGAGCCTCACCACTATTCGGCAGCCCCTTCACCAGATGGGCGCCCTGGCAGTGCAGATACTGCTTCAGCAACTCCGCCCCTCACACACCAGCCCGCAATCGCAATTGGCGGTAGAGCCTGAATTGATCGTCCGCGAGTCGACCGGGCCAGCCCGGAAGGCTACTAGAAACGGTAACCCCTGACCGTAGCGCACCAGCTGGTAGCGCACCTGTAATCAGCAGGTGAAGATGATCCGGCATGATTACGAAGTCATGCAATTTGAAATTTTCCTGCTGCTACGTTCGAACGCAATACGTCAATCAAAAGCGTCGCATTCCGTTCAGATTGAAGGATGCGCCTCGTCATACTGGTCTTCGTGGTGGCAAAAAATACCCGTGCGCTACTAAGGATTGTTTCCGGGTTGCCATTCCGCCCAGGTATTGCCATAACAGAGGCTAAAGCCCTGATCATTTTGGGTTCATAGGCACGACTGAAGTCGTGCCCTGATACAAAGCAAAACCCAAAACTGAAGCTCGATAAATCATATCCCTGGCTCGAGGGGCTAAAACATCCACAAAAAAATACGGGGCACCAGAAAACCTGGTACCCCGGAGGACCTACCAAGAGGCAGGGTGTGTTTAAAACGTCACATGCGCACTCAACTGCAGCGTTCGGCCATTCTGGGTGCTTCCAGTAGCAAGGCCCGTAATGGTTGAGGTTCCAGTCGCGATTGCGCCATAGCCACCGCAGCCAGACGGCAGTACGCCGGAGGCTGGGCAAACCGTGAGTTGGCTGCTAGGCAACCCTAAGGTTGGGTGGTTGAAGGCATTGTTAGCATCGGCCCGCATTTCCAGGTTAATCCCTTCCGTGAAGTGGAACGTTTTGCCGAGCCCAAGGTTGACTTGTTCGAAGCCAGGGCCGGTCAGCTGATTACGACGCTCGTCACCGAAAGTTCCTGGGGCCGGCACGGCAAACGCAGCTTCATTGAACCACTGCTTGGGACCGCGGTTTTGCAGCTTGGGGTTGCCGATCACATTGGGAAACCAGCTGAAGTTGTTACCAGCCAGCGAGTAGGAATTAGTGCCGCTGGACATCACCGGCGTAAAGGGCTGTCCGTCCTGCAAGATGAGGGTCCCGGCAAGTTGCCATCCCCCGATTACTGCATCGAGAGGCGTGCTGTTATTCACGAACTGGCGCCCTCTGCCGAAGGGCAGCTGGTAAACCGCATACCCCCTGAATGCGTTGCGAATATCAAAGTTAGAGTTCCCATAGTTTGCTGACGGAACAAAGGAGTTCTGAATCCGCGTGTCACCAGAGTGGCTGCCCCAACCGGCAGAGTCGACGTCATCGAGGAAGTGAGACCACACATAGCTGAATTGGAGACTGAGACCCTGGCTCATGCGTTTCTCGATCACAGCCTGCAACGAGTTGTAGTTCGAAATTGCATTTTCGTTAGCCGGTGTACCCGAGGTGTTCAGCGAACCAAATTGCGGAAAGGGCCGGGATCCCTGGTCGTTGGCAGAGAGCAGGTTCTGCGGTACCTGGTTGATGTCGACCGGGAATGGCAGGTTATGACCATGCGTTGCCACATAACCCAGTGAAGCCACGACGTTGTTTCCTATTTGACGTTCCACCCGCAGGTTCCATTGATAAGAGCCTCCAACCGGTTCGTTATACGCATTGAAGTTGAAGCTTTGTCCGTTGTATGCACCGGGAGCGTTCGAATTGGCTATATATGGGAGGTTGGAGCCACTTCCGGAGAGAGTTACGACTGGAGTTAGCCCATTCGTATTGTCATTTACGCTGCCTTTCGAGCCAAAGGCCTGACCCATTCCCCCGCCATATTGGTCGTTGCTCCAGTTATACGCAAAAAGACCAAAGCCACCATTAATCGTAGTTTTCGGATTGAGGGCATAGGCGAAACCCACGCGAGGAAGAAAGGTGTTGTACACCGGCTTTTGCAGGTGCGTGCGGCCGTTAGCATGGGTAGCACCAAACCAGATGGCGCCGAGGTTACCGCTGATGGGGTTCATGACAGTTGGATCGAAAGAGGCTTCGTTACCTTTGACTTCACTCCAGCCGGTCTGAATCTGGTAGCGCAGGCCAAGGTTCAGGGTCAGGTTGGATTTGATTTTGTAATCATCCTGAACGAAGATCTGGGGAAGTTTTTCCCGGCCGCCATACTCCGGCGTCACGCCCGAATTCCAGTTCTGCGTCTGTCCCAGAAGGAAGTCCGCATAGCCAACACCAGTAGAGCTGTCCCCGATGTAAGCCTGGGTATAGTTTCCGGTGTAGGTCATTTGTCCCGCGTTCACGTTCCCCCAGGCAGTTGAGTTGTTCTGGTAGATCAGGAACTCGCCTCCGAAGTGAAGCACGTGTTTCCCAACCACCATCGTAACCACGTCGGACGGAGCATAGGCATGCTCTTTGTAGACCGCGTTGATGTTCGATGTAAGAAGCGTGCTGTTGGGATTAGAGCCGCTGAAATTGAAGTTGGTAATGGTGATGATCGGGAAGTTATCCGCCTTCGCGAATTGCCATCCCAGCTTGGCTGGGTACCCCTTGCCCAGGGTGTAAGGCACAAAAAAGTTAAGCTGATTAGTGTAGCCCAGTCTCGCTTCATTGGTGACGTGCGAGTTAATGCTCCATACGTCCGTCACCTGGCTGTTAATCCTGCTGACATCCCCGCTCTGGCAGTCGATCGGGCAGTCTCCCCAGCCGAAACTTTTGCCGGGATTGTTTCCCTCGGTGACCGAGCCATTGAGCTTGTTCGTGGAGGTGAGGTTATAGTCCAGGCGCCCAAAAAACTTGGTGAACGGATTGATATTGGGCGGAGTGTAAGTGTAGTTGTTGATCACCTGGCCATTGGAAATGGTTCCAGCCGTATTGGCTTTAGGGAAGTAGGCCTGAAGGTTCTTGGCGACGGCATCAAAGCGGTCGGCCGGAATCTGATTGTTGGGGAAGGGCGTGCGGCTGATGCAAGGGCAGGTGGTTGGTGTACTCGCGCCGGGATACGTAAAGGTGCCCGCCTGCTGAAAAACCGTGGTGGTGGCGGGGTCGTAGATGGTGGGGAGACCGGCAAAGTTTCCGTTTAATTCCGCCGGCGTGGGCGTGGTATAAAAGTTGGCCGCGTTGCCCCCATTGTCGATAATGTGATCGTAGTTGAAGAAGAAGAAAAGCTTCTGCCGGATGACCGGGCCGCCGACGCTGCCCCCAAACTCGTGGAAGTGGATTTGCGGTTTGGTCGCGTTCGAACCGAAGGTGTAATTGTTCGCGTTCAGCGCGGTATTTTGGAAGTACTCATACGCTGAACCGTGGAAGCGATCGCCACCGCCTTTGCTGATCTGGTTGTAGAGGATGCCGCCCACCCCATATTGCGCAGAAAAGGAGGAGCTGAGGGTCTGTACCTCCTGAACGTCTTCCTGGACCGTGATATCAGAGTTCGCGCTGGCTGGTAAGGTCGTCTCCGCTCCGTCTGCCAGTACCGTGCTGAAGGGCAGGTTCCCGTTTACCGAGAGCATGGTGCCGTTCGAAGTTCCGGTTCCCGTTGCCCCCTGGCCGCCCCCTGGAGCTCCCGCCTGTCCCGCCTGCAGGATATTAAAGCTGGACCAATTCTGCCCGATCGATGACACCTGTGGCAGCTGGTTGATGGTCTCGTAGCTCATCGTGTTCGTTACTGCGCCGTTTTCCGTATTCAGCAGCGGCACATCGGTGTTGACCACTACCTGGGCGCTGACCGTACCAACCGCCAGCTCCGCATTGAGCTGGAGTTGTCCCACGTTCACCGTAACCGACGAGTGGACCAGGCTGGTAAATCCGGCTTTTGCAAAGGAGATCTTGTAGACACCGGCAACGATGGAATTGGTGTCGTAGATCCCGGCTGCATTGGTGGTGTAGTCGTAGGTAACTCCGGTTGCAATGTTCACTACCGTAACGGTGGCACCCGGTATCACGGCGCCGGTGCTGTCGGTTACCGTGCCGCTAATGTCACCGGCGTTTGTAGCTTGTCCAAAGGCTGGCCCGAACGACACTGCGAGCAGAACTCCGGCCAGTAGTTTCCATCTTCTTGATTTCATACCTAACCTCCCAAAAATTGTTGCCGCTATTTACAGTCTTGCTTCCGTCTGTCGTCCTCCATCGCGAGAACCCAATAAGACAAACGGTTGTCTTAACGCAACATCGCCGCGCGGGAGCAATATAACAGGCGGCGGCATAATGTTGTCAAGGATTATGTTGTGCCTGGTGGAAAGACTTGTTATGACAGAACAACCGTGTGTCTTCAGGTGAAAACCAATTCTACGCTCTCGGAGATACCCACTTTTGGCGCCCCCTCACTCGCCCCAGGGAAAAATTATGCGAGCAGGGGTGCGGCTTGTGCCGTGCCGCATTTGGCCCTCGGCAAATGAAACCTTTATCCCCCGAGTTACGTCTTCTCTCGGTCCGCCAGACGACCCTCGCTCCCGAACAGTTCCCCTCCTGGCCAGGTCTGGGAGAAAACAGGTCCCAGGGAGGTCTTTCTCCGATATGGGATGGCGCGGTATCATTCGGAGGCGATGTGTGCAAAAAAAAAATCTATACCCTGTCTCTCCTATTCCTCACCACCATCCCCCTCCTCTCCCAGGCGTCGGGTAGCAATCAAGACCAGATTGCAACCCACTCCCGGCTGGCCCAGCAATACCTGAACCAACACCGGCCCGACCTCGCTATTCCGGAACTTCAGGCGCTGGTTTCCCTGGAGCCGCGAAACCTGGATGCTCAGGCAAACCTGGGAGTTCTGCTCTTCTTTCAGAGGGACTATTCCAAGGCTGAGCCTCATCTGCGAGCGGCCCTTGAAATTCAGCCGAACCTGACGAAAATTCAGGCCTTGCTGGGAATGGCGGAAAAGCGCACGGGCGAGTTTGAAAAGGCGCGCACCCATCTGGAAGCGTCATTTCCTGCCGTCGACGAAGTAAAGCTAAAAGTGCAAATAGGCATGGAACTGGTCGACGTATATACAGCTAGCCAGGATCTGGAAAAGGCCAGTTCGGTGGTGAATGCCATGCGCCAGGCCGACCCCACCAACCCTGCTGTGCTTTACGCCGCGTATCGCGTTTACTCTGACCTTGCCGGCGAAGCGATGCTAAGCCTGGCTCTGGCCGCTCCCGATTCGGCGCAGATGCACCAGGTCATGGCTCACGAAGAGGCAAGACAAGGAAATAATGAAGGCGCTCGCGTGCAATTCCAGAAAGCCCTCGAAATTGACCCCAAACTTCCCGGCATCCACTTTGAACTGGGAGAGTTGCTAGGCCTCTCTGCGGATCCAAAGACCAAGGCGCAAGCGGAATCTGAGTACAAGGCAGCCATCGCCGAGAACCCCCTGGACGAAAAAGCGGAAACCCGGCTTGGAGACCTGTCCAGCCGCAAAGGAAATTCTGCCCAGGCGTTGCAGTACTACACCGCCGCGCTCCGGATGCAACCCGATGATGCCGACACTGCGTTCGGAATGGCTAAAACTCTGATCGCGATGAACCAGCAGGCAAAGGCTTTGCCTCTACTTGAGCGGTCGGTGCAGCTTGAACCCACCAACGCCGCTGCCCATTTTCGTCTAAGCACCATCTACCGTGAGATGGGGCGCACCGCCGACTCACAACACGAGGTGGAGGAGTACAAGAAATACAAGCTGTTGAAGGAAAAGCTGGAGGCGGTTTTTAAAGAAATGCAGATTCATCCGGCCGGTCTCCCCGCCGCCAATGACGAGCAGGAGGCCAGGTAACGACCATCAGCCTCAGCCCAGCGGAGATACGGATGCGAAGGGCCTGCAGCGTTCGAAACCTGGCTCTTCTATGTCTCTTGCTCATGATCTTCTGCCCGCCTCATGCCGGTCGAGCTCAACATCAGCCGGCGGCGCCATCGCCCAACCCGCAGATTCCCCAACTCGTCGACATCACGCGCTCCACAAAAATTCAATTTGATCATCTGTCCTCGCCGGCCAAGAAGTACATCGTGGAGTCGATGAGCGGTGGCGTCGCCCTCATCGATTATGATCGCGACGGCTGGCCCGACATCTACTTTACCAATGCTCCCAGCGTCGACATGGCCCTCGCCGGCCGCAAAGCGCGAGGCTCGCTTTACCACAACAACCACGATGGTACCTTCACCGATGTAACCGAAAAGGCGGGAGTGGGCAATCCCTGCTGGGCCATGGGAGCGTCCATCGGAGACTACGATAACGACGGCTGGCCCGATCTGTTAGTCACCTGCTTCGGCGGCGTAACCCTTTACCGCAACAACCACGATGGCACCTTTACCAATGTAACCAATCAAGCAGGGCTGGACATTGATTCGGGCTGGGCGACCGGTGCGGCCTTTGGCGACTACGACCGTGATGGGTGGGCCGATCTGTTTGTCGCTCATTACGTCGATTTGAACCTTAAGGATCTACCGGAATTCGGGTCCAAAGTAACTTGCCAGTACCACGGCATAGCCGTGCAGTGCGGTCCTCGCGGCCTCAAAGGGTCGCCCGACGCTCTCTACCATAACAACGGCAACGGGACTTTTACCGAGGTGTCGAAGGCAGCGGGTGTGGCCGACCCACAACGCTTCTTTGGCCTGACCGCGGTGTGGAGCGACTTCAACAACGACGGTCACCTGGATCTGTTCGTAGCCAACGATGGTGAGCCCAACTATCTCTACCGCAACGACGGCAACGGGCACTTTACCGATATCGCCCTCGACGCCGGAGTCGCCGTTAACCTCGATGGCAGCGAACAAGCCAACATGGGGGTTGCCTTAGGTGACTATGAACACAAGGGCCTGTTCTCGATCGCTATCACTCACTTCAGTGAAGAGTATGCTGCCCTCTACCGCAACAACGGCGCGCTCAGCTTTACTGACGTCTCTTATCCTTCCGGCATCGCCCGCGGGACCACGCCTTATGTGGGATGGGGAGACGCTTTCTTCGATCTGGACAACGATGGCTGGCCAGACCTGATCCTCGTGAACGGGCATGTCTACCCACAGGTGGATACCAAAGATATCGGCACCAAATTTCGCGAGCCGAAGCTCCTTTATCTCAACCAGCACGACGGGACCTTTCGTGACATAAGCAAACTTGCCGGAGCGGCGATACAAATTCCCCAGGTAAGCCGCGGGCTTGCAGTTGGCGATCTGTTCAATGATGGACACCTGGAGCTTGTGGTCGAAAATCTGGAAGGCGAACCGATGATTCTGCGCCCCCAGGGTGGTGCTCGTAACCACTGGATCAGCTTCGAACTGGAGGGAACAAAGGGCAGCCCCCTTGCCCTCAACGCGCGGTTGCGGGCCACTGCCGGCGACCTGGTCCAACAGGACGAGGTCCGCAGCGGAGGAAGCTATCTTTCACAAAACGATCTGAGGATCCACTTTGGCTTGGCGACCCATCAAAAGCTGGACAAGCTCGAGATTTTCTGGCCTTCGGGCAGGGTAGAGACGTTAACCAATCTGGCTGCGGATCATTTCTACGTTGTGAAGGAAGGCCAGGGCGTTCTTCCCCCTCGGTGAGGTATCTAGACAAACTATTGTCTAGATGGGCCATGGCTGCTATCTTGTTGGCACTCATACAAGGAAAGCAGCGGCTTCAATGGGCAAGCGCAAGAGCGACGATAAGCAGGCTGACGGACCGGTCAGTCTCAAAACCCTTGCGGCTTATCTCAATCTTGACCCAACCACGATATCGGTGGTCTTGAATGAGGTGCCCGGGCGCTCCATCCCCGAAGCTACCCGGGAGCGTATCCGCAAGGCGGCGCTCAAATTCAACTACCACCCCAGCTTCCTTGCCCGTTCCCTGCGAAATCGCCGCACCATGACCATCGGCATTTTGGTTCCTGTACTTGCCGACGGCTATCACGCAGAAGTGATGACCGGTATCGGAGACCGGCTCCTGGAAGAAAACTACTTCTACTTCATCGCCCACCACCGGCACCGTACCGACCTCATCGAGCAGTACCCTCGCATGCTGATCAGCCGGGGTGCCGAGGGCTTGATTGCAATCGACACCAACCTCGTCCACAAGCTCCCCCTTCCTGTGGTTGCCATCGCCGGCCATCGCCGAATGAGCGGAGTAACGAACGTGGTGCTCGACCACCACCGCGCTGCTGAGCTATCGCTCTGTCATCTTTACGACCTGGGTCACCGGACTATTGCATTCATGCGCGGACAGCCTTACAGTTCTGACTCCGACGCAAGGTGGCAGGGTATCGTTCAGGTGGCGCAGGATCTCGGACTCGTGATCCGGCCCGAAATGACCATCCAGCTCGAAAAAGATCTGACTTCCCCTGAACTGGGATATCCGGTCGTAAAGCAGCTGCTGGCTCACCATCGCAGTTTCACCGCTGTCGTTTCATTCAATGACGTTGCCGCAATCGGTTGCATACGCGCACTCCATGATTCGGGGCTGCGCGTTGCGGAGGATGTGTCGGTGGTTGGATTCGACGACATCAAAGAGGCCGCCTTTCAGACACCGAGTCTCACCACCATTCGCCAACCCCTGCACCAGATGGGCGAACTGGCTGTCCAATTGCTTCTGCAACAACTCCGGCCTTCCGATGCCAAGGCCCCTCCGCAAGTAGCGGTAGCGCCCGAATTGATCGTCCGCGAATCAACCGGGCCGGCACGCCAGAGATCCCGAAAAATGCTTCGAGTCGCCGCCCTCCTCGGTAAGCGAGCCTTAGATGTTCATCTCGTGACGTTGGTTGCCCGTCGTCGTGCCCCAGAATCGCCACTGTGACTGTACAGACTGCGGAAAACTCGGCTTTTGAGGTGGGCCGGGGGTTTATCCTCGGCGCGAACGCGATGTAATCATCTAGGCTTTAGCCCCTGGGGCAATGCTTTCCTCCCCGATCTGGCTTATCCAGAATCTTTTCAGTCAAGTTTGTTCATCCGGGTTCAAGGTCTGTTGTTGATTTCTCAAAATTTACATCCACGTAAAAAATAGTTGTCATAGTTTATCCGTGACTTGCGACAATGCTGTCAAGAATACCGCTCGCGCTGCGGACACAGGTCGCGTGCCAATTACAAATCAAGATCTCGTAGAACAAAGACCCAAAATTTGAGGAGAGCCCCAAATGCAGCAAACCGCTCGATTCCGTCTCTTCGCCCTGCTGACCCTGCTCTGCACTTTGTTTGCCCCCATCGCGCATGCGCAAACTGCCGTGGATGGAGCAGTCGGAGGCACGGTCGTCGATGCATCAGGTGCCATCGTCAGCGGAGCAACGGTCACCGTCATAGCGAATGCAACGAACGCTGAACAAACCGCCACCGCCGACAGTACCGGGTACTTCCGCGTTATTCATCTGCAGCCCGGGATCTATAGTGTGACGATTTCCGCCGCCGGGTTCGAGCCCTACAAATCAGTCGATGTGACCGTTCAGGTCGGCCTCCTGACGACCATTGATGCTCATATGCAGGTAGGATCAACTTCGCAAACCGTGGAGGTCTCGGGCACCTCTCCGCTGGTCAACACCACTAATCCGGATTTCGCCGGCATTATCGATCAGAAGATCCTTCACGATCTTCCGGTCAGCAACTATCGTTGGTCCAGCTACGCGCTGCTTACGCCTGGTGTTGTGAACGACTCGAACGGTTATGGTCTGCTCAGTTTCCGCGGTCAAAGTACGCTGTTGAATAATGTAACCATCGACGGTACAGATGACAATCAAGCCTTCTTTTCCGAAGAGCGGGGTCGTACCCGGGCCGGCTATTCCACCGCCAAGGAATCGGTCCAGGAATTTCAAGTCAATACCTCCAATTACTCGGTTGAATATGGCCGCTCGGCGGGCGGTATTGTGAACTCGGTCACCAAGAGCGGTACCAACGACTTTCACGGAGTCGGCTATTATTTCGATCGCGATAGCGCATGGGCGGCCACTAACAGCACGGTGACTCACCCCGTCGAGGTTTCCAACACCCCGCCTACCTACAAGGTGCTCCCTTTCAAGCCTACTGATCTTCGCCGCCAATATGGTTTGGCCGTCGGTGGGCCGATCTGGAAGGACAAGATCTTCTTCTTCTTTGCCGCGGACAAGTTCTATCACGACTTTCCCGCTGCCGCTACCATCACCGGCGCCAGCGCGAACGCAAATTTCTACACCCCCGCCGACGCCGCACTGCCGGCGGCCAAGAAGTGCGGCGGATCAGGCTCGGCGGCTCCCTCCTACCAGGACGCCAATGTCTGCCAGATCGCAACCGATACCGGCCTGCCCTATGCAGGTTCCTACACCGTTTACAACGCCGGCATCGCCGGGCTTCAATCAACTCTCGGCACTGCGCCCCGAACCGGTGACCAAACCATCTACTTCCCCAAGATCGACTGGCAGGTGAGTGGCAAAAATCATGTTTCAGTGGAAGCGAACCGGATGCGCTGGACCTCCCCAGCCGGTATCCAAACCGCCCCCGCCGTGGCCTACGGGCTCTCCAGCTTCGGCAACGACTACGTGCGCGATAATTGGATCGTGGGCAAGTTGGATACTCTTATCACCTCAGCATGGAGCAACGAGGCGCGCTACATGTATGGCCGCGATTTCGAATACGAGACCAACCAGGCGCCCACTCCGTACGAAACCAGTACCCTGATCAACACGCCAACCTACACCAACCCCTTGGGGTTGCCAACGAACGTGTATCTGACCGGTTTCTTTCAGATCGGAACCCCGCAGTTCCTTCTCCGCGCCGCCTATCCCGACGAGCGCCGTTGGCAATTTTCCGACACCGTCAACTGGATCCACGGAAACCACAGCTTCAAATTCGGCGGAGATTACGTCCACACTTACGACCTCACCTCCAACCTGTATAACCAGTTCGGGGGCTACACCTACAGCGGCAACACCACCCTGGGTAACTACATCTCAGACGCCTACCTCGCGAGCAATGCAGGCACCGCCTCCAAGGCTGCGCATTACACCTATTTCAACCAGGGTGCAGGTCTGGCGGGAATTCCTTTTACCACCGGCGATTACTCCCTGTTTGCTCAGGATGAGTGGAAAGCTACCCGGCGGCTCAGCCTTACCTTGGGTATTCGCTGGGAGTACGAGAGATTTCCTGGACCACAGTTGGCCAACGCCGCCGTTCCGCAAACTTCTAAGTTGAACGACATGAAGACGAACTTCGGTCCCCGCGTTGGCTTTGCCTATGATCCTTACGGCACCGGCAGGACCATCGTGCGCGGCGGCTACGGTATGTTCTTCGCCCGGGCCATCAATTCCACCCTCTACCAGGCCCTCATTGGCACCGGAGCCGCGGGGAGCCAAACCAACCCACAATTCAACGCCGGGCAGAACTGTGCTCCCACTTTCCCGCAGGTGATCGCACCGGCGCAACAAGCGGCCTGTCTCGGCTCAGCCAGCGGCAACGCGACCGTGGATTACCTCGACCCCAATTTCAAGGTTCCCCAGATTCATCAGGCCGACCTCACCGTCGAAACGCAGGTGACCAACCACGATGTATTTAGCCTATCGTGGCTAGGATCGTGGGGACGTCGCCTGCCCGATTTTGTCGACACTAACCTGCCTGCGCCAACTCCCGTCACGTTCACCATTAACGACCCGCAGCAGCAGGGTCCCATTCCCAATGGCACCAGCTTCCAGGCAAATGCATTCTTTGCCACTGCCAATAAGAACTTGCGGCCCAACCCGAATTTTAGTTCCATCACTGATATCTTTAGCGGCGTAACCTCGAATTACGAGGCGCTGGTCGCGCAGTTCAAGCATCAGCTCTCGCATTCAATTGAATTCAACGCAAACTACACCTGGTCGCACGCCCTCGATTACGGCGAAAACAACACCACCGGGGCTTCGGCTACGGCGTTGCTCGATCCCACCGACATCCGTCTGGACAAGGGCAACTCCAACCAGAATGTGCCCAACCGCCTGGTGATGGCTGCGGTGATCAGCACACCCTGGCGTCTACACGGAGCGTGGGGTTATCTCGCCAACAACTTTGAGGTGGCGCCGGCGTTCTCCGCGCAAACGGGTCTGCCGTTTTCGGCAGGCATCAGCGGTTCGTCGAGCACGCTCACGGTCACGCCGGGCGCCCCGATACAGAAGATCGTGAATACCGGATCCTTTAACGGCTCTGGAGGTGCGAACCGCGTGCCCATCACAGACCGTAACCTCGTCCAGCAACCGGCAACCTACGTCACCGATCTGCGTCTTTCGAAGAGGGTGTTGTTCCGTGAGCGTTACGGGCTTGAATTTCTCGCCGAAGCCTTCAACCTTGCCAACCACCCCAACGTCTCGGCCGTCAATTCCTCAGCCTATTTTGTCAATGACATACTGGAAACCGGCTCAAAAACAAACGGAGCAGGCAACACGCTCACTCCGTACTCCACTCCCTTCAAGCAAGTAACCGGCATCAATAACAGCAATTTCGCGCTCAACGTGCGCCAACTGCAGCTAGGCCTCCGCCTGCAATTCTAGGTGCGGTCCACGATGCAGTTACACTCAGTCGCCAGTCTGTGTCCTGACTGCCAATCCTGGGTGCCCCATATCTCGCTCGTTTTTCGCGAGATATGGGATGCCACAAATCTTGACCGTTCGCCTTGAAGGACCAAGTGAGACTCTCAACGCTGCAAAGATAAAGCAGTGGCATCCCACATCTCGCGAAAAACGAGCGAGATATGGGGCACCCAGCGCCCGCTGGCAATTGCAAATCCTAAATCCAAGTTTTTTCACAACTTCGCGCGGGACTGGATGATGTAGCCTCACTACCTCAACTCAAATCCAATTCCCATTCCTGCCCAACAAGGTCGTGCCCAAAACTATGGTGAGGCTCCTCCTTCACCAACACGAAACCCGCTCCCTGATAAATGCGGTGCGCCGCAGTCAACATGCTCTGCGTCCATAGAACGATCTTCCGATATCCCGCCGTGCGAGCGAAGCGAACGCACTCGTTCACTAAAGCATGGCCGAGGCCCATACCCCGCGCGCCTGGGTCAACAAATAGCAGACGAAGCTTCGCCGTGTGCACTTGGCTCGGATGCTTGACCAGAAAAACATGGCCCACGTGCTGGCCATCCACTTCGGCGATCCAACACCGTTCCCGGGCCGGCTCGAAGTGAGTGATGAAATCGGAAACAATGTTAGCCACCAGGGCTTCGAACGTCGCGTCCCATCCATACTGCTCCGCATAGCCCAGGCCCTCTCGATAAACAATCCAGCCCATATCTCCCACCCGATGCGGACGCAAAACGTAAGCGCTACGGTTACGTACTGTCTTCATCAGAAGGTCTTCGATCGACCGCATGCAACGCATCACTTCAGTGCGGGCCGCGGGCGGCAGACCATGGAGCGCCGCGTATGCTTGTTCATTGGAAAGCTCGTTCAACTTTTTGAACACAGATTTGCCCCGCGTCGTGAGCACCAGTTCGGCGTAGCGGCCATCCTGTTCCGACGTCTTCTTCTGCAACAACCCGTCACGCTCAAACTTTGCCAACAGGCGGCTCAGGTAACCGGGATCCATCCCCAGCCCTTCGGCTATCTCGCTTGCCTTGGGTGCGTCGCGGTGAGCCAGTTCGTAGAGCACGCGCGCCTCGGCCAAACTGTAATCGCTGTTCAGCAAACCCTCGTTCAAGGTTCCGATATACCGCGTATACATGCGGTTGAAGTGGCGGAACTTGTCGATCTCACCGCTCACCCCAGGCAGCATTTTGCTCGTGGGCGCCATGGCAGACATTGTCATCCATATTAATTGACAATGTCAATTAATATGAGGAATTGACCGCTGGATGCCCGGTTGGTACTTTGCTGATAAGAGGTGGCGCGCCTCTGTCAAGGAGGAGAAAATGAACCTCACCGAAGTGCCGGAAACCGTCACCTGGCCCGAAACTCATTACGTCTTTGTAGAGAAAATCGGACCTTTCCAAACCAATGCTCCCCAGGCTTGGCAGACTCTCCACCGATTCGTTCCGGCGATTGCCGAACACAATCAGATCAATGGATACATGAGCCTCTACAAAATCGGGCCAAAGATATACCGCGCCGGGCTTTCGCTCGCAGCCCTGCCCGTGAAGTTGCCCCCGGAAATCAGTTATATGGAGTTCAGCGGAGGCAAATACAGCCGCTTTGTATTGACTGGACCTTATTCTGATCTCGCCAGGGCAAGCGGTCGAGTGGTAGAGATCATCGCCGAGAGCAGCCTGCCACTGCGTGAGGACTATTTCATAGAGAACTACGTGAACGACCCCAGAAAGACGCCTGAGGATCAGTTGATTACTGAAATCTTAATTCCCACGACGTAGCCCTGCGTGGGAACCCCGAATTTCAACTCTGTCCCCCGCAAACAGAGCTCGGGTGCCCCACATCTCGCTCGTTTTTCGCGAGATGTGGGATACCACAGCCCTACCGTCGTAACTTTTAATTTTCTGGACGCCTTAAGTTTTCGATTCATCCTCGAGAGGCGAGTGGTCAACGTTCGTGGTTTCCCACATCTCGCGAAAAACGAGCGAGGTGTGGGCACCCAGGCTCTGTTTGCGGGGACAGTCTTCTCTGCTGAGTCATCCCTTTTGGCAGCCTGCTGCCTAAAACGATCCCTTCACCGCAATCGATAACATCTATTGCACCTTGCCGGCCGAGTTCTCCAATAACACGTTGGAGAGCACAGCCGTATCCGGCGTGGCAGGCAAATGCGAGCAGAAACCCACCCCCACGTAGAACGGCTCATCGAAGTGCAGGTTGATCGGTGGGCCAAGCTGGTGCATCGGCTCTCCCTCGAGGCTAACGAAGATTGCGATAGCATCACCGTGCTTTTCGATGCCCACGCGTTTCGCTTTCACCCCGGCGAGGGTGCCTCCAAAGCGAAACTGTGCATCCTTCATCATCGCGCCTTTTTCCGGACGCCACGCCAGGTGGATCATGCCGACGCCGTGTTCGCCGAGCATGGCTTCTTTGGAATCATCTTCGAGATTCTGGCGAATGATCAACACCACCTTGCGATCGCCGTATCCCTTAGCGTCAGGGAAGGTGACATCGGCGGCGAGAGAAAAGTCTCCAGACATCTTCTTCCACAGAAAGCGGAACTCATCGCGCGAGTACCAGATGTTGTAACCAGCCGAGCGGATGGTGTACTGCTGCGTTCCGGCGTCATAACTGGCGCTCCCGGGTACCACCGCGCCGCCAATGTCAGACTGGCCTTGAAACACGCCGATAGGCGTTTCGAAATTCCGGCTTGGCCGATGAAAATCTGCGGGCGGCGGCACCTGCACGTGCGTGGGCGAGCCTGGCTGCGCCCAATCCGGCACGGCAGGCGCAGCGGATTCGCCGCCTGCCTGCGCACGGACAAAGTATGGCGCTGCGCACAGTAACAGCATCAGCATCGAGGGCCGGCAAAAGGTTGCGATTGCTAAACAGCGGTTATGTCCCATAGCCATGCACTCTAGCAGACCGAGCCTCACCCATGCTCGCCGGCGATATACTCGTAAAATCAAGGCCCGGAGGGCCGGTTGCCAAACTGTCAGCCCAGCCCGGAAGGGCCGGGTACAGCCAAAGGCGACCCGAGCGCCGGAGGGCGCGGCACTCCTCCCCGATCGTTGAACGGTAACCGGAAAGATCCACCCGCACCATGCGTTGTTACGAACCCGGGGTGCCCCATATCTCGCTCGTTTTTCGCGAGATGTGGGGGGCGACCGTTGGTCGCCCCTTTACACTCTTGGCGGATACCAGTCGCAGTCCAGTCCACATCTCTCGAAAACCACCCCGGGTTTGTATTAGGTCAATCGCGGGACGCTTTGTCACATCGCGGGATAAACGGGCATCTGTGTGACGCACCACACTGGGATGCCTATCGGTCCGTTTGATTTATATGGAGTATGCTGTGGAGCATAGTCAACATATGGAAACAGTCCAGATTGTCCTCGATAAGAGTCTTCTACAGGCCGCGGATCGAGCAGCACGCCGAACCAAACAGAATCGCTCTGCATTGATGCGCGAAGCTCTGCGAGAGCACCTCAGGAGATTAGACATCCATGCCAGCGAAGGGCGCGACCGTGACGGTTACACAAAGCGGCCCTCACAATACGATGAATCTGCCCCCTGGGAGGCGGAGGCGGCGTGGCCGCTGATCGATCGCTTATTAGAGTCGCGGAGAAGGTGAGCCCCACCACCTATCCCATTCGCTTCCCATCCGTTTTCAAGTTCAGGTTTCGGATCAACCGATGCAAATACTTGGGATGGATTCCCAGCAAACGCGCCGCCTCAACCGGGCTGCCGTCGGCTTCCTCGAGCGCGTCAACCACCAGCTGTTTTTTTGTCTGGTTCAGCGTGCTGTGGTAACGCGCCGCCTCCAATCCCGAGGATTGCTCCTCCAACAGCGCATTGGGCAGGTCTTCGGGAAGAATCTCGTCCGTCAGACCCATCACGATGGCATGTTCGATCGCGTTCTCCAACTCACGCACGTTACCCGGCCAGCTATATTGCATCAGCAAAGAACGTGCGTCCGCAGCGATGCCTTTGAAGCCGCGCTTGCACTTAGCCGCATACTTCTCGGCAAAATGGAGGGCCAGCAGGGGAATGTCTTCGCGATGCTCGCGCAGTGGCGGCGAAGCGATTGAGACCACATTCAGCCGGTAGTACAAGTCCTGCCGGAATTCGCCGGTCTTGATCGCCTGTTCCAGATTCTTGTTCGTCGCCGCCACCACTCGGGCGTTGAACGACAGCAGGCGGTTTCCCCCCAACCGTTCGAATTCACGTTGCTGCAACACCCGCAAGAGCTTGCTTTGCAACAGGGGAGCCATCTCCCCGATTTCATCCAGGAACAGCGTTCCGTCCTCGGCCGCTTCGAGCTTACCCTTCCTCATGCCGGCGGCGCCCGTGAACGCTCCTCTTTCGTGGCCGAAGAGTTCGCTCTCCAGCAGCGCTTCGGGGATGGCAGCGCAATTGATGGCGACAAAGGGCCGGTCGGACCGCAAGCCGCTCGCGTGAATGGCGCGCGCCACCAGCTCTTTGCCGGTTCCACTCTCGCCGCGAATCAGCACCGTCGAATCGCCTTTCGCTACCCGGGTGATGAACTCGCTCACCCGGCGCATCGGCCGGCTCTCGCCGATGAGCGTATTGTCGGTTTTCGCGTCCCCTCGCAGCCGCTGATTCTCGGCCCGCAGAGAATCCAACTGCGAAAGGTTCTCCAGCGTGACCGCGGCGATGCGGGAAACCGAGGTCAGAAAGTAGGCGTGTTCCTCTCTGAAGGCTGGTGAAGACGCCGGTGAGCTTAGATAAATCACTCCCATCGTTCTTTCTACCCCCACCAGGGGCACGCACAACACATGCTCGGTGGAATTGTTTTCGGCCGAAGCTGCCGAGAAGACCGCGCAGCGTTCCCAGGTCGCCTGCTGCACCGGTTCCTCGCGAATGGGCAGCTCCTGTTTGGGGAGCCCCTTTCTGTTCCAGGTACAGGGCTTGGCCTCGTCATTCCTGCTCGGCTGCAGCACAATGGCGCCCTCCGCGGCCGGGATCACTTCCGATATCAACACCAGCAATTCGCGTTGCAAGGCTTCCGCGTCCCGCGTGGAATTGATCACATTCGCGATCTTGAAAAATGCGCTTAGATCGCGTGCCATCCGGCCCAGCCCGGAGGGGTCAGACGGCAGACCCGAGCGGTCGAGTCGCACCGTAATCAGGCCGGTTTCAGACAACAGGGTATCCGCGTGTGATGACGTCAGCGCTTCGCTGTCCCCCGGACCGGTGAGAAAAACAAATTCACTGCTCCCGATACGAATCCGATCGCCATGTTCAATGGTTCTGCGGCTCACCTTCGTGCCGTTCACCTCAGTCCCGTTGTGGCTGTCCAGATCCGCAATCTCAAAAACCCCGCTGGCAATCTCTGTGAGGGAGCAATGCTTTCGCGAAACCGCGGCATCTCTCACCTCCACCTGGTTCGAGGTATCCCTCCCCAGAAACAGCGGGCTAAGTTTCGCTGGCCAGACCGTCCCCTTTAGAAAGCCGGAAGTCGCCACTAATCTCGGGTTCGTCAAGTCTGCCTCCGGTGGTTCAGTTTAGCTGAAAGTGCCGCAGAAGCATCTTCCAACCGGCCCCACCTCGCGGTGGGGAACCAGCAGGCTCTGCACGGTATCCGATCGGCTACCGTTTCGCCCCTTAGCGAGCATGGTAGCAAAAGCTAAGTTATTGCAAATTCAGCGAAATCGCACCCAGGCGAGCCGTGTTCGCGTTTGGCCGTGAGCATGCACTAAGGCAATGCGTCAACGCAAGCTTCCAGTGAAGATGCTGAGAGTTTGAGAGGCAAATTCAGTTTGGTTCCACTGCGAGGAACCCAAGGGAGGATGTTATGAAACGCAACCTTATCGGAACCCTTTCGCTCGTGGCGCTGTCGCTCCTGCTCAACACCACTGGCGCCCACGCTCAATCTGCTGCGCAGGCCTATGTGCCCTTCGCATTCAGCGTAGGAACGGCGCACCTGCCGGCCGGCACCTACAAAATCGAGCGGGCGGAGTTTGACAACAACTACATCACTATCTGCAACCTCAACACTGGCGCCACCACGCTCTCCCTTTTTCAACGGGCAACCCCTGGTCACGTCAACCAGAAGATGGTGTTCCGCCATGTGGGCGATCAGTACTCCCTGGCCCAGATCTGGGGACCCGCCGCCACCCCGGGAATGACCATCCCCGCCACCAAACGCGAGCGCCAACGCGAGCGTGAGGTCGCCGCTGCACCCTCAACCCAAAACGTCGAGATTGCTCTCAGGTAACAGGTCAAGGCCAGACATACGAAGCAAATTCAGTCCGGGCTCGACTGCAAATGAGCCCCCAAGGAGGATGTTATGAAACGCAACCTGATCGCCACCCTATCGCTCGCGTCGTTCCTGTTCAGTGCCACCGCCGCCTTTGCTCAACCTGGATTGCAGGCGAATGTACCCTTCGCCTTCCACGTCGGAAAAACCACATTGCCCGCCGGCCGCTACAGAATCTCGATCGATTCCGCGAGCAACCGGATCACGGTTCAAAGTTTTAAAACCATGGCCACCATCTTTTCCCATGGTCAGCTGGACTATCCGGGCAAGAAAAGCGACACCCTGGTGTTCCGCCAGGCTGACGGCCAGTACTTCCTGACCGAGGTTTGGGGAGAGCAGGGCAGCGAGAGCATGAAGCTCAGAGGCCCGAAGCCGGTCCCCACGCTTGAGGTCGGAAGTCAGCCGCCCTATCCCGGCAACGAAGTGATGATCGCTCTCAAATAACCGCGGCGTTCTCTCCAAGCAAGAGCCGGAACCACCGTTCCGGCTCTTGCTGTTTCCGCCACGAACCACGATGCGCCCACCGCCCGCCCGGCGATCTTCCCTCAGAGTTTAGTCGTAGTCGTCCATCCTCATAAGCAGGCTTTGCTTCTCTTCCGGAACCTTCTTTACGCTGGCGATGGTTTCTTGCATGCCCGTGACTCCGTCTCCGATGCGAGCGATGCACTTATCGAGATAGTGCAGGTTCTTCGCCTCCTGCGTCATTAGATCCATGCGGTAGCCCTTGGCGATCGTAGGCAAATAAAGTAGCTTCCGGAAGTCTTCCTTTCCTGCCAGGTAGATCTGGGAGAAATGGATTTCTGTGTTGGTGGAAACCCCCATCCCGAGCCCGATCGCAACCGACGTAGCGAAGCCAACTTGCGTCGCGCCAAAGATAGGCACCTTGAGCGTACCACTCAGAGATCCTCCCACCCCGAATTGCACCGAGGCTGTAGCGTCTACGCCGACCATCGGCTTGTCATCGTAGGTGAACGCACATTTTCCCGTGACCGAGGCCTGGACCCCGGCGAAGGCGCCCAAGGCTAGGGAGGCATTGATTCCCTTGAAAAGGTCGGCGCTCAATTTGCCGTCAAACGATGCATTGGCGCCGGCGAACAAATTGCAGTTGCCGGAAAGATCCAGACCATGCTTGGCCAATTTCCAGGTACAAGAACCGTCGATATTCAGTTCCGCACCGAAAGCCACTGCCGCCTGCACTTCCACATCGAATCCTCTTTTGGTGAGCGCAGCTCGCGCATTCCCGCTGGCCCAGACTCCTGCCTTGAAATCTTCTTTCAGGGCAGCATTAATTTGGCCCCACTGCGGGCTGTAGGCCTCAAATGTGACCTCCGCGCTTTGCCTGACCCCAATCATGCCCTCAAATTCCGCCTGGACCTCCTTGGAGGTTTTGGTGGTGTTCCCGGTTAGTTTGGCCACCCGCTTGACTTCAGACTCCGACAAAAACTCCTTGGGGTTTACCAGGCTCGGGTCAAACTCAGCCACTCGAGACTGCAGTTGATTGAAGAACCTTTCCCCGTACTGGTAATCCTGGTTGTCCCGCCACAGGATTAGCTGGTCGAGCAACTGTTGCGCGGAATCCTGGCGGTCCTCCTGCATCCCGATCCATTCCGATCTCTCAACCATGACCGGTCCCGCATCCTTACGTTCCAGGTCGGCTTGTGTTTTGGTGGCCAGGTCTTTGGGGAAACTCGCCTTGAAGGTGGCGAAGTACGCCCCCTCGACAAGGCGTTTGTTCTCGTCAGAAGCGCAGAGATAGTACTGCACGCACTTCTTGTTGCGGCTGTTGGTGGAGTAAGTCCAGCTGTTAAAGGTCTTGAACTTCTTCTGAAGGTAGGTGCGAACCTCGTCAGGATTCTTGCTTTGCAGGATGTCAGCTCTCATATGAATCAATGGCAGCGAGAGACACGCTCGCCAGGGCCTCCTTAAATGGATGCGGGTCTACTTTCGTCCGCGGGCCGAAGCGGCTTGGTTGACGAACAGAGGAAGTTTACAGCAAAAATCCGCCCATGCAAGACCGGCTTGCCTATTTTGGCGGTTGCCGCTCGCCTACTCCGTCCGCAGAGCCTGCATGGGATCGATCGAAGCCGCGCGTCGCGCCGGGATCAGCGCAGCGATCAGGCCGCAAGCGGCAAGCAACCCGCACACCGAAATAATGGTGGCTGGATCGTGTTCGCCAACCCCAAAGAGGAACGCTTTGATCTCGCGCGTCGCCATCCACGAGCACATAAGACCCGAAACCAGGCCCAATCCCAACAGCAGACCGGCCTTCCTTAGGACCAGCAGCATCACTTGCGTTCGCTGTGCGCCGAGAGCCATGCGGATGCCTAATTCCAGAGTCCGGCAGCTCACAGAGTAGGCCATAAGGCCATAGAGGCCAACCAGCGCCAGCAAGAGAGCAATCGCGGCAAACACGGTGAGCAACGACGTTTGAAAGCGTCGCCGGGCACTTGCTTCGGACATCAGGTCGCCCATAGTGTGAACATCGGCACGCGGCAGATTGGGATCGATGCCCTTCAATAATCCCCGGATCTCAGACGCGACCGTCGAGGGCGGCAGCCCGGAGCGCACGGCAATGTATGCGCCCCCAAAATCGTAACCGGGGAAATACATCTGTGGCTGCGGAGCTTCTTCCAGTGTGAAATGGCGTACATCGGCCACCACGCCGACCACGGTACTCGAATGAGAATGGTCTTTTTCGTCGGTGCTGATCCGCCCTCCTATAGGATTGCGATTTGCAAAATATACCTTGGCGAATTGCTGGTTGACGATGGCTGGCGGTGCTGTGCTCGAAACATCGCCCTCAGTAAAGTAGCGTCCCGCGAGCAGCGGAATGTTCATCGCTCGAAAATATTGCGGTGTGGCATGGCGCCCCTCGGCCATTTGATCTTTCTGGTTTGCGAAGCCATATACCCAAAAGAACGTTATGCTCTCGGAATCGCTGAGAGGCAGATAGTCGACTGCCCCCACCGCCTCTATACCCGGAAGAGCGCCGATCTTGCCGATGAGATTCTTGAAAAAGGCTCCCCGCTGTTGTGGTTGGCCATACCGCGCATCAAGCCCGATGTTCATGGTGACGGTGGCCGGCGAGAATCCCGTGGTGACAGATTCAACGTTCAGGTAACTCCGAATGAACAGCCCGGCGCCGGCGAGCAACACCACCACCAGCGCCGCTTCCACCACGATCAGGGCGCTTTGCGAGCGGCTATACGTACCGCCCGCAGCGCTGCCTCTACCGGATGCCAGGAAACGGGTAAGACTAACCCGGGATACAGTCAAGGCAGGCAGAATGCCGGTCAATAGGCTGGTAAGCAAAGACACGCTTAGGGTAAAGAGCATCACCCGCATGTCCAACGATGCCTCATTGAGGCGCGGAATATTGCCCGGATCGAGAAGGGGCAGGATGCGCAGGAAGACGTAAGCGAGGCCAACGCCGAGGACTCCAGCCGCAAGCGCGATCAGGAGTGACTCAGTGAGAAGCTGGCGGATGATGCGGCTGCGGCCTGCACCCAGAGCCACCCGCATGCCAAGCTCCCGCATCCGGTTGGCGGCCCTCGCCAGCAGCAGGTTCGCTGCATTCCCGCAGGCAATCAAGAGTACAAACGACACCGCACCCAGCAGCAACCACATCAGGGGACGCACGCGGCCGACGGCGTAGTCCATGAAGTGGGTTAGCAACGCACCCCAACCTCTCTCCGGAAACGTCTGAACGCTGTGAAGTTTGTCCAGGCGGACCATGATTGTGCTCATCTCCGACTGCGCCTTACGCATGGAGACCCCAGGGCGCAAGCGAGCGATCGCAACATCGTTTCCCGGTTCACGGTTCGCTCTCTGTTTTGCAGTAAGCGCAAGCGGAATCCAGATATGTGTCGCTTTCATCACGTCCCCGTAGGGTAGATCGAAGTTCGACGGATATTCGAACGACGGCGGCATGACGCCAACGATCCTGTAACGGACGCCCTCCAGCAGCAGTGAACGCTCTAAAATATCGCTGCTGTCCGCGAACATCGAGTGCCAAAGCGCGTGGCTGATGATGGCTACCCGGTTATGCCCGGGCTGGTTATCCTCGGCCCCGATGGCGCGCCCGATTTCCGGTGCGGACTGGAGAGTCGTGAAAAAACTCTCGTCGACACGAGCCGCGCCAATCCGTTCCACCGAGCCGCCCCACGTGAGATTGAAGGTTGCCTGCTCAAAGACAGACATGCTGGCGAACGAATGACCCTGTTGCTTCAGGTCGTAGAAGTCCGCGTAGCTTGGAGACATGACGTCGGGGGGAGCGGGGATGTGGGGATTCGGGGTGAATAAATAGACCAGCCGATCAGGATCCCCGTACGGTAACGATCGTAAGAGCACCGCGTTCACCAGGCTGAAGATGGCGGTGCACGCGCCAATGCCCAGGGCGAGCGTGAGTACAGCGGTGATGGTGAAACCGGGGCTCCGTCGCAGCGTGCGCAGGCCATATTGTGTGTCCTGCAGAAGCCCATCGAGCCATGGCAAGCTGCGGCGTTCCCGATGAGCCTGCTGTATCTGCTCCACCCCGCCGAGACGGATGAGGGCCTGTCGGCGGGCTTCCTCGGGCGTAAGACCGGCGCGGATACCGGCGTCCGTATGGAGGGCGACGTGCGATGCGAGCTCGGCGGCAAACTCCTCGTCGGAACGGCGGGCGCGGAAAAGCCCCAGCAGCCGAAAAACGAAGGCTCGCAGTTTCCGCATGGCGGCTCCTATGCTTGTCCAGCCGGGCTCAGAAAGCGAGCCAGGATCGCTGTGGTCTGTTCCCATTCGGCCGCGGCTTTCTTCACTTGCCGCTGGCCGGCTTTGGTGAGCTCGTAGTATTTCGCTTTCCGGTTATTTTCCGAGACGCCCCAGCGGGATCGGATAAAGCCTTCCTGTTCCAGCTTGAGCAAGGCGGGATAGAGGGTGCCGTAGTTCAGTTGCAGAAGATCGCCGCTCGTCTGCTCGATGCGCCGTGCCAGCCCATAACCGTGGAGCGGACCGAGCGTTTCCAGCGTACGCAACACCATGAGCGCCAATGTTCCCTGCCACACATCGGTTTTTTCGCCCACCGCATCCTCTCCTCGCACCTATTGCAATCCAATACGAGCACTATAGCTCGGCACCTATGGGAATGCAAGAGGACGAGTCGCACCCTGCCTCGGTAACCATCCCAGGGCGCTCAGCCTGCCCCAGCGTGCCCCGGCCTGCCGTCGGGCTCTGCCGTGGGAGCAGCTGACTTGCCTGGAGCAAGTTAAGGACGGAATGAAATGGGAAAACGGTGTTTGCAATCCAGGCCCAGAGGGCCGGCACCAAAATCAGCCCAGCCCGGAAGGGCTGGGTCCACAAGCCAGGCGGTCGAGCGCCGGAGGTGCGGCACCACACTCTTCGTTTGTTCATTAAGAGCACTCGCTGAGGCGAGCCGGGAGATACGTGGGCGCCCATCTTCGCCAGCAGCCCAGCCTGTTGCTTTCAATCCAGAAAGTCCCGGGTAGAAAAGAGGTTTTGGTTCCCATTCGCCTGGCGCTGCGATACGGCCAGCAGGCGCGCAAGATCCTTGACCGGCCACGGCTCCATCAGCACCGCGTGAATCACGCTGAACATGGCCGTGTTGGCCCCAATCCCCAGTGCAAGGGTGGCCACCGCGGCGGGCGCGAATCGCTGTGACTTCAGAAGCGATCTGATTCCGTAGCGAACGTCCTGGACCACGCTCTCCATAGCCCCTACCTTATCGGAGATAATACTGCCTATTTTGAAGAGCTGTTTGGGTGTAAGCAGTAGAATCGGATATTGCGATTGATAGACTGAGAGTTTTCTAACCGAAGTATTCCGTGACAAGGAGGAAAGCATGCGAGTTTCTAATTGGTCGGTGATCGGTTTGCTCACCATAGCGGTAGCGAGCGCATCAGGACAGGCAAGAGATTACAAAGACACCTACACCTCTTCGGAGGCGGGCAAGCCAATGGCGCCGGCCAAGGCACTGGATGCCATGCTCAGCCAGTTCGAGACTCAAGTGCTGGGCGTTGCTCAAGCCATGCCGGCGGAAAAGTACAGCTTCGCGCCCACGGCGGAAACGTTTGCTCCTGGCAGCCCCGCCAAATATGCAACTGTTCGCACGTTTGCCGGGGAGCTGACGCATATCGCCAGCGCTAATTACTTCTTTTACAGCGCGGTGAGCGGAGCGGCACCCCCGGCGGCGGCGAAGCAGGTGCGCGATCTGAAAACGAAAGATGAAATTCTGGCAGCTCTTAAGCAGAGCTTTGCCTATGCTCACGCCCAGATCATGACGATCACGCCGGAGAATGCCTTTAACGGCATTAAGGGGGCCGACGGATTTCACACACCGGCCACGGTAGCCGCGTTTGCCGTCGCACACGGGTACGACCACTACGGGCAAATGGTGGAGTATCTGCGGATGAATGGTGTAGTACCGCCGGGAAGTAATTAGATCTCCTCAACTGTCAAAAGATTCTGCAAACCTGGTGGGTCACCTTTAGTTAACGACACCTCCGGGCCACCTTAGGCTGCGAAGAAAGTCACGGCAGCGCCTCAAACATATCTCGGGGGGAGCGGGATACCCTACCGATATTCAGCAGGGCACTGTTCCAGTTGCCACGGGATTACGAGATCGACAAAATCCCAATGCCCAAACCGGCGAGCTAACGTGCAAGTTTTGCCGGCGTACTTTGTGCATCGAACGTGCAGGCGCTCAATGCACTTCCCTGTTTTATGCAAAAACTTTGAGCGGCCAGGAAGTTTTTGCGTCGAAGATGCAATACAAGCAGGGAATATTCAGTGCTGTGGTCACGAACTGGCAACAGGAAAAGGATCTCGAAGGACAACGCCGATCCGGAGGCTCAACTTGTCGAGCGTCTAAAGCAACGAGAGGAGCGCGCCTTTTTGGACCTTTATGACCGCCATCGGCGTTCTGTGTATCGGTTCCTGACACATATGACGGGGTCCGTTGCCGTTGCGGAAGATCTCACGCAGGGGGTCTTTGTGACAATTCTTGACGCGATCTGTCGCGGAACAATCGGACAGTTCGACCCAGAGAAGGGGACCCTCGAAGGGTATCTTCTTGGAATCGCCAGGAATCTTGCCCGCGAAGAGCATCGTAAAATCCACAGGCTTGTTCCTTTGGAAAGTGTTTTTGAAACCCCTGAATGGAATCGGTTTCTGGATAAGTTTCACCGTGAGAATCAAATGCAGGATGCCGAAACGCTTCTTGCCGCGCAGTCTGACCTGAAGCTTCTTTACAGCGCGATTCTCGGTCTGCCGCATCCGTATCGCGAGACAATCGTGTTATGCAGTCTGCAGGAAAAGAGCTACCAGGAAGCAGCCGCCATATTGCAATGTTCCCCGGGAACGGTTGCTTCGCGCGTGAATCGTGCCAAGGCTTTGCTGGCGGCAAAAATATTGGGGCCGGCGACAGAGGAAGTCAATGCATCTGCGACTCGACCCGGATAGGAGGACCAGGATAGTGGAGCAGCGACCAAAGGGTAGAGAAACCTCCGATGCGCCCGGCGTGGAATACCTGCTCGGAGTGCTGAAAAGTCTGCCCTGGCAAGATCCGCCTCCCGCCCTCAGAAACCGGCTGCAGCTTCTGTCGATCGAGCGATTGCGGGGGGGAGAGGAGCTGGAACGGCGGTTTGGCAGGCCACAGCCCGGCCTTCCGTCGTGGTTAAGACCGGCTCTTGCTTTCGCCTTGCTCATTGCCATCGGCTCTGCTGCAGTGCTTGTAGTCTACCTTCGCCAGTCTGAACGCTTGCGGGTGGGAATTGAATCACCAGTTACCCCACCTAAGCAGGCCCTCAATACCGATTCCGGCCCTCTTGCAGCAGTTCCGGCGGCGGAAGTTAAGCCGCCAAAGATGACTCGTTTGTTGCCCAGCTTGGCACAGAACACCCCTGCTCGGCGAATGGTCGTCCGCCTTCCCTATTCCAATAGCGCGATCGATAACGGAACCGACGCGACGATCCGCGTGTCTGTGTCTCAAGCGGAGCTGGTGTCGCTGGGCTTTCCAATGACCGCCATTCTTCGCGATCGCCGCGTGGTTGCCGACTTAACCTTGGGGGATGACGGCTTGCCGCGTGCCATCAGCGTGCCTCTGCCTCTGGAGCTAGTTAGGGAGAAGAAATGAAGCACTCGATTCTTTCCATGATATTCCGCCGTCTGCTTATGGTTCTACCCTGTCTGGCTCTTTGTGCCTCCGGCAATAGCAAAGCACAAGTGCAGGTCATAGTCACCCAGGGGGATTGCGCCGAACAGATACCCTGCACCGCAATCGCTCATCAGCAGGCAGCGACCACAACTCAACTCGATATGGCGGGTGCTCCGCTTATCGGGGCTGGACAGGTTGCGGTCGTTTCGACAGCCGGAAAGTTTGGGCTACAAGAAGACGCGGCAGTCGTTAAAAATGAACCGTACCAGGCGCAGGCTGTCACCGAGATGAAGCAGACTCTGGCGGATGGGTCGCATATCGTCCAAACCACGACGGCAACCGTCGCGCGTGATAGCGATGGAAGAACTGTGCGCATCCAGAAACTGAACGCACTTGGCCCCTGGAAATCTGCGGACTCCTCTCAGGGAAACAGCCAGACGCTGACCACTATCTTCGATCCTGTCGCCAAAGAACACATCGACTACACGTCTAATAGCACGGTCGCTCATGTACTACTCATGCCTTCCGTGCCCCCCGGAGCGGTTGCCGGGGCAGAAGGTGGTTTCACCGTGTCTGCCACAGGTGCCGCAGGGGGTGCGAAAAGTCGCCTTGCTGTATCCGGGCCGGGCCCGGTAGGGGTAATGGTGCAAGGGCTTGCACTGCCGGATCGGCCCGTTTCAACTCAAGTCAGCAAGGGCATGGAACCCAAAACAGAATCTCTCGGTAATATGACCATCGAGGGCGTCCAAGCGACTGGAACGCGTAGCACGAGCACCATTCCCGCGGGCACAATTGGAAATGACAAAGATCTCAACATTACCCGCGAAACATGGTATTCGCCAGAGCTAAAGCTCGTGATTCAGAGCACGCAGAACGATCCGCGCTTTGGTCAAACAACCTATACCCTCAAGAACATTCAGCAGGGTTCGCCCGACGTAACATTATTCCAGGTGCCGGCAAACTACACCATCGATAAGATCGTCCCCAGATTTGTCAAAGCACCCATGCAGTGGCCGGATGAGTAAGAACCTCATTAACAAACTCAGCCCCGCAGGGACGGCTGAAATTTTAACCATCACGCTCTTCTCACCGCAATACGCACAGTTGTAACTGCTTCAGGATCCGCCGGGCAATCCCGTCCGTTGAGGAAAGAACGATTGCTTCAAGACCAGATCTCATCGAGGCCCGGAGGTCCGTACCAAACTGTCAGCCCAGCCCGGAAGGGCTGGGTGGGGAAATTGGCGTCGTGGGAGCGCCGGAGGCGCGGCACTCATGCTTTCCGAAATAACGTTACTGTTGCTAATTTGGTGTCGATCTCGATAACTCCAGCCAGCCAGTCGATCTCTTCCGGCGGCACGCAGTAGCATACGGTGGTTCGCATTCTTCAAAATGGTACCAGCGTCGAACTCACCAGCTCCGGCCCTGAGGGTATGCATTTATCTGTACGCTTCATGGAACGAGGGATTTGCCCCACCTCACTCCATCTCAAACGCCACATACTGCATCACCGACTGCCGCTCCACTTCGAGCACTACAGGGTCTCCAGGCTTCAGGCCGCCGAGGATCTGCCGCAACTGCTGCGAACTATCCAGAGATGTGCCGTTGACCGCGCGAATCACGTCGCCAACTGAGAGGTCCGCTGCGGTTGCAGGCTCGCCTCCCAGCAACCCGGCGACCAGCACGCCGTTATCCGACCGGAGATTGAGCATGGTCCCCACCACCGAGTGCTTGAGATCGATGACGAAGATGCCCAGAGGCGGCGATCAGATCCCTCTTGGGATTGATCAGGTCTGAAAGGTTGTCGAACACCGGGGGCGCATTCACGGGCGTCACCGATACCGTCATTGGCTTGCCGTCGCGCAACACTTCCATCTGGATCGCCGAGCCGCGCTTGTGTACATAAAGGAAGGCGGTGTATTTGGGCAGGGCGTCCACGCGCAAGCCATCCATCGTGGTCACGACATCTTTCGCATGCAGGCCGGCGGCCGCCGCCGGGCCGTCCGAATCGATGTCAGAAAGGATAACCCCCCAATCCTGCGGCAACTTCAGGCCCGCTGCCAGCGCAGGGGTTATGGATTGCGCATGCGCGCCAATGGTCACCTGGGGAACGATGCCGTGCTCTTTGAGCTCGTGATACACAAAGCGGACAATCGGCATCGGAATGGCAAAGCCGAGGCCCTCGCTGCCACCTCCGGACGTAACAATGAAGGTGTTAATCCCCACCAGGTTACCATTGCGGTCGATCAGTGGGCCGCCGCTGTTCCCCGGATTAATCGGGGCATCGGTCTGCACATAGACCATGGGCCGGTCCACCTCTGGCTGCCTGCCCACGGCACTGATGATGCCCTTGGTGACGGTGTGGTCCAGGCCCTCGGGTGCGCCGATGGCCACCACCGTCTGCCCCAGGCGGAAATGGAATTCCTCCGGCAACGGAATAAAGGGGAGGCCCTTCTCTTCAATCTTGATCAAGGCCAGGTCCGCATAACGGGTGGTTCCGATCAGCTTTGCCTCGTAGACCCGCTGCGGATTACCCAGTCTTGTATTACCGGTGGCCATCTCCACCGTGGTAGGAGCGATGATGACCCGGATACGCAGGGCGCCGGCGACCACGTGGTTATTGGTCATGATGTATCCATCCGGGTCGACGATCACTCCGGAACCCAGGGAGCGCTGGCGTTCCAGGGCCTGCTGCTGATCCCCCTGATCCTTGTCATGTTCGGGCACGCCGTAGCCGGTAACTTCAATCTCCACCACGGACTGCATTGCTCGCTCGGCTACCTGGTCGATGGCCTGGTCGTAATCCTTAAGGACGCCCGCCGCTGCCGGATTAGCGGGCGCGCCTGGCGTTTGGCCCTGAAGGGGTGACAGTATGGCAGCGCAAAGCAGCGCAAGCAAAAAGCTCTTTCCCATGGTCATGCGGTCTTCCTAAGTAAAGGTAGGCTTCTGGAGCGCCGGGCCGCCGACTGGAGCAGCAAGCTCACCTTCGCCAGTCTCCCATTTCAGAATCTTGAAATCGAGGACAAAGATGGCATACATCACCGGTACTTGCAACTTCGTGACCACCGTCGCCACCAGCAGGCCGCCAATTTGCGCATAGCAAAGCGGCTTCCACAGCGGGCCTCCGTGCAATGCCAACGGCAACAGCGCCAGAACCGTGGCCCCTACGGTGATGAGCACCGGACGCAGGCGCAGGATACCGGCGTCGATCAGCGCCAGCTCAAAGTCATCTCCCTCGGCATGCCGCTCTTCGATAAAGTCGAACAGCACAATCGAATGGCTCACGATCACGCCGATCAGGCTGGCGACTCCCAGGAACGCCATGAACCCGAACGGTTCGCCCATGATCCACAATGCGGCGAAGGCGCCCATCATGCCATACGGCGCGGCGGCCAGCACCAGCAATGGCTTGATGGCGTTCTTGAATTGAAAGAGCAGGGCGAGATAAATGGCTACAGTAGAGATCAGCATTACCATCGCCAGGTTCTTGAACCCGCTCTTGGTCTTATCGTACTCGCCGCCGATCTGCATCTGGTAACCGGGCGGCAGCTCCGCCTTCAGTTGCTGCAGACGGGGCATCGCCTGGTTCAGCACCTCCGAACTCAGGCGCCCGGCCACCGGAAACGTGCGTATGTTGATAGTCCGGAATTGTTCCAGGCGAACGATACGCCCGGTGATCAGGTCGTGATCGATATTCGAAATCTGCACCAGGGGAATCTTCGTATTGTCCTGCGAACCGTAGACATACATGTTTTGAATGTCGGAAAGCTGCGAGCGTTCATCCATGCGCAATCGGGCCACAATCGGGATCTGCTTCTGGCCCTCCTGCAGCGCGCTGACCGTCGTTCCACTCATCCCGGACGTGGTCGAATTGGCAACGTCCATATTGGTGATGCCCGCCAGGTTGGCGCGATCCGGATCGATGGTCAACGAAATCTGCGTATTCTCGTCTCCCCATTCATTGCGTGTGCGCTCAGTGATCGGAATAGATCGGAAGATATCCTCCACCTTGGCCGCGATCGCCCGCAGACCCCGTATATCCGCGGCCTCGTCTTTCGCGTTTACGTCAGCCGTGCTCGAGATGCGGATCTCGATCGGATAGTCGATCGGGTTGGTCAGCAATTGCCGTGCATCCATACGCGCCCCGGGGATCGAAGCGGTCAGCACCGGCTGCAGTTGCTTAATGAATTGCGGGGTGACCTCCTTATCCTTGACCTCGATCAATACCTGCGCGTAGTTGAGTTGCTGCAGCTGCGGCGAGGCGGAAAACCAGAACCGCGGTCCGCCTCCGCCCACAAAGCTGGTGACGTAGCGCAGTACGTCGCCTTGATGATCGCCTTGCGGGTGTTCCCTCGAATATTTCTCCGCCTGTTCGCGGACGATCTGTTCCACTTGCCGCGCCGTCTCGTTGGTCGCCTCCAGGGTCGCATCGTTCGGCAGCCAGACATCGATATATGACCAATATTGAACGTCTTCCGGAAAGAAAGCCGAGTTCAACCGCGAGAAAATAAACACTCCCAACGCAAGAAAGACCAACGAACCTACGAAGAACTTCCAACGGTGTTCAATCGAATATTTTGCCGTGCGCGCGTAGAGGCCAAAAAAGCCACTGTTGCGCTGCTCCTCCAACGTCTTCTCCGCTTTCTTTTCCGGACGCAGAAGATAATAGCCAAGCAGAGGCAGAAAGGTCATCGAAACCAGCCGCGACGCCACCAGCGCCACCGTCATCACAATCGGCAGGCTGAACAGAAACTCTCCCGTGCTCCCCGTCACCAAGAGAAAAGGCACATATGCCACAATGTTGGTGATGGTGGCATACACAATGGCGGTGGCCAGCTTCGTAGGGCCCAGCCACGCGGCAATAATGTTGGGGTGGCCCTCAGCCAGCGCCCGCTTGATCGAGTCGCCGGCAATCACCGGGTCATCCACCAATAACCCGAGAGCAATGATCAAAGTGGCGACGGATACCTGCTGAATATCAATACCGATCAGGTACAAGGTGCCGAACGTCATCGCCAGCGTAACCGGAATGGAGATCGCCATCAGCAGGGCGGACCGCCACTCCCAGAAGCCGAGCCACGATACCAGCACGACCAGGGCGATCGCCTCATAGAGCGCGTCCATGAACAGGCTGAGATTCTCTTCTACCTGCAACGGCTGGTCCGAGGTGCGGGCGATGACCAGATCATCCGGCAGATACTGCTTAACCGCCGCGAGCTTGATGTCGACACTGCGGCCGAACGCGTCGATTTGCTCGCCGTCTTTCATCTGCACTGCAACCGTGACTGCGCGGCTGCGCCGCCAGTGTCCTTCCTTGTCCGCCCAGGTCAGGTAATTCAGGTACTTTGCCGGGCTCTGGTATCCACGGGAAATATCTACCAGGTCGCGCAGGTACACCGGGCTTTGGGCGGCAGACGACGAGGAGCCTATGATCACGTCGCCAATCTGTTGTGGATCGGTGAACTTGCCTGAGGGGTCAATCAGAATGTTCTGTGGCCCCACTTCAAGTTGGCCGCCGGGGAGCGTGATGTTGCGCGCTCCCAAAATATCTTTCAGATTTGACGGTGTCATGCCGTATTCGGCCAGCCGCTGTTGCGAGTAGTCGAGGAAGATCTGCTCCGGCAACACCCCTTTGCGTTCAATCTTGGCCACTTCCGGCGCGCCCTGCAAAGTCCTGCCTATCAGGTCGGTGAAGTCGTCCAGTTCCCGGTATGAATATTTGTCTCCGGCAACCGCCGCCAGGCGCGCTTCCGTATCTGCCGGATTACGGATGAACGCGGCCGGCCAACTGTCGGGGTGAATCTCAGACTGATGCAGCTTCTCCATCACCAGGCGATCGCCCAGTGCCCGCAACTCGTCATCGCTCAATCGCGAGCTGACATCGGCCCCGATAAAACCGCTGCCGGAAAAGAAATGCGGGTCCGAGATGTATTTGTTCTGTCCTCCCGCCTGCATTACGGCAACAAACGCGTCGCGCACCAGGGTAGGGGAGACGGAGAGTGGAAATGCGTACACGATGCTGACCCGGGGTTGCGGCGCTCGCGCGCCCTCGGATGCGCGCGTGGCTTCTATGGCGCTCCGGATCGACCGTGCGCGCAAAGCGATGTCGACATCGCTCGCTCGCGGGCTGGCAACGGTCAACATCAGGGCGGCAGTGTCGCCAAAGTCGCTGTTGAACTGGACCGGGCCTGCTCCCTGGGGCAGTCTGCTGTTGACCGCGTTCAGCTTGAGATTGATATCGGAGAATTGCTTCTTGGGATCGTTCACCTGGTCATCCAGTTGAACGTAGACCAGTGACAGCCCGGGAAAGCTGATGGAGCGAATGCCAAAATCGGATGCCAGGGGAGGTTTGATGAACGCGTTGGTCGCCATCACCTGTTCCACTTGCCGGGTTACCAGCTGCTCCACCTCTTGCGCCGTAGCTCCGGGCCAAGCCGTCGAAGCAACGGCCACCCGTACCGGAATACTCGGGTCCTTGCGTTTGGGCATGTGCATGTAGCCATACCAACCCCAAATGCAGACAGCAATCAGCAGAACCAGCGCAACCTGACGGTGTTCGGTGAAGAAGCGCGCCGTGTTATGGGTGCGTTCAATGTACTCGGCTTCTGATTTATGACTCATCGTGTCGGCTCATGACCGTGTTGCATTCAGGGAATGACGCGAACCTTATCACCGCTCTTGATCAGGCTGACGCCCGTAGTAATCACTCGTTCGCCAAAAGCGAGGCCCCCCTTCGCGGCAATCATGTTTCCGTAGGTATTCCCCAGTTCGATCGCGCGCAATCGCGCGGTCTGCGGGTCTCCCGTGCCTTCGGTGACCATCACCGCGAAGTTGTCGGCCCGCGAAGGGTCCCGTATGACCGCGGCCAGGGGAACGGCCAGAACCGACTCCGGCAGTTGCTGGCCGTTCAAGGTCAGCGATGCGATCATTCCCGATTTCAATTGGCCCTTCGCGTTGGCGATCGTAACTTCCACAGAGAAGACCCGGCTCTTGGGATCAGCAGAAGGGGAGATGGCGCTCACGCGCCCGCCAAACTGCTGGGGGAGCGCGTCCGTTGAGATCGCAAGATGCTGGCCAAGCCGCACCCGGTTCATCGACGTATCGGGCACACCGAACACCGCTTTCACCGATTCCGTGTCGGCCAGCGTAAAGCCGTTGGTGGCAGGCCCCACCAGCGTGCCGAGATCGATGTTTCGCTTTACCACCCAGCCGCTGAAGGGAGCTCGCAATTCGCAGTAAGCGAGCGCGACGTTGGCTTCGCTTACCTGCGCCTGTGAGCCGGAAACAGAAGCCGTCGTGCTGGCCAACTGTGCCTGCGCGGAATCGTAGTCGGGCTTGGTGGCGCTCTGCGAAGCATATAAGGCGGAGGTGCGGTCGAAGGTGAGCTTGGCTTTGTCATACTCCGCCTGCGAGCGTGCCAGCTGCGCCTTGGCTTGTTGCACCTTGTCCAGGTAATCCTGTTGCCGCACCACCGCCAGCACGGTTCCTTTTTGCACATAGTCGCCCTGGTCAATGTTGCGCATGCCTCCACTCGGGTTCTTCACCTGGCGAATGCGGTCGACATAGCCGCCGGACTGGAAAGCGAGGTCGACCTGGGCGTACGGAACAATGCTGGCGGAGTATTTGGCTCCGTTCCCCACAGCGATCGTCTGCACCATGGCTGTGTGCACCGGAACGGGTAAGGTTTCGGCAGCATTTTCCTGCTTGCACGCGGTTGCGCCCAGTACAAGAGGACTTACTGCCGCTGCGATACAAAATTTAATCACGGTGGGATTCATAGACTCACTCTTCCCCAAGAGCTTTCTCAAATAAGGCTTTCGCATTCCAGAAGGCAAGCAGGCTCTGTTCATAGTCGTGGTCCGCATTCGCGACAGAGGCTTGCTGTTGCAATACGTCACGCAGCAATACAGAGGAATGCTTGAACGCGTCGCTCACTTCGCGCAGCTTCTCATCGGCCGCGTCCTTGCCGGCCTGCGCCACAGCCAGCATGCTCCGGCTCTCTTCTAACTTACGGAAGTTATTGTCCACGTCCAGTGTAATCTGCGCCTGCGTCTCCTGCAGTTGGTAGTGGCTTTGCTGCACGCTCACATCCTTCTGTCTCACCTCGTCCCGGCGTCCTCCCCAATCAAAGGGATCCCATTTTAGTTCCATCCCCGCCGAGAGGATATTCTGCGGCAGTATCTCGGTGTTAATCGGATCTAAGTAATGGATGGCTGCGCCGACATCGGGAATGTATTTCGCCCGCGAAAGTTTCCGGTCATAATCGGCGCGCCGGGTATCGATCTCTGCTTCTTTGACCTCAGGCCGCTGCTGCAGAGCCGTTTGCCGGGCGACTTTCAGGTCCATTTCTGCCGGCGTAATGGGAGGTACTGGCTCGGTGCGAAAGGGAGTGTCAATATCCCGCCCCAGAAGCTCGTTCACCTGTTCCTTTTGGGTGTCGAGGGTATCGCGCAACTGGACAATCTGATACCGGGCCTGGGCTAGCTTGGCTTTCACCTCAAGACTGTCAGACTTGAGCACAGATTCCTGAGTGAGGTATTGCTGCGTGACCCTGTCCGTCTCCTCATACGCTTTGACCATCGCCTCCGCAGCCTCGAGCGCGCTTTCCGTCTGCAGCGCAGAATAGTAGGCCTGCTTTACATTCGCCGCCAACGACTGTCTTTTTCCTTTGTATTGTTCACCGGAGTAATCAACCGACAACTCCTGCTCCCGGATAGCCAGATGGATCTGGTAAAGCTGGGAGAGTGGCTGCGCCGCTTGCACCGAGGCATACCCGGTAATTCCATTTGAGAGCTTGAAGCTTTGCGGTTTCATTTGACCAAAGCTTCCCGCCGGGAAAGTGAACATCGGCGAAGTAATATCTCCCGAAGCAAATAGGTAAGTGGTTATCGCCGGGAAACGCTTGGTCTTGGTTTGGGCCAACGTCCACTTGGATTTGTCTATGTCGAGCTTGGCAATGATCACCGGACGATTATGGTCGAGGGCAACCTGGACTGCCTGAGACAACGAGAGAACCGGGGTATCGCTGGAGGGTTCTTGTCCCAGCAATAACATCCCGGTCATTAAGGCAGTCGCGGCAATCGTCCAGCCGAGTGGCTTTGTGTACCTCGCGTGCTTCATTGTCGAATCACAATCATCCTCGAGCACAGGGCCGGATATTTTCTGGCTCCGGGCGCTTGGTTCGGCCCACGTGTCTAATCCAGCTTCAGCGACTGTTCCGGCGAGCGTAGAAACTGTTTGTGCTGTGGACCTATGCTATCCCGAAATAACGGTTCAAGCACGGGGCACCATAGCAGTGAAAAAGGTTAGGAGCGCCCTCTTCGTAGGCCTCCGCCCTCGCCGCCTCCTTGCGGTCCCAGGCTGTTGAGGTCATTCAGTACCGCTTCCCGGTCTTGTGGCCGAAACTCCCCCGCATCCATGGTTTGCTCGATATCCGACTTCGCCTTCTTGAGCGTCATGAATTGCTGCAGCTTCCCCTCGCCGCTGGTCTTGATGGTCTGTAGTGAGTTGAGACTGTCCTGCAAAGTCTTCACCTGGGCTTCCGTGGGCTTGCCGTGCATGATTGCGGTGAACGTGTCCTTGCCCAGTTTCTTGCCAGGGTTCGGAGCTTCCTCAGAGACAGGCGTCGCCGGCTGTTTGTTGGCCATCATCACCTGGAGATCCTGTTCCAGCGTGTCACGATCCGGCTGCTTTACGGTGGCCATGATGGCCTTCATTTTCGACACGGCTTGCCAGGGGGTTAGAAAGTCGACAGGGGCGCCGGGCTTCTGCTCCGACTTGTAGTTCTTCAGAATTTCAGCGTTCGTCTGCAATTCCTTCAGCTGGGAAATCGTGATGCTGCCATTCAATACGGCCGCTTTAATATCCTGCTTGAATTTGTCTTGGGCGGGATTCGAAGCATTGTCCTGCGGGCCTGCAAAAGCCATGGGCAACTGCGCCGCAAGAACGAGGGAGAGGGAAAGAACACACAAGTTTCGTCTCATATTTCCTGCTTCCTAAAAGAAATTGCGTTGCCGACGGCTGCACACCGCCGCCACCGTTGTTATTTGACCGAATAGCCGCGAGAGTCCAGGCAGGCCGACATGGAGCGTTTAAAGTTGTCGAGGGACTGCTGGGTGGTCGTTTTGGCTGTGTCCGCCTGTTTTTCAGTCTGCTCGGTTTCTTGCTTCTGCTTGTGCTTTTCCTTGATTCCACCCAGGATCGCCCCTCTGCGTGCCCCCGCTTCCGCGTCGCCCCCCGTAGCGCCGGAGATAATAGCTCCGCGAGCCGCGCCCTTCGCCATATCGTGGTCGTCGCCGCTCTTCTGATCCTGCTTCTTGGGAGCGGCGGCTGTCGTGGTCGCGTTTGGGTCGTATCCGGTTTGGGTCTTGGCGTTGCTATAGCACTGTGACTCGTCGGTCAGTTGCTGGGTGGCGCTCTGCGAGTTTTTCGGATAAACGTAGAGACCAACCGTGCTAGCCATACCCTTGATCGGCGGCGAATTCGTTTGTGCCGCAGCGGTCAGGCCCCCCGAGAGGAACAGCGCTACCACACACACCATCCTTTTCATAAAGCTTTCTCCTTGGCGGCAGTTTGCCGCCATGCCACAAGATGTCCGAGGGAACCCTTACTTCGCAGCGGCCACCAACTCGCCCTTGTCGTTGGTCTTGACCCAACCCTGCGCAGCCATGGACTTGATGATCTCTTTCGCGGCGGCATCCGCCGTCTTCGAGGCGTAGGCGTCGGCATTCTTCCGCCGGTCTCCGACGGTTGATTTGGCGACAGCCGCCGCTGGATTCACACCAGCTGCCACGGGAATCGCAGAGCCGGCATTCTTGGCGGTTTGGGTATCGGTCTGAAACTGCGAGAACAAAACCGAGTCAGACGGCGTCTTGAGGTGCACGTCGACCTTGGTTTGCACGTCCGCGCCCCCGGCACCCATCCCCATGGTGTCGCGCTCGGTCTTGTTGCCTTGCTTTAACGAGGTAAACGATCCTTGGATCACCAGGGCGTTAGCAGGAGCTGGTGCGTCTTTTGCCATGTGCTCCACAGGAATGCCGGTCTTACCAAGCTGCTTGATCAGTTCCTGTGAGTAATGCTTGCTTGCGCTGGCGGCGATGGCGTCTGGGCTCTCGTCTCCGGCGATCAGGTGCCGGGGACGCATGGACTGTACTTTGTCGACCTGGACGTCATCCGGGTTGATGGCAAAGTCATATACCAGGATCTTGTCCGGTTTAGCCAGCGGGGTCGTGCCGGTGTAACTGGCCAAGGGTGTCACGTTGATCTTTGCTGCCAGCGGGCCCTGCGCAAAAGCGGCAGAAGCCAATACAGCACTTACTAGTAAACAGGCGCCAACGGACACCCGGGAACCGGGCCCGAGTCCGCGAATAAGCTTTTGTCTTTCCATAAAGCACTTGCTCCTTCCGCCAATCAAGGGGGCGGACCCTTAGACCACAGGGCGAGAGAACACACTGGCTGGCGGCACTCGGCGCAACCAAAGAAATCACGAAAAAAATCGGGGCCCGACAGATGAGCGCCGCAGTGAGGGAATTTGTCTCGCGGTGGTCGAGGCGAATGATCATGACTGACGAGGATGGAGTCAATAGACGGCGTGTAAAACTCATCTAAAGTTCATCTAAACCCCTAAGACATCTTGTTTCTTCAATATGCAGCAATATCTTATTGCCGGGCACCCTTTCAAAAGGTAGACTTGGCGTCACTGATCCTCAGTCCGAATAAAATCCAATCCCGTCAGAGGGCCGCCGGTAGAACTTCTGTGAGCAAGTGAGTCTAGTCTGTGCCCGAACCATTCCGCTTTGAAGAATATGACTTAGACATCGAGCGCTATGAACTACGCCGGTCTGGCCAGACGGTCAAGCTCGAGAGAATACCCATGGAGCTGCTCATCCTGCTGCTCCAGAACAACGGCAAACTGGTCCGCAGGGATGCCATCAACCGCCGCCTTTGGGGTGAGCACGCCTACCAGGATACTGACCATAGTGTTAATACCGCGGTTAACAAGCTCCGCTACATTCTTCGTGACGATCCGCGGGACCCGCGGTTCATACAGACCGTTGTCGGGCAGGGATATCGCTTCATAGCGGAGATTGCCGCCGATTCGGTGGTAGAAAATCCGGCGCTGCCGTTGCCGGGCGTTCCGAGCGGCCAAGGGCAGCTTCCCACTTCCAACAGTCCGGAGGATGGGCTGCTTCTACCGAATGGAACTCCACCCCTGCCGGTGGTCCTGCCTGCGACGCCGATGCCCGCAGACAACACCGGACAGCCGAAGATGAGGCCTGAACCCGCGGTCCGGCGTTATCGGCTGATCGTTTTCGCCGCGTTGTCAATTCTTGGAGTTTTGCTGGCGATCTCGTATCTGATCCATCGTTGGCGCCCGGCTCATCGGCCGGAGAACGTGATGGGCGGATTCCGTTCCATTGCGGTTTTGCCCTTCGTCAACCTGGCGCAGAATTCCGATCAGGACTACATCGTGGATGGAATGACTGACCAGCTCATCACCGATTTGGCCAGCAGCACTCCTCTCCGCGTCATTTCCCGCAGCTCCGTCATGCACTACAAGGGGCTGCAAGTACCGATGCGGGAGATCGCTCAGACTCTGGATGTAGATGCTGTTCTCGAGGGGTCATTCCTGCACACCGGCAAGCAGGTCCGCATAACAGCAGACTTGATCGACGCCCGCAACGATCGCCACCTTTGGGCACAAGTCTATGAGGAGAGCGGGAATGACCTGCTCGATATCCAGGAGTCGGTAACCAACGACATTGTGCACGACGTTGCCCTGGCGCTGGGGAGCGGAGTTTCCAGTTCCGAGATGCGTCCGGTAAGTATAGAAGCCAGAGACGCCTACCTGCGGGGTCGCTTTCTGTTGAACAAGCGAACCCTCGACAGCGTGGAAAAGTCGATCGTCTACTACCAGTCCGCAATTAATGCCGATCCTGCGTACGCAGAGGCTTATGCGGCTCTGGGAAACGCCTACATATTGCTCACCGACTATGGTCCCGACCCCTCCAGCTCCCTGGCAAAGGCGCAGGCGGCCGCGGAAGCCGCGCTACGGTTCGCAGGAGGGGAGGCTGAGGTCGAGGCTGAAGCTCATACGGTTCTGGGTGCGGTCAAGATCGAGCGGGACAGAGATTGGCCGGCAGCCGAGGTTGAGTACCGGCGTGCCCTCGATTTAGACCCTTCCTACCCCACTGCGCACCACTGGTACAGTTTGCATCTTTCCAGGCTCGGAAGAACCAGGGAGGCGGAAATCGAGATCCAGCGCGCCCGCGCCCTGGATCCGCTGTCGCCAATGATCGGTACCGATGCTGCGGAGACTGCTTATTGGGCGCGAAATTCCGGCGAAGCCATGGCGCGGATTCAAGCAGTCCTCGCCCGCAATCCTGAATTTGCCGAAGCTTACCTGGCGGAGGGCGAGATTCTCGAACAACAGGGACACTACGAGCATGCCCTGGCCGCCTACAAAAATGGATCGAATTTGTTTGGAGGCGCCTCTATCTACATCGAAGCCCTGCAGGGCAACGCCCTTGCGTTGGCCGGTGCGTCGGAGCAGGCGCGAGAAATAGCAAAGCAGCTGGAGAACACCTCGGCTCACAGCTATGTTTCTGGCGTCGATCTCGCCGTTGTCTACTGCGCACTCGGCGAGCCGGATAATGCCATGCGTTGGCTCGACCGGGCAAAGCGAAACGGGGATCGGGAAATGGGTTTGTTGGGCATCGATCCAATATTTGATGGATGCCGTAGTGATGTGCGCTTCCAGGAGCTACTGAAGAAGTTGAAACTGCGGCCCGCTGCTTAGCCCATGCTTAGCCCGCAATTATTTCGGCATCAATGCAACCTGCCCCAAATGAAACGCCAGGTGACTGGTGCGGCTTTGCAGGATAGCAAAGCGATTGCGCGACGGATCTTTGGCAAAGTCTTCCTCGGAAACCGAGGTGTGTTTTTGCAGCCACTCGGTTGGTGAGAGTTTTTCAAATCCTGTAAGCAATTTGCTGTTGACCTCCTGCCATGACTTCTTGACCTCTTCGGCTGCGGGCAGCTCGGCGGTTGCTCGATCGGGGTTGGAGATAAAGGGTGCATCCAATTCCGGATGGAGGCGCGGACCGAGCTCCAGCAACGGCAGCATACGATCGTGGACAGCGGTCAGGTGCCCCACGAGGTAGATCAAGCGATTTTTCCCCGGCGCTACTTCTTTTTGCATTTGGCCCTCGGTGAGCAAGGAGAACGACTTGTCAGCGCGCTCGATCCAGTTTTTCCATGAATTTAGTGTCGATGTGACCAACGCTTCTTCCGGCTTCATAATCAGTCCTCTGTGTGCAATCCGTGGGAGAGCATCATGTGATGTTGCTGAAATCGTTTCATCGAGGGCATACCACTGCTCCATGAGAGTATCTCGGAGCAAAGAAAGCTTCATTTATGACGAGACTTTCCCACGGAACGTTCGCTCCCGGCGAAACTCAGAGCATGGCGCCGATATCACGGCTGCTCGGGGCTTCTTCGGCAAAAGCAAAAGTTCCGCGTTCGCGCATTTCCTGCGTAGCGCGCAGCAACGAGCCGAAGGCGGCCCGGGCGAGACCGCTGCCCAGGCTGATGCGCCGGACGCCGATCGCGGAGAGCTCCGCCAGGTTCATCGGAACCCCCGGTATACCTACCAGTACATTGACTGGACGATCGACTGCATTCACCAAAGCGCGAATATCCTCCTTGCTGGTAAGACCCGGCGCATACAGAACATCTGCGCCCGCTTCCTGATAGGCCTGTAGCCGCCGGATCGTGTCTTTCAGATCACCACGGCCGTGCAGGTAATTCTCCGCACGGGCAGTGAGCGTGAAATTAAAATCCAGGCCTCGCGCCATCTCTGCGGCCGCGTGGATTCGTTCCGCCGCCAGGGACTGTTCATAGATAGGATCTCCACCGCGTCCGCTTGCATCCTCAATCGATCCTCCGACAGCTCCCGCGGCTGCCGCCTGCCGGATCGTTTCCGCGGCGGCCTCCGGCGCATCTCCAAAACCGTTCTCCAGATCCGCGCTGATGGGCAGATCGGTGGCCGCCGCCAGCGCGGAAACATGCCCGATCACCATCTCACGGCCAACCGTATAGTCTTGCTTGCCCATGGAGAAAGCAAAGCCCCCACTGGTGGTGGCCAATGCCTCGAAGCCGAGATGCGTCAGCATCCGTGCGGACCCGCTGTCCCAGGGGTTAGGAATAATGAATGCGTTCTTCCGCTGGTGGAGCGCTCGAAAGGCCTGCCCTTTTTCTGTCTGTGTTGTCATGGCTCGGTTTTTTCCTTAATAAAATTATCGCGTGCTTTCCAGAAACATCGAGGCTAAATCGCCTCCAATGCATCTCATAGGCGAGGACTCATGCATGACCGGAATTCTGACTCCCGGCACTGTGGCGCCGGATTTTAGCCTGCCCGTAGCCCCCGACAAGAAGCTCTCACTCCATGAGCTGCGAGGAAAGCCTGTCATCCTGGCCTTTTATCCCGCGGACTGGAGCCCGGTTTGCGGCGATCAGATGGCTCTTTATAACGAGGTTCTGCCCGAGTTTAAGAAGTTCGGAGCGGAGCTGGTCGGCATTTCTGTCGACGGCGCCTGGTGCCACGCCGCGTATGCTAAGGATCATCATCTCCGTTTCCCGCTGGCAGCTGACTTCGAACCGAAGGGTGCGGTGTCCCGGGCATACGGCGCCTACCATCAGGAGGCAGGTTTCAGCGAGCGAGCACTCTTCGTCATTAATAAGGACGGGGTGATCGCCTGGAGCCATCTGTCTCCAATTCTCGTCAATCCTGGCGCCGACGGAATTTTGCAGGCACTCGAAGAATTGGAGAAATGATGACTAAACTTTCCATTGCTGTGAGTGCCCAGGATCATCAGCAAGGAAATCCGGATGCGCCCTGCACGCTCGTAGAATATGGGGACTATCAGTGCCCGTCCTGCAGGCACGCCTATCCAATCGTCAAACGGGTGCAAAAGCACTTCGGCAAACGCTTATTGTTTGTCTTCCGCAACTTTCCCCTGAGCCAGATGCATTTTTACGCGGAGACGGCTGCGGAGACGGCAGAATTTGCCGGTGCACGCGACAAATTCTGGGAAATGCATGACCTGCTGTACGAGAACCAGGACCGACTGGACGACGCGCTGCCGTTTGAGCTCGCGCAGAAACTGGACCTTGATCCAGAAGATCTGAGAGCGGCCCTGGAATCGAAGGCGTTTGAGGCTCGAGTACGTTCAGACTTCAGCGGCGGAGTGCGCAGCGGGGTCAACGGAACACCCACCTTCTTTCTCAATGGCCAACGGCATGATGGCCCCTACGACTTTGATTCTCTGGTAAAGGCGATTGACCGGGTATTGGAATAGGGCCGCCGCATTTGTGCATGAGTGCTCATTGGCCTGCGGCCCACCCAAGCTGATGAAAAACGCCCTGTCCGGCAACCGCGCTCCATGGAAGCTTCACTCTCCCCTTTGTCATCCCGCCGGCCCCGGCCTGCCTGCCCCGGCCTGCCGTGGGGCTTGCGTGGGGCCTGCCGTGAGAGCAGCTGACTTGCCTGGTGCAAGTTAAGGATGGAATAAACATGGGAAAGCGGTGTTGGCCATCCAGGCCCAGAGGGCCGGCACCAAAAATAGCCCAGCCCGGAAGGGCTGGGTCCACAAGCCAGGCAGTCGAGCGCCGGAGGTGCGGCACCACACTCTTCGTTTGTTCATTAGGACCCGAAGCGAACCCGACAAAGCCGAGTGTGCGCTTTTCTCTTAAGAAAAGGCGCCTGAGATCACCCAACGCCACCGAGGTCCACAGGAAATCAGTAGTTCCTGGAAATGTTCTCGACACTGGCGTGCAACCGCTTGCCGTGGCGCTTGAACAACTTGCCCGGCGGCGTCTATGATGTGGGCCTGATGACTGACCAAATTGGTGAAGTATTTCTTGTCGCTTCGGTAAAGCGGATGCAGCTCTCCGAGGATGACATCCAAAAATGTCTGGCCAGGCTTTCCAATGAACAGATGTGGCATCGCGGCGGGGATCACGAAAACTCCATCGCCAATCTATTACTTCATCTGGAAGGGAATCTGCGGCAGTGGTTCCTGCACGGGATCGATGGCCAACCGGACGTGCGCGTCCGGGATTCCGAATTCACGCTCTCGCCATCGCAACAATGCGATGAGGTTCGCCGGCGCTTTGCCGCCACGCTCGCGGAATGCCGAAAGGTGATTGGGTCCCTTCCGCCTGCCCGTTTGCTCGAAATGATCAACCCGCAGCCAACAGGGAACTGGGGGCCGATGACCATTCTCGAAGCGATCTACCGCATCGTCAGCCATCTGCAACTACACCAGGGCCAGATCATCCTGCTGACCAAGCAACTCATGGGTACCGATCTCGATCTGTCACTTCCACGGAAACGATAGCTTTGGAGCAGGGGGCGGGAAGAGTAAGGTGTCGATCGGGCTCGGCATGCCTCTTCGTTTATTCACGAAACTCCCGCCTAATTTTCCCTGCTTATCGAGAAAAGATCGTGAATTGCCCTTTGCAATCCACAAATTTTGCCGTCATTTTTTTCCCGGAACTTCCAGTCGCCCAATTGCGTACAGTCAGCAAACACACTCCTAATTAAGCCCCGGGACCTACCTGCGTCCCCGGGGCCCTTTTTCGGGCGGATTCCGAAGTGCCTGAAAGTCAGATCTGTCCAACTTAGTTTTTTTAGCGGGCCAATTGGACTGCACATGAAGCTTTCGCTGGGGGAAGACACTGTCGAACGAAGGGCACGGCTTCAGCCGTGCCGTAAAGGGTTTGCGCGCTTGACGGCTTTAGAGGCTGCGGAAAAACTCATGTTTTGTATCAGGGCACGACTTTAGTCGTGCCGTAAGTGATTGAAAATACGCTGGGCTTTAGCCCCTGAGGTACGGCTTTCCTACCCAACGGCGAGTTTTTCCGCAGCCTGTTTAGCCGCTGGGTACGCTTTTCGAGACCTATAAGGCAAAGTCAAAGGTGGCAAACCTGTTTAAGCGTGTTCTTTTGCGGAGCTGGTCATTTTCTTGACCAGGCCGGTTTTGGCAAACTGTTCAACCGACTCTCCTGCGAGGGCCATGGGCAATGCCCAGATCACAAAGTTTGAGTAGTAATCTGTGCCCCATTGCGGCATGCCTGTCTCTCCACTCAGCAGGCAGCGTTGGTTCCAGGGGGAGCGGTTTTTAATGGCGACCGCATCGTACAGACGCCGCGCGATTTCGAGTCCGGTGTCGCGCTGGCCGTAGTAGATAAATGTCATGGCTGCGCACAGGTTTTCGCCAACGAAGATGTTTTTGGCGTGGTCGCCGTCACCGCCGAGCCCGGAATAGAAAGGCTTGCCATCGGGGGCGACACCGTTGATCAATCCGTACGAAGTGGCTTGCATATTCAGCCGCTCGATGGTTGCGAGACCTGAGCGGACATGTGCTGTTGGAAGCGGGTCCGGCAAGGCAGCTATCCGTGTACACCATACGGCCATTAACTGGTTGGCCAGGCAGACTTCGCTCAATTCGCCTGCTTGTTTGTCGTTCCACAGGCGGTAGTAATTGCCGTTCCAGAGGTTTCGTTCGAAAGCGCCCTGGGCCTTGCGGAGACGGCTGGCGCATTCGGTGGCAAAGCTGCTATCTCCGGCGGCGTTGGCCAGAGCCGCTCCGGCAGAGAGTGTGGCGAGCCAGGTTCCAGCAACGTAACTCGAAGTGCCTTGCCATGGCCATATGTCGTAGAACTGGTTGGCCGGCCAGGGCTCACCCGGTAGAGCGTGGGATTGGTCATGCACCAGGCCGCAGTCGTCATCGTCGAGCAGATATTGGTAGCGTATGGCTTGCTTGCTGGACTCGTAAAACCTGGTCAACACACTCCGATCTCCCGTACGCAAATAGAGCTGATAAACCATCTGCGCATATTGGCCTGAGTTCAGTGGATGCTGGCAGCTATAACGCGGATCGCGCATGCTGGTGGGCGCGCCGAAGGCAAAGGGAATTTCGCCGGTGCTGATCTGGAAATGCCGGAAGGCATCGAGCGTCGTCGCTTCCAGTTCAGGAAAGAAGAAGAGCAGGCCAAAGTGACCATGCATTCGGCAGACCATGGTCTCGACAATGGGGCAGCCGGTGTGGCTTTCGCTGTGCGTGAACCAGCCATCCTCGCCCCACCAATCATCTTTGCGGGTGTGGGCGATCCAGACCGAGTTCTTGGCCAGGCTGTAGAAGGCCTGCACCAGGGCATCCCGCAGCCACTCCGGCAGATCAGAGCAATAGATCTCGTTTTGCCATGCGAGCACGCGGCGGAGCAGCGCTTCCCGGTTACGCAGGCCAAAGTCTGCGACGTCCGCTGCGCTGTGAAAGCGCTGTGCATAGCGATTGATGTGAGGCTCGTTTCCACTATCTCGCCAGGCCGGCGCATACCATGCGACGGCAAACTGTACTCGCCGCGATTCACTTGAGGAAAGTTCGACGGGCAGCGAATAGAGGCCCTCGGCCGGCGCCTTCTCCACCACACCTTCTCCGCGGACGGCCAGCTCAGCGCCCTTTACTCCGTGGGCAGGATCCTTCACGGGAAACTTCAAATGAAGGTTGAGCTTCAAGGGCTGGTCGGATAGGTTACGAAGTTCCAGATCGAACAGGGCGACAGGTGTATTGGACGCGGCCGCGTCGCCGACGATGAATGGGGTAAAGGCTCTGATGCCAATCTCCAGCGGGAGCTCAGGCAGCTGGGCGCACAGATCCGCCACCGGGTAGTGTCCCCAATAAGTGATATTGGCCGTGGAGAGTGGAATGTTCCTGGTTCCTGCTCCCACCATCAGCCAGTCGGCGAAGATCTTTTCCGGAGGCGCCAGGTCATTGAAGATCGAGCTGTAGCCAAGCTTTCCGGTGCCGTCGAGGGTCATATAACCGGTTCCCAGGGCGCCGAGGGGGACTCCGCTTTCAAGCACAGCGCCTTCGAATACATAACCAGGGACAGGGGATGGGAAACCATCCGCCACGATGTGTGTCCACTGATTTAACGCGATGGGCCCGCGGAAGGGCCACCCTGCGTTGCCCTGTTCGTTCGTGACCGCGGCAGAAGATACTTTGCCGCTGAGCCCTGCCGCCGCGAGACCACTCAATGCACCCAACACTTCTCTTCGGTTCATCCGCGTTAGACCTTGGTCAGCATCTCCATCACGTTGGCCGGTCGCAGCGGCATTTTACGCATCGGCTTTCCCGTTGCATCGAATACGGCGGACGCAATCGCGGAAGCGGCAAGCGCGTTCGCTGCTTCGGAGCCCTGGCCGTATTGCCCTACCTCAGGCCGGTGCAACATGACGATCTTGATGTCCGGAACGTCAGCCATGGTGGCGATGGGATAAGAAGACCAGTTGGCAGTGGTAATCGCACTCTGATTGAAGTTCACTTCTTCGTGCAGGGCAATACTGATGCCCATGACCGCGCCGCCTTCCACCTGGCGCTTCAGTTGTTCCGGGTTGACGACGATACCGGGCTCGACCACAACCGTGTACTTTTCCACCTTCACGACACCAGTCGCCGGGGTGACGGACACTTCGCAGGCACAGGCCCAATAAGTCCCTGAGCGGAACATGGCCGACATACCCTGTCCACGCACGGTTGCCTGACCGCTCGCAGCAGCTTTCGGGCTTGGTGTCTTCCGTGCTTCCCACCCTGCCTCTGTCTGCAAATGCCGCAGCACGTTCAACAGACGTTCGTCTTTTGCATGATCGATGCGGAACTGCAGCGGATCAGCCCCGGCCATCGCCGCGGCTTCATTCATCGCCATTTCCCGGGGAAAGTTCTGCTGGAACTGGCCGGGGGTACGCATGCTGTGATCGCGCAGGCCCACCGCCAGTGGAGACTTTTGCTGGCCAACCTGGTACGTCCCGTGGCAGCGTTCGTCGAGATTGGGAACAGCATCGTAGAGCCACATATCAGAACTGCCGTTGGCAATGTTGTTGATCGGGCCGCCCTTCTCAGACGGTGCGGGCATCGTGGGCAGGCCCGCAAGGACGGCTCCGATCAGGCGATCGTCCTGCATCGCAGGTTGGTAGTGATCGATCTCGTAGGCTGCAATGCGGCCGTGTTCATCCAGGCTGATGTTCACATCGGCGTAAGCGGCCGCCGACTGCGTCGACCACTTCATATCGTCATCGCGCATCCACTGCACGCGAACCGGCTTGCCCACTTCCTTCGACAGCAACACCGCCTCGTCTTCAGCGCCCGCGTTGCCGCCATTCGAGCGGCCGTAGTGCCCAGCGCCGGGATAGGTCTTTACGGTCACTTTGTCAACGCTCGTTCCCAGCATCATGGCCAGCTGGCCACGCAACGCTTGGGCGTTCTGGGTGTGCGTATGGACTATCACCGAGCCGTCTGGGCGGTAATCGGCCACGGCCATGGTGGGACCAATCGGAGCATGCTTCCAGTACGGCAGCTGATAAGTGGCCGTCAGTTTGTTCTTCGCTCCCTGTGCGCCGGCGGTGACATCACCCTTGGACTTGCGGCTCTTCTGCACCGGCGCAGCCTTCCAGTCCGATTCATTCCTCAAGCTGGCGAAGAGATTGTCTTTACCCGGCAGCCCTTTCCAATCACTCCATTTGGTTGTCTTGGCGACCTGGTACGAGGCCTGAATCGCTTCCCACTCTGTCGGAGCCACCACACCCACCAGGTTGCCCTTGACCACCACGCGCGTGTTCGGAAACTTTGTTGCATCGACCGTTCCCGCCTGAACAAGTTGTGACCCCAGCGTAGATGGGTGCACCACCCGCCCATGTAACATGCCCGGCAGCTTGACGTTGGTGACCCACAACGCATCGTGCCGCACTTTTTCGGCAACCATGCTGTTCTTGAACGATTTGCCCACCACGTTCAGCTCGCTCGCTGATTTGAGCGGCGGGTCGCCGGTGATGCTAAGGCCGAAAATGCTGGTAAGGTCGCCGCTTACCGGGATGGTCAATTTCAGGTCCTGGCCTTTTACCAACTCACCGTAGGTGATTTCTTTGCCCCCGCCCGAGGCCTTCCCATCGGCGGTCCGTACCTGGTCTTTGGGTACACCGAGCCTTTCGGAGGCGAGCTGGAGAATAGCCTGCTTTGTGTACGCGGCGGCCTTTCGTATATTGGGAGTTCCTTCGCCCAGCAGGCCAAAGGTGCCGCCGCCCTCCGGGGTGGTATCTGTATCTGCCGAAACTACAGTTGTGATGGCTTCGAAGGGCATATCCAACTCATCGGCTACGATCTGGCGGTAGGCGGTGTAGATCGTCCCTTGCCCGAAGTCGCTTTTGCCGGTGCGAAACAGGACCGTATTGTCCGGCCGAATCTCGATCCACGAGGCGGGGAGCGATACGTCGAACGCATCGCCTTTGATCATCGCAGCGGCTCTCGCGCTTCGTCCTCGAAACACGCCGAACCCTACCACCAGCGCACCACCGGTCTTAACGAAACTGCGGCGGCTGAGCCGCGCACCGCACACATCCGTCATCTGCTCATAGGCTTCGCGAAGGTGTTCCATTAGACCTCTCCCTCTGCCATGAGCTTCGAGGCATGGCGTACTGCATCTTTGATCGCGATATACGTTCCGCAACGGCACAGCCGGGGTGACGCGCCCCCGGTGGTGAAGGCTTCGCTGATTTCCGCATCCGTCGGGTTCGGCTTGTGCTCCAGGAGCTCGGTTGCCTTGATCATCATGCCGCTTTGGCAGAAGCCGCAAAGCGGGACCTGCTGTTCGATCCAGGCGACCTGCACGGGATGAAGCGCTGGGTTCACCTGATTTTGCGTCGCCTGATTTTGCGGCAGGTGCTTCCGGGCTGCCCAGCGCGCGGGCAAGCCTTCCAGCGTGGTGACCTCCTTACCCACCGCCATGGAAGCGGGAGTAACGCAGGATCGCACCTCCTTACCGTCGACCAGTACGGAACACGCGCCGCACTGTGCGAGGCCACACCCGAACTGCGGGCTGTCGATTCCCAGCTCATCCCGCAATACGTAGAGAAGGGGCGTGTCTTGTGGGGATGTTACCGCCAGGCTCTTGCCATTTACGGTCAGGTTCATCACCGAGGTTCTCCTTTCGGCTCGCGCCCAAAGGCTCCGGCGAAACAACGCGCCACGGCCGGGGCGTCATCGGGCTGCTCACGTTACAGGCTAGCGCAACTCGGCCAAAACGCAAGCTGCCTTTCGCAATTGGCGCACCTTGCGTACATTTTTGGCGCACATGGCCGGTATGCCATGGACGGTCGCCGGCTTACCCCGACTCGGTGGGACGCCCCTTGTCACGCTAGACATCCATTCGCGGGAACAACGTCGAATAGACGCCGTCCACGAAGAGAATGTTCTATCTAACTACGTTGAAGGATTGGCGGCGCCTGGGACCGAAGCGGAACACGGAGAAGTGCTCGTCGAGTGATGCCACATTGTCCATGCCGAGCCGGCGCATCACAGCGAAGCTAGTGCGATCAACGATGGAGAAATCCTGGTCACGCCAGGTGTTCCCGATTTCCCAGGCAACCTCAAGATCTGCCAAACCGACAGCCTCAATGACCGCCACCCCACTTCTCAGGCCATCCCAAAATCGCTCCGCGGCGCTGCGTTGAACTCTGTGATGGAGCAACGTCCAGGTCTCCACCAGGATGTGATCCGAAGTGACCAATTGCCCCCCGGACTTGAGGATAGCTTTGGCGCGAGCATTGCTGCGATCGGACGAATCTGCCGCGGCATACCAGATCGATGTGTCAACGAACAGGGTCATGGATGGGGCAGGGTTAGAGGAGAATTACCGGCGTTGCGTCTTTCTGCGTTTCGCCTGGAAGGCCTCGGCAATCATGGAATCCTTGTCCATTGCGATATGCGCCCCGCCGGAGCTGCCGAGGTCGAAAATGCGATCAACCGCGGTGGCGGTTTCAGGACGAGCCAGATCACGTGCCACCACGCGCCGGATGTATTCCGCCAGAGATACACCGAGTTCGCTCGCCCGCTTGCGCGCGCGCCGCTGCACTTCGGTTTCGAGTGTGATCTGGGTTCGTGACATCATGATGGCTACATCATACCATCAAAAACGGAGCAAACTCTCGGGAGCAGGCAACCAAGTCCGGACGATGAAATAAGACAAAGAAAAAGCGAGGGGATAGCTATCGATTCCTCCTATGGCTCCACTGGCGCTCGATCCAACGGAACCGCCGCCGTAGAGTTTGCGTATCCCTCATCGGAGACGCAACACCACCCCTCCCTCGGAGGAACGCATGCTGGCAGATATGCGCGACGCGCTGCGCCAATTACGCAAGGCCCCGGGCTTTGCCCTGACCGCGATCATCACCCTAGCCCTGGGCATCGGAGCCACCACCGCCATCTTCACCCTGGTTCATCAGGTCATGCTGAAATCTCTGCCCGTAGTCAAGCCCGAGGAGTTATGGCGCATCGGCGACAAGATTCGCTGCTGCAACTGGGGCGGCTATGTACAGGGCAGCGACGGGAACTTCTCCTTATTCTCCTGGGAAACTTACAACTATTTTCGCGCCCACACCCCGGAGTTCACCGACCTGGCCGCCCTGCAGGCGGGCAATGCGCCGCTGGGCGTGCGTAGAGCCGGATCGCAGGCTCCGGCAGATACCCGCAACGGACAGTACGTCTCCGGCAATTTCTTCCGCACCCTCGGCATCAATCCCTGGATCGGGCGCATGATGACCGATGCCGATGATCGGCAGGGCGCACCGCTGGTGGCGGTGATGAGCTATCGCATCTGGAAAGACAAGTACGGCGGCGATCCCACCGTGGTGGGCGCGGGCTATCAGATCAACGGGCATCCCTTCACCGTGATTGGCGTCGGGCCTCCAGGCTTCTATGGCGCGCGGCTCGGCGGCGGCAGCATGCCCGACTTCTGGCTTCCTCTCACCTCAGAACTCATCATCGATGGACCAACGGCGCGCCTCAAACGGCCCGATGGAAACTTCCTCGACCTGCTGGGCCGTGTGCGGCCGGGGGTAAGTCCGACCCAGCTCGAAGCCAAACTCAGAGTGGAGTTCCACGACTGGCTGGCCACCCACGTGCCCGATATGCAGCCGGGAGAGAAGCAGCTCTGGCATCAAGACACGCTGCACCTGACGCCGGGCGATGCCGGCGTTGCGGCGATGCGCGACCAGTATCAGGACGGGCTGACGCTGCTCTTGGTGGCTGCGGGCTGTGTGCTGCTCGTGGCCTGCGGCAACCTCGCCAACCTGATGCTCGCGCGGGGGCTGAAAGATCGCGCACAGACATCGATACGAATGGCCCTGGGCGCATCCCGCCATCGCCTGGTGCGCAAGGCCCTGGTCGAGTCAGTGCTGCTGGCGGTGACCGGGGGCGTACTGGGGATTGCGGTGGCCTATGCCGGAACCAGGCTGATTCTCTACCTCGCCTTCGAGGCGGGGCGCCCGGACAACTATGTGCCGGTGAGCGCGTCTCCCTCATGGCCTGTGCTGCTGTTCGCGCTCGGGGTTTCGGTGCTCACCGGCATTCTGTTCGGGGTCGCTCCCGCATGGACGACCTCGCATGCCGATCCGGTCGAGGCGCTGCGCGGAGCGAATCGCGCGGTCAGTGGGCGTGGTTCCTGGGCACAGAAGTCGTTAGTGATTGGGCAGGCCGCGATGTCGATTGTTCTCTTGTCCGCCGCGGCTTTGCTGGGCAAGAGTCTGCGCAACCTGGAACACCAGAATTTCGGATTCGCGACCGAGGGCCGCTATCTCGTGTCGATCAACCCCACGCTGGGTAATGACAAGCCCGAACAAATGGAACCGCTGTTCCGGGAGATCGACGATCGCTTGCGGCAGATTCCCGGCGTGCGCATGGTGGCGCCTGTACTCTATGCGCCGATGTCGGGCGATAGCTGGAACAACGGCGTTCGCATCGCCGGCAGACCCGAGCCCCCGGCCAAGGAAGATACGAGCGCCGGCTGGGCGCGCGTGATGCCGGGCTTCTTCGAAACCATCGGCGCGAAAATGGTCATGGGCCGTCCCTTTACCGACGATGACACGGCCACCACCCGCACCGTAGCCGTGGTCAATGAAGCCTTCGCCCGGCGATTCTTCAAAAACGAAAACCCGCTCGGGAAGCATTTCGGGCCGGACAAAATCCAATACGCGACCAAGTATGAAATCGTCGGCGTCGTGAAAGACGTGCGTTACTCGCCTTGGGACTACAAGGACCCGATCGGGCCCATGTACTGGATATCGGAGACGCAGACCACCCACTGGGACGATCCTGTGTATGAGGCTGGCGAGATCTGGTCACACTACCTGTACAACATCGTGATTTGGGCGCCCGGCAATCCTCCTGGGATAGAAGAAAAGGTGCGCAAAGCGTTGGCGAGTGTCGATCCCGATCTGGTCCTGTATGGGGTTGACTCCTACGACAAGGTTGTCCGTGGAGACTTTCAGCAGCAGGACATGATTGCGACTCTGACGACGCTTTTCGGCGTGCTGGGACTGGTGCTGTCGGCGGTTGGCCTATACGGCGTGATGGCCTACATGGTGGAGCAGCGCACGGGAGAGATCGGCGTCCGCATGGCGCTGGGCGCCGATCGCGGAAATGTGTTGCGCATGGTGCTAAGAGGCGCCTTTTCCCAAGTAGCCATCGGATTGGCGATCGGCATTCCGGCCGCGATCGGCGCCGGCAAACTGATGACGCAGCAACTGTTCAGCGTAAGACCCTGGGATCCGGTCATGCTGGCCTCGGCCACCTTGGCGTTAGGACTCGCAGCCTTGCTCGCCTCGGCGCTGCCCGCCTGGCGCGCTGCGGGAGTGGAACCCATGGTGGCGCTGCGCAACGAATGAGAGATGGATGACTTATTTTGGATGTATTAAGGAAAGTTAGTCCTTTTGGCGTGATCCCGGCGGCGGGGGGACATAGACCCTCGATCACCCCAGCGTTAGACCCGTGGATGAACCTTCACTGCGGGATGTATTAAGGAAAGTTAAACCTTTTCGCGTGATCTCGGCGGCGGGGACATAGACACTCGATTACCCGAGCGTTAGACCTGCAGGGCGGGTCGTTTCTTTACCACCTCCAGGAGTGTTCCAGTCCCGGTCACGGTAGGGACAGCTATCGCTAGCTGCCCCCCGTACAGATCCGTGCGAGCGGAACTACCGCACACGGCTCCTACCTTGGATGGGTGGCGTCGAAGCGCACGTCAGGATAAGGATGCAGGACACGAGGACGAGGGATCCATCGTTCGAAGGTTGGGCGGATGCGTTTCCAACTCGGCCGGCTGCGCTGGCTGCGACGTCCAAGCATGGAGCGCCACAGATTGCACAGCCGATCGCGGAAACGGCCCAACGTCACCGTGTTACCCGGGACAGCATGATAACGGTAATAGCCTTCGACCACACGTTTCAGCCACTGTCCTACGACGCTGACCCGCTCATGCATCCGCTCACGCAGCACCGCTTTGATCTTGCGCAGTGCCGCTTGCATCCGCTTGGGTTGGGTTGTGCGCCCCACGACGAAATAGCCTTTGGAGTTCGTCGCACAGTAGTGCGTGAACCCCAGAAACGTGAAGGTGGCGGCTTTGCCTTCACCACGCCGCTGCCGGGTAACCTGGGCGAAGCGACCGAACTCAATCAGTCGCGTCTTGTCCGAATGGAGCTCCAGCGCGAAAGACGCTAACCGTTCCCTGAACTCTGCCAGGAACCGCTCCGCATCTTTACGGTGCTGGAAACCAACCACCAGATCGTCAGCATAGCGGACCACAACGACCTCTCCGCTCGCTACTTTCTGGCGCCACGCCTCGATCCACAGATCGAAGACATAGTGCAGATACACATTAGCCAGCAGCGGCGAAATCACCGCTCCTTGTGGAGTGCCTGCTGTCGTCTCCGACCATTCGCCGTCTTCCGATACTCCCGCTTTCAACCATTTCTGGATCAGCCGGAGTATGCGGTTGTCAGCGATTCGATGCGCCATAAACTTCATGGTCCATTCGTGGCTCATGTTGTCGAAGAAGCCCCGAATATCCGCATCGAGTATCCAGTTCACACGCTTCCGGCTGATGCCCACATGCAGCGCGTCCAGCGCCTGATGTGGACTGCGGCCCGGACGAAACCCATACGAAAAGCCCCGAAAGTCTACCTCGTAAATCTGGTTGAGGATGCGGACCACCGCTTGCTGGACGATCTTATCTTCCAGCGCCGCGATACCCAACGGACGTTGCCGTCCGTCGGCTTTCGGTATGTACACTCTTCGCGAAGGTTGCGCCCGGTACGTTCCCCGGTGCACTCGCTGATGGAGGCTGGTTAAGCGCTCCTCCAGGGCGTGCTCATACTCCTGCCAACTTACCCCGTCTACTCCCGGGGCCGCGTTCCGCTTTAAGGCGTAGTAGCTTTCCCGTAGTAGATCAACAGTCAGATGGTGCAGTAAGGCAGTGAACTGTTCCTGCTTCCTTGCCTGCGCCCTTCGGCGCACGCCGCCCAACCCCTGGGACACGCGTATCCCGCTCTGTGTCGGATACGTGTGGTGCTGGACGTCGTTCTCCTTGGTCCGCGCCCTTCCCTCCGCCGCCTCCGCGAAAGCCTTCGCCTCTTTGTTCGGTAGCTTCATAGGTAATATGGCGCAGTCCGACTCCTCCAAAACGTACATGCCCGGATCATGGATATTTCACCTTTCCGGACCGGTCTGCTCGCGCAGACGTTCTGGAGGTCTCCCGGTTCTCGTGCACATTGCTTCCTGACGTGCTGGGGGTCTTCGACTACGCCGAGCCCGGCGGCCGCTCGCGAATAGCGCGGTTCGCCAGTGTTGCCTTCCCGCTGTCAGAAAAGGGTCGGCACTCGGATCGTTTGTTTTCGCAGCTCAATGGCCCGCCCGCCAGTACCTCTGTCTACGCTTCGCTATGACCCCTCGCGAGATCACAGGCAAGACTCGAGGCCAGAATGGAGTCGCTTCTCCTTTTCCGTAGGGCTCTCTCATCCCCTACAATGTGCCGGTTTAGCCCGGCGCTCTCTGACCACAAATCTTCGACCTGGGTTTCCCGTCCCGGGGTTTCACCCCGGGAGGCCGGCAATCCAGGGCAAGCCTAGATGCTGGTGGCGCCGTTAGTGGGTGAATTGTTGGATTATCTGAAATAGATGCTTACAGCTTCTCTGAAAGCCGACGCAAAGCGTTACTTAGATAAAGAAGGATGGAACGGATCCTACTAGTGGCCTGTCGCAGTGAGTATCGTTACTACGGATGCGGCGTGATGGTGTCGGAGTATTTCCAGCGGATCGGCTGTGCGTTTGCTGAATAGGCGTTGATGTAGCGGCGAAGCTTGCGCGCCAAGTCGGGAACAGAGGTGAAGACGCCGCGAGCGATGACATCCCGTTCGATTTTGGCGAACTAGAGTTCGACCTGGTTGAGCCAGGAGGAGTAGGTGGGCGTGAAGTGAAAGCGACGCGGGGATTCTGCTCAAGGAAATCCCGGACCGACTGGGTTTTGTGAGCCGAGAGGTTGTCGAGGATGATGTGAATCTCCTGTCCAGGCGGGCATGGGGAAACGACTTCGCGAAGGAAATCGACGAAGTCGTCACTGGTGTGTCGAGCTGCCGTTTTGCCGGTCACCTTGCCTGATTTGAATTCAGCGCGGCGTACAGAGACAGCGTGCCGTGGCGGTAATACTCGAAACCGTGGCGCTCGGCGCGCCCGGAGAAAGCGGCAAGACGGGGTCCAGACGATCCAACGCTTGAATGGCCGTTTTCTCATCGACGCAAAACACGGCGGCATGTTGTGGCGGACGCAGATAGAGCCCGATGATGTCGGCCGCCTTGGCTTCAAACTCAGGATCGTCGCTTGCCATGTAGCGCTCCAGACGGTGCGGTTTCAAGCCAGCCTCTTTCCAGACGCGATGTACGACGTCTTTACTGACGCGGAGCGCGACGGCTAACTTACGGCAACTCCAATGTGTGGAACCGTCGCTGGGTTTCTTGCGAGTGGCTGCCAGGATCCTGGCTCGCAGAGCGGGGGTCAGCACGCTCGCGCTCTGCCCGGGGTGGAAGGTATCCAGACCGTCGACTCCGTGTTGAAGAAACCGCTGCTTCCAGCGAACGATCGTCGGCGAGGTAGTCTGCAACCGCTGTTTGATGACGCTGAAGGCGGTACCCTCTGCGAGAAGCAGAATCAGTCGGGCACGGAACACATATCCCGCTGGCAAGGAGCGGGATTGAGCGATGGTTCGAAGTTGGAAACGCTGATCGTCGGTTAACACGGGTCCGCTGACATGAGCCATACTAGCTTAGAAGCAGAAAGACCAGTAACGGTTACTCTGCGACAGGCCACTAGGCTTTTGCGGATCACTCGGCGAATACTCAATCCGTCCACGCTTTTCGAATTGGCTTTGCAGGTGCAACGCAATAAAGTACGGCTCGTAAGTACCATGGGGCCGTAAGTGCGCGTGATAAACATTCTCGCTCAAATCATTCTCTCCGGCTTCGGTTGTCTTTCCTGCGATAGGAGATGGTACGACATCCAACCGCAATTTGTTGTTCTCAATCAGGAGTTTTGCTTGGATACACGCCCATCCGTTGAATATTCGTTTCGGGGTAAAGCTATTCGCCGCAGCTTCAGCACGCGGCGTCAGATAGTTGAGTACCTGCCTTTCGGCACCGGTGCGTCCAAGCCGGTCCAGTGAAACCTCTCCACTGTCGCGCGCCTCCTCGAAATTTCGAATGTCAATGGACGGGACCGGTCTTTGATCAGTCGCACCTGCTAATGAAGGGCGAGGGAAAAGTCGCCTGCCTAACAGTTCTCCCTTTCCTATTTTTGCGTTATCCGGCGTCCAGCGTGCCATTCTGTCTTTGCAGTCCCTAGCAAGTCGGTCATCGTCTGCAAATGGGATCGTAACTCAACAACTTCGCTAGGAACAAATTTCTTTTCTACGGTTCTTCCCCAGCAACGGCGAAGACATAGACCACACTAGGGGCAACGATGCAGGTCATTTTTCCGCGAAGCCCCATAAACTCCGCCACTAAATCACCCGCCGCGGAAGCATAGATATATGGCTCGCTAGGGAGAAGAGCAGAAGTAGAACGAAAAAAATCTACTGCCGCAGAACCTACGGCTGTCCGAAGCCAAGCCCCATCTTCCTGGCCGGGATAAGGTTCTGGCGCTACTGAAGCCTTGATTCGCTGCTCCACGGTCGATAGCCAGGCCGCGTCAAACGATATGCCAACTGGGTTGATCGCCACCTGGGTAGCGTAAGGTTCATCATTTTGTTGAGTTGTCTTAGGTGCGTAAATAGGGATGAGCGCACCACTCACCGTTGAACCTACCGCTACAGTTGTTGGAAGGATCGGCATTAAGCCTCCTCTAGAAATCTGATTGTCTCGTCTTTCAATAAGACAAAGAACTCCTGCCTCCCAGTGGCGTATGGGCCGCTTCGAGCCAGCGCTTCACTAGAATTCTGGTCTCTAGTCTCGAAAGCATCGGGGGTGAAGACATCAATATCGGCAACGACAGTGGTCTTCGCTGGCAGAGACCCCATAACGAACGACGGCGTCGCGATCTTCACCGTGCAGAGCATTTAGTCGAGTGCAGGGTCAACGGTCCTGTTAATGTTGATCCCATCCTCAACAAGCCTCGGATCCGATGGTGAAGCGCCACATCAGAGATAGCCAGCATCTTCTACTTGGTGATGCAGAAGTGAATATACATTCACATAACGTAGGCGAGCACCCTACCACCAACCGTCGGTTTTCGAAAAAACGGCTTCACGACCCACTCAACCTCTTTCCAAAGGTCGCCCAACCCTGATAAGGATGTCTCAGGTGATAAACACGACTCTGGACCCGATGCGCAACGAGCGCTGTTCCTTTTGAAGCTCAAAAATCGGCTGGAAACGTAGATTCGGTCTACCTAAGCGGATTTCTCTGTGGATGCCGAAAGCAGGCAGCCAGGACTCTTTGAAACCCTCCACTCTTCCATCTCGCTGAGCCGCACCAGAGAAATTCCGGTTTCGTGAGGGTCTCGAAACGATTTCGATAAGCGCTTCAATGATCGCATCATGCTTAAGTTTCCTCGGTACGTGGCTTCCGCGTTCAGACACCTTCTCCTCGATCCAGAACCATTTGCGGTCCAGTCCACAATATCACCGTCACCGCAACGCGATCTCGCGCTGAACCCTCGTGTTTTCAATAGATTGTTGAATTATAAACTTCATTTCCACAGGATGGGCGCCAGCGGCTCGTCCTGGGACAGTCCTGGCTCGAAGCAACAGATTGCTGATGGTTCAGGATGCGACCCGCTTCCCGATCTGATATGACGGTATCCCACTGTAGCCCTCGCGTCCATAGTGCTCGCTGAAAAAGAAGAGGAAGAAGGGGAGGTTAACTGGGAGTAAACACTTTCCACTTGGGGGATCGTTACCGCGCGGGGAAGTTTGTGGGATGCGAAGTTTACGGGATAGACAGAGCAAGCACGATTACCGGACTACGCCCAATTCCAGGAGGCCCAGAACAAGACCTTCGCGGCCGAGAGAAGGAGAGGGGGAAAAGGGGGACAACCCTGAACTTCGCGATTTTCCGTCAGGACTAGAACAGAGAGAACGAGAGAACTGGAGAGATGCGGACAGAGATGCGGGACAGACGAAATGACAGAGATGCGGGACAGACAGAGATGCGGGACAGCGAAAACTCCCCCATTTGCGCCGTTGCTTTCTGTTCATTGGAGGCTTGTTTCGTCTGTCCCGCATCTCCCCATTGGAGGCTTGTTTCGTCTGTCCCGCATCTCCCAACGCTTGCACGTCGTCATCTAATTCGCGCTACGAGCGCCATACTCAACTGGTTAGCAAATCCGACACATTCTGCGAAATCGCTGCTAGCTTATCCACATAGACTAATGATTGGTGACATCGTAATCGGCGTTATAGTGGTTGCGTTTGAGGTGATTGCAAATGAGTAGCACAATCAAAATTTACGCTCCGATCAAATCTATGTACTAACGAATCCCAACGGATATACGGTAAGCGACAAAGGCCATCTGTCGGTTCGTCCCGGCAGTGCCGATGCATATACGCTTGGGGCAGAAGTCGTGACAAATCTTCCGTTCTTAATATTGAAAAAATAATGGTTTTCTGTGGGCATGTGCTGCAAGCGCGCTAAAATTCACGCCCAGAACAGCCGGCCGCCCTGACGCAGTTTCCTGAAAGAAACTTAATGAATTATTCGAATTATTCGAATTATTATTGAATTATTATTATTCGGTATTATTCGGGGATTATTCATTCGGGACAGACGAAATAACCCCCAAATGGATGTGGCGGTCTTGCCGGATCTCGCTTAAAGCCACTTAATAATTCTCCCAGCACAAAATTCATCAATCCATCTCATGATCGATTTGCGGCGTTTGCTGTACGGGGGATGGACGGCTGAAAGCGGGCGGCAGACTCACACCTGCTCGCCGAGAACTGCAGGCGGGTCAGGTGAATGAATGGTTCGATTCGCTCGTGTCGTTTCTCTAGGTGCTCCCCATCACATCACTCAGCGGGGCAATGCGCGGCGCTTCATCCTCGAAGGTGATAGTGAGCGGAGCGTCTATCTCGATTTGCTGCAGCAAGGCGTCCAACGCCACGGGGTAGAACTGATCGGCTACTGCCTGATGTCCAATCACGTTCATCTCGTTGCCGTCCCACACAAGAGGGACGCCTTGGCGCGTAGCTTGAAGGATGTGCATGGCCGGTACGCCGCCTACTGGAATGCGGTCTACCACTCCAGCGGCCACGTGTGGCAGGGACGCTACTATTCCTGCCCCCTCGACGTGGGACACCTGTGGGAGGCTTTGCGCTACGCCGAACTCAATCCCGTTCGTGCCTGCATGGTGACACGGGCTCCGGATTGGCCATGGTCCTCTGCGGCTGTTCACTGCGGTACCGCATCGGTAGCCCCTTGGCTGGATATGGACCTCTGGGGGCGTCGATGGTCCGTCGATGGCTGGCGTGCTTACCTGCGGGCCCCTCAAGATGAATCCAGCCTAGTGGCCATCCGCGACTGCACTTATAGCGGGCGCCCGCTCGGTTCGGCAAGAATTTACCCGTGCGTTGGAGAGGGAAGCCGATCGACCCCTGACTCCGCAAAAGCGCGGGCCCAAGAGGCGGCCTGAGTCCGGTGACGAACAAGCTGTCTTCTCATTCGATTCATTCTGACTTCTAGCTGCGCCAGTCTTAGTATCCGGGGTAATTTCGTCTGTCCCGAAACTCCTGAAACTCCTGTCCCGAAACTGGTAACCTCAGTCGATCACTCATAGATTTTCTACGTTAATCAAATTACTCTTTAATGCCCAAATAACGATGCGCACTCTATTTGGCGCTCCCGTTTTCATCATAATGTGGGCCACAGAGTTCTTGACGCTTTGCTCGGTAATCCCCCCCATCATCGCCGCTATTTCTTTGTTAGTCATTCCGTGAGCGACAAGTTTTGCAACTTGTCTTTCGCGTGGAGACAGGGGGCGATTCAACATCGGCTTCCGTAAATGATGCGTAAACCGTGGCTTCCCATGCCCGTTTATGCTCGAGGGCTGCGTTGCTGAAACTGTATTTGAGGAAAATGAATGATACACGCTTTCAAAGTTTGGGCTGGCATTCGTGGAAGCCATGTTGCCCTCCTACTGGGCCACTTCGGTTAGCGTCTCGTAGGTGCTGTAACACCTGCGGGGCGCGCTGTTAGTTTTAGTGGCCATTCTTCATGGCCGCCGTTTCATTTGCTGGGGCAACTTTTAAACTTGGCTTCCGCTAAGCTGCTTTAGAATCATCGGTCTAAAAGATGTATTCGGTAGTCGATGACGCTATTAATCAAGACACTTTAAATCAGCCAGATAGAAGAAACCCACGCTAACCAAATGTGGGATTTTTCACAACCATCGTCTGTAACAGTTGCGACAGCAAATCACAGCTTGTCCATTCGAATATTCCTTGGACTAACCAATCGCGGGGCGCGTTCCAAACCCAGCAAAATGGCCCTGCGAGCCAGGATGATGGCATTGTGCATATCTCTAAGATGTTTACTAAGGTCGTCTTCCGTGAGGCCGGTGGATATCGTGAGCTGGGAAAAGAAGGAGACATCACTGAGCTGCGTTCGAATGGCAAGCACCATGTTAGCCAGGAAAACTCCGAGGACTACCTCTTGCGCCAGTTTCTCGAAATACGCTGCCGGCATCGCTTTGAGAATCGCTTGATGTTCGGCGGATATAGCTAGATTAGCTTGAAAGGTGATAAAGCCCGGACGCTCTTTCATGTGGATGATGTGAATGGACTCCCCGTCCGGCAACGTAGTTTGCAGTCCAAAATTCCACGTCGGATCGGAGGCGGGTTTCGTGCTCAGATCAATATCGTCGAGCCAGCCTCGAATCGTCGGCTCCAGACTGTTGGCACTCACTTCAAACTGCCTGAAACGAAGTGCCCGGATGCCCCAAAAGCCGGCGACGATAGCGCTCATCAAAGCATAACCAATCATTCCGTATAGAAACGTGCTGAAAGCGTGGTGAACCATGCCAAATTCTTCCTCCCGCGATTCATATTTTTCCCAGGCTGGTGGGAGTCTCTGCAGAAGAAGCGATCCCCGTATAGCTCGGTCAGCTCAAAGAGGAGCTGCAAAGAAGCAGATATAGCACCGAGACGATCAGGATTTGTTGCGCGAGAGCAAGGAAGATTGCAAATGGTGGGGCTGCGGCGCCGTAATCGGAAGGCGGAGGATTGTCTGACGAATGCTTACAGATTCCTCGGGGGTATCTGGCTCACCGCTGCATAGAGCGCTTTCGAGGTATTGTGTTGGGAGAGGAAGAGTTGTTGCGCCCTCCGATAGAGGGGCAGAGCATCTTCCCATCGGTTCCCCCCATGGAGTTTCAGGAGCGGGACAGGAGTTTCAGGACAGACGAAATTACCCCTGATTACGAAGAACGACTGACTTCTCTCCGACACACTCCCAGGCTGTCCGCCTTCCCCCCTTCCCCCGTCGGCCGCATGGAAGCGAAAGCATTTGCATCCACCCATTGGGCGTATTACTCTTACAGGTAGGAGTAATACAAATGCGTATCACTTCAAAAGGCCAGGTGACCATCCCCGCGGAAATCCGCGAGCAGGCGGGCCTTCTTCCTCACACCGAGGTAGATTTCGAGTATGACGGCAAGACCGTCCGCCTCGTCCGCTCGAAGAAAAGCCGGAAGGATGGCCGGGGGGCGCGCCTCGTCGCACACCTGCGAGGACGTGGCGACGTGGATATGACCACCGACGCAATCATGGCTCTCACGCGCGGCGAATAGATGGCCGCTGTACTTGTCGACAGCAACGTCCTGTTAGATCTTATGACCGAAGACGTGCAGTGGTTCGCATGGTCTTCCGCAACCATCGCGGAAGCAGCCGAACACTCTCGTCTGATCATTAATCCCATTGTCTATGCCGAAATCTCGGTACGCTTCTCAAGTATTGAGGCAGTGAACGCGGCGATTCCAACAACTTTGTTCGATCGAGAACCGATTCCATATGAAGCTGCGTTTCTTGCTGGAAAGGCCTTCAGCATTTACCGAAAGCGTGGAGGGAAGAATCGCTCTACCTTGCCCGACTTCTTTATAGGCGCTCATGCATCCGTAGCTGGATATAGCCTACTGACGCGCGATGCGACTCGCTACCGTACTTACTTTCCCAGGCTGGCTCTCATTGCCCCGAAACGATGAGAAGCGCCTTGGAGGAAACAGGTGACGAGGAAACAGGTGACAGACAGGACGATTACTTACATATTCCAGGACTGTAGTGGACCCCAAAAGTGAGACACGACGGCGGCGGAAATAGGGGACATTAATCGGCCATAATGGAGCAGGCCGATGAGTAAGAAGAGGAAGAGCTACAGCGCGGAATTCAAGCAGGAAGCGGTGCGCCGGATGGCGCAGGCAACGACCATCAGTGGTCTGGCCGAAGAGTTGGGTGTTCGCCGGAAGTTGCTTTACCAGTGGCGCCACCAGTTGGAGGCGGAAGGCAGGGCGGGGCTGGAGCGACGCAGAGGCCGGCCGCCAGGGAGCAAGTCACAGACCGTATCTCCGCCGAGACCCAGTGCATCCGAGTTGCGGATCGCTGAACTGGAACGACTGCTAGGCCGTAAGCAGCTGGAGGTGGATTTTTTAAAACGAGCCTTCGAGCAAGTCAGGGGAGCAGCGCCGAATCGTACCAGCGATGGCGACAAGGCGTCTATCGGGGCATCGAAGTCTCGCTCTCGTTCGAAGGAGTAGCACTGACCGTGGAACAGCAATGCCAGGTGGCCGAGGTAAGCCGCGCGGGTTTCTATCGCTATTTTCTGCATGCTGCGCCAAAACAGGCAGACTTGTTGCTGCGTGCTCGCTTGCAAGAGTTAGCGGTTGCGCATCATCGCCTTCGTGGCTACCGCATGTTAAACGCTCTGCTGCAGCGTGAAGGCCAGCTGGTCAATCACAAGCGTGTACTGCGCTTGATGGAGATAAGGGGACACCACCTATCCCCGGCTCCCCACGAGCATGTCTTTTTTCGAACCATCGACCCACCCGTCGTGGCCTTCCACAACAGCCTGGACGACACCATCGCCAGCATCACGCCGGGCACCCACAAAAGCCGTTCTGCCACCCATTTCATCCCGCTGCAAACGGGCATCCCAGATGACTTCGGGACGATTCGGGACAGGATGACTTCGGGACGGATAATCCCGAAACTCCCGTCCCGAACTCATCCGGATCAGCCGATGTGCTCAGCGAAGCACACGAGGTTTTACTGGCGCACTTGGCCTCGATGCCGGAATAATGCTATTTAACTGAACCAAAATGTTGAGCAGCAAAACAATACGCCAGGCGGGCATGACTTCTCAGAATCGTCACTTCAGGACAGCAAACGAAGCATATCTCACCAGCCTCATGCCACGACGCAGAGCGCACGCCGTCGCTTTCCTGCTCGTCTTGATGTTTCTTGGCGAGCTGGTATTTTCCGTGCACCGCCAGTCCCTGAGCTGGGACGAGGGCGATCACATCTACGCCGGTTACGAGAGCTGGGCTGCCGGGGAGTTTGGCATCAATCCAGAGCATCCACCCTTACTCAAAGAGATTGCCACCCTTCCGTTGCTCACCATGCACCTCAGAGCTCCTCCACGGAAGAGCCCTACGTTTTCAAAAACCGAAGCATACTTCAACGGTCGCAGCCTGATCTATGACAACGGCGGTCTCGAAACCGCAAGCAAGATTATCTTCCGCACGCGAATGATGGCGGCGATCTTTTCGCTTGCGCTGGCCACTGTGGTCTACTTCGCGGGTCTTGAGATCTTCGGCCCCGTTGCGGGCCTCTTCGGTCTTGCACTTGTCGTCTTCGAGCCCAACCTCATTGCCCATGGTGCCTATGTAACCACGGACATGGCCGTGACCTTCGGGATCTTCGCCACCGTTTACGCACTGTACCGTTTTCGCGTGCGGCCCTCCATCGGCAGGCTCGCGGTGGTGGGGGCAGCAACCGGCGTGGCCCTGGCGCTTAAGCACTCGGCTGTTCTGCTGCTCCCGATCACACTCGTCCTGTTGGCTTTCGAACTCGTGCGCCCGCCTGCGGAGGAGAAACGGGCTCAGGTCCTCCGCCTCTATGCGGCGGCGTTTGCCGCGGCCATTGTCGTCGGATTGCCGATCCTGTGGGCTACCTACCATTTCCGCTTTCTCGCGCACCCGGATGGAGGCATGCAGCCCAGCCTCAGCGCGTACATGAACTCGCTGCACGGGGTCGAGCCCAAGGTGTACGGTTTCCTTGCCCGATGGCATATCCTTCCCGAGTCGTACCTGTACGGGATGGTCGACATCCGCATGCAGTCTGTAGCCGGGCAGTCGTTCTCAACCTATATTTTCGGACAGGTTCACGCACATGGTGTCCCGTACTACTTCCCGGCCGCTTTCGTTATCAAATCTACGCTTGGCTTCATGCTGCTCCTGGTGCTTGCCATCTATGCGGTTTTTTCCAAGCACCTCGCAGGGTGGCAGCGGCTGAGCTTTCTCGCCGTGCCGCCCCTTGTCTATCTCCTGGTTGCGATCGATACGGGTCTCAATATCGGTGCGCGCCATATCCTGCCCATGTATCCGTTTCTCGCCGTACTCATAGGTGGCGCGGTCGTTTCCCTCTGGCGGGAGAAGCGGCTCTGGATTTACGCCACACTCCTGCTGCTCGGCTGGCATGTTTTGTCAGCAACGCGGAGTGCGCCGAATTATCTGGCGTACTCCAACGAATTGTTCGGCGGCCCGGCAAACACGCACCGATACCTCACCGACTCCAACACGGACTGGGGACAGCAACTCGTCTCGGTCAAGAAGTACCTCGACCGGCACAACATCCACGACTGCTGGTTTGGCTACTTTGTGCAACCCTCCATCGACTATCACTCGTATGGGATCCCCTGTCGTCAACTGCCGACGGCAAACAGCATGTGGACCGAACAGCAGGTCGATGTTCCGGCCACGATCTCCGGAACGATCCTGGTGAGCGCCGGTACGCTGACAGGGTACGAGTTCGGCTCCGTCATCCTTAGTCCGTTTCAGCCCTTCATGAACGTGCGACCGGTCGACACGATTGACGACGGCGTCTTTGTGTATCGCGGCACCTTCGATACGTCGCTGTCCTCTGCGTTTGGGTACTTCACGCGTGCTACCAAGGCACTCGCCGACAAACAACTCGACGCGGCTCTTTACGCAGCCGAGCAGGCAATTGCCATCAATCCCAATCTCATGCAAGGGCAGATCGTCCTGGGAGACACTCTCGCTGCGCTTCACCGCGACCACGAAAGCGCAGCCGCATACAACAAAGCTCTCTCCATTGCACTGCGTATGGAACCCAGCGCCAAAACTGACTGGATTGCGACGCTGCACACGAAGCTGGCCGCTCTGCACCTCTGATCGTCTGTCCCCAGTCGGTTACTTTCCGCTTGGCGACGATAGTCTCGAAATCCGGTCGCATAGATACGTCGACATGATACCTATTGCAGCAATTCTAGCTGCTCGCCGTCGACACGGTTTGCTGTTTTGGGGCCGGGAGATCGGCGCGCGATCGGTCGGCCAAACGAGCCCGTGGTAAAGTGAAGGTCCCCCGGCATAGGAGTGCGACATAATCTGGTCCTCGTCCAGCTCCTGAACGGTCCAACGCTCTTCTCGGGTATTTGGTTTCCCGATCGGTCATTCAAAAGGCGGGAACTGTGAATCGGCGTTCTTTCCTCTGGCAGGGCCTTTGTTCGGCACTTCCGTTCTGGACGAGGGCCGGCTTTTCTTCGCAGGTAGCGGCGATTCCGGTCTCGAAGCTGACCGAAGCCGAGCTCACCAGCCTTTGCACGAGGATTTACTGGAAATATCTTCCGCCCCGGCGAGGCGAAGTACGAACAGCTTCGCAAAGGCTATGCTGCCAAGTTTGACGCACATCCCGCGCTCGTGCTCCGTCCTGCCGGCCCACAGGACATTCAGGCCGCCTTGAGCTTCGCAACTTCCAATCATCTGCCTCTCGCCGTCCGATGCGGAGGCCATAGCTATGCCGGATACTCCTCGTGTGATGGAGGCCTCGTGCTCGACATGTCCGGCTTCCGCAGCATCGAAAATTGCGGCCGACAAAAGCAATGCCCGCCTCGGCGGGGGAATGTTGTGCGGCGCGGTTGAGATCGAGACCTCAAAGGCAGGGGTCGCGGCGGTGCTGGGTCAGTGTCCTTCCGTGGGGGTAGGTGGGTTTCTTCTCGGCGGAGGCGTAGGTCCGCTCATGAGCAAGTACGGTCTCGGCTGCGACAACATCCTTGCCGCGGATTTGGTTCTGGCCGACGGACGACAGGTCAAGGCTAGCGCGCACGAGAATGCAGACCTTTACTGGGCCATTCGCGGAGGAGGCGGCAACTTTGGAATAGTCACCACATTCGAGGTGGCGCTGCATCCTGTCTCGAAAGTCTTTGCGGGAAATATCACCCTTGAGTCAGCGGACCCGCGGGAGTTTTTGCGGGCTTTCAGGGACTTTCTTCCTACGGTACCAGACGAGCTCACTCTGATCGCCTTAATGTCCACAGAGCCCAATCACAAGCCTCAGCTAGAAGTCCAGGCCTGCTACGTTGGCGAGCAAGGCGAGGGAGAGAAAGCGCTGACACCTCTTCGTCATCACCCGGCAGTCGTACAGGACACGGTTCAGTTAAGGCCGTACCTCGAGCTTGAGCAGATGGTACCCAACGACATTCCGCCCAGCTACCATGAACACTGCGGAGGATTCTTCACCGAGCTCGATGACCGAAGGATCGAGATTCTCGCGGCTGCATTTTCGAGCCCGCCGTTTCCCGTCGAGTGCTTCCTCGTTCATCTCCACGGAGCGGTGACGCGAGTGCCCGTTAGCCGCGACGGCATTTCCATTGCGCAGAAACGGGATTGCCTGCGACGTTGGCGCCTACTGGACGGCCGCAAATGGTCAGCGAGCAAGCAGGGAATGGATTGACGCGCTAAGCACAAAGCTGCCTGTGGACGAAGACGGCACCTACGTGAACGGCATGGACCGTGTAGGAGAGAGCAGCGTCCGACGCGCCTACGGTGCCAACTACGCGCGACTCCAGCACGTCAAGGCGCGCTACGATCCCCACAATCTGTTCTCACTCAACCAAAACATACGGCCCGAATGAAGTAAACCCGCCCCGGATGCGCTCGGAACGTTCGCCAACGCACGCACACCGGCCGAACCCTGAACAACCCAGTGACGGACAGGACGATCACCAACCGGTCTACCCTTCGAAAGTAATCGCCCCATCTCTCACCTCCATTAGTCAGGGCTAATACGGTGACAGCTTCACTAGTGTCCGGTTCGTTTGTTTGGGGATGGCTGTAAGTGCAGCATGGAGTATGTTTTTTTGAACATTCGGCGGTGTCGACGATTTGAAACGACTGATACGGTTTGCGACGCTGAGCTTTGGTTTTGTATCAGGGCACGACTTTAGTCGGGCCGTAAACGAACTGTAAGAGATTGGGCTTTTAGCCCCTGAGGTACTTTTTTCCCGGAAGCGTATGGGCTTTAAGAGGGTAGAAAAGAACCGCAGGTCACCCGACGCAATCAGTCCCGAAGGGACGGGACAATCTGTAGCCCGGCACGGGAGTGCCGGGAAGGATTTCAAGCAAATCGAGTCCCGAAGGGACGACACAATCGGGAGTTCTCACGCAGACTCTTCGGTCCCTGCCATCGCACATCCCACGCGAAATGTCCGTCCGCAGGCAATTCTAAGCAGTTCACGGATGCAACGCAGATTTGCTACCTCATTGCCTATGTCCTGATCGCCATCATCAAGAAAGAACTCCAACGCGACGCCTCTCTCACACTTGTCTACAGATTCTCTCCGTCTTCATCTTTGAAAAAACACAGATTTCATGCGCCTTGCAGCAAATTACCTCAAACCCACCCGCACTGCCACGCTAACCAGCTGATTTTGTTCGACATCGAACCGGACACTAGTGTGACAGCTTACCTATTGCGGATGTCCCGAAACTCCCGAAACTCCTGGCCCGAAACTCCCCTAAACTCTTGTCCCGAAACTCTAAGTACTCCCTTTACGTGTACGCCTTCTCTCCGCCGACCTGCGAATCCCAATACGTCGTAGGATCGGTGAAGAACTCACCCTGCCTGCAGAGGTTGCGCATCGCTTCTTCATTGACTTTGATGCCCAGGCCCGGCCCCGTCGGAACGGGGATGTAACCCTGAACCACAAGGTCCCCTTTGTCGGTTAGGTCTTTGTGCCAGGCTGGCTGCGGCTGGTGCCATTCCATAGCGAGGAAGTTTTCGCAGGCCGCTATCGCGTGCGCGCCGGCCGCGTAGCCGATCGGGGTAGCGTTGCTGTGGACCATCATCCCCACCGAATATTTGGCCGCCATGTCGGAGGTCTTCTTCAATTCGAGACAGCCGCCGATCACAAGGTGATCCGGGTGGATGTAATCGACTGCACGCGCCTGGCAAAGCGGCTCGAGCGATTCCACCAGGTAGGCGTCTTCGCCGGTCAAGGTGGACACCTTGACCGAATCGGTGATGAGTTTCCACTCCTCTACCCGGAACCACGGGACCATGTCTTCCAAAGTCGAGGGATTGATCCTCTCCAGCGCATTAGCCAGCTTGATGCAACTCTTCACGGTGAGGTGCCCGAAATGGTCGTGACCCATGGGAATGTCGCCAGCGTCGCCCATGGCTTCCTTAATCGCAGCGACGTGGTCCGCTACGAGTTCACATCCCTTGTCGCTGATCTCTAATCCCTCATAGTAGTTCTCGGGGGGAAATCCCCCGGTTCCCCGTAATAGCCTGCCGGAGCATAGATCGTGCCCGGCTTGCCTCGGAGGATGGGAGCTACGGGCAGGTCGTATTTGAGCATCGTAAACCCCGAGGCGACTCTCTCCTTATAATCGGCGGCGATGTCTGCGATGGAGTTCGATTTCGGGTCACCCTCGCTGTACATGCGGATCTTGTCGCGGAATTTCCCGCCAAGCATCTGATAGATCGGCACGTCATAAGCGTGGCCGGCCAGATCCCACAACGCGTTCTCAATCGCGTTAACGCCGCTCCCTTGACGGTTATATCCGCCATGCATCTTGATCTTGCGGAAGATTCTGTCGACGTTGCAGGGATTCTCGCCCAGTAGCCGGCGCCTTATGCATCAGAATGTAGTTCGGCTGGGGGCCGTCCCCGATCGCCTGGCCGTAACCCGAGATTCCCTGATTGGTATCGATTCGGACGACGATCGTGCCGCCAGAGGCCGCTCCCGCTCCGGGAGTCGCAGGAGGCATCTGTCCCCTGGGGGGGCCGCCACGGCCCTGGGCCGCCGGGGCCGCCCACGCCGCCGGAGCCGCCCGCGCTGCTCGGGCCGCCATTGCCCTCCCGGACTGCCTGGCCTCCCGGCCCTCTCAGAACGGCGATGCGCATGTCCGTGATTTTCAAGTCCGACGCAATCGAATTCCGGTTGACATTCTGGGGATACGCTTCCAGGTCGGCCAAGAGGCCAAGCCCCGCGGCTGCCGCGCCCATGCCCAGAAACGTACGCCGCCCAATTGTTTTCTTTGTAGACATTACTCTCCTTTTCGCCACCAAGACCGACTCGCGTCTGGAACCGGTTCATTGTATCCGAACTTATGTATACGAGCTTAAATTTCGAAGCAGATGCTCGCCCGCCCGGAGGTTCATTCCTAGCACCAGTACAACTTCGCCGGCTCGATTACGATGGTGTTCGCAAGTGGGATCGGCCTCAGCCCTGGACAGCCTCAATTGCGCGGTAAGCGGCGCTTCGAGCGGCCGCGGCGAGGGACGGACGATCAGGGACGCGCCGCTCGCACGAGAAACGGTGGCACAGTTGGACGACTTCGCCGGCTGGGTCAAGGCGAAGCGCGTGGAACTAGCCCCCGTGCAAGCTGTCCTCTCTTGCGGAAAGCTGAACGATGGCCGGTTGCCGGATGGGGAGATGGCCGTCAACCTGGAAGAGCGAGATTCGCAAGCTGTGCGAAGTGCGCGGGCGACGGTTCCGACTGGCGCTTCCTGCCGACAGAGATTCCTGGGTCGCGGGAACCCGGCCTGCGGCTCAATCCGCAACTGGGCCGCATTCTGGCCAAAATGCGGGCGGAGCTGACGAGCGCCGAAATTGCGATGAGCGGATCGTATTTCTTTCGATGACGTGCTGCGCGATCCGCGGCGCTACGGCATTAAGAACACCACCGACAAAGTGCGCCGGCCGGGCGCTGTTCGACGAAGACGCGACGCCGTGTGCACCGAGCGTGTTGTCGGCAAGCCGGAAGTATGCCGTGTAATCTCGGTTGACGCCAATCTTCGCCGATGCGCTCATTGACCAATCCAAACAGGAAAACCCCAACTGTCCGTGTTTCGGGCGAGTGATCGCCTACCGGACCGAACTCGAAAGTCGGGGTTATGTCCGGATTGCCGACTATACGTCCATGTGATGAGGTGCGCGTCTAACAGCGCCAGGTCCAGGGCGAAACGGACCGTCTTCTGAATGCAATTCTTGACAGGTAGGACAATCGGTCGATAGCCTCGTCTCTGTTCCGACCAGCGAAGACTGCAGACTTGTCCGTTCGAGATTCTTACTACCGATTACAACGGACAAAGCATCCTGGAGCCATACCAAATTGCAAACCTTTCTTTGCTAGAAAGCGCGCAAGAGATTGAGAGGATAATGGCACCTATTTCCAGGAGAAGTGTTATCAAAGGCGGCCTCGCGATCCCGGCGACCGGGTTCCTCTCCGGTTCCGCAGTGGTTGCTGTTGCCGAATCCATGGCTGTACAGTCCACCATTGCATCTGCTGCTGCAACGCAGCGCGAACGGCTGCTGCTCGATTTCGGCTGGCGCTTTCACTTCGGCAATGCCGACGACCCGACGAAGGACTTCGGATTCGGCAGCGGCCGCACGCGCGAGTTTCAGAAGACGGGAAATTTTCTGCCGGTTGCCGCACTTGCATTCGACGACAGCGACTGGAAGGCACTGGATCTGCCGCACGACTGGGCGATCGAGCTGCCCTTCAAGAACGATCCCGCGCTCTCGAGCAAAGGCTTCTATCCGCTGGGGCGGACGTATCCGGCGACCAGCGTCGGCTGGTATCGCCGCGTCTTCGAGATTCCGCCGAAGACGACAAGGGCAAGCGGATCACGATCGAGTTCGACGGCGCCTACCGCGAAACGATGGTGGTCTTCAACGGCTTTTACATCGGCCAGCATCAGCGGCGGATACGATCCGTTCAGCTTCGACGTGACCGACTTCGCGAATCCCGGGCGGAAGCAATGTGCTGCTGGTGCGCGTGGATGCCACGTCGAGCGATGGCTGGTTTTACGAGGGCGCGGGAATTTACCGGCACGTCTGGCTGGTGAAGACGCATCCGGTGCATGTGAAGCAGTGGGGCACGTTCGTGCGCTCCGCAGGTGCAGGCCGGCAGAAGCGACGCTTTCGATCCGCACGGAGGTGGACAACGACGGCAAGCACGCCGCAGAACGTGCGCGTGATCTCGACGGTTCTCGATCCCGCCGGGCAAGGCGGTCGGCAAAGACCGCCAGCACGCACCGTCGGATTGCAGACGGGGACGAGCAGACCTACGAGCAGGAGAGTTGTCGTCAGCGGCCTGCGCTGTGGTCGCTCGAGAGAGCGGAATCTCTACAAGCTGGTGACGGAGGTCGAAGCGGCGGCGACGATCGTCGATCGCTACGAAACGCCGCTTCGGCATTCGCACGACTTCGGTTCGATGCGGAGAAGGGATTCTTCCTGAACGGCAAGCCGGTCAAGGTGAAAGGCACCTGCAATCACCAGGACCATGCCGGGCTCGGCGCGGCGCTGCCCGACGCGGTGCAGTACTTACCGCGTTCGCAAGCTGCAGGAGATGGGCTGCAACGCCTATCGCACCTCGCACAATCCGCCCACGCCGGAGCTGCTCGATGCCTGCGACGAGCTGGGCATGCTGGTCTTCGACGAGACGCGCATGATGTCGTCGAATCCCGAAGGCCTGAGCCAGTTCGAGAATCTGGTGCGGCGCGACCGCAATCATCCCAGCGTCTTCATGTGGTCGATGGGCAACGAAGAAGGCCAGGCGAACACCGAGAACGGGCCTGCACATTCTCACCGCGATGAAGGCAGTGGCGACGGAGCACGATGGCTCGCGCCCGGTCTCGATCGCGCCCCACCTGGGGCGATCTGGCACGGCGGCCTCGTGGTCTGCGACGTGATGGGCTACAACTACATGGATCCCGCCGCGGAGGCGTATCACAAGGCGCATCCCGAGAAGCCGGTGATCGGCACGGAGACCGTGAGCGCCGTGGGCACGCGCGGCATTTACATCACCGATCCCGAGAAGGGCTACGTCGGTTCGTACGATCCCTACACCACGACCGGCCGCGCTTCGGCGGAAGGCTGGTGGAGCTTCTGCAATGCGCGGCCGTGGCTGGCCGGCGGCTTTGTGTGGACAGGCTTCGACTATCGCGGCGAGCCCTCGCCAAATCAGTGGCCGAACATCAGCTCGCAGTACGGAATTATCGACACCTGCGGATTTCCCAAGGACACCTTCTTCTACTACCAGTCGTGGTGGACCGCGAAGCCGGTGCTGCACTCTTTCCGCACTGGAACTGGCCGGGGATGGAGGGCAAGGAGATCGCCGTCTGGGTCCACTCGAACCTGGACAGGGTGGAGCTCTTGCAGAACGGCAAGAGCCTGGGCGCGAAGGACATGAAGAAGGATTCGCACCTGGCGTGGAACGTGACGTACCCGCCGGGCGCGCTTGAAGCGCGCGGCTTCAAGGCATGGCCGGCAGGTGATGGTTGCCCGGCGCGAGACCGCTGGCACCGCGGCGAAGCTGGTGATCCGGACTGACCGTGCCGAAGATCTCGCCGATGGCGAGGATGTCGTCTTTTGCCCGTGGAGGTGCAGGATGCGCAGGGCCGCGTGGTGCCGATCACCGACAACGAGGTGACGTTCAAGGTCACCGGTCCGGGCAAGCTGATCGGCGTGGGCAACGGCGATCCCACCGATCAGGAATCGGACAAGGCCCCGTCGCGCAAGGCCTTCTCCGGCCTGTGCATGGGCATCGTGCAGGCGAGCAAAAGTGCCGGCGACATTCGGATAGACGTCACCTGTCCTGGAATCACTGCAACCTCTGCCACAGTCGCCGCAAAGAGGGTGACGCTGCGGCCGCAGGCTGCTAAATGGGAGCGCGAGGTTCCCAAAGGTCCAGGAGTTACAGGACTCTGGCGGCCAACTTCGGTGCCCGGACCCTCGGGCCCCGATCCGCTGCAGTTGGCGGTTGCTGGCGATACGCTTTACACCTTGGTGCAGAACGGAGGCACCTTGACCGGAAGGCTCGAAGCGCCGGCCGGTGGTTTTGGCCCCGGAGGCGGCGCGGTAGGCGGCTCCATCGAAGGCACCGTGGACGGGAAGAGCATTTCATTTCGCGTCGGTACGGCGACTTACACCGGTACCGTCAATGGAGAGCAGATTGAATTGCGGAAAACAACTCCGCTGTCTCCCGGGCTTGCACCGACGCGCCCGGATGAGACCGGTCCAAAGCCGATCATCGGGCCGCCGCCTTATGGCTCGGATCCATCACTCGCAGGTTTCCGCAATCGAGGAGCACAGGCACCAATCCTGCTGCGAAGAGCCAACCGATAGTGAGGCTCGTTTGTGATCCCGAAGGGACCTTCCCGATTCATTAAGGGAATCTCTCGGAAATAGCGCTCATCCTCCATTTGGACGACAAACCGGCTTCTCGGTCGGCCCTGACGGCGAAACACAGCCGCAGACACCGATTCATCCGAATAAATAAGCTCATGGTCCGCCACAACGGAGGGTGGCCACCATGAAGAAGACGCCCAATGGCAATTCCAAGGGGAAGAAGAGCCGGCCTAAGGCTAAGCTCGGTATCCCCGATCTAGAGCACTCAAAAGCCGCGGTCCTACGCAGCCTCGGTTCCCCGGACTCCAGGCGTGGATATCAGCATGCCATCGATGAGTTCGTCGCTTGGTACTGCTCTGAACCACGGCTGGCCTTCAATAAAACCGTGGTCTTGCGCTACCGATTTCATTTAGAGGAACGCGGCCTCGCGCCTGGGACCATTAACGTGCGGATGGCTGCTGTTCGGAGACTGGCCTTTGAGGCTGCCGATTCCGGCCTCTTAAGCCCTGAACTGGCTGCGGGCATCCACTGCGTGAAAGGTGTTCGCAAACTTGGATTCCGTTTGGGCAATTGGCTGACGGCGGGTGAGGCGTCGGCTCTTTGGCATCTTCCCGACGGGCAAACGCTCACAGGAAAGCGCAATCGAGCTATTTTGGCGATCTTGCTGGGCTGCGGGCTGCGTCGCCGGGAACTCGCGGAGTTGACTTTGGAAAGCTTACAGCGACGCGAGGAACGCTGGGCTATCGTGGATCTTGTAGGCAAGGGCAGGCACATCCGAACCGTTCCTGTGCCAACCTCGGTGAAAGAGACGCTCGATGCTTGGCTGGCAGCAGCTGGGATTGAGAGCGGACCGTTATTCCGATGTGTCTGCCGGGCCGACAAACTCTGGGGACGCGGCATTTCGGAGAAGACGGTCTGGCATGTCGTTAAGAAGACTGCCACCAGCATGAAGATCCCTCAGCTCTCGCCACATGACCTTCGAAGATCGTGTGCGCGGCTTTGCCATGCTTCCGGCGGAGACCTTGAACAAATCCAATTTCTGCTCGGGCATGTCTCAGTCCAAACCACGGAACGCTACATAGGCTGCAAGCAGCGGTTCAGGATCGCTGTAAACGACAGGCTTGGCATCGAACCCGGGTGAGCCGCCCAGGCGCTAACTGGACGCATAGCCGACTATCCGCCCATGTGGTTGTTGGCCTCTGCCGTGACAGCGAAAAGGAATGCCGTAACTTAAAGAAAACAAGCGCCACGGATGGCCTCTTTTGGCGCTGTAAAGTACGATCGGGAACCGTTATCGAACCCGAACCAATCCCACGACCTTTGCCCCATAAACCTCTGCCCTCGCGTCGCTTCCAGGACAACCGGCAATTATCAAGCCGCTTATTAGATTGAAGCCGGATTTCGGATGCTGATTCGTTGAAATGAGTTCAGACCGAGTCCAGTGTGTGTTTGGCCGGGCCGTCCAGACGACGAGATCCCCCCTGCGCGGGTGCGATTTCTCCGAGAATTTTATAGCGGCGAACCCCGGGCGTTGCCCATTCGAGGTGCGACGCTCGACGCACGAAATGTGTCCACAAGCTCCTTGGGGTTGTGAGATGATTCTTCCGAAGCTTCCCCGCTCCTGTCATACTTGGGCCAAAATTCGCTGGGGCATAAGTTGCTATTGTTGTATGTGTTTAGAGCCGCGGGAACACTGTTCCCGATGTCGAGATCCCGCTCAGCCTTGCTCATGTCTTCTGGTTCTATAGCCCGCGCTTTTGAGCTCGGGCTGCCGTTAGAAGATCGATGGAGCACCGAATGTGAAGATTACACGGGTCCTGGACGCGAATCCCGGAGAACCAGAAAAGCTGGACATCACGGAAAGCTCTGTGGGGAATGCGAAGGCGTTCAGCACGTTGTGCTGTACGCGCAAAGCGGGATCTCGTGAGTGCAGGGTCGAGCTTCATCGCGTTCGAATTGTCGCACTTCCGCTAGCGCGAACCAGAGTGGCGGTTTGAACGCTGGAAGAAGGAGACGGGACACATGAAGGCATCCGTCTTGCTCGGGGCGGGCTGGGAGAACGACTCCGTAGAGGTGCTGTGGCGCGATGCCGGGCGTGTCTTTTGTAGGCTAAGCCAGCAGCATAATGCTAAGGGCCAGAGGCACGCGTTCGTACCCATCCCTGCCGCTGCCGAGCACCCCACTCTGGAAAGCGTCGATCGACTCGCGCACGAGCACGAACTCAGAAGCTACCTGGACGATGCGTGGGCATTGCGGCCGCTTGAGCTGGTCCGCGATCGCGGGCACACGCTGCTCGTGGTTGATTACACAGGTGGCGAGCCGCTCGATCGCCTCGTCCAGCAGCCGATGGAGGTCGGACAGTTCCTGCGCCTGGCCGTGGCGTTGTCTGGCGCAATAGGTCAGCTACATGGGCGAGGGTTGATCCACAAAGACATCAAACCCGCGAACGTGTTGGTGGACTTGGGAACTGCCCGGGTCCGTCTTACCGGCTTCGGGATCGCATCGCGCCTCCCGCGCGAACGTCAACCGCTTGAACCTCCAGAGTTCATTGCCGGAACGCTTGCATACATGGCGCCAGAGCAAACGGGAAGAGTGAATCGCTCTATCGATTCCCGGAGTGACCTCTATTCACTTGGCGTCACGTTCTACGAGATGTTAACCGGCAGCCTTCCCTTCACGGCATCCGATCCGATGGAATGGGTGCATTGCCACATTGCCAGACTCCCCACCGCTCCCAGCGAACGGGTAAGGGATGTTCCAGCGGCTGTTTCCGCCATCACGATGAAGCTGCTCTCGAAGACAGCCGAGGAGCGGTATCAAACGGCGGCTGGAGTTGAACGCGATCTACGGCACTGCCTGTCGCAATGGGAGTCTCGAGGATCCATCGACGTTTTCACTTGCGGCGCACAGGATACTCCGGACCGCCTCATGATCCCCGAGAAGCTGTACGGGCGGGACCGTGAGGTGGAAACTCTGCTCACCGCGTTCGATCGGATTGTGGCTGGCAGCAGGCCGGAGTTGGTGCTCGTCTCCGGATACTCCGGTATCGGCAAGTCCGCGGTTGTGAACGAGTTGCATAAGCCGCTCGTCCCGCCGCGCGGCCTGTTTGCGTCTGGTAAGTTCGATCAGTACAAGCGCGACATTCCGTATGCGACGCTGGCGCAGGCATTCCAAAGCCTCGTACGACCGCTTCTTAGTATGGGCGAAGACGACTTACGCAAGTGGCGTGACGCGCTTCAGGAGGCGCTGGAACCAAACGGGCTGCTGATCATCAATCTTGTTCCCGAATTGAAGCACGTCATTGGCGAGCAACCTCCCGTTCCCGAACTCCCGCCGTCGGAAGCGCAGCGACGTTTTCAGTTGGTCTTTCGCCGTTTCATCGGCGTGTTCGCACGACCGGAACATCCGCTTGCTCTCTTCCTCGATGACTTGCAATGGCTGGACGCAGCCACGCTCGATCTGCTCGAAGATTTGTTGATTCAGACCGATTTGCAGCACCTGATGCTCATTGGTGCGTATCGAGACAACGAGGTCAATGCTACTCACCCGCTGGTCCGCAAGCTCGATGCGATTCGCCAGAGCGGAGCCGCGGTGCAAGACATCGTCCTCACCCCGCTTCGACGCGACGACTTGCTCCAACTGCTCGTGGACTCCCTGCGCTGCGAAACGGAGCGTGTTGATCCGCTCGCGACACTGATTCACGAGAAGACGACTGGGAATCCATTTTTCGCAATTCAGTTCATTTCCGCACTCTCTGATGAGGGCCTGCTCACTTTTGATTACGGCGCGGGCCGCTGGGTATGGGACCTAAATCGCATTCACGCCAAAGGCTACACCGACAACGTTGTGGAGCTCATGGTCGGCAAGTTGAACCGCCTTCCAGTAGACACGCAGGAGGCACTCAAGCAGTTCGCCTGCATGGGAAATAGCGCCGAGTTCGACATGCTGGCGATGGCCTACGACAGGTCGATCGAGGATCTTCACCAGCACCTTTGGGAAGCAGTACGCACCGAACTTATCTTCCGCTCAGACGATTCCTATCGATTCCTGCATGATCGCGTGCAGGAAGCAGCCTACTCCATGATTCCGCAACATCTGCGTCCCGCGGCGCATCTGCGCATTGGGATGCTTCTGGCTGAGCATACTCCTGAGGCGAAGCGCGAAGAGGTCATATTCGAGATCGTCAACCAACTCAACCGCGGCTCACACCTGCTTACCTCGGTGGAAGATCGCGAGCGCGTCGCAGAGCTCAATCTCATTGCAGGCCGGCGTGCCAAAGTCTCAACAGCATATGCTTCGGCACTTAAATATCTCGGGGCAGGCCGGGCGCTCCTGACGGAAGAGACGTGGGAGAGAAACTACTCCCTCATCTTCTCGACCGAATATCTGATGGCTGAGTGCGAGCTATTGACCGCAGACAAGGTTGCTGCCGAGAATCGACTCTCCCTGTTGCCGCAGCGCGCGAACAATCGGCACGATTTCTGCGTAGCCACGCGCTTGCGACTCACCCTATACACCACGTTGGATCGGTGTGACCGCGCGGTGGACGTGTTTCTGGAATGGCTCCGCAGTCAGGGCACGGTGTGGTCGAACCGACCGACACGCGATGACGTATTGCGCGAATACGAGCGAATCTGGGCTCTTCTCGGCAGTCGGCAAATTGAAGAGCTCATGGACCTGCCGCTCGTTGTGGATCCGGAGGTACTAGACACACTCGATGTCTTCACAGAGATTGTCACTCCGTCGATTCTCTTTGACGAGCACCTCTCGACATTGGTCGTCTGCCGTTTGGTAGCCCTTAGCCTCGAACACGGAAACAGCGACGCCGCGTGCTTCGCCTATGTTTGGCTTGCGATGTTTGCGGGCCCGCGCCTTGGCAACTACAAAGACGGATTCCGGTTCGGGCAACTGGGCTATGACCTGGTCGAGAAGCGCGGCCTGACACGCTATCTGGCGCGAACCTATATGTCTGTGGGTGCCATGGTCATGCCATGGAATCAGCACGTTGCCAGCGGACGTGAACTGGTGCGTCGCGCGTTCGATGTTGCATATCGTATTGGCGATCTGACTTTCGCATCCTATAGCTGGGACCAACTGATTACGATTTGCCTGGCAGTCGGAGATCCGCTCGCAGAAGTGCAGACGGAATGCGAAAACGGCTTGGCTTTTGCGAAAAGGGTGCGCTTCGGTTTGGTCATTCACCTCTGCGGAGCACAGCTGGGTCTTATTCGGACGCTACGTGGAGTAACACCGACGCTGGGGCGCCTGGATCACGACGATTACAGCGAGCCGGAGGTCGAGCGCGATCTGGCCAGCAATCCGAATCTGGTATTTGCCGAGTTCTACTATTGGACCCGCAAGGTGGAGGCTCGTGTTTTTGCCGGAGACTATGCTTCAGCGGCTGAGGCCGCGTTCAAGGGCCAGCGGATGTATTGGACATCTGCGGGGATGTTCGAAACTGCAGAATTTCGTGTCTATGCTGCCCTCGCTCATGCGGGCGCCTGGAGCATTGCGTCGCCCGAAGACCAACCGAAACACTTCGAGGCCTTGGCGGAGCATTACAAGCAGCTCGAAGTCTGGGCTGAGCATTCACCGCAGACTTTTGAGAACCGCGCCGCCATGGTTGCAGCGGAGATTGCACGGATTGAGGGACGCATTCTGGACGCGCAGGAACTCTACGAGAAGGCGATTCGATCCGCGCACATGCACGGCTTCGTCCACAATGAAGCCTTCGCTAATGAACGGGCAGGATTGTTCTATGCGGCACGTGGGTACGAGAAAATTGCGACGTCCTACCTGCGGGAAGCACGCTACTGCTATATGCGTTGGGGAGCGGATGCCAAGGTTCGCCAGCTTGACCAGCTTTACCCGCAGATCAGACCCGAGAGAGCAATGTCGGATTCGACAGCAACGATACACACGCCGGTCGAGCAACTCGAGCTGGCGACTGTGATCAAAGTGTCCGAAGCTGTGTCGGGTGAGATCGTGCCGGAAAAACTGATCGACACGATCATGCGCACAGCGCTCGAACACGCAGGTGCCGAGAGAGGTCTGCTGATTCTCCATCGAGGACATGGTTATCGCATCGAAGCGGAAGCCACAACCAGCAGCGATCAGGTGACAGTCGTCCTTCGAGAGGCAAGCGTCACCGCCGCGGATCTACCCAGTTCGGTTCTGCAGTATGTGCTTCGGACCAGGGAAGGTGTTCTCTTAAATGATGCATCCGGTCAGAACTCATTCGCCGCCGACGATTATTTTCGCGGGCACCACGAGCGTTCTGTGCTGTGCCTCCCACTGCTCAAACAGACTCAGTTGCTCGGGCTGCTGTACCTAGAAAACAGCCTCACTTCTCACGCATTCACTCCTGCGCGAATGGCCGTCCTGAAGTTGATTGCCTCGGCGGCGGCGACCTCCATGGAGATCACACGCCTCTACAGCGATCTCGAAGATCGTGAAGCGAAGATCCGCCGCCTGGTGGACGCCAACATTCTGGGAATAGCGACCTGGAATGTCGAGGGCGCCATCCTGACGTCTAATGAAGCCTTTCTTCGCATGGTGCAATACGATCATGGAGATGTCGCTGCGGGTCGCGTGCGATGGTTGGACATGACACCTGCGGACTGGCGCGAGCGCGCTGAACGCGCTTTGGCAGAAGTAATCCAGACCGGGACCGTACAGCCCTTTGAGTCAGAATTTTTCCGGAAAGATGGCAGCCGGGTACCCGTGCTGATTGGAGCTACTTTGTTCCAGGAGGGGGGAAATGACGGCGTCGCCTTCGCACTCGATTTGAGTAAACAGAAACGGGCTGAAGCCGAGATCAGAGCGCTCAAGGATCAACTCTATCGGGAAAACCTGGCTCTGCGGGACGAAGTCGATCGCGCTCAGATGTTCGAGGAGATCGTAGGTTCCTCCAAGCCGTTGAAGACGGTTCTCTCGAGGATTGCTAAAGTGGCGCCGACCGACTCCACGGTGTTCATCACGGGGGAGACTGGCACCGGCAAGGAACTCATCGCTCGCGCCGTCCACAAACGATCTCAGAGGGCTGGACGTGCCTTCGTCAGTGTGAACTGTGCCGCACTTGCGCCTACGCTGATCTCATCGGAGTTGTTCGGTCACGAAAAAGGAGCTTTCACAGGAGCTACACAGCGGCGGCTGGGCCGCTTCGAACAGGCTAATGGCGGCACGATCTTTCTGGATGAAGTAGGTGAACTTCCGCCCGATACGCAAGTCGCTCTCTTGAGAGTCTTGCAGGAGCGAGAATTTGAGCGAGTCGGGGGAGGACAGACGATCCGTGTCGACGTTCGAGTCATCACAGCGACCAACCGAGACCTCACATCTGCTGTGGCCAATGGAAGCTTTCGCCAAGACCTTTTTTATCGACTCAACGTATTTCCCATCGAGGTGCCACCGCTCCGAGACCGGACTGAGGACATCTTGATGCTCGTCGAATACTTCGTCCGACGCTACGCCAGGCGCGCCGGAAAGAACTTTCGCTCGATCGACAAGCAGACGCTGGATTTGCTGCAGAACTACGATTGGCCGGGCAACATCCGTGAGTTGCAGAACGTGATTGAGCGGTCTGTCATTCTGAACTCGGGCGAGGTGTTTGCCATCGACGACTCATGGCTCTCAAGACAACCCGCCCGAGGGCGACCTCAAGTTGCTTCACCCGCAAAGTCTCAAGGTGAGGCCCACAGCGAACGGGAGATCATCGAAGCGGCGCTCGCCGTATCACGGGGCCGTGTAGCTGGGCGCTTAGGGGCCGCCACGCGGCTGGGCGTCCCACCATCCACGCTGGACCATCGCATCAAGGCGTTGCGAATCGACAAGGCACAATTCAAGTTTCGCTAAATTCCCGCCAGTTTCACCATATTCACCACATTCACCAGATCTGCCAAATTCGCCGGTGGGCGACGGGCTCGACTTCTAGCCTTTTCAGTCACTTTCGAATGGCACGCTGGTTGCCATCGGAATCAGTGGACGACAGGCGATGCGAGCCAATGACTTGCCGAATCGACCGGCGTTGGACTGAACAGGGTCTGCTCCTTTACGTGAGTGGTCGACTCGTTTCGGAAGATCTGGAGGTCGTTTGCACTGCGCTCGACGGACGCCGTGTCGTCGCTATCGAACTCTCGGAGGTAGAGTTGGTGGACCGCGACGCTGTGAAGCTTCTCGCTCAGGCCGAAGCTGAAGGTATCGAGCTCAGGAGTTGCCCTGCCTACATCCGCGAGTGGATCACGAACGAGCGAACGAGCAGCTAGGACGCATATTCACTTCTACTCTGAACAGGACAGAGCAGCGAAGTGCGGCTTTTCTTGAGGAAAAGCCGCGTCGGGTGCGGTCGCTCTGTAAGCACCAGAAGTGAAAATGCTAGTGCGCAGAATCGTCGGCAATGGACCGCGTCTGGGTTGACTTCGCATAAGCCGGGTGCCTCAACACTGCCCAGCGCCAGACCGTCGCCGTCGAGCCGAGGATGCAATACGAAGGGCCGGGCCAGGAACGAGAAGAAGATTGGCGTCCACAAACCCGAAACCACACAACCTGAAACCACCAAAAAGGAGGAACCTATGACCACAGCAGTCTCTTTACGCGAAGGAACCACGCAGTCAGCTGGGACGGATGCGATTCGTCCCTTCAAAACCCATGTGCCGGAAGCGGAACTCACCGAATTGCGCAGGCGCATCAACAACACAAAGTGGCCGGAACGAGAAACGGTCACAGATGCAACCCAAGGGGTGCAGCTCGCGACGACTCAGGCGCTCGCGCGCTATTGGGGCACGGAATACGACTGGCGCAAGTGCGAGGCTAGGTTGAACGCCTTACCGCAATTCATCACCGAGATCGATGGGCTGGACATTCATTTCATTCACGTTCGTTCGAAACATGAAAATGCATTGCCGCTCATCGTTACGCACGGATGGCCCGGCTCGATCACCGAACAGTTGAAGATCATCGATCCGCTAACCAATCCCACCGCACACGGCGCGAGCGCATCGGACGCTTTCCACCTGGTGATTCCGTCGATACCAGGCTACGGGTATTCAGGCAAGCCGACCACCACAGGCTGGGACCCCGCGCACATCGCGCGAGCATGGGTCGCGCTCATGAAGCGCCTGGGATACACGCAATTTGTGGCGCAAGGCGGCGATTGGGGCGCGATCATCACCGAACAAATGGGTGTGCAGGCGCCTCCCGAACTGCTCGGCATTCACGTCAACATGCCCGGCGCGGTTCCGCCTGAGATTGACAAGGCGGCATTCACCGGTGCTCCAATGCCAGATGGTCTCTCACCTGAGGAAAAACTCGCTTTCGAGCGGCTGCAATTCGTCTACAGCAAAGGCGTCGCCTACGGCTACCAGATGGGGTTGCGACCACAGACGTTGTACGGAATTGCGGATTCCCCCGTCGGCCTGGCCGCCTATTTTCTGGACCACGATGCGTGGAGCTACGCGCTGATCTCACGTGTCTTTCAGGGAGAATCCGAAGGCCTCACGCGTGACGACATTCTCGATAACGTCACGATCGCCTGGTTGACGAACACGGCGATCTCCGGAGCCCGCCTCTACTGGGAAAACAAACTCGGGTACTTCAGTGTCAAAGGCGTGTCCATCCCGGTTGCCGTAAGCTCCTTTCCGGACGAGATCGATCTGTGCCCGCGCAGTTGGGCGGAGCGGGCGTATCCCAAACTGATCCATTACAACAAGCTGCCCAAGGGCGGCCACTTTGCGGCCTGGGAACAGCCGCAGCTCTTCACCGAAGAGGTTCGCGCCGGCTTCCGGTCCCTGCGATCCAGGACGGCGAACTTGGCAGCCTGATCTGACACGACTGACGGCCAAATCTCCGCCACAGCAACAGGAGAGCTTCGATCTTCCCAGCTCTCCTGTTTTGACGAAGCAAAATTGGGCACACGCCATATCCCATTTATGACGGTCGTCGTAGTTAACGGCCCAGCCGTCCAGGAGGAAATCATGAAACTCGCAGGCAAGAAGGCTCTCATCACCGGCGGAAACAGCGGCATCGGCCTGGCCACAGCCCGCCTTTTCGTTGCAGAAGGCGCTGAAGTCGCGATTACCGGCCGGGACCAGAAGACACTGGATGAAGCGGTCGCCGAACTGGGATCGAAAGCGCGCGGCTATCGCGCCGACGTTACGGTTGCGGAGGACCGCAAGAAGCTCTTCGCTGAACTCGCCAAAGACTTTGGCAAACTTGACATCGTCTTCGCCAATGCAGGCATTTCCGGCAGGACGCCGACTGGCACGACCGACGAAGCCGTCTTTGAGAAGGTAGTCCACACCAACCTCAACGGCGCTTTCTTTACCGTCAATTCAGCCGCTCCTCTGATGAACGACAACGGCAGCATCATCTTCAACGGATCGGTGCAGAGCTATCTCGGTCAACCAGGTCTGGCTGCCTACGCTGCCACGAAAGGCGGACTCGTCTCGATGGCGCGATCCATCGCCGCAGACCTTGCACCGCGCAAGATTCGCGTGAACGTGGTGGCCCCGGGAGCGACGAAGACTCCCATCTGGAAGCGCGGGGCGCGCGCCAATGCCACGGCAGAGGAATCCGCAAAAGTTTCCGACTTCTTCTCTTCCACGGTTCCACTTGGCCGTTGGGGCGAGCCGGAAGATCTGGCCAAGGCTGTGCTTTTTCTTGCCTCGGACGATTCGTCGTACATCAACGCGATCGAGCTGATGGTGGATGGCGGATTAACGGGCGCTCCTTTCGGAGCTGCCATACTTCGCGCCTGACGCGGAAGGCAGCCCATCGAAGGCCGGCTCGGGACAAGGGAGGCAGACATGAAACCCTGGAAAGCAGTTTTGCTAATTCTGATTGCTCTCGCGGTCGCAGCCGCGGGATACGGGCTGATTCTCGTGCGACGAGGCTTCAGCGCACTTGCGACACCATCAGCGATTGAGGAGTTCGCGGCCACAACGGCACGCAAATTGGCGGTGCCATCCGCGTATCGCCAACTTCACAATCCCATCATGCCTTCAACGGAGAACATTCGGGGAGGCATGGAGCATTTCTCCTATCATTGCTCCGAGTGCCATGCGAATGACGGAGGGGGCCAGACGGTATTCGGCAGGGGCCTCTATCCGAAACCGCCCGACTTGCGCGCAGCCGGGACGCAGAACAAGAGCGATGGTGAGCTCTACTACACAATTGAAAATGGAGTTCGTTTGAGCGGCATGCCCGCCTTCCACGGAACGCACACTGTCCCGCAAACTTGGCGCCTGGTTTTGTTCATCCGGCACTTGCCTCAGATCACGCCCGAGGAACTCAATGAAATGAAGGGGTGGGACCCGAAGAACGAGGCGGATCCAGCGCATTTCTGAAGGGCGGGGACACTCGTCATTCCGATGCGAGGACATGATCATGCAAGCTACTGCGACACGACAAGACAGCATGCAGGCGACTGATACCGACGTTCCCCGTGAGACCACTCGTGCGTCAACAACATTCGGATTTACCCGCCGCAGCTTTTGCGGAGGAGCAGCGGCATGTTTTCAGAAGAGCTTCGCGCGGGCTTCAGATCACTGCGGTCACATGCGGCAAAGTCGACAGCATGAGTCGCGATCGGATGTTCTTAAAGCGTTTAACCAGGTGAACTACGCCCCCGCAATACGTTTTCCTTTTGTTTCCGTGCTTTCCTTCCCGCGCGTGTCAATTCCCAAGAGTTCCTAAGAAGTGGCAGGGCAGAGGTGTGCTTGGAATTCCAAGTGGCCGTAAACCGGCTATCCGGACAAATGGACGGATACGGCCCGAGATATCACAGGGTGCCGTCAGGATCTCCGACGATCTGAAAACTGGCCCAGAAATAAGGGGGAAGGCCTTGATTCAGGAGGTCCAACTGCGCCGTCCGGAGAGCATCAACCTTGCGGGTATGTCGGGCGAGCTGGGAATAGAACATGGCCATCAGATGTTCGGTGGCGTGATCCTCTAGCTCCCAGAGCGTAGACACGACAGAGTCGGCGCCGGCTTCGATGAAGGCGTTGACGAGATTCGCCACGCCAGCCTCGCCCACCGGGCCGACACCAGTATTGCAGGCTGAGAGCGTGACGAGCTTTGCTTTCAGATGCAGGCTACGAATCTCGCGGACCTGCAAAAGACCATCTTCACTCCCCGAAGGATCCGGCGCGAAGATCAAAGCGGAACGGTCTGGGTAGTCCAGGTCGGCATAGCCGTGTAGAGCGAGATGAATGACCTCTGTGCTGTTTAGCGAAAGATGCTTGAAGCGAGTTTCAGTAGCATCTGCACCCAAGAGAATCGTGCTCGGTCTCGGCAAATCTGCGGCAACGGTCTCGACTTCTAGCTTGCTGTCCGGGAGCGGCGCAAGCTGGCTCCGCTCTGGTCCGGAGATTGCTCGAACAATGGGATTTCGCGTATCCGCAGGCTGTGTCCACGCGGCGACCCCGATGTATGGCATGGCAGCGGACGCTTCCTGGCCGGGACGTTTGCGAAGCAAGTCAAAGACGGTAGATGAAGGGGCAACGTCTACCGTATGGGTTTTAAGGACATATGAGCCTTTGTCTGCGAGCGCAGCGAAGGGCAACAGATGGAGAGAACTGTCAGGAACTATAACCAGATCCGTCTTCTGGTGATACTCCTTAATTGGATTTAGCAGTTCGGTGAAGAGGCGCTGGGCGAGCGCCAGGTCCGCCTTCTGAGCGCGGATTTCTTTCCGGTAGAGATTCGAGTCCGATTCGATTTGAGTCTTCGCAGGCAGATGATAGGGTGTGACCGACGTTCGAGTGATCGCGAATGCATACGAGTTGCGTTCGGCGAGAACGTATTCGATTAGCAGCGCGTTGGGCGAAAGGCTGCGCTGGACATCGGATAGATGGACTGGGTGAACTGTTGTCTCCTGTGCCAGCGCACTAGGGCTGATTTTCAGTTCCGTGTTGTTAATTTCGCCGATCAGAGAGGCCCTGGTGGCTGGATCGTCAGTGTTTATGAGGGCGAGATTGAGACGGGTCAGTTCTTGCTCATCCGGCGTGGGCGCATGAACTGGCTGACTGGCATGATGCTCTAGTGCTTCCGTTTCGACACGGCCCCGAACTTGTTCCAGAGCTTGGAGGGCATCATCGTAGCGCCTTTGTGCGCACAATGATTCGAAATAACCCGAATAAACATCGCTCATCTCTGCGAGAAGCTGCCGCTGGATGTTGGTTGTGGCAGCATGCTGAATCATGCCATCTACAAGCGCGATGCTCTTCTGATAGAGCCCGTCAGCCTCCTTGGCTTGACCCATCTTGTCTTCGATTTCAGCCTTAATAGCCAAATTGCGTGGAACGAGGTAAAGCTCATCGGGAATTTTGGTGTTCGCATCAATAGCGCGGTTTATCGTCGCAAGAGCGCTGGGGAGGTTGCCGTTATGTTGATACGCTTCAGCGAGAAGTCCACCTGCGTCGGTAACGCCGCGGTAGTTGCTGATCTTGCTTGAGAGGTCGACTGATTGTTGGTAGTCAGCGATCGCTGTGTTCCAATCTCCGCGCTCTCTATTGATTGTGCCCCGCGAAAGGTAAACCTGGGCTTTGTGGGCGTCATAGGGTGTGCCTTGCAACCGTGCAAGTGATGCGTTCGCGAGCGTTATGGCTTGTTCGTATTGTTGAAGGCCTGCCAAGGCGTCTATCTTCGCGTAAACGGCGATTGTAGGATAGGCGATTGCAGGATGTGTTACAGCGATCTTGATTGCCTGATTCAAGGGTCCCAGCGCTTCCTTAAAGCGATGAAGCTGCACTAGACCGGCGCCAAACACGCTCGCATAGCGGACAGTTGCCGCTGGATCATTTTCAACTTTTGAGAGTTCCCAAGCTCTTATGACTTGGGCTTTGGCGGTTTCGGTGTCGCCGAGGATGAACGCAGCTATGCCTTGCTCGCCCGTGGCGCGTGTGGCCAGTTCGTAGTGATGCAATCTTATTGCTAGCGCGGCCACGTCTCGCCAGGTGGATCGTGCTTCTGAGGCGTTGTAGTTGGTTTCGAGCATCCCCCGAATCGTGAGGATTCTGAGCTTGGTCTCCGGGTCTGCGGCCTCGGGCCGCGCCAAGTCTTGCGTCAATGCCCAAAGAGTCGCTGGAATGCTCACGGATTCATTTGGGGGGATTTGACTGACCTGGGCATACAGAGCTTTGGAAAGTTCATGCTGTGAGGTGTATAGCTGCTCAGCTTTCTGGTATAGGGGTAACGCCTCGGCCCAACGATTACCCCACGCAAGAGTGTCGGCCCTGTCGAGCAGTCCCGCCGCAGAATCCGGTGGAGCCGAGCTGTGATGTGGTGTGATCGCGTAGTAATACGCGCCGCCAGCGACTAGAAAACTTATTCCTAAAGTCGCGAAGATTTTCTTTACAATGCGGGGGAGTCGCACGTGGGTCCGTCTCACAAAGTGAAATGTTTTGTTTGGTAACTGCCACTGCTCGCTTCAAGTTTAGCTGGAGAACGCGTTTTGCTCTAGAGCAGTGAGCTTCCGTTAGGGAAAAACCTTTCGATTCCTCGCTCCATTATTTGGCCGCGGCTTGGCCGTAGTGAGCTGGGGTCTGTATCCATCGCCAACATGATTATGCGTCGGATGTTCGCAGATTGTTCTGACTGATGGAGGTGGCTCGTTACTTCGGTTACGTTGATCTCTGGCGCCGTTTGCCATCGAAGACTGAGATTGTTCTTGCGAGCCAATTCTTCGGCAAACTCGCGGAGAGCAACATCATTGCGAGCGAGAAACGGCTGGATCGTGCCAAGATCGTAAATGTAAGCGGAGGCACTATGTGACCATTCCTCGGGACCGAGACCCTTTAGGTGATTCTCACGTCCCAGCCGGTCAAAGATGGCGTTTAGCGAGGTGGCAACCTCAGGAGTGTGTTGGTTGCCGGCGTCGACGCGGCGCAGCTCTCCAGCCCAATCGTAAAGGTCCTGGTAAACGTGGTGATGGATTTCCTGAAGGTGTAAGGAGTCGAAGCCGCCTCGTATAGGGGCAGTTCGAAGCTCGGCGAGTCGAAATGCTGTGAGGTCGGCCTCTGCTGTCGCAAGCTGCTGGGGGTCAGTGATGCCAAGTTTGTTTTTTAAGGTTGTAGTGCCGAGTATCGTTATGTCAGTGTGCTCAATCATCGGTTGGTCTCACTTTTGCTAAGAGAGAGGCGTGGACTTGGTCGAGTGTCGAGCTGCCATCAATCCAAGATGCGAAGAGGCTTTCAAGATGTTGCGATGGTTGCTGACCAGCGAGTTTCACTGAGGCGAGCGCGGATTGCGCTGCCTTTAGCCGGAGGTTGCGTTCATTGTCAGAAATAGTCATGTCTCAATCTCCCGGGGTGGAATGGAGGCGGAAGTGGCTTCCTGTTGCATGGCTGGCGACGTGGGGCCTCGCTGTGATGAGTGCGGCTGTTCCCTATTGGTGGGTGATAGGCCTGCTCGCGATTGGGCTTTGGGAACTCACTTGGCAGATGAGCGGTACGAACAGGGCTCCAGTGCTGTCGCTGGAGCGTGTAAACCGCAGGGCAATTCAATCGGCGACGTTCGCGGCGATCGCCCTCTTCGCGCTGTTCTGGGTATGCGTGAACTGCTGGCGTCTGCCGGTCTATGGAGAGGTGCCTGCGGGAAAAGTGCTGTGGTCGGTACTCGTCTCTCCGATAACGGAGGAGCTGTTCTTTCGGGGCCTGATGTATAACGGATTTCTCTTTGTAGGAAGAAACCTGGCTTGGAAACGAGCATTTGAGATTTTCGTCATGCTCTGCGTGGCGTTCATATTTGCGGTTGCCCACGCTCGTCGCGGAATCTATCTGGAATTGACGATCATTGCTGGCATTGTCTACGGTCTGTGCCGCTGGAAGAGCGGGAGCGTCATTCCAGCGATCGTTTGCCATTCTGTGTTTAACGCCTTGGTCATGTGGACGTTCGGAAGATAGAACAATCATCGCTTCTCCGTTGTTGGCTCGCCCGGGAGTCTGCGGACTGCTGCAAGGACGCGGCCTAAATAGCCGTTGGCAATGCCTTGCTGCGTATCTCCAGTGTTGTAACGTGAAATTGCGTGCTGTAGTGCTTCCTGGCCCGGTCCATAAGGTCTTTTGTTCAATGCGGTAATCGTCCTCAAGAATCTGCCAGCCGACACGAAGGTTCGTGCAGGGCTCCAAGAGAGACTCGGGCGATATACCGCGTCGTTTAGCCTCTGCGGTACTGACTTGCATCAGGCCGAGGTCCACAAAGATGTCGTAGCTCTGGAAGTACGCTAGCCAATCCAGCGCTTCGCGTTGATCCGTGGGCTGACGCTTGAGTCGTAATGTTCCCTCGGGAAGGTTCCAACGCTTTAGCAGCGCCTTCGGGAAATCGATCTGCATGGCGTTTGGATTGCCGCTTGATTCGGCCTCGATGACTCCGCGAAGTGTACTCAGCGGTGCAGCTGGAAGGCAGGTCGATTGCAGCCTGGCAACGTCCGTGTTCTGTGCTCGCACTGCTGACGGAAGAAGCAATAGGCTCACTGCGAGGAAGGCCTTCATCGGTTGCTTGCCTCATATAAAGGAATTGCCCAAAGATCTGCCCAGTCTTGAGCGGAGACGTGCTGGACAGACGGAATGATCGTGCCGGATGCCCAGTACAAGTTGGAGGGGGCAAGAAGCATGTCAGGGTTTCGCGATAGCGTCTGAAGAGCGGGCCAAACAAGGAGCTGTTCGTAGCAGATAAGGACTCCGGCGCGTCGATCCCAGATGCGGATAGTGGAAGGGTAGCGGAGCATTAGCGGGAAGCCGTTCCGGTCGTCGCCAAAGCGCCACATGCCGAGAGGCACTGGAACACGCTGCACGTAGGACAGGCGCTCCGTGTAGCCACGGGAGAGGAGAACATTGCGATTTGCCTGGGTGTTTGCAACGGGGATTGTCGTGCCGATGAGCAGTCCAGTATGCCGGGCTTTCAGTTGAGCGAAAGTTGTGGCCCAGCGTAGATCATGCGTTGGAGTCCAAGATGGGGATGATCGACTCAGGAAAAAGGATGAGAGTATCCGGGTGCGTGAGAGCTATTCGCTGCATGGCCTGTTCCTGGCCTTGTAATGTAGACCCAAAGACGTCTCGTGTAGCTGGACCTCCAAAACGGGTGTTCACAGCAACGATACGTGGATCGTGCGGGGGGCGATGGAAACGAGCGTGTGTTGCGAGTGACGCCCCTACGAGCACCGCTAGCGTAAAAGCCGTACCGAGACGACCGTAAGTCAATATCAGGACTAAGGGCAGGCAAAGCCCGAGCCATCGAGTTCCAGGAAACCACTGGCCCGCAGAGATGAATGGGTGTGCAACCGTGACGAGGCTGAGCGGGGGCAGGCTGAGCACGACAATGGCCGCGACGGTCGCTACAGGAAGAAACTCGCGATTGTAAAAAGCAATCCACGGTGCTGCACTAAGGGCTAGAAGAGTGGTCCAGATGAGCAGCGGAAGGACAAGGTTTCCCCCGGTGCCGAAGAAGCTCTCTGAACCTGGAATGACGCTCCACGTGGCCCCCGCATAGTAGACCGCAGAGCTGAAGGCGTCCATTCGTCGCCGTGACTGCAGGTACACGAATGGATATAGCAAGGCTAGGAAGTTAAGAGTCGGCTTGCCGCTCCAGCCGGCGGCGCCGCAAGGCGAAGGCGGCGGCGAAAAGTAGCGCCGTTCGGAGGTTTGGGGAAATCCAAATGGAGAGAACACGGGTTGTCATCTTCCCTCGTGATGGTTCTATGGATTCCGTGACTTTCACAGTTTGTGGACTCCATTCGGTACAAGTCGCCCAAATTCCGCCTACTTCGTACTCGTCTCGGGGTCGTATTGCTTCTCGACCAGGAAAGGTTGGACCCAATGCCGGACTGATCGAGCTGGTATTGGGCCGAAATAACGGGAGTCGAAGCTCTTGGGGCTGAAGGAGCTGACCACCCAGAGCTGTCCAGGCTGGACGTGATAGGTGCCGTATGCGTAGGGGCGGATCGGATGCCCTGTTGAATCGTGGTCAATCGTCAGCGTATGGGCGAGTAATTGCCCGTTAACCGTGACACCTTGGGCCGAGGTTTCGACGGTATCACCGGGCCATGCCACAACAGGCTTGATAAGGGGCGCGAATCCGTCTGGACAGGTTCGCATGGGTTTCCGATAGTTGGGCTCGCCCTTCATACCGGGCCAGCGGACATCGGGGCAAAAGAAAACGTAGGGCGCGGGAGTATGCGGCGCTTTGGCGGGGTCGGAAATCTCTTTGTACAGGCCGAACGGTGCCGAGTGCGTAAAGTTGAATACAAACCCGAAGCCAACCCCGGCCAGAGTTAGCCCGACGAAGGCAACGGCGAACGCGACCACGATGTAGCTCAACCGGGAGAGACGGGCGAGCCGATTCCGGACCTTCGGGTTAGACAGGCCAATCATGGATTCCCTCCTGAATAAATGCGGGAACCTGTTTCGCATCATTGGTGCGCCGAATTTCGTTTTGGTGGATCGCGGGGGTATCGGATTTGGAAATGCCCTCGATGCGGAATGCTCGAATGACGTGGATCTCGAAGATGCTTCCTGTTTCGCGGGGTCGCGATGCGTCCTCAGAGCGTGCTCTGGGGTCACGTCGAATGAGCTGGCCGGTAACGTGGATGTTGTCGCCCTTTTCGAAGGCCTTCGCCACGGAGGCGCTTTCCCCGAGGAAGGTGAGGGGGAGGAACTGCCGATGCTCTACGGTCTTGCCGTGCGTGTCGTAGAACCAATTCTGCGCGAGGCGAGCGCGCACGAACACGCGGCCGCCGGCGTCATCGACCGAAGGTTTGTCCGTGAGGTTTCCGGCGAGGGTCACTTGATTAAGAATTTCCATTCAGCTTCTCCTCGATTGCTTGTTGGTCGATCGCAGCCGTCGCGATGGAGCTGATGTCGAACGCCGCCTGTGGCGCTTGCGTCCGCTTTGGCGTGCCTGGCTGTGCAGCCGTTTTGAAAGCGGGAGGTTTGAGCTTAGTTCTGGCTAGCAAGGCGTCGTTGAGAAAATAGAGGCTCTGTACGCCGTAGATCGGCGCTACGCCGTTAATGAAGATGAGCATGTCGCCCGGCGCAGTGATCCTGCTGTCGGGGTCGTTGCTGGCCTTCGTCGGCGGCTTGATGCGTCGAATCTCGTCAACGGTGATGAGAGGGCGCTGGACCTGCTCGACGCTGCGGAAGATGTGCTTGAGGTAGAAGTCCGTCCGTTGCCCACTATAGTTGACGGTCTCCTTCTCCACCGTCATGTTGCCGCTGAGTTCGGAAAGGTTCTTGCACGTCTGGAGATTGTCGGTCTGAAAGGCTGCTTTGATGTAGCAGTTGTCGGTAATAGACTCGTTCGGGCCATATTCCTCGATGATCTGGGTAAGTGTCTGGGCAATGAGGTACGGCTTGATTTTGTACCCGGCCATCAGGCTCATCGCACCTGCGAGGCTTGGGATTTTTTTCAACTCTGGGAACTCGTCCAGCATGAGCAGCAGATGGTGACGGCTGGGATCGAGACGTTCCATGAGCCGATTGAAGATCAGCTGAAGCATGAGCCGTACCAGAGGTCTCAGGCGTTCTCGATCCGGCTGCGGGACCTTGAAATACAGGCTCATCGGCTGTGTTCCGTAGACCAAATCTCGGACAACGAAATCAGAGCGGGAAACGGTCTTTTGAACAATCGGGTCGTCGTAGACTGTCATCGGAGTGACGATGCTGGACTGAATGCTTGAAGCCTCGCGGTCGGCCCGATTTAGCTGCCTCTGGACGGCTTTGCTGACGAAAGGATGCGTAAAAGTAGGCTTGCCGTTGATGTCGAACCATTCAAGGTGAGGGTTCGATTTGCCGCCCGGCATATGCACCGTGCTCTGGATCTCTTTGAGCACGTCCTGGAAATCCATGCCCGGCGAGGAATAAAGTGCGAGCACATCGGGGAGCGTTGGTTCGCGCGGGGCGTCAAGGTTTCTGAAAACGTAACCCAGGTGGATGATGCCAGCGGATACGAGATCAACTGCGGCATCCTCAAAGTGCTTATAGAGACTGTCGTCGTTGCCGTGCCGAATCACTGCGTTCGCGATGGTCTGTGCGTCGGCGACCTCGTAATCGGTTTCCCATCGAATCTCTGACAGTGGGTTGTAGCAGCAACTCTCGAATGGCAGCGTGGGAGCGAACTTCAGAACGCGCTGGCCGATAGCGTGCCGGAAGCCAGCGGTGCGATCCCAATTCTCACCCTTCAGGTCATAGACAAAGGCACTTTGCCGCCACTGGCACAGGGTGGGGATGATCGCTGATACGCCCTTACCGCTTCGGCTGGGAGCAAATAGCAAAACGGGCTCAGCGCCGGAGTGGAGCAGGTAGCGAATCTCCTGCGTATCTGGATCACGCCAGCCGCCAACATAGACACCATCGTTCGCGTCGAATAGACCTAGCTTTTGTATATCGTGCTCGGTTGGCCCACGTTGCGGACCCGTGGAGGTTCATTAAACTGTCTGTGCTCTTGCGATCGCGTATGAGCGAGAGGAACCAGTAGGCAAGATAGGCGAGGAAGAGCCCGCCAAGGATCGTCGCTCCGAACGCAATCCAAATCTCTTTCCGCACGGCGGAACTGATGAGCCGGCTGCCTGCAAAGTGCTTCCAAAGCACAAGGCCCGCGAATGGCTGGAACACGGCAGCGCCATGAAACCACACGATCGGGTCTCCCATCTCGACTGGATTGTTGAGCTGTGCTGCAAGCCACTGGGTCGCGGCGCTGGCTGTCAAGACGAAGGCGACGACAGCGCCCAGCAAGGCCCGAACATTCCATCCGCCCTGCCAGCGAGGGCGCGAGGGGAGAACGTATCCGGGGGGTGCGGTGGTTCCGTTATTCATTCGTGATCTCCTCGTGCTAGTGAACTGTACATTTCACATAAAGATGAAAGAAAATCAGTATCCTCGGTCGTGGGTCCGCTCCGCGGCTCGGGTTCTGAGCGCGTTGTTGAATTGCCCCATCCAACCTTTGTCGCTTTCACTGGAAACCAGGCCCATCGTTCGCATCCGCCGCGCCACCGAATCAAGGGCCTGCTTATCCGTCAGGATGTCTTTGTCAGCGCCTACGGACGCCGCATAGAGTTTGCTCGGATCACTTCTGAGGCTGTCGATGGTCACTACGATTGCCGGGCTCCAGGTCTCCGCGCCGCCAAGCCGCCCGAAGGGTTCCATCGTGACGGATGACCTCGATTTTTCCTTCGGTCGTCTCGAATATGGTTTGAAGAGCGCCAGTACGTTCATCTTCGCTATTGAGCAGCACACGCCCAATCAGTTTCTTGGAGCTGGTAGAAAACTCCATCGGCGCATGAGGGTCGCTGATAGCAACGCCGCTGCGGAAAAGTGTACGAGCGCGGTCCTGCACGTCTTTCATTTGCTGGAGATGACCGATGAAGTCGGAGCGAACGAGCCATCGGTCTGCCGTGTGTCGTTTCGCGAGTCCCAGCTCCTTTAGGTGTCGAAGGCGGGCCAACTCACCGGGGTTGGCTGCGATTCCGGTGTCACTGTACCCTTGATTGTCCGGAAAAGACTTTGAGCGTTTAGCAATTCGCCGATCCAGAGGCGTAACTCGATTGGCAGTGAGCTCAACTTGTTTCTGGCGTTGAATGTCTTCCATCGTGCGAGGGCCGAGCTGCTGCGTAAGAGACGTCTGGACAGCTTCACGAAGGCCCTTGCGGATAAGCATTGGTGGGAGTTGCAGGGCTTCCCCTGACGGGAGCTTGCCTCGCACGATCAGGTGGGCGTGCGGGTGATCTGTGTTCCGATGGACAACTCCGGCCCATTCGACCGGAGCTCCGGTGTGTTGCTCGATGCGAGCGATCATATCGCTTGCCGTGCGCTGAAAATTGACGTCGGAATCTTCCGGGGAAATGATGATTTTGAAAATGCGCTGGTCCCCGGCTTTCTGCCAGTGGCCGGCCAGAGAATCCAGCGAGTGCTCCTTGGCTAAACCCAAACGGTCCGGGCTGGGTGTTTGTACGTCGTTTTCAGCGCCATATTGCTCGGCGTCATCCGCTTCCCTGCCTTTTGCGCTCTCGCGCTCGACGTAGGTTCCGTGAGCCTTCCACCCCCCGGGGGTTTTTGCATTGGAATACCGGACATTCACAATAGCCCGGCGCTGGAAAGGAGACGTTTTCGAGGAACCGATTCCCGAACCTTTGACGTTACCACCCCGGCTCGATCGTGAGGATGACCTACTGACCAGGCGCACAAGCCGTAGCAGATTTCTTGCGGTGCCTGTTACCCGACGCGGAGATGTGTTTGTGGGTCGGACCCGGCCAGGACGAAGTTTGGTCGAGCGCCCGCGATCTTCGCTAGTATTTCGTCGTTCTCGCGCCGGGGGTGGCATGTCTGACTTTAGACCTCATCCGACGAAGTGGGGGAATAGCCGGGCTCTTCTTCAATCCCAAGTTGGGCGGGGTTGTAGGCGTCCGACTGGCGACGGCGTTGGAATTCCCGCGCCGCTGTGAGATTGACCTGTTCGTAAATCCTCGTCGCACGAATGCGCGCCCCGGCAAGCAGGGAGCCGGGAACCTCTGGGAGGGCGGTGAGGGCGTACTTGATGTACGAGTCAGTCAGAGCTAGATGGAGCTGGCTGACAGTCTCCAAGCTCTGGAATCTGTGAGCCAGGGAGTCGGCCAGGTTACCAAACAGGGAGTAGACAAGTTGTTCAAGGTCGTCCCGTTGGTTGGTCCCGACCGTTACAAGGTAGTCGAATACCTCGTTGTCGCTTGAAGCATGAAGCTGCTTTTTGAGCGCAGCCACACGCTCTCCCTGAGCGCGGCTGAGGCGAACTGTGTACCGAACAATGTGGGACGGTTTCGGTCGCGGCATGGATGCACTATAACGCAATGTACATTTCTATAGCAACGTGACGCACACGGCACCTCTAAAAGTACACGGGTGCGTCATCCTAAAACGCACAACGCAAACCAGATAGAAAGAGCAAACCTTCAAAGTGCGTCTGCGCTTTATGTTCCACTACTGCTCTTTCCTAGAAAGACGGCTGCCTTTCGCAGCCTACCTCCGTGGGTCTTCGACCTCGAAAGCGCAGCCTTCGGCTGCAACAAGAACCAGCACTGTTAGACATTTCGCAGCACTAGGCGTGTTCGTGCCCAATGGATGCTGGGAAAGGCTGCACAAGGCTGTGCTGAGCTGCGGAATGCTGAATTGTGCTGAGAAATGACGCTTGCGAATTGCAGTATGCCCTGACATACTTTGTGCAATGTACATTTCACATGAGCAACGGCCAGCGGAATTGAAGGCGCTAACCGATCGGTTCTGTAAACGCACCGGGGCTTCATTTCTCAAATCCCGCGCTCTGAAGGCACTGTTGCAGGAACTTGAGGATGCGCACCATATCGGCCTGACGTGGAAGGAAATATGGGAGGCACTCAGAGAGTGCGGATACGTCGGAAGCTACCGGCAATTCACTGCAATGACTCGAAAGCTCACATCACCGACTGAGGAAAGCAGAACACGAACCAAGAACCTCCCTCCCCCGTTGGTGGAGAAAGAGAAACCTAAGCCTGCTGCCCCCAGGGGCGGCGCAACGACCGGAAACAAGGAGAAACCGGAATGGCAAATACGGAGAGAAGAAACAATGGCGAGGCTGGATCGCGAAGCGGAGGAGAACCGGGAGAGGGAGGCTCGGTTGTCACGGCCGAAAGTGTTCAACCCACCGCCCTTCGTGGGGAGGAGCGAGCAATGAACAGTTCACTTGACATGAGGCCGAAGAGGGTAGTCTTCCCGATCGCGGGGAAAGGAGGTGTGGGGAAGACGACCGTCGTGTCCGCATTGGCTGAGTGGTATGCCAGCAACAATCAAAAGGCCGATCTACTCGATATGGACCCTGAGAACAAGGCAGAGGGTTCACTCAAGGCGCTGTTCGCCAACGCCCACAAGCTCCCCGCCTTGGAGAGCTGGACGTATGACAAACTCCTGGGAATCTCTCTGGAGTCGGACGCGGATGTAATTCTCGCGGATGTCGGTGCGGCACAGGGCTATCAGATGATTCCGTGGTTTCGGGACTTCTACAAAGTGATGCAGGAGTCGGGCCTTGATCTCCGATGGACCGCACTCGGTATTGTCGATGGGGACATTGCGTCAGCGCGCTCCGTCCTCGAATGGGGGCATGAACTACAAGACGCCGTGGATTATGTGATCGTCCACAATTACTTTCAAGAAGGCGTCCTGTCAGCTTGGGAGAATCCAAAACTCGAACCTGCTGTCCAGGCATTTCGGCAGGCGTTTTCCCCTACCGAAATCCGATTCGATGCTCGGCGTCCCGATCTACAGAAGATGATGCGAACCATGAACGTCACCCTAAGCGATGTGGGCGACCGTAAAACGGACGTACCAGAACTGAGAACACCCGACATGACGCTTCGCGCAAGGACGTATCGTTTTCGCGCCTACAGCCAATTCACAGAAGCTAGAAAGGTGCTCCTTCCATGAGCAATCTGACCCCAACGGATGTCCACGAAGCCTCGGCGTGGATACGCGATCTCGTCTATCTCGCTTTTCCAGAAGGTGAGGCAAGAGAACGTGCCCTATTCGATTTGATCAAGCAGTTCTCAAAGATGGACCCTGACGATCCTGAATGGCTCCGCTACAAACTCAACGTTGTAGAGTGCAGAGCGATGGAAAACATGGCACGCGCGCTGAACGAAGCTGCCTCAGAACAAGCCAGGCTCCGGGGTGTCACACGCGAGATGGCGGACTATGCATCGCTCCAGATCAGGGGGACTATCGAAACCGCTGCCTCACAAACGCGGCAACTATTAGAGGATGTTCAGCTTAGCCTTCATGATGCGATCTCAGGCGAGGCCATACTCAAGAGCTATACCGATGAAACAAGGCAGCAATTCGCCTCCGTTATAAAGGAGATCATTGAGGACACCCTTGTAAGGGCACTCTCGCTTTCACAACAGCGCATGGACGAATGGATGAAGGGGACGCTGGACAACTCCGTACGTGAGGCTCAGAAGTCCTTGGCGTCGGTAACGACGGACTTTCGAGTCAAGCTGGGAGGTGCCTGGGGACAGCTATTATGGGGTTGCATTGGAGGCGGGGTTCTGGCCGGCGGCCTCTTCCTTGTCGGCGGATTCTGGCTAGGCAGGCATTGGTAAATCGGGGAACGGCATCCAACGTTGGAAAGGGAGATTTATGTTTTGGCTTGCATACCTATTTACGGTGATCGTGGGAGGGACTTTTGCTGTGATCCTGCGGGTTCTCAAGAAAGTGCTCCGGAGTTGCGCTTAGGCTGCGACTTGCGATCAGAAGGCGCCAAGTCTTAGTGCTGTATCTGGAGCGCCCCGTCAGGTAACAGTGCGCGGCTGCGCGGCCTTAGAGGGGGGCGCTTCTGATACAGCACTAAGAGGTAGTGCACAACTGGCAATTGCCGGTTGGCCGAGGAGCCGGAACCATCTCATACTCTTCGGGAACTTAAGACGCGGCGAAGGCCAAACCGGTAAACTGACGTGGCGCCGGGATAACGCCGCACAGCAGCGATCGCAGCAAACACAACATGAATTGGCGGAGGTATGTGAACGAACCCCCCAATACGAAAGCAGATGTGTATACTGGCTGAACCGTGACCTATAACCGACAGCAACCCTCGCTTCGAGTTGTCTTGCTAGTCGTGCTCACAACTGTGGCCCTTCTTGTCACATTGATTGTTCCCCTCAGAACGCTGCCAACAGCAGCACATGTTCCAAGTGGCCATACAGATTGCGCCTACCATCCCGGGCAAACTGCCATCGCCGATTGTGCTCCATCGATCAGTTTTCAAAGCAGCTCAGCCTTGCATTGCTCATCATCCCTTGTGTTCCTCTCTGGGATTGTATCTCTGCAACCTACCCCTAGGATTAGGTCCAGGGAAGCTGATGCTCGTTTGTATCCGCTACAGGCGCGCCCCGCGCTTTTTCAGCGTCCCCCACCCTCTCTAGCCAAGATCTAAAAGATGTGATTCGTGCCGCTCAGGCTTTCTGAGCTGGGCCGTGCTTGGATGCGTTCGGGCCTTCGTCATGGGCGTAAGTTGGCGCCCGGCTACAGACGCAACTGGTCTGTTCCTCCTCTGGCAATCACATCTACGACCTCTCAGTTCATATTTTGGCCAAGGTTTATGTTGCGGGACCTCAGATCGGGGTTCTGCGGATAAGCCTGTATAGGGGCATATGGTCACTAGACTCGGTGGTAGAACTGCATTCGTCATCGCTGTGTTGATGTTGTTTTGTTACGGCATCGTCGGTATCCCGCATGGCGGTCTTAAGCACTCATTTTCAAAACGGATCAATCTCGGCCTCGACCTGAAGGGCGGCATTCATTTGGTACTTGAAGTGCAAGTGTCCGAGGCCCTCGGGGCCGCGACGGATCGGGATGCTGCAAAACTCGAATCAGCACTGAAGGCTACAGGAATAACAGGAGTGACAGTGGGCAAAGCCGACTCGTCGCACCCAGAAACAATCTCGGTTACCGGAGTTCCGATAGCGAAGATGGGCGATGTGAGAAGCCTGCTGGAGGGGCCTGATTACTCGATCTACGATGTTGCGATCCAACAAGATGGAGCCTTCAAACTGACAATGAAGCACTCTGCTATCGAGAGCTTAGAGGTGCGGACGCTGGATAGATCGATCGAGACGATTCGAAGACGTGTCAATAGCCTTGGGGTTACCGAGGCAGCCGTTCAAAAGTATGGGCTCGGAGAAAACCAAATCCTGGTGGAACTGCCGGGCCTTGAGGATCCAACAAGAGTTGAGGAGGTCATCAAGTCCACTGCAAAGTTGGAGATTCATGCAGTGGTCGGAGGACCTTATGAAGATGAGGCGGCGGCTCTGCGAGCGAACAACGGTGTCATTCCTTTCGACTCAGAGCTGATGCAAGGTGTGGCATCGGCAGGAGCGCCGGTGCGTTCGTACCTCCTTAAGCGGGCGAGTGAGGTGGAGGGGACAGAGAGCGCGGGATAAACCGGCGTGCAGTCGGGGATGAAAGAGCCCCACAAGAAAGGAGTAGCGAACCATCTTGACCTCGAGTCTTGCGCTGGGTGACGTGAGTTGCCGGGTGAAGCGTAGACAGAGGCATCGACGGGCCGGGAATTGAGCTTCGAAAAACGCAATCCGGATGCCGACCGTGTGCTCCTAACGGGAAGGCCAAACTGAGGAGAACGATAGCGCGAGTTCTCCGCAGATCCGGCGTAGTCCGAGAGCCAAGAGCACGTCGAGAAACTGCATGCGCGAGAACCGAGAGACCTCGCCGGCATCCGGGACCAACCGGTACCCGGACCGGCACGGGAAGCCAAAAGCACAATCCGTGCGGGAACGCGGGCGAGGAGTCGAACAGAGACGTAATACCTGCGAAGCAGCCGAACAAGACCCGTGGAGACGCGGGAGGCGGAGGTTGCGGAGAGAAGGTCTCTGACTAAGGAGAACAACATGGAACCCAACACCCAACCAACACAGAGTGGGGTACGGATGTCACAGGGGTTAAATGGGGTGCGCGAGAGAGCGCGGAAGAACAAACAGGAACGGTTCACGGCACTGCTTCACCATGTGAGTGTCGATCGGCTGCGGGACAGCTATTACGGACTGAAGCGTAAGGCTGCGCCGGGAGTGGACGGCGTGACATGGAAAGAGTATGAGACCGGGCTGGAGGATCGACTGAAAGATCTGCACGGCCGGGTCCACCGCGGAGCGTACCGGGCGTTACCTTCAAGGAGACAGTGGATACCGAAAGCCAACGGCAAATTGCGTCCGTTGGGGATCGCGGCGCTGGAAGACAAGATCGTCCAAAGCGCAGTGGTCACAGTCCTCAATCAGATATACGAGGAAGACTTTCGGGGCTTTTCCTACGGGTTTCGTCCCGGTCGCAGCCCACACGGGGCGCTCGATGCGCTCTATGTGGCGATTCGAGGGAAGAAAGTGAACTGGATTCTCGACCTGGACCTGAAGGGCTTTTTCGACAACATCGATAAAGAGCACCTGATGGAAATGGTCGGGCGGCGGATCGCCGACACGAGAATCCTGCGATTGATCCGGAAATGGCTTAACGCAGGAGTCATCGAAGACGGTGAATGGTCGAGGACGGAGAAGGGGACTCCGCAAGGCGCGGTGATTTCGCCGCTGCTTGCCAATATCTACCTGCACTACGTACTCGATCAGTGGACAGACCAATGGAGGCAGATTGCGCGCGGGGACGTCATCATCGTCCGTTACGCGGATGATGCCGTCATTGGGTTCCAGCACCAACACGAAGCGGAGAAGTTCCTCAAAGAGTTGCGGGAACAACTGCGCCAGTATGGGTTGGAACTGAACGAAGACAAGACCCGGCTGATCCGGTTCGGGCGTTTCGCCGGGCAGAACCGGGACGAACGTGGAGAAGGGAAACCGGAGTCGTTCACCTTTCTGGGCTTCACGCACTACTGTGCGACGAGCACCAACGGCTATTTTGCCGTGCGGCGCAAAACCCAGCCCAAGCGGATGCGAGCGACACTGCGCAAGATCAAAGCAGTGCTGCGCGAGCGTATGCATGAGCGGGTCACCGTCGTCGGACAGTGGCTGAAACGTGTGGTCGAAGGCTACTACCGTTATCACGCTGTCCCGGGTAACACGGTGACGTGGGTCGCTTCCGCGATCGGCTCTGCAATATATGGCGCTCCATGCTTGGACGTCGTAGCCAGCGCAGCCGACCGAGTTGGACACGCATCCGACCAACCTTCGAACGATGGATACCGCGTCCTCAGGTCCTGCATCCTTTTCCTGACGTCCGATTCGACGCTACCTATTGAAGGTAGGAGCCGTGTGCGGTAGTTCCGCTCGCACGGATCTGTACGGGGGGCAGCTAGCGATAGCTGTCCCTACCGTGACCTTCCGCGATGCTCAAACTTCGCAGGATATCAATGGCAGGCCGAATATTATCTTCACTCTGACGTCAGATGGCGGTGACCGCTTCTATAAGTACACGAGCGAGCACAGTTCTACGAGCGCCACGCCTGGAACGATGGCAATCGTGCTGGAGAACCGAGTGCAAGAGGTTATGGGAATCAATTCCGCCATTCGCGATCATGGCGAAATTGAAGGGGGATTTACCAGGCAGCAAGCCGCCGATCTCTCATTGATGCTGCGAACGGGCGCGCTTCCAGCGTCGATTTCCTATCTAGAGACAAGAACAGTCGGACCAAGCCTAGGTGCGGCTTCAATTCGTCAGGGAGTGCATGCTGCCGTGGCTGGGATGCTATTAGTGATGGCTTTCATGCTGCTCTACTATCGCGGCGCTGGCATAAACGCCGTTCTGGCACTCCTGCTCAATCTGCTGATGCTTCTTGGATTCATGGGTTTTCTTAAGGCGACGTTGACCCTTCCTGGAATCGCCGGGGTGATCCTAACGGTTGGTATGGGCGTGGATTCGAACGTTCTCATCTTCGAGAGATCCGGGAAGAGTTGCGAACAGGCAAGTCTGCAGCAGCGGCGGTGAAGGAAGGATTTGCGCATGCATGGAAGACAATTCTGGATACGCATGTTACGACCGTGGTTTCGGCGGCAATCCTTTTCCTCTTTGGCACAGGTCCCATACAGGGATTCGCGCTGACCCTAACGATGGGTTTGATAGCAAATCTCTTCACCGCTGTGTTCGTTTCCAGATTGATCTTCGACTCCATTCTCCAGAAGAAGGGGAGAGCGGCAACGCTCTCGATCTAGCGAGTGCTTTCGGAGCCACCTAGCTTCGTAGTAACGCGGCAGTCGCAGGCAAATGAAAAGGATATGAGCATGGAAATGTTTCGTGACACACGTATCGATTGGCTTGGGCAGAAGTGGTTCTTCCTCATTATTTCTTTGATCTTTTCTATTGCAGGATTGTTCTCGATCCTGTTCTGTCATCATGTCCCACTAGGAATCGACTTCCGTGGAGGCACACAGGTCATGATGAAGTTCGATTCTCAGCCGAACGACGATTTGATTCGTTCGGCACTCGCGCAAAACGGTGTGAAGGGTGCTCAAGTTCAACGTATTTCCGATCCGATGAACACCGCAGAAGATGAAGTTGTAATATCCCTACCAAAGTCGGTGTTCGAAATGACGGAAGAACAAGGTCGCATAGCCATAAAGAGGGGATTGACCGCCGGTTATCATAAATCCGGCTTCAATGTACTGAAGGTGGATGTTGTAGGACCCACGGCAGGCAAGCAGCTTCAAGCGCAGGCTTGGCGTGCCACGGCATACTCCTTGCTCGGCATGTTGGTCTATCTTTGGTTTCGATTTGAGTTAATCTACGGGGTTGCTGCTGTTGTGGCGGTTTTCCATGACACTTTGATTACGGTGGGCGCGTTTTCTCTGGCCAACCGGGAAATAGATCTCACTGTGATCGCTGCAATTCTGACTTTGATCGGCTACTCAATGAACGATACGATCGTGGTGTTCGATCGAATTCGCGAAAATTTAGCTATGGCCCGAAGACAGTCGCTCGCTGAAGTCGTTAATAGGTCAATTAACCAGACGTTGAGTAGGACCGTGCTGACGTCAGGACTGACGTTCTTGACGGTGCTCAGCCTTTATCTGTTTGGAGGAGCCGCGCTCAAGGGGTTTTCGTTCGCCCTGGTGGTGGGGATTTTGATCGGGACTTATTCATCGATTGCGGTCGCCGCACCGATGCTAGTGGCTTATCAGAGTTGGCGCACGCCCAAAGGCCAGGTGGCGACCCTTCCGGTCGGCCGCTAAGGGGCGGCAACGATTCGTCACGAGATGGGCCATAAACCCAACATTGCTGTCAAGAGGGGCAATCTGTCTCTAGTTAGATGCTATTTCCTCACAAGTAACTGCCGGGTTGGCGGTAATTCTCCCGAAACTCGCGAACGCGTGCAGAATGAGCTGCGAAAGTGTCTCGACGAATGATTTGACGATGTGGTCGCAACTGAATCAGCTTGCGATAAACTTACCGAAATCTCGTTTCACGTCGCCGCTCTTTAATTCGGCGACGGATGATCCACGTGATCAACCACCAACACTTTCGCGTCCGCCTTCTGCGCTTCCAGCTTCAGCCCTAGCTGCTCCTGTATGGCGGTGAACAGCGATGGCCACGCGTTCCCGTCATCCGCTGGCTTACGCATCGACTCCGGCGCATCCGGAAATTGCGTATCGTCAGGCGTCCACTTCAACGTGAAGTCCCACTGCCCGTCGAGCCCCGTCTTGTCCACGACGGGCTTGCTGAGAACGAAGTGTTCCAGTGTCTTCGCCAGAGCCGCTATCGTTAAGCTTTTGCCGATGATCACGCCCGAGGGATACAACGTCTGGCCTGGCGCTGAGGACGACCCTGTTGCCCTGGTCATCTTCGGCCCGTCTTTGCTCACGCTCAGAACGAAAGCCGGCAGCCTCCGCGTCTCCTCATGAACCTGCAGACCGAATCGCTCGGCGAACAGCTTCTGCATCATCAGTTGTAGTTGCGTAAAGGTGGGCTCCCCGGGCGTATCTGCTTTCGCCTCAATGTCCCATTTGTCCGTGTCCATCCAATTTGGCTTGCCTAAGATCCGCTGCGTTGGCATGTCATACGCGGAGCTCGTCATGAAGGCGAGCGTAAGGTTTTTGATGACGAGGGTTCCTCCACGCGTTGTAAACTCCATCTGGTCATTTCCCGGCTGAGCCGGCTTGATCGTGGCCACCTCCACATCCGGCTTCGCGTCCGCCGCCATCGGCGCAATCTTCGCAGGCGCAGCAGGAATTGCCCATTCGGCCCCTGCCTTGGTGCGTTGCAGCACGAGTGGCAAAGAGCGTTTGGCGTATGTCATCACCCCGATCATGGAATTCCCGTCTGCCGACATCGTCCCCTCATACGTCAACCCCGGAAAATCGAACACGAGACGGAGCTTTCCGTTCTGAAAACTTACCGGGCTGGTGGACCGTGGCAGTTCCCCTTGGTCGAGGCTGTACAGAGTCGCACTCAGTGCGCCCTTCTCGTTTTTCGCGATCTTCAACACCATGCGCAGATCGCGGCCTTCCGGCGAATGTTCCGCGCCCTGCCAAGTGTCGGTGATACCGATCTTCTCCTGTCCGCTCTCCTGCGCCGGTTGCGTCTGCCCATGCGCGGTGCGCGAAAAACCCGCCGCCAGCGGTAGGCCTAACGCCAAGACACACGCCAGAGCGAGCATCGCCTTGCGCCGCAGATCCAATTTCCGCTCGGCTCGTGCGGAAAGGATCCGCGTGATCCGCTGCTTTAGCTCCGATCCAGTTACGCCCGAAATGCAAGCGATGGGAGACTCGGTATAGAACTTGCAGACGTTAATGATGCTCTCCGCATAGATCTCCGCCTCGTTACCGAGCTGCAAAACGGATTCGTCACAGGCACGCTCACGTTCCTTTACCAGCTGCCGTTCCATCCACCAAATCACGGGGTGGAACCAGAAGATCGCCTCAACCAGCATATGGAGCACAGAGGTTAGGTTGTCTCGGCGCTGCACGTGGCATACTTCGTGCGCGAGAACGGACGCAAGATGTGCGTCTTCCATGTGACGCGCGATGCCATCAGGCCACAGCAAGACGGGGTGGATGATGCCGAAGACTCCCGGCTCCATGGAGTTGCCAGAAGGCAACAACGGGATCCATTTCCGCAATCGAGCCTGCCGTTCCGCTTTGCGCAGCAGGTCGACCTCGCGTCCCTCGAGGAGCGGCCTTGCAGACCGCACCAATCGCGACATTCGCCACCACTGTACACACCAAAAGGTCATCAGCACGACAAAGCCAGTCAGCCACAGCGCGGCGAGCAGGGACGGGAGGATACGAACCCGAGCGCGGGACGTTGGCGGCTGCGCAACCGGCAGACCGACTGGAGCGTTGAGAGCCGTTACCTCCAGCAATGGCCGGCCAATCGATTCGATGGCAATGTAGGCGCTCGTCTTCGGCGCCGCGGCATGGCTGGCCCGGCTGGGCAAGGTCACGTGGCTTCCCAGAAAGACCAACAGCGAGAAGGGAATCAGGAACTTCGCTGATGCTGCCATCCATAGCCAGTACCGTATCCGTGCCTCGTTCTTTCGCAGAGCCAGGGCGAGAAGCGAAACGACCCCAACAAAGAGTGTGGATTGCCATAGGTGGCGGCACAACTCGCGTACTCCATCCGCCCAGACCGGCGAAAGAGATTCGAGTGTCATGGCTGCTTATCCTTTCGCTGCAACCTCTTGAGCTCGCGCTCTGCCTCCTTAACGTCTTCCAGTTTTAGTTTTCCAGACCGGACAAGATGCATGATGACCAACTGGGAGCGTCCGCCGAACAGGGCAACGAGTTCATCGATCAATCTCAGTTGAGCTGCATCTCGGGCGATGAGCGGCGCAAAGAGGTGGAAGTTTCCAAGCTTCTTCGTGCGGCGCACGATCTTCTTCTCTTCCATCCGGTTGATCGTGATCGAGATGGTTCCATAGGACGGCCTGGACTTTTCCGGAAAGCTCTCCTGAATCTCGCGGATGGACGCCTCGCCACGAGTCCAGAGTGCTTCCATGATCTGTAGTTCGAGCTTTGACAACTTCGGGTCGGGCATTCTCACTCCAACATATGTTGTATTTGATATAACACGTGTTGGAGAGATGTCAAGAACGAAACCAACACCAGGGATACCACGCGCTCAACAGTCTGATTCTTGCCGACCAGCAATCGGGCTTCTGCACGCGTGAAAAATCGCCAACTCAGCCAAGGTGGATACCGATAGTGACTGGTGTTTACCAATCTCGCCGATGCTCAGACCCTCGATGAAAGAGGGTCAACTCACTCTTTGAGGTCGACAATGGACCTTCTTCCAGTTCCGAGTGTGTGGTCGCCAATTCGGAAATTACTCCTTAGGCAATAGCCTGCCATGGACCGTGCAACCAACCGGCACCTGTTGGAACCGCTCCGCTGACCCTCCAAATTCGACCGTTTAGTCCGGTAGGCAGGATTGTCCCCGGCGCCGTAGTGTTTACTGATTCCAGGTGGGTGACTTTCCGCATAGACGGAAAGCCGTTTTTCGGCCATTGGAAAAAGAAGCAGAACTTTCTGGAGCGGTTCCAGAAGATTGGTATGCCCTTTACCCCCACCATTGCACAACCCCCTTACCCCTCGATGAGTCATCCTCGCAAGCAGGTAAGGAGAAACAGGCTATAATGTAAGGAGGATGGAATGATGGCGCCGGCAACCCGCAAAAACACGACCACTGTGGAAGCGACGGTGACTTCCAAAGGCCAGGTCACGTTGCCCAAGGAGCTGCGAAAGCGCCTTGGAGTCCAACGGGGAAGCCGTATTCGGTTCAGCATGCCCGCCACTGGTTCTGTCAGAATCGAGCCTGTGCTGTACGATCTCGAGGATCTCTGGAGAATGGCCGATCAGGGTGGCAAGCCCAGCAATGTGATGACGTTTGAGGAGATGGATGCAGCCAAGGCCAGGAGCCAATGGTAATGCTGGCAGCTGACACCAATATATGGGCTCGAGCCTACCTCAATGATAATGCGTCCCAAGCCCGGAGAGCTCGCTCTGCCCTTGCGGAGGCCCGTTCGGCGACGGGGGTCTTCGTTCCGCTTCTTGTCCTGGCGGAGCTGTCCTGGGTTCTCCGCAGCAAGTGGGAGAGAGACCGAGTTCTCAATACAATGGAAGCCCTTCTTCAGACCCGTGGCGTGACGATCGAATCTCCATCCATTGCCTGGAGAGCCCTGGAGGCTTCCCGCAAGAGCACGGCTGGGTTTGCCGATCACCTTATTGCTGAAATTTCTTTCGAGTCGGGAGTTGGCGAGATTATTACATTCGACAAAGCCTTCAGTCGCAGGGCCGGCGTCCGTCGCCTCAAGTAATTACAGAGATTTTGGCGATATCCTGGTTGTCCTCATCGGCCGCGACTCTCACACTGGGACCGGCAATCTTCCCCGAATTTCGAAAAAACGGTTTTGCGGGAATCTCTGTCTTCCTTCCGAGAAGTCGTTAGCCTTGAGGTTACAAGTGTCGTTAGCGGGCCTTCCCACGGCAGGTTTGTTCCAGTCTCGGCAGCAAAGGTTCCGCTGGAACCTGCTACTGCCATGAAGGCAACCCTCAGGGCGACCCGAAGGGTGCCTGGCCGCTTCGCAAAGAAAATACGTACCCGCAACACCCGCGAATGCGCACTCCTGCTCGCCCGCGCCGCATCCTGCGAGACTGCCCCAACTCATCGGATCCAAGAGTATGAATCGTAGAAGCGGACGGTTCTTGAACATCGACAAGAACCAAGCTGATTGATCGACCATACGGACCTTCGCGAGCGGCGGGGCATACATACTTCCATCCGCTAGTTATTGCGCAGCTTGTCCCTGCAGGTCGAACGGCATGCTCAGCGAGAGATATTCGCAGTGAAGTCCCATTTTGGGAAGTTTTTAGGCTCCGGAATAAAAATCTGCAGTCTGCGAGTGAAAGTTTTATTACGCGCGAACATTTCTGGCCGAGGAATACGGTGATGCTTGTGAAAGTTAGTATGCATTCGACGGAAGATCGTGTTACTTGGACGGCTGCCACGATGTTGATGCGAACGCGTGAGCGACAGATATTTTTTTCGATTCGGGCATAGTGTCCGTTGTTTGCTGCCCACGCTGAATGATCTTGGGATATTCTCGTCGGCCTTTCGCCCGTGAGCAAACTCCTGAGAAGGAGTGTTCTCTTGAATGGTGTCGCGATGGGCCGCCTGCTGCCCGTTTTACTAGCCGCGATGTTCTTCTACCCTGCCGCTCATGCGACCAACGTCGCCCTGACCGGCGATGCGCATGTCAGTTTGACCCGCTCGACCACCAACTTTGGCACGCTGGCCAATTTGTATGTAGGGAACGGCAATACTGCGTTGCTTCAGTTTGATCTCAGCACGCTGCCGGCGGGGCTGACCTCCAGTCAGGTTGCGCATGCCACACTGACGGTGTTCGTCAACCGCGTCAACACCGGCGGTACGGTGAGCCTCTCGCCGGTGACCTCGGCGTGGAGCGAGTCGGCGGTGACTTATGCGACGATTCCGACGATCGGTGCGCCGGTCGACGGGATTTTCAGCGGCGACCGCAGGACAATACGTCACGCTGGATGTGACTTCGCTGGTGCAGGGCTGGGTGACTGCGCCAGCCACGAACTTTGGCCTCGCTCTGACTTCTACGGCGGCTAATGTGTTGCTGGACTCGAAGGAAAATGACGAGACCGGGCACGGGGCCAGTCTGGACATCACCATTACGTCGATGGGAGCGACCGGAGCGCAGGGACCCGCAGGTGCCCCGGGAATACAAGGAGCACCGGGACTAAACGGAGCGCCGGGGATTGCGGGGGCCACCGGGCCTGCGGGGCCTGCAGGTGCTGGCCGGAGCCAACGGTACAGTGGGGATCGTATCCAACTGGTCCTCAAGCACCACGTATCAGGTTGGACAGGTGGTCTTCTGCGCTGCGTGCTCGAGCAATGGCTCAAGCTATGCTGCGCTTGCCACCAACACAAACCAGGATCCTCCTACGCAAACCGGCTTCTGGCAACTGATTGCACAGGTGGGAGCTACCGGCGCTTTGGGAACCACCGGTCCTCAAGGCCCGATAGGGCCCACCGGCGCTACAGGTGCTGGCGGCGCCATGGGAGCAACTGGCCCTGCCGGGCCAGCCGGAGCTACCGGCACGCTGGGAACTGTCGCCAACTGGTCATCGGGCACTCCCTACACGGTGGGGCAGGTGGTGTTCTGCACCACATGCTCCACGAACGGCTCCAGCTTCATCGCCCTCGCCACCAACACCAATATCGACCCGCCAACGAACCCGGCCATCTGGCATCTGGTTGCCAGCGCTGGAGCAACTGGAGCTACTGGCGCAACCGGTGCAACTGGCGCAACCGGCAACACCGGCTCGCAAGGCCCAGTAGGACCCACGGGCCCCGCTGGGGCCGCCGCCAGCATCACGGCCGGTTTCGTCTGGTCCGGCCTGGTTCCTAACCAAGGAGACCCTGGACCTTTTTTTGTGGTTCCTATCTCCATGGTCGATAGTCCGCAGTTTAACTCTCAGCTAGCATTCCTCCCGGCAACGGCCGCCTGCACGGTCCGCAGCCTGACTGTAAACGCGATCGCAAGCAACGCGGAGAATCCAATTGTGGCGGACACCATGGTATTCACCGTCATAAAGAATGATGCTGCGTCTTCTATGACGTGCTCGATCGCGACCACGAACGGGACGGCTAACAATGCGACGCTGTCCTGTTCGGACTCCGCCCATACCTTCACCGTGGTTCAGGGAGACCGGATCAGTCTGAGATTCACCGAAACCGTGAGCAGCGGCGAATATCAATTTATCAACGCCGGCACGACGCTTGTCTGTGACTAGAGCATTTTCACTTCTACTCCACACAGGCAAGTTAATCGAAGTGTGGCTTTTCTTGAGGAAAAGCCACGTCGGGAGCAGTTGCTCTGTATGCAGCAGAAGTGAAAATGCTGTAGGCAAGCGGCAAAAGAAAACATCACAGAAAGCAACAGGCATTATGGAGCCGCAGTGATCCATCGATCCTCATCTTCGACCCGCGCGAAGGCCCTCCTGGGGAGCCTCAGCCTGATGGCGTTCGCTTGCGGTTTGGCGCAGGCACCCCGGTCTGAGGTCTCAGCGCGAGCCGTTCCGCCGGTGCCGCTGGTCTCCGGCGCCTGCCCGGCCGTCTCTCGAGGCGGTACCATCGCACTCGACTGGAACCCCGACTTTGACCCCTCCTGGGCGGGGACTGGCATGAGGTCCTTCCGGCTGATCTTCCAGCGACTCGAGCAAGACGGTGTCACCCTCAACCCAGCGTCCCGCCTGGTGTTGGGCAGCGGCACTCGCGGCAGGATGACCGACATCGGAAACGGTTACTTCCACCTTGAGGCGCGCCTTCCGCCTACGACACACCCAGGCACCTACCATCTGGTTGGCGCTTTCAGTTCTCCCCAACTCTTTCCGGATTACCAGGGAGAAGCCCCAACGATTACCGTCTCCCCAGTGAGTGAGTTTTACTGCATCACCGTCGTCCCGCGTTCTCAAACTCCGTCGCCGCCGTCTTCCTAGCCGACAGCCACACCGTTATGTACCCGTAGAGATATTTCAGAGCTTCAAAGAAAGCGGCGCAAGAACGATGAAAGCCACAACCCCGAAGGGACGCAGCCAATGAAGCCGAGGCACGAAAGCGGGAAAAACGCTGTGCCCTCGCCGGTGGATACGCCGAAGTCTGCCTCCGTTCTTTCAGGGAGGATGGTTGACAGGGGATATTTAGTGAAAGTAGTCGCGGCGCTGCTCTTCGCCTTCACGGCCTCGATGCACGGCCAAGGAATTCTGACGGTAACTCCCAGCCGCACGGCGAACACCACCGCCGGAACCGGCACGGCAGGCTACACCGGCGACACCGGCCCAGCCACCGCCGCCACCCTGGCCAACCCTGCCGCCGCCGCCTACGACAGCAACGGAAATCTTTACCTCGCTGAAGCAAATAATCACGTCATTCGCGAAGTTTCGACAACCGGAATCATCACCACGATCGCCGGAACAGGAATCGAAGGCTATTCAGGAGACGGCGCAGCCGCAACCGCCGCGCAACTCGACACGCCAACCGGAATCGCAGTGGATGCCAGCGGCAACGTCTACATCGCCGACTCGCACAACCATCGTCTTCGTAAAGTGAGCGGCGGCACGATCACGACCATTGCGGGCACCGGCGCTGCGGGCTTCTCCGGCGACCATGGCGTGGCGACCGCAGCACAATTATCTTTGCCGAGCGCTGTGGCTGTTGATTTGAGCGGCAACGTCTACATCGCCGACACCAACAACCAGCGCATTCGGAAGATCAACGGCACAACCATCACGACGATCGCCGGCGATGGAGAAGAGTTGTATGCGGGCGACGGTGCAGCGGCAACTGCTGCGGTGCTCGACCTGCCGACCGGCGTTGCGGTGGACGCGAGCGGCAACGTCTATATTGCCGACCGTCATAACCAGCGCGTACGCATGATCACGCCGACGGGAACGATCTCGACTATTGCCGGCAGCGGCACACCAGGCTTCTCCGGAAGTTTCTCGGGCGATGGCGCGAGCGCGAATGCAGCGAGGCTGGCCAGGCCCAGCGGCGTGAGCGTCGACGGAGCGGGGAATCTCTATATCGCCGATACCGGCAATCAACGCATCCGGCAGGTAAGCGGCACCACAATTGCAACCGTGGCAGGCAGTAACCAGCAAGGCTTCGGCGGCGACGGTGGGCCAGCGACAGCCGCGATCCTGAACTCGCCCAGAGCGGCGGCACCGGACGCATTCGGCAACCTGACCATTGCAGACAGACTCAACCAGCGGCTGCGCATCGCGGCGCTGCCAACCCTGACCTTCGCCAGCGGAGGCGTGGGGGTCCCGAGCGTACCGCAGAGCGTGACCTTGGCAAACACCGGTTCAGCCTCGATTACCGTTGCTTCGGTCGTGTTCACCGGCTCGTTCACCACTGCGAACGGCGGCTCCTGCAGCGCAATTCCAATCACTCTGGCCCCGAACAGCAGTTGCACGCAGAACATCGTCTCCCTGCCCCAAGCCACTGGCATAGCCAACGGATCGGTCGTCTTCGCCGGCACCGGGGTCGTATCGCAGAGTATCCTGCTGACCGGGGGCGGAGTACAGACGGCGACAACGGTTACGCTGGGCTCGAATATTGCTTCTGCCTTTGTCGGTCAGGCGATCACCTTCACCGCAACCGTCAAGCGAACGGGCCTTGGAACGCCGACTGGCAACGTGTTGTTCTACGATGGCGCAACGCCGATTGGCAGCTCGGTACTCACCGCCGGCTCGGCGTCTATCATTACGGAGTTGTCTGCAGGTACGCACGTCATCACCGCCGTCTATGGGGGCGACGCGAATTCGGCAGGCAGCGCCTCGGCTTCACTCTCGCGGGTCGTTCTCGACTTCACCTTTACGCTCAGCACCACGACGCCCGGCAGCCAGACCGTCGAGCCCGGCCAGCCGGTGACCTTCACTTTCAACCTGCTCCCAAATGGCGGTCCATTTACCTTACCGATAACACTCTCGGCCACTGGCCTTCCGCCGGGAGCTACAGCAACGTTTACGCCGCAAGTTATTACGATTGGCAATAGCCCAACCAGCTTCACGATGACGATCCAGACTGCAGCGACCGGCGCATCACGCGCTCCCAGCGGCCTCTTCGGCACCGGATACCCCAACATGACGCTCGCGCTCGGCCTGCTGCTGCTGCCGTTCTCGCGCCGGATGCGCCAAAAGATCCGCAGCATACAACTGCTGGTCCTGTGCACTGGATTGGTTCTTAGTCTCGCAGCCATCGGAGGCCTCGCGGGCTGCGGGAGCGGCTTCTTCGGCCAGGCTCCTCAGAACTACACCATCAGGGTCACCTGCACCGCGACCGGTTCAGGCGGAGCTGCACTTCAACATCTGACGACCGTTCGTCTGACGGTGCAGTAGTTGAAAGATCTTCCGATCAAGGCTAACGACTTCCCGGACAAGTGGCTCGTGGCTCGACTGTTACCAACGGGCCGATACCTCATCGAGCGGGAAGGAGGTACCCTTCCGGGTTCCGGGCGGATCGTCGCCAATTCGGAAGTAATCGCCATTTTTTCTCGGTTTCCTAGTAAATCGCCGCGGCGGTCATACCCAGTCGAGGATCTTTCCTCTTGGCAACCGGTCCTCTTACTCCTTTTTCCCCGGCACATTGTGCCCGTCTGAATTTATGTGTCAGACCACTAAATTCCGGCGAGGAACCATGGATTTGAGATTGGAATTGAGGCGAACCATCAAGTTGGTTGTGCCGTCCCCTAAAGGGGACTTGGTTTCCGTTGCTTTCCTTTCCCGGCACTTCCGTGCCGGGCTCTGGATTCTTCCGTCCCTCCCGGGACTGGTTTGCGGAAATGATTTGTGGCCGGGACGATGTGAAAAAATTGATTTGCTAGAGTGTTCGCGATTTTATTTTCGATCCCAAACGCCTGCCGATACCCCAGCGATCGCTTATAGGGCATCCTCTTTTAAACGCCGAGTTCGCTGCAAATTTTAAAATCGATTTTTTCACATCTTCCAGACGGGAGTGGTACTTTCAGAAAGCCGCATCCTCAAAGTACCGGTCCCGTCTGACGCATAAACTCTGACGCATAAACTCCTATCATGGACGTCCCGCAACTCCCGTCCCGCAACCTCCCGTCGCGCAACTCCAGGGCGACGATCAGCCCGCCTGCGCCCTCGTGTCATCGTCCTCCATCCGCCCGAACCTAGGAAGGTACCGGCCGAAGTTCAATTCGAAGTCGCTCGCAACGCCGTAACCGATATCACGGACCTTGGCGCGGCGCGCCTGCGCACCTGGCAAGGCCAGCAGTGGAAAGAATAGATCGGTGCTCGACTTGAGCTCGGTAGCTGTCGGCGTCCCGAACCGATTGATCTGGGCCTTGGCCGCGGCTAGCGTTTCACGGTCGAACGAGGCGATACGCCGGGCGAGCGCATCTACAAACGAGTCGAGGTCGGCATCGTCCAGCGTGCGGTTCACCCAGCCATAGCGCTCGGCGATATCAGCGTCAAAGTCATCACCGCTAAGCACAATCTCAAGCGCGCGCGAGCGGCCGACCAGGCGCGGGAGCCATTCCAGCGCTCCGCCGCCCGGAACCAGTCCGACGCCGACCTCAGGGTTGCCGAATAGTGCGCCTTGCCGGCTGGCGAAGCGCATATCGCAGGCCAGCACGAACTCGTTACCGATGCCGCGCGTGCGGCCGCGAACCTTGGCGATGCTCACGACCGGCGCGGACGAGAGGCGTAGCACAAAGTCGCGCCACAGGCCCAGCACCTCTGGCCGTTCAGCTGCCTTGGCTACGTCGAGATGGGCGATGAAAAAATCGGGATTCGCCGACTGAAACACTACGACCTTCACCGACGGGTCTGCCTCGAGCTCAGTCATGAGCGTTCCCAATTCGATGATCGTCGAGGGAACAAACATGTTGATCGGCGGGTTGTTGAAGTTGATCGTCCACCGCCCAGGAGAGGTGCGGTCGATGTTGAACTGCGAAGTCAGACCTTCATACGTTGTATTTGCCATGTCTTTCCTCTTTTTGCGTTTCGCATTGTTTTTGCGCTCTAGTTGAAGCGAAGACGGAGAGCCCGCTCATCTGGACTCTCCTGTAGCAACGCGCACACAACGGTAGTCTTCGCCGCGATCGAGTCATGCTGCAGACGTTGCCACGCCCGGCCGCAGCGATCGGAAGCCCGCGCGAATCTCCTCTGAGAAGAGCTTCGGCTGTTCCCAGGCCGCAAAGTGGCCGCCCTTGGGAAGCTTGTTGTAATGGATCAGCTTGGGATACGCCTGCTCCGTCCAGCTTCGCGGGGCAGGATAGAGTTCGTCGGGAAAGACGCTCACCGCAACCGGGATCGAGACCCCCTTCGCATTGAAGTACCCTCCTTTGCCCCAATACTCCCAATAGAGACGGGCGCCGGAGAGCGCTGTATTCGTCAACCAGGTGATGGTGATGTTGTCCAGGACGTCATCGCGAGTGAGGCCTTCGGTCTCTCCTGCGAAGACGCGCGAGATCAGGGCGTAGCTGCGGGCGTCGTGATCAAGAAAATAAGCCGCTAAGCCGACAGGGGAATCTGCGATTCCGTAAAGCGTCTGCGGGCGCAGTCCCATCTGGTACCCGTAGGCGATGCCTTTCTGATAGACGAACTGTACACGCTCGAAAGCGACTTTTTCGTCTGCGGAGAGGCCCGATGGCGCCGGCGCTCCCAAGAAAGCCGCCTTGTCTATGTCAGCCGGAAAGATGCCAGGCATGTTGGTGTGAATGCCAAGCAACTCCGGTGGCGCTTGCACGCCCATGAGATCGACGATGACCGCGCCCCAATCCCCGCCCTGTGCCACAAATTTCGTGTAGCCGAGTCGCTTCATCAGCGTGACCCACGCGCGTGCAATGTGATCGGGGCCCCAACCGGTCATGGTCGGTTTGCCTGAGTATCCGTAGCCCGGCATCGACGGGATCACCACATCGAAGGCGTCTGACGCGCTCCCGCCGTGGGCCGTCGGGTTGGTGAGCGGATCGATGATCTTCAGTTGCTCGGCCACCGAGCCGGGCCAGCCGTGAGTGACGATCAGGGGCAGCGCATTCTCATGTTTCGAACGAACGTGGATGAAATGAATATCCAGCCCATCGATCTCGGTGATGAATTGCGGCCAGGCATTCAATCTTGCCTCGCACTTGCGCCAGTCGTAATCCGTGCTCCAATAGCGCGCGAGTGCTTGAGTCGTCGCAAGCTGCACGCCCTGGGTTGCATCTGTGACCGTTTCCGGTTCCGGCCACCTTGTGTTGTTGATGCGTCTGCGTAATTCGGTGAGTTCCGCTTCAGGGACCTGGACTTTAAACGGACGAACTGCGGCCGTGTCGGCTGACTGCATGGTTTTATCTTTTAAAGCAACTTCTGTAGTCATTGTGTTCCTCCTCTTTGGTAGTTTCAGGTTGTGTGGCTGCTGCGTTTGCAGAGCTGAAGGCGCCCAGCTGGGCCTAGGCGACGGTCATAGCAGCGGAGCCAGGAAAGCTCCGGCGGCTGTGATCGATGTTTTCGAATGAACTCGCAGCACTCATTGGTCAGCCTCCCACAGTTGTTGGTTGGCTGCCAAGTTTCAGATCCCAGCAAGTGGTGCCATCACACCAGAAGCCATGCTGCGGAACAATGATACCAAGGTATCTATTGATATCTTGGTATCAAGTATTGCCCACAGTGCCAGGAAGTTATTCGGAGTGGAGTGTAGTGATTGGATCGAGGCCCATGGCGCGCAGTGCCGGGATATAACTGGCGGCGAGCGCGACCGTGGTAAGTACAAGGGTGACGCCGGCGAAGGTGGGTAGGTCGGTAGGCGACACGCCGTAGAGTAGTCCGGCCATGAGGTGAGAGACGATCAGCGCACCGGCTACACCCAACCCGGCGCCGGCGGCGGCCAGACCCAGTCCCCGGCGCAGGACCATTTTGAGAATACTCGCTCTTTGAGCTCCCAGCGCGAGGCGAATGGCGATCTCACGTCTTTGTTCATTCACAACATAGGAAATCGTCCCGTAGATGCCAAGCCCGGCCAACAGCAAGGCGGTGGCCGCAAAGAACGCCACCATTTCCATGGAGAATCGCCTACGGAAAGCGAGCTGGCGAGCACGTTATCCAGCGTCTCCGCATGGAAGACCGGAAGTTTCGGATCGATGGACTGGACCTGCTCGCGCACTTGTGCGGAAACGGCGGTGGGATCGAGTTGTCCGCGAAGAAAGATGGCCAGGTCTTTGGCGGGGTGCTGATACACGCTGCGGTAGATCTGCGGAATCGCCGCATCCGCCAACGATTCCGTGCGGGCATCCGCAATCACGCCGACGATCGTGGTCCAGGCTGGCTTGGCAGAGCGCAACGGCTCGCGCGCATCCAAGCGCAAAAGGACGCGTTTGCCCAGCGGGTCCTCGCCCTTCCCATCTTTGCCTGGCCAGTACATGCGAGCCGCGGCCTGGTTGATGACCGCAACCTGGGGCGTATGCTCAAGATCGTGGTCGTTGAAAAGGCGTCCGCGCAACAGCGGCATGCCCAACAGGTGGAAGTATTCGGGCGAAACGATGGGACTTTCGATCACGGGAGCCTGATTGTCCATCGTGTCATCGATCCCGTATAAGCCCGGCAGTTGGGGGCCTGCGGAGGCCGACAAGCTGACTGCGCCGGTTGGCGGCTGGTCTGATCCTAAATAGACCGGTCCCAAATAGCGGTGTGCTCCTCAGGCGAGCGCATCCTGCAGCCGGAAGAGCGAACCTACGCGCTGGGAGGGCCTTCTGCTTAGGCTCTCCCAGTCGCCCAATTCGGCTACGCTTCCGTTGTCTATGACGTAAATCATCTGCGCGCGCTGGATGGCGGAAACCCGGTGGGCGATCAAGAGAACGGTCGTTCGGCCTTGCAGGTGTTCGATCGCGTCCAGGATTCGCTTCTCATTGTCGAGGTCGAGACTGCTGGTCGCCTCGTCGAGAATGAGCAGCCCGGGTTTGCGCAGCAGGGCGCGAGCCAGCGCTATGCGCTGCCGTTGCCCATGGGACAAAAGCATTCCACGATCCCCCACAGTCGTATCCAAGCCCTGCGGTAGTTCAAAGACGAACTCAGCGGCGGCGAGGCTGAGACTCTCCCTCATCTCCTCTTCCGAAGCGTCCGGCTTGGCCCAGCGGAGGTTCGCCCGCACCGTATCGTGAAAGAGCACCGTGTCCTGGGCAACGTAGCCAACGTGGCGCCGCCAGGCGCGTGCGCTTTGCGGCGTAAGCTCGGCGCCGTCGACCAGAACGCGCCCGGTGAGGGGAGAGAGCAGGCCGTTAACCAGGTCAGCGACGGTGCTCTTTCCCGCACCGGAAGATCCCACGATGGCGGTGACCTTTCCCGCCGCGATGGTCAGTGATAGATCCTGCAGCACCATGGGTCGCTGCGCGTCGTAGCGGAATCCAACCCGCTCCAGCGGATTTCGTGGGCCAGGGAAGGCCCCGGGCCGGCGGCGCCCGGAACTTCGGCGTTGGTCACGCATTCCCGGTAAATCGTCATCAGGTTTTCGAAGGCGGGGAGTTCGCTGAGGAAGGCCTGCAACTGGCCTTGGCCCGCAGCCAGCCGGGGGATAAGGCGGGTAAAGACCGCCAGCAGCAGAAGAATGGAGGCTGGCGCTACGTTGAGAATCTGCAGCGAAGCGAAGACGATCCCGCCCAGCAACATGAGCGATCCGGCTTCGAACCAGAAGGCGGCAGCTGCCTGGCTCCTGGTGCTCTCGAGGCTCTGCTGCAGGGCTGAGGACTGGAGCGAGGAAAACATCGCCAGATCGCTGCTCTGCGCGTCGTAGAACTTCATCGCTTTGAGATTCTGCAGGTGTTCCGTTGCAGATGCGTAGACCTCGCTCACGCTCTCCGAGACCGCGGTCCCGCTGGCATGAACGGCGCGCATCCAGCGGCGCGAGACCAGCAGCAGAACCGCGCCGGTAGCCAGCACGAGCGAAGTCATTCCCGCGGAGAGCTTCAGCGCGATGGCGATATAAACCACGGCGAGAATGGCGTTGGACATAGCGCCGATGAGCAGGTAGGTGCAGGTTGCCACCCGGGTCAACTCGGCGGTAAGCGCATGGGTAAAGTCGGAGGAGCGGCGACGCACCAGAAAGAGCCAATCGGCGTTGATGATGGCCTGGTAAAGGCGCCTGCTGAGGGCCAGTTCATAGGTGAGCACGGTGCGAAAGGTAAGCACCGACTGCACCCGGCTGAACAGCGACCGAAGAGCCATGAGCAGCATGAAGATCAGCAGCAAGGTGGCTAGCCACAGTGACGGAGACAATCCGCTGTGCACCAGCAGGGCGCGAACCTCTCCGGTGTAGTGGCCAACATGGCCTTGGTTGGCCAGGTTGAAACCGGCTACCTGCAGGATAGGGAAGAGCAGGGCAACGCCCAGGCCTTCTGTCAGGGAGGTAAAGGCCATGATGAGCACGGCGGCTAACAGCTGCCAACGCGCAGTGCGGATCAGGCTGGAAACATATTCCAGAATAGGGCGCCTGGAGGCGGCCAACTGATCCGCAGAGAGCGCGGCGAGAGTCCTCTGCCCATGAGGCGTGGCAGGGGAATCGCTGCGGGGGGCCGGCATGCCTCAAACGATAGCAGAGGCAAGGCGCCGTGCAGATTGTCAACATGGGAACCGGGGTGCAGGGAGGTGTGCCCCACGGCAAACCGAATGGGTGGGTCCGATGACGGGTGGTAAGTCGAAAGCCCTATACTCGCTCCTGCGATCTGGAGGCGAAAACGCGGTGCGCAGATTCTACCGATTCACGCTGTCCGGACTCGGTTTTCTGTTCATCCTCGCTGCTGCTTTGGGACAACGTTCAGCCGCATCTACGGGTAAGTCGACTGCAATCGACACGGGAAATCCCGAGCCTTAGACAACGAAAGGAGCTCCCAAGTGAAGCGGTCAGCGCCGAAGGGCTTATCCGTCTCGACGCAACTGTAACTGACCAGGCAGGTAAGGCAGTGGCCGGACTTCAGCGTACTGATTTCAGACTGCTCGACAATAGCCAGCCGCAGAAGATCATTGCTTTCCACGCGTCAAAGGGCCCTTCTGCCAGCGCGGAGGATTCGCTAACGGTCATTATCCTCCTGGATACCTTGGATTTGCCCTCGTACCTTGCGGCCTTCGAGCGGCAACAGGTGGCGCAATTCCTGCGTTACAAATCCGGGAAGCTGGCACAGCCAGTGACCATTTACTCGCTGGAAGATTCGGGATTCTTCCTTACCGCGAAGTCGTCGATGGACGGAGAAGCACTTGCCACGGATGTTACTTCCGATAATAAAGTGGAAGCATACTTTCTAGCTCCCAAAGTCCATTCACCGTTGACGGCAGTCGTCGAGCCTTCGTTTGACAACCTTCCCGCTTTAACGGGACTAAGGGCGCTATGGACCATCGCCACTGCAGAGGCTAGCCGTCCGGGTAGAAAATTGCTCTTCTGGGTCGGGCCCGGCCTGGGAAATCGCGGAAGTGGAGCTTTTGCTCCCGATGGCAAAGGCCTTTTAGGACATTTCCCCCAAGGCGCGCTGTTTGGTTACGCTTCTGGTAAGAAGGGTGAAGAAGTAAAGCGCGATCTCTTTCAAAAGATTTGCTGGTTCTCCTTACTCCTGCGCCAGGCTCGTGTCACGCTCGACTGTTTTTCCATAGGTGAAGACGAGCCCGCGGCGGACACCTGGAGCAGGTTTCTCACAGTGGTTCCGTCGGCTCAGCAAGCAACCTGGATGAACCTATTCAAGAACGTTTTGGCAGTGCAAAGCGGCGGTCAGGTCCTGCCTTCATCCAACGGCTTGGCCGGACCGATGAACGACAGCATCGAGAACGCCCGGACCTTTTACTCCTTCACCTTCGATCCGCCTCTCGCCGCGCACGCGGACGAATATCACTCCCTGAAAGTGGAGTTGAGTCAGCCGAATCTGACTGCTGACACATCCAAGGGTTACTACAATCAACCGTTTTATAACGATCCACCCGATCCCAGGATCCAGCGTGTCACGGTATCGCAGCTTGAGCAGATTCTGCGGACGATCCACGGCGGCGCCTCAGCTGCGCGGCAGCTTTCAGGCATTGTGCTGACTGAGCGGCTCAGCCAGGTAAAGCTAGAATCACGCCTGGCAGAGTTGCATGACAAGAAGCTCCGCGAGTCACTTGAGCTGATCGCCGATGAATCCACATTTCTTGATCCGCCGTCTGCGGAGCTCTCCGCTGATCCGCCGCCGGATCAGGCTGAGCAACAGCGAATACTGAAGGCTGCGGCGGATTATTTGGACCGCCTCATTCCCAGGCTGCCCGATTTCTTTGCCACCCGTACCGCGGTTTACTATCGAGAGGTCGCTTCTTTTCCAGGACTTGCCACAATAGATGTATCGGAGCCTCTTCATGCCGAGCAGCAACTGAAAGAGACCGTACTCTATCGCAAAGGCGAAGAGAGTCGTAAGTAACGCATCACGGCGAACCGGCACCGGCGTGCTGCCTTTGCAAACACATGGCACGTTTGGCCCGATTCTCAATTTGCCGCGATTGGCATCGAAGTCGCCGGGCGATGTCACCTGGAAAGCGTGGGAGCAGGGCGCCAACGGACGCCACGCTGTATTTCGTTACCGGCTAGCGGGCGCTCCGATGTTGACTCTTACTGGATGCTGCTACCCGAATGGTGGCAAGGATGCTAAGGTCGGATTTGCAGCTGATTCGCATGCAGAATTTGTGATCGATCCTGGGACTGGAGCAATACTCCGCGTTCAAATGGAAAGTGAGTTGCCCGGCTTCGTTCCGGAGAAGCGATCCGACATCATGGTCAGCTACGGTCCTATGGAGATCGGCGGCAAGATGTACGTTGTCCCACTGCGCAGCGTCAATATCACGAGAAGTCGCTCAGTTGGGGACCTTCTTCAGTGGAACGCCGGTTTCCTCACTTGGGGGCCTTACGAAACGCAGATGAATGTTTTCACCTTTGACCAGTACCACTTGTTCCGTGGGGCAGCCCGAGTCCTGCCCGGTTTCGAACAGCTACCCGATAAGGGGCCGCCTGCTCCGCAGTAACCGCAGCCCTGAAATGACCCGGAGCAGCATTACTGGCCAGGCCAAGTCCCTCTCCATGATCGTCGCCATGCAAAACTTCATCCCCGACCGTCGTGCCGTCTCTTCAGAGAAGAAATCCGCCCCTGCGCCCACCTCGCAAATCCATACCTCCGCGTGGCTCCGCAGGCACCCAACCCATGCCGCAACGAATGACCGGCAGCCAAGCCCTGCCGTTGCCCAGCAAGATGGGCCAAGCGTCCCCGAGCCCAGCTCGCTCCCGGGTCGGCGGGAGCGCCTCCGGATCCTCGTCCCAACCGGTCCACCTCCGCCAACCGCATTACCCCCTCGGCAGCTCCCCAATCTTATGCCCCCTTATTCGGCTCCGTTCCAGACTTGGGAGTTCCTTTCTCTATAAAGGACCCCCTTGTCCACCCCCGCTGAGTGCCAATCCTAAAAAGGACCCAAAAATATCCAATTTTAGTAAGTTCTTGGTTCTCGGCCCCATTGGAAAAAGACCTTGACGGGTGCGCCCGGTGCGGGCTTCGGTGGTTGAAAAGCTCCGAGCAGCATGGGTAAGATGAGCACCCTCGGGCTTCCTTCGGCTACGCTCAGGACAGGCTCTTCGACTCCGCGCCTCCAAGCGCTGTGTCACCCGATAAATCTGTAAGGCGCTCCGCTCAGGATGACGATTTTGTAGGAGTTTTGACAAAAACATTCTAAACAAGGTAGCGCTTATGGTGTGGGCACCAATTGCGCTTTGGGGAGCGAGATTTCTCAGCCCGCAGCGTAGTGGAGCGATAAGTTGCTAACATTTCATCAGTCATGGCGGATTTAAACCTCACATCGATCGTTTGTCACACACCCAACCCGGTGGCTGCGGATGTGGCTGGTGAGACGGTGCTCATGAGCCTGGAGCGCAGTCGCTGTTACGGACTGGGCGGAATCGGCAGTGAAATCTGGAGCAAGCTGGTATCGCCGGTGCGGGTAGCGGACCTGGTCGAGGAACTTTGCGGACGCTACGAAGCTCCTCCCGGGGTTATCGAGCGTGATGTGCTCCAGTTGCTCACGCAATTGGTGGATGAAGGCCTAATCAAAATCTGCTGACCTGAGCTTCGCGGACAGAAAGGTCACTCGGCGTGGGCCCCGAAGCCCGGCTGGTCGCGTTCTGCATCTGCTGATTCATTCGTCGCGAGCAGAGATACATCCGCGCCGCGCAGCGAGGAGCCGGGCCAGCAGAAACGAGCAAAGCTTTCCTATAGTGTTGGGCGGCTACTTGCGCCTGTTGGCGTTTTCTAGGGGGAGGGGCGCACAGCAGGTCCCTCGGCTTGCCGAATTTCCTTTGGAAATTCGCCGGCGCTCGGGATGACAAGGTGGAGGGTGGAGCGGTTTTATCGAGTGGCGCTAGTGGCGGACAGAGTTCCAGGTCACAGCATGGGTTTCATGGGTTTGAATCGTAGCTGGGAAAGCAAAAAGAGCTTAAGGCGAAGATTGGTCTTACGCTAGAGGTCACGCATCGATTCGATCGTAAAGGAGTCAACGGCAGCGCACCACTATCAGTCCAGTGCGGGCGGCTCGAAACTCCGTTAGATGCCTTGACAAAAGATCAGCGGGACGCAAGAATGCCCGCTGGTTCGCTTTTTCATTAAACGGCATGGCATCTCACAATGCGGTACAGGTAAGCAGCGGCGTTTACAAATTGCAGGCGCTCGATCGCGCCTTCGCGGTGCTGGATCTGCTCTCCTCCAGCTCGGCGCCGATGGGCCTGGCTGAAATTGCCGCCGCCCTCGAGTTGCATAAGAGCACCGCGCATCGCTTCCTCATGGTGTTGGAGCGCCACCGCATCGTGGAACGCACGCCCGCGGGCAAGTTTCGCCTCGGCTTGCGGTTATGCGACTTTGGCAGCCGCGCCATCGAGCAATACGATCTGCGGGACCGCGCCCAACTCCATCTGAAGACACTGGTCGCCGAGGTCGAGGAAACAGCCCACTTGTGCATCCTGGAGAAGACGCACATGGTGTACATCGACAAACAGGAGCCGGAGCGCACCATCCGCATGATCTCGCGCGTGGGCGCCAGCAGCCCCATCCACTGCACCGCCGTGGGCAAGGCGATTCTGGCAACCATGTCGCGCCCCCGCGTGGAGGAGATGTTGCAGGCTGTGCAACTGGAAAGGTTCACGCGGCGAACCATGACCAGCCGGGAAGCATTGCTGAAAGAGCTGGATCGGACCAGCCGCCGCGGATACGCAGTCGACGACGAAGAGCGGGAAGAGGGCGTGCGCTGCGCCGGAATGGCTATCCTCGATGGACGCGGAGAGGCCGTCGCCGCGGTCAGCATCTCCGGTCCCTCATTTCGCGTGACCATGCAAAAAATTCCGGCAATCGCCGGTAAGCTGATGACTTGTGTGAAGGGAATTCAACACGACCTGGGTTTCATACCGTTCGCACGATAGGGCGCACGGAAACGACGAAATAAGGAAAGAGGCCAATGGAAGAGTTAACAATCAAGGGCGCAGAGACCAGCCGTTGGGACTGCGTGAGTTTAGGAGAAGTGATGCTGCGCCTCGATCCGGGCGAAGGCAGGATCCACACCGCGCGGCAATTTCAGGCCTGGGAGGGCGGGGGAGAGTACAACGTGGCGCGCGGGTTGCGCCGCTGCTTCGGCATGCGCAGCGCGATCGCGACCGCGTTTGCCGATAACCCCATCGGGAGGCTGGTGGAGGATTTCATCCTGCAGGGTGGGGTCGATACGTCGCTGATTCGCTGGGTTCCCTATGACGGCATCGGTCGCACGGTGCGCAACGGGCTCAACTTTACGGAGCGCGGTTACGGAGTGCGCGCCGCTGTCGGCTGCTCCGACCGCGGCAACACCGCAATCTCCCAGGCCAAGCGCGGCGACTTCGATTGGGAAGCTATTTTGGGCCCGAGCAATGGCTCGCGTTGGTTGCATACTGGAGGCATCTTCGCGGCGCTCTCGCCCTCAACCCCCGAGGTTGCTGTTGAGGCACTGGATACAGCCCGCAAGTATGGGACGATTAGTTCCTTCGATCTGAACTATCGCGATTCTCTCTGGAAATCCATTGGCGGCAAGGCCAAAGCGCAAGAGGTGAATCGAGCGCTGGTGAGCAAGCTGGATGTTCTCTTTGGCAATGAAGAAGACTTCTCCGCCATGCTGGGGATCAAGCTCGAGGGCGTGAAAGAAGATTTCGACGAGTTGCCGGTTGCCAGCTACGAGACGATGCTACGCGAGGTCGCCGCTTCGTATCCCAACCTGAAGTTGGTGGCCACGACTCTACGCACGGCGCAAACGGCTTCGCGCAATGCCTGGGGCGCCATGGCGATCTACAAAAACGAAATCCTGTACGTGCCACAGCGAGATATCGACATCCTGGACCGGGTAGGTGGTGGAGACTCATTCGCCTCCGGCCTGGTCTTTGGAATGCTCATGGGAAAGCCCGCGGCTTGGGCCGTCGCTTGCGGAGTGGCCCATGGAGCGCTCGCCATGACCACCCCCGGGGACACCAGCATGGCGACACGCGCGGAAGTAGAGCGTGTGATGCTGGGCGGCTCCGCGCGCATTGCCCGTTAACATCGGACTCTGGGATCAAAGGAAGAAGAGAATGTCGAAGGAAGTGCAGCAGCAACTGGAGGAAGCAGGAATCATTCCTGTTTTGCGGGCCCGCTCGGCGAGCGAGGCGATGGGCGTAGTGGAGGCGATGGTTGCGGGGGGAATCACGGTCATAGAAGTCACGATGACTGTGCCCGGTGCGATCGACGTACTGAAGGAGTTGAAACGTGTTTACGGCAGCAAGCTGCTGCTGGGTTCGGGAACGGTAACCGATGGCGCGGAGTGCGCCGCCACCATCGAGGCCGGCGCGGAGTTTGTGGTGAGTCCAAGCCTCCACATGGACGTGATCCAGGAGACCAAGGCCCGAGGCAAGGTCTCGTTGCCCGGTGCGCTGACGCCAACCGAAGTGATCACCGCGTGGCGGGCCGGCGCGGATTTCGTCAAGGTATTTCCCTGCTCAGCGATGGGAGGAGCAAGCTATTTGAAATCGCTCAAAGCTCCTTTTCCCTATTTGCGGTTGGTGCCCACCGGCGGTGTAACCCTGGAGACAGCCGCCAGCTTTCTTGAAGCCGGCGCCTCGGCCCTGGGCGTGGGTGCGGACCTGGTCAACGTCGCAGCGCTGGCGAAGGGCAAGCCTGAGGTCATCACCATCGCCGCACGCGCGTATCTCGACGTCATCGCTAAGACGCGCGCGGCGGCGAAAGCGTAAACTGCTTTTTCACACCAATGCCGCATCGCGGCAAGAAAGAACAAGGTATAGATCGAATGACACTCAAACAGAGCAGCTGGGCAATCCCAGTGATGTTGTTGGCGATCGGCATGGTGACTGCTCCGGGGCGAGTTTCGCTGGCGCAGGATGCCGGCTCAGGCGCCGCAGCGACGCCGGACGTGTACTCACAGGATGACTTGTTGGGCATGGAAAAGAAGCTGAAGGAGAAGACCGACGCTTCCGGACTGGCCACGCAGACGATCAAGAAATATTCCACCGACTATGCGATGCTTGCGTATCGCACGCAGAGCGGCAAGGCCGAGCTCCATGAGAAGTTCGCGGACTTTTACGTCGTGGTCGCGGGCGACGCGACGCTGGTCAGCGGCGGTCAAATGGTGAATGGCAAAACCACGGCGGCGGGCGAAGTGCGCGGTGACTCAATACAGAATGGTCAGGAAACCAAGCTGAAAAAGGGCGACATCGTTCACATACCAGCCGATATTCCTCACCAGTTGTTGCTGAGCAAGGGAGACACCTTCCAATACTTCATCGTCAAGGTGCAGGAAAGAGAGTAGCTAGCGGCATTGGCTCGAGAGCCAAGGGCGAACACGCTCCTTCATGCACGCAAGTCGCCTCACATCGGGCAGCACATTCATGACTTGAGTTGAGGGAACGCCGTTATTCGTAATTTCGCTGCGGCATAGGGAACCAACGTAATCGTCTCTTCCGGCTCGCTGCTGGCCACCGGGCTTTGCGGGACTGGATCGGCCACTCCGTCCACTGCCAACCACGACGGCAACTTGCGGGCTGTCACCCGAAGTTTGACCGGTGCAGCGGCGAGCGAAAAAGGCGACCCTGGTTGGGGGGGTTCCTGGACAGATTGCCTTTCGATTTCCTTTTCAGAAACCGCAAGCGCGTAGTTCCATTGCGAACGGGGAAAAACCTGCCAGTCCGCGGTCATTCCTCTATCTCGTAATTTCACCCAGCTTTCTCCAATCGGCAATGAAAAAACCAGAGGTCCGCTTTCGATGGAGATCGAATCGTTGTAGCCCTTAATGACTCTCGGGGACACGGGGAACCGCAACTCGACGATATCCCCCGCCTGCCAGGTGCGTTCGATCTTCGCAAACCCAGCGTCGTGTGGAGTATTCACTGGTAGTCCGTTCACCAGGATCACTGGATCGCTGGCCCAGGCTGGGATCCTGAGTCTCAAAGGAAAGCTGATCGCGACTGCCGGCTCCATCTTCATCCGGACATTTCCCTGAAATGGGTACTCGGTTTCTTCCAGGATGTGTACTTTGGTATTACGAACCATGGTGCGGACTTCACACGGTGAGTAGAGGGCTGCTACCAGGCCATCATCGTTGCTGAACATCCAAAGACTCGCCGCGAACTTAGGCCACCCTTGGCTAAAGTTGGCGGTACAGCAGCCAAAGTTCGGTTCGAGGCCATAAAGGTTGGACTCAGGGCCGTTCGTCGTCCAGGGCTTGCGATGGAGGCTAACTTCAACCTGGTTCGGTTCCTGGTCATATTGGTGGGCCCACATATCGTCTGTGAATGTGCCGGGTAAGGCATTGAAGGCTATCGTCTCGATCCGATCGCCGATCGCAGCATGGCCCAGGATGGCAAGCGACTGCTCGAGCGAAAACAGGGTCTCGACGACCGTGCAGAGCTCGCTCCCCTGAGATGGATTGCGTCCAGCGAGATGTTCATCGCAAGAGAACATGCCATTCGGTAAACCATGATATGTATCCAAAGCCGCAAGCATTTGGTCGAAGCCGGCGCGATCGACCTCGCTGTTGGACATCAGCGACCACACGGGAGCTGCCTTGAGGGCCTGCCCGTTGTTCACGCCATGGGTTGAGAGCGCCAGATCGGCTAGTCCCTGCCCCTCGTTTAGTTTGATCATCTCTCGCGTCACAGGCTGGGTAAATTTGAAATCTGAGAACTGCGCTTGCCAATCGTGTCCCTGGGCACGTAACAGGCGGACAAGCTCCAACAACTTGGGGTCACCGGTTCGGTTATAGAGCCAGATCGCAACCAAAGCATTATCTTGCGAACGAAACTTACCCCAGTCGCGCAAAGGGCGCTCGGGAAGCGCAGCCACCTGATAGGCGAAATAGCGCGACAAAACGGGAATGACTCGTGGATCGCCGGTCGCTTCCTGGTATTGCGCCAGCGCCTTGAGCATGACCATGCGTGGCCACCAGTCGTTGTTGCTGCCCGGGCCGATCATTCCGTTGCTTGCCTGGTGAGTCAAGGTCCACTCGACAAACTTTTGTGCTTTGACCTTCAGGCGATCGTCGTCGAGCAGATAAGCGAGCGGAACGAGCCCGTCAAGGAAATAGGGACCACGTTCCCAGGACTCACCCGTCCCACCAAGCCAGCCGCTATTGCTGCCAACATCCGCCCACGTCTCATCGAGGTGGCCACTCAAGCCATTGGCCTGAATTTGCAGTTGATTCTTCAGCCACCCTGCGGGGCGTACGTCGCCCAGAGGCAACATATAGAACGCATTTTGCGCGAGCGGCGCCTTGTTCCTGATCACGTGCGGCGTGTTCTCAGTTCCTGCAGAAGTGAGGCCAGCCAACGCCAGCCGAGCGCTGCCAGGCAAAGATGCAACCGCGGTTACCCCTGCTTGTTTCAAGAAGCGGCGGCGGCTTATCGTCCGGCGATCATTATTCCTCACAAGTCCCTACCTCCTACCGCCTTGGACACCGATGTTAACTCACATCGGTCTTGCAGTGCGAAGTAGCGGCCAATAGGCCTTTAGGCAAAGTAACGAAGCCGTGCTCACCTTACCGGCGCGATGAGCGGCCCGATCGGTTTACCATCGTCAGGGTGGATGTGGACAGAACAGGCTGGATGGGCGGGAACCAAATTTCTTAGGTGCTTAAAAGGGAGCCAAATGGGAGAAGTACTCGAGTCTGCTTCACGTGTATTGGGCCGTTGTCTTGGCGCATTGTGTTCGGCGATTCTTTGTTTTTCTAGCGCCACGGCGGCCAGCGCGCAGCGGCCACCGGCGGTGCCACTCGTGACGCACGATCCGTATTTCAGCATCTGGTCGATGTCGGACCGATTGACGGACGTGAATACACGCCACTGGACAGGTTTGGATCAACCCTTGACCGGGTTGGTACGCATCGACAACACCCTCTATCGTTTTATGGGTTTGGACCCGCGGCAGGTTCCGGCGATGCAGCAGGTATCGCTTCGAGTGACCCCATTGCACACCATCTACGTATTCGAGGCTGCTGGAGTGCAATTGGAGGTCAGATTCTTTACTGCAGCGCTGCCGCAAGATCTTGACGCATTATCGCGTCCTGTCGACTATCTCACCTGGAAGATCAGTTCCGGCGATGGGCGACCCCATTCGGTCAGCGTGCTGCTCGATGTGAATCCCCGGGTGGCCGTGAACACAGATGACGAGGAGGTGACCTGGGGAAGATCAGAGCTTCCTGGAATGGAGGTGCTGCGGGTAGGGTCACGCGATCAGCGCGTCCTGAGTCGTGGCGGAGACAACCTGAGAATCGACTGGGGATATTTCTATCTTGCTGTACCGGACCAGGAGGATACAACTCTGGTCACCTCCAGCGGCGCAATCGCAAGCTTCATGGCTTCCGGCGAACTGCCTCAATCCGATGATATGGAGATGCCAAAACAACCCCGCACTGGCGCGTCGCACTTGGCGGTTCGACTGCGCGCGGAAGTGTCTGGGGGCAAGCCGGTAAGCCGGCATGTGCTCCTCGCCTATGACGAGGCCTACTCCATTGAATATCTAGACAGAAAGCTACGCCCTTATTGGCGCAGAAACGGAAAGACGGCCGGCGCCATGTTAGCCGAATCGGAGGCTCAATACGCCCGCCTTGAAGAGCGTGGTAACCGCTTTGATGAGGAACTCACGAGCGACCTGGAGCATGCCGGTGGCAAGCCGTATGCAGAGTTGGGGACGCTAGCGTACCGGCAGACACTCGCTGCTCATGGCTTCGTTGCGGACATTGACAACACGCCGCTGCTTTTTCCAAAGGAAAACTTTAGCAATGGCTGTATCTCGACCGTAGATGTTATGTATCCGTCAGCACCGTTTTTCCTGTTCTTCAATCCCGCATTACTCGAAGCTCAGCTAAAACCGGTCCTTGAATATTCCGCGCTTCCGCGATGGCGCTGGCCTTTCGCGCCGCATGATCTCGGCACGTATCCGCTTGCCGATGGTCAGGTGTACGGGGGCGGAGAGTTGACCGAAGAGAATCAAATGCCCGTCGAGGAGAGCGCGAACATGCTGATCCTTGTGGACGCGCTTGGCATTGCAGAGGGCAATTGGCATCTCGCTGACGAGTATTGGCCGCAGTTGACGAAATGGGCTGACTATCTGCACGCCAACGGTCTCGATCCTGAAAACCAACTCAGCACCGACGATTTCGCGGGGCATCTTGCCCATAACGCTAACTTGTCAATCAAGGCTATCGAAGGCATAGCCGCTTACGCCCAGATGGCAAAAAAGCTGGGCAAGACCGATCTCGCGGAACAATACGCCGCTGACGCAAAGAAGATGGCCGGCCAATGGCAAGGCATGGCTTTGGATGGCGATCATTACAAACTGGCTTTTGATAAACCTGGAACATGGAGCCAGAAATACAACCTCGTCTGGGACAAGCTGCTTGATCTGGATCTCTTTCCTGCGTCCATTCGCAAGACTGAGATGGCCTTCTATTTACAGCACCTCAATCGATATGGCTTGCCGCTCGACAACCGTGCGGATTACACCAAGCTCGATTGGGAGCTTTGGACTGCTACGCTTACCGAAGATGCGTCTCAGTTCACCGCTTTGATGGATCCCATCGGTAAGTGGCTAAACGAGACTCCTTCTCGTGTACCGCTGACCGACTGGTATGACAGCAAGACGGGCGTGATGCTTCATTTCCAGGCCCGGTCGGTGGTGGGCGGCGTGTTCATCAAGGCGCTCGCGGACAAGAATCTTAGGGAGAAGTGGAGAAAGTTCAGCCCATAGAGGGACCTTAGCCGGGTAAGAGTCGCCGTAAGGGTGAATTGCTTCGGACAGGCATTTCATGCCGGGGTGTGGCCGAGCAGGGGCTGAAGCCCAATCAACTTCTCCGTCGTGTGCGGCCCGACTAAAGTCGTGCCCTGATACAAAACATGAGTTTATTCGCAGCCTGTAACGTCGTGCATAACACAAGACCAGAACGCAGCATTCGAGGAGCTTGTTGTTGAAATCTCACCGTGTGCCGGAGGCCGGGTCGAAGCGCCACTCGATCGCGTTAAGTTCGACAACCAATGCGCCCGCAATACTGCCCTCGATCGCGCGCTTGCTTTCGGGCCGAACACGCTTCGTCTCTCAATATCCAGAAACGCCAGTATCCTGCAATGAAGCCCGGATCTAAACAACAAAATCTACGGGATGGGCGAGTTTTCTGGTAGCCACCACACTCATGCGTTGTATCAGGGCACGACTTTAGTCGGCCGTAAAAACGGGCCTGATGAGGGCTTCAGCCCCTGGGCTTTTTTCCTTGCCAGGTAGGTGTAGCCGTAGGGGTACTGCTCGGCAGTATCGACAAGCCCTGCTTTGACAGGGTTCTGGGCAATATATTCGCGATGCTCGAAAAAGCTTTGCCCATCGCTTATCCGCACTTCGGAAAATCCACGTTGCCAGACTTCTCCTTGATATCCGAATTCCTTCTTCAGGCGATAGGAGAATCCGCCCTTGACAAGTTGCATGGCTTTTTCGATGGTCATGTCTCCAGGAAGTGTCATCAACAGATGAAGATGATCGGGCATGATCACGAAATCATGCAGCTGAAATTTACCTGCCGCTACATTCGATCGCAGCACGTCGATGAGAAGCATCGCATTTCGTTCGGATTGGAATAATCGCCGTGCCATGCTGGTTTTTGTCATGGCGAAGAATATCCGTGCACTGCTCAGAATTGTCTTCGGACATGCATTTCGTGCCGGATGCGCCATAAAAGGGGCTGAAGCCCAATTCTCCTTCAGTCTACGGCCCGACTAAAAGTCATGCCTGATACAAAACCGGAGCACAGTGTCCAAAGGGACCTTTCGTGTTGAAAACGATTTATTTCTCAACCGTGGCTAGCGCGCGCTTGTAGACCTCGACGGTGCGCGCGGCCATGGCGCCAGCGGTGAATTGAGCAGCCCAGAGGCGGCGGCCCGCGGCACCCATGACGACGCGCAATGCGGGGGCGGCAATCAGCCGAGCGAGCGCATCACGCAGGCCGTCAACGTTGCCCCGGCTTACCAGCAGGCCGGTCTCCTCGTGCCGGACAGACTCAGCAACGCCTCCCACGTCGGTAGCAACCACCGGCAGAGCGGCACGCATGGCCTCCAGGATGCTGATGGGTAATGCCTCGAAATTCGTAGAGAGTACGAAGATCTGCGCTTTCATGAGCAAATGATTCACATCGCTCTGCGGCGGCAATATGCTGACCCGATCGCAAAGCCCGAGCGCGCCTACTTGTGCGTCCACGCGCGGTTTCAGCTCGCCCGTCCCTACCAACAGCAAGCGCCATTCCATGCATAGCAAACCGGAAAGCGCCTGGAGGAGAGTGCCGTGATCCTTTTGCCATGCGAAGCGCGCGACCATTACGATCAACGGCGGTTGCGCATCGATCGGCCGCGAGCGGGCAAATGGGATCTCCGCTATGCCGTTATGCACCACCTCCAGCGCCTTTGCCGGGCAGACACCGAATTGCTGGGCCAATACCCGCTCGTGCTCACATACGTTGATGACACGCGTGCCCAGCCGGCCTGACAGACGTTCCGCCCAACAGAAGAGCGGAACGGTTCGCAGCGAGGTACGATCGAAGATCGACCATCCGTGGGGGGTAAACACGCTGGGGATGTGGTGCAGCCGCGCAGCTGCGCGAGCTAGAGATCCAGCTTTAGCAGTGTGAGCGCATACCAGGTCCGGTTTTAGACGGCGTAAGGCGCACCAAAGCTCGACCAGAGCCGCCACATCGCGATGTGGTCTCACCGGCCGCACCAGGTTCTTCACGGGGAACCAGGGAATCCCCGCCCGGCGGAGCTGGTCGGTGAAGATGCCGGGCGCGCCGGTGATCACGGTAACGTCATGGCCAAGCCTCCGCAGCTCAAGCGAGAGCTCGCGCACATGGGTCTGGGCTCCGCCCAGAACATCACCCCGGGTAAGCACATGAACGATTTTCATGCCCGCCCCCTGCGATCCTTTTCCGGCGCCAGCAGCGACGCAGGGAGGAAGGTCTCGCTCGATGGGTGCCCATACCAGGCGGCGAGCAAATTCCACAGAGTACGCCACTCAGCGAGCTCAGCCGCGGAAGGCGCTTGCGCGGCCTGATGACCCATGCGGTGCTCGAAGCCGGCGGAGACGGCTGCGCAGTTGGCGGCAAACCTGGCGGCCGAGATACCCAGCAGTTGCAGCTTCTGCCAACCGCCGGGACTGCCGCCGGGCTGCCTGCAGACGTACTGTATGTGCAGCAATTTGTAGCGAAAGAGCTTCTTGAGTGTGATCCGTTCCCGCCGGTATCCCAATAGAACCTGGGGAAGATTGGCAAAGCGGCTAAGCCGGTAGCTGCGCAGCAGCAGCTCCTGATCCTGAGCGAGCCACGCGCTTTCCTCGTAACGCCAACGGCGAAACCACTCGATGCGCCCCATCCACAGCGGATGCCATAAGGGAAAGCCCCGGAAAGGAGAGCGGGTGATGCCGGCATGGTCCGTTGCCGGGCTAAAGCGCCAAAGCGGGCGGCCGTGTTTGCCGAAGACCATGGCGCCGGCACTGCACAGGTCGATCTCCGCATGAGCAGCCAGGAAAGCCATCTGGTGTTCCAGCCGGTCGGGATAGGCAATATCGTCGGCATCCATCCTGGCCAGGTAACGGCCGCGCGCCCGGTCGATACATTCATTCAATCGAGCCGCGAGCCGGAGCCGCCGTCCGTCACTCCAGCAGATCAGGCGCGGGTCGCGAAAACTGCGCGCGATGGTCAGACCCTGATCGTCGGAACCGTCATCGCAAAGTAAGAGTTCGAAGTCGCCGTAGCTCTGGTTCAGGAGCGAGCGGATGGCCAACTCCAGGGTAGCGGCGCTGTTGAAGAAAGGCATCGCGATGGTGATGACTGGGTTGGTCATCGGCTGTGGGCAACCACTCTCGAACCGGAACCCCGCGGCATGTCTCCGCCCAGGGAGTGAAATACAGCCGCATATTGTTTCGTCAGCCGCTGCAGGCTAAAGCGCTCCTCAACCACAACGCGGCCGGCGGCCCCCATGCGCTGGCGCAGATCCGCATCGGTTAGTAGTGCGGTGAGTGCATCGACCCATTCCTGCTCGCAACCTGCGCTCAAGCCCACCTCGCCCATCGCCAATACTTCGCGATTCATTCCCGCGGCAGTGACGACCACGGGCAGCCCCGCCGCCATATAGCACAGCATTTTGTAACTGCACTTGCCGTTGCACCAGGCGGTGTCGGCCAGCGGCATCAGGCCGATCGACATGTGGGCGAAGGCGGCTAACTCGGTTCTTGGCGTCCACAGCTCAAACTCGACCCGGGACTCCGGGAGGTGCTTGAATTGCGGTTGTTTATCGGCGACGATGAGCAGCTTGGCCCGGCTGCAGTGCTGTAACACACGCATGAGTGCTCCCTCGATCGAGTAGAGGAATGGGAAATTGCCGCTGGTGCCGGTCCAGCCCAGCACCAATGCGGGCACGTCCTGACGGGAACGGCGCGGGCGATACCACGAGGTGTTCACCGCTGTGGGGATGATGGTGACGTTTGAGTTCCATCGGGAAAATTGGTCGGCCAGAAAACTGTTGCCGCACACCACCAGGTCGCTGGCTCGGGCCAGATCCCGGGCGCGGTGGCCACCCGTATTGAGCCAGACGGCGTCGTCGACGTCGAGGATCATCGGCCGCTTCGCCAGGGCCTGAAGGGGAGCAAACGCGGGAAGGAACTGGCGTGAGAGCCAGGTTACATCGGCTTTCCAGGAGCAGGCGAGAGCCGCCGTGCGCGCCGCCGCCGTCGCCGCCATCCACAGCGGGCGCAGGCCTCGTTGCGGGGGCAGTATGTTGCCCCAGGGCAGCGGGTATTCGCGCACCGCGATGCCGAGCTTGCCCAGCGGGTCGATGTATTGGCGCACACGCGCCCTGGCGCTGGGCACCATCATGCCGCCGGTATACGCGGCTACGCGCACGATTGGTGCTCCGGTGCGTCGCTATCTGTCGAGCGCGGATGACCGCGCAGGGTAATGTTGGGAGCGAAGTAAACCACGGTAGGGACCACGCCCGCCTTGACCCAAAACATGATCTGGGCGAAGTACTCCTCGGAGAAGATGGTCATGACCGTCGCGTAGACGAATGCTCCCAGGGTGAAGACTGCCCAGCATTTGCCCTGGATGGCGCAGCGATAGACATAGGCGCTGAGAAAGCCAACCAGGAACATCAGCCCGATCACTCCGAACATCCCGCCGTGATCCATGTAATAAGGCAGGAACGCGGTATAGACGTTGGTTATCTGGCTGGGCGAGATTTTTGTGTATTCAAGATTGCGATCGCGCTCAGAATAAGTTGCGCCGAATCGATTCGCTATCCGCTTGGCGAACTTACCCAGATCCCAGCCATACCGCAGCTCGGGATTTTGCCGATTCTGGTCGAAGGCGATGATTCCGCCCAGCCAGTAAGTGCCGAAACCCTCAGCCACGCGGGGAAGATTCTTAGCCAACGATACTCCCGCATCCGCGCCATATTTGCCCATCGCAACCTGTCCGGCGGAGAAGACCAGCAGGAAGACAAGACCCACGGTCCCCAGCAACCGGATGGGGGCGGCGCCCCGCTTGAGCCAGAGCATCACTACGGAGCTGATCAGCAAGAGGAGCACCTCGGAGCGGGCGCCATTCAGTAGTTGATATCCCATGGCGAGCAGGACTAGGAAGAGCGTGCGGCCCCTGCGCCTGCCGGTGTCGGCGTACTCGTACACGGCGATCAGAGCGACGATGCTCAGCAACGGCAGGATGAAGGACTCGAACGAAAGGGCATTGTGGCCGGATACGTTTGCCTTGTTGCTGGCGATGCGGATTTGTCTCCACAGACTTTCCCGCGGAGCGATGGTGTTCGCTGAGTTGTTTGAAATAGAAATAGGAGAAGGGGATATTCAGCAGTGAAAGCAACCCCGCGACGGTCAGCCATCGGTCAACCTGGGTACGGCGCTGTGCGCTCACCGCGGTCAGTGTTCGCCCGCTCCCTAAGGGAACAATGACGGCGCAGATTCCTCCCAGGGAGAAGGCGAGAACGCCGGTGAGGACGATTTCATCCGCCCTGCTGGTAAGAGGGAAGTACAGATCGCCGCACAACCAGATGGCGAAGAGCGTGATCGTCCACACGATTCCCAGGGATGCGGGTGGAAAGAGAACGGAGTGCCCGTAGCGGTACATGGCCACGCTCCAAATGGCGAGTAATGCAACCGTTAAAGGGAGGGTCACGCGGCCGCCGATTTCGGCAAAGGGTTAGTGTTTGCCAAGAAGTGGAGGGAACAGCAATTGTTCGCGATGCTCTCTAGCGTATCGGGCACAATGTGTAGTCCTTGTCATCAAGAGGAGGGAACGGAGTGCGGTCTAGGCGCTGCTTACCGCGGTGTAGTAACGGGCATAGGCTTTATAAGTGGCATCGGTCACGATCGCCGATTCGTTCAAGACGATGCCGGCGATCGGTACATTCACACGGCGAAGAGTTTCTACCGCAGCTCCCACCGCTTTCATCGGAGTATGTCCGCTGCGCACTGCCAGGACCGTTACATCCGTGGCGGCGGCCAGTTCCAGAGTTTCCGCGCACCCTAACAGGGGCGGTGAATCCAAGACGACCAGGTCGAACTCCTTGGTGGCCTGGGCCAATATGCTCCGCATCTGCGGCCCGATCAGCGCTAAGGCCAGCGGCAAGGGCGATCCGGAGCCAAGAACGAAAAGATTCGGGCGGGCGGCGACCGCACGTGTGGCTTTTCTCCAAGGAATGGTTTGCGCCAGCACCGAAGCCAAGCCGGCATCGGGATCGAGGCGTACCATCCTCTCAATCGCGGGTTGGCGCAAGTCGCCGTCGATCAACAGCGTGCGTTTGCCTTGTTCCGCGTTGGCCATGGCCAAGGACAGCGCAAGCGTCGATTTTCCTTCTCCCGGGAAGGCGCTGGTTACCAATACGCTCTTGGGCACATGCGCCTGGGTGGAGAGCGTCAGATAGCCCCGCAGGTGACGTACGCCCTCATCGAAGAAACCGCCTTGTATGCTGCGCCAGCGGTTTCCTGCGTAAAGCACGCCTTCAGAGCCAAGAGCCAGGCGGAGATGCATGTCCATCACCTGGGGCAGCGCGCAAACCACGGAAATGCCAAGCGCCTCTTCCATCGGTTCGATCTCTTTCGCAGTCACGTCGGTTAGTTCGGCGGAGACAAAATATGCGCCGGACGCAAGAGAGAAAAAGGCCATGCAGCACGCGATAATCAGCGGCCAATTGGGAAAGATCGGCTTGGCGGAAGGCCGCGCGGAATCCGCCAACCGGATGATGTTGTTTTGCAGTTCGGAATTAATGCCTGATTGCTTGATCTTGGCGAAGAGGTCTTCGTAAACCCGTTCCGCTGCATCCGCTTCGTGCTTCAACTGCAGGTAATCAAATGACTGTGAGGTCAGATCGTCGACCTGCTGTTTGGTTTCGGCGACCGCCGCCGATAGCATGCGCTCGCGCACCAGGGTCTGGCGGTAATCCACGCTTATACGGGTGGAGACGTTGCGGCGGCTCTCGTCGAGCGCAGCGGTCGCTTCCTCGACCTGGGCCGCCGCCTTGCGATACTCCGGGTGCTGGTCTCCGTAGGTTGCGCCCACCAGCGCCAGATTTGCCTTGGCTTCCTGCAACTTCTCTACATCTTTGGAGAGATCGCTCGATTGGGCGGATACCTCGACTTCGGGCAGGGAACCATCTTTTGCTTCGCGGTACACCGCCTCTTTGGCGATCCGATCCGCTTCGGCGACGCTGTTCTCAGTATTCAGCGCCTGCAGCCTGGCCACCAGTACACTTGTCTTCTGCTCCGGATCGGCGGTTCCCAGGTCTCGCTGGTACACCATCAGTGCGTTGTGTGTCGACTCCATCTTTTGCTTCAAGTCAATCAGCTGCCGCTCCATCGAGGAGGTCAGGCGGCCGGCCTCCTTGGTGCGCGTCTCGAAAATTTCGCGCAGGTAGGAATCGGCAATGGCGTTGGCCACATTGGCTGCGACCTGAGGATTTGAATCCCGATAAGTGATCGTCAATAAATAGGTGTTGGGATTGCGTTCGACCTTCAGATGTTTCAGGACGATCGGCGCATTTCTGATGGCAGCTTCCTTTTCGCGTGAATAGCGCCAAAACCAGTACCGTACGAATTGGTGTTCACGCTCCAGCAAGTTGTAGCGTTCGGCTACCGGGCGGAGGATGGTGTCGGCCTGCAGCAGCCTTTGCTGCGTCGCCATGAACTGGTCGTCCCCGGTCGTCATGAGGTGGTCGGATCCAACGGTTTCAGGAATCGCTTGCCGGTCAATCGCTATCAACGCGGAGCCCACATGGATGGCCGGCGCCAAGGCACATCCGAGCGCCACCACAGCGGTAAGCGCAACGCTGAGTACAACAATCATTTCCCAATGGCGGCGTACGATCTCCGCGTAAAAGGTGAGTGGCCGCTGGAATTCAGCGGGATCGCTCAGCCTGGGGTGCGGCTTCCGTATCGCGATCGAATCGGGCATGCGCTTGGCTCCGTTCTGGCAGCAGATCTTGAGTTTTCTATCAACCTATAGGACGGCAGCGTCGCCGAGCGAGGGGTCATCGTGCAGGGCTCGGATCAATGCGAGCTCCAGATAGCGGCCGACACCGCGGCGTTGCCCATGCCGGTCACATGATTCAGCACGCTCGCGCTGGCCTTCAGCTTTCCGTTGGTTGGAACGTAGAGAATGTCGTTGGGGGAGAGCTTTACATCCTCAGACTTTCGGTCCAGAATGCGTTTTAGCGGAACCTCTATCTCTGTTTTCTGCAGATTCCCCGATTCTGTCCGGTAGATATAGGCCTTGTTACGGCTGAATGAGTCGAGACCGCCGCTGAGCGCGAGCAGTTTGAGCACAGTGGTGTCATGCATATCCTGATAGGGAAAGGCTCCTGGCCGCTTCACATCTCCCACGACAAATACCTGTTCGCATTGCGGCACGCGAATCTGGCCGCCTGCAGTGACTGGAATATTGAGCTGCGGGTGAAGCCCGTCGAAGAGTTGGCGTACGGAGATTCGTTGTGCGCTGCCGTTGGCTTGCTCGACGATGATCTCCGGCCCGGCCTCGGGCAGCAGACCCCCGGCTTGGCTTAACGCTCCTAGCACACGCAGGTCACCCACCTCCTGAATGGTTATGGGTGTCTTGACCGCCCCGGCAACGGTGACGTCGCGGCTGCGATACTCCACAACGGAAACATCGACGATGGGGTGTACCAATAGATGTTGCGCCTTCAGGGCGGCGGCTATTTTGTCGCGCAGCACATCCGGCATCAACCCCGCGGCGGGTATGGGTTTGTTGAGCAGTGGCAGGTTCAGATTTCCGTGCTGGTCGACGCGGAAAGTTTGCGAGAGTTCCGGCGAATCGTCGACGGTCAAGCGAACAAGGTCGGAGGCTCCGATCGGCTGAAAGGGCAGATTAGAACCTCCGATGGCAACAGGTGCTGCAGGGGAGACTGGCCCAGGTTGGGGGGAAGACAAACGCTGCGCCGCGGCGGCGATAGAGATCAGGGTCGGAACCATCACTATTGCCACAGCAACTTTTCTCATGGCTTCACGCTTGTATGAGGACAGCTTACTGCGACGGGATTAAACGAAAGTGGAGGTAAAGATTAATTATTTCTCAGCTCCCTGTGTGCTTTTTTAGAGGTAGCGATGTACAAGCTCTCCGATAAAAAGCCGCGTACACGCCATCTCCTTCCGTTTGCATCCACAGGAACATGGCCTAACGCATTTTTGTTAATACGGTGGTCCGGTGGGATCAGTTATGTGCGGCCATTCTTTGGCGGAATGGCCGCGTCGAGTTCAGTTTCCTGGTCTACACCATTAGCAAAAATGCTCTAGTGTCGATAACGAATGACCCTTGCCGGCACACCGCCGCAGATCGACATGGGAGGCAAATTCGTCGTCACCACAGCTCCGGCTCCGACCACGGCGCCATCACCGATCGAGACGCCGGCCGTTACTACGGTGTTCGCTCCGAGCCATACATCATCCCCGATGCTGATGGGCGCATCCCGCCCGGGCTGATTGCGAATCAGTTCACCTCGGGCTATTCCATGATTGGAAGAGAAGATCGATACGCAAGGGCCGAGAAGCACGTTGCTTCCGATAGTGATTGGGCCCCCGGGAGAGGCCCATACGGAACAGAGATGATTGATAAAGGAATGGTCACCGATCTGGATCATCTCCGGGTGCTTGAAGATCACGGTGGGAGAAATCTTCACTCCCTTGCCCAGGCGTTTCAGCTTTGCCTTGCGTAAATAGCTGCCGCCGGTGATAAACGCCAACAAATAGAGCCAACCTCTCACTGTCTCTGCGATCGATCGGATCAATCTGCCCCCTTCGGGTTCATTTGCGGCTGAGCGAGCGTAGGGGAGGGGTCTACGGTGTACCCATAACGACGCTGCCATGCACAGCCTAAGGCGGTAGCTTAAACCTGTACTGCGGCAAAGATTAAGTTTTCCTTAGAGCAGCCATTGCCGGGCGCGGAGCGACTCCTCCTCAAGCCCCACGGCTAGGCGGGGCGGGCAAAACATGGCTTGAAGGGGTACCCACTCTTGGGTGCTGGTATGGGGAGCAAGATCATTACTTATGGCCCAAAATTTTATAACTCATAACTACAGATAAGTCTGCTCAGACTTTCTGTTACATCAGTAATGCACAGCAAAGGTAATTGCGGCTGCCATCGACGGATAAGATATTGGCCGCAGCTTACATAGCGATCATCACGTCGCTGCGCGCAATTCGTCTTACTACCCTGTGGTAGTTGAGCAAGGCTGCGGGCGGCGTGTAATCAGAGCCCGGGCGCCGTCGTAATGCAGCTGCGTTCACAGATCATCGCTCTATATTTGCGGAGGGCTCAAGTGAACAAGTTCATGGCGCTTTTGATTTTAAGCATGGGCGTACCGGCGTTAGCAACAACCTACACGATCCAGGCCGGCTCCAGCGCAGCAACCATTCAGGCAATTGTGAACACAGCCGGGTCGGCGGCGGGCAACACAGTTATGTTCTCGGCGGGTTCTTATAGGCTGGCGTCCACGGTAATTCTGCCATGCTCCGACGGCACCCTCTACACGGGGCCGAACGTGGGCGTGGTCACCCAGGTCAATATGCCGTCCGCGGTCCTGACCAGCGCGGTGACAACGAATTTTGCCCTGCAGACGAACAGCAACGGCATCTCTTTTACCGGGAATCAGGGATGCACCATCCAGTATTTACGCTTTTCCGGCACGCAGGGGGGCATTTACGTTACCCATCCCTCCTCGGGAATTGTCATCCAGGATAACTATTTCACCCTCAATGATCCTCCGGTAGGTGGAGGGCAGTCGCTACAAGCTATCTATCTCGATGGCAATCACGATGAAGGCTCAGATCCGTCGACCGGCGCGTCCTATATATCCATTCTATGGAATGTCTTCTATAACAATTGCGCTCGTATCAATGCTGAAGGCGGCGGGAACGGGAACGTCGATTCCGGCGGCTATTGCGCCGCGACCATAGTCAGCGCATACAACAATCACTTAGTCTGGAACAACAACACGGTTAATAGCATTGAAGAGGGGCTGAAGTTAATCGAGCAGGGTGTGCAGCAACAGACCAGCATGAATGCTGATGTCGAGAACAATAACATGCAGGGTAACTCCCGCATAATGATCGAGACACAACAGGATACGAATGGAGTTGCCGCGTACAATCACAATGCGTTTTATCGGCCCAACAATCCCAATAACTACACCTTCGAACTGTCTATGCCGGAGTTTACTTCGTCCGTATCTCCAACCCACAGCGCGGACGATAACGTATACATCGGCAACGTACCGATCACAGGAGAAACCGGCTCGGGGGCGCATTATGGCATTGGCCTGGAGTTGTGGGGTGCCGGCAGCATAGCGACCAACAGCTTATATCAAGGCGGAAACGGCGCGGAGTCCTGCGGCGCCGGATATGGCTGTTCGGGGTGGAATATCGTTGTGGGGGAGCCGTTCACCAACGCTACTGTCACCGGCAACTACTTCTCCGGTTCAGATGCATGGACAGGTACCGCGAATGACTTGCACAAAGGGTTGGCCTATGAGGACAGTGGTTCATCGTCGAATCCCGGGCTGGTGATAAGTTCTAACACGACGGTAGAGACCAGCACTACGATACCAACCGTCGCGCCTATTATCTCACCGGTTTACGGTTCCACCGGATCCACAATTACACTTAGCGACAGAGATACGAAACATAGACTCTCAATCTTCTACACCACGGACGGTAGCACGCCGGCCATCTTCGGTCCAGGTGGTGCAGCGGGAACTACCAAAGTATACGCCGCACCATTTACGGTGGGGGCGGGAACCACGGTAAAGGCGATCGCGTCATGGGGACAGGGCGCAAACCAGGGGATCGTATTCCCCTCCTTTGGATACGTTCCGAGCAATGTCGTTACTCTGTCTACCCCAGCGACAGCTAACATTGCGGGTGCGAAGACCATAACGAGCGGATATCTGCGTCCCAAGTCGGGCGCAAATACCATGGCGAAGGGGGGTACCATGCAGCCGGTCGCAGTGGTGACTTACTCCGACCGCTCAACCGGTACATTGCCGGATGCGCACGGTAACAAGGTTACGTGGTGGAATACCACCAACCATGCCGTGGCCAAAATCGGCGGCCAGGGCTATGTTACAGCATTGGCATCGGGTTCGATAAAGATAGAGGCCATGATAGGTCCCCTGACGTTGACTCCGTTGCCAGTGACCATAGGTGCTGCTCCGACTCCTGCTGCCCGGTCTGCTCCTGCGGCTGTTGCCGAGTCGAGCTCTGCTGCTCATGCGGAGGCAGCGGCTACTGCCGATAGCCAGGTTCCCGCCGCTGATACCCAGACTCCTGCCGCCTCTGATACCGAGGCAGCTGCGGCGCCAGTCGCGCAGAGCGGGCTCACCGCACTTACTCCTGGGCCAGTGCCGGCCGGTCCCGCAGCTGCTCTTCCGGACACCTTCCTGGGACCGTTTTGGAAACTCGTGACACCAGCGGGTGGGTCGGCTTCCATCTCCAATTCTCACCTTTTCATCGGCGTTCCTGGAGGTGGGAACCATGACCCGTTGCTTCCGTCCAACCAGGCGGTGCGTGTCGTGCAAGCGATCGGCAAAGAGGATTTCGATGTCGCGGTCAAGATCGACTCCCCACTTGTGGCTACGGATGGGGATACCAGCCAGGGTCTCATGGTGCTCTCGGATAACCAGGACTTCCTCACCTTTGCTCTGGTGACGAACGGAACCAAGATCGGCCTTAACGCCCGTGTCGTTGCCCATGGGGTGGCAACCACGGTGCTCGACGACAGCGATTTCAGTCCATATCAGAATCCAATGTACCTGCGACTCACGAAGGCGGGCAGCGCTTACGTAGCTTTTTACTCGGTTGACGGAGTGAATTGGGCGCAGGCGGCCAGCTTCACCGACACCACTGCTCCCACCTCGATTGGACTCTTTGCCAGCAACTACAACGACACTCCTGCCAATGCTGCTCCCGTCGTCATGTCAGTCAACTGGTTCGACGTTCAGCAATGAATGAGCATGAGAACAACGGGGTTGTACTAACTTCAGTAATGCACAGCAATGGTAATGGCCACTGATATGAACTAAGAAGATAGTGGGCAAAGATAGCAGGGGCGATTCCGTGTTCCGTCGGTTAGTTAGCCCCGACGGGCACCAGGGGTGATATCGATGTGCCGAAATAGATCACAATATCTCTTCGCTATCATTGCCTCGCTGGCCATGGGGGCGACCGCGCAAACCGCCTCTGCGAACAGCCCGCTTCCGGGTGTTCCAGCGGCACCGTTGGCAAGTAGTTTTCCTGGCCCGCTCTGGGAGGTGGTTGTGCCACGAGGCGGGTCGGCTACCGTCTCGAACCAACATCTCTTCCTGAACGTACCCGGCGGCAGCAATCATGATGCACTGATTCCGTCGAACCAGGCGGTACGCGTGGTGCAGCCGATCGGCAACCTGGACTTTGATGTTTCCATCAAGATCGATTCACCAATCCTGGCGACGGATGAGGACACCAGCCGGGGCCTCATGGTGCTCGCCGATAACGAGAACTTCATCACCTTCGCGTTGATGACGGACGGCACCCACCTCGGCCTGAGCGTGCACACAGTCAGCAATGGAGTCGCGGCCACAGTATTCGAGGACGTCGATTTTAACGATTACCAAAACCCCATGTACCTGCGGCTTACCAGGACCGGCGTTGCTTACATAGCTTATTACTCAGTGGACGGAGTGGTGTGGGTGCAGGCGGCCAGCTTCACTGACACCAGGGTTCCTAGTTTGATCGGGCCCTTTGCCAGCAACTACAACCCCACTCCGAGCAGAGCTGTTCCGGTCGTCATGGCGATCCATTGGTTCAACATCTTGTGATGTGTGTTGGTAAAGTGCTAGCCGTTGGTCGCGGGGAGAAAGTTTCTTATGAGAAAAAAGGCACTCCAGGTTCTTCTGGTCGAGGATAACGCGGGAGATGCCCGTTTATTGCGCGAGATGTTCAGCAAGGAAACAGTGGGCAGCTTCGAGTTGTCCCACCTGACTCATATGCGCGACGCCGAGGCTCGGCTCAAAGCAGGTGGAGTCGACATTGTTCTGTTGGACATGGGATTGCCGGATGGGCATGGCCTCGAGACCCTGCGACGAGCGCGCACGGCGGCCCCTGATGTGGTGATGATCGTAATGACTGGCATGGAGGATGAAGCACTGGCCGCCGCAGCCATGAAGGAGGGTGCGCAGGATTATCTGATTAAAGGCCAGATCGAAAATCGCGCGCTCCCCAGGGCCCTTCGCCACGCAATAGAGCGCCAGCGCATGCAGAGGGAAGCCGATCTCATGCGGAAAAATGAGGTTAGGCTAAGGGATGAGTTCCTCTCCCACGTGTCGCACGAGCTTCGGTCGCCCCTGACGTCGATCTATTCATTCAGTACGATCATCGCGGACGGACTGGCAGGGGAGACGAGCCCACAACAGAATGAGTACCTGCAGATCATTTTGAGGAATGTGCGCCAGCTTCAGGCCATGATTGAGGACCTGCTCCAGGTCACCCAGGCGCAGGCCCATAAACTCAGCGTGGAGCTGGAGTCTGTTTCGCTAAACGAGGCCATCGAGTACGCCGTCGATACACTTCGAGGAGCCGCTAAAGAAAAAGAGATTAACCTGGCTTTCGAACCGTCGGCGGCGTTTGCCTTCGGTCCACGCTGACGCGACACGGGTGCGGCAGGTGCTGACCATTCTGCTGGATAACGCGGTCAAATTTACACCCGCCGGCGGCACAGTGAAGGTTGAAGCCAGCGAGTACGAGAAAGATGAGAGCATGTTGCAGATACAAGTCTCCGATACTGGATGTGGTATCGGCCCGGAGGCTACTGAGCGGATTTTTGAGCACCTCTACCAAGTCACGGATCCCGGCCATGCCGGGCGCAGAGGCCTCGGCCTCGGCTTGCACATTGCCAAGGACCTGGTCACACGCCAGGGCGGCAAGATCTGGATGACTAGCGAGCTGGAGAAGGGAAGCCATTTCTCCTTTACCCTGCCCATTTTCTCGTTAGCAGGCGTGATTCGTCCGATCCTGACACACGGGAAAAGTGCCGGCGACTCGCTGGCGTTAATTACGGCGGAGGTCGAATGCAAGGACGGCTCGCGAGATGTTCCAATAAAGACCTTGGATGCGGCACGCACGGTTCTGCAACAATGTCTGCGCGCTGACTCGGACGTATTGCTGCCCAGTATAGGGCCGGCTCAGTGAACACAAGCGATTCTTCGTCGTTGCCAACACACTACAGGATGGGGCAGAGAGCATTGGCCGCCGTATTCAAAGCCAACTCCGGCGCCACCACGAGTTTCAATCGGACAACTTCACCTTCGCCATCTCGCACAGCTTTCTGCCTCCACTCACAAGAGACGCAAACGAATCGATGGAAACGTTTGCGGAAGCAGGTGGCTGCCGAAGTACGAGATCAAATCAACAACGTCTGCATACAGGGGGAAATCTAGCCATGAGTCAAAAGAAAATTCTCGTTGTCGATGACGATCCCGACGTGCGATTAGGCCTTCAACTGCGGCTCAACGCAAACCACTACGATGTTATTTTTGCCTGCGACGGAGTGGCCAGTATTGCTGAGGCGCGGAAGCACATGCCCGACCTGATGATTCTGGATCTCGGGCCTTCCGGCAGGAGATGGCTTCAGCGTTCTGGAGAGATTGAAGACGAACGAAAAGCTGTCCTCGATCCCGGTGATCGTACTGTCCGGGCGGGACCGCGTGGGCAATAGGGATCGTGCGATCAAGGCGGGGGCGAGGACGTTCCTGCAAAAACCGATCGCGAATGAGAAGCTCCTGGCAGTCATTCGTATGGTCCTGGAGCCAAAGGAAAGTACTCCGCAAGTGGTGTATGATTTGGCCGATCCCTCTAACTAAGTCTGGTCGGGCCCTTGTGGTTGTGACACCACGGTATTTCTTGCTCTTGACTCCAATGTAGTGCAGCATGGTCGCTGCGGCTCTTTGGAGGTCTACTTGTCTCAGCGGCTTTCCTGGTGGGCTGTGCTTGCCCTGCTCTTCGCGGCCGGAGCGCCGGCGCAAGAGACGCGGGTGGTGCTTGGACCGCGGCGGTAGCACCATCGTTCTCGAACCCTACGCACCCAACATCCTCCGCGTTACGCTCAGCCTGCTTAAGCAGCCGGCGCTGGCTCCTCCTGGCTACGGTTTTACGGCCGCGCCTTCCGCCGCCGGCTGGAGCCATCAGCAGAGCGAGCAGGGAGACACCTACCAGTCCAGCCGGCTGACCGTGACGGTCGCCGCCAACAGGCCAGGGCCAGGCAAGCCGCTGCCCACGCAACTGGACATCGCGAAGTACTTCAACGGCTCGGCTCCCGGAGCCCACATTACTTTCAGCACGGCCGACGGAACCAGGCTGCTCGATATGCAGGGTTGGGCGATGGCGGTGCCCAACCATAAGGACGGCACCGCCGGCGTGCTCAACGACAAGCGGCCCGGGGATGCAGCCTTTTACCAGGTGGGCGCCACCTTCGCTTCCCCTGATGACGAGCATTACTACGGCCTGGGCCAGAACCAGGAGGGCTTTCTCGATCATCGCGGACATACCGTCGAGTGCTGGAACAATTACACCGCGACCGGCGGTCCGACGTTCTGCGTGCCCTTGCTGGTGACGAATAAAGGATATGGCGTGCTCTGGGACAATCCGTCGCAGACCACCATCGAGCCGGGCTTCAACGAGCAGACGCGGTGGACTTCCCAGGTGGGCGACCGCGTCTCCTTCTTCGTGATCGCGGGCAGCAAGACGGACGAGATCTACGCCGGCTACCGGCTGCTGACCGGCGATACTCCGATGCTGCCCAAGGCGGCGTATGGATTTATCCAGTGCAAGCAGCGCTACAGCACCCAGGACGAAGTGCTGGCGGTGGCCAAGGGCTATCGCGAGCGGCATCTGCCGGCGGATGTGATCGTGGTGGACTGGTTCTACTACACCAAGATGGGGCAGATGGATATCGTACCCGCCAACTGGCCGGATCCGGCGGCCATGAACAAGCAACTCCACGCCATGGGCTTCCAGACCATGATCAGCGTGTGGCCGCGCTTCGAGCGGGGCACTCGGTACTACGATCTGGTATTGAAGAATGGCTGGTTTGAGCATCTCGCCGATGGCACGCCCATGGATGGCCTGCCCTATGACCGGGCCGGCTCCGACATCGATACCACCAATCCCGCAGCGGCTCGCTGGTTTTGGGATGTGATCCGGGAGAACATCATCAGCAAAGGCTTCGACTCCATCTGGGCGGATGAAACCGAGCCCGACCTGCCGCCCAACGGCGGCTACTTTTCCATCGGTCCGGGCACTCGCTACTTCGATGTCTATCCGCTCTTTCATACCGCGGCGCTTTACGACGGCTTCCGCCGCGATGTCGATCATCGGGCGCTTGATTCTATCCCGCGATGCTTATCCTGGGGCGCAGCACAACGGCACGATCTTCTGGTCTTCGGATATTTATCCCACCTGGGACACGCTGCGGCGCCAGATTCCTACCGGGCTCGACGTGACTGCTTCGGGCATTGCTTATTGGGGCAATGACATCGGCGGCTGGCAGTATCTGCCCGCGGTGCATCATCCGGCTCATCCTCCGCTGCTCGATCCCTCCGATGCGCGCGACAACGTGGGCGGCTACGATGACTATCCGGAGCTGTACACGCGGTGGTTCGAGTACGGGGCTTTCCAGCCGAATTTCCGTACCCACGGCAGCCGGCGGTACAACGAGGTCTGGTCCTACGGGAAGCAGGCGGAGCCGATCCTGGAAAAGTATCTGCGCCTGCGCTACCAGCTGATGCCTTACATCTATTCGCTGGGCTATCAGACGCATCAGACGGGCGCTCCGTATATGCGGGCGCTGTTTATGGATTTTCCCCAGGACGCGAAGGTGCAGGATCTGGGCGATGAATATATGTTCGGGCCGGCATTCCTGGTGGCGCCGGTGACGGAGCAGGGAGCGACCAGCCGCATGGTGTACCTGCCCGCGGGCACGGATTGGTACAACTACTGGACGAAAGAACGGGTGACTGGCGGGCAGACGATCCGGGTGGATGCGCCGATCGATACGCTTCCGCTCTTTGTGCGCGCGGGATCGATCGTGCCGCTGGGCGAGCCGGTGGAGAATACCGGCCAGGTGCAAAAGTTAGCCAAGATCCGCGTGTATCCCGGCGCCAACAGCGACTTCACGCTGTATCAGGATGACGGCAAGACCTACGCCTACGAGAAGGGAAGCAGCAGCATCACCACGCTGCACTGGGACGATGCTGCCGGCAAGCTTAGTCAGCAGGGGGTTCCGGTAGGATCGGAGAGCGACCTGCTGGAGGTTGTGGGCAAATAGATATTTCGTTAACATCTGTTCGCTTCAACACTTCCGTTACACGACTGGACGGGTGCCCCAGGTTCGCCAAGGCGTACCTGGGCCGAAAACGATCTTTTCGAATGCTTTCACTAGAAGAGCAACCAAACCCCAACCTCAATTGGTTCGTCATCGAGAGGCTTTTGAGTTAAACATCAAAGCTCTTGGAGGGGCTTTGCTCCTTCATTTTCGGCCCATGTACGCTCAGGCGAACATGGGGCACCCGTCCAAGTGATTAACGTCTGTTTGACGTAGGGTGTGTGGGAGCTAGCGCGCGATATACCATGGGGCATGCAGCTTCCTGTGAACCCGCCGGTCTTGCCCATGCTTGCCAAGCGAGTGGGCGAATTGCCGGTGGGCAAGACCTGGATCTTTGAGCCGAAGTGGGATGGCTTTCGCGCTTTGGTCTTCCGCGATGGGGATGAGATCCTCATCCAGAGCCGCGATCAAAAATCACTGAATCGCTATTTTCCCGAGCTGCTCGACACGCTGCGTTCTCAATTGCCCGCACGCTGCGTGCTCGACGGCGAAATTGTAATTGCCACAGAGAGTGGTCTCGATTTTGAAGCACTCCAGCTGCGCATTCATCCCGCGGCATCGCGGGTGAAGCTGCTGTCGCAGCAAACCCCGGCCTCCATTGTCTTCTTCGATCTGCTTTGCGAGGGAGACCGGGATCTCTGCGGCGAGCCATTCGAAGCCCGGCGGGCGGCGCTGGAAGCGCTGCTTTCCGCCGCCGCGCCGCCGATTCACATCACGCCGGCAACTCACGAAGCGGATGTCGCGTCGGATTGGTTTCGCCGCTTCGAGGGCGCCGGTCTCGACGGCGTCATGGCCAAGCCGGCCGCAGGGACCTACGAGCCCGACAAGCGCGTGATGCTCAAGGTGAAGCACGAGCGCGATTGCGATTGCGTCGTCGCCGGCTTTCGCTGGCATAAGAACGGCCAGGGGACCGCGGTCGGCTCGCTGCTGCTCGGGCTCTTCGATGACTCCGGCGCGCTGCAGCACGTGGGCGTCTGCGCCAGCTTCACGCAGGAGAAGCGCCGCGAGCTGGTGGAATTTCTCGCGCCCTATCGGCGAGAACGCGCTCGTGAATCATCCCTGGGGCGGTTGGGCGGACCCTGGATCCGCAACTGATGGAGGCCCGCAGCGCATGCCGGGCGGACAAAGCCGCTGGAGCCAGGGCAAAGATCTGTCATGGGAGCCGCTGCGGCCGGAGCTGGTGGTCGAAGTGGCTTACGAGCACATGCAGGGCAGCCGCTTCCGCCACATGGCGCAGTTTCGCAGATGGCGCACGGACAAGAAGCCGAGCGACTGTACCTATGCCCAACTCGAAGTGGTTCCCCCGCAAGAGCTGATGGAGATTTTCGCCGGCAAGCGCTGAGCTGTGCTCACGGCTTTTTCCTGGACGCGCGGCCGGTGCGCCACTCCCGCGTCGGATCGTCGTCAGGGTCGGGAGTTTCCTGCGGCGGCCGCTGCTCTTCGGGCACATGACGCAGGTTGACCCGGATGCGTGTCCAGGTGGAGGACGTGCCGCGCATGGAGTCCACCAGCACGTCATCCACGGCCAGAAGGCCGGCGACCTCGGCATACTTGCTCTTCCACCTTTCCAGGCCCGCCAGCGCAGCATCTTTGTCCGGGGAGTTCGCCACCACGATCAGAGGCATCTTCGTCCGTGGAGCCTTCTTGGCGGCGGACTTGGCGCGCGAAGGGGCCACGCGCGGCGCTTCGCCTTCCATCTTGCGGAAGTGCGGAGGCCATGGCGCATCGCCCAGGCCTGCGGCCTCATCCTTTGCTGCAAGCTCAAGCAGCCCTTCGAGCGAACCTGCCTCGCCGTTCATGGCTGCATGCGGATCGCCGATCTCCGCAAAGCGGCTCGGCATCGTGAGCACAGTAAAGTCCGCGGGCTCGCAGTCCGGGACCTCATGCCAATACAGCGGTGCCGAGACGCGAGCGTCGGGGAGTGGGCGCACGGAGTATGCAGAGCAGGTGGTCCGATCCTTGGCGTTCTGGTTGTAGTCGAGGAAGACGCCGTGACGCTCCTCTTTCCACCATTTTGAGCTGGCCAGAGCGGGCACGCGGCGCTCCACAGCACGCGATAGCGCGAGCGCCGCGCGGCGCACTTCGCTGAAGCTCCAGCGCGGTTGGATGCGCACATTCACGTGCATTCCGCGTGAGCCGCTGGTCTTGGGCCAGCGCGCGAAGACCGAGCTCCTGGAGCAGCGCCTTCACTTCCAGGGCGACGCTGCGAACATCCGCCCAGGCGACGCCAGGGCCGGGATCAAGATCGACGCGCAATTCGTCCGGATGCTCGAGATTGCCGGCGCGTACCGCATGGGGATGTAGCTCGAGGCAGCCCAGGTTGGTGATCCAGGCGAGGCCGGCGGCGTCATCGACGACGATCTCTTCGGCGGTACGGCCCGAGGGAAAGGAGAGCGTAACCGTGCGCATCCACGAGGGACGATCGGAGGGCGCGCGCTTCTGATAAAACGCCGGAGCTTCGGCGCCATTCACGAAACGCTTGAGAACGATGGGGCGATCCTGGATTCCGGCGAGCGCGCCGGGCGCAACCGACAGGTAGTAGCGCACCAGGTCAAGCTTCGACAGCTTGGTTTGCCGGGAAAAATAAAGCTTGTCCGGGTGAGTTACGCGGACTTCGCGGCCCTCGATCGAGAGCACCTCAGCGGCCTCTTCTTTGCTCACGAAAACAGGCTACACGTTGGATCGGGATCTTGTCGAAGCGCGCCGCTTCTTCGCAAATTTTGCAGAAGTCTGACTGAGGAATCAGCGGCACACCTGACACCGCGCTCCCACATCTCAAAGGCGGGATGTGGGAGCCGGACTCGGCCTCTATTTACCCATTTCCGGTAGGTTGCGATGCTAGGATGCCGGCTGGCCTAGCTCTTCCAGTTTGTCCAGGCACCCGGTCCAGCCGCGCTCGTGCCTTGCCCTTGCATCTGCAGAGCTGAAGCGTTCATGGATCAGGATAAGCTCCGTTCCATGCTCGAAGTCGCGAAACGTAATTGTTACCAAAGTCTCCTTGCCCGGATCACAACCGGCGCCCCACGTGAATGAGAGCAATTCGTTGGGAACAATCTTGCGGTAGACCCCCGTCGCCACATATTCGGCGGCGTCTACGCCGCGCATTTCAACCCGGTACTCGCCTCCTACGCGTAGATCGGCGCTGGCGTTTGCCACCCGCATTCCGTTTGGGGCAAACCATCGTTGCATCAATTCCGGCGTCGTCCATGACGCGAAGACGCGAGGCCGCGGAGCCTTGATTACTCTGCGGATCTCCAGCTTCAGGTCTTCACTCTTTTCCAGCTCTTGCACTGCTGCTTGCTCGCTCATGTTCTTCTCCTTCCAGGAAGTGCTGAAGAGCGTCAAGTTGCCGCCCCCAGAATTTTTCGTAATAAGCCAGCCATTCCTCAGCCGGCCGAAGCGGGGCGGGATTGAGACGCACGATCTGAAAGCTGCCGCGTCGCTCGCGCGCGATGAGATCCGCGGACTCAAGGACTTTGAGGTGCTTGGACACCGCAGCGAGGGAAATACGGTAGGGCTTGGCGATTTCGCCGACGGTCTTTTCCCTGGCAGTGATGTCGCGAAGAATAGACCGGCGCGTGGAGTCGGATAGAGCGTGAAAGACTGAGTCCAAACGGGCGGCATTCGACTTAACCATATGGTTGAATGTAATCCGATATAGCCGCGCTGTCAACCGATCGGTTAAATGTTTTTGTTTTAGCTCACGAGCGATCTCCAACCTTACGATGTCCGCCGTGAGTCGGCTGCTTCAGCTCGCAAAGCTTCGGCTGATAGGGGTGAACTCGCTGCTACGAAGTTAAAATAAGTGAGTGCGCGCACTGGTGTTAACGCGACGGCCGGCCCCCGGTACACTCCCTGACGTTCTTCGGATGGTGGAAGTCCCTGAACCTGTTCCCCGTCCCCGGGAGGTGCTGGTAAAAGTACTCGCTTCCACCATCAACATCGACGACATCCACGTTGCCGAGGGGACATTCTACGGAGGCATTCCCATAGGCAAACGTCCTCGACGGGATCGACCGGTTACACCGGGCAGTGATCTCGCTGGAGTCGTCGTCGCCGTCGGAAGGGAAGTGCGCTCTGTTTCGATCGGTGAACCCGTATTCGGCGTACAGATCGCGTTCCACCCCAAAGGGGCATGGGCCGAGTTCTGTGCTGTTGACCAGGGATGGATTACGAAGAAGCCCGATGCCCTTTCGTTCGGAACCGCGGCAGCGTGCGGAGTTTCGGGTCTCGTCGCCCTCTCGGCGATGGAGGCGCTAAAGCTACATGCAAAGCAGCGGATTGTCGTGGTCGGCGCATCTGGCGGAATCGGCGCAATGGCGGTGCAGCTTGCAACTCGCGCCGGAACTGAAGTCATCGGGATCTGCGGCTCGGCAAACTTAGAGCGCGCCTACCAACTCGGCTGCTCGCGCGTGATCGATTACAAACTTGGCCCATGGGATCGTGCTCTGCTAGTGGAAGGGGATGCGCCTATTGATCGCGTTCTTGACGTTGTGGGCGGTCGTGAAACTGAGCAGATGGGAGAGCGAGTTCTCCGGAAAGACGGCGTCTTTGTGACTGTCGTTGGCCCTGAGCGGTTTATCGGCGATCAATCCTTCGGTTGGAGCCGAATCTTGCTCCTTCTTCTGCACATCGGAGGCCGGATCGTCAGCTCTCGTCTTCGCGGACCACGCTACGTTATGGCGGGACCGGGACCGGGCGGAGGCAAAGCACTAAAAGACGTCGCGAAAGCGGCAGCCGCGGGCGTGCTACCGCCCATCGACTGCACGGTGCCCTTCCAACTGGAACCGATGCGACAAGCCCTAAGGCGAGCGGCGGCCCATCAAAACAATGGCCGTATTGTGATCCAAATGGAACACGTGAAGTGAACTCCGAACTGCAACATTCCTCACCCTGAAACACTTGCTGGTTCGCCGTTTTTGACAAAATGCCAAGCCACTCATCGCGCTCCTCAGATCGGGCTAGGTTCGGCAACTGGAAGCAAACAGGCTTTGCGGATACGTGGCTCTAGAGCATTTTTGCTAATGGTGTAGACCAGGAAACTGAACCCGACGCGGCCATTCCGCCAAAACCGGGGCCCCCGGGACACGCGGTCTTTGCGTGCCTGGGGTGGAAAGAATGGCCGCACATAACCGATCCCACCGGACCACAGTATTAGCAAAAATTCGTTAAGCAATCGTTGGCGACAACGTGGTTACGGTCTGCTCGGCGGTCGATTGCCTGCCAACCGCCAGACGAGTGAGTGTGAGGACAGTGATGTCATCATCCTGGCCAAAGTCCTGGGCCGTTTTCGAGATGGATTCAGCGGATTGAGCGGCGATGGACGCCGTCCGCTCGAATCCAAAGAGTTACCCGGATGCGGTGCGCGCCTCTACCACCCCGTCGGTGAGCAGCGTGATCTGCTCGTTTTCTTCCTGGTGAAACGTCGACTCGGCGTATGCGGACTCGGCGACGAGGCCTAGCGGGAGGCCGTTTTCCAGGGGAAGCTCACGGCCTTTGATATAGGGAGCGATGTGTCCGGCATGCGCCACTGTCACTGTTCCGTCTGCACAAGCAAGCAGAATCAGACAGGTAGTGAAGCCACCGCGGGAGCGGCCCAGCATCCGCTGGTTCATGGCGGCGAGTATTTCGCCCGGGCTCTGGGTGTAGTGGGCCAGGGTACGCAGTGTGCCGACCAGCAGTGAACGGTCATGGCGGCGGGCATGCCTTTGCCGCTGACATCGCCGATACACACATATCCAGCCGACGGCACAATGCTCAATGCAGAAAAAATATAGGCTAGAGAAGAGGAATCACCTCGACCAGCACATCCTTTTCCGCCGCCATCTTTACCGGGTTGCGCAAGGGGCGGCCGAATCCGTCGAAATGGACTTCCATGACGTCCCCATCCTTTAATTCAACACCCTGTCCGAAGCTAAGCGAATGCGCGCCCAGAAAATGGATGTGCACGTCGCCCGGGCGGCGATGCAATGCGAACTTGAAGTGGTGATGCTCCAGGTTGCGCAGACTGTGGGACATTTCCTCTTCGCCGCTCGCGATCGGCTTTGACCAGAACGTCTTTCCGTTGCGGGTGATGCTCACCGTGCCCGGCACGGCTCGAAAATCAGGATCCACGACCAGCTCGGGCCCGATCGAACAAGTGCGCAACTTCGAGCCAGCCAGGTTCAGATAGTTCTTCTTCTCAAAGCGATGGTCAGAGAACTCGTTGCCCTGGGCCATGCCAACTCGATACGGCTGACCCTGCGGACCAATCACATATACCACCGCGATCTCCGCCTCTTCGCCGCCATCCTCCGCGTAGGAGGGAACCAGCAGCGGTTCGTCCTGCGCGTGCACGATCGAACCATAGCCCTTGTGAAACCACTCTGGGGCGATTCCTATTTCTCCTGCTTTGGGCCGGCCGGCTTCCATACCCCAGTTGAACATCTTCATGCTGTCGGTCAGTTCCTGCTCCTTGGCCATGTGCATGGACGCTCGATCGCGTGCGCTGCCCATGTGGGTCAGCCCTGTGCCAGAGACCAGGCAGCGGGCGGGCTCTTGGGGATGATCGATGGGAACGAGCATTTTCCACTTCGCGCTTCCACCGTAAATCGGGTCATAGTCGAGGGACTCATCCGTAAGATGATCACCCACCACGCTGGTAAGTTTGGCGCCGCTTGCGATGGCCGCTTGAGCCAGCCCATACACGGAATCGAAGTCGCGCAGCAAACGTAACTTTGGCTCTTCCACCACTGCTACCCGGCGCACACCGCCGGTTTTCAATTGCACCAATCGCATCGTATCCTCGCCCTCTTACTCAATGATCTGGAACTGCTTGATTCGCTCTTCGTTGATGGTCAAGCCAAAACCGGGCAGCTGATCATCCAGGTCGATAAAGCCGTCCTTGGCTCGTGGCTCGCCATCGAAGATGTACCAGAAGAGCTCATTGCCCACCTCCACATCCACCGGTGGAAAGTACTCTGCCATGGGCGAATTGAAGCTGGCCATCACCACGTGGTAGTTGTGCATCTGGCCTGCATGCGGAATGACAGGGACAGAGAAAGCCTCCGCCATAGCTGAGATCTTTCTTGCCTGGCTAACGCCGCCTACACGATTGGTGTCCACCTGAAGATAATCGACCGCGCGCGCCTCAAGCATGTCGCGCACGCCATAGGAAGTGAACTCATGCTCACCGCCGGCGATTGGTACCCGACCGTAAGACTTCAACTCGGCGTACCCGCGTATATCGTCGGGGATCACCGGCTCTTCCAGCCACCGCAGGTTGAAGGGCTCGAGCAGGGGAAGCATGCGCTTGGCGTAGTCCAGCGTCCACCCCATGTAGGCATCGGCCATCACATCGATTTCATCGCCTACGGTCGCGCGCACGGTGCGCACCAGGTCGAGGTTGCGCTGCATCCCTGCGGCTCCGTCGACCGGACCCCAACCAAAGCGCAGCTTCATCGCCTTATAGCCTTCATCCTTGTAGCGCTTCGCCTCGAAGGCCAACTGTTCCAGCGGGCCCGCGTACAACCGGCTGGCATAAACGGGAATGCGTGGCTTGGTGCGGCCACCCAACAGGCGAAAGACCGGCTGCTTGGCGGCTTTGCCCAGCAGGTCCCAGAGCGCAATGTCCACCGCGCTGATCGCCACCATGCCAATACCTTTACGCCCGAATGCCATGGTCTTGCGATACATGTGCTGCCAGAGAAATTCGATGTCCCACGGGTCCGCTCCCAGGAGCAGCGGCTTCAGATGATGGTCGATTACTTGCTTGGTGACCAGCGGGGCCAGGGCGGCGTTGCCAATGCCCACCAGCCCGTCATCGCTCATCACCTCCACCACCAGCCAGCTGTGAAAGGTGAACGTGCTCATGGTGGAGACCGGGAGGGAAAGCAGATCCATTGGGTTGGTGCAGAAATGCGGCGGCAATGGTGTCGTCTCTCCCGACCACTGCGCAACTCTGGTGCGGACCTCGCGGATCTTCATGATGAAAGTGTTTTTCCTCGTACTTGAAATTGTTTTAGTCGGTTGACCACGTCACGCGTAATAGCGAAAGACCCATGCGAGGCAGTTGCACATCCACTTGTATCGCTCCATTCTCCGGAGTAATCCAGCGCGGAGAGTCGAGCAGTTGCAGCTGGCCGGCTGCTTGCAGCTTTGCGTATTGCTCGGGCGTAGGGTTCTGCGGCGATCCCATCTCCTTCCAAACCGCGTTGGCATTGCTGTGATGATCGTCGATGCGGTACTGCTGCAGCAGCACGCGAGACGCGGAGGACGGAATGGATTTCATGGACACGACGATGGCGGAGCCGGGCGCAGCGACGTCATCATCGTGATAATTCCACAGCAGCACAGAAGCTTGGCCGGGGGCGCTGGTGGCCAAGGCGTCAATGTCCGGAGCCTGGCGCACACTATTCTTCAAAATGCTATCCAGCGGCGCGGCCCCGCTGCTGGTCGTCGCCACGCGATCACCGCTCATCAATCCAGCCATGCGGAAGAAATTCAGCACTGGCTTATCGACGCCGTTGGTGGCCAGCGTGCGATAGCCGTCGAAATAAGGCTTCCCTTCAAACTCGAATGCCCAGGTCAGCATCGCCAGCAGATTCACGTGATCGCGATCTGCCAGCTCCAAGCAGGCCCTTCATCGCCGCCGCGGTATAGCTGGGATACAGCGGCCCGTTGCGATAAGCATTGGGCGGATAGAGCCGCGCGGAGCAAGCCGCACAGCCTTCCGGATCCGCTTCACTCAAGATGATAGGAAGGTTTTGGAACTGCGGGAAACTGCGCACGATGGCGAAGCCATCCGCGGCGTTGTTGAATTCGTGGTCGAGGCCCATCTGCACGTGGCCATCCACCACGTTCGGGCTTCCCTTAACGTGGAAAGAGATAAAATCCAGCGGGATTGGGCCGCCGTTCGCTGCACTCTTCTGCGTCGCGCAGTGAGCGAGAAAAAGCTGCAGATACTGTGACGCGTTTCCCTTGCGGGCCAGGGCCTGTAGTCGCCGGCCCACCTACGCGCGCGTTGGGAATCGCCTGGCGTACGCCAGCGACTGCGTAATCGTAAAGCTTGTTGTACTCGTCCTCGGTTCCTTTCCAGTAGTACTTTCCGTCGGGCTCATTCCACACTTCCCAGTACCAGGTGGAAACCGTCTCGCATTCCATAGCGCTGGACCATGTGCGCGGCCACTTGATGATTCAGCTCTTGCCATCGCTTGTAGTCTTTGGGAGGAAACGACCAGCCCTCTACTTCCCCGGGCTTGAGCGGCCATCCTATATGGTAAGGATCGGGATGGGTGGAAAGCGCCTTGGGCATAAAGCCGAGCTCCACCATCGGGCGCACATGGGCGGCGGCATACGCATCGAAAATCTGGTCGAGAATGGTCCAGCTATAAATCGGGTTTCCCCTGCGCATCCTCGGTGTAGACGTTCGACGAACTCCATTTGAGATCGGGCTTGCCATCTCCCGTGGCGAGCAGGAAATGGGCGCGAATATAGACCGGAACCGGGCTTAAATCGTGTAGCTGTCCAAGCAACGCCTTGCCATTCGGCGTGATGTGTAACCGGACTCGTCATAGCCAAACCAGCTGTAGATGGGCGTGAACTTACCTGCGGATTTCGCCAGATCCACGTCGACATGGACGGGGCTTTGCGCCCTGCAGACGGACGTCGCCAGCAGAAGGCCAAGCACGGAACGATAGGCAAAACCATCTCAACTGGGCTGAGGCCCACCCTGGGCGTCCTTATCTTGTTCACGACAAACAGGCTACACCTTTTCCGGCCGCGGTTACCGCAGGCTGCATCTAACAGGCTGTACGTCGTAAGGAGAAACACCTAATGAACTTCGGCAACTTCAGGTCTTTGGCTTTGATCGCCACCCTGGCATTAACCCTTCCCGCGCTTGCTCAAAATTCCGATTCCGGTCCAAAGCAGGATATGAAAAACGCTGGAACCGATACCAAGCATGCTGCGACCAGCGCAGGACACGGCGTGAGCGAAGGAAGCAAAACGGCCTACGACAAGACAAAATCGGGAACCGAAAAGGGTTACGAGAAGACCAAGTCGGGAACAGAGAAGGGCTACGAAAAGACAAAGTCGGGAACGGAGAAGGGTTACGACAAGACCAAGGCAGGAACAGAGAAGGGCTACGACAAAACAAAGTCGGGAACGGAAACTGGGTACCACAAGACAGTGCAGGGAACCAAGACCGGGGTTCACAAGGTCGAGGGCAAGCCGGATCACACCGAGCAATAACCCTCAATAGTCACGCGTTGCATCAGGGCTGAACAGGCTGTGGCTCAGTGATGGCACGGCTAAACAGCTTGCGGAAAACCTCATTTTTCTGAAGGGTACGGCCTTCAGGCCGTACGTAAATGCTTTGCAATGAATCCGGCTTCAGCCGCTGAGGGACGATTCCCCTTCAAAGCAGCACTTCTTCCACAAGCTGTAAGGCATGCCCTTCGTTGAGCGAGTTTTTCCGCAACCTCTGAAGTCGTGCTCTGACACAAAACCAAGGCACCAGCATCCCAAGAAGCTTCCGCCGATGTTCTTTAGGGCTCATGGTTCCAGTCGCAGGTGATGGCGCAGCCGGTGCGGCTGCTTTCCTCCGCCATTTCCAGCGTGCGTATGGTTTTCCAAGCCTGCAGAGGGGTAACCTCAAGAGCCGCGTTGCCATGGAGGGCATCGCGCAGGTTGATGTAGTAGCCGCGATAGTCCCCGGGCTCCGTGGGGATGCGCGTGCTTATCGGCTCACCACCCTCATCTATAGTGAGAGTGCCCCAGTGCTCCAGACTTTCCAGGCCCCAGGGCTTGGAGGAGAACATGTCTCCGGCGAGCAGATGGGCCTCCTGAGGATCAATGCCGAATTTGCGAAAGGTGCCTAGCGTGCCGTTGAGGGTAAAACGCGCTCCGGGAGCCCGCGCCAGGCAGGTGGCACGCAGCCATACACCCAGACCCGAGGGCACTGGTCCTGCCAGCGATGCGGGATAGTGCAGGTAGAGGTCGAAGGCGTCATCTGAACGGGCCCCCTCCCGCTCCACCCGTACACTCGCCCAAACGGACTGGGGAACACCAAAGAGCACCAGTGCCTGGTCCACCAGATGCGCTCCCAGATCGAAAAGAACTCCTCCGCCGGGCGAGCCGTCCTCCCGCCAGGCGTGCAGCCTGGGCGCCAGGCGATAGCGGTCGTAATGAGACTCGAATTTGACTAGCCGGCCCAACTGGTCGCTGTCGAGCAACTTGCGCACGGTTAGGAAGTCGCCATCCCAGCGCCGGTTCTGGTAGACGCTGAGCAGGCGATGGCGCTCGCGGGCCAACTGGATCAACTCCGCCGCCTCGCCTGAGGTCATGGCAAAGGGCTTGTCGATGACCACATCGCGGTCGGCGAGCAGGCACTGCCGGGCGATGGGCAGATGGGTGGCGTTCGGGGTGGCCACCACGACCAGCTGGATGCTGGTGTCCTCCAGCAGGGCCTCGACGGAGGGCACGATCTTGGCATGAGGAAAAGCAATGGAGCGCTTCCGAGCCGCTCCGCTGCACAATGGCGGCTAACTCCAATCCCTCCACTGCTTCAATGACGTTCGAGTGGAAGATGCGTCCGGCGAATCCAAAACCAATCAGGCCGACCCGTAAACATTTCATGAATCCCGCAGCGCTCCTATGACTCTTTATACGTGAGGGCAGCTGCCGCAGTCGCGGTGGCTGACCGTCAGTGGAAATTGGGTGCTTTTCGTGTTTTTCAGGACCCCTTCCGGGGTGTCCTGAGCTTGACAAAAGGGCAGCCAGGCAAGAGTATTAAATCCTATGCAGGCAATGCATTATCCCGCTGGTTGTTGTTGCTGTGACAACTGTTGTTCATTGTCACGGACAGGCGGGTGTGAGTGTTTGCTAGCTGAGAAGTAGGGTTTCCTAAACCAGACTTTCACGTAACTCAGACGAGTACCACAACCGCTGCCAGAGCCCTGGCGAGCGGTTTTTTTATTGGGATCGAGGCAGCAAGACACGGTAGGGACTGAAGGAGCCGCATTGGCAAGCTTGGGAGTCCAAACGATGGAAGCAGGCGTCGCGCCGAAGCTTAGCCATCTACAGTTGTTGGAAGCGGAGAGCATCCACATCTTCCGCGAGGTGGCGGCCGAGTTCGAGAAGCCGGTCATGCTGTACTCCATCGGCAAGGATTCTTCCGTGATGCTGCGCCTGGCGCAGAAGGCCTTCTACCCCGGGCCGATTCCGTTTCCGTTGTTGCACGTCGATACCGGCTACAAATTCAAAGAGATGCTCGCGTTTCGCGATGACTACACGCGCCAGCTGGGGGTCAAGCTGCTGGTGTGGCGCAACGAAGAAGCCCTTGCTGCGGGAGCTAACCCGGTCGCCCTGGGCACGCGCCGCTGCTGCGGATTGCTCAAGACCACGGCACTGCTCGATGGCCTGCGCGCGCACGGTTTCGACGCTGCCTTCGGCGGAGCGCGCCGGGATGAGGAGAAATCCCGCGCCAAGGAGCGCATCTTTTCCTTCCGCGATGGCGCCGGGCAATGGGACCCGAAGAACCAGCGGCCCGAACTGTGGAACCTCTATAACGCGCGCGTGAATCCGGGCGAAAGCATTCGCGTTTTCCCCTTGTCGAATTGGACGGAGTTGGACGTTTGGCACTACATCCACCTGGAAAAGATTCCGGTGGTGCCGCTGTATTTTGCCCAGGAGCGACGGATGCTGGTGCGCGGCGACAGCCTGATTCCGGTGGAGCAGCCGTTCGTGCAGGGCCTGCCCGGGGAAGAGCAATGGGTCAAGTGCCGCCTGCGGTCGCTGGGGTGCAGTCCTTGCACTGGAGCCATCCGCTCCGATGCCGACACGATTCCCAAGATCATTGCCGAGCTGGTCGCCTTTCGCTCTTCCGAGCGGGCCAACCGCGTCATCGATCACGATCAGGACGGATCGATGGAGCTGAAGAAGCGGGAGGGCTACTTCTGATGCCTCTCTTTCTCGATCGCGGCGCTATGGAAATGGAAGACATGTTTTCGATGGAGGAGTTTCTTGCCGCGGAGCAGGCCAAAGACCTGGTGCGCTTCAGCACCGCGGGCAGCGTGGACGATGGCAAGTCGACACTGATCGGCCGGCTGCTATACGACTCGCAGAACGTCTATGAGGACCACGTTCGCGCGGTGACCAAAGCAGCCACCGGGAATGTTGCGAGCGCGATCGATTTTGCCCAGCTTACCGATGGCCTGCGGGCGGAGCGAGAGCAAGGCATCACCATCGATGTTGCCTACCGCTACTTCTCCACCACCCATCGCAAGTTCATCATTGCCGACACGCCCGGTCACGAGCAGTACACGCGCAACATGGCTACCGGCGCATCCACCGCCGACGTGGCCATCATCCTGGTCGATGCGCGCAAGGGCATTCTGACCCAGTCGCGGCGTCATGCTTATATCGCCTCGCTGCTGGGCACTCGCCACATCGTAGCCGCAGTCAACAAGATGGACCTGGTGGATTACTCCGCAGAGGCCTTTGCCGCGCTGGAGCGCGACTTGCAGCAGCTTGCGTCCAAGCTGGGCATTCATGGGCTGCTCTCCATTCCCATCAGCGCGCTACACGGAGACAACGTGGTCGACCGGGGCACAAAGATGCCGTGGTATGAGGGTCCTACTCTGCTCGAATACCTTGAAACCGTGCCTACGGGTCGTGATGTGGCCGGCGCGCCCTTCCGTCTGCCGATTCAGCGCGTGATCCGTCCTGACCAGCATTATCGGGGCTTTGCCGGGCAGATTGCCGCTGGCTCGGTGTGGCCGGGCGATCGGGTGGTCGCGCTGCCTTCGGGCAGAACCAGCCGGGTGAAGAGCATCACCACCTTCGATGGCGATCTGGAGCGGGCGGTGGCGCCGATGTCTGTGGCGCTCACGCTCGAGGATGAGCTCGATATCAGCCGCGGAGAGATGCTCGCTGCTGCGCACCAGGCGCCGGCAGTGGCAGCGAACTTCCTTGCCGCGTTGGTTTGGATGGATGCCGCGCCTCTCGATCCGGGCAAGAGTTATCTGCTGAAACATACTTCGCAAACGGTCAAGGCCAGCATCCGGACCATCCAGCATCGCGTCAACATGCAAACCCTCGAGCACGAACAGGCAGCAACGCTCGAGCTCAACAGCATTGGCGTGGTGGAGGTGGAAACCACTCGCCCACTGTTTCTGGATACGTATGCCGATCAACGGACCACCGGCAGCTTCATCCTGATCGACCCGGCATCGCACGCAACGGTAGCAGCCGGCATGGTGCGCGAGGTTTTGAGCGGCCGCGCAGCCAGCGATAAGAAGGCTGTTGCGGCCGTGGCTATCCGTGATCCGGAGTTGCTGCGCCAGGTCGAAACCGCATTGGGGAAGAGCGGCGTCGACGTAGTACGTACGCGAACAGGGAATCGAGTTCTGCTGCGGCGGTTGTTCCAGGCAGGAGTCACTGTGCTCATCGAAGCTCAGGATCTCGATGAGTTTCCCGGCGAGGTCTCGCTCGCCCTGCCCAATAGAGATTTATCTTTCGAGCCCGTTACCGGATTGCAGGGTGAGCCCGCAGAGAAGCTTGCCTTTATTCTGCGTGCGCTCCAGACGGAAGGGAGCAACCAATGAGCATGTCCACGTCTATTTCTTCTGCTGCCCTGGAAGAGAAGATCGCCGCTGCCCGGAACCTGGTGAACGAACAGATCGCCGCGGCCAACGCGGAAGATGTCTGCGTGACCAGCAGCTTCCAGGCCGAAGACATGGTCGTGGTGCACCTGGTGCGGGCAGCGATGGGCAACGTGCCCGTGATCTTTCTCGACACCGGCTATCACTTTGCGGAAACCTACGCCTATCGCGATCAGCCTGACCGAGCAGTGGGGTCTGAACCTGGTGAATGTGCTGCCCAGCCTTACCGTGGCAGAACAGGAATCGCAATTCGGCATTCTGAACCAGACTGCGCCGGACCGCTGCTGCGGCATGCGCAAGGTAGGCCCTTTGTTCGCGTCGCTCGAGCCCTACCGTTTATGGTTCACCGGGCTGCGCCGAGAGCAGGCAAAGACTCGCGCAAATCTTCAAGCAGTGGATGCATTCACCTTACCTACAGGAAGGCAGTTGCAGAAGATAAGCCCGCTGGCAGATTGGTCTACCCGGGATGTATGGCAGTACGCGGAACAGCATGACATCCCCCTGCTGTCGCTCTACGAAAAGGGCTACACCAGCATCGGATGCGAGCCATGTACCAGCCTGCCTTTCGATCCCAATGACCCGCGCTCGGGCCGCTGGGGTGGACGCAAGCAGGAATGTGGTATCCACGTGCAACCGGAATAGAAGAGAGTCTCCATGCTGCAGTTGCTGATAGGGTTTTCGATCGCAGTGGTGATCGCGCTCACGGGAGTGGGAGCGGGCGTAGTTACGGCACCGTTATTGATCATCTTTCTGCATGTGCCGGTGGAGATCGCGGTAAGCACCGCGCTGGCCTACGCCGCCGTGGTCAAGCTGATCGTGGTTCCGGTCCAGATGTGGCGTAAGCAAGTCTCCTACCGGATCCTGCTATGGATGCTGCTCGGTGGCATCCCCGGGGTGATCCTAGGGTCGCTCTTCTTTGGGCACGTCGCGCAGCACGGCCCCAAGGCGCTGCTCTACATCGTGCTTGGATCCATCATCATCTTTTCCTCCGGCTGGCAGATCTTTCGCCACTTTCGTCCCGACGCCATTACCGGCCCGACGACCGACCGTCCCAAATGGATCGGCTTGATCACCTTCCCCATTGCGGCGGAGGTGGGGTTTTCTTCCTCCGGAGCCGGGGCTCTGGGCACCGTTGCCTTGCTGGGACTTACTTCTCTGACCGCGGCGCAGGTGGTGGGAACGGATCTTACCTTCGGCCTCGTGCTTTCTGTCGTGGGAACCGGCGTCCACATGATCAGTGGCACTTACGACTGCGGCGTTGTTGTGGAAGCTGGGGATCGGCGGCGTCTTTGGCGCGCTTGCCGGCAGCGGGGTGGCTCCGCGCATTCCCAACCGGCAGCTGCGCTTCGCGCTTTCGCTGTGGCTGATGGTCATCGGATTCCAGTTTGTCTATCAGGCAGTGTTCGCGGTCCGGTAGCTGAACCTTCCTGCGTGACAGCAGGCAAGCCGGATCACGAAGCGGTTTCCCCGATCATGCCCGGCCTGCAGGGTGATGCTGCCGCTGTTGGCCTCAACCGCCCACTTCGCGATGGCCAGTCCAAGGCCGCTCCCGCCCGCTTCCCGCGAGCGAGAGGCATCGATTCTGAAAAATCTTTCGAAGACCTTCTGCCTAAGATCCTCCGGGATAGTTTCCCCGCCGTCTTCTACAGCAATGTCCACGGTTTCGGAATGTGAGACATGGATGTAGATCATGGTCGACGGTGGAGAATATTTGATGGCGTTCTCCACGATATTGGCCAACCCACGCTGCAACACCATGCGATCTGCGCTCACTAGCAGATTTGCGTTGCCTTCTATTTGGATATGCTGACCCTTCTCCTCGGCGAGGAGGCCAAGAAGGCCGACAACTTCGCGGGCAAGGTCCAACGGGCTGAAGGTTGTTCTGTGGAGCGTGACTTGGCCGGCATCAGCGCGGGATATAGAAAGAAGGCCGTCGACCATCTCGGTAAGTCGAGTTACTTCTTCCAGCATGCTCCCGATGGTGTCTCGATATTCATCCGCTGTGTGCAAGCGCTGTAGGCCCACCTCTCCGACGCTACGGATCGATGCCAGCGGTGTTCTTAACTCGTGGGATGCATCCGCGGTAAAGCGCTTGAGATTGTCGAAAGAGTCTTGAAGCCGCGCCAGAAGATCATTGAGAACCCGTGCCATGTAGCCCAGTTCGTCGTTAGGGTTCTCCACCGGAAGCCGCTGGTCCAGCTGATTGGCGGTGATGGTTTCCGCGCGGAGGGCCATGTTCTTCAAGGGCAGGAGCACCTTGTAGGCCATGCGATAGCCAGCGAGGCCCGGCGATCAGCAACGTAGGTGGTACTGCCAGCAGGAGCAATCCAATAAACTGCAGCACCTCGTGCTCTATCGGCGCAGTGCTGTAGGCGAGCCGGATGAGGAGCGGCCGGTCACCAATCGAGTGGATATGGCTGATGAGCAGCAGGCGGGTTCCATCTTGCAGCCGCACGCTGCGCCGGTCGTAGCCGGCCAGCCCCTCATTGGGGAAATGGCGGGCCTCCCAGATCCTGCCACCGCAACTTGGCATTGCGCAGAAGAACCTGGCCTTCCGGAGTCATTACTTGCATGTACCGGTCGAGCAACAGGATATGTTCAGGATGGTTATGGTATTCCTCGTGGAGGACCAGGCTTCCATCCGGCGCAAATGCCAGCAACCCCTCCACGGTTTCAATATCCTGTATCTCTGCATGGTACAAGCGGCTGCTGAGTTGCCAGTATTCCAGCAGCGTCGCCGCACAGATGAATAGCAGCAGCACCAGGCCGAAGACGCTGACGTACCAGAGCGTCAGGCGATGGCGCACATTGCTATAGCGCAGGCATCATGGTTCGTCTTCGCGCAGTACGAAGCCTACTCCGCGCACGGTATGCAAAAGCTTCTTTTGGAACTCGCCATCGAGCTTACGCCGAAGCCTTGTAATCTGCACGTCAATCACATTATCCAACGGAGTGTAGCGCATCACCTGCTTCCACACTTCCCGCGCCAGCATCTCCCGGGAAACGACCGAGCCACGGTTCTGAAGAAGGTATTCGAGAAGGTCGAATTCCCGCGCCGTCAACTCGAGTTTCCTGCCGCTCTCGCGAAGCGGTACGCCCTTCCAGCTCAAGGGTCAGATCTGCGATCTGCAGAGAGGAATAGACGGCCGGGAGCTTGCGCCGCATAAGTGCTCGAATGCGAGCCAGCAATTCCGGAAAGGCAAAGGGCTTTACCAGGTAGTCATCCGCCCCGGCGTCAAGCCCCACCACTCGATCATCGATCGAATCGCGCGAGGTCAGAATCAAGACCGGCATCTTGAAGCCTGCTCGCCGCATGTCGGCAAGCACTTCAAAGCCGCTGCGTCCGGGAAGCATCACGTCGAGAAGAATGAGGTCGACATGTTGATGGCGCAGGGAGGAGAGTGCGTGCTCCCCGCTGGGGGAGAGACTGACGGCATAGCCCTCTCCATGCAGCCCCTCGGCAACTGCCTCAGCCAGTTTGCGTTCGTCTTCTACCAGCAGAATGTTCAAAAGCCCGTGGACCTCGAGGACCCTGCTTAAAAATGTACAAGCTTGGCCGCCGGGTTACGACTGCGGGGTCAAAAATGTCAGAAAAATGTAAGACAAACGTCAGGTTTGCGTAAGGCGGTTGGGTGCTCAAATCCCCTTGTGATCGGTCAAGGAGATTTACAACCATGAGCAACTACTCCCGTTCTCTTTCGTTTCTCGCTCTGCTTGGCAGCTGTGGCGATGGTTCCGGCAAGCCGCGCGATTACGCTACCGGCCCAGACGACAATCCCCGTCATCTTCACCCACACGGAAAACGCTGCGAAGGCAAAAGCCGGGGATGTGGTAACGGCCAAGACCATGCAGGTAGTTGTGCTGCCGAACGGAGACCAGCTTCCGAAAGGATCAATGGTCATCGGGCATATCATCGAAGTGCGTCCATTCAAGTTTGATGACACGCCATATGCAGCCCAGCAAGCGTCATATCTTTCGATCAAGATCGATCAGGTGGTGAATAAGAGCGGCCCTAGTGCTGTTGTTACCTCGGTGCGTGCCTTAGCGGACCCCATCTCTGTGGAAGAGGCGCTCACTCCGCATGGAATCGATGAGACTGATCATCTGGGGACATGACGCTGGTCGGTGGAGCGCACTACTCGCCCATAGACAAGCACGTCACGTATGGGGTGGACGACGACATCGTGGCCTACAACAAGAAGCAGGGAGTCTTTGCGCATCTTCTTCCTGGAGGCGCGAACTGTCCGGGAACCCAAACCGAGCAGTCGGTAGGAGTATTCTCGCCAGACGCCTGCGGCCTCTATGGTTTCGGTTCGATCCATCTATCCGAGGACACGGCAAGCGGCACCTTTCGCCTAGCCTCAACCCACCACACGGTCGTTCTTTACGCCGGCAGCGCAGCGCTGCTCCAGGTGCAATAAGCCAGCTAAGAAAACTGCATTTCCCTTCCTACGCTTCGCTTCGGGATGGCGAAGTTTGTCATCCCGAGCATGCCTGTATCAGATCACCAAATCAAGAATCTCTGACCTACACTTGTCGTCCGCGCGCCTGTCCAGTTTGCCGTGCCCGCAGTCGTTTCAGAATCGATTCTCGGCGGAGTCTCTCTCCAGCAGAGTCCAATTAGAACAGGACGGTGTCCCACGTTTGCCAAGGCTTACCTAGGCCGAAAACGCACAGGCGTAGCCCGTGAGCGCTAACTTGTTTGGCAGACATAGAAATCCGAGAAAACGGGTTTTTTGGCACCTCCAACTCGCCGCAAAATCGTCATCTGAGGCGCTCCGCTCAGGATGACGATTTTGTCGGAGTTTGACGAAAAACATCCTGAACAAGTTTGCGTTATTGGGGCGTAGCCCACCATGAGCTTTTTGCGATGTTGACCAGCAAATCCGGTGAGGTCAGGAAAAGCAATCGAAACATATCATTTCGGCCCAGGTACGCTGGGCGAACCTGGGGCACCCGTCCAGTTCCTACCGGCTTTTGCTGTGACATAGACTCTTGCGGGGTTGGTTCGTAAGTGAGGTTCTCAGCAGACCCGCCACCTAGGCCCGCTGTGTCTTACGCGCGTAAACCAGGAAGAATCCAGCAGGAACCAGAAAGACCGTCAAGGCGGTAGAGGCGACGAGCCCACCCACCAGCGCCCGCGCCAGCGGAGCATAGGATTCGCTGCCTTCGCCAAGCTTTAGCGCCATGGGGAGCAGCCCAATGACCGTCGCCAGGGAGGTCATCAGGATGGGCCTCAGGCGAACCCGGCAAGACTCGATAATGGCCTCCCCTACCTGCCGTCCCTCGCTGATCAGGTGGTGAGCGAACTCCACGATGAGGATGCTGTTCGACATCGCAATGCCGGCCAGCATCACAACCCCCATGAGTGACATGACATTCATCGTTGTGCCGGTGAGCACCAGGATCAGCAACACTCCGCTAATTCCCGGCGGCAGCGCAAGCAGGATGATGAATGGATCGAGGAAGGAACGGAACTGCGCGACCAGCACCAGGTAAAGCAGGATGACCGACATGATCAGCCCAACGGTGAAACTCCTGAACGAGGCGCTCATCGCTTCGGCGCTGCCGTGCACCGTGACGTTAATGCCTGTCGGGAATCTGCTGCCGGGCAATGACCTTGCGCACCAGGTCGGCCGTTTTGCCAAGATCCTCCGTGCCTGGGCGGACGTAGATATCAAGCTTGCGCCGGATCTGGTAGTGATCGACTTCAGTGGGAGCCTGAATCTGTTGAATATTCGCTACCATGTCCAGCCGGGTCGGCTGCGTCGCACCCTCGGCATGAAGAGGAATCGCTTCCAGGTCCTGCACCGTGCGGATCTGCGCTTCGGGATACTGCACCGTCAGGAAGTAGTTGTTTCCATTCCTGGGATCGATCCAAACATTGGGCGCGATCATCTGATTGGAAGTGAGGGAAGTGATCACGTTGGAGATAACTTCCTTCTCCGTCAGGCCGAGCTTCGCCGCGTGGATACGGTCGACATTGATGCGCAGGGATGGATAATCCAGATCCTGCGGGATAAATACGTCGGCCGCCAGCGGAGAGGAACGTAGGTTGCGCTGCAATGCCCTGGGCCACCTGATTATCCGCTTGCAGGTTGGCCCCACTGATCTGGATGTCGATCGGCGCAGGCGCTCCCATGTTGACCACCGCATCGACCAGACTTCCGGTCGAGAAGTATGCTGTCAGCTCCGGCATTTCCTGAGCCAGACGCTGCTTGATGCGGGCGATATATTCATAGCTGCCGATGCTGTGTCCCGGAGTTAGCCCGACCTGGATGAAGCCGGTGTGCATGGCTGCATTCGGGGTATAGATGGCGGAAAATCCGTTGTCGACGCCGATGTTGTCGACAATGATGCCCAGATCGGAAGGCCGGACCACCTCTTTGATCAACGCCTCGGCCTTCGCTACTTCCTGCTCCGTCACCAGGAGCTTAGTTCCCGACGGCGCCTTGATGTTGATGACAAACTGGCCGGCGTCGGTCTGCGGAAAGTAAGAGAATCCCAGCAGCCAGTAAAGACCGAGGCTCACAACAAAAACTACCGCGAAGACGACCAACACCTTCGCCGGCTGCCGGAGCACTCGCTGCACCAGGACCTCGTAGGCCGCCAGCATCTTCTCGAAGCGCGTATTGAAGGCCGCGTTGAATCGCGCCGCGAAGCCGCTCTTCCCGCCTTCCAGGGTGCGCGCCTCGCCCGCGTGCGATTCGTCAAAGCCTTCGGGATGATTCAGCTTCAGGTATTTGGAGCAGTACAACGGCACAACCGTCATCGCAATGACGTAGGAGGCGAAGAGAGCAACCACCACGGCCAGCGCCATGGCCGAGAAGAGAAACTTGCTTACACCCGATAACAGCGTCACCGGGAAGAAGACGATGGCCGTGGTAAGCGTGGAAGCAAGCACCGGCAGCGCCACCTCTCGACCGCCGTTCTCCGCGGCGACCACTGGCGGTTCTCCAATCTCCAAATGGCGGTAGATGTTTTCCAGCACCACAACGGAGTTATCGATGAGGCGCGAAAGCGCCAGCGCCAGCCCGCCCAGGACCATGCTGTTCACGGACGACCCATTAAACTGCAGCACCATAAACGTCGCCAGCACGGAGAGCGGGATCGAGAAGAAGACCGCCAGCGTAGCGCGCAGGCTGCCCAGAAAGATGAGGATCATCAGGCAGGTAAGAAACAGCCCGATGCCGCCTTCATGAAGCAGGGTCTCAATCGCGGTGCGGACAAAGCGAGACTGATCGAAGACCACGGTTGTCCGCATCTCCGAAGGCACATCGACCAGGTGGTGCAGGGCATCGCGAATACCCGAGACCACGGTGATGGTGTTGGAGTTTCCTCCTTGCTTCAGCACCGGAAGATAGACCGAGCGCTGCCCGTTCACATGCACTACGTTGTATTGCAATGCGTGCGCGTCTTTCAGCACGCCGATGTCGGACATCAGCACCGGATTTTCGCCGTTCATCTTGACCGGGTACTGGCTGGCGTTCTTGAGGTCAAACTGCGCGTTGGAGTAGATGTCGTAGTCGAGGTTGCCGATCTGTACGTCGCCGGCCGGCAGGATCAGGTTGGCCTGGTTCATCGACCGCACCACGTCCATAGGGCTCATCTGCCGCGCTTCCAGCTTGTAGGGGTCGACATAAAGCTGTATTTGCCGCCATGGGCCGCCGAATGGCTGCGGGATGGAGGCCCCTGGGACGCCCGCCAACTGGTTGCGCACAAAGTTCTGCGCGATATCTTTGAGCGCCCCATCGCGTCATGCCCGGACCATTCATCGTCACCAGGCAAACCGGCAAGCTGGATGCGTCCGACTTGAGCACCACCGGCGGAAAAGTGCCAGGCGGCAGATCTTTCATGTCTGAGACCGCAAGATTCGCGATGGTCGCGGCATCGGTATCAGCATTCGTGTCCGGCTGAAAATAGACGCGAATGATGCTCACGCCATCGAGAGAGCGCGACTCCATATGATCGATGCCGCTGGCCAGCGTGAAGAAGCGCTCCAGGTGATAGGTGATGTTGCCTTCGACCTGCTCCGGAGGCATACCCGAATAAAACGTCGCCACAATCACTACCGGCACGTTCATCGAAGGGAACATATCGACAGGCATGCGAGCGACGCTGCTCACGCCGAGCACAAAGACCATGAGGCAGACAACGATAATCAGGTAAGGGGTGCGGATGGCAAAGCCGGACATGCAGCTCCTTTCTAGGACGGCGGTGCTGGAACCGCATCGGAGGTGGGCAGCAGTGGCTGAACTTTTTGCCCGTCATGGAGATCGGAACGGCGGCCGGTAATCACGACATCTCCTGCATTGACCCCGGAGAGAATCTGGACATACTGAGGCGACTGTATCCCGGTGTGTACATTGCGCGTTTGTACCTTGCCGGCGCTGTCAACAAGAAAGAGCCTTTGGCTGTCACCCGTCCCATCGACAGCCTCGGGTGGAACCGCAGTAGCATTCCTGGCCTCTGCTGTTCCCAGCTTTACCTCCGCATACATGCCGGGGATCAACGTAAGTTGAGGGTTTTTGACATCGACTTCCGCGGTCATTGTCCGGGTCGACATTTGCACCCGGTCGGCAAAGCGAGTGATTGTCCCGTCAAATGTGCGATGCAGCGCAGGTACATCTACGGTTACGTGTTGACCGTTGTGGATGGCGGCAACGTCCTCCTCCGGAACGGGAAGCATAAGCCGCAGCGGGTTGTTCTGTGAGACCTTGACCACCGGCATCGCCTGGGTCTGGGAGGCAATGCCGGCCTGAATCATAGCCCCATCACTGGCATAGCGCTGGGTTACGACCCCGCGTAAAGGGTGCAACGATCCTCGTGTACTCGACCAGCGCAGCCTCATGAGCGAGGCTGGCGACGGCGCTCTGGTAGCGGCTTTCCGCTGCCTGTACGCGCTGCAGCGCAGCGCTCACTTGCGCGTCTGCTTCGAGATTGTGCGAGTGGGCCACGTCCACTTCCTGCAGCGGAACAAGGCCCGGCTCTTTCTTGGAAACGTCCTGAATACGGCTATAAGAGAGTTGCGCAATCTGGCTCGCTGCCTGCGCCCTCTGCAGATCGCCTTTGGCTACCGCCCTCTCCGCGTTGGCGGTCTGCACATCGGACTTTGCCTTGGTCAGGTCTGCTTGCAGTTCGGGAATCTCGATGGTGGCGAGCAATTGCCCTTCCTTCACGCGATCGCCGATGTCCACCAGCATGTGCTTGATGTAGCCGGCCTCCTTGGCCATCACATCCACTTCGTAGAAAGGCTCGAACTCAGCGGTCAGCGTAATACTGTTTCGCAGATCAGTGCGGACGGCCCTGGCTGCCGGAACCACTGGCACGGTGGCCGTGCCCTCGGAGACGGCGCTGTGGGAGCAGGCCGACAATGGCCAAACCAGCGCGGCCGAGAAAGTGACGCAGCAGCCTCTGATACTTCGATGAATGCATCTCCGTACCTCTCTTGCGCGGCCTAGGGCCGGACACCTAGGCGTAATTGAGCGCAGCCCGTGCGCTGAGATAGTCAAAGCGTGCGCTGGCGGCCTGGATCAGCGCAGAGGTCTGGCTAAGCTCCGCCTGGTTGAGCTCGACGATGCTGCCCAGGCCGGCGTCGTAGCGCGCTTGTGCTAATCGCACGGCTACTCCAGTCTGGTCCACCAGGTCCTGCGCTACCTGGATCCGGAGGAAGGCGTCTTTGGCCCGCGCCCAGTCCGTGCGTACGTCGCGCTCGATCACGAGCGAGCGATCACGCACGTCGCGGTCCGCTGCTTGTGCGCGGAGCTTGGCCTCGGCTATGCGGCCGGAGTAGAGGCCGCCGTTGAAGACCGGCACCTTGATATTGATTCCGGCTGCTCCATAGTTCTGCTGCAGCGTATGATCCCGGTCCGGCACCTCGCCGGCCGTACCGAGAATATCGACCGTTGGGTAATTTAGCTTGGTTTCGGAATTCGCGTATTGTTGCGCAGCTTGTGCCTGCAGATTCAGAGCTTTCAGATCGGGCCGGTTAGCAAGAGCTTCGCGAATGTAGAGGTTGACATCGTCTTCAAGCACGGGCGGCTGTGGTTGCTCGGCGAGCACGTAGTCTGGATCATTGTCATCGCCCATCGCGGCGGTCAGCTGTGCGCGCGCCTCTTGCACGTTACTGTCGGCCTGAACGACTGCCATTTGAGCTTCCGAAACAAGCACCTGCGCAAACTGGACATCGAGCGTGGATCGGAGCTGGCTTTGCGCCAAGGCCGTCAGCTGGCGGAGCTCTGTCTTACGGAACGCGAGAACGGCCAGCGCGGTTCCGCGCACGCTCTCCGCAGCCTCGGTTGCGAAGTAGGCCTGGTCGACATCGCGCAATATTTGCTGCCTCACGTCTTCGGTGCTCTGCGAGGCGCCTTGCGCTGTCAAGCGCGAAGAGCGGACAAGGTCGCGCGTCCGCCCGAAGTCTGTGACCAGCTGGGTGAGCGTGGCGCCCCCCGCAACGCGCGTGGAGAGACTGGAAGTCGTGACCGCGCCTGCGGCTACGGCGCTATCGCCATTCGCTTTAACCGCAGTCACGTTCGCAGCGAGCTGCGGAAAGTAGGCCGACCGCGCCTGCTGTATGCGCTTGCCTAACGCCTGCGCTCTCAGGGCTTCCGCAGCCAGGCGGGGCTGGTTCTTGAGGGTGCGCGCCTCCGCATCGGCGAGTGAAAGTGTGGCCACTTGGCCCGTTTGCGGCATCGCGAGGTGGGCTTGGCCGACGAGTACCCCCAAGGAACCCAAGGTCAGAAACATCCGCAACTTCATCTGTGTTCCCGGTCGGCGCTATGAGCCACTTTCAAGATGGTGGTCTCCTGCACTTCGACCATTCCGTCGGTTACCAGAAGAAGGAGCTCTGGCATAACCCGATCTACGATTTCTCGTTGGTCGATAAACTCCAACCGGATTGGAAGGTGCTGGCCGTCGCTACCGGGCGCGCCTTTGGTGTGCAGGCGATGGTGATAACCGAAGCCCGCCTCGGGACGGAAGACGGTGGCCCCGGCAACCCCTCTCTCATAAAGAAAGGCCAGAATGTCGTTATGGAGAAACTCATGGCTGGAGCTGACGTCCGCGTTCAGATGAACTATGACTCGCAGCGCCCGTCCAATGTCCAACATCTACGCTCTCAAGAAACAGGGATTACACAATATCTGTTTGGAGTATAGGAGTGCGAATCGCGCTCAAAACCTTACAAGTTCCTGACAAGTGTGGGGTGCCTGGAGCGGGATGTAAAATGGGCGGCATCATGAAGATACTTACTGGCGACAAGCGCGGCTGCCGCAAAGGCCCTGAGGCGTGGTTTACCGGAACCGTGTGGCTCAACGAAATCGTCAACCCGACGGCGCCCTCGCGGCTTAAAGCGAACCATGTTTGGTTTGGGCCGGGAAGCCGCACGGCTTGGCACACGCATCCTGTCGGACAAACACTGCACGTGTTGGACGGGCTAGGTGTGGTGCAGTTGGCCGGCGAACCGCCGCAGACGATTCGCCCTGGAGATACCGTCTTGATTGCCCCACATGAGCGTCACTGGCACGGTGCCGCGCCGGGAAGGACGATGGCTCACATCGCCATGCAGGAGGCAGACGAGCATGGCGTCGACGTGGTCTGGCTCGAGCACGTGACGGACGAGGAGTACGACGGCTATTTGATCGCCCCATGCTTGGTGGGGATATGGCGCGTCTGCTCCGCACTCTTTACCGGGTCGCGATCTTGATTCTTCTGCCGGGGCGCGCGATCGAACTCGCTGGTATCGTCCTTCTTTGATTGCGCACTGGAATCAGTAACGCGGGGCTGCGCGTTGTGCTTCGTGCTTTTGGGCATGGAACACCTCGGCGTGGTGAGATGGCACTCGGAGGAAGCGCGTTGCCCACGAAACGGCGGTAAATTCAACGCGTTATGAAGCAGCTAAGTGTCCAGCTAGGTATCAAGGCGAAACTTGGTCTCAGCCAAGTGGTACATCGGTCGCCATACCAGGCGGTTAATCGTGACTACCATGAGCGACATGATGATGGTAGCGAGCAGCAGAATGGAAAACTGACCATGATCGCTGGCTGCGCTTATCTGTGCGCCCAGCCCTAGCGTCTGCAGTGTGTGATCTTTCAGGTGAAAATATTCGGCGATGATGCTGGCGTTCCAGGCCCCGCCTGACGCGGTGACCAGACCGGTGACGAGGTAAGGAAAGATGCCGGGCAGAATCACAACCTTCCAGCGCTGCCACAGGGAGAATTTGTAGAGCCTGGCGACCTCCTTCAGGTCGGAAGGAATCGCCGTTGCGCCGGCAATCACATTGAAGAGGATGTACCACTGTGTGCCCAGCAACATAAGAGCAATCGACCCGATACCCAAGCCGCCGCCCCAGCGGACGAGAGCGAGCAGCAAGATGGGAAAGATCGCAGTCGACGGGTATGAGGCGGCGATCTGCGCCAGCGGCTGCGCGATTCTGGCCAGGCGCGGGATGAAAGCCGATAGCGACGCCGGTGGGAATGGTCCAGGCAGAGGCAATCAGCAGCGCAGCATTTACCCGCAGAAAGGTCGCGCCCGCGCCCTTCAGCAATTCCACGATCTCCGGCCAATGGATATAGCGCAGCAACTCCACGCCCGGAAGGCAGCAAAGGCTACCAGCAAACTGGCCGCAACGATGAGCAGTACCGCTGCCAGCCCGGAGCGCTTGCGCGGTCCGTGAATGGGTCGTGTGATCAGCTCCCGCTGTCGCCGCGCCAGCGCGCCATAGATAAATTCGCTCGCAGGCGCCACGGTCACCCGCTTCAAAAAGCCGAGCGCGGTCGAATTCTGCAATACATAAAGGATGGGCGAGCTCTTGCGGCTGGTGCTCTCTCCCTGTTCGAACTTGAACTTATCGGCCCAGGCAATCACTGGGCGCCACACGAGCAGATCGGTGGCCACAATAATAAGGATCATGGTCACCGATCCCCAAAGCATGCCATGGTTGTCGCCCGTGCTGGCCGCCGTCTGCAGATAGGAACCGAGCCCGGGCAGACGGAAGTCGCGATCACCAAGGACGAACATCTCGCAAGCCATGAGGAAAAACCATCCGCCTGCCACCGAGACCATCGAATTCCAAACCAACCCTATGGCCGAGTAGGGCAGTTCCAGCTGCCAGAAGCGCTGCCATGCCGAAAAGTGAAAAACGCCCGCGGCTTCCCGAAGTTCACGGGGCAGGCTTTTGAGCGAGGAGTAAAAGCTGAACGCCATGTTCCATACCTGCCCGGTAAAGATCAGCAGGATGGCGCCCATCTCGATACCCAACTGGCGTCCGGGAATCAGCGATATCATGGCCAGCATCACCGCGGGCAGAAAGCTGAGGACGGGAATCGATTGCAGAATATCCAGCACTGCGATCATGAAAGCTTCTGCTCGGGGCGTGTAGGCGGCGATATAGCCGTACCCCACGGCGAAGGTCAGGCTCAGCAGGTACGCCACCCCAATGCGCACGATGGAATAGAAAGCGTAAAGCGGCAGCATCTTCGCCGAGGGTGAAATGGCGATCTCGGGCACCGGATGCCCCATCCAATACTGCGCAATGCGCAGCACCGCATAGAACAAGGCGAGGCCGCACGCGGCCACGCTCAAGTCGAGGAAAAAAGGCCAGGTGCGCTCCAATACCAGCGATCGGGAAAGGGTGGGAGAGCGGGAGAAGGGGGCCGGCGCGCTCATTCCGCCTGTGCCTCTTCGACTGCTTCGGGTGTCTCTTCCTCCTCCGGCAGGATGAATCGCCGTCGGGAAGCGTCGAAGTCGAACAGCTCCGCGTAGCGGCCCCAGCTAATGGCTGTCTCCAACTGGCGCAGCGTCTCATCGGCGCTGAATTGCTCATCGAGCATGTCGAGAAAGAACTCTTCCGGGACGGTGTGATCCGATTTGGTATCGAGCGCGCGGGTGATCTGCCGTAGCAGGAGCACATTCTCGACCGCGGCTTTACGAAAGAGCTCCTTCTGCTGCTGAATCTCCGATTCGGCGTACTCCCTTCCGGCCGGAGTAATCGCGGCATCGCCCTCTTCTACCTTGAGGAAACCGAGCAATTGGGCCGCGTCCACAATGGGCAGCAGGTCATCGATCTCAAAGGCCAGATCGTCGGCCAGACGATAGATGTCGGCCCGGCCGTTGTAATCGATGAGCAGCTCGAGCAGGCCGGCAATGCCGCCGGGGCGGGCATGGGGAAGCATCTGGTAGTGCATCTGCCGCTGGTCCCGCACGGCCAGCCGTTGAGGTACGGCGGAGGGGGCCACGTCCGGCCGGGTCAACACTTTATAGATGTAGTCCACCAGTTGGGTGAAGGCCGCGCTCTTGCGATCGCGCGGCTGGCTCAGCGTTACTGGAAAGTCGACCCGTACATGCCCCGGGTTGCGGCCCAGCACGATGATGCGATCGGCCAACAGCAAAGCCTCTTCAATGTTATGCGTCACCAGAAAAATGGATTGCGTCGGGATCGTCTTCTTGTGCCACAACTCCAGCAGTTCGCTGCGTAGATTCTCCGCTGTCAGCACGTCCAGGGCAGAGAAGGGCTCATCCATAAAGAGCACTTCCGGTTGAACTACCAGGGCGCGGGCAAATCCTACCCGCTGCCGCATTCCTCCCGAGAGTTCCTTGGGATAAGCTGCCTGAAAGCCATCCAGGCCGACGGTGTTCAAGATCTTGAGGCTCTGTTCGCGCCGATGTTCACTGGTAATGCCGCGCGCCATGAGTGGAGCCTCGACGTTCTCGAGCACGGTCAGCCAGGGAAAGAGGGCGAAGCTTTGAAAGACGATGCCAACGTTGACTTCAACCTGGGAAATCGGCTTGCCGTGCCAGAAGACCTCGCCCGCGGAGGGTTGGGAGAGACCTGCCAGCATGCGCAGCAGCGTAGACTTGCCTGAGCCCGACGGGCCCAACAGGGCAACGATTTCTCCCTGTACGATTGCCAAGTCGGTGGGCGCGATCACCTGAATACGGTTTTCGCTGGGTTGGGCGTAGTACTTTTCCACCTGCTGGGCGCGAATGATCGGTTCAGCCATCGGCAACGTCCAACGAAAAAGTTTATGGTCAGATCAATCTTATATGGAGAGCAGGCCCCGCGGCCCTACCACGAGCACAGTCCGGGCGGTTGCAACAGTCAGCAAGAAGGCCGCAACGCCAGACCGGAAAACAGCATCAGACACATGAGCGTATGATTCCAGTAATCCCCACTGGCTCAGCATTTTCCGTCTGTACCACCTTATCGCGATTCGCCCTGGTGGGATCAGGATTATTGGGGCGCAGCGAACGAGCGTCAGAACGACTAAGGTCGTCATTCAGGAGCAAATGACCAATCAACAGGTAAAGCCCAAAGTGCTGGTGGCCGATGACGAACGCGTGATCGCGGACACACTGGCCATCATCCTAAACCAAAGCGGATTTGAAGCTACTGCTGTCTACAACGGCGAAAAGGCTGTAGAAGCTGCGCGCACCCTCAAGCCCGATATGCTCATTTCCGACGTCATCATGACCGATATGAACGGCATTGATGCGGCGATCACTATCCGGACCATGCTGCCTAAGTGCAAGATTCTGCTTTTTTCCGGTCAGGCGGCCACCGCGGATCTTTTGGACCGCGCCCGTTCCCAGGGACACGAATTCGAGATTCTGGCCAAACCTGTACACCCGCAGGATCTGCTGGCGCGGCTGCGCAGTTAAGACCGCGGGGTTGAGTTCATGGCTACTTCCTTGTCCTCTCGCCTCCTATGGGACCCGCAGTCGCGTGTCCTGGGACGGCGGGGCCGCTGCTGGCCGAAATCGATTTGATGATGATGCGGGAAGGGCCCTTTGGAGCGAAGGGAATCGCCGCTCTTGCCGTGGCTTCCTGCATCAGTTTTTTTACCGACAATTCATCTAGCATTCCATCTCGCACGCTCTAAGAGTGCGATCCGCGCCGCAGCCAGGGCGGTACAGTTGGCCATCGTTGTGCCGGTGACAAATCCCGCTCCAGACCCCACCGTGGGAGTAGAAAGACCTCGGTCAGGGGCTAAAAGCCCAATCCTTTTTCAATCCTGTACGGCCCGACTAAAGTCGTGCCCTGATACAAAACCAAAACTCTGCGGATCTGGTGTGGGAAAAAATATGGCGCGCCATGGTACTTGCTCCACGGATCGGCCGGTTCTCACGCAGACACTAAAGCGCTCATCGGTCGTTGCCTAGTGTGGGACGGCTGCACAGCTTGCGGAAAAATCCCGATTCTTGAAGGGGCGGGCTTGCAGGCCCTATAGGTCGTTTTCGGAGATTCATGAGTCACCTGGTTGCGTTTCCGGCTCCGCAAAGCTTTCCGAAAAAGAATGCACTTTGTGAGAGAAAAGAGAGATAAGCCCCCCGGTCGGCGCTTTCATGCGGGAAAAAGATTGAGCGAAAAGCGAGATAAGCGAGAAAAGTCCCCCGATGGAGGCCGGCATCGGGAACGGTGGCCAAAAATATCAGCGCTAAAAGCGCTGTAAGCGCTATAAGCCCCCCTTTCCTGTGCCGGCTCGCCGATCGTTGGCGAGTCGGGTGCAGATCGGGGACGCTTCTGCTCCGTCGGCCCGGCGACAAAAGGGGACAATGGCTCTGCCCTACGCGCTACAGCCTGGCTGACGTCCCGCTCGTGATTCAGCGTCCGTGTCCTCTGGCCGGGCGGCCCTCAAGGCGCTGGGCGGTGGTGTTTTTCAAGTTGTCAAAGACCACTTAATCAAAAGGACGCACTGAGCGCACCTTACTTAATCAACGCTGATGTTTCGCGGTGGGGGCGGATGCACGGGTGGAGAGAGCCGATGCAAGGCCATGCAGGGCCGTCGTGGTAAGACAGCGCTGGTGTGGGTTCTTGGTTCCACAGTAGTACGGTTTTTGGACCTTGTCCAGGGCGAGAAACGATAATTTTGGTAACCGTGGCGGCGCTTTGTTAGTTCCTTATCGCGCGAGGATTTATTGCGGGAAGAGGGTAAGTTGGCCTTATCTCCCTGTTTCCCTCGAGGTGCGTGGCTAAGTCCTTTGTTTTACGAAGGTGCTCAAATTTTATTTTTCCCGCCCCCATAAGCTGTTTAGGGGAAGGGTATTTGCCGGATGCCGGCGAAAGTCGGGAGGGGATGAAATGAGTTCCCTCACATGAGCGCAAACTTACCACGAAACAAAACTGAGGGGAATAGGTATCATGTCGACGCATTCGGCCGACGCATTCGGCTCAGCGTACATTGCGTTTCCTCTGCTGCGACCTTTCTGGGCCGGCCGCGCCTTTGCGCGGTCAAGTTGCGGTGCATTTCGTGTTCGAGCGAGCCGATAAATTCTCGCGTCCCTAAAGGTCGGCCGGTATGGGTAGACTGACGTATCATCATCAACTCAGATTCGGTTTCCCCCGTGGCAAGAAATGTCCGCCAGCTGCAAGCGGACCAATGAGCCTGCCACAACTCCATCGCTAGACAACCGTCAGGCTGGAGCACACCGCAATGGGCAGCGGCACTGGACCACTCCCACCTCTCGGCTTTGGCTACCAAGCCCGCACGCACCGGATTCAACTCTGCATAACGCAAGGCTTTCCACAAATGCGACTCATCTAGCGGGCAGGAATAGAACCTTCGCTGCCAGACGTGCCCGCTGGAATGATGGACAGCGTTCCAATAAGCAGCATATCGGCCGTGAGTGTCCTTCAGCGCGTGCCCCATTGCATCCACTTTCCCCGGGATCGCGATGAGATGAACGTGGTTCGACATCAAGCAGTAGCCGACCAGTGCCAAGCCGTGCAATTCAATGCTTTGTCGCAACAGATCGAGATAAACCTTGCGATCAGCATCGGCATCCAGGATGTACTGCCGAGCGTTGCCTCGCTGAGTCACGTGGTGTGGCAGGCCGACGGCAACCACACGGCCAAAACGCGTCATGCACCGCACCTCATCCTAAATAATGACCCCATGAACGCATCGAGCGTCCTACCAAGCCGGTGCTAGGGAAACTGATCAATGATGCGCATTGGCGGATGAATTTATCCTGTAGGTTTCGTTAAGTGCTTTTCACCCTCCGGCCTGAGGCTGCACGAACTGATTCAGAGCCTCTGCAGTGGTTTACGGTCTCGCGGACAGATGCATTTGCTTTAGGGTCACTTCCGGAGTGTGTCGGAGAGAAGTCTTTACTGGCAGGAGACTTGGCGGCCAACGGATTACGATGCCTGCGGTCGCGGTCCAGCCTTTATCGCGAGTGCTTTCACCTATGATGCTGACCGAGACATCTATCTTTGCCCGGCTGGGGAGAAGCTAACCTACTTCGCCATCTACAACGATGCCAACGGAGTGCGTCGACACGCATACAGACCGGCCACATCGGCCTGCCGCAACTGCGCGTACCGTGATCAGTGTGCTTCCAAAAATGCGCCCGCCAGCTGGAGACGAAAGATTACACGCATCGAGGAACCCGCTGCGACGATTGCATTCAAAGCCAGGATGATGACCGAGCAGGCGAAACAGATCTATAAGCAGCGATCGCAGATTGCGGAATTCCCACACGCCTGGATTAAGCAGCGTTGCGGGCTTCGACAGTTCCGATGCCGTGGACGATGGAAGGCGTCGATGGAAGCGACATGGGCCTGTCTCAGTTACAACATCACACGCTGGTTTTGCATACGACGCAAGCTCCATGCTGCAGCAGTTGCGTAATGAAGCCATTGCACCATCCGCACCTGGCTCATGGCTTACGAAATCGATGTACAAGGACCCATTGCCAGTAAACCGCGTTTAAAACCGCGGCACTCCTGCTTCTAAGATCTCTCGGGAGCCATTCCAATAAACCAAGCCCAGCAGCCGTTCCCTCCCGCAATTTGGATTCTTTCACAGCTTCCAGACGGGACTGGAACTTTGCTGGAAGCGGTGAACCGGCCATCGCCTTTCTGACCTGATATCGTTTCCTGGCATGGGACGTTTCACTCGTGTGGTTGCCGTTGACGTTCCGCACCATGTGACGCAGCGTGGGAACGGGCGGCGCTTCGTCCTGGACGGCGCGCCGATCGAACAATTTACCTCAAGTTGTTGCGCGAGAACATCGCCCTCATTGGATATTGCCTCATGTCGAACCATATCCAATACCGTGGCCTTCAAAACCACGTTTGAGGTATTCACCAGGGTTGGCCCCGACAACTCGCTTGAACGCCTTACTGAACGCAGCGTCGGACTCGTAACCGACCAACCGGGCGACGTCTATGAGCTTTTTGTCACGCTGTTGTAGTAGCTGCATCGCCTTCTGCATCCGCCACTCGGTTACATATTCCAGTGGTGTTTGTCCGAGTAGCTCTTTAAAACGCGCTGCGAATGCGGAGCGAGACATGCCCGCCGCTTCGGCCAGGGATTCGACCGTCCAGGGTGTATTCACTCTGTCGTGAATGGCACTCAGGGCAGTGCCCATTTGAGGATCGAAAACAGCACGAAGCCATCCTTTGTTGCGTTCCGGTCCCGACGCGATATGCGCCCGGAGTACCTGGATAAACAGAACCTCGGCCAGCCGACTCGCGACTACTTCAGATCCCGGCGCCTGTTCTGCCATTTCTGATGCCAGCGCCTGCATTGCGTTGTGAAGAGCAAGCGTGCTTTCCTGATCGGCCTTAATCAGAATGAAGCTCGGCAATAACTGAGTGATCGGCTTCAGGCTGGCGCGATCGAAACTGAAGGACCCACAGACGATTGTCGTCGGTGCGCCACCACCTCCACAATGAGCGACATTGCCGTTGGCCTTGGCCCCAATCTCGCGGAAACTCCACCTCGGACGTGTTCGCGGGCTGTCGCGCAAAACAATCGAAGTCCCCTTAGCCAGCAAAAAGCAATCACCACCGGTGAGCGGAATCGGGTCCGGAATCCCTTCCACACTCAGCCAGCAGTTGCCGCGCGAAAGCATGGCGAAGTGCGCCAAATCTGTGGGTGACATCTTTTTGTCGGAAGGCGTGACTTTTTCTTCGGTCTGATTTTCCTGTTTTACGCCCCACGGGGCTGTGGCTTCGAGCCTGTGCAGACCGAAAGCGGTTACGTGCATCGTTCTGAAGATGTCTGTTATCGGGTCCAACTTAGACTCCATCTGCTCTTGAAAGCCATAGTGTTCTGTGAGAACTGTACGAAACCGCACAGCTTCGCTTGTCGGACAAGCGCAGCATCAGGTAGAAGAGGCCTCAACCATGAATGACATTCTCGTTCCTTCCAGCGTCACAAGTCCTGCACTCCTTTTCCTCGAGCCGCGTCCCAGCTCAATCAAAAGGTGCAACACAGATCGGTTCGGCCCTCTTTTTGGACGAATAGACAAAAGATTAGGACTCCCGAGCAGTTCTCGTCCACCGCCAAAGAACTCTACTCTACTGTACTGAATGCTAAACATCTACCGAAGGGAGTAATTATGGGAAAGCTTGAAGGAAAAGTTGCAGTCATCACGGGTGGATCGAGCGGCTTGGCGCTGGAGAGCGCCAAGCGGTTCGTTGAAGAAGGCGCCTACGTTTTCATCACGGGCCGGAGGCAGGAGGCGCTCGATGAGGCCGTCAAGCTGATTGGCCGGAACGTGACCGGCGTGCGCGGCGACGCGTCCAATCTCGACGACCTCGACCGTCTGTTCGACACAGTCAAGCGGGAAAAGGGCAAGATCGACGTCCTGTTTGCGAGCGCAGGCAAGGGCGAAGCCGCCAAACTGGGCGAGATTACCGAGCAGCACTTCGATGCGGGCTTCGACCTGATTGTGCGCGGAACGCTGTTTACGGTTCAGAAGGCGTTGCCGCTGTTCAACGATGGCGGATCGATCATCATGATCGGGTCAGTTGCTTCGGTGAAAGGTTTTCCTGGTTTCGGCGTGTATGCGGCGAGCAAGGCGGCATTGCGCTCATTCGCACGCACGTGGCTCAACGAACTGAAGGGCAGGAATATCCGGGTGAACGTGCTGAGCCCGGGGCAGGTCGACACACCGGATTCCCAGCGACTCGACAAGGAGACGAGGGAGATGTTCGAATCCCTGATCCCGCGGGGAAAGATGGGTCGTCCTGAGGAAATTGCGGCGGTCGCGCTGTTTCTTGCTTCAGACGATTCGAGCTACGTGAATGGGGTGGATTTGGCTGTCGACGGCGGCTTCTCGGCCATCTGAAATCGCGCCGGATCGCCGGAAGCCGGTGATCCGCGGGACTAGCGTGTCCATGGTGGAACCACTTCCGCGCTGAACGGTCGGCCCGCGCTATCCAGTGGACGCACGATGAATGACCTTGCTTGGACGACTGAATGCTACACATCTACCGAAAGGAGTAATTATGGGAAAGCTTGAAGGAAAAGTTGCAGTCATCACGGGTGGATCGAGCGGCATGGCGCTGGCGAGCGCCAAGCTGTTCGTTGAAGAAGGTGCCTACGTTTTCATCACGGGCAGGAAGCAGGAGCAGCTCGATGAGGCCGTCAAGCTGATTGGCCGGAACGTGACCGGCGTGCGCGGTGACGCGGCAAATCTCGACGACCTCGACCGTCTGTTCGATACGGTCAAGCGGGAAAAGGGCAAGATCGACGTCCTGTTCGCGAGCGCTGGCAAGGGCGAGGCCGTCCCACTGGGCGAGATTACCGAGCAGCACTTCGATGCGGCCTTCGACCTGAATGTGCGCGGAACGCTGTTTACGGTGCAGAAAGCGTTGCCGCTGTTCAACGATGGCGGATCGATCATCATGACCGGATCAAATGCTTCGGTGAAGGGTTTTCCTGGTTTCGGCGTGTATGCGGCGAGCAAGGCGGCATTGCGCTCCTTCGCACGCACGTGGCTCAACGAACTGAAGGGCAGCAAAATCCGGGTGAACCTGCTGGTCCCGGGGGCGATCGCCACACCGATGCAGGAAGAAGTTCTCACCAAGGAGGCGAAGGAGATGTTCGAATCCCTGATCCCGCGGGGAAAGATGGGTCAATCTGAGGAAGTCGCGACGGTCGCGCTGTTTCTTGCTTCAGACGATTCGAGCTTCGTGAACGGGGCGGAGTTGTTCGTCGACGGCGGCATGACGGCCATCTAACGTCTGCAGACCTCGGCTAGTTGCTGACCTTCTGGCCACCCGCAAGTGATTTACCGCGGGATCTTACGGAAGGTTGCCACACAACGGAATTTGATGTCCCGCGCCTTCGAAGGCTGGGAATCAATATCAACACGGATCGGAGAAACATTATGAGCTATGCAATTGTAGGATTCGGAAAGATAGGTCAGGCCCTCGCCCACGCCTTCGCCCGTAAAAACATCGACGTGACCGTTGCGAGTCGCCGGCCCCCGAGGCGTTGGCACCGCAGGCTCGGGCGATTGGACCCACGGTCGTCGCCAAGTCGCTGCGGGATGCACTCGAGGCGGACACAATCATCTTGGCGGTTCCGTTCGGGGAACATCGCGAGATTGCGAAGGCCCTGCCGAGTTGGAAAGGCAAGACGGTCATCGACGCGATGAACTCGTTTCCAGTCCCACCTGAGGAGCTGGACGGTCTTCCGTCCTCCGCATTCGTTGCGAAGTCGTTCACCGGCGCCAAGTTGGTGAAGGGTTTTAATCACCTGGTTGCGGCCACACTGGCTACCGACCCGATCGTCGAGGGCGGCCACCGGGTCGTCTTTCTGTCGAGCGACGACGAGGACGCTATCGCTCCCGTGGCGGATTTGGCCAAAAAACTTGGGTTCGCACCCGTCAAGCTGGGAAAGTTCAACGAGGGTGGCGCGCTGGTGCACGCACGCGGCCAGACTTGGGGTCGGCTCATCTTCCAGGATTTGTTTAAGAAGGAGCAGTAATCGATCTACTACCGTGTGATTTGGTCCGAGAAGGATGGTTCCGAAACGTCCGATTAGATCGGACACACTTGATGTAAGGGAAAAGGAGAGATTTCGATGAGCATCGAAGAGAATGTCCAGGTTGTGAAGAATTTTCTTGCGGCACTCGGCAGCCGCAATAAGCAAGGTTTGCTGGCGTTGTCTGCCGAAGATATTGAGTGGATCACTCCGGGCGAGTTTGGCGCTGACCGGCACGTACCGCGGGCACGAGGGAGTGGAGAATTTACTTCAGAAGGCTAACGAAACGGTGGAAACTTCGTATCCAGAGCCCCCCGAGTTCATCGCGCAGGGAGACCGGGTTCTGGTCGTCGGCTTCGCTACGGGGAGAATCAAAGCCACGAATAGGAGGTTCGAGGACCATTGGGTCTTCGCCATTACCGTTCGAAATGGCAAATTGACGAACGTCCGGGAGTATATCGACACGCTAGCATTGGCGCGGGCATCCGAGATGGCCGCGAGCCCAGGCTTTAACCCATCTGAAATTGGCGGATCTCGGTGAGTGCATTTTCGCCAATGCACTCACTGAGACACGATAACTACCGAGCACCCTTTGCGGGGTTAGCTTGCACTCACTTCAATGCGCATGCGTTGGATTTACCAACGGTGTCGATGGGTTCCACCGGTTGGATCGGGAAGTACCCCACACCCGACAGCTCCCTGTCCTATCTCACGGATCCCAGATATTTGTCGAGCCAGTTGAGCGATTCCTTGATCATCTCCGTTCGCGGTACGTCGTGTCCCGTGTCGTAAACCACGCGGCGCTTTTGCTCTGGGGGCGTTCCCAGCAGACGGAACATAGGCTCTTGGGAGATCCTTGGCGGCCAAAGGAAATCGTAACGGCCATTGAGCATCAAAACAGGAGCCTTCACATGTGGAGCGAAGTTGAGTTGATCCACCTCCGGCAATCGCTCTTGTAAAAAGAATCCTGGTGATAAGAGAATTAATGCCCTGAAGCGAGTTTCAACAGCCGGGAGAAGTGCCCCCATCGCTGCCCCCCAACTATCACCCTCGTAGGCCAACGCGTTGGGATTGATATCCTGGCGTGTCTCAAGGTAGTCGATCGACCGGCTGAGGTCCTTAGACCAAAAGATGACATTGTCTCGATAAGTACTGCTGGTGTTTGGCCAGTAGATCGGCTTCGGTCCGCCGCCACGTTCAAACGTTCCCTTGTAGATAGGGAATAAGACCGCTCGTCCACTTTTTATAATGAAATCGAATTCTGGAAGATACCACGGAAGCGCTTTTGCGCTCGATCTGAACTGAGCGGCACCAGCGCCGGGAAAGTACACGACGGCTTGAAAAGGCGGCGACGACGCTGCTTTGGGCAGGAACAAATACGCGGTGACTCGCTCGCCGCCGTAAGCCGCGTCGAAGGAGACCTTTTCCTGCCTCCAATCCTCGGTCTGTTCGACCGATTCCACCCGCGCATGCAACGGCGTCTTGTCATAAGAGTATTGGTTCTTGTATGCCCGGAAAAGTTGATCGGAAACGGGTTTTTCGGAGCTGTAATTGCGTAATTGAACCGTAACCGGAGCGCCTGCTGCTTCGGCTTCCTTACCGGCCGACACATATGCAGCGCAACGAAAACCAAGACTCGGGGACCGCTCGAAGGGGGAACGAGCGTCGGGAATGTTGAACATATAAGTCGGATCGTCCCATGCGCCGCCCATGCTATAGCGCCTGCCGGAGGTCGCTTCGTTTGCGCACCATTCCTTCACGTTGCCCGCCATATCGTAAGCGCCACTCCAGCTCATACCGTGGTAAGCCCCGGCCGGCGAAGGTCCCTTACCACTGAAGTTGCTGGCGGGTATCAGGCTGGAGCTGTCCGTCGGGGATGCAGCAGCCGCCCAGTGATAAATGGTCGGAAGCGACTTGCCTACAAAGGCTGCATAAGCTTCAGCCTCGAACCAGCTCACACCGGTGACAGGATATTCGCCCTCACCCCGCGGATATTCACCTTGTATCCAGGTGGAAGGTCCTGGCCTGTTCGTTTTATCGACAAAGAGTTTCATCGCGTCGGCCCACGGAAGCACGCGTCCATCCTTTCGGAATTCGTGTTTCCAATACTCCTGTTTCTTGTAACCGCCCTGGTCCACAAAGCGTTTGAACTCGCGATTGGTGACCTCGAACTTATCGATCCAGTATTTCCCAAGCCGGACTGCAGGCAAGGTCTGAAAGCCTGCAATGCCTGCAATCCCCCATAGAGTGAAAGGGTCGCCCTCAACATATCCCTGGTCGAACTCAACGGGAACCATTCCGCTGGGAGCCTGCCCGTCTTTGTGCAGTGCTACCATGATCGGGGCGGACGGGAAGGTAGCTCGTTCGAGCGTCGTATATCCTTGCAATTCGAATTTCCAACTCGAATCCACCGCGGGAAACCGCCTTTTCAGGATGGGCGACAGTCCGGCAAATTCCCATGGGGCGTTCGGAGAGTTGTAGTTCCTGCGGTAGACCGACGCCCCCGGAGGGCTGGTGATGATGGAATCGGACCAGGAAATATCGGGCCAGAATCTGGCCAGGGTTGGGTCAGCCGGAATGTATCGCTCGGCCTGAACAGCAAGTGCAAAGGCTTGGCCAGTATCGCCACGTTCGATGAGCTTGCCGATCTGCGGTAACGCCTGCTCCCTCGCCCATCTGACTTTGGAACTGTGGTGAATCGCCCAGCCAATCAAGCTCATCAAGGCTAAGAGGATAATCAGTGCGGGGACGGCGACACGGGGCCGCCTGCTTTGCCGGAACAGCACTCTTGGGTTAACACCACTGGCAGGTCCCGAAATCAGTTCGAAGCAATCCTTGAGTTCCTGCTCAACCTCTATCATGCTTGCATAGCGTTCCTCGGGGCGCTTGCGTAAACAGCAACGAATGATTCGGTCCAGTGCATTCGGGACATCTTTGTTGAATTGATCCAGCGGGATGGGCTCCTCCCGCTCGACTGCTATCAATGTTTCACTATTGGACTGGCGCTCAAATGCTTTCTCTCCCGTGAACATCTCGTAAAGAACCGCGCCAAACGCAAATATATCGCTACGGGCGTCAACCCCTTGACCATGCAACTGCTCAGGGGACATGTACGGCAGCGTGCCAACTACCTGGACGTCACCAGTAGGGCCTGTCAGGGTCTGTTCCGCAGACACGACAGGCCGTTCGTACTTTGCCAGCCCAAAATCGAGCAGCATTGCCCCGCTTTCGGTAAGCATGATGTTGCCTGGTTTGAGGTCGCGATGAACGATGCCTTTACGGTGTGCCGTGGCCAGTGCATCCGCAACCGCGATCGCGATCTTCAGAGCCTCGACCGTCGAGAGCCGGCCCCTCTGGATGCGCGCAGAAAGTGTCTCGCCCTCCAGGTACTCCATCGCGATGAAGACTCTCGCCGCATCTTCCCCAAAGTCATACACCCTGCAGATGCTTGCGTGATTTAAAGCTGAAGCAGTTTTCGCTTCGCGCAGAAATCGCTCCAGCGATTCCCTATCTTCAGCTAGCTCCTTGGGCAGGAGTTTCAGCGCAACCGTTCGGTCGAGCAGCAAATCTTCGGCTTTGTAGACCTCACCCATACCTCCGGCAGCGACAAAATCGACGATGCGGAACCGCCCAGCTAACACTTCACCGGGTGTCAGTCGTTCTCGGGGATTTGCGCCGGTCCACCGCGGGTCAACAAATGGCGGACTGGATAAAAAGCTGCCCAAACGATTCTGCACGCCAAGCAGCCGGTGCACTTCGGCGCGGACCACTTCGTCACGCTCGTTTTGTTCCAGAAAAGAGGCCCGCTGTGCCGGGCTGCATTCCAGCGCGGTCTGGTACAGCTCTTTAACGAGTTCCCACTGTTTTGCCGTCATCTCCATGGTCGGGCCTCAGTTCGCCGTACAGCCAGACTTTCGCCACCGCCCAGTCCCGCTTGACGGTGATCGGGGAGACGTTCAGAAACCTGGAGGTTTCCTCCACGCTGAGGCCTCCAAAGAAGCGCAATTCGACGATGCGGCTTTGGCGCGGATCGAGCTTCGATAGACGGTCGAGAGCTTCGTCCAACTTCAACAGATCTTCAGAGTGTTCCGGGGTAAAAGTCAATGCTTCTTCCAAGGGCAGGATCACCTGGGTTCCGCCACGTTTCTCCCGTAGGTGGCGGCGGGCATGGTCGATCAGAATGCGCCTCATCAGTTGGGCAGCAGTCCCATAGAACTGAGCGCGGCCCTGCCAATGAGGAGAATGCTGGCCAACCAGCTTGAGATAGGCTTCATGAACCAGAGCAGTGGTCTGAAGGGTATGGCCCGCCCGCTCGCGCCTCATATACCGGCGGGCCAGCCTCTTGAGCTGGTCATAGACCAAAGGAACAAGCTTTTCCTGGGCGGCTTGGTTCCCATTCGCTATTTCGACCAGCAGGGCCGTAACGTCTGGTTCCGGGACCAAGTGGGCGCCCTCCAACCGTACCCGGTTCAAAAAACAGCAGTTATTGCAACTTTAATGGTCAGGATTCTACCTGCAACTCACAATCTTTGCACTTTCTCACTTCCCAGTGATCCCTTTTTTCTGCAGATGTCGCGTTCATAAGTAAAGCCCGATCTTCAGGCAATCATTTCACTGCGATCTAGGAGGATACTCATGCGTAACACGACTCTTGCGACTTACACACGCTTCACGGCATTGCTGACTGCAGTGGCCGCCGCCGGTATGGGAACTGGCTATGCAGGCGGTTGGCAGCACGACCAGGAAGAACTGGCCCAAATGGCCGAGCTGCATAATCTCCACGCCACCTTTCACGCGGCCGTCAGCGTGCACGATCCTGTCAATGGCGATTCGGCGGCAGTGATCACCCAGCGAATTAAAGACGCACTTTCAGTCTGGGCGGAAAATGGGGTGCTCACCGTAGTGAACACCACGGCTACGCAGGGGAATTATGTCGGCAACGGTGATCCGGACGATCCCGCAACGTGCCCAGCACCCACGGGCGATACCTCTGCCGGCGGGAAACAGGGCACGCTGTGCACATTCTTTAAGTATGTCGCCGGAGGGCTTCAGCAGGCGAACAAGCTGGTCTCCCTTTCCCCTGAATATAAAACGAAGTTTGTGCCTGTGCGGGAAGACGGGCAGTGGAAATCATCGGTGTATTTTGAGTGCCACTACTTCGATGTGTCCTTGAATCCGGCCACCGGCCTCCCCAACTGGACGGCGAAGAGCCACGTAGATCTTGACGGTACAGCGAAAAAGATCAACGGGAAGTGGTTGTTGACGAAGGTCAGCTCGACTTCGGTTGGAATTCCGATTCCGTAGCAGGCTGCCTTCTGCCGAAGAGATGCCGCGACAGCGTGTGTGCCGCAGAAGCACGGAAGGAGCTGAAGATACGGATTGCAATTCGTTGGCGCGCCTTCTCGCTGACCGTTGGGAGTTCAGCGGCAATTCCCTCCACCGTAAAGCCGCGCTGCGCCGCAAATTTGCATAAGGTGTAATCGGCTATCCGGTACGCGGCACGCTTAGACATCTTCCTAAGGGGCATGAGATCGGGGGACACGATACCTATCCCCGCTTCCATCGTTCGTGTTAATTTTCCCCATGGCACGATTGGCGCGAACGGTGGTTGTCGGCCTTCCGCATCACGTTACACAGCGTGGGAATCGTCGCGAGGCGATCTTTTTTGAGGACGGCGACCAAGAGGTCTATCGAGATCTGCTGGCCGAGCAGACGCGCAAGGCCGGAGTCGAGGTGTGGGCGTACTGTCTCATGCCCAATCATGTTCACCTCATTCTCACTCCTACGCGAGCAGATGGTCTAGGTCTGGCAGTGGGAGAAGCGCACCGACGCTAACCAATTTCGTCAATGCCCGAGGGCGATGGACGGGGCACCTCTTTCAGAGCCGGTTTGCTTCGGTTGCAATGGACGAGTTGCATCTGCTGGCGGCGGTTTCCTACGTTAGCCTGAACCCGGTGCGAGCCGGCCTAGCGGGGTATGCGGCGGATTGGTTGTGGTCTAGCGTACGAGCCCATATGGCGGGGAAAGATGATGGTTTGGTGACAGTCCGTCCCGTGCTCGATCGCGTGTCCTGCTTTGCGGACTTGCTCCTGGAGGACCGAGATGAGGCCTTTGCTGCCCTTCGGCGCGCCGAAAGTACAGGGCGTCCGGTTGGTACGGCGGAGTTTGTCGCCGGGCTTGAACGCGTGCTCGGACGGCGAATTGCCCGGCGTGCCCCAGGACCCGCGCCAGCAGCCAGTGTTAGCGCCAAGCAGCTAAATTTACTGCAATAGGCATGCGGTCCCCGATCTACTCGTTATTTCTTCTACCAGGGTTTCAAATCGAAAAATGGAAAGCAGACGGGGATAGGTATCATGTCCGTGCGCCAAGCAAGCTGGCGTGTTCCAGCCGGTGCAAGTCCGGCCCAGGTAAGGGGTAGCAGCCGCCTGGTAGTGAGTGTTGCGTGGTGGAAGGCGACGACCGCTGCGAAGCGTACACAACGATTGTGTGGGGTAGGCTATTGAGCCGCGAAAGATACTATGCCGCTGAGGCCGAGGCCGTGGACATCGTCGAAGGCAACATGTGTGGACCCGTCATGCGAGGGTCCATCGCTCAGCCGTGGTCGAAGACCCTATCACGCACAAAGGGAAGACGTCGGAACTTGGGAGATCTCGCGTTTGGCCGGGCGGCTAGTATCGCACCGGTCCGCATCGGGAAGGTGATGAGCCGAAGCCGATGATGAACGAACGCGAGAAGTCAGACCCCGCCACAGTAGCTGCGAAGTCCGCGAACGAAGCTGGGCAACCGGGGGAGGAGTGGATGGAGCCAAGGGCGGGGACCAAGGGAAATGTGGACCGGCAAAGCACGCTCCGAGCACAGGATCGGGCAGGCGTGTCACAAGCGCTGGGCCGCATACGGAAAGCCGCAAGGCAAAGCAAGACGGAGAAGTTTACGACGCTGCTTCATCACGTGGATGTGCGGCTGCTGCGGGAATCGTATCTCTCACTGAGACGAGATGCGTCGCCCGGGGTGGATGGCATAACATGGGAGGACTACGGGCTTGATCTTGAGTCCAGGCTCATGGATTTACATGAGCGCGTCCATCGAGGCGCGTACCGGGCGCAGCCGTCCCGGCGGGTCATGATACCCAAGGGTGACGGTAAACAGCGCCCGCTGGCGATCGCTGCACTGGAGGATAAGATTGTCCAGAAGGCGGCCACTAGCGGATCTTTTGGACCGCGCCCGTTCCCAGGGACACGAATTCGAGATTCTGGCCAAACCTGTACACCCGCAGGATCTGCTGGCGCGGCTGCGCAGTTAAGACTCCGGGGTCGAGTTCATCGCTTCTTCCTAGCCCTGTTGCCTCCTGCGGGAGGCGCAGGCGCGTCTCAGAGCTGTCCAAATTAGCAAATACATCGGGCTTGTTGTGCAGGCAATCCGTCGATTGTACGGCAGGGCGTGAGTCTCAAAGAGAATTGGGTTGGTTTTTGACGATCGCTGTCCGCAATTGCGTGCGGTCCGAGTGAAACTGCAGGTCCCTCCCCTTCGCTGCCCCGGATTTCCTATTCAGGAAATCCGGGTCTTCTCCGGTCGGGATGACAAAGTTGAGGGCGGTGGCCAACCTTGGCATGCGTGGAGGTGGATGGACAGAGTAAAAAAGCTAATTGGACCGGTCTGGGCGCGTCCGTCCCCGGACGCCGCGTGGCCGCTGCTTGGCCGAAATCGACTTGACAATGATGCAGGGTTCGCTCCTTGGAGAGAAGGGAATCGCTGCTCCTGCTGTCGCTTCCTGTATCGGTTTTTTTACTGACAATTCATCTAGCATTCCATCTCGCACGCTCTAAGAGTGCGATCCGCGCCGCAGCCAGGGCGGTACAGTTGGCCATCGTTGTGCCGGTGACAAATCCCGCTCCAGACCCCACCGTGGGAGTAGAAAGACCTCGGTCAGGGGCTAAAAGCCCAATCCTTTTTCAATCCTGTACGGCCCGACTAAAGTCGTGCCCTGATACAAAACCAAAACTCTGCGGATCTGGTGTGGGAAAAAATATGGCGCGCCATGGTACTTGCTCCACGGGTCGGCCGGTTCTCACGCAGACACTAAAGCGCTCATCGGTCGTTGCCTAGTGTGGGACGGCTGCACAGCTTGCGGAAAAATCCCGATTCTTGAAGGGGCGGGCTTGCAGGCCCTATAGGTCGTTTTCGGAGATTCATGAGTCACCTGGTTGCGTTTCCGGCTCCGCAAAGCTTTCCGAAAAAGAATGCACTTTGTGAGAGAAAAGAGAGATAAGCCCCCCGGTCGGGGCTTTCATGCGGGAAAAAGATTGAGCGAAAAGCGAGATAAGCGAGAAAAGTCCCCCGATGGAGGCCGGCGTCGGGAACGGTGGCCAAAAATATCAGCGCTAAAAGCGCTGTAAGCGCTATAAGCCCCCCTTTCCTGTGCCGGCTCGCCGATCGTTGGCGAGTCGGGTGCAGATCGGGGACGCTTCTGCTCCGTCGGCCCGGCGACAAAAGGGGACAATGGCTCTGCCTTACGCCTACAGCCTGGCTGACGTCCCGCTCGTGATTCAGCGTCCGTGTCCTCTGGCCGAGCGGCCCTCAAGGCGCTGGGCGGTGGTGTTTTTCAAGTTGTCAAAGACCACTTAATCAAAAGGACGCACTGAGCGCACCTTACTTAATCAACGCTGATGTTTCGCGGGGGGGGCGGATGCACGGGTGGAGAGAGCCGATGCAAGGCCATGCAGGGCCGTCGTGGTAAGACAGCGCTGGTGTGGGTTCTTGGTTCCACAGTAGTACGGTTTTTGGACCTTGTCCAGGGCGAGAAACGATAATTTTGGTAACCGTGGCGGCGCTTTGTTAGTTCCTTATCGCGCGAGGATTTATTGCGGGAAGAGGGCAAGTTGGCCTTGTCTCCCCTGTTTCCCTCGAGGTGCCTTGGTGTGGACCCCATTCCCCCCATTCCCCCCCCCGTATTTCGCCCTCACTTAGTGCGTGGCCGCAAAAGTGGACGGCTAGCGGACCAGCGGGCTCTCCCAAACGCGAAAAAGTAATTCCTTGAGCCGAGCGAAATCCCTGGGGCCAAGCTCGGCCAGCCAATCGCGCTCGATTTCGCGGAGCACCTCCACAGCTTTTGCGTACGCGGCGTGTCCGCGCTTCGTAAAGCGGACAATTCGTGCGCGGCCCTCATCCGGCGCGTCGGACCGGACCAGATATCCGAGATCCTCCAGGCTCCCCAGCAGCCGGTTCATGGCCTGCTTGCTCATGCCTGCGCGCTCGGCGAGAACGCTGGGGCGAACCCCATCAGGCCCGGGAAACCGGAAGAGCGCCATGTGCGGCAGGCTAAGCTCCGTAAAGCCCGCCGCATTCAGATCGTGGATGATACGCCGGTGAATGGCCTCGGCCGGAACCCGCAGCAGCGCGCCGATGAGCATGTCCCTGGTCTTGACCGCTGAATTCTTCTCGCGAGAAAGTCATTGACACTCCAAGTAAACTATGTTTACTATCATTTCGAAGTAAACATAGTTTACTAAAAGGAGAAACAAATGACAATGCAGACGATCGACAACATCGATGTCAGTCCTTCCGCAGCAACGCGGGCCGCGGCAAACATTAAACCAACAGAATCCAACGCATTTGACCGAGGACGCCGGTCCCTGGATCACTCGGTCTGGTACAACGGCTCGCTGATGACCTTTCTGGCTAGAGGCGAAGACACGCAGGGTCAGTTCGCGTTGATCGAGGCAGTGGGCAGGAAAGGCAACGTTCCGCCTCCACACATCCATCATCGGGAAGATGAGATCTTCTACGTGCTGGAGGGAGAGTTAACCGTTTCGGTCAGCGATCGCACCATCAAGGCTACGCCCGGAACAATGGTTTTCTTACCACGCAACGTGCCGCACTCATTCACGATCGACTCGGAGCAGGGGCGGATGCTCATTCTCCTTACTCCCGCGGGATTTGAAGGATGGTTCAAGGAACTCAGCGTGCCGGCGCCGGCCATGACGCTGCCGCCAGCGACTGAAGTTGCGTACGAAGACGTACAAAGAATGCTCGAGGTTGCTCCGCGATATGGCCTAGAATTTGTCTTACCGGAAAGACAGTGAACGGAAGCTTCTCTGAGGAGGACGCATATGGCACAACAAACGGCCGATCGTTGCACCAATCCTTCCGAGGAGGTCATCCGAGTCGGACATATCACGGTGCATTTTCTCGTCACCGGCGAGAACTCGGCCGGCACCATCGCGGCCTTTGAGGTTGTTGTCCCGGGCGCGCAGCGCCTGGCGGCTCCAGCTCACAGCCACGACCACTACGAGGAGACGATCTACGGCATCGACGGCGTGTTGACCTGGACCGTGGACGGGAAACAAATCGACGTCGGGCCCGGGCAAGCGCTCTGCATTCCGCGCGGTGCCGTTCACCGCTTCGACAACAACACGACCGAGGACGTGAAGGTGCTCTGCCTGATCACGCCGGCGGCGATCGGTCCACAATATTTCCGCGAGTGTGCCGAGGTGATCAACGCCGCAGCCGGCGGCCCGCCCGACCGGGCAAAGATGGCGGAGATCATGCGCCGCCACGGGCTGACTCCGACGCCGACCCCGCCTCAGGCTTAGGGCGGCGACCCGTGAGAGCAAGCGACCACCGCGACTTTCGCCCAAGATGAATCTGCATGGAATACCCAAGTGCACGGAAGAGACGCCAAGCCCTGGATCGCGAGCGAATCTACGGTCAATCTTCAAGGTATCCTCCGTAGTGCCTGCATTCGTCTGGTTTTGAGTAAATTGGCTCCGGATCAACTGCCGAAGGTGGGCAAGTTAGCGAGATGCCCGTCCGAGAAACTTCGGTCTAGGCGGGTGTACGATGGTTCCGCTTTCCAGGCCAAAACCGAATTCGGGCGTAAATCACATCGCAAGGCGGTGTGCCCAGAGGCCAAAATGGAAATTCTGATCCAGGCGTCTCTTGCCGTGGCGCTGCTGCTCACACTCAGCGCGACTAGCTCCGCTCAACCGAGGGCGGCGAACAATTCATGCGATGACATACCGGTACGAACAGGTCCGCCGCAACCACCCGCGTGCTTCGATGCCACGCCACATAAACGAAGTTGCGTACCGGTCGACCAAGGGGTCAAGCTCCAGGTGGTGGACTGGGGCGGTGCCGACAAGCCAGATGCGATGGTGCTGCTCACCGTTTATGGCGAAAACGCGCACGTGTACGATGAGTTTGCATACCAATTCCCTGACTATTTTCACGTCATCGGAGTAACCCGCCGGGGATTCCTTCCGTCCAGCCAGCCGGAATCTGGCTATGACGTGAGTACCAGAGCACGTGATGATATCGAAGTTCTCAAATATTTCGGTATAAGCAAGGCCTTCTTTGTCGGACATTCCTTGGCCGGTTCGGAATTGAGTGAACTTGGGTTGAAGTACAGCAGTTACGTAGAAAAATTGGTCTACCTGGACGCGTATGACTTGGCAACGCGGTTGGAACGTCCCGAAGTACCCCCGGTACCGTATCTAAGTGGGGATTACAGATCTTTGCAGATTTTCCAAGCTGCCCAGGCGAGACTGGAGAATACCCTTAGGCCAGAACCGTCCCTTTGCCCAGGTCTACAGTTCGACGCAAAAGGAGAGATCACCGGTAGCACGACACCGGATTGGGTCGGAGTCAAGATTTTTGCGGGCATAGCGGAGAAGCAAAATCCAGAAGTGGATTGGGCAGAAGTTGACGCGCCGCGGCTCGGCATTTTTGACTTCAAGCAAAGTTACCTTACTATTGGTACCTCAGTCCCGAAGAGCAAACAGTATTCGATGCCAGTTGGCCGGGCATTGTTCAATGGTACGCAGATACAACCGAGAAATTCGAACAAGCAAACGCAGGCAAGCCCACACCGGTCGTCTATTTACTGCCCAATGCTCCGCACTACTTCTTCATAAGTGATCAGGCGTTCGTAGTTCGCAGAATGCGGGAGTTCTTGCTGGGCAAAGTCGGACCATGACGGCGATCTGGGCCTTTTTCGGGTACGGACGGGATAACCCCTAATGCGTGTCGGTCAGATCACGGCTTCTAAAAGAATTGATTACCTCGAATCTCTCGTAGCTAATCGCCGGATGGGTTGGTGATTGTTCCGTCCGTCCCCGAGAAAAAAAGGGTCGTCCCGACCGTCCCCGAAAAGGGTCCCGGAGAGAGCGCGGGATCGTTTTCGGTGTGCGCGCAGATGGCGTCGCCTCTGGCCAAGGGACTGTTCAAACAGGTGATCGGGGAGAGCGGCGGTGCGCTGTATGGAAGCAAGGGCGTCTCGTTCAAGCCGTTGGCGGAGACGGCGGAGAAGGACGATGCGTTTGCCAGGACGGTGCTCTCGGCAACGACGCTCGAACAGCTTCGAGCGATCCCGGCGTCGGAGCTGCTGGAAGACATGATGAAGAAGAACGAGGCGGGCGAGACTACGCGGTTCAGTCCTGTGGTGGATGGTTATTTTCTGCCGGAGAGCCCGGCAGCGATCTTTGCGGCGGGCAAGCAGAACGACGTGCCCATGCTGGCGGGATGGAACCGCGATGAAGGCGGCTACGATCCGAAGGTGACGGTGGAGAGCTTCAAGGCCGCGGTGGAGAAGCAGTATCCTGAGCGGGCGGCGGAGCTGTTGGCTCTGAACCCGGTGACGGATGACACGAGCGCGATACGGGCGAGCGCGGACCTGGCGGCTGACCGCTTTATCGCCTACTCCACGTGGAAGTGGATCGAAGCGCAGACGAAGACGGGTAAGAAGCCGGTTTACCGGTTCTACTGATAATAGTGTGAAGTCGCCCATGTGCGTCGCTGAACTGGCAAGCCACGATGCCGGGCTGGTCATCGGCTACAAAACGAATAATGCTCAGTTTCAACTGACTCACAGCGTAATTTTAGCCTTAGCGGAATAGACCCGAGGGCAGTGCCTGTAAAGTCTTAGGGCTGTATCTGGAGCGCCCGCGAGAAAAGGTGGGCCCCTGGGCTGCTCTTGTGGGCGCTTCAGATACAGCGACTTGAAGGAAGCCTCAATGGCTGGCAATTCTATGGGCTTTAGATGGATCTGAGCCGATGCAGGTGTTTTCCGCACGTGGCTTTAAGCACTGCGTAGGTCGACCTTTCCGGCAGGGTACTGCCGGCAAGACTGTTTTAAGCAGCCGGGAACCGGCTGGGAGGCGGCCTGCGAGCTTATTTGAGAGACGTGAGACACAGGGTCTGTATGCGTGTGCGGACACGAGGAGGGATCGAGGGTGAAGCTGTGGGTTCATGCGGCGTATCCGTCGGAGGGCGGAGAACGGAGCAGGAGTTGAGCTGCTGAGAGTCCTTCGAGGACGTGCATCGTTGCGCCGCACACAGGACAGTTCCCGTAAGGGTGATCACGGTCTGTTGCAGGCGATGGTGCTGCTGCGGTGCTAGCTGAACTACGAAGCAAACTGAAGCAGAGTGGCAACAGTCGGGCACGCCTCGATGCCAGCATTTCCAGTTCCGGTTGACCGCCTACTCGGAAATAAACCCTTGAATTTGGACTTGCAAGCCCATAACGTCCGAGAATCACCTGCTGCACTCGGATAATATTCTGTCGCTCGTCAGTCGGCAACTATAGCTCGGCTGGATCGGCCCATTTGGAATATTTCAAGACGCTGCCACAGAACTTCCTCAAGGCGGCCGCCGAGGTTCACTTCAACGCTTGACCATTTTCTGTTAGTTGCGTCAGAAGCGTTTGGCTCTTCTGCTCGACCGAGGCGGGCAACTTCGTATATGAGAGTTCCTCTGCCGAGTCCTGCCCTTGGGAGAGCGCGTACGCGATGAAGTCTCTAAATGCCCGTTGCTCACCGACGGTGCGGTCGTCCCGAGGGATCAGCACGTACGTTAGACCTGAAATTGGGTACGCCCCTTTGGCGGATGCCGGTGGGTTGACGACGGGGGCCCGAAGGTCTTGCGCAAGTGCGTCTGCGAAGGCATCGATGGCAAGCGAGGCGCCGGCAGGACTGGGAGCCACAAATTCGCCCGCCTGGTTTTGAATCGAGGCGACGGGAAGCCCCGCCTGTTTGGCGTAGCTGAGCTCAAGGTAGCCGATGGTTCCGGGCTGTTGCTGGACGTCGCGGAGCACGTTTTGGCTGCCAACGGCACCGATCCCCGTCGGCCAGTTAACGGCAAGATCGTGACCGGCCTTTGCCGCCCAGCTTGCGCTAACGCTGCTGAGATAGCTGGTAAAAATATTGGTGGTCCCGCTGCCATCCGCTCGATGGACAACGGTGATCCCGATGTGGGGCAATTTGATGCCAGGGTTTTCCTTGGCAATCGCAGGGTCCTGCCAGCTAACGATGGCTCCCATGAAGATGTCAGCTAAGGTCTTGCCGCTCAACCGGAGCGGAGCATTCAAGCCAGCCAAGTTGTAGATGACGCAGACCGGGCCAGCAGTAACAGGCACCTGAACGAGCGCAGGCAGGTCTCTGAGTTGAGCGTCGCCGAGCGGCGCATCGCTAACCGCAAAGGTCAACAAGCCCTGTTTCAATTCACTGAGTCCAGCTCCGCTCCCAATGGAGCGGTAGTTGACCCGCACATTGTGAGCTTTTGATAATCGGCGCTCCAGCGGAACATCAGGGGAGCAATGAAAGTGCTTCCCGCTGCGCTAAACGTCCGAACCTGAGTCGTGGCGAATGCGGGGTCAGCTGGGGGCTTTCCATCCTCCGAGTAATTGCAGCCGATGGTGAAGACAAGAGCGGTAGCTGCCGATGCGGTTAGGAGCGATTTTGCGAAGGCAACTTTTGGAAGAAGCTTAAGGCTCATGGAGGACCTCTTTGTGCCACTTGCCACAATCACACAGTAGATAGGTGTATGCGTCTGTGCGCATAGACACATTAATGGACCAAAGGTTAAAACGGGATGAATTTCATCCCAAGCCTGGAACTCTTCGCAATTAGCGCGCCCGAGGGTCTATTCTTCTATGCGAATATCAGTATTGAGAGATCTTCACCGGCGGGGAGATTTCCAATCAAGCAACAGGCCACTGTGGGACGAGTTCGATCCATGATGAAAGTAGAACAGGTATTCAAGGCGCTTGCTGATGCGAACCGGCTACGAATCGTGAACCTGTTGCTGCATGGTGAACTCTGTGTCTGTGACATCCAATATGTACTAGAAAATTCGCAACCGAATGTCTCCCGGCACCTTGCTTACCTGAAGAACTCGGGAATGGTCATAGACCGCCGCGACGGCTACCGTGTCTTCTATCGCATTGCAAACCTAAAGGAGTCGAATAGGAAGGCCTTGTTCGATTTCCTGCGTCAAATATTCAGAGATGAAGACCAGCTTGAACTGGATACGAAGCGCTTGAAAGAAGCCATAGCCAGCGGGTCTTGTACGATCAGCGAGTGGAAGCCATATTCCGCTATCGAGAAGAGCAGGCTCCAGCGAGCTGGAGCTTAAGAACCGCGGCCCGAAGTATGCCGCCATCCGGGTGGACTTGCATTGTTCACGCTTTGATAGGCGCCTGCTCAACGCGGCTGGTTCCCTGTAGAAAATAACGCTGACGCAGCCAGAACGCTACATTGACCAGTCCAATGAGCGCCGGAACCTCGATGAGGGGACCAATCACCCCCACGAACGCCTCACCTGAATTCAAGCCGAAAACAGCCACCGATACGGCAATCGCCAATTCAAAGTTATTGCCGGCCGCCGTGAAAGACAGAGTCGCCGTCTGAGCGTAATCCGCACCCAGCTTACGACCCATCCAGAAGCTGACCAGGAACATCACGATAAAGTAGATCAGCAACGGCACTGCGATACGCAGCACGTCGAGCGGGAGTTTCACGATCAGGTCGCCCTTGAGGCTGAACATCACCAGGATCGTGAATAGCAGGGCGAAAAGAGTAAATGGACTGATTCGCGGGATAAACTGCGTCCGATACCACTGCTCGCCCTTGGCTCGGACAAGAGCAAACCGAGTCAGCATTCCGGCAAGAAAGGGAATACCGAGATAGACGAACACGCTTCTGGCAATTTGACCAATGCCGACGTTCACTACGGTCCCTCTCAGCCCAAACCACGTGGGAAGAATGGTAATGAACACCCAGGCATATAGGCTGTAGAACATGACCTGAAAAACGCTATTAAGCGCCACCAAACCAGCAACGTAATCTGTATCACCACCCGCCAGCTCGTTCCAGACCAACACCATCGCGATACAGCGGGCGATTCCGATGAGGATGAGGCCGCGCATATAGGCCGGCTCCCCGCGAAGGAAGATCACGGCGAGGAAAAACATAAGCGTCGGGCCGATCAGCCAATTCTGGGCCAACGATAATCCCAGAACGCGCCGATTGCGAAAGACTTCGCCCAATTTTTCGTACCGCACCTTGGCCAACGGTGGATACATCATGATGATGAGCCCAATCGCAATCGGGATATTGGTTGTGCCCACCTGAAAGCTGTTTACAAAAGCCGCTGACGACGGGACGAAATGCCCGATCGCCACCCCAATCGCCATCGCGAGAAAAATCCAAAGCGTGAGAAACCGATCCAGGAAGGACAGCTTCTTGCGCGGCAACGGCGCGCACACGTGGCCCTGGGTGTAGGGGACACTCGACATAATTACCTCGATGCTGCAGCAGTGATTGGATCGATTGAAGCGGGCAGAGGCGCGCCTTGCAGGGTCGCGAACTTTCCTGGACTACAACATGCCTTCGACAGCCGGGTGCGATCTGCCTGCATGGTGCGCTCTTCCTTGAGCCACGCAAGCGTCTGCTGAAGAACCTGGGCGGCCCCTATGTTTGGAGGCATCACTATCCGATAGTGCATCCACTTTCCTTCGCGGCGGGCAGCCACAATTCCGGCGCTCCGCAGGTAGGCCAGATGCCGGGAAATCTTGGGCTGAGGTTGATCCAGAATCTCCACGAAATAACAAACGCAGATTTCCTGATCTCCCATGAGATTGAGCAGCCGCAGCCGCGTATTGTCGCCCAGAGCCTGAAAGAAGCGCTCCATGTTGAAGGTCCTGTCTTTGACTTTCATTGAAATAATTATATACGTATTGACGAATGTGTCTAGCAGCAATATAGTCGTTTTAGCGAATATGTAAAAGGAGCAACGATGACAGAGCAATTGATTGAATCGGTGCAATCAAGGTATGCAGCCGTGGCCAAGAGCACGCTCTCTAGCAAAGACGAAGGCGTCAAAGCAGTAGCGGAGGCTTTTGGATATAGCCCGGAAGAGCTCTCTTCCATTCCCGCCGAAGCGAACATGGGGCTTTCCTGTGGGAATCCGACGGCGATTGCTTCCATTCGACCCGGCGAGGTGATCGTGGATCTCGGCTCAGGCGGGGGCCTGGATGTATTCCTGGCGTCTCAACTGGTGGGTCCAAAAGGCCGGGCCATTGGTATCGACATGACCCCAGCGATGATCGAACGTGCACAAGCGAATGCGCTGGCGGGTGGTTATCAGAATGTGGAGTTCCATCTGGCCACGATCGACAAGATTCCCCTCGCCGACGCATCGGTTGATTGCGTCATCAGCAATTGTGTTATCAACCTCGCTCCCGACAAGCCCGCGGTCTTCAGGGAAATTGACCGCATTCTGAAACCAGGCGGCCGACTCGCAGTAAGCGATATCGCGCTCAAGGGCGAGTTACCACCGGCGGTTGCGCAAAGCCTTGCCGCCTACGTCGGGTGCATCGCGGGAGCGATCCACATAGACGCCTATCGCGAGGGCTTGCTTGCAGCGGGGTTTGAACACGTCGAGATCGTCGATAGTGGGGCCGACCTCAATGCATATGCCAAGGTCGAAAACCAGGCCGCCTGCTGCTCTCCTTCGATGGACACCTCGAACGGTTTGCCGATACTTTCGGACGCTTGCTGCACGACCGACAAGCCCGCAGGTTTGCATCAGGATCTGGCAGCTCTTCTGTCTGACTACGACGTCAATGCAGCCGCCGCCAGTGTCAAGGTCTATGCGGTTAAACCTGCGACCTCAACCGCCAAGACCTGCTGTGGTCCAACCTGCTGTTCGTAAGTCAGAAGAAGCACAGCATCAAGCGGCCTAACGAGCGATCACTCATTGGGGCACGAAAATCGGAAAGGGATTCCGGGTATGCAGTCACACTACAACGTACTCTTTCTCTGCACGGGCAACTCGGCGCGTTCCATCATGGCGGAGGCCATCATGAACCGCAAGGGCGGGCGGAACTTTACCGCCTTCAGCGCTGGGAGCCATCCCAGCGGACTTGTGCGACCCGAGGCGATCAAACAGCTTGACACTGCCCATTTACCGACGAAAGGGCTGCGTAGTAAGTCCTGGGACGAATTCTCTCGGCCCGACTCACCGCCGCTCCACTTCGTCTTCACCGTCTGTGACAACGCCGCTAAAGAAGTTTGCCCATTTTGGCCTGGCCAGCCGATGACGGCTCACTGGGGAATACCCGATCCCGCCGCAGTCCAAGGGACGCCGGAGCAGGTTGAACGGGCTTTCAGGGACGCCTTCGCCTCCCTCGATAGGCGGATCAGCCTGTTTCTCGCCTTACCTCTGACAACCCTCGATAAGTTCGCGTTACAGCGAGAAATAGATGAAATTGGGCGCCGGTAGGAATCGAGCCCCCACACGCAACCTTCGAGTTACCCCACCACTCAGCAGTCCCTGGGATCCAGTCCAGATGGGCGCCCAGCATGGGCGAATACGCTAGGTTCAGAAACGATGGAGACAACATGCAGAAAGTAATATTCGCCTGCGTACACAACGCTGGACGTTCGCAGATGTCGGCGGCTCTTTTTAACCACTTTGCTGATCCCGAACGCGCACTTGCCATTTCCGCCGGAACTCAGCCGGCAGAGCATGTTCATCCCGTAGTGGTGGAAGCGATGCTCGAAGTAGGCATCGACCTCAGGAATGCTAAGCCGCAAAAGCTCACCGCGGAGTTGGCACGAGGTGCGCAGATGCTCATCACGATGGGCTGTGGAGACGATTGTCCCTATGTTCCAGGTCTGCGCCGCGACGACTGGCCGCTTCCAGATCCCAAAGGGCAGGGAATTGAATCGGTACGGCAGACGCGCGACGAAATCAAGCGCCGTGTTTTGCAGTTGCTGGAGCAAGAGCGGTTGAGCAACGGTCCGTCATAGTAGGAACTCAGTGATGCCGTACGGGAGAGCCGTCCTCAGGACGTGCTGATCGGTTTCCGGCCGCTCATCTCGTCGAACACTCCGCTGCACTTCGGGCACCTGATTCCAAAGTGAATTGGCTCTTGCGACTCGTCCAAAAAAACGCGAATGACTGACACTCACGCTGACGTTGCTGTGTTTGAGGATGCACTCTAGTGCGCCTCAGACGACTTGAAGGCCAACGCCGCGAACTGATGCAGGTAGTCTCTCCAGTTGGGCCATGCGTGAAAGCCGCCGCTCTCGTGCTCCTCCACGTTGATTCCGGCATCTTTCAGGATGGCAACGGTGGCATGGCTGTTCTGAAGCGCGATGTCGTACTTGCCCGCATCCACCCAGAACAGGCGAAACGGCTTGCCCGATGCGCGGTACTGCGCCACGTCCGTGTCCTGCTCCTCCTTAATCGAGTTGGGGAACCATCCGGAGCTGAACACGCCCACGTAGGCGAAATCCGCTGAGTTATCGAGCGCGATATTCAGAGTCTGAAGACCACCCATCGAGAGCCCGGCAATAGCACGGTGGTCGCGGTCCGCGGCGGTACGATAGTGCGCGTCGATGTAGGGCAGCACCACCTTTACCAGGTCATCATTAAAGGCGTCGTGGCCCATGCGCACGCCCGGCGTCAGACGGAACTCCGTGGAGACGTGGCCGGCGGGCATCACGATCAGCATCGGAACAGCCTTCCCACTGGCGATCAGGTTGTCGAGAATCGCACCTGCGCGGCCGACCGTAGGCCACGAGTCATCAGAATCCCCTCCCCCGTGAAGCAGGTAAAGTACAGGAAATCTCCCGCTGCCGTTCTCGTAGCCTGGCGGTGTGTAGATGTGCATGCGACGTTCGCCGCCTGTGGCAGACGAGTCATAGTAGACCGTTGCGATTGCGCCGTGCGGCACGCCCGCCTTGTACTCCATGAAGTCCGCACCGGGAACTTCGTACATGCTGGACGCGTGGGTCAGCGATTGCGAGGTGAGTGGGTTCCGTGGGTCTGTCGTGCTCACGTCATCCACCGTGAAGGTGTAGCGATAGACTCCAGGCTCGATCGGACCGATCGTCGTTTCCCAGACGCCCTGATCGCCCTTGGTCAGGGGCACACCAGTCATGTACTTGTTGGTGTCTTGCGGAGTTATTCCCGGTGTGGCCTCCGGGCCCTCGGCATGCAGCTTCACTGCGGTGGCGTCCGGCGCCCAGATGCGAAACCGAACATGCCGGTCGGGCTCCACCTCAACCGACTTCAGCGTGTCGTTGGGTGTGGGAGCAGGCATTTGCATCGCGGGCCTCGGCGGCTGTGCCGCGGGTTGCTGAGGTGCTTGCTGCGCATGAACGCACAGCCCAACGCATAGCGCACCAAATGCAGAAACCGGGCGCAGGATTCCGATGCTTGACCGCATCATTCGTCTCTCCTGTGAACTTCCAATCTTGTTCTCAAACAGCCTCCTCCGGCGTCGTCAATCCGGCCGCGCATTATTTGTTTGCCGGCAAGCCCGCACCGTGGAACACCGCAGGAACAACGCAGCGTTGGGGATGGACTGCCAAGCGTAGCAAAACCTGCGTCGGATGCAAGTCATACGCGAACCCATCGCGGAAGCTGTGGGTCTTCACCGGCACTGGAAGTTTCGGGCTTCCTGGGTGTCTCCGCTTCCGGCGTAGTGCGCGTGTTTGGGAAAGGCGCATAGAGGACGGCTGCGTCCGGGAAACGCCGCGCCGGTAGCAACGACGGACTCGGGCGCTGTGCCCTTCTCAACCCACCCAACGAGTGCACTGAGCATGTCGAAGTGGTCCAGAGATGGGCCGCCTCCGCAGTGAGCCATTCCTGGCACAAGGAACATCCGGCTCCACTCGGCCACCTTGTCCGCTCCGCCGTTTGTCGCCGCCAGCGACTTGTAGTATCCGAGCGTGTCAAGCGGTGAGAACCACGGATCACTGTCGCCGTGGAAGAAGATCAGCTTCCCGCCGTTTTGCGAGAACGTAGAAAGGTTCGTCGACGCCGGCTCAACTAGCGGATCAGACGCGTGCAGCGCTGCGGCATCCACGTCGAGTTCAGTGGCGTCGGTGTACGGACCAAATAGACCATTCTTACTCAACGCCAGCAAGCCGGATATGCCAGTCTTTGAAGCAATACCCGCATCGTAGAGGAAGCCAGGATAGACCTGCGTTCCGTACGCATTCCTTGGCCCTGCAAACGCTTTCTTGATCGCCGCGATTTTTTCAGGTGCGATGCAGGAGGCGGCCTGCCCAGGTTTGCATGCGAGCACCGCAGGATCGAAGTCGCACCCGATTGGATCGAAGATCATGCCGTCCGCCACACCATCGCGCGCGTCGCACTGCTTCATCAGGCCGTCGATAAACACCTTGCGATCCGTATCAGTCAGAAACTTGTCGATCTCCGGCTTCCCGGACGAGTCCTTTGGCGACGCCTGGTTGTAGGCCACTGGAATCCACTGTGCAATCGCGAGGTTTGACAGACCTGTACGCATTGCCGGATCGCCTGAAACGATCCCGTTGAACACCGTCGGAAAGCGCTGCGACAGGATCATGCCCTCTCGCCCGCCTGTGGAGCACCCGACGAAATAGGAATAGGCCGCGCGCTTCCCGTAATAGCGGTCGATGACTTGCTTGGCCGCTCCCGCGACCTCGGCGTTTGCCATGTATGCGAAATCCAGATAAGCCTGCTGGTCGCGCATGAAGGTAAAGTCGAAGCCGCCGGTCTTCGCCTTGTGTCCAGAGTCCGTGCTTGCAACAGCGAAGCCGCGAGAGAGCGCCGGCTTGTCTCCTGTGTAGCTTGCACCGGCCGGGTAGGCTACCACACCGTTGCCGCCTCCGCCGCCCTGCATCATCAAGTCACCGTTCCAGGCGCTCGGCTCGGGAAGAGCCACAGAAAACCCGATGCCGAACTCCAGCGCATCAGCTCCCTTGCGGCGGTTGATCATGCCGTCAACGCGGCAATGCGCGGGGAGGGGTCCGACTGCCGATGCCCCCGGATAGGCAGGCGCAATCGTTTTCCCTGCCGGAACCGGCTCGGCATTCGTGATCTCGACTCCCGTGAGCGTTACGCTCTTCAGGGCGGAGCAGCGGTCAGATGATTTGGATTGTGCCTGTGCTGCCATCGAACATGCCACGAGCACGAGGATCCCGGTCTCTGAGTACCTCATTGGAAGTGCCTTTCAGGAGGTCTGCACGCCGCTGATTGTTAATGTCTGCGGAACTCCTGACTATACCCACTCACCAGCTGCTCAAGCAATGGTAATAAATCGCTTTATTTATAGAGCTGCACCGCTCCGAAGTTGTTAACGCGAATAAAGCGGGAATTTTTCGGCCATGCGATCGTTCCCGCGAAACTTCGAGCAGAAACGAACATAAGTGCGGCGAGTTCTGAAGTCGCGTCCGGCTAGATTTGTAGCGAGAGAACTGAGGCTTTTGCCGTGCGCAGCCGCAACGGAATCGCGTTTTCAGTCATCCTCCCTCACAGCCGCGAGAATCATGGCGGGGCCATTCGCTCGCCACCATTCAATCTGAGGTCGGAATCTTGACTGTTGCGTACAGGCCAAGTCACTCATTGAGCCGCTCGAATAGGCCCATGCCCTGGCAAGTTGCCGGCATAAAGGGGACGGACGGAACTACCCCCGAAGCAAATGCGCGCATCGTGAGGCTATCTTACGACTATCTAAGAATCCGACCGACGGCCGATTTCGTTGGGAGTACTTCCGCAGTTTGTCGGAGAAATGATTTTTTGCGTGCATGAACCGCAATATGCAGCCCAAGAGCCATCGTTCGGCTACGACATATAGTATGCAAAATTCTATCTCCGACACACTGTCCGTCTGTCCTGGTCTCTCCCAGACTCACAGAGGATGAACAAATCAAAACGTTTTACAGAATGGGTCAGGCAGCTCCGCGCCTGCCTTCGTTCTGCACTTCCCGAATTAATTTCTTCAGCTCTTCGCGATCAGAGCCTTGCATTTGCATTTGAAATGGCTTGCTGGCTTCTCCGAAGTAAACGCTGGTATGAGGGAAGGGTATTTCGATGCCAACTTCATCAAACTTCTTCTTGATACGGCGGTTCATTTCCCGACCGACCGTCCACTGTTGTATCGGGGCCGTCTTGAAGCGAGCTTTGATGATGACGGAAGAATCGGCAAACTTATCCACTCCCAGGACATCGAGGGGTTCGAGGATCATGTGCCGATACTTCTCATCTTGCCTCATCTCGGCAGCGATCCCATTGACGACGTCAATGACGCGGTCTGTGTCTTCCTTGTAGGCAACTCCGATATCGAAGACGTAGTAGGAATAGCTGTGGGTCATGTTTGCGAGAGTTGTTACGGCTCCATTGCGAAAGACGTGCACGGTGCCGTCAAGCCCGCGCAACACGGTCGTGCGCAGATTGATGCCTTCCACCATGCCGCCCGTGCCGTTCAGGATGGCGACGTCATTGACGCGAATCTGGTTTTCCAGGAGCAGGAACATGCCCGAAATGACATCCTGCACAAGATTCTGCGCGCCAAAGCCCACCGCCAGACCAACGACGCCAGCGCCCGCAAGGATCGGCCCGATATCAAACCCGGCTTCCTTCAGCGCCATGACGATGGCGGTGATCCAAATGATGAGTGCGAGCGTCTTGCGAAGGATTCCACCCAAGGTTGCCGCACGCTTCTCCAATTCGATGTCGACGCCCCCACGCTGCCCAACCATATGCTTGACAATGCGTACGCGGAGCCGCGGAAACCACCGTTCGATGAGACGCGTGGCGATCCAGCTGACCGCCAGAATAACGAGAATGCGAGCAACATGACCCAACGCTGCGTAAATTTGTTCCGATCCGGGTGTGGTGAAGTGCGGCAACATCAAAAGTCTCCTCCAATCGTTTCCAAAGATGCGCTTTTTACCGATTCTCGATCCGTGGCTGTGGTTTGCAAATTGCCAGTAGGCCCGTAATAGGCGGCCTCGGCCGAGCAAGCGTGGAAAATGGCTTGGCGGTCAACCTGAAGCCACGGCAGCCGCGATGGGCCGCACTTTCGCGCTCCCACCTCACTGTTTGAGTCGTGGGAGCGTAAAAAGAAGCGCCCAACAGATTGAGATGCAGGCGATGTTAAAGAAGGAAGCTGCAGTCTCTTCGGTTAACGTCGTAGCCGAAGGAAAACAACGGCCGGCGCCTCCGTTCCGGGAACGGCGGTGACAGGGACGTGACTACCGCGCGGTGGATCCGTTTTGCGGCCCGGTTTGACACGCGTTCGCGGTCAATGACGGCCTTCTCCGGGACGATGGAGTCCCCTGACTTGCCCCGCAAAGGCGCCAAGCTTATGAAACTCTGCGGCAGGCGTGCTGTCAGGCAAGTCTTCATCGAAGATGAGCGAAGGGTGTGATTTCTCCGCCCTCAAATCCATCACAAGCGGGCCGGGGCCGCGATGAACGCGATCGCCGGCAGCAATCCGCCTCACGCTGGCACGTTGGCTGCTGCCGCTCTTGAATCAGGATTGCTCAGACTTAGATCGGTCCAGAATTGTGTTGACTTCGCAACCGACCAGAAGGGCGATTCCAGCCAGATACATCCACAGCATCAGGACGATGATGGCGGCGAGGCTGCCGTAGGTGGCGTTGTAATTGCCAAATTCGGAGACATAGAATCGAAATCCGATCGAGGCCAGCGCGATCAGAATGGTGGCGACCACATTGCCCGGTGAAATGAACCGGAACCTGACGTTTACATCTGGCCCGATGCGGTAGGCCGCGGCAAGGGCCAACAATGCCGCCGCGGCAATGATGACCCAGCGGAGCGACGCGAAGAAGAACCGCAACGGCCAGCTCCAGCCGATGAGCGATTCCAGCCACGACTGAGCCACTCCTCCGAGAATCACGAGCGAGAGAGATACGATCGCCAACACAGCAAAGAACACCATCAGAAGAATCGCGATGCCCCGCGCTTTCCAGAAAGGTCTGCGTTCCGTGACATCGCTGATCACGTTTAGTTGCTCCATGATCGCGTAGACGCCGGCGGAGCCCGACCAGAGAGCAAAGATCAATCCGAATGTCAACAGTCCTTTGCTACCTCCCGCCGCGACATAACGTACGGTTCCGTCGAAAAGGTTCGCGGACTGCTCGGGCAGGATCTGGTGGAGAAGGTCCACCATTGCCTCCTGCAGGTGGGGGATCGATAGAGAAGGAAGCAGGGAAAGCACAAAGATCGCCGCCGGGAATGCCGCTAGCAAAAAGAAGAACGCAAGAACGGCCGCACCGTCGAGTACGTGGTCGTGCTGAATTGCACGCCACAAGGCGCTTGCGAAATCCAACAACCCTCTGTGTCCTGGAGTGCTCGTGTGAACAAGCTCCTTTGTGCTCGTTCAACAGTATCTCCTGGTCCGGGCTCATCCAGCCACCTCAGTTCACGGATAAAGGGGTACTTCCGTCCGTCACCTTATCCCCGTCACCTTATCCCGGCCCAGCAGGCTGGCTCATTTACCTTCTGATCAGAGTGCTGGCGATACGCACTGTCGGCATAGAAAATGATGGAATGCTTGCAAGGCGCGATATCTCCAACGTGGAGACCACGTGATGAGACATTTATCAGTCCGCATTGACGACGCCCAACTCAGTGTCGCGAAGTCGAACGGGATCTGCAATCACGTCAATCTCAATGATCTTGTCATTCTGGATCGTCAGGCAAAGCGCCAGTCGCAACCGATGACGAAGCGCCACGATCAGGCCAACGTTGCCATTCACAAGGGCGACGTGCGCGAATTGTGCAAGACCGGTGTTCGTGAGTGTTTCCGTGGCGACGTTTTGAGCACCATGAACTTCGATAGCACCACCCGGAGGTAAGGCTTGAGGGTCAGCCCGACGGACCACTGCCGGATCGAGTACCGCGATCAGCGCACTCAAATCGCCGGACCGTGAAGCCACGAGAAAGGCTTCCACGACCTTCCTTTGGCGAACTCGGTCAGTGCGGCTCACAGTATCCTTACCCTGCACGCGATGGCGAGCACGGCTAGCCAATTTCTTCGCCGCGACCGGGGTTCGCCCGACGATAGCGGCGATCTCATCGAATGGCATAGCGAAAATGTCGTGAAGTACAAATGCCAGCCGCTCGGCAGGAGGCAAGGCATCCAGGACAATCAATAGCGCGAGGCCCACTGAATCAGTCATCACCGCCTCTTGTTCGGGATCATGACGGCTTGCAAGTTCTGTTCTCAATTGCCGAATTGGCACGTCAAGACTGTCTTCTCTTCGTGACTTCCGGGACCGCAGGATATCGAGACACACACGGGCGACGACTGTGGTCAACCATCCGCCAAGGTTCTCCACGCTGTCAGTGTCCGAACGGCTAAGGCGTAGCCATGCTTCCTGCACGGCATCGTCCGCTTCGGTCAACGAGCCGAGCATTCGAAAAGCCACGGCCCGAAGATGAGCACGATGGTCCTCGAATCGTTCCGCCCGCCAGCCAGATTGATTCATGGTCACCTTTCCTCGCCGCATTCCGTCATGGTATTGACGATCGAAACTGCACCGAGGTGACAAGGAAATCTCGATGCGCAGTTCTTGCTTCGCCCGAGGGGCGACAAAGGAGGAATTCTTTCAGTGCGTGTACTCATGGCTCAATTCAAGATCAAACAGGACTCCCTGGAACAGTTCGAAGCCGCTAGGGAAAAGATACTCTCTGCCCTATCACGGGAGCGGCCGAACGGGGTCCACTACACATGGTGCCGCTTGCCTGACGGCACAAGCTTCATGGGTTGGCTGGAACTTGATGAAGGGGTTGAGAATCCACTCCCGAATATGCACACCGGCAAAGAGTTCATGGAGAACATCCGGAACTGGGTTGCCGGACCGCCGATTCGTGAGGAACTGAACGTTGTTGGCTCCTATCGATCCATTCGAGAGACATCATCGTCGATGTCGGATGAAACCGAGGTGCCCCAGTGAACGTGGCATTCATAGTCGTAACGATCCTCGCCGCGGTGGCAACAGGTTATGCTGCGTCGAACGACTTTACCCGACCGGATTGGCTCATGGAAAACATGAAGAGGCTAAATATCCCACAATCGTGGGTCAGCACGCTCGGTGTTCTTAAGGGCGCCGGTGCTATTGGGCTCTTGACTGGGCTGGCTATGCCTAAAATCGGGATCGTTTCCGGCGTGTGTTTAGTGATCTTCTTTCTTGGCGCAATCGTCTTCACGATTCGTGCGCGCTTCTTTGCACACCTGACATATCCGCTTGTATGGCTCGTCTTGGCCGCGGCCTCACTCGCTTTACGTGTGATGACTGTGTGAGCCCCTCATGAAGAGGGAGGGGCCTCATATGTGAGCAACGATCCACGAAGAGGCACAAACCTCGCGCTATACCTTCATGTTTTCAGGTAGCAAATGCGAGTAGACAGGGCCATATCATAATGTGACTCCGAATAGCCCCCGAAATGTGGCTATGGCATTAGGGGGTTGCTATTCCTGCCCACAATCGGAGTGATGGGTGGGTAATCAGTTGTGCGCGAAATTCAAGGGCTGGCCTGCTCTGATGGATAGCGCTGCACTTTGCTTCGGTTTTGCAGGAAGCTTCGAAAGCGGACATCCGGTCCACAAATGGACAGTGTGTTGGCGGAGCCGAGATATGGCCCCAGCCTATGTCGATGGCGGATATAGACTTACAGTGATACGTGTTTTGGCACACTGCGTGCATATCCGGGGGGATACTCAGGTTCCCCAAGAGCAAAGTTCCTTAGAGGGAGGTAGGCGTGAGAGGGCTGCTTCAGGATGTTCGTTTTGCCTTGCGGCGACTTCGCAAGAATCCGGCATACACGGTCGCGGCTACGGTGATGTTGGCAGTGGCCATTTGCGCCAACGGCACGGTGTTCAGCTGGATTGACGGGACGATGCTGCACCCGATACCGGGAGCGCGAGATACGAGCTCGCTGGTAAGCGTGATGCGCGGGCAGTGGAATAGCTCGCCGACTCCGCCATTCTCCTATCTCGATTACCGCGATCTGCGGGACCAGAATCACAGCTTCGAGGGAATCATCGGGTATCACCACGATTGGCTTGCGTTGACCGGCGGAGCCAAGCCGGAACGGATCTATGTTGCCAACGTGACTGCGAATTACTTCGATGTGCTCGGCGTGAAGCCCCTCTACGGGCGTTTTTTCCGTCCGGAAGAAGAGGCTGCAGGGCGAAGCATTCCGTATGTCATTCTCAGCTACTCGCTCTGGAAGACGCATTTTGCGGGTGACCCCGGGATTGTGGGTAAGCCGCTGGAGATTGCTCACCACCCGGTGACGGTGATCGGCGTGGCGCCGAAGGGTTTCGTCGGTGCGGCGCCGGGGCTGCGGCACGATATGTGGGTCACGCTCGATCCGCTCGGAACGGGCGGTTGGCGGATGACCGAGCGCAGCGGGAATTGGCTGGTCGTGGTGGGAAGGCTGCGGCCGGGCGTGAGCCGCGAGCAGGCAAACCAGGATCTTGAGACCATCATGCGGCGGATTGTGGCGGCGTATCCTAACGATCACCTGGGCACGAACACGATCACCCTGGATCCGATGTGGCGCTCGCCGTTCGGCGCGAACGGATATATGGCGACTTCGCTCCCAATCCTGCTGGCCATTGCGGGGATCGTGTTGCTGCTGACGTGCGCCAATGTGGCCACGCTGACACTGGTGCGGTTTGTGTCGCGGCGGCGCGAAATCGCAATCCGACAGTCGCTGGGTGCAGGTCGCGTGCGCGTTGTCCGGCAGATGATGCTCGAAGGCGTGATTCTTGCCCTCTGCGCGGGAGCGGCGGCGTTGTTCTTGACTCTGTGGACGGCGAAGACACTCGCACTGTTCCTTCCGCCGAACGCGATCCCAATCGCGATAAACGGCATGGTCGATCCCGGCGTTGTGATCGCAATTGTGGCGCTGGCAGTTCTGGCGAGCCTGCTGTGCGGGGCATTTCCGGCCTGGCGGTCGTCGCAGGTGCCGGCGGCGGAGGTGCTCAAGGAGGAATCGGCAAGCGTATCGGGCAGCAAGCACAATCGGCGGCTGCTTAGCGGCCTGGTGGTGGCGCAGGTGGCGCTCTCGCTCGCTCTGCTGGTTAGCTCCGGACTGTTTTTGCGCACGCTCAGGAACATTGCCCATGCAGATCCGGGATTTGAGCAAGATCATGTTTTGACCGCGTCCGTGGGATTGAACATCTCCGGCTATCCGAATGACCAAAGGCGGTTGATCCGCGACAAAATTCTCCAGCGCGTGGAGGCATTGCCCGGCGTGACCGTGGCTTCGCTTACCGACTGGGTACCGCTAACGCTGACGCGAAAGACGGAGGACGCGTATCCGGAAGGATATGCGCCACGGCCGCATGAATCGCTGGAAGTAGGGAGAGCGGATGTATCGCCGCGGTACTTCGAGACCATGGGGATACCCATTCTGGAAGGGCGCGACTTTACGCAGGACGACAATGAGAATGCGCCGCGCGTACTGATCGTGGACCAGACAGCGGCGAACCGGTACTGGCCGGGGCAGGATCCGATAGGGAAAAGGCTGAGCATATGTGAGCAACCTGTTCACGGTGGTTGGCGTGGTGAAGAACTCGAAGCACCTGATGATGAGTGAGCGGCCCGGGCCCATGATCTATATGAGCTATTATCAGCAACCGGGCCCGGAACTCATCGTACAAATGAAGACCATGGGCAATCCGGCGGATCTGCTGCAGGCGGCCGAGCGCGCGATCCAGGAGGTTGACAGCCGGCTCCCGGTTTATGACGTGCGCACGATGAGGGAGAACACCGCGATAGCGAGTACCTTCGTCGTCATGCAGAGCACGTTCGCGGGGATATTCGCGGTGATCGCGCTGGTTCTGGCGGCCACGGGCATTTATGGCGTGATGGCATACCGCACCGAGCTCAGGACGCACGAGATCGGCATCCGCGTAGCTTTGGGGGCTTCGCGAGCGGATTTGATGAGGCTGGTGCTGCTACAGGGAATGCGGCTGACGGCAATTGGGCTGGCGCTGGGACTGGCTCTTTCGTTCGGGCTGACCCGCGTCATTGCCGGTCTGCTGTACGGCATCGGCGCCAATGACCCAGTGACGATCTTTGCCGTGCTGATTCTGCTCGCGGCGATGTCTTTGCTGGCGTGCTATCTTCCGGCACAGCGAGCGATGCGGGTGAATCCGGTGACGGCGATCCGCGAGCTCTAGGCAATGTAATCCGGGTGCCTCATCTACTTTCAGCGAGAGAAGCCTAGGGCGTGAATGGCACAAGACCTTCAGTCCCGGCCAAGCACGATTTCAGGATCTCTGCCGGCAAGCGCCATAGGCTCCGGGCGCACTTCTGGAATGACGCCAAATCGCGAATGCACTCATCGACAACCGATCACAATAAGCGTTTTCGTGGCGGTGCGGCGCATTACGTTAAGTGGCGTAGCGGCTTAGCCAGCATCGCCGAGCGAAAAGCAGGCCATGGAACAAGATATAGGGACAGCTTACCTATCCCCGCTTCCATCGTTCGTGTTAATTTTCGCCATGGCACGATTTGCGCGTACGGTGGTTGTCGGCCTTCCGCATCACGTTACACAGCGTGGGAATCTTCGGGAGGCGATCTTTTTTAAGGACGCCAGTGTTAGCGCCAAGCAGCTAAATTTACTGCAATAGGCATGCGGTCCCCGATCCCTCTCGTTATTTCTCCTACCAGAGTTTCAAATCGAAAGATGGAAAAGCAGACGGGGATAGTATCATGTCCCCTTATCTCCCGTAGCCTGAATATTTCAGAACGTCGCTTCCGAATCGCGCCAAGCGCTGAGACACCGGCTAGAATGCTCCAGGCGATGGACGGCTCCGGACACGACCGCTGAGTTGCGTTAAAACGAGATTTTTTGGATGTTTGCGAGAATATCCCAATGAGCGAAACAAACATCTCCCATTACCGTGGATTGGAAAAGATCGGCGGCGGTGGCATGGGCGTGGTCTACAAGGCACAAGACACGCTTCTTGGACGCTTTGTAGCGCTCAAATTCCTGCCGGATCACTTGGCCAACGATCGCGCGGTCCTGGATCGTTTTCGGCGCGAAGCGCGTGCGGCTTCAGCTCTGAACCATCCGAACATCTGCACCATCTACGAGATCGCCGAGGAAGGCGGCCGCACCTTCATCGCCATGGAGTTCCTAGATGGCGAGACGCTGAAACAGGTGATTGGAGAAGGCCCGCTTGCCATGGATCGCGTGATTGAAATCGCGATCGACGTCACGGACGCCCTCGAAGCGGCGCATGAGAAGGGCATCATCCACCGCGACATTAAGCCGGCAAACATCTTCATTACCAAACACGGCGATGCCAAGGTCCTGGACTTCGGTCTGGCCAAAATGGTGCCGCTGAAGGAACTCGCGACCGCCGGGGAGGAGTCTTACCTGGAGCGACAGCAACTCACTGACGGCCTTGGCGCTGCACTGGGAACGGCCGCGTACATGTCGCCTGAGCAGGCGCTCGGTAGACAGGTCGACACGCGTACCGACCTCTTCTCTTTCGGTATCACGCTTTACGAGATGTGCACCGGCCGCTCGCCGTTCGCAGGAGATACCACCGGAGAGCTTCTGATCTCCATCGTTCAGCAAGCCCAGATCACTCCTGCCGAGCTGAATCCGGATGTGCCGGCGGGATTAGCGCACATCGTTGACAGATGCCTCGCGAAAAGACCGGGATCTTCGCTACCAGCATGCAGGGGAGATTCGCGCGGACTTGAAGGCTGTGCAACGCAACGCATCAGCGGAGATTGCGACTCATTTTCCTGTATCTGAAAGAGCTTCGTCGACGCTCGCGCCTTCAGTGCTTCCGACATTTGAGCATGCTGCTCACGCTGGTAGGAGATCTGAGTCCACAACTACGCAGCCCGAGCCGGCCAGACTGGTGCAGCGGCAATGGTTCCTACCCTTCTCAGTGTTCCTGATCGTTGCCGCCCTACTGCTTGTTTACCATTGGGCGCGCCCTCTACCCGCGCCGAAGCTCTCAAATTACGTCCAGCTCACCCACGACGGCCTGCCGAAGGCCTTGGTCGGTACCGATGGTTCGCGGCTCTATCTTGGCTTCGCGCGACCAACCACCTACAACAGCACAGGCATCTTGCAGATGTCTATCTCCGGGGGCGAGCCGGTCAAAATTCCGGCGGCTTCCAGAGCCATTCTCCCGTTGAACCTCTCCCAGGATGGAGCCGACCTTCTCGTCAAAGACAACGAGGGTAACGACTACAGGGGGCAACTTTGGCGTCTGCCCATACTCGGCGGCTCGCCCCACCGATTGGGCTCTCTTGTTGGCCAGGACGGGGCCTGGTCGCCCGACGGCAGAATGCTGGTTTACGCCGACGGAAACGAGTTGTTTCTGGCCAGAAACGACGGAACGGCATCCAGAAAGTTGGTCTCCCTACCCGATCATGGTTTTTATCCCGCATGGTCACCTGCTGGAAACAAATTGAGGTTTACGCTTATCGATTTCAGGACCCATCAGAATTCGCTTTGGGAAGTCTCGGCGCAAGGAACGGATCTGCACCCGTTGTTTCCCGGGTGGCACAATCCTCCGGACGAATGCTGCGGGAAATGGACAGCGGACGGGAAATACTATGTTTTCGAGTCGCGGGGGCAGATATGGGGACTCCCTGAAAACGGAAGGTCACTTCGCGAATCCTCGGGCAATGCCGTCCAGTTGACTTCCAGCCCGCTCGGCCTGTTCACACCTCTTCCCAGCAAGGATGGCAAGAAACTTTTCGTGGTCGGCCGGACTTACCGCGGTGAACTGGAGCGCGGCGATTCCGTGTCTGGAAGATTTACCCCCTTTCTGTCAGGCATCTCAGCCGAAGACGTTGTGATTTCCAAAAACGGCCAGTGGGTGGCCTACGTTTCCTACCCTGAAGGTATCCTCTGGCGAAGCAAATTGGATGGTAGTGAAAAGCTACAACTCAGCTCCCCTCCGCTGTGGGCGGGACTGCCGCGCTGGTCGCCTGACGGAAAATGGATTGCATTTTTCGATGCCACACTTGGCAAACCAGAAAAGATCTATTTGGTTTCCGCGGACGGAGGCAGCCCTCAACAACTGCTGCCCCAAGATTCCGAGCCTCAGCAGAATCCAGACTGGTCGCCGGACGGGCGAGAGATTGTCTTTGGTGGAGTACCGGCCGACGATCAAGCCACCATCCGTGTGCTAGATGTGAATACCCGTCAGGTTTCCACTCTGCCCGGATCCCGCGGCATGTTCGCCCCATTCTGGTCCCCGGATGGCAGGTACATTGTCGCCATGCCCTCGGATTCGCTGAGTCTGGTGCTCTTCGACTTCCAGACTCAGACAGTGGTCCCAGCTCGCGAAGATAAGATCCGCATTCATGAATTGGTCCAGGGACGGACGGTATGTTTACTTCTTACACTGGCTGGACAATCCGGCGGTGATGAGGGTTCGGATCAGTGATCGCAAGGTGGAGCGGGCTTGGGATTTAACGAACGTTCCCAATACAGGCCACGTAGGCCCGTGGCTGGGTCTCGATCCGGACGATTCCCCGCTTCTGCTCAAAGACATTGGGACCCAGGATATCTTTGCCCTCGATTGGGCAGAGCCTTGAAGATCAGTGACGTCAAAATGTTTAGTGAGTATGCCACTAGTTGTTAGTAAGGCTAAGCCTAGGATCGGGCCAGGAACCCGCTGCATAAGCCTACAAGCCCACCCGCGGTGTCAACGACTGCTCTCAGGGCATCCAGCGCCTCGAGTTCCAAGCGAGACGTTTCGGCCCGGCTGTCAGAAGTGCGAGTATCAAGGCGTTCTCGCCTGATGTATATTTCGGCCTGTCGAGGGCTGACCTTGGGAAGCGCTGCTCTCGTGCACGGGACCGGAAACCACATCCGTATGCATGGGGAATTCAACATGACTCAGCCACTCTCCTGGGAAGACCTCGACCGCCGGACCATCCAGCGACGGGGAGTCGAAGCGGTCATCTGGGGTATGCCCTCGGTCAACTTCGATCGCATGTACCAGGCTATGGTTCACGACGCCAAGGCCGGCGAGGGCAGCAATAAAGTTGTGTACTGGTCTCGCCCTTTAAGCTGGAAAAACCAGACACTTACACCCAATCCCGACACAATCTACCTGATGCCCTTTTTCAACACCAAGGATGTGGGGCCTGTGGTGCTGGAGATTCCGCCTGCTGACCATGCCTCGATCGCCGGCTCAGTGGACGACTGCTGGCAGACCGCCCTCGAAGACGTGGGACCAGCCGGCCCCACCCAGGCTTTCTTTGACAAGAGTTGGCGACTGCCGGATATCGAGCTTATGACGCGCTGAAAAATCTGCTGCATGCCGGGACGGTACTTCTGTCCCGGATCTCCGCTCCGCTTCTTATCTCTTTAAGTGCCCAGACACAATGGTGGTTGTTTCGTCCGTCCCGCATCTCCCCGTCCCGCATCTCCCGTCCCGTCCCGCATCTCCCGTCCCGCATCTCCGGAACGGCTGATGCGATCGCGACGGGATGGTGGTTACTCCGTCTGTTCCTTCAATGCCCCTTCAATGCCAGATTCGCTGAAGGGAGCGGTGTCGTGGTAACCAACGGGCCGGATAAGCGGTTGAAAAGATGAGGATTAACGAAACAAATAAGGACGGCCCCTCCGGGACTCCACAAAGTATTTGGAGCCGACTCATTTTCAGGTAGCATGTGCGTGACCGTTGATCGGGACGATCGATCGCTCGTAGTGCAGTCGCTCGTAGTGCAGTCCTCGACCGGTCTGCGTGACAGACTCTTCAAGTCCTCTCAATGAGATCGTTATGTCCACAGACGACAAGAGCGTTCGACGTGTCGTTGACATGCTTACGGCGAGACCGGCCGTCGCGGCACGTGACGGTGATGCGAACGATCGGTCATTGCAGGAAGACCAACTCAGACAGATCATCGATCTGATTCCGCAACATATCGTGATTGTTGAACCCGGCGGCAGCAGTGCGTATACCAACCGTATTTCGCGCGAGTACTTTGGCGACATTGCCACCCTGCCAATGGCGCCACGAGAATTCATGGCGAAGGTCACACATCCGGACGACCTCGAAAAATTAACCAGGGTGGTCCTGGGAACGTTTGAATCCGGTATTGCCGCCGAGGTGGAGGCGAGGATGCGAGGCAAGGACGGAGAGTTTCGTTGGTTTCTCCACCAGAACTTTCCCGTCTGCGATGACCAGGGAAAAATCGTGCGCTGGTGTGGCTTACGCGTGGACATAGACGACAGAAAGCAGGCACAGGAGAGAGCCTACAAAGAGAATCTCGTGCTCCGGGAAGAGATAGAAAAAGTGTCGATGTTCGAGGAAATTGTTGGCACTTCTGCAGCACTCCAGGCGGCCCTCGCCCGCGTAACAAAGGTCGCGCAGGCCGACTCCACAGTTCTTATCACCGGTGAAACCGGCACAGGAAAAGAGCTGATCGCGCGTGCGATTCACAAACGGTCAAAGCGCTCCGCGACGAACATTTGTCAGCGTTAATTGCGCCGCGATCCCACGCGACTTGATTGCATCGGAGTTGTTCGGGCATGAGAAAGGCGCTTTCACGGGCGCGCTGCAGCGCCGGCTTGGACGTTTTGAGCTGGCCGATGGAGGAACACTCTTCCTCGATGAAGTCGGCGAACTTCCAGCGGAGACGCAAATAGCCCTGTTACGGGTCCTGCAAGAAAAAGAATTTGAACGCATAGGTGGCAACCACCCTATTCGCACGGACGTGCGCATTATCACCGCAACCAACCGCGACCTGGCGGCTGCTATCGCTGTCGGAGCCTTTCGCAGCGACTTGTTCTATCGCATCAACGTGTTTCCGATCGAGATTCCTCCGCTACGGGAACGAAGAGACGACATTCGCCTGCTGGTTGAGTACTTTATCGACCAATACTCGAGCAGAGCAGGCAAGAAGATACGGCGCATCGAAAAGAAGAGTTTAGACCGGCTGCAGTCCTATCCCTGGCCTGGCAACATTCGTGAACTCCAGAATGTCATCGAGCGCTCCGTGATCGTGTGCGACTCAGAGGACTTTTCGGTCGATGAGAGTTGGCTCTCTCACCATCGCCATCCGAGCCGGCGCTTGCCGGATGAGCTCTTGACCCAGGAAAGAGCGAACATCGAGGCCGCACTTACTGAAACCAGCGGCCGCGTCTCCGGCCCCTCAGGGGCCGCCACTCGGCTTGGGATTCCGGCTTCGACCCTGGACTCGAAGATCAAATCCCTGCAAATCGACAAGCGGCGCTTCCGCGCTTTGTAGCTTCAAATCCCCTTCCGCCCTTCACGCAACCAAGGGTTCCCATCTCCCGTGAAATTCACGAAACTTCGGGAGTTCACGACCACATCGTGAGCCCTTGTTGCTCCAAGCCTTTGTTATTAAAGGTAAATAACTTTGGCCCGGCAGTTGCAATAAGGAAAGCACCGCCCGCCTGCGAGGCAGCAGGGGCAGATTTTCGAGGTGCAAATGAGAACAGCGTGGCGAACGAGTAAATTTTGGCTACCCTCCATAGAACGGGCAGTGTCAAAGGAAAACCGTACCGTGGCCGCAGATACGGAAGAGGGCAAGCGGCCCTTCCTCGATGCCGTCGTAGTTCATGCAAACAAGCTCACCCTATTCCGGCTTCACTACAAGCCATATTGGATCATGTCCGATGCCGCTGCCCTGTCGGCACTCGCCTACGCCTGGGCGTTTTCCAGGCGTTTCCCAACGGTATCCGGCCTCGGGCTGACAGTCGCCGTACTTGCCGCATTGCTTGTTTATAAGATTGCGCTGGAGGCGAAAGCTGCCCTGGGCAAAACAGCGGCGCGGTCTTTTCTCCAGGATTGTCTCCTATTCATCATCCCAAGCTTTCTGATCGTCAGCTTGCTATTCAAGCAGCCGCTGAGCCTCGCCTTCGCATTCTTCGGAACGCTCATGCCGCTGTACGGATGCCTTGCTCGCGTCGGCTGCTTCCTCGGCGGGTGTTGTTTTGGAAAGCCTTCTCCCAGCGGCGTCCTCTACCCCCGGACTATCTTCGAATCGGCTGGGCACGGATGCAGACGGTTCTCTGCCAGCCCTAATCCGGGTACCCGTGTGTTTCCCGTACAACTCGTCGAAGCGGGTGCGCAAGCAACGCTCTTTGCGATATTAGCGACGGCAGTGTGGCAATTTCCGGGCACGGCCGGATACATCTTTTGGATGTATCTCTCTTTGTATGCGGTCGTGCGGTTCATCCTTGACTTTTACCGGACCACCAGCGCCCGCCCGAGACACTATGGCTTTTCCGAAGCGCAGTTGGTATGCGTTGGTGTACAGGCTGTGAGTCTCACCATTCTGGCATGTCTTTAATTCCTGGTTGTCGTGTCCAGGCGCAGATCGCGCGCGCCCGGACTTCTGCCACGTGGAATCGGTACAATGGGAATCCAAAAAAGGGGGGCTTGATGAGAGTAGACCGGCGGCAGTTCAGTCTAGGACTTACAACAGCTCTTGCGGGTCTTGGGTCAGGCCGCCCGTTACAAGCGCAGAAGCCGGAAGCTGGTGCGGAGGCAGACCGCCACTACTTCTTCAAGAATCCTACCTTCGAGATGATCTTTCTCACCAGTCTCGGACGTGCGTATCACTCTGGAGGGAACGTCGGGAAGGTTCTCTATCTTACGAAACAGGTGGAGGATGGCAATTTTGAGAGCGCGTTTTTGGCTTTTAAACAGGCCGGAGACGAAGCCCGACAACTAGCCGAAGACTCGCTGGTCCACGGTCACAAAGAGAGCGCGAGGCAAGCGTATCTCTGGGCCCAGAATTTCTACGACAGCGCAACTTATTTCATGGATGGCTCCGAAGATCCATCCAGGTTTCTCCCAACCTGGGAACTTCTGTACGACTGCTGGCTGAAAGGCATCTCTCTGTTTGATCCGCCTATCGAGCCGGTAAAGATTCCTTACGAGGGCACTGACCTTCACGGGTTTTTTCTTCGAGGAAGCGGGAAGGGGAAGAAACGTCCACTGTTGATCTTAGTGAATGGGAGTGATGGCTCTCTGCTCGATATGTGGCTGTGGGGAGGAGCCGGAGCTTTGGCTCGGGGATACGACTGTCTTACCTTCGATGGTCCGGGACAAGGGTACGCGTTATGGAAACAGAAGCTCTACTTCCGTCCCGATTGGGAGAAGGTCATCTCTCCGGTGGTGGATTATGCGCTCTCGCGTCCCGAGGTGGACGCAAAGAAAATCGCCATTCAGGGGATCAGCCAAGGTGGATACTGGGTGCCGCGCGCCGTGGCTTTCGAGAAGAGAATTGCCGCAGCGATCGCCGATCCTGGCGTGGTCGACGTTTCCACTTCATGGACCGTCAGTTTACCTCCTCCCCTGCTGGCATTGCTGAAAGGGGGCCACAAAGCTGAATTTGACAGTTTTCTGGCGAAGGCTCTAAGCCCAGCCGTCAAAGCGAATCTCAACTTCCGCATGAGACCGTTTGGATTCTCCTCCTACTTCGATACCTACAAGGCTGTATCGGAATATCATCTGCGCGGCATCACCGATTTGATAACGTGTCCGTTGTTGATTACTTCTCCCGTGAACGAAGCCTACTGGCCGGGCCAATCTCAGCAGCTCTACGATCTGGTGAAGTCGCCGAAGAAGCTCATTCCCTTTTCTGTGAGTGACGGAGCAGATTTGCATTGTGAACCGAAGGCAACGGGACTCCGCGACTTGCGAGTCTTTAACTGGCTGGACGAAACTTTAGGCAAGTCGCCATCCTAGGAGAGCAACAGCCGGACTAGCATGAAATCCGAGCGACTGCGAGGCTCCACTTCCATAAACAATGCTTCATTGGAAGGCGAGGATGGCATGATGACTTCGCGGCAACTTACGAGCCGACGTCGATAGTGATGACGCCGGCACGAAGGTTATCTCCTCGTGCTTCGAGCGTGATGGTGCCTTTCTCGCCCGTGGGCCGAAGAATCGCAAGACAGCGGCCGTGAAACGTCCTCCGATGTGGCTGGTGGTAACTGGCCATGTCATGAGGATTGGCACTGCCGACTGCAGCCAGTTCGCCTTGACCCTTCACTGAGAACTGAATCTCCGCGACTCCGTCTTCAATCGGACTGCCGGCATCGTCCTGCAGCTCGGCCATGACGTAAGAGAGATCGTTGCGGCTTGTCCGGATATGCGCTCGGTCTGCACGCAACGCGATCCTGCTGGGATTTCCCGTGGTGCGAAGGACTTGCTCCACGAGCTTGCCATCGACGATTGCGGAGGCTTTCAGTTCGCCAGGGGCATACGGCAGGGCAAACTCGGTGACAAACGGGGCCGTAAATTCAGCCTTGGCAGCTTCAATCGGCTTGCCGTTAAGTGCCAGGTTCACCTTCTCTGACTTGCTGTAGACTCGCACGGTAACGATGAGGCCTTCGCTGCCGGGCCAGGTCCAACTACGCAATTCGTCGTAGAATCCCCAGAGCATGATCTGCTGTTTGCGGCCCGGCGGCAAAGGCCGCACGACGGCCATCTCAAGCGGGCTGCGGTCCCAAACTACATCACGCAAATAGCTAGGCGCCTTCTTGTTGCCGATCAGATCAATGTCGCCGCAATAACTGATGAACCAGGGAAAACCCGGCCTGGCAAAGGTACTGTTCTTGGGAAGCGTTATCTGGATTGCTGCCGCCGCATCGGGTCCACCGGCGGCGGGGGCCGGCGGACCAAAGGGGTTTTTCTCGGGCGCAAGCACTGCGGCCCCAAGTGCTGACTCCCCGATGTAGTCCATGCCGGTCCAAACGAAATCGCCGATGACATAGCTGTGCTTGTTGACCAGTTCCCAGTTCTCCGCGACCTGGACCGGGAAAGATTCCGTTCCCATCATGACCCTTGACGGATGCAATTGGTGGTCAGATTCGTAGTGGTCCTTGGTGTAGTTATAGCCACAGACGTCAAGGAACTGGTAAGCCGCATCCGTGTCACTCCAGGGTCGAGGCTTCGTGGCATCGAAGAAGAACGGGACTGCCATGGTGACGGGACGTGAGGTATCCAGTTCGCGAACCCGGCTGGACAAGTCTTTGGCGATACGAACTCCGTCTGGATCTGAGCGCTCAGAAATCTCGTTTCCGATGCTCCACATGATGACGCTGGGGTGGTTGCGGTCACGAAGCACCATCGAATCGATATCGCTCTTCCACCATTCTTTGAAGTCAAGATGGTAGTCGTCAGGATTCTTTTGCTGTTGCCACATGTCGAACGCTTCGTCGATGACCATCATCCCCAAGCGGTCGCAGCAGTCCAGAAATACCGAAGAGGGTGGGTTGTGACTGCAGCGAATCGCGTTGTAGCCATTTGCTTTGAGCAACTCCACACGCCGCTCTTCAGCGCGATCAATTGCCGCCGAGCCAAGCGGGCCGTTGTCATGGTGGACGCATGCCCCTTTGAGCTTGTAGGACTCACTGTTGATTCGCAGTCCGTGCTCTGCGTCGACCTTGATTTCCCGAATGCCGAACGGTGTGATGCTGCGATCGACGACTGCGCCGGAGCAGGAAACTTCGACTTCGGCTTTGTAGAGGCCAGGCGAATTTGGAGACCAGAGTTGTGGCTGCGGGACCTTGGTCTTCAGGAGAGCTTCGCCGTCTGTTTTGGCGGCCAGGTGCTGCTCTGAGCGGAGCGTGGCTGCGACGTTCCCATCTTCGTCGAGAAGTTTGCAGGAGACCGTAGCCGTTACCGCACTTGAATCATGGTTGGCCAACCGCACGGCGATGCTGATGGTAGCGCCGGCAGCGGAGATATCGGACGATTGCACATGGACTCCCCAGACAGGGATGCTCACACGCCCGGTTGTGATTAGTAGTACATGGCGATCAATGCCGGAGCCGGTGTACCAGCGACTGTTTCTTCCCGTGTTGCTGACTTTGACGGCCAGCAAGTTATCCCCGTTCGTGTGAAGGGAATCGGTAACGTCGAAATAGAAGGCGGTGTAGCCGTAGGGATGTTTTCCCAGCTCCGTTCCGTTGACCCAAAGTTCCGCGTTTCGGTAAATACCATCGAAGAGGATAATCGCACGGCCCCCTTGCGGCAGGCTCGGCGTCGGAAAGCTCTTTCGATACCAGCCGATGCCACCGACTACCCAACCGGTCGCGCCCTCTCCTTCACTCTTCATCCTGCTGAAGGGTCCGGCCGTTTCAGGGCAATTGCAGTCTTGCCAGATGGCATCCACGCCGCTGGTTGCCGATTGCGCGGGAAGGTCTTCGATTGACCAATCGTGGGGAAGGTCAACCTTGCGCCAGGCTGAGGCGTCGAATCCAGCCTCTTGGGCACCTGCGGCGTCCCCTCGAAGAAAAAGCCAGCCATCATCGAAATTGCTGATTGCAACATCTCCACGGTCTGCGGGGGCGGCAGACGCCCATGCCGGGGTGAGCGGGAGGACGGTGACTGCGGCAATTCCTTTGAGTGCGTCCCTGCGAGTCAGACTGATCGACATAACTTCTCTTCCTCACGCATCGTGTTAAGTGTTGTTCTTAGAGGCTCTGGTGCGGACACTGAAGAGCCCCGGACATTTCACCCGCTGAGACATTGCTCCACCTACACCGAACTCATATTGCCTCCGGAACAAAAACTTCGGCCACTTCTACTGCCACAACGGAACTGCAAAAACTGAACGAAAGGTGGATACGCGGCAAGGCCGGCTCATTTGCTTCTCCTTGCAGGGTTAACTTTTCGAGCCCTCGCTCCCTTGGAAGGTTCGCTCTCGGGAGGACCAGTGGCTCGCAATCCCAGTAGGAGTATGCGGATTGTTTCGCGAAAGAGTTTATCGACCGACTGCCCATATTCCAATTCGACCTTATTCCCGAGCGACGCCAGCCGTCGCTGGGTACCGATGGCGGCGTTGATGATGGCCTGCATGGTCAGGTCCGGATCCAAGTCCGAGCGAAGCGAACCGTCGGCAATGCCCTCCCGGATCAAGTCGCGGAAGACTCCGCGCCCCGTCTTGCTGCTTTCTGCTTCCAGTTTCAGCAGGCGTTCCACGGGCCAGTCACGCGAGTACATCGCGTCGAACTGTGCCATGAAGCGGACCCGGGCTCGCTGGCCGGAGAGTTCCTCCGCCATGTATTCAAAGAAAGCAGTGATCTTATCCAGCGCAGACTTTGCGCTCGCATCAGCTTCAGTGGAGCGAGCGCTAACTCTCGCCATGATGTTGCCGACAATTGCCCAGACAATGTCATCTTTGTTCGAGAAGTATTGATACATCGTTGACGGTTGAAGCCCGCTCGCCGCCGTCAGTTCTGCCATGGTCACGCGGTCGATACCGCGCTCAACGAAAAGGTTCTCGGCAGCTTCGAGGATACGTTTTCGTTGCCTCTCGCGGTGAGCAGGATACGTACGCGGATAGGATTTTCCCTTTTTACCAGCCATACACGCTTTATAGGAAAACAAAATAGTCATTCAATTTCGAAATTATATTTCGGAATTAGTATAGGACTGGAAAGTCGATCACGTCCACGCGTTTTTTTTAAAGATGAGCTATGGATTCCTTGAGAATGCCCTGACGGGTTTTGGGGACGCGGGTTTTGGGGACGGACGGGATAACTCCTAATGCGTATCGGTCAGATCCCGGCCTCTACGAGAATTGATTACCCCGAATCTCTCGCAGCTACTCGCCCGATGGTCTGTCACCTTATCCCGTCACCTTATCCCTTTGGGGCTACTGCACGCAGCGACTCATCCCTACAAACACGCGGTTGGTCACGAACTGCTTGATTCTTTCCCGCCACTGCTCTAGCCTCGGGTCGATTTCCAGAAATTCGTTCCAGCGGGGACAGCAATGAAAACGCCGATTCTCTCTTTGATTTGTCTTGCATGCATCCTGAATGCTAGTCCTGTCGCAATGAACGCGCGAGCTGCCGACAACTCCACTGACCGCACTGCACCCAGCTATGACTTGAAAGCCCAAGCGCTTCTCGACCTGCAGGGAGTAAATAAGAAATGTGTCGATCTCGCCGAGGCACTCCCGAGCGACAAGCTCACCTGGCGCCCTTCACCCGACACCCGGTCGTTTGCTGAAGTATTTCTGCATGTTGCTGGAGAGCGTTACGGGATCCTCAGCATGATGGGTGCGACGCCTCCGGCAGGGTTTAAAGGGCGCGAGTTCGAAAAATCCACAACTGACAAGGATCGTATCGTCCACGATCTGAATCAGTCCTGGGATTTCGCGAACCAAACGATCAGTGGCATGAGCAACGTGGATTTCGCAAAGCCCCTGCCAAAGCTTGGCCCACAAGCTAACGAGGGTGACGTCGTTTACATTCTCGTTGCCGACGCGCACGAACACCTGGGCCAACTCATCGCCTACGCGCGGCAGAATGGCATCGTCCCCCCTTGGACGGCGCAAAAGGGGAAAAAGAAGGGAAATGGCTGACGAACAAACAGTTGCACGTTTTGCGCATACTGAAGTCAAGCGAGTGTTTTGACCGTACCTGGGGGTATTTGCGGGACGGGGTACCCGGCCTCCTGAGCTTTACTTCTTGGGCCGCGACTCCGGCGGCACAAGCCCTGCGAGGCGGTAGTACACAACGAGCTGGCCGTAGTGTTCTCCGCTATGCTCGATGATGCCGTATGCAATGTCGATAACGCGCGCTTTCTGCTGAGGGTAATAAACAACCTCCGTCATCAGGCCTTTTTCGCCTTTCGACTGGATGGCGGTTGCGCCATCGGCGAAGGATTTCTTGACGAACGCAACGATATCGGCCTTGGACTTGTATTGCTCGCGCTTCGGATCTTCTGCCGCGGGAGGCTTCAGCCCCATCGCAGGATTCGTGAAGTAGTAGCATGAACCCGCCGCGTGCAGTAATTGCTCGGCGAAGCTCCGCTGGGCGGGTGTCGGCTTGAAGTCATATTTGTCCTCAGGAAAATCTTCGGCCAGCGCCGTCAGCTTGCGGCCAATCTCATTCCAGGAATCGAGCACGACTTTCGATTCCGGATCGGCAGGTTTGACGGCTGCATCTTTCTTCATCGTGTCCTGGGCATGGGCGGCAAATGCGAATGCCAGCAGGACGATAGCGAGAAACGTTGTTCTTTTCATTTCTTCCTCCACGCTTGAGTTTCGCGAATCAAAGCTTCCAGCGGAGCCGGATTCCCCCCTGTGGGGCCTATTTCGCCTGCGCCAGTTCCGCAACCACTGCGGCAACTTTTTCGAGTATCTCGTTCCAGCCCTCGAGTTGCCCGCTGTTCCTGGCGCTCTCCATTGGTTCATTTCCAATGAAAGTAAGCTTCGTCTGGCCGTTTCCTAAGTCCTCAAAAAGGGTCACGTCGTAAGCACCCTCGATGGCCTCAGATTCGATTCCCAATTGCGCAGGGTCAATCTTGTTTCCCTCCGGGTCAGAAAAGTACATCAAGGAAACAATCTTCTCGTACGGAACAATCTCGTAGTATTCAACCGCATTCCAGCCCTCCTGCCCATCCGGCGCTCTCATGCAGCAGAGAAGTTTTCCGCCTACGCGAAAATCCATCTTGCAAACCGGCGCGGTAAAGCCCTTCGGCCCCCACCACTGCATGATGTACTTCGGGTCTGTCCACGCCTTCCAAACCAATTCGCGTGGGGCATCAAAAACTCTGGTGACAACCATCCGCTCTGTTTCATTTCCCTGACGTTTTGTCATGACCAACCTCCGCCTTCTTCATTTGCTTTACCACCACATCCAGCTTGTCGAAACTCTCTTCCCAGAACCGGCGATAGCTAAACGCCCAGTCGCTGACCGTCTTAATCGCCTCTGGCCTAAGCGTGCACACACTCTCCCGTCCACGCTTCGTCTTGATCACAATCCGCGCCCGCACCAGGTACGCAATATGTTTTGAAATCATCTGCTGCGAGAGTGCAAACGGCTCCGTCAACCTATGGACAGAGGCAGGCCCATGGGAGAGCCGTTCGACCATTGCCCGCCGCGTCGGATCAGACAAAGCTGCAAATGTCGTACCTAACCTATCCACAACCATATGGTAGTGGATTTCTGTTGAATGTCAATTGATATTGTCGCGAGCCGGATTTCCATTCCCTGGCCTCTTTTGGGGACGGGGTGGACTCCTAATGCGTATCGGTCAGATCCCGGCCTCTACGAGAATTGATTACCCCGAATCTCTCGCAGCTACTCGCCCGATGGGTTGGTGATTGTTCCGTCCGTCCCCGAAAAGGGTTCCGTCCCCGAAAAGGGTTCCCGAAAAGGGTTAGGGTATCGTGGTCAGGATGCTGATCGGCAGACAGATAGCGAAAAGCTACGTTATCGTATGTCGCCTTTTCGATCTTGCGGAAGCTCGTGGGAACCTAGTGGGAACCTAGGGACAGACGAAACGTAACCCAGCAAAAAGGCCGTACTGCTATGCAGCGTGCCCATTCATTGGGGTACTTTTCGTCTGTCCCCCAGGAGATACTTGTCCCCCCGCAAAAGCCATATGTCCGCCAGGCATCGTGTTCCGATTGCTTCTCGAGTAACGCGTCAGGAAACAGAAAATCTTCGACGGAGAGTAAAATGCGAAACATTTTGAAAGCCCTGGCATGTGTGGTTCTGCCATTTGTCTGCATTGGATTGGGATTCGCCCAGGCCCCAAGTGGTGAGCCAACGCCTAGCGTCCTGACCCCGGAGGTCGCCACTCATCTGCCCGCTCCGTTTCCCTGCGACGCAAAGAGGGGCAGTTGCTGGAAGCCAACCATTGGGATGGAGTGGCAGTGGCAGTTGAGCTGCGATACGGCACAGACCTGCACTAACCTTGGGATTCACGTACCGTTTTATGTGATCGATGCGGTGGGTAATCCTGCTTCCACCGTGGCCGCGATTCACAAGCGGTTTGAGCACGCGTATTGCTATGTGGATATAGGCTCGTGGGAGGAAACGCGCTCTGACGTCTCCAGGTTCCCTAAGAATGTACTTGGCGACCGCTATGAAGGATGGCCTAAGGAGCGTTGGCTGGATATCCGCCAGCTGGGCATCCTGGCGCCGATCATGATCGCGCGCATGAAGGTCTGCGTAGAGAAGGGCTTTGGAGATTTGTGGTCAGACGGGACTGGAACTTTGCTGGAAGTGGTGAACCGGCCATCACCTTTCTGAAGTTTTGGCGCTCCGCGTCCTCGGTACAACATGAACGCATTTTCACGTTTGCAGAACCTCCGGTACGCCGAAACGATTCCTGATATCGTTTCCTGGCATGGGGAGATTCACTCGTGTGGTTGCCGTTGACGTTCCACACCATGTGACGCAGCGTGGGAACGGGCGGCGCTTCGTCCTGGACAGCGACGCCGATCGAACAATTTACCTCAAGTTGTTGCGCGAGAACATCGCCCTCTACGGCGTCGCCCTCATTGGATATTGCCTCATGTCGAACCATATCCACTTGATCGCGATTCCTCACAAAGTCGATGGTCTGGCACAGGCACTGAAGCAGACCCACGGGCGGTACGCTTCCTACTGGAATGCGGCTCACCAATCGAACGGACACGTCTGGCAGGGGCGATATTACTCTTGCCCGCTGGACCAGTCGCATCTCTGGGAGGCGTTGCGCTATACCGAGCTTAACCCGGTGAGAGCCGGTTTGGTCTTGGGGGCGGAGCTTTGGCCCTGGTCCAGCGCAGCCTGTCACTGCGGCGCCAAAGAGCAAGACCGGTATTTGACGCCGGAGCCGTGGCGCAGCCACTGGACTAGCACAGCTTGGCAGGACTACCTCTGCGCGGGAGAGACGGAAGCGAGGTTGGCCGTCATTCGCCAACGCACGCATACCGGCCGGCCTCTGGGCAGTGGGGAATTTATTCAGGATCTGGAGAAGGCAACGCAGCGCCGGATAGCACTACAGAAGCGAGGACCACGCGAAAAGATCGCCACAGATCGAAGGCAAGGTGAACTCACCTTCGACCCGTAGAAGCCTCTCTATCCGCTAAGTATCAGTCCCGTCTGACCACCAAATTTTCGGATACGGTGAGCGCGCCACCAATAAGAACTGAGAGCTTGGCAGATATGCCTTTCAAGAAGTTCTTTTTGTCGTACACGAAGTGCCTCCTAGGACATCTCGTTGCTGATCGGAAACTATATCGCTACTCCATAGCTTCGTCAATCGAACAGATGTGTCGATCATCGCAAACTAGGATAGTCGACAAGGAGCATCGTCTTTGTACCACCAAAGTATTAGTCAAGCTAATATCCCTATGGCGGAACCAAAAGCCCAAACTCCCTTGGCGGCGGGCCTGCGACTACGGTTCCTCTCGCGTGATGCGACGATAACCATCATCAGCCCGCTAGCAATGTTTGTACAGTAGGGCTGGAAACCCCGAGAACAGGAGTTACACAACTTTGGTATTCGAAAGGGCGTTGGGCATGCGTCACACTATCGATTAGATCTACGCGAGGGGCCTGACGCGTCTTAAGCTGGTCGTAGCTATTTGAGGCCTGCAAGCTCAAGGGAGTGGACGCGCTTGTGACTTGTGCGCCATTTCGCATATTCTTTCTCGCCAGTTTACGAGACCTAGGGTATATGAACCGAAAAGCTGTTTCTATGGGAGTGATCGGCGTCGGGCTTCTTTACTTCGCGGTTCTATCTGAGCGCGGCGTGCAGCGGTCCCCAGCAGTCGCAGCGCCAACTGTAACCCCAGCAAACGAATCCCAACCTTCTACGGGGCAGGCGGAGACGGGGCCACCTGCGACCTCATCGGCTTCGGACAGAAGTGCTGCACAGGGTCCGGCGAGATCCTTTGGTGGATACGACTGCTCCGGAGACTGTAGCGGACACGAAGCTGGGTACGAGTGGGCGGAGGAGCACGACATTGATGACGAGGACGATTGCGAAGCAGCCGGAGACAACTCGAATTCCCCGTCGTTCGCCGAGGGGTGTAAGGCCTATGTGAGCGGTGACAACTCAGACGATGATAACGGCAAAACTGAAGATCAAGAGTATCCGTCTGAGCAACCCACCTGTTTTTCGGTTTTGCGAGGTGATTGACTTGGTTGATGAGCGAAGCGACATCAGTACGGAAGCGGCGCAATCGGTTGGAAGTGGAGAAGCTGGTTGCGGAATATGAAGCCAGCGGTTTGACGCGAGATAGTTTTTGTCATCAGCATGGCGTGTCGGTGGCGACGTTGGATAAGTACCGGCATCGAGTGCAGGAATGGGGACGAGCGGGCACCGGTTCGATGCTTCCCGTGGAAGTGATTTCATCCACAGTCCAAGGTTCAAGTCGTTCTGCTCGAGGCGGCAGTGCTTTGGTCGTCCAGTCTCGCGGTGGGCATGGCATTGAAGTGGGTCGAGGATTTGATTCCGAGACGCTCCATCGCCTGCTTATCCTATTGGACCGGGTATAAGGCGATGTTCGGCTTCGGCCCGGCAACACGGATTTATGTAGCGGCCGGCGCGACCGACATGCGGAAGAGCTTTAATGGTTTGTATGGTCTGGTACGCGATCAACTGGGCTGTGATCCGGAAAGCGGCCATGTATTTTTGTTCACCAATGCGCGGCGCAATCGGCTGAAGCTTCTGGTCTACGACGGAAGCGGACTTTGGGTGTGTGCGAAAAAGCTGGACGGCGGGACATTTCGCTGGCCAGCCAAAGACAGTGCTGCGAAGAAAATCGTGTTAAGTCAAGAAGAGTTGGCGCTGGTGTTGGGTGGCATTGATTTGACGCAGACACGGTCACGGAAGTGGTACCGCAAGGCAGCGGCGAAAGAACCAGCAGAGTCACTGAAGACCGCATGAAGACTGCGTATTTCGCTCGTTCTGTTTCCCGTTATCTGTTATTTAAAAGACATCGTGAGCACGCCCTCTGAGCCCACTATTGGCCCGAACTCGGATCCCTTGATGGCCGAGGTTATCGCACAGCTGGAGAAGCAACTTGAGTCGAGAGAAAAAGAGTTGGCATACGCACGGCTGAAGATTCAGGTGCTGGAAGAGCGGCTTCGCCAGCAGCGTATTGCCCAATATGGTCCGAGCAGCGAGAGGTTGAGCAACCTGCAATTGGAGTTGCTGGATGAAGAGCCCGCGGTAAGCCGGGATGAGGTTCAGGCCGAGAGTGAGCGGGAGCAGCCAGCCTCGCCACCTGGCGCATCGCGCAGCAAGCCACGTGCATCGCATCCGGGCCGCCAGACTTTGCCGCCGCACTTGCCGCGCGTCGAAAAGGTGGTTACCTGTTCGCCGGCGCAGTGTGTTTGCGCCGGCTGCGGAGCAGAGACAACCGTGATTGGTTATGAGAGCAGCGAGGTGCTCGATGTCAAGCCGGCCGAGTACTTCGTCGAGCTGACCAAGCGCGAGAAGCGTGCCTGCCGGAAGTGCGAGGAGCAGGGCGTGGTTACGGCGCCGCTGCCGGCACGCATTATCGACAAAAGCCTGGTGTCTGATCGCATCATCATCGATACGTTGGTCAGAAAATATGCCGACCACTGCCCGCTGTACCGGCAGAGCTCGATACTGAAGCGCGACACCGGCATCGAGATCGTCCGTGCAACCATGTGCGGCTGGATCATGCGGGTAGGAGACCTGCTGATCCCCGTTTCCGCCGCGATGCGTAAGGAATTACTGGCGGGAAGCTACATCCAGGCCGACGAAACGCCGGTGGATGTGCAGACCCACGATGGCCGGGGAACCAATCACCAGGCCTATCTGTGGCAGTATGGAAAGCCGGGCGGAGCGACGGTATTCGATTTTCGCATGAGCCGCGGACGCCAAGGCCCGGCTGACTTTCTGGATGAGTTCGCAGGGATACTGCAGACTGACGCCTATGTTGCCTATGATCGCGGGGTCGGCGGTGCCAACATCGTGCACGCCTGCTGCTGGGCGCATGCGCGAAGGCGGTTTGTGGACGCGGTCAAGCTTAATAAGCAGGATGTCGCCTCGCTGCGTGCGGTGGAACTGATGGACGAGCTGTTTGCGATCGATGCCCAGGCACGCGACGATAACATGGATCACGCCCGCCGCCATGCTCTCCGACAAGAGAAAGCTCCGCCTTTGCTCAACCAGATCCGCAGTCACATCCTGGCGATGAGTAAGACGGTGCTGCCCAAAAGCGCTGCGGGACAAGCTTCGAGCTATACGCTGGGGATCTGGACGCGACTCACACGCTTCCTCGACTATCCAGTACTGGAACTGAGCAACAATCTCGCCGAGAACTCTATGCGTCCGATCGCCCTTGGCCGGTCCAACTGGATCCATATCGGCAGCCAAGACGCCGGCCCACGCATCGCGGCCATCTTTTCCGTTGTAGAAAGCTGCCGCCGGCTTAGGATCCCCATCCGTGATTACCTCGCTGACATCCTACCTGGACTTGCAAACGCGCCCATTCGGCGCATCGCGGAGTTTACCCCTACCGTATGGGCTGCGAGGCGTCGCAACTTGTGAACTTGTCAACCCGTGGGTTTGCTCTAACGGATACGACTAATCGCAGGTGGACAAGGCGGACCCCATGCTGAACGAATGTTGACCCGAAATCACTATCGCCAAGTCTATCGATCGAAGGACCGACCCCAATCAATCGAAGAGGTCCTCGGAGGCGAAAAGCGCAAAGCGGAATGGGTCATGTCAAAAATGGGTGATATTGAAGTGCACCTAAAAACCTCTAGCAATAGTTGGTACAAGGCAAAAGAAGCGTCAGCTATTCTATTGTGAATGAAAATGATCTGAACGACATTCGACCACTTTCTGAATACTCGCCCATCACAAGCCTGAATGCAGGGGATCAATATTTCTTGTACGTAAAGAAAGAAGATGTAAACGCGGCAAGAAAGATCATAGACCCAGCGATACGCGAGTTTGAAGCGAAGAATGTTTCCCTCCATGCGGGAGAGAAAGCTCGCGAGGAGGTCAGCGAGACCCCCACAACCGAAAAGGCGACGGTCGCAAAAAAACCGGCATCGAACATCGCTTCAGAGGATTCTCAGCAAACACTGGGACTGATCGAGAAGGACGGTCCAAATGCATAGCGATGAAAACACGCGAAAGGGGGTTCAGAGATGCGCGCTGATCTATTGACAACGACAGTGTGTTTTTGCCGAATTGGCGAAATCGGCTAAAAACGCATTCGGACGAACTGCATTGATGAAGCTTTGCTATTTTTTGCAGGAAGTCAAGGGTGTACCCCTTCGCTACGAATTCAGCTTGTATTCGTATGGCCCATTTGATTCTGATGTCCTCGCTGACTTACAAACAGCCGTAGAATTGCAGATCCTTGATTCAACGGTTGAGCACTACCCAGGCGGCTTTAGGTACTTAATTCGCGAAGGCCATAATGCAGCGCGAGCAGAGGAGTACTCGGAGGAATTCTTAGCGGACCACCGAGATGCGATTCGATGGGCAGCCACCATATTGGCCCCACGTTCGGCGGCTGAACTAGAGCTCACGAGCACGATCGTTTTTGTCTTACGGGAAAGGGAAAAATATCTGATGGTGATTTGAGTGCAGTAGTTCGAGCAATCAAGCCACACTTTTCAACATCGGATATCAGAAAGCAGATTGATTGGTTACGTTTTAATAAGATGCTCGAAGAGGCTACTTCACCGTAATCGCATCGGAGGATGCTGGAGATTTGTGGCCAGACCGGGACTGGGACTTTGCTAAAAGTGGTAAACTGGCCACCATTTTTCAGAAGCTCTACAGAAGCGAGGACCCCGCGAAAAGATCATCACAGACCGGAGGCAACGTGAGCTCACCTTCCACCCGTGCAGACTCTGTTTTTCCCCTAAGTGACACTCCCGTCTGTTTGACCACTAAATTTTGACCCCACGATAATGGCGTGAAACCGCGATTCTCCACAACGAAGACATGGTTAGGATCGGAGTTCAGCCCGGCACCGCGCAGGAATGTATCGAACTGATTCAGGTCGTTGCCGTCGAACAGAAAGATGGCTGGGCCGTGGGCAGGAATGTCCTTGCTTCGCGCGTTGACGCTCAGCGGGCATACACAAAAAAAACCAGGCTGCAGATCTTCTGATAACGAGGGCGAAGACTCATAGAGAATGGAATCCCTTCAATCCCATTCTCGCCGGAGGGGCCTGGGAACCGCAAGCAGACGCGAACCGGGATTCTGAGACGTAGACGATGCTTCGCCTGAAGTTCTCGGCGAGCGCTGTGGTGATTTTGCGCTGGTTTCGTGGACAGCGTGTCCCTTCCATGGCTTCCATGCTTGATCGGCTTGAAAAGCTCAATGAGCGCTTGGGCTATGTGCGATGAGTGACAGGGCAAGTCAGCCCAGGCGC